>OZ220690.1:0-4800000 GCA_965116455.1 Candidatus Latescibacterota bacterium | reverse complement strand
CGTCTTGGACCGGGCCGGCCTCAACCGGGCCTTGCAGCAGGCGTGGATCGACGAGTTGAGTGGCAAGTCGCGCCAACTCGTGCTGCTAGAAGTCGCTCGGGTGCTGTTCTCGCACCACGATTTTGTGACGGCTGCCCAGTCTTTCAGACACTACGCCGCGGCCTATCCAGACGACATCAACCACAGCGAGGCACAGTACTTTTTGGCCGAAAGCCTACTCCGGCTCTCCCGCCAACGCGAACTAGAAGCGGAGCCAGCCAGCGCGGACTCGCTGCGGGCTTTAGCCCGACGAGAATACCGCATTCTCACCGAGCAAGCCTCCATCGACAGCACTATTCTCACCGAGCAAGCCTCCATCGACAGCACTATTCTCACCGAGCAAGCCTCCATCGACAGCACTATTCTCACCGAGCAAGCCCCCGTCGACAGCACTATTCTCACCGAGCAAGCCCCCGTCGACAGCACTTGGGCCCGGCGCGCGAGACTGAGCCTCATTACACTTGAAGCTGAGGACCGCCCCGACTCGCTGCGATTGTCAACGCTCGAAGAGGGGCTTGCCGCCTTCGTCGCCGAGTTTTCCGAGCACCGAGATGCCCACCTAGACCAAGCTCTTTTGCAGCTAGGCGATGCTCGCCGCCAACTCGGGGCGACTGATACCACTACCACTTGGTTCGACGAGGCCATTGCGGCCTACGACCAACTCGGTCGCCTCTTTTCTAGCAGCCCACTCGTGCCCCACGCTCTGCACGGTAAGAGCCTTTGCTTAGTGCAAAAAGGCCAACACAAAGCCGCGGTCGACTTGCTCGAGCGCATTCTGCGAGACTATCCCGACAGTCCGCTGGCAGCACCGGTGCTATTTGAACTGGGCCATATCCGCCTAGCGCAGGAGCGGACCCAAGAAGCCATCGCCCGGCTGCAAGAGTTGCGCTGGGGCTACCCGGCCTTTCCCGAGCGCCGCGCCGCCCAAAAACTGCTGGGCGACACCTACTTCCAGCTCGGCCAATACGCCGCGGCCATCGAGCTATACCTACCGCTAGTTTCCAACTCGACCATCTCCGACGACAGGGGGCCTATTTTGCGCCGAATCGGTCGCGCGTACCACCATCTCGACCGCTACGGTGAGGCCATGGAGACCTATCGGCAAATACTCGCCGAAGAACCAAATCCGGCGGGATTAGATAGCATTTATTTTGCCCAAGCGGTACTGCAACTGCGGTTGAGGCGGGAAGACGAGGCTCTTCGGCTCTTCCGCAAGGTCGGCCAAGAGTTTGCCTCCAGCGAACTGGCGGCTGAAGCTTCGGCGCGGGCCGGCCACATCGCCTTTGCCCAACAGCAATACAAGCAAGCCTATCGGCTCTATCAGCCCCTGCTGAAGCAAAGCGAGGATGTCCTGATCCACGGACAAGCCGTCCTCGCCTTGTTCCAGCTCAAGCGCATCGAGGAGGGGCGCAAGGCAGCCAAGCAGTTTGCCAAGCAGTTCAAGGAGGAGACGGCGTGGCGTCAACACTTCCTGATCGAGGAAGGGAAATACTACTTGCAGGCGGGCAACCACAAGAAGGCATACGAGAAGTTTCAAGAGGTGGAAGAGCAAGGCGGCACCTGGGCCGACGACGGGGCCTATTGGATGGCCATAGCGCTGTGGCAGCAAAACCGGGCGTCACCTAGCGAGGAAGGAGCGGCGTATGCGTTGGAGGCCATCTCGCGCTTTGTCCGGCAATATCCAACGAGTCCTCAGGCAGTCGACGCTTACTTGCGCCTAGGCGACTACCACTTTTCGCTGCGCAACTTCCTACAAGCGGCCGGGGCCTACAAACATGCCTTGGACGCACCAGAAATCAGTAGCGAACAGACCCAAGATGCGCTGTGGAAACTCGTCAAGAGCTACCAAAATGCCCACGAGTACGAGGCTGCTCACCAAGTGGCCGATCAGCTACTGAGCCAGTACCCCGAGTACCCCAAAGCCGTCGAGGTCCAGCTAGAACTGGGTATCATCCTCAAAAATAAGGGCCAATACGCCCAAGCCATTGAACAACTAGATGACCTGCTTTCCCAGCAGCTACTCGATGGCAACGGCGCTTCTGAAGCCCGGTTTTACATCGGCGAATCCTATCAGAACATGGGCGAGTACCGCAAGGCTATCCAAGCCTATTACAAAGTCAGTTACCACGGTGCCGAAGGACTCAGCATGTGGATCACCTCGGCGGATTTCCAGCGCGCCCGCTGTCACGAATCGCTGGGCGAAGACGCCACGGCTATGACCATCTACGAGCGCATCGCACGGCGCGAAGGGGGCCAGAGTCCACAGGGGCAGCTAGCCCGCGAGCAGATCGAGATCCTGCGTCGCAAACTGGAAACCCTCAACTGAGGCAACGGCAGCGGGAAGAACCATGACGCAACATCACATTTTGCTCCTGACCCAGCAGGCAGAACTGGAAGCGGCGTTCAAGTCTGCGGTCCATGACGCACGGCTGCACGTAATTAACGCGGCTAATGGAGATGTGCTTGGGCCGCGGCTGCAGCGCGGAGTGGATCTGGTCGCCTTTGATATGGAACTCCCGCTCGACGTCCTAGCGGCGGGCGTCGCCGCACTCGACCAGCATCGCGAAGTGCCCGTTCTAGGCTTGGGCGACGCCGGCGAGAGTTGGAATCGACTTTTGTGGGGATCACCGCTCAAAGACCTCGTCGCCGTGCCCTTTGAGGCCGAAGTCCTGCGCCGGCATCTGGACCAGCTATTGGAGCGAGGGGATTTTTTGCAAGGATCCGAGTTGGTGGGTCAGTCGGTCTTAATGCGCCAATTGCGCGAACGCATCTTACTCGTGGCACCGACGCCGGTTTCCTCTATCCTACTGACGGGCGAAAGCGGGGCAGGCAAGGACCTAGTCGCCGAAGCGCTGCATCGCTACAGCGGCCGGTGCGAACGTCCTTTCCGCCCGCTCAACTGCGGTGCCATTCCGGAGAATCTGCTGGAGAACGAACTCTTCGGGCACGAGAAGGGGGCCTTTACGGACGCCCGCGCTCAATACCGAGGCATCTTTGAACAAGCGGACGGCGGAACGGTCTTTTTAGACGAAATCGGCGAAATGTCGCTGGCGGCGCAAGTGCGCCTCTTGCGGGTCCTCGAGCAGCGCGAGATTGTCCGCATCGGCGGCAGTGCGCCGGTATCGGTGGATATTCGCGTCATCGCCGCGACCAATCGCGACCTGCAAAAGGCGGTTGACCAGCGCGAGTTTCGCCTCGACCTCTACCATCGGCTCAAGGTCGTCGAGCTCGACATTCCGCCGCTGCGCCGCCGGGCCGAGGACATTCCCCTCTTGATCGAACACTTCACCAGCGAGTTGGCCCAAGGAAACAAGAGCCGCCTAGAGGGATTCTCGGCGGCGGCGATTGACCTTTTGCAAAACTATGCTTGGCCTGGCAATGTGCGCGAGTTGCGCAACCTAATCGAGCACTTGGTCTTTCTCGCCCCGCGTGCCCTCGTCGAACCCGAAGACCTATTGCCCCACCTCGGGAGCGAACCCACGCGCCACTTGCCCGTGCCAACCAACAAGACGCCGGACCAATCCGAGCGCGAGTTGATCTACTTTGCTCTCTTGGATCTCAAGCGCGAGGTCGCCGAACTGAGGGCCACGGTCGAGCGCAATGCCCCCCCCCCTCCCGTAGCACCAGCAGTCGTGCAGCCTATCGCGCCAGAGGAATCAAGTCAACCGATCTATCCGGTTGACGACGCCCCATACAATTCCGCCGACCCCCAAAAGCCCGCGGCAATACGGATCCCCGAAAATGCAGCTATTGAGCCTTTGCCCACACTCAAAGACAGGGAGCGGGAAGCCATCGAACAGGCTCTCGACCGCGTCGGTGGCAATCGCCGGAAGGCGGCGGAAATCCTCGGCATCAGCACTCGCACTCTCTACCGGAAGCTGAAAGAATACGACCTCGAATGAAGCACCTTCGCCGCGTCGTCAGGCGCGACAACTTCTCCACCCTGTTCAGCACTTGTTGCCCGTGGATGGGCATCGCCTTTATTGCTGCGTTGCTCGCGGGCACGCGCCCAGCCGGGGCGCAAATGCCGGAGGCGAGCACCCAGTCACTAGCGGATCTCAGCAGGGCTTTCCGCCAAGCCTATGAACAAGTGCGTCCGGCTGTGGTTTTGATCACGGCGACGACCCAAACGTGGCAGAAGCGCGCATTGCCCCCCTTTCACCGGGAAATCCCCGAAGATTTTCGCGGCATGGGCTCGGGTACTATTGTCAGCGACGACGGCTACATTCTGAGCAATTACCACGTCGTCGCCAATGCCGACTCCATCCAAGTCACCCTCGCTGACCGACGCACCTATCGGGCTAGGGTCATCGGCTTCGATTCGCTGATTGATATCGCCCTGCTCAAGGTCGAGGCACAGGGGTTGCCTACTGTGCAGTTGGCCGATTCAGACCTTTTGCAAATCGGCGACTGGGTGCTGGCCATTGGCCATCCCTTGGGCATGGGGTCCACTCTGACGCACGGCATCGTCAGTGCCCTAGGGCGCCAAGCAGGCGTTCTCAATCCCAGAAGCGACGAAGAAAATCGCTACGCCATCGAGAGTTTTATCCAGACGAACGCCGTGATTAACCCCGGCAACTCCGGCGGCCCCCTACTCGACCTACAGGGCAGAGTCGTAGGGATCAACACGGCCATTTCAACGCGCACGGGTTACTACATCGGCTATGGACTAGCCGTGCCGATCAACCTAGCGCGCGAAGTGGTAGATGATCTGCTGGTCCACGGACGGATCGTACGCGGCCATTTGGGCGTGACCATGGAATCTGAAACGACCCCAGAGCTAATCCGCAAGCACGGTCTCGACATGGAACAGCCACGGGGCGTTTTCCTCAAAGATGTGCAATCCAATAGCCCCGCCGAGCGCGGTGGCCTGCTCGTCGGGGACGTCATACTGTCGCTCGATGGGATCGCGGTGAACCACTTTAACCACTTGCAGACGCTGATCTACGGCCGCGACCCGGGCGAGACGGTCAACCTGCAAATCATGCGCCAGAGTCAAATTCGCCAAATCGCCGTAGTGCTCGGCGAGCGCGAAGACGACCGGCTCTTCTCCGAGGGCCATAAGCGGCTAGCACAGCTGGGGTTTTCCGTTGAATCCTTGCCCGCCGAATTGGCCACCGAGTTGGGCTTTGTCGGCGAGTTGGCAGCTGAACTGGGTTTTGAGCAAGGAGAGGAGCCGGTGGTGGTGGTTGAAGTAGATCCGGAGGGGCTGGCCGCAGACAAAGGGATTCAAGTGCGCGACGTGATTACCGAAGTTGATCAAGAGCGCGTTACCTCACTGGAGCAATTTGTGCGCTTTATTTCTGGGCTGGAAGAGGGGCAGTCTGCGTTTTTCTGGTTTTGGCGGCCCGACACCGGAATCGATGTCCGGGCACTGAGGATTCCGGAGTAAAACCATGACGCCCGACCTAAAAGGTGCCGATGCTCTGCTGATGATCGGCAGCAGCGAACGCTGTGCCAATCTGTTCTACGCCACCCGCTTTCGCGCGCCCGATCCCTTCGTCTTTCTGTGGACCCCCAGCGAAAAACTCATGCTGGCCAACAACCTCGAAATCGACCGGGCGCGCGATCAAGCCTGCGTCAACCGGGTATTGCCTTATGCCCAGTACGAGGAACAGGCCAAGGAAAGAGGAACGGAGCGGCCCAACAGCAACACCGTCTTATTGGAACTTTTGCTCGACCTTGGCTTGGAAAAGCTACAAGTCCCCGCTGATTTTCCCCTTGGTACGGCCGATTTTCTGCGGGGGGAAGGCCTTGAACTCGTCATTGCGGCCGAGCCGCTCTTTCCCCAGCGCAAGATCAAAGACGCCGCAGAGATCGAGGATATCCGCCGGGCCATGCGGGCCGCCGAAGCGGGCATGGAAACGGCGATTGCGGGGTTGCGCACAGCCGATGTGCGCGACGGCACGCTCTTTCTCAATGGCGATGTACTCACTTCAGAGCGATTGCGGCGCATGGTGCATCAGACGCTAATGGACTGCGACAGCATTGGCGAACACACCATCATCGCCAGCGGCGACCAAGGCTGCGATCCACACCAAGTGGGCTTTGGGCCTTTGCACGCCAGTGAGACCATCATTATCGACATTTTTCCGCGCGACGAGGCAAGCGGCTACTACGGAGATCTGACGCGGACCGTCTGCAAGGGACAGGCGTCCAAGCCAATGCAGCACCTGTACGAAACCGTACTGGAGGCCCAACAATTGGGCTTAGACCACATCCGCCCAAGGGCCGAAGGCCACCTTATTCACGAATCAATCCAACGATTCTTCAACGACGCTGGCTACGAGACGGGAGAGAAAAACGGCTATATGCAGGGCTACTTCCACAGCACGGGGCACGGGCTAGGCCTAGAGATCCACGAGGGGCCGAGGATCGGTCCGCGCGGCGACGTGCTTGAGTCAGGACATGTCGTGACGATGGAGCCGGGGCTCTACTACCGAGGCTTGGGGGGCGTGCGGATCGAAGATACGGTCGTCGTTTGCGAAGACGGCTACGAAAACCTATGCAGCCTACCCAAGGTGCTCGAAGTGTGAACGCAGCCCTTTCTGCCAATGGGTGCTCTCGTTGACAAGAAAGGGAAATTGAGCAGATTTACTCTTATGAGACGGCACAAATTCACCTTGGGCTCCCTAGTTATTGCCGCGGGTCTGATCTACCTTTTTGTCGCTGGCGTTCAGCAGTCGACGGCGACCCACATGACCCTGCAAACTCTGATGGAGGGCGCTGCTACAGACTACGGCCAGCGCATCCAGCTAGGCGGCAGTACTGTGGTGCCCGGTTCGATTGAGTGGGACCGGTATCGCTCGCGGCCCGAATTTGTGATCACCGACGGACAACACACCCTGCGAGTGCGCTACGTCGGACACGCCGTGCTACCCGATACCTTCAAAGACGAAGCACTGGTAGTTCTCGAAGGCGAATACGATGCAGCCGACCAGATCTTTGCCGCTGAGATCGTCTTTGCCAAATGCCCCTCCAAATACGAGGGACAAAGCTATGAAGGCCACGTGCAGGCGATGAATAGCCCGAAGGGCTAGCCCACACGCCTTTTGGCTTTTCCCGACATTGTATGGTTGATATCGGCTATTTTGCCTTGTGCCTCGCGCTCCTAGCGTCCGGCTATGGAGGTCTGGCGTCGGCCCTTGGGGCGTGGCGTGGCCATTTGGGTCTGGTGCGCTCGGGCGAAAACGGGGTCTTGGCGACCTGTGGCCTGCTGACGCTGGCAATTTTCGCGCTGTGGCACACTCTCCTCTCCCACGACTTCCAAGTCGAGTACGTGGCCGAAAACAGCAACCGCGCCATGCCTTTGTTCTATTTAATAACGGCACTGTGGGGAGGGCAAAACGGGTCGCTGTTGTTTTGGGGCTGGATCCTATCTATCTACTCGGCGGGCTTGGCGGCACTCTACCGCCAGCGCTACCGCGAATTGATGCCCTACGCGATAGCGACCCTATCTCTTACCAGCTTTTTCTTTTGCATTGTGCATCTTTTTGCCGCTGACCCGTTCCAGCGCCTGCCCTTCACGCCAGAGGACGGCCGCGGGCTCAACCCGATTCTACAACATCCCGTCATGGCCATTCATCCACCGATGCTCTACTTGGGGATGGTGGGCATGGTCGTACCCTTTGCCTTTGCCATCGCCGCGCTCTTGACCGGCAAGCTGGACGCTACTTGGCTCCGCGCGGCGCGCCGCTGGATGCTCATCCCTTGGACCTTTCTCGGCTTCGGTCTTCTGCTAGGTGGCAAATGGGCTTATGTCGAACTGGGGTGGGGTGGATATTGGGCGTGGGATCCGGTAGAGAACTCTTCGCTGATGCCTTGGCTGGTCGCCACCGCTTTTCTACACTCGATCATGATTCAAGAGCGCAAGGGCATGCTCAAGGTATGGAATGTGGCACTGGCGATCCTCACGTACGCGCTGTGCCTCTTCGGCACCTTTATGACCCGCAGTGGCATCATCTCTTCGGTGCACGCCTTTGCCCAATCCAACATCGGGCCTTTTTTTGGCACCTTTCTAGTTTTGACACTGATTTTTTCTTTTGGGCTTTTGTGGCTGCGGCTACCCCTGCTCAAGGCCGAAAACCGCTTGGAATCTTTTGCCTCGCGCGAGACGGCTTTCTTGCTCAACAACTGGATTCTCTTGGGAATGCTCTTCGCCGTGTTCTGGGGCACGGTTTTCCCGTTGGTCTCCGAGGCATTGACCAACGAGCAGATCACGGTCGGGCCTCCTTTTTTCAACCAAGTCACGATTCCCATCGGCCTAGTGCTTCTGTTGTTGACGGGTGCTGGTCCGCTCTTTGCTTGGCACCGCACCTCCCGCGAAAGCTTGCGCAAGAACTTCATCCGCCCAGTGACGGCAGGTGTACTTTCTTGCGGGGCCTTTTTTCTTGTGGGCGGGCGCGATCCCTATGTCGTGCTGTCGTTCGGGCTGTGCATCTTCGTACTCGTCGCGCTCACTTCCGAGTTTCACGTCGGGGCGCGGGCGCGGAAGCACAGTACGGGCGAGTCCTATCCGGTGGCATTGTATCGCCTCTGCACCAAGAACCGGCGGCGCTACGGTGGGTATATGACCCACTTGGGGCTGGTATTGCTCTTTGCTGGCTTCACGGGCAAAGCCTTTACCCAAGAAGCCGAAGTCGTCCTCGACCAAGGAGCTTCGAGTCAGATCGGCGAGTACCGGATTACGTTTGCGTCGCTGGCCTTCGCCGCAAACGCCAACCACAGCACTACCGCCGCAGCCTTGGCCCTGCACCGAGGCGATCAATTCCTCGGCACGCTGCTGCCAGAGCGCCGCTACTACCCGGCTTTTGACCAAGGTACTACGGAAGTCTCCATTTACTCGACCTGGCGCGAGGACTTCTATGTAATTTTGGTGGGCTCCGCCGAAGACCAGAGCGCCAAATTCCAAATCTACATCAACCCGCTCATCAACTTTGTGTGGCTCGGTGCGGTCGTCCTAGTGATCGGTGCCCTGTGGGCGATGTGGCCTACGCCGCGAGATCGCCGGCTGGCGCGGATGGATCGCCAAACCGCACTTGGAGCAGCCATCGCACAAAAGTCTCGTACGTCCATGTCTGTACTCGCTGCGTTGGCATTGGGTTTCTCGCCGGTAGGAGCGGCAACAACAGCGGAAATCAAATCTGTGGCGGAGGAATTGGTATGTCTCTGCGGCAATTGCCCTCGGGAATCCCTAGCCACCTGTCTTTGTACTGACTTCGCGGTTCCCGAACGCGAGGCGATTGGCTCGGCTTTAGACCAAAGCCAGACTCGGCAACAGATCATCGACGGCTATGTAGCGCGTTTTGGCCCAAAGGTCTTAGCCACTCCGCCGCACGAGGGTTTTAATTTGCTAGCTTGGGTCGCGCCCTTTTTGGTTCTTTTGTTTGGCGTCGCCTTAGTGCGCACACTGCTAGTTCGCTGGAAGGACCAAGGCCAAGAACCACTACCGTCCAAGTCCCCTCCAGCCGACCGCGGCCAAGATGCGGATCGCCTGAGACGCGAATTGGATCACTACGACGATGGCTAGTTCGACCGAACCGACGCGAGCCTGTGAGAACCCTATAATATAATATAAAATGAACGCGATAGAACTCTTACCCAAATTGTGTTCCATCGCTCTGCTGTTGGGGCTGTTGCTCTACCTAGGACGTCCCCTCCTAACGGGCGGGCGGGCGGGCGCGGCGACAGGGCCGACGCGACAGCTTTTCGAGCGCAAGGAGCAGCTTTTGGGCGAGATCGTTGAACTGGAACTTGACCGCGAGCTCGGTAAGGTGTCCGCAGAGGACTTTCAGCGCCTTTTTGCCGAGTTGGAGGCCGAGACGCTGGCGATTCTCGGCGAATTGGATCGGCTCAACGGTGCGAGCAGCGATCAATTCGAACGACGCATAGAAGAGGAGGTCGCGGCCCTGCGCCAAAAGACCTCCGTTCCTCGTTGCCACGACTGCGGGGCTCTGCGCCGCGAAGGCGACCTGTTCTGTCCGCAATGCGGCGCTTCGCTAGTGGAATCTAGCTAAACCATGGTCCTGCGCCTGCTTAGCGCCGCAATCGTCCTTTGCGCTTCCGACCTGTGGGGCGCGGCGATTGACGGTTATGTGCTCAACCCCTTCACCCAAGCGCGAATCCCGGACATTCCCGTGGCCTTCTACGTCCGCCAAGACGGAGAAATCCTCGAGATGCTGCGCAAGGAGACCGACGCCGAGGGGCGCTTCTCTTTTGCCGGCCCCTTTCTGCAGAGCGGACTCCACTTCGGGCTGGCTGCCTTCTACGACGGCATTCCCTACTTTTCTTCGACTCTTGAAGCCGGAGCGCAGCAACAGATCATCCTCGAGGTCTACGAAAAAACCGATGACCCTTCCGGAATCCGCATCAGCACTCATCATCTCTTTTTTTCTTTGCGCGAGGACGCGGTTGAGTGTGTCCAACTCCTGCAAATTCACAACGCCCTAGAGCGCACGTACTCGGGCAGCGGAGACGGGAGAGAGCGTCGCGTGACCGAACTGGCGTTGCCAACGGGCATCTTCAACCTCCAAAGCCACTCGGGTCTGCTCCACCAAGCTGGAGAAGGCCGTTTCTTCGACAACCAGCCCCTGCCTCCGGGCCGCTCGCAGCGGAGTTTTTCTTTTAATCTCGACGCGCGCAAATTCGCCAGTCCCTATGTGCATCAGGTGATTTATCCCACCGACCGCTTGGAGGTTTTTCTCGATCCCCCTTCCACGGAGGTCGAACCACCTTTTATTGACCTAGGCATTATCGAACAGCATGGACGCCAGTACCGAAAAATTGTCCTAGAAAACCTACAGCCAAGTCAGCAGGTGGCGATTCCCTTACCTTTCGCCCCCTCGCTGCGTTGGTCGCTCAAATGGGCTGCGCTGGCAGGCGCATTCCTCGCCGGAGGGGGGGCGCTGGCATTGAGTCGGCAACACCCAAGCAGCGATCGCGCCCGCGCGCTGGAACGGCGGCAGCATCTCATTGAGGAACTCGCTCGGCTCGACGATTCTTTTGTCGGTCGGCCCGAAGATCCGCATTACATCGACCAGCGGGCGCATCTGATGCGCGAAGCCGTTGCTCTGACTCAGGCGCTTGAAGTGTGATGGGCGGCGACGACGCAATCGTCTTAGCGGGAGTTGTCAAGCGCTTCGGCACCCACATAGCCCTGCATCCCACCGATCTGGTCATCCCGCGAGGCCAAGCGGTGTTGCTAGTTGGTGCCAATGGCGCGGGTAAGAGCACCCTGTTGCGGTTGGTAGCCGGACTCTGCCGACCTTCGGCGGGGAGCGTGAAGATCAACGGTCGCGACCCCCAACGCACCCCCGAGGCTCGGGCGGAGATCGGCCTGCTCTCGCATCAGACCTTGCTCTACGACCAACTTACGGCGCGCGAGAATCTGCGCTTCTTCGCCCAACTCTATGGCTTGGACAACCCAGACCAACGGCTCGCAGCGGCCTTGGCGACTGTTGATCTGAACGAGCGGCTCAACCAGCGCGTGAGTTCGTTCTCCCGCGGTATGAAGCAGCGGCTGGCCATTGCCCGGGCCATCCTGCATGACCCCTCTATCCTCTTGCTGGACGAGCCGTTTACCGGCCTCGACGCCAAGGCCAGCGCTGCATTGCACCATCTCGTGCGTCGCCTGCGGCAAGGGGGGCGCACTTGCATTTTGGTAACTCATCGCCTCGACGAGGCCGAGGGCTTAGTGGATCGCCTGCTGGTAATCAAGCGCGGTCAATGGCGCTTAGACCAAGTCCTGACCGAAGATCCGCACCAACTGCGCACACTTTGCGCTTCTTATCTCGACGCCGACTTATGAGCTTTTTAGGGCGGGCGCTGGCGATACTGCGCAAGGATCTACAGGCCGAATGGCGCACTAAGGCGCGTCTCAGCCCGATGGTCTTCTTTATACTGTTGATGTTGCTGGTATTCAATTTTTCCTTCGACCTAGGCGGGGCCGCTCTACGCGAGATTGGGCCTGGCACGCTCTGGTCGTCCTATGTATTCGCCAGCCTGCTGAGTCTGAGCCGCTCTTTTGCCGATGAACGCGACAACGACGCGCTCGACGCGCTGTTGTTAGCACCGGGGGACCGCGGTGCCATCTATCTAGGCAAAATGCTGGGCAATCTCGTTTTCCTCCTCGCAGTCGAATTCCTGAGTTTGCCTTTTTTCGCCCTCTTCTTTAATCTGTCCCTGAACTTATCCTTGGCTCCTCTGCTGGCCGTCTTCGTCCTAGGATCGGCTTGTATGGCGTCGGCCGGCACGCTCTTTGCGGCGCTGTCGAACAACATGCGTCTGCGCGAGCTGATGATGCCCCTTTTGCTCTTGCCCATGATCTTGCCAGCACTGATTTCCTGCGTGGAGGCGACGGGACTAGTGCTGGCCAATGACTGTTGCGAAAAGCTCTTTCCGCACCTGCAAATGTTGGGAGTGTACGCGGTAGTCTTTACTGTGCTCTCGCTAATGCTCTTTGAATACGCAATCGAGGAATGATGCGCTCGGTCCCATTCTCCTGTTTGGTTTTCGCGGTCATGCTCGTCGCCTTGGGCGCGATTTTTCTTTGGGTTCCGACTGAGAAGGAAATGGGAATCGTCCAGCGAATCTTCTATTTTCACGTGCCAGCGGCGTTTTCTTCGTTTCTGGCCTTTTTTCTGGTATTCGTTGGTAGTGTACAGTATCTGCGCACCCGCGCGGACAAGTGGGATCGCCTAGCGCTATGCTCCGCTGAATTGGGCGTGATCTTTGCGTTGATCGTGCTGATCACTGGGCCCTTGTGGGCTAAACCCATCTGGGGGGTTTACTGGCGCTGGGAGCCGCGCTTGACCTCAATGCTGATTACTTTCACCATCTATGTGGCCTACCTAATGGTGCGAGGATACGGCCCAGTACAACGCGTCAGTGCTGTACTGGGCATTCTCGCCTTTGTCAACGTTCCTTTGGTGTACTACGCCGTCGATCTATGGGCCGCCGACCAACAGCTACACCCACCGCGCAATGTAGAACTCGAGCCGACGATGCAATACGCCAAGTGGATATGCTGCGCAGCGTTCTTCCTGCTGCTCTTTCGCCTCCTAGCGCAACGCATGGAGCTAGCCCGCATCGAAAAAGCCGCGGTACTCCTGCGGCAAAAACTAACTGACGAAACGTAAGAGGCTATGGAAAATCTCCACTACTTGTTTGCCGCTTTCGCGGCCGTGTGGATCGTGCTTTTTGCCTATTTGGCGCGCCTAAATCGGCGCACGGGGGAACTAGGCCGCCAACTCGCAGAGCTTGAGCTGAAGCTGAAAATCAAAGAGGGCGATTTGCCAGATGGCCAAGAGTCATAGGTTAGTTGACACCTGCTTTGAAGTCGTATTATATTTCACACGTCAATCGGCAGTAGCCCACTAAACCGCAATGTACCGCTATGGTTCTGATGGAAGTCAAGGAGGTCTTAAGCAGCAAATCTCAATCCTTATACCCTGAAGTAGTACTCAAAGAAGTCGAGGGCAACAACTATCTGCACATTGTTATCGGCCGCTTTGAGGCGGCCGCCATTTCTATGGCCCACAACAAGCGGCAACCCTCCCGGCCTATCAGCTATGATCTAGCCCATCAGATTCTCGCCCACGTCGATGCCCGGGTAGTCCGGGTCGAAATCACGGACTTCGACTTACGCGAGAGAACGTACTACGCAGAGATTCACCTCGTCGACGACGAGGGCAAGACCCATACTCTTGACTCACGTCCCAGCGATGCAATTGCCCTAGCCTTGCGCTTTCGCGCGCCGATTTACGCCGCTGTCGAAATCCTCAAAGAGGAGGGCTGCGTTCGCTCTGACGATGACGAATGGGTTCCGACCGAAGTTGAAGCCCTCGCCAAACCCGTGGCCGCACCACAGGGAGATCATCCCATCATTGCCCCACCAGCCGTTAACCAGCTAGAACAACTCAAAAGACGCATGCGCCAAGCTGTTGCCGAAGAAATCTACGAGGAGGCGGCGCGGCTTCGCGACGAGATTAGTCGTCTCAACGGGGATGACTAATGAGTAATACCTCTTTAGTCGAGATGACTGTGGTCAAGGTTAGTCCCTATTTGCGCGAGGACAGGCCCTTGGTGTGGTTGAGCGAGAAGGAAGGTGAACTGCCGCGGCTCTTGCCTATTCCCATTGGCGAATTTGAGGCCGCCGCCATTCGGATGCGGCTAGAAAATGATGGTCCGATACGCCCGATCTCCTACGACTTGCTCTCTTCTATGGTCAACCATCTTGCGATAAATGTGCGCCAAGTTGTCATTCACAACGTGCGCCGCTCAATTTACTACGCCAGAGTCGTTATTGAGAAGGATCACACCATAAAAGACATTGACGCACGTCCCAGCGACGCAATCGCCTTGGCCTTGCGCACGGATTCGCCTATCTACGTTTCTCATACGTTGCTCGACGAGGTGGGCCTAGAGCCTTTGGAGACCGACTCGGACGTTGAACACACCCTGAACCGCTTCTACGAATTTGAAGCGCAGATTTCTAAATCGCTCAATATAGGAGCCGATACGACCAACATCCGTCCACCGAAGCAGAAAGCCGAAGAGGCCGAAGCTCAACAGCCCCCCAAAAAAGAGAAAGACGAACTCAGCCTGCTTCAGCACCAGCTACAGCAGGCCGTTATCTGCGAAGAGTACGAAGAAGCCGCCCGGCTACGCGACGCCATCGAATTACTCGTTAATAAAGCCAAGCGCTGAATCCCAAGCCGGGCATAGGCGCAGCACCTACCAAACCAGTTGAAGTTGCTCAAGCTACTAATCCGTGCGCTGCACACTATGGCCCTACAACTATTTCTTTGCCTCGCTCTCCTTCTCGGCTGTAATAGCGAAGACATAGACCAACGCTTCTCTCACCCGGCCCAGACCTTCCAGACCTATAAGTACGCACTAGAAAACCGCGACTTTGACCTGCTGTGGGAATGTTTCAATCCTTCGCAGAAGGAGGGAGAAGATCGTCGAGGCTTTGTCGAACGCTGGCAGCAAAAGACGCCAGCCGAGATAAAGGCTCACCTGCGGCGCGAAATCGCCGAAGAGCGCATCATCAATGAGCGCATAGGTTACTTGCTCTTTGATTCTTCTACGCTAGACGATGAGCGCACGTCGCCATTCTTTTATTTTCTTCGCGACCCCAGTGGTTGGAAAATTACCTCACACCTAGACAGCACCTTCCACCAAGAGCTAGAGCAAGCCATCGAGCGCGGCGAGTACAAACTGCCCGACTTCTAACTCTTCCCCTCCCTGCTAGGAGGCTTTAAGGAGGCTTTAAGTTCCAAGTCCCTATTATGCCCATTATCATATCCCACTGTTTGTCGTCCATCGCCTCTACTAGCCCGAGCAGGCCCAACACATCGCGTTCCTGCTGTTTCTTGCGCGCCTGGATAACTCCCTCTAGCCAAGGTTGATCCCCGAGCAAAGCCAAGATTTCTGGATTCGAGAGTACCCCCAAGAGGGCTGGATCCAAAGGCTCTTCGCTAGACAGGAGCTTGTTGACCACTGGATCCGACAGCGAACGCATCATCTTGCCATAGAGCGCACGCCCTTCCTCCGAGCTTGCCTTGGCCTCATAAGCAGCAATCAATACTCTATTAGAGTCGAGTTCCAATACCTCGGCCAACTTGATGCATACTTCGTCGGAAGGAACCTTCTCCCCCTTCTCAATTTGTCCTATATAGGTTGCCCATACGCCCTTGGGCCTTCGCGCCGTCACGAGTTGTTCGGCCAATCTCTGCTGGCTTAGCTGGGCTTGTAGCCGGGCCTCCTTGATCATTTCAGCAAACTGCATCGCGATCCCTTTGAATTACTCTCAACCATCTCCTCCTTTAAATATACGCACACACTTGTAAGTGTGCAAGGCTCCGTTATCATTTTCTATGCCTGTGCTTTTCTACTTGACAACACAATCTAGCGTGTGTATTTTTGTTTCTAAATAGAGTGTGGCGGTCCGCTAGCGTGGCCAAAGTCCTGATTCGCGAAGCTCGGATTTCCCTTTTCGGGTCGTTGAGATCTTCAAAACTACCTCCCCACACCGCCTCGTTTGAGGATCTCACTTGCGTTTCAAGATCACACCATCTGGCCGCCACACTCTTTTATTTAATAGCAGCCCACTTTTAGATGGGCTGCTTTTATTTTTAGCCTTTATGCTTTTCTTTATACGTCATGCGTATCTGTATGGTCGCCTTCACCGACCTGAATTTCGACTACCGCATCTACCGAGAAGCCATTTCGCTACGACGCGCTGGTCACCAAGTCGTCATTGTCGCTTCCTCGTTCAGCTCAGCTCCCCTCAAGGGATGGGGCGATTTTGAAATCCATCCGATTCCGCTAGACCGAAGCCGTTCGCTGCGCCGCCTCTATCCTTTATTTTGGCAACGAGCCTATCCACTGCTAGTCGATACCCTTCCGGATGCCTATCACGCCCACGACCTAGACTCGCTTTGGCCAGCAGTGCGAGCTGCACAGCGACTAGATTTGCCCATCGTCTACGACGCGCACGAATTTTGGACCGAACAATCCTCCCTAGTCAACCGACCGTTGATGCGGTCCTGCTGGAGTTTGCTGGAGCGACGGCTGATAAGACGAGTAGATCGCGTCATAACCGTCAGCGGATCTATCGCCCAAGCACTCAAGGAGCGTTACCGCCTTGACGAGGTCGTTGTTCTGCGCAACTTGCCGCTATTCCGCCACAAGGTCCAAAGCAACCTGATTCGCGAAACGCTGGACCTGCCCGATGATCGTCCTATTGTACTTTATCAAGGAGGATTCCTCACCGACAATGGTTTGCGAGAGCAAATTGAGGCCACCGCAGGGCTTGCTGCCGCCCTAGTTCTGATTGGGGACGGGCCGAGCGAACAGGCCCTGCGGAACCAAGTCCGCGCTGCGGGCCTAGACGACCAAGTCTATTTTATTCCCCGGGTGTCCTTTGAACAACTTCACAATTATACTTGCTCGGCCGACTTGGGACTGTGTCTTATCAAGGGCACGGGTAAGAGCTTCTATTACTCTCTGCCCAACAAGCTCTTCGAATATATGATGGCCGGGCTGCCGGTCCTAGCCAGCAACTTTCCTGAAATGCAGCGCATCGTCCACAAAACGCGTGCCGGAGCTACGGTCGATCCAACCGATATAGCAGCTATTCGAGATCAGATCGCCGCTTTTTTGGCCAATGCAGAACAGCGAAAGGCGTGCGCCGAGGCGAGTTTGCAGGCGGCACAACACTATAATTGGGAACGGGAATCTGTCCAACTCACCCAGCTTTACGCAACCTTAGCATGACTGCCCCGCTGACGCTCAGCGTCGTAATGCCTACCTATGACGAGCCTGAGCGCCTCGAAGCAGCACTTAGGAGTCTGTCGCAGCAAGATTATCCCCACGAGGCGATCCAAATCATCGTGGTGGACGACGCCTCTCCCCACTTGGACGCTGAGCGACTACATGCGGCGGTCGTGCCTTTACAGTTGCGGCTGCTTTGCAACGAACAGAATCAGGGACGCGCTCGGGCGCGCAACACAGCACTGCGGGTTGCCAGCGGCGATCTCGTAGTCTTTCTCGACAGCGACATGACCGTTGGCACAAATTTTCTCCGCGCCCATGCCCAACGCCATCAAAACCATGCAGAAGCTGTTTTTATTGGCAACATCCGCTTTGCCAGTGAAATTCCCACCACCTCCCTGACCCGCTATCTCGAAGGAAGAGGGGTCCACAGAATTGACCTGGATAAGCCCATACCTTTCAACTGCTTTGTCACCGGCAACTCCTCAGTTCGCCGGTCGTCCCTGCTCCGCGTGGGTTTTTTCGACGAGGATCTCACTGCGTATGGCGGCGAAGACCTAGAATTGGGGTACCGCCTCCATTTGGCGGGTATCCCGCTTTACTATGCCCCTGAGGCCCTGTCCTACCACTATCACTTGCGTTCATTGGAGCCGCTTTGCCACCTGATGCAAACCTACGGCAGCAAGTCGATCCCCATCCTGTTAAACAAGCATCCCGAACTTGACTCCGTACTCCGATTGGACTTTATCAGGGCCTCTGGATTTTCGCCTCGGCGACTCGCGCTCCAGTTGGCCCTGTTGTCGCCGGTTCACTACCCCATTCGCTGGTTGACCCGCTGGCTTGTGAAAACCTATGTCCCTGATCTGTTTTTTAGTTATTTATTCTGGTCCAGCCGCACTCGGGGCTATCTACAGGCGGCTGCCCATTCAAAGGCGGATTGATAATTACCCAGTAGTCTTTCTAAAAGGGATAACGACTTAAATTACGTACAAATACCAGAGAACTCCCTGGCCTTATGCATGCTCACTATCCCAGATTCTCCCAGATTCTCCGCGTAACTCTACCTGCTCTCCTGCTGGCCCACTTCGTAGTTTGGCCCATCGTCGGCTTTTTATCCCTACATGCTGGTATTATTGCCGCCGAATGTACCCTGCTGTGGTTTGTGGCCCTTTACATTCGCCGTCATCGCCTAATCGCCGAAGACCTACTTCTGCTCAACGCTACGCCGACAGCGACCCTGTTGCTGACAATCCCGGTGACTATTTGCTGTAGCCTAGTAGTCGCCGAATTCGACCTGTATCTAGCCAAACTGCTCGGCAGGATAGACTTATCTATGCCGCTGTCCTTTGAGAAAAACCTACTGGAGATTCAGATTATCCGCGGATTGGCAGAGGTTCCGAAGGGACTGGTAACACTAGTACTAGCCCCCGTATTTTGCGAAGAGCCACTCTTTCGCGGACTTGTGTTCACGAGTCTTTACGCCCATTATGGGCCGCGTTGGGCACTAGGCGGCTCGGCCCTGCTCTTCGCCATTTCGCACTTCAACCCTTGGCAACTGCTTCCTCTCTTCCTGTTTGGACTCTTCCTCGGCGCTTTAGTCTACTGGACGCACAGCATCTATCCCGCCATGCTCGCCCACGCGGTCAACAACTTGGCTTCAATAACTGGGGTCAACTTGCGCACGTACTTAGGCCTAGAGGGCCTAGGCCCCTCTCAACATCTCCCCCTGCCCTTGGCCCTGCTTGCCGGCCTGATTCTGCTTGCCGGCCTAATCCTGCTCAGCCGCCAACCTGCCATTCTGCCGCTGCTGACCAAGAGGGAATTGTCTCCGCCCGATTACAATTGAACGGTTTGGAGGCACTTACAAAGAAAAACGTCCCCATTGAATCAGCTCAGCGCCTGCTCTACCGTTTCCCCGATCTCCGCAGGACTCTCACAAATGTGAATCCCCGCTTTCCGCATAGCCGCCATCTTGTCCTCGGCCGTTCCCTTACCACCTGAAATAATAGCTCCTGCATGTCCCATCCGCCGCCCCGGAGGTGCTGTGCGCCCCGCGATAAAGCCAATGACGGGCTTGTCGTAGCACTCTTTGATATAGGCGGCCGCTTCCTCTTCAGCCGTGCCGCCGATCTCGCCGATCATTACGACCGCATCAGTCTCGGGGTCGTCCTTAAAGAGAGCTAGCGCGTCCACAAAGCGCGTACCGATGATTGGATCGCCGCCAATACCGATGGCTGTGGACTGGCCTAGGCCCCGCTCCGTAAGCTGCCCCACGGCTTCATAGGTCAGCGTTCCACTGCGAGAGATAATGCCCACGCGACCGGGCTGGTGGATAAAATCGGGCATAATGCCGATTTTGCACTTCCCCGGCGAGATAATGCCCGGGCAATTAGGCCCGATCAGCCGAGTAGAGCGCGCCTGTACGTAATGGTAGGCTTTAATCATGTCGCTCACGGGGATATTCTCGGTGATACAGATGACCAGTTCTATACCGACATCGGCCGCTTCCATGATGGCGTCGGCGGCAAAGGGAGCTGGCACAAAGATGATTGAAGCATTGGCACCAGTGGCCTCGACGCCTTCGGCGACCGTATTAAACACCGGAATGCCTTCAAATTCTTGGCCGCCTTTGCCAGGTGTTGCTCCTCCGACTACCTTCGTGCCGTACTCCAGCATTTGTCGAGTGTGAAATGATCCCTCTGAACCCGTAATTGCCTGTACGAAGACCTTGGTATTTTCGTCGATTAAAACGCTCATTCCCGTATTCCTCTTATTGAATCGTCGCCTTGACTAGCGCCGCCGCATCTTGCAGCCCGTGTCCAACGGCAAAGTCCATGTCGGAGTTTTCCAGCATCTCGGCAGCCACATCCGCGTTGGTCCCGGCCAGCCGCACGACGACCGGCACATTAACCTCGATGTTTTTGCGCGCCTCAATCACGCCGGCGGCCACGCGGTCACAGCGCACAATGCCTCCGAAGATATTGATGAGTATGGCCTTTACATTCGGGTCGGAAAGCAAAATTCGGAAGCCATTTTCCACAGTCTCAGCACTGGCACCCCCGCCTACGTCCAGAAAATTGGCCGGCTCAGCACCGGAGAGCTTGATGATGTCCATCGTGGCCATCGCCAGTCCGGCACCGTTGACCATACAACCGATATTGCCGTCGAGCTTGATGTAGTTCAAATCGTATTTGGCGGCTTCGACCTCCAGCTCTTCCTCTTCATCCAGATCGCGCATTTCCGCTAAATCGGAGTGGCGGAAGAGTGCGTTGTCGTCTAGGTCTATTTTGGCATCCAGCGCCAAAAGCTGCCCATCGGCGGTCGCCACCAAGGGATTGACCTCCACCAACGAGCAGTCGGCCTCGACATAGGCTTTGTAGAGGCTAAGGATAAAACTGGCTGCTTGGCGCACCTGCTTACCCTCAAAGCCAAGCCCAAATGCTAGGCGCGTCGCTTGGAATGCCTGTAGCCCTACGCTAGGATCGACCGTTTCCTTGAGAATTTTCTCTGGGGTCGCCGCGGCGACCTCCTCAATCTCCATTCCGCCCTCTTGGCTGGCCATGACCACTGGCTTGCATTGGGCCCGGTCGAGCGTGATGCCCAGATAAAGCTCGCGTTCTATATCCGAGGCTTTCTCCACGAGGACTTGCTTGACCTTTTGGCCTTCAGGGCCTGTCTGGTGGGTGACGAGCTGCATGCCGAGAATCTGGCTGGCCGCTTGGCGCGCCTCTGCGGGACTAGTGGCCAGTTTGACGCCTCCGCCCTTGCCGCGACCTCCGGCGTGGATTTGGGCCTTAATTACGACCTTTCCACCCAGCTCGGCGGCCATTCGTTCGGCTTGGTCCGCTGTCGTGGCCACGTGGCTGTTCGGTACGGCGACTTGGTACTGGCGCAAAATTTTTTTGGCTTGATATTCGTGAATTTTCATGGGCATTATCTTCTATAGGTGGAAGGTAAAGGGTACAAAAACCCCTCTTTACCAGCAAGGCACCGTAAGCGCGGCGAGCGCACGGGCTAAAAGGGCTGTCGATCGTCGGAAAAGTCCGTACTATTAAACCATATCCAAAGACCCCGAGGAGGTAGCTCGTGAAAATTTTGTTAGTCGGCGGTGCCGGCCACGTCGGCACTTGCACTACTCCCTACCTTAAACGCCATCACGACCTGCGCGTGTTGGACATCGCCAAGCCTCGGCACGAGGTAGAATACATCGAAGGCTCTATTGCCGACCCGGAGGCCCTCGCCTGTGCCTTAGACGGAGTGGACGCCTTCATCAACATGACCATGAAGAGCGGTCAAGGCGGCTTCGACAAAGACCAAACCGAGGCTCAGATCGTCGATAACTACACGGTCAACTGTCTGGGACTACACCTGCTCCTGTACACAGCTTGCAGGCTAGGTATCAAAAGAGGCGTCCACACCTCCACCATGAGCGCCCACTACCGCGCTCGCTCCTATTATCCGTCCGAGGAAGAAGTGCCGCTCGATAGCCCTAGTGTGTACGGCTTTACTAAAGGGCTAGCCGAGGGCATTTGCCGCTATTTTGCCCGCCAATTTGACCTGAACTTGGCAGTCCTGCGCATTACCGGTCCGCGCACCCGGGAGCAATTCCTAGAACAAGCCAAAAATCCACCACACTACCCTCCCGGCAGTCTTTACTTTACCGACGAGGAAGATTTGGCCAAAGCCTATCTAGCTGCTCTAGACTACGTATGCACAGGCCATGGCCGCTGCGATGCCTTCTTCATATCGGGCGACGCCGACCACCGCGAGATGAACATGTCCAAAGCACGAGTCCTCTTGGGCTGGGAGCCTAAATCGCACTTGCTACTAGAGGAGTGAGTATCCCAAGCGGATAATATGTGCCCAATGGCTGCAAACTTCTGAACGAGATCTGCCAGAATCCCAATTACCTAAGCACAAAGTAAAAAAAACAGGCCCGACCATTCTGGTGGGCCTGTCCCAATTCTATGGATCAGTTCGCGTTGTGATTTAGTGACGCAGTTCTTAGGCGGCGTAAACGCTCACCCGCTTGCCCTTCCTGCCAAAAGACTCAAATTTCACCTGCCCGGCAATAGTAGCAAAGAGAGTATCATCCCCGCCCTTCTTGACGTTGACGCCTGGATGAATGCGCGTCCCGCGCTGCCGCACGATAATCGTACCTGCACTGACCTTCTCTCCGCCAAAGCGCTTAACGCCTAGACGCTGGGCATTGCTGTCACGCCCGTTTTTAGAACTGCCAACACCCTTTTTATGAGCCATAATACCTAGTCCTTTCGCACTCAGTTTGGGAGAACGATGTCTTCGACCCGAATCTCGGTGTAATCCTGGCGGTGACCAGTGCGCCGCCGGTATTTCTTGCGCCGCTTTTTCTTAAAAACGACGATCTTGTCGCCGCGGCCGTGGCCGACGATTGTCGCCGAAACACGGGCTCCCTCGACCGTGGGGCTGCCAACCTTGGTCTCGTCGTCGCCGGAAACTAGCAGTACGTCGGTAAATTCCTGGGTGCTACCTTCTTCGGCCTGAAGCCTAGGTACGCGCAGACATTGACCTTTGTCCACTTTAACCTGATGGCCGGCGATATTGACAACTGCATACATGAATGTCACTCCTACGGAAAGACTGCTTCACAATCAACCAGGAAACTTTTAAAGATATGGGTCGGTATTTCTCCTGTCAAACCCGAAACTCAGCCGTCACATCTAAGCTGCGTTTGGTTGAGAAGAAGCGATAGTCTTGGGGCCCCAAAGTGGAATCGGTCTCAATTTGGAGGCGAGCTTTGGTTGCCTTGCGCAATGACTTGAGCCGTTCCTCGCGGTTTTCTAGCATATAGGTGGCCACATCGGGATGGACCTTTAACACATAGCGCCTTTCGCGGGTGGCTGCATAGGAACGCTGAAGCCAGCGTTCAATCCAAGTCAAGGTTGTGTCTGGGCCCATAATTCGGCCCGTGCCACTGCAAATGGGACAAGGTTCGCTATGAGTGTGCAAAAGGTTTGGACGGACGCGCTGGCGGGTCATTTCGACCAAGCCAAACTCGCTGATGTTCGGGCTAATAGAGACCTTCGCCCGATCCCTTTTGAACTCCTCGACCAAGCAGTCAACGACCTTTTTGCGGTTGCGCTCGTCGTTCATATCGATAAAGTCGATGACGATAATTCCACCAATGTCGCGGAGCTTGAGCTGGCGAGCAATCTCACGAGCTGCCTTCAGGTTGGTATTAAGGTTGTTTTCCTCCTGATCGTCCGAGCCGAGATAACGGGCCGAATTCACGTCGATAAAGGTCCCCGCTTCGGCGTAGTCAATGACGAGGGCTCCGCCCCGCCGCAACCACACTGTGCGGTTGGTCGCCTTTTCGATATCTTCTTCAATGTTGAAGGCATCGAAAATGGGCCGACGATCCCGGTAAAATTCAACCCTTTGGCGCAATTCAGGTGAGACTTGTCGCAAATAAGCCGTAATTTCCTTGTACAACTCTTTGCTATCGACGACTAGTCGTTCCACATTGTCCGTGAACAGGTCGCGTATTACGCTGGAGGTCATGCCCATTTCCTTGTACACTAAGGCAGGTGCTTCGACCTTCCTACTCGTTTTGATCAGACGCTCGTAGTTTTTCACTAGCTGCTTCATATCGCGTTTGAACTCGCGATCGCTCTGACTCTGTCCTTCGGTGCGCACGATTACTGAGTAGCCATCGGGTTTGATCTTGAATACCAGATCTCTCAATCTTTTGCGTTCGTTCCGACTGGTGATCTTGCGGGAGACACCAACCCAGTCGCCTCCCGGAACCAGCACCATAAAACGACCCGGAAGCGATAACTGGGTTGTCACACGGGCACCTTTAGTGCCGATGGGCTCTTTGGTGATCTGCACCAACACCTCTTCGCCCTTCTTGATTAGGCTTTGAATAGAAGGATAACCGCGATGGCGAGAGCGGCGCCCGTTGCGCGCTCCATCGGTCTCGTCTCTGTCTGCTTCCATCATATCGCGCACCTGGAGGAACGCGGTGCGGTCTTGGCCAATTTCGACAAATGCGGCCTGTAGCCCGGGCAAAACGGCCGATACAACTCCTTTGTATATGTCTCCTACCGTCCGCTCATTCTCGGGTCTTTCGACCCATACTTCCGCTAGACGTCCCTCTTCCAAGATGGCAATACGGGATTCGTGAATGCCTTGGTTGATAAAAATCTCTGTTTGCACGATCTGTCCTCACACTTGGTAGTCATAAGTATTATAACTATAAATGATTTCAACGCCTTGTTTAGCGGTGTTCACTTAGCTTCTTCCGCGGCCAACACCCCCAAATACCGGTCTTGGTCTGCGAGCACCTCTATAGCCTTGGCTAGCTGTACATCCTGCTGCAATTCTTCAAGGAGTTGGGCCTTCCTCCCCCTGAAGCGCAAAATTAGTTCTCGACGTAAAGCACTCTTTATATAAGGCTCTAACCTGTTGCTATACCGCCGCTCCCACTCCTGCTTCACCGCTGCTCGTAGCTGATGGATTGACTCCTGTGCGGCCTTATCCCAATTCATTTCCTCAGCCAAGTCCTCAAGTTCTTCTATTTGACTCAACCCTTCTTGGTCTTGATCCAGACTCCTGTCCTTAGTGCTGACGAACTCCATAAAGCTCTCAACCATCTCATCACTAGCGGTCAAGTCTGGATGCTCCTCCGCCCAAGACGAGTCGGTCGATACATAATCTATGACAAAGTCAAAGAATAGCCGGCGACGCTCTAATTCTTGTACATAGGGAGGAAATGGTTCCGACTCAACACTAATGTCTGGCCTAATACCGCCGCCGCCGAAGACCTTGCGACCCCGCTGGGTATAATAAGTTCGGTCTGAAATACTATCCGACAATCCAGTCGCTCCTATCTTGGATTTACCCACTAAGTCGCCCAAGCGGATCAAGAGAATGCTCTCTGCGGACTCGGAATCCATATCAAAATGAGATTGGAGCGCAGAAAGAGCCTTAGCCCTATTCTCTGAACGCAAAACAAGGTCCATTACTAACTGATAGGGTAGTTCCCTGTCGCCGAACAGAACGCGATGCACTGGCCTAGCTATATCCTGTTCGCGGTGGATACTACGCCCACTTGGCGCGTAGTAGAGTGCCGTCGTCAACTTTAGAGCACTAGATTCCTCTTCGCGTTCGCGTAGGTCGAATATGGTCTGTACCGAACCTTTGCCAAAGGATGCTCCTCCGACAATCACCCCTCGGTCATTGTCTTGGATGGCTCCTGCAACGATTTCGGACGCGCTGGCGCTACCCTCGTCAATCAGAACCACCAAGGGTATATCTCGCGCGATAGAGTGACGGTGGGAATACTTGACTTCTTCTCTCCGCCCTTCGCGTTCCTTAATAGAAACGATCGGCACCCCTTGGGGTAAAAACAAATCCGCAACTTGGGTGGCTTGACTAAACAAGCCGCCTGGATTTCCTCGCAGATCTAAAATTAGCCCTTCAACTTGAGGGAGGCTTTTTATCGCCTCTTCTACCTCACTGGAGGTGTGCTCGGAAAAACGCGTCCGGCGCATACTTATATAGCCGATTTTGCCTTTGAGCTCCTCCACTAGCACAACGCTTTTGATCCTGATAATTTCCCTTTGAATTTCAACTTCGCGCGGCGTTGCTCCCAAGTGGGTGGCGACCGAAATTGCGACCTTTGTGCCAGGATCCCCGCGCAGCGCATTGACCACAGACTCAAGCTGCATATCCAAGGTACTTTGGCCCTCGACGGCGACAATCAAGTCACCTGGTTTCAGCCCGGCTCGGAAGGCAGGAGTATCCTCGATAGGGGAAATTACCACGGGAAAACGATCTTTTATGGCAACCGTAATACCCAAACCCGCGAACTTGCCCGTCGTGTCCTGACGCAACTGGCGCAAACCTTCCTCGTCGTAGTACTCGCTATATGGATCAAGTTGGCCGAGCATGCCCTTGATGGCAGCGCTCATAACTTCCTCTTGGTCCAGACGGGCGTAATAATTTTCCAGAATGCGCGAATACACGGCCCCGAAACGCTCCCAACTGGCATTTACCTCCGCGTACGGATCTTCCGTAGTCGCAGCATGGATTACGCCCTCGCTGGCAACGAAAAAAATCACTCCCACTAAGATGTGCCGCATGATTACTTTTTCTCCTCGGGAAACCACGACCACTTCCGGCGCAGTGCATCCTGAATTCTTTCAGCTAGTCGATCTATCTCAAGTTGCGCGTCAAAAACCAAACCTGCCGGATCTCTTTTCGCTATCTCTTGGTATCCTCGGGCGACCTTCTCTTGCAGTGCCATTCCCGTTTGCTCTAACCTATCTGCGGTGTCCCGTCGCCTTAGGCGAGCCCAAGCCACTTCTACAGGCAAGATCAAGTATATCGTCGCGTCTGGCAAACACTCCCCCACTGCCAGCCGATTGACTTGTTTGATCTTTTCCAGACCCAACTCGCGTCCATACCCCTGATAGGCGAGTGATGATGCAATGTAGCGATCGCAAATAACCACATCCCCTCGGTTAAGCGACGGTAATATTACCTCTTCCACATGCTGTGAACGACTAGCTGCGTAGAGGAAGAGTTCCGAAGTGGGGGATATCCCCTCTAGGCTCGGATCGAGAACAAGTTGGCGAATCTTCTCTGCGACTGGCGTCCCGCCTGGCTCTCTGGTAAGTATAACCGGCAGACCCGCTTCGCTTAAATACGATGCTAACAGGCGGGATTGGGTTGTAGTTCCACTGCCATCAACTCCTTCAAAAACGATGAAATAACCCCGAGACACGACGGCAGCAGAAGCTCAAGAAAGCCCGATTAGCCCCTTATCAGGACTGCTGGACTGAGGCGGGCGAATTGGCACCAGACTTCAGCCTGTTGCGAATATGAGCGAGGCGCTCAACAACTGTATAGTTGGTCGTAACGGCCAATAAAACCAGCACGAAAATCAAACCTTGATGGCCTATCAGGCTCCCCACGGCCAAGGCAGTTAGACGCTCAGGACGCTGCATGAAGCCCACCTTACAATCCTCGCCTAACCCCTCTGCACGAGCCCTTACATAACTAACCATCAGCGAACCAGTAATTGCAAAAAAGAGGATCCCCGAGGGAATCCACTCATCGCGGCCAATCAAATACGCACCGATTCCAAAGTAAATAAATATCTCAGAGTATCGATCTGTCGTCGAATCCAATAAGGCTCCGAACTTGGTTTCCTTGTGACCTTCTCTTGCAACTTGTCCATCCAAGATGTCGCAGAGGCCTGCAACCATCATAATGAGAGCCCCCCATTGTAAATAACCCTTAGCAAAAGCCGCAGTTGCTCCCAAGTTCATAACTAACCCGATTAGCGTCAGCCAATCGGGCCTAAAGCCCAAGCGAACAAATAAACGCGCCAACGGCCTAAGGAGGACCAAACACCACTTTTTCAGATATTTATCTAGCAAAAAACAACCTATCTCATAGAAGTAGAAGGCCCTGAGAACCAGTGGTCTCGATAATCGAGTAAAAATATACGTTGTTTTTTTACTTTTTTCCAAGGGATTTTACCTTCTGAGTTTTCCACACCCTCACGAGCGAGTTTTCCACATTGAACCGTATTGACTCTACTTAGTAACTTCGCCCAATCGCAGCCTATCTATGGGCTAATATTAGACATAGTAAGTCTAAAAAGGCCCTACTCTTCTTATTGTGACTGTGGATAAGTGTGGGTAAAACTGCCCTCGGAATGCCCAATTACTTTGGACCTACGAGACCCAGCAGAGCTATCAAGGCTAGCAGTTAGTGGCGTGGAATAGCCCCAATGTACTCCCGACTCGATCCGTCCTCCATGCCAACAACCCCGGATGGACAGCATCTTCTCCAAGAGTTGAAAGAATCCAACCGTGAGGAGACAAATGTCTTTGTACCAAGTCAAGCAGTTTATCCGGAGAAGTCACCGCTCTCGCAGTGACCAAATCCGCCCCCACGGGACTCAAATTCTCTATCCGCTCGTTTACAACTTCGATGCGGTCAAGCCCCGCAGATCGTATAACCTCCTTGAGAAAATGCGCCCGCTTCCTCCTGCTTTCGACGAGCATAAAGTATGAATCGGGAAAAGCGATCTTCAATGGAATAGCTGGAAATCCAGCTCCTGATCCTAGATCCACAACCAGCCGACGAGGGATGCTTGCCACAACCGGGACCATCGTCAACGCCTGTCTCAAGTGCTTAGTTGATACGACGGACAACTCTCGCCGAGAGACAAGGTTGACTCTTCTCGACCACCGACTCAAAAGATGTAGATATATTTCCAGCTTAGGCCAGATGTCCTCAACAGAACAAGACAGCACTCTTTTTCTCTTTAAACGCTCAAAGTCCTCACGAATCTCAGACGGTAGTTGAATTACCATATCAAAATATGTTCCACGTGGAACATTGAACATCTCATCAATATGCTCCACAAACTCTTCCAAGTCGCATCAGTCCAGCTCAAGTGTTCCACGTGAAACATTACTTGCCGATGCAAAATTGAGAGAAGATGGAATCAAGCACTTCCTCTTCTACTGTCTCTCCCAGCATCTCACCCAAGGCATTCAAGGCGTCTTGAAGTTCGGCCACTACGCACTCATCGGGCTGGCTGGACGTCAGAAGTTCTTCTGCTACAGCACCGGATTTAGCTACCCGCAAAAGGCAATCTTGGTGGCGTTGACGGGTGATCCCGATTCCATCTATTTCCGCCCTATGAGGCAATTGAACTGTCACTTCCCTCTTTAGTTTTTCAATGCCGAACTCCCTAAGTGCTGATATTTCAACAGATACCGAGGTCCGGTCTTTGATCTTAGATCGAGTACTAGCACCCGGCAAATCAATCTTGTTGAAGACAGCAATTGACTTCTTGTCAGACGGGAGCAGGTCTAACACAGCTATATCGTCATCACACGGCTCGGTCGAACTGTCAAATACCGCTAAAATCACATCCGCTTCCCCGATGGCCTGAGACGCCCGTTCAATTCCCTCTTTTTCGATCAGGTTATGGCTTTGCCTAATCCCAGCCGTATCGACTAGCCGAATCGTCTCTCCTGCCCACGTAGTCCGACCTTCTACTAAGTCCCGCGTCGTTCCTGGTACGGGAGTAACTATCGCCCGATCTTCACCGAGCAATACGTTGAGCAACGTGGACTTACCTACGTTGGGACGCCCGATGAGCACGACTAAATATCCCTCTTGACGACGTCTTGTTCCCTCGAACGTTTCGGCAAGCCGCAAAGAGGACTCAACCACCTTGCGCAGCGCGGTCTGTATTTCTTGACGCCCGAGACTATCGATGTCTTCATCGGAAAAATCGAGCCCTATCTCAAGCAGTGATAGCATCTTAACCAACTGATTCTTAAGCTCTTTTACCATCTTAGATAGACGGCCACTGGCCAAACCATAGGCACTATCGAGATGCGCTTTAGAGCTAGCCTGGATAAGGTCAATTACAGCCTCAGCTTCTAATAAGTCCAATCGGCCATTGAGAAACGCTCGACGAGTAAACTCCCCTGGAGCGGCGGCGACGGCACCCAAGCGAAGCGCTTCCTCAACGACGGACTCCAATACTACCATACTGCCGTGGCAGCTAATCTCGACGGTATCTTCACCAGTATAAGAGTGCGGCGCAGCAAAGATCCAAGCGACGCCCGTGTCGATTGCTCGACCGCCAGCCCATATATGTCCGTATTCGACGTATCGGACTCGCTTGCCGAGCGGTGGGCGGGAGCGAAAAATCTGTTGGCTAATAGATAGAGCGGCAGGCCCACTCAAACGCACTATCCCGATCCCCCCTTCCCCCCGTGGCGTAGAGATAGCGACAACAGTATCCGGCTGTATCAAGATCGAAATCCGGCTGAAATTTCAAGTACTGGAAGGAGCGGCTTCTTTCTTAAAATGATTGACCAATAACTGCTGGCCAATGGTCAAAACATTGAAGATCGTCCAGTAGAGCACTAACCCCGACGACATGCTCCAAAAGATAAAAATCATCAGTACGGGCATCATGTAAACCAGAACGGCCTGCTTGGGATCCTTCATCGTCATCTTCTGTTGGATGAACATGGAGACCGCCATTAACAAAGGCAGAACATGAAGACCGAAACCGCCGATTAGCAACTCGTCAGGAAGGGAAAGATCTTGTATCCAGAGAATAAAGGAGGCTTGGCGCAACTCGATTGTTTTGCCAAAAAGATTGTACAGTGCAATGAAAATGGGCATCTGCAACAAGAGAGGCAGACACCCGCTAAGAGGATTGACGCCTTCTTCCTTATAGAGCTTCATGGTCTCGCGGCTCAGGCGTTGATTGTCGTTTTTGTACTTCTCGCGTAGCGCCGTAATTTTCGGCTGAAGTTCCTGCATTTTCGCCGCAGACTCATACGTTTTGTGCGTAAGCGGATAGACGATAATTTTGATGACAACGGCAAACAGGACGATGATCCAACCATAGTTGGGGACATATTGATGGGTCGCTATGAATAGAATGAGTAGAAAGCGGCTTATTTGACTTACGATCGGCCAACCGAAATCAATGGCCTGCTCTAGTTCAGCCTCATAGCCGACGAGTTCGTCGTAGTTGAGTGGGCCGAGATAAATGGTGTTGTGCCAAGAACCAGACCGTTCGAGCCGCCGACCTAGCTGAAAAGAATACTCGGGCCACAATTGCGACCCTTGGTGATCGCCCTGCAGGACAACGCGAGAACGCTGCTCTCTATCGACGGGGATGTAGGAAATCAAGAAGTACTTGTTGCGAATACCCGCCCATTTCAGTAATCCTTTGTCCTCCAATTCGTCCGATTCCCCATCATCTACCTTCAGTTCGACCCGTTCTTCGTTGATATAGGCGAAAGCCCGCATTTCAGGTAGGTCAATCTCCGGCTCGCGCTCGGTAAACGCTATGCCGTTTTTCCAAGTGAGTATGGCTTCAGTATCGTCGTCAAACCCTTCGTAGCGCACCTGGAGATCGAATCCATAGCGGTCCCCATTAAAGGTCAAGACTTTTTCCAGTCTCCTGCCTCCCCCGAGTTCGGCAACCATAGTTAGGGAGCGCTCTTCCCCGGGTCCTATCTGCAAACTCGACTGATTGGCAACAAACTCCGCCGAGGAGATATCCTCCCTGTAGTTTGCTCTCTGTAGATGAATGCCCAAGCCGCTGCCGGTTGGAGGCAGTAGTTCGATAATACTTCCATCCGGATGCTGGCTCTTCCGAATGGAATTTTCTTTTGGTAAGTATTTGTATTTTAATAGTTTACACGATATAATGGTACCGCCCTTTGTAGAGATTTCAAATCTCTGAAGTGGTGTTTGTACTACAATTGTGTCCGCTCTATCTTCTGAGATAAAGGACGGATCTTCGGCTGATTCGACCCTTTCAACGACCTCGGACTCAACAGGTACTGGCTCTTCCGAATGGAGTTGCTCTGCAGGCTCGGGGTCTCGTATGCGCTCGGGATCAGCTTGCTCTTCAGCAACAGGGGCCACTTCAGGCACCGATTCTTGCGGCACCGATTCCTGAGACGGAGGCCGGGGCTTGGGATTTAGCCCAAACCATTCATTATAATAGGGAAGCAAGAGGAAAATTAGGCCGATGAAGAGAAAGGCCAACAGGGTCCGCTTATCTTCCATAGGTTTTTATTACCCTTTTATAAACAACGTGTTATAAAACTAATGCAGCGGATCATATCCACTCCCACCCCAAGGATGACATCGACTAATCCGCTTTAGCGCAATCATCCCACCTTTGAATGCCCCATACTTATCTAGTGCTTCTTCGGCATATTGGGAACAAGTAGGTAGATAGCGACAGGAAGGGGGAAGATATGGAGACAGGAGCAGACGGTAGGCGCGGACGAGGAAAATGACGGCTTGCTTCATTGTGGGACGAGACTTGCTACCAGAGAATCCAGTTCCCTTTCCAAGTCGGCAAAGGGAGCTTCGACAGCTGAGGGTTGGCAAAAAACGACTAGATTGCGAGGAAAGTACGGGCGGCTTCGGCAAATGCTACGTAGGCGCCGCTTGAGCCGATTGCGCTTTACAGCATTGCCCAGTTTGCGTCGGACGACGAAAATTTGACCGCGGTCTTCCCGATCGCAGCGGATCCAAAAGCAGCGACCCCTAATCCAAGCCATCAAACGCTAGACTGCTAGCTGCCTGCGGCCCTTCCGACGACGACGATTGATGATATTGCGACCGGCCGGTGTGCTCATGCGCTTGCGAAAGCCATGCTTGTTGCGGCGGCGCCTGTTGCTGGGTTGAAATGTGCGTTTCAAAAAATCTCACCTCACGTTAGTTCTGCACAGCATGAGCAGAAACGGTCCAATTTAGTGGCTATTCCAATTAGTGTCAATACGTTAGCTCTTCGAACGCTAGTGAATTTTAACGACAAATTCGGTGGAGACTCTTGACTGGCATATGCCTTCTTCATAGGTTGAAAACCCCCCTTAAAAATTGCGAACTCGCTCAATAAATGGCACTGGAAATACAAGATCCCCAAGAACTTTGGGCCCAATGTCTGCTCAACATAGAGCGCCAAGTTCGTCCCCAGAGTTTTAGTAATTGGTTTAAACAGACTTCCGTAAGCCAATTCGACGAAGACTTGTTGGTCATCCAAGTTCCCAGTGCATTTTCTGCTGCTTGGGTAGAGGAGCACTACTTGCAGATGATTCAAGCAGTGGTAATGGAAGAGACGACGCTGGCCCCAAGAATCTCCTTTGCCGTTGCCCAAGCACCCCAGCCCGCTCTCGACCCAGTACTCCCTATCCCCACTCGTGAAGAAGAATCCACAGAAGATGAACGAGAAGAAGAGGTAGAAACAGAAGCCGGGCCCGATCAAATATCGCTCAACCAGCGCTATACCTTTGAAGAATTTATCATTGGCGATAGCAATCAAATTGCCCTTGCAACGGCCTTAGCCGTAGCCAATGCCCCAGGTAAGACGGAATTTAATCCTCTCGTGATTTATGGCGGCGCTGGGCTAGGGAAAACGCATCTGCTCCAAGCGATTGGGCATCACGCTCATAGCCTCAACCTCGCTGAGAAGGTCGTTTACGTAACCTCGGAAAAATTTATGGGCGATTTCGTCCAATCGCTCCGAGACCGCGATAAAACGAGTGAGTTTAAGAATTTCTACCGCAGCGCGGATATCCTCCTTGTCGACGATATCCAGTTTCTGCTCCACGGCGAACGGACCCAAAACGAATTTTTTCACACCTTTAATGCCTTGCACCAGTCCGAGAAGCAGATTGTCATGACCTGTGACAGTCCTCCCGGTCATCTTGATGGGTTAGAAGAACGGTTGAAATCCCGCTTCATATGGGGTTTGGCCACCGCAATAAATCCGCCTGAGCTCGAAACCCGGATTGCCATTCTCCACAAGAAGGCCGAGCGCAACGGCATACGGATTCCCGATGATGTGGCTGTGCTGTTGGGTAATCACATCCGATCGAATGTCCGCGAACTCGAAGGCACGTTAATTAGCTTGATGGCTTACTGCTCAATCCATAAGAAGGAACTCGATATCGAGGCGGCCAAGCACATTATAGATGAACTAGGTCCCGGCCCATTGGAAATGAGCATTGAGACAATCCAGCAGCAGGTCGCCAACCATTTTAACCTGACTCAAGAGCAACTCACTGGAAAAGGACGCAAACAAGACGTGGTCACAGCACGGCACATTGCTATGTTCTTAGTCAGGAGTCTCATCGGCAGTCACTTCACGGCCATCGGCCTGCACTTTGGCAACCGCGATCACAGCACGGTCATCCACGCTGTAAACACTGTTGAAAAGAAGTGTAAAAACGATCCCTCCTTCGCCAGTCTAGTCGAGGATTTGTCCAATACCATCCGTCGGCAAAACGGCTAGCACAACCCCTTTCTTTAGTCATCAGTCATCTTAGTTCCTCTAAGTCCTTTTCGTCTGCATTTTCCATCATTATAGTGCCTATTTGGCAGTGGAAAACTATTAACATCTATCCCCTCCTAGTATTGATTCAATGTGGATAAATATTGTGTAAAAAAGAAAACGGATGTTTTCAAACTTTCGCCTGTGTAAAACTCGATCTTTCCACTTCAGTATCCACAGATGAGTACCCGTCGCCTAGTTTCCCCTTTTATTCTTAAGTATCTTATTAACAGTATGTTTTACTGCATAGGAATACCCCCCCAAGACAGTTATCCACATATCCACAGCATAATAAGAACTTCAAAAATAAAAGAACACAAAGAAGTGTAGTATTATCAGAATAACGGATGTGGGTATCGCTCCCCTCCAATATACACACCTTATTTTATTTTTATACACACATGCTCATATGTTCTGTGTGTTACTAAATATGGGACACTATATAATATAGAACTTGACACAGGTAGGCTCAGGGGTTAATTTTATTCTAAGTGTTTTAAGAACAATGTTTTCAGAAGGCAGAAGGATAATCCGAGAAGCTGTATGAAGTTGAGAGTAGATCGCAATGAGCTGTGGCAGGGCGTTGATACTGTATTAGAAGCCGTATCTTCAAAGCCTTCCCTACCGGTGTTGGCTAATATCCTGCTTGACGCCGATGAAAAAACCCTATCTCTATCTGCGACGGATTTAGACTTGTCCATCCGGACTCAAGTCCCTGCTATAGTAGAAGAGAAAGGGAGGACGACTGTTTCGGCCCGCAAGTTAGCTGAAATCACCCGAGAATGGCCTGAATCGGAAATGAGTATTGAGGCACAGGAAGAGCGACTCAAGCTCTCAGGGCGGCTCGGAGACGCCGAGAGCAGCGAGGGAGCGTATAGCCTGTCGGGAATAGAGGCTGAAGAGTTTCCCAGTATGCCGACGGCACTAGACGGCGTAAGCCTGAGTTTGGGGGAGGATGAAGCCGAGACCAATATCCTAGCAGATATGATTAACAAGACGGTCTTCGCCGTCTCCGGCGATGATACGCGGCCGGTGTTCAACGGAGTGCTCTGGCGCATCGATGCTCAGGGAATGGAAATGGTGGCTACCGACGGGTCGCGCTTGGCCTGTTACAGAAAAGCCATAGATCTGCAGGAACAGGTACAGGGAGACCAAGAGACCGCAGTCATCGTCCCCCCCCAAACGTTGAACCAGATCGTCAAATTGCTGGGGAGCCATAAAGGGCCGGTCAAGGCCACGCTAGGCGAGACGCAGATCCTGTTTGATATAGGACATGCACATGTACTGTCGCGTCTGATCGAGGGCCCTTATGTCAACTATGCCCAAGTCATTCCGCAAAACAATACAAAAGAATTAAAAATAGCTAGCGATGATCTTCTGCCTGCCGTGCGCCGGGTGTCCATCCTTTCCAGTTCCTATACGCGTCAAGTGCGTTTTAAGCTAAACACTGGCCAAGTGGAGCTATCGGCGGCCAGCCCCGAAATCGGTGGCGAAGCGAGAGAGGTTGTGCCAGCCCACTACGATTCTGAAGAGATAGAGGTTGGCTACAACGCCCAGTACCTGATGGAGATCCTGCGCAGAATGGACTCGTCTGAAATCCGTTTCGAGCTCAATGACCACGTCACAGCAGCTTTGTTGCGGCCGCTGGAACAAAAGGAAGGCGAGGACTACTTCTGCTTGCTAATGCCCTTGCGGCCAACGGGATGAGGTAAGCAGAAATAGTGAGGATTCGTGAATTAACGCTGAGACCCTTCCGCAATTTTGCCGCGATTCGCTTGAGCTTTGCAGCAGATCATGTGCTGATTTTTGGTCCAAACGGCCGCGGCAAAAGCAATATCTTAGAAGCGATTTCCTACCTATCTATCGGTAAGTCAGTGCGCGGGGCCAAGGATCAGCACGTCGTGCCGCACGGCGAGGACTTCTTTGATGTCCGGGCCTTGTGTACTGATGGTCGCCACGACCAGCAAGTACGCGTCTTTTACAGCAAAAAGGAAGGCAAGAAGGCATTTGTTGACGACAGTCCCCTGCCTCGGGTATCGGAGTTACTCGGCACCTTTCGCACAGTTCACTTCTGTCCTGAAGACGTATCGCTAGTCCTGCGCTTCCCGGCCCAGCGAAGGCGGCTGCTCGATATACTTATCTCGCAGTCTAGCACCGCGTACTTGCGGTGCATGCAGCGCTACTACCGCGTGCTGACCCAGCGAAACCACTTGCTGCGCGCCGCAAAGAGGTCGGGGCACGGGTTTGTCGATAGTCAGGTAATGGAACCGTGGAATGCCCAGTTGGTGGATTTGGGTGCCCAACTTCGGCTACATCGCTTGGAGGCACTGAATGCGTTGAGAGCGCCTTTTCTCGGCTATTACGGTCGCTTCGCCTTGGTCGGCGAGGAGGCCGCCGTTGTCTATCAAGGCACTCGGGAGCAAGACTTAGAGGCCCTTAAAGCCGAATTGAGCGAAGCACTCGGTCGCCGCAGAGAACAGGAGACTCAAATAGGCCACACGCTCTGTGGGCCGCACCGCGATGATTTGAAATTCACGTTGAACGAAGAACCGGCCGAAGTCTATGCCTCCGAGGGCCAGCTGAGAACCGTACTCATATCGTGGAAGCTGGCCGAGGCCCGTTACATGGAGAAGCAAACGGGCCGGCAACCCGTCCTGCTCTTAGACGATGCCTTCTCAGAGTTGGACTCAGGCCGGACAGGAGAGTTACTGGACATAGTAGGAGAGTTTGAACAGGTCATCGCGACGACCCCTCAAGAGCCTAACGCAAGGCAGGAAGCACGTTTTGAATCGATCGACCTCCAGAAATAAGGGCCGCAGCGTTGGTCCCCCCACCGTTTTGCACGGGCTGCTCGACGACGCAGTCGAGGATCTGGGGATCGAGCAGAAGCTGGTAGAATGTCGGGCGCGGATGGCGTGGGAAGAAGCAGTAGGTTCCTCCTTGGCTCAGCACACCAGTCCACTGCGCTTGTTCAAAGGATATTTAGAAGTGGCTGTGCCATCTGCCGTATGGCGAACCCAACTAAACTTTATGCAGCGGGACATCGCGGCACGGATCAACGCATTGTTAGGCAAGAAGGTCGTCAAGGGGCTAAAATTACTAAACCAGTCTGAAAGTGTAGAGCACAAAAGGAGGAATAGATGACAGAACCGGCCAGAAATTTCCCCAAGGAAGAACCCGAAGCAGTGCAGGAGGAATATACAGCCGATGCCATACAGGTTCTCAAGGGGCTTGAAGGGGTGCGCAAGCGCCCGGCTATGTACATTGGCGATACGAGCGAAAATGGACTACACGAACTGGTAAAGGAGATCGTCAACAACAGCATTGACGAGGCCATGGCTGGCCGCTGCTCGCGCATTGACGTAACAATCACCACACAAGGTACTGCCCGCGTCCAAGACAACGGGCGAGGTATTCCTACCGACTTCCACATTGCCGAAAATAAATCGGGAGTCGAGGTGGTAATGACGATGCTCCACGCCGGCGGCAAGTTCGACAAGAAAGCCTATCAGGTTTCCGGTGGACTACACGGCGTGGGCGCTTCGGTCGTCAACGCGTTGTCGGAGTGGTGTACGGTCGAAGTTTGGCAAAAGGGCAAAGTCCACTTGCAGCGCTACGCTCGTGGCGTAGCGGAAACGGGCTTGGAGATCATCGGCGACACAGACCAGACCGGCACCGTCATAGAATTCAAGCCGGACGCCGAGATATTTGAAACCGTGGAATTCAGCTTTGAGTTTATCGCCGTGCGACTGCGCGAACTGGCCTTTCTGACCAAGGGCGTGGAGATCAATATACGGGACGAGCGAAGCGGAGAGGTCGACTGCTATCTGTACGAGGGCGGTGTACAAGAATTTGTGCGCTTCCTCAACGAGGGCCGAAGCGCGTTACACCCAGATCCGATCTATCTTCAGGGCGAGCGCGACGAAGTCGTCGTAGAGGTGGCCCTGCAGTACAACGACAGCTACCAAGAAACTCTTTTTACCTACGCGAATAACATCAAGACCGACGAGGGAGGAACTCATCTCGTGGGCTTCCGTTCGGCGCTGACTCGGACGATCAACAACTATGCGACCCGCAATAATCTACTCAAGAACGTCAAGTTCAATATCTCGGGCGAGGATACTCGCGAGGGCATCGCCGCCGTTGTCAGCGTCAAAGTGCCCGAGCCGCAGTTTGAAGGACAGACCAAAGGCAAGCTAGGCAATAGCGAGGTCAAAGGCATTGTCGATTCGTTTGTCTCCGAAGCACTGAGCACATACCTCGAAGAAAACCCGGACATCGCCAAGCGAATCGTCGACAAGATCGTGGAGGCCGGCCGTGCACGCGAAGCGGCACGCAAGGCGCGCGAACTGACTCGGCGCAAGGGGATACTCGACGGAGGAGCGTTGCCCGGCAAGCTGGCCGACTGCTCAATCCGCGACCCGGAGCAAACCGAAATTTTCTTAGTCGAGGGCGATTCAGCCGGCGGCTCGGCGGCGATGGCACGAGACCAGAGCTTCCAAGCCGTGCTGCCGATGTTCGGCAAACCGCTCAACGTGGAAAAAGCGCGAATTGATCGCGTCTTGGGAAACGACAAGTTGCTGCCGCTTATAACGGCGCTAGGCACGAGCCTCGGCGAAGACTACAACTTTGAGAAGCTGCGCTACGGCAAGGTTATTATCATGGCCGATGCCGACGTCGATGGCAGCCATATCCGCACGCTAATCATGACCTTTTTCTTCCGCTACATGCGCGACCTGATTGAGAAAGGCAAACTCTATCTGGCCCAGCCGCCCCTTTTTCAGGTGAAGAAGGGCAAGCAAGAGCTATATGCCTTCGATCAGGCCGAGCGCGACCAACACATTTCCGCACTCGGCGGCAATGGCGATGGTCGAGGCATAGTTATTCAGCGCTACAAAGGGTTGGGCGAAATGAACCCCGAGCAGCTGTGGGAGACGACGATGGATCCCGGGCGGCGCACGCTGTTGCAGGTGGCCATCGACTACGCCGTTGAGGCTGATCACCTTTTTACCCTACTCATGGGCGAGCAGGTGGAGCCGCGCCGCGAATTTATCGAGAAGTACGCGCTAGATGTAAAGAATTTGGACGCGTTCTATTAGACTAAAAAGCTGAGGATTTAATTAATGCTCGAACAGCAAGAAAGCCGGGTCCTGCGGGTCAAGATTGAGGAGGAGCTCAAAACCTCCTTCCTCGACTATTCCATGAGCTTCATACGGTCGCGTGCCCTACCCGATGTCCGCGACGGTCTCAAGCCGTCCCAGCGCCGCATCTTGGTGGCGATGAACGACCTAAGCCTTTTTCCCAACCGCGGTTACCGCAAATGCGCCAAAATTGCCGGCGACACCTCTGGCAATTACCACCCGCATGGCGAAGATATTGTCTATCCGACGCTAGTGCATATGGCGCAGAACTTTCGCTTGCGCTATCCGCTGGTCCAAGGTCAGGGCAACTTCGGTTCAATTGACGGCTACCCTCCGGCGGCCATGCGCTATACGGAGGCGAGGCTGAGCTGGCCAGCGATGGAACTGCTAGCGGATCTCGACAAGAACACCGTCGAATTCGCCAGCAACTACGACGAGACCCAGCAAGAGCCTCTGGTGTTGCCGTCTAGGTTCCCCAACCTGATATGCAACGGCTCCATGGGCATTGCCGTCGGCATGGCCACCAAAATCCCGCCGCACAACCTGCGGGAAGTCGCCAGTGGCCTCAAGGCGCTGATCGACCATCCCGAAATTTCCATTGCCGAGCTGCTTGATCACGTCAAAGCCCCAGATTTTCCCACCGGCGGGATCATCTACGGCATGAGCGGAGTACAGCAAGCCTACGCAACGGGCCGGGGGCTAATCTACATCAGAGCGCGGGCGGATATCGAGACCCTCAAGAACGGCCGCGAAAACATCGTCGTTACCGAAATCCCTTTCTTAGTAAACAAGGCTAGCCTCTTAGAGAAAATCGCCGATCTGGTGCGCGACAAGACCATCGACGGGCTTGCCAATATTCGCGACGAATCGGGCCGCAAAGGGCTGCGCATCGTATTTGAGTGCAAGAGGGAAGCCCAAGCCGAAGTCGTGCTCAACCAGCTCTATAGCCATAGCATGTTGCAGACCACTTACGGGGTCATGATGCTGGCCATTGTCAATGGCCGTCCCGAGATGCTCAATCTCAAGCAGATGCTGCAGCACTACATCGATCACCGCCACGAGATGATCGTGCGCCGCACGCAATACGACTTGGAGCGGGCCGAAGCCCGGGCGCACATCTTAGAAGGCCTGCGCATCGCCTTAGACCACATTGATCTGGTGATTGAGACCATCCGCCGCTCGTCGAGTCCAGCAGACGCCCAAGAGCGGCTGGCTGTCATCCGCCCTGCGACAGATGCTGACGTGCAATTTGAGTTGAGCGAGCGGCAAATCCAAGCCATCCTGAGCATGCCGTTGCAGCGCTTGACGGGCTTGGAGCGCGACAAAATTGAGGACGAATACAAGGAATTGAGGACGACGATTGAGGACCAGAGGGGGATCCTCGCCAGCCGCGAGCGGCAGATGCAGATCATCAAGGACGAGATTGATGAGATGGCCGAGCGCTTCAGTGACGAGCGCCGCACCGAGATCGTCTATGCAGCCGAGGAATTCGACATTGAGGACTTGATTGCCGAAGAGGACATGGTCGTCACCATCTCGCGCAGTGGCTATATCAAGCGCCTGCCCCCTAGGGCCTACCGAGTACAAAATCGCGGAGGACGCGGGGTGACGGGTATGAAGACCAAGGAAGAGGACTTTGTCGAACATCTCTTCGTGGCTTCGACCCATTCCTATATCATGTTCTTGACTGCCAAGGGCAAATGTTACTGGCTTAAGGTCTTTCGCATACCCGAAGGCGACCGCACGGCTCAGGGGCGATCAATAGCCAACCTGTTGCCGCTTGGCCAAGACGACCAAATATGCGCCATCGTACCCGTCCGAGAGTTCTCCGATGATCGGTACTTGTTCACGGCTACGCGCAACGGCATTGTCAAGAAAACTAGGCTTTCGGCCTACCAAAACATCCGCCGCGACGGGATCATCGCCCTGAAGATCCAGGACGACGACGACCTGATTGGGGCGGCCATCACCGATGGTCAGCAGGACATTGCCCTACTGACGCGCAACGGCCAAGCCATGCGCTTCAGCGAAAGCGAGGTCCGCTCGATGGGCCGGGTTTCTACGGGCGTTAAAGGCATTAAATTGCGCCAAGGGGACGAGGTTGTGGACATGGTCGTAGTGCGCGAAAGCAGCACCTTGCTAACCATCTGCGAAAACGGCTATGGCAAGCGCACTAGCCAGACCGAGTACCCCACCAAGCGCCGCGCCGGCCAAGGCGTCATCGACATCAAGACCTCCCCGCGCAACGGCCCCGTAGTGGCCTGTAGGGAGATCGAGTCTGAAGAGGAGGTCATGGTGGTGACCCAGAACGGTATTATGATCCGCATACCCGTACAAGGGGTATCCACTATTGGGCGCAATACCCAAGGAGTTCGGTTGATCAATCTGGACGAGGGCGACCGAGTTATCGACATGGCTCCTCTGCCCATCAGCGAGGATGAGGACGGAGACGAGGACGAGAGTAGTCTGGAAAACGGCGCGGCCGAAGAGAATGCCTCGGGTTGACCTAAAATAGTGCCTCACGTATATTTTTCTCCTTACTGAGAAAAGGAGGGTTAGACCTAATTGGTAAGGCAGCGGTCTTGAAAACCGCCGGGCTCACGCCCTTGAGGGTTCGAGTCCCTCACCCTCCGCCAGTTTACCATTTGATACCGCCACAATCCCATCTCTTTTAGCGATGGGAGCACGTTAAAATTTTATTTTGCGAAGGTCGCGGAGAGGTGACCGAGTGGCCGAAGGTGGCAGCCTGCTAAGCTGTTGTGCGGGGCAACCCGTACCGAGGGTTCGAATCCCTCCCTCTCCGCCATTATTTCCGTTAGTTGCCCTCTAGCACAATTGGAAGTGCGCCTGACTCTGGATCAGGAGGTTCTAGGTTCGAGCCCTAGGGGGGCAGCCAATATCGGCTCCTGAAGGGAACGCTTCAGGAGCCTTCTTCTTTTGGCCTAATCCTACCGAGAATAGGGACTAGGCCACATTCTCCCCGCATTTAGCTTCTCCCTCAGCATTATCGCACGCCGATGAGTACCCGCAGCAGAGAACAACAGCTTGCTTGGGGCCTCCTCGCGCCGGCACTTGTCGTGCTGGGCGCGTTTGGACTCTTCCCTATTGGCTATGCCCTGTACGTCAGCCTGCACAGGTGGCGGATCAAAAAGGAAGCGGTGGTTGGCTTCGACCACTATGTCCGCGCCTTGGGGGACCCGCACTATCTGCTACCCTTCGTCGCCGGGATCGGTCTCGTCTGGGCGGCCTATCGCCTGCGCGCCACGCTATCCGAGCGCAGTCTGCGTCCCCTTTATGTCCGCATTGTCTGGAGCGCGGTTGCACTGTTGGGACTTTGGGTGGGATTGATCCAGGGGTTGAGTGGCCTAGTTGAAACGGGTGATCCAGCGCTGTACAACGGTTTCAAGGTCACGTTTTTCTACGCGGTCGGGACGATCCCGTTCCAATTGAGCTTGGCCACCGGACTGGCGTATTTGCTCTTCAAGATCACGCGGGCCAGAGGCGTGTTTCGCACGCTATTCTTTTTGCCGTATGTGACGCCGATCATCGCCTCAGCCGTAGTTTTCCGCACAATCTTTAGCCTCCACCCTTCCTCGCTAGCTAACCGATTCTGGAGCATTGGGGGGTTGGAGAATCAGCGCTGGTTGCACGAGAGCAAGTCCGTCGTAGCCCTGTTACTAGAAGGGGCCGGTTTTGCTTCGTACCCCTCGTGGGTGGACAGCTTCTTCCCGAGTCTAGCCCTGACCTCGATTATCCTCTACAATATTTGGGTCTATGTCGGCTACGACACGGTGATTTTATTGGCTGGCCTCAGTGCTATCCCCAAGCAATACTATGAGGCCGCCGAGATCGACGGCGCTAGCGAGTGGCAAGTCTTCCGCCACATTACCCTGCCCTTGGTGTCGCCAACTCTGTTCTTTTTGTCGATGGTGGCCGTCATTGGGACCTTCAAGGCTTTTAACCACGTGTATATCCTGCGGACGCCAGGTGCCCGCGACTCAGTTGACGTGCTCAGTATTGCCATTTTCGACCAGATTTTTGAGTACCACAACGCCGGCTATGCCTCGGCGATGGCCTTTGTGCTCTTCATCGCGATTTTGGCGTTGACGCTGCTGCAAAACCGGGTGCTCGGCAGGCGGGTGTTTTATGGCGACTAGGGGCGGCAAAGCTAGGCTGATTTACTGCGGCTTGAGCTTGGGGGGGCTGGCTGCGGGCTTTCCGTTTGCGTGGATGCTGTTGGCCTCTTTTATGAGCCGCGGCGAATCGCTGCGGCGGTCGTTGCTGCCCGAGCGCGTACAATGGGATAATTACATCGAAGCGTGGCAAGAGGCGGATTTTGGTCTCTACTTTGAGAATTCGCTGATCATCGCCGTCCTACAGGTCAGTGGAACCCTGCTGTTCTCGGTGATGGCGGCCTATCCGCTGGCGCGGATGCAGTTTCGCGGACGCGATGTGGTATTTACCGGCGTCTTGGCTACGCTGATGATCCCCGAGGCCGTGACCATCGTGCCGAATTTTCTCGTCGTGACGTGGCTACACCGCAATACGCCGTTTGCTTGGCTCAATAGCTGGCCGGCCCTGACCATTCCCTTTATGGCTAGTGCGTTTAGCATCTTTCTCTTGCGCCAGTTTATGCGCGGCCTGCCCAACGAGCTGTGGGATGCAGCCCGAATTGAGGGGGCCGGCCATGTGCGCTTTCTGTTTCAGATCGCGGTCCCCCTGTGCCGGGCACCCCTTTTGACGGTCGGCATGTTTACGTTTATTGGTTCCTGGAACGCCTTGGCTTGGCCCTTACTCGTGACCAATACGCCGGATTGGCGTCCGATAGCAGTGGGGTTGCAGCAGTTTGCCAGTGAGGCCGGGACCGAGATTCATCTGCAAATGGCTGGGGCCGTTATTGCAACGGCTCCCGTACTTTTGGCGTATTTTCTCATTCAGCGCGAATTCACCGAAGGCATTTCCATATCTGGGCTCAAAGGATAACGCGATGAAAGCGAAATGTGCGATGACGTTGGTTGGATGTGCCCTTCTGTGGGCCTGTAGCGGCCAGCAAGAGGCCATTGACGATCAGCCGACCAGTCTCGAATCCCTCGATCCCCAAGGACAGAAAATCGTCTTTTGGTATCAACACACTGGCCAGCGCGAAGATGCCCTGCAAGAGCTGATTGCCGATTTTAACCAGACCAACCGCTATGGAATTGAGGTTCGCGGCGAGTACATGGGTCGTTACGGGGACATCTACAACAAGATGAATGTGGGTATCCAGAGCGGTTCGCTGGCCGCTAGCTTGGTCGTAGCCTACCAAAACCAAGCCCAAGCCTACTACAAAGCCGACGGCATAGTGGATATAACGCCCTATATGGACTCACCCAAATGGGGCTTGTCGCCCGAAGAGCGCAGCGACTACGTCCAAACGTTTCTGGCGCAGGACAATATCGGTGGAGTGCAGATTGGCTTCCCGCCGAATCGCTCAATGGAGCTGCTCTACTACAATGCCGATTGGTTGCGCGAGCTGGGCTACGACGGGCCACCGGCGACGTGGGACGATTTTGCCGCGATGTGCCGCTTGGCCAAAGACCAACCCTTTAGCAAAAACGAGAACTCCGCGCGCAGCTTGGGTTTTTTGCTCGATGTTGACGCCAGCCGATTCGCAGCGATGGTCTTCAGCCGTGGCGGTGACTTAGTAGATGCGACCGGCACCTCCTATGCGCTGGACTCGCCAGAAGTTAAAGCGGTACTGGAACTGCTGCAGGAACTGGCACGAGACGGCGCAATAGACATCGCCGGTGAACGGGATGTCGAGGTAAACGAGTTCGTCACCGGTCAGATCCTCTTCTCGCAGGATTCTTCCTCTGGCCTGCCCTTTTACAAAAGTGGCATTGAGGACTCTGGGCTGGCCTTTGAGTGGGGAGTAACCCATCCGCCGCAGACTGGCTCAAAGCCGGTTGTTGACGTGTACGGGGCCAGCGTGTCGCTCTGCGCCGGTACGCCCGAAAAACAGCTAGCGGCTTGGCTCTTCCTCAAATGGTTTACGGCCCCCGAACAGCAAGCGCGGTGGGTGCGGGCGAGCAACTACTTTCCGGTGCGCAAGAGCACGGCGCGGGAGTTGGAAAGCTACTTTGAGGAAAATCCGCACTATGGAGCGGCGTTTGGCATGTTGGACTACGGAAAATCAGAGCCGACGATGGCAGGGTATGAACGGGTGCGGCGATTGATTCGAGAGGCGATGATCGAGGCGATTGAAGGCGGGGATGTCGAGCAGGTAGTAGAGGAGTTACAGCGCGCAGCAAATCAGACGCTTGAGCCGTAGGCAAAAAAGGAGAGTAAGCGTAACATGGTCGGAGACAATAGACAACCAAACGTCATAGTATTTTTTACGGATCAACAGCGCTGGGACACAGCGGGGCTACACGGCAATCCGCTGGGCCTTACGCCGCATCTCGATCGCTTAGCCCGCGAGTACACCCACGCGGCTCATTCCTTTACGTGCCAACCCGTCTGCGGCCCGGCGCGTTCTTGTCTGCAAACGGGTCTCTACGCCACGACCACAGGCTGTTACCGCAACGGCATTCCCCTGCCTACAGACAGCCAAACCCTCGCCCATTACTTTGCCGAGGCAGGCTACGATACGGGATATATCGGCAAGTGGCATCTTCACGACAGGGGGACCACCGGTCCGGTGCCGGCAGCGGACCGCTTTGGCTACCAGTACTGGTTGGCGTCGAATGTTCTCGAGTTTACTTCCGACGCCTACAGTACGGTTCTTTACGACAATGACGATCAACCCGTCCGCTTACCCGGTTATCGCGTAGATGCGGTCACAGATGCCGCAATCCGCTACGTGGATGCGCACCAGGATCGCCCCTTTTTTCTTTTCGTCTCCTATATTGAACCTCATCACCAGAACCACTTGGACGACTATCCGCCCCCCGATGGCTACCGGGAAGCCTACACCGGAGGCTGGATCCCGCCCGATCTAGCGGCATTGGGCGGCTCGACTCACCAGCACTTAGGCGGCTATTACGGGATGGTCAAGCGGCTCGATGAAGCCTATGGCCGCCTGCACGACGCGCTCAAGAGCTTGGAGTTGGCCGACGACACCATCGTGCTCTTTACTTCGGATCACGGCTGTCATTTCAAGACGCGCAACAGCGAGTACAAGCGCTCTTGTCACGAAAGCTCGATTCGCGTGCCGACGGTTTTGACCGGACCCGGTTTTCGCGGCGGCCAATTGCAGGAATTGGTTAGCTTAATCGACCTGCCGCCAACGCTTTTGGACGCGGCAGGCTTGGAAATTCCCGCTCAGATGCAGGGCCGCTCGCTCATGCCGCTTTTGCGCGGTGGAGTAGCCGATTGGCCCGCAGAGGTCTTCGTGCAGATCAGCGAAGCCCAAGTGGGGCGGGCCGTCCGCACGCATCGATGGAAGTACGGGGTGGACGCTCCAGATGGGCAAGGAAGAGATGTGGCAGGAGCCGGTCTCTACGAGGAGCAGTATCTCTACGATCTACAGGCAGACCCCTACGAACTGAACAACCTAGTCGGCCACGAGTCGCACCGAGAAGTGGCCCAAGTAATGCAGGAACGACTCTTGAGACGCATGGAAGAAGCCGGAGAGGCTCGCCCTCATATCAAAGAGGCCGAGCAGCGCCGCTCTGGCCAGCGGAAGGTTAGCCCTGAGGAAGCGCGTTCTTAGTCGTCGATTTAGTTCTGCTGTTGGTCCAGTTTTTCGCGCAGCGATTGAAGCTCAAACAGCCGCTTGACAACTAAAGATATAGAGCGGGCGAACTCACGCAGTATGGTCGCTAGCTGTTCGGGGTGACCAGGTCCGCTCATGGGCAGCCCCAGACCTAGCATGCCCTGTGCAAAGGGCACGTCAATCAGCAATCCGGGGCGATACGTCGAGTCCGAGAAGATTTCACGGGTCATCTGGCGAAAATCCTCGTCGGCCTCGTGCTCCCAGACTTTGTCTCGGTTCCAGTAGCTAACCAACCTCCGCAGCGAAGCAAAGTGATCGAGCGATTCTTGGAGATTTACTACGGTCTGTAAAGGGCGGTAACCACGCGCTTCAGAATAGGCGCGATAGCAAGCCAAGAGGTTCCTTTGTTCGTCGATGACCAGTAGGTCAACCGCCTCAAATTGGACGCCCATAGCCTCTAACTCGTTGCCAAGAATGCGCACGACCTTGCCTAGATCGCGTACCTTGTCGGTTTCGCAACCAGCCTGCAAGACGCGGAAGGCCCCTTGCTGACAGCAGTGAGCGGTAATGTCGCGCGCAATGGCCAAGCGCGCTTTTTCGCTGATGTTGACGTTGGTGATCTCGACGGGAAGAAAGCTGCCGTCCCTGAGCACCATGAGTGCCTCATAGGCATCGGACGAACCGCTGGCGACCATGTGTCGGGCTTTGGGACGGGACTGGGGAGCGAACATTAGCTCTATGCCGTCTTTGGCTAGCAATTCTTCCCCGCGATAACCCAATAAGTCGGCCAAGGTCTGGCTGATGAAGAGCAGATGTCCGTTTTCGTGGATGACAAAGGCGTTGAGAATCTCGGCGATTTGATGCAAACGGTCTTTGTGGACTCGGGCCAAGCGCGCTTTATCGGCCATTAGGGAGTCGGTCGAGACGCCGAGAGCATCCGCTAAATTTTTAAGAGCCGAAGAGCCTGGCTGGCGCACGCGGCCGGTTTCAATGCGGGAAATGGTGGCTTGGGAGACGCCGGAGCGGTCTGAGAGGTCTTTCTGGTTGAGCGATTGTTTCTGTCGCAGCTCTTTCAGGTTGCGTCCCAAGGACATGGGCTGCTCCTATAATGGGGATATAAAACACACGGTGTTTGATATGTAAATAATACGATACGAAGCGGATTATTACCAAAATGGAAGGCGATAAAAACAAAATGTACACAAGGGGTTACGCATGAAAATAACCGAAGTGCGATCGAGTTATCCCCGCTATCGCGTCGCGCCCGCTGCTTGGCGCCGGCACTTCTGGCAGATGGTCGTGCGAGTAGATACAGATGTCGGCGTCAGCGGCTGGGGAACGGGTGGCGGTGGGATTGCTGCCGTAGAGGTGATCAACCGCCACCTGCGCGAGTTGCTGGTGGGTCGCAGCATCAACAGCATTGAAGATGTCGCCCAGCTCTGGGACGACCAATACAAGGCCAGCCTGCCCTACGGTCGCAGTGGGATCGCCGTCATGGCTATCAGCGGCGTGGATCTAGCACTTTGGGATGTCTTGGGCCGGGCCGAAGGAAAATCCGTCTGCGACTTGTTGGGTGGTCAGCAACGGGACGAGGTGCGGGCCTACGCTACGGGCCCGGATTGCACTTGGTATCGCGACTTGGGCTTTAATGCCCATAAGTCTTCGCAGACGCGGCGAGGAAGCCAGGCTGCTGATGCGGCGCGCATACTTGAGTGGGCCGAGGGGGCGCGCCGGGCCTTGGGCGAAGACGCGCTCTTGATGATTGACGCGTACATGTCGTGGTCGCCCGACTTTGCCGTGGCCGTAGCGCGGCAGCTCGCGTCCTTTAAGATACATTGGTTTGAGGACGTGCTAGTCCCCGACGACCTAGACGGTTTGGCGGCGTTGCGTCCGCAGATTCAACCCATTTTGTTAGCTGGCGGCGAACACGAATTCACCGCGCGGGATTTCAAGCATATCGCCAAGGTACGGGCACTGGACTTGTGGCAACCGGATATCACTTGGTGCGGCGGTTTGACGGCGGCGCTGCGCATTGCCAAGCTCGCCCAAGCCCACGGCGTTCCCTTGGTCCCTCACCGCGGTGGCGAGATTTGGGGTCTGCATTTTTTGGCGGCTGGCTACGGCGACAATCTAGCCGAAATGGTCATGGGTAGGCGCGGTGAGGGACGCGACGAGCTTTGGCTGGGCGAGCCGCAACCGCAGGGGGGGCACTTGGTACTGCCCGAAGGCCCGGGATTTGGCGTCGAGGTGAACGAGGAGTTGCTCTAGGTATCCGCAGATGGACGCAGATGGACGCAGATGGACGCACAAGGCGGGAGAACGGGTGCTTGGGGTTAAGACCCCCTACTCTTTAACTGCCAGAGATAATAGGTATGTCCCTCGCTGTTTGATCTTTTTGTAATTGCCGAAGACTTCCTTGAAATTGCGCTTGATATACTCCTTTAGCCCAGCAATGGTGACGACCCACAGATGTCCGCCCGGCTTGAGGCGGGCACAGGCATCGTGCATGATGATCGTCAGGAGTTCGTTGCCTGTTTTCGCGGGCAGATTGGAGGCAATAGTGTCAAAGCGCACGTGGGCGGGCACGTGGCTGAAGGCGTTGCTCAAATAGGCGCGACAGTTGGACAGCCCATTTCGTTCGGCGTTTTGTGCCGCGTAGGCGACAGCGACGAAGTCCTTGTCGATCAGATGGACCTCGCCCTCGGGGCAGAGATGGCCTAATGCCAAGCCAATTGGACCATATCCGCACCCTAAGTCGAGGCAGCAGTCGGCAGGCCCAGCTTTGATATGGTCGATGAGTAGCCGCGTACCTGGGTCAATGCGTTTGGGGTTGAAAAGACCCCAAGTGGAGTGAAAAGTAAAGACGCGACCCCTGAGGGACTCTTCAAATACGATGTCTTCGCTTAAGCGGCTTATATTAGCAGGCATCGAAACAGGTGCAAAGGTTGCCAGAGACTCTTTTACGCAGTCCAAGTTTTCGCTTAATCTAATGAGGCTGGTATCTCAAGCTCAAGCTGACAGGCGATATTAGAATACACGTAACCGTCCGTTTTGCAATGACCAATAAGACAACGCGCGGGCCTCTGAGGTGGCTCCGCGGCGATATGCACAACCACTGCGAAGATCACGCCCTAGTCGCCGAGCATTTGGAAGCGGCACGCGACACACTCGATTTTATCGCCTTGACCAACCACGCGCAAAAACCCGTCTTCTTTGAGCAGCACCGCATGATTGAGCGCGCGCGCCGCATCCTGCCGAGGTTTCCCATCTTCTTCGGGCTAGAGTGGAACGCGCCGATGGGAGGCCACGCCGGGCTCGTCTTTCCGATCGGCGAGCGCGAGGCCGAAAACGCCTATGCCTTCGCCACAGCTTACGACCGGCTGCGGGCTTCAGCGCCTGTCGGCGTGGAAGCGGCGTTAAATCATCTGAGCGCGTTGCCGGCGGCGGAGCGCCCCGTCCTTTTCTTTAACCACCCCGCTGCCGGCCAGTGGTCCACAGAGAGCATCAGTCGCTATCTGGCCGCTGATTCGACAGACCTCGTCGTTGGTATCGAAGCCTTGCACGGACACCAAGCTCACGCCAAAGTCGCGGCGATGGATCCGTGTGCTTATCCGGGGGGAGCCGTCGGCGGCTTGGCTGACCAAGAGTACGCCTGCCAGCGACCATTTTCCCTGCTGTTGAACTCCGACTTCCACGTCCACAAGCAATTGCAGCAGCCCGATTATCCGCTAGGTGTCTTCAATCACACTAGGATCGGCGTGGAGGCAGGCCACCACGCCACCTCAGAAGCGATCCTCGCCGGCCTGCGCCGAGGGCGCACATGTGCCTCCCAAGGGCACTGGCTCGACCTTATTGATTTCTCAGTCGATAATCGCGTTATCGGCGACACTTGGACGGGAGGCCCCGGTGTTTTGCGCGTTGCCTTTGAGGCTACCGAAGCGGTCGAAAAGACAGAGTTGATTGGCCAGTGGCAGCCAAACGTCGCGCCCGCCGTGCTGGAGTGTTTGGGTCCTCAGCCGCTTGGAAGTTCCGAGTGGACGTTGGAGATCCCGCCCGATGCCGAGGGCTTTGTGCGTCTGCGCATAATCGCCGAGAGCCGGGTGCGCCCAGCACCAGGACCACCGGCTCCCAAGCACTTTCTCACTTCGGCAATTTTCTTGGATGCCAGCCGCAGCCTTTAGACCTCAAACCACCGGAACTGCGTCGCCAGTACTGGCGACGGGAGGCTTTCATGTTTGTCCAGCTTGTCATACGCGTCGTCTATAGGAAGGTTTTTGCGCTCCCCTACCTTCTCTGTATCCTTTGCGCGAGTGCGTCGCCAATGCTGGCGACGAGAAGCTCCGTCCTCCACGCCGAGTACCCCCCCGGTCAGATCCGCTTAACACCCAAGATCGACCTCCATCTCGAACCGGTGCCGGTCGAGGGGCTCCCCGACCGCACCCTCAACCTCCCGCCCGGCTTTAAGGTCAAACTCTTCTCCGATCAAGTAGATAAAGCCCGCTTTATGGCTTGGGACGACCACGGCGTCCTGCACGTGGCGAATATGAAGACTCGGGGAAGGAACCAATGGAGCCCGGCCTCCGGTCGCCAAAGCACGGTGTTGGCTTTGCCCGACCAAGACGGCGACGGCCGCGCCGATACTGTGTACAAGGCAGCAGACGACTTTCACTGGCCCCACAGCGTCGCCTTCTACCAAGGTGCGCTCTTCGTCGCCGATGACTTTGCGATCTACCGCCTTGAAGACCGGGATTCAGATGGCTTTTACGAGGAGCGTGCCGTTTTTGCCAAGGTGCCCGGTTTCATGGGGCGCTCCTCTGAGCACGTAACGCATACGCTGGTTTTCGACGAATCCAACGACAAGCTCTATTTCCACATTGGCTCAGGTTGCGACCTGTGCCGCGAAGACGACCCGGAGCGGTCCACTGTCATACAGATGAACGCCGACGGCACGGGTCGGCGGATCTTTGCCACTGGGCTGCGCAATGCCATCGGCCTCGACCTGCACCCGGTCACCGGCGAGTTGTGGGGCGCTGGCAATGGACACGACCGCGAGGGTCGAGATCTGCCACCGGAGTGGATTACCCCCCTCCGCGACGGCGGCTTCTATGGCTGGCCCTTGGCTTACGCCTATCAGGTCTGGACGGATTTCTCCATTGATGCGTACCGCCGGGCGATCTTCCCGCTGACCGCTGACGACTCGCTGTTGGTTGCCAGCATGGAGCGTCCGGCGGCCCTTGTACCCGCTCACTTGGCACCCATGGGGCTGCATTTCTACACGCACGACCAGTTTCCTCTCCAGTACAAACACGCCGCGTTTGTCGCCTTCCGCGCAGGCGTCTTGGGCAACGATCCCGGCTACAAGGTCATGGCGCTCTTTGTCGAGCCGGATGGGTCCAATGCCCGCATTGCCGATTTTCTCACAGGATTCCGCCCCGATCCCAACGAAAGGGCCGTATGGGGTAAGCCCGTTGGGCTGATTACCGACGAGGCCGGTCACCTCTACGTGACCAGCGATGACTTCACTCAAGCCATCTTCCGCATCGAGGCCAGTCCCCTCCAAGGCATGTGGGAAAATCCTCCACCCGATACTCTGCTCGTCGGCGCAACGCTATACCTGCGTTCGACGATTCGCCTCCGGCGGCAGGTAGCAGGCGCGGAGCCAGCTACGCTAACGGCCAACTTGGCTGCGCTGGGCGGCCCCGAGGCATTGCCGTTGCAACGAATAGACGACCAGACCTATCGCCTCGAAGCCGACCTCCCGGCCGGCGAGTACAACGGCCGCAAAAAACTGGTGGTGCATCTCGCTCAGGGCGACGAGGCGACCAAACTGGTGCATTCTATCGTCGTGCTACCCAGAGAGAATCAAGTCCTCTTTGCCGACGAGTTCGCTTGGGACCAAGGCGCACTCTACGGCGCTGAACTCGACCCGACCTATGCCGATACCGTCTTTGCCGGCCAGCGAGCGATGCGAATAGAATCTCGAGGTTTCAGCCTTGAATTTCTACCCCGCGTGCCGGTCGCCAGCGTCGGCTACACCGCGCTGCGCTTAGCGTTGCATCCCGGCACAGCCGTCGGTGGCTTCCGGCCCTCCCTGGCTTGGGTTGTCAACGGCGATGCCGACAATCGGCTGGACCTGACGGACCAATTGGACTGGGAACTGGATCAATGGCAGGTGCTTGAGGTCAGCTTGGACGGGTTAGACAGTGACGACCCCATTGAATCGCTGCGCTTTATCGGCTCCCTGCGCGGAACCTTCTATCTCGACGATATTTACTTAGTCGCTGCCCAGCCCTCTGGTGCGATTACGGCTGTGCGGGAGGCAGGAGACCAAAGCGGTGCGCCGCGAGAATTTGCCCTAGACCCGAACTATCCCAATCCGTTCAACAGCTCCACAACCATTCGCTACCGCATCCAAGAGCCGGGACGGGTGCGCTTGGAAATTTTCGACGTACAGGGCCAGAAGGTGAAGACGCTCGCCGATGGCGACGTAGGACCGGGCGTTTACCAAGTTGAATGGGATGGGACGGACGCCAGCGGAAAACCTGTGGCCACAGGCGTTTATCTAGCGCGCTTACAGAAAAGCACCGCCTCATTAGTCCACAAGATGCTGTTGCTCAAATAGTATGCAGGGCCTCAACCTCCCCGCCGCGGCCTTTGACATCCGCCAAATTGAAGGCAAGCGCGAGATACTCGACCCTTTGCGCCGCAAGTACGTGCGCTTGACGCCCGAGGAGTGGGTGCGGCAGCACTTGGTGCAATACTTAATATCGGACTTGGGCTACCCGCGCGGGTTGATCGCCATTGAGAAAGGCATTGATCTCCACGGCAAGCGGTTTCGCGCCGATGTCATCGTCCACGACCGCGCGGGCCGTGCCGTGCTAATGGCCGAGTGCAAAGAGCCGGACGTCTCCATCAGCCAGCAGACCTTCGACCAAATTGCCGCGTACAACCGCGTGGTTCAGGCCCGCTGTCTTTTGATCACCAATGGCTTGGTTCACTACTGCTATGTCACGGATCGCGGTTTCATCGACCAAGTGCCGCGTTACGACGAGCTGTGAATGCGAGCAGTTCCCGAGAGCGATCAGGCGCTTCCCCGCGATATCTAGGCCGTTTTCCCAGAGCTAAGGGTCCGGATCTGTCTTAAAGCGGCCTTGCTCATCGATGTGCAGAGAGGCTCGCGTCTCCCCTTCTTCGTCGTAGAAGTCCAGCCGCGGGTTGCCGCCGGCCGGGACGCCTAACCCCGCGCGGAAGCGCTGTTCTTCATCGAGAACCCCAAGCCAAGCGATTCCATCTTCCAGTACGCCGACGATGGTTCGCGTATGGCCGTTTTGGTCGCGCATTTCGAGCAAAGTCATGCCATCGGGCCGCACGCTCAAGCTGCCGCGCACCTCTCCTTGGGCATCGTAGAGCTTGAACGAAGGCTCTTCTTCGTCTTCGATGCCGCTTTGCTGCCGCAATCGTCCTTGGGCATCGAAAAAACTCAGCCGCATTGCGCCGGCGTGGCCGCTGCCTAGCCCAGCGCGAGGCTGCCCAGTCTCGTCGTAAAAGGCCAAACTGCTAGCCCCGTCTTCACTCAACGAAAGGCTCGCCCGCACTGCGCCCCGCTCGTCGTAGAGCTCTAGCAACGGAGCCTTATCGCTCTCCAGCCGCAAGTCGGCCCGCACCCGTCCTGCGCGGTCGCACAACTTAAGTCCACTGCCCAGCACCGCGGTGATTTCACCGTCGTCATCCCTCAACTCCAGTTCGCCACCATTGGGGCCTTGCACCAATTGAGCGATTGGTTGGCCCCCATCGCCGCGCAAGACAAAGCGCCGCGCCCGCACTGTCCCCATCCGCCATCGTGCAACGAGCAGCCCCAGCGAGACCAGCAGGGCCGCTCCACTGGCCAATCCCACCATGTAGACGACCCCCTCCAACGCCTGCAGGTCCCGCTTCAAGGCCTGTTCTGCTCGGGACTGAGCTCCGCTAAACGAGCTGAGCAGGACCAGCAATAGTACTGCCCTCAGCCAATGGATCGACATGCCACAGTTTTCCGTTTCTAGGCAGTTTGCGCGGCGGCCCCAATGCTGCGGTCGGACCGCTCTTTGTTTACTGCTTGAATCATGGCGATGATATATCCGAACTGAAAGGCCCAAGCTTGGCACACTCGGCCCGAAACGCCCTCGGGTGCCTTGTCGTCGGGATGGGACGGCGCGTGGTCGGGCATCAGCATGTACTGATAGCCTACGTCCCTCAAGGTGCGCGCCACCTCGTGCATATCGACATCGCCTTCGTCGGGCCAGACTTCTTGAAAATTGTGCAGCCCGCCCTTGATGTTGCGGTAGTGGATGTTGAAGAGCTTCCCCCGCTCGCCGAAGTAGCGCACGATATCGCAGAGTTCCTCGGCCGGATTTTCCAGTCCCTCAGACGCCACGCCGCAGCAAAAGTTAAAGCCGTGATACGGGCTATCGACCAGTTCGGAAAAGCGCTTGAGCCCCTCCATCACCGGCCAGTTCCAGCGCTCGACGCCGCGCAGGACGGGAGCTGGCGGGTCGTTGAGATGGCAGGCCAGCTGCACCTTGTTTTCTTCGGCTACCGGAATCACGCGCTCCAGCCAATAGGCCGCCCGTTCAAACGCTTCTTCGCGGCTGACCACACCCGCCTCGCTCAGCGTTTCGTTGTCGAATTTCGCTAGGTCAAATGAGCTGTACGTCACGCCCCCGCGTCCAGGCGTAGGCTCGGTGCGCTGGTGCGGCAGGATGCAGAAGTTGTAGAGCAAGGCGCGCAGCCCGGCCTTGCCCGCGTTTTCGATCCAGCGGCAGACCTCGTCGAGGTCCCGGTCGCGCTGCGGGTCCTGCGCCAGCGTGATGCTTTGGGGCACGCCGATGTGGATCGACTCCATACTCACCCCGAACGCGGCTGCCTGCTCCTTGTGCCGCACTAAGGTCTCGACCTCGTTGTCCTCAACACTGGCATCCATGTGCGTCACCCCGTGTCGCACCAGAAACTCCAGCTCCATCTTTGAGGTCCCGATTCCCTGCACTCCGACGTGCATGCCACTTTGTCCGTCACTCATTTCCGTACCTCTTTCTATGAAATGGCAAAATGGATCATCGCTAGGCCGATGCCCCTGAATAGTGCCGCACCCCCCACAACCAAAACGCCCGCGCTCCCACCAGCATGCCGGCCGCCATCGCCAATGCGCCCCCCAACACCGCTGGCGACAACCGCCCCACCAAGGCTTCCGAAGGCACGGTCACCGCAAAGGCCACCGGCACCAGAAAGGTCATCGCCAGCTTGAGCCAGTGCGGATAGATGGCTACCGGATACTTGCCAGCACTGTAAACGGCTTGGAAGATGACGAGGATGTTCTCCGCACGGATAAACCAGAACGCAGTCGTTGCCAACACTAGCCAAAAACTGTATACGATTGCCGCGCCAGCCGCAAGCGTCAGGGCAAATCCCGCGGCATGGGCAAGGCTCGTCCGCATCCCGATCTCGACTAAGGCAACCGCAATCAGTGCCATTCCCTGCACTACGTCCAAAAACTTCCAGATCCGCACCTCGCCGACGCTCACTAGCACTTGTGCGTCCTCCGGCTTGGTGAGGGTAAAGTCCAGCGTGCCGAGGCGCACGTCCTCCATAAAGCGCTGCATCGACGGCTGAATCAGCGCGCCAATCAGGCCGCTCATCAGGAAGAACACCCCCAAGAGAGCCACCAGTTCGGCCGGCTGCCAGCCGCCCAGTTCCTCGGTATGCGAGAAAATCACCGCCAAGCCCGCCAGCGCGACTCCGAGATTGAGCAAGCTCTGCACTAGCTGCACCCAGAAGTTGGCTTGGTACGCCAGTTCGTTCATCGCGCCGATGCGCAGGAAGATCCACAGTAGCCGCAGATAGTTCACGATCCGACCGCCGAGTATCTGCGCACGCCGCGCGACCAGACCGCGGCCATAACTCCCCAGCTCAGCCCTAGCCACGCCACCTGCGTTGCCGCGCCCCATAGCACCTCGGTGGGCGTGAGTCTGCCGAGTAGGAGTTCGGTGGGAAAGGCCAGCATCCAGCGGAAGGGCAAAATCGCGGCCAGCGTTTGGAGCCATTCGGGCAAAAGCGACAGCGGTGCCATCTGGCCCGAAAAGAAAAGCAAGGCTGCGAAGTAGAGCTGGTTGGCCGCGGCCGTGCGCGTGGTCCACAGGGCCACTAAAGCCAGTGCCCACTCGACGAAAAAGCGCATCAGGAAAGCCAGCAGAATGACGGGTATCGCGGCCCAAATGGCCCAAGCCGGCGGGTCGAAGACGGGATCGAAGAGCCAGATCATTAGACCCACCGTCGGCAACATGACCGCCAGAGTCAGGAACTTGTAGGAGATATTCGTGGCGATGTCGCGGTGGATCGGGTGCAGAGGCTGGAGCAGGAGCGGCGAGAAGGCTCCCGACCGCACCCGATATTCAAACTCAAACATGAACCAAGTGAAGGTCAGGTGTCCCATCATCATCATGATTATATAGTAGGCGGCGAAGTCCCCGCTGGAGAAATCTCCCACCTGCCCGCCTTGGGAGCGGGCCACTGCGGTCCACACCGAAAGGAAGACCAGCGTATCGACGATGCGCCCGATCAGCCAGATCACCATCGCTGCCCGGTATTGGAACTGCACGGCCAGATCGGTGCGGAAGAGCGTAGTGTAGATGTCGGCTAGCCCCCTCATGCGCGTTCAAAGACCTCTTCGATCACGTCCTCAATCGGCGGATCCTCCACCGTCAGATCGAGAACGGGTTGCTCGCTGAGGAGCCGTCCGGTCACCTGCGCCGTCTCCGCCTTGGGCACTCGCAGCGAGACGCGCCCCTCGCTACTGGCGACGATCTCTCCATAATTGCCGAGGTCTCCGTGCCCGTTTTCCAGTTCGACGATGATGGTCTTGTGCGGTGAGAAACGCTGCACGAGTTCGGTGAGCTGGCCGTCAAAGAGCAGCAGTCCGTGATGGATGACCACCACTCGTTTACACAGCGCCTCGACGTCGGCCATGTAGTGACTGGTGAGGAGCACGGAGGCACCGTAGCGCTGATTGTACTCGGTTAAAAACGCGCGAATCCGCCGCTGCATGGTCACGTCGAGGCCGATGGTCGGCTCATCGAGGAAGAGGACTTGCGGCTTGTGCAAAAGTGCGGCGGCAATTTCGCACTTCATGCGCTCGCCCAAGGAGAGGTTGCGCACGGGCTTGTCGAGGAGCGCGGCTAAGTCGAGAAGCGCGGTCAATTCTTCGACTGTTTGCTGATACGCGCCTCGCTCTAGGCGGTAGATGGCCCGGTTGCGCTCAAAGGAGTCAATTACGGGAATGTCCCACAGTAGCTGGTTGCGATTGCCCATCACCAAAGTGATCTGGCGGAGGAAGTCGCGTTGCCGTTTGAACGGTTCAAAACCAAGGACTCGCCCTTGCCCGCCGGAGGGGTGCAGGAGGCCCGAAAGCATCTTGAGGCTGGTGGTCTTGCCCGCGCCATTCGGCCCCAAAAAGCCGACAATTTCACCGGGAGCGACCGCAAAGCTGATCTGCTTGACCGCCTCGACGTGGCGCGTCTGGCGCTGCACGAGGCTCTTAAGTGCCGCGGCCAAGCCGCCCTCGCGCACGGGGACCTCATAGGTCTTGCTCAATTCGCGGACATCAATGGCGGGTGCTGCCAAAGGGTTCTCGTCTCCGAGTTAGAGGGGATCCGCAGATGGGCGCAGATGGGCGCAGATGGGCGCAGAATAGTAGAAACAAGACGATCCGCAGCTTGAATCGTTCAAGTCATTCAGAATTGCAATATAACCGAAAGGATTAACAGGGAAAATCAGCTAGCGGCGCGTCTCCATTGCCGGAGATACCCGAACCTAGGCGAGGGGACGAGCGCAGAGCCGATCGCGCATTTCGTCGAGCGGAAAGTCCGGGCCGGGATCGACCTTGCGCGAGGGGGCGATTTCTTCATGGCCGAGGATGTATTGAATGCCGTAGCGTTGGATCAGCGCCGCACAAATCGCCTCGACGACCGCTAGTTGCTCGTTCGTGTAGCGGTGCCAGTAGGAAGCCTCCAACTGGTTGCGATGCACGCCGCGCACTACTTCATCGGGCGGGTATAGCTGCCCAAACCACGACTCGTAGCAGCCATCCCGCTCGCAAAGCTGGCCGGCGTTGTCGATCTCAATGCCAATTGCATACTTGTTGAATCCCGAGCGCGTCCCCCACTGGCTCACCCCGGCGTGCCAGCCGATGATGTTGAAGGGCAACAACTGGGTTACTGCGCCGTCGCGGGCAACTACTAGATGGGCCGAGACCTTGTTTTCGCGCTTGTCGTCGCAGAGGGTGTGGATGGCCGACTCTGGGTCGGCCCCAGCCGTATAGTGAATGACGATGGTGTCCGGCTGCCCCGGGGCAAATGGGCCACCTTGGTTGGGCGATTCGATGTAGTTGACGCCTTTGAAGCGGTGATTATGGTCGATTTCCATAGTATTTAATGGCTCTGTTGCATGAAAAGCGGTAACTCGTTAGCACGTAATACTGAAGCTGGACATCACCTTTGCTAAACACAATTATAGGCTGTATTGCAAAGCAATGCAGCGTTGTATCAAACGAGCTTTTCCGATATAGGAGCCTTTAAGGCTTTCTTTGGCTAATTTTTGTTGAAAATATGACAATTTTTAGCTAATTTTTGTTGAAAAGCGAAGATTCACCCGTTCAGAAAGTGATTAAGCATGATACAAAGAGATTTGGAAAAACGTCTGCTTGCACACCTGACCCATCGCGCTGAGCATCCGAATGTCGCCCTGTTGGAGGGTGCGCGGCAGGTTGGTAAGACCACGCTTATAGAATCCATCAGACCGAAACTCGACCGCGAAATCCTCTACTTGAATTTGGAGGAAAACAGCCGCGCGGTTTACGAGCTCAATTCTTGCCGGGATTTTGCAGATTTTGAAACGTATCTTGCGACCACGCACCAGTTCAAAGGCGACGGGCAGCGCATTCTGTGTATTGATGAGGCGCAAGAGAGTTCTGCGCTGGGTGGATTTGTGCGGTTTATGAAAGAAAAATGGCAGCACACACAGGTTATTCTCACGGGCAGTTCCATGACGCGAATCTTCGGGCCGGAAACGCGCTTTCCAGTTGGAAGAGTCACGCGATTCTTGCTGCAGCCCTTCAGTTTTAGGGAATTTCTGCGCTGTGGCAAACAGGAAGAATTGCTCGCTTGCAAAGACCCTCCACCGTTTTTACACGAACGCCTTCTCAAATACGTGCAATCGTATCTCGACGTGGGGGGGCTACCGGCGGTTGCGTCAGCGTTTTTTGACCAGCTAAACTGGCGGCAATTGCGTTGGGATTTGTATCTCGACTATCGCAGTGATTTTGCTAGAATTTTTTCGGCAACCGAAGCATCTTTATTCGATCAATGTTTGCGCGGCGTGGCATCAAATCTCGGCAGCCCAAGCAAATACGCGCAGATGGTGCGGACGACATCAGCTCTTTACAGAAGGGTAGCGGATTTTTTGGAACTACTCGAGTCGTGGAAACTCATCTACAAGTCCGATACCCGGGGCACGCGCCCAGAGCAGAAGGGCTTTGCGCCCAAACGCTATCTTTACGATCCGGGATTGGCCAATGATCTGCGACTGACTGCGCTGCCGCGTATCGATATCCTCTCAAGTCTCGACGCTGCTCAGCGCACGCCCCTTGGGGGTATTGTAGAGAACGTGCTGGCGACCGAACTCGTGGCCTTGGGACAGAATTTGACGGGTTGGAAAAAAGGCGTTAATAGTTCCGAAGTCGATTTTATCTATCGCATGACAATGGGTGATACCATACCCATTGAATGCAAAGCATCACTTGTTACAAGACCGCGGGATACAGGGGGTCTGGCGGAATACGCTGCGCGGCATGGAAGCAAATTGGGCGTTCTCGTCAATCTCGCTATGCCGGGGAAACTCACGACATCTACAGGTCTAAAAGTGATCCACATACCGGTTTACCTGATTGACAGGCTCGCTGAAATAGTAGAAGCATTATGCGAAAACACGTCGAACTCCACCGACCCTTTAGGCTAACTATCATGACAACTGACGAACATGCCGCTGACCTAGCGTGGCAGAGCGCGATCCTGCAAGATGTCTCGCGCACATTTGCGCTTACCATTCCGCAGCTTCCGTCGGGCCTGCGCGATGTCGTCGGCAACGCGTACCTGCTGTGCCGCATCGCGGACACTATCGAGGATGAGCCAGCCCTTTCGGCCCGTGAAAAGCGCGAGTTTTCCGAGCGCTTCATCCGGGTCGTCGCCGGAGATGAGCCACCCGCTCCATTCGCCGAGCAGCTCGCGCCGCGCCTGTCCGACAGCATGTTGCCCGCCGAGCGCCAGCTTGTGGCCAACACCCCTCGGGTGCTGCGGATCACGCAAGGGTTTTCCGACCGGCAGCGCGCCGCACTCGTGCGCTGCGTGCGGATCATGTCGCGTGGCATGGCCGAGTTTCAGCAAAGCCCGGGCCTCAAGGGCCTAGACGACCTCTCTCATCTCGACCGCTACTGCTATCACGTCGCTGGCGTCGTCGGCGAGATGCTCACCGAGCTGTTTTGCGACTACTCGGCGGAAATCGACCGCCAGCGCAAGAAGTTATTGCAGCTCGCCGTGTCGTTCGGCCAGGGCTTGCAGATGACCAACATCCTCAAGGACATCTGGGACGACCGGGCGCGCGGTGCGTGTTGGCTGCCGCGCGACGTGTTTCAGCAAGCCGGGTTTGATTTGCGCGCGCTCGAGGCCGGCCAGACCAATGCCGCGTTCCGCACGGCGCTGAGCCAATTGGTCGGCGTGGCTCAGATGCACCTCGGCAATGCGCTGGCGTTCACCTTGCTCATCCCCGGGAGCGAAACCGGCATTCGCCGATTCTGTCTTTGGGCGTTGGGCATGGCCGTGCTGACGTTGCGCCGCATCCACGCCCACGCGGACTTTACCAGTGGGCAGCAGGTCAAAATTTCGCGGCGCAGCGTGTGGGCAACTGTGATCGTGACCAGCCTTGCGGCGCGGAGCGACACTGTGCTCAAAGCGCTGTTTGCGCGGTTTACGCGCAAGCTGCCTTCGCACGTGGAGGCAGCGGCCTGAAGTTGCGGCCCCAATGCTGAGGCCGGACTGCTGGGCGCGTAGCAGACAGCGACGCTGTTTGCTATTTTTATTTTTCACTTAATACACGACAGCAACGTTGCGCATGGGCATCGAGGAATAAGATGTTTCGACTCCGCTTCGCTCCGCTCAACATGACAACATGAGGCCCTGTCATGCTGAGCGGAGCGAAGCATCCCATATCGCTCTACTGTCGTGTACTTAGATTCTTCATCAAATTCTCGGAGAAATTTCACCATGCAGTTTGATCTCGTACTCAAGGGCGGTCATCTGATCGACCCCCAAAACGGCATTGACGCGCCCAAGGACATCGGCATCACAGGGAAGGTGATCGCGGCCGTAGATGTGGACCTGCCGACGGAGGGTGCCGGGCAGGTCATCGACGTGAGCGGACTCTACGTGACGCCGGGGCTGGTAGATATCCACGTCCACGCCTATGCCACGGCCGGCCACCGCGATACGTGGGCTGGCGACAACAGCATTCTGCCCGACGGCTTTAGTTTCCGCACTGGCGTGACGACGCTGGTGGATACCGGGAGCGCGGGCTGGCGCAACTTTGAGGATTTTCGCTATCGGGTAATTGACCGCTGTCAGACGCGGCTCTTCGCGTTGGTCAATATCGCCGGCACCGGAATGACCTCTATCGACCACGAGCAGAATCCGCACGACATGAATCCCGACAAGACCGCGGGCGTGGTGCGGGAAAACGAGGATGTAGTAGTAGGCATCAAGACGGCACACTACCTAGGCCCCGAATGGATTTCGGTCGATCGCGCGCTCGCGGCCGCCGAGAAGGCCGCGACGCGGGTGATGGTCGACTTTGGCTACTTCAGAAAGGAGCGGCCTTACTACCAGCTCATGGGCGAAAGACTGCGCCCGGGCGACATAAGCACCCACATCTTCCGCGGCCCGACGCCGTGGTTTGATGCGGAGGGCAAGGTGCTATCCTACCTGCACGAGGCGCGGGCAAGGGGTGTCATCTTGGACGTGGGGCACGGTGGCGGCAGTTTCTGTTTCCGCAACGCGGTCCCAGCCATTGCCCAGGGCTTCTATCCAGATTCGATCTCGACCGATTTGCACGTCCTCTGCATGAATATGGGTATGCTCGACATGGCGACGACCATGTCGAAATTCCTAGTGATGGGTATGCCGCTCGGCGAAATCATCCGCGCCTCAACCATCAACCCGGCGCGGGAGATTGGTCACCCCGAATTGGGCCACTTGTCGGTAGGTGCCGTGGCCGATGTAGCGGTCTTGAAGCTGATGGAAGGGGATTTTGGCTACGCCGATTCGTTCGACGGTCGGTTGGACGGTCAGCAGCGCCTGTTTTGCGAGCTGACGGTCAAGGATGGCGAAGTGGTCTGGGACTGGAATGGCCGGGCGGGGGTCGCGTACCCCGAACTCGGCGACAGCTATGGGATCCGCGAGGGCGAGTATCTGATTCCACCCCCGGCGTAAAAAGGGACGCTCTAGTGAAAATCGTCTCTGCGCTGTTGCTCCTTGTCGGCGGATGCGGGCAAGAGCATACTGGCGACCCCATCGTCGTGCGCGACGCTTGGATCCGCGAGCCGCCGCCGCGCAGCCCGGCCGCCGGTTATTTGGTCATTGAAAACCGAGGCGACGAACCCGTCGCACTGGTCGCTGTGGCAACCGAAGCCGCCGAACAAACCGAGATACACGCAATGGAGCACAAAGACGACCGGATGACGATGCGCCGAGTGGCAAGGCTGCAGGTCCCAGCAGGCGAAGAAGTTGCGCTGAAACCGGGCGGTACTCACCTGATGCTGATAAAACTGCGCCGACCGTTGCGGGACGGCGACGAGGTGGAGCTGGTGCTGCGCTTTGGCGATGGAACGGAAAGGCGCACCGAGGTACCGGTGCGGAAGAAAGGTCTTTATGAGAGCGAGTGACGCGCTGGTCTTTTGCGCGGTTTTTGCGCTGCTTGTAGCCTGCAGCGCGCAGCCGGAGGCTCAAAAGGCCGAAACCTCCGCCCCTGTGGAGGTCCCCTCGTTGCAGGATTTCGGCGGCATTGGCGGCGATTTCGCGCTCGTGGATCAGCACGGTGCGCGCTTTGAGTTGCAAAGTTTGCGCGGCCAGGCCGCCATGCTCTTCTTCGGGTACACCTATTGCCCCGACATCTGCCCGGTGACTCTGTCGAAGATGGGCCGCGTCTATCAACTCTTAGGCGAGGACCAGCAGGAACTGACGACTCTCTTCGTCACCGTGGACCCCAAGCGCGACACGCAGGAGAAGCTGGCGGAATATCTCGACTACTTCGCCCTTGATGCGATTGGCCTGCGCGGCGACAAGGAGGAAATCGACCAAGTGGTGCGCCAGTATGGCGCTCACTATTCCCTCGGAGAGGAGCAGGCCTCCTACTTAGTCGATCACTCGACCTATACCTACCTGATCGATCAGCAGGGCAAGGTGCGGTTCCTCTTCCGCCAGAGCGACGGCCCGGAACTGATGGCCGCGGTAGCGGAGCAACTCTTCGCCGAGGCAGGAAAACCATGAAAAGAGTCACTCTTCGACTTGGAGCGCGATCCGCTGGCCTGCGAGGATGTGGCGGGCGAGAGCGAATACGCCGACCGGTTGCAAGCGGTTCGCAAGCGCCAGCTAGAGCGATTGCTAGAGCGCGAGCGGCCGCTGACACGGCAGTGGACGTACTAGACTCGGAAGTTGCCCGACCTCGTCAATCGAATCAACCCGCCGCAAAAGCGCGGGAATGAATCGCGGCGATGGGGTGTCTAATTCGCTGTAGTGTCCATCAAACTTTTCGCAAGGAGAACCATAAGATGTGCATTCGCAAGATATCTCTGTGGATCGTCGCTATTTGTTTATCAAGCGCCGTGGCGCTCGAAGCTCAGCCAGGAGGCAGGCGTGGCGGCACGGGCGGCGGCATAGCACCGGAGCAGATTTTTTCCCTATTGGCCTTTGACGAGAAGTTCAACGTGACCGACAAGCAGCTAATTGCGCTGAGGCAGGCGCTTAAGCCACTATTTGTTGAGCAACGGCAGATGATGGCGGAAATGTTCAGCGGTGGCCGCGGCGGCGAGACCGATTTTCGGGCTCTGCGCGAAAAAATGCGCGAGCATCAGACCAAGATGCGCGACAAGATCATGGCCGCGCTCGCCACGGCGTTAGATACCGAGCAGACCGAAGCCTTAAAAGCGCATCTGCAGCAGGCGCAACGCCAGCAGCAGCGCCAGCGCGGTGGGCCGCGAGGGGGTGGAGACGGTCCACAGGGCGGTGGGTTTTAGAAGATTCTCAACGCAACAACAACATTTTCCGCGTCTCCACCTGCGTCCCGACCCGCAAGCGGTATAGGTACACGCCGCTAGCTAGTGCAACCTCCGCGTCGTTGCGACCGTCCCAAGTTATCCGATAGCGTCCTGCAACTCGGACGCCTCGAACTAAGGTGGTCACCTGTTGGCCGGCGATGGTGTACACGCTTAACTCCACGGCCTCCTGGTGGGGCAGGTCAAAGACAATGGCCGTGCTGCTGTTGAAGGGATTGGGGTAGTTTTGAGACAGGGCGAACGCGGTGGGCCTGTCAGCGGAGAACTCCTCGGCGACGGCGGTGGCAGGTTGCCCGAAATACGCTTCGGCCAGCACAAAAGCATCCACGCCAATGCGGGCACCGATGGTCCGACCGGGGATATCGTCGGCCGGCGGGTGGATGCCCCCCCAGATACGCGACAGGCTGGTCTGGTCGGCGGCGTCGCGGTAGGTAGCCCATTGCAACACTACATCGACGCTGGGGCCTTCCTCAAAGGCGAGGAAACGGTTGCGCTCGGCGCGAAATTCGCCTAGCCCTCCCGGGAAAAAGGGATCGCCGGTGAGCAGGGTCAAAACTTCGGCGGCAGCCCGCGAAAAGGTCGAGTGGCCTGAGATGTAGCCGGCAAAGGGCGGGGTGACAAATGTGGGCTGTTGGTACGGCCACCAGTTCTCGGCCAAGATCCAGCCGACGCCGGCTATGTCGGTGGCCGGATCGGCGATGTAGGCCGGTCCGCGCCAAGCGTTCAATTTGATCTTGCCGATGTGTTCTCCATCCTCTCCGGCGAGAGTATCGTCGGCTTGGACCAACTCGATATAGCCGTCGATGAGCGGCAGGCCAGCCGGGTCGTAGCGCGGCAGGTCGGAATCGCTGCTCTGGCCGCGGTCGGCCATCCAGCGAATGGCCGAAATGGGGCGGACATAGTCGTACCAGCCCTTGATGCCCCAAGCGGTCACCGCGGCGTCATGCACGGCACCCCCCAAGGCAAAGTAGGCTTTGACATCCCATTCGAGGTCGTCGAGGATCGGCCCCTCGCCTTTGAAGCGCTTTGCAAAGAGGGGGTGATCGTTGACGTAGTTGAGGATGGTGAACCAATGGCCCGGCGGCGTTTCGGTCTCTGGGCCGTCCGCCCAGAATTCGGCCAACACTCGAGTGTAATCGCCGCGCGGCACCCACTGTTCCTCGTAAGGCTGGCCAGTGTGGGGATTGATCGGGTGGCCTTGGCTGGCGTCGCCACCTTTGAGCAGGTTGTAGAACGCTTGGTACTCGGCGAAGGTCTGGGGCAATTCGGGAGCATTGCCGATGTTGCCGGGCGAAATGTCCCAGAGGACGCCATCGGCTGGATCGAGATGGGACGACCAAGCGGCGACCAAAGCAAAGCCCCATTGATATTCTTCAGAAGCCAGCTTCAGTTCCCCGATTCGGTCGGTAGCATCGGGTTGTTGGCTATCGATATGAGGCGGCGGCCCGGGATCGCGGTACACGGGATAGTCATGGCCATCCCGTTGATACACGGTCAGATCCTCTGTACCAAGGGCAAAGGGCGTCACCAAGCCCCATTCTGGACCGAGAAACGGCTGAGCCGCGTCGGGCAAGACATTGCCGCTTTGATCGATGAACTCCTCAAGCTTGAGGGGCTGCCAGAAATTGGGGTCGAGGAGACCGTTGTGGCCCGGCAGGGTCGGATCTAAGGGTCGATTAAAGGGCATGTAGAAGCGGTTGCCGTAGTTGCCGTAGTAAACACTGCGCTCGTTGGCTCCGTCCTGCATCCCAAAATCCATCAGGCATTGGGCGATGTAGTTGCCCAAGGCCGCGGGGTTGCCGTCGGCGTAGTCTGTGGAGTGAAAGGTCGTACTGTAACCTAATTCCCCCATGAGCCGGTTGATTTGGGAGAATGATTGCGTCCAGCCCGGCGAAGGGCGAAAGCGGAATCTCAGGAGGCGGGCGGCCGCGTAGCTCATGGCTTCGCGGCGGGCGGCCTCCACGTCGTCGGGACGGGGCACGCCGGAAAAGGAACAGGTAAAGCCGCCTACGGTTTTGCCCAGCAAATAGGTCTGCTCGGGGCCGTCGCTGTAAACTGCCCAAGCGTCGTACAGGGCTATGCTGGTGTGGAAGAGGTTGCGGGCGTGGGCCGTGGGCCGAGCGAAGTCGCCGCGAATGGCCTCTAAGAGGACCTCGTTCCACTGGCGTGCCACCGAATGTTGGGCTAGGGCCGGGGTAGCCGATAGGGTGAGGGCGAAGAGCGCACCGGCGAACGATGTTGTCCGTAGCATGATCGGATTCTTCATACGATAATCCGCAGATGGACGCAGATGGACGCAGAGCAAGAAACAAGACGATCCGTTTCTCGAATCGTTCAAGTCATTCAGGGCTGCTATAGCTTCTTCACGACGTCTCCAACCCGTATTGCGCCCGGGCGAATGACCTTGGCGTTGACGCCGCGCAGATGAAGCTGTCTGCCCTCCCGGGAATTGACAAATTTCAGGGCGTCCAGCCCAAAGCGAGCGGCGTATTTTTTGCAGCCAGTGTGAGGCGGCTCCGTGATTTGGATTACGGCCGCGCCTATGGACAGACGAGTCCCGGGCGGCACGTTATCCACGCTTAGGTCGAAGTCGACGTATAGCTGATCCCCCGCTAGGGGCCAACGCTGTTTCTCTTGGGCCACTAAGGCCATCAAGCGGGCGTTGGTCAGCGTAAGCTGCGTGTCTGGATTCGCCGATCCATCTGCGGTTTGCGAACTGCCGCGCTGTTTCCAATTGTCACCCACCAGCCCTTCGACTAGATCGAGTTCTCCCGCGTCTAAGACTTCCCGCGTCTCGGTCTGCGGCCGCCGCACGATGAGTTCCAATACGCCCGTGGCTTTGGGCGACTGACGAATGTCGTCTAGCCCGGCGGTTAGTGCTTCCATGGCTAGGTGTTTCACTTCGGCCAAGATTAACCTCCTTAATGTTTTGTCTCTGTAAGCATCTTTTATCGAGGTACTTCGTAGGATCCTTTAATCCCGCTGGACGAGAAGAGCACTTGCCAGAGCTGGTTCGACCGGGCGCGGAAGGAACCAGCGGAGGTAAGCAAGTAGAACGTCCACATCCGATAGAAGCGCTCGTCGTAGTGGGCCTTGAGTTCGCTCCAAGCCTCGTTGAAGTTGGCGTACCAAGCCATCAGCGTCCGGTCGTAATGCTGGCCGAAGGCGTGCCAGTCCTCTAAGACGAAGTGCCCCTCGGCAGCCGTGGTAATCTGCTTGGCCGAAGGCAGCATGGAGTTGGGAAAGATATAGCGCTCAATCCAAGGATCGTTATTGGCCGCCGAGTTGTTGCGGCCGATGGTTTGCAATAAAAAGCGGCCGTCTGGAGCTAGGCAGTGTTTGACCGTTTGCATGAAGGTTGAGTAGTTCTTGACGCCTACGTGCTCGAACATGCCGATCGACAAGATGCGGTCAAAGCGCTCGTCTAAGGCTCGGTAGTCCTGCAAGCGAATCTCTACCGGCAACCCGCGGCACGTCTCCTCCGCCAGTTTTGCCTGCCCCTTGGAGACGGTGACGCCCACCCCCTTGACTCCGTAGCGCTGGACCGCAAACCGCAGGGTGCCTCCCCAGCCGCAGCCGATGTCGAGTAGGCTCATCCCCGGCTCTAGCCCCAGCTTGCGGCAGCACAAGTCGAGCTTGGCTTCTTGCGCTTCGTCTAAATTGGCGGCATTGCGCCAATACCCGCAGCTATAGATCATGCGCTGGTCGAGCATAGCCCGGTACAGATCGTTGCCGATATCGTAGTGGCGCTGGCCGGCTTGGAAGGAGCGGGCAGGCGTTTGTAGGTTGAGCAGCCGTGACTTCAGATAGGGCAGAAGCAGATGCCGAGCGCGCAACTTCTGGTCCAGCCGGGCGCACAAGACCCGCGCGCAAAGTTCGTCTAGCTGCGGGCAGTCCCACCACCCATCCATGTACGCCTCGCCCGCGCCCAGCGATCCGTGGGCTAGCACATGTGCGAAAAAGCGGTCGTCGTGGACTGCTACATCATAGGGCCGATCTCCGCCGATGCGCACGTCGGCCTCTTTTAGCAGTGCTTCTATGCGGCGATAGGCCTGCGGTCGCAAGGCGGTTGCCGGACTGCTCTGATTCATGGAGGCTCGTCTATTTTTGAGAAATGGCAGCGCATAGTATGCGCAACGAGTATGCAGCAAACAACCCTGTGTCGGCGCGCAGATGACCGAGGTGCAGGTGGATCGCGCGCTTGACAGTTCGCGGCATCCCGCTGCAATTTTCGGCGCGGCGTGGGAGGCGCGAACGATCACTTTGTCAGCGAAAATCAAGGCAAGGAGTCTATGGCCAAGGATCGCAAACCCAATTTTCTGTGGATTTCATTTGAGGATACCAACCCCCGGTATGGGTGCTACGGCGACCTGGTGGCACGCACGCCCACATTGGATCGGCTCGCAGCCGAGGGATGCCGCTGGACGCGCTGCTTCTCCACGGCCGGCGTCTGCGCTCCGGCTCGGTCGGCCATCATCACCGGCATGTACTCGATCTCCATCGGCACCCACCACATGCGCACGACCCACGCCAATCGCGCTACGCCGGAAATGCCCACGCCGTATTCGGCCGTTGTGCCGCACTACGTAAAGTGCTTTACGGAATATCTGCGGGCGGCAGGGTACTACTGCAGCAACAACGCCAAGACCGACTACCAGTTTACTCCCCCGCTGACCGCTTGGGACGCACTCGGCCCGTACGCCCATTGGCGCGACCGTCCCGATCCAGACCAGCCGTTTTTTGCGGTCTTCAACCCCACGCGCACCCACGAAAGCGGCATGTGGCCCGAGAAATGCCCCGAGCCGGAGTTCGACCCGGACGCCATTCCGCTGCCGCCCTATTTCCCCGATACTCCCGCAGTGCGCCAAGCCATGGCGCGGATGTACACGCATATTGCGCACAGCGACCAAGAGCTGGCCCAGCTCCTGCAACAACTCGACGAAGACGGCTTGTCCGAGAATACGTACGTCTTTCACTGGAGCGATCACGGCCCGCTGCCGCGCGGCAAGCGCTGGCCGTACGACGCGGGCATTCACGTGCCCCTGATTGTCCGCGGCCCCGGCGTGGAAGCGAGGCAGGTCTGCGAGGACTTGGTAAGCACCGTCGATCTAGGCCCTACAGTGCTCTCGCTCGCGGGGATTGACGTGCCCGCCCACATGCAGGGCCGCGCGTTTTTGGGCCGCCAAGCCCAACCGCCGCGAGAGTACATCTACGCGAGTCGGGACCGACACGACGAGGCGTACGACATGGTGCGGGCCGTGCGCGACCGCCGCTTTAAATACATCCGCAACTACCGGCCAGACCTCCCCTATTTGGCGTGGATCCCCTATCGCAATCGGCACCCCATTGTGCAGGAGATGTGGCGCTTGCACTTGGCCGATGAGTTGGACGAAACGCAATCGGTCATGTTCCGGTATCCGCGGTCGGTCGAAGAGCTATACGACACCGAAGCCGATCCGCACGAGATCGACAACTTGGCGGCCAATCCCCAGTACCAGCCGGAGCGGGATCGCCTGCGCGGAGCCTTGGACGAATGGCTGCGAGAAGTGGGCGATATGGGCCAAATGGCAGAAAGCGAAATGGTGCGTCAGTGGTATCCCGATGGCCAACAGCCGCAGACGGCTCCGCCGGTGTGTGTCCCGATTTGTGCCGACAGTCTTGGGACCGAACCGGCGCTGGAAGGCGGTACATTCCGGGGACCGCTGCTGGTGCAACTCCACTGCGCCACACAAGGTTCTTCTATGGCGTACGCCGTGGACGACGATCCGCACTGGCATCTCTATACCGAGCCGTTGCGCATGGAAGTTGGGACGACCACCTTGCGGGCCAAGGCGATCCGCATTGGGTACGAGGAGAGCCAAGAGACTCGTGCGACCTTTGTTGTAGAGTGAGTTTACTAGATGATCCGCAGATGGACGCAGATGGACGCAGATGGACGCAGATGGACGCAGATGGACGCAGAGTAGAAGAAAAAATTGCTATATGACGAGACGATTTCAAGCCGACGCGCTGGAGCGATTAGCTGCTAGTGTTTTTGAGGCCCACGGCACCCCGGCTCAAGAGGCGCAGACTGTGGCCCGCCTGTTGGTGCAGGCCGATCTCATGGGTCTGCCTTCGCACGGAGTATTGCGCGTATCGCAGTACGTAGAAGACATTCGCCGCGGTGCCATTGTGCCGGGCGCGTCGGTGTTGGTGCGAGGAGCTGCTGCGGCGACCGCGCTGGTGGACGGGCAGTGGAATTTCGGCCAGATTGGAGCCCAGCGGGCCACTGAGCTAGCAATTGAACGCGCCCAGCGGTTTGGCGTGGGCAGTGTTAGTCTGCGCCGCTGCCGCCACGTGGGGCGATTGGGAGCGTATGCAGAACAGGCCGCGCAGGCTGGGTGCGTGGCCTTGGTCACCTGCAGCACGTCGGGCGAGGGGCATTGGGTAGCGCCGTTTGGCGGGCGCGAAGGACGGCTGGGCACCAACCCCATTGCGTTTGCCGCCCCCACCTCAAATCAGCCTGTAGTAATGGACTTTTCAACCGCGGCCCTGCCCGAAGGACGCGTGCGCCTATATCGGGATACCGGCCAAGCGCTGCCCGAAGGCACCTTGGTAGATCGGAGCGGAGCGCCTTCCACCGAACCAGCCGATCTGTACGAGGCCGGGGCGATCCTGCCCTTTGGCGGAGACCAAGGATACAAGGGCTTCGGCTTGGGTCTCATGGTTCAGATTTTTAGTTGCCTGCTGGGCGAGCCCACTTGGCGCGAGGAGGGACTGGAATCCAATGCCAATACCATGTGGCTGTTGGCGGTAGATGCGGCTGCTTGGGGCAATGCCGAGCGCTTCCGCGCTGAATTGGACCGCATGATCGCCTATGTTCGCTCGTCCGCACCGGCGCGTGGCAGCAACGGGGTGCTGGTGCCGGGCGAACGCGAATTCGCCGCGGAGGCGCGCTACCGGCGCGAGGGCATCCCGGTGGAAGAAGGGGTCTGGAGCCAGCTAGTGCAGGTCGCCCAAGAAGCTGGCGTGGAGGTAGAGACGTGAACGAGGAATTGCAAACTGCGGCCGAGCATCTAGATGCGTATGGGTACTGCGTGCTAAGGGACCGCATACCCCGCGGGGTCGCCTTGGCGTTGGGTCGCCGCTGTCTAGCGCTACACAGCGACCCGCGCTGCGAGGACTATATCGTGGGCGACGAGTACTATCAGACCTTGTTCGGCATGCTCAACCAAGACGACGAGGTTTGGAACTGCGCCTTCCACCCGGATACTGTGGCCCTTGCACGGCATTTTTTGGGGCCGCGCTGCCGCGTCGTCGAAGCGTGCTCCAAGCCGACTTGGCCTGGGGCACCCGCTCAGCATTTACACGTCGATTCTGCTGGCTCGTTTGCCCAGGTGCCCGACGTGCCGTGGATGATCAACACCATCTGGATGCTGACGGATTTTACCGCGGCCAACGGTGCCACTGGCGTCGTGCCCATGAGCCACCGGGCGCGGCGGCCCGCTCCGCCACCCGATATGGGTGCTGACAACCCGTTGATCAAGCCCGTGGAAGGTTGCGCTGGTTCCGTGATGCTGTGGCACGGGGGGCTTTTTCACCAAGCCCGGGGCAATCAGAGCGAGGATGTGCGGATAGGGCTGAATATCGCGTATTACCCGCCGTGGTTTAACAATTGGATTGAAGGCGGCCACCAGCCTCTGTGGCCGGAGACGTACGAGCGCATGCCCGAGGACTTCCGTCGCTTGTGCCCGGGGCTGTTGGGTCGCCGCCGCGCCGACCGCTATGAGCAGCGGTGATTCACTGTAGCGCAATCCTACATCATTCACTAGACGATCCACAGATGGACGCAGATGGACGCAGATGGACGCAGAACGCGATGCCATCGGCATTTTCGAGGAAGGAATTTCCCATGAAAACAGTGGTCTTCGGTGCCGCCGGTTGGCTGGGCCGCGCCGTCTTGCAAAACTTGGCTGGCAAACACGATATCCGCGCCTTTGACTACGGGCCTCAGGCTTGGGAGGCGTATCGCGACACAGACGGCGATTGGAGCGGCGGCGAAGTGATCCACGGCGATATAGCCGATTACCACGCGGTGGAGCAAGCTATCAGCGGCGTGGATCGCGTCATTCACACCGCGGTTTACTTCGTCGGCGATCCCAACGACGACAAGCCTTTCCTCATCAACCTCAAGGGCCTGTGGAATGTCCTGCAAGCGTCCCAAGAGCAGGGCGTCCGCAAGGTAGTACACATCGGCTCGTGCCAGACCGTGCATCCCGAGGGAATTTTCTTCTCCTCAGAGGTGCGGCGGCCCGACGGCAGCTTGTACGCGGTATGCAAGCGACTACAGGAGGAAATGTGCCGCCAGATGCACGAAGCCTTTGGGCTGCCCATCGTGGTCTTGCGGCCCGACTACATCGTGGATTCGCGCTTGGGGATCGGCAAATATCGGGAACCATTGCAAAACATCCGCAACGGCTTTGTCTGTCGCCACGATTTGGCCGAAGCCTGCCGACTGGCCTTGGAAAAAGACGAAGTGAAGTTTGACGTATTGCACGTAGTCGGCACGCCCGAAGCCGACGCCACCTGCAATACGGCGCGGGGCCGGGAAGTGCTGGGCTTGGAGTACAAGGGGAATTTGGACCAGTACCGCTGAGTGCAGAGGGCGTTGCGACTAACGGCCTCGTTGACACTGTTTAACGCCAACTCTTCCTTCGCTTGAGACTTTATACGACAGAGAGGAGAAAGCATGAACAGACAAGTCTGTGGGGCCTTGCTGGCATCGTTGTCGCTCTCGCTTGCAGCATTTGCCGACAATGTCGATTGGCCGCACTACGGAGCCGATCAAGGCGGCACCCGCTATACTCCCGCCGACCAGATCAATCGCGACAATTTCGATCAGTTGCGCGTGGTCTGGCGCTATCGCCCCCCCGATCAGCAGATTTACGAGACGGCTGGCCCCAACCCGGAGGAGCGCAACCTCTACTTTGACAACAACCGAGGCACACCGCTCGCCGTCGACGGCGTACTCTACTACGGTTCGCCCTTCAATATTCTCGTAGCCGTGGATGGCCAGACCGGCGAGGAATTGTGGACCTTCGACCCAGAGGCTTGGCGGATGAACTTCCGCTTCTTGGGCAATTTGCGCGGAGTCAGCTATTGGACCGATGGCGAGGTCGAGCGGATATTTATGGCCACTTCGACATCCCATTTGTATTCCATCGACGCCAAGACTGGCCTGCCCGACCCGAACTTCGGCGAGGACGGGCGCGTCGATTTGGGGGCCTCGCTGCGCCGGCCGCTGGGCGAAGAGGATCGCTGGAACTACGGAGTTACGTCCCAGCCTGTAGTCTGCCGCGACGTGGTCGCCGTTGGCTCGGCCATGGGCGACTGGCGTTTCCAGCCGCCGCCCGAGTACACCCCTCCCGGCGATGTGCAGGCCTTCGACGTACGCACAGGCAAAAAGGTGTGGGAATTCCACACGATTCCATTGGAGGGCGAGTTCGGCAACGAGACGTGGGAAAGCGATGCGTGGAAAAAGTACGGCGCGGCCAATGTGTGGGCGACGATGACCGCCGACGAGGAGTTGGGCTACCTCTACCTGCCGGTGAGCACAGCCAGCCACGACTACTACGGCGGCGAGCGCCCCGGTGACAACCTGTTCAGCGAGTCGGTCGTGTGTCTAAGGGCTGAGACCGGCGAGCGGGTGTGGCACTATCAGCTGGTCCACCACGGCCTGTGGGACTACGACCCACCGGTTGCTCCCTTGCTGTTGGATGTGGTCGTCGAAGGCCAACCGCGCAAGATCGTCGCTCAGCTTACGAAACAGGCCTTCTGCTTTGTCTTTGACCGCGTGACCGGCGAGCCGATCTGGCCCATCGTCGAAAAGCCGGTGCCGCAATCGCAGGTCGAAAAGACCTCGCCGACGCAGCCCTTTCCCACCAAGCCGGCTCCCTTTGAACGCCAAGGCATCAGCGAGGATGACCTGATCGACTTCACGCCTGAGTTGCGCGAGGAAGCCAAGGCTATTCTCGCCGAGTACGACTACGGTCCGCTGTACACGCCGCCGACGGAGAAGGGCGTTTTGTCGGTTCCCGGCCAATGGGGTGGTGCCGACTGGGCTGGGGGCGCGGCGGATCCGCGCACGGGTGTGCTCTATGTGCCGTCGCACATGGCCATAACCACCGTGCGGTTGAATCCGGTAGATGACCCGGAGGCTCATTCGGCGTTTTCTGCTAGCAACAACATGCACGTCCTCGGCCCTCGGGGTCTGCCGCTGGTCAAGCCCCCGTACGGCAGCATCACGGCGATTGACCTCAATAACGGTGAGCACATATGGCGGACGACGGTGGGCAAGGGGCCGGTTGATCATCCGGCGCTCAAGGGCCTCGACCTGCCGGATATGGGCTGGGACAACCGCACCTTTGTCTTGGCCACGCCAAACCTCCTGTTGGCTACTTCGCAGGATCCGCACGGCTTGGCCGAGGCTGGCGAGGATTACTTCGTCGATCGCGATGCGTACCTGCGGGCATACGAGTTGGCGTCGGGTGAGGAAATTGGCCGCGTCGAGCTGCCTAGCAACGCCTATGGCGCGCCGATGAGCTATACGGCTGGCGGCCGCCAATACGTGGTTATATCGCTGGGTAACTATTATCTAGGCGAATTGGGACGCCCGCCCGAATTGGTCGCCTTGGCCATTCCGCACGAAGGCGAGGAACTGCCGCCCCAAGACCCCAACCGCAGCGATGCCGACCACAAAGCCTTTTACGAGGCTGTAAAAGCCATCGACGCTGGCGACGCTGAGGCCCTCCAGAAACTGCTCGCTGAGTACCCCGAGCTAACGGCGGCGCGCGGCTATTTCGACGAGTATTACGAATACCCTTACTTTCGCGGGGCTACGCTCTTGCACCACGTAGTCGGCGAGCCGCAACGAGCGCCGCTGCCCGAAAACGCGGTTGAACTAGCCGCGACTCTGCTCTCAGCAGGTGCCGACCCCAACGCCGCCACGTACGACACGGTCGCCGTGCTGGACTTGGTGGTAAGCAGTGACCAGCTCGATTGGGCTGAGAGCAAGGCCGAGATGGTCCAGCTCTTGGCCGCCGAGGGCGCGGACTTAGAGCGCAATCGAGGTCGGGTGCTGTGGGACGCGCTTATCGAGGAAGATTTGGACCTGGCGCGCATGTTGATTGCGGCGGGTGCGCCCGTGGATTTGCGCTTTGCCGCCGGGGTCAACCGCGTTGATCTGATGGCGGAATTCTTCGACTCGGAGGGCAAGTTGAAAGAGGGAACCGGCCACCTCTATCACCCAAATCCGGACACCGTGCTCACCGCCGAGCAGATCGTGGTGGAAGCGCTTAACTTTGCGGCCTACAGCGGCGCGTTGGAAGCGGCGGAATTCTTGTTGGATCGCGGTGCGGATATCGACGGCTTTGCCGGTGAGTTCCACCGTTACGACCACGGCAGTACGCCTCTGCACAAAACCGTTATGACCAACCAGCTAGAGATGGCCCAGTTGCTTTTGGCGCGGGGCGCGAACTCGCTGGTGGGAGACCGGGCCTATGACACCACGCCTTATGGGTGGACCTACTATCTAGAAACCTCTAAGGCCTTGGACGAGCTGCTCAAAGAGCACCATGAGGCCGCCGTAGAGAAGGCGGGTCCCCGAACGGAAGAGGAGAATTCCAGTGAATAAACGCGCCTGCCGGCCCTTAGCGATCGCATTGTCGCTGTCGCTCGCGCTCTCGGCGTTTGCCAGCGAGGTCGATTGGCCATACTACGGGGGCGATCAGGGTGGCAAACGCTACACTCCCGCCGACCAGATCAATCGCGACAATTTCGATCAGTTGCGCGTGATCTGGCGCTACCGGCCCCGCGACCAGCAGATCTATGAGACAGCTAGAGCTAACCGAAGTCGGGATCGGGGCCGGGATCGGGGTGATCGGCGGCGCGGGGGTTTTCGCCTTGGCTTCAGCAACAATCGCGGCACGCCGCTGGCCGTCAATGGCGTACTCTACTACGGCTCGCCATACAACATCCTCTCGGCTATCGACGGCCAAAGCGGCGAGGAACTGTGGGCGTTCGACCCGGAGTCTTGGAAGGCCCCTTCCACGTTCTTGGGCAATTCGCGCGGGGTGAGTTATTGGACCGATGGGGAAGTTGAGCGGGTGTTTCTGGCGACCTCGACCGCCTATCTGTACTCCATCGACGCCAAGACTGGCCTGCCCGACCCGAATTTTGGCGAGGGGGGTCGCGTCGATTTGGGAGCCTTGCTGCGCCGGCCACTGAGTGAAGATGAGCGCAGAAGCTACGGAGTTACGGCTCCGCCCGTGGTCTGCCGCGATGTGGTCGCCGTTGGCTCGGCGATCATGGATGCACGCTTCAGGCCGCCGCCCGAATACATGCCCCCGGGCGATGTGCAGGCCTTCGACGCACGCACCGGCGAGAAGGTGTGGGAGTTTCACACGATCCCGCAGGAAGGCGAATACGGCAACGAGACGTGGGAAAACGATGCGTGGAAGACCTACGGCGCGGCCAATGTGTGGGCTACAATGACGGCCGACGAGGAATTGGGCAACTTCTACCTGCCGGTGAGCACGGCCAGCCACGACTACTACGGCGGCGAGCGCCCCGGCGACAACCTGTTCAGCGAGTCGGTGGTGTGTCTAAGAGCCGAGACCGGCGAGCGAGTGTGGCACTATCAGCTCGTCCATCACGGCTTGTGGGACTACGACCCGGCGGCGGTTCCCCTGCTGTTGGACGTGGTCGTGGATGGCCAACCGCGCAAGATCGTCGCCCAGCTCACGAAACAGGCTTTTTGCTTTGTCTTTGACCGCATAACTGGCGAGCCGATCTGGCCGATCGAGGAAAAGTCAGTTCCGCAGTCGCAGGTAGCGTGGGAAAAGACCTCGCCGACGCAGCCTTTTCCGACCAAGCCGGCACCCTTTGAGCGCCAGGGCCTCAGCGAGGACGACCTGATTGACTTCACGCCTGAGTTGCGCGAGGAAGCCAAGGCCATTCTCGCCCGGTACGACTACGGTCCGCTCTACACACCACCGACCGAGAAGGGCGCTTTGTTGGCTCCCGGCCAAGCGGGCGGAGCCGACTGGGCTGGGGGCGCAGCGGACCCGCGTACGGGCGTGCTGTACGTGCCGTCGCACATGGCCATTACCAATGTGGAGCTGCGGCCGGTGCGCGACCTAGAGGCTTATTCGGCGTTTTCTGCCCGCGCTGGTCGGCACATCCGCGGTCCTCGGGGCCTGCCGCTGGTCAAGCCCCCGTACGGCAGCATCACGGCGATTGACCTCAACAGCGGCGAGCATCTGTGGCGGACCGCGGTGGGCAAGGGGCCGGTCGATCACCCGGCGCTTAAGGGCCTCGACCTACCGGATATGGGCTGGGACAACCGGACTTTTGTCTTGGCCACGCCGAACCTCCTGTTGGCTACCTCTGAGGACCCGCACGGCCTAGCCGACGCTGGCAGGGACTACTTCGTCGATCGCGACGCGTACCTGCGGGCGTACGATTTGGCGTCGGGCGAGGAGATCGGCCGCGTCGAGATGCCCAGCAATGCCTACGGTGCGCCGATGAGCTATGTGGCCGGTGACCGCCAATACGTGGTCGTGCCGCTGGGCAACCGTCTAGGCCGGTCCGGGCGTCCACCCGAATTGATCGCCTTGGCCATTCCGCACGAAGGCGAGCAACTGCCGCCTCAAGGCCGCGACCGCAGCGACGCCGACCACAAAGCCTTTTACAAGGCCGTGGAGGCCATTGATGCCGGCGACAGCGAGACGCTACAGAAGCTGCTCGCTGAGTATCCTGAGCTAGCGACGGCGCGCGGCTATTTCGACGAGTACTACGAATACCCGTCCTTCCGCGGGGCCACGCTCTTGCACCACCTAGCTGGCGAGCCGCAACGAGTGCCGCTGCCTGAAAACGCGGTTGCACTAGCCGCAGCCCTGATTTCAGCAGGAGCCGACCCCAACGCCGCCACGTACGACTCGATCACTGTGCTGGATATGTTCATAGAAAGCGAGCAGCTCGAATGGGCCGAGAGCAAGCCAGAAATGATCCAACTCCTAGTGACCAACGGCGTGGATGTGAACCGCAATCGGGGGCAAATTTTATGGGACGCGCTGAGGGAGAGGGACTTGGATCTGGCGCGCATGTTGGTCGCCGAGGGGGCGGACGTGGATTTGCGCTTTGCCGCTGGCGTCAACCGCGTCGATCTGATGGCGGAATTCTTCGACTCCGAAGGCCAGCTAAAAGAGGGGACCGGCCATCTGTTCCATCCCGACCCGGATACCGTGCTTACCGCCGAGCAGATTATGGTGGAAGCGCTCAATTTTGCGGCCTATAGCGGCGCATTGGAAGCGGCGGAGTTTTTGCTGGATCGCGGTGTGGATGTCAATGGGTTGGCCAGTGGGTTTACCCGTTACGACCGGGGTAGTGCGCCCTTGCACAAAACCGTCATGGCCGACCAGCTAGAGATGGCCCGCCTGCTTTTGGCGCGGGGGGCGGACCCGCTGATGAGGGCGCGGCGCTTTCGCATCACGCCTTATGAATTGTCCAACTACTTGGATACCTCTGAGGCTCTCGACGAATTGCTCAGAGAATATACTGAGGCCGCCGCAGGGCAGACGGATGCAGATTCTAGCGCTGCTCCTCCACGGAGGCGTCGGGGGAACCGCGAGGGAGCGCGATAAAACGCAGAGAAGCATCGCACGGCCCGTTGTGGACATTTTCTACCGCTAAGATGGAGCATCATGGGCCAAAAGACAGAACTGTTCGATAAAAGGCTGCGCGAATTATTCGGCGCGGACGCCCGCAGCGAGGGGCCGCTGGCCGTTAGCGGTGCCGGGCGGCGCTTCACGGGTATCGATCTATGCCGTCCGCTCAATCCCGATCAGGTTTCCTTTCTGCTGGACGCCCTGAGCCAGTTTCGCATCGTCAGCATTGCCGGGCAGGACTTGGAGGCCTTTTCCCTAGCCCACTTCGAGCGCTTCGCCAACCACTGGGGCGCGCCGGTACCGCACCCCAACAACTTCATGCGCGGGGGTAAACCGGCCCAGCAAGATGGCGACAGCGACGGTCCCTTTGAATTGATTCCCTTTGAACGGCGCACGGCCGCTGCGGTCAACGCCGCCTTCCCCGGCCAACTGCAATGCCTGCCGCACGAATCGCCCGCGGTGCTGGTCGTGTCCAACTTTCGGGGAGAGCGCAGTGCCGCATCTGCTAGGGTGACTGGGGGCGGCTCGTGGCACACGGACATTGAGTACGAGCGTTTGCCGATCTACGTCTCGATGTTCCTCGCCCACAAGTCGCCGGTGGCGCGCGATGCCCCAGGCGGGAATTGGGTGCAGGCACCCGACGACGACAAGGCTCATCCGTACTACGAAGGCTCGGATCGCGAACTCATGCGGCGGCGCAAGTGTCTGCCGTTGAACGGCGAGACGGCCTTTACCGACACTGCGGCGGCCTTCGCGGCACTGCCGCCGACAGAACAGGCGACTCTAGAGCAAGTGCAGTTGCGGCGGCGGTTGAACGAGGGCGACGAAGGCTGGCTGGCTCCGCTGGTGCGCACCAACCCGCGTTCTGGCCTCAAGTCCCTGCACAGTCCAATATGGGCGTCGCGGCCACGGGTGCGGCCGGCGGTTGAAGTGGAGGGAATGTCGGCGGAAGTATCGCGTACGTTCCTCGACCGGCTCGAAGCGCACGTTCTACAGCCGCAGTTTCGCTACGACCACCCGCACGCGCCGGGCGATGTAACGCTGTGGGACAACTACATGACCTTGCACAACTCGCCACCGCTCAAGTCGAATATCAACTCGCTCGACGATGCCCGGCTGCTGTACCGCTTGAGTTGCAAGGGCGAACCAGTCCTGTCGCTGCCGCGACGCGATGCGCCGGAGTGGCTCGCTGCTCACATCCCCGGTGGCTACGCCACGCCCCCGGAGATTATCGACATCGCGTAAAAATTGACAGAGATTGAACCATGAAGCCTATGCGCTACAAGGGATACTCGGCCCGGATTGAATACAGCGACGAAGACGGCTGCTTCGTTGGGCGCGTGGCCGGTATCCGTGACCTACTCACCTTCCACGGCGAGAGCGTTGATGAAGTTCGGCAGGCGTTTGAGGAGGCACTGGATTTCTACTTGGAGACCAGTGCCGAAAGGGGCGAGATGCCGAACAAGCCCTACTCGGGCAGACTCCTATTGCGCGTTGCCCCCGAAGTACATGCTGCGGTAGCTACCGCAGCAGAAGTCAGCGGCAAGAGCATCAATCAATGGGCTGCTGAGAGGTTGTCAGAAGCAGCCAAGAACTGACCTTGTCGAAGAGCTAGCTATACTAAACGTTGCTGAAGTGGCTTGCTGCTCCCGTCCCCGGTGGCAAACGTCCTCCGCACGCTCTAATGGCTGCGTCTCGCCTAGGCTCAGTCGAGATTGGATTCGACGATTTCGGCGTGAACTTGGAAGATATGGCTGTCGTCTGGATCGACGATCACCCGCAGATAGTGGATATCGGGCGTGCCGAAAGGTTCGATGCGCGTGAAGCGCGTCAGGCGCCGACCCGTAGCCGCTTGGCGCAGGGGCTTGTCCACGCGGAAATAGTGGGAGTCGCCGTGGGCTAGGGCCACTGGCCGGCCAAAGCGGACGACTTCTTGCTCTAGGGCCTGCAGAAAAGCCGCGTACGGCCCGTCTGGCTCGTCTTCGCGCCTCTCAAAGCGCGGATTGGCGTGGATGATGAGGAAAACGGCGCGATGATCCTGTTCCGCAGCTTGGGCGAATGTTTCGCGCATCCAGGCAATGGCAGCGGCGGTGCGGCTTTTGACTTCCTCGTCGTTGGCCCGAGTGCGGCCTTCAAACTTGGCGGTGGCGTTGTGACTGCCGACTATGTGCAAGACCGCAAAGCTCGTCTGCCCGTGGGTCCAGCGCACGTGCTCGGGGAAGGTGCCCCCTTGGGTGCCGACGCGCATGGGATGCTGGCCTAGGGTCCAACCCGGACGCGGAAAAAAGAGCGCCCGCACATGCGCCAGCCGGTCCAGCGGCTGGTATCCGCTCCGGTGGCAGTCGGTCCAATCGTTGTCGCCTGGAGCCAGAATAAAAGGGCGTTCAAATTGCTGGAACCACTCGAAGCGGCTCTGTAGCAAGTCGTCGCTACAGGAGCTGCTGCCGCCTTTGATATCGCCCACGTGGATGACCCATTCCAAATCCTCGGCCCGATTGATTTCCTCGACGAGCCGCCCAAATCGGACGCTGTCGGTCGGAGAGTATGGCATATCCGCGATCAGGGCGAAGGCGAAGGAGCTATCGGCAGGTGGGTTTTGGGCGCTGGCGTCGGCTAGCAGCGCGACGATTAAGGATAGACTCAGAAGATACCGGGCCATACATTTCCTCCAGTTGGCAACGTTCCGCTTGAGGTTGGTTTTCTTAGGCATAAGCGAATTAAAAAAGTGACGTTACGCACGGCACCGAACCGGTCGATGTAGGGGCGTCCCTTGTGGGCGCCCATGCGACCCGGTGTATTCAGCCAGCGGGATCCGACGAGGGCAACCACGAGGGTTGCCCCTACAATGCGTAACATCAGTTAAAAAATAAAGGTAGTTTTGGTAACAATGTTAAGGATCGACTTTTCCACTTGATTAGCAAAATTGACCACTTTTAAGGAAAGACCGCAAAGCCATGAATAATCTCGTAGATCCCTCCCTAGCCGGAGAATTGGCCCAGGGCACGCCGACCCAGAAAGTCGATGCTTTATTCGCGTATATGGAGCGGCGGGGCCAATCCTTTTACGACGAAGTCGTGACCCAACTCGAACACGCCCTGCAATGCGCCCACCAAGCCCAACAGGCCGGGGCTGATTCGGAACAAGTAGCCGCGGCCCTGCTGCACGATATAGGTCACTTCCTAGTCGATGAGCACAGCGAAGAGGCCGATTTCCTCACCGAGGATTTACTGCACGAAGAAGTGGGAGCCGAGTATCTGGAGCCCTTTTTCATCGACGCCGTGACCGAGCCGGTCGGGCTGCACGTGCCGGCCAAGCGCTATATCTGCACGGTGGATAGTTCCTATTACCAGACCTTGTCTCGGGCGTCCAAGCGGAGTTTTGAGTTGCAGGGCGGCTTCATGTCGGAGAAAGAAAAGGCGGCTTTTGAACAGAATCCCCATTGGGAAAGTGCCGTGCAATTGCGCAAATGGGACGACTTGGCCAAGGAGAAGGACCTGAAGACGCCGGGCTTGGAGAGTTATCGGGTGGCCGTGCAGGGCTGTTTGAAGTAGTTGCGAGCCCCGTTTAGGCTCTGCTCACTTGACCAACGACACCTTGCGCTCCTGCACAACATCGCCCGTTTGCAAGCGCACAAGGTACACTCCGCTGGCGAGCTCACTCGCGTCCCAGAGCACCTGGTAAGCCCCTGGTTTGCGCCACGCCTGTACCAGCGTTTTCACCCGCTGTCCAGTCTGGCCGAAAACCTCTAGCCGCACTTTGCCAGCCTGACCCACGCTGAAATCGATATGCACTCGGCTGTTGAATGGGTTGGGATAAGGCGGCAGTAGATGCGTTTTTTGCGGCGTGCTCTCCACAGCCTCTACCGCAGTGGCGGCGACCTCCCCCATATACGCCTTTACATAGCCGTCTGTGGTCGTGACCACCGCATCCAAAAGGCCGTCCCCATCCGCATCGGCTAGGGCAATATCGCTGCTGCGACCCTCCACGTCGAGGGTCCAAGCCCGGCGCAGGGTGTCTTCCTCCTGTTCTACGCAGATCAACTTGGTGCCGCTGCCAAACAGAAACTCGTCGCGCCCATCGCCATCCACATCGCCGGAGACCACATCCGTATGGGCCCGCACCCCGTCGTCGAACTCCAGCAAAATCGCGCCGTCCGTCGCTTGGAAAAGGCGCACGCCCTCGGCGGTGGAAGCCAGTAATTCCACGGTCCCATCACCGTCGCTGTCGCCCACTCCCATCAGTGATCGCACTTCCGTGTTGTTGCGGTACGGGGTCTGCCAGATGCGCTGGCCATCGCCGCTTAGTACGGCGTTCAAGTAGCTGCAGTGCCCCCAGAGGAGTTCCGGTCGGCTGTCTCCAAATAGATCGACCACCGCCGGAAACGCATAGCCGACAAAGGAGTCGCTCTCAAACAGCGGGTTGAGTCCGGCACCATAAGCCTGACGCACCACTTGCGCCGTGCCCGTGACCCCATCGACAATGTGCAGCCGGTCGGGCCACATCACCACGATTTCTTCCAAGCCGTCGCCGTCCACGTCCCCCGCGGCGCTGGGATGCCCGCCCAGACTGCGGCCGCTACCGTTCTCGGGCAGGATGAAACCCTTGGATTCCCAGACGATTTCGCCGCTGCGCCCGTCGATCAAAAAGCCCACTTCGCTGCCCAACTTGCCGCGCCGCAGAGTGGCGAATACGTCCAAGTGCTCGTTGCTGCGGAAATACCCAACGCTCCAGTAGGACAGGCCGCTGAAATTCCATATTGGCATACTGCCGTCAAAGCCGACGAATTCGGTCTGCCAGCGGACGGAGCCATCGGCCGCGAGCGCCACCAAGCTGGCGTTGCCACTGGCCGCCTCGCGCGCGGCCAGCACTTCCTGGTGGCCGTCGCCATCCACGTCGGCGGCGACTAGTCCCCAGTGGTAAGGCGCGTTGTTGGTCTGGCCGTAGCCCGGCACCTGCCACCGCAGCCGGGGCTCGCCCCCGCCCTTGCCCGGAGCTTGCAGACACAGCACTTCCCGAGTTGCGGTCTGCACGACCACTTCCACCTGGCCATCCCCTTCCAGATCGGCCACTATCGGCGTGCCGGCTGGGGTAAATGCTTGGCGACTCCACTGGTGCAGCACGCCCGAGGCCCGCTCCAGCATTAGCGCTTGATTAGGCAGCCCACTCCCCTTTAGATACAGCAAAGCCGCTCTGTCATCCGCTACCGCAGCCGTTTCTAGGGCCATCCCGGCTGGACCGCGCACCGACCAGCGCGGTTCGATGCGTCCGGTCTCGTCGCTGCCCAATGCGATCAATTCTTCACCTGTCCCGTCCGGTGCGATCGCAAAGAAGTCGCGCCGTCCGTCGCCATCCACATCGCCGGTCGAGACTGTGCGCAATCCGTCGGCAGCTCCGGTGCTCACCGTTAGAGGCAACTGATTTAGCAATACCGTGCTGAAGCGCCCCCGCTCGTGGCTCCAGCGCACGGTTGCCGCTCCTGCCTCCAAGGACCAGACTGCCAGCGGCGCATAGGTCGGCAGGGCTTCGCCGCTGGTGGCTGAGACGAACAGTTCCAAGCGCCCGTCGCCGTCCACATCGGCCAGACCGTGCAAATGGTGCTGTGGAAAATCAAAGATAGTCTCGCCGCTGAGTGCATCGACGCCGACGATGTGCCACTGGCCGTCGCCCTGGTCGTTGTAAATGCTATACACCAGCTCGAAGCGCCCATCGCCGTCCACATCGACGAGGGCCTGCGGCTTGGGCCGCACCACCTTGGTCGATTGCGATGGATCGGGCTGAATGTCGCGCAGCCAGCGCAACGTCAGTTTTGTCCCATCGTTGTCAATGACCTCGGAGTGCATGCTGAAATCGGCCACCACGCCGAATTCGGGATACGGATCGTCGTCGATGTTGGCCGCCCCGAACCAGCCGTAGTTGCGGTACCCGTGGTACTGCAACTGCATCTTGGTTTCCCCGGTGGCTCCGTCGAAGACGAGGATGCGATAGTGGGTGGCCACGACGATATCGAGCTGGCCATCAACATCGACGTCGACTACGAGGACATTGGGATCCCAGGTGTTGGTAAAGGATTCGGTCTCCCACACTACCCGAGGCTCGCCGCCGTCGTACGCGAGCAGCCAGCCTTGCTTGGGATCGGCCCCGCCGTCGCTGAAAGAGTTTCCCATTTCAAATCGCTGCAAGCCCTCTACTTCAGGCAGGATCTGGGCCACTTTGAAGACGTTGTCCACTGGCATGACCACCTCGTTGCCGCCGAGGTCGAAGATCTGCGGCCCGACCCCCCAGACCCGCCCTTGGGTGCCGATGTATCCGGGATCTACCGGGGCGGCAAAGGGCAAGGCGACCGAGTCGTCTCCCGCGTGTTTCTCCACCTGTACATAGCCTTCCCAGGCGGCGATGTCGTAGCGCCAGCGCTCTTGCGGCGGGTCGTGGCGCATTTGGCTGACCCCCGAGGCCCGGCCGCTCATGTGGCGGTCGCCGCGCAATTGCAGCCACTCGCCCGTTTGCCCGTTTGCCCATCCCGCCAGCATCGTCAGCAGCAAAACCGCCGCAATCGCTGTACTGTCTTTGGAAATCCGATAGTTGGGCATAGCATTTCCCCCGGTATTGTTATGAAAAGCCATAATTGCTATAGACTTCCAATCTCAAACGAAAGGCGTCGCTTTCCCTTCCACTCCCTTAGTTCTACCTGCGTACCATTGTATTCAATTCCCTCAACACCCGCAAAGTCGTTTGGTACTTCGACGAGAAAAGCGGCATACGACCGACTAATTGTCTCGCCTGCATCGATATAGTCAAAGAGGGTTCGGCCGAAGATCCGTCCCTTTTTCACGAGGAAGCCGAAGGGTGTTCCTGGCCCCGTAGTACCAAATTCGAGCCCCCGGGCGAAAGGACGGCCGTTGCGGATGTGACGCCACGCTCTGAACCAAGGGTACTCAGCGGTCTTCCAAAGGTAGCCCAAGAGTAGGCCGTGCCTCGGCGCGGTGGCGGTGGTCCAGCCGTATTCATCGTCGATCACGTAGACGACCACGGCCGGTTCTTGATCGTCCACCAGTCGGCGCATATCGACCGGCATACCCGCATCTAGGGCTTGGGGCCAGTACACGGATGGCTCCTCCGGGTTCGGCATGGGACTGCTGAGCATGAAGCCCTTGCGCGCATTGGCGTCCACCAGTGTGCTCTCGTCGAGGAAAGGCGGCCCGATCGTGGGATGCTGCACTATGTTATATATGCGCCCTAGCGCGTTGTTATTAGTTACCTCCTCGCGAACACGGAAGTGGGCTCCTTCTAGTTTCACGACGCGTCGCACGTGCATCCCTGCCAATGGCAAGTGGGTGCTCATTTCCACCACTACGGCATCGCCTTGTTGTTCCGGCTCGCCGAGGAGTTTCCACATACTGTTCCCCGCCTCGCCGTGGAAGGGCATGCCATTGGCTTGCTCCGCGGCCGACGGACGGCCCACGCGGTCCAGACACAGGAAGTGCCCTCGATTGCGCGGCTCCAGTTCACCGCCCTCACCCTCCCACTTGAGCGGATTGATGCCGTTGGACAGCAGGTGAAAGTCTACGATACCGCCACCCGCTAGATCGATGGACAAATGCGCTAGCTCGCCGCGAAGAGTAATCACGGGCCGATCCGCTCCTCTTGCTTCCCGCGTCCAAAGGTTAGGGAGCAAGGCCGTTATTCCTAGAGTTACAGCTATCCATTTCTTCATACATCCTCCTTTGACGATGTCTCATATAGCCATCCTACATCATTCCCGAGATGATCCGCAGATAGACACAGATGGACGCAGAATGGTATTGACAAGCAAATCGCAGCTCGAATCGTTCAACTCATGTAGGATGCCCATATTCTCGCGGTTTCCTTGGTCGTCCGCTTGTGCTGGCCAGCGGCCAAAGTCAGGGGACCCCCACGCTCACCCAATTGCCCACCATACCCGTCAAGTAGTCTAGGGCCATCCAACTCGCACCGCAGCTAATCTGTCCCACGATCAGGCCGATGAAGAAGGGCCGTATTGTCCGGTACAGACGCACTCCCCCATAGCGCACGATAAATAGCTTAAACAGCCACCCGATCATAATACTGAACCAACCCCAGGTGATCGGCCACGACGTGGCAATGGGCAGACCTAGGTAGTGAAGTGGCCAGTTGATAAACCGGTGCCGGGCGTACATCAGTCCGGCCATGATCGTACCGCCCAACCCCGCAAAGGCGATCCGCGGCACAGTCATCTCACTGCCGAAGGGGTTTTGGAGCTTGTCCCCCACGAACCCGAAGACGGTCTGGGGCAAACCCATGAAAGCCCAGCGCTGCAGATTGATGCCCCCGTATGTATAGGCGAGCCACACGGTCATCAGACCCGAACAGACCGTGCCGATCAGTGCCGCTAGCACGATGGCCCCCAAAAGGGGCCGCGGTCGGCGAACGCCAATGCTGTCCATCATCTTCAGCCCGTGCATTACTGACGCCATCAGAGGGGAGCGGATCTCGGAGCTCCAGGCGTAAGTGAAGCCCAGGCTAGTCAGTCCCGTGGGCCCCACGAGTCCCGTCCCAAAGGTGTAAACTGTGAACACGGCTGGGATGAGTTGAGTCCGAGAAAAGCCGACGCCTCCTTCGGCGATGGTCCGGGTTAGGGCGAAGAACGCGGCAAAGGCAGTACCCACGAAGAAGGGCGTGAGCCACAGAGGCATCCCGCTAGCGTTGAGCCACAGAGCCATGCCGGCTAGCCCAATCAGCAGCGTTACCACCGCCGCCCGGTAGGACATGATCTCGTCCCCGTCATCTACGTGTGGGGCGGTGCCGAAGGCTTTGCCGAAGACCGAGGTTAGATGCCGGCGGCTCGTCCACAGGACGAACAAGACCAGCGCGATGGTAGCTCCCATCGCCTCGTGGCCGACCGCGACCGTTCCCCCTCCGCCGACAAAGACCTCTTCGCGCCCTGGGATGTCGTAGCCAATAATGTTAAGTAGCCCCGACTGTAGCTTCATCAGCAGATGGAAAAACCAGAGGCTAAATCCGATTTCTAAGTTCACCAGGTAGGTAAACCCGATAACGGAAAAGCTGAGGAGAATGCGGAGCGGGGTGGTATCCCTGAATAGCTCAAAGTAGGTTCTCGTCTCGATCCTAGGGATGTAGTCGAAATAGGCATGCAGCCCGTGCGTGCTCAGCACGATCCAGGGCAGTGCAATCCCCACCCACAGCAGCGGTTGCCGGAAAAGGGATCCTAGGATATGCCCTGACTGGGGAGACTGGAGCATCTCCAGCGGCACTTGAGTCAAGGGGAAGACAAGCCGCTCGTGCTCCACCCATTGACGCCGGACGATCACCATGCTGCTGATCATCACGGCAAAGAAGGAGGCGAGAAAAATCCCCCAGGCTGCGAAGGGCACTAGCCACAACCTCCACGGGACCGCGACGTGAGAGGGGGCACCTTCGTAGAAATATTTTACTGCGAGTGGGTCATGGGGGGCTAGCCAATCCGGGATCAAGGGCAAGATCAGTTCGGCCCATTCGTTCTCTGGCGTGGCGTAATAAGAAGCCCCTGGCAGAAGGGGGATCATATTCGCGATCAGCGTCTTCGTCGGGATCGTGGAAGCTATGATCATCATCGTGTAGATGACGACGAGTTCGCCCGTTGCAAACACCCAGGGAGGATGGATTTTCCGCAGTGCAGTGTTGACTACAAAGGTGAGCAGGAAAAACAGGAACACGGCACCGGCCGTGATGGAGTCGGCGTTGAGGGGTGCCGTGTGATGGACGAACTGGACGTAGAGCGGGCCAGTTCCAAGGAACGCCGTCAGCAGGCAACCGAGGAGAAAGGCGCGCCCGGTAAACACGCGCCTTTCATTTGCTCCACTGCCTGTGGAAAGCCTATCATTGGGCATTGTTTTTCCTCGGTATGGCCATAAAACTGCAATTATGGAGACCAAAACCCATGCAAGTCAATCGGCAACGATTTGCCGCGATGGGCGATATAGCCATCCTAAATCATTTGCGAGATAATCCGCAGATGGACGTAGAATAGTTATGACTAGACGATCCACATACCGAATCGTTCAAATCATTCCGCATTGCTATATGTCCGCCAATTTTGGCGTTAATCAATCTATCGCTAGCAGAGGAGCCTAGAAAAGCAGATGGACCCACAACCCCTCAAGGGAAAAAGCGCCATTGTCACCGGTGCTGCTCGCGGCATAGGCCGCGCCATTGCCCAGCGCCTTGCCGCCGAGGGCGGCCAAGTGGCCATCTTAGATATCGACGCCGACGGCGCGCAGCAGACGGCGGCTGAAATAGGCGGTTCGACCATCGGCCTTGCCGTCGATGTGGCCGAGGCCGCTTCGGTTGACTGGGCCTTTGCCCAAGTTGCCGACCAGTTGGGTGGCCTCGACATCTTGGTCAACAACGCCGGCATTGTCGGCACGGACACGCCGGTCAAAGATCTGGCCGAAGACGACTGGGACCGCGTCCTCGACATCAATCTCAAGGGAACTTTTCTGTGCTCGCGGGCGGCTTTGCGCTACATGCTGCCGCAACAGAGTGGCGTCATTTGCTCGCTAGCCTCTATCTCCGGCAAAGAGGGCAACGCCAATATGGTGCCCTACTCCGTATCCAAGGCGGGTGTCATCTGCTTTACCAAGACGCTGGCCAAAGAGGTTTTGGACTGCGGCATCCGCGTCAATTGCGTGGCTCCGGCCCTGATTGACACGCCGATATTGCAGGGCATGGACCAGGACCGCGTCGATTTTCTAACCGCCAAAATCCCCCTCGGCCGCTTGGGCCGCCCCGAAGAAGTGGCGGCGACTATTTTATTTTTGGTCTCGGACGAATCGACCTTTGCCACGGGCCAGTGCTTTGACGTGAGCGGCGGTCGGGCGACCTATTGAATTGTGGAACTGTTTTCCCTAATCGGCTAGATACCGGCGGATGGCGTTTTCCGTGATTTTGGACACGGCTTCATCGACCAAAATGGAAGCTGGCCAACAGATAGATCCCACTGAAAAGACCGCCCCGCCGCTGGCGGTCGCGTGCTCGACGATCTCGGCACCGCCTTCTTCCGGGTTGAGTCCCTTGGCCAACAGCCGCGTATTGGCCGGCGACTGCGGCGAGATTTTGTCGGTTTCGTGGCCCGAGGCCCCGCCTGGTATGCGCTGATGCAGGCTTTTTTCGCCGAATACATCGCCGTTTTTCAGGCCTGTTCCCGCAAAACACCAGTGGGCATCGTCTAATACCCGATACGGTGCGGCGGTCATTATGCCGCTGTAGGAAAAGACCACGCCCAATAAGTTGGCCTCTGATTCCACCCGCCGGTCAAAGCGGCTGTCGTACTCCCGCCCGTCCGCGGCGAATTGGGGTTCGGAATGGCTCCAGTTGGTATTGTGGTACGCGATGCGGTGGTCGTCGAGAAATTCGACCTCGCAGTTGAGTCCGTTGCCGCCCAAGTACAGCAAGCGTCCGCCGCGCTCGAAGACCCAAGTCTTGAGCCGGAAGTACATCTCCTTGGACCAGTACTCGGGATGGGTGCTGATAATCAGCACTTTGTACTGGTCGAGTGGCACTTGGTCAAAGTGGAATTGCGTCTCTCCGTACAGGTCGTAATCAATGCCTTGGCGCTCCATCCAGCCGAACAAACGCCATTCGGCCGCGGCCATGTGGCAGCCCTGGCGGCCGGCAATGGGATCGGTCAGCCCCTCGTCCTCGTCGATGTGGTTGTACGGGTCGGGTCGTTCCAGCGACAGTGGCGCGTACGTCTCCGCATTGTACGTGCGGTGCTCTTTCTCGGTATAGCGCTTTAGTTCGAGGCGCGAGTTGATGGTCGGCGTTGGGGGAAAGCAATCGGCGTGGATGTAGTTGCTGCGGCCGCCAAAGCTATTGTACGCGTTCCAGTTGATATCCGAGGCCAGCACGGCCACTGGTGCCGTGGGTTGAGTTGGTGCCACGACCCAAGGGAAGGTAAAGAAGCGCCCTGCCTTGTCGCGGGCGTGCAGGTAGTACAGCCCCGAGCGCTGGGGAGCCTCGACGAATTGGTTCAGGGCTTTGCTGTGGTACCCGTGCTTATTCCACTGCACGCCAGTCTGGGTGTAATCGCCGTCGGGCGTGATCTGCATATTGGCCCGCGGCCCGTGCTCGTCAAAAGTGCCGATGCGGCGGATGAACTCCTTTGCAGCGCCGTAGCGCCACAGTTCCAGTTCGTACTCGACCACTCCGTGTACCCGGAATTCGGCCCGTTCCCCGCCGCGTACGCATTTGGGCCACATGTAGCCCAGCAGCCCGTCCGACAATAGGCGAAACTGGTGTGGCTGGTCTTGCCGCACTTCCATGTGTACGATCTTTGAACCGTGGCCCGGCCCGCCGAGGACGACTTCGTACTCCCCAGGTTCGATGTCCGCGTACACTGCGCCCGAAATGGTCGAGCGCGCCGTTGCAACTTGGCCGGCGCGGCGAAACTCAAACAGCATGTCGGCCAAGGCGACATAGCGTTCATTGCTGACGTATCCGACGAGCATGTCAATCCTCTCAATTGAGTGTGAAGTCGGCTTCGCGCTTCTGATTCAATACTGGTATGTGCCCCGGAAAGTTCGCCAATTAAATTTAGCATAACCCGCCCAAGCTCCGGGATCAAGACATCACAGGGCAGGCCGAGGACTGACGTGCATGGGAGACTTCGGGAACCGCGTCATCCCGCAAGTGTCAACCTTAAAGTGTCAACCTTAAAAAGAGGAGAGTACCATGTCCAAAACGGCTGTTATTTCAGGGGTCGGCTCTGGTTTAGGTGCCGCGCTGGTGAGGAAGTTTGCAAGCGAAGGCTACCAAGTAGGGTTGCTGGCCCGGTCCTCTAATTATATCGAGGGACTGGCCGAAGAACTGCTGCAAGAAGGTGTGGAGGCCCTTGCCGTACCCACGGATATCGCCGATCCCCAGCAGGTGACTCGGAGCTTTGCCCAAGTGCGCGAGGAACTGGGCCCGGTCGATGTCCTGATCAACCACGCCGGCAACGCCTCTTGGAAAGGCTTCCACGAACTGACCTTGGATGAGTTTGAACAATCCTGGCGCGTGTGTGCCTACGGCTCCTTTCTGTGCGCGAGGGAAGTGGTCGGCGATATGCTATCTGTGGGCCGCGGCACCATTCTCTTCACCGGAGCCACCTCGTCCATTCGGGGCCGGGCCGGTGCCCTTGCCTTTAGTAGCGCCAAGTTTGCGGTGCGCGGTCTAGCTTGGGCATTGGCCCGCGAGCTGTGGCCCGAGGGCATTCACGTGGCCCACGTTATCATAGACGGGGTGCTGGATACTCCCTTGGTGCGTGAGGGAGGGCATGTCGAGGAGGGCGAACCTCTCCTAAATATCGACGCCGTGGCCGCCGCCTATTGGAGTCTGGTGCAACAGGACAAAGGCGCTTGGGGTTTCGAGATCGATTTGCGGCCCCACGACGAGGGGTTCTTCGAGTGAAGGTTTCTCAATGCCAATCGAGTGCTAAACCCGTTGTTAGGCTAAAATCGCTTCCAGCCACTCCATGGAGCGGATCGCTATCGCGCTGGAACGCCACGGATGTAGTCGAGGATAGCGCTTCGGTGATCGACACTTTCAAGACCACGTCCCACAAAACGCGATAGTCGTCGAATTGCCGCACCGCGGGCTGCACGTAGGCCGTTCCCGCTAGCTGGGCTGCTTCACCGAGCTCAATATCCGCCGACAAGTAGTTGCTCCAGCGGACGAGAGAGGTTTGAGCCGCATGGTCATCCGCCGCTGCGACCTCATTTCGCTCGTGCTCGAACATAAGCGACGAGCCTAGCCAAAAAGACGACTCTCCCGGGGCGATGAGAGCCAAACGGATGCCGCTGCCGACAAGGCCGCGAAAATCCAAGCGCCGGGATTGGTCGTAATTAACTTGTCCGAAGGCTTCTCCGTGCAGCCGCGAGCCCAAGGCGCGGACGTAGCGCAGATGCGCCAGCGCTTCATTGGAAAAGCGCTCCTTACCCTCCCAGCCGAGGTCGCCTGAGCCGATAAAAATGAACGTGTCCTTGGCGCGGCTGTAACTGAGGGAAAGCTCGGGACCGCATTCGAACAACTCGACATTGCCGGCCCGCAACGTCAGGTCTATCGCCACGGAACCGAAAAAACCCGCTTGATCGTCCCGGCGTAGGCTTTCGATATCGACTTGCGCCCACAGGGGATTCGCCAGCCAGACCAAGGCCGCTAGTAAGAGGCAATAAGGCTTCATTGCCAACGACGCATCTGTTACAGCTCCCGTTCGGGATCGACGTCTGCCGCGTAGTCAACGCCCGGAAGGCCAAAGCCGAAAAGCCCGAGAAATTCCGCGCGGTAGCTCTCTATATCCGACAAGGCTTCGAGGTTGTCAGTGTTGACCTGCTCCCACAGCGCAGCGACTTCCCGTTGCACGTCTTCGCGCATTTCGCGGTCGTCGATGCGGATGCGCCCCTCGGCGTCGGTGGAGGCATCTGCATAGAGGCCGCCGGCGAAGAGCCGGTGCATCTGCTCGATGCAGCCTTCGTGGCAGCCCTTTTCCTTCATCACCTTGTACAGCAGGGAGATGTAGAGCGGCACGACGGGGATGGCGGCACTCGATTGGGTCACCATGGCCTTGTTGACGGAGATGTGGGCACTGCCGCTTTTGGCTTGCAGATATTCGTCGAGGGCCTTGGCCGTGTTTTCCAGATGATTCTTGGCGTGGCCGATGGTCCCGTCGCGATAGACCGGGTGGGTAATTTCAGGGCCGATGTAGGTATAAGCGACTGTGCGCACGCCGTCGGCGAGCACGCCCGCTTCGTCGAGTGCTTCGATCCACATCTGCCAGTCTTCCCCGCCCATGACCGCGATGGTGTGGGCGATCTCTTCTTCGCTCGCCGGGTCGATGGCGATGTCGGAAACCTCGCCGGATTGGACGTTGACGGTCTTGTTGGTGTAGGTGCCGCCGAGGGGTTTGAGGACGGAGTTGAAATTTTCGCCGGTGCGCGGATGCGTCCGCCGCGGCGAAGCTAAACTGTAAACGACCAAATCGACTTCTTGCAGGTCCTTGCGGATGGCGGCGATGGTCTCGGCCTTGATCTCGTCGGAGAAAGCATCGCCGTTGATGCTGCGGGCGTAGTGACCGTCGTTGCGCGCAGCCTCGTGGAAGGCCGCGCTATTGTACCACCCAGCCGTTGCCGTGCGTTTGCCGGCTGCTGGCCGCTCGAAGAAGACTCCGAGCGTGGCTGCCCCCGCGCCAAAGCAGGTGGCAATGCGCGACGCCAGCCCGTAGCCGGTCGAAGCGCCGACGACGAGGACTTTCTTAGGGCCGTCGAAGGGAGGTTGGCGTTTGACCCAATCGATTTGGTCTTGGACGGCGCGAGCGCAGCCATCGGGATGGGCCGTAGTGCAGATGAAGCCGCGAACTTTGGGTTGGATGATCATGGGATTTCCTTGGATTAACGTGAGTTCGGGTTAAGCAGCCTCTACTTGGAGCGGCTGCTGGATTTTTAGGGCTGGTTTTTTAGGTTGGTGGCAATAGGCAATCAATCCGCCGAGGAGATTGACCATAAAATTGACCGGACTGCGATGTCTGGTGTGTTCAATCTGCGAGATATTCTTGAGTTGATCGATAATGGTTTCGATCAGCGCTCGTTTGCGCAGCAAGAGTTTGTCGGCCATCGGCAGGAGTTGATTTTTCATATTGGATCGCAGCTTGGTAATCAACTGTAGATCGAAGAGCGTCTTCAGTTGCTTGCTCCGCTTTTTGGAGAGGTATCCTCGGTCGGCAAACAGTTTGCCAAACAGGTCTTGTACCAGGCCGGGTACAGGTTGGCGATCATCGACGTTCGCGGGAGTTAGCGCCACGTTGAGCAAGTGGCCTCGATCATTGAAAACCAGATGCAGCTTGAAGCCGAAAAACCAACCCGTCGAACTTTTGCCCCATTGGGCTTGGCTGGCAAACAGCCGATGCTGATGCCGACGACGCGGATGGCATACGGCCACCGGGGTGGAGTCGATAAACGAAATACCCGTGCAGGCTCCTTGACACTGACGCAGATAGGCACATAACGGAATCAGCGTCGAAGGGATTAACTCGACAAAGCGTCCGTAGCTGACTAATCGGGGAAAAGCATCGCGGAGGTGCCTACACACATGATGTCGGTAGAAGGCTTTGAAATCCCGATAATGGGACTGGTGAAACCAAATCAACAGCGTCATAATCTCGCTCAAACACAGCCGACCAGCACGACGGCGACGACGACGCCCGGTCGTTAGTTGGTGGCCAATCCATTGCGTCTCAAAGGCTTGGCAAAAATCATCGACGTGGCAAAACAATTCGACTAAATTCATCGCGAGGGCTCCTCGATGGCTAGGTTTTATGGTGCGCAAACCTAAGTTTAGCCAAAAAGGATGCCCTCACCTTAACCCGAACTCACGTTGGATTAAGATTGAGAAACCGTTGAATAATGGGTTGCGCTTCGGTTAGGCGCAAATAAGCCGTTTGGCTGACCTGTTTCGGCGGAATAGTTTAATAAAGGGGCAATTACCAGACTCAGCCATTGCACAAGAAGGCGAACATGAAGATAGGTCGGATTGGTCTTTTGCTCGTGCAGGTGCTTTGCGCGGCCCCAAGTGCGGCGCAAGATGCCGTGCCTGAAGCGCAAGCCCTATTGGAACAGTTCGATGAGCTATACCGCTCTACGGGTACGGCGGCGCGGATTGAGATTAAGGTCGAGCGCCCGAAAAAGGTGCGGACGATGCAGATGCGCTCTTGGAGCCAAGGCGAGGACAAGGCACTGGTGGTCATTGACGCGCCCGCCCGCGACGCCGGCACCGCTACGCTGCGGATCGGCAGCAATCTGTGGAACTACCTGCCCAAAATCTCGCGCACGATCCGCGTACCGCCCGCGCTGATGATGGGCGCGTGGATGGGCAGCGACCTGACCAACGACGACTTGGTGCGCGAGTCGTCTTATGCCCACGACTACTCGGTTGCCGGGATCAGCCCCAGCGAAGAGCCGCCCGGCTGGCAGGTGGATCTCGCGGCCAAGCCCGAGGTGCCGGGTTTGTGGGAGCGGGTGGAGGTCGTCTTCGAGCGCACAGAACGGTTGCCCGTACTCGTGCGCTACTACGACCGCAAGGGACGGCTCTCGCGCACGATGCAGCTTGAAGAGATCAAAAAGATGGGGGGTCGGCTGATCCCCACCCGGATTGTGATCTCGCCCGAGCGCGAGGAGGGCCGACGCACAGTGATGACCTATTTGCATGTGGAATTCGACGTCGAGCTGGACGAGAGCCTCTTTAGCTTGGCGCAGTTGGAGCGCAGGCGCTAGATGGCCGAAAACAGCACGCTCCGACTGGCTTGGCGCGGCTTGGGCCGCAATCGCAAGCGCGCGGCTTTGGCGATAGCGGCGATTGGGCTGGGGCAGTTTGCCTTCTTGGCCACGGCCGGGATCATGCGCGGCTATGCCGACCACTACTTCGATTCGGTGACCGGCCCGTTGGTGGGCCACGTGCAGATCGTGGCACCGGGCTGGCGCGAGGAGCGAGCCGTCGATCAGACGCTAAGCGACGTCGAGGCCATGCTAGCGGCGATTCGCGGGCAGTCCCAAGTGGCGCGGGCCGTGCCGAGGATTTACGCGCCGGTGTTGGCCGCGCTGGAAGAGGAAGGTTTTGTGGGGATGGTCGTCGGTGCGGACCCGGCATTAGAGGGGGTCACGGACGGCCTGTTGGGCAGCGAAGAGCTGGCTGGCCTCTTGGGAGACGGCCGAGTACTGGTGGGGAAGGGTTTGGCGCGGCAGCACGGGATTGAGGCTGGTGCCGAACTGGCCGTGGTGGGCCAAGACATTGACGGGTCCATTGCCAGCGCGCTGTACGAGGTGGCGGCGGTTGTCGAATCGCCGGTCGAGCTCGTCAACACCATTGGCATCGTCGCCGGGCTGCAAGACGCGCAGGCGCTCCTGAGAATAGAGGACGAAGCGCACGAGATTGCCGTCCGCCTGCACGAGGCCGAGCAGATCAATCAGGCTGCAGACTCACTCGGTGCGCAGTCCGCACTGCAAGGGGTGGAAATCAAGCGCTGGCACGAGGTCATACCGCAGCTAGCCGGGATGATCAAGCTGATGGATGTGTATTCGCTGGTGGTTTTGGGGATCGTCTGTTTGGCGTCCATCGCCGGCATTGCCAATACCATGATGATGTCCACGTTTGAGCGCCGCCGAGAGTTGGGGATGTTGTTGGCACTGGGCGCGAATCCGGGTCGGCTCTTTCGGATGGTGGCGACCGAAGCCGTGCTGTTGGGTGCCTTGGGGGTGTTGCTGGGAACTGCGTTGGGCGCGTGTTTTGCGGCACTGACGGCTGGGTCGGGCTTTGACCTCGCCGAGTTGGGCGGCGAGGAGTCTTTTGAAATGGGCTTCCAAGGCGTGCAGATAGCCTCGCGGGTCTATCCCGAGGTGCGTGGATCCGACGTATTGGCGGGCGTGTCGGCCGTGCTGGTGACGGCCCTTGCGGCCTGCGTCTGGCCCCTGCTGCACGTGGCGCGGCTGGAGCCGGTGGAGGCGATGCGGACGTGAGCGGCAATCTGTCGATGCAATACGCCTTGCGCTCGCTGGGGCGCAGTCGCCGCCGGACGGGCCTGTCCGTCTTGGGCGTGGGGCTGGGATGCGCCATTGCGCTGTTTGCCACGGCCTTTATGCGCGGCGGCCAAACCATGCGGGTGCAGGCCATTTCCCAGAGCGGGTACGGCCACCTGCGGATCGCGCCCGCAGGCTGGGAACAGAGTCGGCGCGACGAGTTGCGCTTGCAGGACTCGGCGGCTGCGCTTGAGGCTGCGCGCAGTCTTGAAGGCGTAGCCGTAGTGGCTGCTCACGTGCGGGCGCAGGGTCTGTTGGCCTTTGGCACACGAGTGGCCGGCGTCCAGCTTTTGGGCGTAGATCCAGCCGCCGAGCCGCGTCTCAACAGATTGGTGCGCACCATCGACGAGGGGCGTTACTTGCAAGCAGGTGACGAGGGCGCAGTGGTCGTCGGCAAGGCCCTCGTCGAGCGCTTGGACGTAGAGTTGGGGGATGATTTGTTGTTGACGCTGACGCGCGCCGACGGGGAGATGGAGTACGCGATGTTGCGGATCGTCGGAATCATATCTACCGGTAGCCGCACGATTGACGAGACCATTTGCCACGCGACGCTTGCCGATGTCGAGAAGCTGACGGGCCTGCAGGGCGTGGCCGAGGTGTCGGTAGCCTTTGCGGATCCGCAACAGGTGGCTGCGCTCTCGGCCGAACTGGCGCAGCAAGTGCAGGGCGACGAAGTGCTCACGTGGCGCGAAGTTCTGCCGGCGATGGGCGGCGACGAGGCGGCTGACCGGGCCTTTTCCAGCTTTTTTATTGTAGTTGTGGCTGCGGTGGTAATTTTGGGTGTGACGAGCGCCCAACTAACGGCCATGCTGGAAAGGAGGCGCGAATTTGCCGTGCTGATGGCGCTGGGATTAGGAGAACTCAGGCTGGTGGGATTGGTGCTTTTTGAGGCTATGTTCATGGGAGTGCTCGGTGCACTGTTGGGCTTGTTGCTCGCGCTGCCGCTCGTTTGGCATACTGCGACCGCGGGGATTGATTTTTCCGCGGCGATGGGCGACGATATGACGGTCATGGGCGTTTTCTTCGACCCGATAATCTACGCGGACATGGGGCTGTGGATGCTGCCCTACGCCTTCGGCCTGGGGCTTTGTGCGACGCTGTTGGCCGCGCTTTATCCGGCTTGGTCGGCCACGCGCTTGGATCCGGCGGCAGCTCTGAGCCAGCGGGATGCTTGAGGATCCGCAGATGGACGCAGATGGACGCAGATGGACACAGAATGGGATGTACAGGACGATCTACCGCTTGAATCGTTCAAGTTATTTCGGATTGCTATATGGATAAGGTGATAGTAGCGGCCCAAGGCGTGAAAAAGGTATTTCGGACGGGCGATATTGCTGTGGAGGCCCTGCGCGGCATAGACCTCGAAATCGGCAGTGGGGAGTTCATGGCCATTGTCGGGCCGAGCGGCAGCGGCAAGACGACGCTGCTCAACTTAGTCGGCGCGCTCGACGTGCCTACCGACGGGCGCATTGTGCTTTTTGACCGCGACTTGGGGAAGCTGAGCCGCAGTGAGCGGGCCGAGCTGCGGCTCCGATCCTTGGGCTTTGTGTTTCAGGCCTACAACCTAGTGCCGGTGTTGACGGCGCGCGAGAACGTGGAGTTCGTGCTAGAGTTGCAGGGCATGGACTCCAAAAAGCGGCGGGCGCGAGCCGAGGAGACGCTGGCCGAGTTGGGGCTAGGCGAGCTAGCCGACCGGCGACCCAGCCAGATGTCGGGCGGCCAGCAGCAGCGGGTGGCGGTGGCGCGGGCCGTGGCCTCGCGGCCGGGCTTGGTGCTGGCCGACGAGCCGACGGCCAACCTCGACAGCGACAACGCGCAGGCTCTCTTGGAGATGATGCGGCGGCTGCGCGACGAGATGGGCATGACCTTTGTTTTTTCGACGCACGACCCCTTGGTGGTTTCGTATGCCTCGCGGGTGGTTACTTTGCGCGATGGCGAGGTGCTGAGCGACGAGCGCAAGGATACATGTGGCTGACGCTGGCAGTTCTCTTGGCGGCGCAGCCTGCGTTTGGCGTCAGCCTGTGGTCGAGTGCGGACGGGAGCCGCTACTGGGCGCTGGATGCTGCGCTGAAATGGACCGCGCTCTCGTCGCATGCACCCGACGCGCCGCTGCTGTATCCCAAGCGCTGGAGCGCCGCTGTGCTGGGGAGGGGGCGGCTGGCGCTGCGAGGTCAACCAGCGACGGATTTGCACATGCGCTTGGCCTACGAGCAACGGGTGCGGGCGGTTTCTACAGGTGCTGGCGCTGGTGGGGGCGTAGGGATATTGGTGCCGGAGATCCGCGCACCGTATCGGCTCAGACAGCTCGATGATGCGCTGGCTATGGGAGACAACGTCGCCTATCGGCACGAGCTAGATCGTGCGTTTGTCGCTTGGCGTTTGGGGCGTGGCGAGTTGCAAATCGGCCGTCAAGCTGTTGGGTGGGGGCGCGGCGTGCTCTTTGGCGCGGTGGATATTTTCGCGCCGTTTAACTCCTTGGAAAGCGATCGCGAATGGCGGCGCGGGGTGGATGCGCTGCGCGTTTCCGTGCCGCTTGCGGATCGCTTTTCGCTGGACGTGGTAGCAGCCTGCGGCGAGTCGGTGGACGAATCGGCCTTTGTCGGACGGTTCTACGGCCACAGTGGTGCGCTCGACGGAGAATTGCTGTTGGGGCGTCGCCGCGGCGACCGCTTTGTCGGCGCAGCCGCATCCATGCGGATCAGGGGGGCTGAAGTACACGGCGAACTAGCGTCGTTCAAGACGCCCGCCACAGAAGGGGACGAGGTGGTGCTCAAGGCGCTTTGGGGCGGCTCGTACGCGTGGGACACCCAAGGCGGCCTGTTGCTCGTGGGCGAATATCACTTCTCGGGCTTTGGCGTCAGCGACATTGCCGAGCTAGCTACGGCTCCTTACTTAGCGCGTCTTATCCAAGGAGACGCGCAGATCTTGGGGCGGCACGCCGGGGCCGTGCAGCTATCGCAGGGAATCACCGGCACCGTGCCGAGGACACTAAGTTGGCTATTCTCGCCGATAGATGGCTCCGGAGTGATAACGGGCGCGGTGACGTGGATCTTCTCCGACGCGCTGACGCTAGCGGCTAGCGCGTACTGGCCCTATGGGGAACGGCCGGACGGAGGGGTCTTGCGGAGCGAGTACGGCGGAGGAGCAAAGAGTGGGTTAGTGCAGATGAGTTTTTACTATTGATGTGGGATTTATATACATAATGTCCTTGCTTTAAAGTTGTCGGTATGTTGCTGTAAAGGTAAGCCGCCGACCGGGACTATCCGGTCGGCGGCGGGGTGTTGTCCAGTTGGGGCCCGACCCAGCGTCATCGCACCCGTCGCCCAACTGGTAATTCAAGAGCCTTGCAGCCCCGGTTCAACCATGCGCGCTAATGGTTGCGGAGAGGCTAACAGCAATATACCGGCAACTTATTTTTGTGTAAGTATGCACACGTTTTTAATACAATCATTTGAATAAGCGCGATCTAAGTACTATGATTTGTTCTTGCCAGCACGGGCCTCGGCAGCGGTCGGGTCTCCGTAAATACAATATCCAATTTAGGCGCAAGGAGGCACTCATAACGCAGTGGTAGGCCGACGCTATTCAGAGGAAGCCGCCTAAGTCTTAATAGCGGATCTGTTATGCAGAAATTGGTGCCGATGGGTGTTAGAAGCTAAAGGTCACCAGTAGTCGGGGTGACTTGGTTTGTGCTACCCAAGAGCTCGAAGTGCTGTCACTTCCTACTTCGGTCTGTGCCTCGTCTGTCGATCCCCTATATAGGACAGAGATCCCTTGTTGCAGGGATAGGCTGATATTCTTTTTGGGTGGCCTCCAAATAAAGCCTATCCCTATTTCTCCCTCAGCAAACAACACTCTTCTTTTCCATACGTCATTTGTGCTGCGGTCGATTCTTGCAGATGCCCTCTGGTAAGACAGCGGAGCCAATTCATCAGATCGATAGATTTGAATGACCGTCAGCGATGGATAGACGAGCATTGTCTTGCTCTTTCTGTCTCCCGTACGGTCACGATAGCTATTAGAAGTATATAAGTCTAGGTCAATCCCCACCCCGATCATGGAGCGAGGATTGACGCGCCATAGGCTTAACCCTCCCGAATCTCGGAGGAGGTTAAAGCCTATGGCGGTCTCTGCTGGGGCCCAACTGGGAAGAAGGCACAAGCAAAAAAGCAGATAGCTACGGCACAAGGTATGATCCATCGCATTCCCGTTCCCTTTTTACTTGGTAGTAATAATCGTACCAAGTTTTCCTTGGCAAGAACTATGCCAACAACTTCGTCATACTACCGATAAAAGAAAGTTTTTTTCAGACTAGCCCATTTCCTAAAAATGGCAACATCAGCAATCAATAATCAAGGTCATTAAGTATATAAATCCCATTGATGTTATAGGCCGGTAACTCCTCCCGGTGCGCTAAACATCAGGCGCGGCTTTGCAAAAGCGCGGCGATTTCGGCGTGGCCCTGTTGCTCGGCCCAAGTTAGCGGGGCCGTCCACGGCGCACCCGCCAGCGGCTCGACCGAGGCCCCGTGCTCCAAGAGCAAAGCGGCGAGCTTGACCAAGCCGTAGCGGCAGGCGTGGCCTAGCGGCGTGGACTGGAGTTCGTCGTCGCGGGTTTCCAAGTCGGCACCATAGTCTAGGAGCAATTCGGCGAACGGGAGCTTCTCTTCGTCGGCCCAGTGCGAAGTCTCGCCGGCCAAGCGATGTAGGAGCGTCATGTTCTTGGCGTCTGTGGCCTTGGGGTCGGCCCCTTGGGCGAGCATCAGGCGCAGGATTTCGACTTTGTCGGCGTGTTCGTCGCCTTGGCCGTTAGCGTAGCGACGCATGGCCTGTCCGCGCCGGCCGCGCAACGGCTGATAAAGCGTCCTGAACGAATCCATGCCCGACATATCGTAGCGGTAACACAGCCGCACGAGGGCGACGTTGCCGCTGAGGGCCGCGCCCCAGAGGATTTCGCTGGCCAGCTCGGGCTTGAGGTGCATGACTTCGGCGGGCACGGCCATACGCCCGCAGAGCGCGGCGGCGACGGCAAAGCTGTGGCCACCATAGCTGTAGATTAGGTCGAGAATCTCGTCGTTGTCGTTTTCCATAGCACGTTCGGCGGCTGGACCGCTGGCAAAGATGTAGGCGTTGGGATCGGCCCCGGCGGCCAAGAGCCGCTGGCAGACCTCGTAGTGATTACCTTTGGCGGCTCGCCACAGCGGGATGCCGGCGTTGTTATAGATGCCTTCGTCGCCGAGGTCGAGATCTTCGGGGGCATCTGGGTCGGCCCCGTGGTCGAGGAGTAGGGCTACCATCTCGGCAAAGCCCTTTTCGGCGGCGACGGTGAGTGGATGAGACGGGTGGTCGGCGAGGGTTGGATCGGCGGCCAGCAGGGCGCGGGCTTGGTCGAGGTCGTTGGCCGCGGCAGCCGCAAAGAGCGCTGGCCCTGGCCCGGTGGTCGGCTCGGCAGTTGGTTGCCGAGCGAGGAAGTCCTCGATCAGGGCCACGATCTTGGAATAGCCGCGGGCGCGGGCTTGGTCGAGGGCGCTGGTGGCGCGGCGGTTCGGGTACACGCCGCGCTGGGGATCGGCCCCGGCAGCTAAGAGCGCGGCAACTATCTCGGCGTACCCCTCGCGGGCGGCGAACTGGATCGCCAACTGGCCGTTTTGGGTGATGGGCTGGCGGGCGAGCAGGGCGTTTTGGGCAAGTATCTCCTCTACTTGGGCTAGATCGCCTGCTTGGGCGGCATCACACAACTGTTGCACGGTCGGCGTTTGCTCGGCCATGGTGCGTTCCTTTCCTTTAAAAGTTTCTGGCGATACTAGCCGGCCGATATAACCGCCGCAAGCGTTTTTCCTACCCTAAGCAGAGGGGTTGATGTCGATAATCACCGTCATTGGCTGCGCCCTCAGCAGGGCTTAGCTGTGGCCAAAGAGCGCATAGAGAGGCAAAAAAACGAGCTTTTGTTCGGGAAGGACCGATACATTGGCCGTTGAAAACACCAAACCCACATCGGTGCTTTCGTGTTCCTGTAGGAAGAGGTGCATACTCCGCAAGCGGCCCGCTGGCCCACTCTTGACTTCCAATGGCACTATTTTTCCGCTATCATCTACCAATACGTAATCCACTTCTGCGCTGCTGCTCTTTTTTGTCCGCGCCCAATAGTAAAGTCGGCCATTCTCCGAGCCGCCTCGCTGCGCCAGCAATTCTTGGCCGACGAACTGTTCGGCTAGCGCCCCGCGCCACGTTTTGAGCAAGTCCCTTTCGTGCAATATCTCCCTAGGTGATGCGCCGCAGAGGTGTTGTGCCATACCGATGTCGAGAAAGAGGTACTTGAACACCTTGTCCGCGACGCCTGCACCAAGGGGTCGCCCCGATGCCGCTGTTGCGCGTACTTTCTGGATAACAGAAGCTTGTTCGAGCACCTGTAGGCAGCGCTTGATCGTCTCAATGCGCTTTTCGGGATAAAGGGCTTGGTACTTGGTTTGCTGGCCGACGCGACCGGGCAGTTCGGCGAAAATCCGGTCCAAGCAATCCCGGTCCAAGCGCGGGCTGTACTTGGCAAAGTCTTGGGTATAGGCACCACAGAGCGCCCGATGCACCTCGGCCGCTGCGGCAACCGAGCGCGTCTCGGCGAAGGTACGCACCGCTTCGGGCATGCCTCCGACCGCGAAGTACAGGCGCAGATAACCGAGCAATTTCTCGTGGATAGCCGTCGGCACGGGCGAGCGAGCGTCCAGCGCGGGCAGATGCTCACACAGGATCTCCTCGCCTTGCGCCATGAGAAACTCGGCAAAAGACATGGGCCGCATCCATTCAAACTCGACGCGGCCGACTGGAAAAGAGATTGCCTCTAGGGCAAATTCCAGCAGTGAACCAGCCGCCACCACGTGCAGGTCTGGCATTTGCTCGTAGAGGTAGCGCAGGGCCATAAGTGCTCGGGGACAGGCTTGGATCTCGTCAAAAAACAACAGCGTCTCGCCGGGAAGAATCCGCATGCCCGCTGCGGCCTCCAGTTGCATCAGCACTGCTTCGGCGCGGAGGTCCTCGGCGAAGATGCGATGCAGGTGTCGGTCCATCTCGAAATCAAAGACGGCTGTACGGACGAATTCGCGCTTGCCAAAGGCGCAGATAGAATGAGTTTTTCCCACTTGACGCGCCCCGCGCACGATGAGCGGCTTGCGCCGCGGGCGGTTTTTCCAAGTGCTAAGCTTGTTGTCGATTAGGCGGTTCAATGTATTTTTACAAGGTAATTTATCCACTTAAAATGTATTTTTACAAGGTAATTTATCCTGTTGTGCCCCTTGAGGCCAACAATTTATTCCCTACTCTTAGGAACACGTATGGCGACAATCACTGTCATTGGCCGCGGCCACTCGGGTACGCGCGCCATAGCACACACGCTCTATGCTAGCGGCGTTTTTATGGGCAGCACGCTCAATCGCTCGGGCGACAAGGTGCCGCCGCACGCGCTCTACGACGCCTGTCGGGTCATGGCCAAGTACGTCAAGTGGAAGGGTGGCTTGGAATGGGATTTTGACGCCTTGCACGGCGGGAAAATCGACCCGGAGTTCGAGGACTTGATCGGCGAATATCTGCGAGACGTTGCATCCGACCGCTCGGAGCACAAGGGTTGGAAGCTGCCGGAGACGACGTTGATTTATCCGTGGATTGTGCGGATGTTTCCCGACATCCACTACATTCACTGGATCCGCGACCCGCGCGACAGCATCATCGGTGCCCACAAGACCGATGACCTAGCGGATTTCGGCGTCGAGTACGAGCGCACGGACGATGTCCGGCGGCGGCGGGCCATTTCGTGGAAGTACCAATACGAGTTGATGAAGGCCACGCCCAAACCAAAGAAGTGGATGTTGGTGCGGTTCGAGGATTTCGTGCTGAAGCAGGAGGAGGTGTTGCGGGAATTGGAGGCGTTTTTGGGGTTTGAGTTGGGCCGGATTGTGGTGCGGTCGGAGTCGATTGGGCGGTGGAAAACGGATCAGGAGCAGCACATGTTTGACTTTTTTAAGGATGCCATGGACGAAAACGGATACGGAGAGATGCCATGAAAATCAGTTTTTCGACGTTGGGCTGTCCAGAGTGGGACTTGGATACCATTTGCCGCCGGGGCCGCGAATACGGCTACGAAGGCGTCGATTTCCGCGGGTTGCAGGAGACGATGGACATTACCCAATTGCCGGCCTTCACCAGCGGGGTCGCCCAGACCCGACGGCAGCTAGCAGACGCCGGCATGGAGGTGTCGGGGATCAGTTCCAGCATCCGGGTCTGCGTGCCGGAGAAGTTAGAGGAGAACATAGAGGAGGCGCGGCGCTCGATCCCGGTGGCCAATGCGTTGGGCTGCGGCTCCATCCGAGTTTTTGGCGGCGGCGATTCTAAGGCCTATTCCAAGGAGGAATTAGCTGACCTTGGGCGGGAGACGATGGAACAGATCCTCGCATTGGATGGAGCCGGCGAGCTCAGGTGGCTTTTTGAGACCCACGACGAGTGGGTCAAGGCGGTGGAGTGCAAGCTGTTGCTCGACCGCATTCCGAATGAGGCGTTCGGCGTGATCTGGGACATGGGCCATACGGCGCGGGTGGGCGAGGAGTCGCCGGAGCAGACCTATCAAGCGGTGGGGCCGCGCGTAGGTTATACCCACGTCAAAGACGCCGTCTATGATCCCCAGCACGCCGAGGCGATGAGGGATGGTTGGCGCTACGTGCCGCCGGGCGCGGGCCAGTTGCCCTTAGAAGAGGCGATAGCCCTGCTCAAGGGACATGGATACGACGGCTGGCTCGTGTTCGAGCACGAAAAGCGCTGGCACGCCGAACTAGCGGCTCCAGAGGAAATATTCCCGATTTTTCCGGTTTGGGTCAGACCGTTGCTCGGTTAATCGGCCCATGCAGCTGCACTATCCCGAGATCTCCCTGCACGTGCCGTCCCTGCTTTTGCCGAGGGCAGATATTTCCCTAGAGACGTGGTCGGTCATTGCCTGCGACCAGTACACTTCGCAGCCCGAGTACTGGGAGCAAGTGCGGGGGCTTGTCGGGGACAATCCTTCGACGCTACAGCTAATTTTTCCCGAAGCGTATCTCGGGGAGACTTGCCGCGAACAGACCATCGCCGGTATCAACCAGCGGATGCAGGCGTATCTCAAAAGCGGCGTACTGGCGGAGCAGCGGCCTGGGTTTATGCTGATAGAGCGGGAGGTGGGGCGCGCTGCGCCGCGCAAGGGACTGGTCGTCGCCTTGGACTTGGAGCAGTACGACTACCGCGACGGAGCGCAGAAGCTAATCCGCACGACCGAAGGCACGGATCAGAGTCGGCTGCCCCCGAGGATCCAAGTGCGGGAGCAGGCGTCGCTGGAAATACCGCACATCATGGTGCTGATCGACGATCCGCAGCAGACGGTGATTGAGCCGCTTAGCGCAAAAGACCTAGAACTGGCCTACGATTTCGAGCTGATGCTGGGGGGTGGCAGACTTAGAGGCTGGCATATCGACGATGGGGCGTTGATCGACGAGATCGCTGGGCATATTGCTCGCCTCGCGTGCGGCGAGCCGCCGATGATCTACGCGATGGGCGACGGCAATCACTCCTTTGCCACCGCGCGCGCCGTCTGGGAGCGACTCAAGGCGCAAGCAGAGGACGAGCGCCAGATAATGAATCATCCGGCGCGCTACGCCTTGGCCGAACTAGTCAATGTCCACGACGAGGGGTTGGAGTTTGCGCCAATCCACCGGGTAGTTTTTGGCGTGGATGCGGCCGATCTCTTGCGGGCGATGGAGACGCACTGCACTGAGTGGGGATTTAGCCGTCGGACCTTCGCGGACCGGGACGGATGGAAGGCTGTCTGTCGCGAAGCGGCCGTCGGCTCGGGGCACCACATTCCCTATATGAGCGGAACCGAGCGCGGCCTGTTGAGTATCGCCGAGCCTAGCTTTCAGCTCGAAGTAGCGTCCTTGCAGGCCTTTTTGGATCGCTATCTCGACGCGCATCCACGCGCCCGGCTCGACTATATCCACGGCGAGTGTGTGCTAGAGCAACTGGCTGCGGAGCCGGACAGCATCGGCTTTTTTTTCCCGACCATGGACAAGCGCGATTTGTTTAAAACGATCGTCATCGACGGGGCCACGCCGCGCAAGACGTTTTCGCTGGGCGAGGCTGCGGAGAAGCGCTACTACTTGGAGTGTCGGCGGCTGGTGCCGTGAGCGTTGCGGCCCCATGCGGAGGCCGGACTACACTGGGGCCGGACTGCTCGACCATAGCGTTCAGGCGCAGGTGGGGTCTTCGAGCGACCAGCGATTGAACGAGGGGAGGTTTTTGTCAGTCAGTTTTTCTCGTGCGTCGTACCACGATTGCGCCCAAGCTGCTGGGTCGCGCAGTTCGCTTTGGGGATCTTTGCGGCTGCGAGCGACGAAGCCGGGGAAGAGCGGGCGGCCGGTGGGTTGGCCGGTGGGGTTGTAGCGGAGGTCGAAGCTGATCCGCACCTGAGCGCTGACGTTGGGCAACGACGAATGGCAGGTTTGCCGGTGCATGAAGAGCACATCGCCGCGCTTGAGTTCGGCGGTGACGACGCGGTCGAGAGCTAGGTCTTGGTCGCGGATAAAGTGGCCGATGCCTTTGAACTGGCAGTGGTGCAACAGCCCGTCGCGGTGGCTGCCGGCGACAACTTCGATGCAGCCGTGCTCGCGGAAGGCGTTGGTCAGCGGCACCCACACGGTGAGCATGTCGGTCTCGTCGGCCTCGGGCAGAACCACGCCATTGTCCTGATGCCAGGGCGTGGCGCCGACGGCGAAGCCCGCGATGCGGCCGTGGTGGTCCTTGGGGACACCGGGCAGGAACTGCTCGGGCGGTTTGATGCGGATGTGTTGGACGGGGTTGGAGTAGATTTCCGGGCCGATGAGGTTTTCGATGATGTCGAGGAGTTTTTCGTTGCGCAGCATGGCGAAGGCGGTGGGGCCGACGGCAATGGGCGAGTCCGGGCCGATGCCGCCTTGGGGCAGCGAGATGTCAAAGTGCTGGGCGTAAACTTGGCCGGTTTCGTTGTAGATCTGGCAGAGGCGCTCATCAAAGCTGAGATCGGCGTATTTAGAGGCTATCTGCCCTGAGGCGAAAAGCTCGTCGGCAAGCTCGTCGAGGACTTCGTCGTATTCGGCTAAGACGGGATCGATGTCGGTGGTGGGGTCGAGGAGGTCTTCGACGAGGACGAAGCCGTGTTCGCGATAGTGGTCGAGTTGGGAAGGGGTTAGTTGGGGCATGGGTTGGATTTCTGTTTGATGCTCGTGTACCGGCAGCGAATATGACTTTGCCGTGGTTTCGGCTAGGCGTGTAATTCTAAGAAGTGAACGCACTTGGCCGCAAGAGTTTCGCTGTGCATATTACGGACCAGCGCATTGCTGAACGGCTGGGGACTGGAAGCTGGCATCGAAATCAGCGTGATGACCCGCCGCTAGGACCGAGATGCTCCCGCCTAGATCATCCTGCGTACTAGAGGGGAAACGTTGTAACGTCAGTCCAACCGAGACACTATATTTAGAGGCGGTAAGCGTACCGCACTCGTTCAAGAGACAGGATAGGAGATGTTTGAGGTCTGGTAATGACGAATCGCGGACTAGCAAAGCCTGAAGGCCAAAATAGAATGCTTTTTGAGGTGAGCGATAGCTGTAGTGTTTGCGAATTAGATCTTTCGATCCTAAGGTCCACCGCTCTCCCATCAGGTGATCCTTCTTGGCCGGAATTGAGAATCGCCGACCTATTTTCGGGCTGTGGCGGTCTATCGCTTGGGATACAGAGGGCAGCCCACGATTTGGGTTACTCCCTTGATGTTAGACTTGCGGTGGACTCAGACCAAATAGCAATAGACGCATATAGTACAGTATTTCCGACTGCGACAACGATTTGCAAGCCCATCGAACAAATATTGGACGGAGAGATCGGTTCACCGTCCACTGTTGCTGAAGCCGAGTTGGCGCACCAAGTCGGGCAACTTGATATCTTACTAGGCGGCCCCCCATGTCAGGGTCATTCGAATCTGAATAACCACTCAAGGCGAGATGACCCGAGAAACGGATTATACCTCCGCATGGCAAGGGCGGCTGAAGTCCTATGTCCGTCGGCAATTGTTACTGAGAATGTTCCAACTGTCACTTTTGACGTTCGCAACGTTGTCCACCAAACTATCGAGAAACTCAGAGAGATTGAGTACACTGTCGGAGAGGGAGTGATTGATCTGTCGAATTTGGGTGTACCGCAAAAACGGCATCGGCATGTAATAATTGCGGTGCGAGACTGCGATGTCGATCCCCAAGAACTAGTAAAAAAGTTAGAATCGCCAGTATGCGAACATGTTCCCAGAAGCATCCGGTGGGCCATGGAAGACCTAGAGGATGTAGCCAGATCCAATCTACTCGACTCACCCTCTCAACCGTATCCAGCAAACCAGTCTAGGATCGACTGGTTATTTGAGAACGACGAGATCAATTTGCCTAACGAATTGAGACCTCTATGCCACAGGTCGGACCATAGCTACACCGCTATGTACGGCAGGATGGTCTGGGATCTACCGGCGCAAACAGTGACTACAGGTTTCAATTGTATGGGGCAAGGTAGGTATGTTCATCCTTCCCGTCGAAGGGTGATTACCCCGCACGAAGCTGCAAGGCTACAAATGCTTCCGGATTTTGTAGATTTTAGTTCTGTTACAGCACGGAAACACCTAGCAAAGCTAATTGGAAATTCCGTGCCACCGCCACTATCGTTTGCTATTGGCAAGATGGTAATTCCATTTCTGAAAGACGTGCCTCTGGCCTGTTACGAATACGACATGTCAAGAAGAGAGGTAATTGACTACAGTGCCTGAGCCTGGCTTAAAAGAAATCCGCTTCACTGTAGATTCAGAGCTACTTCGGGAGCTCGGTGAACGCCTAGTCGGCCGCCAGTACATTGCTCTTGCCGAACTGGTGAAGAATAGCTATGACGCAGACGCCTCCAGAGTGGAGATCCGTATTCAGGACGACTGCATTGAGGTGTCCGACAACGGCCACGGCATGACCTATGAGGACTTTGAGAGCCGATGGATGCGTGTGGGTTCGACTCATAAGGTCAAAGAAGAAACGTCGCCGGAATTGCATCGGCCACTAACTGGTTCAAAGGGAGTGGGACGTCTAGCCGTCCAGTTTCTCGCTAGTGAATTAGAGTTGACCTCTGTCCCGAAAAAGACACGAGTTCCAGAAGGCTCAGTATTCAGAGAGCTTTATGTGATGGTCGATTGGGACACAGCAGTTCAGGCAGGAGAGTTGACTCAAGCGACTGCCCTATACGATCTGAACGAACCTCAAGATACAGTTTTTCCTCTCGAAAGACCACACGGCACTACGATAACACTGAAGAAGCTCAAGCATGAATGGAACCCCAAAGAATTTGAAGATCTCGCTAGAGAGATTTGGTTTCTCCAACCACCATTTCGCTCGTTGACGGGTGCTACCAACGGAGAAGCCAGCGGTTTTGAAGTAAATTTGTTCGCACAAGACCCGGAGGCGGTCACTCTGTTCAATACCCAGATATCTCGTATATTGGAATTGTATAGTTCCCGTATTGTCGGGAAGCTCTTACCACGTGACAAAAGATCCAATAAGCGAAAAGCGCAGCTATTGTTGGAATTGGAGGGCCAACAGACTCCGATTCACGATTTTCAAGTTCCTGTCCGTGGCGATGATCGCTGTTTAATTGACAGCCTTAATTTTGAAATTCGCATATTTACGCTGCAGAACCGACAACCTTATGGGATATCAGTACAACAAGCACGAGATTATATGCACGAATGGGGAGGTGTCCATATCTATGATGCTGGATTCCGAATCCCTTACGCCGGGCCTGACTCGGACTGGTTGAGGCTTGAGTTCGATCACGCGCATCGCCTAACACAATCTCAGCTTCTTCCGGACGAACTGAACGTCTCAATGGGACTAAACTACTTGCCAACTAATTCGCGTGTTCTTGGTGTCGTAAACATCGACACCACTCGCGAGGCGAGGGTAGCAGGCCAAAACAAATCTCCGTCGAATCAATATCTACAGATACAGGTATCCCGAGATCGTTTAGTTAGCAACAACGCATTTCGTCAACTTCGAGACACCGTCAGATTCGCCTTGGATTATTATGCTACCCGTTTGGCAGATCTACGCCTGAAAGAAATGATGGCCATACAGAGTATTGAAATGCCTGAGTCTCTTGTAGAAGGAGTATGGGATGTTCTGGAACAACATGAAGACGATATACCCGGGGCAGTAGCGACCCAACTCAGGACGGAGCTAGGAAAGACGATAGACTCCATTCGCGAACAATCCGAATGGCCCAGATACCAATCAGGCTTGCTTGGGGCCATGGCAACAGCCGGAGCAACAGCAATTGCGTTCGATCATCAATTCACGCAACAACTCGGCGTTTTAGAACATCACGCTGCTACTCTGGACAATGAAATAGAGACTAACCCGGATTTGAAGAAATCAATAGGTCCTGTTTCTAATCATATCAAGAAATGGATTCAAGACGCACGCGAGACACGTATGATTTTCTCGCCAATCTCCGACGAACGAAATCGAACGGCGGTTGACCGCTTCAAAGCTGAATCCATAGTGGAGAGCATGGCTGGCAACCTGCGAACCATTCTACGTGGAGTGAAGGTCGAGAGTTCAGGTATAGATCGAGACTTGTTGTTACCGGAGGCTAGCTACCCAGTCTGGATGGCCATTTTCCACAACGTGCTTATGAACGCTTCCAATGCAATGCTGGATAGCGATAGCAAACGAATATCGGTGTCGTCCTTTGAGTCGGGCAAGCGTCGAGGAATTCATGTCCAAGACACGGGAGTGGGCATCGATTTGGACAAAGCGGAGGTTTTTTTTCAACCACTCAAACGAGGCCTAGAGATTTCTCCGGAACGAAGGGCATTGGGATATGGCGGTACAGGATTGGGTTTATCTATCGTTAGGATGTTGGCCACAGATTTGAAAGCGGACGTTCGCTTCGTCAAGCCAACAGCACCGTTCAACACATGTTTCGAGATGGCATGGAACGAGGACCTATGAAATCACTTGAGATATTGGTGTACGACGATCAGTTCAACCTCGCCAAAAGTTGGGCCAAGAAGATAAAGGACGAGATAAAGGGCTCTCACAGCGATGCAGTGGTTAAGCCCGCCAATAGGGAGGACTTTCAACAGTTGCTAACGCTGATCAACAGCCGGAGAAAAGCATGGAGGGAAGCAGGGGACGAGTCCGGTACTATTGACTTGCATGAAGCCGATACTGCGGACGTAATCGTTGTGGACTATGACCTTCTCCAATACTCAGATTCCGTAGACACCACAGGGAGCAGGTTAGCCTATCTTCTCCGCTGTTTCTCTAAATGCGGGTTCATTATCGTTCTCAACGAGTTCGGGAATGTTTTCGATTTGAGCCTTGGTAGTCCGCCCGAAGGCTTCGCCGACATACATATCGGCGACGAACAGATAGGGAATCCTGGTCTTTGGCGAGCCCCTTTCGACGGTTACCGACCGTGGTATTGGCCGGTCGTCCCCGACGCTAGGAAGAATTTTGATCAATGCGTAAAAGATGTTCAGGAAAATCTTGACAAGCCGATCCTTGACTTCTTGGATCTGAGCCACGTCATCGACTGGATGCCGCGACGAGCGCAGGACTTCTTGTTGGGCAAGCAAAAGATCGAGAAGGTCACATTCAGAGACTTTGTCAAATCTGCTCATGGTGGTATTTCCTCCAAAGACTCGCTCATTCCCGAACAGATGGCACGGGTTGCTGCAGCGCGGATAGTCACCCTACTCAATTCGATCATTCTCCCAGAACAAAGTGTCCTTGTGGATGCACCTCATCTGGTATCCCGGTTTCCCAGTCTCATCTTGAACCAACGTGATGAAATCGGCATGTGGAATAAGCTATGTAATCCAGTCACTCACGAGATCGACGATTTATTGGTGGAGGATTTAAGAGAATATAAGTTCAAACAATCGCATTGGCTCTGGAGGCCAGCTTGGTATTGGCCCGAAATCAATAAAGATGAAGGTATAGAAGAAGTGAGAGATCTAGGGTTGGTTGAGGAAATCGACTGGGTATTTTGTGAAAATATCTCTCGGTTCGTGCCCGATAAATTTACTCAAGGCTTTAGAGCAAGAGTTTCACCGCCGTTCATCAAGCGCCATGTGTTCAAAAGTGACTCCCCAAACGCAGGTTGTTACGTGAGCCATAACATGTCCGGGGGGCCACAGGACCCGTTTCCAGTAGAGTATGTCCCTCAAGCAATGTTTAGTTCGTAAGAAGCATCATGCCTATAGAACCGGCCGATGAGGCTACTCGGGATGTTATTTTAGACATCTTGTCGAGATTTCTGGGAGATTATGAGAGGCCGGATGGACCTTTTGCTACACTTCTCGACAAAGTTTACTGTAGATACTCACTATGGAGCCTTGACGCCGAGGGACTCGCTTCGATGCTGAGTGAAGGTTCAGACGTTGAAATGATGACCCAGAATCAATTTCTACATCTTGAGCCTATAAAGAGGAACATCTTACCCCTTGTAACTCTGCAAAGCTCGAACGACTGGATCATCTTCAGAATTTACGCACTCCTCACGACCCTTGACGAAAATTGTAACCTTCAGTCCTTGGCGATCAGATTTGAAACTGACGAAGGGGGTATTAGTACAGGAAGCAGCCTTGGTTTACATGACTTCTGTCACGCCCAACTGTGTAATAACATCAATAAGCATGTTAAGAATGTAACCCCTCAGTGGGTTCCGGATTCCCAGCCTTCAATTCCGCTGGACGCCGACAATCAAGTAAGCCTCGTGCTCTGTATGCTGACGTCCCTCTACGGCGGCAAACGTGTATTCAGCAGACTCAACGACAGCAGCAACAGGGACCTTTGGGAACATCTGGAAAAGGTTCGGGCATTGCAGGCTTTCAAGACGACCAACTAGAATCTGGCACAACGGAAAATTCGTGGCGTTCTTGGCATCTGATTATGCAGCGAGATGTCGAAGTGCTGGGCGTAAACTTGGCCGGTTTCGTTGTAGATCTGGCAGAGGCGCTCATCAAAGCCGAGGTCGGCGTACTTGGAGGCGATCTGACCTGCGGCGAAGAGCTCGTGGGCGAGGTCGTCGAGGACTTCGTCGTATTCGGCTAAGACGGGATCGATATCGGCGGTGGGATCGAGGAGGTCTTCGACGAGGACGAAGCCGTGTTCGCGATAGTGGTCGAGTTGGGAAGGGGTTAGTTGGGGCATGGGTTGGATTTCTGTTTGATGTGTCGTCGCGCCCTCGGCGTATTGGACGCACGAGTACGATTAATTTCTCAAACGAATATGATGCACGTTCCACAAGGGGTCAATCAATACGTCGGCCCTGCGGGGAGGCTGAAGCGATGATTGGCGGTTACAACCCCAGCCCCTTCGTGACAGTTGGAGACTTCAGATCCGCGTCCGCCCTTGATAGATGAGAGGATGAACAATCCCAATCTCCTCTATCGCAGCGTTGAGATCGTCCGGGAGTACTCCACGAAGCGCAGCAGACATATTGAATTCGACTTCTTGGAGATTACTGAAACCAACGACGATGGACTGTTGCTTTTGCTCGGAAAGCATCCAGCGGATACAGAGTTCTGCCATGGGAATATCAGCGTCCGCATGAATATCAAGGAACCTGAAATAGGACGCCTTGAAAATCTCGTCCATCCAATAGGGAGGACTCTCCCGCCATGCGTTTTGGGGAACGGCAAGCCAACCTTTCATCAATGGTGCACCGATCACAACGCCTACCTGTAGGTCTTGAGCAGTCGGGAACAGGAATTCAACAGCGTTTCTGAAAACCGGGTTGAACTGATGCGCCGTCATGACAGAATCAACCTTGATCACTTTCAGGATTCGCGCCAACACGCGTGCATTCTTGGCCGTCAATCCGATAAAACGGGCCTTGCCGCTACGCTTCGCATCTACGAGGAATTTGACCGCCGGCGCATTGGAGAAGTCGTAGTCTGTGTCATCCTCAATGAGTGCACTCCAATCCCCCGCATCTTCATTTTCGGGACTATCGTCAGTCCACCATTTCATGTAGTCCGCTTCGTGAATCTGAATGATGTCCACGTAATCGGTCTGAAGTCGCTTGAGGGAATTCTCGAATTGCTCCATGAGCTGGTCGGCGCTGCGATGACCCTCTAAGCGGTAGCGCTCACGGTTTGTAAATCCCACTTTGGTAGCAAGGATGACCTTGTCTCGTTTTCCTTTCAAGGCGGCTCCTAGCATCGTTTCATCCCTGCCGTCCCCGTAGTTTGCGGCTGTGTCGAAATAGTTCACGTCGTGGTCAATCGCATAATCCACACAACGATTCACACCATCCTGCCCTTGACCTGCCATAAAACCAGAGCCGAGTCCGAGTTCACTGACGTTGAGGCCTGTCTTACCTAGTATGCGTGTTTTCATTGCCATTGTTTGGTCTCTTATTAATCACTGATGTTACGCACCTGGGTAGGGGGCGGTTTCAAACCGCCCCCTACGGCCACCGGCCGGGTCAGATCGAGGGCGGGACGCCCGCGCTCCCAGCGGGAATCGGGCCGAAAACCAACCATCGGTCACGTACTGCGTAACGTCAGTTAATCAGTACTCCAAATGTAGTGGGTTTCAGTGCTTATTCAACCCAACACGGGGCCGGGCTCGCCTCGCGGCCATTTTACTCAATTGAGCATCTATATCAGTTTTACTAGAATATCAGTTCGTATCCGGTGGCTCACTCGCTCAATAAGCAGCGTGTAACAGGTCCACTTAGGCTAACGTTCCTTTACCCTGATTGGAGTCCAACATGAAACTCAACCGCGACGAATTTCTGGAAACCGGCTACCTCATCGTGAAGGAAGCTGTGCCGCGCGACAAACTCGAACGCGTCCGGCAGGCGTATGAGACGCTCGTCAACCGCCAGCGCGAGAATTGGAAGGCCGAGCGCGCGGAAGGCGATCCGCCCGGAGGCGTCTGGGAGACCGGGGCGCAGCCTCGCCTGCAACTGTCAAGGGCGCCGCTCGTCAATCAGATCGATCCGGAGACCGCGCCGGCAGTCGAGGTGTGGCTGGAGGAGAACATCCACGGAGTCAGCACAGAGCTCCTCGGCATAGCGGACGGGGCCGTCACAGAGATGATGATGATGTGCAATCCCGTCAGAGATCACGGCCCGGCGAGGTGGCACCGCGATCTTCACCCCATCGACACTGCGCCGCTCCAGGGCTATATCGATGACATCCTCGAAGGAGGCCCGCGCTACGTCCAGTGGAACATCCCGCTCTACGACGACAGCGTCTTGTGGGTGGTGCCGGGCAGTCATCTGCGGCTGAACACGCCCGAAGAGAACGAGGTAATGTTGGCAGACCCTCCCCGCCCGCTGCCCACTGGCGTGCAGACTCATCTTGAAGCCGGTGACGGCGTCGTCTATATCCTCCCGATTCTCCACTGGGGCAGCAATTACAGCCCCAAGATGCGGCGAACCGTTCACGGTGGCTTCTCGACTTTTACTTCGATTGACGACCTTTCGTTTGCGGAACACATCTCCGCAGACGCACAGACGGCGTTCACGCGCTGGAACGACCGCAGCGAGCAGATGAAGCGGCATACGGAATCGGCGCTGCGGGCCGTTATCGCGGGAGATGGTGCCGCGTATCTGAGTGCTTTAGATGGCCTCCATCCGGAGCGGGCCGAGAAGGGCAGAATGCTATCAACTGTTTACCTGTGCAAGGCCGCGCTGGCGATTCGGCTGCACAAGGATCCGCCGCTGCAGGGTATCGCCGAGGATCTCCAGCGTCGCGTTCTGGGGAAGCACCCCATTACGCTCAATTGGGGGCCGGAGTTCGCGGATCGCTTCACCTCGGATGAGGCGCGCTTGCTGTGGGATCGCTTCAGTCCGCTTGAGGATCTGCTGCAAGCGGACGAGGAACACTTTGTGCCGGGCTTTCAGGCTGTTCCAATGAAGCACTACTTTAACGAGATGCCCGCGGACTACGGTACGGAAGACTTCATTGCCAGTTGGACGGCCGCGTGATCCGCAGATGGACGCAGATGGACGCAGATGGACGCAGAATAGTAGAAACAAGACGATCCACTTCTCGAATCGTTCAAGTCATTTAGGATTGCTGTATCAACCGGGAGAGAAAAGAAAATGAGTCAACTCAGCATCGGCGTCGCCGGGCTTGGCCACGGCAGAACGCTGCTTGGTGCCAACCAGCCTGAAAACAGCGCCTTGCCGGTCCGCGTCACCGCTTTGTGCGACACGCGGCAGGACAAGCTCGCATCGATCGGCTACGGACTCGGAATCGACGCTCTGACATCTGATTTCGACGAACTGGTTGCGCGCAGCGATCTCGACATCATCGGCATCTACACGCCCGGACCGCTCCACGCGCAGCAGATCCTGACCGCGCTCGACGCGGGCAAGCACGTGATGGTCACCAAGTCGATGGTGTACACGATGGAAGAGATCGAACAGGTTGTGGAAGCTGTTGACCGGTCGGGCAAAGTGCTGCTCGTCACGCAGAGTCTGCGCGGGAGATATGACTTCATGGAAGCGAAGCGCGCCTGCGACGCCGGCGAGATCGGCGAACTCTTCATGGCCGAGTCCCACTACGTGCACGACCTCCGCCCGGTCTATGACTACTCCCCTTGGCGGGTCGAGATGCCGCAAGACCTGATCTTGGGCGGTGCCTGCCACCCAATCGACCTTCTGCGCTGGTTCATGGGGGACGTCGACGAAGTCCACTGTTACGGGCTGCGCAGCGGCGTTGCGCCGGACTATCCCCAAGAGGACAACTTCGTCATCAATGTGAAGTTTGCATCCGGCAAGATCGGACGCATTGCGAACTTTCTCGGCATCGTACACCCGCACGATGTCCCGACGAACAGTCTGGCCGTTTACGGGACCCGTGGCACCATTTTCAACGGCGCGAAGAGCCTCGATCCGACTGGTGATCTGCCCTCGCGCAAGGTCACCGCCGAGTTTTCATCGGAGCGAGGTCACGCCAGTGAGATGATCGTCATGCTGCGGCACATGGCAGATTGCGTTCTGAACGGCGCAAAGCCCTGGGTTGGCGTCCGCGAGGGAGCACGGGTCGTCGCTACAGGACTTGCGTGTTGGGATTCGCTCAGATCGGGGATGCCGGAGAAAGTAAGGAACGATTTCTGACGACCGTAGAGGAGAGGATTTTATGCCCGTTTGTGTTCCCGAAGACGCTAGGCGCATCATGCCGGATATGTTGCGCGATTTTGCTGCCAAAGTGTTGCGCAAAGTCGATTTGCCCGATGGCGATGCCGCGTTGATTGCGCGCTATCTGGTGGATGTGGATTTGCGCGGGGTGGTTTCCCACGGCACGCGCCAGTTGCAACGGTATGTGGCAGAGTTCCGCGAGGGGCGCATTAACCCACGACCCGAAATTGCCCAAGTCATGGATGCTCCTTCAATGGCGATTTTTGACGGCGATGGCGGTGCGGGTTACTTGGTGGCAACGCAGGCGACAGAGGCGGTCATTGAAAAGGCAAAAGCGAATGGCATTGCCGTTGTGTGTACGCGCAATCACGGGCACGTGGGCAGCGTGGGGATTTATGCGCGGCTGGCATTGATACGCGACTTGGCGACCTTTTCCGTGGCAGGAGGTGTTGCGTGGGAAAAACCGACGGAGCCTGATGCAACGGTGTGGGATGCGATGGGTGCCCCGCCGATGTGTTTTGGCGTTCCAACGGCAGAAGGGCCGCCGTTTGTGTTGGATATGAATGCGAACATGTTGAAAGACCGCAGCAAGCTCGCCGAGGCATTGGAGACGTTTCCAGATTTTGTTTTCAAGAGTTTGGGAATGCGATTTACGTCGTGGTTCTTGGCGGGCATTTTAGCGGGCACGGCGACGCCTGAATCGAGCAGACCAAAATTTTCGAGTGCCACGCGGGCATTTACGATTGTGGCGATTGATGTGGCGCGGTTGGGCGATTTGGAGGCTTATAAGACAGAGCTTGCTCGCATTTTGCGCGAGAGCCGGTCACTGAATCCCATGCCGGGACTGGCAAGCGCCGAAGTTCCCGGCAGTTTGGAATGGCAGCGCGAGCAAGCGCGTGTGCAAAGCGGCATCCCGCTGACCGAAGATCATCTCGACATGTTGCAGCGCATTGCCACGGAGATCAATGTGCCGGTTCCCTGGGAATCATAGTGGACGATAAAAAAGTTCGCCCTTATCTACCCTCTACGACCCCACAGCCGACGCGAGCACCGGCCGCGCCAGTGGGTTGTGAGAAATCATCCGGGAGTGCGTGAACGATGACGGCCAGCCCGATGATGCTGTTGGTACCATTCAATTCGAGGTGGGTGTCGAGGCGGTTGTACGTGGCTTGCCCAGAGCCGTCGGCGGTGATGTTGCCAAGGTCGCCGACGTGCCGTTCAGCGGCATCGGGCGCGCCGTGGGCTTTGTTTTCGGGATTGAAGTGACCGCCCGCTGATGTGCCATCGGCCGCGCTGCAATCGCCCTTTTCGTGGATGTGAAATCCGTGGTCGCCTTCTGTAAGCCCAGTCAAGTTGGCTATAACTCGCACTCCATCGGCTTCCTGCATGAACTCAACCGTCCCTTGGGCTTGGTTGCCCTCCGTGGGGTTGATGACGGCGCTGGCTTGAGTGGCCTCAGACGCGGTTGGCTCGTCTTCGGAGCATCCCAAGCAACTCGCCGCCAATGCGAGTGTCAAGCCGATGATGGGTTTGTCAATGAATCGGATCACGATCAACCTCCCTTATGTGGATTGTGGCTGGCGTCAGAATGCGAGTCATCGCGCCAACCGATATAAGAGCTCCTCTTCTATAATTTCCGTAGGAAACGGCACTGGGGCGAATATCGGTATGCGGCGACGTACGCCTCAGTCGCAAGATTCAAAAAATACCAGAATCGAGCAGGTGCCCCCGTTTGACGCCGCCCCAACTCATGGGGGCAACCGAGGTTGCAACTTGGCGGAAAATGGGCTCCCCAAGCTGCGCTACATCTTCGGTGGCCGCGGCCAGAGAATTCGTGCGGCTGCAAAGTCCTGTGTAGAGATCGCCATCCCCAAGGGAGTAAGCATACACCAGATACTCGCCGCCCACCTCGAAGGAGTAGCCGCAGGCCGCGTCGTATGGTCCGGTTCGGATGGCAATATCTTCTCTAAGCGCCCCCTTCCACACGGCGGATAGTTGGAACAAAATCCATACATCCTCTTCGGGTGTTCCCGCGACTTGGGCGATCGCCACGACCCTTCCGGTGAATACGGCATCGTACAAGGCCAACTCTTCCAGAGGCGTTCCCGGCGGTTCACATCTACAGGAAAGGGAGGCGTCTGGAACCAGTAATCCGGTAAAGACCACAGCCAGCGGCAACAAGGCGGTCCATTTCATCTTCATAGGGAACCTCCATTCTGACGCGGACCGCAGCTACCCTTCAAAAGCGAGTACGCGCAGCGGAATGGCGTCGGTTTCGGCTGCCGGTAGCGGCTGGGCGAAAAGGTAAATGCGCGGTTGTCGCAGGTCGCCCAAGCGGTCTAGGCTCTCGATTAGGGGAATGCCGTGTGCGAAGAGTAGGTGGTGGTTGGGCAGGCTGAGGTCGCCTGGAATATCTAGGCCGGGGGTGTCGATACCGAGCAGTTTGATGCCAGCCTCGACGAGCCAGCGCAAGGCTGCGGTCGTGGGGTAAGGCGGATAGGAACTAGCGGTAGCCCGTTGATCCCAATCAAAGCGAAAGAGTGCGATGTCTCCCGAGTGGACGCCTCCACCCGGTTCGGCGGCTCGTTGGAATTGCTCCGGCGAGAGTGGCTCACCCAGCGGCGCATCGCTGAAGTCGAAGATGATGGCCTCGCCAAAAAAGCGCTCGACATTGAGGTCGGCGATGGCCGGGCCGTATTGGACGGCGTGTAAAGGTCCTTCGACGTGGGTGCCGGCGTGACCGCCCATTTCGATGCTGGTGGTGATGTACCAGCGATCGGTCGGCGGATCATCGACGGATACGCGCGCTGTGCGGTAGTGAATGAGGCGACCTTCCGACGGCGCGATGATGCGCGAAAGGTCCACCATGCGGCTGTAGGCGAAGGAGGGAACCTTCACGCGATGGCTTTCTTGAGGGCGACAGCGGTTTCGCCGTCGTTGGCATAGACCGGTAGCGCACCGCTCAGCGTTACGCGCCCGTCGTAGCCGGATGCGCGCAAGGTGTGTAGAAAGAGCGCGTGGTCGGCTGGCGTGGTTTGCGGTCGGCCGCGGCCCGGCTCGGCAATGTGGGCGTGGATCAGGTGCGGCCCGGCTTGTTTGAGGGCGTCGAAGGACTCGCCGTTGAGCTTCATGTGGAAGAAATCGGCCATCAGCTTGGCGTGCGAACGGTTGACGTCCGCTATGAATTCGGTTGCTTCGGAGACGGTGTTGAGCAGGTTGGCGTCGTCGCGGTTATAGGGTTCGAGCGCGACCTTGACGCCGCGTGGCTCGCCGAGGTCGGCGCACAGGTGCAAGAAATCGGCGACCTGTTGGCGCGCTTTGTCGCGGTCGAAGCCGTCGGGCACCCAGCGCGAACCGCCGCTCCCGTAGCCGATGACCTCGACTCCGGCCCGCTGCATGAGGTCGAAGACCTGCGTGACAAAAGTGCGCAGCCGGTCCAAGCTGACGTCGGGACCGACGACCATTAGCCCGCGCCCCTGCGGATCGCCAATAAAGCCGCACATCGTCTTCATCTGGAGGGGGTGTTTTTCCAAAAGTGCTGAGAACTCGCGCTCGGTCGCCTGTGGGTCGTCTGCGTCGATGCCGAGCAGACCGGGGGAGCCTTCGAGATAGTCAAAGTCCCAGTCGGCGGATTCTTCAAGCTGTTGGCGATTGGTAACTAAGAGGCCGATTTGCATGAGCTTTCCGTCCTCCGTGCAGTCCGGCCCCAGTGTAGTCCGGCCTCCGAATGGGGGCCGCATTGGGGCCGCATGGGGAACGCCTATTTGTCCCTGACCCAGCTCATGCCCTCGCCGCGCACCAGAAAGGAGCGCTCGTCCCAATGGCCGGGCCGAGTGACGGGTATGCGCCCCTCCTCGACGGCGACGTCGAGCGGGTTGTCGCGGGTTCGCAGCGGCAGGGCCACGCGCTCGTGCAGCCTTGCCGACTCATAGACGCCCATCATGATTTCGGTGGCGGCCTTGCCGTGCTCGGCCTTGCCGTAGTAGTCCTCAAAATCGCCCTCGATCCAGCGACAGATCCCGTAGGCCTGATCGACGAAGGCGTTGCCGTAGCCGCTGGACTTGTCGGTGGGTTCGAAGTCCTGCCAGCCGCCGGAGGTGGTCGTCATGTAGCGCAGGCTGTTGTCGCTGACGACCATCATACCGTCTTCGCCGTAGATGGTCGCACCCACCTGATAAATATCGTTCATCTCGTTTTCGATCACGCCTTCGACCCCGTCGGGATAGCCGATGATCCCCACGCAGCGGTCTTCGACTCGATGGCCGAAGACGAAGTGGTCGGTATGGCGCTCGACCGAACCCATGACCCACTCGGCCTGCGGGTCGCCGAGGGCGTAGAGCTGGAAGTCGATGCAGTGGGTGCCGGTGTTCATCATCCCGGCCTTGACCGCGGACCACAGCCGCTGCGGCTTGCCAATGGCTCCGGCGGCGATCATTCGCCGCGCCTCGCGCCAACAAGAGTAAAAGCGACGCTGGTGGCCGATGGCGAGTTTGACGTCGTTGCGCTCGGCGGCGATGACCATGGCTTCGGCCTCGCCCAAGGAGACGGCCATAGGCTTTTCGCAGAGCACGGCTTGGGGCCGCCGAGCGCAGGCGGCGATGGACATTTCCGCGTGCTGGGGGTCCCAAGAGCAGACGCTGACGATGTCGAGGTTTTCCACGTCGAGCATCTCGCGGTAGTCGAGATACTGTTTCTCGACGTTGAAATCCGCGGCGTAGCTGGCCAAGGCTTCGGGATGCGCGTCGGCGATGGCAGCGATTTCAGTGTGCTCGCACTCGGCCCAGCCGCGGCCGTGCTCGCGGGCAATGCGGCCGGAGGCAATGACGCCGACGCGGTATTTGGCCGGCATGGAGTCCTTTCGGCTTGAACGTGAAGTTGCCTTGCGGCTGGTTTGTTGCTAGTGCCGATTTTGGGCAACTCCAAGAGTTGCCCCTACTTGGCGTCGCCTAGGTGCATCAGCGGCAGCGGTGCAGGGCTATCGCCGTCGATGAAATAGACCTTGGCGGCTGGGTCCTTGGAGATGGCTTGCAGGGCTTCGAGTGCTTGGAGCTTGACGTAGTTGGGGTTGCGGCCGATGGCGTCGTTGATCTTGGTGATCTCGTAGGCCCGGGCGTCAGCGAGCAGGCGACGCTTCTCGGCCTCGGCTGAGGCGGCGTCCTTTTCGGCCTCGGCGGCGGCGACTATCTGTTTCTGCTCGGTGGTGAAGCGCTCCAGCTCGGCCTTTTGCTTTTCAACTTCCTGCTCGCGCTCTTTTTTGGCCTCAATGGCCTTGGTGATAAAGGGCGGCAGCGAGATGTCGCGGATCAACACGGCCTCGACTGCGACTCCCTTGGTGCCCAGATAATCTTTCAGGCCTTCGAGCAGAGCGATCTGTAACATCGCTTGGGTCTCTTCTAAAAAGAAGTCCTCGGCGCGTCTGATGCTCTTGCCCTGTTCGCGGATCTGCGAGCGCAACTTGGGGACGATGTGCACGGCGAGCACGTCGCTAATACTGCCGGTCTCTTTTAGGATGCTCGGCGTTTGGCTGGCGACGAGGCGGTACTGGACACTGACGTCAATTTTGGTCTGTAGCTGGTCTTGGCTGGGGACGTTGGAGGTTTCGGAGTGGGTCTTCTGGCGCACGTCGTAGAGGTGCCATTGATAGAGCGGGTTGACGGGGATGTGCAAGCCCTCGCTAAAGTGCTTGGACTGGACTTCGCCAAAGAGGGTGGCGACGCCCACGTGGCCGGCCGGGACGCTTTGGTAGAAGCGCGGACTGATGAGAAATAAGACGAAGACCGCGGCGATGATGCCGAGGATGGACTTAGGTAGCTGGATCATGGGGGGCCTCCTTACGGGCTCGGACATTTTTACCTACCTTTAACTGGGTGGGGGAGTTGATAGCCTAGAAGGTAAATCCTCCACCTAGAAATGTCCATTAAAACACCCAAGACCAAATACTCGGCCACAAACGGGCGGACCTCGTGCTTCTGACCATAAGCACGGTGCATCAGCCCGCCACGGACTTGGGCTATCTCCTGCACAAGCACCCAGACCGCGCCCAATCCCTCGAGCTGCCCTTTGGGACGGCGCACGTCTTCTACTTAGAAGCCTCGTCTGAGCGATGCACGGCCGCGTTGCTCCTCGACGTAGATCCAACCGCGCTCAAGCGAAGCTCGGCATCTCCCGACTTTGCGCTGGCGTCTTATGTCAACGACCGTCCCTACGCGGCCTCTTCTTTTACCAGCGTAGCCATTGCCCGCGTGTTTACCTCGGCTTTGAACGGACAGTGCCGAGATCGGGCCGAGCTAGTAGAAAAGGCCCTGCCGCTGCGAGTGGGCGTTAGTGCGCTGCCCTGCCGGGGAGGCGAGGACTTGTTGCGCGGCCTCTTTGAGCCGTTGGGATATGCGGTAGAGGCCAGAGACTCCTTGCTCGACGAGCATTTTCCAGAGTGGGGAAACTCCCCCTATTACGAGGTCGAGCTAGAGTGCGTGCGGCCGTTAAAAGAAGTGCTGGCGCATCTGTACGTCCTGATACCAGTGCTCGACGACGAGAAGCACTACTACGTGGGCGAGGAAGAGATCGACAAGCTGATGCGGCGGGGTGGGGAGTGGCTGGCAGGCCACCCGTTGCGCGACTTAGTCGTCGAGCGCTACCTAAAGCACCAGCGAGGTCTGAAGCAGGCCGCGCTGTCGCGGCTTTTGGTCGAGGAAGCAGGGGAAGCCGAAGATCACGCGGGCGAAGAGGCCCTTGAAGCGGAGTTGAGCTTGAACCAGCAGCGACTGGCCGCCGTGTTTGAGGAGCTCAAGGCGAGTGGTGCCCGGCGGGTGCTGGACTTAGGCTGTGGGGAGGGACGGCTGCTCGCGCTGTTGGCGGCGGAAGTGCAGTTTACTGAAGTGGCGGGAATGGATGTGTCGCCGCAAGTCCTGTCGCGTGCTCGTCGGCGGTTAGAGAGATTGCCACGCGGCGAGCAGGTTGTGGTGTTTCAGGGGTCGCTGGCCTATCGAGACGCTCGGTTGAGTGGGTACGACGCCGCGGCGCTCGTGGAGGTCATAGAGCATTTGGACCCGCCGCAACTGCGGGCCTGCGAGCGGGCCGTGTTCGAGTTCGCCCGCCCCGCTACGGTGGTGATAACCACTCCCAACGCCGAATACAACGCCCATTGGGACGCACTGCCAGCCGGTGCATTCCGCCATCCCGACCACCGCTTTGAGTGGCGGCGGGCGGAATTTGGAACGTGGGCCGAGGAGGTGGGGAAGCGCCATGGATATGCCGTGCGCGTCGCGCCCGTCGGCCTGGAGGACCCCGATCTAGGTTCGCCGACGCAGATGGCGGTTTTCTCTGCGGAGGGTTCTAGTGGCTGACGAAAAAATTCGCCTCTCGATACCCGACCTCTCGCTGGTGGTGCTAATCGGCGTCTCTAGCGCGGGCAAATCGACGTTTGCCCGCGAGCATTTCCTCTCGACCGAAGTGCTGTCTGCGGACTTTTTTCGCGGAGTAGTAGCAGACGACGAAAATAGCCTAGAGGCCACGGACGATGCGTTTGCCGCCCTGCACTTTGTCGCTGCCCGCCGCTTGGCGCGGGGCCTGTTGACCGTAGTAGATGCGACCAACGTCCAGCCCGAGGCGCGCAAGCCGCTGGTGGAACTAGCCAAGCGCTATCACGCCCAGCCGGTGGCCATTGTCTTCGACTTGCCCCAGGCGCTCTGCGAAGAGCGCGCGGCCGTGCGCACAGACCGCGACTTGCCCCCCCACGTAATCCCCCGGCAATACCGCCAGCTACGCCGCAGCCTCAAGGGCCTCAAGCGCGAGGGCTTTCGCCGCACCTTTGCGCTGCGCTCGCCCGCCGACGTGGCGCGGGTTGAAACAGTGCGGGAGAAGCTGTGGCCCGACCGCCGCGAGGAGCGCGGTCCGTTCGACATCATCGGCGATGTCCACGGATGTTGCGCCGAACTTGAATCGCTGCTCGACCAGCTAGGGTATCGCATTTCAGGAGAAAAGGTGGAACCGCCGCCGGGGCGCAAGGCCGTCTTTGTCGGCGACTTAGTGGACCGCGGCCCCAATGCCCCCGGCGTCCTCGCGCTGGTCATGCGCATGGTGGAGTCGGGCGCGGCCCTGTGCGTGCCGGGCAATCACGACGCGCGTTTGGTCCGGGCTTTGCAAGGCAGGAAGGTCCAACGCACGCATGGCTTGGCGGAGACGCTGACCCAGCTTGACGACGAGACCGCGGAGTTTAAGAAAAAAGTCGAGACCTTTCTCGGCGGCCTAGTCAGCCACTACGTCCTCGACGGGGGTGCGCTGGTGGTAGCGCACGCTGGCATGAAGGAGGAAATGGCCGGCCGCGCCTCTGGGGCTGTGCGCTCATTTGCCCTGTACGGGGACGTGACGGGCGAGAAAGACGAATTTGGCTTGCCGGTGCGCCGAGACTGGGCGGCCGAGTATCGGGGCCGCGCCCGCGTCGTCTATGGCCACACGCCTGTGGCGCAGCCAGAGTGGGTCAACAACGCGATCAACATCGACACTGGCTGCGTGTTTGGCGGCGCGCTGACGGCGCTGCGCTATCCCGAGCTGGAACTCGTATCCGTTCCGGCCAAGGCGCAGTACGCCGAGCCGGTCCGCCCCTTGGCGGTGCAACAGCCGCGCGATGATGTGCTCGACTTAGCGGATGTGGCCGGGGGCTTCGACTCGAGCTCAGCCAAAGGTCGGCGCGTGGAGACGCGGTTGATGGGCCGAGTTTTCGTCCATGCGGAGCGGGCGGCCGCGGCACTCGAGGTGATGAGCCGCTTTGCCGTTGATCACCGATGGCTGGTCTATCTGCCGCCGACGATGGCCCCGCCCCAAACCAGCACCCGCCCCGACCTGCTCGAACACCCGGACGAGATCTTGGCGTACTATCGCCGTTGCGGCGTGCGCGAGCTCGTCTGCGAAGAGAAGCAGATGGGCTCGCGGGCCGTGCTGATCGTCTGTCGCGACCCGGCGACAGCGCAGCGGCGCTTTGGGGTCGAGGATGGCAGCGCGGGCATCTGCTACACGCGCACGGGCCGCCGCTTCTTTACGGATGCGGGTTTGGAAGCGGGGATCTTGGACCACATGCGCCGGGCCTTTGAGCGCAGCAAGCTGTGGGATGCGCTGGCGACGGACTGGGCGATACTCGACGCCGAGATCATGCCTTGGTCGGCCAAGGCGCAGCAGCTACTTGAAGACCAGTACGCTGCCGTAGGCGCGGCGGCGCGGATGTCGCTGGCAGCATCCGTGAGTGCGCTGGAGCAGGCGGCGGCGCGGGGCGTGGACGTAGGCGAGCTGTTGAGCCGTTGCCGCGGCCGGGCCGAGTCCGTCGCACACTACGCCGCGGCCTATCGCCCCTACTGCTGGCCCGTGCACTCGCTCAAGGATCTCAAAGTGGCTCCTTTTCATCTCTTGGCCACGGAGGGACAGGTTCACGTCAACCAGACCCATGCGTGGCATTTGGAGACTTTGGACAAGCTCTGCGCGGCTGAGCCGGAGTTGCTGTGCGCGATAGATCGCCGGCGGGTGGTTTTAGACGATATGGACAGCAGCGGCGAAGTAGTTCGGTGGTGGGAGGAATTGACCGCAAGCGGCAGCGAGGGATTCGTCGCTAAGCCCTTGGATTTCGTCTGCACTGACGGGCGCGGCCTCGTCCAGCCGGCGCTCAAGTGTCGGGGCCGCGCGTACCTGCGGCTGATCTACGGGCCTGAGTACACAGAGCGCATAGAGCTGTTGCGCCGCCGCAACCTCAAGGGCAAGCAGGCGTTGGCGCTGCGGGAATTTGCGCTGGGGGTGGAGGGGTTGGAGCGGTTTGTCGCCGGACAGTCCTTGCACCGAGTACACGAATGCGTCTTTGGGGTCTTGGCGTTGGAAAGCGCGCCGGTTGACCCTCGGTTTTAGGAATGGGCCGCTTGCGTTGCCGCCCATTATCTCGGTATTATCAAGTAGTTACGTCTCGACGGAGGACAAAGCATGATTACCATTACCGAAGCAGCAGAACAGAAAATTGCCAACCTAGTCGCCGAGAGCGAAAAGCCGATCAAGGGCCTGCGCATTGGTGCCCGCCTCGACCCCGCCAAGCAAGTTGACTACAAGCTGGCATTCATATCCGACCAACAGGTAGGCGGCGACGATCAGGTCGTCCGCTTTGAGGGCTTTGACGTGTACATGGATCCCGAAAGTGCCGACCTGTTGGCGGAGGCCAAGGTGGATTACGTAGATGGGCTTATGGGTTCGGGCTTCAAGATCGAGCGCCCGCGCAAGATGCCCGCGCACCTGAGCGGCCCGGTGGCCGAGGCCGTCCACCGCGTCATCGAAACCCAAATCAACCCCGGCGTGGCCTCGCACGGCGGCGTGGTGACCTTAGTGGACATCAAGGGCAACACGGTATTTGTGCAGATGGGTGGGGGCTGTCAGGGCTGTGGCCAAGCCGATGTGACGCTCAAACAGGGCATCATTCGCATGATCAAGGAAGCCGTGCCCGAGGTGGAAGACGTAGTTGACGCGACGGATCACGCCGCGGGAGAAAATCCGTATTATTAACTGATGTTACGCAGTACGTGGCCGGTGGTTGGTTTTCGGCCCGATTCTCTCTGGGATCGCGGGCAGGACGCCCTTGATTCGACGAGGCCGGTGGCCGTAGGGGGCGGTTTGAAACCGCCCCCTACCCGGGTGCGTAACATCAGTTATTAATTAGGAATTAGGAATTAGGAATTACGAGGCGTCTTCTAGTTTGAGGAGAGGTTTTATGACAACGGCGTTGCCGTTGGTGGCGCGGCCCGATCTCGAGGGCTATGTGCAGGCGATGAAGGAAGACGGGTACGCCTATTTTCCCGAGGTGCTCAACGAGCGAGAGATCGCCGAGTTGCGCCAGGCCATGGATGAATTGACCGCGCTGGAGGAAAGCTACGACCGCCACACCGACCCGGCTACGCACGGCTTTATCAACAAGAGCATCAACAACGTCTTCAACCGCGCGCCGATCTTCGCCCAGTACTTGGACCGACCTGAAATCATCGACTTGGTCGAGGCGGTACACGGCGCTGACTGCCACTGCATCGGCATGACGGCTTGGATGACTGGCCCGGGCCGCCCGGACCAAACCCTGCACGCCGACTGGCAGCCGCTGATTCTGCCCGAAGAAGTCATGGAGCACCCAGAGGTAGAGATTCCGATTTTTATCACCACGGCCCATTATTATCTCGACGATTTGACCGAGGAACTGGGGCCGACTTGCTTTGTGCCGGGCAGCCACCGCGCGGGTCGGCGGCCCCGTGCGGACGAGACCAGTTTTAAGGGCGTCGAGGAGCAGAGCATCATGTGCAAAGCCGGCGACTGCGTACTGTTTCGCTGCGAGGTTTGGCATCGGGGCACGGCTAATACGAGCAATCAGATGCGCTACCTGCTCCAAGTACACTACGCCCAGCGCATTATCACCCAGAAGTACCCACCCTATCTGAATAAATTCCAATTCGACGTGGGCCTGTTGGCGCAGGCCACGCCACGGCAGCGGCGGCTTTTGGGCGACCACGTGCCGAGCAATTACGACTAGATACATAAAGATAATCCGCAGATGGACGCAGATGGACACAGATATAGTTCACAAGACGATCCGCAGCTCGAATCGCAGGATTGCTATAGCTCATATACTCGGATTACGGCCCCACCGAATGGATAAATAACGCGCTATGGCTGATTCCCCCATATCCGTCCTACTCGTCGAGGACAATCCCATTCACGCTCGCCTGTTGCAGGGCTTGCTAAAACCGGAATTTGCCGTGGAAGCGGTTGATGACTTAGCGACCGGCTTGGCGCGGTTAGAAGCCGGCGGCATCGACGCGATCCTCCTCGACCTAGTACTGCCCGACAGCCAAGAGCTGGCCACCTTCGAGCGCGTCAAAGCAACTGTCCCGAATATCCCCGTACTGGTCCTGACGGGCCTCGATGACGAAGTGCTCGCCGAAGAGGCCGTAGCGGCTGGTGCCTGCGACTATCTAATCAAAACGCAGATCGATGGCGAGAGTTTGGCCCGGTCCATCCGGGAGGCCGTAGCAGGTTAGCGATGGGGGGCGATCCCCGCTTCCTTCGCTGGACTGGCTGGCTGGCGCGACTGGCAGCCTCCACGACCGTGCTCGCGGGCGCGCTGGTGCTGTGGGGCTGGAACGCCGACGACGAATACCTCAAAAGCTTCATGCACATCAGTTGGGTGGCGACGCACCCGCTCGTGGCGATGCAGTTTATCTTGGCTGGCGCGGCGCTTTTGTTGTTACAGGCCGAGCCGCTGAGCCGCTGGCGGCGGTATGCGGGAGCGGTGTTAGGGGCGACCGTAGTGGTGATCGCCGTGCTCAAGTTGGTCGGCTACCAATACAACTGGGAGCGGGGCGTCGATACGTACCTCTTTTATTTTAAGCTGGGCGTCTCTCGGATGTCGCCCAATGCGGCATTTTCCTTCTTGCTGATAGGCTTGGCCTTGGTGCTGATGGATGTGCGGATGAGAGGCCACGCCTATCTGTCGCAGATCTGCGTGCTCGCGGCGACGGTCATCGGACTTTTGTCGATGAGCAGCTACTTCCACAACGTGCTGCTGCTCTATGGAGTATCCGGGTTCGTCCCGGTCGTCCCCGACACGGCCACCGAATTCCTCATCCTCTGCTTTGGCCTGCTGTGCGCTCGTCCGCAGCGCGAGCCAATCGCGACCATCATCAGCACTACGGAGGGTGGCTCGGTGGCGCGCCGCCTCTTGCCGGCCGCCTTTGTCATTCCTCTCGTACTCGACTGGGTGCGCATGCAGGTCGAGAGTCTCTATGGCTACGAGTTTGGCTTCTCGCTCTTTACGCTGCTCAACATCTTGGCCTTCGCCCTGCTGATATGGTGGAACGCCGCGTCGCTTTCGCGGGTCGATGCAAAAAGGCGGCGCTCGGAAGAGCAGCTACAAGAGCAATACCGCCTAACCGCGGCCACGGCGCAATCCGAGCACGAGGCTCTGTTGGCACTTGAAGAGTCGCAAGAGGCCCTGCGCGACGCCAAGGAGCAGGCCGAAGCGGCCAACCACGCCAAGAGTGCGTTCTTGGCCAATATGAGCCACGAGATCCGCACTCCAATGAACGGCATCATCGGTATGACTGAGCTCTTGGGGCGCACCCAACTCGAATCGCAGCAGCGCAACTACTTGACGTTGGTGCAGCAGTCGGCTGAATCCCTGCTGTCCCTGCTCAACGACATTCTCGACTTCTCCAGAGTCGAAGCAGGCCGCTTAGCGCTGGAGGAGATCGAGTTCGGCCTGCGCGACGAAGTGGGCAATGCCGTGCAGACACTAGCCATGCACGTAGCGAGCAAAAACATAGAGCTCTTGTGCCACATTCCTGCGGAAGTACCCGACTGCTTGGTCGGCGATCCGCGCCGCTTGCGCCAAGTGGTGATCAATTTGGTGGGCAATGCCGTCAAATTTACCGAGGAAGGCGAAGTGGAAGTTGGCATTGCAGTGGAAGAGGCTTTGCCGGACGCCGTGGGCCTGCGCCTATGGGTGCGCGACACCGGGATCGGCATCGCACCGGAGAAACAGGCGCGGATATTCGACTCTTTCAGCCAAGTCGATAGCTCGACCTCGCGGCGCTTTGGCGGCAGCGGCTTGGGCTTGGCCATCTCGCAGCAGCTAGTCGAACTGATGGGGGGCCGCATCTGGGTCGAGAGCGAGGAGGGCAAAGGTAGCACTTTTCACTGCGCGGTCCGCTTTGGGCTGGGAACGCCGAAAACCAAGCGCACCGATCTGGTCTCGCTGCGGGGGCTAAAAGTCTTAGTTGTCGATGACCACGCGACCAATCGGCGGATCCTCGAAGAGATCCTGAAAAGCTGGGAGATGGAGGTCGAACTTGTGGCGAGCGGTTCGGCTGCCATCGCGGCCTTGGAGGCTGCGGCGCAACCCTTCGACATGGTGCTGATGGATCTGATGATGCCGGAGATGGACGGCCTAGAAACGGTGGCGATAATCCGCGAGAACGAGGCGTTTGCCCAAGTGCCGGTGCTGCTGCTCTCCTCGGCTGACCGAGCCGGATACAGCGCACAGTCGCGCTCCTTGGGCATTGCCCGCAGCCTGATCAAGCCGGTCAAGCAGTCCGACCTGCTTGAGGCCATTGGCGCGGCCTTAGAAGCCGCCCCGCCGGTGGAGACAAGGCGCAGTGAAGCGCCTGAGGACGAGCCAGCAGCCCAGTACTGGGGCCGGACAGCACGCCGCGTCCTCTTGGCCGAGGATGGGGCGATCAACCAGCAGGTGGCCGTGCGGCTGCTGGAGGAGCGCGGCCACTCGGTAGTGGTCGTGAACAACGGCCGCGCCGCCGTAGAGCAAGTGGCCGCGCAGCCCTTTGACGTGGTGCTGATGGACGTGCAAATGCCGGATATGGACGGCCTAGAGGCCACGGCGGCCATTCGCCGTGCAGAGGCACAGACCGGTGAGCACGTCCCAATCGTCGCCATGACTGCCCACGCGATGAAAGGCGACCGCGACCGCTTCTTGGCGGCGGGTATGGACGGTTATGTCGCCAAGCCCGTGCGCCCGCACGAGCTATACGCAGCCGTGGAGGGTGGCGGCCCCGATGCTGAGGCCGGGCTGCTCGCGCCTGAGGATGTGTCCTTCGAGTGGGATGCCGCGCTTGAGCGCGTTGGCGGTGACGAGGCCATGCTGCGCGATCTAGCGGAGATGTTTTTTGCAGAGTGCCCTAAGTTGATACAGCAGATCCACGAGCACATTGCCAGCGAGGACGGCCCCGAGTTGCGGCGGGCCGCGCATACGCTCAAGGGGTCGGCGCACGTTTTCGGGGCGGCGGCGGTGGCTGAGGCCGCGCATCGGTTGGAGGAAATCGGGCGCGAGGAAGCGTTTGCCGACGCTGAGGAGGCGCTGGCATTGCTGGAGGATGAAGTGGCGCGGTTACTGCCGGCCTTGCGGACTGTGATTTATGGGATTGAGTAGGATTTACAGGATGCCCCCGACAACCGCCCCGGGGGATGAGAGGATGGACTTGGGTGATTTGAAATGGTCCCGGCGAGAGGATGCGGTCGTGGGGGAACGATCTCGTAGCGAGTACATATAGGAGAAGCGGAAATGGAACGAGTTTACACCACGCAGGACTTGGCCATGCTCGGCCACCTCAAAAACTCGCTGGCCGCGCAGGGCATTGAATGCGTTTTGCGCGGTCAGCACCTGCTCGGCGGCGTGGGCGAATTGCCCCCGATTGAGTGCTGGCCGGAGTTGTGGGTTTTGGACGATAAACAGGCCGCGGCCGCGAAGTCGCACATCGATACCTTGTTTGCAACGGCTGCGGAAGACGGAGAACCGTGGACTTGCGCCGCGTGCGGCGAGGAGTGCCCGGGGGCGTTTACGGACTGTTGGAGTTGTGGGGCGTCTAGGGCCGAAAAAAGCGAAACTTCCTAAGTACAGCCGTCTCCCTGAACCATTGAACCACACCGACCACGCGGTCGGCGGAAGGATACGTATGTCGCGCTTTTTGCTTGCGCTCGCTTTCGTCTTTTCGCTCGCCGCTCCTGCATTCGCACAGTCCTTTGACAGTCTGCTCGTCAGCGGCAAACAGATGCTGCGAGCCGGTGAAAACGGAGGCTCCCTCGACGCGATGTACGCGGCTAAGGCTGCGTTTGAGCGCACCTTAGCCGACACCAGCTTGGCTGCGTGGGGCCACTACTACATTGCCTTGGCCGATTACCGCATCGCCGATTACCTGTTAGCCGCGGGCGAGAAAAACAAAGGCGCGGCTTCTGAGCACCTCAAAGCCACGGTCGAGCATTTGCAAAAGGCTACTGAGATCGACCCGCAAGCGGCCGAAGCCTATGCTCTGCTAGCGAGCGCGTACGGACGACAGATCGGCCTCAACCCGATCAAGGGCATGGTCTTGGGGCGCAGAGCACAGAAGGCCCTGAAAAAAGCGGCGCAACTTGCACCCGACAATCCGCGCGTCGTGCTGTGTACGGCCATCCGCGACTTTAATACCCCCGGAATGTTTGGTGGCAGCAAAGAAAAAGGGCTGCAAGGATTCCAGCGCGCCGCCGAACTCTTCGCCCGAGAAGAGCCGAGCGACCCCATCCAGCCCGCATGGGGACACAGCCGCACCTACGCTTGGCTCGGCCTCGCGTACCAAGACCGAGGCGAGCTAGCGCTGGCGCGAGCAGCTTTTGCAAAGGCGCTTGCAATCAATCCGGATTTTAGTTGGGTCAAAAACGTGCTGTTGCCCGAATTGAAAAAGGCCGTTGCGAAGCATGAGCAAGACAGAGAATAGCGCGCCCAATATCGTCCTGATCGTCACTGACCAGCAGCGCTGGGACACGCTCGGCTGCTTGGGCTACGACCACGTCATCACCCCGCACATTGACCGCTTGGCCGCTCGCGGCGTGGCGTTCAGTCACGCCTTTGTGCAAGGGGCGGTTTGCGGCCCGTCGCGCAACAGCATTGTCTCGGGCCAGTACGTCCACACCCACGGCATTGACCGCAACGAGGCGTGGCTGACGCCCGACCAGCCCAATTGGATCGAGCAGCTCAGAGACGGCGGCTACCACACGGTCAACATCGGCAAAATGCACACTGCGCCCATTCGCTTGCCGTGCGGCTTTCTCCACCGCACAGTCGTCGAGAACAAGAACTATCACCAGGGCCACCACGGCCCCGACCCAGACGACTACGACTTGTACCTGATGCAGTTCGGGCTTCGGCGACCGGCGTTGACCTACTACCGCGACGTGCCCAACTGGCCGGATTACTTGGGCGCGGCCGTGTGGCCGCACGACGAAGAGTTGTTTATCGATAACTGCATTGGGCGCTGGAGTGTGGAGGCCATTCGCAATCACGACTTTGCCAAGCCGCTCTTCCTGTGGAGCGGATTCGCTGGCCCGCACGATCCCTTTGACGCGCCCGCGTCCGCACTGGCGCGCTACGAAGGCGTAGATATTCCCGACCCTGTGGGGATCCCCAACGAACTAGACACCAAGCCGCCGCCACAGCGCCAAGCTATGGAGGGCATGGATGGCAGACTTGCGCCCGCAGCGATCTGGTGGAGTCGGGCGACCCCAGAGCGCATTCGCCGCATGCGTCGGCACTACTACGCCAACATCACGGCCATTGACGATTGGGTCGGCGCGATGGTCGCGGCCATGGACGAGCTAGGCGAGTTGGACAACACGATTTTTGTGTTTACCTCGGATCACGGCGACTGCCTCGGCGACCACCACCAAGTCTATAAGTTTTCGTCCCACTACGACTCGGTGGCGCGGGTGCCGCTGGTTTTTGCCGGTCCCGGAGTCGAGCGGCTGGGGATGTGCGATCCGTTAGTAGAACTGATTGACCTAGGCCCGACCCTGTTGGAAATGGCGGGATTGGGGACATTGACCGGGGCGGCGGGACATTCTTTGGAGCCTCTGCTGCGGGGAGAAGAGGCCGCATTGCACGAGACTGTGTTTTCCGAGTACGGCCCGCGCATCATGGCGCGAACTGAGGCGTGGAAGTTGGTTTTTTATCCTGGGGAACCCTACGGGGAGTTGTATCATTTAGAAGAGGACCCGGACGAACTGTACAACCTGTACGACGATCTGGCTCATGAGGGAGAGCGGGGAGAAATGGTGGAGCAGATGATGGATTGGTACGGAAAGACGCGGATGCAGCGGTGAAAGAAATACGCTATATATATAGCCATGTACGTCGCCAACAGAGCGGTACCGAGCATCGGCGACAACGTTAAACATGGAGGCATAGCCATGGCGCACCAATTGAGCGATTCGACGAATTTGATCGCCCGAATTACCATTGACCCCGAAATCTGTCATGGTAAACCCTGTATTCGCGGCCTGCGCTATCCCGTTGAGACGACCTTAGAGCTATTGAGTGCGGGGATGATGCACGAGGACATCCTCGCCGATTACGACGATTTGGAAGCGCAGGATATCCTCGCAGCCTTAGACTTTCAGAGAAGAACAATCCGCACCAGCGAAAGGAGTACATTGTGAACATACATGTGGGCAATTTGGCAAAGACAACCAAAAAGGAGGCGCTGGTCCAGCTTTTCCAACCCTACGGAAAGGTCGTAGCCGCTACCATTGCCCGAGACAAGAAGAGCGGCCATTCGCGTGGCTTCGGCTACGTGGAGATGGCCACTCGGCACGAGGGCGAAGAGGCCATCGCCCATCTCAACGACAAAGAATTTGAGGGGCAGAAGCTACACCTCAGCGAAGCGCACGAGCGCAAGGAGAAGGCCGGGCGCGGGTCGGGCAGGGGCGGCAACCGCGCTGATCAGCAGCGCGGTAGTTTTTACTCGCCCCGAGGCGGCCAGCGCGGCGCGGGCAATATGCGGCGGAGTGGACGGCGGGGTTCCTAGTAAAGCGGCAACCGCGCGAGGATGGGGTCGTGGTCGCTGGCTTGGTTGGGGAACTCGGTGTTGACGTGGACATGGTCGAACTCGGGCTGGAGCGCGAGCAGGGCCGAGCTGACCAGCAGGTAGTCGAGCTGCTGGGAAATGCCCTGAAAGTTATAGGAATAGGCCAAATCTCCATCCACTGCGTCGCCGAGATTGAAGAGGATCGGCGGAGTACCGGCGAGCGTTTGCAGGACGTCGCCCGGCGGCGGTTGCACTGGGGCGAGCGGAAACGGACTTTCGTTGAGATCTCCGAGCACGACGATGTTGGCGTTGGGATCGGCGGTTAGCAGGTCGGCGACGAGGTCGTGGATGAACGCGGCTTGGGCGAGGCGCTGGGTAAGCCCGCCATTGGTCGGCGGCTGGATTCGACCGAAAAGGGGTGGGCTGCCAAACTTGGACGAGAAGTGGCAGTTGATCACCGTCAGCTTGATTCCCTTGAAATCGAACGCGGCCTTGAGCGGTTTGCGGCTGTTGTGGAAGGCGTCGTCTTCAATGCGTTTCACCGAACCAATCAAGGCCACCCGAGCGGGCTGGTAGAGGTACGCAACGCGGATATTGCCGCCCGGCTGGCCGCCGTCGGCCCCATCTGGGGGCGCGACGTCCGCGTACTCATACTTCGGGCCACCGGCCGCAGCAATGGCGGCTATGAGCGTTTGCGCCGTCTGGTCCGCTGAAGTGGTGCCATCGTTGGCCGCGCCGCTGTTGTCCTGCACTTCCTGCAAAGCCAGCACATCCGGTGAGCCCAAGCGATGGACGATTTGGTCGGCAATGGCTGCGAATTGACCGTCCGCTAGGTCCGCACTTTCGTCGTGGTCATTGGGATCGAGGTTGAGCACGTTGAAACTGCCCACCGTCAGATGCTGGGCCGTGCCGACGAGGGCGGTCGTTTCCGGTGCCAAGCCAGCGCTCTCGACCACTGGCTCGGCCAAGATCAGCACCTCAAAGTTGCCAAAGCGGTAGCTAACCGGGCCGCGCACATGGCCGAGGGCATCGCCGACCTGCACAGCCGGCATGTCGCCGGGTAGTAGGCTGTCGTCGAGCTGGATGCGTTGCGGATGCAGGGTATGCGGCGTTAGATTCAGCCCGCCCCGCGAGTTGAGCTGATGTCCGGCCCCAGCATCGGCGAGGACGACAATTTCGCCGAAGCGGTTGGTCGGACTAATGGCGACCGCGTCTTGCACTTCCACCAACATTCCCTCTAGCGACTCGTAGAAGTCAATGCCGTCCTCGGCCGGGTCGAAAACTGCGAAGCGGTCGTTGTCGATGACCCTTGTCGGCGGCTGGCGGCCGGCCGCGCCAAGGACCACTGGGGCCGGCGTGGGGTTGCCGGTTGACAAGGTCTGAATGCGGTCGGGCTGCGAGAACACGGTTATCGACAGATTGTTGGTAGCCGCGCCGCCGGGAATGTATTCGATCACGGTGCCGGTTACCTGGACTTCGTTGCCAGCGGAGACTCTCGGGGCCTTTTTGGTATAGACGAATATCCCATCGGATGTGTGCTCGTCGCCGTCTCCGATTGGGTCTTGGAAGTAGAAACCATTGCGTGCGACCGCCGTTACAATGCCCCGCGTCGAGACCTGCTCGTCCTTGTGCGGGGAGCTGTGGCCTGCCCCTTGGATTTCGCAGATTTTGAGCTCCGGGGGAGAGGCCGCGTCTGTGCCGAAGACTTGGTTGGCATTTACGGTGCCAAAGCTAGATTGGGTTGGTATGCTCCAAAAAAAATCACCCGGCGCGGTCCCCGTACCCTTTAGTTGCAGGGAAAATTCCACTGGCGTGGAATTGGATTCGGCAACTCGGATGTCGGTGCTGGTCATGCCGTCAGCGGGTCCACCTACTGCCGTGAGCGTCCCTTCGTAACTAAGGAACTGGACGACCTGCCCGTTGGCGACTAGGGCGATCCCGTCGGGGGAACCGTTTTGGATGCTTTTTGGAAAGCTGAAGGAGATCGTTCCGAACTTGTTGGCCTGATCCGGTATGATTCCGCTCAAGGACTTAGTGCGGTATAACGCACCATTCCGTCCATTGTAGAGCGCCAGTGCCCAACCAGAAAGATCGGTCCCGACTGGGCCGGCGATCTCGATGGCTTCGCCAGTATCTTTGCCGGTGTTGTCGTAGTGAATTTCGTTGATGAATACAGTTTGGCTGAGCGACGGCCCGGCTACAAGCGAGAGTAGAAAGGCGCAAAAAGCGGATCGGCGAAGCTTGGCGAGTATAGCGAACATGGTCAACCGTCTTTGTTGGCGGCAAGCAGGGACTTGGACGGGAATGGTCTCAGTCGTGTGCCCGACGCAACAGGGCAAGCAGTTCGGCGTGGCTTTGGACGCGGAAGTCGGCTTCGGCTGTCCAGAGGTCCTGACCAGCAGCGTCGTAGTAGATGGTGCTGACCTCGGCGCGGCGGCCAGCTTCGAGGTCGTAGCGGAAGTCGCCGACCATCACGGCGGTTGTCGGCGCAGCACCCCAGGCGGTGAGCAGCTTGTGGATGCCATCGGGATCGGGCTTGGGGGCGGCCTCGTCGCGGCCTAAGACGTGGGCGGGATCGAAAAATTCGGCGAGGTCGCAGACAGCGAGCGTCTGCAGCGCATTGGCGTGGTTATTGCGGGTGAGGATGCCGAGCCGGAAACCGCGTTCGATCAGTGAGCTCAGCAGCGCGTGGACGCCGGGTAAGGGTTGGGCGCGGAGGGCGTACTCGCGTTCGAGCGCGGCAAGGCGGCGTCTGAGTGCAGCCGCTTCGGCGGCGGGGCGGGTGTCAATTTCTTCGAGCATACCTTTCCCCAAAGGCAGACCCAATTCCTGGCGCATCGCATTGAAATCAATGGCACTATCGGCAAGGGTGTTGTCGAGATCGAAGATCCAGTGGGTGAAGCTTAGGGGCTTGTTGTTGGTCATAATTTTTCAATTAGGAATTAGGAATTACCCCAACCGTCCCTCCGATTCGGTCGGCTTGTCACGCTCTAATTCCTAATTCTCAATTCTCAATTCCTAATTCCTAACGGCGCTCGGCAAAAGGGGTCCAGCCGCGGCCGGGCTTGTGGACGGGGGTTTGTTCGTAGCGGGTGCGGATTTTCTTGAATTCGGCGATGTCGGTGACTTCGCGCGCTGGATTTTGCGCGTCTTTGATGACAAAGTCGCCCTCCCCAGGCCAGCAGGCCATGGTGACCGGATCGCGTTCCGGGTCGAAGTCTGCGGGGTCTTCGTCGATGTTGTTCGGGATTTCGGCGTCTTGGTAACGGAGATCGACGCTCCAGCGGACGATGTTGGTGTTGTTCTCAAAAGAAGCGTGCGGGGTGAGATTGGTCATAAAGAGCACCGACCCGGCGCGCATTGGGCAGGCCACAGGCTCGGGGGCGGGCAGGTCTTCGCGGGCGATTTCGAGATACCCGCCTTGCCCGCCGGTGTAGTGGCGATAGACGCCGCTGCGGTGCGACTTGGGGAGGACGTACATGCAGCCGTTTTCAATGGTGGCATCGACGAGGGGAATCCAGCAGGTCACGATCAGACTTCCGTCGCAGTGAGGCATGAAGTAGCCCGAGTCTTGGTGCCAAGGCACGGCACCGCGCGAGTACCTGGGAGCCTTGGGGCGGACGCGGTACACGGATGAGCCAATGATGTCCGGGCCGACGAGACTTTCGATGCAGGAGACCAGCGGCGGGTGGCGCAAAAAGTCGAGCATGGCCTGTTCTTTGAAACCGCCGCCACCATGCCCCATAATCGTTCGGGTCACGCGCTCGCCGACTTCGACATCGGCTTTGAAAAGGGCACCGAGCCGGGTTTCAAAGGGTTCGGCGGCAAAGGTCTCCGCGCCGAGTAGCCCTTCTTCTTGCAGCGTGGCACACGTCTGGTCAATGACGGCAGTGAGGCCGGCTTTGAGGGGTTGGAGATCGGCTTGCGAGTAGATGTCTTCTTTGACTACGTAGCCGAGGTCGTGGAATTGCTGGCGTTCGGCAGTGGTTAGGCCCATGACATGCTCCGGGTGAAAGGTCGTCAAAGGGTATTCCCTCTGTTCGCTCTAGTCAATGGCGTCCCGGAGCGCGTCTTTGTCCATCTCGCTTGTATGCGATTACCGTCCTATTTCCCACCACCAATCTCTCGTTCCAGTTGTTCGAACAGCAATTAAGGAGATAGCGTCTAGTCTTCTCTGGGCAGCACGACGACAGAACGCACCAGTTTGGTCGCCTCGTCGCCTTGGGCGAGATGCACCACCAGTTTTTTGCGGCCCTTGTGTTCGCCGGTTGAGAGGTCGGCTTCGAGGCGATAGGTCTGGTCGTCTATTCGTTGCAACGGCAATGCTTCGGGGCCGTCCAATGCAGCAAAATTGGCCGTCAGTTGGGCTGGCTCTGCGCCTGCTACTTGCCGCTGGAGGTGGATCGTCGAACGCAGAGATAGCGTTGTGCCAGCGAGCAGGGTGTCGGGTGGGGGATTTTCCCACGTGCCTTGGAGGGGACTGGCCTCAATGCGGAAGATGGCTTGAGTGATTTCGTCGCTGGTCAAATAGAGGCGACCGGCCTCGTCGGTAGTCAGCCCAACGGGCTTACCCCACACGTTACTGGGATTATAAGTGAAAAAACCGAATGATCTACCCAATCCGGCATCTCCGTTGTCCTCGCTGGAATCGAATCGGAAGCCGGTGAGAAAATCGGCGACGCGGGCGTTGGACCCATCCGGCTCGGCAAAAAGCGCCATGACCTTGTAGCCGGGATCGTAGCCCAAGGCACCCGCGCGGCAGGCGACAAACGCGGCGTGTTTGTACTGGGAAGGGAACTGGTCGTGCTCGTAGAAATGCAGCGCCATGGGTGCCAAGTGGGCGGGAATGAGGATGGCTGGAGTATCCATGTTGGCGACCAACAGCGAATCGGCAGCGGTCAGCGGCAAGATTGACCTTCCGTAGGAGGAGAAATCGGTCCAGACTTTGTCCCCGTACGCAAACGGCCAGCCATAGAAGCCGCCGTCGCGGAGAGGGGTAATCCACTCCGGCGGCAGGTTTGGGCCCTCGCGATCGTGCCCGGTGTTGGCAGCCCACAGTTCGCCGGTGACGGGGTGCAAGTCGAGGCCGATGGCATTGCGTAGCCCAGCGGCAAAGATCCGCCGCCCCGTGCCGTCGGTGTTTATCTGCATGACGGTGGATCGCTCCGGGTCGTCTTCGCGGCAGATGTCGCAACCTGAGCCAATGTGGAAGTAGAGCTTGTCGTTGGACTCGTCGAAAATTAGCGTATGCGTCACGTGCTCAACGGGACGGCCCATAATGCCGGGTACTTCGGCGAAGACGGCGCGCTCCTCGTAAAAGCCGTCCGAATCCCGGTCTTCGAGGCGGTAGATCACATCGTCGTCGGCGACGAAGAGCGCGCCTTGGTAGAAGGCGATGCTGTGGGGCCAGTTGAGGTCGTCGGCGGCCTTGTACACGGTGTCGGCGCGACCGTCGCCGTCTTTGTCGGGCAAGGCCAACACCGTGCTTTGGCGGCCGGGGATTGGGCTCCATGGATTCCTTCCCCGCTGCTTCATGTTGGCTACGTGCAAGACGCCGTGGTCGTCCCAAGCCATAAAGCGGGCTTTATCTACTTGGTCGGAGAAGAGTTTGACCTTAAAGCCGGGCGGGAGGTTGAGGGTGCGGTCGGGGAGCCCTTCGACCGGCGTTGGTTCGAGGTGGAGGTCAATTTTGGGCGTTAAGCGGATCTGACTGGGAAAATTCTCGGCGCGGAGCGTGGCGAGATACTCGTCGAACCCTTCGCGCGAGCCGTGCTGGCGCTCGTACAGCGCGACTAAGGCCGCCTGGCAGGGGTTGGGTCCCCAGGCTCGCTCGAGGCCGGCGATGTAGGCGTCCGCCGCCTTGTCGAGCCAAGTGTCGGCTGCCTCGACGGCATCCCGAGCCTCGGCCTCGGTCGCCATGTGTTCGAACACTTGGCCTAAGTGATAGTGAGTTCGGGGGTTTCGCTGCGAAAACTCCAGTGCCCGCTCGATCTCGTCGCGGCCTTCCTCGACGCGACCCGCTTTGTAGAGAGCCCACCCGAGGGCGTCGTGGATGAGGCCCAAGTAGTAGTTCATCCGACCCTCTCCCCACGCTTCCTCTTCGGCCCTATCGAGCATGGCTTGTATGACACCCCGAGTGATTGCTGCCGCCTCCTCGGCGTACGGCGTGTGATCAGCCATCAAGATAAGGGCCCTATGCGTTGTGTTCGGGTTGATGAGCTGCTCGTATTGGACCAAGTCGCGCACCGCCTCGGCGAGTTCCTCGGCCGGAACCGGGATCATGTCGCTTAGGGCACTGAGGAGCGCTCGGTACGGCCGCTCGCGGAAGCTATCGTCGTAGAGAGGTTTTTCGAGGAGCTGATAGGCTGCGTCGCAGATGAGGCGAAGCTGATCTTGGTACTCCGGCACCTTCGTCCCGTCCTCGCGGCCGAGGCGCTCCAACTCGGACTGTAATCGTCGGTACTCCCGTTGGAACTTTTCTTGGTGGAGCCGCGACGCATGTCGGCCCGCGGGAGCCCGCGCCAGCAGCTTGGCCTCGAAAGCCGCGGCCTGCTCTTCGTCCTCGAGTACGTTCCTATAAGTCATGGTGAGCAGGGCGAGGCCGCGTTCGGTCTCCGGGGCGGCCTTCCGGTACTCGGCGATGCTGGCCTCAATGGCGGAGCGTCGCTCCTCGGCGGGGAGCGTCTCGTTGAGAATCTGCCAATGCAAATAGCGCAAACTCGCAGAGCTTGGGGCGAGGCGAACGGCCTCTTCGATCAGCGGGAGCGCCTCCTGCGGTTTATCGGCTTGGTAGAGCTGTTGCGCGGCGCGAAAGTAGCCGCTGACGTGATCGGGCCAACGCGCTCGAAGCGCGGCCAAGGTAGCGAGACTTGTGTCCGCATAGGTGGGATCCTGCAGTATGTACTGAGCCATGAACTCGAGTTCCGCGCGGGCATAGAGGACCTCGGGATGCTGGCGGGTCTCCGCATCCACTGAGTCCAGAAATGCCATCCCCGCTTCCGCATTTCTGAACCGATGCGCCTTAAGGTACGTCGCGGCAAACTCCGGCCGAGGCTGCCGCGTCCAAGCGCGTTGGCTGAATTCGGCCGCCGCGAAATACTCCCTGTCCGCCAGAAACGCGAGTGCTTGCGCGTAGAGCCCCCACGGGTTGTCCGGCTCCCGCTCCAAGATCGCGTCGGCTTGCTCTTGGATCTCTCGGTGCCCGTCCAACTGTCCGTGTAGCTGACGCGCGTAGAGCGCCCGCAGCTCGGCGTCCTCCGGCGCGCGGCTCGTCCATTCCCGGCCGAGTATGGCTCCCTCCTCGAACGTCCACAACCGATTGTGCTCGCGCAGTTTTGCTTTCGCCGCTTTTAGCTCTTGGGGCGAGTAGTGTTGCTTGGTTTCGCTCGCGGTGCAGATGCTGACGCTCAATATCAATCCGATGAGACTGCCGATCAAAGACTTCATAGGGCAACACACCTTTAGAAAGGGTTTTGAGGCGGCTCTTCTTAGAGACGATGCGAGAGTAGGCTGGACAGACATGGGAGCTCCGGTGGTTTGAGGCTGTGCTGTTCAAACATAAAGAAACGGGATTTTGCGGCAGACGTTTCATTAATTCAGGGTTTAGAAGCTATCTGAAAACTCAATGCGGAAGATGGCTTGGGTGTTTTCGTCGCTGGTCAAATAGAGGCGTCCGGCCTCGTCGGTAGTCAATCCAACGGGCTTACCCCACACGTTGGCGGAATTAAAGGAGAAAAAACCAGAGATCGGACCCCAGCCGGCATCCTCGTTGGAATCGAGCCGGAAGCCGGTGAGAAAGTCGGCAATGCGGGCGTTGGACCCATCCGGCTCGGCAAAGAGCGCCATGATCTTGTAGCCGGGATCGTTGCCCAAGGCCCCTGCGCGACAGGCGACAAACGCGGCGTGTTTGTACTGGGGCGGGAACTGGTCGCGCTGGTAGAAATGCAGCGCCATGGGTGCCAAATGAGCGGGAATGAGGACGGCTGGAGTATCCATGTTGGCAACCAACAGCGAATCGGCCGCGGTCAGCGGAAAGATTGACCTTCGGTAGGAGCGAATGGAGAAATCGGTCCAGACTTTGTCCGCGTAAGCCAACGGCCAGCCATAGAAGCCGCCGTCGCGGAGGGGGGTAATCCACTCCGGTGGCCGATCTCGACCCTCGCGGTCGTGCCCAGTGTTGGCACCCCACAGTTCGCCGGTGACTGGGTGCAAGGCGAGGCCGATGGCATTGCGCAGTCCAGTGGCAAAGATCCGCCGACCCGTGCCGTCGGTGTTCATCTGGATGATCGCGGAGCGTTCCTGGTCGTCTTCGCGGCAGATGTCGCAACCCGCGCCAATGTGGAAGTAGAGCTTGTCATTGGGCTCGTCGAAGACCAGCGTGTGCGTTACGTGCTCATAGGCGAGATCCATAAAGCCGGGCACCTCGGCGAAGACGGCGCGCTCCTCGTAGAAGCCGTCCGCGTCTTGGTCTTCGAGACGGTAAATCGCATCGTCGTCGGCGACGAAGAGCGCGCCTTGGTAGAAGGCGATGCTATGGGGCCAGTTGAGGTCATCGACCGCTTTGTACACGGTGTCGGCGCGGCCATCGCCGTCTTTGTCAGGCAGGGCCAACACCGTGCTTTGGCGACCGGGGACCGGATGCCATGTATTGCCTCTCTGCGGCTTCATGTTGGCCACGTGTAGGACGCCTTGGTCGTCCCAAGCCATGAAGCGGGCTTTATCTACTTGGTCGGAGAAGAGTTTGACCTTAAAGCCGGGGGGGAGGTTGAGCGTGCGGTCGGGGAGTCCCTCGACCGGCGTTGGTTCGAGGTGGAGGTCGATTTTGGGCGTTAAGCGGATCTGGTCGGCGTGGAGCGCGGGGCTTCTCGTCGCCAGCATTGGCGAAGCATCCGCGAGGAGGATACAGAGCAGGTAGGCCAGTGTGGAAATTTTCCCAGAGGCGATACGTGCGGCAGGTTGGACAGGCATGGCAACTCCGGTGGTTTGGGCCCCTCTGTTCAAACATAAGGAAACAGGATTTTTTTGTTCAAACTCGCAAAAGCGGCGGACGGCATTGGGCCAATCCGTCCGCCGCTTTTGCCCGACCGGGCCGGAGGCCACCACTCCTCCGGCCCGGGTTGCAACGGACGGGATTAGGTCAATCCGGCCGGTCCGTCGCTGTTATCAGGGGTTGGTCAGCGTGGATGTTGTGATGTACCGCGACGGTCGCAAGCTAAGGACCGAGGACGATGCCGTATGATTTGCGTATGTGTGCTCCTGTGACAAGGGTTTCGATATTGGACCCATCCAAATCGGCGCGCTGGATTTTACTCGTGCTCCCATCCATCCACCAGTTGCTCACGTCCACCCAGTACATCTTGCTCCCATCCACGTCCAAGGCGATGGCGCTTGGATTGGTCAATCCGGTGATGAGGGTTTCAATGTTGGACCCGTCTAAGTTCGCACGATATATACTACCCGTGTCCGTGTCCATCCAGTACATCTGGCCCTCGGTCATGTCCAAGGCCAAGCCCCCTGGATCGTCTAATCCTACGACGAGGGTTTCGATGTTGGATCCGTCTAGGCTGGCGCGCTGGATCTTCTGTGCGCTCGCATCCACCCAGTATATCTTGCCTTCATCCACATCCAAAGCGATGCCGTCTGGAATGGCCACGTCGGCGACGAGGGTTTCGATGTTGGATCCGTCCAAGTTGGCGCGCTGAATTTTATCACTGACCGGGTCCGCCCAGTATATCTTGCCTTCATCCACATCCAAAGCGATGCCGTTTGGATTGCTCGCGCCGGCGACGAGGGTTTCGATGTTGGATCCGTCTAGGCTGGCGCGCTGAATTTTACCCCCGTGTAAGCGTTTATACGCGTTCAGGTCCGCCCAGTATATCTTGCCTTCATCCACATCCAAAGCGATGCCGTCTGGACTGCCCAGTCCAGTGACGAGGATTTCGATATTGGATCCGTCCAAGTTGGCACGCTGAATTTTATGCGTGACCCAGTCCGTCCAATATATATGTGCCAAGGCGGGAACCGGCCCCACAGGAGCGCCGATCCCTATGGGTAACGTGGGATGGGACGGATCGCTGATGTACCTGGCAAGGAGTACGGCGTCGGCGAAATCGACCGTACCATCTTGATTTACATCGCCGAGGGACATGTCGCCGTTGTTGGAAAGAGCGATGGACGGATCTCCGCTGTACAGCAACACAATCAGTACATCGGAGCCATCGACTTGGCCATCGTCGTTTACATCCCCCCCAATACCGTTCGCAGCGCGCTTCATACGCGGAACGCCGTCGTGCCGTTCGACCACGATAGAGGCCCCATCAACTCCCACCTGAAAGGCTGGGTCCACATATGCGACCAAACCCTCGCCAGTGACGGTCAACCCGAAGACCGGGCTATCTGCTTCCACCGAACTTGCTACCGCCGCCGGCACTGGCTCTGGAGCCACCCCAGCCCTTGGCACCCCGGCCTGCCCGTCGACCAGCACCATTCGCTGACTAACCGTCAGTCCGCCGCTGCTTAGCCGATAGATATACACTCCCGCTCCCACCGCCTGTCCCGCTGCATCTGTCCCATCCCATTGCGCCGTGTACACCCCCGCCGACCGTTCCCCATCCACTAATGTTGCCAAGTGCTGTCCTAGCATATTGAACACTTCCAAGCGCACCTGGGCAGAGGTAGGTATTTGGTAGGGAATGATGGTGGAAGGATTGAATGGATTGGGATAGTTCTGCCCCAGCGCAAAGTCGGTCGGCAGAGCCGTACCCCTGTCCGTAGAGAACGCTCGCAACGGCAGCGCGAAATGCCCGACTTCGTCTGTGGTCGTGCTGACGAACCGGCGTAGATCAGTCAAATCAAACAGCCGCATCTGCACGCCGGCTGCTGGCTGCCCAGACGATAGGCGCACTTGGCCTTCAAGGAGGGGTTCTGCGCCGACGTGAACGTTCAGTATCAATCCGATGAGACTGCCGATCAAAGACTTCATAAGGCGAACTCCTTTAGAAGCTGTTGAGTTATAGCAAGAATGCTGCGCTGATGAGGAGATATATGCACATTCTGTACCAAAAAGTTGGCCGCCGACAAAAAAATCCTTTAGGAGTATTCTAAAAGGTTGAAAAACATGACACTTAAAAAATGATATAGTGACGTTTCCTCGACGCGCAGTTTCAGGCCATCGCGCAATGTTTCCACGATTTTCCGTGGGATGCCCACGATTTTCCGTGTATTTTCCACGATTTTTCGTGTCGCCCTTGTTGGCGTGAAAGCGCGAGAAAAGGGCCGGTTATATGGCCGAGAATAGGAAAGGATTCGGCTGTTTGGAGGTGTAGACGACCTCTACAAAGCGCCACATCGTCCGCTCTGGATCCCAGACCAGCCGACAGAAGAAGGGCGTGTAGATCGGTCCTTCCGATCCGGCGAACTCGGCCGGCTCTTCGGTGACAAACGCGATGTCGGTGAAAACGCGCTTCTCGCCCGCTCGCAGCGCCGCTTCAACCTCTTTTTGCAATTTGAACCGCGCCTTGACGGCGTTCCTCGGGTGCGACCGATAGCTCTCGTACTGGCCCTGCAGCTCGAACACCTTGAACGTACTGTGGCGAAAGAAGGCCTTGCCAAAGCGGTATTCACAGCCTTGGTCGTCGAGTACGGTTCGGTGCATGGCACGGAAGATGTCAAAGGGCGTGTCGTCTTTGGGGATGCCCCAACTCTCCAAGGTCTCCTGCATGTTCTTCAAGGCCCTCGGGTTGTTGACGCCTTCGCGCAGGTAAAACTGGGCGGCGAGACTGTCGTTGCCGGAGGCGGAGAAGGCGACGAGAAAGTCGTAGAGCCAGTCGCGCAGGTCGGCGTCTTGTTCGGGGGTGATGGAGACGCCCGTCGCGACGGGAATAGACTCGATAGCCTGCCACAACGTGGGACCGGCTTTGACCTGGACCTTCTTCGCAGTGTGGACATAGTCAAGCAAGCCTTGGAGTTTGTCGAGGCGGGGGTCAAAGCCGTCGTAGGGATACTTGGTCTCGACGGCCGCGGCGCTGGAGATGGCGATCTGGGCGAGAGATAGGATGCGAATGGCTAAGGGTTGCATGATGCCCTCCTTTGTGGAAGAGTGCGGCTTGTTGCTTCGGTAAGCACTACTGCAACTATCGTGCCAATAGAGGGAGCGAGCGGTCGTCAATCGCGCTGATTACTCTATCTTATTTATCTAACTTCCTGTTAAATAATACTTTATTAAAAGCGAGATAATCTTGATCTGTCTCTCAAACTCTGGCAATATCCGCCGTTTTGATGATCTGACTACTGTACGCGAGCGGACAGCAGGTGTACGCGAGCGGACAGCAGAGGCGCTATCTTGGATCACGGTGGAGACCGGCCGAGCCACATCGACATGGACCCGAAACGAGATATGCGATGACGACGGCAGGTGAGATCCTGCTCGCCGACACCAACGCGTTTCTGTCGGCCACAGATCGTTCACGCAGGCTCGAAGAGATCGAAGCCATTGGGCTGGCCATTTACGAGGTAGCGTTTGGTCGTTTCAGTCCGTACTTGCGCATTCGATACCGCAGCTTCTCCGGGCCGATGCCCAACAAACGAGCCGCCCCCCTCGGGCCATAGATCCGCCAGTTGGTGGCTTCGAGGGCCGCTAAAATTTGCCGCTTTTCGGCCTCTGGTAGTGTCATCAGAGGCATAGCTAAATCCTTTCGGCGAATCGCCCCTACATCATGGCAAAATTCAGCTACCGGCCTGCAGTAGCGCCTTGATTTGCTCTTCAGTAGGCAGGTCGTTCACAAGGGCGATGCGGTTATCTCGGTCGATCAGGATGTAGTAGGGTATAGGTCCTTTTGGACCGATACCGTAGCGTCGGTAGGTCTCGCCCGAGTCGAGAGCAATGGGGAACGGGTAATCATGGCGGCCGACAAAGTCATCTAGTTTGTCGGCCCCAGCCGTCGAATGCAGGGCAATGACGATAAAGCCTTGATCCCGATAGCGCTCGTACATCTCGGCGACATAGGGTAGTTTTTTTATGCAAGGCTGGCACCACGTAGCCCAAAAGTCGAGCAGCACTACCTTGCCCTGTAACTGCGCCAGACTGTTCAAGGGGGAATCCTCATAACCGGCGACGGGTGCCACCCAGCGCTCGATGTCAATTTCAAAGGGCACGGCTCCCTTCTCCATAGCGTGCCGCTGGTGCATGACTTCCTTTTCCCTAGGGCTGATATAGCGGACGGCAAAGGTCTGGCCGTCGTCGGTGAATTCGGCGCGGTCCCATTGGAGGACTGCTTGATCAGCCGTGGGTTTTTCCAAGGTTTTGCGCTGGGGAACCGTCAGGATGGGGGCGAGGCGGACGACGGTGTGTAGCAGGGCGTCCGAGGGTCCAGATCCAGCCCAGATCCAATGGTCGTGCTGCCAGCGGGTCAAGTGGGTGGACGGCTTCTCGGCAGATTGGTACGTGGATTGGGCTTGAACCGCTGGGTCGCCGATCTCGGTTTCTAGGCCGGGGAAAGGCTCGTCCACTAATGCTTGGCGGTGCCCCGACAGGCGGTTCCGGTTAGTCTCGTCCTGAACATACGTCTGGCCGTCTGGGTGAGAGACGACCACGGTAAAGGGGGTCGTCTTTTCAACCCGGCCAACCCGGCCCGGTTGATCCACTCGGCCGAGGATGGTATGCCACAGTTCTTGGCCCTCGGCATCCACGCGCCAAGCGTGCAGCCAGCCTTGGCGCAGTTGCGCTTGGACGGAACCGCCGATTGAGGCTGGCAGGTCTTCCGAATGGTACCAAGAGGTTGCAGCGGCTTCTGAGGCGGCGACGATCAATCCGGCTACGAGGCCGGTGCAGAGAATTTTAGCACAAGTCATGGTAAAAACCTCTCGCTAGGGGTTAATGAGTCGGGAACTTGTCGGTGTCGTCGAGCAGGTAATTCAGTTGGTCTTGGCTCGGCGCTTCGCCCTCTTGGCTGAGCCAAGCTATTCGACACTTGCGGTCAAGGAGGACGGATTGGGGGAAATTCCAGACGCCGTAGCGCTGGGCGCTCGCGCCTTCATCTACTGCAATGGGCAACGTATAGCCGCGTTCGGCGATGAAGGCGTCCACATCGTCGGCCTCCTCGGCGCTGTGGATGGCGATGACGACTAAGCCTTGGTTTTTGTGCTTTTTGTATAACTCGTCGTAGTGGGCGAGTTGCTCGACGGATTCGGGAGACCAAGTAGCCCAAAAATGCAGCAGTACCGCTTTGCCTAGGAACCAGCCTATGCGGTCGCCTCTCCCAATGGGGTTGATCCAACGCTGGACTTCTATATTGAAGGGTATGGCACCCCGGACCAGTTTGTGGTTTTTCTGCTTATGGTCCACTATGAAAGGGGAGGCATAGCTGGCTATCAGCATTCCGCTACTGTCCCAGACGTGGGCGTCGTCCCAGGTCAAAAAAGCTCCGTCGGCGAAAGCGCCCCTATTCGGCTTTTCTGGCACGAACACCGTCGGAGTCAGGCGGATGAGTGTATCCCAATGGTCCCTATTCGGTCCTAGAGCTACCCAGAGTTGCCCGTCTTTCTCCCATTTGAAGATGCCGCGTTGCAGAACCCGAGGGGGTGAACTTGGGCCCATGCTGCTGTCGAGGCTGGCGAACGCTTCCGGCACTCGTTTTTTGATTAGAGCCAAAGTGGCGGGGTCAAGGCTGGCCAACGCCTCCGGCCCCAGTTGTTGGACCAGACCCGCCAGAGTAGTGGAGTCAACGCTGGCGAACGCCTCCGGTGGTATTTCTTGGAGCTTATCTGGAGTCACATCCACACGGTAGCTTTGCCCTTCCCCGTCAATGCCATTCTGGCGGAGGGTGGTGTCGAGGCTGGCGAATGCCTCTGGTGCCAGTTGTTGCCGGTGGGCCGCTAGGGTCGAGGGAAAACTCCGAAAGGTGTCGCGGACGAAATACATGCCGTTGGCGTGGCGCACTTCGATGGCGGTGCCAGCGCCGAGTTGTTCGAGGGTAGGAGGTTGGTTCGGGTCGGCTTCGGCGAGGATGAGGTGCCAATGGGGACTGTCGTTTTGGTCGAGGCGGCGGACGTGTAGCAAGCCATCGACAATATATGCCTCTATACGCTGGCCCGGACTACCAGCCCAAGGAGAGTCGCCAAGGGGGACGGACTCACTCCATTGGGCTTGAGCGGTCGGGTCTGCGGCTGCGGTGATGTAGGGGCCGCTGAGTAGCAGGGCTGCTACTGCGAGGATTTGGTACTTCATCGAACGAAAGGAACTCATCTGAAGTCTCCTTTGAGGTGTCCCCGACAGGTCGAGGGAGGTTTGTTGTTCTATAACAGCTCTTCGTCCAAAATGTGCCGGCTCTTGGAATCGACGTAATGCACATTTTGTGCCATAAATCGGAGCACGAACAAAAAAATCCTTCAGGAGTTACCCTAAAGGATTGAAAAACATAGGAGTTAAATAGAGATGAAATGTTTTTCTACGAGGCAGGCATTAGATGGAATTGCAAGCTGATCTACGATTTTTCGTTCAAATAAACGATTTTTGAACGATTTTTGAACGACTACGAACGATTTTTGAACGATTTTTTACAGGATTAGCCGCAGTCCTCTAATCCATAATAGATGTTACGCTTAGACCTTTTGGGTACGAGATGCTTCGACTCCGCTGCGCTACGCTCAGCATGACAGGGGGAGGAACACGTCAGTCCGTGAACTTCGCACAAGCTCTTACGGCGACGGCTTCTTTGGCCGTTGCAACCCGTGCTTGCGCATGCGATAGCGCAGCTTCTCCGGGCCCATGCCCAACAAACGAGCCGCCCCTCGGGGGCCATAGATCCGCCAGTTCGTGGCTTGGAGAGCCGCCAAAATGCGCTGCTTTTCGTCCTCGTCTTCAGCACCCCAGTCGAAGCCTTGTTCAACAGGCAGGGCAAGCTCCGCCTCGGCCGCCTGAAACGGCACATCCGCCACCTGAATGACGTCTCTGTTGCCCAACACGACCGCCTGCTGAATTACGTGCTCCAACTCGCGCACATTCCCCGGCCACGCATATTGCTGCAAATGCACCACCACCTCCTCGCCCAAAACCGGCGTCGGCCGCCCGAGCTGTTCGGCACACCGGCTGGCAAAATGCGCCGCCAAGAGCGGAATATCCTCCTGACGCTCCCGCAGGGGCGGCAGTACTAAGGAGAGTACGCTCAACCGATAGAATAGATCCTCGCGGAACGTCCCCGCCTGAATGGCTTCTTCCAAATCCTTGTTGGTTGCAGCGACGACCCGCACGTCCACCGGGATGGACTGCTCGCCGCCGACGCGCGTCAGGTGGCCCTCTTCCAAGATGTGGAGCAAGGCCCGTTGGGAGTCTAAGGGCAAATCTCCCACTTCGTCGAGGAACAAGGTGCCACCGTCGGCCCGTTCAAAGTAGCCGATCTTTTGGGCATTCGCGCTGGTAAAGGCCCCCTTTTCGTGGCCGAACAGTTCGCTTTCGATCAGGCCGGCGGACAGGCCCCCGCAGTTGACCGGTATAAAGGGATTTGCTTGGCGCGGACTGAGGTTGTGGAGCAGCCGCGCCAACACGCCCTTGCCAACTCCGGTCTCGCCTAGCACCAGCACCGTCATATCTGTCTCGGCCATTGATTCGACTTGTTCGAGGAGCCGTGCCATGGCTTGGCTCTGGCTGAGAAAACCCTGATTCGAGACCCGCAGCATTTGCTCTAGGTGCCGGAGACGAGTGGGGACCACTCGCATCTCTAGGCGAGCTACGTCCGACATCAAGCCATCCCGATCTATAGTCCGCACTTCAAAGTGGAACAGACCGGCCGGCACATCTTGGTACGTCACTCTATTGGCGGGCGCGAACGCGCTCCACTCTTCTGCTGGGTCGTGGCCGACGAGCCGGTGGCTGTAGCGCATCTGATCTGCTCCGCTCCTGAAGCTGAGACCCTGGAAGTGGAACTGAATCTCAGGCGTACTGTCCGGGCAGGACACGGATTGGGGCTCGTCGAAAGTTCGCCCGGCCACGACTTGGCGGATGCGGATGCGAGGCGGCGTCTCCCCGGGCTGATACGCAATGAGACCAGCCCGCGTCCCGAACCACAGCCGACCTTGGCTATCGCGCAGAATGGCATCGACGATATTCTCAAGAGCGGACTTTCCGAGACGAATGCTTTGGAAGGTTCGACCGTCGTATTTTAGCACCCCCCCACCGCAGGTCCCAATCCACAGACATTCTTGCTGCGGGTCGGCGACCAAGGCCAGAATGCCGTTGGCGGACAGATCGCCTTGGTCAACTGTAAATTGGCGCACCTCTTTGGATTGGTAGTCAACGGCAAAAAGGCCGTGGGCGGTTCCCATCCAAATCGCGTCCTGGTACTCGCACAAAGCATTCACATAAACGATGGCTTCCATGCCGGCCATGTCACACGCGCGGAGATGACCATCCTTGTAATTGTATAGAGCTGGCCTTGTTCCATAGAGGCCGAGCCAGAAGGAGCCTTCTCGATCCTGTAGCACGGCTCTATAACCCTGAGGCGGCAGATCCTCAATCGCAATGAAGCGATTTGCCTCGATCCGTCCTAGTTGCCACTCGGAAGTGCAGGCGAGTAAGTGCCCTTCTCGGCCTTGGAACAACATCTTGATTCCCACACCCCCTGCGATCACCGCGATCGCTTGGGTTTCTCTACCTACCGACTTGAATACTTGTCCCTCGGGGCCGACGCTCCAAACCTGCCCTTGTCGATCTACTACCATAGATAAGACGGTATAACCGACCTCCACCGGATGGATCCGGTGGTCCTCTAAGCAGGCCAAGCCTCCGGTCGTGCCAATCCAGATCCGGCCCTCTTGGTCTTCTCTCAGACGCCGAACCTCGTTGTCGGGCAGGCCGTCTTTTTTGTCGTATAGCTGGATACTGATTGGATCGCAAAAGATCAGCCCGCCACCCCACAGCCCCACCCAAATATTTCCTTCGCTATCCTCGTAGGTCAGGCGCGTATCCGAAAACTGAACATCCGGCAAGCCAGCTGAGAAAGGATGCCATTTCTCTCCATCATACACTACCACCCCCCGGCGGCTCAGCCAGATCCGATCGCAGTCGTCCACGCGCACATGGCGCGTTCCGACTTCCGCCCCCTCAACTTCCTCGTCTGCGCGGATGGTCTCGAAGTGTTGGCTCGCGGGCTCGTAGCGGCCTACAACTACTTCTGTGCCTACGTAGCGGAAACCGATCCACAGGTTGCCAGCAGTGTCTTGAGCGAAATTCCAAGGCCACTGCAATTGCGTCGCGTCATGTTCATCATCTGAATCTGTGTTCATGCGCTGGCCGTCCAAGCTGATGACCCCATGCCTAAACGTCGCCAGCCAAGTCGTACCCGCGGTGTCGGTCGCTATATCGTACACCACTCCTAGGGGCTGACCTGCTAGTTCCGTCATGCACTCTACGCACCGTCCTTCGACGAACCGGCCCACCCCCGCTGAGGTCAGCACTCGCACCGAGCCGTCGGCTTGGGGTTGCAGGCCGAATATGTCGTTGGAAGGCAGCCCGTGTTCGGTGGTGTACACCTGAAAGCCGCGTCCGTCGTAGGCTGTTATCCCACCGCCGAACGTGCCGAATAACAGCCGTCCGTCCGCGTCTTCGACAATCGTTGTTACGGAGAGATGGGGCAGCCCGTCCGACAGACCAAAGGTGTCAAAATGCGCTCCGTCAAACCGGCTTACGCCGCCGTCGATTGTGCCGATCCAGAGGAGGCCGTGGCGGTCTTGGTAGATGGCTTCCACGTACATCCCAGCCAGCCCGTCGAAGACTGTGTATTGCTGTCCGAGGATGTGACTGAATGCCTTCTGCTGGCTTGGGGCCACGTGGTTCATCGTGGATTCCCTACGGCGTCGGCGCGTCTTCCCGCAACAAGCCTTCCGCCTTTAGCTCGGCCCACAGGTCCGTTGGTATTTCGTGCTGAAACCGCTGTGCGTTGGTTTTGATATGCTCCGGTGTGAGTGCGCCGGGGATAATCGCTGCGACGAGGGGATTCCCGAGCGGGAACTGCATGGCGGCGGCGGGCAAGGGCACGTCGTGCCGCTGGCAGACGGCTTGGATGCGGCGGGTCTTTTCGAGGATTTCGGGCGAGGCGGTGTCATAGGCGTAGCGGGCACCTTCGACCGGGCCGGAGGCGAGGATGCCGGAGGCAAAGACCGCGCCGATGACGATGCGCACGTCGCGCTCCTCGCAGAGCGGGAATTCCTCGTCGAGGGAGTCCTGGTCCAAGAGCGTATAGGGCATGGCGACGATGCAGAAGTCGAGGTCGGCCGCGTCGAGCAGGCGCGGCATGGCTCCCATGCGGTTGAGGCCCGCGCCGACGGCCTTGACTAACCCTTGGGAGCGCAGTTCGTCGAGGGCGCGCCAGCCGCTGGTGATTAGGTGGTTGACGTGGGCGGAGAAGCGCTGCTCGCTGTCGTGGAAGAAGCTGTCGAGGTCGTGGATCAAGAGCAGATCAATGGAGTTGAGGCCCAGCCGCTGCAAGCTGTCTTCCCACGAACGCATGATGCCGTCGTACCCGTAGTCGAAGCGAAAGTCAAAGGGCAGGCCGCCGATCCAGAAGCCCTTTTCGAAAGAATCGAGATCGCGGGTGGCCGTGAGCACTCGGCCGACCTTGGTCGAGAGCACGAAGTCCTTGCGCTCCTGCTGGCGGAGAAAGTAGCCGAGGCGGTGTTCGCTTTTGCCGTAGCCGTAGAACGGGGCGGTGTCGTAGTAGCGAATGCCAGCATCCCAAGCCGCTTGTAGGGTGTCTTGGGCTTGGGATTCGCTGACGGGATCGAAAAGCTCGCCCAAAGGAGCGCCGCCAAAGCCGAGTGTGCTTAGCTCGACGCCGGTGCGCAAAGCGCGCGTGGGGATGGAGGGCATAGGGTACTTCCTTTCGTTTGCAGGTTGCTACCGTTATATCTTTGCACCGACCGTTCGGTCGGCGGATAAAGCACTGTAAAGGCTAGCCAGACGATATACCAGCTCAGTTTGTTGTAACCGAGTCACGTATGCGTTCAACTAAAAGGACGTTGACTAAGGTTTCAACCGACACGCCTTGTGCCTGGGCATTCTGCATGAGTTCTTCCGCTATTTCAGGGAGAATAGCAACGCGAATCGCTCGCTTATGCGGCGTATCAAAGCGAAACCATTCCCCATCGTCTTCCATGAAATCAGCGGTATCTAGATTATCCCAAAATGCAGCTTCCTCTTCACGGCTCTTAAATTCTGGGACTTGTAATTTTTTCATTTTCTCAGCCTCCTAAAGTTTCGTTTCTCACGGTCAGTCATACTCCGGGCAGTTATAGGTTCATAGACAGTGTCTTTGATATGCTCTAATACGACAAACAAGTACCGCCCGTCTGCTGTCTGCCCATAGAGAAGATAGCGATTGCGTCCTTGACGACGAGCTAAGTGAAATGGGTCTTCGCAAACTTCCCAAACTTCATCTGGTTCCACATCGTGTCGAGCAATATGGTCAATTCGATAATCGTCCCAATCCAATCTGCTGATGAACATGTTTCTCCCGAACCAATTTTTATACTATCTGATTTCGCTGACTAGAAGCGGCCGTGATGCGATTCGGCTGGCGCTTGGTATTCCACCTTGAGGTGGGGCGTTTCAAGCAGCTTGTGGCCCTCTACTTTGGAGGTCAGGCAGCTTTCGAGCGCGCCGCTGACGATTAGGGTGCGCTCGGCGGGAAAGGGCGCTTGGCCGGTCTCGATCATTTCCCAGATTTTGGCCACCAGACAGGCCGAGTACGTGACGTTGGGCGTTGGTGGCAAGAAAAATTGGGTCGAGATGGGATCGTCCTCGCCCGCTATCTTGCCGGCGAAGCAGTAGTCGCGGATGGCACCGTTGAGCATCAAGAGGGTCGTCTTGAGGCCGTCGTTGTGTTCGATGAAGTACGCGGCTGGCTCTTTGACGAGCCGAGGTAGCTCGCCGTTGCCGAGCAGGTCTTGGGTGCGGCCGTCCTCGTCGGTTTTGCCGCAAGGAGAGTCGCTGCGCGAGAGGGCGGAGTCGAGTAGTCTTAGCGAATAGCGCCCGTCTTCGCCCGCCTTCCACACATCGTCTCCTTCGATCAATTGCACGGATTTGACGCCGGTCTCGCCGCCGGAGCGCCGCTCGATCATGCACTGCATGGCCTCTAGCGCATGATAGTCCATCGGGTCGGAGCCGCCGACGCCGACCATCAGCGCCTCTTCGATCTGGCAGCCCAAGGGCAGTTCGACATCGGGCAGCCGCCAAGTGACCGGCAGCGACGAACCGGCGAGGATCGGGAAGCCGAGCCGGTGGCCGTCGGCGACCATTTCTTGCGCTTTGTCAAAGCTGTAGGAAAGGTGCTTGTCGTTGTAAACTGGTACGGAACGGCCGTCTTCTTCAAAGACCTTGACGCATTCTTTGAAAAACTCATAGCGCGGGTACAGAACCTGTCCTTTGTCGTTTTTAGGGTACTCGCCGTGCTCGCCGATGATCAGCACTGCGTCGCAAGCTAGTTCGTCGCCGCCGCAGCGCAGGGCCTCGGCAATGGTGGGGTACACGGCAAAGTCGAATTCGCGCGCTCGGTCTTGGCTTTGGTCGCCTTCGGGCTGCTGATCGACGTAGAGCGAGACGATTTTGCAGTCGGGGCGGTGCCAGCGGCCGCCGTAGGGATAGCCGACTACGAAGCGGTCGGCAAAGTGCTGGGCGTGCGAGAGGTAGCGATAGATGGTAGCGATGACGGCGATGCGTTTGGTGGCCATGGGCGCGAAAGCTCCGGGGAAAGTGGCGAGGGGTCCTTAGGGGAAACTAGGTCCTCCAGAAAGTGGATTCTTTGGTGGCTTGGTAGGCGACGTTTAGATGGGGCGTCTCGACTTGGATCTGATCTTGCTGAAGGCTATCGACGCCGGCGATGACCAAGCCCGAAGTGAGTAGGGTGCGTTCGACTGGATAGGTTGCTTTGCCGGTCAGGAACATCTGCTCGATGTTGTTGGCCAGCGGGCTGAAGAAATTGGCCAGCGTGGTGCGGGCCGGTGGCATGGGCAAGTACATCTGGGTCGAGAGCGGCTCGTCCCTTCCCGTGAGCCGGGCGGCGAAGTTGAAATCTTGGACTAGCCCGTTCATCAGCATCATGGTCGAGAGGAGGCCGTCGGCGTGCTCGTACTGGTAGGCGACGGGGCTCTCGACTAGGTGCTTGAGTTCGTCGATGGTGGGGAAGGGGTTGTTGAATCCGGGCCTTGCCGGAGTGAGCGTGTGGCTGCGGCAGAGGCAGGCTTCAAAAAGCTCGTGCGACCACGCGCCCTCGGCGTGCGCTTGCCAGAAGGCATCGCCGCGATAGGCCCGGAGCCATTTGACGCCGGTTTCGCCGCCCTTTCTGCGCTCGACCATGCACTGCAAGGTCTCCAAGCCGTGGAAGTCGTAGCTATCGACGCCGCCATAGCAGACGCAGACTGCTTCTTCGACTTCGGCATTGAGGGGCATGTCGAGCGAGGGGGTGCGCCAAGTGACGGGCAGCGATGAGCCGGCCATAAAGGCGAAGTCGAGTTCTTGCGAGACATCGTACATCTCTTGGCACCAGTCCCAGTTCCAAGAAAGATGCTTGTCGTTGAACACGGGCGCGCTCTTGCCGGTTGTGCGATAGACGGAGACGATCTGTTTGAAAAGTTCGTAGCGCGGGTAGAGGTGCTGGTCCTTTTCATTCCGCCCGTAGGTGCCGTGCTCGGCGATGAGCAGGACGCCGTCAACGGCCAAATCTGCGCCGCCCAGCGTCAGGGCGTCGGCCACGGTGGGGTAGATCTCCATGTGGGGAAAGCGGGTCGCCCGATCTTGGCTTAGATCGCCTTCGGGGCGCTGATCTACGTACAGCGAGACCAGATCCATGGGCGGGTGGTGGTGTCGGCTGTTCCAGCCGTAGCCTTCGAGGAAGCGGTCGCAGATGTGCTGGGCGTGGGAGTACTTGCGGTATTCGGTGACGATACCGGCGATTTTGGGGCGGTCAGCCATGATGTTGGTCTCTCGACAGGGGGCGGTATTGACGGATTTGGAGAGGGAAGGTAGGAGAAGGAAGTGGGGGGGGCAAGCCACCATCCGACGGCAATTCGGTCGCATTGTATATTGTCATGCACTCACCCAAAACCGAGAGGCGACCATGGAGACGATCACTGTATCGCGCAACGACGAGATATACGAGGCCTTTGCCGATGTGGCCCAAGCGGCCGACGGCACCTTGGTATGCACGTACCGCGAGAGCATGGGACACAGTTCGCGCCCCTTTTCTCGCATAATCGTGCGCCGCAGCTTCGATCGCGGCCTGACCTGGGGGCCGCGCCAAGTGGTGGTGGAGCGCAGCGAGGAGGACACTGCCCAAGGGCTGGGACGGCTCAATTGCTCGCGCATCGCCGCCTGCCGCGATGGGACTTTGCTGCTCATCGTCGACTTGCTACTCAAGAATACCTTTGAAGAATACTTGGAGCCGGGCATCTGCATGAACCTCCTGTTGCGCAGCCACGACAATGGAGCCACCTGGGAGGGGCCAGAGGAGACCGGCATGACCGAGGGCATCGTGCCCTCCATCAAGGAACTGTCCAACGGGGACCTGATCGTCGGCCTCACCGAACAGTGGCCCGGTCAGCGGGGGACCGAGGATTTTGTCGAAGTTCAGACGTGCTATCTGTCCGCCGACCGGGGCCGGACTTGGGAAGGGCCTTTCAAGGTGCCCAACCCCGAAGGTGCGCCCTGCACCGGGGGGCCTTGACGCTTGAACGAGGGGGATTTCGCCGAAATGGACGATGGCACCTTGGTGCTCTACATGCGCGAGGATGGCGAGGGCCTGAGTGGCTGGAAGAGCTTTTCCGGCGACGGCGGTCGGACGTGGTCAACGCCGGTGCGCACTCACATGATGCGCTGTCTGGGTCGTCCTTCGGTGGGCCGCCTGCGCTCGGGGGAGGTGGCCATTACCTACCGGGTTGCCTGCGGCCTTTCTACGTCCTTGGGGCTCTACGTGGAGACTGCGGCGGAGGCTCTGCGCGGCTCATCTGCCCGGGCAGGTGCTTCAGCCGACCCCGAGCAATCCGAGGGCGAAACCGAGGTCCGCTTCGCCTTTTTGGACAACGATCGCGCCCTGTCGGCCGACAGCGGCTATTCGGGCTGGGTGCAGCTACCCGACGGGACGCTCTACGTAGTCAATTACATTACCGACGACGCGTCCCGTGCCCACATTCGCGGCTATGTAGTGGGCCGCGAGGACTGGTATCTCTTTCCCGAGGGGGCGATTCGCGCCAACCATCCCCTGTCGAACAATCCCCACTACTACGACAAGGCCCAGCAAATGGCCCTTGAACAGCAACGCTGGGTTGACGAGCAAGATTGGTCGCGCCGCGTGCCGACGCAGAAATAGGGTAGTGCATCCGTTTGGAATTTAGGTTGCGAGCTGCTTAGTGGGTCGTAAGATGAGATTATCTCATACCAGTTAAAGCAAGTGCTGGCCTTGTGCCCTTTATTTATCGCTCCAAACCGCCAAGCAAGGAGGGATAAAGATGAAAGAGCCAAGACCAGCGTTAGAGAATTTGTGTTGTCTCAATGTTCAATGCAATGCCTATGGCCAACGCGGCCAAGCCAATTTGAAGGTACGTAAGATCTATGGCGTGGACCGGATTCGGTATCTGCGCTGTGGGTGCTGCGGCGAGGAATTCAGTGAGCGGAAAGGCATGGCGTTGTTTAACTGCAAAATCAGCGAAGCGCAAGCCGTCTCGGTGATGGAGCATCTGGATAGCGGCTGTGGTTTGAATGCCACGGCGCGTTTGGTAGGGGGGTCCAAGGATGCGGTGGGTCGGCTGCTTGGGGTGGGGGGCCGGATCAGCTATCAATTGCATGACCGACTGGTTCGCGACGTGCAGCCAGCGGCCCTCCAATTTGATGAGAAATGGTCGTATGTGGCGAAAAAACAACGGCACGTGACGGAACAGGACCACTGGAGCCAAACCGGGGATTACTGGGATGCCAACAGCTTGGATCCGCACAGCAAACTGCTGGTATCGCTGGTGCCGGGGTGCCGTACGACCCACACGATTCACCAAGTGGTGGCCGACGCAGCCGAGCGGCTGGCGGCCGAGACGGGGCTACCGGCGCTGTTTACCGATGGCGAACCGACCTATCCCGAAGCGATTGTAACGACCTTTGGTCGGGCCTATCCCGGGCCGCGCCGAAGCCTCCGCGGCCGGCCACCAGCCCCGGTGGTACGGATCCCCCAAGGCTTGGTATATGCCCAGGTGGTCAAACATCGGCAAGGCAGGCGGATCCAACAGGTGGAAATCCGACCGATTTTTGGCAAGGGCAAATTAGCCCAAGTCGTGGCCGACTTGGGCTGGACGAAAGCCAACACCAGCGCCATCGAGCGGTTCAACCTGACCGACCGGATGCGCAACGCACGAAAGGGGCGCAAAACCCTGCGCTTTTCGCGTCGGACGGATCGGCATGATGCCCTCAGTTGGATCGGCGCGGTGCGCTACAATTTTCATCATCCGCATCGGTCGTTGCGACAGCCAACGCAAGAAGGCCGATGGCAACAGAGAACGCCGGCGATGGCCGCCGGGATCGCCGATCATCGCTATTCCTCGCTGGAACTCATGCGGCTTTGTCCAGTTGGACTGAGATAATCGCAAGATACGACCAATTTTTGGTGGTGGTTCAGTTTAAAAATAGCCGTACATAAGAAGCCCCCTTGGTACGGGTTTTGCCAAGGGGGCTTTATTTTTAAAGTAGCCCACTACCTCACTACCGCCCTCTTAGCAGCCTCTGGCTCCCGGTAGATGATTTTCAAAAGTGCTTGCGCCGGACCACTGGGAACCCGCCGGCCTTGTTCCCACTCCTGAAGGGTGCGGATGTCGATGCCAAAGGTTTGGGCAAAGACGCCCTGAGTCATGTTCAGTTGCGAGCGGATCAAGCGGGCGTTGATCTCATCAGGGAGGTGGACGCGGTAGCTTTCTGGATCCGCTTGGCCGTGCGTGATTTCCAGAGCCTCCGTTGCCGCCTTGATAAGTTCCTCTCCAGCCTTGGTCATGGTTGGGTCCTCCGTCGGTATTCGTTTGCCAGTGTGCGCAACACAGTCCGCAAAACATTAACTTCCGAGTCGGTCAGGTTTGTTTTATCGCCTTTAGCGAAGATCGACAGCAAAAACACAGGAATGTCTTGGCCACTGTAAAAAGTCACCACTCGGTATCCACCGCTCTTTCCTCTTCCCGGCGCGGCGAACCGGAGCTTGCGAGCACCGCCTGATCCTTTGATCACGTCGCCAGCATCGGGGTTCTTGGCGACAAAGTCGATGATGGCCTCCCGGTCGCTATCACTTATCTGGTAGCGACTGCATTTGCTGATGAAAGTCGGTGTTTCGATAACCGTGTGCATGATCTTAGAATACGGCATTGCCGTAGTAAATCAACAAGAGGAAATTTACCGAGGGTGCCACACGGCTACGGCATATAGGGTCTGTTTCAAGACCAGAAAAACGGTAGGGGGTACAGTCTGCAGAGAGTCTGGCCTTAATTTAGACCACGGAATTATTTTCAAAATGTACCACTACCCAATTTTTCTTCACGACGCAGAAATAGCTCTTATTCGGCCCGTTCGAGTGCGGTCAGATCAAACGGATTGGACCACGCCTTTTGGCCGCGCTCATCGACGATCTCGAAGCGCACCCAGCGGGCGTTGGCTCGGAGCGCAAAGGTCGCGGTCTCGAAGAGGGCACCGTGCTGATGGTACTCGGTGCCGAAAGAATCGGACACCGCGGCGATGCGCTGCGCCGGCGAGCAGGACACCGTGGCTTCGACTTGGGTGCGCTCGTCGCCTTCGCGGTCGGTGCGGCGGAGCTGGATGTCGTGGATTGCCGGGCCGGTGCTGCCGTACGACGCGCCTGCGACTAGGGCGGCGACGACTGCGTCGGCGGTGCGCTCTTTGACGCGGACCCAGGTCCAGCCTTGGTACGTGTCGCGCTGGTCGGCTTCAAGGGCGTGCGAATCGTCGTTGGCCAGCGCGGGGTAGAGGCGATTCTCTAGATCCATCCAGTCGTCCCAATGCACGCTCGACTCGCCGCGTCCGGCGCAGCGGCAGGTGGTGTTGAAGACCTCAATGCCGGCGAATCCGGAGAGCGGCACTGCGTCGCGCAGGATGTTGACCGAACTCCAATGGGGGTGGGCCAGCCAGACCGCACCGCCTTGGCGGCGGACCTCGTCGATGACGTGCTGGGGCGGCATCTTCTCCGCGTTTATGTCCTCGTGGAAATTGATACAGACGAAGTGGTGCCGCTGGCCGCCGAAGGGATTGTCCGGATGCAGTTCGGCCCCTTGGATGAGCACGAAGTCGCTTGGGGCCTGCACGGTATCGGTAAAGGTGATTTTGTGGTGGTCGGATAGGCAGAGGAAGTCGTAGCCTTGGCCGACATAGCCGTCGAGCCGCTCCTGGGGCGCAGCTTTGCCGTCGGAGTTGGTCGTGTGCGAGTGGAGATTGCCTTTGAGCCAGGTGTAGCCGTCGTCACTGCTGAGGGCAAATGGGTTGGTTAGTGTGCCTTTGGGTGCGTTGTCCGACATTTTGGTCCTTTCTCTGGGTGGGGGTCGTGTGTCAGCGTTGAAGGCATAGTATAGAGCGGCCCTCTTAGGAGAGCAATGGGGCTTATGCGTTGGCAGCGTTAGAGTAGAAGGTAGGAGAAGGCAATGTGTGGGAATGGTGCGCCGACGCGTCTCAGCCGCTGGCGTCCGGCGGCTGATAATTCCAAGCGTCCACTGCAAAACGCCATTTCTGGTTGACGCGCTCGATAATTGAACTATCGAGTTGGTGGCGGTTCTTGCGATAGCCGGATAGGGTCTGCAAGTAGTCCTCTATAGGCTTTTTTGCGCGCTCCCAATCCGGCAGGGCCAGTTCTGTGTAGAGGCGCTCAAGTTCTGATATAGGATTCTGTTCTAGCGCTTCAAAACGCACTTCGGCGAAATTTTCCTTTGGCAGTAACACCCTATCCTGCATGTATTGTTGCATCATGAGTACATAGTTGCGCTCAAAGAGATTTTCCATCTCTTCCCAAGCAAAAGTATCGAGCTGATAGGAGGGCAGAAGGGCGCGATACATGCGCATTATGGACGGATATACAACGTATGGATTGCGCATAATGTGAATAAACTTTGCCTTGGGAAAGAGGCGCAACAGGTGGGGAATCCGGGCGAGATTGATTGGATTCTTCAACACAATACGCCGGCCATTGGCATGCAGTGTGGCTTTGCACACCGTATCCAAGCAGACGCGATCCCACGCGGCGAGTTCCTCATCTGTCAGCCCGCGCATCATTACGTATTTCTCAAAGTACGCTTTGGTCTGCTTGGGAAATGACAGATGGTGCAAATAGGACAAATGGGTTGTGTTGGCAAAGGCAATCTCCTCTTCCTGTGGCAGGTCGAGGGAGACCGCTACATTGTCCATAGGCCGTTTCGACGGCACATTCTTCGCTAGCAGACGCTTTAGCCAGCCGCGCCCAATGAGGGAAAATGTCGGCGCAAGTGCCTGAAATGTCGTGACCGACCCGTGATTGGGGTCGTGCGCGAGCAAATTGTGCAAATGCGTTGTGCCCGAGCGCCCGTAGCCCAAAATGATCAACGGCGGCTTGTCAATCGGCGTTTTTGCCACGCGGTGCCCGTAGCACACGCGCTCGACCAGACGCAGGGGAGTTGTCAGCGCACTGACCATCAGAATGATCGCCATTTTCCCCCAGTACGGACGCGATACGCCCCTGTTTTCGCTGAGCAGGCGCACCCACGTGCCGAGTGGGGCCGTGGAGAACGGATGCTGCAGAGAAGTACGTTGTTTCAATTGGCTCTCCCCATCTGCGGCTCTTTTAGTTGACGCCCATGAATTCGGCAGCCTAGTGTGCGATCATCGGCGCTGGAGAAGCCTAAATTTGAACGATTTGTCCACGTGGGGTAGCGGTGCCTGTCTGACCTTCAATTCGTAGTTGGGCGGCTCGAGTTGGAGCTCAGTTTTGTGAAGAATTGTTGCTAGCGTCACCGCGATTTGCACTTCAGCAAAGCCATTTCCCAAGCATCTGTGCGGCCCCAAGCCAAAGGGGGCATATACGCCCGGTTGCTTGTGTTCCCTGCGCTCGGCAGTGTAGCGATCGATATCAAAACGCTCTGGGTTCGGGAAATACTCCGGCAAGTGGTGCGGTACGGTCGTGGCTATGATAACATGGGTGCCGGCTGGAATTCTGTACCCGGCAAACTCGAACGAATTGGATACTGTGCGCTTCAACGCCGGGGCAATCGGATACATCCGCAGGGCCTCCATGGCCACGCGAGGGATGACATCTAGCTTGTGCAGAGTCTCCGAGGTCGGTACGCCCGCAGCAAAAAGTGCGTCCGCTTCGGCTTTGGTCGGCGCTAGTAGCTCGGGGTGTTTGAGCAAAGCATAGAGCGTGAACGCGCTGACACCAGCCGATGTGTCGAGACCGGCAATAAACGGCCCCAACACAGCACCTATCAAATCGGTCTCGGGCATGAACTGGGGATCTTTGTGGTGCAAATCGAGCAGGTCGTCTATCAGGTCTGGTTCCCGACCGTTGCCCGGGCTTGTTTCATGCACCGCCAGGATGTGTTCATATAGCGCATGGACCCGTTTGCGGGCGCGCCGCAAGCGCGGAGTGTACATGAACAGCCGCGGACGATGATGCGTTAATCGAGAGAGCAACAGCGAATTAAAAAAAGGAATTAGATCGTCCAGATATTCGCGTGGAGACGTATTGGTGCACAGCACTCCTAATTGCTCGGTTATAATGCGTTGGAGGGAGTACAGGCCCGCAAGGGGTACGTTGAGCGGCCACTCAGCGATTTCGCGTTGGGCAATATCGATGGTCGTCGCCAAGTGATTTGTAATGTAGGAACGCGAATACCCACGCTTCAACGCGCGGCGAAGACGAAAGTGCTCCCCGCCATCCATACCTATGACTAAGCGCGTTGCGCCCAACTCTGCCGTGAAATCCATCCAGAGTTCGCGGGAGCGCAGATGCGTTTTACCTTGGCGTGCTAAAAAGAGATTGGCCTCCGGCCCGGCCAATACAATGAAGGTGCGATCAAGGGCCTGTAGCGAAAAAATAGGCCCCAACTGTAGGTACTGTTTTGTGAGAAATGAACGTATGTCCCCCATCATGCTGAAGGCATTGCCGACCAAGGGCAACCCCGGCGCACGGGGGGGAAGAACCTTGGAGGCGACTCTTTTTTGCTCCGGTTCCTCGTCTAAGGTCATCTTCTGAATGGCTCGGGAGACCGATTGGCCGATGAGGTCCATCTGACGCACTTGCTCGATCCGTTCCTCGGCCTCTGCGTATTCTGACCTCGACAGAATTCGCGCTAAAATTTTACAGGCATCCACCAAACAGATGAGTACAACATCGCGCGGCTCTGGAATGTCGTCGGTAAAGAGAACGCCCATGAGGCGCAGCATAACTTCTTGCTTGACCTTGTCCTCAGAGATGGGATAGCGGCGGGCGCGAGACACCCAGAGCGTGAGCGAGACAAAACCGCCTTCATCCACTTCGAGGATCCCGCGTTCGCTCAGCCGAGCTAGTGCCTTTTCACGGATCGAATCGGCCCGCTCTGTGGTGCGCTCAACCCAAAAGCCGATGTCGTGCACATTGGTCTCTTGGGCAATGTCTGCGAGCGTCGGGTCAAGCAGGTCGTCTCCAACTGGCGTCGGATCGAGCAAGATAAGTTGCTCGAGATCGGTATCGATGCAGTACTCCAAGGCCAAGTCCATCAGTACAGCACCAGCGAGCGCATACTGCATCGTCCGATTTGGTACCTGTATGAACTCCCCATTCTCGTTGTCGAGCAAGAGAAGCATGAGTTCTTCTGCGAATCTCAGCATTGTTTTTTAAATGACGTTACGCAGTTTTCCAGAAAATCCTCAATCTCGCCCCAATATCTTGCGAGATCAGCATCCCCGCAAACATCAGCCCACACCCAACCAGTCCGCGCAGAGGCATTTCCTCGCTTAGCAAAAGCCATCCTCCCAACGCGGCGAAAACCGTCTCCAGACTGAGGATGATGGCCGCGTGGCCGGGGGCCGCTCGCCGCTGAGCCACTACCTGCAGGGTATAGGCCACGCCCACCGACATGACGCCTCCGTAAAATACGGGTACGGCCGCATCGACGAGCGGTTGCAGGGCGATGTGTTCGGTGCTGACGGCGACGGCTGTGCTGAGGAGCGAGCAGACGAAGAATTGCAAAAAAGCCAGCATCGCCCAATCGAGCTGGCGCGAGAGGCTGCCGATGACCAGCACGTGCCCGGCCCAAAAGAACGCGCTTACGAGTACGAGTGCATCGCCGCGGGCAATGGCCAGGGGCGGCTCCACGCTCAGCAGGTACAGGCCACTGGTCGCCACCAGAGCGCCGGTCCAAGTGCTGCGGCGACTGCGGTGCCGTAGCAAGAGACCGAGAATCGGCACCAGAATTACGTATAGCCCGGTGATGAACCCGGCCTTGCCGGCCGTAGTATAGACGATGCCGACTTGTTGCAGGGAAGCGGCGATAAAAAGAAAAAGCCCGGCGAGCAGGCCGCCTGGGAGGGTGTGGCGGAGACGGGATGAGAATGGTGTGGCGGTGGTGCGCAGGACAAACGGCAAAAGCGGCAAACAGCCAAGAGCAAAGCGCACGCCATTGAAGAAGAAGGGGCCGACATGCTCCATGCCAGCTCGTTGGGCGACGAAGGCGAAGCCCCAGATCAGGGCCGTGAGCAGGAGCAGGAGGTCGGCGCGAACTTGGGCGGAGTGCGCCGCCGTGCCGCTGCTCATTTCAGCGCCTGACGGGCAGTGGTCGGCCGGCGTATTTTTGCGCCAGCGCGTAAACCAAGAGGTTGGTGCCGAACTGCAAGCTGCGGCTGCGGCTATCGGCTTGGAGGTTGCCCCAGAACCAGCTAATGTTGAGATCGCTGAAGATAACGGCGACTCGGCCCTTTAGCTCTATTGATTCCAAAGCGAAGACATTGCCCCGGTTCGCGCCGCTTAGAGGCGGCCCATCGGGGAAGTCGAAGTAAGCCGAGTACAGGGGGTCGTTCTTGGGCAGTTTGCGCCAGCGTCTCCCGTCGATGCCGAGGACTTGCGGGTCTTTGAGCAGGGCCTTGAACTGCCGGTCGAAGGGGGTGCCGGCTACACCAGCGGATGTGCGAAAATTCGTCTCTAGGGGCAGGATGTCCTCGGCAAAGAGCAGGCCGCCGCTACGCAAGTAGTGGGCGAGGCCCTTCTTTTCGCGGTCGCTTATCTGCATGACGCAGTCAAAGCCGGTCATGTAGAGCATCAGTGCGTCCGCAATCTTCGGGTCGTCGAGCGTGAGGGTGCGCGAGTGCAGCGGCACTTTGAGTTGGGTCGATATGCGGATGAATGTCATCAGTTCCTGCACGGCCTGCGAGAGGTAGTCGCGCTCCTTGACCGCCTCTCTATAGCTCACTTGGACGATAGTCAAGGGAGCGCTTGGTACTGGCGTCACGCGCTGGCGTTCGGGTTGGGGGATTGATAGGGGGGGACGCTCGTCTTGGGCTAGAGCTGGGGTGGCCAGCAGGAGTATGAGAAAGCAACGCAAAAGGTGACCTGCTTTCAGATTGTAGGACCGGTCGCGCCGTGGCGACAGGTCACGCGCTGGGCTTGTTGACCACTTGGATGAGGGCCTGCATAAAGCCCACGCAATGGGCGCGCCCCCTGTGACCCCAAGGCGAGTCATCGACAATATGGGGCACGTGATCGGTGATCATAAAGCCGTCAAAATCGACCGCCTTGAGCGTCTGTACTACCTCAAAGGTATCGACTTGGCCACAGTCGATGAAGGTCTCGTGGAAATTCTCGACCGGCCCGATGACGTCGCGGAAGTGGATGTAGATGATTTTCTTTTGGCCGCCAAAGTGGCGGACGGCGCGGATGACGCTGTCGTGGCCACCCATCTCCGACCAGCATCCCATGCAGAAATCGAGGCCGTGATGCGGGCTGTCGAAGGTGTCCATGTTGCGCTTGAAGTCGTCGAAAGAGCTGCAAATTCGCGCTATGCCACCGAGGGTTGTTCCAGTGGGCGGGTCGTCCGGGTGCAGGGCTAGGCGCACATCAGCTTCCTCGGCCACGGGCAGGATGCGCTCCAAATACCAGCAGTAGTTTTCCCACATCTCCTCGTGGGTGAAGACGCGGCCGTGGGTCAGCTCTTCGGGGTCGTGCTCGGCGAGGGCAAAGCGAGTGGCGCGAGCACCGCCGCGCAAGGTCGCCGGTTCGGGCGTGCGCCAGACGCTGTTGGGGATCCAGTGGTAGCCGAGGATCGGGATGCCGGCCTTGCCCATGTTGTGCACGGTGGTGATCATGTGCTGGAGCTGTTCTTCGCGGCCGCTTTGGCCGAGCATGATCTTGTCGTAAAAGGACGTAGGCACGTTTTCCAGCGCCATCAGCCGCAAATCGGCGTCATCGGCCCGCTTTTTGAGGGCGGCCAAGTCGTCGTATTCCCACTGCTTGTCGCCGGGGAGTTTGGGTGTATTCATCAAAAAGTCGTCGCAGCCCATTTGCTTGATAAAGGCGAGCTTTTCATCGGTGAGTTCGTTGAACTGGCCCAGACCCACGCGCATTTGCAGGGACATAAATAGCCTCCAGAGGTAAAGGATTGCAGAGCGGAAAATTTGCCGAAGTCGCCGGAGTGGGTCAAGCGCGGCTGCCGACGCCGGCTCCGGTGGGGACGTGTACCTCTAGGCCGGCCGCAGAGTCGGCGACTAGGTCGCTGTCAAAGACAATTGCCCCTGGCTCGAAAAGCAGCACGACGGTCGAGCCGCCGAACTGGAAAAAGCCCTTTTCCTGGCCGCGCTCACAAGGCCCCGGCGAGTATGTCTGGATGATGCTGGCGACGTTGATAGCACCGACCTCGATGTAAGCAATCCTGCCGAAGGTGGGCGTGGTCAGCTCGCAGACGGAGCGTCGGTTGCGGTGGAAAACGTCGGGCACGCGGGCGCGGGCGATGGGGTTGACCGAGTGGTAGGAGCCGTCGATCCACTGGGTTTGACCGACTTGGCCATCGGCTGGGAAGTGGAAGCGGTGATAGTCGTAGGGGGCGAGGCGCACGACGAGGGCGGCACCGCCGTGATATGGGGTGGGGTCGATTGTTTCGGCTAGGAGCTCGCGGGCCGAGAGTTGGTTGCTTTTGACCGGTAGCACGTCCTCGGCTGCGATCTGCGGATAGACGAGGACCTTGCCGTCGGCGGGACAACAGAGGCGCTCGGGGTCGGGGTCGCAGGGTCTAGCTCCGGGTTTGAGGCGGCGAATGAAGAAGTCGTTGAAGCTGGAATAGTGGCTGAGGGGGTATTCGATTTCGTCGAGATCAATGCGGTAGCGTTCGACGAAAGGGAGGATCTGACGCCGCGTCCAAGTGTTTTGCTTCCACCAGCCGTAGAGGCGGGAGAAAAGGGGCCGGTTGAAGACGACGCGAAAGACAAGATGCCCCGTGCTCGTGCCGTAGAACCAATGGAGGAGCGACTGGCCTGGAACGTGTTCGACGACGATATCTCCGGTTTGGCGGTCGCGGTAGCGGGTTGGCGTGGGGGTGGGGGCTTGATGGAAGGACATGTAAAAAGAAAGCGGGTGGAAAAACGCGCGAGGTGTGAAGTGAAAAGGACAGGTCGGATAGAGACTACAAACGCTCACTCTTCTCTTAAAATTAAATCTAGGGTGAGAAGGGAGTCTTCATTCTGGTCGAGAAACGCAATGATCTGATTTTTGTTCCGCAGCAACAAGTCCGCAATCGGGGCGGTCCCAGCGTTTCCCACGTCAAGCCATATTACCTTTGGCGGATGGCCTCGGAAGAAACTGAGTTGACGAAGGTCCTCATCCTTCGACACAATTGCAAAGCCCTGTGCGGCTGCATAGTCCCCAATGGCTGTATCAGGCTGGCTACTAAGTCCAACTTGATGGATACTGGCGGTACCAGGAAAGGCTTCCTCAAGTCGCGCTACGAGCCGATGGCTAAGGTTTTCATCGAGGAGAAGTTTCACGCCGTGGGACCGGACGCAAGCCGGATATTATAGACAGCGTCAAACTCCCGTGCGGCGAGGATGTGCTGCGGCGTCAGAGTCGGAAAATCGGCTAGAAGCTCAACCTCAGTCATCCCTCCCTCTAAGTATTCCAGCACGTCATAGACGGTAATTCGGGTACCTTTGAAGCAGGGCTTGCCACTGCGAACACCCGGTTGGATCTCTATGTAGTCTTCAAAGTCCATCTTGTGATACCTTGCAGTCTCTTCCTTTACACAATTCCGGTCTTCAGCTAGCGCGGCTTCACTGAGTTCGCATCCGGGCTGGCGTATTCTCCGGGCGAACCCTGCGGCCTTCGCAATGTTGATCCACCTATTGTCTTTAGTGGCCACGACGTGGTCGTCGTCAATCGAATAGAGAAAGAGATCAATATCCCCACTATCATTCTGCTGTGGCAAGACCCCCTCAGTCATTAGTCTAATCAAGTATTGCATGTACATACGGGAGTAGCACTCTATCTTGGGAATAGCCGCGGCGAATTCATGTTCTCTCAGCTTAGTAATTTCGTCCGCTTTGAAGAAAGCGCGCATCTGACAACCGGATATAATTCGGGCAAACAACTCTCTTGACTTCATTCCGGCGAGAAATTTCTTCTTCTCCTCGCCTCGAAGTTTAGGTACAGACGAGGGCCGTTTTTCTGAATCCTTCGCATACCACTCTTGAAACCTTGGGATATTATCCGCCATCAGGGCGATGAGAGAGTCCACCCATTCTTGCTCGATCTTCTCACGCCATGTAGCTGCAAACGGTACATTCAAGCGCCGTCGGACCCGAATTTCGTAGTCCGGTACGCCTCTCCTCACCTCCTCAGGGCTCTGACCTTCAGCCAAGGCTCGGACAGCGTCGGAGTATGAAGGGGCAGGTTCCGCTAACTTGTAGCCAAATGCCGTAGTCAGGTATGATTCGGGGTCCGGGAGTTCGTCTATCCGGTGCTTGAGGAGGACGCCAGCCGCTGCCTTGCGGTCTGCAAACGACCTGTCATTGAGTTCAGATACCAACTCAATTATTGAGATAGGAGAGTAACAGAGGCGCTCTTTAGGTCTCCCAATGTCCTCAATACGGACTCGATTCAATCCTATATCATAGAGCGCATTTGTATCGAGAATCACTGTTTTGGTCATCTCATGCTCCTGTTCGTTCAACGCCGCGCCGCTGGCCAATCAGGAGAGCAGCGACAACTTATCCGCTAGCTCTCTGCGGTTATTCGGCCCCAACCGGCACATAGTTATCTTCCATAGCGGCATACATTATGTCAAGCTCTTGCTGGATGGCAAGGGGTGCCGGGATGCTAGTCTAGTACCTCCTCGCGCCCAATACAGTAACTTGACTATACTCTATCATCCTGACAACCAAACAATTTAGAGACGAGGACAAGTGGAAGAGATAGACAAAGAGGCCGTCAAAGCGTATTTGCTCGGGTTACAGGATGCGATTTGCGCGGCCTTGGAAGCAGAGGACGAGGGCACTTTCCGCGAAGATAGCTGGGAGCGGCCAGAAGGAGGAGGTGGCCGCACGCGCGTGTTGGAGGGGGCGGTGATCGAGCGGGCTGGGGTGAATTTTTCGCATGTGCGGGGCAATGAGTTGCCGCCAGCCGCTACGGCGCGCCGCCCCGGGCTAGCAGGACGGGCCTTTGAGGCCATGGGCGTCTCGGCGATTGCGCATCCGCACAACCCCTATGCGCCGACCTCGCACCTGAATGTGCGGTTCTTCACGGCGGAGAAAGAAGGGGAGGAGCCTGTGTGGTGGTTTGGCGGTGGGTTTGATCTGACGCCGTATTACGGTTTTGAGGAGGATGCCGTGCATTGGCATCGGACGGCCAAAGCCGCGTGCGATCCTTATGGCGAGGGACTCTACCCCAAATTTAAGCAGTGGTGCGACGAGTACTTTTTCCTGCCGCACCGCGACGAACCGAGGGGGATCGGCGGCCTGTTCTTCGATGATTTTAACGAAGGGGGCTTTGAGCATTGCTTTGCCTTTGCCCGCAGCGTCGGCGATGGGTACATGGCTGCGTATCTGCCGATTTTGCAGCGGCGCAAGGGATGGGAGTACGGCCGTCGGCAGCGGCAGTTCCAGCTCTACCGCCGGGGCCGCTACGTGGAGTTCAACTTGGTTTGCGACCGGGGCACGCTCTTCGGCCTGCAATCAAAGGGACGCATCGAGTCGGTCTTGGTGTCGCTGCCGCCCTTGGTGAGTTGGGCGTACGATTGGCAGCCAGTAGCAGGATCGGAGGAGGCGCGGCTCTACGAAGTGTTTCTCAAGCCGCGGGATTGGACCACGAAAGCGGGCTAGGGCAGCAGGTCGGCGACGGGGATAGAGGCGTCGGGACGAGTGAGTGGGGAGACCGTGGCGTTGGGGGTAAGTACTGTGCAGGACCCATAGGTTTTCTGTTCTTGGTCTGGGTCTCTATAAACCTCTAGGCGATAATCTATCAGATTGAGGATCCAGTATTCGGGAGTACCACTAGCGGCGTACAACCCTTGCTTGTGTTCCCGATCGTATCTCAGCGAGGAATCCGAGATTTCGACGACTAGCTCAGCAACCGTGGGATGGCAAGCGAGGTAATCACGTGGTTGGCCGCGGACTACGGCGACATCGGGTTCAGGCTCGGACGACTCGCCCAAGGCCATAGGGACTTGGATGCGCACGGTAAAGCCTTGGACATATACTGCGCTCAGGGCTTCATCCACTAGACAGACCGCTGTGGCGTGGGCTCTGCTTTGTGGTGTCATTTCGAGGATTTCTCCGTTGATTAGCTCAAGTCGGTCCTCTGGATGAAAAACGCCGGCGGATACCATTTTCTCGTATTCTTCCCGCGTCCATAGGTGGGGTTGTAGGGATATTGCATTCATAGACCGCGATCTCCGTCTTTCTAATCTATAGCAAGCCTATATCACTTACAAAACGATCCGCAGATGGACGCAGATAGACGCAGAATAGTATGCACAAGACGATCTACTGCTCGAATCGTGCAAATCATTCCGGTTTAGCCCTGCCAAGCGGGATTGGGTTGGGGAATTTTGGCTTCCACCGTTTCGCGCCACTCGCGCAACAGCGCGTGCAACCGGTCGCGGGTTTGCGGCTTTTGCTCGGCTAGGTTGTGATCCTCGCCGATGTCGTCGCGCAGATTGTACAGTTCCAGTCGCCCATCTTCAAAGAACTCGATCAGCTTGTAGTCGCCGGCGCGCACGGACGAGCCGGGGGTGCCGCCCTGATTGCCGTAGTGCGGGTAGTGCCAGAAGATGGCCTCGCGCTCAATGGACTCGGCACCGCGCATGAGCGGCGCGATGCTGGTGCCGTCGCAGTGCTGTGTGGGGATGGGGTCTAAGTCGGCTAGTTCGAGGATCGTCGGGTAGAAGTCGGGGCTGGTCACCGGGACTGGACAGGTGCTGCCGGCTGCGACCCGGCTGGGCCAGCGGACTAGCAAGGGTTCGCGGGTGCCGCCCTCGTACATCCAGCCCTTGCCCTCGGCCAGCGGCGAGTTGCAGGTCGGCGAGCGTTCGGAAGTGGCGAGGCCGCCGTTGTCCGAGGTGAAAAACACGGCGGTGTTTTCGGTTTCGCCGAGTGCGTCGAGTAGGTTGAAGAGGCGGCCCAAGTTTTCGTCGAGGCTCTCGATCATGGCCGCATAGACCGGGTCGGATTGGATGAGTCGCCGTTTGACGCGCTGATCTTTTTTGTGCTCGCAGGGGAAGTACTCTCCCTCGGCAAAGGTCTCGACTTGGTCCAAGCCGAGCGCGCGGGCTTTGGCTTCGTACTTGGCGATTTTTTCTGGTTTGGCTTGGATCGGCGTGTGGACGGTGTAGTACCAGAGATTCAGGAAGAAGGGCCGCTCGTCCCGGTTGTTTATCAAGTCGAGCACTTGGTCGGTCAGGTAGTCGGTTAGGTACGTGCCCTCGGGGACATCGGCGTCGGCGAGCGGGGGTATGGTCCAAGGGCTGAAGTACCCGCCCTGCCCCGGCGAGCCTTGGTGCGCGCCGCCGATGTTGACCTCAAAGCCGTGATCTTCGGGCAGGTGCCCGTCGCCGCCCAAGTGCCACTTGCCTACGTGCCACGTCTGATAGCCGCCCTCGTTGAGCGCGCGGGCCAGCGAGTGCTCCTGCGTCGGCAGTTGCTTGAGATACGGCACATCGACGAGCTGGCCACGCGCTGGGTGGGTGCGCCCAGGTACGTCGATCCAGTCGGTGATGCCGACGGTGGCTGGGTACTTGCCGGTGAGAATGCTGGCGCGGGTCGGCGAGCAGACCGGGCAGGCCGCGTACGCGTCGGTAAAGCGCATGCCCTCGCGGGCGAGGCGGTCGATGTTGGGCGTTTCGTAGAAGGAACTGCCGTAGCAGACGAGGTCCTTCCAACCCATATCGTCGATGAGGATGAAGACGATGTTGGGCCGCGTCACGCGAGGGCCTCTTCGATGGCGGCGACTACGGCCGGATCGTTAGGGGTGGTCCGGGGCGCGAAACGGGCCAGCGGCTGGCCGTCCTTGTCGATGAGGAATTTCTCAAAGTTCCAGGAGATGTCGCCGGGGAAAGCCGCACCCTCGCCGGCGAGATAGGCGTAGAGCGGATGACGGTTGGGGCCGTTGACTTCGATCTTGCTAAAGAGCGAGAAGCTCACGTCGTAGCGGGTCTGGCAGAAGTCGAGGATTTGCTCCTCGTTGCCCGGCTCTTGCCCCTTGAATTGGTTGCAGGGAAAGCCGAGGACCGCTAGGCCTTGGTCGGCGTATTGGCGATGCAGTGCCTCTAGGTCGGCGTACTGCGGGGTCAGGCCGCACTCGCTGGCCACGTTGACGACGAGGAGGGCCTTGCCGGCGTAGTCGGCTAGGTCGGCGTCTTGGCCGTGGATGGTTTGGGCTGTGAAGTTGTGGACGCTGCTCATGTTTTTCTCCTTGTAGTTCGATGGTTGGATAGACTCTAATATTACCACTCGCCTAGTTGCGTTCAATGCCCGGTGCATAGCCGGTTCATCTTGCCTATCTTTTTATGCCCTTCTAACACAACAGCAGAGAAAGAGATTATGAGCGACCGACCGGCCATCGAAATTTACTCAATCGGCACCGAGCTTTTGAACGGACAGATCCAAGACACCAATTCATTCTGGATGGCGCAGCAGATTGCCGCGCTCGGCGGCTATGTGCGGCGGATCGCAATTCTCGACGACGATATGGACGAGTTGACGGGGGTGCTCAAAGACGCCTGCCAGCGCGGAACCCGGGTGGTGATCACCACTGGGGGACTTGGACCGACGCCCGACGACATGACGGTCGAGGCCATCGCCAAGGTTATAGGGGTGGGCACGGAAGTCGATGAAACCTTGGTCGAGCGCTACATGGAGAGCCGAGGCATTGAAAAGCGCGCCGATGTCAGCGAAGGGCTGATTAAGATGGCGACCAAACCGGAAGGCTCTGTGGCCCATCCCAATCCGGCGGGCGTGGCTCCCTGCGTGGAGGCGCAGATTGGCGCGACCACGATTTACAGCCTACCTGGCCCGCCGCGCGAGGTCGAGGCGCTGTTCCGCCAGTCGGTAGAAGATGCCTTGGCCGGGATATACGACGATGTGCGGCTTTCGCTGCGGGTTGCTGTCAATTTACCCGAATCGCAGTGCGGTCCGATCTTGCACAGCGTGATGAGCCAATATCCCAATACCTACCTCAAGGCCTTCGTCGCGTTGAGGGAGCGCACGGCCGACGGTCAGCGGCTGCCAGTGGATATCGTCGTTTGGGGCAAGGAGGCCGAGGAGGCGCAGGCCCTGCTCGACAAGGCGTTGGCGGAGTTTAAGACGCAGGCGTTTGAGAAGGGCAGCGAGGTCGAGATCCGCGACGAGCAATAAATGCGTTGGTAATGACAGCCTAGCAGTCCCGGTCGATGTGCGTAGGCAAACAGGTCCTCAACGCCTTGCCGCCTCTGCCGCTACGTGTCCAGCCAACTCGCTTAGGAATGTTTTTAGACCGGTCATATCGCTCATCTCGGAATATTCGCCGGTATCAACGGCTGAACGCGGCGAAACAATGACCGATGCTGCCGTGTAGAGCTGTTCTTGCATTAGCTTACGGCACAAAATGTTGTAACGATCCGCGTAGGACGCATTTTCAAATTCCTTGAACACTGAATAATGCGGTGTCGCATCTGTAACTGGTGTACGGGATTCGGGGGCATCTTCAAGAAGTATCATCCATCCGGCAAAAGGCCGTGGCTGTTCGCCAAAAGCTCCCTCGCGATAGGCGGTCCAAAAATCGTGCGCCGTGCCGATGGTACGCGGCGCTCTTGATGAATTTCTGCATTATCAAGTCCGTTGGCCCTGACGATATCTATTACCAAGGCTAAAAACCCGTCCATGTTTTTTCCGGCAGTAACTCCGGCACGCTCGCCTTGGTCTGCCTTGCCAGCGTCGCTCTGTTTTTGCCGTGCCTGTTGGCGACTCTCCCAGAATATCTTGACGGCCTCGTGCGCTTTTTGCTCGTAATTCGCCAGATCAATCGCCATCAAAAATCTTTCTTATTCACCATTGCCACCGAGCGCAGCCCGCTCGTCCTTTGATAATCTATAGATCTCGAATACAGCCGCATTGCAGGCATCAATGTCGCGGCGATTAGCAGCTTCCCTCAGAGCATTTTTGAGCTTTTTATCCACGTCCTGCCAGTAAGGCAATCGGATACGGCGCAGATATTGCGCCTGAAATCGCAAATAGCCGCCGCGCATCCGAGTCGAATAGATCGACACAAACAGGCGGGCGATACCCGATAGCAGCACGGCTTGCAGTGCGTACAAATCCCATTCATCGCTCGTGATAAAGTAGAGATTGTGGTGCGGGTACAGCTTGCCGTTTTCATAGACGATATGGGCTTGGCCCTTGATATCGGGGATTAGCAGCTTCGGCTTACTGGCGAGGGACGGATAGATGCGATCAATCGTACGATACCAGTTAGCAGGTGATTTTTTTGCGACATGCCGCTTTGCTATCTGGTCCTTGCGGGCTTCCAGATAGGTTTTGAGCTTGGGAAATTTTGCTAGATCAACGAGCCCTCCTTTATCGGCGAACGGGTTGACGACGCCAAGGCCGCGCCACTTGACGGTACCGGTGATAATATCGCGGGTCATCGCCAGTGGTAGTTTGCGATCCGGCTCTACATCTAGCTCGTCATAGGGACCGATAAAGGCTTGATCGGCACCGGTAGCGACACCGATGCCGATCTTACATCCTACCTCTTCGATTAGCGGAAAATCTCGCTCCAGTCGCCGGACAAGAGCAAGTTGGTCGGATGACGCCAATATCCAAGGTTCGGCTCCTACCGCAACTCCGGTCATTTCCTTGACCCCACTTTCTGAGACAGGCTTTTCTTTAGATAGCAGAGTCTTGCTTAAAGCTTTAAGCGTTGCTGGCTTAATCTCGGGACGGTGCGCGACGCGAGTTTTGCCCGGCTTTTCATTAGCAATAATAGTGATGGCTGGATAGGCAATAACATCTGCGTGGAAGGCCGGTGTATCGACCATATCGACATACATTTTCAAATGAAATTTATCGGCAGTCAGTTTACGCAGCGGTCCTCCATAACGGTTTTTCATCCAGCGGTCAGCGCAGATGAATCCAAGTGTACCGCCCAGCTCCAGCAGGTTGAGCGAACGCTCGATAAACGGGATATAGAGGTCCGCGCGGTCAAATACGGTCGTATAGCGGATGCGGTATTCGGCAATGAGCGCAGCGGGAATTAGCTCTTGCCGCACATAAGGTGGATTGCCGACTACGCAGTCAAACGCAAACGGCAGCGGCGTGAGAAGAAAATCGCCCTTGATAAGCCAGGTATCGGCAAGGGCGATGGCCGACTTTGTTGCAAGTCCTTTGGCCTTGAGTACGGAGATGACCTTCTCGCGCGTCGCCTGAAATGTATCGTCATGCAACTCGACGGCTCGAATGGCATTGGCCAGCATCTCGTCTGGATCGGCGTTACCCTCTCGCTTGCTCCACGCCTTGAGCAAGCGCTCAATCGCAATAAGAAGAAAATCGCCACCGCCAAAAGCAGGCTCCAACAGGCGAATTGTGTGCAAAGGTCGGTCTGCGGTATAGTTGACAAGGTCGAGGATGAACTCGACGACCTCGCGCTTTGTAAAGATTGCTCCGCGTTCCTCAATTCCCGCTTGCGCCAGCTTGGTCAGCGCACCCTCGACCGGGCACATGCCGGGGAAGGAGGCTTGAGTTACTTGTTGTAGGGCGCTTTGCACCATGGACCCGCTCGTTTTCTCAGTTCGCGTGTTTGACTATCTGTTTATGATATTCGATAAACTCGCGCAAGGAGCGTGGAATCGCTTTGGCTCTTCAAAGCCTCAAAAAGAAAACCAAAAGCGCCCGATGCCGACGAGACATCGGGCGCTTCTTTGTGCCCACCTTAGAGTTTCTTAGGATCGGCCCTCAGTTCGATGCTCGCCGCGTCGCGCTCAGCACGTCGTAGCAAAATTGTGCCGTGCTCCAGGCGTCGTACCCGTCTGCGTTCCAGATCTGGCCGGTGACTTCTGGGCAGATGTACTGGTCCCAGCCAGCGTCTTGTATGGCCTTGTAGTAAGCCTTCATGTCCAGCTTGCCGCTGCCGGGCAGGAGATAGCGGACCCGCCCCTCTTCGTCGAGATAGCCGTCCTTGATGTGATTGTGGACCGAGTACTGGAGATTCAGGTCAATCGAGTGCTGCAAGTCGATGCCTTCAACCCAGAAATGGCTGTAGTCGAAGTTGAGGCCGAGGTTCGGGTGATTGGTTTGCTGCATGAGCCAGGCGGCCTTTTCCGGCGTCTCAAAGTCGTCGCCAGCATGAGGCTCGATGGCGACGATGACGTCGTATTCGGCGGCCATGTCGCCCAGTTCGAGTACCAGCTCGACAATGCGCTCTTTGCCGGTCTCCCAGGCGGGTTTGCCGCCGAGGGTAGTGCTGACAACCATCGGGTGGTCGTCGAGCCGGAGTGCGCGGCTCAGTTCAAAGGTCGCTCTGAACTGCGCGAGTGCGGCGGCTCGGCCCTCGCCTTCGACGCAGGGCGAGAGCAGGGCCATTAGCACTGGCGTGGGGAAGCCGAGCTGGCGGAAGAGGTCGGCGAGTCTTTTGCGCGCGGCCGCGTCCATGTTGGCCGGCTCGGTTGGCCAGCCGGGAGTGACGGCGATTTCCATGCCCTCGTAGCCCATGTCGGCGAGGCGCGGCAGGGCCTCGAAGACGTCGAGTTGCTTCATGCCGTAGGTGCTGTAGTAGAGTTTCACGCGGTGATGGCCTCCTGTGGTGCGCCCATGCGCTCGCGCTCGGCGATGAGCAAGTTGATCCAGTGTTTCATATAGTGCCCGTGGTCGTGCCAAGTGCGGCCGCTGATGAGGTTGCCATCGACGACGCAGGGTGCGTCGACAAAGGTGCCGCCGCAGACTTCGAGGTCGAATTGGCACTTGGGCACGGTGGCCATGCGCCGCCCTTTGACGCAACCGGCTCGGGCAGGAATTTCGACTCCATGACAGACGCAGCCTACGGGCTTGTCGCGGTCAAAAAAGTAGCGGGTTATGCGAATCAGGTCCGGGTCGTCGCGGATGTATTCGGGGGCGCGCCCACCGGAGAAAAAGATTCCCACGTATTCTTCGGGCACGACGTGGCGGAAGGCGATGTCTGCTTGGATGGTGTAGCCCTCGAATTCGCGGGTGATGTCCCAACCTTCGGCCGGGACCTCGTGCAGGACCATGTTGTAGCGGCGGGCTTCTGGCCCGGCCACCACGGGCGCGAATCCCTCTTCTTGGACGCGCAGGTAGGGATAGAGCGTATCGACGGTTTCGGTGGCGTCGCCGACGATGATGAGGACTTTGGCAGTCACTGCATTCTCCCTTGGACGATTAGGAATTAGGAATTACGGTACTGCATTCTCCCTTGGACGATACGGGCTGGCGGGATACATTTTTCGCGCCGGAGAAACTAACGCTCCATATTGAGTGCAGCAAGCTGTAAGCGCTTCTTAACTACGCAAGGAGGTTATCGTGGAATACCGCCGCTTTGGACAGACGGACATGGAGTTGAGCACCGTTGGCTTGGGCGGGCTGTTGGCCCGCTACGAGGGCATCAACGGCCATCCACCGCCCGAGGAGAAGCGCCGGATTTACCTGCGGGCTGCCGAGCTGGGCATCAACCTTTTCGACATGGGCTACGGCGATGAGGTCCATATCCCGGATGAGCTAAAAGGCCCGAGGGACGACCGCTTCTTCTCGCTCAAGGTGGGTGCGCCCGCAGCCGCTGAGGTGGAGGGGACTATCGACAAACACCTTGCCAATGTGCGCCGCGAGGCCATCGATATTTTGCGGGTACACCACTATGCCTATCTGCAAAATGAGGGCTTGGCCGAGCGCATCGCCGAGTGCAAAGCCAAAGGCAAGGTGCGCGCTTTGTGCTTGATTCGGCACATGTTGGCCGATCAGCAAGCCTACGCTGAGCGCGGTCCCGAACCCGAAGCGGACGCCGACTTGGTCATCTACAACTACGTCTGCCGCTGGCAGGCCCCGGGCATTGCGGCGTCGGCGCGGGCTGGGAAGGGCGTGCTGATTATGAAGGCTTTGGGTGGCCAGTGGCTTAGCTGGGCCGATAAGACGCAGACCGACTGGTCGGCAGTGAACGAGTCAAAGGTCGAGGAGCTATCGCCGAGGGGGGAAGGCATTCGCGGAGAGCTGCCGTTGGTCTATCCGATTGTCTCAGGCCCTTGGTACGAACTGGCCGAGCCGGGCGAGTTGGTGCCGCGCACTGAGCGGGCGATACAGTGGGTGCTGGCGACCGAGGGAGTGCATTGCACCTTGGTGGCTTTTGCCAGCGTCGAGGAACTGGAGGAAGGGTTGGGGGTGTTGGAGACAAGCGCATCCTTGCGTTAACTCGCGTACACGGCCTCGCGCAACCCCTTGATATAGCCGATGGCGAACAAGCGCCCGATTGACGAATAGCCCGGCTGGTCGTTTCGGTCGCCCTCCATCGTCGGTACGTGGTCGGGGCGTAGGACGCCCTCGAAGCCGATGTCGCGGTAGGCTTCCATGCAGGCACGCATGTCGGTCGGGCCTTCGTCGTGGAAGGTCTCGACGAATTTTTCGGGTGTGCCGCGCACGTCGCGGAAGTGGACGAAGTAGATGCGGTCGCCAAAGTGGCGGATGACTTCAGGCAAGTCGTCGGTCATCAGGGTGAAGTTGCCTTGGCACAGGCAGATGCCGTTGGCGGGGCTGGGCACTAGGTCGATGAGCCTCTGGTAGTTTTCGATGCTGCGCATGATCCGACCCATGCCTCGGAGGGGCGACAGCGGCGGGTCGTCGGGGTGCATGGCGAGTTTGACGCCAGCTTCCTCGGCGACCGGCACGACCTTTTCGAGGAAGTACTTCAGGCTGTCCCAGAGCTGTTCTTCGGTGACGACGCCAGCGTCGGTCAGCGGCGCGTTTTTCATCAGCTCGTTGTCAAAGCCGGTGACCATGGCGCCGCCGCGTCCGGGTGCCGCCATTGAGGTGCGGGTCCAGTTGAGTACGGGCATCCACTCGGGGCACCAGACCGGAATGCCGACCTTGCCCATGTTGCGAATCAAATCGCAGGCGTATTCGATCTCCTCGTCGCGGTCGGACAGGCCGAGCTTGGCCTTGTTGAGCGGCGGGCGGGCCTCGATGACGTCGAGGGAGAAGCCGCCGTCGTTAAACGCGGTTTTCATCCGCACGAGGTTGGTGAAGCTCCAGGGCCGTTGCTCGGGGTGGATGTCGGCGGGATCGCCGGGTGTGGAGAAGCCGCCGACCACGTGGTCAACGCCGCATTGCTTGACCATCCGCCACAGTGGCGTGGGGTGGTCGGGCAGGACTTCGGCAATTTTGATCATGTCGTTCCTTTTCTTGGCGAGGTGAAGGTTGGGACGAGCGAAAAAGAAGTATAGCGATCTGAGAAGTAATCCGCAGATGGACGCAGATGGACGCAGAATAGGATCACAAGACGATCCGAATCAAGGCATTCAGGATTGCGACATCTGCTGTTAGGCGCAGTGCGGTCAACATGGTTTAGCGAATAAATGGGTACACTAGGCCGGTCAGGGCGTCCGCGATGCGGATGCGGTGCGAGAGCAAGGTCTGGGCAGGTAGGGCATCGGCGGCAAAGTAGCCGATGTCTGTGCTTTCGGAGGAGAGCCGCAATGCGCCGGCAACGGGTTCGCAGATAAAGACGTGGGTGACGTAGTGGACGATGGTGCCGTCGGGATAGCGCATGAAGGGGTAGCCCTCCGGCTCGGAGTAAATTCCGGTCAGCCGCTCGACGCGCACCTCTAAGCCCGTTTCCTCATAGACTTCGCGCACCACGGTCTGCTCGACGGATTCGCCGAGTTCGACTTGGCCGCCGGGCATGCCCCAAAAGCCGTTGTCCGCGCGCTGTTGCAACAGGATTTTGCCGGTCTTGTCGCGGATAAAGCCATTGGCCGCCACGCCGAGCCGGTCGGGCATTTTCGCGAGCGGCGCGCCCGTGCTGTCGCACCATTGGGTATAGTCGAATTCCTCTGCGTTCATGGCTATTGCGAAAGCGGCCCATAGGCGCTGAGCGCCGAGTCGTGGAAGAGCGTCCGGCGCTCGTCGTCTGAAAAGCCAGTGCTCCACTCGAGGAACTTGGCGTAGAGATAGCCGATGCTAATGCCCCGCAGTTTATCGACGGGATAGTTGCTGGCAAACATGCAGCGGTCACAGCCAAAGCGTTCGATTAGCTCTTGGACGACTGCGGCGATTTTGGCCTCTTTGGCCGCATCCTCGTGGAAGGCGTCCCGCGCAAACCACGCCATAGACAGCTTCATATAGACATTGGGCAGTGCGGCTAGCGCAGCCATGCCTTCGCGCCAGAGGTCCTCGTGCGCTTGGTCCTCGCCGTCGTGGAGGAAGCCGAGGTGGTTGGTGACGACGCGGAGGTTGGGGAAATCGCGGAACACTGCGACCGCATCGGCTACTTGGTGGGGATTGCAGGAGAGATCGAAGGCGAGATTGTGGCGTTCTAGGAGGGCTAAGCCCTCGCGGAAGCGGCTACTCTGCAACACGCCGTTTTCTACTTGCGGCCAGGTCAAGTCGGGATTGTCGGGATGGTGATTGAGGATCATGCGCACGCCGCACAGACGGCCCTTAGCGGCTGCTAGGTGTTGTTCAATGGTGCGCTCGGCCGCGGCGATGTCGCGCTCTAGATGCACGTACGCGACAATGCCGAAGGGCTGTTCGGCTGAGGTTGGTTCGAGTTGGCCGCGCACCCAGCGGGTTTCTTCTACGGTATTGACGGGAATGCCGCCAGGCACTTGCCCGACGACGGTTTCGACGTGGACGCCGCTGACCCGCTGCAACTCAGGGGGTAGTTCGCTCATGTCTTGGGCGTAGTCGTCGGCCCGGTACGCCGGCATGACATCGCCGAGGTTGGGATTGGGCCGCTCGGCTAGGTCCCAGAGGTGGAAGTGGGGGTCGCACAGGGGAATGGGAGTCTGCATTGGAAAAAGCCTTTCGGTGATATGTAGGGGCGACCCTTGTGGTCGCCCATCTAAGCAAACGCCACCTTCACGGATTCGGGTAGCGGACAATGGGCACCCGGGTGCTGCACCGCGCTAGCACCCGCGGCGCACGCTAGGTCTAGGGCCTGTTGCGGGTCGGTGCCGAGCAGGGCGCTGGCGGCCAGAACCCCGCTAAAGGCGTCGCCAGCCCCTACCGCATCGACGACGGATACGGGCGCGGACTGTGCAGCGAACGAAGCTCTCGGAATGTGAAGTTGGGCACCGTCACCGCCAAAGGTAATCGCTAGGCAATCTAGCGCGTAGCGGGCGAGCAAGTCGGCGGGCGCGGCGACCTCGGCGATGTCCCGTACGGCTTCCCACTCTTCGTCGTTGAGCTTGACAATGGTCGCCGCTTCGAGGCCAAAGAGCACGGTCTGCGGCGTGTAGCAGTCCTTGCGCAGGTTGACGTCGAAAAGCCGATGCCGGGGCTTGGCGGCCAGCAAGTGTTCTAGCCCTGGACGATTGGCCGGGCTGCGTTGCGCGGCCGTGCCGTAGTAGATCAGGTCGGGGGGCTGGTCCAACGCCGGCTTGGTTTCGATGTAGTCCCAAGCCACGCCGGCGCGGATGGTGTAGGAGGGTTGCCCATCGTCGAGCAATACATCGACCGTGCCCGTAGGCTCGGGCCGATCGGCGACCCATTGCTGATCGATGTCGGCGCACCGGAGAAAGCCCCGCGCCTGTTGCCCCAATTCGTCCCGCCCCACCGCGCTGATCATGGCCACGGGAAAGCCGAGTTGGCGCAGGTTCCAGGCGAAGTTCAGGGAGGCACCCCCCAAGCAGGTGCGGTCGGGGAAGCAGTCGTAGAGGATCTCGCCGAAGACGATGGAAGTGAAGTTCGCTTTGTCCATAGTACTGTTATGGTGGAAAGAGCACGTAGCCCACGGCGCTGCGCTCCAACCAGATTTTGCAGAATTCCACGAGGTCGTACGCTCGTGCGACCTCGGCATCTGCGGCTGGATCGTTGACCAGTACGGTATCCCCCGCGCAGCCCCGGACGACGAGCAAGTGCCCAGACGTACGCTCAATGGCCGCCCGACTCAGCTCGCCGACCTCGTAGCGCACGGAGGCGACAATGGGAATGCCCGCGTCGAGCAGTGCACGCGCTGCCTCCCAAGAGGGAAAGTGCAATAGATAGCCCAAGAAGCCCCGGCGGGCAGCGGCGTGGATATTGGCCGGCCACACGCCGTATAGTCCGCTGGGCTGGTGGCGCGCCTCCGCAATCACGTCGTAGATGTCCGCGCTATGGCCATAATAGGCGAGGAGCATGGCGACGCTGGTCGGCGAACAGACGTGGGAAGCCAACTCGGGCCGCAGAACCATCTGACTTTGCGACGGCACGGCGAGAGCCGTATCTCGGCTAGTGAACGACGGAGCGGGCACTGCGCCTTTGCAGCGCACCGAGACCGAGAGCAAGGCCGGGGCCATGGGGGCGACGCCTTGGACGCGCAGGTGTAGGGTGGCCGCTTGCAAGGGGGTGCGGATGCGCAGGAGGTCGATTTCCGCTGCGACCACTTCGTTTGTCGCACCTGCTGCGGCTCCAGTTCTGAAGCCGGACTGCACAGCCCCGACAAACGAGCCGATCGGGTCGAGGACGGCCTGGCTGCTGTGACCAGCTTTGGTTTCGCATTCTATCGCGAACTGATAGCCCCATGCGCCGTCTTGGACGACCGAGAGACACGGCAGGATTTCTAGCGCACCTTCTAGGGCTGCGGGTGGCAAGGCAAATGAGAACTCGTCGCCATTCCATGCCAACGGCTCGATTTGCTTTGGCCGGATGGGCGGCGGGACGGCGCGTTGTAGCGCGGCCTCGTCCAGCCCTTGGGCGAACAATAGAAGTGCGTTGCTCATATAGCAGTCCTACATGATTTGCAAGGTGATCCGCAGATGGACGCAGATAGACGCAGAAGAGTAGAAGGAGACGATCCGCAGCTCGAATCGTTTAACCTCTATAGGTTCTTGGGGAAGAATACGCTCAATCGCCACCTGCGTCCAGCAGGTGACGCCCGTAGAGTCTGCTGGCCTATCCCCAGAGTTGAGGATGGGGCGGATGAAGGAGGCTGCCTTCGTAGCGCAGCCCGTGTTCCCGATCTTTTTGTAGAAGCAAGGGGCCGTCGAGATCGACGAAGCGTGCTTGTTGCGCCAGCAGGACAGCCGGTGCCATGGACAGCGAGGTGGCGATCATGCAGCCGACCATTAAATCTAGGCCGCACGCGCGCGCCTCGGCTGCCAAGCGCAGGCCCTCGCTGAAGCCGCCGGTCTTGTCGAGCTTGAGGTTGACGCCTTCGTAGCGGGAGGCCAGTTCCGCGAGATCGGCGGCAGTGTGGCAGGATTCGTCGGCGCAGAAGGGGACCGGATGTTCCAACTCGGCGAGCAGGGCGTCTTGGGCGGCGGGTAAAGGCTGTTCGATGAGCGCGACGCCCAAGCGAGCTAGTGCAGTCGAGAGTGGCTCGACTTGGTCGGCGGACCAGCCTTCGTTGGCATCGACGATCAGGGTTGAGTCTGGGGCATTGGTGCGGATTGCGGCGACGCGGTCGAGATCGTCGCGACCGGCGAGTTTGATTTTGAGCAGCGGGCGACCGGCGTGCTGGGCCGCGGCTCGGCCCATGGTTTCTGGGTCGTCGAGCGAGAGGGTGTAGGCCGTCGATATTGGACGCGGTGCTGCTAATCCGGCCAGTTCATAAACTGGGCGGCCGCTGAGTTTGGCTTCTAGATCCCAGAGCGCGCAGTCCAAGGCGTTGCGGGCCGCGCCGGGCGGCAGGGCGCGTTGCAATGCCGCCCGGACTTCGGCGAGTTCAGACTTCGGCGAGCTCAGTCGAGTCGTCGAGCCGTCGAGGCCGGCTTCTACCTGTGGGCGCAGCGATTCTAGCGCGTCTATGGTTCCGGCCACGCTTTCGTTGTAGCGGGGATAAGGGACGCATTCGCCGCGGCCAACGCAACCATCGCGGCTCAGCTCGACGACGACGACATCGGCGGTGGTTTTGGCACCGCGCGAAATGGTGAAGGTCTGGGCGAGGGGAAAGCTCTCGCTGCGAATGGAAAAGCGGGTCACAGGGCATCGACCAAGCGCGCGGTTCCTTGGCGCAGCGGATCGACTGCGGGCAGGCCAGCTTGGCTTTCTATGGTTCTGAGTAGTTCGGCGGCGCGGTCTTCCGGCAAGTGCGAGGTGTTGACCGCAATGCCGACGGTGCGGCAGGCCGGGTTGGTGAGCCGGGCGCACTGCTCGTTGAGGCGAATGCAGTCGAGCAGGTCGGGCAGTTGGTATTCGGGGAGGCCGCGCATGTGGGGGCGGTTGGGATCGTGGCAGAGGACGAGTGCGTCGGGTTGGGCACCGTGCATGAGGCCCAGCGACACGCCAGCATAGGAGGCGTGGAACAGCGAACCTTGGCCTTCGACTAGGTCCCAGTGTTCGGGGTGGTTGGCCGGGGTCAGGACCTCGACGGAGCCGGCGAGGAAGTCGGACACCACGGCGTCAACGGCAACGCCGGTCCCGGCGATGAAGATGCCGGTTTGGCCGGTGGCGCGGAAGGTGCAGGCCATGCCTCGCGCCTGCATCTCGCGCTCAATGGCCAGCGCGGTGAACATCTTGCCGACCGAGCAGTCGGTGCCGACGGTGAGCAGGCGTTTGCCCGGGCGTTTGACGCCGGTTGCAATGGGAAAAGCGCGGTCGGAAAAGCGCGCATCTACGAGGCGAGTGCCCTTTGCGCGGGCGCGGTCGGCCAAGCCGGGGATGGTGCCGAGGCGCGTGTGCAGGCCACTGGCGAGGTCGTAGCCGAGGTCGATGGCCTGCAAGAAGGTATCGCGCCATAGGTCGGAGATGGTGCCGCCGCGATTGGCGACGCCGATGATGAGGGTGCGGGCACCAGCGGCACGGGCTTCGGCGAGGGTTTGGTCGGGCAGTCCGAGGTCGGCGTGACAGTCGGGAAGACGGAGCTGGCCAATGCACTGTTCGGGCCGCCAGTGGGCGACGCCAACGGCCGTTTTGGCGGCTAGCTGGTCGGCGGCGTCGCCGAGGAACAATAGGTATGGGTGCGCGAGCTGGATCACAGGGCGACCGGCATGTCGAGGTGGCGACGGCGCTGCTGCCAGTGCCACTTGTCGCTGCCGGCAATGAGCGGCTTGAGGGGTTCGGGCGTTTGGGCGATGAATTCAGCGCTCGGCTCTTGGCCGTTCCAAGCTTGGAACATCGGCGGGGTGTAGCCGCCGATGACGATGACGCGCTCGCGGTCGGAGCGGATCTGGCCGGTGGCGTGGATCAGGGCCTCGCCAAAGAGCAGGGTTGATCCGGCGGGCGCGACCACTTGGTGGATCAGCGCGGGGTCTTCGTAGGCCGTAGCGATGATGGTCTCGCGGTCGCATTTGACCTTGTGGCTACCGGCGATGACCACGGTGCCGCCGTCGTCTGGACCCAGTTCCGTGAGGTTGGTCAGGGTTTTGACAAAGGTGCAGTGGTAGAGGCCGTTTTCGACGTACGTGCCCACGTCTGGGGTAGTGCCGGTATGGAAGCCGTAGTGCGGTGAGGCAGTGAGGTCGATTTCTGGGTCGCGCTCGTTGACGACGGCTTCGGATTCTTCGAGGCGTACGCTGCCGCCGACTAGTTCCTCGGCCATGCCGACCAAGCGCGGATGAGTTAGGTATTCGAAGATCGCGGGATCGGCTTCGAGGATGTGGGCAAAGTGCAGGTGGTGAGGCCGATAGGAGGAGAGACGGCAGTTGCGAACGCGGGCCTTGGTCGGGTCTGGGGCGGACAGGAGATCGCGTTTGAGCCGGAGCATAGCCTCTAGCAGGCGCTCCGTCAGGTCTTGCTCAAGCGCGTTTTCAACTACCACATAGCCATAGACTTCGAGGTGATAGCGCTGGGCGGGGGTGAGTGCGGGAAAGGGCCGGATGAATTCGCCGTCAGACATGCGCGAAATATAAGCGCGGGAAAAGGGAATGCCAACGGGGAAGTAAACGCCCTATTATTGCAGCCAAAAAAGTGGCCCGAATCGCGGTAGATCGCCGTGGGCATTCCATCGCATCTGATTGAAAATTTAGATTTGCATTAAAGTACTCTTTTTAGTACCGTTAAATGTACGCACAATTGCGTGCCTTTTTTAAGGATCTCATATATAGAGTATTATCAATAGGTTATTCATTGACGATTTCCACGCTCTTGCAGATTCACGGAGAAATCCTACAATTATGGATCAACTAGACCGTCGCCAAGAGTACTTAATTTAGTACCATATACAGTACAAAGGAGGAAATATGCTCCAATCCATGCCCATCGCCGAAGCCCGCAAAGTCCTGAATCAATTGCCCGATCGCTTCGCCGCTGAACCCGAAGCGAGTGCCCTTGCCGTGACGCGCCGCGGTCAGCCGATACTCGCCCTGATGCCGTGGTCGCTTTACCAAGGCATTGTCGAAACCTTAGAGGTGCTCGGCGACGAGGCCGAGTGCGCCGCGCTGCGCGAAGGCATCCGCCAGATTGAGGCGGGCGAGCGCGCCGTCTAGGAGGGACAATGACTTTTCGCGTCGTCTTGGCACCGCGCGCATTAGAGGCGCGGCAAGGTCTGCTCAACCGGCGGATTGCCGAGCAAGTGGAGCAATACATCACAGGACTAGCAAGCGACCCCTCAGAACAGGGCTGGCCCTTGGTCGGCGAGTTAAAGGGCTATCGCTGCCTGCGTCCGCCGGGCGGCTGGTTCCGCATCGTCTATCGGGTAGGGCTTGGGGAAGTTGAGGTGGTGCTGGTGTCGGTGGGGCAGATCCATTTGACTGGTGAGCGGGATGTGCGCGCTCTGGCGCGGACGCTGTTTAGCGAGCGGCTGCTGCGCTAAGCGATGGGAGCACAGCAGCACCTAGACGCAATCGTCCTAAAAAGCAAATAGCTTGATCGAGATGCCTATTTAACTTATCTGTATCTATACCCTCTTTACGTCGGAGATAACGCCGTGCGTGTTGCAATCTATTCCGCATTTCTTTTGAGCGTAGTTGCATCCAGCGCTAGTTACGCTAAAAAAGAGATCGTTTGGGGTGGCCAGATTCGGCCGCGCTACGAGTTCCGCGATCCGTTCGCCAACAACTACGACTCCTTCACCTCCATGCGGGTGCGGACTCAGATGGTGGCCTCGCTCGATAGCGATGTCGATTTGATGATCCAACTTCAGGATGTGCGCTTGTGGGGCGAGGAAAAGAATACCCTGACGGATTACAGCGCCGATAAGTTTGACCTGCATCAGGGCTATGTCCATCTGAAGAAACTGGGCGACGGCGACCACTCGCTCAAAATTGGTCGTCAGATGGTAGCCCTTGGCGGTCAGCGGCTGATTGGCGCGGTCGAGTGGACCCAGCAAGGCCGGGTTTTCGACGGTTTGCAACTGCTGCTGGCACCCTCTTGGGGCCAGGTGAACCTGACGGCGATTCAGGTGGCTGAGTCGGACTCGACCTCGGGGCAGTTTGCAGACGATGCCTATTTGGCTGGCGCGTACGCGACCTTGGAACAACTGCCGTCCGGCAGCTTGGACCTCTACGCGCTCTACAACAAGGACGGAGCCAAAGACACGGATCAGGTCACTATAGGGGCGCGCTTGGCGGGGAAAAAGACGGCATATTCCTACCGTTTTGAGGGTTCGTTTCAGACGGGTCAGCGCAGCACCCAGGACGTATCGGCCTTCATGTTCGGTGGGCGGATTGGGGGGTCTTTAGGGGGGCTGGACCTCGCCTTGTGGTACGACTACCTGTCTGGCGACGACGATTTGGACGATGACAAGACCAAGGTCTTTGACACGCTCTTTGCGACCAACCACAAGTACTATGGGTACGCCGATTTGTTTCTCAATATCCCGGTCCACACGGGCGGGCTGGGGCTGCAGGACCTAGCGCTCAAGGCGGCGTTGCCGTTGAGTGACCAGGTATCCCTCGGAGTCCACGGGCACTCTTTCCGCACAGCACAAAAGGGCGACTTGGAGTCGAGCCATTTGGGCGAGGAAGTCGATTTGACGCTTACGTACAAATACCGCCCCGGCTTTACCGTCGTCGCCGGACTTTCGCGGGTGATAGCCGACGACAGCATGACTAGCGTTACTCGTTACAAGGATTCGATTGAGGACTGGAACGGGGATATGACCTTTACTTACCTTCTGACCAACACGACCTTCTGACCTGAACGTCTTTAATACGTTATGCCGCGTCGCATCTCAAAGCCTATTTCCCCGTCTGGACTGCGGTCCTTCTTCCAACGTTTGGTCTTCCCTGGGTTTACTTCGCTGGGCATTGCCGACCGCGAAGTGGTCGAGTACGTCGTCGATCTGCTGACGAGCTTTGCGCGCACCGATCAGCTCTACCGCATCCGCGACCTGCGCGGCCAACCGCTCGAAACCATCGCCGAGATGCTGGTGGAACTCGGGCGTCAGCGTCAGCCAGAGCGTCGTTGGTCCTTCGACCGCGAGATGGATATCCGCCGACACGTAGGCGACTACGCGCTTTTTACCACTGGGCTTTTCCGCACGTGGGTCGAGCGGCAGGGGCTTGGTGGCTACTACTTAGAGCAGGGCAGAAGGGCTTATGGGGCGGCAGCCGAACTAGCGCAGCTCAGCTTCGCGTCGCAAGCGCGGCTCTTCGGCGCTCTAGAGGAGCAATTTGAGCATTTGTCTGGCGGGCTCGACTACGTGCGCAAGGTCTATATGCGGCCCGAACTACACGGCGGCCCGCACGGGGCGCTGATGCGCCAGCTAGGCATTTAGTAGTTCAGGCCGATGCTGTGGACCAAGGGGTAATTCTGTCGCCAGCGAAAACACCGATGTTCAAGCGCAGCAATATTACTCTAATCGTCATTCCGGAAAAGGGTCGCAAAACCTTTGAGTTTAAGATTTCCAGCGCATTCGCGTGGTTGTTGGGATTGTGCTGCGTCGCCTTGCTCGCGTTCCTGCCTTTGGGGCTTAGCTCCTATCTCGACAAGCGCGAGCTAACCCAGAAGGCGGCACAGCTCGAGCGGGATAAGGCCCTGCTCGAGGAACAGGTAGGTCAGATAAATCAGCTCGAAGAAATGCTGGTCCAGCTCAAGCGCGGCAACGACCAACTGCGCGCCATCTTAGGCAAGCCCGAGGCATTAGATGAGGCGGCGGTGGCGCAGCGCGGCGCAACTCCCCCTTATATCTCCTCTATGCAGCGGCTGCGTTGGGGGCATGTGCGGACCGTCCCCACCTTGTGGCCTTTGCGCGGACTAGTGCTGAGGCCCTTTAGCGAGGAGCATCCCTCGGTTGTCATTGCCGCGGCCGCAGGCAGTTTGGTAAAGGCTAGTGCCGCGGGCCAAGTGATGCAAGCGGGCTACGACGAGGATCTCGGCTACGTGGTGATTCTCGACCACGGCAATGGACTGTTGACCCAATACGGATACAACGCGCGCCTGCTCGTCGATGTGGGGGACTACGTACTCAAGGGGCAGTCCATCGCGCTCTTGGACGAGGGACGCGGATCTCGGAGACCGGGGTTGTACTACGCCGTTCAAGAGGATGGGCAGTTCCGCGACCCCTTGCTCTACAGATTGTGGATGTGATAAGGGAAAAAGAAAAAAAGGCTCGCTGCCAAAGAAGCAGCGAGCCTTTTCTATTTGCGACAGAAGGGCTACATGCCCATTCCGCCACCGTACATGTCGCCGCCAGGAGGGCCGGCTGGAGCCGGAGGGGTCTTCTCGGGCAGCTCGGCAATCAGCGCTTCGGTCGTTAGCAAGAGCGAAGCGATGCTAGTGCCGTTTTCGAGTGCAGTGCGCGAGACCTTGGCTGGATCGACGACGCCTGCGGCGCGCAGATCCTCGTATTCCTCCGTGCGGGCGTTGAAGCCAAAGGCCGCCTCGCCATCGGCGACCTGGCGGACGACGATGGCCCCTTCGGCGCCGGCATTGTCGGCGATCATCCGCAGCGGCTCTTCGAGGGCGCGGCGAATGATGTTGACGCCCACGGCCTCGTCGCCTTCGGCTTCGATCTGGTCGAGCGCCGCTTGCGCCCGGAGGAAGACGACGCCCCCACCGGCGACGACGCCTTCTTCGACCGCGGCGCGGGTGGCGTGCAGTGCGTCTTCGACGCGGGCCTTCTTTTCTTTCATTTCGGTCTCGGTCGGAGCGCCGACATTGATCACGGCGACGCCGCCGGCGAGCTTGGCCAGCCGCTCCTGCAACTTCTCGCGGTCGTAGTCCGAGGTCGTTTCCTCAATCTGGCGGCGGATTTGGGTGACGCGGCCTTGGATGTCCGCGGCCTGACCCGCGCCTTCGACGATGGTGGTGTTGTCCTTGTCGAGGACGACGCGCTTGGCTTGGCCGAGGTCGTCGAGAGTGACGCCTTCGAGCTTGAGCCCTGCTTCTTCGGAGATGACCCGGCCGCCGGTGAGGGTGGCGATGTCTTCGAGCATGGCCGTGCGGCGATCGCCGAAGCCCGGGGCCTTGACCGCGGCTACTTTGATGGTGCCGCGAATTTTGTTGACGACTAGCGTCGCTAGGGCTTCGCCCTCGACATCCTCGGCGATAATCAGCAAGGGCTTGCTGAGTTGGGCGGTCTTTTCGAGGACCGGGACCAAATCGCGCATTGAGGAGACTTTCTTGTCGTGGATCAGGATATAGCCGTCTTCGAGCTCGGCGGTCATCCCCTCTTGGTCGGTGACGAAGTAGGGAGACAAATACCCGCGGTCGAACTGCATGCCCTCGACCACATCGAGGTTGGTGTCGGTGCCCTTGGCCTCTTCGACGGTGATGACGCCGTCCTTGCCGACCTTTTCCATGGCGTCGGCGATCAACTCGCCGATGGCCGAGTCGTTGTTGGCCGAGATGGTGCCGACTTGGGCGATTTCCTCGCGCGATTTGACTTCCTCGCTGGACTTGCGAATCTCGTCCACGACGACGGCAACGGCTTTGTCGATGCCGCGCTTGAGGTCCATAGGGTTGGCACCGGCGGTTACGTTTTTGAGGCCCTCGCGGAAGATGATCTGGGCAAAGACCGTGGCGGTGGTAGTGCCGTCGCCGGCGACATCGCTGGTCTTGGAAGCGACTTCCTTGACCATCTGCGCGCCCATGTTCTCATAGGCGTCTTTGAGTTCGATTTCCTTGGCGACGGTGACGCCGTCTTTGGTGACGGTCGGCGACCCGAACTTCTTGTCCAGCACGACGTTGCGGCCCTTCGGCCCCAGCGTCACCTTGACGGCGTCGGCCAACTGATCGACGCCTCGTTGCAGCGCGTCGCGCGCCGCCATATCAAATTCTAGCTGCTTGGCAGCCATAGTATATGCCTCCTAGTGTGGTGGTGGATGGATGGAAAATTTCGTTTTGCACAAAAAACTGGCACTCAAAAAAAGAGAGTGCTAAAAAACAAAGCTGAGCAGTTAAATATAGAAATTGCGTCGTTTTTGTGCAAGGATGCCTTCTGTCTAGCTCGCGCATGAATGAAAGGCGCGTACACGCAGGGACAAACCGCCGACCGTCGCGTTGATTGTGCTACTTTGGAATGCTAATCGAGCAAGCTCTGAAGTTCAGGCGGCAATCCTTGGCGCAATGAGTCGGGAAAGTTGTCGCGGTACTTGGTTCGGCGCACTAGTTCGATTAGGCGGGCCGCTGAGGGGTGATAGAACGAGGTGAAATATACGTAGCGGGGCTGAGCTGTCTGGTTGGGAGAACTGGAGTGGTAACACAGGGGGTTGAAGACGATGAGATCGCCATCGTTGGCGCAAATTTCAATGCCGTCGTCGTCATTGGCGTCGGGGACTAAGGCAGTGTGATTCTGGATGGGTCCACGGCCCTCCGCTCGCTCTGCCTCATCGATGGCTGCGAGGAACAACTTGTGCGAGCCGGGCACGATCATAAACGCGGCCCCTCCGGTGGAAACTGTACTACAGCAATGGAGCATCTGGTAATAGACCTGTCGCGGCCTGACTTCAAACTCTGCGCGGCAAAAGGCCGCGTCGATGTGCCATTGCGGAGCTTGGTACGGTGGCGGCGAGGGATCGCTGCGGATGAAAACTTGTTCGCGCAGGCGAAGATCGCGTGACCCGATCAATGTTGCAGCGAGTTCGAGGGTCGCGGGATTGTTCACTAAGCGGGCCATGATCGCCCCTCGAATGGGATGCCGCAGGTCGCGTCTGGCGGCGGTGCGATCGCCGGACTCAACGGGACCGACGAGGCTGTCGATGTGAGCGCGGATTGCGGCGGTAGTGTCGCGGTCGAGGTACTCGGGAAATACGGTGTACCCTTGGCTCTCTAGCTCCTGCAATCGGATGTTGAGATCAGTCAACTCGGGATAGGCGTTGTTCTTCATGGTCGAAGTCTTCCTCATTTCTCAGGAATCGGTTTGCTGCTAACGAATGATCTGACGGGCGTGAGCGGTTCCTGGGCGAAAAAGGTATATTGTGAAGGGTGATAGGGGAAGTGGCGTTATGAATCCGGGCCGTTCCTCCGGTCGGAGTTCTGCTAAAAAGAAGCCATCCATGAATGAAACGCGCGTTTGCCGAGTCGGGCGGATCGATTTTGCTCGGGCTTGGGCTTGGCAAGAGTCGTTGCGCCAATTGCGGCGAGCCGAGCAAATTCCGGACACGCTGATGTTGGTCGAACACCCGCCAACCTATACCGGTGGACGGGCGACGCTGCCCGAGCATCTCCTAACCCAAGGGATAGAGGTCGTCGAAATTGACCGCGGGGGCAGTGTGACGTTTCACGGGCCGGGCCAGATCGTGGCCTATCCGATTGTCGATCTGCGCCAGCGCGGTCGGGATGTACATCAGTACTTGCGCGATTTGGAAGCCGTGCTGATCCGCACGTTGGCGGCCTACGGCTTGGAGGGAGAGGCTCGGCGCGGCTTGACGGGCGCTTGGGTCGGCTCGTCCAAGGTGGCGTCGATCGGCGTGAACGTGCGGCACTGGATCACGACGCACGGTCTGGCCCTGAATGTGGCTACCGACTTGAGCCACTTTGCGGCGATCAAGCCCTGCGGCTTGGGCAGCGAGGAGATAACTACGATGGCCGCGCTCTTGGGGCGTGAGTTGGACCGGAGTGAAGTCGAGTCCGAACTGCTGCGTGCCTATGCCGATGTATTCGCCTGCGAGTGGGTCGAGGTCGAGCGCAGTGCCTTGGCGGCTTGCATTGGCCGTCTCGAGCGAAAGTCTTAAATTCAAAAGCTGCGATAGACAGGCTCCGGGGGCAGCTACAGCGGTCGAACCGGGCCGATTATTTCAAAACAAACAAAAGACACGAGGAGTTTTATACTATGGCTGATTGGCAGCCCAAGGTCCCCGCAAACGGCGAAAAAATAACCGTAGTGGATGGCGCGCTCAGCGTTCCAGACCAACCCATCATCCCCTTTATCGAAGGCGACGGCACGGGGCCAGATATCTGGGCGGCGGCCGTGCGCGTCTTTGACGCAGCCATCGAGAAGGCGTATGGCGATCAGCGGAAGATCGCTTGGATGGAGGTTTTGGCCGGTGGGAAGGCCTTTGATCAGACCGCTAGCTGGCTGCCCGACGCCACAGTGGAGGCCTTCGGTACCTATTTGGTCGGCATCAAGGGCCCGCTGACGACGCCAGTCGGCGGTGGGATCCGCAGCCTCAATGTGGCTTTGCGCCAGATACTCGATCTCTACGTGTGTCTGCGCCCCGTGCGCTACTTCAGCGGTGTGCCCTCGCCGGTGCGGCAACCCGAGCTGGTGGATATGGTCATCTTCCGCGAGAACACTGAGGACATCTACGCTGGGATCGAGTTTGAGCAGGGCACGGACGACAACGCGCGCTTTAAGGATCTGCTCGCAGAGCACTTTGCCGATCGCTACGGCAAGATTCGCTTTCCAGATACCGCTGGCTTGGGCGTCAAGCCGATCTCGCAAGAGGGCACCGAGCGGCTGGTTCGCGCCGCCATTGACTACGCCGCCGACCAGGGCCGCGATAGCGTGACCTTGGTCCACAAAGGCAACATCATGAAGTTCACCGAAGGGGCCTTCCGCGACTGGGGCTACGAGGTGGCGCAAAAGGCTTATGGCGGCGAAGAGATCGACGGCGGCCCTTGGACTAGCATCGTCGTCAACGGCACCGAGATCACCGTCAAGGACGCGATCGCCGACGCCTTTTTGCAGCAGATCCTCACGCGCCCGGCCGAGTACTCGGTCATTGCCACGATGAACCTCAACGGCGATTACATCAGCGACGCGCTGGCCGCTTGCGTCGGCGGCATTGGCATTGCTCCAGGCGGCAACATCAACTACACCACGGGCCACGCCATCTTTGAGGCCACTCACGGCACCGCGCCCAAATACGCTGGCCAAGACAAGGTCAATCCCGGGTCGGTAATCCTGTCGGGCGACATGATGCTCCGCCACTTGGGCTGGAACGAAGCGGCCGACCTGATCGTCAAGGGGCTGGAGCAGACGATTGCGAGCCGGGTTGTCACGTACGACTTTGCGCGGCTGATGGACGAGCCGACCGAGGTCAAGTGCTCGGAGTTCGGCGCGGCGATTATCGAGAACATGTAGTGGCCGACGCGCTGACTCACCTCGACGAGCAGGGCCGCCTCAAGATGGTCGATGTAGGTGGCAAGGAGCCAACGGCACGGCTGGCGCGGGTGCGCGGCGAGATCCGCATGGACCGCGCGACAGCGCGGCTGATCGCTGAGAATAAAGTCGCCAAGGGCAACGTCTTGGAAGCGGCGCGGCTGGCCGGAATCATGGCCGCCAAGCGCACGGGCGAGCTAATCCCCTTGTGCCATCCGCTCAACCTCACGGCGGTCCGCGTGGATTTGCACGTCGGCGAAGATCGGGTCGAGGTCGAGGTCGAGGCCAAAATTGACGACCGCACGGGCGTGGAAATGGAGGCCTTGGTGGCGGCGAGCACGGCCCTGCTGACCATTTACGACATGTGCAAGGGCGTCGATCGCGGAATGGTGATTTCCGACTTGCGGCTGATGGAGAAGCGAGGAGGGCAGAGCGGGACGTGGGTGCGGGCAGAGGGGTAGGTTGAGAGAACTTTCACTGGGATCAGTGCGGATCCTCGCTATCGAGGTAAATTTCATTATAGGGCATTCGCCAGCTTGAGCAGCACGGCCTTTTGGCTGTGCAGGCGATTTTCGGCTTGGGTGAAGATCAGCGAGCGCTCGTCGTGCAAGAGCGCGCCTTCGATCTCATAGCCGTGATGGGCGGGGAGGCAGTGCAGGATTTTGAGATCTAGATCGACGAGCAATTCGCGGTTGAGCTGATAGGGCTGAAAGGTCTGGACCCGGCGCTCCTTTTCGCGGGCGAACTTGGGATCAGTGAAAAATTCCATGTCGATCCAAGTGTCGGTGTACACGGCGTCGGACTTTGCCAGCGCCGGATGCAGTTCCTCAGTGTGCTCGTAGAGTCCCAAGCGCTTGGCTTCGGCGTAGAGCTCGTCGTCGCGCGCGGCGGCGTTGACTTCGGGGCAGACGCAAGTGACGTGCATGCCCACTTTGATCCCAGCGGCAATGAGCGAGTTGGCGACGTTGTTGAGCACCCCGACGTATGTCAGCCGCACTCCTTCGAGCCGCCCCAAAGCCTCCTGTAGGGTCATCAAGTCGGCCAATGCCTGCAAGGGGTGGTAGCGGTTGCAGCAGCCGTTTATCAGCGGCACCTGCGAGGCAGCAGCCGCGCGGCGCACATCGTCGTGTTCGAGCAGGCGGGCGACGATGAAGTCGGAGTAGCCGGAGAGTACGCGGAATTCGTCGCCTAAGTCGGCTAGCCCAAAATTGGTGTCCTGCCAGTTCAAGTAGAGGGCGTGCCCGCCTAGCTGGGCGGTACCTATCTCGCCGGCGCAGCGGGTGCGAGTCGAGGTCTTCTGGAAGAGCAGGACGACTGTGCGTCCAGAGAGGGCGTCGGCGTAGTGCTGCGGGGTCGCCTTGACGGCGAGACCGAGTTCGACGGCTTCCTGCACGTCGGCTGGAGACCAGTCCTTTAAGGTAATTAAATGCAATGGAACGTCTTCCTTACTTTGCTACTTCTTTTGTGGAAAAATAAAATAATATAATAAATAAAAATTTATAATCAAGAATAATTATTACTAATTCAAATAGCGATCAATTTCGGCCAATACGTCCTCAACAATATCTTCGGGCGCACCCGCTAGCTCCAGCCCGGCGGCGCGGGCGTGGCCGCCGCCGCCAAAGGTGCCGGCGACTTGGCTGACGTCGACCTTGTCGCGGGAGCGCAGGCTGACGCGGTAGCATCCGGGCGCGCGTTCCTTGAGTAGCACGGCCACTTCGACGCCCCTGATCATTAGGCCGTAGTTGACGACCTCGTCCGGCTCGCCCGCGCTCATGGCCTCGCGGTCGAGATGGAGCACCGCCACTCGGCCTCCGAGGCGCAGCACCAAGCTCTCAATGGCGTGGCCGCGCTGTTTGACCGAGCCGAAGCTTTTGTTGCCGAAGACGCCTTGGGCGATGGTGTCTAGACGCGCGCCGCGCCGCACAAGATCGGCCGCCACTTCAAAGGTAGTAGCCGTCGTTAGCGAGAAGCGAAAGCCGCCGGTATCGAAGAGAATCCCCGCATAGAGCTGGTCGGCCGCGATGGCATCGATCTCATAGCCAAGGCCCATGGCGAGATGGTAGAGGAGCTCGCAGGTAGAGCTGACGTCCTCCACGATATTCACTGCGCCGAAGCACTCGTTGTCTTGGTGGTGATCGATGTTGAGGAGACGAATGTCGGGGCTGAGACCCGGGCGCACTGGGCCGATGCGGTCTAGGGAAGAGCAGTCGGCGACAATGGCGCAGCGATAGCGGGCCAAGTCGAGATCGGCGAAGTGGCGCACGCCGTCCCAGCCAGCGAGAAAGGAGCATTGGCCAGCCGGTGGCTCGGGCAGGCCGATGTCAGCGCGCTTGCCGAGGCCCCTCAGCAGATGAGCCCAAGCCATGCAGGCACCTAGGCCGTCGGTGTCGCTGTTGACGTGGGTAGTAAGCAGGAAGTCGTCTTCTGCTTCAATGAATGCGCACGTTGCTGTTAGCTGCAGGTCCAAAGTTATTTCTCCGCTGGCGGAGCGCGGAGGACGAAGTGAACGCGGTCCGATTCTTCGGTCCCCTTGTCAAATGTGAAACCGTCGAAGAGCGCGAGCAACTCCCAGGCACTCGCTTCGACGCGGTTCGCGATGGCGGCGACTGGATAAATGCGCTGGACATGGGTTTCCTCTAACGCGACATCGCTCCCGTCGCGGCGGATGCGGAAGTGATTGCTCTGTAGCCGCTTGGCTGGATCGTAGATGCTGTGCCGCTCGTAGGAAAACCCCGTCCCTCGCTCACTGTCGCGCATGTTGCGGAAATAGCGCAGCGAATTGCGCTCGGTGCAGATGTCAAAGACGAAAAGCCCTCTCGGCTGCACGATGGTCTGTGTGCCGTGCAGTGCCGCGTCGATGTCGGCTGGTGCGAGCAGATAGTTGATGCTGTCGTACAGGCAAGTGGCCGCGTCAAAAGGCCCTAGGCCTGCTAGCTGGCGCAGGTCCTGCTGGACGAATTCGACGCCGGTGTCGGCGGCCTTCTCGCGCGCGACCCGCAGCATGGCCTCGGAGCGGTCCACGCCCGTTACCTCATAGCCGAGGCGGTGGAGGGCAAAAGACACATTGCCGGTACCGCAGGCCAAGTCCACGACGCGGGAGGTGTTGGGGGCAAAGCGGGCGAAGAGTGCGTGGATATAAGCGGCCCATTCGCCGTACTCGACATGGGCCATTACATAGTCGTAAATCGGGGCCAGCCCTTGATAGGGCGATTGCGCTGCGCTGCCCACAGCTTGTGTCCTAAAAGCTCAGGTCTTCGTACGGATCGCGGTATTCTTCGCGGAGGATCCGATAAAAGCGGCGGCGGTCCCGCCGCGCGGGCTGGCGCTCTGGAATGCCGAGTACCTCGATGTCGAGCAGGCGGGTGGGAGTGGCAATGTGTATCTGCTCGCCCACGGTCACGGAATGCGCAGCCTTAGCCTGCTGGCCGCCGATCTGGACTCGCCCGGCGTCACAGGCCCGCTTGGCTTCACTGCGCTGCTTGATCAGCCCCGTGTTCTTCAGAAAGATATCCAGTCTCATTCCGTACTGGTCGGCGCAAGTTTTCCTCGTCGAGCCGAACCTCGATGTGGATTTGCTGCCGGTATTCGTCGATTAATTGGCGCATGGCCTCTGCGGTGCGGCTTTCGCGGATCAGGCCTTCGAGTATGGCTTGATCGTCGTCAATTTTGATGATGAGACCGCCATCGTCAAAAAAGAAGGGTTCGCTGATGTCGCCCAGCTTGAGGTTGCGGAGGTACGGTTGGAGGAATTCGGGAATCTGGTCTTTAGGGAAGGTGCCCCAGAAACCGCCTTGCATGGCCGTCTGCGGATTGGCCGAATATTGGCGAGCGAGCTGGGAAAACTCCTCGCCGTTCTGGGCGCGGTAACGCAAGTCCGCTAGCGTTTCTCGTGCCCGCGCCTCGTCGCCTTCCGAGGTTTTGGCCAAGACGAGGATATGGCTGGCGCAGATGGAGTCTTCGCGCTTTTCGCGCACCTGTATCAAGTGGTAGCCATACGGACTCAAAACCGGCTGGCTAGTCTGGCCTGGTTTGAGCACGAAGGCCGCTTCCTCAAACTCGGGTACCAAGGTCCCAGGCGAGAAACAGCCCAAGTCGCCGCCGAGAGCGGCACTGCCGGGATCTTCAGAGTGAGCGCGAGCTATTGTGGCGAAGTCGCCGCCGCCGGCCAGCAGGGCCTGAATCTCTTCGATCCGCGCCCGCTTCTCTTTTAGCACCTCATCACTGGGCTGGACCTTGATCAGAATGTGGCTGAGCGAGATTTGAGAGGGCAAGGTGTCTTGGTGGGCGATGCGGAACTCCTCTACGTCGCGGTGGCTGACGTGTACTCGGTATAAGACAAAAGTGCGCATCTCGCGCGAGAGCAGGCGATGGCGGATTTCCTTGCGGTAGCGGGCCTTGAGCTGGCGCTCGCTCAAGCCCACGCGCTCTAGCATCTGCGCAAATTCCCCGTCGTCCATGCTGCTCTTGGCTAGCTGGAACTGCTGGGCGAGCATTTCTTCGACTTCGGTGGGATCGATCTGAATGCTGTCCTGTTTGGCTTTGAGAACCAGTACTTGCTCGTCGATCATAGCGTCGAGGATCTCGCGGCGGAGCGCCTTGATTTGCTCGGATTCAATAAAGACCGAGAGCCCGCGCTGCTCGGCCTCAAAGCGCAGCCGGTAGTTGAGTTCGGACCAGAGGATCGCGTGGTTGTCAACGGTGGCGACGATGCGGTCGATGAGTTCGGGTAAGGCCCATGCTCTCGGCGCGATACACAAGGCGAGACAAAGAGCTAACAACAGGCGATTTAGCGAATGTAGTGGCATACTCAAGGGGGAGTGGGGACTACGATAGCCCAGTCTGTGGAGTTTTTGAGTTTGGCGACGAGTTGGTCGAGCTGAGAGTGGTGATGCGCGCGCACCAGTGCCTCGACGATCTGAGAGCGCACTTGGGTGAGGTCGCGGACCGTGCCGACTTCGCAGCGCTCTAGGACCTGGATGAGATGGTGGCCGTACTCAGTTTGCACCGGCTCGGAGATGCGCTTGAGCGGCAGATCCTGGCACGCGGCCCACAGCACGGGATTTTCCGCTTCGGAGAAATAGCCTAGTTCACCTCCCTTGTTGCGGGTAGCGTCGTCGTGTGAGTACTTGCGGGCCACCTCGGCAAAACGCTCGCCGCGCTGTAGCAAGGTTTGCCGTCGGGTGTTGGCCTCGCGCTGACTAGTCAGAAGGATGTGCCGCGCCTTAATCTCGGGGTGAAGCCTGCGAAAATCGGCTTGATTCTCGTCGTAGTAGCGGCGGATTGCGGCCTCGCTGAAGGCGAGTTCGATATCTTGGAACTCGGCGTCGAGCAGGGCCGCCACTAGCAGGTCTCGCCGCATCTGCGCTAGGAGCGTTTTGAGCCGTTCCTGCTGGTGGAGCTCGCGGGCGAGCGCTTCCTGATAGAGCAATTCTTGGCGCACCCAGTCCTCGATGAGCTGCGCCCGCTCGCCGGCGGCTAAATCGGCGTCGAGGCCGGGCGCGAGTTGGCTTGCGAACTCGCTCTCCGTGAGCTCGGCCTCTCCGACGCGGGCGATGATGTCGCGGGTGCCCGACGATTCACACCCCGACAGCGCGCTGAGCGCGAGCGCCATGGCAAGCAGGGTTTTCAGAGGATTTCCTCCAGGGTATTGCGCGCCTTTTCCAAGCGCTCTATTTCGTCGCGGCCCGACACTTGGACCGCGATCTTGAGCTGCTCGCCCAAGTCGAAATCTAGCTGGGCAGAACATCGCTCCACCATCTTCTGGATGTCGGTTGGTGAGACCGGCCTATCTGGCGGAAAAGCGAGGCGAAAGCGATTCTGCTCCAACTGGACACTTGCGAGGCCGAGCTGGCGGGCCATGATCTTGATTTCCATGATGTGCATTAGCGAACGCGCTGGCTGGGGCAGGCGTCCAAAGCGGTCCTGCATCTCCTCGCGGATATCCAAAAGATCGACAATGCGGCCGGCGTCGGCTAAGCGCTGGTAGAATTCCATCTTTTGGTCTGGGACATGTAGGTACTCATCTGGAATATAAGCCGAGACCGCGATTTTTATCTCGGGTTCGAGGTTGTCGGGTGCGTACTCGCCCTTGATTTCGCGCATGGCCTCGTCCAGCAAACGGCAGTAGAGATCGAAGCCGACGGCGGCGATAAATCCGTGCTGCTGCGCCCCCACTAGGTTGCCGGCACCGCGGATCTCTAGATCGCGCATGGCGATGTTGAACCCAGACCCCAAATCGGCGAATTCCTCGATGGCGCGCAGGCGCATGCGGCTTTTCTTGGTCAGCTTTTTGCCCTTGGGTACCAGCAGATAGGCGTAAGCGCGCTCATTGGAGCGGCCGACCCGGCCCCTGATCTGGTAGAGCTGGCTCAGGCCCAGCGCGTCGGCGCGGTTGACGATGATGGTGTTGACCGAAGGGATGTCGATACCCGATTCGATGATCATAGTGCAGACTAAACAGTCGTACTTTCGTTCCAAGAAATCGACCATGACTTTTTCTAGCTGCTTGGGGGGCATCTGCCCGTGGGCAACGCCAAAGCGCACCTGCGGCAGGAGGTCTTGCAGGTATTCCCCGAGCCGCTGAATCGACTGCACTCGGTTGTGGACGACGTAAACCTGACCGCCGCGTTCGACCTCGCGGTGGATGGCCTCGGCAATGCGGCTCTCGTCAAAAGCTAGAATCTCGGTGTGGATGGGTAGGCGATCCTGCGGCGGAGTGTTGATCACCGACATGTCCCGAGCACCCATCATCGACATGTGCAGGGTGCGCGGGATTGGGGTCGCCGTCAGGGTCAGCACATCGACGAGCCGCTTTAGCTGCTTGAGCCGCTCCTTGTGGCGCACCCCAAAGCGCTGCTCCTCATCGACGATCAAAAGCCCTAAGTCGCGGAAGCGGATGTCCTTGGAGAGGATGCGGTGGGTGCCGATTAGCACATCGATGTGGCCGTTTTTGAGGTCTTGGAGGATCTGCTGCTGTTCCTTGAGGGAGCGAAAGCGGCTGAGCACCTCGACGCGCGCTGGGGTGTGCCCCATGCGTTCGGAGAAGGTCTGGTAGTGCTGCTCGGCGAGAATGGTGGTGGGTACCAGCACGGCGGTCTGCTTGTGGTCGCAGATGGCCTTGAAGGCCGCGCGCACGGCGACTTCGGTTTTGCCGTAGCCGACGTCTCCACAGACTAAGCGATCCATCGGGTGCGGCTCTTCCATGTCCTTTTTGACTTCTTCCATGGTGCGCAACTGGTCGGGCGTCTCTTGGAAGGGGAAGGCCGCTTCTAGCTCGCGGTGCAGAGGACCATCGGCTGAAAACACAAAGCCGGGCCTTGCCTTGCGCTCGGCGTAGAGATGCACCAGTTCGCTGGCCATTTTAAAGATCTCTTCGCGCGTGCGCTCCTTGAGTTTTTCCCATGCGGCACTACCCAGCTTGCTGAGCAGAGGCACCTCGCCTTCGGCGCTGGAATACTTGCGCAGGCGGTCGAGTTGTTCGACGGGCACGAAGACGCGGTCTTGGTCCTGATAGGCCACGACGAGACAATCGTGCTCGCGTCCGCCGATCCGCAGGCGGCGGATGCCCGAGTAGCGGCCAATGCCGTGGTCGATGTGGACGACGAAATCGCCGCGCTGCAAGGCACCGTAGTTGGCGATGGACTTGGCCGCGCGGAATCGGCGGTAGCGGTAGCGGCGCTTCTGGCGGCTGAAGATCTCGTGGTCGTTGAACACGGCCAACTGGGCTTGCGGAAAGGAGAAGCCCCGGTGCAGCGAGCCAAGACCGAAGTGGATCTCGGGACAGTCGGAGAAAATTTCTTGTAGGCGACTCGCTTGCCCCTTGGTCTCGCAGCGGATGTGGATGGCGTAGGACTCGGTTGCGAGCCGGTCGATTTCCTGCTGGAGAAGGGCGCGCTCGCCGGCAAAGACGCGCGGCTCTGTGGCCTCGAAGCGGACGGCGTTGTCGAGCTGACCCAAGGGCGCTGGTTCGAGCCGGGTGCGGTCGTCTAGCTGCGCGATGAGCCAATCCTCGTCGCGCAGGAGTGCCGACGGGGGCAGCAGCGATTCCTTGTGCCGCGACCGCTCGTACTCTTGGCGCGGCTTGGCTAGGGCCTTGTCGAGGGCTGCGGCGAGGTCCTCGCGCTCCTCCAAAAGGAGCACCGGCTCTTTGAGGTACTCGAACAGCCCGTCGTCGCGGCCGTAAAGCAGGGAGATGTAGCTTTCAATGCCGTCGAGCGACTCGCCTAGCTCTAACTGGTCTTTCAGCGGAGCGAGGGCTTCTACTGCGCCAGCAGCCTCGATCCGCTGGAGGTAATCTTCGTAAAAGGGGGAATCGAGCAGCACCTCGCGCGCCGGCAGCACCCAAGCCTCTTCGCAGGTGCTCAGCGAGCGCTGGGTGCTGACATCAAAGCAGCGGATGGATTCGATTTCGTCGCCAAAGAACTCGCAGCGGTAGGGATGCTCAACGCCGAAAGGATATATATCGAGGATGCCGCCGCGCAGGCTGAACTGCCCGATGCCGTCGATGGCTGCCACGCGGTCAAAGCCACAGGCGACCCAGTGCGAGCAGAGCGCGTCGAGGTCGCGTTCCTCCCCTACTTTGAGGACCTCCGTGCCCAATTCGAGGGCATGGGGCGGGATCAGTGGATCGAGCAGGGCCGAGGCCGGGGCGACGACGATGGCAGGTTCACCGCGCATGAGCCGTGCGGCAGCGGCCACGCGCAAGTTGGTGATTTCAAGGTCCGGGGACTGCCGGTCGTAGATTCCAATATCCCAAGCGGGGAAGTAATGGACGATCTGCTCGCCGGCGATGACTTGAAGGTCGTCGCGCCACTGCTCGGCGCAGTCTTCGTCAGCGGCGACGATGAGGACGGGGCGCTCGAGGGCCGTGCGGATGTGGCTGGCGAGAAACGCAGCTAGGGTTGTAGGTAGCCCGTGGAACAGGACGTGTTGCTGCCCATTCGCAAGCCGGGCGGCGACCTCTTTGAAACTGTCCGTCTGGGCCGTCAGGCGAACGATATGGTCGAGTGAATGGGCTGAATCCATTCCGTGCTCAACGTGCTCTTAGAGAATTTTGTGCGGCGAAAACAGCCGGAACAGGGCGTGCCCGCAGCCGAGAAATCCGAAAAAAAGGGTCTGCGACGGCATGTCGTAAACCCTTTATTACCTGATAGCTTATCATGGTGGAGCTGAGGGGAATCGAACCCCTGACCTCCTGAATGCCATTCAGGCGCTCTCCCAACTGAGCTACAGCCCCACAAGAGCAAAAAAGATAAGCAATCTCCCTCTACATAGTCAAGGAGTCGAGTTCAGTCGCCGTTAATCACCACGCCCATGTTGAGGTCGGCGGCTGCGTTCACTTCGAATAGGCTTTTTGGCCTGATTAAGCAAGCACCTCATCTCCTTTACTTAAAATAAGCTTGAGCCGAGGGGCTGCGTATTAGATATTTAGGCGTGATGCCGAGGGCGATATGTTCTACTACTTCACATATGTGGCCGGCGGGGTTTTTCTAATCTGCTTGGCCTATGCGGCCTATGTGATCTTGGGGCGGCTAGTAACTTTGCGCTACCTGCGGCAACTCGCCTTCCGAGTACAGATGCTGGCTCACGGTCGCACTGCGCGGCTCGGTAGCCTACTCAACGCCCACCCGCTCTCGTTGTTTTTCTCCGACCGGCTCTCCGTTGAACTCGAGCGCGAACTCGTTCACTTGGAGCGCCGCCGCCGCATCCAAACCCCCTACCACTCGCGGCAGTGTATGCCGTTTGCATTCGACCGGCTCAAGCTGCTGAGACGCCGCGTCGAGCGCATTGAGCAGAGTATTTAAGGCAAAGTCGCTCTCAGTCGAAGCCACGCTTTGTCGCGCTGCATTTCCACTTGCATCGCGGCCTTGGCCCCAAAGTCCGCGAGGTGGGCATCGACATAGGCATCGATGGCGGCCAAGGCAACCGAGAGCGCGAAATAGAGCAGGCGACTGTTGCGGCGGGCGGTGTGGTCTTGGTGGGCCTCGGGCGTGGGCGCGGAGCTGATGCGGCGATGCTCGACCACGGTCGCGGTGAGGGCTGCCGCGCTTGCCGCGCCGAAGAACAGCCCCTTGACAGGGCGGCCATTGTAGAATTGCCCCCAGCCGGGCAGCACGGCCGAGCGCAGGAGCGCCCCATGCGCCGAAGGCAGGGTGGCGGCCTCATTACTGAGGCCGGATTGCACGGTGCGCGTCGAATCGGCTTCTACCTCTGTTGCACAGGCTGGCCGCCCAGCGAGCAGGATGAGGAGCAGACTAGCCCAACCGCATGCCAGCCGCAATCGGATAGCCCCGCACAAAGGCCGTTCCCTCCATGGCGGCTTTGCCCGCCGGTTGCACTTGGGTCAGTTGTATGGCCCCCTCGCCGCAGGCCACGGTTAAACCTCGACGGCTGTCGGCGCAGAGTACGGTGCCGGGTGCGCCGCCGCCCGCGGCGTGCTGAGTCCGGTGTACTTTGAGCGTTTTGCCCTGCCAGTGGGTGTAAGCACCGGGCGCGGGATTCATGCTGCGGACGAGGTTGCGGACCCGCTCGGCTGGTTGGTGCCAGTCAATCTGGCCGTCCTCTTTGGTCAGCTTGGGGGCGCGACTGATGCCGTCCGTGTCTTGGGGCCGTCCGGTGAGGCAGCCGTCTTCTAGCCCATCGACGGTTTCCACGACCATCTTGGCGCCCTCCACGCACAGGCGAGCCTCCAACTCACCGGCTGTCTCATCGCAGCCGATGGCAAAGCGGCGCTGGAGCAGGATGTGACCCGCGTCGATGCGTGGGCTGAGTTGGAAAGTGGTGATGCCAGTCTCCTGCTCGCCGTTGGCCACTGCCCAGATAATGGGAGCTGCGCCGCGATAAGCCGGCAAGAGCGAAGGATGCAGGTTGATTGAGCCGAGGCGGGGAATGGCGAGTAGGTGCCGAGGCAAGATTGAAAAGGCGACGACGACAAAGAGGTCGGGCAAGCGCGCAGCCAGCGTCACGGCTAGCGAGGGATCTTTGACTGCGGCAGGTTGCAGTACTTCTAATCCTAACTTTAGGGCTTGTTCCTTGACGGGCGGACTTGCAAGCTGGCGGCCCCGCCCCTGCGGTCGGTCGGGATTGGTGACGACAGCGATGATCTGGTGTCGGCTCTGAGCGAGGGCTTTTAAGGAGGGAACCGCAAAGCGAGGGGTTCCCATAAATACGAGCCGCACTACTTCCCCTTGTCGTCTTCTTTATTTTTTACCCGCGAGACGGCCGCCCGCGAGACCTCGATCTTGACGTTGTCGGCGATTTTGACCACGAGGATGTCGTCTTTGATGTTGAGAATGGTGCCGTGGATTCCGCCGCTGGTGACGATCTCATCGTTTTTTTCGAGTTCGTCGATCATCCGCTGTTGGTTCCTTTGCTTCTTCATCTGCGGCCTCAAGATCAAGAGGTAGAGAACCAAGAACATCAGCACAAAGGGCAGGAGCGAGGCGATGGGGTTGGCCTGTTGGCCGCCTTCGGAGGGCGAACCGCCGAGGGCGTAGGCAGTGGAAATGAGATCGAACACGGGCAAATTCCTTTCGGTTAAAAGTCATGGGAAATTTAATAAAAATCCCCGTGCTGAGTAATACCGGCGTAAGATAATCCGCAGATGAACGCAGATGGACGCAGAATCGCAGGGGCGAGCGGCCGCTCGCCCCTATTGCAAACCCTTTGACATTGCAGCACTCTTGCCATTAAGATGGTGATAACAAGATTGGGACAGGAGAATTGGCCATGAGCAGAAAAGGGCGCAAGGCGCGGCCCCAAGGGCTGAACAAGTATCAGCGGGCGGCTTTCCGCCAAGGCGAGCAGCGCGTGGGGCGCGAAGAAATTCAAGAGCTGTTGCAGATGTCGCGCAGTGCCGATCCAGAAGATCGCCTACAGGCGGCGTCCTTTTTGTGCCCCTGTCATGTGCGTCGGAGCATAGACGAGGTCTGGAAGGCGCTTTATCGAATGCTCGAAGACCAAGATGCGCGGGTGCGCCGCGCTGCTTGGCACACGCTCGAGGATGGCGGCAAACCCGACGACCCAGCGCTCGACGCGATCATAGAGCGGACCTTGGAGCGCGATACGGACCGGCAAGTACTCAATTTTGCGCGGCTGTTTTCTCAAGGGCGCGAAAAGCGCAAACAGGTCGAGTTTGAGATAGCGGCGATTTCCGAGTACGCAGAGCGCGGCAAGTGCGATTTTTGCGGCGAGCAATCCGTGCCAGTTAAGAAGGACTTTGCGACCGAACTCGACGCAGGCGGTGCAAGGCGTTTCGCCCTAGTCTGCGCGCCCTGCGATCAAGCGGCCTGAGCCGATCCTTTATCGGGTTTGGTAGCAGGCGAGAAATTCCGCCTGATAGGCCGCGAAGTGCCCCCCGATGATCGCGTTGCGCATCTCGCGCATGAGTTGCTGAAAGAAAAAGACGTTGTGGAAGGTGGCGAGGCGCAGGCCGAGTATTTCGTTGGTCTGAAAAAGATGGCGCAGGTAAGCCCGGCTGTAGTGGCGGCAAGTGGCACAAGCACAAGCCGCGTCAAGCGGTTGCGGGTCTTCGGCGTGGCAGGCGTTTTTGAGGCGCAGGCGTCCTCGTCGGGTAAAGGCCGTGGCGTTGCGCGCATTGCGGGTGGGCACCACGCAGTCGAACATATCGACGCCAGCCGCGACGGCCTCGACCAAGTCGTGCGGCAAGCCCACGCCCATCAGGTAGCGGGGTTTTTTTGTTGGCAAGTAGGTGGCGGTTTGGCGCACAACCTCGAACAGGTCCTCGCGCGGTTCGCCTACGGCTAGGCCGCCAATGGCATAACCGGGCAGGTCGAGCTGCACGAGTGCTTGGGCGCAGTCGCGGCGCAAATCTGGATAGATGCTGCCTTGGACAATGCCAAAGAGCGCTTGGGGGGGGCGGTTGACGCGTTCGGCCGCCAATTCTCGGTGGCGGCTCAGGCAGCGCTCGGCCCAGCGCAATGTTCGCTGCATGGACTCTTGCGCGTAGTCGCGTTCACAGGGATAGGGCGTGCATTCGTCGAAAGCCATGATGATGTCGGCACCGAGCCCATGCTCAATCTCCATGACCTTTTCAGGGGTAAAGAAGTGATGCGAGCCGTCCAAGTGCGATTGGAAGTGAACCCCGTCTGCGGCTACCTCGTTGCGGTCGCTGAGGCTGAAGACCTGAAAGCCACCGCTGTCGGTGAGGATCGGCTTGGGCCAGTTCATAAAGGAGTGAAGTCCCCCCATCCGATCGATGAGCTGGTGGCCGGGACGCAAGTAGAGGTGGTAGGCGTTGCCGAGGATGATCTGCGCTTGAGCCGCAGCTAGGTCCTGTTGGTCGAGGGTCTTGACCGTGGCTTGGGTGCCGACGGGCATGAAGACCGGCGTTTCCACGGTGCCGTGCGGCGTGTGGAGGACGCCTGCCCGCGCCCCGGTTGCAGCGTCTTGAGCGACGAGTTCGAAGCGGAAGGCGCTCATGGCAGCAGCCGGGAGACGGGGGTGAAGCGAAAGCCGCGCCTCTCTAGCTGCGGCAACACGTCCAATAGGGCGATGAGCGTTTTTCTTTGGTTGTGCCCTATGCCGATGGCTTGGCCCGACTGAGCCGCGATCGCGGCGAGTTCCCAGAGCTTATCCCGAATGGTTGGGACGTCGGCGATCTCGTCGATAAAGAGGTCGCGATTAAAGGCTCTAATATCCATATCTACCGCTAGTTGATAGGCGACAGACGAGGCCGTGGTGCGGCTGTCGAGGAAGAACAGATTGCGATCCTTTAGCTCGGAGAGCACTAGGCGCATAACTCGCTTGTCGGCCGTGGCCTTAGATCCCATGTGGTTGTTGATCCCGAGGGCGTGAGGCACGCGCTGCAAGGCGAGGCGCACTCGGCGGCGGATTTCCTCGTCGTCAAGGCCCACTAGTATGGCGTTCGCATCGAGCGATACATCGCCTTGGGGTTCCATCGGCAGGTGGGCCAACACCTCGTGCCCGTTGGTGTGCATCTGTTCGGCGAGGGTGTGTGTTTGGCTTGCTCTGGGCAAGATGGAAAATGTCAGGGGCTGTGGTATGGCGCAGAAGTGCGCGGCGATGGGGTCGTCATCAGCGAAGTCGTCGATGACAATGGCAATGTTGCCGGTGCGGCGGCGCTCGGCGACCGGAGCTAGGCTAAAAATGGTCGTCTGCACCTCGCCGAAGCCGCAGCGGATTTCGACTTGGCCCCGCCGCTGGGCGGCGCTGAGGACTTGGCCGCCGAGTTGCTGGATAAAGCGCGAGATGCCCAAGTTGGCCTCAGCTAGGGGCAAGTCGGCGGGGATGCCCACCTTGATTTGGTCGAAATACTCTCGGCGGCGCTTGGAATAGAGTGCTGGCCAGATGCCCAAATCGGCCAAGGCGCTGTCGATGCCCGCGTAGAGCGTGTCGGCTAGCTGGCTGGCGTTGGCTGCTTGGTAGGGATCGGGCGCGGGGGCTGGCGCGATGACGGGCAGGTCGCTGGCTTGTTCTGGGGGCGCGTAGAGCAAGAAGAAGATCGCGCCAGTTAGCAACAAACCCGAAAGAGCCAAGTGCCAGCCGGGATGGCGCTGGCGCTTGGCCAAGCGTCTGCCCATTGGCTTAAGGCGCGATTTTTTGCTTTAGTGCCGCCCAACTCAGGGCGTTTGCCAAGCGCTTGCCGGCGGCCGCGCCGCAGTCGGCCCCCCCCAAGGGATCGTCGATCCAGCGGACGATTTTCCACACGTCGTCGTCTGGGTCGAAGCGGAGCTTGTAGGTCATATACTGATCTACGCGGTAGCCATCGCCATTCTCGTCGAGCAGAAGCATCTGGACCCGGCCATAGAAGACCTCCCAGTCTTCGTCCGGGTGGCCGTCGGGGTCTCCGGGGTAGGATTCCGGGTATTCGGAGCCGAGTTCCTGATCGCGGTGGATAAGCTCAAAGTCGTAGGTGAAATCGCGATACACGTCGAAGATGCCTGGCTGCGAACCATCGCGGCTGCCGCCCATCACTTCCAGTTCTTCTTCCAAGTTGTAGGAGTATTCCACTTCGCCGAGACAATTGGCCTCAGTAAACAAGAAGTCTTTGTCGAGCAAGCTCTCGTAGAGATCCTTATCGCGGGTGCGCATGGCGCGGGAGAGGTTGTCCATGAGTTGCTCGGGAGTCGTGGCCGGGGGAGCGGGCTCGGTGGGCGGACCTATTACATTAGAGTCCTCAGGGTCAGGGGTTATTCGCTCGGGGGCAAAGTCGCAGGCGCTCAAGGCAAGGAAGCCGCAAAAGCTCAAGAGGGCGAATGATTTCACAATCGTACCTCCGGGTCGGTGTCGTGCGATTGGTTATGTTAAAAGATACAAATCAGAGGGGCAATTATCAAAGGAACGCGCTGAGCGTTCACTGCGAGAAGACCGCCCGCAGCTCCCCCCAAGAGAACTTCGCCGAAGCTTGGTCGCGCCGGTCGCTCCAAGCCGCGATTGACCACACGGGGTTTTCCGCCGTTGGCGTCACTAAATCGATTTCCGCAAGCCCCTTAATGCTGATTGTTTTGAACGTCGTTTCCACGGAGTCCGCCTCGGCCGCGCTGATTATCTCGACGAACTCGGCTTCGTAGGGGAAGATGAAGGTCTCGCGCAGTTCGTCTTCGGAGAGGATGCGCTCGTCCAAGGACGATTTGAACCAGCGCTCAAAGTCCACGCTATGGATCCGCTCCGAGAGAATGAGGCGGGCAAAGTTGCGCTCCTCAGCCGTTCCCCAGAGGGTGTCCCGATCAGCGCCGTAAACCTCTGGGTATAGCTGCACATCCTCGGCGTCGGGGATGAAGACAAAGTCGTCGGCGAACTGCTCCATGTACTGTTGGGGGCTGCGTTTCTCGGCTTCGGCTTCAAAGATAGAAATGAGATTGGCCAGCACGGATGAGGGGGTCGTGCGCGGGCGCAGGTCCACTCGTGGTCCGCTGGGACAGTCGGGGATCTGGGTCGATAGCGGGGTCTTAGGATCGGGGCGCTCCTCGGCGACGCCGTCGCAATGGGGAAAAAGCTGAACGCTCGTGTCGGGCGCGCAGCGACAATCCACTTGTTCGCTGTCACCTATGGCGCAGCCAGCCAACAGCGCCGCGAGCAGAAATGATAGGAATGAGAGCATGACACGGCTCAGTGGGTGACAAAAGGCACGGGAGCGAAACAGACGACAAAGATCAACAGGCAGAGATAGCCGACGAAGTACCGGCCGCGGTCCAGCGCGATAAAGGGGTCGTGGGGGGCTGGGTGATCCTTGCCAAAAAGCGCGAGGAAAAAGGCCAGCGCGAGCCACCCCGGCCACCCTTGGGGCCATTCCCACAGCAGCGATAGGACCCCGTAAAGCCCCAAGGCCAGCAAAGCGACGTAAGCCGTGCGGGCGATCTGCCGGTGGCGGTGGCCAAAGAGCGCATACGCGATATGGCCGCCGTCGAGCTGACCGATCGGAAAGAGGTTGAAGGCGGTAATAAACAGCCCGACCCAACCGGCAAAAGCCACCGGGTCTAAGAGAACCATTTGGTCCGGTCCAATGGCGGGCAAGACGAGAGCGGCGATGCCGGAAAACAGCAAGGGTGCCCCCAATTCGATGGGGGAAGAGTGAAAGTAATCGGCTGAGACCACGGCCGAGCGCGAAAGCCCGGCAAAGCAGGCCGCGAGGGCGACGACAAAGCCCGCTAGGGGGCCGGCGGCACCAATGTCGAGGAGGGCGCGCTTGTTCGGGATAGGGGAGCGAATTTTGATGACCGCGCCCAAAGTACCGAGAAAGGAAACATAGGGCAGGGGGAGAAAGTAAGGCAGCGAGGCATTGACTCCCCAGCGGCGCGCAGCAAAGTAATGGCCGAATTCGTGGACTGTGAGGATAAAGAGCAGAGTCGCGGCAAAAGGGAGGCCCTCGACAAGGTGGACCAAGGCCGCGATACTGCTCAACGGATCAACGCCTTGCTGCATGGCACCAGCGGTTGCAGTCGAAGCAATGGTACAGAAAAACAGCAGCAGGTGAACCCACAAGCGCGAGGAGTTAGCGCGCTGTACCGGAAGTGCGGTCGGAGTTGGCGGGGTTGGCGGCACCACCGGCGACACTGTTTTGCGCCAGAAGTTCAAGGGGTTGTGCTTTCTAGCTGGAGGCTGAGCCAGTGCGCGTCGCCCAAACCCGAGCCGAAGGGAACATAGGCGTAGTCGATGATCCAGCGCTCGGCCGCGAGACCCAGCCCGGCTGAGAGGCCGCGGTTTTCAGTAGTCTGGTAGCCTGTGCGCAGGCGCAGGTGCTCGCCGGCCCGGTATTCGCCGCCTAAATGCAGCGTGAGGTCGTCGCCGCGGGCCTTTTGCGCTTCGACAGCTACGAGTATGTCTGTGCGGCCGACATAGGCGGCACCGAAGCGAGCTTCTAAGGGCAGGTCGGTCGCCCGTCGGTCGAGGCGATTCATGCGGCCCAAGTTGCGCACCGTGGCCCCCAAGCGCAAGCTGGCTGAGACATCGCACAGCAGGCCGAGATCGGCGGCTAAGCCACTGGCGTTTTGGGTAAAAATGGACTGGCGGATGAATTTTAGCTGCAAGCCGAGGCGCGTCCACTCCATCTGGCGGGCGTAGCTCAGGCCAACCGCTCCCTCGTACACGCCGAAGTGCCCCAGCGGTTCAGCCGAGGGGCCGGTGCGACGCTCTAGATCGTTGGCCTGCCACAGTTGGGCGGAGAGTCCCCAAGTGCCGCGGCCGCGGGTCTGCGTCAGGTGCAGGTGGTTCTGGCGGATATTCTGGATCGAGGCTTGGTGGTTAAAGGCGACGCTGCGCCCACGCGATTGTTGGGCTGCTGGGTTGAGGGCTTGGGTGGCGAACAGGACAGTCTCTGCGCTGGCTAAGGCGGTCGCGCGGGCTCCGCTACCTTGGCGCAGTGAGGGTAGCCCGGCGGCGGCGAGGGCTGTGGGCAGAGCTAAAAGCGCAATTAATAAGAGAGCCATCGCTTGTTAGAACGCCAGCGCCATACTCACAGTCGTGCGGCCCCCAGCGCCGAGGGGATCGGTTAGGTAAGCGTATTGGAATTGCAAGGTCTCGCGGTGCATCGGCTGCAAGGTCAGTCCGGCCGAGAGTTGGCCCCCGTCTTCGGCCCCGAGGCGGTGCAGACCGCCGCGCATTGCGAGTAGCGCATTGAGTTGCCACTCGGCTCCGAGGTTGACGCTCTGTTCCCCGTCGTCGCGGAACTCGGCGGCCAGCAGCAAAGCATCCAAAAGTCGCTGTGACGCGCCAAAGACGAGGATTCGCGGCAGGGCATTCTCGGTGGCATTCGACCGCTGATCGGCGTGGCGCACCTTCCAAGCGAGGTCGGCCCCGAGATTGGATACGCTAGCCCCGAGCCAAGTATGCTCGGCTGCGCAAAACTGCACCCCTAAGTCGAAGCCGCTACCGTTGGCCGTGGCCGTGGGAACAGAGGGCAGGTCGATGCTCTGTTTGAGGACTTTAACGGCCAAACCAACCGCAAGGCGCGGCCCAAGAGAGCGACCTATTCCGAAGATAAAAGCATTGGCGCGGTCCTCGATTGGCCCGGTGTACTGGCCACTAGCCGTACGGCCCTTGATCCCGCCGACTGCGGCATGCGACCAGGCAAAGCCAAAGCCCATGTCGCCGCGAATGTTGAACGCAATAGCGGCACTGCCTTGTCGCCGCCCCAGCGAGAGCGACTGCATGGAGGTTTCTAGCGTTTTGCCGCGCAGGCGAGCGAGGCCGGCCGGATTCCAGTAGGAGGATGACGCATCGTCGGCCGCGGCGACAAAGGCTCCCAGCCCTAGGCCGCGGGCACCCAGTCCCGTTCTGAGAAAGGCGGCGGCAAAATCGGCCCCGTGCGCGGCGGAGGCGGCGAGCAGTAGTGCGAAGAGCGTTTTCAATCGAGCACCACCACTCTGCCAAAGGCCTGTTGACCGGTGTTTAGGGCAATGCGGTAAAAGTACGTCCCGTTGGCTACCAGTTGGCCGTCTTGGTCGAGGCCATCCCAAAGGATGCGGTGATCGACTCCGCCGATAAAGGGCGCGTCCGTCGCAAGGTCGCGGACTAGGCCGCTGGCAAAGTCGTAGATCACAACAGAAACCTCTGCATCCTGTGACAAGCTAAAGACAATGGTCGTCGTTTCGCGCGAGGGGGCGAAAGGGTTGGGTGCTGCGTACGCGAGGGCCGTGCTGTCGGGCACGCCTCCGGCGCTGACAAAAGTACCTTCGTCAAGCGAGCGCGTGCGGACTAGGTCGCGGATGACGCGCCAGGTACTTCCCTCATCCTCGGAGCGCCCAAGGCCATGTTCGGCCCCGGCCCAGAGCACCTTGCCCATCGTTGCAAGCCCCACGAAGGTGCCGGTCAGGGGCTGCCCATCGACGACGTCTATGGTGTCCCAGACGCGTTCTGAGTCGGTCGGCAGGGTTGGGTTTGGGCTGGCTAGCAGCCCTTGGTCGGTGCCAGCCCAGACAAAATTGGGGGTAAAAGCAAAGTCCCAGGCAAACGTTGGCCCAGTGTGGCTCCAGGTCTGGCCGAGGTCGCGGCTGACGCTGATGGCTTGGGTTTGGCCGGGCAATGTGGTGGTGTTAGTCCCCGCCCAAATGGCCGCGGTGCCGTCGGGCAGTACTTGGCGTTCGAGTGCGACGACCCAGTTGCCAGCCGGGTGGCCTAGAAGGGGCGTGCCCTCTGCGCCGAGGCGCACTTTGGCGTTTTGCCAACGCTGGCCTCCGTCAAAGGTAAAGGCGATCCCGCTCGAAGTGCCAATCCACACCGTATCCCCGTAAGCTATCACCGCAAAAGTGCGGTGCAGGAATGATTGGCTGGCCAAGCTGTCGGCGTCAGCGCGAAACTGGGCAATGTCGTCTGGGTCGGCGTTTGCGCTGGCGAGACTATCGGCCACAATTCGCAAGCTGTCAGCAGCCGTGTCACTGGCGAAGAAGACGATCTCGTCTGCGCCGCCGGGCAAGAAAGGTTCCCAAGTGCGGCCTTGGTCGAACGAACGCACGGTGGAGCCAGCGAAAAAGGCGGCATACACAGCCTCCCCGTCGATGGAGATGTCAAAACAAGCATTGTTGATGGGCGTGCCGGGGCCAAAAATGAACTCATTGGGAATGTGGTGCCAAGAGCCGCCGCCGTCGTGGGAAAAACTCAGCCCAGTTCCCGCTTGTCTCACTCCTTCGACAGTGACTGAATCGATCAGGGTTGCTACCCACACGGTATCGCCGACCGCGTCGAGGGCGCTGATCGCGCCGCGGCCGAGGCCGTTGAGTTCGGTAAAGGTGACCCAGTCCACGACCTCAACGCCGCTGCTTTGCGCCGGATCGAGCCGCGCTACTCCATTCTCGGTGCCGACCCATAGATAGCGCCCGCTCCAGACAATGTCGCCTATTGACGTGCCGAATAGACCGCGGATCGGCTCGGATGCTTGGTGAAAGCGCTGGGGCCGAAGCGCATGGCCGGGCGATAGATGCAGCGCGAGGACGAGCAGCGAGCAAGAGAAGAGGACGGCTTGGCGAGGGAAGAAATAGGTCATCAAGCGAGCATTTTTACTGCGGCCAGTGATTGGGCCACTCAAGCATAGGTAGCGGCCCGCTCGCGCATGGCCTCGATTACTTCGTAGCCGACTCCGTATTCGCCGATGCGGGTACCCTCGCTGTCGCCGTGGCTGTCGGATCCTCCCGATTTGATCAGGCCGTAGCGGTCGGCGAGTTGGTCGTAATATTCCATTTGCGCCGGCTGGTGAGCCGGATGGAAAACCTCGATGCCGTCGAGCCCATAGGCGACTAACTGCTCGATGATGGATTCGGGGAGGCTGATGCTGGGGTGGGCGAGCACGGCCACGCCCCCCGTGCGATGAATGAGGGCGATGAGGTCTTTGGCTGCGGCGTAGGGTTTGGGCCTAAAGGCCGGCCCGTGGTCGCCGATGTAGCGGCTGAAAGCTTCGTCTCTGTCGGCCACTAGGCCATTTTTCACCATGACCGCAGCGATGTGGGGCCGCCCAAGGGGGCTGCCGTTGGCTTGGGAGAGCACGTCGTCGAGGCTGACGGTCAGTCCCATGGCGTTGAGCGCTTTGATAATCGCGATCCCCCGCTGGTGGCGGGCTTGAAAAGACTTGACGAGGGTTGTGCCGAGCTGGTCGTCTTGGTAGTCGATGCAGTAGGCGAGAATGTGTACCTCGCGGTCCCGGATGTGGGCGCTCAACTCGGTGCCGGGCACTACTTCCATGTGCATCCGCTCGCCGGCCGCAGTGGCCTCGGGGACGCCCATGACTGTGTCGTGATCAGTCAAACTCATCGCTTGCAAGCCCGCTTCGCAGGCCTCTTCGACCGCTTCAGTCGGCGTCCGCAATCCGTCAGAGCACAGGGAATGCGTGTGGAGATCAGCTAAGTTGTAAGACATCAGAGTTTTTTATCCTGTAAAAAGGCTGTTCCAAAGTCAGGTTAATTGAAAGAAAGCCTTTTGCTGCGCTCAATCAAGCCCTTTGCCCATATTGCGGCAAAAGCGCGTCTTGCTACACGGGACTGTTGGAAAGCTCGAGTAATAGCTCGCCAGCGTGGATTCGCATTTTATCGAGAGCTTGGTCCCTGAGTTGGCGCACTCGCTCGCGCGTGAGGCCCAATTGCACGCCGATTTGCTCCAGAGTCTGGGGCTCTTGGTCGTCGAGGCCGAAATAGGCGCGGACGGCTAGGCGCTCACGCCGGTCGAGTATGTCGAGGCACGCGTGCAAGGTATGAGAGAGCGCGGTGCGCTCATAGCAATCGGCTGGATCGGGGGTACGAGCCGCGAAAGTGGCCATCAGCGGCTCTCTTTCATCGGGCATGGTCGGCACGTCCATCGAGACATCGGGTTGGGCCATGTAAAGGGCATTGTGCGTCCGCTCCAGCGATAATTCGGCGCTGTTGGCGATTTCCTCGGGGGTGGGATCGCGCCCCAGTTTTTGGGCGAGGATACCCGTCCACCGCTCGACCTTTTGCAGATCATTGACCCGGCTCAGCGGCGGGCGGGCAATTTTGCCGTGTTCGGCTAGGGCGCGGAGAATGGCTTGGCGAATCCACCACACTGCATAGGTGATGAACTTAAAGCCGCGCGTCTCATCGAAGCGCTGGACGGCTTCCATCAGCCCGAGGTTGCCTTCGGAGATCAGCTCCATAAAGGAAAGCCCGCGCCCGTGGTATCCCCGCGCAATGCGGACGACAAAGCGCAAGTTGGCTTCGACCATCTGGTGCATGGCGCGCTCGTCGCCAGCGCGCGCTCTGTGTACCAGCTCGATCTCTCGTTGGCGGCTCAGCGGCTGAAAGTGCTGAATGTCGCGCCAGTAGGACTCGGCTAGATCTAGCGAATCGAGGCTGCTTTTTCCCATGAGTAGCCAAAACGAGCGAAAAGTGAAAATACCGGTTCTTAAGTAGGACGGCTGAGGAAGAACGCGGTTCCAGTTCGGAATCAGGCCGGGGAGAGCAGCGAGCGGAAGCGGTCGTAGGCCGCGTCCCAAGCAGCGGCTTGTTCCGGCTCGTACACAACGGGCGCAAAGGAGTGGCGCACAACTTGGCGGATTTCGGCCAGCGAGTTCATCCGGCCTAAGCCGATGAGCTGGAGCATTAAGTTGCCGATGGTCGTAGCTTCGAGCGGCCCGGCGACGACCGGGCGACCGGTAGCCGAGGCGGTAAACTGGCAGAGCAGGCGGTTTTGGATCCCGCCGCCGACTAGGTGGATACATTCGAGGCGGCGGCCGAGAATGGTCTCTAGCGCGTCGAGTACGTAGCGGTACTTAAACGCTAGGCTTTCGAGAGCCACGCGCGCGACTTGCCCCTCGTTGGCGGGAATGGCTTGGCCCGTCTCTTGGCAATAGGCGCGGATTCTGGCGGGCATGTCGCCCGGCGCGAGAAAGCGCTCGGCGTCTGGATCGACGAAAGCGGTAAAGGGGGGCGCGCTTTGAGCCATGGCCGTCAACTCGTCGTAGGAAAAGGCGCGTCCCTCGCGCTGCCAAGCGCGTCGGCACTCCTGTATCAGCCACAGCCCCATGATGTTTTTGAGGAAGCGGTAGGTCGGCCCGACGCCTCCTTCGTTGGTGAAATTGTACTGGAATGCCTGATCGCTGATGAGCGGTTGATCGAGCTCGACGCCCATTAGAGACCAAGTTCCCGAGCTGATATAGGCGTAGTCGCGGACTTCGGCGGGCACCGCGGCCACGGCCGCGCCCGTATCGTGGGTAGCTGGGGCGATGACCGGAACTGAGCCAAGCCCTGTTTCAGTAGCAATAGAGGGCAGGAGTGAGCCTAGGGAGGTGCCGGGCTGGACGATCGGGGGAAGAAAATGGGTCGGCAGTCCCAGTCCTTCCAAGAGTTCGACCGACCAAGTGCCTTGGCGCGGATCGTAGAATTGGGTGGTAGTGGCGTTGGAAAATTCGCAGGTCTTGGTGCCCGTAAAGTAAAAGTTGAAAAGGTCGGCCATCATCAGGAAGGTCTGCGCCCATTCCAACAAGGGCGAGTCGCGCAGCGAAAGCAGTTGATACAAGGTGTTGATCTGCAAAAACTGCACGCCGGTGCGCGCGAAAATTTCCTCGCGCGGCACCCGTGCAAAGGCTTCCTCTAACATGCCGTCGGTGCGCGGGTCGCGGTAGTTGCGCGGATTGTCCAAGAGCACGTCCCCAGGCCCGAGGAGGGCGAAATCGACGCCCCAGGTATCGACGCCAATGGCATCAAGGGCCTTGCCGTGTGTACTGGCAAAGAGGCCGAGACCCTGTTTCATCTCGGCGAAGAGGCGCAGAGGGTCCCAGTAGAGACGGTCGAAGACTTGCACCGGGCCGTTTGCAAAGCGGTGCAGCTCTTCTAGCGCTAGGCGTTCGCCATCGAAATGCCCGACGATGGCGCGGCCGCTCTCGGCTCCTAGGTCAAAGGCGAGCAGCTTGCTCATATAGCAATCCTATATCATTCACAAGATGATCCGCAGATGGACGCAGATAGACGCAGAATAGGATGGACAAGACGATCCACCGCCCGAATGGCTATAGATAATTGAGGCCAAGTTCGGAAACTAGCTCGCGCGTGTCGTTGTCGAGGAGGGCGCAGATCAGGGCGATGCCCAATTCGCGCTCCATGGTCGCGGCATACGCGGTGTGTTCGTCGCGAAAATTGATTCGCTGGAAGCCGAGGACGGCCTTTTTGAACTCCTCGCGCCGCTCGTAGAGGACAACTTGGGCGATGGGCGCGTTGGCGAGTGCCTCGGCGACAAAGGAAACGCCGAAAATTTCCTCCAAGGCGTTTCTGAGCTGGCGATGCAGCATTAGAAGGGATAGACCTCGTCGAGCCGGCGCTTGAGCGCACTGCTGCGCTGCTCGCCGTCGTCTTCAATCACGTACTGGACGATGGGCGCGCGCCGCCAATAGCTCAACATGGTCTCAAAATTGAGGGTGGGCTGATGAAACTCCAAGCGGAAGACCAAAAAGGCGCGGAGCAAATTTTTGACCATAGCTCTCTAATTAGTTGAGGTACTCCGCAATCCGCTCCTCAATGCGCTGCAAGACCGGCACTGCGCCGAGTTCGGCGTCGAAGTCTGCGCCTGTGACCCGTTGGAAAAGGTCGATATAGCGCTCGGCAACTTGGATGCGAATCTCGTCGTCGAGTTCGGGGATATTGTCGTCGGAAATGCCCTTGTCGCGGAGCCAGAGGCGCAAAAATTCTTTGTCGAGACTTTCGGGCTCCTCGCCGCGAGCGTGGCGTTCCGCGTAGGTGTCTCTGATCCAGAAGCGCGACGAGTCGGGCGTGTGAATTTCGTCGGCGAGCGTGATGCGCCCGTCGGCGTCGAGACCCATTTCGTATTTGGTATCGACGAGGATTAACCCTTGCTTGTCTGCTAGCTCCTCGCCGCGAGCAAAGAGCGCGAGGGCGATCTCCTCGACTTGGGACCAGACGTCTTCTGGCACCAAGCCTTGAGCGATGATCTCGTCGCGCGAAATCAGCTCATCGTGGACTTCGTCCTTGGTAGTTGGCGTGATGATCGCCTCGTCGAAGGGCTGGTTTTTGACCATGCCGTCGGGCAACGCGTGGCCGCAATAGTGGCGCACACCTCTGTTGTAATGGGTCCAGATAGCAGTGTCCGAACTGCCCGTCAGATACTTGCGCACCACCACCTCGACGGGTAGGATGTCCAGTTCGCGGGCGACGGTGACGTTGGCGTCGGGCACCGAAATGATTTGATTGGGGGCGATATCTTGGGTCTGCTCAAACCAGTACTGGGCGATGCGGTTGAGCACTTGGCCCTTGAGGGGAATAGTGCCGAGCACGTGATCGAACGCGCTCTGGCGATCCGTGGTGATTAGCACGCGATGGTTTTCGAGCAAGTACATATCGCGCACCTTGCCGCGCTTATAGCGCGACTCCCACTGGGGGAATTTGGCCTCCAGCAGACAGTTGTCGAGCTGGGATTGGATCTGTTCGCGAGTTATCATGGAAGAGATGTCCTCAGGTTAGAGCGTGGGATGCGAAAAATTGATATTATGAGGGCGCATAAGCGCCGTCAATAGGGTCCAGCGTAGAGAGAGCTTGATTTTCCCCCCTCTACGGTGTATTTTGAGGCCGACAGAACAGACAATCTCCACCCCTACAGGGAGGTCATATGTCGAGGAAACTGGCTGTGTTGGCGCTAGCAGCAGGTCTGGTCGCCTGCGGTAGCGAGGAGGCCGAGAGACAGATTCTGATCGAATACGTCCAGCAGATGCAGAAACTGGACGGCAAAAACAAGCAGATTGTCGAGACCATTGAGCATCTGAGAAAACCTCTCTCTGAGATTTCTGAGCAGGACTTGGCCAAGGCGCGGCGACTCATCAACGAGTACGTCGCAGAGTTGCAAGGGCTCGTGCCAGACGATCTGGACTATAAAGAATTGCGCTTGGCCCACAATCTCTATGTCGCGAAGGTAGCGGAAGCGATTCCACTGTCTGGAGATCAGGGACGAGAGCTGCGGCGCGAAAAGAGCAACGTCGATATCGGCGTACGCCACATCGAGCGGTTGACCGTCCGGCATTACAGAGTCGTCGACATCTTGTGGTTGCAGCGGAAGCTCACCGACCCCTATCCCCTCGTGTGGCCCTCTAGCTGACTGTAATATTAGAGCGAAGAAAGCCCCCAGCCGCCTGTGGCCGGGGGCTTTTTGCGTTTAGGACGCCCGGTGCAACCAGCGCTGGCCGCTGGAGAGCAAACCGGTGTAGAGGAAGCCAGTGTGAAAAAGCAGCAGGAAGGGCATCCCCAAGTAGAGTCCGGTCGCATAGGCGTGGTAGAGGGCGACGACAAAGTAGAGCGCCATGCCCAGTTCGCCTAAAGACAGCAGCGGCCAGCGGCTTAGGTACTTGCGCCGCTGGCCTTGGTCGCGGCGTCCGGTAAGCCCGTATTTGGGGGTGCGGTGGAAGTCGGTTTGGTACCCGACGAGGCCCTCGATCACCGCTCGGGTGTTGTTGATGCAGAGGCTCATGCCTATGGCCATCAGCAGGGGCAAATACTTGATCTGTCGCCGCCAATCCGGATAGAGCACGCGCTGGGAGGTGATGTAGAAGCCGGAAATGGCCATGGTAGCAAAAGAAAACAGCGGTAGGTCGATGATAAAGAACCGCTCCCAGCCGAGTTGCGAGCGGATGGAAAGCACCGGAATGGTCAACAGGGCCATCAAGAACATCATGATGTAGCAGAGGTTGGCCGTTAGATGGAAGGTGGCCTCGACCTTGATCTTGGCTGGTAGCGCAGAGCGCCAGATCCGCGGCAGCACTTTCTTTGCCGTCTGTACCGCGCCCTTGGTCCAGCGGTGCTGCTGCGACTTGAAGGCATTGATCTCGATGGGGATCTCGCCGGGCACTTCAATTTCGGGCAGATAGAGAAACTGCCAGCCCGCTAGCTGGGCGCGGTAGCTCAAGTCGAGGTCTTCGGTGAGCGTGTCGTGTTGCCAGCCACCGGCGTCGTAGATGGCCCTTTTGCGCCAGATCCCCCCAGTGCCGTTGAAGTTGAAGAAGCGGCCCGAGCGGTTGCGGGCCGTGTGCTCGACGACGAAGTGCCCATCGAGAAAGATCGATTGGATGCGCGTCAGGAGCGAATAGGAGCGGTTGAGGTGCCCCCAACGCATCTGCACCATGCCGATGGAATCGTCGGTAAAGTAGTGAATAGCTCGTTGGAGGATGTCGGGGAGGGGCACAAAATCGGCGTCGAGGACCAACACGAATTCGCCCCGGGCGCGCTCTAGCCCTGCGGCCAACGCTCCGGCCTTAAAGCCGTGGCGATTGGTGCGGCCGAGGTACTCGATATCCAGCCCTTGGCCCGCCAGCCGCGCAACTCCTTCCCGCGCCTTGTCGCGGGTTTCGTCCTGCGAATCGTCGAGAACTTGGATTTGCAGACGGTCGCGGGGATAGTCGATCTGGCCCACGGCCTCTAGCAGGCGCTCGACCACGTGATATTCGTTATAGAGCGGGAGTTGGATCGTGACGAAGGGCAGTTCGGCAAAGCGATTGGGCGGGGGAACTGGGGTTGGGTGATGCCGATAGAACAGGCGCAGTAGCTGATAGCGGTGGAGGCCGTAAGCCCCCAGAACGGCGATGATAATGCTGTACACCACCAGACAGAGTAGTTCCCAGAAACTCATATCGCTTTCCACGCTTAGGCGCCGTGGCACTTTTTGAACTTCTTGCCGCTGCCGCAGGGGCAGGGGGCGTTGCGCCCGACCTTGGGCTGGTCGCGGACGACTGGCTGGCGCACGGCTTGGCCCTCGCTGCTGCCGCCACCCGAGCCGCGCAATTGCGCGGGCTGGCCGGGGACGCCGGCCGGGGCCGGCTCGATGCCGCGAAAGCCCATGTTGGTGGCGTCTTGGTGAACCGCGTTGACGTGATCTAGCTGGCGCGCCGGCCCCAAAGCCTCGGTCTCGATGTCGATGCGCAGTTGGAAGAGATTGCGCAGCGTCTCTTGGGCAATGCGGCCGATCAAGCTCTCAAACATGTCGTAGGCCCCCCGCTTGTACTCTATGAGGGGGTTTTTTCCGCCGACGCCGACAAAGCCGATCCCGTCTCTGAATTCGTCGATTTCGTGGAGGTGTTCCTGCCAACAAGTGTCGATAGTGCGCAGGGCAATGCCCTTTTCGACTTCGCGGAAAATCTCCTCGCCGACGACGTCGATGCGGCGCTGATAGGCTTCGCGCACGATGGCGAGTAGCTGCTCGCGCAGACCCTCGACGCTGGCGTAGGCGCGCTCCTCTTCGGGGATAGAACAGCCCAAAAAGAAGGTGCTGCTAAACTCGGTCTGCAGGCCCTCCCAGTCCCACTCAACTGGTAGGTCGTCTGCATCGACGTACGAGGCCAAGATGCCATCGACGCTCTCTTCGATCATTTCCGCGATTTGCTCGCGGGCGCTGTCTTGCTCTAGCAGGTCGTGGCGGCGATTGTAGATGACTTGGCGCTGCTGATTCATGACGTCGTCGTAGTCGAGCACGTGCTTGCGCATCTCGAAATTGCGGGCCTCGACCTTTTTTTGCGCCCGCTCAATCGACCGCGTGACCATACCAGCCTCGATGACCTCGCCATCTTCGGCCCCGAGCTTATCCATGACGGAGGCGATGCGCTCCGAGCCGAAGAGCCGCATCAGGTCGTCCTCGAGAGACAGGTAGAAGCGCGAGGAACCAGGGTCGCCTTGGCGTCCCGAGCGACCGCGCAACTGGCGGTCGATGCGCCGCGCTTCGTGGCGCTCGGTGCCGATGACCTGTAGTCCAGAGGGATTTTCTTGCAGATGCTGGCGCAAGCCTTGGCCGGAGGGCAGCTTGTCGTCGAGGGTGAGGGCGGATTCGACGGTCTGGCGATCGAGGTGGACGACCTTGGGTGCCAGCTTAATGTCCGTGCCGCGCCCGGCCATATTGGTGGCGATCGTAACCGCGCCGACTCGGCCGGCTTCGGCGACGATTTGCGCCTCTTTGTCGTGGTGGCGGGCGTTGAGTAGCTGATGCTTGATGCCGCGTCGGCTGAGCATCCGGCTGAGTAACTCGGAGACTTCGACCGAGATGGTGCCGACTAGCACCGGCAGGCCGAGCTGATGCAGGCGGTCGATTTCCTCGATGATCGCGTTGTATTTCTCGCGCTTGGTGCGGAATATCTGGTCCTCTTGGTCAAAGCGGCGAATCGGGCGGTTGGTGGGGATGACGGACACGTCGAGTTTGTAGATCTCCCACAGTTCGCTGGCCTCGGTCTCGGCTGTGCCGGTCATGCCGGACAGCTTGTGGTACATGCGGAAGAGATTTTGGACGGTTATGGAGGCTACAGTGCGGGTTTCGTGCTCTAGCTTCACCCCCTCTTTGGCCTCTAGCGCTTGGTGTAGGCCGTCGGCAAAGCGCCGACCGGGCTGCGGTCGGCCCGTGGCTTCATCGACGATGACCACCCGCCCGTCTTCGGAGACGAGGTACTGCACGTCCTTCTCGAAGAGGGTATAGGCTTTCATTAGTTGGTTGATGTTGTGGACCGCTTGGCTTTTCTCGGCGTAATCGCGGTGCGCCTCCTCCTCCTTGCGGGCCTTGTCCTCGGCGCTCAGGTCCGGGTCGTTGCGGATCGCATCAACCTCGATGCTGATGTCGGGCAGCACGAAGAGGGCCTGCTCATTGGGTGAGAGCAAGTCGCGCCCCTTCTCGGTTAGGTCGATGGTGTTGGCCTTCTCATCGACGACGAAGTAGAGATCTTCGTCAAGCTCATGGAGGCGCTTGTCGCGCATGTAATCGGCCTCAATCCGGTTGATCAGCCGCTTGACGCCTTCCTCCTGCAAAATTTTGGCCAGCCGGCGATTGGTGGGAGCGCCGCGAGTGGCCTTGAGCAGTGCAATCCCAGTGTCGTAGTCGTAGTCGCCCGTTTCCTTGCCCGCCTGCTCGGCCCCGGCGATGATTTTGTTGACTAGGTTGGTCTGGGCCCTCATCAGCCGCTCCACGAGGGGGCGCATCTCTTTGTATTGATTGGTGGAGTCGGGGACGGTCCCAGAGAGGATGAGCGGGGTCCGCGCCTCGTCGATGAGGATTGAGTCAGCTTCATCGACGATGGCGTAGTTGAATTCGCGCTGCATCAGGTCTTCGAGTAGCACGGCCGTGTTGTCGCGGAGGTAATCAAAGCCGACTTGGCTGTGATTGGCGTACACAATATCGGCGTTGTACGCGGTTTTGTGGTCGGTCCGCTTCCAGCGGAATTCCTCGGGCACGCCCTCGGGTGCTTGGAGCAGAAATGCCTCGGCACCAGTCTGAAACACGTCTTGGATGATACCCACGGACATCCCCAGGAAATTGTAGATCGGCCCCATCCACATGGCGTCGCGCCGGGCGAGGTATTCGTTGTGGGTAACGAGGTGGACCCCGCGTTGGGGTATGGCGTTGAGGAAGAGGGGCATCGTCGCCACTAGGGTCTTGCCCTCGCCGGTAGCCATTTCGGCGATCTTGCCCTGGTGCAGCGAGATACCGCCGAAAATCTGCACATCGTAGGGCACCATGTCCCACTCCACGGACTCGCCGGCGCGCTCCCACGTGCGGCCCAAGAGCCGGCGGCAAGTCTCGACGATCATGGCGAAGGCTTCGGGCATGATTTCGTCGAGGAAGGCCGCTTCCACGTCGCGGATGGTTTTGTCCAGCTCTCCGTATTGGTCGTTGAGCTGCTCGCGCTCTTCAGGTTCTAGATCGCCGCGCAGGCGCTCTTCGACTGTTTCAAGCTGCTGGCGACTGTCCGCGTTGCGCGCCTGTAGGTCTTGGCGGAAGGTCGCGGTTTTGGCTTGGAGCTGGGCGTCGCTCAGGGATTGGTACGACGCCGCTAGCTGACTGATCTGGCTCACTTGTGGCAACGTGCGCTTGAACTGGCGCGTAGCCTGCGAGCCGAAGAGATTTTTTACGAGCGAGTTGAGCATACTAAATCCTCTTAAAGCTTAGGGCCACATATGTGTGGACTGACGCCGAGGACTACGTCCCTAAGATAATCCGCAGATGGACGCAGATGGACAAAGAATAGTAGAAACAAGACGATCCGCATTTCGAATCGTTCAAGTCATTCAGGATTGCTACATATTCAACCTCAGACGCTGAGTCCCTTCTGGCGCACGATGCCGTCGAGGACGCCATTGACGAACGCATAGGACTTATCGGTGCTGTAGGACTTGGCTAGTTCGACAGCTTCAAAAATGGAGACCCGGACGGGAATTTCCTCAATAAAGAGCATTTCGGCCAAGGCCAAGCGCAAAATTAAGCGATCGATGCGGGCGATGCGCTCCCAGCGCCAGTGCTGAACCCGGGCCGCGGCCAGCGCGTCGAGGTCGTCCGCATGCTCGGCTGCGCGCTGCAAGAGTTCGGCCGCAAAGGATTGCACCTCTGGCGCGAGGCCAAAGCGCGCACAGAGCTGATCCAAAGCGCCGAGTGAGTCAGTCGCCGCACTCTGCTCCCAGTACAGGGCCTGCAAGGCCACTTGACGGGCGCCGTGGCGATTGTTGGGAGGTGCCTCGTCGGCAGAAGTCCCATCGCCAAAAAAATCGTCCTCGCCGCTCATCCTAACTCGGCCATCAAGCTGGCCATTTCAACCGCGTTGAGGGCGGCGTCCCAGCCGCGATTGCCGGCCTTGACGCCCGCGCGCTGCACGGCCTGCTCGACCGTGTCAGCGGTGATGACGCCAAAGATCACCGGGGTGCCGCTGTCGAGGCCGACGCGGGCAATGCCCTTGGCCGACTCGCCGGCCACGTAGTCGAAGTGGGGCGTATCGCTGCGGACGATGGCCCCGAGGCAGATGACGACGTCAAAGCGGCCCGTGCCGGCTAGCTTCTTGGCGGCAATGGGCAGCTCAAAGGCTCCGGGGACCCAAGCAATTTCTATGTCGCTGCCGTCGCCGCCGTGTCGCTGGATGCAGTCCAACGCGCCGTCGAGGAGCCGGGTGGTCACCAAGTCGTTGAAGCGACTCACCGCAATGCCGAACTTGCGGCCTCGGGCGTCGAGCTGTCCTTCATGCACTTTTGGCATGGCTGTCGTCCTCGGCGGCTGGGCGCTTGAGCAAGAGGGCGTGGCCCATCTTGTCGCGCTTGGTTGTTAGGTAGCGGATATTGTGCGGGTTGGGAGCGGCCTCAATGGGCACTTGCTCGACGACGGTTAGGCCATAGGCATCCAAGCCGACCCGCTTTTTGGGATTGTTGGTCAGAAAGCGCACTCGGCGCAATCCTAGATCGTAGAGCACTTGAGCACCGATGCCGTAGTCGCGCGAGTCCATGGGGTGGCCGAGGGCGTGGTTGGCTTCAATGGTGTCGAGGCCCTGTTGCTGTTGCAGTTCGTATGCCTTGAGCTTGTGCAAAATGCCGATGCCGCGCCCTTCGTGATGCTGAATATAGACGATAACACCGCGCCCCTCTGCGGCAATGAGTTGCATGGATTGCGCTAGCTGCTCACCACAGTCGCACAGCAGTGAGCCGAGCGCGTCGCCGGTCAGACAACCCGAGTGCATGCGCACCAAGGTGTCGCGGCCGTCGGCAATCTCGCCGTACACGAGGGCGAGGTACGGGTTGTCGTCAACCAAGCTGCGGTACGCATAGGCCGTGAATTCGCCGTAGCGGGTTGGCATGGGCGACTGAGCCTCTAGATGAATCAGTTTCTCGGTGCGGCGGCGATGGGCAATCAGGTCGTGGATGGTGGTGATCTTGAGGTCGTGTTCGCGCGCGAAGTTGAGCAGATAAGGTGCGTCGGCCAGCGCACCTGCTTCATCTAGGATGGCGGCGATCAAGGCCACGGGCTGGCAATCGGCCATCTGCGCCAAATCGACCGCGGCTTCAGTGTGGCCAGCGCGGCGCAACACCCCGCCCGGTTGGGCTTGGAGCGGAGTGACGTGCCCGGGCTGGACAAAGTCTTCGGGTACGCTGTCGGGGTCGGCTAGTTTGCGGATAGTCGCGGCGCGGTCCTGAGCCGAAACGCCGGTGCCCGCAATGGCGCGGGCATTGACCGAGACCATGATCGAGGCGTCCATCGGCTCGTGGGCCTTGGAGATCTGCATGTGCAGTTCAAGGGCTTTGAGGTGCTCCTCGGTGGCGGCGACCACGGGCGGGCTGCTGGCGCAGCGGGTCATGAAGTTAACCGAGGTGGCAGTGGCTTGCTCGGCGAGCATTACCAGCACGCCCTCGCCCACGACTTCGCACTCGTCGACGAGCACGACCATACGGCCGTTTTGCAGGTCCTCTACTACTTCTTCAATGGTGTTGAAATCGAGCATTGCTCAGTATCCCATATCGCGCAAGTTCTCGAAGCTGAGCTGGGGTTGTTCGCCGAGCAAACGCTCGACATAACGGGCAATCACATCGACTTCGAGGTTGACAGAATCACCGGCGCGCCGGTGGCTAAGCGTTGTATTGTCAAATGTATGCGGTATGATCGCAATCGTAAAGGCATCGCCGCTGACCTCGGCCACTGTCAGGCTGATGCCGTCGAGAGCCACCGAGCCTTTGGCGGCGATGTAGCGGGCGAGCGCGGGCGGCGGCTCGATCTCGAAGCGATGCTCGCCATCGCGCTCCGTGCGCTGGCGAATGCGGGCTATGCCATCGACGTGCCCCAAGACGAGGTGGCCGTCGAGCCGCTGGTCGGCGCGGAGGGGGCGTTCTAGGTTGACCGCTTGTCCGATGCCGAGGGAGCCCAAGGTCGTGCGAGAGAGCGTTTCGGCGACTGTCTCGACTGCAAAGCCGCTCTCTCCGATGGCTACCGCGGTCTGGCAAACACCGTCGATATTGACGCTGTCCCCCACCTGCAAGCTGTCGAGGACGCGCTCGGCGGCGATCTCCAATTGCTGGAACGCGCCTCGGCGCACGCGGTTGCGCACGTTTCCGAGTTCTTCTATGAGTCCGGTGAACAAGTGTATTGTACCTCAGCCGTGTAGAGCAGATCAGGGCCTAGCCGCTGGGTGCGACAGGACGCAAGGCGAATGGCCTCGGCCGCGCGTTCGACTCCCAAGTCGCCAATGGCAGCGACTCCTTCGCCCATCAGCCGCGGTGCGATGTAGAGCAAAACTTGGTCCACGACGCGGTCGCTGAGCGCGGCCGCGGCCAATTGGCCACCGCCTTCGATGAGGACGCTGGTCATGCCCTCTTGAGCCATGCGCCCAAGGGGCTGGCGCAAGTCGATACGCCCGGCAGACGCCGGAAAAGTCCAAACCTCGGCCCCTTGGGCCTCGTAAGCTCGGCGTTTGTCGGCTGGCGAGTTATCTGCGGTGACGAGCACGGCACCGGGCCGCTGATAGACGCGGGCGTCGGGCGAGGTGCGCAAGCGTCCGTCTATGACGATGGGCCGCGGGTCGCGCCCGGGTACGTGGCGCACTGTCAAAAGGGGATCGTCCGCTTGCACGGTGCCCGCGCCCACGATCACGGCATCGACCCAAGAGCGCCAGCGATGGACGTGGCGCCGCGCTCGATCCCCGGTGATCCAACGCGCATCGCCGCTGCGCGCTGCAATGCGACCGTCGAGGGTCTGCGCCAGCTTGAGCAGGACCAAAGGCAGGTTTTGGGTGCGGTGTTTGATGTAAGCCGCGTTGAGGCGCTGCGCCTCTTCAGCGCAAAGCCCGACCTCAATGGCGACGCCCTTTTGCCGCAGCGCGGCGATCCCCCGCCCAGCCGCGCGCTCGTCGGGATCTTCTATCGCGCAGTAAAGCCTTTTAATCCCAGCGCGAAGCACAGCTTCGGTGCAGGGCGGGGTGCGGCCGTGGAAGGAGCAAGGCTCTAGCGTGACGTAGAGATCGGCCCCCCGCGCCTCGTCGCCGGCCCGGCGCAGGGCGTGGACCTCGGCATGGGGTCCGCCGATCTTCAGGTGGGCTCCTTCGCCGACGATACAGTCCCCGCGCACCACCACCGCGCCGACCATGGGATTAGGGCTGACCTTGCCACGCCCTCGTTGCGCTAACCGCAGGGCGCGGCGCATGTATTGCAATCCTACATCATTCATAAGATGATCCGCAGATGGACGCAGAATAGGATGCAAAAGACTATCCACAGCTCGAATCGTTCAAGTCATGCCGGTCTGCTATTGCGCGGGCTGGTTCACTTGACTTGGATGACGATTTGCCGCACGCCGATGTTGTCGAGGGCGTCGATGGCCCGCACCACAATGACGTGCTCGCCCGCGGCCAGCCCTTCGACGGCAAAGCGCGCCTGTTCGCTGCGGCTGTCAAAGACGCCGTCCAACGGCGCGATGGGGTGCTGTTGTTTGTCGTAATCAATGGTGTAATAGGCTTTTTGCACTGGTGAGATGCGGTCGCTAATCGCCACTTCGACGACGGCACCATCGGCGTTGATCTGCGCGTCAAGTGCAACGGTTGGCGGGCTGTTGTCGATGGCAAAGGGCGCGCTTTCGCGTTCGTCGCGCAGGCGTTCGGCCGCTGGGTTGTCCATGCGATCGGAGGCTACCAGCTTGAGCTGGGTCTGGCCTTCGGGCATGGATGCGGTGTCCCAGAGAACCGAAGTTTGCGCTATGTTCTCTTCGACTAACTTCCACGCTCGCTGATCCTCGCCCTTGAGATAGAGGTCGTACACTAGCTCGTCCTCGTTGGGGTCTTGGGCGTGCCAACGCACTAGACGCAGGCTTTTCGCTTGGGGGGGCCGATTGTTGCGCCGCCCTTGGCCAGCTTGAGGTGCGCCTTGGGATTGGCCGCCATTGCCGGATTGTTGCGGCCGGAAGGGAAAGGTTTGCAGTTCGGTGATGCGGGGTTTGAGGTTGACTTGGACGCCGCGGACTTCGATCGAATTGAGCTGGGGCGTGGCTTCATCGCGCGTGGATTCCATCTCGACCCGGTACTGGATAAAGCGAGCGGGGGGGCTGGCGATGGTTTGGCCGCTCTCGGTCAGCGGCTCGGACCACGCACTCCAAGTGTTGTCCGGCTCTTCGCTGTTGCCGGTGCGCGTCTGTACGGTTATGCGGGTGTCTGCAGGGTGGGTGCCGCGCCATTCGAGCGCGCCCCATCGCGCGTGGATGGCAAAATCCTCGACTGCTGATTCAAAGTGCCCTTTACGGCGGCCCTCCTTGGGTAGGATAGAGACGGCGGCGTTTTGCGCCCCGCCCAAGAGTAGCGCGCCGTCTGGCCCGAACAAGAGGCGGCTGGGGACAAAGCTCTCGAACTGCACGACCAACGACCGGCGGCCATCGGCACTGAGGCGCAAAAGCCGCGCTGGGTCGGAGGCGCTGAGCAGTAGGTACTCGCCGGTTGCAACGAGATTGACGAGCTTGGTTTCGGTATCCTCCCAGAGGGGATAAACCGCCCCTTCCGCTCCGACTCGGTACACAGCCGCTGGGACCTTGTTGGAATTTTCGCCCTTGCTCGGCGCGGGAATCGCGCTGGCGAAAATCTCTCCGTTGACCCCTGCCACCAAGTTGTGGATTTCTTCTTGCTCGCTTTCAAAGAGCAGCCGCCCGCGGCCTTCGCCGTCGATCTCGTAGATGCGGCCCTTGCCAGCCGTGCCAGCGTACAAGCGGTCGTTGTGGGCGAGCAGGGTTATAACGTGGCGATCTTCCGGCGCAAAGAAGACTTCGTGCGACCCATCTTTGGCGATTTTGAGCACTCGACCGGGTTCGCCCGTGGCCGCGTAGAGCTGTCCGTCGATCAGGACGAAATCCCACACGTAGCGGCTGCCGGTCTGGAGCAAGGTTTTCGCCTGCCCCTCGCTGTCGAGCGCGTAGACTAGGCCGTCGGGAGCCGACCCAGCGTAGAGCTGCCCGTCGGAGCCGGTGATCAGGGCGTGGAGGACGAGTTCGGGCGAATCGAACAGCAACTCGGCTTCCCCCTCGTCATCTATGGCAAAGAGCCGCCCCGAGTCGCCAGTGCCCACGTAAAGTCCCCCTTTGGGATTGGGCACCATGGACCAGACGCGCTCTGCCTCTAATGACGCTAGCTCGACGAGCGCGGGGGCGAGCTCCAGTGTGCCGTCCGCGGCGATGGAGATGCCTTCGCTCTCGCCTTCGGCGAAGTCGTCGTACGCGTGCTGCTGCCAAGCCTTGGCGCGCCCCGCTTCGGTTGCGCTGACCGCCGACAGTAGCAAGAAAAAAGAAAACAGAGCTCGGGTTGTAAGTATCATTAGATCAGGGCTTTCTCAATGTAATGTCGAGGCTTTGCTCGCCGGAGAGGACGTAGTCGGTGGTTAGAGTGCGGCGGAGGACGACCTCGCCTTGGACCGGCCCCAGATGACCAGCCGAGCGGTCCGCGCCCAGCACGGCCAACGCCGAGGGCGGCAGCCCGGGCAACTCGCGCCCGTTCACCGTAAAGCCCGGCTCCGTGCGAAAGACTTCGACGACCAGTTCGTCGGCCGCACCCGTGCGCTCGAGCAATGCAATCATGTCGGTGGTATTGCGCGGCACGAACGCATCGGGCTGGCGCGCCGCTTCCCAACGTGTGCTCGCCACACCGCTGCCGACGCGCACGACGAAGGGGCCGGGTTCGAGATGCGCGGGCAAACTTAGCTCTAGGCGCTCTGTAACCGGCTCGGCGCGATACGGTTGCAACGTCGCCTGCAGCGAGACCCGCTGTCCAACCTTGGGTTCAGGCGGCGACAGCCGCAGGCCCGTGATGCGGGCTTGGGCTAGGGTTTCGCCGATTTCCAACTCAAAGTGCAGCGAGTCTAAAGTCATCCCTGCGAAGGGGTTGTTGAGCAAGACACCGACCGGCTGCACTGCGTCTATCACGGCTCTGAGCAGCGCGACTCCACTGCTGTACATTTGCTCGCGCTCAACTGTGCGGCCATCGGCCAGTGCGATGTGGCTGCGCATCCGCAACGTGGCGTCGCCAAAGAGCTTTTCAGTGGTTTCGAGTGAGTTGAACAAAACCGAGCGGACCAAGGACGGGCTCAATTCGGGGTGGCGCAGCACCTCGCAGCGGAAGGCGTTATCGCCAGCCGCCGATCGCAGGGCAACCCGCACTGGCAGCATGTCCGGCGCTTGGCCCAGCGTCCCGGCGATCGCGGGAAGGCGGTCTTGGCGCACTGCTCCCACTGCACCGGTCGGCGTCCCCAGCTTGAAGGATGCGGTCTGGATGGGAATGACTTGGTGGATATAGGCACCAGTGGCGGGCAGGTTGGTGGCCCCTAGCAAAAACATCGGATGCCCAAAGCCGACAAAACGCCCGTCGCCGACCCAGGTAAGGGTGCCGATCGCCGCGGCGCTGTAATCGCCGCGGATTAGCTGTACGGCCAGCGAGGCCCCAGGCACGAAGGGTACCTCCTGGTCGGACAGCACCTGCCCTGCCGGGCTGTCTAAAAGCTGGATGCCCGGCGCGTCGAGCGCATCGCGCAACACTTGCCGCCCTCTCGGACTGAAGCCAGCAACGGCTATGGGCATCCCCAGTGGCGCTAGGGTGCTGGCTTCGACGTTGAGCTCAGCCGAAACGACGCCCTCACCGCCGAGCAGACGGGTGGTCTCTTCATCTAGGTCTAAGACTTTTCCGTACTGGCTTGGCGTGGGATGTTCGCGCGTGGCGACGTCGAGCATGTGGGCGATGGGGGTGATACCGCCGATGGGATCCTTGGAAAAGTACCAGCCGTAGGCGATGGCACCAATGAGCTGCCCGTCGATGTACACCGGGCTGCCGCTCATGCCTCTTATTAGGCCCGTGTGTTCCAATGGGACGCCGGAAAGTCGCGCGAGGATCATGTCCATGCGCGGCCCCAAGGCCCCTTTTAGCACTCCCAAGATTTCGACTTGGAAGGTGTCGATCTGTGTGCCTTGGAAGGTCGTCAGCCCAAAGCCGCTCATGCCGCGACGCAACTCGCTTGGCTCCATGAAAGGTTGTGCGCGGAGCGCGGGAGCGGTTGAGAGCAACGACGCCAGTGCAACTAGTATGCGAAGTGAGGTCTGCACGACCTTTTGCTTGCCTTTCCCTTAGAGAAAAGAATTAAAAAAGCTATACTTGGGCTAGGGAAAAGTCAAGGTAAGCCAAGTGTTTATAGGCGTTGTAACATTTTGTTTGACAATGAGTTGCCGCTTTTGGATTTCGGGCAGTCCCTTGACAAACGCCGCGCTAGACACCTTTACTGTTGCTCTCGCAACCACCTACGTCCCAATAGGAGAAGATCATGCTGAATATCGGTTTTATCGGCTGCGGCGGCATTGCCCGCCATCACGCCAGTTGCCTATCCCGGATCCGGGGTGCGCGCATTGTCGCGGCTGCGGATGTCGTCGCCGACGCGGCTGAAGCGTTCGCCCGCGACTTCGGGGCCGAACACCACTTCGCGGACTTCCGAGCGCTGCTCGATCTGCCCGAGATCGACGCGGTGTGGGTCTGCACCCCCACCTTCCAGCACCCCGCCCCAGTCATTGCCGCGGCCAAAGCCGGCAAGCACGTGTTCTGCGAGAAGCCTATGGCGCTGAAGGTAGCTGATGCACGGCGCATGGCGAATGCTTGCCGCCAAGCCGATGTGCGGCTGACCATTGGCTTTGTGCGCCGCTTTGATACTCAGTGGGGCAAGCTCAAGGAAATCGTCCAATCCGGTGCCGTCGGCTCGCCGGTCATCTGGCGCTTTGCTGGGGGAGGACGCCCGGGCCGTCCGTGGTTCCGCGATGAGAACAAAGGCGGCGGTCCGCTGATGGACGGTGCCGTGCACAACTACGATTTTGCCTTGCAGATTTTCGGCCCGGCTGCTTCGGCGCAAGCCTCTTCCCTGCAATTCGACCCCACCAGCGTCGGCGCTGACACCGCTAGCGTCATCGTCAACTTCGCCAGCGGCGACCAGCACTCCTTGGTCTGGTCTTGGGGCGTGGCCGCTGGTGCGCCCGTAGTGAGCCTCAACGACGTGATTGGCCCGGCCGGCACTCTGCAATTTGGCATGACCGCGCAAAAGGCTCCGGCGCGCTTCAATCCGCAAAAAAGCGGTGCCTTTACGCTCAAGATGGGCGAAGGACGCGAGCGGGTGTACTCCTATCCGCTCAAGGACATGTTCGCCGAACAGGACAAACACGTGGTCAAGTGCTTCGCCAATGGCGAACAGCCCTTGGTGACTGGGGAAGACGGGATCGCCGCCTTGGAGATTGCGACGGCTGTGTTGAGAGCTGGGAAGGGGCAGCGGACGGTTAAGATTGGGTAGGACTCAGGAGAAACGGAATGCCCGTAAGAGAACATAAGGCCAAGGATTCCCTGAAAACGCCCGAGGCCATCGCGGCCTATCTGAATGTCGTATTCGAAGATTCTGATACCGACCACGAGGACTTGATGATCGCGCTCCGCAACGTCGCTGACGCCGTCGGCGGTGTATCGGAACTGGCGCGCCGAACCGGCCTGAACCGATCGGGCCTGTCCCGTGCGCTCTCGGCGCAGAATACCCCGAAGATTGACACCGTTCACAAAATTGTTAGAGCTTGCGGGGTGCGGCTCCAATTCGCTGCATGAGCCTGATCTCTTCAGAAGGAAGATAGCTCGCTCATGCCGTCGTCCATGGCCCCGACTAGGCTACTGCGGACGATAAATTGGGTAGAAACTGCCGCGTAAATAACGCTCATTCCGTGGGCGTTCCCTTGTGGACGCCCTATACTCTCAAAAGACATCTCACTTCGTATCGCTGGTGGTGTCGGCGGTCAGCGACGTAGTGATGTATTTTCTGCAGTGAACAATTAACCTAGGAGAATGGTATGAACAAGATGATTTTCGCGGTACTACTTCTGGCCTTCTCGTCCATTGCTGTTTCCAGCGAAGACGAGTTGTCTAGAGCTGCCATGCTGGCGCAACATGGCTTGATACGGGATGCTAAGTTAGCCTATATCAATCTTATGTTTAGAGTCGATGACGACACTGTCAGGGCAAAATGCTTATACGAATTAGGAATGATTTCTTTCCGAGAAGACGATATTGGCATGGCAATAAATACTTGGAGAACGCTGATAGAAGAATTCCCCGACTCCGAAGAAGGGCAGGCTGTGAAGGAGAGAATAGATCTCCTATCCTCTAAGCTAGAGGAGGTACTTGTCGGGCACTCGGAAGACGAGACAGCCTCTTTATATCTAGACAATGCGGATTTTTTCTCCAATCGCATTAGGGATGATTCTTGGGGTGTTGATACAAGCTGGCTTAGCAACGAAAACATGGCCTTGCACTGGTATGACAAGGTCATAGCCGAGTTCCCCAATACGAATGCGGCACACCGAGCTTATGTCAGAAAATTTAAGACTCTTGTGGGAAGCAGCGGAAGAAACGGCGGAGGATTTGAAGCGGCTGTCTACGGAGGGGGCGACTTCGGAGATTACGGCAACAAGGAGGTTGCCAGACATTACATAACTCTAATGGTGTTTTGCTTTGAGGACTACATGAGAGATTTTCCAGATGGCGTATTTGCCAATAGAATGCGATATCAGATAGGCCAATCCCACTGGGTTCTCAATGACAATGAGAAGGCTACCCTGTGGCTAAAGAAGATTGTTGACAGCGGTCAGGGTGATGACGACTTCTACGTATACGTAGCTAAACAACGCATGGCGAATCTAGACAAGCGATGAGCTCGTCCCGGCGTCAAGGAGACGTCGGGGCTTTTCATTACCGGAGGGGGTAGCTATCGTTGGTCAGTGCAGGGTGAGCATTAGTTAGCGTCCTCTTTGGCGACGGACGACATGGCTTCATTGTATTCGGCGATCCATTTTTCGGCGTCTTCTTCGGTATAGGCTCCGGTGATGGCACCGCTGTTTCCCGGCAGTTCATAGCTTTCCGGCTTACCGACATGCGGCATCAATCTCTCTCGTAGTATTTCTCGTAGTATTTCTCTTTCTGCTTCATCTTCTCCATCAGAAAAATCTGCGACAATGGAATCTACTACTCTTTGACTAAGTTTGCCCTCAAAAATCACGCCGGTTAGTTTGCTTTCTTGGAAAATCTGCCTTTTTATCCGTTCTTCAAACGGCCCACCATTCCCTGTGGTAATGCCTTGCATTTTTACTCCTTGAAGTATCGCCCCTTGCAGTTGTACTGCTCGAAGCGTCGCCCCTTGCAATTCCGAATCCGAAAGGTCTGCTCCTTGCATTCTCATTCCTAGAAGCATTGCCCCTTGCAGTTGTACTTCTCGAAGCGTTGCCGCTTGTAGTTGTACCCCCGAGAGGATCGCTCCTTGCATCTGCGCCGCCCAAAGGCTCGCTCTTTGCAGTTGCACTCCTTGAAGCGTTGCCTCCTGCATTCTCGCCTCCGAAAGGTCTGCTCCTTGCAGTTGCACTCCTCGAAGGTCTGCTCTTTGCAGTTGCACTCCGACTAGGATCGCGTTTTCTAAACGTGCTCTCTTGAGGGCGACACCTTTCAGCCAGCTTCCCTGCAAGTTGATATGGCAACCTTTGAAAACCTCATGCTCCTGTACGAACAGCAAATTCAGCAGACTCTGAACTTCTTCCGAGGGCTTCGACTTATGCTTTTCCCGATATTCTTTTTCTCCCGTCGTCTGGCGTATATGAGCGCAGAGGATATCATGCACGGTCTGACGTAATTCCGGAGTATCTGGGGTGTCTTGTGCCAGATGGAAGAGTTCGTAGGCACCGCCTAGGCGCACAGAGTCCTTTTCGTGGCCGAGATGCTCTATAGCGTTTCTAAATCGCTCCTGCCGCTGCCCTTGCTCGGTATGCTGGTTAGCTTTTGCCTGCTCCTCCGTAGCCCTGGCTTGTGCGTTCGCGGCATCGGCCTGCGATTTCGCGGTACCCTCCATCGCCTTGGCGCGTATGTAGGACATCAGGGCTTGCAGGGCGACCAAGATGCCGCCCATGCTGATTCCCAGAAATTTCAGAGTTTCGTTTTTGTTGGATGAACCGAGAAGTTTAGAAATATAGATTTCGATACATTCACAGAACAGGACTCCCACGAAAGCTCCGAACGCTAGGATGAGCAGGCCGATAAGAAAGCTTAAGAGAGGATTATCTTTGATTTTCTCAGCTAAGCGGCGCAATTTAGAAAAGAGATTCATCTCCCCAGTAATAGTCGTGTTACGGTGCTCCGATGCGTGTGACCTGCCCGCGCTTCAAAGTCTCCAAGACTTCCCTCGCCATATCAATCGTCCTTATTGCCTGCTCACGACTTACGCTCGGGAAGTCGTCCAGAAATTCGTCCAGACTATGCCCGCCTGCCAGATAATCAAACAGGTTCTTTATTGGTACGCGGGTCCCCACGAAAATGGGCGTACCGCTCACAAAGCCCTCTTTGCTGTGAAATACGCCGTTCTCGATTGTGAGTATTGCGTTTTCGGTTGTTTGTGTCATAGTGTTCCTCCTAGGGAAAGAGGGTTTTCCGCCATATCAATAAGCAGGTTGTACACGCAATACGTCGGCGGGATCGCTCTGTTGGATTTGTTCGCTATAGGCTGCCTTGCGGCGTTGCCAAGTTTCGTAAATGCCTTTCCACCGGCTGAAATCCGTTCGGGTTTCGTCAAAGTCGTCGTAGTGCGATAGCTTGCCCGCTGTTAAGATATTGTAAAAATCTTGGCTGAGGATGCCGTATTTTTCTTCGTAGAGCGTGAGCTGCCGTTCAAGCTGCTTCATCTCAAGGACGAGTTCGTGAAGCTCCATGGTCTTTCTTCTTCTAGGGTAGAGTGTAAGCTCAGGCAAAGGAACTCAAGTGTCCGCAACAAGCTGCTGGGCCTGTTGGTCAAGCCCCGTAATGGCGCTCTGAATTACATCGACTTCGCGCTCTTCAAAATACGCCTCACCACATTGAGCACAGACCCACGCTGGGACTATGTCGAATACCAAGTGATAGCCGTTGCGGTCAACATGAAAGGGTGCTGCCGAGCGCTTCATCTGCCCACGACAGTGGATGCAGTTCATTGCGATCTCTTCGCCCACAAGTCTTGCTCCCACTCATCCTCTGTGGGAAGGTACGCTGTGATCGCTGCGAGAAAACCTTCTTTTAGTGCACGGACTAAAGCTGTTTCAAAACTAAGGCAGCAACCTGTTCGGCCAGTTGGATCGCCTTCTTGGCCGTTTCTACATCAGGGTCTTCTGAACCCTCCATCGGATAGCGCACTGTCGTCCCATACTCGCCTAAAATTTCGGCGGCCGACATCAGCGCCTCAAAGGCTGGTTCGCGTGCCGTGCATAACTGCGTAAGATAAATGAGGTCGTGTACAAAGCGGAAAGGCACCGAGTGAGCGATCAGATAGCCCTTTAGATATTTCTCGGCGCATTGCTGGGCGTGATAGCAGGCCATCCCCGGCAGGGGTTTTTCTGGCCCCAACGCCCGACGGGCCATCTCCAGATCTTGATCGGCCTTCTCGAACCAGTCTCGTTCAGGCGACGCGTCGCTCATACAGCACTTTCCCCTCTTCCAACACCTTGTGGATCAAGGAATACGGGTCATCGCGCTGCTCGGCGAGGACTTCTGGAGAGCGGATAACCACATCAACGGGTAAGACGAAACGCTCGGCAATCGCCCGACGAATTGGATTGCCATGCTGTGACTGTCCTGCGTCTGCACGAAGCACGACTAGCAGATCCAAATCACTGTGCGCTCCAACCTCTCCGCGAGCATGGCTGCCGAAGAGAATGATCTGTTCTGGATCAAAGCGTTCGACAATTAGTTGTGCTATGGCTTGGATCGTGGCGCTGTCGATATGGGCTTCAATGGCATTCATAAGCGCCTCTTGCTGATGTTCGGCGATCTCGGACGCACTTCAATGGTTCGCCAGAATTAATTCAGGTGCCGCGTCCAGCATGATTTCTTCAAATTCATCAAGACTGGCAGCCTCAATGTGTAAGCCTTCAATGTCACTTTGGGCATAGAAAACCTGCGCCTCATCGTCCCAGATAGCCTTTACGCTAAAAGTGCGCTTCATAGTGTATTCCTCCGATTGGTGTGCCTTCTCTTCGACCTACCAGTCCACAACCGACCCGTCGTCGGGATCAAGGCGAGTTCGATAGGGACTCGGTTCGCCGACTTGGGCCATGAGCTTGTCTTCGTCGATGGTGATGCCGAGGCCGGGCTCTGTGGGCAGGGGTCGGTGGCCGTTGGCGACTGGTGGCAAGGGTTTGGCGAGTAGGTCCGCGTATTCGTTGTCGCCGCGCTCTTGGATGAGGAAGTTGGGGATGGCAGCGGCGACCTGCAGACTCGCGGCAAGCGAACAGGGGCCTTGGGGGTTGTGCGGGGCCAGCGGTGAGTAGTAAGCCTCGGCCATACCGGCGATGATTTTCAATTCGGTGATGCCGCCGGCATAGCAAACGTCCGGCTGGAGGATGTGAGCGGCGCGCTTTTCGAGAATTTCCTTGAATCCCCACTTGGTAAAGATGCGCTCGCCTGTGGCAATGGGGATGTGGGTTTTTGCGGCGATTTCGGCCATGACTTCGACGTTGAGGGCCTGGACAATTTCCTCGTAGAACCAGGGATGATATGGTTCAAGCGCCTTGACGAGCAGCAAGGCGGTAGGAGGCTGCACGGCACCGTGAAAGTCAACACCGATATCGACGCCGGAGCCGTGTTGTTCGCGCAGCGCCTTGAAACGCTCGACGATCTCATCGACGAACTTTTGGCCCTCAATGTATTTGAAGGGGGAACGCGACGTGCCTGGCCCCACCTTCATGGCGTTGACCCCGGTCTTTTCGCTCACCTCGCCGTAAACCCGAATCCGCTCGCGGGTGGGGCCGCCGAGCAGCTTGTACACGGGCACGCCATAGCATTTGCCGGTGATGTCCCAGAGGGCCATGTCAATGCCGGAGGAGATGGCGGTTTTGATTGGGCCGCCGCGATAGAAGGCGCCGCGATGGATGGCCTGCCAGTGGTGAGTGACTGGGCGGGGATCCTGGCCCACTAGGTAGTCGGCGACTTCGAGTGCGCCGGCGGCACAGGCCCTGGCGTCGTCCTTGAGCATCTCGCCCCAACCGGTGATGCCCGCGTCCGTCGAGATCTTGACGAAGACCCAGGAGTTTTTGAGGACGAACGTCTCGATCTTGGTGACTTTAATCGCATCATTGGGTCCGATAGGGGCTTCAGTGCCCGGCATGGTGGTGCTCCTTTGGCTATTGGTGATTTGCTGAGTGCTTACGGCGCAGTAGATGCAACCGAAGTCGCGCTGGCAATGCGCCAGCGTCCGTCGAGGTCGCAGGCTTCGTAGAACATGCGGAAGCGGCCGTCGGCAAGGTCAATCACACACGGCTCTGATGCCTTGGCTGCGTCCCACGGTCCTCCATTGTCAATGCAGATTCCCGGATCCTTGACCCACTGCAGACCGTCCGCGGAAAATGCGCTGAAGATTCTACCGTGATACTTTGATCCACGGGGGACCTCCGGAGCCGACGTCCAGCCTGCGTAGTACATCCGAAAGCCGCCCTCGCCTAGGCGCAAGACCTCCGGGGCATAGACGGAATAGCTTTCGAGCGCTCGGTCTTGGGGTATGCGAATGCCGGGCTCTAACTGGAACACTAGACCATCTTCTGACACAGCGCTGACGATCTTTTTGTGGCCAGCAACATCCGGATAGGGATAGGCACTGGCGTAGAGGCGAAAGCGGGGGCCGCCTTGCTCTGCGGCCGGGTCGAGGTGAAGACAGCGAGGTGCCAGATAGGAGACGCTTGCTCCGGCTAGGCGCAGGCCCGGCTCTCGTTCCCAGACCAGACCGTCAGTGGAAACAGCACTCACAATGGCGGCCTTGACCTGGCCGTCTCCTGTCTCGGTCTTCCCCTCGTAGTACATGCGGTAGCGGCCATCCGCCAGCGGGATGACGTCCGGGCTCCAGATGTAGTGCTCGGCACCCTCTCCGCCCGCATCCATTCTGACGCCCGGCTCCTTCTCCCAGTGCTCGGCATCGGTGGAGAAGGCGCTCAGGATGTACCCCTTTGAAGCCGCGTTTGGACGCTCTGGCCCGAGGCCGTGATAGTACATGCGGTATCCGCCGTCCATTTTGACCACGTTCGGAGTGAGGGTCCGGTCTGCATCGAGCGGTCCGTCGGAATCGATGGCGACGGCGGCGTCCTTGATCCACTGAGTTCCGGGATCCACGTCCTGATAGTGGACGGCCCTCATCATGTTTGCAGATGTCATTGCGATTGCTACTTGCGGCCCCTAACCCGATAGCTACTCGCCGTATAGGTCAACGTCTGCCCCGGCTGCATCTGTACCACCTTTGTATTCGGCGAGAGGAATTGTACCGCATCGCTCAACGCGCCGATGTCGGCCGGCTGATTCATAATCGGCCCGTAGTGGCAGGGAATGACGATGTCGGGGCGAATCAGGCTCGCCGCCCGCGCGGCCTCGCGGATTCCCATGGTGTACTGCCCGCCCACTGGCATAATCGCGATCTGCGGTCCGTACATCTGGCCGATGAGCTGCATATCGCTGAACAGACAGGTGTCGGAGGTGTCGTAGATGGAGATGCCGTTGTTGTAGGCAATGATGAAACCGTTGACCGCGCTGTCGGGGTGGAAGAGCAGCCCCTCCGGCAGTTCGCCGCCGAGGACGTGCGGCGATAGCGACTGCGAGTGATGGGCCTGCACCATGGTGATCGTGGCGTCTTTGACCTTGGTCCCGCCGCCGGGGTTCAGCGACAGCGCCCGCGAGCCCATCTTGAGCCCATGCACGGCCTCGGCGACCGAGCAAAGCTCGTAGTTGCCGACGAACTTGGCCTTGGTGCGCTTGCAGATCTCGTAGGAGTCGCCGATGTGGTCGAGGTGGCCGTGGGTGGCGATGACGATATCGGCTTCTTTGACCTGACTGAGCGTCATCTTGGCGGTGGGATTGTCGTCGAGCCAGGCGTCGAAGTAAGTGACTGACCCCTTGTCGGACTCGAAGCGGAAAGAAGCGTGGCCGATAAAGGTGATCTTCACGGATGCCATAGGACTAGTCCTTTCTGTTAGCGTTGGCTTAGATCGTCGCCGAGGTCCGTTGAGTCGAACTGCCCCTTTTCGGCGCAGACGGCGACGACCAGTAATTCGAGATTTTCTTGCGTGTGGTTATAGAGACCGTGGCTGCCCCCCAGCCGACTGGGAATCGCATCCCACTGCGCGACCTCCTGCGTCTCATCATCTACTGTCATCCGCCCACTACCTTCGATGATGATATAGACCTCTTCGACGCCTTCGTGGCGGTGGTAGCCGAGCGAGGTGTCCGGCGGCAACAGACAGTGGGCCAAACAGTAAAAATTGCTGCGGAAATCCTCTGGTCCCCAGATGAGCCGACCGCCGACTTCACCCTTGCCGCCGTGCGCTTGGCCGTATTTCAGTGCACCGCGGTCTAGCCGCCCTACCGGCAGGCGGTCGGTGGATTCCAATTCAGCACCGACTCGGTCGTCGCCCAAGTCGGTCGATTTGGGGTCGCCTCCGGGAACCACGCAGTGGACGTTGAACCAGCGAGTCTCGCGGTCGGTGTGGTTGTAGATGGCGTGGATCTCGCCCGAGCGCAGCGGCACTGCGGCTCCGCCCTCGACGACGGCCGTACGTCCGTTGTGGGTGAATTGCGAGGCGTTGTCAATGGCGATAAAAATCTCCTCGCTGTCGTCGTGGCGGTGGTAGCCAATCCCGCCGCCGGGTAGGAGGATCGCACAGTGGACAAAGGCGAAGGGCGACTCGAAATCGTCGCGTTCCCACAGGCGGTCGAAGAGGATAGTTCCCGCGCCGCCGTGGACGTCGCTCAGTTCCTGCATATCCGCACGGTCGGCTCTCGCTATGCGCATGACGACCTCATTTCTCGCGGTGGAAGAGTTGCAGATTCAGTTGATTCGGCCCCTCAAAAAACCCCAAGGTGATGCCGGTGCCCTCACCGACATCGAAAGGCTCTTTGGTGATGGTGACGCCCTTGTCCTTCAATTCCTGCGCGCTGTCTTCCACGCTATCGACTTCAAAGGAGATGTGGTGGAAGCCCGGAGGATGCCCTTCGGTCTTTTGCGGCATGAGTTCCAGCAGGATACCGCCCGCGTCGAGGAAGACATAGTCGTCATCGTCCTCGACGGCAAAGCGCTCCACCACGGTCAGCCCTAGTTTCTGCGTGTAGAACTCTACCGCTCCTTCGACATCGTCGGTTACGACCGCGATCTTGTGAATTTTGTGTACCATCGAATCTCTCCTCCTCGTTAGCTAACTTGTTCGTGGTCGAGGTGCTTGCGCAGCCGTCGCCCGACCACGCCGATTTGGTGCTTGAAGTCTTGAAAAGTATAGCTCGGATGCGATTTCCAATAGGAGTTCCACAGCGCGTCGTCCTTGTCCCTGACCTCGGCGAGTTCCGTCAGCGAGCGGCCTAGCTCGGTGCGGCGAAAGTTGTGGAAGGCTTGTTCGGTCAGGTAGTAGCCGTATTGGGGATCGGCCACTTCGTAGCCGTATTTGATCATGGAGCGCGGCTTGGCGGACAAGTGCGCGGCGCGGGCGTGGAGAATCGAGGGAAAGGTCACGGCGAGGGCACCGGCCTTGACGACCACTTTCTGCTGCCCGCGGATCCAGCCCAGCTTAGCGGTTTGCGGCGGCGTGTAGAGCCGCCGGTGGCTGCCGGGCAACAGCATGGTCGGCCCCATGTCTTCCTCCACGTCCTGCGGGTAGTACATGCACAAGATCTCGGTCAGCGGCCGGTCGGCCATATAGGTGTCGTCCACGTGCCAGCCGCCACCATCGCTTTGCCCGCCTTGCGTAAGGTGGTTCCAGAAGCGAAAGGGGCTGATGGCCACCTCCGGCGTCTCCAGCAGGAAGGCGATGAATTCGACGACCTTGGCGTGGCAGAGCAAATCGCCGACGCTCTCGCACTCGAAGATGTCGATCCCCCCGTACTGGTGAGCGTCCTGCTTGGTTCGCTCCACCAACTCGGGCTCGATCCAGCCGTCGAGTACGACGTAGCCGGTGTCGAAGAATTCCTTTTTTAGCTCTTTCCAGTTGGCCTCCATGGCCCCTCCGTTTATTGGCGCTGGCCGTGCGGCGTAAAATCCAACCCCTCACCGGACTGGAAGTAGCGCTCTAGGATAAACTCGAACCCGAGTTGGTTATGGGCATTTTCCAGCGGGTACTCCACGACTGGAAAAGATACCACCCGCCATCCGTCGGCCATGGCCGCGGCCGCGTTGGCATACGGACATTCATTCTTGGGGTCAAAGCGGAACTCGCTATCAAAGGGGCCGAAGTAGTTCCACGCGATGACGCCCGCATCGATGCGGTCTTGTTCGGCCCAGATGTAGAGGAGATGCTGCTGCTCGCCGTTTTGTAGATCGCGCAGCGCGTCTAAGTCCTGCAAGGTGACGCCCGCGCCGCTTAAAATTTTCTCTTGCGACTGGCGTATCCAGCCGTCTATGGCAGTGGTCATGTCGGCTCCGGTGGATTCAAAATTCGGCAGCAAATATAGAGCGGGCGAACGAATCGCCGCAAGCGCGGCAGGACTTGGCCGCTGCTAGTCGCGCCCCTATGTTCTGAGCAAAATAAAATCAGGAGGCTGTCATGTCCCATCCGCTCTTCGACCTATCCAACCGCGTCGCCTTGGTCTCTGGTGCGGCCAGCGGCCTCGGCAAAGCCATGGCCACCGGCTTTGCCGAAGCAGGAGCCGACCTCGTCTTGGCCGACATCAACGCCGACGGTTTGGCCACGACGGCCCGAGAACTAGGTGCCTTGGGCCGCCGCGTTCTCCCGGCGGTGTGCGATATGTCTAAACCCGATCAAATCCGCACCATGTTTGAATTAATAGACGCAAAATACGGTCGCATCGACATCGTGGGCAATGTGGCCGGCAATGCGCGGCGCAACACCCCGCTCGACCTGACGCCCGAGGAGGTCGAGTTTACCTTGCAAAACCTCGTCGTCGGTCGCTTGGTCTGTTGCCAAGAGGCCGGCCGGCGCATGATGGCCTCGGGCAATGGCGGCAGCATCATCAACCTCGTGTCGATCGCCGGCATCAATGCCATGGGCCGCAGTCACCTCTCGTACAGCATGGGCATGGGTGCGGCCGCGCAGATGACCCGCGAGTTGAGCACGGAGTGGGCCGCCAAGGGCGTGCGCGTCAACGCCATTGTCTGCGCCCAGATAATGAACGCGGATCTAGAGGAGCGTATCGCCGCGGATCCCACGCTGGGGGAAACCTATTTACGCGGCCTCCCAATGGGTCGTCTCGGCGACTCCAATGAGATCAAGGGCGCGGCGATTTTCCTCGCCTCGGACGCCTCGTCTTGGATCACTGGCGTGATGCTGCCCCTAGACGGCGGCAACCTTTCCAAAAACGCTGGCGGCTCGCATCCGGGAATGCCCAACGCGCCTGCCGAGCAGATTGGCCTCTAGGCCATGGATGTTGGCATCTGGCAGACCATTCCCCAACCGGCGATTTCCCGCTACTTGGGGCTGATGGGCTGGGACTGGATCGTCCTCGACCTCCAACACGGTGCGATGAATTGGGAGACCGCCTATGAGTGCATCTACGCCGCTCGCCCAACTGGTGCCCGCCCCTTGATCCGCACCTCCATCGGCAATCCCGGCGAAGTGGAAAAAGCCCTCGATATAGGAGCGGGCGGGGTCGTTGTGCCCATGGTCAACTCGCTCGCCGAGGCCCAAGCCGTCGCCCGCGCCGCCAAGTACCCGCCCACCGGGGTGCGCTCGCTGGGCGGCGACCACTATCTCCACTACGGCGACGACTACTTTGAAAAGGCCAATGACGAGACCTTGCTCATAGTGCAAATGGAACACATTGACGCCGTTGAGCAAGCCGAAGAAATCATGGCCCTGCCCGGCGTCGATGGTTGCTTTGTCGGGCCGGTTGACTTGGCGCTGTCGATGGGCTTGTCGCGTCATCGCTCCAGCTACGAGCAGCAACCTGCCTATCAGGCGGCGATGGAGCGGATTGTCGCCACCACCCTTGCGGCTGGCAAAAAACCCTGCTGCAACACGTATTCCCCCGAGGACTTTGCGGCCAAAAAAGCCGCGGGCTTCCAAGCCCTCACCTTCAAGTCGGACCTCGACCTGCTCATGGACCGGGGGACGCAACTATTGGACTGTCTCAAGGGAAATACCGGGGACTCAGTGTAGCACAGAGACGAAACGAACGGAGATTGCCATGACCCTCACTTGCGCCGATGTAGATTTCGACCTCAAGCTCGCCGAATTCAAAATCAACGGCTACGCCGTCTTTGAGGACATGATCCCCGAGGAAAAAATCGACCGAGTCCGCGAGGCATTCCTGCCGCTGCTGGCGCATATCCAAGAGCGCGAGACCGAGGTGTCTAACGTCGAACTGGGCGACCCGCGCATTGGCCAGGGACGCTTGCAGACGACCAACCGCTACACCCTGACCATCCCGTGGATCGAACCCTTCGCCGACCCGGCCATTTACGAACACCCTGTCATCTTAGAATTCCTCGACCGTTTCTGGCGTCCCGACGGCTACGTCATCACCTGCTATCACTCCAATACCCCCTGCGCGGAGAGCGCCTTCCAACACTGGCACCGCGACACCGGCATCGCCCGCGAGATCCCCCACGTCGGCCTCGAAACCGTTCCGGTGGTAGGCGTCAAGTTTCCCTTGGTTGAGACCTCGGAAGAGAATGGCAGCTTTGAAGTGCTTCCCTCGACTCAGTACATAGCCGACCCGGAATTCGAAGGGCGTTACGACGAAATCCTCCTCAAGGGCCACTTCCCCTCGGCCCACCGCCTCAACCTCAAAAAGGGATCAATGTGGGTCCAAGACCCGCGCACCCTCCACCGAGGCACGCCCAACTGCACCCCAGACCCGCGCCCCGAACTCGTCGTCTGCTATTGCCGCGACTGGTTCGCCATCGCGCAAAACATCGAGATGCCGCAGGCTTCCTACGAGTCGCTCTCCGAAAAAGGTCAGCAATTGCTAAAGCGCTACCGGAAGGTCGATAGGGACTGATTCGCTGTCGGCTCCCTACTCTCCCAACACTTCCCGGGCAACTCTGAGGATGTTGCCGCCGAGGATTTTGCGGATGTCCTCGTCGGTGTAACCGCGTTGCACCATGCCGACCGTAAAGAGCGGGAAGTTCGTCCACGCCGTGCTTTGGAACATGCGCTCCTGACGCCACTCGGAGCGTTGCACGGGGTCGTTGACTTCCCACAGTGCCTCCCAGCGCGGGCGGCTGCCCGGTCGCGCTGGCACCTTGGCGCTTTCTTCTTGGGCACGGCAGCTAATGTAAGGTCGATCTGTGCCAATCGTCACGTGATCAACGCCGATGGTCTGCACCGCGTAGTCGATGTGGTCGAGCATGGCGTCGATGCAGCCACTGCCGCCGACGAAGGCCGGTACGTTGGTGATGCCCACGGTCCCGCCCTTGTCGGCGATTGCCCGCATCACCTCGTCCGGCTTGCAGCGATGGTGGTGGTTCAGGGCCGCGCAGGCCGAGTGGCTGGCGACGATTGGCTTTTGCGACACCTCGGCTGCGTCTAGGCAGGTCTGCCAGCCGGAGTGAGCTACGTCGGCAATCACGCCGACCTTGTTCATCTCGGCGATCACAGCACGGCCAAAGTCGCTCAGACCGGCGTTGGCTGGCTCGGCACAGCCGTCGCCGATCGGATTGCGGCGGTTGTAGGTCAGGTGCATCATGCGGCAGCCGAGCTCGAAGAACTGGCTGATGAAACGCAACTCCTGCTCGACTGTAGCTTGCTCTCCGGGGAGGGGTACGCCGTTACACGTCTGGTAGATGCAGTGGCGTCCGGCGGCTTTTGCGGCGACGATGTCGTCGGGGAAGGCGGTGCGCGCTACGTGGTCGCGCATGCGATCTGTCAGATGGGTATAGTGCGCCAGTCGCCCCAGCATGCGCATGGGGTTGTTGCCCTCCTCGCCGGCGTTTTGAAAGGCGCAGGTCACACCAGACGCCTCCCAAGCCCCCAGATACTCGGCCTTTAGCTCGGCGTCGTAGGCCCAGCGAGTCATTCGCATCTGCTCTGAGAGGTACTGCAACTCGACCTCTGAGGCCCGCGCTTCCACGGCCTGCGCCATGGCCTCGCCGTCGATTGGCGCTATTAGTCCGAGGCTGTACGACTCGCACACAATGGCGTCGCGGTGCAAGGCCAACCCGTGCTCTAATTGCGACGCGGACGGTTGCAGGATTTCGAGCGCCACGGCCCGCGATTGCTGGATGTTTTCTTCCCAAGTGGTCACGTCGTCTTCCCTTTCTTCGGGTTGGGGAATGGATGGGGATGGCCGGTGTAGGCCCGTTTGCCGCGCACGAGGATTTTTTCTGGATCGTCCTTCAACACGTCGTGCGAATCGTGTGCGCGGTATCCGAGGGTCATGCTGCGCCGCGAGCCATTGCTGCGGTTGACGTCGGCACCGTGGAAGCAGCAGTCGTTGAACAGCAGCACGCCACCCGCTGGCATGGGCACGGGCAGCGAGCGCCGGTATAGCGGGTTGCGCCGGAAGTCGCCGCCGGGGCGGCGCGGCTTTGTGAAGGGCCGCAAGTGACTGCCCGGGACGAGGTGCACACAGCCGTTGTCGATGGTCGATTCCTCTAAGTAGATGAGCGCTGTGATCAAGGTCGGCTCGTACAACTCTTCGCCGGAATGCCACGGCACTGGGGCTGAGCCGGGTGGCCGCACCATGATGTGGTTGTGCTTGTTGGTCAGCAGTTCGATGTTGTCGCCGAGTACGCCCGCGAGGGCATTGAGTACGATCGGGTGGGTTGCTGCTTCGAGATACACTGGATCCCGCGCTAGGATTTTCGACAGGCGACGCACGTCCTCGGGCGTGCGCGAGTTGGTGCCGGTTTCCCACACGACGGGCTCCGCTAGGGTTGCGATTTGTTCGTCCGTGACCGCGTTCAGGCGAGCCACCAGCTTTCTCGGCAGGGGACGAGCTACGCGGTGGAAACCGTTGTGGCGGAAGTACCAGGCTTCTTCCTGCGTCATCTTTTTGCCTTTTTACGGCTCAATCAGGGATTAACTCAATATTGAGCCGACATCCTACGGCCTCAGCGTATTTCCGCAGCGTTTCGACTTTAGGCGAGTGTTCGCTGTTGGCAGACTCTAAGCGGGTAATCGCCGTTGCCTTCGTGCCCATCTTCTCAGCTACCTGCTCTTGAGTCAGGCCAGCGCGTTTTCGCGCTTCAAGCATCTTGCGCAGCAATTCAAATTCGGGTGCTGCTTCATCATACTTTTCTTTGTACCCGGGCTGCGACCGCATTTTTGCGATCAATTCCTTGTGCGTCATCATCTTAATTCCTCCTAATTTTGAGAAGCCCTGAGTTCTGACAGTCGTTTTCTCGCGGTTTCAAGCTCTTTCTTTGGTGTCTTTTGAGACTTCTTCACGAAGCTGTGGAGCATCACAATTTTTCTATTGACACCTGTGCTGATTCGGAGCCTTGAGCTTGTGGATGAAGCAGACGAAGTAATCGTGCAGAAGAACACACGACCGATACCCTCTTTGGCTTTCAGCCTGAGTACAAACAAACCGTCGCCTAGTGCTCGCGTGTGCGGCATCCCAAGGTTGGGGCCAAATTCTTCCATCATTGAAGTTAGGTGGTCGTATCGCACCTGAAGTCCTTGCGGGAGACACAAGAGGTCTTGTTGCACTCTTGCGTCGTAGTATGCAGTCTCCCATTCTATCTCGACAACATAACAAACTTGTTATATTCTGTCAAGAAAGTACGCCCGGTGCGGTGAAAGGTCAAAAATCCCGCACCCGCAGTCGCTCGTAGATCGAGCCAAGCTGCTGCACGGACATGTCGCGGTAGTTGACAAAGCGGCGCACGCCCTGCGAATCCTCGGCGTGGCTCAGGTCGTAGATGATGGGCGCGATTTCTTCATCGGCCAGACGGACCGTTTCCAACAACGGAGCGGCTTCTGCTGCAAATAGCCCGCCGTTGTAGGGCGGCAGGCCGATGGACTCGTCTCCTTCGTCAATGATCCTGAAAAGATTGACCAAGCGGTCGTAGTAGTTGGTGAATTTGGCCGAGAACGTGTCGTCAGCCGCCATCCTGCTCGCAATGTCGTCGCGGACGGGCTTGCGCAAACCATAGTCGTCGTACCGCGCATCGTTGACCGGCAGTAGCCCCCGGTCCTCAGCATAGAGCACAAACAGCAGCCGATAGAGAAAGATCAGTGCCGCATCTCGGCTCGCGGCGAGGCTTTCTCCCGATTTCTCCGCAAGCGCATTGACGAGGCTAGGAAACACCTGCTCAAACACTACCCCGCGGCTCTACTTCTCGCTCGATCTTGTGACGCATCGTGCGCTCGGCAACATCGAGATCGTAGCGCGTCTGAAGATTGATCCAGAACTCAGGTGTCATGCCAAAGTAGCGCCCAAGGCGCAGCGCAGTATCGGTTGTGACGCCACGGCGTCCGAGCACAATGTCGTTCAGTCTTGGACGCGAAACCTTGATCGCTTGGGCAAGCCGGTACACGCTGATCCCCATCGGTGTCAGGAATTCATCGCGCAGAATCTCGCCGGGATGCACCGGCGGTAGCCGCCGCCCAGAAGCCACGTCCGAAAAATCGACCTCTTGCCGGTCTAGCTCTTCTCGTTTGATAGTCATACTCATTTGCCTCCTCAATGGTAGTCAACAATCTCGACCTCCCGTGCTTCCCCATCGCGCCAGACGAAGCAGATACGCCATCGGTCATTGATGCGAATACTGTATTGACCTCGGCGGTCCTCCCGCAAAGCTTCGAGACGATTGCCAGGCGGCGTGTGCAGATCGCCGAGCCGACCGGCCGCGTCAATCGCCAGCAGCTTCGCCCGCGCTCGTTGCTGGAGTTGCATGGGTATGCCGCGAATAGCATGACCTGCGAAGATCGCCGCAGTGCGCTTGTCCGCAAAGCTCTTGATCATACGTCAACGTAACGGCAAACGATACGCTCTGTCAAATTTTCCGATCGTCGGCTAGACTCGTCGAGTGCTAGTTGCATAGTCCGCGATAACCGCTTTTATCCATATAACTGAACTGTACGACAGATTACGGATTTTATTTTTTTATTGAGCTGTAACTATTTTTCTTGCTGCGGCCCACATGGTAACAATAATTCTCGTCGAATAATCGTTTTGGGAGAATTCCATTTTACTTTTTCCTTGATCGGAGGAACAAGGCGTGACAGAGAAACTATACGAAGCTGCTTTTCCGTATGCCGAGGACGTCCTCGCCTTGCCGGTGGAAGACCTCGATCAAACTGCAAAGTGGTACGGCGCGGCCTTTGGACTCGTGGAGGTCGAAAGGCGGGATGATCCCGTACCGACGGTCATTCTCGAACGCGATGGGGTGCAGATCGGGTTTGCGGTCAATGGCGGCGACGCCAGCCAAGAGGGCGCGGCTATTTTGGTGAGCGACATCCACAAGGCCCGTGACGAGATAGAGGCGAATGGCGTCGAGACGGGCAATTGGCGCGTGGACGAGCGCGATGGGAAGAAGTACCAGGTTTTCTTCGTGGTCGCCCCCGACGGGCTTTGCTACTACTTCCACCAGCCGATTGAAAGCGACGGATAGCGATTGTTGCGATTAATCCGGTCGGCTTACGTCGATTACGCAGATCGAGATTTTGCGCGCTTCGTCGGGAGATAGGGTCGCTTCTAGGCGCTTTCTTAGCTCTTCGGAGTTAGCGGGGCGGGTGCCGGAGGGTGGTGGCTGCGTGCGGTCTTTGCCGAACCAGAATACTAAGTAGATGCCGTAGCCGTCTGTGTCTGGGTCGATCGTGTACTTAGCGATTAGCTGGTTTCGCATCGAACTCCAGAGATCGCGTTTCATGTTCCTTTTGATTTCTACCGGCACCTGAAAATCCCTGTATGAAACTCGTATGTCGGCTCGCTTGTCGTTGGCGTACTGTCCCTCGGGTTGGGCATCGACTCCTTGCAGGAGACGCAGACGCAGTTGTAGATCCGAAAGTAGCACATCCCGGCAGCGGTTTTCGTACTTCGGAGTGGGAATCTGCCCGTGTGGTTCGTTCCAGTACTGACTCCAGTCGTCAGTATTGCCGCTTCGTATCTGTACGGCAAGTTCGCGCAGTCGGTCCATCACGAGGGCTGCGAGGTCGGCGGCGTTGGTGGGCGTACCGTCATTCAACGTCTGGCAGACCTGCTCGATAGTGGGATGACGATAACTGGCGTCTCGCCAAGTTACCCGTTGGACATCTTGCGCTTGGGAGAATACGTCGCGCCAGCGAGAGAGCGCTGGATCGGCAAGAAGGCGATTCAAGGCGTCTCTCGCGTCCTTGGTGGGAGAAGCGGCGAGACGTTGTATCAGGTCGTTGACAAGGCGAGAAGCTTGTTTTGCATGCGTACCCAGTCCTTCCTCGTGCCACTTATCGGGTCCGATGTAGCTTCCAACAAGGCGGATGAGGAGTTCCAAGACCTCAATTCTCAGTTCAGGGAGCGAAGGTCTCACTTGATCGTCAGGAAAGAAAAACTTTGCCAAGTGCCGAATCCGGCCTTTTCGATCCTGTACGTCGCTTAGGAGGTCATTATACGCCCTTGGCGAAACGATGATGCTCGCGGCCAACCAATGCACACGTTGGGCGACATTCATGCTATTTGAGGAGAGCTTCTTTTGGATTAGTTCCTGAAGCGATACCCTGTCCGCGTGCTGAATTGCGGCCCAGAGCAGATAATCCAGTGATTGAATCTGCTTTAGCTTGCAGCGAATCGGAAAGGCGCGGAGCAGGGGCAGGCTCGCGTACTGGGCGACTTGAGCATGGTCTGGATCGTGTGCGAGTTCAAAGAGCTTATATATACGCTCATGACCGCCGCGAAATTCACAAATGGCAAATTGCTTCTGCATCTCAGCAACGATCTCAGGACGCGCTGCAAGCAGTCGTCGGTACCATTCGGGTCGATAATCCGCGTGGGAAGTACAGTGACAGTAATAGAACGCAATTGCCTTACGAATCCGATCGTCGCTCCATCGGGATGGATCTTCTTCCGGAACTGTCCTTTCGAGTTCCTCCAAGCCCGCGAGAAAAGGCAAGCTAAGATAGTGTATGCGGTCTCTTCCTCGAAGGCTGAGAATCTCATTGATGTCCGGAACGTCCTCCCGATCGATCACTCCTTGAAGGCCCAAAAGCGTGGCATCAATCAAAGCACGGTCGCCTCGTAACAGTCTCGCAATGATCTCTGGTCCATCATCGCCGCTAAGATCGTAGAAATGTCCAAGGTACACCCGTGCTAAAGTGTAAAGTAGGGTGGGCTCGGCTCGGTTTTCGCTTAGTGCGTCCTTGTTGGAGCGGATAGGAGAAAGCCATTGTTCCCGTTGCTGCTGCCGTTCCTGCTCCTGTTGCTGCTCTTTCTGCTGCCACTGTTCCTCGAATTCAGTTGCCTTGGCGATTGAATCAAGCAGTCGATCCAAATGCGCCTTCAGTGTCTCGTTTCTCTGTGTGTGTTCTTGCAGGACTTCGAGCGACAGGCCTTCTCTGAAAGCTTGCATGAACAGGTGTTCGGCAATTAGTGGTTTGGTGTCCGCCAAGGCGTCGGCCTGTCTCAGACACCAGAGGCCGAAATCGGACGGTGGGCTAGCACCGTACAAACAGTTTTGTACTTTGAATGCATACCGCCTGAATTCGTCGGATTCGGGACAACGGGACAGTCCCTCTATGCAGACGGCCTTTTGGACATCAGGACGCTGCTCCAGCCACGAGCGTATCTCCTGAATGGCTTGGTCATCGAGGCTGTTTCTCATCCTCTCAGACCTCACGCTGAGCCAATCGTATAGATGCTCCGTGTCCAGTTGGTCTCCATACGTTTTCAGACCGCAAGCTAGGAGTTTGAGAGGGAGATCGTTCAAACGCCGGACATCCAGAACAGGCTGCAAGTCGGGAAGGCGTTCGTGCAGATGGTCGAGGAGTTCGGCCACCAACTCGTCCGAGGCCTCGAGAAGGTCAATCTCCCAGAACATAGTGTACCTTCCGATAAAATTGGGGTCTCCTTGATCGGTAAAGTAGTCCCACACCTCCGATGGCGGCAGATCGTCGGGGTAGAGTTGAGTCAGCAAGGCTCCGAGAAGCTGGTTGTCAGTATCGGAAAGACTTCCAGTGTGAATATCTGCTAGCAGCTCTTTGAGCTTGCCCGTTTTTTTCGGACTGTCTGGGCAGTTGTAGATGAAGGCATTGAGAGCGGCATAATTGACGTCCGGCCACCGCGTGTCGTCGCGGACGATTTCGAGCAGAAGCTCGGAAAGTCTCGGCAGGCGTTCACCTTCCCTCAGAACGCGCAGTACGAAATCGGTAAACAACTGATGCTCTTTTTCCCGACTGGGATCAGCCAGAATCGCCCTGAGTGCGGGTTCCATGTCGGGCGTGGCAAGCGCACCAAAAGCCGCAGCTATCCTCCACACTGAATCGAGTCGGGCCACCTCGCGGTTCAAGCATTTCAGAAGCGCACGTTTCTCGTCGGTAGAAAACTCGCGGATGTCGCCGTATAGCCCGACGCCAATGGGATCGCGTTCGATGAGGTCCGCCCGGACGTTCTCGCAATGGGCCGCGAGCCAAGCGGACAAGCCTCTCATCTCCGTAACCACGGTTCCGTCCTTTCCCTCAATCAGGGCGATTACGCGCCGAGCGGGAAGCCAGGTACCGATGATTTGGGCGAGATGCCGAGCACCGAGGAATTCGGCGATGTGGCGATGAACCGGGGAGAAGCGGTTGTTGGATTCGATTTTGAACAACCTTGTGCGGAGTGCAGACTGGAGCACTTTGCGGCGCTTGTAGTCGCACTGGTCCGGAGCGGGATAATCTTCGTCTGTCTGGCCGCGCAACGTGAATCCGGCCACACCCGAAATCAGTTGAACGACACAGAGACGTCCGGCGGCATCGATGAGTTGGTCGAGTGCGGGTGGACTGCTGGATTCCTGCGCCGCTTGATGTTCCTCGTTAGGCTCGCGAACCATCTGACCGCAAGCCATCTCGAAAGTTTCTTTGCGACTTTTCGGCCATCCGCCGCCTTGGGTCACAACATCGGCCAACATATTGAGGGTCTGCGGGTTCGCCAGCAGTCCGTCGACGCCCCGCTCCTCGGCTGCCGCGATAAATGCCTGAGCATCGCCGATATCCGAATGGTCGTTCAGGATGTCGGCGATGTCCGAATCCGTCAAGGGATTGAGCCGAAGTACCGTCACCTTGGAGTCCGGCGAAACGGATTCCAAGCGCCTCCGATCGTTTACCCCCAGCCAGTCCGCTTCTCGGCACGAGAGGCGAAAACACGGCTTCCCCAGCGTGTCGAGACGCCGGCGAATTTGGTCGAAGGGTGTGCGAGCATCATTCTCACCGACGCGGATTTCATCTAATCCGTCGATAAAGAGCGTCTTGTCGTGCCATTCGGGATGGCTCTGAGGATCGAAAGTCAAAAAGTCGCGGGCAGTAATCAGGCAGGCTTTCTCTCCAAATTCTTCGCACTCGGCCTCAAACGCAGTCGTCTTGCCTGCCCCTGGATCGCCGAGCAACACATAGGCCGGTGCATCTAGGAATGCTTCGAGAGGCTGGGATTCCTGCTCCCGATGCTGATCCGCATCTCTTGTCGAGATTTCAGTACACGTGCGGGGGACGATCATGCTCACACTTCCTCGAACCAGTAATGAGCGGGCACCGTGAGAAATTCGTTCAGCGGTATCCCGCCTTCCCCAACAAGCAGCGAACGACGGGGACTAAAGCGCTGCTCAAACTCGTCCATGCCTCCCAAGGGCATTCTCTTCGCGCCGCTCTTCACTTCGATGGCGATGATCCGAGCGCCCCTTTGCAGGACGAAGTCAACCTCGTGCGATCCGTCTCGCCAGTAGTGAAGACGGATATCGGATACTGCGGTATTGAATAGGTGTGCGCCGACTGCGCTCTCGACGATGCGGCCCCAGAAGCTGCGGTCCGCCTGCGCCTCAGCGAAGGAATACCCCGAACCGGCGGTCATCAGGGCCGTATTGAGCACATTGAGCTTGGGGCTTGAGGCGCGAACCCGATGCACTCGGCCAGCGTATTTCGGCACCCCGGCTAGCAATCCAGCGCTCGCAAGCAAATCGAGATAGCGCGCTAGGGTGGTCGTATTGCCGGCGTCTTGGAGCTGTCCCAGCATTTTGGTGTACGACAGAATCTGCCCGGAATAGACGGCACCCAATTCAAAAAGCCGCTTCAGCAGCGCTGGTTTGTCGACCCGGGTCATGGCGAGGAGGTCACGCTCGATATTCGGCTCGACGAGCGCGCCGAGTATATAGTCGCGCCACCGATCCGGGTCCCGAACGAATGGAACCGCGCCTGGATAGCCGCCGAAATAGAGGTAGCGCGGCAGGTCGAAGTCGAAGGCCGCGGACATTTCGTCGAACGACCAGTGCGTGACGCGGATAGATTCAAAGCGGCCAGCGAGGCTCTCGCTCAATCCCGATTGCATGAGCAGCGGGGCCGAGCCAAGGATGACCACGTGCAAGGGGCAACCACGGGCGCGGTCGGCGTCCCACAGCCCCTTTACGGTCTCCGACCACTGGGGAATCTCCTGAATCTCGTCGCACACCAGCACAAATCCTCCAAACTGCTCCGCTTTGAGCCGGGCCTCTTCCCAGTGTTCCACCAACCTTTCCCTCAATCTTTCCTTGTCTGGCACCTGTGGCGCAAAGAAGGTCGCCTCCGTCGTAGCGGATGGGATACGGAACCTATCAGATTCGGGTTCATCGACAGCCCAGTAGCGGCTTTCGAGGTCAATCTGCCGCAGTGCCTGGCGCACAATGGTGGTCTTGCCGGTTTGGCGCGGCCCAAACAGGGTGATGAGTTGCCGGGGCGGCTCGGCGAGCCTGCGGTAGAGTATGGCGACTTGAGGACGTTGAAAGGATGTCATACAGATTAAATTACGCTACTGAGTAATTTTACTCAATAGCGTAATTAGGCGCAAAACTGGTCAGTGTGATTGGGCTTAGCGACGGGTCTCCAGCCAAGGGGGATCCAGCACTTCTGGGGGGATGCCGACAGCAGCGGGTGGATTAGCTCCGTTTATTGGACCGCCGTCGACAAAGACAAGAGAATTAGGATTAGAGACATGAACACTACCTGTGTAGTTCGAGAGCACCGCCAATTTCTACGGCGAGGTCTAGGGTAACGGCACGGTCTTCCACTGGTAATTCGAAGGCGGCGGATTTTTCTAGGCTCCGGTCGTAAACCTGGACTTGGAGACGCTCGCCTTCGACGCCTTCTAGACGGGTGTAGAGGTGCTCTTGGGCACCGCCGTTGAGGATCCACATCCGGCGGATGTCCTTCGATGGCACTGCGAGTACGCCGGAGAAGGTGGGGGTGAAAGCGCCCCAGAGGGCTTCGTCGCCAAGGTGCACGGAAAAGAGCGAGTGGTGCGAATCGGCGCTGAGGAGTTGCTGGTGGCCAAAGAGCAACAGGTCGCGGTGCTGGCGATAAAAGGCGAGCCAAGCGCGAGTGATGCGCTGGTGCTCTGCGGGCAAAGCGCGCAGGTCCATCGAGAGCATGGGCACGGCACTTGTGACGAGGCTGGACATAAAGCGGGCGACGTTCTCAGGACTTTCCTCGGGTAGCCAATAGGCTGGGTCTGTGTGTACGGCCACGTTGCCCTCGCGGCCAGCTTCTGGGTTGAGGATGTAGCTTTTGAGCCGAGTACACATGCGGCGGATGTGGTCGGGGTCGAAGGGCGCGTCTTGGGCGCGGTGGCTGGTGGCAAAGGGCCGGGTGACGAGGGTTGAGTAGTTCATGCGGTATTCGAGCAGGGCGTCGGCGCGCACTTGCGTGGCAGCTTGGTAGATGCCTTGGAGCAGGTCGTGGACGGCCTCGCCGTAGTCGGCGATATCGTGCTCGTGGTCGGTGGTGCAGGGCAGGCTGGCGCGGTCTTGCAGTGGGTCTATGAAGTCAATCTTGAGGCCGTTGCAGCCGTAGGTCTGCATCAGGTGTTTGACCGTGCGATAGGCGTATTGGCGCACCGCGGGGCAGCGGGGACAGAGGAAGTTGTCCGCTTCGTCGGAGTCTGCGGCTTGGAAACGATGCTTTTGTATGAAGGGCACGTCGGCTAGACCGCTAATATTGAACAGCGGCGCGCACCACAGTAGGATGGTCAAGCCCTCGGACTGAACCTCTTCGACGAGGCCCTTGAGGTCGGGGAACTTGGTTTCGTCGGGAATGTAGTGGCCGGTGTCGAGGTCGAAACCGTCGCCTTTGAACCAGCCTGCATCGACGATGATATTGCCGATGCCCCATTCTTTGAGCAGGGGCACCATAGAGAGGATATAGTCGGCATCGACATCGTTTTTGATGCCGTACCAGGAGCACCAGACCGGCTCCCATACCGAGGGGGGCGCTGGCGGCAAGGCGACCTTGTGCAACTCGTCGTAGGCGCGCGAAAAGGCGCGCACTTCGTCGAAGATGGGGCGGTCCTCACAGGACAGGTAGAGCGTCTCTTCCCAGACGCTCGTCTCGCGGGGAGCGGGATCGAAGAGGCGCTGCAAGGACATGTTGGCGTCTTCGTCGTAGCAGCTATGACGGGTGTCCGCCGCATGGACGTGGTCCATAAAGCCCATGCAGAAGCGGTTCTGGTCAAAGCGGTTTAGCGCGGCGACGAAGGGAAAAGACCAAGAGGTAAAGGTGCGCTCCTCGACGCCCCAAGGCAGGCTGATTAGGTCGCGCTTGCCAATGGCCTCGTGTAGCACGGGCACGAAGACGCGGTGCAGGTCTAGGCCGGGGACTGCGGCTTCTGCTTTGAATGCAGTGACTTTGAATGGGCTGCCATCTACCCGGCGCAATTGCAATTTCAGTAGCAGACTTTTGGGGCTGAGAGGCGTTTCGGTGCAGGAGTACTCATAGCTGTCGTCCGCATAGGTGCCGGGGGCGTCGAGTTGCCGGTCGTCCAACGCTGGGTACGCTGCGAGGGTGACGGACAAGGGGATGCCGTTGAAGCGGGTAGCGTAGCGCATAGAGGTCTCTATCTTGCATTGCTTTTAGCAATTGCCAGAAAGCTTAGCCAAGTGGGAGCAGGTTCAGGTGGCGTGTTCTTGATTTGCAGAGTGATAGCGCCTACTTTCGTCGTAGCCCTAGATCCCACTTGCGAGTAGTGCGTGATTAGGCTTCGTTTATGATTTGTGCTCTGGGAAACACTCCTGTGTAGTATAGGTAACATCCCAGCTTTTAGAAACAGTAGCATAAACATCATTCATATCTCAATCTATACTACTCGGCAGTGATACATGGGCATAGAATTTGCTTCCATATAACAAAATAAATGACTACACTACCCCTTTTTCCCGATTTGCGGTCCACTTCCACCGCAGAAAAAAACGAACGATCTGGCACGTTTGTAGATAATATGAAACTGCCCATCCACCGGTGGTTCAAATATTCAGCCGGTTTTTCTGCGCAGTGGGTAGAAAGTGTGCTAGCCGATTACATAGCTGAGAAGGGCGAAGTGACTATATGTGATCCTTTTGCTGGCTCAGGTACTACTTTATTGGTAGCTGACGGCATGGGAATACCTAGTTGGGGGGTGGAGGCTCATCCTTTTGTCGCACGGATCGCCGCTAGCAAATTGCTGTGGCATACGTCCACTACCCAACTAAGCGACAAAGGTAAAGAAATGATGGAGAAGGCACGAAAAGGGAAACAGTCTTCGACCAAATATCCGCAGCTAATTTATAAGTGCTTCGACGAAAACACGCTAAATAGTTTAGACAAATTGAAGAGCAGTTGGCAAACTATCGACGATGGAAGTTCCGCTGCTAAACTGGTTTGGTTGGCTCTCACGGCAATCCTGCGCCCGTCTTCTTCGGCTGGTACGGCGCAATGGCAGTATATTCTTCCCAATAAAACAAAAAAATCTACTACCGAGCCTTTTGTAGCTTTCGCAAATCAAATCGCCCTTATGGGTGCCGATATGGAGGAATATCAGCGAAAGGCAGACTTTTCCCAAGCCAACTTACTATGCGGAGACGCGAGGAATTTTCCGCAGGTGCAAGATAGGAGTGTGGATTTGGTCATCACCTCACCTCCTTATGCCAACAATTACGACTACGCGGATGCGACTCGATTTGAAATGTCTTTTTGGGAGGAAATTTCTTCATGGGGAGATCTTCATGAGTCAGTGAGGAAGTACCTAATAAGATCGTCTTCTCAGCATGCGTCAAAAGAAAAATTGGAACTGAATGATTTGTTGAGTGAAAAGGCTATCGAGCCTATTACCACCGAGTTGGCGAAAGTGTGCAACAAATTGTCGGAAGAACGCCTGCTACACGGTGGGAAAAAACACTATCATACTATGATAGCTGCCTATTTTGTCGATATGGCCAAAGTTTGGCGCGAATTGAGGCGAATTTGTCGAGAAGGAGCAACGGCGTGTTTTGTCGTCGGAGATTCGGCACCATACGGAGTATATGTGCCCGTTGATCAATGGCTTGGCCGACTGGCGGTCTCAGCCGGTTTCAAATGTTTCCATTTTGAAAAATTACGGGATCGAAATGTGAAATGGAAAAATAGAAAACACAGAGTGCCCTTGCACGAAGGGCGACTATGGGTGAGTGGGTAATTGGAGTAAACTATGGCGAAACGAGCTTCATCTGGACACAAACTTGGTCAGTTGGTCGGAGACTGGTTCGAACAGTATTTCTCGTTGCCTCTGCTTCGCCAAGTAGCGGATGAGCTAGAACTTTACTTAGACAACCGTTTCGTATCACGCCCTTTGCGTGGTGGAGAAAAAGTCATCTGGCGAGACGTAGACGGAAACGCGGTAGATTATGACTTTGTCCTCGAATTAGATGGGAGCGATGAAGAGCGGGGAGTTCCCGTGGCTTTTGTCGAATGTTTCTGGCGGCGCGGTGCGCGACACTCCAAAGACAAGGCCCGCGACGACAGCGGAAAACTGAGGCCAATGCGCGCCACATATCCCACGGCGCGTTTTTTAGGCATCTTATCAGCAGGGGATTTTACACAACCGGCCAGAGAACTAGTCTTGAGTCAGGGGATAGACTTGTTCTATGTGCCTAAAGACAAAGTCGTTTCTGCCTTTGCTGAAAATGGACTAGACATCGACTATCCAGACCAAATAGAAGAAGAACGTAAAGAGCAAATAGTTCTCGAAGTTGAAGCAAGCTTTTCAGAAAAGAAAAAGAGCAATATCGCTCGTTCTCTCGTTGGATTACTAGGCAGAGCGACTGTGGATTCGTATATAGATCGAGTTCGCTCTAAACTCAGTGCTCTTCCTCAGCAAATCTGCCTCGTGTTGAGACAAGACTCCGCGCCTATCATTTTTGAAGTAATCATGGAGGCGACAGAGTTTCTGGAGAATCCTACTTTTTCGATGGATGATCCCACGGAAAGTTATTTGTATCAGGTGACGTACAGCGATGGTTCTGAGTTTGAATCTATGGTCAGCTCAGTCGATGAATTACGCACATTGCATGGTCATATTTCAGATTTAGCGGAACATATGAACCGTCTTAGTGGGGAATCTTCTTCTCTCCAGAAACGAATACGCAGCGCAAATTGAGGTCTTCCGTGCGCAGGCAGAGGCCCTCGTCCGCAACATATAAGGAGGCTAAAGTGGTAAGAGTTGAAGGGAACATACCGTTTGTCGAGCCGCCCCAATGGGCCGTTCTCGAGCGCAGCCTAATCGACCTGATGGACGCCTCCGTCCATCCGCTCATGGAGCGCTACGTGCGCCCGGACGGCTCGGTGCTGTGGCCGCCCACAGAGGATTTTAGCAGCATCGACGGCCTCGATGACGCGTACGAGAGCTTCCACAACTGGCCGCTCTTTTACTTGATGGGCGGCGGCGAGCACGTGCTCGAATATTCCCACCGCACCTGGGAGGGCATCACCCGACAGTTCACCCGCTACGACAGCGGCCACGGCCACCCCATGGTCGTCAAAGAATACGAGCAAGGGTACGACTGGATGCACCAAGGCGAGGGGTACTTGTTTTTCTATTTGCTATGTCTCGCCGATCCAACCGAAAAAAACGTCGAGCGCGCCAAGCGCTATGCGGGCTTTTATCTCAACGAAGACCCCGAGGCCCCCAATTACGACGCAGAGAAAAAGCTCATCCGCTGCGCCCACAACGGCAGCATGGGACCAGCGCACCGCAACTTTGAAAAGCACTACACGGTCTATCGCTACGCTCAGTGGAAACCTTGGCCCCTGCCCTTTCACGACATTCCCGGCATTGAGACGGTCGAGGATTTGCAAAAGCCGGGCATGGAAGAGAAGATGGGCCAAATCCTCGTCGAGCGCATGAGCCGCGGCGATGTGGCTTGCAACCTCGCCGCAACCAGCATGGTGACCAACGCCTACCTGTGCAGCGGCGACGACAAGTACCGAGCTTGGGTCGAGGAATACACCAACGCTTGGATCGAGCGCACCCGGCAAAACAACGGCATCCTGCCCGACAACGTCGGCCTGTCGGGGCAGATCGGCGAATACATCGACGGCAAGTGGTACGGCGGGTACTACGGCTGGACGTGGCCGCACGGCTGGCACCACCTGAGCGACGCCTGCATTGCGGCCGCGGAAAACGCGGCCTTGCTCTCCGGCGACTTGCGCTACATGGACTTTCCGCGCTCGCAAATCGACGTGCTGATGCAGCAGGGGGAGATGAGGGGACAGACGCTGTACGCGCCGCACTTCTACCACGACAAAGGCTGGGACGGGTACAGCCCCATGCAGGCCCATCCCACAACCCACCTCTGGTGCATGAGCATGCAGCAAGAGGACATGACGCGGCTCCAACAGCAGCGCAACCACGACAGCGACAATTGGCGGCAGGTAAGCTCGCACTTTTCCAAGCACGGCGGCGGCCACGAAGCCGCTTGGACCGCGTATCTCGAAGGCGAGTACCCGGAGTACCCGGTGGATATCCTGCGGCACAACCACGCGCAGGTATATCAGCGCTTGGCCTTTATGCGCGACGATCAGCAAGATCCTGCTACGTACGGCGATTGGTATCTGCAAGTGCGCAATCCCATCACGGTCGAGGGCTTGGTGCAACTGACGATGGGTGCCCCGCTCTTCATGTACAACGGCGGCCTACTCATGGCCCGCCTGCGCTACTTCGACCCGCAACGCCGCCGGTCGGGCTTGCCGCTAGACGTGGCTGCCTTGGTGGAATCGCTGGCAGACGAGCGGGCCGTCCTGCACTTGGTCAACCTGCACCCGACGGAAGAGCGCGAGGTTTTGGTGCAGGCCGGCGCTTTTGGCGAACACAGCTTCACCCGCGTTGCCTACCAGCAGCGCCGGCCCATCTCGGCTGAGGAAGCCGGCGCTGGGCATACGAATGCCACCCAATATCAGCAGACCGTGCAGGGACAGCTAGAGGACAAAACGGTTGCCGTGCAGGGCCGCCACTTCACCGTCTGTCTTCAGCCTGGATCGGCGATTCGGCTCGACTTGGGGATGAAGCGTTTTGTCAATAAACCTTCGTATGTCCTGCCGTGGAATTAAGAACTGATGTTACGCATAAGCCCTAGGTATGGGATGCTTCGCTTGCGCTCAGCATGACAAGGAAGGAGAGCGTCTAGCGCACAAGCAGGACGGTACGTAACGTTTGTTAGGAGGCTACATGCACAACCGCATTAAAGACCAATTTGCCGCGGGCAAGCCCGCTTTTGGTACCCAGCTCCGCTTTGGCTCGCCAGCCATTGCCGAACTCTGCGGCCACTCGGGCTTTGATTTTCTCGTCATCGACTCGGAACACGCGCCGCAAACCCCCACCGGCATCCAAGCGCAATTGCAGGCCATCGGCAATACCCCGGCCACGCCCATCGTCCGTCTGCCGCGCATCGACGAAGAGCAGATCCGCCTCTACCTCGACATGGGTGCGCTGGGCATCCTCGCTCCGTTTGTAAACACCGCTGACCAAGCCGCCGAAGGCGTGCGCGCCTGCCGCTATCCTCCGGTTGGCATTCGCGGTTTCGGACCGCACCGGGCGGCTCAGTATGGGTTGCGCACTGACGAGTACTTCGCGGAGGTAAACGACTTGGTGATATTCATCGCGTTGATCGAGACGGCCGAGGCGGTTGCCAATATCGACGAAATCCTCGCCGTCGAGGGCGTCGATACGTTTGTCATCGGTCCGGTCGATCTGTCGATCTCGCTGGGGGTGCCCTTTGACTACGAGGGGTCTGTTTTCCAAGACGCTCAAGCCCAGCTAGCCGATGCCGCTCGCCGCGCTGGCAAGCCCGCTGGCATCGGAGTCTATCGGCCGGCCAGCGACCCGCAGTCAATCCAACGCGCCATGGACGACGGCTTCTCGCTGATTCTCGCTGGTGGCGACGAGCCGTTTCTCGCGGCTGGCTGCCAACAGATGGCGCGCGTCCGCGCCGACTTGGGGTACTAGGTATGCGACGGCTCGAAGTTCTCTTTCTGCCCCACCCGGTCGCTGCGATCGCCTCGCCTTGGGCGACCGACGTGATCGAGGCCGTAAGTGTCCACCACAATCTCCGCATCTTCGACCGCACCCAGCCGGCCGCGCCGCAAATGGCGGGCATTGAAGCCATTGTCGATTTAGGGGGTAACATTAGCCCGGACCTGCTGGCCGCTGCGGCCGACGCTGGCGTCAAATTCCTCCAGGTTCAGACTACCGGCCTCGACCACGTCGATGTCGAGGGGATTCTCAGTACTGGACTGCTGCTCGCCCATTGCCCCGGGCAGCTCAGCAGCGTGGCGTTGGCTCAGAGTGCGATGATGTTCATTCTTATGCACGCCCACCGCTACGGAGAGGCGCGGCGGAACTTCGACGCTGGCAAGATGTACGTGCCTACGGGCGTCGAGCTGGAGGGTCTGACGCTCGGTCTGATCGGTTTTGGTGCGAGCGCCCAAGATTTGGCGCGCCGGGCCAAGCCCTTTGGCCTGCGGATCTTGGCCATCGATATCCGCCCCATTGAAGAGGAAATCCTCGCCGAGATCCAGCCCGAATTTCTCGGTGGACCCGAGGACGTCGACCGCGTGGTGGCCGAGAGCGACTACCTGTCGCTGCACTTGCACTTGACGCCGGAAACCCGACACACCATTGATGCTCGGCGCATTGGCCTGATGAAGGAGACCGCGTGCTTGATCAACGTGGCCCGGGGGGCGCTCGTTGATGAGGAGGCCCTGTACGAGGCTCTGGTGGAAGGCCGCTTGAGCGGGGCTGGGCTCGACGTGTTCGCTCAGGAGCCACCCGACGCTACGGCCCCTGTTTTCCAATTGCCCAATGTGTTTGCCATGCCCCACACCGCTGGTTCGACCGACGGCACCTCGCGCAAGCGGGCGCGTCTGGCCGCGGACAACCTCGACTGCTACGCGCGGGGCGAGGCGCTCGTGGGACAAATCACGACTAGATTTATCTAAATTTTCGTCGCACCGAAAAGTATTCTTGACATGGTTGTACTGCTCTTTTTGATTGCGGAATAGGTGCTTTAAGGGAGCCCCCTAGTCCGCCAAAAGGGCCAAGCCCACCTCTCTCGGAATATCTCCTGCTGTGTACTCTTTTCTGCCTGATCTACGCGGACATCAGGCGCAACGAAGGGAGATCACATGCAGCGATATTCTCGGATTCATCCTGCTGCAAGCCCTATCCTCACCTGTTTCATCTCCGCCTCCGCAGAGAACGGAGCGGCAGTAAGAAAAACCCGATTCATCGTCTGCCTCGTCGCACTGAATTTTTTAGGGGGTATAGTCTGGGCTGCGGAAACGCCCGAGACGGTCTTGATCCGCCAGGTTTTGAGCACTGAAAAATCCGGCCATCGGCGGGGAAATGCAGACGTAGCCATCCAAGCCTATGCCGATCACGTCGTCGTCTATGAAGGGCATCATTCGGCGGATCCACGAGGGTGGACCATAATCCGCGAAAACCGAGCGGCCTTAGCCCGAGCCTTAGCCGCTGATTTCGAGCACCGGCGCTACGATCTCAACCGCACGGTGTTGTTTATTCTTGCCCGCAACGACAAAGCCATCGTCGCTACTCAGGACTCAGGTCTCGTCATTGATCAGCGAAGCGGTACTAGCCAGTCCCTCGACATGTATCGCCTGTGGACCTTTACCAAAGACGATGACCACTGGCTCGCTGTCAGCGTCTTCCAAAATATCGCAGATACCACGGCTGTAGCACCTGCCCCCACGGCGAGCGCGACGGAGGTCGCGGCGATATTGGAGCGGGAAGCTGAGGCTTGGCAAAACAAAGACATCGGGGCCATAGTGGCGGCCGTTGATGAGGACTTCGTCGCCTACGACGCCTATCACCTGATGGACCGAACTAAGTGGCGCATCGCATTCAGCGACGCCGAGGAATTTGAGGCTTGGCTGAGAAAGCGATTGACGTATGCGAACTATACCATCGATCGGCGCGTGATTTACACCCATCTAGGTGAAAACGGGTTGACAGCCTTGGCCGTGACGCAGGAGACGGTCTCTGTCTCCCACGAAAAAGGCTCGGCGATCCACAGTATGGAGCGATATGTATTTTGGGGATTGAGTCGCAGGTCAGGGGATTGGAAAATTACCCAGTTGCTCTCGAACTTGCCGATTCCCCGGGGTATAGAAGAGTAGCGCTAGGCACTGCGAGAGGAGTGTGTATGTCCCCGGCTACGCTTCCGCCCAATCCCAACCTAGAGCAACTCAAAAAGCAAGCCAAAAGCCTGCTGAAGGGCCACCGATCTGCCGACCCCGCCAGCGCACAGCGGCTCAGGCATACCTTGTCGCATTTGTCCGAGCGGACGGACGACGAGATTTTCCAGACCAAGTTCTCCTTGAGAAATGCCCAACTGGTCATTGCCCGCGAGTATGGCTTCGAGCGATGGGCCGATTTGAAGCGGCACGTTGAGTCTCGTCAGGCGACGGAGACCATATATATTTATCTGAATGGTTGACAGATTATCAGGAGATACCTCGCAGTGAATGCACTTATTACAGGTGCCAGTTCCGGCATTGGCGAGACCATCGCGCGGCGGCTGGCAGAGGCCGGGCACCGAGTTGCGCTGATGGCGCGGCGTGTGGAGCGGGTGCAGGCTATCGCCGCTGAGTTGGGCGGCGCGGTAGCAGTGCCGGGCGATGTGGGGATTGTTGCGGATTGCGAAGCTGCGGTGCGGGAGTCAGTGGAAGCGTTTGGGAGCCTCGACGCGCTGGTCAATGCGGCGGGGACTTGGGTAGAGGAGCCGCTTGCCGAGGTCAGGTACGAGGATCTGCGCTCCTTTGTCGATACGGATGTAAACGGCGCGTTGCAGATTACGCGTGCTGCCCTGCCGGTGCTGATGAAAAGCGGCGGACGGATAGTACATATCAACGGCTTGCAGGGGCTGATCCGCGCGCGGCCGCCGGTGCTCTATGCGGCGGTTGAGTCTGCGGTGCGTGGGCTGTGCGAGAGTTTGCGCTGGGAAGTAGCGGAGCAGGGAGTCCACGTCGGGTTAATCACCCTAGGCGCGGTGGCTAGCCCCGAGCCGGTGGCGTTGCACGAGGGCGGTCGGCGTTGTCGCTTGAGCCGCGATGAAGTTGCCGACGCCGTGTGCTTTGTGCTGGCGCAGCCGCGCGGGGTCAATGTCGATGAACTGGTGCTGACGCCGCTGGGACAGCAGTGGTGAGGAAATTCGTTCAAGGGTGAGTGGATGCCTCGACGAGCGGCTCAATGGTACTGATGTCGGTCGAGGCACGGGCGAGGTCGAGGTCGTACATTCGTTGGAGGTTCAGCCAGAACTCAGGGGTCATCCCTAGGGCCTGTCCGACCCGCAGCGCTGTATCCGCTGTAATTGATCTACGGCGGTGGACGATTTCGTTGATGCGTATCGGGGGCACCCCGATGGTCTTAGCCAGACGATACTGGCTGATGCCGAGTTCGTCCAAAATCTCTGCCAGATGTTCTCCTGGATGAATCGCAGTTGTTGCGGTCATTGGATTTTCTCCTCAGTGATAGTCGGTGATTTCGATATCCATAGCGCCTTGGTCTGTCCATTTAAAGCACACGCGCCACTGGTCATTAATGCGAATGCTATACTGGCCGGTCCGGTCTCCGCGTAGCGATTTAAGGCGATGGGAGGGCGGCACCCGAAGGTCGGCTAGTAAAGTCGCCGCAACCACTCGCTGTAACCTCATTCGTGCCCGGCGCTGGATGTCAACAGGCAGGCGACGGACCGTTTGTCCATTAAATATCCGTTCAGTGTTATGGTCCCTGAATCGATTCATCGCAATTCATAATAACGCGGCGCATTAATAACGTCAAGAATACACACTGATACAACGAGCCGTCGCCGCTCGTCTTGGAATCTATATTGTTTTTTTACAGTTGTTCTGTAAATTTACATTGTTTTTTCATGGTCGTCCTGTAAATTTGCAATATGAGAGATTCCTCAAGACAGCGTCTGCTCGAATTGCCCGAGCGCTCCTTTTTTCTGTTCGGTCCGCGTGGGGTGGGCAAAAGCACTTGGCTGCGCCAAGCCTTGCCCAATGCCGCCTTCTTCGATCTGCTCGACGCGACTCTCTATCTGCAGCTATCTCAGAATCCCCACGACCTAGAGGCACTAATCGGTAATAAGGCGGCGGACTCGTGGATCGTGCTCGACGAAATCCAGAAAGTACCCGCTCTCTTAGACGAAGTGCATCGCCTGCTGGAAATGCGGCGCTGGCGTTTTGCCCTCTGTGGCTCATCGGCGCGCACATTGCGACGGGGCGGCGTCAACCTGCTCGGCGGACGCGCGCTGACTCGCTTTATGGCTCCGTTTTCCCAGCGGGAATTAGGTGCCGACTTCGATGCTGACTTCTCCCTGCAATGGGGCCTTTTGCCCCTCGTGCAAGCGGACCGACGGTACGCCGCCGACCTGCTACAGGCGTACGTCCACACGTATATCAAGGAAGAAATCAGCGAGGAGGGTTTGGTGCGCCGGCTACCTCCTTTTCTTCGCTTTCTCGAAGTCGCTGGTCTGCTCAATGGCCAAGTCGTCAACGGCCTAAACATCGCCCGCGATGCCGCCATTCCGCGCAGCAGCGTCGATGGGTATTTCTCCATTCTCCAGGACACCTTGCTCGGCCACTTCTTGCCCGCCTACCGCCCTCAGCTCAAAGTGCGCGAAAAGGCTCGTCCTAAATTCTACTGGTTCGATGCTGGGGTGGCCCGGGCTGCCGCCGGCCTCGCCTATGACCCGCCCGATCGCCTGTGGCTGGGCGCGGCCCTAGAGACCTTGGTCTATCACGAATTGCGCGTCTATAATCACGTGTACAACAAACACCGTCCCATTGCCTTTTACCGCACTCCCGCTGGTGCGGAAATCGACTTTGTCATCGAAACGCGCAAGCGCACGGCTTCCTCGTCACCGCACGTCGTCTGTTTGGAAATCAAGTTGGCGGAAAAGTGGAACCGGAGTTGGGAGCGATCCATGCGCTCCTTGCACGAGACAGAGGGCATTGAGGTAGAGCGCATGATCGGCGTCTATACCGGCGAGCGAGTCTATCACTACGACGGCCTAGACGTGTGGCCGTTGGAGGAGTTTTTGCGCCGACTGTACGAGGGAGAAGTCTTTTAGAAGCTGTTGAGTTCTTCAGATGCCTTTAGCGACGGTACTCTCGCCGAGATCATGTGCTCAGCGGGGCTTATGACAGCGACTCAACCACCCAATCTGCGCTACCGCCTTATCGATAGCCTCTCAGGAGCTCCATCACGTAAATACCAAAAATGCCGACTATATTGAAAAGGGGACCGTATCACTTTTACTTTCTTGCCGGAGACGGCGGCGAACCTCCGCATGTACACGTGCGGCGGGATCGACAATTCGCTAAGTTTTGGTTGGAACCCGTCGTGCTGCAAAGGGCCGGTAGCTTCGACAGGACGGAAATTCGACGCATTCAGAGGATTGTACAACAGCATCAAACAGCATCAAACAGCATTTTTGGAGGCTTGGTATGACTTCTTTAACCGTTGAGCTGGAATTGCCTAGGGCCACCTGCATCAGAGCTACCGACGATACCCTGACAGCAGAACTGGCTGACGGGCGCAGTATCTCTGTCCCCCTAGCTTGGTATCCGAGGCTTGTTCACGCCACACCGGAAGAACGAAACCACTGGCAGCTCATCGGCGATGGCCAGCACATCCATTGGGAGGAGCTCGACGAGGATATCAGCGTAGAGAACCTGATGGCCGGACAGCGGTCAGGCGAAAGTAAGCGCTCCTTTGAGCGGTGGCTCACTGCAAAAAAAGAAGGACGTGGACTCACGCTTTATGAGCTTCGCCAAGTAAAAAGAAACGACGAGGCGGCTGGGTAATTGATTGTACCTATCAAGCCGCGACGGGCGTGGGCAATTCCGGTACGTATTCGTAGTCTGGCTCGGCCTTTTGTCGCTCGAGGATGGCGGCGATCTCCGTCCATGCCTCGTACAGTCCCCGCGGACAGTGTGGCAGATCGCTTTTGATGGCCGCGTGTAGTTTGCCGAGCCGGTAGCACGGCACGCCGGCGTACATGTGGTGTTCGATGTGGTAGTTCATGTGCCAGTAGAGGAAGCGGAAGAATGGATTCAAGATGACTGTGCGGGTGCAGAGCCGGAAGTCCGGCACGTCGTCCTGCAAGCCGATGTGCTGGGTGTTGTTGCACAAGAATAGCAACCAGCCGCCGTAAAAAGGCGCGAGCGTAACGAGCACTGGCACCATCCACAGACCGAAATACAAGGATACCACCACGATTAGGGCATGCCCCACTAGCAAGAAGCGATCCCAGCGGATGAGCCGTCGCCGCTTGTCTGGGTCCGACTCGGGGAAGATCGCCAGCTCCCATTCGCCCTCTAATTTCCCGCGTGCCCGCCGCCAAGTCGCCTTGTAGCGGGCGTACATGCCCCACGGATTTACAATAGCACTCTTGAGAAAATCCACGAATCGCAATCGGGTCGGTAGAACTACTTCGAGATCGTCGGGCGGGTGCAGAGTGTACTTGTGGTGCTCGGCGTGACTAGTCCAGAAATGGATGTGATTGTACGCGCCGAGAAAGCTGAATACGCGCAGGAAGAAGTAGTTGAGGAACTTGCTCTTGAAGACCGTGGAGTGACACAATTCGTGGAAGCCGTTGAGCAAAAAGGCGTAGAACGTGCCGTGGAAAAAGAGGATCAGCAGCAGCCACGGCAGGGCCAAGTGCTCGGCCGCGTACCAAGCTCCTGCGCCCGTCGCCGCTAGCAGACCCAAGTGTCCCAGCGTTTGTAGTAGGCCCCAAAAGTCGCTGCGCTGGTTGAGCGCAGCGAGTGTCTCGCGCGGCAAGGGACACCGATACCAGTTTATCTTGCGCTGGTTTTTTGTCATTTCCATGGCATTTCCTCCTCTAAAAAAGCTAATCTTACTGTCGCAATTTGGCGCTGGCCGGGCAAGTTATATTCACTGACCTACAGGTGTCCCTTTCTTATGTCCTCGACGATGCGTACCAGTACATCGACTGCGGCGCGAATGAAGCGCTCTCCCTTTTCGGCGGACCCATAGGTGGGGTCGCCGTAGGTGCCTTGGTCGGTCGATTGGTGGATCCAGCGGTAGCGGGAGACTTGGCCGGCGCGTTCGGACTGCGGCGGGTGGCCGTCCTTTTGCAGGCGGTCTGCTTTGACCCATTCGGGATGCAGGGCCATCATCACCGAGGTCTCCATCTCGCCCGCGTGTCCCCAACCGTGGGGTCCCGCCTCCCTGATCTCGCCCAGCTCGTCGTAGGCAAACCAAGAGGTCCCATAGATTTTCGCGTCGGGACACTTCTCCATCAGGCGCTGGAGGGAGACGTTCATATTGGGGACATTTCCGCCGTGGCCGTTGACGATGAGGATTTTGTCGAAGTCGGCGTGGACCATGCTGCTGACGGTATCGACGATCATGTTGATGTGGGTCTCTGATTGGGCTGTTATCGTGCCCTTAAACCGCAGGTGGTGCGGAGAGTAGCCCAGCCACTGCGCCGGGAGACAGAGAACCTGATCGGGAATCTCCGCGTCGAGGCGATCGACGATGGCGGCGACCTCGGCCGTGTCCGTTATAAAGGGCAGGTGCGGACCGTGCTGCTCGAACGCCGCTATGGGATATATGACTACCGCGTCTCTGGAGACCTGCTCCAAGTCGGGCCAGGTGAGTTCGGCTAGTTTCACGATTAGTTCCCCCAGCGGTCTGGATTGATGCCCGGTGCGTCGCGCTGCATGCCTTGGGGTTTGTGGACCTGTTTCCACTCCTTGCCGGTGGTGTTGCGGCTTTGGAGAAAAGGTTTGGCCGCGGCCGGTGCGTTCTCCACCCATTCCGGGTCCCAATCGTCCATCGGCTGAACCGGCCCCGCCCAAGCCGGCCGGTAGCCGAACTGGATCAGCTCCCGAGGGGCCAAGTCCTTGTTGGGATGGGTGCCGTGGAAGAGGAGGGCGGGTATCATGACGACCGAACCAGCTTTGGCACAGAGCGTGATTTCCTGTGGGTGCGAGACATAGCGCACGTACGGGTTGGCTTGGGCGTGGAACGAGAGATGGGAGCGCGGGATGAGCCGGAAGGGCGCGCGCTCGGGCGGCAGGTCGTCGAGGTAGTAGAGCACCCGCAAAAGGCGCGGCGAAGAGCCTTCGAAGCCAAAGATCGACGAGCCGAATGGCTGGCCGTCGGTGTGCATTGAAATGCCCGGCGAGCCGGAGAGGGTGCGGGTGAAAAGCCCGTGCGTGAAGACGATGTCTGGCCCCATCAGCGCTTGGAGGAATTCCGCGATGGGCGGATAGCCGATTAGTTCGGCTACCAACCGGCTCGTGCACTGGGGTTCGTGGTGGAAAGTTTGAGCTTCGCTGTAGTCCTTTTGCCCCATCGGCAGGTCTTTCAGCTCGGCCTTTAGCGCTGCAATGTGCTCGGCGTCGAGCACATCTGGCATGAGCACGTAGCCCTCCATTTCGAGATGGCGAATCTGCTGGCTTAAGGAGAAAGCGGCAAAATCGGTCTCATCGACCGTCATAAAGCCGATTTCTTCTTTGGGATCAATTTTTACGGTGGTGGTCTCCATGCTGTCCTCCTTTGCTAGGCGCTGCCCGTTGCGACGACTGGCGGGTGGCGATGAGGGCAACCACAAGGGTTGCCCCTACCGGCGCGATTCTCGCCACTTGCCAAGGGAAAAGTCGTCTGAATCGTACATTGCAAAAATTTTCGCTTCCTTGTCCCGCACCTCTGCGGCCAATTCCAATACTTCCTCTGCGTGCTCCAGCGGGATGCGCACGCAGCCGTCGCCGTCGCCGAAGATCAGGTCTCCCGGTCGAATGCGTACCGACCCGACGGTAATTGGCGCGTTGACTCGCGTCGCGTTGAATACGCCGTGCCCTGGCACTGTCCCCCAAGCGAAGATCGGCAGCCCGACCCGGCGGATCCCCTCCAAGTCGCGCACCGTTCCATCGACAACGGCCCCCACCGCGCCTAGCCGCTGGTGCAGCCGCGCCATGCCGTCGCCAAAACTGGCCCCGCGCCCGGGACGCGAATCTACGTCCTTCATCACTGCGAATACGGGTCCCTCCGTGGCGTCGATTGCTTCGTAATACCCTTCCCAAGGGACTGCTACCGAGTCTGGATCGTTGGTCGTTACTTCCGCGGTTACTGCATAGCCGATGACCGGACCCAACTCCGGCAGTAGATAGTGAATTCGGTGGTCGGTGTACTCTTCGTTGGGCAGGCCGCACTTTAACACGATGGCGTTGAAAATCGTCGGCGAGTCGAATTCCTTAAAGGCTGCTAGTACTTCGGGTTTGACCATAGAGAATTTGCTCCTTTTTGCAATGGTGCGATTAGCCGCCGATGCCGAACAATTAGCGGACTCAACGCGTTGATGCAAGGGAATAGAGCATATTAGCACGGTGGCTGTCAAACCGCACTGCACGGGCAGCGGCGCGTTGTCTTCTGCTCAAGACTGGATTAACGCCCGCGCAAGACCTATACTTTCTCGCCGTCCTAACGATCATTCATCGAACTGGAGGGTTTTATGACTGCCGCGCCTGACTACACTTCAAAGGTCCCCTACTACACCTTTCCCAACACCTTGGCCGAACAAGAGGAGGCTCTCGCTACCAACCCGCTGATGCAGCGCCTGCTCGCAGCGCGCCGCTCGTACTCCGGCGACCCGCACCGTCCCATCTACCACTACATCAACCCCGAAGCCAATCTCAACGACCCCAACGGCCTGTGCTTCTGGCAGGGCCGCTACCATCTCTTCTACCAAGCCTATCCACCGGAGGATACCCGCCAGCACTGGGGCCACGCCATAAGCGACGACCTCGTCCACTGGCGCGACCTGCCGTACTGCATTTATCCGAACCCGGAGCGCTGCTGCTTTTCGGGGGCTGCGCTAGTCGAGGAAGACCGCGTCATTGCCATGTACCACGGCACTGAGGTCGGCAACATGGTCGCCACTTCTTCGGATCCGCTGTTGCTCAACTGGGAAAAGGTCGCCAACAAGGCCGTGATCCCCATCCGCTCCGACGCGCCCTACCGAGTCTTCGATCCCTGCATTTGGAAGCAGGGCGACGCGTACTACTCGCTGTCGGCGGGCACCAAACCCGAAGGCCCGGCCGGCAAGCCCGTGCGCGCCAACTTCCTCTTCAGGTCGAGCGATCTCGAACACTGGGAGTACCTCCACCCCTTCGCGGAGGACGACGGGTACACGCTAGTCGGCGACGACGGAGCCTGCCCCTATTTCTGGCCCATTGGCGACCGCCACATCCTCCTCTTCTTCAGCCATAGAAGCGGCGGCCAGTATCTGCTCGGCGACTACGACACGGAGCGCGACAAGTTCGTCGTGACCTACGGGGCCAAGTTCAACTTTGGCGCGGCCGCGCCCTCGGGCGTCCACGCCCCTTCGGCGACCCCCGACGGCCAAGGCGGCGTTTTGGTCATCTTCAACATGAACCCCGGCAAACCGACCAAGAACTGGAACCAGATTATGACCCTGCCCCGTCGGCTGACCGTGGTCGGCGACGACTTGGCCATGGAGCCGGCCGGCGACCTTGAGTCGCTCCGGCGGGACCACCAGCGCGTAGGCAAAACCTCGCTCCCCGCCAACGAAGAGCTCGTCCTCGATACAGTCCGGGGCAATGCCATGGAACTCGTCGCTGAAATCGATCCCCAAGACGCGCCCATGGTCGAACTCAATGTCCTGCGCGCTCCCGGCAAGGAGGAGCACACGCGCATTGCCTTTTTTAAAAACCGGGGCTTTAGCAACCGCGTCTTTGGCAGCGACCACCACCAGAGCCTGATCTCGCTCGACACCTCGTATTCTTCGGTCGCGCCCGACGTGCTCTCCCGCGCTCCAGAGACCGCTCCGGTCATCCTCACTCCGGGCGAGACGCTCAAGCTGCGGGTTTTCGTCGATAAGAGCGTCGTCGAAGTCTTTGCCAACGGCCAGCAATGCGTGGCCGCACGGGTCTATCCCGACCGCGCCGACAGCGTCGGGGTCTCGCTGCGGGCACAGGGCCAGAGCGCCGAGTTACTCTCGCTCGACGCCTATCAGATGCAGGACATCTACGCGGAATAGAAAGGAGCACGCCATGACCGAGGAAGAAAAATTCGTCTTCGACTTAGAGGGCTATCTGGTCATCAAGGACGTCCTCAGCCCGCAGGAACTGGACGATCTCAACGCGCTGGTGGACCGGTACATCAACGGCTGGGACAACCACCCCCGCAACGACCTGAACAAGGTCAGTAGCTGGGGGCAAGCTACCAAGGATCTGATCGACCATCCCAAAATCTTGCCCTACTTGGTCGAACTCATCGGCCCCAAGGTCCGCATCGACCACGACTACGCCATTATCATGGATCGCGGCGACACCCGTGGCGGTCTCCACGGCGGCCCTAGCCAAGATACCGATCACTGGTTTAGTTACCGCGACGGCCAGATGCGCAATGGCCTGAGCGTGGTGACCTTTTTTCTCGCTGACGCCAATGAGGGCGACGGCGGTTTCGCCTGTGTGCCGGGCAGCCACAAGACCAACTACCCCCGCAACCTGCCACAAGACGTCAGGCACTTTGAGCGCGACGCGCATTACGTGGTCCAACCGACGGCTAAAGCCGGGGATGCGCTGTTCTTTACCGAGGCTCTCATCCACGGCACCATGCCGTGGCGCGCCGAGCACCAACGCCGCACGTTGCTCTACAAGTACAGTCCCGGGTACTCGACGTGGGCCAAGGAGTTTTACAACCTTGAAGAGTACGGCGAGCTGACCGAACGACAGAAGCGCATCATGGCTACCCCTTCGATTCACGAACATCCCGAGATCATTTAGAATCCGCAGATGAGCGCAGATGGGAGAGGATGTTTGGGATTATAGCAACCCTGCGAGATGCGGATCGCCTTGCTCTACTATTCTGCGTCTATCTGCGTCCATCTGCGGATTATCTTATCAATAAGACCTCTTAGACCATTTAGACCATAAGGAGCACACTATGTCCGACTCATACTTGCTAAGCGGAAAGAAAGCCTTTGTCACCGGCGGCAAGCGCCGCATCGGCCGCGGTATTGCCCTGTCTTTGGCCGAAGCGGGCTGCGACGTGGGGATCAACGACCTGCACGAGGACGACGATGCCAGCAAAACCCTGGACCTGATCCGCGCCATGGACCGCGAGGCCGAGTTTTTTCAAGGCGACATTTCCGCTAGTGCGCAAGTCGAGGCGATGTTCGCGGCCTTTCTCAAACGGTTTGGCCGCATTGATATCTTGGTCAACAATCCCTATGGCGGCACGGGCGAGCCCTTTCTCGAACTCAGCGAGGAGAATTGGGACCAAAATCTCGACGTGGGTCTCAAGGGTTTTTTCCTGTGCTCGCAACAAGCGGCGCGCGCCATGGTGGCGCAAGGCGACGGAGGGGCTATCGTCAGTACCTCCTCGGTACACGGGCGTCGGGCGTGGAAGAACGACACGGCGTACGGGGCCGCCAAAGCCGGCGTCTTGCGCCTGACCGAAAGCATGGCCGTTGACTTGGGCGAACACGGAATCCGCTGCAACGCCATCATGCCCGGATACATGGATACCGATCACGTCTTCAACGAACCGCCTCCGGCATTGGGGGTTATTGAAGAACGGCTCCACAACATAGTTCCCCTGCGTCGTCCGGGAACCCCCGAAGACATTGGCCGGGCCGTGGTCTTCCTTTGCTCGCCGGCCGCTGGCTGCATCACCGGGGCGTCTTTGCCGGTGGATGGGGGGCTTTTGGCCGCCTCGGCCGCTGGGTAGGGCAATCGACAGAACTCGTCGGCCCACACATGCCCAAATCGCTTTTCAGTATCAAGGGACTGCTAACCGGCATAGCCCTCTCCCTAGCGGTGGGTCTGCTCGCGCCGTATGGGGTTGTGTTCAATTACTACTGGGTCGGCTTCAATCCCTCGTCGCCGGGTGCGCTCTTTCTCTTTTTTGTCCTGACCTTTGCCGTCAATGGATTTGTGGCTCTGCTCGGCCGCCATTTCGCCCTGTCCAAAGCCGATCTGGTGCTGATTTACTGCATGTTGATGATGGCGGTCACGGTGCCGACTTGGGGCCTGATGTTCTTCCTCATTGGCACCATCGTCTATCCCTTCTACTACGCCACCCCAGAAAACAACTACGCCGAGCTGTTCTACGACTTTATCCCCGCGTGGATCGCGCCGCAGGACTTCGAGGCGATCAAGAATTACTACGAGGGCCTGCCGCAGGGTGAGTCCATCCCGTGGGGCGTCTGGGTGGAGCCGATGGCCTACTGGCTGGCGTTGATCGTGGCCATGAGCTTCATGCTGATCTGTATGAGCGCCATTCTCCACCGCCAGTGGTCGGAGCACGAGCGGCTGACCTACCCGATGGTTCAGCTGCCGCAGAATATGATTGAGAAGGACGCCCAGATGCGCGTGGCTCCTTTCTTTAAGGATCAGCGGATGTGGCTGGGGTTTGCTGTGCCCTGTATCCTGCTCAGTCTCAATGCCCTCAACCACTACTTCCCCATCGTGCCCGAATACAATCCCCGCGGCCGTTTTTCCTTCTTCAACCATACCTTGCATCTGCCGGTTGCGCTCAACTTGGCTTGGGTCGGCTTCTTCTACTTGGTCAATCTCGAGATCACGTTCAGCATTTGGTTCTTCTACGTGTTCTCCAAGGTGGAGGAAGGGGTTTTCAAGACTCTCGGCATTGCCAGCACCGAGCGCCTGAGCGCGTACGAGTACTCGCAGCCAGCCGACCTGACTCATCAAGCTACCGGCGCGGTCATTGTGTTGGTGCTCTTTGGATTGTGGACGGCCCGCCCCCATCTCAAAGAGGTCTGGCGCAAACTCTGGGACCCGCGCGGTGGCGTTGATGACAGCGAGGAGGTACTCCGCTATCGCACGGCCTTGCTCGGTTTTTTGGGCAGCCTGCTTTTCGTCGCCGTGTGGCTCTGGCGTTCGGGGGTGCCGATTGCGGTGCTTCCGGTCCTGCTCGTCGTTAGCTTGCTGTTCTTCATCTTGGTCGCGCGCGTGGTGGCTACCGGCGGCGTGGCCACCGCCCGCAGCCCCATTGTCCCGGCGTACTTCATCATTTCGGGTTTGGGCACCTCGGTCCTCGGGGCCAAGGGCTTGGTCGCCCTCAACTTCACCTTTATCTGGCAGGGCGAATCGCGCACCTCGCCGATGGTCGCCTGCGCCAATGGCCTCAAACTCGCCGAGCTGATCCCCGGCCCCAAGACGCGGCTGTTTTGGGGCCTGATGCTGGCGCTGGTGTGCAGCCTTGTGGCCGCGGCCTACATGACCTTGAAGCTGGCCTACACCCATGGAGCGGTTAATCTGTCGCTGATCAATTGGGCCGGTGCCCACGGCTGGCCCTACATCGGCCCGACCATTCTCAATATGCCCGAGGCCGATATGCGCGGCTGGCTCTTCAAGGGAATCGGTGCGGCCGTGGAGGGCTTTCTAATGTGGGCGCAGCATCGGTGGTTTTGGTGGCCCTTTCACCCGATCGGCTTTGCCATTGCCGTGGGTTGGCTGACGAGTCAGATCTGGTTCTCGGCAATGATCGCTTGGCTGTTGAAGCTGGTCATCCTGCGCTTTGGCGGTGTGCGCTTGTTCCAGAACGCCAAGCCGTTTTTTCTGGGGTTGATTTTGGGCGAGGTGTCCGTCTCGGGGATATGGGGCGCGATCTATGCGCTGACTGCGGAAAAGGGGCGCTGGCTGACGAATATGTAGCGAATTGATTTAAACGTTAGCCTCCACCATCACCTCAATAGCTGCCAGATGCGCTGCAACGCGCACATCCATCGGCTGCGCCGTCGGGGTTTCTGACGTCACCAGATGCCCCGTATGGCCTCGCTGGAACAAAGCGATAGGTATGCCTTCCCCGTACTTCCGCCTTGCCACCTCCATATTGGGATGAATCACCCCATTGACCGCAACCTCGCCCTCAATCTCGGCATTCTCGTTAATCGGACAAATCCGTGCCACTCGTTCTACCATCGCCCGCCCCAGAGATTCCCGGTCTCCAAACATCTCGTACAGATAAAATCCTGGACTCTCCCAGTCCTCGTGTAAATCGATCACACCCACAAAAATTCTTCCCGCCAAAAAACCCTTCAAAATCTCAATCTCAGGCACATCATCGCGCAAAAACGCCCAATTCACATCGACATCCTGTGCATTGAGTCGGGCATTGTGAGCATAGCTCCACGGACACAAACACGGAATAACTTCAAAACGCACCCTATCCGCCCAGCGCTCCCATCTGCCCTGCAAAAAAACGAGCGCGGCCTCCACCCCAGCCGGTTCATCGCCGTGCGTCCCTCCATTGATATAAACAACAGGCGCGTCTTCCCTGCCAGCAGACGCACACAAAATCGGCAAACCTTCAACCTCGCCCAATATCTGCACATCAAGACCAGACACCGCTTCCACGCGCCTGACAACAGCATCGTAATCCCGTTGACCCATCACATATTCCGAAGCAGATGAAAAAGGGGTTCTTCAACGGTCATGGTTTGTGCATCCTAGCGTCAGTTGACGATTGAATCAATAGCGGCCCAAAAAAGGCGATGGCTAGAGGTTTGTGCATCCTAGCGTCAGTTGACGATTGAATCAATAGCGGCCCAAAAAAGGCGATGGCTAGAGGCGAGTCAAGTCAGCCCGTGGGAAGTGGGGAACTTTAAAACAACTCTAGAAGGCCAGACTAGGTTAGCTGCGACCAAACATACTTTTCCTAGCAGAAATCACCTAAAATCACCTAAAACTCCTTTAAGATCACCGATAGATCACTCCCTATATCCTTATATTAAAACAATAAAATTGTAGGGTCTTAGCGGCAGACCTCGATTAAAACGCAGAAGGGACCGGGCGGAGGTGGACGAGGTGAGCCAAGCCACACAAACCCCACGACCAATCAAATCCTTTGAGCATGTGCTAGGGCAACATAGGCAGCGAAGCCGTGATCGGCCGCTACGATCCACAGCAACAGCAGTTCGACTTAATTGATGTGGGGAGCGGGCTTGAAGACGGGGAGGTGGTGCGGCACGGGATGCGGGATGTGCGCTTGGACGAGCGGGGCTGGCTGTGGGTGGCTCGCAAGGGCGTGCTGGTGTACGATGGGCAGGACTGGCGTTCGTTTTCGGTCGGCTTGCCGTGGTTCCCCCTTGCGGACACGCGCCTGACCTATGAGGATCGCGAGGGGAACATCTGGGTGGGGCTATGGGGTGGTGGGCTGGTTTTTTGCGATCCAGTCCGCATCCAGCGCTACGCGGAAGCCGATGGGTTGCCCGACCGCGAGGTTCGGTGTTTGGCAGAAGACCGCGAGGGCCGGATCTGGATTGGCACGGCAGGCGGTTTGGCCTGCTTGGAGGACGACCAGCTTCGCCCGGTGGCAACGGGTCGGGCGGTCTCGGCGCTGGTGGTCAATCAACAAGGGCAACTGTGGAGTGGTGGGCCCGACGGACAGGTCTGCAAGAGAACGGGCCAAGAAACCCAAGTGATCGAGGTGGCCGAGGAAGGCCACGAAGAAATCACGGGGCTGTTCCTAGACCGGAGAGGGCGCATGAGCGTCTGTACGTCCGAGGGGCGCTTTGGACGGATCGAAGAAGATCGCTTCACCGCATTCGAGAAGCCGTTTTCCCATCCTTGCCGCGCCATGCTACAAGATGAAGAAGGCGTGTTCTGGATCGGTACGCATGGAAAAAGGCCGGCGTTGTATTCTTATAAGGATGGCCATTTCCGGGCGTTGGACCTGGCTGGGTTAGAAGCGGTTTCTTATGTGAACGCCTTGTACGAGCATGAGGGCACGCTTTGGGTGGGGACGGCGCAGGGCCTTTTTGCGTTTGACTTCCACTCCAAGCAGGTGCGTCAGTTTACAGTGGAGGAAGGCGGGCTTTCGGCCAATGGGATTCTGGCGTTGGGAGTTGACCGGCAGGGGAGACTGTGGATTGGGACCAACGGCGGGGGCGTCTTGAATTACGATGGCCAGACCTTCCACCCCATTCGTCTGGGCAAATCCGTGCCTATGAACACGATAGAAGCGATCCTGTGCGACAGCCAAGGTCGGCTGTGGTTTGGGACGAAGGTCGGATTGGTCGCGTACCAGCCCCGCGATGGACCGCTAGGTATCGCGATCCGTCCGGTTGTGGAGGGGCGTCTTGTGGAGTCGTCCCAAGCCGCGTCCTATATAGAGGGCACGGATGAGATAGCGATTCATTTCGAGGGCATCCGTTTCGGAATCGCGGTAGCGCCGATGCGCTACCGTCATCGGCTGGTCGGCTATGGTCCGGCAGCCGAGTGGAGTGCGCCTTCGCTCGACAATAAGGTGTTGTACCGAGGCGTGCCGGCCGGTGAATATCGCTTTGAGGTGCGGACTCAAGATCGGGATGGGTTGGAGTCGGAGGTGGCTAGCTTGGAGGTGCGGGTGGTCGCCGACGACCCAGACAAGCGACGGACTCCGGGGATACTCAGCCAAAATCCGGTCATGGCCCAACTCCTGAAAGAGGTGGAGCAGGTGGCCGCGACGAACACGGAGGTGTTGGTGTTGGGCGAGACCGGCGTGGGCAAGGGCTTGCTGGCCCGAACCATCCACACTAGGAGCCCGCGCCGCGAGCAAGCCCTTATCGCCGTCAATTGCGGTGCGCTGCCCGCTGGGCTGGTCGAAAGCGAACTGTTCGGCCACGAGAAGGGAGCCTTTACGGGCGCGGTCGAGCAGCGCATTGGCTGGATTGAACAGGCGCATGGGGGCACGCTGTTCCTCGATGAGATCGGCGACTTGCCGTTGGAAGCGCAGCGGGTATTGCTACATGTCTTGGAGGAGAATCGCCTGACGCGCATCGGCGGCAAGGCATCCATTCGGGTGGATGTGCGAATCATCGCGGCGACGAACCGCAATTTGCAACGGGCGGTTGAGGAAGGAACGTTTCGGGAGGACCTGTATTACCGTTTGAGGGTGTTTCCGTTGGTGGTGCCGCCGTTGCGGGCGCGGCGGGAGGACATCCCGGTGTTGGCGACGCATTTTGTGCGTCAGTATGCCCAGCGGTTTAAGCGTCCAGAGCCGAGGTTGGGGGCTGGGGTTATGGAATATCTGCAAGCGCACGCTTGGCCGGGTAATGTGCGGGAGTTGGCCCATCGGATGCAGCGGGCGGTGATTGTGTGCGAGGAGGAGCGCATTAAGGTGATAGATGTGCTGTCGGTGGGCGCGGAGGAGCCGCGGTCTGCATCTGCGTCGCCGGTTGCCCAGGGGGCTGCGGGCGAGGATGAAAAGCAGCGCATGGTGGCGGCGCTTCAGCGGGCGAATTGGGTGGTTTCTGGGGATCGGGGCGCGGCTCGTTTGTTGGGGATGACGGCGCAGACACTGCGCTATCGGATGCGCAAGTATGGGATAAAACGACCGAAGAAATCGTCGTAAATGCTGCGTGATCCCGATGAACAAAAAATTGTTCAAATGAACAAAAAGTTGTTCAAATGAACAAAAAGTTGTTCAAAAAACGAGCACCCAGGGCTAAGCGGCGCAGTATAGAAAATCCCCTTCTACAATTTTAAGTTCCATGTTTTTCAATCCTTTAGGGCCATCCTGAAGGATTTTTTTGTGCGCGGCCGGCTCGTTGGCACGGAATGTGCATAGAATCGAGAGACCGACAAGCGTCTATTCCCGTCTCTTATCTAAATCATGGAGGTGCTCATTGATGATCGGTGTCGGCCATTCGGAGGGGTTCGGTTCACAGGTGGAGGAAGCCACCGATGATCCAAACGAGCAATCAACGGCGGTCCTCAGCCGCAGTCCGGTCATCGCCCGGCTCCTACACAGGGTGCAGCAGGTGGCCAACACGGATATCCAAGTGCTGCTATTGGGCGAGACCGGGGTCGGTAAGGACCGGCTCGCCCGAACCATCCACCGCCAGAGCGCACGCCGTGCGAAAGCCTTCCGTGCGGTCAATTGCGCCGCCTTGCCCGCCGGCTTGGTCGAAAGCGCACTGTTTGGCCACGAGCAGGGAGCCTTTACCGGCGCCGCAGCGCGACACGGCGGCTACTTTGAGCAGGCCCACGGCGGCACACTGTTCCTCGATGAAATCGGCGACATGTCGATGCATACCCAACGGGCCTTGCTACGGGTCTTGGAGCAGGATCGTCTCACCCGCGTCGGGGGTGTGGACTCTATCCCGATCAAGGTGCGGATCATTGCGGCGACCCATCGCGACCTGCAGCAGGCGATGGAGGAAGGGACCTTCCGCGAGGATCTATACTACCGCTTGAGTGGCTTTCGCCTCACGGTGCCGCCGTTGCGAGCGCGGCGGGCGGATATACCGGTGTTGGCAGCGCATTTTGTGCGTCAGTATGCCGACCAGTACCAGCGACCGATGCGGACATTGAGCAACGACGTGCTCGCCTACTTGCAGGGGTATGCTTGGCCGGGCAATGTGCGCGAGTTGATCCAGTGGGTTCGGCGGGCGGTGGTTGTGTGCGAGGGGAAGCGCCTGGCGATGGCGGAGGTGTGGGCGGCGGCCGATGTGGGGTTGGTTTTGCCGTCGTCGGCGTCGGCGGCTGAGGCCGAGCCGCCGGCATGTCCAAGATGCGGTCAGCACACCCGGCGACTGGTTGCAGCGGAAGCGGAGGAGGACGAGGCCGAGCCGCCGCTAACTGCGGACGAAGCCGAGAAGCAGCGCATTATGGCGGCGTTGCAGCAGACCAATTGGGTGGTCTCTGGGAAGCGGGGGGCCGCTCGCTTGTTAGGTATGAATCATCAGCAGTTGGTGTATCGGATGGAAAAGTATGGGATACAGCGACCCAAGAAGGGGCGCGGATCAGCCGAAGGGGCAGCGGCGACTGAATGAAGAAAAAATTATGCAAATGAAGAAAAAATTATGCAACAGATGGGCGGCGACCCATCCGAGGCGCAGGGTGGAAAAACTGCTGCTATATTTTTAAGTGTCATGTTTTTCAGTCTGTTAGAGTATTTCTGAACGGTTTTTTTGGACGAAGCGCGATGGTTGGCACGGGATTTGCAGATATATCGGCGAAGGCGATGCCAAGGCGGAACAGGAGGCCGCACCAAATGGCGTCGTTCGTTGCTCAGAATCACGGCTCGCCTAGGACGGCGTAATGCTCGTGGCAGCCGTGGGCTGTATGTCGTGCGGGTGGATGCCGAGCGTCGGCCGGCCACCCGCACGATGCTACTCATCCAATAAGGAGATAACTATGATTTGTAGTACCTTGACTTTTCTTATGCCGACCCTGCGGCGGGTGGGCATCCTGTTGACGGGGCGATTGCGGCGGCATAGGAGGCCGCACGGGGCATATTGGTCGTCCATCACCATTCACCTTCCGTATCTGGTCGGCGTCTGGCCGCTGGAACGGATTTCTCATCTCTCAAGAAGGAGGATACTACCATGCAAACGAAGAGGATGATCATTAACCCCTCGTTTTGCGCTTCCGCTAGCCGCCTGATGGGGATGCTCTGGCTACCTATGTGGTGCTCAGTGTTAGTGAGCCTGTGGGGGCCAGCCCGTGTGGAGGCGCAAGACGTCCCAGCGGATCGGACACCCATTTTCGAGTTACACTTTGAGGACGATAGCCTGCGCGTGGTGCGCAACGAGATGAGTCGGACGCGGAGGGCGGCGACCAAGGCTGGCTTGAGTTCGAGACACACCCGAGCTGCGGGTCGGGCACCGAGTGCGCCATCCCAGATGCGCTTCCCCTTTCAGGCGGTGGCCAATAATCAGGCTAAGAAGGTCGTCTGGTTTAATGCCGACGGCACCATCAGAACCCAGCAGAGTATTCCCGAAGGCCGTAAGGCTCTAGTGGCGGACAATGGAGCCTATGTCCTCTTGGTGGACGGCACCGGATATGCCTTTGAAAGGGGCTCCCAGTCCGTAGAGTTGCTAGATGCACAGGGCACCCGTCTGTGGAAAGCCGAGTTAGCCCCTGATGCTTTTTTGTCTCCTACGGGAGAAACGGTTGTCAGTCTTAACATCGAAGCATTGAAGTATATTCCTTTTTCTATTTGGGGACCTCAGGGTAAATTAGCCGAATATGACTCCATAGTGGGGAATGCCAGTTTTTCCGCCGATGGCCAGTTCCTGTTTGCCGGTGAATATACTGATCGGAACGGTAGCTGTGTGTCGTTATTCGACAAGGCCGGCCAGCGGCTCTGGCAGCGCTATTGTAATTCCACTGAGACGCAAAATATCACTGGCGTTTACATCTCTGAACACGCCAAATTCATGGCTTTTGCTTACTATCTCCAAACATCTTGGAATCCGGCCTCGGGAACACCGCCCCCGCCGACGCTCCGTTACCTAACAGTTTTGGATCAGACAGGAGATATACTGTGGACACAGCCTAGTAGTGTGTGGGATATTGCCTTCTCCGAGAAGGGCAAGTTTATCGCTACGCTACAAGGAATTGAAGGAAGATCATCATATGATCGAGAAATTGTTGTGGCGAATATCCACACGGGTGATATACAACGAAAGTTTTCCATTCCTCATCCTAAAGAAAAGCCCATTCGTGGGTATACCCAGCTCAGCTTTTTGCAGAATTATAATCTGCTGCTAAGGTACTACCAACGTACTTCGGATGGGGACATTTTGGCTCACTTGCAGCTATTCGATCCCACCGGCGTCTTGTATTGGGAGAGAACTATCAATCCCGAAACGGAAAATTGGGACAACAGAGCCAAACCGGCATGGTTGCAAAAAGGTCCGTTGCTGGGCATCTCGATGGGCCGCGTGTTTCAGTTATTTGACTTCAACCCACATAATTTACCGGAGGAATAAGCACATGCTTCGTAGCATTCTTTCTGTCACTGTATGCCTATTAGTTTTTTGTAGTACTCTGTGGAGTAAGCCTACTTTTCGTTGGCCGGTGGACATAGATGGAGTCAGTAATCTTAATGGAAATTTGGGTGAGCCCAGAGCTGAAAATCCAGACTTTCCCCATATCAATCCTCTTGATCATTGGCACAAGGGCATCGACATCCCCCAAGACGATAACGAGACGATCCACATCCCCGCTGACGGCAAGGTTTTTTTTATTGGTTCTATCAGCATCGTCCTGTACCATGGGCTTATCGATGGGTATCATTTGTATACGAAATTTCTACATATTGATGTAGAAGATGATCTGAAAGAAAACAAAAACCTTTCTATTCAAGGAGAGACAGTCCCTGCATTGGGAACGGTCATGGACGGCCATTGTCACTTTGAAGTCTATCAGTTTGATGCGGAGCAAGTAAGATCAAGCTTCGTGGGAAACGTAGCCAACGTGCGGAACCCGCTGAATTTTGCCAATTTGACCGCTACCTATCCCGATCGCCATAAACCTACTGTAGCGGAACTTCGGTTCAATTTGTCCAACGCATGGAATGATGGTAGCAATACCGCGTTTGACCCAAACTTTATGGAAACAACCGATTTCCTTGACCGACCCAATCAGAAATTCCTCGATCCGCCCGCAGAGACAACAACTTATCCGGTCTATTTCCTAGCACACGCATATGATGATGATACGACCAATTATGGGGTCCCTGGAGCCACCGGTCCCTACTCTGTTGAGTTTTCTATATGGCAACAAGAAAATTACCACCTCTACGTAGAGGAAGGCCAGTATGGCGAGTGGGAGAAGGTATATACTTTCCAGTATCAATTCGATGATTTACAAGATGCCGAGGGAGCCGACTTGCAGCTAACGGAAGTGTACGCAAATGGTACCCAAGCCAACAACCAGATGTTTTACTTCAGCAAAGCGATCGACTTATTTTGGGTTCCATTCAATGTGAACGAAGGCGGCAAAGAAAAGCCGCTGAATCCTTGGGGACAGTTGTTGCCCTTCCGCTTTCAAGTGGATGTAACCGACAAGAGAGGTAATGAGGCTTCAAGACACCAGGATATTCTTGTTCCCAGTCCATCGCATGCTGACTCCGATATTCTCGTTGATTCCTTTTCTGCCGAACGGCAGGGGAACCACGTGCGGATAGATTTTCGAGTATTCAATTCAGAAAAGGTGAAAGGGTTCAACATTCTGCGTCGTTCAGCAGACGAATCTACCTTTGCGCCCGTTCATCCTTATCCTCTAACGATTCATCCGACCTCTGAGCCGGTCGATCCTTGGCAGTCTTCTTCGACCCTGCTTTCATATGAAGATGGCGGTCTTGTGCCAGGGGAGACGTATTTCTATGCGTTGGAAGTCTTATGGCAGTCTGGTCGGCGTGATATTTTGGAGCATTTAGTGACTAAAGTTTGTGTCCCTGATGGTGGACACATCACCCAACAATCCCAACAATCCCAAAAGGAGATTCTATAGTGAACGTTTCGCGTATTTCGTCTTTTCTGCTAATTACAGTCTGTTTATTTCCCTCTCTATTACTTGGTAGGCCCATCCCTACGCAGACAGTCGCTTGGGAAGACGCTGACTATCTTGTGTTAGTTCATAACTCTATCTACGACTCAAGATGGGTCGATGAATTGGTTCGACGCAAAAGGGAGCAGTCACTTTCTGTGGCCATTAAGCAGGTTAACGATAGTCAAACCGCTACCGCTCTGAAGGACAGTGTGGTTAGAGCCTACACGACGGGAAAAGTGCCACGATACCTGCTGCTTGTTGGGGACGCTAAAGGCAGTGTTGCGAGTGCGGCAAATAAGTCATTTGTACCTACCTTTACCTTCAACCCGAAACATGGAAGTATTTCTACTGCTGCATACGACGACAGGTATGCATTGCTTGCAGGAAACGACTATGTTCCTGATCTAATAGTCGGTCGGTTGCCAGCTCATAGTAGCACTGAAATGATCAATTATGTCAATAAGCTGAATGAATACGAACAGACAAGCGGGAGTTCATCGTCTTGGAAGAAAAAGGTTCTTTTTGTCATTGATAACGCTATTCTCGGAAGGGATCCTACGTCCGGTTTCAGACCGATATACTATTGGTTATATGCACGATCTCTATTCGATGATTTTCTTGCCCGTCATGGGTTTGAGGTAGATCCTTTACAGGGAAATGGAGGGAAAACAGCAACTTTTCTGCGGTCAAAGGATTATTTCGATGCTAATCTCTCTGTCGATCAGAGGGCTTCTAGGCGCTGGAATGCTTTCAAAGATGAACTAAATAGTGGCTGTTTAATAGTAAACGTACTAGGTGTAAGTAGCCCTGAAGATATAGCCCGATTTTATCGGGCAGATCAAAGTTATTCTTCGGTGGGTCAGTTGGATGGTAATGGTGCTGAGTATCCATTCATTGTGGCTCCAACTTGTGAGTTAGGAGAGCTCACTGGCCAGGAAGTGACAGCGGCGCGGCAGTTCCTTTTTGAAGCAAGCAAGGGTGCTATCGCTTGGTTTGCGGCGCATGGAGGGACGCATTCAGCGCACACCTTCTGGCTAGGACAGGAAATTTACAACCAGATCTTGGAGCATAAGGTCACTACTCTTGGGCCAGCTACTGTATTGGCTAAAAAACGATTTATGGAGAAATACCCAGATGCAAAAAATACGGCTAAACAATTCCTTTTTTTAGGCGATCCAGCGCTTATCTTGAGCAAAGGCTCCGGGCTTTCAGATGTGACCGGCGAGTTGCCGGCCGACCGAACTTGGGGCGGCTATACCACAATCACTGGGGATGTTACAGTGCCCGCTGGTCAGACGCTGGAAATCAAGCCGTATGCCTTTGTCGAGTTCGAAAATGACGCGGAGCTAAAGGTTTATGGAACATTAATTGCGTCCGGCGACGTTTTCTCCGCCAATGCCGACATTGTATTTTATGAAGGTGCCCAAGTAACGATAACGGGAGATTTGACACTCCCACTAGGTGCCGAGTTGACAATTAAACCGGGTGTCGAGGTTGAATTTCTGGCCAATACCGATGGTACTGGTGGTGGTAGGGACCGCACTCGCTCGGAACTTCTCGTCAAGGGGACACTCGACGCTGATGCGGGTAACATCACCTTCCGCTCGGCCAATGACCCTGCGACCAATGCTGATTGGTATGGCATCCGCGTGGCAAGCGGTGGCATCGCTAATCTGTCGGGGGCGACGATCCGCGACGGATCCCGCTGTGTGCAGAATGAAGGCGGTACCCTCACTATGACGAATGTCACTTTGAGTAACTGCGGCGCGACAGTAACGCTGGATCCAACGCTCCCGTATGCGGGGCGGGAGATAACGGCGACGCTGACCACCCCGGTCGGAGATCTAACGGCAAAGGATGCGCAGTGGCAGTGGCATCGGCGGCGATCTACCGATGCGTGGACAGACATTACTTCGGCGGAGACCGCGACCTACACGCCAGACGCCAGGAATGAAGACACCGAGGATGAGGGGGATGAGGGCTGGGAGCTGCGGGCGACGGTGCGCTACCAAGCGGAAGCCAATGTGTATCCGCACGCCCAAAGCGCGGCGACGGTGCCGGTGGCCGGGGTGCCGGATGCGCCGCCTCATTTTATGCCCTTTCCGGGCGATGGTCAGGTGGTGTTGTGGTGGGATGCGGCGGCGGCCAACGGCTCGCCGATAGTGCGCTATGAGGTGCAGTCGCGTCCGGTGGCCGATCCGCCGCAGGATTGGTCGAGTTGGGCGACGGTGTCGGGCGGCAGCAGTGCGCGGGATACGACGGTGACGGGACTGACCAATGGGGTGCTGTATGAGTTTGCGGTGCGGGCGGTCAACGGCGTGGGGGCTGGCGCATCGGCCTTGCAGCCGGCCACGCCGCAGTCGAGCATCGTCCGGATACCGCTGACGGGGTCTCGTGGGGATGGTCAGGTGACGCTGAACTGGTTGGCCCCGTCCGGGAGCGTCTCTATCCACGAGTATGAGGTTCGGCGTCGGATTTCGGATTCGGGTCAGGATTGGTCGAGTTGGGTCGAGGTGTCGGGCGGTAGCACGGCGCGCGACACGACGGTGACGGGGCTGACCAATGGGACCACCTATCAGTTTCAAGTGCAGGCCGTTGACAGCCAAGAGGCCCGAGTAGCCGTGTCTGACGTCGTGTCGGCGACGCCGGCGGCGGTGCCGGACGCGCCGCCGCATTTTATGCCCTTTCCAGGCGATGGTCAGGTGCTATTGGAGTGGGAAGCTGCGGCCAACAACGGCTCGCCGATAGCGCGCTATGAGATACAGTGGCGTCAGGTGTCCGATCCGGCTCAGCCTTGGTCGGATTGGGACGAGGTGTCGGGGGGGCGTAGCGCGCGCGATACGACGATGACGGGGCTGACCAATGGGCAACGCTACGAGTTTGCGGTGCGGGCGGTCAACGGCGTAGGGGATGGGGCGTCGATTGCCCAGGTGGCGATGCCGCAGGCGCTATCCCTGACGGCGTCTCGTGGCGATGGTCGGGTGGGGTTGCGTTGGACGTTTTCGGCGCATAGCGCGACGATAGCCCACTATCAGGTACGGCAGCGGATTTCGGATTCGGGTCAGGATTGGTCGGATTGGGCCGAGGTGTCGGGCGGCACCTCGGCACGCAGTAAGACGGTTATGGGGCTGACCAATGGGGTCACCTATCAGTTCCAAGTACAGGCTCTCGACAGCGAGGGCACTTCGGTCTCCGTGTCTGCCATCGTGTCGGCGACGCCGGCGGCGGTGCCGGACGCGCCGCCGCATTTTATGCCCTTTCCAGGCGATGGTCAGGTGCTATTGGAGTGGGAAGCTGCGGCCAACAACGGCTCGCCGATAGCGCGCTATGAGATACAGTGGCGTCAGGTGTCCGAGCCGGCGCAGCCTTGGTCTATATGGGCTGAGGTGTCGGGGGGGCGCAGTGCGCGGGATACGACGGTGACGGGGCTGACCAATGGGCAGCTCCACGAGTTTGCGGTGCGGGCGGTCAACGGCGTGGGGGATGGGGCGTCGATTGCCCAGGTGGCGATGCCGCGGGCGCTGTCCCTGACGGCGTCGGGTGGCGATGGTCAGGTGGGGTTGAATTGGACGTTTTCGGCGCATAGTTCGACGATTGCTGACTATCAGGTACGGCAGCGGATTTCGGATTCGGGTCAGGATTGGTCGGATTGGGCGACGGTGCCCGGGGGCACCTCGGCACGCGACACGACGGTGACGGGGCTGACCAATGGGACCACCTATCAGTTTCAAGCACAGGCTATCGACAGCCAAGACGCTTCGATCTCCCTATCCAACGTCGTGTCGGCGACGCCGCAGCAGCCGTCTCCCGGTCCGGTACGCAACCTGCGCGCCGAAGGCGGCTCGGCTTCCGGTAGCATCGCCGTTTCTTGGGATGCTCCCAACACCGGGGGCACCCCCGCCCTCTACCGCGTGGAATACCGCCAAGGCTCGGCGGCTTGGCAAGCGGGCGGGACGACGACCCAAACGAGTCTGTCGATCGGCGACTTGGTCGGTGGTGGCAACTACTCCATCCAGGTACGAGCGGAGCATGGCGGCGGCCACAGCCGTTGGCAGAGCACGACCGCCACGGCCACCGGCACGGAGACGGAGTATGCGTATCGGTTGCACGACTCGGGCACGACGGCCCCGACGTTTAGCGCGTCGGCCAGCAGCGTGCCCACCGACTGGTCGTCGTCGCGGCAGACGCTCACCTTGAGCAACCGCTACGAGTGGCGCATCCGCCGCACGCGACCGACGGGTGGGTCGTGGTCCAGTTGGGGGAGTGCCACGGTCGTGGTAGAGGCCGAGTATGCGTATCGGGCTTCGCAGACCACGCCGCTGTTTGACGCGGGTGCATCCGGTACGCCCGATAATTGGTCGTCCAGTGAGCTTACTTGGACGGATGCGGCCCCGAGAGTATGGAGCATCCGGCATACCAGACCCTCGGGTGGCCCTTGGAGCGCGTGGGGCACCTTGGAGAAATACAGTGAACGGCCGGCGGCTCAACCCGACCCCTTCTACCGCCAAGCAGCAAGCCAACCCGACCCTCCCGGCAACACGATCTCAAGCGCGACCCCGACGGACTGGCAGACCTCTAACCCCGGAGCGACAGCCACCGAAAGCGTGTGGCGCACCGAGCGCACCCGGCCGGCGGGTGAAACTCACTACCGCTTTTCCACGCCTATACAAATAGAGACCGAATACGCCTACCGGCTGCACACGTCGGGCACGACGGCTCCATCGTTCACTGCGTCGTCCAGTGGTGTTCCCACCGACTGGTCGTCGTCACGTCAGCCGCCGACGTCGGCGTATGCGCCCTACGAGTGGCAGATCCGTCGCACGCGGCCGACGGGTGGCACGTGGTCGAGTTGGAGCGGAGCCACGGTGGTGGCGACCTACACCGAGTATCAGTATGCCTACAAGCGGCACAACTCGGGTACGACGGCCCCGGCGTTCAGCAGCACGGCCAGCGGAGTGCCTTATGGCTGGTCGTCGTCGCAGCCGAGTGCTACGTCGAGCAACCGCTACGTGTGGCGCATCACTCGCACGCAGCCAGCCGGCGGCACGTGGTCGAGTTGGAGCGGAGCCACGGTGGTGGCGACCTACACCGAGCGTCAGTATGCCTACCGGGTCGGTAATTCTGGCAGCACGGCGCCTTCGTTTAGCGCCTCCGCCAGCGGGATTCCCACCGGCTGGTCGTCGTCGCGGCGGACGCCGGGCCCGTCGGTGCCCTACGAATGGGAGATCCGTCGCACGCGACCGGCGGGCGAGTCGTGGTCCAGTTGGGGCAGTGCCACGGTGGTGTCTAAATACACCGAGCGGCAGTCGGCCTATCGGCGGAATAACTCCGGCTCTACCCCACCATCGTTCAGTGCGTCGGCGAGTGGGGTGCCCACTGGCTGGTCGTCGTCGCGGCAGACGCCCACCTCGAGCCATCGCTACGAATGGAAGATCAGCCGTACGCGACCGGCGGGTGGTTCGTGGTCGAGTTGGGGTAGTGCGTCGGTGGTGTCTCGATACACCGAGCGTGGGTATGCGTATAAACGCAACGACTCGGGCACGACGGCTCCTGCGTTCAGCAGCACGGCCAGTGGAGTGCCGTATGGCTGGTCATCGTCTCAGCCGAGTGCTACGTCGAGCAATCGCTACGTGTGGCGGATCAGCCGCACGCGTCCGGCGGGTGGTTCGTGGTCGAGTTGGGGTAGTGCGTCGGTGGTGTCTCGATACACCGAGCGTGGGTATGCGTATAAGCGCAACGACTCGGGCACGACGGCTCCTGCGTTCAGCAGCACGGCCAGTGGAGTGCCGTATGGCTGGTCGTCGTCTCAGCCGAGTGCTACGTCGAGCAATCGCTACGTGTGGCGGATCAGCCGCACGCGTCCGGCGGGTGGTTCGTGGTCGAGTTGGGGTAGTGCCACGGTGGTATCTCGATACACCGAGCGTCAGACGGCGTATAAGCGCAACGACTCGGGTACGACGGCTCCTGCGTTCAGCAGCACGGCCAGTGGGCTGCCGTATGGCTGGTCGTCGTCACGGCAGACGCCTACGTCGAGCCATCGCTACGAATGGAAGATCAGTCGCACGCGCCCGGCGGGCGAGTCGTGGTCGAGTTGGGGTAGTGCCACGGTGGTGTCTAGATACACCGAGCGTCAGTCGGCGTATAAACGCAACAACTCGGGCACATCGGCTCCGTCGTTCAGCGCGTCGTCGAGTGGAGTGCCTTCGGGCTGGTCGTCGTCAAGACAAAGCCCCACGTCGAGCCATCGCTATGAGTGGCGTATCCGCCGCACGCGCCCGGCGGGCAGTTCGTGGTCGAGTTGGGGTAGTGCCACGGTGGTGTCTAGATACACCGAGCGGCAGTATGCCTACCGGCTGCACACCTCGGGCACGACGGCCCCGTCGTTTAGTGCCACGGCGAGCAGCGTGCCCACCGGCTGGTCGTCGACGCAGCCGAGCCCAGACCCCTATGCCTCCTACGTGTGGCGTATCAGTCGCACGCGACCGGCGGGTGGCTCCTGGTCCAATTGGGGCGGAGCCACCGTCGTCAATACCTGGACCGCGGCGAAGGGCCCCTACCGCGACGGTCTCGAACGGCTCGGCTCCCGTTACGCGGCGGAGGGTCGTCCACCCGCCTTAGGCCCCCCGGCCCGCACGCTACCGCGACGAACCGCCTCGAAATACGGATTGATGCCTCCCTAAGACGGGAGCAGACCCGACGGCACGCAGGTCGATGAGACCTCCGTGCCGTCGATCGGCTGCTAAAATTCTGCTTGCTCTTTGCCGATCTTGCGTTGGGTAGTCACCTTCAGGAAGAAAGACCGATCTCATGGGAACGAAGAAGAAGATTTGTTTGATTGTACGGGCTCTGCTGAGCTTGGGCGGCGCGTTGCCGGCCGCTGCTGCGGAACACGAGACGGCCCCTGACCGGCCGCGCTCGGCAAGTGCAGAGGTGACGCGCAACGCTGCGCCGAGAATCACGGGCCTTGAAAACGTCTCCTTTGCCGAACACGGCCAAGGGCCGGTAGCCACCTACTCGGCGCGCGACGGGCAAGGCCACGCGATGGCGTGGTCGCTGTCGGGTCGGGATGCCGGGGCGTTCACGTTTACCGCCGACGGGGAACGCCAGACGATGGATCTTTTGTTCCGGGCGGTGCCCGACTACGAACATCCGTTGGATGTGTCCCCCACCGACAACGACTATCAGGTGACGGTCGTGGCCACCGATGAGGGCCTACCCGCGCTGGCTACTCACTATCCGGTGACGGTGAAAGTTGTGAATGTGGACGAGGCTGGCGCGATGCCGGTGCTGGCCGCGCCAGCGCGGTCTGGCCACGCCACCCGGGCCGAGCAGGTGGGTGGGCTGGTGCGGTCGGTGGTCAACTACTATAAAAACGTGGTCGGTTGGGCGTTGCGGGGTGTGATCAACCACGTGCGCGACGTGTGGAAAGCGAGCAAGCGCGCCCCAAGCGATGCACCCGCGCCAGTCCAAGCGAGGGTGCCGGATGCGCCGGCGGTGTCGGTATATTCGGGGGCGTGGTCGGCGGCGGCGGGTCGAGTGCAGGTGTCGGTGTCCAAGCCGGCGTCCCCCGGCTCGGCGCTGACCGGCTATGAATATCAGTTATACCAAGGGGAAGATCGGCTGTTGGCTTGGACGTCTGCGGGCGTGGATGCGCCGACGTTGGCGGGGTTGGCTCTGGGGGCAGAGTCTTCCTTTGCGGTGGGCGGGCTGATGAATGGGCGGTCCTACGCGGTGGCGGTGCGGGCGGTCAACGACGTGGGTGTGAGCGGTTCGGTATGGGCGATGGCGACGCCGGGTCGCATTCTGGTGCCGGACCGGTTACAGGCGGTGGCAGGCGACGGGTTGGTGGCACTGACGTGGACGGCCGCCGCGACGGAGGGGCCGGTGATTACGCGGTATGAATGGCGTGGTCGTCCGATAGGGGGTGCGTGGTCGGCGTGGATGCCGGTGGCGGGCGAGGCGTCGGCGCGAGGTCATAGGGTCGAAGGACTGGAAAACGGCGTGGAGTACGCGTTTGCGGTGCGGGCGGCCAACCCGGCGGGTGGGGGACGGGTTGCGCCGGTGTCGGCGCGTCCGGGGTTGCGGAGCCCGACGACCCGGTGTCTTGGTCGCCGACCGCGCTGGGGGGGAGCGATCCTCTATGAAGTGCGAATGTAAGATTAATGAGCGTCAGGGGCGGCCCAGCTCATGGTGGGGGTGATCGCCAATGATCCAACCAAGTCCCAGGCTTCCGGCCTATTCAGTCGCAGTGCAACCCTCGCCGAACTCCGAACCAAAGTGGAGCAGGTCGCCGCGACGGATACGGAGGTGTTGGTGTTGGGTGAAACCGGCATGGGCAAGGGCTTGCTCGCCCAGACCATCCACACCAAGAGCACGCGCTCCAAGCAAGCCTTCATCGCCGTCAATTGTGGTGCCCTGCCCGCCGGACTGGTCGAAAGCGAACTGTTCGGCCACGAGAAGGGCGCTTTTACCGGCGCGGTGGCGCGGCGCATCGGCTTTTTTGAACGAGCGCATGGGGGCACGCTGTTCCTCGATGAGATCGGCGACTTGCCATTGGAATCGCAGCGGGTATTGCTGCATGTGTTGGAGGAGAATCGCCTGACGCGCCTTGGCGGCAAGGCGTCTATTTCGGTGGATGTGCGAATCATCGCGGCGACCAACCGCAATTTGCAACGGGCGGTTGAGGAAGGAACGTTTCGGGAGGATCTGTACTACCGTTTGAGGGTGTTCCCGTTGGTGGTGCCGCCGTTGCGGGCGCGGCGGGAGGACATTCCGGTGCTGGCGGCGCATTTTGTGCGTCAGTATGCCCAGCGGTTTAAGTGTCCAGAGCCGAGGTTGGGGGATGGGGTTATGGAATATCTGCAAGCGCACGCTTGGCCGGGGAATGTGCGGGAATTGGCCCATCGGATGCAGCGGGCGGTGATTGTGTGCGAGGAGGAGCGCATTAGGGTGATAGATGTGCTGTCGGCGGGCGCGGAGGAGCCGCGGTCTGCATCTGCGTCGCCGGTTGCCCAGGGGGCTGCGGGCGCGGATGAAAAGCAGCGCATGGTGGCGGCGCTTCAGCGGGCGAATTGGGTGGTTTCTGGGGATCGGGGCGCGGCTCGTTTGTTGGGTATGACGGCGCAGACGTTGCGCTATCGGATGCGCAAGTATGGGATACAACGGCCCCCCAAGTCGTCGTAAATGCTGCGTGATCCCGATGAACAAAAAATTGTTCAACATGAACAAAAAGTTGTTCAAAAAATGAGCAACTAGGGCGAAGCGGCGCAGTATAGAAAATCCCCTTCTACATTTTTAAGTTCCATGTTTTTCAATCCTTTAGGGCCATCCTGAAGGATTTTTTTGTGCGCGGCCGGCTCGTTGGCACGGAATGTGCATAGAATCGAGAGACCGACAAGCGCCTATTCCCATCTCTTATCTAAATCATGGAGATTCTCATTGATGATCGGTGCCAGCCATTCGGAGGGGTTTAGTTCACAGGTGGAGGAAGCCACCGATGATCCAGAAGAGCAATCAACGGCGGTCCTCAGCCGCAGTCCGGTCATCGCCCGGCTCCTACACAGGGTGCAGCAGGTGGCCAACACGGATATCCAAGTGCTGCTATTGGGCGAGACCGGGGTCGGTAAGGACCGGCTCGCCCGAACCATCCACCGCCAGAGCGCACGCCGTGCGAAAGCCTTCCGTGCGGTCAATTGCGCCGCCTTGCCCGCCGGCTTGGTCGAAAGCGAACTGTTTGGCCACGAGAAGGGAGCCTTTACCGGCGCCGCAGCGCGACACACCGGCTACTTTGAGCAGGCCCACGGTGGCACGCTGTTCCTCGATGAAATCGGCGACCTGTCAATGCATGCCCAACGGGCCTTGCTACGGGTCTTGGAGCAGGATCGTCTCACCCGCGTCGGGGGTGTGGACGCTATCCCGATCAAGGTGCGGATCATGGCGGCGACCCATCGCGACCTGCAGCAGGCGATTGAGGAAGGGACCTTCCGCGAGGATCTATACTACCGCTTGAGTGGGTTTCGCCTCACGGTGCCGCCGTTGCGAGCGCGGCGGGCGGATATTCCGCTGTTGGCAGCGCATTTTGTGCGTCAGTATGCCCATCAGTACCAGCGACCGATGCGGACGTTGAGCAACGACGTGCTCGCCTACTTGCAGGGGTATGCTTGGCCGGGCAATGTGCGCGAGTTGATCCAGTGGGTTCGGCGGGCGGTGGTTGTGTGCGAGGGGAAGCGCCTGGCGATGGCGGAGGTGTGGGCGGCGGCCGATGTGGGGTTGGTTTTGCCGTCGTCGGCGGAGGAGGCTGAGGTCGAGCCGCCGCTAACGGCGGCCGAGGCCGACAAGCAGCGCATTATGGCAGCGCTTAAGCAGACCAATTGGGTGGTCTCTGGTAAGCGGGGAGCCGCTCGCTTGTTAGGTATGAATCATCAGCAGTTGGTGTATCGGATGGAAAAGTATGGGATACAGCGACCGAAGAAGGGACGCGGATCAGCCGATGGGGAAGCGGCGACTGAATGAAGAAAAAATTATGCAAATGAAGAAAAAATTATGCAACAGATGGGCGGCGACCCATCCGAGGCGCAGGGTAGAAAACTGCTGCTGTATTTTTAAGTGTCATGTTTTTCAGTCTGTTAGGTCATTTCTGAACGATTTTTTGGACGAAGCGCGATGGTTGGCACGGGATTTGCGTTATGTATCAGCGAAGCCGAAGCCGATGCGGAATAGGAGGCCGCACCAAATGGCGTCGTTCGTTGCTCAGAATCACGGCTCGCCTAGGACGGCGCGATGCGCACGGCAGCCGTGGGCTGTATGTCGTGCGGGTGGACGCCGAACGTCGGCCGGCTACCCGCACGATGCTACTCATTCAATAAGGAGACAACTATGATTTGTAGTACCTTGACTTTTCTTATGCCGACCCTGCGGTGGGTAGGCATTCTGTTGACAGGGCGATTGCGGCGGCATAGGAGGCCGCAGTGGGCATATTGGTCGTCCATCACCATTCACCTTCCGTCTCGGGTCGGCGTCTGGCCGCTGGGACGGATTTCTCATCTCTCAAGAAGGAGACGTATCATGGAAACGAAGAAGAAGATTTGCTTGCTCTTGGCGACGCTGCTGAGCCTGAGCGGGGTGCTGCCAGCCGCCGCTACGGACTACCAAGCGTCGGACTATCTGCCGCTGGCCGTGGGCAACTCGTGGACGTACGAGCATTACCACTCTGACCATAGTTTGAACGCCCATTCAACAGGAGAATAGCCACATGTTGACTCAATTGAAACGGTTCATGGCTCTGATGGTCCTGTGCGTCCTGATGGCGCGGCCAGCACAAGCTCAAGATGAGTTTGAATTGGAAGAGGACTCATACATCGTTAGTGGGATGTTACTCATCACATTCAAGGAAGGTCATGATGAGTTCGTTGAATGTCTCAGGTGGGCGGCAAACCAAGGGAAGGTTAAGGTAGGGGGATGTGCACAGATAGCCGGCTTAAAAGTACCTGGATATAAAAGCCTGTATGGGGATTGGTGGGACGAGCTGGCGGCAACTATGGATCTCGTGCGCATTGAGGAGGGATCCCGGTACTTTATTCTCGTTTTTCCACCTTTTCAAGATCGTCTCACTGCGTACAGGCTAAATGTGTTCTATGCGTCCTTGCCTTACGTCGAGGATGTCGAGTTTATTGACTTACTCAAGACGACCATTTCTGAAACGACTTGGGGTTTTATTAAACACCGTGAACTGGATTTGAGCCGTAAGGCTTCCATGCTAAGAATTGAGGGGAACAAACAATGGTAAAAGCACTTCTAGCAGCCCTGATCGCAGCGACCTTAGTCAACAGTCCGCTAGCGGCTCAAGAATACCTTGAAGGGGAGATTATAATCTGCCTGCATAGAGAACTGCCGAATCCGGTAAGCCGCCTGAGTTCGGGACAGTTCGTGTCCGGGGCTTCATCCCTCGACAGTGTCCTCGCTCAGCATAGCGCCCAAGTGTTTGAACGCTTCTCAGGCTTCACAGAATATGGGCGCAGACTATACAGGCTGAAGGTGCCTTCCACTGTCAATATCGAAAGCGTCCTACAGGATTTAAAAAATGATCCGAATGTAGAGGAAGCCGAACGAATCGAACTCCTCAGTACCGGTCTCACCCCTAACGATACGGACTGGAGTCAACAGTGGAACTTTGACGCCAATCACCTGCAGACTGAGGACGCTTGGGACATCGAAACGGGCTCCGACAACGTCATCTTGGCGGTTATTGATACCGGGCTGGATCACCACCATCCCGACTTGATGCAGAATATCTGGAGGGGGACGGACACCCCAATAGGCTTGGACTTTTGCGGAAACGTGGTCGGAACCTGCAACTACTCGGCGGGGACACGCGACACCGACCCGCAGCATGAAGGAGGCGAGACCTATTCACACGGCACAAAGATGGTGGGTGTCGCGGCTGCTAAGATCAACAATATGAGCAATGTGGCTGGACTCGCAGGGGGAACAACTAACAGTGATGGAGTTCGGATCATGGGCCTGCGGGCGGGTTACGAAGACGCTACGGGCAGTAGTGGGTCTGTGAGGCCAGGCAGAGCTATAGACGCTATTGATTTCTTGGTAGCCCATCAGCGTAGGAATCCGAACTTGTCCTATGTCGTCAACATGAGCTTCGTTGGTCTGGGTCGCAGGACAACGTTTCAAACCGCCGTGACCAATGCTTGGAATACGGGTAGGATCGTACTGGTGGGGATAGCTAATCTATCGAACAACAATGTTGTTGGCTATCCAGCCGGTTACGATCATGTGATCGGCGTTACGGGCGTGCTCCGGAATGATCGGAAAGGCACAAATGCCGGCTATGGTGCCTACGTTGATGTGGCCGCGCCGGTAGATAATGTGCCCACGGTCGCCTACGACGCAAACCCAACGCGCCCCTCGCTGAGGACACCTCCACAAACCGACCCCCTAGGTTGGCCCCACATTAGCTGGTCCTCTAGAGGCTCCACGCCTTCTATATCGGGCGCTCAAGTGAGCGGGTTAGCGGCGTTGGTGTGGTCCAAGTATCCGGAACTAACCAATGAAGGAGTGGTCCATCAGATTCTATCGACTGTGGATAATATCCGCGACGCGAATAGAAACGCTGATGGTACAGCTACCCCTTGGAGCGGTCAGATCGGTGGTCGGATCAATGCCTACCGGGCCTTGACAGAATGGTCTGGTCCCTTGCTTGTGCAAGCAGGTGAAACCTTGACTTGGAGCGGATCAATCACTGTGACCGACGATGTGACGATCCCCGACAACACTACGCTGGTCCTCGACGCCAATACGACAGTGGAGTTTGCCGCCAACACGGAGCTGATCGTTGCGGATGGTGGAACTCTCACCGCTACGGCGAACAACATCACTTTCCGTTCGGTCAATGATAACCCGACCGGTCCCGAGTGGGATGGTATCCGCGTCAGAGCGGGAGGCACGGCCACTTTGTCGGATGTCACGATCCAAGACGGGTTCCGCTGTGTACAGGAGGAAGAGGTTGGAGACCAAGCCACCCTCACTATGACGAATGTCACTTTGAGTAACTGCGGCGCGACGGTAACGCTGGATCGGACTCTGCCGTATGCAGAGCAGCAGATAACGGCGACGCTGACCCCAGTGGCAAGGGATGAGGAGTGGCAGTGGCAGCGGCGGCGCTCTACCGATGCGTGGACAGACATTGCTTCGGCGGAGACTGCGACCTACACGCCAGACGCCAGGGATGAGGCCACCGAGGATGAGGGGGATGAGGGCTGGCAGTTGCGGGCGACGGTGCGCTACCAAGCGGAAGCCAATGTGTATCCGCACGCCCAAAGCGCAGCAACCACGCCGGTGGTCGGGGTGCCGAGTGCGCCAGAAAACCTGACGGTGGTGAAGGTCGGCGATGGCACAGTCACGCTGCGTTGGGACAACCCAGACAACGCCACCATCGATAATTGGCAATATCGACAGAATGGTGGGGACAACTGGCAGAGTATGTCCGGCGCAAACGCCTACGTATATGACCACCTGACAAACACCTACGAATATACAGTGAGGGGTCTGACCAACGAGACCACATATACCTTCGAGGTACAGGCGCACAACGCCGCCGGATGGGGGGCCGCCTCGGAGTCTGTGACGGCCACGCCGCGTCTGTTCACGCTGACGGCGACGGCGCTTAATGGGTCTGTGCTCTTGGATTGGACCCCAGCGCCCTCCCGCGGGGCATCGATTGATCGCTATGCGTATCGGTATAGCAGCGACGCTGGCGACACGTGGACAGATACGAGTTCGGCGTGGGTTCGGGATTTGCACGCCGACGATCCGCTGAGCTACACGGTGCAGGAACTGACCAATGATGAACTCCACACGTTCGAGATGTATGCCTACGATAGCGCGGGCGAGGTGGCCGTGGCGTTGGCATCGGCGATCCCGCGCACGGAGACGGCGGCGGTGCAGGTGGCCTATGGGTCCGATTCGTATCAAGCGCAGGAAGGGGGTGAGGCCGTCGAGGTGACGGTGCGGCTGACGGGTCCGGCCCATAAGGCCGTGTCGATTCCGGTGACGGTGACTAGGGATACTGGCACGGAGGTGGGCGATTACGCGGTGGGGTGGAAAGAACACCCGGCCCATTCCCTGTCGTTTGCGAAGGGGGATCGGTCGCAGTCGTTTGAGATCACGGCCAACCAAGACGCCGACAGCGACGACGAGACGGTGACGGTGGGGTTGACGTTGGACGGTGACGATCTGCCGTCGTGGCTGGGGGCGGGTACGCCGCCGACGGCGACGGTGCGGCTGCTCGACGACGATGGGAACCGCACGGTGTCGTTTAGTTCGGTGCTGTATCAAGCAACGGAAGGAGGAGCCGCCGTGGAGGTGTCGGTGCGTCTGTCGCCGGCGCCCTGGCAGACAGTGAGCATTCCGGTTCAGGTTACGGGCACGGAGGCGGGTGCCTACACCGTGCCGAATCTGGCGGCGGATGGCACGGTGACGTTATCGTTTGCGGCAGGGGTGTCGTCGCGGTCGTTTACGCTCACGGCCAACGAGGACGCTGATAATGCCGATGAGACGGTGTCGCTGACGTTTGGGACGCTGCCTGCGGGGGTGGTCGCGGTTGGTACGACGCAGCAGGCGACGGTGCGGCTGCTCGACAACGATGGGGTAGTGTCATTGTCGTCGCAGTCGCCGCAGGAGGATACCCAACTGACGGCGGAGTTGACCGACCGCAGCGGTGGCATCACCAACACGACGTGGCAGTGGCAGCGTCGGTCGAATCCGACGGACTCGTGGACACCCGTGGCGGGCACGTCGATTTCCACCTACACGCCGCAGTCAGGCGATGTGGGCGACCAGTTGCGGGCGACGGTCGAATATGACGACGCGGACGGCACCGACCAGAGTGCCGCAAGCGCTCCGACCGCGGCGGTACAAGCGCTGCCGGAGACGGAGTATGCGTATCGGGCTTCGCAGACGGCACCGCTCCCGTTTGACGCGGTCGCATCCGGTACACCCGATAATTGGTCATCGAGTGAGATTACTTGGACGGACGCGGCCCCGAGAGTGTGGCGAATCGAACGCACCAGACCCTCGGGCGGCACCTGGAGTGAATGGGGCGGCCTGGAGAAATACAGTGAACGGCCGGTTGCTCAACCCGACCCCTTCTACCGCCAAGCAGCAAGCCAACCGGACCCTCCCGGCAACATGATCTCAAGCGCGACCCCGACGGACTGGCAGACCTCTAACCCTGGAGCGACCGCGACCAAAGGCGTGTGGCGCACCGAGCGCACTCGGCCGGCGGGTGCAACCCACTACCGCTTTTCCACGCCCACACAAATCACGCCGCCGCTGGAGACGGAGACGGCGTATCGGCTGCACACGTCGGGCACGACCGCTCCGACGTTTACCGCGTCGGCTAGCAGCGTGCCCACCGGCTGGTCGTCGTCACGTCAGCCGCCGACGTCGGCGTCTGCACCCTACGAGTGGGAGATCCGTCGCACGCGGCCGGCGGGCGAGTCGTGGTCCAGTTGGGGCAGTGCCACGGTGGTGTCTAAATACACCGAGCGGCAGTCGGCCTACCGGGTCGGTAATTCTGGCAGCACGGCCCCTTCGTTTAGCGCCTCTTCCAGCGGGATTCCCACCGGCTGGTCGTCGTCGCGGCGGACGCCGGGTCCGTCGGTGCCCTACGAATGGGAGATCAGCCGCACGCGGCCGGCGGGCGAGTCGTGGTCCAGTTGGGGCAGTGCCACGGTGGTGTCTAAATACACCGAGCGGCAGTCGGCCTACCGGGTCGGTAATTCCGGCAGCACGGCCCCTTCGTTTAGCGCCTCTTCCAGCGGGATTCCCACCGGCTGGTCGTCGTCGCGGCGGACGCCGGGTCCGTCGGTGCCCTACGAATGGGAGATCAGCCGCACGCGGCCGGCGGGCGAGTCGTGGTCCAGTTGGGGCAGTGCCACGGTGGTGTCTAAATACACCGAGCGGCAGTCGGCGTATCGGCGGAATAACTTCGGCTCTACCCCACCATCGTTCAGTGCGTCGGCGAGTGGGGTGCCCACTGGCTGGTCGTCGTCGCGGCAGACGCCCACCTCGAGCAATCGCTACGAATGGAAGATCAGCCGCACGCGGCCGGCGGGCGAGTCGTGGTCCAGTTGGGGCAGTGCCACGGTGGTGTCTAAATACACCGAGCGGCAGTCGGCCTACCGGGTCGGTAATTCCGGCAGCACGGCCCCTTCGTTTAGTGCCTCTTCCAGCGGGATTCCCACCGGCTGGTCGTCGTCGCGGCGGACGCCGGGTCCGTCGGTGCCCTACGAATGGGAGATCAGCCGCACGCGGCCGGCGGGTGGCTCGTGGTCCAGTTGGGGTAGTGCGACGGTGGTGTCTAAATACACCGAGCGTCAGTATGCCTACCGGGTCGGTAATTCTGGCAGCACGGCGCCTTCGTTTAGTGCCTCTTCCAGCGGGATTCCCACCGGCTGGTCGTCGTCGCGGCGGACGCCGGGTCCGTCGGTGCCCTACGAATGGGAGATCAGCCGCACGCGACCGGCGGGCGAGTCGTGGTCCAGTTGGGGTAGTGCGACGGTGGTGTCTAAATACACCGAGCGGCAGTCGGCCTATCGGCGGAATAACTCCGGCTCTGGCCCCCCGTCGTTCAGTGCGTCGGCGAGTGGGGTGCCTTCGGGCTGGTCGTCGTCACGGCAGACGCCCACCTCAAGCCATCGCTACGAATGGAAGATCAGCCGTACGCGGCCGGCGGGCGAGTCGTGGTCGAGTTGGGGTAGTGCGACGGTGGTGTCTAAATACACCGAGCGTCAGACGGCGTATAAGCGCAACGACTCGGGCACGACGGCTCCGTCGTTCAGCAGTACGGCCAGTGGAGTGCCTTATGGCTGGTCGTCGTCGCAGCCGAGTGCTACGTCGAGCCACCGCTACGTGTGGCAGATCAGCCGCACGCGACCGGCGGGTGGCTCGTGGTCCAGTTGGGGTAGTGCGACGGTGGTGTCTAAATACACCGAGCGTCAGACGGCGTATAAGCGCAACGACTCGGGCACGACGGCTCCGTCGTTTAGCAGCACGGCCAGTGGAGTGCCTTATGGCTGGTCGTCGTCACAGCCGAGTGCTACGTCGAGCCACCGCTACGTGTGGCAGATCAGCCGCACGCGTCCGGCGGGTGGGGCATGGTCCAGTTGGGGCAGTGCGACGGTGGTGTCTAAATACACCGAGCGTCAGACGGCGTATAAGCGCAACGACTCGGGCACGACGGCTCCGTCGTTCAGCAGTACGGCCAGTGGAGTGCCTTATGGCTGGTCGTCGTCGCAGCCGAGTGCTACGTCGAGCCACCGCTACGTGTGGCAGATCAGCCGCACGCGACCGGCGGGTGGCTCGTGGTCCAGTTGGGGCAGCGCCACCGTCGTGTCCAGATACGGATCGTCTGCCTACCGGCTCGATAATTCGTATCTACAACCGCTCGCCTTCACCACGGCCAGCGGGCTGCCAACAGGCTGGGGGTCCGCACGGCAGATGCCCACCTTGAGCAAGCCGCGGCTAGGGGGCCGGGTCGCGGTCCAACCCGGGTAGCTGCTAAGGCAAGCAGAGGCTGGCGGCGCCGCCTGCGGCGGCGCCAGCCCAGCCTCCTTTGTGCGCGGCCTCAAGCGAACGGACCCCTCCTTTTCCAGCAAGAAAGACCTTATCATGGCAACCAAGAAGATTAGCTTGCTCTTGACGGTGCTGCTGAGCCTGATCGAGGTGGTGCCCGCTACCGCCAATGATCCGCCGCTCGGTACGCTCCCCCCGGCCCCGACGACCTTGGTCGCCCAACCCGGCGATGGCGTGGCACCCCTGTGCTGGAATTCTCCAAACAACTTTCCGCTCGTCTGATGACCCTGGGACCAATGTTGATTGGTATGGCATCCGCGTAGGCAGCGAGACCGCCAACAGGTCGGCAATGGCTTGGTTTTATGACCGGCAACTAAACAAAATTGACGAAGTCGTGGCGCACCCACAGCAGGTTGATCAGCCCCAGCACAAACCCCGCGATTACTAGCCACTTGAGACGGCTACCGTGCCGGCGACCAATGCCGCGCAGATAGAGATAGATGCCAAAGACGAACCACGTCGGCAGGGCCAGCCAGATTTTGGTATCCCCACCCGCGAGATATTCGCCCGGCGCGCCAAAGAGCCAAATCGCGCCCATGCCCAAGCCCAAGGTAAAAAACGAGAAGCCCCCGCCGGCAAAGCGAAAGGTCGCCGCGGCAGCCGTGTCGAGCGCAGGCAGATAGCTGTTGAGCTGGCCCTTTTTCAGGGCTTGGTGTTGGACGAGGTAACCGACCGCCGAGCAGAACGCCAGCGCGAAACCCACGTGCCCGAGCAGCGTCAGTACCACGTGGATGCCGAGGAAGGGATATTCCACGAGGATCGATTCGGCCTCCTCAAAGCGGAGGGGCATCAGCAGCGGGTAGAGCAGGCCGAGAAAGGCGAGGGGCGCGGTCAGCAGGCCGAGATGGCGAATGCGCGCATAGCGCTCGCCGAGCAAGCCCGCAACTACCAAGGCCATAACTAGCGAGGCGATGATCACCAACATGTTGGCGAAGAGAGCTTGGCCGGAAAGCGCAAAGTGCAGCACGATGCTGATCGCGTGTACGGCCAGCCCCAACTTCAGGCTCTTGCGCCCTAGCGCATCCCAGCCGCTCTTGTGCCAGAGAAAGTGCCCTTGAAATAGCAGCGCGGCAGCCAAGTAGAACGCCAAGGCGATGGCGAGCGAGACTATGCAAAACGTCGTCACGATTCTTTTTCCTCGTCGTCGAGCCGGAAGAGGCGGCGCACCGTATCGAGGCGGACATAGCCCTCGTCGTCGTTGGCGAACTCGCGGATTTGCACGAGCGGGTCGTGCAGGAGCTTGTTGGCGTAACCGCGCAAGATGCCCTCGACGAGTTGGCGCTCGTCAGCGGAGAGCGGGTCGAGTTGGGAGGCCCAGCGCGCGAGTTCCCGCTCTTGGAGGTGAGCGGCGCGTTCGCGTAAGGCGCGGATTAGCGGGCCAGTGCCCAAGGCGTTGAACCAGTGCAAAAACTCCTTTAGCTCGTGGTCGATAATGGTTTGCACGCAGCGTATCTCCCCCTCGCGCTCTTGGCGGTTGGCAGCAACGACTTGTTCGAGACTGTCCATGTCGAACAGGAAGACGTTGTCGAGGTCGCGCGCGGCCGGGTCGATGTCGCGTGGCACGGCAATGTCGATGAGAAACAGCGGGCGACCTCGGCGTTGCTCCATGGCTCGGCGCAAGTCAGCGGGCCGGATGACGTAGTCCGCAGCCGCAGTCGCCGAAATGACGATGTCAACGACAGCGAGCTGAGCAGCTAGCTCCTCAAAGGGCACGGCCTCGCCGCCCAACTGGCTGGCCAGCGACTGGGAGCGGGCAAAAGTGCGGCTGCTTACCAACAGCCGCTCGACGCCGGAGTCAACCAAGTACTGAGCGGTGAGCGCGCCCATCTCGCCAGCGCCGACCAAGAGCACGCAGCAGCCGGTCAGATTCTCAAAGACCTGACCAGCTAGCTCGACCGCGGCCGTGCCAATCGACAGCCGGCCGCGGCCAATTTCCGTTTCGGCGCGCGCGCGCTTGCCCACGCGCAGCGAGCGCTGGAACAGTTCGTTGAGCAACAGGCGCGCCGAGCCGTTTTGTTGGGCCGTTTCCAGTGCGCGGCGCACTTGCCCGAGTATCTCGGACTCGCCAACGACGAGGGAGTCAATGCCGCTGGCAACGCGAAAAAGGTGAACGGCCGCGTCTGAGTCATTGAGTTGGTAGAAATGGGATTCGAGCGCCGCGACATCTACGCCTTGACATTCGGCGAGAAAGCGGCGCACTTGGGCCAGGCCGCTGTCGCCATCGGCAGCCAAGTACAGCTCGGACCGATTGCAGGTGGAAAGAATAGCCGCTTCGTGCAGCCCGTAGTCGCCGACGAGCCGGGCTAGGGCCGAAGGCTGATCGCTTTCGGGGAAGGCCAGCCGCTCGCGGATTTCCACCGGCGCGGTGTGGTGATTAATTCCTAACGTCAGTATATGCACAGCTTCAAAAGTACTTATTCTACTGGGAAACCGCGAACCTAACACGCGAAAGGAATGCGGCCATGGTCAAATACCTGCTGGTCGGCTTGATCCTCCTAGGTGCGGCAGCCGATGTGGGTGCCGGAGCCTGGACCTTGCAGCGAGGCCAGTTCTGGAGCAAGCTCACGTATTTCCAGCAACAAACGCAGGAGTGGTATGTCGGCAAGGGGCGCTTTGGCGCGCCCGGCACTCGCGCCCGCTACGACTTTGACGGGCAATACGAATCGCGGGCCGTCTTTTTCGAGGGCCTATACGGCGTCACCGACCGCCTTGACCTCGGCTTGCAGGTTCCCTATTTCGACCAATCCTTTACCAACGCCGCGTTCGCCGAGCCCCGCACGGATACCGGCCTGAGCGACATCCGCGCCTTGGCTAAGTTGCGACTTTTGGCCAAGCCTTTGGTCCTCGCGTTCAAAGCCGGCGTCAAGATGCCAACCGGAGAGTTCAAAAACGAAGACGGGCTGATTCCGGTGGGCGAAGGGCAGTGGGATTTCGACTTCGTCGGGCAGGTAGGGCGTTCCTTTTGGCCGCTGCCCTTGTACGGCAACATCGACCTCGGCTATCGCGTCCGCACCCGCAACGAGCAGATCGACCGCGACCCAGGCGACGAGTGGTTCCTCAACGCCGAGTTGGGCTACCAGCTCGTGCGTCAACTCATGTTGCTGGGCAAATGCGAAGTGCTCCGCAGCGATCCGGCGATTGACTTCTTCGGCGACTTTGAGATTGAGACCGGAATCAAGCGCATCACTTACCTGACGCCAGCCCTTCTTTATGCCGTCGGTCGGCGCACGACTGTCGAGGCGGCGGTGCGCTTCTCGCTCAACGGGCGCAATTTTCCGGCCGGCCGGCAGTTCGTCTTGGGGGTAGCAACGACGTTGGGAAAAGACGGGGACTAGCGGCGTAGGCCTACGGTCCAGTGGTAGGTAGCGCAGTGCTAAAAGACGATAGAAGCAATGTTGGGTCGGGAACGGCAAGACTGTCGGTTTCCGCATTTTTATTAGGCATGGAATGCCTTCGGCCCCTACATTGTCTAATAATATGTCGGAGCAAGTGGGCACAGACCGCGCCCTGATCGACCAAGCGCGCGCGGGCGACGAAGCGGCCTTGCGCGCCCTAATCGAGCGCTACGAGCCGCAAGTAGCTGCTACCGTAGTGGGCATGTTGGGGCCGGGCGACGAGGCCGACGACGTAGGGCAGGAAACCTTTGTCCGCTTCTACCAATCGCTGGACAAGTTTCGCGGCGACGCGGCGCTGGGCACCTATTTGACGCGCATTGCCATCAACCTCTCGCTCAACGCGCTAGAGCGCCGCAAGCGGCAGCGCTGGCGCTTCTGGAGCCGCGACGACGAACAGGCCCCGCCCGAGCCGAGCGTCGATGGCCGCGACGAACAGGCCGCGCGCGAGCGCGAGCAAGCAGTGCAGGCGGCTCTCGACCAGCTCAAGCCGGCTTTCCGGGCAGTGGTGGTGTTGCGGATGATCGAGGGTTATTCGACGAAGGAGACGGCCGCGCTGTTGGAGATCGCCGAGGGCACGGTGCTCTCGCGGCTCGCGCGCGGCATGAAACAGCTAGAGACTCTCCTCAAAGACGAGGACCTTTATGACTGACAGCTATCGCAACGAAATGCTACGGGCGCTGACCGGCGAATTGAGCGCGAGCGAGCGCGAGGCTTTCGAGCGCGCCTTAGCTACGGACGATGCGCTCCACGCCGAATGGGAGCGCCTGCAAAAAGTCAGCGGCCTTTTGCAGGAAAGCCGCGCCGACTCGTTCCGGCCGTTCTTTGCCACCCGCGTTGCGCAGCGCATCAAAAGCCAGCGCGAAGAAAGCCTCACCGACGCCCTCGTGTGGCTCTTTCGCCCCCTCGCTCCGGTTGCCATAGCAGTGGTCGCCTTTTTGGCACTGAGCAACTGGAACGAGCGCGAACTCATCGGCGACGACGCCTCGTTCTTCGCCGCAATTTTCGCCGCGGTGCCCGCCACGCCCGAAGCGGCGTATGTACTGGACATGTAACATGCGAGGGAGAACTAAAGGCGCACTCATTCTCTTCAGCACCCTACTCATCGGCGTGCTGATCGGGACTCTGCTCTCCGGGTGGTTTGTCCGCGACCGCCTGCGGCCCATTCCACATCCCCGCCATTTCGTCCGCAGCACCGAGCGGTTGATTGGGCCGCAGGACGAAGAGCAGCGCCAAGCTGTGCGGGACGTGCTGCGGCGACACGCGGCCGCGCTCCGCGAACTCAATGCCAAGCACCGGGAGGCACTAAAGGAGCAGTTGGATGCGTCGCGGGCCGAGCTGGCCCCCTTGTTGTCTGAAGAGCAACTGCGGCGAATGGATCGGCGGCGGCGGCGCTTCGGGGAACTGATGGGGCCTTGGCGCGAACGGCCGCACCACAAAAAAGTGAAACCGCACGGGAATGAATAGCGTCAATTGGTGGTCTAATGGGCGTAGAGAAGAGAAACGGCCATTTCTCACGAGCCGCCAACGAAGCGGCGAACCCAACTAACCACCCAATGCGGAGAACGTAAAATGAAAAAGAAATGGATCATCTCAGCTGGTGTCGCGCTGGCACTCGGCGCGCTGGCCACCGTGGCCGTAGCCGAGCGCGGGGAAAAGATGCGGGAGCACCGGCAGCCCATGCCGTGGATGCTGGGGCGTCTCGACCTGACCGACGAGCAGAAGGAGCAGTTGCAAGCGTTGCGCAAGGAGCATGCGGAAGCGAGGCGCGAGCAGCGCGAGGCCATGGTCGCCATGGGCAAGGAGCAGCGCGAAGCTGTAATGAACATTTTGACCGACGAGCAGCAGGAGACCCTCAAAGAAATGCGCGCCAAGCGCGGCGAGTTTTTCGACCGGCGCGGCTGGGAGGGCAAGGATCGGCACGACATGCGGCGCGGCGGTAAGGGTCGGCACGACGCGCGGCGCGGCGGCCAAGGTGCGTTCTCAAGACTGGACCTGACCGATGAGCAAAAGGAACAGTTCAAAGAATTGCGCCAAGAGCACCGCACAGAAATACGCGAAACGCGTCAAAAGCACCGCACGGCTTTGGAAAGCGTCTTGACCGACGAGCAGCGCGAAAAGCTCGAAGAGATGAAGGACGAGGCGTTTTACGGCGGCAGACGCTGGCGCGGCAAGCGGTAATCACCGATCCCTATTTCCCTTCACGACGCGGAGTAGCTGGTTTACTCCGCGTTTTTTATTCCCCTTTCATCCGAACCAAGTGTCCCCAACCGGCGCAGACCTTCAGGCCGCCCGGACCGCCAACATCCGTCACACCGACCGCGTAATGCCCCCATCGACCCGTAAGTTCTGTCCAGTTATGTATCCAGAGCCGGGAGAGAGGAGGAAGGCGGCGGTTTCGGCGATCTCCTCCACGGTTCCGTAACGTCCCATGGGAATGCGCGACTTGAACGATTCCTCTTCTGGGAGGCTGTCGATGAAACCCGGCAGGATATTGTTCATCCGAATGTTGTCGCCAGCGTGATTATCTGCGTAGATCTTCGTAAAACTCGCCAAGGCCGCCCTGCAGGGCGTCGAAACGGGGAAGTGATGCTCGGGTTCGAAGACGGCAAAGGTGGAGAGGTTGACGATCGATCCCCCGCCCTGCCTAACCAAGATCGGCGTGACGATCCGGGCCATGCGAACCACGTTCAGAAAGACGATGTCCAGCCCCTCGTGCCAGTCCTCATCCGGGATATCTAGGAGACTGCCCTTGGGCGGATGGCCCGTGCTGTTGACGACGCCGTCGATGCGGCCGTACGAGTCCATAGTCAGATCGACGAGTCGCCGCAGGTCACCCTCCTCCGTGACGGTACCGGTCACCCCGATGCCGCCCAATTCCTCCGCCAGCGCTTCGGCTGCTCCGGAGGGTGAAAGCAGCGAGACAGCCCAACCTCGGTCCACTAGGTTGCGCGCGATGGCCGCACCCATGCCGCGTCCTGCCCCCGTGATAACCGCTACGTTTTGTATACTCATACTGCTCCTTTCGTTATACCAGTCCGTCTGTCCGTGGCGGACTGCGTCTTAGGATCCGCATCCCGGTCTTCTTTTAAGCACAGACGACGCAAGTTGGAAACCGCGCCTAGCGAGGACGCGGATATATAAACAAATGGGTTGCGGTCATCAATGACAGATTTGTCAGAGCACCCTTTTTTTCAGTATCTTTTGCTATAAGTCACTAACGCTTAACAACCACACTTCTTAGGCTTCTTATGATAATCGACTCGCATACCCACGCTTGGGAATACTGGCCCTACGAGCCACCCGTGCCCGATCACACCAGTCGCGGCCGGGTTGAGCAACTGCTGTGGGAAATGGACCGCAACGGCGTCGATAAGGCCGTGCTGGTCTGCGCTCGCATCGAGCACAATCCCCACAACAACGACTACGTCGCCGAACAAATCCGCGCCTATCCAGATCGCTTGGTGCAATTCGCCGACGTGGATTGCTCGTGGTCAGCAGAATACCACACTCCAGGCGCGGCCGAGCGGCTCAAAGCGGCCGCAGCAAAGTACCATCTCAAGGGCTACACTCACTACGTAAAAAGCGACACCGAGTGGTTCGCGTCCGAGGAAGGGCTCGCGTTTTTCAGCGCCACGGCCGATCTGAACCTGATCGCCAGCCTAGCCTTGGGGCCGCAGTGGCAGCCGGCGTTGCGCGAGTTAGCGCAGCGCTTTCCATCGGTGACTTTTCTCTGTCACCACATGGCCGGAGCCAACGCGCGCGAGGAAGCGCCGCACCCCAACCTGCAGGAGATTCTGCGCTCGGCCGAGGTGCCCAACATCTACATCAAGCTCTCGGGCTTTCACTACGCTTCGCATGTCTCGTGGGGCTACCCCTATTCGGATACGCACCACATCGTGCGCCAACTCTACGAGCACTTCGGTCCCCAGCGGCTGTGCTGGGGCTCGGACTACCCGGTGGTGCGAACCAACATGACCTACCAGCACGCGCTCGAAGCATTCCGCACGCACTGCACGTTCGTACCAGACGAGCACAAGCGTTTGATCTTGGGCCAGAACCTTGCCGATCTGATCGACCGAGCCGGCACTTGACCCTTCATGCTACCGCCCGCATACAGCACAATCCTCCGCTGCTTGCTCATCGGCTCCATTTTCGTCGGCTGTAGTTCCGATGGCCCAGGGCCGGTGCAAACGATCGGGCACGGGGCAGAATCGACTTGGGATATTATCCAAACGGAAATTTTCGCCGGCCAATGCGTTAGCTGCCACACGGCTGGAACCTCGTTTGGGCGTCAGTCGGGCCTCATACTCACCCCGGATGTGGCCTACGAACAGCTCGTGGGTGCCGCTCCGACGAATGCATCCGCCGCGGCCGACGGGCTAATGCGGGTCAGCGATCTCGGGCAGGGCATGCCCGGCCTCCTCAAGAGCTATTTGTGGGAGAAGATCAACGCGCCCGACCAGCAACACTTCTACGGCGACCATCTCTACTACGGGGAAATAATGCCCCTTGGCGACAAGCCGCTGACCAACGGCGAGTTGGCTTTCATCCGCGCTTGGATCGAGGCTGGCGCACCGGAGACAGGCCACGTGGCCGACCCAGACCTCTTGCAGGACAAGTCGCGCTACGAAGTGCCGGAGTTCAAGCCGCTAGCCGAGCCGGAAAACGGCGTCCAACTGCACTTGCCGCCTTTCGAAATACAGCCCAACAACGAGCGCGAGATCTTTGTCGTGCATCCGCTGAACAACGAAGACGATGTATTCCTAGAGCGCGTCCAGATCTCCATGAAGTCCGGCTCGCATCACTTCCTACTCTACACATTCCAAGACGACATACCCCCCGAGCGCATGCCGGAACCCTATGAATATCGCGACTTGCACAACGGCACCGGCCAGTACGTCCTTTCAACCATACTAACGCAATTTTATCACCTGCCAATCGCTGGCAGTCAATGGCCTTCCATTGATGTCTCCCTGCCACCTGGAGTGGCGGTTAGGCTACCCAAGAACACCCTGCTCGACCTCAACTCGCACTATGTCAATCGCACCACTCAGCCCATTACCGGCGAGGTCTATACCAACTTGCACTTTGCCGACCCATCTGAAGTCGAGCACGAGGCGCGTTTCTTTTCTTTGAACAATCTCGATATCTCCCTGCCGCCTGGGGAGGTGACGACTATAGAGAGGGATTTTACCTTCTCCGAGCGGACCCACGTTGTGCAGCTACTATCGCACGCTCATCAGCTCATGGTCGAATTCCGGGTCGAAATGATCGGGGGAGCGCACGACGGTGAACTCATCTACGTCGCTTACGACTGGGAGCATCCGCCGATCCTGAGATTCGACTCCCCTCTCGTCCTAGAGCGAGGAGAGGGCTTCAGGTTAGAGGCAACCTATGACAACACGACCGACGAAGAGGTCAATTTCGGTTTGTTGTCAACAGACGAGATGATGATTCTCTTTGGGATTTCTTACTAGGATTAACTTATCTTGTGGCACGCAAAAGGCGCGAGGAGCACAGACAGTGTGTGCTCCTCGCGCCTTTTTTGTGGAACTACGACAGCGTCTAATACATATGCGGCTGCACGGCGAGGGCGAGCGACGCTTCAATGTCCCAGATGGCCTTGGTCACTTCTTGACCAATCAAGTCTAGCTTGCGCACCTGTTCGATGCGCCCAGTCGCACGGGCCAGTTCGCGGCTGGCCAAGAGCTGTTCGAAAATTCCGCAGGCATCCGCCAAACAGATAATGACCACGTCGCGGGGGTCGGGAATCTTATCGCTGAACAGCACTTCCATGATGCGCAGCTTGACCTCTTTCTCGGCCTTGCCGTCGAGGGCCGGATAGCGCCGCGAGCGAAACACCCAGAGGAAGCGCCCTTCCTCGCGCGCGAGAATGCCTTTTTCCACCAGCCGGCGGAGCGCACCCTCGCGGATGTCGTCGGCGCGTGCGGCAGTGCGCTCTAGCCAGTAGCGTGTATCGTGCGTTTCGGTCGCCGCGGCAATGTCGCTCAGCGTCGGGTCAATCAGGCTGTCTTGTAGGGGAGTGTTATCGACGAGGACCAGCTTGTCCAAGTCGGTGTCGATGCGGTCTTCCAACGCCAGTTCCATCAGGATTCCGCCGCCTAAAGCGTAGCGCACCAACCGATCGGGTACTCGGGCGAAGCTCCCATTTTCATCGTCGAGCAAAAGAAGCATAATTTCTTCGGTGAATCTCAGCATGGATTACCTCGTTTAATAGTTTCGCGTCTGCATCTAAGAAAAATATAGACCGCTAGTTCCTCTAAGCAAGTTGCCAACCGCGCTCAGCTTGCGGGCGCTTGGTCCCCGCGGCGACGCAGCCATTCCACTGTAAACAGAACCAAGACGGCAAACACAATGAGAAAGGTCGCCACCGCTAGGATGGTAGGGCTGATCTGCTCGCGGATGCCCGCCCACATCTGTCGCGGAATGGTCCGTTGCTCCAAGCCGCCCATGAACAGCACCACCACGACCTCGTCGAAGGAAGCGGCAAAGGCGAACAACCCGCCAGATGCAACTCCAGGTGCGATGAGCGGCAACTGCACCTGCCAGAAGCTGCGCAGCGGTCCCGCGCCGAGGCTGGCGGCGGCCCGCATCAAGTTCTGGTCGAAGCCCGACAACGTCGCGGTTACGGTAATCACCACAAACGGCACCCCGAGCACGGCATGGGCGAGGATTATGCCGAGGTGGGTCTGAGCCAAGCCGAGGCTGGAGTAAAAGAAGAACATCCCCACCGCGGCGATGATGACCGGCGTGATCATCGGCGAGATCAACAATCCCATCACGGCCCTCCGTGCGGGCATGGCTGAATTCGCCAGCCCAAGGGCCGCTAGGGTGCCAAGCGAGGTCGCGAGCAGGGTGGCTGAGACGCCGATGACCAAGCTGTTGACTAAGGCACGAGTCCATACGCCGTCTTCGAAGATGCTGCGGTACCAACGCAGCGAATACGCCTCCGGGTCGAGGCTCAACATGCCCTCGGTAAACGTGAAGTACGGCTCCGCGTTAAAGCTGAGCGGCACGATCACCAAAATCGGCGCGACCAAAAAGACAAACGCCGCCGTGCAGAACGCGAGATAGACCCACCGCGCCAACATCAGCCCAGCCTCATGCGGTCGATGCCCACCACGCGGTCGTAGAGCACGTACAGCGCGATGATGCCCACTAGCAGAATGGCGGCGAGCGCGGCGGCCAGTCCCCAGTTGAGCGAGGTCTGCATGTGATAGGCGATCATGTTGGAGATGAGCTGACCCTTGCTCCCGCCGACCAGCGCCGGCGTGATGTAGTAGCCAATGGCGAGAATGAACACCATCAGCGATCCAGCGCCAACGCCGGGCAAGGTCTGCGGCCAATAGACGCGCCAGAACGCCTGAAAGGGAGTCGCGCCGAGGGAAGCCGCAGCCCGGACGTGCGACGGCGGAATCGAACGCATCACCGAGTACAGCGGCAGCACCATAAAGGGCAGCAGCACGTGGGTCATCGCCACAAACGTGCCGGTCATGTTGTATATCATGGCGATGCGGCCGTCGTCCGCGATCAGTCCGATCGCCACCAGCAAGCTGTTGATCACGCCCTGGGTCTGGAGCAGCACGATCCAAGCTGTCGTCCGCACCAGCAGGGACGTCCAGAACGGTACCAACACCAGCAACAGCAACAGGTTGGCGCGGCGCGGCGGCGCGTGGGCGATCAGGTGGGCAATCGGGTAGCCAATGACCAAGCACAGCGCGGAAATGCCAAAGCTAATGGCCAGCGTGCGCCACAAGAGCGGCAGGTAGATGCGGCGTTCTTCTGGCTGCCGAGCAATGCTGCCATCGGGTTGGTGCACGAGATCGAGCGCATTGATATAGTGGCGGAACGTGAACCGCTCCCCAGCGCTGCGAATCGCCAACCACACATCCGGCTGACCCCAAGCGGCATTGATGCCGATCATGGTTTCGCGCCAAGAGTCGCCGCTGGCGTTGCGCAGCTTGCGCACACTGCGCGTGACAACGCTGCGCAAGCCGCTCTTGATGCGGTTGACGCGCGTGGCAATTTGGCCGAGGGTGCGCTCCTCCCGCGCCTGCAGCAACTCGCGTGCGGCCGTTGCGTACACAGGCTCCTCCAAAGCGCTCGTCCCATCCCAAGCGCGCAATAGAACGAGCGTTTCCGGCAACGCATCCGCGACTAGGGGATCGTACGCGCTGCGCACGAGCAACGAACCAAGTGGCGCGACAAAGGTCACCAAGACAAAGGCGATCAGCGGCAGGGCCAGCCCGGCCGCTCGCCGCCGCTGCCGCGCCTGTTGATTAGACGCTTCCAAGCCTGTCTGTGCGTTAGGCATCGTCCGGCCTGTGGGCTGCTAGGCACTGGCCGCCATAGAGATGCTTCAACTCCTCTGCGCTTCTCTCAGCATGACCGAGAAGCCAAGGGCTAGCACCTGTCATACTGAGCGAAGCGAAGTATCTCATTCCGAAGGAGCTTGTGCGTAACATCAGTTGGTCAACCAAGATTCTAGTCCTCGTCGTCCTCAGCATCGGGTTTCAGCGCACGGCAGTCCAGCAAAGTCCAGCCGACGCGGATCCGATCTCCCTCCAACACACCCCCTTGGCCCACGATGTTGGGGATCTTGACGATGAAGCCCGAGTGCCCGCACAGCTTTAGGCGCAGGCGCATGTGATCGCCGAGAAATGCTATATCTTCGATATCAGCGTCAAACTCGTTGGAGTACGAGTGTTCACCCTCACTCGGCGAGAGCTTCACTCGCTCTGGGCGAACGACGACTGTCGCGGCAGCCCCCGGCGGACATTGCCCCAAGCTCACGGCCTTGATGAGCGCATCGCCGACCTCCACTTCACACACGCCGTCGCCGACCGTGCGCACCACGCCGTTTAGGCGGTTGTTCTCGCCGATGAAATGGGCCACGAAAGCGCGCTCCGGCTCTTCGTAGAGCACCTCTGGGGACGCGACCTGCTCAATCGCGCCGCCGCGAAAGACGGCGACCCGATCCGACATGACCATGGCCTCCTGCTGATCGTGCGTAACATAGACGACCGTTATGCCCAAGGTGCGCTGAATGCGGCGGATTTCGTATTGCATTTCCTCGCGCAGGCGTCGGTCGAGCGCGCCGAGCGGCTCGTCCATCAACACCAGTTCCGGGTCGAATACTAGGGCGCGGGCGATCGCAACGCGCTGTTGCTGGCCACCGGATAGCTGTCCTGGGCGGCGATCCTCCAAGCCTTCGAGGCGCACGAGGCGCAGGGTGCGGACCACCCGCTCCTGCCGCTCGCTTGGGTCGAGGCCGCGCACTTCTAGCGGAAACGCCAAGTTGCGGCCGACCGTCATGTGCGGAAAGAGCGCGTAGTTTTGAAACACGACGCCGATGTCGCGCTTGTGGGGGGGCAAATCGCCGACTGGCACGCCATTGATGCGGATGGTACCAGAAGCTAGCGTCTCAAACCCAGCGAGCATCATCAGGCAGGTCGTCTTGCCGGAACCAGACGGCCCGAGCATGGTGAGAAATTCGCCCTTGTGTACCACAAGGTCGAGGTCGCGCACGACCCAGTTGCGGCCGTCGTAGCTTTTGCTAACGCCGGTGAATTCGACGTGAGGGGTGCTAGTGCAGTTGTCTTCTGCGTTCACCACTTACCAACCGAGGGCATAGCCATCGCGGCGTGGGTCGGCCCCGCCCATAAAGGAACCCGTGTCGGCATCGACCATGATGCCTTGGCCTCCACCGACCCCGGGCGACCAGTCGCCGAGAAAATTGAACTGGTGGCCGCGGCGCTCCAGTTCGGCGAAGACTTCGCGGTCAATGCGGTTTTCAACATCGACGACAAAGCCAGAACTCCCGGTCTTGACGCGGGGGGCCTCAATGGCGGCTTGGACGTGCATCTGGTGATCGAGGACGTTCATAATCATCTGTGGAGTAGTCTGGAGGATACCGTAGCTCCCTGGAGTCCCGATGAGCAGGCGCAGGCCGTCGGCGTCCCAAATCTGGGCCGGCGACACGCAGATCTCGTTTTTCTTGGCCGGGCCAATGACATTGGGACTGGTCGGCTCGCGGTCGAACCAGCGCATGAAGTTGTTGAGGGCAACGCCGGTCTCCGGCACCACCATGGCCGAACCAAAGGGGCCACCCAAGCTCTGGGTACAGGCGACGGCATTTCCATCGGCGTCGATGGTGTCGAAGTGGGTCGTGCATTCGTTCATCCACACGCGGGTCCCCCGCTTTGACCTCGCCAACTGGGCCGCCGGGCACGAGGTGGTCGCCCGCGGTAAATTGGGCCTTGTCGCCGATGAGCGCGCGCCGCTCGGCTGCGTATTCCTTCGACAGCAGGCCCGCTGTCGGTGGGTTGTCGATGGCCGTGTAGGCAATGCGGTCGGCCATGGCCAGCTTGGTTGTCTCGATAAAGCGGTGCAAGGTCTCGGCCGTATTGTGGCCGAGGCCGGCCACGTCAAAGCCCTCCATGATGGCCAGCGTCTCCAAGTACTGGACGGCTTGGCAGGGCGGCGGCGGCGCAAAGACCTCATAGCCGCGATAGTTGATGGAGACGGGGTCCACAAATGCCGGAGCAAAGTCGGCGAGGTCCTCTTTTGTAATTAGACCACCGGTCTCCTCCATATAGCGAACCATGCGGTCGGCAATTGCTCCCTTGTAGAAGACATCCGCGCCCTCGGCAGCAACTTGGCGGAAGGTCTCGGCGAGGGCCTTTTGCACCACCACTTCCCCAGGCTCGGGGGCCGCGCCGTCGAGTAGATAGATGTCGGCACCGGTCTTGAAGCGGCGCAGGTTCGCGGCCGCACCCGCGTAAAAAAAGGCGTTCTTGACCGTGAGGGCGTAGCCCTGCTCGCCGTACTCAATGGCCGGAGCGAAGACGCGGGCGGCGTCCATCGAGCCGTAGCGCTCCAACGCGGCCATCCAGCCGCCGCAAGCACCCGGTATTAACGGCGTGAGGGGACCAAACCCCTGTTTGTCGTCGCTGTCGTACAGGCTCAGCGTAGCCGCGCGCGGGGTGAGGCCGACGTAATCGACGATCTTGTGCTCTTTTTCGCGGGCACTGTAGATGTGCAGATAGCCGACGCCGCCAATGCCCGACATATACGGCTCGACCACGTTGAGCGCCGCGGCCGTGGCAATGGCCGCGTCAATGGCATTGCCGCCCTCCATCAGGATGCGCATACCAGCAAGAGAGGCGAGCGGATGCGCCGAGGCGATCATGCCGCGGCGGCCCGTGGCGGTACTGCGGTGGGTGGTGCCCTTGGAAGAAAAGGCCATTGGACGCAACTCCTTGTGATTTGTAGATTTTGCGACCGCCTAAAATAGGGCGAGCAAATTACAGCGTCAATCGAGGAGCCTACTCATATGAGCGACAAGACAATAGACCTGCGCAGCGACACGATTACTCTGCCGACCGAGGCCATGCGGGAAGCCATGGCCTGCGCGCCGTTGGGCGACGATGTGTACGGCGAAGACCCATCGGTCAATCGCCTGCAAGAAGTGGCCGCCGAAAAAGTGGGCATGGAAGCCGCGCTCTACGTGCCTTCGGGCACGATGGGCAATGCCTGCGCCTTGATGACCCACACCAACTGGGGAGACGAGGTGCTCTTTGAGGAGCAGGCGCACATGTACTACTGGGAGGCCGGAACCTACGCCTCGCTCGCCGGGCTGTCCGCTCGCATCGCTGCTGGCGAGCACGGCGTCCTCACCGCCGATCAAGTACGCGAGACGGTCCGCGCCGACAACCCGCACTTCGCCCCACTCAAGGTCGTCTGCATCGAGAACACCCACAACAACCACGCCGGCCACGCTTGGTCGGTCGCCGAGGTGGCTGCGGTAGGTGCCGCGTGCCGCGAACACGGGCTGAAACTGCACGTGGACGGAGCGCGCATTTTTAACGCCGCCATCGCCACCGGAACGACGGTCCCAGAATACACTCAACACGTTGACTCCGTGATGTTCTGCATCTCCAAGGGGCTGAGCGCGCCGGTCGGCTCGCTGCTGTGCGGCAGTAGGGACTTTGTCGATCGGGCCTATCGGATGCGCAAGCGGCTCGGCGGTGCCATGCGCCAAGCCGGAATAGTGGCTGCGGCCGGGGTCGTAGCCCTAGAGCAGATGGTAGATCGGCTGGCCGAGGATCACGCGGTAGCACGAGAACTGGCCTCTGGGTTGGGAGCAATCGAGGGCGTCGAGGTGATTTTTCCGCCGCGACCGACTAATATCCTCAAGGTGGATTTTGCGGCCTTGGGCTGGTCGGCTGCCGATCTAGTGGCCAAGTGGAAGGCGCGAGGGGTGTTGTGCAATCCGCGTCCGCCGCACGGGGCGCGGTTGGTGGCTAATCGGCACGTGGGGCTAGAGGACGTCAATTACGTGGTGGAGGCGACCCGAGAAATGATCGGGTAGGGGGCTACTTGGCGCGTCTTTCGTCCATAGCCCAGTGCTTTTGGCTCGGCGTCTTTGCCGCGACCCTTGGTGCGGGAGTTGCCGGAGGGGATGCGCTGAAAAATGCGGATGGCTCGTGGAAGTACAGCAATCATCTGGTGGGGGAGACGAGTCCGTATTTACTGCTGCACGCGCACAATCCGGTCGAGTGGTACCCTTGGGGGAAAGAGGCACTGGCGCGAGCCAAGGCTGAGGACAAGCCGATCTTTCTGTCGGTCGGCTACTCGACCTGCTATTGGTGCCACGTCATGGAGCGGCTGGTCTTTTCCGAGCCCGAGATCGCGGCGCAGATGAATGATAGCTTTATCAACATCAAGGTCGATCGCGAGGAGCGGCCCGACATCGACCGCATTTACATGCTGGCGACCCAGCTAACTACCCGGCACGGCGGCTGGCCTAACTCGGTGTTTTTGACGCCAGACCAAGAGCCGTTTTTCGCCGGCACGTACTTTCCGCCCGAGCCCTTGCCCGGGCGGCCTTCCTTTCCCCAAGTCTTGGACTTCACGCGCCAGCGCTGGCAGGACCAGCGCGAGCAGGTGCTGCAAATCGCGGGTCGCTTGACCTCGGCCATCCGCGACTTGGAATCCGGGCAGCAGATGGCAGCCGTGCCCCCAGATTCTCTGCTAGTAGCGCGAGTGCTATCGGCTATTCAGGTTCGTTACGACGCCATTAACGGCGGTTTCGGAGGCGCACCCAAATTTCCCCCGAGCTTGCGCTTGGAGATGCTGATGGCCTCAGCCGAGCGCTTTGCCGATCCCCAAGTACAGCGCATCGTTTTGCACTCGCTGGAGCGGATGGCAGCCGGCGGCATTTACGACCAAATCGGCGGTGGCTTTCACCGCTACGCCACAGACGCCGAATGGCGCGTGCCGCACTTCGAGAAGATGCTCTACAACCAAGCTCATTTGTCGCGGCTGTATCTGCGCGCGTACGAGCTGACGGGAGACGACCGCTGGCGGTGGGTGGCAGAGGATGTTTTTCGCTTTGTCGCGCGGGAGATGACCGGGCCGGAAGGGGCTTTTTACTCGGCATTGGACGCCGAGACCGAGGCCGAAGAGGGGAAGTACTATCTGTGGACTTCGGAGGACCTAGAGAACGTATTGGAGCGCGAGGCGGAATTGTTTTGGAGCGTCTATGGGTTGGCTCCCATGCCCGAGGGAGAGGGGGGCGTCCTCTACTTGGAAGCGCCGTTTGCCGCGGCCGAGTTGCGAGCGCAAATGGCACCCGTGCGGCAGCGCGTCCTTGCGGCGCGGTCCGAGCGGCTCTATCCCCTCCTCGACGACAAGGTGCTCGCCGCTTGGAACGGGATGATGATCGAAGCGTACGCGCGAGGATTCGCGATCTTGGGCGACCCCGCGTATCGCCGGGCAGCCGAGCGCGCGGCAGATTTCGCTCTGGAGCATCTGCGGCGCGAGGACGGGGGGTTGTGGCGGGTCCATCGGCTGGGGATTTCGCGGCAGGAAGCGTACCTAGACGACTATGCGTTCTTGGCGCGCGGGCTGACGGCATTGTACCGGGCCACCGGCGAGGCGCGGTGGTTGCAGGTTGCGCGCGAGTTGAGCGCCGAGATGGTGGCGCGATTTTGGGACGAAGAGGTCGGGGGATTTTTCTTTACGGAAGCTAGTAACGCGCTCATCGTGCGCAGCAAATTCGCCCAAGACTCGGCCCTGCCTGCGGGCAATGCAGTGGCTGCTCACGCGCTGCTAGACTTGGCCGAACTGACGGGCCAAGCGCACTATCGCAGCCGGGCGGCGCAAATCCTCTCCGCTTTTGGCGGGGCCATGTGGGCACAGCCTTCGGCCTCGGTGCATTTGACCGCCGCAGTCGAGCGCCATCTGCAAGCGTCGCTATCCGCAGCCGCATTAGCGGACGCGCAAGCGGATTCGCTGGTCTCCATGCGGGTCGAACTGCCCGCGCAACAGCCCGTGGCGGGCGAGGCTTTTGCCGTGGCCGTGCATCTAGACATCCGCCCGGGCTGGCACATCAACGCCAACCCGCCCTCGGGCGATTTCCTCATTCCCACCTCGCTGACGCTCAATGCGGACTGGCCGCTGGACTTTGCCCGCGTGCGCTATCCCACCGGCCGCTCGCAGGTCTTTCCAGCCCTAGCAGAGACGCTCTCGGTGTACGAGGATCAGGTCGCGCTATGGGCGGATTTGTCGCTGCCCACAGCAGCGGCTGGGACGGCGGGCTATTTGCGCTTCCTGGTCCAATATCAAGCCTGTGACGAAATTCGTTGCCTTCCTCCGGCAGAATTGAGCCAGAGCGTACAGGTCGCTGTTGCACCATGATCCAACGCGCAGACATCATCGGCTGCGGGATAGGCGAGCTAGAGGCCGACAAGCTCTTCGCCCAAGTCGAAGCCCTCTCCGGCACGCCGGAAGCGCGTTGGCGGGAGGCGGCTCGCTGCATTCTGCGACCGGATCATCCCTTTGCTCTGCACCAGTTGCTCTATCGGGCAATCTACGGCAGTGAGGGGGGGCCGGTGTTTTTTCCCGAGCCAGCAGATATTGAGCACGCACACATGACGGCGCTGCGGCGCGAGCTTGGCCTAAGTTCGCACGCCGCGCTCTTTGCGTGGTCGGTTGCAGAGAGAGAGGCGTTTTGGGAGCGGACGGTCGCCCGCTTGGGAATCCGCTTTCGCAAGCCGTACACGCAACTTCTCGACCTGTCCCAAGGCGTCGAAGCACCCAAGTGGCTTGTCGGGGCCGAGATGAATATCGCCGAGAGTTGCTTCCAAGCCCCCGCCGATCAGACGGCCATTGTCTTCCAGCGCGAGGGCGGCCAGCTTGAGCGGATGAGTTTCGGCACCCTAGAAGCCCTGTGCGACCGGGTCGCCGGTGGGTTGCGCGCATTGGGATTTGGGTCCGGCGACCGGATTGCCGTGGCCATGCCGATGACGGCCGAGTCGGTGGCGATCTATCTGGGGATCATCAAGGCCGGTTGCGCGGTGGTGGCCATTGCCGACAGTTTCGCCGCTCCCCAGATCGCCGCCCGGCTGCGGATCGGAGAGGCCAAGGCCGTTTTTACCCAAGACGTGATTTTGCGCGGTGGGCGCGAGTTGCCGCTGTACCCGCGCTTGGTCGCCGCAGAGGCCCCGTTGGCTATTGTATTGCCGGGGCGCGTGGAAGGGTTGACAGAGGCGCTGCGCCTTGGAGATCTGCACTGGGACGACTTCTTGCAAGCCGACGCTATATCCGCAGCCGTATCCTGCCATCCTGACGCGACGACCAATGTCCTGTTTTCATCGGGGACTACCGGCGACCCCAAGGCCCTGCCCTGGACCCATGTCAACCCCATCAAGTGCGGCGCAGACGCGCATTATCACCAAGATGTCCACCTAGGCGATGTGGTCGCTTGGCCGACCAATCTAGGCTGGATGATGGGGCCGTGGCTGATCTACGCCGCCTTTTTGAACCGGGCGACCATGGCGCTCTATTATGGAAAGGCGACGGAGCGAGACTTTGGGGAGTTTGTGCAGGCGGCTGGCATTACCATGCTCGGCATCATTCCGAGCATGGTGCGGACTTGGCGCAGCACGGGCTGTATGGAGGGAATCGATTTTTCGGCGATTCGGGCTTTTAGTACCACCGGGGAGTGCTCCAATCCCGAGGACATGCACTATCTGATGGCACTGGCGGGATATCGGCCCATACTCGAATACTGCGGCGGCACCGAGTTGGCAGGCGGCTACTTGCTCAGCACGCTAGTCGAGCCGGTCGCACCCGCGACCTTTAATTCGGCAGCGCTGGGAACGGACTTGGCGATTTTGGACGAAGACGGGCAAGAGTGCGCAAGCGGCGAGGTTTTTCTGGTGCCGCCAGCCATTGGCATGTCAACTCGGGTGCTCAACCGCGACCACCGCGAAGTGTACTATGAGGGCGTACCCAAGCGGGGTGGGGTACCACTGCGCCGCCACGGCGACCAAGTCGAACGACTGGCCCCGGGCATCTACCGGGTCCACGGCCGGGTCGACGACGTGATGAACCTAGGTGGAATTATGGTGAGTTCCGCAGAGATCGAGCGAGCCTTGAATGCGATGCCGGGCGTGGTCGAGACCGCGGCGATTGCAGTGCCGCCGCCAGGGGGTGGACCGAGCTTGCTGGTGATCTTCGCGGTGCTGGAGGACGCCGGCGACCACTTGCAAGCCTGTCCTGAGCAAAGCCGAAGGGACGCGATGCAACAGACGATCCGCCGGGAACTCAACCCACTCTTCAAGATTCACGAAGTAGTAGTAGTAGAATCGCTGCCGCGAACCGCGTCGAACAAGGTGATGCGGCGGGTTTTGCGGCAGCGGTATAGCAGGGAACCGCGCGAATAGTGACGCGCAGGCTCGCAGAACTGAGCGAAAGGAGCATCCAATGCGACATGGCTATCTGTCCATTTTGCTGCTGCTGGTGGCGATCTATCCGGCTGAAGCTGGCCGGTACGACGATCCAAGCTTTCTCAGAAACCACCTCTTATCTGGTGGAGTAGCGAAAGACGGCATCCCCGCCCTAACCAATCCTACCTTTGTGGCACCGGACGCAGTTGGCTACCTAGCGGAAGACGACGTAGTCATGGGGATCGTCATCAACGGCGAACCACGGGCCTATCCGCACAACATCGGCTGGTGGAACGAGATCATCAACGATCGCATCGGCGATCAGTCGGTCGTAGTGTCCCTGTGCCCGCTTACAGGTACCGGCCAAGTCTTCAACTCCACCGATGGCGACGGCTCGCAAATCGAGTTCGGGGTCTCCGGGCTGTTGATCAACAGCAACTTGGTCATGTACGATCGGCGCGACGGCGAAACGCTCTACCCGCAGATGATTTACACGGCCATCAACGGTCCCCAAGTCGGCAACCGCTTAGAGCTAATGCCCGTGGTGGAGACAACTTGGGCGCTGTGGCAGCAGATGTACCCAAGCACCACCGTGGTACAAGCTAGCACCGGCTGGGAGTACTACAACTTTCGCCGAGCCTATAGCGAAGCCCGCTATACCCAATACCCTTACGGCGACTACCGCACCAGCCATGAGTACCTGATCTTCCCACCCACGACCAACGGCGGCGCATTCGACCATCGCTTTGAGACCAAGGATCTAGTGTTGGGGTTGTGCCGCAACGACCAGACCAAAGCCTTTCCCTTTGCCCTGATGCCCGACGGGGTGGTGATCAACGATCTCGTCGGCGGCGATCCCGTAGTCATCCTATTCGACGCCGCGTCGCGCACAGCCTTGGCCTATTTCAACCAACTCGACGACGAGCCGTTGAGCTTTTATGGAGTGGATTCCGAGGGACCGCTGCCAGTAGAATTCATGGACGCGGAGACAGGTTCGCGTTGGAACATGCTCGGAGAAGCCATTGCGGGACCGCTCGCGGGGCAGCGGCTAGCGCAAGTTCCCGCCTATAACGCCATGTGGTTTGCCTGGACTGCCTACTGGCCCGATACTGAGGTTTGGCAGCCGGGCGAGGGGATCCTCAGCCCAGAGGACATTGAGCAAATTGAGCAAGCTGCAACGGCCGTCGAAACCTTTGACGTCGCGCCTACGAGCTTTGCTCTGGGACAAAATTTTCCCAACCCGTTCAACGCTCAGACGCTGATCCAGTACGAGTTGCCAGCGGCCGGGCCGGTGCGGCTTGGCGTGTTCAACGCGGCTGGGCAGCGGGTGCGCTTGCTGGTGGACGAACACCAAGCGGCCGGGCTATACTTGCAGCCCTGGGACGGGCGCGACGACGCCGGGCAGCAAGTGGCCAGCGGCGCGTATCTATACCGGCTAGAAGCACCGGCGGTCGAGTTTGTCCAGACGCGAACGATGACTTTGGTGCGCTGACCAAGCGCACGCCAAAACTTAGGGGAGACGACATGAGCAATTTTCTCAGTCGCTATCTGCACTGGTTGCATCTGCGGTGGCCTGCCGGCGTGGTGGAGAAATTGCCGCGGGTGGATGAGCACGGGCAGAGCAATGTTTCCGGGCTGTACATCGTCGGCGACTTGACCGGAATCCCACTGTTGAAGTTTTCAGCCGATACGGGCGCGCGGGCCGTGCAGCACATCATAGCCGACGAGGCATTCCAGCGCAGCAAGGGGCAGGAGGATGTCTTGGACTTGGCGATTATCGGCGCGGGCGTTTCCGGCATGTCCGCGGCCTTGGAGGCGCGGGAGGCCGAATTGTCGTTTGTGATTTTGGAAGCGACTGAGCCATTTTCCACGCTGGTTAATTTCCCCAAGGGAAAGCCCATTTACACCTATCCCACCGAGATGGAACCGGCCGGGCAGATCCGCTTTGGTGCCGAGGTCAAAGAACCGCTGATCGAGGAACTGCACGAGCAGACGCTCGCCCAAGGCATTGAGCCGACGATAGCGCGAGTCGAGCAGGTAAAAAAGCGGGGAGACCTTTTTGAACTGGAAATCCCGCGCCAAGAAAATATCAAGGCTCGCCGCGTAATCGTCGGGATCGGGCGCTCCGGCAATTTTCGCAAGCTCGGAGTGCCGGGCGAACAATTGGACAAGGTCTTCAACCGCTTGCATGATCCCGTTGACTTCTGCGACAAAAACGTGCTGGTCGTTGGCGGCGGCGACAGCGCCTTAGAGGCGGCCATTGCCATCGCCCAATGCGGAGGACGAGTGACCGTCTCCTATCGCAAGCCCGAATTTTCTCGCCCCAAGCCCGAAAACGTCGAAAAGCTGAACATGCTTGCGGCCGATCCAATGGCCGACGTGGCCGTGGACACCCCCTCTTCTGAGCGGGTGACGACCAGCAGCGGTGCCTTTATGGAACAGGGCCGCCAAGCGGGATCGATCCGCCTACTGATGGCCAGTCAAGTACTGAACATCGAGGAAGACGCAGTCGCGCTCAAAGACGCCGAGGGCCAAGAAGTGAGCCTGCCCAACGACGCAGTGTTTTCCATGATTGGACGCGAGGCTCCACTCGACTTTTTCAGACGCAGCGGCGTGGAGATCAACGGCGAGTGGAGCCCTAAGCGTTGGCTGTCTCTGGGGTTCATCCTGCTAGCGGCGGTTTTCATTTACCACTGGAAGACCGACGCGGGCATTCCGGTCAAGAAGTGGTTCGACCAAGCCAATCTCTTCCCCTTCAACCTAGCGGCACCACCTACAGCCCATACCCTGTGGGATACGATACAGGTGTCGATGACCCAGCCGAGTTTCTACTACTCACTGGCCTATTGCCTGTGCGTGGTCCTATTCGGCTTGCAGCGCATAAAGCGGCGACGCACGCCGTACATCAAGGTGCAGACGCTGACGCTGATGGCGGTCCAGTGCATTCCGCTCTTTTTGCTGCCCTATGTGTTTTTGCCTTGGGCGGGGTACAATGGCTGGTTCGACGAGGGGGCTTGGCTCAAGCCGCTGGCCGATGGCCTGTTCCCCGAGTCGCAATGGGCCGAGCACGGGCGCGAATACTGGCGATCTCTGGGGTTGATCCTCGCTTGGCCGCTGTTCTTTTGGAACGTCTTCACCAGCGAGCCACTGTGGTGGTGGCTGGCCATTAGCCTAGTGCAGACCTTCGTCATCATACCGCTGATCATCTACTTCTGGGGCAAAGGGGCTTACTGCGGCTGGATCTGCTCGTGCGGTGCCCTAGCCGAAACAATGGGCGACAATCACCGTCACAAGATGCCGCACGGCATGATGTGGAACAAGGTGAACATAGTGGGGCAAGTCGCGCTGCTATTGGCCAGCGTACTGCTTATCTTGCGCCTAGTGGGCTGGGCTTTGCCGCACGATCACTGGATCAACGGGGCCTACATGGGGCTATTTATGGGCAAGGGCACGAACTGGGGCAACTTGCCCTTCCCGCTGACTTTTCTCAACTACGTGTGGTCGGTCGATCTGCTGCTGGCCGGCATCTTAGGCGTCGGGCTGTACTGGCATTTCAGCGGCCGGATGTGGTGCCGCTTCGCCTGCCCGCTGGCGGCCTTGATGCACGTGTACGCGCGCTTCAGCCGCTTCCGCATCCTCGCCGACAAGAAAAAGTGCATCTCCTGCAATGTCTGCACCTCGGTGTGCCACCAGGGCATCGACATTATGAACTTCGCCAACAAGGGGCTACCCATGGCCGACCCGCAGTGCGTGCGCTGTAGCGCATGCGTACAGTCTTGCCCCACGGGCGTGCTGGAATTTGGTCAGGTTGATAAAAACGACGAGGTGATAGAGACCGACGGGCTAGCGGCATCGCCGGTGCGGATGCAGGAGAAATAGGGCGACTTTTGTGGATGCCCTAGTCAACATCGTCTAAACCTAGTTCTTCAACTGAAGGAGGCGCAACTCTTGGCCGCTTTTGAATAATTGCTGCAAATCTTGGTTCAAACCTAGTGCGGACAAAGCGGCGGCGGGCGTGGGCCTTAGCGGGTTTGTTCGTCTCCTTATACATGCTGCGCAGCCACTTCGGATTCACGGTCTGTCCAACTACCGCCGCGATTTGTTCAACCTCGTTTTCCGTGAGCATGTACTCGCTTGCCAGCAATTGTACCTCATCTTCCATTGCTGTAATCAGATCCTTCGCGTCGTCGTCAACCACGCGGTCGGCAATAGCCTTGGCCGAAAACTGCGCCCCGGTACCACCTGCCAATCCACCTACGACGCCACCGATAAAACTGCCTATAGCCGTGCTGATAAAAGGCACTGCACTGCCAACGACGGCCCCTACGGCCGTGCCGCCGACCCAGCCGCCAACACCCCCTGCAACGGCGGCCGCATTCACTGTGGCGTTCTTGGCAAACTGCCGCCAAGAAATGGAACCGACGAAAGCGGCTCGGTAGAAGTCTGGAGCACTTGTCACCACGGTTGTTACGATCGCGGTTATAGCATTGGAACGGAGGAGTCTAGATACGTGATTGAATGCGCCCGCCCCAGAGACCGCTCTCCCAAGTGATCCAGCGGCAATGCGCTGGACCGCCTCGCGCCCACTATCAGCGGCCAAGCGGGCGGTGCTGCTCACCTTGAGCAAGCCGGGAATGCGCTGGATAACCTCGCGCCCGCCCTCAGTATTTAAGGTACGCCATAAAGCCCTTGTTCCATTGCGCATGGCTGCTACTCCAATAGCAGCATTCTTAGAACGCAACAACTGGATGCTGGCGAAAGAAGGCAACCACGGGGCGTTAACGATGCTTGTTATAAGCGCATTGCTGCCATTGCTTTGAGGATCGAGTGCGGATTGGAACGCCGCTCTGACCGCTGCCGGGCTACTCGTGCCGCCGTGGAGGTCTTGGGCATAGGTAATAATAGACGAGACCGCCAACGCACCCGTAGCGGTCACACGTTGCGTTTTTGCATCAAAAATCAAGCAATCAACATTCCCTGCACGAGCCATGTTCCGGGCCTGCGTATAGGTCACCGCGCCTTGCTTGACCAGCGCTGTCGCGGTCTCGGGATCCGCAACGCCCGGAACCTTGCCCTGTGCGATGCGGTCGCGCATCTGCTGCACGCAGGCTTCGTACTGATCCTTGGGAACTTCGAGGACCTGCCCTAGATAGCGGTAATTCCCAGCTCTCGAATCGAACGCTGTATGAACCGTTGCGGATGCGTTCTGGCAATAGTTCGATTGAACGCGCAAGTCTTCAACTCTCGCCCACCGGACCGGAAATGTGTTTGTTGCGCTGAAATTGCACCCTAGCCATTTCCTCAAGTCTCTCCTTACGGCAACCTACGGCCAAGCCCACTAACCGCTAGCGAGCGCTTGCTCTAGCTGCTGGCAAAACGCCTCGATGACCTTGAGGCGGGCGAAGCGTTTGTCGTTGCCCTCCACCAAGGTCCAAGGAGCAGCGGTCGTGTGGGTGCGCGCTACCATGTCGCCAACAGCGGCCTCGTACTCGTCCCATTTCTCTCGGTTGCGCCAGTCTTCGTCGGTGATCTTCCAGCGCTTGTGCGGCGTCACCTGCCGCGCCTTGAAGCGCCGCAGTTGCTCGTCCTTGTCTATGTGAATCCAGTACTTGGCCACCATCGCGCCGTGGTCTGTTAGCTGCGCCTCAAAATCGTTGATTTCGCCGTACGCCCGCTTCCAAGCCGCTTCGTCGGCAAAGCCTTCGACGCGCTCGACTAGCACCCGGCCATACCAACTGCGGTCGAAAATCACCATCCGGCCTGCGCGCGGCAGGTGGCGCCAAAAGCGCCAGAGGTAGTGTTGGGCGTGTTCCTCTTCTGTGGGAGCGGCGACTTGGATGATCTGATAGATACTGGCGTCGAGAGGGTCCGTCAGGCGCTGGATGACGCCGCCCTTACCCGCTGCATCGGCCCCCTCGAAAACCAAGACGGTCGAAAGGCCCTTGCGGCGCGCCTGCTGCGTCAAGCGGTAGAGCCGGCCTTGGTATCGCTCGAGCAGGGCTTGGTACTCCTTCTTAGGCACCCGCTGTTCCATGTCCAAAGGGGTCAGCACATTGGGCGCAGACGGCCAGTCTGATTCGACGAGCTTGGGACGGCTCTTCTTTTTATTTAGACGCTGGCCGATGGCGTCGCGCACGGCGTGGCCCACCGCCAACGCGTAGTGAGGGTCGCTGCCTTCGACAACCTGCCAACGAGCCCCGCGGATGTCGGTCTTTTGCAGTAAGCGATCACCGGCTCGTTTGAACTCATCGTAGTACTGCAAGCCCTCTCTCGCGTCCGCGTTCACCCGCCAGCGGGTCCGCGGGTTCTGCTCCAAGTCTGCAATGCGTTGCTGCCGCGCCTCTTTGTCCAAGTGGATCCACAACTTGATCAGCAGCGCACCATCGATGACGAGTTCATTCTCAAAGGCCGTGATGCGGCCAACGTCGCGCTTAAAGACCTCCTCATCGCTGCGCCCATGAGCCAAGTCGCGCAGCGGGCGATCGTACCAGCCGTTTAAGTAGATGCCGATGGTTCCCTTTGGCGGCAGGGAGAGCCAGTAGCGCCAGTACTCCGGGCGTTCGCGCTCTTCTGCGGACGGCGACTCAAAGGCGCAGATCGCAATGCCGTGCGAGTCCATCCACTGCCTGAGCATGTTGCTCGCCTCGCCCGCACCTGCGCCGGCGCAACCACCCAAGACGATGATCGTTGGAAATCGAGCTTGCTGCAGCCGCTCTTGAGCCGCGATCAGTTCCGTGCGCAGCGCGGATTCGAGCTGCTTGTATCGGCCGTTCGGAACGCCGCGGTCCTTCTCGTTGGTTGCCATTGATCGCCTCTCTACCTTACTAAAAATAGTAAAAAATTTGCCGCAGATGTCCAGTCGGCAATCCGCAATGCACCAATTGCCGACCACGGGGCAAAGCCGTAGATTTTTGCATCCTTTGGCAAAGGAGCCTTTGGCATGGAAGTACTCGGCGGCCCGCTTTTTGGCGTTGCCGGAGCAGGCGAATCGCACGGGCCGGCAATTGTCACCACGGTCTTCGGTTGTCCCCCCGGCTTATGGGTGAAGCGCGCCCAGATCCAGCACTATCTCGACCGCCGCCGTCCCGGCAGCAACAAGCTGGGCACCCCTCGACGGGAAGACGACCAAGTCGCCCTGCTATCCGGCCTCTACTCAGACGATCACGACCAGCTCCTATCCGGCCCGGCGCTGCACTTGCACCTAGGCGAAGACGATACGCCGGTGCGCACTTATGAAGCGGGCTTCACTACGGGAGAGCCAATCGCCGCAGCCGTGCTCTCAGCCGCCAAGCGCTCGGGCGATTACAAGCAGTTCACCGGGCCGCAGGGCCACGTCCGCCCTGGGCATACCGACTTAGTCAAGCACTACAAATCGCGGGGCTTTGTCGACGCGCGCGGCGGCGGGCGTTCCAGCTATCGTTCGACCATCTCCGACGTCATCGGCGGCACCATCGCCCGCCTCTATCTAGCCGAGCACTTCGGCACGGCCATTTTCTCTTCGATCTGCCAAGTCGGGCCGCTGGAGACGGGCATTTCCTTAGAGGCACGAATCGCCGAACTAGTCGCTGAGGCCGACGGGGAGCATTTGTCTCCTGCAACGTGTGCCGCCCTCGAAAGTGATCTAGAGCGCGGGCCGCTCCGCGCGGTGGATGCGGATTTCGCGAGCCGAGCGGCCGAGCTGATTGCCAAGACCCGCAAGGAGCAAGACTCCATCGGCGCGGCACTCGAAGTAGTGGCTGTCAACGTGCCCTCCCTCGTCGGCGAACCGCTGTACCAAAGCCTGAAATTGCGCCTGATGGGTAGCCTCGGCGGCTTGCACGCCGTACAGGCCTGCGAAATAGGCACGGGTCGCGCTTCGTCTGCGCGCCGAGGTAGCGAGCACAACGACCCCATCCGCACCAGTGGGTACCAGAGCAACAGCCACGGCGGCTTACTCGGCGGCGTGACCACGGGTATGCCGCTCGTCTGCCGCTTGAGCTTCAAGCCCACGGCCACCATCGCTCAGCCCCAAGATTCCGTGCGCAAGGATCTAGAAGAAATTGAGTTTCAACTTGCCAAGGGCCGCCACGATCCCTGCGTGGGAGTGCGCGCTGGCGCAACCTTAGAGTCGCGGCTGGCCATCGAACTGATGAACGCCGTGCTCATGCACCAAGCGCGCTGCATGGATGCGGAAAATTTCAAACTTTTCTGATTATTAGCTGACGTTACGCATCTGGGCCGAACCGATAGATGTAGGGGGCGGTTTGAAACCGCCCCCTACTATAGCACAGGCATCTCTACACCCAACTCCGCCGCCACTTTGCCGATTTCATCCCAAGTGGGTTGGGGCAAATCAATGCCTTCGACCAGCAGCCGCGCCCGAGTCTTCTGTTCGAGATCGCCGGGCGCATAGACTTGCTCAAACCCGGGCAAGGGGCGCGCCGAGCACACCCACTTGGCCATCTCTTCGACCTCGCGCTCGTACGAGTCCAAGTCGATAAAGTCCTCGATATTGATCGCCAAGACCATGATCCCATTACCGCCGCTGCCGCCTTCTTTGGTGCAGCCAGCATGCGAGAGCGGTCCCACCAACATTTCCACCATCATCGCCAGTCCGCAGCCCTTGTGTCCAAACTGTAGCCCGCCCAACGGCAAGACACCTGTGCCCTCGGCGTCGTCTAAATAGCGCTGGGCGTTGGTGACGGGCTGGCCTTCCTGATCTATAACCCAACCCTCGGGCATCGGCTCCTGGCGAATGTTCTTCTGCACGATTTTGCCACCGGCCACGACGGTCATGGTCATATCGAGCATGAAAGGCGGACCATTTTGGCGCGGGGCAGAAAAGGCGATAGGCTCGGGACGCAAGCGGCGGTCGGCCGAGCCAAAGGGCGCGAGGAAGAGACCTCCGCCATTGAGCCAAACCATGCCGATCATGCCCCTTTCGGCGATCCGCGGCGGATAGTCGCCGAGGCGGCAGATATGGGTGATGTGATTGAGACCAACAAAACCGAAGGTGGAGTTTTGTGCTTTTTCAACGGCAATGTCGAGGGCGCGATTGACGGCGACAATGCCGTTGGCTCCCTTGCCGTTGATGACCCTGAGCACGGGGGTGTCGCGCACGACTTCGGTCTCTTCCCAGCGGACGTAGTTGTCTCGCATACCGCGGGCGTAGCCGGAGACGAGCCAAGTACCGTGCGAATCGTGGCCGTGGAGGTGGCTTTCGACGACGTGGTCGGCAACGATAAGGGCGTCGTCTGCGGGAATACCAGTAGCGGCAAAAATGCGGTAGCAGAGGTCTTTGAGGACGTCGTGTTGGACTACGGGCATGAGGAATCCTTTAGATGGGTGCTTTCCTAGGAAGCGTGCGCTTCCATCAGCTCGGCGAAGTAGCTAAACAGATGGAAGCTGTCGTGCGGTCCTGGAGAGGCCTCCGGGTGGCACTGGATAGAAAAAATGGGCAGTTCGCGGTGGTGCAGGCCTTCGACGCAATTGTCGTTGAGGTTGAGGCGAGTGATTTCGAGGCAGCTCGGCAATGAGTCGGCCGCAATGCCCCAGCCGTGGTTTTCAGAGGTGATCAGGATCCGTTCGCTGGCGCGTTCCTTGATCGGCTGATTGGCCCCTCGATGACCGAACTTGAGGCGGTAAATTTCCGCGCCAAAAGCCAAGCCGAGAATCTCGTGGCCCAAGCAGATGCCGAAAATTGGCTTCTTGCCGATGAGACCCTTACAAGTCTCGACCGCGTAGTCGAGGGGCCGAGGATCGCCCGGGCCGTTGGAGAGAAAGACGCCGTCCGGCTCCAAGGCCAAGACCTCGTCGGCCGTGGTTTTGGCCGGCACGACCGTCACCTTGCATCCTGCAGCGACCAAGCAGCGGACGATATTGCGCTTGATCCCGTAGTCTAGGGCGACGACGTGGAAGCGCGGGGTTTCGGGGCTTTCGACATAGGGCGCAGAGCAGCTAACGGCGGCTACCATGTCCACACCGACAAGTCCGGGCCAAGCGCGCGCCTTTTCGACTAAACTGTCCGGGTCGAGATCGGTGGTGGAAATGGCGGCGTCCATCACGCCCTCAATGCGCACTCTGCGAGTCAACTCACGAGTGTCGATGCCTTCGATGCCGAGGACGCCGTGCTCTTCGAGATAGTCGGGTAAGCTTCGGTGCGCACGCCAGCTACTCGGCAGGCGAGAGCATTCTTTCATTAGGAAGCCGCGGACTTGAGGCCGCGCCGATTCGTCGTCTTCGGGCGCGACCCCGTAGTTGCCTATGAGTGGGTACGTCATAGTGACGATCTGGCCGGCGTAGGAGGGGTCTGTGAGAATTTCCTGATAGCCGGTCATACTGGTATTGAAGACCATTTCGCCGAGGCACTCACCCCCGCGGCCAAGGGCACGGCCCTCAAAGACGGTGCCGTCCGCGAGCGCAACGAGCGCTTTCATCGTCCGTAGATACTCCTTTTGAGAGGGTTTAACAGCGAGTAAAAACTTAGGCAAAAAAAGACGCGGTGAACAGGCGGCCTCATTCTGGTGCCGAGTCGGTCAGGTCTTGGCGCTCCTGCCGCGCGTGCTCTTGCATATCGACGGCCGGGTCGGATTCATCGACGATTTCATGGCCGACGATTTCTTCAATCACATCCTCTAAGGTGACAATGCCGGCGAAGCCACCGTACTCATCGACGACGGCAAACAGGTGCTCGCGTCGCTGGATGAATTCTTTGAACAGGCGACTAGCCCGTACCGATTCGGGCACCGAATGGATGGAGAGTCCCACTTCGAAGAGCTTGTCTTGGTCGCGGCCATCGGCCAAGGCACTGAAAACATCGCGCAGCAATACCAAGCCGACGATGTTTTCTCGTTCTCCCTGATAGAGGGGTACCCGAGTGTGAGACCAGCTACCGGACTGCTGGCGGGCCTCGGCCAAGGTCAAGTCGCGGTCGAGACAGTGGACTACCGTGCGCGGGGTCATAATATCGCGCGCACGCAACTCGTCGAGCTTGAGAATGTTTTGGATGACGCGCTCTTGGTCGGGTGATATGGCACCAGAGTGGCGGCTCATCCGCGCGATAATCTCAATCTCTTCCGGAACCACCACCGGCACGTCAGGTGCCCCAGCGGTGATGAGCCGAACGATGAATTTGTTGAGCCAGATAAAGGGCGCAAACAGCCATACCAGCCATTGGATCGGACGGGCGATCAATCGGGCCAAAGATCGAGCATGTACCACGCCCACCGTCTTGGGGATGATCTCCGAAAAGATCAATACTCCCAGCGAAATAGCGATAGTGAAGTACGTCTCCGGCGTCCGTGGAAATACTCCGACAAAGGCGGCACCGGCGATAGCGGCACCGCCAGTGTTAGCCAAGGTATTCAGCGTGAGGATGGCCGAGATGGGGCGCTGGATATCCGCGTGTAAGCTTTTGAGGATCTTGCCCGAAGTGCGTCCTTGGTCAGCCAGCATTTCGATCTGACTAGCCGGCAGTGAGTAGAGCGCGGCTTCCAATAGCGAGCAAATACAGGATACGACGAGGACGACGCTGACGGATAGGATTAGCTCAAATTCAGGAGTCATAGACGCGAGGGTAATTTAAAAAAGAGAGGGACTCCCCACCGGGAATCCCTCTCAATATACTGGACCATAACGTCTTGATCCAGGAGTAGCTATTCTACGTGCTGATTAACCTGTTTGGTCAGATCAAACATGCTCACTTTCTTCGCGCCGTCTAAGACAGCTCGAAGCTTGTCGTCGGCATTGATCATGCGCTTGTTTTTCTCGTCTTGCAGACCATTCTTTTTGATGTACGCCCAAACCTTCTTGGTGATCTGAGTACGCGGCAAGGGCTTGTTACCGACTATGGCCCCTAGGGCGGCGTCGGGCTGCAAGGGCCTCATAAAGGCGGGATTGGGCTTGCGCTTCGCCTTCTTCTTGGCAGCGGGCTTCTTCTTGGCAACGGGCTTCTTCTTGGCAACGGGTTTCTTCTTGGCAACGGGCTTCTTCTTGGCAGCGGGCTTCTTCTTAGGAGCAGCCTTCTTAGCAGCGGCTTTCTTCTTAGGAGCAGCCTTCTTAGCGACCTTCTTCTTAGCAGCGGCCTTCTTAGCGGCGGCTTTCTTCTTAGGAGCAGCCTTCTTAGCGGCGGCTTTCTTCTTAGGAGCAGCCTTCTTAGCGGCGGCTTTCTTCTTAGGAGCAGCCTTCTTGGCAGCAGGTTTCTTCTTAGCCATGCGAAATTCTCCTTTGGTTAAGTAGGAATAAAACCCGCGAAAAGGGTCTGAGAATTTGAATTCGGCTTATCGGCCTCTCCCGCCTCGTGAGATTTAAGGCCGATCTACCCGTTTTGTGAAGCTACACACTTATCTGTACCAATATAGTACGAGGGCCGTATAAGTCAAGAAAAATGTAGCTTTTTCATAGGAGAAACGCTCTCATTAAGGACGTTTGACATAATTTACTAAAACGGCCATTTTAATTTTACACTTGAGATTTGTCGTATTTTATCGAGTCTATAAATTGATGATCGAAAAGAGCAAATTGGGGTTTGTGGGCACCGGCAACATGGGACGGGCCCTTATTGAAGGTTTGGTTAGCCAGCTTCCTTCGGGTCAGATAACCGCGACCGACATTCGGACAGAAGCACTCGAAGGCTTGTCGGCATTGGGCGTTCACACCAGTACCGACTCTGCAGATGCGGTCCGCGGTCAGGACTTGGTCGTGTTGGTGCTCAAGCCACAAGTAGCCGCTCCAGTATTGGAGGAGCTAGCCGCGCATTTTAATACCCAGCAGGTTATCGTCTCGCTCATGGCCGGCGTATCGACCGCCCGGCTTGAAGAGCTACTGCCTGCGCAAATGCCTGTGGTGCGCGTCATGCCGCAGACGCTGGTGAGGATCGGGGGCGCAGCTTGCGCCCTCTGCGCTGGTCGCGCTGTCAGCGCAGAGCAGAGGGCGCAAGTGCGGTCTCTCTTCGACTTAGTCGGCACGACAGTCGAGGTCGCCGAAAGTCTCATGGACGCCGTTACGGGGCTTTCCGGCAGCGGCCCAGCTTGGGCTTACACCGTCATCGAAGCCCTCACCGACGGCGGCGTGCGCGCCGGCCTGCCGCGCGAAACCGCATTAACACTCGCCGCGCAAACCCTGCTTGGTGCCGCGCGCCTCGTGCTCGAAAGCGGCGAGCATCCGGCCGTGCTCAGAGACCAAGTTACTTCGCCGGGCGGAACTACGGCCGCCGGGCTGCACAAGCTAGAAGAAAAGGGCCTGCGCGACGCCCTGATTAGCGCCGTGCTAGCCGCGACTGAGCGCTCTGCCGAGTTGGGGCAATCGTGATTGCAGTCATCGACTACGGCATGGGCAATCTGCGCAGCGTGCAGAAAGCCTTCGAATTCCTTGGCTATGAAGCCGAGATCGTCGAAGACCCCGAGCGCCTAAGCGCAGCCACACATCTCGTATTGCCCGGCGACGCGGCCTTTGGCGATGCCATGCACAACCTGCAGGCCGTCGGTTGGGACACGGCCATCGCCGAGGGTCTCGCGGCCGACAAACCCTTCTTGGGCATCTGCATGGGATTGCAGCTCATGTTCGAGGAAAGTGAGGAAATGGGGACTCATCGCGGCCTCGGAATTCTGCCGGGTAAATGCGTGCGGTTTCCTCCTACCGAGCGGGTGCCGCACATCGGCTGGAACCAAATCGCCATCAAGCGCCAAGTCTCGCTTTTAGAGGGCGTACCCGAAGGAAGTTTTTTTTATTTTGTCCATTCGTACTACGTGGTAAACGAAAACAAAGACGATTGCGTCGCCACGACCGACTACGGAATTGACTACACCTCGATTGCCGGAAGCGGGCGCGTCTTTGGCGTACAATTCCATCCAGAAAAGAGCCAAGCTCACGGCTTGCGTATTCTCGACAACTTCGTGCGCTTGGGCTAAGAGAGATTATGCTCGCTAAGCGAATCATTCCCTGTCTAGATGTCAAAAATGGCCGCAACGTGCGCGGGGTGCGCTTTTCGGCCGACCGCGATGCCGGCGACCCCGTTGAGCTCGCCGAGCGCTACGACGCCGAAGGCGCAGACGAGCTCGTCTTCTACGACATCACGGCTTCGGCCGATGGCCGCGCCATTGTTATGGACCTCGTGCGCCAAGTCTCCGAGCGGGTATTCATTCCCCTAATGGTCGGCGGCGGTATTCGCACCTTCGCGGATGTGCGCCACATTCTCAAGACCGGTGCCGACAAGGTCTCGATCAACTCGGCCCATGTGCATTCGCCGGAAATCATCAACCAAAGCGCGGAAAGCTTCGGCTCGCAGTGCATTGTCGCGGCTATCGACGCGCTCAGGCGGCCGACCACACCCGACGAACCGCCATCGTGGGAGCTGTACATCAACGGCGGGCGCAAGGCCACCGGCATCGACGCCCTAGAGTGGGTAGAGGCCCTCGTCGATCGCGGAGCGGGCGAGTTGGTGCTCAACAGCATCGATGCCGACGGGACGCGCGCGGGGTACGATCTCGCGCTAAACCAAGCAGTCGCGCGCTGCGTGGATGTACCCATTGTCGCCTCGGGCGGTGCCGGCAATCTCGACCACATCCACGAGGTGCTGACTGCGGGCGAAGCCAGCGCCGCACTGGCGGCTTCCATCTTCCACTTCCAGCATTACTCGATCCCCGAAGTCAAGAGCTTTCTGCGCGAGCGTGGGGTAATGGTGCGCCAGTGACCGAGGCAAGCGAAGTGCCGCGGCCAGCACTGATGAGCGAGGTGCAGCGGCTGGTAGTCAAAATTGGCAGCAGCGCCCTGACCACTCAGTGCCACAAGCTCGACGACGAGGTAGTCAGCCAACTCGTCGGGGACGTAGTCGAATTGCGCTCACAGGGCTTGGAAGTGGCGATCGTCACCTCGGGAGCGGTGGCCGCGGGCATGGGGCAGTTGGGACTGGACAAACGCCCAGACAACATCGCCCAACTACAAGCCCTCGCAGCCATCGGCCAAGTCCTGTTGATGGATATCTACAAGGACAAGTTCCACTGCCGAGGCGTGCCCATCGGCCAAGTGCTCTTAACCGCCGAGGATATCCTCGGCGACCGCCATCGCTACGTAAATCTCGAAAACACCTTTCGCAACCTCTTCGCCTATGGGGCCGTGCCCCTAATCAACGAAAACGACAGCGTCGCCGTTGTCGAACTCCGGCGTCAACTCGGGGAAAACGACATGCTCGCCGCCTATGTGACTAACCTAATCCGGGCGGATATGTTGGTCATTTTCTCGGATGTCGAGGGGCTTTACGACTCCTTTGGCCCGCACGGTCCCGAAGGCAAGCTAGTGAACCAAGTGACCCAAGACAGCCTCGACTTAGAGGGGATGATTGGCCGCTCGCTCGACGGCCGCGGTAGCGGCGGCATGACTACTAAGCTGCGAGCTGCTCGGCTCTTGATGGCCTGCGGCGAAATGGCGGTCATCGCGCACGGACGCAAACACCGGTTGCGCCATATCCTCGCTGGCTGCGAACAGGGGACGCTCTTTCTGCCGACCGGCCGCAAGCTCAATAGCCGGCATCGCTGGATTGGCTTTGCCAGCCAGTGCCGCGGCAGCGCAGTGATTGACCGCGGCGCCCAACGCGCCATTGCCGAGCAGGACAAGAGCCTGCTCCCGGTGGGGGTCGTCTCTTGCGAAGGCGAGTTTGCCGCTGGCGACGTAGTGCAGGTGATCGGCGAGCGTGGTGAGAAGCTTGGGCGGGGCTTGTGCCGTTACTCAGTCTCTGAACTGCGCCGCATATTAGGCATGAACTCGCCCGAAGTCACAAATGCACTAGGCCGTCCCGCCCAAGAAGTCATCCACCGCGACGACCTCGTCTTATTCTAAAATCGACTTGACTAAGACAGCCAAAATTTTGCTGATCGCCTTCCTCGCTCTAGTGGCGTACATAGCCTATGGTAACGGGCTGTTCTACAAGGTTTGGCAGGAGGAGAAGACCCTTGCGGAACTCGAAGCCCAGAGGAAACAACTAGAAGCCGAAACCGATAGCTTGCGCCAAGTGCTAAAACTGCTCGAAAGCGACATCGATTTCATCGAAAAAGTCGCGCGAGAAGATCTCGGCTTGGTCAAACCAGGCGAAGTGGTCATCCCCCTGCCTGCGGAAGAAGGCGATTAACACGATGCCGCGCACTATCGTCAAAACGCGTGCCATCGTGCTGCGCACCATGCGCATGGGCGAGACCAGCAGCCTAGTGACGTTGTACGCTCAAGAGTGCGGCAAACTCAAGGCCATGGCCCGGGGTGCCCGCAAACCCAAGAGCCGGTTCGGTGCCGCGCTCGGCCTGATGACTGAGGTCCAGGCCGTCTGTTACATCAAAGAGACCCGCGACCTGCAAACCCTGAGCGAGTGCACCCTGCTCAAACCAGCGCCCGACTTATCGCAAAGCCTAGAGCGGCTTTCCTTTGGCAGCGCCGCCTGCGAGCTAGTTGGTCGCCTGACGATCGAAGGCGAGAGCAACCCCCGGCTCTACCAGTGTCTATCTGGGATACTGCACGGCCTTGCCGAAGTAGAGCCAGAGCAAGTCGAATCGCTGTTCTGGTACTTCCAACTGCGCGCCGCGGCGGCCCTAGGCTACCGCCCGGAACTGCGCCAGTGCATTACCTGCCAACGCGAACTGGTTGGCCCCTCGTCGTGGTTCAGCGCAGCCCTCGGAGGCGGCCTGTGCTCCGCCTGCGGACCCGGAAACGGAGTGCGCTTAGCCCAGCACAGCTTGCACTTTCTCGCCGTCCTCCAGGGTCTTAGAACCTACAGCAAGGAGGCTCTCCCCCAAGCTCCTGCTCAGCGCGGCGAGATCCGCATGGCTTTGCGCGGCTTTTTAGAGTATCACGGAGGCGAGCACAGCCGACTCAAATCGCTCGACTTTCTCGATGGCCTCAACAGGGCCGCCTTACCTGCCTAACTTATTGGAGATTTTCATGTCCGACGACGCAATGGAAAAACTAGTATCCCTGTGCAAACGCAAAGGCTTCATCTTCCAAAGCTCGGAAATCTACGGCGGCCTCAACGGCTGCTGGGATTACGGCCCGTTGGGCGTCGAGCTGTTGCGCAATATCAAAGAGGTCTGGTGGAAAGCCATGACCTACCGCGAGGACATAGAGGGCATCGACGCCAGTATCCTCATGAATCAGCGAGTGTGGGAGGCCTCGGGCCACGTCGATAGCTTTACCGACCCCATGGTCGAAGATCGCAAGACCAACGAGCGCTTTCGGCTCGACCAACTCCTCGAAGAAAACGGCCTCGACGTAGCGGGACTGAGCGCCGAGGAGATGGAAGTGCTGCTGCGCGAGCGCAACATCAAAAGTCCCAAGGGCAACGAACTGAGCGACCCGCGGCAATTCAATCTGATGTTTAAGACCTTCGTCGGCCCGCTCGAAGACGACAGTGCGCGCGTCTTTCTCCGCCCGGAGACGGCCCAAGGCATCTTCGTCAACTACCTCAACGTGCAGGCGGCGACGCGCCAGAAGCTGCCTTTCGGTATCGCCCAGATCGGCAAGGCATTCCGCAATGAGATCAACACCAAGAATTTTCTCTTTCGCACTCGGGAATTCGAGCAGATGGAGATGCAGTACTTCGTCACGCCGGGCACTCAAGACGAGTGGTTCGACTATTGGCGCGAGGAGCGCTGGAAGTGGTTCGCGCAAATCGGCCTGCCCGAGCGCAAGCTGAGTTGGCGCGAACACCAAGGCGACGAACTGGCCCACTATGCCCGCGCCGCCTTCGACGTCCAGTACGAATTTCCCTTTGGTCCGGGTGAGATCGAAGGCATCCACAATCGCGGTGACTACGACCTGTCGCAGCACGAAGCGTTTTCGGGCAAACAGCTCAAGTACTTCGACGAGGAGCAGCGCACCAAGTTCGTGCCCTACGTAGTAGAGACCGCAATAGGGGCCAGCCGCACGCTAATGGCCTGCTTAGTCGAGGCATATCACGAGGAAGAGGTCAAGGGCGATACGCGGGTGGTAATGCGCTTTCACCCGCGTATCGCGCCGATCAAAGCGGCGGTATTGCCCCTCGTCAAGCGCGACGGCATGCCCGCTATCGCCCGGCAAATCGCCGAGGATCTCCGGCCTTACATGCGGGTCTTTTACGACGAGGGCGGCGCGATCGGTCGCCGCTACCGGCGCATGGACGAGGTAGGGACGCCGTTTTGCCTGACGGTCGATTCGGACACCCTAGCGGACCAGACTGTCACCGTGCGCGCTCGCGACACCATGGCCCAACAGCGGGTGCCCATAGCCGAGTTGCGCGCCCACCTTGAGAGTGGCATGGACGCTTGGCAAATCCCTTGACCCGGTAGTATAAATCCTGATATTATCCTTCGCGCTTGGGATATAACCCTCCCTAGGCGCAAATTTTCGCATTGCGATGCTGTATCCGGTATAGCGAAAGTGGCGGAACTGGTAGACGCGCTAGACTTAGGATCTAGTGCCCGAAAGGGCATGGGGGTTCGAGTCCCCCCTTTCGCACCATGAATAAACGAGCGCACTGCCTGCGATCTGGTGGTGCGCCCTATCTTGTAGGATTGCGTTTCGTGAAGACTCAGGTCACAGAGAAAGGCCAGTGGGCACGCGAGTTAGCCGTTGAAGTGGAGGCCGCGCGCATCGATGCCGCCGTCAATAAGGCCCTGCGCCGCTACCAAAAGCGGCTGGAGATTCCAGGCTTCCGCAAGGGCAAAGTGCCGCTCAGGATTGTCGAGGCGCGCTTCGGCAGTTCCATCCGCGGCGAAGTCCTCGGCGATCTCCTCCCCTCGCTGCTAGAAGAGGCCGCGCGCGAGGCGGGCCTGCGACCGGCCGCACCACCCAAAATCTCCCAACTCGACCACGAACCAGGGGGAAGCCTAACGTTCACCGCGGATCTAGATGTCTGGCCCGAGATCCAAGCCGAGCACTACGAAAATCTCGCCGCCACCCGCATGGTGCACGAGGTGGCCGACGAGGAAATCGGCGAGCATCTAGAAGAACTGCGCCGCCGCCACGCCACCGAACAAGTCGTCGAGCGACCATTGGCCGAGGGCGACGTGCTCGTCGCGGATTTGCAGCGACTCGACGAGAGCGGCTTGCCCATCATTGGCGACAAGTACGAGAAGCGCCACATCCTCATCGGAGACGAAAACGCCCTCAGCCCCGAGTTTGAAGAAGCCCTCGTCGGCATGAGTGCAGGCGAAGAGCGCAAGGTCCGCTTCGCCTACCGAGAGGACCTACCCAACGAACAGCTCGCCGGCCAGACCGCGCATTTTGCAGTGGCAGCCCACGAAGTGCGCGAGCGCACTTTGCCCGAACTCGACGATGAGTTCGCCAAAGACCTCGGCGAGCAGTTCCAGACCCTAGACGACCTGCGCCAGCATCTCAGCGGACAGATCCAAGAGCGCTGGGAATACATGGCCCAGCAGCGCCTGCGCAGCGAGCTGATCAGCCAGCTCATCCTAAAAAACGACTTCGACCTGCCCGAGAGCATGGTCGAGAACTACCTCCACTCGCTCGAGCGAGAGCAGGCCAGTCACGATCCCGACCACGATCCCGACCACGACCACAGCCACAGCGACGAAGAGCGCGCCCAAGCCACGCGCCAGCTCAAGAGCTATCTACTGCTCGAAAGCGTGCGCCAACAAGCCGGGGTCGAAGTGACAGACGCGGAGGTTGCCCAATTCGCTGCCGAGCGCGCCGACGTCCAACCCTCCGACTTGCAGAAAAACGCGGAGGGGTTGCGGCGGGAGTTGGAAGACCAGAAGGTTTTTGATTTGCTCATTGCCAAAGCTGACATCAAAGAGGAAAAGGTATAAATCATGTCGCTGATTCCAATGGTCATCGAACAGACGGGCCGGGGCGAGCGCTCATACGACATCTACTCGCGGCTGCTCAAGGACCGCATCATCTTCGTGGGCACTCCAATCAACGACGCGATTGCCAACCTCGTCATCGCCCAGATGCTCTTTCTCGCTTCTGAAGATCCCAAAAAGGACATCGCGCTCTACCTCAATACCCCCGGCGGACTAGTCTCGGCGGGCATGGCCATCTACGACACCATGCAATACGTGGCCTCCGACATCTCCACGATCTGCATCGGCCAAGCGTCCAGCATGGGAGCTGTACTGTTGGCCGGCGGCACCAAGGGCAAGCGCCAAGCCCTGCCCAATGCCCGCGTCTTGCTGCACCAGCCCATGGGCGGGATCGGCGGTCAAGCGGCCGACATGGAGATCCACGCCCGCGAGATCATTGCCATGCGCCAGCAGATCAACGAGGTCCTGGTCGATTGCACCGGTCAGCCGCTAGAGCGCATTGAGCGCGACACCGAGCGCGACTTCTTCATGTCGGCCGCAGCAGCCGTCGAATACGGCATCATCGACGAGATCATCGCCCCCTCTCACGTCGAGGTAGCCCCTTCTTCAGTATAGGAGCCTATTTTGCGCCGTCGGCCCCCCAAAAGCGATCCGCGCTGCTCGTTCTGCGGGCGCAGCGACAGCCAAGTTGACAAGATCATAACCGGCCCCCAGGTCTATATCTGCAACGAGTGCGTCAAGCTGTGCAACGACGTACTGGCCGAAGAGCGGCAAAAGACCCTCCCTTGGGAGACCGCAGAGATGCCCAAGCCGGGCCAAATCAAGGATTTTCTCGACGAGTACGTGATCGCCCAAGAGCGGGCCAAGAAAATCCTCGCGGTCGCCGTGTACAACCACTACAAGCGCATTCGCACCAAAGTTGACTTAGACGAGGTGGAGCTCGAAAAAAGCAACGTCATGCTCATCGGCCCCACTGGCACCGGCAAGACCGAACTGGCCAAAACGCTCGCAAAGTTCCTGCAAGTTCCCTTCTCCATTGCCGACGCTACCATTCTCACCGAGGCCGGCTACGTGGGCGAGGACGTGGAAAACATCCTCGTGGGCCTTTTGCAAGCGGCCGATTACGATGTGCCCCGCGCCGAAAGGGGCATCCTCTATCTCGACGAGGTTGATAAGATCGCCCGCAAGAGTGCCACGCCTTCGGTGGGCCGCGACGTGTCGGGCGAGGGCGTGCAGCAAGCACTGCTCAAAATTTTGGAGGGCACCACCGCCAACATCCCACCCAAAGGGGGCCGCAAACACCCTGAGCAGCCGATGATCCAGATGGATACCCGCAACATCCTCTTCGTCTGCGGCGGAGCCTTCGAGGGGCTAGACAAGGTCATCAGTCAACGGGTCGGCAAGCGCACCATGGGCTTTGGAGCCGACGGCGACGACGAACACGACTCCGATACCTTAGACGTATTGCCGCTGGTGCAGCCCGAAGATTTGCTCGCCTACGGCATGATCCCCGAATTTGTCGGCCGCGTACCGGTCATCACCACCATGGACCCTCTCGCCGAGGACGACTTGTTCCGCATCCTCACCGAGCCGCACGACGCCATTATCAAGCAATCGCAGCGGCTCTTCGCCATGGACGGGGTCGAGGTCGAGTTCACCGAGGACGCCCTGCGCAAGATAGTAGCCCTGACCGTTCACAAGGGCACGGGGGCTCGCGGCCTGCGCTCAGTCCTAGAGCAAGCCATGATGGACATCATGTTCGACATCCCCTCTCAGGAGGGCGTGACGCGTCTGCAAGTTACGGGCGAGATGATCGAGCGCGGAATCGAGCAGTACAGCAGCGAAGACGAAGAGATACAGCGCAAACGCGCCTGATCTCCAAGCTCCGGCGATGCGCTTTTCCTCTGTCGAATTCAAAATTGGTGCTGTCCGCACGGCCGATCTGCCCAAGGACGGCTTGCCCGAAATCGCCTTAGTGGGCCGTTCCAACGTCGGTAAGTCTTCGCTGATCAACAGGTTGGTGCAGCGCAAGAAGCTGGCGCGCACCAGCACGGTACCCGGCAAGACCCAGCAGTTGAACTACTATCTGGCCAACGAGCAGTTCTACCTGGTCGATCTGCCTGGGTATGGGTACGTGCGCGGCGGCGTGGGCTTGCGCTTACAGCTCGGTCAACTCATCCGCAGCTACATGGCCAACCGCGAAGCATTGTGCGCGGTGTTGCAGCTCGTCGATGCCCGGCGCGGTCCTACCGATTTGGACCAGCAGATGATTGACCATTTGCGCGCCCTCGACAAGCCCTTCCTGCTGGTCTTTACCAAAGCAGATAAACTGTCGCGCAACAAGCTGCAACACCTGTTCGACCAGCTCGATGCTCAAGGATCGCTCGCTGGCCTTTCCTTTGTGCCCTTCTCTGCGGTCGATGGCCGCGGGCAGGACGACATTACAGGGTGGATCGCCGAGGCGCTAGCGGGCAACGCAACTTAAAGAGGACCTTTGAAAGTACTGATCAGCGACAAGATGGATCCCCGCTGCGTCGAGATCCTCGAAGCCAATGATGGAGTCGCAGTGGACGTGTGCAGTGGCTTGTCGCCGAGCGCGCTCCTAGACTGCATCGGCGACTACGAGGGACTCGTCGTGCGTAGCGCGACCACGGTGACGGCCGAGGTAATCGCCGCTGCGCCACGCCTCCGGGTCATTGGCCGCGCTGGCACGGGCTTCGACAACATCGACGTAGAAGCGGCAACGCGCCATGGCGTCATTGTCATGAACACCCCAGGCGGCAATTCCCTATCGACCGCTGAACACACCTTCGCGCTCATAGCCTCCCTTGCGCGGCACATCCCGCAGGCGACGTCCTCGCTTAAAAAGGGGCTGTGGGAACGGAGCCAATTCGTCGGCGTCGAGCTAGCTGGCAAGACCCTCGCCGTGATCGGCTTGGGCCAAGTGGGAAGGGAGGTGGCCATGCGCGCGGCGGCCTTTCGCATGCAGGTCCTCGGCTACGATCCCTACATCGGCCAAGAAGTGGCCCTCTCCTGCGGCGCGCATCTAGCGTCTCTTGAAGAGATCTACGCTACCGCAGATTTCATCACGGTCCACACCCATCTTAGCGACCAGACCCGGCACCTGATTTCCGACGCCGAGATCGCTCAGTGCAAAGACGGGATCTATCTGATCAACTGCGCCCGCGGCGGCATCATTGACGAGGAGGCCCTCCTGCGCGGCTTACACTCGGGCAGGGTCGCCGGTGCCGCCTTAGACGTCTTCGAGGAGGAGCCGCCGACCCTCGTGGATCTCTTGATTGACGACCGCGTGATCTGCACACCGCACTTGGCCGCCTCCACCAAGGAAGCCCAAGCCAACGTCGCCCTGCAGGTGGCCGAACAGGTCGGCGACGTGCTGATGGGCCGCATCATTCGCAACGCAGTCAACGCCCCTTCGGTCGATCCCGAAATCCACGGCAAGCTCCAGCCCTACCTCGTGCTGGCCGAGCGGCTAGGTCGCCTACAAGCCCAACTCGGCGAGGGACAGCTAGAGCGCATCACCATCGAATACCAAGGCGACATCACCGCCTATCCGACCTCGCCGTTGACCTCGGCCGTGCTCAAGGGCATTATGGAGACCGTTTCGGACGCGGCGGTCAATGTAGTCAATGCGCTGCTTTTCGCGCAGGAGCGCGGCGTGCAAGTCGATGAGCGGCTCAGCAGCGAGCACGAGGACTACGCCAGCCTCATCACCGTGGTGTATCACACCAGCAAAGGGCAGCGCCTGCTCGCGGGCACGATCTTCGGCAAGAGCGACCCGCGCCTCGTGCATCTCGACGAGTACATTTTCGACGCCGTTCCAGAGGGACACATGCTCTTTTACATCAACGACGATGTCCCGGGCATCATCGGCCAAATCGGCACGGTCATGGGTAGCCACGATGTCAACATCGCCCAAATGTCGTGTGGGCGTCGCCAAATGGGCGGCCAAGCCCTGACCATCCTCAACGTCGATGACCCGATCACCACCGACGTAGTTGACGATATTCTCTCTCGGGAGTACATCTCCTGGGCCAAACAAGTCAGTCTTTAAGCACGGGAGTACACAATGCCCGCGAAAATAGTATTAGGAGCGCAGTGGGGCGACGAGGGCAAGGCCAAAGTCGTCGATTACCTCACGTCCTCAGCCGATGTGGTGGTGCGCTATCAAGGAGGGGCCAACGCCGGCCACACGGTCGTCACCGGCGACACGGAGTTCATCTTCCACACCATTCCTTCGGGCATCATGCACGAGGGCAAGATCTGCGTGGTGGGCAATGGGGTGGTCGTCGATCCAGCCGTCATGCTCGATGAGATCGCCGAGCTGGAGGCCAAGGGCTTTTCAGTGGCCGGCCGCTTCTTCCTCAGCCAAATTGCCCACGTCGTAATGCCCTACCACAAGGTCTTGGAAAAGGCCGGGGAAGAAAGCGAAAACAGCGTCGCCATCGGCACGACCGGCCGCGGCATCGGCCCGGCTTACCGCGACAAAGTCGAGCGCAGCCACGGGGTGCGCGTCATGGATCTGTGCGACCCGGCGCGTTTGCGCGACAAACTCCGCGCCAGCATCTGCGCCAAAAACGAAATCTTGACCAAGGTCTTTGGTCAAGAGCCGCTAGAGGCAGGCCCCATCATCGACGCGTACATCGGCTACGGCGAGCAACTCGCCCCATACGTCGCCAACACCTCGGCTTTGCTCAACCAAGCCCTCGACCAAGGCAAAACAGTCCTCTGCGAGGGGGCGCAAGGAACCTTGCTCGACATCGACCACGGCACCTATCCCTACGTCACCTCCTCGAATACCACGGCGGGTGGAGCCTGCACGGGGGCTGGTATCGGTCCCACGCGGATCGCCGAGGTAGTAGGCGTGACCAAAGCGTACACCACGCGGGTGGGCAACGGGCCTTTTCCCACCGAGTTGTTGGGGGAAGAAGGCGAGCGTTTGCGCGCCTTGGGCCGCGAGTTCGGAGCCACCACCGGCCGGCCGCGGCGCTGCGGCTGGTTCGACGCCGCCATCTTGCGGGTCTCAACGCGCATCAACGGCCTGACCAGTATCGCCCTGACCCGCCTCGACGTACTCGACCAATGCGAGCACCTCAAACTAGGCATTGGCTACCGCTGCGGCGACCAAGTGCTGGAAGAATTCCCCGCCGACCCGCAGGTACTCGACCAATGCGAGCCGATTTACGAAGAAATGGCCGGCTGGTGTGCCCCGACTACCGCCGCCCGCTGTTTCGACGACCTGCCTCCGCAAGCGCAGGCTTACGTAAAACGGATCGCCGAGCTGAGCCGAGCGCCGGTCTCCCTGATTTCCGTAGGGCCGGAGCGCGAAGCCACCATTCCCCTCGCCTGAGCCATGCTACTCAAGCCTGTATTCACCGAACCCCCCGAGTCCAAGCCACACGCCTTGCGCCGCCTGATGGCCGAGAAGACCCTGACCTTGCCCGGGGCCTTCAACGCACCCGTGGCCATGCTGGCCGAGCGCATCGGGTTTGAGGCCGTGTACATTTCCGGGGCCGGATTGGCCAACGGTGCAGGCTACCCGGACGTCGGACTGTTGGGCATGGACGAAATGGCGCGCCAAGCTGGCTACATTGCCAACGCAGTGCAAGTGCCCTGCATTTGCGATGCAGACACCGGGTTTGGCGAGATCTGGCAGGTGATGCGCACGGTGTGCGCGTATGAACGCGAGGGTTTGGCCGGATTGCACTTAGAGGACCAAGTCATGCCCAAGCGCTGCGGCCACCTCGACGGCAAGGCCCTGATTGGGGTCGAAGAAATGGAGCGCAAGATCGCCGCGGCCTGCGCGGCGCGGCAAGACCCGGATTTTGTCATCATCGCCCGCTGCGACGCTCGCGCCGTCGAGGGCTTTGAGCAGAGCGTCGAGCGCGGCCAACGCTACTTGGCAGCCGGCGCGGACGCAATCTTTCCCGAAGCCATGCAGAGCACCGAGGAATTCGCCCGTTACGCCGAGCAAGTCAAAGGCCCGCTCCTCGCCAACATGACCGAATTCGGCAAATCGCCGTACCTATCGGTCGCGGAGTTCGCCGCTATGGGATATTGCCTCGTGATTTTCCCTATGAGCGCATTCCGCACCATGATGAAGGCCGTCGAAGGACTGTTCCGCGAACTAAAAGAAAAGGGCACTTTAGCAGGTGCCCTCGGACAGATGCAGACGCGAGAAGAACTCTACGAACTACTCGGCTACGACGAGTACACCAAACTAGACGCGGCGTTGGCCGATCTCTTTCCAGCAAACGGAGAAAGCCACTGAATTACTCGCCCACGACCAACACTTTCCACAGAGAGATATACAGAATGACCGACAAATCCTACAGTCCCGGCCTCGAAGGCGTCATTGCCGGCGAGTCCGCCCTTTCGCGCATCGACATCGATATCAACCGCCTGATCCTGCACGGCTACGACCTAGTCGAACTGACCGAAAACGCCTCCTACGAAGAGGTCGCCTACTTGCTGATCTACAGCGAGTTGCCGACGGTCTCCGAATTGGCGGCATTCAACCAACAACTGCGCTCGCAGCGCGACCTGCCCGGCCCGGTCGTCGACCTGTTGCGCTCCGCGCCGGCGGACGCCCACCCCATGGACCTATTGCGCACTGCGGTATCTTCCCTGGCGTTTTTCGACGCCGAGACCCCCGACAACAGCCACGATGCCAACGTGCGCAAATCCGTGCGCTTGCTGGCCAAAATCCCCACCGCACTCGCCTATGGCTATCGCTTCTCGCAAGGGCTAGAGCCGGTAGCTCCCGACGCCGAGCTAGACCACGCGGCCAATCTACTCTACATGCTGCGCGGCGAAAAACCGCCCGCGTACGAAGTAGAGGCCATGAACACTTCGCTGATCCTCTACGCCGAGCACGGGTACAACGCCTCCACATTTACTGCACGAGTCGTAGCTTCAACTCTCGCCGACCTGTACGCCGCCATAACCGCGGCCATCGGTGCTCTACACGGTCCCTTGCACGGCGGTGCCAACGAGGCGGCCATGCACATGCTCTTGGAGGTAGATTCGCCCGCGGCGGCCGAGCAATGGGTCCTCGACGCGCTGGCGCAAAAGAAGAAAATCATGGGCTTTGGGCACCGGGAGTACAAAAGCGGCGACTCGCGGGTACCGACGATGAAGAAGGTTGGCCGTCAGATCGCCGCAGCCATCGGCGACACCAAGTGGCCCGACCTAGCCGACGTGGTCGAAGCGACGATGATGCGCGAAAAAGGCATCTTCCCCAACGTCGATTTCCCCTGCGCGTACACCTACTACATGATGGGCATCCCGATCCCGCTCTACACCCCCATCTTCGTGGCCAGCCGCGTGGTGGGCTGGGCAGCGCACGTGATCGAACAGCACGACGCCAACCGACTCATCCGCCCCAACCACATCTACACCGGGCCAGAGCACCGCGCATTTGTGCCGCTCGGCGAGCGGGGCTGACCTCAGCTCCGCACTCTTAGCAACCAAGACCGCATATCGAGCAAGAAATGCTGCATTTCAGCGCTCCGGTAGTCGGGATACGTCCATTCGAGAGGCTGGTAGCATCCTCGCTGATAGAGCAGGGTCACCTCGGCGTAGAGCTGCGGGGCAATGCACACCCGGTGGCCAGCACACTTAGTCGTGGCCAACACCAAGCTCTCGACCGACAGCAATCCTGGGTCGATGTTGGCGCGGCGGCGCAATGTCCCTCCTGTTGCTCTTCCCAGTGCTTTTTCTAGTTCGATCGTCTGGCGCTTGCAGGCCGCCAGTTCGGCGGGGTCAATCCGCTGTTTAAAGCACACGAGCTGTTTGCTCAGCCCCGCGCCCATTTCCGCCTCGTAATACGAGGTAAAATCAAAATCATAGGTGTCACTGGCCGCGAACAGGGTACCGAAGCATTTGATGAGGCCGATTTTGGCGGCGGCGAACGTATCATCGGAGTCGGCCAATATCGCGCAGACTAGTGCGATGGGCGTGGAAGGTTGAAGATCGATGGGCATCTTGCAATAAAAGGCAAGAGACCGAATCGCGTCAATTTCTGCGGCGGAATTGGTTTGCTATTTTATCGCCGCAACTCCCACTTTCATTCAGGAAAGGCCACTATGCGCATAGAAAACCTCGACACGCCCGCCCTCCTCGTCGATCTCGACGGCTTGGAGGACAACCTCGACCGCTACCAACGCTACTTTGACGAGCACGGCATTGGCTTGCGGCCCCACATCAAGACCCACAAGTGCGTGGCCATCGCCCACATGCAAATGCGGCGCGGGGCGATCGGCATTACCTGCCAGAAGTTAGGGGAAGCCGAGGTCATGGCCGCGGGCGGGGTCGATCGCGACATCCTGATTCCCTACAACATCATCGGCGCGCAAAAGCTGGCACGGCTGGTCGCGCTGGCGCGGGACACCCGGCTGACCGTGGCGGCCGATTCCGAATACACCGTGCAGGGGCTAGCTGAGGCCGCTGCGGCAGCGAATGTCACCGTAGGCGTGGTTGTCGAACTCGATCGCGGACGCACGGGCGTAGGCTCGCCCTCGGCGGCGGCCGCCCTCGGCGAAAAAATCGACCAAGCCCCCAACATCGAACTCCGGGGCATCATGTCCATGCCAGCGACTCCAGACATACGGCCGCTAATCCAAGAGACGCTCGCGCACTTCGACCGCAAGGGCCTGCCGCATCCTATCGTCAGCGGCGGCAGCACGTCGGGCGCATTTATGGCGCATGAGATTCCAGAACTGACCGAGTACCGAGCCGGCGAGTACCCAGTCGGCGGCGTCGGCCATCTCCGCCGGGGAACCCACAGCGTCGACCAGTGCGCTGGCCGGGTGCTGATGACCGTGGTCAGTCGACCGACCGCGAATCGCGCCATCCTCGACGGGGGCAGCAAGTCGCTCAGCGCCGCGGTCCACCGTCAGGAGGATGGCTCGTCCATTATGGGCTACATCGTCGAGTACCCCCAAGCCGTCTTCTCCGGGGCCTCGGAAGAACATGGACATGTCGATCTGTCATCCTGCGACGACAAGCCCCAAATCGGCGAACAGGTGCAGGTCTTGCCGGTTCATCCCTGCCCCTGTTTCAACGAACACGACCAAATCTTTGCCGTGCGCGGCGGCCGCGTGGAAGCCGTCTGGCCGGTTGACGCCCGCGGGCAGATACGCTGAAAGGAGCGAATTGTGGATTTTGCCGAATTGAGCGAAAAACTAAAGGTGGCCAGCACGGCGACCCTGACGTCCGTGCTGCGCAACAAAGGACTGCTCAACACGTTTATGCACCAAGTCGCGCCCCTCGCGCCCGACATGCAGATGGTCGGCCGGGCCTTTACCCTGCGCTATATCCCCGCGCGCGAAGACCTCGACGAGGTCCCAATGGACAACCTGAAAGACGTGCAACGGATCGGCATTGAGCAGGTAACCGCAGGCGACGTGTTCGTCATCGACGCACGCGGTGACGCTCGCGCCGGAACTATGGGGTCCATCCTAGCGGCGCGGCTGCAAGTGCGAGGCTGCACAGGGATCGTCACCGATGGGGCCTATCGCGACTCGCCGACCATTGTCGCATCGGGGTTGCCCGCCTACGCCGCGGCCATGAACGCCCACACCAACAAAACCATCCACCACCCCAGCGAAATCCAGGTGCCCATCGCCTGCGGCGGCGTGGCGGTCTTCCCCGGCGACATCCTCGTCGGCGACGGCGAAGGGGTCGTGGTCATACCCGCGCATCTGGCCGAGGAGGTCGCTGTCGAGGCCGAGGAGATGGAGCAAAAGGAGCGCTTCATCACCGAGAAAATCCGCGCCGGAGCCAGTATCGTCGGCACCTATCCCCCCGACGAGCAGACCTTAGCCGAGTACCAAGCCTGGAAAGCAAACCAATCGTAGGATCATCGCGATCAATTCGTCGCGCTGTTGAGCAACCTTGCGTAGGGGCACCTCTTGTGGGTGCCCTTCGCGCATTCCCCTTGTGGCCACTTTAACCCAAACGGCGGCGCAAGCGGCGCGCGAGATCACCAACCACAGCGGGATCGGTGGCGGCGATATTGTGCAACTCGTCGGGGTCCTGTTCGAGATCGTAGAGTTCGTCGCAGTCGTTGTAATTCTGGACGTATTTGTGCGTACCCGTGCGAATGCAGCGGAAGTTGCGCAAGGCGGCGACGGTCCCTTGGCGGTGGGTGTCGGTCTGACCGGCGAGGACCGGTTGCAGCGAGCGGGCGTCGATGCCTTGCTGCGGCGCAAGTTGGGCGAAATCGCAGATCGTGGCATTGAGGTCGATGAGCTCGCACAGCGCGTCACAGACGCGGCCTCCGGCAATATTCGGCCCGGCGATGATCAGCGGTACGCGCAGGCTGGCCTCGTACGCGGCGCTCTTGGTGTATAGCCCGTGGTCGCCGAGCAGCTCGCCGTGGTCGGAGGAGAATATGATATAGGTGTTGTCGAGCTGGCCGCGTTTTTCGAGCGCGTCGAGGATCTGGCCGATCTGGTCGTCGATGAGTTCGATGGCGGCGCAGTATTGGCGGCGGGTTTGGGTGATTTGGTCGGGCGCAAAGTCGGCGGCGCGTTTTTTGATCCACTCGGGTTTGCCAGCGAGAGAGTCGCCGATGGCCGGGGGCATTGCCGCGTCGCGGTAGCGGTCGCCATATGCGGTCGGCGGGTCAAAGGGATCGTGCGGGCCGACGAAGCTGACGAAGTAGTGCCAGGGGAAATCGTCGGGTACATCGGCGATCCACTCGGCGGCGCGACGGCCGATATAGGCGTCCGAAAAGTCCGCGCTGTCCAGTAGCGAGTCGCGGCAGTCAATGAACCAACCAGCGGTAGCGCGGCGGCGATAGTCCTGGTGAAACGTCGCCAATAGCCCTTTGGCAGCTAGGTAGTGCGTATAGGGGCCAATCGGCGTGGACGAGGAGCCGGAATGTATTTTGCCCTCGCATTCCTCTGGATGGGTGAAGCCCCAGCTATAGGCGTAGGGCCGGTCGCCGTAGCGGCCATTGTAGCCGTCGGATTTGCGCAGGTCGAGTTTGCCGACGCAGCCGACGCGGTAGCCGGCGTCGCGCAGCCGCTGATAGTAGGTGGTGGTGCCCAAGGGCAGCCGCCCCGAATTGTCCAAGCAGCCGAGGCGGCTCGGTTGCAAGCCAGAGGCCAAGCCGATCCGCGCTGGGGCGCAGACGGGCGCGTTGGTGGTGCATTGAGTGAAGCGCACGCCAGCGTCGGCGAGGCGGTCGAGGTGGGGCGTCCGCAGGAACTCGGCACCGGCTGCGCCGAGATAGTCGTGGCGGTGCTGATCATCCATGATGAAGAGTATATTGGGACGAGGCATTGAAGGATTCCTTGGCGTTGTGATGGGCGTCTCGTAGCTTAAATGAGCGCAAGATGCGATACGTTAGCCCAATCTATCCAGTCGCCTGTTTCGCTTCAAGGGCGGCAGCGCAAAAGCGTGCTCAATGAATCGTGATAGCCGCCAATGGAGCAGCCGGTCCGGTCCAGCCCAACGATGATGTTCGACAATACGGAGGAACAACCTATGCGGATTGAGCAGATTGAAATCAAGAACTACCGTTCCTTCCGCCACGCCGTGTTTGAGGATTTACCCCCGATGGTCGTAGTCGTGGGCGCGAACGGCACGGGCAAATCGACGTTATTCGACGTATTTAACTTTCTCAAGGACGCGCTAACCCAAAACGTCGCCACGGCGGTGGCGCAACGCGGTGGGTTCCGCGAGTTGGTCAGTAGAGGAGAAAACGGGCCGATTGGGATCACCATCAAATTCCGCGAGAGCGGCGGACATCTGGCCACCTACGGACTTGAAATAGCAGCGAAGGATGGCCGAGTCTCGGTTGAACGCGAAGTACTCCACTACCGTAGAGGGCAGGATGGACGCCCCTGGCATTTCGTTGACTTCTCAGGCGGAATCGGAACTGCAATCACAAATGAATCAGTCTATGGTCAGGAAGAAGTAAGAGAAAAGAGAGCAGAGTACAAGCTCGACGATCCGAGCGTTCTTGCTATCAAAGGCTTGGGCCAGTTCCGCGAGTTCCAGGTCGTCTCAGAGTTTCGCAGCCTGATCGAGAACTGGCACGTCTCGGACTTCCATATTGCCGACGCCCGACCAAGCAGTGAGGCCGGCTATGCCGAGCATCTGTCTAACCGTGGCGATAACGTCGCCCAAGTGGCCCAGTATCTCTACGAGAATCACCGCGAGTGCTTCGACCGAGTGCTGAAAGCTATGGGCCAGCGCGTCCCAGATGTGAGCGGCGTTGAAGCCAAACCGACAGAAGACGGGCGTCTCGTCCTGCGCTTTCAGGATGGCAGCTTCAAGGACCCATTCATTGCCCGCTACGTCTCCGATGGTACTATTAAGATGTTCGCCTACCTCGTCTTGCTATATGACCCAAAGCCCCATCCATTGCTGGCAGTCGAAGAACCCGAAAATCATCTATATCCCGAATTGCTAATAGAACTGGCCGAGGAGTTTAGGGACTACGCTCGACGCGGCGGCCAAGTGTTCGTTTCAACCCACTCCCCCGATCTCCTGAACGGAGCAGAACTCGACGAGATTTTCTGGCTGGTTAAAAAAGACGGATTCACGACCGCGCACCGAGCATACGACAGCGAACTGCTGCGCGCTCTTGTCGCAGGGGGAGACTTGCCGGGTGCCCTATGGAAGCAGAGGCTTTTTGAGGGCATCGGGTTACAATGAATCGCATTGTGTTCCTGCTAGAGGAAGACTCAATGAGGATACTGCTGGAAGGTTTGCTGCCGAGATTATTTCCCGAATTATCATTCCAGTGTGTGCCCCACGAGGGAAAGCAGGATCTAGAGAAGAGCATACCCCGCAAGCTGAAGGCTTGGCGCGAACCGGGCGTGGGTTTTGTTGTGATGCGAGATCAGGACAGCGCGGATTGCCACCAAGTGAAGACCAAGCTCGTCCAACTGTGCCAAAGTACCGGGCGGCGCGACGTGCTTGTCCGAGTAGCTTGTCGAGAACTGGAAGCTTGGTATATCGGCGAGCCGCAAGCGCTTAAACAAGCGTTCCCCAAAACTCGACCAAGCGCGCTACGCGAATTAGGCAAGAGTCGATACCAAAATCCCGATACTGTGGTTCGGCCTTCCGATATCATTGCCAAACTGATCCCCGAGTTTCAGAAACGATCAGGCGCGAGACGCATGGCTGCTTTCCTGTCACGTGCGAACACCTCAAGCAGCTTTCGGGTCTTCGTTGAAGGAGTCGAAAGGTTGTGGACATCCATGCAGGTCGGAACATGATGCAGCCACTATGAATCCCAATGACCCAATCCCATTTGCAGCATTCGCCCGCTTCGAGCGGCTCACCGCCGAGAAGCCGCTGCTGTACTGCGAGCCACCCGCGTGGGCGGCTGCCAGTCACGCCATCGTCGTGGGCGACACCGTGCACTATCTGTGGGCCAAAAAGGGCGGAGATGGTAGCTGGGTACACATGCACAGCTCCGCGCCAGTCGCCGATCCTACGGCAGTGACGCACGACCAGCGCAATCCCATACTCCTACCTTCCGCCGACGGCTTCGACAATCACGGCGTGGAATACCCATTCCCGTTCTGGAATCCCGCCGACCAGCGCTACTACGCCTATTACCTCGGCACCCAAGGCAAGGACAAGCCCCGCCGCAAACAGACCGGCCTACTAGTCAGCGACGGCGATTTTGGAGTGTGGACGCGGATTGGCGATGAACCAGTAGTTGCCGTCGGCGGCGCACACGAGCAACACGGCTCTTCCCATCCGTCGGTAGCCGTGTCGGGCGATGTCATTCACATGGTCTATACCGGTGAGTCGCCAGCGCCTCCTGAACGGCGCGATATTCTCTACAACGTGCCGACCATCTGCCATGCCACCGCACCGACCAGCGACCCTGCGCAGGTCACCAAAAATCCCGCCAATCCCGTGTTCTGCGGCTCGGGACAGGCGTGGGACCGCTACGGAGTGCGCGAAGCCGAAATCCTCAAAGGGCCGAGCTACTTCCATCTGTTCTACGGCGGCTACGACGGCAAGATCTGGACTATCGGACATGTCCGCACGCGCGATTTCCGCACCTTCGAACTCAACCCACACAACCCAATTTTCACGCCCTCGACCGATGCCGATGCTTGGGATTGCGACGGCCTCCTAACCCCACAGGTGTTCGCAATAGACGGGACCTATTACATGATCTACGCTGGTCTCAGGGGGTCGGGCTGGAATCGCGTGTCAGCCGTGGGAACGGGCTTAGCCGTGGCCAAGTCAAAGAGCGAATAGGATCGCGGATCGAGGCGTCGAGGATTTCCCCGACGCCTCGATCCGTAGTTACATTTACGGACACTTCGCGGTGCCCCCTTTTTTGCTATCTCAGGGCGCGTGATGGGCACCGGGTTCCACTAACATAGACGGAGAATTATGGCCAGTCAGCAACAGATCGATCAGTATCGCAATCAGGGTTACTTCATCGCCGACGACGCAGTGGAGTCAGATATGCTAGAGGAACTGACGACAGCGGCACACGAGGTGGTGGCCAAAGTGCGCTCTGGAGAGGTCATCGATGACGCAGCGGGGGTGCGCACCGATGGGCCGGATGCAACAGGTGCAGACCCCCATTTTATCTGCGGGCTAATAGCACCGGAATTTGGTGCGCCAGTGTTTGCCGACTATTTGGGTTCGGCACCCATCGCCCGCTATGTGCGGCCATTTATCGGCGAGGATTTGCGCTTGGGATGGGTCCATCTTTGCGCTGTTGGGGACGACTATGAAATCGGTTGGCACCGAGATACCGGCGGCAACGAACGAGACGGCAGTTACGAGGTAGAGATGGAGATTCTCAGACGCCACCGCAAGCACTTCGTCAAATGGCATCTGGCCCTAGCCGACGATCCCTGTCTGTGGATCGTTCCCGGCAGCCAGCGGCGCTACCGCACCGAGCGCGAGCGCGAGTGCCTGCTCAACGACCGGCAAGGAGAGATCCCGGGTGCCTTGCAGATCTCCTTGCAGAGGGGACAGACGGTATTTTGGAATAGCAATAGCATTCACCGGGGTCTGAAGCCAGCGGGGCTCAAGGAGCGCTGGACCTTGATGGGTGCCCTGATTGACCATCGCTCGGAGTATGACGACAAAGGCGAAAAGGGCGATCATCATTGGCTGCTGGCCGACAATATCCGCGACAATCTGCCGGAACGCACCCGTCGCTACTACGACAATTGGCGCTCGCTCGCAGGACCTCGCATGGCCGGCGGCAATGACTGGTGAGCTTGGCGGCACCTTGCGCCCAACGAACCCTTACTCACGCTCATCGGCCCGCTCAATAACCCGCATACTCTTCCAGCGGCCCGTGCGAAAGCGCAAATAGAAAGCCACGCCCAAGACGCATACATACGCACAGATAAAACTCCATATCAGGTACAGCCCCCCGTCGAAATAAGTTAGAGCCACGAAAGACGGCACGACCATGATCGCCCAAGCCAGCGAGATTGAAATCCACATGACGAAACGGGTGTCGCCCGCGCCCTTCAGGGTTGCCGTGAAGACCATATAGCCGACATCGAAGATGCAATACAGAGCCACGAAGCGCAGCAAGACCACGGCGATCTGATGCGCGACCGCAAAGTTGGCGTCTTGCTCCTCGCCAAAAGGCGCAAGGAAAAATTCCGGCACCAAGACATAGCCCAAGGACATCGTCCCCATGTACAGCATGGCCAAGTGAAAGCCCGACCACGTACAGTACTCAGCGGCTTCGGGCTGATCTCGCCCCAAGCGCTGGCCGACCATCGTCGATACGGCAATACTGCAACCAATGAGCGGCATAAAGGCGAGGCTGTTGATGTGAAAGGCCAGATTCGTCGCCGCCAGCGGGATTGGCCCCAAGCGGCCCACGATGAACAAAAAGAAGGTAAAGGCCATGATGTCGAGCATGAAGTTGACGCCGTTGGGGCCGCCATAGCGCAACAGGCGCAGCAGCAGCTTGAGATCGGGCTTCCAGCCGCGCAAGGTGGCGTATTCGCTGCGATAGCGCGGCCCCAAAAACAGCACCGCGAAACACAGGGCCGAGACCACCAAGCCGATATTGGTAGCCCACGCCGCCCCGACGATCCCCAACTCAGGCAGCCCCCAGTGCCCGAATATCAAAGCGTAGTCGCAGATGATGTTGACGCTGATGGCCACGACGTTGACCGCCAGCACCACCCACGTCTGACCCCGCCCGCTGAAAAAGCACGAGAAGGCCGTGGACAAAACCTGCGGCCCGGTGCCGTAGCAAAGGATGCGGAAGTACTGGGTTTCAGCGGCGCGGATGCCTGGACCGTGGCCAATGAACGCGAAGAGCTCGCCGGCAAAGGCGGCCGGCAGCAAGGCCAAGAGGCCGCTGAACAAGGCCACGTATGCCCCTTGCCACACGGCCGGCCCCACCCGCGTCGGCCGCCGCGCCCCCATGTATTGAGCGACAAACGTGTTGGCGTATTGGGCCGTGCCCATGAAGAGGCTGATGAAGGTGAAGTTGGCCATGCCCGCCGGCAGCGCGGCCGCCAACGCCTCGGTGGAATACCAAGAGAGAAAGACCCGGTCGACAAAGTGCTGGATGCTCCAGCTAGCCGTGCTCAGAATCAGCGGCAGGGCAAGCCCCAAAAACTCTCGGTACCCGCCTGCGGCCCCCCACCGCCTCGCGATGCGCCCCACGCTCAGCTCGCCATAAATTCGGCCACCGCAATCAATTCACCGCCGCGCCGCGCCGACTCCCACCCCGCCAGTACCGGGGCCAGCGAATAAAGGCCGTCGGCATAGTCGTTGAGCAGCAGGGCGCGGTTGCCGGTGCGCACGGCCTCAATGAAGACGCGGTCTTGCTCAAACCACGGGTCGAATTCCTCCGGCGCGTACACCACCTCGCCATTGACCTCAATCCGGTCGTACATCCACAGCGCCAAGTATCCCCCCTCGTAAAAAACAGTGAAGCGCGGCTCGTCGCCCGGAGCGGCGGGCGTGGTGGCGAGGAACGTCGAGGTCATGGTCGCCCCATTTGCCAACAAAAAGTTAAACGAACACGACAGCGGCGTGTTGTACCGAGGAGGATGGTGGTAAAACGCTTGCGCTTGGGTAATGTCGAGGCCGCTCATAAAACGCGCGTAGTCAACGGCGTGCACCCCCCAGTCAAAGGCCGAGCCGCCACTCTTGTCCATCTGATAGTCCCAATTGTCCGGGTCGGGAACCTCGGTTTCGAGCAGCGGCAGACCGGCCGTGCTCTGGAAGCGGATGTGGGTGACGGCCTTATCCGCAAGCAGGCGGCGGGCCTCCTGAAAGAGCGGGCGATAGCGCTCGCGGAAACAGACCGTTGAGATCACACCGCCCTCGGCGACCGCATCGGCAATGCGCCGCGCAACAGCCATGCTGGTCGCTTGCGGTTTCTCGCTGAAAAGGTGGATGCCCTGCGCTGCGGCCGTGGCTTCCACATCAGTGCGCGCAAAGGCCGGCACGACCGAATAGAGCGCATCGAGTTGTTCTTCAGCGAGCATTTGATGGGGGTCTGCATAGGTGCGGGCGATGGAGTACTTTTGCGCGGTGGCGGCGAGGTTGTCCGGGTTGGGATCACTCGCGGCGACCAACTCGACATCGTCTAGCTTGCTCAGGTTGGGCAGGTGTGTTTGGTTGGCAAAACGGCCGGTGCCATAGATGCCGACGCGCACCGGGCGATTATTTACGGACATAGGGAAAATCCTTTGTTGATAGCTTTTATACAGCGGAGTGAAATGGGCAAGAAAAGGAAAAAGGAACTTATGCGCCAGACCGCTTTGCGACGGCTCGCGGGACAATCTGAGGCGTCTATCCTAGACCTTTGCCGCTGAGTGAGCAAACACAGAATATTTCAGCCCCGTGGTACCGATTGCGACTGTTCACACGAGTAAGTACCTTCGCGTCAGACAACGGCTATTAACCATCGAAAGACACACCTATGATTCAGCGAAAGGCTGTACGCGCGGTCATTATGACGCCAGACCATCGAGTGCTGCTGATGAAGCTCCAAGAACCTGTCACAGGATTTCAGGTTTGGATTACGCCTGGCGGGGGCTTGGAGCCCGGTGAATCAGAGGAAGAAGGACTGCGACGAGAAGTCGCCGAAGAGACTGGCGCTAGGAGCTTCCGTCTGGGACCGTCCCTATGGACCAGAAAACACGAATTCTCTTGGAACGGTCGGAGCTATGGCCAAAATGAAGTCTATTACCTCGTACAAACAGACTACTTTGATCCAGTAATGGACGTGGAGGCTGCTCCTGGCGAGGCATCGGCGTTTCGCGGGTTCCATTGGTGGTCAATCGACGCCATCGCTAGGTCTGTAGAAAAATTCGCTCCTCGCAATCTTCATTGTCTGCTTGAGAGTATATCCAAAAATGGGCCGCCAGATACGCCTATTCCCGTAGGCGCATGAGTGCTAGGCAGAGCCTTAGCCGAAGACCTTGGTGAACGCATAACTCAGATTAGGAAAGGCACATATGCCATTCAAGATCGCCGACGATCCGCAGACCGATTATCGGGAACTGGTGAGAACCGCTTATAACCGGTGTGCGATAAATTACGCGGGGCAAAGACGTACCACGGCCGAGGCTGAACTCAACCTGATAACTGAGCGTCTGGCATCTGGCTCAAAGATCCTCGACGTTGGATGTGGTGCCGGTATCCCCGTCGCCCGACATCTTGCAGAAACGTTCAGCCTCACCGGAATCGACATCTCCTCGAACATGGTAGCTCTAGCTAAGAAAAACGTCCCCACCGCCAAATTCGTCATCGCCGACGTAATGGAGACCGAATTCCCCGTAGGTAGCTTCGATGCAATTGTCAGCTTTTACGCCATCTTCCACATCCCAAGACAGGAACATCTAAATCTCTTCCGTCGATTTGCACAGTGGCTTCGGCCCGGTGGCCTCCTTCTGTTTACGATTGCCAAGAAAGACGACGGCCCTGGATATACTGAAGACGACTTCTTCGGCGAGACCATGTACTGGAGTAACTTTGGCCCCTCGACCTACGAGAAGTTTCTCACTGAGACTGGCTTTCAGATTGAACGGGAAGGTATCGTAGGAGGAGGATACGAAAGTGCTGATGCACTGGAGGAGATTCACCCATTTTTTTTCGCCGTCAAAAGAGAAGGCTTGTAGATCAGCAAACGCTGTGAATTGAACGCATTACCACAATCGCCACACTCGTTTATCTGGAAAGGACTACCAATGCCGCTAACAGGTCGATGTCTTTGCGGGGCGGTCCGCTATACAAGCGACTCAGAGCCCCAATCTGTGATCTATTGCCACTGTGACGACTGCCGTAGGGTTACGGGCAGCGCTTTCAACGTTGGAGTCGGCGTACCAGCTTCCACATTTCAACTGAGCGGTAAAACTAAGGGATACGAATCTACGAACGACGAGGGCCGCACAAAGATCCGCGAATTTTGCCCAGAATGTGGTTCACAATTGTTTACACGTTACCCAAACACGATATTCATCAAGGCAGGCACCCTAGACCATTCCGAAGACCTGCGACCCACCCGAGAGATCTGGACCGAAATGGCAGTCCCGTGGTCCAAGATTCCCGACGGCCTAGATAAATTTCCCCGATCTTCGACGTGGGGAAATTCGCAACCCGGCACACGTTAGAGAGTTTCGATGAGAATTTCAATCGTCAGCAGTAGTCTCAATGCCGACAGTCGAAGTAGGATGCTTGCCGGAAATGAAGATCGCTAAACCACCTTACCTCTATCACGGAAGTCCTGAAGAACTTGATCGTATCGAGCTTAGGCCAGCGAGAGGAGTGGGACCGGAAAAAGACCGTTTGCACGCCGTCTATGCCACCCATATCAAAAATCTCGCCATAGTATTTTCCCTGCCGTTCATCCCGAACGAAAATAATAACCTTAGCTTTCAAGTATCATTGCAAGTGGACGAGCCTGAGATTCACTTAGAAGCAGGCTCCCTCGACATGTCTAGACCTGGGTTCTTGTACACCGTACCTTCGGCTTCCTTCGAGCAACTCGACGATGAGCAGTGGGTATCGTATGGCCCCGTTGAACCATGCGGCAAAGTTCGGATAAATCCAAAGGACTTTCTCCACTGGCTGCGGTGAGAAAGAAAAAAATAAAAAATGAAACGCGAACACATTTTTGCCCATTACGAACAGGACGCAACCCGGTACTGGAAGCTAAGAGAAGGCGGCTATGCCACCCCGCTGAGTGTGTGTCAGGGAGATGAAGTAACGTTTCATATATCGAATTCCAGATCGTACTACGATGTATTTGTGTTCCACGAAGGGGCCAAACGGCGTCTGGTAAAGGAGATAAACGACCTGCGCGGCGGGCTTCCCCCGGTCCCCGAGTTTGGCTATCGGGACGGATTCGCCTGGCCCGCGACGGTCGCGTTCCGAGTGCCTCGCGACTGGAAGAGCGGCGTTTACATCGCCAGTTTCCCCACCGCTCAGGGGATCCGGGAAATCCTGTTCGTCGTTCGCCCCCGTGTTCCCAGCGCGCCGATTCTCCTGACGATCGAGACCAACACCTATGCCGCCTATAACTGCGTGGGCGGCAAATGCCTCTTCCCCTATATATCTACCGACCGATCTCACAGCAACCTAGTGACCTTTGAACGACCCCTACAGCCGGACATCATGGGCGGCTTCTATGCCTGGGATCAGTTTTTCACATCATGGCTCGACGCCGAAGGATACCAAGTAGATTACTGCATAAACGCCGACCACGATCGACAGCCGGATCTCCTAGATGACTACCCTGCACACCTCAGAATCTGTCACGGCGAGTACTCCAGCCGCGAAGAATGCGAGCAGCTTGAGCGGTTTGTAGCACGTGGCGGCAACCTGATGGTGTTCGCTGGCAACTCTTTCTCGCACTTGGTGGAAACCAGGGCCGACGGACGCCAGCTTTACTGTGCCAAGAGCCGGTACAAAAAGCATCCGCTCGGCACGCCGGACGACCCCGAAACGTCCTTTCTCCGCGCAATCGATAATCTGCGTCAGCGCACCATCGGCGTTTCCTATACGGCTGCTGTCAACGCGAAGAGCAAGGTCCCCGGCGAGATTATTGCCCCAACGTCCGGGGAATACGGATTCTTCCGCGTGACCCAACCCGACCATTGGGCGTTCGCAGGAACCGAGCTGGGAGAAGGAGACGAGTTTGGCCGAGAGGACTCAATCGTTGGCGTCGAATGCGACGGCGGTGACATTGAATTTAAGGATGGACAACCGCGATTTACAGGCCGTGACGGAATCAGCCCGCATTACCAGATCATTGCGATCGGGGACGCAGAGGACCACGGTTTCAACGCGGACCTAGGGGTCCACCACGACCGGTTCTACGCCACCGTCGCAGTCAACGAAACGGAGTTCAAGGGGACTGTCTTCACGGCGGCAACCATCGAGTGGGCGCACGGTCTTTACCGGAACGGCGGTCCGGTGGCACAGATCACGCGCAATGTCTTGAACCGTCTGGGTGGATGAGTGGCCGAACAACGGCATGCCTTTGACACGGTCGAGTATTCGCAGCAAGTTGAATCATTGCAAAAGCTGCGCGATTGACAACTATCTCCGCATGAAAGGCCGCTTCAAATGCTGATAATCGACACGCACTGCCACGCCGGGAATAGCTGGTTCGAGCCTATCGAGACACTTGAATTCGAGATGGATCGCAACGGCGTTGACCAAGCCGTTCTCGTCCAACACGGCGGCACCTACGACAACACCTACCTCCTCCAAGAAGCCGCCAAACGATCGGGCCGGTTCAAAGTTGCAGTCCTCGTCGATCCCGAGTCCCGCGACCCACTCGGCGACCTTGCGCGGCTCGCAGAGCAAGGGGCCGCCGGTGTGCGCATCGCCCCGGGTGGCCAGTTCGCCAACGCGGGGCCTTACGACATGTGGCGCAGAGCCGGCGAACTCGGCCTCGTAGTCTCCAGCATCGGCAATGCATCCCAGTTCGCGGCCGACGACTTCTCGCGCGTGCTCGATGTGTGCCCCGACACGCACGTCAACCTCGAACACCTCGCAGGAGTGGGCATTGCCAAGCCGCCCTACGCCGATTACGCCAAGGCCCTGCGCCTAGGCGAGCGCGACAACACCAGCATCAAAGTCCCCGGCTTGGGCGAAATTTGCGCCCGCCCACCGCGCCTGCTGCCCGAACTCGAATTCGACCACGTGCCGCCACTTTTCGAGATGGCCAAGGACGCATTCGGCGTGCAACGCATGATGTGGGGCAGCGACTTCCCGCCCAGCGCTGGCCGAGAGGGCTACGCCAATACACTGCGCGGCGTTCTCGAACATCCGGCTTTCGCCGACGGCGACGATATCGAGTGGGTTATGGGAAAGACCGCGGCGCACGTGTGGGGATTCTAACGAGAAAATCTAACTTCCCGGTGGAAAACAACAGAGCGACATGGCCAAAGAAAAAAAGAAAACCTCGCGCCAAGCGTATGGCGTCACAGTACTCAAAGCCGCTCACCCTCAAGTGCGCGCCAAAAAAAAGAAGCACGAGCCCTGCATCCACGGCAACAAATTCTGGAATTCGAGTTGGTGCGTGATGGACTTCCTCTCGCACCAGGGCCTGCCGCCAAAGGCGCGGGTTTTGGATATCGGCTGCGGTTGGGGCCTCGCCGGGATATACTGCGCCAAAAACCACGACGCCCGCGTCACGGGAATGGACGCGGATGCCGCGGTCTTTCCCTACTTGCAGCTACACGCCGAGATCAACGATGTCGAGATAGAAACCTGGCGCTGCAAGTTTGAGAGCGTAAAAAAGAAACACCTGCGGCAAACCAACCTGATCATCGGGGCCGATATTTGCTTCTGGGACGAAATGGTCTCGCCGCTCTACAAGCTGATCAAAAAGGCGGTCGAGGTTGAGGTTGGGCAGATCATCATTGCCGACCCAGGCCGACCGCCCTTTCACTCGCTGAGCGAAAAGGTCATAGAGAAGCTCGGCGGCGAGCTCAAGGAGTGGGAAATTGACGGCGAGGTCACAGCCGACGCGTACCTACTCATCACGGGCACGCTACCCTAGCACTCAGAAGCGGTCTCAAAATTCTAAGTGCGCTCCGCTCAACGTCATTTCACATCTGCGTTCATCTGCGGATACATTGCCGTCGGGCGACAGCCGATAGAGGTTTTGAACCCCTTTCTCAGAACCAATTTTCTTTATCCACCACATTCACCAACTTCTCGCCGCGAGCAAAGCGCTTGCAATTCTCCACCATCAAATCGCGTCGGCGCTCGTTCAGATAAGGGCCAGCCCCAGCCACGTGCGGAGTCATCAGGAAGTGCGGGGCCGTCCACAGCGGGTGCTCCGGCGGCAGCGGTTCCTGCTCAAACACATCCAGAGCAGCACCGGCGATCTGGCCTTCGCGCAGGGCTTGGTCGAGGTCGTCCAACTTGACGTTCGCGCCGCGACCGATGTTGACGAAGTACGCGCTATTCTTCATCTGCTCGAACCGGGCGCTGGTGAAAAAACCCTCGGTCTGCGGCGTCTGCGGCACAGTGAGAATGACGAAATCCGCTCTCGGTAGATGCTGGTCGAGGTCGTCCGGGCGGTGCAACTCATCAACGCCCAGCGGCGACTCAACGCGGGGATCGATGCCAATGGTCGTCATGCCCCAGTTCTTGCACTGGCGCGCGGTCTCTGCGCCAATCCCGCCGACGCCGACGATCAGCGCGGTGGCCTCGGGCAGATAAGTCGAGGGACTCGCTTCCCCTCCGCTGTGCCATTGGCCGGCGAACTGGTCGCGGAAGTAGCGGTGCATGCCGCGCGAGAGCGCCAGCACAAAGGCCATGATATGGGCCGAGATATGGTCGTTGAAGATGCCGCGAAAATTGGTCACCACCACGTCGCTGGCGATGAGTTCCGGGAAGTAATACCCCTTGGCTGGGCCAGCGGCTGGGGCGGCCAACCACTTGAGTTGGCCGGCTGCGGCCAACAGCTCTGGATCCAAGGTGCCGAAACAGGCTTGCGCCGTGGGTAGAGCGGCTAGGGCTTCGGCGCGGCTTTCGCATTGGACGATCTCCATCGTGGGGACCGCTTCGGACATGGCAGCGGCTAGCTCGCCGGCGGGTGACAGAAAGACGAATTTGAAAGACATGTGGCTCCTTTCGTTGGTGAGTTGGCTACAATCTAGCTAATCTTCGCATCGGACGCCTCTATGCGTATATTCTCGCAATATTTTGTTCACGCCAAGCCCTGAGTTGCGATCCGTGCAAGACGCAGCGGCCTTACTCTACAAAAAGTTTCCCTGCCCGCAGAGTTCCTCCGCGACCGCACCGGCGGGGACATTCGCATCGGCGACCTGACTGGAGACGGACAGGTCGATTTCCTCGTGTACAATGCCCTCGGGGGCATCAAGCCCTGCTTTCTAGGGGCTTTTTCGCTCGCTGGCGAACCGCTCTGGGCGGTGGGAGATCGGGATTTTACCGCGCTCGACGCGGATGAGCCGGGCCGTCTCGCGACCATTTCTCCCGACCGTCCGGGGCCAGTGGCCATCTGCGACATCGACCAAGACGGGCGGCAAGAAGTCCTCTGCTTCCTCGTCGATCCCCACGTGAAGCGCACCAGCAAATGGGACCTCGCGGACATGCACATCGCCATCCTCGACGGGCGCACGGGTGCGGTCAAACGCTGCGCTGCGCCCGAGGAACTGGCGCGCTGCAACGCCTACGCGGACGGAGAAATGCATGTCCCCAACTACGTGCATCAACGGCTGCTGATCGCCAACTTCTCCGGGCACGACCAGCCGCGCGATTTTGTCGTCAAGTTGGGCTGCGATGTCCTCGCATTCAACGACCAACTCGAAGTGTTGTGGCACTATCGCAGCAAGTGGCATCGCTACCCAGAGCACGCGGCGTACATTCCGGCCGTCGGCGACTTGGACGGCGATGGGCGCGACGAGGTCAACGGTGGGCACTTCGGCCTCGACCACGACGGAAGCGTGTTGTGGGAGACCTTTTTAGGCGACCATGCAGACAGTGTGTTGGTCGATTGGTGGGGAACGGAGCCAGCGGCTATTGTCTCGGGCAGCGGCCAAGTGCTCGACGGCAGCGGCCGCCGCCTGCTGCACTTGGGGGCGGGCGTGGTGCCGCACGGACAGGAGGTGCGCTGCGGCAACTTGCGGCCCGAGCTACCCGGCTGCGAGTTGGCCATCCGCTACAACGGGCACCATGCGGACGTGATGATCGTCGCGCAAGACGGTTCAGTGCTCAATCGCTTCCGAGTAGATGAGTCGCCCAACAACACGGGCATGGAAATTGTGCGCTGGAATGGGCCAGAGCACGGAGATTTGCTGTACAGCCCAGCGGCCCTCTTCAACGGCCACGGCCACAAGGTCGCAACCTTCCCAGAGTTGCCCGCGCCGACCGGCGGCAAGATGGGATGGTACCACTGCTTTCCGGCCGATGTCTGCGGTGACGAGCGCGAGGAAGTGATACTTTACGATCCATACAGCGATGCCGTGTACATCTACACACCCGCGCCGCTCGACGAGAGCCAGTTTGACCGCTACTATCACGGCCCGCGCCAGTACAACGCACGGCTGCTCGACTGACAAGTTGATTTAACATGAACACCCTAAACCCAAAATCCTGTCCATCCCATCCATCCCATAAATCCTGTTCCCTACCCCATCCCATTCATCCCATAAATCCATGTCCAAATTCCTAATTGTCTCCATCGACTGCTGGCGCTACGACGCCCTGAGTCGGACCAACCCGAGGATGAACACGCCCAAATTCGATCTGCTGACGCGGGATTACGCCTTTGCCGAGCGCTACTTTGTCACCGCGCCGGCGACCCGCCCTTCGCATACCTCGCTGTTCACCGGACTGTATCCCTTTGAGCACGGGCTTTCTGGACAAACCTATTTGAAGATGTTTGCGGGCGTGGTCAACTTGTTCGACGTTTTTGCCGCGGCCGGGTACAGCGTCCGGGGATTTTCCGAGCGGCTGGACGTATTCCGCTTCCTCGACTTCGCGCCTTTTATCGGGCCGGTCGATCCAGCGGCCACCCAGCAGCACTTGGGGTCGCTCGAACGCCTGTGCGCCGAGCTGATCGAGCCGAGTGGGCCGCAGTTTAAATTCCTCCACTTTTGGTACACGCACGGCGGCTACGGCTTGGGCGACATACCTCATCGGCCCGATTTGGGGCGACTAGTGGCGGCCGGTCAGGTAGAAGAGGCGCTGCGCTACTACGAAGCGGCGGTGACCCACGTACTGGAGTTTGCCTTGGTCGAACTGCTCAAGCGAATCGACCTCGACGAGTGGGCGATCTTTATCTGCGGCGATCACGGCGAGGGGTTTTGCGGGGAGGTTATGGCGCACGGCGACCGGCTGCATCCCAACGTGGTTCACGTGCCCATGTTAGCGCACGTGCCGGGCGGGTTCTCCTTTCCTCGCGACGGAGCGCTTTCTGCCATTGACCTCTTTCCGACAATCGCGGCGTTGGCCGACCTACCTGTTGACTACCAAGGGTTCGGCCAGAACTGGTTGGAGCCGAGCGCAACGTTGGCCGAGCGTTGGGTATTATCCGAGCTAGACAGCCTGTACGGCCTCGGTTTCCTCAGTGCCGACAATCTGCGCTTGCCCGCCGAGCGCGTCACGTCGCCTACAGCTATCGACGGCGAGGAAATAGCGCGCTATTCCGAAGGCATCCGCGAGTGGTGCTTGTGCGATGGGCGGCACTTCTACCGCGAGAACGAACAGACGGGCGCATACGTCCTGCGCGACCTGCGCCACGGCGATGACGACTTAGTTTGCGCGGACCCATCGCCCTACCGCGCGCAATATCGCACCTTGCGGGATCGCTCCGCCTATCAACAGATGCAGGTGCAAGATACGTCAGCCGGCGAGGTCGAGATCCTCCAAGAACGCCTGCGTGCTCTCGGGTATTTAGATTGATCGCCGTGGCCAACCTATTCGTCTTGTTGCTCGTCTTGGCCGGGTGCGGCGAAGACGCGGGAGTGGATAGCACCTCAAACGGCGACTGTGAAGACAACGTTCTGCCGGGTAGCCACATCGTTCGCTCGCGCGAAGACGCGGATGCGCTGGAGAAGGAGGGGCGATGCAATTACACCATTGCTGGCGACCTCGAAATTACGCGCTTGGACCTCACCCTTTTTGAGGGTTTGAACCAGCTCAGCGCCATAGATGGCAACCTCACCATCCACGACAACGACGAACTCAAAAGCTTTGAGGGGCTAAATAACCTCGCCTCTGTCGGAGGGAACGTCGCTATCCACGACAACGACGAACTCGTCGATATCGAGGGGCTGTCCTTTCTCAGCACAATCGGCGGCCACTTCAGCGTCTCCCATAGCGACAAGTTGACCGCCGTAGATGGTCTAATCAAACTCAAAGCGGTCGCCGGCAACGCGCGCATCGACAACAACAACCAATTGGCCAATATCGATGGCCTGTTCGGCCTCACCACGGTCGGCGGCAGTTTCATCATCGCGTTCAATCCCTCGCTTGAACTCATAGAGGACCTTGCGAATCTCAGCAGCGTGGGCGGCGACTTCGTCATCGAGGACAACTTGGCTCTCACCGCGCTAGAAGATGTATCGTCTTTAAAGGAAGTTGGCGGCAGCTTGCGCATTGGACGCAATGCCGCGTTGGATATAGTCGAGGACGTATCCAGCCTAACGGACGTCGGCCAAGACCTGAGCATTTACAGCAACCCGAGGCTGACGAGCATTATCGGGTTAGCCAATCTCAGCCGCGTCGGCGGCAACCTCAACATCTATAACAACGAAAAACTGACCACTTTGGCGGGGTTAGAAAGCCTTGCGCAGGTCGCCCAAGACCTCAACATCTACGAAAACGAAAAACTGACTAGCCTCTCAGGGCTGACCAATCTCGTCGGCATTGGGGGCAACGTGCTCATCGTCGAAAACGGCAACTTACCTACGAGCGAGGCCCAAGCCTTGGCCGATCGGGCTGCAGCGGGCGAGGTATCCATCGCCGACAACGCGGATTAACCACCCATCCCCGTAATAACCTGCTCCACCTCGGCCACGGTCGTTTCCTTGGGATCGATGTCGTCGGCGACGACGCGACCTTGGCGCAGCACCACAATGCGATCCACAACTTGAAAGACGTGGTGGATGTTGTGCGCGATGAAAATACAGGAGTGACCCGAGTCGCGGGCGTTGCGGACGAAGCGCAAGACGCCTTGCGTCTCCGCGACGCCCAAATTGTTGGTCGGCTCGTCGAGAATGATAAGCTCGCTATCGAAGTACATGGCCCGCGCAATCGCCACGGACTGACGCTCGCCGCCCGACAACGCGCCGACGGGCGTCGTCGCGGGAATGTCCTTTTCAATGCCCACCTGCTTGAGCAGGGTGCGGGCCACATTCGCCATGGCCTCTTGGTCCATGCGCCCTAAAAACGCCGGGCCTTTCAGGGGCTCGCGGCCCAAGAAAAAATTCCGCGCAATGGACAACTCCGCTACGAGAGCCGAGTCCTGATAGATGGTTTCAATGCCGTAGTCAATGGCGTCGGCTGTGTTTTTGATATCGGCTTTTTCGCCGCGAATGAAGATGTCGCCACCGCTGGCGGAGACGGCCCCGGAGAGAATTTTGATCAGCGTGGATTTACCGGCCCCATTGTCGCCGAGCAAACCGACGATCTCGCGCTCGCCGACCGTCAGATGGACATTTTCGAGGGCGCGCACCTGTCCGTAGGACTTGCTGATGTTTTCCATCTGGACTAGTGCCACTGTCATCGGCTAGCTCTATTTCTTATGACAACCAACGGCATAGTCACCGACGAGCAGATATTCAACTCGATGTGAGTTGAGCAACTTCAAGAACTCTTTGAAGTCGGGTGGTAGTTGGATCATAGCCATAGTTAATCTGTCTCATCAACTCAACGGCTTCCAAGCGTTCGTAAGGCGTTTTCGAGTGCCAGTATTCCTTTTCGTCTAATTCTGAAAGGGATGTAACTGAAAGGACGCTCTTATCTATTGTGACGGTATCTATTGTCTTCATGTGCTTTTCCCGTGCCTTCTAACGACCCAATTAAAAGCGCCCGAGCTTTTTAGAGCCCGGGCGCTTTTAACATGGCATTGCCTTTGGTTTCGCCTTCAAAAAGACCTACAATTTCGTCAATACAGCCACGGCCAAACCAGCCATAGAAAGCATCATAGTAAACATAAGCGTTATCAGCGTATAAAATTGCTTATCTGCCCGCGCCCGTTGGTCTCGTACCTCCGCTCCGAAAGTTTCCAGCATCTTATTAAGCTGCTCAGCAATGCCCTCCAACTTACTGAGACGTTCAGCATGGCTTACCAGTAAAGGATCCGTGGACTCCATGAACCTCCTCCTTCCTACTTTGCAACATCCTCGCCGAAGGGCTAAAACTTCTACTTTGCAGTATAAAAGATGGAGTTGAAGAAGTCAATTTTGTCAGACATACAGTGTCCAAAATCTCTTGAAAAACGGCGTAACTCCTTGTTTATGTTTGCCGATGTACTCCATTGCACCAGTGCCGTAGTCATCGCCTAGTACCTTTCCTGTCGTCGGCGGTCAACCCACGAATGCAGGGCCATCATGCCCAAGATGATCGCGCCGATGAAAATGTTGTACGCCAGTCCGGGCACGCCAATGAGCACAATGCCGTTGCGCATCAAGCGCAAAATGAACACGCCGAGCACCGTGCCGATGATGGTGCCGCGCCCGCCCGTCAGGGCCGTCCCCCCAATCACGACCATGGCGATGACCTCCAGCTCGTAGCCAGTACCGCTGTTGGGGTTGGCCGCGGCCGTGCGAATGGAGCTGATGATGCCAGCGAAACCCGCCATGACGGCCGAGAGCACAAATAGTTTGACCTTAGTGCGCTCAACGGCCACGCCGCGAGCGCGGGCGGCTTCGGCATTGCCGCCCGCCGCTTGCAGCCAGTTCCCCATCTTGGTCTGCGTCAACAAATAGCCGAGCAACAGCGCAGCCGCTACAAACCAAAACAGCGACATGTACACGCGCAGGCCACCCACGTTGAAATCCCCGACCAGCACCTCGGCGAGCAAGAGATCCGCAGCGTCCCAAGTCCGTTGCGGAAACCCTCTCGTCACCACCAGCGCGCTGCCCCGCACGACCAACAGCATGCCGAGCGTCACCAAGAACGACGGTATCCGCAAGCGCGTGACAAACAGGCCGCTGCACAGGCCGATAGCCGCTGCCGTGCCCAAGGCGAGGACGAAGCCGACCTCAATGGACGTGGCTCCGGTGTTGTACAGGGTCCACATGAGTACCGGACAAAACCCGAACAGCGAGCCGACCGAAAGATCGAATTCGCCGGACGTCATCAGCAAGGTCATGGCTAGCGCAATCAGCCCCAACTCCACCGTGAAAGCCAGCATATTGCCAATGTTGCGCGACGACAGAAACGCCGGATTGATCTGCCAGAAGACGAACACCATGGCGACCAGCAGAACGAACGGGCCGAATTCTGGCCGCGACACCATGCGCTGTACGACTGAGTTCATCTATTCGCCCGACAGGATATCGTCGTATAGCTGGGCCTTGTCAGCCTCGTAGAGCATGCCGGTGATCACGTCAAACCCCGGGGGGATACCGCTAGCGGCCATGGCCGCCAACGACAGGGCCACGTAGCTAGTCGCATGCGGATCTTGCCACTGGGCGGCATTCACGTATCCGGCGAGCACCTCTTGGGTCGTGTCGAGGGAATTGCCCCAGCCGACGACCGGAATCTCCCCGGGCGCGACCCCGCACTGGTCAAACACGCGCTTGATGCTGCCGGTTACCAAATCGCCGAGGCCGATGATCGCGTCGATTTTGTCGTAGTTGGCGGTCATGTAATCGACCATGCGGGCAATGACTTCGGCCTGATCGAGTGTAGCGTCGGTGACTTCCCACGTGATGCCCAGCGGTTCGAAGACGCTGGCAATGCCCTGCTCTTCTTGGACCCCATAGGTCGCGCCCGGCACTTCCACTGGCATCCACACGAAGTCGCCGGATTCGACCAAGCCCTTGTCAACTAAGTACTGCGCCCACTGCCGACCAACCGCTACTAGGTCGCCGCCCACATAGGCGTCAAAGCTGGCGGTGGGGTCGGGCGTGTTCATGTTGATGATGGGTATATTGGCTTCGTTGGCCTCTTTAGCCACCTCCACCAAACTGCCCGGATCTGGGCTGCTGGTGACGATGCCATCGGCACCGGTGGCAATAGCGGCGCGCACGGCCTCCTGATGAGAAGCCACGTCGCCGTTGTGGAAGGACGTGTTGACCTCGTGACCGGTATCCTGTTGCCACTGCCGTGCGCCAGCCAGAAAGTAGGTCCATACCGGATCGGCGGGCGAGCCGTGCGAAATCCAGTAAAAGGTCTTGGCCTCGGCCCAAGGTGCGCTGAAGGCCAGCAGCGCGCTGACAAGCGCAACAATTCTCGTCTTAAACATTGGCGTTCCTCTCTAATAATTAATGTATGCTCGGCGGCACCGTGCCGAGCGAATTGAGTCAATATAGGTTTGGGTTCCTCGCCTTCCAATGTAGAGGACGCCAATAGCAGATAAGAAGAACTCCTGCACCTCCCTTTTGTCGGGAAGAAATCGCCAAAACTTGACAGCCAATTTCCTTATTTCCTATCGTTGGCACAACCTGTCCTTAACCCAGGAGGCGGCACGACTAGTCAACGGGTATCGCTATCACCTCAGTCCGGTCTTCACCAACGAAGTCGGCCCCCACGCCGGTGGCCTGGCTGGCCCGGGCGAGAACGAGGATTTCTGGCCCTTTAGCATCCAACCGCACAACATGCGCTATCGCACCACGATCGTGCCGGCGGATGCCGAGCACCTCACGGCCAATGTGGAGTACACCTTTGATGAGAAATTGGCGCTAGCGCGCCCTCAGCGGGTCGCCGCGCTCGCTCTATGCCTTGTGGCTGCCTGCGCCGACAGCCCCAGCCCCGGCCAACGCCACTACGCCGAGTGCCGACGCCAAGCCGACGCCCAAAATTACCTGCCGGCCATTCAGTCCTGTCAGCAGGCCCTCGACAGCGAGCCAGAGCACGGGCAAGCACGGCTATTATTGGGGAGACTGTTGCTCAAACACGGCCAGCTCGACATAGCCACCCAGCACTTCGAGTACATCATCCAACGCGACCCGCGGCACCTAGAAGCCTATGAGGCACTCGGCGACTTGTACGTGCGGCAGCGGCGCAACAACCAAGCCATTGCCGCGTACCAAACGGTCCTTCAACATGCGCCCAACCAGCCAGCTTTTTACCGCAAGCTGGCCCTTGTCTATGGCGATCAAAACCGCTACGCAGAGGCCGTTGAGGTACTGCATAAAGCCTTAGAGTTGGAGCCACAGCACGCGCCTACCCACTACAACTTGGGACTGGTCTATCAGCGACAAGCCCGCTATGCAGAGGCGCGAACGCAGCTACAGCAGGCCATCCGGCTAGATTCCACGAACGCGGACGCTCACTATCGACTAGGGCAGATCGAGGCCCAGTTGGGTCAGTACTCGGCAGCCGAGGCCAGCCTGCGGGCGGCGTTGACGTACCAACCCCATCACGCCTTGGCCCTCGCCGCGCTCGGGCATGTCCTGCTGCAACAAGGGCGGTCGCGCGCAGCCGAAACCGCGCTGGTGCAAGCCGTAGCGGCCGATCCGTTTGAACCCGAAGCCCTGCACCGGCTGGGAACGCTCTATCTGCGGGAGGGACGGCCCGAAGAGGGGCGCAAACTGCTGGCGGCTTTTGCGCGCTTGCAGCCGGTGCGCGAGCAAATCGAGCACTACCGCTACCTGCTAACGCTCTACCCAGAGGACGTGGACTCTTACTACAACTTGGGAGTGCTCTACGGGGGATTGGGGCACCGCGAAGCCGCAGCTAACGAGTATCGCCGCGCCTTGGCCATCAATCCAGCCGACCTCGGGGCGCGCAACAACCTCGCCAACATCCTGCTGAACACCGGACAGATCGGCGCGGCCATCCAGCAATACGAACAGCTCTTGGCCCTGTACCCGCGCTATGCCCAAGGCTACAATAACTTGGGGGCGGCCTATCTGCGGCTAGGCAATGAGGAAGCGGCAAGCCGCATGTTCCAAAAGGCCCTGTGGGCCGATCCAGAGTACGCGGATGCTCACTACAACTTGAGTATGCTGTACTTCAGGCAGGGGCGACAGGCCGAAGGTCAGGCCGCCCTCGATAAGTACCGCTCTTTAACGACAAAAAAATAGACTACTGCGCGGGTGGGCGCGGCTTGCGGGCCTTATAGACGTCTCGATCAAACGAATAGGCGATGTTCACGGTTTCCATGGGTTCGTCGCGAAAGTCAAAGCGCAGGGCCAGCTCTTCAATCTCCACCACAAAGGAGGACACGTCTCTGTGCAAGGGCGGAAACACGATGAGGCCGATAGATTCCTGGCCGCTGAAGACGAACTCGTCGGTCTTGTACATGGTCTCCTGGAGGATGTCCTTCCGCTCTTCGGTCTTCAAATACACGTTGCCGCCATAGCCGACGGCATAGGGCCAATAGTACTCGACCATGGCGGCTAGGCTCAGCGCCTGATATTGGCGGCCGTTGGCGGCCGTCAGCGAGATTTTCTCTGGGTTCAACCACACCTTGGGGAATTCGTAGTTTTTCACCTTTAAGCTGAAGACCGTAAAGCGGGCGGGTACCCACGAGTGCTCTGGTGGATTCCAGTCCGAATACGTATAGGGGTTGAGCTCCATTTCGTACGGATTGAGATAAAAACTCGACTTATCTGGGCTGTGGGCGGCGAGCTGCCGGTTGAGGATTTCGTCGGTTAGGGGGCGCAAATTGACCTCCAGTCGGCCCTGGGTATAGGTAATGCTGCGGTCGTCGCCGATCGACAACTCGGCACTCTGCTGCTCGGTGGCCGGTTGGATGGGGCCGGCAAAATGCCGCATCCCAAGCCGATGGCCGCAGCTAAGGAGAGATAGTGCGATGGCTGCTAAGACGAGGGTATAACCCGTTCTTTTCATAATGCTGCTCCTATTACAACTCCAGATCCACGAGATGCTCCTCAAACACCTCCACTTGCGCCGCGTATTGCTCCCGCAGTCTGACGATCAATTCCTCGAAGTACTTGTTCTCTTCGGACTTTCTCAGCCAGTATTTGGCCCGCCGCACCGTCTGCGGAAAAGGCTCGGGCCGGTCGGGGATGCGCTCCTCGACCTTGAATATGGAAAAGCCTTCCTTTAGGGCTAAGGGGCCTTGCAACTCGCCAACCGGGGCCTTTTCCATGGCCTCGTCGTGGAGCGGGCCGAAGAGGGCTCGCTCATACGCATGCAAGTGGATCCGCCCTTGTTGCTGTTTGGCAAACTGCCGCGTGGTGTGGCGCACGGCGAGCGTCTCCATATCCGCCCCGCCCTCAATTTCCTTCAGCAGCGAATCAGCCGTGGCCTGGGTGGGCACCAGAATCTCCAAAATCACGGTCGCGCGTGGCTCCATGAACTTGTGCAGGTTGTTCTCGTAATAGCGGCGTGCCGAGGCGTCGGTAGTATCGATGAGGGCCTGAACTTCGCGCTCTTTGAGTGCTTCGAGCAGCAGGGCTTCTTTCTTGTTCTGCAGCCAAGCCACGACCCCTGGGTTTTCGTCCAAACCCTCCTCGAGGGCTTCGAGATAAAACAGTCGGATCGACAGGATGTGCGTATCGATGAAATCGGCAATGCCCTCGCGGCTGAATTCGAGTCGATACTGGAAGCGGGTCTTCCAGTGCGCATTCATCAAGTCGTCGATAGTGAAGTGCCCGCGGTCGTAGCGGCCCAGAATCCGCTCTCGGTCTGCCGGGGCGATTTCCCACAAGGCATTACTGCCCTTGGTGCCCTCGGCGATGAGGAACGCGATGGCTGCCGTGTCCACCTCAACCTTGTACTTGGGCTTGAGTCCGGCCACCCGCTCCTGCTGGGCGCGATCGTAATTCTGCCGGAAGAGCCACTGGGCGAATACTTGGAGGTAGTAGTCGGGCGCGGGGGCTTCGTCCAGCACCTTGAAAAGCTCGTACGCGCCCCGCAGCTGAAAGGGCTGGCTGACCTCGCCCTCCGGCACCTCAAACAGGACGTGGGCGATGGACAACGGGAGTTGCACATCGCGCAAGTTCTCTCGGCCGATAAAGTTATCGCTCAGAAGGCCGCCATTGGCTGCCGTGGCTTGATTCGCCGAACGTTCCGCAGCCACTTCTGCGAACGGGCGTCCCCGCTCTAGTTCCTCGACGACTTGTTGGGCTTGCTCTTCGGTCTCCACCCGAATGTGCGCCAGCTTGAGCAGGCGGCTCCACTTGCTCTTGGCGAATTGCTCCCGGACTTCCTGCTCCGAGGGCTGGCTCTCGGGCAGCACGTGTCGCTCTAGGTACTCTTTGACGATCCTGTTCTGCTGCTCTTGCTCCCATTGCTCGGTGAATTGCGTCTCCTTATCCAAGCCTTTGGCGTGGGCCTCCACGAGCATCAATTCCATGTCAATCAGGGTCTGGAGATAATCCTTGGCCGCGTCAATGCCAGCAGCTTCCGACCTCAGCAGGGCCGGTGTCTCCGCGGCGAAAAGTGTTAGGTCCTCGCGGGTAATTTCTTTGTCGCCCACTCGGGCGGCCACATTGTCGGCAACATCGCTAGGACTGCCGCACTGAATCAAGATGAGCGCGGCGAGGGTCGAAATACTTCTGAGCATTAGAGGTCTCCGGTAGCGGCAAATAGGCGGACAAAGGCCACGGTCTCCGTTATGTTGAGGTCGCCTTTGTCGAAGTTTTTTTGTTCGCGTTGAAACCCGGCGTTTAGGGTGAGCTTGTAGCCTATGTACGCCGAGGTATTGGAAAACACAAAGGCAAAGACAAAGCTGTTGAAGTCGTCTTCTTCGCCCGAGCGCAAGTTCTGCTGATCTTTCAGGTTGTCGAAATTGCTGAACTCCAGCCCAATATCGACCCAAGTCTGCGGCAGAAAATTGTAGCGGGTGACCAAAAAGAGGATCTCCTCGCGGTCGCGGGAAATGCTCAGTTCCTTGGGCACGGCTCGGGTAGAGGGCAACTGACGCCGGTAGATGCTCTTGAACTTGGGCCACAGGGTCAAGGTGGCAAAGGGCTTGATTTCGTAATCGGCCTTGTTGATCAAACCGAAAAAGGAGCGGTCGCGCTTGCGCTCGGCCTCCTCGCCTTGCTGGAAGAACTTTTCAAACTTCAGCTTGGCCGTCACGTGGAGGTTGGCCAACGGCGTGTACTTGGCGTGGGTGTAGAAGCTGTTGATGAACGTGTCTTGGGCATCGAGCGGGTCGTTGAAGGGCAACTGGCCCTCGGGATCCTTCCATATAAGCCGATCTTCGCGGATGGCGTCTTGGGTGCGGCGGGCTAGTTCAAAAACGGCGATTTGCAGGTTGGGGAAATCCCACTCAGCGGTCAACATCCCATAGCTAGTGTGGTTCCGGTTTCCGCTGCTGATCTCGCGCTGCCGCAGTTGGCCCAAAACCAAGTTGATGTCCTCGCTAAGGGCCAAGCCAGCGTAGGCGTTGTACCCGGTGCGATCGCGCTCATACGGCAAGTCGGCCACCAAGTCGTCCTCGTAGCGGTCGATGATGGTGTTGTTGTTCATGTCCATGCCGAAGAGAAATTCGGGCGCGTCAACCGCATAGCGCAGGAAGGGTTCGGCGTAGTCGGGTTTGCTGTTCTGGTTCTGGTTGAAGTCCGAGATGAAGTCGTTGTTCTCGTCGAGGCCGGGAAAGACCTGGCGATCCCCTCCAGAGCCTGTGCCCAATTCCTCGGTCAGCGTTACAGTGACGCCTTGGGACTGGCGGATCCAATCCGGGTTTATGTCTTGGTCGTCGTTGTCATCGACGAACTCAAACAAATGCCGGGTGGCATTGCCGTAGTCGATGTTGCCGCCAGCGTCGGACATGAAGGCCGTGGTGCTGTAGTCGGGGTCCAAGTAGAACGACTCGCCGTACGCAAAAAACGGATACAGCGAATAAGACGAGGTCAGGTAAAAGGCCTGGGCCGTTTTCCGCGTGGGGGGCAGCGTGCGGAACTTGCCGTCTATTATGCGCTGGAAGTTCTGATTGGGGAACCGCTGAAAGCGCCGGTTGACCACGTACTCGCTTCTCAGATCAAAGCCCTTGAGATTTTTGATGTTGAAATCGAGACCGATCAGTTCCGTGGCCGTGGGCAGGCCGTACTCGAAGCGGAGGAAGCGCTGGTTCGACCCGTCGGCGATGTTGTGCTCGGCCTGAAAGACCGGCAGAAAGACCTCGCTGCCGAGCCGATCGAGCTGTTTGTTGGAGCTGACTTCCACCCGGTAGTCGTTGGCCATGATCAGCTCGAATTCCATCTTCTCGATATCCTTGAAGCTGGGGGTCGCTTCAGTGGGCTGGAAATCGTTGCGGATGTCGTAGGTCAGCAAGATGGCGTCTGTGCCCTTGGCCTTGAGCACCCCTTCTTCCCGAATGCCTCCTTCCACCAGCGGCACGATGCCCTCCTGCACTTGGCCGTCAATCAGGATTCGCTCCAAGAACAGAACCGCTCCTTCGTCCGGCGAATCGGGCGAATCGTCGGAGATGCGGATGATCACCTCTTCCACGTTGCCCAAGTTCTGCGGCCGCGTCAGCACGCCTTGGAGCGAGTTCTGGCCCAAGTTGAACTCGCTGTCCGCGTGATGGGCATTCACCCAAGTAAAGCCGATCTCGCCGAAGTCCCCCACCTGCGCCAGCCCCCGGCCGCCCAACAGCCGCGTGGAACTCACCGCAGTATTGCCGGTGGAACTCTGGGTTATCGCGCCAAAGCCAGGCGAGCTGACCCGCGACGCGAGCAAGGTCGCCGCGTACTTGTCGGACAGAAAGTCCCACTGCAAACCGTTAAAAGAGGGCTTGGAAAACGTCAGCGGTGTCAAAGTCGTGCGGATGGCGTCGCCCACCGTGAGCGTCGAGTGGAACTGGCCCTTGCTGGCCGAGGAGATGACCAAGCTGCTGAAAAAGCGGCCAAAGCGCGGGCTTTTGAAGATCTCGCTGCCAAAGGACTGAGGGTTGTTCTCGGTCCAATCGTAGATCCGCCACCCGCGGGCGATGTAGTTGCCCAAGGGGTCGTATTGGCGCGTGCCTTCGAGCAGGATGCTCACGTAGCGCTGGTAGTGTTCGCGGGCGTAGTTGCTGTACTCCCAGCCGCGCCAGCGGTACTCGTAGTAAAGCTGTTGCGGCAGGTACCACTTCCTCAGCGTGGGGGCCAGCGCGCCCGGGTGGATGCGGGTACCATGCACCCCGGGTTCGGATATTTCTCTGAAGGCTTTGGGCGGCTGGGCCACCACAGAGGAAACGCCCAAGATCGCGCTCAACAAGATGATTGCAGCCCATCTCTTGTTGTACATAGTGTCTCCTGAAGTCTGGAACTTAGTACGCGAGGCCAATGGTCCGGCTGATTTGTTGTTCCCCGAGTTGCGTTTTAAGGCGAATGTGGCACACGTAGAGGCCGGGTGGGCTCAGGCGATTCGCATCGTCGTGGCCCGACCAAGTGAACAAATAGCCCGCTGCTCCGCGGCCCCCGTCGAGGCGGCGGACGCGCCGACCATCCAGCGAATAGATCCACACCTCCGGCTCGACCTCCACATTCAGGACCAAGAAGCGTATCTGGACTTGGTCGCCGACCCCGTCTCCGTTGGGGGTGGCGATGCGGGGCGCGACCGAGAGGTTGGCAAGCAAGTGATCGGACTTGGGAACATCCGGGAAAAAAACTTGGGTCGCGCGCGACACACTACTGGTAGGCAGCACCTCCTGCCACAGATCGGGCACCTCGGTGCGGGCCACAAAGGCCCGGAACAGCGTGGGGTTTTGCTCTATCTGGACGCGCAACTGCACCTGCACGGTATCCGCGTCTTGCTCCACGGCCTGCGGCAACTGAATCAACAGAGAATCGACCGTGGTCTGCTCCCACTCCACCGCGGGCAGCGCGACGCCGCCCACCCACACTTGGAGGCTGTGGGGATCGATTTGGGACGGGGTTTCAAATAGGAGTTGGTCGAAGCCGCCGCCCTCTGTAAAGTCGCCCCACAGCTTGTAGGTAAAGGTCTCGGGCACACCTGGGGCAGCCACTTGGGGCGCAATGCGGCCTTCAATGCCTCGTATTAAGGCGTTGATGAATCGCACTTCGAGGTTTCTCACGGTCGGAGCCGCTTCGGGGCGATCCGAAGTGAGCAGGAGTTGGAGTTGTAATAGCCGTCGCGGACTCGGAGAGAAAAAAAGGCCCTGTTCGAGGTACTCCGTGCTCCAAGCACTCCAGTCGGAGCCGGCGATGATGCTAGTATCGGTCTTGCCGCGCAGGAATTTGTTCGTGCTTTCGTAGGCCGCTTTGTCGGCCAGCAGGGTCCCGTCCTTTTTGTAGTAATCAATTTTCTCAGTCAACTGGTGGCCGGTGCGGCTCCGCACCAACACATGGGTGCCTTCGGGTTCATCGGCATCCCAGTGGATCCCCAAGATCTGCTTGGAGCGCCTGTCTCCGGCGAATTTCCCAAGGTCGATAAAACCGGATTCTAAGGCCACCCCGGCCACGTGTCCGGTGGGAAAGACCATGATCTCCGACATATCCCCGTTCCGGTTCTTGTAAACCCCTGCCAAATAGCGGAAGGCGCGTGGCGTGGGCAGAAAGTACTGGAGATCGTAGCGGCCACCGCCGAGAGGCGTGAGAAACTCGTGGACCACGGCAAAATCTATGTCGCCGACCTCCAGCTTGCTCTCTTCGGCCGAGCCTAGCAGCAGGTGATCCGCAACCATGTCGCCGATCGCGTAGCCGAGCTTTTCCGCCCCCAGCATGAGGATGTTCTTGACCCAATAGCGCGCGCCTAGGTCCAACACCCAGATTACGTCGCGGCCCCCGGTGACGGATTGCGCCCAACTCGTGTTTTGATCGCCGTCTATCATCACCGCGCCGCGGCCGGATTGTTCCTCCACTTGACCACCCCGCCGGATGGCCTGTAAGGCCACGTTCTCGCCGAGGGTGTAGGCTTCTACCTCGGCGAGGGCCGCGTCTTCGCTCTTGGAATCGGCCCGGATGCGGATGTACTGCACGGTATGAAAGGGCGGAGGTGTTACATCTGTGGCACCTTCCAAGCCCGTGTGCAGGGTACGCGTAGTTAACTCCCGCCAAGGGCTGAGTTCGTATTCCACGACCATCTGGTCGTTGTAACGGGTGGTCCCACCCAACACGCTGTACGCAAATAGATCCTGGCCAATGGCTTCGCGGTAGCCCCGCGTCCCAAAAACCCGGAAGTCGCGCAGGGGCCGTGCCCCTTCCTCGTCGGGAAAAATTAGCCGAATCTTGGTCAGCGGCACCACGCGCCCTAGATCGACCTCAATCCACCAGTCCTCGAGCGGGGCGTTCGGATCGGGTTTCCAGAAGGTTTGATAGTCGCCGTCAATGATGTTGCCGGCGGCGATCCCGGCCGCGCGGGCCGTAGAGCCCGCCCGCCGCACGCCGCCTTGGATCTCTGTGTTGCCCGCTCCTATATGCGTGTACTCGGGAGCGTCGAGTGCGGCATTGACCGTATCTGGGAACGCTACTAGCGTGAAGGCGCCGTCCGGGTCGAATTGGAGGAGACCTGGGGGAAAGGTCCATTCCTCCCATTGGGCCTGGCGATCCAGGCGATAGGCTTGGTGCTGGCCCCAAGCGGCACTGCCTGCCAACAGGGCCAGCAACAGAGGAAACACTGCGATCCGGTTCATGCTCACTCGTCTCAATAGACCAAGGCCACGGACTGGGTGCGTTCAAAGCGGCCCCGGCCGGTCTGGGCCTGCACTTGGCACAAGTACAACCCCGGTCTAAACAGCCGGCCGGCCGCATTGCGACCAGTCCACAATGCGGTGTGAACACCGCCGCCTTGGTGCTCGGCGAGAATGCGATCTACGGGTTCGCCCGCGAGCGTGAAAAACGTGATTTCCACGGCCGCGTCCAAAACCCCGAACAAGGTGTACTTAATTTTTAGCAGGTCGTTGTGCCCGTCTCCGTTGGGAGTGAACGTGCGGGGCGCGATTTCCAGCCCGCCGAGGACCTGCTCGACGGCGCGGCCCGCAGCGACCACTTGTAGCTGTTGGGTGCCGATCGCCGCGACTGCATCGCCTTCTTCAACCTGCTGGCGCAAGACGCTATTGGCGCGGTTGAAAACCTCGCCGCGCAACTGGGCCGAGACCGTATAGAGCGCGGTCTTGAGGCCGATCCGCAAGGTCTCGTCGGCGCGAATCGGCTCGGGCAGATACAGGGTCAAGCCTGCGGCATCGGTCCGCGCGCTGTCGGGTTGGACGGCCTCATCGGCAGCATCCCTCAGATACAAAAACTCTGGCTCGGCTGGCGTGGCGATGTGCAAGGCGTCGAAGCCGGCTGCCGCCCCGCCGCCAAAGCCAGCGCGGATGGCGTATGCGAACTCGGTTGGCTCGCCTATGGGCACTTGGGCCAGTATTGCAAGGGAATCGCCAAGCAGGCCGACCTCGCCGACTAGGGTGGGAACCAGCAGCGGGAATAGTTCAATGGACAGCGAATCCACCCGCGCCATTTCTACCGAGCTGGCCGTCGTCATTTGCACCTCTAACTGGAAGAACCGGCGGCTGGGCAGGTCGAGGCGCGTGCCAGATTGATTCACCGCGCCAGACCAAGGCGTCCACTCTTCTCGATCCTCGGTGACGGGCCCCCGCCAGCCCACGAAGCTCGGGTCGCTGTCGTAGGCCCGCAACTTGAGTGCTTCCCATGCAGTCCGCTCGATCTCGGCCAATTCGCCTAGGTCGTTCCAAGTGAAGTACGTCAGGGGATCGGCGTCCGTGCCGTTTTTGAGGCGGAAGACGACGTCCACTTCGGCGTCCGGCGCTTCGACCAGTTCGCCGACCTGCCAGCGGCGCTCGCCATCTGCGGTTTCGCTCCACCCAGCGCCTTGTCGCCGCCACTTGCTGACCGCCATGAACACCCTTCCCAGCGTGGCCGGCTGACCCAAGTCTTGGACGTGGCTTACGTAGCGAGTCTGGCCGGCAAAGCCGCGGCCGTACAGCTCGAACTCGCCATACGCGAGGGCGAAGTTGATCTTCACCCCGGGAGCATCCGGGTTATCCGGGAAGGTTCGCCAACGCACGAAGCGCAGGTATTGCAACGGAAAGTCGATGATAATGGGGGCGACTAAGTGCTGCTCCACGCTGCCCAAGCGGACCGGCAAGGGCCTATATGACTCGCCGTACCGGTTCTTAGCGCGGTCTTCGAGCAGCATATCCGTGGTCTCAATGAGGCTGGCCGTCAGTTCGCCTTGGTGGGGAATGTAGTGGGTCCAAGGCTTGCCAAACTGATCGCAGCAGTCTGGGTTGGCCGCGCCGGTTTCGGGATCGAATTCGGGCGGCAGGTGGATCTCAAAGCGCTCCAGCGGCACAGGGGCACCTGGGTCAATCGTGTAAAATTCGCTATTAGTCTTGTTGCCGCCGGGGCCGAAGTTGGTGTTCCAATTGAAGGTCTGGCGATCGCCGTCGACGTACGTGGAGATGGGCTGGAACTGCTGGGCGAACTGATTGTTGCCAGGCCCCCGCCAGAGCCGAGGGATACCCTCCGTCCAGAACGGATCGAGGGAAAACTGCCAGCGATCCCAGCTAAAGCGCTGCGACACTAGGGGGAGGAAATTGACATCGGGCCGCAGCTCCCACGGCTGAAGCGCACCGGGCGCGCTGGTTTCATCGCCCATCACGTTGAGGGCGGCGGTTTCGGCCCAGGAACGGCCGCCTTGGCCCCCTAGTTTCCACAGATCCTGCGCCCACGCTAACTGCGCCTGCCAAGCCCAGAGGACGGTCCATAGTGCGATCCACCGCAACATCAGTACACAACTCCTATGGTGCGAGTCTCGGCGAAGGACTCCACGGCTCCTTCGACCGCAACCCTGAGCAGATATAGCCCCACGGGCACCAAGTGGCCAGCCGCATCGCGGCCATCCCAAGTGACAGTGTGCGGGCCTCGACCCCGATCCTCGCGGAAGGCGTACACGCGGCGGCCCGATAAGTCGAAGACTTCCAGCGTGTTGGGAGCCTCATTGAGGAGCTGCAGCAGACTGTATTGAATGGTGACCTGGTCGTTTACGCCATCGCCGTTGGGGGTTATCACCCGAGTGTCAAACTCCGCGATACGCAGCACGTCGTTCCGCGACTCGGGTGACGTGAGAACTTGCAGCTTGTTGGTCGTAACCTGCGGGTTGGGGTCGTCGATGGGGCGCAAGGGGCGGGGCGGCGGCAAGACCGGCTGGGGCAATTCCTCGCTCTCGGTGTCTAGCGCCTGGGCATTGAAAAACGTGGACTGCACGAGGAGCTCGGCATCGAAAATCACCCGCAGCGAAGTTGGAGCGGCGATCCGGTTGTCCGGAAAATACAGCGTCAGGCCGTCGGACGCCTCTTCAACGGCACTAGGAGTGACCAGACTCCGGCTGCTCTCGTCGGCACCCAGCAAAAGCTCGACAAAAGTCGGGCGCGTTGGCGTGATAATTTTCAGCGCGTCGATCCCCACATCCGCGTCGCGGACATCGGCCAACAGGTCGTACGCGAATCGGGAGGGCACGCCTACGGGCACCATGGCAAAACCGTCTTGGGGCGCGGGGTCGGCCAGCAGGGAAATTTCGCCGAACAACCTCCGCGCCAAGGGGGGGGAGGCAATTTCCAAGGTCAGGTCGTCAACGCGGAGGCCGTCTGAGATCTGGCCGCTTTTCATGATGACGCGGAACTGGACGTAGCGCCTCGGGCTGGGCAACGCAACCGCCCGACCCGAAGCGGTGAACGGCTCCGACCAAGTGCTCCAATTTACCTGATCGGCCTCAACGCCACCTTTGACATCAGCGGTCAGGGACTTATAGGCGTCTTCGGTGACTACGGTTAGCTCGTTGAGAAACTTGTTGGTAATCTCGTAATAGACCTCTGGCGAATCGTCGAGTCCCGAGCGCATCTGAAAACTGAGCGAGACATCTGCTTGAGGCGTTGCGTCCCCAGTACTGGAGACAGACTGCTCAACCACGTCGCCAGTGGCCGCGTCCACCCGCAGCGCGACCGCGCTCCAGTTCAGGGTACCGAAATTGGTGGGTTCGCCGAGGTCGATGACCTTGGACAGGTACTCTCCCTTGGGCACGAAACCCGAGCCGTAGATTTCGATCTCGGCGATCTCAAAGGGGTTTTTCGACAGCACCCGCAGCGCGACATAGCGGATGAACTGGTTGGGAAATTCAACCACGGCAATGCTGTCGCGGGAGAATTCTACCCGCTTCATAAGCTGGTAGATGGGCTGGTTGTCCTCGCCGAATTCGAGGCCGTTATTGACGTATAGCTCATAGCCCCGAATGTAATCCTCCCAATAGGGAATACCCTCGTCGTCAACGCCCGTCAGACGCGGAAAGAACGCAATGCGGTTGACCGGGAAGCGGCTTCCTAGATCGAGGGAAAAACGCCGACCCGTTTGGTTGGAGCCGAAGCGTTTGAAGCGGTCCGCGGTGGAGGTGTTGGGATCGCCATCTACGAGGGGAATGTCCGATTCCTTGAGCGGGTAGTTATTCCAGATGTGGGCTTGGGAGCGCTCGGGGATGTACCCTTCTATGGGGAAGGCCGAAACCCACGTGAGGGCTTGGATGATGTTATCTGTCGGCTCGAATCCGGCGATTTGGATCGCGCCGGGTACGCTGAAATCAATGGCCGTAGTGGCCCGCGCCTCGGATTGCCAGCTCCGATCGTCCTCGTTGATCCCCCACGTCCGCAACTCGGCATCGGCGCTGCTCCAAAAGACCACGGCCAGCAGCGCGGCGCTGACTAGGGGTCGCCGTCTGGGTGCTCGCAAGGAGTGTGCTCCTCTGGGATTTGTATTACTTCTTCAATTGACGGAATTTAATTCAACTTTTGCTAGGGAACAAATTTTTAAATGACCCGGGAGAGCTTTCACAACGTCTTCGCCGTCGATCTGCGCTCCCTCGCGCTCTTGCGCGTGGTCTTGGCCGCATTGGGCCTCATCGACCTCGTCATCAGAGCGGGGGACTTGGGCGCGTTCTACACGGACCAAGGGGCCTTTCCGCGCCAAGCAGCCCTCGAGTACTACCGCAGCAAGACGGTCGTCTCGCTGCATCTGCTGAGCGGCGACAACGCCATTCAGACGGCGCTCTTCCTCGTCGCCGGTGTGGCCTTGGTGGCCTTGCTGTTGGGGTATCGCACCCGGTTGGCCGCGTTTTGGGCGTTTGTCTTGTTGGCGTCCATCCACGTGCGTACCCCGCCTCTGCTCCAAGCCGGGGACACCTTGTTGCGGGTGCTGTTTTTTTGGTCCCTCTTTCTGCCGCTGGGCGCGCGCTGCTCGCTGGACGCCGTCCTCAACCCGCGCCCCAACCCGCCGAGCAGTCCGTCGCCACCCTTGGCGACGCACCGACATTTTTCCGTCGGCAGTGCCGCACTGCTCCTCCAAGTGGCCATGATGTACGTGTGCAGTGCCCTGTTCAAAACCGGCGCTGAGTGGCGCGTCGATGGTACGGCCATCTACTACGCGCTCCAACTCGACTACATGGTGACTCCCGTCGGCGCGTGGCTGCGGCAATGGAGCGACCTGCTGCCGGTGCTGACTCGCCTCGTCTATTACTTTGAACTCGTGGCCCCTTTCTTCCTCTTCTGCCCCCTATTTTCCACCGCGCTGCGCGGGCTGCTCCTGCCAGCTTTCGCCGTCATGCACTTGGCTTTTGGCCTGTGCCTGCAAATCGGCCTCTTCCCCTGGGTCAGCGCGGCGGCCTTGATTCCCTTTATTCCGGCCGTGGCGTGGGACTGGCTGGGCCGGCGCATCGCCGCCAAAGGTGTGAGGCTCGGCGAATTCGCCCGCGCGTTCCTGCCCTTGCGTGACTCGTCCCATCAGACCGGCCGCATTGGTTCGGTTGCGTGCGCGTTCTTTTTGCTCTATACCGCAGCTTGGAACGCGGCGTCCCTGCCGCGAACGGCCTTTGCCATGCCCGCCTCGCTCAAGTGGATTGGCGAGTTGGTGCAGCTAGAGCAGACTTGGGACATGTTCGCGCCGCAGCCCTCGCAATCCAATGGCTGGTTCGTCATGCCCGGCCTCCTAGCGGATGGGACGACCGTGGATGTGTACCGTCGGACCGTATCACCGCCTGAGCGGAAGAAGCCCCGAGACGGCTCGGCTTATTTTGCCAATTATCGGTGGAGGAAGTTTCTGCTGACGTTGGCGCACAAAAAGCACGAGGATTACCGATTTTACTACGGCCGCTACCTGTGCCAGCAGTGGAATGCCGGCCGCCGCGGCGACGAGCGGCTAAAGACCTTTAGCATCTACTTCGCCGAAGAAAAAACCCTGCTGTACCCGGCGGCTGAGCAGACTGTCGAAGTGCTTTTGTGGCGTCACGACTGCTTCAAAAGGGCCGTGACCGTCCACCGTCCGCAATAAAAAAGGGGACGAAGCGTGCGCCCCGTCCCCTGCAAAACGACCTGCCAGTAAGGCTCAATCGAGTAGGCTATGCGTGCGGCTCTTGATCCGTCCCCAAGTGACGTTCTCCACCGCCGTATCAGCAGGTTCGTGCGTCAGAATCGTCTGGAAGTCGGCGGCTTGGTCGCCGTCGGCCTGTCCGTCGGATGCGCCACCTGCGTACCCGTACTGGCCAGCACCACCGCCGCCTTCCGGGTTATCGACGTCGTTGAGGCGCGGCGTCGTATGGGTGACCTGGTCGGGCGCGAAGGTGTAGCGCTGGTTCAAATCACCGTCTGGACCAGCCGGATCGTACGAGGCCCACAAGGCCAGCTTTATCTCATAGGTGTACTCGACGTTGCTCGACCCGTGAGTAGCGTCTGGTGGGGTCAGTTGCGTAGCAGCCAAGCCCCAAGGCGGCTGCCCTCCCCAATCGCCCTCGGGGAAGTCGCCCCCGCCTAGCATGCCGCCGTAGTCGATGCCGAATTCATTGGTGGCCAGCGAGTTGACTACAATGCGATAGCCGTTTTGCGCCTCCTCGATATTTTCGTTCACCAAGATCGACCCGCCAGAGTGGTCGGCATCGACCCCGATCATCATGGTGTCGTCGTCCCACCAGTTCCGCAGGTTGTCTCCCCAACTGCTCTTGAGACTGTCGTCGGCCACCCGAGCAAAGAAGTAGAGGGCATTGTCTGGGGGCAGGCTCCAAGCCATGAAATAGCTCGCTTGGTAGTCGTCGCCTTGCGCCCCTGGCCCCTGACCGGCGAATTGCCCAGCCCAAGCCTCAATGCCGTCGGGCCCTACGGCAAAGTCTCGGTCGAACCAACCCCAGTCGTCTTCCGAGCCATCTATGTTCATAGAAGCAGGATCGGGAACTGAGGGGAGGAAGAAAATTGCCCCGGTGTGAGCCGTAGCTGCGCTAGCGAGAGCCAGCGCTAAAAGCACTGCAAGGGCGGATGTTTTCATCCTGCGCTCCTTTCTGCAAACAATGGCTTGCTGCTTGCGCGAGATACTCCGTAAATATCTACGTGTGGTGCAACAAGTTGTCAAGAAAAATGTAACGCGAGGAATCCCGAATGACCGCCGATCAGCAAAAAATTAACACGTCCTCACACCTGCCCTCCGGGCTGACCTTGCGGGCCTTAGTCCTCGGCTTGATCCTCTCGCTACTGGTCGGCGCGGTCGGGCCCTATCTCTCGCTGTATATCCAAGGAGCCAATGCCAGCAGCTATTTTACCAGCCAGATAGCCCTTTGCCTCTTGTTCATCCTCATCGTCGGCTGCAACGGGGTGCTGGGGGCTATGCGGCGCACTTGGGTCTTGCAAAAGGGCGAGTTACTCGTCGTCTTCATCCTAACCAGCTTGGCCAATGCGACCCACGTCTTGGTGCAGCAGTGGGTGCCCATGGTATCCAGTCCTTTTTACTACGCCCGTTCCGAAAACAACTGGCTGGAGCTGATCAATCCCCACATTCCCCCCTGGCTCGGGCCGCGTGATCCCGAAGCCATCCGCGCCTTTTTTGAAGGCACTGAGAAAGAAGCAGCGGGCATTCCCTGGCAGGTCTGGTTCGAGCCGATAGCAGGCTGGCTGCCCATGGTCGTGGCCATGCACGTGGCCACCCTGTGCTTGATGGTGATCCTGCGGCGGCGCTGGGTAGAGCACGAGCGGCTGATCTATCCGGTGATGCAAGTGCCCCTCGCCATGGTGCAAGACGACGAGCGGGGGTCGCTCATCAAGCCGTTTTTTCGCAATCCAGTGATGTGGGTCGGCTTTGCCGTGTCTGCAATCACCGGAGCCGTGGCCGGCCTGCACGCGTACTTTCCCTTTGTCCCGGCGGTGCAGTTGCACGCCAGCATCCCGCTTTTCGGCGGCGTCCGGCTGAGTTTTGCCACGCTGGGCTTTTTCTTTGTAATCCAGCGCGAGGTGGCGCTCGGGCTGTGGGTATTCACCTTGCTCAACAACTTACAGGAATACATCTATCGAGAAATCGGCTGGGGGGTGAGTGCTGCGCCCGCGGTGAGCGTGTGGAGCTACGGCCTGCCCAGCCTCGTCCATCAGGGCATGGGGGCGATGATCGCGCTGGTCATCGGCGGCTTCTGGGTGGGCCGCGAGCACCTGTGGAACGTCTGTCGCAAGGCATTCGGCCGCGCGCCGGACGTCGATGACAGCGACGAGGTCCTGTCCTATCGCGCCGCAGTCTTCGGGCTACTGGGCAGCACCGGAGTCATGGTGTTGTGGCTGTGGAATTTGGGCATGCCGCTGTGGGGGGTCGCGGTCTTCTTGTTTTTCGCGCTGGTGATCTTCGTCGCTCTGACCCGGGTAATCGCCGAAGGAGGGGTCGCCCTAATCTACACCCCCATGGTCGCGGCCGACGCGGCCGTGTCAGCCGTTGGCACGTCGGCCTTTTCGGGCCAGCGGGGTTGGTCGGCCTCGCTTTCACCCGCATCTTGGGCAATGACCTGCTCAATTTCGCCATGCCGCACGTGGCCAACGGACTAAAGCTGAGCGAGCAGATCGAAGGGCGGCGGCGACGGCTGTTCTGGGGCATGTTGGCGGCTATCCTGCTGGGCATGGCCGGGTCGCTGTGGATGCTGCTGCACTTGGCCTACACCCACGGGGCGATCAATCTGCGGCCAGTGCATTTTATCTGGCTGCCGACCTATATAGGGGATTATACGGCCGCGCGCATCGCCAACCCCTCGGGGCCGTACTGGCTGGGCTGGTTCCACGCCGGGGTCGGCAGCACGGCCATGGGACTTTTGATGTTGGCGCGGCGTTACTGGGGCTGGTGGCCGCTGCATCCCATCGGCTTTCCCATCAGCTCTACCTTCCACTGGATGGCTTTCAACGCCTTTTTAGCTTGGCTTTTCAAGACGCCAATCCTGCGCTACGGTGGGGTAAACGCATACCGGACGGTGCGGCCGTTTTTTCTCGGGCTGGTGCTCGGGCAATTCGCCATCTACGGCGTGTTCTGGGTGATAGACGGTCTGACCGGCATGATCGGCAACGGCCTGTTCGTCTAGGGCTGTGGAGCCGTGGAGATGCGGTTCACCCACAAGCTCACGCGGCCGAGGCGATCGGGCGGGGGAAAGGGCGGAAAGACGTGCATCCCACCGGCGACGATGTCGGGCCGGCCATCGCCGTCTAGATCGCCTAAATCCGTAGTGATAAAGTGGGAGGGATCGCGGGTGATGGCGTGGCGCGTGAAGCGCTGTTGCCCGTCGTTTTCCAGCCAGATCAATCCTTGGCGGGGCAAGTGCTCCCAGTAATTGGCCGTGCTGCTCATAAAGCAATTGGCCGCCACAATGTCCAAGTCGCCGTCCAAATCCAAGTCGGCAGCATTCGCCGAGTACGCTCCGTAGAACCGGGTGAGATCGTGGTACACAAAGCGCAACGCGCCCACGTTCTCCAGCCACTGCACCCCGTGATACGGCTTGGCATCCGTGCCGTCAAAACCGTCGCCGTTGGTAAACAAAATGTCGAGGTCGGCGTCCTGATCTAAATCGACCAACTCAATGCCCGACGAACCAAACGCCGGATTGCGCGCTTCAAACAAAACGTGCTCGGCAAACGCACCGCCGCCTTGGTTGATAAACGCGACGATCTCTTCAAACTCTTGGGTTATCAGAGCGACGATGTCGGGCTTGCCATCGCCATTGAGGTCGCCGATGGGCACGTGCGTGCAGCCGCTTTTGCTCGACAAGGTGTGGACCTTGTTGTGCGGGCTGCCCGTCACTTGCTCCAGCCACGCGACTTCGCCCGTGCGATACCAGCCAAACATGGCGAGCGCAAAGTCCCAGTCGCCGTCGCCGTCCAAGTCTGCGGGCCGCACGTCCGCGATGCGGGGCATGTCCTTTAATACGACAATGGGCCTGAAAGACTGGCGGCCGTCGTTGACCAGCAGGACCACTTGCCCGAGGAGGTCGTCTGTGGGCATCAATTGGCCCAGCAGCGCGACGACGATGTCCAAGTCGCCATCGCCTTCAAAGTCAAACACCGCAGAACGGGCCGGAGCCTTAAAGCCCGGCAGGGGAGTGCGCAACCCCGCGAGGACGGTTTCCTCCCAGCGGCCTCCCTGCTGATGGATCCAAGACAACAGGTGATATTGGGCGTCGCAGACCAAGGCATCCAATTGGCGATCGCGGTTCAGATCCACGACGTTGACATTGGCGATCTTGGGCCACGAGGTCCATTCCTCGGAGTCGAAATCCCGCACGGGCTGGCCGAGGACATACTTCCGAAAGGGCGGCGTGGGTTGTTCAGGATCCGATGGCAAGACCGCGAAAGCTTCGGGGCTATTTGCGACGTAGAAATCCAAGCATTCTTTTTTGTGCGCCTCGGATATGGCAATCTCTTGTTGCTCCATCAAATCAAACATCAACTGCATTTTTTGCGGCCACAGATCCTGAGTCAGGACTTGTGGGTGGGGCACGGCATGGCACATGCCGCAATAGGCCAAAACAGGTGGGGGGAGGGAGTCGGGGGCTGCGACTATGGGCGGATGCGCCGGCATGGGGGGGTAAGTCGCGGGCGCGTGCAGAGCATCCCAGAGGCCGGCTTTCTTTATCGCAATGACGAAAGCGACTAGAGCTAGGCCGGCTAGAAGGATTTGCATTAATTTTCTCATTAAGGAACGGGTCCTTACCGTAGGGATGCCCTGTTGGTCCCAAAAACCAATTCGTTGGAACCAACGTCTAGTACACGCCCGCGCGGGATTCGCCAATTCGTCCAACTGCGAAACGTCAGGTTACAAGATAGCTCGCAATGTCCCAGTCGCTGTTACGTGAGATAAGGTCGCCTAGTCGAGGTACGCAAGTGCAAAGGATCCCATTCTTCATTTGGGGGACGCTGATGTGGGCGTGTGGAGACGCGTCAGACCTCCATTACGACGACTGCAATCACCACGCCGAAGAAGGGCGCTATGTCCAGGCCATTGCGGAGTGTCGCCGCGCCGTGGCAGCCGATTCCTCTCGCGCGGAAGTTCACCTGCTGCTCGCGCGCCTGCTGCTCAAACACGGCCAGCCCGAATTGGCGGCACAGCACTGCCAGCGGGTGATCGAACTCGAGCCGCAGCGCGCCGAGGGCTATTTCGCGCTCGGCAGGGCATTTGCGCGCCAGCGCCGCAACGACGAAGCCGAAGCCGCGTATCGGCAGGCCATCTGGCTAGACTCCAGTCGCGCCGCAACCTACCACCAACTCGCGGTCGTCCTCATCGACGACGACCGCTATGCGGCCGCGGGCGACGCGCTCCAAAAGGCCCTGTCGCTCCAGCCAGGAAGTGCGGTCATGCAGTACAGCTTGGGCATGATCTGCGAACGCCAGGGTCAGTACGAAGCGGCCATTGCCCACTGGCAAAAGGCCGCGCAGCTCGATTCCAGCTATGCTCAAGCTCACTACCAACTAGGGCAGATCTTCGCGAAAATCGGACGCGGCCAAGAAGCAGAGGCCAGCTTGCGCGCGGCACTGCGCCAGCAGCCCGCCCACGCCAAGGCGCGCATTGCGCTGGGACAGGTGCTGCTGCAACAGGGGCAACTCGCCGCAGCCGCGGCCGCTTGGCAGCAAGCCATTGCGTCCGACCCCTTTGAACCCGAGGCATTTCACCGGCTCGGCGCGCTCTATCTCCGGCAGGGGAAGGAAGCGGAAGGAGAACGATTACTCGCAGCTTTCGCGCGACTCCAAACCGCGAGCGAGGAAATCGGGCACTACCGCTACCTGCTACAGCTCTACCCAGAGGATTCGCACGCCCACTACAATCTCGGCGTACTCTACGCCGACCAAGGGCACCCCCAAGCCGCGATCGCCGAGTATCGCAAAGCACTGTCCATCAACCCAGCCGACCTCAGTGCGCGCAACAACCTAGCCAACATCCTCCTCAAGCAGGGGCGGTTGGCCGAGGCCATACAAGAGTACGAGACCATCCTCCGCTACCACCCGCTCTACGTCCGCGCTTACAACAACTTAGGCATCACGTACATGCGCAGGGGCCAGCTAGACGCCGCGGCCCAAGCCCTGCAAAAGGCTCTCAGAATAGACCCCAATTTCGCGGACGCCCACTACAACTTGGGGCTGATTTATCTCAAACAGGGGCAAACGGCCCGCGGCGAGGCAGCCATGGCGACCTACCGGCATTTGCAGGCGCGGCCATGAGGCAAATGCCCATTTTCTTGTTGACAAATACAATATAGACTTTTATATCAACAAAAGTTTAGCCCTCCCACCTCATTCAAGAAAGGGACCTCAGGATGAAACGCTCGTATCTCGCCCTGATCCTAGTGCTCGCCGTCGCTGGAGTGGCCTTGGCCCACAACGGCGTAACGGGTTTTATCCCTACGATTCCAGACCCCAACGCCATGGTCATCGACGGCTCTGAAGACGACTGGGCCTGGATCGATCAAGACTTCATCATCGCTCCCGAGCAGATCGAGGCTCAAAGCGGCGACGGCACTGGCCTCGGCGGCAACGGCGTCCCGGACGACTTCTCGGCCAGCTATCGCATGGGTTGGAGTCCGCCGCCGGACAACTCCCTCTATTTATTCGCCCGCGTCACCGACGACACCCTCGGTGCAGCCGAGTCCGAGGTAAAGCGCAATTGGTGGAACGACGACACCCTTGAGTTCAACATGGACATGGACCACTCGGGCGGGCCGATGTCTTGGACGAGCACCGAGGAGGTGTACAACGGGTATCGCATCAACATCCACCCGCTGTTCGACTCCCAGCTCGGCGGCACCATTTCCATCGACTTGCAGGAGCCTGGCCTAGAGGACTGGGGAGCACTGCCGCCGTATTGCACCACCGCGGCCACCCTCTTGCCAGCGGACGCCGGACACCTGTCGCCCAATGTCGAATACACGTACGAAATGAAGATCTCGCCCCCGTTCGTGCGCTACGACATCCTCGGCCCAGAGTCCAGCATTCCGCATGTGTTCGCACCCGATCAGGTGATAGGTCTGCACACCCTGTGGATGGATCGCGACCGGGAAGCCCACGGGCAGCAGAGCATCTTTGGGCGCACGGGCAGCGGCTTCAACACCGCTGCAAACGGCGACCATCTGTGCGACTACGTGATCGTCGAAACCGTCGATTTGGCCAACTACCCGACCGTATCCACGGCCGTAGAGCACACCACCTGGGGCCGCATCAAAAACCACATCGGCCACTAGCGCTCTGCATACCGGCAAGGCAGTAAAAAAGGGGACGAGGTTCAACATACCTCGTCCCCTTTGATTGAACTTGCCTTGCAATATCGTCTTTCTATATATTAGTCGCCTGTAAAATTCGCCGTCATCTATTCAAATAGCGAACCAAGTACGGGCGCTACCTCAACTCAAAGAAAGGAAGGAAAGATGACCAAAAAGTATTTATGGACTCTGATCGCTGCTGTGGTCGCGTTGCCGGCCCTAGCCTTCGCCCAGACGGATATCGCCGTGGAAAATACGGGCGTTGTCGAGCGACCCATGGTAGAGGGCCAGCCCTTGCCGGAGACGCACTACGTGCATACGATCCTGTGGACCGACTCGGACGCAGCCAGCTACAATGTTTACGTTTCGGATGCGCCGATCAGTGACATTGACGCGGCCAATGTGTTCCAAGTCGGGACCGATATTCTCGCGGGCCAGCAGGCCTACGAGTATCCGCTCCTGACGCCGCATACGCCTGGCGATGTAAACAACTACTACGCGGTGACCGCCTCGGGCAGTAGTGAAGTTACTGCCGGAGTGAACGCCACGACCGAGGCCACCCCCGGCACTCAAGACTGGGCCCAGCCGATGTACTGGTTTACGGAAGAGCCTTTTATCGACGGCGACTTCAGCGAGTGGACCTTTCCCACGGTAGACGTGAGCCCGGACAATCCCGATAACTTCTGGTCGGGCGAACTTGATGGGCCTGATGATTTCTCGTACTCGGCCGCTACGGGTATTGATGCGGACAATATTTACTTCCGCGTCGAGGCTGTCGACGACCTTTTCGTCAACGTAAACGAAGACGGTGAAGCGTCCATCTGGCAGGGCGACAGCATGGAGTGGTACCACGGCATGTACGATTTGCGTCCGAGCAAGCCGCGCCATCCGACCTTCATGTACGGCAATGAAAGCGATCCCTCCAAGGCCGAGCCTGACGTGCAGTACGTGATCGCCGGCAACGCCTTCGATAACCCACAGCGCAGCCACGTCTATCTCGACCGCGAAAACGCCGGTGAACTTCAGACGTCAATGGGCAATATGGGGCTCGAGGTACAGAGCCTCGAAACCGATAACGGCTGGCTGATCGAGGCTCGTTTGCCCCTAGAAGGGCTCGTGCTCGACCCAGCGGTGATTGCCAAATTCGAAGCCAAACTCGGCAAGATCTTACCTACCATCTACGCCGGGAACGACGGCGACGATCCAGCGGGTGGACGCCAAGTCTGGCTGGCTTCGGCCAAGGACGAGGCGGCGATCAACTCTTGGAACACGCCTTCGGCCTACCAGCAAGAACAGGTGATCTACGATCCTCGCGTTTTTGGACTCGGGGAACCATCCGAACCATCCACGGCAGTCGAAGAACAGTCCTGGGGCCAAGTCAAGTCCGGTTTCAGCCATTAGTCAGAATCCATTAAGTCTGGTTAATAGAAAGCCCTTGTCGGCCGCACGGCCGGCGAGGGCTTTCTATGTTGGACGGAAAGAGTGTAGGAAAGGCGCTTGCAGAGGATATACACACTGTGCGGGTTATTGGTTTTCGGTCTGTGCTTCCCGCCGGGTTACTCAGAGGCCAATGAAGATATCCAGACGCTCTACCGCCAAGGCATGCAGGCGTGGCAAAGACAGCAACCTGCCAAGGCCGAAGCGGCGTTCAAGCGCTGTCTAGCGCTGGATTCCACTTACTACGATGCCTATGTCTCGCTCGCCGGAGTCTACCAAGCCAGACGCCAATTCCAGCAGGCCGACACTTTATTGGCAATAGCCATGCGCCTCGAACCCGGACGCCAAGAGGCGATTTTCGCCTACGGCCAGCTTTTGGATCGCCAAGGAGACAAGCAGGGCGCCTACGGCCAGCTCAGGCGCGTCCTGAAACTAGAACCAGATTTGGCAGCCGCCCACATGGGTATTGGCTATTTGCGGATGCAGCCAACCCATATGATGGATTTGGACGAAGCTGGGGAGGCCTTCGCGCGGGTCTGCGCACTCGACCCCCTAAACTGGGAAGCTTATTTCAATCTGGGTAAAGTGCGGCTTTTCCAAGGCGACTGGGAAGGGGCGACGCGCTCGTTCCAAGATTTGCTCATCCACAGGCCAAACAATTTTTCTATCTACTACCAACTCGGCATGGCGAGCTACCTGCGGGGCGACTACGAGAAAGCGGTGGAGCATCTGCGGCGCGCTGCCGAATTGAACCCCAAATCGCTGATCGTGCGTTGGGCCCTCTACCAAGGTTACGCGCGCTTGGGGGGGTATTCCGACGATTTGGACGCCCAGTACCGAATCGAATTTTCCCCCGCGCCCAGCCTTCCACGTAGCATCGGCGTGGTCTTTGCGGAAATAAGCGCAGAGGTTGGATTGGTCCGCAGCGATGTGGGAAGATCCAGTACCTGGGCCGATTACGACAACGACGGCGATCAAGACCTTTTCGCTATGGGCCACTTCGAGGGCGGCGCACTGTTCCGCAATGACGCTGTCCGCTTCGTGGAGCAGACGCACACCGCAGGCGTGGAGGGACCGGGAGGCTTCGGGAGCATCTTCGCCGACTACGATAACGACGGCGATCAGGACCTCTATATAACCCGCGATGCCTGGTACGGGAAAGCGCCCAACACCCTGTTCCGCAACGAGGGCAACGGCACCTTCGCCGACGTGAGCCAGATGGCGCGCGTCGGCGACGAGGGCAGCGGTTTCACTGCGATCTGGGGCGACGTGGACGGCAATGGTTATCTGGACCTTTTCGTCAGCAACGGCGTGCCTGGAGACGGTGCCCCCAATCGGCTCTACCTCGGCGACGAGAGCGGCCATTTTGCCGATATTGCCTCGCGCGCCGGCATCCAGCCAGACCGCAGCATCGGCAGTGCCTTCGCCGACTACGACAACGACGGCGACCTCGACCTCTACGTAGCCAACTTCAACCGATTGAATACCTTTTATCGCAACGAGGGCAATGGAGCCTTTACTGATGTAACCCGGCAGACGCGTACCCAAATGCCGCTAGGGGGATACAGCGCGTTTTTCTTTGACTTCGACCAAGATGGCTGGCTCGATCTGTTCTGCAGCGAGATGAGCGACTATCAAACCGCGCTTTTCAGCATGGTCGAAGGGCGCGTCAAAAGCGACAAGGATAGGTCGTTCCTCTACCACAATATCAGGGACGGCAGTTTTCAGGACGCGACGTATCGAGCCAATCTGGGCCGTTCGCACGGGTCAATCGGAGCCCATTTCGGCGACTTCGACAACGACGGGTTTCCCGACATCTACGTAGCCAACGGCGGAGCGGAAATCACCCGTCTGGAAGCCGATGCGCTACTCTACAACCGGGGGGATGGACGCTTCGTCGAAATCGGTCGCCGCGTTGGTCTGGAACAGCTAGGCAGGGGGTATGGCGTGAGCTTCGCCGATTGGGATGGGGACGGCGACCAGGACATTTACGTGCCGATCGGGGGCACTTATCCGGGGGATCAGAACCCGAACAAACTATATCGCAACGACAGTCCTCCCCGCAGTTGGATTACCCTGCGTCTGCAAGGGACGAAAAGCAATCGCGACGGGATCGGTGCCCGCGTGCGCGTGCGCGTGCGCACCGCTGGGCGCACATTGCACGCCGAAGTGCGCGGCGGAGGGGGCCTAGGGTCGGGCAACAGTCGGCAGCTAGAGCTAGGACTGGGCGCAGCGCAGAAGATCGAGAATCTTGAAATCCGCTGGCCCAGTGGTCAGATCGACTCATACCAAAATCTGGCGGTAAATCAAGTCCTGAATCTAGTAGAGGGAACGGGCGGATCATGAGGGTGCTGGTCTTGCTGCTAGCCATAGCTCTAGGTGCCTGTGGCGGATCGGCAAGGCAGGATATGCGCAGGGCGGCGCGCCTTTTGCAGGAAGGCGAATTTGCAGCAAGCGAAAAGACGCTGCGCCGACTTTTGCGGGCTGATTCCGACGAAGCGCCGGTGCATCAGACGTTGGGGACGCTCTTCTTTGCCAAGGCCCAATTCGACAGCGCCCACCACTATTGCCGAGCCGCCGTCCGCCTCGACAGCGGACTGGCCGCTGCCTACCACAGCCTGGGGCTACTCTACACCTATGGGCGGCGCTACGACGAAGCCGACCGGTACTTCCAAAAAGCCCTTGATCTCGATCCGGGCCATCCCGCCTATCACTATAATGCGGGAATTTTATACGAGTATTTGGGCAGGCTGAGTGAAGCCGGAGACAGCTTTGCTGCGGTGTTGCGCATCGATCCAAGGAATCAGCAGGCCCACCGTTATCTGGCTTCTATACTCCAACGCCAGAACCGCCACCGCGCGGCTCTCGAACACTATTTTACCTCTGTGCAACTCGATCCAAGAGACGCCAAAAGCTGGCACGGAATAGGTAGGATTCGGACCCAGCTCAAAGAAGATTCTCTAGCCGTAGCGGCGTTTGAACAGGCCGTCGCCTTGGATACGAGCTATGCCGAAGCTGTGTATAATTTAAGCCTCGCTTACCGCAAAATAGGCCGTTTGCACGAAGCCCAGAGGGCGATGGAACGAGCGCGCTTCCTAAGAGGCCGGGGGGATAAAAATGAGCGACAGGCCCAACTGATGACGACTCATCCAGACTTGGCGCTGGATCAGTACGGGCTGGGTAAACTCTACGAATCGAGGGGCTGGTCGGCTATGGCCCGGGCGCGTTTTTATCGAGCTAAGAGTCTGGGCCTGCGAGACGAAGAAACGGAACAAGCCCTTCCCCAGAGCGTCCCGGATCCCTCCCTAGTCGAGCGACTAGCTGGCAGTGAGGCGATGTGGCACAAGGAATACGCAATGGCCGTGGCGCACTATCGCGTTGCCGTGCGCCTAGCACCGGAAAACGCGCGCAACTACCGCAATATGGGACTGGCGCTGGTCACTCAGGAGCGGCCCGAAGAAGCACTGACAGCCTACAGAGAGGCGATGCAGTTGGATTCGGGCCTAGCCGCCGCCCACAGCGACGTAGCCCTTCTCTATTCCAAGAATTTCAACCAACACCTGAAGGCCATCGAGCTTCTGGACAAGGCGCTGGAATTGGAACCTCGGAACAAGCTCTATTGGTACAATCTGGCGCACGTTTACCTGACGCTGGGCCAGTACGACAAGGCGGCTGAGCGATTCGAGCGCGTATTGGACTTCGACCCGCACTCGGCATTGACCCTCTACAGTTTGGGTTTGGCTCTCTCCAAACACGGCAGCCATCAGGCGGCTTTGGACCGACTCCAGCAAGCCATCGAGATCAATCCCAAGTACGAAGATGCGCATTACCAGCTTGGCACGGTGTACAGAGCGCTGGGCCGTCTAGACGAGGCCGCCGCCGCCTACGAACGGTGTCTGAGCTTCAATCCCGACCACCGCTACGCTTCGTACGGCCTCGGACAGGTCTATATGCAGTTGGGACAGCAAGAAGCGGCTCAGGTGCATCTCGAACGCTTCCAGAGTCTGCCGGACCATCGCCCGGAACCGCAATACATGTTCTATACCCCCCCCGATACAACATGAGTCGGACCCACAGGGTCCAACGGTTTTGCTGGTCGCTGGCCGTCGTTGCGATTTGGGCGGCAGCAGCGCATAGCGAACCTGTGCGCTTCGCGGAAGTAAGTCGGGAATGGGGCTTGGATTTTAAGCACACTCACGGCGGCAGCGGCGAGCTGTACTTCGTGGAAACCATGGGGTCGGGTGGGGGAGTGCTGGACTTTGACGGGGATGGCGATCTAGATGTCTACTTGGTGAATGGAGCACCTTTGCCTGGTTACCAAGCCGCCGCGACGCCCATCAACAGACTCTACCGCAACGATGGCGTGCGCTTCGTAGAAGCCACCGCAGCAGCCGGAGTCGGCGATACGGGTTACGGTATGGGATGTGCAGCGGCCGACTACGACAACGACGGAGACCAAGACCTGTACCTCACCAATTTTGGGGCCAACGTGCTTTACCGCAACGATGGCGTGCGCTTCGTAGAAGCCACCGCAGCAGCCGGAGTCGGCGATAGCCTGTGGAGCACCAGCGCCACTTGGATCGACTACGACCGCGACGGCCTGCTGGATCTGTACGTGGTCAACTACACCGACTTCGACTTGGACAAGCACCGTCTCTGCTTCGATCGCGGTCTGCAAGTTTACTGCGATCCAGCTAAGTTCGCAGGGGCAGCAGATCGACTCTACCACAACGAAGGGGGAGGAAAGTTCACAGATGTGAGCTTGGAAGCCGGACTAGGGCAAATCGCCGCTGGCAAAGGCTTAGGAGTGGCCGGTGCTGACTACGACCAGGACGGGGACTTAGACTTATACGTGGCTAATGACAAAACTCCCAACCACCTGTTGCGCAACGAGGGCGACCGCTTCGCCGAAGTGGCTCTTTTGAGCGGGGTGAGTCACAACGGCGGCGGAGAACTAGAAGCCAGTATGGGTGTGGATTTTGGCGATTTCGACGAAGACGGATATCTCGACCTCTACATTTCCAACTTTTCGTACGAGACCTATACCCTCTATCGCAATCTGAGCAACGGCTTCTTCACCGATGTGACGGCCGCGGTTGGCCTGAGCGGGGCGACCTTGACACCGCTGGGATTCGGTGCGCGCTTCTTCGACTGCGACAACGACGGAGACCTAGACCTTTTTAACGCCAACGGCCATGTTCTGCACAATATCGAGTTGTTGGAAAACACGCTCACCTACGGGCAGCAGAACCAGTTGCTGGAAAACGACAAGGGACGCTTTGTCGATGTTAGCGCTCGCGCCGGGCCAGCCTTTAAAACGGCCCGGGTGAGCCGCGGAGCCGCCTTCGGCGATATCGACAACGACGGCGATGTGGATATCCTAGTGACCAACTGCAACGGCAGGCCCGAACTACTGCGCAACGACAGCGCAACCGGCCATCACTGGCTGGCCCTCCGCGCGATCGGCTCCGCTAGCAATAGGGACGGCATTGGCGCGCGTATCGAGCTATGGGCGAACGGGCGGCGGCAGGTCAGGGAAGTGAGTTCGGGATCGAGTTATTTGAGTGTCAGCGACTTGCGGGTACACTTCGGCTTGGGCGAAAGCTACCGCGTGGATAGCTTGCAGGTCTATTGGCCCAGCGGCCAAGTGGATCAATGGGAAGGATTAGATGTCGATCGCTTCACGACCCTGCGCGAAGGGGAATCGCCTTAGAAGCTGAATACCATCACTGATGGAAAGCGACGTCTGATGAGAAAGCTATTCAAGGCAGCGAATACAAGGTGGCGCAGCATTGTTTTTGCCAGCCTAGCGATTGGCCTAGGTGCCTGCGGATCTACAGAAGAGTACGTCGCCCAGCTCGGCAATCCAGATCCAGAGGTGCGACGCGACGCCTCGTTAAAACTCCTGTTGCGCGGCGAGCGCGCGGTGCCGCCACTACTCGAAACGCTGGCGAGCGGGCCGGACAGCGTCCGCTTCATCGCGGTCCAGCTACTGGGCAAAATAGGCGACCAGCGCGCAACTGCACCGCTGGCTGCGCTTTTGCGCGAGGCCCCTGCAAAGGACATGCGCGAGGAGGCGGCCGAAGCGCTGGGCAAGCTGGGGGACGCCAAGGCCATCGGACCTCTGCGCGCGGCACTGGCAGAAGATCCAGCACCTATGGTGCGGATGGAAGCCCTGCGCGGCCTAGTGAATTTGCGCTACGATGGCGCTGCAGAGGATCTGGTAAAAGCGTTGGACGATTGGTTTCCGCACGTGCGCAAAGAAGCCCTAGTGGGGCTAGTGCGCTTGCAGTACGAGGAGCTGAATCCACACCTTCTGCGCTTAGTCAAAGATCCCGATGCGACGGTTCGCTACATCGCGGTTCAGTTGCTGGGCCGGCGAGGAGGAGCGGAGGCGATCAGCCTTCTTATAGAAAGGCTCGAGGACGAAAGCAGGGGCGTGCGCGAGGAGGCGGCCCTAGCATTGGGCAAACTGAACGCGGTCGAGGCACAGAGCGCGCTGATCGACTTGATGGCGCGCTCGCAGGATGCGGACGGCGCGGCAGCACAGCGCGCGCTGAAGATGATTACGGGCGTGGATTACCACGTAGAAGAGTAGAGTTGGCAATACGCCGCATCAGAGGGTAAAAACGTTGCCGGTCATACCGGTAAAATGGTCGATCACTAGCCAGATCCCGGCTGAGGCGAATCCCCCCAGAACTATCCCCAGAAAGAAGGGACGCAGCAGCAGGTACAGCCTAGCCCCTCCGTATTTGAGGATAAAAGCCTTGATAAGCCAGGCGACAAAGACCGAAAACCAAGCGTGGTAGATGGGGTGAGTCAGTCCGAGAGTCATGCCGATTGGATGGATGGGAAAGCCGACGAAACGGCCTTTGACCCAGGTGAGTAAGCCCATCAGCAACGCCCCGCCGCCAGTAAATCCAAGGTGCCACAGGTGTGGAGGCTGTGGATTGTTCATGTTGTAGATAATCCAGTTTCCCGCGAAATTGGGCAGGCCGCTGAATTGCCAGCCGGTCAAGTTGATGCCGCCGTAGGTATAGGCCAATTCGATGATGGCCCAAGCCGAACCAATCAGGGTCGCGACAATGGCCAGGACGATCGCCCAAAACAGACGCCGGGGTTCTAGGCGGGTTTGCGCGGCCATCTTCAGACCAATGGCCACCGAGGCCATGACGAGAATGCGCACGTCGGCGGCCCAAGCGAACCCCAGCCCAAGGCTAGTCAGACCAACCGTCCCCACCTGCGAAGTACCCAAGGCGTTTACCGTGAATACCGGGGCGCAGACCGTGGCCCGGCAATAGGCCAGACCCGTCTGGGATATAATGCGGGCCAGACCGATGAAAATCACCAGCGACGACAGCAGGAAGACCGCGGTGCTGAGCAGGTTGAGGCCAGTGGCCAACAGCCAGTAAGCGGCCAGCAAAAGACCGAAAATTGCGCCCCAAAAAGCCGTGCGATAGGGCATGATCTCGTCGCTATCGTCTATGGTGGGATCGCCGTACAGGGACTTTTTCAAAATATCCATAAAGTGCTGGCGGCTATTCCAGAAGCTGGTGAGGACGAGCACGAAGAGCGCCCCCAGCGCTAGGTGGGCAACGCTGGGGGAAGCTGGGTCCGAAAAGGGTTGGACCGGGCCGATGCTCCATCCCAGCATGCGCTGGACCCCGGTCTGGAGCAGGGCGAGAAAGGCAAAAAACCACACTCCAAACGACACATCAAGGCTGAGCAGGTAGGAGAGGCCGATGACCTCAAAGCGCGGTCGGCAGTTGAGCGTAATGGAGTCGCGCAGAATGGAGACCGGCATGTTCAGGTTGATCGCCGGTAAGAAGTCGTAGTAGCTATGCAGGCCATTGATGGTGTTGATAGTGGCTGGGATCAGAAAGCCGAACCACATCAGCTTGCTCTTGAAGAAGGGAGACAAGAGGCTGCCTCGCTCTTGTCGGCTCATTTCGAGGGGCAACACCGCTAGGGGAAAGAGCAGTTTTTCGCGCTCCATCCACTGTTTGCGGAGCATGACCAGCAGGCAGATGGTGACAAAGTAGATGGTGACTATGAAGAGACTCCAAAACAGGAGCGGGCGAGCCCACGCCGCCCAAGGCACGGGCTCGTCGGGAGGGCTGCCCTCAAACAGTTTCCAAGCCGCGTCGGGATGGTCGGGTACCAGCCATCCGGCCAAGTTGGGTAGGATTTGCTCAATCCAGCCGTTTTCTGGAGTGGCATAATAAAAGAAACCACTCATCAGCGGAATGAGATTGAGCGTAAAGCCCCAGGAGGGAATGGCCGTGGCGACGACCATCATGATGTAGATGGTGACGAGCTCGCCGCGGTGCAAACCGGATCCGGTCAGGGCGCGAGCAAGTGGATTGAACAGCAGGCTTAATAAAAAAAAGAGAAAAAGGGCGGCACCGGTCGTAAAATCGACCCCCAAGGGCGATCCGCGCAAGACGAGTACGCCATACGGTTCACCTAGGGCGATGGCCAAACAGAAGCAGAGGCCGAGCAGTACGGCGCGCAAGGAGACGCCGGTTGAGGAAGCAGAAGTCATGCGATCAAATCAAGTGCAGCTTTCGCTACTCCGTCAATCGGAAAAGAGTTCGTCTGCCGCATCAAGGTCCAAGTGCAGACGCCGATTGACGGGGATGTCACTCAGCAAGCGTTTACCTTTGCCCGGCCATATTATTTCCAGCGTATCGACGCGCGTTGCTTCACCGAGGCCGAAAAAGGCGGCCTGTTCGCTCTGAGACAGGTAACTAGCACTGGCGACGATCTGCTTGTGCTGCGTGATGGAACCTGCGCGCAGACGCAGGCGCACACCAGCATCGATGACACCGGCGGGATTGGCGTATAACTGGAGCCAGTTGCGATTGCTGCCGCCGTCGTTGCGCAGCAGAGAAGGTGTCTGGCCACAGTGCGTGACGGCCAAGTCGAGATCGCCGTCCTGGTCGAAGTCGCCGGAGGCCACTCCACGGCTGGTCATCGGCAACCGAAAATAAGGTCCTGCCAAGGCGGAGACATCGGCGAACCGCCCATTGCCGTCGTTGGCAAAGATTTGGTCGGGTTGGTCCGCGCCGATGGTGCCGTCGTGCAGGCGCATATCGGTCTGAATATGGCCATTAGCCACGAAGAGGTCCTCGTCGCCATCGTTGTCGTAATCCAAGAAGAGGGCACCAAACCCCAAGCGGGCTAAACCGGGCCCGCCGAGGTCAGCGGCAAAAGTCCCATCCGCGAAGAAATCGCGACCTTCGTACTGGTAGAGCGTATTGGTCTCTAGTTCGAAATTGGTGACGAAGATATCAAAGTCCCCGTCGCCCTCCACGTCGGAGACGGCAACGCCCATGCCAGCTTCCGGGAGGGCGTCCCCATTGTACGCTGCGCCGGCGAACTCGCCGATTTCGGCGAAGAGGCCCCCATCGTTGCGGTAGAGGAAATTGCGCGTGGTGTCGTTGGCAATATACATATCCAAGTCGCCGTCCTGATCGTAATCGAAGACGGCTATACCCAAGCCCTTGCCATCGACGTCTTCATACACGCCGCTTGCGCGGGTAATGTCCGCAAAGCGGCCTCGACCCTGATTTGCAAAGAGAATGTCCGCTTGGGCTGGGTAGCGGCTAGGATGACAGTAGTAGGGACGTCCATCCTTGACGCAACGGGGCGCTCCTGCGACGCCGCGGCCGAGATAATTGACGACATAGATATCCAACAGGCCATCTTGGTCGATGTCGACAAACGCGCAGCCAGTACTCCAACTCGCGTCCCCGACACCTGCGCGCCCAGTCACATCGGCAAAACGACCCTCATCGTTGCGGTAGAGGCGGTTGATGCCGAAGTTGGTCAAGTAGAGATCCAGATCGCCGTCGCTGTCGTAGTCTCCGAGACAGCAGCCCATGCCGTAGCCAGTATCGGCGGCCGCGCTGGTAAAGGTGAAACGCTGAGATCCGGAATTGGAGCCGTCGTTGCGGTACAGCGCATTGACCGGAGTCGAGGTGCGAAGACTGTTAGGGAGGGGAGCGCCGTTGGGAAAGTAGAGATCTAGATCGCCGTCCGAGTCGTAGTCGAAGAAGGCCAGACCTGCTCCCATGGTTTCGGGCAGGTATTTGCGGCCGCTGGCACCCGTGTAGTGGATGAAATCGATTCCCGACCCAGACGCGATGTCGACAAAGCGGACCTGGGCGGAAACGCCCTGAACCAAGCAGAGCAAGACCAAAACGCAGACGATGCACATGGACAAAATGCTAGCGGCTGTGAGAATCGAGAGTTAGTATAAATAACTTGACAACTTGACCATTGATAGTATAACCATTGCCGTTGAATTGTATAGCTCATTCCTCTTCACTTAGATAAAACGCGTATCGTCGCGCCGAATAGCACAAGGAGCAGAACATGCTGACTGGGAAAGAAATTCAATTCTACCGCGAGAAGGGGTACCTCGGAGTCGATAATGTAGTTAGTAACGAGGAAGTGGAGGAATTGCGCCGAGTTACCGACGAGTTCATCGAGAGATCCCGTGCGGTCGCGGCAAGCGACGAGGTATTCGACCTCGAACCCGACCACTCGCCGGAAAATCCGCGCCTGCGGCGGATTAAAAATCCCTCCGGCCAAAATCCGGTCTTCGACCGCGTCCACCGCTACGATGGGATCCTGGACATCGTCGCACAGTTGATCGGACCGGCGATCCGCTCCATGGGGACCAAGCTCAACATGAAAGCCGAGGACTCGGGCAGCCCGGTTGAGTGGCACCAAGACTGGGCGTTCTATCCGCACACCAATGACGACCTTTTGGCCGTGGGCGTGGCCATCGACGATATGACGCGCGAGAATGGCTGCCTAATGGTGATCCCGGAATCCCACAAGGGCAAAGTCTACGACCACCACCAAGACGGTCGCTTCGTCGGCGCAGTCACCGAGGAGGATTTTGACGACGGAGACGCCGAACCAGTGGAGGTCAGCGCGGGAGGGATTTCGCTCCACCATGTGCGGGCTTTGCACGGTTCGCTGCCCAATGTCTCAAACAAGCCCCGTCGCCTGCTGTTGATCATGTTCGCCGCTGCCGATGCTTGGCCGCTGATCAACTCCGTGCGGGATTGGGACGCGTACAACAGCGGGCTTTTGCGGGGAGACCCCGTCTGGGAACCGCGGCTTGAGAAATTGCCGGTGCGAGTCCCGCTGCCGCCGCCCGAATTAACAGGTTCCATCTTTGAGACCCAAACCTTATTAAAAAACTCCAACTTACAGAGGGCGCTCTCGGCGAGTAGATAAGCGCTTGGTCCAGCATCGGGAGCACTCGACACGTATGAAAAACGCGCTCGTTGGTTCGTTCGCATTGCTAGCACTACTCTCCGCCTGTGGGCCCACGGCAGAAGACGGCGCGGGCAACGGTCTGAAATTGGTTCCGCGCAACCGCACCCTGATTTTGGACTGTCTAGAAGTCAATATTTGCAGCGGCCAGATCAAAGATTACGACTCATTCAATCCGTACATTCCCGGCCGCACTTCGCGCACGGGGTGGAATTTCCTCTTCGAACCACTCTATTTCTACAACGCCTATCGGGATGAGGACAACATCATTCCCTGGCTAGCAGAGCGCCATACTTTCAACGAGGATTTCACTGAGATACAAGTCCGTATCCGCGCGGGCGTGGAGTGGAGCGATGGGATGCCGTGGACGGCGCACGATCTGGTCTTCACGCTCAACATGCTCAAGGAAAACGCGCCAAACCTGCTCTTTTCCACTGACATGCAGACCTGGGTCAAAGAAGCAGTAGCCGAGGACGACCTGACCGCCAAAATCACACTTAATGCGCCCAATCCGCGCTTTATCTTTACCTATTTTACCCATTGTTTCGGCAATGGCGTCCCCATCGTGCCCAAGCACATATGGGAGGGCCAAGACCCCAAGAGCTTCGCCAACTTCGATCTTTCGCAGGGCTGGCCAGTGGTCAGCGGTCCCTACCAGATTGCCCTTTCCGAGCCGGGTCAGAGGATCTGGGATTTGCGCCGGGATTGGTGGGGGGCCAAAACGGGGTTTCGCGCCCTGCCCAAAGTCCAGCGCATTATCTACCTACCCTATATGGACGAAGTCAAAAGGGTGCAGAGTCTGATTGCCAACAATCTAGATAGCTGTCTCGACATGCGTCCTGCCAATATTAAGTCGATCGTCCACGGCAATCCCAACGTGGCTACCTGGAGCGGCAGACAACTGCCTTACGGCTATTTAGACTGGTGGCCAATCTCTCTGGGATTCAACAATCTAGAGGAACCATTCAGCGACTCAGAGATCCGCTGGGCAGTCAACTATGCCATCGACCGCAAGCAGCTTCTCGCGATAGGCTGGGAGGGCAGCGGGGAATACGCGCTATTGCCCTTTCCGGATTTCCCCCCCTTGCGGCGATTTACATCTCAAGTACAAGACCTAGTCGAACAATCCTCAATAGCCCTACACGATCCCGAGAGAACGGCCGAGATCCTGGCCCGCAAAGGATGGGCCAGAGACGAAGAGGGCTTGTGGGTCAAGGACGAGCAACCCCTCAAGGTCGTGATCGACATCGCCACGATTTTTCAGGACTTGGCACCCGTGCTAGTTGCCCAGCTCAAGCGCGCGGGTTTCGACGCCAGTTTTCGCATGACGTCGGACGTGTACACCCGCATGACCCAAGGCATGGCCAGAAGCTTCATGTTCGGCAACGGCGGTTCCGTGCGCGATCCTTATTTTACGCTCCGACTGTACCACAGCCGCTTTGTGCGACCTACGAGCACTGCAGCCGAGATTTTCTGGCGTTGGCAAAACGAAGAATACGACCGCATCGTCGATCAGATGGGGCAGACGGCACCGGATGATCCGCAACTGTTGCTCCTTTTCCGCCAAGCCATGGAGATCTGGATCGAAGAGTTGCCATCCATTCCCCTAGTGCAGTGGTACCACCGCATTCCCCACAACGAGACCTATTGGACGAACTGGCCGACAGCGGAAAACCCCTACATCAACAGCGCGTATTGGCATACATCTTTCCTGCTCGTGCTGCTGGGCCTCGAACCTGTCCAAGGATAATACGGAAACCTCAATAGCGTTGACTTAGGGGATAGTTCCTTCTAATTTAAATTTTTAATAAATGAATCAAATTTTTTATAACTATCTATAAATAAAGAATATGTGGAACTACCTCTTTCTTTTTAAAGTCCGCTTCGCCCTGCTCGTCATCGCGTTGTGCGCCTGCGACCTAGCGGCGCAAAACACTTGGTCTCCGGCGTCTTGGAACACCGCCGCGCAAGAGGAAGTGCAAGTCGACGAGGATGGTGCGCTGATACTGGGCAATGTCGATCCAGAAGTCAATTTAGCATCGCGCAAGCCGGCGACGGACCAAACTGGAGCAGCCGCTAGAGTCACCGATGGCAACACCAGCCGCAACTCGGCTTGGAGCAGCCAGACCGCTTCGGCCTTTAACTTTTTTATTCAAGTCGACCTAGAAGAAGCCCGGCTGATCAATCGCGTGGTAATAGTGCCGGTGCGCGACAATACTATCGACTTTATAAAGGGATACAGCATCGAAACCTCGCTCGACAACATCGTCTTCAAAGAACAGCTAATCAACAATCGCAACCTCGAAAACTTAGTAGACACGACCTTCACTCCGGTGGTGGCTCGTTACGTGCGCGTCAAAGTCAAGGCCATCGACAGGATACACGTGGTCCAGGTGAGCGAGATCGAGATATACGGCGGCGGATTTCTCAGTGCGGGGAGTTTTGTTGCAGAAGTAGATGACTTCGGCCTAGCAGCGCCGAAAAATTTTGGCCAGGTGCGCTGGGACGCTGAAGTGCCCGAGGGGACCAAGTTGACTATGCAGTTCCGCACGGGACCTACGGCCGCGCCTAACGACCAGTGGAGCGACTGGACCGAACCCATTGATGAGGCTGCGGGTACGCTCCTAGCGCTGCCCGAACCGCGGCGCTACTTCCAGTATCAGGTCAATCTAGCGGCTGATGATCCGAGCCTCTCGGCTCGCCTTACTCGGCTTGAGGTAGATTATGGCGATCCTCTGGCCGCAGTGGTAAGCGCCGAGGTTGTGCGCGACGACGGGGGCGTAGCCGAACCCGATACCCTGCCCGCCGACGAGGTGCCGGTAGGTCAGATGCGCGACTTTCTCTACCGTTTGCGCGCGGAAATCGGCTCGGGCTCGGGCTTCGACATCCTGCGGCTGAAGATGCCCAATCACGTGTCGATAAAGGGAATACTCCTCGAAGGTGCGGAGTTAATCGAAGGAGAAGATTACGCTCTTGGCGGGGATGGCGTGAGAGCAGACATACACTTTGCCCCGCGCATTGAAAACGACGCCGAGTTAGAAGTGCGCTTCAGCACGGTGCTCTTTGACGAACTCAACCTCTTCAGCGGCCAGATCCTCGACGCGGAATCACCGGACAATCCCCAAGAGATTGAAGCCAACGGCAGTCGGCAAAACGCACTGGCTATCTTTGGAGCCGGCCTAGTGGATCAGGTCTTCGATAAAGGTACCCTCGAAGTGGTGCCCAATCCTTTTTCTCCCAATGGCGACGGGCGCTTCGACGCGGTGCAGTTTCGCTACCAACTCGCCAAACTCAACATAGTTCGCCCGGTGACCTTGCGCATCTTCGACCTGACCGGGCGGCCTTTGCGCCACATTGAATTGCAGCAGAAAAGCGGAACGCACGTCGTCGAATGGGACGGTAGGGACGACGACGGGGAACGAGTACCGCCGGGTCTTTATCTCTTTCAGGTCGAAGTGGACAGCGGTGACGGCATCGCATTTAACGGAGCCGTGGGCGTAGCGTATTGAGTTGCGCTTGCGGTCGGCATTCAACCTGAGCAACCTGTGGAATTAGGAAATGCATAGAGCGGTCCCTCTCATTGCGGCATTGAGCATCGGACTGTCAGCGCCCACCGAGGCTGCTTTCGAAACCCTAGGGCGCGCCGGTCGGGCTAGCGCTATGGGCGACGCCTTCGTAGTTCACGCCAGCGACCCCAGCGCACTTTGGTACAATACCGCCGGACTGGCCTTGGTCGGCAATCGCCAGATTCTGGTGGACTACGCCCGTCTGTTTCCCGAACTCGACGCAGGTCCGAATATCAATCTGTGGACCGTCAGCTATGCACAGCAGTTGGCCGGGGGATGGCTGGGTGCAGGCTTTGCGGGTCTGGGGGCCGATTTCTACACCGAGAACGGATTCGCCCTCGGTTATAGCCGGTCCTCCGGCGATCGCCTGAGTCTAGGCTTGGGTCTGCGCTTTTTGCGCTGGTCGGCTGATGGCTATCAGGCTCCAGACGGCGGCCTGAGCGATCCGGACCGCTCGGGCAACGGCCTAGGAGTAGATGTGGGAGCGCGCATGGTGCTTTTAAAGCGGCAGGACAGCACCGTAGTCTTGGGATTCAGCGGTCGGGATCTCAACGAGCCTGATGTCTCAGAGGGCGGCGGTACGGGGATCCCGCGCCGCCTAGTGATAGGATTGGGCTACGAAGATCCCCTCTACGCACTGGAGGCCGACCTAGAATACCTCGACGGAGACCGGCGCGTCAGAGTGGGCGGCGAGTACAAACTGGGCGGGGACTACGACCTACGGCTGCGGGCCGGAGCAAGTGGCATCGCCGGGGAAGGCGCGGCGGGGGAAGTGGACGGCGGCTTCGGGCTGAAATTCGGCAAGGCGGTGATCAATTACGCCTACCGCTATACGGCCCAAATCGATGCCGGTGGCAATCAGTGGCTTTCTCTAGGCTACTCGTTTTAAAAATACCCGGTCAACATGTCGGCTTCTACCGCTCATAGAAAATGGACGGCCCTTGGGTTAGCTCTCTTCGCGTCGGCGGTTGGAGTCCAAGCCACAGACGACGAACTCAAGAAAGGCGAGGAGACCCCGCGCTATCCCAACTATGTGTATGAAGAGGAAGTCCCGCGCCAGACGCAGACCGTGCCTGGTGCCAGTTCGGGCATCTTTTATGGGAGGCACCAGTACGGCGATCTCCTCATTGGGCGCTGGCGGGCCGACTACGAAAACTACGGTTGGGCCGACTACGAAAACTACCGGCTGAACACGACGCCCTATCTGCGCACTTATGATACCTTCGGAGATTTTATCGTCGAAGGGTACGATGTCTTCACTTTGGAGGAATTCCGCACCCGGTCGCCACAGCTAGGCAGTCTGGCGCGCAAGGGCCAGTTTTACCAGAACTGGCTGCGCCACCTAGTCATCGCCGACGACTCTTACGGGGGATGGAATACCCGGCTGATGGTGGGAGACTTCATCCACACCACCTTCACGCCCTTGACCTTGGACCTCGTCAACTTCAATGGACTCCGCTTCGACGCTATCTCTTCTACCGACAAACAGTTGACCCTAGTAGTCTCGCGCATTTCGGATCCGATGAAGATGAAAACTTCAGGTCGCACCGACCTAGGGAGACAGGGCCAGAGGCGCAATATCAACGACGGAGCCTATCTGTTGGGTGGGCACTGGGAGATCAGTATCGGCGATGTCTTTACGCTAGGGACGACCTACGTCAATCTGCACCGCTTTGACAGCCAGCGCGGCTTTCGCGCCAACAGCCGCAAGGGATTGGCCCCGCAAAACACCGTGCCGCGAGAAATCGTCGTGCGCTTTGAGGATGACTCACCCGAAGACGGCCGCGGCGGGGCAGCCGTATTCGACCTTTTCGCCCGAGTGACGCTGGCACCTCCTATCGACGCGCCTGGCGAGGAAGAGACAGAAACAGAACTGCGTCCCGCTTCCATAGACCTCTCACCCGGCGCGGTGCAATCGGGACGCCATCTGGAGGCCAGCGGGCTGTTCCGCAGCGAAGAGGGACTCGACGTCCCCGTCTTTATCGACTATATCTTCGCCGTGCCAGAGGACGCGGTCGAGGTGGAGTTTGTGGCGCTGGTGGCTAATGACTACAAAATCTCCATGCGCCAGAAGCACTTCTTCGTGACCGATCCACTGCGCGGTAGCGGAGAGAACAGGGAGACCGGCTTCTCCATTATCCGCCGCGCCGAAGACAACATCGGCGATATGTCGAACAAGAAGATTATTCACTTCGACTACGGCATGGCGACGGGGGTAGAAGTGATGGGGCTCAACGGCAAGCTGATAGTCCCAGGGCTGGATGTGCATGGTGAGATCGCCAAGAGCAGCAACCACTTCCAGTACCCTACGCTGCCGGGCAAGCGCAGCAACTTCGACGACGCGGCCGGTTATCTGGTCTTGGCGAAGGACCTCAAACCCTTCCAACTCGGTGCCGAATTGTTCTCCGTCGGAGCCAGCTACACTTCCTACAACCCCCACCCCGCCGAGGCGAACGCGCCCTTGGGCGAAGTGTTCTTCTTTAACGAGCCACGTCAGAGCTTTTACCGCAACGTCGGAATCGTCACTAGTACGCCGTTTTTCTCCTTAGTTGACGACAACGACAACATGCTCTACAACGAGATGCCGGACAATTGGCTGGTGCTAGACCGTCCGCGCGAGGGCAGTATTTTCCCCTTCTTCGACCTCGACCAAGACGGCCATGCCGACACCAATCGCAACCGCAACCAGTTCGCCGATTACGACGAGCCTTTCCTGATGTACTTTACCGATCCAGACGAATTCTATTTTGGCGATGATTTCAACAACAATTCCATCACCGACGCTTGGGAAGACGACTTGCTTCCCAACTATCCTTATTACAAAGACGAACGCGGCTTGCACCTGTTCGTCGGTTGCGAGTCGGTGCGCGGTCTTAGGGTGACTCTGGGACGCTACGACGTAGAACAAATTGCCGCGCAGGGTACGAACGAAGCGCTGTACGGCCGGTTCGACTTCGACCGACGCTTCGCCTCGCGCTGGCGGATACGCCTGAACCACGAGAGCAAGGACGTCAACGACGACATCTCCAACGACTATTTCCGCTATATCCTGCGCGAGGGCATAGGCGGCTATACCGAGACCTTTTTTGCCGACCGGCTCGAAGCCCGCGACAGCTTCGTCAACCGCGGCCTGCTGCAGGTCGAATTTCAGCCCGCAGCACACTGGAACATCGCGGGAAAAATGCGCTACGACCTCAACCATCAGCGGGAGCATCGCTTCGCCACAGGGGAGATGCAAGCCGAAGACAACCTCGATTTCTTTGGAGCCGTGCTGCGCACCGACTATGCCTACGCCCTCGGCAAGCTGGAAATCAAGCCCCGCTTCAAGGCGCTCTATCGCTTCCGCGGCCGCGAAAGTGCCCCCGCGCCGCTCTTCAAAAATTTGCAGGTACTGCCTATCCTGCGGGTTGACTATCCATTGACTGTACGCTCGCAACTGCGTCTAGGCCTGCAGGGGCTTCCAGGGCTGATTGACCGCCGCTTGGATTTTGTCGACGAGACCAACGACTCAAAGCGCACGACTTGGCTCCTGATGTGGTTCAGCCAGACGAAATACGAAGGCTATAACATCGGTACCGAGATCGGGGTAATGCGTCAGGAAATCGATTTCGACGATTCTGGGAAAGAGGACCTAGCCTTCAACCGATTCTTCGTCCGCTTCCTATCGGGGATCGGCTCGGTGGTGCGATGAAGACCGCAAAGTCCATAGTGCGCTATCTGCTAGCAAGTCTCTTGCTGTTTCCGGGCGCTGTCGGTGCCCAAGAGAGTGAAGGGGAGATCAAGGAGGCCCTAGTGCTGACCAAAGGGCGCTTCCGCGACCCGTACATCTCCCGCTATTCGGCCCCCTATCTCAACTATGGCTGGATCGACTACGAGCACTACCGCGAGGGCATCCCGATCTTCAAGCGCTATGACGCCTTCGGCAGCTACCTGACCGAAGGCTACGAGGTGTTCCGCATGGAAGAGTTCCGCGCCGCCAACGAGGGGCAACCTGGCAGTGTGCTCCTCAAAGGTCGGTTCTACCAAAACTGGCTGCGCCATCTGATCATTGCCGACGACGCCTTCGGCGGGTGGTCGACGCGAGTGATGGTGGGCGATGCCATCCGCACCTCGTTCACGCCGCTGACCCTAGACCTAGCCCGCTACAATGGAGTGCGCTGGGACCAGGCATCGGCCAACAACCGCTTTACCGTTCTGATCTCGCGTTTTTCCGACCCGCTCAAACTCGAACTCAAAAACCAGTTGGGACCAGGGGGGCAACGCCAGACAATCTTCGACGGGCTTTTCCTGATGGGAGGCCACTGGGAGAGTCACGTGGGCGACTTCCTAATGCTCGGTGCCACGTTCGTGAACATGCATCGCTTCGACAGTACCAAGGGCTTCGGGACCAACACGCGCAAAGGACTGGCCCCGCCCTTCACCGTGCCCAGAGAGTTGGTCGTGCGCTTCCAAGACGATTCGCCCGACGACGGCCTCGGAGGTGCGAAAGTCTTCGATGTAAGAGGTACGGTCCAGATACGCGAAAGCGGCGAGCAACGCTTTGAGGAAGTCCTGCCGGCGCGCATCGAGCAGTCGGAGGGCGTCGTCGAAGGGCCGCGTCACCTCGAAGCCAGCGGACGTTTCGCCGACCGCAGCGACCTGCTGCTGCCGGTCTTCGTCGATTACATCTTCGCCGTGCCCGACAGCGCGGTCGGGTTCAAATTTTCCGCGCTGGTAGCCAACGACTACCGCATCCTGATCCGCCAGGACCACGACTTCCTCGACCCGTCGAGGAATAGAGCCGACGACCGCTCCACCGATTTCACAATCGTGCGGCGAGCCGAAGGCAATGTCGTGGACCAGTCCAACAGGCGTCGAGTCGTCTTCGAGCACGGCATGCAGACCGGACAAGAGATTCTCGGTTGCAACGCGCGCTTGAAGCTAAAGGGGTTTGATATCAGAGGCGAAGTGGCGCGCAGTTCCCATTACGCCCAATACGCCGCACGTGCGGGAGATCGCAACGACTACCGCGATTTCGCCTGGTTCATCAACGTGCAAAGGCGCCTGTCCGCCCTCTCGCTGGGTTTTGAGTCGTTCAGGATCGGGCCCAAGTATCAGACCTACGCTTTCAAGTCGGCGGCGCGGCAAAACGCCGAGGCTCGACCCGACCTAGGGCGAGACGGAGTGGACTTGGATATCCAAGATCAGCGCACCACGGGCACGCCCTACTATTTTAACACCCTGCGCCAAGATCCAATTGACACGGATTTCAATGAGGGCGGCAACAAACTGAACAATCCCATTTACTCGCTCGTCGACGACAACGACGACATGGACCAGTGGCCCGACGACTGGGTCCAAGATTGGGATGTAGCCAATCGGGAGATCAAGTACTTGGAATCGGACGCGGGGATTTATCCTTTCTTCGATTTCGACGCCGACGGCTTTCCCGACAACAACCACAATCGCAACCATCTACCCGATTCAGAAGAGCCGTTCCTAATGTATTTTACCGATCCGAAGGAATTCTACTTCGGCGACGATATCAACAACAACTTCGTCCTCGACATGTGGGAGGACGACGACCAGCCCAACTACCCCTACGACAAGGACGAAGAGGGAATCCACTTAGTGGCCGCCCTAGAGCCGTTCGCCGGCTTAACGCTCATAGCGGGGCGCTACGACATAAGTCAGATCGCCGGGGGAGGGCGCAACGAGGTGACCTACGGTCGGCTCAAGTACGAACTAGGTCCCAGCAAGGGCTGGTGGCTGCGCCTCGACCACGAGAGCAAGGCAGTGCGGGACGATATCGCCAACCCCTTCTTCGACTTCCGCGTCGAGGCATTGAGCGACGGAAGGCTGGTCCCCGAGCAGCGCTTCTTTCCCGATTTTCTCGACGCGCGCGACAGCTCGGTCAACCGCGGTATGCTGCATCTCAAGTACCGACCCGGCCAAAGGTGGAACTTCAACGCCAAATTCCGCTACGAATTGAACGACCAACACGCGCGCGTTTTCTCTACCGGGGAAACGCAGCCCGCTGACGATCTGGACTACGTGGGCTTCCTAGCCAAGGGGGACTACACCCGCCGGATGGGCCGCTGGACCTTTATGCCCCGGTTCAAAGTCCAGTACCAGCGCCAAGAACGAGCAAGCCTAGGGTTGGCCTTCCTAGATGAATTCGCGCTGCTACCCATCGTGCGGATCGACTACCACTTGACTACGCGCTCGCAGTTCCGCTTCGGAGCCCAGGGCTTACCGCTTTTCAAAGACCGGCGCATCGACTACCGGGATCGCGACAACGACAGCAACAAACAGTCTTATATATTGACGTGGTTTAATCGCACCGACTACGGCGGCTACAAGCTGGGTACGGAAGCCGGTTGCGAGTACCAAACTACTGACTTTGACGTGCGAGGCCGCAGCGATGTAGGGTATGTGCGCTACTTCGTGCACATGTTCGCCGGCGTCGGAACCTTGTTGAGATAAGCGAGGAATCGGCTATGCTCTTTACTGCAATAATAGGCGCTCTGCTGGCGGGGAGTATCGCAGTCAGCAGTTTCACGCCCTCGGACGAGACGCTCAAGCTAGCTTTCGACCGGGGTCAGCGCTTCTACGTGATTGAGGACTACGACCAAGCCATTGAGAAATTTGAAATCGTCCAGCAGGTCGAGGACAGTCGCCTAGTCGACGAGACTAAAGTGCTGATCCGCGTCGGCGAACTAGATTTCCCCGTTAAGGTGGCCGCCACCTTCCAGCTAGCCAATTCCTACAGCAATTTAGCCGTCGTCGAATTGGACAAGGCCGCGCGCTCTAGAGACAAATCCAAGGCAGAAACGCACCGGCAGAACGCCCAGCAGTACTTCCGGGCAGCCGCCAAGTTCTTCAAAGAGGCGGGACAGTCTACCAACCTTTTGGAAATCCAAGTACTCTCCCAATACCGGCTGGTCAAAACCTACTTCCGCTCCCGGGACTACGAAAATGTCATCGCCCAGGCTCGGAATCTGATCGAGCGCTTTCCCGAGAGCGACTACGTGGACGAGGCCCTGTACGAAATGGGTTGGGCCCATTACGAACTCGGCGAGTACGAACTGGCAATAAGCGCCTTCGAACAACTGCAGGGGAAAAGCAGCGCCGATTACCGCATCGACCGCGCCCAGTTCCAGATCGGCAAAAGCTACTTTGCACGGGGCCAGTACGCCGAAGCCCGCCAGTCCCTACAAAAGCTGGTGGCCAAGTACGATTTCAGCCACCTGAGCGAGAGCGACCGGGTTAAGATGGAGGCCCAGAAGCTGAGCGGAGTAGTCAAAGAAACCGCGCTCGAACTGATGGCCAAAGCCCAGCTACTCATCGGAGACACGTATACGGCCGAGGCGAATATCGAAGCGGCAGCACTCGCGTACCGGCGGGTGATCGACGACTACCCCCAAGAACGAGCGCTGGTGGAAGAAGCCTATGTCCACATTGGCGAGGCGCACTTTGAGCAGGACGATGTGGAGGGCGGCGTCCGCGTTTATCGCCGGGCCATCGACGAGGTCTCGGATTCTGGTTTCAGGGCGCGGATGCAGGCCAGAATAGCGCGGTGCTACTACGAAGCCAAGCGTTTTCAGGAGGCGCGAGACGAGTACGATATATACATCAATGCCTATGGGGACCGGGCCGGAGAGGACGGACTCACTCTGGACCGGGCCCGCTTCCAGACCGCCCAATGCACTTTTGAATTAGCCGAAGAAAGCCGCAGCACCGAGGGGCTTGAACAGGCGCGATCTCATTACCAGCAAGCCCGCGCTACGTACCTGCGGGTCATCGACGATTACGCCACCACAGACCTGCAGGCCGAAAGCCTATTCGGCGCGGGCCTATCGGCGCAGCGACTCGGCGATGACGCCGACCTAGTCGAGGCCCTAAAACTCTACGGCCGAATCCGCGCAGAGTTCGGCAGCGAGGTCGAGATGGTCTCCCGGGCCCATCTGCAGACAGCCCGGTTGCACTACATGCGCCAAGAGCACCCCCAAGCTGCCGAGCTGTACGAGAAGTACCTAGCGGAGTACCCCGACGCGGCAGACCCCCAAATTCTGCTGGAGCTAAGTCTGGTGTACCGCGATGCCGACCGTTTTGACGAGGCAGTCGCAACATTGGAACTGCTTCCCAGTGATTCGGAGATCTGGGGTAAGGCGGGCCTTTTGGGCGGCGAATTCCTCCTGCGCCAAGGCCGTCTCGACGAGGCCGAAGCAATGCTGCAACGGGGGCTTGCGGCAGCGCCCAGCGCCGAACTGCACTACGTGCTCGGCAAGGTCAACTTCGAACAGGGCAAGTACGCCGAGTCGGTTGCCGCCTTTGCTACCGCGCAGAGGCAGTCCGATAAGACCACTGTGCTCCAAGGTGCTCTATTGGGACAGGGTACAGCCCATTACAAGATGGGAGAGTTTACGCAGGCCACCGGGATTCTGGAACGACTGTTGGACGAGGACCCGCCCGCTGGCATGAAAGACCAAGCCCACCGTCTGTTGGGGCAGTGCTACGTGCAATTGGGCCGGCGCGCCGAAGCCGTCAAGGACTACCAAGCGATTATCGCGGCGTCGCAAGACGAGCAAGAAAAAGCCGAGTTTACCCTGCTGTTGGCCGAACTCTACTACAGCCTAGAGCGCTACGAGGAGGCCATAGCAGAAGCCCAGGGGATCATCGAAGCCGACTTTGCAGACCGAGACGATGGAGGTCGGGGCTACCTGCTCAAAGAGCGCGCCTATTTCGTGATAGGCGACGCCTATACGCAACTCAAAGACTACGAGCAGGCCCTAGCGGTATTCTCTGTCGCCCTAAAACGCTATCCGCGATCCTCGCTGCGCTCTGATTTCCTCTTTGGCAAAGCCATCGCGGCCTTTACGCTCGGAGACAACGAAACGGTCGTCGCCCTGCTGGGGGAATTCGCTGATCGCTATGGCGACAATCCGAATTTAGAGAACGCCTTTTATTTTTTGGCCTATGCTCATCTACGCCTGACCAACTTCGACGAGGCAGCCGATTGGTTCGGTCGTCTCGTCGAGCGCTATCCCGAGAGCGAAGTGGCGGCCGAGGCTCTCTTCCAGCGCGCGGAAAATTTCTTCAACCTAGGGCGCTACCAAGGGGCGGTTTCCGCCTACCAGGGAGTTCTGAACCGCTATGGTCAGTCGGAGTTTGTCGACAACTCGATCTACAATCTAGGGTGGTGCAATTTTGAATTGGACAACAAAGAGGAGGCTATACAGCACTTTACCCAATTGCTAGAACGCTTCCCGCAAAGCCCCCTAGCTCCGAGCGCCCGTTTTACCCTAGGGGATTATTATTTTAATCAGAAAGACTACGACAACGCGGCGACCGTTTACGCGCAGGTCGTGGCCGACTATCCCGGTTCACAGATGGCCAAAGAGGCCGAAGGACTACTCAAAGAATTGCTGGAAATCCAAGCCTATCTGAAATACGAGGAAGCCATGGCCTTTTTCGACCAAGAGGATTGGGCGCGAGCGGCTGTGAGCCTGCAAGAGGTGGTCGATAATTATCCGACGACTGAAACTCGAGCCGGGGCACTAGCCAATCTAGGCATGAGTTACGAGTATCTGCATAAGTGGAAGGCAGCGGCTGGGGTTTACGACCAGCTACTCAAGGACTACGGCGAAGCGCCCGAGAGCGCCTCGGCAGTGGCCTTTGCGCAGGAACATCTGTCCTGGATCGTCAAAAACAGACTCTAGATCTGGAGCTTGAGGAAGGAGAATTAACGGGATGTTGGATCTGATCCAAAGCGGTGGCGAGATCATGTACATTCTCGTCGCCATGTCGATCGTTGCCCTAGGAGTCCTACTGGAGCGGCTGATCGTGCTCCAGCGAGCACCTAGCGAAGAGCAGATCGAGCGGGACTTAGAAGAAGTGGAGAACATCGTCAGAACTCAGGGCGAGGAGGCCGCCGCCGAGCACTGCGCTCAGGGGCGCGGTTTTACCAATTACGTGTTCGCCGCGCTGATGAAGCGCTTTGACATCTTGGTCCTCGAAGAGCGCGGCGAGGAGGATATACGCGACGAACTGATCATCACCACCGCCGAGATGTCGCGCAAATACCTAGGACGTTTTCTGCTGGTTTTATCCACCATAGGCACGGTGGCCCCGCTACTGGGGCTATTAGGCACTATTCTAGGCATGATCACGGCGTTCGAGGCCATCGCCCGGGCCGGAACCGGCGATCCCCAAGTCGTAGCTGGCGGCATTTCCACGGCGCTGCTGACGACGGCCGGCGGGCTAATCATTGCCATCCCGTCGATTATCTTCTACCGCTACTTGGCCTCGCGGGCCGAAGGCGTTGTCGAACGGGGCGAAATATACTTCCATGCCTTCGGCAACACGTTGATCAAATCTAATTCCAATCTGCAGCAGCAGGAGCAGAATTAAAAGGCATGCAGGCAAAGCGCAGAAAGAGGGAAATACAGCAGCAGTCGCTGCTCAAAGAAGAGCAGGTTGATCTGACCCCGCTTATCGACTGCGTATTCATGCTGCTGATTTTCTTTATGGTCACCACGGTATTCATTACCACTAAGGGGCTGAATGTGGATATGCCCAAGGCCTCGACCGCGGAAAGCCAGCCGGGCAAGGACATCAACCTGATCGTCGAGGAGGATGGCACCATGGAACTGAACGGCGATTTGGTGACTATGGACAAGCTTGGTGAGGGGATCAAACGCCTCAGGGAACAGTTGCAGACCGAAAACATGATTTTGCAGGCCCATCCCAACACCGTTCACAGCACGGTAGTTGACATCGTCGATATCTCCCGCGGCCAAGGCATCGAGGGCATTGCCTTTGCAAGGGAACAATGAGTTATGTCTTTACGGATGACATATATGTTCCGAGTGCTCGCGGGGCTAAGTTTGCTGACTCTCGTCTGCCTGAGTGGCTGCGGCAGCGATGATTCGATTTCAACGCGCGCGGCAGCCGAGGGGCTCGAGCCCGACGCGGGCGCAGACCAGACCGTGCTAGTAGGCTCGCAGGTCACGCTCGACGGCAGCGCATCGCAAGGTGCCGGTGGAGCACTGATCTACAACTGGGAGAGCGTTTCCCAGCGCATCCAGCTAGACAGCGCCGACGGGGTCAGGGTCCAGTTTACGGCCAGCGAAGTAGGCGTTTTCCCCTTTTTGCTGTGGGTGAGCAACGGTCGTTTCGACAATACTTGGGTTTCGAGCTTGGTGGTAGTGACAGTCGTCGAAAGCGAAGAGCCTCCAGCGGATCTGGGTAGCATGGTCGCGGTACCAGCCGGATTCGCAGTAGCCGGCGTCGGCCAGACCCAAGTGCCAGACGTGCGCTTTGCTGGCGAGACACCCGGGCTGGTGGTCTTCCTCGACGCCTTTGAGATCGACAAGTACGAGGTTACCAATGGCGAGTACCGCGCTTTCCTTGAGGCCAATCCCAGGCCCCACGACTTCGATCAGCTTCCCGATTTCGCCGGCGATCTGCAGCCGGTCATCGGCGTTAGCTGGGAAGACGCCAGCGCCTATTGCGGCTGGCGCGGCAAGCGGCTGCCCACTGAATTTGAGTGGGAGCGGGCGGCGCGCAACTTTGATACGCGCGCCGCGGAAAGGAGTTTCCAGCGCATCGTCGGCGAGTACCGGACGGCGTTCGACAATGCGGCCAGCCGCAGCCAGTTCAGAGATTCAGGAGCCAGCGACGCGTTTGAACAGGCTGTGCTGGCGTGGCGCGAAGAAGTGGTGACCGAAGCGGCGGCCGAGGCGCTCTATCCCTGGGGCAGCGCCAAGCCGGATGCGGCTCAACTTAACTTTGGCGGGGAAATCGCGGGCAACGTGCGGCGCACCGTGAATGTGGGGAGCTATCCCCTCGGGCAGAGTCCTTCTGGCATTTACGACTTGGCCGGGAATGCCTGGGAGTGGACTGCGGACTGGTACGACGAACTGCGCTACGAATTGTTGAAGCGGGAGATGGAACGGAATATCAGCGGCGTCATACGCGACACCGAAAGGGGCAAACAAAACAACGAGTTTCCCGATTTCTCTCTGCAGGATATTCTGATCGCCAATCCCCAGACGGAAGAGCCCGACGACGCGCTGACGGCTGTTAGAGTCATCCGCGGGGGAAGCTGGATTGACGGAGCGCTGAGTGTGCGCAGTTCGATGCGGGGTGCAAGCAACCCGACGACGCGCACCAATCACCTAGGATTTCGCTGTGCCAAGTAAGGTTAGAACAATCATATGGCTAAGAGCGCGCGATTTAGAGGACCGGCGTCAGACGTTGATTTGCAGCGTCTGCTCAACAGGGGTTTGCGGCTCACTGGCATCTGCGTGGGCGTGGCCATGCTGATACACGGCGCACTCCTGCTGCGCTCGTTCGACACGCGACGCGAAGAGGGCAGCCGACCGCTGACCTCGCGCTTTGTCCAGCGGCAACCGCGCCTGACCAAACCGATGGAACTGCGCAAAAAGCCCAAGCCGCGCCAGCGCAAGATGGTGCGCCAAGAAGTCAAGCTACAGGCGCGAGTGTCTCGCCTGATGACCTCGCAGACCGGACGGATCTCGCTGCGTTCGCTGCGCACACCCCCGGTGCGCTTAGAGTCGGGGGCTGAACTAGTGTCGATTGACTTGGGCAGTCGCACCACCGACTTGGGCGTGACTACGTCGAAGGAGCCGGAAAACAAAATCGACATGCGCGAGCAGCTATTGGATCTGAACTTTCTCGACACGGGCAAGTATCAGGCGATGGTCATTCAAGACCCGGAAAACAAGCGCAACATCCAAGGCTATTTCCACGTCGCCCAAGCCTATTCAGCGCGCGCTACGAGAATCGGCAACGCAGGTGGTCAGGACGGCACGATATTGCAGAATCCGCACGCGGTGCAGAATCTGGTCGATGCAATGAACGAATACACCAAGATTCACGTGGATTTCTCCACTCGCCTATCGCTGAGTTCCAAGGAACTGAGAGAGACGCCGTGGGTGTTCGTTCCGGCGGTGAATTTTACCCTGACAGAGGGGGAGTTGGCGAATTTGGGCAAGTATCTGGAGTCGGGCGGATTTCTGCTGGCCGACGCCGGCATTTGGGTCGGCGGTGACACCGACTCGTTTATTCGGCAAATGATCCGCGACGCCTTGGCGACGGTGGGACGAGACGCCCGATTCCGGCGGCTGCCAGCCGATCATCCGATCTACCACGCTTTCTTCGACTTTGACGCTCCGCCCAAGGCCCTAGTAGGCGGACCCGGATACGGAACCTCGGGCTCGGTAGGTGAAGGACGCAACAGCGTGGACTATCTGATCGGCGTGGAGGTCGAGGGCCGTCTAGCCGCGGTGATTTCCTACCAAAACCTCGGCATAGCCTGGGAGAATATCCCCGTCTACCAAGACAAGAAACTCTATCTGGACAATACCCGGCTCTTGCAGTTTGGGATCAACACTATCGTCTTTGCCCTGACCCAGGAAGGGTCCATCACCAACCGAGTCATGGAGAGCGTGCGCTGAAAGTGTCCAAACAGGTGAAGTGCAATGCCCGATAATTTTGCAGAATCCAAAGAAGTCGAACTGAATCTGACGCCGATGATTGACTGCGTCTTTCTGCTTTTAATTTTCTTTATGGTGACTACGGTATTCACTTCGTCCGTGGGCTTGAAGATCGAATTGCCGGAGGCGGAAAACTGGCAAAAGATCGCAGAGACCAAACTTTTTCTCTCCATCGACGATGACGGCAAGATGGAACTGAACAGCAAGGTAGTGACCAAGACCTCGTTAGTCAGCATCCTCCTCGGCGAGAAACAGCGCACCCGGACCGTCACCCTAATCGTTAAAGCCGACAAAAACTCCAAGCACGAGTACACGCTCGACATAATGGAAGTGGCCAAGAATCTGGGGATTGAAACTATTTCTCTAGCAGTGGAAAAGCCCGAGGAAGTGGCCAACTAAGTCGAGCATGCAAAATGAATAGATTGCAACCCGATTCTAGGCGATGAGTTAAGTATATGGCTAAGAGCGCGCGATTCAGAGGACCGGCGTCAGACGTTGATTTGCAGCGTCTGCTCAACAGGGGTTTGCGGCTCACTGGCATCTGCGTGGGCGTGGCCATGCTGATACACGGCGCACTCCTGCTGCGCTCGTTCGACACGCGACGCGAAGAGGGCAGCCGACCGCTGACCTCGCGCTTTGTCCAGCGGCAACCGCGCCTGACCAAACCGATGGAACTGCGCAAAAAGCCCAAGCCGCGCCAGCGCAAGATGGTGCGCCAAGAAGTCAAGCTACAGGCGCGAGTGTCGCGCCTGATGACCTCGCAGACCGGACGGATCTCGCTGCGTTCGCTGCGCACGCCTCCGGTGCGTTTAGAGTCAGGGGCTGAACTAGTGTCGATTGACTTGGGCAGCCGCACCACCGACTTGGGCGTGACCACCTCGAAGGAGCCGGAAAACAAAATCGACATGCGCGAGCAGCTATTGGATCTGAACTTTCTCGACACGGGCAAGTATCAGGCGATGGTCATCCAAGACCCGGAAAATAAGCGCAACATCCAAGGCTATTTCCACGTCGCCCAAGCCTATTCAGCGCGCATGATCGAACGCAATATCGCCGGCTTCTTGCGCAGCGGCGGCGCGGGCACTTCAATGTTGCAGAATCCGCACGCGGTGCAGAATCTGGTGAGTGCGATGAACGAATACACTAGCATTCACGCGGATTTCTCCAACCGGCTGCCGCTGAGTTCCAAGGAACTAATGGAGACGCCGTGGGTGTTCGTTCCAGCGGTGAGCTTTACCCTGACGGAGGGGGAGTTGTCGAATTTGGGCAAGTATCTGGAGTCGGGCGGATTTCTGCTGGCCGACGCGGGCATTTGGGTCGGCGGTGACACCGACTCGTTTATTCGGCAGATGATCCGCGACGCCTTGGCGACGGTGGGACGAGACGCCCGATTTCGGCGATTGCCGGCCGATCATCCGATCTACCACGCTTTCTTCGACTTTGACGGTCCGCCCAAGGCCCTAGTCGGCGGACCCGGATACGGAGCGAATACCGCAGGCGAGGGGCGCAACAACGTGGACTATCTGATCGGCGTGGAGGTCGATGGTCGTCTAGCGGTGGTGATTTCCTACCAGAATCTCGGCATAGCTTGGGAAAATTCGGCTTATCGCAACGACAAGAGTCTCTATTTGGACAATACCCGGCTCTTGCAGTTTGGGATCAATACCATCGTTTTTGCCCTGACTCAGGAAGGGTCCATCACCAACCGAGTCATGGAGAGCGTGCGCTGAGGCGCGGTCGCGCGATAGAGGAAGGATTTTGCGAAACAAAGACAAAAAAACACTGCGCTGCACAGCATGGCTTCAAGCGCTATGCGCGGCTATCGCCGTAGTTGGCGCGGCGGGTGCGCAATACGGTCTGTACGACAAGCCCTACGACCTGACCGGAGTCGGCACGGGCTGGACGCCGCGCAATTCTTTCCTATTGCGCCCCAATACCGGGATGGAGTACCGAAACTTCGGCTGGGAGCGCTACCGGGAGCGCGGCATCGGCTTCGACTGGTTGCCGACCTACGACCAGCTAGGCGAGCCTTGGATCGCCAGTTCGGCTACGGTATTCTCCTGGATCGAGGACCGCACCCGGGCACCAGATTTCAGCAGTAGCTTCTCGCGCAGTGTAGGGCGACACAACGGCATCGTGATCGCCAGGGAGTCCTTCAAAAACAGCGTTGCGCGCGTATTCGTGGGCGATGCGGTGCGCACCACTTTTACCTCTCTGACTCTGGATCTTTCGCGCTTTACTGGCGTGCGCGCCGACGCCGTCATAGGCCAAAACCACGAGTTGACCGTGCTGGCGACCCGGCCCTCGGATCCGCGCCTGCCCATCCGTCTCAATGTGGTAGGCGATGTGGTGCGCGATCAAGGCACCTTGCTAGGCGGCGGGCACTGGGAGGGACGCTTTTTGCAAGGTGCCCTGTTCCTAGGCACGACGTTCGTCAATCACCATCGCTTCGACAGCCTACAGGAGAACGGCAATTTCCTCAGAGGTACGATGCCCGCCGAGATGAATCCAGATACGGTTGCGGTGCGGATTTTGGACGATTCTCCATTGGGCGGCAGGAGGGGTGCCGCTATTTACGATGGTCGCGCAGACGCTACCTTGCGCCGCGCCGCACAGGAGAACCGCGTCGTAAAAGACATTCAACCGCTGGTGGTGGCCAGTGCCGGGGTGCGCCGCGTGGGCGATCACTGGGAGGTCGAGGACGGTGAATTCGTCGAGCACGTAGTGCCGGTCCCCGACGGAACAATAGGCGTGCATTCCAGTGCGACCGTCGCGCAGGACTACAGGATCGGCATGCGCCAAGTGCATCGGGCGGTCGATCGGGCTAAAGTGACCGAAGAAGTCCGCAAACCGCCCTTGGAGACGCGCTTGCGGTCAGCAGGAGACGGAACGGAGACGACGCAAGTGGTCGGCTTCGACTACGGGCTTTCCTCCGCCATGAACGTCGGCGGGCTCAACGGTAAGCTGGCGCTGGGCGGGCTCGAAATGGAGTGGGAATTTGCGCGCTCTAGCTCGCACTACCAGTTCCCCGAGGAGCAAATCGGCACCCGCAGTTTGTACGCGGGTAACGCCTACTACGCACACGGCGTATACGACTGGCGGATACTGACTTTGGGAGGCGAGTACTTTTCCATCAGTCCAAAATACAACTCCTACGCATTTGATTCGGGCAACTACCGACAGGGGGATCTGATCGCCACGGGCCGGGACGACTTCATCACTAAAGACTTTATGGGCAACAACTTCGGGTTCTACTTCAACGAGGTCCAGACCAACGCCTTTCGAACCGGAAACTCCAAGCGCAACATGACCTTTCCCCTAGTCGAAGACAACGACGACGACGACCAGTACAAGGACCAAGGTCAGAACGACGAGCCGGTCCTCCTCCGCAGCCAGCCGCTTGAGTCGGGAGTCTATCCAGGATGGGATCTAGATCGGGACGGCGTACCCGACTACAACCGCAACCGCAACAATATTCCCGACTATCTCGAACCTTTCTTCAAATACTGGCAGGATGAACAGGTATTTTACTGGGGGGACGACTTTAACCACAATGGCGTACTGGATTATTTTGAGGACGATTCCCTACCCGACTATCCCTACTACAAGGACGAACGCGGCAGCCATCTCTTCGTCGACTGGAGGACTCCCCTCCGCGGCCTGAGCCTCCGCTTGGGCCGTTTTCGCATTGACCAGATCGCCGGCACCGGCCACAATCACGTCGATTATTTGGCCAGTACCTATCGGCGCGTCATTCCCGGCAAGGCGCGACTACAGTGGGAACACGAAATCAAGTGGGTCGAGGACGACATCCCCAATCACACCTTCCAGTACCTGCTCGATGAGGAGAAAGTGGATGTCGAGGGAGGCTACAAATCGGTCTTTGTTATAGACGGCCTTGAAATGCGCAACAGCACGGTCAACCGCGGCTATGTCGGCACCCATTGGTCGCCGTTGCGCGGGTTAAACCTAGTCAACAACATCCGCTACGAACTCAACAGCAAGCAGCAGGCGCAATTTGCCGACGGCGCGGCCCAAGAAGCCGAGGAACTAAATACTTGGGCTATGGTAAATAAGGCGGATTACACCGGCGTCTGGTGGCGCTTCAGGCTACAGCCCATGTTCAAGCATATCCTGCTCAAACAGGATCTCCAAGGAGGTGCCGGCCCAGGGGGGATAGGACGGCGGCGGAACATCACCGAAATCATACCCATCTTCTTGGGCGGTTACGAGTTCACCGACCGCACCTCTCTGGAATTCGGCGTCGAAGGTCTGCCCTTTTTCGAGGAGCGTTTTATCGACCGGGAAAATGAAGCGCTGGACTTCAAGGCGCAGACCTATCTGGCGCAGATCAAGATGAAGGGCAACAGCGGCGGCTTCAACGTGTTCATCATCACCGGAGTACAGTACACAAAGAAGAAGTTCGACGAGCCGGACCTGCCTTCGGGCAGCTTCGTGCGCAGTTTCTTCCAAGTTTTCGTAGGCGAACAGATCCTAGCCGCCTCCGAATAGAACCCGATCAACGGAGCGTACGCTATATGAAACAGTTGTGGAAGAGCGCGATTCTTTTGGCGACTTCGCTGGTGTTACAGGGTTGCGCCACCCCTAATTTCGTCTACGATATCCTGCCGCCGGTCTACGAGTACATCTCCTACTTGGTGCCTAGCGCCCAAGCGACGGCTCCAGAGTATGCGGCTAACCAAAACGGTTCTATTACCTACGATAGCGAAGGCCTGCGAGTAACCGTCCGCCCCTTGAGCGACGCCGAACTCAACCGGCGTTATCCAGATATCTCCTTCCAAGACCGCTTCTCCGCCAACCCGTTCACGTACGGCAACTGGCGCGATCCCCAGCGGGGCTATACGCCCAACCGCTTCACCGTTTTCGAGGTCGAGGTCTTCAACCCTGTACTGGCCAAGGTCGAACTCTATCCAGCGCAGGCGGTGTTGCGCACCAACCGCGGCGAGGAATTCGTCTATTACTCGATCAACCGGGAAGAGTCCATCAACAGTTTTGAAGATTACTTCACCCTGATTCGCGGTCCGGGAGGCAACGAGCAGTACCGCTTCGACCAGCGCATGAGCATCGTGCGCGAGCAACTCTATCGGCCGGACCACCAGATCTTCAAAGGCGGCGACTACAGCGGCTTTCTCGTCTTCGCGGCCCTAGCGGACGAAGTGGCGAGCGTCGAGTTGCTCATCCGTGGCTTCGCCCTACAGTTTGACGAGGCCAACCACCCAGTGCGGACAGTCGATTTGATCTACCATTTCGACCACAGAGTAAAAAAAGAAGAACTGACGGGAGAACGGGCTCGCAAGGCCCGTCAGCGCGAGTGGATATTGCCGCGCTCGGTTCAGCGCTGAGAGGACATACCAATGGCCGACTATCGCTTGGGCGAAGAGCAGATCGCCTCCTATAGAAGCGATGGGTACCTGATGGTACCCGACTATTTCCCGCCGGCGGACATGGAGCTTTTGCTGCAGATCGCCCGCGCCGACCAAGCCCTAGCCGACAACGCCTCCGACCATCCCGACGTCGACGGCAAAGTCAGCCGACTCTCGCTGCGCGCCCATTTACCCGAGAGTGCCTACAGCGGCTACGTGCGCCACCGAGCAATCGTCGAGCCGATGGAGCAGCTTCTAGGTGGCGAGGTTTACCACTACCACCACAAGATGATGCTCAAGGAGCCGCGGGTGGGCGGGGCCTGGGAGTGGCATCAAGACTACGGCTACTGGTATGTCAACTTCCTCTACGCCGATCTGGCCAGTTGCATGATTGCGGTGGACCGAGCCTCGCGCGACAACGGCTGCTTGCAAGTGCTCAAAGGCTCTCACCGCCTAGGTCGGATCGACCACGGGAGGCGGGGTAAGCAGACGGGAGCGGACCCGGAGCGGGTGGAGATGCTTTTGGACCATCTGGAGGTGGTGTATTGCGAGATGGCACCGGGAACGGTGCTGTTCTTCGACTGCAATCTACTGCACCGTTCAGACCCCAACGAGAGCGACGAGTCGCGCTGGGCGCTGATCTGCTGTTACAATTCGGTGACAAATCCAACGCTGAAAAAGAAAACGGGCGGACAATACGAGCCACTGGAGAAGTGGGAGGCAGCGACCGTGCGCGAGGCAGTGCGGCGGCACGGGGAAGAGTTGCAGGTAACGGCTGGCTAATTCCGTCTATACGTACCCCAACTCAACTGCTAAGCCCAAGGGCCTCCACCTGCGCCAACAGCGTCTCGCGCTCATCGGGGAGCAGGGGTCGCAACGGACGTCGGGGGTCGCCGCACTCCATCCCAATGCGCTGACTGACCACGGCCAAGATGCTGCCGAAATAGCCGAACTGCGCCACCGTGTTGTGAAACGCATTGGCCCGTTTCTGAGCCGCTTGGGTAGCGGCTAGATCGCCCGCTTGGTACGCATTCCAAACGTCCATCCACAGTTCCGGGGCCGCGCACAAAGGACCATCGACCGACCCGACGGCTCCGACGGTCATAGCCGGCAACATCAGCTTGCCGCTACCGATAAAGGCGTCTAGCCCCATGCCGACGAATTCGAGCAAGTTGGCGAATATCGACGACGAGTGTTTCAAGCCGGTAGTCTGGGGCACTTCCTCCATTAAGCGTTGCATCAGGGCCGGACTGACATCGAGACCAGTGCAGCCAGGCAAATTGTAGATGAACAACGGCCGATCAGCCGCAGCCCCTACGGCCCGGTAGTATTCTACCACGCCATCGTCGTCGCCTTGGTAGAAAAAGGGCGGCACCGCGCAGATAGCTTCCACTCCAGCTTGCGCTGCGTGGTCGGCCAATTTCTCGGCCCGCGCCGTAGTATTGGCTCCCACATGCATGATGACCTGAGTGCGCCCCGCGTTCTGGTCGGCGGCGATCTCGGCGATGCGCTGGTTCTCCTCGTCGTCGAGCAGGACGCTCTCGCCGGTGCCGCCAGCGACCCAAAAGCCGTGTACGCCGGCTTGTATATTGAACTCCATGGTGGCGCGGAAGGCCTCTTCGTTTAAGGTGCCATCCTCGTTTTTCGGACTGATGATCGCCGGCACCACCCCGTGGAACTGTCCCATGTTTTCCTCCTTAGCAGCACATTTTGTTATAATACCTCGGCAGCTTTTCAATATAGGCGTCGATTTCTCCGCTTCCAACACTCAGACCACTAGGAGGATGATATGAAGACTTATCGCGTGGCCATACTGGGGTGCCGGGGCCGCGGCACGGCCGCAGCACGCGCGTACCACGCCCACCCTCGCACGGAAATCGTCGCTCTCTGCGACCTCGTGCAAGACCTGCTCGACACCCTAGGCGACGAACTCGGGGTCGCAGCCCGCTACACAGACCTAGACGAGATGATGGGCCAGCACCAACCCGACATCGTCGCCATTCCCACCGGCACGGAATTCCACCACTCGCTGGCCCTGCGCGTCCTCGAATACGGCGTCCACATCGACATTGAAAAACCCCTGTGCGTCGATTGCCAAGAAGCCGACGAGGTGCTGGCCAAGGCTCGCGAAAAAAACGCGCGTATCGCCGTGCATCACCAAGGACGCGTCGGCGTCTATATGAAAGCCGTGGCCAGAGCTTTTGCCGAGGGACGCATCGGCCAGTTGCGCCACATCCACGGCCACGGCAAGAACTACTACGGCGGCTACAACCTAATGAACATCGGCACCCACATGATCAACAACATGCTCAAGGTCGCCGGCCCGTGCCACAGCGTCGTGGCCACCGCCACCACCGATGGCCACCCCATAACCCCGACGGATGTGGTGCCCTCTGCGCAGGGCATGGGCACCATCGCTGGCGAACACATCACAGCGACGCTCAGCTTTGCCGACGGCGTCACCGCAACCCTCCTGCAACACCGCTTCCCCACCCCGGTCAATCCGGTGATAGAATTCTGCGGCAGCGAAGGCCGCTTAGTGCTCTCGCAGCTCGTCTGGAAAAGGGATCTCGGCGCGTTCCTGCTGCCGCAGCCCCACTACGCCCTCAATGACCAAAGAGAACCTTGGGAAGTGCTCCCGCCCCTCTACTGCGAGAGCTACGATCCGCAGAGTTCGGCCCACCCAGACGACTACGCCTATGTAGAGGAGTACGTCACAGCACTCGACGAGGGTCGCGAGCACGAATGCAGCGGCCAAGCCGGCCGTCACATCGTGGAAATCATGATGGGCATCTTCGAATCTGCCGCGTACGGCAAACGAGTAGATTTACCCCAGCAGGACCGCGCCCATCCCCTCCTGCGCTGGCGGCGCGAAAACGGCCTGCCCCCACCCGATCCCATGCCGCGTCCATACGCCGAGTGGCTGGCGGCAGAGGACGTGCGCTTGGGGCGGAGTGGATGATTCAACAACTGACGGGGTCACCCCTGCCACGCCAAATTGATGCTCGTGTACCCATCCGTATAGCGGCGCAAATGATCGGGTAGATTGGCCAAAAACCACTGGCCTTCCTCGGGGATTTCCCAGGGGATGTCGATGCGGTGGCTGCGGGCCCGGAAGCCAATGCCGCAGGAGAGGCGCGTTTCTTCGATGCGGTTGGGGAACGCGCCGTGATACGTGCGATGGGCGAAGACGATCATGTCGCCGCCGTTGGTGAAAAGGGGGACGAGACCGGGGATGTCGAAGCCGTTGTACCCGCGTTCCTCCGTGCCTTCTGGGTAAAAGGAGCGCCGATCGGCCGTCATGCTAAATCCCTCCGGCCCCTCCCAATTTTCAACGTGAGAATCCTCAATGACACACAGGCCGCCGTGTTCGGGCCGCGACCCGGTCAGGTAGAACCACTTGCCCGACGGCCACAGCCCGCGATTGAGCACGTCGCCCGAGTGCTTGATCTCGGTCGAATAGCCGCACCAATCAGTATGCCACCCCACGGGAGCCGAGCCAGTGCGGCGGATGATGGCGGCCGAGCGGTGGAGCGTTAGTTCATCCGTGCCGATCAGGTGCCGGTGAATGTCCATGAAAGGCTCGTAGTCGATCAACTCCCAAGCGCCGGGACCGGACTCGATCCAAGCGTGCCGCGTGCGGCTCTCGCCCGGCTGCAACGTGCGCTCCGGGTCCGTGCCGTCCCACACCGCCTGCTTGAGCTTGGCGACAATCTCCGGCGGCAGCACATCTTTGATTATCGCAAAGCCGTGCGCCGCCAAGCACTCGTCCATCGCGTCGAGCTCGTCAGTGGCAAACTCATAGCGGTAGCCCAAATCCGGCTTCTGAATATGCGAATAGTCTTCCATGATTTTTCTCCTTACGTAGGGGACGGTTTGTAAACGCCCCCTACGGGCATATTAAATTTGTAGGGGCGATTCGCGAATCGCCCCTACATGGCACCGCCTGCAAGCGCCAGCTCATAGCAGGCAGCCTCGCTGTCCGTGCGCACCAACAGATAGGGTGTGGCAAGGGCCGGGGGATTCCAAGTTTTGCCAGCAAAGGCCGTCATGCGCGCTAGTTCGACGTGGCGGTCGGGGCGGGCCTCAACCAGTACCACGTCGCCCGATTCGCTCATTATCAGCAGGATATCGTCTATTAGGATGAGCTGGCCGTGGCCGTAGCGCCCGCGCTTCCAGCGCCGCTTGCCGTCTTGCGGGTCGAGGCAGACCAGCACTCCATCGTCGAGGCCATAGACAAAACCATCGCGATAGACCATGTTGGCAAATTTGGCCTTGAGCCGGGGACTCTTCCAGACGATATCGCTCGTCAAGCCGCCGTCGGGCGCGGCGTTCACTTGATACAGCTTGGCCCCAATGCCGTAGCCACTGGAGACCAGAACCCGGTCCCCGGGCAAGGGCAGGGGGTTGGCAACGCATTCAACCTGATCCCAAGGCTGGCGCCAGAGGGGAACTCCACTGTGCGGATCGTGCGCGACGACGCTGTAGCTGTTGAAAATCAGGATCTGCTCGCGTCCAGCCAAAGTGACCAGACGCGGCGAGCTGAAGCCAGCCTTGTCCGTGCCCCCGCCCCAGACAAATGCGCCGGTTTGGCGGTGATAGGCCACTAGCGAGCGCTCATCTGGGCCTCCAGCACTGACCACGACCAAGCTGTCGAGGACCAACGGCGAACAGCTAATGCCCCACATATGGGCCTTCGCCTGGTTGCCGGTGAGGATATCCCGCGACCAAACCAACTTCCCACTGGCCAGATCTAAGCAGTTGAGGATACCAGTAGCACCCAGCGTGAAAACCCGGTCTCCAGCGATGGTGGGCGTGGCGCGCGGGCCGATGCCGGCTATGGCGGTCTCGTAGCGGGTCGAGTCGGCGTGTTGCCAGAGCTTGCGGCCCGTGGCCAAGTCGTAGCAGACGACCTGCTCCTCGGGGCCGTGTTGCTCCTGCGTTACGGCCCGGCCACCGACAATGGCGAAAGAGGACCATGCTGAGCCGACGGGGCGACGCCAGATTTCGCGCGGCGGGTGCTTGGTCCAGTCGCGCTCGAGGCGGACGCCGCGCAGGCGGTTGTTGCGCTCGGGGCCGAGAAATTGCGGCCAATCGCGGGCGTCGAGCGCGGTTGCGTAGCCTCCTTCGACCGCGGTGGCTTCGCCCTCAGTACTCCAACGCCATTCGAGGACCGGTACGAAGTCGCCGCTCATACCCTTAATGCGAAAACACCCGATGCCAAGCGCAATGACGAGGACGGCACCGCCAAAATAGCGCAAACGCCGTCCCCAAGCTAGCCGCGACGCAAAGAGCAACCAGAGCAACGCGAAGAAAATGGCGAGCATGACGATGGCCATAGTGGTCATCGTCTGTCGCTGTCGATGAGGGGCTTCGGGCAACCAGATCCACAGAAGCGCCAAAACGACGACACCTCCGAGCAGATAGAGGGGCCATAAACGAGGACCAGTCGAAGACATAGGCACTATACGCCGCCGGTAACGGTCTCCAAACGGACCCAATCGCCGCTTGCGACCGAGCGGGCAATGGCGGCCATGGCCCGCATCGTTTGAGTTCCATCCTCCACATCGGCCCCCATTTGGGGCGCACCGTGCAGGACGACGTCGGCAAAACCTTCGAGTTGCAGCCGGTAGAAATGCGCGTCAGCCCCTAGCGGCCGGCGATACTGGCCATCGCGCGTGGAGAAGCACTCGACATCGCTGGATTTCAAAAACCACGGCAGGTAGGTTTTGCCGACGACGCTGCCGTGCTCTCCGTAGATGTGAAAGCCCTCGTGGTAGTCCATGCGCACGGCGACCGTCAAGTCGAGATGCCCCTGTCCACCGCTAGCAAACTCCACTTCGACAAACCAAGAATACGCCCCGAACATCTCCTTGCACCGGCCGCGCACGGCCGCGAGCGGGCCGCCCAAAAAGTGGGCTAGGTCGATGAGATGCGAGCCGTGGGTCAGCATGAAGTAGCGCTGCTTGTCGCCCTTGGGATCGCCCGCTGGTTTGTGCGCCGCCGCACTGTGCAAGGGCAGGGGCTGAAGGTTGTCGGTCATAGTATAGCGATAGGTCGAATCGCAATACCAGGCCTTCAGGGCCAACAGCGACCCCATCTCCTCGCAGATGAACTGCCGGGCAAAAGCAATGCCGGGATCAAAGCGCTTCATGTGGCCGACCTGGAGCGTACAGCCCGAGTCGGCCACGGCCCGGCACAAGTCCTCGCACTCCTCCACGCTCGTTCCCAGCGGCTTTTCCACAAAGACGTGTTTGCCAGCCGCCAGCGCCTGCAAACTGAGCGGGACGTGGAATTGATCGGCCGTGGCGATGATGACCGCTTCCACCTGAGAATCCGCGAGCATGTCGGCAAAGTTGGCGTAGGTTTTCTCCGGCTGGTGAACGACCGCCATGCGCTCGACTAGGTCCGGCGCTTGGTCGCAGAGCGCGTACAGCCGCGTATTGCGAGCCTTGATACACGACTCGAAGTGGGCGAATTGAGCAATGGGGCCACAGCCCAACACGCCAATAGAAAGGAGCTGACTATCCTTGTTCACGCGCTGGGCAGAATGGCGTACGCTTCGATCTCGACGACCAGATGCGGCTTGAGCAGCGCGGCTATGACGATCAAAGCCGAGGCCGGCAAAATCTCGCCAAACACCTCGCGGTGAGCGCGAGTGACGCCATCAGCGTGGTCCACATCCGTGATGTACACGACCGTCCGCACCACGTCTTCGAGGCTGGCACCGGTCTCGTCGAGCGCCTTGGCGATGATCCCCAACGCGCCCTTGGCCTGTTCGTAGGCATCTCCTTGGTCATGCGGCGGTTGGGCGCAGGTGCCGGCGACGTGAATGTGACGGTCCACGCGCACGGCGCGCGAATAACCAAACTCCGCGCCAAACGGACTGCTGGTTGGTATGTTTTTGCGTTTCATGGGTCTCCTTTATCCATGGTTTCCTCGACCTCCGCCCACTCCTCCAACAGGGCCGCCAACTCGCGCTCGATATCCGCGTGTTCGCATTCAAGGGCCTTGATCTGGTCGGGCGGGGTCTTTGCGTAATACGTTGGCTCGCAGCGCAAGGCGTCGATTTCCGCCAGCCGGGCCTCGGCCGCCTCGATGCGCGATAGGCGTTTTTCTTGCTGGGCCGCAGCGCGGCGTTGCTTGTTCTTGCCCTTGCGGTTGGAGCGCGGAACTGACGGCGAATTGGGCTCTTCTTTTTTCTTTTTTGCCTGCCTAGCCTTGAGAATGACTTGATCCGCGTCTAGGTGGTCGTCGCCGCAGAAGTGGACGTACTCCTCGTACGTGCCGCGAAAGTCGAGAATCTCTTCAGGTTTGATCTCGACAATGCGCGTGGCTAGCTGGCTGATGAACCAGCGGTCGTGCGAGACGATGAGCAGCGTGCCCGGATAATTCTTAAGCGCCTCGACTAATGCCTCGATCGATTCGAGGTCGAGGTGGTTGGTCGGCTCGTCTAAAACCAGCACATTGGGTTGGGCAATGGCCAGCCGACAGAAGACGAGCCGCGCCGCCTCGCCTCCCGAAAGCGCACCCAAGCGCTTTTTGCCGTCGTCGCCGGAAAAGAGCATCCGCCCCATCTGACTGCGCACGAAGCCGAGGCCCTGGTCCTGACAGCACTCCCAGACCCACGCCTCAGCCGTTTGGTTGGCAGGGCTGAGCTGTTCGCGGTGGTCTTGGGCAAAGTACCCGGGATGAGCCTCGTACCCCCACTCGGCTTTGCCGGCATCGGCGGATAGCTCACCCATCGCGATCTTGAGCAGGGTTGATTTGCCAATGCCATTCGGCCCCATAATTGCCACGCGATCCCCCTTCTGCACGAGCAGATCAACCCCGTGCAGCACTTCATTGTCGCCGAACGCCTTTTTGACGCCTTTGAGCGCAAGCACATCGCGCCCGCTAGCGCGCCGCTGCTCAAAGCGAAAAACCGGGTAGCGGCGCGAGCTGCGCGGCAACTCGACCATTTCCTCTTCCCGCTTCTCGATCAGCCGCAGCTTGCTCTGGGCTTGGCGGGCCTTGGTCGCCTTGGCGCGGAAGCGATCCACGAACTGCTGGTGATGGGCGATCTCGCGTTCGCGATTGGCAATTTCCTTTTCTCGCCGCGTGCGCTCGGCCTGCTTGGCTGCTAGGAAGGCTGTGTAGTCGCCCCGATAGAGTTGGACCGTCTCGTAGTCAATGTCGAGGATAGAGGTGCTAATGTTGTCGAGAAAGCGATGATCGTGCGAGATGATCACCACCGGCCCGGCAAAGTCGCACAAGAAGGTCTCTAGCCAGCGAATCGAGAGGATGTCGAGGTGATTGGTCGGCTCGTCGAGCAGCAGCACGTCCGGGGCACTGGCCAACACCTGCGCGAGCAAGACCCGTAGCTTGAAGCCGCCGGACAGCGTTGAGAGCGGATCGTCGTGAATGTGGGCCGGCAGCCCCAGACCCTCCAAAATCGTGCCGGCACGGGCTTGCGCGGTGTACCCATCGCAGTGGAGAAAGGTCTCTTCGAGCTGGGCGAACTTGTCGGCGTCGAATTCCTCAGCGGACGCGGCGAGGAGCCGCTCCTTGGCGACCGTCACTTCCCACAGCGCCTCATTGCCCATCAGCGCGACATTGAGAATCGACTCGTCCTCGTAGAGGAACTGATCCTGTTGCAAGACCCCCAAGCGCAGGCGCTGCGGGACCGTGATTGCGCCCTCGCTGGCTTCAATGTCGCCGGACAGCATGTTGAGGAGCGTGGTCTTGCCGGACCCATTGGCCCCCACCAAGCCGTAGCGCTCACCGGCGTTGAGTTGGAGCGATACACTGGCGAAGAGCGTCTGCTCGCCGTAGAACTTGCCGATATTGGATAGCGTAATCATGAGCAATAATTACGGAAAATTAGCGATTATGGGCTACTCTGCCGCCCGCTAATTTACCATCTTCTCAGCCTACCTTTCTCCAAAGGAGCCCCCTCATGAACACAGACGATAAATACCTCTTTGACCTGACGGGCTATTTGGTCCTCAAAGACGTGCTGACCGCCGAGGAAGTAGCCCAGCTCAATGCCGGCATCGACCGCCACCGCGACCTTATGAGCGAGATCGACCGCCCGCTGTCCGGCGACTCAAAGACGATGCAGGGCACCTCGCGGCGCAAGGACTTAGGCGGTATGCTCGCCTGGGATCGGCCCTATTGCGAGCCATTCCGCAAGCTCCTGGTACACCCTCGTATCAAACCCTATCTCGAAGAAATCTTGGGGCGCGGATATCGCCTCGACCACGGGCCGGGGCTGATCGCCATGGATACAGGCTGCGAGGGCGGGCTTTTGCACGGCGGTGGGGTGGAGCGCGGGGACATCTCCGAAGTGTACTTCTTTAAAAACGACCGCATTTTCACCGGGCTGACCGTGGTCGAGTATCTACTGGCCGACGAAGGGCCGGGCGACGGGGGCGTGGCGGTGATACCGGGTAGCCACAAGGCCAACTTAGCCTGTCCGAAGAGCATGATTAAGTGGGAAAATCACCAAGAGCACGTGCTCGAAGTAAACGGCAAGGCCGGCGACGCAGTGATCTTCACCGAGACCTTGACGCACGGCACGCTGCCGTGGACGGCCGCGCACGAGCGGCGGGCGCTGCTGTACAAATTTAGTCCAGGCACCCTGTCCTATGGCTCGGGCGCGCACCAGACAGCGTATTCCGAGTACATTGAGGACATGACCGAGGAGGAGCGGGCCGTGATGGAAGCGCCGCACATTAGGCGATAAAGCGCCGCGGGTGATTCTGAAAAGGAGTTTTGCGATGACTAACAACGTCAATGCAGATGCCGTCCCGAAATATCCTGATCTACTAAACCCGACGCTTACTGCGCTCCACGCACTTGGGGGTAGCGCTTCCATTAGAGAAATCGTCAATCAAGTAATTGAAGACATGGGCCTATCCGCTGCTATTATCCAAATACCCCACGGGCAAACAAGTAGGACGGAATTAGAATACCAATTAGCATGGGCGAGAACCTATCTCAAAAATTACGGTTTGATTGAAAGTTCTGAGAGAGGCGTGTGGTCTCTTACTGCTAAAGGACAGGAGATACAACGTGTTGAACCTAAAGAAGTTATTAGATTTGTCCAGCAATCGAAGCAAGCTCGCAAACAAGCCGAAACTAAGAAAGACGCCATAGCTGAAGAAATCGAAGACTCAGCCGAGGATTCTGCAGATGAAACCGCTTCTTGGCGAGAGGATTTGCTCGACACCCTCCGCAACATCCCTCCCGACGCATTCGAACGCTTGTGCCAAAGGCTGTTGCGGGAATCGGGCTTTATCGAGGTTGAGGTCACGGGAAGATCGGGCGACGGCGGAATCGACGGGCATGGAATAATCCGCCTCGCAGGACTGATTAGCTTCCCTGTGCTGTTTCAGTGCAAGCGCTACAGCGGCAGCATTAGCCCAAGCGTGGTCAGAGATTTTCGCGGTGCGATGATGGGACGGGCGGAAAAGGGCGTTATCTTGACGACGGGTGGCTTCACAAAAGAGGCTCAACGAGAAGCTACCCGGGACGGCGCGACGCCGATAGACTTGATTGACGGCGAATTGCTAATGGATAAGATGAAGGAACTCAAACTCGGCGTGCGCGCGAAGATGGTCGAGGTCGTGGACGTGGACAAGGACTGGTTCGCGTCGATTTAGCGGACACAGCGCATGGAATTCAACATCAGAGTGCAGCCAAAGGCCGGGCACAGCAGAGTCGAAGTCAATGGCGACAGGGTAACAGCGCGGGTCCCCGCAGCGCAGTTGGGGGTGGGGTATCTCGCCCATACGTAGTCTTTGCCTATGTATAGAGGTATATTTGACTTCCCTACAGCCCAATTAGATATTTTTTAACAAAGAGAGAGAAAATTGACGAAACGAAGAGAATTATCATTCGCCGACTATCAAGAGGATGGTCATCTATGGATCACGTTATCAACCGGCGAGTATTATCCTGATGTACTTCCGCTAGCGTGCAAGCTGTATGAGCCTGTATTGGTTACATTTGAGCATTTGTTGAAATCCTCACATTCCTCAACCGATCTCTTTCTTGCAATAGCTGAAACCACGCCGCAATGGATGCGAGTACAGTTATGCCGAGTATTCAGGAAATATGTAAGTCCAAAAACTCCAGTAGAAATGCTAAAAAAGAAATCTGCTGCTCAAAATATATGTGATGAGTTTGGCAACGAATTTCGCGCCATTAATGAAGTACAGTCGGCATTCCAATCACGCCCCATACCCGATGAGGCATTATGCGCTGTTCTTTGGGAATATAAGGATCGTGGCAGGAAGGGGTATGATCTGACAGAGCGTTTATTCACAATCATCCGAGAGAGATATTGTGAGCTTGATATTATTGGACCAGAGCGTGCTGGAAAAGACGTGAACCTTGGCGAAATTTTTGAAGATTATCCCAACCCGAAGCGTCCAGTCGATTTTGTATTGCTCCGTGACGGCACCCCGCTCGCCATAGGTTTAGCCCGTTATGATTCTGATAGAGGTGGTGCACAAGAAGACGATAGAACGGGTCAGTATCGAGATTGTGCAAGCGAAATTCTCGGGTATGCGGAGTCAAAAGGTATAGACGTGAAAGTGATATTCTTAAACGATGGCCCAGGATTACTTCTTGGCTCAATGTGGAGTGATTATGCCCATATTGAAAATTCATGGCATGGAAAGGTGAAAGTCGTAACACTCAGAATGTTCTCTAAACGCATCACTATGGACTGGTTACATTCTTGAAAGGAAGGGTATTAGATATGGCAATCGGTATTCCTCAAAAAAATAATACTCTCTTAGATAGTGGAGTGCGTCTCGATTATAGAGGTAAAGCGACTGAGGAAGAAATATTCAATGATTCCATAGTCTCTTTTGATAAGCTCCATTCCAACCCATCTCGTAAGCGATTGTATTTTGGCGATAATCTCGATGTCCTTCGCGTCCTTGTGACAGATCCTAATATATGCGGAAAGGTAACTCTCATATACATAGATCCTCCATTTGCTACTCAAAGTCAATTTGTTTCCCGAAAGCAATCACGAGCATATGAAGACACCTTGACTGGCGCTCCATTCGTTGAATTTTTACGTAGAAGAATTGTTTTGCTTCATAAATTGTTGTCGAATAAAGGATCAATTTACCTACACTTAGATGAAAAAATGATTTTCGAAATAAAAATCATCATGGATGAAGTATTTGGACCAGAAAACTACAAAAATATGATTGTTCGGAAGAAATGTAATCCTAAAAACTATACGCGAAAAACATACGGCAATATCGCAGATTTCGTACTTTTTTATAGTAAAACAGATAAATATATATGGAATAAACAAACTGTTCCTTTATCTGAAGAAAGAAAAAAAGAATATCAGTACGTTGAAGAGGGTACTGGACGGAAGTATATGAAAGTCCCTGTCCATGCCCCAGGAACACGCAAGGGGGAAACTGGTAAACCATGGAGGGGGAAAATGCCTCCCTCGGGCAAACACTGGCAGTACACACCTAAGAAGCTAGATGAAATGGACGCGAGGGGAGAAATATTCTGGTCAAAGAACGGAAATCCAAGAAGAAAGGTTTATCTTGATGAACATCCTGGAGTTAGTGTTCAGGACATATGGTTGGAGTTCCGTGATGCACATAATCAAAATATAAAAATTACTGGCTACCCAACTGAAAAGAATCCAGGATTAATTAGAAGAATTATTGCTGCTTCTTCTAATCCCGGAGATCTAGTGCTTGATTGTTTTGCCGGTTCTGGGACAACCCTTGCTGTTGCGGACGAAATGCAACGCAATTGGATAGGTGCAGATAACAGCATTGAAGCGATAAAGACGATACTAAAGCGCTTTGATAGCGGACTTCAGGCTATGGGCGATTTCGTAAACAAAGATGCACACCGACAAGATAATTATAGTCAACAGACGCTATTCGATTCACTTGGCGAAGATATTCCTCACGCACATAGTACTCCAAAATCCAAACACAAAGCTATACGTGATTTCTCGCTATTCGCGTCGAATGATAGTCCAAGTGAGTTATATGAAGCGGTAAATACTTGGTTCAGTCATCCCTAGTAGAAATGGGCAAGGACTGGTTCGCGTCGATTTAGCAAGTGCTTCGCATGGAATTCGACATCAAAGTGCAGCCCAAGGCCGGGCGCAACAGCGTCGAAGTCAATGGCGACAAAGTAACAGCGCGGGTAACAGCAGCCCCGGAAGGCGGCAAGGCCAACGACGCGGTGGTGGCCCTACTGGCGAAGCAACTCAAGGTCGCCAAGCGCAGGGTGCACATTGTGCGTGGGCACAAGGCGCGGGACAAGCGGCTGCACATTGAGGACATGACGGTAGGCGAAGTCTTCGCCCGTCTGTCGGAATCGAAGTGACAAAGGCAAAAAACGGAAAGGAGCAGCAGATGCGCGTAGCAATCGGAGGCATTTCCCACGAGAGCAGTACCTTCACGAACGTAGCCACCACGTTGGACAGTTTTCGAGAGCGCAGCTATCTCCACGGAGCGGCAATCGTCGAGCGTTTTACCGGGGTCAATACGCCCATCGGCGGTTTCATCGAAGGGGCCGAGGCGCACGGCTTTGAAGCAGTGCCGACGATGTTAGCCGAGGCTTTTCCCAGCGCCCCGACGCCTCGCCCCATTTTCGACAGGCTCGTAGGCGAACTGCTCGACGGCATCGAGGCGGCAGGGGCTATCGACGGGGTTCTATTGGAATTGCACGGGGCCATGGTCGCCGAGGGCATTGACGACGCCGAAGGACATATCCTCGCCGCAGTGCGCCGTTTAGTCGGCCCGGATATGCCCATCGTCGGGCAATTGGACATCCACTCCAATGTCTCCCACGCCATGATCGAGACCGCCGATGTCCTGATTGGGCGGGAGACCTATCCAGAGGTCGATATGGCACCGAGGGGGCGCGAGTGCGCCGACGTGCTGGTGCGCATGGTGCGGGAAGGCGTGCGACCGACCATGGCCTTGCACCAACTGCCCCTAGTCTGGGGCATGAACCAAGTGACGGCCCATCCACCCATGCGCCAAGCCATCGAATACCTGCACCGAATTGAGGCCCGGCCCGGCGTGATCTGCGGCTCCATAGCCACCTGTTTCCCCCTAGCCGACATCCCCGATATGGGTGCCTCGGTATACGTAGCCACCGACAACGATCCCGACCTAGCCCAATCCTGCGCCGACGAGTTGGCCGCTTGGCTCTGGGAGCGCCGGGCCGATTGGCAGGCACCCATGCCCTCTACCGCGGAAGCGCTGCAAGAGGCCGACAAGACGGGGCGCTACCCCGTAGTCCTGGCCGATCGCAACGACAATACTGGCGGCGGTTCGCCCGGCGACAGCACCGGGCTGTTGCAGACTTTTTTGGCGGCTGACCTGCAAGACGCCTGCGTCCTGTACATCGTCGATCCCGAAGCCGTGGCCGCTTGCCACCAAGCAGGCGTCGGTGCGGTGATCGATTTAGAGGTGGGCGGCAAGGCGTCCCCGTTGCAAGGAGAGCCTTGTGCCATGCGGGCCGAGGTAGTGGCCTTGAGCGACGGATCCTTTCGCTACGATGGGCCTATGTACTCCGGCCTAGACGGCACCATGGGACCCTCGGCCCACATCCGCCAAGGCGGCGTACACGTGCTATTGGTAAACAAGCGCGAGCAACCGTTTTGCACGGCGTTTTCCCGCACCTTGGGTTTGGACCCAAAGCAGATGCGCTATGTCGGCGTCAAGTCCGCTGCCCATTTCCGCGCTGGTTTTGAGCCGTGGGCCGGCCAGATCCAAGTGATCTCCGAACCGTCGGTACACGCTCCGGCCGAGGCCAACTTGGCCTTTAAGCGGCTGGGCCGCAAACTCTATCCCTTTGACGACATTTAGCGATTGGAAGCAACCGTGGATCTAGGCGCTTGGGCTGCGGTGCAGATCGGACTCGCCCAGCACCAACCCTACTTGGTCGGCGCTACGAACAAGACGCGAGCCGCCGTGGCTGTGGTCTTGGGGCCAACGCCGGAGGGCTTGCAGTTGCTCTTCATCGAACGCGCCCAGCACCCGGACGATCCTTGGTCGGGGCACATCGCCTTTCCCGGCGGGCGCATTGAGGCCGACGACCCGTCGCCGCGAGCCGCAGCCGAGCGCGAGACCTTGGAAGAGGTCGGGCTCGATCTGTCCACGGCTGAGTATTGGGGCCGGGTCGATGATTTGACCGGGCATATGCTGCCGGTGGTAGTATCCGGTTTCGTCTATCGCCTAGAGAAACGAGCGGACTTGGTCCTCAACCACGAGATTGAATCGGCCTTTTGGGCAAGGGCCGACCAATTGCGTGATCCCGGTAAGCGGACTCAGTACCGACTACAACGCCGCGACAAAGAGCAGTCATTTCCAGCGCTCGACCTGTTGGGGCCGAACCGCCCGCTTTTGTGGGGGCTAACTTTTCGCATCGTGCGCCAGTTGATCGCTTGGATGGAGCCAGACAAAATATGACGTCCACGCATAAATCCCGCCGCATCTGGTTTTGCCAGACAGAATACGTGGCCGAGCATCCCGAGTCCCTGCAAAAGCTCAAGGACGCCGTCGGCCTGACGACGATTATGCCCGAAAGTCCGGTGTGCCATACCTCGGGCTTTAGCGCCTCGGCGGAGTTGGCCCAGCGGGGGCCTTTTGAGGACTGGCGTCAGCGTCTCGACGCTTGGCCGCGCGGCGCGGAGGGTATCTACCCGCCAGTGGCGGGGATTATCAGCGGCTTTGACGATGCGCCCTTGCAGCGCGTCATCGAGGCGTGCAAAAGCACGGGGATTGAGGTGTGGGGACACATCGGCTTGTGGAGCTACGGCGGCGAGGTCTATCCTGAATATGCCCTGCGCGATTTGGAGGGGCGGCCATTGGACCGGCGCTATCAGGAGTGGGGCATTGGCCTGTGTCCGAGCCACAAGGCGGTCAACGAGTGGACGCGCGACTGCTTGGTCGAAGCGATTCAGCGCTACGCTATCGACGGGTTTGACGTGGATCACGCTCGCTATCCGGCTCCGGCTAACGTGCATAGCCTGATGGCTTGCGGCTGTGCCAACTGCGAGGACGAAGCCGTGCGCTTGGGCTACGATTTTGCGGCCATGCAGCGCGGCGTACTGGCCCTGCGCCAGCGTCTAGAGCGTTTGACTCCGACCGAAGTGCGGGCCTTGGCTGCGGGTCGTCCGGGTTTGATGGATTTTCTGGGGTTGTTGGCCCAAGATGGATCCGTACTCGATTGGGTGCAGTTCCGCGCCCATATACTGGCCGAGTGCATGGGGGAATTTCGCGGCGCTGTACAGGAAGCAGGAGGCCGCGATAAGGTCTTTGGCAGCGATGTGTTTCCCGCCTCCACAGGGCTGTTGGGCGGGCATTGGTACGGCAAGTGGGAGGAGGCGACGGATTTTCTTACGGGAGGGAGTTCGCACGGAGGCGTGGTGGGGTGGGCGACTGGGGTGACCAACTTGGCACGAGAGTGGACTGTGGCTTTGTGCCGGCACGCTCAAGGGTTGGACGAGAGCGAGGTATTGGCTTTGGTGTGGCGCATGTTCGGAGTGGAGGATCTGGATTTGCCGGAGACTGCGGCGGGAGTGGCAGAAGGGCCTTTGCCCATCGCCGCCCTATACGAGCGGGAAGTAGCCCGCTTACAAGCGCAGACCAGTGGAGCGGTGCCGCTGTATCCGCCTCTTTCAGCGGGAGCGTCCCCCGAACTGGTGCGGGCTTTGGGCGAGGCGGTGGCCAGGCATGGGTGCGACGGGTGTTTGTTTACGGTTAATGTCGAGGACGAGGGACAGGTGCGGGTGTTGGGGGAGGCTTTGGTGGGCGTGGGGTGAGTTGGAGGTCTTTGCTGTTATGACGCAGAGCAGCCAAAAAAGACAGTCGATGGGCATGTGTCCCCCTTCATCACGCGCTATCACAAGAAGTGGGGACAGCGTCCCGCTTGGACCGCGCTCAATGAGGCGATTGCCAACGGGCGCATGGATGACGATAGCCATGTTTTCGACTATGTGTTCAGCGGTCGCAGCCGCCCTTCTTGCTCTTCGTAAGCCGCGCCACACTCCCCACAGACCAGATCGTCGCCCAACGTGGCGCCGCAGCGGCAGGCCCAGCCCGTCTGCCGCCCAGGCACGCCGGTTATTAGCGCATAGGCCGGCACGTCGCGGGTTACGACCGCTCCGGCACCAATGAGGGCATACGCGCCGATTTCGACGCCGCAGACGATGGTCGAGTTGGCTCCTAGCGAAGCTCCCTTGAGCACCCGCGTCTCTTGGAATTCGTGCCTGCGGTCAACAAAAGCGCGGGGGTTGACGACGTTGGTGAATACCATTGACGGGCCGCAGAAGACCTCGTCTTCGAGCGTGACTCCCTTGTAGATCGAGACGTTGTTCTGTATTTTGCAGCCGTTGCCGATCACCACGCCGCGATCGACATAGACGTTCTGGCCGAGATTGCAGTTTTGGCCGATCTGGGCGTCGGGCATGAGGTGGCAGAAATGCCATATATGGGTCCCCGCGCCAATGGTGACCGGCTCATCGACGCAAGTGCTGGGATGGATGAAGTATTCTTTTGCCATGCTGACCGAATATAAATTGTCCTTATTTATTTACCAATGCACCGACCGAACGGTCGGCGCAGAAACCCTTTGCATACGGAGGAAATTGTGAAACTAGCCACGTATTCTGCCGCTGGCGAACAGCGCGTGGGCGCAGTCGTCGGCGACGACAATGTCGTCGTGGATCTCGCCGCTGCCGACCGCGTCTTGGCCCGCCAAGAAAAACGCAAGACTCATCCCTTCTTTAGCGACATGCTCTCGCTGCTTGGCGCTGGTGCCAAGGGCCTGCGCGCCGCCAAACAGGCCGCGGCGTACGCCGAGGATAAGGAACCTAACGGCAAGACCATCCACGCCCTCAACAAGGTCCGCCTCCGCGCTCCCGTGCCCAATCCGCGCAAGGTCTTCTGCTTGGCCGGCAATTACCAAGACCACATCGAAGAGGGCGGCGGCAAAATGGATGCCCAAGACAAGGAAACCCCGCGCGTCTTTATGAAGCCGCCGACGACCACGGTTATTGGCCCTGGGGACCGCATTCTCATTCCCCCGATCGCCAACAGCATCGATTGGGAAGGCGAGCTGGCCGTAGTCATTGGCCGCAAGACCAAGGGCGTCAAAGCCAAGGATGCGCTCAGATACGTGGCCGGGTACACCGTTATGAACGATGTATCCGAGCGCGAGTTGGTCATCAAGAAGCGCACTGACAGCCGCCCGCGCGACGAGTGGTTCGACTGGCTCAACGGCAAATGGCTCGACACTTTTGCCCCGCAGGGACCGTGGATCGTCACTGCGGACGAGATCAAGGACCCCCAGGTTCTCGACATCAGTACTTTCATCAATGGCGAGCGCAAGCAACACAACAACACCGGCCAGATGCTCTATCCGGTCGATAAAATTATCGAGTACATCTCGGCGATTATCACCCTAGAACCGGGCGACCTGATCAGCACCGGCACCATATCGGGCGTCGGCGCGACCACCGGCACCTTTATGAAAAAAGGCGACAAGGTCGAGATCGAAATCTCCGGGATCGGCGTGCTCAAAAACTCGGTCGCTGCTAGCAAGAAATAACCCTTGGACTCAGCGTCTGCGACCACGGGCCAGGACGGCGGGCTGCTCAGCCGCGCCTTCCTGGCCCTTTGTTTGATTTACTTTTTCGAGAGCTTCCTCGTCGCCCCCTTCCAAGCGCTCTTTCCCGTTTATATCGAAGCCGACTTGGCGCGGCCGCCGTGGTTTACCGGCTACCTGCGCGGGATCATGTTGCTCCTTGGCGGCATATTTGCCGTGGTCGCCGGTCGGCTCTGCGACCGCTTTGGCCGCAAGAGGACCCTGATGATCGGCCTCGTCGGCGGCGCGCTCACTGGCTTGGTCTTTCGCACCGCAGACCCTTGGGGGCTATCGTGCTTGCTGTTGGCGATGGGCGCGGCCAGTGGCCCTTGGTCCACGGCCGGACAGAGCATCCTCATCACCGCGGTCTCCCCCGCTCGACTTGGTTTGGGCGGTGCCCTCTACTTTCTCAGCAACACGCTCGGCAACGCGCTCGGCAGCTTTTGTACCGGCTTGGTCAAAACCGCCTATTCCTTCGCCCAGATTGGCGCTGTTATGAGCATCGGCATGATCGCGGTAGTCGTCCTAGCTTTTGCGCTGTTGCCCGGCGACGCGCCTAGCTCGACTACTGCGCAGACGGCGCGCCTCAGTACATGGACGGCCTACCGCCCGCTTTTGGAGCGTGGCAATGTGCATCTTCTGCTCAGCTTGCGCCTGACTATTACCACTTTCTGGGGCATGGCGACGCTGGCGCTGCCTTTGTTGATCTACCGAGTTGGCGAAAGCGAGTCTCTACCCGCGTATTTTGCCGCTGTTTCGCTGGTCGCTGCCGCCTGTTGCCAGCTCAGCGTTGGCTATCTCAACGACCGCCTCGGTCGCACGGCACCGCTCATAGGCTCGGCGTCCGGCGTCTTCCTCAGTGCCTTGGGACTGGCCCTGTGGCACGATTCCCTCGTCGGTCTCTTTGCCTGCGGCACCGCTCTCACGGCTACGGCGTGGGCCGTCTCGACGCTGATTCCCCGGCTCATCAACGACGTTGCCGCTCCCGAAGAAAAAAACCGCCTCGTCGGCTTGGGCCACTTTGCTTGGAGTGGCTCGATGGTGGTCGGCAGCCTGCTCGGCGGCTACCTGATCGAGATAAATGCCGCCCTGCCCTTCTATCTCGGCACGGCGCTCACGGCGCTCGGTGCGCTCGGTGCCTTTGGCCTCTGCCGCCGTCTGGACGGCGCAGGGGTTACGGCTTAGACTAGGCAAATGCAAAAACTCCGCTTGTTCGTCATTACGATCTCGCATTTTTGCGTCGATAGCTACGCCACGATGTTGGCTCCGCTGTTGCCCCTGCTCAAGGTCAACTTGGGGCTAAGCTTGGCGCAAGTTGGGTTTTTGGGTTCCATCGTTTCTATATGCAATATCAGCCAGCCGCTCATGGGCTTGTGGGCCGACCGCATGGCTTGGCGCTGGCTGATCGTCGGTGGCTTGGCATTGGCGACCATTTTCTCTCCGCTCATGGGGCTGGCTCACAATTATCTGACCCTCGTCGGCATCCTGACACTCGGTGGGCTTGGGGTCGCCGCTTTCCACCCCCAAGTCTTTTCGCTGGCCGGTGAACTCAGCGGTCCGCGCCGTTCCTTCGGCTTGGCGCTCTTTATCTTTGGCGGGACGCTGGGGCTGGGCCTGACGCCGCTGTGGGCACCTGCCTATACCAATTCTTTCGGACTGGACTCTCTGCCCTACCTGTCCATTCCCGGCCTGTTGTTCCTCCTGCTCATGTGTCGTGCGGTGCCGTTGGGCAACCCCAACTTCTCCCACGGCAGAAGCACGGCCCAGTGGCGCAGTCTCGGCGACCAAGCTGGTCCCCTCGTGCTGATCACCGTGATCGTCGTTCTGCGCTCGGTGTCGGGACTGGGCTTTGGCACGTTTTTGACGCTCATGGCCCAAGAGCGCGGCCTCGGTCTCGTCGCGGGCGGTATCCCCTTGGGAATCTACAATATCGCCGGAGTGGTCGGCGCGCTCATCGTTGGCTATCTAGCCGACCGCATCGATCCTAAACCGCTAGTCTGGGGGTCGTTGCTGTGCTCGGTGCCGCCGCTCTTCGCCTTCATCTATGTCGAGGGAATGCTGGCCAGCTATACCCTGCTCTTTTTGGGCGGCGGCCTGCTGCTGTCTTCCAATTCGATTATGGTCGCCATGGCCCAAGAGTTTGCGCCGAAAAATACGGGCTTGGTCTCCAGTCTGCCGCTGGGCTTTAGCTGGGGTTTGGCCAGCCTCGCACTGCCGCTGATCGGCCATTTCGGCGACGAGATCGGCGTGGCTGAGACCTTGAAATACCTAGCTTTGCTGCCGATATTGCCCGCTGGGCTGGCCTTTTTCCTACCCAACCGCTCAACCGCAAAGGACCCCGCGCCATGAGCTTGCTCATTTTAGACCCCGAGCAGAAGCAGTTCTTCGACGACAATGGCTATCTCTTGCTCAAAGGCTTCTATGGCCCGGCGGAGATGGAGCAGATGCGCGGCGAGTTTCATCGCTTAGTGACCGAGATCGAATCCCGGCCCAAGAACGTCAAATACTCCTTCATGGATGTGCCGGAAGGCTACGCGCCCGATCCCTTCAATCCGCGCAACGTCGCCGGCATGATGGATCAGACCTTGGCTGGCGACTACTGGTTCGACCAGTTTACCGAGCCGCGCATCGTCTCGGTCATGGTCGATCTTTTGGGCCCCGACCTCGATTTCCACAACGGCAAGATCCGCAACAAGCCCCCTGGCTTTGTCTGCACCCAGAGTTGGCACCAAGACTGGCCGTACGAGCGCCACACCGAGCCAGATTTGGCCGCGGCCATTACGTATCTCGATCCGAGTGGATTTGAGGCGGGGGCCACCGAGGTTCTGCCCGGCAGCCACCTCAAGGGTGAGTACCCTACCGTAGAAAAGAGCCACACTATCCCCGACGAGCACGTTCCTGCCAGTGAGCAGGTCGTCTTGGAGGCCGAGCCGGGCGACGTGGCGATCATCCACGTTCTCGTCGTCCACCGCGCCGGCCACAACTACACTCTACGCGCTCGCCACGCCATTATTAATGAGTACAAAACCGCGGCCACCATCGACCAATGGGGCAACTCCTGTGCCTTTGCCGGCTTGCCTCTGGCTCGCAATGGCCAGCTTCTGATGCCGCGCGTTTATCAGGGGTGAGTGCGTCCTGTCTTGATATTGTTATAAACCCCTAGTACTTAAATATGGATCGCTTATTTTGTCCGCCGACTCCGGAGGCCCCATGAGCAAAGCATTCTACGTCACCACGCCGATTTACTACGTCAACGACGTGCCCCACATCGGCCACGCCTATACCACCGTGATAGCCGATTTTCTCGCGCGGTTTCACCGACTCGACGGACTCGACACCTACTTCCTGACTGGCACCGACGAGCACGGGGAAAAAATTTATCAGGCTGCCCACGAGGCCGGCATTGACCCGCAGCAGTTTTGCGACCGCATCAGCCAGCGCTTCCGCGACGCTTGGCAGGTACTCGATATTTCCCACGACGACTTTATCCGCACCACTGAGGAGCGGCACAAGGAGGTTGTGCGCCGGATACTAGAGGCGGTGCATGCGGCCGGAGACATCTACTACGACGAGTACGAGGGGCTGTACTGCGTCGGCTGCGAGCGCTTTCTCACCGATAAGGAGCTGATCAATGGCCAGTGCCCCGATCATCTGCGCGCACCGGAGCGTCGCCGCGAGGGCAACTACTTCTTTCGCATGGAAAAGTACCGCGAATGGCTGCGCGACTATATCCAAGACCACCCGGATTTCATCCGCCCCGCTGGATACAAAAACGAGGTGCTGGCCCTGCTCGGCGAGCCGATCGGCGACCTGTCGATTTCGCGGCCCAAAGGCCGGGTGCCGTGGGGTATTGAGCTGCCGTGGGATGCCGAGCACGTGGCGTACGTGTGGGTCGATGCCCTGATCAACTACACTTCCGCGCTTGGTTTTCCCGACGGCGCGCACTACCGCACGTATTGGCCGGTGGCCCAACACCTGATCGGCAAGGACATTCTCAAGCCCCACGCGGTGTTTTGGCCGACCGTACTCAAAGCGGCTGGGGTGCCGCTGTACCAACACCTCAATGTCGGCGGCTTCTTGAAGGGACACGACGACGAGCAGAAGATGAGCAAGAGTTTGGGCAACGTCATTGATCCCTTTGAAATGGCGGAAAAATACGGCACCGACGCCGTGCGCTACTACTTGTTGAAGGACACGGTGTACGGACAAGACTCTTCCATTGGGGAACAATTTTTGGTCGAGCGCTACAACGCGGATTTGGCCAATGACTTGGGTAACTTGCTCTCCCGCGTCCGCGCCTTGCTCACGCGGCATACCGACGGCGTCTTGCCCGCACCATCGCAGCAGGAAGCCGACGAGGAGTTGATCGCGGTGGGCACTGCGCTGGCGGGGCAGGTGCGGTCTTTGGTGGGCCGGTTGCGGATGTTCGAGGCGCTGGAGACGGTGATGCAGTTCGTGCGGCAGCTCAATCGCTACTTCAACGACGAGGCTCCGTGGAAGTTGGCCAAAGACCCAGATGGGCGCGAGCGGTTGGGGACGGTGCTCTACAATATCGCCGAGGGACTGCGCATCGTCTCGGTGCTGTTGGAGCCGGCCATGCCGAGCAAGGCGCGGCAGGTGCGGACAGATCTGGGGTTGGGAGACTATGCGTTTGCTGACTTAGAGACTTGGGGCCAAGCCGCGCCCGGAACGAAAATCCCGGCGGAAGCGGATATCCTGTTCCCCAAATCGGAGACTGGAAAGCCCAAGCGACCAACGCCACCAAAGAAAGAGGCTCCACAAGTGGAACAGATTTCGATCGAAGATTTTTCCAAGGTGCAATTGCGCGTAGCCGAGGTCAAAGCCGCCGAGAAGGTCGAAGGTGCTGACAGACTCCTCAAGCTGACGCTCGATCTGGGCGATGAGACGCGCATCGTGGTCAGCGGCATCGCCCAATGGTACCAGCCCGAGTATCTGCCGGGCCAGAAGGTAGTTTTGGTCGCCAACCTCAAACCGGCTAAGCTGCGGGGGATTGTCTCGGAAGGGATGATTTTGGCAGCCGAAGATGGCGATGGGAACCTCGTGTTAGTCGGGCCGGAACAGGACATTGCGACGGGAGCCGAGGTGCATTAGTCATCGGCGACCCCTTCAATCAAACCGAAAAGAGAGGAAGATGGACAAGATTCGCGTGGGATTTATCGGCTGTGGTGGAAATGCCAGCGGGCACATCGGGCGAGTGCTCGACATCCCCGAGGCCGAAGTAGTGGCGTTGTGCGATGTGGATCAGGCCAGCCTGCAGCGGGCCAAAGAGCGCCACTCGCAGGCCGCGGAGTTGCCGGAGTTTACCCAGTACCAAGAGATGCTGGAGCAAGTCGAACTGGACGCAGTAGAGATTTCCACGCCACACACATTGCACTTTGAGCAGATTATGGCCGCGCTGGACAAAGGGCTGCACGTGCTGACCGAAAAGCCGATGGTCTGTACTGTCGATCACGCGCGTCGAGTTATCGCCAAAGCAGAGGAGACCGGGAAGCTCGTGATGATCTCCTATCAGCGGCACTTGCAGGCGCAGTACCGCTATGTGCGCAATCAGATCGCGGCCGGGGAATTGGGGGACATTCAGTTTATATCGGCGCTCCAAGACCAGAAGTGGTATCAGGTGACGATAGGGCTGTGGCGGCAGCAAATGGAACTGTCGGGCGGTGGACAGCTCAACGACTCGGGAAGTCACCTACTGGACATTGTGTTGTGGATGACCGGGCTAGAGGTGGCAGAGGTGCAGGCCTACATGGAGTATTTAGACTCCGAGGTAGATATCAATTCGGCGCTGTCGCTGCGCTTTGGCAACGGCGCGCTGGGGACGATTGCGGTGGTGGGCAACTCGCCGACCAGCGGGATATGGGAGGATATTACCATCTGGGGGACCAAGGCTGTGGTCTATCTCCGCCAAGGTCAGATTTTCTACAAGACGCAGCACAGCAACGAGGTGTACGAAGTAAATAACTTGCCCGGCTCGACGACGCCCGACCAGAATTTCATCGACGCGATTCTCGGCCGCGATCAGGTGCAGGTGCCTCCCGAATGCGGCCTGCGGGTCATTGAATTGACCGAAGCGGCATGGGCCTCAGCCGCTAGCGGGCAGCCGGTCAAAGTTGAGCGATAATAGACGATTGACCCGGTTCACTAACACCTGTATATTAAAAATTAAGTTGAGTTCGGGGGCCACAAGCTCCTGTTACCGCCACGCTGAGGCTCGAGGCTATGCGAGCGGGCCAACCCGACTTTGTAATTGGCCGCAACGACGCGCAGAGTTGGAGTATGGATTATGAGGCGCGCACAAGCGAAAGGAGGTGGTCCATTGAGTAGTAATCGTACCGCAGGGAGGTTGATCACTTGATCAACTCCAGGTGATCAACTACCTGGTCAGAAGCACAGTCGCCTCGGCGGCATAGCTTCTGAGAGTACAGCCGGGCGCACCCCACCTTAGTGGGTGCGCCCGGTTTTTTGTTTGCACGGTCTAGATTGGTTCCCACGCGGTATTTTTGCCATATTGTCCGCGAGGAGGCCGTCTATGAAACGCATCGCCAAGCCCGCAGGGGCCTATAATATCGTAGTAGAAGAGGTCGAGACCCCGGCCATTACCTCGACCGAGATTTTGATTCGCGCCGAATGTTCGCTAATCAGCCGAGGCTCGGAGATTTGGCGGCGCTACGTGCGCGAAGAGGCTATTGATCACCGCTCCATGGGCTACTCGCTGGTGGGCCGGGTCGCGGAGGTGGGCGCGGAGGTCGAAGAGTTCAAAATCGGCGATCTGGTCGCGGCCACCGCGCCGCACGCCGAATACGTAGCGGTCGAAGTCGCAGCCAGCCGGCACAAGCCTGCGGCTGTGCGCTTACCTGAGGGCTTGTCGCCCGAGGCGGGTACCTTTTGGCCGCTGGGAACCAGTTCGGTCCTGTGGATGTGGGAGACTGGGGCCGGACCAGACGATGTCATGGTCATTCAGGGGCAGGGCTTGGTCGGTAGCGGTTGTATGCAGGCGGCCAAGGCACAGGGCGCGGGGCGCGTCATTGGGATCGATGCCTTGCCCTTGCGCTGCGAACTGGCGCGCGAGTTGGGGATTGACGAGGTGATCGACGCCAGCGCTGGCGATCCTGTCGCACAGGTTTTGGAGTTGACGGACGGAAAGGGTGCTGACATCGTGGTCGAAGCCGTGGGGGGTCGGGCTGGCGCGCAGGCTTTTGCCGAGGCGCAGGACATGCTCAAGAGCGGCGGCCTCTTGCAGGTGCTGGGCCTGTACGAAAACGAACCCCTGCCGCTCTATTCGGAAAAAATCATGGGCAAGCGCCTCATAGGCAGCTATCTCGACGCCAGTCGGCGGCCCGAAGGATCGGCGCGGACGTTAGAGTTGCTGGCTACGGACCAAATCCAGTTCGCCAAGATGATCACTCACCGCTTCCCCTACACCGAAGCGGCAGCGGCCTTCGATCTGCTCTACAATCGGTTGGGCGAGACGATGGCGGTATTGTTGACGTGGGACAACTAGAGTCAGGAGACGACGATGAGTAGGACCGTAGAGAAGCTCTTCCGCGCCCCCTACGGGGTGCCCAATGCGCTGCAAGTAGTAGAAGAAGGATTGTGGATTACCGACCAAATTACCGACCGGGTGGCGCTTATTGAAATCGCCGAGCCGTCTGAATACGGCGTCACCCGCCTGATCCGCGACATCCCCAGCGAGTCGTCCAATACCAGCGGCATGGCTTGGGGCGGCGGTTCGCTGTGGTTGGCGGCCAATGGGGCGGGTACGCTCTGGCGGCCCGCACGGCCCACGGACGCCGAGCAAGGCGCAGGAGAAATTTTCGAGGTTGATCCGGACACTGGCGCGACCCGCAATCGCTATCCGGTGCCCGGTGGGGGTGGGGTGCACGGGATGGAGTACGATCCGTTTGAAGAGGGCCATGTGTGGATCACCACCCTCAAGAGCCAGACGCTGAGCAAAGTCAAGATCGCCGGCTGGTCGGTCGAGCACGTGCTGGACCTGCCCTACGGGCGCGCGCACGGCGTGGTGCGGGTCGCCGACGGCATCTGGGTGGTGCATACGTCCGACCGCGTGATCGTCAAGCTCGACGTGGAGAGCGGGGCCGAGTTGGATCGAGTTGTGGTGCCCGACGGCGATCCTGAGCCGCATGGGCTGTCGATTTTTGGCGAGGATTTGATCTATTGCGACGCCACCTCTGGATGGGTCACTAAAATCAGCCTGTGAGGATGTGATGACGCGCATAGCAACGTCGTCTTGGAGCTTGCACCGGACGTTAGGAGCGTCGATGTACCAGTGGCCCGACCCCAAGGGCGAGCCGGTGCTAGAAGGGACAGGGCAGGGCGATCTCACCTTGTTAGAGCTGCCGGAGCAGCTTGCCGCACGCGGCATCGGCCTGTTGGAGATTTGCCACTTCCATTTCCCGCGACTCGACGATGGCTATATCAGCCAGTTGCGGCAGGCATTTGCTGACAGCGGTGTCGAGCTCTTCAGCGTGTTAATTGACGCTGGGGACATTGCGCATCCCGATGCGGCCCGACGCGCAAAGGAAGTGGCTTGGGTGCGCGAGTGGATGGAGATTGCCTCTCGCTGCGGTGCGCAGTGTGTGCGGGTGATCGCTGGGGAAGGGAACGACGGCGAAGCCGTGCAGGTCAGCGCGGCGAATTTGCGGGCGCTCGCCAGCTTTGGTCGCACCTTGGGTATTGGGGTAATGACGGAGAATTTTCGGACGCTGGGCACGTCGGTCGGAGCGCTCAACGCGATACTCGACTTGTGCGATGGCGAGGTCGGTCTATGCGCTGACTTTGGCAACTTTAAGGGGCCGGACAAATACCGCGATTTGGCGGCGATTCTGCCGAGGGCGACTTCCGTGCACGCCAAGGCCGACTTTCCCGAGGTGGGACAGATGGACCGCGAGGATTTTGTGCGCTGTCTCCAGTTGGCCAGCGACGCGGGATTCGCCGGGCCGTACTCGCTGATTTTTTCTAGTCCAGGCGACGAGTGGGAGGGTATAGCAAAGACGCGGGAAGTGGTCGAGGAATGGCTGTGAGCAAGCGGGGGGAAAAATACTGGCTCGTCAAGTGCGAATTCGACGAGTGCTCCTTTGACGAGTTGAAGCAGCGTCCGCAAAGCACGGGCTACTGGCGGGGTGTGCGCAACTACCAAGCGCGCAATCTCATCCGCGACAGCATGGAGGAGGGGGATCTGGCGTTCTTTTATCACTCCAATTGCGACGAGCCGGGGATTGCTGGAATCGCGACGATCACAAGAGCGGGGTATCCCGACCCCAGCCAATTCGACGACCAGCACCGCTACTACGACGAAAAATCCACTGAGGACGAGCCGCGCTGGTTTTCCTTCGACGTGAAGTGGAAGCGCAAATTCAAAAGGTTTGTCCACCTCGCCGACCTCAAGGCCAACGACAAGCTCGCCGACATGCGGGTGGTGCAGCGGGGACAGCGGCTGTCGATCCAGCCGGTCGCCGAGCAGGAGTGGAAGGAAGTCTGCAAAATGGGAGGCGTCAGTCCGACGTGATGCTTTATGAATAATTTGCCCCCCGTCGTCCTAATCGGCGACTCGATTCGCATGGGTTATCAGGACCATGTCATAAGCCAGTTGGCGGGCCGAGCCGAGGTCTGGGCACCCAAAGAAAACGGCGGCGATAGTCGCAATGTTCTCTCGCATCTGGACCAATGGGTTCTCGCGCGCCAGCCGGATTTGGTACACGTCAATTGTGGGTTGCACGATTTGAAGAGGGCCTTTGGCGAAGAATCCGAAGTTCCCTTGGCCGAATACGGAGGCAACGTGCGCCAGATATTGCAAAGGCTGCAACGCGAGTTGAACGGGGCCGTCGTCTGGGCCACCACTACGCCAGTGGACGAAAATTGGCACCACCAGAATAAGGGCTTCGACCGCCTGGAGGCCGATGTAGAAGCCTACAATGCGGCTGCCCGCGCCGTGGCGGTGGATCTGGGGGTGCCGATTGACGACCTCTTTGCCGTTGTTGAACGCGAGGGAAAGGCGCGGCTTTTGACCCAAGACGGAGTGCATTTTACCGAGGAGGGATCGCAGCTATTGGGTCGCGTGGTGGCCGAGTGCGTCTGGGGGCATCTGTCGGCCCGCTAGCTATGGAAGCGACCGTAGCGCAATTGGCACAGACGCGGCAGGAGCGAGCGGAGCAAATCGCCGCAGCCGGAGATCTTGGGGTGCTGGGCCGCCGCATCAATACTACGGTATCCGAAGCGCTTGTCATGGGGCTTTGGCTGCAAGGCGTCAGGACCTTCTTTTGCGTCTTCGGCCACGGCTCGACTGAGATCGGCGAGGTCTTGCGGGTTTATCAGGACGCAGGGCTAGTGCGCGTCTGTGGAGTGCGCAGCGAGATCGAGGCGTCGCACGCGGCTGCGGCCCTGCGCTGGGTGCGCGGCGAAAAGGCTGCGGTCGTCACCTCGATCGGTCCGGGTGCACTGCAAGCGCTGGCGGCCTCTATTGTCCCGCGCTCGGACGGGTTGGGCATCTGGTATCTGCTTGGGGACGAGACGACCCAAGACGAAGGGCCGAACATGCAGCAGATTCCCGGGACCGAACAAAACGCCTTCCTGCGGCTGTTTGGCACCATGAGCCGGACGTACTCGCTGCACACGCCGCTGGCGCTTGCCACCGCGCTCCGACGCGGACTCAACGCAGTGGATCATCCGCATCAGGCCGAGCCGTTTTTCTTGCTCCTGCCGCTCAACGTGCAACCGGCGGAACTGGCGCAATTCAATTTGGACGAACTGCCTGTGGGGGCACCGCCAGCGTTGGGTGCGGCTGCGGATGAGGGACGCTATGCAGAGGCGGCTGCCGACATTGCCGCGGCCGAGCGCGTCGTCATCAAGGTCGGCGGCGGTGCGCGTGGGGCCGGGCCGGAGTTGGCTGAGTTGTTAGAGCTAGCCGACGCAGTGGCGGTGACCAGTCCCTTAGTCTCCGGTGTCTTGCCGTACGACCATCCGCGCAACATGACCGTCGGCGGGAGCAAAGGATCGATTTGCGGCAACTATGCGATGGAGGAAGCCGATTTCTTGATCGGCGTTGGCTCGCGCTTTGTCTGCCAGTCCGATTCGTCGCGCACGGGCTATCCGCGCGTGCAGGGAGTCGTCAATATCAACGCGGATCCAGAAACTGCTACTCACTACGGCAAGACTATGGCCTTTGTCGGTGATGCGGCTGGGACGCTGCGGAAATTGAATCGCACACTTAGCGCTAGCCGCGTGCAAAACGGCTCTCCTTCGGCTTGGCTGCAAGCCTGTAGCGACAAGAAGCGGGAGTGGGCGGAGTTTAAGGCCGTGCGCTATCGGAAGTCGGTGCTGTACGACGAGATGTGGGACGCGGAGGTTATGACGCAACCGACGGCCATCAAGGTGGCCACGGATTGGGCGCGCGCCTGCGATGCGGTGTGTTTTTTTGACGCTGGTGATGTGCAGGCCAATGGCTTCCAAGTCGTAGAGGACGATCGCTTGGGCCGCACCTTTACCGAGACTGGGGCCAGCTATATGGGTTTTGCGGTCTCGGCGCTGTTGGCCACGGCGGTAGCGGACGAGCCGTTTTACGGGTTGGCCATTAGCGGCGATGGCTCTTTTACCATGAATCCGCAGGTGCTCATCGACGGGGTAGAGCACGGCGCGACGGGGTGCATCCTGCTGTTGGACAATCGGCGGATGGGCGCGATCTCGGGTTTGCAATTGGCCCAGTACGGGGCTGACTGTGGCACTTGGGACCGCGTGGCTGTTGACTACGTGGCTTGGGCGAGTGCAGTGGAGGGCGTGGTTGCGTTGAGCGGCGGGTATTCGCCCGAGTCGCTGGAAAGGGCATTGGACCAGGCGCGGGGGCACGGCGGCTTGTCGCTGATACACGTTCCCGTTTATTTCGGATCAGACGAGCGCGGAGCCTTGGGGGCCTTTGGCCGCTGGAATGTGGGCAACTGGTGCGCCGATACTGAGGCGCTGCGCCACGAGATTGGACTTTAAATCCGCAGATGTACGCAGATGGGCGCAGATACGAATCGTCTTGTAAATACTTATCTGCGTCATATCTGCGTCTATCTGCGGATTATCTAATGGAGGAAATCGCATGAAAATTGCCATGCTGCACGGTCCGCGAGATTTGCGGATTGAAGATTTGACGCTGGACACGGAGAACTTGGAGGACGACCAGATTTGGGTGGAGACGGAGATTACGGGATTTAAGATCGGCACCGACCGAGGCAACTACGAAGGGGCCGAACAGGTGCCCGGAGCACCGGATTTTCCGCGCTGGGTGGGCGACAGCAACCTAGGCGTGGTGCGCGGGGTCGGCAGCAAGGTCACCAAGTTCGCGGTGGGGGATCGGGTGGTGTCGCGGCATCCCCATCAGTCGGCGTACGTGGCGCGGGACAGCGAGAGCATCGTCCACGTGCCGGACGGGATTGCAGCCGAAGACGCGGTGTTCGCCCATTTGTACGCCTTGAGCATGCATTGCTACACCAAGGCGTTTTTCGCGCCCGGCGAGACCGTGGCCGTGGTGGGGTTGGGCGTCTTGGGCTTGGGGGCCGTGGCGCTAGGCCCGCTTTTTGGCGCGCGAGTCGTGGGGCTGGGCAACAGCTCGGTGCGCTTGGATATGGCGCGGCAGATGGGCGCGCACGAGGCCCTGTTGTCGGATGACCCTGATCTAGCGGCCAAGCTGGACGAATTCACCCACGGGCAGGGGATTGATCTGGTGATCCTGACGGCCAACCCTTGGCCGGCGTATCGCACGGCGATGGAAGTAGTCCGAACCAACGGACGGGTGTCCGTCGTCAGCTTGCCCGGGCGGGGTGAAGAGCCGCTGGATTTTAATCCGTTGGACATGCGCTGGTTTTACTTCAAGGGCGTTTCAATCGTCGCCGTCAACGACCGGGCTGGGTCGCTGTTTCCGCCGCCGGAAGGAGACCACTTTGACAACGACGGCCGCTGCGTCCACGTGCTCTCGCTGATGCAGGAGGGCAAGCTCCAGCCGAGCCGCTTGGTCACCCACCGGCTGCACTACTCGGACATGGTCCAAGCCTACGAAATGGCGTACCACCGCGAGAAAAACATGCTCAACGTGGTGTTCAACTGGAAGGACTGAAGCGCGTATGGACCTGCTGCCGACGACCAATGCCGACGGGCGCGACGTCATCCCGATGAGCGAGGCCCAGAAGTACCTCTTCGACCTTAAGGGGTTTATTCTTTTGCCCGCGCTGTTGAGCGAAGAAGAGCTGGTGGCGATTCGCGCTCACCAGATGAAATTTCTCTACGAGCGCGAGTCCCTGCCGCCGGACGAGCGCGACAATCACGGCGGCCCGTCGCAGATATTGCTCGATCACCCGGCGATAGTGGGCGTGCTCAACGAAGTGCTCTCGCATCAGGCGCTGGCCAGCGAAGATTGCTATGGGTTCCGCTACGACCACACCTATACCAGCCATCGCCAGGCCGGACACGACAACTTTGGCCCGCACGGCGGTGGTGGGTACTTCAACTTTCGCGGCAACTCGCACATCTACCAGATGCAGTCGGGCAAGGTGCATTCCGGCCTGACGCGGGTGGTGTGGGAGCTCAACGAAGTCGGCGAGGGCGATGGGGGCACGCTTTTTCTGCCGGGCAGCCACAAGGCCGCCTTTTCTCGGCCCGAGGAGTTGAGCGAACGCGACAGTGCGCTGTGGGAGAGCTATACCTGTCCGGCCGGTTCAGTGGTGATTTTCACCGAGGCCCTGTGCCATTCGGGCACGCGCTGGACCAACGAGCAGCGCGACCGGCTGAGCTTGTTCACCTGTTACGACACAGTCAATTCCAAGTGGGGCAAAGGGTGTCCGTCGGCCGAAGTGATCGCCTCGTTTCCAGAGAAGCGCCGCACGCTCTTCCGGGGCGTGTGGCACGGGATGAGCGACGTGCCCGGTATCAACAAATACTACGAAGCAGCTAACCAAGCCGTTTGACGCGACGAAAGAATTCTGCATGAGCGAAAAAGTTCTCTTCCTGCTCGATGGGATGGCCCTCGTCTATCGGGGGCACTTTGCGATGATTCGCAATCCGCGTATGACTTCAAAGGGCATGAACACGTCGGCCGTTTTTGCCTTTGCCAATACCTTGCTCTCTATCATCGAAAAAGGCGAGCCGACTCACATCGCCGTTGTCTTTGACACGCCTGAGCCGACGCACCGGCACCACAAGTACGAAGAGTACAAAGCCCAGCGCGAGGCGATGCCCGAGGATCTGAGCCAAGCACTGCCGTACGTGTTCCGGCTCTGCGAGGCGTTTAATATCCCGGTTCTGCGCGAGCCGGGGTGGGAGGCCGACGACGTGATCGGCACGTTGGCGAAGAAGGCCGAGGCCGAGGGATTTGCGACGTACATGGTCACGCCCGACAAGGACTACGGCCAGCTCGTTTCCGAGCGGAGTTTTATGTACAAGCCGGGACGCGGCGGCGACGAGGCCGAGGTTTTGGGGGTGCCGGAAATCCTCGCCCAATGGCAGGTCGAGCGGATCGACCAAGTGATCGACGTGCTGGGACTGATGGGTGACTCCTCGGACAATGTGCCCGGCGTACCTGGGATCGGCCCCAAGACGGCGCAAAAGCTCATCGCCGAGTACGGCAGCGTCGAAGAGTTGCTGGCGCACACCGACCAACTCAAGGGCAAGCAAAAACAGAACGTAGAGGAACATCGGGAACAGGCTCTGCTTTCTAAGGAGCTAGTCACCATTGAGTGCGATGTGCCATTAGACGCGGGGCTGGCGGATTTGGAAAAAAAGGAATGGGATCGCGAGAAGCTGGAAGTCCTCTTCACTGAATTGGAATTCAATACGCTGGGTCGGAGGCTTCTCGGCGACGAATTTAGCGTTGAAAAGGAGGAGGCCCACGGTCCGCTCAAAGGGGTGGCGGATGTGGAGCACGACTATCAGCTCGTTGATTCGCCCGACAAGCGACAGGCGTTGATCGCGGCGCTATTGGAGCAACCCACGTTTTGCTTTGACTGCGAGACCAACGGCCTCGACGTCCGGCAATGCGACTTGATTGGCTTGGCCTTCTCGTGGGCACCGGGCACGGGCCACTACGTGCCGCTGCGGGGGGAGCGGGCCGAGGTGCTAGCCGTTTTGGAGGAATTTCGCCCGGTTTTTGAAAGTGGAGCGAGCGAAAAAATCGGCCACAACCTCAAGTACGATCTCAGCGTCCTCCGCTGGCACGGCATGCGGGTGGAGGGGCCTTTCTTCGACACCATGCTGGCGGCGACCTTGGCCGAGCCAGAGCTGAGACGCAGCATGGACGAGCTGGCCAAGAGCCTGCTCTCCTACTCGCCCAAGCCCATATCCGAGTTGATCGGCGAGCGCGGTGGTGAGCAGCTAACGCTCTTGCAGGTGCCGGTGGAGCAAGTGGCCGAGTACGCTTGTGAGGACGCGGACGTTACCTTCCAACTCGCCGCGGCGCTGCGGCCGAAAATCGACGACATGGATCAGCAGCGCGTTTTCTACGAGATCGAAGCTCCGCTTCTGCCGGTGCTGGTGGATATGGAATACGAGGGCATCCGCATGGAAAGCTCGGCCTTGGCTGCGCTCTCGCGGCAGTTTGAGGAGGCCATTGAGCAGGCTGCCGAGCGCGTCTTTGAGCTGGCCGGGGAGCGCTTCAACCTCAATTCGGGCAACCAGCTAGGCACCATTCTCTTTGAGAAGATGGAGCTGGACCCCAATGCGCGGCGGACGCAGAAGACCGGCCAGTACCAAACTAGCGAACAGATTTTGCGCCGGCTGGCCAATCGCCACGAGATCGCGCGGCAGGTGCTCAATTACCGATTGCACACCAAGCTCAAGTCAACGTATGTCGATCAGCTCCCCAGCGCGGTCTTTAAAGCTACGGGGCGCGTCCACACCAACTACGAGCAGCTAATGACCGCCACCGGGCGCATGAAGTCCGACCGCCCGAACCTCCAGAACATCCCCATCCGCAGCGAACAGGGGCGAGAAATTCGCCGCGCCTTTGTGCCGCGCAGCAGCGAATACCTGCTCTTCTCGGCCGATTATTCGCAGATCGAGTTGCGGATCGCCGCCGCGCTCAGCCGTGACGAGGGGATGCTGGACACCTTCAACAGCGGCGGCGATATCCACATGGCTACGGCCGCAAAGATCTACCAAGTCGCAGAAGATCAAGCGACCCCCGAGATGCGCCGCCAAGCCAAGACGGTCAACTTCGGCATCATCTACGGGATCTCACCTTTTGGCTTGGCCGAGCGGCTCGACATTCCGCGCTGGCAGGCTTCTGAGCTAATCGATCAGTACTTTGCCCAGTATCCAGGGGTGCGGCGCTATCTCGACGAGACTGTGGAGTTCGCCCGCGACAAGGGGTACGTCGAGACGGTGACTGGGCGGCGGCGCTATCTGCGCGACATCAACTCGCGCAACGCCACCACCCGCAAGGGAGCCGAGCGCAATGCGATCAATACTCGCATTCAGGGTACGGCTGCGGATATGATCAAGTTGGCGATGAGCCGCATCCACCGGCTGCTGCGCGAGGAAGGGTTCCACTCGGCCATGCTGTTGCAGGTTCACGACGAGTTGGTCTTCGACCTGCACCGGGACGAGGTGGAGACCCTACCGCCACTAGTCGCGCGCGAGATGCGCGAGGCTCTGCCGATGGAGGTGCCGATAGAGATTGAGATGGGCACTGGCGAGACTTGGCTGGAGGCGCACTGAGGATCTGACGCACTACGAGCAAGGTCTATTCTGGTCGCGCCGGAATGACGAAATCTGCATTGGATGGACCGGTTGCCCGACTACCGGATAGCGACACACACCAGAGAAAGGCACTAGCAACAATGGGCGAGCGTATTCGCGGCTTCGGCAGCGACAATCACGCCGGGGTCCACCCCGAGGTCATGGCGGCCCTACACCAAGTCAACGTGGGGCATGTGCATTCCTATGGGGACGATCCACACACGGATGAAGCCGTCGCGCTTTTTCGCGAGGTGTTGGGGTCGGAGGTAGAGGTTTTCTTGGCCTTCAACGGCACTGGGGCCAATGTGACGGCCCTCACCGCACTCACGCGCTTTTGTGACGCGGTGATCTGCTCGGACACCGCTCATCTCCACATCGACGAATGCGGTGCTCCCGAACAGGTGGCTGGCGTCAAGCTCCTGACCGCGCCAGCGCCCGACGGCAAAATCACCCCCGAGGGCGTCGCCGCCCACATTGCAGGTCGCGGCGACGAGCACCAAGTGCGTCCCCGCGTGGTGTCGATTACTCAGGCTACGGAACTGGGTACTGTTTATACGCCGAGTGAGATTCGCGCCATCGCCGATTGCGCCCACGAGCACGGGTTGTATTTGCACGTCGATGGAGCGCGGATCGCCAATGCAGCCGTGGGTTTGGGCTTGGAACTGCGAGAGGTTACTGGGGATTGCGGGGTTGATGTGCTGTCGTTTGGCGGCACTAAGAACGGCCTGATGCTGGGGGAAGCCGTGGTCTTTTTTCAGCCTGAGCTAGCCGAGGACTATCGCCGGGCGCGCAAGCAGGGGATGCAACTGGCCTCTAAGATGCGCTTTGTCGCCGCGCAGTTTACGGCCCTGCTGACCGACGACCTGTGGCGTCGGAGCGCCGAGCACGCCAATGCTATGGCGCAGGTGTTGGCCGAGCGCGTGCGGCCTATTCGCGGGGTGGAGGTAATCTACCCAGTGGAGGCCAACGCCGTGTTCGCGCGGTTGCCGGTGGACGTGATTCCCATTTTGCAGCAGGAGTTTTTCTTTTATCCCTGGAATGCCACGCGAGGCGAGGTGCGCTGGATGACCTCGTTCGACACCGAGGCAGAGGACATAGAGGCGTTTGCGACGCTGATTGAAGAAACCATGACAGAAAGGAATGCATCGTGATCATCGATACCCATACCCACTTCTACGATCCCACGCGGCCGGAAGGCGTGCCTTGGCCGCCGGCTGACAACGAATTGCTCTACCGCACGGTATTGCCCGAGCACCACCGCGCCCTCGCTGCGCCCGAAGGGGTGACCGGGACGGTGGTGGTGGAGGCTAGTGCGTGGCTGGCGGACAATCAGTGGATTCTGGATTTGGCCGCTGATGACCCTTGGATCGTCGGGCTGGTGGGCCACGTCGATCCCAACCGGGAGGATTTCAAAAGCGACATCGACCGCTTGGCGGCAAACGCGCTCTTTCGCGGCATTCGCTGCGGCGGTGGGTACTTTGCCGACTTGGAGGCCGGGTCTTTTCTCGCCGACATGGAGCACCTCGTCGCACGGGACTTGGAGCTCGATGCGCTGGTGGGGCCGGCGGACTTGGCCCAAGTGGTCGAACTAGCTCGACGGCTGCCCGAATTGCGCATCGTCATCAATCACTGCGGCGGGGTCGGAGCCGATGGCGGCGATCCCGATCCGGCGTGGTTGGACGCCATAGCCCAAGCGGCCGAGCAGCCGCAGGTCTTTATGAAGGTCTCGGCGATCATGGAGCAAAGCAGGGTAGAGCCGGTGCCGGAAGAGCTGGACTTTTATCGCCCGATCCTCGACGCCATGTGGGACGCCTTTGGCGCAGACCGCGTGATCTACGGCAGCAATTGGCCCGTCAGCGACCGCGCGGGGAGTTTCAAGGCCGCCATCTCCATCGTCAAAGCGTACTTCGGTGAAAAAGGCGTGACCGAGAAGTACTTCTGGCAAAACAGCAAGACCGCCTACAAGTGGTCAGTGGCCAGTGGTCAGTGATTAGCCCCCACCGCCACCGGGTTGGGACTGGCCACTAACCACTAATCACTAATCACTGACTAAGGAGGCCATCATGAAATTTTGGGTTTTCACCCACAGCGACCAGCCGCTCGAACACTGGCTCGAAGGCTACCAGCAGCGCTTTGACGCTTGGGAAGAAGGCGGCGTGGAGGGCATTATCGTCGGCCGCATGCAGTTTAAGCAGGACGATGGTTCGATTATCTCCAGCTATCCGGTCAATACCAAGCTCTACGCCGAGCACGGCGTCGAGCCGCCGGAGGATACGCCCCGCGATTTAGAAAAAGAGAAAAAGCTGCAAGGCATGATGGACGATGCCGCGGCGCGTGGCTGGCAGATTATGACTTTTGGCATGGGCCGCGGCGGGCTGGTCGGGCTGGAGGATTTGATCGCGTTCTACCCGCAGATCCACGGCGTCATTATCGACGGCCCCGGCGAAAATCACTACGAGCTAGCGTTCCACCACGGCGGGGAACTGCTGGAACTCCGGCCCGGCGAAGATCAGCTCTTTGCTGGCATGGGGGCCGATGTCGAGCGGATGCAGCGCGGCATCGACCATCTGCGGCAGGCCCTGTGTCGGCTGACGCCCCAGCGGGTGCGCTACCTCGCTCAAGGCGGCCTTTTTTCGGTGTTGAATTTGATTGATCTCGACGAGGATGGACTGTATTGGTTGCGGATGCGGCAGGAGAAGTCGCGCCGCTCTTGGGAAGACGCTCGCACCATCGTCGCTCAGGCCTCGCGCAAGATCGAGTTGGGTGGGATTCCGCGCACGGCTGTCTTTTCTGGGTTGACTGGGCAGGATTACGAGCGGATGGCCGGATACTTCGATTATATACTGCCCAAGCATTACTACTGGCATCGCGGGTTTGACGGCCTGTACGGCACGGTGGCGCGTTGGGTGCAGACGCTTGGGGAGTGGAATCCGGGGCTGACGGAAGAGGACGCTTTTGCCGTGGTCGAGGCGCTTTTTGGCATCAAATTGCCTGGGGTGCGGACGCTTTTTGACTTGGAGGCGGGCTTTCCCGACGAGTTTTTCAGCGAGGTCGTGTACGGCGAAACGCGCCGAGCCATAGAGGCGGCTGGTGCCGACAAGGTGATTTGCTGGGTCTCGACTGGTCGCACGCCGCATGCTGGCGACCCCATGCCCGCGCGCGATCTATTAGGCATTTTGCGGGCGTCCGAGGCGGCTGGGCTCAAGCGCTTCGTCTTTCATCCAGAGGTTATGGGCGCGTCTGAGTGGCGGGTTTTGACGGAAGTGTGTGGGACGCCGTGGCGCGAGGATCCGAGCGGGTATTGGCCTTCGGGGACTGAGAAGCCGGATGCTTTTAATGGGGGACGGAAGAAAAGGAAGTAGGTGAATGCAAAATGGCAACAAGCTGTTGCCAAATTGAATTTCTGCGACAGCCTGTCGCAGAAATTCTGGAACAGGCTGTTCCAGAACTGGCGGTACTGGTTTCCCCGATCCTGAGATAGTCGTATCGCTGATACGACAATTAAGCTGGTTGCACTTAAGGGAATTAGGAGTTTGAAAATGTATGATGAATGGAAGCCCATCTACTCGGCTTTAGTTACTGACATCATGGACCAACTCGGCTACCGCGATCAGGCCATGACTCCCGATATCCGGCCCAGCCGCCCCGACGCCTTCATCGCCGGGCCGGCTCTCACCATCGACGCGTATGCCGATACTAGCCCCGACCCTGATCCCTACGGCCAAATTTTTGCTGCCTATGATCAAGCTAGCCCCGGCGACGTCTTCGTTATTGCCACTAACGGCGAAGAGCGCTCTGGCCTCTGGGGCGAGCTCCTCTCCACGGCTGCCCAAGCTCGCGGCGTCGAATCCGTGCTCACCGACGGCTTGGTCCGCGATGTGCGCCAGATGAACGCCATGGGCTACCACTGCTTCTGCAAAGGCTATTCGCCGCTCGATTCGGCGGGGCGCATCCTCGCCAAAACGATCAATCAACCTATCACCTGCGGCGGCGTGCAGGTTCATCCCGGCGATTTTATTCTAGCTGACTACGATGGCGTGGCGGTGATTCCGGCGGCGATCAAAGGCGAAGTTTACGAAAAGGCGATGGAAAAGCTCGCCGGGGAAAACGTCGTGCGCGACGAATTGGCTGCGGGGCAGTCGCCGAGGGAGGTTTTTGATCGCTACGGGATATTGTGATCGTGTAGGCTTATAAACAGAATCCTACACATCTTGTACCAATCCGTCGTCTATGCCTATGGCCGCTCGTTCCTCTCGGTTCAAGCCGTATTGTGATTGTGTAGCCTTATGAACAGAACCCTACACTTCAGTCAGCTCAGGAACGTGTTCTTCCTCGTATTTCTCAATCAGTACACCTATGACCTCCATTAATGAGGCTAGGGGATGATTTTCGTCCTCGCCTACTACATCAATCAAATCGTCTAGTACAGCCACAAGCCGTTGATATTCGCTCTCTGTATGAGGGACGAACACAAGAGGAGTCAGCATGGGCCATACATCTTGAGCGGTTTGTATTTTTGCTTTCATAACTGACCTGACGTTATGCAGTGGTGTACAGAAGGGTCGGCTTCCGCGACGACGGTATTTTGCTAGTCCCTAAAGGTTGCACTCATGGGTTGTGTCCGATACAGTCGAACCCGGTACGCCCCTGTCCTCCCCACTGTGCTGCCGCCTTGGCATGGATATTGCAATATCAATTAGGAATTGACCCAACCGCCCCTAGTTTGGACGGCTTGGCAAGCTCTAATTCCTAATTCCTAATTGATTGACTGCCATGGCCGAAATCGACACCATCGCCAAGCACCTGATCCAAACCTACCCGGCTGATTTCGCCCGCTTCGCCCTCCAGCGCGACGACATCGAAGATATCGAAGTGATCGAGAGCGAGCAGCCCATCGTCAAAGCTCGCCGCACCGACAGCCTCCTCCGCGTGCGAATCGGAGGCCAAGAAGTGTTAGTCCACCACGAGTTTCAAACCACCGACCACTCGGCCATGTCCCGCCGCATGGCCGGCTACATCGGCCGCATTATCGAGCACTACGGCCTACCGGTGTACGCTCACGTTTTCTACCTGCGCCCGGCCGCCGGACGACGTGACCCGGGGTACTACCTCCAAGAGCATCCCGGCTACCAAATCCTCGTTCAGTATAAGGTGATCCGCCTGAGCCAGCTCTCCGGTCAAGCCGTGCTCGACCGCACGTTTGTGGGCTTGCTGCCGTTTGCGCCGTTGATGCAGCCGCCAGCCGGTCAGACCGAGGCGGCGTGGTTAGAGCAGTGTGTAGCACGGGCGGCAGCCCTGCCACTGGACCGGCCAAGCAAGGCCGATTTTCTCGCGGGACTGGCGATCTTGAGCGGGTTGGTGTATAATCCGCAGACGGTCATGGCCATTGTTTCCAAGGAGCATCTCATGGACCTCATGCGCGAATCCTCGTTTGCCCAGTACCTTGCCGAAACCATCCGTGAGGAAATCACCAAGGAAGTCACTGAGCAAGGCATTGAGCAAGGCATTGAGCAAGGAGGCCGAGAACGCGCCATCGAATATCTACTCGACGTGCTGGCGATTCGCTTTGCGCTGGCCGCTTCGGATCCGTTGGCCGCCCGCATTGTAACTATCGAAGATGTGCAGCGCCTCAAGCAGTTGCATCGGGCGGCCATACAGGTCCCCAGCCTCGAAGCCTTTAGGCATTTGTTAGAGGCCGACGAGTAGAGGCACTGGGTAACGTCAGTTTCATAATTTGGTCAAAGTTTTCCAATCTCCGTCTTGGATAGACAGGATTAGGCCGGCCAATAACTTGATTCGCTTCGGTCTGTTCAGTACTAAACTACTCAAAGGGGTCAAGTCATGTGTAGTAGCCCTAAATGAAGGAGAAACCTGTGTCCACGCGTTTTACAGCCATAATAACCAAGAGCGAAGATTTGCCTTTATTTGTCGCTCGTTGCCCTAGGTAGGCACGGTTAGTCAGGGAAAGACTGAGGAGGAAGCATTGAAAAACCTCAAAGAGGCTACCGAGCTGTACTTGGAAGAAGTCACAGACTCTTCACATCAGACTCTTCACCTTACCTAGCCTTCCCCCTGGAATCTCAGCTAGAAAAGCCCAGCGTGCTCTTGAGTGCTTGGGCTTTTATTTTTTCCGGCAGAAAGGAACGGTACGCCGGCGACGTGTGCGGCTGAGAATCTCCGCGAAGGAAGCCCGTAGCTCCCCACCAGTTCCAAGCTAGCCCTTGACCCACCGAGCGCGGATGCTAAAAGCGAAACTTGCCCACACAGTCCAATCCGTCCCTCTTGCCCGTACCGCGTGGACAATTTCAGCGTGCCGGGGCGAGTTGGTGCACCGGATGGTCGCTGCGTTCCCACAGCAGAATAAACCAAGCAAAAGACGCTTGATTTATTCTGCTGCAAAAGCTAGGTATCGTGTCCCCTTCCCTTCCCATGCCATCCCCTCGCGTCTTCCGTCTTGGCAAACAATGCTAAGACTCTAGCCCGCGCTCGCAGAAAAGACGCTCGCGCTACCTGATTGCTCGTCTCATGTCTTGGCCGCTTGCCCCCCAAGACTTCGATCCCACGAATAACCCCTGTAGTAGGCCAAGAGGATGAAGCCCGCAAGAAGCGAAGGGGGCAGGCCCCCTTTTATCCGTCCAAGTGTGAGACTGCAATCGAACACAAAGACCGCTGGCGCAGCTTTTTCGTGATGGTGTGGTCAAAAGATAATGTAGGCTTCGTCGAGGGCTTCTTCGGCTTTGGCTTTGTAAGAGGCGACGTTGTTAGCGGCAATTTCGAGCTCCTTGTCCTTAGAGGGCTGGCCTCCGAGGGCGTTAGGATCGCCTGCATCAATTTTGGCCCAATTTTTTTTAGCTTTAGCCCAACCCTCAATAAAGCGTTTGGCTCTGCGGGCAACGTCCCTATCATCCTCCTCCCAAGCGGATTTGACCTCATCATCCTTGTAAACCACCTCCCCTTCCTTAGTACACCCTATCCAATTACCACCATCGTTGGCGAGCCATTCGATTGTAGCCTGATCCATATCTCTGTTCCCTTGCATAGTAAGACCTCACTTAAGATGAACCGCTGGCCTTATGCTCAGCGGTATTTTTATAAGATACTCGGAAGTGAGTTTGAATTGCTAAAGAATTTAGCTGAGCCTGAGAGCCGCTTGTAACGTCGGCGGGGCCGATGCGAGACCAGTGAGCCTCGGCCCCGGATACTACCGATAAGCCCTATTATTTTTTCAGCTTTGTCCTTGAAACACGACTGTCTATTGGTAAATTGAGAGAGTCGCGCATAGAAATCAGAGGAGCACAACCAACGGAGAACCTGCAATGTTCACGGAGGAAAAGATTGGCGCATTGGTGAGCATTATCGCCGCAGTCCGCCAGAAGAAACAAGGATACCCCGCCATAGAACACATTGACGCCGCAATTTGTAACGCCAAGGTATATCAGAATTTGGACACCAGTATCGAACTTGTCGCCGCCGTTGCCGCAAATGCGGGCGGTTTGCAAGACGGTGCAGCCGACGCCTTTGACTGGGTAGCCGACGCCGCCGTGCAGATTGCCCGCGAGCTACGCGACGGATAGTGTGTCGTGCCGCTTGGCCTATTTTTGGCGTCGATCGCCGCGACCGTGCTTGGTTTTCGGCCACTTCGGAGATGCGAAAAGTGCTGATTTAGGCCAAGACGCCGGCGGAGCCGATGTGAACCCCGTACCACCGGCCTCGCCTTTTGAGGGCGGAGCTAGTCGAGGACAAACTACTGGTAAATCCCCTTACGGTTATCTTAGTCGGGCACCATAACGGCGCAAGACCTCGGCTGTCGCAGCAGCATTATGCGTTGCCGCAGCGTGCAGTGGCGTTCTGCCGTGCTTGTCTTTGGCGTTAACGTTGGCCCCTTGCTTGAGCAAAATCTCGGCTGTCGCAGCAGCATCCTCCCATGTTGTAGCGTGCAGCGGCGTACTGTCGTAGTTGTCCTTGGCATTGACGTTAGCACCTTGCTTGAGCAAGGCCTTAGCTATCGTAGCAGCACCCGCCGATGCCGCAGCATATAGCGGCGTACTGCCCTCGTTTTCTCTGGCATTGACGTTGGCCCCTTGCTTGAGCAAGACCTCGGCTATCGCAGCAGCACCCTCCCATGCCGCAGCGTGCAGCGGCGTACTGCCCTCGTTGTCTTTGGCATTGACGTTGGCCCCTTGCTTGAGCAAGACCTCAGCTATCGCAGCAGCATCTGCCCATGCCGCAGTGTGCAGCGGCGTACTGCCCTCGTTGTCTTTGGCATTGATGTTGGCCCCTTGCTTGAGCAAGACCTCGGCTATCGCAGCAGCACCCTCCCATGCCGCAGCGTGCAGCGGCGTACTGCCCTCGTTGTCTTTGGCATTGACATTAGCCCCTTGCTCAAGCAGGGATATAACCAGCATGGGCAGGTTCAGTTGTGCTACGATGTGTAGATCGGTTTTCCCTGCAGCATTTATCTTACCCGGCGAGGGGCTACGCCCTACCGCTGCGACAAATGCCTTTTCTTGCCGAAGCGTTTGCCTGTATCGCTGCTGGGACCGCTGCTTTTCGGTCGGTTCTGCTGCTTCCTTATCGCAGCCGAGGCTCCCGAGAACCAAAGCCGCAACGAGTATTCTCCACATCATAGACATCTCTTTGTCTCCTTGCCCCGTTATACTACTGATAAGTCGAGAGGCGTTTGACCTATTAGGACATGTGGCCGGCGGTGGTCGACGCGGCCGCGGACTACACTAAACCGTCAATGTCGTCAATGGGTAGTGGGTCACTTTGAAATGGCCTGCGGCACGTCAGGCATGGAAGTTGCTTTACATCAAGCATAAGAAAGGTAGAAGCTATGAACGATTCAAAATGCCTCGAAACCCGTCAAGAGACGGAAGAAGTTGCGGAAATGATGCCTGTTGCTGATCTTCCGGGCGCTGTAGATGTCACTTTGGATATGGAGGATCAATCTATGATTGAAAACGTCAATTTCACCAAGAGGATCGTCCAAGTCGTAGCGGATCATCCTCGATTTCCGGCCCGTATGACGGTAGGGAGCTTGCAGAACAATTACAACTCCAACCCGGCCGCAACGACGAGGAAAAGCTGATATACCACCTAGTTTGTGCTTACCAAGCAGGGCTCCTACATGCAGATTATGATACCTACAACACCTTTGAAGGGACACACCATGTTTTTGGCTATATCGACGGGCTGACCCATATCGGCTCAGAGTATGGTCATCACATGAAGGGGGCCATCTGGAACAAGGCCGTCGAGTGGGCCAAAAAGCAAGGCACACCCTTGACGACCAAAGTAGCCGTCAAGTATATCACGGACGCGCTTGAAGGTGGTGGCACGGCTGCGGGCGTCGGATAGCATGAAACCCGACGCCTAGAGGATCAAGGGATGAGCCGATTTTAAGGGCTGCCGCATTTCCGTTGTGCTTCGTTTATGAGGGCACTCGACCCTTCTAGGGATACATGTGCGCTCACGCCATCAACGTGATTGCGTTCCTTCCATCCGAAGCCTATGGAAAGTACATCATATCGGCGCATCTCTTGGAAGAAGCTGATGTCAAAGAATACTATCTTCGGTGCTTTTTTGTTTTGTTTGACTTCGGGGTATCCTAGCTTGGGCTTGTCCTCTCCCTTTCTATGAAGGGCTGTCATTATACCAAAAGAGCGGCTTTCCCCCAAATCATTTACTCTTTTGTTTGAGAAACGCGGTACGTCTGTGAAGAGCATGGCTAGACCCTCGCTTTTGGCGGGGTAGCACATGAATATAATGAGCATATGCGTCTTGACGATCTTATCTTGGACCGTGCGCACGGCTATTTTGTCCGATAAGACAGCGTACATATCTAAGTTGTCGTCATATGTCAATTCCCATGATGCCTGTACTTGAGGGCATTGAAATAGGACGACAACGGCCACGACGAAAGCGTATCTCATAATAAACCTCTGAGGAAGTCTACTACTTCGGCGTGTCCATTTTCTTCGGCTAAGCTCAGGGCGGATGTATCTTCTCCCTTAATGACGATAAGGGGATCTGCTCCTTGCCCGACGAGGTATTGAACGATCTCCAAATGACCACGTTCGGCGGCGCGCATCAAGGCCGTCATACCGAAGCCGTCGTCTGCTATGACGTTAATGTCGGCTCCGTTCTCGACTAGACGCTGCACCATCTCTGAGTCGTTGGCCTCGGCCGCGAACATCAAGATAGTACGACCCCGAATGTCTTGAGCATCGGCCCCGTCTTCCATCCAGCGTTCTAATAAGAAACGGACGATGACAGCATGGCCGTAGTCGATGGCCAACGTTATGGCTGTGTGCCACGGGGACCTACGCTCATATTCTGGATTATAGACCTCTTGGGCTGGGAGAAAGGCTGTGTTGACGTTTGCATGGATGATCGCCCCGACCTCGACGAGGTAGCGTGCGATCTCTATGTGTCCCTCACAACAGGCAGCAACCCCCAGAGCCGTCACGCCCCTGCGGTTGACAGATGCTCCCTCTACATAGAGATAGCGCACCACGTCCATATGGCCCCGATAGGCAGCCCAAACCAAAGCGTACTCCATCTCGACATCACTTGATAAATGCTTTACTAAATAGCGGACGACGTCTAGGTGAGCACCATACGCCGCCGCCATCAGGGCTGTCCCAGGAGCAGACCAATCCCTGTTGTAATACTCCAAGTTACTGGCGACAGTTAGGACGTTTTTGGCCCCACCCTCCACGAGGAACCGTACAACCGCTAGATGGCCCTGACTCGCAGCGGCGATAAGAGCCGTGGTCTTATCCTCTCCTTGTCCCTTGTTCAGATCAAGTCCAGCGGCAACGAACAGTCGCACCGTCTCTAGGTCGCCGGCGCGGGCGTACTGGATGAAGGATCCCTGACTATACGGGATAGACTGCGCCGCGAGTTGGCGGCGAGCCTCTTCAGGCGTCAGCGGCTCAGGGTCTGTTGTTTTTGAACAGCTTACGGCGAAAAGACAGAATGCGGCAAAGAATAGGATAAACCTAGACATGATCGACTCCCACCTCTCTGAATGAGTATTATGGATACTGCTGGCCCCCGAGGGGGCCGGGTAGTTGTCACAACTCACGCAGATTGGTGCGGGAATCCCGCCTATTCACCAAGGCCGGGTAGCTATTCCGTCCTTTGACAGGCTCTTGTATTCAGCAGGCTACCCGACAAGCGGGATAGCATGAGTTGTGACGGGGGCAATATAAGAACGGCTTTAGAGCCTATGCAAGACTTTTTGGGAGCCTGCGGCGGCTCAGTTTGTGATTGTTCTGGAAGGTGTCAAATTCAGACGCTTGACGCACCCTAAGAAGGCCACCGCCCTAAATGAGCGATGGCCTTCTTGCCTTTCGGGGCCTCTTCTTGCGTCATTACCTTGGACTCCCATGTTCTCCCCCTCTTCATATCACCCTACTATAGGAGACAAGACAATGGCAAGAGACATAGACTATGCTAAGATTCTAGCTGCTATTTTTTTGGCACTTGACCGCCGGATGCCAGGAATTTTCCAAGAAATTGAAAAAAATCTGCAACACGTTGATTCGCATTCCCTCGCTCAAGCCTTATGGCTTCTTCGGCAGATGCCGGGGGGTCATCCAGGCCGTATGAAGACGAAGGAATGGACTTTGAATGAGGCGAAAGAGGAACTTGACGATCCTTCTAAGTAGTCATTTTCTTAATCCTTTCTGTGTCGTGAGGAAGAACCAATAGACCTTAAAGTAGGAAATTCCGTCTTTTTTTCGCGAACATGATTCAATCTCCATCGCTAGCGAGAAGCCGTTGATATTCGCTCTCTGCATAGAGAACGAACACAACGGGAGTCAGCATGGGCCATACATCTTGAGCGGTTTGTATTTTTGCTTCCATTTGGGGCGAAGGAACGCTGTAATAAGCCTCAATTTCCACACCAATCTCGTCGATGAGTTTATAGGTTAGCTTGATCCTTGTTCCTGATCCATGTCGGCGTAGGCCTCGTCCATCTCTTTCTTTATCGCTTTACACTCCTCAGCACCTTTTATTGAAGCTGTGTGCTCCTCTTTCATGGCCTCCAGTATCTCTGTATATCGAGCATTCAGCACACCGTAATGGTTCCCCCAGTTAGGTCTTGCATTTAGAGCATCAAGCTCTTCCCCTAAACGCTTTGCCTGTTCTAGGTGGCTATCAATCTCCTCGCATTTGGCATCAAAGCGGCGTTTAGCATTGTCAAAACGTTCCTGTGCATCGCTCATTTCTATCGCTCCATGTTGGCGTACAAGTTGGCGTATTTCCTCGTTGCTGCTACTGCCTCAGGCTGTGCGTTGGCGTGTTGGGACGGCACTATTATTGTCTTGTGTCTCCATCCGAGTTACAACTGAGCAATCAAAGCGTCGGTTGCTTTCGCGGATTGCGATCTTGTAGTCATGCTTCAATTCACTCCTAGCGACCCTACACTCCCACCAGCGCCTGCGCAAAATCCGCGCACAAATCCTCGGCGGCCTCAATGCCGCACGCCACTCGCACCAAGCCGTCGGCTATGCCTATGGCCGCTAGCTCTTCTCGGCTCAAGCCGCTGTGCGACGTGGTGACTGGCCGAGTGATGAGGGTTTCGACGCCGCCGAGACTGGGGGCTGATGCCGGCAGAACCAGCTTGGACAGCAATCGTTCGGCGGCCTCCACGCCTCCGTGCAGCTCAAAGCTCAGCACTCCGCCTGCCCCGGCAAACAGCCGTTGCGCCCGCTCGTATTGCGGATGGCTTTCCAGCCCTGGGTAGTTCACCTGAGCTACCTGCGCCTGCTCGGCCAAAAAGCGCGCCAGCCGCAATCCATTTTCGTCGTGTTGCCGCATTCTCAGCGACAGGGTTTTCAAGCCCCGTTGTAGCAAAAAGCAGGCGTGGACATCCAGCGAGCCGCCCAAGTGATTCAGCTTGTGCTTAATGGCCTTGACGTGCTCAGCCGAGCCGACGACCACGCCCGCGACGAGGTCCGAATGGCCGTTGAGGTATTTGGTCGCGCTGTGCAGCTCTATGTCGAACCCAATTTCCAGTGGGCGGAAGTTGCACGGCGAGGCAAAGGTATTGTCGATCAGCGAGACTAGCCCGTGCCCGCGGGCAAACGCTACTACCGCCTCTAAATCGGCGACCTCCATCAGCGGGTTGGTCATGGTCTCCACGTAGATCGCCCGCGTCTCTGGCCGCAGCTTGGCCGCCCACGTCTCGGGCGCGTTGCCGGCGATAAAGTCGTAGCTCAGTCCCAAGCCCGGCGCATCCTGCGTCACAAAGCTGTGCGTGCCCCCGTAGAGGCAGTCTTGGATCAGCAGGTGATCGCCGTTGTTGAGCACGGTCATCAATGCGGTGGTGATCGCCGCCATTCCCGAGCCGGCGACCAAGGCGTCCTCGCCGCCGCAGACAGCGGATAGTTTGGCGTGCAAGGCGCGGTGGTTGGGCGTGTTGTTGAGGCGGAGATAGCGGATGTCGTGGTACTCTTCCTCCTTAGGTGAAACAAAAGTCGAGCTCTGGAAAATCGGCGTCACCACGGCACCGTTGATGCGCTCTTCGCCAGCGTGGACGAGGCGGGTCTGAATATCCATGAAGTGATTCCTTTGGCGGTTAATGCGGGCAACCACGAGGGTTGCCCCTACATGGCGAAAAACTTCCTATGAACGATTCGAGATGCGGATCGTTTTCTGCGTCTATCTGCGTCCATCTGCGGATTACAGGGCAAATTGGGTGAGCAGCCGCTCGTATAGCCGAATGAAGTCCCGGCGGCCGTTGTCGCGGTTGTAAACGTAGCACATGGGGTTGGGGTTGATCTCTATAATGGAGAGACCGTCCGCGCCGTGGATGAGGTCGATAGCGTAAAAACCGAGCGAGAACACACCGGCCACTTGCGCGGTTAGCTGTTGCATCTGCGCTAGCAGGGCCGCGTCTTCTACGCGCACGGCGCGCCCTGTGGCTTGGTGTAGCGGATTGAGGTCCCCGTCTGCGCCCACGGCCTCGCTCTCCTTGCGATAGGCCAGCAACAGCTCGTCGCGGCTGGCGACGACCCGATACTCCGGCCCGGCCACGTATTGCTGCACCAGCGCGATGTTGTCCAAAAAGCCGCTGTTGGCAAAGAGGGCTTCGAGCCGCTGGCCGAGGTCTGTTGCGTTGCGCTCCAAGAATACGCCCTGCGCCAGTGAGCTGTGGCATTTCTTGACCAACAGGGGGAACTCAAACCGCGCCACTACTTCTTCGACGATCTCTGCGACCGTGGCGTGGGTTTTGTAGCGGTCGAAGCGCGCGTCGGCCAGCGGGTTGAAGAGCTTGAGCGTATCGGGGACTGGCAATCCGGCGGCGGCGAAATCCTCGTATTGGTACGCCTTGTCTTCGGCGAGCCGGGCTTCGACGTAGTCGTTGAAGGGATGCTTGTTGCGCCAGAAGCGCAGGGGACGCCGTCCGCCCGACAGCTTGAGCCGTGTGCCGTCGTTCGAAATCCACTCGCAGATGAGTCCCTGTCGCCGGGCCGCCTCGGCGACGCATTCCAGATTTTCCAGCGCCATGTCTTCGGTGATGCCGTCGCGCTCGCCGGGCAGGTTGAAAAACTCCCGCGCCCGCGCCACCAAGTGCAGCGACCCGGCCACGCAGACTCGGCCTTTGGGTCCTGCCAGTTCCAGCGCACGCTTGAGAGCTTGGCTGCTTGTAGGTACCTGCTCGATGGCTAGGCCGTCTGGTGCTAGGTCTGCTAGTGCCGCTGGTGACTGCGCTCGTGGATGGTCCGACGAAGTCAGCAAGACCCGCTGTGCTACCGGCGCTAGCGCGTGCAAAATCCCCGAGGCATCGTGCCCTGTTCCCGCGCCGATGACCAGCACCCATGCGTCGTCAGTATTGGCGACGGGACGCTCGCCGCTCAGCCGCTGTAACTCTCCGGCCAGCGCCTGTGCCGCCGCTGGATTGTGCGCGCCGTCGAGCAAGACCAACGGCTTCTCATGCGCGACTTCAAAGCGGCCCGGCCAGCGATGGGCGACCACGGCTTGGTGCGCGATCTCGTCGTCTAGGCATTGGAAGAGTCCCTGCGCTGCTTCAAGGGCCAGCCGCGCATTTTCTGCGTAGGTCGCTGGACGGCCCGTTAGGTGGCCTAGGGGCCATTCCTTTCCGGCGATTTGCAACTTCACTTCTCGTTTTGCGCAGGTTTGCTGGATTAGGTCCATCACCTCTGGTGCCTGCGCCGCTGTAGTAATGAGCGCGCGACCCGACCGGACGATGTGCAGCTTGTCGGTGGCGATTTCCTCCAAGGTATTGCCCAGTAGGTCCACGTGGTCTAGGCCGATGGCCGTCAGGACGGCTAGCTCCGAATCCCAGGCGTTGGTCGCGTCGTAGCGGCCTCCTAGTCCTACCTCGAAAATCCCGAACTCCACGCTCTGTTGAGCGAAGAGATGGGCTGCGAGGCCGGTTAGGGCCTCGAACTTGCTGAACGAACCCGATGCTTCCCGGCCAAAGTCGCGGGTGCAATCGTCGAGGTGGGACACGGCGTCGGCCCATTGTTCCTTGCTGAGAATCTCGCCGTCAATGCGGATTCGCTCGCGCTGGGTGTGTAGGTGCGGCGAAGTGTACAGCCCGGCCTTGTGCCCGTGCGCCTTTAGAATGGCGGCGAGTAAGCTAGCGACCGTCCCCTTGCCGTTGGTGCCGCCGACAATGATTGAGCGGAAGCGCGTCTGTGGGTCGCCGAGGCGGGTCAGCAGAGCGCGCATTCTCGGCAGGTACTCTTCGATTGGTCCGAGCGCTGGACGGCCGACCTCCCAGTCGGGTAGGGCGTCCAAATAGCGTTTGGCGCGAAAGTAATCCATGTAGTTGGGAAAGTGCGGCTCAACCGCCGCGGGTGTGCATCTCGCGGTGCGGATCGGCTTGCAATTCTGCGACTTGATAGAGCACGCCGCGATGCGGGTCGTCGCGCCGCTCTTCGGCGCTGCGGTCCGTCCGTCCCGCCCACCCCGCGCTAATGCGTCGCACCAGTCGTTCGCGGTCTGCTCGGTTGCGCAGCAAGGGCTTCAGGTCAGTGCCCTGTTGCGCGTATAGACATGTGTACCACAGGCCGTCGGCTGTCAGGCGGCTGCGATCGCAGGCCCCGCAAAACGGTTCGGTGACCGACGCGACGATGCCAAAGCGCGTGCCGTCGCGCAGGCGAAAGCGCTCTGCGGGTGCAGAACCACGTCCGGCCTCGCGCTCGATAGGCCCGTAGTGCGCCTCTAACTTCGCTAGCATCTCCTGCTGCGACACCACCTCTCCGAGCGACCAGTGCGTGGCCCCGCCGACGTCCATGTATTCGATGAAGCGGACCTCCGCGCCGATCTCTCGTCCGAATTCGAGCAGATCCACGAGTTCGTCGTCGTTGAAGCCGCGCATCACGACCGAGTTGATCTTGATCACGTCAAAGTTAGTCGCTGCTGCGGCGCGGATTCCCTCTAGGACTTTGGCGTGTACGGCTCTCCGCGTTAGCGCCTCAAAGCGCGCTGGCTGTAGCGAGTCCAAGCTGACCGTGATACGCCGCAGCCCGGCTTCTCGCAGCGGTTCGGCCCAGCGCGCCAGTCGCCTCGCATTGGTCGTCAGCGCTAGGTCCTCGACCAGTGGTAGCCGTGCGAGGCGGGCGACGAGTTCGAGCAGGTCGGCGCGCAACAGCGGCTCGCCGCCGGTCAGGCGGACGCTGCGGACGCCAACTTGGCAAAAGGCATCAACCACGCGCTCGAGTTCGGCGGCGTTGAGAATGTCTTCACTCGGCAGCCAGGTGTAGTGCTCTTCGGGCATGCAGTACTGGCAGCGCAGGTCGCAGCGGTCGATTACCGACACGCGCAAAGAGGCCAGCGGGCGGCCCAAAAGGTCGCGCACTAACTCGGTTTTGGCGGGTGTTTCAAGGGCCATACAAAGGCATCCACAGACGAAGTTAAAGAGACTTGAGAATATAGAGAATCCCTAATAGTGGGCAATGTTGAGCGGGGTCGGCGCGTTCTTGCTGTACGGAAGTCGGCGCGTGATATTAGGGAACTGACGTTACGCACGGGCACCTAGGTATTGGATGCTTCGACTCCGCTTCGCTCCGCTCAGCATGACAAGAAGGAACGCTGCCGCTGTCATGCTGAGCGGAGCGAAGCATCTCCTACCCAAGAAGCCTCCTATGCGTAAATCAGTTAGGTAACTTGCACCGCCTGCGACTCCGACCGTGCGGGCGGCGAATAGGACATTATACTGCGCAACGAGAGGGATTTGATGAGTGCCACTGACGCGATCCAGGAGATGCTCGCCGAGCACGGGTATGTCGCCGATCGCCAAGTTGTCATGTCCGTGTACCTCGCTCAGACCTTGGAGCGTCCCTTGCTCATTGAGGGGCCGGCCGGCGTCGGCAAAACCGAGGTCGCCAAGGTCGTAGCCCGCGCCCTCGACACCGAGCTGATCCGCTTGCAGTGCTACGAGGGGCTAGACGCCCACGCCGCGCTGTACGAGTGGAACTATCAACGCCAACTCTTGCACATCAAGCTCGACGAGAAGAGCCAACGCCCCCTAGCCGAGCGTGAGGCCGACCTGTTCTCCGAGGACTTCCTGCTCAAGCGCCCCTTGCTCCAGGCCATCACCCAGCCCGTCCCGCCGGTGCTGCTGATTGACGAACTCGACCGGGCCGACGAGGAGTTTGAGAGTTTCCTGCTCGAAGTGCTGTCCGACTGGCAGATTACCATCCCCGAAATCGGCACCATCCGCGCGGCGGCGCGGCCGCACGTGATCTTGACTAGCAATCGCACCCGCGAGTTGTCCGATGCCGTGCGCCGTCGCTGCTTCTACCTGTGGATCGACTACCCGGAATTTGACAAGGAAGTGGAGATCGTGCGCCGCAAGGTGAATGGGATCGACATCCAACTCGCCGAGCAGATCTGCCGCTTCATGGAAAAGATCCGCATGCAGCGCCTCGAAAAGGTCCCCGGCGTCGCCGAAACCCTCGACTGGGCCAAGGCCCTCGTCGCCCTGCACCAGCACCATCTCGACCTTGAAGTCGTGGCGGATACCTTGGGCATTGTGTTCAAAGATCAACGCGACGTGGCGCAGGTGAAGCAATCGCTGGCCGAGTTCTTGGAAGGATTGGGGGTCCGCGCCAAGCTGGCTCCAGAGCGATGAACCACAAGATCGACGACATCGCCCTGCACGGCGCGTTGAGCGCGAATGTGGTCGGCTTCTGCCGCCTGTTGCGCGCCCAGGGTTGCGGCGTGGCCTTGGGCGAGGAGCAAGACGCACTCCGCGCCTTAGCGGCCATTGACCTGTCAGACCCGGAGGACTTTCGGCTAAGTTTGCGGACGGTTTTGGCCAAGACGCCCGCTGAGCAGAAACTTTTCGACGCGCTTTTCGATGTCTATTGGTCCGTATGGGATCGCGCCGGCGAGCTAGGTCAGCCCCAGCCCGAGCCTGCTGCCTCTGAAAAGGATAGTGCCAGCCGACCCGGTAAGAATGGTTTGACGAGCGTCCGCGATTGGCTCAAACAGGGCGAGCCGACCGAAGAGGAGCGCGAGGCCGCTGGGTACAGCCCCATTGAGGTCCATACAAAGCGCGACTTTAAGGACTTTAACGCCGAAGAGTTAGAGGAGATCGGGCGGCTGCTGCAAGCCATTGCCCGCGCGCTCGCCACGCGCTTCAGCCGCCGCTATCGCCCCGCGCGCCCGCCGGGTCGCCTCGACTTGCGGCGCACTCTCCGCGCCAGCCTGCGCCGAGGCGGCGAGCTGTTGGACCTGTCCTATTGCCGCCGCACCCGCCAGAAACCCAAGCTGGTCTTGTTGTGCGATGTCAGTAAGTCCATGGACCTGTACAGCCGCTTCTTGATCCAGTTCATGTACGCCTTCCAAAACGCCTATCGCCGCATTGAGACGTTCGTGTTTGCGACCTCGCTACACCACGTCGCGCCCCTGCTTCGGGGCAACGATCTGAGCGCGGGGTTGGACGCGATTGCCGCGCAGGTGCCGGACTGGTCGGGCGGCACGCGCATCGGGGCCGCGCTGGAGACCTTTCTCCGCGAACACGCCGATCTCGTCGATCACCAGACCGCGCTGGTCATCGTCAGCGACGGCTGGGACACTGGCGACATTGAGATTCTCGAAGAAAGTATGCGCGCGTTGCAGCGCCGCAGCCGCTGCCTAATCTGGCTCAACCCCCTGCTGGGCAGCCCGGATTACCGGCCCGCCACGCGCGGGATGCAGGCCGCCTTGCCGTACATCGACCTTTTTGCCCCGGCTCACAATATCGATAGTCTCAAGGCTCTCGTTGGATACCTGATGACGTTGCGCGGTGCGACGGCTGCGCAATACCTGAGCCGACGTTCTGAGCCGCCCGCGCCGACAAAAGCCCAGCCCGCTGCGCCGACGAGAGCCGACTGGTACCGGCGCTTTGGAGTCCAGCCGTGAAAGACTTGCAGACGATTCTCCGCCGCGCCCGGGTGCTCGACGAGGCGGGTGAGCCCTATGTCCTGGCCACTGTGGTCCAGACCTCTGGCTCGGTCTATCGCGGCCCAGGCACCCGCATGCTCATCGAAGCCGATCTCCAGAGCTTGGGCACCATCAGCGGCGGCTGTCTCGAAGGCGATGTGCGCGAAAACGCGCAAGCTGTCTTCGCCGATGGCCAACCCCGTCTCCTCCACTACGACGCCACTTCTGAAGACGACATTCTCTGGGGCACTGGTCTGGGCTGTAGCGGCACGGTGGACGTGCTCTTAGAGCGCCTACCCCAAGACGCGCCGTTTCATTATCCGACCTTTTTGCACGGCTGTGCCTTGGAGAATCGGCACGGCGTCCTCGTCACGGTCTTTGCTACCGAGGGCGCAACGAATGCCGCGCCGGGCCAACATCTGATCCTCGACGAGCGGGAGCAATCCGGCCTCCGCATGGGGGCCGCAGACGTCCGAGACGACATCGCCGACTTGGAGTTACGCGAGATCGCGCTCAAGGCCGCTAGTGAAATCCTCGCTACTCTTGACGACACTCGACTGCCCATCGCCCCGGGATACACGCGCCACTATGAGTTGGCGTACGGCAAGGCCGCCCTGCTCATAGAGCCTCTGCTGCCACCCATCGCCCTCTACCTCTTCGGTGCTGGCTACGACGCCGTGCCCCTCGCCCAGTTAGCTAGCGAACTCGGCTGGCGCGTCACCGTCGCCGACCACCGGCCCGCCTATGCCCGCGCCGAACGCTTCCCTTGGGCTAGGCAAGTGCTCCTCGCCCAGCCCGGTCATCTGCCCGAGGCTCTTCAGTTTGACAACCGCTCGTGCGCCGTCATCATGAGCCACAACTATCTACAGGACCAAGCTCTGTTGCTGGACCTGCTCGGCGCTCCCCTCGCCTACTTGGGCGTCCTCGGCCCACACCAGCGCACCCAGCGCCTGCTCGCCGATCTGACAAAAGAAGGTATCGCACCCAGCGATGAGCAGACCACACGCCTCTTTAGCCCCGTCGGCCTCGACATCGGCGCTGAAACGGCCGAGGAAATCGCCCTATCCATTCTCGGCGAAATCCAAGCCGCACTCACCGGTCGTCAGGGCGGCTCGCTCCGCGACCATCCTGGGCCGATTCACGATCGGCCGGCCTGACGCGGTTGTTTCTTGACTTCCGGCGAGATTTCCAGTCGTCGGGGTCAACCTGGCGGAGATCTTTTGTTGCCTGTTCAAACTCGGCCAGATCCGTTGCCGACCAACAGCCAAAGAGATCGGCAAATAGCCCTTTAATGGTCTTGTTCAAGCCTGCAATTACTCCCTTGCCAAGAGCGTTTCGACTCTCTGTAAAACCGCATCCACTATCTCTGTGGGCAAAGGACATATCAACGCTGCATTTCTCGCCTGCCAGTCCATGCTCTTGACCTGATCTGCTAGAATAACACCGGTTATGTCTAGCCCCGTGGGGATGGCGACCTCAAAGGGATACCCCTTCACTTGACTGGTAATTGGGCAGAGAATTGCCAAGCGGGTCTTGCTATTATAAGCCCTTGGTGAAACCACAACGGCGGGTTGATGTCCTGCTTGCTCATGTCCTACTCGCGGATTGAAGTTAATCCACACCGCATCACCGCGCTGTGGGACGTACTCGGTCGATCTCATCATACTTCACCGCCCGTCGCAGGTCCAGTATCTATTTCACCGTGTAAGTTGTGCTCAGTCACTTGGGCTAAAAGATCGTCTAACTTCAAGCTAGACGGCCTTACAAGTTCAATGACTAACTCCTTACCACGTAGCGATAATTCAACTGGTGAGTTGAGTTCAAGCCCAATCTGAATAGCGAGTGGTTTGGGAATGCGCAGAGCCAAACTATTGCCCCATTTTTGCACACGGGTTTCCATATCTTCCTCCTCTAAATAGTAGATACAATGAGGATACATTGAGGATCGGCATTTATCAAGACCGATTCTCTGCTCTTGTGCTCGGAGACGAATCTACGGGATTTGGCAATCCAGCTATATTTCACCATTCATGTACATGTTGCGGCAAACGCATTTGCCTTGCAGAATATCCTGAACCAACAACGCGAGAGGAACGCAATGTCTATCAGCACCAAAGACCTCCAAGCCGCCCTTCCCGACCTCGAAAGCACCCAATGCTGCGAGGGCCTTGAAAACACCGTCACCATTCACCGCGACCCTTGGGGAATTCCCCATATCCAAGCTGAATCGGAAGCCGACCTGTTTTTCGCCCAGGGCTTTGCCACGGCCCAAGACCGCCTGTGGCATATGGACTTCGACCGTCATCAGGCTTTGGGCCGCTGGTCCGAATGGGCGGGTCCCGCAGGACTGGACCGCGACCGCCTCTTGCGCGCCGCGGGCATGGGCCGCACCGCTAAGTTGGACTACGAAGCGTCTAGTCCCCAAGCTCGCGCCATGCTCGACGCGTACGCCGCTGGCGTCAATGCCTTTTTGGCGACGACAACGGCCCTGCCCGTCGAATACCAACTCCTCGGCCAGTCTCCCGAGCCGTGGGAAAGCTGGCATTGCCTCGCCGTGTACAAGATGCGCAATAGCCTGCTCGGCACCTTTGAATCCAAGCTCTGGCGCACTCGTCTGGCCCAAGTCGTAGGACCTGAGAACCTCGCTCAGCTAATCAAAGGCTATCCCCAAGGCCACCTGCTCACCGTGCCTCCCGGCACTGAGTACGAGGGAGAACCTCTCGACGGCCTCACGGCCCTCAGCCGAGAAACCGATCCCGGCTCCAATGCGTGGTCCATCGCGGGTGAGTACACGGATTCGGGCTTGCCGCTGGTGGCCGGCGACTCGCACCGCGCTCTCGACACTCCTTCCGTGTATTACCAAGTCCACCTAGCCTGCCCCGACTTCGCCGTCAGCGGCTATTCGGTGCCCGGCGTCCCCGGCACCCTGCACTTTTGCCACAACGAGTACGTGGCCTGGGGCATGACCTACGGCAGTGCTGATACCCAAGATCTGTTCGTCGAGCGCTTCCGCGAAACGGCCGATGGATTGGAGTACGAATTCAGTGGCGCGTGGCGGCCTGCTGAAATCCTGCGGGAAGAAATCCTCGTCCGCGACGCGGCGGCCGTTACTGCTGAAGTCGTCATTACCCATCACGGACCCATCATCGCCGGCGATCCGCGCAAAGGCCAAGCCATCGCCATCAGCGACCCCGGTCTCATCGAAGGCACTCCTTGGGCCGACGCGGCCCGCGATGCCATGCGTGCCCGCTCGGTCGAGGAACTGCACCAAGCCTTCGCCCGTTGGAACGACCGCGTCAACAACTACGCCGTCGCCGATGTCCACGGCTGCTTCGGCTATCTGCACGAGGGCCGGATCCCCGTGCGCGAGGCCGCAAACGGCTGGTGCGCCGTCCCCGGCTGGAGCGGCGAGCACGAGTGGCAGGGCTACATCCCCCACGCCGAGTTGCCCAAAGCCATAGATCCGGTAACAGGCTATGCCATCACTTGCAACCAGCGCGTGACCGGCGCGGATTATCCCTATTACGTCGGGCTTGTCTTTAGCCCCGATTATCGCGCCCGCCGCATCCAAACCCGCATCCTCAAACTAGCAAAGGGCACGGCCACGCCCGAGGCTATGGGCCACATCCACGCCGAACGCGTCTCGCTCCCGGCCCAAGTTTTTACGCGGGCCTTGCTCGCCATCGAGCCGCCCGACGCCGACTGCGCCCAAGCCCTCGACCTGCTGCGCCAGTGGGACTGCCGGATGGACCGCGACCAAGTTCAGCCGACGATCTATGCGCAAACCCGCAACCTGCTCGGCTACCACATCGCGCAACACCTGTTTGGCGGCGACGCTTTGACCTTGCTCGCGGAGGCTGGCGGCGACGCTCATTGGCGTCTCATCACCCTCGAAGTGACCCTCGCGATTGAGCGCGGCGATACTGCGTTGCTGCCGTCCGGCCAAACTTGGTCCCAAGCCCTGACCGAGGCTCTGACCGGTGCACTCGCCGCGCTCAAAGAGGCCCTCGGCGACGACATGAGCCAATGGCATTGGGGCTGCTTGCACCGCACCCGGCCTCAGCACCCATTCTCTGCGATTTTTTCCGAGGCCGCTTCTTTCCTCGACCCACCCTCGCTTCCCGTCCACGGCGATGGCGACACGCCCCTAGCCGGCAGCTATGCTTTCGACGATTTCACAGTTACGGGTCTTTCGGTCAATCGCTATATCTTCGATCCCTCCGACTGGACTCGCTCGCGCTGGATCGCTCCGCTGGGGGCTTCTGGCCACCCGGCTAGCCTGCACTACGCCGACCAAGCCCAGCTTTGGGCTGATGTGGAATTCATTCCTCAGTTGTGGGATTGGCAGGAGATACGCGACCGGGCGGAGGCGACGCAGCGCTTGGTGCCGCCGGAGGAGTAGCTGACGATGAAATAGAGTTTCATTGCAATAAATTGCCATTAAAGGTAATTTATTGTTATGAAATTCGATCAATTGCTTGTCATCGTGGCCGATGAGCCAGTGTTTGAAACCGGCCTGCTCTTGGCCGGATCTGTAAACCCAAGCGATATGCGGCGACAGCTAGTGCGCTGGACCCAAGCCGGACGACTGCACCAACTACGGCGCGGGCTCTACGCGCTGGCGCCGCCCTACCGCCGAACCGCACCCCACCCCTTCCTCGTCGCCAATCGACTGGTGCGCGGCTCTTATGTCAGCGGTCTGTCGGCGTTGGCATACGCTGGTGTGATTCCTGAGTACGTGCCGGAAGTGACCAGTGTGACTGGTGGACGTCCGCAGCTGCGCCAGACGCCGCTAGCCCGCTTTTCCTTTCGCCATATCAAGACCGATCTGCTCTACGGCTACCGACAAGTGGAGTTGGCACATGGTCAGTCGGCTTTTGTCGCCGCGCCGGAAAAGGCACTGCTCGATCTGATTTATCTACAGCCGAATGGCGATGCTCCTGCCTATATCAAAGAGCTACGCCTCGACTCGGGGAGCCTCGACCTAGCAGAGCTGGATAGATTGGCTGCTATCGCCGCCCGTCCCAAGTTGCTGAGAGCCGTGCAGGGCATTCGTGCACTAGCCCAAGACGCGGTGTTGGGCTACGAGCAGCTATGAAGGATCACCTGTTTCAACTCGTGCTCGTGCAGGCGGCCGATCCCTTGCAGGGGCGCAACATCCTGCGCGAATACTTGCAAGCCCGCATCTTGGATGCTTTGCAGCGCGCGGGGGCGATGGTGCCGCTGGCGTTTCAAGGGGGGACTAGCCTGCGCTTCCTCTTTGCGCTACCGCGCTACTCCGAAGATCTCGACTTTACGCTCGAAGGCGATCCAGCTTCCTATGATTTGCGTGCTTATTTAACAGCCATTCGCGCGGAATTTGTTCGCGAGGGGTACGAAGTTGGGCTCGGTTTAAACGACCAGCGGACCGTCCACCGTGCATTCGTGCGCTTCAAGGGCCTGCTGTACGAGGCCGGTCTTTCTCCGCATCAAGACGCAATTCTCTCCGTGCGAATCGAGATCGATACGAACCCGCCAGCCGGTGCCGTGCTGGAAACCCGTTTGGTGCGCCGACATGTGACACTGCGGCTCCAACATCACGACCGGGCTTCCCTGCTAGCTGGCAAACTACATGCCATTCTACAGCGCCCTTACACCAAGGGGCGGGATCTGTACGATTTGATATGGTACTTGAGTGACCGGACCTGGCCTGCGCCCAATCTGTCCCTACTCAACGCGGCGTTGCAGCAGACGCAGTGGCCTGGCGAGGCACTAACGGAGCGGACTTGGCGGGAAGTGGTCGGCAGCCGACTACGCGCTCTGGCATGGGATCAGGCGGTGGACGATGTGCGTCCGTTTTTGGAACGGGAGGAAGACGCGGCGCTATTGAACGTGGAAACCGCGCTGCAGTTACTGGTTGGTTAATCGGTCCTCGCCGCTCGATAGCTTTCCTGCGTATCCACATCCACGAAGATGCCTTCGTCTTCGACGGGTACTTCGACGATGTTAGCCGCGTTTCTCGCCAAGACCGGCCGTGCGCCCCGATCGCCAGTCAACGCGATTAGGGCATCGCGGTAGGCGCTGCCGATAGCTACCGGATGGCCGCGGCGCCCCTTGTGCACCGGAACGGCGATCGCCTCTGTATTTGTCAACGCTTCGGCGACCTTTAGCATCGTCGTACCAGCTATCTGCGGCATATCCCCTAGCGCAAAGAGATACCCTTGCTCGCCGACTGCCGCTTCCACGCCGACTCTGATAGAGGCGGCCATCCCCTCGGCAAATTTTGGGTTGTGTACCAGCCGCACGGGATAGCGGCTTAACTTTTCCTCTACCTCTGTTCGCTGATGCCCTGTCACTACGATTACCTCACCCAAACCCACCTCGCAGATTCGCTCCACCACGGCTTGGAGGACGGCTTGCTTCTTCCAAGGCAACAGCAACTTATTGGTACCCTTCATCCTGGAGGAACGTCCCGCCGCTAGTACGATTCCGCTAAGATCTGCGAATCTGGTCATTCCGGTCCCCTATGAGGGCAACCACAAGGGTTGCCCCTACGCGATTGACAAAGACGGGCAAAATTTTTTAATATCCACCTCCGCGTCACTCGCTTCTGGCCCTTAACAATAGCATCGGCCCATGCAGCTTACAGGTTCTCATACTTTTAGCGCTCCGAGGCAAGTCATGTGGGACTTGCTCAACGACCCCGAGGTGTTGGCGCGCATCACGCCCGGCGTCGATACCTTGGAGCAAACTGGCCCTGGCCAGTACCAAGCTGTGCTGCACATCAAAATGGGGCCGATCAATAGTACCTTCAACGGTGCGCTGCAAGTCGTCGATAGCAAGGAGCCGGAAAGCTATCGCTTGATCATCGACGTCGATGGCAAGATCGGCCAGATCGCGGCCGAGGGCCACGTCCAGCTCACTGACCAAGACCCCGAGACGACCACGGTGGCAGTCGAGGGCGGCTCGCAGTTGACGGGCCGGTTGGCGAGCATGGGTCAGCGCCTGCTCTCGGGCGTGGCGCGGATGTTTACCAACCAGTTTTTCAAGGCGCTGGAGCGCGAAGTGTCAATTAGGAATTAGGAATTGCGAATTCCCGGCCCCGGCCGCAATTCGCAATTCGCAATTCGCAATTCTATTCAAGGAGGTGGCTATGTCAGTAGCAATCAAGGTCACTGTCAACGGCCAGACCCACGAGCACGAGGTGGAGCCGCGCCAGATGCTCGTCAACTATTTGCGCGATGAGTTGGGCCTGACGGGCACGCACGTTGGCTGCGACACCAGCAACTGCGGTGCCTGTACCGCCATCGTCGATGGCCAAGCCGTCAAGGTCTGCACCATGCTCGCGGCGCAAGCCGACGGCGCGGAGATAACGACCATTGAAGGGCTTGCGGCCAACGGCACGCTGCATCCGTTACAGGAAGCCTTCCGCGAGACTCACGGCTTGCAGTGCGGCTTTTGCACGCCCGGCATGATTATGGCCGCTTGGCAGTTGCTAGAGCACAATGCAACGCCCAGCGACGCGGAGGTTCGCCACGCGCTCGAAGGCAATTTTTGTCGCTGCACGGGCTACGACAACATCATCAAGGCGGTCCAACACGCCGCCGAAAGCGCATAGGAGGCCGCTATGGGAGTTATAGGACAATCCATAAAACGCGTCGAAGACCAGCGCTTTATCACCGGCAAGGGCCGCTACACCGATGACATTACCCTGCCCAACTCGACCTTTGCGGCGCTCGTGCGCAGCCCACATGCCCACGCCGCGATCAACAGCGTCGATACGACGGCCGCAGCCGCAGCCGATGGCGTGGTCGCCGTCTTTACGGGTGCCGACCTCGAAGCTGCTGGCGTCGGCGGTCTGCCCTGCGGCTGGCAGGTGGATTTCAAAAGCGGCGACACCATGAAGGAGCCGGCCCATCCGGTGCTGGCTGCGACCAAGGTGCGCCACGTCGGCGACCCGGTCACCATCGTCTTGGCCGAGAGCCGCGAGCAAGCGGCGGACGCCGCTGAGTTGGTGGCCGTGGATTACGAGGTTTTGGACGCGGTCGTCGCGGCAACCCAAGCGACGGCCGAGGGCGCGCCGCAGTTGTTCGACGATGTGCCCAACAACACGCCCTTCGACTGGGAGCTCGGCGACCAAGCGGCCACGGACGCGGCCTTGGCCAGCGCTGCGCACGTCACCACGTTGGAGTACTACAACCAGCGCCTCATCCCCAACGCGATTGAGCCGCGCTGCGCCATTGGCGATTACGACGGCGCGCGCGACCACTACACGCTCTACACCTCGTCGCAGAACCCCCACGTCATTCGCTTGCTGATGACGGCGTTTGTCTTGGGTCTGCCCGAGCACAAGGTGCGCGTGGTGTCGCCGGATGTGGGCGGTGGCTTTGGCTCGAAAATTTTTCACTATGCCGAAGAAGTCCTCGTCACGTGGTGCTCGCGCCAGATTGGCCGTCCGGTCAAGTGGACCGCCAGCCGCAGCGAGGCTTTCCTCACCGACGCCCACGGCCGCGATCATCACACCAAGGTCGATCTCGGTCTCGACGCCGATGGGAACTTCGTCGGCCTGCGGGTCAAGACCGTCGCCAACTTGGGCGCGTATTTGTCGACGTTTGCGCCGTGCGTGCCTACGTATCTCTACGGCACGCTTTTGCAGGGGCTGTACACGACCCCAGCGGTCCACGTCGATGTCACCGGCGTCTTTACCAACACTACCCCGGTTGACGCCCTGCGCGGCGCGGGTCGTCCCGAGGCCACATACGTCCTCGAGCGCACTGTTGAGCAGGCCGCCTTGGAGACGGGCCGCGACCCAGCCCAACTGCGGAGCCAGAATTTCATCCCATCCTTTGATGGCGTGGAGCAGGAAGGCTATCAGACCCAAGTAGCTCTGCAGTACGACAGCGGCAACTACGGGGCCGCGCTCGAAAAAGCCCTCGCGGCTATCGGCTACGACGAGCTGCGCGCAGAGCAGGCACAGGCGCGCGCCGCTGGCAATGGCCGCCATATCGGCATTGGCTTTTCGACCTATATCGAAGCCTGCGGCATTGCGCCCTCGGCCGTGGTCGGCGCATTGGGTGCGCGCGCTGGCCTGTTTGAGAGCGCGGGCGTCCGCGTCCAGCCCACCGGCAAAGTCACGGTCTTCACCGGCAGCCACTCGCACGGGCAGGGTCACGAGACGACCTTCGCCCAGGTGGTGGCCGACGGGTTGGGCGTGGGGATCGAAGACGTGGACATCATTCACGGCGACACCGAGTCCGTGCCTTTTGGCATGGGCACGTATGGCTCGCGCTCGCTAGCCGTCGGTGGCACGGCCATTGTCAAGAGCATGGACAAGATCAAGGAGAAGGGGGCCAAGATCGCGGCCCACTTGCTCGAAGCCGCGGAGGAGGATCTCGAATTCGCCGAGGGCAGTTGGACGGTCAAGGGCACTGATCAGTCGATCTCCTTTGGCGAGGTTTCGCTGGCTGCGTACGTGCCGCACAATTTTCCCGAGGGATTGGAGCCGGGGCTGGAGTTTACCAGCTTCTACGACCCGGCCAATTTTACTTTTCCCTTTGGTGCTCACATTGCGGTCGTGGAAGTGGATGCCGAGACCGGCGTAGTCGCGGTGCGGCGCTACGTCGCGGTTGACGATGTGGGCAATATCGTCAATCCCATGATCGTCGAAGGCCAAGTCCACGGCGGCATTACGCACGGCATTGGCCAAGCCCTGTTTGAGGAGGCTGTGTACGACGACAGCGGCCAGCTCATTTCTGGCTCGTACATGGACTACGTCCTGCCGCGCGCCGACGACCTGCCTTCCTTTGAAACCGACCACACTGTCACGCCCTGCCCGCACAATCCCCTTGGCGTCAAAGGCGCTGGTGAGACCGGCACGATTGGCTCGCCGCCGGCCATTGTCAACGCCGTAATTGATGCCCTGTGGCCTTTGGGCGTGCGCGACCTTGCTATGCCGCTGACGCCGCAGAAGGTGTGGCAGGCCATCCAGCAAGCCAGCTAAGGAGAAGACGACCATGATACCTGTCTCGTTTGACTATCATCGTCCCTCTTCAGTAGATGAGGCGATTGAGCTCCTCTCGGACGACGCCAAGCTCTTAGCTGGCGGCCACAGTCTGTTACCGGCCATGAAGCTGCGCCTGTCGTCACCGGGCGCGCTGATCGACATTGGTCGGATCGCGGAGCTGAACTACATCAGAGAGGACGGCGGCACCATTGCTATTGGTGCGACCACTACCCACCACCAGGTTGCGTCCTCGGACTTGGTGAGCGCCAATGCCTCGGCCTTGGCCCAAGCCGCCTCGGTCATTGGCGATCCACAGGTGCGCAACAAGGGCACCATTGGCGGCTCGCTGGCCCACGCCGACCCGGCGGCTGACTACCCGGCTGCGGTTTTGGCGCTGGGGGCTGAGATCGTCGTCAGGGGACCCGACGGTGCGCGTTCGATTCCGGCGGACGAGTTTTTCATCGATCTGTTTTTGACCGCGCTCGCGCCGGACGAGATCATCACCGAGGTGCGCGTTCCGGCTGCGGATAAGTCGGCGTATGTCAAGTTCCCGCATCCGGCCTCGCGCTTTGCCGTGGTGGGCTGCGCTGCCGCCTCGGCTGGCGGCGCGGTCAAGGTGGCTTTTACGGGCGTGGCCAATGCGGCCTTCCGCGATAGTGGGGTTGAAGAGGCCCTCAGCGGCGGCTTGAGCGAGGAAGCGATCGCCGCTGCTGCCGCACGGGCAGCCGATGGGCAGGAGGTGCTCGCCGACCACTTTGCTGGCGAGGAGTACCGCCGCCACTTGGCGAAGGTTTTCGCTCGCAAGGCGCTTGCGGCTATCGCCTGAGTGCCGTTGCATCCAACAGGATAGCCCCCGATGCTGGTTGAGCGTCGGGGGCTATTTCTATTTGAGATTTTTCCGATATGCTTAGGGCTTGTCCAAGCAGGAACCTTGACATGGCGATTTGAGCATGGTACGCTGAAAGTACCACTTGAAAGGGAGACAGACTATGCCCGGGCTAAAAGAGGAAATCGCCGCGTACGAACGCATGCGTGACGACCTTGAGTTGGAGAACTTTGGTAAATGGGTCGTTGTGCATGACGAGAAGCTCGCCGGGATATATGACTCGTTTGAAGTGGCAGCCGACAACGCCGTACAACGTTTCGGGCGCGGGCCGTACCTAATCAAACGAGTTGGAGAACCGCCGATGACACTGCCTGCTTCCGTGCTATATAGTTCCTATGCCGACAGCTAAGTGTGGATTCGACGACCAAACGGGACAATCCGGTCGGGACGCATTGGCACTCTACGGGCCGACGCTGTTTGTTCAGATCGGCTTCGATCCAGATTCCCGACCTAGCGATGTCCCTAACCCTAATCTACCGCCTGATAGGCATCCTGCCCTAGTGGATACAGGCGCGACGGAAAGCTGCATCGACTCCGAACTCGCTCTTGTACTAAACCTACCTGTTGTCGATAGGCAGAAAGTGGCCGGAGTTCACGGGGCCGATGCAGTCAACTTTCATCTCGCTCAGATTTATGTCCCGTCCTTGGATTTTACGGTATATGGTCGGTTTGCTGGGGTTCATCTACGCGCTGGAGGCCAGCCCCATTTCGCCCTTATTGGCAGAACCTTCTTGCAGAACTTTACCATGACGTACGAGGGCAGAACAGGGAATGTCATCCTCAGCAACGACTAGATTTCAAAGGAACCCAGTACCTATTCTGTCCAGTTTTAGAGGCTGACCGTTTTGACGGAGAAGCTCCGTTTGATCTTAGGCCAAGATGCGCTTAGGGGCATAGGCGGGCGGCCAAGATAAATCCCTGCCGGCCTCCGTGCAGGCGCAAGCCTCGTGCGATTTCGGGTATATCTCCGACGCCGATTTCCAAATCCCGGCGCATATACCAGAAGCAGCGGGCGTAGTAATCGGCAAAGGCTTGGCGGGCGAGTTGCAGACGCTCGGTTTCGCTCAGCGTATTTCTGCGTTCGGGATGCACGGTGAAGGGAGGCTACGCTGCTCAATCAGAAAAAAGACGGTCCACGGCCAGCGTCCATCCCGGGACCGCTGGCTCGGCCGTTGCTGCTTCGCCTCGCGGGTATGCGATCGCTTCGTCGGGATTTATTGCGTTGTAACATCTCACCACATCTTCACCTATCAAGTCCACATCCCAAACGACTAGCGTCCCGGCGGCGAAATAGTCCACTCGCTTTTGCGCCATCTCCTGCTCGGTCGTCGGACCATAATCGCCCTCGCTGCGGACCTCAACGGCGAAGACGGGTGCTCCTTTGAGAAACTTCATCGTCAGCTCACCCGTATAGAACGCCGCGTCCGGGCTGAACGACTGGCGTTCGGGAAGATCGACGATAAAGCCGACATTATCCGCGAAGGCGTACCCGGTGCGGGTGCGCTGTGCGTATTCCCGCAAGCTGGCGAAAATCTCGCCCGCCGCATACCCCGGCAACCCTCCTGTCGGCGACATGATTACTAATTCCCCGTTGACCAGTTCGGCCTTGCCATTTTCTGCTACGTGGCGCAGGTCATCTAGAGTGGCTGCAACGTTGGTCATAGATCAGACACATCCTGCTATAAGGTCGTATATGAACGGTACATTAGAACAATGACAGGAGCAAGGTTTTGCCGTCCAGCTTAATCCCGCGTCAACTGACTTCCGTCTCGTGTATAAAAATTGCTTCGATAGGCTCGGAAAACACGTGGGCGATCTTAAATGCCAGCGGCAGACTGGGGTCGTATTTGCCCTTTTCGAGGGCGTTCACCGTTTGCCGCGAGACCTCCAGACGGGCCGCGAGATCAGCTTGGGTCCAATCGCGCTCGGCGCGCAACACCTTTAGGCGATTTTTCATCGGTAGCGGATATGGCCGACGATAACGGAGACCACGAATGTAAACACCATCAGCAAAATGATATCTGAGACTTCGGCATCCGTTATGAATTTTGCAGTTACCATTAGCGAATAACTAAAACTGCCGACGAGCGCGACGCCCATAGCTATGGCCAGTGCATCGAGTTGGATTTTGCGCTGCAGCTCATCCATGTGTCTTAGGTGGCGCAAATACGACAAGATCATGCCGATGCCGATGCCCGCGTTTAGGACGATGGCGATAGCGGAGATCAAAGCAGAGGAATGCCATTCGTATAATATCGCTTTGTCGGCCAACACCATCGTCATCGACCAAGCAAAGGTCCAACAAAGAAAACGAATCGCGTTTTTTGCACTGCCGCTAGTAAGACCTCTCAAATTGACCATTGGCTTCTCCATGAGTCTGTGGTCCTTTCCATAAAGTAAAGTTTGCTTTACCAAAGAACATAATCCAAAAAATTGTAATGTCAAGCGTATTTTACAAAAAGATCAGCGTACTTGCCTTTTTGGATGGTACTTTACAAGGTCATTCGGGCAAGGCGTCTTGACTTGTGCAACTAAAAAGGACAATATCGGCGGGCGTTGAGACGCGGCTGATGTTCGGCAGGAGTCGGGTCGAGTCGTGTCCATGCAGGCGGACCGGAGCTAGTCCGTCTTCACAAAGGAACAAGTAGCAATGTCCACGATACAGACGATGTCACAGAGTGATCTCAGAGCCGAGGCCAAGCGCTACTTGCCGGGAGGCGTCGGCGCTGCGGCACGGCACAACCCAGGCTTGGGGTACGCCCTCTACCTGCGCAATGCCGAGGGCTGCCGCATCTACGATGTCGATGGCAAGGAGTACATTGACTTTAACTTGGCCCACGGAGCCGCGTTTTTGGGCTACAATCACCCGGCCACGCGCGAGGCCATGACCGAGGCAGTGGACGCGGGCATTCTCTCCGGCTACGAGACCGAAGCGCATATGGACCTAGCGCGGCGGATCACCGAGATCGTCCCCTGCGCCGAGCGCGTTCGCTACGGCAATACAGGTTCAGAGGCGACGATGGTCTGTGTCCGCTTGGCCCGCGCCCACACTGGCAAGCACAAGATTCTCAAGTTCTGGGGGCACTTTCACGGCCTCTACGACTACGTCATGTTCAATGCGCACACGCCGTTGACGCCGGTGACTCCGGGCAACTACGTCGAGCCGTGTGGTGAGTCTGCGGGCATGCCTCCGCAGATGGACGACCTGATTATCGTCGTACCGTGGAAGGACGAGGCTGCCTTGGAAAGAGCGCTGCGCGAGCACGGCGACGAGATCGGCGGCATCATCATGGAGCCGATCAATTACAACCAAGGTTGCATCGTCGCCGACGCCGAGTACATGCAGTTTGTCCGCGATCAGGCCAGTGCCCACAATATCGTCCTCATATACGACGAGGTGCTGTCGGCCTTCCGCACTGGACCCGACTGCGCGCAGGGGTACTACGGCGTCACCCCGGATGTTTGCGTTTTGGGCAAGGCGGTCGCCGCTGGTGCGCCACTCACCGTCATCGCCGGCAAAGCCGAAATTATGGACCAGGTGGGACCGCTTGGCGAGGTGGCTCAGAGTGGAACCTTCACCGGCAACCCGCCGGCCGTGATGACAGGACTGGCTGCTGTCAACGAACTCACCAGTCCGGGGTTTTACGATCACATCTATGAAGCTGGAGGTCGGCTCTGCGACGGTCTGGTCGGACTGTTCGAGCGCGCTGGCGTGCCCGCCCGGGTGCAGGGACTGGGTGCTCGCTTCGGCATCTTCTTCGGATTTACCGATCCCGTCGAGCGGTTTGACGATAGCCTCAACCGCGACCAAGAGATGACCGGGAGGTTCATCCGCGCCTGCGCCGACAAAGGGGTCTATTTCCACGACTACGGCACGCTCGTCGCCGGCCACCACGGCGTGTCAGCTCAGCACACCTTGGACGATATTGACGAAGCGCTCAATCGGATCGAGAGTGCGCTGCACAGTATGTAAGCGGTGGTGCTACAGAATTAGTCCCGCGTCAGTTGGCGGTAGCGGACTCGCTGAGGCACGATTGAATCTTCGCCTAGCCGCGCCTTCTTGTTTTCCTCGTACTCTGAAAAGTTGCCTTCGAACCAATAGACTTGGCTGTCGCCTTCAAAGGCCAGGATGTGCGTGGCGATGCGGTCTAAAAACCATCGGTCGTGGCTGATGACCACGACGCAGCCGGCGAAGTTTTCCAGCCCCTCCTCCAGCGCCCGCAGCGTATGCACGTCTAGGTCGTTGGTCGGCTCGTCGAGCAGGAATACGTTGGCCTGCTCCTTGAGTACCTTGGCTAGATGTACCCGATTGCGCTGTCCGCCGGAGAGCGTGCCAACCTTTTGCTGCTGGTCGGCACCGAGGAAGTTGAAGCGCGCGAGATACGCCCGCGAATTTACCTTGCGCTCGCCCAACTCGAGCTCTTCCTCGCCGCCTGAGACCTCTTGCCAGACGGTGTTTTCCCCCACCAGAGTCTCTCGGCTCTGATCGACATACCCTAGTTGCACGGTCTCGCCGATGCGGAGTTGGCCGCTGTCGGTGCTTTCTTGGCCGGTAATCAGCCGGAACAGGGTCGTCTTGCCCGCGCCGTTCGGCCCGATGACTCCGACGATCCCGCCCGAGGGCAGTGCAAAATCCATGTTCTCGAAGATAATGCGATCGCCGTAGCGCTTGCTCACGCCTTTAGCCTCAATGGCGATATCGCCCAGCCGCGGCCCCGGCGGAATGTAGAGTTGCACCTCCTCGTTCCGCTGTACTCGATCCTGATTTAGCAATTCCTCGTAGGCCCTGATCCTGGCCTTGTTCTTCTGCTGCTTGGCCCTCGGCGTCATGCGAATCCACTCTAGCTCGCGCTCCAGCGTCCGCTGTCTTTCGCTCTCGCTCTTTTCTTCTAGCCGCAGGCGCTCCTTTTTCTGCTCTAACCACGACGAGTAGTTTCCCCTCCACGGTACGCCATGTCCCTGATCCAGTTCCAGAATCCAGCCCGCCACATTGTCGAGAAAATACCGGTCGTGGGTGACGGCGATCACCGTCCCTTGGTACTGATGCAAATGCCCCTCCAGCCACGCCACTGTCTCGGCGTCGAGGTGGTTGGTCGGCTCGTCGAGGAGCAGAATATCCGGCTGGCGGAGCAACAACCGGCAGAGTGCCACCCGTCGCCGCTCGCCGCCCGAGAGCGTGGAGACCTCTTGGTCTTCGGGCGGACAGCGCAAGGCGTCCATGGCCATGTCTAGCCGACTGTCTAAATCCCAAGCCCCGACCGCGTCGAGCTGTTCGGCCACGGATGCCTGCCGCTCGATCAGGGCGTTCATGGCGTCGTCGTCCATGGGCTCGGCGAACTGGGCATTGATGTCCTCGTACTCGCGCAGCAAATCCACCGTCTCCTGCACGCCCTCTTCGACGATTTCCTTGACCGTCTTGCCCTTTTCTAACTCGGGCTCCTGCTCCAGGTACCCCACGGTAAATCCCGGCTGGACGTTAATCTCCCCCTCGTATTCGCCGTCGATGCCTGCCATAATCCGCAATAGCGTGCTTTTCCCCGATCCATTCAATCCCAACACGCCGATTTTGGCTCCGTAGAAATACGACAGTGAAATGTCGGCGATAACTACCTTCCGATTGTAGTGCTTGCTCACCTTGTACATCGAGTAGATGATTTTTTCCGCTTCGCTCATGTTATTTCAGTCCTTTATATGCTGTAAATACAATGCCCAAATCCCGTTCCGCCCGGGCCAAGTTCGAATACGGCTGTCGCCCCGGCTCCTGCAAACACTGTAAGAAATCCCGCATCATGCCCTTGTAGCCCATCAAGTCCCCCACGCCCGGAAAGTAGAGCCGCTTCCGCCGCCCTCGCAACCGCACGTATAGCCCATTGCACTCGAAGACGATCCGCCCCTCGGTGCCCACAATCCGCGCGTGCTGGAAAGTGCCCTTGGTCAAGCTGAAGGCGTTCCAAGCATAGCGCAACACCAACTCGGCCCTCGATGGGTATTCGACCCGCACTATCGAATTCCGCTCTGGCTCGCCCGCTTGGTGCCCAGGAAACTCCGCGGTCACCCGCTGGGGCGCGTCGGCGAAAAGGTCTGCTCCGAGGGCCACGAAGTGGATCCCTCCCTCTAGCAGCGCGCCATACCCGCTTTTCCATCCCGTGGCCTGCTGTGTGAAGCGCTTGCCAAGGGTCGCCTGTTGCACTTGGCCGATAAAACCCTGCTGGATGATCCACTTGAGCAGCTTGAGCGAGGGCTTGTAGTAGTAATTTTCCGCGATCATTAGCAGCGCATCTGGATGGGCCGCCGCGGCCGTGCCAATGGCCGCCAAATCGTCTTCGGTGGCGCACAACGGCTTTTCCACCAGCACTCCCTTGCCGGCCGCCAATGCTGCGACGACCTGCGGCCGGTGGGCATCTGGCGGCGAGCTGATTAGCACCGCATCCACCGCGCTGTCGAGGACATCGGCGTACGATGCGAAGACCTGTCCCCCGCCGCATTGGCGGCTGAGGGCTTCTGCGCTGGCCTGCGTGCGGCTGTGAAAGGATAGCTCGACCTTGCCGACGAGGTTTTTCGCGTGCAGGCGACCGATGGTGCCGCAGCCTACTAGACAGACCTTCTTCATCGCTGCTCCAATACTCGCTCGGCGACCCGCAGTGCGTTGGCCGCAATGGTCAAGCTCGGATTTACCCCGCCTGAAGACGGCATGAAGCTGCCGTCGGACACGTAGAGATTTTCGCTGCCCCAATAGCGGCAGTTCACGTCGAGGACACCTTCCTCTGGCGCGGTGGCGCAGCGCAGGGTGCCTATGGCGTGCGAGAAGGAATCGATCAAGTAGCGGTAGCGCAGCAGGCCGCCCGCCTGGCGCAATACGGTTTCTGCTTTGGCCAGCAGGTAATCGCGGCGGCGACAGTCGGCGTCGCTATAGGCGTGCTCTACCTGCACCAGTTCCATGCCGAAGACGTCCTGCTCGCTGGACAGTGACACGCGGTTGTCACGGCTCGGATCGTCCTCGGCAATGCAGAGCAAATTCTGCATATAGCCAGTCAGCAGCCCGACGAGCGTCTTGAAGCCCCAAGGGGCGTGGTGCCGGATGATGGGGGGCGCTGGCGTGTAGATGTCTTGGATGACGCCCACGGCCGTGCCCAATTCCGCGCGCAGGTCTTCGTAGAAATCGGAAAAGCAGAGTTGCTTGTGGAAGACCTGTTGTGGATTGGTGCGAAAGGGAAAGATGCAATTGGCAATCCCGTTGCAGTGGCGCATGAGAAAGCGCCCAATCAGGGGGTGGTCGAATCCAGAGCGGAGCATCAGGGCCGGGCTGTTGAGCGCCCCAGCGGCTAAGACGACTAAGTCGGCCGAGAGCGCGTGGGTTTGTCGAGAGGCGCTATCTACGTATTCGACCTGCTCGACGCGTCCGCCCCGTTGCACTAGCCGCCGTGCTACTGCGCCGACGATGATCTCTAGTCCGGCCGCCGAGGCAGCGGCTAGCAAGGTGGAAGCCATGTCGTTTTTGGCCTCTACCTTGCAGGGGAATCCGTCGCAGGTGATGCAGCGCAGGCAGAGGGGCCGGGTGCGGTCGGAAAAGTTGATTGCCAGGGGGATCTTGAATGGTTGTAGCCCTAGGTCTGTCCCCGCTTGGTAAATGCGCTGGGCCGGCGCGCTCAGTTCAACGGCGCGGCGGGGATAGGCCTCCAGCCCCGGGGGTTGGTAGGGATCGGTGCCTACTTCGCCGTGGACCCCGAGGAGTTGCTCGGCGCGGGCGTAGTACGGCGCTAGGTCTGCATAGGACAAGGGCCAGCGGGCAAAGTCCGCCGGACGCAGCCGCAGCGAAGCCCCGCCGAAAAAGACTGAGTTGCCGCCGACGACCTCGTTGGGATAGGTGCGCTCGAAGGTGCGGCGGCCGTACTGCTTGACCAAAAGGGGCGCGGCTGAGCGGTAGCGCTTCTGCAGCAGGATGGTGCGCTGATCCCAGTCCGCGGCGTCGCGCTTGGCCCATTGGCCCCGCTCTAGCAGCGCGGTCTTTAGCCCGGCTTGTACCAGCGCGTGCGCTACCAGCGCGCCGCCGAACCCAGAGCCGATGACTACGGCGTCATAGTGCGCCGCGTTCATGGGCGTAGAGCACAGCCAGCCCGGCGATGATCACCAAGGCCGCGTAGTGGAACTTTTCGCGGGTGTCCAGTTCGCGCTGGATGCGGGGCAGGTTGGGTTGGAATTTCCCGGACATATTGCGCTGGATGTAGGTCTTGTAGTACTCGACGGTGAAGCGCTCTAGCCCGCCGTTCATGTAGATGAGAAAACCCAACCCGACTGGGTGTTCGGGATTGCCGAGAAAGTAAAAAAGCGGACTCAAGGCGGCCAAGACGACCCCAGAGCGCTGGAATTTGAGCCACTTGAATCCCTCGAAGGGCGCGTCCTTATAAGCTCCCCCCGAGGCCACGAGCAGTCCGGTGCAATACCCGGTCACCAGATAGCCCCAGAAGCTCTCGATGGGCGCGGCGACGAGCAGGAAGGCGAAGACAATGGCGACGATTAAGACCCCCGCGCTATGGCGGACGAGGTCGCTAGTGATCGGGCGGCCAAAGAAGGTAATGCGCGAGGGGACGAAGTACTTTTGCTGATCTTCGGTGCGGAAGAAGCCCTTGTAGATTTCGGCGAGGAAGCGCTCTAGGCCCATGATTAGGAAGAACATTTGCACGAGGCCGAGATGCTGGAATTGCGCGCTGAAATACGGGATGAAGTACAGCGGCAAAAAGATCGCGACGTGGAAGTACATGCTGCGCGGAAAGGTCTTGGGCTTGAAGCCCTCATACGGAGCGTCTTTGAACGCGCCCCACAGGCAGGTGTAGAGGCCGGAGACGAGGGCGGTGATAAACGACAGGGCGAAGGTCATAGTTCGTTAGGAAGTTGTTAGAGTGGTCAAAGCATCAAATAGTAGGCCCCTCGCCTCGGTTCGGCAAACGGCTCGCGTGTTGACGTTATGTATGCCAATGGTCAGTTTTTGAGGTGATTCGGCCCCTGTTCACTGCACAATTTCAATGAGGAGTTTTTCCCATGCGGCTCGGCGTCGTCGGCATGTTGCCCCCGGACTTTCGCGAAATCAGCGACCATCACCTAGCGGCGATCAAGGCGCTCAACCTCACGGGCACAGCCTTTCACGCCCCTGGGGAAAATCTGGCTGCCATCACCGCCGCAGAGTGCCACAAGGTGCGCGATACCATTGCGGCCGCGGGCATGGACCTGCCCCAGTTCGGCATTGGCTTTTCCGAGTGCCTGTTCGATCCCGACTCTGCGGTGCGCGACCAAGTAGTAAGCAAGATCGAGCGCGGCATTGAAGTCGCCCGCGACTTGGCTGCCCACACCTGTCTGATCCGCACGGGCAGCCTCAACCCAGTCGGCTCGTACTCGCCGTCGCCGCTCAATCTCACGCCCGAGGCCCGCGCCTTACTCGTCGAGACCCTAAAGCGCGTGGCTGTCAAGGCCGAGTCTGAAGCCGTCACCATAGTCATTGAGACGCATCTGCTCACCATCATGGGGTCGCCGGAAATAAACCGCGACGTGTTGCAAGCCGTTGGCTCCGAGCGCATGACCGTGGTGATGGATTACGTCAACCACTTCCAGAACTTGGACCAAGTGTACAACAGCACCGAGCGCTTGCAGCACATATTTGAGATTATGAACCCCATCTCGGTCGTCGGGCATTGCAAGGATATCAAGTTGTCCCCTGGCTTAGTGCTCCACATCGACGAGGAGATACCCGGCGACGGCGAACTCGACCTCGCCACCGCACTCAAGCTGTGGCACGACGCCCATCCCGACGGCTACATGCTCCTCGAACACCTGCCCAACGAGAAATATCCCAGAGCCGCTGCCAATGTCCACCGCATCCTCGCCGAAGCCGGCATTCCCGTGCATTAAACGCACAGCTAACCAAGGAGAATACTGTGATTAAGCCCCACGGCGCAGAAGAACTCAAACCACTCTACGTCGAAGACGATGCAGTGCGTGCCCAGTTGCTAGAAGAAGCCGCTGGCCTACCCGCTGCAGTCGTCTCTTCGGCCGCTGCATCCTCAGCCGTCATGCTCGGCTCGGGATACTTTACCCCGCTTACAGGCTTTATGGACGCGGCCGACGCCAAGAGCGTGGCTGCCAACATGCACACGACCGATGGCCTGCTGTGGCCCACCCCGGTCGTCAATATGATCCCCGGCGATCAGGTTCCGGAGGGTGTGGCCCCCGGCAGCCGCATCGCCCTGTTGGATCCGAATGTGGACGGCAATCCCGTTATTGCCATCCAAGAAGTGACTGCGGTCGAATTGCTATCAAATGCGGAGCGCGCCGCGATTATTGACCAAGTCTTTGGCACGGACGACGACGCCCATCCCGGAGTCACTGCGTTTAAGGCTGCGGGCGACACCCTCATCGCCGGGCCAATTGAGGTACTCAACTTCTCGTACTTTCCCGGGGACTTTCCCGCGACCTTCCGCACTGCGGTCGAGTTGCGAGTCGAGATCGCCGAGCGCGGTTGGGATCGGGTCGTGGCCTTCCAGACCCGCAATCCCATGCACCGCGCCCACGAAGAGTTGTGCCGCATGGCGCAGCAGGCCGTCGAAGCCGATGGCATCCTCATCCACATGCTGTTAGGCAAGCTCAAGGCCGGCGACATCCCAGCCGATGTGCGCGACGCCTCGATCCGCAAGATGGTCGAACTCTACTTCCCGGAAAATACGGTGATGATCGCTGGCTATGGCTTTGACATGCTCTACGCCGGTCCGCGCGAGGCCGTGCTGCACGCCATCTTCCGCCAGAACAGCGGCTGCACGCATCTGATCGTGGGCCGCGACCACGCGGGCGTTGGCGATTACTACGGAGCGTTTGATGCGCAGACTATTTTCGACGGCATTGACGACGCCCTCGAAATCGAAATTTTCCGCGGCGATCACACCGTCTGGTGCAAGGAATGCAGCGAGGTGGTGATGATGCGCGACTGTCCGCACGACGGTGACGCGTACCTGTTCCTGTCGGGGACCCAGGTCCGCGAGCAGTTGGCCGCTGGCGAGGCTCTGCCGCCGGAGTTTGCGCGGCCGGAAGTGGCCGATATCCTCGCAGATTACTATCAACGAGAGGCCGTGGGAGCTTAGGAGTTACAACTATGGAATACCGCAGAATGGGCCGCACCGGCCTCAAAGTATCGGAAGTTTGCCTTGGGACTATGACCTTTGGCCACAGCACGGACGAACGGGAGGCCAAGCGGATCGTCGATCTGGCGTTTGACGCGGGCATCAATTTCTTCGACACGGCTGATTCGTATGGCGGCGGCGAGTCCGAGGTCATCACCGGCAAGGCGCTCAAGAGCCGCCGCCGCGATGCGGTCATCGCCACCAAGTTCTTCAATCCCATGGGGCCTAGTCCCAACGACTCGGGGATGTCGCGGGTGCGCATTATGAATGCGGTCGAAGACAGCCTCCAGCGACTGCAGACCGATTACATCGACCTCTATTACATTCACCATGTGGATACCCAGACTCCGTTGGAGGAGATGTTGCGCGCCCTCGACGATTTGGTCCGCCAAGGCAAGGTGCGCTATACCGCCTGTTCCAATTATCAGGCGTGGCGTCTGATGGAGGCGTTGTGGATATCGGATGCGAATGGGTTGGCGCGTTTTGAGTGCTATCAGCCGCAATACAGCTTGGTTGTGCGCGACATTGAGCAAGAACTGATTCCCGTCTGTCAGCTCAAGGGGTTGGGCGTGGTGGTGTGGAGTCCGCTCGGCGGCGGTTTTCTGTCTGGCAAGTACAAGCCCGGCGAGCGCACTTTGGAAGGCACGCGTTCTGCTGATGCTTGGGCTTACCCGCAAAGCTATTTTGCCGCCAATGCCGACGAGACCTTAGAGACGCTTATAGCAGTAGCCGACGAGATGGGCCGTTCGCCGGCGCAGGTTGCCTTGCGTTGGGTGTTGGAACAACCGGCCATTACCTCGGTCATTATCGGCGCGCGCACCGTCGAGCAGGCGAGGGACAACATGCTCGCTGGCAGCTTTTGTCTCCCAGACGAGGCCCGCGCCCGGCTCGACGAAGTTTCCCACCTCCCGCATCGCTATCCAGAGGCCATGGAAGCGAACATGCACGAGCGCCGCGACGACGCGGTCGGTATGCCGGCGCTGGAGTGACGGGTGACGGAGCACTCCCTCCAGGCTGCCAAGACCTGCGAGCTTCACGTCCACATCGGCGGCAGTCTCTTTGCCGCCGATCTCCTCGACTTGGCCCGCGATCACTACGAAAAAATCGACTGGTCGCTGTTTGTCGATAGCTTTGAACGCACCTATGGCCGGCGGCCCGATCCGGTCGCGCTGTTTCGCGAGGCACTCCACAGCCAATGTCTCGACTCGCTCAAGGCGCACTGTGTGTACGGTGCGGAAGACGGCGGCGACTTTGCCCATTTCCAAGCCAAGTTCAACTTGGCTATCTGCATCTATCGCCATTGGTGGAACGTCTTGGGCAAGCCAAAAGAAATACTGCACCGGATCTTTGCCCACCATCGCGGCGAAGGGCTGCGCTACGTCGAATACCGCGCCATGGCTCCCTATGACCACATTCAGCCCGAAGCCTTTGTGCAGTTTCACGAGCTGACTGCTCGCGCCATCGCCCAAGCCTGTACTGAGGACTTTACCGCCCGCTATCTCATCAGTTTGCCGCGCTGGGCGCCGCTTGAATGCTACAAATTGGTCCAACGCCTGCTCGACGAAAACGAGGATTTGCTCCCCACGATCGTCGGCCTCGACTTCTGTCACTTTGAGGAAGGCTACCCGCCTGCGAGTAATCGTGCTTTCTTTCGCCGTCTGCACCGCGACAATGAGCTGCGCCCGGAGCGCGCCTTCGACGTGGCCTATCACGTGGGCGAGGTGTACTTCGATAAATCGCTCGAAAGCGCGGTGCGCTGGTGCCACGAAGCCGCGGAGTGGGGTGCGCTGCGTTTGGGGCACTGTACCGCGCTTGGCCTCGACCCGGAGGTCGCCGTGGCCCGCCGGCCCCAAGCTCACGAGAAAGAGCGGGTTGGCGAACGCTTGGCTCAGATTGCCTATGATTTACACCACGAAGCTGAATTGCGAGACTTCGGCGTTCCGGTTGATGACCAAGCCCTGATGCAGGAACGCAGCAGCCTCTCGTCCCGTCCCAGCGACGCACTCGTTTGCCGCGCATACGATCCTCTGCGCCTTGAAGCGGTGCGCCGACGGCAGGATTTTGCGCTCAGCCGCCTAGCTGCGCTCGGCACGGTCGTCGAGACCTGCCCGACCTCCAACTTGCGCATTGGTGCCGTGCCCGACGCCAAAGATCACCCAGTGCATCGTTTTTTGGCCTCTGATGTGCGACTGGCTATCGGTGCCGACGACCCCGGTCTGTTCGACTGCACACTCGCCGACGAGGTCAATTGGGTCCGGCACCACACTGGCATGACTCCCGACGCGCTGCAAGCCCGCCTCGGCGACCCGCGCGACTACCGATGCGGCCTGCGCCGCGTCCGCTAAGAACCCATGATTACGCCGCAAAAGATGTTCAAGGGGTTTTTCTATACCTTGGGCACGGGCTATGCTGCGAGGCTGTGCAGCGTGGGGCTGACGGTGTTGATCAAAAGACAGCTTGAACCGAGTGTTTTTGCCGATGTGTTTTTGGGCGTGACGGTCTTTACCATGCTGTCCAGCCTGCGCGAGTTTGGTCTGACGCACGCGCTGTTGCATTTCCAGGATCGAGTTGAGGAATTCGTCGGTACGCACTTTGCGCTGAATGTGTGCATTACCTTGCTGTCGTGTTTGTTGACCAGCGGGGTCGTCTTGGCCTTGACGTTGCTTTTCCCAGAGGATTTTTCTTGGACTTTTGCCCAAGTCGCATGGGTACTGGCGGCGCTGCATTTTGTGCGCCAACTGAGCCTGACTTCAGAGGCCCTGCTGAGGATGGATTTTGAGTTTGGCAGGCTCTCCCTGTTGCACGGGGTGGGGACGCTGCTGGCCTTGAGTTGCGCGCTGCTGGCGGCCCACGCCGGGTGGGAAGAGTGGAGTTTGATATTGGGGGGGTGGACTACGTACTCGGTGCTTAGCGTGGTGTACGTGTTGTTTTTTTCTACTGCTACTTGGTGCAGCCGTCCTCTGCGCCTCACCTCCTTGCACTTCGACTGGGTTTGGGCGCGCCGCTTATTGGGCTATGGCGTGTGGATCTGGATTGGCTGGGTCCTGCAGATTTTCATTTGGTGGTACGACAAACTGGTCGTGCGCTTGGTAGTAGGCGATACGGCGCTCGCGCTCTACGAGACGGCGTGGTGGCTGGTGCAGATTCCCACTGCGGTAATCGCGCATATCATCTTCAACTACAGCAGTGCCCTGTACTCGCGGTATCGGCACGAGCGCGAGCGGCTGGGCGAGTTGTTCTCCAAGATGATCAGTCTAGTGCTGAGAGTGTCAACTCCAGTGTCGCTGATTTTGGTCTTCAATGCCCGCGAAGTAACCGCTCTCTTAGGCGGCCAATGGGCAGGATCGGCGCGCATTGTGGTTTGGCTGGCGGCATACGCGCTGTTGCGCCCGCTGCTCAGCGATGGGTTTAGTCTGCTGTGGGCCGTGGGAGCGACGCGCCGGTCTGCGTGCATCGTGGGGGTGCAGGGGGCAGTGGCCCTTTTTGCCGTCCCCGCGCTGGGCGTGTTGTGGGGCGCGGAAGGCGTGGCGTACAGCATGGGTGCGGTGGCTGGCGTGGGTTTATTAGGACTGTGCGTTGGTTTGCGCGCCTATGTGCGCGTCCATTGGTTTAAGGTATTGGCCGCGCCGGCCGTGGGATTGCTGGCAGCCGCTGTCTGTGGAGGGTTGTACGACCGTTGGGCCTTGGATTACGCCGTGGGCGATTTTGTCTTGCGGAGTGGAATTATGGCGTTGGCGTACGGGATTGTTCTCGGGATACTAGAGCGCCGCACGATCGTCGAGGAACTCGGGAACTTGCGACGCATTATGCGCGGGAGCGCGGAAGAGGAATAGGGATTTCGCCGGCCGCGATCCGCGCGAGGGTCGCCGCGTAGAGTTGGTGTTCTACCGCCAGCACCCGCTTTTGTAACGTCTTGGGCGTGTCTTCTGTTTTCACTGGAACCTTTTCCTGCGCCAGTACTCGCCCGTGGTCGTATTCTTCATCCACCAAGTGTACCGTCGCTCCGCTCTCTCGTTCTCCGGCGGCCAACACGGCCTCGTGGACCCGCATCCCATACATGCCCCGTCCGCCGAACTTGGGCAACAGGGCGGGATGGATGTTCAAAATCCGCCCTTCGTAGGCCGTCAAAACCTCCGCTCCCAGCTTCTTCATGTATCCGGCCAAGCAAATTACTTCGACCTCGTGCCGCTGCATCGCCGTTAGGATCGCTTCTCCCAGTGCTTCGCCGTGCGTCCGCTCGCTCAGGTGGTACGCTGCAATGTTCGCCTGCCGCGCTCGCGCCAGTGCGCCCGATTGCGAGTTGTTGCTAATCACCACGCGCGGCTCGGCCGCTAGCGTGCCCTCCTGACAGGCATCGATGATCGCCTGCATGTTCGACCCGGTGTGCGAGGCGAGAAACCCCAGTTTTAGCATCTAGAGAATGTCTAGGATTTGCTCTGGTGGCCGCCCGAGACGCGCTTGGCTTCCTTTGACGACGATGGGCCGCTCGATCAGGATGGGGTGTTCCACCATCGCCTGAATGAGCTGCACGCGATCCGCGACCTCGGCCAATCCCAGCGCTTGGTATTCGTCCTCTTTGGTGCGCATCAGTTCCCGGGGTTCCAGTCCGAGCTTTTGCAAGAGTTCGTCTAGGGTCTTGGCGTCCGGCGGCGTCTTCAAGTACTCGACGACGTCCGCCTCCACGCCTTGCTTGGCCAATAGAGCCAACGTCTGCCGACTTTTAGAGCATTGTGGGTTGTGGTACATCGTTACTTCGGCCATTTTCTACCCCTGTTGAGTGTTTGATTGCCTCCGCAAAAAGTAAGGTCTTGCCCTCATGCCTACAATAAGCCTGGCGACGCCAGCCGACGCCGAATTCTTTCAGCAAAACGGCTACATCCGCTACGAGCACTTCTTCTCCGCCGAGGAGGTCGCCTCGCTGCGCCACGCCATTGACCACGCCATCGCCACGCACCGCGCCCGCATCAAAGGGGCCGAGCGGGATGGCCGCGTATCGGAAGAGTACGAGCGCGTCTTCAACCAGATGGTCAATCTCTGGACCGACTATCCGGCTGCCAAGGAAGTCGCCTTCCATCCGCGCTTGGCCGAGACCGCCCGCCGGCTGAGCGGCTGCCGCCACGTGCGCATCTACCACGATCACGCGATGATCAAGCCTACCGGCCAAACGAGCAAGGAGACGAACTGGCATCAGGACGCTCCCTATTGGCCGATGGACCCGGTCGGCGCGCTGTCGGCGTGGATTGCAGTAGATGACGTGACCGCAGACAACGGCTGCTTGCACTTTGTGCCCGGCTCACACCAGTACGAGCGGCTCGAACCGATCAAATTAGGCGTTGCGGGCGAGAGTATCGTCGCCAAAATGAAGGAACAGGGCTACGACGTGCCCGAGCCGGTGACCATGGATATGAAAGCCGGCGGCGTTACCTTCCACCACGGCTGCACCTTCCACTACGCCGGTCCCAACCAGACGGCTGCGCCGCGCCGCGCGTTTGCCATTATCTACATGCCCGATTATACCACGTTTACCGGGACGCATGACGCGGCTGGCGCGGCCGACGAGATGGAAGCCGGCGGCCCCTGGGACCATCCGCTGCATCCGATTCTGGCGGGCGACTGAGGTTGCGTCCTCTGACCGAATAGGTCCCCATAATACTTTGAAAGGTGATTAAATGATTGCTCAGCCCCAGGTCAAATGGGTCTCGTGGGTGCTCTGGACCCTAATCATAGTGGCCATGCCCTCAAGTGCCGAGGCACAGACCACCCGCGTCGACTCACTAGTGTCCATTTCCCTCGCTGATGGCACCCAACTTGAAGGCACCATCACTCAGGAGACCGAAACCCACATTCTCGTCGAGACACTGGCCGGCTTAGAAGTAAAGGTGCCGAGAGCGTCCATCGTCTCCATAGAAAAGCATCATACTGGCATCGCCGATTCGCTAGTGTCCATTTCCCTCACTGACGACACCCAACTTGAAGGTACCATCACTCAGGAGACCGAAACCCACATTCTCGTCGAGACGCTGGCCGGCTTAGAAGTAAAGGTGCCGAGAGTGTCCATCGTCTCCATAGAAAAGCATCATGCTAGTGCCTTCTCCCGTCCCGACCCCAACTACACCCGCCTGATGTTCTCACCTACTGGTAGGCCCTTGCGTCGAGGAGACGCTTATTTTTTCAATCACTACGTATTCTTCCCCGGTATGGCCTACGGCCTCACCGACCACTTTACCTTGTCAGGGGGCGTGTCCGTTTTGCCGGGAGTGGGGTTGAACGAACAACTCCTGTCAGTGGCTCCCAAGCTTGGTTTCTACACTAGCGACGAGGTCTCCCTTTCCGCGGGCGTGCTCTATATGCGTATCGAAGACGACGCTGTAGGTATGGCCTTTGTGGTCGGGACCAAAGGTAGCCCCGACAAGAGCTTCACCTGTGGCATCGGCCTAGGCTATATCGCCGAGGAAGGTGAGGACGTGGATTTCGCCGAGCATCCAGTTCTCCTCCTCGGCGGCAATATCCGTCTTTCCGAGAGCATGTCCATAGTCTCGGAAAACTGGCTCATTACCGGCGGAGATTTCAAACTTGACCAACAGCCGTTGGGCCTCGCCCTCCGCTTTCTCGGTACCAAGATAGCTGTTGATGCCGGTGTCATTATCATCGGCGAGGTCCTCAAAGAGGGATTTCCCATCCCCTGGCTGTCCTTCGTCTATAACTTCGACGACTAAACCACGGCCCAAGTCTCGGCAACTCCTAGGCTACAGCCGATCAAGCCGATCTATCCTCTCTGCCGCTAGCACCCTTAGGAACGTTTAATACCCAACCTTCTCATTTTGCCGTACAGCGTGGAAGCCGGCACTCCCAGCAGAGCCGCTGCTCCTTGTGGACCCTTGATCTGCCAGTTGGTGGCGTTGAGTACTTCGAGAATATGGTGACGTTCAAGTTCGAGTAGCGGCATTACTGCGCGGTTTTTGAGACCTTTTTTGAGGCCGAGAACGGCGTTTACAATGTCAAAACCGTGTTGCATCAGATCGGCCACTTCGATTTGCGCGCCCTTGCAGGCGATGACGGCCCGCTGTATGAAATGCTCTAGTTCCCATACATTCCCCGGCCAGTGATAGGCTTGCAGCATCTCCATGACCTCGGAATTCAAGGTGGCGGGCTGCCGGCCCAAGTATGCTGCCATGCGATTATTGAAAAATTCGACTAGGACCGGTATATCCTCCTTGTGCTCGCGCAGGGGTGGGATGAAAAGCGAAAAAATCTGGAGGCGTAAATACAGATCCTCGCGAAAGTCACCGGCCTGCACCATCGCCTTCAGGTCGCGGCTGGTCGCGGCTACAAGGCGCGTCTGCGCTTTGCCGCCAATGCGTTCAAACGTGCGCCCTTCCAATAAGCGCAGGAACTTGCCCTGCGTTTCTAACGTCATCGCGCCGATTTCATCCAGAAACAGAGTGCCGTCTTTGGCCTGTTCTACCTTGCCTAGCTTGCGGGAAGCGGCGCTGGTAGCAGTCTCGTTTTCGTGACCAAAGAGTTCGCTATGGGACAGGGCACCGCAGCTAATATGGATAAAGGGGCCATTGCCATAGGCACTCAACGCGTGTAGCGCCCGCGCCGCCAACCCCTTACCCACCCCTGTTTCGCCTAGAATAAGTACGGTCAGATCGGTGGGCGCTACCTCCGCGAGTTTGGTTTGAAACTGGCGCATGGTCTCGCTCTGGCCGATCAGTACGGTCAGATCAGTGGGCGCCACCTCCGTGAGTTTGGTTTGAAACTGGCGCACGATCTTGCTCTGGCCGTACCCCCCACTGAGCGAGGCTGATAGGCTCTCGACATGCGAGTCCGGTTCTACCGCAAGCTGCGCCTGCGCCGTCGCCGAGTAATTGAGATCCCGATCTATCGCTCGGACCTGAAAGGTGTAGTCTCCCGGCGGCAGGTCTTGATAACAGGCTCGTAGCTTCCGGGTCGCAGGACACCAGTCGAGGTCGTATCCCTGCAAGCGGTACTCATAAAGCATGTCGCGGGGATGGGTGGAGAAACTCAGGCCCTTGTACTCGAAAACCATCGGCTGTCCCACTTTGGAGGAACAGACATCCTCTGGGGCCTCATAGACCCGATCGGTGATAACTCGGATTAGGCGAATCAGGGGCGGATTTTGCCGGGGTCGGTAGCGTATGATGGAACCCGCGACCGTGCCCAACCAGAAGGTGCCGTCGCGATCTTCAAGGATGCGGCAAACCAGTCCTATATGCGGTGAGTTGATGGTCTGGAAAAGCCGACCATCGTAGTGCACCACGCCACCATGAGTGCCGAGCCAGAGATGGCCGCGCCGGTCCTCGAATAGGCAATGGATGTGGTTGCTCGGCAGCCCGTCTGCGGTAGTGAAGGCGCGGAAGGTGCTGCCATCGAAGTGACTGAGACCGTTTGCAGTGGCGATCCATAGGTTTTCATGGCGGTCTAATAGTAGGTCGGTGATGTTGTGGTCTATCAGTCCGTCTGCAATCCCATAAAATGTAAGGCCATCATCGGGATGCCAGCGAGCCAAGCCTGGGCCGCTCGCTAGGCTATCACCACTCGTCAAATGGAAATAGATTTCGTTGTTGCGCGTGGCAATCACCGTGCCAATGCGGCTGGACGATGTTTTTTTCTCGTCCTCCACAAAAATGGTTTGGAGTTGCTCGTCCCGCTGATAAACGATCTTTAGCGGGCTAGTATAAAGTTCTTTTATTGACTCAGGGTCGTTTTCCCAGTAGCCGAAAAGGAATTGCCCTTCTTGGTCTTGGGCGATGGCGCTGATACTCTTCCCGTTCAAGCCGGCGATTGATTCTACTTCCTTCAGTTTCTGGCCGTCGTAGCGGAACAGGCCCCCGTGACCGCCAAACCACAGATCCCCTTCAAGATCCTCGTAGATAACGAAACAGTTGCCGATAGCATAGCCATGCTCGGTCTCTACAAATACAAAGTGCTCGCCTTCGAGGCGGCCGACGCTTCTTTTTTCGGGATAGAGACTGGGAGACGCAGACCCGATCCATAGATCACCGCGCCGGTCTTGCACTATCTGTGAGATCGCGCCCGTGTTTCTAGGGCGCTTCGCAGCGAGATCGAAAACGCTGATACTATGCGCATCGTAAACTCCAACACCGCCCCACGTGGCGAACCAAAATCGATCCTCGCGATCGTGGAACACGGCTTTGACTATGGAATGTGGCAAGCCATCGGTAGGCGTAAGCCTGCTGAAGCCGTCACCGTCTTGGTAGAGTACCCCTTGCGAGGTGCAAAACCATCCCCGTCCCTCTCGGTCGCATTGAATTTTGCGCAGGCCGCCAACCAGATCTACCTGAATAGACTGAAAGGCACCATTCGCATAGCAGTAGAGTGTGTCTCGATTGCGCGGTCGACTAATCCACACCTTGCCGGTATGATCCTGACCCAAGACGTAGCTGATGTCGGCTTGGGGAAAGCCTTCTTCCTCTTCGTAGCGGTGGAAGGATTGGCCGTCGAAGCGGATGAGATAGTTAAATCCAAACCACAGATGGCCGGCGAGATCCTCGGCAACTCCCCGACATTGGTTGGGCCACTCAGGAGAAGGAGGCTGCTGGTAGTGCTGCAGGTAGAGCGGGATCAAGTCGTGGAAAGCAGTGCCATCGTAATATCCCAAGGTACCCGGACCACCACACCACATACGGCCCTGCCGGTCTTCATAGAGAAATTCCACGCAGCGGCCTGAAATGCCGTCGTCTTCCAAATGGTGGAAAGAGGTGCCATCGTACCAACAGACGCCATTACCTGTGGCAAACCACAACCTCTCCTGACGGTCCTCCTCAATAAAGAAGACTTGGTTGTGAGCAAGGCCATCCTGTTTCGTGAAATTTTGGAACTCATCACCGTCAAAGCAACTGACACCGCTGTCATAGGTGGCGAACCAGATATACCCCGCGTTATCCTCGGCGATATGGTTAATGCGCAGGGACGGCAGGCCATGGTCTATGGAATAGGTCTTCCAGATGCCCATGCGGCTAAGTGGTTTGGTCATAAAAGTACCCTTGTCTCCTCCCTTCGGGCGCGGTGAATCCGCTTCGATGCTCGAAAAATACTCCCAGCCCCGCAGGTACTCAACCATAGGCAGTGGTACATTTTAAAATCAAGAATTTTTCCTGAAATCAGTTTGCCAGTCGTCGGCAAAGATCATAGACGAAGGCTAGTGCTATATGCGCCGTGCGGTCGCCTATAAGCCATGAGGCGACGGCAACCCACGTCCACACGGAGGTGGTGCTTATAGGCTATCCTTTAGATAGACGAAGCTCCAAGCCCTGCCGCGCCTTCGATGTGGTCATAGTAACAGACACGGTAGAAGGCACAATATAAACTAATTCTAATCACATGGTCCTTCGGGGGGAGAATAGTAGTAAAAACCTCCTCCCTCTGGATGACAATTAAGAGGTTGAGGACCGGATTCAGGACACCTTACTTACTACAGCTAGGGGGACTAACGCCATCAGTCCTTATTTTGTTTAAGCATGTAGATGGATTAGACGATGAAACATTGCCGGGTTCAGCGCCACCACCATTACAAGCCAAGTTACTACTACCCCCACACTCTTGCCGGGAGCAGCTACCATCCAGGGAGCTTAATTACAATTAGGAGGAGTGCCAAACCCTTGCTCTCGTATAATACTTATACAGGACTCTGGCACAGCATCTCTATCGTCGCTGCCAGTACAAGGCAACCCAGTAGTCCCGCATTCCTGTCGAGAACAGGTGCCATCCCTAGAAAACCATTCTGCTACTACTTCCCGTGCCCTATTATGAGTAGCACTAGCGCCAATGATCTTAGTAATTCTCCAAGGAAAACTACTAGGAGGCCAAGCGCAACCAGAAGGCCAATGGAGTGGAGGAGGGGGAGGAGACGGATTAGACGGCACAGTTATAGTAAACGATCCACGCGCTTTTGACGATCCCACCGAAGCCTCAATCGTACAAGTCCCAGTGGCTTTTTTGCCAAGACTGATCCGAGCGTATACATACCCCTCCTCGTCTGAGACATCACTTGAATTGTTCAGAGTCGCATTAGGATTAATGTCTATCTTGCTAAATGATACAGTCTGTCCAGCGACTCTCTTCCCATCTCGCGCCACCCTAAAGGAAACAAACCCTGTTGACCCAGCGACGCCGCCACTGCCAGAGTTTTCTATGAACAGCCCTGAGTCGTCCCCCGAAGAAGAGTCTTCTTCATCGACGCCATCGCCCGGAGAAGAGTCTTCATCGCCCTCCGAAGGAGAATCGCCGACGCCACCGCTGCCTCCAGATCCACCGCCACCGCCACCGCTACCACCTCCACCGACACTACCACCCGAAGAAGAGCCGCCACCCCCCCCTGAAGAGAAGCCTCCTCCGCCGACGCTACCGCCTGGTCTTGAAGGCTCGTCCGACTCGGATGGCTCGATTGCTGGCTCTTCCATGCACCCCTCGCAGGACGAGAAAGGAGACTCCAAGAACGGACGATCATCCTTGGGAATCGAGTCGAGCGTATCTAGGGCTGCCTGTGAGAAGTTTATCGGAAGATAGTAGGCACGAACAGATGATTTGCGAATCTCATGTAAATCATGAGGTCGCGGATCGTTCCTATTATTGAGGTCGAGAAAGTCCCTATACCAGACAACCCCAAAAGGAGGATAAATACCATCGTATCTACTATAACGGCGATTGATATGGTAGGTATCATTTTCGTCTTGTAAATAGTAGCGATGGATAGCATCGCGCCAGACGTAGCCTTTCCAGATGCGCACAACCGAATCCACAGAGAGAAGATCGCTGTGCAACCTGCATTGACCGTCGCTAAAGGACATAGTAGCGTCGTGGGTGCGATGTTCCGTTTTGAATCCATCGCCTCGTTCCCACACTGCTATCTGATCGCCGTCTATATGGAAAGTGAATTTTCCATTGTGTACGCTCCAAGTCGCATCCATGCCGCACGACCATTCAATAGCTGTAGATGACGGAGATAATATCTTGGCAGATGGATAGGAAGATACTGAATCTCCCGAACCGATGGGATTGTCATCTATCTCAGTACAGCCGCAAAAAATTGGTCGTATCTTGCGATTATCTCAGTCCAACTGGACAAAGCCGCATGAGTTCCAGCGAGGAATAGAGATGATCGGCGAGACCGGCGGCCATCGCTGGCGTTCTCTGTTGCCATCGGCCTTCTTGCGTTGGCTGTCGCAACGACCGATGCGGATGATGAAAATTGTAGCGCACCGCGCCAATCCAACTGAGGGCATCATGCCGATCCGTCCGACGCGAAAAGCGCAGGGTTTTGCGCCCCTTTCGTGCGTTGCGCATCCGGTCGGTCAGGTTGAACCGCTCGATGGCGCTGGTGTTGGCTTTCGTCCAACCCAAGTCGGCCACGACCTGGGCTAATTTGCCCTTGCCAAAAATCGGTCGGATTTCCACCTGTTTGATCCGCCTGCCTTGCCGATGTTTGACCACCTGAGCATACACCAAGCCTTGGGGCATCCGTACCACCGGGGCTGGTGGCCGGCCGCGGAGGCTTCGGCGCGGCCCGGGATAGGCCCGACCAAAGGTCGTTACAATCGCTTCGGGATAGGTCGGTTCGCCATCGGTAAACAGCGCCGGTAGCCCCGTCTCGGCCGCCAGCCGCTCGGCGGCGTCGGCCACCACTTGGTGAATCGTGTGGGTCGTACGGCGCCCCGGCACCAGCGATACCAGCAGTTTGCTGTGCGGATCCAAGCTGTTGGCATCCCAGTAATCCCCGGTTTGACTCGGGTCGTCTTGGGCGGTCACGTGCCGTTGTTTTTTCGCTACATACGACCATTTCTCATCAAACTGGAGGGCCGCTGGCTGCACGTCGCGAACCAGCCGGTCATGCAATTGATAGCTGATCCGGCCCCCCACCCCAAGCAGCCGACCCACCGCATCCTTGGACACCCCTACCAAACGCGCCGTGGCATTCAAACCACAGCCACTATCCAGATGCTCCAGCACCGAGACGGCTTGCGCTTCGCTGATTTTGCAGTTAAACAACGCCGTGCCTTTCCGCTCACTGAATTCCTCGCCGCAGCACCCACAGCGCAAATAACGAATCCGGTCGGCTCCATAGGTCTTGCGCACCCTCAGGTTGGCTTGGCCGCGTTGGCCGTAGGTCTTGCATTGGACATTGAGACAACACAAATTCTCCAACGCTGGTCTTGGCTCTTTCATCTGTATCCCTCCTTACTTGGTGGTTTGGAGCGATAAATAAAGGGCACAAGGCCAGCACTTGCTTTAACTGGTATGAGATAATCTCATCTTACGACCCAAAAAATTAGTGGCACTAAAAATAAAATAAAAGAAGACTTCATAAGAAACCTCCTAGGATGGCCGTCACTATGGCGACAAATGAACAATAGATAACTATGCTATTAGGTTATATCACTGATGTTATGCAGTTCTCCGGAAGATCATTCACCACTTCGCGTCGTAGGGAGTGTGACGATGCAGGCTATTGAATTGAGCAGGAGACCCGACTAGGTCGGCCTTTGCTGTGGTAATGGGATGAGCAAGATACGGTAATTTTATCATAAATCCAAGATAATTTTAACATTAACGGAAACGGAAAGATTAGTAACACATTGAGTTGTCTTTATTGGGGACCATATGAGATATTGAGACTATATATGGTCCTTTATGGAATTATAATTGCACCAATTTCCTTTTTTAGACCATATATGGTCTTATATACTGAACAAAAGTGTTATGAAAGAAGGGTGTCATATTGTAATAAGGAATAGAGAAAAGCTGGCCGATTGAATGTACAACCGGCCAGCTTTATCGTCGCTTTCGCTATCTCGCCGAGTAGGCGAATTGGCAACTATGAAATTTCACCCGCTGCCGTCTTCACGGCCGGCGTGGCTTTCACCGTCTTCGCCGCCACCTGCACCGCTCCCGTGCTCACCGCCGCCTTCGCCGTCGCCAACCTCGGCCTGCGGCACCAACCCAATGACCGCATCAACGAGTACTTCAAGCAAGATATCAGTGGTCAACTCCAGATGCGGTGGAATCGGTCGTGGTCGTCCCGCTTCGGGGCCGAGCTGCGGAACAAGTACTTTCCCAACAACGAAGGCAGCATATACAGCAGTGTCATGGTCGAAGGCGGGCTCAGACGGCAGCTCAGCGCGATTGCACATGTTTCCGCTGGCTATTTAACGGCTTGACCGCGCTGCCAACCTTGCTGCTATCAACGCCCGGCGATATAATTATCCCCCCTACGTAGCGAAAAACGCCCGATGTAAATTTGAGAAGGTTTTAGACGTGCAAATACAATCCATCCGCGTAGTTGATCTCAAGATTCCGCACAACCCGCCCAAAACAGCGCCTCGTCGCCCCTCTTGGAATCAGAGTGCGCCGCGTTCGTTGCCGATCAACAAGTATCCAGAATTCTCGCGCCTACCCGGCCAGATGCCGGGCATGGGCGGTGGTCCCATGTGGGTGCAGATCACGGCTGAAGACGGCACTTGGGGTTTGGGCAACTGCTCCTTTGGCGCGCCGGTCGCCGCCATCGTCGAGCAGGTCTTCGCGCCCTTGCTGACGGGCCGCGATTGTCTGGCGACGGAATTTCTCAACGACCTGATGTGGCGCGCCGCTCAGCGCCTCGGTCATGCTGGTACCGCAGCCGTTGCCCAAAGCGGGATCGATCTGGCGCTCTGGGACCTCAAGGGCAAGCTGCTGGGCCTGCCCGTGTACCGCCTGCTCGGCGGCCCCTGCCGCGATCATCTCGAACTCTACGCCACGGGCGACGACCTCGACTGGGGCCTCGAACTGGGGTTTAGCGCCTTCAAGGTTACCAATCCGGTTCACTACCGCGAGGGCCAGGAGGGGCTCAACCGCCTCGAAGACAAGATCGCCCAAGCGCGCGAGGCTATCGGCCCGGACTGCGAGTTGATGCTCAACGCGGTCATGTCCTACAACGTCGAGTACGCCGTCCAAGTCGCCGAGCGGCTCAGGCCCTACCAGATGCGCTGGATTGAGGAGCCGCTGATACCCACGGATCTCGAAGGCCACATCGCGCTCAAGCGGGCTGCTCCGTACGTGCCCATTGCCACCGGCGAGGACCACCACGGTCGTCAGGCATTCCGCCAGCTAGTGGAGCACCGTTGCGTCGATGTGCTGCAACCGGATCTCAACTGGTGCGGCGGTCTCTCCGAAGCGGTTAAGATCTACTACATCGCCGAAGCCGCTGGCCTTGTCACCATCCCCCACGGCGGAGGCAACAGTATCTTCGGACAACACTTCGCCTTTGCCTTTCCCGAGTCGCCGATGGCCGAGTTCTGGCTCGGCTCGCCTCCGGGCATTCCCTTGGATGAAGTTCACACCATACCGGGTACGGCCGTGCCCCAAGACGGGCGCTTGGTTCCTTCGGATGCGCCGGGTTTTGGCATGGAAATAGACGAAGACTGGATCGTACCGCGCTGAGGTATGGCTGAACAGTTCGACCTATCCACCAGCCCCGGCTCCGGCCAGCGCCTAGTTTTTGCTCTATTGGGCGTCTGCCAGTTGATATTGAGCACCATTGCGTTCCAGCGCGGCGGCTTCGCGTATGGACTCGCGGTGCTCGGCGGCGGGATTGCAGCGTTCTGCGCGGCGGCGTTTTTCGTCCACCGTCTCCATCGGCGCTTCGTCTGGTTAGGACCGGAGGGCGTGACCGTTGAGGAGGGTTTGTTTGGTCGGCAGACGCTGGCGTGGGCCGAGGTCAAAAGGGTGAGCGTGTCGCCGGCCGCGACGGTGTTCCACGCGGAGACGGGTGAGGATATAGTCCTCCACAATGCGGCTAATCAACCGCAGGATGTTACCCCGTTTTTAGCGCGGGTGCGCGCCTTGGTAGAAGAGTACGAGCTGAACGGTTAGCCTACTCGGCAGACTCGTCCTGCTTGGTTTGGGCGGCGAGGTGGGTTTTGATTTTGCCGACGATCTCAGCAGCGGAGTTTTGCTTGGTCACCGTTTCCAGCAGGGTGTGGTCTTGGGCGTTGATGAGTAGGACGAGGCCGGTTTTGTTGTTGGCCTTGAAGTGGTCTTCTACGTCGAGGGCCGCGGCAAGCAGGCGGGCTTGGGATGTCAGCGTTGAGTCGGTGACGTCCAATTGGACGAAGAGGACGGGGTGATCGGCCACCCCGGCTTGGACTTCTTCGAGGATGGGCATGAGGGCCGTGCAGGAGCCGCACCAATCGGCGTGGACTTTGACCACGTATAAGGCCGGGTCGCCTTCTCCTTCTACTGGGACGGTGCCGGCGAGAGTAGGGGCCGGGGCTAGTAAAAGGGCTAAGGCGGTGAGGGTGAGGACGTACTTCAGCATGATTTGCTCCCTATTTAGAGAAGTTGTGGTGTGGTCGAGTTAGGTCAGTCCGTCGAAAGACGCCCTGACTCATTGGAAGGTTCCTCGATCTTAGGGTACTTCTCGATTGCATTCAACCGCGATTAGGCAGCGAGCGAGCGCAAGTAGTCGCGGAATTCGACGGTGTCGGTGAGGTTGTTGCCGCCGAATTCCAATTCGAGCGTCCGTTATTTGTCAAGGCGCGTACAGATTGTGCGAACGGTATTGAAAAAAGATCATCCGCCGATTCTGTTCCCCCGTCCACGGATACGCCCCATGCGTCTGCGCCGACGCGAGGAACAGCAGCACGTCGCCCGCCTTCATGGCTACGTGTTTAACTAGGCCCATTTCGTTATCGCAGGTGCGAATGCCGTCGGGCATGGGATAGGCAGTTTTGTGCGAGCCGGGCACGCAGACAAAACCCCCGTCGGCCGGCGTTACATCGCGCAATTGCCAAGCCACGTTGAGGTATTCGGCGTACACGCGGCCATTCTGCTGGCGGTAGTGATTGCCCACCTTGGCCGGCGCGCCAGCCGCGTGCAAAAAGTGCCCGGACGATCCTTTCCCGGACAGGAAGCCGCTGCACATCATGCACTCAAAGCCGCTGCCCATGATCCAGTTCAGGCGCTGGACGAGCGCTGGATTGGCGATCATGCGCTGGAACGGCTCGCCGTGTGGGACGGGCAATGCCCACGGGTTGCCCATGGACGAGCGGCCGACTCCAGTACCGGCCAAAGGCGTTGAATCGCCGGCAGCCGAGCCGCCGTGGCTGATCCGGTCGGGATTATTGTCGATGGCTTCGTTGGCCGCGGCCAGCCATTCCTCGTCCATCACGCCCCGCAAAACGAGGTGGCCGCACAGATCCCAGTGGAAAAATTCCTTCTCGTCAATATCGGAATCTGGGTCGCGGATGTAGATCGAGGGATGGAAAACTCCTGGTTCCTCTGCCATCCAGACCTTTTCGCCGTCCGAATGCACGACTGGCGGCGGGTACGGGCGATTGGGATTGTGCAAGACGGCGCGTTCGATATCGGTCAGATCGTCGGCCCACTCGGGCAGCGCGCTGTCCTCGCCGTGGATTTCGGACGCTGCCCCTGGCCGCACGCCCGTGCTGATGTACCCGCATTCGAGCAGGCGTTGCGGCCCCGCGCCCTGCCAAGGCCGGACGCCGCGCATCAGCGAGTCAGTGCAGAGCAAGAGGTCGCCCGCCTGCAAGACCGGCTGCTCGACGAGTCCCATCGGGTCGGTTCCGTCCACTAGGTCTTGCGGGGCCGGTACTGTGCTGTTGTGGCTGGCTCGTACTACGACCAAACCCCCATCCTCTGCGCCCACGTCCGCCAGTGCCCAGAAGGCCCGCACTCCTTGGCAGAAGCGATGCCCGTTGTACTGACGGTACGCCCGCGACCAATCCACCCACTCGTCGCCCCCGGACAGGTCCGTTGCCTCGGTACAGGACTCGACGAGACGCGGCGATTCGTCGAGGCGGACGCCTTCGCCGCAAATCTGCTCCAGATACTGCATTAGCACTGGATGCTCGCGCAGGGCGCGCAGGGGATTGCAAACGGGAGACGTCCAGCGCAGCGGCCCGTTGTCAGACGCTAACTGGTCCAGCGCCTGATTGCAGGCTCTCAGTTCGGCTGCCGTCAGGACGCCGGGGATGATCATATACCCCGCCACGTCGAAGCGGTAGTTTTCTTCGTTGGTCATCATCTTGTCGTCCATGAGGTCCTCCTCGCGGTTTTCGCGGAATCGACGGATCCCTTTGTGGTTACCCAGCAATTTGGTATCATTGTAGGCCCTTAACAAACGGCGCGCAACGGAAACCTTATCGCAGAGGAGGCCCCCTGTGAAAATCACCCAAGTAGAGCTGTACGAAGTCGAAATCCCGCCGATCCCGGTGATCGCCCGCTACTTTCCCAAGATCTACGACATCACCCTCTGCCGCGTGCAGACGGACGAGGGCTTAGAGGGTTGGGGCGAGTTTCTCAGCAAAAAGTCTGCTGGTCAGGAGCAAGCCGAGGCTCTCGTGGGACAGGACCCGCTGGCTTTGGATCCGTACAATCGTCCAGACGCTTTTACCTGTGCGTTGCTCGACATTGCGGGCCAAGCCTACGGCATTCCGCTGCACCGCTTCTTTGGGGCGCAGGTGCGGGACAAGGTGCCGGTGTCGTACTGGTCGTGCCCCATGACGCCCGAAGAGACCGCGGCCGAGGCGGAAATAGGGGCTGGGCTGGGCTTTAGCAACCACAAGCTCAAGGCGCGTTCGTGGAATATCGTCGAGACGGTGCGGCTGATGAAAGAAGCGGCAGGGGCCGACTACACGGTCGGCGTTGATCCGAATACTGAATTTGCCCTGCTGCCCAAGGCCGCGCGTTTGGCGAGCGAATTGGAGCCTTTTGGCACGGTGTCGGTTTTTGAAGATCCGCTCCTCAAAAACAATCTCGAATGGTACCGCATCCTGCGCGAGAAGACCCACATTCCCATTGCCCTGCACTTGGGAGCGCCGTCCGGTGTGCTGGCGGCGCTCAAGGCCGAGTGCATTGACTACGTGAACTTGGGCGGCTCGGCGCTGCAAGTGAGGAAGGCGGCGGCGCTGGCAGAGGCTGCGGACGTGCCTTGCTGGGTTCAGATGGGGGGGTTGTGTACCGGCGTACTGGCGGCTTACTCGGTGCATTTGCAGGCGACGTTGCCCAATGCCACGCTGCCTTGCGATGAGCTGCCCTTTACGCGGGAGGCCGATGTGGTGGCCGAGGGGTTGGCGCTGGAGAAGGGGCACTTTGCCGTGCCTACAGGATCGGGGTTGGGGATTAAGGTGGATATGGAGGTGGTGGAGCGGTACCGCGTCGCTTGAGATAGATTTGGAGTGTTGATAGTGAATAAATCAGAAAGTTACGGGTCCGACCCTAAGCCGAGTATGCTGCTGTCACCGGCGCAGCTAGACGAGTTCAAAGCAGAGGGGGTGCTCGCGATTCCGGGATTGGTACCTCCTGATGTGCTTGACGGATGGCAGGATCAGATGCGCGCCGCTTGCTCTGGCGGCGTGGACCTCGACGACCCCAGCACTTGGCCTGCCGGGCGGTATACTCCCGAGGATGGTTGGCCCGAGCTCAGCCCTAACCTGTACGATTTACCGAGCCTGCAATCCATCGTGGAGCAGATCGGTGGCGGCGCTTTTGCCCCCTCCCACCCGGCGGGGCAGCCGTGGACACCGCAGATTCCAATGACGCGGGTGATCCTGCCGAGCGCTCCGGGTACGGAGTGGGCACCTCCTGCCGACGGTCACCTCGATGGGTACGCGACAGGCTGGGGCGGTGGGTTCATGGCGTTCTTCGTCGTGCTGTTTTGGGACGTCAGCAGCCCTACGGGCGGAGGTACGGCCTACTGGCCGAGGTCGCACTTGGCGAATCACCGATACTTCCTCGAACATCCCGAGCAAATCGATGGCTCGTACCTCTTCACAGAGCCCGTGCGGAGTGGTGGGCACCGGGCGATCCTAGAGGGGGACCCCAGTGTAGGCGAAGTGGTATGTATGACGGGGCGAGCTGGCGACGCAATGCTGCTCCACGGCCTCACTACGCACGTCAACTCGGCTAACGCGGCGGGGTCAAAGCAACCGAGGGTGGCGCAGTTTGCACGGTACTCCCACAGGGAAATGCGCGAGCAGGCACCCATGGTCATGTTTCCCGACAAGGATGGCACGCCATGGTCGCCTCCGAAGCCGTCACCGCCCGAGTACGTAGGCAACACCCCGACAGGCTTTCTACCTCCGGGGCATCCAGGCCGGAGGCTCAAGCGATACGACGTGCCGCGGAACCTCTGGAAATATTGGGGGCCTGCTCTCAATACCTAATGCGTCGCCTGAGATAGCCTGTCCATAGAGAACTTGTTCGGGTACAATCAGTTACACGACATTGGATACCCAATGGAGCACATAGATGAATAGGCCGCAGGCGATTCTCTTCGATTTCATAAATACCCTCGTACGCAATATGAGATTCGATCCTATCGCAGGTAACGCTCGCCTGCTCGAATATGCAGTGGATCGAAAAGGTATATCACCTGAAGAGGTAACGACTGAAGCAAAAAGGCTCGATAGTGAGGTTGCTGTTGCGGATAATTCAATCGTCGAACTCACGCATCATCAGTTTAATCGACTGCTCTTTGATCGACTCGGCATCACCTTTCGTGAGCCCATGGAGGTACTAGAGCTGGAATTCTGGAAAGAATGTATGCTTTTCTCTCCTGAGCCCGGCATTGCCGATGTATTGACCGCCTTATCTGCCCGTAATTTGAGGATGGGGGTAGTAAGCAACCATCCGGGGTCTGGAACGCTCCTCTCTTGGGAACTTCAACGTCATGAACTGCTCAACTATTTTGAATTTGTTATCTCTAGCGCCGATTATGGGATAAGAAAGCCCCATCCCGTGATTTTTACCTCAGCGGCCACCCGATTGGACATGGCCCCTTCAGAGATATGGTATGTAGGAGACACGTTGGAGACCGATATGGTGGGGGCGAAGCAGTGCCACATGAGTGCAATCTGGTATAACAGGCGACAACAAGAGCCTGCGGATATTCCTGTTGATGCAGAGGTTAGGAGCTGGGAGGAATTTCTGGAGTTGGCTCAAAGGTATTTGTAGGAGTTTCAGGTTTGAGACCAGTTCTTCTGTTTGATCTTGGCGACACCCTTGTCCAGTACTATCGCAGGGAAGAGTTTCCTCCTTTGCTGCGGGCAGGAATTCGCGCAGCCAAAGAGGCACTGGAGCGTTCGGGACACGATTTGCCCTCGGATTCTGAGATCGAGCGCGGTGTCGAGGCTGAGAACTACGAAGCTAGGAACAGTCGCGTCCGCCCACTCCACAAGAGGCTGGGTCGTATCTTTGCGGTCGCATCTGGCGTTCCAAAGGAAGAGTGGCTGCCGATCTGTCGTGCCTTCCTCGCGCCCATCTTTTCTATTGCCAAGATCTATGAAGACACCCTTCCGGCTCTGTATGCGCACCTGGCGGATGGCTACCGCGTAGGAATCCTATCGAACTGTCCCTGGGGTTCACCGAGTGAGCCTTGGTTTGAAGAACTGCGGCGACACAGGCTTTCGACGCGATGCGAGGTGGCTATCTTTTGTTCAGATGTGGGATGGCGGAAGCCTGCCCAACCTATGTTTCGCCGTGCATTAGATCATTTCGGGTGCAAACCAGAGGAGTGCCTGTTTGTCGGAGATAATCCAAGGTGGGACACTATGGGCGCGAGACGAGCGAAAATGATTCCCGTGCTCATCGACCGCATGGGCCACGTGGATGTGAGTTCGGAACTGGTTATTCGATCCTTACTTGATCTAAAGCCAGTTCTCAAACAATTAGATTGGACGCGTTTTTCTTAACACGCTCTTGAGTACGCAGAGGAACTCATACAAACAGTTAGCAGGAATTGAACATGCCAAATCTCGGTGCTTCAGCAGTTGTTTTTGACTCACGGAAGATTCTGCTAATACAGCGCAAAGACCTCGAAACGTGGAGCCTTCCAGGTGGCTTCGTGGATCCGGAAGAGACAGTTGCTCAGGCTGCCTTACGGGAGGTTGCAGAAGAAACGGGTGTAAAAGCGGAACTCACGCGGATGGTCGGTGTTTATTCGTCTCCGCAGTGGGGCAACGGTGGCGATCACACGGTAGTCTTTGCAGCCGCAAGAACTGGTGGTGAACTAAGACGGCAGGAGTCAGAAGTCAAAGACGTAGGTTTCTTTGATTCCGACGATCTACCAGAGCCCTTTCTGTGGTGGCATGAGCAGCGAGTGTGTGATGCGGTCATGGGCCTTGGCGGAAGCGTTGCTCGTATGCAAGGTGTCGTCTGGCCGTTTGAGGCGACGTGGTCGCGCAAGGAGATCTTCGAGTTTTTCGTACAGTCTGGTCTCTCGAAGGAAGAGTTCTACCGCAGATATTGGACCGAGCGAGGTCCCAATGATGGTAAGATGGAAGTAAGTGAGGTCCGGAACCGAAGTTAATCAACTTCTGCTAACAGCCCGTTGTCGCTTTGGCCTTCGGCGAGTTTAGCAACCGGCAAAACGTTACGCGAAAGTGCAGTTCGCTCTATCAAAAGCCCAAGGCAGGGCGTTGCAACAAAACTGTTTGACCGCACTATGCCAACCCTATACGGGGTAGGTCCACGTCGTAAAGTCAAAAAACGTTATGCAAATTGGCATAAGGCATGGAATACGTTATCAAACATGGCACTGGCTTTTCTGTAGAAGTCGGCTCCCCAGAAGAGCCTGAAATCACGCGGTGGACCTCATGGGGAAACGGCGACTTACAGCAGTCTTTCATGTTGCATACGCCTGAAGGCACGCTTATCACAGACCCGGTGCTCCCACAGCAGGGCGAAGCGCTCAAGATACTCAAGCAGCGCGCTGGTAGGGTAGCTGCCATTCTCAGTCTCTCTCCTTTGCACGAGCGGCATATTTCCGAAGCCGCTAGGCGCTACAGGGCACCGGTATATGGTCCTCCCTTGGCTAAGAAAACCACGAAGTATGGTCGTAAGCTCAATGCACGTTATGGTGCAGACCAACCACTACCTGGCGGGATACAGACCATTGAATCAGGTGATGAGAACGGCGAAATATGGTTGTATTGGCAGACTCCCAAAGGCAAGAAAGTACTAATCAATGCCGACACCATTTATGGCCAGAATGAGCAAGGTGGTATGGGGGGACGCAATGTTTCGTACTGGATGCAGGAAAAGGGTATCCGCCTACGAGCCACGGGCACGCCGTCACGCACTGAACTGCGCCGTAGGTACGAACGACTCGACGCACTCGATATAGACCTCATTCTCAATGGTCATAACCCACTCCCCCTGACTAATCCCAAGGCGGCAATCAACGAAGTCCTTTCTAAAGGTACATTTGAGGTGCATCCCAGTGGAGTATGTACTTTTATGTATTTGGACTTCAAATAAGCAATGCTCAAGACTATCCATTTGTAGGAGCTAAGAGAGATGAAGCTGTTGACTAGTGACTCATTCGAGAAAGCAAGGATTTTCGTGATGGAGCAGGGCCGGGAATTAGAAAGACGGCTCCTATCGTATTATTTCGATGATGGAACTCCAGCCGCGGTCCTGGACGAACTTGCTAGCTATCAGAATCAGGATGGCGGTTTCGGCAACGGCCTTGAACCCGATATCCAAATGCCCGATTCATCCGTCATCACGACGACCATTGCGCTGCGCATCCTCAGAGAGGTTGGAGCGACTAGCGAAGATGAGATTGTTCGCAAGGCGATCCAGTATTTGCTGGCCGAATACGATTCGACCAAGAGCATATGGCCTATCGTCCCGCAAGCGGTGGATGAATACCCCCATGCGCCGTGGTGGAATTTTGAGAATACGGCGGATACTTTTGGCAATTTCTTGGCCAATCCTCGTGCGGAGGTCGTGGGCTATCTGCATGAATATCACGAGTTGGCACCTACAGACCTGACCGAACAGCTCACTGTAGAGGTCATAGAGCATGTAAAGACATTACCAGATGAGATGAACATGTACGATTTTATCTGCTGTGTTCATCTGGTTGAGACGGCTGGCCTGCCCCAATCCGCGAAAGATATGCTGGCGGAAATACTAATTCAGAGAGCGCACTCCGTCGTCGTTCATACGCCGGAAGAATTGCTGGGACCCTCTGCCAGACCGCTCTGGTTAGCTCATACGCCCACCTCGTTGCTAGCAGAGACGCTGAAGAGCGAAGTAGATATGAATTTGGATTTCGATATTGAGCAGCAAAACTCAGATGGCTCTTGGTCTCCTACTTGGACTTGGTATGGCCAGTATCCAGAAGTCTGGGAGCAAGCTGAACAGCATTGGAAGAGTTGTTTGACCGTTGAGATACTAAAGGCGTTAAAAGAATTTGGGCGGGTTGAAGGTCTTTAGAGTCGATACTATCAATCTCATTCAGACCGTCTTATGAAACGAGAAGACTACTTTCGCTGGGCTGAGCGAGCTGCCCAATGGGGTGCCGAGTACCTGGCCACGCTCGATGAGCGACCCGTTCGGGCGCAGACTGCACCGGGTGAGATCGCTGCGCTGCTGCCGGTAGCGCCACCGGAAGAGCCGGTGGATATGGAGACGATCTTCGCCGACTTTGAGCGCATCGTACCCGACGGCATGACGCACTGGCAACACCGGCGCTTCTTTGCGTACTTCAGCGCCAACGCAGCGCCGGTCTCGATGATTGCCGAAAATTTGACGGCGGTCATGGCGGCCCAGTGCATGCTCTGGCAGACCTCACCTGCCGCTACGGAAATTGAGACCCGGATGGTCGATTGGATGCGGCAGGCGCTCGGGCTACCGGAAGGGTTTCAGGGGGTTATCCAAGATTCGGGGACATCGGCCAATGTCTGCGCTGTACTGACGATGCGAGAGCGCGCGCTAGGCTGGCGAGGGATCGATTCTGGCATGGTGGGGGAGAAGCAGGTCCGGGTCTATGCCTCGCCGGAGACTCACTCGTCGGTTGACAAGGCGATCCGAATCGCCGGTATCGGCCAACAGCATCTCGTCAAAGTTCCGACCGATGGTTCTTGGGCGCTCGATGCGGAGGCGCTCCGCCGGGCGATTGACGCTGATCGCGCGGCGGGGTTTCTCCCGGCCGGTGTCGTCCTTTGTATCGGGGGTACGTCGATCGGCGCGTCTGACCGCGTACACCAGACCATTGAAGTGGCGCGAGAGCACGACCTCTACGTCCACATAGATGCCGCGTGGGCTGGTTCTGCGATGATATGTCCTGAGTTGCGGGAGTTATGGGAGGGCGTCGAGGGAGCCGACAGCATTGCCTTCAATCCCCACAAGTGGCTCGGGGCGCAGTTCGACTGCTCGATCCAGTTTCTTGCGGACCCAGAACCGCAGGTTCGCACCCTCGGCGTCCGTCCGGATTACCTGCAAACCCTCGGCCAAACCGAGATCACCAATTACAGCGAGTGGACAATTCCCCTGGGGCGTCGATTCCGCGCTCTCAAGCTCTGGTTCCTGTTGCGCGCGCACGGTCTTGAAGACCTCCGCGAGCGCATCCGGAACCACATTGCCTGGGCTGAGGAGGCCGCCGCGGCGATTGCATTGCTGGACGGCTTTCGCCTGACGACGGACTGCCACCTTTCGCTCTTCACGTTCCAGTATGCCCCCGACGGCGAGAACGCCAACGAAGCCACCGAGCGCCTGCTCCGCGCGGTCAACGACGACGGCCGGATCTACCTGACGCAGACAATCCACGAGGGCCAGTTCGTCATCCGCTTCCAAGTCGGGCAGTTCGATTGTAGAAGGGAGGACGTGCTCTTGGCGGTCGATGTGCTGCGGGAACTAGCCCACGCGATCCATTCGGAATAACATGACAGAAATAGATGCATCCTGGTATCAACGGCCAACCGATATCCCAGAGCGCGTAGCCAGTGGCGGTGTAGTCGTTCGACTTCACGACGAGCAAATCTTCGTTGCTCTGACACGTGAGGGCGATATGGAAGAGTATGTCTTACCCAAAGGCGGTGTCGAAGCGGGTGAAAACCTGCTAAAAGCCGCGTACCGCGAAATAAAAGAGGAAACGGGCCTGACGGACTTGACCTTGGTCAACAAACTCGAAGTCGTCGAACGCTTAACCTATGATAAAGACTTTTGGGCCGTGATCCATCTCTACTTGTTTCACACCGAACAGATTGAAGCTACGCCAACCGATACAGTCTATCACCATGAGATGAAATGGTTCCCGCTTGATCGGCTGCCCGACTTTTTATGGCCTGAGCAGAAAGCATTATTGGAGCGTCATCAAAAGGATATTGTCCGCGAGATCAAAGCGATCATAGAAAGTTGAGCATATCAAATATGCAGAATAGCCCATACCAGAAGTTCGCTCGGTACTACGACACGTACGTCCAGCATTTCGTTGATGATTTGTCCTTCTATTGTACCTCGATTAAAAAATCTAAATCTGTTATAGAGGTCGGCTGCGGCACAGGACGGATTTTACAGTTGCTCTTAGGCTCATGTGCTCACGTCACCGGGGTTGATGTATCTACTGAGATGCTGGCTATCGCCAAGGCGCGATTTACCGATCAACTGGCAACTGGAGAATTGCACTTAGAGATCCATAATTTTCTCGATGGGCCAATGGTGGATCGTTTTGATGCGGCACTGGTAACATTCTTCACGTTTAACTATGTGCTAGACGATCCACAGAGATTCTTATCAAATCTACGCAATTCCGTAGCTCGTCAAGGGATCCTTATCATGGATCTTTTTCATCCAAAGCCTCTTCGCTTGCCTGAGACCGATGGGCAATGGTCTGAGATGTCATTCTCTACGGACGGACGGACTATCCAATGCCGTGATCGACGCACGATGAGTAAAGAACGGGAAATCCGTACTCAGATTTATTTGGATGGCAGCGATGAGATGGAGATCATTACGCAAAGACGCTATTACTCTCCACAAGAGATAGTAGATCTATTATTGGAATCCGGATGGTCTGAAGTGCAACTTTCTAAGTCCTACTCCGTTGATGGATTTATGGCCGACATTAATCTTCATGCCAAAGACAGTCATTTTCTCGTAAGGGCGGTTGCAAATGGTATGTAGTATCATTTATCGCGTAACGCGAGTCTGATAGGCGACGAATGCTGGTCGATACATTCCCTGACTTCATGAGAGTTTGGCAGAGGTTTGTGGCTGCTGACGAAGACGGTAAGCTGGAAGCCTGGATGGACTACATGGCTGCCTACCCGGAACTGCTTGAGAAGCAGAAGGCGGACTACGAACGCAGCGAACAGCCTTGGGAGGAGATTGCGAGGACAAGGATCTTTCCGGAGCTTGAGAGCCGAATGCCGGGAATGCAGAAGGCAAGCCGTCTGATATGCGAAATGGCTCCTGACGTGGTGACTTCTGCAAGGCAGATTCTCAGTCTGCAATCCGACCCGATTATCGTGGCTTACGTTGGGATTGGATGTGGTGCTGGATGGGCGACGGAATACGGCGGAGATCCTGCAATTCTGCTCGGTCTTGAGAATATCGTAGAGTGCGGTTGGACAGACGAATCAAGCCTTGGAGGACTCGTAGCACACGAGATTGGACACCTGTTCCATTTCGAATTGCGTAGAAAAGAGAATCTTGAAGTGGGTGGCGGATCGTTCTGGCAACTGTACACCGAAGGTTTCGCGCAACGTGTTGAGCATCTTGTCGCGGGCAAGCCTACTTGGCACATGGCGACGGGTATCAACGACGAGACATGGCTGCCTTGGTGTGAGGAAAACCTGTCATGCCTAGCCTCTGAGTTTCTGGAATCGTCGGATTCCGAGGAGAAGACGAGAAGATTCTTTGGCCACTGGTACGATCTATGGGGCAAGCGGCAGTGCGGTTACTACCTCGGACACGAAGTAATAGCTAGGATGGAAGATGCCGATCCACTCAGAACAATCGCTCTTTATCCGGAGCCAGAGAAGCGGGTCTCGGAGGTAGTACAGATGATAGCCGAAAACAGGGCATAACACCGTGTGTCCGACTTCAGCCTGCTCCCTTTGCGCAATCCAGGTCTGACATGGTAATAGTAGGAGCTGCATTACCAAGAACAGGAACGATGTCAGTGAAGCGCGCCTTGGAGATCCTTGGTTTCGCCCCGTCCTACCATATGCATGAGGTTTTTCGGAATCCCAATCACCTCAAAGTTTGGAGAGATGCCTCGCAGGGGATTTTTCCTGATTGGCGGGTTTTTCTCGGTGGCTATGCTTCGACTTTGGATTTTCCTGCATGTCTATTTTGGCAACATATTTTCAAAGAATTTCCCAAAACTAAGGTCTTACTTCTACTCCGAGATCCAAACGATTGGTACGAGAGCGTTGAAGCCACGATATACCGAGTTGCGAAAGAGAAAATCGATGAGCCGACACATTTGCTGGTAAGACAACTCTTCTTCGGTGAGTTTCTCAAGGATCAATTTGAGAATCGATCTCAAGCGATGGCTGTATTCGAGAAATATTGTGCGGAAGTAAAGTCTAGTGTGAATTCTACGGATTTGGTGGAATATTCAGTTTCGGAGGGGTGGGGCCCACTATGTAAAGCGCTGTCTTGTCCGATTCCGAATGAGCCATTTCCCATGACGAATACAAGGCCCCAGTTTCGGGCTCGAAATCGGCAATGAGCATAAGGGCTAACTACGTGACCGCAATGGAGAAGCTGACTGATCGCCTGCTCCTGAGAGAGTTCACCAAACAAGACGTGGACGCCGTCGCCGAGTTTAGGAGGGATCTAAGGTATCTGGAATACTACTATCGGCCTCCCTACACTAGAGAGGAGTGTGCCCGCTTTGTAGACGAGTGCATCGCACTGTCTAAGGAAAATCCAAGGTGCAAATTCCAACTAGCCATCACGGACCGATCAAATGGGGTATTACTCGGTGACTGCGGAGTGCGCACAGAAAGCATTGAGAGCCGGCGGGGCGATATCGGCTACGAGTTGTCGCCCGTTTATTGGGGTCAGGGCTTTGCGTCGGAGGCGGTCCGGGTCATCTTGCAGGTAGGTTTTGAAGATTTGGATCTAGACGAGATTGAAGCCAGATGCGTTGTTGCAAACAAACGGTCTATCCGGCTTCTCCACCGGCTAGGTTTCGAGGAGACGGAGCGCATACCGCCCGGACCGGGTAAAGGCGAATTTGCAGACCGCATATTGCCCGAGCGGTGTGTATTTCTCTTGGATCGGGATAAGTGGATTGAGCATACCCATGTTTTCTAGTAGGCCATTTCTTCTGGCTGTTTTATGCAGCATCTTCCTCGCGTTTCCCAATGCATGTAACGGCGAAGATCCCATGAGTAGTCCAGATAAAGACCAGATGGATTCACCCTATACCGTAGGCGTCTATTATTACCCTTGGTACAGCGGTGATTTTCACGGCGGCCGCTATATGCGCAAAGAGCTGATACCGCCGCAGTTGCCGATGCTGGGCGAGTACGATGATCGCAATCCTGCGGTGATCGCACAGCATCTCAAGTGGAGCCGACAGGCCAATATATCGCTGTGGGTGGCGAGTTGGTGGGGCCCCGATTCTCGTGAAGATCAGACTCTGCTACAGCACATTCTGCCGCACGATGAATTAGGCGAGATGCAGATTGCGCTGTTTTATGAGACTACAGGGCGCACAAGGGATTTTTCAGTGTTCAATCGTGTCGCACCGGACATCGCCCATATAGCCGAAGGCTATTTCGACCATCCCAATTATTTGCGGATTGATGGACGTCCGGTGTTCTTTGTCTATTTGACGCGGGTACTCTCGCGCAATGGGACGCTGGCTGAGGTGGTGGAGGCGATGCGCACGACGGCCAGAGAGGCGGGACACGATATATACATCGTCGGCGATGAGGTTTTTGGACAACCGCCGCCGTCTCATGAGGCTATTGGGCTACTGGATGCCGTGACGAACTACGATGTGTACGGAAGTATGGGAGCGAAGGGTTATGCCGGACAGGCGGCAGTGGATCGGTATTATGCGGCGCAGGCGAGTTGGCGAGAACTGGCTCATGCTGAAGGGGCCGCGTTTATACCCGCTACGACGCCGGGATTTAACGACAAAGGTGTGCGCGATGGACATGAGGCGGTCTCGCGGAAGTTGAGTGAGGAAGCCGAATTTGGCTCGCTATTTCGGGCGATGCTGGCGCAGGCTGTAGAGTATGCGGATGAATCGACCGGGCGAATGCTGATGGTTACTTCGTGGAATGAGTGGCACGAGGATACGCAGATTGAGCCGGTTGAAAAGGGGGGAGTGACCCGGTTGGATGGCAGCGAGACGGGGGAGACGTTTAGTGAAGGATTGGATTACGAGGGATATGGAGAGCGGTATTTGGAGATATTAAGGGAAGGGACAGAGTAGCGTGTGGATTTGGACAGGTCTGTGCAAGGTCAAGAGGATGATCGTTCTCACTACACATGGAGGTATGAAGCGCATGCGAATCGCCATCATTTCTGATATCCACGGGAATTTTGTGGCTTTAGAAGCTGTCTTGAACGATTTCAAAGCAGAGCACATTGATCGCATCGTGTGCTTGGGAGATGTCGTCTCTGGAGGTCCCCATCCAAGTGAGGTCATCGCCCAATTGAAGACGCTGAATTGTCCAGTCGTCATGGGCAACATGGACACGTGGTGTCTCAACCCATATCCAGGTGAAGGAAAGGGCGAGGACGCCGAGCGAGGGCGTGAAGTCCAATTCTGGGGCGTCCGCAAGCTATCACCTGACGATCTCGACTACATGCGTACGTTCCAGGCAACGGTCGAGATACCTCTTGATGCGAATACCAGTCTTATTTGCTATCACGGTTCTCCGCAATCCAATGAAGATGTAATCGTCTCAGTCACTCCAGATGAGGAAATGGAACGCATGCTGTCTGGTTATCGCGCTATGGTATTGGCTGGGGGACATACGCACACGCAGATGATTCGCTATCATGGAGATAGCACGATAATCAATCCTGGAAGTGTTGGTGCTCCTATTCATGCGCACGAGCGCATACGCCGAGTTACTCGACGTTCATTGAGTGATCTGCCCGATAGAGAATATCCTCCTTGGGCAGAATATGGAGTTATTGCATGGGAGAATAGGAGCCTTCGCATTGAGTTGCGTCGCGTGCCGATTGATATCGATCTGCTGGTTGAAAAAACGCACGAAAGCGGGATGCCACACGCTGATTGGTGGTTGGCTTCACGGTATGGCGATTCGGTGAAATGAGGTCTGGGTCGGTGCGAGTGAGGCTCCCGCTGACTAACAAAGCGCTATTGCCGGCGCAGCACTTGCCCGCCCCGCGCCCCGGTCCACACCCCGTCTTCGAGTGTGGGCACGCCGTTGACCAGCACGTGGACCATGCCTTGGGCCGTGAGATTGGGTGCGGCGATCGTGCCCCGTTCGCGGAAGGTCTGGCCGTCGAACACCGCTAGGTCGGCCCAAGCGCCCGGGCGGATCGTCCCCCGGTCTTCTAGGCCCAGGCGGCCGGCCGGCAGCCCGGTGAGACGGTGGACGGCCGCCTCCGGGGACAAAAGACCTGTATCGCGCACAAAATGCCGGAAAAACCAGCCCGCCCAGGTGTAGGCCCCGTGGAAGACAGCCCCCTGCAGCGGACCGTCGGGGCACAGAGCCGTGGCGTCCGAGCCGACCATGCAGCGCGGGTGGGCGAACACCCGGCGCGCCTCGTCTTCCCGGTAGCAAAAGGCGAGGATCATCGGCTCGTGGATTCGGTCCGGCACCGCCAGCAACAACTCGCAGATAAGGTCGATGGGCTCTAGCCCCATATCTCGGCCAATATCGGCCAGACTCTGTCCGGCCAGCTCGGGACGGGGCTCGTACTGCGACAGGAGAATCCGCTGCCAGTCGCCCTGGGCCAGCCCCGCCACAATGCTGCGGTACGCCCCCACTCGCCGCCGCACCTCGGGATCGCGCAGCCGCGCCGCCATTGCGACTTGGTCGCCCTCCAGAACCTCGGGCGGCAGCGCCGCGCTCAGATTCGTGGTGCCGAACAACCGCGTGTGCATATCGAAGTCCACGTCCAGCCCGGCCCGCCGCGCTCGGTCCACCTGCTCTATGGCTTCGTCCACGGCTCGGACGCCGTCTGCGGCCAACCGCGCTACCACCGAGATATGGGAAATTTGCAGGGCTACGCCCGCGGTTTGAGCCGTGCGGATGGCCTCGGCAATGGTCTCTTGGTCCTCGCCCGCCCGATTGCGCGTATGGGTGGCGTACAAGCCTCCGCACTCGGCCACCACGCTGCACAACTCGGCGATCTCCTCCTCGGAGCAGGCCCGCTCCGGCCCGTATTCTAGACCCGTGGAAAAGCCAAAGGCACCCTCCTCTAGGCTCGCCTGTAGCAGCTTCTTCATGCGCTTCAACTCATCCGGTGTGGAAGGCCGGTCCACCAGACCGGCCACGGCTAGGCGCAGCCGGCCGTTGGGCACCAGGGTCAGCACGTTGACCGCTGGTTGGCGCTCTTGCAGCCGTTCGAGGTACTGGCCCACGCTGCGCCAGTCAATGGGATAGTCGGCCGCGTACCCGTACACATTCATCCGGGCGGTGGCCGGATCGGCGAGGGGGGCGCAGCCGTGGCCGCAGTTGCCCACCACTTCGAGGGTCACCCCCTGGGCAATCGAACTCATCGCCCGAGGGTCGGCCAGCAAGGTAAAATCGGAATGACTGTGGATGTCGATAAAACCCGGCGCGACCCACAGACCGGCCGCCTCTAGCACCCGGTCTGCGGTCCCGGGCCAGCGAGGTCCCACGTATGCAATGCGGCCGTCTTTGATCGCCACATCCGCGCTCAGGGGCGCTTTGCCCGTGCCGTCGATTACGGTGCCGCCCCTGATGAGCAGATCCGCTGGCGCTGGGCTCATGTGCTCTCGGCTGCCCGCTGTGTCCGCAGGGCGGCCGTAGCCTCGCGGTCCACGGTTAGGGACTCGTCGAGCACCACCCCGTACTGGTCCCGAGCTGCGGCGCGCGAAACCTTGTCGTTGCCCACGTCTTGGGCCACGACCTCGGGGTCGCGCTCCAGCGGGTCGCCCCAACCGCCGCCGCCGGCCTGGCGGTGGTAGATCACTTCGCCAGCGGCCATGGTGGTGGATATCATCGTCGGCAGGGTCTCGGCCTCGCCGTCGCGGTGCAGCGTATTGATTGAAGCTGTGCCGCTCCCGCCCCCGTACAGGCCGTAGGGCAGGTGGTCGCGCCGGTCCGAGCGGATGGCTAGGTGCGCCTGGCCATTGAGCAGACGCCACGACCGCTCGATGGCTAGCCCTCCGCGAAAACGGCCCGGCCCGCCGCTGTCGCCGACCAGCCCATAGCGCTCCACCCGCACTGGGTACTCGGATTCGGCCTGCTCCACGGGGATATTGCTGGCGACATTGGCCGGATTGCACAGCCCGTCGTTGCCGTCGCGGTCCGGTCGGCCGCCCCAGGTTCCCGACAGCAACTCGTAGTACACGTAGGGCTGGCGATCGGACCGCTGCCCCCCGATAATCACCAGGGTGTTGCCCCCTTCGCCGGCGGCCAGGACTCGATCGGGCAGCAGTCCGGCCAGCGCCCCGAAGATCGTATCGGCTAGGCGGAAGCCGGTGATGCCGCGCATGGACGAAGCCGCGGGCATGACTCCGTTGACCACAGTGCCGGGCGGGGCGACAATCTCGAGGGGGCGGAACATGCCCGCGGTGTTGGGGATATCCTCGCGCAGCACGGACCGCACGCATAGGGCCACCACTGAAGACGTGAAGGAGAGCGTGTTGTTGATGGCCCCGCTCACCTGCGGATCTGTGCCGGTGAAGTCGGCCCGCAGCTCGTCTCCCGCCACGGTGATCTCCACTTGCAAACGCACCGGCGGCCCGCCCACCCCGTCGCTGTCCATATAGTCGACAAAGGTGTGGCTGCCGTCGGGCCAGGAGGCGATTTCGGCTCGCACTAGCCGCTCGGTATAGTCGATCAGATCCGCGGTGCAGCGCGCAAAGGTGTCGGGGCCGTAGCGGCCGATCAACTCGCCGATGGCCCGAGCGCCGATGTGGCAGGCCGCCAGTTGGGCCCGCAAGTCGCCGATGGTCATCTGCGGCACCCGCACATTGGCGCGGATCAGGGCGAACAGGGCCTCGTCGGCCTCGCCCTGGCGGTAGAGCTTGAGCCAGGGGATGCGCAAACCCTCCTGAAAGATCTCCGTATTGTCGCAGGCCGAACTCCCCGGCAAACGGCCGCCGAGATCGAGGTGGTGGGCCGTGCTCACGGCAAAGGCCACGCGCTGGCCCTCCGAGAAGACGGGCTGGACAATGAAGATGTCCGGGATGTGCATGCCTCCTTCAAAAGGATCGTTGAGGATGAAAACATCGCCCTCTTCTATATCGTTGCCGTACTTGGCCAGCAGGGTCTCCATGGCAAAGGGCACCGAGCCCAAATGCAGCGGAATGGTGACGCCTTGGGCGATCATCTGGCCCTCGGCATCGCACAGGGAAGTCGAGTAGTCCAGACAGTCCCGCACAATGGTCGAATAGGCCGTGCGGTAGAGTGCCATGGCCATTTCGTCGGCTGCGGAAGATAGGGCGTTGCGCACGATTTCGCGCGTGATCGGATCTATGGCTGCCATCGCTTCACACTCTTTCCTCTCTAACTGATGTTACGCAGTCTTATGCACCTCTGCTGCGGCCACTTCGACAAGCTCAGTGGCCAAGTACTGAGCGCAACCACCGGGCACTGAGCCTGTCGAAGTGCCGCGTATCGTCGGCTCTCTAACTGGAACGCACCTCGATGAGGAGGTGGCCCAGCGGGTGCCGCCGGACGCGCGTATTCGGCGGCACTACAATGGTGGAATCGAGCTCGTCGATGAGCAGGGGTCCCTCGGCTCCCTCGTCGAGGTCCTGGCGGTCGACTAGGGGAACGGACAAGGTCTCGCCGGCGAAATAGGCCGTCCGACTGCCCCCACCTGCAACAGGCTGGACCGCTGTTTCTAGGCCGTGGCCCAGACCGCGCACTCCGGCTTGGCCGACTAGACGCACGGCTACCACTTCCACGGGGTTGTCCGGGTCGGAGCGATGTCCGTACAGGCGCTCGTGCTCGCGCACAAAGTCGGCGCGCAAGCGGGCCACTCCCTCTGGGGTTATGGGACCGTCGGCCAAGTCGATGCCGATCTCCGAGGTCTGCCCTCTAAAGCGCACGTCGGCGCTGCAGCGCAGCCCGACTTGGTCGGCCTTGAATCCCTCGGCGGCGAACTGGGCTAACTGCTGTTCCTGCATCTGGGTCCGGATTTGCTCCAAGGCCGGGGCCTGAAGATCCTCTCCCCCCAACAGGCAACTGCGCACATCGTGGTGCTCCACTCCCGAACACAAAAGCCCGAGGGCGCTGAACAGACCTGGCAGCGGCGGTACCACGACTTGGCCAATGGCTAGGTCTTGAGCTAGGCCCGCGGCGTGGACGGGCCCAGATCCGCCAAAAGCCATTAGGGCAAAGTCGCGCGGGTCTCGCCCCCGCTCGGTAGATACGGCCCGCAGGGCTCGCATGGTGCGGGCATTGGCAATGCGGTGGATGCCTTCGGCCGCCTGCAGCAAATCCAGTCCCAAGGGCGCGGCAATGCGGTCGTGCACCGCTCGCTGCGCAGCCTCCACGTCGATCGACACCTCGCCGTCGGCCAGGTCCCCGGGACGGATATAGCCCAGCACCACATTGGCGTCGGTGAGCGTTGGCTCGACTCCTCCCCGCTGATAGCAGGCTGGCCCCGGCACGGCCCCGGCGCTGCGCGGCCCCACCCGCAGACCTCCGGCCTGATCCAAAAAGGCGATGCTACCGCCTCCTGCCCCCACTTCGGCGATGTCGATGCTGGGCGCCCGGATCAGCTCGCCCCCACCGCCGATGAGCCGGTTTCCTGCGGACAGCGAGGCGCCCACCTCGTACTCGGGGCTGTGGGCGATGCGGCCCTCTTCGATCATGGCCGCCTTGGCGGTGGTGCCGCCCATATCGAGAGTGATGATCTGGTCCAATCCCAGTTGGCTGGCGGCGAAACTGGCTCCGAGGACCCCGGCTGCGGGACCCGATTCGAGGGCAAAGACCGGTCGGCGGGCCGCCTCCCAGTCTGGGGCCAGTCCGCCGGTCGACTGCATGATCAGCAGCGGCGCGTCCACGCCGCGCTCCTCCAGCCCGTGGCGCAGGGCACCCAGATAGCGCTGCACCACGGGCTGGACATAGGCATTGACCGCAGTGGTGGCGCTGCGCTCGTACTCGCGGCGCTCGGGCAGCACTTCCGACGACAGCGACACCGGCACCTCGGGCAAGCGCTCGCGCAAATACTGTCCGAGGCGGAGTTCGTGCTGCGGAAAGGCGTACGCGTGCAGCAGGCATACGGCTACTGCTTCTACTCCCTCGGCTTCGAGCCGCTCACCGAGCCGCTCGAGTTCTCGTTCTTCGAGGGAGACCAGGACCTCGCCGTCGGCCGCCACTCGCTCTTCTACTTCGAGGCGCAGGCGGCGCTCGACCAGGGGCCGGGGTTTGTCGAAGAATAAATCGTAGAGTTGGGGAGCCCGGACGCGGCGCAATTCCAGCACATCGCGGAAACCCCGGGTGGTGATCAGGGCCGTGCGCGCGCCCCGGTGTTCGAGCACTGCGTTGGTGGCCACTGTGGTGCCATGCGCCACCTCGGACACGGTCCGGTCCGCAGTGCTGAAGTGGGGTATGAGTTGGTCGAGGGCAGTTAGCACGGCGCGCTCGAAATCGGGCGGGGTCGATGGCACTTTGTGGGTCCAGATGCCGCCCCGGTCGTCGAGGGCCACCACGTCGGTGAAAGTGCCTCCCACATCGGCGCCAATGCGGATCATGAGCGCGGTATCACCGGCAGGATCAGGTGGGAGGGATGGGCTCGGTCGTGGTAGATTCGCTGCTGGGCCACTTGCATCTCGTCGTCCAAACCGTGCGGATGGCCAGTGTTGAGGTTGCGGTCAAAGCGCGGGAAATTGCTGCTGGAGACCTCCAAGCGGATGCAGTGCCCGGCCCGGAAGAGATTGCTGGTCTCCCACAGTGCGATCCGATAGACGTACACCTGATCTGGTTCGATGGGACTGGGGTTTTGGTAGGAGTCGCGGAAGCAGGTTCGCACAATGCCCTCGCACAAGTGGATGGCCTTGCCCCCGGGGTGCACGTCGATTAGGGTGGCGGTAAAATCGGTTTCTACCGCGCTGGAGGCTGCGTGCAGCACCAGTTCCACCGGCCCGGTAACTTCCACGTCCGCGGCCAGCGGCTCGGTGGTGTAGACTAGCACGTCATCGCGCTGCTCCACCGGCCGGCGGTCCTTGGGTCCGGTGTTGTCGAGGAACATGCTCTGTCCCCCGAGGGTGGGCACTGGGTCATCTGGATCGTAGGCATAGCTGTCGCACGGCTCGTCCCCGGGATCCTGGCGGCTCAGCCGTCCATCGCCGTGCATTGAGTTGGCCCGCCCGCCGCTGTGCAAAAAGAAGTGGGTGTACTGGGTCCGCTCTAGGGGCCACGTCTCTTCGCCCCGCCAAACATTTTCCCCCATGATGAACAACTGCACCGGTGCCTCCCGGTCGATGCCGCTGTCTAGGCCCTTGAGTCGCTGATCGTACCAGCGCAAATGCGCCTGCGGCATATCCACCCGGGCTGCGGGGCCAAAGTCCACATCGCCAAAGGGATCGTCGCTGCCGATCTGCGTATGGGTCCACGGCCCCACCATGAGACGCGATCGCTCGCGGGCTTCCCGCCCCTTGGCCTGTTGCCGCCAGCCCTTGAAGCACTTGAAACCTTCGTGCAGCAAATTGTCGTACCAGCCCGTGATAAAATAGGCCGGCGTTTCCACCTCGCCGTACTGGCCCTTCATGCTGTACGAAGCCCAGAACTCGTCGAAGCAGGGGTGGCGAATGATCTCCCGGTAGAAGGGCCGTTCGCCTATATCGTCGAGCGCCGTCAACAGCGGCAGGCGGCGGTACACCTGATCCCAGTTGATTAGATCTCTGGGGGCGTTCTGGTTGGTGCGTTGGCCCAGCCAGATGAAATTCATGGCGTTCTGCAGTTGCAAAACGCCGTTGTAGCGCATGTGGCCGTAGTTGTCTTCTTGGTTGGCGATGGGCACGAGGGCTTTGACAAAAGGGCTGCGCAGCGGTGCCGGCAGGATTTGGGTGAAACCCGGATAGGACACCCCAAAGGTGCCGATAGTGCCGTCGCACCAGGGCTGCTGGCCGATCCACTGCTGCGTATCGTACCCATCGTCTCGCTCGTCGACATAGGGGCGCCATTCGTCCTCCGACTCGTACCGGCCCCGGCTGTCCTGCATGAGCACGGCGTACCCTTCGGCCACAAAGCGCCGGGCCCACTCCACGTAGCGGGGATGCTGGGTGCTGTAGGGCGAGCGGATCAGCAGCACGGGGAAGCGCTCCCCTGCGTCCGGCCGGTACAGGGCTCCGTAGAGCCGCACTCCGTCGCGCATGGGTATCGAAATGTCGAGCTGAATGCGCATCCTTTCAGTATACCTTGTCTTTGTCGAGGGGCTCGCTGGCGAGAAAGCGCCGCACGGTCTGGCGTTTACGGCGATTTAAGGTAGTTTAGCAGAGAAGTTGGGACAAGATAGTCCAATGGACACCAATCGCGAACTAGGGAAAATCATCCTCATCAACGGCGCGTCAAGCTCGGGGAAGTCGACGTTTGCACGCCAGCTACAGCAGACGCTACCAAGCCCATTCTGGCACTTTTCGTTTGACCACCTCCGCGATTCCAACGCCCTGCCGATGGCACGAGTTCGCAGCGGTGAAATTGATTGGTCTGCTATGAGGCCTGCCGTCTTCGATGGGTTTCATCGGTGTTTGCCCGTTTTAGCTGAGGCGGGCAATAATCTCATCGTCGATCACATTATTGAAAACGAGATGTGGATGTCGGATCTGGTGAAATTACTTGCCGGTTTGGACGTATTCTTTGTCGGCGTGCACTGTCCGCTTCCCGAGCTTGAGCGCAGAGAGCGCGAAAGGGGGAATCGGCGTGTTGGGGAGGCTCGAACGGACTATCAAGTAGTACATGGTTTCGCTGAATACGATCTGGAAATTGACTCGACGCAGCCGTGTCAGATCAATGTGAACACGCTAGTCGATGCTTGGGAATCTCGCCAACCCCCTAGCGTATTTGAGCGAATGGCTGCACGAAATGGAGTCGCATGAATCGCTACTTGGTATCAGCAACAGCAATGAAGAGGAGAGGATTTTGTCGAGATGATGTTTAGGATTCGGAGATATCAGGTCGTCCCCGGCAAGATAGAAGCGTTCAATGACTTTTTCCTGACGAGACTGTTTCCCGTTCAGAAGAGGTACGGAGCCCGTCTCGTCGGTCGTTTTCAAACAGACGATGGTCTCCAGATAGTCGCTGTATGGGTTTACCAGAGTTTCGACCACTACAAGGAGGTGCAGAGCTTGGTCGCCGAGGATGACGACTCGATTGCGGCTCAAGAGTATCGACGACAGGAGTTGGATCCGCTCTTCACGGAGACGGATGAGTCTTTCATGACTTCGACGGTGCCGATGGCATTGACGGAACTTTCTCATTTGGAAGCGTGAGTGCATCTCAAGACATAACAAGAAAATGATAGTCTTAGAGCCATTCACTGAAGCAGACTTCGACAGGCTGATTGGTTGGATCCCATCTAGTGACTTTCTTTTGCAATGGGCGGGGCCGGACTTTGAGTATCCGCTCACTCGCGAACGGCTAAGCGAACATCTGACGGGTGCTCAGGGCGACTTGCCAAGCAAGCTGATCTACAAGGTTGTGGACAGTGAAGACGGAACGGTAATTGGGCACATTGAGCTGGCGGCGATTGATCGTCGCAATGGAAGTGCTCGCGTGTGCCGGGTGCTTGTCGGCGACCCTGCTTACAGAGGAAGAGGCGTCGGAACGGTTATGATGGAGAAGATCGTTGAGATCGGCTTTTGTCAGCTTGGTCTCCATCGCATCGAGCTAGCCGTGTTCGACTTCAACACAAGTGCTATACGCTGCTACGAGAAGGTCGGGTTTGTGAAGGAAGGACACCTCAGAGAATGCCGAAAGGCCGACGATGGATATTGGAGTTTCTATATTATGGCTATCTTGAGGCATGAATGGGAAAGCCGTAGAAACGAACTAGAGGCGAAGCAGAAGTAATGTGGAGATTTACGCAAGCTCTGGCATAGCTTCGGCTTCGATTTCCGCTCGCTCTACCTCGTACCCTGCCGATTTCACATCTGCGATGGCTGAACGAATAGATGCTTCGAGGGAGTTGCCCTCTCTGTGAAAATCAATCGAGAAGACACCGTTGCAGATCCCTGGTGTTCCATCGTCGCAACCGGCCTCAAATAATTCGTCCGCAATTTCTTCGGTCAGCTCGTATTGCCCCTTGAGAATCAAGGTAAATTCATATTTGGCCACTGGGCTTAACCTTTTCAATGTTATAGCCTACAACAGGCGATGAGGGCAACGATCAACAGCCCGACGGATGTCTTTGGCATGGTCTTCGGGGTTATTTGGTGTTAAGTATATAGCTCTCACATAGCCCGTTCAACGACTCAATACATATACAGATATGAAACGCAATTACCGCCTCCGGATTCTCGCCTATCTGACGATCACTTTTTGGGCGATCATTTTCCTGCAGGCACCCATTCCGCAAGACCCCGCCTATCACCAGTTCGCCGATCAGCGCACTCTGTTGGGCATCCCTCATTGCCTGAACATGATCTCCAATCTGCCCTTTCTGTTGGTGGGGCTATGGGGATTCAGGGTCGTGTTCCGCCTCGCCACAGATCCCGCGCAGCAGGCGTTTGTGCGCCCGGCTGATTCGCTGGCGTATCAGATCCTCTTCCTCGCGGTGGCGCTGGTCGGCCTTGGCTCTACCTACTACCACCTGGCCCCCAGCAACGGAACGCTCCTGTGGGATCGCCTGCCGATGAGCATTGCCTTTATGGCGTTTCTCGCTACGGCGATCACCGAGCGCTTGGACCGGCGCGCTGGCATTATCACCTTGCTGCCGCTGATTGCCTTCGGCGTTTTTAGCGTGTTGTACTGGCATTATACCGAGCAGGCGGGAGCTGGTGATCTTCGTTATTACATCGTCGCTCAAGCCTATCCGATTCTGTTCGTGCCCCTCATGGTTCGTCTGCTGCCGTCGCCGTACACGCGCGGGTCTGACCTTTACATCGCCGGTCTGTTTTATCTGCTTGCGAAAGCCGCCGAGGTGTTTGATCAAGCCCTCTACGGGGTCGGGGGAGTCATCAGCGGTCATACTTGCAAGCATTTGTTCGCTGCCTTGGGGGCCTATTGGGTGTTGCGGATGATTCGGCTGCGGCGGCTGAGCTGATTGGTTAGTTTATCAGGATACTATGGAAACCATTCGCCCCATCCGCGAGTCGGAACTCGACGAACTCATCGACCTGCTCTGCGCCGTGCACAACCCCGAGGGCCACGAGCGCTACCGGGGCTACATGGAAGGCGATCCAACTTGGTGTCCGTCGCAGACGCCGGTCATCGTCGTCGAAGGCCGCATTGTATCGACGCTGCGCATCTGGGACCGCTGGGTCCACCTCGGCTCTACACCCGTCCGCATGGGCGGCATCGGCGGCGTCACCACGCATCCCGACTACCGGCAACGCGGCATAGCGACGCGGCTCATGGAACATGCGGCCGAGTACATGCGCGACGAGGGCTACGATCTGGGTCTGCTGTTCACGATGATCCCGGCGCGTTTTTACCGACGTCTCGGCTGGAACTGTGTGCCGCTCATGGGATTTCACGCCAAGCTGCGTCGTCCTCCACAGCCGGGGCGGTCCGCACTTGAGGTGCTGCCGTTTGACGAAAGCCGCGACTTGGAGGAGACGGTGGCGCTCTATCAGCGCTACAATGCCGGTCGCAGCGGCAGTCTGTTGCGTCCGCGTCCGTACTGGGACTACGCTCCCTCCCGCGTGCGGGGCGTGCTGCCCACCGCCGTCGTTCGCGGTCCGTCAGGACTCAGCGGGTATATCAACTGGGAGAGCGACGATGACGGGGCCGAGGTGTATGAAGTTGCTTACGAGAGCGGTCCGGCCCTCGATGCTCTCATGCAGTACCTGCTCGACGAGTGCGCGGCGGCTGGGGTGACGCAGATCCACGGCGAGATTCCCCACAGCCACCCCTTTGTCGATGCCCTAGTCGCTACTGCTGACGCCGATCTGGGGATCACGGGCGACAGTTCGATGATGGCCCTGCCCTTCGACCTCGGCGCGCTGGTCGCCAAGGCTGTGCCCGAAGCGGCGGAATCGGTCCGCGAACTGCCGGACGATCTGATGTGCCGGCTCCTGTTCGGCGAGTCCTCTGGCCGCGACTTGGAACCCATCCTCCGCGCTCGTGGGATCTCGCTGGAGGCTGGGGAAGTTCGGCGACTTGAGGAGTGGTTCCCGCGCCGCGAGGTCATCTTCTGGGAGCCCGACCACTTCTGATGTCCGCGCGTCCGTCCAACTCGCCGGAGCAGGCTCCGATCCCGGTCATCCGCCACGAGCGGCCCCGGCTGCTGCGACCTCTCGACGATCCTCACTTCCGCTTTGAGCCGCCGACCGATCCCGTGCGTCGGCGCATCCTCGCCAACCTCCTAGACGACTGTGAGCTGTATGCTGGACAGCGGCCGTGGATGCGGATTCCGCGACGGCCGGACAGTCCTCACCCGTACCATCAGCTTTATCTGACCTTCTACACGGCCATGCAGGCCACGGCTTTGATCGAGAACTACGCCTTTGCTTGGCGGTTGACCGGTGACCGGCGCTGGCTTGACCGGACCCGTGCTTGGCTGCTGGCGGCTGCTGGTTGGGACCACGACGACCGGGTAGAGGAGCACTTCTACACGGCCAATCGCTACATGCAGGCTTTTGCCTTGGCTCTTGATCTGCTGGACGGGGAGTTGACGGCCACTGAGAAGCGTCAGGTCCGCGCCTGTCTCGTGCGACAGTTGGAGCGCTGGTGGCCGGATGTGGAGGAGCAACGCCACTCGGAGGAAGGCGGGCACCACGCCGTTGTGGACAATGGGCACTTTGGCGTGGCTGCTCTGCACCTACTGGGCGAACATCCCAAGGCGGAGATGTGGGTGCAGGCGGTCATTGATCGCTTCCGCGCCGCCATCCTGCCCCACGGCTGCGGTCCTGCTGGCGAGCCGGTGGACGGGCCTTCCTTCTGGCCTTGGGAGAACCTCTGGCTCCTGCAGTTTGCCGACGCGCTGCGCAATGTCACTGGGATTGATCTCGGCCGCGAGGTTCCGACCCGGCTGCGGCGGTCGCTGACTTGGTTCCGCGCCCATTGGGCAGCGCCGCGCAAGATTCCCGACCAGCTCTACTATCCCGCCAATGCCAACGTGCTCGGCACCCAGCTCAACGCTTGCTCTCCCGCGCTTCTGCGGCTGGCCCAAGAGGCTGGCGACGAGATGCTGCGCGACGCCGCCCTCGCCGACCCGCGCCTAGGCCGGATCTACCGCTTCGGTGGTGGCGTCAAAGGTTCGACTGCAGAGTGCATGATCTCCTACGGGCCCTACGCCTACTGTTTTTACGATCCCGACTTCCGGGCGGCCAAGCAGCGCCGGCCGGCTCCGCTGGCGCGTCGTTTTGCGGCGCGCGGCGGTCGTTCCGCTGTAATGCGCAGCGGCCACGGACCCGACGCGGCGATCCTCTGGGTCAGTGGGTACGACGGCGATGTGGCCCACGGCTTTATGAACTTGCACGTGCAGTGGGCGGGGTATCCCGTGCTGCGCGCGATCAGTGCGGCCGAGGCTCAGCCGGTGAGTTGCGGTAGCCTGCCCTGCGTGGGCGGCCAGAACGAGATTGTCGCCGTGCCGGGCGGTTTGGAGAGCACGCAGGATTGGCAGCGGTTGCGCGTCTCTGCTCGGCGCACCGAGCAGGAGTATTGGCTGTTGACTGGGGATCATCCGGTTGTTCTCGTGGCGCTGCGTCGCCGACCGCGCGGGCTCCGGCTCGTCGATGGCATCGTCCGGCTGAGTGGGGGCGACGCCTTGCAGTACGAGGCCCGGCCTTGGTTTTGTCCCAATGGAGGACGTCTGCGCTTGCGCTTACGATTGCGGGGGGACGAGGACGGTCCTCGGGTGTTGTTCAACACGGGGAACGGCGTCGGTGGGATCGGTGGGACGAGGGTCAACACTTTTGCCCTCGTCGTCGAAGCGGACGGTAGGATGCGCTTCAGCGTGCAGAGTCAGAACGGCCACGAAGTTACCGTGTGTGCATCGAGTAGAGTGGACGCTGGAGTTTGGCATGAGGTTGAGATCGGGTGGGGTGGCTTCAACCGGCGCGCGGGCAGGCCGTGGATGGAGATTGCTGTCGATGGCGCGGCGAAGCGTATCGACGATCCGGCCACCTTTGGCGAGGTGGGCCGCGACTCTCAGGGACTCGACTCGCGGGAGGATCCGCGCACCTTCTACGTGTGGCCTCACTCCACCCTCGCCTTCGGCGGTGCCGTGCAGACGCCTGGCGTCTCTGCGGACTGCGATATGGCTCTCATTGACCTCCGCTGTCCGGGGCGTCGGCGGCTGACCGTGGATCCGGCTAGGGGCTTGGGACTGGAGATAGGGGGTGGTGAGTTGGCCTACAAGCTGAATCCGGTGGACCTGCGCGGCCTGAGTAAGAGTCGCGTACGTCTTGGCGCTGGGCCGCGCGTGGTGGAGGTGATTACGGTGTTTGGAAAGGGGCTCCAACTGCGGACGGAGGAGGTGCCCTTTGCGCCTTCTGGACTGGCTGCCGGTAGCCTCGTCAGCTTTCTGCCGGGTGCTGCCGAGGCGTCAACGCGTATAGTGGCGGGCACGGATGACGATGTTCTCGTCCTCGCCTTTTGCAGCCGCTCGGCGAAGGCTCGGGTCGCACAGGAAGACGATAGGTTCCGGCTGCGCGCTGGCGACCGGGAGTTTCGCTTCGACGTGTTTCGGAAAAGCGGTGCTATTCTGCGCCTCCGCTGAGATCCTTACTGATGTTACGCACAGGCTCCTAGGTATGGGATGCTTCGACTCCGCTTCGCTCCGCTCAGCATGACAGGCAAAAGGAAGGGCCTGATCTTGTCATGCTGAGCGAAGCGAAGCATCCCATACCCAATACTCGTGCGTAACATCAAATCCTTAGCGGCATTCCGCTAATGCGTCAAACGCAGCATTTTCGAATCGCCAGACCGGAATTCGAAGGACAGTGGAACAAGCTCAACGCGTGTTGACATTCGCAGTGCCTGAATGGTGTTATCTAAATGCGCGGAAGGGTTACCATCCATGTCGAGCAATGGAAATACGCGAACTTCTCGACCTACGCGAAGCAATTCCCGCAGGAAGGAGAGGTGGGTTGCTGTGTCGAATTCGGCAGAGTAGAGAAATAATAGATGAGAACAAAGTACAAGATCGAAGGATTCCGACTGGAAAGGCAATTCCGGTAGGCAAGCAGATACGTAGCGACCACTCCGAGTCGCCGACTGAAAATCGGCAATGAAGGCTGTAAGGACGTCGCGCCGGCGTTGGACGACATCTTCTGGGCTGCCGTAGTAATCCCACTTGAACCTGTCCCGCGCCTTCTGCATTCCCGCGAGCATCTGTGCCGCTGTGAGATCGAAGTCGGCTAGAAAATCTCTGGCGGAAAACCTGTACATGGGGTCCGCGGCGACAACGTATCGTCCATTTCTACTCCATTCCGCAGCGAACGACGACGGTCCACCCCCGCAGTCCAATATGCGCGCAGATAGCGGGACGTCAGATAAGGCGAAGAACGCCTCGTATTCGGCTGCGCTACGGCCCCATGGGGGGACGGCTCCGTCAAAATCAAAGTCGTTTGACATCTGTCAAGGACGCGGTGGCGAGTCCCCGGCGCACCCGATTGCGGCATCCGCCATGCGCAGAATCACTATTTCTACTTCGCGCACCGCTGACTCGACTTTGATGCCATATTCTTCTTCTAAAGCTCGCCGTGTCTGATCAAAAGTCTCAACCGGCAATACAAAGTCATATTTCCCTGCCAAGTGTGTTTCGTTGAAAAATATGCATTTCATCAATCCCTCAAGGTAATCGGTAAGCTGATCTATCGTGACATTGGAGCCGGTAAACTGACTCTTGGACGCGTCCATGGACGAGCCGCCGCCCAAGTCAGACATATCCGTCAATTGAGGATTAGAACAGGTTAACGTCCATCCTTCCCGTTGTTCCACAACACGACAAATCGCGATGCCAAACATATCGCACAGCACGTCTACCGCTCTTTCTCTTGTCGCCTTTGCTTGCAGGGGATGGAGAGAACGAAACTCAACGTCCAACAGCTCTTCTGGCTCTTCCCCTTCAATCCGCATCCGGGAGAGGGGACGATCCAATAGCTCGCGAATCACATCGATCACTCGATACCCGTAAAATTCTGCCTCGAATTGCTCGTCGCCAATACCCAAAGTGGCCCCTCTGCGATCTGAAGCATTTCGATCAATTTTTAGAAAAAACAGGGTGTCTGGAGTGACCGCCGGCACGGTTTCTGAAGAGGTGGTTGGTTCGGCTACTTTGGGCACGTTGTCCGTCTGGAGAAACTCCTCTAACAATTCTGCGGTAAAAAAAGCTGGGTGACCGTGCCAACGAAGTAGCCCTTGTGAGTCTATGAGAAAGGTATGAGGGATACTTTGTATGCCATAGGCATCGAACATTGCACCCTCTCGATCTGTGGCGACCTCGCCCTTTATCGGCCTTTTTTCCAAGAAGCGTTCTATGATGTGGGGCTCTTCACGGGCCAACGAGACAAAAAGGGTGTCCTTACTGCCATACGTGGCGACGAGTTCATTGAGATGGGGAATGGCGGCAATACACGGGCCACAATGAGTGCCCCAGAACTCAAGGATTACATTCTTGCCAGAAAATCCATTTTCCTCTTCTGGCTTACCGCTAATCCATTCACTGACCTCGATTGCGGGGGCCGGTTGGTCAATCGCGGGGTAACCCATTCTGAATCCTTTTCTTTTTCGCTGCTTTCAGTTAACTGCTGATATCCGAATAATTAGTTCGGATAGCGGCCGCTAGATGTTATTTGTACGAAATGAAGGTACGTCTCTTGGTAGCATAGTCGCAATCGCAGCAAGCGGTCAGATCCTTATATAGCAATGCGGAATGATTTGAACGATTCGGTATGTGGATCGTCTAGTCATAACTATTCTGCGTCCATCTGCGTCCATCTGCGGATTATCTCGCAAATGATTTAGGATGGCTATATGTAGAGAAATCGGTCAAGGGCGCGGCGTGGCCCGAACCTCGACTTGGGTCCCGTCGCGCACCGACGTCGTCACCCGTAGCACTCCGGGTCGCACCACTTCCGCCGCTAGCTCCTGTCCATCCACCGCCACGCGAGGATCGCGGCACCAAGCCGCCGGTACGCTAGCTTCCAGCGTCAGGCTGCGGTACGGCACCTGCTCGGGCAGCCCCGGCAGGCCGATGCGAAAGTGCTGTGCTCCGTCATTGCCGTCCACGGCTTCGATCCGAGCGTGACGCCGCATCAGATGATAGCTGAGTGCTTCCTCGGGCACTGCGCACCAGACCGTATCGCCTCCCTCGGACAGCACTGTCTCAAAGCGCTGCCGTAGCTGGGCCTCGGAGCAGTCCTTGTTGGGATGTACGGCTGTTTCTAGCGGACAGTGGCAATAGTCGATGAGCCAGCCCTGCACGGCCTGGGCTTGGCGGATGTTGCGGTACGGGTCGTAGGCGCTGTAGAACGGCTCGTAGTAGTGGTCGTGCAGCGCCGTGCGGTTGATCCAGAACAGCTCGTTTTCGGGCCGGTTGAGGGCGTCCGTCAGGCTCATGGCGCCTAAGTAGCCGTAGCGGCGGCAGGCTTCGAGCACGTGGTCGGCCATGTTCGTGTTGTTGCCGGGCGAACAATAGAGGATTATCGGTTCGCCGAGGGCTTCCTCCAGCACTTGCTTGGCGTGGCCGATTTCCTGGTCCACCATTTCCGGCGTGATGATTTCGTGGGTCCACGAGTGGTTGCCCACGCCCCAGCCGCGGGCGAGCAGGTCGCGCAACTCGGCCGCGTTCATGTGGCGGTAGCCATTGTAGCTGGAGTTGCCGGCTTTGCGGATCTCGCCCATTTGGCCGACGAGCAGTTCTACGTGGCCGGGGATGGCGTATTCCTCGTGCATGGGGATGGCGAAGCGGTGCAGGTCGGCTAGGGCCTCGTCGTAGGTGATGGAGTAAACCCAGCGCTTGCCGTACTTCCACGGACAGATGCTCAAGCTCATGGCTGCTCACCTTTCATCTGATTGATGGCTTGTTGGAATTGTGCGGAGGTGCAGCCGAAGCCCAGGCTCCACTCGAAGATGTGGAGAGCGTAGTTGGTCGATAGCCGTTGGGGGAACGATTCTGGCGTCTCCACCCCGACGGTCGCATCGCGGATCACCACGCAGCGATAGCCGCGCGCCAGCATGGGCCGCGCTCCCCCCTCGGCGCCGAGCAGGCACATGTCGGCTGCGAATCCCATGTAGATCAGTGTATCTACGCCGCGACTGCGCAGATATTCGTCCAGCACGTCGGAGTAGAAAAAGAGGGGCTCGTCTCCGACCGGGGAGACGATTTCGGCGCGCCGCATCTGCGCCAGCGGCGAGCGCTCCATGTAGCCGACGCCGTGGGCTCGTTCGAGCATCTCCTGTTGGTGTGGGTGCACAGATGCCGACTCTTCCGAGCGCCGCGATTCGATGTGGGGATACTGGTGGTCCATCCAGTCCGTCTCGACGTGGCAGACCGGCATCCCAATCGCACGGGCCGCGTCCATGGCCGGGCGGATGACTTCGGCCATGATGCGCCCGGCCTCCTGCGTTGACTGGGGCCAACCCATGCCGACGCAGTAGTTGACGTCCACGGGCGGCCCGTCGGGGCAGCCGATGTTCCAGCAGTGCATGCCCACTAAGGCTGTCTTGTCCACTGGCAGCGATAGGGTGACTTGTTCGTATCCAGGACGGTCAATCGGCAAGGCTCGGTAGTAGCGGGAGGCGAGTTGTAGCGCGTTCTCTGTCATAGCCGGTACTCGTCGGCGACGCGGCGCACGATCGCGGCCGCCTGTTCGCAGTGGTGGGGCTCGTACTTATCGCAGAACGTGCTCCAGCGGATGAAGCGCTCTAGCAGCTCGTGCGCATTCGGACAGCACGTTGCGTCGTAGCGGTAGGTGCGCGACGCTGGCGGCTGCGAGTACGGGAAGCGCTGATGCTCGGCTGCTTCGGTGAGGTAGGGTAAGGCCGCTGGCAGGAGATAGTAGCGCGCTTGGCTCGCTCCTGGGATGCCGGCGGCTGCTACCTGCGCGCCGAACTCCTCGGCGTCACACCGGAACTGCTCTAAGTCGATGGTGAATCCCGCCATCCAGCAGGAGTACACCTCAGTCTCCGGTGGGATCGGCAATGCCGAGACGCCTGGAATTTCATTGAGGAGTGTGCTTAGCAGACGGATCATGCGATCGCGCTTCTCTACCTGCGGCTGGATGATTTCTAGCTGAGCCAAGCAGATCGCCGCTGTTGACTGAGTCATGCGATGGGCGAAGCCGTTGACTGTGTGTACGCGCCCGAAGTGTTCGACCATCTCTCCGCCGCGGCTCTGGCCGACGAAGCGCGCCCGTTCGGCCAAGTCGTCGTCGTTGGTGAGGATACAGCCGCCCACGTCGGAGCCCATGGTTTTCTCCGAGTCGAAGGAAAAGGCCCCTGCCGTCGATAGGGTGCCGGCGTAGCGGCCCTTGTAGCGGCCGAAGACCGCTTGGCAGGCGTCTTCATAGACCATTAGGCCGTGGCGCGCGGCGACTTCGTTGATGGCGTCCATGTCGCAGATCAGGCCGGTCAGATGCACGACGAGGATCGCCCGCGTGCGCTCGGAAATGCACGCCTCAATGGTCTCGGCATTGACGTTGATGGTGCCGGGTGCGGCGTCGGCGAACACGGGGATGTAGCCAGCGCTGATCAGGCCCTGCACAGTGCCGTAGTCACTGACTGAGCTGACTACGATTTCGTCGCCGGGTTCGAAGCCAAAGGCTGCGGCCAGCACGGCTAGGGCTGGCGTGCAGCCCGGCGTGGCGATGCAGTGCGCGACGCCATGGGCCTTGGCGAAGGCTTGCTCGAACCGGCCCACTATGTCGCATGTGAGACCGGAATCGACGACCTCGGCTAGGTACTCCATGGCTCGTGGGCCGATCTCGCGGGGAAAGGGCTGGGGCAGCGGTCCATCGAACTCCTGCTGGGTTGCGGCCCCGTAGCGTGCGTGCTCGCGGACGGTAGCGGTATTGGACGTCATGGGCGGCTCCGGTTTGTGGAAAATAGGTTTGATGCAATATAGCAGGTATTAAGCTATGCAACTACACTGACGGAGCAATGCGATTCAGCCAATCCCAACCCGCAATTTTCCGCAGCAACTCCATCCTGTCCGGGATGTGATAGTTCAATAGCAAGCGCCGCAGCACAGCTACTGTTAGAAACCATCGGAAGACGCCGTCTTCCCCAATGGGTTCGGGCTTGTCTGTTGCCGCGATATATGCCTCGACAAATTGCTTGGCGAGGTCCAGCGATACTTCGGGGAAGAGACATTCCCGACCTCCGAACTGGAGCGACGCGAATGCCACATCGTAGAGCGAGTAATCAATGACGGCCATGTCGAAGTCCCACACTGTGGCGATCTTCGACTCCCATATTCGCAAGTTCGCAGGGCGGTAGTCTTGGTGCGTGATCGACAGTATTCCCTGCTCATCGCATAGTGACTTTATAGCGGCGGCGTTTGATTGTATGAAATGGAGCTGAGATCGAAGGAATGTTGCGTCGTCCTCACTCAGTTCGTTCCATCGGAAGGGTCCAGCAATTTTTGGCGACAATTCAGCCCATCTGGTCGAAGGTACGTAGTACCAACCCAAGTCCTCTCTTGCTGACTCGGCTCGGAGTTCATCCCCGTATCTGCGACCTGCCGAGTGCAGTGCCGCTAACGTCTGCCCTGCCCCAACAATCAGATCACGGGAGTCCCACTGAGGATGCTCGTCGGATGGCATGTAGGGGTTCAACACCCACCAGTCTTCTCCTCCCCAGTAGCAGTAACTTCCATCCAGCGTCTGAATCGGCAGTGAAACTTGTCTAAAACCGTTGTGCTTGAGGACTTCCATTAGCTGGAACTGATAGCTCTTTGCCATTCTGTCTGCTTGGAACGGAGAGCAGGACAGGACGAATTGCCCCTGAGACGATTCTATGAAGAAGTGGTTGCTGAAATGCGCTCGCGATTCAGTCAACTGCAGATCAGTGAGACCGTAGGCGGCGGTGGCGATGTCGTTCCAGCGATTGTCTATGTGGACTTGGTGAGTGTTATCCGGCTTGTTAGACGAAATGCTCATGCCATCTCTGCGACCATCCACTGCATAGAGCGTCGCCGCATGACCCGTTTAAAGGGGAGATTCCCCGGTTCAGCAAGGAAGCAGAGAATCTCACCGGATGTGGAGGGCTGCATCACTGCCACATGAAGGCCGTCGCGCCAGGTGCACGGCCATTGCGGGGCACCTATCACAACGAGGTCGCAGTTGGACTGTACATGGCCATCGCGGATGAGCGGCTGCATCGTCGTGACAAACGAGATGTGTGATGGCCCGTCAGCAGTATCCTCGGCCAGACCGAACAGTTGGCGAACTCCTACCTGAATCGAGTGTCCCCGGCGGACATGCTCTTTCAGTTCCTCCAAATCGCCGCGTACGCGATTGCCATCGGCATCGTGTTCGTAAACCGTACGCCAGCGGTCGCAGACAAACCACCGATATATCCCGTACGGATAGGCTTGGCTCTCATCTAGGCGCACATCATGCCACATCCACTTCACGTGGGAGAAGGTTCCGGAGTCGTCGTATTTGAAGATGCTGATGTATGGTTGCTGTATGTCTTGGCCGCGGTGTGAATAGCTATGATGATGGCTCATGAGTCCGGCAAACGCGTCACCCTCACCGGCGTAAGTCTGCTGAAAATAGAGCGTTTCCTCGTACTGATCTGTGGTCATGTAAAGCCTGAGATCTGCGCCTCGGCGCACTGCCGCCGCCAAGTCGGACGCTGCGCCATGGGATGAGGTCAGGTCCGTCTGCTGTTCAAGGACAAGAGTCCAGTAGGGTCCCATTGTGCGCGTTTCCTTATGTCGTCGGTGAGGCGTTGCACGGTAGGTCGACGAACCATTGGCGCGGGACAGCGCGCACCGCGTGCTCCAGTCTTGCCGACTTCAGGCACTGGTTAGCTTTTAGCATAGAGACGAAATGGTCGAGTGGAGTGCTTGTTTTCATGGCTTGTTTTCTTTCTGCGTCTCAGTCCCTGAGGTTTCAGGTCTTCGAGATCTTAGGCTTTCAAACAACGCGACGGACACTATGATCAGGCCGCCGATGATTTCCCGCTGCGATGGAACAGCAGCTAGGAGAATCAGGGCGAGAATCACGCCATAAACTACCTCGAGCACCAAGGTTATCCCAACAACTTTGCCGGAGAGGTGTCGCTGGCTGTTGACGAAAAGTACTCTTGCAAAGCCAGTTAGGACCACGCCAAGCATCACTAGGAGCAAGAGATCCCTAGAACTTGGCATGTGGAAGAGACTTCCATCGTAGAGCATGAATGGAAGAAGTATCAGGCCAGCAATGCCCATTTCATAAGCTGAAATGTCCCAGCTATTGTACTTGTCGATAATTCGCTTCTTCCGTATTAGGACGATGAATGGGATCATTGCTCCCGCTGCAACCCCGTAGATAACTCCTTGGAAAGTCGCATCTGACAAATCGAACTCGGGTGCCAGATAATAGATACCCACAAGGACCGCAACGGCACTGGCAAAATCGAGCGCTCGGAGCCTAAGGTTGAAAAACCAGCTCTCGAGAAATACCATGAGCACTGGATAGGTGTACGTCGTCACTAGGCCAACTGCGACGGTTGAGACCTTTATTGACTTGAAGAAGAGCACCCAATGAACAGCAAGCAATCCAGCGATCGCCGTAAAAGTCGCTAGGTCGGCCCAGTTCTTGACTAGAGTGTGGCTCTTGAGCCGCCTCGCAATGACCAGCAGAACGAGTGCTGCCAGAGACGTCCGCCAAAAGACGATTTGGTGTGGGTTGAGGGCGACTGCCTTGCCGAAGGGGCCGATGAATCCATACAGAAGGGCCGCAACATGGACCTCGACAAGCGCGCGCGAGCTGCGTGTCATTGCCGACGCTTTAGTAGGAATATCATTTCGGGTGCTTCGGGCCCGATTGGTCGCCGGTCGAAGGATCCGAATTCTTCTATGCTCTCAAGACCTGCAGCGTGGAAAAGAAGTTTAAGGTGAGGATACGTATAGAAACTCATCTTCAATGGCTGTACTTCCTCAGACAGAACTTGATCCCCCTCACACAACCGGAAGATGAACCTGCCTGAGAAATTCAGGCTGATTAGGTCAATCTCGTCCTTTACAAAGTACCGTCGGACCATCCGATCCGTTCCATCTTGTGCAGGCCACTCCAGGTCCAAGTATTCTTCGCCGAAGCCCGATAGAATTTTGGCGAAATTGGGATTGAATACGTCAAAGGCGAGGATACCGCCATCGGACAAGTGTCTCCTAGCGTTTTGCAGAGCCGTCAGTTGATCTTCCGTAGTGTACATGTGCTGCATGGGTCTGAATGGAATTACTACCAAGGAAAATTGATCGTCCAGATAATGGGTGCGAAAATCTCCTTCTATAACTCGCGTTCTCCGTCGTACGCATTCACTTTCTTTGGCGAGCTTGGCGCGCAAGACCTCCAGCATGGAATGAGAAGCATCCATTCCCGTGACATCCACACCTTGTCGCGCCAGCGGCAGGGTAATTCTCCCAGTGCCGCAGCCGAACTCGAGGATCGGTCCACCATACTCATTGGCTAGATCGAGGTAGAAGTCCCTGTCCACCAAATCTTCCTTGACGCTGTATGCGGCGTCGTAATGCTTCGCTCCTGAACTGTAGGAATCATCAATCATGGTGAGTTGCCTATCGTACTTGACCAATCACTGTCATAGGCTGCACGAAAATTCAAAGGCGGTGATGTGACTGACATATAGATAAAGGGCTGGGTACCCGAGTTGATGAACCCATGAAGGTCTCCATCCTCGAATCGAACGACGTCACCGGCGGCGAATTCCTCTATCGTCTCGTTTTCTAGAATCAAATTTCCAGAACCTTGCAAGGCAATCCAAATCTGTTCTGATGTTTTATGTCGATGCGCAGGGTTTTTACCTCCAGGTGGGACGGTGACGTGTGTAATCGTGACCCTTTCCGAAAAGGAGTTCTCGGGAAATAGCAGTTGTCGAGATTCTATTCCAGAATTACAGAACACCTGAATGTCCGACGAGCGAATCAGCTCCATTTTGAATCCTCCTCAGCAGTTTTTCTGTGACTTTCAGGGCCCCCTAACCGGTACAGTCGGTTGGCCGAAGAACGAGGCATACATGGGCCACAGCGCAAGCCGTGTCGTTAGGTGTTGGCGGAACTCCCGCAGAACTCGGTGACTTCCTTCAGTTCCTGCACGATCTCCGCGTTGTTCCGGAGCTTCTCCTCGGCATTCAAAAACACCTCAAGTAGGTCACTTCTGAGAACCTCGCGTATCCCATTGGTTCCCCGCACCCTGAACCCTTGGAGACTTAGTAACTCAGGGTCGATCTCCATACAGATCAATAGCTCATGATATTCCTGCATTGTGAACAGGTGATCCCAGCGAATCTTCAAGTTTTCGTCGAAAGAGATGCTGGTCTTCCAGTATGCTTCACAGGAAATCGGCTCAATCCTCTCCGTAAAAAAGGTTTTTCTCTCCTGCGTGTCGAAGTACCCCCCTTCCTCTGGACAGTACACCATATCTGAAAACAGAAAGCAGGCTGTCCAAGTCCGACTACGTACACGAGCGGTCGCTTCAATGCCAATTGTCACTCCGTTGACTTTGCCATCCACAATGTCGTCAGAGCCTCCTTGCCTAGCCCTGTTCATGTAACCGAAAATGCATTGCCGCGGATCCACCCAGTCAGGAATGGACTTCGGCCGGTGCCGGTAGTGCGCATTGTAGATAGTTTCAGCACCATCCCTTGGACTTTTGTATCGGGGAATCAGTCCATTTTGGAAGATACTAACGAGGTTCTCGGGCCGACTTCCGTGATAGATCAACCCGGTCTCATCAAAATCAGGCAAAAGCCAGTTCATTTCCTCCCATGACATGACACCTGGCATATCGAAAACCCCTTGTTAAAATCGAGTAGGTTGATTGGCTTGGCGGTTATTCCGGCCTAGCCTTCGACATCAAAGTTCACAAGAATCGATCCAGCACTGCGCGAATTTGGTCCTAATGGAGTCGTGCCAGCGAACGCCCCGCCTCCTCCCACGCTGTCTTCGTGCGTTCGATGATACGCACGGCTTTCAGCACCAACAGCGCGCCATTGGGTATCAACAAGCAGTCGACGACGGTGGGAGTCAGGACACCAGCCATAGCAGACATTGCCGACAATCCTACAGTCTCGCAGCGAAACTGCTCGGCGGCGCAGCGACCGCGTCCGAGTTTTGCAAACACTCCGAACTCCCCGTCTGAAAGGACGGCGGAAGGGTGAGAAGACTTTTCCACCAAGTCTTGAATCTCACTGATACCCCACTCGTGTCCCAGATAGGCACTGACGCTGGCCTCGATCTCATCGCGATGATCAAGCAGTTCCTCTATTTGTGGTTCTTTTGCGGTCATCTGAGTCAGGTCAACCCAAGGCAGCGAATTCGGTCGCTGTAGTGCCGCTCAAAAGCAGTTCGAAGTCGAGATAATCCCCACGTCTCTCCTCGTCTTTTGATCGAGTCGACAACGACGGAGCCGAAGCCAAAGGCTACATAGTGGCGAAGGTCTGAAAAATTCGCCTCGAAAAACCCTGAGTCCCTCAGACGCGAAAACAATGGAGAGGCTGGCCAAACTGGATTGTGAAGCAACACGCCGACCAGTATCTCTTTGCTCCCTATGAACGCTTGTTCAAAATCGATGAACTTGTATACTACGCCATCCCGCAGGAACAGATTCCCCGGATTCCAATCCAGCTTAATCAGCAACTCGTCCGAAAGCTCAACTTTCGCAACGAGTTCGCTGAGTTCGTGGAAAAGCGGAGCGCAATCGTCGCCATTGGATGCCAGCCGGGACAAACTGTCGTGTAGCGAGGCGAGACTCTCATCCGCCCCTCGCCCTGCAAAATAGTGGTCTTTGAAGTCCGAACAAGGTGCTGACGCGTTGAACAACTGTACGATTTGATCGACATAACTATCGGTCAGCATGTTCAACTCGTCAGTGGTCAGATCTACGTCGTGCATTAGGTCGCCGGTCACTCGCTCGATTACGATGGAGGCATCCGGACTCGAACCCAACAAGGTCGGAATCAGCCGAGATCCTCCGTAGTGCCGGTAAAAACCAACCTCTCGCCTGAACTTGCCGGCTGGGTCGTCATTCTGATTGTAGGTCTTCTTGACTGAACCGTCAGACAGATAGTCGATCTGGCTCTTACGGCCTAGGCTTGGCAGCTTCATCGATTGTCTTTGCAAGCGCGATTACTGTTAACTGCCTATATCCGAACAATTGGTTCGGGTAACGGCCGCGAGATACTATTCTGCCAACTCTCCGAAGATCACATGGTTAATCAAGGTGTTCGTGGAGCCAGTTAAGTACATCCTCGTTGTATTCTCTTGGCGGTAAATAATGCTCACTTTCATACCAGATCTGCTGCTTGGGTTCTGGCATTGCATTATAGAGCTCTTCGCCAAATGGACGACCATCTCCGGTCGCATTGACCATAAGTATTGGTGCGCTAACCCGAGGGGCGAAATTCAGTGTATGGCTAAATCGAGCCAATGCATCATCTGTCGCCGCGCTCGGCCAAGCACCGGTCACTGTCAGAACGACAGTAGTAAATCGGTTTTCAAGACCCGCTACGAGAGTACCGAAATAACCGCCCATGCTCCCACCCATCAAGGCGACCTTAGTCGTGTCCACTTCTGGACGAGAAAACAAAAAGTCAATGCCCCGTCTCTGGTCGGTCACGGATTGAATGTTCATATCGCGCCCCGTGTAGGGGCCATACCCCCACGAGGGCATCTGTCCAGCCTTTTTCCGTTCGCCGAAGCCATAAAAGTCAGCGACCAGCACACACCACCCCTCGCGCGCGAGAATATCCATCCACTCAAGAGCCCAGTCCTCGTTTTTTCCCCAGAAATCGTTGGCTCCGTGAAGCAGCAGAACGGCTGGATGACGCGTTGCGGTAGAATCTTTAGGATGAGTAAAGTAGGCGGACACGCGCTCATTGTGAATACTACTAAACTCCACTTTTTCGATAACATACGGTCGCCTATGAGGCCAAACGCCTATAACAGATGTGTTCAGAGGCTGAGACCGGTCGTACCCGTAGTGGTCGGCAATCGTTGCGAACACCTCTTCGGATACAGGCTGACGATTGATAGCCGCCTGCGGCTGAGCTTGGAGATTTGCTGAAACGGCCAGGATTCCTAAAATCGGTAGGAGACGCATTTTTTTCTGTACCTTTCTATGGATGAATCGCGTAGCGGTTGGGCGTAGGTGCTAATGCGCCGGTGTGCCAGCCTCGCGGTGTGGATAGGGCTAGATCACTCTCCTCTTTGTCTTTGTCCCATATTACTACCGTGCAGTGAAGAACTGGACATCTCTTATCTGATCAAAATGCAGCTTCCAGAATGTAGCTTGAATTGACTTTTTACTGAAAGGGTCTGAAATCTCTTCTTCATCCCAATCAAGGTCAAATATACGATCCCAACTATCCTCTATGCGTTGATGATATGCACGAACTGGTAGAGGCTTCGTATCGAAAAAAGACAGATCGTGTTCAGACAACTCGGCCTCAAATGCTTCTCCATCGGCCACGGTTTGAGGCAGATACCAGTAATTGAGGACATAATGCCATAGATCAAAATCGGATAACAAAATTCCTTTGTCTGATTGCTCAAATTCGATTCGTACACCGCGTTGGCCTTTGGGCAAATGAGCACTTCTACGTAAATCGGGTTTACGTCTTTTACCCTCCCATTGATACCAAGCCCATAAAGGCAAAGACGTAATCTCAGACTCAGATTCTATTCGGTACTCCATTTGCTTTGCCATCCACCTATAAGCATCGAGAAACAGATCCTCTGAATATCTCTGATCGGCGAAAAGCACTTGTTCCCGCTGCAAGATCTTCCAGGCAGCAATAGATTGAATCGTCCAAAGCGTCATAATTTGCGCATTCTATACAACACCTCTGTGGTTCCTTAAGCGCTCAACGACTGCGCCACCGTTTCGGGATTCTCCGCAGCGATCTTCAGCAAGGCCCGAGCAGGCCCCTCGGGTCGACGGCGTCCCTGCTCCCAATTCTGCAAAGTAGAGACGCTGACACCAATCATCAGGGCGAATTCAGATTGAGATTTATTCAGTTTCTCGCGGATCATCCTGATATCGGTGGGATCCATCTGGATTCTGCGCCCTGGCTTCAGCTTGCCGCGCTTGATCGCTCCGGCTTGTTTGACGCTGGCTACAAGTTGGTCAAAGTCGCGCTCATTCATGCCAGATACTCCTTTACGAGTTTACTCCTCCCGTCCGGCGCTTCCTAAACTCAGCACCTACGCAACGCGTCTGTTGGCGTTAGCACTTCTGTTGTATACTCAATAGTACTTGCAATACAAAGGAAACCTTAAAGATATGAACGAAACCCGTCCAGTAGTCGTGTACGACGGCGAATGCCGCTTCTGTCTGTGGAGCGTCGGCCGCATTCGCCGCTTTGACCGCAATGGCCGCTTCGAGTACTTGCCGCGCCAAACGACCGGTATTGAAGAGCGGTTTCCCATTCTCTCCAGTTCTGACTTTAACACCGGCCTGCGCCTCATTCACGCCGGTGGGCAGGTCGATGTCGGGGCGGATGCTGTGTACCAGATTTATCGTCGGCTTCCTCCTTGGAATCTGTTCACCGGGGTGTACCGCATTCCGGTGCTGAAGCAGCTCTTTCGCGCTGGCTACGATCTCGTCGCGCGCAATCGGCATCGGTTCGGCAGGGTCGAATGCGCCGATGAAGAGTGCGAAATACCGTACGGCGAGCGGCACAAGGGCACTTCTGAATCGGCTTCTGCTTGATTGCCCTATGACTGCTCAGCGCAACGTCCTATTCCTCATCGCCGACGACTGGAGCCGCATTGCCGATTGCTACGGCAATAGCGTCGTCCACACGCCCCGCATTGACGCGTTCGCCCGCGAGGGCGCGGTCTTTGAGCAAGCCTTCTGTACCAGCCCTTCGTGCGCGGTCAGCCGCGCCTGTATTCTCACGGGATACCACAGCCACACCCACGGCCAGTACGGCCACTGCCACGGCATCCACGGCTTCTCCACGCACCCCCACATTACCTCCACACTCTCCAGCCTGAAGGCGCATGGCTATGCCACGGCTTGCATCGGCAAAAAGCACGTAGAACCGCCTAGCGTGTACCCCTTTGACTTTGAGCCTGAAGTCAATGCCAGAAACGGCGTCGAATTAGCCCGCGCCGCGCGCGACTTTTGGGGCGCTTATCCCGACCAGCCGTTCTACATGCACGTGGGGTTTACCGATCCCCACCGCGCGGGTCGGGGTTTTGGCAATGAGAAACCCTACTCCGATGTGCCGGAAACCCAGTACAGCCCCGGCGATGTGGTGGTGCCGCCCTATTTGCCCGATGTGCCCGACGTGCGCGCCGACCTCGCCGAGTACTATCAGGCGGTCTCTCGCTTCGACTTTGGCGTGGGCTGTCTGCTCGACGCACTGGAGGAATCGGGCCGGGCCGACGAGACCTTGGTCATCGTCACCACCGACCACGCCATGCCCTTCCCCGGGGCCAAGGCATCCTTCTTCGACAGCGGCCACCACTGCCCCTTTATCCTGCGGGCACCGGGCATCACTACTCCTGGCACCCGTAGTCAGTCCCTCATCAATTGGACTGATGTCCGTCCGACCTTGCACGACTGGTGTGGAGTGCCCGCGCCCGAGGACTTGCCGGGTCGCTCTCTCCTACCGGGACTTGCCGATCCGTCCATCCCCGATTGGGAGTACACGTTTTTTTCGCACTGCTTTCACGAGGTGGTCGATTACAATCCCTATCGGGTGCTGCGCGGACGGCGCTACAAGTTCGTGCGCAACTTGGCCGCTGGTCTCACCACCATGCTGCCCACGGATATATTTCGCTCGACTACGTGGACGGCGGTGCGGCGCGATGCGATCACCGCTATGGGCGAGCGTTCTACCCGCCATGTACTCATGCGAGATCCCGAGGAGTTGTACGATATAGAGGCCGATCCCACTGAAAGCGTCAATCGGATCGACGACCCCGAATTGCAGGAGGTAGCCGCCCAGATGCGCGCTCAACTCTATCAGTTCCGCCGCGACACGGCCGACCCGTGGCTGGAAGTAGATTTCCAGGAAGGGCGCATCGATCGCCTCGGACCCAGATGATCTCTTTTTAGCCTTCGCTCACTTGAGCACTGCTCATCACAGAAAGGTGTCATAATGAACGTGCGCTTTAGCTTCACGGCATTGGTCTTCTTGCTGGGGGCTGTAGCAGCCTCGGCCCAACAAGACTCATCTACGGCTGACAGGACTCTATCTCCTTTCTTCTTCGTCGATACCGACGATCCGTCCGTGGACCAACTGCCGCTCAAGTCGGTGGCCGCCGAGGTCCACATTGCCGGGGTTATCGCCGACGTGACTATTGAGCAGGTGTACCGCAACGAAGGCACCCGACCGCTCGAAGCTATTTACATATTTCCAGCCTCGACCCGAGCCGCGGTGTACGGCATGGTGATGCACACCGGCGACCGCGAAATCATTGCCGAGATCCGCGAGCGCGAGCAGGCCCGGCGGGAGTACGAAGAGGCGCGCGAATTGGGGCAGACCGCTTCCCTTCTTGAGCAGGAGCGTCCAAACGTTTTCAAGATGAACGTGGCCAATATCCTGCCGGGCGATTCCATTGCCGTGCGCCTGTCCTATACGGAATTATTGGTGCCCACGGAAAAACAATACGAATTCGTCCTGTCCACCGTGGTCGGTCCGCGCTATTCTCCCGAGGCGGTCAATGAAATTCTGGGTCTAGGTGGTGGAGAGCGCATTCCCCACCTGCACGAAGGCGAAGATCCCAACTACACCTATGCGATCGAGATGACTCTGGCCGCCGGCCTGCCCATCCAGGAATACAACTGCCCCACCCACGAAGTGATCGTCGAGAAGGACACCTCGGATGAATTGCGCCTGACCTTGGACCCGGCGGGCGGTTTTGGCGGCAACCGCGATTTTATCCTGCGCTACCAACTAGCCGGCCAACAGGTCGAGTCGGGTCTGCTGTTGTACGAGGGAGAAGAGGAGAATTTCTTTTTGCTCATGGCGCAGCCGCCCGCCCGTCCGGAGTTGAGCCAGATTCCGCCGCGCGAGTACATCTTTGTGATCGATGTATCCGGCTCCATGAGGGGCTTCCCTCTTACAGTATCAAAGGGAATGATGAAAAACCTGCTCGGCCAGTTGCGCCCCGAGGACCGCTTTAACGTCGTGCTCTTCGCCGGCGCGGCGGCGGTCTGGAGAGACCGCTCGTTGTCGGCCACTCAGGAGAATCTCGATCAGGCTTGGGCCTTCATTGATGGGCAACAGGGTGGCGGTGGTACCGAGTTGCTCATCGGGCTCAACCGGGCTTTCGGCCTGCCTTTGGCTGGGGAGGGCTATGCCCGTATCATCGCGGTGATCACCGATGGTAAAGTCAGCTTTGAAGCCTCCGCCTTTAAGCTGGTGAGCCAGCGCTTGGGCCAAGCCAGTCTATTTGCCTTTGGCATTGGCTCGTCGGTCAACCGCTTCCTCATCGAGGGCCTCGCACGGGCCGGCCAAGGCGAGACTTTTGTGGTGACTGAAGAGGGACAGGCCCCAGACGAGGCCGCCCGCTTCCAGATCTATATCAGCACTCCCATTCTCACCCAAGTAGAAGCGGGCTTCGAAGGCTTTGACGCGTATGAAGTGGAGCCGGCCTTCATCCCCGATATGCTTGCCGACCGGCCGATCATCGTCTTTGGCAAGTGGCGCGGCGCGGCCGCAGGCACTGTGTTGTTGGGGGGCCGCACCGGGGACCAAGCGTACGGTGCCCAATTCGACGTATCTACCGTCCAAGCCAAGCCCACCAACAGAGCCCTGCGCTATTTGTGGGCTCGCTACCGCATTGACCAATTGAGCTACGATGAACAGCTCAGTTACAGCGATGCCCTGCGTCCTCAGATCACGCAGCTAGGCTTGGACTACAACCTGCTCACCAAGTACACCTCCTTTGTCGCCATCGATCGCCGCATCCGCAACGAGGACGGGTTAGAGACTGTGTCGGTGCCCTTGCCCTTGCCCGAAGGCGTCGAGGACTCGGCTGTGGGTGATTCGGATTCGTTCACTTCTACTGCAGTGGAGGACGAATTTGAAATGGCGACTTGGCTCGGCCGGTCTTTCTACCGTCAAGACGCGCTGTGGGTCGATACAGCGTTCCAGTTGGGCATGGACATCGTCGAGGTTGGCTTTGGCGCTCCAGGACCGGACGCGTTGGCACCTTTTGTTGGATTGGGTCTGGATATGGTAGTGGTGGTCGAGAGGCAAGCATACCGGTTGTACGCCGAGGCGGCCCGCCCCGCCATGCAGCAGAACATGCCCAACCCCTTCAATGCCTCCACGATAATCTCCTTCCAAATCCCCGCCAACATGGCCGGTCCTGCGCGCTTGGTGATCTACAACCTAACCGGCCAGATCGTACGCGTGCTGACCGATGGCCATCTTGCGGCTGGGGCGCATGTATTGGCTTGGGACGGCAGGGACAGAAATGGCCAGGAGATGGCCAGCGGCGTTTACATCTACCGCTTGGAAGGTACCTCCTTCGCTATCACTCGCCGCATGATGTTGCTGCGGTAAGATCAGCGCTGAAAGGGCCGCCCGCGACTGGATTTGCATCTGGCCGCGGGCGGCCCTTCGTTGGTATTTGCGTGGCTGGACGGGGTGCCTATTCGAATTGCTGTCGGCTCTGGCTGACCGCCTTGCCCCTGCCCCGAATTAGGTCTTCTCTGTGCCAAGTCGATACCGCGCGGCAGATGGCGTGCGACTCGCCGAGCATGTTTAGGAGTTGGTCTTGTGTGAACCAGTTTCCAGCGCCGAGTGATCCGCGATCCTCTTCGGCGTCTGCATACCCGTAGAGTCGGGAGACGCCGCCATCGGTTGTGACGTCTTCGATGTAGGATGCCCAAGGGATATCGACGTTCAACTGATTTTTGACGAGCGACTGCAAAGAGCCGATTCGAGCGCCGACATCCCAGCCGACCTTTTCTTCTTCCCAACCTGCGCCGCCGGGCAGTTCCCAGTTTCCGTTGCCGTCTATACTAGTCAGGAAATACCGCGACTCTGAGCCGGATGTCGCTTCGATGAGTAAGCGGGTGTCTGTGATCGGTTGGTCGAAGTGGAGGGGTATTAGCCGTTTACCAGCGTCGCTCAACGAATCGTAGGCGGTGCGGTCGTAGGGATAGTAGCCTGCGGCGGGCGGTGCGTTGACGGCGCAGTACTTGTTGAAGATCCCAACGCGGTCGTCAGCGGTGGTCCCTCCCGGTGCCCTGTGCCAAGTATGCATATCCATCAGCAGCAGGTCGCCGGCTTTTAGCTCGGGATCGACGAAGTCGGGCAGTTGCTCGGGATCGGGGCGCGTGAGGTCCAAGATGTGTGTATCTGGATCGATGACTTGCGCGAGTTTGTGCGATCCGGGCGAGACCAGCAGTGGGCCGTATTCATGGTTAAAGTCGTTTAGTGGGATGATGGCGAAGAGCCAACGCATGGAGGAACCTACCGGACGCCAGCGCTTGTAGTCGCAGTGAGCGCCGCCGCCTTTGTCGCCCGGGGAGCGCAGATAGGCGACGTACGCAGTTAGATGAGCGGGTTGCCCAAGTATGGCTTCAACTGCATCGACGACCACAGGGTGCTCGGCAATGGGGGATAATCCGGGTTCGGCGATCCGGTTGCCGCTGATGGTGTACTTGCCGGGTGTGGGGTACTGCAGAGAAGATGGGTACGCTCCTGCACGGGCCATTCGCTGGACGATGCTTCGCAGTTGGGAGGTCTCCTGCGAGGAGACGACATCGCGGATGATGAGGTAGCCGTTTGCGCGGTAATCGGCGATTTGTTGATTGGTCAGGGTACTGGTCATGATGGCCTCGCCATGTGGTATCAGTGCGAAGTTATCGAGCTGAATGTCGAATGGAACCTGCGGGGTCAATAGAACGAAAAAGCCCGTCTTGTGCAATTATCGTCGAGATTGACCGCCTCTGGGCAGGTATCTATTATTGCAACTTCTGAGCATTAAAACCTTCCTTCTATACATCCTTAAACGATAAGAGATGTACCATGCGAACTAAGAAAGCTGGATACAATGCTGCTTAATCTCATTTCACTCCGATCCCTCTATCGAATAGGTTGCCTCATGGTCACTTTCGCCGGACTTGCCGCGGCCGACACCTTGCCCGACGGGCCGGGCCTGCTCCTCGAAGATCGCGACGGACGAGTCTATGTTGCCGTCCTTGGCTCTGAGGGAATCGTCGCCCGCAACGCCTCTGATGACGCCGACACTTGGGAGGTTGTCGCCGAGGGACGCGTCCAGGGCCTGCAGATTGCCCCTGACGGGGATTTGTGGATGGCCCGCGACGACGAGGTCTTGCGCTTCCCGCGTCAGGGGGGCGAGCCGGTTTCTCGAACGCCTTCCTTTCTTGTCCAAGGGTCGCCGGGACCGTTGCTGGCGACGCGCTGGGGCGATGTTTGGTGCGCTGGGTGCGGTGCTGTGCGTCGGGGCGACGCCATGTTCGGGGCTGTGCCGGTCTCCCCATCCGGGTGGGAGATTACGCCGGTGTGCGACGATCCCTTCGGCAATGTGTGGGCCGTTGCTGACGATGGTCAGCGGCGGGATATGGTCGTTCTGACGGACCAACATCCCCACGGCTGGCAGCGCCTCGACCTGTCTGCGGATCAACTCGCTGGTTCTTGGCAGGGTGCTGTCACCGACGACGCCGGCTTCGTCTGGGTGGCCTTGGAGGCTTCCGTTTTGCGCGTTGATCCGCGCTCGTCCGGGCCTCATCGCTCCTTTGTCAATCCCGTCGATGCCCGCATCACCGCGATTGCGCACGGCGGCAATCAGATCGTCGTCGGCTTTGCCGATGGCAGCTTGCGCGAGCTGACTGTGAATGCCGACGGTCCGCCGGCTTGGCGGGAGATTCAGACGGGTGGGGATGGTCCGGTGCAGGCGCTGCTGCACGCTCGGTCTGGCAGTCTTTGGGTGTTGAGGGCGGGGCGAGTTGAACGTCTCACCGACCTTGAGCAAGCTTGGCACGAGCACTGGGACGAGCAGCCGAGGATGCCGGCGGGCAACCACGACCACATCTTTGCCCGGATCAGAGACCGTCTGTACACCGCTGGGGGCAAGACCTTCTTTGGCTGGCCCGCGTCTGAGTGGGTAAACCTCGATCACGTGTGGTCCTACCACATCCCCTCGGGCACTTGGCGCGTGGAGCCGCCCATGCTCGAGCCGGGCAAGGCGTATTCTGGCATCGCCGCTCTCGACGACGAGCTATGGCTTTTAGGGGGCCTCTTCCGCGCTGGCGGTGGGACGCGGGCGACGGAGACTGTCGAAATCTTTAATCCTAGTACGCGGAGCTATCGCCTCGGCCCGCCGCTACCGCGCAAGGCAGGCCAAGTGGTGGCTTTGACCGTCAATGACCGGTTGTACGCCGTGGGTGGTGCCGACGACGAAAGCCCGACGGCAGAAGTCCTGAGCATTGGAACTGGGGAGACGAGTTGGCGGGTGGACGCTCCTGCGCCCGGCCCGGTGTTGCAGGCCAGCGGCTGCGTTCTGAATGGCAAGATCTACATCGCCGCAGGACCCTCGTCTCAGTGCCCAGGTCTGTTCGTCTATGACCCCGGGCAGGATAGCTGGAGCGAGATTGAGCACCCGTCGCGGCCTCCCAGCGCTCCGCTATGCACGGCTTTCAACGGCAGCGTCTGGGTCATGGGCGGACGGGGGGCCAAAAGCGGCCAGACGGCGAGCTTTGCCTACGCGCCGGATAGCGGCCGGTGGCGTCGCGGTCCCGACCTGCCCTCGCCGGTTAGCTGGGCTGCGGCTGCTGTTGTCAACGGTCGCCTGCTGATCGCCGGTGGTGCGTACCGCGACGAGCGGGTCGGCGACTTCTTCAACAGCGATCGCGTGTTCCTCCTGCGCGATGCTAAGTGATTTTTCAATGTTTCACTAGGCGACGGGTACAGGCTAGGACGTACTCGACATCGTCTGCCTTGATGTGGCGGTGAAAAACCAGGCGCACCCAATGCGGTGGGCGGGGATGGCTCAGGATGCCGCAAGCCTTCCAGCGCTCGACCAATTCCTGGCCGCTCCAGCCCAGACGGCTGCAATCCACGGTTGCGAAATTGGTCGGGTGCGGCGGTTGAATGGATTCGAGCCCGTCAATGTCGGCTAGGCCCTCGTGCAGCAATTTGGCGTGGGCCTGGTCCTCGGCTAGGCGCTCGACCATGGTCTCCAAGGCCACGATGGCCGCGGCCGCGACAATTCCGGCCTGTCGCATGGCGCCGCCTAGGCGCGAGCGCACCTGTCGGGCCTGCTCGATAAACTCGCGTCGCCCGCACAACAGCGAGCCTACGGGCGCGCTGAGCCCCTTGGAGGCGCAGAACATCACTGAATCGGCGTGCTCGGTATAGGCGCGCACATCCACTCCCACGGCTATAGCCGCGTTAAAGATGCGCGCTCCGTCGATATGCAAATTGAGCCCGCGTTTGTGGGCGGCCGCGGCCACGGCCTCCACTTGGTCGGGCAGCCAGGCCGAGCCGCCGCTCAAATTGTGCGGATTCTCAATCCACACCAGTGAGGGGCGGGCGCGATTGGGGTTGGCTTGGTCTGCGATCTCTTCTACTTGCTCGGGCCGCATGACGCCAAATTCCAGCGGTACCGAGCGCGCGGCTAGACAGGCTTCGGGCGCGGATTGGGCCCGGTATCCGCCAAAGACGTGTGCCCCGGCCGCGTACACCACCTCGTCGCCCGGCCGCGTGTGCGCCTCTAAGGCACAGCGGTTGCCCATAGAGCCAGAGGGCACGTACAGCCCCGCCTCCATGCCCACTTTGGCGGCCGCTAGTTCCTCCAGCCGATTGACCGTGGGATCTTCGCCGTACGCGTCGTCGCCCACGGGTGCCGCCATCATGGCCGCCCGCATCGCCTCGGTCGGCCGGGTTACTGTATCGCTGCGCAAATCCACCCGTCGCTCTGTCATGGGATGCTCCTTTCCGTCGTGATAATTTGGGAGTAGGGGGCGGTTTCAAACCGCCCCCTACGGCCACCGGCCTCGTCGAATCAAGGGCGTCCTGCCCGCGATCCCAGAGAGAATCGGGCCGAAAACCAACCACCGGCCACGTACTGCGTAACGTCACTTGATAATTTTGGAGTTCGGGTCAAATTTCTCGCTTGAGAACTTTCTGTTCGAGTACAAACAATTAAACGCTAACGAAACAACTGAAACGATACAATCAATGCCTACAATGACTGTGAATGGCGCGTCCATTGCATATGAAATCTTTGGTAAGGGACCGCTGCTGGTATGGACGGAAGGGGGGCGCTTTGGCCGCAATGAATTGAGCTATTTGGTGGCTGGTCACTTTTCTCGTCAGTACTCCGTGCTGATTTGGGATCGGCGCAATGGGTTTGGCGCGTCTGATGTCGCACTGGCGGATAGTCCGAGCTATGTGAGTACAGATGTAGAGGATCTCCATGCACTCCTGCGGAACTTGGATTTAGGCCCCGCTTGTTTTGCTGGCGCGTCAGCCGGTAGCAGTTTATCGCTTTGGATGGCGCATCGATACCCAGAAGATGTAAAATCGCTCATCCTGTTTTCCGCACCTACTGACGATGTAGCATTGTTTAGACCAGGTGTAGATAAGCATTGTTTTAGCCTTGCAGAAATAGCGGAACGCGGTGGTATGCAAGCCGCGATTGATGCGTCAATAGAGGCGTGGACCTGTGAACTGCAGGGACAATCCTCTGAACGGGGTACTTGGTTAGCACAAACGATCTATCGGAATCCGAGCAATCGAGAGCGTATTTTAGCAATAGATCCGCAGCTATTTGCCGCAACACTTCATCGCTGGGGCAAATTTTTCTTATCGATGAGCTGGCCTGCGGGACTGACAGAAGAGGATATACGCTCGATTTCTTTTCCCGTTATGATTGTGCCGGGTGACGATGAAGTACACCCTCGACAAAGCGCTGAACGGCTCCTAGCGTTGCTAGAGCAAGCGGAAATGGTAGCGTTTCCCGTTACGGTCCCTGTGGAAGCTGCGGTGATGGAGAAGTTTTATTCCGTCTTTCCAGCGATGGATGAATTTCTGACGCGGACATTACTTGATTGAGCGATGACAAACCTTGCGTCGAGGTGATGCGGACGAGCCAACATGAAATCGCATAAATTCGTTGACTATACATATCTGGAAATCAAGTCGCTTATTAACGCTGGGTGTTTGGCGGTCGTACCCACCGGATGCACAGAGCAGCAGGGGCCACATTTGGCGGTGGATTTCGACACTTGGTTTGCGGAAGCGGTCGCCCTGGAAGCTGCACAGCACGCGGTACGCTGTCACGATGTGCGTGCTTTGGTTTTGCCGGCCATGCCATTTGGACCCACGCCCGAACATCGGGGCTTTGGCTCGGGCTATGTCAACATACCACATTCTGTGCATGAAGAATGCGTCTATTTCGTCCTTGAATCACTTGCAGAGCAAGGCTTCGATACCATCGTTATCTGGCGTGGCTGCGGCGAGCATCGACTAGAGGAGGCAGTGGACAGGTTTAACGCAAAATTCCGCCTTTCATGTGTAGCTCATCTTCCCCCTTTGCCGTACCATGACATTTGGTGCCGTGTAGCTGATCCAAGTGTCTTGGGGGGACACGCCGACAGCTTCACGACTTCAATCGCCCTGCATCGACGTCCAGACACGGTCCGACTCGACAGGATCCCGTCAACTAGCTCAAGGGAGGTGGATTGGAACGATCCGCACCTCGATTTCACGAAATATTCAGACACTGGTGTCATAGGCGACGCGAGCCAAGCGAGTGCCGAGTTGGGGCGCAGGCTTTGGCAAGAGGTCATATCGACTACGGCAGCGATATTCAGAGATTGTGGCGCGAATATAAATCGTTGACATCGCATGTCTGCTGATCTATACTGCACGCATCTCGATTACATCATTGAAGAAAAGCCCATGATTATATCCCGAATAGCTATACATCAGCCCGCCGGTCTGTTGCGCATTCTGACCGACGAGGGCTTGGAAGGTCGCTGTACCGGAGTTGCGGCCACAGTTGCCGGGGCCGACGCGGCCGAGGCGGCCTCCATCCTCATCAATGCGAATCCCGTCGATCGCGAACGGATATGGCTGGCGTTCAACGAGGCGGACGGGAGCGTGCCTGCCGACCTCCGCGCCTGTATCGACGTCACCTTGTGGGACCTCACGGCTAGGATCGCCGGCCGGCCGATCCATAGGCATGTCAACGGCTTTCGCAATCGCATTCCGGTGTGCAGAAGGTCGGAGCGCAATTCGGCGGAAGAGATCGTCGAGGAAGCGCAGGAAGCACAAGGTGCGGGTTTCCGGGCTTACAAATTCGACGCCCTTTTGGACGAAGAATCGCTCATTGGCCTGATACGCGATGTGCGCAGAGTTGTAGGACCGGATTTTTGCCTGTTGCTCGACGGTCGGGCGCGGTGGATTCTCGACCAAGCGATACGGATCGGGCGGGCGCTCGACGCGGCGGACTTTTTCTGTTTTGACCGGCCGCGGCCCGACAACGACACGTCCGGCGGCAGACAGCTAGCCGCCGAGATAGATACCCCAACGAGCACGGGCGTGTCCAGTCCCATGGAAGCGGCCCAGGTCATGACGGCGCAAGCGGCCGACCACATTCGCACGGAGGTCGTCCGGGCCGGCGGCATGACGGATGTGTTCAAGGCCGCCCGCTGTGCCGAAGCCTTTGGGGCCTACTGCCATCTGGATGGTTTAGGGATATGCGACGGTTTTGCCCATCTGCATCTGGCGGGTGCCATCCGGAATACGCCCTTTCTGGAGGTGGCCGATGGCACATCCTCTGCGCCGTTCATCGAGAATCCTCTACAGATATGTGAGGGGTACATCGAGGTTCCCGCTGCGCCGGGATTGGGCGTGGAGATCGACATGGGCGCCGTCAACGAGCACACCACGGAACTGATTGAGATCTGAGGCCCTATGCAGATTCGAGATGTTAAGTGTTACCTGTTGCAGGGCGAACCCGCGACGCGGCAGGAGAGTTGCGGGGCCAGAGGAAGCATTGCCCCCGTGCCGCCGGGTATCTCCGGCCTGCTTACCCACGACCAAGGATTCGGTGCCGTCGATCCCGAGGGATTTACGTTCACCGGGGAAGAGCCCGAGCCAACGTATCGCCTGATGATCCGGCTCGTGACGGATGGAGACTTGGATGCATACGCCAATTATGCCACGGGTTTCGATCCTCGGGGACTGGAATGGGAGGCCAAGGCGTTTTTGGCGCGGTATGCCCACATGCTCATCGGCGTGGATGCCTTTGACCGGGAATACATCTGGCAGCGTTTCTGGATGGCCCAGCGGTTTATGTACACGGGCAGGGGGCTGCTCGACACCATCGACCGGATGTTGTGGGATCTGGCGAGTCGAAGCGCCCGCCTGCCGATCTACAAGCTGCTCGGAGCCTGCCGCGAAAGCGTCCCCGCCTACTGCAACGTCGGCGGTCGGACCATTGACGACTTGGTTGCCCACGCGGTGAAACGGGTGGAAGAAGAGGGGTTTATCGGCTGCAAGGATCACTCGTACCGGGGGGTGAGAGGCAACGGGGAGATGGCCAGGAAGCTGAGGGAGACGCTGGGCGACGATATCCTGCTCTTTCACGACGCCGTCGAGTCGTACACGGTCGAGGAGGCTATAAAAATCGGCCGCATACTGGAGAAGTACCATTACAGGTGGATCGAAGAGCCGCTGCAGGACTACGATATCATGGGGCTGAAGAAGCTGTGCGACGCCCTCGATCTGCCGGTGCTGACTCTCGAATGGATCGGAGCCATCGGCGGCCAGCCCTACAATACGGCGCCGTACTTGGCGCTACAGGCCGCGGATATCGTCCGGCAGCGGGGTATCGGCATCACGGGTCAGGTCAAACAGGCCCAACTGGCCGAAAGCTTCGGCGTCGAGGTGCACGGCGGCGATCCCCAGGTCATCTTGGCCATTGGCAACGATCCCGTCTTTGAAGCTATGGGCGTGCTGCCGCGTCCTCCCGAGGAGGATCTGGACTGCCGGGGTACGGTCGTCGTAGAAAATGGCACCTTGTCGATAGCTTGGAGCGACCGTCCTGCGGTGGAACCAGACTGGGACGAGCTGGCCCGGAGCGCCGTTGCCGTTATTTGATCGTAGAACCATCCTTCTAAAGCCAACACGACCGAACCTGTTCGATCTAGGAGACTGCTGTGTCATAACAGCGAAGGCCTCCTACTCATCCACGCCCGCCAAAGCCTCGCCCAATTACCCGCACCCACCCCTCGTACTCGTACTATTTCATTTGTAATTGGAGGGTATTATGAGCAAGATCAACACAGCGGTGATAACCGGACAACATGCCTTTGATGTGCCGGGATTTCACGGGTTGTTCAGGAGCATTCCCGAGATTGATTTTTATCTACAGGATTTGGAGAACTTTGCGGCAGATGCTGGCAAAGTACGGGAGCAGTACGACGTCCTCGTATTCTATAACTTTCATCGGCAGACGCCCGGCGATGGGAGAGTCCGGGAAGCTATTGAACAACTGGGTGAAAATCAGGCGGGTATATTGGTGTTGCACCATGCCATCCTCGCGTTTCCGCAGTGGCAATTGTGGTCGGATCTGTGCGGCATTCAAGATCGCAGTTTCGATTTCAAGGTTGGCCAAAACCTGCATGTTGACATCGCAGATCCGCAGCATCCGATTCTCCGGGGATTGGCTCCGTGGGCAATGGTGGATGAGACTTATATCATGGCGGATCCGGGGGACGACAGCGATTTGTTGTTGACTACCGATCACCCTGAGAGTATGAAGACACTGGCGTGGACTCGACAGTACAAGAGCGCCCGCGTGTTTTGTTGTCAGTCGGGGCACGACAATCAGGTGTTTTCTGATCCCAATTTTCGCACGGTTGTTGCGCGGGGAATTCAGTGGCTGGCGGGGAGGATTTAGGGAGAAAAGGGTCCATGCGGACGCTGAGTATTCAAGGCTTACCTGATAAGAGAAGGCGGAAAGTCCTCGTCCACGATTGGCCTGAGCCAGAAGGCCCAACCGGCAATGAAGTCAAAACCGAGACGATCTACTCTGGGATAACAAACGGCACCGAACGCAATCAACTGATTGGCGGCAACTACGCTCCCAAGGATGAACAACTTCCCACTGGCGGCGACGGCTACCAAAATGTGGGACGGGTGATTGAGGTGGGGCCCGATGTCAGCGAACTACAGATTGGGGATGTGCTGTACATGAGTGCCCTCCACGCAGAGTACGTCGTGATGCCAGAAGACGGCTTGCTCATCAAGCTGCCCGACTCGATCGACCGCAAGGAGGCGGCGCTTTTCGGGATGACCAGTGTCGCCATGCGCACCTGCCGCAATGCCGAGTTGCAGATGGGAGAACGGGTGTTGATTGTGGGGGCTGGCATCATCGGTCAGGTCGCCGCACAGATTGCCACTGGCGTGGGAGCGCGCGTCGCGCTTTGCGACATCAATGCCAATCGTCTGGAGATTGCCGAGCAGATTGGTGTGGCTGAAACCGTGCTGAATGTTGCAGGGGACGGCTGGGGAAAAGAGATCGCCGATGGGACGTTTGATGCGGTGATTGACTTTGCCGGCGTGCCGGGGATGGAGGATCAGCTTATTAGTGCTGTGCGTCAGCGCGGCAGGGTGGTATTCATCGCTGGACGGGACAAAGTGACCTATACCTTTAACCTTGGTCAGGGACGCGAGATCCAGCTAAAACAAAATAGTCATTTTGATCGCAATGACCTGCAGAATCTGTGTCGTCTGGTTGATCGGGGGTTAGTGAAGATTGCGCCCTTAATCCGCGATGTCGTCCCGGTGAGCGAAGCCAAGCGCATCTATGACACATTGCGGGATACACCAGATGAATTGTTGGGGACGGTGTTTGTATGGTGAGGGGATTTGGTTGCCTCGCCGCTGGAGATCCATGACGTTATGGTTGAGCTGCCTTCGCACGCGCCGACTGGTTACCGCTGCCCGTTCTGCGCCATAGCAGGCGGCGCGGAATCCGAGTTCACGGCTTGGCGGGACGAGCATGTTCTGGTGCAGATTGCGCTGCACTGGAGTCCGGCCAACCCCGGCAAGGCGCTGGTGATCCCGCTGGTGCACTATGAGAACATCTACGCGTTGCCCGACGAACTGGCCGGTCGCATCGCCCACATGGTGCGCCGCGTGGCGGTCGCCATCCGCACCGGGTATCCCTGCGACGGCGTGACAGTGCGGCAAAACAACGAGCCGGCCGGCGGCCAAGACGTGTGGCATCTGCACACGCACGTAATCCCGCGGTACATCGGAGACGGGACGTATCTGGGAGTGCCCGTGCGGGCCGACGATCAAGATCGTGCGCGCTACGCGGATCGCCTGCGCGAGCTTCTCGGGTAGGACGCTGGCGGAGGCGGCAAGGGCGACGACTTCTCAGGGTGCGACGACCCGCTTGAGTTGATCTTCGAAGTTGTCACTTATCCTGTATATCCATTTACGCCCACCCGTGTACTTGACGATTAATTCCATTTTGTCGAGGGCACGGAGGTCGGTGCGTGCCGTCTCGTATGTAACATTGTGAGATCGCCGGTGCCCATCTATGGTGTACGAGGCGTCGGGGTGCTTCAGCATGTGCCCCAACAGGGCCACTTGGCGATGGTTTAGAACCAAGGCCGCATCAGAACCGCGTAGCATGGCGTCCAATTTGCTCGTCTCTTTGGTCTTACGCGCCAAGTACGCGTGCAAGAGGCAGATCGAGTCTAGGATTACCCGCAGGTTGTAGTCGAGGAAATACGTGACGTCGTTGTCGTCGATCTCGGAGAACACGTACGCGCGAACGTACTGAGCGGGTGCCTTCTGAATGACCGCTGAAATGGAGAGGAGCTCGGTCAGCCAATACCCCGATCTCGCCATGGACCAGTAGAACAGTGCCCTTGCGGTCCGTCCATTTCCATCTACAAACGGATGGTCGTAGCCGACCATGAAGTGAAGGAGGATGGCCTTGACGACCGGATGCAGGAATGGATCGTCCTCGGTGCGTCCATTGGCGAGATCCAGGAGCAGTTCGACGCGGTCGCTGAGCTGACTGGCGTCCGGGGGCATGTGGATGACCTCGCCGTCGCGTTGGTCCACCACAGCGACCACGTCGGTCGGCCGCCGGAGCCGCCCGACTACAGCCGGATCGAGCGTCCCTTCTGTCAATGTCCTTTGCAGGTCCATGAACATAGGGACTGTCAGGTCCTCGTCGATGTTTTCGCGTAGAAATTCCATGCCCGAGTAGTTGTTGACGATCATTCGTTCGCTGTTGTCGCGTGGCGGGCGGCCTGATCTCAGCATCTCCTTGGCAACCCGGCGAGTCGTGACGGCACCTTCTAGCTGGCTCGACGTGATCGCCTCTTCGATCAGAGAATTCATCAGATACCGTTCGCGGGAGCCGCTGTTGACCACGTCGCCGTGGGGGACCTCGATTCTCCCGCTCGCATCCCGGTCCACCTGATGGAGCCGAGGGTACAGGTTCCCCGTGTCGCTGAATGAGAACGGCCTGCCGCGAGTGTCCTTGAATGGTAGTTCGTGCCGCGAAACTATGCGCTTGAGCTTGACGGCAGTCCACCAGTCGAGGCTCGTAAACCCTTCCGGAGGGGGCAGGTGACGAAGCTGGTCCCAATGCAGGTATCTATCCTTGGGCAGGCGGCCAATGTCCGATCCCAGCAGCCTGACCAAATCATTTGGTTCGTACGACGAGACCAACTCGTCGAAAGGCTGCGGGTTTTTGGGCATTCTCATGGTTGAAGTCGTGCTTCTATCTGTTGGGGATCGGCTGCGAAAGGGTGGGAGTTGCTACTTTAGGATGATGAAATACTAATTAATTACTAATTTATCCAAAATTAGTAATTAGCACAAGCGACGGTCTTGTGCGGGCGCATTGTGTCGGTGGAACTGGCTGCGTACCGCGGTCCGAACGCTCCGTCCTGTGGTCCTCGGCTGGCTGGGCCGCCCTGCTCGTCATGCGACCAATGCCCGCTTGCTGCATGAATGCGCACCGTCCCTGACACAGCCGGAGCTCGAGGCCTTACATAATTCGTTTCTCGATGAAATCGAAAAGGCAATGCGTTGTGAGCCACTCAGCGCACGGTGGCCGCGCAGCATTGTTCATCCAGAGACACGATCCACGATAACTGAGGATAGACTTCAAGCCAAAACGACGCTGCCCCTCCCTCAACTCCGCAATCACTGCCTCGGGGACGTACACCTGTCCGGCGAGTGCCGGCAGAAGTTCCAACGCGCCAGCTTGGTGTAGGTACTGGAGCGGAGAAGTATTACAGATGACGTCGGGCACTAGCCAAGTCCTGTTGGAAGTCTTCCTCGGTCAGTCGGAAGGAATCGACGCCGTAGTCGGCTAGCTTCATTAGGAACAAAGGCTTAGGTATATATCGGCTAACTTGGCTGCCGCCCCCGAGGACAGCCGTCCCAACTCGTAGAGCTTGATGGCGATGAGGAGCTTGGCCTCTTCACTGAATTGCTCGGGTGAATATCCCAAAGCCAGTAGAACCTCATCTCCGTAGTCAATGGTCAATGTTCTCTTCATCGCGTTGTGCCTTCATGTAGGTGCTACGTAACGGACGCCTGACAGATTGAATTAAACGCCACCCTAATCCGGTCAGCAACGACAGCGGAAAGATCGGCTCTTGTCCCTGATGGCGAGTGCACAGCTTGGTCGGAAACAGCCAAATGAGGAAACGCTATCAATTAAGGCCAGCCCGTTTAATCGCATCCCAAACCAGCTTCAAACCTTGTGCGACTCTTTCCGCATACGATTCGAAGTCTCCATCAGCCCACGCCCACCAAAGCCACTCATTGGTTGGTTTATCACCACCGGGTACTTCCTTTAATGCCGCCTTTAATGCCGCCTCAAGTTCGCGGTGTTCGTCTTGATTCTTGTCGTAATAGACTCCAAAGAAAATGCGGCCTTCTTCCTGAACAACACCGAGCGAGGCGGCTCTACTGCCAAACGGATAGTACAGACCGTGATCTTTGAATCCTTTGATCGTCTCCTCGGATACATCCGAGAGTTCTTCGGATTTGGAAGGAAGATCTCGAATCTCCTCTTTCAGCACAGAATCAACTTCGCACCACAGCCTCGTCATTAACTCAACCTTTGCGCCAATCATATCAAGGAATCTGATATGCACCCGCGTCACCCGATCCAGAAATTCGCTCACCGCCATTCCCTGAAGATTGGCAGTCTCAACGGATCCAATGGTGCATTCATTACCTCTCCTCATGCGAACGCATCCGGCATATAGTCCCTCTTTATGAAGGGCTTCCTTAAAGCGATCCCGGTATTCACGGACCATACCATCGCTCTCTTCGACGCTCCTCCCAGCGTTTCTAAGGTGAATCATCAGTCGCAGCCGCGGCCTCCACGAATCGAGCCGCCAAAACAGATGCTTTGCGAACCAGTACTGCGTCCACGGACTACCGCCCTTACTTCTGCTCCTACCCAATCCGCACCAAAGCCAGTCCGAATTCGGTGGAGGACCGGACAATTGGCCGGGGACAAAGGACTGCCATTCGTCAGCCGCATTTTCCAGCACATCACGGAGCTTCAGCATGAACTCCCACTGCACATGGTCCTGATTGAGGTCCCAATTCGCTTGGGCATCGGCTCTCGTTTTCATCTGGCAGGTCAGATACTCCGCATACTGGTGCAGAATCTCGTTTTCCCTAGTTGCGTCCTGATCGTCAAGGAACCTTTTCATGTCTTCCGCCTTAAACACGGAATACTTGTCCTTTTCGACGGACTCTCTCTCAGCACTGAACATATACCCAGTCTTGAAATAGATGGGTTTGATTAAATCTTCCTCTTTCTCTTTATCTTTAGTGACGACCTCTATATGCCGTGCCAGTTGGCCACTGTGAGCCTCTGTGTATGTTTTGTCTTCGATGATAAAAGAGACCTTTTTCCCGTCCACTTTGGCTTGGAAATACACATCGATCCGGCGATACTGAGGGATGAGGCTGCTTACGTCGCTCACGTCGCACGGCCCATCGTAGGGAGCCGTCGATTTGCCATTAGCTCCTAGCACCGGAACACCCCCGATCCCATCCGACACTCCTGCTCGAAAAAGAGCGCGAACGAAGGCCCGTCCACACTCCTGAAGGTCTCCAGTGGCTTCGGCAGCACAGGCGACGAGCCAGCAGATGACGGCGTCCTGCGAGAGTTCGGAAGTCGCATAATCGAAGAGGTTGGGTCGTTGATGAGTATTAGAACCCCTATCAGAGCAAATTGGTAGCTGTAGCTCGGCCCCCTCGCGAAAGAACTTCCCTCTCACAGCCTTAGAAAAATCATATTCCTGTTTCATTGTATTGCCTCGTTTCATTCGTGTTTGCTTTACGTACCGAGATCAGCCGTATCCGGTCACTTGAGGCAGTCTCTTCTCGATATGTATGACAAACGACCAGTAGGCTACCTGTCCGATCTAGACCAAGAGTGATCCACCGGTCCTCATCTTGACTGTGTTCTTCGTCGAACTTGGAGAGTGCTCTTGGATCCTGAAAAACGGTAGCAGCGCGTTCAAAAGTAATACCATGTTCCCTGAGATTCTGTTCTGCTTTGCTAGGGTCCCATTCAAACTTGTGCTGGAACAAATGAGCCTCCTATACAATTCAGATAGGCACTGTTATTCATCGTCCGACCGAACCATTTCATTGCTTGCCGCTGACGATTTCGGTGATCTCCGTTTGTTCTGACGCCTTATATAATACTCAATTAGCTTCTTCGGATCGTGTCCGCATTCCGTCGATATGCTATGGCGGGCTTTACGTATCCTATCGATCACTAGATCACCTACGTCGGGATCGCCAGAAGCGGCGCTTCTGGGCTGGCGCTTTGAGCAGTTTCGGATCTATGGGCGGGTCGGCCGGTGTCCTCTCTTTCTGCGGCAGATGACTAGCGTGTTCTTGCCGGAATTCAATGTCGGTCTTCGTGCCTTTGGCTAGGTTGCAACTACCACAGGCCAACTGGCAATTTCGGATGTGGTCTGGGCCACCGCGGGCCTTCGGAATCATGTGCTCAATTTCGAGTTCGTCGTACTGGTACTCGTTGCCGCAGTAAACGCACTTGCCTTGCTGATCGTGGAACAATTGGCGTTTGTCCTGTGCCTTCTGGTCATCTTCCAGTAAAGCCGCGCGTTCGTCGAAGGTGCCGGCTCTGACCGGGTCGTACCTGCGGATCTTCTGCTTGTTTTTCCCTGATTTCGGCTTTTTCTTGATCGCCGCGCTGGCTTTCTTGTTGCACTCAATGCACAGGGGGTACCCTGTGTCTTTATATACCCCACACTGGGGACACTCATCAATAACTCCTTCCTGAGATTCCTCCCAATGCTCACGACACAAGTAGTGATTTTTCCGTACTTTCTCGGTGCAGGATTGCTCTTTGCAGATGTTCGGTATCGGCATGGTTATCCTTTGGTCTTGGCTAAGTTACCAGCCTGCTACTGGCCGGAGATAGGTGGGGCTCAGGCCGCAGCAGTCCGGTCTTAGGTATTTGTAGGTCGGATAGCACTGTAAATTAAATGAATAGAGGGCTTCCACGTAAATAGAGAAGCCCTGCACGAGCCGGGGCATGACCACATCGGGTGGGACAGCAAGGACGTGCAAGGCTGACCAGCGGGAAGATAGGCCGCCTGCGTCCTAATCCGTCGAAAACGATAGCGGAAAAGTCGGTGCTGCGGCTTGGCACCGAGTGCGCGGCTCAATCTGGTCTTCCAATGCCTCATTGAGATTGATTTGCCTGCAAATGTAGCCTATATTGTAGGCATGGCTGAGAAACATACTCAATACACCATCAGAAAAGTGCCGCCGCACTTAGACGAAGAACTCAGAAGAAGGGCTCACCAAGAACACAAGAGCCTAAATGAACTCGCTCTGTGGGCCTTAGCGCGCGGCTTAGGTTTATCGGAACAGGAAGTACGCCACCACGATCTAGATGACTTAGCTGGCACTTGGGTGGACGATCCGGCCTTTGACCGGGCCATCGAAGCCATGGACCAAGTAGATCCCGAACTTTGGTCGTGAAGATTGCCTTAGATACCAACCGCTATCGCGACTTTTGTGTCGGCGACCCAGTGGTGTTAGAGCGCATCCAACTCGCCGAGCAGATCGTATTGCCCTTCGTCACCTTGGCCGAATTGCGCGCCGGTTTCCAGTGCGGCACATACGCTCGCGAAAACGAACGCATTCTGCGGAGTTTTCTCAATCGGCCCCGGACATCCGTTCTCTACGCTGGCGAGGCCACAACGCGACACTATGCTCAACTCTTTTGCCAGTTGCGTCAGCAGGGTACGCCTATTCCCACCAATGATATCTGGATTGCCGCGCTCGTGGTTGAACACGGCCTGCATCTCTTTTCCCGCGACCAGCACTTCGACCACTTGCCCCATCTGTTGCGCGTCGATTGATTAGTCGTTTAGCTATCTCGCCCCCTAATCCGTCGGAAACGACAGCGGAAAAGTCGGCTCCTGGTCCTGATGGCGAGTGCGCGACTCGATCTTCATCGCGTGGTATTCCTCGACAAATTCGGCCAAGTTCCGGCTCGCCTCCTCAAAGACGATTTTGCCCTTTTCGGCCGTGGCCTTCTCCGCCTCGCCCATCACCCCGGTATCCGAGTACTGACTCGTCCACTCGATCAAGCCCATCGGCCCGTGTGAAAACAAATCGGTGTACAAGAATTTGGAGCCGAGCTTGTTCGTCTTGGCGATCTCGCTCTTGATCTTGTCTTTGCGCACGCTCTCCGGCGCGAGATACAACAGCATTGAAGTCTCCAGCTCACACGCGTGCGAGCAGCCGCCCGGGAACACGCTCTCGCGCCACTCTTTGTCAAAGTCGGGATGAACCCGCAACAAATGCCACCACGAGCAAAACGTGCAGCTCGCGTCGGTCTCGACTATGGTGCGCCGAGCGACCATATCTACGAGGTTGTGGTTGGACCCGTGGCCATTGACGAGGATCATCTTCTTGAAGCCGTGATAGGCCAAGCTCTTGGTGATGTCGAGCACGTATTGGATGAAGTGCTCGTAGTGAATGTTGAGCGAACCCGGGAAGTCCATCACGTGGTGGACATAGCCGTAGCTCACCGGCGGCAGGACGAGGGCGAGTTCGGGCTTTAGGCGCGCGGCCTCCGTCGCCACCGCATTGGCGCACAGGTGATCCACCTTGAGCGGCAGGTGGTGGCCGTGTTGTTCAACCGAGCCAGTGGGGATGATGGGAATTTTGCCCATGGCCACGGCTTGGTTGACTTCGGGCCAAGTAAGCTCGTCGAACTTGTAAATTTCAGCTACGTCGGGCATGGTATCTCCTTTTTAGCAATCGTGAATGTATTCTGCGTCCATCTGCGTCCATCTGCGTCCATCTGCGGATCGTACTCAAGGCAAGCCGAGCGTCTTGTGGATGCGAGTGGAGAGGCGCCAGCGCGGATGGCGCTTGAGGATCTCAAGAGCTTTCTGCACGTAGCGCGGCTCAGAGGATTCGGGCTGCAAATAGACAAAGTCGGCGCGGTGCTCCTCGACGCGCTCCTCGCGAAAAGCCCTGCCGACGACGTATTTGAGCTCGGTAATGCGCGCAAAACCAGCGACGACCGGGTAGCACTTCGGCGACACAGTCCAATGGTCAATCAGCTCGAATAGCACCGGATCGGGCGCGATCGTGCCATTGGTCTCAATGTGGAGCTTGTAGCCCGCTTCCTTGAGCCGGGCAGCCAGCGCCGCGAGATTTTGGCCCAAAGGCTCGCCGCCGGTCAAGCACACCCATTCGGCCGGGTGACGCGCTACCTCGGCGGCAATGTCCTCGATGTCCATGGGCGTGAAGCGGTCGAACTCGGTGTCGCAAAACGGGCAACGCAGATTGCAGCGCGCCAAGCGCACAAAGGTGGTAGGCTCGCCGACGCGCAGGCCCTCGCCCTCAATCGAGTAGAATATCTCGTTGATCTGCAGGACGCGCCCCGAGTCGTTCCACACCGGCAGGCGCTCGGCGCGCTCTTCGGCTGGCATCTGAGTGGTCACGGCGTCTGCTCACCCGTTGGCTGAGCTTTGGTCGAAGCCGCGGCATACGCCAGAGGGTCGCAGGCTCGATTCGCCGCAAAGGCCGCGAGCCGCTCGCAGCAGGCGTCGCACACGCCGCAGGCCGGCCGCAAGCCCTCGTAGCAGGTGTGGGTCTCTTCGTAGGGAACGCCGAGGTTGAGCCCTACGGCCACGATGTCCCGCTTCCACAGCTTGACAAAGGGGACGTGGATCGCCCAAGGTGCGTCGTGAGCCGCCCCCAAGCGCAGGCTCTGTGCGAGGCTATCGTAAAAGGGGCGACGGCAGTCTCGGTAGGCCGCGTAGTCGTCTTTGACCGGGGCCATATACAGATCGACAATGCCCTTGGTTGCGCAATACGCCGCCGCCAGCGTTGCAAAGAGCATGTTGCGGAAGGGAACCACGGTGTCGCGTTGGCGTTTAGATTCAGCGGTGGGCACGTCCAGGGTGGGATCAGTCAACGGATTGCCCCCTAGCGCCGCCAAGTCCAACGCCAGCGTCTCGTGGGCTGCGACCTCGGCGCGGAGGGCGAGGCGGGCGGCGCATTCCAGCTCGACGCGGTGGCGTTGGCCGTAGTCAATGCTAATGGCGTGGATGGGGCCTTGTTGCCGCGCTTTTAGCCACCAGAGCAAGGTGGTCGAGTCCATGCCGCCGCTGAGTAAAATTGCCGTCATAGAGAATAAAATAGGCTCCCGCGCAAAAAACGTAAGCCTTGTGCGCGGGCGCATTCTCTGTATTGACAGTATTTTTGACCAATTGGATATTCAAAAAATGCCAACGAAAGATAATTTACGCTATGAGTGATATGCCCCCCCGCAAAAGGCCCACTCGGCTACAGCGGCTGCGGCGCACGATAATGGCCGGCCTGACGATCATCGTGCCCCTGTGGCTTACCGGCTGGGTACTCAAGTTCCTGTTCGACTGGGCCGACGGCTTCTCCGCGCCGTTGATTGGCCAAGTGGCTAAGCCGTTCGGCTACGACGAGTTCCACATCCCCGGCTTGGGCTTTGTGCTGACCTTTATCATTCTGTGGGTCGTCGGCGCGCTCGCCACCAACGTGGTGGGCCGCAGCCTGTGGCAATTCGCACGCGAAGCCCTAGAGGGCCTGCCTTTAGTGCGCACGATCTACGCCCCCATACAGCAGCTCGTGGAGTCGCTGACTTCTCCGGGCAAAGCCGGCTTCGAGAAAGTCGTACTCGTCGAGTACCCGCGCATCGGGATGTGGACTTTGGGCTTTTTGGCCGGCAACGTTCCCCGCGAGGACGAAGCAGCGCCAGCGCATAGCATCTTCGTGCCCACGGCCCCTAATCCCACGACTGGCTTCATGCTTATCGTGCCGCCCGAACAATTGCGCCCCACCGATCTCCGCGTTGAAGAGGCCCTAAAAATGATCGTTTCGGCTGGTGTCGCTGTGCCCCCGGCCCTCTTCCTTCCCACTGAAGCTGAAGAGAAAATATAAGCCCTTATCTTGCGATTTTCGGGTGCTTTCGTTATTCTGCTAGAAACTTGGAGCGTTCATTTAGCGTCCTAATAGAAGCCCTTCGCTTATTGAGGAGATGAGGAGATGTTTTCGTTTCTTTTTAACCCGTTTTTCATTCTGCCGATGATCTTGGTCGCTTGGGCCCAGATGCGGGTCCGCAGCGCCTTCAAGAAGTACAGCCAAGTGGCTTCGGCCGCACAGCTTTCGGGCGCTGAGACCGCACGGCGCATCCTGCACCAGCAACGCATCTACGACGTGTCTGTCGAGGAGACGAGAGGGATGCTTTCCGATCACTACGATCCCCGCGCCAAAGCCGTGCGCCTCTCTTCGGACAACTTCCACGGGCACCATCTAGCCGGCTTGGCCGTGGCAGCGCACGAGGTCGGCCACGCGATCCAACACGCCCACGGCTACATGCCGCTCAACTTTCGGCACGCGATCCTACCCGTCGCCAACTTGGGCTCGTCGCTGGGCTTTCCCCTGATTATAGCGGGGATGTTCTTCGGGGCCACCGGCCTGATGAATATCGGCATCATGTTCTTCGCTGGCGCAGTGCTGTTCCAACTCGTCACCCTGCCGGTGGAGTTCAACGCCAGTTCGCGGGCCATGGCCATCCTCTCGCAGGGCTACCTAGCCAACGACGAGGTGCGCTCGGCTCGGCGGGTGCTCAATGCCGCGGCCATGACCTATGTGGCAGCAGCCGCGACCGCCGTGCTACAGCTAGTGGGTTTTTTGCTGATGCGTGGCTCAGACGAATAACAGCAGACGCGGCAAGAGATTCGAGGCCCCTCGCCCTTGCGGGTAGGGGCCTTTTGTTATGGGCTAGCAACTGCGTTTCGCTATATTATGCTTCTATTGTCGTTTAATGAAAGGGGACACTTTTCCCTCCCCTATGTGTTCTATATGGCACACGTCTTCTACCCTACTACAGGAGAGTGCGCGCATGATTTTGCTCTTATGTGCATTGCTCGTCAGCGCAGCGAGCGCCGGTGCCGATGTGTATTTCGAGGAAGAGGTCGTCAATCGGGGATTTGGCAAAGCCAAAACCGGAGCGCGCAAAACGACCCACAAAATTTACATCAAGGGCAAGAGCCAGCGGGTCGAGCAGCAGATTGAGACCGACGCGAAAACGGCCAAGGCCCTCCGACGGCAGGGCCAGTCCCTCAACACCAGCACTATCTTGCGGCTGGACCAAGCGCAAGTGTACGAAATCGACCTGACGGCCCAGACCTTCGTCCAGCAGAAGGCCCCTCCGGCGCGTAAGGCCGCGGCCAAGCCGCAGGCGGCCCCCGGCGGGGCGCAGATGGCCCTTAGAGTCAAGGTGCCGGGAGAAACAGAGCGCATCGCTGGCATTCCCTGCCAGCGGGTCGTCGCGCAAATGCGCGCTCGCTATCTCGACCCCAAGACCCAAAAGCTGCGACGCGAAAACCGCTACACGTACGATGCCTGCATTGCCAAGAATTTTCCCGGCTTTCAGGAGATCTCGGCGTTTATGGATTTGCAGAAGGCTAGCACGTCCTATCCGTCGGTAATCGGCGGAGGGCTAGAAGGGCTAGAAGACCACGAAGCGCTGAGCGACGAGCTAGAGAACGCCAAGGAACTCAAAGGCTTCGCGCTGCGCTCGACCTTGACGGCTTCAGTCAAGCTCCCCGAAAAGGAGAAGCCCAGCCAAGTGTTCCGCTTAGACCGCAAGATCAAGGCCATGGCGTACGCGCCATTGCCCGACTCGCTCTTCCACGTATCCAAGGCTCTGACCCGCCTCAAATCCGAATGAAGAGGAAGCTGCTCGGGACGGCGGCCGTTTTGGCTGCCGTCCTCGTCGCGGTCACGCCCATAGGGCCTGCCGCACTAGCGCACCTGTTAGAGCGCGGAGTTGGGGGATGGCAAATCTCCATCGGCAGTCGCCGGGGGGGCTTGCTCTACGCGTTTTCCTTTTCCGACGTGCGCTGCCAAAACTCCGCGCTAGGGGTGACCGTCAATGCCGAGTACGTCGCCGCGTGGCCGTGGTCTTGGGAAGTCGACATACAGGCACCCAAGGTGCGAGTCGAGCCAGGCACCACGGCCGATTCAACTAGCGCAGCCACGGACATCGAGCTACCCCTTACCTTCCTCCCCAACCTCAACGCGACAGCCGGTGCGCTCGACTGGCAGTTGGGCGAGACGCGGATCGTGGCGCAGGACTGGAACGGCGCGTATCGCGCAGTAGCAGACACCTCGTCGCATTTAGAGTTGTCCTTGTCCGAATTGCAGGGAGTACCGCTGCGCTCGCTAACGCTGGATCTCGCGCTCAGTCCGCACCGCATTGACCGCGGAGAGGTCCGGGCCGTCGGTGCTAGCGATAGCATAAGAACCAACCTGCACGCCTCTTTTGCCTTGGGACTGAAATTGCCGCGGCCTTTGCAGGTAGATGCCACGGCCACGGTAGAGAGCGATTCCGCGCGGGGTTCCCTAGCAGCGGAGATAGACGGGGCGGTGACGCCGCTACAACTGCGCGGGACGCTCAGGGGCAAGGGAAGTGCGCCAGCGATCTCGGCTGTGGACCTGCGAGGAGACATGCGCGCCAACAGCGCACGCCTAGTAGTGGATTCTCTGCTCGTCTCTTTGTTCGACGGCACTCTCACGGGCGAGGCGACTTATTTTTTTACTCGCGACAGCTTGCAGACCCAACTGCGGGGCGAGGGATTTGACCTTGCGCTAGCGGCCCCCTTTGCGGGACGGGCGGAATTCGATCTAGCGGCTGGAGTGCATTTGCAGCACCGGCGCTATGCAGCGGACTTTGCCGCCCTCCTGCGCGATGTGGACCTAATTCCCGATCAGCAATTCGACGCCGAGATAAAGGCTTGGCACCGGCCCGATGGGGCAACTCGCATCGACCTGCAATCGCCTCTGCTGGAGTTGGTAGCTACCGGCTCTTCCGACTTAGAGGGGGCCTATGATCTCGCGCTGAAGGGCGCATTGCAGGCGGCGTCCTTTTTGCGCGACGCAGCGCCCATAGACATCGCCGGGCAGGCCAAGCCCGATACGCTGGCATTGCGGCTGACGACCGGCCATCTCCCCGGCGAATTGGGCGAGGAGTTCGGTCCGCTCGCGGCCGATCTACACTTGTCCGCCAACCGCTATCTCGCGGCCGGTCTGCGCTTAGAGCGCGACCTCTTAGTAGCGCGGGCAGACATTGACCTAAAGAACAGCAAGATCGATACGCTAGTGGCGGCTGTAAACGGACTGGCAGTGGAGCGAGTCGTGCCCGGGTTGAGCGGGCGGCTCGACGCGGATTTGCACGGGGAGGGCGGGCTATCGCTCGACGCGCTGCGGCTGGACGGACGCGTTGCGACCACGCCGCTAGAGTACGCAGGCTGGCAGACCAGCGCGCTCGCACTGGACGTGGACTGGGACCAAGGTGCGGCGCGGGTAGCCGGCAGCGCACCGGGCGTGAGCGTGTTAGCAGAGCTAGACGTGGACAGGCACTTAACGGCCCAAGCGGATTTTGCCGATACCTTGTTGCGGGGGGCAGATGGAGCAGTAGCCGCATTGGGCGGTACTTTGCGCTGGGAAGGACCGTTGGAGGCCCTAGACTCAGTCCAAGCGGACCTCGCCCTAGACTCGCTCTTGCTGCGGCAGGGGGAATGGGAGTTGCAAAACTACGGTCCCCTCCAAGCCGACTATGGCGACGGGCGCATGGATCTCACCGCACTACACCTGCAAACGTCAGTCGGCCTAGTGGATCTTTCGGGTTGGGTCGGGCCAGATTCTCTCTCCGTTGCAGCGGAATTATCCGCTCTTGAGCTATCCAACCTCGCGTCCGACCTCAGCGCGACGGGCGGCGGGCATCTGCGAGTTGGCGGCACCCTAGCGAGGCCAGAGGCACAGGGCGTGGTGACGCTGGCGGATATGCATCTCGACACCCTCGCCCTCGGCAATGCTCGGCTGCGTCTCTCATTGGCGGATACGCTCACGACCGAGTTTACCGCCGATGCCGGCATGCGCCTCGCGCTCACCTGCCCAGCCGAGCCGCTCTTCGGGCCAGAGACCGCTCCCGCGCAACTCTCAATCGAGGCGAAGGCGGCTGACTTGGGACCAGTGCTCAGCTATGCTTTGGGACGCCCGCTGTACGGGCGGCTCGACCTCGACGGGCACTTAGAAGCGGCCTTAGGGGATTCCATGCCGAGCTGGCGGGACTTGGCTGGGCATATCGACGTGCACGGCTTGGCCATCGAGAGCCAAGCTGCAGCCGACTCGCTGCGGCTGGATCTCCTGTCCGGGGGACATTTCGCGTTCGGCGAGGGCCGCGTGGCACTGGACTCCGTGGCGATTGGCTTGCGGCGCTACGACCGCGACCGCCTCGCCTTGCAACCGGCGGGCACTCTGCGGCTGGCGGGCCAACTAGTGGACACCAAGCCCTCGAAAATTGAGCTGGACCTCGAAGACGCAGACTTGGCTTTTTTCGGCGGCCCCAAAGGGCTAGTTCAACTCGACGCCGAGATCCGCGGCACGGCATCCGCTCCTCAAGTTGCCGCCGATCTAGCCGTGGAATCCGCGGACTTGGGAACGTTGCGCGGTCGGCTCGACGGCGACCGGCACGGCGGTGATTGGCATTTGAACTGGACGACCTCGCTCGACGACAGCCTCACCGTGACCGGTCGCATCCCCTGGGATTTGCAGGCCGGTACACTTTCCTTAGACAAGGGCTGGCTAGAGGCCCATTCCGACGGCATCGGCCTCCTCTTCCTTAGCAATAACCTAATAGCCGAACTGGATCATCTCGACGGCCGGATTAGCGCGGATCTCCGAGCCGAAGGGTTGGACTCAACGCTTTCATTGCAAGGTCAAATAGGGATCAAGGGCCTCGAATTTGCCCTGCTCGACTTAGAGCCTATCTACGCGCTGCCCGACGGACAGTTGCAATTCAACGGCCGGAAGATTGAGTTGGTGGGTTTCTCCGTCGAGAAAGAACCTAAACGGGGATTTCGCAGCGCGTCGCTCACCGGGCAGCTCGACCTAGCGCGGCTCGACGACCCTAGCTTTGACTTGCGGCTCCAAGCCGGGCGGCTGACCTCCTACTACGAGGCCGTCGGGCAGTCGTTTAGAGCAGACGACATCGACTTAGATATATCTTTTGCCGGCTCGCTCAGCGCATCCAAGTTGGCGGGGCGCGTCCGCATCGACCGGCCGAAGTCCGAGGCGAGCCTCGTGGTCATCGCACTTCCCGTGCCACCACCACCACCGGCGCTGCGCGACGATTTTTTAGAGAACATGGCCCTCGCCGTGGAGGTCGATATCCGCGGCCTCGCCCTCGACAGCGAGCTAGCCGAGGTCGAAGCATCGGGCGCGATTGAGGTCGGCGGCACCTTCTACAAGCCGCTCTTCCAAGGCGACATAACCATAGACGGGGGGCAGCTCTTCGTACTCAATGAGCAATTCAAGATCACACAGGGGCATGTCGTCTTCAACCGTCTAGCGCCGACTAAGTCGATCCTCGACGTGATGTACGATCCCCTCGAACTGAATCCCATACTCGATTTAGAGGCTAAGACCGATTATGAAATCACCGACATTAACGACAATGAGAAGTACGTCGCAATTTTGACGTTGCGAGGGCCGGCTCAGAAGGTCTCGCCAAAGCTTTTAGCGGACCCGCAGGACCCAGACTTGGAGACGCTAGAAGATCTTCAGGTCGTCAACCTACTAGCCTTTAGAACGGCCAACTTCGACTACGCCGGAGCCTTTGGATCAACTGGCGAGGCATTTAATACAGCCGCCACGGCCTTTGGCACGGCCGCCGGCCTGCTCTTGGGCAGGCAGGTCGAAAAAGTGGGGCTCAATGAATTCACGGTCGTGCCATCGAGCGCGATTGTCGGTGCTTCGCCTGGGGATCCCGTCATCCGCGCCGGCAAGTACCTCGGTGGGTTGCCCCTGCCCCTCTGGGTGCGATACGAAGCTATGCTAGAAAAGATGGCTGAGGGAGAGGTGCGGGTCGAACACACAATCAAGTCTTTTCTAACCATCGTCGGCTCGGCGCAAAGCAAGCACGATCACTACGGGCTAGGCATCGGCCTGAAGCGAGAATTCCGATGAGCGCGCTCGCCGTCGTGCTCTGTCTGACCCTTACCGGGACGGCCTTGGCCCAAGAGGATCTACGCGCAATATCGGCCCGCGAAGCCGATGGTCACAAAGTGTCCCAGATACGCTTCGTTCACCGAGGTGACAAGCGCATCAAAGGCGATCTCTTGCGCTCGGCCATGCTGACCCAAGAGGGAAAGCGCTTCCACCGCCGCTTCTTCAAAAACGACCTGACCGGACTGGTCAATCTCTACTATAGCAAGGGCTATCGCGACGCCGAGATCGTCCGCAAGCACCTGCGCTTGGACGCCAAAAACCGCGTACACATTCACATTGAAATCAACAGCGGTGCGCTGTGGACAGTGCGCGCCCTAACCCTCGTAGGGGGTGCTCCCTTTGCGACCGACACCCTGCGTGCTCAGGTCGGCTTGCGCGCTGGCGCGCCCCTCGACTACGGCAAGGTGCTCGAAGGCGAGCGCCAGCTACAGGTCTTCCTCAATCAGCGCGGCTATCCTCACGCCGCCGTGCGCAACGAGTGGGTGGGGGATGACCGAGCCGGTCGCAGCACCGAAGTCGTCTTCCACATCGATCCCGGGCGCAAGATGTACTTTGGTGCTGTCGAGATCGAAAACCTCGACCAGCTATACACGCGCAGGGAGCTAATCGAGCACTATCTGCAATTTGAGCAGGGAGACTTGTACCATCCCGAACAACTAGCCAAAAGCCGCGAACAACTAGCGAGGACCGGCCTGTTTCGCTCGGTCTTTTTGCTCACTCCCGAGACGGGCGACAGCTTGCAGCCAGTCGTGGTTCGCCTAAAAGAAAGAAAGCGCATTTCCCTGCGTACCGAAGCCCTATTCAGCAACAAAGAGCCGCGCGTGACTGGGGTCGTGCAGCACAACAACTGGCTAGGGCGCGGCGCTCGGCTAAGCCTCGACGCCGGTTGGGGGAAGCCAGAGCAGGGCGTCACCGCATCCTTTACCGAGCGCAACTTGCTGGGCATGGGTGCTGACTTGGTTCTATCGGCAGGGGTCACCGACGAATGGGACGAGAAATCGGACTTCGGTAAGCCGAACGACCAGCGGCAATTCGATCTTTTGACGGTCAACGATTCGGCGCTCAGAGGCCTCTTATCCTTTGCCGGGGAAGCGGCGGCACTAGAGTACATCAGCGCATCTACCTTCGACTACCTCTCGGTCGAGCACTTGTGGAAAGCTGAAGCAACGCTCACCAAAGGCTGGCGCGAAATTTACCGAGCCCAAGTCTCCCTTAGCGGGGAAGACTCGCGCATCCGGCCCGACCCAAGCGAGCACATAGCCTACCGAGACGACGGAGATGAAGGAGAACCCGACAGCGGTGAGACGACCGACAGCGATGAGACGACCGACGCGGACGATCTGTTTGGCGACTCCGACTTCGATTTCTCTGGCAAAGGCAATTTCTCTGCCCAAGACGAGGTTATAGACTACAGCGACGGCAAGATCCCCGTGACTGCGGCTTGGCTACGGATTCTGACCGAGCGCACTCGGTCGGTCGAATTGAGGACCGAGTTTTTGCGCGATTCGCGCGACGATCCCTTTGCCCCCACGCGCGGCGCGCTCTTGCAGTTGACCGGACTCTACGCCTCCTCATTCATTCTAGGGCAGCATCAGACCTATGTGATCGACGGTGAGGCCGAATTCATATATTACCAGCCACTCAAGCGCGGCCTGATGTTGGCCCTAGCCCTGCAAGGAGGGGGGGCGGCCTCGCTGCGCGAGGGAAGGCTGCTGCCGCAGAAATACTGGAGTTCATACGGGGGCGAGGGCTCCGTGCGCGGCGTTGAGTACAACGCCATAAACGCACCGGGCGGCGGACGCCTCGGCCTGAATATGCGCGGGGAATTGCGCTATCAGCGAAAAAACTTCGGCCTCGTTGGCTTTTGGGATCGGGCGCAGGTCTGGCGCAAGCCAAGCCAAGCGACCTGGTGGGGCATGGTCGATGGCTATGGGGTGGGACTGCGCTACATTTTGGGATTTCCCCTCCGACTCGACATAGCCTTCAACGATGGATCCCTCGACAACCAATCTGACGAGAAACAGTGGTGGAGACGGTTGTATCAGCGGAGACACTTGTATTTTTCTATTGGTCAGGCTTTTTAAATGGTCGAAATAATACACCACGCCGACGCCAGCGAGCTGATTGCGCTTGCAGGTGCCTGCCTCGAAGCGCATGAGAGCGAAAACAACTTGCCAATCGGCCTCGCGTATGCGCTCGCCAAAGATCCCCTGTGCTACGGGCCGGAGCCGCCATTACTATTGAGCGTCTTGGAGCAAGGCAGCGCGATCGGCGCGGCCGTAATGACACCGCCGAGAAGAATCATTCTGAGCAAGTTCGTTGCGAATGCCGAAGAGGCTATCGCCCATCTCGTTCGCCACCTGCTTGCAACGGATGCTTCCATCCCCGGCGTTGTCGGGCCAGCGTCCGAAGCGCAAGCCTTTGCCGCTTGCTGGGCCGAGGCCGTGCCTAGCGCAGCGCCTAAGAAGACCATGCGGCTGCGCGTATTTGAGGCGCGCACGGTCGCCGACGTACCCCTTGCGGCGGGGGCGCTGCGTTTGGCCAGCATGGACGATCATCCGCTCATGGCGCACTGGGTGGACGCCTTTTCGCAGGAGGCGTTAGGGGAACCAGCCGATCTCGACAAGGCCAAGGAAAGTGCCGCGCGATTCATCGCTGACCGGCAACTGTACATTTGGGATTGCAATGGGCCGGTCTCCATTGCCAAAACGACGCGCCCGATGCGAAACGGCATAACAGTCACCGCGGTGTACACGCCGCCCGAGCAGCGCAACAAGGGATACGCCACTTCGTGCGTCGCGTCGCTGACCAAAAAACTGCTCTCCGAGCGCTATTCGTTTTGCAGCCTATTTGCCGATCAGTCCAACCCAACCTCCAACAGCATCTACGCGAAAATCGGCTACGTGCCTTTGGGGGATGCGCTAGAAATTGATTTTGCTACTTAAAACCCGCTGCTAGACGGCAGCTTTTTGAAAGAGCTATTATGCAATCATTTCGCAGCAGTACCACCACGCAAGGGAGGCGCATGGCCGGCGCACGTGCTTTGTGGCGCGCCACCGGCATGAAAACCGAGGACTTCCAAAAGCCCATCGTCGCCATCGCCAACTCCTTTACTCAGTTCGTGCCCGGGCACGTGCACCTGCATCCCATCGGCCAGAAGGTCAAAGAAGTGATCGACCAGCACGGCGGCTACGGCGTGGAGTTCAACACCATTGCAGTAGATGACGGCATTGCCATGGGCCACGACGGCATGCTCTACTCCCTGCCGAGCCGCGAGCTAATCGCCGACAGCGTCGAGTACATGGTGCAGGCCCACAAGGCCGATGCCCTCGTCTGCATCTCCAATTGCGACAAAATCACTCCGGGCATGTTGCTGGCCGCGCTCAGGCTCAGCATCCCGGCGATCTTCGTCTCGGGCGGGCCAATGGAGGCCGGCAAAACCGAGCTATCAACGGGCCGCGCCAAGCTCGATTTGGTCGACTCCATGGTCGCCGCGGCCGACCCCAACTTGAGCGACGAGGACGTGGCCAAGATGGAAGAACAGGCCTGCCCGACTTGTGGCTCGTGCTCGGGCATGTTCACCGCCAACTCCATGAACTGCCTCAACGAGGCCATCGGCCTAGCCCTGCCGGGCAACGGCACCATCCTCGCCACGCACGCCCTGCGCTGGGAACTTTTTGCCGCGGCCGGCAAGCGGATCGTCGAAATGGCCAAGGCATTTTACCTAGCGGGCGACGCGTCGGTGCTGCCGCGCAGCATTGCAAACTTCGCGGCCTTTGAAAACGCCATGACCTTAGACATTGCCATGGGCGGCTCCACCAACACAGTCCTGCATCTGTTGGCCATGGCCCGCGAGGCCGAAGTCAATTTCACCATGGCCGACATCGACCGGCTGTCGCGGCAAGTCCCCTGTATCTGCAAAGTGGCACCGGCCACGCAGGAATTTCACATAGAGGACGTCGCGCGCGCTGGCGGCATTATGAGCATCTTAGGCGAGCTGTTGCGCGGCGGCAAAATCCACCCCGAGCCGCAGACCGTTGCCGGGCCCTCGTTGGGCGAACTGATCGCCGCCAACGACATTCGCGGATCAGGTACGGTCGACGCGATGGCCGTGCAGCGCGCGTTGGCGGCCCCGGGCAACGTGCGGACCAAAACCGCCTTCTCCCAGAACAACTTTTACTCTGAGTCGGACACGGACGAGCAAACGGGCTGCATCCGCTCGGTCGCGCACGCCTATTCGCAGGACGGCGGGCTGGCCGTGCTTTTCGGCAACATCGCCGAAGAGGGCTGCATTGTGAAGACGGCTGGCGTCGATGAGTCGATCTGGGTGTTTGAAGGGACGGCCCAAATCTTCGAGTCGCAGGACGAAGCATGCGAGGGCATCCTCGGCGGCAAAGTCCGCGACGGCGACGTGGTAGTAATCCGCTACGAGGGACCCAAGGGCGGGCCGGGGATGCAGGAAATGCTCTATCCAACGTCGTATATCAAGTCCATGGGGCTGGGCAAGACCTGTGCGCTGTTGACCGATGGCCGCTTTTCCGGCGGCACCTCCGGGCTGTCGATTGGGCACGTCTCGCCAGAGGCAGCCGAGGGGGGCGCACTGGCCTTGGTGGAAACCGGCGACCGGATTCGCATCGACATTCCCAAGCGCAAAATCGACGTGCTAATCGCGGACGCCGAACTCTCCGCGCGACGGCAAAAAATAGACGCCTATCGGCCCCGCAACCGCCAGCGCCACATCCCCCAATCGCTACAGGCGTATGCCGCGCTGACGACGAGCGCGGCGCACGGGGCCGTGCGGGACGTGGGTCAGCTACAGAAATAGGTTGGTCAACCCGTAGGGGCGGTTCGCGAACCGCCCCTACCACAACAAAAGGAATCCCATGAAAATCACAGTACTAGACGGACACACCCTAAACCCCGGCGACAATCCCTGGGATCCAGTCTCGGCCTTGGGCGAATTTGCGGTGTACGACAAAACTCCCGACGACCTGATCTTGGAGCGAGCCGCAGACGCCGACGTGATTTTGACCAACAAGGTGCCGCTGACAGCCGAGACGTTTGCCCAGCTACCCAACCTGCGCTTCGTGTCGGTTACGGCCACTGGGTACAACGTCGTCGATGTAGAAGCTGCGCGCGCCCGCGCCATCCCCGTGTCAAACATTCCAGTGTACGGCACCGACTCGGTCGCCCAATACACCATGGCCCTGCTGCTGGAGCTGTGCCATCACGTCGGTCGCCACGACGCGGCGGTCCATCGCGGCGGCTGGGCTGAATCGGGCCATTGGTGTTTTTGGGAGACGCCGCTGATGGAACTGGCCGGGAAAACTATCGGCCTAGTGGGCTTTGGGCGCATCGGCCAGCGCGTCGGCGAGTTGGCCCACGCTTTTGGCATGGAAGTTTGGGCGTATGCGCCGTCGCCAAAGGACCCGCCGGGGTACGCGCCTTTTGCCCTCAAGAGCACGGCGGAGATTTTCGCCGGAGCCGACGTGGTCAGCTTGCACTGCCCGCAGACGCCCGACAACACTGGCTTTGTCAACGCCGAGTTGTTGGCGACTATGAAGGAAGGGGCGCTGTTCATCAACACGTCGCGCGGAGCACTCGTCGATGAACAGGCCCTTTTGCAAGCACTGCGCGCTGGCAAACCCCGAGCGGCAGCAACGGACGTGGCTTCTGTCGAACCAATCACCAGCGGCAACCCGCTCTTGCAGGCACCGAATCTACTCATCACGCCGCACATGGCCTGGGCCACGCTAGAGGCGCGCAAGCGACTGATGCAAATGACGGCGGAGAACGTGCGGGCCTTTCTGGACGGTGCGCCGATTAACGTAGTGAATTGAGGAGAGTGACATGACAGAGCTTAATGACGGCAGGCCGTTCGCCACACTCGAAGACGCCCGCGATGCGGTCCGGGAACTAAAGGCGACTACCGGCCTACCCACCGGCGGCCTCAAGGTCCGGGTACGCAGCGGAGTTCACGCGCTGGCGCACGGCGTTCGCTTCGGCCCGGAGGACTCGGGCACGACCGCAGCACCCATCGTGTATTGCGCTGCGGAAGGCGAGACGGTGCGCCTCCTAGGTGGTCGGCAGCTCGACCCGGCGGCGTGGACGCCGGTGATCGATCCCGCGGTCCGGGCCCGTCTAGCCGAGGGGGCGAAGGAACACATCGTGCAGATCGATCTAACCGCCCAAGGTGTGACGGATCTTGGCACCTTTGTCTCGCGCGGGTTCGGCCGCGATACGGGACCGGCCCATCTGGAGCTCTTCTTCAATGACCTGCCCATGACCGTGGCCCAGTGGCCCAATGCCGGGCAGTTCGCCGCAATCACCGGCTTCACCAAGCCCGTGACCAACCCGTGGGGCCAGGAAGCGGGGGATCTGACCGGCGGGTTCACCTACGAAGGAGACCGGCCGAGTCGCTGGGCACCGGCCGACGACATCTGGGTACACGGGTATTGGGGCTATGATTGGGCCAACTCCTACGAGCGGGTCAGCCGTCTCGATCCCGAAAATCGCTTGGTGGAAACCGCCCCGCCCCACGGCAACCACCACTTCACCCCGGGGCAGCGGTTCTACTTCCTCAATGTCTTGGAGGAGCTCGACCAACCCGGCGAGTACTACGTGGACCAGACCAGCGGAATACTCTACTTCTGGCCTCCGGGCGAGCTGTCCGAGGCGGAGACCGTGGTATCAGAGGTGAGCGAGCCGCTGCTGACGCTGCAGGACGTCAGCCACGTGGAGCTCCGCGGTCTGACCGTGGAGGCGGGGCGCGGCAGCGGCATCGAGGCCGAGGACGGCGAGGGGTTGCGCATCATCGGCTGCACTATTCGCAACTGCGGCACTTGGGCCGTGAGGATCGAGGGCGGTACCAACCACACCGTGGCCGGATGCAACATCTACGGCTGTGGCGATGGCGGCGTCAGCGTCAACGGCGGCGACCGTCCTAGTCTGACTCCCTGCAACCACGCCGTCGTCAACAACCACATCCACCACTTTGCGCGCTGGAGCCGCTGCTATGTCGCCGGCATCGGGGCTGGCGGCGTCGGCATGCGCTTCGCCCACAACCTGATCCACGACGCGCCGCACAATGCCATCCTGTTCTGGGGCAACGATTTCCTGATCGAGAACAACGAGATCTACCGGGTCTGCTTGGAGACCGGGGACGCCGGGGCCATCTATACCGGCCGCGACTACACCTACCGGGGCAATGTCATCCGCCGCAACTTCATCCACCACATGGGCGTCGTCGGCATGGGCACCATGGCCATCTACATGGACGACTGCGTCAGCGGCACCCACATTGCAGAAAACACCCTCTGGCGCTGCCAGACCGCTGTCGTGCTGGGCGGCGGCCGCGACTTCGTCGTCGAGCAGAACGTTTTCGTGGAGTGTCTTCTCGCCATCGGTGCCGACGCCCGAGGGATAGACACCAATCCGGTCTGGCAGAACAACATCAAGGGACTGTGGGAAAGCCTCAAGGCGATGCGCTACAACGAGCCCCCCTACAGCGAGCGCTATCCCGAGATCGCGGGGGTCGATCCGCATTATGCGGCGGGGAAAGGTGTGCCGCCGGAGCACAACCGAGTCGAGGGCAACATCTGTTGGCACTCCCCTTGGATCGGCGAGCCTTGGCCGACCGGGGCGGACAACGGCATTACCGAGAAAGACAATCTGGTCGGCGTGGATCCGGGATTCACGGACGAGGCCTTCGGGGTGCTGACCCTCGGCCCGGGGTCACCGGCGCAGGGCTTGGGGTGTGGCGTGATTCCGCTCGACGAGATCGGCCTGATCCGAGACGCTACCCGCGCCACCGTGCCGCCGCGCGTGCGCACCGCCCTAGAATTGGGGGCACCACGAAGGACTGGCGAGGCGGCAGAGTTGCGGTTGCGGTTGCGCAACGACGGCACTGACCCGGCCCGGGGCACGGTCGTGGTGGAGACGAGCACCACGACCGACAGTGAGCGCTTCGATTACGCACTGGCTCCCGGCGAAGTCCTAACCCGCACCCTGACCGTCCGTGCTGACGACCGGATCGTGCGGATCTACTCACCGGACAGCCGCCTACAGCCGACAGAACTAGTCATTCCTGACCCGCAAAATAAGGTAAGCTGAGCGTTGACATTGTGTGCGATTTTCGGTTATTATGCTCCAAGGGGGCGACTTGGCTTCGACGGGGTCGGAGAAGCCCAAATTGCGTGCCGAGGTCCCGACACCTCGTAAATCCTCGGGAAACAATTAAGCGACGAAACTAACACGTACGCTCTGGCTGCCTAAATTTAGAGCAGCCCATTGGGGTCTGTTGAGCCTGCGCGGCAGGCCCCAATGACATCTCTTAGCAGGCTGGTCCCAAACCTTCGCCCGAGGGAATGGGGCGAGATTTTTCGGGCTGGCCCGTTGCGAGGCCCGTCGGCCGGCAGCGCAACAGGCGAGACAATTAAGGCCGACTACGCACGTAGTATATTTCGGTAGAACCGGTCTCGGACGCGGGTTCGATTCCCGCCGCCTCCACCATTCTTCCACACATACACGTCTCTCCGGGGTGATTCTCCGGAGAGACGTGTGTCTTGAAAGGAGTTGCTTGTGTCGCAACAAGGAACAATCCTAACGGCTGAAATCTATAAAGAAAAAAAAGGGCTCTACGTGTCTCATTGCCCTCAGATCGGAATAGCCAGCCAAGGCAAGGATGAGGAAGAGGCTTTTAACAATCTCAAAGAAGCCGTATCTCTCTACCTAGAAGAAGTTACAGAAAGCCATCAGAGAGAGTTGCACCTTACCTAATATCCCCGAAGAAGTTACAGAAAGCCATCAGAGGGAGCTGCACCTTGCCTAATCCTAAAATTCCCTCTGGCATCTCGTCGCAGAAAGCCCAAAACGCCCTTCAACGCTTAGGATTTACTTTTAAGAGACAAAAGGGAAGTCATATAGTGATGACCAGAATACACCCCGACACTGACCAGATAGATACAATGATTCTTATTCAAGGCAACGAGATGGCCAAAGGGACATTGAAGACCAACCTAAAAAAAGCGAACGTGGAAATAGAAGATTTCTTGGAAAATCTCTAGTAAAAAGGCGACGGCCCTTGTTGGGCCATCGTGATCGGACGTTACGCCGGTGGAGACAGCGGTATCAGCAGTTGGGCTTGTGGCCGAGCGTGGTGGGGCGAAAACAGGTGTTTTGGTAGAACCTCTTTGTAAGCGCTAAAACGTCCGGCGAGAGGCTTCGTCAAGCAATCGGTCCTGTGTTTTCCTAATTTCTTCAATTACTGAATCAATTTCCTCGTGGCATCGCCATGCCGGTATCCGCAATATTGTCCAGCCGAGATTGGCTAGGACGCGATCTCGTGTAATATCCTGGCGCCGTTGTTGGCTTCTGGCGTCAAGGTGCTGATCGCCGTCAACCTCGATGTTCAGCTTGATTCCTTGTTCTAGCAGCGCAAAGTCCAGCTCGTACCCCTCTACCTCGAGCTTGCTATAGGGTAAGAGATCTTGGAGTTGCATGGCGTCGAGCAGGATTTTCTCAGACGTGCTGTCCGTGCGGAATTCGGCGGACAGCGAACCTGTGCCCTCATTCCGGGCGACCTCATCGCGCAGATAGACCCGCAGGGAGGCCAAGGTTGGACTCCCCAAATCTCCCATGAGCGGGTGACCGAGAACGATTAGTGCTCGACGGGCGCGGCTGACAGCCACGTTGAGGAGGTTTCTCTCTTTTTCTATCCAACGGGCACCGCTCTTAGACATGCCGGGCGAGAGCACGGAAGAAAGAATGACCGCATCACGCTCGTCTCCCTGTAGGCGATGTGCTGTTCCACTTACAAAATCGATGTCGTCCAGGAAATCTTGGCCGAATTGCGTTTTGGCTCTCTGATCGATGAGCCGCGCCTGCGCAGTAAACGGAGTTACCACGCCGACGGTCTTGTAACCGGATTCGATTGCGCCACGAAGTTGTTCCACTGTTTCCTCTGCCTCTGCCCGGTTTAGCCAGCTTCCAGTAGCGGGCCGTACTGCCGCGCCGTCGATATCGCACCAGTAGATGGCACGATCACGCTGGGATGTATCGGAGACATCCGTCAATACGGTGAGTTCGCCCTTGTAGAACGTCTTGTTGAACCAACGGGCGATGTGTGGGTGGCAGCGGTAGTGCTCGTTGAGAAGAACTGGTGTTTGGGGTCTTGCGACAAACTCGAACGCGGAGTAAGACGAACCGTCTTTGTAGTGGATGCCGCGGTCGCGTAGATCGTCGTTGTCGAACCCCGTCTGTGTAGCGATTTCCTGTAAAAGTCCATCGCTAAGGGAAACGATCGGATTCAGTTGGTATGGATCCCCCACGATCGCCAAGCGTTTTGCGCGGTAGGCCAACGGCAATACGGCCGCGAGGCTGCACTGGCTGGCCTCGTCGACGATCACGAGGTCAAACAATCCTGATTCCAAAGGGAAGTTGGAATGCGCTGTTAATGCCGTGCACGCCCAGCCTCGTAAGTGGTGAAACGAATTGACAACTGCTCTTTTAAAGCGGCCGCCGTTGGCGGGTATTGTGCCGAAAGCTGCTAGACGGTCAGCGCCGGAGAAGACTCGCGTTGCCGTGTCCACGCGAATTGCGTAGAGGCTTGTATCTGCCCATTTCTGGTCTGCTTCGCGCACACTGGTCGTCGGGTCGCCCACCTCGGATTTCAGTTGTTGACGTTCAGCTCGTCCAATTTCCAATTGGGAGGTCAGCTCTGCTATGCGCTGATCAATCCGAGCCCAGGTGATGAGTTGCTCTAATGGAGCGGTTTCACGGCAACCGAGTCGCTGGCGGAAGCGACGCGTGCGGAAGCGACGGAACAACCATGCCCTCAACAACCCTCTGGCTCGTTGCTCTATTTCGTGGGAACTGATGGACAGTTCAGGAGGGCTCGCGTTAGTCCAGAGTGTTCGCGCCTCCTCCTTCAATGCTTGCCTGAGTTTCTCCTGCCCTTCGACCACCTGAAGTAGTTTCACATCGAGTTCGTCCATCCGCGCCAGTTTCTCCATTAACTGGGTGCGCTCAGTGGTGACTCGCTTCAATTGGGCGCGCGCTGTGGCTTGGTTGCCGCGCTGCGTTGCCGCCTGAGCCAACGCAGTGGTAATGCGATCCGGGACCTGCTCGCGCACATCGCGATTGCCGGTGCGGACTAACAAGCCGCTACTCACGTCCTTTTCCGCACGGTCGACGGCCACGTCAACTGCACCATTGTTGGTCGAAGTCACCAAGACTTTGTCGCCGTCCAGCCACGCGTTCGTAACCGCGTTGACTACGAGTTGCGTTTTGCCGGTCCCAGGTGGGCCGGTCACGACCGTCAGAGGTTCTCTGCGGAGACGCTCGAGTGTTTCCTCCTGTGATTGGTTGCATACAAGTGGAGCCGCAAAAGGCCCGGACGGGGGTCGCTTGTTTTCCTTCTGTACGAAACCGTTGAGGAGAAGATGTGCCGCAGCCGTAGTCGCCCAGTCTTCTCGGGTCTGCAGTTGTCGCAGTTCCTCGCGAAGGGTGCTGGTGTATCCAGACCACTCGGCCACGACCGAGATCGCGGCGTTGTAGACGCCTTGTTTGCGATCTATGTTTGATTCGAGGATTCTCGCGTTGAGAGGCGACAAGATCTCGAGTCCGAGCAGGTCGGCCGTTCGTCCGGCGAGGATACCAAAAGCGTCGACATCTCCGAACGGCAAGCCGTGACTTAAAAGGTCGCTGATGTCTTCGGTGATCGAAGGGTCAAAGATACCGCTTGCCGTGATGGCCAAATTGAACTCTGGCTCCATAGCAGCGTGAAGTTCCCACTGGTTATCGGACCCTTGTTCCGGTTCGATTTGGACAGCGAAAAGAGGAGCAACCTTGGGTGCGTGGTCGCGGTCGGTTACGACGATGGTCGGCCAGCCGTAAATGATCGACTTGGTGCGAGACCTCAGTTTATCGGGGAGTTCTCCGGGTGCCGGCGTCGAGTCGCTCTGCCCGACAACCAGTTTTTCTTCTCCACGATGCAAGAACCACAGAGAGTTCTCTTTGACGTACGGGACCAGTGATTTCGCTGCTTCCGCTTCAATGCACCGTTGCGCATAATTGCATAATTGCTGCCAGGGAGTTTGCCCGCTGTTGGCAGTCGGCTTTGAAGAGCTTGAACCGCTGGGAGTTGCGTTCGTTGCCGTATTCCGCGAATCGCCCGCTATGCTATCCGATGCGACTTGGACCGAGGAACCCTCGCCACTTGCACAGTCAATACACCAGACCTTTTTCGACGATGGTGACCAGTAGGCGCGCTGGCCCGCCTCTAGCCTCATTGCACACGATCGGCAGCGTCCAGCATACTTCAGCGCGATAAAACGTAGCTCTTTGGGGCGTTTCATCCTCGGTTTCGGCGTCTTCCGGCAAGTCGCGGCGCACTTCTTCCACTTATTTGACCGCGACTCGCTCCGGCCTCAAGTACTCTCTGATTGTCGATGCGATAGAACAGGGCTATTATAAAATTGACTAAACTGAATTAGTGCAAACCTCCATCGCAAGGAAGCCTTAGATCACGGTCTACCCACTAGCACCATCGGTCTACTAAATTGATTTTAAGCCGAAGAAAGCGAGAACGTGAAGATCACCGACATTAAGGTTACGCCCTATGACCGGCAAACTTCCCATCAACATCGACCACCTACTGCGCCAGCGCACCATCGAAGGCGAACGCATCGAGTACAAGGCTGGTTGGAATCCGCAGAGTGTTCTGCACACCGTTTGCGCCTTTGCCAACGACTTCCACAACCTAGGCGGCGGCTACATCGTGCTGGGTGTGGAGGAACAGAACGGCCGTCCGGTGCTGCCGCCAACGGGCATTGACCCGGAGTCCGTCGAGGCGATTCAGAAAGAACTGCTGAACTTGGGATACTCGGCCATACAACCTTGGTGTCACCCGAACTCGGCGACCTACGATGTGGATGGCCAGACCATCCTCGTCCTCTGGGTGCCCGGCGGCGAAACCCGTCCCTACAAAGCCAAAGTGAATCTGAGTGCGGAGCGCAACGATTGGGCCTACTTCATTCGCAGACACAGCAGCACGGTTCGCGCCAAGGGTCAGGACGAGCGTGAGCTGCTCAGTCTGGCGGCCACAGTACCTTTTGACGACCGCTATCGCCAGACTGCTTCGCTTGATGACCTGTCCCATCGGCTGATCCGTGAGTTTTTAGGGGAAATCGGCAGCGAACTGGCATCGGAAGCAGAGGGCCTATCTGTTGAGGACTTGGGCAAGCGCCTGAATATCGTCGGCGGCCCGCCCGAGGCGATGTTTCCGAAGAACGTTGGTCTGCTATTCTTCAATGAGCGGCCAGACAGGTTTTTTCCGGCCACCCAGATCGATGTCGTGTGGTTTCCCGATGGACCGGGCGGCGATCAGTTCGAGGAAAAGGAGTTCCGCGGGCCGTTGTCCATCATTCTCAGCGAGGCGATCAGTTACATTGAGCGGAACTACCTGAAGGAAACCGTCGTCAAGTATCCCCACAAGCCGGAGGCCGAGCGATTCTGGAATTTTCCGATTGGTGCCATCGAAGAGGCGCTGGTGAACGCCATCTACCATCGCTCATACGAGGAGCGGGAGCCGGTTGAAGTTCGGATCACCCGCGAAGAGTTGCTGGTCTTGAGTTATCCCGGTGCGGACCGCTCCATCCGTATGGATGACTTCAAGAAGGGGCAGGCCGTGAGCAGGCGCTACCGGAACCGGCGTATTGGTGAGTTTCTGAAAGAACTCGACCTCGCCGAGGCGCGCTCAACCGGCGTCCCGAAAATCTTCCGGGCCATGCGGCAGAACGGCTCACCCGAACCCATCTTCGAAAGCGATGAGAACCGAACTTGGTTTCTGGTGCGATTGCCAGTGCATGAACGGGTTTCTCTTGCGGCGACCGACCAAGATACCACACATGACACCCAACAAGATAAGTCATTGAAAAATAAAGAGAAAGGTCAAGACACCCCCCAAGACACCCCCCAAGACACCCCCCAAGATAATGGGCATATTGAACGGCTAGTGGCAGCCCTGACCGGGGAGATGAGCCGCGCTGAATTGTTGGCGGCACTGCTACTCACAGACCGGAAAAACCTCAGAACATCCTACCTGCAACCGGCTCTTGACGCTGGCCTGATCGAGATGACCCTCCCGGACAAGCCCACTAGTCGCCACCAGCGCTATCGCCGAACTGCCGCCGGCGAGGCTTTGGCTGTGCGACTCAAGACAACCTCTTGAAATTTCTCTACGACTAGGACGCAATGCCAAAACGACCCAATGTGATTCTTATCGTCGCCGACGACATGGGCTATGGCGATTTCGGAGTTTTTAACGACGGCCCGGCCCGCACGCCCCATCTCGACGCGCTGGTTGGCGAGGGGGTCTGTCTGACCCAACACTACGCCGGGTCGCCGGCCTGCTCGCCGTCGCGGGCGGCGCTCCTTACGGGTCGTTACCCGCACCGCACCGGCGCGTTGACGCCGATGGAGGTGCGCGGGATGGACCGCATCGCGCTTGACGAGGTGACCATCGGCGATGCGTTCAAACACGCGGGGTATGCAACGGGGCTGATCGGCAAGTGGCACAATGGCGCGCTTGACGATCGCTATCATCCCAACGCACGCGGCTTCGATGAGTTTTCGGGCTTTCGCGGCGGGTGGATGGATTATTTTGACTGGTGGGTCGAGCGCAATGGGCGGCGCGAGACCGCGGACGGGCGCTATTTGACCGATGTGTTCACCGACGAGGCGGTGGATTTTATTACGCGGCACCGGCAGGACCCCTTTCTGCTCTGCATGATGTACAATGCGCCGCATTCGCCGTTGCAGGCCCCCGACGAAACGGTGCAGCCCTATCTCGACGCGGGGATGAGCCCAGGCGTAGCGATTACCTACGCGATGAACGAGATCATGGACCGGGGCGTCGGGCGGATCGCGGAAACCTTGGAAGACTTGGGACTGGCGGACGATACGATCCTGATGTTCACCAGCGACAACGGACCGGCGTTCAGGTTGCGGCCCGACCAAGTGCCCGAGGGGATGAGCACGGATACACGGCGCTACAATTGCGGCTTTAACGGGCAGAAAGGGTCGGTTTACGAGGGCGGCATCCGGGTGCCGATGATCGTGCGCTGGCGCGGCGGGTTGGAGGGGGGGCGGCAGATCGACGAGTTGGTGCACGGTATGGACTGGTTGCCGACCTTGGCCGGGTTGTGCGGTATCGAGCGGCCCGGCGGGCGGGCCCTCGACGGGCGCGACGCCGCGGCGGTGTTGCACGGCGGCGGCGATGAAGCGCCGGCGCGATTTTGGCAACTCAACCAATTTCAGCCCGTCGGCTGGATCAACGCGGCCATGCGCGAGGGGCCGTGGAAGCTGGTCCGTCCCCAGTTGGCGCAAAAGCCCAAGACCGACGCGGACAAGCGCGTGATGGAGCGCTACGTGGAAGTGGATATCCAATACAAATACCACCCCGACGAGGTGACAAAGCTGATGAGCGAGCCGGATCCCGAGTTGATTGTCCCGCCGCCGGCTGATTTGGAGTTGTATAATATTGACGACGACCCGCTGGAACAGAACAACATGGCGACGGATGAGTCGGAGCGCGCGAGCCGGATGTTAGGGGCGTTGGAGGGGTGGTTTGAGGGGGTCGAGGCGGAAAGGCGGCGGATTCAGCCCGACGGCTCTATACTGGAAATCGTGGACGGTTGAAGGTGAGGGAACAGCGTCCGGAACAACGATCCGGACATCCTTGACCCCATGCCTCAGCGGAGCCTATTTTGCCCATAGAAGGCGGAAATCGGCGTCAGCGACCTCTGCACATCCGAAGTCGCGCTTTCTATGTGTGCCTAGAAAAGAGAGACCATGAAGATCACCGACATTAAGGTTACGCCCTCCCTCGGCGCGGCAAATCGCCACTGGTCCTTGCTGAAAATCTTCACCGACGAAGGCATTGTCGGCCTCGGCGAGTGGGCTGGGGGACCCATCGGGCAGCTCAAACAAATGCTCATCGGCCGCGACCCGACCAACATCAATCAACTGCACTACGACCACCTGTGGCAGATGCAGGGCCGCGGCGCTGGCGTGGAAATCGCCCTGTGGGACATCCGCGGCAAGCAGCTAAACGCGCCCATGCACGAACTGCTGGGCGGCAAACTGCGCGACCGCATCCGCGTGTACTGCGACTGCCATTCGGGCGCGCACTGGACGCGGGAGGACTACGCGCAGCGCTGGCAGGAGACGCGGGCCAGCGGGCAATTGGATCCGGTGTACGAAACCAGCGCCTACGTATCCATGGCCAAAGAAGTAGTGGCCGAAGGATACACCGCGATCAAGTTCGATCTCGACGTGCCCAACCCTTGGAAGCTCGACGCGTACGACCGCTCCATCAGCCGCCGGCAGCACCACCACATCGTCACCACCATCGAAAGCCTGCGCCAAGCGATTGGCCCCTACATCGACCTATCTATCGACTTGCACGGTTCCTTCAACCTAGCCGACGCTCTGCGCATCTGCAAAGACGTGGAGCATCTCGACCTGCTTTGGTTGGAGGATCCCATCCGCTGGGAGTGGGGCAATGTCGCCGCCTTGGCCAAGATCTGCCAGCAAACCGAGACGCCGATCTGCACCGGCGAGATCTTTTACGGAGCCAAGATGTTCCGCGAGCTAATGGAACAACAGGCATGCGACCTGCTGGAGCCAGACATCCCCCATAGCGGCGGAGCCATCGAAATCCGCCGCATCGCCGAGTTAGCCGAGATGTACCACATGTCGGTCGCCCCCCACTACATGCGGAGCGCAATTACGGGCATGGCAGCGGTGCATATCTGCGCCACCCTGCCCAATTTCCTCGCCCTAGAGCACCACTCTCGCAACATCCCGCTGTGGGGCACCATGCTCGACATCAAAAACCCCATTCAGCAAGGTTACATCGCCGTGCCCGACGGCCCTGGCCTGGGCGTCGATCTAGACGAAGAAGTCATCGCCGCCGCGCTACCTGCCGGAGTGCCGCTGTGGTCCTGAGCCGCCATCCGTGAATTACTATCCGATGTTACGCGCAGCCCTAGGTATGGGATGCTTCGCTTCGCTCAGCATGACAAGGAAGCGGATTGCCTGCTCCGGTCATGCTGAGCGGAGCGAAGCGGAGTCGAAGCATCCCATACCCCATACCTGTGCGTAACGTCTGTTACCATCATGAGGAGCTACTTATGAAATCCCAAAACTACATCGACGGCCAGTGGGTCGGAGCCTCGGACGGAAAGACCTTTGCCCAGCGCAATCCCGCCGACCTAGAACAAGTAACCGGCGAGTGGCCCCAAGGCACTTCTGCCGATGCCGAGCAGGCCATTGAAGCAGCACACGCAGCGTTCCCAGCGTGGGCCGACATGGGCGTGTACCAGCGGGCAGAGTACTTGTCGCGGGCAGTCGCCGTGCTAAAGGGGCGGGCCGAAGAAATCGCCGCCATCCTCACCGCAGAAAACGGCAAGACGCTCGACGAAGCGCGCACCGAAATAGGATCGGCGGTGCGCGAGATGGAGTTCCAGATCGCCCAAGGGATCTCCATGTGCGGCCAGACCGCGCCCTCGGCGCAAGCGGGGGTGTTTGCCTACAGCGTGCGGCGGCCCCTCGGAGTGGCGTCGATCATCAGCCCGTGGAACTTTCCGTTCAACGTGCCGGGGCGCAAGTGTACGCCAGCGCTAATCAGCGGCAACACCATCGTCTTCAAACCGGCGAGCCTGACGCCCGGAGCCGGGCGGGCTTTCGTCGATATTTTCGTCGAGGCGGGACTACCTCCGGGCGTGCTGAACTTCGTCTGCGGCGGGGGCAGTACCGTCGGAGAAACCATGATCACGCATCCATTGGTCCAGTCGATTTCCTTTACCGGCTCGACCCAAGTGGGCCGGGGCATTCAGCAGCGCGCCGCCCAAGGGATCATCCGCACGCAACTGGAGATGGGCGGCAAAAATCCCGCAGTTATCTTGGCCGACGCCGACCTCGACATGGCCGCGGATGCCGTCGTCAAGGCGGCCTACGCCTGCGCCGGACAGTGGTGCACTTCGACGAGCCGGGCAATTGCCGAGCGCGAGGTCGCCGCAGCCTTCACCGACAAGGTGCTAGAGCGCGTCAAGCAAATTCGCGTGGGCAATGGGACAGAAGACGGGGTGGATATGGGGCCGGTGTGCGGCACGGACCAGCTCGAAACCATCGAAGCCTACATCGAGATCGGCAAAGCGGAAGGAGCCTGCATCGCGCACGGCGGCGAGCGCCTGACCGACAACGGACTCGACAAAGGGTGTTTTATTGCGCCGACTGTTTTTACCAATGTCCAGCCGCAGATGCGCATCGCTCAAGAGGAAATTTTTGGCCCGGTATTGTGCCTAATGGTAGCAGAGGATTTCTCCGAAGCTCTAGAAATCGCCAATGGCGTGGAGTTTGGGCTGGCGTCGTCCATTTTCACGCGGGACATTGGGCGGGCTTTTCGGTTCTTAGATGAGACCGACGTGGGGCTGACGCACGTCAACATGATGACGGCTTACCGCGAGCCTCAGCTCTCATTCGGGGGGGTGAAGGCTTCCGGGCACGGGATCCCGGAATCGGGCGACACTGGAATCGAGTTCTTCACCGAGCACAAGGTCGCCTTTATCAATTATCTGTAATAGGCTGGTAGGTCGGGAAGACCCGGGGAAAGGCGCAGCCTGTGGTCTTTTGGCGGGTAGCTGCGTCGATATAGCAGACGCTGAACGCGCGGCGCGGGCGATTGGTGTTATTCGTCTCCGAGCGGTGCAAGGTCCAGTTGTGCAAAAGCACTACCTCGCCTTTTTCCATTTCCAAATAGAGCCGCTTTTCATCCGGGGCGTGCAGCGCGCGCTCGTCCTCCGAGAGCAGATCTCCCGTCTCGGGGATCATGGTGTGGTGCGAGCTGGGGATGATCTGTAGGCAACCGTTGGCAACGCACGTATCGTCAAGCGCGGTCCACACCGTGACCTTGGGGGGAATGCTTAGTTGCCAGCCGCCGGCACCGTCTTGGTGCCAGTTGATCAGGACGCCCTGCTCGGCGGGCTTGTTGAAAAACATGGCGCGAAAAATCGAGACCTCCGCGCTGACGATTTTGGCGGTTAAGTCGCGGAAGAGCGGCTTTTGAATGTAGTCCAAGAACAGCGGATCCTGCTCCAGATCCTGAATTTTGCGGTACTTCAGCGAAGAGCCTTTAAACTCCTTGGTCTGCCGCGAAAGTTCGAGATTGCCAGCCGAAGGGCATAGCTGCATGAGCATGTTGTCGTAGCGCACTTCGCCGAGCATGATCTGGTCGATGCGCTGGCAGAGACCGTCAATCTCCTCGCGAGAAGCGACGTGGCCGAGGCGCACGTAGCCCTGATCGTGAAATTGGTCGAGTTCGGCGGCACTTAGCGCGGAGGCGTGGAGAGCGGTCATGGCAAATTCCTTTGGTCTTAAGCGAGGCGAGCGAGCGCGTCTTGCCGACTGATGCGGCGAAAGGATTGTTCGAGGACGGGACCTTGGCTCTGCCAGCCCTCCTCGCGCTCGCCGTCGGGCACGGAGTCGCAGACCCTTTGACACCAATCGGCGAGCGGATCTACTGGGCAGCGAATCACCAAGTCGGGATCGGCGACCGCGCCGGTGGCCGAATACGCATAGCAGGTTTCGATGAGCCGCTCGGCCGAGGCTAGCTGCTGTCGCTGGTACTCGCGCGGGGCCGGAGGGCTATCGGGCACGAGCAAAATGTTGACGCCGCGGTCGGTAATCGCGTTGAGCCGCTCGACCGCATCCGTGCCGACCAGCACATCCTTGTGCTCTGGCCAGATGTCGAACATCCCGTAGGCCGCTTTAGGCTCGCGCGATTGGAAGGTGAAGTTGTCGGGGTACGCGAAGAAATCTTCGCCCGTGGCGCGGTAGGTATTGTAAAAAGCAGTTACGTGGGCCATGATCAAATTGACGGCCCCGATGCCTTCGAGGCGATTGGGCGCTAGCACCCCCAGCCTCTTGGTATTGGTAAAGCCGCGAAAGTACTCTGCCAACGCGACCGGTTGGCCGCTGACAAGTATCTCAAAATCGCTGTCGCTGAGTGTTGAACTGTGCATGGATCCGTCCGTCTAAGCCCTTCACGGCAGGTATTTCACAAGCGTCGCCACCGCCACAACGGCACCGATAGTGATGTACAGGTTGCGATTCAAGCCCTTGTGCAATTCGGTTTTGAGTCCGCCCATCGCGGCCTCGATTTGGCCTTCGAGGCGGGTGACATCGGCCTTGACTTCGCCTTCCAGCCGAGTGATTTGACCTTCGAGGCGGGCGATATCGGCTTTCGTGGCGAGATGCTCATATACGCCTTCAAGCCGCGCCAGACGCTCTTCCGGGGTCAGGGGCGGGTTGGTCATAACTGTTCTCCTTAATGATTGTAGCGAAAGTACTGGATAGTATAGGGGGGTGTCAATTTCCGGCATTGCGGCAGCCCCTACTCCAGCAGAATGCCGCCGTCGAGGACGATGTTTTTACCCGTCATTGACGGAGTTCTACACAGCATTTCAAAAACATAGAGCAGGTGCATAGGGGGGACTTCCTGATTCCACACCTTCATTAGGTTTTTGACCCCATCAATGGCTTCGCGCGGCGTGTTGGAAATCATCTGGCCGCTGACAATGACCGGGCTGATGGAATTGACGCGAATCCCGAATTCCTTGCCTGCCTGCACCGTATAGTTGCGGCTGAGACCGAGCAGGGCCGCCTTGCTGCAAACATAGGGAGCCCCCACGTACAGCCCGCCCACCAAGGCGGCCAGCGACACAATGTTGATGATTTGCCGGTCGCCGCTGCCATGCTGCATCAAGCCGACCGCGCCTTGGCTCATAAAGGCCGCGCCTTTTGCATTTACATTGAGGACGCGATCCCAGTTGTCCTCGGTCATGTCGAGCAACTTCACCTCGCTGAGTAGCCCGGCGTTATTGATGAGCAGGTCGAGGCCGTCGTACTGTTCGGCGATTTCAGCGTAGAAGGATTTGATCTGCGCAACATCGCTGAGATCCACGCGGTGGACGCTGTACTCGCCACCGTAGGACGCCACGGCCTCTGCGGCGGCGTCCTGCGGCACCACATCTACCAGAATGGGGATTCCGCCGCGCGAGGCGATAAAGGTCGCAAAGAGCTTTCCAATCGTCCCACTGGAGCCGGTGATAATGCAGCGCCGACCCTTGAGGTATTCTTCCATCGTTACGTACTGCTCAAGTCCCACACTATCGTTCATAAAGATTTGTCTCCTAGCGTTATGCAAGTAATCAATGTGGAGGGCATTAAAAGACCCTTTTGCAGCCTAGTCAAGGAGCGGCTCCGTTGTAAGTCGGCACCAACAGACGGCACCCCTCCTTGACTGGGCCGCCAAAAATCTCTTTATCCATAGCACAAACCACGCACCAACTAAAAAGGAGCCAATCCATTGACTGAATCTACCCGCCAAAATATCCAGCCGGACGACCTGAAGAACTTTTGCACCGCCGCCATGGTCAAAGCCGGCCTCAGCCAAGAAGACGCTGCACTAAGCGCCCACGTCTTCGTCACCACCGACACCTGGGGCACCTTTACGCACGGCACCCGTCAGATCCGCGGCCTGATGCAGAATGCGCGGCGCGGCCGTTTGGTCGCGACCGCAAAAGAGAAAATCGTCGCCGAGGGACCGTCCTGGGCCATCATCGACGCCTGTGACGGCATGCCGCCCTCCATCTCTTACCGCGCCGTTGAATTGGCCGTTGCCAAAGCCCGCCAAAGCGGCATGTGCTACATCGGTATCCGGGGCAGCAGTCACTACGGGGCCGCCGGGTTTTACGCCAACATGATCGCCGAAAACGACATGATCGGTCTTTCCATGTGCAATGTGGAACCCTGCATGACCGTGCCAGGCGGCAAGAGCCGAGTTCTGGGAACCAACCCGATTGCCTACGCCGCACCCACCGGCACCGACCGCACCGTCATGCTCGACATTGCCACCAGCGCGGTTGCGGCGACCAAAATATTCGCGGCCAAAAACGAAGGGCGCGAAATTCCCGACACCTGGCTGGTGGACGAAGAGGGCATTCCAACGACCGATCCCACCGAGTTTCCGGAAAAAGGGGCGCAGTTGCCCATGGCCGGGCACAAAGGGTACGGATTGGCCGTGCTGGTAGAGTTGCTAACAGCAACCCTTAGCGGAGCGGCGATGATGAGTAGCGTCCAGAGCTGGGTGGCCGACACGGACGCGCCCTCGAACCAAGGTCATGCCTTTGTCGCCATTGACGTCGGCGCGATGATGCCGATAGAGGAGTTCCACGCCCGCATGGACGCCATGTGCAAAGAGATCAAGAGCGCTTCTCCAGCCAAAGGCGGGACCATCTTCCTGCCGGGCGAGATCGAGTGGAACAACCGGGAGCAAGCGCTAGCCGAGGGTATTGTCATGCCCGAGGATGTCTTGATCAGCCTGCGGGGACTGGCCGAAGACAGTGGCCTCGACCCCGCGGATTTCAATCTGGACTTGGGCTGAGCAGCCGCTTCATCCCTCCGCGAAATACCGCGCCAGCGCCCGCTCCGGCGGCCACAAGTCGAGCAGTTCGACAGCCTCTGCAAGCGGCGTGCTGGCAAAGGACGCCTCCAACTCCTCCCGCGTGCGCCGCCGCGCCGGACGCTCGTCTAGGTTGGCCACCTCAAACAGCACCTGCGCGTTGATCGCCGCGCACTCGCTCAGGCCTTGGGGATAGACCTTGTCTGCAGTGTCGGCCCGGCTGTGGCCATAGAAGCGATCCTCGGGCCATACTGACTCCGTGCCCAGCCCCACGGTAGGCACGCCGTGGGCGAAGAACGGGAAGTGATCCGAACCCCAACTCGTCGTGCCGCAGGACGCGCCAAAGGGCCTTTCGAGCCCATCCACGCGCACGCGGCTCGCCACCGCCTCCAAAACCGGCAGCAGATCCTCGGCCCCAGCAATGCCCAGCCCCGAGGGCCGGCCGCCGACATCGTTGTTGATCATCAGCCAAGTGTCATCGAGTTCGCCGGCGTGGCGCTGCGTGTACGCCCAAGATCCGACCAATCCCGACTCCTCTACCCCGAAGGCCACAAACCGCACCGTGCGCCGCAGGTGCTCGCGGTGCACGGCGAGGGCGCGCGCCGCCTCGACCACGGCGACCACGCCCGCGGCGTTGTCAATAGCGCCGGGGCCTACGTGCCAAGTGTCGTAGTGAGCACCGCAGACTAGGACCTGCTGCGGATGCTCAGTCCCGGTCAACTCGCCGACCACGTTCCACGACTCCTTGGGCTCGATGCGGCTGTCGAGGACCAATCGCAGCCGCACCGGTCCACGCCGCTGCTGCAGACGCTTGAGGTACTCGGCGTCTTCGAGACTGATTGAGGCCACCGGCAAATCGCCGACCCGCTGGAAGCAGCAGGTGCGGGCAGGCTGCAAGGCACCGGCGTAGTTGCGGTGCTCAAGCAGTGCTACAGCACCAAAGCGCGCTGCCAAGGGCGTCTTCAACTGGCGGGCAAAGGGGTAGTAGGGCGCCACTGCGATGCGACCGCGCACCTCGTCGGCCCGCTGCGCCAGCTCCTCGGCGTCGCAGCGTTCGAGGAATACGACCTCCCCTTCCACCCCCTGCTCTGGGGTCGAAGGCGACAACCCTCCGCACCGGCACGGGATCGAGCGTCCAGCCTCCGGTGCTACCACGGTCAATTCCTCGCGCTGCGGCCGCCAAGCGCGGTACTCGAACGGCTCCAAGTGGACGCGGTCGAGTCCATAGCGCTGAAAGGTCTGCAACAGGAAGTCCCGGGCTTGGACCTCCCCTTCGCTACCGGCTACGCGTATGCCGATGTCGTCGGCCAGCACGAGCAAGTTTTCCCAAGCCTCGGACCGCGCCTCGACCTCGGCGACGATTGCTTCTTCGATTTTGTTTTTCATTAGCTACCTCAAAGCCACCGCGACAACACCGTCTTCTGCCGCGTGTAGAACAAAATTCCCTCGGTCCCCTGCACGTGCAGGTCGCCGAAGAACGACTGGTCCCAGCCAGAAAAAGAAAACAGGGCCATGGGTGCCGGCACGCCCACATTCACGCCGATCATGCCGCACTCCACCCCGCGCGCAAAGGTGCGCGCCGCACCGCCATCGCGGGTGAAAATAGTCGCCGCATTGCCGTACGGGATGCGGTTGATCCAGTCGATCGCCTGGTCCAGCGTTTCGGGCCGCATCAGCCCCAAGACCGGGCCAAACAACTCCTCCGCGAACAGGCCATGGCCGGGGGTCACGCCGTCGAGCAGGGTCGGCCCGACGTAGAAGCCGGTCTCCGGCACGCCATCGCGCCCGTCGCGCACCACAGATAGGTCCGCCGAAGTGGCATCGGCAATGTGCCCGACGAGGCGCTGTCGGGCGACACCGTCGATAACCGGCCCCATGTCCACATCGTCGCGCAGCGTGTCCCCCACCGTCATCGTGTCCATGGCAGAGGCCAGTTGGTCGCGCAGGCCGTCGCTGGCGTCGCCGATGCCCATCAGCAGGGAGCCAGCCATGCAGCGCTGGCCAGCACAACCAAAGGCCGAGTGCATAACCGCGTTCAGCGTCGGATCTGCGGCCGCTGCCTCGCCGAACAGGCCGGACTCGACCGCGTCGGGCATGACGAGCAGCACGTTTTTGGCTCCACCCGCCGCCTGACAGCGCTTACCCGTCTGCCCGGTCAACTCGTACACCCGCCGCGCCACCGGTGACGAACCGACAAAGGAAATCGCCGCAATGCCGGGATGCCGACAGAGTGCTTCGACCACATCCCGGCCACCGTGCACTACGTTCAGCACCCCTGGCGGGAGTCCCGCCTCAATGAACAGTTCTGCCAAGTGGTTGGCCGTAAACGGCACCTTCTCGCTCGGCTTCAGCACGAAGCAGTTGCCGCAGGCGATGGCCAGCGGGTACATCCACATGGGCACCATGGCCGGGAAGTTGAACGGCGTGATGCCAGCACACACACCCACCGGCTCGCGCGTGGCAGCACCGTCAATGCCGGCGGCCAGCTCCGGCAACACCTCGCCCTTGGCCATCTGACCAATACCGCAGGCCAGCTCGACGACCTCGATACCTCGGCGCACGTCGCCTCGCGCTTCCTCGCGGGTCTTGCCATTCTCGCCGCAGAGAATCTCGGCCAGATGCTCGAACTGCTCTTCTAGCAACTCGCGGTAGCGGAACAAAACCCGCGCCCGTTCCGGCGCTGGCGTCGCCGACCAGCCCGCAAAGGCCCGGCTCGCGGCCTCCACCGCTAGATCGACTTCGACGCGATCGCACTGCGGTGTTCGTCCGATCACTTCCCCAGTGGCGGGACGGTACACCGGCGTGTGGGCCTCGACCTCCGGCGTTATCCAGTGCTCGCCGATAAGGATGGGAATGGCGTCAGTTGGGGTCATGGTTTAATCCTTTTTTGTCGTAATATGGCCTTCCGGCGAAAATGCCGCGACTCGAAAGATAGGTGGTCGCCTGCTGGCTCAGCGCAGAACCGCCAGCGTTCCTGCTGGATGGACGACGAATTCTCTTGGTTGGGTTTTAGCGGCCCCCTGCTTGAACCAAGCCCCTAGGATCGTCTCCCTTTCTCGGGCTTGGGGAAAGTTTGCCGCGCAGTAGCGCAAACGGTCGAAAACAGCACCCTGATTCGGCCGCTCCTGCCATTTGACCTCGGCTAGCAACAGGGCCTCACCATTGAGGGATTCAGCGACCAAGTCAATCTCCATTGGCTGCCCATCCAAGCCGCGCCCCCACCACCGCTGGGCTGGTTTCCACCGGATGTTGCCAACGGGCAGGGCGGCAGTGGACAGGCGGGCTAGATCCTCCCATATATCGGCGACATGCTGGGCAAAAGTGGTCCTAATAGCGCGGGTTACATCGTCGATTAAATCGCGTTCCAACAGCGACCGGTTGGGCTGGACATAGCGATACCAGAAGATCAGAAACGGGTCGTTCAGTTTGTATAGAGAGCGTCTAGTCGATTTGGTGGTTTCGCCAAAGGGCACTTCCCGCCGGATATAGCCCAGTTCGATCAACTGGGCGAGGGGGCGGGTCAAATGACCTGCGGGCTTGCCCAGCCGCGCGCCGATTTCGGAGAGTCGATGGCAGCCATTGGCGATAAGCGACAGCAGGGAATTAGCCTGCACGGTGCTGCGCATATCGTCGAGCAACAAGCGCTCGGGTTCGCTGTGGAGGACGCCGTATTTGTCGAGCACCAGTTCCTCGATGGCAGCTTGCAGGCCGGTGCAATCCCGGGCCAGTTCCCAGTAGCGCGGGACGCCGCCCCAAACCGCATACTGTTCAATGGCTTCAATGCCGTGGACCTCAAGGGCTTGCTGTATCCAAAAGGGGGCTAGCGGACGGATCGCCAGCACTTGACTCGCCCGTCCATACAACGGCTCGGCAGCGTTGAGGATTAGGCCCTGCATCATCCGCTGGGACGAACCGCAGATGGCCAAGTGGATGCGGCGGGCGGGGTCGTCGAGGAATTTTTGCACTAGGCTGGGCAATTCAGGTGAGATCTGCACTAGATAGGGAAACTCGTCCAGGACCAAGCAAGTGCCTCGCTCGGCGCGGGCGTCCAAAGTCTGGAGCAGGACCAGCCAAGACGGGTATTCAACCTCGTCAAAGCCGCGAATGCGCCGGGCCACTTCCCCGGCTAGCGTGCGGCGTTGCAGAGGGGCTTCGCGCTGGTCGGCCGCGTAGTAGATATCGCCCGGGCGAATCACCTGCTGCAAAAGAGTTGACTTGCCGCATCGACGCCGACCAAAGACCACGATAAAACCGGGCTCTTGGGCAGCGAGAGCCTTGGTCAGTCGATCAACTTCCCGCGTTCTGTCCAAAAACTTGAGGCGCATGGCATAGCTTCTTTATTATGCTTCTCAAACATTATGTTTAAGGAACATAATAAAACGTGGATAGAGGATCAAACTTGACGTAACAGGAGACGTAAAACAGCTTTCGCACCAAGTCTAACGAGGAGACGAACGATGAATACGCATCCTATAACCCCGCAAATCCTCTCCGTCGAGAAGATCTGGGACCGCGGCCCCCACAACGCCTTTACCGATCTGGTGCGCTTCGCCGATCGGTGGTGGTGTACCTTCCGCGAGGCCCAAGACCACGGGCCGAGTATCGGCACCGTGCGCGTCATTTGCTCAGACGATGGCCACTCTTGGGAGTCGGCAGCAGTCTTAGCAGAACAGGAGGTCGACCTGCGCGATCCCAAGCTGTCGATCGCCAGCGACGGACGCCTGATGCTGGTCGCCGGTGGCAGCCTGTACGCGGGCACCGAGTACGGCACCCGCTCGCCGCGCATTGCCTTTTCAGACGACGGCTACACCTGGACTACGCCGCAGAAAGTGCTGGCAGAAGACCACTGGCTGTGGCGCGTCACTTGGCACGAGGGAATCGCCTACAGCGTATCTAAGCTGGGCGAAGGCTCCCATCCGCGCCGGGGGTTCCTCTACTCCAGCACCGACGGCCTCGACTGGCAGTGGATCACCGAGTTCTTCCTGCCCAACGACACGTGGACGGCCAGCGAGACCACCCTGCGCTTTATGCCCGACGGAACCATGATTGCCCTAGTGCGACCCGATTGGATCGGCACCAGCCAAGCTCCGTACACAGACTGGCAGTGGACCCAGATCAACTACCCAATGGGAGGGCCTAATTTTATCCGCTGGTCCGATGGCGCGCTGTGGGCCAGTGCCCGCAGTCGGCATCCCGACGGAGGCGCAGCCACGGTCCTGGCGCGGATGACGCCGACCAGTTACGAGCCAGTGCTATGGCTGCCCAGCGGCGGCGACTGTAGCTACCCCGGCATGGTCGAACACGAGGGCCTGCTGTGGATGAGTTACTATTCGTCGCACGAGGGGAAAACCAGCATTTATCTGGTGCGAATCGCCGTCTAGGCCGCCCTGACCCCAAACGGCGTCTGTTGTATATTACCCAACCCATTAACCGCGAGAAGCCATGCCCGACCAGACCGACCCCATCCAATTCGAGGTCATTCGCAACGCCCTGCTCGAAGCCACCGAGGAGATGGCCATTGCCCTTCGGCGCAGCGCGTATTCGACCAACATCAAAACCCGCGCCGATTTCTCCTGCGCCTTTTTCGACCGCCAGTTGCGGCCCGTCGCCCAAGCCTTTACTCAGCCAGTACACCTCGGCTCGCTGACAATCCTCACGCCCCGCGCAGTCGCCGAATACGGGCCTGAGAATTTGCAGGCCGGAGACGCGATCCTCGTCAACGACCCCTATCGCGGCGGCGTCCACCTCAACGACATCACGCTGATTTCGCCCGTCTATTGCGGCGCGGAACTCTTTGGCTACGTAGCCAATCTCGCCCATCACGTCGATGTCGGCGGCGGTGCGCCGGCCAGCATTGGAGCCTTCCAGCAGGTGTATCAGGAGGGCATCATCATTCCGCCGGTAAAGCTAGTGCGCGGCGGGGAAATCTCGGCCGATGTTTTTGAACTGGTCATTGCCCAGATCCGCTCCAAGCGGGAGACACGCGGCGACTTTCGCGCCCAGATAGCGGCCAATCACTCGGGGATTCGCCGGCTCAACGGGCTCGCTGAGCAGGTGGGATTGGCTGAAGCGTCTTTCTACATGGATCGGCTGATTGACTACACCAGGGAGCGGACGCTATCTGAGTTGGCTAAGTTGCCCAGGGGGGAGTTCACGGCCACAGGCGTCGTCGATAACGACGGCTTCACCGACGAGCCGGTGCGGCTCCAAGTCCGCGTCGTCATCGACGAAGAGGGGGTGCTCTTCGACCTGACGGGGTGCGATCCGCAGCGCCGGGCACCAGTCAATTCCACGTACTCCCAGACCTTTGCGGCCTGCGCGTACGTGCTCAAGTGTCTGATCGACCAAGATGTGCCGGTCAACGCCGGGTTTTACGAGCAGGTGCGGCTCGTGGCTCCCGAAGGGACGGTCGTCAATTGCACGGCACCCTCGCCGGTGGTCGGAGGCTGGGAGACCCAGGTGCGGCTCTCCGATATCATTCTCAAGGCACTACATCCGGCGCTGCCCGATAAGATTCCGGCCGCGACCAAGGGGACGATGTGCCAAGTGGGCTTCGGCGGCACCGACCCGCGCACAGGGCAGCTTTATTCTTACTACGAGACCATGGCCGGCGGCTATGGGGGGCGCAGCACCAAGGACGGGCCGGACGCGGTGCAGTGCCACGGTCAAAACACGGAGAACGCGCCGATTGAGGAGATCGAAATCAACTATCCGCTGCGAATTGACCGCTATGAGCTGATAGAGGATTCCGAAGGGGCTGGGCAGTATCGCGGCGGCTTGGGCCTGCGGCGCGACTACCGATTTATCGATCACGAAGTGTCCTTTACCGTGCTGTCGGATCGAGACCGCTGGGGACCGGAAGGACTAGCTGGGGGCCAAGCCGGAGGCAAGGCTCGGTACATCCTCGACCCCAAAGGCCAGCACGTCGAATTGGGGTCCAAAACGACGATTGCACTCGCAGCCGATACGGTCTTCAGCTATCGCACTTGCGGCGGCGGCGGCTATGGCCCACCCCATCAGCGCGATCCCCAAGCGGTGGCCGAGGATGTGCGCGAGGGCAAGGTGAGCGCGGAGCGGGCGCGAGACGAGTACGGCGTGGTCATCGACAGTGCCACCGGACAAGTCGATCAAGCGGCGACCGAGGCTCGACGGCGGGAGATGGCAAGCAATGGCCTATAGACTCGGCGTCGATATCGGCGGCACCTTTACCGACATTGCGCTCATTGACGAAGCGACCGGGCAGATCTACACCGGCAAGGTCTCCTCGACCCCCCAAGATCCATCCGGCGGATTCATGGAAGCCGTGCAGCGGCTGCTCGCCAAGCAGCAGATCGCCGCCCAAGACGTGACCTACATCGTCCACGGCACCACAGTCGCCACCAACGCCATCATCGAAGGCAAGGTCGCGCCGACCGGCTTTATCACCACCGAGGGCTTCCGCGATATGCTGGAAATCGCCCGCCAGATTCGCCCCACCCTCTACGACTTGCAGTTTGAAAAACCACGACCGCTCGTGCCGCGCCACCGCTGTTTTGGCGTGCCCGAGCGCCTCGATGCCAGCGGCGCAGAACTGACACCGCTCGACGAAGGTGCCCTGCGCCAAGTAGCGGACAAGCTGCGCGACGAGGGCGTCGAGTCCATCGCCGTCTGCTTTTTGCACGCCTACGCCAATCCCACCCACGAGCAGCGGGCCGGAGAAATTCTCGCCGAGGTCTTTCCCGAGGCCGTCGTCTCGCTGTCCGCAGAAGTTGCACCTGAATTCCGCGAGTACTTGCGGGCCAGCACAACCGTGATCAATAGCTGCATCCGCCCGGTGGTCGCGCGCTATTTGCAGCGGATCGAAGATCGGTTGGCACAGGCCGGTATCGCCGCTGAGTTGCTCGTAATGCAGAGCAGCGGCGGAGTGTACACCTTTGCGGCGGCGCGGCAAAAGCCAGTGTACATGGTCGAATCCGGTCCAGCCGCCGGGGTGATCGCAGCGGCACATCTGGGACAGGCGCGGGGCTACGACCAAGTGATTTCCTTCGACATGGGCGGAACAACCGCCAAAGCCGGGCTGATCCAAGGCGGTACGCCCAGCGTGACCAAGGACTACGAGGTCGGGACGACGGCGCAATCGGGCGTCGGGGCGACTCGCGGCGCTGGCTATCCAATTCGCACACCAGTAATCGACCTCGTGGAAATCGGCGCGGGCGGCGGGTCCATCGCCTGGGTAGATCCGGGCGGCATCCTGCGGGTCGGTCCCCAAAGCGCCGGGGCCGATCCCGGGCCGGTCTGCTACGGCCAAGGCGGGACGCAACCCACAGTCACCGACGCCAACCTCGTCTTGGGACGGCTCAACCCCAACTATTTCCTCGGCGGCGAAATCGCCCTCGACCCAACCGCCTCACAACGCGCCATCGAACAACACTGCGCCCAGCCACTGGGCATGGAGCTAGTCGAGGCGGCCCACGGCATTGTCGAGATCGCCAACACCGCCATGGTCAACGCGCTGCGGCTGGTCTCCGTGCAGCGCGGCTACGACCCCCGCGACTTCGCGCTGGTAGCTTTTGGCGGCGCGGGACCAGCCCACGCCAACCGCCTCGCCGCCCTAACCGAGATTCCCGTGGCGATCATTCCCCAAAGTCCAGGTACAGCTTCAGCCCTAGGACTGTTGGTGACGGACTTAAAACACGATTACGCGACCACCCACATCCAGCGATTGGACCAAGTAGTTCCCCAAGCCTTGGAGCAGACCTTCCGCGAGTTAGAGACGCAGGGGCGAGAAACGCTGGGGCGCGAGGGCATGGCAGAAGCGGCAATGGACTTCAGACGCCAAGTAGATCTGCGCTATGTAGGTCAGAGCCACGAACTAACGCTGCCGTTGACAACCGAAGCCTTGGGTCCAGCGCAACTAGAGCAGCTATTGGAACAGTTCCACCGCACGCACGATCGCGCCTATGGCTTTAGCGCACCGGGCGAGGACGTCGAGCTGGTCAGCGTGCGGCTCTCAGCCATCGGCCAGATCGCCAAACCCGCGCTGGCACCGCTGGCACAGGCAGCCGGAGAGGCGACAGCCAAAGGACAGCGACCGGTGTACTTCGCCGAGAGCGAGGGATTCGTCGATTGCCCGGTGTACGACCGCTATGCGCTGGGGGCTGGTGCGATGGTGCAAGGGCCAGCCATCGTCGAGGAAATCGATTCAACCACCGTCGTCCATCCTCAGCACCAAGTGCGCGTGGACGATGTCGGGCAGATGGTGCTGACGGCGGCAGAAGCGCGTTAAACTACTACGTCACCGAATTGCAAATTCCCCTGTTCGGGAATATCCGGTAGTTCGATAATGTTCAGTTCTCGTCGCGGTGGCCGACTGGTAATAATCTAAGGCATTCTGGCTCTGGTTTGAGATGTGTGTGGCAACAACAGAATTGTTAAAGATCAGTAGGGGCCGCGAACTGAATGTTATTATTGATGGAGAAGAGAAAACCGTTATAGTACACAATCATTGCAAGGTGTCTAAAGAGTTGGGTAGACATTTAGATACGCTTAAATTGCTTGAATTCAACTTGTAAGTGCAATCGCTTGGGTAGCTGGCATAGAAACGGCCAACTGGTATATTCCCTTGGCCATTTCAAACGCAGCTCCCGACGGAGGCGCTTATGGGAACGTATCACCAGTTGACCGAGCATCAAAGATACCAAATTTACGCGTTGAAGAAAGCCGGGCATACTCAGCAGCGTATCGCCGTGACGGTGTCGGTATCGCCCTCGACGATTGGTCGGGAGTTGCGGCGCAATCAGGGGCAGCGCGGCTATCGTCCCCATCAAGCCCACCAGCAAGCGCTGGCGCGTCGGCGCGCCAAGGCAAAGGCGACCAAGATGACCCCGGCGGTCATCGAGCAGATCGAAGCGAGTCTGTGTCAAGAGTGGAGTCCCGAGCAGATTGCGGGTCGGCTGGCGGCGGACGACGGACTTCGGTTGAGTCCGCAGCGCATCTACCAGCACATTCAGGCCGATCGCCAAGCGGGCGGTACGTTGTATCGCCATCTGCGGCACAGTCAGAAGAAACGCAAGAAACGCTATGGAAAAGCCGATGGGCGAGGGCAGATTAAAAACCGCGTCAGCATCGACCAGCGCCCGGCCATCGTTGAAGAAAAAAGTCGCATCGGCGATTGGGAAATTGACTTGGTGATAGGCGGCCAGCGCCAAGGGGCGCTCGGCTCTCTGGTCGAACGTCGTTCGCGCTATACCCTGCTGGGCAAAGTCGGCTCCAAACAGGCCGAGCAGGTCGCGGCGGTCGCCATCGAGTTGCTCGCGGCCCATAAGGAGCATACCCACACGATTACGGCCGATAACGGCAAGGAGTTTGCCCACCATGCCACCATCAGCCAAGCGTTGGACGCAGCCGTCTATTTTGCCCATCCCTACCACGCTTGGGAACGCGGACTCAACGAGAATACCAACGGGCTGATTCCGCCAGTATGTGTCCAAAGGCGCGGCGCTGGATACGCTGTCTGAAACCCAGGTACACCACATCATGGATCGGCTCAATCATCGACCGCGAAAGGGCTTGGCTTTTCAAACACCCCATGAAATCTTAGGCAAGGAAACAGGAGTGCAACTTAAACATGGCAAAATTGCACTTACGAGTTGAATCCACGGGGGACCACGAACCCGCCTTTAACGAACCAGTCTTGGAAATACCCCGGGAACGGTTCCCTAATCCATTGGCCATGCCTTATGCGAAGCCGCAAATACCCATTCCTCGGAGGGACCTGCGATCATCCTGCTTTGCCTTGCGCAGATTTCGTTGAAATGATCCACCCAATCCACATTTGTCTTTGAATTGGGAATTAAATTCACGCATACTTTTGCTTCCGCCTCTCTCATTGCAACTCCCAACGCGACACTGGGGGACAATGCCATCCACATCCTCTGTTCCGCGGGAAGCCAATTTGGGTCCTTTTCTTTCTGCATTTGATTGTCCACTCCAAGTTCGTTATCCTGAGAAACAAACGGTCCACAATCGCCGAAAATAAGGGTCGGAGCATCCACTTGGCACAAAACCAAAACGAACTCGCTTTCATGAATGAGCTTCCTGTTTTCCTCCTGAAAAGCGGAAACCATGTCTTCTCCGACTCTTTCCAATTCAACCTGGATCGCATCCCACCCGGAAAAGAAATTTCCTCCCATCCATTGCGGGGACCGGTACGCCAAATGCAAAAGGAACAGCCCGCAGGCTCGAATGTCATCTGAAATCGCATTTACACAGGAAAGCTCGCCCTGTTCGATCCCCTCCCGTGCCGCATGGAGGACATTCTTCACATGTGTTAAAACGAGATTCTCCATCTTGGCTAATTGGGATTCCAAGGATTCTCCAATCTCCTTTGCTGCGTAATAATCTCTTCGTCTGAAGACCTTCCGTGGTTTGCTCTTGAAGAACTTCCTTGGATCCTTTCTTCCAACGTGAAGCATACCGTCTGAATCCGTGAAATTCTCAAGGAGCCATCTAGGGATCGTATGTTGCTGTTCCGATTTCATCTTCTTGTTCATAGCGGTGACTCCATTTCCAAATGTCCGGCTGTCGAGAAGCCGGGGATATACTCGAAAAACCGGAATGTGTGGAAACCCCGATGAACTCGCAGGACAGTTCGATGACCGGGCTTTATATGTATAGGAAAAATAAGGCACCGATATTCGGTACTATGCCATTCGCTGAAACCGTTGTCAAGGGTCCGGTAGGGTCCCTGATAAATCGCTAGTTGTCGCACCGAATCGTTCCGGAATGCTCCGAGCACCGTTGTAAAGAAGCCTTTTTAAAACTAGGGTTCGGTCTCTCACACGGCTAAAAACGTCTGATACCGGGGGCATCTGGCCCTATGAAAAAGGCTTGACACTAAGGAACTTTATCCTCCCGCGAAGTGGCCCGATGGGGTTTTAAAAAGGCTACTGAGAGAAATGCTACTGAGGAAATTGCAAACTTCCCTGTTCGGGAATATCCGGTAGTTCAATGACTGGAATGCGGTCTTGTGCGACCGTACCCATATGTGGATCGTGAGATATTATCACTTCTGCATTTTGGGCGATGGCAATGGCCGCAATCTGAGCATCTATCCTTATATGACTGCGGGGGGCTTTTCCTTCTTCAAGTAATTTAGCTGCACCACGACCTCGTTCTAATTCTGCTGCTATAAACGCAGCGGGAGAGTCAAATGCAGCGATAAAAAAGGATCGCTCGATAATGGTTCGGATGGTTCGCAGTTGGTCAACGTCGCCTCGTATCATTGCTTCTGCTACGACTGGTGCGGGAACCATTAGATCTATACCCTGTTCGTCTTGATGTCTGATATAACTTTTAGCTCGTTGCACCATTTCTTCTTGACCTTGAGTTGCTTCCTCTTTAATGCCCCAGATGATAACATGTGTGTCAAGACAGACCATCATCTAACTACCTTCCGAACGAATCTTATTGATAAAGTCAATGACGTCAGTATCTTGCCATTGATCCCCTACTAATTCAGAAATCTCTTCTAGTGCTTTTACCGGCGAATGATGTGTTTGATTGGCGATTTCTGTAGCCTTGAACTCGACTAATTCCAAAGTATGAGAGTCCCATAGAGCTTGCCCGTGTAAAGCGACATTTTTGTATAGACTCCGAGACAGGCTAATTGCAATTTCTCTAGTCGTCTCACAGTGAATAAGTCGGCTTCGATTAGGCAATGCGAGGTCCACTTTAGGCGTTTTTCCACCGACCCGGACGCACATACCAAAAATCGTGGTTGTGCCTTTAATAAATTGAGGCCGAGAAGGGGATATTGGTCGTCGCTCCGATATTTCGATTTCCCGAATATGATATGACTGGTTTTGCTTTTCTGAAAACAAAACCTCCCATTTTTGCTTCTCTGCCTGATGGGAAATATCGTGCAGTGCATCGTGTGCTTTTATGGGAAGTGCTGCAAGGTCTCCTTCCTCGACCGAAGCAGTTATTTTAGCGAGAACCTGCCACATGAAAGGCAAAAAAGAAAAAACGAGCCGATTGCTGCCCTTTTCTATATCAACTAGCGAAATAACGGCTTGGTCTTCGGGTAGCTCTATGTTGCAGGCATGAGCCGTCTCAACGATGATCGTATTTAAGTTATCAATCAGTTTCGCAAACTCTCCCAAGGGAGTAGTTTCAGGCTCAGCATTTCTAAGCGTAATGGGATAGGTCGCATTAGCCATGGGAATCATCCCTATATAAAGAGATTCGCTGAGAATCGCTATTCAGTGCTGAGGTTATTCTCGTATAGCGTTGCACGTGATAGAGATAACTGAATTGCGTTGAGATGTGACGTTAGGTACAATTAATCAATTAGCCCGAAATGGCCTTCTTTGTCAAGACTATTTTACGTAAAGATGAACCTGCAGCCTGCCTGCAACACCTACTTAAATGCGAGCGGCTGACGCCGCAGCAATGCACGTACTAAACGGTAGCCTAATGACCTGGGGGCGAACATACCTGTGGATCGCCATACTGATCTTCGCTGCCGCCGCTTCAGTGGTGGCCCGCCTCGTCGAAATCGGCGAGGCAAACCTGATAGATGGCCGCAATCCCATCTCCTTTTGCAACCTGCTTTTCGCCGGCAATCTCGTAGCGGCCCTAACCCTGTTCGCCCTCAATCACCGGGAATGGAGCCCCACCAACCTACGCACCCTATCGCGTCGGCAATGGCTGGTGCAGACGGTCTTGGCCCTTACCTCCGGCGCGATAGCCCCAGCCATGATGTTCACGGCCATCGCCCACACCTCCGTCACCAACATCGTCCTAATCGAGACCATAGAAATCCCCCTCGGCCTGTTGTTGGCTTGGCTGCTTTATCGAGAAAAGTCAAACTGGACGGCCGTACTGGGGGCCTTGTGCGCCCTCGGCGGCGTGGCCACGACCCTCGTCTTGCAGATGGACGCAGCGCCAGAGAGCATGGCTGCAGCGCGGATGCAGGGCGGAGTGGGTTACGGTGAATTCTTTGCCGCCGCTGCTACCGTGCTCCTCGTCTGCGGTGCCGAAATCGGCCGCAAACAACTCCAAACCATCCCTTTGGGCATCTTCAGCGTCTTCCGCAACCTCGTCGGCGCGCTCTTCTTCCTCGGAATTGGCCTATACGTTTTCGGCCTTGCACACTTCGCCGACATCTTCTCCCCGCTGCTCTGGGGCTGGATGCTGCTGTACGGAGGAATCGTGGTGGCTTGTGGTCAGTTGGCGTGGTTTGCCGGCATCAAGCGCGTGCGCCCCGCCGACATTGCCACGGCCTCGTCCTTTTCGCCAGTGGCCGGTGTACTCTTCGCCGGTCTCATCCTAGGCGAGGTGCCCATGCCCGCCCAACTCATCGGCGGCGGCATCATCCTCATAGGTATCGCCATCGCCCTGTGGGGCGAGCTACGCGCCGACCGCCCGACGCGACCACCCAAAACCGACGACAAGGCCAAAGCCTTCACCGGCGTCTGATTAATGGTTAGTGCCCGCACCAAGGTTAGGCTGGCACTAACCACTGTAAAACAGCTTCTCACTTGTCGAAGTAGGGATGCATGGACACGGGCACTTTGGGGATCTCGCCGCTCGGTGGCTTGAGCGTGATGTCCTCGAACAGGACCATGCGAGGCGTGACAATACTCACGAGGACTTCATCACCCCGCCCGCCGTAAAAGGGCGAGGAGTTGTCCTCCGAGCGAAAGGTAACGGTGTTGACCGCGTGCGTCTTGGACACCTTCACAATGTCCTTGAAGGTATAGAGGCCGATGCCCGCAAATTCCGCGTTGCGCACTAGTTCCTCGCGGCCGTCGAGATAGACCTTATAGACGAAAATCGCGTTTGCCACCTTGGCCTCGTCGTCGGAGGAACCGGGGGAAAAGAAGATAACCTGAGAGTCGGAAGCCTTGTACGACGGGTTGGCAATGTGGGTGACGATGTAGCCGTACTGTTTCTTCTGCCGTTTGATCAGTTTGAAAAATTCCTTGCGGATATCCTTTTCGCTCGAGCCTTTCTCCGCCTCGACCAAGATATTGCTGGGGGCCACGCCCGGACCTCGGCGACTACCCGTACTCTGGTCAATGCCGCGCACGGGCGTACGCGTCGTCAGCAGGGTCTCCAACACGCCCTTCTGCACTAAGCGCACCGGACGCGCCGGTACGCCTTCGTCGTCAACCCGGTAGCCGCCTAACAAGGGCTGCTTTTTATACGCGTCCATGAGCGGCTCGGCGCGCACGCTGAGGAATTCGGGCAGGACGCGCACGCCGATCTTGTCGAGGAAAGGGTTTTCCTTCTTCTGCGGATAGTAGCTTGCGTATTGCGGATTGTCGGACAGCGCCCGGCGCGTCGCTAGCAGGTGGGGCACAAACCCCTGGTTGAACAGCTCCGTAGCTGCCTGACCCGAGAAAATCACGGGGCCGGTATAGCGCTCGACCAGCGGTGCCTGGCGCGACTGCTTCAGACGCTCGCCCATGGCATTGATCTGCGCGGTTAGTTCGTCGTCGCCGGGCAGGTCTTCCGGTGAGCGGGCGTACACTGCGACGAAATCCTCCAACGGCATACCGTCAGGAGCTTGAGTGGCAGCGACCGCGGTGAAGGTCAGCGATGAGCTCGTGCGGGAAAAGGTAGAGCCTTCGCTGTTGAGGTAGCGGACCGAGGTGTTGGCCCCGTTGAGACGAATCCGCGACGTGTAGATGTCGGGCATCTCGCGGAACAAGTCCGAAAGTTGGCGCACGCGCTGGTCCAATGCGTCGAGATCCAAGACAGCGAGCGCCATTTCGTCCACTTCGGTAGCGGGCTTCTCCCGGCTGAAATCGGGAATTTCCTCGGTGCGGGTCTTGTTCTGCAAGGTGGCGCGCTTCCTCGCCAGATCTTCGAGCGCCTTCTTGTAGGCACCATCGGTGGCCAGCCAGATCTTGCGTCGCAATTCGTCGTAGTCGTCCTCGAGGGGCAATTGCATGCTGCCCCCGTACATGCGCACCACGCCCGTACCGCCGAAGGAGAACGAGCGGAAGTTGGTGTTGTCGAGATCGTAGTCGCCGATCCGCACTTCGACACTGAGTTCGCGCGAGTGCCTCTCGCCGCTGCCGAGCAGACTGCCGAAGGTCGCCGAACTGCCCTTGGACTTTACTTCGCGCACGAGATAGGAGACGAAGTAGGGCTGCTCTAGGTCTTCGAGCTGGAGTTGCTGCATCGAGCGCGCCAATTCGTCGCGCAGGGCGCGCTGTAGAACGTCGTCTTCAGCGTGGACAGCGGAAAACGTTAGGAAAGTAGCAGTCGTCAGAACGTAGATAGAGAACCTTTTGCACATGGGATAGCTCCTGCCGGATGGGAGAGGACTCAAAGGAGGTCGTCCGCTTCTTCTTCAGCGGACTCAGAGAAAGGTGGTTCGAGGATGGGTCGGCGCTCTTGGGACTTATCCTTCTTCTGCACTTCAATTTGCGAGATGAAAATGCCAGGAGAAACCGCGGCCACGGGTACGCCTCCCGACTCAGCGCCGCAGATGCCGTTGAACACGTCGGGCTGATCGTCGCCCGCGGCGATCTGGCTGAAGGCAGTGAGCGGCGTGCCGATCAAGTCAACTCCGCGCACTAGCTCCTCGCGCCCATCGGTGTAAATGCGGTACACCATGATGGGAAGCACGTTGAAGGCATTGGGTATGGTGCGACCGGTGATAGTGAAACCTCCTTGGATGTCCTCGAAGTAGAGACCGAACTCCTTGTCCTCCATGCGGCACTGTTCGATGAGCATCTCCTTGAGCTGGTCCCGGGTCAGCGGCTCCGAAGTCTCGACGATGAGGTTGGACTGGCGCGCCACCGGGGCGTAGCCCGCCTGCTTGCGTCCGTGGCCGTTGGAGTTGGGGAAATTCTCAATCGGCGAGCGCGACATGAGGAAGCGGCGGAAAACCCCGTTCTCAACCACGGCCACCCGCCGTCCCTTGACGCCCTGATTGTCGTACGCGTAGGCTCCCACTAGATCCTTGCCGGCACTGCTCGTCTGGGTGGGATCGAAGTACACCGAGAAGGTCTCGGGCAGGACTTTCTCCCCTATTTTCTTCTTAAAGGTCTGGCCCTCGTCTTCGCGCTTCTGGCGGTGGCCTTCAATGCGGTGCCCGAAAATTTCGTGGAACAGGACGCCACTGGCGCGGCCCGACAGAATCGCCGGGCCCGTATAGGGAGCTACCACCGGGGCGTCGCGCAGAGCGTGCAAGTCGGCGATCATGTCCTCCACCAAGACGAGGACCTCGTCGTCGCTGGGCAGGCCCTCTGGGGCAAAGGCCGAGAAGGATTCGTAGCGCGGCAATTCCATGCCGTCGTCGGCCTTGGTGAAGCCGTAGATGAACAGGCGGTAGAGCACCTGCGAGGTCTGGATCTCGCTGCCCTCGTTATTGACGTATTGGCGAGTCGAGATATTGGCCCAGAGGCTGGCCCTCGCTTCGTAGATGTCGCCGTATTGGGCGAAGGGGGCCGTGTACTTCTTGAGCTTGGCCTCCCATTCGTCGCGGGAAATGTCAAAGGACGCGGGAGCTTCCACATAGCGCTCGACCGGCTCCTTGGAGAAATCGTCCGACTGGTCTTCCTCTTCCACCTTGACTTGGACGTTGGTCTTGACCGTGGTCAGTTGTTCGATGGCGCGCTTGTACTTTTTGTCGGTGTGGTACCAGAGCACGCTGCGGATGGCGTCTGGATCATCCTCAATGGGAATTTCAATCATCGAATAGCGATCGGACCAATTGGTGGGACTGCCGCGCACCTGATGCGTATTGTCGAAGGTGTAATCGCCCACGCGCAGATCGATGTCGAGTTGGCGGCGGCGCGATTCATTGCTGTAGGTCAGCGCGCCAAAGGAGGCGCTGACATTGATTCCCTCCGTCTCCGTGATTTCGTAGCTGAGGTAGTAGGGCGGGACCGGCTGCTCCTTGAGCAGACCGAAGGAGCGGGTCAATTCCTCCTGCATGGCCTGCAGCGTAGGACTAGGCGAGCTCTCCACAATAGCACCCATATCTGGCGTAGGAATAATCCGTTTGCCGGTCTCCCCGTCGTCTGCTCCAAGCGGGGAAGGGGTCTCGGCCCAAACGCCGGCCGCGATAAACGCGGTGCAGACGAGGCCAAGGCATAGAAGTCTGGAAAGCGGTCTCATTGACGAGCCTTTCTTTGGTTTAGCGCAGAAAGTTTCTGCGCGTCGGCAACTTCGCCGGGCATAATAGGAACCAAATAAAATAAAAAGATAAAGGCATTTTGCATAAGCCATGTAGTCGAATTTGTATCGCCATCGTTCTGCTGTATCTTCTGTCCCTTACACAAATAAGGAGTCAAGATACCCGATATGCCCCGCGACCCGATGCTCACCCCGGAAGAAGCCCGCGCCATCGTCCTCGACTACGCACAAGTCCTCGGCCCCGAGCGCGTCTCTTTACTCGACGCTACTGGCCGCGTGCTCGCCCAAGACGTGTTGGCGCGCCGCGACAATCCGCCCTGCGATAACTCGGCCATGGACGGCTATGCCGTGCGCCATGCAGACGTAGCCGCCGCGAGGGACGACGCGCCCATAGCTTTGGAGGTCATTGAAGACATACCGGCTGGCAAGGTGCCGCAAAAAGCGGTTGGTCCCGGTCAAGCCAGCCGCATTATGACGGGTGCGGCCGTGCCCGCCGGAGCCGACACCATCGCTCCAGTAGAGGACACCCGCCCTGCTGAACAAGGGGTCGAGATCCTCGTCATTGAAGAATGCGGCGCGCACATTCGCAGGCGCGGCGAGGACATGCGCGGCGGCGAGCCGATTATCAAGGCTGGCACCGAGTGTGGCCCTGGCGAATTGGCCGTGCTCGCCGCCGTGCAGCAGAGTTTTGTCTCGGTGTATCGCCGGCCGCGCGTGGCAATCCTCTCTACCGGCGACGAACTGGTCGAGATCGAGGAGACGCCCGGAGAAGGCCAGATTGTCAACAGCAATACGTGCGCCCTAGCCGCCTTTTGCCACGCCCACGGAGCCGAGCCGGTGATGCTGCCCACAGTAGCGGACGACGAGGCTGCCATCCGCGCCACCATTGAGGCCGCGCTCCGCGCTGACTTTGCCGTCTCCTCGGGCGGCGTCTCAGTTGGCGAGTACGACTTCGTCAAGAAGGTCCTCGACGACTTGGGGGCCGAGACGATCTTCTGGCGCGTGGCCATGAAACCAGGCAAGCCGCTGGTTTTTTGCACGGTTGGCGGCGTGCCGTACTTCGGCCTACCCGGCAACCCAGTGTCGAGCATGATGTCCTTTCTCCAGTTCGTGCGACCGGCCATCCGCAAGGCCGCAGGCTATCCGCAATCGGCGTGGTTTTTGCCCGAGGCGCACGCCCGGGTGGAAAGCCCCTGCGACAACGACGGAGATCGCCGCCAGTACATGCGCGCCACCTTGCGCTACCAAGATGGCCAGTTCTGGGTGCGCCCCGCCCGCAGCCAAGGCTCGCACATCATTAGCTCCATGCTCAACGCCAACAGCTTTGTCGTCTTAGAACCTCGCCAGCGCGCCGAGATCGGCGACGAAGTACTGGTGCAAGTCGTTGAGGAATTAGTGATGAGTGGCGAGAGTGGATGACATTAGCGACCGAACGCCTTCCGGCCGCTTCACCTTTAGGATTCGTTATGGCCTCCAAAATACTCGACAATCGCACCCTAAAGCGACTGCAACCGGCGACCTCGCTGTGGAAACAGTACGATCCGGCAGCAGCGCCTCGCACCTTTAAGGCCGAAGATCCGGCCCAAGCACGACGCTGGCAGAAGACGACGCGACGCGCCCTTGCCAAGCATCTAGGTATAGAAGCTGGCGACGAGACGGACTTGGCACCGCGCAAAGTAGAAGAAATCGACAAAGGCGATTACACGCGGCAAAAAATAATCTTGCGCACCGGCCCCCACGCACAGATGCCGGTGTACATCTTGTTGCCCAAAGGTGCTGATGGCCCCCTACCCACGGTCGTGGCTTTCCACGGCCACGGATACGGCGTCAAGGACATCGTCGGTTTGTGGGAAGACGGCGGCGAGCGCGACGAACCCGATGGGTACCACAAGGACTTCGGCGTGGCCCTGTGCCGTGCTGGATTTGCCGTGGCCGCCCCAGAAATTTCGGGTTTTGGCGAGCGTCAGACCGATTTCTCCTATCTGGAGCGCGGCCAAGGAGCGCCTTCGACTTGCACCCATATGGCCATGCTGGCCTTCCACCTGGGCACCTCAGTGGTCGGCATCCGCGTGCGCGATGGGTTGCGCTTGGTCGATTACTTGGAAACTCGTCCCGAATTTGACACCAGTCGTCTCGGTGCCATGGGCATTTCGGGCGGCGGCATGCACACCTTCTTCTCCACCTGCATGGACGAGCGCATCCGCGCCTGCGTGATTAGCGGCTATTACTCAACCTTCCAGCACAGCATCCTCGCCATGTCGCACTGCCCCTGCAACTACGTGCCGGGCTTGGCCGAATTCGGCGAGATGTACGATCTAGTCGGTCTCATCGCCCCGCGCCCATTGTTGGTGGAAGCTGGCACCCACGACCCCATTTTCCCCATTGCTGCCGTGCGCTCTAGCCTGACCAAAACGCGCCGGGTGTACGATGTTTTCTCAGCTCGCCAACGGGTGGAAGCCGACATTTTTTCAGGGCGTCACCAGATCAGCGGTGCCCGCGCCTACGACTTTCTTCGCGAGGCTATCGTCTGAAGGCCGCGTAAGTAAATTCTAACCCCAAGGACTCTCTATGAACCGCCCTCCCGCAGAATTCAAACGCATACCCGTGGCTCTGCTGCGCTCCTTTACCGCCGACTGCCTCAAGGCCGCTGGGCTGCGCGCTGACCACGCCGATCAGCTAGCTGAACTGTTGTCCAATTCCGACCTGCGCGGCGTGCGCTCGCACGGCACCCGCGCCATGGTTGGCTATTGCGGCGGCCTCCGCGACGGCACCGTCAACCCCAACCCCGACTTGCGCGTGCTCCAAGATACCGAGACTACGGTTCTCATCGACGGCGACGGCGGCTTGGGCTATGCGCCGATGATGCTGGCCACTGAAAAGGCCATTGAGAAGGCCAAGCAATACAAGGTCGCCCTTGGCGCGGTCTGCCATCTTGGGCACTACGGCTCGGCTGGGCACTACGTGCGCCGCGCCATGCAGGAGGGCTGCTGCGCCTTTTCGGTTCAGGGGTCTCATCCCAATTACTTCGGCGAGGGCGGCGGCAACAAGGGCCAGCAGTCGGCCTACTGGGGCAACCCGCCACTGTGCTTTGGCTTCCCGTCAGCAGAAGAGCCGCCGCTGGTCCTCGACGCGGCGACCTGCATCTTGGCCGACTATCATCGCGGCCCGGAATACGATGCTTTACAGGAGCTGATCCCGCCGGCTTTCTTCAAGTCGATGGGCTATACCGGCTCGGCGCTGACGTTGGGTGGAGCTTTCGTCGGCCAGAACAGCGACCGCGCCCGAGCCGTTGCCCAGCGGTGGCCCAGCGCGGGCAGTGGCGGCCTGATCATCGTCATGGATATTGGCGCGTTTGCTCCCCCCGACGCTTTCCGCGCTGGCGTTGACAACTTAGTGCGCGGCGTCCGCGAGACCATGGAACCCATGCGCGGGTACGACGAGGCGACCGTGCCGGGCACCATTGAGCACCGCAAGAGCGAGGAATACGCCCGCGAAGGGGTGCCGATGGCTTTAGACGACTTGGAAAGGTTTGCGGCGTGCGGGCGCGAGTTGGGGGTTGAGGTGGAGTGGGATTAAATGCGAACTGAGTGTTTTATCGAATTTGGCGTAGAATTTTAAGCATTACTGCAAAATTTACGCCATCTTTAGAAAATCAACGCTTACTCGATCCGCACTTCCCGCTCCTGCTCTGCCGACTCGTATATCCCGTCCATCATTTTCTGCACCATCAGCCCGTGCTCTCCGGGCGACAGGGTTTCCGCGTCGTAGAGGACGTGATCGACGAAGTTGCGCATCTTCTGGCCGAAGCCGTCGGCTGCCGGGCCGCTGGGCAGCCAGTCGGGCTGGGTGTTGACCATGTAGTCGTTGGCGTCGTGGAAAAAACCCGGCGGATCCCAGCTAGCTCCGCCCTTCTCTCCCATCAGCGTGAAGTTCCCCACACCTTTCTCGATATGGGCGGCGAAGCTGGTTTCAATACTAAGCATCGCGCCGTTGGCAAAGCGGATATGCCCCACGGCTAAGTCCTCGACCGTATAGGTTTTGTAATCCCAGTTGGGCCAGACCGAGGCCACGTTTGACGGCTTGTCGCCGATGTAGGTATAGGTGCTGCCACTGGCTGCCACCGGTTGGGGCGCACCCATCGCATAGTGCGTGGCCTCCAGCACGTGGACGCCGATGTCGATCAGTGGTCCGCCGCCTTGCAGGTCCTTGCGGCCGAAGACGCCCCAATTGGGAATGCCGCGCCGCCGCAGGGACTGCACTCGGGCGTACAGGACTGCACCCAACTCGCCGTCGTCAACGAGCTTCTTGATAAACTGCGTCCGCGGATCGTAGCGATGCTGGAAGCCAATGATCAGCTTTTTGTCGTTTTTCTTTGCGGCGTCGAGCATCTGCTGCCCTTCGCGCGCATTCATGGCCAAAGGCTTTTCGACGAGGACGTGGGCACCCGCGTCGAGCGCGGCGATGGAGCAGGGGGCGTGTAGGCCGTTGGGCGTGCAGACGCTCACCGCGTCGGGTTCGACCTGCTGGAGCATCTCCTCGTAGTCGGCGTAGGCTGCGGGGATTTCGTATTCTTCGCAGGATTTTTGCGCTCGTTCGAGGACCACGTCCGCTGCGGCGACCGTTTCCACGTCGTCCATGTCTTGGTAATAGCGCATGTGCGCCCCAGCGATGCCGCCAGCGCCAATTAGGGCGACGCGCAGCTTGTCTTGCTTGTTCTTAGTCATTGCTCTCCGTCTGTTTGAAATTGTGGCGAGACATAAAAAAACCGGCCCGCAGACCGGTTTTTCCTGCTACAGATACCATCCTATTCCGCTTGGAACTGCTCGATGAGTTGGCGCACGTCTGGGTGTCCGTCCACGCTGCGGCCGGGGTGGATGATTAGCCGATAGCGGAAGACGGCCTTGTCGCCGCCGGGGATGGTCAGGCTCTCGTCGATGTTCTCGTCGCCCTTGAAATCGTGCACGCCAAAGGGGTTGGCAGTAAACAGCCCGTAGCCGCGCACGTGCCAATAGGTCGGATGGCGGGGATTGTCGCGGTGATCGACGACGGTGTGGCCCCATTCCTCGCCATCAGCGACCGGCCCGGAATAATCCACCCAAGCTGCCTGCTGGCCCCAAGTAACCTCTTCACCTTGGCCGTTTTCAAAGACTTGGCCGGCGGAATTTTCAATCCGCCCCGCGACCTTGGCATCCATGGAGGTCGGCACCCGGATCGAAAACAGTCCGCCTTCTTTGGTATCGCCGAAGGTCACGTCGCCGTAGCGGGCGCGGAATTCGCTGCGCTGGTCCAAGATGCGCAACGCACCTGCGGCGCGGATGGCGATGGTGCGCCGCTCCTCCAACAGCTTTTCCCCCTCCGGCCCGAACCAATCGACGATTCCGTCGATCTGCGCTGCGCCGTCGGCTGCGCCTACGACCGGCTCGCCCCGTTGCAGCATGGCTCCGTGGCCGGTGCCCTCGTCCCAGAGGTTGTGGCCGTTGACGAGGCCGTGAGCTGTGTACACGCCGCGATGATGGTAGTGGTCCTGATTCTCGCCTTCGACACCTTCCATCGGATAGGCGCGGGTGAGGCCAGTGCCGCTGGGCGTCAGCACGGGGTAGAAGTACGGGCGGCACACGTAGTGGCCGTAGCGGTACTCGGTAAAAAGCTGGCCGTCGATAGTGACGACGGCCTTGCAGTCTGCGGGGTGTAGCTCGATGTCTATCATTGCTTCCTTTCAGTTATGCGGCCCGGCCACAGCAGCGCTTGTACTTCTTGCCGCTGCCGCAGGAGCACGGGTCGTTGCGGCCCGGGGCCTTTTGGTGTAGGGCCGCCTTGACCGCGTCTCGTTTGCGAGTCCATTCCATCACGCCGGTGGCCGGTCGGCCGTGCCGCAGCTCGTTGGCCATAAAGCGCATGTAGGGATCGACGTGCCCGAAGTACATTTTGTATCCCTTGCACAGGTAGTTGAGGCCGTCTTCGCCGCGCGGGGTTTTGGTAAAGCGGTGCTTGGGGCAGCCGCCGTTGCAGGCGAAGCGGTAGTCGCATTCAATGCAGTACTGAGGCAGGGTGTCCTTTTTGTCCTGCCCGAACTTGGTCTGCTGCGGGCTGGCGACCATGTCGCGGATGCTCTCTTCGTGGACGTTGCCTAGGCGATAATCCGAATAAACGAAGTGGTCACAGGAGTACAGGTCGCCGTTGTGCTCAATGATCAGCGCCTTGCCGCAGGTCTCGGCGAAGATGCACAGGCTCGCATCTTGGCCCAGCCACGAGCCGAGGGTTACGTCAAAGAGCTGCACGAAGACTTGGCCGACGTCATTGCGCACCCATTCGTCGAAGATCGCGCAGAGGAACTTGCCGTACTGCCCCGGGCTTACCGACCATTTGGAGACCGGCGCTCGGCCCTCGTATTCGGGATCGACTAACTCTAGGCCGTCCTCGTCTGGCTCGTGCGCGATGCGCTCGACGATGGGAATAAACTGCATAAACCCCGAGCCTTCTTCGCGCAGGAAGCGGTAGATTTCGAGCGGCTGATCGGCGTTGTGGTTTTGCAGCACGGTCAGGGTGTTGAATTCCACCGCGTGCTTTTTGAGCATCTGGAGACCGGCGTACACGCGGTCGTAGGTCGGTTTCTGGCCTTTGTCAACCCGGTAGTGATCGTGGTATTCGCGCGGCCCGTCGATCGACAGCCCGATTAGGAATTTGTTTTCCGCGAGGAACTCGCCCCACTCGTCGTCGAGCAGGATGCCGTTGGTCTGGAAGGCGTTGGTGACGAGCTTGCCGTCGGCGTATTGCTGCTGTAGCTCGACGGCGCGGCGGAAAAAGTCCACGCCCATCAGGGTCGGCTCGCCGCCCTGCCAGGCAAAGTCCACCTGCGGCACGTCTTGGGCTTCGATGTACTGCTTGACGTAGAGTTCGAGCGTCTCGTCGGACATGCGCCAGTTTTTGCGCGCGTCTGGGTAGAGCTTCTCCTTCTCCAGATAGAAGCAGTATTTGCAGTCGATGTTGCAGACCGAGCCCGAGGGCTTGGCCATTATGTGGGAAGACGCCGGAGCAGGGTTGAGTGTGGTCGCAGTTTCCATCAGGGGCTATCTTTTGAAAGTGGTGAGTATGATAGGGTTTGCCCTTCCGCAATGCAAATTCATTCACAAGAAGATCCGCAGATGAACGCAGATATAGTATAAACAAGACGATCCACTGCTCGAATCATTCAAACCCTATACGTAGGAAAATCTAATGCGTACCATTTTTGTTGGCGATGTCCACGGCTGCGCCGCTGAGTTTGAAGCCTTCCTTGAGAAAGTAGAATACGACTTCACCCAAGATCGCCTGTTGCTGACCGGCGATGCCTTTGCCCGTGGCCCCGACCCGCTGGCGGTGTGGCAGTTGATTTGCGATACCGAGGCCGAGATGGTCTTGGGCAACCACGACGCCCGCCTCTTGAAGCAGCTAATCGCCTTGAAGAAGGGCCGCAAGCCCAAAGTAAAGTTCCCCGACCAGCGCTATACCCTCGCCCAACTTAAGCCCGCCCACGGCGAAATCCTCGCTTGGCTCCGGCAGTGCCCGCTCTACATTGCGGAAGACGCCTTCCTCCTAGTCCACGCCGGCATCAATCCGAAAAAGGGCTTACAAGGCACTCGCCGCAAAGAATTCCTCAAGATTCGCACTTGGCCGCCTTCCGACGATCTCTCCAGCCCGCGCTGGCACGATTTCTACAAGCCGGAGTACCCCCTGATCGTCTTTGGCCACGACGCGCCCGGCGGTTTGGTGGTCAAAAAGCGCGCTGGCTGCCCCTATCTTCTCGGCCTCGACTCGGGCTGTATCTACGGTGGCCAACTCAGCGGTTATGTGCTTGAAGAGGCGCGGCTCGTGCAGGTGGAGAGTCAGCAGGCGGCGGAGGTGTGGAAGCGGCTGGCTTAGACGAGGTTGCCGCTCCAGAGCATTTGGACGAAAGTGGCTGCGGGCAGGATGTCGATACCGTCGTCCGTGCGCCGAGCGCGGGGTTCAAGGCATGCGACCACTCGCCGACCGACGCTCGGATGATCCTCTACTAGGCTACGCAGCCCTTTCAAGTGGTTGCTGACGATGTGATTGCTCGCCTTGGCTTCGACCGCTAGCCGCATGTCGCCCAAGATGAAATCCACTTCGGTACCGCCGGCTAGACGCCAATAGGTCAGTTCGCCATCGAATGCTTGATAGTCGGCAAACGCGGTCAATTCGTGGAACACCCAGTTTTCAAATGCCTTGCCGTATAACTCCGAGCCTGACAGCAGTTGGCCCCGGCGGGCGAGTCGGTTGACTACGCCAACATCCGCAAAGTAGAACTTCGGCGCGGCAACCACTCTCCGCTTGGGACGCTTGCGGAAGGCGGGCAGCCAGCGCCCGAGCAGCGCGTCTTCGAGAATTTCGTAGTAGCCCCGCGCCGTGTGACTGGTGACGCCGCACTCCCGCGCGATATTGGAGAAGTTGACCATTTCGGTATCGCCTAGCGCGGCTGAGTTCAAAAATCCAGCAAACGCGGGCAAATTGCGGACTAGGCCTTCGGCCGCGACTTCCTCCTTGAGATAGTCGGCGACATAAGCGTCGAGTAATCGTGCAGGACGGGCGTTGGCGTACATTCGGGGTAAGTAGCCGTGGTTGAGGAGGCGGGTGAGGTCAAAGTCTGCGCCGAGTTCCCGCGCCGTCAGCCCATGCAGTTGGTAGCGCACGGCCCGTCCGCCGAGCAGGTTGGCCCCTCCGCGCCGCACCTTGCGGGCACTGGAGCCGCAAAGGGCGAAACTCAGCCCTCGGTTTTCGATCAGCCAATGCACCTCGTCGAGCAGCGCAGGCACCTTCTGAATCTCATCAATGACGATCTGACGATTGGGATCGAATCCTGTGGCCTCGATTTCTTGACGGAGAAACTCTGGGTTGGCGACGTACCGCCGGAACTCGTCTGCCTTTAGGAGATCAAGCCACAGGCCATCGGCGTACTGGTGTTTTAGCAGGGTGCTTTTGCCCGCTTGTCGCGGCCCCCAGAGGAAAAATGTCTCGGTGCCGGACGCGGGTAGGTCCAGAGATCGTTTGTACATGGACTTAAAATTAACGTGTAAATTTGAAATAGCTATTCAAAATTACATGATAATTTGAAGTAGTGGTTCAAAATTACAGCAATGATATCCGCATACATCCTTTTGTTTTGATGGAAGGATATCGGCTCAGGTCCATGGCCCGGGTGCGATCCAGTCTGTCGGGCTGGATTTCTCGGAGGAAAGAGCCGCGACAACGGGCCACAGAAATCTGCTCACCGAAGCCGTGATTTCTCCGAACGAGGCGGGCACGTGATCCTGCTGGAGCCTGTTGCGGAACGCCGCCCACTGGGTTTGCTTGGCAGCGATGAAAGGCTGAGTGAATACCTCGATTTCCGAGGGAAGCGCCGTGCCACGCTGCTCAAGGGTCCGCTGAATGGCTTGGACTAGCTTGGGTCCCTCAAAGTCGAACAGCCGGGATAGCAACCAGATGTCGTAGAAATCCTTCATCCGACTGTTCAGCATACCCAGCTTGATCATGGCTTCAAACTTCTCCGAAATGGAGCTCTCGCGACTGTAGCAGAGCAATCGCGGTGCCGGGAAGTCCAGTATGGTCGGAAAATCCGACTCTTTCGGCTCGGGATACACGACGTCGCCGAAGCCAATGTCGATCTGCATATAGATTCTCGCGGATCCCAATGCGCCCAAGAACCGAATCCTGACCCCGTCGTAATCCGCCCCTTCGGTGATCCGCTCAGTCCGGATAGAATCCGGATCGAACGCAAGGCCGTCCGTTTTCACATTGACCGTCAGGATGTCCTGCATCTGAGAGACGATGTTGGCTTCCGCGTTACGAGTTCTGCCAAGTAGGTCGATGTCCATGGTCGGACGGAATTCCGGTGAGCCCCAAACCCTAAGCATCAACGCGCCCTTGAGGATAAATCGATGGGCATGAGCGGATTGGGATAGCCGGTAGAGGAATCGCTCCATGGCGAAGTATTGAAGCAGTTCGTTGAATGGCCGTCTTTCACTTCTGGACCGATTGAGGAGACGTTGCCGGATGGACTCGGACGCATTGCGGGTAGCCGTCATACCAGTGCCTCCAAGTAGGGCCGCATCACCTTTTCCACGCGACAGATTATGGCATATTCGAGCAGTTTGCCGAGGTTGAACTCGTTTCGCGTCTTGTGGAGTTTCACCGCTTCCAGCACCACCTCCATACCGATCTTGTTGCGAAACTTGAAGCAGTCGGCTAGGGTTTTCTCGCAGCCGTAGATTTTGACGGGTACGCCATCAAGCAGGTGCGTTTCGATGCCGGATTTGTATGCTTCCTGCGAGAATCTGTGGGCTCGGATGGGGGGATAGTCGAGGGACGGCACCCGCGAGTCTCTTGGCACCGCCATGGAAATCTCATGGGGAATTTGGGTCGTGATTCCATGGTAGGCTAGTGCGGAGATGAGGCAAACGACGGCATTGGGGAAGCGAAGGCTTACTGTGACCAGATCAGGGTTGTCGAGCGGAGGTAGTTCCCGCAGCCGATAGATGCCTCTGCTGACCAGTTCGATGACTCCCCGGTCTTTGAGCGCATACAGCATGTAGCGTGTAATCCCGTGCGCGATGGCCTCGCTCATTCGGAGTTGGCCGCCGTACCTGCGGAAGATTTCTTCAGGACGCTCTTTCTTTAATTCAGACATATTGACTCCATTTAATTATAAATAGTGTTAATATGTCTGAATTGGCTAATAAATCAAGAGGAAATCACAGGAAAACGGTAATCGGAGGGGGAGAATGGCCAGTGCCCTGTGGAGTTGGCTATCCGCGTCAAGGAGGCCAGATCGATAAGCCTCGACCGCGGACTGCAAATCATCCTTGACATTTCATTACGATTATTGTAATGTACATCCATTACAGTTAAAATAAGGGAATAGACAAGCTCTATCCCTCCAACAGAAAGGCATGATATATGAGAGACTTAGATGCGGCTAAGATACTAGCGGCCCTCCTGAAGACCCTTGAGGATATAGACCCAGAAATTTCCCTAAAATTCGAAGAGAATCTATCGAAATTAGACAAAAATGATTTAGGTACAGCTCTAGCGATTCTGAGGAGCGTCCTGCGCCCTGGCTCCCGTAGGAGCACGAAGGATTGGACTCTAAAGGAGGCAAAGGAGGAATTGGACGATCCGCCTCAATAGTCGCTCTTTTTCATCATAATCATTCATCTTCCCATGTCTTCCTAGAGTTATTTTGGTTATTCAGGTTACATATTTTGGGCACTCGGGTATATAATTCCCCAAAATAAAGATAACCGGAGGTAGCTATCATGAATCTCACGATTGCAGAGTTGGTCCAAGCCGTGGATAAGAGCGAGAACTACATCCGCCAGCATATTCATCGTAAGCACCTGACCGTGCAAAAAGACGGGCACAATGTGTCCGTGGCGCTTGACGAGGCGATGCGTTGGGCGCGTAGGCGCGGGCTTCCTTTTAATTTACCGACCCGCGCCTCGGTGACGACGGGAGCGATGGAAGACCGTATCGCTCGGATGACGGTGCTGACATGGCATGCGCCAGACGCACAGCCCTGCAACCTATTCACGCTTATACGCCACCGACGGAAGGGGAAGGATGTGCTGGGGCCTTGGACTGGCAAGCCGGACGAGACTTGGTCTAGTGTCGATCTTGGGCATGAACTTCGGCTATTTTCCTTTGATGCGTCGTTTGAGCTCTGCCGAGAGTTGGTCAATCACATCCTAGATACGGGTACGCTGGAGATCGATGGTCTTGGAATTCACTACGCCCTAGAATCCATTCCGCGCCGCCACTGGGCCTATCGAGATAAACGCTCATTCGCTGACGCCTCGGTGCTCAGCCCGTTTGAAAGGCATAGTGCAGAGATTATCGAGTACTGGAGCTTTACGGCGGAACCTCGCAAACACTGGCTAAAGGTACTCGAATCGCTTGAGGGCAAAGCACTACCTCAACTCGAACGCCTGAGATTTCCGCTCAACCGCCGTCCAGATCGGGTCGGAAATCTCATGATTGCTGCCGCCTACGATGTGATTGCCTGTGATCTGACAGTGAATCGCAACCAAACGCTTATGCTCTATGTGGATGCGAACGAGCTGCTGCCCGAGACCTATCGTGCCTCGATCTGGGCCAGCCACAGTGGTGACGAGGTGCTTCGGCGAGAAATTCCGGTCGCGCTGGACCAGACTGTGATTGAGCTTGTATCGGACGTTGATCACATCGGCTTTGCGATTTTCCGAACTACTGACGGACAGTGCGTCGACTTGATGGAAACGTTTCTGATTATGGAGGCCAGCGTTCGCTTGGTGGTCGAATCCGGCCCGACGCTGCACCTCCGCAACCGCCAAAGTAGTGCGACCCACACGGTCAATCCATCGGGTTCCGTCTCCATGATCAACGTCCACTCCGATGACGATAGTGCCGAACTCGACAAGGGAATTCGACGACAATGGCTTGATCGTCAGATCTACGAGCGAGAGGCTGCTAAGCGCCGAGATGACAATCCCGTGAGCTTTGAGCCCGACCAGTTCGATCAGGCCGTCTCGTATTTCATTGGCCTCTTGCGTCAATCTGCTCACACGGGGCCAATATACCTCGCTGATCGGCATTTTATGCGTCGTTTGAACGGAGATGAGGGAACACAGCTATACCTTGACCTGTTCGCGGTAACTACCAACCGGTCATTGCGTATTCTGTGTACGCAACAGGAAAATGGCGACACCCAGCCATGGTGGTCGAGCTTTCCCAGCCAGCTAACTACCCATATTAGTGTTAGGGCATTCCTCAAGAAGGACACACAGAGGCCAGGGTTTCATGATCGCTATCTGAGTACACCCGAGCGCGATACCCTCATCACCAACTCCTTCAACGGCTGGTGCAGCAGTGAAGTTACCTTTGTCAGCCTTCCGTCCGGCATGTTTCGTGCGAAAGCGGAGTATCTATGGTCGATGGAGATCGACTCGACCGCCGAACCTCTTCTCGTTCGGAAAATTTGCTAATGACCCGAAAAATTATGAAAGCCGTTATTTGGCGGATCTTCGGCGAAGGAGAGTCGCCCCTAAAGGGGTGGTCGACTTATGAACTGATCGAGCCGATCATCAGAGATTATGTTGTTACCCCCACTGAGCAGGATCGGGTCATCACTGAGATCCGTGGCTGGTTCGAGGCCCAAGGGGAGCGACGATGGCTCAAGTCTGAGATGGGTGAGCCAGTTGCAGAGTTGATCGTGGAGGGAATCGGGACGGAGCGCTCGGAGAACGCAACTTGGGCCATCGGTTCGATCGACGTTGACCGAGCCGTACGCATCATTTGTTCCCGCTGGTCTTCTCAGGAGATCAACTCTTTGGTAGAGGCCGCACTTACGACACTGGAGAAGCTCTGTGATAGAGACGAGGTTCTCGATGCGACCCGTTGTGCTAGCTTTGCCGCACAAGATTCTATCAAGGCCAAAATTCCGAAAGATGCCGTAATGCGCGAAGGGAGGCTGGAAACTTTCCAGCACCTTGACAACCATGGCTTTGAACTCGTCCACCGAGGGCTCTACTCTGCGGCAGGCAACCTGATCGAACTCGTGATCGAGTTGCGGCCCGAGCATTTTGAGACCCTGATCGAGAGGCTCGATCATCCGGTGATGCAGTCACGGGCGGCTGACCGCATGATCGCTACGGCCCTTCGTTTGAACCACCGTAAAACCCTGGAATGGATCACTAAGGATTCATGCGATGCCTTGATTGCGCTGGCGATCGTACATACGCTGAACACCGTCAATAAGTTGGACGAAGATCTGCGATACGTCGATCACATGGGCGTAGATCGATACAGATGGAGTACCGAACTCCGCCTTCCGCAGGACGACCTCGATGCCGCCGCCGCTACTCTCCTTAAAGACTTGGTTGACCGGCTGGCCGTGCTCGATCCACTCGCGTGTGCACGCTGGATTGGCGAATTGCTCAGCGATGCCCCTTTCGGGCTACATCAACGCGCCGGCCATGAGAAGCCACCCCGAATCGAGCAACTTGAAAGGGCATGCTCGGAACTGCTCACACGCCTCGTTTGCCAGTCGTGGTCCGACAATCTGCTTGACGAACTTAGAGCCGGCCTATGCTTAACCGCGCGAATGACCTGGAGCCGTCACATTGCGGATGTTGCTTGGGCGATCCGCGAAGATGAGCCTGCTAGGGCCGCTGAGGTCGCCCAAGTGGCTCTCGACTCGCACGATCAGCAAATTGCTAAGCAGTTGGAACAGAATCGTCTATTTCTGGACTGGAGTGACTGGCACCAACGCGAGTGGTTCAGCAGCCTCGGCAGAGCTCTTGTGCTGTCTCACGAAGAGCTCGATCTGCCGGAGTGGGTCTCGGCTCAGTGCCGAGAGTTGCCGCTGAGTGTGTGGGATGCTGAGGAAAATTATGAAGCATTTATCGCCGCCGACCGATCAGCCCACCACTGGTTCTTGGTCGCACTCCACACAATCCCAGTGCTAAAAGAACTCGGCCGCACAATCGATTCTACCGCGGTTCTCACTCTCGCCGAGAACCTGTGGGACCACTGCCATTTTGCTGGACAGTACCTTCCTAGCCATCCCGCATCCTTGGTCGCAGCGGAGCTTGCGGCCCGCTTGGCCTCCGAGTTTGGCGAGCCGAACGACGCATGGTTACTGGATCGAGCACGTCACTTAGGAGTCGGCCCTCTTGCATTATGGGCTCTGATAGACCAACGAAGGCTCAAGGACACTCGCGAAGGCAGGACGGATACACATTACGACAAGATGATTATTAGAGAACTCGTCCGTGTCGCCTCGGATCGTTTTGGCGATGGAGGGCAATTCGACCTTGAAACGCTGCGATTTTGGGGTCAGCTATGGCTCTTGCTATACGCAATCAACAAGGCAGAGCAGACCGCAATAGCAATCAACGAGGCAGAGCAGACCGCAATAGCAATCTGCGCGTTCCCGCTGAGAGAGCATGACCGTGTCTATAAAATCCTAGTATTGAAGTTGTTCGCCTTGGTAGCTAGTGAGCGAAAGCTGCCCCCGGAGGTTGAGGATTACGTTGCGTCTCTCTACAGACAGCTATGGTCCGGCTACACAGCTAGCGAGGAACTTGAGGACCGCGAGCAGATCGACGAGATGCTGAAACGGTCAGAGTCCCCCATCCTCTGATCAACGGGAATTCTATTCCTACCTCGGCTTTTTAGCGGACTACGGCGAAATCACTTGGGGTCAGAATGGTGGGGTCTCCGACCTCGGGCAGAGGTTCAAGCGCGAAATCGGCGCAGAACACCGCTTCCGACTGGCCAGAATGAGATAATCGAGTGATAGCCAGACATTAATCTTGACCTGTTTGTGGTCTATATTTGGTCCGAAAAGGAGGTGCCCATGAAACTGTCCAGCCAGGTTAAGCCGATCAGTTATCTTAAAGCCCACGCCGCTGAGATCGTGCGCGCTCTTGGGGACCAATCAGAACCCTTGATCATCACCCAGAATGGCGAAGCCAAGGCGGTCATGCTGAATATCGACAGCTACGAGCAAATGCAGGAAACAGTTGCGCTGCTCAAGATTTTCTCATTGGGTAGCCGTCAGATCGAAGCAGGTCAGGTGCAACCGGCCGCCGATGTCGTCGCACAGCTTCGGGAGCGGCAACGGGATCGCTGATGGCTTTCTTGGTCCCAGTTGACCGATGACGTGATGCGTGACTTGGAGGAAATCTGCGACTGCATTGATCGGCATGATGTGCCGGGCGGATTATATGCTGGAGCAGATTGAGAAGGCTTTCAGCAGCCTCTCCGAGTATCCCGAGCGTGAGAACTACCCGATGGAACTGCTGGACATGGGATTCGAGAATACCGCGAGATCTTCTCTAGGCTCTACTGCATCATCTATCGGGTGATGGAAAATAACGTTTATGTGCTCTTGATCGCCGATAGGCGGCGTGACATGTAGACGTTGCTACAGCGACGATTGTTGTGGGCATAAGGCCCATTCTCTCCTCAAACGGGTTGTGGCTCGTAGCGCTCGACCTCGATCTCATCCTCACGCGCTTGCGCCTGAGCGATGTCGTAGGCCGCTTGCAGTCGTATCCAAGTCTCAGTTGTAGAGCCGAAGGCTTTTGCGAGGCGGATCGCCATGTCAGTCGAGATGCGAGCGCGACAATTCACCAGATTCGAGAGGGCTTGGCGACTGATGCCGAGGATCTTCGCGCCTTCGGTGACGTTGAGGCCGAGCGGCTCCAGACAGGACACGCGCACGACCTTGCTAGGATGCGGAGGGTTGTTCATGGGCATGTCGGTTCTCCCTTCACATGCACGGGGACTATTCTGCCTTGCGGAGTCTCGATATGTGCATTCATGTTCAAAGTACCCGGTTCGCGTCGATCTCGAAGCCGCCACTTCTTAATTCCCGAATAAGTCCCATCTTCCAACCATCAGAATCATTAAACGGAATGTATTCAACTCCTGCGTAGTCCGATGGAATCTCTACGTCTCCCTTGGTCAAGGCGCAGACGCGCTCTCGGCCGAGGCGTCCGATGAAAAACCCCAACTCGAAAACCACGTTCTGTCTCGCCCTCGGCTTGGGGTCGTTTTCATCATCCTGAAGCGAACCGACGTCGTCTGGTGTCAGCAAAACAATCGCGTAACCGACTTGGGCGTGATGCTCGAATTTCTCGATGATCGTACGACCCTTTGCCGGCATTTCAGCTAAGATCACTGGTTTCAGATCTAGATTTTCGAGGAATCTTGCCACCTTGTCCTTGGCACCTTCATCTCTGCCGTGAACAATGAAAATCTCGTTCGTGATTATCTGTGCATTCTTGTGGATCTCAGAAGATGTTGGCGTTTGATTTTCATCTTCCCAATACTCATTGATCTCCTCGATCATGGATTCGAGTACTGACACCGCTGATTCTAAGCCTTCCTCATAGGCTGCTTGAAATTCTGAATCATGATCATACGTTAGGTGGCTGATTACTGTCGATGAAAAATCGATCTCGTCGAAATCTGTAATATGCTGAGACTCGTCCCCGAACGTGTTGGTAATAGCAACGCGTGTATTTCTCTTCCACTTCTCAAATTGCGGTGATTCCTCCTGTAATTGTTTCAATTCAGGTATCTCATCTAGGACCTTACGTAGGCGCTCTATCGCCTTAGATTTAGGCGGTTGATTCATGTATCCATTTCCCCGTTGAGTAGAATGTCAAATCGAATTCTTTCTGCTTCATTGGTCAACGCCCCTATTCCGCCGCCCGCTTCACTAAGTACTCAAAGAGCTTCGACCATATCGTCTTAGGCATTCGCTCCGGGTGAAACTGCACGCCGATTAAGCGGCCATCCGCGCTCTCAATCGCCTCCACGATGCCATCGTCGCTGCGCCCGCTGATGTCCAAGCCCGCGCCGGGCCGTTCAATGGCCTGCATGTGATTGGAATTGACCCGCGAAGGGCCAGCAAGGCCCAGCGCAGCCAGCACCGTGCCCGGCTCTACTTGGAGATCGTGCTCGATCCAATTGTCCGCAGTTCGCTGTCGCGCATGCGGCTCAACGCCGAGCTGGGCTTCCACGTCCGCCCAGATCGTGCCGCCCAACTCGGCGCTGATAAACTGCATTCCGTAGCAGATGCCCAAAACCGGCAACTGGCGCTCTTGCGCGGCCGCAAAGCTCCAGCGGTCGGCTTGGTCGCGCTTGGTTGCCACTGGCGGGAGATCGCTGGGCAGGGTGCCGATCAGGCCGCGCTCAATGCCCGGGCCGCCGGTGATCAACAGACCGTCGATGCGCTCGAGTACCGCTTGCAGCGGAGCGCGATCTGTGGTCATGGGCAGCACGAGCGGGGCACCACCCGCCTGCACGACCGCGTCCACGTATTGATACTCGAGGACTTGATGGCCGGCGGCGTTTAGGCTGCTGGTGATGCCGATGAGCGGGCGGGACATTAGACGCCGGCCTTGAGCCTTGCGAAGGAGACCTTGTCGTCGAGCAGGGTCAGGGCCGCAAAGCTCTCGATGTCGGTGCGCGAGGCGTCGAGTTGGGAGACGGCATTGAGCAAAAAGCTCTGCTGCCGGTCGTTGCGCGGGCTGGCGGTCAGGAGCCGTTGGTTAAACTCCGCCTTGTCTTCCTCGCTTTTGTTAGCTAGCCGCTCGTCCAGCCACGCTGCTATCGCCGCGTCGGTTTCATTGGCCGCAATTGCCTCGGCGAAGGCTTCTTGGTCGACGCCGAGAAAATCCAGTACTGCGCGGTCGAAACCCGAATCCTCGCCGCACCAGTACTCGCCTAGGCAGTTGCAGTGCGCTGCGCGAAATTTATCGATCATCCGCGCGAGGCAGGCGAGGCCACCGACGCTCAGATCAAACGGGCTACGCGGCGGGTGCCGGCGCAAGTCCGTCAGGCCAAAGCTCAACTCGTCGTCGAGGTCTTGCAGGTCGAAGAAACTCTGGACATCTGTGCGCTCGGGAGCGATTTCGGCGCGGCGCGAGGCGAGCCGTTCGCGCATCTGGTCGTAGTTACCGGAGGCGTCGAATATATCCGGGTGATATGAATGGTGGAGCGGGTGGGCCGGGTGGCGGCCGACATTAGCGCGGCAGACGCTGAAGGCGCTTTTTTCCGCGGCTGACTTTTGGCAGCGTTCGGCGATCCACTCGCTTAGCTCGTCGTCGTTGGGGTTTTCGTATGCCGCTTGGCGAAAGGCGTCCTCTGCAATGCCCAAGAATTCCAAGATGGCCGCGTCTTGGCTGGAGTCGGCACCGAAGCGGTACTCGCCTAACTTGCCGCAGGTGACCGCCCGCGCCTTGTCGGCCATGCGCGCTGCGCCCGCTACGCCGAAGACGCTGCGAAGGTACGGGCTACGCGGCGGTTGGGAGGTTAGGTCTAGGTCCCTGAACGCGCCCCAGTCGTCTAGCTCGATGGAGGCGAAGACCGTCTTGATGTCTGTGCGGTCTGGGGCGTACTTGGCGATCCGCTCGACGAGCAACCGCTCGTGTAGCTCGTCTTGCGGCTTGCGGGTGAGGTGTTCCTCGTTGAAGGCGTCGATCTCCGACTGGCCTTTCTGTGCTCTGTCCAGCGCCATAACGCCTAAGGTCTCGTCGTCTAGTTCGGCGACGGCCTCGGCGAACTCGGCAGCGTCCATATTGATGAATTCGAGCACTTCGACGTCGAGGCCGGAGTCGTCTCCGTACTTGAACTCGCCAATGGTCTCGGCATTGTGGCCACGCGCCTTGTCGATCATGCGCGCCAGCCCGACGATGCCAGCGGCTTGGGCGTTGGAGGGTCGGCGAGGTGGTTGTCTCGTTAGATCCATGAGGAATAGCTCCTAGGTTTTGGGGTGAGGGTTTTCAATATACCAACCGCAGACGGGTCGGCAATGTTTGACGCTTCTACGGGCGGCTTCTATACTCTGCCCATGCCCGAGCTACCCGAGGTAGAAACCGTCCGCAGCGCGATGGAGTGCCACCTGCTAGGCCGGCCAATTACCCGCGTCCGCGTCAGCACAAAACGCCTGCGTGAGCCATTGCCGAGGGCCGCGTTGCGCTCTTTGGTCGGAGACTGCTTTGCGGCCGCGCGTCGCCGCGCCAAATTCCTCCTCCTCGACCTGAGATCGGACCGGACGCTCTTGGTCCATCTCGGCATGAGCGGCAATCTGCTCTTGCGGCCGTGGGGTACTAAGCACGACCACGTGGGCTTTGAGTTTGCCGACGGGGGTGCCGTGGTGTTCAATGACCCGAGGCGCTTTGGCCTAGTGTTGGTGCTCGACGAGGGGGAAGAGCATACGTGCCGGTACTTGCAAAACCTCGGCCCCGAGCCGCTTTCTCGCGCCTTTAACGCTCGCTATCTACAAGCTCAATGCCAGCGGCGCAAAAGCCCAATCAAGAACCTCATTATGGACAATCGCACGGTAGTAGGCGTGGGCAATATCTACGCCAGCGAGGCCCTCTTCCGGGCGCGCATCCATCCGGCGACCCCGGCCGCGGCCATTGAGCCGTTGCGCTTGGCCCTGCTGGCTAAGGAGATCAAAAAGGTGCTGCGCGTCGCCATTGACCAAGGCGGCACGACTATTAGCGACTATCAGGGATCGGGCGCAGGTGGGCGCTTTCAGCAGCGGCTTCACGTGTACGGTCGCCAAGGCGAGGACTGCCGCGTCTGCGATGCTCCCATCGAGAGCTTCTACTTGGGAGGCCGCAACACCTTCTATTGCCCACATTGCCAATAAAAACGCCGGTCCCGTTTGGGAGACCGGCGCGATGAGCAAGAAACGAAGGGACGGCGCTACTTTTTAGCGTACCCGTTGGGCGAGGGCGCCGTGGTGGTGATTATGTCGTCGAGCAGGCCGTATTCCTTGGCTTCCTCGGCTGACATGAAGAAGTCGCGGTCCGTGTCCTTGGAAATCTTTTCGACATCTTGACCGGTGTGCTTGGCGTAGAGCGCGTTTAGCTCTTCGCGCAAGCGGATGGTCTCCTTGGCGCGGATGTCGAGGTCGATCGCCGTGCCGGTGATGGTTTGCATAAGGCTCGGCTGATGGATCATAATCCGGGCGTGTGGCCAGGCGAAGCGACGCCCCGGCTCGCCAGCCGAGAGCAGAAACGAGCCCATGCTCATGGCCATGCCCATGCACACAGTGGAAACGGGTGCCTGAATCGCCAATATGGCGTCGTAGATGGCCATGCCGTCGTGAACCGAGCCGCCTGGGCTGTTGATGTAGAGGACGATTTCCTCGGTTGGATCTTCGGTATCTAGCGAGAGCAGACGAGTGACCACAGCCTTGGCCGACTCGTCGTTGACGTCGGACCAGAGAAATATTTTGCGCGCTTTGTATAGACTCTCCTCTAGGTTTTTTTCCTGGAGGGTTTTGAGCAAATCTTCTTCTTTTTCAGCCATTAAAATATCTCCATAACTCTGAAATTGTTCTGTTGTGTTCAGATTTCTCAATATACGCGGCGGCCCCAACAGCGTCAATCTGCTGTGCCTCGTCCTACTGGGTGCCTATACCCTGCTCAAGCTCAGGCTGATTGCCGATGTGGAGCTGGGCAAGGACGAGGCCGTTTACTGGTATTGGGGACAGCACCTCGACGCCTCCTACGCGCTCTTGCCCCTAGCCGTCTTCAAGCTGGCCCACGCGCTCTACCCGCACCAAGAGTGGTTTCTGCGGCTTCCCTCTGTTTTGTTGGGCGCGCTTTCTACTGCGCTCGTCTATTGGCTTTGCAAGATGCAGGGTCTCGCCAAGCAACTAGCGCTGTGGGCCGCCGCGGCCTTCGCGCTCAGCCATTGGATTTGGCACACCAGTTCCTATCTGCATCCCGATGGCTTCTTAGTCCCCTGTTGGCTACTGGCCCTGTGCATGGCGCGGCAGGCCGAAGCAACCAATGCGCTGCGGCCCTATATATACACGGGTCTGGCGGCGGGCTTGGCCGTCCTCTGCAAGTATTCGGGTGCCTTTCTCGTCGGCGGGCTTGGCCTGTGGATCGCGCTCGATCAACGAGGAAAAGAGCGTTGGCACCGGCTCGCCGCGTTCTTACTGCCCGCTGTCGCCGTCGCCGCACCGCTCTCCTACGCCCAGTTTAGCACCGACTTCTATCTGCCGCAGACGTTGAGCACTCTTTCGCGCATCGACGACCTCGGCCATCCCCTCGCGCGCCTGCTCTTCTTTGCGGTCAGTCCGCTCTTTTTTTTGTCGCCGTTTTTGCTGTTTCTGCTCTATGCCGGCTTAGTGCGAGCGGCCAAACAGCGCGACCTTCTCGCCCTGCTCCCCGCGCTGTGTACCATCGGCGCTTTTTTGTTTTTCGCGCTCAGCCGCGGTCAGATTAAAGGCAACTGGCTCCTGCCGGGCCTGCTGAGCCTGTGGCCTGTAGCGTTTGCTGCACAGCCCAGGCGCTGGCTGCTCGTCGCTGTCGTCGCCACCGGCCTGCTGCAAGCGCTCGCCATCGGCCTAGGACTGAAATACCCCGGTCTCTACAGCGATCTGGCCGCGCGCAGCGGGCTGGACACAAGCTATGTTGGTTTGGTGTCGCAGGAAGACCGGATCCGCGAGCCTTCCTACTCGTGGAGTGAGCGGCTCTGCGAGTACGGTGGCTGGAGGCGCTTCTCTGCGGATGTAGAAGAGGTTGTTCCACCGCTGCCGCTGCTGAGCACGCAGTACAGCATACCGTTTGCGCTGGCGTATTACGGGCGGGCCGAGCGGGAGTACTACACGGTTGATGATACGAGATTCCGGGACTTGATGGATTTTTATGGGCAGCACAAGGGGTTCTATCCAGAAGAAGTGCTCTTCGCCGTGCGAACAGGTGGAAAGGTACCCGAGTCGCTGTGGACTACGTATCCACGGCAGGAATTGATCGCGGAAATAGATCGCCGCCGCGCAGGCTGTCCCTCAGTGTCCTATCAGGTCTTCCGTCTAGGACGATGATCCGCTCGTCTCAGCTTTTCGCCCAAACGCCGACGTCATAATTCGCTGCATGGCCGTGCGGAAATCGTCGAAAAAGGTGTAAAACAGCGGCACCAACAAAAGCGTCAGAACCATGGAAGCCAGCAGGCCGCCGATCATCGTCCGGCCCAGCGGCGCGTACTCCAAGCCCACCATCTTGGAATTGCCCGCGGCCATTGGGATCAGCCCGAAAGCAGTGGTGAAGGTCGTCATCAGGATTGGCCGGAAGCGGTGGCGGCCGGCTTCCACCAGGGCGTCGTAGCGCGACTTGCCCTCGGCCCGGAGCCGGTTGGCCAAGTCGATCAGCACGATGGCGTTGTTGACCACCACGCCGATCAGGATCACCGAGCCGATCATCGACATGATTTCAAAGGGCGTGTCGGTCACATATAGAACCCAATAAACGCCGAGGAAGGAGAATGGGATCGACACTATCACCGACAGCGGCAGCACGAACGACTCGAACAGCACCCCCATCAGCAAAAAGACGAAGGTCACAGACATGATCAGGGCGAATTTCTGTGACTGGTCCTGCTCCTCTAGCTCCATAAAGCGGGTGCCCTTGTCCCAGCGGTAGCCGCGCGGCATCTCAAAGCCCTGCATCACCTGATCGACTTGGGCGAAAAGATGTTGCGCCCGGTCCTTGGCGGCGCGGGCGCTGACATTGAGCATGGTCTGGCGGTTCTCGCGCCGGATATTGCCCAGCGTGCGCTCGACGTAGATGTCCGCTAGCGATTCAAGGGCCACTTCGCGGCCATCCGCGGTGGGGAAGTTTTGGGTGCGCAGATCGTCTAGGCTCTGGCTGTCGTAGTTGGCTAGCCGCACGCGGATATCGACCTCGCGGCCGTCGTCGGTGTGGAACTTGTTGATATCCGTGCCGCGCAGTGCGTAGGCGATGCCGCCCGAAACCTGCTGGGGATTCACGCCGAAGCGCTGAATTTGGTCGCGGTCGAGGCGTACCTGTAGCTCAGTGCCGCCGCGGTCCATGTCGGTGTTGACCGACAGCAAGCCGGGGATGCTCTCCAGCCGCCGTTCGACCTCGGCGGCCAGCTCGATCAGCACCTTGGTGTCCTCGCCATACAGGCTGACATTGACTCGGGCATCCTGCTCGGAGTTTTCCCAGTTGACCCGCAAGTTGACACCCGGCGGTAGGTAGAGCCGCTCGCGGAGATCCTTTTCGACCTCCTTGTAGGAGAGGTACTCCTGTTCCTTCAGGCCCATTGCGACGCTCAAATTGTCCCAAGCCACCTCATACCACTCCACGTCCTCTTCTTCGGCGAAAAACAGCGTTACCCGGCCCCAGCCACGGCGGAAGTAGGTGCGGAGCGCCTCGACGTTGTACTCCGCTTGGTGGGCCATCACCGTGTCCTCGACGGAGGTCATAAACCGCTCGGCCTGGTCCAGGGATTGGCCCGAAGGCATCTCAAAGGCCAAGTCCATCCGCACCTCGTTGCGCTCCTGACTGTCGGTGCGATCCATGCCGTCCATCGGGATCTTGATGCTGGCAAAAAGGACCAAGGCGATGACGAAGGCGTCGAGGCGATTGTTCAGCACCCAGCTCAGCGCGCGCATGTAGTGCTTGCGGGACCAGAGGATCATCCTCGCCTCGCCCCGCTCCTTTTTCGTCGAGAGCCTGAGTGCGGCGAGGGGGATAAAGATCAGGGCGATGAGCAGCGAGGCCACTAGTCCTGTGATGACCGGCAGGCCGATTCTGAGCATCCAGAACGAAAACATCTCCTCGTCGCTCATCAGAATCAGGGGCAGGAAGACCACTACCGTCGTCAGAGTTGCCATAGTCACCGCCAGCCCGACCTCGCCGGCTCCCTCGATTGAGGCCGTGCGCGGGGCGATTCCTTCTTGGCGCTTGCGGTAGATGTTTTCGACGATGACGATGGCGTTGTCAACCACTAGGCCTAGGCTCAGCATCAGACCCATCATCGTCGCCACATTTAACGACCAGCCTATGAAGTACAGGGCGATAATCGTCGTCAGAAGCGACAGCGGGATCGCCAAGGTGATGATCAGCGTGATGCGCACGGCGCGCAAAAAGAAGAAGAGCACTATGGCCGCGAACAGCCCACCCCACAGGCCGGAATTTTTGAGATTGCCAACCGAGTTGATTACTTGGTCGCCTTGGTTCCAGAACAGCTTGAAATCCAAGCCTTCGAGCTTGGGGTGATTCTTAAGCTTTTCCAGCTCTTCCTTCACGCCGGTGGAAACCTCGACGACATTGGCCCCCGACGCCTTGGTGACGCCGAAGCCCAGCGACTCCTTGCGGTCAATGCGATTGACCCAGTCTTTCTCCGGCCGCTTATAGGAAACCTCAGCGATGTCGTCCAGCCGTAGCTGATGTGCGGGATCGACCACGGTGTTGGCGAGCTCTGCTATGTCTTGGAAGCGGCCCACCGAACGCACGTAGATCTTTTTGCCACCCTCGATCACCCAGCCCCCGGGCACGGTGAGGTTTTGGGCGCGCAGGCTGTTGAGCGCCTCAAAGACGTTGATCCGGTGGCTGCGCATCTTGTCGCGGTCCAACTCGACGATTACCTGTTTGCTGGGCGAGCCCCAAAGCTCAATGTTGCCAACCCCATCGACGCGGCGCAGCGCCGGCTCCACATAGGTATCGATAAGATGGCGCGGATCGGCGTGTTGGGTCTCAAAGATGATGGCGCCATCCATGATCGGGATGTCGTTTTGATCCCAGCGCCGCACCCACAGTTGCTCGATCTCGTCGGGCAGCTCGGGCATTACCCGGTCGAGCCGGTCTTTCATTTCGGCGAAGGCCAATTGCAGGTCGGTGCCCTTTTGGAACTCGACTCGAACATTGCCGCCGCCACTGTAGGCGCTAGAACGGATATTTTTGACCCTACTGACTTGGGCGACGGCCTCTTCGAGATGGCGCACCACTTTCTGCTCGACTTCGACCGCTCCAGCGTTGGGATAGCTGGCCCAGGCGAAAAGTCGGGGATAGTCAAAGCCTTCGGGGAAAAGCGTCAGCGGGATCCGCGTGTAGGCGATATAACCCACCACCAGCAGCGCGACCAGCGACATTACTACGGTCACTGGTCGGTTGACCGAAAAGCGCGGCAGGGGGTACTGGTTTGGCTTTTCCATCGATTCCTCCTAGGCCCGGCGATCGACCAGTGAATACACAGTCGGGATCACCACGAGGGTGAGGAAGGTGGAAGAGATGAGGCCGGCGATTACGGTCAGGGCCATCGGCGTGCGGATCTCGGCCCCCTCGCCTAGCCCCAAGGCCATCGGCAACAGCCCTAAGACCGTCGTCGCCGTGGTCATGGTGATCGGGCGCAACCGCACGGCACCGGCTTGGATGATGGCCTCGGTCTTTTCCATGCCGGTGCGGCGCAAGGTATTGATGTAGTCAATGAGCACGATGGCGTTGTTGACGACGATGCCGGCCAGCATGATCAGGCCGATAAAGACCACCACGCTCAGAGCCACCTGTGCCAGATAGAGCGCCACCACTACGCCGATCAGCGCGAGGGGCACCGTGAACATAATGACGAAGGGGTGTACCAGGGACTCAAATTGGCTGGCCATCACTACATAGACGAGGAAGATTGCCAGCACTAAGGCGAAGTAGAGGCTTTGCAACGAAGTTTCCATCTCTTCGTTCTGGCCGCTGATCATAAAGTCGAAGCCCATCGGGAAGTCCATTCTACTCAGTTCGTCGTGGATCAGACCCGAAGCCGTGCCTAGATCGATGCCTTGGATATTGGCCGTGACCACTGCGGAGCGCTGCTGGTCTATGCGGCGGATTTCGCTCGGCCCCTCGTTGACCCGGATATCGGCTACCGAGGAAAGCGGAATCGGAATAGGCGCATTGGGATTGATCACCAGCCGCTGCAGCTCGTCGAGCCCGAGGCGGTCCTCCTCGCGCAGCCGCACCAGCACGTCGATCTGGCGCTCGTCTTGGCGAAAGTCGGTGGCGACCTTGCCCTGCACTTTGTGGCGCACTAATTCGGCGACGTTGCGTAGCGACAGGCCGTAGGTCGCGAGTTGGTCGCGCTTGTAGCTGATTTGTAGCTCGGGGTTGCCCGCCTGCAGCGACGATTTGACGTCGACTAGCCCAGGCAAGCTGGCCATCCGCGACTCGGCTTCCAAGCTCAACTGGCGCAACTGGCGCAGATTGTAGCCGCGAACCTCGACCTCGATGGGCGTCTTAAAGCTAAATAGCGCCGGGTGCGAGACTTCGACCTCGATTTCGGGAATCTCGTCAACCTCGTCCCGCAGATGCCGGATCAACGCGGCCTCTTGCGCGGCGCTGGACCCTTCCTGCATGCGGATCGTTACTTGGGCGGTGTGCTCGCCTTCTTCGGCCGAGGAACTCGCCGACCGGTCGGTGCCCACGGTCGTCGCCACGCGCGCGATTTGGGGCTGTTCGCCGACGATCCCCTCGATCTGGCGCACGATCTCGGCGGTCTCTTCTAGCGGCGTCCCCACCGGCAGTCTGAGGTCGAGGTTGAATTCAGCTTGGTGGACTTGGGGAATCAGCTCGGTGCCCAAATCGGGCAGGAGCTTGTACCAGCAGACCAATAGGGCGGCTAGGGCACCGCCGATAATCAGCAACCGCTTCCTGAGTGCCCAGCCCAACAGGGCCGGATAGGTTTGCTGCACCAGCCCGAAGCCGCGTTCAAAAACGAAGAGCAGGGGCAAAAAGACCGGCATCAGCGCCATGCCCAGCAGACACAGTGCCAGCACCAGCACCAGCCCGACGAGCATCAGCACCACTTGCAGGACGATGCCCACCAGCCTGAGCACCGTGCCAAAGACGAAGCGCATAGCCACCAGATAGAACAGCACCAGCGGTAGCGACAAGGATTTGAGTATCTTCCACGCTAAGTGCTCGGCCCTGTTCACCCAACGCCAGTAGCGCTGTACAGTCTCGCCGAGGATGCCCGGCGACTCAAAGCCGAGGATTCCCGGCCAGACGCGCTCGAAGAAGGTCCACTTGCCGACGCGGCTTTCCGCGGCCCAAGCGCCCAACCAACTCTGAAAGGTTTGCTCGCGCTTGAACCAGAAGGACTCGACGGGTTTGATTAGCCACCACAACAGCTCGGCGACGAGGAGAAAGGCCGCTTTGAGCACCGCCGCCACGAGGGTTGCTGCGGCCAGCCCCACCCGCAGCAACACCTCGCCGACTAGGTAAGGCAGCGACAGGGCCACCTGCGCCACTTTGCGCCCCCGGCTCCCCGGCTCGCTTAATACCGCGCGGGCCCGGCTCAGCGCCTGGAGACGCAGAAAGTCGCTGCGAGTGATCTGCTCGGCCAGTCCGCCTTGGCGGTCGATTTGGCGCGAGGCCAGCATGGGAATGAAAAACAGCGCCACCCCCAACGAGGCCAACAGCGAGAACACGACCGTCAGCGCCATATCGCCGAAGATCTGCCCGGCCACGCCCTCGACGAAGACGATGGGAAAAAACACCGTAATCGTCGTCAGCGTCGAGGCCAACACTGCGGTGCCGACCTCGCTGGTGCCGCGGACGGTGGCTTGGACCAGATCGTCCCCTTCTTCCCGACAGCGGAAGATGCTCTCCAGCACCACGATCGAGTTGTCGACCAGCATCCCGATCCCGAGGGCCAACCCGCCGAGCGACATGATGTTGAGCGACACGTCGAACATGTACATTGGCGCGAAGGTCGCCATGATCGACACCGGAATCGTCAGGCCGACGATCAGCGTGTGGACCACGTTGCGCAAGAACACCAAGAGCACTAGCACGGCCATGGTCCCGCCGATGAGCGCATTGATTTGGACTTCGGTGATCGAGTTTTTGATAAAACCCGACTGGTCGGACAACAGCTCCAGCTTAGCTCCCGGAGGCAGGCGGTGGCTGATGAAGTCGGTCATCCGCAAATGCTCCATCGCCTTGCGGGCTTCCTCCTGCTTCTTCGCTTGTAGCTCCTTTTGTTGCTCTTCCTCTTTTTTTGTCGAATCGGCTTTTGCAGTCTCTTGCTTTTTTCGCGCCTCCTCTTGCTCTTTCCTTTTTTGCTCCTCGCTGCGCTTGGCCATTTCTTGGGCTTCGCGGGTCTTTTGCTCCACGTACGCGCGCTGCTGTGGCAAGCCGAAGAGCGCGTTGCGAACCCTGTCGGCGACGGCGACTATGTTGGCGTCGGCTTCCTTGTAGATTTCGATCTCGACGCTCTCGCGGCCGTTGACCCGGGTGATGATCTCGCGGTCCTTGTGCGAGCGGGAGACCTCGGCAATATCGCGCAGGTACACATCGGCGTCGCCCTGCCGCGCTACGATTAACTCGGCGATTTCCTCGACGGTGGCGAACTCGTTGAGCGTGCGGATCAGGTATTCGACTTGGCCCTCGCGCAAGTTGCCGCCGGGCAAATTGACGTTGTTTTGCGCTAGGCGGTTGTTTATCTGGTTGATGTCCAGTCCCATAACCGCGATTTGGCGCTCGTTGAGCGCGACGTGGATCTCTTCTTCCAAGCCGCCCTTGATTTTGACCGCTGCTACTCCGACCAGTGCCTCCAGCTCGCGCTTGATGTCGTGCTCGGAGAGGTAGCGCAGCGCGTAGAGATCCTGCGGGCCGTGTAGGCCGATGCGGATGATCGGGTCTAGCGAGGGATCGTAGCGCAGCAGGAGGGGTTTCTCGGCGTCTTGCGGCAACCAGACGCGGTCGGCCTTCTCGCGGATTTCTTGGGACATCGCGTTCATGTCGGTGTCCCACTCAAATTCGAGGATGATGTCCGACTGGCCGGCCTTGGAGATGGAGCTGATGTTGACGAGGTGAGGCACAATGCCCAGTTCCTGCTCCAAGGGGCGGGAGAGCAGGGTCTCGACTTCCTCCGGTGCCGTGCCCGGATATTCGGTGCGCACCGTCAGGGTCGGGTAGGAAATGTCGGGCATTAGGTTCAGCGCGAGCCGCTGATAGGAGACCCAGCCGAAAACGCAGACGGCCAGCACCACCATGAGAATGGCGACTGGCCGCCGGGTTGCAATGGCAAAGCGAGATGTGCTAGCAGGCTGCTGCACGGGCCGTTCGGCTGAGCTCATGTCGAAGCCTAGCCTTGGCTCGCGTCTTCGGCGAGCTCAGCCGAGCCGTCGTCGTCGGAGTTGACTATGCGTACCCGCGTGCTGTCTTTGAGGCCGTTTTGCCCGACGACGATGATCGGGGTGCCGGAGTCGATGCCAGCGAGCGACTCGATAAAGTCGGTGTCCTCGAACCCGGGCTGCAACTTGATCCGCGCAGCCGTGGTGTCCACGACGGCGAATACGAATCGGTCGCCGCCGTCGTACACGATCGCCTGCTTGGGTATCAACACGGCGTTGGTGTGCGTGTCGGTGATGATGCGCACGTTGACGAAGAGGCCGGGCCGCAAGTACTCCCAGCGGTCGCGCAAGCCCACCGTGACCTTGAAGGTGCCGCTCCTCGGATCGACTACGGGGCTGATGCGCTTGACCCAGGCTTGGAACTGCTTGTCGGGCAAAAACTCCGAAGTGATGAGGGCTTGCTGGCCGTTGCCGATGGTGGTGAGGTACTGGCCGGGCGCGAAGACGCGGGCGATCAGGTCGTCGAGCTTGATGAGGTCGTAGAGCTTGCTGCTCGGCCCCACCCGAGCGCCGACTTGCACGTAGCGCTCGGTGATCACGCCGGAAAACGGCGCGAGGACTTCTGCGTATTCTAGCTCTAGGCGAGCGCGCTCTAGCCGGAGGCGGGCTTGTTCAAAGTTGTATTTGTTGGTCTCAAACTCTTGGTCGCTGATGAGGCTGCGCTCGAACATGGCCTCGGTGCGCTTGAAGCCAGTCTGCTGATAGTGATAGTTGGCTTGGGCCTCTTCAACGGCGATGCGCAACTGCTTGTCCTCGATGCTGAGGAGGGTGTCGCCCGCTTCGACGCGGTCGCCTTCTTCGACGTTGAGTTGTTTGACAAGGCCGCTGATTTGGGGATAAATCTCGACGGCCGCCTCGGTTTCGATGGTCGAGTTGAAGAGCAGATGGGCGGAAATTTCGCCCGTGTGGGCGAGGGTGACTTCGACGGGTATTGCTTCTATGGGCTTGGAGAGGCTATCGGCGGCTGTGCTGTCGGCTTGGGCCGCTGGGTCTGCGTCGTCGCCCTCGTCTTGCCCGCCCACTTGTACACTGCAAGCTCCCAAAACTGCCGCCAATACCAGTACGCTAGCCCTGTGCCATGCGTTCAAAATCGTCTTTCTCCAGAGTCTATGGGCTTGTAGATGGCGAAAGTAGTGCATTACCTTATGTAATAATCCAACCCTGCAAAGTGAACGTTGTCAAATGGAGATGAGATATCGTGAGCTATCAAAACGTCAGTCCCACTGAGGCGAAGGAATTGCTTGAAGGCGATGTGGACGCGGTCTATCTCGACGTCCGCTCCATCCCCGAATACGAAAGTGGCCATCCGGCCGGCGCGTTCAACATCCCCATCATGCAACGCCACGCCGCGGGTATGGTTCCCAACCTCGATTTTGTTCAGGTCGTCCAAGCCCATTTTGCCGCGGACGCCAAGTTGCTCGTCGGTTGCCAGTCGGGCGCGCGCTCTATGCACGCTTGTGAGGCGCTCGTCGCGGCTGGCTTTACGGATGTGGCCAATGTCACCGCTGGCTTTGGTGGGTCGCGCACTGAGCGCGGCTGGCTGGCCCTTGGCTTTCCGGTCGAGTCTGGCGCTGGCGACGACAAGGGCTACGCGGCTCTAAGCGGCGATTCGGGCGCGTGAGCGAGTTGCTCAATCCCTATTTTCAGGTGGGGCTCGACGTGATGGAGCAGCCCTGCTTGGTCATCGGCGGGGGACGCGAGGCCGAAGACAAGGCTGGTCGCTTGCTGGCCGCGGGTGCGCGGTTGACGGTGGTAAGCCCGAGTGCGACGCCCGCGCTCGTCGAATGGGCTGCGGCTGGCCGCTTTACCCACCATCTGCGTTGTTTTGCGGAGTCCGACCTCGATGGCGTGTTCTTGGTGCTGAACACCGTGCGCGACAGTGCGCTGACGGCGCGGGTGTACGAACTCGCCACGGCGCACAAGGCCCTGATCAACTCCTACGACAACCCGGCCTATTCCAATATCGGCATGGTGGCCTTGGTGCATCCGGGGCATTTGCGGCTGAGCATCTCCACCTCCAACGCCAGCCCTGCACTGTCGAGCCGTTTGCGGCAAGACCTCGAAGAAATTTTCGCCGGGGAATTTGCTGCGTACCTCGACGGCTTGGCCGAGGCGCGCCAGCGGGTGCGCGCCAAAGTAGAAGACCGCGAGACGCGCTTTGCCCTGCTGCGCTCTTTGGTCAGCGGCTTCCGCTTGGAAGGGATGTTGCGCTATCCAGCCGACTGGAAGCGGCACGTGGATGCGTTGCTGACTTGTGAATTGGAGTTTTGTGGGACGGAGAAGCGGTGTGCGGATTGTCCGTTGGGGAGCTGAGTTGGGAAGATTCCATGGCTGGGTTAAAAAAACCGTTAGCGCAATTGATCTACTTCGTCCACTACCTCTCGCACTGATTCTAGCACTTTGTACGCAGGCGAAAAATCGCCGTGTTGCGACAGCGCATTCGGCACAACTAGCACGCGCAACCCAGCCTTTGCGGCGGCGGCGCATCCCCGCTCAGAATCTTCTACGACGACACATGAATCGGGTGTTAGCCCATGTAGGCGCATGGCCGTCAAGTACGCATCGGGATGCGGCTTTGCTTCTTTGTAATCTTCCCGCGCGACGACAAACTCGAAAAACTGGAGCAGATTCGTCTGGGCGTGAATAATGTCAAAGTGATCTTTCCGCGATCCCGTCACTACCCCCATGAGCACGCGCCCGTGTAATGTCCTGAGCGTCTCCACCACTCCATCCAAAACCTGCACGCGTTCCCGCAACAACGCACTGTAGCGCGCATTGCGCTGCAAGCGCAACCGATCAATTAATTCGGCATTTTGATTGGGCAATAGGTCGAATACACTTTGCCCCTTTTGTAACGACTGCTCAACAAAATCTTCCTGCGTCAGTTCAACGCCCTGTGTTGCTAAGACCTCCCGCCCCGCCTGAAAGTACAGTCCCTCGGTATCTACCAGCACGCCATCGTTGTCCCACAAAATTGCGCGAATCACAGGTTCCTCTTCATTTCAACACCAAAAGTGTGTTTTCAGTGCACGACTGCGATTTTGTCCCTCACTAGCAGGGCACCTTCGGGGGAATGGATCGTGTAGATATAGACGCCGTTGCCGACCAGTATATTGGTGTGGTTGACCCCGTACCACACCACCTCGTGGGCCACGGCCCCCAAGCGGCGTTGCGCGGCGTCGTCTTCAATTGCTTCCCACACGAGATCGCCCGATGGCCCAAAGACCCGCACCGCGGATTTGAGGGGCACGCCGCTGAAGCGGAGCGCGCTGCCGCTGCCAATGCGGAAGGGGTTGGGAAAGACCGCGATCTTCGACTGCGGCACTAGGCGCAGGCGCTGGAAGACGCGATTGTCGGCCTCGCTGACTTCGTTGATTTGCCCCTCTGCATCGACCTCGATCAAAAAGACCATCTCGCCGAATCGCTGCCAGGGAATGTGCAATTCCGCGCTCGCACCCGGAGTCAACCCCTCTGGGGCCTGTTCCCGGTGGATGACCTCGCACCGGCTGGAGTCCAGCGCGCATTGCGAGACCTGTACCGAGAAGCTGCTGGCGACTGGACCTAGCCCGATGTTGCTGACGCGGACGCGGAGATCATCCGTGCGGTCGTTGCTCAAATCGCCGGTGAAGACCGCCAAGTTCGGCGTGCCTTCTCCCAATCCGTACTCGGCCAATGTCGCCACCGCTAGCTGGGTGGTGCGGCGCACCAGCTCCCAGTTGATGCTGTCGGGCAAGTCGACGACCGAGTGGTATTGCGAGTTGATGCGGTAGCGGCCCTCGCGGACCCCGTACGTCGTCGAGTCCGTGGGCAGGTAGTTTTCAATGCCGAGGATCGCGTCGTAGCCCCGCGCCCAGAACGGCGCGTGATCGCTGAGACGTGCGCCCCCGTCTTCGAGCAAATCGACGTTGAGTTTGATCGCATAGCGCTCGGCCACGGACGCCATCTGATCGGCCAGCCAGCGCGAGCCTGGATTTGTCACCAACTCTAGCCGCTGTTGCAAGTCGTTGAAGCCGATCATGTCGAAGTTGAGGACGCCGAGAATTGGGTCGTTGCGGTTCGCGGCTAAAGTGGCATACGCTTGGCTGCCCAACAGCCCCAGTTCCTCGCCCGACCAAGCGATAAATAAGATGGACCAAGGGAAGCTCTGCCCGGCTAACAGCTTTGCGCTCTCTATGACTAGGGCCACGCCGCTGGCATTGTCGTCGGCTCCGGGCGCGGGGTCGCGTTGCCAGTCCCAACCCCCGACCGAGCGCGTGCCCGTGGCGTCGTAGTGGGCGCAGACGATGTAGTATCCGGCCTCCGAGTCGGTGCCCGCCAGCGTGCCGATGACGTTGTATGCGGTGGTGTCGCTTGGTGCATGCCCTATGTTGCCCCGACGCGAGGTGTGGGAGGTGACGCGCCGCGAGTCAATGGGGAAGGAATGCAGTTCGACCGCTTCGTCGCCGAGGACTGCGGCCAATTGCGAGCGGATGTACTCGGTTGATTCGAGTATCTCTGGATGCACGGCAAAGCGGCTGCGGCTGTTGCCGGGGACGCTGCCCAAGGCCGGGTCTTTCAGGGCGAGGGCTTCGACGTGGGTTTGCAAGCGCTCGGCTGCGACTTCTTCGATGAGGGCCGCCACAGCCGGCGAGGCCGTTTGCAGGGCCTTGGGCGCGCGCCTCGGCGCACCTAGCCATCCTTTTAGGCTGTAGTTGTTGGGCAGCGGCCAGAGGAAATGGGATGCCTCGTACAAGCGCGCGGTCGGTCCCACCCGCAAGAGCGCCCATTCGCCCCCTCCATCAAAGATCAGCTCAATGTCTTGGGGCAGGGGAAAATGGAGGTGATCGGCGACAAAATAGCGGTCGCCTGCGCGCGGCCTGTCGAGGCAGAGGATGGCAAATCCCTGCTTGGTGAATTCTTTGACCGCGCTTTCGCTGGCCTCGACAAAAGCTATACCCCGCGCTACGTAGCGCACCTGCTCGCTCAGCGCGGCGATCGCAGTTAGCTCGCTTGGCGTCTTCCACGACACGCCGACTAAGGGCTGATTGGCCAAGGCGGAGCTAATAAAAAAAAGAGAGGCGTACAACGCCCCTTTAATTGCATTCATGGCTAGCTTACTTGTTGAGAAACAAAGCGTTAGGGAACCTACTTTGTGCGTTAGTACCTGTCAAGAGCAAATTTGTTCTTGTGCTTTGGCCGAAGAAAGCGTCTTGGCGGCGACCTTTTTGCTTTGCTTTTATATACACTTACTCGCCTACAAGCAGAAATCCCTTGTCGCAACTCAGCGCGTTTTTCCTCCTGCCCCGGCCGCTCAACGGCCTGATTACCGCCCTCTCGGTCGGCATTGGCGCTTTGACCTCAGATCAGGCCCCCGCTTGGCTTGCCCTGCTGCTCGCCGCTTTCTCTGCCACTCTAATTAACGGCGCTGGCAATGCCCTCAACGATTTGATGGACATCGACATTGACCGCATCAACCGCCCGCTGCGCCCGCTGCCGGCTGGCCGCCTCAGTCCGAACGCGGCCCTCATGCAGAGTCTGCTCCTCGCCCTCGTCGGTTGTGCGCTCGCGTTCTGGCTTAGCCCTTGGCATGGGTTGATCGCCCTAGCCGTTGTCGCCTTGCTTGCCGTCTATAGCATTTCCTTAAAAAACAGCCTGCTGTGGGGCAATGTACTGGTCGCCTTTGTCGGGGCTATTGCCTTTCCCTATGGTGCCTTGGCCGCCGGCGATATCGGGCGCTCGTGGATTCCGGCGCTCTTTGCTTTCCTCTTTCACTTGGGGCGGGAAATCGTCAAGGACATCGAGGACGTGGCCGGGGATCAGATCCGCGGCGAGCGCACCTTGCCTCTGCGTTGGGGACGTGCCCAAGCTGGGGTGTTGGTGGCTATCGTTTATTTGGTCTTGGTCGGGTTTACTTGGATCCCGTTTTTCGCGGGCATCTACGGCGCGTTCTATGCCCTCGCGTTGTTGCCGGTCCATGCCTTGGTCGGCTACGTCCTCTGGCAATTGCATCGCCAACGCGCTGTGCTGGCCGACGACCGCCTCGGCCGCTTGCTCAAAGTCGGCATGTTCTTGGGGCTTGTGGCCATTGTCGTCGGCGAGGTCGTCTTTGCTTTGGGTTAGGCGCGGCCTGATATTATAGAGCTACTAAAGGAGGTTTTCTATGAAAATTACCGATGTTAAAACCTTTCCCGTCTTCTATGGATCGCGCAATTACCTCTTCGTCAAGGTCGAGACCGACGCTGGCCTGTACGGCGTCGGCGAATTCGGCATTACTTGGAAGGAGCAGGCTGGCATTGGCGCTATCGAACACATGAAGCGCCACATCATCGGCCTGGATCCGCTCAATACCGAATACATCTGGCAACTGCTGTTCCGCGTCGATTTCTTTCCCGGCGGTCGGATCAACGCGGCCGCTATGTCGGCTATTGACATTGCGCTGTGGGACATCAAGGGCAAGGCGCTGGGGCAGCCCGTGTACATGCTCTTGGGCGGCAAGATGCGCGAGCGCGTCTTCTGCTACACGGGCATTGGCGGCAAGACGCCCGCAGACACTGCCCGCACGGCCCAGGAACGGGTTGCCGAGGGCTGGAAGTACCTGCGGATGTCGGTCTTTGACCGCGACGGGATCCTCGAACCGCGCACGGCTGTCCGCGATTCAATCGCCCACTTTGCCGCCGCGCGCGAGGCCGTCGGGCCGGAAATCGAAATCTGCATTGACGTCCACACCCGCCTCGACCCGCCCGACACTATCCGCCTCGGTCGCCAACTCGAGGAGTACGATCCCTTCTTCATCGAGGATCCGCTGCGCTGCGAAAACCCCCAGACCTATCGCCAGGTGCGCCATCACGTCAGTTGTCCGCTGGCTGTCGGCGAGCACTACGCGACCAAGTGGGAATTTCGTCAGATGATTGAAGAGGAGTTGCTGGACTATGCGCGGATTGATCTGTGCATCGTCGGCGGACTGACCGAGGCGCGCAAAGTGGCCAATTGGTGCGAGACCCACTACATCAAGATCGTCCCGCACAATCCCCTCGGCCCGGTCTCGGCCGCAGCCTGCGCCCACCTCGACATTGCCTGCGACAATTTCGCCGTGCAAGAGGGTGGCCTCATTGGTCGTTCCGTGATGGAAGATGTCTTTCCGGTGCAACTGCCCTATGAAGCGGGTTGTTTGTTGCCGCCGGAGATCCCCGGTTTGGGAATAGAATTCAACGATGAAGCGGCCGAACACTACGAGTTCAAATGGCTCGGCGGCCCGATCCTGCGCCGCGAAGACGGCTCGTTCACCAACTGGTAAACTTATGTCTAACAAAAGAGACCTGATCCCCCCGCGGACCCTCAAGGGCTTCCGCGACTTTCCCCCTGCCTTGGCCATGCCGCGCGAGGAACTGATCGACAAGGCCCGCGCGGTTTTCCGCTCCTACGGCTTCGCCCCCATTGACACGCCCGCGCTTGAATACAGCGAAATACTCACTGGTAAGGGCGGCGACGAGAGCGACAAACAGATGTATCGCTTTGCGGATCACGGGGGGCGCGACGTGGCTCTGCGCTTTGACCTGACCGTACCTTTTGCTCGCTTTGCTGCCCAGCACATCGGCCAACTCGGCACCCCTTTCAAGCGCTACCACATCGGTCCGGTCTGGCGCGGCGAGAATACCCAGCACGGCCGCTATCGCGAGTTCTACCAGTGCGACTTTGACACCATTGGTACCGACGCCAATGCCGCAGACATCGAAACCGTGCTCGTCATTCACGATCTGCTCGCGGCCTTGGGGTTTGAGCGCTTTGCCATCCACGTCAACAATCGCCTAGTCCTCAACGGTCTGCTTGAATCGCTTGGCTTGACCGAGGCGTCGGCCGCTATCCTTCGCGCCCTCGATAAACTGCAGAAAATTGGCGCGGAAAAGGTCGCCGCTGAGATGAGCGAGGCGGATGCGGTCTCCGGCGAACAGGCCGAACATATCTTGGCGACGGTGCAGACTACGGGCGCGAATGCCGAGATTCTCGACCAGATCGAGCGTTCCTGTGGCGACAACGACCGCGCCGCCGAGGGGATCGCCAATCTACGCCAGCTCGTGGACGCCTTTGAGGGTGCTGGCTTTCCCGAAGATCGCTTGGCGATTGACCTGTCCATTGCTCGCGGTCTCGACTACTACACTGGCACCGTCTATGAGACCTTGCTTGGCGATCTGCCGGAGATCGGTTCGGTCTGTAGCGGTGGGCGCTACGACGATTTGGCTGGGCTCTATACCAAGCAGCATCTGCCCGGCGTCGGGGCTTCTCTGGGTTTAGACCGGCTGATGGCCGCGATGGAAGAGCTGGGGCTTTTGCAGGACGCTGCTATATCGGCGGACGTCTTCATCGTCCAGTTCTCCGCCGAAGCCCTACCGTCCTACATCGCCCTCGCGCGTCGCCTGCGTCAAGCTGGCTTCCGCACCGAATTGTATCCAGAGGCCAAGGGCATGGGTCGGCAACTCAAATACGCCGACCGCAAAGGCTTTCCCATCGCCCTGATTGGCGGCCCGGATGAATTGGCGAAGGGCGTTTGGCAGGTGAAGGACATGCGCGATGGATCGAGCGAAGACGTGAAAGACGACGAAGTGGTGTCCTACTTGCAGGCGAAACTGTAAGCTGCACCCAATCAAAAGAGGAATGCTGTGAATATCGGACTCTGCGCTTGGAGCTTTACCGGCGCTCACAAAGAAGCTGATCGCGCCATTGATCCTCACACCCCCGAGGGCCTGACGCGCCTAGCCCGCGATAACGGCCTCCACAGCGTCGAATTTGCATCCCAATGGCTGGGCGACTGCTTGCCCGAGGAGCGGGCAGTTTTTGCCGAGACGCGTGCTGGTCTCGACCTATTCTTGGACACGGGCGGCGACAACTACGCCGAAGACATTGCGCCGCTGCGCCAAGCTATTGAGACGGCGCACCAAACCGGTGCCCGCGCCGTGCGCACGACCGTCAGCCGCCTCCTCGAAGGCAACCGCACCAAGTATGGTGCTGAGGGGATGCGGGACTACATTGAAGCCTTGGTACAGCCCTTCAAGGAGGTCATGCCGCTCGCCGAGGAATACGGCATCCCAGTGGGCATTGAAAACCACCAAGATTTGAGTTCGTGGGAATTGCTGTCGCTGTGCGAAAAGGTCGGCAGTCCGCAACTGGGCGTTACTATGGACGTAGGCAATGCCTTTGCCGTCGGCGAGCATCCCCTAGCGTTTGCCGAGCGCATCCTGCCGATCCTCAAGCACGTTCACATCAAAGACTACACGGTCCACTCCACGCCTTCGGGCTACCGCCTCAAGCGCTGCGCCATCGGCGACGGGGTCGTCGATTGGCCGGAGATCATTGCGCTATTCGACCGCGAGGTGCCGCATATTCAGGGCTGCATTGAACTCGGCGCGAGCGCCGCCCGCCATATTCGCCTGTTGGAAGAGGATTGGTGGGCGACCTTTCCCGAGCGACCTCTTCACGAAGCGATACATGCCATCCGCACTCTGCATCAGGCGGCTGGCGATCCAGACGATTGGCAGACGCCGCACGAGCGCGGGGAGAGTGCGGACGTGCGGGTTGCGTATGAGATGGAGCAGTTTGAGCGGTCAGTGGCTTATATTGTCAAGGGGATGGATTAACCGAAGTCTTGTGCAACACATCGTACGTCTGCTGGCGTCTCAAGCTAGGCGTAACAAATACGGAGGAACGGACTTATTCAGGCTCTTGCAGATTTACTTGAAAAAAACCGTGATGCAATAACCCAGTGCCTCTATCTAAGCGACGGGCGCTGGAGCAGGCCCCGGAACAATTTGCTAGATCGCATTCGCACTTCTTCAGCAATATGCGAAGACGAACAGGTCTGGACCTTTCTCGCTGCATGTGGTTATGCGATAGCCGGTGCCGAAGGCGTAAAGCAACTTACTAAAATACTCACCGGTTCAGAACTGCCCCAATCAGACTGTGCAAAGATCTGGATGGAAGTCTTGCCATTTCCTCCAAGAAAGCGCGAAGGCAACACCAACCTCGATTTGGCCCTCGGCACAATCAAGTGTAGGGAGGGAACGACTGGTGGGATAAAGCTAGGAGATCAATCTCCTTCTTGGATATGCTTCTGCGAGATGAAGTGGTACTCGGACATATCTACCAGCGTGAAATATGATATTCACCGAAACCAACTGGCTCGCGTAATAGAAAACGCCCTCTATTTCAATGACGGGGACAGACTTTCCGACTGCGTTTATGTCGCTCTCGTCACTCCTAAAGCCTTCAAGAATACAAATGTAAAATCCCGACTCTATCAGTACAAATTTGAGGAATATGAGGCTGATCGGGGTCATCTTGTGAAAGACTTTGAAGCGTGTATTCTAGAAGAGAAAAGCGAACATGCAATTGGCAATGTGGCAGATCGGGTAAAGAGACTTACCCTTCGTTGGCCTACGTATGACGAGATCTTCGCTAACATTCCCAACAGTGCGATTAGCAAAGAATTGAAGAAATTTTGGCAGGAAAGCGGAAAATACCAAGGCAGAGCACAATAATTTTTCGCCCTTTCTATTATGGAGCTAAACCATGTCCAATCGACCTAACATCCTCTTCATAATGTCCGATCAGCTTATCGCCGCCCTGACCGGTGCGTACGGACATCCAGTCGTCCAGACGCCGCACTTGAATCGCCTCGCTGCCGAAGGCGTTCGCTTTGACTCGGCCTATACTCCGTTTCCCTTGTGCGCTCCGGGCCGCGCCTGTATCACCAGCGGACGCCACGCTTCGGAGATCGGCGCTTGGGACAACGGCGCGCTTTTGGCCGCGGATGTGCCGTCGTACGCCCACTATCTCAGCAACGCGGGCTACGACACCGTGCTTTCGGGCAAGATGCACTTCGTCGGCCCCGATCAGGTACACGGCTTCCACCGCCGGCTGACGACCGACATCTACCCGCCCGACTTTTCGTGGGTCAAGGAAGAGTGGATTCGCATCAAGGAGACCAAAGGGGAGGACTACGAAGAGGTCATGAGCAACCGTCCCACGTACAACGCCGGCGGCTACACTGGTCAAGCCGTGCGCGTCAACTTCTGGCACAATGCCCTCAGCTACGACGAAGAGACGCACTTCCGCGCCGTCGAATACCTGCGCGCCCAACGCGGCGATGCCCCTTTCTTGCTCTGCGCATCCTTCCACCACCCGCACGAGCCGTTCCACCCGCCACAGGCGTACTGGGATCGCTACGCCGACGCCGAGATCGCCATCCCCGAATTTCCCGACCATCTCGATGAGACCTATTCGGCGATGGATCGCTGGCTCAATGCCTACCACGGCACCCGCCGCTTCAACTTGCGCGACCCCGAAAGTCTGCGCCGCCTGCGCCGCGCGTACTACGGCTTGGTGACGTACCTCGACGACAAAGTCGGTGGCTTGCTGGCAACGCTGGAGGAAACGAGCCTGCTCGACAATACGGTTGTGGTCTTTACCTCCGACCACGGCGACATGCTGTGCGAAAAGGAGATGGTGCAGAAGCGCTGTTTTTACGAGTGGTCGTGCCGCGTCCCCCTCATCGTCCGCTTCCCCGACCAGTGGCAGGCCGGCACCACCGTCGAGACCCCGACCTCACTCCTCGACCTGCTGCCGACGTTTTGCGAGTTGGCCGGTACCGAGGCGAGCTTGCCCCACGATGGCACCAACCTCCTGCCGATCATCGAGGGTCAGCAAGCCGACCGCCACATCTTCGCCCAAGCCCACGAAGCGGTGGGTGCGCCTTGCATCATGGTCCGCGAGGGCCAGTTCAAATACAATTACATCCACGGCCACCAGCCGCAGCTTTTTGACTTGGAGAGCGATCCCAGCGAGTGGAACAACCTCGCTGGTGCAGCCGAGCACGCCGAGACTGAAATGCGCCTGCGCGGGCTGATTTTAGACCGCTTCGACCCCGATAAAATGGCCGCCGACAACCTCGACAGCCTCTACCGTCGCCGCTTAATCCGGGATGTGATGTACAAGCACGACGCCTCGTGGAACCACGCTACGACCTTCGATCCGAGACGAGGGGCGCTCGATCAGTATCGCCTTTAGGTGAGCACGTTGCGCTTGGTCAGACGACACAGACAAGTCGCGTAGCTGATCTCTATATTAGACGAGTATGGGCATAACAAGCTAGGAGGAGCCAATTGGCCTTTGAGTCGGTCGACGCACTTCAAAGAACTCTGGCGGACACGGTCTTCAAGTATGCTACGGATCAAAAGAAGGCCGCAGGCCGTGCTTTGGGAACGCTCGTTGAGATCATTACATTTTATACTCTTCACATGTGGGATCTCCGCGACCATGTCGTCATTGAGCGCTCAGTGCCTGAGTTCGCCAACCCTGACATATTGCACAACGTCGAGTTTTCGCTTCACCCTATCCAAGCTCGGCACGAAGTCGAAATCGCCCCGCTGTCCCTTCCTTTAACGGCCGCAAAGATCAAGCACCAGTTGCCCTTTCTACAAGAAACGACCGTCAAATCGACTCAATCGAATCAGGTGCTCAGCAAAGACTCTGTGAAACGCAACGCAACCATTCTTGTAGAGAGTGAAACTGGTCCAGTTATTGCTAATGTTGATACATTGAGTGATTCTAATTGCAGGCTCATCGTATGCGAACTCTCCACTGATCCGTTCGCGATCTTTGAATGCAAGCGCGTGGGGGTGGAGGAAGGGATGAGAAAAGGACCTCAGACGATTGAAAAAGCAAAACAGGGCGCTTACGTTGCACGGTCCGTCTCTTCTCTACAAAAAGTGCGGCTTCGGGATGGGCGATTTCAAGGTGTCATGGAACAACCCGATGGTAGCTTTCGAACCGGCCTCTACGATAAATTACTCAAGGAAGTCATCGATGCGTCGTCGGTTGTCGAGTTCGCTGGATTCATACTTACCGTTGGTGTAGTCAGCAACCATGGGAACTGGTTTACCTCTGATAACCACAACAAGGAACTTCGCGTACTGGCTCAGTCATACGACTGGCTCTTATTTCTCACCGACGCTGGGTTATCTCAGTTTATTGACAGGCTGCTGCTCAACCCGACACCAGAACTGGAACCTGCTCGTGAGGCGTTCTTGGCAAGCTATCCCCGTAGCTCTGGAACGAATAGATTCACCAAGGTGCGCATGGCCATTGACGCAGACGAAGCGCTCCGAAGCTACTTCACGACGCACGAGGCCGAGATCGAGACGTGGTTTAATGTCATCTCTCCCCATGACGGTAAACTTGAGAATCTCCAGAGTGATCTGCGGAAACTCGCTGCAAAAGGCTGGTAGGAGGAAGACTAGGCATGACTGCAGGACGTAACAATGCCGAGGTGCTAAGTCAACACTGGTGCACTCCGCCAAAGTACGTTAACGCGATACGAGAGTTTTTCGCCGAATCAGTTGCGCTGGATCCATGCTCCAATCGCCATTCTATCGTGGGGGCGACTGTAGAGTACTCGCTGCCTGAGATTGACGGATTATCGGCATCGTGGAACTATCCTACCATCTTCGTCAATCCTCCATACGGCAGGGACCGCGAGAGAGGCACCACGATTCGAGATTGGCTCCGAAAATGCACCGAGACTTACTTACAACATGGTGTTGAAGTGCTCGCGCTTGTGCCTGTCGCTACGAATACTCGTCACTGGAAACAATACGTATTCGGCGCTGCTACTGCGGTCGCATTTCTCTACGACACTCGACTGCGCTTTCTCGTAAACGGGAGAGACGGTGGCAAGGGTGCTCCAATGTCCTGCGCGATGGTCTATTGGGGCCCTCAGTACGAGCGCTTTGAAAAGATATTCGTCCGCTTTGGGGCGGTCGTTGACGTTCGGCATCTACACGGAAAACTCGTTGGCATAGGCGAGCATTTGGATCTGTTCGAAAGGGTGGAAAACTAACGCTATCCTCCTAATCCCTGTAGCTGTGTTGGCTCTTCGAGCGGCACCACGGGATTTTCCAAAACCCCGATGCCGCCGGAAAAGGTCAACTGCATCACGTCTCCGTCCAAAAGCCCCGTCGCCAAGTCCGCCTCGGCAAAGACGATGGGCGTCCCCCAATAAAACGCCATCAGAGTGCGCGGCGCTAGGGGCAATCGACTGAAAAGATGGCGCTCTAAGTGCAGGAGCCGCCCGGGCATGTTCAGGTTGTTCTGGCCGGTTGGGCCCTTCTTGTAGGCTATGGTTTGGCCGTCGCGCAAGATGCGGCACGAGACCTCGACCTCGGCGTCGTCGTACTCGTCGGCTGTAATCAACACCGGCCCTAGGGAGGCGCAGCCACCGGCCCAGTTTTTAGCCTGGGGCAGGTTGAGGGGATTGGCGGCTTCGATGCCGTTGTCGGTGGCGTCGTTGCCGCCGGTGTAGCCCAGCCTCTCTAGACGGCCTTGGCGCGTCAGGCCATAGACCGACACTAGCTCGGTCTCGGGCACTAAGCGCTGGGTGTCGCCGGGCCGGGTGATGGGCTGGCCGTGACCGACGACGGCGTCCGGCTCGCCCTTGGCGAACAGCTCGGGCCGCCCGCCGCCGGACACTTCGCGGTATTTCTGGTCGTATACGTTGACCGCCTCGCCGGTGGCTTGCTGTGCTTCGATTTCGCGCAATTTGGCGCTGACTTGGTGGGTTACGCCAGCCAGCCACACGCGCAGGGCGTGGGGATGGCCGGGCGGGCCGCTGACTGGCTTGGTGAGATATGGATCGTTGGTGCTGCGGTTGGCCAACAGCGCGTCTAGCGGCAAGCGGCGCGCAGCTTGTTTTTGCAGGTTCTGAGCGGCGGCCACCAACCCAATCTCGTCGCCGCTGCCGTCGTAGTAGAGTTGATGCACGGTGCGTGGCCCTTGGTCTGCGCCCGTCAGGTCCAAGACCTCGTCGCCGATGACGAGGCCCAAGCGCATGCCTTCGCCCGGCTCGATAAATTGCACTAGTTTCACACGTATTGCTCCTTGGAGATTGTTTTAAGAGGTAGGGGGCGGTTTGAAACCGCCCCCTACCCGGGTGCGTAACGTCAGTTACGAAATAAAGAGCGGCGCGTCGGACTTGGGCGCGATGCCGGCCCGCTCGGCCCGCTCGATGAGGTCGAATATGGCGGCCTCGCCGTCAGCTCCGTAGTCGAGTGTGTGTTCGTTGACGTACAGGTCGATGTGCGCCTGCATGACGCTATCGTCCATTTCTTGGGCGTGCTGGCGGATGTAGCCTCGCACCGCGTCCGGGTGGGCATAGGCGTACTCCACGCTCTGCACGAGCGCGCGGTCGAGTTGGCCGATGAGTTCGGCTCCAAGACTGCGCCGCGCGAGGATGCCGCCGAGAGGGATCGGATGCCCAGTGCTTTCCTCCCACCACTGGCCTAGGTCGATGATCGCGGCTAGCCCGTGTTGGGCATAGGTGAAGCGGCTTTCGTGGATGATGACGCCCGCATCGACTACGCCTTGCGCGGTCGCGCCTACTATCTGGTCGAAAGGCATGATTGCTAGCTGCTCAATGCTGGGGTCAAAGAGCCTCAGCAACAGGGCTGCGGTGGTCAGCCGTCCGGGGATGGCGATCCGCTTGTGCTTGAGGTCTTCCAGCGCCAGATCCTCTCGCGCTACCAGTAGCGGCCCGCACCCCCTCCCCAAGGCACCACCCGAGTGCAGGAGGCAGTACTGCTCTCGCAAGTGCGCCAGCGCGTGGAAAGATATTTTGGTCGCGTCGAGTTGCCCTTGCAGCGCCATCTCATTGAGCGTCTCGATATCCGCTAGCACTTCCTCGCATTCGGGCGCGTCGGCGATGTGCCCGTGGACTAGGCCGCAAAAGACAAACGTATCGTTGGGACAGGGCGAATAGCCCAAGGTTATGCGCATAGTCCCTCCTCCAAGAGTTGCTGGGCCGCGGCTTGCGCCCTAGAGGCGGCTCCTGGCAAATCCCATTGCTCCCGCGCGCGCTGCTCGACGATGTTGCTCATGGCGCGCAACTCGGCAAAAGGCACTTCGTACAGGGCGCAGATGTGCGCGGCGGCCGCGCCCTCCATGTTTTCGCACAAGGCCCCAAAGCGTCGCCCTCTTTCCACCCCCAATTCGTCGGTGCCTGAGCATTCCTGCACGGTGACGAAGGGGCCGATGTGGGCTTCGGGCAAAGTCGCTGCCGCTCGCTGCACCCACTGCTCGTCGGTGGGAAAGCAATTGTAGTAAGATCGCCCCTTCTCCAGCACCGGAATGCCGATCAGTTCTGCGCCCTGCCAGCCGTCCGGCGTCCGCACCCCCAGATCTCCGTAGTATTCCTCGCTGGCCAAGGCCAAGTCCCCGACGCTGGCTCCGCTCTCTGGATACGCCCCGCCCACGCCGATCTGTACGACCCGCTGAGGCCGCTGCGCCTGCAAGTAGCAAGTGAGTGAGTGCGCTGTGTTCACCGCGCCGATCCCGGTCGCCACTAAGGTTACCGGCTGTGCGCCAATTTTTCCACTCACCCATTCGCGCTCGGCGACTTTGCGCTGTACGCGCTCGGCCACGGCCTCCCTTAGGGCATGCTGCTCAAAGGCCGTCGCGCTCAACACGAGGATCTCTTCCGTGGCCGTCATCAGGCATTCCTAGTCTTACGCACGGGTATCGCGGGTATGGGATGCTTCGACTCCGCTTCGCGGAGTTTATCTTGAGCGAAGCCGAAAGGCTCAGCATGACAAGCAAAGGAAAGGGCCGGTCCTTGTCATACTGAGCGTAGCGAAGTATCTCATACCTAGGCATGTGCGTAACATCAGTTAAAATGTCGAATAATATACGGTTGACTGCACCGAGGGCCAGCCGTACAATCCGGCCAGTCACCCTTCCCTGGATAGTCTTATGCACATTTGCCACATCCGCATCTATTCGGTCGCCGTCCCCCGCGTGTACCACACCTACGTAGCCCCCACGGGCGGCCACAGCAAGAATGCCTCGCGCTACTACATCCTGGAACTCGAGACCAATACCGGCCTGCGCGGCCTCGGCGAAATCTCGGATCTAGAGGATGCGTGGCAAGCACCGTCGCCCGCAGTCCTAGGTGAGACCTTGACGCCTCTGTTGGCTGGGGCCGACCCGCGCAAACGCCTCGTCGCTTGGGAGCGCGTCGCCGAGGCGCTTCCCGCTAGCTACCACCCGGAATTCCGCCGGCTCGTCAGTGCAGCCGTGGAAATGGCCCTGATTGATCTCGCGGGTAAGTACTACAACGCCCCGGCTCATGCGCTTTTAGGCGGCCAGTACCGGGACGCGCTGTCCATCTCTTGGGTCGCGTACATCCGCAGTGCAGAAGAGTTGGCAGAGGAAATTCAGGAAAAGGTCGCCGAGGGCTTTACGGCCTTCAAGCTCAAGGTGGGGGCTGACTTTGATCTCGACTGCGAGCGCGTTCGCGTCTGCCGCCAGATTGTCGGCCCGGATGCGTACCTCAAGGCCGATGCTTCGGGCGCGTGGGAAGAAGAAGAGGCCATTGAGCGGATCCGCGAGCTGGCTGCGCTGGGCGTGGATGCGGTTGAGACGCCAATCCAATGCGTCGCCCGCAAGATAGCCAAGGATCACCCCGAACAGGTCAATGCCGACCCTGATGCCGCCGCCTTGGCCTTGGCGAGAGTGCGCGCAGCCGTGCCCGCGGCCCTCATCGAACACGTCGCCGACTTTGACGACTCGTTTGCCCTCGCTCTCTTGCACCACCGGGCCGTGGACGCCTTCAACGTCGCGCCCGTCCAGGCCGGTAGCCTGCACCGCGCCCAGCGGCTGAGCCAACTCGCCGCGGCCGCTGGCGTACCCGTCTTGCTCGGCAGCACGGTCGAGCTCGGAATTGGCACGGCCGCGGCCGTGCACTTAGGCGTGGCCACTAAAGCCGTCTGTGCGCCCTCGGATTTGGTCGGTCCGGGTCTGTTGGCGAGCGATGTCGTTGCGCCGCGCTTGACTTACCAGCAGGGTTGCCTGCACGCTCCGCCCGGGCCGGGGTTGGGCGTCGAGTTGATCCCCGAGCTGATGGAACAGAAAGGAACTTCATGAGCCAACGCCTCTCCTATGCCAGCACGGGCGTCGATATAGACCAGAGCGATGCGGCCAAGCGCGCTATGGCCGCGAGCATGGAAACCGCAGACCCGCGCGTGCTCAACCGGATTGGCGCGTTCGCCACGCTGCTCGACGCTCGCTTCCCCGGCTACGCACACCCGGTGCTGGTCCACAAGAGCGAGGAGCCTGGATCCAAGCAAAAGTTGGCCTTTGCCCACGGCCGCCATCGCGGGGTCTGCTACGACATGGTCAATCACCTCATCGACGACATCATCGTCATGGGTGCCGAGCCGATTTCGATCCAGGACGTCATCGTATGCGGCGCGATGGATGGAGCCATCGTCAACGACCTTGTGGACGCCCTGGCGGACGCCTGTCGCCAACAGGGCTGCACCCTGACCGGCGGCGAGACTTCGGTGCAGCCCGGCGTGGTCCCCGATGGCCTCTACGTGCTGACCGCCAGCGTCATCGGCGTGGTCGATAAAGACAACATCATCGATGGTCAGGCGATTGAGGCGGGCGATCAGGTTGTGGCGCTCGCTTCCAACGGTTTGCACACCAATGGCTACACGCTGGTCCGCGCCCTTTTAGATCAGCAGCCCGATTTACTCACCGTAGATGTGGCTGGCGAATCCTTCCTTGAAGCGGTGCTCAAGCCCCATACCTGCTACTTGCAGGCCGTGCGCGGCCTTTTCACCGACCCCGGCCTCCACGGCATGGCCCACATCACTGGCGGCGGTCTGCGCGACAACCTCAGCCGCATCTTGCCGCCGGGCCTCAGTGCTCAGCTCGATTTAGCGGCTCTACAGATCCCATTGATCTTCCGTACCTTGCGCGCAGCAGGCGACTTAGAGGACGCGGACATGCTGCGTACGTTTAACATGGGCGTGGGCATGGTGCTGGTGGTCGCGCCCGAAGCCGTAGAACAGGTGCTGGCCCACTTAGCGGCTCAAGACTGCCGGGCCTATCGGCTCGGGGAAATCGTCGCTGGCGAGCAGGAGGTCGTCTTGCTGGGGAAGCTTGCTTGGTAGAATTGCCGCCTGAAAGTCGTAGGCGGCCAACACAGAAAATCGTGGATACTACACGGGGAATCGTGGAATATCCACGGAAAATCGTGGAAAACTTTGCGCGATGGCTGAAGTCGCGCAGCGAAAAAGCTCTACTGTATTATTTTTAAGTATTATGTTTTTCAATCCTTTAAGTCATCCTAAAGGATTTTTTTGGCAGCGGCCGAATTTTTGGCACGAAATGTGCCTATATATCCTCAGCAGCGCACCTTATTCATAACCTTATGCAAGGAGGCATGTTATGAACTATCGGTCGATACTGATCGTCTGCTTGGCAACACTGGGGTTGGCCGTCGCTGGCTGGGGGCAAGCCGACGGTAAAATCGCATTTATCTCCGACCGCGAGGGGCACAATGACGTGTGGATTATGAATGCGGATGGGGGCGTTCCCATAAACCTAACTCAAGGACGGGATTGCGCTAGCCCGGCTTGGTCGCCGGATGGCACGAAGATCGCCTATATTGCCAGTGGTGAAATCTGGTTGATGGACGCCAATGGCAGTAATCCGCAACAGGTGACAGACGATCCAGTCGATAAGGCGAGGCTTTTTTGGTCTGAAGACGGGAGTAACATTTACTATATCGCCGTCCCGACTTGGCCGATTCCAGACGAGTGGGACGGCCCTGATGCGTTTGTTACGGCGCTGGACGGTAGTGGCTCGTCGCCTGCGGACTGGAGAGTGGTATACAGCCGCTTCCTCCCTGGTGTTTCCCCAGACGGAACCCAACTAGCAACCGTCACGTTGGTGGATGGAGGGGGCCATGTCCATGCCAATTTCTACATCCGCACCAGTGCCAGTGATCACATGCACTCGGGTCTTCTCCTGCCTGAATCACTTCAGAATAAACTGATATACACCGAACCCTACGAAATGTGGCGAACCTTCCCTACTTGGTCGCCTGACGGCATGAGAATAGCCTTTTCTGGTTTTCTCGATTTCATGGGTCAGTTTGAGATTTGGGCGGCTGATACAGACTATGGCAACTGGGTCCAATTGACCAACGGCTTAGGAGGACACTCTCCTGCTTGGCAACCGACGGTCTCTGCTGCTACGAGTGCCGAAGCCCAGTCGTGGGGACGGATCAAAACGCTGCTTTCAGTGCCGTGACATATATCTAACCTTCTTATTTAATTTATCCATCTGAAAGGAGGCATGTTATGAACTATCGATCTCTACTAATCGCCTGCTTGGCAACGCTGGGGCTAGCTGTCGCAGGCTGGGGGCAAGCCGACGGTAAGGCCGATCCGTCGTTGCCGGCGGGGATTGGACAAGCGGTGGCGAGTAATAATGGGGAGGCTTGGGTCGTCGGGACCATACGCCGCCTGACCAACGACTCGGATTGGGACTGGAGACCGTCTTGGTCTCCGGATGGCACGCAGATCGCCTTCTCGTCCTCCCGCGACGGCAACTATGAGATCTACGTGATGGATTCAGATGGGAGCAATCCCCACCGTCTGACAGATCACCCGGCCGCGGACTGGTTTCCGTCTTGGTCTCCAGATGGCCGACACATCGCCTACGTGTCTGGTCGCGACGGCAACTATGCGATTTACGTGATAGGTCCGGATGGAAGCGACCCCCGCAACCTGACCAACGACTCGTATCGGCACTATTATCCATCTTGGTCTCCGGATGGTCGGCACATCGCCTTCATGACTGTGCGAAATAACAACGCTGCGATTTACGTGATGGATTCGGATGGGAGCAACCCCCGCCTCCTGACAATCGACTCGGGGGTCTGGTCTCCGTCTTGGTCTCCAGATGGCCAATACATCGCCTACACGTCCGGTCACGACGGCAGCTATGAGATCTACGTGATGGGTTCGGATGGTTCAGATAGGCGCAACCCTCGCCGCCTGACAGACCACCCGTCTGAGGACGTGCGTCCGTCTTGGTCTCCAGATGGCCGGTACATCGCCTTCGAGTCCGAGCGCGACGGCAACTATGAGATTTACGTGATGGATTCAGATGGGAGCAATCCTCGCCGTCTGACACATCACCCGGCTGAAGACAAGTATCCATCTTGGTCTCCGGATGGCCGGCACATCGCCTTCCAGTCCAACCGCGACCACGGCAACTATGAGATCTACGTGATGGACATCGCGTCTCATACCGGCGGGGAGCCGACGGCTGTGGCCGAGACCTCGTGGGGATGGATCAAGAGGCATTTGCAAGACCGTACTGGCAACTAATCAGGCGAAGCGATGAACAGGTTGAGTGCATTTATCGGCTCGTCCAGCGCCTGCCAGAGGAGTTCCGCCGAGCGCTGGACAACCGAGCCATCGTCGTCGAGGACTTATACCAACTAAAGGCTGCGTAACATCACTTATTTAATCTATTCATCCGAAAGGAGCCGCGTTATGAACTATCGAGCCATATTTGTCGTCTGCTTGGCAACGCTGGGGCTAGCTGTCGCAGGCTGGGGGCAAGCCGACGGTAAGATCGCATTTATCTCCGACCGCGAGGGGCACAATGACGTGTGGATTATGAATGCGGATGGGAGCGACCCCGTAAACCTAACCCAAGGACGGGATTGCGCTAGTCCGGCTTGGTCACCCGATGGCACACAGATCGCCTATATTACCGGCGGTGAAATCTGGTTGATGGACGCCGCCGGCAGCAATCCACAACAAGTGACAGACGATGCCGTCGATAAGGCGAGGCTTTTTTGGTCTGAAGACGGGAGTAGCATTTACTATGTCGCTGTCCCGACTTGGCCGATTTCAGACGATTGGACCCCTGATGCGTTCGTTACGGCGCTGGACGGCAGTGGCTCGTCGCCTGCGGACTGGAGAGAAATATACCGCCGCTTCTTCCCTGGGGTTTCCCCTGACGGAAGCCAACTAGCAATCGTCACGTTGTGGGACGGAGAGGGGGGCCATAGGCATGGTCCCCGCGTTCTCCGGCCGGGCGAGCCCGGCACTGTCCGGGCGGGCGAGCCCTACACAGCAAAGCACAGGCGCTACGAAGCGGGCCGTGTCCATGCTCTCTTCTACACCGGCACCAGTGCCTTTGATCACATGCACTCGGGTGATCTCCTGCCTGAATCGCTGCAGAATAAACTGATATATACCGAACCCTACGAAGAGTGGCGAACCTACCCTACTTGGTCACCCAACGGCATGAGAATAGCCTTCGCTAGTTTTCTCGATTTCATGGGTCAGTTTGAGATTTGGGCGGCTGATACAGACGGGGACAACTGGGTCGAGTTGACCAACGGCTTAGGTGGACGTGAGCCCGCTTGGCAACCTGTCGTCCCTTCTGCTACTGCGACGAGCGTCGAGGCCCAGTCGTGGGGTCGGATCAAATCACTGCTTTCAACCCCATGATATACATCTAACCTTCTCATTCATCCTTCTGAAAGGAGCCACGTTATGAACTATCGATCCCTACTGATCGTCTGCTTGGCAACGCTGGGATTGGTCGTCGCTGGCTGGGGGCAAGCCGACGGTAAAATCGCATTTATCTCCGACCGCGAAGGGCACAATGACGTGTGGATTATGAATGCGGATGGGGGCGATCCCGTAAACTTGACCCAAGGACGGCATTGCACTACCCCGGCTTGGTCCCCGGATGGGACGAAGATCGCCTATATCTACCTCGACGATTATCCCCGTGGTCGGTACGGTGGAGAGGTTTGGTTGATGGATGCCGACGGCGGCAATCCACAGCAGCTAACAGACGATTCCGTCGATAAAACATCGCTTTCGTGGTCTGCAGACGGGAGGGGCATTTACTATGTCGTCAGGTGGACTGCGGAAATGACTAAGGAGTCGGAGGCGGGTGAGAGGGACGGCCCTGATGCGTTCGTTATAGCGCTGGACGGCAGTGGCCCTTCGCCCGTGGACTGGCGAGAGGTGCCCCACTTCCGCCAATCCAGTCTTTCCCCGGACGGAACCAAAGAAGCCATCGTCGTGTTGCGGGAAAAAGGGGACGCAGAGAATCTCGCCCGCCTCTATGTCCGCGATGCCAATGAAGACGAGTACTTTATCGCCCGATCCACCGGCAAGTACCCGGGTATTCCCCTGCTTGGCTTACCCCGGAACGCAACCGTGAGCGACGCCACATGGGTAACTAAGCCTACTTGGTCACCTGACAGCATGAGAATGGCCTTCACTTCTCTCACTCACCCTGGGCTCATTTGGGCCGTTGATCTAGACGGGGGCAACTTGGTCGAGTTGACCAACGGCTTAGGTGGACGCGGGCCCGCTTGGCAACCGGCGATCCCTGCTGCTACGAGCGTCGAGTCCCATTCGTGGGGACAGATCAAATCGCTGCTTTCTCGTTAATCGCGCCTCGTGCGTAGGGGCGGTGCGGAGCGCAAGCCGTCCCTATGTGCCCTTAACCTCAGGAGGTCAACTATGCACCGCTTTATCGTAGCTATTTTGCTATTGGCGGCTCCACACGGGGCTTTTGCCTTGCCCGGCGCGTTGTTCGCAGAACCCGACTTTTTCACCCTTGGCCCGGGTATCGGCATGGGGCTCACTGATAATACCGGCGCTTTGGGCGATGTAGATGGCGATGGGGATTTGGATCTCGTGACAGCTTGGACTCGTTGGTCGCCACACGTATATGCAGACGACGGAGCCCCGGGAGAACACTTTCCACACTGGGGCTGGACCGTGGCGTCCAACGACGGCTTAGGTGGCTTGGTCCCCACCCGCGACGTCATGCACGCAAAAAGAGAATCCCTCATTAGTCTCTGGGGGAACGACTTCGACGGGGATGGACTTTTGGATCTGGCCTTTGAGGAGGGATTGAACCTTGAACTGTGGCACAACCGGGGCGAGGATGGCTTTGCCACCATCCTGCAACTGCCCAACACCGGTTTCATTGGCCTCGCCGATGGTGAAGGCGACGGCGATGTGGACCTGTTGGTCATGGAGTATGACGACGAGGCATTGGACAACCACGAGGGAACATCCCAAGCGACCCTGTGGTTCAATGACGGCGACGCGGAGTTTGTCCGTAGCGATCAGTTTACCCTCGACAGCGAGGAGAGGTTCTTGCCTAAGCTTTGGCCCGCTGAGCAATCGCTGGGAGCGGGAGGGGCCTTGCGCCTGTTATGGACCCGATCGTGCTATCAGCAACTCCAAGAGGCTGGACCGACGGGGGTTTGGCTGACCCAGCCGTGGGCGGCCAGCGCGGAGCCGCCGCTTTTTTTTAACTCCATGGTCAACCCCTGTAACTCCACCCTTCTACAGGCCGGCGATGGGCAGGTGGATTTAGTTGGAAGCGTCGAGCTAGCCGCACACACCTACCACGGCTTGTCACTGTGGCGTCTGGACGCCTCGGGCGCGGTGGCAAGCCACACCCTGCTCGGCTCGCAGGTACACGTACAAGGTCGCCCACTTGTCAACGACCTCAACGGCGATGGTCTGATGGATGTGGCCTTGGTTGATGGCAACTTGGAAACGGGTCCGGCCTTAGTCGTCTTGATCGGCCAGAGCGACGGCGTGCCCGTGCTCGAAGGCCGCTACCGGCTGTCGGGCACGGAAGGCACGGGCAACGAGGTGCTTGCCGGCGACCTCAACGGCGATGGGGCCGCCGACCTGGTCGTGCTGGGGCGGAATGAGGATGGCGGTCCTGGTGGGGCTTTCGTCTTTATCAACCAGAGCAGTCCGCCCACAGCCGTAGCCACTGAGTCGGCTACGCCGTCGGACTTTGTCTTGGGTGCGAACTATCCCAATCCGTTTAATCCGGCCACGACCATTCCCCTGTCGGTGCCCGACGGGGCCGAAGCTGTAGATGTAGCCATCTACAACCTCTTGGGACAGCTTGTGCGCCAAGTGTGGTCGGGTCCGTTGGCGGCGGGCGAACACCGGCTGACTTGGGATGGCCGAGACGGGCAGGGACGCCCTGTCGCTTCTGGAGCCTATTTGTATCAGGTACGCGTGGGTGAGCAGCTACGCACCCGCAAGATGGTCAAGCTCGAATAGACGATCCGTAGCATATTCATAACCTTCTGAAAGGAGCCGCGTTATGAACTATCGATCTCTACTGATCGCCTGTTTGGCAATGCTGGGGATACGACAGGGGCAAGGATGGGTCGTAAGTGCCCTCGCGGGGCTTGCGATTCTCTGCGGCGCAAGGGGAGCCGTAGCCGACACAGAGTGCCCGTACACTTGGACCGTATGCAGTGCCAGCTCCGATTGTGGGTCGGCGGATACCGAGGGGATGTATCGCTATTGCACCTATGGTTTGGACGAGGACTGCAACTTCTACACAGTGGATTGCTGGGACTCCTCCACTCCCTGTTCGGAGGCCGACCAAGGGATCGCACCCGCCGTGCTGACCCGAAAGATTGATTGCGATAACCAGAACCAGTGGTGCGGCGCAGGAAGGGACTCGACCGAGCCATACCGATACTGTATCAATTACTATAAAGCAAACGGCGACGTTTTTGGGACAGAAGCTTGCGAGTGTTCCGCCACCCCTTGTTCAGAGGCCGAGCCGGAGACCGCGATCGCGTTCACAGGGCCGACCAATGCTTGCTTCAATCAAAAGACTGATTGCGATAACCAGAACCAGTGGTGCGGCGCAGGAAGGGACTCGACCGAGCCATACCGATATTGCACCAATTATTATAACTCAGAAGGCAACATTTTTTGGCGAAATTGCGAGTGCTCTTCCACCCCTTGTTCGGAGGCCGAGCAGGATCAGATGACCGCCGTGCAGACATCGGTGGATGCGCGGCCGGCGCAGCATCGGCTGTGCGATGCCTATCCCAATCCGTTCAATCCCGCGATGGTGATTCCCCTCGATCTGGCCACCGACGAGGAACGGGTCCACTTGGCACTTTACAACGTGTTGGGGCATCGGGTGCGGCAGCTATGGCACGGGCCGCTTGGGGCGGGTAGCCATCGGTTTGTGTGGGATGGCCGCGACGAGAAGGGCAAGGCCGTGGCCGCCGGAGTGTATATCTATAAGGTCGAGGTGGACGGACAGGTGGAAGCGAAAAAAACGACCAAGCTACCATAAGGGATGAAGTCTAACCTTCCGAAAGGAGCCGCGTTATGAACTACCGATCCCTATTGATCGTCTGCTTGGCAACCGGCTATCCCTGCTGCCACGAGCGTCGAAGCCCAGTCGTGGGGACGGATCAAATCGCTGCTTTCTCATTAATCGCACCTCGTGCGTAGAGGCGGTGCGGAGTGCAAGCCATTCCTACGTGCCCTTAATCTCAGGAGGTAAACTATGCACCGTTTTATCGTAGCCATTTTGCTATTGGCGGCTCCACACGAGGCTTTTGCCTCGCCCGGCGCGTTGTTCGCAGAACCCGACTTTTTCACCCTTGGCCCGGGCATCGGCATGGGGTTCCATGATGGTACCGGTGCTTTGGGCGATGTAGATGGCGATGGGGATTTGGATCTTGTGACAGCTTGGAATCGCTGGTCGCCACACGTATATGCAGACGACGGAGCCTCGGGAGAGCACTTTCCACACTGGGGCTGGACCGTGGCGTCCAACGATGGCTTGGGTGGCTTGGTTCCCACCCGCGACGTCATGCACGGAAGAAAAGAAGCAGGAGCAAACAGTGTGCCCATCATTAGTATCTACGGGGATGACTTCGACGGGGATGGACTCTTGGATCTGGCCATTGAGGAGGGATTAAACTTCGAACTGTGGCACAACCGGGGCGAGGACGGCTTTGCCACCATCCTGCAACTACCCAACACTGGTTTCGTTGGCCTCGCCGATGGTGAAGGCGACGGCGATTTGGACCTGTTGGTCACGGAGTATGAGGAGTATGAGGACGAGGCAGGTCACATCCACGACGGGACATCCCAAGCGACCCTGTGGTTCAACGATGGCGACGCGGAGTTTGTCCGTAGCGACCAGTTCACCCTCGACAGCGAGGAGAGGCTCTGGCCTATGCTTTGGCCCGCTGAGCAATCATTGGGAGCGGAAGGGACCGTGCGGCTGTTATGGACCCGATCGTGCTATCGGCAGCTCCAAGAGGCTGGGCCGACTAGGGTTTGGCTGACCCAGCCGTGGGCGGCCAGCGCGAAGCCGCCGTTTTCTTTTGAGTCCATGGTCAACCCCTGTGGATACACCCCTCTGCAGGTCGGTCGCGATGGACAGGTGGGTTTAGTTGGCATCGTCGAAGTAACCGTTTCCTCCCACATATACACCAACCACGGCTTGGCCCTGTGGCGTCTGGACGCCTCGGGCGCGGTGACAAGCCACACCCTGCTCGGCTCGCAGGTACACGTGCGAGGTCGTCCCTTGGTCAGCGACCTCAACGGCGATGGTCTGCTGGACGTGGCCTTGGTCGATGGCAACTTGGAAACGGGTCCGGCCTTGGTCGTCTTGCTCGACCAGCGCGATGGCGTGCCCGTCCTCGAAGGTCGCTACCGGCTGTCGAGCACAGGGGGCATGGGCAACGAGGTGCTTGTCGGCGACCTCAACGGCGATGGGGCCGCCGATCTGGTCGTGCTGGGGTGGAATGAGGATCGCGGGATTTTAGGGGCTTGGGGGGTTCCTGGTGGGGCTTTCGTCTTTATCAACCAGAACAGTCCACCCACAGCCGTGGCCGTTGAGTCGGCTACGCCGTCGGACTTTGTTTTAGGTGCGAACTATCCCAATCCGTTTAATCCGGCCACGACCATCCCCCTATCGGTGCCCGACGGTGCCGAGGCTATGGACGTAGCCATTTACAACCTCTTGGGACAGCTTGTGCGCCAAGTGTGGTCGGGCCCGTTGGCAGCGGGCGAACATCGGCTGACTTGGGATGGCCGAGACGATAAGGGCCAACTCGTTGCTGCCGGAGCCTATTTGTATCAGGTACGCGTGGGAGAGCAGCTACGCACTCGCAAGATGGTCAAGCTCGAATAGACGATCCGCACCGTCGATAACACTAGCGCAATTAGGCTTCTACGTCGTGATTCCCGCCCTACTCGACCGCATTGTCGAACTGGCCTTCGACCCCCGAGTCGCCGCGTTCTTCGGCGTCTGCTTGGGGTTGTATATCCTGCGGGACGTAGCTCGTATATGTTTGCGGCTGCTGGAGGCTTTTTGGCGGGGACGGAAAAAAAAAGGCGATGGGTAGGGGGCGGTTTGAAACCGCCCCCTACCTAAACGAAATGCTCGGAGTTGTCTTGGGGGGCGTAGCCTAGTTCGCGGCGGGCGTTTTGGAGATCCCAGTAGGCGCGGGTGTTGCCCGAGATGCCGTAGTAGATTCCGAAGCGCACGTCGGCCTCAATGGAGCGCTGCACGAGCTGGACGCAATCGCGGTGGCTCAGCCAAGTGGAGAGAATCCGGTCGCTTTGGCGCTCGACGACCGCTGAATCCGGCTGGAACGAGCCGATGCGTAGGCATACGACCTCCAAACCGTAGCGATCCACATAGTAGCGTCCCAGACTTTCGCCAAATGCCTTGCTGGCCCCGTACAGGCTGTCGGGTCGCACGGGCATCTCCGGCGTGGTGTACATCCCTTCTTCTTCGTAAAGGCCGGTCACGTGATTAGTGCTGGCAAAGACAACCCGCTTGACGCCCGCGTTTCTGCATGCCTCATAGGTGCAGTACACGCCTTGGATGTTCTTTTCGAGGACCGACTCCCAAGTGGCGCTAACCGCTGGATCGCCAGCGAGGTGGACTACCGCATCGACGCCGGCGACTGCTGTGGACATAGCATCCAGATCGGCGACGCTGCCGCGGACGACTTCCTCGTCGGCAACTTCTCGCACTGTGCGGTGATACATTAGCCGCAGGTCGTAGCACTCCCGTAGCCCTTGGTGCAGTACCTCGCCGATGCGGCCAGCCGCACCCGTAATTAGCACTTTCTTGCGGCCCATCACTCCTCAGACAGCCGGTTTACAAGCCACCACGTCAGGACGGCCAAGAGGAGGCCCGCCGCTAGCCCAAGGCTCCAGAGGCACACCTGTTTGCGGAGCTTCATAGTGAGACCCCTTTAGCGGCTGGCCCAGAGCATGCCGCGCCGCTGGATCTCGCGCGCCTCGGGCACGTCGAAATCGCTCGCCACGTGGCCCAGAGACGAGTAGAACACCCGACCCGCTCCCCACGCGCGCTTCCACACTACTGGCATGATCGTCCCGTTGACCCAAGGCGCACTTTGACGGCTCTCTAGGGTTGTCGTGGCCAGCACTTGGTTGCCCGGGTCGGTGTGCATGTAGTACTGCTCGGAGTGCATTTGAAAGTCGTCTAGGCCGGCGACGATTGGGTCGTCTGGGGCCGCGATGTTGACCGTGTAGTCGATGATGCCGTCTGGGTGGGCGACAAACTGGCCGCCGACCATGAACTGATAGGTGGTATTGTTACGGAACGAATCGGCCATGCCGCCGTGCCAGCCCGCTATGCCGGTACCGCTATCAACGGCCGCAAGCAGCCCTTGCTCCTGCTCTCTTTCGATCTGGCCCATCGTCCACGTCGGCACCACCAGATCCTGCTCGGCCATGAGGTCGCGGTCTTTGTAGGTGTCGAGGGTGTCCGAAATGGTTACTGCGAACCCTTCTTCCTCTAAGATGGGCGCGAAAATATCGACGCACTGCTTGGGCTCGTGCCCCTCCCAGCCGCCCCAAACCATGATTGCTTTCTTGGCCATGACGCTCCTTTTGCGTTATCTGGCGCCGCGCGCCAGCTCGTTGCCAACGAGGTATTGATAGCTTTTTTCTACGGCTTCCATCATGTCGGTCGCACAGCGGTCCAATTCGACGATCAGCCAGTCGCAGGTGCCGTGGCTGGCTTCGATAATGGATGGGATGTCCATGACCCCTTCGCCGACGGCGAGCATGTCCTGCTCAGGATCGCACGGACCGTCCTTGATGTGCAAAAGCGGCGCACGCTCGCCCAACTCCTCGACGACCTGCACTGAGTCGCCGCCGCCGGTATTGACCCAGTAGGTATCGACTTGGAAGAAGATGGACTCGTCGAGCTCGTCGACTAGGTGCGCAAAACCCGGACGCCCTTCTACTTCTTGGAATTCCCACCAGTGGTTGTGGAGGCCTAGTTCCAACCCGTTCTCAGCGGCGATATCAGCGGCTTGGTTCCAGCTCTCGCACAGCGCCTTGAGCGCGTCCGCGCTGGCGAAGGCATCGCGCGGCGTGGAGCTTACCACGCGGGTGGTTTCCAGCTCTTGGGCTAGTTCGATGACTTGGTTTTTTTGCTTGCCCAAGGGTAGCTGCGTATGCACGCTGCATACGTCTAACCCTAGATCGGCAAATAGGTCGCTGGCTTCATCTACACTGATGCCGGGAAATCCGGCCGTTTCGACTCCTACGTACCCTATCTCGGCAATCCGGGTGACCACGGACTTGAAGTTTTGCGCGAGGGCGTCGCGGACCGTGTAGAGTTGAAGCGCTATGGGGGCAGCCATTTCTTCCTTCCTTGTGGGGTGAGAGATATGATAGGGATATGAAAGTTAAAGCGATAGCTAAGGCGGGCGTCAATAGTCGATAAGGGACTCGTGCGTAAGTCAGATAATTAAAGGAAAAAAATAAGCCGATAGGCAAATTAATTAGGAATTAAGAATTAGAAATTAGGAATTGGGGCGAGGTAATTCCTAATTCCTGAAAACTTGCTGCGCCGCTCGTGCGCTCCTACATTAGCCGCTCCAACTAAGGAGCAACGCCAATGAGCACCCAAAACAAAGTGCGTCTCGGGTTTATCGGCGCTGGCTGGTGGGCCACCAGCAATCACATGCCCGTTTTTGCCGCCCGCGACGACGTCGAGCTGACGGCCGTGTGCCGCTTGGGCCAAGCCGAGCTGGAGCAGGTGCGGGACCACTTCGGATTCGCGTCTGCCACCGAGGACTATAGAGAGTTATTAGCCGACTGCGAACTCGACGGGGTTGTCGTAGCCTCGCCGCATCCCCTGCACTACGAACACGCCCGCGCCGCCTTGGAGGCGGGCCTGCACGTGATGTGCGAAAAACCCCTGACCACCCGCGCTGCCCACGCGCGCGAATTGGTACGCCTCGCCGCGGAGCGGGACCGCCATTTGCTCGTGCCCTACGGCTGGCACCACAAGCCTTTTATCCAGCGGGCCAAGGCGCTGATGGACGAGCAAGCCATCGGCGAGGTCGAATTCGCGCTCTGCCACATGGCCTCGCCGATCCGCGCCCTGCTGTCGGGGGAGGAGGTGGATGTATCCGAAATTTCCGGGCAGGACAGTGCCAGCCTTTTCGGCCCCACGCCTTCTACGTGGGCCGATCCTGCCATAGCCGAAGGCGGTTACGCCCACGCGCAAATATCGCACTCCTCGGGGCTGCTGTTCTGGCTGTCCGGACTGCGCGCCGAGCGCGTCTTTGCGGCTATGAGCGCGCCTGGATCTGAGGTGGAGCTGTACGACGCGCTGACGGTGCGCTTTACTTCGGGGGCCATCGGCACGGTCAGCGGTGCGGGCAATGTGCCGACCGACCAGACCTTTCAGGTCGATGTGCGCCTGTTCGGCTCGGAGGGCATGTTGCTCATCGATTGCGAGCGCGCCCGCATGCACCTGCGCCGCCACGATGGCCAACACGTCGTCGAGGAGGTGGCCGAGGACGCGGGGGCCTACGAGTGCGATGGTCCGCCCAACAACTTTGCCGACTTGATCTTGGGCAAAGCCGACGTGAACTGGACCCCAGGCGAAGCGGCCATGCGCGGGGTGGAGATGCTCGACGCAGCGTACCGCTCGGCCGCTTCGGGCCGGGAAGAGCAGGTGTAACATCGGTCCTGTCCGCTTGCGGTAATGGCTTTTCTGCTCGACGTCATTGCCCCGATTTTTTTGCTCATCGGCTGTGGCTATCTGTTGGGGCGGCGGCGCTCTGTTGACCCCGCCCCCTTGGCCGATGTGGCCATATACATCTGTCTGCCCTTCTTGATGTTTTCGGCGCTGGTGCGCCACCCGGTCACTGGCGCGGCGGCCGCTCAAGCCTTCGCTTGGCAGGTTGGGATGTACGTGGTCAGTATGCCCGCCATCGCGCTCGTCGCGCGTCTCGCTGGCTGGGACAAACCCACCCGCAGCGCGGTCACTCTCTCCCTGCCCACGGTCAACATCGCCTCGTATGGCGTCCCCGTAGTGCTGTTCGCATTTGGCGACGAGGCACTGGCGATTGTCATGCTGCTCTTTGTGTACGGCAATGTTATGGCCGCGTCGCTGGGCACGTACATCGCCGCTGGTGGGCGGCAAAGTCCGCTACAAGCGTTCAAGAGTATTTTTAGGCTGCCGCTGATTTATGCCGCGGCTCTGGCCTTGGCCGTCAATGCTCTCGCCGTACCGATCCCGGCCTCTGTCCTCGACGCGGCCGATCTGATCGGCAAAGCCGGCCCGATCCTCGCCATTATTCTACTCGGAGTCCAAGTCTCACACATCCCTATCCGCGGCCGCAGTTCGGCGGCTCTGTACGGCGGCATTGGTGCCAAGGTCCTGTTGGGGCCGGCGATTGGCATCGGCCTGACGCTGCTCATTGGTGCGCAGGACGCGGTACGCGACGTGCTGCTGCTGTGCTCCTGTCTGCCTACGGCCATCAACGCCCTCATCCTCACGGTGCGCTTTGACGCGCGCCCCGATCTGCTCGGCGGCATTCTCATTGGCTCGACTTTGTGGAGCCCGCTCGGGCTGGCGATTCTGCTCTATTGGATCGGCTAATGTAGGGGCGGTTTGAAACCGCCCCCTACACGGGTGCGTAGCGTCAGTTAAATTTTTTTTGCATCCCCTTGACACTGTTTTACGCCCCCTCGTAACTAGATTTATAGGGCAACAATAAACTCTAAATTCTCGTGGCTGCGTCGCCCCGTGTGGGGGCGTGGATTGAAACCACAGGAGAATGAAAATGATAGGTGCATATCGCTTCGACATGTGCGGGACGCCGCGCATAGCTGCCGAGGGAATTCTAGATGGTGGGTGCATCTATCTGGCTGCCGATGTGCAGTTCGAAAACACCCTATTCGCGCCGAGAGGAAGGGGCTGTGTCCCCGACTGAAGCTCGTCTTTGCGAGAGCTCAACGTGGCAAGAGGCCGTGGCGCGAAAAACAACGCGCTGCGGCCTCTTTTTTTGTGAAAATGCTTGACATTGTATTAGGTGATACTGAACTTTTGTTCAGGTAAAAAAGTAGTAAATGGAACCGTAAAAATGAAGACGCAAGAGAAAACACGACACTTCAACACCGCCCACGGCGGTGCCAAGATGCGCGTTGCGACCAGGGCCGGCCGGGTCATCGACGCGCGACAGCGCTTCGCCGCTTTGCGGCGCGGCTTAGATAGCGGGGCGTTGCCGCCCACCCCGGGCGGACGGCAGCGGGTCTGCGCGACATTCACCAAGCCAACCAAGGACCTCATCGCAAGGAGCAACTACACTATGCGACGCGAGATCATCAACCAAGGACTGATGTACGTACTCATCAGCCTCTTTGTGTTCGCGATGATGCCGCTCCTGCGCTTCCTCAGCTAATGGCTATTTGACGCGCAGCGGCATTGCGAAACCGGCCTGGGGCAGCGGTGGCCACCGCTGCCCTAGGGCTATCAACCCCCTCGACTTAGGACACAAAAGAAGACATGCAAAACCGCAAGACAAACAACATGCAAGACTACAAGACAAACGTGTGCTCTCGGCTGTTCAACTGGCTGTACTGCTTGACATCGGTGGCCTGTGCGGTTCTCGGCCCCCGCGTTCTGCACGCCCATCAAGCGCCCGACCGCGCGCTCGACGCCGTGCGTATAGAAGGCACCCGCCCGCAGATCGACGGCGTGCTCGACGACCCAGTGTGGCAGCAAGCCCCGATTTTTACGGGTTTCGTCCAGCGCGAGCCCGAGGAAGGTCAGCCGGCAAGCGAAAAGACCACTGTACAGTTGGCGTACGACGACGAGGCGCTCTACGTGGGGATTATGGCCTACGATTCGGCGCCCGAGCAGATTGTCTCGCGCTTGGTGCGCCGCGACCAGTGGACCGAAGCCGATTGGATCCAAGTCAGCTTAGACACGCATCACGACCACCAGACGGGCTATGCCTTTGCGGTGTATGCCGGCGGGTCGATCTACGACGCTGTAATCAAGGATTATGGTTGGGACAACGACACTTGGAACGGCGTGTGGGAATCCGCGCACGTCATCGGCAACGAGGGATGGAGCGTGGAGTTTGCCATCCCGTTCCACAACCTCCGCTTTAGCAGCGGCGGGGACTGGGGCATCAACGTCGCCCGCTACATCAGCCGCAAGAAGGAACAGGCCTTCTGGGTCATGGTTCCGCGCAAGGAGAGCGGCTCAGTCTCGCGCTTTGCCCACTTGGAGGGCTTGGCGGACATCGAATCTAAGCGTGCGCTGAAGCTTTTGCCCTACTCGGTGGGCCGCTCCACCTTTGCAGATGCGAGCGAATTATTCGGTAGCGCTGGCGCGGACTTGCGCTATGGGCTGTCGTCGAATATCTCGCTCAACGCCACGATCAACCCGGATTTCGGCCAGGTGGAAGCCGACCCGGCCGAACTCAACCTCTCGGTCTTTGAGACGTTTCAGGATGAGCGCCGCCCCTTCTTTGTGGAGGACGGCGAGGCGTTTGAGACTCCAATCGACCTGTTCTACTCGCGGCGCATTGGTCGCCAGCCCGGCTATCACTCGCTGCCCGACGGCCACGACGCGCTCAACGAGAGCGAGTCCACCACCATTCTGGGTGCAGCCAAGCTGACGGGCAAGACCGCGTCCAAGACCACCTTTGGGCTGCTGACGGCGCTTACTGCTAAAGAGTACGCGCGGATTGAGACGACCATGGTGCGCGAGGTGTCCGGCGAGGAGTACCAAGAGCGCAGCGACTTTCTCGTTGAGCCGCGCACCCACTTTCTCGTCGGTCGCGTCAAGCAGGATCTATTTGCTGGCAACTCGCACGTCGGCCTCTTGGGCACGGCCGCGCAGCGCGACCGCGCGCGGAATGCCTATACCGGCGGCGTGGATTGGACCCTCAAGTGGCGCGACAACGGGTACACTTTTTGGGGCCAGCTTGCTGGTAGCCGCGCCACAGTGGATGACCAGCGCCGCAGCGGTTTGGGCAATATGGCGGTCTTGAGCAAGAACAGCGGCTGGTTGCGCGGCGAGCTCTGGTGGGAGGTCTATTCGCGGCATTTTGAGATTGACGACTTGGGCTTCCAATGGCGCAGCGACTTCTACAACCCTTGGCTCTGGATCCAGCTGCGCAAGGAAGAGGACTGGGCCATCTTTCGCCGCAGTTTTTACAACTTCAACCGCTGGGGCACGTGGAACTTCGACCGCACCAACCTGCAAAACGGCTTTGACTTCAATACTCACCACCAGTTCAAAAATTACTGGTGGGTCCACTTCGACTACTACCACATGTGGCGGTCCTTCGACGATCTCGACACTCGCGGCGGTCCTCTAATCGCGAGGCCAGCGAGCGACGGCTTTGAGATTGAGATAGAAAGCGACGACCGCTTTATGGTCAGCGGCTGGGTCGAGTACGAGTGGGACGGCAACTCGGCTGGCAGCACCCACCGAGAGGTCTCCGGCAGCATCCGCATCCGACCGACTTCGCGGTTCGAGATCAGTCTGCGGCCGCGCTATAGTTGGGGTTTTAACGATGCCCAATGGGTCGAAAACTTCGATGCGAACGGCGACGGCGAAGACGATCAATTCGTGTATGGGGAGTTAGACAGCCAAACCCTCGACCTGACGACGCGGGCCAACATTCTCTTCAGCCGCGACTTGAGCTTGGAGCTCTATGTCCAGCCTTTTATTAGCGCGGGCCAGTACGCCAACTTCAAGGAATTGGCGCGACCGCGCTCCTACTCATTTGTCGCGCATCCCGGCCCGGAGGAAAGCCCTGATTTTCGCAACCGCTCGCTGCACAGCAACGTCGTCCTGCGCTGGGAGTACAAGCCGGGCAGCACCCTGTTCATCGTCTGGTCGCAGTTCCGCCACGACGACTCCGACTGGGGCGCGTTTCGCCCCGGGTATAATCTGCGGCGCAGCTTTGTGGACGAGGGGACTAATATCTTCTTGGTGAAGTTCAACTACTGGTTGAACATTTAGGGCGGAGATTGCGCCTGATGTTACGCACCCGGGTAGGGGGCGGTTTCAAACCGCCCCCTACGGCCATCGGCCTCGTCGAATCAAGGGCGTCCTGCCCGCGATCCCAAAGAGAATCGGACCGAAAACCAACCACCGGCCACGTACTGCGTAACATCAGTAATTATCTTGTACTGGCTGGGGTGAGGAATCTGCGAAGGGCCGCCACAAGAGCGGCCCCTACAATCCATTTCGTAAATACCCGTAGGGGCGTCCCTTGTGGGCGCCCGATACCCTATTCTTCCAAAAAGCTCCACAACTCGTCGAAGCGCGCCCCCGCAATCGGCTCTCGCAGCACCGAGTTGACGCCTTTTTCCGCCATGTAGTGTGGTGTAAACGCCAGCCCCTTTTGCAACGCCGTGCGCTCTAGCCCCATTTGCCTAGGCCGCCAGCGCACCCGACAGCGGTCCAGCCGCTTTGCCAACCCCGCCGTATCCCCTGTGCAGCACCACGTGATGATCATCGCCCCCAAGGCCACGAGTTCGCCGTGGATCCAAGTGCGTCGGTTGGCCGTCTCCAGTGCGATCCAGAATGGATGATCGCCGCTTTCCGTGGGGGCCTTTAGCTGCTGGCTATCGCGCTCCTTAATCCGCTGCGCGATGTTGGCCGCGCTCGCCTCGGTCATGCGTCCGTTGGCATCGAGTGTTGCGGCAAAAGAATTTGCGATTGATTCGTGATGGGCTATCTGCTGTGCCGCCAGTGCTGGGTCGAACGCCGCCCCTTGTCCCAACGCCGCCCGCCGCCGCCACTCCTCCAACCCGGCATGACCGCAGAGGATGTCGCCTAGCCCAGCGGTGTGCAAGTAATCCGGTGCCTTGAGGACCACATCGACGTCCACGAGCACGTATTGGCAATCCACCCACGGCCAGTCGTCCAAATCGCCCACGGTCTGATAGCCGTCCCATCGCGCCACGTGGCTGTGGATGATTGCCCCGGAAGAGAGGATCGTCGGCACCAAGATCAGTTCGGCGTCCTTGTCCAAGGCCACGAACTTGGAAGCGTCTAGGGCCTTGCCGCCGCCCAAGCCGATGACCAACTCGATCCCGGCTGGCAGCCGGTCGCTGAGGTCCTGCTGGTGCGCCGAGTCCAGCCATTCGGCAAAGACCACGCCCTCTGGCTCGCGCACGAGGTATTCCTGGGCGGCCGCGTATGCGCTGGGCGTGGTGACAACTGCATACGCTGGCCAGTGGGCGCTTTCTCGTTGCAACAGGCCGCGGGCGACGCGCATGTCGTATTCAGCCGCCGGTTTGCACTGGCGGCCCATGGACCAGCCTCTATTGGTTTTAGGCATTTGCTCTCCGTTTCGTCATCTAGGCAAAGCGAACTATTGCGTCTGTTATTGCGATTGCACAACAATATACAAGCCCTTTTTTCCCCGCCAACGCACCTTTCCGAGTACAAAACCTATGTCCACTGCCCATATCGCCCGCGTCCTCTTCACAATGGACGAGCCTTTCGTGCGCTACAAGATCCGCCTCAACGTCTCGGCCCGCCCGCCCAGCGAGCGCGAGATTCGCATTCTTCGCGACGAGATCCGCGAATCGGTCTTGGTCCGCACCCTGTTGGCCGAGTTGGATGCTACAGGCCGCATCCCCCTTGCGCCGAGCCACCGCTGGCGCGGTGCCCATTGGGTGCTCTACATGCTGGCCGACCTAGGGTCCGCGTCCGGTGACCAAAGCCTCTGGGGCTTGCGCAATCAAGCGTGTGAGTGGCTTTTGGACCCCAACCGCCCCGAGCCTGTCTGCGGCGCGGTCGAGGGCAATGCGCTGTACTACTTGCTGTTCCTCGAGCTCGACGATGGTCGTGCCGACATCTTAGCCCAGCGCCTCGCAGGCAGCTTGCCCAAGGCGTTGGGCCGCAGTCCCGCGGCCTTCGGCGAGGCGCTCACCGCCCTGCGCGGCCTCGCCCTGCACGCCCGCTTGCGTGCCGACCGCGCTTCTGGCGATGCGGCCGCCCGCCTCGCCGAGCACTTGCTCGTCCACCGCCTCTACCAAAAGCCCGATGGCAGCCCCTTGAGTGCAGGCTGCGCCTCGTTGCACTATCCCTGCTACGAGCACTGCGACGTTCTCTTTGCCCTCAAGGTCATGGTCGAAGTCGGCCATCTCGCCGACGTGCGCTGCCGCGAGGCGCTCGATCTGCTCAAGTCGAAGCAACTCGCCGACGGCACGTTCCCGGCCGAGCGCAAACACTACCGAGTCGGGCGCATTGGCAAAGGCGACGACTCGCTCGTCGATTGGGGCCGGCCCAATCGCAGCCGGCCCAACCTCCACGTCACTTGCGATGCGCTCGGCGTGCTCCACGCTGCGGCTTCGACGTGAGCTCCGCCGAACGGCGAGCGGTTTTGAGTTTTGAGCGGTGCCGCAAAATGCTGATATAGCATCCGCAGATGGACGCAGATAAACGCAGACTAGGATGCACAACCGAATCGTTCAAGTTATTCAGAATCGCTATATTGTACAACATCTGCCGCTTCAGAGGTTTGCTATCATGCGCTCTCTACTGTTGTTTTTCGCCCTCGTTTTTGCGGGCTGCTACGCGGCCTCGCTAGGGCCCGACCCCTTGGGCCACTTTGCTGCGCGCACTGACCACCTCCACCGCTTAGAGCCGCTCGGCGAGCGCATATTGCACGGGGCTGCACTCAGCTATGGGCCGCTCGACTTCGAAGAACGCACGCGCCCGCTCTTTTATGCCGTGTACTACGAGCTTCACGACCTGCCCTACGATTGGCATCTGGCGTTGCTCGCCAATCTGGACCAGAACGTAGGGTACGGCCTGCCGCAAATTGACCTTGGTTTCAACTCGGCTGGTCAACCCTATGAGACGGCCATTGCCGAGGGCCAGCTCGACGAGGCGATTGAGCGGCTCTGCTGGGGATTGCAGCAGCTAAACCGCCCGGTCCTGCTGCGGTTGGGTTATGCGTTCAATAGCTCTTGGCGCGCCTATGAGGCGACCAGCTACATTGAGGCTTGGCAGCGACTGGCGCAAACGCTGCGGGGTCGCTGGGGCTTGGACCACGTGGCGCTGGTATGGACGCAGAAGGCCGACGGCGGCTCTGATTACTTGGCGTACTATCCGGGGGATGAGTACGTCGATTGGTGGTCAATTGACGTGGCTGCACCGCAAGACCTGCGCCGCAGCCGCGCCTTTATCGAGGCGGCGCAGGAGCACGGCTATCCCGTGCTCGTCGGTGTAGTCACTCCGGTTACCACCGACTTGGGCCGGGCCGAGCAGGCGTGGTCCCATTGGTTCATCCCCTTCCTCCGCTTCTTGCGCCACCATCCCAACATCAAGGCATTTACCTATATAGACTGGGACTGGTCGCAGGCGGAGCGCTTTGTCGATCCCATACTCTTTGCGCGCTACCGCAGCGAGCTGATGAATCCGATTTATCAACACGCGGCCTCGCCCGGCGAGTTGCGCTGGAACCTAAATCTCGATCCCTAGCTAGAGAAAGGAAGCAACAGATGGATAAAATCGATGTGCATGTTCACGTCTTCGACCTGCCGAGCGAGCGGTTCCCCCGCCAACTGAGCAGTCTCGCACCGGCCGACCGCGCCTGCCCGATTGAGGCGCTGATAGCCGACATGGATGCTTCGGGCATCGACCGTGCCGTGCTGATCGAAATGAACGGCACTCAGATCGAGCAGCACGCCTATGTCACGCATTGCGTGCAGACGTGGCCCGACCGCTTTACGGCGACGGGCTTAATTGATATGAATGACCCGGACCCGCCCGCTCGCCTGCGCGAGCTCGTCGCTGCCACTGGGATTGAGGGGATCCGGCTGGGGGCGTTGGGAGACCCGGCCGCTCAGCGGGCCGAGGATCTGGCGACCTACGCGGTCTTTGAGTGTGCGGACGAGTTGGGGCTCAACATCAACATCTACACCGGCGGGGCCCAGTTCCCCTGCATCGAACTGCTGGCCGCGGCTTTTCCCGGGGTGAACATTTCCCTCGACCACTTAGGCGTGATGCCAACCACGCCCAACGAGCCGGACCGGTGGGGCCGCCCCCGCTTTGACGCCGAGCCGCTGCCGCCGGCCAACTATCCGCAAGTAATGGCGCTGTCGCGCTTTCCCAATGTCTATGTCAAAATTTCGGGGGAGTACGCGTTTTCTAAGGTGCCTTGGCCTTACGGGGATATGCAGTCCATGGTCGAGGATGTGTATCGGGCCTACGGCGCGGATCGGATGATGTGGTGTACGGATTCGCCGTGGATTGTGGTGGAGCCGGGGTATCAGAAACTGGTGGATTTACTCGACTGCCATCTGCCGAATATTTCCGCGGCGGAGAAGGAGATGATTATGGGAGGGACGGCGATGAAGCTGTGGTTTAAGGGGCGCTAGGGCATGGCTCTGAAGAAGTCACAACTTTACTCGTCGTTGTGGCAGAGTTGCGATGAATTGCGCGGCGGCATGGACGCCTCGCAGTACAAGGATTATGTCCTGACGCTGCTGTTTATGAAGTACGTCTCGGACAAATACGCTGGCGATGCGTACGCGCTCATTGAAGTGCCGGACGGCGGCAGTTTCGCCGACATGGTAAAGCTCAAGGGCGACAAAGAGATCGGCGATAAGATCAACAAGATTATCGGTCAGCTTGCCGAGGCTAACGACCTCAAGGGCGTCATTGACCAAGCCGATTTCAACGATGAGAGCAAGATCGGAACGGGCAGGGAGATGCAGGATCGGCTCTCGAAGCTGGTCGCCATATTCGAGGACCTCGACTTCCGCGCCAACCGGGCCGAGGGCGACGATCTGCTCGGCGATGCCTACGAATACCTGATGCGGCACTTTGCCACTGAGTCGGGCAAGAGTAAAGGACAGTTCTATACGCCGGCCGAGGTTTCGCGCATCATGGCCAAGGTAGTCGGTATTGGTCCAGATACTCAACAGGACCAGACTATTTATGACCCGACCTGTGGCTCCGGTTCACTGCTGCTCAAGGCCGCGGACGAAGCGCCTCACGGCATTACCGTTTACGGCCAGGAGATGGACAACGCCACCTATGCACTGGCGCGGATGAACATGATCCTACATGGCCACGCGACCGCCGATCTGTGGCGCGGCAATACCTTGGCCGCTCCGTACTTCAAAAACCCGGACGACCGCCTCAAGACCTTTGACTTTGCCGTTGCCAATCCGCCCTTTTCCGCCAAGGCTTGGTCCAGCGGTCTCAATCCAGACCACGACGAGTACGGGCGCTTTGAGTACGGCATTCCTCCGACGAAAAACGGCGACTACGCCTTCCTTTTACATTTAATTGCGTCGCTCAATAGCAAGGGCAAGGGGGCGATCATCCTGCCGCACGGCGTGCTGTTTCGCGGTAACAAAGAGGCGGACATCCGCAAAAATCTCATCCAGCGTGGCTTCATCAAGGGTATCATTGGTTTGCCGGCCAATCTGTTCTACGGCACTGGCATTCCCGCCTGTATCCTAGTTCTCGATAAAGAGAACGCCCGTGTCCGCAGCGGCATCTTCATGATTGACGCGAGCAAGGGTTTTCTCAAGGACGGCAATAAGAATCGCCTGCGCGCACAGGACATCCACCAGATCGTCGATGTGTTCAACCGGCAGACCGAGTTGCCGCGTTATTCCCGCATGGTGCCGGTGGCTGAGATCGCTAGTCCGGCTAACGACTACAATCTGAACATTCCGCGCTATATCGATTCCAGCGAGCCGGAAGACCTGCACGACCTCGACGCGCATCTGCACGGCGGCATTCCCGACCGCGATCTCGACGCATTCAAAGACTACTGGAGAGTCTTTCCCTCGCTGCGTCAGGCGTTGTTTGTCGGCAATGGGCGGGCGGGCTACAGCGAGGCTCGCGTTGAGACGCCGCAAGTGAAAGCTGCCATCCTCGGGCATGGGGAGTTCAAGGCGTACGAGGCGCGGGTCACGGCCGTTCTCGATGGTTGGTGCAAGACGCACGAGCCGGTTCTCAAGGGACTGGAGATAGACACCAATCCCAAGGACATCATCCACACTCTGGCGGCGGATCTGCTGGCGAGTTTTGCCGACCTGCCGCTGCTCGACTCGTACGATGTGTATCAGCGGCTGATGGACTATTGGGATGAGGTGATGCAAGACGATGTGTACCTCATTGCCGCGGACGGTTGGGGCGAGGCCGCCAAGCCGCGTGGGACTGGCGAAGACAAGGACAGGAAGATCAAGGAGACGCCGGATCTCACCGTCAAGCGCAGGAAGTACAAGATGGACTTGATTCCCCCGGAGTTGATCGTCGCGCGTTACTTTGCCGATGAACAGGCTGCCGTCGAGGCGCTACAGGCCAAGCAGGAGGCCGCGGCCCGCGAGTTGGAGGAGTTCGTCGAAGAGCACACTGGCGAGGAGGGCTTGCTGGAGGATGCGGTCAACGACAAGGGCAAGGTTACCAAGAGCGGCGTGACGGAACGGCTCAAGGTTATCCGGTACGAACCGGAGAGCGACGAGGAACGCGCTGTCCTCGAGCAGTGTAGGACTCTGATTGAGGGCGAGGCTAAGGCGGCCAAGGCTGTCAAGGAGGCCCAAGCTCGCTTGGATGAGCAGGTGTTGGCTCGCTACGCCGCGCTTACTGAAGCTGAGATCAAGACGCTGGTGGTCGAGGATAAGTGGTTTGCGAGCATCCGGGGTGCTATTGAGGGTGAGGTGCAGCGGCTGACTCAGCAGCTTGCCGGGCGCGTGAAGGAACTGGAAGAGCGCTACGCTCGTCCGTTGCCGGAGTTGGAGCGGGAGGTGGAGGTGTTCGGCGAGAAGGTTGAGGAGCACTTGAAGCGGATGGGGTTGTCGTTATGAATCAAAAAACGCACCATATATGGTACACTATGTTGTGAATTCAGGTAAACGGTTACCGGCTCGATTCTTCGCATCCGAGAGTGGCCGGATGCCTGTTCGCGAGTGGCTACTTGGCCTTGCGGAGGACGAACGGAAGCTGATTGGAGACGATATTAGAACGGCGGAATTCGGATGGCCTGTCGGGATGCCCCTTTGCCGTCGCATGAAGAGCCATGAGGGGCTTTGGGAAGTGCGGACAAGCCTCCCGGGGAATAGGATTGCCCGCGTTCTGTTATGCAATCACGAAGGCGAGATGATCCTGCTTCATGGCTTCATCAAGAAGTCTCAAAAGACGCCGAAAGCTGATCTCCAGTTGGCGATCAAGAGAATGAGAGGTCTGAAATGACCAAAGACATAGAGAAGGGCTACCCTGGGCAGTTCTTTGATGATTATCTCAAGGAGCAGGGTGCCTATGAGAAAACCACTGAACAGGCCGTGAAGCGTGTGCTGGCCTTCCAACTTGCCGAGGCAATGGAGAAGCAAGGCATCTCCAAGTCAGATCGTTATGTAACGAAGCATCCAGAGGGGTGGGCAGTGAAAGCACCGGGTGCCGAACGCGCAAGCAGCGTTCATGGGACGCAGCGGGAGGCCGAGGCGGCGGCGAAACAGATTGTAGCTAATCTTGGCGGCGGTGAGGTCCGTATCCAAGGACGCGATGGCAAGTGGCGTGATTCGGACACAGTACCGCCGAGTAACGATCCGAATCCGCCACGCGACAAGAAGCACTAACCGGGCAAGGGCATTCCGATGAAGGTATTCATTTCATATTCGCACAAAGACAGTGAAGCACTGGAAAGGCTACATACCCATTTGGCTCTTCTTCGTTCTGAAGGGCTTATTGATACATGGTATGATCGCCAAATTCTGGCGGGTGGGAGGATCGACGCGGAGATCGACAGAGAACTTGAGTCCTGCGAGCTCTTCCTGATGCTAGTCAGTCCTGATTTCCTAGCGTCTGACTATTGCGTCAATCTTGAAATGAGGCGAGCGCTTGAGCGCCATAGGGACGACTCGGCACATGTTGTACCAATTATCGTCGAGCCCTGCGACTGGCTTTCTTCGGAGCTACGTGAACTCAAGGCGCTGCCACGTGATGGCAAACCCATCAGCGAGTGGACGAACCCAAACAGCGCCTATCTCGATGTAGTCAGGGAACTTAGGCGTATTCTTGGAATTCGTAAGGCCGCTGTGCCTCCTATGGGACTCGCTACGTTCTCCGAGGAGACTAATGAAACGCGACCTGTGGCTCCCCGTTATAGAGTACAGCAAGACTTCGATGAGATAGATCGTAGTGAGTTCCGCGAGACCGCGTTTGCGACTATCCGAGATTACTTCCAGCAGCAGATTGCCGAGATCAATACGGTCAGTAAATTGCGCGGGCGTTTTGTGCCCCGGGGGCCGAGTTCGTTCGGAAGCACAATCGTCAATAGGGCACTTGAGTTGAACCGTGGTACGGCTCACATCACTGTACATTGCAAAAACGGTGGTTTAGGGCTTGGCGACATCTACTACTCGTTCTCGGAAAACGCCGATCCCAATAGTGCAAATGGCATCTTCCACATTGAGTCAGACGAGTACGAAATGTATCTCAGCAGTATGATGTCCTTCGGTAGTGGTCGGGAACGGCTCACTCCAGAGGAAGCGGCAGAGCGCTTATGGGCTGATTTTATTAAAAAGGCAGGAGTTTCTCTTCAGCCGTAACGCGCAACGGTGTGGTCTAACTCCGGAAATTTTGCAGTCCATCCTAGCCGACGAATGATCCGCTTCATCTTCGATACAAACGTCTAACCATTGGAGCCGCGCTGCTGTCCGAGGGCTGGTGAACGTGATGAATAGCGAGCAAGGGACAACGGGCAGCGCCCTTGGAGCCGGACACCGTGTGCTCGAGGCACCTGTTCCCGCTGGCTACAAGCGCACCGAAGTGGGCGTAATTCCGGAGGATTGGGAGCGTTCGAGCGTTCGTGCCACTGCCTCGTCTACGCGCAATGCGATCGTTGGTGGCCCCTTTGGATCAGACCTAGTGTCCAAGGACTACGTGGCTCATGGCGTTCCGGTTATCCGTGGCCAGAATATGAGCGGCCAGTGGGTTTCGGGCAGCTTCGTTTTCGTTACGCCAACGAAAGCAAAATCACTTGAAGCAAATCTAGCGTATCCTGGAGATATTATCTTTACGCAACGTGGATGGGTTGCTCGCGGCGTTGGAGGCGCTGATCGCCAAGAAGCGGGCCGTCAAGCAGGCCGCCATGCAGCAACTCCTTACCGGCAAGAGCCGTCTGCCGGGGTTTAGTGGGGAGTGGGAGACAAAGCGGTTGGGAAGTGTCTTAACAGTTCGGCATGGACGGAGCCAACGGTATGTAGCTGGCCCTGACGGCAAATATCCTATTCTCGCAAGTGGAGGCGAGATAGGCCGTACAAATTTTTTCCTGTACGACAAGCCGTCTGTACTGATCGGGCGGAAGGGTACAATCGACGAGCCGCAGTATGTATCCTCACCATTCTGGACAGTTGATACGTTATTCTACACAGAAATCGCCGATGGGATCTCTGCTAAGTTTCTCTATTACAAATTTTGCATAATTCCTTGGCGAAGTTACAATGAGGCGTCTGGAGTCCCTAGTCTAAATTCTCGTACTATCGAGAGCATCGAAGTCAATTTGCCGAAATCGGACGAACAACACGCCATTGCCGACATCCTCTCCGACATGGACGCCGAGATCGCCGCGCTAGAACGACGCCGGGACAAGACTCGCGCCGTCAAGCAGAGCATGATGCAGCAGCTTCTCACTGGCCGAGTGCGGCTGGTCGAATCGGAGCAGTCATGGCGGTAACGTACTTAGACCAAGAGATCGAGTCGTTGGTGCAGGAGCGCAAGCCTGCGCCTGCCGATTGGCGCAATCGGATTCGTCTAAAACCCAAGCGAGGGCACGATGAGGAGCAACTGGATCTGACCGGTGATGCAGGTAACGAGTTCCGCTTGATCTTTAGGCAGAACAAGATCAATCCGCTCGACTTCTCGGTTATCCTAGCTGTTCGAGTTCCGGGATCGAGCCAGATATTTCGCCTCCGGCGCTACAACGGCAAGAGCCACGAACATACCAACCATATCGAAGGCGTCACATTTTATGACTTTCACATTCACGTTGCGACGGAGCGGTATCAGGAGCGCGGAACACGAGAGGATGCCTACGCCGAGCCGACTGACCGTTATGGCGATTTTCACGGTGCCCTTCGCTGTCTAATCGACGACGCGAATCTCGAAGTCCCGCCCGAATCGCAGGGCAACCTTTTCGAGGAGTGGTAAGTGATGTCCATCGAAACCATAGAGCGAGATTTTCACCAGAAGGTTTCTGCGAAGGTTCGGCTGGCAGCCGAAGGTATGGAGCGCTTCCGTGTGTTCACTCCTTTCTTGTTTGAGGACGGCGACCACTTGGCCATTGTCCTGAAGAAGGAGGGGGCGCGATGGGTGTTGTCCGATGAGGCGCACACGTACATGCATCTGACCTACGACATTGATGAGAGGGATTTTCATGGTGGTACGCGCCAGAAGATCATCTCAAATGCACTGTCCACGTTCCAGATCGAAGACCGCGATGGCGAGTTGGTACTCAACGTACCGGATGAGCGTTACGGAGACGCGCTGTATTCCTTTGTGCAGGCGCTTCTCAAGATCTCCGACGTGTCGTATCTGTCACGGGAACGGGTTCGGTCCACGTTCATGGAGGATTTTCGGGCGCTGCTGAGTGAGGCTGTCCCAGAAGAGCGCAGGAGTTTTGACTGGAGTGATCCCAGACATGACCCTCACGGGATGTACACCGTGGACTGCCGAATCAACGGCATGACCCGACCGCTTTTCGTTCACGCCCTCACCAGTGACGGCAGGACCCGCGATACTACGATCGCGCTGCTCCAGTTCGAGAAGTGGAATATCCCGTTTCGTTCCCTAGCCATCTTCGAGGATCAGGAGTCGATCAATCGCAAGGTGTTGGCACGCTTCAGCGACGTCTGCGAGAAGCAGTTCTCCAGCCTCACTGCGAACCAAGAAAGGATCACGCGCTTCCTGCATGAAAGCATCTCTATTTCGCACGGAATGAACGGATGAATCGGTATTCTGTTGGCTACGATGAGCGCACGGCTTGTTTCTTTGAGGAACGCACAGCCGACACGCACGCTCAGTTCCTTCTGGAGTATCTCGTGCCTGGGATGTTTCTCTTGGACGGTGGATGCGGGCCTGGGACGATAACCAAAGGACTCGCGGAGATTGTGGCACCTGGGCGCGTCTTAGGGGTGGACAGAGAGCAGAGTCAAATCGATCTTGCTCAGCGCCTCACCGATGGATTCCCCACAATCGAGTTCAAAACGGACGATCTTTGCGGCCTGACTGCTGATGACGAGTCATTCGACGTCGTCTTCGTTCACGGAGTCCTAGAGCACATCGCCGACCCAGAGAAAGCTATCTCTGAGATTCGCCGAGTACTGAAATCGGGAGGGCTGGTAGGCTCAAGACACGCCGACTTCGGGGGATTCCTGCTCGAGCCTACACCTGAGCCGCTTGGGAAATTTTCACAGTTATTTATCCAGCTAATGCAACGAAATGGCGGGGATCCATACTGCGGCCGTCGCCAGCCGGGACTATTCCGCAAGGCAGGATTCGAGCTCCTCAAAGTTTCTGCGTCGTATGACTGTTGGACGGCGGATGCGGAGTCCACGCGGAGAAACGCGCACTTTCTGTCGGAGTTGTGCGGCGACTCTGAATTCTCTAAGCAGCTTGTGGAATACGGGCTAGCGGACAAACGGATCTCGGCTCAACTAAAGTCATCATTCCTCACGTGGGGCGAGATGCCAGAGGCGTTTGCCGCCGAAGCGTGGGGCGAGGTCGTCGCCAGAAAAGCGTGAATCTGCGGAACCGCCCAAGAATCGGCAATCGATTTCCGGCAGCCGGGAGATTTCCGAGACAGTGTCTGCCAAATTAGTGAAGCGAGGCTGTTCAGACTTGAGGCTCTAACAAAAAAGACGACGACATGAGCGAAAACCAGAACATCGAATGGAAAGAGACGTGGCGGGACGAATACCTAAAATGGATCTGCGGCTTCGCCAACGCTCAGGGCGGCGTCCTGGAAATTGGCAAGAATGACCGGGGCGAGGTGGTCGGAGTGAAGGACGTTCTCCGACTGCTCGAAGAGATTCCCAACAAGGCGCAGGCATTGCTCGGCGTCGTGGTTGACGTGAACCTGAAGTCGGAAGATGGCGGGGAATATCTGGAAATCGCGGTTGATCCCTATCCTAATCCAATCAGTTACAAAGGCGAATTCTACTATCGCAGTGGCAGCACCAAGCAGGTGCTCAGAGGGGCGGCACTTAGCCGTTTCCTGTTGCAGAAATATGGCCGAACGTGGGACGATGTACCCCTGCCGGGCGTCGGCCTCAAGGACTTAGACGGTCGTGTGTTTGACGGGTTTCGCCAGCGGGGTGCTGACAGCGAACGCTTGCCGCAGGACATCTTGGACGAATCCGATGAAGGGGTAATTGAAAGGCTTCAGTTGCGAGAGGCGGGTTATCTGAAGCGCGCTGCAGTCCTGCTCTTTCATCCAGCGCCGGACCGATTCGTGATGGAAGCCTATGTGAAGATCGGCTATTTCCGTGGTTCGGAGTTGCTGTATCAGGATGTTATCGAAGGCGACCTGTTTACTCAGGTCGATCGGACGATGGACTTGCTGTACACGAAATACACGAAAGCATTGATTTCCTACGACGGCGTCTATCGCGTAGAGACCTTTCCCGTGCCGCGCGAAGCCATGCGCGAAGCGGTGATCAACGCCGTCATTCACCGGGATTACGCCAGTCCTACTACAATTCAGATTAGTGTGTACGACGACCGAATCGCGATCTGGAATGCGGTGCAGTTGCCGTCTGAATGGGCCGCCGATCAACTCGCTGGGGGACTTTCGTCAAATCCGTATAATCCGCGAATCGCCTACGCATTCTTCCGCGCCGGAATGATCGAGGCTTGGGGACGGGGCATCCGGCGGATTGCGGAAATGTGCAAAGAGGCTGGCAACCCCACACCAGAGTGGAAGCTACAATCTAGCGGCGACGGTCTGTGGTTGAGGTTCCCGTTCTCCGCCGCGTACCAAGCAGCCGATTCCTCTGCCGGTAGTGCTATTACCCAGGAGACTACCCAAGAAACTACCCAAGAACGCATTTTGGCCTTACTCAAGACGGAACCTGAGCTAACGCAGCGTATGCTCGCCGAACGCATTGGTCTTACGCCAGATGGGGTTAAGTACCACTTGGCTAAGCTGCGAACTGCTGGAGTCATCCGGCATGTTGGACCAACCAAGGCAGGTCGATGGGAAGTGCTGACTACCCAAGAAACTACCCAAGAAACTACCCAAGAAACTACCCAAGAACGCATTTTGGCCTTACTCAAGACGGAGCCTGAGCTAACGCAGCGTATGCTCGCCGAACGCATTGGTCTTACGCCAGATGGGGTTAAGTACCACTTGGCTAAGCTGCGAACTGCTGGAGTCATCCGGCATGTTGGACCAACCAAGGCAGGTCGATGGGAAGTGCTCAAGTGAGTGCCTTTAAAGCAAAGGGGCTGAAAACATGAGCGCCGTCGGCCAACGGGAAATCCAAACTCAGCGGCGGGTGGTTGCCTTCTTCCGAAACGCGCTCGGCTATAGGTATCTCGGTCACTGGCAGGACCGACCCGGCAACCGCAACGTCGAGAGAGAGCATATCACCGACTGGCTCAAGCGTCAGGGGCACAGCGACAAGATCATCGACAAGGCGCTGTTTGAACTGGACAAGGCAGCGGGACTCGGAGGCAGCAAGACGCTCTACGACGCCAACCGCGAGGTCTATGGCCTGCTCCGCTACGGCGTGAAAGTCCGGCCAGATGTGGGCGAACAGAACGTCACAGTCTGGCTGATCGACTGGAAGAATCCCGGCAACAATGATTTCGCCATCGCCGAAGAGGTGACGGTCCGCGGAGAGAATACCAAGCGGCCCGACCTCGTGCTCTACGTCAACGGCATCGCCTTGGGGGTGCTGGAACTGAAGCGCTCCACAGTGTCAGTGACCGAGGGCATTCGCCAGAATCTCGACAGCCAAAAGAAGAAATTCATCGAGCCGTTCTTCTCCACTGTGCAGCTCGTGATGGCGGGCAACGACACTGAGGGGCTGCGCTACGGGGTGATCGAGACGTCGGAGAAGTACTGGCTGCACTGGAAGGAAGCCGAAGCCCATCCGGACGCGGGCGACAATCCCCTGCTCCAGGAGTTGAGCCAACTCTGCGGCAAGGAGCGGCTGTTAGAGATCATCCATGATTTTGTCGTCTTCGATGCGGGCGTCAAGAAGATCTGCCGCCACAACCAGTACTTCGGCGTGAAGGCGGCGCAGGCCCGCGTGAAGCGCCGCGAGGGCGGCATCATCTGGCACACCCAAGGCAGTGGCAAAAGCCTGACCATGGTCTGGCTGGCCAAGTGGATCCGCGAGCACGTCACGGACGCTCGGGTACTACTCATCACCGACCGCACCGAACTGGACGAGCAGATCGAGAAGGTCTTCAAGGGCGTCAGCGAGGACATCCATCGCACGAGGAGCGGTACCGACTTGGTGCGCGTGCTCAACTCCAGCGACGAGTGGCTGATCGCCTCGCTGATCCACAAGTTCGGCGCGGCAGAGGAAGGCGATGTCGATAAGTTCGTCGAGGACATTCGCAGCCACCTGCCCAAAAACTTCCACGCCAAGGGCGAGATATTCGTCTTCGTAGATGAGTGCCACCGCACCCAGTCCGGTAAGCTCCACGAGGCAATGAAGGAACTGCTGCCGGGAGCCATGATGATTGGCTTCACCGGGACGCCGTTGCTCAAGAGCGACAAGCAACAGAGTATCGAAACCTTCGGGCCGTACATCCACGCCTACAAGTACGACGAGGCAGTGAAAGACGGCGTGGTGCTGGACTTGCGCTACGAGGCGCGCGACATCGACCAGAACATCACCTCGCAGGCCAAGATCGATCAGTGGTTCGACATCAAGACCCGTGGACTGACCGACGTGGCCAAGGCCCAGCTCAAGCAGCGCTGGGGTACGATGCAAAGAGTCCTGAGTGCGCGGGATCGGCTGGAGAAAATCGTCGCCGACATCCTATTCGACATGGAGACGCGCGACCGCCTCAAGAGCGGTCGGGGCAACGCCATGCTCGTCTCCGGCAGTATCCACTCAGCTTGCCGATTCTTTGAAATGTTTCAACAGACCGAGTTGGCGGGCAAATGCGCCATCATTACCTCGTACAGGCCAACTTCAGCGGACATCAAGGGCGAGGAGACCGGCGAGGGATACACCGAAAAACTACTCCGGCACGCCGCCTACCGTAAAATGCTGGCGGTGCACTTCAACGAGCCGGAAGAAACGGCGATGCACAAGGTCGAGCGCTTTGAGCAAGAGGTGAAAAAGCGCTTCATCGACGAGCCGGGGCAGATGAAGCTCCTGATCGTGGTAGATAAGCTGCTGACCGGCTTTGACGCGCCATCGGCAACCTATCTCTACATCGACAAACAGATGCAGGACCACGGCCTATTCCAAGCGATCTGCCGGGTCAACCGCCTCGATGGCGAAGACAAGGAATACGGCTACATCATCGACTACAAGGACCTGTTTCGGTCGCTGGAGCAATCCATTGAGGACTACACGGGCGAGGCATTCGACGGGTACGACAAGGCCGATGTGGAGGGGCTTCTGAAAGACCGACTCCAGCAGGGTCGAGAGCGGCTGGAGGAAACACGCGAGGCGACCAAGGCGCTATGCGAGCCAGTCGAGCCGCCGCACGACACTGCGGCCTATTTGCATTACTTCTGCGCCGCCTACAGTGGCAACGCCGGACAGCTCAAAAACAACGAGCCGAAGCGCGTGGCGCTCTACAAACAAGTCGCCGCGTTCCTGCGCGCCTATGCCAACTTGGCCAACGAGATGTGCGAGGCCGGCTATTCCGATGCCGAAGCGCAGGAGATCAAAGCCGAAGTGGATCACTACGAGAAGGTGCGTCAGGAGATCAAGCTGGCCAGCGGCGACTACATCGACCTGAAGGTGTACGAGCCAGCCATGCGGCACCTGCTCGATACGTACATCCGCGCCGAAGAGAGCGAGCAGCTATCGGGATTCGACGATATGACGCTCGTGGAATTGATTGTTGAGCGCGGGGAAGAGGCGGTAGAGGAGTTGCCCGAAGGTATCCGCGAGAACCGCGAAGCGATGGCCGAGACGATTGAAAACAACGTTCGGCGGCTCATCATCGACGAGACGGGAATCAATCCCAGGTACTACGAGAAGATGTCGGAGTTACTGGAAGCCCTGATCCGGCAGCGCAAGCAAGAGGCAATTGACTACAAGGAGTACCTGGCGCAGATCGTCGATCTGACCAGAAAGACCAGTCGGCCAGAAACCCAAGCGTCCCATCCTGCGGGCATCAACAGCCCGGCGTTGAGAGCGCTTTTCGACAACCTTCCGGTGGTAGGAGAGCGACGGGCTCAATATGATGCTATTCCGCCCGTTGATGACAGGGAGGCGAAGGCACTTGCTCTAGATCGCGCCGTCCGTCGGGTGAAGAAGGCGGACTGGCGGGGAAACAGGATCAAGGAACGCGAGGTCCTCAACGCCATCCACGCAGAACTCGGCGGCAACGAGAGCCTCGTGAATGCGGTATTCGAGATCGTGAAGGCACAGAGTGAGTACTAAGGTTAGAGGCCACCGCATCGACATTCGTGGGATTCCGGTAGAGGTCGTCCGCAAGAGCATCAAGAACCTCCACATAGGCGTGTATCCGCCGAGCGGTCGAGTGCGGGTGGCCGCACCGCTGTGGCTCGACGATGATGCCGTGCGCTTGGCCGTTATTTCGCGGCTGGGGTGGATTCACCGGAAGCGGGCCGAATTTGCCCAACAGGATCGCCAGTCCCAGCGCGAGTTCGTGACCGGCGAGAGCCATTACTTCCGGGGTCGGCGCTATCGGCTCGACGTGATTGAGCACGATGGTCCCCCGGCAGTTCGTCTGCTCAACAACGCGAAGATGGCGTTGCGCGTCCGTCCGGGTGCCGACCGGGACGCAAAGGAGGCGGTACTGGAGCGATGGTATCGCCGTAAACTCCGCGACCAGTTGCCAGAGTTGTGCGTCAAATGGGAGCGGAAGGTTGGAGTGGCAGTCGATGAGGTGCGGATCAAGAAAATGAAGACCCTCTGGGGTTCCTGTAATATCGAAGCCAAGCGCATCTGGCTAAACCTCGAACTGGCCAAGAAGCCGACTTCGTGCTTGGAGTTAGTCCTCGTCCACGAAATGGTCCACTTGATTGAGCGCCGGCACAACGAGCGTTTTCGCAAGCTGATGGACAGGTTCATGCCGCAGTGGCGCGTTCATCGGGACGAGCTGAATCAGCAGCCACTTGCACACGAAGATTGGGCGTACTGAAGCGTCTGCGTCCAAGGCTGGTCAATCGGCGGGTCATCGCTTAGAGAAGATGGCTCCGAAACCTATTCCGCACGGAATGAACGGATGAATCGGTATTCTGTTGGCTACAATGAGCGCACGGCTCGGTTCTTCCAAGAGCGCACAGCCGACACGCACGCTCAGTTTCTTCTGAAATACCTTGTACCTGGGATGGCTCTCTTGGACGGTGGCTGCGGACCTGGGACAATAACCAAAGGACTCGCGGAGATCGTGGCACCTGGGCGCGTCTTAGGGGTGGACAGAGAGCAGAGTCAAATCGATCTTGCTCAGCGCCTCGCCGATGGATTCCCTACAATCGAGTTCAAAACGGATGACCTTTGCAGCCTGACTGCTGATGACGAGTCATTCGATGTCGTCTTCGTTCACGGAGTCCTAGAGCACATCGCTGACTCAGAGCAAGCTATCTCTGAGATTCGCCGAGTACTGAAATCGGGAGGGCTAGTAGGCTCAAGACACGCCGACTTCGGAGGATTTCTGCTTGAGCCTACGCCTGAGCCGCTTGGGAATTTTTCGCAGTTATTCATCGAACTGATGAAACGAAATGGCGGAGAGCCGTACTGTGGACGTCGCCAGGCAGGACTATTCCGCAAGGCAGGATTCGAGATTGTCAAGGTTTCCGCGTCGTATGACTGTTGGACGCCGGATGCGGAGTCCACGCGGAGAAACGCGCACTTTCTGGCGGAGTTGTGCGGCGACTCTGAATTCTCTGAGCAGCTTGTGGAATACGGACTAGCGGATAAACGGGTCTTGGCTCAACTAAAGTCATCATTCCTCACGTGGGGCGAGATGCCAGAGGCGTTTGCCGCAGAAGCGTGGGGCGAGCTCGTCGCCAGAAAAGCGTGAGTTCGGGGTAGGCGGATGGGGCTAACGGTAGATTGCGGAGCAGTGCGATGAAACGAGCGGAACTTCTCGAACTGATAGCTGGTGGCGAGAACTCTGGAGTGGAGTTCAAGCGGGATGATTTGCGGCCGGGGCAACTGGCGCGGGAGGTGGTGGCGCTCGCCAACTTGCAGGGGGGGCGCGTCCTGCTCGGCGTGGAAGACGACGGCACCATCACCGGCATCCAGAGAGACAATCTCGAACAGTGGGTGATGGATGCCGTGTTTGGGCGGGTGGTGCATCCGATGATACTGCCATTCTACGAGGAAATTCCGCTAGATGATGTTCGCCGCGTCGCGGTTGTCACTGTCACGCAAGGTGCTACTAAGCCTTATGTCGTCCGGTATCGCGGCAGGGAAGACATCTACGTCCGGGTCGGCAGTACCTTCTCGGCTGGCTTCGCGCGAGCAGCAGGCGCGGCTTTTTGCTGCCGGTGGGTTGATTCACACGGAGCTATTGCCCGTTTCCGGTAGCGGCCTGTGCGATTTGAGCCGGGCGCGGCTGGTGGACTACCTCACGACTATCATCGACGACCGGGAAGTGCCGGAGACTGACGAGGAATGGAATGAGCGGCTTTGCGCATTGGGGTTCATGGTCGAGCGGGAAGACGGGCCGCCTGCCTGTACGATCGCCGGGTTAATTTTGTTCGGCTATCGGCCGCGCCGCCTGTTGCGCCATGCTGGCATCCGCTGGATGTGCTTTGAGGGGGAGGAGAAAACCTACGATGCCATTGACGATCAAGTGATTGAAGGGCCGCTGGTCGATCTTTGGCAGGTGCTGTCAGGGGGGCGTGAACTGGTGGAAAAGGGGCTGATTGAACGCCTTGCTGATGCGATGCGGCCGTTCGTTTCCGAAGAGGCGGATCAAGTAGAAGAGTCTATGCGCCGGGAACGACGCTGGCACTATCCGCTGGAAGCGCTGCGCGAAGGCGTAGTCAATGCGCTGACGTATCGGGACTGGACGCGGTACGAGGAAATTGAGGTGGTCCGTTATGCGGACCGGATAGAAATACTCAGCCCTGGTGCGCTGCAAAACGGCATGACGGTCGAAAAAATGATTGCTGGTCAACGGGTTCCGCGCAATCTGCTCATCTCCGAGACGTTGCGGGATTACAGCTATTCGGATGCACGAGGTATGGGGGTGCGGAACAAGATTATTCCGTTGATGCGGGCGCACAACGGCGTTGACCCGGAGTTTGAGGCGACCGAGGACTACTTGCGGTTGACGCTACGCCGAGGCTTGGCACATGAGGATTGGGCGTATTGAAGCGTCTGCGTCCAAAGCTGGCCAATCGGCGGGCCGTCGCTTAGGTTTGCCTCCGCAAAAGGAGGAATTGCATGGCGTCAGAATACAAGGTTTTGCTCATCGGCGGGCGCGGCACGATTGGCTCGGGCCTGCGGACCTATATGCCGCGACTCGATCCGCGCTACCGCATGGTGTCCGTGGATTTGCCCGGTGCGCCGGACAAGGCGACCGAGCCGGATGCTGGCGGGGATTTTATCGATCTCGATATCATGGAGTCGCCGGATGAATTTCGCGCGCTGATCCTTGGGTGCGACTTGGTTGTCTATCTGGCTCGCTGCGGCGACTTGACGGCCATGCGCCGGATGACCGACTTGGTTTTTGCAGCGGTGTTGGCCCAAGATGAGCCGCCGATGATCGTTGGCTCCAGTTCGGTGCACGCGGTCGATGGGCTGTACGATTTCCACCAGCCGGGCTTCTATTGGACCTTGGCCGAGCGGCAGTTTGACCAGATAACCGAGTGGTCCGAGCGGATTTCTGCGGCCGTGCCCGCGCACCCAATCAACGACTACGGACGCGAAAAAGCCCACGTGGAGGACTGGGTGCAAAAGGTCGCCGACTTGGGGCACAGCGCGGTTGCCATGCGCTGGGGCGGCGTCAACGCGCAAAACGAGGTCCACGTAGCGGAGCGGGGTTACTTTGCCGTCTGGTGCCACCAAGAGGACGCCGCCCGCCTGGTCCACGCCTGCTTTCAGCGGCATTGCGCTGGCGACTTGCCCAGCGGCGCGCATTACTTTGCAATCTCGGACAACACCTATAACATCTTTGACATTGAAACGCCCCGGCGCGAAGTCGGCTACGACCCAGTGCACAACGCGGAGACGTATTATTGATGAACGACACGGAGAAATTTCTCTTCGACCTACAGGGTTTCCTGAAGGTCCCCGACTTCCTCACGGACGCCGAAGTCGATGCACTCAATGCAGCCTTTGACGCCAATGAGGACAAGCGCGGCGAAGACGGCAATCACAATACTGGCGGCAGCGACGCGCTCGAGGGCCGGCGGCGCGGCATGTTCACGGGGATGCTCGCATGGGAAAAACCCCACTGCCTGCCCTTCCGCGCCCTGTTGGCACACAAAAAGCTCATCCCCTATCTCGACACACTCTTTGGCCGCGGCTGGAAGATGGACCACTCGCCCTTTATGCTGTGCGGCGGCAAGGGTGCCGAGGGCCTGATCCTCCACGGCTCGACCAGCCGCCACTTCAACGGCGCGCAGTACTACACCTATGCCAACGACCAGATGCGCTGCGGCATGATCGTCTGCCAGTTCCAGCTCGCCGACGTCAATGAAGGCGACGGCGGTCTGTGCGTGATCCCAGGCAGCCACAAGGCGAATTTCCCGCTGCCGCAAAAAATTTGCTACTGGCAGGAGCACCGCGAGGTTGTGTACAACGTCCCCTGCAAGACCGGCGACATGGTCATCTTCAACGAGGCGACCCTGCACGGCACGCTCCCGTGGACAGCCGAGCACGAGCGGCGCTCTCTGCTCTACCGCTATTCGCCCAAGTATCTACATTTTGCTGGTGGTACCTACCAAACCAGCCAGCCCGAATGGGTCAGCGAGCTGACCGAGGCGCAACAGGCCGTGCTCGAACCGCCTTATATCTACAATCGGCCGCTAGTGGAAGCCGACGGCGAAACTGTAGTTCGCCCGCGCACTGGCTGAGCTAGAAAGGATTTTTTATGCCCGTTATTTCTGCTGCTGACCCTCGCCTGACGTGGAACGGAGTCCTCTCGCTCGAAGAGGGGCCGGGCTGGGTCAAGCCTTGGCGCATTCCCCGTGGGGATTTGGACTTATACTCGCCTGGGGAGAGCGGCCTTGCCGGGCGAGCCGAGATGCCTTCGGGCGTGCGCGTGCGCTTGGCTACGGACGCCGAGGAATTAGTCATCGGCTGCGAGCCGCTAGCCGAGGACGGCCGCTTTGACCTGTGTGTCGGTGGACAGATTGTGGCCACCACCTCGTATGCGACTGGCGCGACCGAGGTCCGCTTTGAAGGCTTGCCGGCGGGCGAGAAATCCGTGGAGATTTGGCTGTCGCCGGCCATGCCCGTTGCCGTGCGCCACATTGCATTGCCCGAGGGAGCACATTGCGAAAAAAGCGAAGACACTCGGCTGAAGTGGGTTGCGTATGGCAGCTCCATCACCCATTGCCGCACTGCTGGATCGCCCGCTACCACTTGGCCCGGGGTGGTAGCTCGCGCCCGGGATTTCAACCTGACGTCGCTGGGCTTCGGCGGCCAGTGCCATGCCGACCCGTTCATCGCTCGGCTGATCCGCGACCTACCGGCGGACTTTATCTCGGTCAAGATCGGCATCAACATCTACGGTGCCACCAGTCTCGGCCCGCGCGCCTTCCGCCCGGCTGTTCTCGGCACCATTGCCACCATCCGCGACGGCCATCCCCACACCCCGTTTGCAGTCTGCTCGCCGATTTGGGGCCACGACCGCGAGACCACGCCCAATGCGGTCGGCTTAACGTTGGAGCAGATGCGCGTCGAGGTTGCGGAAGCTGTGGAGGCGTTCAAAAGGCGCGGCGACGAGAACATCTACTATATAGACGGTCTCAAGCTCTTTGACGAAAGCCTCGCCGAATATCTGCCGGACAATCTCCATCCGGACGCCACCGGCTACGAGCGGATGGGTGAGAACTTTCTCGAAGAAGTGTTCGGGGTACAGGGGGTAGAAGTGGGGAATTAGAAAAATGGAGAACAGGCAAAACGCTAGGATATTGGTAATAATCAACTTCTTGTTGCTTTTAGTTCTCCCACTTGCCCAAGGATCTTCTGCTGCCGAGTACAAAGTCCGTTTCATTTCTTTCGCTGACATAAAACCCAGCGGATCTAATCTGACGGTCTGTTGGGGTGGACTAGGGATTGACCAGCAGCAGCGCGTCTATTTCGCCGTTAGCGATCAAAACGACGTCAATCCCGACGATACCGTCATCTTCAGGTACAACACGAAGACCGAAGATCGTCAACTGCTGGGCACCCTGCGGGGCATTAGCGCAGCGGCGGGAAATCTGGGGCCAGAAGAGAGTATCGGCAAAGTACACGTCGCGATCATGGAGTACAAGGGCAAAATGTACTTCTCCTCCCACGACTACCACGACATCAAACCCGACTACAGCGACATGTACCAACGTCGCGGGGGCCACTTCTACGCCTTCGACCTGAAGACGGAAACCTTTGAGGACCTAAGCGCAACGGACAATCATGGTGTCTCGGTGCTCTATCAAGGAATCATCGCCATGGACATTCTGCGGCAACACGACAAACTGGCCGGTTTCACTTTCCCCTATGGGGATGTCCTAATTTATGATCTAAAAAAACGCCGCACGACTTTCTACCCAGGCGTCCCGGAATATCGCCGGAAGAACGTGTCGCGCGAAATCTGGGCTACCAAGAAGGGCAAGGTGTATTTCTCCTATCATACGCCGGACTTCTGGCTATGGGAACTAGATGTTAAATCGGGCGCGATGCAGCGGACCCAACAGCGCAATATACTGAGCGACGGCTTCCTCCACGGCTTGGCGGCAACCCGGGATGGGAATACCGTGTATCTTCTTACTAACAGAGGCGGCAATCTCTACTCCTTCGACGTCGAAGCAGGGCGCCTGAAAGATCTCGGTTCCCTACTTCCGCCCGAGGAAATCGCACAGGGACAGTCGATCCAATTCGTCTTCGGTCTGATTCTGTCGCAGGACGAGAAAAAGCTGTATACCCTTCCTTGCCGATTCGCAGATGGTAATGTCCCCATACTGTACGAATATGATATAGAGACCGGGGATAAGACTCAGCTCGCCCGTTTCCCCTCCCTGACAGGCGGCACGGTGACCGGCACCAACGCGATAGACGACCGAGGGAGGTTGTACTTCGGATATCACACATATGATGAAGGGGAGAGTGCGCGGCTGATTCAAATATACCCCGAATAGCATTCGGTCAGTTAGATCTACCGCTATGTACCAATAAGACTAGATTAGGAGGCATTATGCAGGTTGTGTGGGAGTTGGATAATTTAGAGCAGTTGGGCGACAACAAACTCGACGCGAGTGGCCGACCCGCTGTGATTGCGGGTCCTTATGGACCGGCTATCGAGTTCGACGGGGTGCGGTTGAATCGCGTGTGTTGGTTTAAGGGAGCAATTGGTCGGATCCGGTTTACGGCCGGAGTATTGGCACCAGAGGAATTTATGCGCTAGGCCGGCAGGAGGAATAGCAGGAATCTTGTTTGTTCTTTATCAATTTCAAAATGCCCCACTACCGTTTGTTGCGTAAATAGCTGTAATCAGGTACTTTACTCAATAGTGTAGTTCCTCTGAGTTTTCAGACTACGCGAAATTTTTTAAACCTACCGACGGTTTCTGCGCTTTTCTCGGCACCCCAATCCAATCCTGTTTTGAGTGTATCCCCGAGGCATGTCGCTTTATATCTCGGACTATCAAGACAGGAGTTTATGTCTTCTATTCAATTTGAAGCCCTCAAGCTAAACGAGCCATTGCTGCGCGCGTTGGCTAAAGAAGGGTACCAACAGCCGACGCCAATCCAGGAACAGGCTATTCCCAAGGTGCTGGCTGGCCAAGATTTGTTGGCTACCGCACAGACGGGTACCGGCAAGACGGCGGCCTTTGCACTGCCCATGCTGCAAGTACTCTGCGGGCGCAAGGGCCGCGGACAAATCCGGGCGCTGATATTGACGCCGACGCGGGAGCTGGCGTTGCAGATCGACGAGAGTTTCCGCAACTATAGCCGCTATCTAAAGCTCACCAGCATGGTGATTCTCGGTGGAGTGCCGCTGGGTCCACAAGTGAGTGCGCTGCGCAAAAATCCCGATATCGCGGTGGCGACGCCGGGCCGTTTGCTCGACCTGATAAATCAGGGCTATATAAAGCTGGATCAGATCGAGATGCTGGTCCTCGACGAGGCCGACCGGATGTTGGACATGGGTTTTATCCATGACGTGCGCCGGATTGTCGGGACCTTGCCCAAAAAGCGGCAAACGATGCTCTTTTCAGCGACCTTGTCCAAGGAAATCACCGCACTGGCCGGTGATATGCTCGACGAGCCAGTCAACGCCGAGGTGACGCCGGCATCGTCGGTGTCGGAACGAATCGACCAACAAGTGCTCTTTGTCGAACAAGATGGCAAACGCGATCTGCTGAAGCAGGTGCTCAAGGGCGAAGACGTGCGCCGCGCCCTGGTCTTTACGCGGACCAAGCGTCGGGCCAACAGGGTGATGAAGCAATTGTCCAATCAAGGCATTGCCGCCGCCGCGATCCATGCCGACAAAAATCAGAGTGCCCGCCAGCGAGCGTTGGCGGCGTTTGATCGCGGGCGGATCAAGGTCCTGGTCGCCACCGATATCGTCGCCCGAGGTATCGACGTGGAGGGAATTTCCCACGTTATCAACTACGACCTGCCCAATGGCAAGGAGAGCTATGTGCACCGGATCGGCCGCACGGCCCGGGCTGGGGCGGAAGGCATTGCCCTGTCGTTTTGCGCGGCGGAGGAAGTAGCGATCTTGCGGAGTATTGAGCGGCTGACGGGCGTGCCCTTGACCATCGTCTCGCACGGCGCAAGGGCGGAATACCAAGATCGCAATGGGGATAAGGGGCCGGGTGCGGCGAAGAGGCAGCGAGGGGGCAAGGGAAAATCCTCGAGTACGGCGAGACGGCGGCGCAGTGGCAATGGAAATCGCCGCGACGGGACTCATGGTACATCGACGCTCGGTCCAGCCGCGAATGGACGACGAGATGCCAATGCGAATTCACAAAAGCGCACGGGGATGCGAGGCGAACAGGCAAGCCGGCAACGCCTGTTTGGGCGGCGGACTCGCTCGGCGCAGACGACTCGTTAGCGATTCGCCGGCAGTGTGGCCGGTCAAATTCAAGGACAGGATCGACTGAAAACTATGGCAGATCTAACAGGAAAAGTGGCGATTGTCGTCGGTGCCAGCAGCGGGATGGGTGAGGCGACGGCGAAAACCTACGTCGAAGCCGGGGCAAAAGTGGTGCTGGCTGCCCGCAGCGGCGACAAACTGGAGGCGCTGGCTGAGGAGTTAGGTGAAAATGCCTTGGCGTGCGCTACCGACGCCCGGGACAAGGCGGCTGCAGAGGCATTGGTCCAGCGGGCGATAGCAGCGTATGGCCGGGTGGATATCCTGGCCTATGTGACGGGGACCAATATCCCGGATCGCGCATTGAAGGTGCTCACCGAGGAGACTTGGGAAATGATGCTCGGCACCAATCTGACGGGGGCGTTCCACTGCACCAAGGCCGCATTGCCGGTGATGCGCGAGCAGGGCAGCGGATTGATCATTTACGTGTCGAGCGGTTGTGTGCAGCAGCCGGATGTATCTGGGGTCTCTTATCAGGCGAGCAAGCACGGGATGGTCGGATTGGCCCACGGTACTTTCCAAGAGGAGAAGGAGAACGGCGTCCGCACCTGCGTGATCTTTCCGGGACTGACCGACACGCCGCTGGTGCTCAAGCGGCCGGTGCCCACCCCACCAGAGGTGATGGCCCAAGCGTTGATGCCGCAGGATGTGGCCGATGCCTGCCTCTTTGTCGCAGCGTTGCCGGCGAGGGCCTATGTGCCAGAGTTGGTGTTATTGCCGGCGGGACTTTCCTAGCGGTCAAATGGAGGACGGAGAATGGGCGATACCTATAGAGTGCGAGATTGCTTTGGCCAACCGGCTGAAAATCACGGCCATCCCGGCGGTATTTCGCGGGTTATACTTGGCCCCGGAGCGCGTCGGGAGGAGCGACCGGCCGCCATAAATACCGAGCGGCTAGTAATCCACACCAACGAATACGAGCCGGGTGGGGTCTCCGGCGACGGCCACGCTCACGCTGATCAGGAGCAGGCCTTTTACATCTTAGAAGGCGATATCGAAGTTGAGGTGGGGGATGAGACCTATCAACTGGGGCCGGGCGATTGCGTGCTCCTGCCGCGCAATGTCTTTCACAAGCACCGCAATGTTGGCGACAAGCCGCTGAAGTTTCTCTTTATCAGCGCGATGATTGACAATGGGACGCCGCCGGGAAACAGGGGCTAATCTTTCTCACATTGGGATAGACTAGGGGCGCGAGACCACACCCAATGCGGTCGGCTTAACGTTGGAGCAGCCCATCGCCGAGCTAGCTCTTCTCGGTTAGTCGGCCGGACAGGTACTTGTGGATGACACTGGATAGCAGTGTCTGATAGGGGATCCCCTCTTCCCGCGCCCGCGAGTGAGCGAGACTGAAATCGCGTTCCGTCATGCGCAGATTCACTCGCCGGGTCTTGTTGAACGTATTGCGGGCCGCCTGACGCGCCTCTTGGAGTTCGCGTTCAGCTCCAGAAGCGGAGCGTAGCTCTCCCCGCTCAAACCCATCGAGAATTTCCCGCTCTTCCGTGCTCATTTTATCCCTCACGATGGTCTCCTCCTCTGATAATCTCGCGTCGCCTTGCGGCTGGGAATGATCGTCTTCAGGAACCGCGTGCCGTCTGCCTCTGTCACGAAAGGGACGAGGTGAATGTATTCCTCGATGTTTACGGCGTAGATTAGCTGCCCCGGATAGCGCTCTTGGTTCGGATGCTCCAGCACATCCACCAGACCGCCTTGCTCAATCGCAGAGACGACGCGCTCGAATGAGATCCCTCGTTGCTCGGCGAGTTGTTGGTTTTTCTCCGCGTTCCAGTCGAAGCTACTCATGTACGCTGATTATCACACAATGTGTGCATTTTGTCAACAGATATCTAGCTAAACTTGCTTCGTCCAGAGTCGGCGATGAAGCGCAGATAGGCGCGGCGCAAGCGTGAGCGTTCGGAACGCAAGGGCTGGGTGGCCTTAATCACGCATCCTTCGTACTCACTACCCCTCATGGGGATTTGAAACGGGAGCCGAGACGAACAGGTGTACGTGCTCCGGCTGCTCATTACCCCTCGTGGGGATTTGAAACCGCGATCAACCATATCGAGCAGGTGGCGTTCACCGGCTCATTACCCCTCATGGGGATTTGAAACCCGTCGAGGCTCCACGAGGCGCGGTATATGCGCTTCTCATTACCCCTCATGGGGATTTGAAACATGTGGCGAGGCCACCGCATCCACATCCTCATACGACTCATTACCCCTCATGGGGATTTGAAACACGGGTAAGGGACGAAAGCATGACCGCCTTCTGCGAACTCATTACCCCTCATGGGGATTTGAAACTCGTCTGGTCGGCTCCCACGGCCAGTCTCGGCAGGTACTCATTACCCCTCATGGGGATTTGAAACCTGTGTCGAACCCTATCAATATGGCCGCTCGCATCACTCATTACCCCTCATGGGGATTTGAAACAAATATTATTGCATTGTGCGCGAGTAAAAGCGCGGTACTCATTACCCCTCATGGGGATTTGAAACCATTTTTCGCTCTCGCTTTCTACTTACAATTCCCCCGTCTCATTACCCCTCATGGGGATTTGAAACCTCGGTCAGCGGACCAAAATCGTGTTCGCTCAACGACTCATTACCCCTCATGGGGATTTGAAACGGCGCCGCCACCGTCCGGCTACTCTCCAGCCTCCTCCTCATTACCCCTCATGGGGATTTGAAACTGACAGACGCCCAAACGTGGGCCGGGCTTGCGGCCACTCATTACCCCTCATGGGGATTTGAAACGAGCGTAGGCGATCCAAAGAAATCGAGGTGGCCTGATGCTCATTACCCCTCATGGGGATTTGAAACCATCAGCTTCTACGCCCTCTCGCGCTAGTCGTCCAACTCATTACCCCTCATGGGGATTTGAAACTCCGACGATGGTGCATTATCTCCAGCCCCTCTTCAACTCATTACCCCTCATGGGGATTTGAAACCTGTGTTGTCGCAGGTGGGCATGAGCGACGAACTAGCTCATTACCCCTCATGGGGATTTGAAACGAACCGCTTTATGGACACAATGGTTTTACGGCTCTGCTCATTACCCCTCATGGGGATTTGAAACGGCGCCGCCACCGTCCGGCTACTCTCCAGCCTCCTCCTCATTACCCCTCATGGGGATTTGAAACCGCGAGCCGGACGACGGGTCTCGTGCTCTACCGCGATGAGCTCATTACCCCTCATGGGGATTTGAAACTCGGCCAGCGTCTCCTGCACCCAGGCCGTGTACGGTGCGACTCATTACCCCTCATGGGGATTTGAAACCGGCTAATGGAAGAGGCTTTGAAAAATGGCTAATCCCCCTCATTACCCCTCATGGGGATTTGAAACCCATCAGCGAGACCGTTAGCGACTACCTCTACGGACAGCTCATTACCCCTCATGGGGATTTGAAACAAGCAGTATCGCAATCATGTCTAATCCTCGCTAATCTCTCATTACCCCTCATGGGGATTTGAAACCCCGAACCAGGGGGCGGTGTTCCACAATATTCGGATGGCTCATTACCTCGACTTTATCCATTCAGGTAGCGTAACAGACGGTGTGTATCAAGCGGTTAAATAGGGCACGCGGTATTTTTACCATGTCGTCTTGCGATTGGGTAGTTGCAAAAGTCGCCCAAATTTGTTTTCGGACGCCAGCCAACGCATCCGCAAAGGTTGGTTTTACTTTTTTATACCACGCGGTGGCGTGGCAGCCCAGTGCTTGTTTTTTGACCAATCGATGGGCGATCAACGCGACTAGACTAAACAAGGCTAAGAGCACCGGGGTAGTACGAGCAATGGCTTGGTCATTCCACTGGCGTTGGGTCTCCATGCCCAGATGGGCGCGGGCTTGTTCAAAGGTGGTTTCGACCGCCCAACGCTGAATAAAAAATGTCAGCATCTGCCGAGGCGACAGGCTCCGATGAGTCGACAACAACGCTTGAGGCGCAAAGGTGTGGTGAGGATCTCGAATGAGGAGCCATCGAATCGGCACGGGCGGCAAGCCGGTGTGATACCACACGGCGGTTTGGGAATAGACCTCCACGGTGCGCCGCTTGCGGCCATACCAACGAGGGATGGTTAGGGTTTGCCAAGGCGTATCCGGGTCGTCCAGATGGTGTTGAAGGGAGGGTAAACGGCTCCCTTTGCAGCGGGGGCGACCCACTTGGCGGGCGGACCGAGGCGGAGCCGGGGTATACAGGGCCGCATCCAGACGCAGGCGCGTCACGACGGTAACATAGGAGGCGACCGCGTCGAGGAAGGCCAGCGCCGCAAAGCTACTATCAGCCACCACCACAATACGCCGTCCTGGCAGCCAACGAGCGACTACATGAAGCATGCTTTGGGCACGCTGTACCAGGGACACCGCAGGGCGACCCTGCTGGGTATAATAGCGCTGGGAGGGACACAGCACACTCATAAAGGGTAACGCCCAGACCCGATCCGCCCAGCCCATCGGCGTCAGCAGCATCAACGACAGCCAGCGTAGGCCACTGGCTTTAACCACATGGCTCCGACTGGAACGCACCGGATCTCGATAGATGCCTTTGGCGCGGATGTGGTCGCCCCGCCGTCGCTCAATCGTATCATCTAAGCCCAAGACAATCCAGCCGGTCGGTGCAAAGGTTGCCACTAACAACGCCAATAAACGCTGACTACCCACAACCGGCGACCAGACACAGCGATTGAGTAGGCGATGATAGGTTTGAAACTGGGGCTGTGCCCCCAACCCCATCACTTCCAACACCGCACTCACCGTCCGTTTGCCCGGTGCCAACAAGGCTCCGAGCAACAACGTCTGCGCCTGCGGCCAGACACGGGCAGAAAAAATAGGGGCAACGTGCGACAAAACGCTTATTATATCCTCCGGCAGTCGACTCATGGCATCCTCCTCGGTTGTAGGTGTCTCGACACCATCTACGCTACGAAGGAAAATGAGTCGCTGCCATCTTCTTTGGATAAAGTCGAGATTACCCCTCATGGGGATTTGAAACCGCTACTTGCCCGGCGATCATTATGCCAGCCACGTTCTCATTACCCCTCATGGGGATTTGAAACTACGCCAGCGGGGCCTATTGGGCCGGGGTTGAATGTTCTCATTACCCCTCATGGGGATTTGAAACCGGGCTTCTCCTCGCGCCAGTATTGCACAGCGTTGTACTCATTACCCCTCATGGGGATTTGAAACCTGCATCGGCATCTTGGGCCGCAGTGACCGTTACCGTCTCATTACCCCTCATGGGGATTTGAAACGTCAAGTATAGCGTCCCGTTCTTTGGTTTCTCCAGTCTCATTACCCCTCATGGGGATTTGAAACAGTTCGTAGAGTAGCGAGCTTACTACGCTCTACGAGAACTCATTACCCCTCATGGGGATTTGAAACGCATCAAGACACTTAACGAAGTGCGCCGCGACTATTTTCTCATTACCCCTCATGGGGATTTGAAACCTTTCTATTTCATCCGCTGCCGATTGAACGTCAAACAACTCATTACCCCTCATGGGGATTTGAAACCCGCGTCGTTTTCTACCCATTCGAGCCTGTGCTTATCACTCATTACCCCTCATGGGGATTTGAAACGCTCACCTCCTTGCTGACCTCATCGACGATAATCACCCGCTCATTACCCCTCATGGGGATTTGAAACTTCAGAAATCGCCGCGGTGCAGACGGCTGTAACGACTCATTACCCCTCATGGGGATTTGAAACAAGAAGTGGGCACGTTCAGAGGGCCTGAGCGTGAAGCTCATTACCCCTCATGGGGATTTGAAACCCAATGGGGAATATCCGGCGTGTCGTTGTCAAAGCAGCTCATTACCCCTCATGGGGATTTGAAACTTGAGAATCCCACGCCGATGAATCCGCCGGCGCGTAACTCATTACCCCTCATGGGGATTTGAAACAGCAAGGTGTGGTGGCCCTCGAACTCCTCCATCCACGGTACTCATTACCCCTCATGGGGATTTGAAACGAGCCAAGCCCTCAATCTCTGCGGCATTGGTTCCAGTGCTCATTACCCCTCATGGGGATTTGAAACTACGCGCCATTCCAAACGCGGTTTTGCATCTTGTGCTCATTACCCCTCATGGGGATTTGAAACCAGGTTGCACCCAAGCGGCGACCAATGGCCCCATCTTGCTCATTACCCCTCATGGGGATTTGAAACCATTGCGGGCAGGGAACGGCAAAGCAAGCAACTCCATCTCATTACCCCTCATGGGGATTTGAAACGAGCAATCAATACCTACTCGACTTCTACGGGAATGATACTCATTACCCCTCATGGGGATTTGAAACCTGGTGCCTTGGTCTGTTGGCTGCGTCGTTATCGACGTTCTCATTACCCCTCATGGGGATTTGAAACCGCTTATTTTTCAACTCGTTATCTGTTTATATGGTTTGTAGAGCGCACCAAAACGTCGATACAAGCCGCCTGTTCTGCGCTTGGCGTCTGGCTCAGGGATAGTTTTACGCCCAAGCGCAAAGACAAATTGTCAGAGAAGGGTCCAATTTCTGCCATGCCAGTTATCCTCTTCTTGGCGCATTTGTCCTCCCAGAGCATCCTTGCTGAGTCTGAGTACCTCAACGTTGTGCCGATTTGGGCAAAGGAGTTGCATTATACGGTCGTCTGGTCCAATTTTTTTTGAGATTTCGGACAACAGCTTTATATGCTCGGATTCTGGGAGGTCTCCCATAAATACCGATCCCTGTTCGTGAATGAGGTATTCTTTGAGGAGTTTTTTGTACACCTCTGTTCTCTTAGCGGGGACATCGTAACAGATCATTACGAACATAGGGGCTCATCCTCTCCAAACGAAAGCTCGAAACTCGCCGATACCGAGCGCTTCTCTTTCCAGGGCGAGGCATTGTCTATGAATCGCCTGTCGGAAGGTCAGATCTCCACATTTTTCTTCAATGCGCGACCAGAAACGCTCAGTCGTTTTGATCCTTCCCTTCTCGTTGAGGAGGCATACGCCCGGAGATCTTTCAAACCAAGACTCGTCAGCCTGTCCCCGGCGAAATAAAGACACGATGAGTGCATCCGACAGCACGGGCCTGAAAGTCTCGGCCATGTCGATTGAGAGTGAGCGCCGTCCCGTTCCCGGTGAATGGAGAAACGAGATACTCCGGTCGAGGTGAGTCTTTGCCAACTCGTTCGCACACGCGGAGTAGAGCAGCATGTTAAAGAAAGACATCAGACAGTTGACGGGATCCGGTGGCGGACGCCTCATTCTGCGTTCCAGCTTTGCATCCGGTGAAATCAGCCCGAAGGCATCGTGTAGGAAAGCCCGCGCCTGTCCCTCTGCACCCATCAAGGACTCAATACTCGATGCACGCTTGATCATTTCGAGTGCATTCTGAAGGCCCTCCAGCGAGGCATCAAGTCCCGATGTTCCGTTTCGGCGGTATCGCTGAAGCAAGCCGCACATTGATTTCACCTGTGCGCGCACGATTGTTTTGGCAATTCTCTGCCGGGCAGACTCGTTCAAAAACAGTGCGGCCTGACCGATGCGTACTCTTCCAGATGGCGTTTCGTCTTCTGGCTCAAAGGCACCGAGGAAGCCGCCGCGTCCATCGAGAACGGTGAAGCGTATTCCTCGTCGTCCCATGTCCTTGAGTAGGCGTATGGAGATAGAGCCGTCGCCCATGCACAAGACGTGTTTAACGCCATTTAGCGGAATGGACTTGCGTCCTGCGTCTGAAGTTACGACGAGCGCATTTTCGTGTCTGTTGAGACGCGCATCGCGCGGGATGATAACTACGTCCATATCATTCCTCGTCCCAGCACAGTAGGTTACAACTACAGGCATTGCAGAGGGGAATGCGATGCGCCGAGGGTGGAGGACCATCTATCAGGACACGTCCCTCCTGTGCATCGCGGATGAGTTGGTCGAGTACGCTTTCGGTCAAATCGTAGGCTGTCTTTTTCCGCGACCCGTACACTTGAACTTCAGCGCTCCAAAGCTCCCCGGTAGCCGCCGTCATAAACGCCGCATAGAACAGGACCTGCCGGGAGACCGCATCGCGTGCGCCAGCACTTCCTTTCCTCTCAATTACAATCTGCCGCTCGAAGTCAATGGCGTCCGGCGCAATGCCAAGTCCCTTGGGCACATCGTCGGGACGCTTCTCCGTTTGATGAAGTGATAGCCCCCGGCGCACCCGCACGTCGCGCCCGGCGTGTGTTGCTCCTACGAGATGCAGCCATGCACGTCGGCGGCACAAGGCGACATGCTGGAAATAGAGACCGTGCAGGCCGGTTTCTTCAGCCAGTTCACGCAAACATCGCGCTTTCTGCAGAATCCTCATAGTCTTCATCCAGTGGTGCCCTTCCGAGACGCTCCACTAGAGCGGTCGCGGCCCCCATTACTTTTTTGCGGGGATCGTCGTGGTCGCTTCCCTGAGCGGGGATGAACCGGGCAAACTGATTCCGCCACGCTTCGACTAGACGCACGTTGAGTTGCTCGCTTCCCTTATCTCTCTCCCAGATTGAGAGTGTGAAGCTGTCGTGATCTATCGGAGACTGAACGTACCACGTCATCTTTTGGACTTCTGGCTTGCCCGTAAATGCCTTGATCTCTTGATCGAGGGTACGCGATATAAGCTGGACTACCTGTTCTCCATCTTCTTCGGAGACTATGTAGCGGCTGAGAATATCCGTTGCCCGGCGCAGAAACGACTCCGTTACAGAATGACGTGTGCCGTCTGGATTTACGACCTCGATTGTCGCACCGATGTCGCGGTAGATAAGGGCACTTGAGAGTAGGGCTTCGACCCAACGCTTGTGCGGCTGGGAACGCAGCGGCAGGTTGTCGTTCACCACGTCCACCGACAATATCTCCCCGATCTTGGCCTCCACGAACCGGACAACGTTCGGTGAAACCTCTCGTAAACGTGCATTCGCTTCCTTCTGAACCTTCATCTTCGTCCGTCGAATCGCAACGATGAACAAGGCCGCCCAGAAAACACCGCGCCAAGAAGTGCGCCGATAGAAGGGCACCGTCGGGCTATCTGTCGTCAAGTCTGTCTCGGCTTCCTTGCGGGTCGGCTGAAGGCGGCGTTTCACGTCACGGAGAATCTTCGCCGTGAAGGTCTGGACATCCAACTCCTCGTGGTCTTCAATGACCTTTGCGATCGTCCGGGTCCAAACGTGGCGATTGCGTCGAGCTTCGGATGACGACACGATGACTTGCCCGTTGTCTGCACCACGTGAGACCCGTCCGACGCGCTGCATAAAGCTCGCGATCCCGAAACCGGGTTCCATGAACATTAGATTACTGCGGAAGGTGACGCCGATTTCGACTGAAGACGTACACAACAGCACGTTGTACTCGCGGGGATCCGCGTAACGGCGGCCGCGGCGTGGCTCGCTTGGCTTTCGCGTTGAATCGTCGATGGAGTTGATTGCAAGAATCCTAGCGTCCTGGAGACCGGCCCTGATGAGCATTCCCTTTATTGCTAGCTCCTCCTGTTTGAGCCGCTGCAAGGAATCGTAGATGACGATGACGGTTCGGTTTCCGGCAATCGACTTGCGCACCGCGTTGATGCTCAGAGCAAACGACTCGGACAGGGAGCATTCGCGCAGGGAAAGCGTTACGTCTCCATGAATGGGGCGATGGCCCGGCGGATGACCGGCGACGATCTCTTCAGAAATCTGCTCTATCTCTCCTACTCCAACGCCCATTCGTTCCAGAACCTTGGTTACATCAACCGGCGTCGCTGACAGAAGTGAGACCTTCCCCCGCCGCTCCGCTACGGCTAGCAGCGAGAACAGGCAAGCCAAACCAAAAGAGCGGTCGTCAATGGTATGGAACTCGTCAAAGACGATGTGGTCGAAGCGACGCAGGTAGAGAAAAGGGTTGACTGTACTCGCTCCTGTAATGCAAATGCCGGAGATCATGGTGACGACCACTTCGGGAATAGCGAAGATGACGCGGCCACTCGACAGCGCACCGCCATTGAGGAACTGCCGGACTCGCGCAGCAGCAAGGCTTTCAGTCCCATCGCTAGCTTGGTTGCCCGACCATTCGACGATCTGCTCGTCAATCCACGCCTCGACCTGAGCCTCGCTCCACCCACGCGAATGAAGCTGCTCCCGCGCCTGCTCGCGGGCATCGTCGATCAGATTTTGCAACAGCCGTTTGGTAGGAACGATAAAGAGCACAGGCGCTCCTTCGTCGAGTACTGCCCGCATGAATGCGTAGGACTTCCCAGAGCCCGTCGGCGCGGATACGAGGCGCACGAACTTGTCGGAGTGGAGCAGACGCTCTTGCATCGGTGACAGGCCGCTTGCCATTATCGGCACAGAGTGCGCTCGGATAATCATCGGGGGTCTCGTTACGACCAGTCGGCGGTGAGCCGCAGTGCCTCATCAGGTTCGAGGGTTCGGCTGGGTTGAATCGTATGGAGGAGGTACGGCCCCGCTTCGAGATCGACGTCCGGATCGAATAGTCGTGCCGTGTGCAGATTGAGATGGATCTCGTGCTGCGATTCGCAGCGTACAAGAAGACCAACGCCTGTGCGGCCAAGCCCAAGCCGGACGACAAGCCGATCTAGCCGCTCTCCATAGGCGTCGTGTGCAATACGAAGTGGATCGGCGTGCAGAAAGCAGCCATAAAAGACCGAACCCACGGCAACCTCTTGGATATGGTAGTAATCCTTGATGTTGCCGCTCTTGCGGGCACTTTCAATGCTCGGGGGCATGCCGCACTCCATATCCAGATTGAGGCGGCGCGCCAACGGCCGGTTGAGCCTGTTGTCGTGCCCCATGAACAGCGACGTCTTAAACGGCAGAGCGGCTAGATGGCTACGATAGTCGGGTTCCGTTGGCAGGCAAGGCGAACGCGGCATCATGCCGAGAGCGGCAGATGTCGCGAACGCCATAGCCGTATCGGTCACGACGTCGTTGAGTGTCGCAGTGCCCGAAGGCACGGCGAGTCCATGCCATGCCCAAGGTGTCAGCGCGGTCAGTTGGTATGTGTAAATTGCTCCCGCCACGGGTCACGCCTTCTTGGATGTGAAGTGCTGCTCGAACAGATCGGCGATTTTCGGTGCGGCTTCCTCGAACCTCCGCCGCAGATCGGGATTGTCCTCCTCGAACGCCTGAACAAGTTGCTGCTGGTGGGCGGACGCTTCAGACGTATCCGCATGGACTCGGTAGTGTCCTGACATTGCTTGCATCACAGCAGATACTATTTCCTCGACCGAGTTGCTTTCGGGAAGCGACCGCAACAGCTCGTAAGGAGAGGACATTGGAGTCTCAAGGCGAGCGGCGAATATTCCAGCGATATGGGTTCGCACGTTGACGCCGGTGACTGAGGTCTGGCCTCCATAGGAGCCAGCAAGGCCAAGGCTGAGCAGCAAGTGATCCAAGCCGATTGGCGGAAGCTGCCGGCCATTGCTGGTGAGAATCTGTATCAGGAGAGTGCCGGGAAGGACGAAGTGCCGAGTGAACAGATTTTCGGTATTCTTCTTTCCCTCAGCGTCCCACAGTGTTCCGGTTTCGTCCCCACGATGGTGGAAGCTCTCACCTACGCTGTCGCGGTACGGCACCGTACTCAGCGCATCGGAGTATTGCACTGCGGCCTTGATCGGCAGAACGCGGGTTCCCGACATGGCAGAATCCCCGAACACCAATGTATTGAGGTCTAGCGCTTCGCGAATCGGCATCTGATCGCCGACTGCGGTGCGGTTCTGAGGCAACCGCCCGCCCGCGTTCCAAGCCCTCAGCACCAGTAGTCCCCGTCCCCGCTCACCGAATTTGAACTTGCTCGGTGTCGCCCGGACGCGGCGCACCTCATCTCGGTCCTCAATGTCCGTGATCTCCTCTTCGGCATTGCGGAATACTGTGGGGGCCACGATTTCGCGTATTATGGCGATGGCAATATGTCCCGCGTTGCGGCGCGTTGGCATCAGATAGGTGTCCTTGCCGTTGGCCGCTACTACTTCCTCGATGAGGTCTCCGTCGTTGAGATACTGCATGAACTTGTCAAGCATCATTGCCTCCTTGGCATTTTCGTTGGACATGTCAGACTTCTTGGGTTTCATCGTCAGTTGGTGCGCCGTTTTCTGCTTCGGAGATACCGCGTTCGCGGTAAGCCTCCAGCAAGGCGAAACGGTAAATCGCCGCTGCTCGCCGCTGCTCCTGCGAGGTCGGCTCCTTCGACTTGAAGACTTTCGGCCAAACTTCGTCCGCGAAGTGGGTTGAGAATTCGATGCAGGCTTGGTCGAGAGGTTGATCGTCGCGATGCTTTTTTGCAGCAGCATCGCTCTTGCGCGTCAACTCTTCCTCAAGCGTACTAGCAAGTCCTAGTATCAGGGCAGTGCGGTCTTCGGTTGTTGAATGCCGTGCGCCCACGTAGAAATTCAGTGCTATTTTCCAACAAAGAAGCTGCTTGTTGGTCGAATCTCGCGTACTACGCCGTTGCTGAATTCGGGCTGCTAGCCATGCTAGTCGAATCAGGGGATCCTGATTGTCTTTCAGATTCACTTGTTCACCTCCGGTTTTTCTGATGTATGCGAGCGCCTGCTCGCGTGTTTTCTCCTCAATCAGCGACCACGCTTGGTCCTTATTGTCTCCGTTTCCTCGCCGGTCGACGGCCAGTGCCCAAGCCACACAGAGTGCGCCGAGCACAGCCGTCGGGTCGGGATCGGCAAGCTGTTTAGCCCATTCGATTCCCAAACCGGGTGCTTCAGCCATCTTCTCGAAGAGTTCTAGCTTAGACAGAGCATCGGGAAGTTGCTCAATGCGTAGGGAGTCTCCACAGAGCAGGCGCTCCAACCACGCAGGTAGCGCATCGGAATAGAAAATCGCCGGATGCCTGCGCGGGGCACCGCGGAAGATGTGGAGCGGACGCCCGAGGCGTCTGGTGGCCCTAAGTGTCATGTGAAGCCGGGTCACCAGTTCCTTGTCCGTGTTGGGTAGTGTCTCCAGCCGTGCCACGCGGATACGCCGCGTCTGGCAATCGAGCCCATAGTAAACCGAGCCCTTCTTGATTTCTAGCCGATTGAGGTCGTGCAGCCCCATGGAGACCACAGAATCCTCGCGCTCGAAGGCCAAACCTCCGAAGAGCCCCATCGTTACCGGCGAAGAGATGAGCGGCGGCAAGTCACCGCTTCCTCGGAAATCGTCCTGTGCGTTTTGTCGCAATTGCAACTCGGCGAGACAGACCGGACACAGATGGGTATCACCGGATGGAGACGCCAAGTGGTCGTTGCGTCCGTCGCGGCCGGAAAACGCCGATGCCTTGATACCGTGTGCTCGGGACGCGGTGCTGACGCGCCACGAAGCACCAACTGGCTCGTTGCACAAAATGCAGCGCTTCGGCGAGTTGCCGACGTCGAATGACATCGCTGGACGCCCTGACAGGTACGCCGTAAAGCGCTGGCGCAGTGCGTTCACAATGTTACTCGAAATGTCCTCGATTTGGCTTGAGATCCCGGCGCGGCTGTCGTTTCCCTCCAACCAGAGCCCAACTAGACCCTCGCGGCCGAGAATGGCGTCTAGCGTTTCCTGCCCGCTGTCAGGGTCCTCCTCGGCAAGTTGCCAAATCTCGCCGATCGCCCACATTGCGAGCAAAACGCGACGCACACGCCCCTCCTTGTCGGGGACCGACGCGACGACCTCTGGCAGTTCCCGGCCTTCAGCTCTTAAGTGTTCGACCAATTCTTGCTCACGACAGTCTGCGGCAGGCGCGGCCCCCTTGCGCTTGCCATCCACATGGTTGAGAGCAATCGCAAGAAACGCCAGCGCATGAGCGGGTTCCATATCCAAATCACCGGGGTCTCCGCTTGGGTGATCGAGTGCCGGCTTAACGGTCGCTCCAACGGCGCTGTCGTCGAAAGAACTCCAAGAAGTTGTCATGCCCGCCGCGTCGAACAGCGCATCGATTTCTTCGCGGTGAATGCGAGCAAACAGTCTGGGAAACGCCAATAGATTGGCGAACCTGCCATCCCAGTTGCCCTTGGGATTCATGACGTCCCGACATGCCTCCCACGACGCAGAGCCTCCGACGAACTCGCACGCTAGGCGGTTATTGACCGCGAAGCGCAAACCGTAGGGAAGATCGCCGAGAAAGCTGTCGAGGGCCTTCTTCTTTACGTCATCCGCATATTCTCTCGGGATAACGCACAGAAGTCTTCCATCGTGGACGATCTCAATCAGGGGCAGACGGCCTGTGAGCGTTTTGCAGGTTGCAGAGAGCGCACGCTGGAAGTGATCCAATAGAAAGGCATGGAGGTGGTCGTGGATTTCCACCTTTTCCCACTGCTTCAATCCGCCATCCTGAAGCGCGGGCCAACGTTTGAGGAGGGAGAGGACGCCGTTGACGCCTGCACTTTGCTCTCTACTCGTGAACTGCCCTTCTAGCTTATCGGCCAACTCAACATAGCGGCAGGTCTTGGCGATTCCTCGGTCGTAGTCAGAAGCAACGGAACTTCTAGCCGCTTGGGTTCCTTCTACTTCCTCTATATAGTTGAGCATCGCAGCCGGTGAGATACGGATGCGTCGATTTGCCAAGAACTCGTCGATCCCATATCGGCGCATTCGTTCTTCTACATCAGCAACATCGATTTTCTCTCCACGCGACAAGTCAAGGTCTTTATCGATGTCGTGCAGGAAGGCAATGCAGACGACCGCATAGGCAAGCCGTTCGATCTCGGCGATCTCGGCCTCGCTCGACCAAGAACGCGGAGCGTCGGCAAGCCAGAACATTAGCGCTCCCCTAGCCACTGAGAGCAGATGATCCAGCAGGCTGATGTTGTCGTTTCGTTCCCAGCGTTCCGCCAACTCCGGAGCCGGCGACCACCCTCCCTTGCCGCTGATCGTCACCAAGCGCACCGGCCGGCCGTCAATCTTCCCAGCCGATTCTTTTTTTGGGGGACCGTCATGAGCGTTGATGACTCGATCGTCGATGACTCGACGATTGACACACTTGTCTAGGAAATCGCCGTACACTTCGACGGCCGTCCGGTGAGCGAAGTCTTGGGATAGGCTGCTCATATAAGTCCCCCCGCGTACCCGATGCAGCCGAAGCCGTATCGATTTTTCTCACCTATCCCGAGAGTCCAAGCAGAACGCAGGTCTTCAAATTGGCCGCTGATGGACAAGGGGCATACCATCCCGATGACGAACGCCGGTTTGCCGCCGGGGACGGCACGAGTATGGACCAATATGGAATGCTTCGGGTTGGCGCGTAGATACAGCCTATCGGGCTCGACCTTCAACTGCACGTCGCGGTCGGTCAGGCGTGAAAGGCGAAAGTTCACGGCGTCCTGTAAATCGGCCCCGGCCTTTGTCAAATCATCGTGCCAACGCCCCTTTTGGCCGCGCACCGACAAGGCGAGCGGTGAGAGCATGATCGTCGGCAGTGTCGCGGTTTCTCCTGGTCCGCAGACAACCGGAAGCTCCTCAATGACCTTGTCCCAAGCCGACAAGTCCACTACGTCGCCGTTGGTAGAGGTCTTACAGATGGCTTCGGGAAGTAGGTGTCCAAGCACCGGCTCAAGCGGCTCCCCTTCGGCACCGACCACCAGAGATTTTAGGAGAAATCCCCTAGGGGTGGCGGACCCCACTGCGCCGAAGGACCAGTTGCCAGCATCGCGCCCTACCACGTCTGGCCCTCGTGCCCCACACGCAGTCCAAGCGTTGACGAGCGCACCATGCAGGCTGTCCAGGAAGCGTACTCTCACATATTCTCCACGTGGAGCCAAGAGTTTTATCCTCATGCAATATCCTCCAATTTCTGCGTTATTAAACGCTGATAATATCATATAACTTAGGAAACTTGCAAATTTTGCAGGTATATATTACACTAGGATTATTATGGGAAAACTAGAAGACAAGGCTGCTCTACGCTTTGCCGAAACGATGCTGTACTGGCGAGGACACCTGAAGGCGAAAGAGGTTCAGGACTTTCTAGGTGTGTCCGAGCGCACGGCGCGAAGCCTGATTTCAAAATGGCGGCGCTTTGATGCAATTTTGCCGCCCTACCGACCGGGTGCCGAGCGATGCTTGGTCCCTACGGAGGAATTCGATCCCGGCTCCGCCGTGACCGATCCCAATATCGCGTTTTCACTGCTCTTGGTGGCAGACCAAGTCCCTGGGAATCCGTTTTCTCCGGTCGCCCCTCTCGGTGGTGGACACGATATAGCGCTCTCGGCTCAAGTTCCGTCCAGACCCTCCCGTGAAGTAATCGCCGCATGTTTGGACCGCCGCCCGGTATTGTTGTTCTACGCCGCCAAGCCAGGAATCCAAGAGTTTGTCTTCCATCCATCCGCCCTCATTCGATCTCGCGGGCGCTATCATCTGCGAGGCTACCGCTCCGAAGGACGCACTGCTACTGGCCGGTCACTAGATTCTCGCTACATCGACATAGTTCCTGCTCGCACCATCGAATCTCGGCGCACAGAACAAATACCCTTCATCGGGCTAGAGGATGACATTGACTGGCATACATTTGAGAATCGGCGGTTTCTCCTGTCGTCCGAGCTCTCCGAAGAGGAACGGCTGTGCTATGAACATGAGTACGGCATCGCCGACAGTGGCGTCCTCAAGGTCGAGCAAAGACGCGCGTTAATGCACTATGTGCTGGAGGAATTGTCAGAGCGTCGCTGTTGGCGTCGCGATGGCACTTCGGTGCCGATCTGGGAAGGATTGTAGGGACATTGCGAGGAGATAGAGTGATCCTATCTAGTGTAACTGACACTCATGCCGAGAGCGGCATATTCTGGCCGACGGTCTCCATAGCTGCTGCCGTTTATCGCCCGTAGTTGACCCGCCACTTGCTCAAATCCGGTCGGTGCGCCCGTTTTCGCTCCAGCTCGTATTCGTAGATGACCCGGCCTAGTTCGGCCAAAAATGGCAGCCCCACCTCGTCGTACTCGTAGGCCCCGTCGTTAAAAATGCCGTTCTCGTTCACTAGCACCACGGCTGTTAGCAAAAACTCGACCCCGCGCTCGAAATCCACGATATAGGCGTTGTCCGTCACATACCCATAGGCTAGCCCCACTTTGTTGAAAATCCGCACTGAGTCGGGCATGGGTTCTTTGCTGTCGCCGAACAGGAAGAATTTTACGTAGCTGTCGTAGTACTTTTTCGGGTCGTATTGGGGATGGGGACACTCGCGCGGCAACATGGACATGGCGCGGTAGAGGAAGCGGTAGTCGTCGGGCCGCAGGTCGAAGCGCCGCTCTGCGGGCAACTCCTCGGGGAAAAACACCGCCATGAGTAGGTCTTGTAACACGTCGATCGACATGTAATTCGACCCGGCGAAATCCTTGGGCGCGGCTACCAATGCTCCGTTTTGGATGTGTCCCTCGCCCTTGGAAATCGGCGCGGGTGCGCGCCACGTATGAGGATTGACCAGCATCGGCTGCCGGTAGAAGACTTGGTCGCCTCGGTAGAACGTCAGCGGATTTGTATGCCGATTTTCCTCGGACGAGCGCGCGATGGCGAGCCGGTGCGTCAGGCGCACATCCCGGTAGCCCTTCTCCCACAGTCCTTCGTTCAGCCGCTGCTGTCCCACGAACTCGTAGAGCCGGTTGTACGCGTCGTTGTCGCTGATGGCGAAGAGCTTGCGGATGTAGTGGGCGATGGTGGGCAGGCCATCCGGTGCGGTCGGATCTTCGCGCACCGCGGTCTGGCCGCTGGACGCGCTGTCGATGCGGACGGGCGCATGGCGGTCCACGCCCGCAATGCTTAGTTGATTGAGCTTCTCCAACGCCAGCAGGGCACCCGCTAGCTTAATCGCACTGGCCGGATAGAAATAATCCTTGGGATTGACGCGGTATTCGTGTCGGGTAAAGTGCGGTCGGTTGTCGGCATCGCGGTCGATTTGCGTGTAGAGGATTTGCACTTCGCGCTTGGCCGCGGCCGCGAACACGGGTGCGCAGATGGGATTGGGGCGCAACAAGGCTTCGAGCAAGGTTCCTCCGTCTCCTCGGACCGCAGCGGGATAGATGAATGTGGCAAAGGCCGCGACCGCGGCTGCGACGACCGGGTTGACTCCATTACTGTTCATGCTCAAATATCTGTAAATAAAATACTTGGGATTAAAAATCGCGCTAAATGTGGGGTTGTACTTACTGGGGAGGTGGCGGAGGCACGCTTTGGCCGATGGTCTCGATGAAGGCTCCGCCGAATATCCAGAGCAGCCACAAAAGCCCAAGTGAGAGGGTCGCCTTGCGCACGGGCGCGTCGGCCAGCGCGCTCAATCCGACGCCCATAATCCCAATTTGCCACAGGTCAAAGGGATTGAGGGCCGCAAGGATCCGGCCGCCAAACGTGGCTGCGGCCTCCTCGGACAAAAAGAGGCCCAGCCCCAGATGCGCCCCGATGTCGCCCGTCGCCAGCACCAGCACCGTCCACATCGTCAACTCAACGGCCACCACCAACATCGCATACGCTTTGACCACCAGCATTTGTCGGTAGCTGGCCTCGGCTTGGAAAGCAGAGCGCGCCAGCATCAAAAGCACGCCCCCGACCACGACTAGCGAGAAAAAGCGGCTCATCGGGAATTCCATCCAGCCATACGCTTGGAGCGCTTGGAGCGCCTCTGCTTGCTGCCGTTCGGCTTCGTCCAGGCTCCCTAGCTGCTCCTGGACGGCCGATGCTCTTAGGTCGAGGGTCAGGTTATAGGAGCCAACCCCCACCACGCAAACTAAGAGGACTGGCAGTAGCCAGTCGTGCACGCTTTCTTGGCCGCGCACCGCGGCAAAAGCCGTGCGCGGCGCGTAAAACACGCGCTGTATTCGTGCGAAGAGGCTCAAATCTTCGGCGGCAAACCCCGGTCCGGTTGCGCTCATGGGCCGTTTATCTCCATTGGTGCGACGTGGGTGGACGGGATAAGCGGGATTGAGGCCGTCTATCCCCTTGAATTCCTTTAATATAGAGGCCGCAGGGCCAATTCCAAACCAAGGAGTGGAAGAGAAGGGGTGGATTGGGCGGCCCGGCGGCCGGCGAATTAGTTGCTTGTGTTGCGGCTCAGATTGCCTATATTTACCCCATTATTGTCTCTGCAATAGTTGTAGGGGCGTTTAGATCACGTTGGCAGTCGTTCGGATTCGCGTAGATTCCTACCCCGGGCCTGATGTAGTTTTCCTACCGAAAAGCCTGAAGCAGTAGATTCCTACTCAGAGTTATTCGCACGTTCTGCTCTAACCGCACATTGCAAAAGGATTTTACTTATGGCAGATCGCGAGAAGGGAACCGTAAAGTGGTTCAACGACGCGAAGGGCTTTGGCTTTATTGAGCGCGAGAACGGCGAAGATGTTTTCGTCCACCACAGCGCGATTCAGGCCGAGGGTTTCCGCACCTTGTCCGACGGACAGCAGGTGGAGTTTGAAGTCGTCCAGGGCAAGAAAGGCCCGGCGGCTGAGGGCGTCGTAGCACTTTAGGCCTAGCCCTTAATTAGTGCAAAAGGGGGTGATGTACACTGCATCACCCCCTTTTATTTTTAGGAAATTAGATGAAGATTCGCGTTGATAATCTAGCTACTGAAGTAACCGAGGACGATCTCCGCACGTTGTTCGAGCTGTTCGGGGCCGTCGCCGCTGCTACCATTGACCCACGCCGCCGCTGGGGCCAAATCGACATGCCCAGCAAGGCCGCAGCCCGCGAGGCCATCGACATGCTCAACGGGCAAAATCTCAAGGGCCTTGACATGGTCGTCGAGGAAATGGCCGACCGCCCCCCCGCGCGCCCGCGCGGCAAGCCCCGCAGAGGCCGACGGCGCTAGCCTTTATTCGTACCACTGCGCTTGTAGGCTGAACAAGCGGCTGTACTCGCCGCCTTGCCGCATCAATGCCTCGTGCGTCCCTTGCTCGACGATCTGTCCGCCTTTGAGCACGAGGATCCGGTCGGCGGCCCGGGCCGCGCCCAACCGGTGCGAGATCATCACTGAGGCCTTGCCCTTGGTCATCTCCCCGAAGCGTCGATAGACCTCGGCTTCGGCCTTGGGATCGAGCGCGGCCGTCGGCTCGTCCAGCACTACGAACTCAGCTTCCCGCACCAGCGCCCGGGCTGTGGCCAGCTTCTGCCACTCGCCCGTAGATAAGTCCGCACCTCCTAGCTCCTTGCCCAGCAGGGCCTCGTATTGGCCGGGCAACTCGGCGATAAACGGCGCTGCACCAGCTAGCTCGGCCGCCCGCTCGACAGAGGCTTCTTGCCCCAGCGCCCCAAAGGCGATGTTGTCGCGCACGGGAAATTGGAAGCGCACAAAGTCTTGGAAGACCGCGGCAAAGAGCTGCCGGACCCGATCTTGAGGATAGGCCAAAAGCGGTTTATCTCCGAGCAAAACCCGTCCCCCCGTCGGCTGGTACAGTCCCATCATCAGCTTGACCAAGGTCGTCTTGCCGGCCCCGTTTTCGCCGACTAGCGCGATGCGCTCACCCGGTCGGATCTCTAGGTCGATGCCCTCGAGCACGAGGTCGCCGTCTGGATAGTGGAAGGATACCTGCTCAAAGCGCAGCGGCAGATTTCTTAGGTCTTGGCCGGCGTCCGCAGTTCCTAGGGACGCTTGGGGTGCCGTCAGGTCGAGGAATTCGTAGAGATCTCCTAGATACAGCGACTCCTCGTGCAGGGTGTTCAAGGAGCGCATGATCCCGCCGAGTTGCCAAGAAAACTGCTGCACGGCCCGCGCCAACATGCCGTACTGGCCGATGGTTAGCTGCGCGCCGGCGACCAACCAGACGAGGATCGTCAGGCAGCCGACGTATCCCCAGCCTCCGATGCTGGAAGTCAGCCCGCCGAGCCAGGCTCGCTTGGCCTCTAGCCCGCGGCGCTCTATGGCCAGCTCGACGGCTTTCTCGCGCCAAGTGTCGAGCAAGTGGTCGCGCAGCGTGAAGAGCCGCACCTCCATGGCTTGTTCGCGCTCGGTTAGCAGTTCGCGGAGATAGGATGTCTCGCGGTATTGCGGCGTGCGCTCGCGATAGATGTAGTGCGTCTTTTTACTGATCCACATCATCACCCATACCCCTGGGACGGAGCCGATCAAGGTCAGCGGCCCCAATGCCCAATGCCCGGTCAGCAGCACGCCTACGACTGCGGCCATCCCCCCCAAGGTGCCGACCGTGTCTAGCGCCACGTTGAGCAGGCTGAGGAGCCGGCCGCTCAGGTCTTCGTTGGCTCGCTTGAGCGCGTCGTAGAACGCGGGATGCTCGAAGTGGACTAATTCGACCTTCTGTACCTTGTTCACGACTTGCCGCTGTAAGCGCACGCTGACTCGGTCTTGGACGTCTGTCTGCAAGACCGCCCGCGCCATATCGAGCAGCATGTGGGTGAAGAGTGTGGCGAAAAAACCGCCGACCCAAGGCAGGGTCTGCAAAAAAGCCGCGCGGCCACCGCCCAGCGCAGCGGCGAGCTGATCGACGATCCGCCCGGTGAGCCACAATTCCACGGCCGGCAGCAGCGAGCCGATCAGCACGATGATGGCCAGCCCACCCGTTCCCCACGGGTGGACGCGCAGCACCTCCTTGAGGAGCGCAGGCAAGAGGCGTATCGCGCTCAGTCGCTTCACGACGCCTCCTGTTGGTACCACTGCGCCTGCAGGGAAAACATGCGCGCGTATTCCCCGCGGCGCTGCATCAGCTCGGCGTGCGTCCCCTCCTCCAGCACCCGACCTTGGCTCAGGACCAAGATCCGATCGGCCACCCGCGCCGAGGCCATGCGGTGCGAGACGAAGACCGCGGACTTGCCTTCGCTCAGGGCCAAAAATTGGCGAAAGACCTCCAACTCGGCGCGCGGGTCGAGGGCCGCGGTCGGCTCGTCGAACACGAGGATTTGGGCGTCGCGGAAGTACGCGCGCGACAGGGCCAGCTTTTGCCACTGCCCGCGCGATAGATCCTGCCCGCCCTCAAAGTAGCGCCCTAGCGTGGTCTCGTAGCGCTCAGCCAAGGACTCGATTAGCAGGGCGCTGCCGCCCGCGGTTGCGGCCCGTTCCACCCGGGCCTGATTAGCGAGGGCTTCGGCTTGGCCATAGCCGATGTTTTCGCGCGCGGTGCGCTGGTATTGCACGAAGTCTTGGAAGACTGCGGCGCAGCGCTGGCGCAAGACCTGTGGGTCGATTTCGCGACCGTCCACTCCATTGTAGAGGACGCGCCCCGCGCTCGGCTGATATAGCCCTAGGAGCAGCTTGATTAGGGTTGTCTTGCCGGCCCCGTTTTCGCCCACTAGCGCCAGCTTCTCGCCCGGCCTGATCCGCAGATTGACTCCGCTGAGCACGAGAGGCCCGTCGCCATAGGCAAACCCCGCGTCTTCAATTGCGATGTCCAGCGGTGCGCTCGGTAGGACTGTTTGGCCCTCCGGCTCGGGGGGCGATTCGACGAAGTCGCGTAAGTCGCGGATGTGGAGCGTTTGCTCAAAGACATCGCCCATTTGGCGCAGCAGTTGGAAAAGCGTGTTTTGGAAGCGCGTGATGGCCTCGGCAAGGGCGAAAAAGCCCCCCAAGGTCAGGGTGCCATAGGTGGCTTGGTAGAGCAAGATGACCAGCGATAAGAGCGCCGAGCTGATGCCGCTCAGCCGCCCGCCGAACATGTAGCGCTGCTGGCGCAGGGTCAGTCGCAGGCGCTGCTGGCGGAGCGTTTGCGCCAGCCCCTCCCAAGTGCGGACGAGGAGGTCGCCCAGCCCGTAGAGCCGGACTTCCTTGGCTGCGTCGCGGTCGGTCATCAGCTCGACTAAGTACTCGGCGCGTCGCTGTTCAGGCGTCTGCTGGTAAAAGAGCGCGTAGATTTCGCGGCCGCGCCGAATTTGGGTGTAGAAAACCGGAGCCGTACCCAAAAAGAGCACTAGCGGGATTGACCAGTGCCCGGTGGCAAACAGCGCGATTAGGGAGCACAGGACGACAAAACCTTCGAGCACGGCGGTGGCGTCGCGGAAGACGCCGTAGGCGCGGAAGTACGCGGCCTGCCGGGCCCGCTGCATGCGGTCGAAAAATTCTCGGCGTTCAAATGAGTCCAAACCCACTCCGGCCGCTCGGTCGAGGACTCGCTCTTGTAGCTTCCAGCTAGTCTGTTCCCGTATGGCCGCGCCCGCGTGTTCCTGCACCGCATTCAGCACGGCTTCCAACATTTGCAAGCCCGCCAAGCCGGCTAGCAGGGGGACCACGGCGATGAACTGATCCTCGCCTTGGCCGAAGGCGGCGTGGACGGCATCGACGAGTTCTTTGATCAACAGAATGCGCCCAGCCGGCAGCAGGGCCGCTAGGAATCGCCCGCTGACGTTTAGGAGCATAGCCGTGGGGGCACCGCGCCACAGGATGCCGGCGAACCACATGAGGATCTGGCGCACTTCGCGGGGATGGATGTTGGGAGCGTTTTGATTCACTTTTGAGTCACCGCTATTTCAATTAACGCACGAATGTGCACAATCACCACCCCGTCCCAAGTGCAGCAGCATCCTTTTTTTCCTACTCTTGTATTAGCGATTAAAGCAGTCAAACGCGCCGGGACGCCGCTCATGCACAATGTAGCGCTCGATTTACTCATCTTGCTCGCCGGGATTTGGCTAGTGGCCGTGACCTTGCGGCCGCTGGGCCTGCCAACGGTGATGGGCGAATTGATCGTCGGGGTGTTGGTGGGGCCGGCGGTGTTCGGCTGGATCGAGCCGGACGAGGCCATTCAACTATTGGCCGAGATCGGCATCTTCTTTCTGATGTTCCACGCCGGGGTGGAGACCCAGCCCAACGAGTTTTTCGCCGCGCTCAAGCGCTCGCTGGGGGTGGCGATAGCAGGGGCCGCAGTGCCCTTTGCCGTCAGCTTTGCCGTCGCCCAATTCTTCGGGTTGGATCTTGCCGCCTCCGTCTTCGTGGGGCTGATCATTGGAACGGCTACCGCAGTCGTAATCACCCTAAAAAGCTTCAAGGACTTGGGGTTGACCGACACTCGCATTGCGCGGATCGTCGTTGCTAGTTGCATCATCAACGACCTTTTGACCTTGATCTTTTTTAGCTTGGTGATCGGCGCACTTTCCGGCGGCACCTTTGCCCCCTTGGACTTGGTAGTCAACTTGGGCAAGGTGGTGGGCTTTTTCGCGGTCGCGCTGCTGTTGGGCACCTTTGTCTATCCCCGCCTCACCCTGCCCTTCCGCGCCGAAGGCGGCAAGGGCTTCACCTTTGTGCTGCTGGCCGCCATTGCCGCCGGTCTTTTTGCCGAGGCCATTGGGCTGCACATGATCTTGGGTGCCTACTTGGCGGGTCTTTTCTTTGAGGAGCGCGTCGCCCACCCCAACTTAGTCAAGGTGGTAAACGATCGCGCCTATGGCATCGCCTATTCATTTCTCGGGCCGATCTTCTTCATCTCGCTGGGCTTTTCCATTTCGTTTGACATTAGCGCGTCGAGTGTGGCGTTTATCGCGCTTTTAGCAGTGACGGTCATCGCTGGGCAGGTGCTTAGTGCCGGTGGCATGGCGCTGCGCATTGGTATGCCTTGGCGGGAGGCGCTGACGGTGGGCGTGGGCATGTGCGGCCGTGCCGAGATGGCGTTTATCTTAGCCGCGCTGGCCTTGGCTCAAGGAGTGATCGGTCAGGAGACCTTTACCATTTTGATCTTCACCGCGTTCCTGTTGAATCTCTTCACGCCGTTGGCGCTCAAGGGCTGCTCAGTCCTCCTAGAAGGCCGGGTGGCGCATGGAGGAGACACTCAGCTCGGGGTTTTTCAGATCGACAAGTTCAATACCCCCCTCTTCGACGAGAGTCCAGCCGAAGGCACCTTGCCCGCGGTGGAGGACGCCGTGGTCATCTATGGGTACGGGCCGGAGGTCGAGACTCTAATAGACGAGCTTTCCAGCCGACATCTGCCAATGGTGGTGATCGAAGAAGATGAGGCGACAGCGCGGCAACTCAAGACAAGTGCTGATGTACAGGTCGTACATGCGGACCTAGCGGCGGAAACTCTGGACCTGCGGCCGTTGACCAAGGCCAAGGCGCTGGTGGCCAACGGCCCAGACGACGACAACGCCCTGTTTGCGCTCAGCGCCCGCGAGGCCGGTTTTGCCGGTCCAATCGTGGCGATGATCGAGCATCCCCAGCGCCGCGGCCCCATGTTGCTGGCGGGCGCGACCGCAGCCTTTACCCCCAACCACGTTCTCGCTGCGGCGATCGCCGTCCGCGCTAGCGCAAAGATTGGGCCGCGGGTGGCGGGGGTAGAGCCGCTCGACTCGTTCCTTGAAGTGGCCGAGTTGCGCGTACACGACCAGAGTCCGCTCGCCAACCGCACTTTGGCCGAGACCGAGCTCTACACCCGGACCGGTGCCCACATCGTTGGGCAGTGGGCGGACGACGCGCTCGGCTCGCCGCCGGCCGCGGCGGAGAAGCTGGAACCCGGAACAATTCTGGTGGCGGTTGGTGCGCCCGAGAGTATTCACCGGTTAAACGACATGTCCCGACCTATTACCCAGCAAGGGCCGATTGTGGTGATTGGCTTTGCCGATGTCGGGCAGAAGCTAGTCGAGATCCTCCACGCTGCGGGCGAGGACGTGCGGGTCGTCGATGAGGTTGAGAGGGACGGAGTCGATGTGGTCGGCGACATGCTCGACGTGCGCGTCTTGGACCGCGCTGCCATTGCCGAGGCGCGGGTCGTCATCCTCGCCCTCGACAGCGACGGAGCCGCCCTGTTCGCCGCAGCAGTGGTGCGCGATCACGTCCCAGAGATTCCTCTGTTGGCCTGCGTGTCGCACGTTGAAAATGCAGACCGGGTGCAGCGCGCTGGCGCTGATTTTGCGCTCTCGGTCAGTCAGGTCGCCGGCCAGTTGTTGGTCCACCACGTCCTCGGCGAGATGGTTTCGCACAAGCCCCGGATCAAGATGGTCAAGCTGCGGCCCGGCCCCCTCGCCGGGCGGCATCCGCTATCAGCGCGCATCCGCGAGCGCACGGGCTGCTCGGTGGTGGCGGTCGAGCGGGCTGGCGACGTGATCATGGAGATCCCGGCTTCGTTGGTGCTCGAGCCCGAGGACGCGCTCTACATCTGCGGCACGCCCGCGGCTTTTGATCGCTACTACGAGGAATTTCCGAGTTAGGAACTGATGTTACGCACCCGGGTAGGGGGCGGTTTGAAACCGCCCCCTACGGTCGCCGGCCTAGTCGGGTTGAGGGCGTCCCGCCCTCGACGCGGGCAAGGTGCCCGCGATCCCAGGGAGGATCGGGCCGAAAACCAACCCCCGGCCACGTACTGCGTAACGTCAGTTAGGAAGGTGGATAGGCCCGGAACAAGTCTCGCTGCGCTTCTGTGAAGCGGGCGAAGGTCTCCGGGGTGATGTGCTGCTTTTCGTCCATGGTGGCGATGTTTTGCGACATCATCCAGTACGGACCGTAGCCCACGTGCAGGGTTTTGCGCGTCTGTTCAGAGCGGTTGGTGAAGCCGCCGTGGCGCAAGTTCTCGGTGAAGAGGATCGCGTCGCCGGCCTTGACCTCTAGGCCGATCATGTCTGGGTCTTCGTCCGGGTCGTTGCTGTGGGGCGAGGGCAGGTTGGTTTTGTGCGTCCCCGGCACCACGCAAAAGGCCCCCTGTTCGTTGGTGCAGTCGTGGATGAAATAGACCATCCGCACCATCATGCAGTCGATGCCGTGATCGGTGTAGCTATAGCGGTACTTCTGGCTGGCTGAAGCGGTGCCGCCGTGGCAGCCGGTGGCGTTGCCACGGTAGCGGATGCGGATTTCGGAGTTGTTGATCGTCGGCCGCTGTTTGACGATGCCGTGGATGTAGTCCATCGTCGGCTGGTGATCGAGCAAAACGTCGAAGGCCGGGTTGGCGTTCCAGTAGTCTTCGATCATGAGGGTTTTGCCCTCGGCCCGCTCGCCGTTGGTGTGATAGCCGCGCTCGGGATTGGCGTGGTAGTTGGCTCCCCAGCCGCTTTGCTTGCGCGGCGGCTGGGTGACGTGCGCGAGTGCGTGTTCTTCTAGTTCGTCAACGGCCTCGGCTAGCGCGGCCACTTGGGTCTCGTTTAGCAGGTTCTCAATGACGATGTAGCCTTGGCGGTCGAATTCAAAGGTTTCAATTTCGTTCACGTGTTGCTCCTTATTTGTTGAACCATCGGGCCAAGTTGCCCCCTTTTACCAGCGCCCGTTCGGCCTCTCCGTAGTCTGATAGATGCGCATCGACGATTGCTGGCGTGCCGCTGCCCCAGACCATGCGCTCCGGCCCGAAGGCTTTGATCACGCGCCGCGTAAAGGGCTTGGCGCTTTCGTATAGTGGTTCGTCTTGGGCGAAGTGGCCGAGGCCGGAGAGCTTCATATAGACCTCGGCGTCAGCATGGCTCAGATCCAGTATGTCGGCGTATTCGACTGCGCTGCCCTGATGCGGCTCGGCCAAGTGGTCGATCAGCGCCACGGTCTGGGGAATGTCGCGCAGGACTTGGGCGACTTGGGCACCGTAATTAGGCTCAATGTGCAATTCGACGACCAAGCCCAGTTCCACTGCCTTTTCCCACAAGGCGCGCACTCCTTTGTCGTTGAAGCTGTCGAAATACAAGTCCCTGCCTCGGTACGCGTGAAAGCGCGTGGCGATGATCTTGGGCTCGCGAGCGACCAGATCGGCTAGCTTCTGGGGCGCGTCTGGATCTTTGGGATAAAACAGCGATGTGCCCCGCAGCCGCTCTGGCTCGCGCTCTAGGCATTCGAGTATTAGCCGGTGGTCGTCCCCATACGGCTCGGGATGGACGACGACGGCCCGGTCGATTCCCTCATCGTCTAGGCGCTGCAAATAGGCCGCCAATGGGTCTGGGGGATGCACGGAAACATCCGGCCGGTAGGTCGCCTTGGGATGCAAGGGATAGCGCTGGGTATCGGGGCTGAAGATGTGGGCATTCCACTCGACGATCATGGGCGGTCTCCCTCGGCTGAGCTCGGGTCGAAGCCTCGTGCAGAGCAAGAGTACCACGCCGGTCTGCGACTGTCAAACAGCTCTGCCGCAGCACCTTGACAATACAGTTGGAGAATTCTATTTTTTTGAAGCTGTCAGGCTGAAAAACAACCGTTGGCCCGTTCGTCTAGAGGCCTAGGACGCCGGCCTCTCACGCCGGTAACACGGGTTCGAATCCCGTACGGGCTACCAATAATTAAACCCCAGGTTGCTATTGCTATAACGACTTGGGGTTTTCTTTTTTGGGACTTGTGGACGCCGACTGCGGCGGATGGATGGAGAATAGCTCATGTCGGAGACTTGGACTACTAGTGGTAAGCTGAGCAGTTTCGAGACCAACTTGGCCATTCGCCAAACTGTGGATGAGGCAAAGAAGCGTCTGTTGGTCTTGGAAGAGAATTGGGACGGCGAAGGATCTCCTGCCTACCAAGAACGAACGCTAGAGGCCGCTGCTGGTTTTCTCTATGCGCTAGTGGAAAAATCTGAGGTGCTGGAAGCAGCGAAGGTGCGGATCTTACCAGCCAGCGAAGGCAGCATAGACCTGCACTGGAAGACGGATCGGTTTGAGCTTTTGGTCAATTTCCGTCCTGACGGCTCGGTCTCCTACTACGGGGACGACTATTGCGAAAACTCCATCGAGGGCCAGACTCGTCCCAAGCCGGGGTTTATCTCATGCTGGATGGAGCACGCTGGTGAATGAGTGGCCTGTAGAAGAAATACCGGACGCAGATGTGCTTTACTATCGCGTTCACAAGAGAAGATACTTGGAAACATCGAACGCCCTACCCGCAGATGCACCGCAAGACGAACTCCCTCCCAACCTGTTCAAGTTCATAAGGGGCGACCTGTCGGTTGATTGGTCAAAGTATGCGACGCCCCAAGAAGCTAAGGACCGAGCGAGAGTGCCCGCTGACAATGGCATAGTTGGATTCCAAGGTGGTCCTATACGCGCTCAAGGCCACAAAGTAGTACATACCCCCGAGCAGCATAATCGCGCCCATAGCTCTGTACGCGGCGAAGAACCCAAGGTGCGGATCACCTTGAGTCGCATTGCCCAATGGATTCCAGAATTCGGGCCGGAGAGTGTCGGTCTGTAACAGCAGTGCGTCCGTGCGCTTTGCTGGTACTGACCAAACGGGTTGATTCCCGTCAACGCTCGCTCAGCATCCGCATTTGATCTCGGTCCCAGGCTGCGCCCCGTCGCCAGCGGTGGCGTAGCCGTCGCGCTTCCACCAGTCAAGCCCGCCGATCAGTTCTCGCACTTGAAAGCCCAGCGTCAGCAGTTTTAGCGCCGTCTTCGTCGAGGCGTTGCAGCCGATGCCGTCGCAGTAGCAGACATAGAGCTTTGATTTGTCGAGCGACGCAGTGGAATTGAAGCAGATTTCTCGGTGGGGTAGGTTGAGTGCGCCTGGAATGTGTTCTTGGGCATGAGCCTCTGCCGAGCGGCCATCGACGACGGTGATGGGTTCATTTTCGCCCAACGCCACGTATAGATCCCACGAATCCATTTCATAAGCGAGCTTGCGCTGGTAGTGGTTCATTTGGTCAATGGACACAGTTTTCTCCGTTGTTGAATGAAATTGTCGAAGTTACGACCCAAAAGCTACGAACACCAATAGGCGTACAGGCGGGCGTTGTGCAGTGCGAAACGCAGGCGCACTGGCTGTTCTCGCAACGCGTGCAGATCCCGGCCGTCGCGCCAGCGCACGGGCACGGCGACTCCGTCCTCGGCGATGGCGACGCAGTCTTGGGCGGTATGGCCGGGAATGGGGTGCCCTTCCTCGTCGAGCAATTCGACGGTTAGCTGGCCGTAATCTGCCTTGGCGTTGACCTGCAATTCATCCCCGGCCAATGCGAAGGGCCGGGTCGTTATCTGCCCGCCGTCAAAACTGGCGTTGATCGACGCGAAGCCGTCGAGGCGCAGCATGGCCAAGCCAATGCCCATCGTCCTCGGGTCCTGATCGGCCGCAATCGGCGGATCGAATTCGCGCGGGATCTTGGCATGCCGCCGCGCTGTGCCTCGGTAGTAGATATAGAGCTTATCGCCCACGGGAATCGGCGGCGCGCCGCTGAGCATGAGCTGGAATCGATCCCACTCGCCTACTGCGCCCAAACCTACTAGTGGCTCTCCCGGCACTCGCTGCCAACGCTCCCCGTCGCGGCTGCACAAGAGCCGCAGGACTTGGGTCTGTTGGCGCGGGCGTTTGTCGAAGTGGGTGAGGATGCCCAAGTAGTGAGCGCCGTAGTTGAAGCCGGTGTTGTTGTACAGGGCTTCTTCTTCGTTGAGCGGTGCCAAGAAGGGTCGCGGCGGCGACCAGTGGACGAAGTCCTCGCTCGTGCTCATCAGCCGCTCGGGTACGCCGCGCAAAAAGGCCACGTAGCGCCGGCGCTCAATATCCACCATCATGGACTGCGCATCTCCGACCGGCCCCAAGTCGCAGGTGCCGGGTCGCGGATGGTAGCGGAAAATCGGGTCCGGCGAATGCGACCAGTTGATCCCATCCGGCGAGGTGGCGCTGTAAATGCCCGAGCGCGGGCCGTCCCAGTCGTAGCTCGACCAGCCGATGGCCTTGTAGCGGCGGGCGGGATCTGGGTCGAGGGGGTCCTTGAGCATGGTCTCCCAGTGGTCCTGCCCTTCGTGGTGGGTCGCGGGGAGGACGATGTTGTTGTCCTTGGAGCCGAGGGCTTCGTGAATCCCGAGGGAGGGGCGCTCCCAGTGGATTCCGTCCGGCGACAGCGCGAGGCACTGCACGTGTTCGCACTCTGGCGCATAGTGGCCGGCCATGTACCACGCCTTGAAAATTTGTTCCTCTGCGTCGAAAATCACCGCCGCGGTCATGCCGCTGTGTTGTTCCCACGGCGCTTCCTGTTTGAGCACGGGATGCGTGCCGTACTTCTCCGCTTGGTGGAAGACCCGCTCCACGTTTTCTTGGCGCTCGACGTCGTCCATATCGACGAAGAGGCGCTTGCGGTGGTCGAGTGAGTTCATTGGCATTCCCTGGCATTCCCTATTTACAAGGTGATCCGCAGATGGACGCAGATGGACGCAGAATAGTAGAAACAAGACGATCTACCGCTCGAATCGTTCAAATCATCCCGGATCTCTATATATGCTAGGTCCGCATCGCCGACTGAGATTCAAAGCCCAGCAAGCGCTTCAAGGTCGGCGTCGCCCGTGCGACGACCTCGGGGCGCGCTAGCTTGAACTGATCTTGTTGCGGCTTCATAAACGAGCGGCAGAAGAATCCCAACAGAATCATCCGATCCTGTTGGGTGTGGTTGGCACCGCTGCCGTGCCACGTCGCGCCGTGGAAGACGACGATATCGCCTTTGCGGACGTCTAGCTGGATGACGTCGTCGTACTCTTTTTCTGGGTCGGGGGCGTACCCGCGTTTGTAGCTGCCCGGCACGATATGCGTGGCTCCATTCTCAGGCGCGAAGTCGTCGAGCACGTAGATGGTATTGGCGCAAAAGGCGAAGGGTGGCGGCGGCTGGGGAAAGCTGCCGAGTGGGAAGTCTATGTGCAGGCGACCGGCCGGTGCACCTGGGCCGATGTGATTGACGGTGAAGCTGCTCAAGATGCAGTTGTCGCCTAGCAGGTACTCTTGGAGTGCCAACACCTGCGGGAGTTGGATCATCTCCTCGTAAATGCGGCCCTTGTTGACTAGGTTCCACACGCGCTGCGCGGAGCCGTCGAGATAGACATGCTCTCCTCCGGCGGCCCGTTCCTGTACAATCAGCTCGGCCGAGCGGTCTCGCAGGGCATTGGCTTGGTCCGGGGTCAACGCCCCTTTGAGCACGGCGTACCCGTATTCGTCGATATGGGCCTTGGCGTCGTCGATGGTCATGGCAGTCGCTGCTAACCTCGCCCGACAAACGGCATTTTCGTCGCCATGATGGTCATAAACAGCACATTGGTGTCCAGCGGCAGCTCGGCCATTTGCACTACGGCGCGGGCCACGTGTTCGACGTCAAAGCGCGGCTCCACGAGCTTGGAGCCATCGGCCTGTGGCACGCCGTCGCTCATCCGCTGCGTCATATCGGTCGCCGTGTTGCCAATGTCGATCTGGCCGCAGGCGATGTCGTATTTGCGCCCGTCGAGCGAGGTCGATTTGGTGAGTCCGGTAATGGCGTGTTTGGTGGCGGTGTAGGGGGCGGAATTGGGACGCGGGGCTGCGGCCGAGACTGAGCCGTTGTTGATGATCCGGCCGCCGCGTGGGTCTTGATCCTTCATAATGCGGAAGGCCGCTTGGGTGCAGAGGAAGCTACCCGTCAGGTTGACGGCGACGACCTTCTGCCACTGTTCGTATTCGAGGTCTTCCAACGGCACGGTCGGTGCTCCGCCCCCGGCGTTGTTGAACAGCACGTCGAGCCGGCCAAAGTGCTCGGCGACTTGGGCAAACAGCGCGTCAACGGCTTGGGGATCGCCGACGTCGGTGGGTACCGGCAACATGCGGGCATCCGCTCCCGCCAGCGCAGCCGTTTCCTCTAAGGCATCTTGACGCCGTCCGGCTAGGGCAACCCCATAGCCGGCCTCGGCCAATGCTAGGGCACTGTGGCGGCCAATGCCGCTGCCGGCACCCGTGACGAGGGCGACTTTTGCATGTGATTCCATCTGTGGTCTCCTTGAATTTGAATGGTGGTTCTAAGTACGTGGTTTGAGATGCTTCGCTTCGCTCAGCATGACAAGTGGGTGCGCTGCTTCACCGTGCCATGCTGAGCCTTTCGGCTTCGCTCAAGATAAACTCCGCGAAGCGGAGTCGAAGCATCTGATACCTCGATATCCATGTATAACGTTATTGGCGTGTACTAAGTGGTGGTTCTAGACGGTGCGTCGGGCGGCTTTTACCTCTCGCCGCCGCTTGTGCAACACGTTTTCTGTATATCCGTTTGATTCAGTGCGACCGTTGAATACCAGGTCCAGCGCCGCTTGGAATTCGACGCTGGCGTCGAGGTCGGGGGCCATGGGGCAGTACGCTGGGTCGCCGCTGTTTTGCGCATCGACTACGGCCGCCATGCGCGCAAAAGTCGCCCGCACCTGCTCCTCGTTAGTAATTCCGTGGTGTAGCCAGTTGGCGATGTGTTGGCTGGAAATTCGCAAGGTGGCGCGGTCTTCCATCAGGCCGATGTGGTTGATGTCCGGCACCTTGGAGCAGCCAATGCCCTGGCCGACCCAGCGCACCACGTAGCCGAGGATGCCTTGGACGTTGTTGTCCAATTCCTGCTGAATTTCCTCGGGGCTGAGCTGGCGATCTAGCACCGGGGGACTGAGAATCGCGCCGAGGGAGGCCCGCTCCCGTCCGGCTAGCTGGTCGAGGCGCTCGAAGACATCGACTTGGTGGTAGTGCAGCGCGTGCAGGGTGGCCGCTGTCGGCGAGGGCACCCAAGCGGTCGTCGCCCCGGCTTGAGGGTGGCCTATCTTGGTTTCTACCATCTCGCGCATTAGCTCGGGCATAGTCCACATCCCCTTGCCGATCTGCGCCCGTCCCACTAAGCCGGTGGCGATGCCGATGTCCACATTCCAGTCTTCATAAGCACTGAGCCAGGGTTGTTCTTTGATTTCCATCTTGGGCAACATGGGGCCTAGTTCCATGCTGGTGTGGATCTCGTCGCCGGTGCGGTCGAGAAAGCCGGTGTTGATGAAGACGACGCGCTCGGCCGCGCAGCGGATGCACTCGCTGAGGTTGACCGTGGTGCGGCGCTCTTCGTCCATGATGCCGATTTTTAGGGTGTTTTTACTCAGTCCCAACGCCTCTTCCACTCGTGTGAATAGCTCGACGGTCGCCGCCACTTCGTCCGGCCCGTGCTGTTTGGGCTTTACCACATAGACGCTGCCGGTCTTGCTGTTGCGGTAGCGGCCGCGGCCTTTGAGGTCGTGGATTGCTGCTAAGCTGATGACCATGGCGTCGAGAAAGCCCTCGGGGATTTCCGCGCCGTCGGCGGTGGTCACCGCGTCTGTGTACATGTGGATGCCGACGTGGCGCACGAGCAATAAGCTGCGCCCAGGTAGCGTCAAGGTGTGGCCGTTGGGGGAGGTAAATATGCGGTCGGCGCGCAGGCGGCGCGTCAGGGGCTGCCCGTCCTTGACAAAGGTCGCCTCCAGCGTCCCCTGCATCAGGCCGTTCCAGTTGCTATAGACGAGGGTCTTGTCCTCGGCATCGACCGCAGCCACGGAATCTTCGCAATCTTGGATGGTGGTAATGGCTGCTTCTAAGAGCACGTCTTTGACGCCGGCGCGGTGGGTGCGCCCAATGGGATGGGTGCGGTCGATTTGGATTTCGATGTGCAATCCGTTGTGGCGGAGCAAGACGCTGCTTAGCTGCCCGCCCTCGCATCCATAGCCGACGAACTGTCCGGCGTCTTTGAGGCCGACTTCGTCGCCGCTTGCGAGGCGGGCGCGCAAGGTTTGTCCGCCAGCGTCCTCGCGCAGGAAGAACTCCACCACCTCTCGGTACGCGCCCTGCTGGAGGCCCGCGACCGCGTCGAGAAAAGCCTCGCTGCGCGCGATGACTTGGGCACCGCGTTCGGCGTCGTACTCGCCCGCCGGGACGCGGCCCTCGATTACATCCGTGCCGTACAGGGCGTCGTACAAGCTGCCCCAGCGCGCATTCGCCGCGTTGAGCGCGTAGCGCGCATTGTCAACTGGGACGACTAGCTGGGGGCCGGCTAGGGAGGCGATTTCTGGATCGGTGTTTTCCGTGCGGATGCGCTGCGCGTCGCCCGTGGGTAGCAAGTAGCCGATCTCTTCGAGAAAGGCCCGGTAGTCTGTGGGGTCTAACGGCTGGTCGCGCCGCTGTTGGTGATAGGCGTCGATCTGGGCCTGTAAGGCGTCGCGGCGCTGAAGTAGCTGTTGATTCTTTGGCTCTAAGTCATGGACGATCTTCTCCAGCGCCGCCCAGAAGTGATCGACATCCACGTCCGTTCCGGGCGCAATCTGCTCGGCGATGAGGGCGTAGAGCCGCTGGTCAATGTGCAAGCCGCCGCTAACTATTTTTTTTGCTGAGTCCGCCATGATGTGCTCCGTTTAATTTTGCCGAGCAAGAGTATAACTATCTTACGGCGCGTGCAACCTAGTGGACAGAGTAGATGGGATTTGGATAGCTTGTAGGCGCTAGCGGATATAGCAATCCCATTCATAAGAGAATCCGCAGATGGACGCAGATGGACGCAGATGGACGCAGATGGACGCAGACAGGGTTGCTATATATGCTAACGACCCCGTAGAGATCAGCCGCACCACTGTCGCAGGAGGAGACCATGCACTACGACCCATGCCAACGCACTTTTGACTGCGAGCCGACGCTCACCGACTCGGAGGTTCTCGAATTCTGCCGAGAGGGCCATCTCTTGCTCAGAGGCGTTGTGTCCGACGAGATCAACCAGCGCACCTGTGCTTGGCTCGACGGCGATATTCCGGCTAACCCGAGCTACATCCCGGACGGCTTGACCGAGGCCGACCTCGACCGCATTCGCTTTACCCACGAGCCGACCTCCATCTTCTTGGAGGACTGGTTCATCGAGCACGTCCTGCTCAATCCCCAGTTAGCCGGTGCCATGCGCTCGCTCTTAGGCCCCAACATCGGCCTGCCAGTCTTGGCCAGCCACCACCGGGCCGAATGCCCAATGGAAGCCCAGCGCTGGCACCAAGACGCCGACCACATCTATGGTCCGGAGCTGCGCTTTTTGGAGGTCTTCTACTTTCCGCAGGACACGCCCGTGGAGTTGGGGCCGACCGAGTTGGTGCCTGGCTCGCACATCCAACCTGGTGGTCACCGCGACGACGAAGAAGGGGGCGTGTTTTGCGACGGCCCGGCCGGCACCATTGGGGTTCACCATCAGAGTATCATGCACCGCCGTGGCAAGTCCACCGCCAAGGGTCTGCGCCGGATGCTCAAGTACAATTACTGGCGCACGGCACCTCCCCAGCGCGATTGGATCGTCGAGGAAGACTTTGATTTCCAGAGCGCGTATTACGGCGGGCACGGCACGGCGCGCTTCTATGCCCACATGTTCTATTGGCTCTGCGGCAAGGGCGACCAGTTCCGCATCATCGGCGGTCAGGCTTGGCCTTGGCAGACCGAAAACCAGATCGGACCGTCGTATGGCTTTGACGCCAAGGAAGGCTATCAGCCCAATTGGCGGCGGGACAATCCGGACGGGTATGCGCGTTGATTGGTTGGATGGGGGGGCGTTGGGAATGGCGAACGGAAGAGACGCGAAGCCCTGTTGCTGATTCGCTGAGGGGCTCCCGGTGCTGAATGGTTAGCCGCTAAGTCGTTGAGCGGCTTTGCCGGATAATTGGGTTATCAATCCCTGAGGTCGCGCGTTGCAGTGCGCGCCGAGTCTGGGCTATGCGCCGTCACCAGCGCAATCGCACTTGCTTCCCTGTCTCTTCCGTTCTAGTTGTCCTTACTGTTCGTCAGCATATTCCACCTCTACCTCGAACGACGCGGCGCGGATCTGCCGATTGAGTTGGCGGAACTCGACGCGCGCCTCGTCGAGACGGGTGCGGCAATCGTCGTAGGGCAACTCGTTGTCTTCGACGATGTCGCGCTCTTCCTTGTGGATGATCCGCTCATAGGCGGAATCGACGACTTGGGTATGCAGTTCTCCGAGGCGGTCGTTGAGTGCTTTGCGAGTCTCAAGGGCCTCGGTGAGGCTCATGTCGTCGCCCCCGTGCTCAACGCGGTGCTCAAAGTTGGCACGCTGGATCGCGGCGTTCAGTTTGCGGCGTTTGAATTCGAGGGCTCGCAACTGGTCGCGCGCCTCGGAGACGCTGAATCCGGGTGCTGGCCGGCGCGAGGAATCGTTGTCTCGACGGGAGAACAGGTCTCGATTCTGGCGTGCCTCGGGTAGGCAGTCGCGCAGCGTCTTGATGCGGGCGTCGTACTCGCCGCGCAGTTCGAGGGCTTCGTATAGTCGGATGGTCTTTCTAACTTCGGTCATACCTCACCTCCTTCTAGTTTCACCGGGAGATGAGTCGAAATTCGAGGGGACGTAGAACAGTCGCAATAGTTCGGCGACTTCTTTTGTGTGCGGTGGGAAAATCGCAATGCCGAGAAACATGGGTGGTCCGCATAGGTGCTTTCACTCCCGAACCGCTATGTGCAACTCCCGCAACTGTTCGGGCGAGACCTCGCTTGGCGCGCCCATGAGCGGGTCCTGTGCATTCTGGTTCATGGGGAAGGCGATGACCTCCCGGATGTTTGGTTCGTCCGCCAGCAGCATGACGATGCGGTCAATGCCGGGGGCGATGCCGCCGTGGGGTGGAGCGCCGTAGCGCAAGGCGCGGATCATGCCGCCGAACTTGCGATCCACTTCCTGCCGCGAGTGCCCGGCAATCTCGAACGCCTTGTACATGATGTCTGGTCTGTGATTGCGGATGGCACCGCTCGACAGTTCGAGGCCGTTGCAGACGATGTCGTACTGATACGCCTCGATCTCCAGCGGCGGTTGCGTCTCCAGTGCAGCCATGCCACCCTGCGGCATGGAGAACGGGTTGTGCGAAAAGGCCACGCAAGCGCGTTCTTCGTCCCATTCGTACATGGGAAAATCGACGATCCAGCAGAATTCATAGCAATGCTCCTGACGCAGACCGAGCCGGTCTGCCAGATGTAGGCGCAACCGTCCCGTCAGGGCCCATCTTTGTCATGCGCCGTCTGACGCTGGTGATCACCTCCGAGCGGAGCTGAATGCGGCGGTGCCATCCGGCCCGGCGCAGGTCCAGAAAGCGATAGGACAAGCGGGTACTTCCGTCGAGCCGGGCGAGGCCGCGCAACGGCTCCTACAGCCCGAACCAGCGGTTGAGCTTGATCAGGAAGATGCTGTCGCCATCGTCGGCGAAGGCGCGGCTCAAGTCGCCGGCGGGGCGGAACCTCGGGTCGCTAACGTCGTCGAAGTCTCTGTCCCGGCTCTGCTGCCAGACGACGAAGAGCGTGCTGCCGGGCCGGTACTCCCAGCGCAGCACTGCGTTGGAGCGCAGCGAGCGGCGGCGGAAGTCCGGGTTTTCTTCAAGGCCGGCGTAGGGTGAGAATTCGTAGGACCGCGGGCGCGCCAGCTCCTTGATGGCGCCGTAGTCGCCGGTTGTCACGAAGGGCTGCGCGAACAACTGCAAGCTCAGGCTCGGGGTGAAGGCCCAGGTGACGCGCACGCCTATTTCGAAGACGCGGCTTTCGAGCTCGCCGAAGATGAAGTGGTCGTCCTCGCCGTCGTCGTCCTCGTCCTTGTTCTCTATCCACTGGGCGAAGTTGCGGTTGAAGTTGTAGCCCGGCTCGATTCCCAGCTCAATCTGAGATACGGGGCGCAGTCCGATCTCAAAGCCGACCCACGATCCCAAGTTGTCGCCTCCTTGGCTCCCGCTGATGTTCCAGCCGAGCCAGCCGCTGATGGGCTTGCGGTCGTCGGTCCACACGTCCATGCCAAACCAAGTGTGGGCGGGCGAGAGCATGAGCGGTCCGCCGCGGGTGGCTAGGTCGTCGAAGGCGGCGAAGTTACGGCTGAGGCCCATCCAGAATCCCCAGTAGTTATGCAGTTCGTGCCAGGTGTTGAAGTTGACGCCGCGGGACAGGCGCTCGCTGGCGAAGTTCCAGTGGTTCCAGACGTTGAAGTTGAACCCGGAGCGGCGGGCAAACCAGTAGGGGTCGAGCTTCTCGTAACGGATGTGGGTGCCGGCTTGGATGCGGTCGTTGCGCTGCATAAAGCCGAGGTCGTTGGCCTCAAAGTCGGGCGATTGTGCATCCACGTAGGCTTGGCCGCCGAAGGCACCGCCCGTTTTCTGAAAGTAAAGCGCGCCCTCCCAGCCGGTGTCGCGCTCCTCGGCCTGCCCAGCGCGACTGACGGCGAGCCGACTGTAGAGGCGGTAGGCGTTCTCCCACCACTTGACGTGTAGATCGCCGGCACCGACGTAGGCCGGGTCAAGGCCGCGGCCGTTGACCGCGGTGAGTTGGGCTCCGGCGGTGGAGTTGGTGAGCAGGTCTTGTTGTACGCGACCGATGAAGTAGTTGGTGCGTGGTTCGACTTCGACGTGGTGGCGCACCGTGTCGGCTAGGCCGGTCTCGGCGTTGATAATGCGCTGGTCAATGAGCGCCTCTTCCCGGGCAGTGACGGCGTTGAGCAGGCCGAAGGCCGTGCGTCCCGCGGTCTTGCCCGAGACCTTGACGGCACCGAGGATTGTGGTGTTGTCGGGGCGGTTCACCTCGTCGCTGTCTGCGGGCAGGTCAAAGCGCGAGGGCGGGCGGCCAATGCGCCGCGAGTGGAACAGGCGCGTGGGCCGGCGGATGCCGACGATGTATGGCGTCGGCGATTCGAAGATCTGGATGCCCTCCAAAAAGAAGGGCCGGCGCTCGCGGAAGAAGGTCTCGAAGACGCCTAAGTTGAGCACGGCCGGATCGGCTTCGACTTGGCCGAAGTCCGGGTTGATGGTGGCGTTGAGGGAGATATTTGACGACAGGCCGTAGCGCAGGTCGAGGCCGGCCGAGGAAAACAGGTCGTGTTCGTTGCCGCTGTCTCCCGGCGACAGGGTGCTGCGGCCTAGCGCGAAAGGGAAAATCTCGAGGCTGCGCTGCGGCCGGATGCCTTCGATCCCTTCGAGATGGCCGAAGCGCGAGACGTAGCCGCTGACGCCTCGAGGTTTGAAGCTCCACTCCGACCACTCGGCGCGGCGGGAGATCTTGCGAAAGACGTTGATTCCCCAAGTGTAGCTCTCCTTTTCGCCGAAGCGCAGGACGTGGTACGGGATCTTCAACTCTAGGCTCCAGCCATCGGCGCGCCGCGCCGTCTTCACCTCGGCCACGCTGTCCCAGCTATCGTCGAAGTCGCCGTCGTTGTAGATGATCCCGTCCTCGATCCAGCCGGAGGGACCCACGAAGAAGTAAACGCCTGTCTGATGGTCGTGATGAGGGTCGAGGTTGATCTCGAACAGGTCGCGCTCGCGCCACTCGTCGCGCCGCGCCAGCCGCGCAGTGATGCTGTCGGGCTGAGTGTCGTAGCATATACCGGCGATGTAGAGCGCGTCGTCGTCGTAGGCCACCTGAAAGGTGGTGCGTTGCGTCGAAGGCTCGCCGTTGTCTGGGTCGTTCTGGGTGAACCCCTCGTGTATGGGTGCGCGCAACCAGATTTCGTCGTCGATGACGCCGTCGAGGCGCGGCGGCACCTCAGCCCGCACGGCGCGGGCGGTGCGCTGGGGATGCGTCATCCAAAACTGCATCTGGGCATCGCTGGTGTCGGTGTGGGCGGGTTGCTCATCAGCTCCGGCTGCCCCGGAGATGAGAAAAACGGCGGCTAGTATGGCCGCAAACATGTGCATTATCCTTCCTTTTTGGTTGAGGATAGCAAAGGGGTCCACTTAGAATTCAAGCTCCCCTGCCGGTTGAACAATGTCAAAAGTGGGTGTGGGCGTACTGCGGGTGGGTGATCGCCGCGCTTGCCTCGATAGGCCGATGTGACTACAATTGTCCTTATGTAGTTACAAGGAGATGGCAATGAACGCATCCGTACGCGACCTGAAGAGCAGGTTATCGCGCTACCTTCGGCAAGTCCAGCGGGGGGAGACAGTCGTCGTAACTTTGAGGGGGAAGCCCATCGCCCGCCTCGTGCCGTTACCGCCCCTCCTAGTGGAAGAGCGGCTGGCAACTCTGCCGGGGATCAATGCCGGGACAGGGGGAAAACCGAGAGGTGCCACACGTCCCGTGCGCGTCAAACCTGGAGAGAAAAACGTTGCGGACATCGTGGTGGAAGAGCGACGGTGATCCTCTTTCTCGATACATCGGCTCTCGTCAAGCTGTACGTCGAGGAGGCCGACTCCGAGACGGTACGTGCCTGGGTAGAGGGGGCCGAGGAAGTTGCCTGCCAGTGGATCGCATACGTGGAGGCGCGATCTGCTTTAGCTGCCAAACGGCGTTTGGGCGATTTGTCCGATGCGGAGCTAGCGGAATGCAAGAAGGAGCTGGAGCGGGATTGGGGGAGATATCACCGCGTCGCGGTCACCCAGACTCTCCTGCGACGCGCTGGTGCTCTGAGCGAACAACTCGGCGTGTGCGCCTATGACAGTGTTCATCTTGCGGGGGCTGAGTACCTGCAATCCTCGCTAGGAGTGCCGATAACCTTCGGGTCTTTCGACCGCCGTCAGGTCGATGCTGCCGCCCGGCTTGGAATGCTCATCGCATCGGTTGATGACGATACGGATCAGGGCGATGACCAGAGTGATGATCGGAGCGAAGGCGATTCTCCTTCACCAACGGCATCTGCTTCGTAGCAAAGGAGATGGATTTGACGGATCTAGGAACGCTGGATAGCGTTAATCTTCGAGAGGTATGGCAGAACGAAGCCGCAGATTTCACACCGTGGCTGGCGGATAACCTGGACTCGCTGGGTGATGCGCTCCAAATGGATATCGATACTGAGGATGTGGACACCGAGGTATCAGTCGGTAAGTACTCGGCTGACATACTGTGTCGAGATGCAAGTGACAATTCACGGATTGTAATAGAAAACCAATTCGGCAGTACCAATCACGACCATCTCGGCAAGCTGCTCACTTATGCGTCTGGGTTAGATTCCGATCCTCCGTTAAGATCAGTAATCTGGATCTCAGAAACGTTCAACGATGAACATCGTTCGACTTTGGACTGGTTGAACAGAATTTCGCATGACGAGATTCGCTTTTTCGGTGTCACGATTGAGCTTCTGAAAATCGAAGGATCCAAACCCGCCCCGCGCTTCAACATCGTCGTCAGCCCCAACGATTGGACAAAAACAGTACGGGCATCGAGCAGTGGTGAGGTGTCAGATCTTAAACGGCAATATCATCAGTTTTGGACCGCTTTACGAGAGCACCTGCTAAGTTCTGCGACTAGGCTGAAGCCACGGAGCCCAAGTCCACGATCATATTTTAGCTTCTCTATTGGTAAAGCTGGGTTCGAGTTATACGGCAGCCTGAGTCAACAAAAAGAGCGATTACATGTTACCCTCGGAATAAAAGGGGAAAACCCTTACTACCACTTCAACCTCCTGAAGAAGCAAAAATCTGCCATTGAAGAAAAGATAGGTAGTCCACTAAACTGGCGAGGTAAGACTAAAGGCCGAGTGTGCAAAGTTTCACTGATCAAATCCGGTAATCCAACAGATGAATCTGATAGGGAAAATCAGATCAGATGGATGGCGCAAACGCTGAATAAGTTCGACAACGCATTCCGTGATCGTGTCCATAATCTGACTACAGAAGCCTTTCAATAAAGGGTAGTGTATCCGTTTGAAATTCGGGTGCGTCATGCGCTTTACGATGAGTCCTAAAAATGAGCAACAAGCCGTTGGGAGTTGACGTTGCCCGCTGTCGCGCAAGCATGGCAAAGCTGCTAACGAAGACGGTCGAGATGACCTGCAAGCTCGAACGGCGGTTGGATGTCACCGGCGGTTGGCGTGAGGCCATAGCGGAAATCGACATCGATGCAGATCCGGCCGCTACGCTACGGATCGTAGGCGCACTACTGCTTCGCAAGGCGCGGATACACACGGTCGCCGTCCTCCGAGCCAACGAGACCAGCAACCTGCACTCGCTCGCTGTACAGATGAGGCCGGTCCTGGAATGTGCCGGACAGGTCGTGTTCTTCTTCCAGAATGCAATCATTGCGCCGAACGTACTTATGCCGCCAGAGCGTGCTGCAGAAGAATTTGGGCACCGCGTGAACGTGGACCACTATCAGATGCTCAGCAGGAGAACCAAGGGCAAAGTCAGCGCCGAAGAGTTGCGAGAAGTGGAGGCGCAGGCGCAGGAGGCTGCAGCGGCGTCCGTCGGGGCGACTAAACCGAAGAGGCGGAAGGGGCGGCGTTTCACTAACGCAGACAAGGTGGCAACACTAGCGAAAGGCCCCGAGTGGTACGGCTACTTGAGCGAGCACTTCAGCCACGGCAGGGTGGAAGATTGGAGGGGGCTTTCGTGGCGGGGTGGAGTCATCTCGATTGACACGGTTGAGGACGAGTTCGCGTTCCTTGGCTTGATGTCCTACTTGGTGGACCAGGTGGCTCTCATGAACGCTGCCGCAGCATTGTGCCCGGTCGAGAAAGACGAGAACCACCAATGGCAAGAGTGGGTAGAACCCACACTGGCGCAACTAAGCGACGTACGGGAGTCGTCGAAGAAGCTCGTGGATGCCGCCAGAGTCGCCGCCACAGGGGGACTGGATGGAAGCGCTCGAACCGATTGAGGTGCAGCGCCGCCGGTGCATGGAGTATCGCAACGTGCTTCGCAACCTGACTCGAATCCATATAGAAATCGACGCCCCGAGGCGCAAGGTCGGAGCGGACGAACCCGACTGGGTCTTCCGGCTGCGCAAAGTGTGCTTCCATGCGGTAGCGATTACCAAGTGCGAGGTCAGCATTGATGGCGTGCACGTGATGACAACTGAGCTGCGCGCGGCTTATGAGCAGATGGACGCCATATGGCAATGCCTGCCGAGTGATTTCCGGTTCGACGAGGATGGTAGCTGGTGGGCCGATGAGCCAAAGGACCGGTTGGCGGAGTATAACCATCCGACGATGATGAGCTTGGCCCTGTCACTCGCGTGGGGCGGTTTCGCCGATGCCGAAGACCCAGAGAGCTACCTACGGCTCGCCGTCTGGCTGGGTCGTCTCGGATGCGGATACGGACAAGCCCTCGCCTATCTGGCGCGAGTGCTAGACGTCGAAGGCGACATCGATTCCCGTTTAGAATCGGTGCTGGTCGAAGTGCGCTGATGGCGTGCACATTGTGGGGCGACGGGAGGGTGTTCCTGCATGTGGCCCGCGTTAGGACACGGGAGCACTTTTGATGACCAAGAGACAAAATTTATCGATTGACGCGCCCCTATATAGCACGAAATTAAGATAATGGAACTGATCCAGCGCCTCGCCGCTGGGAGAGATATTCTGTGCGTGAGCCATTTAGGGGGACGCGTCCGAAAGCATCCCCTACGTGACGATCAACGGCGAGAGACACTATATAATTCCCTCTCCGAATTTCAAACGGATACACTATCCAGTAAATCATATCGCCGTGCTTGTTGTCCCCATCTGTAAAACCGTACATTAACCCGAACCCGGCCCCAACTAGTCCCCCCAACCAAAGGACAATTCCCATGAGCGGCCTCACCCCAGACCAACTCGACTTCTATCGCACCGAAGGCTACCTCCTTGTCGAGGATGTCATCGACCCCGCTGTCTTCGACCGCCTCGTTGCCGAAATCGACGCGATTGTCGATACCGCTGCCCAAGAAGCCCACGCTGCTGGTGAACTTTCCGATCTGCACGCGGATCTACCTTTTGCCAAGCGTCTGGTCCACATCCACTCCCAGTTGGCGGACCCTGAACCACTGTTGCGCCAAGTCAACGGCAAGCTCAAGACCGAGGGCATGTTCGCTATTTTGACTCAACCGGCGCTGCTAGACATTGTCGAATCCGTGATCGGCCCCGAGATACTGGCTCATCCGCAATTCAACCTGCGCGCCAAATTGCCCAACCAAGACGCTACCGTGGTGCCCTGGCATCAGGACTTGGGCTATTTGCAGCCCGACGCGGAAGAGACCTTCATGGTCAATTTTTGGATTCCCTTGGTTGATGCCACTGCTGAAAACGGCTGCATGGAAGTTATTGCCGGTAGCCACCGCGCCCCGCTCATCGGCCACGAGCATGGCTTGGGCCCTGGTGCCAATTTCAAAGGCATCACCGATCAGTACCTGCCTCCCGGCGAGCAAGTTAGTTGTCCGGTCAAAGTCGGCGGCGTACTGCTCATCCAGCACAAGACCATCCACCGCTCCATCCCCAACCTCTCCGACCATATCCGCTGGAGTCTTGATCTGCGCTACAGCGATCCGGCTCAGCCTAGCGGCCGCGACGGCGTCCCTGGCTTTATCGCCCGCAGCCAAGCTCGTCCTGAGTCAGTGGCCCAAAGCGTGGACGATTGGTTGGCCTTGTTTGAGACCTTCTCGCCAGAACCAAAAAGACAGGTGCAGGCTATCTTGGACAAAGTGCCTGAACGTCCGGTGCCCGAGTGGGACAGCAAGAGCGAGTAAGCTCAGAGTAAACCTGCAGTATTACCGAAGGTATTGCGTTTGGCTTCATCTCCTACTCCCTCTTGAAACTGATAAGCGGCCAAGGAAGACAGGTGCATTGGCTGATTCACCTCTTCGCCGTGCTTTTCGTGGCTCGGTACATTTGGCTCGTTGGTTAGTGTGAGGAGACCGCATATTCCCTAAACACCTTTTCGGAGAATCTCATGCTCTACGATCTGATCCTCAAAGGCGGCACCCTAGTTGATCCAGCCCAGCAACTGCACGCAGTGCAGGACGTGGCTTTTGCCGACGGCAAAGTTGCTGCGGTCGGGGCCGACCTGCCCGCTGACCAGGCACGCCAAACGCTCGATGTCGCGGGCAAAGTGGTGGCCCCCGGTCTCATCGACTTGCACGTCCACGTGTATTGGGGGGTCAGCCATTTCGGCGTCGAGCCTGATCCTACCTGTATAGCCCGAGGCGTCACCACCGTGGTCGATGCAGGCTCGGCCGGTGCCGATACCTTCCCCGGCTTCCGCAAGTTCATCATCGACGTGAGTGACACTCGCATCTTGGCCCAGCTCAACATCTCCTCGCAGGGCATGTTGACGCAGGAAATCGGCGAGTTCGAGATCCCGGAGTACGCGGACGTGGACAAAGCTTGCCGCATGATCGAACAACACCGCGACCTCATCTTGGGGGTCAAGGTGCGGCTCACCCGCAACAGCATCGTCAGTGAGCGCTCGGGGATGTTGCCCCTACACCGGGCTCGCGAGGCCGCAGATGCCGCTGGTCTGCCCATTATGGTCCATCCGCAAGACGCTTGGTGCGACAGCCTCGATGATGTGCTGGCCGTTATGAAACAGGGCGACATCCTCACCCATTGCTTCCACGGCATGAAGTGCGGCGTCCTCGACGAGGCCGGCCAAGTGCGCCCTGCGGTACACGAGGCCGTGGAGCGCGGCGTGCTCTTTGACGTGGGACATGGCGCTGGTTCCTTTTCTTGGGAGGTGGCTGAGACGGCGCTAAGCGCTGGGCTTGCGCCGCATACCATTTCCTCAGACTTGCATGTGTACAATCTCCACGGGCCGGTATATGACTTGGTCAACGTCGTGTCCAAATTTCTCCACTTGGGCATGGATTTGGACACTGCGCTGGCTAAAGTCACCTCAGTGCCGGCTCAGGTTATTGGGATGCCGGACGAGATCGGCACCCTAACGGTAGGTGCTTGGGGCGACGCGGCAGTGCTCGACGTGCGCCAAGGTCAGTTCCAGTTGGCCGATTCGGGCGGGGAGATGCGCATGGGCGACCAGCGATTGGAACCGCTAGTTGTAGTCAAGGGCGGCCGAATCTATCGCCAGTATTGAGCGAGACTGCATGGACGCTTCGCTCAAGGACCTTAGAAGTAACGGGCTGGAGATATTCCAACTAAGGAAAGGCTTGTGGATTCATCTGAAAATCAGTATGACGCGATCGCCGACGCCTATCAAGATTCAAAGCAATTGCCCTTTCGGGAATACATTGAAGCGTACTCTCTTTTTGAGATCTTGGGCGATATTCGCGGGGCGACAGCTTTAGACTTGGCTTGTGGTGATGGGTTTTACACGCGCAAAATCAAGCAGGCTGGGGCGTTGGAAGTCACAGGCGTCGATCTTTCCGCAGAGATGATCAAGTTGGCCGAAGAAGAAGAACGCGCCCGTCCCTTGGGCTGCAAGTATTTGCACCGCGATGTGGCCGCGCTTGAGTTGTCTGCACAGGTTGATCTCGTGGTGGCCATGTACCTTTTGAATTACGCCAAGACAAAAGAGGAATTGCTCAGATTTGTCGAGGTGGTTTACAACATGCTGCGGCCTGGGGGACGATTCGTCGGCTTCAATGACAATGTTCAGTGCGTTCCCAAGGGAACTCTTTCCTTGGCTCAATACGGATTGGAAAAGGTGTGCGCCGATGATCCGCGAGAAGGCGATGTTGTTTTGTACAAATTAACAAATGAAGATGGGACGCAGTTTGAGTTTAAAAATTACTTTCTCAAACCAGAGACCTATCAATGGGCCTTTCAAAAAGCTGGATTTGCCGATTTTCAATGGGTCGGTCCTTATTTGCACCCGTCTCAGCAGCACAATCCATTTTGGGACGCCTTTATGTCGCATCCCCCAGTCATTGGCTTTAGCGCGGCGAAACCGTGAACAACAGCGAAGGATACAGACCATGAGCGCGAGATACGCATTTTTGCTAGCCCTTGTCTGTACTATGGGTGCATTCGCAGAAGAAGAGACGGACGAACGGAAGATATACGAAATCGAAGAGATCACGGTGACCGGCTCCCGCATCAAAAGCGCGGAGACGCTGGCGCCAGCGCCGATTGTCGTCCTGTCATCCGAGGAAATCAGGGCGCAGGGCTTGGCTTCTCTTGGGGACGTGTTGCAAACGCTCACCGTGCAGTCCAATGCGATCAACACCCAAGCCAACAACGGCGGCGACGGCTCGACCCGCGTCAGTTTGCGCGGCCTCGGTTCCAATCGCACCCTCGTGTTGGTCAATGGCCGTCGCTTCGTGCCGGGCGGGACGGGCGCGAATTCATCCGTTGACCTGAATGCCATTCCCGCCTCGGTCATTGAACGCATTGAGGTGCTCAAAGACGGGGCCTCGGCGGTCTATGGGTCGGACGCCATCGGCGGCGTGGTCAACATCATTACCAAGACCGCGATAGAGGGGATAGAGATCGACTATTACACGGGGACTTCGGGCGCGGGCGACGGCGAAGTTATGGATCTCAGCGTAACTACCGGCCTACAAAGCGAAAAAGGCCACATCGCCTTTTCCGCGGGCTATCACAACCAGTGGCCGGTTTGGACCGGCGACCGGAGTTTTAGCGAGTCGGACAAGGCTTACGATTGGGAAAAAAACGACGGCTCCTATAACAAAAACGGCAGCTCGGCCACCCCGGAAGGCCACATTATTGACCGCTCGGGTGACGAGGGGAACGAAGCTTGGCAGGCGGTCGTGGCAGCGGCCGGCGACGAGGCCGGGGATTACCACCGCGATCCGGAAATAGGATGGCGGCCCTTCAATTGGGCGGGGATCTCATCGGACGGGAGCGGCGACACGTATAACTATCAGCCGGAGAACTACCTTTATACCCCGCAGACGCGCTACAGCTCCTTTCTCAGCGGTGCTCATACCGTCGCCGAGGATGCGAAGGCATATTTCGAGGTGGTGTACACCAACCGCCAGTCCGACCAGAAGCTAGCGCCAACGCCACTGTTTATCATCAGCGACGGGATCGTGGTGTCGGCCACCAATCGGTACAACGAATTCGGCCGCGATTTTATCGATGTCCGCCGGCGCTTTGTCGAGGCGGGGAATCGCAACTTCCTCCAAGATATTGATACCTACCGCATGGTGTTGGGGTTGGATCATCGGCTCGGGAGCTTTGACTCTGACTTGTCTTTTACCTACGGCCGCAGCGAGGGCACCAACGTCAACGAGGGTCGGTTCATCCTCAATCACGTAAGAAATGCCCTCGGGCCGGACGAGGATTGCACCGGCGATTGCGTCCCGCTGGATCTTCTGCACGGCGCCGGCACCATCACCCAACCGATGGTAGATTACATCCAGTACACTGGCGTTGGCCGGGGCTATTCCCGGCAGCAAATTCTACAGTGGAACCTGACCGGTGAAGTGGCGCGCCTGCCTGCCGGTTCGCTAGCAGTGGCGGCTGGTCTCTCGTCGCGCTGGGAGGCGGGGGCGTACCTCCCCGATCCCATGACCGCATCGGGAAATACCACTGGCAGCAAAGCGTTCCCCACAGAGGGCTCGTACTCGGTCAGGGCGCTGTACGCAGAAACTCAACTGCCGATCTACGAAGCTGGAGCCGTCAGCCTCGACGCAACGGCCGCCGGCCGCGCCTTCGACTACGATACCTTTGGCGGGGGTTTCACCTATGAAGCCGGAAGCCGTCTCCAGCTTTCCGAGGGCCTAGCTTTCCGGGCCACTTCCTCTAACGCCTTTCGCGCCCCTAGCATTGCCGAAATGTTCCTCGGTACCAGCGATGCCTTCCCCTTGGTCAGCGATCCCTGCAGCAGGGTGGACGAAGCGGGCAATGTTCGGGAGTTGACCGCTCAGCAGGAGCGGAATTGCGCCGACCAAGGCATTCCGGACGATTTCGAGGACTCGCGAGCCCAGCTATTGGCAAAGTTAGGTGGCTCTACGGATCTCGATCCGGAAAAGGCCGCGATGATCACTGCGGGCGTGGTGTATCAGCCGGATTTCTTGGGGGGATTAGACCTGACCGTTGACTACTATGCCACCAAGATCGAGGATGAGATCGGCACCCTGCCAGCCGGCCTCATTCTGAGCAACTGCTACTCGCAGGACGTGCCATCCGACTGCGATCAAGTCGTGCGCGATCCGGACAACCATCTGATCACCCAGATTTTGGCGACCAATACCAATATCGGGGAGACTGAAACTAGCGGCGTGGATTTTGGACTTAACTACATTGTAGATGCGCCCATTGGCGTTATTTCGGCGCAGTTCGAGAGCAACATGCTCGTTAAGTACGAGCAAACGCTGCCCTCAGCCAGCGGTCCCGAGCTGGTCAAGGGGAAAGGTTACTACGACTTGGGCGTGTTTCCCAAGTGGCGTCACGCCGCTTCCGTTGGCTTGGCAAAGGAGCGTTTTTCCGCTGGGTTGACGTGGCGCTACGTTGGAGGGTTCGAGGAGTGCGAAGACGACGACTGCAAGGGCAAGTACCGCGAGGACGTAGAAGAAGTACCCCCGAGCCGCAAGATTGATCCGAACAGCGTCTTCAATGTGCGTGGATCGTACGAACTGGGGACGGCTCTTGGGCTCTCCACCCTGACCATCGGCATCAACAATCTACTCGATCAGCCGCCAGCGGTGATCTTCAATGGGTTCCTCGGCACTTCTGATTCCAACACGTACGATTTTATGGGCCGCTACCTATACGTGCGCCTGTCCCATTCTCGGTAGGGCTGGGCCTTACCGAGACGAGGCCAGTAGGGGGCGGTTTGAAACCGCCCCTACAATGCGTAACGTCAGTTAATAATCGTACGACAGTGAAATGGAGTTACCCTGTTTTGGTGCTTTGGCCAGGGCACCCGGCGAGTGGCCTGAGCGAACCAGCTCGACCATCTGTTGGCGAAACTCGGCTGGATAGGGACTACGAGATCTAGGCCTAATGGGCTCCTTTGCATCAAGCGATAAAATACCCACCAAACCGGGTCAACTCCAGATGACATTACTCGAGAAAAAAGAGCAATATAAGACCTAACAAGATGCTTCAGCAGCATGGTAGTTGATCAATGAGAAATAGCCAATTCGACGCCGGTCAGTATCACTTGCTCGCGGTGATCTTCTTGCCCCGCCACTAGCCGCACGGCGATCTCATTAGTGCCTTGCCGCAAAAAAGAACCATCCACTGCAAATTCCACGCTGACCCCTTCCATTTTTTGCTCGACTGGACGGGTGGGATAGCTGGCCCAAAACAGCGGTGCTGCCTGCTGGCGCGACCAGCCATCGCCGGAGACTTGGGCTTGATCCCAAGGGAGGGCGCGGCCGTTGAGTTCGACTTCGAGGCGGTCCTCTGGGGGCAAGTGATCCAAACGCAAGGCCAAGCCGCCGGTGGCGTCGGCTACATCATCGGCGACGCGGATGCGGAGCGTCGGCCCCAAGCTTGGGCTGTCGGTGGGCAAGGGCACGGGAAGCGGCGTCGAGGGATGGGCCAAGCGGAAGGCGGCGCTGTGACCTGCCGTGGGACTGAAGGACATGGTGCCGCTGATCTCGTAGCACTTGTCGAGTTTTTTCAGGGTTTCGAGGTCGGAGAATTCAGCGGCGGTTTGGCGGTTCCACTCGGGCGACATGGTGTAGAAGTTGTACAGATAAATGCCGTCGGCTCCGTCGGTGAGCCAGCGCAGGGCCAAGGCGCGGAGGAAGTGCCGGTCGCTGTGGCGGGTGGCCTCAATGCAGCCATAGACGAGGCAGGGGGTAGAGGCCGCAGCGCGGACGAATTCATCGACTGGAGTCTCAAAGGAGATAAAGCCGCCGCCAACGACGACGATATCGACGAGACCGGTCTCGATCCATTCGTCGACGTCGAGGCCAATGCGCCGCGAGTCGGCCAGGGTCGGGGGGACGCGGACGGCTAGTTGCAAGGGCTTGTCGCGTTGGGCGCTGACTTCGTCGAGCCGCGCCTTGATCTTTTGCACTAAATCGGTCATCAGGTAGCTGTTGGCCGTGGCTTCGGCCATGCGGAAGAAGGCCGAATGGCGCATGAAGTCGAGTTCGATGCCATTGACGTCAAAGCGCTCGAAGACCTCGCAGGCGATGCGCTGCATGTACTCGCGCACCTCGGCGTGGGCGTAGTCGAGGCCGGTGCGGATGCCCCACTCGACCGACTTTTCGGGGAATTCTTCGCCGGGGCGGCCAATGAGCAGGTGGGGCTGCTCGCGGCGGAAGCGACCGTAGCCGGGATGGGACGGGTCGATCACGTAGTGGCTGTTCATGCGCACGCGCGGGAAAAAGGGGATCTCTGCCTCTTGGCACAGTTGCGCAAGCGCGGTTAATGGCCCGCCACACTCGGCAATCAGGCCGTGTAAATTGGTGGCGATCCGATCCTCGACGCCGGGCGTGGCCGAGTGGACGAAGGAAGAGGCTGTGGCGTCGAGGCCGCTGCGGTCGTCGCCGAATTTTTCGCCAATCTCCGTCTCGAACTGATAGACCTCGTGATCGCCCGTGCTCCACCAGAGCGCGCCGCCGGTGCCAGCATAGCCATCGACGATTTTCTCTTTGAGGTCGGCGACCGAGACGTTTTCCTCAGCCGTGAAAATCCAGCCGTCGTCGGTAAAGATGATGGGCGGTGCTTTGGGCTTGGGTGCCATGTTGCTTCCTTTGCTAGCGGTCTGTATAGGCTTTGATGATGTCGATGATCAGGGCGATGTCGCAGCGGGCCTCTTCCAAGGGAGTACGCGGCTGCGCATCCTCAGTGATGCAGGCGTGGAAGTGCTTCAGCTCGCGGACGAAAGGGCCTTCCCACGCGATGGCCGGGCGGTGGGTGATGGCCTCGCCGGCCTCGTCGAGGGTCTGAATCTCCAAGGTGGAGAGGATGCCTCGAGAGAAGCCGGTCGGATAAGAAAGCAATACGCGGCGGTCGTCGCCGCAGATTTCGAGTGTTTCTTTGAAGTCGCGCACGTCCATCAACTCGACCCAAGTTGCCGCACAGCGCGCGCCGTTGGCATAAGCGAGCATGGCGCTGACGCCCCAGCCGTTGTACCAGATCTCGGTGCTGACGACTCTTTCGGGCACGCCCATGATCGCACGCAGGCCGTAGATGTCGTGGATCATGCTGCCGGAGAGGCAGCCAAAGGCAGCCTGCGCCTCGGAGGAGACCTCGCCGATGGCCTCGCCGACGGCTGTAGTGCGGGCCGCGCTCGTCTGCTCGGCGGCATCAGCGGGTATATCGTCGGCGCGGTGTAGGCGGAAGTGCGCGAGGTGATGCGCGTTGCTGGTGTGCAAGTGGTGGATCTGGACGAAGCGAATTGCGGCCATGTCAGCGACAGCGCGGGCCGCAGCTTCAAAGGCCGGGTCGTACACCTTCATGTAACCAGCCAAGCCCACGGTGCCAGCCGCCTGTCGGGCGGCGATGATCCGGTCGGCCTCTTGCAGGGAGAAGCAAATCGGCTTTTCGATGAAGACGTGTTTGCCAGCTTCAAAGGCGGCGACGGCGATCTCGGTCTTGGGATCGGTGTGGCACAGGAGTACGGCGTCGATATCGGCGGCGAGCAGCGCGCGCCAGTTGTCGGTGTGGTGCGGTACGTGAAATTCCTGCGCCACGATCTGCGCCAAGCTCGGCGAGATGTCGCAGATCATCTCGACGGAAAACAGGTCCTTGAGCGCGGTGAGGTTGGGCAGGTGCTGGACTTGGGTGATGGCACCGCAGCCGATGACGCCGATGCGGATAGGAGCCATGTCAACCCACCTTTCCGGCGCGGGGCGTTAGATCGTTCCAGAGATCGGCCAGTGCGTAGGTTCGCTTGAAGCTCTGGTACACGTCTTGCCACATGGCTTCGCGCAGCTCGGTGGCCTGTGCTTCGTCGCCGGCCGCGAGGGTCGCCTTGAGTTGGCCGCTTCTTGCTGCTTGGGCGGTCGCTTGGGCGCTGGCGGCGCGGGCCAAATCGTCAGCCGCGGCTGTGAATTTGTCGATGAGTTCGTCTATGGGCGTGTTGGTGTCCGTCTCCACATCGTACGAACTAGAGGGCTGGAAGCGAGTTGGGTGGCGGGTGCCGTCGGGATCGCGGCCGGTGTGGGTCGGCTGGATGTGGGGCGTGACCGATAGGTACATGATCATGGGCTCGTCGCCGATGGCTCGCACCTGATGGATCTCGTCGGCGAGGGCGACGCAAAGCTGGCCTGCGCACAGTTCCTGTTCGCTACCGGCGATGTGGAAGACGCATCGGCCTTGTAGGATGAGGAAAATCTCGTGGCCGAGGTCGTGGCTGTGCAGGCCGGCCACGTCGCCCGGCTGCATGCGCAGGAAGCGGGAGCGGATGTGGGGCGTGACGAGGAGGTTTTTGATGTGTTCCTCTTTGCGAAAGTCGAAAATTTCAAAGGCCATGAACAGGCTCCTTGCAAAAGTTGATGGGGAAGGTAATCAATATATTCAAGTCCAGCGTCTCTAAAAACGTCTATGCAGAAAGCTACTCATCAGATCCGCAGATGTACGCAGATGAGCGCCGATATGGGTCTCTAAAAACGCCTATGCAGAAAGCTACTTATCGGTTCTGAACAGTTCATCCGAACTTGTCAAACTTCGACGAATCCCTCCGGCAATCCCTCTCCCTTGACCAACGCCTCTTTCAACGCCCGCGCATGTTGACAAATCCCCCGATAGGAAAATCCCTTACAACTGCAACTGATGTCGTTCCCCTCCACCTCCAATTCGTAGAACGCCCCCGGCTTCGACGAACTGTCCACTCGGTACAGCGCCCGCTTTGGCCCTGCCAACACCCGGGCCAACACGCGCACGGCCTCGGCCGACGGCAAGCGCGACTTGGCCTCCGACTCGACGGTAGGCTGCGCGGCGACAAAAGCCGTCCCGGCCTCGCGCAATAATTCCGCCACTTGCTGCTCGTCCATCGCGCCAGTGGGCAATTCGGGCAGTACCTCCATTACCCGCCGCAACTCGTCCATCACGTCGCGCTGGAAATCTTCGGGCAGGACGCTGCCTTCGACAAGTTGGTCGATCAGCGTCGACTTGGTCTCGAGGACTGTCTTGACGAATTCGTCGATCGTGTTGCTGCCGACCATGTAGGTGACGTTGACCGCTTGCTGTTGCCCGATGCGGTAGGCCCGGTCTTCGGCCTGCCAGTGATTGACCGGCACCCAGTCGAGATCGTTGAAGACCACCTGTCGCGCTGCCGTGAGATTGAGCCCGACGCCCCCGGCGGTAATCTGCGCGGCTAGCACCTGTACCGAGTCGTCCTCCTGAAAGCGGTCGGCCAGTTGTTGCCGCTCGCTAGCGGGCACCTCTCCGGTGATGGCCACGGCCTTCTTGCCGAAGTGCTTGCACAGCGTGTTGACGGGTGCGAGAAAACACGAGAAGACTAGGACCTTCTCGCCCTGTTCGAGCGCGTTTTCGACGAAGGGGATTGTGCTGCGGACTTTGGCGATGGCCAAGCGGTTGCGCGCGGTGGTTAGCTGGCCCATGATCCAGCCCTGGCGCGAGCGGCGCTCGGTCTCGGTCTCGCCGGTAAGTTGGGCTTGGCCCCGGCGCGAGATGGTCTGCAACAGCTCCGTCACGGCCTCGCTCATGTCGCGCGCTACTCGGCTGGCGACCTCCACGTCGAGCCAACTGCGGATCTTGGGCGGTAGGTCGAGTACCTCGGCTTTGGTGCGGCGCAGCATGATGCCGTGCAATTGCACAGTCAGCTCTTCGATATTGGAGGCCCCGTCGGCGACCCAGCCGTACTCGCCTTTGTACGCGTCGCAATAGCGCTTGGCGAATGAGACGAATGAACGCCCGAGCGCGTGGCGCGCCAACTGCAACAAGGGGAAAAGATCGCGCGGCCGACTCGTCAACGGCGTGCCGGTCAAAAGGTGGATCACCGCCTCGTCGTCGACGGCCTTGACCAAGTCCATGGACAGGCGGTGCCGCTGGCTGCGGTAGTTTTTGAGATAGTGGGCCTCGTCAAAGACTAGGCCGCTCCAGGCGTGCTCTGCCAGCGGGTGTTTGGCGAGAATGTCGTAGTTGATGACGACCCAGCCGGTATAGCCGGGTGCGGGCGCGGGTGCGGGGCGACGATGGCGATCTCGGCCGTCGGCAGCACCAGTTCAATCTCACGCGCCCAGTTGATTTTGACCGCGGCCGGGCAGACGACTAGATAAGGCCCTTCGGGTCGGGCTTGGCGCATGGCCAGCACGGATTGCCGCGTCTTGCCCAGCCCCATGTCGTCGGCGAGGATCGCCCGCTGACGACCCAACAAGAAGGCGATGCCCTCGACTTGGTGGGCATACAGTCCGGCGGCTAGGGCTTCGGCCTGTTGTTGTGCCGTGCTCATAGATGCTCGGTGGGTATGGAGATGCTTCGACTCCGCTTCGCTTCGCTCAGCATGACTAAGCAAATAGAGCGCTAGCACCTGTCATGCTGAGCGAAGCGAAGCATCTCATACCTAGGGGCTCGTGCGTAACATCAGCAACCACTCAGCGCCTTTTTTACTTGCGCGGCGAGAAGTTCCTCATCCCCGTCGGACACCGTGGGCATGGATAAGTGGAGTTGGCCTGGAGCCGCTGAGAGCCAGACCGAAGGATTGCCGTTGCGCAGGGTCTCTTCTAGGTCGGCGGCGGTGCGACCGAGCGCTTGTTCGTCCAAGGTTAGGGTTAGGGACGCGCCATTGACGGAGCTTTGCACGTGGGGTAGTTCACCTAAGTGCTGGCGCACGGTCTCGGCGCGGCGGGTGTCGCTTTGATTGCGGGTGTCGTGGTCCATGGCCAGCCAGCGGCGCAGAGCCAAGACCACGCCGACGACCTCTTGGCGGTCGATTTTGAGCGGGCGACCGACCCCTTCTAAGTCGCGGGTTTCAAAGCAGGCGAAGCTGTGCAAGTGGGCCGCGGCGATTAAGTCGGCGCGGCCGCAGAGAATGCCCGAAGAGTTGGGTGCGCCCACGTACTTGGCACCATAGCCGACTAGATCGGCCCCGGCCGCGATGTATTGGGTCAAGCCGTCTAGGGGATAGACGCGGAAGGCCGCGTCCACGAAGACTGGGACGTTGTGGGCGTGGGCGATGTCGATGGCCTTGGCTAGGGGGACGATGGCGGCTTCGTTGTCGATGGCTGGGTAGAGCACAGCGGCGGTTTGCGGGCCGATAGCTGCGGCGAGTTCGTCGGCTGTGGTGCCTTGCTCCATGCCCGCCTCCACGAGGGTGACGCCGGGCAGGCGCACCATGCGGTCGTATTTGTAGCGCTGGGCCTTTTGGATGACCACTTGGTTGGGCATGCCGGTCGTATCGGGCAGGCGAGCCATTTTCTCTGGGTCTGAGCCGGTGATGCAGGCGGCCGTGCCGAGGACCAATGCGGCTGCGCAGCCAGGGGTAATCAGCGCGGCCTCGGCTCCGAGCAGGTCGGCGACGATCCGCCCCGTGCTCGCCAAGAAGGCGTCCATGTCAACGTAGTAGCGGCCGGCTAGTTCCATGGCGGCGATGATGTCCGGGTGGGGGGACGACCCCCCTAAGAGGGTGCGCGGGCCGAGGGCGTTGATCACGGGCGTCGCCCCCATATCCGCGTACAGTGCGCGGGCTTCTTCACTCATAGGTTTTCTCTCCATACAGCCCCACGGGGCTCGGTACGTGGTTGGTGGGAACCAGCAACAAGGGCAGGCCATTGTGCTGGAGGCGAAATTGCAGGTAGTCGAGTTCGGGGGTGGACTGCGCGGCGCGGCCCAAAAGCCGCGGGCGAAAAAGCGCGGGTGAAAACAGTTTGGGCTGGGGCCGCTCCATCAGTTCGACGGTCTCGTCCGCTGACAGCCCGATCTTTTCCTTGGCTAGCGCGATGGCCACTTCGAGACCGCCGATCCGGTCGGCGAGGCCGAGTTGCACGGCGCGCTGGCCGCTCCAGACGCGGCCTTGGGCCACGACTTCGACCGAGTCCGGTGCGATGTGGCGACTGCTGGCCACCTTGGCGACGAAATCCTCGTACAGCGAGCGGATGGTGTGCTCCATGCGCGCGCTTTCGTCTTCCGTGAAAGTGCGGTCTGGCAAGCGCAGGCCGAGCAGGGGCAGGGTCATGCCAAAAGGCAAGTCCGCGTGGCGGCCCACCTGCACGCGGCTGGTGCTCAAGCCTAACTTTTCCTTTAGCCCTTTGTTATACGCCCAGCCGGCAATGACCCCAATCGAGCCGGTGATGGTGTTGGGCGCGGTGACGATGGCATCGCCGGGCAGGGAGATCATGTAGCCGCCCGAAGCCGCGAGATAGCCCTGCGAGACGATGACGGGCTTTTGCTCGCGGCATTGCAGCACGGCGTCGGCTACGAGGGCCGAGGGCAGGACGTCGCCACCCGGAGAATCCACGCGCAGCACCACGGCATCCGCGGTTGCACAGGCCGAGGCAATCTCGCCGACGAGCCGCCGCGCCCCCATGCCGGTGTCCATGGCGCAGACGCCGAGTGCATAGACGATGGCAATGCGCTTGCGCGGCCCCCAGCGCCGATTGGCTGGCCGGGTGTACGAATTGGCTGCGACGACGGCGACGTCTTCGACCGTGCGGTCGATTTCGCTCCAGCGGCCGAGGCGATCTACTAGTCCGGCGTCGAGGGCCTCTTGCGGGAGGAAAAACGCGGTGTCTTCCACGAGGCGGTCGAAGTGCTCGGGTGCCAGCGAGCGATCGGTGCTGATGTCGCTGCGAGCGAGGGCGTACCAGTCGTCGAGTAGGACCGTTAGCTGTTCGCGCTCGCCTGCGGACATGTCGCGGCGGACGTATGGTTCGGTCGCGGATTTGTAGCGGAAAAGCCGCCACTCGTCGAAGCCGATTCCGAGCTTTTCCAACGCGTCCTTGAAATACGTGTGACCCACCACATAGCCCTGCAAGCCGATTGCGCCAGCCGGATCGAGCACCAAGTGATCGGCCACTGAGGCCCAGTGATAGTTGTACATGTCCACGCGGTCGATGTACACGATGACCCGCTGTCCCCCAGCGCGGATCTGGCGCAGCTTTTCCCGCAGTTCCCAGCCGAGCGCCGGGCTGATCTGCAGGCCCGAAGCATTGATGGCGAGGCCCTTGATCGCTGGATCGCGGCGCGCGCGCTCCAGCAAGGCGATGAGTTCAAGCAGGCTCTGCGAGTCGTCGAAGAAAGCAAAGCGGCGGTGTTGCACCGGCCTGGACAATTCCACGGAAAGGTAGCGCGCCCGGGGCCGGAATAGGTTCCCGCGCTGCGCTCCGAGGCGAGCTGCATACGTCTGGAAGGTGCGGCTGTGCGCCTGCGCTTGGAAATCGGCGGTGCCCAGTCCGATGCGCAAGCCAACGCTTAGGGTACGGTCCTCGAACATGCGCCCGGTCAGCGCCAGTCCTGGCACCAGCTCGACTACGGCACCGGTGCTCCAGAAGTCCGCTTCGTCGGTGCGCGCGTAATCCGCGTACAAGGTGAGCCGCTCGTCGCCCCAGGGACGCAGGGCGAGATCGACGGCTCCTTCGCGGCCCTCGTTTGCAAAAGTCGAAGTGAAGGTGCCGCCTAGGGAGAGACGCGGACCGGGCCGCCAAATTCCCCCGAGGACGACGTGCCGCACGCTTCCCCACCCCATGCTCACCCCGAGGCTGAAGTTGCGGTCGCCGGTGCTGAGTCCAGCCCGGTACTCGCGGTCGCGGCGGCCATTTACCATCCCAAATCCCAAACGGGGCGCGGCCGTGAAAAGGCCCCACGAATAGGTGGAGTTGCTGTCCGACCAAGCGACCCCCTGCTCCAAGCCCTCGACATAGCTGAGCAACGCGGGATTGGCGTAGCCGTAGAGGCCTGTGTCGAGCGCACCGGAAGGGGCGAGGGCGAATTTCCCGCGCTCGGCGTAAGAGATAAATGGGGATTGGGCGTTTGCGGCGCTTACGGCGAGGAGGCAGCAGAGGAATTGGAACGAGCGCATAGGCAATGTCGAAACCGTGCTATCTTTCTTCCTGAGACGTCGGGTGAACTCTTACGCTTCCTCGGCAAACAAGAGCAAATCCCCTTTGCCCTCCCGCAGCACCTCGGCTTGGTCGCCCACCAACGAGACCACGCTTGAAGCCTCCACGGGCAGCGGCCCGCACTCCAAGATCAAATCCACTTGCGACCCCAGCTCTTCTTCCAAGACCCACGGCTCGGTTATCACTTCTTGATCGGCGTAGTTCGCGCTCGTGCTCAGGATGGGTTGACCAAGGGCGCGGACCAAGGCCAGCGGCACCGGGTGATCGGGGATCCGCAGGCCGACGGTCTTTTGTTTGGTTTGGAGGATGCGCGGCGTTTGGCGGGTGGCTGGCAACACGAAGGTGTACGCTCCCGGCAGGCACTGCTTGAGGATGCGGTGGGCGTAGTTGGAGACGCGGGCGTAGTCGCTGATGTGGGTCAGGTCGGCGCACACAAAGGACATGGGCTTCTTGTGGTCGCGTCCCTTGATGCGCTGCACGCGCTCAATTGCCTGCTTGTTGGTGATGTCGCAGCCGAGGCCGTAGATCGTGTCGGTGGGATAGACGATGACGCCGCCTTGGCGGAGTACTTCGGTGGCGCGCTGGATGTGGCGGCCTTTGAGGCGGTCGGGATGCACGGTTAGTACTTGGGCCATGCTAGCGCTCCTGGTCGATTTTGGCGACCCACGCATCGACGACGGCCGCGATCATGGCCTGGCCGTGCTCGGCGTTGGCCGTGTAGCTATTTTTGGTTTCGTCTTGCTGGCAGTACCAAGGCGAGTCGTCGCCGAGGCGGTCTTGCTCCACGAGTTCGGGGCGCGCGGCGAGCAGGAAGGAGGTCTCGTTGTATCCGGCGTGATCGCCCCCGGCCGGAGGACTCGATTGCGGGAGGATCATGGGCTGCACTTCGATATGCCCGCCCCAAGAGCCAACCCGGTCCAGCGCGTCGCGGTCGCCCCACCAGCCGCGTGGATGCCCTTCGGCGAGCACCTTCTCAACCGCCAGTTCGGCTGCGGCCTTGCTGAAGGCCAAGGCGAGAGGGCCGCCCATGCCTTGGTGCATGATGATGACGTAGGTCTTGCGGAAGCCCATTTCGATAAAGTTGCGCAGGATGCTTTTGGCCAAGCCGCCAAAGGCGTCGTAGTCCGGGTCGATGGTCCCGTCGGCCGGGCCGCCGAGGGCATAGCCGGTGGGGCCGTAGTCGAACGACGGGGCAATGACGCAAGCGGTGCGCGCGGCTACGCGCTCGCAAATCTCCTCGACGATGAGGGTGTCGTGGCCGATGGCCATGTGCGGGCCGTGGGTTTCGATGCAGCCGGCCGGCACGAGCAGGGGATGCCCTTGGGCCACTGCATCAGTGAGTTGGTAGGGACGCAGGTGCTTGAGGTACATGGAGAAGTTCCTTGTTGTAGGCGTGGAATTGAACATAATATAGGCCAGGAAGAGCACGCCAACATAGGACATTGAGCAAATGGCGCACACTGTTATTGGCACGGCCGGGCACATTGACCACGGCAAGACTCTGTTGGTCAAGGCGCTGACCGGCATGGATACCGACCAAGCCCCGGAAGAGCGGACGCGAGGGATTACCATTGAGCTCGGCTTTGCCTTTTTGGGCGATCAAGCCACGATCATCGACGTGCCCGGGCACGAGCGCTTCGTCAAGACCATGGTGGCCGGCGTCAGCACCATTGACGTGGCCATGCTGGTCATTGCCGCAGACGACGGCGTGATGCCGCAATCGCGGGAGCATCTCGACGTGCTGCGACTTTTGGGGGTCGAGCGCGGAGTAGTGGTGATCAACAAGGCCGATTTGGTGGAAGAGGAGTGGTTGGACTTGGTGGAGGAAGAGGTGCGGGAGTTTGTGCGCGGGAGTTTTTTGGCGCAGGCCGAGATCTTTCGCGTCTCCGCGCTCAGCGGCGCGGGCATTGACCCGCTGCGGCAGCGGTTGTTGGCCATGGTCGAGGACACTGCGGCCAAGCGCACGGATGCACCGTTCCGCCTGCCCGTAGATCGGGCCTTTGGGGTCAAGGGCTTTGGCCTCGTCTGCACGGGCACGGTGCAGGCTGGGGCCTTGGCCGAGGGCGACCGGGTGGAGATTGCGCCCGAAGGTCGGTCGGCACGCGTGCGCCGCTTGCAACAGCACGGCGCGACGGTACAAGAGGTGCGGGCCGGCGACCGCGCCGCGATTAATTTGGCTGGCGTGGAGCAGGGCCAAATTGAGCGTGGGCACTCGTTGGTCGCGTCTGGATTTTTCCGTCCTACGCAGATGCTGGATGCCCAAGTGCAGCTCCTCGCTTCAAGCCCGATGACCATGGCGTCGCGCACCCGCGTGCGCCTGCACTTGGGCACGCGGGAGATTATGGCGCGGGTCGTGCTTCCCGGTGGCGAACCTTTGACGCTTGGGCAGGAGAGTTTTGCACAGCTTCGCCTGGAGACTCCCGTAGTTGCGACATGGGGCGACCGTTTTGTGTTGCGCCGGTACTCGCCGGCGCTGACCATTGGCGGCGGTCGCGTGCTCAACCCGCACCCGGCTAAGCACCGGCGCTTTGAGCCAGTACTGCTCGCGCATTTGCAGGCGTTGGCTAGTGCCGATTTGCCTGAAGTAGTAGAGTGCTGGCTCCGCTATGCGGACGACCGGCTCAAGAGCCAGCAGGTGCTGGCCGGCGAGATGGGCATTGGCGTGGAGCGGTTGGCGGGTTTGATGGACGAGATCGTAGCCGCTGGCCGCGCCGTGCGCGTGGTGTCGGAGGGGCAGCCGCACGTTTTGCATGTGGACGTGTGCGAGAACTGGGGTGCGCAGATCGAGGCCGCGCTGGCGAGCTTTCACCGCGACCAGCCGCTCAAGTTGGGATTGCCGCGCGAGGAGTTGCGCAATTTGAGTGCGCGCTACATCCAGCCCGAATTGTTCGACTGCGTGTTGCGCTACTTGGAGGAAGCGGGGCGTGTTGCGCTGGATGGAGCTGTGGTGAAGGCCGCGGCGCACAGCATTTGCTTCACCCCGGAGCAAGAGGTGCTGAAGGCGGCTGTGGAGGTGCGGCTCAATACCGAAGATTTCGCCGGTTTGCCGACGATGGCTGAGCTAGCTCAAACTCTCGATGTCCCGCTGCCGCAGGTAACGGACGTGGTCCAAGCGCTGCAAGCACTGGGGACGGTGGTCGCGTTGGAGGGGGGCTTGCTGATCCATGGGGAGGCTCTCGCCCGCGCGCGGACGCTGCTGAGCGACATTCTCAAGCGAGACGGCGAGATTACAGTAGCCGAATTTCGCACGCTGATTGGCAGCAACCGCAAATGCGCGATGGCGCTTTTGGGCCACTTCGACGCTGAGGGCCTGACGGCGCGGCGGGGGGATGTGCGGGTTTTGGTGGGGTGATCCTGCGGCTCGGCGTGCGTTGCGATGGAATCGACGCCGAACCGTAGGGGGCGGTTTGAAACCGCCCCCTACCCGGGTGTGTAACGTCTGGAATAATATGGCTTTAAATGTTATCTGGTTAGACGACTCTACAAGTGGCAAGAAGGAACTGGTAGGCGGTAAAGCGGCTAACCTCAACCGCTTACACAGCAACGGACGTGTTCCGCCCGGGTTTTGTATCACCGCTAGTGCTACGGCGAGAGTGATGCCGGTGCGGAGTGGTGAAGCATCGCTGTCTCCCGACCTTTATGCGGAGATCGAAGCCGCCTACGCGGAACTGGGCGCTCGCTGCGGAACTCCCGAGCTGGCGGTGGCGGTCCGATCCTCGGCTGTAGCGGAGGACGGTGCGGTTAATTCCTTTGCCGGCCAATATCAGACCCTATTGAATGTAGTGGGTGCGGATGCTGTGGTTGCGGCGATAGTCGAGTGCGTGGAGGCGGCCTATCGGCCCCATGCCGCCGCCTACCGCAAGCGCTCAGGGGCCGGTGCGGACGAGGTGAATCTGGCCATTCTCGTGCAGGAGTTCATCGCTGCGGATTCTTCAGCGGTCGCGTTTACCGCCAATCCGGTCACTAACGACCCAAGCGAGATCGTCATCAACGCATATTGGGGATTGGGAGAAGGGCTAGTCGATGGCAGTTCGGTTCCCGACACGTACACCGTGGACAAACGGGAATTGCGGATCAAGACGCGGAGCGTGGCCAAGAAAGAGCGGATGTGCGCTGCCGGGTCCACTGGCACGATCACAATAGACGTGCCAGCAGACAATCGTTCGCGGTCAACCCTAACTGACGAACAGGTCGGTGAGGTCTGCCGTAGCGCGGTTGATTTGGAGACTCGGATGGGGTGGCCCGTTGACTTGGAATGCGCTTTTAAGGATGGGAAGCTGTATTTGCTCCAGTGCCGCCCGGTGACGACCCTCGCGCAAGATGGACGAGATTGGTCGGTGGAATGGGACGATCCCAAAGATGCTGAATTGACTTGGCGCAAGGGGAGTCTGGAAACTCCGCTCGATCAGTCATTTGAATGGTATTGGATGCAGGGTTGGGCGAAAGCGCGGCGGGAGACGGGTAGCGGCACGTTGCCTATGCGGATCTATGTGAACGGCTACGCATACGAGGCGGAAAAACCCTTCAGAATCGGCAACCGCAAGGCGCAAGAGGACGCTCGCAAGAAGGTAGAGCGCGAGATACCAGAACTCTGGCGAAGTGAATGGCTGCCTGGGCTCAAGCAGAAGCGGGCTTATTTCCGCAGCTTGGATCTGTCGGCGCTGTCCAACGACGAGTTGGCTAGCGTACTGGTCGAAGCACTGCCTTGGTATTGCGAATGCGCGAGAATGCACGCGCATCTAGGCGGGACGGCGGTCGAGGCCGTTGGGCACTTGGTGGAGTGGTATCGCAAACGGTTCCCCGATGCTGCGGAAAGCGAGCCTTACCGATTGGTACAGGGGCAGTCAAATTTGAGCGTTGAGAAGGGGCATCTTTTGTGGCAGTTGCAACAGCACCTTACTCCCGCCGATGAAGAGCTTCTAAGAGCCGCTTTACAGTCGCGCAAGAAGCAGGGCAGATGGGACGGGCTTGAGGGGGCCTTCAAAGAGGTTTTCGACCAGTATTTAGAGACTTATTGGAAAGATACACCGGAATTTCTCGCTTCCTTGGTCCTCAAATACGCTGAGCAGGGCGTGGAAGACCCGCACGTAAAATTGCGCCAATTAGCGGCAGAGCGGGAGCAATTTACCGAGCATGTGCGTTCGCTGCTGAAAAAGCAGGAGCGCGAGGTTTTCGAGGAACTTTTGCAGGTAGCTCTGGCCAATTATCCGCTGACCGAGGATCACAACTACTGGGTCGATGGGATCGCAACGCATTACGTATTTCCGCTGTTCGATGAACTGGGCCGCCGAATGATTAAAAGCGGTATCCTCAAGAAGAAGCGGAGCGAGATCAAATACCTAGAACTGAACGAAATCATCCTCTGGGGATTCGGCGTACGTCAGCCGTTGCGTGCGCGCGTCGTCGAACGCCAACGAGAATTTGATCGACGGTTGAAATTATCGCCGCCAGAATTCCTCGGTGCTTGTGAAGAGCCGCCGACTGAAGAGGAAGATTACCTGTTTTGGGGTCCCTCGGCTCCACTTGAGGCATCAAAGGGAGAGGTGCGTGGTGTAGGGGCTTCGCCGGGGATTGTCAGGGGGCGTGCGCGCGTGGCCGTGAATCTGGACAAGGCGTTGGAACTACAGCCGGGGGAAATCTTGGTCTGTGGTACGACCGATCCCCATTGGACGCCGCTTTTTGCCGTCGGGGCGGGTTTAGTGAGCGACAGGGGTGGGGCGTTGTGTCATGGGGCCGTCGTCGCCCGAGAATATGGATTGCCGGCGGTGGTGGGAACCCTGATCGGGACCAAGAAGATTAGAACCGGACAGTTGATCGAAGTCGATGGTCAAAGCGGAGTGATAAGGCTGGTGTGATGTAAGGCCCGCAGGAATTGAGCGAGGCATTGGCGTGACGGGTACCGTTAGTAGTCGTGTTTCGGAGCGAGATGATCTAACTTTTTGCTTCTGGTGGGCTTGTATAGATCTGCCTTATTCCCATTCACAATCGAAAAATGATGACTTGCGATATTAAACCCCTCGCGCAGATAGAACCTATGTGCAGAAAAATTCTGAACGCTTGAATCCAAATGGATCTGCTCACAGTCATTTTTTTGCGCATAGGATTTAAGCCAATCTAGCATGACTTTGCCTAGGCCCGAAGAACGTCGGTGTTCATCTGTGATCAGATCTTCAATGTACATGTGTTTTCCCCAAGCCAATCGGGTCTCAATTACAAACCCTGCTGCACAAATCGCCTGACCATCATCCTTGATATAAGCGACGGTGTAACCTCTCTTTTGCTGAGCCTTAATCTGAGAGATTATAGTGCGTAGGTCATAGCTAGGTCTGAGTTGGATCAACAAACTACCAACTATTTCTAAATCTGCATCTACTTCAGCAATCCTAATTTCCATATGAAACCCTTGCCTGTTCATGTACTGACGCTCACAGCTTCTTCACGATCCGAGACTTGGATCACGGCCGCGCCAAGATCGATCTCCTGCACGATTGCACTTACAAGTTGAATTCAAGTCTCTATTTGCTGGGTGTTATCTCGGGGAAGAAGGCGCCCACAATTTTCCACTCGCCCTTAATACGGCCCGTGAACCACACGTTTTGGCAATCGTCCCATCGAGAGTATATCTGACCAGTATCCGAACGCCAGCGCCCAGATTCCCGCACTACGGATATGGCCATATTGCCGCGAACATCCGTCTGCAATATTTGCTGTTCCTGCTCGTAGTTAACGCCCTCGGGCATGCGCGTCTCCCCCCATTCCTGCATCTCGCTCTGCACCAAGAATAGGTGCGGTATCCAGTCCGTAGGATCGGTCGATCCACACCCGAACCAACGGAAATAGGTCTCGTCGTGGCACGCGCGGACCGTATCCCAATCTTTTTCTCTGTGGGCTTGCTGGTAGCGGTTTAGTAGGCGGTGGATCTCTTCGATATCATCCATGTCGTCTTTGCGGTCAGTCACTACAGCCTCCTTAGACAGTGTCTATAGTAAACGTATAGCCCACGCCGACCGGCACTTCGCGTTCATCGACCTCGCGCATTATGGACTTGACTTCTTTCGATTCGGCTATTGACGGAATCGGCTGACTGTCCCGCGCTAGTGCCGAGGTAGGTACGACGACCGAGCAGTCTCCGATGGACACGACGGCGATAGAGCATCCCAGTCCGTTTTGCAACTCTTCAACCCGGCCGGCGAAGGCTTTTAGCAAAGCCCTCCGGCGCTCCTGGTCCGGCTCGCTTTGCAATAGCCATGCCAGCGTTTTTGCGGCGAGGTCCTCCGGCATAGCAGGGTCGTACGCCGACAGTAGTTGCGATAGTTGATCTCTGGCGTGGGGCTTCTCAGGTTCCATAGTGCTCAACCAATCAAATCGGACAGGCTTGCCCGCAGTTGCTGGCGGGCTGCGTGCAGACGCCAGCGCACAGCGCCGACTGAGCAACCCACTGTTGCGGCGATCTCTTCGTAGGAGAGCCCGTGGTATTCGCGCAAAACCACGACCAAGCGCCGTTCGTCGTCAAGCGCCGCAAGCGCCGTGCGGATTCTGCTCGCCAACTCGACGGTCTGCGCCGATCCCACATCCGCGAGTTGAAAGTCGAGATCAATGTCGCGTTCGATCGACAGGTGGTGCCGGTGCTGGCGATACTTGTGATAGTCGCGGCATAAGTTGCTGGCAATGGCCCAGAACCACGAGCGGAAACGCGTCGGATCATTGAGGCTGTGGAGGGACTCATAGACGCGCACAAAGGCTTCTTGTGCCAGATCTTCCGCATCGGCTCTCCGGCCTGTCATGCGGCAGAAAAACAAAAAGACTCCATTTTGGTAGCGGGTGACCAAATTGGCAAAGGCGGCCATATCGCCCTCGACAAAACGCCGTACCAAGTCCCCGTCTGTAGGATCGTATTCGTCTCCCATGTTGCCTTTGCATCCATTCTCGCACCGCTCAGTAGGATAGCAGATACGCCACCTTGAAGCGGAGCTTTTCCGCTCTCTCTGCGGCAGTGTTGCCTAAGTTGTAGGCCAGATAAACCCGGCTTTTTGGCGCAATCTCATAGCTGGCGAGTAGGTTGATATCGCGCTCATCCAGATAGCCAGCGTCTTGTGCGAATCCGCGTAGAAAGAGGCGCTTGGTGGCAAAATAGGTCGCCCGTCCCCGCCAGATCGTTTTACGCTCGTCAAACGAACCTCCTGGCAGATACTCCCAGACGCTCGACCAACTGCCCTCGATCGTCAGCGACGTAGATGGCTTGAGTTCGAGCGCGCTGCTAGCGCTTCTCGCGTCATAATCCATCCTCAGCAGATAGAGATTGAACAGGACGCTGTAGATGCCGAACACCGAAAACCCGATCAGAGCGGCACAGGCCATATACAGCTTGACATTCCTCTCAAAGCGCACGAGGAAATGACCCACATAGGCTTTCGTGCGATACATATACTTCGTCTCCCTTCGTACAGGAGACGAGTAAGTGGGGCATGTGTTTGTACGAAAAAATCAGAACTGGCCAGTTGATCGAAGTCGATGGCCAAGGCGGGGTGATAAGACTGATGTGACGCAAGGCATCGTGGGAATTGAGCGAGGGCTAGCGCGTATGCTCCCACGTCGGACTTCGACATTGAGGCGCATGACCGGTGCAGGGCAATGCTAGGGTTGGGGATGCTGCGGAATTATTGCGGCGCTACCGATTGCCACAATAGCTACGTGCATTCAAATGGGATGGGCTACTGTGGGTGTTTGCAGAGGAGCGGTCCGATTCTAAACTATTTTTCTCGCAGGTCTTCCGTCGCCAGGGGTATTTTTTCAATGCCGACGCGCTTGGCTACCTCGAAGAGATCTAACAGGTACTTATGCGGGGTCTCCTGATCGGTCCGCACCACCAGCGTCAGACTCCGAGTGCCTTCTTTTTCTCGCAAAAGAACCTGCTCCAAATTGTCCAAGGTCACCAGATGGCGGTTGATCTCCATGCGGCCGTCTTGGGTGATCGAGGCCACTAGTTTCTTCTCTTCGACAATCACCCCTTGTTGCGCCTCGGGCAATACGACCTGCAGGCTGTAGGGCTGCTTAAATACCGTGGTGACCATGAAGAAGATTAGTAACAAAAAGACGCAGTCGATCAAGGGCGTCATATTCAATTCTTGCTCTTCGTACACGGATTTGCGCCTAGGCATCCGACTCACTCCTCCCGTTCTCGCACAAAAGCGATGCCCTCAACCCCTACCTCCTTGGCTCTATCCACCACAAACACGACGTGTTTCTGAGCGCACTCGCCGTCGGCCTGAATGATGATATTCTCGTTATTAGCCTCTTCCATGGCCGTGACCAGTCGAGCCGCCAAGGCCGTCGGCATTACGTCCTCGCCCTTGATTTGAATCTTGCCATCGCGATCGACCAAGACGTTGATATCTTTCTTCTTTTCTTCGGTGGCTTCGCTTTTGGCTGGCATATCTACTTCTAGCCCTTTGGTGTGGAGAAATACCGTGGTGACCATAAAGAAGATCAGCAGCAAAAAGACGCAGTCGATCAGTGGCGTCATATCCGGGCCGCCTTCGGCCAGAAAGCTCTCGGGCCGATCTTTGCGATGTCTGGCCATGGGATTAATTCCTCCCTGCGAGAGCTACTCGGTCGTTTCGTATTGTTGGCGCTGTCCCGCCGTGATCAGAGCATTGGCAAAGGCATGGCCATACATCTCGGCGTCTTCGAGTAAATTATCCGCTTTGCGCGCTAGATAGCGATACAAGACAATCGTTGGGATGGCGACGATCAGCCCCGATGCGGTGGTGACCAAGGCTTGGGAAATACCGCCAGCGACGACTTTGGGGTCGCCAGCCCCAGCGGTGGCGATGGACTCAAAGGCGATGATCATGCCCATAATGGTGCCGAGCAAGCCCAACAAAGGGCTTATGTTGCCGATGGTATTCAAGATCGCCAGATTTTTGCCCAGATAGGCTCGGGCGGCGGCCTCGGTCTGAATGACCAGTTCGTCTTTGAGATCGGCCAGTTCCCGCTGCATGACCATAAACCGGCTGACCTGACCGCCGCCGCCGGCGTCGGCCAGCCGGATGATCTCCTCGTTGGTCTCTTTGAATTCTCGCTGTTCGATCATCAGCGTATCGTATCGTTTCAACAGGGAAGCAAAGACGTAATTGAGCAGCCCCTTGCCTTGGTTGCACTCTTCGACGACGGCCTGTTCCCCGCCGTTGCGCAGCGCGGTCTCGAGCCGGTCGAGCTCGCTTTGCGCTTCTTCGGACGTGGGCAATTGACTGAAGATCCACAGGCGTTCGATCGAATAGGCAATGGCCAGAATAGCACAGGCGATGAGAGGCACCATCATCGGACCGCCGCTTTGAATTATTTCCCACATTGCTACTGCTCCTTGTTGGCAAGAGAAGAGTTTTAGTTGTCTTCTTTGGCGTTTCTAGATAATCGCTGTCCTATGCGCAAACCGGTATCGATGACACCGAATTTCTCAACGATCTCGGCCTTGCACAAGTGCGGCCCGATAATCTGATGCACCCTGACTAGCGCGATTCGGACCTCTTTATCATACAGCGGCAGGACATCGCCGTACTCGACGCGGTCCAAGATGCCGATGCCTAGATACACCTCGTCGGCCTCGACCGCTAGGACCTGGGCCTGCGCGCTGGAAAGGTCGATGGGGGGGCGCTCCGTCAGACTCGTAATCATTTGGCTGCTGAGGTCTCTGAAGGCGACATCGACGAGCTGGCCAAAGGCCAGTTCAAAAAAACGCTCGGAACCGAAGTCGACCTTGAAGAGTTCGCGGAATACCCGATCCTGTTGGCGCGGCCGGCCGAACAGATCTAGGCCGTACGATTTTTCCGTGGAGTCTCTGAGCGTTTCAAGGGTCTCGACTATTTCTCCGGTCGCTACTCTGATTAGCTGCACTTGGCTGAGGTGGACCACTGAATTGTAGGATTTATAGCCGGCCAGATTGGGGTTTCCCACGGTCATGCGACGCATGCCCAGCTTCTCCACGATACCGGTAATGACTACGTCGGCGTCTAAGGACTGTCCCAGCCGCACGGCCCGGTCAATGCCGTGGTATTTTTTAAACTGTTTGTTCTGTTGAACGGCCTCGACTTTTTTTGTCGGGATGACAGAGACCGCATCGTCTGCATCCAGATATCGACCTAGCAAATCGGGTACATCCCTAGATAAGTGCCATTCCGCCTGAAAGCCGGCTCGGTCCTCAAAATCGAGCAGGGCAAGGCGCAGGGCCGGCAGCGGCCCCTCGGCAGCGACCGCTACGTCGAGCACCAGAAGGTTGGTACCTGCCCAGGTGCAAAGGAATGAAATGGTTAGAAGCGGTTTCATAACGGTCTGCGTATCTAAGGCGCGGTGAAACCCGCGCGCCCCCCTACACAGCATCCACAAGATACCTTCAAACACGGGCGATAGGCAAGAAGTTTGGGGCCGGCCGCTGCGGCGTAATAGGCACCCACGGGGCAGTGGTTCGCTTGGACGGAGGCCTCTGACTAGGTAGCTGGCAGCAAAAAAATAAAACCGGTTCGCATCGCGGACTTCACACCTCAATGTTCAACGCGCTGACCACGCCCGGCACGCCCATGTTATTTAAGGCGCGCATCTCTAGCACGTTCAGTCCTTTGTGCAGCGGCCAGTCGATCTGGGCCGGACACTCCTGCCATGACTGCCCATTGACCCGCACTTGGAAGGCCGTAAAGCCGGGAGTTTCTGTCTCCAGATAAATGCGGAGTCGGCGTTCGTCAATGGCCTCGGCGACATATCGCGTTTGATTGAGCGTCGGATAGAAATCCGCCCGGCGGTTTGTGTGCTGGGTAAAGTGAGATAGTGGCGGGACTTGATCGTCGGCCCAGTTGAGGTAGCCGTTCCACGACCACACTTCGGTACCTTGGCTGACCGGCAGGGGGCGGGGCCGGCTGAACACGTCAAAACGCGGCACAATGCGAAAGTGGCAAAACGAGCGGAACAAAAAGAGTGAACCTTCCTCGGTGGAATGCTCGTAGTCTCCATCGTAGAAGGCGATGGGCAGGTCTTTTACCACGGCCTCCAAGTCCTGGTGAAAAAGATAAGGGCGATCCCAGCGTTCGGGACGCTCTAGCCGCTCGGTCAACACTTGGTGGATTTCTTGGGTGTCCAGCGGCACTAGGGTTTTGGGATCGTACCAGTAATAATCGCGAGTGGCATCTAGATGCATCCACTTGCCGTAGTCATTGGACCAGACCTCGGCGATTTCGTGGCCGGTCATTCCTTCGCTGTGGAAATTGAGGTGGCGGGCGGGAATGCCCATGCTCAGACAGGCGGCCACTAGTACCACATTGGGGTAGAGGCACATGTGGTCGCGCCGCCGCTGTTCGTACTGGTTCATCTGAATGGTGCCGCTCTTGTCCCGTTCAAGGCAAACCCAGGCGAGCGGGTCCCACGGGAAATGGCTACAGTCGCTCAGGGGGATGTGATACGCCCAGCGGTGCAGCCGGGCGATTTTAGCGAATTCGGTCTGTGCCCCGGCCACCACCGCGTCCAGTTCGCATTGCTCGCGCAAATCCCGCAGTAGCTGGGCGCGATAGTCTTCATAGGGCATGGGAATGGACGACCGTAGAATTTGGGCGTTTTTAGCGCTGACTAAGCGGCCTGTAAACTGTTCTCCTTGTTGGAAGTCGGCGTTGATCTGGACGCTTTTGAGCACGGGGGATTGCAACCCGTCCGCAGTTGAAAAATCGACTTTCCACTGGATATAACGGCCGTTGATGGTTGCCGGTTGTCCGTCATAGACCTGCCAGTCGCTCCAGTGGTCTGTATCCCCGACGGGACGAGAGCCGGTTCGCAAGGCCCACTTGAGCCGGGTGCCCTCGGGGGTATCCGCTTCCCAGTCTAGGGTTATGCGCTGCAGGCTGCGCTCGCTTTTAACCGCGTCGTCCGACTCGCCGGCCGCGTCGATCACCTTAGAGACCAACTCGCCGTTGCTGCGAAAGCGGTCTAGGACCAGACGCAGTACGTATTCCCCGCGTTCTTCTTCCCAAGTTTGGCCGCCATCAGTACTATAGCGGCTGGCGTGGGGAAGCGTTACAGGATCGTCCATACCCTTGTAAAAATCGCGATAGTCCGCCACCATCAGTTGCCAGCCAGCCAAGCCTTCTACGGCGGCTACTTCAATCTCATTGTCGCCTAGCTGTAGCGTCTCTGGCGGAATATCCACGTAGTACCAGCGGCTCCAACTCCATTCCCCGCCTATCAACTCCCAATACTGGTTGGCACGGGGTGCGGCTTGGCGCGAGGGGGGACGCAGGACCGGATGCCCGTTTATTGTGAACTGGAGGGTGGCTTGGTTGTCTTGGCATTCCTTGGCTATAAACGCCAACTGGGTTCCAAGTGCAGCTGGATTATCCAAGTGCAGGATTTTGCGGAACACCGTCTGGCCGCACAACTCGACAAAAGGCTCGATGTCTTCTTGGTCTGAACGGCCCGAGCCGGGCGCGTCGTTCTCGACCACTTGGCCGCGAAACAGGTGGATGCCTTCGTCTTGCCGACCCATCCACAGATCCGTTGTCTTGGTGGCGCTGGCGTAAATCTCCTCGGCTTTTGTAAAAACAGTAACGCGTTGCTCTTTGAGGGCAGCAGAGACAGTCATTGCACGTCCTTTCGTCAATGGGACTTACTGGCAGATGCAGAGAACCATCTATAGTATATACGGCCTGACGGCACAAGAGGTCTTTCATCCTTTGCGTAGATTGCGCATCCGCTCCATTCTTGGCGCGAGTATCAGAGTTATCGGATGCAAGTTCTAAAAAAGAAAAATCAGGACGTGGCTTCCGCAGCGGGTGTTACAGTGCGCTCCCTGCTGGTTGGGTCTTTGATGACGCTGGGCATCAGCACTATAGCGCCCTACAGCAACATGATCTTGCGCGGCTCGAACTTTGCCCTCGATTTCAGTACGGCCGGCGCTATTTTTTTGTTTTTTCTCTTTGTGTTTTTTATTCAAACCGGGCTCAAGGCCCTGCATCCCCGCTTAAGCCTGCGGCGCGAGGAATTGGTGGTCGTCTATATCATGGCCATCGTGGGCTGCGCCATCCCCAGTATGGGGCTCACCGAATACCTCCTACCCATCACTAGCGGCGTGCTCTACTACGCCACGCCGGAAAACGAGTGGGCGGCGCTGATTCATCCTTTTGTTCGCTCTTGGCTCGTACCGCAAGACTACGATGCGGCCCGGTATTTCTACGAGGGGCTACCCCAGGGGATGCCCATACCGTGGGGTGCTTGGTTGGTGCCCCTGTTGGCTTGGATGCCTCTCATTCTGTGCGTGTACGTGGCCATGATTTGCATTGCGGTCATCTTGCGACGCCCTTGGATCCAGGACGAACGCCTGAATTTTCCGCTCGTTCAGGTGCCCATCGCCATGATTGCCGAGGGCAAGCCAACGGACAGACTCAGTCCCTTTTTTAAGAATCCGATCATGTGGGCGGGCTTTGCCATTCCCTTCGTCATCGGCTCCATCCGCGCCCTGCACAACTACTACGACTTTGTCCCCGATATCGTTCTGGTCACCAGCATTCCGCTTTTCCGCAATACCACCAACCTACAGATTGCCCTGAGCTTCCCAATGGTGGGTTTTGCCTTTCTGGTCAATCTCGATATCGCTTTTAGCGTCTGGTTTTTTAACCTAATTGGCCGCGTCCAGGAAGGCACCCTTGGCGTTCTGGGTGTGGCGAGTACAGAAAAGCTCAATTTCGCCACCTTCCCGATCTTCGCCCACCAGGGCATGGGTGCCATGATCGTGCTGGTATTCTTCAGTCTGTGGATGGCTCGTCGGCATCTGGTGCGGGTTTGCCGCAAGGCGTTTAGGGGGCTTTCGGATGTCGATGATTCGGACGAGATACTCTCCTACCGGACCGCTGTTTTCGGCCTTATAGCCACGAGCCTTTTTATCGGGGTCTGGCTGGCCCTAGCGGGGCTGGCTTGGTGGGTGGTGCCCATCTATTTATTTGCGATGTTCACGCTGTTTGTTGGCATTACTCGGGTCGTGGCCGAAGGCGGCATTGCCGCCACCCGGGCACCGCTGATCGCCGCGGATTTTGTCACCTCGGGCTTGGGCTCTGCAGTGCTCGGAGGCCAGACCCTCACGGCGCTGAGTTTCACGTATGTTTGGGCCGCTGACATCCGCACCTTTGTCCTGGCGTCCTGTGCCAATGGCCTCAAATTGGCCGAAGAGTATTTGCGCGGGAGCAAGCGGGCACTTTTTGCCGCCATCATGCTGGCCATCTGTATTAGTCTGGGGGCTTCGATCTGGGTAGTACTCTATCTGAGCTATACCTATGGCGGCGTTAATCTAGAGCCTTGGTTTTTCATCAGCGGCCCCCAAGTGCCCTTCAAATTTGTAGCACGCGAGCTCCATACGCTAGACGGCCCCGATCTGGTAGGCTGGATCTCGACCCTAGCCGGCGGTGGGGTCATGGCCTTGCTGATGATCGCGCGTCACCACCTGTTCTGGTGGCCTCTGCACCCGCTCGGGTATGCCGTCAGCGCGAGTACCTACCTGACCAACTACATTTCTTTTAGTGTCTTTTTGGCTTGGCTAATCAAAGCCATCATCCTCAAGTACGGAGGCCCGACCTATTTTCGGTTGGCTTGTCCTTTCTTTTTGGGATTGATTCTCGGCCAGTTTTCCGTGGCAGGGATGTGGCTGGTTATCGACTACTTTACGGGCATGACCGGCAATTCCATTTACTGGGTATAGACTCTCTCAGCTTTCGTCGTATCCCTTCACGGGCCGCGCCCAGATATTGCGATAGCGCACTAGATCGCCGTGATCTTGCAAGCGGAGTGGGCCAGTGGGGGGATGCGCTTCGTAGCGATAGACGCCGCGGTGGCCCGTGGGGCCTAGGACCTCGACGTGGTGGTGGACCAAGACGCCGTTGTGCACCAAGGTGAGATAAGCTGGGCTGACCAATTCGGCACCGTTGAAGCGCGGGGCCGTCCAGAAGATGTCGTAGGTTTGCCATTCGCCGGGGGGGCGACAGGCGTTGACCAGCGGCGGGTACTCGCCATAGACCGCGGCCGTGGTGCCGTCGGCATACGTGGGGTTGTCGTACCCGTCGAGGACTTGGATCTCGTATAGGCTCATGAGGAAGACGCCGCTGTTGCCGCGCCCTTGGCTTTCGCCTTTGACCTCGCTGGGACAGGCGAATTCGAGATGGTACTGGACATCGCCAAAGCGCGCCGTGCTCACGATGTCGCCGGTACGAGGAGCGACCTCCATGTATCCGTCGGCCAACTGCCAGGGGGCGTCGCCGCCGTTGGCGCTTTGCCAGCCGTCGAGGCTGGTCCCGTCGAAGAGGACAACCGCGTCTGAGGGGGGGCTGTTGTCGCTGCCGGGCGTCACCACCGCTGGGGCGGGCCGCTGGTGATCGTGGACGCAATAGGGAGAGTTGGGTAGCAGAGGGGTATCGTCGTACCCTGATTTGCCCATGTGGAAAAGCTCCTTGTTGGGGTTGGATAGATTGGCATATAAAGGGCGCAGGACGCGCTCGCGTCAATAGCTAGCCCTTGAGCATCGCATTATATTGAATGCCGTTCAACGCGGGGACGCCCCGGCGCTGTCATCTACTAAGCCCCTTGCGCAAGGAGTTTCATGTCTCGTCCCAACATCCTCTTCATTATGACCGACGACCACGCGGCTCACGCCATGAGTTGCTACGGCAGCCGCATCAACAAAACGCCCAACCTCGACCGCATTGCCCAAGGCGGCATGCGCTTTGACAACTGCTTTTGCACCAATTCCATTTGCGGCCCCTCCCGCGCCACCATCCTCACCGGTACGTACAATCACGTCAACGGCATGACGACCTTGGACTCGCGCCACGACAATCGCCAGCTCAACTTTGCCAAGCTCTTGCAGGGCGTTGGCTACCAGACCGCCATCGTCGGCAAGTGGCATCTAGGCCAAGGGCCGGCCCACTGGCCCACCGGCTTTGATTACTACAACATCCTCCAGGGCCAAGGCCCTTATTTCAACCCGGAAATGGTGTGCAACGGCGACAAGGTCCAATACGAGGGCTACACCACTGATATTATCACCGACCTATCGCTCGACTGGCTCCGGGCGCGCGACAAGGAACGACCCTTTTGCCTGATGTACCACCACAAGGCCCCGCACCGCCCTTGGGAGCCGGACGAGAAACACGCTCATCTGTACGAAGATGAAGATATTCCCGAGCCGGAGACCTTTGACGACGACTACCAGAATCGGGCGGCCGCTGCGGCCGCCGCCAAAATGCGCGTTGACCGCGACCTCAACGCCACGGATCTCAAGCAGCCCGTACCCGAAGGGCTGACCCCGGAAGAGGAGAAAAGGTGGAAGTACCAGCGCTACATAAAGGACTATCTGCGCTGCGTGGCCTCGGTTGATGACAACGTCGGTCGCGTGCTCGACTATCTCGACGCCGAGGGTATTGCCGACGACACCATTGTCGTCTATACCTCGGATCAGGGCTTTTTTCTCGGCGACCACGGCTGGTACGACAAGCGCTTCATGTACGAGGAATCGCTGCGCATGCCCTTCCTCATCTGCTATCCGCGCGCCATTGCCGCTGGCAGCGTCAGTGATGACATGATTCTCAACGTTGACTTTGCTCCCACCTTCCTCGACTATGCCGGCGTTGCCATTCCCGACTCGTTCCAAGGCCGCTCCATGCGCCCCGTGCTGGAAGGACGGACCCCGGACGACTGGCAGACGGCAATGTACTACCGCTACTGGATGCACTTGACACACCACCACGTGTACGCCCACTACGGAGTCCGCACTTTGGGCTGCAAGCTCATCTACTACTATGCCGACGCCCTAGGCCAGCCCGGTGCCATAGACGAGAGCAAAGAGCCGGAGTGGGAATTGTTCGATCTGGCAAAAGATCCGTGCGAACTGGTCAATGTGTACCGCGACCCGGCCTACGCCGAAGTGGTGCGCCAATTGCGCGGGGAACTGCGCCGCCTACAGGAAAAAGTGGGAGATCAGCCCTATGCGGGGGAAGATCCGCTGCCGGATTGAGCAGCCGTCGTAACGTTCCTGGAAATTTAAGATAGCTTCTGAGGAGACAACTCATGCCCGAATCATATCGAGGTTCCCATCAGCAGTACGACGCGATTTGCCAAGCCAATGTGATGATTCCGATGCGCGATGGCGTCTGCTTGGCCACTGACATGTACTTGCCTGCGCTAGATGGTCAGCCGGCGGCGGGGAAATTTCCGGTGATTCTGGAACGCACTCCCTACGACAAGGCGGCAGCGGGCAATGTGACGAACGGTGCGTACTTCGCCCGGCGCGGCTACGTCTGCGCGATTCAGGATGTGCGCGGTCGCTTCGCCAGCGACGGCGAGTGGTATCCGTTTGCCAAGGAAGCCCCCGATGGCTACGACACGGTGGAATGGCTGGCCGCGCAAGAGTGGAGTGATGGGCAGGTCGGCACGATGGGTGGGTCGTATTGCGGCAGCGACCAGTCGGCGCTGGCAACGCTCAGTCCGCCGCACCTGACGACGATGATCGTCGCTGTGGGCGCGTCGAATTACTACCACTGTTCGATGCGGCAAAACGGCGCGCTCGAACAACGGTTCATGATCTATGCCTTCCGCATGGCAACCACTAGCAAGGAAGCGCTTGCCGATGTCAACCTCAAGGCTGCGGTTGACAAGGCGTTTGCCAATGTGGACGAATGGGTGTTGCGCGCCCCGCTCAAGAAAGGGACCTCGCCGCTGCGGATGCTGCCGAATTACGAGCAATGGGTGCTCGATCTGTTTACGCACGGAGAATACGACGACTACTGGAAGCAACGCGGGTATGCGATCTCCCAGTATTACGAAGAACACGCCGATGTGCCGACGCTCTATCTAGGTGGATGGTATGACTCGTATGCGCGGGCGACCTGCGAGAATTTTACCGCGCTGAGCAAAATGAAAAAGTCGCGGCAGGTGCTGTTGATGGGGCCGTGGACGCACGGCGGCTGGAGCGTGTCGAATGCCGGCGACGTCGATTTCGGCAATCACTCTTTCATCAATTACAACGATCTGCGGCTGGCGTGGTTCGACCGCTTTCTCAAAGGGCTGCACACAGAAGTTGCCGACTGGTCGCCGGTCAAGATTTTCGTGATGGGCACGGGCGAGGGCACAGCCAACTATCAGGGACGCCTCCACCACGGCGGCCATTGGCGCGACGAGCAGGATTTCCCCCTGCCCGATACCCAGTTCACGCCGTACTATCTGCACGCCGACGGCGAGCTATCCACCGCGTTGCCAACCACTGGCCACTTGCCAAGTCGCTTTAGCTTTGATCCGCGCGATCCCGTTCCAACCATTGGCGGTGGCATCTCCGCTGCGGACCCCATCATGGGTGCTGGCGCGTTTGACCAGCGAGGGAATTCCAGATTCTTTGGCTGCAAAGACACCTTGCCTCTCAATGCCCGCAGCGATGTGCTGACCTTTCAGACGGATCCGTTAGAAGGAGATGTGGAAGTCACGGGACCCATTACGGTTAAACTGCACGCCTCGTCATCGGCCCGCGATACTGACTTCACAGCCAAGCTGATCGACGTTTGCCCATTGAGCGATGACTATCCCGATGGGCTTGCCATCAATCTGACGGATTCCATCATCCGCGCTCGCTATCGGAATAGTTGGGATGCTCCAGAGTTATTGGAACCGGGAAAGGTGTACGAGTTCGTCTTTCAACTGTATCCAACGTCCAATGTCTTCAAGAAGGGACATCGGATTCGCTTAGATATTTCCAGCAGCAACTGGCCGCGCTTTGACGTGAATCCGAATACGGGCGGCGACTTAGGCGTTGAGCGGCGGTTCGAGATGGCAGAGCAGGCGATTTATCACGAGCCCGAACACTCGTCGCACGTGGTTTTACCGATTATTGAGCGACGAGCGGGACCATGAAACATACGTGTGTGGAAAATTACCCAATCAAAAACGCTTTTCCTGTTCTGCGAACCAATTGAGGGCGTCGCGGATCGACTCTTCAAGTGGCCGAGGCTGGTATCCCAATTGACTTATCGCTAAGGATTCATCAACGGATGCCGGACAGTCGCGCAGGAGTTTGAGCGAATTGCGGGAGTAAAGAGACGATTGGTTGCGCTTCGCAGCACGTGATCTAATCAGGGGCAAGGCTGTCCGCGCCATGAAATAGGGTATGACAGGACGCCTCACACTACGCCCTAGAACTTGGGAACACAGACGCGCCAGTTGGCTGGTCTTTGCGTATTGCCCCGCAGTGAAGTAAACCTCGCCCCCGTATCCTCTCGCCCCCACTGCATTCGCTATGGCATTCGCCACGTCTCGCACGTCGCTCCACCAAAATCCCCCGTTGATGAGACACGGGAGTTGCTTGTGCGCCATGGCGAGCAACAGGTTACCGACGAGGGTCGGCTCGCTGTCGCCGGGACCTATGAGGTCCGAAGGACAGACGATAGATGTGTTGAGCAAACCGCCTCTCGCCGCGTCGAGCACGCTCATATGCGCTTCGGCTTTGGTGGCTACGTAGGGAATCTTGGAATTCTGACCCAGTTTTGAACTGACACTTAGCGTCGTTCCGCGCAGCGGGCTGAATGCGTGTGTGGAACTGATGTGTACCAGTCTGTGGACGCCGTTGCCAATACATGCTTGAATCACATTGCGGGTGCCCGTCAGGTTGATCTCGTCGGCCAAACCTTTGGGATCTGCGTCAATAGTTACAATCTCGGCATTGTGTATGACGGCGTGAGCATTTTGCAGTGCTTGGTTTAATGAATCAGGATTGCGAACATCGGCTGGCTGCAATTCGACCTGTTCGCTCAGATCATCGGGAAGTTTGCGATTGCTGTCCTCGCGTGTAACAGCGCGCACTGCATATCCGCAGTGCAATAAGGCGCGGCATATATGGCTTCCGAGGAAGCCCGCAGCGCCGGTCACCGCCACTGTGCCACCTGTGTCTCCCATCGCTATTTAGCCTTTGCTACGACCAATTCTTCGGCCAAGAAAAATGCGCGTTGATATCTTCCACGTATTTCATCGGTTCATTGGGTTCAATATTAAACAGCGCGTCCAGCGTCTCCAAGCCGTGCTCGTACGATTTGGTCTCTTTGCTTTCGAGCACGCCGAATAGCATCATCGATTTATCGCCCGACAAAACCGCTTCGAGGGTGCGCTCCATGTCGAGCCAATCGGGATAGATGCACTCCAGCATAATTTTCTTTGGCAATGGCGGTACCCGCAAAGGCTGAATGCCTTTCTTATTGACAATCGCGGGGACTTCCACTGCCACGTCGTCGGGAATACTTGGCAGCGCACCGCAGTTGGGCACGTTCACCTGGAACTGACCTTCTACGTTGTTGACCAGTCCATTCATAATGGGGATATGCTGCTCGGATGTCATCCGATCGCCGAACAGATCAATCGGCCGGATTTTCTCGTCGTAGGCCGCTGCTTTCATCTGCTCGTATTTTTTTGCCTTGCCCGCTAAGACCGCATCGCGTCCGGCCGGTGTGTCTTTGCCACCGTTGGGGTCATACCAGTATTTCCTCGTCGCCAAATCCGTGTGATACCACCAGCCGCCGCGCCGAGGCGTATCGCCAATGGGCATTAGGCCATACATCTTGTATTGATGGATCGCCGCGCGCGACATTTGCGTGGGGATCGCCTTGTCTTTCCGGGTCATCTTCTCCCAATACGCCTCGCTTTCCTCGGCAATCCACTGATCTAGCTGCGGATACATGTCTTCGTTTTCGTAGATGAAATCCGTTAGCCAGATGTTGTGGTTCAAGCCTGGAGCCTGCCACGTCACCTTAGCGGGGTCTAATCCCAATGTGCGCGCTACGCCCGTATAGCCGTAATGCCCGTGACACAAGCCGCACACCTTAATTCCCGTCTCTCGCGTCATCAATGTCGTTCCGTCAAAGACTGGGTTGCCCGCCAACAAAATCCACGCATCAGGGCACAGCTTCTCCATGTCTTTTGCCACGTTCAGCATCAGTTGCAAATTGTGATATTCGGGCATGCCGGTTCTGTTATAAAAATAGCCTAGTTTAGCTGTCATGTTGCGTCGGCGCTGCATGAAGTACTCGTTATGCGTTATTGTTGCCGTATTGATTACGAAATCGGCGTCTTTTAATGCGGCTTCCTGATCCGTGGTTTTCTCAAACGTCATATCCGCGCCCAAGTCCTCGGCATAGCGCTGCCCGAGTGCATAAATGACGTCGAGCACTTCCTCATTGATGTCCATAAAGCAGACGTGGCTGCCATTCAACTCTTTGGTCAGACATAAATCCTTTACCAAGCCGAGCGAAAACACCACGCTGCCCGCACCAAAAATCGTCACCTTATTGGCCATTGTACCCTCCTCGATAAAAAATTCCAACAGCAATCTAAGTTGTAGTGCAGCCTGATTTAGGTTTATTGATAATAAAAAAGCACCGCCGGCAAAACCGGCGGCGCTTGGTACAGGCCCATCTAGGCGATAGGCCGCGAGAACCTCATTTGAGGAAAGTTACCTTCTTGCTCAAACTCAGGTTCGGCGCATTGATCTTATAGAGATACACTCCGCTGGCGACCTGACGGCCCGCGTTGTCCGTGCCGTCCCAAGTTACCTCGAACTGCCCTGCATTCAACGTCTCGTTAACCAGTGTGCGGACGAGCTGACCCTGGTCGTTGAAGACGTCGATCTTGACATCAACGCTCCAAGGCAGGGAGAAGCGAATGGTCGTCTCGGGGTTGAATGGGTTGGGATAGGCATCGCCCAACTCGTAGGCGTCTGGCGTGTTTCCTGCCCGCTCGGTAATCGCCGTCGCCATCGAACCTAGGTTGACCCTCTTTTGGTCGTAGGGCCAGTGCGCGATGGGATAAGTATTGGGGAAAGGCGTATCAGCGGGTATCCAGTCGTTGGTGGCGGCTTCGTCCTGAATGCCGCCCACGGACATGTACACGCCATCCCAGTTGGTGTCGTCGTTGACGATGACGGTAAACTGCGGCCAAGTCAGGGGGGCTTCCTTGGGTTGGAAATTGAACAGACCCGAGCCGTCCTGGCCCAGGACGTATCCGAAGTTGACATTGTCGAGACCGTTGGCCGGCAGCGCGACCCAGCCCCAGTCGGTGACGTAGATCGAGTACTTGAAGTTGGGTGCCTCGGTGTGGCCGTAGATCAAGTCGGCAAAGCCGGCCTCCGCGCTCCAGGGCTTCTGGTCGCCAAAGCCGTCGCCGTTGCGGTTGATCCACTTCAAGTTGCCGTCCCAGTCGTGGCGCGTTACCAACGAGGTGTGGTGGCTAGTGGCAGCAATGCCAAAGGGATCGGGCTCGCCGTTGTACTGCTTGGCCGCCCAACCGGGGCCGCTGCTGCGGTCGCTGCCCTTGTTGTCGTAGAGCCACAGATCCGACTGATCCCACTCGAAGAGCTTTTCGCCGGTCTCGACCGACCAGCCGACCATGGAACTCTGGGTGCCGGAAACCCCGCCGGTAGTCAGCAGGATGGTCTTGTCTGGATTGAGGTATGAGCCGTAGGCACGGCCGGGCATGCTGGTCTCGATGACGCCGTTCTCAGCGCCGGCGTCCAAGCCCCATTCCTCGTCGACGATGAGTTGGTTGGAATCCCAGTCGATGGTACCGCGCAGTATAAAACCCGTCCCAGACTGAATATTGCCGATCCACTCATCGTCACTGAGCAGGTTGATGGTCCTGAGGGCACCGCCGCTGCAGCGCTCGCCGCAGGCATCGTCTAGGGAGGTAACATCAAAGGCGTCGAGTGCGTCCACCTGGGCGGCCCAATCGTGCTCGATCCAATCGTCGGTCATGGTCCCCTTGTACAGGGCACCGTACAGCAGGTCGCGGGTCGGGTCGATGGCGAGAAAGCGATACGAACCCGTGGTCCGCTTCACCGGACCGACGAGATGGGGCGTGGCCTCGTCGTCGTACGCGGCTAGGTACAGGTGGTACGCGCCAGCTTCCACGACATTGCCGTCCATATCTCGGCCATTCCACACGATGGAGTTGTCGCCTTCTTCAAAGCGCTGGCCCTCGGACTTGAAGACTAGGTAATCGACGCCGTCGTACACGTGCCAACCTGGGTCGCCGTGTTCGGCGTCTTGGTACGGGGGCGGCCCTTCGCCCTCAATGGTCAGGGGCGGATTCTGGCCCACGGTGTAGATGATGAGCCACACGGTGGCACCAGCACCTTCGAGGGTGAAATTGACCTCCAGATCCGAACCATCAAAGGCGTAGTCTTCGATGTCGCTTAGCCCTTCGATGGTGAGGATGGTGGGAGGTTCGCTGCCGCTGGTCATATCGGCCAAGCCGACGTCGGCGCTGCCGGCGTGCAGAAAAGCGCTGGCAGACCCTACAGACAGGAATAGAGCCATGACGGCCATTCCCAAAATTTGCAATACCTTCATCACAATTCCTCGCTTTTTAAGTTTTAGTTGTGCATGACTTTGCTACGTGAAAACCGGCTGGGGCCCGTTGGCTCCAGCCCCGATGATTTAAGCGTCGCTGTCTAGCCGGGCGGCCCTCGCGCTGACTCCTTGGTCTGAATCAATAGATCCTGTTGCATCATCATATACCTCCTCTACGCTGTCTTAGACACTACGACAATGACCTCGTCCGCCGCGAGGTGCCCCCTAGGTATTCCTAGTGCGCGGCGGACGCCTGTTGCACTGCCTTCCTTTCGATTTGCTGATCGAATTCGACGACGATGTCCACTGTTTCTATGGGCTGTTCGGAAGCGTCGAATTTCAGGACGAAATCCTTGAGTACCAAGCGCACCTGCCGCACTTCCTCGTCGAGCGGTTCAAAGGCCAGCAAACCAGTGTAGTTTTCTCCCTTGAACACTTTCTGGTCCTCTATATAAGCGGTACTGCGCACATTGCCCATGCGCAGGTCGAAGCGGTAGAACTCGTTGCCGCTCTGGCCCCGGATGGCCCGGTAGTAGCGCTCGAAACTATTGTGCGGCGAGAAAGACGGCAGACCAAAGGAATGTAGCACCTCGCCCCGATCCGTGTAGAGCAAGGCCTTGATGGGGTCCAGCATGACCTTGGCGTACACATCGTTGGTGACGCTGATGCGGAATACAGTGAAGCGCTTGGGCGTATGGCCTACGAGCGGGTCGATCCAGTTCCCGTACGTATAGGGGTTGGTGGAGAAGAAACCCCGGTGCGAGTCCTCGGGGAATATAGTGTTCAATTCCGCGTCTGTCATGGACTCGACTTTGATGCGCAAGCCTTCGATGGCGTAGGTGACGGCTCCGTCCTCCTCCACCACATAGTCGTCCGGGCTGGCCTGCTGGGCACTGGGGATCAGGTCGTTATTGTACAGAATACTGGGCGGCACGAAGAAACTACACCCGCTGAGAACCAACAGTAAGGCGGCAAAACGCATGATCGCGTACCTCATTGGCTAGTGACCTGACTGTAAAAGTCGATTTGCTGTTGGGCGATGGAGCCCTCTTGGGTGAGGGCGAAAATAACGGCATTGATGCCAAAGCGCAATTGCGGCTCGTTGCCGTACAACTGAGCCCAGTTGTGCACATATCCCTTGTCCGAATAAATTCCCACCAAGCGATTGTCCAAGAAAATCCCCTCGAGGTTGTACACCGACGCGGCAATAGTCTGGAAATTCTGGCCCCGCTGTTCGGCAAAGGTGCCGACCTGCAATTCCGAACCAACGGGAGGACCGTCGAAGTCGTAGAACGTGTGGTAAATGGGATGCGTATTGTGAATGGGCCGCAGGGTCCCTTGAGCACCTAAGGCATCGCGGAAAATCTGCCGCAGCGAGGCCTCGGCTTGGCTAAATTCGAGCGTGGGGGTGGCGTTGTCGACAAAGATGAAACCCCCGTTGCGCAGGTAAGCGCCCAAGTTGTGCATTTCGCGCTCGGTCAGTTCAAAAGCCTCGTTCGCGGTGATGTACACAAAAGGTGTGCGGAAGAGTTCCTGCGAATCGAGGAAGAGGTGTTCGTCGACCTTGGCGGTGATGCCCGTCTGTTCATTGAGCGCATCGACCAGATTGGGCATGGCCTTGGCGGCGCTGTCAAAGATCGGCTCTAAATCCGTGGCCCAGGCCGTACCCAGATAGACGAAGCCCTTGACGTTCTTTTTGTCCGTCGGATCTTGGATGATCAGGCCCTTGTACTTGCCCGTGTCCAGCGCATCGAGGTCGAGCAATTCTTCGCGCATGGCAATGCGCTTCTCCGGCTCCTTGGTGCCCTTGACTCGGGCGGCCGACAGCTCGATGGGAGTGGTCTGCAAATCGATCTGCACGTCGGCGTCCACAGCGTATTCGAAAGTCTCAATGCGGCCGAACACCGAGGCACCGGGCAGGCGGCGGGTCGTGGGCGCAGCCAGCCGGGGTTTCATGGTGGTCACTTGCTTGGTCATGGCCCGGGGGCGCAGGCGCTGGCGTTTGAGGGCAAACGGCTTGGTCGATTTGGGCTTGCGGATGATGAGCCGGGTAATCGCCGGCGGGGGCGCGGCCCGCTCCTTGGCCACCACGATGAAATAGGCTATCCCCCCGGACGAGGACAGCAAGGCGAAGACCAATCCCCAAATGGTGGCGCGATAGGTCTTGAGCAGGCGACTCAAGCGCAGTTTGTCGCTCGGTGCCCTGAAACGATGTTGGTCTAGCGGCATGGGATCCTATCCCTATTCTAGGGCACTTCTAAGATAAAGGGCTCGGATTGCGGCCCAAAAAAATCGCGGGCGTCAACCGCCCACACGCGAATCTGCCAAACGGCCCCCGATTCGGTACTCAACGATCCATCGTCGGCAAAGGCACGGGCTTCCGGATCTGGTACAGACTTGGTCTCCATGCCGCCGCTGGCGTCCGTGAAGCTGACGACAAAACCGGCGACATTCTCTGCGGTGGCCATCTGCCAAGACACGCTCACGATCCCTCCCTCTATCCCCGCCTGCACATCGGTGGGTTGGGCGAGGAGATCTCGATGGTACTGGGAAGGCAGCTCTGTGTCGTTGCTGCAGGCAACTAGGGCCACCAGCGCCGTTGCCGCAAAAAGGCGTATCACTCTATACATGCCCGAACTCCCTACGAGGATGCTGTTAAAAACGGGCCACTAAGCCCATGCCCGGAGCGTTGCCTGCGGCCATGGGCACCAGCTTGACGGCTTTGTTCGCCACGGGCGCGGCACCTCCGTAGAACAGCACATCCAGAACATTGTAGCTGTACGTCGCCAAGCTCAGGACGCCGAAGACGCGGCGCAACAGATGAGACCGGTCGAGACCGTCTTTCTTGTCCGCCAGTCGTTGCCAACTTTCCTCGGCCTGGGCAAAAGTTCCAGCATCTCGCAGCGCTTGGTAGCGCTCCTTTTCCAGTTCGAATTGCACTTCTTGGGTCTTGAAGTCCTCGTGCGACGTCAACCAGAGCACCAGACAGCCCATCTCGGCTGCCATCAGAGCCGTACCCTTGAGCTTGTGGCCGGTGGCCAACTGGCCCAAGCCGGGAAAGATCAGGGATAGACCAACAGCCTGCGGGCGCGAGACGCCGCTCTGGCGCGCCTCAAAGCGCTTTGCTGGTGCCTCTTGGGCCCAGAGCTCTTGGCTGGCGAGAAGCAGCACGGCGCTGCCCAAAATGGCCGTCAGGGGTCGCATCAACATAGCCAAATCCTCATTTGCTGTCTCTATCTCCGGCGGTGCAAAACAAACTCACAAGCGCGTACTGAGAATCCAATCTCGGTGCGACTTGGCAAATTGGAAGGCTTCTCGCGAAGCCCGTTTGTCCTCGTACAGGCCAATGATTTGGTCGTACACTGCGACGGCGTCTTGCCACTTGTTCAGCCCCTCTAGACACACGCCCAAGTTGCTGAGGGAACCCAAGGCGCTTTCGGTCTCGGGATAGCGCTCCATCACCTCCTTGAAAACCTCTATCGCCTCCTCGAAATAGCGCTGCTCTTGGGTCACATCAGCCGAATCCATCAGGGCCAAGCCCCGCTCGTAGAATTCGTAGGCCACCGACTCCTCCAACTCGGCGATCAGGCGGGGGACCTGTTCGGCCACTGGCGCGTTGGCGTAGTGATCCCGCACCTTATTGTACGCGTCTATGGCCTCTTGGTATGCTTGGCGGTTGTACGCGTAATCGCCCAGCGTGAACTGCGCCGACGCGGCGAATTCGCTCTCGGGATAGCGGCGCAACAATTCGGCCAAGGCCTCCATGGCTTCTTCCTCGCGCTTTAACTCGATGAGGCACCAGGCCTTGTTGTACTGGGAGTTGTCCGCCGCGGTCTCGGCGGGGAACTCGGCGAGGATGCGGTCGTACAGACCGAGCGCTGCGGCGAACTCTCCGAGCTGATAATAACTTTCGGCCGCGCCAAAGAGCATGTCCGGCAATTCGCGCGCTTGCGGGTAGTCGCTCAACAGCCCGAGGAACTCGCGCTGGGAATCCTTGAATTCGCGCATGCTGTAGTGCGCGTTGGCCAAGTAGAAGCGCACCAGTAAGTCCTGATCCGGCTCGAGGCGAGTCTGGCGCAGGGCACCAAAGACCTCCTTGGCCCGGCCGAGCTGGTCTTGATCGAAGTAGTGGATGCCCAACGCCAAGCGCATATCCGTGGCGAATTCTGATTCGGGATACTGGTCCAGGGCGCGGCCAAATACCTCGGCCGCTTCATCCCTCCGCCCCAAACGCGACAGGGCGTCCCCCAAACGAAGTACGCACGTTCTCTGAGTAGGATGGTCTGACCAGGGCCCAATTCGTCGGCAAAGGACAAACCGAGCACGCGCCGGGCAAAGCGGACGGTCTGCGCGTAGTCGTCGCGCTCGTAGTACAGATCCATCATGCGGCCGAGGATTTCGGCCTGCTCCTCCGGGGTCTCGGCATTGGTCACCATATCGTCGAGAACCTGTATGGCCTCGCCGCCCCGGTCCTGCTTCAGGTAGGACAGGGACAGAGCGTTCTCCGCCGAGCGCACTTTCTCTGGATCTTCGACGTGGTCAATAATCCATCTGAAGTCCTCCTCAGCTAGGGCGTAGTTTTCCACGACAAAGGCCGTATTCCCCCGGCTGAAGCGCAGCGCTTCTTCCAGCTTACCACCGCGGGCGTGCTCGAGGGCCTGCGAAAAGTGGTCGATGGACTGCTGGTACGCCCCCTCGCCGTTGTGCGCCTGTCCTAGCAGATAGTGGAAACTAGTGCGCTGGTCATCGTCGGCCCGCTCCAGACCCGCGGTTAGGACTGGAATGGCCTCGGTCAACTGACCCTGAGTCACCAGGGTGTGGCCGCTGCCCAGCCGCGCTCGGACAAAATGGGGCGATTCTGGGGCGACGGCCAAAAAAGCTTGGATGGCTCCATCTGGATCGCCCAAGGCCTGGCGCGCCAAGGCCAAGCGCATATAGGCGTCGGCGGCGTAATCGCTTTCCGGGAAGCGGTCCAACAATTGCCGCGCCCGCTGTGTTGCCGCCTCGTATTCGCCGCGCCCGTAGTACAGTTCGCCCAATTGCACCAAGGCGCGCTGCACATAGCCCTGGTCGCGCCCTTCTTCGACAATGGCTGCAAAAGTGCTCTGAGCCTGATCGAGAGCCTCCTGCCCGCCCTGCGACTGGTGCGCTAGGGCGCGGTTGAAACGGGCGTCCAAGCCATAGGGCGAACCCTCATCACTCAGCACGGTATCGTATTGGGCGATGGCCCGGTCGAGCAAATCACTGGCACCGGCCCGGTCGTCCTCGCCCAGCCGCGCCTGGGCCATCTGCTGGTACGCGCTGCCAATGCGATAGCGAACCCGTCCGAGGGAAAAACCCGTGCCATCGGCAACATCGCCATAGCCTCGGAGATAGATGCGGTATTCCTGGATCGCCTGCTCGTATTGGCCGCGGGCGAACAGGCGCTCGGCCAAGGCATATTGAATGCGCGCTCTCAGGATGCGATCCGTCGCTTGGTCAATGGCCTCGCGGTACGTTTGCAGGGCCGCCGCTAGGTCTCCCTGCTCTTGGTAGAGATCGGCCATGCGCAAATAGGCCTCTTCGACTAGGCGGCGCTCCGTACTAAAGAGGGCGATCACTCGCCGATAGGCCGCCACCCCCTCGTCGTACCGTCCCAGCTTGGTGAAACAATTGCCCACGCGGATCTCGGCCTTGGCCGCCAACTCCAGCGCGGTTTCGTCGACCAGACCAGCCAGTTTCTCCCGCCGCATCTGATTGAGTTGCTCTTCAGTGAGTTCCTCAATGCGCTGGCCTTTGACTAAGCGGCGGTAGTGTTCAATGGCCTGTAAGTACTCGCCCTGTTCCTGATAGGATTCACCTATCTGAAAGAGGCTGCGGTCCGCTTGGTAACCTGTGGGATAGAGTTTGAGCAACTCTTGGAAGGCGGCAATCGCCTGGGGGTAGTCCTGCATTTCGTAAAAGGCCCAGCCCCGGTTGTAATAGCCGCCCACGGCTCGCGGATCGCCCGGATAGGCCGCGATCATGGCGTCGGCGGCCTCAATCACCTCGGGGTAGCGCCCGGCTTCAAAGTACAGATCGACCAGCCGGCCAAAGGCCTGGACGCGCAACACCTGGTTGGCGGCCGTTTCGCTGACTTGGCGGAAGGCCCGCACCGAGCGGGCAAAGGCGCTGTCGGCCTGCGCCTGCAAGCCCTCGCGGCGCTCTGGATCGCGCGCTTCCTCGGCAAAGCGGGAAAAATCGGTGAAGAGCTTGCTGTAAGCATTGCCAATCTGGTAATTGGCGGCTTCTAGCACGGGAAAATGCTCCGCTCCCACGCTCACCGAGATCTTCTGTGTATCGAGCAAGCGGCTGCGCACTTGCAGGACTTCCTCATAGCGGACAATGGCCTGATCGTATGCGCCCTCGGCGTAAAATGATTGGGCGTCGCGGAAGGAAGCCACCAAATCGTCCCGGTTCGGGGTGCGTGCGGCAAAGTGAGTCCCGAGGACCGTGACCAGCGCTAGGACAAGGACGAGATTCATGTGCCGACGCCTCCTGTGGAAAAGTAAAAGCTCATCACTCGTATTCAAATCCCAGAATCACATTTATATAGGCGGCGATAAATTCCACATTGGCCTCGCCGGCCACATCCGGATCGTCGAACTCCTTGACGCGGCGGCGGAGACCCATATTGGTCGAGATCAGATAGCCGAAGTACTTTGAATCGTTGGTCACCATAAACACAATATCGCTCTGCTCGAAGTCCCGGTGCGCGTCGGCTAGGTCTTTCACGCTGTAGGGGAGCAGCGACCCCAGCCCTTGGACGCCTAGCTGGAAGCGGGTTCGGCTGGTCAGGCGGTACTCCAGCTTGGTCAGCGGGATCAGATTGCGCTCGTGCAGGGTGGGCGACTCCAAGCTGCGTTGCCACTCCTTGAGGTAGCGGAATTTGAAACCGGCGAAAAGGGTCAACTGATCGGCCAGCGGCCAAGTGTAGTCGATCTTGTGCACCATGGCCCAGCGGCTCAGACGGTCGCTCTCTTGAAAGGTGCCGTCGAAGAGTTCGCCCTCGTGCTGAGTGTTGATCTCGTATTTGACTTTATTGCGCATATTGACCCGGGGGATCGCATTCCAACGGGCATCGGTGAAAAAGCGCACATATCTGCTGTCTTTGAACAGTAGCGGATCATCGCGCTCCTCTTCGACAAAGGGGGCGAGCTGGATATTGCGCTGGAAGCCCGGGAAATCGAGTTCGAATAGTTCGGCCGTGGTCAGCACCCGGTCGCTGTACACGCTCAGCGGGTCCTCCACCCCGTCCTCCACTTCTTCCAGCGAGGCAACGGCAAAAAACTGGCCTACCGTCGGTACTTTGCGCCGGTAGGTCAAGCGGGTGTAGAGTACGTCGCTGGGGGCCCCGCCGGCATTCTGTTGGGCATCCATCAAGCCCACGGACCAAGTCAGACCGGGCGCTGGGTTGAACTGGCCGTACATGTGCAGCCCGCGCAAGTCGGGATCGTACGGATAATCCGGGTCGGTGTCGTTCTCGCGCGCATCGAGGAAGTCGTTGTGGTTCATGTCGAGGTCGTAGTCGTAGACTTGGGCATCGACATCGTACATGAGAAAAGGCTCGACATCGTCTGGCGTGCCGTTGATGTTCTTGTTCTGGTCTGGATAGCCGTCGTTGTCCTCGTCTAGACCCGGGAAAATGCCGTCGATGTCGGACTGGCCCAGAAAGAACATGCCCGGACTGGCGTGGTTGGTGTACCAGCTATCGGGGAAGCGATCGTTGTCGTCGTTGTCCTCGACCAACCGGTGGATGAGGGCGTCGTTTTGGGTAATCAGACTCCCCGTACAGCAACCTTCGTCGCGACCGATAAAAGAGCGCAGCTCAGTATTGTAGTGCGGCCCCATGGAAAAGTATTCGCCGCCGAAGCCCCACCGCGGAAAGTCGCGTTTCACCGTGGCGTAGAAGGCGTTGTCGCTGATCGTGCCGCGCTGGCCGGGACGCGCCCCGCGGTCGAAGGCGTTGATGCTGAGCGCGTCCGCGGGCACCCGCACCCCGGGCGGACCGCTCACGTACTGGGAATAGCTGTTGCTGCGGGCGAATTCGGCGTTGATTTCAAAGCCCTTGAGCACGCCGTACACATTGGCGCTGTACAGGCGCACCCCTGTGGGCGTGCCGGCCCGGACCCGCACCCGCTTGACCAGCTCCTGCGGCGATGGGGTGCCGTCGGCCCGCGCCACCGTGCGGAAGAAGGAGGCATAGCGGTACTTGTCGCGGTAATTCGACTCGGGCGCGTTGGGCTGTATCCCCCCGATGTCGATCTCCGACAGTTCGACGTGGTAATCGCCCGAGATGAACAGGTCGACGTCGACCGACTCGATCCACTCGCCAAAAGGCTCCAGATCGACGTAGAGAATGCCGTACTCCTCGCCGTCAAAGGCCTGCGGCAGATCGGCCCGGGTGTGCAAACCGAGAAACTGTCCGTCGGGGTTTTCCGCGCTGCGCTCGGCCGCTTCGTGGGCGAATTCCTCGTGTACGGTGATAGGGTCTTCGTCCTCGCGCTCGGCGTTGATTGCGTAATCCGGGCCGAACAACTTGAAGTCGCGGTAGTAAAGATGGCCGATCCAGAAGGGAAACTCGTAGCCCCGGTAATAGACATCCGCGTCAAAGGCCGCGTAATTGATGTACGGGTCGTACGTGCTGGCGATGGCACCCCGGTTGATCGACTGGTAGTCATTGCCGGTGCGGGGAAGGGGCTTGCGCTCGCCCGAGCTGAGCAGATTCTGAGCGTAGGGCTGGCGCTCGGCCCCGCGCGTATCCAAGCGGACGATAAAGGGCTCGAGTTCCGGCTGTAACTCGCCGTTGACATATACGTCCACTCGGTGCAGCACCGCCCCGGTTTCCCCGAGGCCGGGGGCGTCGTCGGCAATGCGGATGGCCAGCAGGGCCGGGGCGTTCTGAGCCGCCCCAGCCACTCCTTTGAAGGACAGGTCGTTGCTCGGCATCAGCGGCTCGAATTGGTGGGCGTTGACAAAAGTGCCGCCAAAGTGGAGAAAACCCACTCGGCGCTCGTAGTGCGCCCCGCTGATGAGCGCACCGGGGATGACCCCCCTGCCCGTGTGGCGGTTTTTCGAAATCAGGGCCGAGAAACTGTCCCGCTCGGTGCCCACGTCGAACCGCAAACCGTCGAGATTGGCCATCTTGAAGGTCAGGGGCGTGAACTTGGTGCGAATCTCATTGGCCCAGATGACCTTGGCCTGCCAAGCGTCGGTGCCGTCCGTACCCACGATGACATTGTTGAACAACTGTTCAAAGGAGTACCTGACCTGACCGTGTCGCCTTCGTTCGGATAGGGAGGAGAATCCGCGCTGGGCACCCAGTCCCCGGCGTTCCCACCAGTCGATCGAGTTCGAGCCGTAGATGAGGAAATCCCCTAAATCGCTGTAGAAGGGCCGCAGCGTATTGGTAAAGGGCGGCAGCCGAGGGTATTCGGCAAAGCCGTAATTCTGGTAGAGCGTCTCGCCGTAGCGTCCCACAAAGTTCTGGTCGGGCAGGAGCCGCTGTGGCCCCAAGATGGGCTGTTCCGGCGTGTCTTCTGTCGCCTGGGCCTCCAAACTTCCGGCCAGCAGCAGGGCCGCCCCCAGCCACGCACAGGCGAGCCTAGCCAATTGGTCCATGCCGATGATCAGTTGCCGTCTCATATCAAAACAGAGGTCTCAGGCCGGCGATCATGCGCAGGAAAACGCGCGAAAAGTTGAGGCCTTGGTCGTGGCGCGACCGGTCCTTGAACTTGCGCGTGCTCCTCTGATAACCCACTTCGACATTGATCTGGTAGCCGGTGTACGAGGATTTGTTGGTCACCAAGGCCACGTAGTCCTCTCCGTCGAAATCCGCTCCCGGAGCCGCCTTGTTGCGGTACAGGCTCTTGAGGAAGGGCAAGCCTTGGGCTCCCACCTTCACGACGGTGCGGTTCGAAATCGGGTACTCCATCCGCAAGATGGGATAGACGAAATCCTCTTCAATCGGCAGGACCTGGCCCTCGTCGTCGTCGAGGCGCTGGCGCAACCACTTGAACTGCGGCATCACCCGCAATTGCTTCCACGGCATCCACAGATAATCGGCCTTGAAAACCGTGGCCAGATCGGCGATGCGGTTGTTCGGCTGGAGGGACGTGCGGCGCTGGAAGTTATTATCAGACTTTAGGCTCACCTCGACATTGAGGTTGGGCACGCGGATGAAGCGGGTGCGCGTGTACAAGGTATTGACCCAACTGTCGCGCATTAGCAGTGGATCGGCCAGCAGCCGCGACGTGCCCAGCGGATGGCGCAATTCCTCCTCGGTGGGCAGGCGCAAGGGGATTATATCCGGGGTGAAGTATATGGGATCGCGCCCCAGGCCAAAGACTTCGTCCGCAATCTCGTCCCGCACCCTCTTGAGCCGCTCGACGGCGTAGATGTCGACTAGAAAGGGCAGGCGGCGTTCGTACTCGTAGCGGCCGTAGTACACTTCGGCCTGATCGCCGCCAAAGGGTGCCCAAGTCCGGTGGTAGCCCAAGGTCACTTTCATGCCCGGACGCGGCCGGTAGCTGCCAAATCCGTGCAGCCCTCGTCGGTCTTGGTCGTACGGGTAATCGGGCTTCAAATCGTCTTCGCGCTCGTCGATGATGCCGTTGTTATTGGTATCTTCGCCGTAGTCGTACGCGTCGGGATTGACCTTGTAGAGCAGAAAAGCCTCGTAGTAATCTGGGATGCGGTTGTTGTTCTCGTTGATATCGGGCCGGCCATTCAAATCGGCGTCGAGTCCAGGGAAGATGCCATCGGGATCCTCGATGAAACGCCCGCCTTCCAGACTGGTGGTTTTACGCAGGAAAAAGGTGTCGGGGAAGGGGTCTTTGTCGTCGTTGTCATCTACTGTATCAAATTCGAGGGTGCGGGTGGCGTCGGCCCGGTTGGGGCCGAGGAAATCCGGTAGTCTGGGCTCTTGGAAATTGGTGGGAAACTGGAAGGGGCTGTTGATCAACTGGAAATAGGTCTGGTACGAGTCATCCTGCACGGACAGGCGGGTGGTGTACTCAGCGTCTATGTTAAAGGCTTCGCCGCCCAAACTGAAGCGCCCGAGGTCGCGCCGCAGTACGGCGAACCAAGCTTGGCTCTGATCGAGTTGATGCTTGCCCAGCGTGCCCAGCAGGGCCGGATAGGCGCGGTACGAAAAATTGCGCACGTACTCAGTCCGCAGCGAGTACCCCTTAATGTCTATATTGGCATGCACGCTAGCTAAGGTGCGTCCGGTCTCCCGGCCGTAGCGCACTCGCACTCGGCGGAAATTGTCGAGGTTGTCGGGCTTGCCCCGCGCCTGCCCGGCGGTGTAGAAATACGTCGCTGGATTAAAAGAGGCCCCATCGAAGATCTCCGACAATTCGAGCAGATAATCCCCGGCCACGTCGATCTCTATATCGCCTTTGTTGACGATGAGAGTATCGAGTCCGTCGACAAAGGAGGAAGGCACTTGGAACCAAAACAGCAGCGACCCCTCGCCCCGAGTTTCATAAACTCCCTGCGGAGTCGGCTCGAGGTGTGGGAAGTTGATGGCTAGGTCGTTGCTCGAATCGCGGAAAATCGGCGGAATGATGGTGCGGTCTAGGTGTTCGGTGACTGTGAGCCGCAACTCGCCCGTGTCGAGTTTGTTGTAGGGGCCGGGCACATGCACCAAGCGACGGCCGTTGAGCACGACGGCCGCCCGGCGGACCCGCACGCCGATGGCGTCGTTGGGATCTTGGTCGGCCACGCGCAACACCAGCCACAGGGGGGGAGCCCCGGTAGTGGGCAGGGTCCCTTTGAAGCTGTTCTCGCCGAGCGTCTTAAAGCTGTCGGTGCGGTACTGGTTGACCCAGCTCACGCCCAAGTCCAAGCCCGGCCGCTTGGTGCGCAGGTCGGCACCCAGCAAATAGGTGCTCCACGACGGCCTGAACTGCGACCCCTCGCGGCCGTGGACCACGAAGTCGGCATTTCTGATGGCCTCGAAAATGGGTCGATCGACGCGCGATACAGCCAGCACCAGCGAGGCGTCCTTGAAGTTGCTGTCCACCCGGAGTCCGTTCATAGCCGCCAAGTCGAGGGTCAGCGGAGTGAATTTGGTGCGGATGCGGTCGCCGACGATCAGGCGGGTGTCCACGCCTTTGTACGAGTCGTTGGCAATGACTAGGCGATTGAGAAAATCACCGTACTGCCGCTCCTTGCCGATGATGCTTCCGGGCGTGGTCTGCAAGGTGCGGAATTCCTGCAGTTCAAAGACATTGACCCCGCTCATCACGAACTGCCCCATATTGTCGAACTGGGGCGTGCGGTCGCGGCCGAATACCAGACTCTCATACGGCCGGTATCCCTCGTACGCATAGTTGCGGTACGGCTCGGTGTTGCGGATGATCAACTGGGCATCCACTGCCGTGCCGCACGCCAAGACTAGGGCTAGGGCCATGAAGGCTAGATGTCGGTTCGCGCCGCGCATATCAACCGATATACACCTTGAAAAAGTACTCTATATAACCCCACGACGGACGCAACGAGCGGGAGAATTTGGTAAAAGTCCGAAAAAATCCCATGAGAATGGTGAGGTCATAGCCGCTGTAATTGCTCCTGTTCTGCAGAAAACCAGTATAGGTATTTTTGCGGAAATCGAATTCGGGGTTGGCCAGATTAGTATAGCGCTCGGGCAGTAAGGGAAAGCCCTGGACGCCCGTCTTGAGGACGGTATTGGGCGTTATGTTGTAGTCAACTTGCAAAATCGGGGTCAGCCGACGCGACTGGCTGTAGGGGACTTGGCGATCGGGAAATTTGCTGCGCCGGTACGTGTGCTTAAAGCGCGGCACAATTTTAAAGTGCCACCAGTTGTAGGTGTAGTCTATCTTGTTGGCCATGGCAAAGTGCGTAATGGTTCCCGGTGCTGCCAGCAGGGGATCGGCCCCAGCTTTGTCGCTCAGATCGACGTGCTTGAAGGTGGCGATAGTGCGGATGTTCATCCCGGGCACGGTCCACAAGCCCCCCTCGACAAAGGTCAGATTGTCGAGAGCGTCGCGGTTCTCGAGCAGATCCTGCTGCAGCGAAAACTGGCTGCCATAGTTGAAAACCGTATTGGGGATGCCGTCTTGCACCCACTTGATCCGGTGGTTGGCGCGCACATAACCCAGACCCTGCCAGTCGCGCTGGTACTGCCCTTCGATGTACTCGGCGTCGCTGTCCAATCCGAGGGTGGGCTGTTCTATCCGGTACGCGCCCAAGCGCAATTGGGCGTGTGAGCTAGGATTGTATTTGAGAAAAGCGTGGAAACCGCGATGGTCGAGCGGGTACATATAGTCCGCTAAATTGTCGTTCTCTCTGAGGTCGGGCATGCCGTTATTGTTGAAGTCGTCGCCAAAGGATAGATCGGGCGACTCCACGTGGTACTGCAGGAAAGGAAAGTACGAACCTATGGCCGCAAAATCGAGAATGCCGTCGCCATCGAGATCCAAGCCTGGAAAAACGCCGTGGCCCACGCCCTCGGAATCGAGGTAGGGATCAAAGGGATCGTTGTGCTCCAACTCGTCGGGCCAATCGTCAAGGTCGTCGTTGTCTGCGACTAGGGCAAAAGGCTGGTACAACCTACCGCCCACAGTCGGCCCCACGCCCGAATTCCGGAATATGGGGAATTCCGTATTGTAGTCGTCTGGAATGTCGAACCACTCGCCGCCGGCGTCGACCCGGTCGTGCAGGGACTTGAGTACATTAAAGTAAAAGACCGAAGAGTCGCGCTCCCGGCGCTTGCCTTGATTGGTGGGCATTTTGAGATAGCTCGTGCTGCGGGCAAATTCGCCCTTGATCTCAAAGCCAAGGATCTCGGCATCGAAATCCAGACCCATGATGCTCAAACCCGTGGGAAAACCGTAGCCGAAGCGCACTTGGCGCAGATTCGACCTGTTGCTCGGATGACCCGCCGCCCGCAGAGCGTGGTGCCAATCGTAGTAGAAGTCTTCTTCGCCCGAGGCCAAGAAGGGCACCTGCACGGCACCGACCACATCAACGCTGTAGTCGTTGGCCAGAAGGGCCTCAAATTCGATGTCAGCGGCCGTGTCTGGCACTGCGAATTGATAAAAGACCACATCGGTGTTGCTGGCCTGCAGCGGTGCGCCTCGGGTGGGAGGGGGCACATCTCGGACTATGTCTTCAAACACGACGGCGAAAAAGGGCCTATTGCTGGCCTCGACCACGGGTTGCAGCCAGGACTGGTTGCGCCGCAGATAGTCGATTTCGTTGGGCTTGATCTGGATCGTGCTGGTCAGGTCCGGCGTTATGGGGAGCTTGTCGATGAGCTTGTCGATGCGCCCCACCCGCAGCGGCTCGACTAGGACGCCGTCGGCCCGCATGGCCACTTGATGGATCTCTGCCCCGGCGAAGGAATCGTTGGGCGCGTCGTCGGTAAAGAAGACGAATACGGTTTTCAAGCCGCCCTGGACTAGCCCCGGGACTGCGCCTTTTAGGCTGTTGATCTTGTCCGAAGCTTCCGAATCAAAGCGGTGTGTATTGACAAAAGTCGTGCCTAGGCGCAGAAAATCGCCTATGCGGCTCTGCCAATGTCCGCCAAAGAGCGAAGTGCCGAAAACGCGGAAATTCTGTACGGCGTCGTCGGGCCCCAAGGAGCCGGAGCGAAATTCGAGGGGGTTGGTTAGATGGGCGGCGACCAAGCTAAAGCTGCTCTTGCGCGACGAGCCATCCCAGCGGATGCCGTTGAAGCGGGGCAGGTTCAGGGTCATGGGCGTGAAATACGTCCGCACGTGGTCGCCGATGATCAGACGCGTCGACCAGCGGCCAAAGCCTTCTTCGGCCATGATGAGCTTGTTGAAAAAGCGGTCGTAGCGGCCGTGGCGCGATTCAAAGCTGCCCCTGACTCCAGGCGCATCGCGGCGCACCTCGCTGAATTCGAGGATATCGACGCCGTCGATGAGCAAATCGCCAAAGAGATCAAAGCGGCGGTTCTCCTCTTCTAGGTCGTAGTCGCGGTACCCGGCCCCACCGTAGTTTTCAAATACCTCGTTGGCCCATAGCGAGCGAAAATCCCGCGACAGGAACTGGCCGCGGGCCTCCTCGGCGGTCAGGGTCAGGCAGAGCAGAAAGACAGAGAAAGCGCGCATAGGCTCGACGAATCTCTCAGTTGCGGAACTAATAGCTGTTGTACCAAACACATCCGCTAATGGGCCAATCCCACCACTCCGGTGGCGATTTCATCGTCGGGGTCCAGATCGACGATGACGCGGTAGAGATACAGCCCTGGCGGCAACAATTCCCCGCTGTCCGAGCGCCCATCCCAGCGGCCCGGCAACGGCCTCCCCCCACTCCCGACCGGGGCGTACAGGCCGGCGTCCAACAACTGGCCGGGTAGGGTGCGCACCAATCGGCCGCCCAAATCGTACAATTCGATGGCGACTCGGCTCCCTTTGACGCGCGCCAGAGTGAAGCCCAGCACCACCTCGTCATTGATTCCATCGCCGTTGGGGGTGAATACCTTGGGGTGGGCCTCGACATCGACGAGAATGGGCAATTTGAAGTCAGTGGTCACCGCGGTCAGCGAATATTCGCGTTCAGTGTCGGGATCAACGCCCTCGAGCGGCTGCACCAAAAAGGGCGAAGTGGACTCCGGGGCGAAAACCAGTCCCTGGAAATTGTGGGTAGCAGCTAGCATGCGGGTGGTGAAGGGAATGAGTAGATCGGCGTCGGCACCGATCGGCGGGTCAAAAGCTATGATCAGGGAATCGTTGGTCGCGTACGTATTGGCCGCGTCAATGGCGGCGTTGTCCACTCCCTCTATGCCGTCTAGGTCTAGGCGCGCCGGCCACGGCGTCAGGATGGCCAGACGCGACACTCCTGCATCGCCATCGCCAAAGCGGAGCATGAGCGAATAAGTGAAGGTCGTATCTACGCCAATGGGCACTTCCAGCGGTACCACTGCGGCTAGGGCCTCGGCGGCAGCCAAATTGCCCGTATTGAAAGACACCGCTAGGCTGTCGAGGCGCGGACCACTGGACAGTTCGCCGCTCGACATGCGCACCTGGTACTGGAAGAAGCGCCGCGGTTCGGGGACATTGGGCAGGATTTCCCGCTCCCGGCTATAGGGTGACCAATCGCTCCAAGTCTCCCCGTCGTTGCCGCTGCGGAAGCGCAGATCCAGCTCGGCTCTGGACGGGACGTCCCCGTACCAGCGCACTCGCCCGAAGTCCTTGGCGTCCTCTAGGCCAAAATCCAGCGGCGGCGACAGGTACGTCCCCTGCTCAACCGCGCCTTGGCCGAAGACTTCGATCTCGCCTACCCGGGGGTTTGAGTTGCGGTTGGCGAACTCGGTCACCACTAGGCGCACAAAGCGCGTCGGCGTGGTGGGAAAGAGGACCTCGGTCTCTTGGAATTCAGTGATCTGGTTGCGCGCCGCCACATCGAGGAAGCTGACCCCATCCTTGCTCACCAAGATGCTGTACCCGCGCAACGAGTGTTCCTCCCAGGTCAGCCGCGACGGCGGCTGGGTGAGCACGCGCACTCGGTTGACCGGGAAGAGGCGGCCCATATCGATCTCGACTCTCTGCAACAGGGCGCTGACCCCTTTGCGGAACGTCACCGGGGTGCCGACGTCTCCGTCGACGAGCTTGGGTTCGTCCGAGAAGGTGTTGAAGGCGAGATTCTCGCCCTCCAGCGAGCGCAGTTGCAACCCGCCCTGGCTGGGATCTATATCGCCGGGAAAACCGGCTAGACTCTGGGCCCGCGTCAGATCGAGGTCGGCAAATTCGGCGAAAGCGCTCGGGTCGAGACTGCCGGCTTGGGTGGGCAACCACCTCACCTCCAGATCGTCCTCCTCGTGTTGGGCCAGTTTGTTCTGCCTGAGCTTGGTCCAACTGGCTCCTTCTTCGTTGGGCAGCGGGAAACCCGTCCAGAACCACGGCGTTATGCGATCGGTGGGCGAACTGACAAACTGCACGTCCTCTGCATCGATCACTAAGAAAAAACCGTATTCGGGCCGCGTGCCGCTGTACTCCACCGCCACCGCAATGGTATTGGCCCGTCTCTTAAAAGAAGCCTCCCACGTCTCCACGGTCGTCGGATCGTCGTCAGCGCCCACCAGATCGCCATTGACGTACAGGGCGTACTTGCCGGCGGCGGCAATGCGAATCTGGGCATCTGCCTTGGCGGCGAATTCAGTGTAGCCCAGATAATAGGAAGTAGTGGGAAAAGTACTGATGGTAGTGCGGTCTTGCGCGGCGAGATGTCCTGGCAACATCAACAAGGCCGCTCCGACTACGAGCGACTTTAAACTCTTCGCTTGTGTTATGCCCATGTTGGACCACCTCGTTTTTTTGGGTGAAATACAGAGGGACGCCGACTTTAAGCTCGACAATATCGCCCGCAATAATGCCCCCTCGACGCGGGTCTCAAGTTACGCCCTCAAGAAGTAGATGTCAAACAATCTGGCAGTTTGCTGCGTTGAGGGCTATAGGGCTATTATGAAGACTGGCCGTGGAGGAGTAGCCTTCGAGTTTTGACCGAGAAAGGAGTATTTATACAGTGACGGAACGGATGCGGCAGCAGAGTGCTTTGCGATTTGGGGTTTGCGTGCTTTTGGCGGGTTGGTTGGCTCGCACGCGAATCTGATTACGGCGGCGATGTTTCTCACGGGTATGGCGGCCAACCCAATGGTGGCGAAGACGGCCAACGCGGTGTTTGGCGTGGGGGACGTGGGCGCTTGGGTCGGTGGTTCCAGGACTCGTCGGCCTAGCGCTTCTGCCGATGGCGAGAAGTCTCAAAGAGCATGGGTTTATTGATTGGTTTGCCGAGGCTGTCGGCGTGTGGTTTACTGATGTCAGCGGTATAACGGTCGTCTTGGTTATGGCGCTGATTTACTTCTATTCGATGTACAGTTTTTCGATGCTGTCGGCGCACATTGCCGCGATGGGCACGGTGTTTTTAGCGGTGGCGCTAGATGCGGGGGCACCGGCGATGCTCACGGTCGCTATATTTGCATACTTTTCTAATCTCTGTGGGTGTACGACTAATTACTCGACGGGGCCGGTGATTATCTACTTTGGTTTGGATTACGTATCGCCGCGAAGGTGGTTCGCTAGCGGTTTTATGGTGTCGTTGTATCATTTGGCGATTTGGTTGGGGATTGGGCTGATCTGGTGGAAGATACTTGGTTGGTGGTAGTTGGAATTGAGCCGTAGGGGTAGAATATCCCGATTCCCTAAAGCCATTCGTATGCGTTCACGTTGATACCGAGTCGCTCTGATGTTTTCCTCACGTCCGTCAGCGTTACGTGGCTGAGCGGGATTCCCTTCTCGTGGTATTCAACTCGGCGAATCGCTTCTAGTTCTCCTGGGGCGTACACTCGGTCAAAACCGAGAGCGAGTCGGCAGTCGTGGATCTGCTGGATGGCGGTGTCCACTCTTGACTTGAAGCGTTCGACGTCCTCGAAGGAGGCGATGTGGATAGCGGCGACGAAGTGGCCGTCTTCGCCGGGAATCGGTCCCTCCTCGATACTCCCTAGTTCGGTCCCGTAGCTGGCACCGGAAAGCATGGACGAAAGGATACCCATGATCATCGCCAGCCCAGCCCCTTTGAACCCTCCGATGGGGGCTAGCAGGCCGTCGACCGCAGCCATGGGATCGGTCGTGGGCTGGCCTTCCCGGTCTATGACCCATCCCTCGGGTATGCGCATCCCTTTCTGTTGGTAGATCCGAATCTTTCCGTGGGAAGACCCGCTAAACGCGGCGTCGTACGCGATGGGAGTCATCTGCCCGGCCGGTATGGAGATCGCAAGCGGATTAATGCCCAAGAGCCGTTCGGCACCTCCCCAAGGTGCCATCGTCGGGATCGCATTTGTGGTCGCGATTCCGATCATGTCGTGCGGCAGCGCCATGCGGGTGAAATACGCCATGGCACCGCAGTGATTGCTGCCGCGGATGGCCCCGGCGGCGATGCCGGTCTGCGCTGCTTTGCCTATTACCTCTTGCATGGCCAAGGCAGTGCCGATTTGTCCCATTGAATTGCGTCCATCTACGATGATAAACGAAGGACCTTCGCGGACGACTTCGGGCTTGGCGGTCGGGTTCACGCCTTTAACTGTCAGCTTTTCCGCGTACTCGGGCACCCGTATGACGCCGTGCGAGTGGGTGCCGCCTAGGTCCGCGTCCACGAGCGAATCGGCTAGCAGGGTGGCGTCCGCTTGGGACATGCCACACCGCTCGAAAACGGCGATGATTAGTTCTAGTAGTTCTTCTGCATCAACGCGAATTTCGTCGTCCAACTTGCTCATCCTACCTTTCTTGCGCCGCCTGCGTAATCGTCGCGATTTTGTCGGCAAAGCGCACTTGGCTGTCGTCTTGGGGCGCGTAGCCGATTACGCGCCGAGCGTTGGCCAAGCTCCAGAAGTTGTGCGCGTTGCCGCTGATGCCGTAGAAGATCTGGAAGGGCACGCCGTTGGCATCGCGGATGTCCTCGGTTTCAATGCTCTTGATGACCAGTTGCACTTGGTCGCGGACGCTGAGATAGGCTCCTAGGCCACGGTGCATTTGCTGTAGATCGTTGCCGCAACTGTCGATGTCGGTCTCGCGGGGGCCGCCGATGCGCAATTGCACATTTTCGAGGGCTGGTCCTTCCTTGCCGCAGGCGAACATAAAGCCCAGCAGTTCATACGATGCCTTGGCCCAGCCGTAGAAATTGTCCGACAGCGGCAGCATGTCGGGCGTGACGAAGTCCATGTGTCCAGACCAGATCAAATTTTCGTAGTAATCGGCTGCGTGATTGGAGCTGACGATCACGGCTCGCCGCACGCCCTCGTCTTGGCAGACTCGGTACACATTGTGGGCCATGGTGATATTGTCGGCCTCGTTCCAGAATCGCTGTTCGCCCTGCCCGGTTCGGACGAAGCCGCAGTGGACTGCTGCGTCGGCACCCCGGAAGTGTTCGCGGTAGGAATCGCGGTCTTTCTCCACTAGATCGGCGATGTGGATTCCTGCGACTTCTTCGCCTTGGCGGTTGGTTGTTTTTACATCCAGCAGAATGGTTTCGTAGCGTTCTTGTAGGGCCGGCAACATGCGACCGGCGACGTATCCAGAGGCACCGGTGACGACGATTTTGCGTTTGGGCATGGGGACTTCCTAAGCTGTGGGTTTTGTTGAAAGTTCTGGTTAATCGACGGCTGGCGCGATTGCTTCGTCAAATCGGACGCGGCTACACGTCCAATACAGGACGTTCCAGCCGGGCGTGATAGGGCGGTTCGAGGACTTTGCGCTGCTCGTCGGTCATTAGGGCGAGCATGTCTTCGGACCAGTTGTGAGGTACGTAGGCGAGGTTGCCCGGTGAGAAGCGGAAGAGGGCGGTGCGGCGGTCGTGGTCGGCGGTCCAAGGCAGGGTGCCGTGGGTGGTGGCCTCGGTGAATATGACGCAGTCGCCGGCGTTGCAGGTAATCGGCTTGATGAATTCGCGGTATGCCTCGTTGCGGCGGAGCGCCATCGGGCAGGGATAGTTGCCCTTGTGGCTGCCGGGGATCAAGCACAATCCTCCGTCACCTTCGCGGACATCTGTTAGTTGGTAGGCGGCTACGGTCAGGCCGTTGTGCATTTTGCCGTCTTTGAAGATGTAGTACTGGTGGCGGTCAAAGCCGGGGCCAGACGAGCCGTGCAGGAGGTGGCCCTCGGCTCCTTTGCGCATGGTGATGATGCCGAGATTGTGATCGAGGCGGAAGCCCGTGCCCAAAATCTCGTGCAGAAAGGGCACGATCTTGGGGTTGACCAGCATGTCGCGGAAGGGGCGGCCATGCGGATCGGGCCACGATAGCGCGCCGCCGAGGTCGCCGCGGCCGGTGACGCCTTCGAGTGCCTTGGAGCCGGCCGACAGCGACAGTTCGCCCGTGCGCTCTTGGATCTGATCGGCATGGCGATCAATGGCTTCGTTGGCCAGCGCGATGTCCTCGGCTGACAAGACGTTGGGCACGACGATGTAGCCGTTGAGATCGAAAAAATACTTTTCGTCTTCGTTCATCTAATGTTCCTCTTTCCATAAAGGGCCGTCGGCCGTAGCCTGCCACAGTTCCTCAAAGTGCTCGGGGTCTTTTTCTGCGTCCCAGAATTCAGTGGTGAGCGGGTTGGCGTACGAAGGGGGCCGCCCGGGAACGCCTTGGCGGTGCAAGCGGTCGTGGAAGCGCAGATTGTCAGTAGAGCCACTCGGCTCGGGGTCGTGGCGCAGATACGCGGTGAGGCCGCCAGCGGAGCGGATGCGGATCAAGAAGCGGCCTTTATCGACTGGGGCCGCGCTGGCCAATTTTTCTAATTGTGCGCGGTCGAGTTCGATCCCTAGGCCCGGTCCGGCGGGCACGGCGACGCTGCCGTCGATTACGGGCATGGGGTCTTTGACCACGTCCTCTTGCCACAGGTGGCAGCAATTGACGTGGTCGATGGTGGCCATTTTGAACACTGCGACTTCGTGGGCCAAGAAGGCTTGGTTGATGGTGCCGCCGGTCTGTTGGTACATAAGGGGCATGTTGAGCCGCTCGGCAATGGCGGCTTGTTTGATGGCACTGCCGATGGGAGCGTGCCCCGCCATGGTTCCATCGACGTAGCGCTTGGTCATGGCTTCGGGCGGGACGTGGTGGCCGATGATGGGCAGCGGGCACTGCTCGCGCAACATGCGGTAGGCATCTTCGTCCGTGCCTTGGACTACGTCTTCAAAGCGGCCGGCGACCCGGAATTTGACTAGTTCGGCGAGAATGGTGCGCATGGTGTAGTAGTTGCTGTTGGCGTTGAAGTCGTAGTGGATTTTGAAATAGGGCGGGGCCGCTTCCTGCATGGCCTCGGTTTGGGCGATGACGTCCTGCATTTCATCGACGTGGTACTTGATCCAGTGATAGCCGCGAGCGGCAGCTTGGCGCACTTCTTCGGCCATGGCGTCCGGGGCTTGGGCCACGGTCCAGGCGGCGACCGGAATCCACGAGCGAACCTTGGGGCCGATCAGCTTCCACGCGGGGATGCCGAGGTGCTTGCCCATTAGATCGTAGCAGGCCATGTTCATGGCGAGGTCCTGCTCGGCGTTGATCCAGTCAAAGGGCGAGGTGCCGGTGTATTTGGCGCACAAGGCGTCGCCGTCGGGCGCGTCGCCGATGTTTTCGCCGAGGCCCTCTAGGCCGTTGTCTGTGTGGACGACGAGGATGGCGCGGCGTTGGATGCGCGCGCCGTGGTAGCGGGCCAGCGATAGGGCGTTGAAGTCGCAATACGGTGGGCAGATGGCGTGGACTTCGATGTCGGTGATGTGCATGAGAAGGGCCGGGAAAAGGGTAGGGTGCATTCGCGAGTGGGTCTAGTATAGCAGTACGCAATTGCTTGGGCAACCGAGAATGAGAGGGCTTATGGACGCTGAGACAAAGGAAAAAGTGGATCAATTGCGCCGCGAGGGTTGGTGCGTGTTGGAGCGGATTATTCCGGAGGACGCCATAGACCGAGTGCGGGCGCACGTGCAAGAAGCGCACGCAAAGGCTCAGCAGGACTACGAGGCCATGGGCGGGCACATCGGGCGGCAGACCGGCCCCAACGGCGAGCCAGGGATTTGCCTGATCGCGTATTTGCCGGAGTTTGCTCCGTACCTGGGCGACGAGCGTTTGTTGGGGGTGGCGCAGGCGATTTTCGGGGGACACGTGCGGATCGCGCAGACCGAGTTTAAGACGCAAGTGCCCAACCGCGAGGACTTGGACTGGCGCGGCTTTCACTCGGATTGGCCGCACGATCTGACCGACAGGGACTTCGCTGGCCGGGTGGCTCAGCCCTTCCCGAATGTGACCATGCAGCTATCGGTGTTGTGGATGCTGTCGCCGTTTGGGCCGGAGACGGGCGGGACGTGGGTGGTGCCGCGCAGTCACCGCGATCCGCTCAACCCGCGAATGCACCAGACGCCCGAAGGGCTAGAAGAGCGGATCGATCAGTTCAAGCCGATTCGCGGGGAGATTCAGGTCGTCGGCCCGGAAGGCAGTGCGCTGGTGATGGACAGCCGGATCTGGCATTCGACTGCGGCGAATCCCAGCCCGGAGCCGAGGGTGGCGATCATTACGCGCTATTGTCCGTGGTGGTTGAGCGTGGAATTTGGCGGGCGCAACAATGCAATTGTGCCGAGGGAAGCCTACGAGGCCCTGCCGGAGGCGGTCAAGCCGCTCTATCAGCATCGGGCCGAGGGGGAGGTGGATGCGTTTCGGGGGTGATGGGGTGAACGCTTGTGTATTATTCCGGGTACCGCCCCTTGTACTCAGAAATTGGTTCGCCAAACCAACCGCGTGGTGTTGCTTAAAGGGCCGTGTTTGTTAGCTTGTGAGAGTAAGGAATGGGCGTGGTCGCCGAACCTCTTGAAGGAGTCAGTGTCTGCCCTTTGATAGCGAAGCAGAGAATTGAAGGAGGTCACCATGAGCACTTCTCCATTTGAATTTACCTCTGAGCAGAAGGCGGTACTAGAACAGCTTTCGCAAAGTACCGGGGAAGATATATGCACCTTAATTGCTCGTGCTGTGAAAAAATTACAAGAAGAAGAGGAGGGTAGCGTGGACGAGACAGATTACCTTCTCTCTTCACCAAAAAACGCGGCCCATCTCCAGAAGGCACTAAAAGATTTCCAGCACGGTCAGCGCAATTTTGCTTCCCGAGACCTAATCGAGGAATGAGACACATTAGCTTCCATGCAGACGCTTGGCAGGATTATCTCTACTGGTATCAGACTAACAAAAGCACCTTCAAGAAAATCAACGAGCTTATTCGAGACACCCAGCGCAACCCGTTTACAGGGCTTGGCAAACCCGAAGTTCTGAAACATGATTTTCAGGGATGTTGGTCTCGTCGAATTACTCGAGAACATCGCCTCGTTTACCGCATAGAGTCGGACACCCTCTTTATCTTGTCTTGTCGGTATCACTACTAACCCCACGCAGCGTATCTTATGGACTGACGAACGTCTTCTTCTTCGAGTTCTAGATACGCCTCCAACACCTCTGGGATGGACTTACCCCCGGCCAGCATTTTGAGTATCACGCTTATGGTGATCCTCATGCCCCGAATAGTGGGTTGTCCCAAGCAGACATTGGGATTGATCGTTATGCGGTCAAGGTCTTTCAATGGATGTCTCCTATCCATTTAAAATCGCAAAATCATCCTCTAAGCCGATATATCGAGCAGGGCTTCTTCGTCGGCCAAGGCGTATCCCTGTTCCAGCAGGTCGGCGAGGGTGGTGCGCGATAAAATTTGATCGACGGCCTGCTGCACTTGCCCCCACAGCGCGCGCACCGAACACGCGGTGAGCGAGTGCGTGCAGCAATCCGCGCTGCCGGCGAAGTGGTCGCAGAAGTCGGCGTCGAAAAGGCGACCTCCCAGCGTGTCGAGCGCGTCGGCCACGGCGATTTGGTGGGGGGGCTTGGCTAGGGCGTAGCCGCCTTGCTGGCCGCGGGCGCTTGCGACAAAGCCGCCTTGCCGGAGAATGCGCAAGAGTTTGGCGACGTTGTGATGGGTGATGCCCTCGGCTTGGCTGATTTCTGGGATGGTCAGGCTGCCGGGGGCTTGGCGCGCCAGTTGCAAGAGGCAGCGCAAGCCGTATTCTTCGCTCGAGTTGAGTTTCATGTCACATCATGCCTAGTTCGAGTTTGGCCCCTTCGGTCATCATGTCGATCGTCCACGGCGGATCCCACACGACCTCGACCAAGGCCGTGGCAATGCCTGGGACATGGGACTTGATTTTGTGCTCGATTTCCGGCGGCAGCGTGCCGGCTACCGGGCAGGCGGGCGAGGTCAAGGTCATGGTCACGTGGACGTCCTGCGAGTCGCTGACCTCGATGTCGTAGATCAGGCCGAGGGCAAAGATATCGACCGGAATCTCAGGGTCGTAGCAGGTCTTGAGTACGGCCACGACTTTGGCCTCGGTAGAGTCGGGGGGGAAGGTTTTTTCGTGCAACAGTTCCATGGAGGACTCCTTTTTCGCGGTTAGTTACACGTTCTATTCGGTGGATGCGGGCGATGGGTCTTGTTCTATGGCCGCTTTGGCGGCGTGCCAAGCGAGGGTCGCGCACTTGACGCGCATGGGGAACTCGCGCACCCCGGCGAAGACGGCCATCTTGCCCAAGGCTTGGTGATCGACGGGCGCGTCCGGCTCCGCAGTCACCATCTGCTGGAACTGCTCAAACAGCTCGACCGCCTCGTCGGGACGCTTGCCCTTGAGGGCAGCGGTCATCAGGGAAGCCGAGGCTTTGGAAATGGCGCAACCCGATCCGTCAAAGCTGATGTCGGCAATCCGTTCGTCGGCCACGTGGAGATAGATGTGCAGGTGGTCGCCGCACAGGGGATTGTGACCCTCCTGCATGCGATTGGCCGCGGGCAGCTTGCCGAAGTTGCGCGGATTTTTGTTGTGATCGAGGATAATCTGCTGGTACAGCTCGCGAAGCTCAGTCATCGTTGAAATGCCTTGTTGATGTTGTATAAACCTTATACCTACTTACTCACTGATGTTACGCATAGGAGGCATTTGGGGAATGAGATGCTTCGCTCCGCTCAGCATGACAAGACAGGAAAGCACCCATCGCTGTCATGCTGAGCGCAGCGGAGCGGAGTCGAAGCATCTCATTCCTTGGGGCCTGTGCGTAAGTCACTTACTCACCCTCCAAACACTTTCTTGACCTTGTGCAACGCCGCGACTAGGGCGTCAATTTCCGCGCGCGTGTTGTAGAAAGCCAACGAGGCGCGCACCGTAGCGGGCACTTGGTAAAACTGCATGGTCGGCTGGGCACAGTGGTGGCCGGCGCGCACGGCAATGCCTTCGGCGTCGAGGATGGTGCCGATGTCGTGCGGGTGGATGTCGTCGAGCGTGAAAGAGAGGACGGCCACGCGCTCGCGAGCCGTGCCAATCTGGCGTAGTCCCGGGATGGCGGCGAGGGCTGCGTCTGCGTACGCGAGCAAGTCGGCCTCGTACGCGGCGATCTGCTCGCGGCCCACGGAGTTGACGTAATCAATGGCGGTCTCCAAGCCGGTGACGCCGGCGATGTGCGGCGTGCCGGCCTCAAAGCGCATCGGCGGGGGAGCGTACGTGGTGCCGGCAAAGCTCACCTTTTCGATCATGGAGCCGCCGCCTTCATAGGGCGGCATGGCGTGTAAAAGGGCCTGCTTGCCGTAGAGCGCGCCGATGCCGGTGGGGCCGAAGAGCTTGTGCCCGGAAAAGGCGTAGAAGTCGCAGTCGAGGTCTTGTACATCTACTGGCAGGTGGGGCACTCCTTGTGCCCCATCGACGACGACGACTGCGCCGTGCTGATGGGCCAAGGCGGTGATTTCCTTTACCGGCAGGATGGTGCCGAGGGCGTTGGAAGCGTGGGCGACGGCCACGATGCGGGTGCGCTCGGACAACAGGCGCTCGTACTCGTCGAAGAGGAACTCGCCCGTATCGCTGATGGGCACTACCCGCAGGTGCGCGCCCTTTTCCTCGCACAGCAGTTGCCACGGCACGATGTTGGAATGGTGCTCTAGCTGCGAGACGATGATCTCGTCGTCGGGGCCTAGCTGCGACCGGCCGTAGCTGTGGGCGACGAGATTGAGCGCTTCGGTGGTGCCGCGCACGAAGACGATTTCGCTGCTCTCGCGGGCGTTGATGAATTGGCCGACTCGGCCGCGCGCGCGTTCGTACGCAAAGGTCGCCTGTTGGCTGAGGAAGTGGACGCCGCGATGGATGTTGGCGTTTTCGCGGGCGTAGTAGCGCTGGAGCGCGTAGATGACCGTCAGCGGCTTTTGGGTGGTCGCGCCGTTGTCGAAATAGACGAGATCCTTGCCGCGGATTTTCTCGCCGAGGACGGGAAAGTCGCGGCGGATCTTGGCGATGTCAAAGGAAGCGGTCATGGGGCAATTTCGGCGGCGGCTTGGTCTAGCCGGTGATCTACTAACTGGGTGAGTTGGTCTTTGAGGGCAGGGACGCGCACGCGGTCAAGGACTTCGCCGGCAAAGGCGCGCGTCAGCACTCGGACGGCCTCTTGGTGGCCAATGCCACGGGAGCGCAAGTAAAAGAGGGCGTCTTCGTCGAGTTGGCCGATGGTGGCTCCGTGCGAACACTTGACGTCGTCGGCGTAGATTTCGAGTTGGGGCTTGGTGTTGATTTGGGCCGTCTCCGAGAGTAGGAGGTTTTGGTTGGCTTGATAGGCGTCGGTTTTTTGCGCGGCTTGGTGAACGTGGATCTTGCCGCGAAAGACGCCGGTGGCTCGGCCGCCGAGAATGCCCTTGTAGAACTCGTGGCTCTGGCAGTGGGGCTGGGCATGTTCGATGAGCGTGTGGTTATCGACGTGTTGCGCCCCGTCTTCGATGTAGAGGCCGTTGAGAGTGGAATCAACGCCTTCGCCCTCTAAAGCGGTGTGGACGTGGTGGCGAGTTAGATGTCCTCCCAAGGTGATGGCGGTTGAGCGGAATTGGGCGGCGCGTTCCTCGCGGACGTGAGTCGATGCGATGTGGAAGGCGGCGGCGGATTCGCGCTGGACCCGGTAGTGGTCGAGCACGGCGTTGGGGCCGACGAAGAATTCGCTGACGCTGTTGGTCAGATATGGCTCCGACCCCGAGCCGACGTAGCTTTCGACTAGGGTCGCTTGGGTGTTGGCTTCGGCGACTACGAGGACGCGCGGATGGGAGACGACGTTGGCGCGTTGGCCGGTGGAGACAAACAGCAAGTGGATGGGCTGCTCGACGACGGCACCCGGGGGTAGATAAACGACCGCACCGTCTTGCAAGAAGGCGGTGTTGAGCGCGGTGAAGGCCTCGTCTTCGGTGGCGGCGGCTTGGCCTAGGGACTCCGAGACTAGGTCGCCGTTTGAGGCGATGGCGTCGCCCAAGCGCTCGACGCGCACACCGGCGGACAGGCCGTTGAGATGAGAATACGCGGGGGCAAAGTGGCCATCGACAAAGACCAGCCCGTTGAGGCCATAGCCGTAGTCGTCGAGAGCGGCAGGTGCGGACGCGGATGTGGCTAGCTCAAAGTCGATCCGAGTCAGCGGGGCGATGTTGGTAAAAGCCCATTCCTCGTCTTTGGTCGTGGGAAAGCCAGCATCGGCGAAGTGCTCAATGGCTTTTTGACGCAGCGACAGCAGAGCATCCGTGCCGACGAGGTCGTTAAAGCAGGACTGATAATGGGCGACGCCGTTCATGCCGCTTGCTCCTTGACCCATTCGTAGCCCTTTTCCTCTAGCGTCAGCGCCAATTCTTTGCCACCCGACTGGACGATGCGTCCCTCGTAGAGCACGTGGACGAAATCGGGGACTATGTAGTTGAGCAGGCGCTGATAGTGCGTGACGACGACGACGGCTTTGTCTGGAGCGTGGAGTTGATTGACGCCTTGGGCGACGATCCGCAGCGCGTCGATGTCGAGACCGGAGTCGGTCTCGTCGAGAATCGAGAGTTTGGGCTCCAATACGGCCATCTGCAAAATTTCGTGGCGCTTTTTCTCGCCGCCAGAAAAGCCTTCGTTGACCGACCGCTTGAGGAAACTCTCGTCCATTTCCACCAAGGCGAGCTTTTCGCGGATCAGGCCGAGGAAGTCGAAGGCGTCGAGTTCTTCTTCGCCGCGTTGCTTGCGGAGTTCGTTGTAGCTTTGGCGGAGGAAGTACGTGGAGTTGACGCCGGGGATTTCCACTGGGTACTGAAAGGCGAGGAACAACCCAGCACACGCCCGCTCTTCTGGCGCGAGTTCGAGCAGGTCTTGGCCGCAGTACGTGGCCGACCCTTCGGTGATGTCGTAGCCCTCGCGTCCGGCTAAGACTTGCGCGAGGGTGCTTTTGCCCGAGCCGTTGGGGCCCATGATGGCGTGGATTTCGCCGGGTTGTACTGCTAGCGTGACACCGCGCAGGATGGGGGTGTCTTCAACGGCGACGTGGAGGTTTTCGATGTGGAGCATAGTGTGCTTTCGATTAGGGTTGTAATGCTATGAGTTTGTTTAGCCTCTCAATGTCAATGCTTTTGTCAATGGCGAGCCGCATCTCACCAGTTTAATCGGCACCTTCTTTTTGCGAAAAGCGACGCGATTTTTTAGAAAACGGTCGCGCTCAGCGCGAATAAGCTCGCCACCGTACGCGGCGACAGGGCGAAACCGGACTTGGACATTTTGCGGAAGCAATTTATCCGCAATCTTGGCACCTTCGCTTAGTTGGGGCAGGAACTTGCTGACCCGAGCGGCGCTTGCGGTCAATTCTACTGGTGCAACCCACGGCCCCTCTTTTTCGTCGCTACCCCCAACGAACAAATAGTCACAATGCGCCTGCTTTGCTTTAACCGGCGCGGCCTCGTGTTCCAAGCTGATGAGGACAGACGGCTCTGGCACGTCCTCCAGCGACAAGGAACAGCGTCCATCGCGGCATGTTGTGGCGTGACATTGTGCGTCGGTTTTTGTTCGGACTATTTCCACCACCGTCACGAGCCTTACCCTTCCTCAATCCGAGTGGAAATTTCCGACCATCGGTTATAGAGCGCTTCAGTCACCAACCCAAAGCCAGCTGGGAAAGTTGCCGACTCGGTATCGAGGGCAATTTCCCGCACCGTTGAGCCATTCCCTTCCGAACTTGGCTCGAAAAACCACGCGCCTACTTGGTCGGGACTGAGCACTATATCATCATCATCAATGCCTGTGCGCCGCTCCTTGGGAAGCTCTGATAATCGAACTAGATTAGCCAATTCTTCCAACACCCATTCGCTGTGGGTGGTAATGAGGATGCGGACACCGGATTGCACGGCTGCTGCGAGTTGGCGTATAAACTCCACCTGCATGGCAGGATGCAGGTGGGACTCAGGCTCTTCAATGATGAGCAGGTCGCCCGGCTGAACGACATGACGCAGGTACAGCACTACAGGTGCCAACTCCGACACCATGGAGGACGCATTCATCAAGGGCAAATCGCGCTTCCAGCCATTCGGCCGAAAGGCAAACGAAGGATAGTTGATCGGCGATTGTTCGACGCGGACTGCCCCCCGTAATAATGTCTGCTCCAAGTTCTGAGCAAGATGATCGTAATCTTCATCCTGTGTCCGTCGCGATGAATCGGCTAACGCGACAAGCTGTTCCATAAAGTCGCCGAGAACTCCAGAAAGTACCGGCATGGGAGAATCCGGTCGTAGCGCAGCCCGTGATGCGCTTGCTATCAGGCCTCGTACTGCCACTTGATGGGCATGCATGACGCCGGCACGGTCGGCGGGAAGGTAATGAGCGGGATCCCTCAATGGGCCGACAGCATCAGAAACTATGTCGCTGGCGAGAGTGTAAAGCAAGTCCATTGAGGCACGTTTAGCATATTCCTTTCCTTTCAATCCCCTATTCTCTAGTTCCGCCAGCCAGTCGACGTTCCAATTGGTCGTCGCCGTACTCCCCATTTTTTTCAATCCCCTATTCTCTAGTTCCGCCAGCCAGTCGACGTTCCAGTTCCAGAGAAGGACTGAGATGTCTTCTATATCCATTTGCAAGGGCATTGTATTCGGAATCGCGACATCTATGTTAGCTCCTTGCTCTGTTATCACAACTTCGTATCTGAAAGAGTCATTTTGTTCTACTTCCTTTGAGACGTTGGGATACAGGGAAAGTATAGTTTCACCATCACTTCGATGGCGAATCAAAGTTTTTGCCGTACCCACCCCAAAACATCTTGTGACTTCATCCTCTAAGTCTCCACTTAAATGTGCGATATTGTTAATGATTGGGCGTACTAATACCGCAACTGATTTTGGTAATTCGATTAAGCCGGGTTTCTCATATTCAGTGGTTTCTAAATCCGAAAGCGTTTGTTGCGCCCAAGCATAAAGACTTGAAATATCATTTGCCGACAAATCAAGATTTTGTCGCTTTCTTATAAGGATTGGCAAGCGACTACCTGAGTAGGCGTTGAAAAACTGATGTAGCGCGTAAACGAGGGCGGCCATATAGGATTTGCCGGTGTTACTCGGCCCCACGAATACGGACATTGGACGCATATCGATACTCGCCTCGGCGATTGGGCCGAAGTTGGAGACCGTTAGCTCAAGGGGCTTTGCGTTGGATGTAGTAGTCATATTAATAAGATACGGTAGAGAGGCCTCAGGGCAGGACCCGGGTGAGCACTTGAAGGGTAAAGGAAATGGGTTCATCGCTAAAAACTTCTGCGAGCCCGAAAGAAAGCCAGCCAAGTAAGACTGAAGCGTTTGTAAAACTTCTAAACAGCTTATGTAACTTTCTCATATCTTTACCTCCTTTCCTGTTGCCCAAGTCTGCCTGCGCTTCAGATCGCGCCCTGAGACCTCTACCTCTAAATCTTGACATTAATATGCGATATCATCTCGCACTCGGCGGAGCAGTTTATCGCCGTTGTGGGATGTTACGATCCAGCCGCCCACATGCGTCAGGTTTTCACCCTCCATGTCGGCGAGCAACGACGCCAAATCCCTTGCTACGTCCTCGCCGAAACGTAGCGCCGCTTGCTGACACAACAAAGCTCGTTTGCCTTCTTCACGACCTTCTTTACGGCCTTCTTCACGGTGCATTCGCAAGCGCGGTGTGCCTTCAGGACCAGCCGTGCCCAAACGCGCCGTTAGCGCCCGCGCCACCCGCAACAGCGCCGAGATCGTCTCCGACGACCACCCCAACCGCTCATTGAGTGCCTGGTGTATTTCCGCCGCCGTCCAACCCGCCAACGCACGACTCGCTTCTGCTTCGCGATATTGACTGCCTTCCAATACATAGATCGTCAATCGAGGCTTGCCGGCCCGTCGGCTAGGCGTGTACGCCTCGGGGACTTCGACCCACACTTCGGGAAAGCCCCATAACGCGTATTGATGCAGCTTCCCACGCCGAATGTCGGTCGTGTGATCGACTTCCAACACTACATCGGGCAAGGTGTGAAAGCCCAACTTCAACCCGTCCTTGTCGGGCAATCGCGCCGACTGGGGACGCAAGTAAAGGCACTGATCGGGACGCATGACGACCCGAGGGACGCCTTCGGCATTTGCATCCCAGATGCTGACCGTGCCAAAGGGGATAAAGTGCGCCCCGCACTCGTCGGCAATTTGTTGAACTAGTTGCATCAGATAGGGCGCGGGCAGTTCGTGATCCCCGCTGACCTTGGGCTCGTCGGCCACGACGATGAGGGTTTCGGTGGGACCATACCAATACTCATAGCGGCCTTCGTACTCTTCTAGTTCGGACAGGGACATTTTGTAGGCGCGGCAGCCGGGAAACTCCAACCGGTCGCCATTGGGCAACACGATGGTGGGCACCTCTTCCTCCGCTAGATCGACCGATTCGGTGGTGTGCTCTTGGTATGGGATGGTGCTGGACATGGTTCAACCTCTTATTGCTTTGGTCAAGGGCGATCCACAACGAATTAAGTTCTGACCTATCTACCCGACGCTGCCTTCGAGGCTGATGCCGAGCAGCTTTTGCGCCTCGACGGCGAATTCCATCGGCAGTTCGGCGAGGACTTCCTTGCAGAAGCCGTTGACGATCATGGAAATGGCGTCTTCAGTGGAAATCCCGCGCTGGTTGCAGTAGAAAATTTGGTCTTCGCCGATCTTAGAGGTGGACGCCTCGTGTTCGACGTGGGCGGTGGGATTGCGGACCTCGATGTAGGGAAAGGTGTGCGCGCCGCATTGGTCGCCGATGAGCATGGAATCGCACTGGGTGAAGTTGCGAGCGCCGGTCGCGTTTTTGAGCACCTGCACCTTGCCCCGATAGGTGTTTTGGCCGCGCTGGGCCGAAATGCCCTTGGAGACAATGGTGCTGCGGGTGTTTTTGCCGATGTGGTGCATCTTGGTGCCCGTGTCGGCCTGCTGCCGCTTGGACGTGACGGCCACCGAGTAAAATTCGCCGACCGAGTCGTTGCCCTGTAGGATGCAGCTAGGGTACTTCCAGGTGATGGCTGAGCCGGTCTCGACTTGGGTCCACGAGATCTTGGAACGGTCGCCGCGACACGCGCCGCGCTTGGTGACGAAGTTGTAGATCCCACCCTTGCCGTTTTCATCACCTGGATACCAGTTCTGCACGGTGGAGTACTTGATCTGCGCGTCGCCGAGGGCTACGAGTTCGACGACGGCCGCGTGGAGTTGGTTTTCGTCGCGCATGGGTGCCGTACAGCCCTCTAAATATGACACATACGACCCCTCGTCGGCGATGACTAAGGTGCGCTCGAATTGGCCGGTGTTCGCCGCGTTGATGCGGAAGTACGTCGATAGCTCCATGGGGCAGCGCACGCCCGGGGGCACGTACACGAAGGAGCCGTCGGTAAAGACCGCGGAGTTGAGGGTGGCGAAGAAATTGTCGGAATAGGGCACGACCGAGCCGAGGTATTTTCGCACGAGTTCGGGGTGATCTTGGATGGCTTCGGACATGGAGCAGAAGACGATGCCCAACTCGGCTAGCTTGTCCTTGAACGTCGTGGCCACGGAGACGCTGTCGAAGACGGCATCTACGGCCACGCCGGCGAGCATTTTCTGCTCTTCGAGCGGGATGCCCAGCTTCTGGTAGGTAGCCAAAATTTCGGGATCGACCTCGTCGAGGCTGTCGAGCTGTTTCTGCTTGGGGGCCGAGTAGTAAACGATGTCTTGGTAATTGATGTCGGGATAGTGGACCATGGCCCAGCGCTGGCTCTGTTTGCGGCGCGTTGGATCTTCCATGGTAAGCCAGCGGCGATAGGCTTTGAGCCGCCAGTCGAGCATGAACTCAGGCTCGTCCTTTTTGGCGGAGATGAAGCGGATGATCTCTTCGTTGAGGCCGGGTGGGGCCGAGTCGGCCTCTATATCGGTGACGAATCCCCACTCGTAATCGCGGTTGGCAAACTGCTCTAGGGTTTGGGTGCTTTCGCTCATGGTGGCTCCTTGTATCTAGGCGTAGTCTCAAGAACTTAGGAATCTGTACAAAAAAGTCAAGTTTCAGGGCGATGTCCTGAGCTTGCCGAAGGACGGGCTTCGGCAGGCTCAGCCCAAGGGCGGTGTCCTGAGCTTGTCGAAGGACAGCTAACCCATTTTTTTGCGCTGCGCTAGGTAGCGCGATAGGGCCACGTCAAAAGGGGTCGCCGTGTCGAGCAGGGCGTAGTCGATGCCGGCCTCGGCGCACCCAAGCCGATAGGTTTGGATCAGGTCGTCCATCAGCGCGCGGTATTCGTGCTGGATGTGCCAGGGCTGGGTGGTGAGGGTTTGGTCTGGGTCTTCGAGGTCGTAGAAGCGGGTCTGGTCGCGGAAGGCGAGGTCGCGCTCGCGGGGGTCGAGCAGGTGGAAGACGATTACTTCGTGCCGCAGGTGGCGGAAGTGACGCAGCCCTTCGAGGACTTGGTCGGGCGCGTCGAGCAGGTCGGAGAGCACGATGACGAGGCCGCGGCGACGGATGCGCTCGGCGAGGTCGTGGAAGGCCGGAGCCATGCTCGTCTCGTTGTGCGGGCGCGCTTGGTCGATGGTTTTGAGGAGCACTTGGAGGTGGCTTTGCACTGAGCGCGGCGGCACGTACGCCTCGGTCTGATGGTGGTAGAGCAACAGGCCGACCGCGTCGCGCTGCTTGAGCATGAGGTACGACAGTGCGGCGGCCAAAGAGACCGCGTAGCGAAATTTGCTCAGCGGCGCGCCAGCCGCAAAGTCCATGGAGCCGGACACGTCGAGCAGTAGATAAGCTTTGAGGTTGGTTTCCTCCTCGTACTGTTTGACGTACAGGCGGTCAGACTTGGCGTATGCCTTCCAATCGAGGTCGCGCAGGGGGTCGCCCGGCATGTAGGGACGGTGCTCGGAGAATTCGACCGAGAAGCCGTGGTACGGGCTGCGGTGCAGGCCGGTGATAAAGCCTTCGACTACGAGGCGCGCAATCAGGTCCAGACGCGAAAGGCGCGAGATGGTTTCCGGGTGGAGGTAGGAGACGGCTTCGCTCACGCTAGGATTCTGGCTCCACGTCGGCGAGCAGGCGTTCGATTAGGCCGACTGCGCTGATATTTTGCGCTTCGGCGTGGAAGTTGACGACTAGGCGGTGGCGCATCACCGGCAGGGCCACAGCGCGGATGTCTTCGATGGCGACCGAGTGCCGGTCAGCGAGGATGGCCCGCGCTTTGGCCGCTAAGACCAAGTACTGGGAGGCGCGCGGCCCAGCGCCCCAGCTAACCATTTCGCGGATGTAGTCCGGTGCTTGGGCGTCCCCGGGCCGGGAGGAGCGCACCAGCGAGACGGCGTAGCGGACGCAGTGGTCGGCTACCGGCACCCGGCGCACGAGTTGTTGTAGCTCAATGATCTGCTGGGCATCGACGACTTGGCTGACGGTGGCTTGGGCGACGCTGGTGGTGGCGCGGACGATGTCCTCTTCCTCGCGGTCGCTGGGGTAGTCGATCCACAACTCGAAGATAAAGCGGTCGAGCTGGGCTTCGGGCAGGGGGTAGGTTCCCTCTTGCTCGATGGGATTTTGGGTGGCGAGTACGAAGAATGGCTCGCTGAGTTGCATGGTCTCGCCGGCCGCGGTGACCGCGTGTTCCTGCATGGCTTGGAGCAGGGCCGCTTGGGTTTTGGGAGGCGTGCGGTTGATTTCGTCGGCGAGGATGACGTTGGCAAACAGGGGCCCGCGGATGAAACGAAATGCCTTGCGGCCAGTGTCGATATCCTCTTCGAGTACTTCAGTGCCAGTGATGTCCGAGGGCATCAGATCTGGGGTGAATTGGATGCGGCCAAAGGAGAGATCGAGCGTGCGGGCGAGGGTTTGGATGAGTGTAGTTTTGGCCAAGCCAGGTACGCCTACCAGCAGGCAGTGGCCGCCGGCGAGCAAGGCTATGAGCAGTTCCTCGACGATCTGCTTTTGGCCGATAATGACTTGGCCGATCTCGCCGTAGATGCGGTCCCTGATTTGGCCGAGCTGAGCTACGGCCTCGGTGTCTGACATGTACTTCCTTTCAGGAGAATGGGTTGGTGAATTGACAAAAAGTACGGGCGGAGGGGCGGCTTGGCCAGAGAGATGGAGTATAGCGACCCAAGTTATAAAACGATTTTTCGCCTGTGGTCGGGGCTTCAGTAGATGTCGTCTTTTGTCGTAGTGGAGCACCAGCGCGAGGTGGAAAGTGAGCGGAGCAAAATATCCCGTGCGTCGGGCGTGCCAATTTGTTTTAACCCATAAGCGGCGTAAAATCGGTTGTAGCGGTTCTCGTCTTTGAGCATCTCAGCCAAGGTCTCAATCGCCACACAGCTCGCTGCGCCGGACTTGGCCAGCACGAGAGCGGCGTTGCGGCGCACGCGGTAGTCCTCATCGCCGAGTGCGTCTGTCAGGTCGGCAATCAACGCAGCAGAAAAAACGCCGATTGCGTTCAAAGCCTCAATCGCATTGCGGCGCACCCACCAGTGGTGATCGCTCATCGCCGTTCTCAGGGCGGATTCTGCCTCCATTGCGCTCGCGCCCAAGCGTCCCAACACATGGGCGGCGACCGCTCGCGCCCACCAGTGCTCATCGGACAACATCTCCGCCAAAGCCCCTGCGCCTGGTGCGCCTATGGATGCCAAGGCCAGCGCCGCACAGCCGCTCGTGGGATTTGTTCCGTGGGCATTATCCGGTGTCTTGGCCTCGGTCTCGTCGATCGTGGCCAGTGCTTCCTCCCGCATGGCGGCGACGAGTTCGGGCACGGCCGGCGCGCCAAACTCGGCCAGTCCATACGCCGCGTCCAATCGCTCGTCCTCTGAGCCGCGCTTTAAGACCGAGAGCAAGTCTTGCATATTGCCATTTGCAGGCCGTTGTTTTTTTGCGGATTCCCCGCACAACCAGTGCCAGACATCTCGCGATAGGGCCGGATGCCGATCCTCGATGCCGGGCGACCACGCGCGACTTTGATGATCCCAAGTCGGTTGCTCAGGCTCCTGCGTACGGGCAAACTGAAATTTCAACATATACCGATCTTTGCTACTGACATTCTCTGTTGCGCGATGCCAAGAATCAAAGTGAATGAGCGCCACCGTCCCCGCAGGACCGCAAAATGCCCGCGCTTCTTCCTGTGTTTTTTCGGGATCCACATCGCTAATGGTTTTGTACATCTGCATCCCAGGCAACACCCCCGACGGCCCCATATCCTCGGTCGTGTCTTGGGGAAAATAAAAAGCGAGCACCCAGTAAAATCTCGGATGCCGCAAATTGTGATCGTACACATAACAATCCTTATGCCATTGCTGTCCTCGTCGCTCGGGCGGATTCAAGTGGCAATGTCGATGGGGATTCAAAATGTAATCTGGTCCCAACAGACTCGTCAGGGCACCTTTCACATTGGGGTGCTCAAACACGCGCCCGATCTGCGGCACCCGAGGCAAAATATTATTTCCGGGATTGCCTTCTTTGGCAAAAACCGCCTCGATCTGATCGCGAATACTGGCGTGAAACGAGGGTGGATAATCCGCCTGCACGGTCAGACATCCATCGACGATAAACCGCTGCACCTCTTCGTCGTTCAACAATCGAATTGGATCCGCCATGGGGAACTCCTCCGCTAAAAGGTTCTAAAGCTGGTTTTAGAACTGCGACAGCCTAGGCCGCTTGGAGTGGTTTAATGGAGAAAACAAAGCTCAGGTCTTGCGCTCCTTTTTTTTCGCCGCCGGAAAGAGCACGTTGTTCAAGATCAGCCGATAACCAGGCGAGTTTGGATGCAGGGTGAGGTTGGTCGGCGGGTCGTGGACGTGGTGCCTGTGGTCTTCTGGGTCGTGGCCGGCGTAGAAGGTGAAAGTGCCCTTGCCGACGCGGCCGTGGATGTACTTGACGCTGTCGGTGCCCTCTTCTTGGGCGAGGAGGATGACCGAATCCTTGATCAGCGACTGGCGGAAGGCCGTGGTCTGGCCGAGGAAGCCATCGACGATGTTGGTGTGGCACTGGGTGAGCATCGTCGGTACGGGGTCGTATTTGGCGGAGAACTCGAATAGCGTGAAATACTCGGCCTCGGCCGTGCGGATCCGACGCATGTCGTCCGGCGTGGTGTCGATGTTGGAGAATTCGTACACGAGCGGATTGGTTTCGAGGACGAAGTTCTCAAAGGCCACGGTGCGGCTGAAGTCGAGTTGGGCTTGGGCGTTGGGGTCGGCTGGGTCGCCATCGAACACTGCGTGGCATATATCCACATTGAGTGCGGCGAGAGCGATGTCAAAAGTGTCGGTGGCCGAGCACATGGCGAAGAGGAAGCCGCCCGCCGCCATGTACTCGTAGATTTTGACGACCACGGCCTTCTTTTGCTCGGAGACTTTGGCGTAGCCGAGGCGGCGCGCCATCTGCTCATACGCGACTTGCTGTTCGCGGTACCAAACCTGATTGCTGTACGAGCCGTAGAACTTGCCGTACTGGCCGGTGAAATCCTCGTGATGTAGGTGCAGCCAGTCGTAGTCGTCGAGCGCGCCTTGGAGCACTTCGTCGTCCCAGATTTTTTCGTAGGCGATTTGGGCGTATTCCAGCGCGAGGGTTACCGCATCGTCCCAGGGCTGTTTGTTGGGCGGCGTGTACACGGCGATCTTCGGCACCTTTTCCAAACGCACGACTTCCATGTTGGACGCATCGATCTCCGCGTAGATCTGGGCGGCTTGGGCCTCAGAGATGTGCTCAGTGCTGATGCCGCGCAGGATGGCTTCGCTGGCGATGAGGGCGTGTGCCTCGACGAGGAAGGCACCGCCGCGATAGTTGAGCAGCCACTCGACCGGAATGCCGCGCTCCAAGGTCCAGAAAGCGAGGCCGTAGGCCCGGAGATGGTCGCGCTGGGAGGTGTCCATGGGCACGAGGATCTGCTCGGCGCGGACTGGAAGAAGGGCGAGGGTGCAAAGGGTTAGGGCAAAGAGGATGGGCATGGGGTCAGCCGCTTTCGCGCAGGTGGCGGAGTCGCTCGATGTGCAGGCGCGCCTCTGGGGCGCGGGCGTCGTGCGGGTGTTGGAGGAGCGCGGTCTCGCAGGTTTTGAGGGCCTGCTCAATCGCGCCTTGGCGCTCGTAGAGCGCGGCTAGGCCGAGGTGGGCGGCGACGATGTGCTCGCCTTGGGGAAAGTGGGCGATTTGGCGCTGGTACAGGGCCATAGCCTCGTCAGAACGACCTTGTTGCGCACGCAATTCGGCGCGGCTGAGCAAGCTCCACTCGGCAAGACCCGGGTCGGCACCCTCTTCGAGGGCAGTCCAGTGCTCGTCGGCCGCTTCGCTCTGGTTTTGTCGCTCTAGCAGCTGAGCGCGGCTGAGATCGGCGAGGCCATCGGCCGCTGCGTACTCTTCGCAGACGGCCAGCAGGGCGAGAACATCGTTGGTGAGGACATGGCCCGGGTCGGCTGCGCCCAGCACAACCAAAGCGGCTGTAGCTGCGGCAAAGTCGCCGCGGAAGTAGAGCAATTCGGCACGGTGATAGCGAGCCGCGTACGCAGTCGGACCGCCGCGCTTTTCTAAGTCTGCCCAAAAGCGATCGGCGCGTTCTAGGTCGCCGAGGCGCAGGCTGCACTCGGCAATTAGCATCAGGGCCGGAGCGGTCCACGGACCGCGCTGCGGAGCGTCGACTACTGATTGCAAGGCAGTGCAAGCGCCTTGGGCGTCGCGTTCGAGCAACAGGCGCGCTTGCTCGACTTGCGCTTGCAGGTCGTCGGCCGCGTCGGCCGCGCTCCACAGGCCGAGGACGCAGATGAGGGCGGATATTTTCATGGGGTCTCGCGCTCTTGCAGGTCTTGGTAGATTTGGTCGTAGTAGCGCCGCAGCAAGGCGCGGTACTCCTCGGGATAGGGGCTGGCGAGCGCTTGGCGCAGGGCCTCGCGCCACAGGTCGGGTGACTGACCGCGATTTGCGGGCAGGGCGGTTGGACCGGCGTAGGGCTGGTCGTCGGCCGTGATGCTGCGCCGCTTTTCATCAAAGCCGCGGCTGTGGATGGAGCGGCTGGCGTCGAGCATGCGCTGGTAGATGCGCTCCTGATTTCGCCGCGTGCGCTGGGTGAGCCGCCTCCGCTGCAAGTCGGCGAGCACATCCCGCATCTCGTCCTGGATGGCTTGCACTCGCTGTTGCGCCCCTCGGTGCCCGCGCAGCGAGCGGGCGATCTCGTCGAGCGCCTGCATGAGACCCTGCTGTCGGGCGCTGAGGCGCGCGATTTGCTGCTGGAGTGAAGGGCCGGGCATCTGGCCGAGGGCCTGCTCGGATGCTTGGTTGAGTTGGCTTTGTTGCTCGGAGAGGCCGAGCAACTGCTGCATGGCCTCGGCAAAGGCCGAAGGGGTCTGCGCTTTGGCGAGGTTGTCGAGGCTCTCGCGCAGGAGTAGAACGGTTTCATTGAGATAGCGCATGGCCTTCCGCTGGGGATGGCGCGCTCCCTGCACGTCCCGCTGGCCGAGGCGCAGCGCAGCGTCGTGCATCTCGCGCAGGGCGTAGCCGATGGTTGCGCTCATATCAGGGGCGAGAGCCAAGGTGCGCCGGCCCACGGCGGCGATGCGCTCCACGACTTGGCTGGTGCCTTGCATGAGCGCGAATTGGTCTTGGGCGCGGGCGTCGGCGAACAGGCTCTCTTGGCGTTGAGATAGTTGGACGAGATCGCGCATGGCGCGGCGCAGCTCGCGGCTGAGCTGGTCCTTTTCTCCGGCGAGGTATTCGTCTTGCAGCTGCTGCAAATCCTCGGCTAGCGCGTCGAGGTCTGCGGCTAGCGCCTGTCCGGTCTGCTGGGCTGCACCTGGGGATTTGGCTCGCATCTGGCGCACCATCTGGCGCATGCGCTCGGAGAGGGCCTTGCTCTCTACGTCCTCGGCGCGGTGCGCTAGCTGTTCAGAGAGCGCGGGGTTTTGCTCGGCTGTGGATGCGCTCAGGTCTTGGAGTTGCTCGGCGAGCCGCTCGGTATCGCGCTGCAAGCTGCCTTCCTGTAGCTGCTGGCGCAGGCCGCTCTGGCCGTCCGCGAGCTCGCGGTTGATCTGGCTCTGGCGCCGGGCTAGTTCCGCGGCTTGTTCGACGATGGCGCGCAACTGCTGCTCGGTCCGCACCTGTTCAAGCAGGGCAATGGTGCGGTCGAGCCGTTGCTGGAAGGCTTGCTGGTCTTCGTTAAAGCGCTTGAGGGCGTCGGCGAGGGCCTGGGGATCTGGGTCGCTGGCGGCTTTTTGTAGTTCGGCGAGGGCCTGCTGCATTTCGGGGGTGGCGATGTCGCCCATGAGCTCGCGGATGTGGTCGAGCTTGTCGAGTAGCTCCTCGGATCCCGTACCCTCATCTTTCATGGAATCGATGGTTTTTTCTAACTCAGCCGCGAGTTCCTCTACGGCGCGGGCGCGCTCGGCTTCGGCTGCGAGCGTTGATTCAAGTTCCTTCTTTTGCTCCCAACTCAGTTCCTCGCTTTTGAGCAGCTCGCGGCGCACCCGCTCGATGTACTCCTGATGAGCCTGTCCCTCGGCCGCGAGTTCTTCCAAGGAAGATAGTTGTTCCTCCTGGGCTTGATCGGCCTCTGAGTAGAGTTCATACAGAGAGGGGAAACGCAGCACGTACTGGCGGCTCTGACCCTTTTGTGGGCCAGATACTTGGTTGTTGTCGAGGGCTTCTAAGTGGTAGTAGATGCGGTCTTCGGGTAAGAGGTTGGCGGCTGATAGGTCCCAGATGTGGCTGACGAGTACCTCGCGCTGGGGGTTGATGGGCAAAGCGCGGCGCTGTTCGGAGCCGTTGTTGACTCGATAGACCAAGGCAATTTCTTCGACGGAAAAGTCGTCGCTGGCCTCGGCCTTGAGCAGTACCTTGAGGGACTCGGGCAGGTCGCTGTCGCGGCCGGGATCGGTGATGGCGACTACTGGCTTTTGGTCTTCGCGCACTTGGATGGCGTAGCGGATGGGGTCGCGGTTTGTCGCGCCCTTGCGATCGACGAGGGCGATGTGGTACGCACCCGTGCGCTCGATTTGGAAGACGACGCGGGCGGTTGCGCCGTCGAGTTGGGCGGCTAGCGACAAGGTGTCGTCGCGGACTAAGGTAGCCTTGGACAGGGGCTTGCTGGCCTCGATTTCCAAGGCGACGCGGGTGCCGGGCAGGCCCTGGATGTCGCCGCCTTCCTCTTCGATGCGGTCGGGCAGCCGGCTGTAAGCAGGGTACTGGTAGTGCAGGCGCAAGCGCTTGACGGCCGGAGGGTCGATGACGCGCACCTCGTGTTCGGGCGAGCGGTCGTCGCCGACTGCGATGGCGTAGCGGAAGGATCGCTGGACTTGGGGAAAGGTGTAGGTGACGGAGTCGGCGCGATCGACCACGAGTTCTTCGATCTGGTAGGGTGCTTCTGCGCTTGGGCGGCGCACGATGCGAGCGCGGCGCGGCTTGTCGCCGGCAAAATGCACTTGCAGGGTGGCGTCGTCGCCCTTGATGACTTCGAGATCGCCGGGCTGGACGGTGATCAGGGTGCGCGGCGGCCGTTCGTATGCAGTGAGTGGATGGGCGCAGCGCTGGGCAGCTTGGGCGAGGTCGTCGCCAAACAGGGCACCGCAGAGGAGCACGAGGGCCGCGGCACCGCCAAGCAGGCGCAGGTAGGTGTAGAGCGGCCGACGGTCGAGGATTTGGGCTGGATTGGCGGCGCGTAAGAGCGCGGCAGCCCGTTCGCTCGCAGCCGCAAGCAGCGCCGGCGAATGAAGGGATGGGTCTGTGCCGGATAGCTCCAGCGCGCTAATCAGCCGCTGTTGAAGCGGGGGACAGCGCCTTTCGACGAAGAGGGCGAAGCGGTGCTGCGAGAGGAGAACGGGCAAGTGCCGCCTGAGAGCAAACGCCAGCGCTCCCCCGGTAGCTAAAAGTGCCAAGATGCCCAAGCCCGTGCGCCAAGGTGGCGAGAGAAAAAAAAGCGCTTCGAGCAGGACCCACAGCAGGGCAAACACCAAACCTGCGGCTAGGGCCAAGACCAACGTAGAGCACAAGGTTAGGCCCAAGGCGCGGCGGCGCAGCGCGGCTAGGTGTGCGAGAAGGGGTGAGAGTGAGCTATGGTCCATAGGGATTAGGCTTGGGATCACTCTATAGATGTTGCGGTGCGGAGCGTGGTTCCGCGTAAAAAGTAAAGTTAGCGCAGGGGTGCCGCCGCCGCCAGACGGCTACATCGTCGTTCAGAACTTAATCGTCCAAATTTAGGGACCGGATGCCCTCGACGCCGACCGCGGCGAGGAAGTTGGCGTACTGAGCTAAGCTACCAACTCATTACGGCGTTGCCGCTTTCGCCGGCCCAGTAGTCTATGGCGTACCAGATGCCGGCTGTGACGAACTGACCGAGAATCAGGCCCATGAAGAAGGGCCGGGTTTTGAGATAGAGCGCTGGCCCTCCGTAGCGCAGGACGAGGGTTTTGCAAAGCCAAGCTAGGAACACACTAAAAAACATCGTGCCAAAGACAGCGCTGATCGGAAAACCCAACGGGTGGAAGGGCCACCAAGATATGTGCTGGCGGGCGGCCATCAAGAGTACCATGGCCCCGGCACCAATGGCTGTATAGATCCAGTTCTCCCAATGCGGGCCATCGAGGGATTGCAGCCGCGCGGCGGCGTTGTCAAAGGGGTAGCGTGCCGCGCCGCCAAAGAAGAAGGGGTCGGTATTGATCCCCCCATAGCGATAGCCTAGATCGAGGATGGCCCAGATCGAGCTAAAGAGGGTCACGAGGATGGCCAAGAGGATGCCCCAAAAGACGATGCGGCGTCCTTTTTTTATCGTCTCCTCGGCGAGTTTGAGGCCATTGGCGCAGGAGGCCATGACAAAGGTGAGAATGTCGCTGGCCCATATGTATGTAAAGGCCAAGGCCATGACGCCGGAAGAGCCGATGGTGCGGGTACCAAAGCCAGCGGCGACAAAATCCGAGGCGATCATCGGCGCGAAGATAAAGGCCAAGCCCCCTTCGGCGACGACGCGGGTGATGCCCAAGAAGAGAACAAAGGCAAAAAAAAGATAGATGGGAGTAACCCAAGCGGGCAGCCCAGACTGCCAGAGCCACAAGCCCATAAAGGTCAGACTGCCCGCCAGCATCAAGAGTGCGGTCCGGTAGGAGAGAATTTCGCCGGAGTCGTCGATATCGGAGGCACCGGAGATCGCTTTGCGCCAGACCGCGCGCAGGTGGTCGCGGGCGTTCCACAGGCCGAAGAGGACCAGCGCAATGACAGCCCCGAATCCCTGGTGGACGACGATCGAACCCGTATAGGTACTGTAGGCTCCGAGTACGGGATCGATCTTCTGGACGCCAAGTACGTTGAAGATGCCCTGCTGGACGGTGTTGAGCAGATAGAAGAAGCACAGGCCAAAGGCTATGTCGCGGTTGACGAAGTAGGAAAAGCCCAGCATCTGGAAGCTGAGCCGGAGCGGAACTTGAATGCTGTCGCGGAAGAGCGGGACTGAGCTATCGAGACCGATGCGGGGGAAGTAGGGAAAATAGTGATTGAGGCCATTGACGCTCTGGATGAGGGCGGGTATGGCAAAGCCGATCCACATCAGCGGATTTTTAAAAAAGGCGTTGAGTAATCCGGGGCGCTGGTCTTCTTCTTGGAGCATGGCGATGGGGAGCTGGACCAGCGGGAAGATTAGGCGCTCGTTTTCGATCCACTGTTTGCGCAAGACAACCACAATGGAAATCATCGCCACGTAGAGCGCTAGTACGAAAGGTACCCACAACGCCAGGGGGGACAGCCACAATGCCCAAGGGATGCCCTGCCCCTGCGGCGCGCCTTCGTAGAAGTTTTTGATCTGGTCGAAGTCGTGGTGGGGGATGATCCAATCGGGGATGAGTGGATGGAGGAGCTCGGCCCAGTTGTTCTCGGGGGTGGCATAGTAGATGACGCTGGTAATATCGGGTAAGAGAAAGGCGGTAAGCCCCCATTCGGGGATTGAGGTGGCGACGATCCACATAATGTAGATGAGCGCCAACTCGGCTCGGCTCAGCATCCACGAGCGACGCATGAAGCCCAACAGGGTGTTGCCGACAAAGACTAAAAAGAAAAAGAGGATGATGGCGGCGGGTGTGTTGAAGTACGAGGCGATCCGAGAGCCGTGGAGCACCATGTTGCAATACGGAACGCCGGCCCCAATGGCCCAAGCACCGGCTGCGCCGACGAGCAGGGCGCGGAGGCCGGGCCGCTGAGAAGAAGAAGTGGGCACTGGGAACCCCTACCTCGGGGGTCGCGGAAAATCAGATGCGGCCGTCCCCGGGGGAAGTGAGACCTCTTCTGGCAGCCGGACTTGGCGGAGTACATCCTCGAAAATCCGCACTTGATCGGCGTACAGTTCCCGCACTGCGCCGACCAGAACTTCAAAAATAGGTTGTTCCCTTTGGTAGCGCAGGGTGGCTTCGGCGCGCTGTTTCACTGTGTCAAAGGGCATGAGGTTGCCCCCACTTTTTTCCAGCAGTCGGAAGATCGAATACCCCCCCGTTACCTTCACCGGGCCGACTAGTTGCCCCGGACCGGCCTGGAGGGCCTGTTCTACTAGGCCGCCGTACTTGGCTTTTTCATAGGAGTGCAGGTGCAGCTTGCCCTCGGCCTCCACGGCACCTGGACGCTGGCTCAGCGGGATTAACTCATCCAACGTCGCTCCTTGGTCCAAGCGCTGTCGCAGTTGAGCCGCCCGATCCAGATCCTGCAGAAGGACCTCTTGGAGCCACAATTCTGCGGGCTCTTTGAATAGATGTGGATTGTCGCGGTAGAAGGTCTCCACTTCCTCGGAGGTGACGACGACTTGGTCGTCCACTGCTGTCTGGCGCAGCGCCGTGAGCAGCCGTTCGACCTCATCCCGTTCTTTCCACTTTAGCAAGGCAGGGTGTTCGTGATAATCTTGCTGCAGCGCCGCTTCCCAGAACGCGATTGGTGGTATCACGGTCTGCCAGGCAGCTCTCACCACTGCGAGACTGTCCCCTAGGGCTGGTCGGACCGCAGCTTGGCGAAAGGCGTCGATATAGGCACCAACCGTTATTTCGCCCCGTTTGTAGGTGTAGAGGGGGGTGGCCGCCTCCTGCGGGGATAGCTCGGGGAACAAACGCGACCCCGTCCGTTTGAGTTTGAGAATCTCGAGACCCTCAAGACGCAGGCGAAGCCCGAGGTCATAGGTCAGTTCTTCGGCTAGGGCCCGGCGCTGGATCGCCGTTTTTTCCCGTCTGATTCTGCGTTCTATCTGCCGGCGGTAAAGAGCTGGATCGGCATCCCGTTCCTCAGTAAAGCGAATGAGTTGGTAGGCTTTTCCTAGGGGCAGGGGCCGAGAGACCGCACTCGTTGCCAAACTGTCGAAAGTCTGGGCGGGAATGTGCATTCGCAAGGCCCAGGGCCGACTGATGAAGCCCATGTACCCTCCTTGGGAACCCCTGCCTTGATCGAGCGAGTGTTCCCGAGCCAGAACGGCAAAATCAGCACCCTGTTCCCATTGCTCGCGCAGTCGCGCCGCTTCTTCCTCGGTTTGCACTACTAGTCGGCTCAAAGCCCGTTCTCGGTTGAAGCCATCTTTGATGAAACGTTCCCAGATCTCTTCGTCGGTGATGGTGACGCGGGGTGAGAGGTGCTGCTGCTGATAGTAATCGACAACTTTGTCGCGAAAGGCCGTTGTCGCTTCAGCCGCAAAGGATCGGGTGGTATCCAGACCTTGGTCCCGAGCTCGTCGGACCAGTAGCTTCTCGTCAATGAGAGTCTGCAGGTAGTCGAGGCGAGCCTCATGCCCGCTCTGCTTGGAGCGCAATCCGGGGAGCAAGGAGGCGGCGAATTCTTCTACTTCGCTTTTGTAGATTGGGTCTTCCCCGACCAGGGCGACGATCTGTTCTCCAGGAGGGTTGGAGGAACAGGCTGCGAGAAGCGAAAAAAAGAACCAGCGGAAGATAGACACGGGCAGCGGAGAGCGGACGCTCATTCGCCCAGACCGGCGAATACAGTGATAAAGGTCTCGCTCGTAGTTCTGGCTTTTTGTCCTCGGAGTTTGCGGCGGTCGAATTTCATACCCATCTGAGTGGTCAGTTGATAGCCCTGGTAGGCCACTTGGTTGGTGAATTGCAAAGCCAAAACGCTGCTGGTCGAGTCGTTCTCTTGCCCTTTCAGGTCGTTGAGCCAGAGGAGTTCAGCACCGCCTTCGACAAAGGTCTTGTTCAACAGAGGAAAGCGGACCAGTAGCGAAAATAGTTCGGCCAGTTCTTCGCGCTCTTCCCCGGTGAACAATCCTCGGGTCTGATTGCGGTACTCGCTTTTCCAGCGCGGCTTGAGTTCGAGCGGACCGATTTCCAGTAGGTAGCTGACCTTGTTGATTAAGCCAAAAAAGTATTCGTTTTGAGGCTCTCCACTCTGGGTATGGGTCAAGTCGTATTTGAGCTTATTGACCACATTCAAGCCCTTGAAGCCAGTAAAGTCGAAACCGAGCCAGGCGCTGTTGTGCCAAGCGTTCTTGAATAGGAGAGGGTCGGTGAGGCGCCGTAGCTCACCTTCGGATTCGGAAGTCAGATAGACCCACTGGAAGAGATTCTCGGGAATGTCGTCCTCGATGAGCTTGAACATGTCGAAGAGGCGCAGGCGGCCAAAGCCGGGATAGTCCCGGTCGAAGGTAGCCAATAGGTAGTAGGTCTCGTTGTTGCGATCCTCGGAGAGCAAACGTTCGTCTATGCGGCCAACCATCAGGCGGATATCCGGCGTGATGTGGACACCGGTGTACAGATTGTAACCGCGACGGTCCCGTTTGTAGGGATAGTCGGGCTCTTCGTCGTTTTCGAAGCGGTCGATCCAGCCATTGTTATTCATGTCAATGCCGAACAAAAATTCGGGCCGATCCACATTGTAGCGCAGAAAAGGCTCTTCGTAGTCGGGGAACTCGTTGCGGCGGTGGCTGCGGCGGTTGTCGTTCTGATTGAAATCGGAGATGAAATCGTTGTTCTCGTCCCAACCCGGAAAGACTTGGAAGTCGCCAGTGAGCCAGTCGATGCGCTGGTTATCGGGAAAGCGATCTTGATCGTCGTTGTCGTCGACGAATTCGTAGAAACGACGGGTGTCGCTGTAGTCGACAAATCCGGGGCGCGGTGTGTCTTGGGAGACAAAGGTGGTGGTGGAGTAGTCGTGGTCCATGCTGAAGGCTTCGCCGTAAAAGAACCAAGGGTAGGCCTGCTTGGCGGCATTGACCATCCAGGCTTCCGACGAGGGATTGCCGACCACGCCCGAGAAGCCGTCGTGGGTTATCAGGTTGGGGTTGGGGTACATGCGATAGCGGCGAGAAAGATCGTATTCGGCGTAGAGATTGAAGCCGAGGAGGTCGTTCATCTCAAAGGTGGTACCGACGACCTGGTTGGCCGTGGGCAGTCCGTAGTCAAAGCTGAGGATGCGCAGATTGGAGTTGTCGCGCACATTGCCCGGTGCGCGAGCTACGAGCAGGGGAATGGGCTGTTCACCAGCCGAGCCCACCCCGCCGGTGCCGCGCGAAGTCTGGCGGTCGGAGTTCATCCAGACCTGGTAGTCATTGCCCACTGCTAGACGAAAGCGCACCTCGGCGATCTCCGATTTGTCCCCGTGGGCACCGGCGACAAAGTCGGGGCTGTCAAAGTCGTAGCGCACGCGGATGGCTTCGCTGCCGTCGGCGGCTAGGAAACCCGTGCGCTGGAAACCGCCTTCGACCACGGGTTCAAAGCCGATCTCTTGGGCGCTTTCGACGAAGTCGTCGATATAGGTTATGACGAGGTCGGATCCCCGCTGGAAAAACGATGCCCCGCCCACCCCGTCCTCCGGGGAGTCGTCCCTGAGAATGACCTCAACCCAAGAAATGGGAATTTCGTTCTGGTCGACGGTCAATTCGCCTTTGAAGAGACTGCCCTCAAAGCTTTCGAGTTGGGTGTGAGAGTTGTGGGCATTGACCAGCGTGCCGCCTACGGTGATGAAGTCGCCTAGTTGGGTCGTGAGACGGCCTCCGAAAAGGGTCGTGTTGTTGGTAATCCTGATGGGCGGATCGGCCCTACTGCCGCCGGGTGCGTTGATGCGAGAGTAGATGATGGTGGCATGGTACTTATCCGAGGCTAGGTCCCACTGCAGACCGTCAAACTGCGCTTTGGCAAAGGTCAGAGGAGTCAGCACAGTGCGAAGTTGCTGACCGATGCTGAGGGAGTAGTGGTACTGGCCCTTGCTATCGGAGGCGACCAATAGCGAGCTGAACCAGCCGGAGAACCGGCTGTCTTTGAAGAGGGAATTACCGAACTGGTTCTGGGGCTGTCTCTGGGTGTGGTCGTAAATCAGCCAGCCGCGGGTGATTAGGCGACCGTAGAGATCGTAGAAATAGTCGCCTTCTAGGTTGGTGTTGACGTAGCGCCGAAAAGGCTCTCGGGCGTAGTTGGTGTACTCCCATTGGCGCCACTGGTATTCGTTGTAGAGTTCTTGGGGTACGTACCATTTACGCACGGCCGGGTCCAAGGCGCCGAACAGCACGGTGGATCCTTGGGGTTCGTAGCTGAAGGCGTCCCCAGAGCGGACTCCCAGACGAGTGCCATAGTCTGGTTGCGCACCTGCGGGATGAATTCCAAAGGCCAATGCGACCAGAGCGATATTTTTTAGGCTGTACAATACGGATCGTTTCAAGCCAAGCCCTCCTTCGACAGGCCCCGCGGGCACGAGCTTTTCATTTGACAGGTGCATTCATCAACTCAATAGACGACTGAGATCGTGCCCAAGGACTCCTCTGCATTTAGGTCCGACTCGACTTTGATCCTGAACATATAGAGGCCGGGCGGTACTGGGCGTCCTGTCTCGTCCTTGGCATCCCAAGACACTGCATAGCGTCCGCTGGGGATTTCAGCAGACTGTAGAGTGCGCACGCGCCGGCCAGCGAGGGTGTAGAGGTCCACTTTCACCGGAGTCGGCTCGGTGAGTTTGAGGACATCGTAGCGGATTTCGGTGTGGTCGTTAATGCCATCTCCATTGGGCGTAAAAGGGTTGGGCACAGCGCGCACGTCGCTGATCAATTTGCCAGTCAGATCGATGAAGACGGTCAGGCCGGAGAGATTGGCAGCATCGTCCTCGCCCAGCGAGGCCACATTGCCGGGAAAGGCTGGCTGCGGCAGTCCCTCTCCTCCCTCGCTGATTCCCCGGCCCTCAAAGGTCGTGCCGAAGCGCAGAACTGAGGTGACGAAACGCATCTTCAAGAGGGCTCCATCGGTTTCTATCTTGGGGAAACGCACTTGGAAGCGGTCGGAGTCGACGGATACCAGAGTGAAATCGCCTTTCTCAAAGGGCAGAGACAATTCGGCGACGGGTTCGCCAAACACCTGCTGGGCCTCGATTTGGCCTTCTGGATCGAGGATCTGAATCTCCAGCAGCCGTTGGATGGGAACCGGGGTCTGGATCTCGAAATTATCGAAACCCAGATCGCTGTCGGGGTCTAGGGTAGGACGCACCGCATAGGTGAATTCCACGCTCTGGCCGGGTTGCACTTCGCGGGGGAAAATTTCGGCGACGAGACGCTGGGCCACGGGTGGGGAAGAGACCTCCAGAGAGAGCAAGTCGACTCGGTGCGCCGCATCTAGGTCCTCGCTCTCAAAGGCAACCTCAAACTGGAGGTAGCGGCGCGGAGCCGGCGAAGTGATAGGCGTGCCCTCCATGCCACCGGCTGCTGGATAAGGTGCCGACCAAGGGCTCCAGTTCTCGGTGTCCTCCAGCATGGGACCGCGTTCCTCGGGCGGGAGGCGGTTGTAAGCCGAGGCAACAATCGGGACTCCATTAAAGTCGTAAGGGACGGCTTCGCCGATATTGGCCCGACGGAAGTACTGAGCCCCGTGGGAGGCCAGCCAGTCCTTGACTGAGCGGGTCAGGGGACGATAGGTATCGACCGGAATTTGGAGGGCAGCCAGTGAAACCGCGCCCCGGCGTTGCATGTCTACGCCTAGGTAGTCGGCGCGACTCACCGTCTGTTCATCGCCGGCCTCGTCGAGCGCGGAATAAATAGCTCCCTGCAGTTCTAACCAATCCCTTATGTCCTCCTCTAGGACGCTGTACTCGTCCGGGGAAATGCTCTGTTCGGGCATTTCCACCGGAGCCAAGACCACCCCTACCGTGGCCCGGTCATAGGTGATCCGGTCTAGGGCGAAGCGGAAAGGTTCCTCGCTGAGACGGCGGGAGATGACCATCCGGGTGAAGATCAGTGGCGACTGGGTGCTGCCCGTGCGCGTGCGCACGGAGATGCGCGATTGCGCTGGGTCGCCGATGGGTTCAGCCTCCCAGCGGATCTGGCCCCAGACCCCCCGTTTTTCACCCAAGTCGAAGATGTCCGACAAGTACCGGCTAGTCGGCACGTAGCCCCGGCCGTAGAGTTCGATCTCGTCGATCTCAAAGCCAGCCGTAGTGAGCGAAGTCAGACGCAAGTGGCGGACGAACTGGAGCGGAATGGTCACGTTGGTGTCGGACTGGTTGTTCTGGACATTGCGGAAAGCCAGAGTCCAGAGGGGATTGCCCGATTCAGTGAGACTAGCGGGACTGCCGTCGTTGAGCTTGACTTCAAAGGCTTTGATAAAGTCACCGGGAAAGAAGACGCTGGGGTAGAAGCGGATGCGCTCGATGCCAAAGCGGGCACCCAAGTCAATGTCGATGTGTTCACCCAGTGGATTGACGTTTCGCTGGGCGGGAGTGCTCTTGCGGACGTATACTACATCGCTGCCGTCGATGATGCCCTGTAGCGTGCTCTCGAGTGCGGCTCTGGGAATATCGCTCACGTTCGGCGAAGTGATGCTGGGAGAGCCGCCCTGCTCGCGGATCAACTGGAACAAGTTGCGTTCGGGATCGATCTGCGTGGGCACAATCCAGCCCGATTCGGCATCGAAGTCGATGATTCCGCCGGGCGTATTGCCGCTGCCCGCGGTGCGAGGGGTCAGGCGAAATTGAGGCGTCAAGGCCGGTGGGGTGGATGTCTCGTCGCCGCCACCAGTGCTCCATGGACGATCGTCGCCTCCCACGACGATGGTCTCCACGGCCTGACTAGGCTCAACGCCGAGCACCGCAAAAAGGCAGTACGCGACAATACACCAGAAAATAGGACGAGACATGGGATCCACCTGCAGGACAGCTTGGGAGGCAATTCTGCCGCCGACGAGTTGAGACCAAGTTTAAGATGATTGATTCAAACTCGGTGAATGAGCAAGTATTATACGACAAAATACATGGAAACGGAAACCATTTTTCGGTGCTGTACCGGCGACATCCTTCGGTTTTACGATGCTTCTTGCGGCGATTCTCCCAGGATTCTATTTGACATCTACTATGGCTCTTATTGAAATTATTTGGAAGATTGACTCCTCTGAGTTATCTTCATTTTTCCCTTTTGTAGGATGCCCTGAAAGGAGGTGATTCGCAGAGAGGGCTCCCTATGCTTTAATTCCTTGATCAAACTAACTTTAGAAGAAGTGAGGAAGGAGGAATATCAGGTATGAGGAAGACCCTTGTCCTATTGGGAATGGTATCTCTCTTGGTGCAGGCAGCGTGGGGCCACGTGCCCGCCGACCGCACATTCTTGGCCTTTCAGTGGCCGGATAGTGCGGTGCCTACTATCGATGGAGATCTCAGCGAATGGGCCGTTGTGCCCGAGGTCTACGTCGTCAAACCGGAGGATACGCACGAATCCCTCTACAGCAACGCCATCAACAAGGCCGACCTAGATTTTCGCGGGTACGTTGGTTACAACGACGCCAGCGACAAGATGATTATGGCTAGTTCGGTCTTCGACGATCTGCACGAGCGCGACAACACCGATCCGGGTCAGTGCAATTGCGCTGACGATAATTTTGAGTTCTGGATCGACGGCGATCACGCCGGATCGCCGTACGTAGCCGAGTACGGCACGGCCGAGGGAGCCACCGACGAGGAGCGCCAGCGGGCGACCAATTCCACCCTGCAGTGGTGGTCAATCGCCGTGCCTCCCGTGGGAGATCGCGACGTACAGAGCGGCAATACGGGTCAGTGGCAGGACGATCCGCCGCACTTCGATTTTGCTTGGTCTTTCGAGGGCGAGCAATTCGACGAGAGCACCTATTATTACGAGATGTCCTTCACGGTCTGGGACGATCTGGATCACAACGGTCCCGACACCAGTACTCCTAGTACCCTTGAAGAGGGCGAGACCATCGGCATCAATCTCATCTGGTCTGACTACGATGGCGTCAAAGGTCAGCAACCGCTGAGAGATGATGGTTCCTCCCCCTACGATGGGTACTGGATCACGGGAGGTCCATGCTGTGACGGCGTCAATGCGTCTGATTTTCTGCTGGCACCGGTCGAAGACGTCTTCGATACCGCAGTTGAGGATGAGACCTGGGGCCGGCTGAAAGCCCGGTTCCAGTAATCTGGATAAACCGAAGATCAAGACGCAGACAGGCGATGTATTCGCCTGTTTTTGAGCAGTATTTTTTGCAAGGACGAGGGAGGCGTTGTATAGCCTCCCTCGTCCGGTTTAGGGACTCTGGGTCCATTGCTCTGACCGACGATCCCGGCCCTATTACCCGATCCTCCAAGGAGGATAAGCCGTGAAGAGATCTTTGATTGCGACGAGTGTAGTTCTGCTAAGCGCCAGTCTGTTGTTGCCCGAGTGGATTTGGGCACAGGGCTTTCGGCTCGAGCGCCAGCGCGTCACAGTGGCTCGGGCGCGGGACTGGAACGAGTGGAGCTTGGGCAGTCTCCAGGAACCAGTGGGAGAGGTCCGCCAAGACGTCGTGGAAATCACGTCTGCAGGTCTGGTCGTGCCCCGCTTCATCCGCAAGGGGATTGACGCGGTGAGCGATGCCCCCGCCTTCAGCCATTTCATCGAAGGCAAAGTCAAGGATTTCTACATCAACACCTTCCAAAACGGCAGCGATCTGTTTACTTGGGGCGGTATCAAGAACGCCGGCTCTAATGTCGGCCAAGCAGCGGGAATCATCGACCGGGGCAGCAACCGCCTAGCGACCTTTTGGGAACCCGATCTCGACCGTCCCGAGAGCGAGTGGTGGATCGAGATCGACTTGGGGCGATTGGTGTCCGCAGAGAAGGTGGTTTTGCGCTTTGTCGATGAGGAGTTGGGCGATCCGTTTCGCCAGTTCAGGGTGCTGGTTTCCAACGGCGAATTCGCCTTTGGAAACCGAGAGACTCTGGATTATCGCATCATCGGCGGGACTACCCGCGCGGTGCGGGACCAGCGCCTTTTTGAGTACGTCCTCGAGCCCGACCTCAAGGTCGAAGAGGACTATACAGGGGCTCCTATCCAGTACGTGCGCATCGTGGTGACGGACAGCCGGAAGGATCGGGCGGTCGAGATCAGTCGGCAAGACTACGAAGCGCTGCCTCCGTCCCAGCAGGGTGCCATCGATTACTTTCTCAAGACTTTTGACGGGCAGGAGATCGCCACCACGCAAACCGAATTCGAAAGCGTGGCCCAAGAGCGCCGGGGAAGCGTGCGCTACTATCGTAAAGAGAGGCCGCGCCTGGCCGATGTAGAAGTGTTTGGCGTGGGCGACAATCTGGCTCTGGGACTACAGGACAGAGGCGGCAAGGTCGAGGTGTCGGGGCGCGAAGGGCACATTCCGGCTCTTGCGTTTGACGGGGATTATAGAAGCTACTGGAAGGCCCAGACCTTCCTCGAAACCGGACCGGGAAGCGAACGCGGCGGCCTACTCACCCTCGATTTCGGGATGAATTTTTGGATAGATACGTACCGCGTCATTCCCGATAATCCCCGGCGGCGCCTCCTCGGCTACGTGGCTCGGGTTTCGGACGGGTCCACGGCCTCGGATGGTTCGCTGTTGTGGGAGGTCGTCAGTCCCCCAGAACGCGAGATTAATACGGCGGCTCTGGCCCGTTTTGAAGATCGCTTTCGGGCCCGCCAGGTCCGCTTCTTCGAATTCAAGCACATCGACGGCACTGGCCGGCAATCCGGCGTGTACGGGGCGCAGTACGAAATCGGCGAGATCCAGTTCTTCGGGCAGGGCTACGTTCCCGAAGTGGTACTCACGTCGCCGCTTATGGAACTGGGAGGGACGCGCAATCTCACCCGGGTCTTCTGGGCGGGCGAGGTTCCGCCGGGTACGCTGCTAGAGATCCGCACTCAGACTGGCAGCGAACTGATCCCGGTCAAGCATTTCTTCGACAAGGGGGGCAAGGAAGTCACCCGCAACAAGTACTATAATCAACTAGCCAGTTTCCAGCGCGGCGATTCGACCACCACCTTTTCCGCAGGGGTCGATTGGAGTCCTTGGAGTAAACCCTATGAAAACTCAGGGGACCTGTTCCTCTCGCCCTCGCCGAGGAAGTTCCTCAAGATCCAGGCTCGGATACTCTCCAGCCAGCCTGATGTCTTTGCCACCTTAGATTCGCTGATCGTCCACTTCACCGATCCCATTGCCCAGCGGATTGTCAGCGAAATATCCCCTCAGATCGATGTGCGAAGCGCTGCGCCCGATACCTTTTCGCTGTATCTAAGCCCTGTTTTTGTCGCTCAGCCCTCCCGATTGCGCAGTCCACGCTTCGACGAAATCCGGGTTCTGGCCTCGCAGCAGACGGCCATGGAATTGCTCGAGGTGCGCCTTGGGACACCGGATGAGTTGCTAGCGGGTGAAGGGGAGATTTTCCGGGCCAGCGATCCCGATGCCCTGGTCAACGATGCGGGAGAGAAAGTGCAGATCCGCGCCACTGGAACCGACACTTTGTGGGTCCAACTGCCGCATCTAGTAGAAGACGATTCGGACAAAGGGCCCATTTACCAGCGCATTGCCCAGGCGGGCGATGAAGCCCCGCTCAACAAACGGGGACGAACTCTCACCCGGCGCGAGTTCGGCCTGCTGCCGGAAAGCGAGCAGGGCCGCATTGATTATTTTCGGATCGTGGAAATCGATTCGACCACTGGGGTTCCCCTGTTGGAGCCGGTGGACCGGAATACCTATGGTGCGCTGCCTTTTGAAGCCCAAGGGCCGGTGCGCTATTTCCGCAGCTTGTTCGAGGGGGAAGAGGTCGCGCTGGACAATAACGGCGAACCGCTCACCCGGGCCACCTACGCCGCGCTCCCCCGCGCCCAGCGTGGCACGGTCCTTCAGGAGGGGAAGGTAGTCGAGTTGCGGTTCATTTCCCGGATTTTCCTCAACGGCACGACCTTTAGGTCCGAGGTAAGCAACTCCAGCATCGCCGATTCGTGGCAGCAAGTGGACCAAGGAAATGCCATGGCCCAAGTGGAAGGCCAAGGCGCAGTTGTATTCGTCCCCATCGAAAACCGCGTCCTCCACAGCATGGAATTGACTCCCAATCCCTTTACGCCCAATGGCGACGGCGTCAACGACCGGCTGCAGGTAGTATTCTCCGTGCTGAAGATCGATAGTGACCGCCGGATAGAAGCCGAATTTTCGACCCTCAACGGCGTTCCCGTAGCCCGGTTAGCCGCTGCCGGGGTGGGTGGGCAACAGGTGCTGGAATGGGATGGCCGCGATGCCTCCGGGGCTCAGGTGCCTCCCGGAATTTACCTCGTTCGCATCCGCGTGGATACGGACGAGGATGTGCATAATACTCAGGTCCGGGTAGTCAGCGTAGTGTACTGAACCATGGGGCCGGGTTGGTACATTCGCCTGGTGGAAAAGCCGGTGTGGATCAGCGCCTGCGGGTTGTTCCTCTTTGCCCTCGGCTGGCGGCTGGTCTATCTCCACCAGACGGCACAGAGTCCACTTTTCGAGACGCCCGTAGTAGACGCCCAGACATATTTCCAGCAGGCCGAACGATTTGCGACTCACTTCAGCTTGGGCGACGAGCCCTTCTGGCAGCCGCCGCTCTATCCGACCTTTTTAGGCCTGCTCCACCTGCTTTTAGGCCCCAGTTTTTACGCTTATCGGCTCGTCCAGTTCGCCCTAGGGGCTCTCAGCGTGACCTTGCTCTACCTAATAGGGCGCCGGGTGTTCTCGCCGGGCGTGGGCTTGGCCGCTGGTCTGATCGCCTCGGTGTACGGTCCGCTGCTGTATTTCGAGGGCGAATTGCTGCCACCAGTGCTGGGAATTTTGCTCAATCTGGGGTTGTTGTTGCTCCTCTTGCGGGACGATACTCCCCAAAGTAAGTGGGTTTGCTTGGCCGCTGGTCTGGGTCTGGGTCTGGCAGCCGCTGCCATTCCCACGGTTTTGCCCTTTGCCCTGTGCGTGATGGGATGGCTGATCTTGCGTTCGGAGCCGGCCCGTTTTTCCGCCCGGCTCGTCAGGGCGCTGGTGTTTGTCTTGGGAATCGGCGCAGTGTTGGGGGGGATCACCTGGCGCAATTGGGTGGTCGGTCGGGACGTGGTTCTGCTCTCTTCTAATTCAGGACTGAATTTTTATATTGGCAATAACGCCGATTTTCCGCACACGGCCCAAATGCGTCCAGGAACGGAATGGTACAACCTGATTCGGCGTCCCCAGCAGGCCGGCTTGGCAAAGCCTTCGGAACAATCCGCCTATTTCTGGCAGGAGGCGTTCGCCTTCATAAAAGAGCGGCCAGTGGACTATGTGAGATTACAGATTCGCAAAATCGGCCTCTTTTGGCAGGGGGGGGAGATCAGACGCAATACGGACATGTATTTCGCCCGGCGCTACTCGTCTCTGTTGAGCGCCCTAGTCTGGCATGACAAACTGGCCTTCCCCTTTGGTTTGGTAGCGCCTCTGGCTCTGGTCGGACTGGTCCTGGCTGCAAAAGGAAGAAGGGGGGGGCTGATCGTGCTTTTCGTCCTGAGCTATGCTGGGGCGGTCGTTGCCTTTTTTCCGACCGCCCGTTACCGGCTGCCCCTCATTCCCCTGCTGATCTTGCTGGCCTGCTATGCTGGAGCGTGGATCAAGGCGCGTCTCCTCGACCGCCAGTGGAGGCTTGTTTTGCCGTTGGGGACGGTTTTGCTACTGGCTTGGAGTGTAAACGCCGGGGCGATCACTTGGCAGGACGATGCCCAAGAGCACTTTTACACTGGGCTGGCCTATGCCCGCAAGGGATTGGAGGCCCGGTCGACCCTCGAATTGCACAAAGCCTTGCAACTGGATCCCGAGCACTACGACGCCCGTTTCAAGCTGGCCGAGCAATACTGGAACTTGGGGGAAACCGACCGCGCCGAAGGTCACTATCGCCGCCTGATAGAGCAGGCTCCCCGCGAGACGGCCCCCCGGCGCAATTTGGGCAATCTCTACTTGGAGAGCGGCCGGATCGAGGCCGCCCTCGTTCTCTTTAGGGAAATAGTCGAACTGGAGCCCGAAAAAGCGCGGTCTCATTTTGGTTTGGCTGGGGCCTACCGCACAGGAGGGCTCCTCGAGCAGGCCGAGGTCGAGTACCGCAAAGCCTTGGAACTGGATCCCGACCATTTTGACGCTCGCTACAACTTGGCTTATCTCTATGACCAACAGGGAGAGGACAAGTGGGCGGAACGGGAATACAGGCGTCTGCTGGCGCGCCAGCCCGAACGCGGCGATCTGCACAACAACTTGGGCGTTGTCTTTCTCAAGCGCCGGGATTTTGCGGCTGCGGCTGTGGCCTTTGGCGACTGTCTCGCTCTCGAGCCCAGCCATCGGGGTGCGCGGCGGAATCTGGCCATTGCCTACGAGGGGTTGGGGCGCTACGACGAGGCGGTGCAGCAGTACGAATATCTCGTCCAGCATGGAGAAGAAGAGCAAGTGCATAACCACTTGGCTCGACTCTACCGCAAGCTGGGGAACCTAGAGCGGGCCGAGGTGGAAATGCGCCGTCACCGGAGGTTGGTGCGGGGGAAGGAAGTCCTCGAAATCGTCCGCGGGCAGGCCGAAGATCTCTTTGAAAGAGGGGCGCCCCGCTGATCTGCCCGCGGTGGGATCGGCCTTGCCGTTCCATGCACGCTACGCTTGGAGCTTTGTCAATGAGTGCAAAACGCTTCGCACACATCGCGCTGGTGGGAATAGCCATCGGCTTGGGAGCCGTCTGGGAGGTGGAGGCGCGCGCATTTCTAGTGGTGGGATCAACAGATGAGCTGTGGCCCATACCCGCGGAGATGCCCGTAGATAGCCGCACTTGGATCGAAGTCGGGGCCCAGCGGGCCGAGTCCACTCATCCGCAAAAGCGGGGCTTCGCGCTGGTGGATACCTCGGGTCCCCACATAGCGCCCTTCTTTCTGGAGCCGGATTTCAACTTGAGTCCGGGCTACGATGAGCGGGGCGGCTGGGAGCGCACCCGCATCGGAGAGCGCGACAAGCAATTCTACCGGGCTCTAGACGGGGATATCAACACTTTCTACTTCTTCGCTGGCGAGGGCTATGGCAATGTCTGGCCCACTGTAGACTTGGGGGGCATCTTCCCAGTCAACCGCATCCTATTCTACACGCATCCAGATCGGGTGGACCAGTACGCCGATATATTCGCCCTCTTCCTCAACGATGGCGATCCAGAAAAGATCGACACCCGGGGCAACCCCATCTGGGAGGAAATTCGCGACGAGAGCGAAAACAAAGAGCCGGTGGTAGAGACGGTCTTTTCCTCCCGTCCAGTGCGCTACGTCTCCATTCAGCCCCGGAGGCTCAGGTCGGGGGGCGGTACGCCGATTAGGCCCAAGCCTTGGGAAATCGCCGAGTTCGAGATCTACGGTGAAGGGTTCGTGCCGGAAGCCACTTATATCTCTGAAATCATCGATATCGCAACGATCATCCCCGACCTGCCTGGAGATCGGGCTAGCTGGGGGCGTTTGCACTGGATCGGCCGCAGGGATGAAGGGGCCAGGGTGGTCATTCGCACGCGTACGGGCACGGACGAAGACCCCAACGTGTACTGGTGGGACACTGGCCGAGGGGCCGAACTCTCGACGCTGAAGGTGAACGGGGAACCTCTGAACCTGAACGATTACCGCAAAGTGCCCAATACGCAGCGCGGGCCCATCACCTACGATACGGAGAACTGGAGCTTCTGGTCGCCCCCCTACGATTTTGATCGCGGCTTTGCAGGCGTGCCGGTCGCCTCTCCTGGACCCCGGCGCTACATTCAGTTTCGCGTGGACTTTTTTTCTACGATTACCGCTGGCAGCCGCATTGAAACGATCGGATTCGATTTTTCCAAACCCCCCAGCGCCCGAACCGCAGTGGCCGAGATATTTCCCCGCCGGGTAGAGGCCGCAGTGGACACGACCTTCACCTATTTCCTCCGGCCCATTCTAGATGAGACTGATTTGGGTTTCGATAGCTTGGAGATCGACACTTTTGTCCGTCCTGCCCGAGTGCGTTCGGTGCGCATCGAAGGCGAGGCCGTAAACTTGGATGAATATCCCCCGGAGATCTGGGATGACCGGCTGGTGGTCCACTTTCCTCGTTTTGGTCCCCAAGACACCCGGAAACTGCTCGAAGTCGTATTCGATGTGAGGGTGGTCAAATACGGCACGGAGTTCAACGGCCGCATCTTCGACCAGAACGCCGACGAGGTGCGCCAACTGGTAGATCCGGGCGATGCGACTAATGCCTACAGCGGCGGTGGGGTGGCCGTTGTCACCCCTTTTGGCCGGCGACTCATCACTTCGGTGCGCGTAACACCGGAGGTCTTTACTCCCAACGGGGATCAGGTCAACGACCAAGTCCGCATTTCCTACTCGATTCTCAACCTGACCGAACTCGCCCAGTCCAGTCTCACTATCTACGACCTGTCCGGGCGCCAGATCCGTCAGCTGCAGAGCGGACAATTGCTCAGTGGTGCTTACCAGTGGTTCTGGCAGGGACGGGATGACGACGACCGCGCGATGCCTCCGGGTCACTACATCTACAACATCAAGGTGGAGACCGACGGACAGAACGAGGAGCAGAGCGGCGTCATTTCTCTGGTCTACTAATCCGCAACCTACAAGTAGGTGGAGGCTTGGACGAAAGGAGTGCGCCGAGGATGACATCCCGGCTAGCGTGGCTGGCTACAGCTCAATGTACGCTCAGGGGAGCCGCACGGTTCCGGTACTTGACATCACTTCCGTTCCAATGATTGCAGACTCCCACAAAGTACTCGCCATTGTATGCTCCACGATCTTTATCTGGAGTGGATGTACCGAGACGGACCGTCCGCCGCCGGTCGGGACGTTGGGCGAATTGAACCTCCACAACCGCTTGGCCGAGCAGCATCTGGATGCTGGCCGCTACAGACTGGCCCTCGAAGTATTCCAGAAAGCGCTGGCCGGAGCCGAGGATTCGGTGCGGGCCTATACAGGGCTGAGCCGTACTTACCTAGCCTTGGAGGAGGTGGCCCTGGCCGAGACGGCTCTAGATCAAGCCACAGGTCTGGATACGAGTCGAGCCGAGATCTTTTACGCCCGCGCCGAACTCTTTCTGAAGCACTATCTCAAGACCCACCAGGGCCCTGCACTAGCCCGTGCTCTGGAAGCAGCTCGACAGGCCATTGCTAGGGCTCCAGACCGGGCGGTTTATCACTACGGGTTGGGCAATCTCTACAATCACGGGGGCCAGTTGGCCGCGGCCGAGACGGCTTATAGGCAGGCTCTGAGCCGCGATCCCCAGTTGGCGTCCGTGTACGAGCGTCTCGGTAGCCTGTACCGCTACCAAGGTCGTCTTGCCGCAGCGAAAGTGGCCTATGAGAAATACCTCGAACTACAGCCGCAAGACGCCCGGGTGCTGTGCGAACTAGCGGTGCTCTATCGGCTCGGCGGTGGAGAGGCGGTCGCCATTGAACTGTTGGAGCGAGCCGTGCAATTCGATGAGGAGTTAGCCGCCGCCCATCTCAACTTGGGACAGCTCTATCTAGCAGCAGGGCATAGAGAAGCCGGGGAGCAGGCCCTGGAGCGGTTCAGGGCACTCCAGGGGCCGGATGCGGCCGACTTGCTGGCCGCGGCGGAGGCCCGTCCCCAAGATGCCCAAGCTCAGCTCGCGCTGGCTGATATGCTAGCTGCGGATGATAGAGGCCGGACGGCCGAGCGCTACTACCTAGAGGCTATCCGGCTCGACAGCGAGTTGGAGGCTGCCCATACCGGACTAGGACGGCTCTATCTGCGCCAGGGGCGGCTGGAAGAAGCCGAGAACGCTCTGCTGCGGGCCCGGGATTTGCACAAAGACTCGGCCGCAGCATTGGCAGCTATCGGGGAGGTCTATCTGCGGCAAGAGCGCTATCTGCTGGCAGTGCAGGCCCTTGAAAAGGCCACGACCCTCGACTCCACTCAATCCCGCGTTTTAGAACTGCTGGCCGCGGCCCAGCGCCGGAGTGGACAGTAGAACGGCAATGCTTGTGAATGCGATGTTTACGGCCTTGGGACAAAAACGCGCTTGCGCCGGGTCCGCGCAGGGCCTTAGAGGCGAGATTGTCGCGGTCTGGACTGCGCTGGGTATGGTCTGGGCGCTAGTTGCTTGTGCTCCAGATCCTCTACCGACTATGCCGCAACAGCCCGTCCCGCTATTTGCGGACGCTACCCAGCAGGCCGGTCTGCATTGGCAACACCGTTCTGGCGGGCCGGAGAAATGGCATATCCTAGAAGCCAAAGGCGGAGGGTCCGCTTTTTTGGATTACGACGGCGATGGGTATCTCGATATATATCTGGTCAATGGATCCACTTTGGAGCGAATCGGCCATGTTTCGCCTCTGGACAATGCCCTCTACCGCAATACAGGAGGGGGGCGCTTTGCCGACGTGACTGCGGCAGCAGCGGCGAACGACACGAGTTGGGGGATGGGTTGCGTGGTGGCGGATTACGACAACGATGGAAACGCGGATTTGTACATCACCAATTATGGGGCCAACCGACTCTATCGCAACGGGGGCGATGGCCGATTTGAGGACGCCACGGTCAGCGCCGGTGTCGGCGACGACCGGTGGAGTACTGGGGCGGCTTTTGGCGATTACGACCTAGATGGCGATCTGGACCTCTACGTGGCCAATTACGTGGATTTCGATCCGGACATCCGGCGGGAAGACCGCCCCTTTTGCCAGTGGAAATCCGTCGATGTCTTTTGCGGACCCCGCAGCCTGCGCGGGGCGGCTGATCGACTCTACCGCAACGAGGGCGATGGCCGGTTTGTCGATAAAACCGCGGATGCCGGGGTCGAGGACCGCCATAAGTACTACGGCTTCGCGGCGCTGTTCAGCGACTACGATCAGGACGGCTGGCCAGATCTGTTTGTCGCCAACGATTCTACCCCCAATCTACTCTACCACAACCGCGGGGATGGTCGCTTTGAGGATGTGGCCCTCGCAGAGGGCGTCGCCTACAACTACGCCGGCAAGGGGCAAGCTGGTATGGGCGCGGCTTGGGGAGACTACGACGGCGACGGTTTCCTAGATCTGTTCATCACCCATTTTGCAAGCGATTACAACACGCTCTACCGCAACGAGCGAGGGCGCTTTTTTGTCGATGTCACATTGAAGGTAGGGCTGGGCGACAAGAGTTTACCTTATGTAGGCTGGGGAACGTGCTTTATCGACTATGACCACGACCGCGATTTGGATTTATTCGTGGCCAATGGCCACGTCTATCCGCAAGTAGACCGATTGCAGCTAAGCGAGGAAACGTACGCCCAGCCCAACCAACTCTTCGAAAACCGAGGAGACGGTACCTTCGGGGCAGTGGAAGGCGTCAAAGCCCTGCAGGAACGCCGGGTGAGCCGGGGGGCCTGTCGGGGGGACTACGACAACGACGGCGATCAGGATCTGCTGATTTTAAACTTGGACGATCGTCCTACGCTGATGCGCAACGACAGCGCTACAGGCCACTGGTTCGCGGTGCGCTTGGTCGGCCGGCGCAGCAACCGGGACGGAGTTGGTGCCCGTATCGCGGTTTTTTCAGCAGGTAAAAAGCAGGTGCGCGAGGCCGTGGCTGGTTCGGGTTTCTTGGGTGGACACGACCCGCGGCTCCACTTCGGATTAGCTGGGTCCAGCAAGGTGGACAGCCTAGAAGTGCGGTGGCCTTCCGGGATCGTAGACCGCCTGTACGAACTGAGTGCCGATCAGCTAGTCGTACTAGTGGAAGGGAAGGGACGCGGAGGATTGTAGTCCATTGCCGGTCGAATCAAACAGCATTTGCTAGTGCATTCTAGGGCTAATTCTCAGGAGGATAATTATGAAAGCATGGATGTTGTTGGCACTAGTGCTCGTCGTTGCTGGGGGCGGGGGATGTGGCGGAAAAAAACTCAAGGATCCCGGCGGCGGCAGGGGAGACGAAATCCTGTTCATCAACGACACCCCCAATAATACCTATCGCATCACAGTGGTGGGGCTCGATGCTGAATTCACTTTAAGGGCTTCTACCAACAAAGCTGTGAAAGTTCCGACCGAGAACGAGTCGGCGTCTTTCAATATAAACATAGAACGCATTGAGGGCAGCAGCGGTCAGGCGCGGCTTTCGGTGCTGGCCGCCCCAGGTGACACAGTGCGTCTGACCCTAGAGCGCCGGAGTTTTGGCGGCGGAGAGCTTGTGGTGGTCGATGTGGAACCCGCGCAGACCTGAACGGTGCGCTGCTTGGGTCGGCTGCAAACGCTAAAAAAAGGTGTCTGGTGTGTTTTAACGCGGGAAAGGGCACTGTGCTGGCCGCGCTGCTGATCCTGTGGGGATGGGGATGTGCACCTGAGAGTGCAGAAAGGCCGGTGCAGGTTGTGCGCTTTGCGGATGCGACACAAGCGGCCGGGCTGGATTTTGTCCACGTGTCCGGTGGCCCGCAGCAGCGCTACATTTTGGAGGCTATGGGCTCGGGGGTGGCCTTTTTCGATTTCGACGCGGATGGCTGGCTGGATGTGTTCGCCGTCAATGGCACCCGTGCGGAGGACGCGCCGGAGACGGGCAACCGTCTCTGGCGCAATATTCCCGCCCCTGACAGTGGGCGGGCATTTGCCGAGGTGACGCAAGCGGCCGGGTTGGGGCAAACGGGCTGGGGCATGGGCTGCGCAGTGGCCGACTACGACAACGACGGCGACCTCGATCTCTACGTTACCTACTGGGGGCCGAACGCGCTTTACCGCAACGAGGGAAACGGCACTTTCACCTCCGTAGAGGCGGGCACAGGTGACCGACGCTGGGGTGCTAGCGCGGCGTTTGGCGATGTGGATTTGGACGGCTGGCTCGATCTCTATGTGGCCAACTACGTGGCCTTCGACCTAAATAATCCGCCCGGCGATGGCGAGCCATGTAGCGGCTGGAAGGGCTTGTCTGTGTTCTGTGGCCCCCACGGCTTGGACGGCCAAGCCGATGTGCTCTATCGCAACGAGGGAAACGGCACTTTTGCCGATGTAAGTGCGGCGACCGGAATTGACCAACGGATCTACCTCGGCCTCGGGGTGCTTTTTACTGATTACGATGGCGATGGGGACCAAGATATCTATATCGCCAACGACTCGACCCCCAACCTGCTCTATCGCAACGACGGCGCTTGGCGACTGCGCGAGGTTGGCGCTTTTGCTGGTGTAGCCTACAGCGAGGAGGGGCGCGCCCAAGCTGGCATGGGGATCGATAGCGGCGATTACGATAACGATGGCGACTTAGACGTTGTAGTCACCAACTTTTCCGACGATGTCAATACCCTGTACCAAAACTTAGGGAATGGTTCCTTTGCCGATGCTACCTACGCAGCGGGCTTAGGTGGTGCGGTACGGCCCTTTTTGGGATGGGGCACAGCCCTAGCCGATTTTGATTTGGACGGTTGGCTCGACCTCTTCGTAGCCAACGGCCATCTCTACCCCCAGCTCGAAACCCATCCATTGGGGCTTAGCTATCGCCAGCGCAATCTACTGTACTGGAATCGGGACGGCGTTTTCGCGCTGGCCGACCCGGCGGGCCTAGAGGCCGAACAGGTGAGCCGAGGCACGGCCTTTGGCGACTACGACAACGATGGCGACTTAGACTTGCTCGTCAACAACCTCAACGACCGCCTGAACCTGCTGCGCAACGATGGCGGCAACCGCAACTACTGGCTGGGTTTGGAGCTGATCGGCGCGGCGGGGTGGCCCGCTGAAGGAGCTAGCGTACGGCTTTGGGCAGACGGGCAAGTGCTCGTGCGCCAAGCCAAGCGCGGCTATGGCTATTTGTCCGCCAACGACGGGCGAGTGGTCTTTGGGCTAGGCGGGCTTGCAAAAGTGGAAAAAGTCGAGGTCCGCTGGCCGTCGGGGCGGGTGCAAGTGGTCGAACAACCGCCCCTCCGGCGCTACTTGGTGCTGCGCGAGGGCGAGGGAGCGGAAATAGCCTACTACAGCGGTCAGGTGCCACCGTCGGTGCTGGTGCCCACGCCGCTGACCGAGCGCACAGACTCCATTGAGGAGGTCGCGTTCAATCCAGATTGGACGGCGGAAAAGTACTACGAGCAGGCCACTGCGCTATACGGCCAGGGCCGCTACCAGGAGGCGGTGGCCCTGTTGCGCCCAGCGCTCAGGTACTATCCAGGCGCGGTCCGTCTGCACTACGCGGCTGGCGTGGCGCTCTACTCTGGCTTGGGGCGCTACGAGGAAGCAGCCGAGGTGCTAGAGCAGGCTGTGGCACAGGATACTTCGGTCGTCGAGGTGGCCCAGTTGCTGGGCGTCATCTACCTACACCTCAACCAGCCCGCCCAAGCCGTAGCGACACTAACTCGGGCGGCGGTGTTGGCACCCGAGGACTGGGAAACTCACTACCGACTCGGCCTAGCCCACAACCACCTTGGGGACGGCGAGGCGGCCATTGCCGCCTTTGTGCAAGCGCGGGAGTTGGCTCCCCAAGAGCCGATGCTCTATCTGCACTTGGCGCGGACTTACCAGCGGTTGGGCCAAGGGCAGGCCGCAGACCAAGCCCTGCATCGCTTTGAGGCGCTGCAACCTCTCAAGCAGGAGCTTGATCGCTATCGCCAAGCCGTCCGCGTCCAGCCCAAACACCCAGATGCTCACTCAAAGTTGGGGCTGGCGTTGTCGCGGGCCGGGCGACTAACAGAAGCACAGCAGGCGTTCGAGCGGTCGCTGGCGCTGGCACCCGACGCCGAGACACAGACCAATCTGGCCAATGTTCTGCTGCGCCAAGGCGAGACCGAGGCGGCGATAGCCCACTACGCTCAGGCGTTGGCGCAGAATGCGGAGTTGGCCGAAGCCCACTACGGCTTGGGGATGGCCCACTACGCCCAAGGCGAGGCCGCAGAGGCCCTGCGCGCGCTGCGCCGGGCGCTGGCCTTGCGGCCGGATTTTCTCAAGGCGCATATCAATACAGGAGTCTTGCTCGAAGAGCAGGGCCGTCTAGCCGAAGCGCTGGATCACTTTCGCCGTGCGGTCGATTTAGTCCCCGACGACGCTAGGGCGCTCAACAATCTAGTCGTCGCGCTGGCACGGGCCGGGCACGTTGATGAGGCAGGCGAAGTGCTGGATCAGGCTCAAGCCCAGCAGGTGGATCTGCCGCAGGCCCGGCACTATCTAGCGCAGGTGCGAGAGCGGCTGCGAAAGCAATAGGCGGAATTAGGGCTCCGACTCTTCTACTGTTAAGAACTGGTTGGCGGCTACGTCTTCGAGGCGCTGGACGCGGCCCGAAGGCCAGCGAATCTCGATCCAATCGGCGGCCTGATTGAATCCCAAACCGAAGTGGACGCGCCCGTCGCTGTGCGCAAGGAAGCTGCCGCCGCTGACAATCTCCGTAGTCTGCTCGACTCCGCCGCTGGCGATGGAGACTTTCGCCCCTAGACCACCGCCGACCAAGCGCAGGCTCAGCCAGTTGCGCTGGTTGCCGCCGTCGTTGCGCAGAAGTTGCGGTGGCCCGTCGAGGTTGAAGACCAAAACATCTACATCCCCATCGTTGTCGTAGTCCCCCTTGGCGGCACCGCGACTGACGGCGGGGCGGCTCACGTCTCCGGCTGCGACTTCTGCGAAGCGGTAGGCACCGGCTGGCCCCTGATTGGCAAAAAGCTGATTGGGTTCGGCATAGCCATCGGGAGCAAGGTGCCGGATCTGGGGGTAGACGTGTCCGTTGGCCACAAACAGGTCTTGGTCTTGGTCGTTGTCGTAGTCGAGAAAGCACGTGCCAAAGGATAAGTGCTGCAGGCTCGGCTCGGCGAGGCCGGCTGTGGCGCTAACCACTGCGAAACGGCCGTTGCCTTGGTTGCTATAGAGGGTGTTGTAGTCGTCCTCAAAGTGGGTGACCAACAAGTCGCCATCGCCATCGCCATCGTAGTCCCCATAAGCGATGCCCATGCCAGCTTGTGCGCCCCCTTCGGCGCTGAGGGCGGCTCCGGCCTCCACGCCGACGTCGCGGAATTGGCCGTTGCCCTCGTTCCGGTAGAGAAAATTGGGTGCCGAGTCATTGGCCACATAGAGGTCTGGGTCGCCGTCTTGGTCGTAGTCACAAAAAAGGGTGCTCAGGCCGTAGGTAGGCGCGAATTGGCCGACCTTGGTTTGGCGGGTGACGTCGCGGAATTGGCCATTGCCCTCGTTCCGGTAGAGGACATCCTGCGTCCCAGGGAGGCCGAGTGGTCCGGCGAAGACCAAGACTCCCTTCCACATGCCGCCTCGGGGAGGAACGCGCTCGGGCGCAAAGTGCAAGTACTGGGCTACGTAGAGGTCTGGGTCGCCATCCCCGTCGTAGTCGCCGAAGGTCGCACCAGTGCTCCAGTCCGCCAGATCGACGCCAGCGGCTTGGCCGACGTCGCGGAATTGGCCATTGCCCTCGTTCCGGTAGAGGACGTTGGGGCCGTAGTTGGTCACATAGAGATCGAGGTCGCCGTCCCCGTCGTAGTCGGCCGCGGCGCAGCCCATGCCCCAACCTGTATCGCCGACCCCGGCCGTGCGGGTGTAGTTTGCAAAAGTTCCATCTCCCATGTTGCGGTAGAGGGCGTTGGTCGGAGCCGTGGTTGGATCGGGATAGCCTTCCAGCCGCGAGCCGTTGACCAAGTAGATGTCGAGCCAGCCATCGCCGTCGTAGTCGAGGAAGGCACCACCGCCGCCCTTGGCTTCAATGATGTAGTTTTTGACTCGACCGCCCGAGTGCATGCGGAAATCCAAGCCGCACGTTGCGGTAACGTCAGTGAAGCGCACGGGGGTGAGATCTGGTGCGGAGGTACAGGCGGCCAAGGCCAGCAGGGCGTAGTAGGCGCAAGTGCTAGGGCGCATGGGAACGGGCGCAGCGGAAGCCGATATAGGGGCTGCGCTCTACGGGCAGGACCTCGAAGCGGTTGATGCTGCGCAGCACGGGTCTTGGGTTGATCCACGAGCCGCCGCGCAGGACCTTGAAGCGGCCGGTCTCTGGGCCTTGCGGATCTTTGGCCGGACCGGTGGCATAGTAGTTGGCGTCGTACCAGTCGGCGCACCACTCCCAGACGTTACCGGCCATGTCGAGTGCGCCGTATGGGCTGGCTCCTGCGGGAAAAGAGCCGACTGGGGCCAACTCTGCATACCCGTCTTCTGCGCCCCAGAGATTGGCGCGTCCTGCCGCAAACTTCGCACCCCAGGGCCAGAGCCGACCGTCGCTGCCGCGCGCGCTTTTTTCCCACTCGGCTTCGGTAGGCAGGCGTCCGCCGCGCCAAGCGCAATACGCGCGGGCATCTTGCCAGCTAACATAGACGACCGGATGGGTTGGGTCGGCTGCTGAGCCGGGGCCGTGGGGCTGCCGCCAGCTAATGCTGTCGGCCTTTTCGGCCCCGCGTTTTTCTGCCTCGGTTTGGTAGCCGGTGGCTGCGACAAAGGCGGCGAAGCGGGCGTTGGAGACTTCGTAGCGGTCGATGGAAAAGGCGCTCAGATAGACTTGGCGGCTGGGCTTTTCGTCGGTGGCTCGCGGGTGGTCGATGCCCATGGTGAAGGGACCGGCTGGCACGACGACCTCTTCGGCAGCAACAGGTGCCGAGAGGAGCAAGGCCGATAGGAGGCGCGAGATCCGCATGCGCGGCGGTGGGTTTGACTAGCCCTTCTGCATCCGCGCCCAAGTGTCGCGCAAGGTGACGGTGCGGTTGAAAACGGGCGCGTCTGGCGCGTGATCCTCGCTGTCGGCGCAGAAGTAGCCGAGCCGCTCAAACTGGCAGGAGTCCCCTGGGGCCATGTCGGCGAGGGATGGCTCTAGGTAGCAGGGGTTGAGGACTTTGAGCGCGTCCGGGTTGAGGTTGTCTATCCAGGTGCCCCCGGGCGGGGCTTCAAGCGGGTTTTCGACTTTGAAGAGCCGGTCGTAGAGCCGCACCTCGGCTGGGACCGCGTGGGGAACTGAGACCCAGTGCAGGGTGGCCTTGACCTTGCGGCCATCGGGTGCGTTGCCGCCGCGCGTGGCTGGGTCGTACGTGCAGCGCAGTTCGACGATCTCGCCATTGTCGTCTTTGACGACTTCGGTGCAGGTGAGGAAATAGGCGTAGCGCAGGCGGACTTCGCGGCCCGGGGCGAGGCGAAAGAACTTGCGCGGCGGGTCTTCCATAAAGTCCTCACGCTCAATGTAGAGGTGCCGCGAAAAGGGGATCGAGCGAGAACCGGCGCTGTCGTCTTCTGGGTTGTTGATGGCCGTTAGCATCTCGCTTTGGTCCTCTGGGTAGTTTTCAATTACTACCTTGAGTGGGTTGAGCACGGCCATGCGCCGGGGCGCGGTCTGGTTGAGCTGATCGCGGATGCAGTATTCGAGGAGAGAGATGTCGATGTTGTTGCCGCGTTTGGCAATGCCGGCTTCGGTCCAGAAGCGGCGAATGGCCGCCGGTGGGTACCCCAAGCGGCGCAGGCCGCGCAGGGTGTAGAGCCGAGGATCGTCCCAACCGGAGACGAGATTCTGCTCGATGAGCTGCAGGAGGTATCGCTTGGAGAGGACGGTGTAGGTGATGTTGCCGCGGGCATACTCGATTTGGCGCGAGGGGAAGATGCCGAGTTTTTCGATGAACCAGTCGTAGAGCGGCCGGTTGTTGGTAAATTCGTCTGAGCACAGCGAGTGCGTAACGCCCTCGATGGCGTCGCTCTGGCCGTGGGCCCAGTCGTACATGGGATAAATGCACCAGGCATCGCCGGTGCGGTGGTGGGCGGTGTGCATGATGCGGTACATGACGGGGTCGCGCAGGTTGATGTTGGGCGCGGCCATGTCGATTTTGGCGCGCAACACGCGGCTGCCATCGGGAAATGCGCCGGCTTTCATCTGCTCAAAGAGGTCGAGGTTTTCCTCGATGGAGCGGTCGCGGTACGGGCTGTTTTTGCCCGGCTCGGTGAGCGTGCCGCGGTTTTCCCGGATCTCGTCCGCGGTCTGGTCATCCACGTACGCCAAGCCCTTTTTGATGAGCGCGACGGCCCATTCGTAGAGTTGGCCGAAATAGTCGGAAGCGTAGTACGGCTGCGGCCCCCAGTCGAAGCCGAGCCAGCGGATGTCCTCCTGCATGGAGTCCACGTATTCCTGTTCTTCGCGGGTGGGGTTGGTGTCGTCGTAGCGGAGGTTGCACTGGCCATCGAAGGAGGCGGCAATGCCGAAGTTGACGCAGATCGCCTTGGCGTGGCCGATGTGCAAATGCGCGTTGGGCTCCGGCGGGAAGCGGGTGATGACGCGGTCGTAGCGGCCGTTTTCGAGGTCGATGTCGATGGCTTCGCGAATGAAGTCGCGGTTTTTGTCCGTGTTCATGGTTCCTCTGTGGCTGGTTGCGGCGTAGCAAATAAAATAATAGTACGGCAAATGGTTCTAACGGCAAGGTAGGGGGCGGTTTCAAACCGCCCCCTACACCCTGCGTTCCCACCCGCTCGTCTTCCAATGTCCTCCTTGCCGCTTGAAGTTAGACTTCTTGGGCGGCAGCAAGCTGCGCAGGTGTTGGCCGCCAAAGGCAAAGCCCTCTAAGCCGGGGAAGCCGCGGTCTTCGTTTTCCACGCACAGCACGTAGCCGTAGCCCGATTCCCACAGTGCGCCGATAATGGTGCTCCAGTTGAGTTGGCCGCGGCCGGGGACGCGGTATTGCCACCACCAATTGCCGATGATGCCCTGGCGGTAGAGCATCCGCTCGCTGATCTCGCAGTCCTTGACATCGGCGTAGTACCAATGGCCGGCAAAGTCGCGGATGACGTCTTCGACCGGCAGGATGTGCATCCACAGCCAGTGCGAGGGGTCGCAGGATAAGCCGAGGTGATCCGAAGGCACGGCGTCGAGGATTTTTTCCCACATCTCTGGGTTGCAGCCGATCTGGCCCATGCGCACGGCCACGTCGAGTGCGAGCCGGACATTGTTGTCTTCAGCCGCTTGCACCACGGGTTCGAACATGGCTTGGAAGCGATCGACTAATTCGTCGGAGCGGTCGCTGGGGTTGCCGGGTTCGGAGGAGAACATGCCGTAGAACTGGCCGTTGCGCACGGGCGCGCCGCTGCTGGTGACGATGACGGGGCAGTCGAGGGCGCGGGCCGATGCAATGGCCTTGAGCAGCTTGGCTTGGGCGGCGCGGGCCTGATCGCGGTCGTCGTCGAGCAGGTTGTAGTGCGCGGTGAGAGCGGCGAGGTACAGGTCGTGCTGGCGCAAGGTCTCCAGCACGGCGTCCGGCCCGGCTGATAGAATGTGGTCCGAGTCGAGCGCGCCGGAGTCGTTTAGGCGTACGCAATCGAAATCGTGCTCCCGAGCCCAACGGGCGCATTCGTCGAGGGTCCAATTGTTGGGGCCGCCGGCGCTGGTCATAAAACTTATATCCACGAGTGAGTCTCCTTTTTGAATTACGAATTAAAAATTAGGAATTACGAATTGCGAATTGGGGGCTAATGATTGATAATTCGTAATTCCTAATTCCTAATTCATTCCAAGAAAGTGAATATCATGGTGCATATCAACGATCACTACCTCAAGCTCAAAGCCGGTTACCTCTTTCCAGAAATCGCCCGCCGGGTCGAGGCGTTTGCCGAGGCCCACCCGCAGGCCGACGTGATTCGCCTAGGGATCGGCGACGTGGTCAAGGGCATTCCGCGGCCGATGGTCGATGCGATGAAAGAAGCCGTCGAGGAAATGGCGCACGACGATACCTTGCAGGGATATCCGCCCGACCAGGGTCAGAATTTTTTGCGCGAGGCCATTGTCGAGCACGACTTTGGCGCGCGCGGCGTGCAGGTACACAGCGACGAGATTTTTGTCTCCGACGGGTCCAAGTGCGACTCGGGCGCAGTGCAGGAAATTTTCGCCGACGATTGCGTGGTCGCGCTGACCGATCCGGTCTATCCGGTGTACTGCGATTCCAACGTCATGGCCGGTCGCACGGGTCCAGCCGACGAGAATGGTTCGTACGCCGGTATGGTTTACATGCCATGCACGGCAGCCAATGACTTCATCCCGGACCTGCCCACTGGTCACGTCGATCTGATCTACTTGTGCTCGCCCAACAATCCCACGGGCGCGGTTATGACCTGCGACGCCTTGGCCCGGTGGATCGAATACGCCCGTCGCGAGCAGGCGGTTATTCTATTTGACGCGGCCTACGAGAGCTACATCACCGATCCGGCGCTCCCGCGCTCCATCTACGAGGTCGAAGGTGCCCGCGAGGTGGCGATAGAATTTCGCAGTTTCTCCAAGAACGCCGGCTTTACTGGCCTGCGCTGCGGGTACATTGTGGTGCCAAAGGAGCTCAAGGGCCGCGCTGCTTCGGGCGAGGAAGTGGATCTGCATCGGCTGTGGGCGCGGCGGCACTCGACCAAGTTCAATGGCGTGGCGTATCCAGTGCAGCGCGCCGCAGCGGCTGCGTACTCGCCGGCTGGCCAGCAGGGCATTGCCGAGCGCGTTGCGTTCTACATGGAAAATGCCGCGATCATGCGCCAGCAGTTGGGGGCGGCTGGGCTTACGGTGTATGGGGGCGAGCACGCTCCCTATTTGTGGGTGGCCACGCCCGACGGGCAGGACAGTTGGACTTACTTCGACTACTTGCTCGACCAGGCCCACATCGTCGGCACGCCGGGTGCGGGTTTTGGCGCGGCCGGCGAAGGATACTTGCGCCTGTCGGCCTTCAATCATCGCGACCGGATCGAAGAGGCCATGGAGCGGATTAGCCAGCTCTAGGGCCGCGCCTCATTTTCCTTTTTCGTGCGACAATTTGGTTAAAGCGCGGTTACAAATGTATTGACGGACCGCCAGTGATTCATTAGATTACATACATATTAATTAAATTTTATATAAGAAAGATATAATGCCATCCAAAGACCAAAGTCGCCGGGCCAAGGTGCGGACCTTTTCGGCGCCCGACCGGGATCACGAGATGCTCGACGCGATTGCCCGCTATCACGGCAGCAGCAAGAGCGCCATGATCACCGGCCTCATTCGCAAGGAGTTTTGGCGCGTTTTTCCCAACGGCACCGAGACCATCCCCCCCGACGAAGGAGCGCAAGTCAAGCCATGACTCATTCAGAGACGATTGCCCCAGCCGCTGGGCAGTATCACAGCGATCTGCCCGCCGAGGAACTCATCGCCCAAATCAACCGCTTGCGCCGCGAGAAAAACGCGGTCATCCTCGCGCACAACTACCAGATTCCGCCGATCCAAGACTTGGCCGACTTCACGGGTGATTCGCTCGGGCTGTCAGTGGAAGCGGCCAAGACGGATGCCGAGCGCATCGTCTTCTGCGGCGTGCATTTCATGGCCGAGTCGGCCAAAATCCTCAGCCCCGGCAAGCAAGTGTTCTTGCCTCATTTGGGCGCGGGCTGTTCGCTGGCCGACTCCATCACCCCGGAAAGCCTCGACGATTGGAAAGCAGACTATCCCGATCACACGGTGGTGACGTACGTCAACTCCACGGCTGAGGTAAAGGCCGAGTCCGACATCTGCTGCACCTCGGCCAACGCCGTCTCAGTGGTGCGCAGCCTCGCTAGCGACAAGATCCTCTTTACGCCCGACCGCAACTTGGGCCGCTGGGTGGCCGAACAGGTGCCGGAGAAAGAGGTCGTCGTGTACGACGGCGCTTGTCCGACACACGACGTGCTGCGCGCCGCCAGCGTCGAGCGCACCCGCACTGACTACCCCGAGGCTGTCATCATCGCGCATCCTGAATGCCGCGAAGACGTGGTCGAGATCGCGCACGAAGTGTGCTCGACCACGGGGATGCTCAAGGCTGTCGAAAAGTACCCCGAAGCCAAGAGCTTCATCATCGCCACGGAAAATGGCATGTTGCATCAGCTCCGGCAGCGCTTCCCGCACCAAGAGTTCGTCGCGGCGGACGGCTGCATTGGCTGCCGGCTACACTGTCCCTACATGAAAATCACCGACCTGCAAGACGTGTACTTTTCGCTGCTGTACGAGCGCTACGAGATTACACTGGACGAGGAGGTGATTGTGGGGGCGCGGCGGGCGTTGGAGCGGATGATGGCGGTGCCACGGGACAATTGAGTTGCTCGCGTCGTTCTTCTTCACAGATAACTATTAACGATATTCTCCAGCATTTCCTCGCGGCCGCTGCGCTTTTCCGGCTCGCCGTGCTGGTGGACGTATGCCTCTAGCTCGGCGAAGTTGGTCTCGCCGCGCATGATCTTCTCGCCAATACTGCTGCGGTACGAGGCGTAGCGCGCTTCGACAAAGGCGTCGAGTGCGCCGTCGTCGATGATGCGCTGAGCTAGCGTTAGCCCGCGGGCGAATGAGTCCATGCCGCCGATGTGGGCGTGGAAGAGATCCTCTAAGTCGCAGGAGCCGCGCCGCAGCTTGGCGTCGAAGTTGATGCCGCCGGAAGCGATGCCGCCTTGTTTGAGGATCACCAACATGGCGTAGGTGGTGGAGTAGAGGTCGGTGGGGAATTGGTCGGTGTCCCAGCCGAGCAGGTAATCGCCGCGATTGGCGTCAATGCTGCCCAGTTTGCCATCGGCTGAGGCGAGCTGGAGGTCGTGTTCAAAGGTGTGTCCGGCTAGGGTGGCGTGGTTGGCTTCGATGTTGAGCTTGAACTCGTCCAACAGGTCGTATTTGCGGAGGAAGCTCAAGACGGTGGCGGCGTCGTAGTCGTACTGGTGCTTGGTCGGCTCTTTGGGCTTGGGCTCCACGAGCAGAGTGCCGGTAAAGCCGATTGCCTTTTTGTGTTCGACGGCCATGTGCAAGAAGCGGGCGAGTTGGTCTTGCTCGTGGGCCATGTTGGTGTTGAGCAAGCTGGAATATCCTTCGCGCCCACCCCAAAACACGTAGTTGGCCCCCCCGAGCCGGTGCGTGCATTCCATGGCTTTTTTGATTTGCGCCGCGGCCCAGGCGAAGACGTGGGCGTCGGGGTTGGTGGCGGCTCCGTGCGTAAAGCGCGCGTTCGAGAAACAGTTGGACGTGCCCCACAGCAAGCGGACGCCCGTGTCGGCTTGCAATTGCTCGGCCAGCCCCACGATGTGGTCGAGGCGGTCGTTGCTTTCTTTGAGGGTCTCGCCTTCGGGTGCGATGTCGCGGTCGTGCCAGCAGTAGAACGGCGCGCCGAGCTTGGTGATGAACTCAAAGGCCGCGCGCAAGGTGTCCTCGGCGCGCTGCATGGGGTCGGCAGCGCGGTCCCAGGGCCGGTCGTACACCGGAGTTGGGCCGAAGGGATCGATACCCCCGCCCTTGAAGCTGTGCCAAAAAGCCACGGAGAAACGCAGGTGCTCGGCCATGGTCTTGCCGCCGACCGTAGCTTCGGCGTCGTAGTGCTTGAAGGCGAGGGGATTTTTAGAATCCGGGCCTTCGTAGGCAATTTTTTCGATGCCCTTAAAAAATTCGCTCATGGGTTACCCTTTCTGAATTGTGCGGTGGGTTACAGGAAGTTCAATAGTCCAGCGGCTCGGCGAGCAAAGCGCCGTCAAGGTCGAAAACCGTGGCCGCAAAGCGCATGGGCGGCCTCACTCTGGGGTGACGTAGGCAGCGGTGATGCCGCCATCGACGACGAAGGTCGAGCCGGTGATGAAGGAGGCGTCGTCCGAGGCCAAGAAGACGACCGTCCGGGCGATCTCCTCAGCCTCGCCGAAGCGGCCCATGGGGATGTGGACCAAGCGGCGCTGGCGCTTCTCTTCGCTGTCGAGGTATTTCATCAACAACTCGGTGCGCAACGGGCCGGGGCAGAGGGCGTTGACGCGGATGTTTTCGCGGGCGTGGATGACGGCTAGCTCGCGCGTCAGGGCGAGGACGCCACCCTTGCTGGCGGTATAGGCCAATTGGGGCGTGGCCGCTCCGAGCAAGGCGACAAAAGAGGCTGTGTTGACGATCGCGCCACCGCCGGCGCGGCGCAGGGCTGGAATGCCGTATTTGCAGCCTAGAAAGACGCCTTTGAGATTGACGGCCATGGTCAGATCCCAGACCTCTTCTTCGGTATCGATGGCGTCGGCGTCGGCGTGGTGGGAGATGCCGGCGTTATTGAACAGCACGTGGAGGCGGCCATAGGCGGCTTCGGCTTGCTGCACCATGCGCTCGCAGTCGGCGGCGCGGGACACATCGGCGGCGATGGCGATGGCCTGGCCGTTGTCAGCGGTGATGGTTGCGGCCGTTTCTTCAGTGGTGGCTGCGTCGATGTCAACGGCTGCAATGTGCGCGCCTTCACGGGCGCAGAGTAGCGCGGTTTGGCGGCCGATGCCCGAGCCAGCACCGGTGATGAGGACGACTTTGTCGGCGAGCTTCACGATACTGTGTCCCGCGCTGCCTCGCCCACGACTTCTGACAGTGCCGGATGTGCGTGGACGGTGCGGGCCACATCCTCGGCACTGGCGCCGAACTCTAGGGCCAAGACGCCTTCGGCAATCAAGTGCGAAGCCTGCGGCCCTAGAATGTGCATTCCCAAGAGTTGGTCGGTGTGCGCATCGGCGACGACCTTGACTAGGCCGTCGATGTCGTCCATGCAGTGGGCGCGGGCATTGCTGCGAAATTGGTGCTTGCCGATGGCGACCTCGTGGCCGGCCGCTGTGGCTGCTTCTTCGCTCGCGCCTACGGAGGCTAGTTCTGGGTGGGTGTACACGACTGAGGGTATGGCCACGTAGTTGACCTGTCCGGCGCGCCCAGCCATCCGCTCGGCGACCGCGACTCCTTCGGCCTCGGCCTTGTGGGCCAGCATCGGTCCGGGCACGAGGTCGCCGATAGCCCAGATGCCCTCGACATTGGTGCGGCCTTGCGCGTCAATCAAGACCTGTCCACGCTCGTTGATCGCCACGCCCACGTCTTCCAGCCCCAACCCCACGCTGCATGGTTTGCGCCCCACGGCTACCAAGACCAGGTCGCATGTCTCGACGCGCTCTTGATCGCCGGCCGCTATGGTCAACGTCACTTGGCCTTTTTCGATCGCGGCTTCTTGGGCCTTGGCTCCGAGGAGGAATTTTAGTCCCTGTCGCTTGAGCAGCCGCTCTAGCTGCTGGGCCATTTCTTGGTCCATCTCCGGCAAAATCTGATCCATGGCCTCTACTACGAGCACTTGAGCACCCAGCCGAGCCCACACGGACCCCAGTTCTAACCCAATGGCACCGCCGCCAATGACGACGAGCCGCTCAGGCACTTTTTCTAAGGTTAGGGCCTCGGTAGAACTGATTATGTGTTTTCCATCAAAGGGCAGGTTCGGCAGTTCTACGGGAGTGCTTCCAGTGGCCAGTAAGATGTGCTTGGCAGATAGCACCTGCTCGCCATCGGAACCTTGCACCGCCACGCTTCCCGGGGCGAGGACTTGGCCCGTGCCGACGAAATGCGTCACCCCCCGGCCCTTAAACAGCCCCTCAATGCCCTTGGTCATGGTCTGGACGATTTTCTCTTTTCGCGCCATCATGGCCTGCAGATCCAGACCCACTTCGCCCTGTCCGATCCCGTGGTGTCCCAATCCCTTCTTGGCTCTGTAGAATAAATCGCTCGACTCTAGCAGGGCCTTGCTAGGGATGCAGCCGACGTTGAGGCAGGTGCCGCCGAGGTAGCTTTTGTCTATACAGGCTACCTTCATGCCGAGTTGCGCCGCCTTGCTCGCGGCTACGTAGCCGCCTGGTCCTGCGCCGATGACGATTAGGTCGAATGCAGTGTCGCTCACAGTTGTTCCTTTTTGCGTAATTAGCAGCACACGTTAGGTGTCCGCAAAAAACCATTTATTGAGAAGTTTCGAGCTCGGGAGCTGCGCCGATAACGACTACGTCTCGGGCTTGTAGGCCCTTGGGGCTAGCGACCGTTTCAAATTCCACCTGCTGACCTTCTTCTAGGGAGCGGAAACCATCGCCGTCAATAGCGCTGTAATGGACGAAGATGTCGTCTTGTCCTTCGCACTGAATAAAACCAAACCCCTTGGAACTATTGAACCATTTGACGGATCCACTTTGACGTTCGGGCGTGATGACGGGCACCTCCCCTCGATCACTAACACTATGGGCCGCCCAATAAATAATTCGGATGAGGTGTAATTCTTCGTAACTAACTGTTTCGTTAAACGTATCAAAAACTGGTTTCAGATAGTCGGGGCCAAGCTCGTCGAAGGTTTCCAGCACACGGTCTTTGATATCGGATGATAATGAGGACTCGGCGTGTAGTCGCCCTACTGGCAGCGAATTCCCTGCTTGTGCGTACTTACTCAGACGTTTGATAATCCTCTCGCGCTTTACTTCATAGGCTTGCATCAGTTCGGCTATTGATTCTCCGGCTTGGAACCGTTTACCAACTTCCTGACTGTGCGCTTGGTCTTGACTCTCGAATGATAATGCTTTGATATCGGATGATAATGAGGACTCGGCGTGTAGTCGCTCTACTGGCAGCGGATTTCCTGCTTGTACGTACCTACTCAGATGTTTGGTAATCGTCACACGCTTTACTTCATAGGCTTGCATCAGTTCGGCTATTGATTCTCCGGCTTGGAACCGTTCGCCAACTTCCTGACTGCGCAACTTGGCCTTGACTCTCGGTACGACCGCACGGGTTGATTTCGGTTTCTCTGAGAGTTCATACTGTTGGCAGTAAGTACAGATGATTGGTAGAAAGCTATCGGCGTATTTTTCAACTTTCATTTGGCCGATGCCGTGCATTGTTTCAAATGATTCAGTTGATTGCGGGAAATAAGTCGCCATCTCTTTTAGGGTGCGGTCGGAGAAAATCACGTACGGCGGAACACCGTCGGCATCTGCCAATTCTTTGCGTTTGGTGCGTAGCTGTTCGAAGAGAACGGAGTCGTATTCACCGATTTCATCGGGATGCGTGTGTCGGTGTACCTGTGTTTCTACCGGAATTCCCCATACCTGTTCCCCCTTGAGGACAGCCCGCCCTTTCGATGTTAACTTAATGCTACCATGTTTTATATCTCGCGTAAGGAGGTCTTTCTGGACAAACTGTCCCGCCAGCAGTTTCCACTGTTCGGTAGAATACTCCTCACCGATGGCGTAGGTTGGTAGTTTTTCATGTCTGAGTCTCAACACCTTCTTTGCCCGCGAGCCACGCAACACATCAATGATATGACTTATCCCGAAAATCTCGCCCGTCCGTGACACACAAGAGAGAAATTTCTGTGCTGGGACAGTTAAGTCAACCTTTTCGGTCGCTTCTATCAAGCAGTTGTCGCACATCTGGCAGTTATCTGCCTCATATTTTTCTCCGAAATAGCCCAGCAGTCCGATACGACGGCAATCCGCCGAAGTAGCCCAATCCACAAGAGCGGTTAAACGTTTTCTCCTGTCATCCCGTTCAGAGGCGGCTCCCTGCTGGATGAGGTACTGAATTGTATCGATATCGCCATAGCTAAACAGAAGCAGACAATCTGCACGAAGCCCATCCCGTCCGGCACGACCGATCTCTTGATAGTAATATTCAATATTATCAGGCAGATCCGCATGTACCACATAACGCACATCAGGCTTGTCAATGCCCATACCAAACGCGATCGTCGCTACCATAATTCGCACGTCGCCGCGTATGAAAGCGGTCTGATTCTGTTCACGGGTTTCGGCATCTAGTCCAGCGTGATAGGGCAATGCGGAGAAGTCGTCTGCAACCAATTTTTGGTGGAGTGTATCTACTTGGAGTTTCGTGGCACAGTAGATAATACCAGATTGGTCGCGGTGATTCGCAAGAAAATCAAAGATTTGCTGATATAAGTTGACCTTTGATTCGACAGCGATAACAAGGTTTTTTCGATCAAAGCTGGAGATGAACTTGTCCTCGTTGCGAAAGCCTAATGCCTGACTGATGTCGGTCTGGACTCGGGGTGTTGCTGTTGCGGTGAGCGCAACACACACAGCGCTGGGAAATCGCTCGCGCATCTGTGCCAATTGACGATATTCTGGTCGAAAATCGTGTCCCCATTGGGAAATACAGTGCGCTTCGTCAATAGCAAGGCAATCCATCTGACACTCATCAAGCATTAGTAATGTTTCTGGACGCAGCAATGTTTCTGGAGCGATATAGAGTAAACTAACCTCTCCACATTTGATCTGACGAATAGTTGAGAGGTACTCGTTGTGGGTGAGGGTACTGTTGAGGAAAACAGCGGATACTCCCAAGTGTTGTAACTGCGTCACCTGGTCCTGCATGAGCGAAATGAGTGGGGACACAACAACGGTCAACCCGTCGAAAAGCAACGCTGGAAGTTGATAGCACAATGACTTTCCACCGCCAGTCGGCATGATAATTAAGGTGTCATGTCGATTTAAGATGTTTTCGATGATTTCTGCCTGTAATAGTCGAAATTCATCGTAGCCAAAGACGGTTTGAAGCAGGTGTAAAGGTGAGACAGAATCGTCTAACTGTGGAGTGTCGTCCAACGGCGGAGTATTAATTTCGGATGGTGTGGCAGCTTGACCGCTAAATTGATCAAAATCTAGGTTGTCTTCCTCTTCAAGAAACCAACCCGAAAGTTGAACATAGCAACGATATTCAGTAGTAGAGTCATCCTTAGGTCGCCATAAATGCGCTAGCGAAACGCGCAACAACGTGCCTGCTGGAATGATTCGGAGCGGTTCCTGAAAACCGACAAAAGTGAAGGTACTTCCTCCATCTTTGGTCGAATAGAGGTAGCGGATACGCTTACCAGTTGTGTCAAGTACTAATGGCTGATCTGCACGCCAGAAGGTGGTACTATAGGGTGGGAGACCGCCGCTCTCGGCGATATACAACGAACCGTTCGCTGTGGACTGCGTTAGACCTTCGTAAAGTTCCGCTGGCCCGCCCACTTTGGGGGGCATGTATTTTTCAATGATGGCAATAGGGTCTCTGAGGGGAGGAAGTCGCCGCTTTTTATGGACGATAATGTTTTCAACATGTGGTGGAGTGATGTCCGACGCAGGGGTTGCTTCAACTTCCCACAGGTCGCCGACCTCGTATTCCTGCCCTGCTCTCTCGTGAACATCAATATCAGCCGGAATCAACCGAACACTCTTTCCATCCTGCGTAATTCCTCCGATACACGCACCTTTTCCCATTCGAGTCTTGGCAACAATAAGCACTTTCATGGCAAAATATGCTCCACTTCGAGACTCAATTCCTTCGCTAGTTTGTCCGCGACTAGTGACCGATGGCAAGCCGCAGGTTCCTGTTCAACACAAAAGAGTGCGACGACCTGTACGTCCGGTTTCAAATCATCAAGGAGACTTTTTGGCTGGAAGTGTGTCAAGCATTCATGTATATATCCTTCAATAAATGCCTGCCCCAATTCCATGCGTTGACGCTTGGCGGTCTTCGTCGCTTTATCCATTTCAGCCTGCTTGGCTCGCACCGCTTTGGACGGTGCCAAGTCTTTCCGATGCAGGTAACAGACACCCAAATCGGCGAGCCGTGCTTGCAAACGCTGACTATTGACGAAAGCGTATGTTGAGCCGCGTACTCCCCGGCGACCCCGGATGTCACAGAAGGTGTCTACCTTTGCGTCCTGTAGTGCCCGGAAGAAGCCTGCTTCATCAAACCCATATACGCCGATGGTAACAATTTTAGGTTTCATTTTCGCCTCGCGGATATCGCTTGCGCGAGCGGAATGCGGGTTTGCCAAACAGAGGGAGTTGACCGCTGGTCAGCCGATTGATGATTTCATCCTGAGGCTGCTGCGTGTCATTTTCGTCAATATGAATTACTGGTATCTCTTCATCCGTCAAGGTTACACCAATCAGTTTGCTTCGATGACACTCCTCCGGTTTCCCCTCACTGCACATGAGGGCAACTAGCTGTTGCTGAGAAAAAGCAGTTCGTATACGATCAATCCCATTGGCGTAAAATTGCGTCGCTTTTATCTTCTCGTAATCCACACTCCCGTCCTCGTCGTAACAATTTTCATCGTCAGGACGACCGCCGAGCGTATCGCCCATAAACAGATAGCGAATGCCGTGTCTCTGTAGTTCGCTTGCCAGTTCTACTTTGGAAAACTCTGGCTTATAGCGTGAATAAGGGGACGAACGGACATCGACGAGGTATGCAATTTTATATTGCTGTAGCACCTCGACAAACTGTTCGATGGAACGGCTTCCGTAACCTATGGTATAAATCGGAATGGTCATGTTATCAAATTCCTGTGGTCATTTAAGAGAGAACTGTTTTAGCACAATCCGCATCTCCCGCTACTATGCTGTCGAAATCGGATCGCAGCCGATACTTACCAAATTTTCTAAATTCAACGGATTAAACTCCTTCTCTCTTTATTCTCTGTATCAAGTGTGATCCATCCATCTTTTGATCTGCGAATCACATTTTCTATCCTGTCTATCGCCCATTTATTGTATTCAGAATCAATTTCACAACCAGCCCATCTTCGTCCGAGTTGTTCAGAAACGACTAATGTTGTCCCCGATCCTGAGAATGGATCAATAACAAGATCGCCTTCTTTAGACGAAGCTAGGACAAACTTCCGAACGAGTTCTTCTGGCTTTTGTGTAGGATGAGGAGTTTTTTCATTCATTCCATTACACGTAGTTGGTACTTCTATAACATCTCGTGGCTTTGCTCCCCTCGGATGGGGTGTCCAGACCCCTTTCTGTTTCGCTCCGTTTCCGTACTGACTTGACTCTGCTTGTGGATGAGACGGGTATTTTAACGTATGGTTACCATAGGGAATTCTAATATCATCGATATTAAATATCTGTTCCTTAGATTTACGCAAGTGAAGAATGCTCTCATGTGATCTTCCCCAGTCACTTCCCATATTGGCTTTATTTTTATAGTACCATACCAGCCACTTACACGACCTAAAATACCTCATAGATGGATACTTTATATCTGCAAGTATTTCAGAAAATCCACAGAGATACATCGTCCCTGTTTTCTTCAGAATACGATATGATTCTCTAATCCATTGCATTGACCATTCAATGTACTGTTCTTGGTTCTCAAATTTATCCCATTCGGCTTTGTTGATATTATATGGTGGATCGGCAAAGATAAGATCCACGCTTTCCGTATCCAAGCTCTTGAGCCACTCGATGGAATCTCCCTGAAAAAGAGAACCGTGAGGATGCCTGTATATCTCACAAAATTCCGAATCGTTTTTTACCGCTAGCTGTTTGCCAACCATAGAGAACTCGAACTTAAGCGGATTCTCTTGATTGTGTTTTTTAACTTTTTTGGGCATTGGCGGTTCTCCCCTATGACCCAGTAACAGCCTTTCGTTATACCTCTAACAGCAGTCGCGCTGGATCTTCCAACAGCTCTTTCAGCCGCACCAAAAACGAGACCGACTGCTGGCCATCCACGAGCCGATGGTCGTAGGACAGCGCGACGTACATCATCGGCCGGATTACCACTTGGCCCTCCACGGCTACGGGACGCTCTTGGATCGCGTGCATTCCCAGAATGCCACTTTGCGGTGCGTTTAAAATCGGCGTGGAAAGCAGCGAGCCGAAGACCCCGCCGTTGGTGATGGTAAAGGTGCCGCCGCTTAGCTCGTCCATGGCCAGCTTGTTGTCGCGGGCACTCAGCGCGAGTCGCTTGATGCTGCTTTCGAGCTGGGCGATGGACATCTGATCGGCGCGGTGCATGACGGGCACGACTAGACCGCGCTCTGTACTCACGGCGATTCCCAAATTGACGAAATCGTGATACACAATGTGCGTGTCGTCGATCCGCGCGTTGATCGCTGGAAACTCGCCGAGCGCGAGGACAACGGCCCGCGAAAAGAACGACATCAGCCCCAGCGATGAGCCGTGGACTTGGGCAAAGCGCTCCTTGTACTTGGCTCTGAGTTGCATCACTGCACTCATGTCGATCTCGTTGAAGGTCGTCAGCATGGCCGCCTCGTGCTGGGCGGCCACCAAGTGCTCGGCAATGCGCTGGCGGAGCCGGCTCATTGGCTCGCGGCGGGTGAGATTGGGACTAGCGGGCGCAGGAGACGATTGAGCGGGTTCGGGCGCTGGAGTGGGTTCAGGCTCAGGTGGCGGAGCGGGTTTGGGTACAGGTGGTGGTTGAGCAGGTTCAGGAGCAGGCGACGGTTGAGCAGGTAAAGGCGTGGATAGAGTCTCTAGGTGGGCGAGCACGTCTTTTTTCGTCAGCCGCCCGTCCTTGCCCGTGCCCTCAATGGCGGTTGGATCCAACTCGTGCTCTTCGACTAGGCGACGCACGGCTGGGCTTAGGACGGGTTCGGGTTTGGGCGCGGCGGGTTCGGGTTTGGACGCTGGAGCCGGAGCGGCAGCTTGTGCTGATTCATCTATCTCCGCTACTACCGCTCCTATGGCTAGCGTGGTGTCGGTGGATTGTAGGTGTTTGAGCGCGCCGCTGGCTGGGGACGGTAGCTCGACGTTGGCCTTGTCGGTCTCCAGCACGCAAAGCGGCTCGTCCTGCTCGACGCGCTCGCCGTCGCTCTTGAGCCATTCGAGGAGAATGACCTCGCTGACCGATTCGCCCATGCTCGGTATTTCGACTTGTACTGACATGCAAATGCTCCTAACCAGATTGCCGCCGCTGATGTAGCACTATTTCGCGGCCGCGGCCTAGTGCCTGCTCGACGATTTCTCGTTGCTCGGTTTCGTGAAGGTGCCCGGAGCCGGTAGCTGGGCTGGCTGCTTCGTCGCGGCCCACGTAGTTTAGCTTGCAGTGGGCGGGCAACAGTTCGTCCAAGAGAGGCTGGACAAAGGACCAAGCGCCCATGTTCTGCGATTCTTCCTGCACCCAGTAGACCTGCTCAGCCGCGGGATAGCGGTCGAACGCAGCTTGGAGTTCGGCGGTGGGAAACGGATAGAGTTCCTCGACGCGCAGCAGCGCTACTTCGTCGCTGCCGTTTTGCTCGCTGCGGGCAGCTACCAAGTCGTAGTAGATCTTGCCGGTGCATAGAACCACCCGGCTGACGGTGGCTGGATCGGCGACGTTTGCGTCGTCGATGATCCGCTGGAACGTCCCCGAGGAAAACTCTTCTAACTCTGAGACGCATTGCTTGTGCCGCAGGAGGCTCTTGGGAGTCATCAGCACTAGCGGCTTGCGGAAGTTGCGGTGCATCTGCCGTCGCAAAATGTGAAAAAGTTGCGCGGGCGTGGTGGGGTAGGCCACCTGCATGTTGTTTTTGGCGCACGATTGCAAGAAGCGCTCCAACCGCGCGCTGGAGTGCTCTGGCCCCATGCCCTCGTACCCGTGCGGCAATAGCAGTACCAAGCCGCTCATCCGCTGCCATTTGGCTTCGCCACTGGAGAGAAATTGGTCAATGACCATTTGCGCGCCGTTGACGAAGTCGCCGAACTGGGCCTCCCACAAGACCAAGCGCCGAGGGTCTGCCGAGCTGATCCCGTACTCAAAGCCGAGCACTGCTAGCTCCGACAGCATGGTGTTGATCACGACGAAGTCGGCTTGATCGCGCTCCAAGCACTGCAAGGGGACGTGTTCTGCGCCCGTTTCAGTGTCGTGCCAGACGGCGTGGCGGTGGGCAAAAGTGCCGCGTTGGGTATCTTGGCCAGTCAGGCGCACTGCCACGCCCTCCCGCAGCAACGAGCCGAAGGCCATCACCTCGCTGCAGCCCCAGTCGATGGGTGCTTGGCCAGCGGCCATGGTGCGGCGCGCTTCGACCATCCGCTGGATTGTGCGGTGCAGCGAAAATCCCTCGGGGACTTGGGTCGCCCGCTCGACGATCCGCTGCAGAATTTTGGCATCGACGGCTGTTTGGGCACTCCAGTCATCGGGTGCCCAAGTCAGGCCCTGCCAGACGCCCCCGAAAGACGAAATTTGGGGCTGGACTTGCAGGCGGCGGGCGATTTGCTGGGCTTCTTCGAGCCGGGTGCGAATTCGCGCACGAATATCGTCGGCTTCCTCTTGGGAGATTTTGTTTTGCGCAATGAGCTGGAAGGAATAGAGATGGAGGATCGTCGGATGCTCGGCGATCTTCTTGTACATCAGCGGCTGGGTTAGGGTAGGGTCGTCGGCTTCGTTGTGGCCGTGGCGGCGATAACACCACAAATCGATAAAGACATCCACCTTGAAGCGGTGCCTGAATTCCATCGCCACCCGCGCCGCTTGCATTACGGCTTCGGGATCGTCGGCGTTGACGTGGAAGACAGGTGCCTGAATCTCCTTGGCTATGTCGGTCGGGTAGGGGGTAAAGCGCGTCTCGTCGGCTTGGGCGGTGTAGCCGAGCTGATTGTTGATGATGATGTGGACGGAGCCGCCGGTGCGGTAGCCGGGCAGTTCGGAGAGATTGAGGGTTTCCGAGACGATGCCTTGGCCGGTAAAAGCGGCCTCGCCGTGGATGAGTACTGGGACCACCCGCTCTCCTTCGTCGTCGTGCAAGTAGGCTTGCTTGGCATAGACGATGCCCTCGATGACCGGATCGACTAGCTCTAGGTGGCTGGGGTTGAAACTGAGCGAGAGATGGACTTTGCGTCCCTCCTCGGTGACGTGGTCATGGGAATAGCCCTTGTGGTATTTGACATCGCCCTCGTCGTCGTCGCGGTCGGTGCGATCGGCTCCCTCGAACTCGGCGAGGAGTTCCTCGTAGGGCTTGTGCAAAAGGTGCGCCAGCACGTTGAGCCGACCGCGATGAGCCATGCCGATGACCATCTCTTCGACGCCTAACTTGGAGCCGGTGCTGACCAGTTCGTCCAAGAGCGGCACCGTGGACTCGGCCCCTTCGAGCGAGAAGCGCTTTTGCCCGACGTAGCGCGTGTGCAAAAACTGCTCAAACTCCTCGGCGGCGATCAGTCGCGCAAGCACCCGGCGCGTGGCTTCTTCGGACAAATTAGGGTTGTTGAGGCAAGGTTCGATCCGCTCTTGCAGCCAGTCGCGCTGCTCCTTGTCTGGGATGTCCATGTACTCGACGCCAATGGAGCGGCAATAGGTGGTTTTCAGCTTGGTCAACAGCCCTTTTAACGTCCCGTCCGTGCGCCCGAGGAATCCGCCGTTGCCCACGGTCTTGTCGAGGTCTTCTTCGGCGAGGCCAAATTCTATCAAATCCAACAGCGGGAGGCTCCGGCGGTCGTACCCCAGCGGGTCGAGCCGGGCGACGAAGTGGCCCATTTGCCGATAGGCTTGGACGAGGGCTTGGACGCCTTCGAGGACTAAAAGGCCCTCAGTGGCTTCTTCTATGGACTGCAAGGCTGTTTGGTCTGGTTCTGGTTCGCTGGCGGGCACCGAGCGCGCGAAGCCAAATTCAAAGCCGCGGAAGAAGTGCTGCCACTCTTCTGGGATCGCGCTGGGGTCGCGCTGGTATTGCTCGTAAAGAGCTTCGATGTACTCGGCGTTTTCACTGTGCGTAGCAAATGACATAAGAACCTCCAACTGCATAGGCTGAATTCTGAAGATAGACATTATATACACAGGTGCAAAAATAAGCTCGGCGCGCCGCCCCCATCCTTGAGGGTTTTCACGGCAGCACCTACATTTTATTGAACCTTTTCCCTTTAGAAAGTATCCCATGCTACTCGCCTTTGTCGGCCCCTCGGCCCTGTCGTCCCTGCGCCGCCGGTCGCTGCTAGCGCGCTGTCAGGATTGCGCGCCCGAAGTTGAAGATCTGAGTGCTACGTACTTCTATGCCGTGCAATGTACACGCGCCCTAACTGACGACGAGATGGCGCAGCTCATGCGCATCCTCGACGTGGACTCGGCTTTGCCGGCGCGGGCGCGCAATGAGGTGGCTATTGGCCCGCGGCCGGGTACGACGTCTCCGTGGTCGAGCAAGGCTACGGACATCCTTAGAAATTGCGGCCTCGAATTCGTGCGTCGCGTCGAGCGCGGCACGTTGTATGCTTTTGTCGCTGATACCGTGCCCAGCGCGGACTTCGGCGAGGCTTCGACGGTGAGCTCAGCCGAACCGCTCAGTCGAGTCGTTTTGCCACTGCTCTACGACCGCATGATTGAGGCCCCGATCGACTCCTTAGAGACCCTCTTTCGCCGCGTGGATCCCAAGCCGCTAGTCCACATCCCGGTGCGAGTCGAGGGACGATGTGCGCTCGTGACCGCCAACCGCGAGATGGGCTTGGCCCTCTCGGACGAGGAGATCGACTACGCACTGCACGCCTTTGCGGGGCGCGACCCGACCGACGTGGAGTTGATGATGTTTGCGGTGGTCAACTCCGAGCACTGCCGCCACAAAATTTTCAACGCCGATTGGATCATCGACGGCCAGCGCGAGGCGCGCTCGCTCTTCGACATGATTCGCCACACGCACGCAGCCCATCCGCAAGGCACGGTTAAGGCGTATTCCGACAACGCTGGTGTGATTGAGGGGTTTGATGTGTCGGTCTTTGGTCCGCAGCTAGACGAGGGTTTTTGTTATGGATATCGCCAGCGGCAGACCCACGTCTTGATCAAGGTAGAAACCCACAACCATCCCACTGCTATCGCGCCCTATCCAGGGGCGTCCACTGGGGTTGGAGGGGAGATTCGCGACGAGGGGGCGGCTGGCACGGGCGGATGGTCGCAGGCGGGCCTGAGCGCCTTTTTTACCTCGCATCTGCGCCTGCCTGAGTTTGCCCAGCCGTGGGAAAAAGAGCGCGCGGCCTTCCCGGACCGCTTGGCTACTCCGCTCGCCATTATGACCGAAGGGCCGATTGGCGGCGCGGCCTTTGGCAATGAATTTGGTCGGCCTAACATCTTGGGGATGTTCCGCACTTTGGAAGACGACAGCACTGGGGTGTGGCGCGGCTATCACAAGCCGATCATGGTCGCTGGCGGCGTTGGTCTCATCGACGCTGCGCATGTGGAGAAGAAGACTCCGGCTGCGGGCGATTGCGTCATCCAGCTCGGGGGGCCGGCCATGCTCATCGGCCTCGGCGGGGGCGCGGCCTCTAGCATGGACACAGGTGCCAACAGTGAAGATCTCGACTTTGCCTCGGTGCAGCGCGACAATCCCGAGATGCAGCGCCGCTGCCAAGAGCTAATCAGCCGCTGTATCGCGCTTGGTGCGGAAAATCCCATCATCAGCATTCACGATGTGGGGGCCGGTGGCCTGTCCAACGCCTGCCCGGAGCTGGTGGCAGACGTGGGTGCGCGCTTTGACTTACGGGCCATTCACAACGACGACCCGGGCATGAGTCCGATGCAGATTTGGAGCAACGAGGCGCAAGAGCGCTACGTGCTGGTGGTGGGCCGCGCTGACTTGGATCGCTTTGCCGAGTTAGCTGCGCGCGAGCGCTGCCTGTTTGCGGTCATCGGCGAGATCACTGGCGACGGTACGCTGTCTCTCGACGACGAACTGCTCGGCGGCAAGCCCATCGACGACCTCGACCTAGCGGTGATTTTGGGCAAGCCGCCCAAGATGCTGCGCCGCGCAACGCGCAGCCAGCCCGTGCGGCAGCGCCTCGACTTAGGAGAGCGCTCGATAGCCAAGGCCGTCGAGCGCGTGCTCCGCTTCCCAGCCGTAGCGGCCAAGACATTCCTCATCACCATTGCCGACCGCACGGTTACCGGCTTGGTGGCCCGCGATCAGATGGTCGGTCCCTATCAGGTGCCGGTCGCGGATTTGGCCCTGACTTGTCACTCCTTTCAGGGGTACACCGGGTCGGCGATGGCCATGGGCGAGCGCACGCCGCTCGCCTTGGTGGATGCGCCGGCGTCGGGACGCATGGCCATTGCCGAGGCCATTACCAACATTGCCGCGGCGCACATTGGCCCGATTCACCGCATCAAGCTGTCGGGCAACTGGATGTGTGCCTGCGGCGAAGAGGGCGAGGATGCGGCTCTGTACGACACAGTGCGCGCAGTGGGGTTGGAGTTTTGTCCGGCGGTGGGGGTGTCGATTCCGGTGGGGAAAGACTCGCTGTCCATGCGGGCGGTGTGGGAAGACGCCGAGGGCGCAGCGCACAAGGTGGTCGCGCCGTTGAGTTTGGTCGTCTCGGCCTTTGCGCCGGCGGACGACGTGCGCCGTCACGCCACACCTGACCTGAAGCGCGGCGACACCCGGTTGCTGCTCGTGGATTTGGGTCGCGGGCAGAACCGTCTTGGTGGCTCTTGTCTTGCTCAAGCGTACAACCAAATTGGCAGTGGGACTCCGGACGTAGATGCAGGCGATGTGCGCGGCTTGTACGAGGCTGTGCAGACTTTGCTCGACCAAGATCTTGTGCTCGCGTACCACGACCGGTCCGACGGAGGGCTTTTCACGGCGGTAGCCGAGATGGCGTTTGCTGGCCGCTGCGGCGTGGAGTTGACGATCGACACGCTGGGCGACGATCTGCTCGCCGCGCTCTTTTGCGAGGAAGTGGGCGTGGTGATCCAATATCGCGCCGAGGATGCAGAAGCCGTGTACAAGGTCTTTGCGGACCAGGGCATCGCCGACTTGGTGCATGGCGTGGGCCAGCCTATTGACGACTTGCATTTGCGCGTTTGCAGCGGTGGCGAGCTCGTCTATGAAGCCCCACTGCTCGACCTCCACGCGGCATGGGCTGAGCTGACGTATCGGATGCAGGCCCACCGCGACGATCCGGACTGCGCCCGCGAAGAGTATGAGGCCCTTGCCGACGGCCAAAATCCGGGCCTGAACTTTCACTTGGCGCACGAAGTCGCTCCGACTATAGGAGGGAAGGCGCGACCCCGTGTAGCCGTGCTGCGCGAGCAGGGTATCAACGGTCAGGTGGAAATGGCCGCGGCCTTTGACGCAGCCGCTTGCGAGGCGGTTGACGTGACTATGACCGACCTGTTGGAAGGCCGCGTCGAATTGAGTTCGTTTCACGGGCTGGCTGCCTGCGGCGGTTTCAGCTACGGCGACGTGCTTGGGGCCGGGGCTGGTTGGGCGCGTTCGATTCTCTTCCACGACCGCCTGCGCGAGCAATTCGCCGCCTTCTTTGAGCGGCCAGATACCTTTTCCTTGGGGGTGTGCAATGGTTGCCAGATGCTGGCGCACCTCAAGGAGCTGATTCCGGGCACAGCCGCTTGGCCGCAATTTGTGCGCAACCGCTCCGAGCAGTTTGAGGCACGGTTTGCCACTGTAGAGGTGCTGGAGAGCCGCTCAGTGCTCTTGCGCGGGATGGAGGGATCGCGCCTGCCCATTGCGGTGGCGCACGGCGAGGGCCGCGTCCAATTTGGCGACGAGCGGGCACTGGGACGAGCGCGGATGCAAAATCAGCTTTGTCTGCGCTACGTGGATAACTACGGTCAGCCGGCCGAGCGCTATCCGTCCAACCCGAACGGCTCGCCCGAAGGACTGACTGCTTTCACTAGCGCCGATGGTCGCGCCACCATTATGATGCCGCACCCCGAGCGCGTCTTTCGCAATATCCAGCTTTCTTGGCGTCCGGCGGAGTGGACGGGCGAAGAAGGGCCTTGGCTGAAGCTCTTCCAAAACGCCCGCGCCTTTGCCGCCCAAAGCTAGGTTGACGCCTTTTCTGCGCACGGCCAAACTATACCTTTTGGAATTACGAATTACGAATCGCTAATTCCTAATTCCTAATTCCTAATTTCTTAAAGGAGCATCCATGACCGCACCCATTCGCTGGGGCATCCTCGGCCCGGGCAGCATTGCCCACAAATTCGCCATCGGCCTCCAGGCTATTTCCGCAGGAGAGTTAGTCGCCGTTGGCTCGCGCGACCAGCAGCGCGCCGACGCCTTTGCCGACCAGTACGGTGCCTCCAACCGCCACGCCTCGTACGAGGCCCTCAGCGCCGATTCCGATATCGACGCGGTGTACGTGGCCACCCCTCATCCTTTCCACAAAGACAATTCGATCCTCTGTCTCGAAGCCGGCAAAGCCGTGCTCTGCGAGAAGCCCTTTACCATCAATGCGGCCGAGGCCGAAGCTGTCGTCGCCTGTGCCCGCGCCAATGGCGTCTTTTTGATGGAGGCCATGTGGTCTCGCTACCTGCCCATTATGGTGCAGATGCGCGAGTGGCTCGACGCTGGGGCTATTGGCGAGCCGTTGATGGTTAGCGCTGACTTTGGTTTTCGCGCGGGCGTCAATCCCGATGGCCGGCTTTTTAACCTCGCTTTGGGCGGCGGTGCCTTGCTCGACATTGGCATCTATGTCGTCTCCTTTGCGGCGATGGTGCTCGGAGTGCAACCAGCGCAGATCGCCGCGGCCGCGCATCTCGGCGAGACTGGCGTTGACGAGCAGACGGGCATCGTGCTTCGCTATAGCAGTGGTGCTATCGCCAACCTCTCTTGTGCCATCCGCGCTTCGACCTCACACGAGGCCCGCATCGTCGGCAGCGAGGGGACGATTGTCATTGATCCGTCGTGGTGGAAGGGCGAAAGTGCCACGATCAAAGCCGGGGCGCGCGAAGAGCGCATTGAATTGCCTTTGGCGGGCAATGGCTACAACTACGAGGCGCAAGAAGTCGCCCGCTGTCTTGGCGAAGGTCTGACGGAGAGCGCGGTCATGTCGCTCGACGAAACTGTGGCGCTGATGCGGATCCTCGACGAAATCCGCGCTCAGATCGGCCTGAAATACCCAATGGAATCTAGCAATATGATCCGCAGATAGACGCAGATGGACGCAGAATGGTAATGATGAGACAATTTGCATCTCAAATCGTTCAACTCATTCAGGATTGCTATAGAAAGGAAAGTGCTCGTGCAATACGGCAACGTACAAGGCATTGAAAAAAAGATCTCGCGCATAGTTCAAGGCTCGATCATGCTCAATCGCAGTAATAAGGAGGAAGGTTTTGCTCTGCTCGACGCCGCTTGGCAGGCCGGCATCACCACGTATGACTCGGCTCACGGCTACGGCGGCGGGGAAGTGGATCGCATGCTCGGGCTGTGGATGGAGGAAAGGGGCAACCGCGATGAAATCGTCATCATCGGCAAAGGCGCCCACCTCAATCAGGACCGCAACCGCGTCACTCCGTACGACATCGCCTCAGACATGGCCGACTCGCTAGTGCGGCTGCGGTCTGATTATATCGACCTCTACTTGTTGCACCGCGACGACCCGGCGGTCCCGGTCGGGCCTATTGTCGAGGCTCTTAACGAACATCACGCGGCTGGTCGCATCCACGCCTTTGGCGGTTCGAATTGGACGCCGGAGCGCTTGGCCGAGGCCAATGAATACGCGGACAAACGCGGGCTCGTGCCGTTTGTTGCCTCCAGCCCAAACTTCAGCTTGGCGGATCAGATCGCCGAGCCGTGGAAGGATTGCCTGTCGATTGCTGGGCCGGGCCAAGCCGCCGCTCGCGCGTGGTACGCCGAGTACGATATGCCGCTCTTTACTTGGTCGAGCGTGGCCCGCGGTTTCTTCTCGGGCAAAGTTACCCGCGCCAATGCCGAGGAAATGCGCGACCAGTTTGACGGTTCCATGCCCAAATCGTACTACTGCGAAGACAACTTCAAGCGGCTTGACCGCGCGTGGGCACTGGCTGAAGAAAAGGGGCTGTCGGTGCCGCAGATCGCCTTGTCGTACGTACTGAGCTATCCGCTCGACATCTACGCCTTGGTCGGCAGCATGAGCGGGGATGAGATCGCGGCCAACGCGCAGGTCCTCGACAAGCCGCTCACGGAGGCGGAGATGGCGTGGCTGGATCTGCGGAGCGAGGAGCGCTAACATGGCTAAGCAACCTAATATCGTCGTCCTGATGTCCGACCAGCAGCGACTCGATACGGTGAGTTGCTACGGGCTGAACGAAGTCTGTCGGACGCCGCACATCGACGCCTTGGCCGCGCGCGGTGTTCGCTTTGACGCGGCGTTTACGCCGACTGCGATTTGCTCGCCGGCTCGCGCTTCCTTTTACACGGGCCTCTATCCGCACAAGCACGGGGTTACGGCTAACGGCTTGTGTTTGCGCGAGGGCGTGCGCGGGTTGAATCACTATCTGGCCGAGGTCGGCTATCGCTGCGGATACGCCGGCAAGTGGCACGTGGATGAGCAGACCGGCCCAACGGGCTATGGGTTCGCGGGGCAGGATTTTATGGGCTACGCCTTTCCAGGGTCCGACCTGTTGCCCGGTTTGCAGTTCGGCGCTAAACCACGTGGACACAACCCCTATGCCGATTATCTAAGAGAACACGGCTTCGATCCGCCGCCGACGGTGTCGCACCGCTTTGTCGGCACCAATCCCTCGAATCAGGCGCAGGAGATGTTCGCATTGCACGAGGGGCCGGTCGAGTCGTGCATTGAGTATTTCGTCGCCGAGGAAGCTATTCGAGTCCTAGACGAAGTGGCTACTGGTGAGGAGCCCTTCTTCTTGTGGGCCAACTTTTGGGGGCCGCACAGTCCCTCGCTGGTACCGGAGCCGTACTTTTCCATGTACGATCCAAAGGCCATTCCAGAACACCCCGGGTACGCCGAGACCTTTGAGAAAAAGCCCTATCGTCAGCAGTTAATCGAGAAGCTGTGGGGGTTGGGCGACTACGGCTGGGAAGGGTTTCAGGAAATCGCCGCGCGCTACTTTGGGCATTGCACGCTGATTGACGACATGGTGGGGCGGGTGGTGGCTCACTTGGAACGACTGGGCGTCCTCGACAACACCATCATCGTCTATACTGCCGATCACGGCGACTGTCTTGGCGCACACAAGCTGATCGAGAAGGGCGAGTTTATGTACGACGAGATCTATCGCATCCCGCTCGTCATCGCCCATCCCTACTGCCAAACTCCCGGCACGGCCTGCGATGAGTTCGTCTATCTGCACGAAATCATGCTCTCGTCGCTCGACGCTGCTGGTCTTGACGTTCCTTCCGACCTCGACGGACAGTCCTTTCTGCCGGCGATTGAGGGACGCCCGTTTGCCAATGGCCGCGAGGAAGTGTACTGCGTGTTCGACCGCCATTTTACGGTCGTCAACCAGCGCATGGTCCGCACCCGCACTCATCAGTTCACCTTTAATTCGGGCGACCCGGGCGAGTTGTACGACTTGCAACGCGATCCCTATCAACTCGACAATGTGTATGGCGAGCCGGCGTACGAAGCTGTGCGCCAAGATTTGATGGGGCGGATGGACCGCTACATGGAGGAATTGGGCGATCCGTTGCGCGGGTGGTTTGGGCGGATTAAGGGCGCGTATTGAATTGTCGAGAAAACTTCGTAGGGTTTAGCGGTCTCTTTCCGTATATTACGCCGCAAACGTCTCAGGAGGTGCCACATGGAAATGTTCTTTACCTTCGCCCTAGTTTTCGCGGTATTGCTGATCGTCGTGATCTCCGTCGTCCGGCTGAATCTCTTTATCTGCCAGCCCAACGAGGTCATCATTTTCTCGGGTCGCAAACGCCAGACGGCCGACGGTCGTGCGGTGGGCTATCGCGTGATTAAGGGGGGGCGCGCCTTTCGCATCCCGCTCCTCGAAAAGGTCGATCGCCTCGACTTGCGCACGATTCCCCTCGAAGTATCGATCAACAACGCGTACTCCAAAGGCGGCATCCCGCTGTCGGTGCAAGGCATCGCCAATATCAAGATCGCCGGCGATGAGCCGCTGCTCGGCAACGCGCTGGAGCGCTTCTTGGGTATCGCGCTTGCCGAAGTCCAAGACATTGCCAAGGATACGCTCGAAGGCAACCTGCGCGGCGTCCTCGCCACGCTAACCCCCGAAGAGGTCAACGAGGATCGCCTCAAATTTGCCCAATCGCTCATCGGCGAGGCGGACGTCGATTTGCAGAAGCTGGGCCTCGTGCTCGACACGCTCAAAATCCAGAACGTCTCCGACGATGTTGGCTATCTCGACGCTATTGGCCGCAAGAGCACGGCTGCGGTCCTCAAGGAAGCCGAAATCGCCGAGGCGGAAAACCGCGCCGAATCGCAGGAGAAATCCGCCGAGGCCCGCCGTCGCGGTGAGGTTGCCGACGCCGAGGCGCAGGTGGAGATCGTCGATGCGCAAAACACGCTCCGAGTTCGCAAGGCCGATTTGGAAGGCGAAGGCTTGGCCGCGGAGAAACGCGCCGCGCAAGTCGCCCGCAAAGCCGAAGTCCAGGCCGAGCAGGAGGTCGAACAGGAGCGCTTGGCGCTACAGAGACGCCAGCTAGAGATCGAGGTCATTGAGCCGGCCCGCGCCGACCGCGACGCAGCCGAACTGCGCGCCAAGGGCGAGGCAGCCAACATCCTCGAAAACGGCCTCGCCGAGATCGAGGTGCTCAAGCAGAAAAACGAGGTCTGGACCATTGCCGGTCCCAATGGCAAGGAGCTGTTGTTGATCCAGATGCTGCCGAGCTTGGTCGAGCAAATCACCGACATGGCCAAGGACATCAAAATTGACCACCTCGCCGTCGTCGATTCTGGCAACGGCGGTCAGAGCGGTCTGCCGGCGGTCGTCAATCAGATCGGGACGCTGGCTCCTGCGCTATTCGAGAGCATCAAGGCCACCACTGGCGTCGATCTGGCCTCGGTCATCGCCAACAAGACCGACGGGCAGGTTCCGCCGCAGGCAGGGTAGCGTGGATCTCTTTTATCTGTACTTGAGCGGGCTGATCGTTGGGGGGGTCGCCGTTGGTGCCTCGTTGTTTGGCGGGGACGGCGATGGTGTGGGCGACGGCCTGCGGGCGCTCGCTGTTTTGCGGCTGCGGCTGTTTTTCTTTTTTACCTTCTTCTTTGGTTTGGCCGGGATGCTCGGTAGCTTGCTGATGGGACCAAGTACTGCGTTGTTCACTGCGCTGGGTAGCGGTGTGGTCTGCGCCTTTGTGGGCGCCTGGACGCTGAGCCGGCTGAGCGGATCAAGCGCCGACAGTTCGCTGGCGGGCGACGATTTGATCGGCCTCGAAGCCGAAGTCACCGTCCCCATCGCCCCGGGCAGCACCGGCAAAATTTCCGCTACCGTCCAAGGCCGCACCATCGAACTGTTGGCGCGCCGGGCCGACGCCGAAGGTCCTCTCAATCCCGGCGATAAGGTTTTGGTCCTCGAAATCGACGATGGCGTCGCTGTTGTCGATTCGGGCTAGCGGTTCTCTACTCCGCCAAAGCGGCAGACGATTTCGTAGAGCACCTGCGTTGCAAAGAGCAGTTCTTTCACGGGGGTGCGCTCGTCGTGGCCGTGGATCAGGGCCATTTCTTCCTCACCTAACTGCTGGCGATAGGGCATAAAGCCGTAGATCTGGGTCTCGGGGCGGCGCGGCACAATGTGCTTGGCGTCGGTGCCGGCTGGCATCAGATACGGGAGTACTGGCGCGTCTGGCTCGCGTTCCTGCATCACCTCGACGATCGTGTAAAAAAGTGGGGTATCGGACGATGCCTCCAAGGGCGGCGTGTACTGATCGATCTCGATGGCGACCTCATCGCCGACAAATGCACGCAACTCGGCCGCGAAGCTCTCGGTTGTCTGACCGGGCACTAAGCGCCCATCGATCCAAGCGGTTGCCTCCCCTGGAATCACGTTAATTTTGGAACCGGCCTGTACCATGGTCGCCGAGGCCGTGTTGTGCAGTACTGCGCCCAACTCGCGGCGCAAGGTGCTGCCGATGGGCAGGTCGCGCAGTGCGGCATCTGCGGTCACCGGGTCGAGGACTTGTTGCCACAAGGCGGCTTCGGCGGCTGGACGGCGGCTGGCAATTCCTTCGACAAAGCGGCGCACGCTTACGGACACGTGCGCGGGGAATACAGCTCCTTCCAAGCCAGCTAAGGCTTTGGACAGCTTGACGATGGCGCTGTCGCCGTGCGGCATGGAGCCGTGTCCAGGCGCGCCGCGGGCGATTAGGCGCAGTCGGCAGAGTCCCTTTTGCCCGGTCTGGCAGGTGTAAAACCGCTGCTCGCCGACGGAAAAATCGCTGCCGCCACCCTCGGTGATGATCAAGGGCGCGTCCCACAACTCCGGTCGATTGTCGATAATCCACCCCGGTCCGTGATTGCCTTTGCCTGCTTCCTCATCGGCAGTAGCGGCGAAGACGATGTCGCGGTTGAGTTGGACGCCTTCCCGTTGCAACAGCAGCAATACCATCAGATTTGTCGCCACCATGTTCTTCATATCCAACGCGCCTCGCCCCCATATGCAGCCGTTGGCTAGTGCGCCGGAAAAGGGCGGGTGGGTCCAGTGCTCCGGCTCGGCGGCTACCACGTCGGTATGTCCCAAGAGCATGAGCGGTGGCTCATCGCCGCCGGACAGCCGTGCGAGGACATTGCCTCGCTCGGGTGCGGACTCGACGAAGAGGGGATCAAAGCCCTCCTGCCGCAGGATTCCTTCTAGATAGCGCGCGGCTTTGCTCTCGTTGCCCGGGGGGTTGGTGGTGTCGATGCGGATGAGGGCCTGCAAATGCCCGGTTACTTCGGCGCGCACAGCTTCCCAGTTGATCACAATGGTTCCTTTCGATGGCTACGAGGATGAAGTGCAATAACGGCAGGGACTTCGGCCAATTTCGCATAACGCCTGCCAATTTTTCCGGGCCGTGCTGACAATACGGACAGTATCCTTTTTTGCGTTAAAAATATCACAATTCTATTTATAACAACAAGATATGTAAAATTTTAAAATGCTGGCACGGTATTTGCAATACAATGGGCGAAGGCCAGACAAACCAACCACCACTCAACAAGGAGACAAGATCATGGCCATCAAGACTTTACTACCCACCGCTCGCGTCAGCAATCGCCCGTGGCGCAGCCCGTTCGACAACCTCTTCGATGCCTTTCTTGGCGAGGACTCGCGCCTGCCCGTTTTGACTGGCAACGCGGCTTTCAGCCCGCGCATCGACGTCAAGGAAGACGACGCTTCCTACGAAATCTCGGCCGAACTGCCGGGGTTGGAGGAGAAGGACATCGAGATCACCGTCGACGACGGAACGCTCGTGCTGCGGGGCGAAAAGAGCGAGGCTAGCGAGGAAAAAGAAGGCAAGTACTTCCGCCAGGAGCGCATCTACGGTCGCTTCGAGCGCGCCTTCCACCTACCCGATGGCGTGCAGGACGACGCCATCGAAGCCCAGTTCAAAAACGGCGTCCTCACCCTCCACCTGCCCAAGAAGGAGGAGGCGAAAAAGGTCGTCCGCCAGGTCGAAGTCAAGGCTGGCTAGCCGGCCTTAGACGCGCAAAAGGGGAAGGGCCTCGTGCCCTTCCCCTTTTTTTAGGATTTGAAAATTGAGTCCGTTGTTCGAAATTTGAGGTTGTCTTTTGTGCGGATCTCAGCGATGATGTTCCTCACGTCGGTTTGCAGCAAAATCTCAAGTTCCCATAGCGCACGCAAAATTTCGGCTAGGTTGACGCAATCTACCCCGTTTTCCCGGCAGTGATGTTTGACCCGTCGCTCGTTGCTAACAAAGATAGCACTCAACCGTTTACAAATTGCCATTGACTCGCGCTCTCCTGAACCGAGCGTCCAAGGCAAAGTTGCCATGAATTGGTGGTCAACAGCCGTCGGATAATACGTCGCGATTCGTCCCTGTGAATGCAATACCATAATGTCTTGTGCAAAGTCAAATCCCTTAGCGACACCCACTTGGAGTTCGTTTTCCACGGCAGCAGAGATGTTGAGTGGGTCCTCATTAAAGACGGAGAACAATAAGGGGAAGCGTTGAATTTTAGCGAAGATCGAAAGCACATCCGTATCAATGAAAACCACACCTAAACCCCATTGGTGTTGTCGTTTGATTGCTGCTGTCGTTTGATGCGCGAAACGCCCGCTTGCAAGGCTTCATCGACTTCGACTGTTTTCGAGATGCCTTTCGCTTCCAATCCCGCTTCAAATTCAAAACGGTGGATTCCAGCCAATTCCGCCGCCCTAGAAAGCGTTACCTCATCGTGTTGATAGAGTAAAATTGCGGCATCAAGACGAGATTCCTTCTTAGTAGTGACCAATTTTTCAAGCGCATCGGTCAGCAACGCCTGCGAGTCGGCATAAAGCCCCACATCAATCAGGGCGTTTACCTCTTTTTCAAGGGCAGGTGCGTGAATTTCAATCTGGAGCATGGCTATCTCTCCTTTTTGCCAGAAATATATTCATAATCATATGTCTTTGCGGAGACAGTCTCAAGGAGTCCGGCGATGTTATGCATCCCGCGTATTCTTCAATTTGCCCATCCGAGCCAGCACTACGATGACCATCGGCCAAAACGTAGTATTGATTAAATCGTGTATGCTGGCAGTTATTGCATTCAGACGGAAGTAACCGAGAGAGACATAATCATATCTTAGATCGAGAATCTCCATCAAGGATGCTACAATTATGACGGGGATTAAGCATCGCCCTTCAATTGAGCCCTTTTTCCACAGGACTACAGCCAAAAAAAACACGATCAATCCTACGTGCATATGGATTGAGTCTTTTGAGAGTTCCAAGATGGAGACGATTATTCTCTTAGCTTCTTGATATTCAGACATTTTCCAATCTTTGCTTCAAGTTTATTCGCATATAGCGTCCTGCTCGCGCCGCAGTTGCAACGCGAGCGAATCTGGCAAATCGACCGTGGCGTAGCCAATGGCGTCGCCTTGCTGCACGTCTTGCTTGAGCACGGCTCCGCCCGACAGTCCTAACGGCAACAGTCCTTCCTCGCGTGCCACGGTGGCCTTTTCGCTTTGTCCCAACACGGTGTAGCCGCCTCCGCCGTCGAGGGTCTCGCCGACCTTGAGATCTCGCTTGGCTACGGCGATTACATCGGCAGTGGGCACGGAGCGCGGAGCGCCGGTTGGCAGGCCGTAGAGCGCGACTTTGGCGATAGTGATTGGGGCTTCGACCGCCACCAAGTGATAGGGACGGTAGAGGAGGAAGTTTTTGCCGTCGCCGCCCGGATGCAGGTCGTAGGTGGTGAGGTCTTCTATGGTGAAGGGGTGTTCGCTGCGGACGACGACGAAGACGCCCATACCCAGCGGATTGGCGAGCCGAGTCTTGCCGTCCTCGGCGACGCTGTTGGCTAGCTCGATGACTCCGCGCTGGCTCAGCAGCCCCCCTTCTTCGACCAAGCTGAACTTTTGCGGGATGTCCGCCAAATTGCACGACGGCTCGTGCATGCCCCTTATGTCGGGGACTAGCCCGGCCATGTTGGCGATGGCTGTAGCCTCGACTTGGGCTTTGGTGCCGTCGCGGAAGGAGTTGTACATCTTTAAGCTGATGTTGCGCCGCTGTAAGGTCTCTTCGTCAAAGCCAAACCGCGCCGCGGTGTTGTCGGGCGTGCCTTGGGGATCGTCGGCAAAGAGTATGGTGCCGCGGCCTGCGGCTACTACTTCTAAGCCGAGGGACCACGCCCATTCGATTATGTTCATGGTCACTCCGGGCTGATCGCCATCGACGAGGGAGTACACCACGCCCGCGCTGTCGGCCTTGCGCTTGAGCAGCGCGCCGATGGTCACGTCTGTTTCGACGTTGACCATTACGAGGTGGTTGCCGCTGGCGATGGCTGCGCTGGCCATGTTGGCTCCGACTGAGGTCGAGCCGGTCGCTTCCACCACCACGTCCAAACCTTCGGCCTGTGCGACCAACAGTCCGTCTTCAACGGCGGTGAATTTCCCCGCGTGAATGGCCTCTGCCAGTGCCTGCGGGCTATCCGCCGTTCTCACCGCAACGTCCCCGTACCCCGCTGTGTATGCGTAGCGGGCGCGCGCTAGGTCAATGTCGGCGATGGCCGAGACGACCATGCCCTGCATCTGGGCAATCTGCGCGACCAACCCGCCGCCGAATTTTCCCGCGCCGATGATGCCGACGCGGATGGGTTTGCCTTGCCGCTCGCGCTCGGCGAGCAATGCACTGAGCATGTATTCCTCCTCGCGTTGTTTAGCAAAATAGGTATTAGATGCTTCGACTCCGCTGCGCTCCGCTCAGCATGACAGGTGTTGACGCTCCATACTGTCATGCTGAGCGAAGCGAAGCATCTCAGACCACTCTGCTGTCGTGTACTTAGCAAAAATCTAAATCCGCTCCCAAGTTCGCCTGCAATACGCGCTCGGCGTACAGCCGCCGCCACCCACGTGCTGGCGTGGCGGGTGCGGTCCATTCGGCCCGCCGGCGGGCGAGGATTTCCTCGGGGACTAGTAAATCTAAGCGCCCGGCTTCTACGTCCAACTCGATCAGGTCGCCGTCGCGGACAAGTGCCAACGGGCCTCCAACGGCCGCTTCCGGCGCTACGTGCAAAGCAACCGTTCCATACGCTGTGCCGCTCATCCGCCCATCGGAGACGCGCACCATGTCTTCGACCCCTTGGGCGGCGAGGTGCTTGGGCAAGGGCATGGACCCGGCTTCGGGCATTCCAAGCGCCACTGGCCCGGCTCCGCGCAGCACTAGCACATGTTCCGGCGTGATGCCCAATGCGGGATCGTCAACGCGCGCGGCGTCATCTGGCCCCTCGAATACGATGGCTGGTCCTCGGTGCTTGTGCAGGTGTGGGGACGAGGTGGCCTTTTTCAAGACGGCTCCGTCTGGTGCGAGCGAGCCTTTTAGCACTACGAGGGATGACGCTGGCCCGAGCGGTGCGTCCAAGGTGCGGATCGCGGTTTGCCACGCGCCGGGTGTGGCCACATCCTGCAAGAGTGCGCCGAGGGTTTGGCCGCTGACTCCTATTGTATCAAGGTCGAGCATCGGCTCCAGTGCTTTGAGCAGGACGGGTACGCCGCCGGCCTTGTCGAAATCTTCCATGTAGCCAGTGCCTGCTGGCTTGCAATCGACTAGCAGCGGCACTTGTTGGGCTGCGGTGTGGAAATCGTATAGGGACAGGTCCACGCCGGCCCGGCGCGCAATGGCGAGCAGATGCACGACCGCATTCGTCGAGCCGCTCAGCGCGGCTAGCACCTTGAGTGCATTGGCAAAGGCCGCTGGCGTTAGTATGTCCCGCGCTGGGCGTCCTTCGGTGGCTAGGGCTACGGCGCGGCGGCCTGTGGCGACTCCGAGCCGCGAACGCTGGCCGGAGACTGCGGGTGGAGTAGCTGCGCCCGGCAGCATTAGCCCGAGGGCTTCGGTCACGCAGGCCATGGTTGAGGCCGTGCCCATGACCATGCAGGTTCCGGCGGTTGGGCACAGGCTCTGCTCGACAGCGGCGATTTCTTCGGCGTCGAGCGCACCGGCTCGGTGCTGCGCCCAATAGCGGCGGCAATCCGTGCAGGCACCCAAGCGCTCGCCGCGCCAGTCTCCGGCCAGCATTGGTCCGGCGACGAGGTGGATGGCGGGCACGGACGCGGAAGCCGAGGCCATGAGTTGAGCTGGCAGGGTTTTGTCGCAGCCGCCGAGCAGCACGACTGCGTCCATGGGCTGGGCGGCGATCATTTCCTCGGTTGCCATGGCCATGAGGTTGCGGTAGAGCATGGCGGTGGGGGAGAGGAGGATTTCGCCGAGGGAAAGGGTTGGAAAGACGAGGGGTAGCCCGCCCGCTTCTAGCACGCCGCGTTTGACGGCTTCTACGAGCTGGGGCATAGCGCGATGGCAGGTGGTGTAGTCGGACGAGGTATCGGCGATGCCGACGACGGGGCGCTCTAGATCCGCCTCGTCATAGCCGGCCGAGGCGAGGAAGGCGCGGCGTATGTAGCGGCTAAAGCCGGGGTCGGCGTAGTGGGTTAGGTTGCGGTCGATGCCGGTGGCAGGCATTCAAACCTCCGCACGTCGTTCGTTTCGATTCTGCTGAACGGTCATCGCCCTTTCACCCGCAGCTTTCAACTCAGAATACGAGATTATCACCTCGTCACCCTCGATCTCACCTTCTATGAGAACCGGTACGCCAAATGCCTGTGCGATGTATACAAACATATAGCTTGCCTGTACCGCGCTGACTGCCTGCTCTTTGTACTCGATCTCTTTGATTTCCAACTCACTCATATCAATAAGCGCAAAGGAATTAGGGTCATCACCAGATGGTACAGTGACCGTCCTCTCCATCATCATAGGCAGCCCGTGTTCTTTGAACTCACTCAGCACTGTTTCGATGTCGACGAAAGGTACCATACGCCAGGCATTCAGAACGCGGGCCTTGAAGTAAAACTTCCCCTCCGCATCGGCGAGCTTCAGCAGGCATCGGTATGTAGAAACGATACCGATCAGCGTGTTCATCAGGAAATTCAGATCGGCGATGCGTGGTTGGGGATATCCGTACTCTTTTAGAATACCGATGAATCGTGGAGCATTGTCATAACCGTCGAGGTCTATGATTAATTCACTTAGGACATTCGGTGTGTAAAAAGGTAAAGGCAGGGCGATGTCACAGGACAGGTTACGCCGTATTCTCCAGGTCAGCACATAATTATGAGGATCGTTCCCTTTTAGTTGACGGGCAATGAGCCCCCCCGCTGTAGTATGGACCGTATCAAATGGGACCGACGGAATACCTGCTAGTGCGTGACTGGTCAGAATGCGTCTGATTTCGGAGAGCGGTGCATCAAGCCAGGGATCGCGCTGACGCCAGGGATCCACGCAGAGTAATAAGCGTACATAAGGCATCTCCTCTTCTGCCTGAGAAAACTCCGGATCGCGCTCGATCCATTTACGTGTCATTTCGCAAAGAGGCTCAGCACGACGCCAGAGCTGATCGAGGACGAACCGATCTGTCTCCGGCTTAGGCTCCGATCCATCCGCCACCCGTCTATAGATACGCCCATCTTTATGGATATGCGGCGCGGTGTGGCTTTGTGGGATTTCGACCGCGATTATCGCTTTGCCTTCAGCTAATCCGTTCTCGTCACACGGTCCCCGTAGAACCGTCGTCTCGAAAAATGGTGTCGGGTTGAGGTGATCGGAGGCCGAGTGGCGCAGGCTCTGTAGGGCATCATCCACATCTTCTACGGGAATACCGGGGAACTCGTCCGCAACGGTATTGTCCCCACTTTGTTCTTGCACTCCAATGAACAGCCAGCCGCCGTACGTGTTGGCGAACGCAGAGAGAGACTTCGCAAGTGCGCTGGCTTTGACCATTTGGCTTTTGTACTCCACATACCAGCCTTCATGAACGTCCCTCAGAATAGTGAGGTCAGGAGGCTGAAGATTACGGATGTCTTTGTCGAATGGCGAATACCTTTGCATGATGTTCTCTAGTCTTCTTTTTCAAGCACTGCTTCCACTTGAACTACCATGTCTGTTCTCCGGAGATTTCCAACCCACGCCAATTTCCGGTGGGGAGAGCATGTGGTTCCTTTGGAGCGGGATAAGATATGGCTTGGGCTGAGGGTGATCGAATTATTTTATGTTTTGCAGATAGTGCAGCGAAAAATCAGCACCAGCCACCCGGGTTAAATCTTTTCATGATTGAATAAATAGCGGCTCTGGCGCATCTTGGCCAAAAAGGTTCTTTTCCCGTTTTCTCTTCCATTTTTCACACCTGTCTTTCACTGCTTTCTCGGTGATTTCGTGGTAAACGAAAAGCGGTGATGAGCGGTCGCTTGTCTGCCTCTTCCAAAGGTAGAATCGTCCATCCACCACCTTGGCAAACAGACACTTGTTTATCCAGTACTGCACCGGATCCTCAGTCTCCGACATCTTCTGGTACCAGTGTCGAGCCCATCGGTTTCTCTCAAAGGCATATTCAGCAGCACTATGGGCCGTACCGATGAGTCCTACCCGGCCAGCATGGTCAGCTAGGACACGACCCGGCTCTTGGCGATCATCGCAGAAACCGGCAACCATCAAGCCGCGAGCGACTACCGCAGGCGTGTCACTGCTACATTTGGCCTCGACATATGCATCCAAAACATCGTGTCGGCCGGCTTGCTCAGCGACGAGAACTTCCGTAGCAAGCTCATGGTCTGTTACTGCGCGGTCTAGTCGAGAACAACGGAGTTCATCAATAAGCGGATTAGCGGCCGATTTCCATACAGTGACTCTGAGGGAAGGGTTGGAATCCTCTACTTTTTTGAATAAGAACTTTGCTTTCTTCGGCTCGTCCTTGGAGATGGCATACGCGGTTAGCAAAGGCACGTTGTGAATGTAAGACAATTCCTCACTATCAGAGCTAAGGAATGAATCTGCCAAATCGATCAACGCTTCTGGGACTGCTTTATAGAACGCGGCAAAAGCTTCCAGAGAAAACTTCTCAAGTAGGCGAAAGTTACGATTTTCTCGAGCGAGAAGACGATAGGCAATTTCCTTAGTCGCCTCTGGTCCGAGTTCCCGCGCTGCCACGCCGAACGATTCAGGCATGATGCGGTCCAGAACGGTGATCAGATCTGCAATACCCTGCCTTGCAGCATAAATCAGTACGAGCGATACAGACCATGCCTCCTTCGAGTCCTTGTCCTTGATATCGGTATAGCAACACCCGCTTTCGAGCACCGCAGGCAGCAGACCTGACAGCTCACGCCGATAGATTGTCCCGAACGCGTCGGCGCGAATGCGTTCGGTTTCATGCCGGATGAGGCTTCCGATAATACGGCAAACCTCGGAAGTCAGCGGGGTCTCCGAATGCTTTGCAAATGCTAGCAGGATCGAAATTAGTGGCCTATTATCCTGTACAACTGCGTTCCGTAACCTGCACTCGAGTAGAGCCTCGTTGAGGGATTTCATAGAGTGATGAAGACTGAGTATATATTTTGCAGGCTCGGGTGCTAGCAGCATCGCTTCCAACTGCTCTGGGCCAGTCAGTAGTGGAAAGGCAATCAGCAATAAGAATTGAGCAACAATCCACCTCTCTTTATCGGAAATATTCGCTAATGCCGAAGGATCGCGCAGAATGTCAACAAGTTTCAGGGCGGTATCCCTATCAATCAACGGCCTGTGCTGGTTGTCCTGCACAGCCGCCTGACGTAGTGGTAGGCCACTTCTGACGGGTAGCTGACCAATAAGCTGCACATGCTTTTCGACAGCGATTTCGGGGTAGAATCGTGCTATAGCAGGAAGGGCATCTACTAGGAAAGCGTCTTCTGAAGTGAGACCCATATGCAGATGGAGCTTGGTCACATCTATTTGCTGATATTCGGTTGCAGTCTTGACGACGTTATCCGGTTCTTGAGACTTCGGATCACAGGGATCTACCGAACAATATTCTTCAACCAGCCTCCAGCTTTTCGGCCATGACTGCGGCTCGCGCAAAGTCTCGACGAGAGTGCTCGCCTCCCGCTCATCATCCTCGTCTCCTGTGCTATAAAGAATAGTCACAAGCGCCCACTTCCCAGTAGGAGACGAATTCCCAGCACGAAAAGCGCTACTTTCGTTCAAGAGCGCCTCCCGCGCTTGCACCCAGTCGCGGGAGTTGAAAGTCAGTAGGTGACGGAATTGCTCATAAGGCCAGTAAATGCCACCATTCAACGCCTTGGAAAGCGAAGCTTGGACGAACGTGCGCGCGAAAGGAGCCAACTCCGCCCCAGCTAGAAGCGTGATTGCGGCTCTCGTCAATCTGGTCGGATCTCCTGACATTTCACGCATTTCTTCCAGAATCTGTCTTTCAGCCTCGGATAAAGAGTTGAGTTTGGTTTCGATTTCCGAACGTTTCTCTGTGATTTTTTCTTGTTTTTCCTCTGCCGATGATGAACTACGATTAGGTGATAGCTGCTGTTCCGGGTCTAGGGTGTAGTAGGACAGCCAACGGATAGCCATATCCGCGACCAAAGGCCAGGACTTCTTGTCGTCGCGTAAGTCAAAAAGCGTGCTTTTAATCCAGTCAGAATTGGGGTGGGGTCGGGTCTGCAAGGTCAATGTTTCGGCAGTGTTCAAGAACTCTTTGACCTGTTCTTTCGCCAAGCTGACGAACGCTGGATAATGTGCCGTATCGGGGTTTTGAAGGAAGACGAAGCCGCCGACGAGGGCCTCATAGATATTTTGATTGAACCAACTCTTGTTCAGAGTAACCGCCGTTAGGGCAGCCAAAACAATTTTGGCTGTGTCATCCAACGTCGCGACCGGTTCAAGAATCCTACTGACGGACTCCGACAGATCCTTGTTGTTCCGGTGGGCGTGATGCAACCGGTCGACGAGCGCAAAGCCAAACGCGAGGGACAGTCCTTCTTGCCGCAGTTCGTAGGCGTTTTTAGGTCCGGCTATCGGTGAAAAAAAACGGCCTTCGGCAACCGCTTCTGTCTGATCTTCAAAGATGAGCAGGTCTTCACGTTGCTGGGACTGGATTTTATCCAATATTTGCTGCGCATGGCACGTAAGCCTGTCGGCAAAATCTTGGGAGGTTTCGTGGTTGGCATTGTCCCGTTCCGCTGCCCGGATGTGCTCGAAAAGCAGTCGTTCCACGGTGAGCCCCCGCCACGCATCTATATCGTTAGGTGGAAGCACGTTTAGCGCAATGCCTAAAAGGCGGGGGTTGAGCAAGCTATTCGCGGCTTGTTGGTCTAGCATCGTCGGGTCAATTCCAACCCGTCTGAGCAAGATATCGCGTTCTTCTACTGTCCATTCGGGAACAGTTATTTGCTCCAATGGATTGAACAGCCGACTCTCGATTTTGGTCCTGAAATAGTGGCTCCTACATGTGACCAACAATCGACCGCCAGCCTTCTCCGACAGATGCTGAAACGCTTCGATGATCCGACCCCAGTCCTTCTTTGGCCGCTGATTTAACCCATCGAGAACGATAAGGAAACGCCTATGCCGGATCCGCTCGACCCATGCGTTAATGCGACGGCACCAACGTTTAAGGAGCGTATCGTCATTTGGATCCCCATCTGTTTGACGGATTAGCTGCTTCGCCAAGAGATCAACAACCTGACCAGACTCGACACGGTCCGGGAGTTGTTCAGCGCTGAACAGCGCAGTGAGAGTATGCGCCTCCTGCTGTTCTATGACTCTCGCTGCGAGCCAAGACTTGCCGCACCCTTCGTCGCCAAGCAAAACAACAGGCTCTTCACTTTGCAGTTGTGCAACCGCGCAAGAGACAAGATCGTCCCGCTCCCCGTGCAACACTTCAATGGCATTTGGCGCAAGAGGTTGACCGAGGTCTAAGCGGGCCTTACGTGTATCGCTAAACCTGTCTGCAAGCCACTTCTGGTTTTTCTCCGCAGCGCGAATCGTGGCCGTCTCAGATGCGTTGAGACGCCTCAGTATCTTATCTGCTTGGGCCTCGAATCCTTCCTGCTCTTGGAGCGTGACGAATATTTCTTCGAGTTCATTGCTCACCACTCCCGCAGAAAGGGCCGCGATCTTGTCGATTACAGGCGTACCTGCCTTTGCAAGCACAACGGCCAGCAGCGGTGGCTCGCCGGTCCAGTCCAGTGTCAAAATCTCGATCCCATCCTTAGCGGCCTTTTCTCTAAGTTGATCGGCCAATTGGGGACTGATCGGAGCGGTACAGGCCAGAGCCCACAGAAGATCGGCTTCATCCTTGCGACGGCCGAGGTCGTCTATCTTTATGACGACCTCTGATGCTGGCGGCTCTTTGTCATATCGCTTGCACTCAAAACATATCGCGTCTTCCGCGTGCGCTGCGGCTCCGTCTATTCCGAACTGTGTTCCACTCTTGGCTAGTCGAAACGGAACACCGGAAATACGGCTCAGAGCCTCAGCAAAAACACCCTCGAATCCATCCTTGCCCGACGGCGACAGGGCCAAGAGTATCTCTCTAAGCCTATCCAACTGATCTTTATATGCTTGGGTCATCTCTATCAAACAATTCCATTTGCTTCGGCTCGTCTTGCCACTCCGCTTCCGGCAGTAGGTCTGCAAGCGCCGCCGCCGGTACCCTTCCCAACTCTTTCGGCTCCAGCTTGTGTAGTCCTCCCCCATAAACTCTCCCCTCGTTCAGCATCTCCTTTGGGCTTATGCCATTCAGGAAGTCCCACACTTGCCGCTTCAACTGGGGAGATTCTGCAAGCGCCCTGTCAAGGGCTCCCCTCGGATACAGCATCAGATAGACATTGGGGGCAGTCGCATTGGAGTGGTTCAGTATGAATCGAAATGGCCGCCCGTTCTTCTTGTCGCTGCGACCAAGGTAGGTGCAGAGGAACGGCGCAGCCGGGCGGCGCTCTTGTGCATACCAAGGCGACCGATGCCGGCATATATAGCGTTCAGCTATGCCCTGCGCCTTGCCTTCTTCAAGGTAGGCCCCTAGCGTCGGATGCCGCTCTTTGACCTTCTCTTTTGGCAACCGACAGTCTAGGAGGAACAACTGCCGTTCCAATACAGGGTTGCCAGCGCGGTCCGCTAGGATTTCGTTGTCTGGCACGTAACGCGGGCTTGGGAGTATAGGTCGGAACACCTCGGCAGGAAGCCCTCGTTCTTCGATCTCCTCCGTTGACAGGATGAAGTACCTGTTGCTGCCCGTCGCCAGCCCGCGCTTGATAGTGAAGAAGTCCGCGAGCACCGGCGCGTGCGACTCCGAGTGGCTCTCTTTCATCGGGTACAGCGTCCATTTCGGATCGCGTCGGAGCGTATTGACCGAAACCAGTCGTTCCAGACTAGGCCGCAGTAGTGAACCGCCATAGGTCATACGCACTTTGTGATGGTCGGGTGGCTCTTTCTTGCTAAACCAAACTACCGCAGAGGACACTAGAGCGTCCCCGAATTGCACTTCTTTGGGGTCGAAACGGTGGATGTGCAGCAACGTAACCTTGTCGAGCAGATAGCGCTTCACCGACGCGCCGTAGTTGACGTCCATGAATTCGCTCGGTATCAGCCAACCCGCCAGTCCGCCTTCCGCCATCCACTGGTGAGACAATCCGAGGAAGTAACAGTACAGACCGGCAAGCCCGTTCACCTTGATGCCGCAAGTCTCCCTTGTGTGGGCCTTAAGGCGTCTTTTCTCCTTGCTGGCGATGTGGTGATGCCGCACGTAGGGCGGGTTGCAGACCAACAGGTTGAATTTCTCTTTATCTGATGGGGGTGCGGCCAGTGTAAAGTCCTCCAGGCTAACATCCAGCATCGTACCCTTCCATAGCTTCGTCGCAGATTCGCCGTAATGAGGATCGACCTCGTAGCCGACGGCGCGTGTCAGGCGGTCTGCCGGGAAGACCTTGAGCAGTGCCGAGTAGAACGAGCCGGTCCCGATGGCTGGGTCGATAAACCGCACCACCTCAGTCTCATCCAGTTGCCCTTTCGCATACTCAAGGATCTGTACTGCAAGTTCCGTTGGAGTTGCAAACTGACCCATCCTGTTGCGTTCGGCCTGGTCCTTGGCCGCATCCAGTTCAGCTTGGACCGCGAGCCGACGTTCTTCCCGCTCTAAATCCGCCTCGTCGTAGCCAGCCGATGCGAGAAAGGCGCGGCGTATGTAGCGGCTAAAACCGGGGGCGGCGTAGTGGGTCAGGTTGCGGTTGATGCCGGTGATGGGGGGATTCAAGTTTGAGCATATTCCTCTGTGCTCTGCTCGTTCGTCAATCTACGAGCAGTCTCGATCAATTCCAAAACCATCTCGATACCCAAGTCGTCGTGGCTAAACCCGTGGGCAATCGCGTTTCTGTATTTATGCAAGTCAGTTAGCTTGAGATACTCGTCCCCCGATATAACTCCCAAATAACGTGCTTGGTCAAGGACGTAACTCGCCGAGGTGATACCTGGCTTTGAAACTCCTTCGTTCGACACCAATGCTCGAATCGCAGCCTCACAAGCTGACCACGCAAGCATGAAAGCCGCTTCAGGAATGTCTGATTGCAGGGCTTTCTCGGCTTGTCCAATTCGTTGGAGGATGCTTTCACTTTCGAAAGATCTCGCACCAGCAGGTGCATCACGACTCTCAGGCTCACTCACCAGAATCAACTCGAAGGCCCAACCCGGTTTTGAGTCTATGATACTTGCCAACTCGCTGATTCTACGGTCCGCGGCCAGCGAGGCCCTAGACTTTACTTCAATCACCTTCGACTCGTCGCCCTTCCGTACAACCAAGTCAGCTTGGAAGTTGGGAAAGAAGTCGAGAAGCACTCCTGTCGAAACATCGTAGCCCTTGCTCCGATATTCCTGCGCGGTTTTACGGGCAAGAAGATATTCAGCATTGGTTGGATTTCTCATCAAATCGTGGAATCTCTGCCTGCGGCGGGTTTGGAAAGACACTGGAGCTTGTTCCATAATTAGCTCGAATGGTATCGTCATTCACAAGCCTTATCGTATTATGACCAGTAAAGATAATAGAAACAACCTCACGCGAGGAGACAAAATACCCCTAACCGGGGTCTTTCAGGGGAAGGCCGATTAGCTTCCAAGTTGCGCCGCAAGGTCGTGGAAATCCTCCGCAATTATGTCAAAATCTCCGTCTTGCGCGGTGTCGGCTTGGCCTTCCGGTCCCCATTCAAGAGGACGTGGAATGAAGGCCGTTTTGAAGCCAACGGCTCTAGCCCCCTCTAAGTCGTGGCGATGCGCCGCGACCATCAGGATTGAAGGCGGCTCCAAATCGAGAAGATGCGCCGCAGTCTCGTAAACCTCCCGGTCCGGCTTGTAATGCCGCGCAAGCTCTGCTGACAAGATACAGTCCCACGGAATACCGGCGTGCTTGGCCATGTTGGTCAGCAGCGACATGTTGCCATTGGAAAGCGCGGCAACGATGTATTTGGACTTCAGCCGCAACATGCCGCCGACCACATCGGGCCACGGATCCAGTCTGTGCCAAACGCGATTGAAATGACTGCGCTCGTCCTCGGACAACTCGGGAATCGAGAAGTCTTGCAGAATGTTGTCGAGAATCATTCGATGGAGCGCGTCTATTGTCGTCCAAGGCAATTCGCCGCGCCGCACGCGACCCATAGCAGGTTCATAGCCACCGCGCCAAGCCGTGGCAAAGCGCGCCCAGTCCACGGCAAGCCGCTTGTCGTAGCCCAATCGCTCACCCTCTCGCACAATAGTAGAGTACCAGTCGGTGACTGTGCCGAAGACATCGACAGTCAGGGCCTTAATAGATGTTTGCCAAGATTCCATATTGTGATTTCAAGGTATATCTAAAAATCGGTACAAATCTCAAGTTAAACTTGAAATATGTACCGATTTTCTCGCCAAACAAGCGGCTTATTGATCTTGCGGATGTTTTCTAGTCTCGGATCGTCCGGGCAAGGCGGAAGCCGAGGTTGTTGTTGCGGAAATACGTGGCGTACCAGAAGCGGTTGGCCGAGCGGACGTAACTCGGCTTGCCGTACCAAGAGCCGCCGCGTATGGCACGACGCACACAACCTTCTGGCTCCCAAGCGCTGCCGTCAGTCGGCGCGCCCTCGTAACTGGTATGCCAGCAGTCCTGCACCCATTCCCGGACGTTCCCCGACATGTCGAACAAGCCCAGCTCATTTGCTTGCTTTTCTCCCACCGGATGTGTCCTATTGTCGGTGTTCTGGTAGTACCAAGCGACCGCAACCCAGTCGTTGCTCCCCGAATACTGGAACCCTTGGCTTTGCTGCCCGCCCCGCGAGGCATATTCCCACTCCGCTTCGCTCGGCAGCCGATACTGCTCGCCTCCCGCATTCAGTTTGACTAGAAACGCCTGGATGTCATCCCAACTGACTGTTTCAACCGGACACTGGGGGCAATCCGCAAAAGCACTCGGATTCTCGCCCATGACCGCTTCCCACAGTTCCTGAGTCACCTCGTACTTGCCAATCTCGAAGCTGTCGATTTGCACGCGGTGCGTCGGCTTTTCGTCGTCATTACAATTCTCCTGATCCGGCGTACACCCCATGGTGAACGACCCGCCCTCGACGCGCACCATTTGCGCGTTCACCGTCTTCAGTATATACGGTAGTCGTTCTGCAAGCTGTTCTTGCGCCACGGTCGGACCGGCTAGGAGAAGGGCGAGTAGGAAAGTTAGGGTTGTCTTCAATTGGTCTTACCTCTTGTTGTAAGGTTGTTGTTGCTCCGCTCCTGATTCGGATTGGAGCCGTCCAGCGAGAAGGTAGCGATACAGATTGAGAGTAAGTCGCTCTTCGTGCTGCTCCAGCCAGCCTAGGGTGGCCGGGGGCAGCGCCATCGCTTGGCAGGGTTCGTCCGCAACCACAGAGGTTGTTCTTTGCTCCGCCGCACCCGCCGGCCATATCGGATCGCCCGGGCCGCACTGAAACAGGCGCGTGCCCGCTGAATCGTACCCGGAAACCCGGCCAGAGAGCAGCAGTTGCAGACCTTCTTGCGGCGCATCCGGTCCGACGAGGATCTCGCCGGTAGCGTACTGGCGCGGGCTCAGCCAAGGTCGGAGTTCTTCCAGCAGGTTTTCGAAATCAATTTGCCGCTCTAGGTAGCGCTCGAGATCATCGACGGTGTGCTCTAGCAGCGAGGCGCGCCGCTCGTCCGCCATGTCTCTCCACTCCGCAATGACGATGTCTTCGCAGCGCTCAAGGGCGCGGTCCGCATCCGGCTCTATTAGGAGCTCGGCATATACGGCAGGCGGAAGATTGTGCTCAAGTCCGGTCTGCAATTCCTTGGACAATGTGCTCAGAACCACCCGCACTCCGGCCGCGTGCGCCGTTTGCAGAAACCTGCTCAGAACGTTTACTGCCGAGAAGTCGAAGCCGGAGACGGCGCTGAAGTCCAGTATCAGGCAAGTGGGACGCGAAGCGCCGCTCAGGGACTGCCTGAGATGATCGGCGAGGGGGCGCACGCTGCCGAAAAAGAGATAGCCGCGCAGTTGGTATGCCTGCACTCGCTCACCCTCCTCCAGCAGGATGGCGCGATCGGGGACGGGCCGAGCCTTGTTGCTCTCGCGCTCTCGCGCGGTAAACTGCGATCCGATTGGGTCCACGCGGCTGAGGCGCATGGCGAAGAATACGAGGGTGGCGAGCATCCCGACGCCCACGCCCTCGATCATTCCGAAGGACGTGATCGCAATGAAGATCAGCAGAACGATGCCGTACTCCGACCAAGGGAGCCGCCTGCGGCTTGCCACGAGACCCTGGTCCAGCATGCCGAGACCGGCAAAGACCAGGATCCCGCCTACGAGTGGCGACGGGACGAGTTCTAGCATCCCGTCACCTAGGAACAACGCGCCTCCGATCACGAGGGCGGCGACCACTCCGGTCAACCTTGTTGTGGCCCCGAGTAGCTTGCTGCGCAGGGACGCCGGTACGACAAGGGTCGCCACTGTGCCGCCGCCTAAACCGGAGACCACACTCGCGACGCCCGTCACCCGGAACTCTCGATCCCAGTCCAACTCTTGGTTTACAGCCAATTCAAGGCCGGCGAAGTTCAGGACCACGCTGATGAAAGCGACTAGCATCAGCGTCAGCATGTGGGGGATCTGCTCGGCCATTGAGGCCCATTGCACTTGGACCAGATCGGCAGGAAACAAGGCCGGCCACAAGTTTCCGTCCGCTGTGCTGGTGAGTAGCAGGCCCTCTGCCCGCGCCGCGTCACCCGAAATGCCGAAGGTGGCGAGCGCGAAATGGTACGCAGCTCCGGCGAGCGCGACGCTCACCGGCAGGATCAGCGGGTTATTCCAGCGCTTCATCGCGAGATACAGGGCGGTCCCATACGCCGCGCCCGGGCTCCACTTCCACAGCACGGAGGGTTCCAAGAGTGCGGGAGTCGCCCGCCAATCCGGTTTGGCTCCCATCAGCGACAGGGCTGCTAGGCACACGGCTCCTCCGATTCCGGCTACGAATCCACCCGCCACCGGGTAGGGGATAAAGCGCACTAGATTGGCGAGTCGGAAGTACCCGATCATGAGACAGCACGCGCCAGTGGCGACGGCGCTGATGATGAGCGTGACTGCCGTGGTGACAAACAGCGCGTCGCCCTCGGCGTTCATTGTGAACCCGATCGTGGCCATGATGACCACTAGCGCAGGAGACAGCCCTGCAATCGCGCCGAGGTAGCCGCCCGCGAGGGCGATGATCAGGCACGTCGCGAAGTTCCCGAAAAGCACTAGGCCGACGCCCTGGGAAGAATAGGAAGCCAACGGCCCCGAGAATATGAAGCTCCCGAAGGCAACCTGAGCGACGAGCAGACCTAGGCCCGAGGTGAAGCCGGCTGCCAGCGCCGGAACGGCCTTCGCGGACAGGAGGTCGGCGCGAAGCTCGGACGTAAGATTTTGGAGTAAGGATTTCACTTTGCTAGGTTGGAGAAACTGATCTGATGCACCGCGCTTACTTCTCGAACTCGAAAAACTGGCCTGTCGAGCTTGCCTCTCTGCTTATCCCGAGCAGGCCGTCCCAGAGTTGTTAATAAATTTGTAGCACAATCTGTGCCAAGGCGTCGGCAAATAGGAAAGTCCTTTATATATAAGGAGATATATATGACCGAGACGTGGAAGTGAGGAAATTCCACGATGACGCACAATGCAACGGTCAAATGGCGCTGAAGGAGTGGAGCAAGAAGCCAACGCTTTGAAATTATGGGGGTTGTGGGATGATTTATTGGAAAACCTGATGAGATGGGCTGATTTGCAACATTGTCGCATCTTGCGACAGTTAATCTAACGTGAGTGGCGTCCCCAATGCTGGGGACGGACTGCTCGGGATAAGAGGCCTTTAGAAGCCTTGCCCTAGCCCAACAGCTTAGCTATTCTCTTTTTTTCCCGTGATCCCCGCTCGTCTTCGCCGCACACTGCTTCAGGAAATTGAGCCTTGATCTGCGACGCTGAGAGCATCGCTGAACACATCCGCTTTCTCAAACGCCGCATCTTGGGCAACGAGGTCGTCCATCATCAGACTTTGCCCTCGCGTCCGGCGCGTCTAGTCCGCGACTTGGCTGGCCTGCCTCCGGCCATGGCCCGCATCCTCGAAATCGCCCGCATCCCCGCGCTCTATACGCACCAAGCCGAGGGCATCCAAAAAGTGCTGGAGGGTCAGCACGTGGCCGTTGCCACGCCTACGGCCTCGGGCAAGACCTTGGTGTACAACGCGCCCGTGCTATCCACGCTGCTCGACGATCCAGAGGCGCACGCGCTCTACATATTCCCGCTCAAGGCGCTGGAGCAGGATCAGTTCGACGAGCTAAATGGCCTGATGCAGGGCTTGGGTGGCACGCTGAAAGCGGCCATTTACGACGGCGACACCACGAGCCATCGCCGTCGGCAAATCCGCACCAAGCCGCCGCAGGTGCTGTTCACCACGCCGGACATGCTGCACTCGGGCATCCTCGCCTTCCACGAGGCATGGGCCGGTTTTTTTGCTCGCTTACGCTACGTGGTCATCGACGAGCTGCACGCGTACAGCGGCGTGTTTGGCACGCACGTGCTGCATCTTTTTCGCCGCTTGAACCGCATCTGCGCGCACTACGGGTCCGATCCGGTGTACATCACCAGTTCGGCGACGATGGGCAATCCCCGCGAGTTGGCGGGGGAGTTGCTCAACCGCTCCTTTTACGCGATTGAAGATCACGGCGCTCCGGCCGCGGCGCGCCACTTCGTGTTTGTCAATCCGACAGAAAGCCCCAATACCCTTGCGGCCCATCTGCTGCGCGCCAGTGTGCTCAAGGACTACCGCACGATTGTCTTCACCCGCGCCCGCATCACCACCGAACTCGTGTACCGCTGGGCTACCCAGAGCCGTCCGGACTTGCGGGAGCGGATTTCTTCGTATCGCGCGGGCTATTTGCCCACTGAGCGCCGCCAGATCGAACAGGCGCTCAACGGCGGCGAGCTCATGGGCGTGGTGGCCACGTCGGCCTTGGAACTGGGCATTGATATCGGCGGCTTGGACATCTGCGTGTTGGTCGGCTATCCGGGTTCGATCATCAACACTTGGCAACGCGCTGGTCGCGTGGGTCGCGCTGGTCGCGAGTCGCTCATCCTTCTCATCGCGTCTCCCGATGCGCTCGACCAGTATTTTATGCGGCATCCGGGGGAGTTTTTTGCGCGCGATTTGGAGGACGCGGTGGTGGACCCGACGAATCAGTACATCCTTAAAAATCACCTCACGTGCGCGGCGCGCGAACTGCCCCTCGTGGCTAGCGAATCCGAATATGCGCTGCCCAACTATCAGGAGGCGATTGATGCGCTGACCGAGGAGGGTATGCTATTGCAGAACGCCGAGGGCGACGCTTGGTTTGCCGCGCGCAAGCAGCCGCATCGCTTGGTCAACATGCGCACCATCGGCGAGTCGTATCGCATCGTCGATCACGGCGACAACCAGATTGGCACGGTCAGCGGCGGGCAGGTGTACGGCGAGTGCTACAAAGGCGCAATTTATTTGCACCGAGGCCGCCAGTACGAGATCGGCGACCGCAACCCCGAGCGGGGCCAAATCTACGCCGAGGAAGTGGATGTGGCGTACTTCACGCGCGCCCGCACGGAAAAAGACACCGAGATCTTAGAGGAGCTGCGCTCGCGGCCCTTGCAGGGCTTTATGGCGCGGTTGGGCCGGCTCAAGGTCAGTTCGCAGGTGGTGGGCTACGAAAAGATCCGCGTCGGCGACCAAGTCGTGCTCAGCAAACACGAGCTGGAGTCGCCGGTGGAGCACTTTGAGACGATTGGCTTCTGGATTGAGCTCGACGCCCACTTCAAGGCCGATCTCAGCCGCCATCAGCACCACTACATGGGTTCGATCCACGCCATTGAACACGCCATGAAGTCGCTGTTCCCGCTGCTGGCCCTGTGCGACCGCACGGACGTCGGCGGGATTTGCTATCCCCAGCACCCCCAGCTCGGCAAGGGCGCGATTTTCGTGTACGACTATCACCCCGGCGGCATTGGCCTCGCGGAAAAGGGCTTTGCCCAGCTCGACCGCCTCTTAGATATGACGCTATCCATGGTCGAGACCTGCGATTGTCTGCTCGGCTGCCCGTCTTGCATCCATTTCCCCACGTGCGGCGCGGGCAACGTCCCCCTCGACAAGGCTGGCGCAATCCACTTGCTCGGTGCGCTCACGGGCCGTCGGGCCATCGAGCGCACCGCGTCCACAGCCGAGGGCGCAGAGGACGCGCCGATTTTTGCCGACTGGGAAGAAGAAGAGGAGGTAGAGGACGTGACACCTGACCAAGGCCCGCACATTGTAGTGTTCGACCTCGAAACCCAGCGCTCGGCTGCCGAGGTCGGCGGCTGGAACAAAGCACACATGATGGGCATGTCGGTCGGCGTGGTATGGGACAGCCGCGAGCAGGCCTGTACCAAGTATTTTGAGGAAGACATCGACCGGCTCTTAGAGCACTTGCAGGCGGCCGATTTGGTCGTCGGCTTCAACATCATCGGCTTTGATTATTCGGTCTTGCGCGGGTACAGCCCGTTCGATTTCCGCACGCTCAACACGCTCGACATTTTGCGCGAGATCCACCAGCGGCTGCGCTACCGAGTGAGCCTCGACTCGCTGGGCCGGGCCACGCTCGACGCAGCCAAGAGCGCCGACGGGCTGGACGCGCTGCGGTGGTTCAAGGAGGGGCGGATGGACTTGATTGCCGAGTACTGCCAAAAGGACGTGGAGTTGACCCGCGACCTGTTCTACTTTGGGCTGAAAGAGAACTACCTGCTCTTTGATCGCCGCAACGAAGGGCGGATGCGCATTCCGCTCGACTGGAAGCTGGAGGAGCTAGTGAGCGGGGGCGGACGCGATTGCCCGCAGGATGGATAAATGGCAGATTAGACCGGCAATTATTGGCGAAAGGCAACAGTTGAATCCGCGCCTGTACATCAGACCTCACTTGATAACCCCCCTTGTGATGCTACTGGCGACCTTTGGCATGGCCTGTCTGGGCGGGCAGGATGCCCCCGAGCCAAATGACGGTGGAAGGGAAATGAATACGCCGCACCCGGCAACAGCGCAGGAAGAAGGCCACGAGGGCCCCGGGTTTTCCGACGACCACGTCCTTTTTGGTCAATCCGCCGCGTTCACCGGGCCTGCCCAAGAATTGGGCAAGGCGATGCGCTTGGGAATTGAGGCGGCATTCCACGAGGCCAATCAGGAAGGGGGCGTCTATGGCCGCGAACTGAAGCTCAAGGCGTTGGATGACGGCTATGAAACCGACTTTGCTGCTTCGAACACGCAACGGTTGATTGGGAATGAAAGGGTATTCGCGCTGATCGGCGCGGTGGGCACACCCACGTCCCGCGCTGCATCACCGCTGGCCCAGGCTGCCGGGGTGCCCTTCCTCGCTCCGTTCACGGGGGCTGAGTTCTTGCGCGACCGGGAGTTGGACAATGTGCTCAACGTCCGGGCATCGTACTACCAGGAAACCGAGGAGATGGTGGCGCGGCTCACTGAGGATTTGGGGATCACCCGCGTTGCCGTCCTCTATCAGGATGATTCCTTCGGCTTGAACGGACTGGAGGGCACGCGGTTGGCACTGGAGCGCCGGGGCCTAGAGCCGGTAGCGGCCTCGCACTACCCACGCAACACCCGCGCTGTGAAGGGAGCCGCGCTCAAAATCACCGCGGCCAATCCAGAAGCGGTGATCATGATTGGCTCCTACATGCCGGTGGTCAAGACCATAGAGTTGGTGCGGCGGGAGCTGGACCCGGTATTCATGACGGTCTCCTTCGTGGGGAGCAACGCTTTGGCGAACGAGTTGGGGCCCGACGGGGCTGGCGTGTACGTTACGCAAGTAGTTCCTCCCCCCGATAACGAAAACATCCCCGTGGTGGCTCGATACCACAGCGCCCTCTCCGAGTACGACCCCCAAGCGGAACCCGGGTTCGTTTCGTTGGAAGGTTATCTAGCCGGACGCCTCGTCGTCGCCGGTCTCAAAGCCTGCGGCCCCGACCTGAGCCGAGAGTGCCTGCTCCACGCGGTGCGAGATACCGGCACCATAGAAATTGACGGCCTGCAGCTCAAGTACGGGCCGGACGATAATCAGGGATCCGACGCTGTGTTCTTGACCGTGATTGGTACGGACGGCAAGTACCACGGAGTCGAAAAACTTAGAGGCCCTCACTAAAGACCCCAAAACGGCACCTACGGAGAATCTCAAGACCATGGAAGGCTTCTCGCTCCAAGATATAGTGGATCTGTTCAGATTCGGTGAGCACGCGCATGAACTACACCAATCGCTGTTGACTCTCGGGATGCTCATCATCGTCGCCAAGTTGGCCGAGGGCGTTTTTCGCCGGCTGCGGTTGAACTCCATCATCGCCTATGCGGCGACAGGTATGTTGCTTGGGCCGGTCATGGAACTGACCGGCGTCTGGTGGATTGAGTCTTCGCTGCACCTCGAGTTGGTTTTGGCGCTGGGGGTGTTCATATTTTTTTTCCTGATCGGCCTGGACGAAGTGGATATTTCCAGCTTCATGTCGTCCCTCAAAGGCCATTACTTCCTCGCGGCCGTACTGTCGGTGATCGTGTCACTAAGCATTTCGATGCTGGTCACCACCGATTTGGTTTTCGATTTCGGACTGCAACTGAATTTCACCGAGTCGCTGGCGTTGGCCGGCGTGCTGTCGATGACCAGTCTGGGCATCGTGGCCAAAGTGCTGACGGACGGCGGATACCTGAAACAGCCGGTTGGACTGCAAATTTTCACGGTGGTGATCATCGCCGAGTTGATTGCCCTGCTGGTGATCGGCTTCAGCATCGGCGAACACGCCCACCAAGTTTCGCCTGTCGGCATCCTGATTTTGCTGGGCAAGGTTGCCGGTTTTTCGGTGGTGACTTGGGTATTGTCGTCGCGGGTGTTGCCGCCGTTGGTGGCGTTGTTGCAGCGGGTGATCCAGGTGCCGCAACTCTCCTTGGGTTTGCTGCTTGGCATGCTCTTCCTGATAGTGTACGGCGCGGAAGCAGTGGGACTCCACGGCTCACTGGGTGCTTTACTGTTCGGGGCGTCGCTGTCGAGCCTTCCCTACCAAGTGCAGCGGGAGATCATCCCAGGGATTCGCAGCGTGGCCGAGGGGTTTTTCGTGCCCCTGTTCTTTGCTTCCGCCGGATTGAGCTTCAGCTTTACCTTTGCAACCTTGCCGCTGGGGGCCATGGCGGGGTTGGCGCTGATCCCATTGCTCGGCAACTTCACCGGCGCTTTCATCGGCGCTTACGTGTCCCGCCTCGCCGTTCCCTACGCCGTGGCCACCGGGCTGATGGGTAAGGGAGTAGCTGAAATCGCGCTGCTGCTGGTTATGTGGAATTCTGGAATCATTGACGAAGTGGTTTTCTCATTCTTGGTGCTGGTCATGTTTTGCTACATCTTGTTCATGCCGTCGGTGATCAACTTCGCGGTGAGCCGGGCCAGCCGCAGGACCGACCTGCCAGCGCAACTTGACGACATTCCATTGGGCATAGTCCGCTTCGCGCTGGAAGACATCAAGATTGATAACATTCTGGACCGCTCGCGGCGGCATCCTGCGTCTTCGGTCACAGTGCGTGATTTCACGGAGCAGTGGCTCGTTCCGCACCAGCCCCACTACGTCGTGGCAGATAAGGGAGCGCTGGTCGGGGTCGTGTCCTTGGAGATGCTCCGCTACCTGCCTAAGGACGCTTGGGGCAAGACCCAGCTCGACGCTGTGGTACGCCGCCAAACCCCATTGGCCTATCCTGATGAGCAAGTCGAAGACGTGCTGCACCGTATGTCAGAAAATTCTCTTTCCGTTATGCCCGTGGTGGAAAGGGATTCGGAAAAGTTTTTGGGCGCGGTCACCAGCAGCGACATCATCCAGCTCATGACCATGGAGACTATGGGCGAGAGCAGACCGCCGCACCGGTCGGTCAAGACCTCGACGCGGTCTCGACAGGATCATTAACTAATGTTATGTATCTGGGCCGAACCGACAGGTGTAGGGGCGTCCCTTGTGGGCGCCCATGCGACACCGCGTATGCAGCCAGCGGGATCCGACGAGGGCAACCACGAGGGAGGGCAACTCTCAGAGTTGCCCCTACAATGCGTAACATCAGTCATTAAGGCGACGAAAAGGGAAAAATATGAAAATCACGGATCTCAAATGCGCGGTCATCGGCAACAACCCGGTCGTGCGCATCAATACCGACGAGGGCATCTACGGCCTCGGACAAGTCGAGGCGAGCAAGTCCTATCTCAAGCCCCATGTGCTGTTTTACAAAGACCGCATTCTCGGCGAGGACCCGACCGACGTCGAGCGGGTGATGCTCAATATCCGGCGCTTGGGCAGCTTCAAGCCCTGGGGCAGTGCGGTCAGTGCGATTGAAATGGCGCTGTGGGATATTGCCGGCAAGGCCGTGGGTGCGCCGGTGTACAAGCTGCTCGGCGGCAAGGTCCGCGACCGCGTGCGGGTGTACAATGGCGCGGTGCGCTTCCCCATGGAGGGAGAGCAGTCGCCCGAGAACTACGCTAAAAACATGCAGCAGATGAAGGACGCGCCGCAGAAGTTTAGCATCATCAAGCAGGGGCTCGCCTTCCACGGCGGGGGGATCACTGAGTCACCCGAACATTTCTACGGCACCCACCAAGCCGGCCCGTTCCACGCCAATCGCGGCCCTTTGAGCGAACGCGGCCTCAACTACATCGTCGATTGCATCCGCGCGATGAAGGAAGTGTGCGGCGACGAGGTTGGCTTGGCGCTGGACTTGGGCCCGGGTATGCTCGTGCCGGATGCGCTGCGCTTGGCCCGGGCGGTGGAAGACCTCAACGTGGCTTGGCTGGAGGACATGCTGACTGGCGATTACGTGCCCTACGTGTCGGCGGATCACTACCGCGAGGTCACGCAGAGCACCTCGACGCCGATCCACACGGGTGAGCAAATTTACTTGCGGCACAATTTTCAGGACCTGATCGAGAAGCGCGCCGTGGATGTCATCGGCCCGGATCCCTGCGACATTGGCGGGATTGCCGAACTCAAATGGGTGGCTGAATACGCCGATATGCACGGCATTCTCATGGCTCCTCACGGCGTGCTCGACGGCCTGTTGGGTTTGGCGGCCTTGGTGCAAGTCGCGGCGACGCTGCCGCAAAACTACATTGCCTTTGAATATCCGACGGGCCATCCCGAGTGGTGGTACGACATCGTCGAGGGCTTGCCCGACCCGATTGTGGTCGATAGCCACATCGCCGTTTGGGACGCGCCCGGGATGGGCGTTGATTTAATTGCCGAAGAAGCGCGGCGCTATCTGCGCGAGGAAGACGCCGATTTCTTCGACTAGTAGAGATAGAGCAGAAAGGAAAGGTATGCGCGCGGCCCAACTAGTCGCCCCGCGTCAGTGGGAAATTATCGAGACGGACAAACCCCAGCCGGTCGGCGATCAGATGCTGGTGAAAATGGAGCGGGTTGCGGTTTGCGGCAGCGACAAGCCGCCGTTTTGCGGCCCCCACAAGCGCTATCCGCAGCCGCCTGGGGCCACTGGGCACGAAGGCATGGGCGTGGTCGAAGTCTGCCCGTCAGGGCGCTATCGGGAGGGGGAACGGGTGCTGTTGTGGGGCTTTGATCGAGGACTTTTCCAAGAGTACGTCTTGGCCAAAGACGACGGCGGCTGCATCCGCCTGCCCGGCGATTTGCCCGAGGAAAAGGTGCTGATGAGCCAGCTTTTGGGCACGGTGATCCACAGCTTCTACAAGCTGGGCAACATCATTGACCGCGATGTGGTGGTGATCGGCCAAGGGCCGGTGGGGCTGCTGTTCAACGCGGTGCTGCGCAACCTCGGCGCGCGTCGCATCATGGCGATCGATCCGCTGCCCTATCGCTTGGAGGTGGGCTGCCAGATGGGGGCTACGCATGCGATTTGCTCGGCATCCCAAGATCCAGTCGCCGCGGTCGCTGAAATTACGGGCGGTGCCATGGCTGGTCTCGCAGTCGAGGCCGTGGGTGTCGCCGAGACTCTGGGCCTCGTACCGGACCTCTGTTGCCGCAACGCCGAGGTGATCTGCTTTGGCGTCCCGGACAAGGACCACATCGAGGGCTTGATGGCGGTCAGGATGTTGGACCTGTTGCGCCAAGAGCTGCGCTTGATTTTCTCAATCGGTCCCAATCCCGAGCGCGACTACCGGCCGGCCCTCGACTGGATCGTCCAAGGGCGCATCGACGTCGCGCCGATCGTTAGCCACGTCCTGCCCTTTGCCGAGATCCAGCAAGCCTTTGCCATGGCCTTCGACGATCCCGAGCCGCACCAAGCTCTGAAGGTCGTACTCAAATTTCCCTGACCCTGCGCGGAAAGGCGTCCCATCATGCAAGTTACTCAAATCGAAGTCCACGAGATCGCGCTCGCGTACCACGACTGGATCGCCTACCCGCTCAACCACTACTACGGCCCCGCGAGCCGTACGATCTACATCGCCCACACCGACGATGGCCGGATTGGCCTCGGCGAGAGCGGGGGCCCCGAGCCGCAGGAGACTATCGACCAATACATCGGCAGCAACCCCTTTGACTGGATCGGCGACGAGACCTCGCTGGGGTTGGGCACGGCCATGTACGACCTGATGGGGCAGGCCGCTGGCGTCCCCGTCTATAAGCTCTTCGGCCAGAAGTATCGGTCGTTTGTGCCCGTGGGAGCTTGGACCGTATCGACCCATCCCGAGCACATGGCCGAAACCGTAACCCGCTACGCGGCAGAGGGCTACACGTGGCTGAAGTACCACCTCTCGCCCTTTGAAAACGTCTTTGACCAGACCGAGGCCATGCAAAAGGTCGCGCCGCCCGGCTTCAAGATCCACTACGATTTTACCATGCACGGCACGGACGACCACATGCCCGAGCTGGTGGAAAAGCTAGCCGAGTATCCGATTGCCGGTTGCTTTGAAGACCCGTTGCCGCCCGGGGACATCGAGGGCTACATCGACCTGCGCAAGCGGGCCAAGCGACCCATCGTCTTGCATCACTTCCCGCTGGGGGCCACTTACGAGGTGCTGATGGAGCCGGCCGATATCTACATGCTCGGGCACGCGAAAATCGGCGATGCCATGCGCCGCGCTGGTTTGTTTGCCGCGGCGGGCAAGCCCTTTATGCTGCAAAACGTCGGCGGTGCCATCACCCGCGCCATGGTCGTGCACATGATGGCTGCCGCGCCCACGGCCACCTTCCACTGCCACAACGATTACGAAGTTTGGCCAAGCGATGTGGTAGAAGAGCGGCTGGACCCGGTTAACGGATTTGTGCGAGTGCCGGAAAAACCGGGGCTGGGGTTGACTTTAGATCGGGAAGAATTGGAGCGGCTGAAAGCGCTAGCGTTGCCTGCACAAGAAAAGTGGATCATCAAATCGCGCTTCAAAAACGGCACCCGCATGTACAACATCGCCGACCCGGCCAACTCGATTTTCATGGTGCGGCCCGACCGCAATCGCCTGATGCCCATGAGCTATGCCGCGCCCATTGAGACCGAGTATTGGGACGACGATGGGACGGAGGAGTACCGGGCGATGTTCAGCCGGATTGACCGCGAGGGGATCGTGCTGGAGCGTTGAGATTACTCCTGCTCGCGCTCGAATTTGAGCGCCGCTGAGTTCATGCAGTAGCGCAGGCCGGTCGGCTGGGGGCCGTCGGGGAAGACGTGGCCAAGGTGGGCGTCGCACTGGCTGCACAGCACTTCGGTGCGCACCATGCCGTGGCTGGTGTCGCGCTCCTCGGCGACCTTGTCCGCGGCGAGGGGCTGCCAGAAACTGGGCCAACCGGACCGCGAATCGTACTTGGTCTCTGAACTGAATAGCTCGCTGCCGCAGCAGACGCAGCGATAGACGCCTTGCTCCTTGTTGTCGCAGTACTCGCCGGTAAAGGCGCGCTCGGTGCCCTTTTGCCGCGTTACGTGGTACTGCTCTTCGGTGAGTTCCTGCCGCCACTCAGCTTCGCTTTTGACGATTTTTTTCTCCATTGTAGCATTCCTTTCTCTTGGGGTCAGTCTAATCGGCCAACTCGGCGTATTGCCCGCCGAAGAAGATCAGCGGCGCGCCGCTGCCCACCTCGCCGGCGAGGCATTCGCCGATGAACATGTCGTGGTCGCCTGCGGCGGCGATTTCTACCAGCTTGCAGTCCACATAGGCCAAGGCGTCGGCCAAAATCGGCGCGCCGGTTTGGGCCACTTTGGTTGCCAGGTCCGCAAAGTTCTTGGGGCCACGCTGGGCAAAGCGCACGGAGAGGGCCTCTTGTTCTCGCTTGAGGATGTTGATGGCAAAGCCCTCGGCTTTTTGCAACAGGCCGTGCATGGACGCGCTTTTGTCAACCGAGACCACCACCAGCGGCGGCGACAGCGACAGCGACATGACCGCATTGGCCGTCATGCCCCAAAGCTGGCCGTCGCAGGAGGTGGTCACCACAGTGACGCCGGTGGCAAAGCGGCCCATAATTTGCCGCTGAAGCTGAGGGTCAAATGCCATTGAGCGTTTCCTTTCGCTTTAGTTTACTGATGTTACGCACCCGGGTAGGGGGCGGTTTGAAACCGCCCCCTACGGCCATCGGCCTCGTCGAATCAAGGGCGTCCTGCCCGCTATCCCAGAGAGAATCGGACCGAAAACCAACCACCGGCCACGTACTGCGTAACATCAGTTAGTTTAGTGCGTTTTGATAGATGCGGGCCGCGTCGTCCGCTTCCACTGCGACCGGATTGGGTTTGAGCAAGCGCTGGACGCTCAGGGCACTTTCGACCATCTGCGGAATGTCGGCGGCGCTTATCCCGGCTGCGTTCAGCGAGCCGTAGGGGGTGTGCTGCCGCCGCAATTCGTCGATCCACTCCGCCGCCAACTCGACCCCTTCCTCGCGGCTCTTGCCGCCCAGCGCCAGCCCGGCGGCCCCCGCGGCAAAATAGTATTTGTCGGCCACAGCCGGGGCGTTGTGGCGCATCACTCCGGGCAAGACGAGGGCCACGGCCGCGCCGTGCGGCACGGGGGTGCCGCGCTCAAAGGAGACCTTTTCGATCCCGTAGCCGAGTGCGTGGCCGGCCCCAGTGTTGATGGGGCTCAACAGCAATCCGGCGAGGAGGGCACAGCGCGCCATTTGATAACGCGCGTCTGGATCGCCGTGGACTACGGCTTGCACGTACGCCGGGCAGCCTGCGGTCAGGGCCGCCCGCGCTACGGCGTCGCCGATGGCATTGCTCTTGGTGGAAGCCGTGCATTCGAGAGCGTGCCCGAGGGCATCCAAGCCGGTGATTGCGGTCAATACCGGCGGCATGTTTTGGTGCAAATGCGGGTCCACCAGCGCGCCCTTGGGTTGTAAATAGCTGCTGTACACGGCCTTTTTGCCGGTTGCGTCGGCGATTACGGCCACCCGGCTGACCTCGCTGCCCGTGCCCGCGGTGGTCGGGATGCCGACGAGCGGGGCCAGCGGCGGTTTTGCGTACAGGTCGAAACCAAAGTAATCGGCCACAGAGCCGCCATTGGCAGCGGTGCAGAGCGCGGACTTGGCCGTGTCCATGGTGCTACCCCCGCCCAAGGCGACGGCTACGTCGAAATCCGCGGTTGCCAGTGCGTGAGCGCAGGCATCGACGCTCTGCACCGAGGGGTTGGGCGCGATCTCGCTGTACGCGCTCACCACGTCTAAATCGCCGAGGGCTTGGCGGACTAAATCGACGAGTGGGGCAATGCTTGGATCGTGGATGAGCAGCACCCGGCCCGCGCCGAGACGGACGCACTCGTCGGCTAGCTGCGACAGAGCTCCCGCTCCGAATACGACCCGCCGGTCGCGGAATTCAAACATTTCTGCTAGCGCGGCACGCCGACTTGCTGCGGCAAAATAGGCGCTGTCCGCTAGCAGTTTCTCATTGATTTGCACACTGCCCATTGCGGCCTTTCTCATATGTGTTGACGCGGCGAACCGAGTCTTGTTTCGCGCGGGGGATTTGTGCAATATATACACGGAATCGCAGCACTACAAAAACGGAGCTACCATGACCCAAGATGCCGCCCAGACGTATGACGAGCAGGGCTTTCTCACGGGTATCGATCTGTTCAGCGCCAGCGAGATCGATCTCTTCCGCGCCTGCTTCGACGAGTTGGAAGCCCGCGAGGGGCGCGAAAAGTGCCAGATCGGCCTGCAAGCCCGCCACTTAGACGAAGAATTCATCTGGCAGATGGCCACGGATCCGCGCATCCTCGACGCCATGCAGGAAGTCATGGGCGAGGACATTATGCTGCTATCGACGCACTTTTTCTGCAAATACCCCGACCCAGAGGCCAAGCACTTTGTGGCTTGGCACCAGGACGTCACCTATTGGGGCTTAGAGCCACCCGAAGCCCACACCGCTTGGGTAGCCGTGGATGCCAGCGACGTGGGAAACGGCTGCATGCGGGTCATTCCCGGCTCACACAAAGACGGCATTGCCACTCACGGCGAGTCGGCCAAAGCCGGCAATCTGCTCAGCATCAATCAGGAGATTCCCGACGAGTTCGTCGACGACAGCCAAGCCGTTGATCTAGTGCTCGCGCCGGGCCAGATATCCATTCACGACGGTCAGGTATTCCACGCCAGCAATCCCAACACCTCCAATCGCCGCCGCTGCGGACTGACGCTGCGCTACGTGGCCCCGCACGTTGCGCAGCCCGAGCTCAACTCGCTGGGCAATAAGTATCCGACTACATTGGTGCGCGGCGAGGACCGCTACGGCAACTTTCCCGAACAACACATATCCTTTGCCTCTGTTTCTCGATAATTACACAGTCCACCACACATAAGGAGACACAATGGCCCAGTACGACCGGATGGCCGTCCTCAACGCCATCTACGACACGGGTATCGTCCCGGTCTTTTACAACGCCGACCCAGAAACCACCATCCACATCGTCGAAGCCTGCGCCCGAGGGGGTGCTCGCTGCGCTGAATTTACCAATCGCGGCGATTTGGCCCACCACGTCTTCACCGAGACGGTGCGCCACGTGATGGCCGAGAAAATCGACATCATCATGGGCGTTGGCTCGATTTGCGACGCGCCCACTGCGGCTCTCTACATTGCCAACGGCGCGAACTTCGTCGTCGGCCCCTTGCTCAACGAGGAGGTCGCCCGCCTGTGCAATCGCCGCAAAATTGCCTATTCGCCCGGCTGCGGCTCGGTTAGCGAGATCAGCCAAGCTGAAGAACTGGGCGTCGAGATTGTCAAAGTATTTCCCGGCAGCGAAGTCGGCGGTCCGGCTTTCGTCAAATCCGTGCTCGGCCCTTGTCCGTGGACTCGGATTATGCCCACCGGCGGCGTCGATGCCACGCGCGAGAGCTTGGAGGCGTGGTTTGAGGCTGGCGTTGCCGCCGTTGGCGCTGGCTCCAAGCTGATTACCAAGGAACTCGTTGCCGCCAAGGACTGGGATGGTTTGGAGGCCAAGGTGCGCCAGAGTGCCGATTGGATTCGGGAAATCCGCGCTGAGATGGCGGGCTAGCCTGGGTCCATTGGCACTGTACCGGCCAATAGTATCCTGTACTTAGCGATTTGAAAAACTGAGACATCTGCTCGTTGGTTCAAAGGACTGCGCCATGACCTTGACGCAAGCGCAAAAAATCCACTTTGAGGAACAGGGCTACCTGCCCTATCACCGTATTCTCTCCGACGGCGAATTACAGGCTCTGCGCCAGCGCAGCGAACAGATCGCCCGGGGCCAAGCCGACCACGTGCCGCCGCGCTACGTCCAGTTGGAAGCCGCCTTCCGCGAGGAAGAGGACGCTGAGGTGGATCGCCTCGATCAGGTGCGCAAAATGACCCACCTGTGCTATTTCGATCCCCTCTTTGAGGCCGTGGCTCGCAAGGCGGAGATCGTCGATGTCATTGAGGACTTGCTCGGCCCCAATATCAAACTCTACTGCGACCAGTTGATGATGAAAGCCCGCTATCACGGCACGGTCACCGATTGGCACCAAGATTCCGTGGCGTGGCCCCAGTTTGCTCCGCAAGATCACGTCTCCTGCTGGGTCGCTCTCGACGACGCCACTGTGGAAAACGGCTGCATGACCGTGCTGCCGGGCAGCCACAAATGGGGGCCTATCAATTCGGCGCACAAACCCCGCTTTTTGGAGAATCCCCTGATCCCCGAGCCCGTGCCAGTGGAATTGCCGGCCGGCTCCTGCTTGTTCCACCACGGCCTCAACTTCCACCGCACGGGTGCCAATCCCACCCCCAACCGGCGGCGCGGCCTAGCCCTGCACTACCTCCGGTCGGAGACCATGTACCTCGGCGCTGGCAGCGAGGAGCAGCGCCTGATGACCGAGTGCGAAAAGCCGCACGGCGAATTTCGCTTTATGCTGATCAGGGGACGCGAATTCGACGGGCGGGTGTAGCCGTATGGCTCTATTTCTGCGAGGTGATTGCGACAAGCCGCGCATTTGCTGGAGGTAGCTCCGACGAGGTTGAATCCGCGAAGTGCTGGCAGTCGAGCGCTATATCACAGCTTAGATCCTGACGTATGCTGACCAAACTCACCATTCGCAACTTCAAACGCTTCGGCGAAGTCGAGATCGAACTCGGGAGTCCGGTGGTCTTTATCGGTCCCAACAACTCCGGGAAGACCTCGGCCATGCAGGCGCTCGCCTTATGGGACATCGGTCTCAAGCGCTGGAACGAGAAGCGATCCGGGAAGAAAAGTACGCCCGAGAAGCGCCCCGGAGTCACTGTCAACCGCCGCGACCTCGTAGCCATTCCGATTCCGGACGCGAATCTCCTGTGGCGCGGTCTGCATGTGCGAGACGTGCGCAGAGTCAATGGCCAGCAACGCACTAGCAATATTCGCATCGACATTACCGTCGAAGGTGTGACCAATGACCAAAGCTGGAGGTGTGGCTTGGAGTTCGACTACGCCAACGACGAGTCTTTCTATTGTCGGCCGCTTCGTCTGTCTGACGGCAAAACCCCCGACCGCATGCCGGTGCCGGACGAAGCTGGAAGCGTCCAGATCGCCTTCTTGCCGCCGATGTCCGGGCTTGCAGCTACGGAAACACGCCTTGATGACGGTGCTGTCAATGTTCGGATCGGAGAGGGACGTACCGCCGAAGTGTTGCGCAACCTCTGCTTCCGGATTTGCGAAGGACAGCCGTCCTTGTGGAACGATCTTGTTAAGCAGATTGACAACCTGTTCGGGTCAAAACTCCGTCCGCCGCGCTACATTGCCGAACGCGGCGAGATCGCAATGACCTATCACGAGCATGGTGCCGAACTCGATTTGTCGTCCGCCGGGCGGGGTTTGCAACAGACGCTGCTTCTCCTTGCATATATGTACGCGAATCCCGGCTCCGTCTTGCTTCTCGACGAGCCTGACGCGCACTTAGAGATTCTTCGCCAGCGCCAGATCTACCGTCTGCTCACTGATGTGGCGCGAGCAAGCGCCAGCCAGATTATCGCCGCCAGTCACTCTGAAGTGCTGCTCAACGAAGCTGCGGACCGAGACTTGGTTGTCGCCTTCGTCGGCCAGCCACACCGCATCAACGACCGCGGCAGTCAGGTCTTGAAAGCACTCAGGGAGATAGGGTTTGAGCAGTACTATCAGGCGGAACAGACTGGATGGGTACTCTACCTAGAGGGTTCAACGGACCTAGCGATAATGCAAGCTTTTGCTAGACGGCTGAGACACGAACGCGCAATCCAAGTACTTGGACGGCCATTCGTGAAATACGTGGGGAATCAACTCACAGCGGTTCAGAACCACTACTACGGTCTGCGGGAAGCGCTCCCCACGCTTGGTGGAGTTGCCCTTTTTGATCGCCTCGAATCAGAGCCTCTCGATATTTCCCCGGTCGAGCGCCTGATCTGGAAATGCCGGAAGATAGAAAACTACATCTGCTCGCGGGCCACACTCGAAAAGTACGCATCGGCGTCAGAGGATGCTGCATCGGGACCACTGTTCGCGGCGGCCGAAGTAGAGAAGCGTCAGGATGTGATGAGCCAAGCCATTGAGGAAGTAGAGTCGGCCCTAAAGACGCTTGGCAAAGGATCTCCTTGGAGCGCTGACATCAAGGCCAGCGATGATTTTCTAGTCCCACTCTTCGAGTCCTACTTCGGGAAGCTTGGCCTACCCAACCTGATGGCCAAGAAAAATTTCTACGAATTGACTGAGCATGTCCCCGACAGCGAGATTGATCCCGAGATTAATGAGAAACTAGACGTGATCGTGCGGGTCGCGGAGAGTGCGACCCCTGCGGAAGACTAGGATTGCTCCTCAAGTTCGCCATCTTGCCAACTTCAGGACCTGCTCCTCGCAACGATATCCAACACATTTTTAACATCCCGAGAGCAGCTTGCCGTTTTATTTTTTCTAGAAATCAGCGATATGCAAGCCCTGTTGTTTGGGGATTTGGGAAGCGATTTGGTGATTGCGATAGGATTGGCGATTGGCTATAGTATAAAACCGATAGAGTAGGATCTGCTCGATCATAAGGAGGGAGATCGATATGATTGGAAAGTCGAGTGGCGACGCCTTGCGGATGGGCGGATTTATTGTGGCCTGCGGCCTCCTAATGGGGGCGACCGGGGCCTATGCCGCGAGCGGCGAAGAACTGCAATTCATCCTCAACACCTTCTCGTTTCTCGTTTGGGGCGCGCTCATAATGTGGATGTGCGCGGGCTTTACCATGCTCGAAGCCGGGTCCGTGCGCACCAAGAACGCCTCCATGATTTGCCTCAAGAACATCGGGCTTTATTCGATTGCTGGGATCACGTACTACTTGGTTGGGTACAACCTTATGTACGTCGATGTGGAGGGGGGCTGGATCGGCACGCTCAAGTTTTTATACGGGCCTTCGGGCGATGAACTCAAGCTGGTGTCTGGTGAGGCCGCGGCCGCCGCAGCCGTGACAAAGGCCGGCCATGCCACCATGTCGGACTGGTTTTTCCAGATGGTCTTTGTGGCGACAACCGCTTCTATTGTATCGGGCACGCTGGCCGAGCGGGTGAAGCTGTGGGCGTTTCTTGCTTTTACGGTCGTGTTGACGATAATCATCTATCCCATTGTCGGGGCTTGGACTTGGGGCGGAGGCTGGCTCAGTGCAATGGGGTTTCAAGATTTTGCTGGCTCTACCATCGTGCATTCGACCGGAGGTTGGGCTGCGCTCGCCGGGGCGCTCGTCGTCGGGGCGCGGCACGGGAAATTTCGCGCCGACGGCAGTGTCAAGGCCACGGCGCCTTCCAACATCCCGGCCGTGACTTTGGGCGTCTTCATTTTGTGGCTTGGGTGGTTCGGTTTCAACGGCGGCTCGCAGCTCGCGCTGTCGAGTGCGCTCGATGCCGTCGCCATGAGCCATGTGCTCGTGAATACCAACCTTGCGGCAGCAGCCGGCGTCATAGCTGCTCTCATCGTATCGCGGCCGATCTTAGGCCGCATCGATCTGCTCGGCGTCCTCAACGGCGCGCTTGGTGGCCTCGTCTCTATTACGGCTGGGCCAGATATCGTCGATCACCACTGGTCGCTCGTAATTGGTGCTATAGGTGGCGCGTTGTGCGTCGGCGCGATGAAGTTTTTGGAGGTCGTCAAGCTAGACGACGTTGTCGGTGCGATTCCGGCCCACTTGTTCGCTGGCGTTTGGGGGACCTTGGCGGTCTGCATTGCAGCCGGTGGCAACTTCGGCGTCCAACTCATTGGGGTGTTGGCGGTGGGCGCGTTCGCGTTTGCGGCTTCGTGGCTCGCGTGGTTTGTTCTAGACAAGACAATGGGGGTGCGGGTGTCGCAAATCGTTGAAGAACTCGGCCAGGATACCGCAGAGCTCGGCATCGAAGCGTATCCTGAGTTCGTGCTTATGCCCGATCAGGATGACGTTGACCAAATTCAGAACAATTCATAACCGGCCAGCAACCGGTGCATACCATTTAGAAAGGCAGGAGATCAAGTGAACACCGAACAGAAGGACGGCGTATTAATCGCCAAGCCCGAAGGCCGCATCGACGGGGTCAATGCCCGCGACTTCCACGAGGCCTTAAGCGATGCGATCGGCACGGACAGCAGCGCGGTGCTCGTCGATTTGGCGGACATCAACTACATCAGCAGTGCAGGCCTGCGGACGTTCCTGCTGATTGCCAAAACGCTCCAGCAGCGCAGTGCCCAGTTCGCGCTATGCTCGCTTTCGGAGCCGATACGGGAGATTTTCGAAATCAGCGGTTTTGACAAGATCATTGCGATCCACGCCTCCGAAGAAGAGGCACTCGCCGCGCTGTCGTAATTAAACTGAAGAGGGGGGCGTCGTCGCGTCGGGACCGACTTCGGCTGATTGCAGGGATGACGGTCGCACCGCAGGCAGTTCGATGGTCATCTCGGTAAATTCTCCGGGCTCGGAGTGGACCTTGATGGTGCCCCCGTGTTCGCGCACGATGTCGTTGGACAGCGCGAGTCCGAGCCCGGTCCCCTGATCGGTCGGCTTAGTCGTAAAGAATGGGTTGAAAATCTTGTCGACGACATCCGGCGGGATCCCGTTCCCATTGTCGCGGATGCGGACTTCGACTTGATCGGGCGTTCGCTGGGAGCTTATCCAGAGCGTGGGAACGTAGTCGGATGCCGTCTCTGGAGCGTTCCGTTTCTCGTTGGTAGCGTAGCAGGCATTGCTCACCATGTTCAGAAAGACGCGGGCCAAATCCTGCGGGACCACGTCTAACTCCCCCACCTCCTCGTCTAACTCCTCCTTGATGTCGAGCTGAAAATTCGCATTGGTCGCTCGGGCGCTGTGGAAGGCGAGACGGGCGTGTTCTTCGAGCAGGGCGTTGATATCCGTGGCCCGTGCATCGCCCGACCCCCGGCCCATCTGCAGCATGTCGCGGACAATGCGATTGGCGCGGTCGCCGTGGTGGCGGATGCGCCCGAGATTGTCGGTCAAGTCGCCCTTGATCTCGTTCATTAGATCGCGCTGCTCGTCGTTTATCTGTAGACCTTCTTCCTCTAGTACCTCTTGCAATTCCTCTAACAGTTCCTCCGAAACTTCCGCGAAGTTCTTCACGAAGTTCAAGGGATTTTGGATTTCGTGCGCCACGCCCGCGGTGAGTTCGCCAAGGGCGGCCAGTTTTTCGCGCATGACGATCTGGTCCTGCGCTAGCTGCAGATCTTCGAGCACCTTTTCGAGCGTGGCGTTTTTCTCTTCTAAATCAGCGGCTAGCTTTTCCACCAAGTTGAGCCGCTGGGCCTCCAACGAGTTGTGGCGGAAGATTTCGAGAGCCGCGGCCATGTCGGCAACCTCGTCGCGCCCGGGCATCTCGACCTTTGTCTCGAGGTCGCCTTCCGCCATGTGGCGCATTCGGTTCGACAGAAATTCGAGACGGCGCAGTAGCACCCGGCCGACGAGCAGCCATGCGATCAGGATCGCTCCAGCGATGCCGACCGCGTTAATAGCGAGCAGGAGCTTGCGGCCAGTGAAGATGGCTTGAGTGGAGGTTTGCGTGGCCTCCTGGGCGCTTCCGCGGGCCGTGTTCACTAGGCCTTCGACCTCGGCGACTAGTTCAATGGATAAATTGCGGTTGCGGTCGAGCAGTATTCGTTGCTGTTCGGCGACCTGGAGTTCCAAGGTGCGCAGAGCGAAGATCTTCTCATCCCCACGACCCAAGTCGAACAGGCGGTCAAAGGTTGGGGCGAGCTCGCTGTGCAAGTAGGCGCGCTCGATGCGGAAGCCAACTTTGGGTATCTGGCGGTCAAAGGTTTGGTCGGGCGTGCTGTGCAAGGGGCCTGCACCGAGCGCGGCGAGTTTTCGTTCGATGCCGTCGACTGTGGAGTTGAAGCGCTCTTGTAAGGGCTCTAGCAGGCGCGCGTCCGACAGGTTGAAGGCACTGGCCAGCAGGCGCGTGGCCGTAGTGGTCCCTTCCTGCAACTCGGCTAGATCGCGATAGAGAGAAAGTTCGGCCTCTGAAAGGTGCTGGGCGCGGGGTGCGGGCGGTTCGCCGAGGGTGCGGTAGCCGGTCATTGCGTAGAATAGCTGATCGTCGATGGCCGGAGTCAAGATGCCGATCAGTTCGTTTTGCAGTGCTTCTAGGTTGTTGTACAATGCGCGGCTGCGCGCGTTGAGGTCAAAGCGCTTGGACACCGAAGCCTCAATCGCGTTGATGTTGGCGATGAGAGTGTCGCCGCGGGCGCGAATCCGCGCGAAGCGCTCCTCGGCTGCGCCTTGCTGGGTCAGGGCGGCCAATTGCTTTTTAAAGTCGTCTCGCTCGGCGGCGACTTTGGCGGTGACCTCGGCAAAGGCCATCTGCGTCTCGGCCGCCACCAAGCGCGGGGCTGCCGCGGCAAGGGTGCCGCTTTGCTGGGCGACGGCAAAAGCGGTGGCTATCTCTGGGACGGCCCGCTCGTTTACCTGCCTTTGGGCATCGCCGACTTGGTCGAAGGAAAACCAAGCCACCAAGCTCGCGACCATGGTCAGGGCCACGGCTGTGCCGATGCCCATGTACAGATGAAAGGCGATGCGGTGACGAGCTGCGAGCAGGCGTTTCAGGAGGGAGATCATGGCTTCGTCGCGCTCTTCAAGGAGCGGATGGGGCGGTATTGGCCGTTGCTGTCGAGCACGGTGAGGAAGACCGCGTCCGAACCCTGATTGTCGCCATCTCCGTAGCGGAGCTCGAATCCCTCTAGGTCGATGACATCGGCGCGGCGCAAGTTGTCTAAGAGGCAGGCGCGGCTGACTGCTCGGCCACAGCCGGTGAGGGCGGCGATGGCCAAGCGACCGGCCAGGTAGCCTTCAAACGAGACAAAGCTCGGCTCTGCTCGCGGGGCGTGAGCTGTGAGGGCACGGCGGTACGAGCCGACGATGGCCGGCTCGGTGGCCGTTGGGAAGGGCACGACCTGCGAGACTAAAACCCCAGCGCCGGCAGGGCCGAGTTCCCGCGCCAATGCCTTACTGCCCACGAATGAGATGGTCACAAAGATGGGGTTGAAACTCGTCGTTTGCGCCCAGGCAATTAGGGTTGCGACCGGCTGGTAGGTCCCGACCAAGATCACGGCTTGGGGCTGGCCACTGCGCAGGTCGAGCAGGGCGGTCTTTACCGCCTTGGTGTTGCGCGGATACACGCCGACTGCCACAAGAGATAGCTCGCGGCGCTCTAACGCGCGGCGCACGCCGCGAAACCCTTCCCGGCCAAAGGAGTCGTCTTGGTACATTACGGCAATGCGCTCGATGCCCAAGTCGCCGGTCAGGCGGGCGACGATTTCCTCGGTTTCCTGATAGTAGGAGGCGCGCAGGTTGACCACCCCGCGCCACTTAGGGTCGCGGAGAAAGTTACTGCCCGTGAAGGGTGCGATGTAGGGGACGCCAGCGTCCTCGGCAATGGGAACGGCTGCGCGCGAGGTCGGGGTGCCGACGGCACCGATCAGCGCGAAGACTCGCTCGCCTTCGATCAACTGGCGGGTGTTGTCGATGGCAGCTTCCGGCTCGTACCCATCGTCGAGCGACACCAATTCGAGCCGGCGCCCATGGACCCCGCCCTGCTCATTCACCTCCCTAAAGGCCGCCTGCATCCCGAGTCGCATGTTGCGGCCCAACTCTTGGGCTGGCCCGCTAAAGGCGGCGGATTGGCCAAAGAGGATGCTCCGGTCGGAGACGCCGGGCTGTTCCTCGCCAAGCGCGGGACTCGCAATCAACAGCGCGGCCACGCATCGAGCAAGCGTGCTACTCAACTATCCCTCCGCTTGACCAAGGTCAGGCAGTTTTTGTCTTCCTGTCGCTGGTAGTGTACCTCGTCCATCATGGTGCGCACGAGGTAGATGCCCAGCCCACCCACGGTGCGGTCCTCAACCTCGGCGTTCAAGTCCGGGTCTGGAGCGTCGACGAGCGGATTGAAGGCGTGGCCGTCGTCCTCAATCTCGATGGTGATCGCCTCGTCCTCTGAGGAGATGACGATCTTGATTTCGTGGGCTTGGTCGTCGTCGTGCCCGTAGTTGACGATGTTGACCCCCAATTCCTCGACGGCCAGCCCAATCTGAAAGGTGACGTCTGGGGACCAGTTTTCTTCCTCTGCAAGTGCCTCAATAGCGGCGTTGACCTTGTGCAACTCGTCCAGTTCAGTCGCTATGAGCAGCGATCTCTGAGCGCTCATTGGTCTGTCTCGCTGCGGAGAAGCGTCAGGCAGGTGACGTCGTCAAATTGGGGGGCATCGCCGGCAAAGGCCTCGACCGCCGCAAAAACCGCCTCGTTGGTAGCGTGGGCGTCCATAGGTGTCCCGTTGGTGAAAATCTCGCACAGGCGCTCTAGCTCAAACTGGTCGCCTTGGTCGTTTTCGGCCTCGGTGACGCCGTCGGTGTACAAGACGACGCGGTCGCTAGGCTGCAGGGTCATTGAGCTTTCTTCGTAGGTGAAATGTGGTACTACGCCGAGCGCTACTCCGCCGGTCGGGGGAATCACGGTCGAGCTGCCGTCGGCGTGGACCACCAGTGGGGTATTGTGCCCGCCATTGGCATAGGCTAACTCGCCGGTTTCTGGGTCGAAGGTCGCGTAAAAGACGGTCACGAACATGGCGGCGTCGTTTTCTTCTTGCAGCAGTTGATTTACTTCGCTCAATACCTTGCCCGGCGAATCGAGGCCGATGGCCGAGCCCTTTAGCAGGGTGCGGCTCGACATCATAAACAGGGCCGCTGGCACGCCCTTGTCCGAGACATCGGCGACGACCAAACCGATGCGGCCGTCTTCGAGCGACAATACGTCGAAGAAGTCGCCGCCGACGTCGCGCGCGGGCTTCATGCTGCCGAAGATCTCAAAGCCCGACCCGGTGGGAAAACTAGTGGGCAAGATGGACTGCTGCATCTTGTTGGCCACGCTGAGTTCGTTTTGCAGGGCGACCAGTTTGTCGCGCGACTCCAGTGCCTCGCGCCACAGCTCTAGATGATGCAAGGTCCGCTGGATGGTCACCTTCATGTCCTCGAAGTCGATGGGCTTGGTGATGAAGTCAAACGCGCCCCGGTTCATGGCCGTGCGGATGTTCTTCATGTCGCCGTATGCCGAGACGATGACCGAGCGGATGTTGGGGTCCACCTTGGGGATTTGCTCTAACAAGGTGAGGCCGTCCATCCGGGGCATGTTGATATCCGAGAGCACCATGTCGATGTCCTGCTCTTCGTTTAGCACCTCTAGGGCTTCAACGCCGTTTTGGGCGAACATAAAGCTGTACTGGCCCGAGCGAATCTCGCGGCGCATGCGCTGCCGCACTAGGTGCTCTAAATCTGGCTCGTCATCGACGACGAGGATCTTGGGTCGTATTATTGCCATTTCTCTTTCCCCAAGTTTGGGTTGGCCTAACGCGGCTGTCAAACGGTTAATTGCCCGGCTCCACCACTACCTTCATGGCCTCTTCGCCGCCGGTAATATCGAGGCCCTCGCGGATGTGGGACAGCGGTAGCCGGTGCGTGATAAAGCGATCCAAGGGCGCGGTGGTGCGGCGCAAGAAAGATAACGCGGTCTTGAACTGCATGGAAGGATACGCCCACATGCCGCGAATGTCCAAATCTTTAAAACAGACGATGTGCGGACGGATTTCTACTGCGCCTGGATCGGTGAAGTGCCCCACCTCCACGACGATGCCACCCCGGCGCACCAAGTCGAGCGATTCCTTGAAGGCCACGGGCGCGCCGGCTGTTTCAATGACGATGTCGGCTCCCACGCCTGCGGTCATGTCTTGGAGGGCTAGCTGCCGCTGCTCGGGGCTACCTTCTCCCATCGCGAGTACTTTATGAGCGCCCATGGCGCGGGCGAGTTCCAGCCGGGCTGGGCTGAGGTCGCCCGCGATAATCAAGTCGGTGCCTATATGGCTCAGCACTGCCACTACGAGTTGGCCGATGGGGCCGGCTCCGAGGACCAGCACGGATTTGTCGAGGCCCAATCCCTCGCCGATGTGCGGGATACCCGGGCCCAAGGCGCGCTCTACGGCTCGGGTGGCCACGGCGGCTGGCTCGGTGAGCACAGCCCGTTCCGAGGGCAGGTCGTCGGGGATCTTGAAGAGCCACGAATGGCCCGTCAAATGCAGATATTCGGCAAAGCCGCCGCGCGGCATGGGCGCGAGATCGGCGGACACAAATCCGTACACAAAGCGGTTGGAGCACAGGGTGGGCCGCTGGGGCATGTGCAGGCAGTAGTAGCACCGTCCACAGGCCCGCGATGAAGGCGTCGTGGTGACGCGGTCGCCTACCGCGACTGGGCCGCCCACTATGGCTAGGCTATCGGCTGCGGCCGGCCCCATCTCCTCGATGGTGCCCACTAATTCGTGACCGGGTATCACTGGAAACGGCAGGGCCATATGGCCGGCGAACATGTGCTTGTCGCTGCCGCAGATACCCGTGCGCTCAATCTTCAATAGGACTTCGTCGTCGCCGATTTGGGGTTTGGGATACGAGCGCACATCGATCTCGCCTGGGCCAGTCATAATCGCTGCCTGTATCTGACTCATGCTTTTGTTCTCCTAGACAGTTCTAATAGCCAATGCTGCGCATGTACTGGCGGTTGATTTGCATCTTCTCGGTTTCGGGCCGCTTGGCTTCTCCGGGGCAGACTGTGATCCAGCCGACGTATCCGGCTTCCCGCAGCGCCGCCATAAATGCCGGGTAGTCGCACATGGGGCCTTCGCCCAGTTCCACGGTCTGTCCGTCCTTGAAATCGTGCAGATGCACGTACGCGATCCGCGCGGCAAAGTCGCGCACGGCTTGGACCGGGTCGTAGCCCCAATGCACGGCGTGGGACATGTCCATACAGAGGCGGCACGCGTCTAGGCGGCTCATGAAGCGGGTCCACTCTGCGGCGCTGTCGACGAGGTGATTGATATGCGGATGAAACGCAACCACAACGCCCAAGTTTGCGCCGTATGTGGCCAGATCTTCGTACGCAGCCGCCATCTGGTCCAACTCCGCGTCCGTACCGTTCCGACCGTCTCGCCCCGGCCCTTTGGTCATAAAGGTTGCGACCCCGAGCTCGGCGGCAAACTCGATGCGCCGCTTGTTGATCTGTTGGCTCGGCCCGTCGAGGTCCAGCGCGACATTCGGCCCGCAGACGGCGGCGACTTCCACGCCAGATGCCTCGCAGAGTTGTCGCACGCGTTGTGGTGTACCCAACCAGTCAAGTGGTTGCCGCGCCTCCCAGCCATCCCAGCCAAAAGTTCGCAGGGCTTCTAGCTCTTGTGCTAGTTCGGGTGCCCGCCAGAATAGGCCGCTATACGCCAATTTGTAGCTCATTTCCCTACGCCTATAAAGGTTCCAATGTACCCAACCGCTGAGGCTGGGGCAAATAAAGGAGGGGTCACTTCCACTCAAATACCACGCCCAACGCTTCTCGTGGATTGTCGGCGAGCATGTCGTAGGTGGTTTGGCAATCGGCGGGGTTGGCGACGTGGGTAATTAGGTCTTCGATGGGTAACTTGCCTGCGGTCATTAAGCGCAAGACCAGATCGCGGTCTCTGCTTTTGTTCCAGGGATAGTAGATGTGGTCGTCGTCTGGGGTTTTGGGCTGATGCGCGCCGAGGATGGTGATTTCTCGCTGGTGCACCTCGGGCAGAAAGCTCACTTCGACGGTGCCGCGCGGAGATCCTAGCGCGACTAGGCGGCCCCCTAGTCGCGGCAAGGTCAGGGCCATGGGATAGACTAGGGGGATCCCGGTTGCTTCGATGACTATATCGACGCCATCGCCTACGCAATGCTGGCGTACGGTTTCGGCGACATTGTCTGCGGTGTTGGGATTGATGCAAACATCCGCGCCGCGGTCTTTGGCTTTGCCCAAGCGGAAATCGTCCAGATCGATTGCAATGATTGGGAGCGCACCGGCCAACCGCGCAAAGGTCGCGGCCAATTGGCCGACAATGCCCATGCCGGTGATGGCAACAGCCTCGCCCAATTCGGGACGGCCCACTCGATGTCCGTGCAGTGCAATGGCACCCATGACCATGAATGCCGCGGATTGGGGCGAGACGCCGGCGGGTGCTTTGCGGAAATTGTCGGTTAGGACCGCGTGGCTTGCGTGGTTGCTTTGGCCAGCAATGCGGTCGCCGGGTTGTATCCCTTGCACATTTTTGCCGATTTCGAGCACCACACCTGTGTTGCAGTAGCCGGTGGAGCGCGGAAATGTTATCGCGCTCGATGGTTCGCCGCCGTGGGCGTAGCCGTAGATTTCCGTACCAACGCTTACGGCGGTGTAGTCGTTTTGCACCAAAATGCCGTGGTCGGGCACGCGCGGCAGCTCAAATTCTGCCAGTTCGATCCGCCGGATGTCTGTGCATATTAATCGTTGTGCTTTCACGGTCGTCTCCTCTGCGAATTCCTGCGCTGAAACTGCACCTCCACTCGTTAGCGGCACACCTGCGGCGATAAAAAATAACTTGCCAAGGGCCTGTCGCCCAAACTATATCCTCATCCACCAGCTACTACTTAGGTGCCTTCCAGCAAGATGTTGACCTAAGCGCCGCTGGAACGTCCGCAGCTTGGGGACGTTCCAATGGTGAGTCCATTCTGGCCGGGGATCGGGCTTGTTGCACCCTTAGATCGCAGGAGACCCAACAGTGCTCAATCAAGAGTCCACCCTTGCTGGGAATCGGGCCTTGTTGCCACTACTGATCGTCCTCATTGCCACGGCGGCCTCCGGCCATCCCGCGCCCATGTTTGCGCCCGCTGATGCGCCCGACAGCCTCAATGTGGAACGCGTCGGCGAAATCGTACTCATCAGTCCTCCCGAAGAAGAAGACGCTCACCTCTTCCCCGACGGCGCTGACCTCTATCTCGCGGGCGATCACGCGCTGATGGGCGACTTTCGCGGCATCGTTCATATCGTCGATATCTCCGACCCTGCCAACATGCGCAAAGTAGCTGAAGTGCGCACCCCCGGACCCGCACTAGACATAAAGATCGCGGGCGATTTAGCCGTTGTTGGCGTACAGGATTTCGAATCCAGCTTCGGGTTGTTGATTCTCGACATCTCCGACCCCGCCAATCCCGTCGAGCTCTCGCGGTTTGACGAGGAAAGCTGGCAAGGCGTCCACAATCTTTTTCTCCACGGCGATCGCCTCTATCTCGCGCACGGGCTGAATCCGGGCCTGAGCGTTGTCGATATCTCCGACCCGACCGCGCCCTTGGTCTCGGGCTTCTGGCAGCACGAGGGTGATTTCAGCAATGTGATCCACGACGTATTCATCCGCGACCGTCTCGCCGTCGTCAGCGATTTGTTCTCTGGCTTAGTTCTCCTCGACCTAACCGACCCCGACGCACCCACGATGCTCGCCGCGTTGCCTTTTGCCGAAGGCATGCACAGCGCTTGGGCCGAGGGCGACTACGTTTACTGCAGTCAGGAATTCGGCGGCTGGGAGCGGCGTCTCTACGTCGTCGATATCGCCGACCCCCGGCAGCCGCAGGTCGTCCACTCTTTCGGCAGTGGCCCGCCGCCCCAAGGGCCCATTCTCGGTCCGCACAATCCTCGGGTCCACAACGGGCTGTTGTATTGGGCCTATTACGAGGCGGGCTTGCGCGTCTTCGACCTGCTTGACCCGGCGCGACCGGTAGAAATCGGCTATCACACCTATCCGGGGTTTGCTTGGAGCGTCCAACCTCACGACGACGGGCTGCTCTATGTGGCCGACGGCGCGGTCGGCATCGAAGCCTTCAGGCTGAACGAACCGGCCTTCACCATTCGCGCTGTCGCCGTCGATCCGCCCGTTGCCATCCGCGGCCGCCACCAGAGCGTTGCCCTCGAGGCCACGGTCGCGCCCTCGCCGCGTCTCACCACTGGGCACATTGCACGAGTCGGCATCCGCCTCAACGGCGAGGCCACCGCACAACTGCTCCGCGCCGAGGGCCGGACCTTTACTGGTTCACTGCCGCTGCCACCCGATCTGCCTACGGGGCGTCATCGTCTGCACGTTGAACTGGTTGACGACCGAGGCCAGAGGCATCCCTACAACCTTCCCTACGACCTGTATCCCGAGCGGGATTTGGAAATTTACGCGGAGACCCTAGCCGCAGGTTGGTCGCTGGAGAGGGGCGAGACCGTCCGCTTCGCCGGACGCCAAGCCCTGATCCTGTCCGGGAACTTCGTCTCCATCTTTGAGGCGCAGACCTCTTTCGATCCGACCGGCTACGCCGCGCTGCGCTTTGCCTTCCGTCCCGACGCGGTGGAGGATTTTCCCACCAATCGCCTAGGCGTCAACATCGGCGGACGCTCCGTGAAGATCGGGCTTGGCGGCGGGGATTCACTAGCAGTTGATCTTACAGATAAGCGCTGGCAAATTGTGGAAATCCCCCTATCCACCCTGTCCGACGCCAAGCCCTCGTTTGAGGTTGATGCGGTGAGAATCACCGGTTATTTGAAGGGAGTGGCTTATATCTCCGACCTCGCCTTGGTCGCCGCCACGCCGCCGATTGATACCGCTGTGCACGAGGCACATATAAACGCCCGCCCGGCGGCTTTCCACCTCGCGCAAAATTTCCCCAATCCCTTTAACCAATCGACGGTGATTCGCATTGATTTGGAGGCTAGGGCTGAGGTGGAACTGGCCGTTTACAATATAGCTGGGCAGAAGGTCGCAACGCTGGCCCAAGGGCCGTACCCGTTGGGCGCGTACACCTTCACTTGGGACGGACGCAACACCCACGGGGCCGAATTGGCTTCAGGCGTCTATTGCTATCGGCTCAGGGCCAATGGGCGGGAGCAGACGCGCAAACTTATCCTTCTGCGATAAACGCCAATCCCTGCGGGTTGGTTCAAGGCAGCCCCGCCCTTCTCTCAGCAGTGGTTGGTGAAGCGGCGTTGGTCTTTGTGCCGGAGATGGTGCATGTCGAATTCTGGCGATTCGTTTGCCGCGATTGAATCGAGGAAGTCGAGAGCCACGCAAATGGATTCGAGCAGGTGTTCTGCCATGCCTCGAGTGAGGTTGCTTTTGACGACAATGCGGAACATACACGATTCCGCATCCGCGTCGCAAAAAATAGGGAGTTGCTCACCCGACAGGGGATGTTCGAATTGCATCCGATAGCTGCCCACATACCAGTGATGCTGGGAAAGCACATGCTGTAGGTCAACATCGTCGTAGCCCAACTCGCATGCTGGATTTAGCCTTGCCGTCACCACCGGCAGACAGCCCTCGTCGCCGTGGTCGAGCATTGCGAAGCGAGGTTTACCGGCGTGGGTCATCGCCCGCAGCCCGTCGCGCAGAAAACGAGCGTTCTCCATCATGTTGTCGCAGCATTGGCGATAACCAGACATGCCATAGTGCAGCAGCTTGTAGTACTGATCGTAAACCCCCGCCGCTGGCCTAGAGAAATTCAAGGTATATGACTCTGCCTTGCCCCCAAGATAGCTGACGGAGATGGCGACGTGGTCGCTCAGGTCGGCGCGATGCCGCCAGACGATCCAACCCGTGCCGCAGATGGATTCGCCGTACTTGTGCCCGCTTGAGGATATCGACAGCACGTTGCTGACGCGGAAGTCCCACGGAGGTAGGTTGTCTTGGAAAGGCGCGATGAAGCCGCCAGATGCGGCATCGACGTGGATGCCGACCTGATAGCCTCTTTCGGCGTTGACTTGATCGATAACATCGCTCACTGCTTGGACTGGATCGTAGTGGCCGCCATAGTGATTGCCCATGATGCAAACCACGCCCATGGTCTGATCGTCGATCTGCCCGCGAATCTGTTCTGGGTCCAACGTGAATGTTTTCACTGACGGCTGGATCAATCTCGGTTCGACATCCATGTATTTGAACAGCTTTTCCCACGCCGCCTGAAAACAGGTGGAGATGATCAGATTAGGACGTGCGTGCAGGATTTGCTCCACTGTTTTCCCTTGGCGCTTGGCGTACCAATGGCGCCAGCGGAACTTCAGCGCTAGCCCGGCGAGCAGGCAAGCTTCCGTGGAGCCGACTGTGCCCGCGCCTGGGAAGACGCCGTAGTCTTCAAACTCTGGATATTGGGGGCAATGCCATAGGTTGGCGATCATGTTGACGGCCGCGTCGTGCAGTTTATACGACTGGGGATATACTGTCTGGTCGGCGAGGTTCACCCGCAGACCCATGAGGGCGATGGCCTCTTCCTCTTGCTCAAGGGCGACGTTTACGTAGGAAGAGGTATTCAGCCGGTGATCGAAGTCGAGCGCATGTGCGTTTTCCACCATCAGTTTGACGGCCTCGCGATCCAATCCGGTATCGGGAATGTGCTGTAGGTTGAACCAGTCCCGTTGGACTAGAGGAGACCAGTAATAACCGCTTCTACCCGCCTGCGCCTGCTCCAGCTTTGCGCGAAGATGCTCTACTTCTTGCCGTAATTGAGTTATTTCGTCCGTCATGGATGCTCTCCTACTCCTCTTTCTAAACTAAGCACTATGTCGATGTGGTTGGTTCCTTGAACGACCGGGTGGGGAATGACTGTTATTGGGACGGCACCCGGCTTAGCTGGAGGCGTCCGGCTCCCAGATCGCTATCGGATTCGCCGGGGCTGGATCGACGGGCCAGAGCCCGCGGCCGCTTCCCGTGAACGGGATGGAGGCGAAGTCCAAGGTGCAGACCCCAGGGCCGTCGAACAGCAGGCCGCGCTCCCAGGGGGCACCAAAGGCCGCCATCCACCCGGTCATGTTCTTGGCCATGACCGCGAGGGCGGCATCCGGCTGCAGCCCGGTGCACTCGTAGAAGGCCAGATCCGGGGTCAGGGCCGGGTACGAGCAGGCGACGAGTTGGATCTGCCCCGACTCGATGACCGAGGCTTCCCCCATCGAGAAGGTCTGGCCCGTGTAGGCTCCACCTCGGGTCTTGTAGTTGCCCTCGCCCGTCCAGATCACGCGCCCTTCCCAAGAGACCGGCGGATCGCCGGTGGTGAAGCGGGTCGCCCCTCGGCGGGCCGCGGCGACGGTGCCCGGGTCGACCACCCAGAGTAGCACCTTGCCGGGCAGTTCTTCGCGGAGCGGCAACAGCCGCCGCAGAGCCTCGGCGCTGTGGCCGGGGGAGCCCCCGGAGGTCGCGTCTGCGGTGTCGACCAGCACCCAAGGCTCTGGATCCTTGCGCCGGAGCCTCTGCAGGATCTCCGGCCAGGGGGTGAACTGGCTTCTCCAGTGATGCCTCTGGGCGTACCACTCGTCGGCGAGCTTCTGTAGCTCATCGAGGGGGACGCCGTCTCCGGTGGCGGTGACGACCACGGAAGAGCCCATTTCGTCGATGTCCATCCAGGGCTGCACCGGCAGGATGCAGACATCGAGGACGTCTTCGTGTTGCCGTTCCAGCTCGCGGGCGCGGGTGAGCAGGTCGCACAGGTGGCCCGCGAAATGGGTGCTGTCCGTCGGCGGCATCAGGGCGGACACCTTGGCCGCGGCCCGGGTGAAGGGGCCCGGATGCAGGGCCAGATGCGCGGCGCGTTCGCCGGTGGCGGTGAAGTCCATGTGGGGGAAGGTTCGGTACGCGGTGACCGCGTCGGCGTGTTGCAGCATGCGGCGGGTAAAGTTGGCGTGTAGGTCGAGGGAGAGCACGACCCGGCCGCGGTAGCCGAGATCGGTGCGCACCTTTTCGAGGAGATATCCCTCGGGATCGTCCTCGCCGTCGGCGGCCGCGGCTCCGTGCAGGTGGAGGATGAGGACGTCGAATGGCATGGCGGCGGCGACCCGGTCGAGCAGGGTGCCGCTGATCTCGCGAAAGCAGGCGGCGCTCAGGCGTCCGGCGGGAGAGCCGCAGAGGGCGGTGAAGCAGGGAGCGGTTTCCCAGCCGGCTGCGGCCAGCACCTCCAGGCTGCCGTGCATCTGCGAGTCGGTCCCGGCGGCCCAGGCGCGCACTTGGGCTTCGTCTGCGAGGAAGACGCCCCCTTTCCTGAAGAGGTCGATCTCCGCTAGGCCGGGGGTGAAGGTGTTGCTTTCGAAGAGGAATTGGGCGAGGGCGGCTTTCATGGGATGGCTCGGATAATGGGTTGTAATCCCAGCGGCTCTAACATATCCAATGCGGAGAAGGTGGGCCAACCGGAGCCCGGTCTCAGGGGCACTCGCAGATCATGGATGCCTGTCGGCATGGGCCTAGGCGATTGCCCGGCCTCCCCTCCAAAGCTACTTTTCCCTAGGCGGTCAGGGGCGGTTGCCGAATCGCTCCGCCAGCTTGGCAAACCGGAACCGCGACATCCTGCAAAAAACACTGCCGACCACGAAAGGAGAGAGCCATGCTGATTTTCGATGGCGACTACCCGATGGCGCACGCTGCCCTTGGTCTCAATAGGGACCTGACCCTTCCGCTCGACGAGCTGCGCACCGCCGATGCCAACCCCTCCAACATTCCCTTCGGCTGCCTCCCGGAGATGCGCAGAGGAGGGGTGTACTGCGCACTGATGAAGATCGCGGCGCGGCGTATGCGCAAGGACAGTATTCTGCCGGGGTATCGCGGCAAGGAGGTGGTGTACGCCGCGGGGAAGGGGCAGCTCGCCCTGTACCGCGGCTTGGAGAGCACCGGGGAAGCGGTCGTCGTCACCACCGCTGGACAACTGCGCGAGCTCGCCGGGCAGTGGGAGCAGCGGACAGGGGACTCCCGGCTGCCGGTCGGCTTCCTGATCGGCATGGAGGGGGCCGACCCGATCCTGACGCCGGCGCAGGTAGGGGAGTGGTGGGATGACGGAGTGCGCGTGGTTAGCCTGACGCACTACGGGCGCAGCCGCTACGCCCATGGTACCGGCACCGGGACCGAGGGAGGGCTACTGCCCTTGGGACCGGAGTTGCTGCGGGAGATGGAGGCCTGCGGCATGCTGCTCGACATGACGCACATTGCCGACCGCAGTTTCTGGGAAGCACTCGACCATTATTCCGGTCCGATCTTGGCGAGCCATCAAAACTGCCGCGCCTTGGCCCCGGGAGAGCGCCAGTTCAGCGACGAGCAGGTCAGGGCGGTGATCGAGCGGGACGGCGTCGTCGGGGCCTCGATGGACACCTGGATGCTGCGCGAGAAGCAGGATATCGACTGGGCCCGCACCGCAGATTTCTCGCGGCGGGAGTACTACGCGCGGGAAGAAGTGACCCTAGAGCATATCGCCAACCACGTCGACCACGTCTGCCAGTTGGCCGGCAACTCCCGGCACGCGGGGATCGGCGGCGACACCGACGGCCAAGGGGGGATCGACGGGGCTCCGCTCGAGATCGACAGCATCGCCGACTACGGGAAGCTCGTCCCGATTCTCGAGCGCCGCGGCTACGGTAGCGAGGACGTCGCCAACGTCATGTACGGGAACTGGCACCGGTTCTACACCTCGTACCTGCCGTAGGGAGCGCGTGCAAGGGGCAGGTGAGATTAGCTGCGGGAACGACGAGTGGACAGGAACTGTGAGGGTGGGGAATGACTGTTATTGGGATTTCGTAAACAGCTTCTATTATTTCGGCTTGTAGCACTTGCTCAGGAGGACCTGTGGCTACTTCGCGGCCCGCTTTCAGGAGCAGGACGCGGTTCGATTTTTCCTTGCACGCAGGGTGATCAAGATTGTGTAGTTGAGATGTGTGTGGTGGTTGGTGATATCCTCAGGCCGATGCACGATTAGGCAATCCATCAAACTCGGGCACCCGAAGGGTATTAAGGAATCCGCCGTCACAAAAATCTTGATGCTTTGATAGTGCTAGGAGCAAAACGGGACGCCAGTGATTGAGGTGGAAGCGTGCGAATTCAGTCTCAGCCTGCTGTTTGAGGAATAATTTAACGTCCTCGGCTCCATTGCTATTGAAGCAGCGGCGAAGGGCAGTCACGTGGCTGGTAAGATACGTGTTGATCTCGCGTGCATAACGTTCGTTCAAGCGCAGACGTTGAAGTTGATACTCAAGCCGCTCGCGCAAAAGATCCGGCAGACCGACACTAGGGTCAACATCAAACTCGACCACCAACCCACCACTTTCGATTAAAATAGTTGCACGCAAGAATTGGATTGAAGGCAGAACCTCAAGGTAAGCGTGTACATACTGATGTGCCGGCGTATCCGACACCACTGCACCTTTGATCTGATTACACCTTCCACAGATTGGAATAAGATTGTAGACGTAGATAGAGAGAGGTTGAAAAATTGCCTTGGGAAGATGATGGTCCAACTCATGCGGTGGAGATATGCCACAAATCGGGCAATGCTCTATACCCTGCATGAGGTCAGCGCGGATAGAAGATAGCTTCCGGCCACTTTGCGTTAAGTTGTAGGCCTCCTGAATAGCTGCTCGAAGCTTTCCATCAAGGTTAGCGCCCTTGAATAGTTCATCGGGGGCACCTTTCGCAGCATCATAAGCGTCATAAAGGGCCATAACTTCGTCGAGTTGTGCAGCAGTGGCAGGGTATCCACGCGTACGCCCATTCGCTTTACGAACCGTAAGTGCAGTAGATAGTTGATCACGGGCCTGGTCTCGCGACGGACAAGGCAATGTTTGCATTACTGTCGGGCCTTTCGAGCTAGACCCTCCATGACATAGGCCAATGCTTGTCCACTAAGGCCAGAGGTAAAGAGTTCATTGATCTCGTCGAGGTCAGAAAATAAGACGATGAGCTGGTCCAATATCTTGTGAAAGTCCGTGGAATCGGCTGTCAGACCAAAAGTGTCATAAGTCAATATTCCAATGTTTTCGCCGAAGGTTTCTGCATCTGGTGTCAGAACTTCGAAATTTTGCCCGTTACGGCGAACAATGCGCACATGCCGAGCTAGGGTCTCCTGAAGGACAATAGGTGAATGTGTGGCGACTATCGCCAAGGCATCCTTTTTTTCAAGGACAATTCTAAATGCATGCATCAGCGCGGCGATCAGCGGCGGATGCAAATGCATTTCCGGTTCGTCGAACAGAATAAGCGACTTGCGCGTCGTATGAGCGACTAACGAGGCAATCACATGAAGTACGATTTTGTGGCCGGTGCTCCAACCGAGAAATTTTTCGCGAGAATCTGGCCCCAAGAGTTCTGAGATCTCTCGATTTTCTACATCGGCGAACGAAGGATCGGCGAAGAGTGGCTTAAGCGCTGCATTGAGTAACTCATTGTCATCATTGTTATTGATCTGGTTGATCAAACGTTGGAATTCGTCAGCCAGTTGGACAAGTGATTTAAGCCGTGTTGCCGTACGCAAATCATCGGCGGCTAGCTGCGCAGGCCCATCGTCAGGAAGTTGACTGCTCTCCGCGGCGGCTAAATCCTCGCGGACCTCAGCCACTATGTCGCGAAGGCCCGCATAAATGTAGCGCCCACCACCCTTCTCTATGTCGTCGGCGATCTGTCGAAGCTCACTCTCGTACAGTCCAGGGACGATAAAATTGTCAAAGGCGCTATAGGAGATGGCAATAATCTTTATGAAGCCGATAGAGCCCGGCTCAAATGCCCCTAATGCTTGAATTTCTGGCCGCATTCGATCCGATGGAGAAGAGAAAGCAACGCGGGCAATGCGCGAGAGCAGTGTGCTCTTTCCCGAACCGTTTCGGCCAATGACGGCAATGATTCGACGGGGCAGCGGCCTCATGTCTTTGGGGCTATGATCGCCCCAAAAAATTGAAAGCCTCGGCGCGTCAAACTCAAGCATGAAATCTGTAGACCAACTCGTGGGCCGAAAGGATATGGATCCCTCTATATCGGACAGTGCGGAAAAATTATCGGTCAAAATCGCACTGGCATCAGCAAGAAAATCATCAGGGTTTGGATCGTCGCGAAAGAGAGAAGTTGACCAGCCGGGCTCATCGCAAAACTCGGCTTGGAGTTCAGGTTGAGCCACGACATCACGAAGAGTTGAGAGGATTTCATCCCTTTCATTCAGAGGAATCTCGTTCAGTCGCTGATAATAATCCAGCGACGCGCCGACTGAGCAGAAGTTCTCATCAAGGTATTCAAAGGGATGGTTGATCTGGATTCCATCTGACTCGGTCTGGCCGCGACGCAAGATCTTTACAGGACCGATCATCGTTGGCGACGAGTTACTGTCAGTCTGTCGGTGATACAGGTGATAGAGTGTCTGAAAGTGATAGTCGTTCCAATTGTCCTGCTGGAGTGCGAATGTTGTGTCGAAGGGAGGGACACCGCCTCGCCCTAGCCTAGGTGGAAAAATTTTTATGGTCATCTACTGTATTCCAAGGCTTCTATATTCTCAGTGTCCTTGTTCAATGCAAGCCATATGCATATTCTGGCCCAAACCAGTCAGCGATTCCGGGCCATACTGGACACTTTTTACCTGTCGGGGCGTCGTCCACCTCGACTGAGCCTAGCACGATCAGCACCATCCGCTCCAAGATCATGTTCTGTGAGGCAACAAGTGTATAAGTACGTCACCCTTTGTACTTCCTGTCAAGGCGCTGAGCGCAGGCAAGGGTCAGGTGAGATTCGCTGCGGGAACGACGAGTGGACAGGGGCTGTGGGGGTGGGGAATGGCCGTTATTGGGATTTCGTAAATTGAAGCAAGAGGAGAGGAATTCAACCGGGCGGAAGTGGCACTCATAGAACGGCTAATCAGCCTGTTCGGACCTCTGATTATGATCGTCTTGGGCTCTGCCTTGGTTTGTCCGCTTTTTCGGAAGGGCCTCGTCCGAGTGGTCTGCCCCCTTAAAACTGGACAGGTTTGGCTGTGAGTATTTTCGTTTCCCTAACCGAGGAGAATACTCATGAAGCGCAAAGTGAGCAAACCCCGTACTGTCGAGCAAATTATCCGCATTTTGCGGCAGGCCGATGGTGGCCAAACAGTGGGCGAGATCTGTCGTGCGCATAACATCGCCGAAGGCACCTTCTATCGCTGGAAAAAGCAATACGGCGGCATGGACGTAGCCGATGCCAAGCGGTTGAAAGCGTTAGAAAAAGAAAACGCCGAGTTAAAGAAGATGCTGGCCGAAGCGCTTTTGGATAATCGGGTGTTGCAAGAGATTAACGCAAAAAAATGGTAAGCCCGTCGCATAAAAAACGAGCCGTCCAGTATGCCGCCGAACGGGGCTTGTGCTCGACGCGACGGGCCTGCCGTGTGTTGGGGCTGGCGACGTCGAGTTATTACCATCGGCCCGCGGCCCCCACCGACCGGCGGCAGCGGCTGGAGCAGCGCATTATCACCTTGTCGAACCAGCATCCGCGCTGGGGCTATCGGTTGATTCATCAGCTCTTATGCCGCGAGGGCTGGAAAGTCAATCGCAAACGCGTCCAGCGGGTTAGGCGGCAAGAAGGGGTAGGCGTACGACCCGTAGGGCCGCGGCATCGACGCCTGGGGTCGGCCAGCAGCTATCCGGTGCAGGCGGCCTATCCCGGCCACGTCTGGTCGTGGGATTTCATTTTTGATCAGACCACCGACGGGCGACCGGTGAAGAGGCTGACGATGGTGGATGAATATACTCGGCAGTGTCTGGTCATTTATCCGGCGCGCTCGATCCCCAGTCAGCAGGTGTTGGATATGCTTGAAGACTTGATCGAGGTCTGGGGCGCACCGGCGTTTATTCGCTCGGATAATGGCTCGGAATTTATCGCCCGACGCATTCAGGACTGGTGCGCTACCGCCGGGATCCAGACGCTTTATATTCAGCCGGGCAGCCCGTGGCAAAATGGCTTCATCGAAAGCTTTCATAGCCGTTTTCGAGACGAGTGTCTGACGCCCGAAATCTTCTTTTCGATCACCGAAGCGCGCGTCGTCGTCGAGGACTATCGGCGCGTGTACAACCAGCAACGACCCCATAGTAGCCTAGGATATAAAACCCCCGATGAATTTGCCCGAGCCCTAAACTACCAACCCGCCGATACCCGGCAAACTCACAGCTAAAGTAATCCAGTTTTGGGGGGCCTCTCATCGTGATCTCAGGCGAGTGACAAACGATGCTGGTGCTACCTCAAACATGTCTCCAAAGAAACTCTCAATCCAGTCCCGTACAATACGCCATTGTTCCTTCGCATCTTGTTCTTCCAAGTCGGGACGAGCTTCCTCGACCCGCGCAGTTCCTTCGGCATCCGTAAGACTTTGGGGCACATCCTCAATAATTCGAGCGAATGCAGGCATCAAAAGAAGGGTGTTCCGTACACTATCTTTGAAAGTCATTGCCGAGAGTCCAGGTCGGATCTGCATATCTCTTAGATCAGCAAGCCCATCCTCCTTAGTGCTCTCTACTACAACTGTTGTCTCTGAGTTTTGATAAACCTCATAAAGCTTGTCTGGAGCTGCACAACGGGGCAGCCAAGCCAATCGACGGACTGAACTCTCGTCCGTCATGTCCTCTCCCTCCTCAAGTCTCGTCACTTTGAGGTTAGCTACCATTGCCTCAATTTTTGAACGAATTGCGATAGTTGCAAGCTCCGCTGCTTCAATCTGCTGTAAAAGGAAGGCAATATCAGAATCAGTTGACTTTGCTGAAATCAGAAGTTCTATATTGCTGTTTTTTGACCACCCTAAAGCACTCGCCGTTAAATTGGCCGAGCCCACAAGGCATTTATCATCTGCAAGGTAAAGTTTGGCATGGAGGTCATCTAATGGCCAAAGCTCAGTGTTCGATCTGTCAGTCGCAATCTGTAGCACCTCAAGGTCGCTGATTCCTACAGCGACTTCGGCTGCTCGCCACCTCGTGACAATCTTTACCGGTACTGTCTCCGGCACGACTGATAGAATAGTCTGTAGCACTGTCGCTTTAATGAATGGAGCACACAAAACTACTCGGTGTTCTGCTTTTTCTAAAAGATCTTTCAAGCGCTCGCCATCCGCGATCATAAACTACTCTCCCCACTATAGCGAGAGACCGTCGTCTGGCTCTAGAAACTGCGCCGCGATCTGTCCCCAATCGAATCGAACCTTGCGAAGAGCTTTGGCGCGATCAATTCCTGCTTCTCTTTCATAACGTCCCCACGCCGCGAAAATGATCTTTCCTGCATTGACGGCTCTTGTTAAGCGCTCAATTACTTCCCCTTGGGAAAGAGCACTCACGTCCTCGTCGTCGGTCTTGATCGTACCAAAGATATCGTCGAAAGCAGGATGTTTCCTATTGAATATTATCTCTGTAATATTTCCTTTCATCTCTACATTAAACAGTTGAAAAGAATCGGGAAAATCTGCTTCGAGAAATACCACCTTCAGGTCCGCATCTCTGATCAGGGAAACGAGTTGTTCGGCGTCAGGGTAGCTATACTTCTTGTTCTCGGTGAGATCGGTACGGATAGTGTCAAGATCGGTTTCAGTCGGCGATTTTTCGTCCTCTTCTAAAGGCAGTTCCTTGGATCGCTCCTTCCACCTATCGTTGGCCTTTTTAGTGGCAGCATCGGCGTCATGACGTATTCGTTTGCTTGATCGCTTGCCGGCCCCTTGAGCCCTGATTGTATCACGTAACTTATTGATATTTCGCTTAATGCTATCACTCAGGCCGAGCAACCACCCACGGGGGTCTCCGTCCTCCTTCAGGCGGTTCACGACATCCATGAATTGTTCACCTTCTTCCGCGAGTTCTTCCCATTCCGTCGTAGCCAACTCGGCAAAGTGGGTCGCTGCTTGTTTATTGTTTGTTACACCAAATACCTCGTCGAGTTGGGGAGGAAATTCTACTTCTGCACCCCACCAACGTTCTCTCGGGTCGTAACCAATGCACCACCCTTGGTCGAGCATGATCTCGCGCCCTGCGCGGAGCACTGAAACGCCGATGTTGCTTGCGGCATGTTTCCCATATTTCGTGTCTCCCCGGCGGGCCGTACCGGCTTCGGTTATCGTATCTTCGGACGCCAACGAATAGCGAGCAGTTACCGTATGCACTTTCCCGTTATACTCGATGTTTTGGCTTTCATCAAATATATACTCGAACATCGCCTGTGCATCGAATGGTGAGGGCAACGCCCTTAAAGGGATAAGGTAAAGTGGATCGTTTACTTCGGTTTCCCGATCAATTAGCGCATCGTCGTTACCATCTTCTATCGCATATAGCCGAATCTTTACCGTCTCCTCCTTGATGAAGCGTCTATACACTCGGCCCACGATCTCCTCAGTGCGGAGTAGGGCTCGTTCTGCACGCTTCCAAGTCAGTCTTTCAAAGTCCAGATTTGACCAAACCACCAAGGTTCCACGTTGCCCGAGGTTACCAGAAAGCCTTCGCCATCGCTCGGGCATGGGGCTATGCACAGGCTCTGGCACTTCCTTCATGTCTTCCGTCTCGATCTTATCTAGGTCAATGAACGAAGTTATCGCGTTGTCCGGCCCATTCAGCCAGCTCCAAACGTCCACCCGCCTAGCTTGCGAGATTGACGCATTCGGAAGCCCCATGCCGAAGCGACCAATACCGGTTCGATCATTAAGACGTGTACCGTTACCAAATTGGAGCGCCATCCACAACGTCTGGACATCCATACCCGATCCATTGTCGAGCACCGCGATTTTCCAGAGCCTTGAGCGTTCACGCATCCGAACTTGCTCACGTTTTTCGATACAGAGCACCTCGATCATAGAGGCGTTAGCTTGTACCGCATTGTCAATCAGCTCCGCGAGTGCGTAGGCTGTATTCTTGTATCCCGAGTCGCGCATCGCAGTTATGGCGAGACGCGGGGGAATAATCTGGGCGTCGAACAGGTTTCCTTGGTCAAGTACTTCAGCGTGGGTCATGCCACACATCCTCCCAATTGGTAAACGCCTCGGCTATGTCACCGAAGCCAGGTAAGTCGGTGTCAACCACAGTGGAAATTTCGCAAGTTTCGTTGCCGCCTGCCTTGGGTCCCCGTGTCGCACGGCCTACCATCTGACTAAACAGTACGAGGGACTTCGTTGGTCGGGCAATTACCGCTGCGCTTGTGTTCGGTGCGTCAAATCCGGTCGTCAGAACGCCGAAGTTACACAGGACTATGGGCTTTGCGGAAGGTCCCCGAAACGCTTTGATGGTTCGTGTACGGGCGGTCGCTCCCGTGTTTGCAGTCACAACACGCCCATCAATTCCCACGGCTAACATCGCCGCCGCTAACAGCTCAGCGTGCCGTACCGAAGCACCGAATAGTATCATCCTCCTGTGCCCCTCTGCTATCAAACGGCGTATCTCATCGATAATGATGACGTTTCGGCCTACTTGTTCCGCGAGCGATTCCAGCAATGTCGAATCGTAATCGTCGCCTTCACCTGCCTTGTTCAGACGAGACTTAAGTTCAGAGGGTGCTTTGACTTCAAGGAGCCGAAACGTTGGTCGCGCCAAATACCCCTGTTCAATAAGAAAAGAAACCGGATCCTCCTGACCCTCCACTTCGAGCATGACTTTTCGTCCGTCAAAAAAATCAGACAGTCTCTCGTCGGCCTCAATATCTGACCATGTACGCCCCGGTGTCGCCGTCAAACCTACGAGAGCATTATTTTTGCCGGTTTCGGCCAAGATATCGATTATCTCCCGATAACTTGGCGCAATTGCCTGATGGGCTTCATCGACGACGACGAGCTTGACCGACTTCGCAAGCCGCAGGATACTGATATGCTCTCTCGCCTTGAGCGCATACATTTTTTGTAGTCCGGCGATTATTAGGCCATCCGAAATCCCAGACAGATCCGGGGCGTAATCTCCCCAGAAACGCAAGATGTCGATCTCGCGATTGCCAAGCCGAGACCAGGCATCTTGGAAGGCGTCGGCCGCCTGATCAAGCAACTCCGCACTAGTAGCTAACCAAACGACAACGGACGGTTCCGAGGCAGTCATAAACCGGCTAACGATGTGCATCGCTGTTCTAGTCTTACCGACACCGGTTGGCATGTGAAGAACAACCCGCCCGTGACCACCCCGAATGGCATCACAGACACGATCGGCTGTGCGCCGCTGATGCGGAAACAGTCCAAATTCGGGCTGAACGACTTCTTGTTGGGGATCAATCGCAAAAGGAGCTGCGCCGCGTACATCAATCCCGAAGAATCCCAGAAAGGCTTGCCAAGTCTTGGCATCTTGGGTCGGGTCCATGGTGCGAAGCGTATCGACATCCGTAACGCCTAACCGGTCCGCTAACTCGATTCGCTTTTCAGATAATATGGCGTTGAAACAAGCCTCTCGGATGTCACTGCGAGCCATTAGATCGTTCGCCCGATCGCGTAGCATTTCAGTCGCGATTCGGCGAAGTATTGCGCTTCTGTCCTCGACATCGGCGAGTGCTTCGATAAGCGAAACGGCATCTTCTCCCAATACAGTGTACAACTCGTCCGTGCTCAGACGATCCACGACTTCAGCTAGATCCTGTCCAGGACCGCTACCATAGAATATTCCCATTGACGACTTTCTACCAATTGTGATAACAAAAGAGGTAAGATCAGGTTAAAATGAGCCCTACGTCAAGTGTTCAGACCGACGGTTGCCGGTGTGCTAATTCTGAGTTTTATCGATAGGGCAGACTGGTTCAGAGCCTATAGCAGTTTCCGATAATCACAGTCTAGTATCTCCGCCAACTTCTTGGCATTCACTTTCCCCAACATTCGCTTGTTGTTTTCTATTTCCGATAGATGGTGCTGGCGGATGCCGCTCCGCTTGGCAAGAGTCGCTTGGGTCAGTTCCGCACGCTGGCGATATAGACGGAGGTAATAACCGGTGCTTCGATAGTAATCACCGTGGCGTTCTCTGGCTCCATCATGGGCCGCCTTTGCCGGTACAAGGTTGAGCAGATCATCTTTTTTCTATTTCTAGTCCTCTGTGACACTGGGTTCGATAATTAGTCATTCCCCCTACCCCGCCAAATCCAACCTATCCAGCACTTCTTTGTTGACCACGTGATCGGGGACTTTGCCCTGCAATAGCGCGACGATGCATTGCGCGGCGACGAGGGCCATGCGCTTGCGGGCGCTTAGGGTCCTGGAACCGGTGTGGGGTAGGGCCAGCACCTTGTCGCGGCGGACGAGTTCGAGGGATTGGCCTTGCGGCGGCTCGGTGGCTTGGCAGTCGAGGCCCGCGCCGCCTAAGTGGCCGCTGTCGAGCGCGGCGATCAGGGCGGCTTCGTCAACTAAACCGCCGCGGGCGGTGTTGAGCAGGTAGGCTCCCTCTTTCATAAGGCCGAGGAACTCGGCATTGACGAGGTGGTGGTTTTCCTCGGTCAGCGGCAGGTGCAAGGTAACGGCGTCGGCTTGGGACAGCAGGGCGGCGCGGTCGGCAGGCTCGGCACCGAGAGCGCGGATTTGCGCGTCGTCGATATAGGGGTCGTGGACGAGAACTCGCATCTTGAAGCCACGCGCGCGGCGCACGACTTCGGCACCGATGCGGCCACAGCCGACTAGCCCCAAGGTCATGGCACAGAGGTCCTCGCCGACGGGGACGTCGTAGGCGTCTTCTGTTTTGACCCGATGGTCGCCCAACTTGAGCGAGCGCACCATCCCGAGGAGCAGGGCGAAGGTCAGGTCGGCCACTGCGTCGGCCATGGCACCGGGGGTATTGGTGACGACGATGCCGCGCTGGGTGCAGTAATCGAGATCAACCTTGTCGAAGCCGACGCCGTTGCGGGCGATGATCTTGAGCTGTTCTGTCTGGTCCATGGTGGCGGCGTTGAGGTTTTCGCCGCCGGCCAGCAGGGCGTCGAAGCCGTCTAACTTGGCGCGCGTCTCCTCATCGGGCCAGCCGGGTTGGGGGTGCCGGACTTCAACGGTAAAACCGGCGCGCTCAATAAGCTCGCGGGCTTGGCTTTGGCCTTGAAACTCGATCTCGACGCTGGACAGGATGTGGGGTTGAGCCATCTGTTCCTCTTCTTCTATTGGGCAGTGAAGCGGGTGTGTTCGTAGTCGGCGAAAGGAGTGGTCACTCCCAGCTCGTCGGCTAGTTTCTGAAGGTGCTGCTGGTGTTGGAGGCTGATGGGCACGCCGTCGCGGGCGTATTCGTGCTCCCGTTGCCACTCCAGATTGCCGGGCAGTTCGGCGCGGTCGAGGCCGGGGAAGGGTCGCATGTTGCGCGCCGCGGCGACGAACGCGTCCATCTGTGCTTGGAATTCTGCTAAAGGCATAAACGCGCGCACGTCAAAAGCGGCGAGGAAGGATCCTTGGTTGGATTCCCACGGCGATGTCGGTGGGATAAATTGCGGCAGGTAAATTCCGGCTAGCACGCCGCCCAGCGCCCGGTTTACCGCGCCGATGCCCAGTTCCTTGAAGAAGGCGAAGGGAATCCGCGCGAAGAGGTCTTCATTCCAAGGCAGCATGTGTGCGCCCATGTCTAGCACGAGGGGCGGTTGTTCCCCGTTGGGGAAGGCGATGCTGATCGGCGACGTGGCGTTGACGCCTTTGACTATGGATTCCGGCGGCAGATCGTAGCGGTGCGAAGAGATGGCGATCCCCACGCAGCCAGCCGCGGCGGCGATGCGCGAGTACTTGCCGGCGCTGCCGAAATGGAAGTGGTTGCGGGTGGTTGCAGCGGCTGTGCCGTACTCTGTGGCCGTCTCAGCTACCCAGGTCATGGCTTGGTGGCAGGGAAAGTGACCCATGCCGCCATCGCCGTCATAGACGCGGGCAGTGGTGGTTGCACTGGTCACCTTTATATTAGGGCGGGGATTGACGCGGCCTTCGAGCATCAGGCGCGCGTACCCGGGGATCTGCCAAGTGCCGTGGCTGTGGACGCCGCGCAGGTCGGTGGCAGTCAAGAGGTTGGCGAGGTGCTGGGCATCTGTGGGATTGGTGCCAGCTTTTTGGAAAAAGTCGGCAGTGAGTTCGCGCAAGACAGCGGCTGGGACGCGGATGCCTTCGGCAGGTGGAGTGTTTCCCATGATGGCTCTCTGGTTGGAGTAAAAAAGCGAATTATATACGGGCTTAGGCTTAGGCGTGTCAAGGAGCCGCAGAGACTTGCAATAGGATAATGGAGGGACGGGAATGTCCTACGATCTGTTGTTAAAAGGCGCGCGGGTGATGGACCCAGCGCAGGGCGTGGATGGGATTCGCGATGTGGGGATCGTCGGGGAGCAAATCTCCGAAGTAGCCGAGGAGATAACGGCTCCGGCGGTGGAGACGATCGATTTGTCTGGCAAGATTCTGACGCCGGGTTGGATCGATATCCACGCGCACCTCTACGCGGGATGCACGACTTGGGGCATTCGCGGCGATGTGCTGTGCTTGGCCACGGGTGTGACGACGATCGTCGATGCCGGGAGCGCGGGGTGGGCCAACTTTCAGGGATTTGTCGATTATGTGATCGAGCCAGCGCGGACCCAGGTTTTGGGGTTCGTGCACATTTCGGCGATTGGTTTAACCTGTGGGCCGGTGGGGGAGATGATCGATTTGCAGTACGGCGATCCAGAGCGCACGGCGTTTGTGGCCCATCACTGGCAGGAGCACTGCGTCGGCGTCAAGGTGCGGCAGGGCGGTTTCCAGGTCGGCGAGAATGGGACTAAGCCCTTGCAGTTGGCGGTGCAGGCGGGCGAGTGGGCGGGGGTGCCGGTGATGGTACACATCGCCCGGGGGGTGCCGATTGTGGATGTGCTCGCCCTGTTGCGGCCCGGTGATGTGGTGACCCATTGTTATCAAGGCACGGGAGACTGCGTGGTAGATGATGCGGGGACGGTGGTGCCGCAGGTGTGGGAAGCGCGGGAGCGGGGCGTGCTCTTTGACGTGGGACACGGCGGCGGCAGCTTCGACTACGGGATCGCAATACAGGCGCTGGCCGACGGCTTTGTCGCCGATGTGATCAGCACGGATTTGCACGCGCATAGCTGGGACAGCCCGATTGAGAGTATGCCGGAGACCGCGTCGAAGTTGCTCAACCTAGGAGTGCCGCTCGAACGCGTCGTGCAGCAGAGCACGGCGGCGGCGGCTGACGCCATCGGGCGCGGCGAGGAGTTGGGTACTTTGCGGGAGGGGACGGTGGCGGATCTGGCGGCGTTTGAGGTGCTGGAGGGGACGTTTGAGTTCGAGGATGTGCGCGGCCGGCGCGAGCAGGGCGATCGCAAAATTGAGCCGGTATTGACCGTGCGTCGGGGTCGGGCGTATCGGCCGGAGGATTTGCGCGAGGAGCTAGAGGAAGCGCGCGAGCGGGCGCGCTTTATGCGGAGTCTTACCGGCAGGAACTTTGCGGCTTTGGGTTGGGTGCCGGGTGGCGAGTGAATTAAGAACTGACGTTACGCAGTACGTGACCGATGGTTGGTTTTCGGCCCGATTCCCGCTGGGAGCGCGGGCGTCCTGCCCTCGATCTGAGCCCGGCCGGTGGCCGTAGGGGGCGGTTTGAAACCGCCCCCTACCCAGGTGCGTAACATCAGTTAAGAATTTATAACTGCTACTAAAGGAGTAAAAAGACTTGTTCGAATCAACTGATGATCTGCGCATTGACCAACTTAAACCGCTAATTCCGCCGGCGATTCTGATGGAAGAGTTGCCTATTACGGAAGCGGCTTCCCACACGGTGGCCGCGGCCCGGCGCGCATTGGACGCCATACTGGCCGGAGAGGACGACCGGCTAGTGGTGGTGGTCGGGCCGTGTTCGATCCACGATCCCCAAGCTGCGCTAGAATACGCAGAACGGCTCAAGGAAAAGGCTGCGGCTCTAAGCGACGCGTTGTACGTGGTGATGCGCGTGTATTTTGAGAAGCCGCGCACGACCGTCGGCTGGAAGGGGTTGATCAACGACCCGCATTTGGACGACAGCTTTGAGATCAACAGCGGCTTGCGCGCCGCGCGCGGCTTGTTGGTGCAGTTGGGGGATATGGGCTTGCCGGCCGCTTCCGAATTCCTCGATACCATCACGCCGCAGTTTATCGCCGACCTGATTGCTTGGGGTGCCATTGGTGCCCGTACTACCGAAAGTCAGGTTCACCGCGAGTTGGCTTCGGGCCTGTCGATGCCCGTTGGCTTTAAGAACGGGACTGCGGGCAATGTGCAGATCGCCCTCGACGCCATTGGTGCCGCCCGGCACCCGCATCACTTTCTCTCGGTGACCAAGCAGGGCATTGCGGCGATTGTCGGGACTGCGGGCAATGCGAGTTGTCATTTGATTTTGCGCGGTGGCAGCGACGGTACTAACTACGACCACGCCAGCGTTGGTGCGGCCGCGGCCCAGCTCAAGGAAGCGGATTTGCCGCACCGCGTGATGATCGATTGCAGCCACGGCAACAGCGCCAAAGATCACAAGCGTCAGCCGGTTGTTGCACGCGCGATCGCCACACAGGTGGCACAGGGAGCGCAGGATGTTTTCGGGGTGATGCTGGAAAGCCACTTAATCGAGGGCAATCAGAAACAGCAGGCGGGTAGTGAGTTGGTTTACGGGCAGAGCATTACGGATGCCTGTATTGGGTGGGAGGATACGGTGGAGGTGTTGGAGGAATTGGCCGCGGCGGTGCGGACGCAGCGGGGAAAATAACCAACGACGAGGCCGACCGGCCTAGCTAGCGTGAAAAATCTTTCGCTGCTCTTTTTGTGCGAGGCCCTCTCGCGCACCGCCAGTCTCGTCATGCTGTCGAGCATGGCGCTCATCGGCCAGCGGTTGACGCCGAATCCCGCGCTGGCGACCCTGCCGCTGGCCCTGGCGCCGGTGGCCACGATGATAATGACGGTGCCTGCGGCGCAGCTAATGCAGCGGCGGGGCCGCAAGATAGGTTTTGCCTTGGGTGCCGCGTTGGGCGTCGTCGGGGGCGCGGTGGGGTGTCTGGCGGTGTACCATGACAATTTCGCGCTGCTTTGTTTGGGTGGTTTGGGCATTGGTGCGGTCAATGGCTTTGCCACCTATTATCGCTTTGCCGCTGGCGAGGTGGTGGCCGAGGATTTTCGCAGTCGCGCTATTTCGCTGGTGATGGCCGGGGGCGTCATTGCCGCGGTATCGGGATCCAATCTGGCGGCGTGGTCGCGGGAGTGGTTTCCCGATTATTTGTTCGCTGGCTCTTTTTTGGGGATTGCCGTCGTTCATGCGCTGGTTTTGCCAGTGCTCTGCTTTGTCTCCTTTCCCGCGCCTAGCGCCGAGGAGCAGCGGGCGGGTGGGCGTTCGCTCAGGGAGATCGCACGGCAGGCGGATTTCGCGCTGGCGGTGATTGGGGCGGTGGCCGCTTGGGGGCTGATGTCGCTGTTGATGAATGCCACGCCGCTGGCGATGAAGCGGCATTTGCATTCCTTTGCCGATACGGCCTGGGTGATTCAGTGGCATGTGTTGGGCATGTACGTGCCGTCTTTTTTTACTGGGCACCTAATTGCGCGTTGGGGCGAGCACCGGATCATGTTCGCCGGCATTGCGTTGCTCGGGTGCTCCATTGCGGTCAATTTGAGCGGTATCGGACTCTATCACTACACTATCGGGTTGGCGCTATTGGGCGTGGGGTGGAATTTTCTTTTCGTTGGGTCAACGTCGCTATTGGCGATGACGCACCGGCCCGAGGAAAAGGCGCGGGTGCAATCGTGCAATGACTTTCTGATCTTTGGCCTGATGGTGTTGACCAGTTTTGGGGCAGCACCTTTGGAGGGTATGTTGGGCTGGGACCGGCTCAATCATTTGGCTGTGCCTTTTTTGGTAGGGGTGGCGGTGGTGCTAGGGTTGCTGTGGGTGCGGGCGGGCCGGAGCGGCTGACGAGATCCGCAGATGGACGCAGATGGACGCAGAATAGTAGAAACAGGACGATCCGTATCTTGATCGTTCAAATTCAAGGAGGGTTCCGACGATGGCTAAATATCGCGTGGGGTTGATCGGGGCTGGGCGCAAAGGCACGCAGCACGCGCGCGCCTATATGCTCGACGAGCGCACGGAGTTGGTGGCCGTGGCCGATGGAGATCCGGAGAATTTGGCGCTGTTTCAAAAACGCACGGGCGTGCCCGGTTATGCCGATTATCGCCAGATGCTAGAAAAAGAGGAGCTCGACATTGCCGCACCGATTTTGCCGGTCGGCGTCAACCCAGAGGTCGTCATCGCCTGCGCGCAAGCTGGGGTCAAGGCCATCCTCTGCGAAAAGCCGATCGCGGCCTCACTCGAAGAGGCCGACCGCATGGTCGCCGAGTGCAAGAGTCGGCGCATCTCCTTTGGCGCGGGCGACTTGGACGTCAATCTGCCGGCCTACCAAAAGGCCCTGGAGTTTATTGGTGCGGGCGAGTTGGGGGCGGTCAAGCGCATCACGTTGCTCGGTGGGTCGGGCACGGAGATGTCGGGTGGCGGCTGTCAGCGCTTTACGCTGATGCGCCACTTCGCTGGATGCGACGAGGTGGCGTGGGTGTCGGGCTGGGTCTGCGACGATCCTTTGAGTGAACACGACCAAGGCGGAGCTGGGTACGTGCGCTTTGCCAATGGAATCGAGTCGTTTATCTACAGGGACAAGGACGCGCGAGGCCGCGGCTACGAGGTGGTCTGTGAGGAGGGAGTCTTCTACTCAGACGACAATCTCGCAGGCTTGTACCGGTACGTCGAAGGCGATGGGGCGAACTGGGAGAAGTTGGAAAAGATTGAGGGCGTCTTGCCGGAAGGGCCGATTTACGGCGTTTACGGCGGAGAGCGCGGGTACGACGCCGAGGGCTGGCGCTGTCTTGGGGACCGCAACAGGGCTAGTTGCAAGGCCATTATCGACGCGCTGGAGCGGGGCGAGGACCCGCCCGGCAGCGGCGAGAACGGCGTCAAGGTCCTCGAAATGGCCATCGCGGTGCGCGAGTCGCACCGGCAGGGGTGTGTGCCCGTGGCGCTGCCGCTGGCCGACCGGAGTTTGCGCCTCATTCCCAATCCCTCGCGGATGTATAACAAGAAGCCGATTTTAGGCCACGAAAAGTACATGGATCAGGTTTTGTCCCAGAAGAAGGACTGAGTGCTGTATGGAAAACCCGGCGACAACGTATCCGCAGATGGACGCAGATGGACGCAGAATGGTGTTGACAAGCCAAGCCGCATCTTGACTCGTCCAACTCTTCAAGATGACTATATGAGGCCGATGGGCCACGAAATAGGAGCTTAGCCATGGACCGACCCCGTTTGATTCACTACAACGACGCGCACCACTTCCACGCCAAGCGACTCGAACCACCGGCCAGCCGTCACCTCCTGAACTGGCCAGTAGATGAGGTGTTGGGCACGGGCGTGGATCTGCTGGTTTTGGGATTGGGTTATAGCGACGTCTTCTTTCACCAGAGCGAGGTCGGCCGCGTGGTGGGGCAGGGCAAGGAGGTGTGGGAAAACTACATCGACTGGCGGATCATGCGGATGGTCGAGGTGGCCAAGGAACTGGGGACTGACCAGGTGCGGGCCGTCATTGAGCGCGGTCGGGAGACGGGGTTGAAGGTCTTTCCCAGTCTAAAGCTCCAGGACTCTGCCCGGCCGGAAAGCGAGCGCTTCGGGCGGCTCAAGGAACAGCACGGAACTGCGGTATGCATTGGCGACGCGGGCCGGGCCGAGTGGTGTTACGACTATGCGCAAGAGGCCGTGCAGGAGTACAAGCTGGCCCTCATCGGCGAAATGCTGGAAGGCTACCAGCCCGATGGGTTGGAACTGGATTTTTGCTTTGACAACTTCTATTTCAAAAAGGATGAGATCGAGGAAAACGCGCCGCTGATGACTGAGTTTGTGGCTAAGGTGCGGGCGTTGGCCGAGGAAGTCGGCGCGCGGCAGGGCCGCAAAATTCCGCTTATGGCGCGGGTACACCTAAAAGAGGAAGACAACCTCGCGGTGGGGCTGGATGTGGAGGCTTGGCTGCGGGCCGGCAGCCTCGACTGGGTCGTCGGCCAGGACGCGAACGTGCTGGTTGACCCAGGTATTCAGGCACCGTGGATGGCTGAGGTAGCCGAGAATGCGGGTGCCGCCGCGTATTATCGGCCGCCGCGCCGGATCTACGACGAGCGGGTGGGGTTGCCGAGCATTGAGATGTACCGGGCACTTAGCCAGACCCTCGCTTGGCAGGGCTACGCTGGGATGTACTTGGGTTATATGCCCTGGCCCCTTGCCGAGCGTGAGTACCAGATCCTGCGCGAGGTGGCCTATCCGCAGGTACACGCTCGGCGCAACAAGCGCTACTTGTTACAGCCGCGTGAAGGAGTGTTGGGTGAGGAGACTTCTACGCCGGAGCGCCAAGTGCCGGAACAGCTCTTGGAGGGCGAGACAGTCGCGCTCGACGTTTGGGTGGCCGACGATGTGGAGAGCGCCCGCGGCGATGGGGAGATGCGCCCGGCCATTTTGACGCTGCGCTTTTCCTTTTTCTGCATTGAGGACGAGATAGAAATGCGGTTTAATGGTCGGGTCCTGTCTCGCGCCGAAGCTGAAATCAGCGACGAGCGTGCGCTGACCATTCCCGTTCAGCTCGCTGGGGGTATGGCGGTGCAAGCCCCGTTGGGTTTTTCAGCGCACTGGTTTCGCTTTCGCTTGGCACCGGAGGAGGTAAGGCGCGGGGCCAATCGGGTCGAGATCGAGGTGAAAAAGCTGGAGGCGCGGGCGGGTTTTGTCCGCAGCATCAATGGGGCGGAAATTCTGGTCCGCTACAAGGACTTTGTGCGTCCCGAAGGTTTGGTACTGGAGCGGATTGCTCCGCCGGGAGGTTGAGATGCGCGTATTGATTACGGGAACTAGCGGTTTTATTGGCCGGGCGTTGGCCGCGGATATGGCGGCGGACCACGAGGTGGTCTGTTTGTCGCGCCAGCCGACGGAGGTTGCGGGGGTGGAGGTAGTGGTTGGGGATTTTACGCGGGGGGAGGATTTGCACCGATTGGATCGGTGGGATTTCGACGCGCTGGTCCATTTGGGGGCGGTGACGGGCGCGGGTGCTGAAGTGGAGCTGATGCGGGTCAATGTCATGGGGACTTACGGCCTGTTGCGCTATCTGATTGATCGGGGTTGCAGCAAATTTGTATTGGCCTCGTCGATTGCCGCGGTTGGGATGCAGTCGGTGCACTTTCGGCCGCTCGAACTGCCGATGCCGGACGAGCATCCGTGTCTGGACCGCGATGGCTACGGTTTTTCCAAATACATGATGGAGGAGACGACCCGCTATCTGGCGCGGCAGCGGGAGGAGCTAGACTTTATCAATATTAGGTTAGCTTCGATTTGGCCCGAGGACCGGGTTCCTGCGCCACGGCAGCCGGGGCCGGTGGGACAGTGGGGAATGGGGGCGATTTCGTGCATGTATTTGAGCGATGCGGTACGGTGCTTCCGGCTGGCGGCAGAGAGCGCACACAAGACGGGAGTGCGGATTTTGAACGCAGTGGGGACGCAGGCTTGTGTGGCCTGTACGGTGCCGGAGTTGATGCGGATTTGGTATGGGGCCGATGCGGAGAAGATCGACATGGCGCACTATGAGCGGGCGGGGCACGAGCGGGATCCGGTGTACGATATTGCGCGGATTGAAGCGGAGTTGGGGTTTGTGCCGGCGCGGAGTGTGTTGCCGGAGTGAATGCGCGATACGGATGGCATAAGTACACGACAGTAATCCACTGGACGTTAGGCATGGGCGACCTGAGATGCTTCGACTCCGCTTTGCTCCGCTCAGCATGACTGGTGATGACGCCCCTGTTGTCATGCTGAGCGAAGCGAAGCAGCCCCTACTGCTCTACTGTCGTGTACTTAGCGGATAACTATTCTCGTGCGAAGGGTTGGAGGCGCTGAGTGGTGCTGTCCTCCCACTGGCCACCCACCGGCCTGAGTTGACCCGTGCCTGTCACCGCGAAATTGCGGCCGTCGCGGTCGGGCACTACGTAGCGTTCATACCAATCCTCCAACCGCTGTTTTAGGTCGCCGATCCGCTCGGCTTGGCTGGGATCGTCCGCCAGATTGGCGCGCTCGTCCGGGTCGTTGGCTAGGTCGTAGAGTTCGTGCGGCCCATCTGGATAGCGGTGGACGTATTTCCACGCCTCGGTGCGCATCATCCGCGTCGCCCCGTACTCGTCGTAGATGACGACTTCCTGCCGACCGGTGTCGTCCTCTCCCAACAATAGCGGCAGTGCGCTTTGTCCGGGCAAATTGGGCCCCTCGGGTAATGGCAACCCTAGGTAGTCGAGCAGGGTCGGCATAAAGTCGTAGGCGCTGACCATGCCCTCTTGGACGCTCTCGGCAGGGATGCGACCGGGATGGCTGACGACAAAGGGTACCTTGATCGAATTCTCGTACATGTTTGGCGGATAGGTGCCGTTGCCCTTGCCCCAGAAGCCGTGGTGGCCGCAGCTAAAGCCATTGTCGCTGGTGAAGACTATTAACGTGTCCTCGCGCAGTCCCCGTTCCTCCAACTTATCGAGAATCCGCCCGATGTCGCGGTCCATGGCCGTCACCGCCGCGAAATAGCCTTTGAGCATCTCGCGGTTGCCCAGACAATTTTCGCTCAGCGCGTGTCCCACCGCCCAAGGGTGGATCGCTTCCTGCGGACAGGAGTCGAATGCGCAGTTGTCGTAGGAATCGACGATTTCCTGCGGGTGGCCAGTCCACGGACTGTGCGGAGCGGTGTAGTGTACGCCTAGGTAAAAGGGCGCGTCGCCGTCGGCGTGCCGATCGATAAAGGCCAGCGCGTCGTTGGTGATCGCCGTGGTCACGTAGCCCGGCTCGGTAATTAGCTCGCCGTCGCGGATCATGGGAGCGTCGTTGTACGGCCCGCCGCCCTGCTGATGCACGTACCAATGCGAAAAGCCGTGCTGCGCGAGTTGGCTGTGTCCGAGGTGCCACTTGCCGCTTAGCCCGCAGACCCAGCCATTGTCGGCGAGGATGTCGGTGTAAGCCACCTCGCCGGCGAGATAAGCGGCTGCGGACTCGCCGATGTTGCCCTCTCTGATCCAGTCGTGGACGCCGTGCTGCGAGGGAATCCGCCCGGTCAAAAAGGTCGCGCGGCTGGGCGAGCAGACCGGCGTGGCGACGAAGAAATTGTCAAAGCGCATGCCCGTCTGGGCGATGCGGTCGATTGCTGGGGTGCGGATTTCTGCGTTGCCGTAACAGCCGGCGGCCCAAGGGCCTTGGTCGTCGCTGAGGATGAAGACGATGTTGGGTCGATTGGGGGTCTTCATGTCTGAACCATTACCACCTACATATGGATTAACCGTAAACCGCCTGAATCATGGCATTGATGTAGCCGAAGCAGTAAGCATAGGACTGATAGTAGCCCGTTGGATCGTCGTCGGTGCGCGGGACGTGGTCGGGATCAATGCCGTAACAGTAGCCTGTGTCCTTGAGGGCCTTTAATACCCGGTGGAAGTCCATATCTCCTTCGTCGGGCAGAGCTTCGCGGAAGCTGTAGCGCCCCCCGAGGAGGTTGCGATAGTGAACGAGGAAGATCGTGTTGCGGCTGCCAAAGTATTCTATGATGGGGTAGATTTCACTGGCCGGATCTTCAAGCCCTTCAGCGATGGAGCCGACGCAGAAATTCCAGCCGTTACACGGACTGCGCTGAATCTCGATGAAACGCTTCATGCCCTCAAAGTCATTGAGGACTTTGTCAACGCCCTTATAACCGGGGGGCGTGGCAGGATCTTCCTGGGAATTGCCCATTCGAACGTTGAACTCCTCTGCCACTGGAATCATGCGTTCGAGCAGATACTCAATTCGCTCCCAGTGCATGTCGGCCGTGACGCGCCCAGCCTCCGTCAGCTTGGCCTGTTCTTCTGCTGGGACCTTGTCCAGGCGGAAGGCCGTGTGGACGTAACCGCCGCGGCCTTCCTCTTGTTCCGTCCGGTCGATGGACAGGATGCAGGTGTTATAGCGCAGAGAATCGATGCCGGCGCGCGAAGCGGTGCGGATCATTTCGCATACGAGGTCGATTTCTCGGTCGCGCTCCGGGCTTTTGCCAAAATAGATGATGTTGGGAAGATGCTGATAGATGGGTAGCAAGCTCATATCCAGCGTCAGCCCGAAGGCCTCGTGGTGCTCTCTTTCTTCGATCAACTCGTCGAGATCCCAGCCGCGGTCGGGATGGAAGGGAAAGTTGGCGGCTTTGTGGCGCACGCCGCAGCGCTGCAAGAAGCGCAACTCGGCATCGGTTGACCCAAAACTCTGCGTGCGCACGTACATGCGCCCGCCGTTCGCCGATGTTTGTGATGCGCCTCCAGCGGCAGAAGCCGCGGCCTCACCGGCTGCGAGACCTTGTTCAAATGGATCGGATGTCTTCATGGGTGATTCCTTTCGTTGATGTGGCGTTGAATTTGCGATCCTCTATTATGTGGGTTCTAGGTTGAGTAAGACAAGTAGCTAGGTGCGGTGCCAGTAGGTGTTGTTGACGTAGGGGTTTTCGTGCCACCGCACGCCAAGAGCAGAGCGCACCAAATCCAAGCGCACCAAATCCGCGTTTGGCTTTTGTATTGCATGGGCAATTTTTTCGGCATTTAAACGCTCTCTGCGGGTGTGGCTAAGTCGCGCAGTTTGCGTTGCCAGCCGTATTTGTCCCCGCCGGTGAGCAAGGCGGCCCGTTCTTCGGGTAAGCCGGCGACGAATTCTGGATCGGGGTCGTAGCCGTTCCAGGCTTGGAACATCGTCGGGGTGTAGCCGCCGAGAATTAAGACGCGGTCTCGCTGCGAGCGGATGATGCCAGAGGAGTGCATCAGGGATTCGTAGAAGAGCAGCGTCGATCCCGCCGGCGCTTCGACTTGGTGAATGAGAGCGGGGTCGGCCAAGGCGGCGTCGACAATCGCCTGGCGGTCCACTTCTTGGGGGATTTTGTGGGTTCCGGGGATGACGGTGGTGCCGCCGTCGTCGGGGCCGAGATCGGTGAGATTGGTGAGCGCCTTGACGAAGGAGAAGTGATAGAGGCCGTTGCCGGTGTGAGAATAGGCGGGGTTGATGCCCCGATGGAAGCCATACTTTTGCTCCCCACCCGGACGCCGGATGTGGGCGTCTGACTGCTCTAGGCGGACGGTGCCGCCGACGATTTCCTCGGCCATCCCCAAAATCCTAGGATGCGTCAGATATTCGTAGAAGCGCGGGGATAGATGGGGGAGATTGTCGATGCGGAAGAACTCTTGGGTTGAACTGGACAAGTGGCAATTTGCTCTGGGGAGTTGGCCCGTGCGCTGGAAGTCGGCTTCAATCTGGTAGATAATTTCTAGGAGTGCGGCGACTTCGGCCTCGGTCAGGAGTTTTTCGAGGACGACGTAGCCGTAGATTTCGAGGTGCAGGCGTTGGGATGGGGTCAACGCGGGGAAGGGGGTGTTATCTGTGGGCATGGTGGATTCCTCGTTTGGAACGGAGCAGACGAGCGGGGAGAAAGGTAGGAAAATTTGACACGAGGGAGAACTTTGCTCATTTCTAGGGAAACGGAGGGAAGGAGCAAATGGAATACAGCGACGAACAGCACGCCCACTTTGAGGAGCACGGGTACGTGCGGCTCGGCAAGGTACTCGACGATGCGGGATTGGCCGAATTACAGCAGCGGATCGACGAGATCATGCTCGGCGAGATTCCCTACCCGGAGATGGAGTTTCAGCTCGACGGGGAGGACGCCGATTACGCGAAGATGCCCACCGTCTCTACCGGCCACAAGGGCACCACGCTCCAGTACCGCAAGATCATGGGCTTGGAGCAGGACCCCGTCTATCTCGCCTACATGCAGCATCCGCTTTTTCGTCAGATCACCCGGCGCTATATCGGCGAGGATGTGTCGATTTTCCGGGCGATGTTTATGAACAAGCCAGCGGAAAAGGGCACGGTACTGCCCTGGCATCAAGACGTGGGTGTGGGTTGGGGCGTGGGTTACAATCCGACGACTACGGTGTGGACCGCGCTCGATCCGGCGATGGTGGCAAATGGCTGTATGCAGGTGGTGCCCGGCAGCCACAAGCACGGGGTGATCACCGAAGGGCACTTTCCTTCAGAAGAGCAGTTGGCCGAATACGCGCCGCCGGGCGCGGAAATCGACCTCGAGGCCGAGGCGGGTGAGGCGATTTTACTCAATAACCTGCTGCTGCACCGCTCGGGGGTCAATCCAACGGGTCAGTCGCGCCGCGCCTTTAGCATCGCCTATATGGACGGAGCCTCGCGTTCCGTGCGCACGGGCGAAGGCTATCCGATGATTTTTGGCGCAGAGGCGCTGGTTCCGGCCTAGCCGGGCCACTGCTGAGCGGAGATGGCGTAGCGGGCGACGGCCTCCTCGTCCAATTCTACGCCCAAACCCGGTCCGGTGGGCACGATGGCGTAGCCGTCTTGGACCAGCGGCTCTTTGAGCAGGCTGTGTTCGTGTGCGAAGTTGCCGCAGAGGTCGGAGCCAAAGGTGCAGTTGGGCGCGGCGACTGAGGCGTGGAGGCGGAAGGCGTCGAAAATCCCCAGATCGACATTGGAGGCTTGCCACACGGGGATGTCCGCGCTTGCGGCAATGCGCGCCATGTCGAGAAAATCCCAGTCCGAGGGGGCGACGTTGAAGGCGTCCACTGCTTCGAGATGCACTGCTTCGATGATCTGGCGGGGGTTTTGGAAGTGCGGGGCGACGAGGACGCTGGTCTCTTCCTTGAGGAGGCGATATTCGCTGAGATCGGTTTTGGGGAAGGGATCTTCGAAGACCACGTCAAGCCCGTCGAGGCGGCGGGCTAGGTCGAGCGCGTTTTCGAGATTGTAGAAGCGCTCGTTGGGGTCTAGGACTACCCGCAGGTGCGGCGCGACTTCGAGGGTGGCGCGGACCCGGTCCTCCATGTTGGCATCTTCCCACTTGCACTTCATCTTGATGCCGTGGAAACCCAACTCGGCGGCGCGTTGGGCTGCGCGGGCGGAATCCGTGGCGCTCATCCGACTGATCCAGTAGTCAACTAACACCTTGTCCTGTAGCTTGCCGCCGAAAATGCGGCACAGCGGCCAGCCGATCGTTTTGCCGATCAGGTCGAGGAGGGCGATGTTCCAGCCACCGCCGCGCAAGGTGCGTGGCTCAAAGGTGTTGGGGTCTTTGCCGATCAGGTCAGGTGGTTGCTCTGCGCGGTCGCCGTAGTAGGGGCCGCTCATGCCGAGGCCGGTTAGTCCTTGGTCGGTGTGGATCCTGAGGACGTCTTGACGCCGCGCCGAGAGCGGCTCGGGATAGCCGGGTGCGGGCTCGTCGTACTCGGGCGGGGGCAGGATGCCCGGGAGGAAGGGTACGCAACAGACGGTGCGTTCGAGGCGGGTAATCTGCATGGCGTGCTCAGTACAGGGTTTGGTAGAGCTTGCGCTGGTAGTCGGCCACCAGCGGATTGTCGCGGCCGAGTAGGTGGAAGACGGCGACCATGGCGTCCTTGGCGGCTTGGTCGCCGTTCGATTTTTTCCCCACGATGTGTAGCCATTCCTGCAGCGCGGTTTCGTAGTCGCCCTCGGAGGCGGCGCAACAGGCTAATAGGTAGCGGGCCTCGTGGTCGTCTGGCTGAGCGAGTACTCGCTGGGCGCAGGCGGCGCGGCCCCCAGCCTGCTGGCATTGATGGGCAAACTCGATCTGGGTGAGCAGCGCTTGGGCCTGCGGGTACTCGGGGGTGTCCGATTCGACGAGATTGACCAGTTCTTGCACGGTCTCGAAGCGGCCCTGCTGTAGGTGAATTTTCGCTAGGCCGAGGAGGGCGGGGCCGTCAGTGGGCTTTTCCTCAAGCACCTGCTCGTACTGGCGAGCGGCCGCGTCGAGGTCGCCGGTGGCCGCTAAGTCGTCGGCTTGGTCAATCACTTGGGCTTCTTCGAGGATGGGGGCATCAGAGACCAAAGGGCGGAGAATGGCCTCGATCTGCTCCTTGGGCAGAGCGCCGGTGAATTCTTGGGCTAGCTGGCCGTTCTTGACGATTTTGACCGCGGGGATGCCTTGGACCCGAAAGGCCATGGCGAGCCGTTGGTTTTCATCGACGTTGACCTTGGCTAGGGCCACGCTGGGGCCAAGTGCTGTGACGACGTCTTCGAGGATCGGGCCTAAGGTCTTACAAGGGCCGCACCAAGGGGCCCAAAAATCGACGACGATGACGCGCTCCTGCGAGCCTTGGAGGACTAGCTCTTCAAAGTTTTGCTCATCGACGTCGAATATCTGCGGTTGGGGTTGGATTTCCATGGCGTCCTTTCGTTTGAAGGGGGCGGTTTCAAACCGCCCCCTACTGGGCGCGGCCGCGGCCGGCGACTGCCCATTCTTCGACGACCTCGCCGTTGCGGAGGGCGAAGAGGCGGTCGTGGAGGTTGGTGGTCATCCCGCCGTGCAGGGGGATGAAAGAGAGGATATCGCCGACGTTGACGGGACGGTCTGCGGCGGTGGTATCGACGTGGCCGTGCTCGACGGACATGCCTTTGAGAAAAAGTTCAGGCTGCTCGATGCAGTAGCCATACGGAGTCGGCGGGTAGCTGGTGAAGGCCTTCTGGCCGGCATCGACGATGGCTTGCCCCGGGCGGGAGGTGCTGACCACGGTGACGACCAAGCGCAGTGGACAGCGGGTGGGGTCGAGGTCTTCGCGCTTGCCCACGCGGGTCATGCCCTCATAGGCGTACGAGCCGATGCGGGTCTCGGTGCAGCCGAGGGATTTGGAGATGGTTTCGCTGCCGGTGCCGCCGCCGCTGATGATGTGCAGCGGCAGGCCGCTCTTGTGCGCCCCTTCGCGCACTTCGTCGAGGAAGGGGCGGGCGCGCTCGCTGCTGGGATAGGTCATCACGCCGGTAAAGTCCAGCCCCGGTAGCTGGTCGATGTGCTGGGCCAGCGCGAGGGTGTCGGCGGGCGATTGGGTGCCGACGCGGCCGCCGCCGGTGTCCATCTCGACGATTACGCGGATGCGGCAACCAGTGGCCGTGGCGGCCTGTGAGAGTCCGTCAACGGTGGCTGCGGAGTCGGCAGCGGCTGTCAGGGTGCTCTTGCCGCTTTGGATCAGGCGCGTCAGGCGGGCTAGCTTGGGCTGGCCGACGATGTTGTAGGGAATCAAGATGTCTTGGATGCCTCCGTCGGCCATGGCCTCGGCCTCGCCTAACTTCTGGCTGACGATGCCGATGGCACCCGCGGCGATTTGCAGGCGCGCAATGGCTGGCGTCTTGTGGGTCTTGGTGTGGACGCGCAGGCCGATTTCGAGCTGGTCGCAGGCGTTTTGCAAGTCGCGGATATTTTTTTCTAACACGTCGAGATCGACGCAGAGGGCGGGAGTGTCGAGTTCGGTAAAGTGCATGGCGTTTAAGCCTTTCCAGTAAAAAGATTCATGTATTGGGCGGCGATTTTTTTCTGAGCGTATTCGCGTTGGACGTAAGCGCGGCACTGGCGGCTTAGATCGGCGCGTTCCGTTGGACTGAGGGCGAAGAAGCGGTGGATTTGTTCGACGAAGGCCGGGTAGTCCTCTGGGGCTACGAGAAAACCGCCTTCGCGTACGCTCTCGGTGAGGGCATCGACGGCAAAGGCCACGGCCGGGGTGCCGGCGTACATACATTCGAGCTGGGTTTGGCCGAAGCCTTCGACATCGCCGGGTATGTGGATGTTGGGCATGAGAAAAAGATCGCAACTGGTGCGCAGCATGGCCAGCACGTCGTCGGGGACTGGCCCGAGCAGGACGACGCGGTCCTCTAAGCTCTGTTCGCAACGGAGCGCCTGCAAGCGCGCGGTTGCGCTGCCGAGGGGGCCGCAGATCAGGAGGCGGATATCCGCGTCGAGCAGGGGCATCCCCTTCTCCAAGAATTCGGCCATGCCCTTGCGGGGGACCTGGCGGCCGAAAAGCAGCAGGATGCGGTCTTGGCCAAAGCGCAGTCCGTGCTCCTCCGCAAAACGCGCTTTGACCGATTCTAACTCGTCTGGTGTCAACTCCAGCGGTTCGACCCCTAAGTAGATGATCTCCAACTTGGTATCCGGAACTCCGCTTGCCTCGGTAATGCGGCGACTGTTTTCGCTGATGACGACGACCTTGTCGCAGGCGCGGACTCCCCAGTGCATCAGTGCGCGCGCGAGGGGATTTTTGTAGGTCATTTCGAGGCCGTAGACGGTGGTGATGAATCGCGCTGGACCCAAAGGACGCAAGAGTGGAGCCAGCGTCGCGGCGACTCCGTCGGCGAAGTACACGGCATCGACGCGGCGAAAGAGCACGGCCCACAAGGCGACCACAAAGCAATAGGGGAGGAACCAAGTCAGGTGCAAAAGCGACTGGCGGCCCAGCGCGACGAGGCGGACTTGGGCTTGGTTGACCAGCCGAGTATAGAGCGCGTGACAGTGGGTCTGGATGCCGCCAATGGTGGGTGGGTAGCGGCGGGCGAGGAAGAGGATGCGGGGGCGAGGGTTTGGCACAGGTGCGGTTATGGCTCGACGAGGATGTGGCCGGGATTTTCTTTGGTTACCTCGCCGACGAGCGCGGCAGCGTCTAGTTGGAGGGCGTGGAGGAGGGCCTCGGCCTCGGCTGCGGCTACGGCGATGAGTAGGCCGCCGGAGGTCTGGGCGTCGAAGAGGAGATTGGCGCGGGCTGGATCGACGCTGGCGGCGACGGTGACTTTGGGTTCCAAGAAACGCTGGTTGTCGCGAGAGCCGCCTTCGAGTCCCTTGGCGGCTAGTGCTAGGCTGTGTGCTAAAGCTGGAACTTGGGCTGCGTAAAAAATCATTCCCACTTGGCTGCCCTCTGCTATTTCCGCGGCGTGACCCAAGAGGCCGAAACCGGTGATGTCGGTGACGGCGTGGACGGCGAAGTCCGGCAGGATTTCAGCGCCTGCCTTGTTGAGCGAGAGCATGGATTCCACGGCTTCGGCGAGGTCGGCTTCGGCGAGGTGACCGGCCTTGAAGGCGTTGGCGATCAGCCCGGTGCCCAGTTTCTTGGTGAGGATGAGGCGGTCGCCGGGCTGGGCACCGGCGTTGGTGTAGATGCGGTCGGGGTGGACGAGGCCGGTGACGGCGAGGCCGTACTTGAGCTCTGGGTCTTGCACGGTGTGGCCGCCGACGAGGGTGCAGCCGGCTTCGGCCGTTTTGGCTTGGCCGCCGCGCAGAATCTCGTTGAACACTGCGGGATCGAGGTCGTCGGCGGGAAAACCCGCGATGTTGAGCGCGGTGAGGGGCTTGCCGCCCATGGCGTACACGTCGCTGAGCGAATTGGCCGCGGCGATGGCCCCAAAGGTGTAGGGATCATCGACGATAGGGGTGAAGAAATCGACGGTCTGCACGAGGGCCTCGCGCTCGTTGAGGCGATAAACGCCGGCGTCGTCGGCGAGGTTGAAGCCGACGAGTAGGTTGGGATCAGTGTTTGCTGGCAGACCTGCCAGGGCGCGCCGCAACTGATCGGGGCGCAGCTTGGAAGCTCAGCCGCCGCAGGCGACCATTTGCGTCAGGCGCTTGGTCTTTTTATACGTGAATATCTTTTGCCAACGGTTCATAATTCATAAGAGAATCCGCAGATGGACGCAGATGGACGCAGAATAATAGAAACAAGACGATCCGCAACTCGAATCGTTCAAGTCATAAGGGTTGCTATATCTAGTTTTGAGAAAGATAGCACTATATTCTACGGCAAGCGAGACAACAAAGCGATCTGTTCGCTAGAAAGGTGATACCGAATGCGCATTGCAACAGCAGGTTTTTCTCACGAGTCGAATTCGTTCTATTCGCAGCCGACGCAGTTGGCGGACTTCGGGGTCTGTGAAGGTGCGGATGTGATTAGCCAGTACGAGGGAACTTTCCACGAGATTGCCGGCTATATCGCCGGGGCTGAGGAGTTTGGCTATGAACTCTATCCGCTCTTGGCGACATCGGCGACTCCGGGCGGCCCGGTGACCGAGGACACGTACGAGCACTTTGTCGGGCGCATCCTCAGCGGACTTGAGGCGGCCCCCAAGCTCGACGGGGTGCTGTTGGCACTGCACGGGGCTATGGTCGCCGAAGGATTCCCCCAAGCCGACGGCGAGACCGTGCGCCGGGTGCGCGCGCTGGTGGGCGACTTGCCCATTGCCGTGACTCACGACTACCACGCCAACGTGCCCCCGGAGCTGGTGGACGCAGCCGATTCCTTGATCATCTACAAGACCAATCCCCACATCGACCAGCGGGAACGAGGCTTGCAGGCTGCGTCCATTCTGACGCGGCAGATTCGGGGCGAAGTTCAGCCCAAGATGGCGTTGGTTAAACCAGAAGTGCTCTTCAACATTTACTTCCACAACACGAGCGTTGCGCCCATGCAGCCGCTGATGCAGGCGGCGATTGAGTTGGAGTCCCAGGCGGGGATTCTCGGGTGTAGTATTGCCGGAGGTTATCAATACGCGGACGTGCCCTATATGGGGCCGGCGATTGTGGTGATTGCCGATGGGGACGAAGAAAGGGCGCGGCGCGAGGCCGAGCGGTTGGGCGAGCAGATGTGGGCCAGCCGCGACCGGCTAAAGCACTCGGTGCCCGATCCGGCCGAGGCCGTGCGGTTGGCGTTGGCGAGCGAGGAGGTGCCCGTATGTTTGCTCGACATGGGCGACAATATCGGCGGCGGCTCGTCCGGGGACTCGACGTTTGTGTTGGAGCAATTGCTCGCGCAGGAGGCCGACGGCTGGGTCGTGTCGATCTGGGATGGCGAAAGCGCGCAGGCGTGCTTTGCCGCGGGTGTCGGCGGGCAGGTTCAGCTCCGCGTGGGCGGCAAGACCGACGACATGCACGGGCCGACCTTGGAAATCGCCGGTCGGGTGCGGACGCTACACGACGGGTCGTACGAAGAGCGCGAGCGCCGGCACGGTGGGGGCCGCTATTTTAATCAAGGGCCGACTGCGGTTGTGCAAGTCGAACAGGCCGGGAGCAAAGGGTTGCTCTTGCTCAACAGCGAGCGCGCCTGTCCCAACAGCATTCACCAGATTACCTGTGCGGGGATTCAGCCCGAGCACCAGCGCATCTTGGTGGCCAAGGGTGCGGTGGCACCTAGAGCGGCTTACGAGCCGGTGTGCGGTCGTCTAATCGAGGTGGCTTCGGGCGGGGCGACGGCGATTGACCGGCCTGCCGATGATTACCAGCTAGCGCGGAAGTCGCTTTATGAGTGGCGTTGACAGGCGCGAGAGGGACGGCTAGCTTAGGCCACCTTTAGGATACGACTCGGATGACAAACCCATAGGAGGAAAACTGTTATGACGCTTCGCATCGGCCTAATCGGCGCGGGGGCCAATACCCGCCTACAGCACATCCCCGGTTTCCAGGGCATTGACGGAGTTGAAATAACCGCGGTCTGCAATCGCTCGCGCGAATCGGGCCAGCGGATCGCCGACGAGTACGGCATCCCACAGGTCTTTGAGGACTGGCGGGCACTGATTGCAAGCGACGATGTCGATGCGATCTGCATTGGCACGTGGCCCTATATGCACTGTCCGATGACGCTGGCCGGAATCGAAGCGGGCAAACACGTGCTGACTGAGGCGCGGATGTGCATGAATTTGGCTGAGGCGCGGCAGATGTACGCGGCTTCGCAGCAAACGGACAAGGTGACGATGATCGTGCCAGCGCCCTTCTACTTGTCGGCCGAGCCGCTTTTGCTCGACAAGCTGCACAGCGGTTTTTTCGGCGACTTGTTGGAAATTCACTTCACTGGCCTCTCCGGCGGCTACGCCCCGGACGCGCCGCTGCACTGGCGGCAGCGCCGCGATCTGTCGGGCAACAACATCATGGCGATGGGCATTGGCAACGAGACGGTGCGGCGCTATGCCGGGCACGAAAAGGCCGTGATCGCCTACGGCAAGACGTTTACGACCGAGCGGCTCGACGAGGAGACCGGGCAGAGAGCGCCGGCCGATGTGCCGGAGAGCTTGGGCATTGTCGCCGAGCTGGAAAGCGGCGCGACCGCGGTCTATCACTTGAGCAGCGTCGCGCGCTTAGGCCCTTCCTTTGGCTTTGCCTTTTACGGCACCAAAGGCTCGTTTAAGATGGACGAGAGTGGGATATGGATAGCTGGCGAGGGCGACGACGAGTACCAGTCCTTTGACATTCCCGAGCATCCGCGCGACGGCTGGCAGGTGGAAGAGGACTTTGTCGATGCCATCCGCGACGGCCGACCCGTGACCCACACCAGCTTCGCCGACGGCGTCAAATACATGGAATTTACCGAGGCCGTGCAGATCAGCATGGCCGAAGGACGGCGGGTGGAATTGCCGCTTGATTGATGGCGCAGAAAATGAGGGAAGAGGAGCGGCCGGGGCTTTGCCTCGGCCGCTTTTTTATTCGTCTTCGTCGAGTCGCTCGCCGCAGTGCGGGCAGCGGCGCTCTGGGTCTTCTGACCGATGAGCCGCTAGGGCGTCGACGAATCCCGCGCCGAGCAGGCCGGCCGGCAGCGCGAACATGCCGATCCCCAAGATGGCGATGACTGCGGCGATGGTCTGGCCGAGGGCAGTGATCGGATAGGTGTCGCCATAGCCGACCGTGGTCAAGGTGACGATGCTCCACCACATGGTGGCCGGGATGCTGGTAAAGACCTCGGGCTGGTCCTCGTGCTCGACGAGGTACATCAGCGACGAGGAGAGGGCCAACAGGATCAGGAGCACTAAGAAGATGCTGACGAGCTCTTCTTTGCGGTCGGCAATGACGTGGCCGAGCAAGCGCAGGGCGCGGAAGTAGCGCACCAGTTTGAGGACGCGGAAAATGCGGATCACGCGGATCACGCGGATAAAGCGCGCATCTATGGTCGGAGGCGGCAGGAATAAGGGGAGGATGGCGAGGAAGTCGATGATGGCGAGGGGCGTCAAGACAAAGCGGATGCGCCCGGTCACGGGATGCGAAAACCGCGGGTTGGCGGTAATGGCCCACAGGCGTACCAGGTATTCAATCGCGAACACGGTCAGCGAGAAATCCTCAAAAAGTTCAAAAGCGGCGCGATTGAGGTTGTAGATCGGCTCGACGGTTTCGAGGATCAGGGCGACGATGTTGAGCAGAATCAGGACGATGATGGCCACATCGACGATGCGCCCCGGCTCATAGTCTGGCTCGATAAAGTGATAGACGCGCTCTCTGAGGCTCATTGGCTTACTCCCACTCGGCGAAGACCTCCTCGGCCAGCCCGAAAGCAGTGGTCATGCCGTTGCCGCCGATGCCGTTGACGATGGTTACGCCGCGCGCCGGCTCGGCGATGAAAGTGGCTTGCTCGGGGTGTTTGGCGTAGATGCCGTGCCAGCGCTGGGCGATGTGCAGGGCTGGAGCGGCGAGGAAGGTCTGGAGATAGTCGAGAATTAGCCGGTCGATTGCGGGGTTGTCAAACGGGTTGACGACCCAGTCGTACTCGTGCGAGTCGCCGATGGTGATCTCGCCGAGGCCGTTTTGCGAGGCCATGACGTGGATGCCCCAGCGGTCGAATTCGGGGCGCTCATCGGCAATTCGCTGAGTGTAGGCGGCCAGCGCTTGGCAGCCCTCGAAGGCTGGGTAATGGCGCAGCGTAAGTCCGGCGGCGAGCATCGGCCCGAGACGCCAATTGCCGGGTTGGGGCGCGGTGCGCATCATCTGCAACTTGCAGCGGGTGAGTCCGCTGCTGGCAAATAGTTGGGGGTAGAGCGATTCAAAGTCGGCGCCGCTGCAGACGATGGCGCGATCAACGGACCAAGTTTCCGCTGGCGTGTGGATCAGAGGTAGGTCGATGTGGTGGACTGGGGTGGAGAAGCGGAGGGTGATGCCGTACTCGCGTGCCAAGTAGTTCGGCAGTGCGGCAATAGCCTCGCGGGGATCGACGCAGAGTTCGGTCGTGCTCCAGAGGCCACCTTTGAGTCCAGCGGGTTGCACGGCGTGGCTGCGAGCGAGCACGGCGTCCCGGTCGAGCAATTCGACCGAGTAGCCGAGGGCTGGAGCGCGGTCGGCAAACTCCGCCAGCACGGCGCACTCGTCGTCGGCATAAGCTAGGTGCAAGGAGCCGGTCTGGGCGCACCAGATGCCCGCTTTGGGGGCGAGGTCGAGCCATATTTGGCGCGTGCGGAGGGCGCGTTGGTGAATGAGACCGGGGGCTTGGCCGATGGGCCAGATCATGCCGAAGTTGCGGATAGAGGCCCCTTGGGCTTGGGGAGTGCGCTCGAAGAGGACGACGCGGTGGCCGCGCTTGGCCGCGGCAAGGGCGTGGGCCAACCCGACGATGCCAGCGCCGACTATGGCGATATCCGCTTTGAGGTCGGGCATATAGCAATTCTACCGCAATTTACAAGGTGATCCGCAGATGAACGCAGATGAACATAGATAGGCGCAAAGGAGATGCATCAGGCTAGGACTCCATTGCAAAGAAAGTCAAAGAGGTCCCAGTTGCGCGCTTGGCCCGAGGCCAACAATTCGGCGTATTGGTCGGTTAGCGGTCTATTGCAGATCATGGGGACCACGCCTTCGTGCAGACCGCCGTGCGAGCGCAGGCCCTCGGCGACGTCGGCGAGTTCGTGCCAGTCGGGGGTGCGGCCGAGGACGGTATCTTGGTCGGCGAGGACGACCAGTTCGCCGATGCGGTCGGGGGGGAGTTGATAGGTGGCGACCGCTTGCTCGCGGCTGAGTACCTGTTCGACGCCGGGGATGGCGCGGAGGATTGCAGTGGCTCGTGCGGTGTGCGCGTCGTCGATATAGACGGTGGCGTAGGAGCCCAGCGCGCCGTGGTGGACGACATAGGGGTCGGTGATGGGTAGGATGACCCGGGCTTCGGCGATGCCGGCGGCGACGAGTTGGGTCTCGATAAACTGCACCTTGGGGGCACCGTCGGCGTTGGTTTTGGCGTTCATGCCGTGATCGGCGGTAATGCCCAAGATAATGTCCTGGGTGTCGAGCGCACCGATAAAGTGGTCGAGACGCGCGTAGAAGGCGTTGGCTTCTGGCTCGCCGGGCGCCCACTTGTGCTGGACGAAATCGGTCGTCGAAAGGTAGAGCAGGTCGAGATCGTAGCGCTCGAGCAGACGTGCGCCAGCCTCGATGCAGTACACGCTGGCTTCGGGATCGTAGATGCCGGGGTTTTCCCGGCCGACTAGGTCGAGGATGTCGGCGATGCCGTGGGTGGATGGCGCGGCTTCATGCGCCTTTTCGACGGAGAAATTGATGCCGTGCCAGCCATGGGCCAACAGCAGGCGCAACTTGTCTTTGGTGGTGATGGCAGCGACTTGTTGGCCGGCTTGATGGAAGGCGGCGAGGATCGTCGGGGCGCGCAGGAAACAGGGGTCGTTCATCATCACTTCCGCCTCGGCGTCTAGGTCGTAGTAGAAATTGCCGGGAATGCCGTTTATGGCTGGCGGCGCACCCGTGATGATGGCGACGTTGTTGGGATTGGTGAAAGAGGGAATGACGGTGTTTACTTGTCCGTGGACGCCGCGCTCGATGATCGAGCGGAGGTTGGGCATCTGGGCGGCAGCTTCGTCGAGATAGGCTTGGGCGCAGCCGTCGAGGCAGATGCCGACGATGGCTTGCTCGCGCGGGCGATAGCCCCGGTCATTGACTTGGATCATGCGCTGGGGTCAACGGCGACGCGGATGTGCTGACGGGTTGCGGCCAAGGCGATGGCTTGCTCTAGCTCGGCGAGGGCAAAGGGGTCGCTGACCAGCGACGAGTACGGATAGCGGTCGGCGGTGCGGGCGAGAAAGGCGAGCGCCTCGTCGAGATGGTGCGGGCTGTAGTTGTGGACGCCGCGGATCGTCAGGCACTTGCGGATAACCTGCTCGCCGGTCAGCTCTAGCCGGGTGTTGGGATGGACCATGCCGACGAAGACGTAGCTGCCGCCCGGGCGCAGGGCCGCGACCCCTGCGGGAATCAAGTCCGCGTTGCCGGCGACTTCAAAAACAGCGTCGAGTCCTTCCGGTGGCGGATCAGGCACGGGTATAGCGCCGAATTCGCTGGACAGCGCTAGGCGGTCTGCGTCGATATCGGTACAGTAGATTTGCTCGATGCCGCGCTCGGCGAGCAGGGCGCACGTATAGAGGCCGAGCAGACCGGCACCTTGGACCAGAACTTTGTTGCAGGGGGTGGGTAGCACCGCGATGGCGTTGACCGCAGTGGCCAAGGCGCAGTTGGCCGGGGCGACTGCGGAGTCGGGCAAGCGGTCGTCCACGTTGGCGATGTGAGTGCCGGGTCTAATGAGCAGATGCGTGGCGTAACAGCCGTTGAGTCCGCTGCCGTTGGTGAGCGTGGCGTGGCCGTATTTAAAGAGCGCGGCGCATTTTTCCGGGAGGCGATATTCCGTACAGGGCACACAGGTACCGCAACTGTCGGCGATGGTCCAGCTTATGCGGTCGCCTAGAGCCGAGGTAGAACGCTGCGAGGCGACGACGCGGCCGACGGCCTCGTGGCCGAGGATCAGGGGAGTAGGCTCCGTGCGCAGGCCGGACAGCGTATGGAGGTCGGAGCCGCAGATCGTGGCTAGGCCGATCTCGACGAGCACTTCACCGGGCGCGAGGGAATCGGGCAGAGGCAGATTTTCGCAGCGGAGCGGATGGCCCGGGCCGTCGAATATCTGTGCGGAGGCCGTAGGCATGGCTAGCCTTGCGGCTTGCGCCAGTAGCCTTCGAGCCGGTCTTGCGGCACCCACCCTAGCAGTCGGCGAGCTTTGGCGTTGCTGTAGCGGCCGTGGGGCGTGTCCGTGGTGATGTGGAAGATCTCGCAGCGCGAAGGCAGGGACGCCAAAGCTACCTCTAGACACTTTTGCAGGGCGCGGGCGGCGTCGGGAAAGGTGACGGAAAAGGGATTGGTGCCACTGCCGAGTTGCTCGGCGGACGGCTCGGCGTCGCGAAAGCTCAAAAAGAGGGTGGTGAGTACGTGAATGGGATGGTTGGCGGCGAAGACGCGGCAAATCTCTTGGCCGAGCGATTTGGTGTGCGCGTAGAGGCCGACACCTGAATGCAGGGGGACTTCTTCGTTGATGTCGAAATCGTAGTGTTCGTACGAGGGTCCGGCTTGGGTGAAGTGGGGGCCGGTGTTGACGAAGCGGTCGTGGCCGTTCTCGACGGCGGCGAGGATGCCGTTGTACGTGCCGGTGGTACTGACGTCAAAGGCGATCTTGCGGTCGTGGCGCAGGACCGAGCAGTTGATGGTTACATCGGTGCCCTCGGTGGCGCGGCGCACTTGGTCGAGGTCGGAGACATCGACCTGCATGGTCTCGTGCGGGCTGTCGATGGGCACGATGTCGGTGATGCGCAGCTCGTAGGTATCTTGGAGTTGCTTAACCACATGCGGGCCGAGAAAGCCGTTGCCACCTAAGAGCAGAACTTTCATGGGTTGGCCTCAAAGTTGTGTTGGGGGTCAAACGCCAGGTGGCTCTTGGCGCGCTCGACGGAGAAGCGGGCGCGTGTTGCCGCAGACTGGATGTGGATGGCGCTGTACTGGCTGGCCGGCCCCTTTTGCACAATCTGGGCCACGGCTTGGGCGGCGTCGCGCTCGTCGAGCCACATGGGATCGTAGGGCTGGTCGGCGACCTCTTCGGCGCGGACGAGATGGCCAAGGCGGGCAATGGTGATGTGGAGTTCGTGGCTGTGGGCAAATTCGCGGGCCGTAAACTCGGCTAAGTGAGCGCCGAGAACGGCCGGCGCGCAGGAGGGCAGCGGCTTCCAAGTCTCGTCAACAGTGAGGTCTTCTTCGTACGGGGCGAAAAGGTCGAGCGTGCTCACGAGGATGGCGTGTTCGACCTCCGCGGCGGCCGCGGCCAAGAGCAGATTGTACGTGCCGCGCGTATTGCGGTCCAGCCAAGTGTTTTCGCCGTCGCCGTCGCGCGGCGCGTAGGCGAGGTGGACGATGATGTCGATGTCTTTGACGAGTTCATCGGTCTCCGGGCCGTGCCCCAGATCACTCTGAATCCCGAATCTAGGCTCAAAGTCGGTCAAGCGCATTTGGTGTGCGTCGCCGAGGCCAGCGGCTAGGGCTTGGCCGAGCGAGGTAGCGGCGTTAGTGATGAGTACGCGCATGGTCCTAGAGTACCTGTTGATCGGTCTGGGTGGGGACGATGTCGTGGATCTGACTGTCCATTAGCGCGGTGGGCGACTGCATTTCGAGCACGGCCTTTTCGTGCAGTTCGTCGATGGTGCGGCAACCGGCCGTGGCCAAGGTGGCGCGCAGCATCTGGATGCGGATTGGCAATTTGTCGTGAATCGAGCCGGTGTGGGGCACGTAGCCAGAGATGCCCTCCTCGAAGAAATTCTCTCGCGTCTGCGCATAGCGCCGCATGTTGTGAGCGCGCAGCGAACCTTCCATCCAGTACTCTTTGACGATGTCGCCGGCCGCGGTGCGCACGAGGTTGCCTTGGCTTTCGGTATAGCCGGCGAAGAAGCTCCCCATCATCACGGCGTTGGCACCCAAGGCCATGGCCACGGCGATCTCGGCCGGGCCTGAAATGCCGCCGTCGGCGATGATGGGCAAGTAGGTGTTGCAGTCCTGCTGCCACTGATTGCGCGCCGCGTTGATTTCCATCAAGGCCGTGCCCTGGCCGCGGCCGGTGGCTTTGACTTCCTGAGTAATGCAGCCCGAGGCGATTCCCATGCCGACTTTGACGGCGTCGGCACCGGCCTCGGCCAAAAAGCGAAACCCCTCGGCCGTGACGACGTTGCCGCCGATGACCGGGGCGTCGGTGCGCTCTTTGAGGAATTGGATCATCTGCCGCTGGTACTCGGTGTGGCCGTCGGAGGCGTCGATGACCAGCACGTCCACTTCTTGCGCGATGAGGGCTTCGGCCCGCTCGCGGTCCTCTGGGTGGGTCGAGACGGCTGCGCCGACGAGCAGGCGCTTCTTTTCGTCGATGGATTCGTTGGGGTGCCGCAGGTGCTTGTCGAGGTCCTTTTTGAAGACTACCGCTTGTAGCACGCCTCCCTTGGATAAAATGGGCAGAAAGCCGCGGCCATAGCGGATCATCAGCTCGTTGGCGGCCTTGAGGTCGCTTATTTCACGGCCAGCCTGCACGTCGGTTTTCATGCGGGAGGCGACTTGGCAGTCGAGGTCGCGGCGCTCGTCAAAGTCCTTGTCGGTGAGGATGCCGAGGAGTTGGTCGTGGAACTGGCCGCTGGTGGTGACCGGAAAGGTTGTATAGCCGGTGCGGTGGATGATCTCTACTACCTCGGCGATGGGCTGCTCTGGGGCTAGGGTGAGAATATCGGTCTGAAAGCCGGCCTTGAAGCGCTTGACTTGGCCGACCTTGGCGCACTGCTCGTCAATAGGCTGGCTGACGGGCAAGATACCGATGCCGCCTAGCTGGGCCAAGGCGATGGCCATTTCGCCGCCGGTCACAGCCTGCATGGCGGCGCTGAGAAAGGGCACGTGCAGGTAGAGAAAGTCGTCTCCCTTGCGGCAGAGCCGAGTTTTGAGCGACGCGTTGGGAGCGTTGCCGTCGGTCGGCGTGTACCCAGGCAGAATGCGAAATTCTTTGAGGCTGTGCGAAGGGGTGCTCAGGACTTGGGCCATGGAAGTCCTCTCAGCGTTGGCGGGGGAGGAAGAAGGAAGGATTTAGCCTTAGAGTATAAAAATAGCATTGGTTTTATTCAACACACTTTATTTTCTTTGATAGATAGCAAGCACATTCATAAGCTAAAGGAGCTTTGTTATGTTCTACGAAAAAATTTACCCGAGGAACAATTCGACCGCGACCGACGGAATGACGTGTCTGTTGGCCGGTTTTGTGGCTGGCGTCGCGGTTGGCGCAGCCGTGGGTGTATTACTGGCCCCGAACAAGGGCGAGGACACCCGACGCTTGATCAAGGACCAAGCCGAAGAAACGCGCAACCAAGTGGTGAAGGCTGTGAACGGGGTGACGGCGCGGTTCGAAAAGAAGGCCCCACAGGAGGAAGAGGCGGCCTAAGAGCGGCCGTAGTTGAGGCGGTGGAGCCGCGCGTAGATGCCGCCTTGGAGCAACAGCTCTTCGTGGCGGCCCCGCTCGCGCACCTCGCCTCGGTGCATCACCAAAATCTGGTCGGCACTGCGGATGGTCGAGAGGCGGTGGGCGATGACGATGGAGGTGCGCTCGCTCATCAGCTTGGCGATGGCGTCTTGAATGAGCTGTTCGGTCTCGGTGTCGATGCTGGAGGTGGCCTCATCGAGGACGAGGATTTCCGGGTCGAAGGCTAAGGCCCGGGCGAAGGCCAATAGCTGGCGCTGGCCGGCCGACAGGGTCGAGCCTCCTTCGGCTACGGCGTGGGCGTAGCCCTGGGGAAGGCGTTCGATAAAGGGCGCGGCATTGACGTAGCGGGCCGCGCGCTTGACTTGGGCGTCGTCGATGGCGTCCTCGCCGAGGCGGATATTGCCGCTTACACTCCCTGAAAATAAGAAGACCTCCTGCTGGACGATGCTGATGCGGCGGCGCAATTCGGCCGCGTGCCACTGGCGCACGTCGCGGCCATCGACGAGGATTTTTCCGCGCTGAATGTCGTAGAAGCGGCAGAGGAGGCTGACGATGGTGGTCTTGCCCGAGCCGGTGGCCCCGACCAACGCCAAGCTCTGCCCGGCCTGTAGTTCAAACGAGACATCCTTGAGGATCCAGTCTTCGGCTGCTGGATCGTACTTGAAGAACACGTTGCGGAATTCAATCTGCCCGCCGCGGCTCGCCACGGGCAGCTTGCGCCGCGGTCCGCCGGTGGGTTCACCGGGGACGGCTAACAGCTCAAAGATGCGCTCGGACGCGGCCATGGCGCTCTGCAGCAGGGCATAGCGGTCGGAGATGTCCATGATCGGGCGGAAGAAGCGGCGGATGTACTGCAGAAAGGCCACCAACACCCCTAGTTCGATGCGGCCGTCGATCACGTCCGAGGCCCCGTACCACAGCACTAGCACCATGCCGACGGTGCCGAGTAATTCGGTAAAGGGGAAGAAGATGGCATAGAAGTGGATTTCGCGGTCTTCAGCGCGGCGATAGGGCAGGTGCTCAGCGTCGAAGTCGCGCAAATTGCGTTGCTGGCGGTTGAAGAGTTGCACCACCTCTACGCCGGTAATATTCTCTTGCAAATAGGCATTGAGCCGCGCCAAGCGCGTGCGCAACTCGCGATAGGCGCGTATGGCTAGGCCCTGCAGGTAGAAAGTCGAGACGGCGATGACCGGGACTACCGTGCAGCAGATCAGGGCGAGTTCAAAGTCGATATAGGCCATGAAGCCGACGATGGCCAGCAGGGTGAACAGGTCCATAAAGACCGAGACGACGCCCTCGCTAAAAAACTCGTTGAGGGCGTCGATGTCGTTGGTGGTGCGGGTCATAACCCGCCCCAGCGGCGTGCGGTCGAAGTAGCGCAGCGGCAGCTTTTGTAGGTGGGCAAACAGGTCGCGGCGCATGTCGTACATGACGCGCTGACCGATCATGCCGGTGACCAAGGTCTGGGCGTATTGAGCGCCATACTGCACGGCGACGCTGCCAAAGAAGGCCGCGATCATCCACCGCAACCCCGCCCAGTCGCCGACGGCGATATGGTCGTCCACAGCCACTTGCGTCAGATAGGGGCCGACCTGGCCGAAGCCTGCGGCGAGGGCAATGGTGCCGAAGGCGAGGATTACGTGCCCGCGGTGGGGTTTGAGATACCCCAACAGTTGCAGCGTCAGCCCCAAATTGAAGGCGCGTTCCTGGATTTCTTCTTCTTTGTTGAGTTCGGTGCTCATAGTGTTTCCAGTTCGGCGCTGAGCTGCTGGCGCTGGTACAATTCGGCATAGAAGCCGCCGTTGCTGACCAGTTCGTCGTGGGTGCCCTGCTCGGCGATGCGGCCGTCTTCGAGCACGGCGATGTGGTCGGCGTGGCGCAGGGTCGAAATGCGGTGGGCGATGATGAGAGTGGTGCGGCCCTGCATGAGGGAGTGCAGGTGATCGAGGATGGCTTCCTCGGTGTGGGTGTCCACCGCGGAGAGCGCGTCGTCGAGGATGAGGATCTGCGGGCGGCGAATGAGAGCCCGGGCCAAGGTCGCGCGCTGCTTCTGGCCGCCGGATAGGGTGACGCCGCGCTCGCCGATGAGGGTGTCGAAACCCTCGTCGAATTGGTCGATGTCCTTTTTGAGTTGGGCTTCTTCGGCTGCAGCGTGGATCTGTGCTGCGGCGGCCGAGTCCACGCCGTAGGCGAGGTTGGCGTGGAGGGTATTGGAAAATAGAAAGGGATTTTGCGGGACGTAGCCGATGGCGTCGCGCAAAGTCGCTATGGGCCATTCCTCGATCGGCACCCCGTCGATGAGCAATTGCCCCGGCTCGGCTTGAATCAAGCGCGGGACCAAGCGCGCTAGGGTGGTCTTGCCCGAGCCGACGCGGCCGATGATTCCGAGCGTCGTGCCTTGGGGAATATCGAAATCAATCTGATGTAGGACTTGCTCCTCGCCGTAGGAGAAGCTGAGCTTGCGGAAGGCGATGTGCCCGGCAATTGGGCGCGGATTAGCCGGAGGCAGGACGTGGTCTTGGATCTCAGGCTCGACGGCGAGGATTTCGTTGATGCGCTGCATGGACACGAGGGCGCGCTGGGCGCGGTCGATGACCCAGCCGATGTACATGATCGGGCGAATCAGTTGGGTCAGGTAGGCGTTGAAGGCAACGAAGGCCCCAAAGCTGAGTTCGCCATCGATGACCGCGCGCCCGCCCAGCCACAAGTTCAACCCCAAGCAGAGCGAGGCGATAACGTAGGAAAGCGGCCGATAATTGGCACGCGTGAGGATGTAGGCGCGGTTTTTTTCGAGATACGCCCGGTTGAGCTCGTCGAACGCGGCGTTTTGCGCGGGCTCTTGGGTGTAGGCCCGGACCACGCGGATGCCGGAGAGATTTTCCTGGATGAAGGTGCTGATCCGACCGAAGTACTCTTGGATGGCCTTGTAGCGGGTGTTGATGACCGCGGCGATGCGGATCATCACGACGCTGAAAAGCGGCATGGGCAGCAGCACCAGCAGGGCCAGCTTCCAGTCGAGCAGACACATGCAGGCGAGGGTGAAGGTCAGCCCCAAGGCGGTATCGACGATGCCGCGAATGCCATAGACCCAAAAAATATGCACGGAGTGGAGATCGTTGGTCGCCCGCGCCATGAGGTCGCCGGTGCGGCGCTGCTGGTAGTACGACAGCGGCAGCTTGAGCAGGTGGGCAAAATACGCGATGCGGATGTCGTATTCGATGCGGTTGGCAGCGCGGCCTAACAGCATCCGCATGGCGTACCCGCACACGGCCACGCCGAGGGCGTAGGCGAGGATGTAGAAGACGTAAGTCGCTACTTCTCCGGAGGCGGTATTCGGCGTCGAGACCGCATCGACGGCATCGCCCACCAGCAGCGGGATGCGCGCCGTCGCCGCCTGCCCCAGTCCGATGCAGAGCGCGCCGAGCAGGATGCGGCCCCGATAGGGACGGACATATCGGGCGAACGGACCGAACATCAGCGGACGAGGGCGAGTTCGGGAAAGGTGCTGGCCAGCAGCGGGCGCATGGCTGCCAGCGCTTGGGCGCGGTGACTGAGGCGGTTTTTTACTTTCGGGTTGAGTTCGGCCATGGTCTTGGCGTAGGCGGGGACTAAAAAGACCGGATCGTAGCCAAAGCCGTTGGTCCCGACAGGAGCCGGGGCGATCAGCCCTTCACACGTGCCCTCGGCACGGCACTGGCGGCCGTCGGGGCTTACTGCGCAGAGGACGCAGCAAAACCGGGCCTGGCGTTGCGCTGGCTCGGGATAGGGCGCAAGCTGGGCGAGCAAAAGCTGGCAGCGGCCGGCGTCGTCGAGGTCGGGGCCGCCGTAGCGAGCCGAGTAGATTCCGGGAGCGCCGCCGAGGGCATCGACTTCGAGCCCAGAGTCGTCGGCGAGGGCGATCTGGCCGCTGGCCGCAGCATAGGCACGGGCCTTGAGTTGGGCGTTGGCGGCAAAGGTCTGGCCGCTTTCCTCGATGTCGAGATCAAGGCCCAGCGCTGCCGGTGCGACGACCTCGACATCGGCAAACAGAGCGCGGACTTCGCGCAGCTTGCCGGGGTTATTCGAGGCCAGAAGCAGCGCCATCGCGGCTATTGAGGTGGTCTGTCAAGCTCTGCGAGTTTGCTCGCCGCGTAGTCCTTGAAGCGGCTGTCTTTGATCGCTTGGTTGTACCAGCGCCGCGCCTCCTGTCGTTGGCCGAGCTGAAAATGCGCGTCGCCCAGCAGCGTCTCGGCGGCTGGATAGTCGTCTTGGCAACTGGTGGCGCGCCGACCGAACTCAACGGCTTGGCGGAAATTGCCCATGCCGTAGTGGGCCTCGCTGAGCCGGTAATGCGTCTCGCAGTATCCATCGTCTAGATCGGCTGCCTTGTTCAGTGGGGCAATGGCCTCGTGGAAACGGCCGAGCTGGTTGAGCGCAATGCCGAGCAAGCGCTGCCCTTCGGCGTACGTGTCGTCGATCTTTAGGGCGTTTTGCAAAAGCGGCACGACGCTCTCTATATCTTGGGTATCGAACTTCAACCGCGCCAAGTCGCCGTACGATTCCATGTACGTGGGGTCGGCCTCTATGGAACGCTGGTAGGTGACAATGGCTTTGCCGTAGTCGCGGCTGAGGCGCTGGATGTCGCCGAGAGCATTGTAGGGCCTGGCGTCGGCGGGATCGGCTGCGATGGCCTCGGCAAAGGCCACTTTGGCCTTGTCTTTCTCGTGTAGGCCACTGTGGGCAAGGCCCATGACGTAGAGGGATTGGGCGCTTTGCGGGCCGTAGTCGCGCGAGCTAGTAAAATAGTCGATGACCTCGCGGTATTTCTTTTGGCGAAAGCTGTTGAGGGCGGCTTTTTGATAGAGTTGACCCAGGGCCTTAGCGGCTTGGGCCGGCTTGGTGCCGAGAGCATGGGCCGCGGCAAAACTATTGATGGCTTTGTCGTACTCGTTGAGGGCCTTGTAGGAAATGCCGAGGACGTAGTGGGCATTGCCGTAGGAGGCATCGGCCGCCACGGACTTTTCTAGCTCGATGACGGCATTGCGATAGCTGCCCTTTTTGACCAAGTCGTAGCCGGCGCGAAAGTAGTCGAGGGCTTCGGGCGACTGGGCGAGGGCTGGGGCGCTGAAAAGCGCGAAGGCGAGACTGAGCAAGCGGCAGTACTTCAAAACAAGATCTCCTCGCATGAAGAAGTAAAGGCGTGGTCGGGCGTCTAACGGCGGGCGTCGATCAGGGCTTCGACTTCGCCGTGGTCGGGAAAGCGGCCTTCTTGCAGCTTGGAAAAGACCAGCTCGCCATCGAGGCTGAGTTCAAATTTCCCTCGGTCTGAGGGCACTAGCGAGAAGGCAGCAATGTCTTTCTTATAGGCGACGAGTAGCTGTTCCGCCAAACTGGCGGCTCTGTTTTCGTAGCCTCAGGCAGAGCAATAAACGAGTTCCAAATTCACGGGAAACCTCCTGTGGAATAGGGGTTGGGAAAAGTATAAAATTCACTAGGAGAGTTGTCAAAGACGAGGGACGGGTGTAGTGGACGAGGTTACAGGCTCCCCTTATCTTCGTATCTTAACACATTGCCGTAATTAATTAAATACAAAGAATGCGGTATGGCTGGTATTTTTTTTCAAAAGCAAAAATTTGGCAGCGCACTGTTGCTGTGCGCGAGCTTGGGCATCGCGTGTGGAGGCCCCTCGCCCGAAGAGTACATTCACCAGCTCAAAAGCTCGCAAAAAGCCGAGCGCGTCAAAGCCGCCAACCAGCTCATCCGCTTCGACGCCGACGAGGTCGTCCCCCTGCTGATCGACGAAGCCGACTCCGGCTACATCCGCGTGCGGTTTGAGGTAATGCACCTGTTGGGCCGCTTTCAGGACGAGCGCGCCGTGCCAACCTTGATCGAGGGGCTAAAGGACAAATCGCCGCGAGTGGCGGCGACTGCGGCGTGGGCGCTTGGTCAGATTGGTGCGCCCACCGCGCTCGGCCCGCTGCTCAAGTACGTGCGCGACCCCACGGTGGAAGTCCGCCAATACGTGCTCGGTGCGCTTGGCCCGTGCCATTCGTACGAGGCCGAGCCAGCCTTGAGCGATTCGGCCTTCCGCGTGGTGCGCCGCGCCTTGCGCGCCCCCAAGCCCAAGTGGCGGATTGCCGCCTTGCAGAGCTTGCGAGCCTACGGGTACCGCGACGCGGTGGAAGAAGTCATTCGCATGTCGCTGGACCCCTCGAACGAGGTGCGCTACGTGGCTGTGCAAGCCCTCGGCCAGATCGGCAGCGTCTCGCCTCGTCGGCCCACCCGCAACGCCATCTACGAGGCCCTGTTGGTCGCCCTCGACGCCGACGAACTCCAGAGCATCCGCGACAAGGCCGTACACGCTCTCGCCGAGGTGGGCGATAAGCGGGCCGTGCCGCACTTGCAGCGGCTGATGGGGGAGGGCACGGAAAAAGACCAGATCGCGGCGCGGCTAGCCCTGTACAAGCTAAATCCCCAAGTCGCCGAGGCGATGAGAGCAACTGAGTTAGGAGCGAAATGAAGGAGTTGAAGATCGGCTTCCCGTCCGGGAGCTTGAAGGATTCTACGTTTGACTTGTTTGTCCGCGCTGGCTATCGCGTACGGCTCGCACCGCGCTCGTACGTGCCCGACATCGACGATCCCCAGCTTGCGGGCCTGATGTTTCGGGCGCAGGAAATCGCCCAGTACGTGGCGCGCGGCGTCGTCGATGTGGGTCTGACGGGCCGGGACTGGATACTCGAAAGCGAGGCCGATGTCGTCGAAATCGGCGAGCTGACCTACAGCAAGAGCACGGCGCGGCCCCTGCGCTGGGTTATTGCCGTGCCCGAGGATTCCCCCATCCAAGGCGTCGAAGACCTCGAAGGCCACCGCATCGCCAGTGAGCTGGTCGGCGTGACCCGCCGCTTCTTGCAGGAGCGCGGCGTGGAGGCCGAGGTGGAGTTTTCGTGGGGCACGACCGAGGTCAAGGCCGGCATTCCCGGGCTGGTGGATGCCGTCGTCGAGGCGACCGAGACGGGCGCATCGCTCAAGGCCAACCGGCTGCGCATCGTCGATACGGTCTGCGAATCGACGCCGCGCTTGATTGCCAACAAGGCCGCGTGGGCCGATGGCTGGAAGCGGGAGAAGGCCGAGAACTTGCTGATGCTGCTCAAGGGCGCGCTCGAAGCCGAGCACAAGGTCGGTCTCAAGATGAACGTGCCGCGCGCCCAGCTCAACCGCGTCATCGCCCGGCTGCCAGCCCTGCACACGCCCACAGTCTCCAGCCAGATGGACGACGAGTGGGTGGCGCTGGAAATTGTCGCCGACGAGCGCGTGGTGCGCGAATTGATCCCCCAGCTCAAACGGCTCGGGGCCGAAGGCATCATCGAATACCCGCTCAACAAGGTCGTGTATTGATGGCCCCCCTTCGACAAGCTCAGGTGCCGATTGCGTCCTATCCCGGTGAGCGGCTCGCCGAGCCGCTCGCCGCCCTGTTTGCGCGCCGCCCCGAATCCGACCCCGAGATCGAGGACGCGGTGCGGGATATTCTGCGGCAGGTGCGGAAAGAAGGCGATGCCGCGTTGTGTGCGCTGACGCAGCGCTTCGATGGCGTGGAGGTGTGCTCCAGACAGTTGCGGGTATCAGCCTCCGTACTTGCCGAGGCCGAGTCCGCGCTGGATTCGAGCCTGCGCGCTTCTATGGAGGCGGCGGTAGCTAATATCCGCGCCTTTCACGAGCGGCAAAAGCTCAACTCGTGGTTTGTCGAAGACGGCGACGGAGTGATACTGGGCAAGAAAATCACGCCCATCGAGCGGGTGGGCTTGTGCGTGCCGGCCGGTGAGGTGCCGCTGTTTTCGAGCCTGCTGATGACGGCCGTACCCGCGCAGGTGGCTGGCGTGGATCAGCTCTGCGTGGTTTCGCCGCCGGTAGCGGCTGGCCGGCCCGCCCCCGTGATTGCGGCGGCCGCACGCCTGTTAGGCATTGACGAAGTGTACGCCGTGGGCGGGGCGCAGGCCGTGGCTGCGCTCGCGTATGGCACGGAGAGCATTCCGTCGGTGGACAAGATCGTCGGCCCGGGTTCCCCCTACACGGTGGCGGCGCAGCGGCAGGTCTTCGGCACGGTGGGCATCGCGCTGTTGCCCGGCCCGTCGGAAATTGTGGTACTCGCCGACGCCGCGGCTGACCCGCGCTTGGTAGCCGCGGATTTGCTCTCGCAAGCCGAGCACGGCTGGGGGGTGGCGGCCGTATGCATCACGGATTGTGCGGCCTTGGCACGCCGCGTGCAGGAGGAACTCGAAGCGCAGCGAGCGGCGCTTCCCCGTTATTCAATTATAGATAGTGCTTTAGAAGAATACGGTGCGATTGTGGTGGTGCCTAGCCTTGAAGTGGGGATCGAGTTGCTCAATCGCCTAGCGCCGGAACACGCCGAGTTGCAGGTGGCCGACCCGTGGCACTGGGTCGATTCCATTCGCCACTGCGGCGCGCTGTTCCTCGGCGCGGCTGCCACTGAGCCGGTCGGCGATTACTTCGCTGGCACCAACCACGTGTTGCCGACCCAAGGCGCGGCGCGCTACGCCTCGTCGTTGGGGTGGGCTGATTTCGTCAAGACGACGAGCATCATCGCCTACACCCCCGAGCGCTTGGTCCACACAGCCGAGCACATCGCCCGCATGGCGCAAGCCGAGGGCCTCGAAGCCCACGCGCAAGCCGTGCGCATCCGCCAACAGCAGGCCACGCCATGAGCGCAGAGCGCCGCACGGCGCAGATTGTGCGCCAGACGACCGAGACCGAGATCGAGCTGTCGCTGTGTCTCGACGGCAGCGGCCGGTGCCGCGCCGACACCGGCCTCGGCTTTTTCGACCACATGCTCCAAGCTTTTGCCCGGCACGGCCTGTGCGATCTGGAGGTTCGATGCCGCGGCGATTTGCACGTGGATGCCCACCACACGGTGGAAGATGTGGGTATCTGCCTCGGCCAAGCCATTGCCCAAGCCCTGGGAGACAAGGCCGGCATCCAGCGCTACGGCCACAGCTACGTGCCCATGGACGAAGCCCTGGCGCGGGCGGTGGTGGATTTGTCGGGCCGGGCCTATTTGGTCTTTGTCGTGGCCTTCAGCGAGGAGCGGGTCGGCGCGCTGGACGTGTCCTTGGTGCGCGAGTTTTTCTACGCGGTGGCCGACCAAGGCCGGCTGAATCTGCACCTTGACCTCATACGCGGCCACAACGCCCACCACGCCATTGAGGCTCTGTTCAAGGCGTTCGCCCGCGCCCTGCTCATGGCAGCGCAGCAAAGCGAGCGGGTCCAGGGCATCCCTTCGACTAAGGGCGTACTCTGAGGCACGGGCACTCGCCCATGAAGATATGCCACTTGATGTACGACGACATTGCCAATCCGTGGCTGGGTGGCGGCGGCGCGGTGCGGGCGATGGAACTCTACCGCCGCTTGGCTAGCCGCCACGAGATCACCGTCGTCAGTGGCCTGTTTCCCGGAGCCGAGCGCGAGACCGAACGGCACGGCCTGCGCCTGCTGCGCGTTGGCTCGGCCCGTAGCTATGCCCTGAGCCGGGTGGGCTATTGCCGCGCGGCCGTCGCTCAGTTGCAGCGGCTAGAGTGGGATTTGTGGATCAACGAGTTTTCGGCCTTCGCGCCTTTGCGAGTCCCGGCTGCGCTGCGGCGGCAGGGTTTGCTTTTGTTTTATCACTTCATGGGACTTCATGCGCTCGCCAAACATCCGCTCGTCGGCGGTGTGGCGTGGCTGTGCGAGCGGCGCGCTCTGCGGGCTTATGAGCGGATTTTGACGATTGCTCCTAGCGTGCAGGCGCGCGTTCAGCGGCGCGCCCGCGACGCGGCGGTCGATCTAGTGTACACTGGCGTCGATCGGCGCTTTTTTGCGCTGGTGCCCGAAGAAGGTCCGTACTTGCTCTACTTTGGGCGCATGGATATTCACACCAAGGGGATCGACCTGTTGATCGCCGCGTTTGCCGAGATTGCCGCCGAGCACCCGGATATTCGCCTCAAGCTGGCTGGGCGCGGCACTTCTAAGCAACTGGCTAGGGTGCGCGACTTGGCGCGGCGGGCGGGGTTGGAGGGCCGCGTGGAGATCATTGGGAATGTGGACGGAGAACGACAGGGCGAACTTTTGCGCCGCGCGCTCGTGGTCTGCGCTCCGTCGCGCTACGAGGGTTGGTGCATGGTGGCTGTGGAAGCTGCCGCCGCTGGGAAAGCTGTGTTGGGTACGGACATTGACGGTTTGCGCGATGCCGTGCGCCACGACGAGACTGGGGTGTTGGTGCCGCCGGACGATGTGGGTGCTTTGGCGGCTGGGATGCGGGCGCTGATTGCTGACGACTCCAAGCGGCGGGATTTGGGGGCGGCGGGTCGGGTGTGGGCCGGGCGGTTTAGTTGGGATCGGTTGGCGGAGGATTTGGAGGACGTGTATTTGCGCACTGTTGAGGAAATAAAACGGGGACGGGAATCGGGTTAGCGTTTCGGACAGTGGGGATTAGTTCGTTCATGGTTTCTGTGAATATCTGACGTTACGCATTGTAGGGGGCGGTTTGAAACCGCCCCCTACTGATGTTGTGCATCGGCACCGAACCGATCGATGTAGGGGTGTCCCTTGTGGGCACCCATGCGACACCGCATATGCCGCCAGCGTAATCCGACGAGGGCAACCACGAGGATTGCCCCTACAATGCGTAACGTCAGTGAATAGAGAAAAAACCGACGGTACGGAGAAATTTCATGGTCAACAAAAGCAAACGCGCCAAAACCCAAGCTCCGGCAAAGGCCGATAGGCCGCCGCTGTGGAATCACCGACTTTTTCCGCCGGTTTTTTTCCTCGCCCTGAGCCTGCTGTACTTCTACGAGTTTCCCCTGTCGGACAAGATCGTCTTTGGCATGGATGTGGGCACGGACTACCACAAGGGCGCGGACCTGAGCTTGTGGGACAAGGTGCAGACTGTAGATCAGCCGATGTGGGATCCCAAGATGGGTGGCTTCCCCCAGTCCGAGGGCATTCGCCCGCAGTATTTTCCGGCATACGTCCTGTATTTTTTTACGACTTTTCAGCGGTATATTGGGTGGCGCTACATCCTGACGATGTTCGCCGCTGGCCTCGGGATGTACGCGTATTTGCGGCAAATCCACGTGGGGGGTCGCGCGGCGCTGTGGGGCGGCGTGGCGTTCATGTCTGCGCCGACCTTTTTGGCGTTTCCGTTGGCTGGTCACTACGCCAAGATGGGGGTCATCGCCTTGTTCCCGTGGGTCATTTGGGCGTTGGAAAAGGCTCTGGCGCAGGGGCGGCTGATTTATTGGGCGGCTGTTGGGGTGCTGATTGGGGCGTGCATTTACTCGCATCCGCCGATGACGTACTTCGCGCTGCTGGGCCTCGGCGTCTATTTCCTATTCAAATTGTACCAGATGCGGCGCGAGCGGGCTATCATCCGGCGCTTTATTCATTTTATAGGTGCGGTGGTGCTGGGGTTGGCCTTGGGGGCCGAGGGGGCCTTTCCGGTGATGATGTACACCCGCGCCGAGTCCAAGCGGGCTGTGGGCGATGAGGTGGGGGGTAAGACTGCGGAGGAACAGCTCGCGTATGCGCGGAGTTGGTCGCTGCATCCGGAGGAAGTGGCTTCGCTGGTGGTGCCGGAGTTCGGCGGGTACGACGATGTGCTGGTACAGGATGTGCTGGTACAGGGCGGTTCGCGCTATTGGGGCCGCAATGCGTTCAAGATTAACTCCGAGTACTTTGGCGCGTTGGCTGTGCTGTTGGCGCTGTTGATGGTGCCGGAGTGTCGGCGACGACCGCAAGTGGCGCTGTTAGGTGGCGTGTTTGTGCTGGCGTTGGCTTACGTGTTGGGCGAGCACACGCCGGTACACTGGCTGGCGTTTCACTTGCTGCCTGGGGCCGATGTGCAGCGCGCGATTGGCATGGGTTCGTTTGTGTTTGCGTTTGCTGGGTGTGCGATGGCGGGGTTGGGGTTGCAGCGGGTGTTGGATGCGGACGCGGAGGATCGGGCCTTGCTGCGGGGCCGCTTGGCCTATGTCGGCGGCGTCCTCGCGGCGCTCGCCTTGCTGGTGGCGCTTTTTCCCAAGGGCACGACTGAGGCGTGGATAGATTTGTTTTATGGAGACATTGCGCCGCAGAAGCGGGCGGTATTGGCTGGGAGCTACGATTGGATTGCGCGCGGGGGTTGGTGTGTGGTGGTGGTGTTGGGTGCGGGCTTGGCGTTGCTCTATCTGCGGCTGGGGGGGCAGCTTTCGGCGACGGTGTTGGTGGGGGGCTTGTGCGCGGTGACGCTGTTTGATACGTGGCGCGTCGATCGGGTTTATTTGCACTATCGGGATCCGGGCCTATACGCGGATATTCGCCGGGAGAATCCGCGCGCGGTGCAGTTTTTGCAAAAGGATGAATCGCTCTTTCGCGTCTTGCCCTTGCCTAGCTTCCGGGTGTTGGAGGAGCCGGGGTATCACTTGCACGGGGTTTGGTCTATTACGGGCTTTCACGATTTGACGGTGGGGCGCTACGACCGGATGCTGAAGGAGTTTGAGCCGCTGGTACAGCAGTTTTTGCGTTCGGGTGTGCCATCGGCGGGGTTTCAATCGCTGTTGAATTTGCTCAATGGGAAGTATTTGGCTGTGCCTAAGCTGCTAGAATTGGATATGGCGGCGTATCCGCTGCGCTTTGAGGGGGCGCGTTATCGGCTGTACGAGAATCCGCAGGCGTTGCCGTGGTTTTACTTGGTGCCGGAAGCGGAGGTGTTGGACAGCGGCGAGGCCGTGTTGGCGCGGCTGTTGAGCGGGCGGGTGGATCCGCTGGGCGTGGCGTTGTTGGAGAAGGCACCGGCGGTGCGGCTCGATGGCGCGGGGGATCGGGCGGGGGATCGAGTGGAGCGGCTGGCGTATGATCCCAAGGAGGGGTTGATTCGCTTGCGGACGCAGAGTGCGGGGGCGCGGGTGTTGGTGGTGTCGGAGAATTATCAGTCGAATTGGTCGGTGTGGGTGGATGGGGAGGAGGGGGAGATGGTGCGGGTGAATTATGTGTGGAAAGGGGTGGCGTTGTCGGCTGGGGAACACGAGGTGGAGTTTCGCTATTTTTCGCCGGTGTTGGCTTGGGCGCGGGGGGCGGGATTGGTGGGATTGGTGGTGGTTGTGGGTGTGGTGGCGGCGGCGTGGCGGCAGCGGCGGCGGGATGATTGACAAACGATTGAAGGTCGGTGATATTTGCCGACGGTAGCCCCGAGGAGACGTTTTCGTGGATAGTGGCGACTGGTGTCATAGCCGTCGGTATCGCCTTGGCGGGCATTTGCATTACGTTGGCGGCCTTCATACTGAATACAGTGCGGGATATTCGCGCCGACATGCGGGCGCTTTTGGAACGGCAGGACAAACTGGCTGAGCGGTTGGGTCGCGTAGAGGAGGGTCAGGCACAGCTTTCGGAGCGGTTGGTCGGCAGGAGCGGGAACAGGCGCGGATGAACGGGGTGTTGGAGACGCTTTCGGAGCGGCTGGGTCGGCAGGAGCGGGAACAGGCGCGGATGAATGGGGTGCTGGAGACGATTCGGACCGGGCTTTCTTATCGGGTGGAGCGGGCGGATGCGGGCGAGCGGGTGGCGGAGGATGACGAATCGCACGAGCCGGAGGGTTGATTGAGTGGTGGAAAATTGTCCGCCGGCGCAATAGACTTCTTGACACGCGGGGTTATTGGCATATAATTGTAGCCTCTACCGCGCTAATGGCTTGCTTGTGGTCGTCCTGTTGAACGCGAGCTAATTGTTGCGGGGGTTTGACACAACGCGGTGTTGGTATTATCGTTTGGCCGCTGCGGTTGAAAATGGGGCATGACATAGGGTATATAAGGTGTTTTGGCTAAGGTATTTAAAGGGGATTTAATTCTTGACACTTCTATTTTTTCTCGGTATAATTAACTCTATTGTATAGGATAATGCGCTTGCATTATGCACCAAAAAGCCGCGAAAGGGGGCTTATGAAAAACGCACGAACGCAATACCTAAATGGGTTTAACGCAAATCCATCTTCTTATATCACTTTCTTAATCAGGGACGCTTTCCCTGGGGAGGTTGAGTAATGATACACTCGAAGTCGTTGATCCGGCGCTTGGCCTACGTGCCCTGGTTGCTGGCGTTTGGTTTGGTGCTGGGATGGGCCGGGGAAGCTGCCGCGCAAGATATCAGGCTAACCGTGGACAAGAGTTCGCTCCGCGAGGACGGCGGTGCGCAGACGTTCAAGGTGACGGCGACCAACTACGCTAGCGATGCTACTGATGCTGCGAAGACCAAAGTCTCCGGGGCTAAGATCGTCCTCTTGACGTACGCGGATAATGCTGCCGATGCCGGCGGTCTCAATGTCAACTACACCGTGACGCAGGCTGCTATCACCATTGCGAATGACGCGGATAATGGGTCGGCGGAGATCACTATAACGCCCATCGTATTAGATTCTGATCCCGGTGAGACTCCCACCACGGGTGATGGTACCAACGCGGATTTTACCATTACGATCTCCGGTACGGCTGGCAATTTTGATACCGCGACCGCGACGAACGCGGAAGTTCTGTTTATCGACACCCACAAGGTCTCTAGTCTGATCACGCTTTCGGTGGATCCAGCCGAGGTAAAACAAAATGCTGGTGAGACTACGATCACCGTGACCGGAACCCTCAACGGCGAGAGGATAAACAGAAAGAACCTGACTTTTCCCTTGATTGTCGTGGGAGATGCTGCATTTACACAAACTTCACTTCCTAATCTTCCTACTGGTACAGTTGCTCCTACCGGTAATCAGGGCGTACGCGATACGGATTACAGAATACCGACTATGCCCTCTCTAACGATCCCAAGGAAGAAGGAGAAGGGAACGGCGACGTTTACCATTGATCCCAAAAACGGTCCTGTCTGGATCGGGATTGGGACGCCGACTCTTGATCCGGCAGCCGATGGCGAAACGGGCTTTAGACCGAGTGCGGATCTTCGGTACGATGCTGTTTCTGTAGATGATGATGCGACCTCTACTGATGTGAATGAGTCGCTTGACGGCACCAATGACGCTGGTACGCTTACAGCGGAAGAGCAAGAAATAACGGTCGTCCCCACAAGCCTTACGATAGCTGCGACAACGGTTGCTGATATCAAAAGTGATGGTGGGCTGACGGCGAGTCCGGCCATGGTCCGCGAGGAAGATGGGGTTGCCGGGAAAGAGATCACGCTGAAAGTCGTGTTGTCGGCGGCCCTACCTAAGGACGCGGAGGTGAACTTCACGGTTGATCCAGCGACATCAGAAAACGCCGAGCGCGATATTAATTTCGCGATAGAGTTCGGCGACCTCACCATTGAGGAGGGCGATACCGAGGGAACGACGACGGCTACCCTCATGACCTACGACGACGAGGCTACGGAGGGTGATCGGGTCATCTCGGTGAAAGCCTCAGTTGCCGGCTCGGATGATCGCTTTGCGACCATCACGATCATCGACTCCGATCAGCTTACTGAGAACATAACGCTGACGGCCGATCCTGCTACTGTAAGCGAGGACGCGGGTCTGACGGAGGTTAATATCACCGCAACCATCGACGGTCAGGTCTTCGACGATGACTTGAAGTTGACTTTGGTCTTGGACGCGGCTGGCACAGCGACGCGCGATGTGGACTACACCGCAACCCTTCGTTCTTTGGTGATTCCTAAAGGCGAGATAAGCGGCTCGAAGGTGATCGACATCATCCCGATCGACGACGCAGCCACCGTAGGCAAGGACGCGGACGAGACCATTATCGTGACGACCGTAGAGCAGGCTCTCAAGAACGATGATGATGATACGATCGCGATCGCTAACGCGACGATCAAGCTCGGTGATACGGGCGTGAAAGAGGCTCCGACTGATCCGGACGACACCACGCCTGTCTTTGCCGAAGCCGATGCCCTCGCGTCCGCCACAGCTATCGAAGGTGTGGCTGGCATGGCGCTAGAAGACAAAGTGCTGCCGGCCGCTACGGGCGATGGCGACCTAACCTACAGCGTCTCCGCCAACCTACCTGATGGCCTGTCGTTTGACACGGCTACGCGGACGCTTTCGGGCACTCCGACAGACGCAGGTACGACCGGGATCGTTTACACGGTGGTTGACGGCGATACAGGCATGGAATTGCCGGCTGAAAGCGCGGTGCTGACGTACAACATCGAGATTTCTGAGACGCCGGATCCCGAGATTTCGGTTGAAAGTGTGAGCGTGACTCAGTCGTCGATCCGCGAAGATGGTGAGACGACTGCGATCGTGATCACAGCCGAATTGGCGGGTGATGATGGCGCTGAGGTTGACGGGGTGGTCGCATTCACGATCGGTGCTCCCGAGGAAGGCGCGATGGCACTCCGCGATGTGCATTACACCGCGGTGCTGCTTGGTAGCGTCTCTGTTATGAAGGGTGCGACCCAAGCGACCTCGAGTCTTACTATCACGCCGGTCGACAACGATGTTGCGGATGGCAATAAGTCCATCGGCATTCACGCTACCGGAACCGATGGTGAAGCGGCCGTGGCGGATATCGAGATCGCCGACGACGAAACCGCTAGCACGGCCATCTCGCTGTCGGCGGATCCGAGCACGGTAAGCGAGGACGCCGATACAACCCCGGTCACGATCACCGCCTCCTTGAACGGCAAGGAGAGAGACGTGGACACGGCAGTCAGCGTCGAGATTGATCTTACTAATTCGCAAGCTGATCGCGACGTGGACTACTCGGTGACGTACAACCCGAACCTCACGATTGCGGCTGGCTCTATCTCAGGTTCGATAACCCTCCAGCTCGATCCCATTGCCGACGAGGATGAGGAGGACAGCGAGTCGATCGTGTTGATCGGTAGCGTTGATGGCTTGGAAGACGGCACGGCACAAATCCGCATCAACGACGCAGCGATGATGGAAGATGACGACATGATGATGGCTTTGGCCTTCGCCGAGGGTGCCATGATTGCCGACATCGCAGCCACCGCTGGTACGCCGATCGAAGACACCGAGTTGCCGGAGGCATCGGGTGGTTCGGGCGACATCGTCTATGGCACCTCCGAGTTGCCTGATGGCTTGTCGTTTGACCCGGAGACGCGGACGCTTTCGGGAACGCCGACAACCGCTGCTGAGGCCGCTGAGGTTACCTACACGGCGACCGACGGCGAAGGTGCTACCGTCCAGTTGAGCTTCTCCATCACGGTCAATGAGATGTTGGACTTTGGCGACTTGGGCGCGTTGCTCGGCGCGATCGGTGGTGTTGGCAAGGCCAATCCAGCGTCTGAGCACGAGACTGGTGTCCAATGGGCTGTCGACCAGCCGATTCCCGACATAACGCTACCAAATGACGCCGCGCTTCAGCAGGTGGGTGGGGGGACCCCGCCTTATACACTTGAAGTATCAGGGCTCCCCGCTGGCGTATCATTTGACGCGACCACGCGAACAATTTCGGGTACGCCCACTGAGGTAGGCTCGAGCGTATTTTTGATCGTGGTTGTTGACGCCAATGGTGCGCGTGCGCCACTGCTGCAGGCCCCCGTTGAGGTGCTGCCGCCACCCCTTGCTGCTCCCAGCAACGTAGTTGCCCAAGACTATCCTGAGGACAACGGCGGCTTCTTGCTGCTGAGTTGGGACCTGTCGGAGCACCACGAAGGGCTTGACGGTTATCGCATCTACCGCGAAGTAGCCGCGGCAGACGGCGAGTTTATTCCTTGGGCTATGGTAGATAACGTGCCGGGCGTGGATAAGGGCTATGCCATCGTCGCCACGCTTGACAACCTCGAGTCCCTCTGGGCGGTTGCCGCTGAGCGTGGACGCCAAACCGCGCGCTCTGATGCTGTTGCTGGTAAGGCTGTGTTCGTCAGTGCTGAGAATCTGAACCAGCCCTACGAGTTGATGGCCGAGACGCTGATGGCCAGCAGAGAAGCGGCGCAAGCCGGTGATGGGCTGGTGTTCGCCACACTGCTGCCAGAAGCGCTCGCGTACGCCCAAGGCGTGACTCCGAAGCTGAAGAGCGTCGATGGTGTGCTGCAGACTTCGGCTCTTGCTGTGACGGAAGAGCGGGTTCGCTCTATCGACAACATCGCGCCGTTGGCCGTGCCGGCCCTCAGCGTCTTGGACGCGCCCGACGACGAGGGCAGCCGCATCGGCCTGACGTGGACGCTCTCGCCGTCTGACCGAGTCTTGCAGGGCGTCGTTGCTGAAGCCACCGGTCCGGCCGCGATTGGGCCTGTAGTCGGCGTCTATGGCTACAGCATCTATCGCCGCGCGGCGGGCGAAGACGAGTTCGCCAAGATTGAGGAGGTTGACGCTGGTGTTGCGTCCTTTGTCGATGAGATGGCGCTCAACGGCGTGCGCTACACCTATCAGGTGCGGCCCTACGACCAGGACAACGAGCCGGCTGCGACCGTGGAGCATACGGCGATGGCCGTGCGCAACATCGTGTTTGATAGCGATGGTCGCGCGATCTTTGGCCTGTTCGGCTCGGATAATCGCGTAGGCTTCGACGACTTCTTCATTCTAGCCGATCTATTCAGTTTGACCGCGGAAGACGCCGGGTTTGATCCCGCGTTTGACCTCGCGCCGAACGGGATGATCGACTTTGACGATTTCTTCGTCTTTGCCGACAACTTTAATCGCAGCACGCCTGCTGCGGGCAAGCGCGTGCCGATGCTCGCCGGCCTGAATGCGGATGCGCGGCTGTATCTGGATGCGCGGACGGCACTGCCGAACGTGGGTGAGGATTTTGTCCTCGACGTGCGGTTGGCGGACTTTGCCGCGATCAAGGGCTATGGCTTGCAGGTGCAGTATGAGGCCGACAAGCTGGAGTTCGTCGAGGTGCTGACCGATCAGCCGCTGGGTGGCAGCGAGTTGGCCACGCCGCAGGTGTTGAGCAATGAAGCCGGCGTGTTGGCGGTGGCCGCCCTTGGGGATGTGGTCCTCGACGGCGAGGTGGCATTGAGCTTGGTGTTCCGTCCGACGACGGAGATTGAGAACACGGTCATCGAGATCACCGACAACCAGACGTATGACAGCGCGTTTGGCTTCAACCGTCTGGGGTTGCCGGCGCCGGTGCAGGTGCAGACGCGGCCAGAGGTATTCGCATTGGCGAACAACTATCCGAACCCGTTCAACCCGGCGACGACGATCAAGTATGCGTTGCCGCAGGCGGCGGACGTGGAACTGACTGTGTATAACGTGCTTGGTCAGCCGGTTCGGACGTTGGTAGCCGAGCATCAGAGCGCGGGTCGCTACGTCGTGGAGTGGGACGCGACGAACGACAGCGGTCGCAGCTTGTCTTCGGGGATGTATTTCTACCGCTTGGAGGCGGGCGGTGAGTTCCTCGAATTCAAGAAGATGTTGCTACTCAAGTAAGCACCCACTGCACAGCGAGTTAGTGAAATGGGACCTCAAGCCTCAAATTGGGGTCCCATTTCACTATGTTTTTATAACATAGAAGGAGAAGCAACTATGCAGAACAGCGTGCGCAAGATGTTTCCTCTTGCCATCGCCCTGTTGCTCGGACTCTGTGGTGCCGCTAGCGCCGGGGATAACGCGAACGTCGTCATTTCGCTGGATGGAGACCACGCTGCCGCCGATGCTGGTGAGCAAGTGCAAGTGGCCCTGTCGGCGGCTGGGATGGTCGGGGTAAAGCAGGTGGAAATTACCTTGACGTTATATCCTGCTGATGCCTTCGATCTAAGCATGGCGACGTTTACCCCCCCTGCTTCTGGTTTTCCGCCAGACGCTGACGCTGGCGTTGCCGTGGAATTGTTAGGAGACGGGCAGATCAAAGGCGGCTTTGCCGTGCTCGGTGAGACAATAGATGGCGATGGTGCTTTGGGTGTTTTTACCCTCACGATGTCGAGTAATTTTAGCAGGGAATATTCGGCTGAGATTGTGGTGAGCAGCGTGTCCCTTGGGCCGTCGTCGGTGGACCGGGATGTCCTTGTCTTTGGTCCTGAGCCTGAGGGCTTGTTCGTCGTCAACTGGCCCGTGCCTCCGCCGACGATGGTGGCGACTTCAGCGGGTTCCCTTAACCCGGCCTATTCCCCGATCGGCGACGGTGCGGTCGCGAATGGCAGCCCCGGTGAGATCGAGTTCTCGGTCAATTACACCGATAATGGTGCCCCGGTCAGGGGCCAGACTATTGAATGGGACATCACCAATACTGGCCCGCGGTCGGTCTATCTGCTCGGGGTCGGCGAAGTGCCCTCCGGCGTGTACGTATGCCTGCGGAATGTGACCGACGAGGACGGCAATGCTCGGGTTCGGTTCGACGCCGAAGGCAACTTAAAGGCCGCGGCGACTTCGCTCGACGTTCGGGCGCGCACGACCGCGGTAAATCCGGCCGATGACACCATTGAATTGGCGGTTCCTCCTTTGGGTGAGCCTCCTTTCGACGCCACTTGGGTGGTGCCAGGGGACAAACAGTTGATGTATGTCTCGCAGGTTTTACTGAATGGGAATGATGATGCCCGCAACGAGCTACCGGTTGAGCGGGGTGAAAAAATAGGGCCGGGTGAAACAATAGAAGTCGAGCTGTCCGCGGCCGGGCTAGTCGGCGTGAAGCAGGTTGAGGTTACCCTGACGGTGGAGCCGGCCGAGGCATTTGATCTAGCGGCCACCACGTTTGCGGGTTCCAATGCGTTTGGTCTGTCGGCGCCGGACGTGGAAGTCTCTGGGAATCAGGTGCGGGGCGGCGCAGTCGTCGATCTCAATGAGGATCCCGTATCTGGCGACAGTGTTGTGCTGGGGACCTTCACCCTCGTCACGTCGGACAGCTTTACCGAGGAGATGGAGGCGGATATTGTGGTCCACAGCGTGTCTCTCGGCCCGTCGTCCGGCATGCGCGATTCCTTGGATGACCAGTTGTTGGCCGAGTTGTTTAGCCGCCACAGTGTGCATCTAAACCGGCCGGCTCCGGTGCTGGTGGCCGTGCCGCGGTTAGATGTGGCTGCTGGCTATGACAGCGAGCCGCTGGTTGTCAACAGGAATATTGATGACGACGAGATCAAATACGAGGTCAAGTTCACCGATCCTTGGGGTGAGGGCGAAGGTCAGCTCATCTTGTGGGACGTGTACAACCGGAGCGCGGAGACGGTGTCGGTGCTCGGTATCGGCGAGATTCCCCCTCATGGTAGCGCGTTCGTGCGCAATACGACCGATGCCGACGGCAATTCGTCGATTGAGGTTGACGCCGAGGTCGAGTCTTTCCTCAGTATCACGGCGAGTACCGACACGAAGAATGCGGCCGGTACGCCTCTCAACTTGAAGGTTGACTTCAGCGCGGCTTGGGCTGCCGCCAAGCAGCTAGCTGCGGTGCCGTTGGCCAATTCGCTGAGTCAAAACTATCCCAACCCGTTCAATCCGGAAACGACAATCCCCTACGATCTGAGCAGCGATGCTATCGTCTCGCTGACGATTTACAATATCGCGGGTCAGGTCGTGCGCAAGCTGGTTGACGGCGAATCGCTGGCCGCAGGTCAGTACCAAGCCGTGTGGGATGGCCGGAGCGAAAGCGGCGCTAGCGTCGCCAGCGGCATGTATTTTTACTTGCTCCATGCCGGCGACTACGTAGCTAAGCGCAAAATGGTGCTGCTTAGATAGTTTCCTCAGCGGGATAACATCAGTAGTTTAGTGAGTGAAATGGGGCCTCAAAGGGGTCCCATTTCCTTTTTTCGCCGCGGCCCGTTGCGCAAGCAAGGTCGTGGCGTTATTGCGCTTGGATATGAAAATCAAGGTTTTATTTTTTGCTTCCTGCCGCGATGCAGTCGGCCACAGAAGCTGCGACTGGGAGATTGCGGAAGGCTGCCGAGTTGCGGATTTGCAGCGCGAACTCGTGGCCGCGTATCCGCAACTGGCCGCGGTGCAACAGGTGTTGTCGATTGCGGTCAACGCCGAGTACGCAGGGCAGCATACCGTGTTAAAAGCGGGCGACGAGGTGGCTCTTATCCCGCCTGTAAGTGGGGGCTGACGTGTTCAAAATTACCGAAGACCCAATTAAGCCCGACGATTTGTTTGCCGGGGTGGTGCGCGATGAAAATGGCGCGGTGGCCACGTTTGCCGGAGTGGTGCGCAATCACTCTGGGGACAAGCAAACTGATTACTTGGTGTACGAAGCGTATCCGGCCATGGCCGAGAAGAAGATGGCGGAGATTGGCGACGAGTTGAGAGTGCAGTGGGGCGTCTTAGATGTCGCGATGGTTCACCGCGTGGGTAAGCTCGAAATCGGAGAAATTAGCGTGTTGATTGCCGTCGCCAGTCCCCATCGGGCCGAGGCGTTGGCCGCCTGTCAGTACGCCATTGATCGGCTTAAGCAGATCGTGCCGATATGGAAAAAGGAAGTGGGAGTCGGGGGTGAGAGCTGGGTTGAAGGACCGCAGGCAGCCTGTGAAGACAGCTAGTATGGTGTTCAATTTTGGTTGGCTATTAGAGGGGCGGTTGGCAGGTGCTGGGCAGATTGGCGGTTGGGGCGAGGACGAGCGGCTGGAGGGCGATCTCGATTTGTTGTCGGCTCAGGGCGTAAAGGCGATTGTGTCGCTGACCGCGAATCCCCTGCAGGCGGGCGAGGTGGAGGCGCGAGATATAGCGTATTTGCACTTGCCCATACAGGATATGCAGCCGCCTTCGCTCGGGGATATACGAGTGTTTGTCCAATTCGTCGATGAGGCGATTGAGCAGGGACGGCCCGTGATAGTCCATTGCAGCGCGGGGTTGGGGCGCACGGGCACGATGTTGGCGAGTTATTTGGTAAGGATGGGCAGCAGCGCGGCAGACGCCCTGACACAGGTGCGGAACTTGCGCCCCGGCTCGGTGGAGACCGTCGCCCAAGAACGGGCCGTATATGCATATGCCGCGCATCTTGGGCAATTGACATAGTAGGACGGCACAAGTACATTGAATAAGAGCGTGGCCCCTAGCGGCCGCACGCTAAAACCGGAAGGGAGGGTCGGATGGAAAAGGTTAATTTTCCTGAGTGTTTGAAGTGCAAGGAAGGCGTTTTAATTCCGCTTTCCGACTATGGAAGAGACGGCGCGGCCATTCACTACAAAGCGTGGGCCTGCACGAATCCAAGTTGCGGATACCATATAAGAATAGACAACGGCGAGTTGAGTATCGGGGAAGAGCTCAAAAAGTCATTTAAGTAAGCGGTCCCGTCTTCGCCTTTGGCACGCAATAAAAGTAGTAGATCACGAGAAGAGGCCCCCTTTTGCGGAGCCTCTTCTTCTTATGGGGTCCATAGTTGGCCAACATCAGTATAAGTAGTTGGGGAATCAGGGCTGGAGCACTGGTTCTGTCTTTTGCGCTGTGGCTACACGCGGTTACGGAGAATTACTACGATAAAGAAATCGCAGTGCGACTCTCGGTCGAAGTGCCTCCACCGAGCGAGGGTGCGGAAGGGGATATGGTGCTGGCTAGTGCAGTGCCTCCCACGGTCCGCGTCTTGACCACCGGGTTGGGCAAGGACCTGCTGCTTGAATTGGACGACGACTCCTTCATTCTGAGGCTGCGGGCCGAAGGTAGGAATCGGATCCATCGCTTGACTCCTTCCCAAATCACCAAACGGGCGACTGACTTGGATGTCGAAATCAAGGAAATCCTCGAACCAAAAGAAATTGAAATCGCACTAGAGCCGAGGATGGAACGGGACTTGCCGGTGCGGGTGCAAGCAAAGTTAGAAGTGGCCGCCGCCCACGTACAGGTGACGCCGCTGCAAGCTGATCCCGCGCTCGTCCGGGTGATCGGCCCACAGCAGCAGGTTGCCGCATTGCGTTATGTGGAGACGGATTCGCTAGTCTTGCAGGATGTAACAGAAGACGTGGATGTGGAGCAGGCCTTGCGTCATCCCGAACGCACGCAACTCGCGTTCGTGCCTGGGGCCGTGCGCGTTCGTGCGGCCGTGCAGATGTTGGCCGAAGACGATTTAATCGGGGTGCCGATTGCCGTGCGCCATGCCGGCAAGGCGCGCCTGCGGCCCGAGCCAGCCACTGCCCGAGTCAAAGTGCGCGGCGGGGTTAGTGTGATCGCCGGGCTGGATCCAACCCGCGACATTGAGCTATACGTGGATTACGCCGAATATCAGGGGAGTACACTGCCGGTGTATAACGCGGAGAAGCCGCTTTTCGAGGTGCGCCAAATCGCGCCGGCCTACGTCGATTTGGTGAGCTATTAGGATGTTGGTGCTGGGGCTGGAGACCTCCTGCGATGAGACGGCCGCGGCGGTCGTCGATGAGTCGTACGCCGTACATTCCAATATCATCTTTTCGCAACAAGATCACGCGCCATACGGAGGCGTGGTGCCCGAACTGGCTTCGCGCGCCCATATGCGCGCGTTGGTGCCAGTCGTGCGGCAGGCCCTAGCGACTGCGGGCATAGGTTGGGAAGAAGTGGATGGGGTGGCGGCGACGCGAGGGCCGGGCTTGGTCGGGTCATTGATCGTGGGGCTGTCGCTGGCCAAGGGGTTGGCGTTGGCGCGCAACAAACCGCTAGTAGGCGTCCACCATTTGGAAGCCCATGTGTTTTCCAACTTGGTTGCCGCGCAGGTCGAGGTCCCCTTCCTGACGCTACTGGTGTCGGGCGGGCACACCGAGTTGATCTTGGTGCGTGAACTCGGCTCATACGAGGTGCTGGGCCGCACGCGCGACGACGCGGCTGGCGAGGCATTTGACAAGGTCGCCAAGCTGCTGGGCCTCCTGCCCGAGGAGGGGGCCGTGGCGGGCGGGCGTCTCATCGCTGAGTTGGCCGCCGATGGCGATCCCGAGGCCATTGACTTCCCCCGCGCCCTCGAGGGCGAGATAGATTTTAGCTTCAGCGGCCTCAAAACCTCGGTGTTGCACTACGTGCGCTCGCTTTCTCCGCAAGCGCGCACGCAGCAACTCGCCCATATTGCCGCCAGCTTCCAAGAAGCCGTGGTGGATGCCTTAGTGGCCAAGACCCTGTTGGCCTTGGACCGAACAGACGTTGCGACCGTATGCCTCGCGGGCGGCGTTGCTGCCAACCAGCGCCTGCGCCTGCGCTTGCGTGCCGAGGTCGAGCGCCGCGGTCTGTCATTCCATTGTCCAGCGTACGATTTGTGTACGGACAATGCCGCCATGGTGGGGGCCGTCGGGGCCTTCTACCTCAGCCGCGGCGTCTGCGACAGTCTTGATGTGGATGCCGCCCCCCGCCTGAGCTGGCGTGTCTGAGTGGTCGGATAGCCAGCTCCAGCTAGCGGGACCCCGCCTATTCCTCGTCCTGCTGCCCTTCTTACTAGCATTCGTTTATTGGGTATATCAGCGGACGTACCCACAGGTTGATCCCAAGCACCGCATGGTGCTCGTGGTGTTGCGCGGCGCGGCCGTGGCCTTGCTGGCTATGGTGTTGTGCGAGCCGGTCTTGACTTGGTGGCACCAGCAGGTCATCCGGCCGCTGGTGCTGGTATTGGTCGATACGAGCCCGAGCATGAGGGTGGCCGAGGGGCCGGTTACGCGCTTACAACAGGCTGTGGCCGTGCTGGGCGACGAAGGTTGGTCGGCGCGCTTGCAGCAGGCTGAAGTCCGCGCTTGGGGATTTGCCGAGTCTGCATATCCGCTCGCACTCGATACGGTCGCGGTCGCAAGCACTCGCGGTCAGGCGACCGATATAGGCCGCGCACTCGCGACTGGCTTGGAGGCAGTCGCCGAGCGGGAGCGCGTGCAAGGCGTGGTCCTATTTTCCGACGGAGGTCACAACTTGGGCCGCGACCCGGTGCAACTGAGCGCAGAACTGGGCGTGCCCGTATACGCGCTCGGCGTAGGGGGCGCGGAGGTGCCCATCGATGTCCAGCTCGTGGACGTGCGCACTGCCGAGACTGGATACGTTGGTCAGCGTCAGCAAATCGACGCCGAGGTGCGGAGTTGGGGGTACGAAGGACGGCGAGTGGAAATCCAACTCTACGGGGGCGAGCGGCTACTCCAGAGACAATCCCTGCTGTTGGAGGGCGATGGACAGGTACAGCGCGTCTCGTTTGCGGTAACGCCCCAGCAGGCTGGGCCGCGCATCTTTCGCGTGGTGGTCTCACCTACGGCCGGGGAGTTCGCAACGGCTGACAACGAGGCCCTTGCGTTTACCCGGATCCTTGCAGGGCGTCCACGGGTGCTGGCACTGGCCGGAGGCCCCAGCGAGGATCTGGCCTTTTTGCGCCGCAGTTTAAGCGCGGATTCAAGTTGGGTCGTCGAGGCCCTGATTCAGCGAGAGCCAGACGCATTCTACGGAGGCGCGTGGAATCAGGCTGTTTTGCAGGGGTGGGATGTGGTGCTGCTCGTAAATCCGGGTGCGTGGCTGCTCAATGGCCCTCCCGCCGCCGCGCTGGTCCAGCACGTGTACGCCGGTGCCGGTTTGCTCGTTGTCGGTGGCTCCAAGATGGCGCGGGCTTGGCGGTCCGACTCGCCACTGGCCGCGCTCCTGCCGCTTCAAGTGGCCGCCCCTGTGCCCTTCGTGCCGGGCGAGGTCTTATTGCGGATCAGCCCAGTCGGTCGGCACCATCCACTCGTGCGCCAGCCCGCAGGCGTGGACGATCCATGGCTTAAGTTGCCGCCGCTGCCGGGCTACTTTCGCACGGCGCAGCAGCGGCCGGGGACCACCGTGCTGATCGAGGGCGCAGGCGGCGAGCCAGTCATAGCTGCGGGCGCGTATGGCGAGGGCAAGGTCATTGCGGCTCTGTCTGCGTCTTTTTGGCGGCTCGACCTAATGAGTAGCGGCGTCGATGGTCGGCCGCAGATCATTCGGACGTTCTGGCGCGATGCTACCAAGTGGCTCGCGCTCGACGCCCCGGGCGGGCGGGTCCGCGCCTCGACCGAGCGACCGGTGTACCGGGCGGGTGAGGAAGTAGTTTTCGCGGTGCAGGTTTTCGACGAGTTGCTGAAGCCGCAGCCGGGTGCAAGGGTGCAGGTCGCGCTGGCCGGGCGGGAAGCGTTCGACCTGCAATCGCAAGGAGCCGGGCACTACCGAGGCATCGCTAGTGGGCTGGCACCCGGCACGTATGAGTACGAGGTCCGGACCGCAGTTGACCAAGCCGCAGTAGGCTCGGTTGCAGGCCGCTTTGTCGTCGAAGAGTACAGCATTGAGCTCGGGGATTTGCGCGCCGACCCGTTGATCTTGGGTGAGCTAGCTCGCGCCAGTGGCGGTCGCGCCTATCCGCTCGCGGACTGGGAGAACATGCTGGAACAGCTCGCGTCGCGCAAGCGCTGGGTGGAGAAGGCCGAAGTTTTGCCGCTGTGGGGGCCGCTATGGCCCGCGCTTTTAGCTGTCGCCTTGTTGGCCGCTGAGTGGTTTGGACGCAAGCGCATCGGCATGATCTGACGCGCCGCAAGATGCAAAAAGCCGAGTTTTTGTTTATTTTGTGGTAATCCCCTCTCCAATTAGATCGCTTCTAAACCCATGTCCTAGCGGAGTCTGTGGCTCTATGTCCGAGTTGTCGCACATGCCCAAAGGCGAGAAAACTCCCCAGGTTTTAGGGGTACTCCTCCTCGGCCTCGGCGCGTTTTTGCTCATCTGCTTGATGTCCCATTCGCCGCTCGACCCTCCCAATTCGAGCCGGTCGGTGGCTGAGAGTTTGAATTGGGGGGGAGGGATCGGCGCGTATGCGTCGTATGGGGCCTTTGCGGGTATGGGGCTGGCCGCGTACGTCTGGCCCATGCTGTTATTGCTCTGGGGTTGGAATAGGGTGCGTTGCCAGCCGATAGCTTTTGCTGTGCATCGCAGTGTGGGGCTTTTGCTCATGGCCATCCTCATCTGTGTCGCTGCGGGCCTGCCCGGCTATTCTCCGCACAAAGCCTACGAATTGGGCGGCGTGCTGGGTACCCAGATTAGTTTGGAATTTCTCATACCGTATCTAGGGAGGCTGGGGTCGGCTGTGTTGCTGAGCGCGCTGTTTGTGGTGGCGGTGATCTTGACCCCCGGCCTGAACTGGCGGATGTTGGCATGGTTGGGGTCTGGTGTGGTGGTGGTGTGGCGGTGGCTCGGGCGTCTGCGGGGACTGCTCCCTGCTAGGCACAAGAGCAAAGCCGCAAAAACCGCCATGGTGCGAGAAATGCGACCCGAAATTGGCGCAGAGCCTCGGGTCGAGGATGCGGCCCCTTGGAAGCCAATAGTTGAAGAGGTTGCCGCAGTGGAGCCTCGGGTGCAGGAGCCAGCACGCGTTGAGCGGCGAGAGCGCAAAAAGAAGGAGGAACCGGCGGTTGAGGACGCAGTTGTGCCAGAGCCAGCGCGCCAACAAGAGAAGGCAGAGCCAGCCCGCAAGCCAGCCAGTGGTCGCTACGAAATCCCGAGCACCCAGTTGCTAGACGAAGTGCCAGCTAGCCACAGCGATGTCTCTGAGGAGGCCTTGCTGGAAAACGCCAAGATGCTGGAGAGTGCTTTGGGCAATTTCGATGTGGCCTGCCAGATCGTGAAGGTGAGTCCCGGGCCAGTGGTGACGCGCTACGAGGTGGAGCCAGCCCCAGGGGTCAAGGTCAATCGCATCGCCGCGCTGTCGGACGATCTCGCGCGCGTGATGAGCGCAAAGGGCATTCGCATTCAAGCGCCGGTACCGGGCAAATCCGTGGTGGGGGTGGAGATTGCCAATCAGGAGCGGGAGACCGTGTACTTGCGCGAGATCCTTGAAGACGAAGTGTTCAGCCAGTCGGACTCCAAGCTGGTCATGGCGCTGGGCAAGACGATTTCGGGAGAGCCGTGTGCCGCGGATCTGACCAAGATGCCCCATCTATTGGTCGCCGGTGCCACTGGGGCCGGCAAGAGCGTGTGTCTGAACAGCCTCATTTGCAGCATCCTCTTCAAGGCCACGCCAGACGAAGTGCGCTTTATCATGGTCGATCCCAAGGTCGTCGAGTTGATGATGTACAACGATATACCGCACTTGCTGGTGCCGATTATCACCGAGCCGAAGAAGGCTGCGGAGGCATTGAAGTGGGCCGTGGCCGAAATGGAATCTCGCTACCAGAGGCTCGCCAGGCTGGGAGTGCGCAATCTGTCCGACTACAACGCCAAGCTGGCGAGCATCCAGTCCGAGGCCGAGGAAGAGGGCATCGAGCCTGAGAAGTCGCTGGCGTACATCGTGATAGTAATCGACGAATTCGCCGATCTGATGCTGACAGCCCCTGCCGATGTGGAGACCTCACTGATGAGCTTGGCGCAGAAATCGCGCGCGGTGGGCATTCACATCATCTTGGCGACCCAGCGGCCTTCAGTGAACGTGATTACCGGGGTAATCAAGGCCAACTTCCCTTCGCGCATTGCCTTCCAAGTGGCGTCGAAAACGGATTCGCGCACAATCCTCGATCTCAATGGGGCCGAGCGGCTCTTGGGGATGGGCGACATGCTCTTTCTGCCGAGCGGCCAAGGCGAGCCAATCCGCGTCCATGGAGCCTTTATTTCTGGAGCGGAAACCGAGCGCTTGGTCGAAGCATTGAAGGAGAGCCAGTACGAGGCCGAGGAAGTTGCGGTGTTTTCCGAGCAGCCAGATATTAACGCAGTTTCCGATGCGCGTGACGACCTCTTTGACGACGCCGTGCGCTTAGTTGCCGAACACCGGCAGGCTTCGACGTCGTTTTTGCAGCGGCGCTTGAAAGTGGGTTATTCCCGCGCCGGGCGTTTGATGGACGAGTTGGAGGCCGCCGGTATTGTCGGGCCGATCGTTGGGGCGAAGCCGCGCGAGATTCTCGTCGAAAGCGCGGAAGAGGAGTATGCAGAAGAATGAGACTGTGGTTGTGGGTTGTTCTTTGTTTGTGCTTAGGGGCGAGCGCGGCCCTCGGGCGGAGTGGCGACCAGATCATCGCTATGGTACAGAAGCGTCTTGCTAGCTACAAGACGTTTTCAGCCCGCTTTGAAAAGCAATTCTACTGGGCGGTGCTGGACAAGTACCGCAGCCGTGAAGGCCGGATCTATTTGCGCCGCCCGAACCGCTTTCGCATCGAGTTGGAAGGCGGCGATGTGGTGGTGGCCGATGGCGAATCCGTCTGGTCGTACGTCGTGCACAACGGTCAAGTAGTGATCAGCCCATACGAAGCAGAGATAAAGACCCCGTGGGAAGTGTTTTTCGACTATACCGAGCGCTATGTGCCCATTGCGGTGGAAGAAAGTGCGTTGGGGGGGAGGCCCTGCTACTTGCTGATCATGGAACCAGAAAACAAATCCTCGGTGGTCGAACAGATGCGGGTCTGGGTGGATCCTTGGAAGTGGTTTCTGCTGCAAGTGGAGCAGCGCGAGGCCAATGGCAATCGCACCGCGTACGTGCTCAGGAATCACCGCGTCAACAAGAAGATAGCCGACGAGGTCTTTGCGTTTGAAGTACCCGAAGGAGTAGAGGTGCTGGACACGAGGGAACCCCCCGTTGAATAAGGGGACGTGGTGGTGCGCGGCCCTGCTGATACACGTGGGAGCCTTGGCGGTCGCGGCGGATCAGAATATCTGGATTCTGCTGCGCGACAAAACGGATGCCGAGGGACAGCGCGTCACTTGGGTGGATTTGGGGGTTGGTCATGCGGACGCGGAGTTGAACCTGCCCGTCAGCCAGCTCTATATAGAACGCCTGCGGGAGATGGGGGCGGCCGTGCGCTTCTCCTCGCGTTGGCTCAACGCGGTCAGCGCGCGAGTCTCACCCGAGGTGCAGCGCCGAGTGCAGGCCGCGGACTTTGTCATCGCAACTCGGCCCGTGCAGCGCTTGCAACGGCCTCGTCCACTGCCGTCGGTGCCGCTTGCTAGCCCCAAGTTGCTGCAAAGCCGCTACGGCCGTGCCTTTGAGCAGTTGGCCCAAATCGCCGTTCCCCCCCTACACGACCAAGGTCTGACGGGTGCTGGGGTGCGCGTGGCCTTGCTCGACAACGGTTTCCACTACGCCGAACACGCGGCCTTCGCTTCCATTCGCGTGGTGGCCCAGCGCGACTTTGTCAATGACGACGAGATTGTCAGCGACGAGGCCGATCAACCCGTCACGGGCGACGAAAGGAGCGGCAGCCAAAACTTGCACGGTGCCCAAGTGCTTTCCCTGTTGGCAGGCTACCACCCCAATGACTTTATCGGCGTGGCACCCGACGCTGAGTACATCTTGGCCAAGACCGAGCTAGACGACAACATGCCCGAAATGCCCACGGAGGAGGATCGCTGGGTCGCCGGTTTGGAATGGGCGGACAGCTTGGGAGCGCAGGTGGTCAACAGTTCGTTGGGCTACAATCGGTGGGACGACGGCACGGGTTACTCGCCAGCGGATCTGGACGGGAAAACTGCGCTGACGAGCGTGGCAGCGGCGCGGGCGGTGCGGCGCGGCATCGTGGTGGTAGTGGCCGCGGGCAATGAGGCCAACGGGGATTGGCACTACATAACGATACCGGCGGACGCCGATGGCGCGATTGCGGTGGGGGCGGTAGATGTGCCCGGCAGCGGCGACGGCACGCCGCAGATTGCCTCCTTTAGCTCGCGGGGGCCGACGGCCGATGGTCGCATCAAGCCGGATGTGGTTGCGCCCGGCAGCGGCGTGGTGGTTGCGGACCTGCGACGCGGTGGCTATGTGCGCAAAGGCGGCACTTCCTTTGCGGCACCCTTGGTGAGCGGGGTTTGCGCCCTGTTGTTGCAAAAAAATCCCGAATGGGGGCCGGACCAAGTGCTGGAGGCTTTGCGCTCGACCGCGCTGGATTTGGGTTCGGCCGGTCCGGATACGGTATATGGCTGGGGGCAGATAAACGCGCTGGCGGCCAGTGGCCTCGACGAGGTGCCGCCGGAGGCGGACCGCCTGTTGGCACCCTTTCCCAATCCAGCGCGGGACGGGGTGGTGCATTTTCCGGTGCAGCTAGCCGAGCGCGGCCTCGTTGAGTTGAGCATTTTTGACGTAGCTGGCCGATTGGTGTTCACTGAGCGTTGGGATCTGTGGCCGGGGAGCCACGACCGGTCGAACCGCGCCCCGCGCTGGACGCCGGAACGAGCCGTGGCCAATGGGATCTACTTCTATCAACTGCGGTCGCCTAATCGCAGCCGCTTGGGCAAAATTGCCCTTGTGCGCGCCCCTTGAGGAAGCCATGGTAATCAGAGCAAGCGAGCGCAAAAAGCAGTTGAACAAACGCCTACGGATGCTCAACCGCGTCGTCTTGGGCGGCGTGACCCTCTTCGTGCCGATCTACATTGGGGTGAGCCTGACGGGCGGATCGGCGGATAAACTGGAAAACTTGACCAACCTGTTCGCCAAGATCAACAACCAAGTTGCCCTGACAGTGCCTCCAGATGGGGTGCGCTACATGCATTTTTTTCACGGCTCTCCCGACGAGGGGCACAAGTTCGTGCTCATCGATGTGCGTTTGCAGGTGAATTTGCAACTCGCGTGGGCGATTGTGCCGCGGTGTTTTCAACTAGTTGACGATAGTGGACGGCGGTATTACCCGCTGTCGCGATCGCCGTTTTTTATTGCGCACACCAACCAGCTCAAGGGAACGAAGGGCGAGGTTTACGAGGGGCAGTTGCTCTTTGAAATACCCACTGAGCGCAAGCACGACAGCCTCCTTTTTGATCGCTATACAGAAACCAAGGAAGACGACAATGGCCACGATTGAGGAACAGTTGACAAGCGGACGTCAGCAGCTAGATCAACTGCGAGGGTATCTTTGACATAAGCGGCAAAAAAGAGGAGCTAGCCGCACTGGAAAAGCGCATGGCGGCCGCGAACTTTTGGAGCGATCGGCGGCAGGCCGAATCCGTCGGCAAAGCAGCGCGCATCCTCAAGGACACCATTGCGGATTGGGAGACTCTGGACGCGCAGTTGGAGGACTTGGACCAACTGCGACAAATGGCGACCGAAGAGGGTGATGCAGAGGCGCTGACCGAGGTCGCGGCCGAGGTCGAGCGCGCCATGCAGGGTATTGGCGAATTGGAGTTCCGCACGATGCTCAACGACGAGGCCGATCCCAAAAACGCGATTCTCGTCATTCACTCGGGAGCAGGGGGCACGGACGCAGCCGAATGGGCGTCGATGTTGATGCGCCTGTACACGCGCTGGACCGAGCGCCACGGCATGGAATGCGCGGTCGTGGATCTACAGCAGGCCGAGGAAGCCGGCATCAAGGGCGCAACCATTGAGGTTAAAGGGGATTATGCGTATGGCTACCTCAAGGCCGAGGCCGGCGTCCATCGCCTAGTGCGGCTCTCGCCTTTTGACACGAGTCGCCGTCGCCACACTTCGTTTGCTTCGGTCTTCGTCTATCCAGAAGTCGAAGACGATATCGAGGTGGACCTCAACGACGAGGACGTGAAGGTCGAAACCTACCGCTCCGGAGGCGCAGGTGGCCAACACGTGAACAAAACCGCCTCAGCCGTGCGGCTCACGCATCTGCCCACCGGCATTGTCGTCCAGTGCCAAAACGAGCGCTCGCAGTTCAAGAACAAAGCCACTGCGTTTAAGGTGCTCAAGGCGCGCCTGTACCAGCACCTCAAGGACGAACAGAAGCAGAAGCAGCTCGCGGTGGAGAGCACCAAGAAGAGCATTGACTTCGGCTCGCAGATCCGCTCCTACGTGCTCCATCCATACACCATAGTCAAAGACCACCGCACCGCTTGCGAAACGGCCAATGTCCAAGCGGTAATGGACGGCGACATCGACCGCTTCATCCGCGCCTATTTGACCGAGGGGCAAGCGTGAGCATTGCCCTGTTTGTCGCCGGCCGCTACCTGCGCTCCAAGCAGCGCGAGGGTTTTTTCTCAGTCATCGCCTATATGGCCGTCGGTGGGGTGATCTTGGGGGTAGCGGCTTTGGTGATCATCCTCTCGGTGACGAATGGTTTTGCCGGCGAAGTCAAAAATCGGTTGATCGGCATGAACGCCCATGTCAACATTCGCCGCTTTGACGGCGGCCCCATCGCGGGCTGGGACGCGCTGTTGCAGCAAGTGAAAGGCGCTGACGGGGTCGTGGGCGCGGCCCCGGTCGTGGATTCCAAGGTCATTATTGCCTCGCAGCTCGACTTGGGCCGGGTCGATGGCATTCCCGTGTGGGGCATTGATCCGGCGACCTTTCCAGAGGTCTCCGACTTGACCGAACACCTGCGCTACGCCAATCCAGAAGGTCAGTTGCTCCTCGGCTTGCTCGCAGAGCTAAACAAGCGGGGGATTGTTCTCGGCGAGTACTTGGCGCGGCGCTTGCATGTGGGACTAGGTTCTGAGGTGTTGCTGATGACGGTACAAAATCTCGATGTGGAAGCAGCCGTGATGGACGGCTTCTCGCCCCGCCCTTGGTCCTTTTTCGTGACCAATCACTTTGAAAGCGGCATGTACCAGTACGACGACAACTATGCTTTTATTCATATAGAAGACGCCCAGCGCATGCTCGAATTGGGCGATGCGGTTACTGATATTCACATCCGCGTCGCAGACATCTACCAAGCACCTGAGATCCGCGACCGCCTAGCCGAGGAGTTGGGCTATCCCTACCAAGTGCGCGATTGGACTCAGCTTTTTCCCGAGTTCTTCCGCTGGATCGAGTTGGAAAAATGGGCGATATTTCTCGCGCTGAGCCTCATCGTGCTGGTCGCGGCGTTTAACATCATGTCGATCTTGGTCATGTCTGTGCTGATCAAGACGCCCGAGATCGGCATCTTGCGGACGATCGGTTGCACTGTGGGCGAGATATATCGCATTTTCATCTATCAGGGTTTGGTCATTGGCGGCATCGGCACCTTCTTGGGTTGTTTGATCGGGTTTGCGCTCTGCTGGGCTCAACAGCGCTTTGCCCTGATTTCCATTCCCGGAGACATGTATTTCATTAGCTCGTTGCCTGTGGAGATGAATATCGTGGACTTTGCCTTGGTAGCGGCTATTAGCATGGTCATTTGTTTGGCGACGTCGATTTATCCGGCGCGCAAGGCCGCTGGTTTGATGCCCGTAGAAGCCATTCGGTATATAATGTAGCATGGTGAAACAAGCCGACATCATCCTTGAAGCGCGCGGTTTGCGCAAGGTGTTCGACACTGGCGGTGAGGGCTTGGAAGTGCTCAAGGGCGTGGACTTAGTGGTGCGGGCGGGCGAGCTAGTCGCGATTATGGGCGAGTCTGGAGTTGGCAAAAGCACCTTGCTGCACTTGTTGGGTACACTCGACCTGCCGACAGCTGGCCAATTGCGAATCGCCAGCACCGATGTGCTAAATCTCGGCGATCAGGCGCTGTCGCGCTTTCGCAATCGGCACATTGGCTTCGTATTCCAATTTCACTACCTGCTGCCGGAATTTACCGCGCTGGAAAATGTCTTGCTACCGGCGCGGGTCGCTGGAGTCGATCGCCACAAGGAGGCTCTTGAGCTAATGGATTCCGTCGGACTAGCCGACCGTTTGCACCATCGGCCCGGGACGCTGTCGGGCGGCGAATGCCAGCGGGTGGCCATGGTGCGAGCGCTGGTCACCGAGCCGTTGGTCGTGCTGGCCGACGAGCCGTCGGGCAATCTCGACGAGGCGGCCAGCGAGTCTCTGCACCAACTGCTCGCCGGGTTGGCCCGGGGGCGCGGCCAGGCTTTTGTGGTGATGACCCACGACCGCAAACTGGCCCAGAGCATGGATCGCCAAGGGCGCATAGAAGCAGGTGTATTGCATATGGAAGACGGCGCGACATGAAGAAATGCGGAGTGTGCGCCAAGCGCGAGGCCGTAGTGGCCTATACCCATATTGTTGACGACGTAAAACAGACGCTCTTGCTCTGCCATCAGTGCGCTAGCGAAAAAAACATCAAGGTGCAGGTAGCCCCGGCTGCACAGGCCAAAGACGCGCCCGTGTTGGTGAAGGAGATCAAGATAGAGTTGGCCAAGTTGGCCGCGGCCGAAGACGATGGGGAAGCGCGCTGTCCGACTTGCGAGATGAGCTACGAGGAGTTCAAGAAGATAGGTCGCCTCGGCTGCCCGCATTGTTACGATGCCTTCGCCCCACAGCTAGAGCGCCTGCTCAAGCGCATCCACGGCGACGCCAGGCACCGGGGCAAGGGGCCGATGGAAGCGGCACAGAGCGCCTTGGCGGCCGATGAGCTGGAGCGATTGCGCGCAGAATTGGCCCAAGCGGTGGCGGAAGAGGCCTTTGAAGAGGCGGCTCAACTCAGGGACCGCATCCGCGTCCTCGAAGGAAAATAACCGTGAATATCGAGGATCTCGTTTACAATGCAGCTAGCTGGCTCAGCGGAGAAGGGGATGACGACGGCATGGTCGTTAGCTGTCGCGCCCGCTTAGCTCGCAATCTCGCAGCGTGGCCCTTTGTGCCGAAGACCGCACTCGAAGACCAAGGGAAAATCATTGAACAGGTCCTGAGTGCCGCCCAAAAATGCCGCCATATGCACGATGCGGCCTTTTTCCAAATGAATACCCTACAGGCCAACCAGCGCCAGTTGCTAATGGAGCGCCACCTGATTAGCCCGGCTCTCGCAAAGAGCAAGGGTCAACGCGGCGTGCTCTTCAATGCGGATGAGTCGCTCAGCGTAATGATCAACGAAGAAGATCACCTCCGTTTGCAGGCCATCCTCCCTGGTTTGCAAACGCGTGCGGCGTGGCAGCGGGTTGATGAGCTTGACGACGCGCTCAGGAGCGAATTGGAGTGGGCGCAATCGGAGCACTGGGGCTTCTTGACGGCCTGCCCGACTAATACGGGGACGGGCTTGCGAATATCGGTGCTCATCCATCTGCCGGCTTTAGTCCTGACCGAGGATATGGAGCGGGTGATGCGCGGTTTGACCCAGATGACTTTCGCGGTGCGTGGTTTCTACGGGGAGGGCACTAATGTGGTCGGCAACCTATTCCAGATATCCAACCAAGCCACCCTAGGAGTGGATGAAGGGGAGATTGTTGAAAAGCTCTCAGAGGTGACCCAACAGATTATGGGTCACGAAAAAGAGGCGCAGTCCGCCCTACTAGCAGACGCACCCGCGCAAGTGGAGGACAAGGTTTGGCGAGCGTATGGGATTTTGCAACACGCGCGGGTGTTGAGCGGTCAGGAGTTTATGAAGTTGCTATCGGCGGTGCGCTTAGGATGTAGTTTGGGGATGATCGATAGCTTGCCGCTCGGCTTTATCAATCAGTTAATGATCGTTACTCAGCCCTCGCATTTGCAGGCCGAATCCCGCGCGGATCTCGCTCCAGCAGACCGCGATGTGCGCCGCGCTGAACTAGTGAGACGGCGCTGGGCCGAACAGGGGAGGTCATCTTGACAACAATCTGCCCGTTTGGTAGGTTCAAAATCGAGAGTTATCTGGCAATCTTATAACGCTCGATATTCAATTCACGCTCTTCGAATTGTCGAGCATCAAGCTTCCTTACTTACATAGGCGGATTGTGGAGGACGATTAGATGAACAACAACATGTTCACTGAAAACGTAAAACAGGTAATGAAGCTGGCACGCGAGGAGTCGGCGCGCTTAGGCCACAACTACATCGGCACTGAGCATTTGCTGTTGGGCATTATCAAGGACGGCAAGGGCAAAGCCGTGGCCGTGTTGACGAACTTGGGGTTGAGTTTGGAGACGGTCAAACAGTCGGTGGAGGACTACGTGACGACCTCGGGCGGCACCATGACCATCGGCGAGGTGCCCTTTACTCCCCGCGCTAGACAGATTCTCGAAGTGGCCGCCAACGAGGCCAAGGAGATGAAGACGCAATTCATCGACGTCGAACACCTGCTCTTGGCTCTGCTCAAGGACAAGGAGGGGGTTGCCGCGCAGATTTTGGCTGCCTTTGGCGTCGATTACAAAACGGCTATGGAAGAGACCTTGGCCGTGCTCGAAGGTAAGACCACCGGACGCAAGGAAAAGGGCAAGAAGAGCAAGACGCCCTTCCTCGACCACTTTGGCCGTGACCTGACCCAGTTGGCGCGTGAGAGCAAGCTAGATCCGGTGATCGGTCGCCAGAAGGAAATTGAACGCGTCACGCAAGTGCTCAGCCGCCGCAAGAAGAACAACCCCATCCTCATCGGCGATCCTGGCGTCGGCAAGACGGCCATTGTCGAAGGGCTGGCTCAGCGTATCATTGAAAAGCGCGTGCCGCAGATCCTCCTCGACAAGCGCTTGGTCACCCTCGACATGGGCGGCGTGGTCGCCGGTACCAAATACCGAGGCCAGTTTGAAGAGCGCATCAAGGCGGTGATGAACGAGCTGCAGCAAAACTCCGAAGTCATCATCTTTATCGACGAGCTGCACACCATTGTCGGTGCTGGCAGTGCCGAGGGCACGTTGGACGCTTCCAATATGTTTAAGCCCGCTTTGGCGCGCGGCGAATTGCAGTGCATCGGGGCCACCACCCTCGACGAGTACCGCAAGCACATCGAAAAGGACGGGGCCCTCGAACGGCGCTTTCAGAGCATCATGGTCGATCCTCCCTCGGTCGAAGACACCATTGAGATCGTCAAGGGGCTGCGCTCCAGCTACGAGAGCCACCATCACGTGGAGTTTGCTGACGATGTCGTTGCCTATGCGGTGCGCCAAGCCGACCGCTACATAAGCGACCGCTACTTGCCCGACAAGGCCATTGATGTGATCGACGAGACGGGCTCGCGCGTCCATCTGGCTCGGCTCAGTCCGCCGGAAGAGATCGGCCGAATTGAGGCCGAGATACAGGAGATCAACCGCAAAAAGAACGAAGCGTCCGAGCGCCAGGATTTCGAGGACGCCGCCGTGCTACGCGACAAGGCGCTCCAGTTGAATGAACAGCTACAAAACAAACGCCAAGCGTGGGAAGAAGCGGTCCGCGACGAAGTGGTCGAGGTGACGACAGACGACATCGCCGAGGTCATCGCCGGTATGACCGGCATCCCGATCTCGCGGCTGGCCAAGACCGAGACCGAGCGCCTGCTGGCCATGGAAGCGGAGCTCACAAAGAATATCGTTGGTCAGCAACAGGCGGTCACCGCGATTGCGCGGGCCATCCGCCGCAGTCGCGCGGGCCTACAGGACCCCAAGCGGCCCATCGGTTCGTTTATCTTTCTCGGCCCGACGGGCGTGGGCAAGACCGAGTTGGCCAAGCGGCTAGCCGAATTTCTCTTCGACGACGCCGATGCGTTGATTTCGGTCGATATGTCTGAGTACATGGAAAAATTTGCGGTGTCGCGCCTGATTGGCGCACCCCCAGGCTACGTAGGTTTTGACGAAGGGGGGCAGCTTACCGAGCGGGTCCGCCGTCGCCCCTATTCAGTGGTTCTGCTAGACGAGGTCGAGAAAGCTCACCCCGATGTCTTCAACATTCTGTTGCAGATTCTCGACGAGGGACGGCTCACCGATAGCACGGGCCGCAGAGTAGATTTCTGCAACACCGTGCTAATTATGACTTCTAACGCAGGTAGTCGAGATGTGGGCACGGGCGGTGTATTGGGCTTCCAGAAGTCCGATTCCGACTCGATGTACGCGCAGATGGAGGGCAAGATCAACGACGCCTTGAAAAAGACCTTCAACCCCGAATTCCTCAATCGCGTTGACGACACCATCATTTTCCACGCGCTCGACAAAGAGCACATCGCTGCCATCATAGATATTCGCTTGGAAGAATTCAAAGCGCGCTTGGCACCACAGGACATCCAAGTGCGAGTTACGCCCGGAGCCAAAACGCTGCTCGCCGACAAAGGTTTTGATCAGGCGTATGGCGCTCGCTATTTGGAGCGGACCATTCAGAAGATGCTCGAAGATCCGCTGGCCGAGGAGATTCTCCAAGGCCGCTTTGGCGAGGGCAGTCGCATTCGCGTTACCAAAAAGGGCGAGGAACTAGTGTTCGACGAGGAGCGTCGAGAAGGGGTGGGTGAAGAGGTAAAGAAAAAGCGCGCGACCACGAGTTGATATGAAGAATTTCCGCACCATACTTTCTGCCATCGTTGCTGTGGGGTTACTGGGGAGCGCGGTCGAGGCCCAGAAGGTTGTCTCGGTCGAGGTGCAGGGTGAGCTGCGCAAGGTGGCCAAGTCGCTGATCCTAACCACCGTGGGCTTGGAGCCTGGAATTGAGTTGTCGCAAGAGAACGTGCAGCAGGCGGTGCGCGACCTCCAGGGGCTCAACGTCTTTGAGGATATCCAGATCTGGGGCGATCCCGCTCCCGAGGGCATCAACCTGATCATCATGGTTGAAGAATACCCGTCCTTAGAGGGTTTGCAGTTCAAGGGGCAGAAAAATCTCAAGGAGAAGGACCTCAAGGAAGCGCTGAGCTTGATCACTGGTCAGGTTATTGCGCCGAAGGATGTGGTGCGGGGCGAGCAGAAAATTCTCGACCTCTATCGCGAGAAGGGCTATCTGCGCGCCGAGGTCAAAGGCCAGACCTTCGCCGGCGCGGAAGAGGGCGAGGTATTCCTCCAATACGACATCAATGAGGGGTCCAAGGTGCAGATCAAGCAGATCCGCTTGATCCAGCACCGCGCCGACGGCACGGTAATCGACAGCCGAGAGCTGCCGGCGCGCAGTCCTCGGCGTCCACAAAAGTGGGACGGCCAAGGTCCGGAGCCGCGCCGGTTGGTGTCGTTGATGGAGACCGAGGAAAAGCGCTGGTGGCGCAAGGGCGAGTTCAATGGCGATACGTATGAGGAAGACAAGCAGAAGCTACTGGCGTACTATCGCAGCTTGGGCTTTCAGCAGGCAGCCATAGTGCGCGACAGCGTCTATTACGACTCGACGCGGCGACACTTGTTCATCGATGTGGAAATCGACGAGGGGCTACAGTACCGGTTGCGCGAAGTCGCTTGGGAAGGCAACGAGCTCTTCGGCACCGACGAGTTGGTGGAGAAGCTGGAGTTGCAGGAGGGGATGGTATATGGGCGCTCGGGGCCAGAGCTGGCTGATTTGGCGCGCTTTGTCTATTACGAGAAGGGCTACTTGGACACCCGAGTGGTGCCGCAGGAGACGATTCGCAACGACTTGATCGACGTGTCGTTTCAGGTGTTTGAAGGGCAGCCGTGGACGATTCGCAAGGTTGAAATCGCCGGCAATACCAAGACGCGGGAGAAGGTGATCCGGCGCGAGATCGAATTGCGCCCGGGCGATATTTACCAGCAGAATCTCGTCCAAGAAAGTCAGCGGCGCATCCATATGTTGAACTTCTTCAAGGATGTGCAAATCCAGCCTCAATATAGCACAGGCGAGGACGAGCGGCTGGTGGATTTGGTATTTGACGTCGATGAGCGGCCGACTGGGCAAGCGTCTGTAGGGGCGGGGTATTCGGACCGCGACAAGATGGTGGGTCAGATCGGATTGCAGGTTCCCAACTTCCGCGGGATGGGTCAGAGTTTGGACTTTAACTGGGAGTTCGGCACTCGGCGCGAGCAGTTCCTAGTCGGTTTTACCGAGCCGTGGCTTTTCGATACCCCGACCAGTTTGTCGGCGCGTGCTTATACGCAAAACCTCCACTACTACGACTACCGGAGCACCAACTATCGACTAAACAATAGCGATATCCTCTGGAAATCCAATCGCAAGTCGATCAATGTACGCGTGGGTCGGCGGTTGAAGAAGCCGGCTAATTCCAGCCTTTCGCTAGGCTATCGTCTTTACAGCCAAGGCTATTCCGACTTTGCAGACGGCAACGCTCCATTGGCAAGTGATCTCCGCTATCAAGATCGGCTTACAAGCCGTTTTGAGTTGATCTATACGCGTGATACGCGCGACCGGGCCGAGTTCCCGACCAAGGGGACGGTTTTTAGCTACACTCCATCGGTCGCGACTTCGATCGTGGCTGGCGATGTGGACTTTCACAACCACGAAGTGAATTTCAATTACTATCGGCCGAGTTGGTGGAAGTTCGTCTGGAGTTTGGAGACCAAAGTCGCGGTTATAGATGGTTTTTCCGACGAGGACGATGGCCTCATTTCGTACTATGACCTGTTTACTCCAGGTGGTATTGATTACTGGGACGGACAGGTCCGGGGCTATCAGGATTACTCCTTGGGCCCAAAGGACGAGACCAGTAAGATTCCCCTCGGCGGCCGCTCAATGCTAGTGTTGAATCTAGAGTACCGCTTTCCGATAGCCGAGCAGCAAGTGTACGGCATCCTCTTTGCAGACGCGGGCAACGCTTGGGCGACGATTCCCGATCTCAATCCCTTAGACCTCAGGCGCTCGCTGGGCTTTGGTTTTCGCGTCCAGACGCCGATGCTGGGGATGATCGGCTTCGACTTCGGCTATGGTTTTGACCGCGAGAAAGTTGATGGCGCGCCGGCTGGTTGGAAGACTCACTTCCAGTTTGGACCACAGTTTTACTAGTCCTGATCGCAGGGCAAGAGACGGAAGCCCAAGGTGTCGTCTGGCATCTTGGGCCTTCTTATGTCCACTGTTTCACAAAATTCTACCAAGTCGTATCTTATACAATTTACTTGGGGCGAGAGAAAACAGCGGATTATACAAAAACGGGTCGACGCAGGATTTTCCATGGCCAAACGGTTGATCTGCATACTTGTCTTGATCGTTCTGACTTCGCTTGCCGGGTGTATCCCTGGCGACGGGAAACACACTGAAGCGAATCCCGCCGGGTTTTTCTGGGGAATCTGGCACGGTTGGATTGCTCCCATATCGCTCATCTGGGGCCTATTCGACTCGGCCATCCGCCTCTATGAACCGCAAAACACAGGCTGGTGGTACGATGCGGGGTTTTACATTGCCGTTATCAGCGGCTTCGGTGGGATCTCTTTGTCGCGGCGCAAGCGCAAATAGTCGGTCTGGTGGCTAGTTTCTCACTGTTGCGCAGTTGAATTAAAAAATGAACGCGACTTCAATCCTATTGCTTTTCGTCCATAAAGAGGAGTAGATATGAGACGTGCCCTATTGTTCGCTCTCGTCGTGGCCTGTTGCGCCACGGGTGCCTCGGCTCAGCTAAAAATAGGCTATATCGATTCAGAAGTGCTCAAAGAGCGCCTGCCCGAATTCAGGGATGCGCAGCGCACGTTGGACCAGTTGAGTCAGGACTACGAAAACCAAGCCAAGGACCGCGAGGCCCAATTGATCAAGTATGAGGAGGACTTTCGACGGCAGGAGTTGCTGATGAGTGAGGCCCGCAAGGCGGAAATGCGGGCCGAGTTTGAGGCGAAAGTTCAGCAATTGCGGCAGTTTACCCAGGAGAAATTTGGTCCCGAAGGCGAGTTGGTACGCAAGAATATCGAGCTTTCCGAGCCGATCTTTAAAAAGATCAACGATGCTATTCAGGTCATGGCCGAAGAAAAGGGCTACGACTTTATCTTCGACGCCGCTGCGCCTTCGAGCGGACTAGTTTTCGCTAAGGAAGAGTACGATCTGACCGAGTCGCTGTTGGAGTTGATGGAGAAGGAAAAGGAAGAGGCGCAGGAGTGAATTTAACGGAGATTCTCAAGCTGTTGCCGCACCGCTATCCGCTGCTGCTCATCGACCGCATCCTCGAATTGGAACCTGGAGAACGCGTCGTGGCCTTGAAGAATGTGACTGCCAACGAATCGTTTTTCCAAGGACATTTTCCCGGCTATCCGGTCATGCCTGGAGTGCTGATTGTCGAAGCACTGGCGCAGGCGGGTTGCGCGATGATGCTGAGTGGCGTGGAAAATCCCGAATCTAAGGTGCCTTTTTTCGCCGGGATTGATCGCTGCAAATTTCGCCGCCCAGTCGTGCCGGGGGACCAATTGCGGCTGGAGCTAACGGTGCTCAGGCAGCGGGGCGGGTCCTGCAAGTTGAAGGGGCGAGCACTCGTGGGGGAGGAAGTGGCAGCAGAGGCGGAGATTATGGCGGTATTGGGGGAGCGAGAAGGTCGTTGAGGAGCACCTGATGGATCGCCTTTATCACGTTCTCGAAGCGCAGCAATTCGATATAGACCTGATAGACGCCATTTTCTCCACGGCCCAAGAGATGGAGCAAGTAGTACAGCACTACGGGTCCAATATTCTCAATCGCCGGGTTATGGCGACGCTGTTCTACGAGCCTAGTACGCGCACGCGGCTGTCCTTTGAATCGGCGATGACGCGGTTGGGCGGGGCAGTCATTACGACCGAGAGCGCACAGGAATTCTCTTCGGCGGCCAAGGGGGAGACCCTTGAGGATACCATTCGCGTTGTCGCCGGGTACTCGGACGTGATCGTGTTGCGCCACTACGAAAGCGGGGCTAGCAACCGAGCTGCTACTGTCGCCGGCATCCCGGTGATCAATGCCGGTGACGGAGCCGGACAGCACCCGACCCAAGCCCTGTTGGACCTCTTTACTATCCAGCGCGAGATCGGACGCCTCAAAAAAATTACAATTGCTCTAGTGGGAGATCTGGCCAATGGACGGACGGTGCGTTCGCTGTGCTATCTGTTGGCCAAATACGAGGATGTCGAGATGTACTTCGTCGCGCCTGAGACGGTGAGGATGAAGGACGACATAAAGGAGTATTTGCAGCGGCACCAGGTTCCTTTCGAGGAGGTGGACGACCTGCATGAGGTGGCCAGGCAGGCCGATGTCGTCTATCAGACGCGCATCCAAAAAGAGCGCTTTGGCGACCGCACTGGAGAATACGAGCAGGCGAGGGGCAAGTACATTGTCGATCGCTCAGTGATGGACTGTATGCGGGAACACGCCGTTGTCATGCACCCCCTGCCGCGTGTTGACGAGATTGATCCGGAAGTGGACGCGGACCCGCGAGCGGCCTATTTTCGCCAAGCCCACAACGGGCTTTACGTGCGCATGGCCCTTTTGCGGATGATCCTCGCTTGACCTCAGTGGTGCCGCCGGATATATTGCCGACAATAGCTTCTTATTCTTAGGAGGATACAGATGGGTTTGAGTAAAGGCAGAATGAGGGATAAGGAATTGAGGAGTCAGCGGCAGCGGTGCAAAAAGCGCTTGAAGCAACGCGCTCAGGCGGCCAAGTTGTCACCGCGGAAGAAGTAGCTAAAGATAGAGGCCACCGGCCTTGCTTGGGAGAGCCGACAGATGGGCTGTCGGCTCTTTTTGTATTGGAGGAAGAATGGAAAGGGCCCTGCGTGTAGCCATCGCCGGTGCCAGCGGCATTGGCAAGCATCACGCCAAGTGGTTCCACCGCGTCGGCGCTCAAGTCGTTGGCTTTTTGGGACGCAGTCGGGAAAGTACCGCTGCTACAGAGCGCGTTCTACGCGATATTTTTCCCTTTTCGGGCCAAGGCTATTGGGACTTGGACCAGCTGCTGACCGAAGAAGCGCCCGATGTGATCGATATCTGTCTGCCGAACGAGGCCCATTTCGACTGCGTTAAATGCGCTCTTGAGCGGGGTTGTCACGTCCTCTGCGAAAAGCCCTTAGTGTGGCATCTGGATGGGACGGAGCAGACGCTGATACAAGCGCGAGTTTTGGTTGATTTGGCGAGGCAAACCAATCTGCATTTGGGCGTCTGTACTCAATACGCTGCCGTGCTGCCCTACTACCGGCAGTTATACGAAAAATCCCGTGGTTCGCTTGCTACCATAGAGTCCTTTTACGCGGAAATGGAGACCTTGGCGCGGGGACGTCGCCGTAGCGCCGCGGAGGTGTGGATCGATATGGCACCTCATCCCTTGAGCATGCTTTTGGCTTGGATGCCCGACGGGGTCATTGAGCCTGAGTCGTTGCGGGTGGTGTCCGGGAGTGGGGAAGTGCGGGCCTGTTTCAGTTTTGCCCATTCAGCGGGAAATTGTCGTTGCGAAATCATCGTCCGCGATCTGCACGCGGGCCAACCCCTGCGGCGATTCGGCGTCAATGGCTTTTTGGTCGATTGTATGGGGCGACCTGCGCCCGACGGGACCTATTATTCGGTGCTCAGCACGGGTGAATCAGAACTAATCGGCGATGATTTTATGTCGTTGCTCATCGCTCGGTTTGCCGAGGCGGCAATACAGCCCAAACTAACGCCGCTCGTATCCGGCGAAGTCGGGTTGCGCAACCTCAAACTCCAGCTACAAGTTCTGCAGAACGCTTAAGTGTGGTGGCATAGCAGGTAGCAGCGACTGAGCGCAACCACTGCCGGATTTGACCTACTAGGCCCGACAATTAAAGGAGAGGCAGAATGGGAATTCCAGAGCATAATAATATAGAAGTCCAATTCGCAGCTTTAGCCGAAATGCTCTCTGGCCGAGGTGTCGAAGTCGAAGAAGTCAAAGCCAAGCTCAAAGCCCAGGAGATCGAGACGCCCTCTTGGGGATATGGAAATTCTGGGACGCGCTTTGGCGTTTTCAAACAGCCCGGTGCCGCTCGCGACGTCCACGAGCGGCTTTCTGACGCGGCTCAGGTGCACAAGGTGACGGGTGTCTGTCCCGGCGTGGCTTTGCACATCCCGTGGGATAAAGTGGATGACTATGACGCTCTAGGGCAAGAAGCGATGGAATTGGGTGTGGGCATTGGGGCAATTAATCCCAATGTCTTCCAAGAGCCTGAGTACAAATTGGGCAGTTTCGGCCATCGAGACCCGGCGGTGCGTCGCAAAGCGCTCAATCACATGGACGAGTGCGTGGATATCATGCAGCAGACAGGGTCCACAGTGCTGAGCCTTTGGTTTGCCGACGGTACGACTACCCAGGTCAAGACGACATCATCGCACGCAAGCGGCGATTTGAAGAATGTCTGAGTGAGACTCACGCAATGCTACCCGAAGGGGCGCGCATGCTCATTGAATACAAATTCTTTGAGCCGGCTTTTTACCATACTGACATTGCCGACTGGGGTATGGCGCTAAATTTCGCCATTAAGGCTGGGCCAAAGGCCGAAGTGCTGGTCGACCTAGGGCACCATCCCCTCTCCACCAATATTGAGCACCTTGTGGCCTTACTCCTCGACGAGGGTCGGATGGGTGGTTTTCACTTTAACAACCGCAAATACGCCGATGACGATGTGACGACCGGATCGGTCAACCTCTACGAGGTCTTCCTCATTTACCACGAAATCCTCAACGCGGCGCGGCGCGGTGCCGCAGCGGCTAATATCGCCTACATGATTGACCAAAGTCATATTATTAAGCCCAAAGTCGAGGCCATGATCCAGTCGGTGCTCAACATCCAGACGGCCTATGCCCGCGCCTTGCTAGTCGACCGCACGGCGCTAGCTGAGGCCCAAGCAGAGGACGATGTAGTGGCATGCGAAGAAATCTTGCGCAGTGCCTATGACACAGATGTGCGGCCCTTACTGAGGGTTGTGCGCCAGGAACTGGGGGCCGAAGCCGATCCCTTAGGTGCTTATCGCCGCAGTGGCTACTTTGAGCGCATTGCAGTAGAAAGGCAGGGCGAATTGAAAGGGGCCGCTAGTTGGGGTTGATATAGGGGCGCTGTGTAGGTTCTGTCTTTGGACCACCCGATATTTTGTGCTCTTCTCTTGACAGAGACGGAGTCAAATCTTATTTTACAATGTTACGCTCAATACCTGAGCGATATTGATCTTTGAAAATCGAATAACGTACATGAGGGTCCAGCGTCGAAGAGCTTGGATTAACAAAAAGCAGTACATCAAATTTCTCACGGAGAGTTTGATCCTGGCTCAGAACTAACGCTTGTGGTGTGTCTTAGTCATGCGAGTCGAACGAGAAAGTCACCTTCGGGTGGCGAGTACAGTGGCGAACGGGTGAGTAACACGTGGGCAACCTGCCCCTAGGTTGGGGATAACACTTCCAACGAGGTGCTAATACCGAATGACAAGGCGAGTTGATGACTCGCTTTTAAAGGTGGCCTCTACTTGTAAGCTGCCGCCTAGGGATGGGCCCGCGTCGTATTAGCTTGTTGGTAGGGTAATGGCCTACCAAGGCGACGATGCGTAGCCGGCCTGAGAGGGTGAACGGCCACACTGGCACTGAGACAAGGGCCAGTCTCCTACGGGAGCCAGCAGTCTAGAAATTTGCACAATCGCCGAAAGGCGGATGCAGCGACACCACGTGGAGGATGAAGCCCCTCGGGGTGTAAACTCCTGTCAGAAGGGAAGAAGGCGCGGGCGTTAATACCGCTCGTTGCTTGACGGTACCTTCAGAGGAAGCTCCGGCTAACTACGTGCCAGCAGCCGCGGTAATACGTAGGGAGCGAGCGTTGTTCGGATTTACTGGGCGTAAAGGGCACGTAGGCGGGTATGCAAGTCGGTTGTGAAATCCTCTGGCTCAACCAGAGAACTGCAGCCGAAACTGCACACCTTGAGTCCAGCAGAGGGAATCGGAATCCCAGGTGTAGCGGTGAAATGCGTAGATATCTGGGAGAACATCAGTGGCGAAGGCGGATTCCTGGGCTGGTACTGACGCTGAGGTGCGAAAGCTAAGGGAGCGAACAGGATTAGATACCCTGGTAGTCTTAGCCGTAAACGATGGGTACTAGGTGTTGGGGGACATTGACCCCCTCAGTGCCGTAGCTAACGCATTAAGTACCCCGCCTGGGGAGTACGGCCGCAAGGCTGAAACTCAAAGGAATTGACGGGGACCCGCACAAGCAGTGGAGCATGTTGCTTAATTCGATGCAACGCGAAGAACCTTACCAGGGCTTGACATCCGAGGAACTTCTTGGAAACAAGAGGGTGCCTTCGGGAACCTCGAGACAGGTGCTGCATGGCTGTCGTCAGCTCGTGTCGTGAGATGTTGGGTTAAGTCCCGCAACGAGCGCAACCCCTGTCCTTAGTTGCCATCAGGTAATGCTGGGAACTCTAAGGAGACAGCCTGTGATAAGCAGGAGGAAGGTGGGGATGACGTCAAGTCATCATGGCTCTTACGTCCTGGGCTGCAAACGTGCTACAATGGCTGGTACAAAGGGTTGCGATACCGCGAGGTGGAGCCAATCCCAAAAAACCAGTCTCAGTTCGGATTGGAGTCTGCAACTCGACTCCATGAAGGTGGAATTGCTAGTAATCGCGGATCAGCATGCCGCGGTGAATACGTTCCCGGGTCTTGTACACACCGCCCGTCAAGCTAGGAAAGACGGAAACACCTGAAGTCGCGATCCTAACCGCAAGGAGGGAAGTGCCGAAGGTGGAGCTGTCGATTCGAGCTAAGTCGTAACAAGGTAGCCGTACCGGAAGGTGCGGCTGGATCACCTCCTTTCTAAGGGGATTATCGGGAGTTTTAGACTCCCGACATTATCCGCCTAGGTCAATAGTTTTTACTCTTTGACCTGCCCTCATGTGCGTTATTCGATTTTCGGGGGTATAGCTCAGGTGGTTAGAGCGCACGCCTGATAAGCGTGAGGTCGGTGGTTCAATTCCACCTACCCCCACCATTCAGGCTTTTGCTCTTTGACAATCGAATACAGGTTCACATCAGTAAAATCTAAGGTTTACCGAGTGGAAGCGCGTTATGTGCTTACTACTCGAGACACCGCGATGCATTACCTCTAGTAGTGTTGTGACAGTGATTTTTGGTCAAGCTACAAAGGGCGTACGGTGGATGCCTTGGCACGAGAAGGCGATGAAGGACGTGATAAGCTGCGATAAGCCTCGGGGAGGTGCAAATAACTTTTGATCCGGGGATTTCCGAATGGGGCAACCCAGTGCAGGTCATGCTGCACTACCCTCGGATGAACACATAGTCCGAGTGGAGCAAACGGGGGGAACTGAACCATCTAAGTACCCCTAGGAATAGAAAGCAACCGCGATTCCCCTAGTAGTGGCGAACGAACGGGGAACAGCCCAAACTGCCTGTATGTTAAAGCCTGCACGCGTTGTACAGGTGGGGTTGTGGGGCGTCATTCGACAAGGGTGCTGACTTGTCGGGAAGTTACCAATCGACACCATAGTCGAAGTGTTCTGGAAAGTTCTACCACAGAAGGTGATAGTCCTGTAGGCGAAATGGTAGTCGACTTCCCTATGACGTTCCCGAGTACCACGGGGCACGGGAAACCCTGTGGGAAGCTGGGGAGACCACTCTCCAAGGCTAAATACTCTCTCGTGACCGATAGCGCACTAGTACCGGTGAGGGAAAGGTGAAAAGTACTCCGAGAAGGAGAGTGAAATAGTACCTGAAACCGTACGCTTACAAGCAGTCGGAGGGGGCTTGTCCCCTGACGGCGTGCCTTTTGCATAATGAGCCGACGAGTTACTTGTATGCAGCGAGGTTAATTCACTCAGTGAAGGAGCCGTAGCGAAAGCGAGTCTGAATAGGGCGTTCAGTTGCATGCAGTAGACCCGAAGCCAGGTGATCTACCCATGGCCAGGATGAAACGGGAGTAAAATCTCGTGGAGGTCCGAACCGCCGAACGTTGAAAAGTTCTCGGATGAGCTGTGGGTAGGGGTGAAAGGCCAATCAAACCTGGAGATAGCTGGTTCTCCCCGAAATAGCTTTAGGGCTAGCCTCTTGTAAAAGAGTCGTGGAGGTAGAGCACTGGATCGGCTAGGGGGCTTACCCGCTTACCAAACCGAACCAAACTCCGAATGCCATTGACTTGTTTCAAGGGAGTCAGCGTGCGAGGGATAAACTCCGTACGCGAGAGGGAAACAACCCAGATCGCCAGCTAAGGTCCCTAAGTGTAAGCTAAGTGATCAAAAGGATGTGAGATTGCTGAGACAGCTAGGATGTTGGCTTAGAAACAGCCACCATTTAAAGAGTACGTAACAGTTCACTAGTCAAGTGATCTCGCGCCGACAATGTACCGGGGCTAAGCTTACCACCGAAGCTGCGGACTTCGTACTTTGTTCGCGAAGTGCGGATTGGTAGGGGAGCGTTCCATAGTAGGCTGAAGGCGAACCGCAAGGTTCGCTGGACGAGATGGAAGTGATTATGTCGGCATGAGTAGCGATAAAGCGGGTGAGAATCCCGCTCACCGAAAATCTAAGGTTTCCTGGGCTAGGCTCGTCCTCCTGGGGTTAGTCGGGACCTAAGCTGAGGCCGAAAGGCGTAGGCGATGGGAAACAGGCTAAATATTCCTGTACCACTTACAGAGCGTTCGAGCTATGGGGTGACGCAGAAGTGAAAGGTCAGCCAGCGACTGGAAATGCTGGTCTAAGCTCGTAGGGGGGCCAATTAGGTAAATCCGGATGGCCGCTAACCCCGAGAAGCGATGGGGAGCCGTCTAACGGCATAAACTGACCCTAATCATGCTGCCTAGAAAAACCTCTATGTGAGTTTTGTAGGTGCCCGTACCGCAAACCAACACAGGTAGATGAGGAGAGTATCCAAAGGTGCGCGAGTGAACCCTCGTTAAGGAATTCGGCAAAATGATCCCGTAACTTCGGAAGATGGGATGCCCTCAGTAGGTGAAGCCCCTCGCGGGTGGAGCCCAAAGGGGCCGCAGAGAAACGGGCTGGGCGACTGTTTACCAAAAACACAGGTCTCTGCTAAGCCGCAAGGCAATGTATAGGGACTGACACGTGCCCGGTGCTGGTAAGTTAAGAGGATTAGTTAGCTCCTTCGGGAGCGAAGCTTTGAATCGAAGCTCCAGTAAACGGCGGTCGTAACTATAACGATCCTAAGGTAGCGAAATTCCTCGTCGGCTAAAAACCGACCTGCACGAATCGTGTAACGACTTGGCCACTGTCTCAACGAGGGACTCGGTGAAATTGTAGTTCCGGTGAAGATGCCGGATACCCGCGGCAGGACAGAAAGACCCCGTGAACCTTTACTACAGCTTGGTATTGGATTTTGGCACTGCACGTGTAGGATAGGTGGGAGGCTATGAAGCGGGAGCGCTAGTTTCCGTGGAGCCGACCTTGAAATACCACCCTTGCCTTGTTAAAGTTCTAACCTTGGTCCTTTGATCAGGATCGGAGACAGTGCCAAGTGGGTAGTTTAACTGGGGCGGTTGCCTCCTAAAGAGTAACGGAGGCGCCCAATGGTTCCCTCAGCGCGGTCGGTAATCGCGCGTAGAGTGTAAAGGCATACAGGGAGCTTAACTGCGAGACCTACAAGTCGAGCAGGTGCGAAAGCAGGGCTTAGTGATCCGACGGTTGCGCGTGGAAGCGCCGAAGCTCAACGGATAAAAGGTACTCCGGGGATAACAGGCTCATTGCCCCCAAGCGCCCATAGCGACGGGGCAGTTTGGCACCTCGATGTCGGCTCAGCGTATCCTGGGGCTGGAGAAGGTCCCAAGGGTTTGGCTGTTCGCCAATTAAAACGCTACGCGAGCTGGGTTCAGAACGTCGTGAGACAGTTCGGTCCCTATCCGCCGTGGGTGTAGGATATTTGAGGAGATCTGACCCTAGTACGAGAGGACCGGGTTGGACGGACCTCTGGTCTACCAGTTGTTCCGCCAGGAGCACCGCTGGGTAGCTACGTTCGGAAGGGATAAACGCTGAAAGCATCTAAGCGTCAAGCCCACTCCAAAACTAGATATCCCGTAGGGTTAACCTACCTAAAGGCCCCTCGTAGACTACGAGGTTGATAGGTTGCAGGTGGAAGCGCAGCAATGTGTGAAGCCGAACAATACTAATTGGCCGTGCGGCTTGACCATTTACTGTCGCAGCAATACTGGAGTTTTGCATTGCTTTTGGTGTGGACCTGTATTCGGTTGTTGAAGAGAAGTTGAGTTTTCCGGTGGCCATAGCGGAGGGGAAACACCTCTTCCCATTCCGAACAGAGCCGTTAAGCCCTCTTGCGCCGATGGTACTGCTGGGGTCGCCTAGTGGGAGAGTAGGACGCTGCCGGATTTTTTCAAAGCCCATCCCTTTGGGGGTGGGCTTTTTTGTGTCGGTGGAAAGTACCTTGACAACGCCAAGGTAGGCCAATTAATTAAGCACTTCTCTTAATTCAGGAGGAGTCAAATTGAGCGAACAAACGAGAAATTTTTCGCTGTGTGGCCATAGCGGCGTGGGTAAAACGGCGCTGTCGGAGGCCATATTATTCAACATGGGCGTCGTAAACCGCTTGGGACGCATTGATGACGGGACGACGACATCGGATTACGATTCGGCTGAGATTGAGCGCCAGATTTCGCTCAAGGTCTCTTTGCTAAATGGCCAGTGGCAGGATTACCACCTCAATATAATCGACACGCCGGGCTACGCAGATTTTATCTCCGAGGCCAAGGCTGCGCTACGCGTGTCCGACGCGGCGGTTGCTGTCGTCGATTCGGTCGCCGGAGTGGAGATCGGCACGGAGCGGACTTGGAATTTCGCTGCCGATTACAATTTGCCCCGGGTGCTATTCATCAACAAGATGGATCGCGCTGATGCCGACGCCGACCAGATCTTAGAGATGGTTCAAGAGCGCTTTGGACGCCAAGTCGTGCCTTTGCAAATGGCGGTAAATCCCGGTGAGGGGTTCAACCAGATCGTCGATTTGGTTGCCATGAAAGCCCACGCGTACCAAGATGGTAAGGCCACCGCAGGAGACATCACTGACGACGTTCAGAGCCGTGCCGAAGAGTTGCGCGAGCAACTGGTAGAATCCATCGCCGAGACCGACGAAGAATTGATGGAGAAGTATTTCAGCGAGGGCGAATTGACCACAGAGGATATGGTTGCGGGTCTGCGCCAGGCCGTGTTGCAGCGCGAAATTTTTCCGGTCTTTTTTGGAGATGCCTACAACAATGTGGGCATTGATCGGCTGCTGGACGCCTTGGTGCAATACGGGCCGTCGCCGGCTGAAGCGGCAGGACTCAGATTCCAGGATGGCGGGGAACAGGAGGTTGAGCTTGAAGGTACTGCAACTGCGCCCTTGGCTGCTCTGGTGTTTAAGACCTTGGCCGAGCAGCACGTAGGTGAGCTTTCGCTGCTGCGCCTCTTCTCTGGAGCGATCAAGCCCGGCGACGAAGTAGCCAACTTAAGCAATCGCACCACCGAGCGCATTGGTCAGATTTATCACCTCAACGGCAATAGACGGGTCGAGGTCGAAAGTGCTGAGGCCGGCGATATCGTCGCTTTAGTCAAGCTCAAGAATACCCACACGACTGATACGCTTTGCGCCAAGGGTGCGTCGCTACAACTTCCGGGCATTGAATTCCCCGAGCCGCTGATTCGCGTGGCTATTCAGGCCAAGGAGCAGGGCGGCGAGGATCGCGTCGCTACCGGGCTTTCCCAGTTGCACGAGGAAGATCCGAGCTTCATCATGAAATACGACGGTGAGGTCCACCAAACGATCCTGCTGACCCAAGGCGAGCTGCATCTGGAAATTATCGTTAGCCGCCTTAAAGAGCGCTTTAGCGTAGAGATCGATATGGAGGTGCCGCGAATTCCCTATCGAGAAACGATCCGCGGCAACGCCGATGCGCAGTACCGGCACAAGAAGCAGTCGGGCGGACGGGGACAGTTTGGCGAAGTGTTTCTGCGCATTGCTCCCAAGGGGCGCGGTGAAGGTTTTGAATTTCTCAACGAGGTCGTCGGCGGCAATATCCCGAGCAACTTCATCCCCGCGGTGGAAAAGGGTATCGTCGAGACGCTGGTCGAGGGGCCAGTGGCCGGTTACCAAGTCATTGATGTAGCTGCTACCGTATACGACGGTAAGCATCACCCGGTGGACTCGGACGAAGTTTCTTTTAAGTTAGCCGGCTCCCACGCCTTCAGGGATGCCTTCCTCAAGGCCAAGCCGGTGCTGCTAGAACCTATTTATCAGCTAGAGATTACGGTGCCCGAGGAATTCATGGGCGACGTAATGGGCGATCTCTCTTCGCGACGGGGTCGGATCAGCGGTATGGACTCATCAGGCCATTTTCAAGTCATCCATGCCGAGGCTCCTTTAGCGGAAATAGACCGTTACGCGACGTCGCTGCGCTCAATGACGCAGGGCAAGGGATTCCACGCACAGAGATTTGACCGCTACGAGGATGTCCCCGGAGATATCATGGCTAAAATCATTGAGGATTCGCAGAAAGACAAGGGCAAAGAAGCGGCGTAAGCGGCTTGTTTTTACCCGTTGTGAAGGGCGGTCGGCCAAAGTGGTCGGCCGCCCTTCGCTTTTTGGATTGCGCGGGTTTTTTTATCTTAATAATGTCATAGAAACAGTCGATTTTCCCCGAGCTATGCTTCTGCTTTGAGGAGCGGGAGTGCGCGTGGGGATTGGCAAGGAGATAAAGCCGATGTCCGGCCACTCCAAATGGAGTACAATCAAGCGCAAAAAAGGTGCTAACGACGCCAAGCGCGGCAAGATATTTACTAAGTTGATCCGCGAGCTCTCAGTGGCCGCCCGCAGTGGAGGCGATGAGGCGAATAACCCGAGTCTGCGCACGGCAGTCCAGAATGCCAAAGCGGCCAATATGCCAGCGGCAACCATTGAGCGCGCCATACGTCGCGGCACCGGCGATGAGCCAGGGGCGATATACGAGGAGGGACTCTTTGAAGGCTATGGACCCGGTGGGGTAGCCATCATGGTCGAAACCCTATCGGACAACCGCAACCGCACGGTTTCCGAAATCCGCCACGTATTCACGAAGTACAACGGCAACCTCGCAGAGAGTGGGGCGGTGGCTTGGATGTTTGAACACAAGGGCGTTATCGAAGTGGACAAAGTCCATGTTTCCGAAGACGACCTCCTATTGGCGGTCGTAGATGCGGGAGGAGAGGATATCCAAGACAGTGACCAAGTCCACGAAGTAATGACCCCGGTTGCCGATTTGGAGCCGGTTAAAAAGGCACTGGAGAACAACGGCATTGCCTTCGCCCAAGCGACGTTGGCTTGGATGCCCAAAAGCGAAAATGTGCTCGAAGTACAAGGCGAGGAAGCCGAGAAAATTATTCGACTTCTCGAGGCATTGGAAGATCTAGACGACGTACAGAAGGTCTTTTCCAATTTCGATCTCCGCGAAGAAGAGCTCGAAAAACTTATAGCTCAGGCCTAGTGGGTCTTCGCTTTGCTTGTCCTTGGAGTAGATCCTAGCAGCACGAGCACTGGCTACGGCTTCGTCGAATATAGCAAGCGCAAGGCCCGCTACGTTGCCTGCGGCTGTATTCGCCCTAGGGAAGATGCGTTTGAGGATCGGCTAGTGTACATGTTCGACGAGATGACGCGGCTGATCGGCGACTACGCCCCAGACGAAGGCGCGATCGAGACTACGTTCTTCGGCAAGGACGCCACAGCGGCGGCCAAGCTGGGCCAAGCGAGAGGCGTCCTGATCGTTGCCATGCGCAAAGCCGGCTTGCCCATTGCCCACTATACGCCGGCAGTGGTTAAAAGGTCAGTAACCGGGAATGGCCAAGCGACCAAGCAACAGGTCCAGTTTATGGTAGCCCGCAGGTTAGGTCTAGAGGAAGTGCCCAAGCCCCTCGATGCATCAGACGCCTTGGCCATCGCGTTGTGTCACACCCAGCAGTCCGGCCGGGTTTTATGCGAGAGCCGAGGACAGCGCAAGCCTGAGATAGAGGCTTTGCTCAGCCGCATGGTGCGGCGTTAGGTATATCCGTGATAACACACCTGCGCGGAACACTTCTGTCCAAATCACCTACCCATGCCGTCGTCGATGTCGGGGGTGTGGGATATGGCTTGGCCATATCTCTAATAACGTTCGACCAACTACCCCCAGCCTCTGAGGCGGTCCATTTGTCTACCTATCTCTACGTGCGCGAAGACCGCATGGAGCTTTTCGGCTTTGCCGATGAGGAAGAGCGGGAGATCTTTGAGTTGCTGATCGGCGTTTCGGGTATTGGCCCTCATTCGGCATTGACCGTGCTGTCGGGCATGACCCTGCGCGACTTGCAGGAGGCCATTTTACAGGAGCGAGTAGCTGAACTGACGGCGATCAAGGGCATTGGTCGCAAGACCGCGGAACGCTTGGTGCTCGATCTAAAGGACAAGGTTCATTTGAGTGCTGCGGCGACAGGCGAAGCGGCCTTGGAGGCCAAACCTGGCGCGAGCGAGGAGGCGGCAAAGGCCCTGATGACGTTGGGATACGCAGCACCTGCCGCGCGCCAAGCGGTGCGCAAGGCCGTCGAAAAGCACGGTGCCGACCTGAGTGTGCAACAGCTAATCAAACTGGCTCTCAAGGAACGCTGAAGGCTCGGCTATGGACCATCGACCCACAGATCCTAGTGGCGGAGACGACGACCTTCAGTTCGACAATACGCTGCGTCCTCAGTCCCTTGCCGAGATGCTGGGCCAAGAGAAGACCAAGCAGCAGCTCGGCATTGCCATTGAAGCCGCTCGGCAGCGCGGCGAAGCCATGGATCACGTGCTGCTGTACGGTCCGCCCGGTCTGGGCAAGACGACGCTTTCGTACGTGATCGCTAAAGAGCTAGGCGTTGAAATCTATCCCACTTCAGGGCCTTTACTTGAGCGTCCGAGCGACTTGGCCGGCATGCTCACGACCATGGAGCCACGCGACGTACTCTTCATCGACGAGATTCACCGCGTCAATCGGGTGGTCGAGGAATACCTGTATTCGGCGATGGAGGACTTCAAAATTGACATTATCATCGACCAAGGCCCGGCGGCCCGATCAGTCAGCGTACCACTAGAACCTTTTACCTTAATCGGGGCCACGACGCGCCAAGGCCTGTTGACTTCGCCGATGCGCGCTCGCTTTGGGCTCAATGCCCACCTCGACTACTACTCGGTCGCCGAACTCGCCGCGATCGTCAAGCGCGACGCTCGTCTGCTGAATTTATCGGTCTCAGAGTCGGGCGCGATGGAAATTGCCCGTCGCTCCCGCGGTACGGCGCGGATTGCCAAGCGCTGGCTGCGCCGAGCGCGCGATTTTGCCCAAGTGGAAGGCGAAGGCGAGATCGATGCCGAGGTGGTGCAAAAGGCACTCGTCATCCAAGATGTCGACGAGATGGGGCTCGATAAGATGGATATCACGTTGCTGAGGGCCATTATTGAAAAATTCAACGGCGGCCCGGTTGGCCTGAGCAATATAGCGGCTACAATCGGCGAGGAGGCCGAGACAATCGAGGAAGTGGTCGAGCCGTATTTGATCAAGGAGGGGTTTATTAAGCGCACCCCCAAGGGCCGCGTGACCATGCCGCGAGCTTGGGAGCGCCTCGGCCTCGAGCCACCGCCAAGCTCCGGCGAGCAATTGGAGCTTCTATGAGCGCGCACGGCTGCGACGTGATTCTGGCGTTGGACACGGCTACCCCGGTTGGTAGCGTAGCGCTCTGCACAGCAGAAGGGATCGTCGTCAGCCGTTATTTCGATGTGGGATTGCAGCATTCACAGCGGCTGTTCAGCGAGGTGGAGGCAGCACTAGAGGCCGCAGACATGGATGTCGGGGAAGTACAAGCTGTAGCCGTCGCGATTGGGCCTGGGTCGTTTACAGGTCTGCGGATTGGGCTGAGCGCAGCTAAGGGCTTGTGTTTGGCTGCGGGCAAGGATATAGTGACGGTTTCAACGCTGGAAGCTCTGGCTGCCCGTCTGCCCTTTGCTCGTTTACCCATCTGTACGGTCCTCGACGCGCGCAAGCGCGAGGTCTATGCCGCGCTCTACGACACGGCGACGGGCGTGCCGGTTGAATTGACATCGCCTCGGGCCATTGCGCCAGCGCAGTTGGCTCGAGAGCGGGCCAACGCGGCGACGATTTTCACTGGGGACGGGGCCACGGTCTATCGCGATTTGTTGGCGGACAACTCGGCTGCGCAATTTGCCCCCCTGCCCTGTGCCCGTCCCGACGCTGGGACTATTGGCTGGCTGGCGCTGTCCAAGCTGGAGAACGGCCAGACTGCGGACTTGGATTCATTAGAACCCGAGTATTTGCGCTCGCCTGATGCCCGTCCCCTAGCGCGGGCATGAGTGGCGAGAGTCGCTTCGTTCCGCTAGGGCCGATCCACTTACATCGCTTGATGGAGATTGAGCGAAACTCTTTCGCCAATCCGTGGAGCGAGGCCGATTTTTGCTATTTACTTGCAGACAAAGATGCCCTGTGTTTGGGGCTTTTGCACCGCGGCAAGCTGATCAGCTACGCGCTGGGTTATTTCGCTGGCCGCGATTTTCACCTCGCCAACCTCGCGGTGGATCCGGCACGGCGGAACCAGGGCTGGGCTGGGCAGTTGTTGGGGCGGATATTGCACTTGGCCGCAGAGCAGGGCGCTAGTTGTTGTGCGCTCGAAGTGCGCTCGGCAAATCGGGCCGCGCGAGCGCTCTACCGCAAGGCGGGGTTCCGAACTGTAGGGCGGCGGGCGGCGTACTACAGAGATCCTCCGGACGACGCTGTCTTAATGGAGCGCAACATAGAGATTTTGTAATTTATTTATTATACTCTAACTCTTTCTAGCACAATAACTGCCAAAGCCCATAACAGTAGAAGAGGGACGCGATGGCTGAAGTAATTCTGAAGAATGTCCGCAAAGTGTACGACAAAGACGTGGTGGCGGTGGACGACGCCAATATCGAGATCATGGACAAAGAATTCGTGGTACTTGTCGGCCCTTCGGGCTGCGGTAAGTCCACGACGCTGCGGATGATTGCCGGGCTTGAGGAAATCACCGCCGGCGAGATTTCGATAGATGGGATGATCGTCAACGACGTGCCCCCCAAGGACCGCGACATCGCCATGGTCTTCCAGAATTACGCGCTCTACCCGCACATGAGCGTCTATCAAAACATGGCCTTTGGGCTTAAGCTGCGGAAATATCCCAAAGACGAGATTGAGGCGCGGGTGCAAGAAGCGGCCGATATACTCGGTATCCAGGAGTTGTTAGAACGCAAGCCCAAAGCGCTTTCGGGTGGTCAGCGCCAACGCGTGGCAGTAGGGCGCGCCATCGTCCGCAAGCCCAAGGTATTTCTCTTTGACGAACCGCTCTCCAACCTCGACGCCAAGCTGAGGGTGCAGATGCGCACCGAGATCAGCAAGTTGCACACCCGCCTAGGGGCCACCATGGTGTACGTGACGCACGACCAAGTCGAGGCCATGACCATGGGAGACCGCATCGTGGTCATGCGCGATGGCCTAGTCCAGCAAATCGACAAACCCCTTCATCTCTACAACAAACCTGTCAACCAGTTCGTCGCCGGCTTTATCGGCAGCCCCTCCATGAACTTCATCCGCGGCACGCTGACCTCTAACGGCAGTGGTCTAGCCTTCGACGAAGGCAATGTGCAACTCGCCCTGCCCGTCGGCCACGGCGACCAGCTAGGCAGCTACATGGGTCAGGAGGTGACGCTGGGCATCCGCCCGGAAGACATCCACGACCCGGATACTATTGGCCGCAATGTCGAGACCGTGGAAATTGCGGCCAAAGTCGAAGTGGTCGAACCGATGGGCAACGAGGTCTTCCTCAACCTGACCACCGGCAAGACCGCTTTTGTCGCCCGCGTCGATCCGCTGCATATGCCGCAAGTTGACCAAACGGTAAAATTGGCTGTCGAGATAGACAAAGCCCACTTTTTTGCTCTGGACAACCAAGAGAGCCTGTTGCAGAAATAGGGATTGGCTTGTACAGCACGGGCGGCACCCCGCACTCCGGGGAGTTTGGCGATCTGGCTCGCCGAGACCAAGCTGGGGCCGTGGCCGCAGCTTGGCTCGAATCGGGCCGCATCCCCCATGCGGTTCTCATCTGTGGAGCCGAGGGAACCGGCAAACGGCGCTTTGCGCTCGCGTGGGCGAAAGCCATGCTGTGCGCTGGCAGCGGCCCCTTTTCCTGCAATCGTTGCCCGAGCTGCCGCAAGTCCGCCTCGCTCATGCATCCCGACCTCCACATCGCATTGCCACTACCCCCTCGCCGAGGCAAGCAGAGGCTTTCGCTTGCAGACTCGCGCGAGTCCGTAGTGGAGTACGTCCACGACGCGGGTGCAGTCCTGCCCAGTAACGCCAATATTGCGGTTGAGCACCTGCGTCAGCTGCAAAGAGAGTTGGCGTTTGCACCGACGGAATCTCCGCGCAAGGTCGGCCTGATCTTCGCCGCCGAGCGGATGCATCCGGCGGGTGCCAATTCGCTGCTCAAGCTCTTGGAAGAGCCTCCGGCTCGGGCTGTCGTCGCGCTGGTTTCGGCGGCACCGGAGCGCCTTTTGCCCACCGTGCTTTCGCGCTGCCAGCGCATGATTCTAAGTCCCTTAGATGCGGCGACCTTGCGGGCGCAACTCGAACAAGAGGGCGTATCTGGGGAGCGCTTGGAACTGGCCGTGCGCATGGGGACTGGCTCGTTGCAGCGGGCCAAAGAGGTGGCTGCTGGGGCGCTTGACGGAACTCGGCAGTTAGTCGAGTCGTTTCTCTCTGGTGGCTCGGAGCAGCGGGATGAGGTCTATTGGAGCGTCCTTGAGGAGTTGGGGGGAGATCGGGGCCAGCTAGAGTGTTTTTTGCAAGTCTGTAGCTTGTATCTACGGGATCTCTTCTTGTTGGCGCACGGCCGCGACGCGTCCGTCGTCCAAATAGATCGGCGTCCTTATTTAGAAAACCTACTAGAGAAAATAGACGCTGCCCGAGTCGCCTTGGAGATCGACCGGGCGGTCGAGGCCTTGGGGCACAATGCCAATCCGCAGTTGGTGCTAACCGACCTGTGGCGCGGCTTGCGCCGCGGAGGAACAGCGCTGGTGCCTCCACCCGACCCTAGCTTGGCGAGGACGCGGCGTTGGTAAACACCCACCGACCGCGGTCGCGTTTTGCCCAGCACTTCCTCGTTGCCCGAGGTGTTATAGAAGCCATTGCTGGACTGGTGCGCCCGGCTGTTGGCGAGGTGGTCGTCGAGATCGGCCCAGGCCGGGGCGCGTTGACCGAGGTGTTGCTCGCTTCTGTGGATCGCCTAGTGGCTGTGGAAATCGACCGCGACTTGGTGGCCTTGCTGCGCACGCGACAAGGCGCGTGTAGGTTGCACTTGATCGAAGCAGATATTCTGCAAGTCGATCTCGGGGAGGTTTTGCGGGACGCGGGCGGGTACCGACTGCTGATTGTCGGCAACCTTCCCTACAATATCACTGCTCCGCTGATCTTTCACCTCTTCACCCACGCCGATTGTATCAGCCGCGCTATCGTCATGGTCCAACGCGAAGTGGCTCAGCGCTTGGTCGCTAGCCCCGGTTCAAAGGATTACAGCTTGCTGTCAGTGCTAGTAGCTATGCGCGCTAAGGTAGAGATGCGCTTACAAGTGGGGCGCGATTGCTTCCGGCCCGTGCCGGCTGTGGATTCGTCCGTAGTCGAGCTGTGCTTTGCCCCCAAGCCCCGCTACGCAGTAAAGGATGTGGGCTGTTTCGACCGCTTGGTGCGCCGAGCCTTTGGCCAGCGGCGCAAAATGCTGCGCAATTCGCTCCTCGGCCTCAATCCCGAGGGCGGGCGGCCTTGGCTGGAAGAGTTGGGCCAGCAGGCGGGTATCGAACTAACGCGCCGCCCGGAGGAATTGTCGATAGAGGAATTCATCCGGCTGAGCGATGCTTGCTCGCACTTGGGAAAGGAGAGGCCGTGAAACCGGTCTTGTGGCACGTGGGTTGGCTGGTGTTGGTCGCATGGGTGGCGGCCGATGCGCAGTACACGCTCAGATTCAGCCGCACTAGTTCTCGAACCTCTTGGACCCCCTCGTTTCCTAGCTGGAACTACTCGACGCCCGTGTGGTTTTCGGCGGTGGGGGACTCGACATCCAAGCTGACGATTAACGCATCGGCGAGTATGGGGTTTACCCTCGACAAGCGCAGCAGCGGCAAGAGTTGGCAGGACAATGCCTCGGGCCGCACTTCGATTAGCTATCCCATTCTCGGGCCAAAGGCCACTATCAGCCTCAGTGCCAATATGAGCAGGAGCAACGTAACGCTACAGAAGCAGAAGATACTCAACCGGTCCTTTAACTTTGGATTTAGGTCCAAGCCGTTGAGTAGCGGCCCCTTCAAGAGCCTGAATGCCAGCCTGACCCCAGGCCTAGTCAGGGCCGCCCGCGCAACCCGTGCCAACCTCGACAACACCATCAGGGAAACTGGGATCCGCTACAATGCTCGGCTGGGGGTCTCGCCCGACATCGAGATTGCGGGCAAGAAGCTGAACAACTCGATTTCGCTGAGCAAAGTGGACGATACGCTCGAGCACAACAAAAATCGCAGCGAGAGCCTGAACAGCAGCGTGAGCTATACCTTCCCCGGCGAGGTGCGCGTCGGTCTGACATTGTCTGAGAACCGCTCACAGCGAGGCCTTACGCGCCGCATCATTAGCGAGGACGTGATCGGCGAAGTCGTGGTGCGCGATACAATGGTCAGTCCCGAGTTGTTGAAGAGGCGCGGCACCAAAGTATCCTCCAGCGTGGAGTTCGATATAGGGCGTTTCAAGATAAAAAACAGTACCTCGTACGTTCAGAACGAGAACACCAACACCGCCAACGCGGCCCAAGACGACTTAACAAACAACCGCCACTTCGGCACCGACCGCCTCAGCGAAAACTTTAACTGGAAAGCATCTCTTTCGGGCAAGCTGGTCGAGAAGCTGGTTTTCAACACCAGCTTCCGCTTCAAAGGCGACGATGTGCGCAGGCTGGCGGTGCGCGCCGATCTTTGTCCTAGCTACTTCACGCGCTCGGCGGATGGAACGTGCCGCAATCCAAGCACCGACCAGAGCAACCGCAACCTCTTTCTCAATGGCTCTCTCACTTGGCCCCTAGCCGATGCGCACTCGCTGCGGCTGGCGACCTTTGGCGAGATCAAACGCTCGGAAAACCCAGGGAAACCCGATCAGGACCACGATATCTTCAACAACAGCGTGAGTCTCAGCTACGACGGCACCCTGCGCTCGGGTGCCAAACTTAGCGTTGACCTCAAAAGCAGCTTTTTGCACCGCGTGAACCTGCACGCCAAACGCGCCGGGAGCAACTCGCGCAATCGCAACATCTCGCTCGATATTGGCACCAATTACGAGCGCTTGGGCGCGTCCCTTTCGCATAGGTTTGGCGTCTCCGCTATGCGCACCATTTACGATTTCGATCGCCAAATCAATGAATCGTCGCGCGAAAGTAAAATCCGCCGCGGCTGGAACATGAGGCACACGCTTCGACGCAAGGTCGTCGACGATCTTGCACTCAACGCGAGCTACAACTACTCGGCCGGTGATGACGGCATCTTGATCTTGGAAAACGGTGCCCAGATTGTCGAAGAGGAAAAGGCCAATTATTCCGTTCTATTCGGCATGACCTACTCGCCCAGCACCGACTACTCGACCAGCGTAAGCTACAGATACAGACTCGACCGTCAGTGGAATTACAACTACTCCACGCTCGCACAGTCGCGCTCCCTCAAACGCGGCTCCCCCAATAGGCACCGGACGCTGTCGGCGAACTTCAACTACAACCCGGTTGGCAGCAACAACAAGCTCACCTTGGGAGGCGGCCGCACTTACCAACGCAGCCGTACTTATAATAGCTTGAATGTGACCTATACGCGATCGCTGTAATCGCTTAACACTGGTAACAGTTTCGCAGTGATGTTACCTTAATTAATCGCATACTTATTCGAGGAGATTTTCTACATGCCCCTGCCCAAATGCGATAAAATCTGGTTCAATGGCCAATTGGTCGATTGGGACGACGCCAAGATCCACGTGCTCTCCCACGTAGTACACTACGGCTCGAGCGTCTTTGAAGGTATTCGCTGTTACGAGACAGCGAAAGGTTCGGCCGTATTCCGCCTCGACGAGCACATCAACAGGCTATTTGATTCCGCCAAGATCTACCGCATGGAAATTCCCTATACGCGGGAGAAAATCAAAGAGGCCATTCTCGAGACGATCCGCGTCAACCAACTCGCGGCCTGCTATATCCGCCCGGTTGTCTTCCGCGGCTATGAGAACTTGGGAGTCGATCCGATGGGATGCCCAGTTGACGTAGTGATCGCCGTTTGGGAGTGGGGAGAGTACCTCGGCGAAGCGGCGCTGAAAAACGGCGTTTCGGTCTGCACCTCGTCGTGGAATCGCATGGCCCCCAATACGTTTCCCGCTTTGGCCAAGGCCGGCGGCAACTACCTCAACTCGCAACTCGTGCGGATCGAAGCCAATGCGAACGGCTATGACGAGGGCATTGTCTTGGGGACAGATGGTTTGGTGAGCGAGGGCAGTGGCGAGAATATCTTTGTCATCAAGAACGGCTCGATCTACACGCCCGAGTCGTGTTTTGCCATCTTGCCGGGCATTACCCGCCACACCACTATTACCCTGATACGCGATCTGGGGATGCGAGTCGAGCAGCGCGGTATTCCGCGCGAGTTCCTCTACATCGCCGACGAGGTCTTTTTCACGGGCACGGCTGCCGAAATCACGCCGATCCGCGCTATAGACCAAGTGCAGATCGGTTGTGGGAAATGCGGGCCGATCACCGCGCAGATACAAGACGCTTTTTTCGCCGTGGTCCGCGTCAAAGTCGAGGATCGGCACGGGTGGTTGACCTTCGTGTAATGGATTTGGTATAGCTCGTACAAAGGAAAGAAAATGCCGAAAATTAGAATGTCTATAGTGGCTGCTTGGTTGGCTATCTGTATTGTCGGTCATGTCGCCGCTGAAGAGGAATCATGGGAAGTAGTGCAGGAAATTCTCATGAGTACCAAAGATATCGTCGTGCTCGACGGCACCGAGCAGGTGTCGCCGCGCTACGAGAGCGGAGAAGAGCAGACCTACGGCGACTGGATGGTGCGCCACCTGCTGTCCGACCCCGAGAAACTCAATCCGTACACCTCCAGCGATGCCGCTGCCAGCCGGGTGTTGGAGCTTATCTTTGAGAGGTTACTCGACGCCGACCACGATCCGCCGTACAACCTACGAGGTTGGGTGGCCGTTGATTATCCTGAAGTTGCCGCGGACAAACTTGCGTACACGTTTGAGTTGCGCGACGGGGTTTACTTCTCAGATGGCAAGCCGCTGACGGCTGCGGATGTCGTCTTCAGCATGAAGGTCATCCACAATCCCCAAGTGCTAGCTCCGCATATGCGCAACTACTATGCTACCGTCCGCGACGTGCAGATTGTGGGGACGAACAAGGTCCGCTTCCTTTGCCGCGAGCCTTATTTTCGCAATGATCTGATCTTGGGTGGCTTCTACATCCTGCCCAAGCATTTCTACGACCCAGAGGGGCTGATGGATCCCGTCGAGTTCAAGAGCTTGGTGGATGGCTCTTGGGAGGCGGGGCCACACAAAGAACGGGTCGAGCGCTTTGCCCAACAGTTCAACCAAAATTTCAATCGCAAGGCCCTCGGGTCGGGGTCGTACTTGATCGAAGATCCAGAGCGCGATTTGGTCACCCAGCAGAAAGTCGTGCTGACGCGGAATGCAAACTACTGGGGTCGGGATGTAGAGGAACTGCTGCCGCCCGGCTTTGTCGATAAGATGGTCTTTAAGATAATCAACAATACCGACGCGGCGTTCATTGAGTTGACTAACGGCCATCTCGACTACCACGGCTTACGCCCGCTGGAGTTTAAGGAAAAAAGCTGGTCGGACGACTTTAACCGCCGCTTCCTCAAAGGCGTTAACTACTCCAGCGGTTATCTATACATAGGGTGGAACAACAACCATCCGATTTTCGGCGATAAACGGGTGCGTAAAGCCATGACCTATTTAACCGACCGCGAGGGCATGGTGGAGAACATCATGTTCGGTTTGGCCGAGACGGTGGAGGGGCCGATCAACAAGTTCCGCCCCGAATACAACCACGACCTCACGCCGTACACCTATGATCCCGACCGCGCTCTCGATCTCCTAGCGGAGGCTGGCTGGGCAGACGCCGACGAAGACGGCATTCTCGACAAGACCATCGATGGAGAGTTGGTGCCATTCAGCTTTGAGATCTTGATCAACTCGGGCAACCAGCTTCGCAAAGACATCGCTCTGACAGTCCAATATGAGCTGCAGGATATCGGCATTGACTGCCAAGTGCGCGAGCTAGACTGGTCGATCTTTCTGCAAAAGGTCAAGGGCAAGAGCTTCGACGCAATGGTGTTGGGTTGGACCGGCAGCTTGCGCTTTGCTCCGGACGCTTACCAGATCTGGCATTCTTCCCAAACAGTGGAGAACGGTTCCAACCACGTGAGCTTCATCAACGACGAAGTTGACAACATCCTGGAGACCTACCGTCGCGAGTTCGACATGGACAAGCGCATCGAACTCTACCGCCGCTTTCAGGAAATCCTGCACGAGGAACAGCCGTACACCTTCATGTGGAAGTCGCGCTCGTCCCAAGCCTACAGCCGCCGCTTCAGTGGCGTCACTTGGTATCCCCCCGGTGCCCGCCTGCAAGACTGGTGGGTCGCGCAGGAAGAGCAGATGTACTAATAGGGCGCGTCCGTGTCCTCCGCAGACGCCCTTCGCTGGGAGAGCCACCCCCTGCGCCGGGAGAAACCGGCCAAGTCGATACTACTAGTCGCGCTCATCGTCGCTTCCTCAGCGGCCGCCGCTTTTGGTTTTGAGCATTGGTTCTACGGGATATTTTCACTCGGAGCATTGACCGCCTCGCTGTCGCGCTATTTCTTTCCTACATACTACGTGCTCGACGGCGAAGGGGTCAGCAGCGAACACCTCGGTTTTAAACAGCGCCGTTCTTGGGCGGAATTCCGTCGAGTAGATGAGCATCGGGACGGCATTTTTTTGCGTCCGTCCGCCCGCCTGGGTCGGCTGGATTCTTTTCGCGGCGTTTTTTTGCGCTTCGATAAAAACCGCGAAGACGTTGCGCGTTTCATCCGGTGCCATGTTCCAAGTCAATAGCTTAAAAACGCGGTGGCGACACGCTTTCGCCCTCGAAGACCCGGAGGCGGGTTGGTCTGAGGAAGAGCGCGCGCTCGCCGAGCGGCTGGCCGAGTTTATAGTGCGTCGCCGCATGGGAGCGGCCGCGGCCATGGCGTTGGAGGCTTGCCGCCCCCTCAATTTTTTGGGCAGCCAAGCCCTGACCTTTTTGTCCCCGTTTGCCACGCTGGTTTTTTCGCGCGACGAGTACGAGCGCTTTACGCGCATGTTGGAGCGACGCCAGTGCATAGACTTACTTGCGGAGGCCATTGCCCAGCGCGAAAGCCAAAAGCATGGATAACCTCAACGTAGTTATCGCCACGGACTGCGGCAGTACGACGACCAAGGCGATCCTGATTGAGAAGAAGGACGGAGGGTATCGCCAGACCTTTCGCGGTGAGGCTCCAACTACGGTTGAAGCTCCTTTTGAGGACGTCACCCGGGGAGTGCTCAATGCCATTCAGGAGGTCGAGGAGCTTTCCGGGCGACAGATTCTCGATGGCGAGCGGATTATCACGCCGGCAGACGGCGACGTCGGGGTCGATATCTACATCTCGACGAGCAGTGCTGGTGGCGGGTTGCAGATGGCAGTGGCCGGCGTGGTGTTGGCGATGACCGGCGAAAGCGCGCAGCGCTGCGCCTTGGGTGCCGGGGCGATCGTCATGGACGCGCTCGCCGCCAACGACGGGCGCTTGCCCCACGAAAAAATAGAGCGCATCCGCCAATTGCGCCCCGATATGGTGTTACTGTCGGGCGGCACGGATGGCGGCACTGTCAGCCACGTGGTCGAACTGGCCGAATTCATCAGCGCGGCCGATCCCAAGCCCCGCTTTGGTGCGGACTTTAAGTTGCCGATTATTTTTGCGGGCAATGAGGACGCGCGGGCGGAAGTTGAAAAGGCGCTGGGGGGAAAGATGGCCCTGACCGTTACCGAGAATATTCGCCCAGTGCTCGAAGAGGAAAATCTGGACCCAGCGCGGCACGTCATCCACGACCTCTTCCTCGAACACGTCATGGCGCAGGCACCGGGCTACCGCAAGCTGATGGACTGGACCAGCGCACCGATTATGCCGACGCCCGGGGCGGTGGGCGAGATCATGCAGACCATTGCCCGCCAGCAGGAGATCAACGTCGTCGGCGTGGATATCGGCGGGGCGACGACCGATGTGTTCAGCGTCTTTGACGGCGTGTTCAACCGCACGGTCAGTGCCAATTTAGGCATGTCCTATAGCGTCTCCAACGTGCTGGCCGAGGCCGGCCTCGACCACATCATGCGCTGGGTTCCTTTTGACATTGAGGAGGCCGACCTCCGCGACCGGATCAAGAACAAGATGATCCGCCCGACGACCATCCCACAGCTCATGCAGGAATTGCAAGTCGAGCAGGCCATTGCCCGCGAAGCCCTGCGCTTAGCCTTTGACCAGCACCGGGCGTTGGCGGTGGGGTTGAAGGGGGTGCAGAGCAAGCGCACGCTGGCCGATGTGTTTGAGCAGGGTGCTACCGGCGAGAGTTTAGTCGAGATGATGGCGCTGAACATGCTAGTCGGCAGCGGCGGCGTACTCTCGCACGCGCCCCGCCGCGAGCAGAGTTGCGCCATGCTGATAGATGCCTTTCAGCCCGAAGGCATCACCCGCTTGGCGGTCGATAGCATCTTTATGATGCCCCACTTAGGGGTGCTTTCGACTGTTGACGAGCGGGCCGCCACCGAGGTTTTCGAGCGCGATTGCCTGATCTACTTGGGCACTTGTGTCGCCCCCGTCGGCGAAGGTAAGGGCGACGAGGTTTGCCTCCAATACGAAATAGACCTGCCTAGGCACCGAACAGGTCAGTTACAGGTTGGCCAGTTACAATGGATGCCTTTGGCCGATGGCGAGGAGGTCGAAGTTTCGCTCCAGCCGGCGCGGCATTGGGATGTGGGTGCCGGCCCGGGGCAAGCCCTAAATGCGCGGGTGCGCGGCGGGGTCGTAGGACTAGTGTTAGACGGTCGCGGCCGGCCCATCCAGATGGCGGCTGACCAAGACCGTCGGCGTCAGATAAGCGACTGGCAGCAGGCGTTAAACCTATACGAGTAGCTCATGGCTCACGCCTATACCCCTGGACTGCGCGTGACGCAGCACGCAGTCGTGCACAAAGAGCGGCGCTTGCCCCTCAAAGGCGAAGTTGTCGTCGAGCGCGGCCAAGCGGTGCGCCGAGACCAAGTTGTGGCCCGCACCGAACTGCCGGGCGATGTGGCGACTCTGAACTTGGTAAACCGCTTGGGTATCTCGCCGCAGGAGCTAGCTGGCTATATGCTCAAAAAAGAGGGCGACCGCGTCGAAGCAGGTGAGCCACTTGCCGAGACCAAGCCGTTCATTCGCTGGTTCAAGACCACGATTGAATCCCCGGTCAGTGGCACCGTCGAGAGCATTTCGCCGGTGACTGGGCAGGTGATACTGCGCCAAGCTCCTAGGCCGGTCGAAGTGCTGGCGTACGTCGATGGAGTCGTGGAAGAAGTTTTTACCGAGGAGGGCGTGCGCGTCGCAGCGCGAGGTGCTTATATCCAGGGCATTTTCGGCGTAGGGGGCGAGTGTTGGGGCGCGCTGCACTTGGCGGTTGATGCCCCAGACGCCACGGCCGGGCCGCTGGGCCCAGAAGTTGCGGGCAAGATTGTGGTGGTCGGCAGCCTGATTAGCGCGGAGACTGTAGAACAGGCCCGGCAGGCAGGTGCCGTGGGGTTGATCGGCGGCGGCCTGCGCGATAGCGACTTGCGCGACTTACTTGGCCGCGATCTGGGCGTGGCCATCACCGGGACCGAGCAGATCGGCCTGACGGTAGTAGCGACCGAGGGCTTTGGTAGCGTCGCCATGGCCCGCAAGACCTTTGACATTCTGCAAGCGTGCGCTGGCATAGATGCGTCCATGGCCGGTGCGACGCAGATCCGCGCTGGCGTGTTGCGGCCGGAGATTATCGTCCCTACGGCCGCTGACAAAGAGGAAGAAGAGGTGCGGCCGGGTGAGGAAGGGTTGCAGGTGGGCGATTTGTTGCGCGTGATTCGAATGCCCTATTTTGGGCAAATTGGGCGCGTCAGCGACTTGCCGACCGAGTTGTGCGCGGTGGAGTCTGGGGCGCGGGTGCGGGTATTGGCCGTGGAGTTTGAAGACGGGGAGCAGGCGGTAGTGCCACGGGCGAATGTGGAGCTGATTGAGGAATAAAGGCATGAGAATAAAAAACTGGCTATCTGCATTGGTCTTGGCTTGGCCGTTGGCCAGCGCGGCGGAGAATGCGGAACAGGGGATCGACACTCCTGCGGTACCGGGGCTCGGCACGTTGCTGGCACATCCTGAACCGCCAATCGAGGTCCAAGCCTTTGACACGCCCAACGACGACGGGGGCAGCATTACGCTGACTTGGCCGCGAGATCGTCAGATCAGTGAAAATGCGATGTATCAGGTCGCCATCGCCGATTCGCCCAGCGGGCCTTTTCGCGTCGTGGCCGAGGTTGCGGCAACGGGGAATTTGATGTCCGAGGCACCGGCGCTCTTTGGTCGTGGGGCCGATCTGGAGAATCACCACTATGTCAACGTCGAGGAATTCGCCGGCGCGGGCGGCAAGACGCCGCTAGAAGACGGCAAGACGTATTACTTCCACATCGATGTGCGGTCGGCTGGCGGCGCAATCCGCGGCAAAGTGATCGTCAACGCCGAATCCAAAGGCAATTTTTTCAATCGCGCCAAGGTCAATAATCTGGTGCTGTGCCTCGTTTTTTCAGGGCTTATCATGGGCTACATTGGCATTGCGCGGCGGCGCGAGCTCAAGATCCGCCGCATCGCCGGGCTAGAGGCACTCGACGAAGCGCTGGGGCGGGCGACCGAGATGGGCAAGCCGGTGCTTTTCATTCACGGCCTGCGCTTCATGGACTCGATATCGACCATTGCTGCGGTCAATATCTTGGGGCGGGTCGCGCGGCGCACGGCCGAATACGACACTGCGCTGCGAGTGGTGGCCCCAGATCCGGTGGTTATGTCGGTGAGTCAGGAGACGATGAAAGCCTCGTATGTGGAGGCGGGGCGGCCTGACGCCTTCAATCCCGATCACGTCTTCATCGCTGGCACTGAGCAGTTTAGCTACGCTGCGGCAGTCGAGGGCATCATGGTCCGCGACCGCCCGGCGGCTCACATTATGATGGGGTACTTCTACGCTGAGTCGCTGCTATTGGCCGAGACCGGTTCGACGACTGGGGCGATCCAGATCGCTGGTACCGATGCCTTCACTCAGTTGCCGTTCTTTATTACTACCTGCGACTACACGCTGCTCGGCGAAGAGCTCTATGCCGCTAGTGCCTATCTATCGGGTGAGCCGCGAATGCTGGGCAGCCTTAAAGGCCAGGACGCTGGCAAGGCCCTTATTTTGCTCGTATTGGTGTTGGGTGCCGTGTTGGCGACTCTAGAAGCTGTTGGGCTACATCTGCCCCACCTGACTCACTTCTTTACGCCCTATTGAGGAGGGGCCATGCCGTTTCTTAGTCGGACCTTACCGCTGGCTATCGCCTTAGTCTTTGGTTTACTGGGCATTGCCGTTTACTACATACCACATAGCTATGCCCAAAGCTTTGAGCAAGAGGTGGGGGGGAAGTGGGTACGGATCATTTTTGCGTTTTCCTATCTGCTCGGGCTATACAGCCTGCTCAACCTGCACTGGCAGCGCATCCGGCAGCACGTCGTTGGTTGGGGCTACAGCTTCGTTGCCATCGCCAGCTTTGCGGTGATGATGGTCTTCGTCATCTACAACGATGGACTCGGCCCTTTTGCTGCCCAAGCCAAAGCCGGGGGCTATAATTGGCTCTTCCAGTACGTCCAGCGGCCCTGTTCGGAGACCATGTTCTCGATCTTGGCCTTCTTCATCGCCTCGGCGGCGTACCGAACCTTTCGCGCCCGCACGCCCGAGGCCGCGCTGTTACTGGTCGCAGCGGTGATCGTCATGCTGGGCCGCGTACCCATTGGACAAGAAATCTCCGAGTATTTTCCGCTGGTGAGTGACTGGCTTTTGACCGTGCCGAATTTAGCTGCCAAGCGCGGCATTTTGCTCGGGGTGTCTTTGGGCGCGATTGCGACTTCGCTGCGCATCATCTTCGGCATTGAGCGTTCGTACTTGGGCGGTGGAGGAGACGAGTGATGCAGATCGACCGCCGCATTCTCTTCGTCTTGGTATTTCTCGGAGTAGCTGTGCCGCTTTTGGCCGGGCTATACCTGCCGGTCACGCCGACGGACGAAGTACGAGCCGCATACGACCAGTTTGAGAAACTCGACGCAGGGCAGGTCGTCTTAGTCTCCTTCTCCTACGGCACCAGCACGGCCACGGAGGTGCAGCCCATGGCGCGGGCAATTTTGCGCCACGCCTTCCGCCGCGAGCTCAAGGTAGTCGCCATCTGCCTGTGGCCTGAAGCGACCGGACTGGCCCAAACGGTGCTCGACGAGATGACGGCCGAATTCGACTTAGAGTACGGGGTGGATTACGCCTTTATGGGCTACAAGGTTGGCGGTTTCAGCGTCATACTCAACATGGGGCACGATCTACACGGCACCTTCCCGCAGGATAACTGGGGCGCAAGTGTCGGCGATTTGGAATTGACGCGGAGTTTGCGCTCGCTGCGCGATTTTGACCTCGTTTTCGACTTAGCTGCCGGAGATTCGATTGAGTTTTGGTGGATCCCCTATGGGCAGGAGAAATACGGTTTTCCTTTTGCGGCCGGCTGCACCGCAGTGATGGCTCCCGATCTCTATCCCTTTCTCGACTCAGGACAACTCGGCGGCCTGCTCGGTGGCCTAGCCGGCGCAGCCGAATACGAGACCTTGGTTGATCTTCGCGGCAGTGCCAGCAAGGGCATGAGTGCCCAGTCGGTGACCCATTTGATCATTGTCGCCTTTGTGATTTTGGGCAATATCGCTTACTTCGCCGCTCGGCGGGGCCGATCACAGCAGGAGAGCTAAGCCGTGCGCGACACCTATATATTTATAGGCTTACTCTTGCTGTTTGCCGCTGTCAATATCGGCTTAGTGGCCAACGGGATCTTGGCAGCGGATTGGACGGGCTTAGGCGTCATCACGGCGGCCGGCCTGACCTTGGCACTCTATAGCTTCCTCTACAAGGACAACCCGCTTTTCAAGGTTGCCGAGCACATCTTCGTCGGCGTGGCAGCGGCCTACATTTTCGGCCAGAACTGGTACCCGACGATCTACGGCGAGGTCATTGCCGAATGGACCGATCTAGGGGAAGGGGAGACGCCCAACTGGTGGCTGTTGGCTCCGACGGTGCTCGGGCTTTTGATGTTGACGCGCTTTTCGCTGCGCTTTGGGTGGCTCAGCCGCTATGCTTTTGCATTCTTCGTCGGGCTCGGAGCCGGCCTGACGATTCCCCGCTACATTTCTTCCTTTATTTTGGCCCAAATAGAACCTACATTACAACCACTAACCTGGAGCTTGGAGGGGCTCAATTTGCTAGTAGTCCTCGTGGGGGTCATCGGGGTGTTGGTCTATTTCTTTTTTTCCGTCGAGCACACTGGCACGGCGGGTCATATCTCCAAGGTGGGGATATGGTTTTTGATGATCTCGTTTGGGGCTTCGTTTGGTTACACCATTATGGCGAGGGTCTCGCTGTTGATCGGGCGTGTGACCTTTCTCTTAGACGACTGGTTGCACCTGATGTGAAGGGGTATTGAGTACCCTACAAAGGAGGGACATATGACCAAATTTGCTAGCGTTTTTCGCGCCTTGACCGCACTGGGCGTTCTGCTTGCGCTGAGCTTGGCTCCGGCCGAGGCCAGTACGGGCGGCAAGATCGCCGGTGTCATCAAGGATGCCGCCACCGGGGATGGGCTACCCCATGCCAATATCGTGGTGGTGGATACCAAGCTAGGAGCTACAGCGGACGAAAAGGGCCGCTTTTTTATTCTCAACGTACCGGCGGGCACCTACACCCTCAAGGCCACGTATATAGGCTACGCGGATTATACCGTCGAGGATGTGCGGGTCTCTGCCGACCTAACTACGAATATCGCCGTTGAATTGACTTCTTCGGATATCCAAGTCGAGGAAGTGGTAATCCGGGCCGAGCGGCCAATCATCGACAAAACCGCCACTAATGCAGTGCGCATTATCGATGCCGAGGATCTCGAGATTCTGCCGCTCCGAGGCGTCAGCTCAGTCATAGCCCTGCAGACCGGCGTGGTCGAAGACGAGGGGACATTGCACATCCGCGGCTCGCGCAGCGACGAGATCGGCTACTACGTCGAGGGGGCCAGCGTCCGCAATGTGGTCACTGGCAGCAGCGCGGTGGGCTTGATCGACGAGGCGCTGGAGGAAATCCAACTCCAGGCCGGCGGCTTTAACGCCGAGTACGGCGGTGCTAACGCCGGCATTATTCTGCAAGAGTTGCGCACCGGCGGTAGCGAGTGGGACTTTGAGATCCTCTCTGAGTCGGACAATTTTACCGACGACTACGAGCAGCGCTTTGGCACGTATTCCTACGGCTACTTCAATCAGGTGATGACCGCCGGTGGTCCGGTTGTGGGAAACCAGAAGATTCGCGCCTTCTTGGCTGGCCAGCGCCGCGGCATCGATTCCTGGCCGACCTACTGGTCGGGTTTTACCTTCGAGGAGCTCGAAGACACTGGCCTCCGCGGTGGACGCCGGCACTGGAGCGAGGACGAGGAGGGCAATCTCGTTCCCGACCAGATCGAGCAACTCGAAATCAAGCCCGGCAATATTCCGCACACGAGTAGTGAAGCGGTCATTTTCAACGGGACCTTGCTGCTCGACTACTATCCTGTTCAGCTCCGCCTCACGAATCTGTACACGGACGGGTTTTCCGAAAGCAACTATGCGCCCATCCGCAATGCTTTTAACACCCGGCGTTTGGGCGAGTCGGAATCGTCCTCCAACCTAGTCAACGCCAAGATCACCCACCTGCTCGACAAGAGCATGTTCTACGAACTCAACGTGAGCCTCTACAAGCGGAGTGCCGAGTCCTACGACCCGCTTTTCAAGGATCGGTGGTGGGTGTACAACGACAGCGTGGCCGTACAGCGCGCTCTTGAGGGTACAGGTGAGTACACGCCCTATACCCAGCAAGGTTCGGGGCCCAGACCCTACGATCTTGCTGGTTTTCCCTTCAGCCGCCCGGGTTCGCGTACGACCTCCTACGGCACCACGTCGGATGGCTATTGGGGGCTGGCCGGTAGCTGGACCAAGCAGACCGACATGCATCAGCTCAAGGCCGGTTTCGACTATCAGAGTTGGACCTCGCGGCGCTATGGGATCTCGTTGCGTTCGATCCGCTCGGGGATAGCCAACACCTATCCCGAGTTGGACGCAGTGTACGACCGCTACTACAACGATGAAATCAGCGAAGACCAGATTCTCGACGAGTTGATCGCGAAGGCCGAGACTCTTGAAGATGGCAAGGGTAGCAAGCAGGATCTTGTTAGGTTGTTGCGCTCGACTAGCGCCAGCGACTTCTTTGGCTTCGACGAGTTCGGCCGCGAGACCGATGGCGAGGGACTAGAGGCACCGCGCCAGCCGACGGTAGCCGCCGCCTTTATCCAAGACAAGGTCGAGTATAACGACCTGATCATCAACGCCGGTCTGCGCATCGACTACTTCGACGCGGATAGCTGGCGCTTCAAGGATCCGGCAGCACCGGTGCGCGACTCGAAAGAATACACCATTAAGCTCGAGTCGATGGAAAAGACCCCCACGTACACCGATATTAGCCCGCGTTTGGGAATGTCGTTCCCGGTGTCGGATTTGACGGTCTTTCATGTGCAATACGGTCGCTTCTCGCAAATGCCGGCGATGCGCTCCATGTATGCCGGCGGCGCGCGTCTTGCCCTAGAGCTGGGCGGCCAGAACTACATCCGCTATCCGACCGCCTACGACATCGAGCCGATGCGGACTACCCAGTACGAAATCGGCTTTGAGCGTCAGTTCTCCGAGTCCGCCTCCTTTGACGTCACGGGCTTCTACCGCGATATCAAAGGGCAGATACAGTTGCGCAAGCAGCAGCTCACGGCCGGCGCGGAAGAAGCCAACGCGTACGTCTATCTGCAAAACGGCGACTTCGCCACGACCAAGGGCATTGAGTTCCAATTCAAGCTCAGGCGCGTCAATAACCTGCGCACTGAACTGAACTACACCCTGTCCGATGCACGCGGCACGGGTTCATATACTGGCTCGGCCATTTCCGGGGTTGAGAACGAGACCAACCTGCCGACGATCATCTCGCCGCTCGACTTTAACGAGACGCATCGCGGCTCGATTTTCCTAGACTACCGCTACCCCGACAACGAGCCCAACCCAATTCTGCGGGGTCTAGGGGCCAACCTGCTGATGAGCTTCACGAGCGGGCACAACTTTACCTTGGTCACTGGTTCGATCGGTCAGCGCGGTCCAGAAAACGCCGGCGTACTCGACAGCTTTGACCCGCGCTCGCGCAAGCCGCTCGAGTCGATCAACCGCTCGACAACGCCGTGGACTTTCAATACCAACCTGCGCGTCGACAAGGGCTTCTCGCTATTTGGTCTCAATGCCAAGGTCTATAGCCGTATTCTCAACCTCTTCAATCGCAAGAACGTGCTCAACGTGTACAACCGCACCGGCTCCGACAAAGACGACGGCTTCTTGACCAATCCGGAACTGAGCCAACAGATCGTCGAGGCCAGCGGCGGGCAACAGTACGTGCAACTCTACGAGGCGATCAACTTGGCCAACCGCCAAGCCTACTGGTCCAACGAGGGCGGCGATATCTACGATTCGCCGCGCCAGATTCGCTTCGGTCTGCAGTTCAATTTCTAGGAAAGAGAGGAACGCATTATGAAAAAGCTTGTTTTCTTATCTTTGGCGGCGCTCTTCCTAGTTGGCAACGTCCAAGCCCGCGAAGAGCGGGGCGCACCGGCCGCCAAATTGGCCCAAGACGATGTCGAGGTGTCCACCGAACGGACCCAGCTCAACATCAACAATATGGCCATGTGGATACAGAGCGACGGCTGGTCGGCTCGCGACCCGCTCACCGGCAATTCGGGCGTGACCTACCCGCGCTCGACCGCCCAAGTCATCTTCCAAGACGGCATGATCTGGGGCGGTCGGGTCAAGGACGGCAATGAGCAGGAACTGCGCGTAGGCGGCCAGACGTACGAGATCGGCACAGTGCCAGGGGTCATCGAGTCCAAGGGCGTAGCCCAAGACCGCGACACGGCCCGACTCTACCGGATCCGCCGCGACTGGGCGACCGCGGATTTGCGGCTAGATGCCTCCGAGGTCCTCAACATTGGTTTGAGCCAGGTCACCGATGCCCACGAGGAGGCAGTGCGCGCCCAATATGGACGCGATTGGGAAGAGTGGCCGGCCGAGTTGGGTGCGCCCTTTTACGACAACGACGGAGATGGGCAGTACGACCCCTCGGTTGACGAGCCGGGTTTGGCCAACGCGGACCAGGTAATCTGGTTTGCGATAAACGATTTGGACCAGGGGGCCACCACCAATCTCTACGGCTCGTTGCCCATCGGCTTGGAGGCTCAGGTCACGCTTTGGGGCTATGCGCGCACCGACGCCTTGGGCGACGTGATCTTCAAGAAGTTCAAGGTCATCTACAAGGGCACCGCAGAGGCCACGGACGATGCCGTGATCGAGGACATGTATTTCGCCCAGTGGTCCGATCCAGATCTGGGCGATTACGGCGACGACTTTGCCGGTGCCGATGTCGATCTGAGCTTGGGTTATGTGTACAACTCGATTGACGACGATCATGGCTACGTCTCCTTCGGCTTGGCCCCGCCGGCTGTTGGGTACGACTTTTTGCAAGGCCCGATCGTACCGGTTTATCAACTAGATGCCGATGGCAATATCGCCGTTGACGAAGACGGCAATCAACTGCTCGACGAGAGTTCGGTGGCCATCTTCAACGAGGGACTGCGCCCCGGCTACCAGAACTTGCCGATGACGGCCTTCGTGTACTTTGCCGCCGGCAGTGCGATATCCGATCCAGAACTGGGCGAATACGTGGGCACTCAGCAGTGGTACAATCTGCTGCGTGGCTTCCAGCCGCAGGACGATGTTGCAAACCCCGTGCCCTACACCAATCCGCTGACCAATGCCGACACCAAGTTCACGCTCGACGGCGATCCGACCAGAGCCTCCGGCTGGAACGACGGCGTGCCGCTGCCGGCCGGCGATCGGCGCATCGTGCTGGCTACCGGGCCTTTCGAGATGGCATTGGGCGATACTCAGGAAGTGGTGGTCGCGCTGTTAGGCGGCATTTCTACCGACCGCCTGCGCAGCGTCTCCAAGCTGAAGTTCTCCAACCAGTTCGTGCAGGACGCCTACAATAACTTCTTCGAGGTTCCCAAGCCGCCGGCTCAGCCCAATGTCCGCATAGCCGAGCTCAATAAGGCGATCATCTTGGATTGGGGTTGGGACGACGAGTCGATTCAGGCCACCGAAGGCGAGGGTTCGCCCGGCTTCGAATTCGAAGGCTACAATCTCTACCAGTTGCCCTCGGCTGAAGCCACGCTTTCGCAGGGCGTCAAAGTGGCGACCTTCGACATTGAGAATGGTGTGACTACGATCCTCGGCATTGCCCTCGACGAGGAGTCGGGCGTGGTGCTCGATGTGCCCCTGCAGATCGGCATCGACTTCGGGATCAAGCGCAATATCATGATTACTGAGGACCACATCCGCAGCGGCCCGCTGGTCAACGGCCAGCGATACTACTTTGCGGTGACGGCCTACAACCGCGCCACCGCCGAAGGTACCGCTACCACCACCCTAGAGAGCGCGCCACAGGGCCTGATCTGCGTGCCGCAGGAGCCGCCGCCAGGTACCCGCTATCTGAGCGAACCTGGCGCTGCGATAACCCCCGAGCACACCGCTGGTATCAGTGAGGGAGAGGTTGAGATCATGGTGGTCAACCCTACGCTCACTACGGGCCACAACTATCAGGTCCGCTTCGGCGCGGATGAGGAGGGCCACACCGTGTGGAGCCTGATAGATGAAACCGGTGGCACGACCCTCCTTGCCGACCAGTTCGAGATCGGCCCGGGCGACGCGCGAGCGGCCATCTACCTCCCTGACCACGGTTTTGAACTGATGGTCCTCGGCCCACCGCTGGCGCTTAGTGATTGGGAGTGGGAGGGATCGGAGCGCTGGCTAACCGGTGTCAACTGGGGTGGCAGTGGCCTTTTCGGCGGTGCCGATGTCGGTCCCAATTTCTTCGGCTCCTCGCTTGGCGGTGCCGACCTGAAGACCGTCGAGATTCGCTTTAGTCGCACCACCACGCAGAAAGGCTACCGCTATCTGCGCGGAGGCGATCCCAACTACGGCTTTCAAGATTTTGGCGATGTGCCTTTTACCGCTTGGGAAGTGGATAGCGACCCACCGCGACAGGTCAATATCGGCTTTGTCGAGAACGTGGGTTCCACTTCGGAGAACGGCACTTGGGACTTGGCCTCGGAAGACCCGGACCGTGGGCTCGGTGGTCGCGAGTACCTGTTTATTTTCGACAGCGACTACAGCGACACGCCACTGGCTCAATACGGCGAAGGCAAAAGCATCTTGGCTGATGCCGTTACCTTCGACATCCATGCGGCACTATGGCTTACGCTAAGAGGGGAGCGCGAGATGGATATGCTCGAAGACGGTCAGATTCTGAGGTTGATCCCCTACAGGGTCAACACCGCCAACGATGTATTTTCCTTTCTCGTCCCAGGGCAAGAGGAAAGCGCTGAATACCTCGAAGAAGACATCGAAAAGATCAATGTCTTCCCCAATCCCTACCTCGGCGTCAACGCGGCGGAGACCAGCCGTTACAGCCACTTCGTGACCTTCAGCCACCTGCCGTCCAAGGCGAATATTCGCATCTTCGACATGAGCGGCACGCTGGTGCGCATGATCGAGAAGGACGACCCATCGCAGTTCACGCGCTGGGATCTGCAAAACCACAACGCACTGCCGGTGGCCAGCGGCATGTATATCGCCCATATCGAGCTGCCGGATCACGGCATGAGTCGGATTCTCAAGCTGGCCATCATCCAAGAGCAGCAGTTCCTGGAGAACTTCTAAGTGCACGGGATACCAAAGAGAGAAATAGGAGGCCATACCATGCTTCAACACAGCTTTCGCATCTCGACGATCCTGCTGGCGCTGGTTTTCGCCTCGGCCACGGCCTTTGCCGACGGCTATGATCGCGCCGGTACGGCCGCGGCCCCGGAACTGCTGATTCCGGTTGGCGCGCGCGACATGGCCTTGGGCGGTGCCTCAATCGCCACCAGTTCCGGTCTAGAGTCCCTGCACTGGAACCCGGCAGGCTTGTCCAAGTCCGAATCCAACGCGGGCATCATGTTTTCGACGATGTCCTATCTGGCGGATACCCGTATCAACTATCTGGCCACCGGTGCCAATTTCAAGGGCCTCGGCGCGTTGGCCCTCAACATCAAGGCACTGGATTTCGGCCCAATCCCAGTGACGACCGAGGCCAATCCAGATGGCACCGGCGCGGACTTTTCGCCGACCTTCTTCACATTGGGCCTGACCTTTGCGAAGGAACTGACTGATCGCATCGCCGTCGGGTTTACCAGTCATTATATCGTCAACCGCATCCTGCGCGTCGAGGCCACTGCGGCTTCGTTTAGCGCCGGTCTGCAATACGCCAATCTGGGCGGGGTTGCCGGCTTGGACTTGGGGGTGGCGCTCAAGCACATCGGCACGCGGATGCAGTTTGGCGGTTCCGGCCTGTTGCGCCGCGGTCAGCTCAACGAGTTGCGCCGCGGACCTTCCGATTACAATGTGGAGGCTAGCTCTGCCGACTTGCCCTCAACATTTGAGCTCGGTCTGAGCTATCGCTATATGGACGCGCTCAATCTGTCCTCGGTCTTCCGGCACAACAATTTCGCCTACGACCAGTACCGGTTGGGTGCTGAATATGTGTTGAACAACCTCTTCGCCCTGCGCGCAGGCTTCGACTACGCGCCCAACTCGGATGACGACTACATCTACGGCACCAGCTTCGGCTTTGGTCTGAATCTGGATGCTGGGACGATCAAAGATTTGCGCGTTGATTACGCCTACACTACGGTCGAGTATTTCGACGCGCTCAACACCTTTACCTTTCAGTTCGGTTTCTAAATTCGACCGTTGCGCGGCGCACGTCCTGTGCGCCGCGCAGTTTTTCTCGCGGGAAATTGCCAATGAAGCGCGTATGCTGGCTGGCGGTGCTCGTCACCGTCGCTGGATTGGGGTGTCAGAGTTCGGCCATGACGGCGGCCAAGCTCTACATCAAGCAGGAGCAGCCGCAAGAGGCCAAAAAGCAACTCGCCCTAGTCTTGCAGACCGAGCCAGAAAACAGCGAGGCTCACTTGCTTATGGGCCAGCTCTTAGGAGATGAGGGCCGCTATGGCGAGATGGCCGAGCATCTAGCGCACGCCGAGAGCAACTCCAAATTTCAAAGCGAGGCTGAACGAACGCGCCGCCACTTTTGGTCGCGCGAGTACAATACCGGCGTCGTCCACGCCCAAGGCGAGGCACCGAATTACGTGATGGCGCGGCACTCGTTTCACAATGCTACCATCATCGACGAAAGCGCGCTTGACGCTTGGCGCAATCTCGCGTACGTCTATTATCAGATCGACAGTACGGATGCGGCCATTGCCACCTACCAGAAGATCGCGTCCGCGGATCCAGAAGACGAGGGCACCTTTTTCAGCCTAGGGTCGCTCTACTTGGAAAATGGCCGACTCGATGAGGCCATCGGTGCCTTGTCGCAGGTGGTCAAGATCAATCCCGAGAACCTCAATGGCCTGACCAATCTCGCCATCGCCCAAGCCCAAGCCGAGGACTACGAGGGTGCCGAGGCCAATTATCGCAAGGTCATTGAACTAAACCCCGATGATTTCAGGCCCCACTTCAACTTGGGCAACCTCTACTGGCAACAAGAAAAATACACTGCGGCTAAGCGGGCCTATGAGCAGGTCCTACAGCTAGAACCCGATGACGGGGACGCGCGCTACAATCTCGCCATGGTTCACTTGGCCACAGAGGACTACGATGGTGCGTTGCCGCTCTTGCAACAACTCTCCAAACAAATGCCATGCAATGAGTTGGTGTGGTTGCACTTGGGGACGGTTTACGCCCACAAAGACTTGGTTGAGGAGAGCGAGGCGGCGTTTGCGAGAGCCGAGGAATCCACCGAGTATAAGGTCACAGGAACGGCCGAGGCCGTCTCATTGACCTACACGAACGGACAAGGCGGTATCGAGCAGAAAGACCCCGTGAATCTGCCTTGGTCATTGTGCGTTGCCGCAGGAGGGGGTGCTGTTCTTTCTATAAGTGCACAAAACAAAGGTGAAAAGGGAAGTGTCACCGTCGCTATTTATCATAATAATCAGCTTTTGAAGTCCGCTACAAGCGAGGGGAGTTTTGTCATCGCCAACGTATCTGCCCTAATCGGCGAAAACTAGCAAAGACAACGAAACCAAATTTGAATATAAACCCCGCACTGCCTCATAGCGCGGGGTTTATTATATTTATAAGCTATGCTGCAGTACACCGTCCAGCGCATTCTGCTCGCCATCCCGACCCTCCTCGGCATCACCCTACTGACCTTCCTGATTATGCGTTTGGCACCCGGCGACCCGGTCGATCTGTTCTTGGGCGGGGCTGCTGGCGGCGAGGGTCTCTCCACCGACCACCAAGCGAACATGGAGAAGACGCGCCGGGATTTGCGCCGCCAACTCGGGCTGGATCAACCACTACATCTCCAATATTTGCACTGGCTTTCCAACTTGGTCTTGCGCGTGGAGGATCTAGACGCATTCGACCGTGGAGCTTTGTTAGCTGACTCCGTCCTAGATGAACTGTCAGACGCGGCGCGGGCCGAGTTGGCCTCGCTTGAGGGCGAGGCGCGCAAGGCGCGCTTCTTGGCGCACTTTCGCCGCCTGCGTCCCGAGCGCGTCGCCGAGCTGGTCGAGTCGCCTTTCTGGCAGAGCCGCCTTTTCTCGCCAACCCAAAACTACGAGTATGCCGGGTCTGGCCTAGAGCTAGTGCAGGTGGGTGGGTGGCGTTTGGTGACGCTGAATTTAGGGCGCTCTTTCAAAGACCAGGAACCGGTCATTGACCACATCCTCGATCGGCTGCCCATCACGCTGGAAATCAACCTCATCAGCCTAGTCTTTGCCTATCTAATCGGCGTGCCGTTGGGCATAATGATCGCGGTCAAGCAAAATACCGCTATCGACCGTTTGGTCACCACCGGGACCTTCATGCTGTGGTCGATGCCTTCTTTTTGGCTCGGTATGCTGCTGATCTTGTTTTTTTGCAACAAGGAATTCTTCCACTGGTTCCCAGCTTCCGGTATCCAGTCCTTGGAGGCTGGGGAGGACTGGGGATTCTGGCGGCTGCTGACCGATCACGCTCACCACATGGTCTTGCCGGTACTGGCTTCGACCTACGCCAGCTTCGCCGGCATCTCGCGCTATATGCGCACCAGTATGCTGGAAAATTTGCGGCTGGACTACGTGCGCACTGCTCAAGCCAAGGGGTTGCGCTACCGCGTGGTAGTGCTGCGTCACGTGCTGCGCAATTCCCTGATTCCCATTGTAACGCTGCTGGCGGGGTTGTTGCCGGGAATGATTGCGGGTTCGGTATTCATCGAGACGATCTTCACCATTCCGGGCATGGGCTTTTTGGCTTTTCAGTCGGTCATCGTGCGCGACTACCCCGTGGCCATGGCGCTCTTCACCATTGGCGCGGCTCTGTCGCTGGCGGGGATCTTGGTGGCGGATATTTTGCTCAAGGTCGTGGACCCGCGCATCGACTTTGCGAGTGTGTAAATGAGCACAGAGGCCATTACACAAGGGCAGTCCTACGGGCGGGTCGTCTGGAAGCAATTCAAGAAGAACAAACCCGCTCTGCTCAGTCTCATGAGCATCGTCTTGCTGGGAATCTTGGCCTTGAGTGCTGACTTACTGGCCGGCGACAAGCCGTACTACATGAAATACAAGGGCGAGACCTACTTTCCGGCCTTCCGCCAATACGCAGTCTATCTAGGGGTAGTGGACTGGCCAGCGGAATTGAAGCGCCGCCGCAACTTCAAAAAGCTCAAGCTAGAGGAGGCCATCTTCCCGCCGGTGCCTTATGCCCCGGGCGAGATCCGCTTGCGGGAGAAGTACCAGCCTCCGGGGGCTGAGCACTGGTTGGGCACGGATCGCTTGGGCCGCGACGTGCTCTCGGGGCTAATTCACGGCACGCGCTACGCCTTGACCATCGGCCTAGTGGCGGTGGGCATATCGCTGGCCATTGGCTTGGTCTTAGGGGCATTGGCCGGCTACTTCGGAGGCTGGGTTGACTTGGCACTCTCGCGCCTTTTCGAGCTGTGGGCCGCAATCCCCAGCTTCTTTCTGATATTGACGGTCGCAGCGTTTTTCCCGCCAAGTCTGTTCTTCGTCATGATCATTATCGGCCTTACGAGTTGGGTCGGTATCGCCCGCTTGACGCGCTCACAATTCTTGCAGGTGCGCAGCTACGATTACGTGGCCGCTGCTCGCAGCCTCGGGTACTCAAACGGACGGATCATGTTCCGCCACATCCTGCCCAACGCCATCGGCCCAATCCTGATCCCGGCGGCCTTCGGGGTCGCAGGTGCCATCCTCTCCGAGTCGGGATTGAGCTTTTTAGGGGTAGGGATACCAGCAGAAGTGATCACTTGGGGTGCCCTGCTGGCTGGGGCGCGCAGCAACGCAGCGGCTTGGTGGCTGGTAGTCGTGCCGGGCTTGGCCATTTTTGCGACCGTGACCCTGTACAACCTGTTGGGCGACGGGCTGCGCGATGCGCTGGACCCAAAGCTGCGCGGCTCAGGCGCTGAGAAAAGCGGGTAGGGACTCGTTGGCTAGGACTTGGTCGAGGGTTTGCCGCTGGCGCAGCAGATGGAACTCGCCGTCTGTGCCGAGCAGCACTTCGCATGCTTCCGGGAAGGAATTGTAGTTTTTGGCTGCCATGCCAGCGCAATAGGCCCCGCTGCCGCCGATAAAAACCGCATCGCCGATGCGCGGCTTGGTGAGTACGCGAGGGCCCAGTTCTTCGGGGTTGCCGGATGCTGGCGTGAGAATATCTCCGCTTTCACAACAATGGCCGGCGATTAGGTACTCGCCTTGGCTGCGCTCCTCTGGTGTGGCCGGGACTACGACGATGGGGTGTTGCGCTCCGTACATGCTGGGACGCAGCACTTCGGTCATCCCGCTATCGATCTTGATGAAGGAATAGCCCTGCCGACCGGTATCGACTACATCGACGACGCTACAGACGATGGCACCAGCGTTGCCTACTAAGAAGGTCCCCGGTTCGATTTCCAGATGCAGTTTGCGGCCGTGCTCTTCGGCAAAGCGGTTGAATTCGTCGGCGACAGGTTGGCCGGCCTCGCACAAGTCGGTCGATACTTCGTCGGCCATGCGTCCAATCTTGAAACCGCCGCCCATATTCACGCGCTGGACCTCGGGCAGCTTGGCGGCCACGCCGAGCGTCAGCCGGGCGCAGTGCTGCCACACTTCTGGGTCGCTGCCCGAGCCGATATGGCTGTGCAAACCAGTGAGTTGCAGGTTGTGTTCGGCGGCCGTTGCGAGTACTTGGTCGAGGTGTTCGTGCCAGATGCCGAAGCTCGACGAAGGGCCGCCCGTATTAGTGCGGTTGCTGTGTCCCGAGCCCAGGCCTGGGTTGATGCGCACGGAGACTTCACGGCCCGGAAAGAGCCGACCGTAAGCGGCGAGTTGATGCAGAGAACAGGCGTTGAAGAGGACGCCTTGGTGCACTAGGTCTGCTAAATTGTCGGGTAGTTGTTGGGCCGTGATCTGGATTTGGTCCGCGGGGACGCCCGCGCGCATGGCCCGCAGCGCTTCGTAGCCACTGCTCGCGTCGACGTGCAGGCCGGCGCGGTTGAGAATGCGGATCACGCCGGCTGCTGGGCAGGCCTTCACCGCGTAGCGAACCGTCAGGCCGTGTGCATTGGGGAAGGCCAGGGCCTTTTGGGCTTGGGATTCCAGCGCCTTTTGATCATAGACAAAGGTGGGCGTGCCAAACTGGCGTTGGACGGTGCGAACTTGGTCTTCAGACAGGAGTGAAAGCCGTTCCATTAAATGACCCTAACTTGATATTTTTCAATAGAATCAGTAGCTTATGAAAACTTTTTAGTATCGTTGCTACACCCCATTTTGTCAAGTTCCTTATGGCCACTTACATCCTCGGCATTTCCGCGTTCTACCACGATAGCGCGGCCTGTTTGGTGCGCGACGGAGAGATCGTCGCTGCGGCGCAGGAGGAGCGATTCACGCGCGTTAAACACGATCCAGATTTTCCCGTTCGCGCTGTCGAATACTGTCTGCGGGAAGGCGGTATTGAGGCCAAGGATCTGTACTGCGTAGGATTTTACGACAAACCCCTGCTGACCTTTGAACGCCTGCTAGAGACGCATCTCGGCACTGCGCCGCTGGGCCTCCGCCTCTACTGGAAGAGCATGAGGGTATGGCTGGAAAAGAAGCTGTGGATCCCGCACTTAATCCAAGAGCAGCTAGGCTGCGATGTACCGGTGCTGTTCAGCGACCACCACGAGTCGCACGCTGCGTCGGCCTTCTATCCGTCGCCGTATCGAGAAGCGGCGATCGCGACCTTGGACGGAGTCGGCGAGTGGACCACTACCAGCTATGGCTACGGTAGGGATGCCGAAATTCACACGCTGGCCGACATCAAGTTTCCCCACTCGCTGGGTTTGTTCTATTCGGCGTTCACCTATTTTACGGGCTTCAAGGTCAACTCCGGTGAGTACAAGCTGATGGGGCTGGCCCCCTATGGCGAGCCGAAATACGTCGATCTAATGCTCAACGAGATAATCGACCTGAAAGACGACGGCTCCTTCAAGCTCAACACTCGCTATTTCAACTATCTATCCGGCCTGACGATGACCAGTCGGGCCATGGACAAACTCTTCGGCGGACCGCCCCGGCGGCCAGAGACGCCGCTGACTCAGCGCGAGATGGACATTGCGTGCTCCTGTCAGGTAGTAACCGAGGAAGTCATGTTGCGCATTGCCCGCACGGTGCATCGAGAAACCAAGCTCAAAAACTTGTGCATGGCCGGTGGCGTGGCACTCAATTGCGTCGGCAATGGCCGCATCTTGCGCGAAGGGCCCTTTGAAAACATCTGGATCCAGCCGGCGGCCGGCGATGCTGGAGGGGCCTTGGGCGTTGCGCTGGCGCTGTGGTATAACCACTTGGGCCACGAGCGGGTGGCAGATGGTGAAAACGACGCGATGCGGGGGGCGCTGTTAGGGCCTGAATACAGGGACGAAGAAATCTACCAGTGCATTGAGGCGGCGGCGGGAGTGGCGCACAAACTCGCCGAGGACGAGTTGCCGGTGCGCGTGGCCGAGCTGTTGGCTGCGGGCAAGGTAGTAGGCTTTTTTCAGGGGCGGATGGAATTTGGGCCGCGCGCGCTCGGTGCCCGGTCGATTTTAGGCGACCCGCGCTCCACCCAGATGCAGTCGGTGATGAACCTCAAGATCAAGTTCCGCGAGAGCTTCCGCCCCTTTGCCCCGACGGTCCTGCGCGAATGCGTACACGAGTTCTTTGAGCTGGATGCCGACTCGCCCTACATGCTGCAAGTGGCTCCAGTTAAAGCGGAACGGCAGATCCCCATGAGCGAGGACCAGCAGCGGCTATTCGGCATCGACAAGCTAAACGTGCCGCGCTCGGATATGCCGGCCGTCACCCATGTGGATTACTCGGCGCGGGTGCAGACGTTGCGCCGGCAAGATCACCCGCGCTACTACGACGTGATTCGCGCCTTTCAGAGCCTGACCGGCTATCCAGTGGTGGTCAACACGTCCTTCAACGTGCGCGGCGAACCCATCGTCCAAAGCCCAGAAGATGCTTATCGCTGCTTCATGCGGACGGAGATGGATTTTTTGGTCATAGGCTCTTATATCTTGGACAAGAAGGACCAGCCGCAGTGGCAGGAAGAGCTAGATTGGCAAGAGGAGTTTGAGCTTGACTAAGGCCAAAAGCTACTGGGGAGTTGCGGTTCCCACGCGCGGCGATTTGCGCCGCTTTGGAATTGTGCTGGCGGCGTTGTTGGCCTTGATCGGCGGCTATCTGTGGTACGTGGAAGCGGTTGGGATTGCCCAGCTTGTACACGCGGTCTCGCTGGTGTTCCTCGGAACCGGCTTGGCGCTGCCTGTGGCGTTGAAGCCGATCTACTTTCCCTACATGTGGCTGGCGAGAATCGTGGCCTTTGTCAATATCCACCTGCTCTTAGGACTAGTTTTCTACACGCTTTTTACGCTGATCGGGCTTGGCATGCGCCTGTTGGGACGCGATCCACTCGACCGCAAAATCGCTCCCAACGAGGAAAGTTACTGGCAGCGTCGGTCCCCTTCTCTGTTCCCCCCCGCCCATTATCGCAAGCGCTTTTGAAGTGCCGCTAAGCCTTGCTCTTGTTTTGGGCAACCGTTATATTTACACCCCTTGGGAGGCCCCTTAAAAACGGCCTCAAATGGAATCTACGGAAGAACTTAGCTCATTCGCCGAAGACAGCCGTTGGATGCTTGAAGCCCTGCGCGAGGCCGAGCGCGCTGGCCGTCGCGGCGAGGTGCCCGTGGGTGCTGTTGTCGTCGGAGCCGGGCGGGTTTTGGGCCGGGCCGGCAACGCCATTGAAGCGGCGCAGGATCCCACGGCCCACGCAGAAATGCTGGCCTTGCGCCGAGCCGCAGCGGTACTGGGGACGCGGCGCTTGTTGGCAACGACGCTCTACGTCACTTTGGAACCTTGCGCTATGTGTGCTGGGGCCGCGGTTTTGGCCCGAGTGTCGCGTTTGGTCTTCGGGGCCGCCGATCCCAAAACCGGTGCTTGTGGTTCGTTGCGCAATGTTGCAGAGGATCCTCGGCTCAATCATCGCTGTCAGGTCCGCGGCGGAGTGCTAGAGCAAGAATGTGCCGAGTTGCTCAAGGGTTTTTTTACGGCCCTGCGAGCAGCCAAGTAGATTGGGGAGAGGTGCCGGAGTGGTCGAACGGGCCGGTCTCGAAAACCGGTGTGGCTGTATGGTCACCGTGGGTTCGAATCCCACCCTCTCCGCCATCTAAGGTACAATGCTTTTGCGGAGAGATGACCGAGTGGCCGAAGGTGCACGACTGGAAATCGTGTGTAGGGTAACCCCCTACCGTGGGTTCGAATCCCACTCTCTCCGCCATAATTGATCCGGATGGGGCAGTAGCTCAGCTGGGAGAGCGCCAGGTTCGCAATCTGGAGGTCGTGGGTTCGATCCCCATCTGCTCCACCATATTTTCCGGATACCCGCTGGTGAAATGCAGAATTTTAGGTCGTGCTAGATGGGGAGATAGCGGTGCCCTGTACCCGCAATCCGCTATAGCGGGATTGAATTCCCATCCAGAGGTCTTCGCACCTCTTGTTCGACCGGAGCAAAGTGGCGCTGAAGACCGGATTCTGCGCAACCAAGAGCTTCTGAACCCCGTCAGGACCGGAAGGTAGCAGCGGTAGGAATGTCTCTTGGTGTGCCGCAGAGTTGTCCGGTTGGAGCTAACTGGCACTGGGCAGACCTGAGGGCGGGGTCGAAGATGGGTGCACGGCCTTCTAATTTTTAGTTTATTCCCTTCAGTTTGGCTGTATCGAGCAACGCAAATGGCCTATCAGGTAACAGCGCGCAAGTGGCGTCCTCGCCAATTCGACGAAGTAGTTGGGCAGGAGCACATCACTGCGACCTTAAAGAATGCCGTCCATTCCGGACGCATCGCGCAGTGCTATCTGTTTTGTGGCCCTCGCGGCGTAGGCAAGACCACGACCGCGCGGATTCTCGCCAAGGTTCTCAACTGCGCCGACCCCCGCGACGGCAGTTCCTGCGAGGCGTGCGATTCCTGCCAGAGCATCGCCACCTCTACCAGTATGAACGTGCTGGAAATCGACGGGGCCTCCAACAACAGCGTCGATGACATCCGCGAGTTGCGCGAAGTCGTGCGCTACGCCGCGACCGAAGGCGTCTATAAGATCTACATCATCGACGAAGTTCACATGCTCTCGACTTCGGCGTTCAATGCGCTGTTGAAGACGCTGGAGGAGCCGCCGGAGCACGTGGTTTTCATCTTCGCCACCACGGAAGTACAGTCGGTTCCCGAAACCATTCTCTCGCGTTGTCAGCGCTTCAATTTTCGCCGCATCTCCGCCGGGCAGATCGCCGCCCATCTCGGCATGATTGCCCAAGCAGAGGGCATCGCGGTCGAGGAGGGAGCGCTCCATCTGTTGGCTAGCCGCGCGGATGGTGCCCTGCGCGACGCCGAGAGCCTGCTCGATCAAGTGGTCTCATTGGGTGCAGAGGTGTCGCAGCAAGCCGTGGTGCAGGTGTTGGGTCTCGTCGATCGCGGCCTCTACTTTGAATTGCTCGACGCCATGCGCGAAGCAGTACCTGCACGGGTGCTGGATATCGTCGCCCGAGCGGTTGACGAAGGGGTCGATATTGAGGAGTTCGTCTATGGCCTAGTCGAACTTTTGCGCCACCTGCTCTTTGCCAAGATACAGGGTGGGACCGACGAGCTGGATATGGCCGAGGACGCCCGCCAGCGCTGTGGCGAGCTTGCCGCTGCTATGGAGGTCGAGGATCTGCTCCGCATGATGCAGTCGCTCTTGGATTTAGAAGCGGATATAAAACGCTCGGTACAGCCGCGTTTCCGCGTGGAAATCGCCTTGGTGCATCTGGCGCTGATGGGCCGGTCTGTCGATGTGGGCGAGCTGCTTCGCCGCTTGCAATCGCTCGAGAGTCCCGCACCACGCCCGGCCGCGCCCCCGCCTCCAAGCAGGGGTCGGAGTGAACAGGCTGCGCCTCCGCTTCCAAGCGGCCGGAGTGAACAAGTCGCGTCCCCGGCTCCAAGTAATCTCGATGAACAGGCCGCGCCTCCGCTCCCGACCCAGCAGCAAGTTGCCGCCCCGGCTGAGTCAAGCAATGCCACTGCTAGTCTGAGCTTTGATCAGGTGCGCACCACTTGGGCCGAGCTAGTCAATGCTGTGCGCGCTATCAAGCCGTCGCTGGCCCATTTTCTCAATGGAGCGACTTTAGTTGGCATAGAGGGCCACGTACTCAAGCTAGGCTTTGGTGAGGCCGACCGCTTTGCCATGAACCAGGTGCTCAACAACCGAGAAAGCGTAGAGGAGATAGCTGAGGCGAAATACGGGCGGCGGCTGCGCTTGGAGGCCGTCGCAGAGAAAGACGATCAGCCGACCCCGCAGGCGACGAGCCAACCCGAGTCCGACCCCACTCTCCGTTCGGTGCTCGACACTTTTGACGGCGAGTTAGTCTGAGAGATTCCATGGAACCTCTGGCCCTCGAAGACTTGATCGTCGCATTTGCCAAGCTGCCCGGTATCGGCCGCAAGACAGCGCAGCGCTTGGCGCTCTATGTGGTCAAAAGGCCGCGCGAGGAAGCCGAGCTGCTCGCCAAGGCACTCATTGCCGCCAAAGACCAGATCGAACACTGCGCCACCTGCTACAATTTCACCCAAAAGGGCGAGCCCTTATGCGAAGTCTGTCGAGACACCCGGCGCGACCAGCAGTTCATCTGCGTGGTGGCCGAAGCCAGCGATGTGTTGGCCTTTGAGATGAGTCAGTTTTACTCTGGAGCGTATCACGTGCTCGGCGGGGTGCTCTCTCCCCAGGACGGAGTGCTGCCCGAGGATTTGCACATCGATTCTTTGGTCGAGCGCGTGAGCCAGCAGGGCGTACAGGAGGTCATGCTCGCGCTCAACGCCAACGCCGAGGGCGATGCCACCGCTCACTTCATCGCTCAGCAACTCATGCCGCGGACCAAGGTGTCGAGGTTGGCGCGCGGCCTACCGGTGGGCGCGGATTTGGACTTGGCCGACAGCGTCACCCTCTCCCTCGCCTTTGCCGGCCGATCTTCGCTGTGAGGTAGTCATGAATCGGCGCGATATTTTTAATTTGCCCAATGGACTGACCGCGCTCAGGATCGGTTTGACGCCGCTGTTCTTGCTGCTGCTGTTCACCGATACTTGGTATTTGAAAAGCCTTGCCTTCGTCGTCTTCAGCGCGGCCTCGCTGACCGATTTCTACGATGGCAAACTAGCGCGCGCCGGCAACCAAGTAACGCCGTTGGGGCGCTTCTTGGATCCGTTGGCAGACAAGATTTTGGTAACGTCGGCACTCATTGCCCTAGCGTTGAACAGAATGGTCAATTTTTGGCTGGTCTTGCCCATCGTCGGGCGCGATATCCTGATCACGGGCATGCGCCTCTATGGGATATACCGAGGTCGCCCCATGGTCACTTCGCGCTTGGCCAAGTGGAAGACCGCGGTCCAGCTTTTCACGGTTATCTTCATACTCTTTGTCATTGGCCTCGAGGAGGCAATGGGGCGCTTTGCCGCGGGTCATCTCTTCTTTCTCGACGATCAGTTGATCCAGCTTTTGGCCAATGCACTGTTGGCAGGGGTGCTGTTGCTGACGCTGCTGTCGGGTTTTCACTACCTGTTCCGCGCGACCTCTTCCTACAAGGAACCCTGAGCGCGGCGTAGAGGAACGCGTTTCTTCTGAACCGACTGATCGCCACGCTCTTTTTCGTCGGCTATGCTCCGTGGGCATCCGGTACGGCTGGTACCGCGTTCGTCGCTCTGTTATACTGGCTGTTTGTTCCAGCTTTGGGAGTGCTGGAATGGATCGGAGTGCTTTTAGCTGCTTCGGTCATTGGGGTGTACAGCGCGGGTCGGGCGGCCCCGGAATGGGGTAAGGACCCGAGGCAGGTCGTCATTGACGAGGGGGTGGGCTTTCTCTTTGCAGTGGCATTTTTGCCTCCAAGCGCTGGGACGATTGTCGTGGGCTTCTTTGTCTTCCGCGCCTTCGATATTGTCAAGCCGCCTCCGGCGCGGCAGCTAGAAGCCCTGTCAGGAGGGTGGGGCATTGTGGCCGACGACGTGGTCGCCGGCCTGTACAGCAACGCGGTCATTCGCTCGTCGTCCTATTTGGTCGAGTGGGCGAGCTAGACCGATACCACACTTTAATTGGGGAGATTTTCATGGCGAAAGCGAACGGACACAGCGCAGATGGCAACAAGGCCAGAGCGCTGGAACTGGCGATGTCGCAGATTGAAAAGCAGTACGGCAAGGGGTCGATTATGCGCCTCGGCGACGAGGGTGGGGTGCAAGAGGTGGAGGCGATTTCTACCGGATCGCTGGCTGTAGATGCAGCGCTGGGCATCGGCGGCCTGCCCAAGGGGCGGATCGTCGAAATATCCGGGCCAGAGGGGGCGGGCAAGACCATGCTCTCGCTGCACGCCATCCGCGAATCGCAAAAACAGAACGGCACCGCGGCCTTTATCGACGCCGAACACGCCCTTGACGTCAGCTTCGCGCGGCGCATTGGCGTCGATGTGGAAAACCTAATCATCTCGCAGCCGGATTCGGGCGAGCAGGCCCTTGAAATCGTCGATACTTTGGTGCGCAGCGGTGCCTTCGATATTATCGTGGTCGATTCGGTGGCTGCGCTGGTGCCGCAGGCCGAATTGGAAGGCGACATGGGCGATTCGCACATGGGGTTGCACGCGCGGCTGATGTCCCAAGCTCTGCGCAAGTTGGCCGGCTCGATCAATCGCTCGAAAACGTGTCTGATTTTTCTCAATCAACTGCGAATGAAGATCGGCGTGATGTTTGGCAACCCGGAGACCACTACCGGCGGGCGCGCCTTGCCCTTCTACTCCTCGGTGCGCATCGACATCCGTCGCATCGCCCGTGTCAAAGACGGAGACCTCGACATCGGCAATCGCACTCGGGTCAAGGTCGTCAAAAACAAGGTATCACCCCCCTTTCGCGAAGCCGAATTCGACCTGATCTTTCACGGCGACTCAATCGGCATATCTTGGGAGGGGGACCTAATTGATATCGGCGTTGACAAGGGGCTTGTTGAAAAGAGCGGGGCGTGGTTTTCCTACAACGGCGAGCGATTGGGACAGGGCCGGGACAACGCCAAGGAATTTTTGCGCGAGCGCCCAGAGATCGCCACGGAGATCGAACACAAGCTGCGCGGCGAGTTGGGGCTTGAGGCGGTGGTAGAGCAAGACGAGGCCAGCCAAGCAGGAGAATAAGTGGAAGACCAACTGCAAAAGGCCAAGGACGTCGCCTATCGCTATCTCAGCTATCGGGCGCGGTCTGTAGCGGAGGTGCGAGACAAGCTAAAGGAGAAGGAATTTGCCGCCGAGATCGTCGCCGAGGTCATCGACGACTTGCAGCGCCAGAAGCTCCTCGACGACCGCGAGTTTGCCCGGCGCTGGGTCGAGGCGCGGTTGCAGCGGGCTAATGGTGCGCGTAAACTAGCCCAAGATCTCAGGCATAAAGGCGTGGCCACAGGTGTAATTGACGAGGTCATCGCCGAGTATGCCGGAGTGCTCGATTCGAGTGAACGGGCGGTCGAATTGCTGAGCAAGCAGGCTTGGCGCTACCGGGGATTGGCTCCCGACAAGGCCAAGCGTCGGATGCTGGGCTTGTTGGCCCGGCGCGGTTGTGATCAGGAAATGGCCAGAGCAGCGGTCGAACAGGTATGGCAGGAGTTAGCCAATGAAGTCGAGGGAGATTAGGGAGGCGTTCCTCCGTTTTTTCGAAGGCAAGGGCCACGTGCGCGTGCCGAGCGCGCCGGTCGTGCCGCAAGACGACCCCACCCTCTATTTTACCAACGCCGGCATGAATCAGTTCAAGGATGTCTTCTTGGGCTTGGGCCGGCGCGACTACACCCGGGCGGTTGATACACAGAAGGTCATGCGGGTCTCGGGCAAGCACAACGATCTCGACGAAGTCGGCTATAGCCCTTGGCACCACACCTTCTTTGAGATGCTGGGCAACTGGTCCTTTGGCGACTACTTCAAGAAAGAGGCTATCGAGTGGGGCTGGGAGTTAATTACCGAGCATTTTGGCTTGGAAAAGGAGCGGCTCTGGGCCACCGTTTTTGTGGGTGACGAGACGGTAGAAGCCGATGGGGAGGCCGAGGCGTTCTGGTACGAATGCACCGACCTGCTGCCGGGACGCGTCGTGCGTTTGCCAGCCAAGGAAAATTTCTGGGAAATGGGCGCGACCGGCCCCTGCGGCCCTTGCTCTGAGATCCATTACTATTTGGGCGACGATCTGGCGGCGCAGGATCGCCGTATGCTCATCGACGATACGGGCGATTTGGTTGAGATCTGGAACTTGGTCTTTATCCAGTACAACCGCGAGAAGAACGGGGCGCTACAACCACTGCCTGAAAAGCACGTGGATACCGGCATGGGTTTTGAGCGGATGTGTAGCCTCTTACAGGGGGCCGAGAACAGCTACGAGACCGATGTCTTTCAGCCGCTTATCGGTCGCATTGCCGAGCTGACGGGTAAAGAGTACGGCGGCGAGCACCGCGTTCCCATGCAGGTCATTGCCGACCACGTCCGCTCGCTCAGCTTCACCATGGCCGACGGCGCGATGCCCTCTAATGAGGGCCGTGGGTACGTCCTGCGCCGCATTCTGCGCCGCGCCGCGCGCTACGCCCGCCAGCTCGATCAGCACGACCCTGTTATTCATCAGTTAGTTGGCACGTTGGGCGAAACTATGGGCCACGTCTTTCCGGAGGTCGCGGCGAGGAAGGACCACATCGCCGGAGTTATTCGCTCGGAAGAGGAGAGTTTTGGCAAGACCCTCGACCGCGGCCTAGACATCTTCGCGCGGTTTGCCGCCAAGGGGCAGATCACGGGCGGCGATGCTTTCCAACTCTACGATACCTACGGCTTTCCGCTGGACTTGACGGAGCTAATGGCCCGCGAGCAGGGGATCCCCTTCGTTGAACGGGAGGAATTCGATCACGAGCTTGAAGCCCAGCGGCAGCGGGCGCGTCAGGCCACCCGCGCACAGTTTAGTGCCACTGAAGGCGTCGGCGATACTTTGGAGGAAGCGCATTCGCTCTTCGTCGGCTACGACGAGTTAGAAATAGACGCTCGGGTGGTACAGGCCGAAGGAGGCGAAGATAGCCGAGTGTGGCTCGTACTGGATCGGACCCCTTTCTACGCCGAGGCGGGGGGTCAAGTCGGCGACCGAGGCCGGATTGAGAGCAACGGATTTGCCGTCGAAATCGAAGACGTACAGAAGGCGCGCGGCGGCATCGTCCATAGAGGTCGCTTAGTGGCAGGTGAGACCGGAGCGTTGATCGATGCAGAAGTAGTCGCCCGCGTCGATCGCCAGGCCCGCATAGACGCCGAGCGCAACCACACGGCAACCCATCTGTTGCACGAGTCGCTGCGGCAGACCCTTGGCGACCACGTAGGACAGATGGGTTCGCTGGTAGCGCCGGACCGCTTGCGCTTTGACTTTTCGCATTTCGCCGCGGTAGAGCCCGAGCAGTTGCGCGAAATCGAGGAGCGGGTCAACGAGCAGATTCGCGCCGATCTGGAAGTGAGCGCTTTTCAAGAGGAACTGGAAAAGGCCAAGGCCATGGGGGCTCAGGCGCTCTTCGGCGAGAAATACGAGGATCAGGTTCGCGTGGTGCGGATCGGCGACTTTAGTTTAGAGCTGTGTGGCGGCACCCACGTGCGCTCGACCGGCGAGATCGGCGCATTCGATTTGCTCTCCGAAAGCGGCATTGCCGCTGGCGTCCGGCGCAGCGAGGCATTGACCGGCGAGGGAGCCGAACGGGCCGCGCGCCAACGGCGGCAGGTGTTGGCGGACTTGGGGACTCGGCTCAATGCTGCGCCGGAAGAGTTAGCGGACAAAATCGAGGCGCTCTTGGGGCGCAACCGCCAGTTGGAGCGAACCCTCGATGAATTGCGACGTCGGGTCGCAGCGCTAGAGACGAGCGATCTATCGAATGGAGCACGAGAAGTGGCAGGGGTCACGGTCGTAGCGCGACGCACTGAGGCAGAGGACGTGCCCAGCCTGCGGGCCATGGCCGATGGACTGCGCGAGAGCTTGGGCTCGGGGGTTGGCGTCTTGGGGGCGGATATCGGCGGCAAGGTTTCCTTTATCGCCGTTGTTACCGACGACTTGATCAAGGGCCGCGGGCTGAAGGCCGGCGATATTGTGCGCGGCGTGGCGCAGCTAGCTGGCGGCTCGGGTGGTGGTAAGCCGCACTTGGCCCAGGCCGGTGGACGCGACCCGGGCAAACTCGACGAAGCGCTAGAGCAAGTGGCGGGCATCGTCGAGCAGCAGCTAAAATAGGCGAGCTTATTTGTGGCTAGCAGTGTACTGCAGCACTTACTAGACATCCGCCACCGCCGTGGCGCAGGCTACTTGCCCTTGCTAGATCCAGATCGGTTGGCTCCAGACGAATTGGAGGCTCGCGCCCAGCTCTGCGTTGCAGCCGGAGCCGATGCCATCCTCATCGGCACGAGCCTGATGTTCTCGTCGCGCAACGCGGTCTGTTTCGAGCGTGTCCGAGCCAAGGTCGATGTGCCGGTGATCAGCTTCCCCGGAAGCTCGGGCCAAGTGGTGCCGACGGCCGATGCGATCTTCTTTCTGTCGCTGGTCAGCGGGCGAAACCCCGAGCTCTTGATCGGCGAACACGTCAAAGCCGCTCCCTTGATCTACGAGTACGGCATTGAGACTATCCCCACCGGGTATATGCTGGTCGAGTCGGGGACCTTGACATCCGTGGAATTTATGAGCGATACTCGGCCCATTCCGCGCGACAAGATCGACATTGCCATGGCCCACGCTTTGGCGGCCGAGTACTTGGGCATGCGGCTTATTTACCTAGAGACCGGCAGCGGTGCGTGCGCTTCTGTGCCCGACGAAATGGTGAGCGCGGTCGCCGATTGCGTCTCGGTGCCGGTCGTCGTCGGCGGCGGCATCCGCGACCCGGGAGTGGCGCGGGCCAAGGTAGAGGCCGGCGCGGGCTTTGTCGTCACGGGCAGCGTCGTCGAAGACGATCAGCAGCGCCTGTGCGCCCTGAGCCGAGCAGTACACGCAAAAGAATAATTAGGGGTAGCAATAGTAATGGTTGAAAAGACGGCCACGATCAACAATCCACTGGGTATTCACGCTCGTCCTGCCGCGCTCTTGGTACAGACGGCGGCGCAATTCAAGGCCGAGATTTACCTGTCCAAAGGCGACGTCGATGGGGTCAACGGCAAGAGCATCATGGGCGTGATGATGCTGGCGGCCGAGCAAGGTGCCCAAGTCGCTGTCCGGGCCGAGGGCGAAGACGAGAACGCGGCCGTCGAGGCCATGGTCTCACTGTTAGAGAGCACATTTGAGGGGCAAATTTGACCACGACCAGCGAACATAGGGTTTTCGATGGCATATGCGTTTCTCCCGGTATTGGCATTGGCCGGGCTTTCGCATACGACAAGCAGGCCCCGGTTATTACCCGCCAGCGCGTTGCGCCGCATCTGGTTAGGGAGGAGATGGAGCGCTTTCGCAACATACTCCATCAGGCTGGAGACGAGATTCGGCGCATTCGCCGCTGGGTCGCCAGCGAGCAGGGCGAGGAGCTGGCGCAGATATTCGACGCCCAGCTAGCCATGCTAGAGGACGCATCCATCCTCGCGCGCACTGAGGCATTGATTCGCGAAAAGCACTATTCGGCCGAGCGGGCATATGCCGAGGAGCTGGAGAAAGTCAAAGAAGCCTTCGGTAGCATTGAGAACGAATACCTGCGGGCGCGGATAAGCGACATCGCAGATATTGAAAATCAGGTGTTGATGCGCTTAGCGGGGGGCGAAGTTAAAGCGCTCGATTCGCTCCGCGCCAACACGATTGTCCTAGCCCACGACTTGCTGCCCTCGGAGATGGTGCGCCTAGAGCGCCGCCGGATCAAAGGCGTGGTACTCGATGCCGGCGGCGCAGCTTCGCACGCGGCCATCATCGCCCGCTCGTTGCAGCTACCCACGGTAGTTGGCACTGGCGACTGTTCGCAGCAAGTGGCAGATGGCGACTTGGTGGTCGTCGATGGGAACGAAGGCCAGGTCCACTTGCGGCCCGATGCCCTCGGCGAGCGGCGCTATCGGGCGCGTCGCCGGCGTCAACTGCGGCGCGAGCGCGACCTAGAGCGGCGTCGCAACTTGCCCGCTGTTACTCAAGACGGGCAGGAAATCGCATTGATGGCCAACGTCGATGTGCCGACCGAAGTACAGATGGCGCTCGACCACGGTGCCAGCGGCGTGGGTATGTACCGCACCGAATTCTTGTATCTCAATTACCGCTTGCCGTCTGAGGAAGAGCAGTTCAGGGTCTATTCCGCCCTCGTCGAATCGCTGGTCCCGCATCCCGTAGTGATCCGCACCATGGACTTGGGAGGCGACAAGTTGTCCCACGTTTTGGAGGTGCCGCCCGAGGCCAACCCCTTCTTGGGGTGGCGCGGTATCCGCATTTGCCTCGATACCCCAGACCTGTTCAAGACGCAGTTGCGCGCCCTGCTCAGGGCCGGAGTACACGGCGAGGCGCAGATATTGTTGCCGATGATATCTAGCCTGAACGAGCTGCGGCGCATCCGGGTGTTAGTGGAGGAAGCCAAAGACGAGTTGCGAGCGGCGGGGCGGCCCTTTGCCGAGCATTGCAAGCTGGGCATTATGGTTGAAGTGCCGTCTGTGGCCTTGATGGCCGATCACTTTGCCGGCGAAGTAGATTTTTTTAGTCTCGGCACCAACGATCTGACCCAGTACGCGTTGGCTGTGGATCGCGGCATGAGCAAAGTGGCTTGGCTCTACGACCCGTTTCACCCGGCGGTCTTGCGCTTGATCAAGATGGTCGCCGACAGCGGCCAGCGCACGAATACGCCCGTGAGCATCTGCGGCGAGATGGCCGGCGATCCCTTGGCCACGACGCTCTTGCTTGGTCTCGGGCTGGATTGTCTGAGTCTAAGCCCTGGTCTCATCCCAGAGGTCAAGGAGGTCATTCGCGCTATTCACGCGGAAAAGGCGCGGGAGATCGCCGATGAATGCTTGGCCTTGGCCACTGGAACTGAGGTGCGCGAACACTTGGGAGATGCTGTCGGCGAGTACGTACCCTTCTGGCGTCAGAGGTATCACTGAAGGAGCTTGAGAATACACTATGTCCAAATACATGTTTACTTCCGAATCCGTGTCCGAAGGGCACCCCGACAAAGTCGCCGATCAGATTTCCGACGCCGTGCTCGACGCCATGCTTGCGGAGGACTCCAACGCACGGGTCGCCTGCGAGACGCTCGTTACCACTGGCCGAGTCGTCGTAGCCGGCGAGGTTAAGAGCGAGGCTCACCTAGACATCGAAGCCCTCGTCAGGCAGGTCATCGCCGATATTGGCTACTGCGATCCCGCGCTGGGCTTTGACTTTCGCTCGTGTTCTATTCTCGTGGCCTTGGACCAGCAATCGCCCGATATAGCTCAGGGCGTCAACTCGGGCGAGGGGCTGCACAAGGATGAGGGTGCTGGCGATCAAGGCATGATGTTTGGTTATGCCTGCCGCGAAACCCCCCAACTCATGCCGCTGCCCATTACTCTCGCGCACGCGCTGATGCAGCACCTGACGCGGCTGCGCAAGGAAGAAAAAATTCCCTATCTGCGCCCGGACGCCAAGTCTCAGGTCAGCGTCGAGTACGACGACGGTCAGCCCGTGCGGGTAGGGGCTGTGGTCCTCTCGACCCAGCACGCCCCCGAGGCGAGTCACGAGCAGATTGAAAAAGACATGATCGAACAGGTCATACAAGAAGTAATCCCCGCCCACCTGCTCGACTCAGGCACCCAATACCACGTCAACCCCACGGGCCGCTTCGTCATCGGGGGGCCGCACGGCGACTGTGGATTGACGGGTCGCAAGATTATCGTCGACACCTACGGAGGCGCGTGCCCCCACGGCGGAGGTGCCTTTTCCGGCAAGGACCCCAGCAAGGTGGACCGCAGTGCCCATTACATGGCGCGCTATGTGGCCAAGAATGTGGTGGCCGCCCGCTTGGCTGCCCGCTGCCAAGTGCAACTGGCCTATGCCATTGGCGTGGCCGCGCCCGTATCCGTGCGGGTCGATACCTTTGGCACGGGCGTCGCGTCCGACGAGGAGATTGCCGCGGCCGTAGAAGAGGTCTTCAACCTAACCCCCAAAGGCATCATTGAGGTTTTACAACTGCGGCGACCCATCTACCGGAAAACTACCAATTACGGCCACTTTGGACGCGAAGATCAAGAGTTCATCTGGGAACGGACCGACAAGGTCGAGTCGCTGCGCCAGGCCGTGGGGATCAAATAGAGTACTGAGCGGCTATCGATGACTGCTGTCTCGTGTCGATGGTTGGGTGCGCTCCTAGGAGCAGGCGCGTTGACAGGCTGCGAAGTAAGCTCCCCCCAAATTCCCAGCACCAATTTCCAGATCAGCATCCCAGTCGCCGATGACCGGACAACCGTTCGGGACTTGGCTGACGAGCGCGCTGGCTTCCTGAAGATCGACGACGAGGGCCTGCTCGCGGTAGATTTTACAGCGGACTTCAACCACCGCGAGGAAGTCGGCGACCGCCTTCGCGTCACGCCTGTCTCTGCTGCCTTGGCAGTGCCGATTGGGCCGGCTGACACTGCCATTGCCAAGACCGAGGCTCTCGCCTTTGCCGACGACCGCATCCAAATCGAGCACGCGGTCATCGCCGAGGGCAGCCTGACCCTCAAGGCGACCAACCAGACCGCGATCTCCTTGCAGATCGAGTTGGTCTTAGACGATGTCAAAAGGCTGGACGGTACGCCTCCTACCTTCCTCATCGACGCGCTCGCCCCTAGCGAGAGCAAGGTGGTGCCTTTTGACTTGGCTGGCAGCGAATTTGCCCCGCAGAATCCCCTTGAATTGCGGTTCTCATACCGAGTGCAGGGCGAATTTGCAGAGACCAGCGCCACTGACGAGCTACTGCTAGAAGTCGAGACCGGGGACTTGCTCCTCAGCCGCGTCGAGGGTGTGCTCGACGAGGTCATCCTGCCGGTCGCACCGGTCGCCCGCGCGGTCGATTTTCCCGCGGGTTTAGACCAGATCGCCTTCAGCTCGGTTGCCCTAGAAGTCGGCCTGACGTCGGGCGTTGGTTTCCGCAGCCGCATTGACCTTCACATCGAGGGCACCAACGGTCACGGCGAGCGGGGTTCCCTGATGATCTCCGAAGTGTTCCAGCGCGGCGATCCAGACCGCCCAGTATCGCTGGCCTTGTCGCTGGCCTTTGCAGAGCTGACCGAGTTTCTCAACCTGCTGCCGACCGAAGTCGCAGTCTCGCCGACCGTGCGCATTGGCGACGGCGAGTCCTTGGAGGTAATCGACGCTAGTCATTGGGTCTATATTGACCACGTGCGCTTTGTCTCACAGGGTCATTTTCAACTAGAAGAAAACACCCGCATTGAGTTCGATCCGATCTTTCGCCGCCTACAGGACGAAGATGCCCGCCGTCGCATCCACGCTGGCCTCGACAGTGCCGTTGCAGTTACCGCGATTGAAAATCATCTGCCCACTGCGATCCGCGTCAGCCTGTGGGTCGCGCCGAGAGTCGAGGATGTGTATGGTAACGAAGACCTGTTCACAGACAACGAAGTCAACGGCTATCTGCGGATTCCCAAGCAGGGTTCCTTTGCGGTGGGAGCTGGTGAGGTCGGTCCCGAAGGGCAGGTTGTGACAAGTGCATTCAGTCACCAACGGATCGCGCTCTCGGACGAAGATGTAGAGGTTTTTCTGCAGGAGGAAGGCGTCTATACGGGCATGTTGGTCGAGCTGGACAAGACGCCGCGCGAGGTAGTGATGCGGGGGAGCGATTTCATCGCCGTGGAAGCTGGGGCGGTGATTTTCATGGAATTCAACGAGGACTTGGTCAAGTAGGGGTTCAGGTGCAAGGCAAGGGATTGATCATTTTAGCGGCCCTGCTCATCGCCGGGGCTTACAGGCACGTGGCCGCCGTCCCCGGTGACGCTAGTCCGCGGGCCATGGCACTGGGCCAAGCCTATACGGCTCTAGCCCGGGGGCCGGAAGCCGTCTTCTGGAATCCGGCGAATTTAGCTCTGTCGGACAGCCGCAAGTTTTCTTGGGACTTGCTCGGCGCGGGCCTTTGCTTGGCTGTCGAAAACAACAGTTTTTCAGTTGCCACATACAACGCCAACTTCACGGCTGCCAACGAGAAGGTGTCTCCCAACGGCAGCCCGTACTACATCAGCCCGGTGGAGAAAAGGAAGCTGCTTGCCGACATCCCAGACGCGGGCCTGAGCATGAACGGGGATATCGAGCCGACGGTCGTCGCGGGTCTCCCGCTCAACGGAGGTGTGGCCTTTGCCGTCGAGGAAGTGCGCTCGGCCATTGCCGTGGGGTTTACCAGCGGGGTCGAGAGCGAAATTCCCAAGGACGTGTTAGAGCTTTTCTTTTTTGGCAACGAGTTTGCGGAGGATCGCTTGGCGGCCGGCAAGAGCGAAGGGTACGACATCAGCGACTGGAATGGGTCGGGGTGGGCCGTGGGTACGCTCAATGTCGCTGTTGCGAAGCCCGCACTGCCTGCGCGTCTCGCGCCCTATCTAAGCGAGTTCACAGTCGGCAGTACGCTCAAGCTCTCGATGGGTAGCTACGGAGAGATTATCGAATCCGGCGGCACCGGACTGGTAGCCCATGTCGGCGGTGCCGAAGCGGATGCTTGGCTGATTGCCCAGCACGCCAAAATGGGCGTCGGCGTTGGCATTGACGTTGGCATTGCTGGCCGCAGCAAAAGCCGCAAGACGACCTTCAGCTTCAGTGCGCTCAACTTGCTCGACATCTTTTATTGGAATGAGGGGGTGCGCCAAGATTCCATTTTCCTTGCGACCAACGAATTGCGGATCTCTCGTTTCTTGGACGCGGACTCGCGGTCCATTGAGGAAGTATTCGACAACCCGGATTTCGACGGCGACGGCGATCCAGACTTTACCAAGCAGATCAGCCAAGAGCCGTTCTCGCGCTCGCTGCCGGCCATGTTGCGGCTCGGGGTGGCCTATCAGGCCAGACCTCAGCTAATGGTGGTTGGCAATTGGGACCAGGCGTTCAGCTCCAAGTTTGGGATGCGGGCTCGACCGCGGCTGGCCGGTGGGGTCGAGTACTGGCTGGCGGACTGGTTACCGGCCCGCATTGGCCTGTCGCTGGGCGGGAGGAGCAGCAGTTCGGCGGTTGGCTTTGCCTTTGGTCCGTTTGTGCTGTCGTCCATGCAGGTCCGCTTCTTGGAGACTAGCCTCGCCATGCGCGGCGGCCTCTTACCGGGAATAGCTAAGGGCACTGCCATTTCCGTGATGTTTTTTCGCTTGAGCCTCGTCTAGACCGTGGTTAGTGGTTAAGTCCCCAATGCCAGTACGGGAACGCTATAAATCGAGTTTGGCGAACCTCAATAAGCCGATGTCAAGAGGGTGATGTTGACGCTTAGGGCGTAGTCTTGGAAGTTCTAGCGATCAATCGGCCTAGGAGCCTTATGACTATGAGATATACGCGCATCACAGTAAACCCGGCTCAAATGGGGGGTATCCCCTGTATTCGGGGACTGCGTATCCCGGTGGCGACCGTCGTGGGGATGGTCGCCGAGAATATGAGCCAACAGGAGATTCTCCAAGCCTATCCCGACCTCGAACCGGATGATATTCGCCAAGCCCTGAACTATGCGGCCGAAGCAGTGCGCGAGCAGGTGTTGCCCTTGACCGGCACGGGATGAAATTTTTAGTGGATAACGCCCTATCGCCTATGCTAGCAGAGGGGTTGCGGTAGGCCGGCTATCTAGCTGAGCACGTGCGCGACCGGGGCCTAAAAGACGCTGCCGATGTCGTCATCTTCGACTGTGCAGTTCGGGAGGGTCAGGTCGTGATCTCGGCGGATACTGATTTTGGCACCCTGCTAGCTACCCGCCATACAGTCAAACCTTCCATCATCTTGTTCCGGCGGAACACGACCCGCCGGCCGGAACAGCAACTCCGGCTTCTGCTGAGCAATCTGGACCGTTTTGAGGAAGCACTATTGCAGGGCAGTATTGTGGTATTAGAGGAAGACCGCATACGCATTCGATCTTTGCCTATCGGTCTGGACGAAGATTGAATTTCACCGACAAAAGTGGATTTGAGCTTCTTGGAGACCAGCTTGGCCATGCGCGGCGGCCTCTTACCGGCAATATCTAAGGGTACTGCCGTTTCCATGATGTTTTTTCGCTTGAGCCTCGTCTGACGGCCCCTTCGGTCTTTTTTCCCCATTCCAATGAGTGCCACAATGTCCCATTCGATGGGCAAAGTGTGTCAAAAAGAGTCATGTCGGCGCTGGTACGGTATTTGCAATCATTTGGACAGGCAAAACCGACTTTTGAAAGGGAACCGACATGAATACCAGCTATGAGGCTCTCGAGCGCTACGGACTCGATTTGGTGGCGCAGGCGCGCGCCGGTCGGCTCGATCCGGTGATTGGGCGCGACGAAGAGATCCGCCGCACCATCCGCATCCTCTCGCGCAAGACCAAGAACAATCCCGTGCTCATCGGCGAGCCGGGCGTGGGCAAGACCGCGATCGTCGAGGGCTTGGCGCAGCGCATCGTGCGCGGCGATGTGCCCGAATGGATGCAGGATCAGACGATCTTTGCGCTGGACATGGGCGCGCTGATGGCCGGGGCCAAGTACCGGGGCGAGTTTGAGGAGCGGCTCAAGGCCGTGCTCGACGAAATCCGCGCCAGCGAGGGGCGCATCTTGCTCTTTATCGACGAGCTGCACACCATCGTCGGCGCTGGCAAGACCGAGGGATCGACCGACGCGGGCAATATGCTCAAGCCCATGCTGGCTCGCGGCGAACTGCACTGCATTGGCGCGACCACGCTCGACGAACACCGCCGGCACATCGAAAAGGACGCCGCGTTGGAGCGGCGTTTCCAGCCGGTGCTAATAGACGCCCCCACAGTAGAGGATTCGATCTCGATTCTGCGGGGCTTGCGCGAGCGGTTCGAGGTCCACCACGGCGTGCGCATTCAAGACAATGCCTTAGTGGATGCAGCCGTGCTGTCCAACCGCTATATCTCGGACCGCTTCCTGCCAGACAAGGCCATCGATCTGATCGACGAGGCGTGCGCCACCGTGCGCACGGAGATAGACTCAGTGCCGGCCGAGCTGGACCAAGTGGAGCGCCGGGTCATGCAGCTAGAGATCGAGGAAGCCGCGCTGAAAAAGGAGCAGGACAAAACCAGCGAGGAGCGCCTCGAAAGCCTGCGCAAGGAGTTGGCCGACCTCAAGGTGCAGGCCGGTGCCCTGCGCGCCCAGTGGGAGGAGGAGCGAGCGGCTCTCGTGGGCGAGCGTGCATTGCGCGAGGAAATCGAGCAGGTCCGACATCAAGTCGAAGAAGCCGAGCGCCAATATGACCTGAACCGCGCCGCCGAACTGAAACACGGAAAATTGCCAGAGTTGGAGCGACAGCTAGCGGCGGCGCAGCAAGCGGCCGAGAGCGATGGCCCGCGACTGCTGCGCGAGGAAGTCACTCAAGAAGAGGTGGCCGCGATTGTCTCGCGTTGGACCGGCATTCCGCTACAGAGACTGACCGAGGGCGAGCGCGAGAAGTTGGCTCGCCTCGACCAGACCTTGCACCAGCGGGTCGTGGGCCAGGACGAGGCGGTGAGCTTGGTGGCCGATGCTGTGATGCGGGCGCGTGCTGGCATTAAAGATGAGCAAAAGCCGATCGGCTCCTTCGTCTTCTTGGGGCCGACGGGGGTGGGCAAGACCGAGTTGGCCAAGGCTCTGGCGCAAGCCCTCTTCGACGCCGAGGAAAATATGGTGCGCTTAGACATGAGCGAGTACATGGAAAAGCACTCGGTGTCCAAGCTGTTGGGCGCTCCTCCTGGGTACGTGGGCTACGAGGAGGGCGGCCAGCTAACCGAGGCCGTGCGCCGCAAGCCTTACTCGGTGGTGCTCTTCGACGAGATCGAAAAGGCCCACCCGGACGTTTTTAACGCACTGTTGCAGCTTTTGGACGACGGACGGCTCACCGACGCGCAGGGACGGGTGGTGGATTTTAAGAATGTCGTGGTGATTATGACTTCCAACATTGGGTCGCCGCACTTGGTCGAGGGCCTGACGCCGAAAGGGGAGATTGCCGAGTCCGTGCGCGAGCAGGTCATGGGCGAACTGCGGGCGCACTTTCGCCCGGAGTTTCTCAATCGGATTGACGACGTGGTGCTCTTCAAGCCGCTGACCTTGGCGGAGATTGAGGAGATCGTCGAACTGCTGATTGACGAGTTGCGCCAGCGGCTGGCTGCCAAGCGCATCGAACTCGCGGTCGCGGCACCGGCGCGGCGGCACATTGCCCACGCAGGTTTCGATCCGGTCTATGGTGCCCGGCCACTCAAGCGATTTTTGCAGCGCGAGCTCGAAACGCGGATCGCTCGTTTACTGGTGGCCGGCGACATGCCCGAAGGGGCACGGGTTGAGGTGGTACTCGACGAAGGCCAATTGGCCGTGCGACACCAGCCGCTGGAAGCGGGAACCGAGATTTAGCGATTGTCGTCTCTTTTTGTGGACATTGAGAAATATCCGTATTTTCACACCCCTTTTCAGAGAGGAAATACCATGCGGAAGTTTTGCATTTCCCTGTTCATTCTAAGCCTCGCGGTGGCTGGCAACGCCCAAGCCAGCGAGAACTTGCAGCTCCTGCGCCAGATGAGCGACGGCTTCGCCGAACTCGCCGCGCAGGTCAAGCCCGGCGTCGTAAAAATCACCACGGAAGGCACCGAGGAAGGTCGCGTGTTTGACCTTCCATGGGGAAGGGGAAGGCCCTTCCCCATTCCTGATCAGCCGCGTCGTGGCCAAGGTGCGGGCGTGATCGCTGAATTTGACGGCCAGCAGTACATCATTACCAATAATCACGTGATTCGCCATGCCGACGACATCCGCGTAGAAGTGACGGATTCGCGTTTCTTTGAGGCCGAGGTGGTCGGCCGCGATTCGTTGAGCGATGTCGCCGTACTGAAGATCGACGCCGAGAACCTGCCCGCTATGACAGTAGGCGACTCAGATCAGCTACGCGAGGGCGAGTGGGTAATGGCTATAGGCAATCCCTTGGGCTTAGCCCACTCAGTGACGATGGGCACGGTCAGCGCATTGAGGAGGGAGCGTTTCGGACCTAAGGAGTACGGTTCTTTCATCCAGACCGACGCCGCGCTCAATATGGGCAACAGCGGCGGTGCTCTAGTCAACTTGCGCGGGGAACTCGTAGGCATCAACACTGCCATTACCAGCAACGATGGCGGCAATATAGGTATTGGCTTTGCCATTCCGATCAACTTGGTCAAGCACGTGGCCGAGCAGCTTATTGAACACGGCGAGGTGCGGCGCGGCCTACTCGGCGTACATATCAGGGACTTGGAGCCGCTGTTGGCCGAAGCCATGGGACTGGACAATACCCAGGGTGTGTTAATTGACCAAGTGAGGCCCGGACAAGCGGCGGATAAGGCAGGTGTCAAAAGAGACGACATCGTGCTGGAAGTTGATGGCCAGCCCGTACATAACGCAGTTGATCTGAGGAGTCAGATTGGGCGCACGGCCCCCGGCGTGGAGGTCGAGTTACTGGTGTTGCGCGATGGCGAGAGGAAGCGCATCAAGGTCGAGTTGGAGTCCCTGACCGAGGAGGCATTGGCTACGTCAGCGGGTGCCCGCGATTCCGACGAGGCGCGGGGGCCGTTGGGGATAAGGGTAGCGAACCTGAAAGACGAGTGGGCGGAACGCTTGGGGTACGAAGACGAATCTGGGGTGGTGATCGTGCGAGTGGCTAGAGGCAGTGAGGCGGCGAAGCGGGATTTGCGCCGAGGGATGCTCATTCAGGAGATCAACGACGAACAGGTAGAAACTGTGGAAGATTATGAGGATGCGTTAGAAGAAATTGAGCCAGGGAGCGCGTTTATGATGCGGGTGCTAGGAGAACGAGGGACGCGGCTAGTGGGAATGCGGATGCCCGTAAATTGAGTATGAACTCACAATCTATATGGCATCCGGCCGCTCTGGCCGTGTACATTCGTCTCGAATTCCACCTGACCAGCGCAGCAGCCACAGGGTTGCTGCGCTGTGCTGCGAGTGGGCCGTACGAGGTGTATTTGAACGGCGAGCGAGTGGGCAGGGGGTTGGGGCCAGCGGTGGCCGAAGTGGCCATGTGGGAGCAGTTCGCGTTGGACGCTGCGCTGCGGGAGGGCGAAAATGTGCTGTTGGTCTTTGCCATCGGCTGCGGCACGGCGGACTGGTTCCGCGCCGAGGGAAAGATCGAGCGCAGCGATGGGGCCGAGCAGATGCTGTACACGGGTGTGCCTTGGCAAGTGCAGCCGGTTGATGCTTGGGGTCCGGCTAGCTATGTGGCCGTGCTGGCACCGAATGAATGGGCTAAAGGGCGGTTTGCGGAATGGCGGGAAGCGGTTGTGGTGGACGGAGCCGAGCCGAGGGATTGGTCGCCGTTGCCCGCTGAGGAAAGCATGGTGTGGGCTCGGGAGGTGGTGGCTTTTGGCGAGGTAGCTAGCGAGGGTGCGCTCGAATGGATCGCTTCCCCCGAGGCCATGCAGACTGCCAAATGCGTGCGGCGAGAAGCGTTCCTGACAGGCGGCAAAACCCACTCCTTGGTGCAGGCAACAGACGAAGCTCGGGCCGCGTACTTGGTTTTGGACTTCGGGCGGTTGCTCTGCGGATTCCCCCATCTGCGGCTGCGGGGCAAGGCCGGCGCAGTGATTGATCTAGGTTTTGCGCGAGCGGCGGGCGCGGTGGAATCGCGCTTGCGCTACGTGTGCCGCGACGGGTTGCAGGAGTGGACCGCGCCGCAATTGGCGACGTGTCGCTACTTAGTGGTGCGGATCGGATCGTGTCCAGAAGACATGGAAATAGATAGTGTCGCGCTGGTGGAGCGGCGGGTAGTTGTCGAGCCGCGCGGACGCTTTACAACCGTGGGCGAAGACTGGGAGCGGATGTGGGGGACTGGGGGACAAACCTTAGCTGATAGCCGCCAAGAGGGATACGCCCTCGGCGAGGAACGGCTCAACTGGGACCAGTTCTACGTTTGGGCCATGAACGATTTGTCCGCGACTGGCAGCGTGGATACGGCGCGCGCCGTGCTGGCTAGTAGCGAGATACCTATTGGCGGGGGACAGGCTTGTTTCCACGCGCTGTTCGTCGAACTGGCACAGCGCTACAGCGGCGAGCAATTGACTGCCGAGCGGCTAGCGGACCTAGTGAACAGCTTGCAAACGGTCGAGGCCGAGGGTGCGCCGGCGACCGCTACTATCGCTCTGCAGGCCAGGGCTTGGCTGGCGGTCGCCGCCTTGTGCCGACGCACGGGCGACCGTCAACAAGCGGTCCAATGCGAACGCGCTCATCACCGAGCGCGCAAAGCACTGCAAGCCGCTTGGAGCGAAGAGCAAGGGCTTTTTGCCGATGCCGCTGGGGCTCCTGATTGTAGCCGCTGGGCGAATGCTTTGGTGCTCTACTTTGCGTTGGCCGATCCTAGGCAGCAGGCACGGGTGGCGGAACACCTATCCGGTGGCTCGGCGTCAGAAGGCGATTTGTGGCAGGCGTTTTTTGTCGCTGGGGCGCTGTGGCAGGCGGGTGCAGATACGGCGGCCTTGGCTTACGTACAAAGAAAATGGGGCCGATTGCTGGCGCGTACGGGACGGACATGGGGTGAGAAGGCCGGATCAGTGGCCGCGCAACCTGGGCCAGAGAGCTTGTTGGCGGCGCATGTGCTAGGGGTTGTGCCCAAGGCCGAAGGTATCTTGGAGATTCGGCCGCAGTTGTCCGGGCTCGAACGCGCCGAGGGCGTCGTGCCCACGCCACACGGCGATGTCGAGGTCGCTTGGGGGGCGTATGGCGGCGGCTTTTCCGTGCGCCTTTCCGTGCCGCACGACGGCGAGACGCACCTGTCCGTACCCCGCTGCGACAAGCGCTTCCCCCAAATCGAAATCAACGGCGAGACGGTGTGGCGCAACGAGAAGGCCCACCCCAACTTCCACGTGCAGGAACTAATCAGCCAAGAAGAGCGGGTGGTGATGGTGTTGCGGCGGGCCGGGCAGTACGAGGTTTCGGTAGCGTAGCGGCGATGTAGCAATGCTACATCATTCCTAAGAGAATCCGCAGATGGACGCAGATGGACGCAGATGGACGCAGATGGACGCAGAATGGTAGAAACAAAGTCGTCTAGGATTGCTATATGACCACAGCGTCCCTCTACCACGTCGTCCACAAGTCGCCCGATGCGCTCCCCGAGGGTGCGCCGCTGCTCTTGCTTTTGCACGGCTATGGTGCCAATGAGGAAGATCTGCTGGGCTTGGCACCGTACTTGGATGCGCGGCTGATTTGCGTTAGTGTCCGCGCGCCCTATGTGCTCGATTTCGGCGGTTTTGCATGGTTTAATATCGAGATCGGCGCGGAGGGGCTGCGCTTTGCTTTTGCCGAGGCCGAAGAACCGCTCGTGCAGGTCTTGGCCTTAGTGGATGCGCTGCGGCAAGAACACCGGCCAACTCGCGTCTTCATCGCGGGGTTTAGCCAAGGGGCGAGCATGGCGCTGGCGGCCGCGTTGAAGCGGCCTCGGGACTTTGCTGGGGCCATTGCATTGAGCGGGCTGTGCTGTCCGGAGATGTTGCCAGAGAATGTGGCAGCGGTGCAGGGTCTAAAGGTTTTTATGTCGCATGGGCGCTTTGATCCGGTCATTCCCATTGCCCAAGCCCGCGCCTCTAGGGATCTGCTGCTGCCCCTCGGATTGGACTTGCAGTACAAAGAATACGATATGCCCCACGCGATTGCCCCGCCGTGTTTAGAGGACTTGGACGCTTGGCTGCGGGCGCGGCTCGATACTCCTTAAAAAATCAGGAAAGCAGGGACTCGACCCGCCTTGGCGTGAGCCGGTGGCCGAAAAGCGGCTGCGAGCGGGTGGGGGTTGAGCGCTGCCAAGTGGCGAATAGCCCCCCGTCTGCTTCTGTCAGCACGGACACGTAGCGCGAGCAGCCCGTGCCCTCCGGCGAGACAAAGAGTGGCTGGAGGTGGCTGAGGCGGTGGAGGAGCGGAAATTGGCGATCGAAGCCATACGCCAAACCGCCCAATTCCTCACAGGAGTAGCCGCGCGGCCTGACGACTCCCTTTTCATGCGCTTTGAGCGGGTGCATGGACTCGGCCCCGTCGTAGAAATAGAGCGAGAGCGAGGGCAAACAAGCGAACGCGCCCACCTTGGGCACGGGCAAGCGGCAAGTGATGCGCAAAGCCGCCACATCCCAAGTTGGGCCACGGGGAAAGAAGTCGTGGCCGTGGCTTGCGCACGAGTCAGCCGCGAGCGCGGCGCGGCCCGAAGTGCTGGCAGACCAAGTGTACGGATGGCTGCAATAAAGCAGCAGAGGCTGTCGGCCCATTCTGGCTGAGAGGTTGGGGTCTTTGAGGTGCAGATAGGCTGGATCGTCGCTCGTCAGCAGCGGGGCAATCGAATCCTGTGGGTCGAGTTGGTCGATGGAGGCGGCGGAGAAAGCGTCGATACTCCAGACGCCAGTGCCCGGTTTCTGAAAAGCGGCGACGGTCCGCGGATAGAGGCGAACTTTCTCGGTGGAGACCAGCACTTGAACGCGGCGCTTGTTGAGGCGCAGAGCGCTGCCCTCGATGCTGAGCACGGCCGAGCCGCAGTAGAGGTCGGATTTGTCCCAAGTGCGAACCTCGGCAAAGCTCCGTCCATTGTCCGTCGAGCGAAAGATGGCTAGGGCGCGGCCTCGGGGGCCAGCGGTCAGCCCGGTGCGGCTGTCGCCGGCGTCGCGGTAGCGACCGATGAGATAGAGGCTGCCATCGCTGGGGTTGCGGACCAAATTGCCGCCGCCAAACCAGAAGCCAGCGCGGTCTTTGGTCGGCTCGACGAGGCGTCGGCCGCGCTTTTGATCGATGAGACGAGTGCCGAGTCGGATGAGCTTGCGTTCGAGCGCGGGGGGTAGCTTGTCCATAACAGAGCCGCGCTAAGTATGACAAAAAAGACACAAAAGTGTCAAGTAAATGACACATTGCTGTCAGGCATCCCAGCCGGCCAGTTCTTGGCGGGCGATGGCTGCCATGGCGTCGAGCCAAACCGGGTGGTCGTTGAGACAGGGTACTAAGTGGAACTGTTGGCCGCCCCCGTGAGAAAACTGCTCGGCCCCTTCGCGGCCAATCTCGTCGAGCGTCTCAAGGCAGTCGGCGGTGAAGCCGGGGCAGATGGCGACTAAGCGGCGCACGTCTTGACTCCCGAGACGCGCTAGCACGTCCTCAGTATAAGGCTCTAGCCAAGGCTCTTTGCCAAAGCGCGACTGGAAGCCGCTGACCCACTCGTCGTCTGCGAGGCCCAGCGCTGTGGCTAGCTGGCGCGCGGTTTCCTCGCAGTGGCGGCGGTAGGGGTCGCCTTCATCGACGTAGCGCTGGGGAATGCCGTGGAAGGTGATTAGGTAGCGGTCGGGTGTCCAACTGAGGCGGGCGACCGCTTCGGCGACCGACTGTTTGAGCGCGTTGATATACGCGGGGTGGTCGGCGTAGGGCGGGACGAAGCGCAGCGCGGGCATCTGGCGTTTGCGGTCGAAAAACCAAGGGCAGCGCCGGCCCAAAGCCGCGCGGTTGACCGCGTCGTAGATCGAGCCGGTGGTGGCGCAAGAAAACTGCGGGAACATGGGAAAGACGAGGATGCGCTCTATGCCTTCCCGCTCTAGGGACTGTATGGCGCGCTCTATGCTCGGCTCGCCGTAGCGCATGCCGAGCACGACCCGGTACGACGCGCCCAAACGCTCTTGCAGACCGCGGGTCTGCGCTTGGGAATGGACCATGAGGGGCGAGCCTTCGTCGGTCCAGATATTGGCGTACAGGGCAGCCGAGCGCGCGGGCCGGCGGGTGAGCACAAAGAGGTAGAGAATGGGATACCACCTGAGCGGGTGGAGGTCGATGACGCGCGGGTCGGAGAGAAATTGGCGCAGATAGGGCCGCAGGGCGCGGGCGGTAGGTGCTTGCGGCGTGCCGAGCTGGGCGACGAGGACGCCGATTTTGGAAGAGCTAGCGGGCATAAGCAGGCGTTTGCTGGAGGATGTGAGGTGACTTACTTTTGACAATATATCCGAGAACGCCGTCTTGAAAAGCCCAAAGGAGAGCAGACATGCGCAGCATTTTCGCAGGCATTGAATATGCAGGGAAAAGCACGCTGGCCACCATGCTTGGGGAGTACTATCGGCACCGCCGCGTCCCCATCCACGGCGATGATCATTTCACCCTCCCCGACGCTTCGCTCAGTCCGGAGTCGCGCAAGATCTTGGTCGGCCTGCCCAATGATATAAAGGAGCGCGGACAGCGGATGCAGATCCACTACCACGTGGACATCATCAAAAAGTACGCCTGTCCGCTGATCGTTGGCTGGCATCTAGAGGAGGCCGTGTACACCAGCTTTTACGGCGACGACCCGAACAGCTTTTACTACCCGAACTTCCACTACGGCTTTCAGCGGCTCTACGAAACTTTGGTGCTAGAGGCCCATCTGCCCGATGTGGTGCTATTCCACGTAACGGCCTCCGACGAGGAGATCGCGCGGCGGATGCAGGACAGCCCGCACGAATATCCGGTCGTGCGCGAGGAACACATTGCCGAGGTCAAAGCGCGCTTTGAGGAAGAAATTGCCGCGTCGCTGTTTACCCACCAGCGGCGCACAATCGTCTTAGATACCACCGATAAGACGCCCGAGGAGTCGTTCGACGAGTTGCTCTTGGAGTCTGAGCCGCTGGTGACGATGGGCGAATTGGCCGTGCGGAATATGGAGGTGCCGGAGGGCGAGTACGAAGTGGTGTACGAGCGCGGCGTGCGCAAGATGGTGCCTAAGTAGCGAATTTTGCGCTTGCGCTAATTCTGTTGAAACTTCTTTATTCGGTCCGTAGTCTATTCACTTACTGATGTTACGCACTTGGGTAGGGGGCGGTTTCAAACCGCCCCCTACGGCCACCGGCCGGGTCAGATCGAGGGCGGGACGCCCGCGCTCCCAGCGGGAATCGGGCCGAAAACCAACCATCGGTCACGTACTGCGTAACGTCACTTACTTACTTGGCTCGCAATTGAGCGACTGATTGCTAATGAAAAACCTGCGACCCATAACTGTGTCTTTAGTCCTGCTGCTGGCTTTTGCCTGTAGTGGCTTGCAGGTTTTCTGCGCTCCTGTTGCAGAGGCCGCCCCCATGCCCTGCCACGTCGCCAATGCCTGCGGCGACGAGAGCCTGCAAGCGGGTTGTTGCTGTCTGCGCACCGAATCCAACAGCGCGTCTCCTCAGTTTGTCCCCCCAGCCGAGCAGCCGTCCGTCTCAACGCCCGTGGTCGGAATAGCGGCGACTACTCCGCCGCCTCGTTCGGCTGCGCTGCGGTCGCGGACCAACCGCATCCCCCAACCGCATCCCCCGCTTTTCCAGCTCTACTGTTCCTTCCTGATCTGATTCTCGCCGCATCGAGTTTGTCCTAAGAAGCTGTCCGAGCTTAGGGCATACCCGGAAATTTCCAGACGCTTCTAAGTCTCACACTCCACTCAATTTGCGGGGGTCTGTACGCGAATCCGAAACCCCCGCGCGGCGAGGAGTATTTGCATGTACAAAAATAAAACGGCCCTGCTGCTAGCCGGTCTGCTCGCAGGACCGGTTTGGTCGCAGGAAGAAGCAGCGCTCGATCCCCGAGCCGAACTCGCGGAGTACGCGCGCTATGCCGAACAGCACAACCCCAAGCTCAAGCAGGCTTTGGCGCGCTACAAGGCCGCCCTAGCAAAAGTGGCCCCAGCGAGCGCTTGGGTCGATCCCCGCCTGACCTACGGCTATTTCGTGCGCCCGGTGGAGACGCGCACCGGCCCGCAAGAAATGCGCTTTAGCGCGGCGCAAACCTTTCCGTGGAAGGGCAAATTGGATCTCAAGGGGCGAATTGCCCAGCAAGAGGCCGAAGTCGAAGGCCAGCGTTATGAGGCCGCGCGGCGGTCGCTGATTTTCGAGGTCAAGGCAGCGTACTACGACTGCTACTTTTTGGAGCGAGCCATCGCCGTCACCGAGGGCAACTTGCGGCTGTTGGCTCACTTAGAAGAAGTGGGCCGCACCCGCTATCGCGGCGGTACCGGAGAGCATGCTCCGGTTCTCAAAGCGCAGGTAGAATTAGGTCGCTTGGAGGATCAACTGCGCAGCCTGCGTCAGCAGCGACGGCCAGCCGCGGCCCGGTTAAATGCCGCGCTCGGTCGCGCGGCGACCGCTCCGATAGCTATGCCCGACTCGCTGACTATGGCTGAGTTGGACTTAGACGAAGAGGCGCTAAAGGCGCGCTTGCAGGCTGCGAATCCAACGCTGCAAATGCGACAGGTGCAAGCGCGGGCGCAGTCCTTGGGCGTCGAATTGGCCGGCAAGCAGTTTTACCCAGACTTGACCGTGAGCCTCGATTACATCCACATCGGCGACCGGGGCGCGAATCCGCTGATGGCCATGGCCACGCTCAACCTGCCCTTGTGGCGCTCGTCCTACGAGGCCGGGGAACGCGCGGCCAAGCTGAGCCATCAGGCCGCCTTGCAGGGCGTTGCGGACGAGGAGAATAGGCTCGCTGCCGAGCTAGAGCTGGCTTTGTACAAGCAGCGCGATGCCCAAAGCCGCAGTGCTCTCTACCGGGACAGCTTGCTGCCCAAGGCCGAACAAGCGCTCAACGTAACGCAGCGCGCCTTTGCCGCTGACCGCAGCGATTTTCTCGCGGTCATTGATGCCCAACGCACCCTGCTGGAGTTCCAGCTAGCGTACGAACGGGCGCGCACCGACCAAGCTCTGCATTGGGCCGAGATAGAGAAGCTGGTCGGCGAACCCACGGAGGAAATTCAACGATGAAAGCGACAAAGCAACTAATATCTACCGGTATCGTGGCGGGGATCGTCGGCTTGACCGTGGGTTGGGGTTTGGGCGGCTCGGATGCACCCAGAGGACATGCACCCGTCGCGGTCGTCGAGCAGGAAGAAACGTGGACCTGCTCGATGCACCCGCAGATCCGCCAGCCCGGTCCGGGTCAGTGTCCAATATGCGGAATGGACCTAATCCCGGTGGCTGCGCCTGCTGCAGGAGACTTCTTGGGGCCGCGCCAGTTGCGCCTCCCGCCCGCCGCCCAGGAGCTTGCCAGCATCCAGACCGCGCCGGTCGAGCGCCGCTTCGCGCCGGTTGAGACGCGGATGGTCGGCAAAATTGCGGTAGATGAGACGCAAGTCCGCTCCATCACCGCTTGGGTAGCGGGCCGGATTGATCGGCTGTACGTGGACTACACAGGGGTGCGAGTCGAAAAGGGCGACCACATAGCCTATCTATACAGCCCTGAACTGCTGACCGCCCAAGAGGAGTTGATCCAGGCCCTGCGTGCTCGCGCGCGATTGGTTGACAGCGGCACGTCCGTTGGGCAGACGGCGCAGGCGACGGTCGAGGCCGCGCGCGAAAAGCTGCGCCTGCTCGGGCTGAAGGAGGAGCAAATCGAGCGCGTCGAGCGCGAGCGCCGCGCCTCCGATCACCTGACGATCTATGCGCCGACAGGCGGCGTGGTGATAAAAAAGCACCTCAGCGAGGGCGCGTACGTGCAGACTGGGACGCCGATTTACACCATTGCAGACTTGTCGCGGCTGTGGCTGGAACTGCAAGCCTACGAATCGGATATGTCTTGGATCCACTACGGTCAGGCCGTCGAATTCTCGGCTGAAGCCTATCCGGGCGAGGTATTCAGCGGCCAAATATCCTTCGTCGATCCAGTGTTGGACGAGCGCACGCGCACGGTGCGCGTGCGGGTCAATGTAGCCAACGAGCAAGGTCGGCTGAAGCCGGGGATGCTGGTGTGGGCCGTGGCCCAAGCCGAGGTAGGAGCACACGGGCGCGCCATGTCGCCCGCGCTCACGGGCAAGTGGATCAGTCCGATGCACCCAGAGATCGTCCGCGACGCGCCCGGTGCCTGCGACATTTGCGGTATGGCCCTAGTGCGCGCCGAAGAGTTGTATGACACTGGCGACGAGGCGGAGCGCGAGATGCCGCTGGTGGTGCCAGCTTCGGCACCGCTGCTGACGGGCAAACGCGCCGTGGTGTACGTCGCGCTCGGCGAGGGGCTGTACGAGGGCCGCGAGGTCGTGCTCGGGCCGCGGGCCGGGGATTACTACTTGGTGCGCGAGGGTCTGCGCGAGGGAGAGCAAGTGGTGGTCAACGGCGCGTTCAAAATCGACAGCGCCCTCCAAATCCGCGCCCAGCCGAGCATGATGAATGCGCCAGCGCGGGCCGACCAGCGCGACGACGAGCCAAACGGCCACGCGCACGGCCCGCCGTCCGCGGTCTGGACGGCCTATTTCGCCACGCAACAGGCGTTGAGCAAGGACGATCTGTCGGGGGCACAGGCCGCCGCCGCAACGCTCGCGGCCCACCCGGCGTCGCAGGAGATCGGAGACGCGATCAGCGGAGCTGGCGATCTCGCCGCGGCCCGCCAAGCCTTTGCCGAGCTCTCGACGGTGCTGATTCGGGTGGCGCGGCAGGGGGGCGTCCATGCCGGGCCAGTGCATCTTTTTCACTGTCCAATGGCCTTTGACAACGAGGGGGCGGCTTGGCTGCAACAGGCGATGCAGACCCAAAACCCCTACTTCGGCGGCCAGATGTACCGTTGCGGCAGCCTGCGCGAGACCTTCGCCGGCCACGAGTAGGAGGCTATCATGGACTGCTTAGTCCGCTTTTTTATAGTCCACAAACTCGTCGCTGTGCTGATGCTGGCTGGCCTCGTTGGTTGGGGTCTCAGCGTCGCCCCTTTTGCGTGGAAGCTCGATTGGCTGCCGCGCGACCCGGTGCCGGTGGATGCGATCCCGGACATCGGCGAAAACCAGCAAATCGTCTTTAGCGAATGGGCCGGACGCTCGCCGCAAGACGTGGAAGATCAGGTGACCTATCCGCTGACAGTGGCGCTGTTGGGCGTACCGGGCGTCGAGACGATCCGCAGCTCTTCAATGTTCGGCTTTTCGAGCATCTATGTGATTTTTGCCGAAGGAGTCGATTTCTATTGGTCGCGCTCCCGCATCCTCGAAAAGCTCAATAGCCTGCCAGCCGGCCTGCTGCCCGAGGGCGTCCAGCCGGCCTTGGGGCCAGACGCAACGGCCTTGGGACAGGTATTCTGGTACACGTTGGAAGGCCGCGACGAACAGGGCGTGCCCACCGGCGGCTGGGATCTGCACGAGTTGCGTGGTATCCAGGATTGGCAGGTGCGCTATGCTCTGCTAGCGGCCGATGGCGTCAGTGAGGTGGCCTCGGTAGGTGGCTTTGTGCAAGAATACCAAATCGACGTCAACCCGGACGCGATGCGCGCCTACGGGGTGCGGCTCGACGAGGTCTTCCACGCGGTGCACATGTCCAACCGGGACGTGGGTGCTCGCACTGTAGAGCTAAATCGAGCCGAGTACGTCATTCGCGGCATCGGTTTTGTCAAAGGCTTGGCCGACCTCGAAAACGCCGTGATTAAGGCGCGGGACAACGTCCCGATTTACGTCAAAAACGTCGCGCGGGTCGCGCTGGGACCAGCGTTGCGGCGCGGAGCGTTGGACAAGGAAGGTGCGGAGGTGGTCGGCGGCGTGGTGGTGGCGCGCTATGGTGCCAATCCCCTAGCCGTCATTGAAAGCGTCAAGGCCAAGATCGCGGAAATCGCCCCGAGTTTGCCCAAGAAAACCCTGCCCGACGGGCGGGTCAGCCAAGTGCAGGTGATCCCTTTTTACGACCGATCTGGCTTGATTGAGGAGACGCTGGGCACGCTGGAGCGCGCCCTGAGCGAGGAGGTGCTGGTAACGGTGATCGTGGTGTTGGCACTGGTGATGAATCTGCGCGGGGCCATGCTGGTCTCCGGGCTGTTGCCGCTGGCCGTGCTCGCCTGCTTCGCCGCGATGAAGGTCTTTGGCATTGACGCCAACATAGTCGCCCTCTCCGGCATTGCCATTGCCATCGGCACCATGGTCGATATGGGCATCGTCATCAGCGAGAACATCCTCAGGCACCTAGAGGATGCAGACGCGGAGGAAGACCGCCTAGAAGTAGTCTTCCGTGCCACGCGCGAGGTCGGCGGTGCCGTGCTGACGGCTGTGCTGACTACGGTAGTGGGCTTTTTACCCGTCTTTGCTATGGAAGGAGCCGAGGGCAAACTTTTCGCGCCGTTGGCCTTTACTAAGACCTTCGCGCTGTTGGCTGCGGTGTGGCTGTCGCTGACGGCCTTGCCAGCCTTGGCGCACTGTGTGTTTGGCACGCGACTGGGGCGGTGGGCACCTGGCCTTTGGGCGGTTTGTGGTCTTGGGGTGGCCCTCGCGCTGTCGTGGTGGGTTGGTCTGCTGCTGATAGCTATTGGAGCGTATCACTTGCTCGCCGCTCGCGTACCGGAGCGGGTGCGCTTGTGGGTGGCGCGGGGTGTTATAGCCGCCGCGGCTGTTGGGGTCGTCGTCGTGCTAGCGGAACACTGGTTGCCCCTTGGCCCGGAAAAGGGCGGATGGCGCAATTTTATCTTCGCCGCTGGATTGATCGGCGGCCTGTTGGCGCTTTTTCGCGCCTTGCAACATGTATTCCCCCGCGTGCTCCGGTGGTGTCTGGATCACAAGGGCTTGGCTCTGCTTTTTCCCTTGTTGCTGACGCTAGCGGGCGCGTCCGCGTGGCTGGGTTTTGCCCGCGTCTTCGACTTTGTGCCGTCCGCACTGCGCCATTCAGCGCCCTTTGCGGCTCTCGACGAGGCCCTGCCCGGGTTGGGCAAGGAGTTTATGCCGCCCCTTGACGAAGGTTCGTTTCTGTGGATGCCGACGACCATGCCCCACGCCTCCATTGGCGAGGTACTCGATGTCCTGCAGAAGCAAAACGCGGCCATTTCGCAGATACCAGAAGTGGAATCCGCAGTGGGGAAGTTAGGACGGGCGGAGTCGCCGCTGGACCCCGCGCCGATTTCCATGATTGAGACTGTGATCAATTATCGCGCGGAGTACCTGACCGACGAGGATGGCCGCCGCCGATTGTTTGCTTTTGACGAGCATGCTACGGACCTGTTCCGCGCCTCCGATGGCTCGCCTTCGTTTGCTCCCGATGGTGAGCCCTACAAGGTACAGGGCCGCTATGTGCGCGACGGGGCTGGCGACCTTGTGCCCGACGCCAATGGGCGGCCTTTTCGCTTGTGGCGTCCGCCCTTGGATCCCGTACTCAATCCGGGGCGCGCCGCTTGGCCGGGGATACAGGGGGCCGACGATATATGGGCGGAGATCGCTCGGGCTGGCCAAATCCCCGGCTCTACCTCGGCACCGAAGTTGCAGCCGATTGCCGCGCGGCTCGTCATGTTGCAGAGCGGCATGCGCGCCCCTATGGGCGTTGAGATCAAAGGGCCGAGTTTGGAGGCCATCGAGCGCGCCGGTTTGGAGATAGAGCGCTTGCTCAAGAAAGTGCCCTCGGTGGAGGCGGCGACCGTCAACGCCGATCGCATCGTCGGCAAGCCCTACTTGGAGATCCACATTGACCGCGAGGCCATTGCCCGCCACGGCATCGCCCTGCAGAAGGTGCAGGACGTAATTGAGATCGCCATCGGGGGCAAGCTGGTTACTACTACGGTGGAAGGGCGCGAGCGCTATCCCGTGCGGGTGCGCTACATGCGCGAATTGCGCGACAGCGTCGAGGAACTGGTGCGCATTCTGGTGCCAGCGCCGGACGGGGCGCAGATCCCCTTGGGCGAGTTGGCCGAGATTCGCTACGTGCGCGGCCCCCAGGTCATCAAGAGCGAGGATACGTTTTTGCTAGGTTACGTGCTCTTCGACAAGAAGCCGGGATACGCGGAAGTCGATGTGGTGGAAGCGTGTCGATATTATTTGGCCAGTAAAAGGGCCAATGGCGATCTCGTGCTAGATACCGGCGTTAGCTACACCTTCGCTGGTAGTTACGAAAATCAACTGCGAGCGCAGAAGAAGCTCAACGTGCTGCTGCCGCTCGCGCTGGCGATTATTTTCCTCATTCTCTATTTCCAGTTTGGCAACGCCGCCACGGCCTTGATGGTCTTTTCCGGGGTTGCAGTGGCTTGGGCCGGCGGCTTTGCCATGCTGTGGCTCTACGGGCAGGAATGGTTTTTGGATTTCTCCGTCTTCGGCACACAGATGCGCGACCTCTTCCACGTCCGTCCGCTGAACTTGAGCGTGGCGGTGTGGGTGGGTTTTCTCGCGCTGTTTGGCATTGCCTCGGACAACGGCGTGATCGTGGCGACCTATCTGCGCCAACTCTTCCGCGAGCAAAAGCCAGCGACCGTCGAGGCGATGCGCCGTGCGGCACTCGCCGCAGGGGTGCGGCGCATCCGCCCCTGCCTGATGACGGCGGCCACCACGATCTTGGCGCTGATCCCCGTGCTGACGGCGAGTGGACGCGGCGCAGACCTCATGCTGCCGATGGCCATTCCCACCTTCGGCGGCATGATGGCGGTGGTGCTGACCGCGCCGGTTGTGCCGGTGCTCTACTGCGCGGTCGAGGAGTGGAAACTGCGGGTGGCGGCTTGGCGATCAGCGGACCAAGAGTAAAAGGGTAAAAGGAAGCAAGGGTTAACGAATCCTTAAAAGGCGCACGCCAGCGATGCCGCTACGGCCGCCGGGATAGGCGTCGCCGCGAAACGCCGACCGCACAACATGGGCGTAACCGACGAAGTCGCCGCCCCGGGCGACGCGACGAGAGCCGGAGCTAGGTCCCGGAGGATCAACTCGAGGCGAGCTATTATAATAGGCACCATCATACCAGTCCTGTACCCATTCCCACACATTCCCGTGCATATCATACAACCCCCAAGCATTCGGCTTCTTCTGACCCACCGCATGGGCATACTCCTCACCCACATACCAAGCATTATCATAATACCACGCATAATGCGTCAGTTGACTCTCGTCGTCCCCAAAAGACCGACTAGTCGTACTTCCCGCTCGACAAGCATACTCCCACTCCGCCTCCGAAGGCAAACGATACAACGAATCACCCGCCGCCTCGTTCAGCCGATGTATAAACGCCTGAACATCAATCCAAGAAATATACACCGCCGGATGAGACGGATCCGACACCACATAATTCTCCCCAGACCACGGCGTCGTCCCCATAACCGCCTCCCACTGCTCTTGCGTCACCTCATATTTACCCAACCAAAACCCCTCGCTGATCTCCACTTCATGCACCGGACCTTCATCATCCCGACGACCCTCCTCCGAACTTGGTGAACCCATCTGAAATACCCCAGGCTCAATCCACGCAAATGCCATCTCTGCCCCACCCGGCAACGACGCTACCAAAACACCCGCTAGCAGCCCAATACCCGCCGGCAACAGCGGATTGGATGGATCAATACTATAGGTCAGCATGAAGTGTACATCGTCAAAATCCACATCGCCATCTTGGTCCACATCGCCCAAATCCACCCTGTTGAGGTTCGCTGACGCGAGCGACGAATAGCGTTCCAAGAAGAATACCACGTCCATCCGGTCGCGCCAATCCAGATCGCGGAGGTCTAAAGCCGCCACATCAAGCAACACGAGGTACATCATCACCAACAGCGCGTCCGACACATCCACTTGGCCATCGTTGTTTACATCTCCCAATCGCTCATCCGCTGCCACTTTCATCCGCGGCCACCCCGCCGCCCCTTCGACGACCAAGTCCTCCTCCGCCAGTCCCGCTTCCACCCGAAACGCCGGGTCCACATAAGGCATCATCCCCTCCCCTACAACCACCAACCCGTACGCCGACCCGCTGGCACCCGCTGTCGGCCGAGCCTTTACTTCTGCTCCGCCTATCGGCACCCCCGCCTGTCCATCCACCAGTACCATGCGTCCAGTCTGCTGCGCCCCATCCACCAGCAGCCGATACACATACACCCCTGCCGCCGCCGCTTGCCCGGCCGCATCCGTACCATCCCACCGCGCCCGATGCGCCCCGGCAGGCTGCGCCCCATCCACCAGCGTCGCCACCCGTTGTCCCAACAGGTTAAACACTTCCAAGCGCACATACCCCGCCGCCGCCAACTCGTAGGGGATAAGCGTCGAAGGGTTAAAAGGATTTGGATAATTCGGCCCCAATACAAAACTATGCGACAGGGCCGGCCGACCCAACGCTGCCAACGGCAGCGCAAACTGCCCGGTCGCATCAGTCGTCGCTTGGGCGACAGCACCCCGCCGCAGAGAGGCCAAATCAAACAGCATCACCTGCGCCCCGGCTACTGGCTGTCCATCCGAAAGTCGCACCTGACCTACAACAAGCGATACCTCAGCCGTGCCCACTGAGACGAACACCAACAGACCCAGCAGACATGTGGCCAAAGACTTCATAGCTATAGTTCCTTAATGTGGAAGAATGGAAGAAGTGGGGAATAATGAAAATCGACGGTGTAAGAACCAATTTTCATAGTTGAAGCACATCCCGGAGTTCGTCTATAGGCACGGGTCAATAGATTTCGTCGCGGCGGTTTTCAGCAAGCATATACTCTGTAACCACCTCTTCAATCGTCGTCTTCGCGCTCGCTGAGGAGTTCGCCGCGCTGGAGCCGCTCGGCATTTTCCGTGGCCCAGAGGATGTTTTTCATCACCTTTTGCGCAGTGATATAGCGGGTCGCCGCCAACAGGTGGACGCGCTTTTCCTCGGGGTCGTCGCTCAAATCGTAGTGGCGGAACGCGGCTTCGAGCACTTGGAACATGTGCAGCTCGGCGTCTTCGCGGAGCATGATGTGAGCCAAGGCATGGCGGAGCTTGGCGACGTCGTGCCCTTCTTCGAGATACTGGCTGACGAGGATTTCGGCCTCGAAGACCTTCTGGAAATCGGCTAGTTCGCCGAGGCGCTTGAGCATAGCCTCGCTGGAGGCGAAGTGCTCGTCGAGCTTCTGCCCGTGCTGCGGGACGCGGGCGGAGGGCATGTTGAGCCAGCGCAGGTAGGTGAGGAAAACCGCGCCGTGGAAAATGGCGCGCAACAGCTCCTTGCTGGCGGCGTAGTGGAAGGTCGCGTACAGGGCGTGAGCGTAGGAATAAATGTTGGCTACGTCGTGCCAGTCGCCCTCGTTTTTGAGATGGAAGCGCAGGGTGCGCAATGCGCTGGCATAGGTCATGGCGCGGCAGAGTTGGGTCGGCGGAACGCCAGCGCGCAGGGCCTCTTCGACGCGGGCGAGGATGGGTTCAAAGTCGTCGCCGAGCATGACTTGGGTGAACTCGGAGACGTCGAGGGTCGCTTCGTTGCGCTGATTGTCTTCCCAGATATCGTCTAGGCGCGCGAAGATGTTTTCCAAGTGCGGCAGGCTGTCGGCCCAGCGCGAGGTCTCTTCGTGGCGGGTGCGGCTCACCAAATCGACGGCGATCGGGCGGAGGATCTCGTGCGCGCCGACCCATTCCACGTAGTCGAGGGCTTCAAACATCTTATTGGCAAAGTCGAGGGAGTGGCCGTCGCCCATGAAGTAGAAGTCCGTGGCCGCGGTGAAGACGAAATCCGCGAGGGTTTCCTTGCCGCAGTCGCGGTCGTGCAGGGTGAGCAAGATGCGCTCGGCCGCGCCGTGATGCCGCTGATCTACAAAGGTGCGAAACCAGCGCTTGAGGGTGGCCAAGTCTTGGTCGTCATTGGCGCGGGGAAAGGGAAAGCGCTGGCGGCGCGACGAGCCGGAGGTGCGCCGCGAAATCTGGGTCAAACCGTGGACGAGAAAGAGATTTTGGTCGGCCTCGGCGATGTCGTCCCACATGTTTGCCGCAAGGGTTAGGATGGCGACTCCCGACGACCAGCCTTCGCTGGTTTTGTGCGCACCGTAATAAAGCCCCTGTTGGATGATTTCTTGCGGAGTGGCACCTGTTTGGCGGAGTGCGGCGACTGCTTTGGCGATGAGGAAGGAACTGCGGTCTTTAAGCCCTTGTTCGAGCGCGCGCTTGCCTCGGGCCACGAGCCGCAGGCGGGCCTCTTCCTTCTCGCCGGGCGGGATGCCGACCCATGCGTAGCCATCGTCGCGGACTTCGACGGGAAAGGCTTTTAGGTCGTCGCCCGAAGTCAGCAGGCAGCCGCCGGTCTTTAGGTCAAATTCCCAGTGGTGCCAGTGGCAAATCAGCACGCCGTCGCGGATGCTGCCTTTGGACATGGGGTAGCCCATGTGCGGGCAGCGATTGTCAACGGCGTGAAAGGAACCTTCGTAGAGAAAGACTGCGAGGTGAATGCCGTCAATGGTAAAGGGCCGGCCCTCGCCTTCGGCAAATTCACTGGCCGGTGCGAGCGGGTGATAGACGCAGGTCGCTGGATCGACATCAATCTGCGGCCGCACTTCGCTTAGGTCGAGACGTTGAGCGGTGGACATGAGCGTTGCCTCCTATGGAATGGACTTTAAATATGCGCGATTTGGCGGTGTGAGGCGAGGGTTTGTATTGACTTGCGGTGCTAAACGTGGACATGTTCTGAGAAGTGAGATATTTAGCGATGAATAACGAGGAAAGGAGATTTTCCATGACTTTGAGAGTTTTGCTAGTGGCCGTACTCTTTTTAGGAGGCGTAGTTGCCGAAGAGGCCAACGCACGCAGCAAGCGCGTAAGACAGGTTCCCAATGGCTCCGCAGTGAGTTGCAATACCTGCCACACGGCTGGAGGCGGTTCGCCGCTCAATCCGTTTGGCTTGGAGATTGCGACCAACTTCCTTACCTCAGCCGGCGCACCCGGGGACGTGATTTGGGGCCCAGAGCTGGCGGCGTTGGATTCCGACGGCGATGGAGCGTCTAATGGTGCGGAGTTGGGCGACCCCGACGGCACTTGGGTGGCGGGCGATGACAATCCAGAAGGCGAAGCGTTTCATCCCGGTGATCCCGAGAGCACCCCGCCGCTGCCACCGCCAGACACGGCGGTTGAGGAGACGACATGGGCGCGGATCAAGCAACTGATTGGCGCATTCGACTGAGGCGAAGCGGATGGCTTGGCGCGGCACTAGTTATTTTCATCCTCTGCATCACTAGAATCGCCATTTAACAGGTCGAACAAGTCGCCGAACAAGTCGCCGAAGTTCAGCGGTGGGTTGACCGTGATGGAGAAGGTCAATATGGCGGAGGCTCCTGCACTGTCTTCCGCCAAGCAGGTGACTTCGATGGCACCATCGGTGGCGGCTGTGGGCGTACCCGAAATCGTCCGCGTGGCCGCGTCAAACGACAGGCCAGCAGGCAAGCCGAAGACGCGGTACGTTACCTCGCCTTCACCGCCTGTAGCTTCTGGCAGTACCAGAGCGGTAATTGCCGTACCAGCTGTGTACGCTTGGTCTTCGACCCCTTCGGCGAAAGCAAAGGCCATTATCCCGTCGTCCTCGCTGTTGTCCTCGCTATCGTCCTCTTCGCCATCGTCCTCTCCGCTATCGTCCTCTTCGCCATCGTCCATCTCGCCGTCATCTATCTCGTCTGTCCCGGCGCGGGTGACGAAGATGCTGTAGACGCGAGTCGAGATTCCGTCTTCAGCGGTCACGGTTACGGTGATTTCGTTTATGCCTACGCTGAGGGAGATGACGCCGTTGGTACCGGGCCAGATCACGTAGCTGGCCCCCTCGTGGTTCGCCGTTGCCGAAACCGTCGTTTGCGTCACACTGTTAGCAACGGTTGCCACATAGGTCTGTTTGTTGGCACTGAACGAGCCGATGTCGATGCCGCTGAGGCTGAGACTGCTCAGGGTGCGGTCTGTTGAGAGCGTGGGCTCACCAGAAGCTGGTAGGGTACGGAATGTCACGGATGTCTCGATGATGGTCGTACCTGAATCGTCCTTGAGCCTGAGCACATACTTGTACTGCGTATCGGGACTTAGGTCGTAATCGCCCAACCCAAGAGCAGCGCCACCGACCACTTCCCAATCTTTAAAATCATGGGGATAGAACGATTCGAACTTACTGCCGTTGTGTGTATATCTTTGCAGGACGCAGTTAGTGATGCCCCGATTGCGCGGTATTCTCCATTCTAGACCAACCCACGTATCGTCGTAGCTCGTAACATGGAAGTTCACAGGTGGGTCGTCCGTGGGTAGCTCATCTGTCACCCCTTGGCGGGTTACGGTGACGGTGTAGGTTTGGGACGTGATTCCGTCTTCGGCGGTGACTTCGACGGTGATGACGCTGCTGCCTACGCTGAGAGGGATGAAGCCATCATCTTTGACCTCCCCATTGAGCTTGATGACATAGCTGGCTTCAGGTTTGTCCGGCATTGCGGTAACCGTGGTCTCGGTCACGTCTTCTGCTACGCTGGCATCGTAGTGATACCTGCCCGGACTGAACGGGCGGCTGAAGTCGATGCCGCTTAACGACAGACTGCTCAGCGTTGCATCTGTTGAGATACTTGGGTCGGGGGTCGGGGTCTCGTCTGTTGGGTCGCTCGGGTCGGGGGTCGGGGTCTCGTCTGTCCCGGCGCGGGTGACGAAGATGCTGTAGACGCGAGTCGAGATTCCGTCTTCAGCGGTCACGGTTACGGTGATTTCGTTTATGCCTACGCTGAGGGAGATGACGCCGTTGGTACCGGGCCAGATCACGTAGCTGGCCCCCTCGTGGTTCGCCGTTGCCGAAACCGTCGTTTGCGTCACACTGTTAGCAACGGTTGCCACGTAGGTCTGTTTGTTAGCACTGAACGAGCCGATGTCGATGCCGCTGAGGCTGAGACTGCTCAGGGTGACGTCTGTTGAGAGCGTGGGCTCACCAGAAGGCTCATCAGAAGCCGGCAGGGTACGGAATGTCACGGATGTCTCGATGATGGTCGTACCTGAATCGTCCTTGAGCCTGAGCACATACTTGTACTGCGTATCGGGGCTTAGGCGATAAGAAGCAAACCCCTGTTGAGCGCCACCGACCACTTCCCAATCTGTAAAATCACGGGGATAGAACGATTCGAACTTACTGCCGTTGTGTGTATATCTTTGCAGGACAGAGTTAGTGATACCCCGATTGCGCGGTATTCTCCATTCTAGACCAACCGACGTATCGTCGTAGCTCGTAACATGGAAGTTCACAGGTGGGTCGTCCGTGGGTAGCTCTTGGGCGAGCGCGGTGCCGCCCAGGAAGAAAGAACCGGATGCGAATACCGTGAGCAGGGCCATCGTCGCAGCGGATAGCAGGGGCATGGTCGGGTTAGCCAATCGAAACGTGTTCATAAAAATCCTTTTCTTAACGTGGGTTCGGGTTAAGCGACCTTCTAACTAAAGTCGTGCTTCCGCTTAGTAGCATACGATTGTAATGTGCACGTTTGCACAAAATAGGATGACCATTCCCTGTGTAAATCAAGACATGGTGATTTTGAGCTTGGGGATCAACTCGAAGCCAAAGCGCGCGTTCAAGTAGAACCCGAAAGACTAGCCTAGCGAGCTTTTGACTCTCTGCTTATCCCGAACTCACGTTTTCCTTAATTACTTCGGGAACATGTGACCTAGGACTTGGAGTGCGGCCCCTCGGGGGCCGGGCTATGGAACCACCACTCAGAAAGACAGCGGGAGTCTTGCTTATTCGCCGAGGCTCAGGGAGCTACCCCGAACCTAGGTTGAACGGCTGTTGTATTCAGCAAGTAACCCGACAGGCGGGATTCTGCTGGTGGTTCCAAGTCTCAATAAACAACCAGCCGTCAACGGGTGTCAAGCCATTTTCCTCTGCCCCTTGCTTGATGCCCTTTAGCGGCTAACGTATTTATATTGCTGGATTGAATTTTGACCCGAGTTGAGCGGGTTTAGCGATTGAATTGCGAGGTTGCAACATGACGGCAAACAGTAGAGAGCAACATTTCGCTATTGAGGGCATGCACTGCGCTGGTTGTGTGCGGCAGGTCGAGCAGCAGGTGTCCGGCTTGGCCGGCGTCGAAGTAGCTGACGTCAACTTGGCGACTGAGCAAATGGCCGTGCGCTTTGATCCGGCGGCTGTAGATGAGAAAAGCATTGCGGCGGCCGTGGCAAAAGCGGGGTTTCAGGCGCGGGTGCAAGTGCCTGAAGCTGAAGGCGCGGCTAGGCGGCAGGAACGCAAGCGGGTCGAACTGGCCGAGCAAGCGGGGTCATTTCGCTGGGCTGTTGTATTTTGGCTGCCGCTCTTCGCGGTAGAGATGGCCGAGCAGATGGCCGCACCCGTCGTCCCGGCGCTGTCCTTGGCCCAGCATCCGCTGCGGGTAGGCGTTTTGCATCTGCTGTTCGCGCTGCCGGTGATGTGGATTGGCCGCCAGATCTACGCCGAGGGCGGGCAGGCTCTGTGGCGGGGCCGACCCAACATGTTTTCGCTCATCGCCATTGGCACGGCTGCGGCGTGGCTCTACAGCGCTTGGGGTTTGGGGTCTGTCGCCGTGGGTGCGGCTGCGGCGTTTGACTCCTATTTCCCGACGGTTGCGACGATCCTCACCCTGATGCTGATGGGCCGCTATCTCGAAGCGCGCTCGCGGCTGCGGGCCGAGGAGGCCATAGGTGCCCTGCTGAAGCTCAAACCCGACAAGGCCGCGCTGGTGACTGACGATGGGGAGCGGGAAATTGCGGCTGATGCCATCGAAGTGGGCGACTGCCTGCGCGTGCGTCCGGGCGAGCGCATTCCCGCCGACGGCGAAATCGTCGAAGGAAATTCTACGGTGGATGAGTCGTTGCTGACCGGTGAGTCGCTGCCCGTGGCTAAGGTACTGGGTGATGAGGTGACCGGCGGCAGCCTCAATGGCGCGGGCGCGCTCATGGTGCGTGCAACGCGCGTAGGTGGGGACGCGCTGCTGATGCAGATGGTGCGCTTAGTCGAGGCCGCTCAGGCGGGCAAAGCGCCGATTGCCCGTTTGGCCGATGTCGTCGCTGGGTATTTTGTGCCCGCCGTGCTGGTCATAGGCGTAATAGCCGCAGTGGGTTGGCTATGGGCTGGGGAGGGTTTGAGTTTTGCGTTGCAGGTTTTCGTGGCCGTGTTGATCATCGCCTGCCCGTGTAGCTTGGGTTTGGCCACGCCAGCCGCGATCATGGTCGGCACGGGACGCGGCGCGCATTTAGGCATTCTGTTCAAAAGTCCAGAAGTGCTGGAAACGGCGCACAAAGTAGATGCCGTGGTGCTGGACAAGACTGGCACGATTACCGAGGGGCGGCCGCAGGTTGTGGCAGTAGAGCCGTTAAACGGCCGCCGTGCCGACGAAGTACTGAGCTTGGCCGCGGCCGTGGAGCGCGGCTCGGAGCATCCGTTGGCTGCGGCGATTGTGGCGGCCGCAACAGAGCAGGGCCTTGCCGTGTCAGAGGCTACCGAAGTTGTGGCGAGTCCGGGCAAAGGTGCGCAGGCTGCGGTGGGGGGCGAGGACGTGGTGGTGGGTAATCGCGCCATGATGGTGGAAGTGGGAGTTCGCATGGACGAGGACAGCGGCTCGGCGGACGGAGCTACTGTCGCGTGGGTCGCGGTGGCGGGCGCATTGGTCGGTCGCGTGTCCTTGGCCGACCGCCCCCGCCCGCAGAGCAAGGACGACGTGGCTCGGTTGCGCCAAGGCGGCTTGGAGGTGGTGATGCTCACGGGCGACAGCCGTTCGGCTGCTGAATCGGTGGCGCGTCAGGTGGGAATTGAGACTGTACGCGCCGAGGTTTTGCCCGCAGACAAGGCCGCGGCCGTGCAGGCGTTGCAGGACGAGGGCCGCTGCGTGGCCATGGTCGGCGACGGGATCAACGACGCGCCAGCGCTGGCTACCGCCGATGTGGGCATGGCCTTTGCCACTGGGACGGATGTGGCGGCCGCGTCTGCTCCCGTAGTGCTCATGCACAGCCGGTTGGCGGATGTGGCGCGGGCCATTGAGTTGAGTCGAGCGGTTGTGCGGACCGTAAAGCAGAATTTGTTCTGGGCGTTTTTTTACAACACTGCGGGCATTCCGATAGCTGCGGGTGCGCTGTACCTATTCGGCGGCCCGCTGCTCAATCCAATGCTGGCGAGCTTAGCGATGGCCTTTTCGTCGGTGTCGGTGGTGATGAACGCGCTCCGGTTGCGGCGCTTTAGCTGAAGCGGCCATATTACAAGCTGATGTTGTGCAGGGGCACTTTGGTATGGGATGCTTCGCTGCGCTCAGCATGACGGAAAAGGAAAACACCTAACGACGCCAGCTTGAGGAGAGCGTTATGGCTACAATTATGATGGTTGGGGCGTTTGATACGAAGGGTGTGGAATACGCCTTCTTGCGCGAGCAGATTTTGGCGCGCGGCCACGAAGTCCTGTCGGTGAACACGGGCGTTATGGGCGAGTGCGAAGCCTTTGCCGTGGATGTGGATGCCAGCGAGGTGGCCGCGGCTGCTGGCGCGTCGCTGGAGTCGCTGCGCGCGGCTGGCGATCGCGGTGCCGCCATGAAGGCTATGGGGGAGGGCGCGGCCAAGGTGGCGGAGCAAGGGTACGCCGAGGGCCGGTTTGACGGCATCGTCGGCATGGGCGGGTCCGGCGGCAGCAGCGTGGTGACCGCGGCCATGCGCGCCCTGCCGGTGGGCGTGCCCAAGGTATGCGTTTCGACTGTGGCGGCCGGCGACACGGGAGCATACGTGGGCAGCAAGGATGTGGTGCTCATTCCGTCGATTGTGGATGTGGCCGGAGTCAATCGGATTTCGCGAGTGATTTTTACGCGAGCCGCTGGTGCGATTTGCGGCATGGTCGAAGCCGAGCCAGCACCGGCTGGCGACGACAAGCCGATCGTCGTCGCGTCGATGTTTGGCAACACCACGGAATGCGTAAACGCGTGTAGCGAGACCCTGTCGGCGAGCGGGTACGAAGTCTTGGTCTTTCACGCCACGGGTACTGGCGGCCGCACCATGGAGTCGCTCATCGACGAGGGCTTGGTGGATGCGGTGCTGGACATTACTACCACCGAGTGGGCCGACGAAGTGTGCGGCGGCGTCTTCAGTGCGGGGCCAGAGCGCTTGAGTGCGGCGGGTCGGGCGGGTTTGCCCCAGCTAGTGGTCCCCGGCTGCGTGGATATGGCCAATTTTGGCGGCATGGATACGGTGCCGCAACAGTACAAGGACGGCACGCGGCTCTTTTACGAGTGGAATCCAGAGGTGACTTTGATGCGCACCAATGCCGAGGAGAATGCGCAGATGGGTCGGATATTCGCTGAAAAGCTCAACGCCGCCACAGGCCCGGTCGCCGTGCTCATGCCGCTCAGGGGCGTGTCGATCCTCGACGGCGACGGCGAGCTGTTTTGCGACCGCGAAGCCGACCGTGCCTTTAGCGACGCCCTCAAAGCCAACTTGGACGAGGGCATCCTCGTCCGCGAAGTCGATCACAATATCAACGATCCAGAGTTTGCAGCCGCGGCGACCGCGCTGCTACTGGAGCTAATTGCCGAGAAAGCAGGAGAGTGATGAGCGAGAAAAAGACATTCGTGCAATGCGCAGACGTGGAAACCCAAGTCTTTGACTGGGGACGACTGAACTGGCTTTCCGAGCCGCTGGTGACCGCGGCCGAGCACTTTAGCTGCGGCGTGGTGGAGTTAGCACCGGGCAAGGGCCACGAGCGCCACAACCATCCGTATAGCGAGGAGATTCTCTATGTGATAGAGGGCACTGGGATTCAGACAGTGGAGTTGGAGTCGGGCATGTTGGAAAAGGAGATTGGCCCAGGGGAGTTGGTACACATTCCGACGGCTGTGTATCACTCGACGGTCAATAATGGGGACGATCCAATGAAATTGATCGCCATATACGCGCCGTTTGGGCCGGAGGCCGAGTTGCGGAAGATGGAGGGGGTGCGGATAGAAAAGGCTCTAAACGGATAGGCGGCCATGGCTTTTACAAGAGAAGAAGTGCTCGCGAGATTGCGGCAGAACATCGCCGATGGGATTCCCATTATCGGCGCGGGGGCTGGCACCGGGATCAGCGCCAAGTTCGAGGAGGCCGGTGGGGTTGATTTGATTGTGATTTACAATTCCGGGCGATTTCGCATGGCGGGCCGGGGGTCGCTGGCTGGGACCATGCCGTATGGGGACGCCAACGCGATTGTGATGGACATGGCTGGGGAGGTGTTGACGGTGGTGGAGGATACGCCGGTGCTAGCGGGCGTGTGCGGGACGGATCCGTTCCGTCAGATGGATGTTTTTTTGCGCGAGGTTGAGGCGATTGGGTTTTCTGGCGTGCAGAATTTTCCGACTGTGGGCCTGATTGACGGGTTGTATCGGCAGAACTTGGAGGAAACTGGAATGGGCTATGGGGAGGAGGTGGAGATGATCCGCACGGCGCACGATATGGGATTGTTGACGACGCCTTATGCCTTTAATCCCGAAGAGGGCGAGCAGATGGCGGCGGCCGGTGCCGACATTGTGGTGGCGCACGCTGGGCTTACTACGAAGGGCGCGATTGGTGCTACTACCGCGCTGACTTTGGCGGAATCGGTGGGGTTTGTGCAGGCGATATGCGATGCGGCGCGGAGCGTGTCCGAGGAGGTGATTGTGCTGTGCCACGGGGGGCCGATTTCAGAGCCGGAGGACGCCGAGTACGTGTTGCAAAACACGCAGGGCGTCGATGGCTTCTACGGCGCGTCGAGCATGGAGCGGTTGCCGGTGGAGGTGGCGATTACCGAGCACGTGAAGAAGTACAAGGCCATCCGCTTTTGACGATGCGCCCTTTGCGCAAGGTTGAAGTGAAGCGGCTCTTTGCGGACGCAGCGAAGAGCTATCCGCCCAAAGTGGAGCTGGCCTTTCTGTTGCAGAGCGTCGAAGACCCGCTCAACGTCGGCTCGATGTTTCGCATTGCCGATGCGTGCGGGGCGCGGGAGTTGGTTTTTACGGGTGTAACGCCTGCGCCGCCGCACGAGGATATTGAGCGCACGGCGCGGGGCCATGAGCGGCGAGTGGCTTGGCGGCGGATCGGTCGCATGGACGAAACGGCCAATGCACTGCGGGAGGAAGGGTATCACTTGGTGGCGTTGGAAATGGTGCAAGGGGCTGTGTGCTATTTGGAATACGATTTCCCGAACAAAGTGTGTTTGGTGCTCGGCAACGAGACCAAAGGCGTCTATCGACAGACCTTGGCACTGTGCGATGGCGCGGTCTATATCCCCATGTACGGCAAGGGGCCGTCGATGAATGTACACGTGGCGGGGGCGTTGGTGGCGTATCAGGCGTTGCTGGGAAAAGGCAACATCCTTCAGGTTTGACGGCGTTCTCATGCAGATTGACCCCAGTACCATAGACGCGCAACCCGATCTGGTCTCGTCCAGCGAGGTGTTGGCTTCGGGCCAGCGGGTTGACTTCCGCCCGTTGCGCGCTGATCAGGCCGCTGAGTTAGGTGCGTATTTTACCGGCTTGTCGCAGGCTACTCGCCGGGTGTACGGACCACACCCGTTTGACCAAGAGACAGCCGAGGGTTTTTGCGCTGCATTGGACAGCGCTCACACGCTGCGTATGCTGGCTTGGGTTGAGGAGGAGGGGGTCGAGCGCATTGTGGCGTATTTTGTCGTCGAGCTAGGCGTGCGGGACGGGGATCGTCGGCGCTACGATGCATTGGGGTTGGCCTTGCACGACGAGACCGATTGTACTTTGGCTCCTTCCGTGGCTGACGCGTACCAAAGCGAGGGGCTGGGCAGTTTGATGATGCAGCATCTGTTAGGGCTATTGCCACGGCTAGGGCGGCAGCGCATGCTGCTGTGGGGTGGCGTGCGCGCGGACAATCCCCGCGCCGTCCACTTTTACACCAAATTCGGTTTTCGGCGCGTGGGCGATTTTGAGGCCGGGGGGACCAATAATTACGACATGATTGCAGACTTGTGATATAGCAATCCTACATCATTCACAAGATGATCCGCAGATGGACGCAAATGGACGCAGAATAGTAGAAACAAGACGATCCACTGCTCGAATCGTTCAAATCATTCCGAATTGCTATAATGGGAGAGGTAATGGCGACTTTGCAACTGAAAGTGCAGTACTTCCAAGACAGTACACCCGAGGAAGTGCCCTGCCGCGAGGAAAATTTCGTCGTGCGGGAGTTGGACTTCGCCCTGCCGGTTGGGCAGACGGCGCTGGTGTTAATCGACCTGTGGAACGTACATCACATCGATAGCTGGATTGAGCGCGCCGAGGCGGTGACCAAGGAAGTGATTGCGCCGCTCATCGGGCGGGCGCGGGAATGCGGCCTGACCATTGTGCAGGCACCTAGTCCCGGAGTGCTGGCCAATTTCCCGGATAAGTACGAGGTGTACCAAGGCTGCACGCCCGAGCCTGAACCGGGGCCAGTCCCGAATTGGCCGCCGGCTGAGTTCCGCAACCGACAGGGAGCGTACGTCTGTTTCCGCGGACCGCGCGACCAAGAGCCGGGCATTGGTCCCTATTGGAGGAGCCTAACCGGGCAACTCGATCTTTCGCCCCATATCGCCGTGGAGGAAGGGGACTTTGTCGTGGGTACGGGCCAGCAACTGCACGATTTGTGCGAGGAGCGCGGCATTCTGCACTTGCTTTTCGCTGGCTTTGCGACCAACTGGTGTATATTGGGTCGCGACTACGGGGTTCGCGCCATGCGCGGGCGGGGCTATAATACCATTTTGGTGCGGGACGCCACCGACGGAGTGGAATTTCCCGATACACTAAAGGCGCGATGGGCCACGGAATTGGCCGTGCGCGAGGTCGAGCAGGTGCATGGTTTTTCCACCTCGACAGCCGATTTTTACACTGCCTGCGCCGCCTTGGACTCACAGGACGCAGGCTGAAAACCGAGAAACATTATCTCGCCTCTGCGTTTATCTGCGTTTATCTGCGGATGGATACGTTACCGCCGGGGGTTTTCAGACAGAGAGGAGAATAACGCACTATGAGTGAACCAGTCGTCTATCTCAACGATGGCTTCGTCCCCGCTTCCCAGGCCCATCTCAATATCTACGATTTGGGGATCATACTGGGTGCCACCCTGACCGAAATGACCCGCACGTTCGGGCACGAACCGTTCCGCTTGGAGGAGCACGTGCGGCGGCTTTTGCGGTCGTGTAAATACGCCGGCATTGAGTTGGCACTGGACCACGAGGGACTGGTCGAATGCACGCGGACCTTGATCGAGACCAATAGCAAGCTGATCGGTCCCGAGCAGGATTTGGGAGTCGTCCACTTTGTAACGCCAGGGGAAAACCAGCTCTACGCTGGCAGCGCTGGGACACCGGCGCGCCTGACGCCCACGTTGTGCATCCACTCCTTCCCGCTGCCCTTTGCCGTGTGGCGGTCCTATTTCGAGCAAGGTGTCCACGCGGTCACCCCCTCCATCCGCCACGTGCCGCCCCAATGCGTTGACCCCAAGACCAAAAACCGCTCGCGCTTGCACTATTGGCTGGCCGACAAGCAATCGCAGGCGGTCGATCCCTCCGCCACCTCGCTGCTGCTCGATTTGGACGGCAACCTCACCGAGTGCTCGGGGGCCAACTTTGTGGTGGTGGAGAACGATACGATCTTTACGCCTACTAGCCGCAACATTCTGGAAGGGGTGAGTTTGGTGACGCTGCGGGAATTGGCACCCGAGTTGGGGCTGGGCTGGGTCGAAAAGGATTTGCAGCCCTACGACGCGGTCAATGCGGACGAGGCTTGGTTGACCAGCACGCCCTATTGTCTAGCGCCGTGTACGCGCATCAACAATACGCCGATTGGCGACGGGAAGCCCGGTCCCCTGTTCGGGCGGGTGATGGAGGCGTGGAGTCGGCGGGTGGGGATGGACATTCTGGAGCAGCTTAAAAACGCAGAATAATCATGATCGACAAAATCCAACCCATCTTATCTATCGAGGAACGCCCCCTAGTCGGCAGCAGTATCGACGACTTGGACAAAACCCGGCTTGAACTGTATTTCAGTCGGCGCTTTCCCGACTGGTCCACGCCAGAAGACTGGACTTCCACGCTGGCGGCGCACAAACTCGCTGCGATCTCGGAGGTGGGGCCACGCCGACGCACTTGGGCATCCTGCTTTTTGCCAAGCAGCCCGAGCAGTACATTTCCGGCGCGTACATCGATCTGGCTGTGTACCACCACGACATTCCCGACGGCAACACCGTGGATAGCCGGCAAATCACTGGGCCGTTACCCGAGCAAATTGCCAAGGTCGTGTCGTATTTCCAAGTCTCTCCTTTGACGCCGATTGCATCGCGGAAAAGCGGCGACGGCCGGCGAGATTACCCCAGCTATATAGACACTGCACTCCAAGAGGCTGTCGTAAACGCCGTCATTCATCGGGACTACGGAGTCGCCGGATCGCAGATCATCATTCGCATGTTCCCCGACCGCATTGAGTTCCAAAATCCCGGGGCGCTCTACAACACATTGACCATCGAAAATTTGTACGCTGGGTGTCAGCCAGCGCGTAGGAATCAGTTTCTCACCGGCTTCATGCGCTACTACGAAAGCCCGGTTACGGGGTCTAGTTTTCTGGAAGCGCGGGGCGAGGGGTTTTTGAATTTGGTGCGCGATAGCCTGCGCTTGTCGGGGCGGCGGCCGGAACTGGAACAGATCGGGGAGGCGACGAAGTTGACGATTTACGCGGCGCAATACCCGGAATTGGAGTAGAGATGTTCCTTCCGAGCCATCGGGCGCAACTTGGTAGTTGAAGGCCGAATGGCCTAGCTTCACGATCCGTAGATGAATGTTCACGTGGCGGGGGCATTGGTAGCGTATGAGGCGTTACTGGGGAGAGAAGGTAATGACAGATAAAAATAACAGTGCCCGGATAGAGAATATTCTGGGACAGGTTCGAGAGTTGAAGGAGCATCACGAAAAGCGTGCAGCTACCGGTGAGTTCTTTAAGGTTTTTTTAGTCCCCGGCGTCAAAATCGATGAGGATACTCACAAGGTTTCGTCCTATTCTGCGCGGCGAGCAGCCACCTCGTTTCAGTGCCGAGTGATTAGCGATCATTCTCGGTACTTTTTATTGCCTTTCCACCTCCGTCACAGCCACCCTTCTCCCTCGGGCCACTAGACCGGGAAACCCGTTCCTTCAAACCAAAGCGGCGTACTCATAAACCGGGGTCTCGATGGTGCGAACGGGACGACAGCGATCCCAGACCGCTTGCTGCAGGCGCTCAACGGTCTCTGGTGAGATACGACTTAGTTCCGGTAATATCGGAAACGACTCGATAGCCTCCGCGATGGTCTCCAGCAGGGTCTTGATCTCCCGCTTGAGACGGGGAATAAGTGCGTGGAGGACTGCGGCGTATAAGGGACGCTCAGAAGCTGAAGGTGACCAGCAGGCGAGCCGGCCTAGATGCTCTTGCAGACCAACTACTGCTCGTTAGGTGACTTCCTTCTTCGGCCTTTTTCTTTTCTGTATCTTCCATATAGCGGAGAAAGACCCCTTGTTGCAGGGATAGGCTGATATTCTTTTTTGGGGGCCTCCAAATAACGCCTAGCCCTATATCTACCTCAGCATACCACGACCACGATCTTTGTTTATCTCTGGTATTTGTCGTGCTGATGATTCCTGCAGATGCCCTCTGGTAAGACAACGGAGCAAATTCGTCAGATCGATGAATTTGAATGACCATCAGCGATGGAGCGACGCTCTTTGAGTTGCTCTCATTTCCCAAGGAGCCTCCAGACCTAAGCCAGCTTAGGTCAAGTCCCACCCCGATCATGGAGCGGGGTTTGATGTGCCACAGGCTTAGCTCTCCTACTGAGCGGAAGGGCGAAAAGCCAATGGCGGTCTCTGGTGTGGCCGAACTAGGCAGAAGGCACAAGCAAAAAAGGATGGCTACGGCACAAGGCCCCATCCACATTGCTCCACCAGAGATATTTCGTAATAATATCTGTAATCTCGTCTTCTTCACACTCTTCTTTATCCTTCGTCATTGGTGGGCCGTGATGTACACGACGGGGCTTGAGACGGGGGATAAGTGCGTGGGGACTGCGGCGTGTAAGGGACGCTCAGAAGCTGAAGGTGACCAGCAGGCGAGCCGACTTTCTTGCTCTTGCTGACCAATTACTCCAACTACTACTCGTTAGGCGACTTCCTTCTTCGAGCTTTTTCTCGCGTGTATCTTTCAGATAGTTGAGAAAGATCCCTTGTTGCAGGGATAGGCTGATATTCTTTTTGGGGGGCCTCCAAATAATGCCTAGCCCTATCTCTCCCTCGGCATACCACTCTCTTTGTTTAAAGTCTACGGTATTTGTTGTGCCGATGATTCCTGCAGATACCTTCTGGTAAGACAACGGAGCCAATTCATCAGGCCGATAGATTTGAATGACCATCAGCGATGGAGCGACGCTCTTTGAGGTTCTCTTCCTTCCCAAGGAGTCTCCAGAACTAAACCAGTTTAGACCAAGTCCCACCCCGATCATGGAGCGGGGTTTGACGCGCCACAGGCTTAGCCCTTCTATTGACCGGAATGTTGACTGGAAGGGCGAAAAGCCAATGGCGGTCTCTGGTGTGGCCGAACTAGGCAGAAGGCACAAGCAAAAAAGGATGGCTACTGCACAAGGACCCATCCACATTGCTCCACCACAGATATTTCGTAGTAATATCTGTATTCAACAAGCCAAACGAAGCCATCCTCGTCTGTTTCACGCTCTGAGTCATCTTTCCAATCATAGCCAAAGCGAGCTTCTGGATCTGTGGCATTCGCATGGCAGGCCGTATCCCAAGTCGGCCATACCTCACATTTAGCATAAGGAGAAGTAGCCGTTTCTTCTACGTCCTCGCAATCCCACACCTCAGTATCGCACCTATCGGCATTGTAGCCCCCATGATTCCTATTAACGCAGTCTGTGTATGACCTACTGTGCCAGTGGTATCCCCAATTCTGCTCTCTGATATGGCGATCAATATCATCGGGATCGATATCGTCACCGGTGTCAAACGGCCAGTAATAATATCTCTCAGTAACTTTGGTCCTTACCGATGTCCTTGAGTCTCCGCAGCATCCCAAAAAGGTGTACTTGTAGCTCTTCGGGCCTACGTAGTACCCATGTGCTTCTGCCCGCTCGACGGCCGCGAAGGACACGAGAAGCAAGGCTGCTATACTTGTTGCGATGTTCATCTTAACCCTCCTTTAAGGTCGGAACCTAAGTACACACATGAGTTCGGGATAAGCGGCCCTTCTAACAGGAGTCGTGCATCGCTTTTTAGGCTGGTTTTTAGGTTGGTGGCACCTGTTTAATAGCATACGTTGTGCGACACACTAATGCGAAAATTCCTTAATGTCAACGGCTGGTCGTAAGGTGAGATTATCTCATACTGGTTAAAGCAAGCGCTGGCCTTGTGCCCTTTATTTATCGCTCCAAACCACCAAGTAAGGAGGGATACAGATGAAAGAGCCAAGACCAGCGTTGGAGAATTTGTGTTGTCTCAATGTCCAATGCAAGACCTACGGCCAACGCGGCCAAGCCAACCTGAGGGTGCGCAAGACCTATGGAGCCGACCGGATTCGTTATTTGCGCTGTGGGTGCTGCGGCGAGGAATTCAGTGAGCGGAAAGGCACGGCGTTGTTTAACTGCAAAATCAGCGAAGCGCAAGCTGTCTCGGTGCTGGAGCATCTGGATAGTGGCTGTGGTTTGAATGCCACGGCGCGTTTGGTAGGGGTGTCCAAGGATGCGGTGGGTCGGCTGCTTGGGGTGGGGGGCCGGATCAGCTATCAATTGCATGATCGGTTGGTTCGCAACCTGCAGCCAGCGGCCCTCCAGTTTGATGAGAAATGGTCGTATGTAGCGAAAAAACAACGGCACGTGACCGCCCAAGACGACCCGAGTCAAACCGGGGATTACTGGGATGCCAACAGCTTGGATCCGCACAGCAAACTGCTGGTATCGCTGGTGCCGGGGCGCCGTACGACCCACACGATTCACCAAGTGGTGGCCGACGCGGCACAGCGGCGGGCCTGTGATGCGGGGCTGCCGGCGCTGTTTACCGATGGCGAACCGACCTATCGCGAAGCGATTGTAACGACCTTTGGTCGAGCCTATCCGGTGCCGCGTCGAAGCCCCCGCGGCCGACCCCCGGCCCCTCTGGTGCGGATCCCCCAAGGCTTGGTATATGCCCAGGTGGTCAAACATCGGCAAGGAAGGCGGGTTCAACAGGTGGAAGTCCGACCGATTTTTGGCAAGGGCAAATTAGCCCAGGTCGTGGCCGACTTGGGTTGGACGAAAGCCAACACCAGCGCCATCGAGCGGTTCAACCTGACCGACCGGATGCGCAACGCACGAAAGGGGCGTAAAACCCTGCGCTTTTCGCGTCGGACGGATCGGCATGATGCCCTCAGTTGGATTGGCGCGGTGCGCTACAATTTTCATCATCCGCATCGGTCGTTGCGACAGCCAACGCAAGAAGGCCGATGGCAACAGAGGAGTCCGGCGATGGCCGCCGGTCTCGCCGATCATCTCTATTCCTCGCTGGAACTCATGCGGCTTTGTCCGGTTGGACTGAGATAATCGCAAACTACGACCCAACGGCTTTGTTGCACGAAAAACGGTAACTCGTTAGAAAACAACAATTTACGAAATTCGATATCAAAACGATAACTTACTGTAAAACAACGACTTATAGATATTCATGCAACAACGCCAATGTCAACCAAAAAATGTTGATTTTGAGCTTGGCGATCACAGGTATGACAGCAGGTCGCTGTTGCCAGCTAAGCTATCCTCGTCGAAGCCGAGCGTACGCGTGCTGAACACCCCGCTTCGCCTTGGGGAAAGAAGAAGGGAGCTCGTCACGATTCCGGTAATATCGGAAACGACTCGATATCCCCCGCGACGGTCTCCAGCAGGGTTTCTATCTCTCGCTTGTCGCCTTCGTCCAGCGTCAGCTTGCCTGCTGGTGCTCGTTCTACCAGCGTGCTGAACACCCCTCGGCGCTTGAGGATATAGCGCATAAAGGGGTGGTTTTCGAGAATGAGCAGCGGCAATAGGCGGCGGTGCATTGTGCGTGCCTCCTCCTCCTGCCCGGCCCACCACGACTCGGTGATCTTGGCTAGCACATCGGCTAGCTCGCAGGCGGGCATATTGCCATTGGCACCGCGGCGCATCTCGTCGGGCAAAAACTTACCCGCCGCCCCGCCGAAGATGCACTTGACCCGGTCGCCGACCATCTCGGCCACCTCGGCGATGTGCTTCGGACCGGGCTGCCGCTCCTCCTTGACGTATTCGACCTGTGGGATCTCATCGACCAGTTGCGCCACTTGTTCGCCGCGCAACGGCGCGTACATATCGGCATTCTGCACCATAATTGGTCCGTCGAACACCCCAGCTAAGCGCCGGTACAGGTCCATTGCCGTGGCTGCGTCAGTGCGCGCCGGCGTCATGGCGATAATCGAATCCGCTCCGGCTTTTTGCGCCGCCCGCGCATAGAGCAGCACCTGCGGTACCGAGATTCCGGAACAGCCGAAGACCACGGGTAGGCGGCCGTTGACCTCCGCCAACACCGCGTCCAGTCCTCGGATTCGCTCCTCCTCGCCCAAAAACCAGAACTCCCCGACCATCACCGGCCAGACGATGCCGTGCTGGCCGCTTTCGCAGCAGAAATTGGCCACCTTCTTCAGGTCGTCGATGTGAATCTCAAGGTCTTCCCTGTACGGCGTCGGCAGCAGGCCGAAGACTCCCTTCATATCGTCAAATCGCGTCATTGTTCATCCTTTCTTGTAGTTACTTGTCCCAGCGGCGGTCGGGCTGCTAGCAGTCTGCGCCGACGACTCTCAGATGCCAACGGGCCTAAACCCAACCTTTTTTGTCGGACCGCGTCCTACGTGTGCGCTTGCTCTAAAGCGGCGTACTGGCCGATGAGTTCGTCGTACGCGGCCACGGCTATTGGTTCTGGTTCGATGGTCGATCCGGCGACCGGCTGCGCGAATGGCTCGACAACTTCCGCCCACGAAGGCGCGTAGCCTGCTGAGGATTGGTGAGCGTGGCCGGCGCGCAAGGCAGCGCCTAGGGCAGCCGAATTGGTCGTTTCGAAGCGGTGGACCGGACAGTTGTGGACATTGGCGAAGACGCGCAGGATTTCGGCGTTGGCCGATGCGCCGCCGGTGACGTAGAGCGAGGAAATTTCTACTCCCATCCAACGCGCGTGGATGCGCGAAGAAAGGGCTTGGGCTTCGATGACGGCGCGGACATTGGCCAGCGCGTCGTCGGGTTCGAGGTTTTGGCGGACGACGTTGGCCGTGGGGACTTTGGGGACGATTTCCGGCGCGAAGTAAGGGAGCATCAGAGCGCCGTTGTTGCCCGGCGGCGTGACGTGCAAGGCTTGGGTAAACTGCTGCCAGTCCATGCCGTATTGATCGCGCACAGCCTCGCGGGCCAAGCTGCCGTTGAGATAGCAAGTCAGAGCCATGTAGTGCGTGCCGTCGGGCGAGGCAAAGACCGCGCCCTCGCCGGCTGCGGAAGTGCGCGGCTGGTCCATGCAGGCGAACAGGGTGTCCGAGGTACCCAAGCTCAGGGCGACTTGCCCGGGGGCGACGAGGCCGAGGCCGATGAGGCTACATGGGTTATCGCCCGAAAAGGGCAAAACGAGGCAGTCGTCCGCAAAGCCGTAGCGACTCACGTAATAAGGACTGATGGAGCCGACGGGCTGGCCGGAGGGGCCGATGGGCAGGAGTTTGGCGGCTAGGCCGGGGGCGGTAGCGTCGAGTGCGCACACACTCCACTGGCGTGCGGCAATGTCCATCATGTTGGTGCCGCTGCCATCGCCGGGGTCAACGCCGACGAGCCGACCGGCGAGCAGGCTGGCGACGTAGGAGCTGACTAAGCCGATATACGTCGTATCCGCGTAAGCAGCGGGTTCGGTCTGGTAAAACTTGCGGATCTGCGGGCCGCTGAAGCGCTCAAAGGCCGCGTTGCCCGTGAGCGCGAGGAGTGCGTCGCGTCCACCGACGGCCGCTTCGATCTCGGCGCACTGAACGGTAGTGGAAGTGTCCATCCAGATGGGAGAAGTTGGGCGGGCGAAGATGGCGGCGAGTTGGTCTTTGAGCGGCTGGCTGGGCGACAGACGCGCTAGGGCTGGGTCGGCGCTGGCGTTGAGATAGACAGTGCCGTGCTGCTGGCCACTGCCGGCGATGGCTTGCACTGCGCCGAGATCGTGGCCTTGGTCGGCGAGCGTTTGTAGGAGCAGGTCCAGCGCTTCGGCCCACATTAGGGGCGCACTGTGGACCACGCCGTCGCCGAGGTCGAGGACGCCGTTGACGACTCCATACGTGGTTTTGAAGTGCTCGTCGAAGTTGATGGACGCTTCGGCGACAATGGAGCGCTGCTCTGCGTCGATGAGGAGGCCGGTGATGGATTGGGTGCTAGAGTCGATGCCCAAATACTTGCTCATGGAAATGCCCCGCTGTAGTTTTTGTGAACTATTTATATCAAAATTAACAAACGCGCTGGGGAGGACAAAACCAATGGAGGCAGTGGCGGTGCGGCCCGAAATCGCGGAGACGCTGGCGGCAGTGGACCCGGAAGTCGAGGCTATCATTCGCGCTGAAAACAGGCGTCAGCACAACAAAATTCGCCTGATCCCATCTGAAAATTACGCCAGTCAAGCCGTACTCGAAGCTAGCGGCTCGATCCTGACGAATAAGTATTCCGAAGGATATGCAGGCGCGCGCTACTACGAAGGCCAGCGAGAAATCGACAAGATCGAGCGGCTCTGTGTCGAGCGCGCCAAGGAGGTTTTTGGTGCCGAGCACGTCAACGTACAGCCCTATTCAGGCTCGCCGGCCAATCAGGCCGTGTACGTCGGCCTGTGCGCGCCGGGCGATACGGTCATGGGTTTGGCGCTGGCGCACGGAGGCCATCTGACGCACGGCGATCGAGTCAGCATCTCGGGGATGCACTACAAGTCCGTGCAATACGGGGTGTGCCGGGACACCGGTCAGATTGACTTCGACCAAGTCGAATCGCTAGCCAGAGAACACCGGCCCAAGCTGCTTTTCTGCGGGGGCACGGCCTATCCACGCATCGTTGACTTTGCGCGTTTTGCCGAGATTGGGCATTCGGTCGGAGCCATCGTGGTTGCTGACATCGCGCATATTGCTGGGTTGGTGGCCGCTGGAGTGCATCCTAGCCCCGTGCCGCACGTGGATGTGGTAACTACGACTACGCACAAGTCGCTGCGGGGGCCGCGCGGTGGGATGATCTTATGCCGGGCACAGTACGCCGATGCCCTTGATAAAGCGGTGTTCCCAGGCTTGCAGGGCGGGCCGCACAACAGCACCACCGCGGCGATTGCCGTGGCGCTCAAGGAGGCGATGAGCGAGGGGTTTAAGCTGTATGCCCAGCAGATCGTCGCCAACGCTCAGACCTTGGCCGCTGCGCTGTCGGCGCGCGGTTTTGCCCTCAGTTCGGGCGGCACCGACAACCACCTGATTCTCATGGACATGACCAATAAGGGCATTACTGGTTATGCGATGGCCAAGGCGCTGGACGCATCGGGCATTGTCTGCAATTTCAATCGCGTGCCCTTTGATCCGCGGCCGGCGCGCAAGCCCAGCGGCATCCGCATCGGTACGCCGGCCATTACCAGCCGGGGCTTTGGTGTCGAGGAGATGAGGCAGTTGGCCGAGTGGATGGATCGGGTGGCTCAGGTCCGGGCTAATAAAGCGCTGGAACTCGATGACCGGAAAGCGGAGTACGCCGAGGTAGCGGCTGAGGTCCGGGCACTCTGTGCTCGCTTTCCGGCACCCGGCTTACTCTACGACGGCGGGGGAAGGCCACTTTAAAAATGGACATATATCGAGAATTGGGCATTGATCCCATTATCAACGCCGTGGGACCGGCGACGCGATTGAGCGGGTCGATTATGCACCCGGAGGTGGCCGAGGCCATGCGGCAGGCTTCGGAGCGCTGCGTGGATATAGCGCAGATGCAGGCGCGGGTCGGGGAGATTATCGCCGAGATCACTGGCGCGGAGGCCGGGTACGTGACGAGCGGGGCGGCGGCGGGCTTGTTGCTGGGGACGGCCGCTTGTGTGACCGGATTGGATCCGGGGAAGATGAACCGCTTGCCGGATACGTCCGGGATGAAGAACGAAGTGATTATGGCGCGCAGCCACCGAAACTTCTACGACCACGCGGTGCGCTCGGTGGGAATCGAACTGGTGGAGGTGGGAATCGCCGACCGCTTTTCTGGGGCGGGAATACGCGATGCAGAAGGGTGGGAGATCGGGGCGGCGATTACCGAGCGGACAGCGGCGATTGTGTACGTGGCGTACGCGCACACGCAGCCGTCGCTGGAAGAGGTGGTGGTTGCGGCGCACAAAGGCGGCGTGCCGGTGATTGTGGATGCGGCGGGACAGTTGCCGCCGGCGAGCAACTTGCAGCGCTTTATTGCCGCTGGGGCCGATCTGGTCGCTTTTAGCGGTGGCAAAGCTATCGGCGGGCCACAGGCTTCGGGAATTTTGTGCGGGCGGCGGGATTTGATTGCCGCGGCGGCGCTACAACACCAGGACCTCGACGTGATGCCCGAGCTGTGGGATCCACCAGCGAGTTTGATCGACAAGTCGCAGCTACCCGGTGCCCCTCAGCACGGCATTGGGCGGCCCTGCAAGGTCGGCAAGGAGGAGATCGCGGGATTGGTGAAGGCGCTGCGTCTTTTTGTGGCCGAAGACCCGGCGGAGCGGCGGCAGCGCTGGTATGCGCTGATGGAGGAACTGGTCGCCGCGTGTGGAGCACTGCAAAACGCCGAGATTGGGGTGGTAGCCGACCGCAAGCGCGTTGAGATTCCGACGGCGCGGCTGGTGCTCGACGAGGAAGCCGCGGGTATGACGGCGCTGGAACTGGTCAGAGCGCTACAGGAAGGTCGGCCGCCCATCGCCGCCAACCCGACATACGTTTACGAGGGTGCGGTGATTTTTGGGCCGATGTGTCTCAAGGAGGGCGAGCCGGAACAGATTGGGCGGCGGCTCAGGGAACTGCTCGGCTAAAGCGGTGCTCCGAGCGCGAGCTAACTCAATGTATAAGCCCCACCGGGACCATTGCTCGGCGGGGCTTTTAGATGTAGGGAAAAGTTGAACTGCAACCGCCTTATTTTACGGCGATTTTAGACTGCGAACAAAAAGTAGATTTTTTATTGACGCCGTTCTATCTCGTCCTGTATGTTCACAGTACATTCCTAAACCCAAACGAAAGGAGAGCAACGACGATTATGGCTGCCGTGCCCCCAACTGTTGAAGAACGGCTAGCAAGGCTCGAAGGCGTGTACGAGCATCTTGCTTCTAAAGCAGACCTTGCTGAGTTGAGATCGGTCTTAAAGGACGATATTGCGCGGGTTGAGACGGATCTTAAAGCGGATATCGCGCGCGTCGAGAGTGATCTTAGAGCCGATATTGCCGAACTCAAGGGTAGCGTTAAAATTCTGCTTGTAGCGATGACTTCCGGTTTAGCCCTACTCAATATCGTTTTGCGGTTCTGGCCTTCGTAAGCCCATGTCTAAGCTGAGAGGGTAATTCTACTACGCGGCGATCTCCTCGACAAAACACTACTCCGACGATAGCTAAATCTGCGCTGCCTCCTTATTCAAAAAAGAAAAAGACTCGCTCCAGCACGTAAACCTCACCATAGCAATCCTACCTCATTCACAAGATGATCCGCAGATAGACGCAGAATAGGATGCACAAGACGATCCACCGCTAGAATCGTTCAAATCATTATTGCTATAGTGCCTTCGGATGGTTTTAAAACTGCGCCCCCCAATAGGCGGCACCTAGTAGCGCGGTCTTGTCGTTGAGTACGACGTGGACGGGAATGGCCGCGAGGGGCTCGCCCATGCGGCCTTTGTCCATAAAGCCCTCCATAAAGCGGCCGTCGCGCAGCTTGGCGAGGATCTTGGGCGCAATGCCGCCGCCGACAAAAATTCCCCCCGAAGACATTAATTTTAGCGCCAAGTTCCCCGTTTCGCGGCCGTAGAGGAGCGCGAAGAGGTCGAGGGCTGTTACGGCCAGCGCGGAGTGGCTTTCGAGGCCGGCGCGAGCGATGGCGTCGGCGCGGTCGGGCTGTTCTGACTCGGGGGACAAAGAAGCGTCGGCGCGATCGGGATGCCGTTCGCACAGAAAGTCGTAGATCGCGGCCAAGCCCTGGCCCGAGACCACCCGTTCCCAGCTAACGTGGCCGTAGCGCTCGTTGAGGAAACGCCAAAGCTCGACTTCGAGCGGGGAACTTGGCCCGAAGGTCGCGTGTCCTCCTTCAGAGGCGATTGCTGCGTAGCGGCCCTCGGCCCAGCACAAGCCCCCCTCACCTAGTCCGGTACCGGCGGCAATGACGGCGATGTTGCCCTTTGGGTCGCGCTGTCCTTGGTTGAGCGGACACAGATCGTCCGGCTCCAATACCAAGGTGCCGTAGGAAGTCGCTTGCAGGTCGTTGAGCAGGTGAACGTCGGTGTTGTTGAGTACTGCTGAAATTTCGCTGGGATCGATGAGCCAAGGCAGATTGACGGCGCGAACGGGAAGCTGATGAACGGGGCCGGGGACGCCTAAGACGGTGCGGCTGGGGGCGATCTGCGTCTCATCGGCGAAGGCTTTGAGCAGCGCACCAGCGCTGGGGTAGGACGCAGTTTGGTAGCGTTGCTCGACGAGCGGGGCAAAGCCTTGGGCGGCTGGGTCAAAAGCGGCGAGGTACGTCTTGGTGCCGCCGACATCACCGGCGATGATCACAGGGGTGCCCACTTTCTCCAAGCCTCTCCGAGCAGGTCGTTGGCTTCTTCGGGGCCGGCGGCCCCGACCGGATAGGAAGGCACCTCGCCCGATGAAGGTGCTTGCCAAGCGTCGAGGATGGGCGTTAGGAGTGCCCACGACTGCTCGATCCAATCGCTGTCTGAGTAGAGCGTCGCGTCGCCAAGCAGGCAGTCGAGGATCAGGGTCTCGTAGGCTTCAGGCGTGCGGCCGCCGAACGAATCGGCGTAACTGAAGTCCATGTTGACGGTGCCCAAGTGGACATCGGGACCGGGAATCTTGCCGTTGAAGGAAAGCGAGATCCCCTCTTCAGGCTGGATGCGGATGGTGAGCGTGCTAGGGGATAGGGCGTCAGCTTGGGCGAAAATCAGGTGCGGGGGCTGGTGGAATTGCAAGGTGACCGTGCTGGTGCGCTTGCCCATGCGCTTGCCCGTGCGCACGTAGAACGGCACTCCTTGCCAGCGCCAGTTATCTACGGTGAATTCGAGGGCGGCGAAGGTCTCGGTGCGCGAGTTTCGAGGCACGTCTTCTTCTTGTAAATAGCCCGGCTCGTCCTCGCCGGGTCCGTACTGGCCGCGCACCGCATAGCGGTCAACTTGGCCGATGCGGATGGGGCGGATCGCCTTGAGTACCTTGAGCTTTTCGAGGCGCACGCTCTCGGCGTCAAACGAGGAAGGCGGCTCCATGGCAATGACGCAGAGAACCTGCAAGAGGTGATTTTGGATCATGTCGCGCAAGGCACCTGATTGGTCGTAGTAGCCGGCGCGGTGTTCCACGCCGACGCGCTCGGCCGCGGTGATCTGCACGTGATCGACGTAGCGCCGGTTCCACAGCGGTTCAAAAATTGAATTGCCGAGGCGAAAGACGAGGATGTTCTGCACGGTCTCCTTGCCGAGGTAGTGGTCAATGCGGTAGATCTGATCTTCGGCAAAGACCGAATGCAGCGCTTGGTTGAGTTCGCGAGCCGAGTCGTAGTTGTGGCCGAAGGGCTTTTCGACGATGATCCGGCACCAGCCGTGGTGATCGCGGTGTTGGCAGCCGAGGCTGGCGCGCCCTAGCTGCTCGACGATGTCGCGGTATATCTGCGGCGGCACCGAGCAGTAAAAGCAGCGATTGCCCTCGGTGCCGCATTCGCTGTCGAGAGCCTCAAGCTGTGCTTTGAGCGCGGCGTAGGTCGCCGGGTCGCCTGGGTCGCCGCGCACGTAGTGGAACTTGGCGAGAAAGGCGTCGCGCGCGCTGTCGTCGAGCGGGCCGACGAATTCGGCCAAGGACTCGCGCATCTTTTGACGGAAGAGGTCGTCGTCCCATTCACGGCGGGCTACGCCGACTAGGTGAAAGGCTTGGGGTAGGCGACCTTGGTGATGCAAGTGCCAGATGGCCGGCACTAGTTTGCGCCGGGTCAGGTCTCCCGAGGCACCGAAGATGACGAAGGCACAGGGGTCGGGGATGCGTTGTTGGATCATAGTGTAGTGTATAGATAATAAAAAAGGCCACAGCGTCCGCCATGGCCTCCCACACCGCCTCGTGTGAGCTTTGCAAATATACAAGTGTGGGCGAAAATCAACAAGCACGATTGTGCCGCTCAAGGCGTTGTGCGCGGTCGCCTTGGCGTTGCTATATTAGCGCAACCAACTTTGATGCGAGGAAATATGGGTCGGTATTTGGTCACGGGTGGAGCGGGATTTATTGGCTCTCATCTGTGTCAGCGCTTGTGTGCAGAAGGACACGCAGTACGGGTTCTCGACGACTTGAGCACGGGACGGCGCGAAAACTTGGCCGACATCCTAAGCGAGATAGAGTTCGTCGAGGGCGATATTCGCGACGCGGCCTTGCTCGCCGAGGTGATGCAGCAGGTCGATTGCGTCCTGCACCACGCAGCCATCGTCTCGGTGCCCGCTTCGGTCGAGCAGCCCCTCGTCGATCAGGAAGTCAACGCCGTGGGAACGCTGCGGCTGTTGGAAGCGGCGCGGCAGGCCGGGGTCGGCCGCGTGGTTTTTGCCAGTTCGGCCTCGGTGTATGGCAACAAGCCGCAAATGCCCAAGCGCGAGGACATGCAGCCCGAACCCGAGTCGCCCTACGCGGTTTCCAAGGTTATGGGCGAGTACTACGCCCGCGTATATAGCCAGATCTACGGCTTGGAGGTGGTTGGCTTGCGCTACTTCAATGTCTTTGGCCCTCGGCAGGTGCCGTCTTCCCCGTACTCGGGCGTCATCTCGATTTTTGTCGCGCGGATGCGGGCCGGCGAATCGCCAACCGTTTGCGGCGACGGCCACCAATCGCGCGATTTTGTCTATGTCGGCGATGTGGTAGAGGCCAATATGAGGGCCTCTACTACTCCGGGAGTCGCCGGGCGGATATACAATATCGGCTGCGGCCGCAGCGCGTCGCTGTTGGAATTGATCGCCGCGCTCAACCAGATTTTGGGGACCGAGTTGGTGCCGATGTTCGCCCCGCCTCGGGCTGGTGATATCCGCTTCTCGTCAGCCGATATATCGCGCGCCCGGGCCGAGTTGGGCTACGAGCCGAGGGTAGGGTTTGTCGAGGGGTTGGAGTGGACGATTGCGGCGTGGGAAGACTCCAACGCCGAGAGTCAATAAAGAGATCGCTTCTCGTGGCAACCATAGTCGATGGCAAAAAGCGCATCCCCTTCATGCGCGGGATGCTGGTGCACTACCTAATTGAGCGCGGCTTTAGCTATGAAGACGCCCGCGCGGTGGCCAATGCGGTGCGCGCGTCTTTGGGCAAAGTAGAGTTCGTGCGCAAGAAGGACATGGTGCAACTCGTAAATAGTGCCATTCGCAAGGGGTTCGGCACACACGAGGTCGGCGACCTAATTTTCTGGGAGCGCCAGCCCACCACCATCATCGTCGAACGCAAGAGCGGATCGCGCCCTTTCTCCAAGGAGCTGCTGTCGGATTCCATTCAGGCGTCTGGGCTGCCCCCAGACCAGAGCTACGAGATTGCGCGGACGATTGAAGCCCGCTTGATCGACCAGCGCCGCCAGCACATCGCGCACTGGGAATTGGAGGATCTAGCGGCTGAACTGATCGAAAAGTCCTTTGACAAGTCCTTTGCCGAGCGCTACCGCCTGTGGCGCGCTTGGGGCGATGTAGATAAACCCCTGATCATCCTCATCGGCGGTGCCAGCGGGGTCGGCAAGACCACGTTGGCGATTGCGCTGGCCAATTTGCTCGATATTCCTCGGGTAGTAGCTACCGACGATTTGCGCCAAGTCATGCGCCTGACGCTTGCGCAGGAGCTGGTGCCGGCCCTGCACGCCTCCTCGTACACCGCCTGGAAGGTCGTTCCAGAAACTGGTCATCTCGACGCGGTCGTCGCCGGGTTTCGCGAGCAGGCGCGCAGCGTCTGCGTTGGGGTCAAGGCCATCATCAGCCGCTGCATCGAGGAAAACACCAGCGTCATCATCGACGGCGTGCACCTAATTAGCGACATGCTGGACTTAGATGGATATGCTGGCGATGCTTTTATCACGCCCGTCTGTTTGGAGCTTCCTGGCCGCGACGCCTTTGAGGATCGCTTTGCCCAGCGCGCCAGTGAGGCTCCGTCGCGCTCGGCCCATCGCTATATGAAGCACTTGGAGGATATTCTCAAAATTCAGGACTATCTCATCGAAACGAGTGCTGCCCACGGTATTCCGGTGATTACCACGACTTCGGTAGAGAGCCTGACGAGCGAGGTCGCCATGGTGGTCAGCGAGCAACTGCAGGAGCAGGAGGAAATCCGCAAGGCCCTGCGTGCCTCCCGCAAGAAGCGCACGACCAATTGACGCGGCGCGCCGCTTGTTGATTCGCCCAATGCTGTATTGTATATTCCAAAAATTGCGGCTAAGGAACCGCGCCAACGCGCAACCAAGTTTAGGATAGAAATGCTGAGTAACAAAAAGAAGGGTGCTGCCGCTGGTAGCAACGGACAAGCACTCAATACGATTATTGGTCGTGGTAGCCGCTTTGAAGGCAAGCTGACGGTGGATAACAGCGTCAGAATAGACGGCGTATTCAAGGGCGAACTGACCTGCTCAGGGGAGCTGACGATCAGCCAGTCGGGCGAGGCCGATGCTACTTTGCAGTGCAAAGACGCGTACATCGACGGCGTCGTGAGTGGCACCGTGCGCGCCGATAAGGTGCGGTTGGATACGCAGTCGCGCTTTACCGGTGATGTGTACACGGGCTCGTTCTCTGTCTCCGAGGGCGCGATTTTCCACGGTTCTTGTTCGATGGAAAACCACAAGAAGAAGAGCGAGGCACCGGCAACGGGTACCCCAGGTGACGAAACCGCAAAGCCCCACCCGCCTGCCCCCCAAGCCCCAAAGCAATAGCGCTTTCCCACCTCGTTTTTGCGTGAAAAATCCATCTGCACCGCGCGCTGCCGATGGATTTTTTCTTATTGCCGATGAGCCAACACGACCATACCGCGTCCAAGCGTCGCCGCCACCGCCGCTCGGCTCCAATGGAGGAGATCGCGGTACCTCCGAGTTCTCGGCAACGGATTGCAAAAGGCGCGTCGCCGCTAGGCGGCTGGCGGCGCGGTGCCCTAGCCAGCTTGGGCGCATCGCCGGTTTTCCGCGCGTACATCTTTCTCGGCAGCATTGCCGCTATCTTGGCCTTCGTACTCTACAACGAGTCGATCATCACCGAATTGCGCGAACACGAAAAGAACCGGGTCGATCTCTATGCGCACCTGATTTCGTTCGCGCCCCAGGCATCGGAAGGCCAAATCCCCACCCTCTTCACCGAGGTGATCACCAAGGTCAACTTCCCGCGCATCATCACCAATCACCGCGGCGAGATCATCCAGGCCGAGGACATCAATACGTCGAGCTTCTTGGGGGACTGGGCCTTTTGGCGCAGCGAAGCAGTGGACGCGCCCGCCGCTTCGACCGATCACTTGCACCGGCTGATTGAGGAAATGGACGTCCAGAATCCGCCTATTCCCTTTTATTGGTCGCCAGAGACCTTGGGGAGGCTCTACTGCGAGGGAGGTCGCGTCATCATCGCGGATACGCAAGGGGCCATCGCGGCTTGGCAGGGGACGGGCCTGCCCGCGAGCAGCGACACTTCGGCGACTGCTCTCGCCGAAGTGCAACGAGCGTTGCAGGAGGTGGAAGCTGGAGAATCGCTGACCTTCAGCGTGCCGGCCGCTAACTTCAGTTATCTGCATTGGGACGGGACCAATGCGATCATCGAAGACGCCGAGGGCCGATTTAGGGCTTGGGTGGGGCTTGGGCTGCCGCCGGCCAGCGCCGACCCCAGCGAAGCGGTCCAAGATCAACTCCGGGCTTTTGTCGATAGTTTGGCTAACCAGCATCTGCCCCTAGAGTTCAGGATACCGGCTGAGAACTATATCCACTATGGCGACACGAGCTTGGTCGGCCGCATTTCTCTCGCCCCTTTCGTGCAGATCGGCGTGTTGTTCCTCTTTCTGCTCGTCGGCTATATCGGCTACCGCAACATTAAGCGCAGCCAACAGCGCTCGCTCTGGGTGGGCATGGCCAAGGAGACGGCCCACCAACTCGGGACCCCTCTCTCCTCGCTGTCCGGGTGGCTGGAACTGCTGCGCGGCGAGGTCGCCACTGCTTCAAGGACAGACCGAGACGAGCGTTGGGAACGCGTCGATCAGATGATCGGGGAGATACAACAGGACATGCGCCGTCTCGACCAAATTGCCTCGCGCTTCAGCCAGATCGGCTCGGTGCCCGAACTAGAGGAAAAGGACTTAGCCGTCGTGCTGGAGGAGACGATCGAATACTTCCGGCGTCGCGTTCCGCAATTCGGGCGGCAGGAAATCGAATTGGAATGCCTAGGCGAGTTGCCGCTGGTGCCGATCAACGCCGAATTGATGAGTTGGGCCTTTGAGAATCTGTGCAAGAACGCCATCGACGTGATGGATGGCCAGACGGGCAGTTTGCGCATCCGCATGGAGCTTTTGCCCGAAGGCCGCGCCGTGCAGATTTCGTTTCAAGACGACGGGCGCGGCATTGAACCCGAGCACGTCAAGCGCATCTTCGAGCCAGGCTTTAGCACCAAGAAGCGCGGCTGGGGGCTGGGGCTGGTATTTGTCAAGCGCATCGTCGAAGAATACCACAAGGGCAAGATCAGCTTGGTGCATAGCGCGCCGGGCGAGGGCACGACCTTTGAGGTGATTTTGCCCTTGGGTTGAGGAACAGACTCGGGCATAAAGCGTTATTTTAGGAATGGAATTCTACAGCTAAAGGCGACGCATGGAAGGCGACAAGCGAAAGGTACTCTGGGCTGACGACGAGATCGACCTATTGCGCGCTCACCGGCGCTTTCTCGACGAAAGGGGCTACGCGGTGACGCCGGTCAGCAATGGCAAGGACGCCATCGCCCTGATTGCCCAAGCACCCTTTGACATCGTGCTGCTCGACGAGATGATGCCGGGGCTGGACGGGCTTTCGACCTTGGAACAGATCAAAACGGCCGATCCCAACGTGCCGGTAATTATGATCACCAAGAACGAAGAAGAACACCTGATGGACGAGGCCATTGGCCGCCGCATCGACAACTACCTGACGAAGCCGGTCAATCCCAGCCAGATTTTCATGGCTTGCAAACAACTCCTCGACGCGCGGCAAATTCGCCAAAGCCAAGCCGGGCAACACTACGTCTCGCGGGCCGGCCAGATTCGCGAGCAAATCGCAGACGCGACTTGGCAGACTTGGGTTGACGTACACCGGCAGCTCTGCGAGTGGGACCTCGAAGTGGCGCGCTTGGGCGACGCGGGCCTCGGCCAGATGATTGGAGATCAGCGGCGCGAGTGCAACCGCGAGTTCGGGCGCTTTGTCGAGCGGCATTACACGCACTGGATAGCGGACGAAGAAGATTCGCCGCCGCTGTCGGTGGATGTGGTGCCTGAATTCGTGGTTCCCTATCTCGAACAGGGTCGGCAGGTATTTTTTATAGTGGTCGATTGCCTGCGCTTGGATCACTGGATGGTGATGGAGCCTCAGTTGGCTGAGTACTTCAACATTAAGCGCTCCTACCACTACTCGATTTTGCCTACGGCCACGCCCTTTGCGCGCAACGCGATCTTCAGCGGGCTTTTCCCCAAAGAGATTGCCGACAAGTACCGGACCCTATGGGGCGAGGCCCAAGACAACGAATACAGCCTCAACCGGCACGAGCACCAATTCATCGACGATTTGGTCCGCGACATGGGCGTCGCGCTCAAACCGGGTTCGCACTACGTCAAGGTACTAGACACCAGCGAGGCCCGGAAATTGACCCGCAGGATACCGTCGCTGAGCAAGTGGCCGCTCGTGTCGGTGGTGTACAATTTTCTCGACATGCTGGTACACAGTCAGGCGCAGTCAGACTTACTCAAGGAAATGGCTCCTAACGAGTCGGCCTTTCGCGCATTGGTGCAGACGTGGTTTGGCAATGCGTCGCTATTTGAGACGCTCAAGGGCATCGCCCGCACCAATGCAGTGGTAGTGCTGACGACCGACCACGGCTCAATGCGCAGCACGCGCGCTTCGGTGGTGCATGGGGACCGCAGTACGTCTTCGAGCCTGCGCTACAAGTATGGCCAAAACCTCCGCTGCGCGGAAAAGGACGCCCTGCTGATCGCCGACCCGGAGGCCTACGGGCTGCCGGCGACGGGTCTTGGTCATAGCTTCGTCGTCGCCCGCGAGGACTTTTACTTTGTCTATCCGACCCAGTTCAACAAGTACCAGCGCCGCTACAAGGGCAGTTTCCAGCACGGTGGCATATCTCTGGAGGAAATGATTTTGCCCTTGGCGATTATGGAACCCAAGTAGGGAAAATGAAAAAAGTTTTCACCACGCACTCGGCGGTCCAGACCCACGCGCTGGGTGCTGCGCTGGGCCGGTGCTTGGCACCGGGCGATGTGGTTGCCTTTTGCGGCGACTTGGGCAGCGGCAAGACCTGCATGATCCAAGGCGTGTGCGCGGCTCTGCAAGTAGCCGATTACGTCACGAGCCCGACTTTTGTCCTGATCAATGAATACGCCGGGCGATATAAGGGCCGCGATCTGCCCGTCTATCACTTTGATCTCTATAGGCTGGGGGGCGCTGACGAGCTTGAGGAATTAGGGGCAGAAGAGTACTTTTACGGCCGTGGCGTCTGCTTGGTCGAGTGGGCCGAGCGCGCCGATGGCTCGTTGCCCGATGGGTGCTGCCAGGTGTGGCTAGAGCACGGCGAGGATTGCGAGCGGCGAATTACCTTGCAAGGGGATGGGGTGGACGAAATAGAGTTCTGAAAAATTAGCCAAAGGGAGGGGACTTTGCAGCGGCTGATACTGTGCCTTTGCATTGCCGCTGGACCGGCAGCGGCCGACAGGGCCGAATTGACGAGCTTGATCGATAGCCCGACGGCCGGGTTGGTCAATAAGGGGCACTATGCGGTGAATGTTCGCCTGTTTGCCGACGGGGGGGCTGCTGGGCGCTTGCACGTCGGCGTGCTCAAGCGCCTGAGCGCAGGCGTGTCTTTCGGCGGCGAGCAGCTTATAGGCACGGGTGCGGTCGATTGGTACCCGCGAGTGGGATTGGCTGCCCGCTGCCGGATCATCGAAGAGGGCTACACGTGGCCGGCGCTGGTGCTGGGCATAGATACCCAAGGCCTCGGGCCGTATAGAGATCAGCGCTACCAAGTCAAATCCAAGGGAATCTATCTGGTACTGAGCAAGAATTATACCTCAATGCTAGGGGAACTCGGCGTCCATGCGGGTGTCAATCTGTCACGCGAAGATGCCGACGACGGCGACTGGTCGGCGTGGTTGGGCATAGACAAGAGCTTGAGGTTCATGGCCCTATTCGCGGAATACGACTTGGGCCGCAATAACGGTCTGCAAAATCAGGGCGTGGGAAAAGGCTATTTGAACGTCGGTGGGGCGTGGACTATAACGCCGCAGCTAAGGGCCGCGTACTATTTAAAAAACGCGCTGGAAAGCGATCACTTCGGCTCCCAATCTATCCGGGAGTTGTCAGTCACTTACAGGAGGAAAATCCGATGAAGATACTGGCTATTGCTTTGCTTTGCGTGTGGGTCCGCGGCGCAGTGGCCCAAGAGGAGCGGGCCATCGACAATTTTGCCGGAGTCGGGGTGCGGGCCATGGGCATGGGCGGTGCCTTTGTTGGGGTGGCCGACGACTTCACGGCCATGTACTGGAATCCGGCGGGTTTGGCCCAGATGCAGCAGCGCGAGGTGCAGGTGTCTTTCCTGCGCAACAGCCGCGCCAACGACTCGATTTTCAACGGCACTCCGGGAAGAAGCGAATTGACCAATACGCGCTTTGGCTCGCTGGGCTTTGTCTATCCCTATCCAGTCTATCGCGGTAGTTTGGTTTTGGCGGCTGGCCTGACCCGCATCAAAGATTTTGACTGGAGTCTCAATCAAAAGGGCGACGCCGAGGGCCTTACTGAGGACCACACCTTCCAGCACGAGGGCGAACTGGCTCTGGCGGGCGTGTCCGCTGCCATCGACGTGTCGCCGGCTGTATCGCTGGGTGCGACCTTGGGTTTTGTCAGCGGCGAAGACGAGGCCGTCAGTGAATTTGACTGGGAGGATTTGCAGGATGAATACCACGAGCAGCGCTTTTTCGTGCGCGACACCTTTACAGACGAATACGAGTGGACTCCGTATGCCGTCTTGGGCGCGATGCTGCGCACCCCGCGCGACAAGCCCCGCTACAGGTTGGGCGCGACGTTTGCCACCGGGGGAACGCACAAAATCCACTACGTCTTCCGCGGTCCCTCATCCTATGACAAACCAAATCCTTGCCAACACTTATTCCCAGAAGGTACTCCAGACTCACCCCTTGCAGATAATTACAGCTCCGTTGAGTGCGACGACGGGACCATAGAGAATTTCCCGAACGAGGTCGGGCGCAGCACGTACAAGCTTTCGCTGCCCTTTGAGTTCGGCATGGGTGCTTCGGTCGAAGCCCTGCCGGGTCTGACGCTGGCGGGTAGCCTGCATTTGGCCGAGTGGTCGCAGAGCGAGTACGAGGGAGCCGATGAATATGGCTTGCGCGCTGATACCTCGTTTGAGACGCAGTACAGAGATGTCTTGCGCTATCACTTCGGTGCCGAGTTCCGGGTGCCGGTTGTCGCGCTGGATTTGAGGGCAGGCTACTTCGTGGACCCGGTTCCCTTTATCGGCCCGCGCGACCTCGGCTCCGACGATCCGCCCATCCGAATTGAGGAAGACCGGCGCTTTATCACCCTCGGGGCCGGGATATTGATCGACGAGGCCATGCAAATAGATATAGCTTGGGTTCGGGGTGCGTTTAAGCAAATAGAAGAATACTCGGGCAATGAACTCAGCGAGGACTACGCGATCAATCGCCTCGTCGTCGGCATGGGCTACAACTTTTAGGGTTATTTTTTTGCTTCAGTTGCTGGTTTGTGTATATTTCAGGTCGAGAGATGAGTTTAACGCTCTTCAAAGAGGGAGTTAAGTCTATGAAAACAAAGGCTTTGATTTTGTGCTCGGCCCTGTCGCTAACCGCGCTGATGGCCAGTGGTTGCTACACGGTGCTCAGCAGCCCGTACGAGGCGGCTAGCCTGCACGACGAGGATCTGGCCCGCGTCAAGAGCCGCGATGTCGAGGCTCCAACGATTGGCAAGTTCGACGACCGCGACTACATGGACGACCTCTATCGCTATCCGGGTGTGCGCGGCGGCTATGGTGGCTATGGCGGCTACTACGGTGGCTATGGCGGCTATGGTGGCTACTACTATCCTACCTCTGGCTACTATCCCTCCTACTACGGCGGCTACCCTTCCTACTATGGCGGTTATGGCCCCTATAGTTACGGCTACGATCCGTACTATCGGAGTTCGAGTGGTTACTACGTGCCGCCAGGTTATGAACTAGTCAGCACGCGCCAGCTCGACGATTTGCGCGCGGCGAGCCGGCTGAATACGACGCCGACGATTGCCGACCCGGCAAGGGCTACCGAAGTACAGCGCCGCGAAGAAGAAGTGTGGCAGAGGCGGGTAGAGCCTCGGGTGCGCAATGCGCCTACGCCTACGCCGCGGTCTTCGGTCAGTTCGCCGCCGAGTGCGCCTACGCCAAAAGCGTCCACAGCGACGACGTCGGCACCAGCCTCCAAATCGTCCGCGACAAAGGAAAAAAAGTCGGCCAAGCCCAAGAAGCGCCGGCGCTGATTTTTCGCTAGAGACGCACAAAAAAGCGGAGGGCCACGAAAGGCCCTCCGCTTTTTTGTGCCTAGTCGCCGCTTAAGTCAAATTTATCCTTACCTCGGGTCTTTTCGCTATGAAGGTCTATTTCCTATTTGTCGTCTCCTTGGCTAGTATCGGCGTGTTGATGGGACTTCGAGGGGAAGCCGAGCGCATGGCAGCGGCCGTCCCGGACGTCGAGCAACTCGCCAAACAGGTGGCGTTCTTGGGCGATGTGCAAGCAATCGAATGGCTGCCGGAGTACAGTCCGATGCCAGAACCGCGTTCTGGCGTCGTCCGCAGCTATCGGCTACGCCATGAGGAGGCGACCTACCGGCTGGTTGTTTTCCGGCACGACATTGCGTGTCCGGTGTGCCGGGACGTGCTGGCTGGCGCAGTGTTTGCCGAGGACGGAGCTGTTGAGCGGGTATTTGTCCTCGACGCATGGGAAGTGGAGGGCAAGGCAATGGACCCCACGCCCTTGTTGGCGCAGCTAGGCGGGCGGGAGGCATTCAAGCTAGGTAAAAACGTCGATGGCATTTCTGGGGCGACGTATAGCAGCGCGGGGCTAGTACAGCAGCTCAACCATGCCCGTCAATGGATTGAGGCGCGGCCATGAGCTTCTTTGTTAATCGCCGCTTAGATCAAAGTGGCGGGTCTGCGGCTTGGGTGGTGGGGCGATGCGGAAGAGGAAGCGTTGCAGCGGGCGGGCGAGGGCCATGAGCAGTTGGCGCTCGCCTTGTTTGTTGCCGCCTAAGAGTTGAAGTTGCACCGGCTGGTAATTGCGCTGCGTGCCCCCCTGTTGCCAGACTTGGTTGGTGTTGAGGTTGATCAGGCTGACCTTAAGATCTATCGTCAAGTCTATGCCGGGGTTGGGCGACATGCCGTAGGGCGTGGGCGACATGGGCATCATCCGCGCCTGTAAATGCCTCAGCTCGATGAAGACTAAGGCGTCGAGTTCGAGCTTCTCTCTGAGAACGGTCCGCACCGAGTCTTGGTGGACGCTCGTTGAGTCGAGTCGAATCCCCTTGAATTTGTAGATGATTTCGTCTTGGTTCATCACTTCAGTCTTGGACATGTTGCCAAGGCTTCGAACCACGGCGTTGGACAGACGCGCCATGACCTTCTCGATGTCCAGTTCCCGGAAGGGTTCGATGTTGGTCGCGCAAACGACGCCGATGTGATCAACTTCCGCGAGGAAGGGACGCAAGACCGGGTCGGGTTGCGACGGAGCGCGGAATTCGACGCGCGTGAAAGCACTGCGACCGCCGCAGCCCGCTAGGCCAATGAGCAGTGCAAGGGCAGTAGCGCGGATCAAAAGCTCCGTCCAAAGCTGAAGTGGAACTTGAAGTCCGAGAAGTTGCCTTGTAGGTCCATCTGCTTGGCGAATTCAAAGTTCATCGGCAGTAAGAAGTACACTAAGAGGCCGAAGCCGACGCTGGCGTGTACCTGCCGTGGGGAGGACGTGAGTGCGGCGTGTGGGTTGTGGAAGGGCCACAGGTCGATTTCGTCGCCCTTGTCCCAAGCCATGCCCACATCCACAAATAGGCTGCCGTCAACCGCCGGAATCAGGAAGGTGCCGGGCCAGCCAAAGAGGATACCGCGCACAAAGGGGACGCGCAGTTCGGCATTGGTCAGCAGGACCCGGCTGCCGCTGAAGGCCGAGAACTGATAGCCGCGCAGTGGGCCGGTGTTGAGGTTGAAGCCCGTGTAGAAGGGCAGGTACCAAGTCGGCCCCCCTAGGTTGTATTCGAGGGCGTCGCGTCCCAAAGACCCCACGCTATAGGCTCTCAGGCCCAGCACCGACCAACGCCCCAACCGCAAGTAGTGGCGATAGTCAAATTCGAGATGTGAGAAAGAACGCGTGGCCGACCCGAGGTTGAGCGTGCGCCCCACCGAGAGGAAGTAGCGCTTGCCAGCGGTGGCGCCCAAAAGACCGTAGGTAATGGAGTCGTGGACGTATGCGGTCTTGAACAGGTGAGTACTGACAGAAGTAGAATCTGGTTCGTAGGAGGGATAGACCTGTTCTTCTTGCTCGCCGACATAGGTATAGCTTAGGTCGAGGCGGCGATAGAGATCGAGCGGATAGCTGGCGTTGGCCAAGGCACCGCGCTGCTGGAGACGGCTGATGCCTCTAGTCACGGAGCGGCCTGGGATGATGAAGTTGCGATCGTTGATGAAGTACTGGTTCCAGTTGAAAATGGATACGCGGTACGTGGGCCGCTTGCCGTAGTACTTGTAGCTGGCGGCAAAGTTGAAGTCGTTGCTGATGTCCTGCGCGGCTACGTAATCCGTGGCCAAGACCAGCGAGTGATTGCCCAAAAGATCGCTCATACTCAGTTGGGCAATTGACGATAAGAACCCATCGAAATAACCCATCTGCACGGAGATGCCGTCGAATTCGAGCTTGGGGGTGTAGCGGCGCCGGCGCAGTTCTAGTTCGTCATCGTCAGTATCGAGTTGGACGGCGGCCTGCGGCTCTTGAGATTCGGTGGAAGACGACTGGCCGCTGGCCCCGGCTAGGAGCACGGCGTCGTCCGACAGCTCCCGGTCCTTTAGGGCTGAGACCTGCTCTAGGTTCGGGGTGCCGCCTTGGTCGGAGAGCGCAGCGTCGCCCTGTACCACGGGGCGCACTATAGCTAGGGCCTCGGTGACTTGCGGCTCTGCTTCGGCTGGTGGTACTACTTCGGCTGACGGCTCTGCTTCGGCCACGCGCGCCAGTAGCTGTGCGTCTTTGCGCTTGACCTCGGGCCATTCGGGCATGGCCATCCGGTAGAGATTGCTGCGGCCCTTAAAGTAAGTGTTGAACACAATCTGCCGCCCGTCGGGCGAAAGGGCGGGATTCATAATGCCGCTGAGGCTGCGGGTCAGGCGGAATTCGCGGCCCTCGTCGAGGTGATAGACGAAGAGGTCGTTGATCTTGTCGCGGGTGGAGACAAAAAGCAGCTTATTGCCTTCGGGCAGCCACTGAGGCCACAGGTCGTCGGTGGGGCTAGAGATGGCTGCGTGCGCTACATTCTCGGTTAGATCGTAAATCTTAATGTCGAACTGGTTGCGGTACTTGGCGCTAAAGGCGATGCGCTGGCCGTCGGGCGACCAATTCGGATAATCTTCGCGCTCGGGCGTGCCCGTCAGTTGGCGCCGCTCGCCGGTCTGCACGTCAATGAGGTAGAGATCGCTCTGGCCTTGGCCGGTGCCGATAAAGGCGAGTTGGCGGCTGTCGGGGGACCAGGTTAGGCTCTCGACGAGATCCATATCGGGCATGGACAGGGTCTGCACGAGTTCCTTGTCGTAGAGATCCCACAGCATGATGCGGTCGCGGGGGCCTTCTTTGGCGACAAAGGCGATGGTCTGGCCGTCCTGTGCCCAAGCTACGGTGCCGCTGCCGATGCTGAGGTGATCGTAGTCGGCGGCGCGCATGCTCTCGGTGATGCGCTCGACGAGCGAGGCATCGCGCAGGCGAATGATGTCCACGTGCTGTTCGATCCCGTCTGAGGAATAGACGGCGAGCATGTCGCCGCTGAGCGACCAGCAGGCGCTGGAGAAGCTGTGGATATTCTCGTCGTCGCCTATTTTCTCGGCGAATTCAGAGGTGTAGTCGCGCGTTTGCAAGAGGGGCCAATAGGATTTGCGCATCTGGGCTGACCAGCGCTCGTCGAGGGTTTTCAAGTCCATGCCGATCAGGCGATCCATGAGCTTGTCGGTGTCGTGCTGGCTGTCCCATAGGCGGAGGATGCGGCTGATTTTTTCGGGACCGTACTGCTCGGCAATGTACTCCATGAGCGCGTGGCTCTGCTTGTATGCGAGGAATACGTTGCCTTGTCCCCAAGCCTGATTCATGGTTTCGAGGGGGATGAGGCCATCGGTGAGCACGGCGTCGCGGAGGACCATTTCATCGATGGTGTTGCGGCCCGGGGTGGTGTATTCGGCTATGCCCTCCATGAGCCAAGTGGGCGGCTGGGCGATCGGGCTGGTGATGCGGCGAATGGGGCCTTTGTGAACGATGTCGTACTGGAAAATGTGGGTCAATTCGTGGACGAGGACATTGCGGAACTCGTCGAGATCGCCCGCGAAAGGGACGACCATGCGGAAGCGCAACGGCTCGGCAAAGCCGGCGACTCCGGGCGGCAGAAAGTCGGGAAAGATATTGGTCTGCTGGAACTGGTAGTGAGACTGATAAATGACGACCGGCGGCCGGTGCGAAAGGTCGTGGTGCAAAATTTGGCTGATGTGATCGTAGCCCTCTTCGAGGTACTCGATCGCCCGCACGGCCAGATTCTGGAATTCGGGCTCAAAGTGGAGCTCTATGTGCTCACTTTCGAGGATCTCCCACTGGAAATCTCGATAGCGGACTTTGTTTTTGCCAAATCCCTGCTGTAGCTGCAAGGTGAGGATATCTTGGGCGCAGAGGTCTGCGGTGCCCCAAACGAGCAGGGCGGCGCAGGCGAGGCTGCGGAATCTCGTTATAGCCTGCACGTTTACTCTCCCGTGGATGTAGGTGAATGGTCCGGGCGTCGGGTTCGCCGGGGCTGGCCATGGTCCGATTTGAATATATCAAGTGAGTCTGTGGAGTCGCTGGCGGCCTGCTGGTATTGTTGCAAGTGGCGCAAATTGGCTGCATAGGCTTCTTGGGCGGGGTTGAGGGACCGCGCGCGGCCGTAGAATTCAGCGGCTTTGTCGGTCATGCCGAGCCGCTCGTAGATGACCCCGAGGTTGTTGTGCAGGCTGGCCGACAAGCTGTCTTGCGCTAGGGCGCGTTCCATGTGCGATTGAGCTTCGTTCCACATGGCGTTTTCAATGCACCAGAGCGCGTATTTGTTGACCTGTTCGATGTCTCGCAACTGCTGGCGCGAGCGCTTAGGGCGATCTACGACGACTAGCGCTGGCATGGGTTGGACGGCTGCTATGCTCGTGGCTGTGGTGTCGGCGGCTGGGATTTGATCGTAGCCGAAGGGTTCGCCCGCTGGCGGCCTGCGCACCAGCTCCAGACAGCCGTGCAGACACAGCGCACCCAAGCCAAAAGCCACGAGGCGCAAGATATTTTTTACGGAGCCATTCACGCGCAATTTTCCTAGGCGCGAGGTTGCTATCGCCTTGCGCCATTATAAGCAGGAATATAACAAACGGAAACACTTTGAACTATTTTCCGCACTTCTGCCTTCACGAGCCACCCGTTCCCATCCGGCGACGAGCTATTCGGTGCCGCATAAGAGCAAGTAAAAAGGCGCGTTATGGTAGGGCTTAATTATAGAGAGACATCGCAAGGGGGCGATTCGTTCCTTTTATCTTCATCGCCGCCCGCTGGCAGTCCACCGCAAGCTGCGCGGATCGGTAGCACTCCATCTGCGGATTAACCATACTTAATACGGGTAGTGTGGACGGCTACATAGCGCATAAAACTACTTTAGTGAGGGTCGGTCTATGCTGAATCGGGTCCTTAATACTGCGGCGATCTTGGCGTTCGCGTGGGCGTGTCCGAGCGGTGCCCAGCAGGTCCACGAGACAGTCGGCTGGCGCCCGACCGCGGTGCCGCTGCTGAATTTCAGCTCGGACGACGGCACTGGATACGGGCTGCGGGCCAACCTCTTCGAATACGACGGCCAGAGCGTTCCCTATCGCCGCAAATACAGCGCTCAAGTATTTATCACAACCAAGGGCAAGTGGGTACACCGCGTGCTCGTCGACACGCCCGAATTCCGGCCCGGCCGGCGGCTCGAGGTCGAACTGGTCTATGAGAAAGAGGATTTCGCCAATTACTACGGCGGTCTCAGCGACGAGGATATCGCTGGGTATTCGCGGGACCAGAAGACGTTCCGGCACGCCTTCCCAGAGTTCAAGGTCAAGTGGATCCAGACCCTGCGCTTTCCCTGGCGCCTGCGCATTGGGGGGCGTTTGAGCCACAACGATATCGAGCCGAACGCCGCCGATGGCATTCTCTCTGTGCTCGACCCCCTCGGCGCGGATGGGGGCGCGTTCGCCCAATTCGTCGGCTCGCTGCGCTACGACACGCGCGACAACTACAACAACGCGACCTCGGGCGTGCTGGAGGAGTTGCTGGTGGACTTCGGGGTTGGCGGCGGTGGAGATTACCGGGGGGCGACGCTTAGTTTTGACCATCGGCACTTCCACACCTTGGGGGGCGGGTTGGTGGTCGCCAACCGTTTGCGCGTCAACTGGACCTTTGGTGACCTACCCTTCTACGAGGAACTGGACATGGGGGGCAGCGGCACGGTCCGCGGCTTGGCCAGTGCTAGGGACCGGGGCGAGGCGCGGATCGTGTTCAACGGCGAGTTGCGCTGGCGCGGGTTGCCGGTATGGCGGCGGCAGCACCTGTATCTGGGGTTAGTGGCCTTCGGCGACATCGGGCAGATCTTCGCCCGCGACGCACTGCCGACGAGGGGCGGGTGGCGCGGTGGCAGTGGGATGGGGTTGCGTTGCCACTGGCAGAGCACGATCGTGCGGGCCGACTACGGCACCTCGGGTGGCCGCAGGGCACTCTACATCACCTTTTCACAGGTTTTCTGAACGGCATGGAACTATTTTCGGCGCGCCACCTGTTCTGGATCGGGGTGGCTGCGCTCTTCGTGGCGGGTTGTGCCAATATGAGACGGTGGCCATCGGATGGGAGAGTCCATGCTACCTTTCGGCTCGCGCTGTTTGCCTTGGTGCTGGTCAATGAACTCGGCTGGTTCGCCTATCGGCACTTCGCCGTTGGCATCCCCATCGTCGATAACCTGCCCCTGCATCTGTGCGACCTGTCGGTATTCGTCCTGTTCGCCGGGCTGGCAACCGGTGGGAGGCTGTGGTCCGAGCTAGCGTATTACGCGGGGGTGGTCGGCGCTCTGCTGGCGGTGTGTTTCCCGGCGATCTCGGAGACCGGGTCGATCCGCCCCGTCGCCGAGATTCGCTATTTCCTGACCCATGTCGCCTTGGTCGGCGCGGGGTTCTATTTCACCTTTGGGCGCCGCTACCGCCCGCCGGCGCTGGCGATCTTGCGCAGCTATATCGCCGTCCACCTGTACGCCTTGGTCATTACTCCACTCAACCTCTATCTCGGGACTAATTATTTTTTTACGCTCTCGGCACCGAAACAGCTCGCCTTTATCCACGCCTACCCGCACTGGCTCTTCCTAGTGGCCGTCTCCGCCATCTTTCTCACTGTTTTCGCTCTAATGCACCTGCCCTTCGCGTGGCCGCGGCGGTCCGCTGGCTAATCGTCGCGGTGCCCCATGAGGCGTCTGTAGCAGGTTGTGGCGCTGAGGAGCAAGTAAAAAGGCGCGTATTGCGCCCACAAAACCCACGGCTTTTCGCGCCACACGCCTTCGCTGCCGTAGCCGATTTGCACCTCGTAAGCGAGGAAGATCAAACCGCTGAGGAGCACCCAAGCGGGGTTGGGGAAAAAGGAGAGGAATGGGAGGACCCAAAGCAAGTACCAAGGATGCACGGTCGGCGAGAGCAAGACGTAAGTACCGAGGGTTGCGAAGGCGGCTCGGTAGGGGTCGCGGTAGCGGATTTGGACGCCGAGGGCTATCAGTGCGAAAAGGGCCGTGCAGAGCCAGCGAGCGTGTAGAGGCTCCAAGGCAAGGCGAAAGAGCGAGTAGGCCGCCGCGTTGAAGTGCCAGTGTTGCACATAAGTCATAAGGCCCGTCGCGAGTTTTTCCCCGGCGTCGGCAAAGGGCCAAAAGGCCAATAGCCCCAGTGTTGGAAACAGGAGCAGGGCACTTCGCTTGCGGAAGTTGAACCAATCGGCGCGAGAGCGACGCCAAAAAGTGGGCAACAGTGCGAGAGGTACCAGTTTGACGAGAAAGGCCCCGGCAAGGGCGCAGACGGCAGCGGCCCAGCGCTGGCTGTGGAGTGCGTACAGAGCCACAAAGAGGAGCAGGACGCCCAGCGCGTCGATGTGGCCGCTGCCGGCGATCTCGACTAGGGGCAGGGGATTCCAAGCGTAGAGTACGACGCGGCGTGGGTCTTGGCCGCGCCGGACGAGGCTGTGTGCCAAGAGCAGACAGAGGCCCCAATCGCAGAGCAGCAGGGTCAATTTGAACGCGGCCGGCGTCGCGCTTAACAAGCAAATCGCGCGAAAGAAAAGCTGCGCCAGCGGTGGGTAGATCGTGGGGATGGAGGCGTGGTTGATGCTTTGGTAGAGCGCGTCGCGCAGGTGCGCCACCTGCGGTGCTGAGGGCGCGTAGAGGTACGGGTTGATGTCGGCTAGCTGAACGCGGCCATCCCAGACATAGCGAAAAATGTCATCCGAGAGCGTTGCCGGGCTCCACCACAGCGTTAGGCGGAAGACGAGGGCGGCTCCGAGAATTAGGTGCGGTCGTCCGGGGAGTGCGCCTCGCCGCAGGACGAGATACGCAGCGAATACATAACAGAGAAAAGCGGGAAAGACGCCGGTCCACAGCCCGCCGATCTGGCGCTGGAGATCGCCGAGAAAGACCAGATAGCAGCAACAGGCCTCTATGAAGCAGGCTAAAAAAAGTAGGCGGAGCTGCACCTTAGAGGGCATCTGAACATTCCGAGTGCGCCCAAGCAATCTTCTCTCGCCCCTATCTCATCTGCGTTCATCTGCGGATACTATGGCTGCTGTACGACCTCAGATAGCTGCTTAGCGCCCGACGCGCCGAGCGCCGACATAGCGGCGGTGGAAATAAGGGTTGTCGAGCGGAGTGATGGTCGCACCAGTGCTCACGCCTACATGGGCAAAGCGCCCCTTGCTGAGGTAAATCCCAACGTGGGAGACGCCCGGTCCTGAGGAGGTATTCCTGAAGAAAACCAGATCCCCTGGCTTGAGGTCCTGCAGTCGGTTGACGGGGTGGCCGACGCGGTATATTTGCCTAGTGGTGAGAGGCAATTCGATGCCATACGTCTTGCGGAAAATGGCCCGCACAAAGGCCGAGCAGTCCATGCCAGCGCGGGTGTTACCGCCCCACTTGTAGGGTACGCCGAGATACCCTTCGACGACGCGCGCGAGGCGGCTGGGGCTGGCGCGGCGACGCTTTTCAAGTTCTTGCGTCACGCTGGAGTCGGCCGTATAGCGCGGGGCCGAGCGGATTGAGCAGCTACAGGTGGCCAGCAGGCATAAGAGGATAAGGAAGCGCAACATTGGCGGCCCGTTATCGCGGATAGGAGAAAAATCCCCGACCCGTCTTGCGGCCCAACGCGCCCTGCGCGACCATCTCGCGCAGCAGGGGACAGGGGCGGTATTTGGCGCTGTCTAGACGCTGGGCAAACGATTCGAGGATATCCAAGGTCACGTCGAGTCCGACGTAGTCGGCCAAGGCTAGCGGCCCTATGGGATGGCTCGCTCCCAGCACCATCACCCGGTCGATGTCTTCGGCGCTAGCCACGCCTTCGGCGAGGGCGTAGATGGCCTCATTGATCATGGGAAAGAGGATGCGGTTGACTGCAAAACCGGGGCTGTTGGCGACCGCGACGGGCGTTTTGCCTAGGTCTTGGGCCAAGGCCATGACCGCGGCCAAGGTCTCGTCCGAAGTCGCGGTTGCGCGCACTATTTCAACTAAGGGCATGGCCGGGGGCGGGTTGAAGAAGTGCATGCCGATTACCTTGTCGGGCCGACCGGACGCGGCGGCGAGCGCGTCGATATCCAAGCCGGAGGTGTTGCTGGCGAGGATGGCCTCTGGCTTGGCAAATTGTCCGAGTTGGGCAAAGACCGCGAGCTTGAGTTCTAGGCGTTCGGGTACGGCTTCGACGACCATGTCGGCGGTGTCGATGGCGGAGAGTTGATCGATACCCCGTAGCGCGGCGATGGCCGCTTCGCTGGCGGTTGGCTTTAGCCGACCTTTGGCGGCTTGTTGGCGCAGGCGTGCGGCGATGGCGGCGAGGCCCTGTTCGCGGGCGCAGGGGTCTGCGTCGTAGAGCAGGACTTTCCTGCTGGCTTGGGCTAAAACTTGGGCAATGCCGCACCCCATAGTGCCGGCCCCAATGACGGCAATGCGTTTGAGATTTAGCATGTTATCCAACTAATCGCGAGAGTAGGGGCGGTTTGCAAACCGCCCCTACAAATATATTGCTAGAGCCAAGAGATCGCCTAGATTGATTGCCTCACCGCTAGAGAAAAAAATAGAAGCAGAGGAGAATCAGTGGCAGCAGAGCAAGGAAAACTAAGGAGCGCCGACTGGTTTGGACGCGAGGACAAAGGCGGGTTTATTCACCGCAGCTGGATGAAGCGCGGCCTGCCCGAGCACGAATTCGACGGCCGCCCGGTCATCGGCATCTGCAACACCTGGTCCGAACTAACGCCGTGCAATATCCACTTCCGCGACTTGGCCGAAGCCGTCAAGCGCGGCGTGTACGAAGCCGGGGGGTTGCCCGTGGAATTTCCGGTCACCTCGCTGGGCGAGCCTATAATGCGCCCAACGACTATGCTCTTCCGCAATTTGGCGAGCATGGACGTGGAGGAGTGCATTCGCGCCAACCCGGTTGACGGCGTGGTGCTCCTGACCGGATGCGACAAGACCACGCCAGCGTGCTTGATGGGGGCGGCCAGCGTTGATCTGCCGACGATTGTCGTGCCCGGCGGTCCTATGCTCAATGGCAAGTACCGCGGCAGCGATATTGGTTCGGGAACGGACGTGTGGAAATTCAGCGAGGATTTTCGCGCCGGGAAGATGACGCGCGAGGAGTTTGGGCTGGCCGAGGATGGCATGACGCGCTCGGATGGGCACTGCATGACGATGGGCACGGCATCGACGATGGCCTGTATGGTCGAGGCGCTCGGCATGACCCTGCCCGGCGGTGCGGCGATTCCGGCCCCGGACTCGCGGCGCAAGGTGCTGGCGCACTTAGCGGGGTCTCGCATTGTCGAGATGGTGCGCGAAGACCTCAAGATGTCCCATATTCTCGGACGCACGGCCTTTGAGAATGCCATCAAGGTCAACGCGGCCATCGGCGGTTCGACTAACTGCGTCGTCCACTTGCTGGCCCTCGCTGGGCGCATTGGCGTCGAGTTGTCCTTGGACGATTTCGATCGCCTCGGCAGCGAACTGCCGCTATTGGTCAATTTGATGCCCGCGGGCAAGTATCTGATGGAGGATTTTTATTACGCCGGTGGCTTACCGGTGGTGATACAGGAGTTGAAGGACGAATTGCATCTGGACGCTTTGACGGCGACGGGCAAGTCGCTCGGCGAGAATGTCGCAGGGGCGGTCTGCTATAATCGAGACGTGATTGTACCGCTGGACGCGCCGCTTATTGAGGCTGCGGGCTTGGCCGTGCTGCGGGGCAATGTTTGCGCGGATGGGGCGATCATCAAGCCGTCGGCTGCCTCGCCCGAGTTGATGCAGCATCGCGGTCGAGCGGTGGTCTTCGAGACGATTGAGGACTATCATCAACGGATCGACAGCCCCGATTTGGACGTGGATGAGTCGAGCGTACTGGTGTTGCAAAACGTCGGGCCGGTTGGCTATCCAGGTATGGCTGAGGTCGGCAATATGGGATTGCCGAAAAAACTGCTGGAAAAGGGCGTCCGAGACATGGTGCGCATTTCCGATGGCCGCATGAGCGGCACGGCTTATGGCACCGTGATCCTGCACGTGGCACCCGAAGCGGCCATCGGTGGTTCGCTGGCGCTGGTGCGCGACGGCGACATGATCGAGCTCGATGTGGCGGGCCGGCGACTGCACCTAGACGTGTCGGACGAGGAACTGGCGCGTCGCCGTGCCGCTTGGCAGCCCCCCGCGCCCCACGATACCCGGGGCTACGTCAGCCTCTATATCGACCATGTGATGCAGGCCGACAAAGGAGTTGACTTCGACTTCTTGGTCGGCAAGTCCAGTGCCGTTGTAACGCGCGAGGCCCACTAACGAAAGGACTAGACGGTGAAGATTGCCAAGATTGAACAGTTTTCCCCGCGCCAGCGCATGCGCTTGGTCAAAATTACCACGGACAACGGGATAGTTGGCTGGGGTGAGACCACCTTAGAGGGCAAGCCCAAGAGCACTTGGGCGGCGGTGGAAGAGTTGGCCGAGTACTTCGTCGGCAAGGCCCCGCTTCGCATTGAGCACCACTGGCAGCACGTCTATCGCTCGGCCTTTTTCCGCGGCGGCAATGTGCTGATGAGCGCGCTGTCGGGCATTGATCAGGCGCTGTGGGACATCGCCGGTAAGCACTACAATGTCCCCGCCTATATGCTCTTGGGTGGTGCGGTGCGCGACCGGATTCGCGTGTACGCGCACTGGGGAATTCGCGGCCAAAGCGACGAGGCACTGACCGCGGCGCGAAATCGGCTCGACATGCTGTTGGCGAAAGGCTACACGGCCTTTAAGGCGGGGCCGGGGGGCACGTGGCGCGCCCACGAGCCCCCAGCGCGAATCGACGCCTTTGTTAAAGACGCCTACACGATGCGCGAATGGGTTGGTGACGAGGTAGAGCTATGCTTCGACTTCCACGGCAAGATGACGCCGGGGCTGGCGATTGAGGTGTGTGGCCAGCTTGCGGGGATGCGGCCGATGTTCGTCGAAGAGCCGATTCCGCAGGAGAATGTCGATGCGCTGAAGGAGGTTTCCGACCACGTGCCCTTCCCCATTGCCACGGGCGAGCGCTTGCTGTCGCGCTGGGAATTCCGGGAGATTTTTGAAAAGCAGGCTGTCTCCTACATCCAACCCGACGGCTCGCACGCGGGTGGGATTACCGAGTTGAAAAAGATCGCCAATATGGCCGAGGTCTATTACATCCACATCATGCCGCACTGCGCCATCGGCCCGGTGGCCTTTTCTGCTTGTATGCAGGTCGATGCGGTCGTGCCCAATTTTCTCGTACAGGAACAGATTGACGCGGGGTTAGGCGAGGGGCTGCTTGTAGACCCTTGGCAGGTGGTCGATGGCCACGTCGAGTTGCCGACCAAGCCGGGGTTAGGGTTTGACCTGATCGAGTCTGAGGTGGAAAAGATGATCGAGTTTTCAGAGGAATTGGGCGGCGAACTCTACTACGAAAACGACGGCAGCGTCGCGGATTGGTAGCTGGCGCACTTTCGGCGTGGTGGGTGTGCGGACGCCTGTGCTGTTATTGCACTACAATCTCCTGCGGGTCCATTCCTCGATAGATCACTCTATTTTTTTGGGGCTTATATTCGTAACTGAGCAAGGATGTTAAGTTTTGTTTGATGCAGACGCTTACATCGCTATATTTTGGGGCTTATATTCGTAACTAAGCAAGGATGTTAAGCGATGTTACGGACCTATACTAGAAAAGCCTATTTGACCAATCACTTCATTGGAAGTGCTTACTCACAGAAAGGATATCTGCTTAGAAAAGTATATAAATCCTTTATTTATTGTTACCCATTATTACCCAATTCTTGATAAGCAGTTCGCCATGAAACGACTTGATGGCGACGGTCAACCTTTTCACGTAGGGAGCATACTCACAGGAGCTTTTGATGCAAGCTGTTGTCGCCGTTTTGGTCGGGCTAGTGTTATCGGCCCCAGTGGTTGCCGAGCCACTTGTGGAAGGATGGGTGCGCCAGTCTTCGGGCGAACCAGTCGAGGCCGCCCAAGTCTTGGTATTCGATTGGACAGACCTGCGGCGCGGTGCCGTGGCGCATGCGACGACCGATGCGACGGGCTATTTCGCGCTGCCGCTTAAGTCGTTGGGCGGTTCGGCGCTGCCGCAGGCGTGGACGCTGGGGCAGAATTACCCTAATCCGTTCAATCCTTCGACGCTGATTCCCTATCACGTACCGACGGCGGCTTTGGTGCGGTTGGAGGTGTTCAATGTGCTGGGGCAGCGGGTTGCTACGTTAGTCGATGAAGAGCGGACGGCGGGCGTTCACACGGCGGCGTGGGATGCTACGGATGCGGCGGGTCGGGCGGTGGGCGCAGGCGTGTATTTCTATCGGCTCAGCAGCGCGGGACAGCCGACGTTGACGCGGCGGATGGTGCTGGTTGACGGGCAAGCAGGGCAGGCGGAGGCGAGTGTGCCGCTGCCGCAAGTGCAGACGACAGCCCCCTCGGCTGAGGGCGTGTATGGATTGGCTGTGACGGGCGCGGGGTTGGTTACCTATGTGGACGCGTCCTTTGGCGTCCAAGCGGGGATGGCTCCGGTGGCGGTGGTTGTCGACGCGGTGTCGGGGCTGCCGCGCGGCAAGGCGTTGACCGATGAGGTGTTAGGCGATGTCAACGGCGATGGTCAAGTTGATCTGTCCGATGCGCTACTGGTGGTGACGTATGTCGTCAATGGGTCTGTTGAGCTTCCCGCCAATGGGGACACCTCTTTGGGCGATGTCAACGGCGATGGTCAAGTTGATCTGTCCGATGCGCTGCTACTTGTAGCGTATGTTGTCAATCCGGCCGATGCATCGCTGCCGGCGGGGATTGGGCAAGCGGTGTCTAGCAGTGGTGGTGGGGCTTGGGTCGCCGGGGCCATACGCCGCCTGACGAACCACTCGGCTCGGGACATTGGTCCCACTTGGTCTCCGGATGGCCGTCACATCGCCTTCGCGTCCGAGCGCGACGACAACTATGAGATCTACGTGATGGGATCGGATGGGAGTAACCCCCGCCGCTTGACCAACAACCCGGCTTGGGACGGGGCTCCGTCTTGGTCTCCAGATGGCCGTCACATCGCCTTTATGTCCGAGCGCGACGGCAACTATGAGATTTACGTGATGGGATCGGATGGGAGCAACCTCCGCCGCCTGACGAACCACTCGGCCTCGGACGGGGTTCCCTCTTGGTCCCCGGATGGCCGCTACATCGCCTTTGTGTCCGAGCGCGACGGCAACGGGGAGATTTACGTGATGGGATCGGATGGGAGCAACCCCCGCCGCTTGACCAAGTACCCGACCGGCGACGGGGCTCCGTCTTGGTCTCCAGATGGCCGCTACATCGCCTTTGTGTCCGAGCGCGACGGCAACTATGAGATTTACGTGATGGGATCGGATGGGAGCAACCCCCGCCGCTTGACCAACAACCCGGCTTGGGACGGGGCTATCTCTTGGTCTCCGGATGGCCGTCACATCGCCTTCGAGTCCGGCCGCGACGGCGACTGGGACTGGGGGATTTACGTGATGGGATCGGATGGGAGCAACCCCCGCCGCTTGACCAACAACCCGGCTTGGGACGGGGCTCCGTCTTGGTCTCCGGATGGCCGTCACATCGCCTTCCACTCCGACCGCGACGACAACTGGGACGGCAACTATGAGATTTACGTGATGGAGCTTAGGGAGGCAGGCAGCGGTGGAACGCCTTTCGATGACGGCGATAGTCCCGCGACGGCGACCCTGCTCGCGGTGGGCGAGTCCATTGAGGGCGAGCTATCGGCTGGCGATATCGATTACTTCCGTGTAACTGTGAGTAACCCGGGGTTGCTTATGGCCTCGACGACCGGCCATACGGATACCTATGGGTACATAGAAGATAGTTCGGGCAACGTCCTCGATGAGAATGACGGCGGCGAGGACGACAACTTCCGCGTGTCGGCGGCCGTGGGGCCGGGCACCTACTACATCCGAGTACTCGGCGCTAGTGCTTCCAGCACCGGCCCCTACGCGCTTACGCTTCAGATGGAAGAAGCCGCCGAAGCCATACGCCGCCTGACCAACAACCCCGCTTGGGACGAGTCCCCCTCTTGGTCTCCGGATGGTCGCCACATCGCCTTCGACTCCGACCGCGATGGCAACGGTGAGATTTACGTGATGGGTTCGGATGGGAGCAACCCCCGCCGTCTGACGAACCACTCGGCCTCGGACATTGGTCCCACTTGGTCTCCGGATGGCCGTCACATCGCCTTTTACTCCTACCGCGACGACAACTGGGATATCTACGTGATGGGTTCGGATGGGAGCAACCCCCGCCGCCTGACCGACAACCCGGCCGACGACGGCTCTCCGTCTTGGTCTCCTGATGGCCGCCACATCGCCTTTTACTCCGACCGCGATGGCAACGATGAGATTTACGTGATGGGTTCGGATGGGAGCAACCCCCGCCGCCTGACCGACAACCCGGACAAGGACAGGATACCCACTTGGTCTCCGGATGGCCGTCACATCGCTTTCCGCTCCGAGCGCGACGGCAACGATGAGATTTACGTGATGGGTTCGGATGGGAGCAACCCCCGCCGCCTGACGAACCACTCGGCCTCGGACGGGGCTCCGTCTTGGTCTCCGGATGGCCGTCACATCGCCTTTTACTCCGAGCGCGATGGCAACTATGAGATTTACGTGATGGGTTCGGATGGGAGCAACCTCCGCCGCCTGACCCATCACTCGGCTTGGGACGGGTTTCCCTCTTGGTCTCCGGATGGCCGCCACATCGCCTTCGACTCCGAGCGCGACGGCGACATGGAGATTTACGTGATGGAGGTTAGTGAGGGAGGCAGTGAGGGAGACTAGCTCGCCGGGGACAGCCGCCGCCTGACTCATGTCGATACGCATAGAATAGAATTATTATAAACTCGGCCGTGGTCATAGCGACGGCATCCCCGTAGAAATGATCACTTTCACACCTAGCGAAAGGATGAACCATTTCTAAGCTCATATTCTCTACCCTGTCAATACTCGCGTTGTTGCTTTCAGGGACTAACTGTGCAACCGTCAGACCACCTGACGGCGAAGGGGGAGGCAGTCAAGACTGCAAGGTGGGGTTGGTACTGAATCCGGGAGACGAATGCAGTGGCTCGAATTACAGTATTCGCAATAGTGCTGGTCACTTAATCCGGAATGGTTCTTATCTTAAATCCTGTCGTACCCACATCTACGTAGGAGGAGATACTAAGTACAAGAGTTATAGTACCGGTAGTACCGGAGGGCGTTACATATGCGACGACCTGATCCTGACTAAGAATGGCGATGCGTGGACTATCAAAAGTCTCCCGCCAACGGCGGCGACGGTGCGCTGACGTATAGCCTCTCGTCGGCTCTGCCGCTCGGACTATCGTTTAACCCGGCCACGGAGACGACCTCTGGTCGCCGCTCGGCGCAGTCGTTGAGGTGCAGAAGATGCTGTTGAAATGAGTTGAACGAGTAGGAAGCAGTAAGGGGCGCGTGATGAATTTGCACGCGTCCCTTTGTTGTTTGGGTCCCCGAAGCCGCAAACGGGCGTTTTACCGCAGCCGGCGGCAGTTTGTTAAAGGTGGAGCCGACATTCCTGTTTGCCCGCCGCGGTCGGGCCTATTGCCCCCCATGCGAACTAGCACCATTGCCAAGCCAAGGCTGGGTTTGGCCTGATTGAGTCCGAGGTGGAAAAGACGAGCCGCTGGATTCCAACCCCAGCGGCCTTTGTGTTGGCACGCTGCCTTGACATCCCGGTGCGTATCGTAGAATGTTGCTAGGGTATGGCCGATTTTGATATTGTTTCCAAGTATTTGGTGCATCACTACCCCGACGATTTCGCTCGCTTCGCGCTCGGACGCGACGACGTCGAGGTCGTCGAAGTGATTGACCCAGAGCAACTCACTGTTGAGGTACGCCAGACCGATAGCCTGCTGCGGGTGCAGTTGGGCGGCGAAGAGGTCCTCGTCCACACCGAGTTTCAAACCACCGATAGTACGCATCCGTCGATGGTGCGGCGGATGGTCGGCTATATCGGGCGAGCCGTTGAGCAATACGGCCTGCCGGTGGTTTCCAGCGTCATCTACCTGCGGCCGGGGGCCGGTCGGCGCGATCCGGGCTATTATCTACAGGATCGTCCTGGCCATCGCATCTTGATAGAGTACTAGGTGATCCGGCTGAGCGAGTTGGACGGCCAGCGCATCCTCAAGTCGGGGCCTGTGGGACTGCTGCCGTTTGTACCGTTGATGCGGTCGACAGGGAGGCCTGCGGATTGGCTGCAGACTTGTGTGCGCGAGGTGCAGGCGCAGCCGCTGGACCGGGCGACGAAAGCCGATTGTCTCGCCGGCATGTCGCTGCTGAGCGGGTTGGTGTATGCGCGAGAAACCGTTTCTGCCATTTTCTTTAAGGAGGGCCTAATGGATATTATCCGCGAATCACCCGTTGCCCAATACCTAACCCAACAAGGCATTGAGCAAGGGGGCCGAGAACGCGCCATTGAAGATCTGCTCGACGTGCTGGAGGTTCGCTTTGCGCTCGGCGCGGCGGAACCGTTGGCCGCTCGCATACGGGGCATTGAGGATTTGCAGCGTCTCAAACAGTTGCATCGGGCGGCGATCCAAGTAGAAAGTCTGGAGGCATTCCAGCCCCTCATAGAAGACGACGAGTAGGGCCTTCACATCGATTACTTCCGCGCAACCAGCCCCATGCGCCGCCGTGCGTTTGAGAAGCTGGTGGAAAAGGCCCTCCTGCGCCTGCCGGAAGAGTTCCGCCAAGCGCTGGACAACCTAGCCATCGTCGTCGGAGACTGGCCCGATCCCGAGCTAGTCGAGGAGATTACCGGCGATCCAGAAGAAGTGCTCTACGGGCTTTTCACGGGCACGCCTCTGCCCGAGCGTCGCCTCGAAGACAGCGGCGACCTGCCGCCGGTAATCGCGCTCTATCAGGGGCCTTTGGAGGAGGACTTTCCCGATCAGGGCGAGCTGGCACGAGAGGTGGAAACCACCTTGGTACACGAGCTGGCGCACTTTATGGGCTTTGACGAAGACGAGGTTAGAAAATACGGATATGAATAGCACGGACTTGCAAAAAGCTCTCGACGAGCGCGATTTGGACGCCTTGGCGACTCTGCTGCGCCAGCACCCGCATCTAGTGCACCAGCGCGTCGAATGCGCGAACGGACAGAGCTATACCCCCTTGCAGTACGCCGACCGCATTGCCGCTAGCTTAGACGCCATGCGCCTGTTGGTCGAATTCGGTGCCGATTTGAGCGAATTGAACGAAGCGCTCTTTGGGTGCTGCGAGAATCACAATCTAGACCACATGCAGCGTCTGCTAAAGCTGGGCGTCCACCCCGACGACGCGTACAACGAAGGCTGGGACTGCCGCGTCCTCTACGGGCTTTTGCAGACGTACCACCGCTCGCCTCCCGCTCACCTGCACGCCTGCGTCGAAGCGCTCATCGAAGCGGGGGCCACTTTTGAGGACGGGCCGACGATGGATATACACCGAGGCCGGCTCGACCAACTGGAGCAACGGCTCGATCGCTGTCCCGACTTGGTCGCGGCGCGCTTCTGGCTCGATTATGGCGATCATCTCACGCTGCGGGGTGCTACCCCCCTGCACGTGGCGGTCGAATATCACGAGCTGGATGCTGTAAACCTGCTGCTGAGGTGCGGTGCTGATTTGAATGCCCGCGCTGAGATAGGCCGCAACGGCGTGGGCGGTCAGACGCCTCTCTTCCACGCCATTGGTGCCAACCAGGGAACGGGGTGGGAGACCTTTGAGTATCTGTTGGACCAGGGAGCGGACTTGACGGTTAGAGCACGTATCCAGCGCAATCCGGCGGCTGATGACAAGGTGATGGACTGCATCCACAAGGGGCAGGACCACTTTTTCCCCGAGGTCGAAGAACTCACGCCGTTGGGCTATGCTCTGCGCCACGAATCCAGCCCGGCTTGGCGCGCCACACTGCGCGAAGTGGCTAGGCTGCGGGCACTGCATGCTCCGGCGTAATCTCGCCGCGTCGGGGCTGTTGCTCGTATCGGCGATATGATTTAATTTTTTTTGACCTTCGCAATACACCATTTATCCAAGTAGCTTTTCCTGTGAATGTACCTAACCACGACATACTAATCGTAGGCGGCGGCGGTGCGGGTCTGCGGGCGGCAATCGCCGCTGTCGAGCTCGATCCGAACCTCAGCGTCGGCTTGGTGTCCAAAGTGTACCCCATGCGCAGCCACACGGTGTCAGCCGAGGGCGGCTCCGCGGCGGTGATACGCGACGACGACAGCTTCGACGGCCATGCCTTCGATACCATCAAGGGCAGCGACTTTCTCGCCGATCAAGACGTAGTCGAGATCTTCGTCAAGGAAGCCCGCGACGAGCTGATTCAATTGGAGCATTGGGGCTGCCCTTGGAGCCGCGACGACGACGGCCGGATCAGCGTGCGCGCTTTCGGCGGCATGTCGGTCAAGCGCACCCTGTACGCGGCCGACAAGACCGGCTTCCACATGCTGCACGCCCTTTTCCAAACTTCGCTCAAATACGACCGCATCCATCGCTACGACGAGTGGTTTGGGACTCGGCTGCTGCTCGACGACAACGGCGCAGCCTGTGGCGTGGCAGCGATCAACGTGCGCTCAGGTGCCATGCAGGCGATTCCCGCCAAGGCCGTGATCATCTGCACGGGCGGCGGCGGGCGCATTTTTCCCTTTACGACCAACGCCGCCATCAAGACCGGCGACGGTATGTCCATGGCCTACCGAGCGGGCTGTCCACTCAAGGACATGGAATTTGTCCAGTACCATCCCACCGGGCTGCCAGGCACGGGCATTCTGATGACCGAGGCATCGCGCGGCGAAGGCGGCTACCTGATCAACAACAAGGGCGACCGCTACCTCAGCGAGTACCTGCCCGACAAGATGGAATTAGGCCCGCGCGACATGGTTTCGCGGGCGTTCGTCCACGAGGAGCGCGCCGGGCGGGTCTTTTCTGGTCCGTACGGCACGTACGTCCATCTCGATTTGCGGCACTTGGGCGAAAAGAAAATCGACGAGCGCATCCCCTTCGTGCGCGAGTTGACCAAAAACTACGTGGGCATTGATCCCGTGTACGAGCCGGTGCCCGTGCGCCCGGTGGTCCACTACATGATGGGCGGCATTCACACCGACATTACTACGGCGACGCCGATTCCGGGCTTGTACGCGGCCGGGGAAACGGCCTGTGTCACCATGAATGGAGCCAATCGCCTTGGCTCCAACTCGCTGTCCGAGCTTTTGGTCTTTGGCGCGCGGGCCGGCCAGTATGCCTCCGAGTATGCCTCGGAGGTCAATCCACCGTCGTACGACAGTTTGGAGAAGATGGCGGCCGACGAGTGGCAGCGGATTGAAAATGCGTTTTTCAAAAACGAAGGCAGCGAGCGCATTGCCGACATTCGCACGGATCTGCAGAAGACGATGGAGCAAGGGGCGGGTATCTATCGCGAACAGGAGAGCCTAGAGGCGACCTGTGCCGAGTTGCTCAAGCTCAAGGAACGCTACACTCGCGTCCAAGTTGACGACAACTCATCGGTCTTCAACACCGAACTGACCACCGCGTTGGAACTGGGCTCGCTGCTCGATGTGGCCGAGACGGTGGCCCATTCGGCACTTTTGCGCCGGGAGTCGCGCGGCTCGCATTCGCGCATGGACTACGAGGAGCGCGACGACGAAAACTTCCTCTGCCACTCCTTGGCATATCGCACCGATGGCGAGCCGCGCATTGAATACCAAGACGTCGTCATTACCCGTTGGCAGCCCCAAGAGCGCACCTACTGATTGACGAGGAGCTATGAGCGACAAGACCATTGGCATTCGGGTGACCCGCTTCCGACCTGAGCAGGAGGACGCACCCACTGAGCAGGTTTACGAGGTTCCCTATCAGGAGGACTGGGTCGTCCTCGACGCGCTCAACTACATCAAAGACCACATCGACGGCACCCTCTCGTACCGCTGGTCGTGCCGCATGGGCGTGTGCGGCTCCTGCGGCATGATGGTCAACGGCGAGCCTAAGTTGACCTGCGCGGCCTTCCTCAAGGACTACTACCCGAACGAGCTGGTGGTCCAGCCCCTCGCCCACTTCCCAATCGTCCGCGACTTGGTCGTCGATATAGACGATTTCATGGACAAGCTCAAGGCGGTCCAGCCGTGGATCATGCGCGAGGAAGAAAAGCCGGTCGCCGAAGGCGAGTACTTGCAGTCGCCCGCAGAGCTAAAGGAGTTCAAACAGTTTAGCCAGTGCATCAACTGCCTGCTGTGCTACGCGGCTTGTCCCGTCTATGGGCTGGAAGACGTCTTCGTCGGCCCGGCGGCCCTCGCGCTTTCCTACCGCTACAACCTCGACTCGCGCGACGAGGGCTATGCCCAGCGCACGGTAGTAGCCGCTAGCAGTGAAGGCATCTGGGAGTGCACCTTTATCGGGGAGTGCTCGGTGGTTTGTCCCAAGGACGTGGACCCGGCCGCCGCCATCCAGCGCACCAAGGTCGAGACCACGACTAACTGGTTCAAATCCTTTCTCATGCCCTGGGGGAACAAATGAGCCAGTCGTACGAGACCTACAAGCCAAAGCTATCGCCGACTTGGTGGCTGAAAAGTCGCAATTATTTCCTGTTTATGATGCGCGAATTAAGCAGCGTCTTCATCGCCGCCTTCGTCATCCTTTTCCTATATCAGCTCTTTGCGCTGGCAGAGGGAGAGGAATCGTATGCGGCTTGCCGCTCTGCACTGACGACGCCAGGATTTGTGGCTTTTTACGCGGTTGCGTTTGTTTTTGCGATCTACCACACGATCACTTGGCTGGGGGTAATGGGCCGGGTCCAGGTCGTGCGGATGGGCGCGTTTACCGTGCCGCCCAAGTTGGTAACGACTGGTGCCTTCGTCGGGTTTTTCCTAGTATCGGTGGCCGTCGGCTGCATTTTCCTGTACGCGCTATAGTCATGAGCTACAAACAAGACAAAACCGAACCTTTCTGGTGGGGCATGTTTTCCGCTGGCGGCGTGGTGGCCGCCATGCTAATCCCCGTGCTGATTTACTTCGTCGGGCTGGCCGAGCCACTTGGCTTGGTCGGCGCGGAAGTGAGCGGATACGAGGCCATGCGCGAGTTGCTCAGCCACCCGCTGGCCAAAGTGTTCTTTTTCGTCGTGGCCGTCCTGCCTCTCTACCACGCGGCGCACCGCATCCGCTTCATGCTCCACGAATTTGGGGTGCGGAAGTTGATCCTTCCCATTCACTACTTCTGCTACGGCGGTGCCTTGGTCGGCACTGGGCTGGCGGCCTATATCTTCTTCTATCTGCTTTAACCTTCGGCCCCGATGGATTAATGAAAGGAAAAGTGTCGATGCCCTTGGGAGACAAAAACGCTATAATCGCCGGTTGTGGAATGCACCACGTGGCCGTGCAGACGCGCGATTGGGAAACTTCGCTGGGCTTTTACCGGGATGTGCTAGGCATGGAGGTCGTCGCCGAATTTGGTTCGCCCGAGCGCAAGATCGCGCTCTTGGACGCGGGTGACGGAAGCCACCTTGAACTTTTCGCCCCCACGGCCGAATCACCCGCACTTGGAGCCGAAAGCCCCAACGATCCGGTGACGCATTTTGCCTTGGCGGTTACAGACGCCCGCGCCGCCACTGAGCGGGTGCGAGCGGCCGGATGCGAGATCACGGTCGAACCCAAGGATGTAACGCTGGACAGGCTGAACGTGACGGTCGCCTTTTTCAAAGGACCCAACGGCGAAGTCGTGGAGTTTTTCCAGACTCACTAGGCTGAATTGGCACAAAAAAAGCGCGGGAGCCAAAGGAAGGCCCCGCGCTTTTTTGTTTGTCTGAGGGATTATTCCGGAGGTTCGGGTTCGGGTTTGGGTTCGGGAGCCGAGCCGATGACGACCACATCTCGGGCTTGGAGGCCCTTGGGGCTAGCGACTGTTTCGAATTCCACTTGCTGACCTTCTTCTAGGGAGCGGAAACCATCGCCGCGAATCGCGCTGTAATGGACGAAGACGTCGTCTTGTCCTTCGCGCTGAATAAAACCAAACCCCTTGGAACTATCGAACCATTTGACGGATCCACTTTGACGTTCGGACATGATGAAGGTTACCTCCCTTCGATTGCTAATGGCGTTGAGCTAAGCGTTCCAAGCTGGGCTTAAGATACTAAAAAGACCTTAGCGCGGGCTGCGCCCACCGGCTCCGCGCCCACCGGCTCCGCGTGCGCCGGCTCCGCGCCCACCGGCTCCGCGTGCGCCGCGGACGAAGCCAACCTCGGCCATGCGAATGGCCTTCTGCTGCCGGCGGATGCTCTTTTGGCGGTTGATCTTCTTCTGGACCGAGGGTTTAGTATAGAAACGCCGCTTCTTCAAGTCGCGCAATAAGCCGGCTTTGCGGGTTTTGGACGTAAAGCGCCGTAGCGCCTTTTCAAAAGGTTCGTCCGATCTGACTTCGACGCTGAAATTACTCATCTACTGCTCCTAACCCCGGTGGGTTTTAAGTTCCTACGTAAGAAAAAGTATATTCTACGCTATGGGTTGCTCTTAGTCAAGAGCCGTCTTAGCGGTTGTGCTGGATCAAGGTGAGGGGGCCATAAAAGTAGTTGCGATTTTGGCTAGATGGCCCTTTTTTTTAGAAAGACTCCCCTACTCAGCGAGAAGTCGTGCTTTGTCGTTCGACTTCCATGCTTCCTCTAGATTACACATAAGGAGATGCTATGGCTTTTTCGCATACCAATTCCAAGGGGGTCGCGTATATCCTGCATTCCCGGACCACGACCCTCAAAAACGGGAACTCGCAGACGATTTACTTTTTTGCTAAAACTGAGAAGGAAGGTGCTCTCGACGCAGTACCGGCTGGCTATGCGGTGTCTGAGAGCAAAAACGGTCTGCCGGTACTAAAGCGCAGCTAAGTAGGCTGCCTCGGCTGAGCCTCGTTCAGGCCGGTGCCTTTTCTCGATATTCCCCGTCGAGAAAAGACACCGGCCTCTTTTGTGCCAAAAGGCGGTGTTGTCGCGCTTTTGCCGAGTATAGCGTTGTCCTATACTATGTGGCATGGTGCCAAAAACGGTAGGAGAACAGGCTGCGGCCAACTTGCAGCAACGGTTGGCCGAAAACCCCTACGTAGGCCGCGGCATTGTAATCGGCCGGGCTGCGGAGGGGACTTGGATGCAGGTTTACTGGATCTCAGGTCGCAGTGCCAACAGCCGCAACCGCATCTTCGTCGCCGAGGGCGACGTGTTGCGGACCGAAGCGGCCGATTCCGAGAAGTTGAGCGACCCCAAGCTCATTATTTACAACGCCATGCGCGTTTGCGCTCGGCGCAGCATTGTTTCCAATGGGGTGCATACCGACGCCATATACGAAGGTTTTGCCGCCGGCCGCAGTTTTGCCGAGAGTTTGGCTGGTTGGCTGCACGAGCCGGACCCACCCAACTATACGCCGCGCATAGCGGGCTATGTCGATTTAAAAGCGGATGAAGCGTGGCTCGCCATACTCAAGGCCAGCCCCTTTGACCCCGAGCGCAGCGAGCGCCACTTCTTCCGCTTCGACTGCGTCGAGCCGGGCTACGGTTACGCCATCACTACGTACGACTCAGATGGCGATCCGCTGCCTGCGTTTTCTGGAGTTCCCTACCTGTTGCCCCTTGCCGACGCGCCCGCTCGCTTCTGGGAGGCTCTAAACCCCGAGCATCGGATCTCGCTTGCGGTGCGCCGAATTGCGGCCGATGGCGCGGTCGAAACCGAGATCATCAACCGCTATGAGGCGGTCTAGCCTCTGTACGCGCGGTGGCAGAGGAAAAGCGCGGCAGCGAACAGGACTACGGCTACTACTTGGTGCAGCGAGGCCAAGGCGAGGGGGACATGCGCGACGACCGTGCCGATCCCCAAGCCGATCTGTGCCGCTACTAAGCAGAGGATTAGGTTGGCTACGGGTTTCAGAGCCGTGCGGCGGACGGCTACCCACAGAGCTAGTGCTAACCCGAGGACCGCAAAGGCGAAGAAGCGGTGTTGGAAGTGGACGGTAGTGGGGTTGTCGAGCAGGTTTAAGAGCGGCGGTTGCATAGACCACAAGCCGGCCGGAACCCAGACCCCGAACATTTTGGGGAAGGTATCCGAGAGGTGCCCGGCCTTGAGCCCGGCGACTAGGCCGCCAGCGGCGATTTGGAGGCAGATGGCGGCAAACAGCCAGATGCAAAGGCGGCGCGCAGTGCGGGGCACCGGCCGAACCTCTGCTGCAGATGACAGATAGCCGAGGGCCTGCCAGAGGCAAGCGGCCAAAAGGGCTAGGGCGCAACAAAGGTGCAAGGTCAAGCGCAGGTGACTTACTTGGGGCCGGTCGTCTAGGCCACTCTTGACCATTAGCCAGCCCACCAAGCCCTGGAGGGCGAAGAGCAGGCCAATGCCCAGATAGGCGGGTATGTGGGCGCGGGGAATGGCGCGGCGGCAGAGGAAATAGAGCAGGGGCACCACAAAGAGCAATCCGGCCAGCCGGCCGAGCAAGCGGTGGCCAAACTCCATGTAGTAGATAAACTTGAATGCGTCCAGCTTCATGCCATAGTTGACGAGCTGGTATTCGGGCGTCTGCCGGTACTTGGCGAATTCGCTTTCCCAGGCCTCAGCACTGAGCGGCGGCACGACGCCGGTGACGACGTTCCACTCGACGATGGATAGGCCCGAGCGGGTCAGGCGCACCCAGCCTCCATACGCCACGAGGACGACGATGAGGGCTGAGACAGCGAGGAGCCAGACGGCGAGTTGGCGATTGGTGGTCATGTGGTGGGGTTTGAACAGATCACTCGTAGAAAATATTCCTTGGCGATATATTGGCAACTTTTGCCGCGTCGCCGCACGCGATAAAAGGAGGTACGTGTGAAGCTAGCAGACAAAGATGCGTTGGTAACTGGCGGGTCCACCGGCATTGGTCGGGCCGCTGCCGAGCTTTTTGCCCAAGAAGGGGCGTGCGTCCACATCATTGATTACAACGAAGCAGAGGGCCGAGCCGCGGTGGAGCAGATCGAGGCCGCAGGAGGTCAAGCGAATTTCTACGCCACGGACGTGCGTTTGGAAGAGAGCGTGGCCGCGTCGGTCGCGCAGATCAGAGAGCGCACCGCCCGCCTCGATGTGGCGGTTTTCTCGGCCGGGGTTTTGACGGGGGCGTTCAAGACGATTGAGGAGCTGTCGGAGGAGGATTGGGACGCGACGCTCGACACCAACCTGAAGGGCACCTTTCTCTCAGCCAAATACGCGACGCCGCTCTTGGCGGCAGCCGGCAAGTCCGTGCTGTTAATTATCGCCTCGGGAGCGGGCGTGCGGGGCGGTTCCTCGTCCTACGCTTATGCAGCGAGTAAGGCTGGGCAGCACGGGTTGCACTACAAGCTCGAAAGCGAGTTAGGGCCTAAGGGGGTGCGCTTACACGTGATTTGTCCTGGGGGGATTGCAACGCCGTTGAAGCTGGAGAATATAGCGCAGGGGGCCGAGGCCGCAGGCCGCGATCCAGAGGAAGCAAAGCGGAATGCCGTGCTAGGAGACCCGATGGGAATAGCGCGGGTGCTGGCGTTTTTGGCTTCCGAGGAAGGGTCTTACGTGCGGGGAACGGTGTTCACGCGGTAGCGTTAGGCGCGCTCCCAACGGCTGGGGTCCATGCCCGGGGCCTCGGAGGCCATGTTCGGGGGCTTGTTGCCGCCGTGGTAGTCCCAGTGGCGCGTGTTGCGGTCGGCGAAGAGCGGGCGGATGTCGTCGGGCAAGGTCTGGAGGTCTGCCTCGCTCCAAGGGCTGATCTCGTCAACTGGCCCGGCCCAAGCGGGTCGGTAGGCGACGGCCAGCATTTCGCGCGGGTAGGTGCCGACGTTGGGGAAGTTGCCGTGGAAGATGCGGTGGTGGATGAGCACGGCAGAACCGGCTTTGCAGGGAACCATGACTTCTTCGGGATGGGATTCGTAGCGCGTATAGGGATTGGCGTCGGCGTGCAGGCACAGGTGAGAGCGCGGCACTACGCGGAAAGGCGAGACCTCTGGGATGAGGTCGTCGAGATAGTAGAGCACCCGTATCAACACTGGGCAAGAGCCTTCAAAACCGAAAATTTTGGAGCCGTAGGGTTGGCCATCGGCGTGGAGGCTGATGCCGGGGTGGCCGGGTTCGGAGCGCGCATAGCCGTAGTGCATGAAGATCACTTCGTCGCCCAAAAGTTTGCGCAGGAACGCGAGCGTCGGCGGGTGGCCGAGCAGAGCGGTGATTTCGCCGCCGTCGAATTGGATGTTGTTGCGGCCGCGCTGGCGTTCGCTGTAATCGACGGCCGTGGTCTCGAAGGTAGCGGTGATGGCTTTGAGGCGGGCGACGTGGTCGGCGTCGAGCAGGTCGGGTAGGACGAGGTAGCCTTCGACTTCGAGTTGGCGGGTGCGTTGGCCAGTGGTGAGGGCGGACCAGTCGCGGTCGTCAATGTGGGGTGCCATGGTTGTCCTCCTTGAGGGATGCTACCGAAAGGATACGGCATTGAGCAGCCGCAATCAACGGCGGCGGAGTCTCCGAAATCATATACGATGTGAAAAACTGGACGAGAGCTATGTTGCCGAAGATTTGTAACGGAGCGGCAGTAGAGTTTTCACAGAAATATGGCATCCATGCAAACCACCGCTAAGCTGATATGCGGCCCTGCCCAGTTCATGGCGGGAATCGCGGATGAGTCAGTCGATTTGATAGTCACCTCGCCGCCCTATCCGATGGTGGAAATGTGGGATGAGATTTTCGCGCTTCAAGACGGTCGCATTGGGGAGCAACTGTCGCGCGGCAATGGGCAGGTCTCTTTCGCGCTCATGCACGAATTGCTTGATGCGGTTTGGCTGGAGTGCAACCGCGTCATGAAGCTGGGGGCCATTGCCTGCGTCAACATTGGCGACGCCACCCGCACCTTGGATGGCGATTTTCAGTTATACTCCAATCACTCCCGCATCCTCAGCAGCTTCCTCGGCCAAGGTTTTGCTGCTTTGCCCGATATACTCTGGCGCAAACAGACCAACGCCCCCAACAAATTTATGGGATCTGGGATGCTGCCCGTAGGGGCGTATGTGACCTACGAGCACGAGTACATCCTCGTGTTTAGAAAAGGACGGCGGCGAACATTCACAACCGCCGAGGAGAAAGCCAAGCGCCGCGAGAGCGCCTTCTTCTGGGAGGAGCGCAACGTCTGGTTCTCAGACGTGTGGCTCGATGTAAAGGGAACTTCGCAAGGGCTTGTGGATGCGCCGACCCGCGAGCGCAGCGCGGCCTTTCCATTTGAATTGGCCTACCGGCTCATCTGCATGTTTTCCGTCAAAGAAGATGTGGTGCTCGATCCGTTTGCGGGGACTGGAACGACACTGGCGGCGGCCTTAACAGCGGGAAGAAACTCGGTCGGCGTGGAGATTGACGAGACGTTGGTGCCGGTCGCGCAAGATATGCTGCGCTCCACACGGTCTGAGGCCAATGAGTACAACCGCGCCCGGCTAACCCAACACAAGGAGTGGGCTGACGTACGCACGGCAGAGAACGGCCCATTGAAGTACACAAGCCGCCACTACGGATTTCCGGTAATGACGGCTCAGGAACAGGATTTGTTGTTAAACGAAGTTACGGGAGTTGCTGACGGGGCCGACGGCATGACGCTGGTGGCTCAGTATAGCGAGAAACCAAACGGATTGGTCGGTGAATTTTTATCCGCCGACGGCACGGTCGGCGAAGCCCCGCAAATGATGCTGCCGATAGACTGTTAGTATATGCCAGTTCGCCCCTTGATCCGTCCACCGTCCAAAAAAGGGCACCCACAAGGAGTGCCCCTACATCTACATACTAGCGACGTATTCAGGGCTAGGAGATACTGCTAGTCGGCGGTGCGCTCTTCCGCGCGCACCGCGTTCTGCAGCGCTTCATAGGCCGCTTCGCAGTCGGCGAGCGCAGCACTTTGTTCCTTGATCTGTTGGTTCAGCGCTTGTACTTGATCGTCGGTCACGGGGTCGGAACCGGCTTCGAGAAGCTGGTGGACCCGCGCTCCGAGATCCGCTTGGGTGCGGTGGAGTTGGTTTTTGGCAGCGGCGATATCGAGCCGGGCACGCGCTAGACGGGTCAGGTCGCCGGCCTTGTCGGCGGCGGTGGCTGCGCCTTCTTGCAGCCCTTTCACGAGATTTTTCCACAGGTTGTCCACTGAGACCTCGTATGGTTTAAGTGTCTGGTTCCGAGGTGCGGCGCAGTTCGCGGAGGAGCGCCTCTTTGTTGGCCCGCGAAACTTGACGGCCTTTGATCTGAGCGTCGGGTAGCTGGCGCACGAGTTGGCGCAGGCGAGCGACTGGCAAGTCCTCTAGTTCGTCGGGGGGTGGCTGCGCTGGCGGGGAAGCTGCCTGCGGTTGGTGCAGGAGCAGGTTTTCTACATCTAAATGGGGGGCGGGAATGACGCGGTGGCTAATTACTTGGCTGACCTTGAGCGCGGCTTCGACGCCGGCTTGCACTGCCACTTGGACGGCGGCAACCTCACCTCTAAAGTGCGTTGAAACCAGCCCGCCGCCGATGGACTTGATGCCGAGGAGTTCGACCGGAGCGGATTTTACGGCTGCATCGGCTGCTTCGATGACGCCGACGAGACCGCGGGTCTCAATCAGCCCTATGGCAGCCATTGGGCGCGCATGGCTTGGTCAACGAGTGTCGTTGAGGGTATGGGGGACGAGCGCTAAATAGCGGGCGCGCTTGATGGCGCGGACGACGCGCGTCTGCTGCTTGCGCGTGGCACCGGTGCGCCGGGCCGATTCGATCTTGCCGGTCGGGGTGATAAACTTGACTAGGACATCGAGGCGCTTGTAGTCGATGTCTTCGGACTTGAGCTTGGCTACGGCCTCTCGGCGCGAGCTGCGAAACTTGGCGATGGCGATGCTCCTTTTTAAGACACCCGCCTGAGCGGGCGCACAAGTTTAAAAAGACCAAAAGTACAGGAGGGGCCGGGGAATGTCAATATATTGCCCCGGCCCCGGCCCCGTTCAACGCGGGTTCATTTCGTCGTGGAGTTGGCGCATGATTTGGTGGTGCCCCATGCCCTCGTCCCGGAGCTTTTTGTACTTGGCCTCGTCGATGCCATCGCGCTTGAGAAAGCCGCGGATGTCGTAGCGTCCTTCGACTTCTATGGGTAGGTCGCCTTCCTCGACCATGAGCTGGAGGGGGTAGCCCTTTTCTTGCAGCGGCAGGTGGATCACGCGGTTGCGGCGCGCCGATTCGTAGAGGGCCATCATAATTTCCACGGTGTCGCGGGCGGTGGTGCCGGCGTTGCGGTGCTCGGTCTTGTGGCCTTCGAGACAGGCGATGAGTTCGCGGACTTGGGCAGCGTTGGTGTTGCCGCCAATGGCCTTGGAGCCTTCGGTGAGCGCGAGATCGACTTCCCGCCAGCCGTTAGAGGAGGCATTCATAATCTGGAGTCGGGTCTCGCTCACTGATAAGAGTCCTTCGCTGCCGCGGATTTCAAAGCGGCCGGCACCAGCCCCTTCGCGCATGAGGTCGGACTGAATGAAGAGCTGGAGATCGCCGTCAAAGTGGACCAAGCCCATGCAGGCGTCTTCGATCATGGTGTCGCGCTCGTAGCGGTCGGTGCGGCGCTCGACTGCGCCCATGACCCATTGGGCACGGGGGTCGCCGAGTACGAAGCGCGAGCCGTCAATGGAGTGCGTGCCCCAGTTGGTCAGGCCGTCGGCGACCTTGTTGGTGACGAAGAGCGGCTCGCCAATCGCGCCCTCTTCGACTAGTGTCTTGGCCTTTTCCCAACCCGGGGTAAAGCGGCGTTGATGGCTGATGACCAGTTGGGTGCCGTGCGCCTCGCAGGCGTCGACCATGGAGTCGGCCGCGGCCATGCCGATGGCCATGGGTTTTTCGCAGATGACGGCGCGGGCACCGCCTGCGGCCGCGGCAATGGTGGGTGCCGGATGCAAAAGGTGCCAAGTGCAGACGCTGACGATGTCGGGCCGGGCCTTTTCCATAATTTCTTCGACCGTTGCAAACTCCTGCGGAATGCCGTATGCGTCCACGTAGGCTTTGCGGGCCATGGGGACCGGGTCGGCGACGGCGATTACCTCGACCTCGTCCACGAGATTGTAGCCTTCCATGTGGGCGTTGCCGATGGAACCACAGCCGACGATTGCCGCGGTATAGCGTTTCATAGAGCGTATCTCCTTGGCGAAAATGCGATAGATGGGACATAATAAAGAATAGGCATTAGGTTATCTTCAAGTCGGCAGGCCCGAAAGCTAGCGCCAATCATGGAAACCCTATACGTCTCGCCCTCTCTCTCCATCCCGCTTGCCGAACTGCGCTTCAAGTTCCACCGCAGTTCGGGGCCAGGGGGACAAAACGTCAACAAGCTCAATACCTCCGTTGAGCTACAGTTTGACTTTGTCCACAGTGCGGTGCTCAGCGACGAGCAGCGCCAGCGGATTGCCGAGAAGCTCGCCGCGCGACTGAACAGTACAGGCGCGCTGTCAATCCAGTCGGAGCGGTTTCGCACGCAGGGACGCAATCGCGCCGACTGTCTCGACAAGCTGGCCGCTCTGCTCGCCGAGGCGCTCAAGAAGCCGCCTAAGCGCAAAAAAACCAAGCCCAGCCGCGCCGCCCAAGCGCGCCGCCTCGGCAGCAAGCGGCGTCATTCCGAGAAAAAAAAGAGCCGCCGAACGCCTTTGAATTGAACGTTTGGCCTTCTTGATGCGTCAAAAGATAGTATTTGCGCATGTTCACTTGGTATTCTATCTTCAACTTTAACGTGAACGTAAAGGTTATTCACTGCGAACTTGGGAACTGAAATGAACGCACAAAAGAAAGAAACAATGTACTCGGCGACCGACCTCTACTGGCGCGACATAAAAGATGCCGAGCCGCTCAGTCGCGAGGAAGAAATTGCCCTCTTCAAGCGCGCCAAAGCAGGCGACGAAGAGGCGCGTCAGGCGCTGGTGCAGGCCAATTTGCGCTTTGTGGTTCGGGTCGCCCGCGAGTACCACGAGTCTGGCCTCTCGCTGATCGAGCTGATTTCCGAAGGCAACCTCGGGCTGCTGGAAGCCGTCCAGCGCTTTGACGAGACGCGCGGCTTTAAGTTCATCACCTATGCGGTGTGGTGGATTCGCCAGGCGATCCTCCGTGCCCTAGCCGAACACGGCAAAATTGCCCGCCCGCCGCTGAGCCGGGTCAGCGACCGGCAGAAGGTCGAAAAAGAGGCCGATGTCCTCGCCCAAGAACTGGGGCGTGCTCCGACTATTGAAGAGATTGCCGATTGCGTCGATTTCTCGGCGGATCGCATCCGCAACGCCTTTGAGATGGGGCAGCCGGATCTACCCTTAGACGCCCCAGCCTTTGCCGACGGCGAGACGACATTTGCACAGACTTTTGTCTCGTCCGAGCCTAGTTCGCACGAGCGCTTCGTCGAGGGGGAAATGCGCGCGGCTGTAGCCAATTGCCTGAAGGTGCTCGACGCCCGCGAGTCCCACATCGTCCGCGCTTATTTTGGCCTCGACGACAGCGTGCCCAAGACCTTGGAGGAAATCGGCGAGTCCATGGGAGTCACCCGCGAGCGCGTGCGGCAGTTGCGGAACAGGGCGTTAGAAAAAATGAAAGACGAGTGCGGCGGGCAGTTGGTGGAGTTTTCGAACAACTGAGCGGGCGACAGGCTCATTGCCGGGGGCTGTGCCGCGTCCTATTATTGAATATCCTTAACGAGAGGACGCTATGGCTCAACTCCGGCAGAAACTATTAGTGCTCTACGCCCATTCTCCCGATTTACATAGCCAAACCGTGGCTTGGTCGCTTTACGACGGCACGGGCGAGGAGCGGTCTAGCAGCGGCGATAGCGAGGAACCGCCCTATGCTTCGGTGGTGGCGGCCATGCGAGACGGATGGCGGGTGGTTCAGTTCCCCCAGCAGTACCCCGCCTATCCAGGCATGGAATACAACACGTCCTACCTGAAATACGAGTACATCCTCGAAAAGATGGAGGCAGTCGATGGTCGATAAGCAATATCTCCTTACTACCAAGCAAATGGCGCAGTTTGTCGCCGACGGCTTTTTGCGCTTCGACGAATTGGTGCCCGAAGAGATCAATCGCGCCGCGTGCGCGGAGATGGAAGTCGAGGTCCCACGGGGCCGCGCTGGCGCGCCGCTCGCCGAATTGTGGACTGATGCGGCCGTCGGTCAAGTGGTGCGTCTGCCCCAGATTCAGGGGATCATTCACAGCTTAGTCGGCCCCGGCCCGCTCTACGACCACCACGCCGTGCATACGGTTGATGCCCATCACGAGCACGGGCAGATTTGGCATGCCGACGCGATTATCGACACTCGGCTGCACTTTGACATCCAGCTCTTTTACTTTGCCCACGACACGCCGAGGGAGATGGGCGGCACCATGTTCCTGCCCGGCAGTCACTACCGCCGTATCAGCGAGTCGGACATCGCCCGCTATCAAAACTTTCTCGGGCAGATGCCGATGGTTTGCAAGGCCGGCACGGTGGCGGTGGCGCACCACGGCATCTGGCACTGCGCCCAGCCCAATCTAACTGGCCGCAAGCGCTATATGTTCAAGCTGCGGCTCAACCCCACGGTGCGGCAAAAGAAGCTGTGGAATACCGACGATATCGACGATGCGGAGATTCCGGCGCTGCTCAATGCCAACCATCGCTGGTACGGCAATGAGGTGCGCTTAGAGGTCGTCAATCGCATCAAGCTGTGGCGCTTCTTGACCGGAGACGAGAACTACGACGTGTCCTACTGGCTGTCGCGGCTGGAGAACGCGCCTGAAAATGAGCTACGGGCAGCGTGAGCTGAACGCGCCCCCATGCAAAAGTAAAAGCCGACCCAATAGCTGGGTCGGCTTTTTTTTCTCGTATTGACTATATCGGCCTAGCGCTGCCGTGGCTTACTCATTCGAAAAGGCAAAAACAATCCAGCGAGTCTGGACTCGTGAAAACCGAGCGCGGCAATTCGTCGAAGACCGCGACGTCGGTATGCTGGCGCTCGCCGCGGCCGTCGGAGAGCAAAATAGATCCGTGACTCTGCCAGTTGGTCCAGGGGCCGGTAAAGCGCGGTTCGGCGTCAGCGGCCTCGCGGTAGAACGCCCATTGGGTCACTAGCCGCGATTCTTGGTCGATCCAGACCGCGTATTTGTTCTGCGGGGTAACGCCGACGTCTTTGAAGGTGAGTTCCAACACTTCGGCAGGGCGGCCGTCCTCGGTGGCTTCTAGACCCCGATAGCTCAGGGTGACGCCGGTATCCTTGAGCTTATAGGGCATGACCAGCCAGTACGAGTCGTTGATCCAGGCGCGATAGCCGTGGTCGAGTTTGGCCGCGAGGGTGTCGGGGTCGCTGATTTCCGCCCCAGCGGCGAAGGCGCGGCCTTCTTTGCTGTGGATGTTCATCAGCACCGTCAGATCGCCTTGCTCGAAGCGAATGTCCCCCGTCCACCTGTCCCACACGTGCAAGCGGAAACCGAAAAAGCGCCAAGTGATGTAGCGCGTGGCGTCCCAGTTGGCGCGGCCACCCATCGCGGCCATGACTTCGTCGGCTAGGGCGATGGCTTTGGGGTCAGAACCGGCGGCATCGAATCCGGGGGCTGGGGGATTGTCGGCAGCGTGGGCTAGGCCGATGCAAAGGGAGAAGACTAGGAGTAAGCGCAACATGGGGATCCTTGCGGTTGAGGTGGCTGGAACGTAAGAGTCTGTCGGCATTCTTACGAGTGCTCAGGTAGAACCTCGGGCAGCAATTTTTCTAACTCGGCTAGTGGAGCTTCCAAGGTCTGGATGGCCTCGGTCCAGAACTGGGTGTCTTCGAGGTCGCGGCCCAAGGCACGGCGGGCCACGCCCTCGGCGGTGTCACTGCCGGTGAGGCGGAGGAATTCCTCGTAGCGGGGGAGAAAGTCGCTACCCTCTTGTTTAAACATGGAATACAGGCCGCGGCTGAGTAGAAAGCCAAAGGTGTAAGGGAAGTTGTAGAAGGTCACGCCGGTGATATAGAAGTGGAGTTTTGAGGCCCAGAAGTAGGGGTCTTCGCCCCCCTGTGCGAGCGCGTCGCCAAAGACTTCGCGCTGGGTTTCGACCATCAGCTCTTTGAGGCGGCTGACCGTGATTTCGCCGTCGGCGCGTTCCTCGTAGAGCTTTTTCTCGAACTGGTAGCGCACGGGGATGTCGAGCAGGAAGATCGCGCCGTGGCCAATCTCTTGGTCGAGGGCGCTGGCCTTTTGGGCCGGGCTGAAGGAAGGATCGGCGAGGATGCCTTCGGTGAGGATCATTTCGCCGAAGGTGGAGGCCGACTCGGCCAGCGTCATCGGGTAGAAGTGGGCGTAGGTGCGCACATCGCGCATGATGTAGCTGTGGAAGGCATGGCCGATCTCGTGGGCGAGCGTGAGCACATCGCCGAGGGTGTCGTTGTAAGTCATATAGACGCGAGACTCGCGAGTCAACAGCGAACCCGTGCAAAAGGCTCCGGGCCGCTTGCCGGGGCGGGGAGCGTGCTCGATCCATTGGCGTTCATAGACTTGGCCGAGGAACTCGCCTAGGCGTGGGTAGGCCGCCGCAAAGGAGCGGACGACGAGGTCCGTGCCCTCTTCCCAAGAGAGCTGCCCTTGGTCGGGCAGCGGCAGTGGCGCGCTCAGATCGTACCAAGCGACGCCCTCGATGCCCATGAGCTGCGACTTGAGGGCGAGAATGCGTCGGGGCAGTTCGATTTGCTCGGCGATAGCCGCGAACATCGCGTCGAGGGTCTCGGGCGAGATTGATGCTTGAAAGCGAGCGACATCGAGAAAGTGGTCCACGCCGCGATGCTGGTTGAGGGTCAGCCGCGTCCCCGAGATGGCGTTGAGCGCGGCAGCGGCGACATCTTCCATGCTCTCCCAGGCCAGATTGCCGCCATCGAAGGCGGCTTGGCGAACTCGGCGGTCGGGATCTTCCATTAGGGCGCGGCGCTGCGACATGGGGCGGCGCTCGGTGCGGCCATCGGGAAACGCCATGTCGAATTCGAGCTTGCCGGAGATCGAGTCGTAGAGGCGGCCCCAAGCGTGGAGACCGTCAACGCCGAGGTCGGCAGACAGCATCTCCTTCTCTGGGCTCATGGTGCGCTGCGCGTCTTCGCGCTGGCGGCGGAGGAAGTGGCCGCAGTCGGCCAAGGCGGGCCGTTGGACAAACTTGGCAAACATTTCGTCGGAGGCGTTCTTGAGCGCGCGCAGGAGTTCGACATCGAGTTTTTCGCTCTCGGCCGCCAGCAGGGCAAAGGTGGCCTCCTCGCGGGCGTAGTCTTCGTTGCGGGCGTCCGCGGCAGTGAGACAGCCGAGGTAGGAACCTAGATGGGAGAGGCGGTCAGTCAGACCCTCAGTCAGGAGGAATACGGCCTCCCAGGCGTCGGCATTGTCCTCGGCAAGCGGTGCTAGGGCGGCGGCTTGCTCGCGTGCCGTTGCAATGTCCCTTTGCAGTTCATCTTTGAATTGCCGCATGGCCGGGCCATCAAATTCAGCGAAATAGCTCGTCAGGTCCCAGTCCATGGCTGCTGGAGTAGTGGTCATGGGGCGTTTTCCTTGCTGTGATATAGCAATCCTAAAAATTATCCGCAGATGGACGCAGATGGACACAGAATGGTCATCATAGATCGTTCGCGCTCATTTAGGATTGCTATAGGATGCTGTAGATGCTGGGTAAAAATAACAGTGCCCTCTGGCACAAAGGCAAATTGGTCACGAAATGATGGTCTCTCTATATTGGGCACCTCCATCCCATCCGCTTATTCGCAGAGGTTCACAATGCTCAAGTGCGCAACTTCCCTGTGGTCGGCCGACTTGGCCAATCTCGCGGCTGATATCCGGCGCGTCGCACCCTATTCGGAACGCTTCCACCTTGATGTGGCCGATGGCCATTATGCGCCGACGATGCTGTTTTTTCCAGATCTGGTGGCGGCACTGCGGCCGCATACGGATCGACCCTTTGAAATGCACCTGATGACTATCGATCCGGCCGCGTGGATCGACCCCTTTGCCGAGGCGGGTGCCGACGCCATTATCATCTGCTTTGACTCGGCCGCTGACCCGGGTGCCGTGCTGGAGGCGATCAAAGGAAGGGGACTTCAGGCCGGGGTCTCGCTCTTGCTGGAAGAGGATCTCGATTTGCTCGATCCCTATTGGACGCTATTGGACGTGCTGACGCTGCTGAACACGGCTGCCGGGATCAAGGGTGCCGATATGGACCCGCAGGCACCCGCGAGGATCCGCCGGGCTAGGGACGAGATCGACCGGCGCGGCTTGGCGACCATGGTGGAGGCCGATGGTGGGATTCGCCGCCACACTGTACCGCAGATCGCGCGGGCTGGTGCCGATTATATCGTTCCCGGCTCGCTGATGTTTAAAGAAGATCCAAGCGCAATGCGCGAGTGGCTGGCCAAGCTCGGATAGCCATCACAGCAGCTTGCAGCCTTCCAGTTCTTTGGTGCTCAGGCGGATGCCGCCGGCGCGTAGCCCACGCACTGGATATTCGCTGATGGGGAAGACCTCGTTGAGCTTGCGGAGGCGCGGCTTGGGCTTGTAGTCGAGGGCGATCTGTTTGTCGGAGTCGGTGGTCAGCTTGAGCACCTTGCACTCGGCGGGCACGAGATCGTAACTGCGGCCTAAGATGAATTTGTCGATTGTGCAGCGCTTGATGTAGGAAGCACCGGCTTTGTCCTTATAGACGACGGTGAAAACAAGGTCTTTGTCGATCAAGCCGCAGTAGAGCATGCCCTTGCCGACGAATAGCTTGTCCGGCGCGTGGACGACCGAGTAGGTGCCGTCCTTGCGGATGGCGAGCACAGCGTCGTAGAGCGATACGTCGCAGAGGGTGGTGCCGCTGATTTGGTGGCCGAGATAGCCGGTCTTTTTGTCGTAGCGGAGCTTGAGGTTGCGATTGGCAGCCGAGCGCGCATCCACTCTTTCGATTTCCACGATTTCGGTGCGACGCGGAAATTGGCTGCGGTATGTGTCGATGAGGTCTTGGAGAAAGGCGATGGTGTAGGGAATAATGCCATCCAAATGCTTCTTGATCTGGCGCAGTCGGGCGCGGATTTCCTTCATCTCTTTTTCAGCGCGATTGATGTCGTAGCGCGAGATGCGGCGGATCGGGATCTTGAGCAGGGTCTCGATATCGTCGTCGGTAATATCGCGTTTGAGCTGTGGGGCAAAAGGCCAAAGCCCGGTGCGCACGGCTAAGGCGACTTCGTCCGTGGTGGTCTGCTCCTCAATGGCCTTATAGATGCGGTTTTCGATAAAGATCTGTTCGAGGGTCTTGGCGTGGAGCTTGTCGTTGAGTTGCTCGGCTTCGAGATGGAGCTCGGCCTTGAGGATATCGACGAGGCGATCGACGTTGTGTTGCAGGACTTCAGTGGCGCTCATGACTTGGGGCCGATTGTGCTCGTTGATCAGCATCAGGTTGGCTGAAAGCGACAGCTCGCAGTCGGTGAAGGCGTAGAGTGCATCCACGATTTCCTCGGTGTAGGTCCCGCGCGGCAGCTTGATCTCGATTTCGACGTTTTCAGCGGTGTAGTCGGAGATGGCGCCGATCTTGATTTTGTTCTTGCGCGCAGCGTCTTCAATGGAGGCGATGAGTTGTTCGGTGGTAGTGCCGAAGGGGAGATCGCGGATGACGATGCGCTTGGGGTCGGTGGTGTCGAGCCGGGCGCGGACTAAGACTTTGCCATTGCCGTCGTTGTATGCGGAGAAATCAGCTAAGCCGCCGGTGGGGAAATCGGGGCGGAGCTGGAAGGGGCGGTCTTGCAAATAGGCGATTTGGGCTTCTAACAGCTCAATGAGATTGTGCGGCAATATCTTGGTAGCCATGCCGACGGCAATGCCTTCGGCACCTTGGGCCAACAGCACCGGGATCTTGGCGGGGAAAACCACTGGTTCCTGATTGCGACCGTCGTAGGAATCGACGTAGTCGGTCAATGCTTTGTTGAAGAGCACCTGTTTGGCCAGTGGCGTGAGCCGGCACTCGATATAGCGGGCAGCGGCGGCTTCGTCGCCGGTGTAGATATTGCCGAAGTTGCCCTGTTTCTCGATGAAGAGATCCTTGTTGGCTAACACTATGAGCGCGCCGTAGATCGATTGGTCGCCGTGCGGGTGGTACTGCATGGTCTGTCCCACCACATTGGCGACCTTGTGGAACTTGCCGTCGTCGATCTTGTGCAGTGCGTGGAGGATGCGGCGCTGGACGGGTTTGAGCCCATCGTCGATGTGCGGAATCGCGCGGTCCCTGATGGAGTAGGAGGCGTATTCGAGGAAGTAGTTGTTATAGAGACTGTCGATATAGGCCATTAGACTAGGTGCTCCATAATGTAGTCGCGGCGGTTGGGGGTGTTCTTGCCCATGTAGAAGGAGAGGGTCTCGGGGACGGTGTCAAGCGAGCGGACGCCGACTTTGACCAACCGCATGTCGCCGTTGATAAACTGGCCAAACTCCTTGGGAGAAATCTCGCCAAGGCCCTTGAAACGGGTGATTTCCGCGCTGCCTTTGAGCTTCTTTTCGGCGCGTTGGCGATCGCGCTCATCGTAGCAGTAGTAAGTCTCTTGTTTGTTGCGGACCCGGAAGAGCGGGGTTTCGAGGATATAGACGTGACCCGAGGTAACTAGCTCTTCGAAATAGGTGAGGAAGAAGGTCATCAGGATATTGCGGATGTGGAAGCCGTCGACATCCGCGTCGGTAGCCATGACGACTTGGTTGTAGCGCAGGTTGTCGATGTCTTCTTCGATTCCGAGGGCCATCATCATATTGTAGAGTTCTTCGTTTTTGTAGATCGAGGCGCGGGTTTTGCCGAAGAGGTTTTGCGGCATGCCCCTGAGGGTGAAGATGGCTTGGGTTTCGGGGTCGCGCGAGGAGACGATTGAGCCAGCGGCCGACTGCCCTTCGGCGAGGAAGATCGTCGATTCTTCGCCGCGCTTCTTGTCACCTTTGTGGTACTTGCAGTCCTTGAGCTGGGGAATTTTGATCTCAATGCGCCGCGCCGCTTCCTTGGCTTCCTTTTTAACCGCGTTTAGCTCCTTGCGCAGCTTTTCGTTGTAGGTGATGCGCGCTTCGAGTTTTTGCGCGGTCTCGCGATTTTTGTGGAGGAAATCGACAATGGCTTCGCGGGTCTCGTTGACGATCCAGCCGCGGATGTCGGTATTGCCCAGCTTGTTTTTGGTCTGCGACTCGAAAACCGGCTCTTTGACCTTGACGGCGACGACGCCAAAGGCCCCGTCGCGGACGTCGACGCCGTTGAAGGTTTTCTTGTAAAACTCGTTGACGCCTTTGAGTACGCCCTCGCGGAACGCGCTCTGGTGAGTGCCGCCGTCGGCCGTGTACTGGCCGTTGACAAAGGAGCGGTGGGACTCGCCGTAGCTGTCGATGTGCGTGAAGGCAAATTCGAGATACTGGCCCTTGTGGTAGGCGGGCGGGTAGAGAACCGAACTACCGGCCTCGCTTTTGAGGAGGTCGAGCAGGCCCTGTTTGGACTCGAATTTTTGGCGGTTGAAGTACAGGCGCAGACCTCGGTTGAGGCAGGCGTAGTTCCACAGTCGGCGCTCGACGAATTCGTGGTTGAAGGCGTATTCGCCAAAGATGTCTGGATCGGGCAAAAACTCGACGTACGTGCCGTCGGGCTCGTTGGGCGCTCGGCTCTTCTTCTGCTTTTTCAGTTCGCCGCGCTCAAACAGCACTTCGGCGCACCGACCGTCTCGGTAGGAGCGGACGACGAAGTGGGCCGAAAGCGCGTTGACGGCCTTGGTGCCGACGCCGTTGAGCCCCACGCTGAACTGGAAGACGTCGTCGTTGTATTTGGCGCCGGTGTTGATGACCGAGACGCACTCGACGACTTTGCCGAGGGGAATGCCGCGGCCGTAGTCGCGGACTTGGACTAATCCTTGGTCGATCTCGACGTCGATTTGCTTGCCACAGCCCATGATGAACTCATCAACGGCATTGTCGATGACCTCCTTGAGCAATACGTAGATGCCGTCGTCGGGATCGGCACCCGAGCCGAGGCGGCCAATGTACATGCCGGTCCGCAGACGGATGTGCTCAAGTGAAGAAAGGGTCTTAATCTTGCTTTCGTCGTACGCGGCCTTGCCATTGGCGCGGCCGTTGGTTGCAGTCTTAGCCATTGCTTCCATAAGAGGTTTATATGTAGAACGAGCCGCGATTCCCGGGGGGAGGGACGCGCCCGGCGGACAATGGGAGACTAAAATGCAGGAGAGAGTAGAAGCATCAAAGGAGAGCAGGAAGGGGAGACGCTCTCCTTGGTACAACTACTAATTTAAGAAATTCTCCGCCTACTTAATATAGTGAACATATATGCAGTTGTCAATCAAATGCGGGTATAGGTAGCAGCGTCAGTTTGAAAACAAATTTTTTTGAAATTACAAGAAACCCCCCGTGCCAAATCTATTAGCGCAGGGGTTTTTATTTGACTAAACAAGCGGCCAAGTTTATAGCACGCTTTTGTTTTTATGCACACGTTTTATATTTTGATTTTTCCGGATGCACTCCAACCGTCCCGTGTTTGCAGCCGCGCGAAGCCACTAGGGGTTCGTGGGGGGGTAGTTTCGTCTCCCTTCGACGACAATGGTGTTGCGGAAGCGATACGCCTAAGCGTATTGCCCAGTTGGAGCGGAGATTGAGGTCAAATGCAGCCTATGTCGGCTAACTTACTTAATTTCAAGGACTTAGAGAATGCCAACGACGGCTCAGTTTGTCTAGGCGTGCTTCTTGGCACGTTTTTCGCTTCTACTCCCGTTGAGGCCTCAGCCGTGCTTCAAACCATCAGCAGTATTTAAAATATGGAAGCAAACAGAACGGCCGGCTGTTGCTGCCATTTCTGCTGTGTCGCATTTCAACTGGCTACAAAACGTAACCCAAGGAGGAACGCACTATGAAGCTCAGAATCGTATCGAAGCCTTTTGATGGCTATATGTCGCCAGCAGTGATTGTTAGAAAGATAACTAGAAATTGCTGCTGCTGCTGTGGCGGCAGTGGCGGTGGCGGTGGCGAAAGCTAAGTAAACTTATTTGAACTAAACGCTGTTGGATAAAAAACAAAAGCCGCTATTGCACATCATCGTAGTGAATCTTTATCGCGGCTGAGGCCAAGCGGTATTTGGTATTGTCCTGCCCGTAGCAGTCTATATTTATTGCTGCGGGCAGGTACTTAACCCCACTTAAGGTAAAAGACCTGATTCCTGCCGTGTATGTTGCATCAACAGTCCGTGATCAACTGTTTTCGGTAGGGCCACATCAGCTAAAAGAGAAAATGTCCATGGAAGCCCAAGCTGAACTCATTAGCAAGAAATGTCGTTTCGTACTCAATCCCTCGCTCAAGTTTATTTTTTGCGGCGAAGATGAAATTTTAGTCCTACATGGTGTGAGATCCAAATTCAACCAGACGATCAGAGATGAAGGCAGAACCTATCTTCTGGGGAGGGTACTCCGTCATTTGACGTCGCCAGTTTCTCTGGAAGACCTCCAAGAGCAAAAAGTGATTGGAGAGGGAGAACTTGAAGATGCGGAAGAGCTCCTCTCGACTCTGGCGTCCCAAGGATTTCTCGTCCCAGCCAATGAAAGCCCCATCATAAGCTATTTAAATGCCGTTGTAGGCGGCAACCAAGCACTCGGCGAAGTGTGCATTGGCATCGTAGGAGCCGGTTACCTCGGCAGCCGCGTGGCGGCAGAACTCGCAAAAATTGGGATCGGCCAGATGCATATTCTGGACGACCGATTCATCGAAAAGGTCGCGATTGATCAGGCTCAATTTAACCTGTCCCCGACTTATATCGAAAAGGGACAACCTTATGTCGAGTGTTTGAATTCTCATCTGTCAGAGCTCGGTTACGACCGTCTTAAGACGATCAAAGAACCTTATCACAATCAAGACGCCTTAGAAAGCTTGTTTAGTGCTGCAAATTTTGTCGTCGCCACCTCCGAAGTCTTCTCTTCCCATCTCTTTCACACCATAGATATAGCAGCACTTTCTGCCGACAAGTCGTGGATGTCCGCATTTATGGACGGAAGTGAAGCCTGCATTGGCCCTGTTTATATACCTGGAGAAACGTGCTGCTATAACGAATTCGAAATCCAATCGGAAGCTACCTTGTCCATTCAGCGCAGCGAGTACTATACCTACAAAGAGGAAATGAGTAAGAATGGCCTTTACAGTCATCAATTTGTCTTTCCACCCTACGCTAGCATAGTCGCTGGCTTTGTGGCAGGCACTGCCTCGTCTTTCCTTTTGTCCGGGAAATCTTCCCTGATTGGCCGATGCTTCCGTATCAACTTTGAAAAGCCCTACGTCGATTACGAAGAAATCCTGAAACTACCCAGATCTCCTACCTCTGTTGATATGCGCAACGGTTATAGACAGCTCTTTCTCTAAACATCTTACGAATCTGAACGGGGTGTAAAATGACAGTCGAATCGCCTCATATCGCTCCAGGCCTCTTCTCGGAGTACATCCAGATGTTTCTGGAATCGCCGATGATACCTTCTCCGCATAGTATTGAGCTGAGCCACTCAGCAGCTTCGGATTACCTTTACCGACAAGTCAGATCAAAGCCGCATCTAGCCGAATTGTACCACGAGAACTCAAAACTGAGTCCTCATTCAACGCTTCAAGTTCCCTCTGATATCTCAACGCTTGAACAAGTGCGTCGATGGTTTTTTGAAACTGCCTATCGCGTTGATGAAGAAATCTTGGTCAACAACGGCTCTGGTCTGAGAATCTCCTATGACCAACTCTCTGAGTGGCTTCAAGGTCCACTGAAACTCTTTTCCAAACCGGGTTCTCTGACCAATCTACTTTATGCAACCGACCTACTCGTGCTGTACGATGGAATGCTCTTCCGCGTAGTTCCAGAGTCGGACTACCTTTGGATTGAGTGTGAAGTGAAGGATGAAGTGACCCTTTTGCCCAGCCTGTTCTGGAGGTCGCCTCCTGTACGCATTGAAGAGTGTTCGACTATGTTGATCGTTGTCGCCTGTCCTTGGCGATATATGCTCCTCTACGGTTCTAGGGGTTACCGCCACACCTTGCTTGATATCGGGCGACTGCTGGGCTACTTGCAAAATCGATACGAATCCTACGGACACCCAGTTACCATCTATCAGGACTTCCTCGACACAAAAGCAGACGAATTTGTGCAAGCCGACGGCGTAGAACGGTCTGTTTACGCTCTCCTTACTTTTTCACCCAGCAACGCGGATGAATAGACAATGGCAATTAGAGAGGGAAAATCCGCTGCGGTAGAAATACCGTATTCAGAGCCGACTACTATAGAGTCAGTACTAGTGCAAGAACTGGAAGAGTTGGATCCTCAGGAGCAACAAGTTTTGTGCGAATTTTTGCAGCGCATCAAACGGAACAGAGCGGTCAGAGGACAGATGGACGAATTGGCCGTCGTAGTAAACGGGCTAAAAGACTATCCAACGGAAGATGAGTGGCTGTCCTTCGTAAAGGTAAATGAAAAAACTGCGCCAGATCTGCACAAAGAATTCGTCGGGGCAGAAAAGATCCAACTGGAGACAAAACTTTTTCCCATCGCTGAGTCTATTGCGGAAGTGATCAACAGCCGTACTTCGGTCCGAGATTTCAAGAGAACGGCTCTATCGCTCAAAAAACTAAGCGCACTGTTGAATCATTCCTGCGGTGTACGGGACACCGTATCGGCGTATAATCGCCGCGACATTACGCTACGCAATTTTCCAACTCCTGGCGGACTGCAATGTACCGAATTTTATCTCGTAGCCAATGAAGTAGAAGGCATCCCTCAAGGGTTATACCATTACAGTTCCACGCAAAACTACCTAGAATTGCTTGAGAGGGGAAATTTTCGTTGGCGCGTAGTCAATTGCTGCTCTCAGCACGAATGGTTAGCCGAAGCAAGCGTCGTCATTTTCATCGCCCCCGACATATCGCGACTTACATGGAAATACGGGGCCTATAGTTCGTATCGGTTAGCTCATTTGGAGACCGGCGTTGTGGGCCAGAATCTGCATCTTGTCGCCACAGCTCTTGAGTTAGGATCATGTATGGTATTCGGCTTTGACGATGAAGATACAGACTCCTTATTGGGTCTAGATGGACTCCAAGAATTTACAACCCTACTAGTTGCCGTTGGAGATAAAATAGATAAAAACTCGCTTCTGCAAAAATTCGCCGATAGAAATAGGTGAGGGAGTCGCATAAAATGATCTTCTCAAACCAAATTATCTGGCTTCGCAGTTTCGTCGCACTCTGGGGTATCGAGTGCAAATTGTTCATGCGTCAGCCTACTGCCGCCTTCTTTACATTTGTATTTCCCGTTTTACTCTTTCTCTTGTTTGGCTCTATCTTTGGAGAAGCTCCGATGTGGAACCGCCCCGATGTCCGTTACATCGATTTTTACGCCCCAGCACTCATGGCTGCATACATCGGCCAAGCTGGTCTGATTAGCCTCACTAACTTTTTGGCTGAATATCGTCTAATCGGTATCCTCAAGCGCTATGTCGTCAGCCCGCTTTCTCTTGGATTCTACCTCTGCGTCCATATCGCGATGCAGGTTGTCATATTTATTATTTCTGCCGTTATTTTGTTTGTTGTCGCAGAGAGTGTTTTCGACCTCCATTTTCGTGGACATTGGGCCCTTGTCCTGTTTGTGGGTATGGTGTGCATTGCCTGCTTTTTCGCTTTGGGTTTCTTGGTAAGTGGACTTTCCAAGTCTCCTAAAAGCACCCATGTCTTGGGCCAATTTTTGTTTCTCATTATGTTTTTTATATCGGGAGCTACCCTTCCTCGGCAAACGTTTCCAGATTGGCTACAGACTTTAAGCTGGTGTTCTCCTTTGACCCATGTCGTCACGACCTTCTCCGGTATATGGCTCGGGGATCCGATAGTTCAGTATGTAAACTCATTGATGTTTCTTACAGGCGTAACCGTATTGTCGTACTTAGTTGCTATTCGAACATTCAAGTGGGAGGTGTAAAATATTCACCATGACTTCTCTAAAATTGCGTTTCACTGACATCAACCCTCATCAAGAAATTTTGCCCAATGTAATGAATGAGAGAGAAGGCCGAGCAATTAGAGAAATGTTATCTTGGTATTCTCCCAACGGCCCGATCCGATATTCGACCATTTACAATGGAGGAGCTGGAGTTTCCCAAATCGTCGTCACTAATAATAACTATTGGGATATTGACCAAGTCATACGCCAAATGGTAAACCTGCCTTCCCTAAACTTGGCATTGAATTTTTCTGTACTCGCAGGGGGCAAGGGGTTTGACTCTTCGTCGTCTTTTCTGTCCAGTTTAGGAGAAAGCGTTGAAAGAATGTCTGGGATATTCGCTTTCTTCAAAGAAGACTTAGATGTTTGTAATGGATCTTATAATTCTCTACAACAAGCCGGTCGAAATGCTATTGCGCCTGAAGCACTTCCTTTGTTTGCAGACGAGCAATATGCCTCCCCTGATTTTTTCTTTCAACCCTTTACTGACGATACTGAATTTAGTTGGATCAAAGGACGCAGACTCACTAGCCAAGAAGAGATCTGGATTCCCATGCAGCTCGTACTATTTTTTTCTATTCCATCCATTGAAGAAGCTAGAATCGGCTATTCGTCCTCTTCCGGTATGGCCTCTCACATAGATGAAGCCTTAGCTATCATGGCTGGAATAATAGAAATAGTCGAGCGTGATGCCTTGATGCTGTCTTGGTACGCAAATATCCCGCTACACCGCATAGAAGTTGATAAACCGCTCTCTTCCAAGAAGGCCAATAGAGTATTAGAGCATATAAAGACACTCTCTGGTGATGTAAATTTTTGGTTACACGATGTCGGTTTTCCCGAGTTGCCTGCTATTTCGGCTACCTATCTAGCACCTTACTACAGAAGATTTGCCTATCAAACTGGATCGGCAGCAGGGGTAGATGGAGAAGAGGCCTTCTTCCAAGCCTTGCTGGAATATGGGCAATCCGAACTACAATTGAAGTCTGCTATGTTAGCACATCAGCGACAATCGATGAAGGCTGTCGAGGCTGCATTTGACAGTCCATCCGACAAGCCCCTAGCCGAGATACATACATTTTTGGAACCTATCGGCTATTACGGACATGCTGAACATGCCGGACGACTGAAGGATTTTTTTAATAGTGGTGACACCGTGTTTTTATCGGCATTGCCAAATATAAAATTCAAACATTCAGAGGAACGGTTAGAATATCTCAAGGAGATTCTAAGACGATACGATATAGATCCTATTGTCATCGACTGCTCTCACGGTCAAATGTCACAGGTGAAGGTGGTCAAAGTATTTATCCCAGAACTAGTACAGCATCATATAAGTGCATATCCTTACTTAGGTCATCCGCGAATTTACGAACTTCCTATGAAAATGGGTTTGAAGGATAAGCCGCTTGCATTCAAAGATCTCAGGCTAGGACCTGTTCCCTTTATCTAAACCTCGTTGAGATATATGTTCTGCTTTGTTTTTGTCTTATCATACTTTAGCACCCTTTATACAGTATATGCAGGTTTATACTTAATAGGTAGATGTGTACTATCTGAAAAAAGTCTGGATGCAACTTTGGATCGCTGCGATTTTGTCATACCTTTGGCATCTTTGATAGGTACTTTGGTCGTAATTCTGAGTGTGTGTGATTCGGCCATCCGCATTTTGATGTCGGCTTTTGAATGGCCTATGTGGTTGGGCCTCTCAATGTCCTTATCGCTCGTCGTTGCGATTTTTGTCAGTGTAGGTACGGGCATTGTCTTTTATTACGCAGAGATCATTGCAGCGCAGGCGTGGTTAAAACTGCGGATGAGAAATAAGCCGATAGAAGAACACTGGATGTTTGGGGATACCAAGCGCATCGTCAGACAAGGACAAAAATTATCTATAGGTCTTTTATTGATCTGCATATCGGGTGAAGTCGTTATAGAGGAGATACTGTGGAGGGGTTATTTGGTTTCTTATGCAACCGACGTTTTAAACATGCCTGTACAATACGCAGTCGTTATTGCATCTTTGGCATTTGGAATGAATCACTTGGCCTATGGCTTGGCAAACGTGATCTCTAAAACTCTGTTTGGTATAATTTTGAGTCTTATGTATCTCGCCTCCGGTAGTCTTTTGCCATGCATACTATGTCACCAGGTCTTCAATCTTATGGTTTTTAAAATTCGCATCGAATGGAAATCATGACCTCAACTTCGAATTTCTCATCTCCAGCTGGTGACTCTCGAGAGCATACGCCTGTCCTGCAGATAAATGCCTTGCGTAAAAGCTATGGTAAGTTTGTCGCTGTTCAAAACGCAAGTTTTACCGTATATCCACAACAGGTCTTTTGTTTGGTAGGGCCCAACGGAGCAGGTAAAACATCTATCATAGATTGCATTGTAGGATTAAAAAAGCCCGACTCTGGAGACATTCACTTGTTTGGTGAAAGAATCCCTGATCTGAGACGACGTAAGGACATACGTAGTAGAGTCGGCATCCAATTTCAGGAGGATTCTCTCTACTATGATATTCAGGTCAGAGAGGCTCTACGCCTTTATGCGAAGATGTATCAGAATCCTGTTGATCCCGATGAATTAATAGACATTTTTGAGTTGCAACGCCAGCAGAAGACGGCCTACAAAGACCTGTCAGGAGGAGAAAAGCGCAGGCTGCTCATTGCCATTGCTTTAGTAGGCAAACCTGCACTGCTGATCCTCGATGAGCCGTCGAGTAACTTGGACCCGCATTTGCGCCGGCAACTCTGGGATGTCCTGAATCACTATCGCAATCGGGGCCTTACCATTGTCATGACCACCCACAACATGAAAGAAGCCCAGCAGTACAGCGATGTGGTTTGCGTGGTGAAGCAGGGCGAAATCATTGCCTCCGGCTCAGTACCGCAACTACTCGAACAGTTTCAGTTAAACCTCAAAGTGGAGGTGGAAACCGAAGTCGATCCCGAAACCTTGGCAGACTGTCCTGGAGTAACCCACGTCGACGGCAATTCCCAAGGCGTGTCCATATATGGTAAGGATGAGGTATTTAGGGAGGCAGTTATAGATCGTCTTAACAGCTCGGGCATACATCAATTTTCCATAAAAACCGCCGATCTTGAAGATGTGTACCTATTCGCTACGGGAAGCCGATATATGCGCTATGGTCAAAAAAACGCAAAAAATGATCAGAGCATCGAATCTGAAGCTTCTTTCGTCGAGGGCAAAGAGCTTCTTCAGCAGGCGATTGATTCCGGCAACCCTGACCAATTATATGAGGCACAGAAACTGTTCGACCGCGCTCGCCAAGACGGCCATCACGGGGAATTTGCACTGTATTATCTGGCTTTGTGCGAATATCGCCTCGCTACGCTCTTTGCGGCCACTCCTAGCGAACAGGCCGAGAGCATCAACCGAGCCATAGAGCATCTCAAAGGGGCTATCGAGTTGGAAGACAACTTCAGCGACGCCCATGCCCTCTTAGCTAGCGTCTATGGTCAAAAGCTCGGCTTGAGGCCTCACTTGGGTATGGCCCTGGGCCCTGAGACCAAAAGAGTTCTTGAAAAATCAAAGCGACTCGATGGCAATAATCCCCGCGTCGTCTTAATAGATGGAATGAGTGACTATTATACTCCTGCTATGTTCGGCGGAGATAAGCAGCGGGCCATTTCTAAGATGGAGCATGCTCTTGAGCTATTCGCCAAAGAGGAAATCCGCGATCCTCTCCAACCCTCTTGGGGCTACGACGAAGCCTGCGCTCAATTGGGTATCATGCGTCAAGAGGCCGGAGACATTGAGGGCGCAAGGGAAGCCTTTGTCAAAGCCCTCGAAGTCAACCCCGACAACGGCTGGGTGAAATCCCAGTTGTTACCGGGATTGGATAGTTAATCGCGCTGGATAAGCATGTTCTCCTGCAATTCATCCCTCGCTCCCGCTGTTAGCCGAACCGTATCGCCGTTGGTCGAAATGGAATAGCACAGCGATGGGCCTCCGGATATTATAGGGCACAAACGCACTCTATCACTGGAGACCATTATGCGTTCCCTAGGGCTGGTTTCACTTTTTAGCATTTGTTTTTCTTTGCCGACCTTGGCGCAGAGCAAGGCTTTCGTCCAAGGACAGGTCGTCGACGAAACAGAACGACCAATGGCCTTTGTCAATGTGCAAATCATCGACACCACCGACGGCGCAGTAACAGGACGCGACGGCCGCTTTGCCTTTTCCACTCGGTACCTTGGATCACACGACCTGAGTGCCTCCTTCATCGGCTTTGAACCCGCCCGGCAGACCCTGCACTTGGCTGCGGGCGATACCACGACGGTGCGCTTGGTGCTGCGGCGTATTCTCATTGAACTCGGTGAAACCGTCGTTACGGTTAGCACCTATACCACTGGGGAAGATGAGACCGTTACCCTTGCCCCTCTAGATGTGGTTACAACACCTGGGGCTTCCGCCGATATTTTTCGCGCGTTCAAAACCTTTCCCGGCGTCGCCACCGTAGATGACGGTGCCGGTCTTTTTGTGCGCGGTGGTGACGTGAGTGAGACTGTCATCTTGCTCGATCAAGCCACGGTGGTGCATCCTTACAGATACGAATCGCCCACCGGCGGGGTATTCGGCACGATTCCTCCCTTTATGGTGAAGGGTACGGCCTTTTCCACAGGTGGATTTTCCGCCCGCTATGGCAATGCGCTTTCCGCGGTACTGGCAATGGAGAGCCTAGACATGCCCGTGCAACGAAGTTATACGCTTGGCTTGGGCCTTGCTGCTGGCGCTGTGGGCCTCGACTTGCCCCTTATTGACGATAAGCTCGGCCTGCGCTTTACGGGGAATCGCAGCTTTACCGATCTCATGTTCCGCGTCAATGGTCACCGCGATGAATTCACTACCACTCCACGGGGACACGACGGCAACCTCAATCTGATCTATCAATATTCGCCTACCGGACGCCTCAAGTTCTTCAGTTTCAATGCGGGTGACCGGATTGGGGTGAAGGTTGCAGAGCCTTCGTTTGACGGTCTTTATCAAAACCGCACGGATAGAGCCTTGCATAATCTCCAGTGGATAGATGTATGGGCCGATTGGTTCATACAGACCAGTGCTTCGCTCAACCAGTACAAGACCCGGCGGCAATTGGGCAACCTAGACTTGGCTCCCCGCGATTGGACCGGCAAAATTCGCACAGACTGGGAACGCGTCCTCGGTGCTTTCGGGATTTTGCGCCTCGGTGCTGAAATGGAGCACGCTGACAATCGATTCGTGGGCCGCATTCCCCAGGGCGATATCCTCGACCCCGAGGCAGAGGTTTTCGAACTCGATACCTCCTACGGTGCCCGGCGTACTGGTGCGTACTTTGAGGCTGATTTCAAACCCGTGCGCCGTATAGTCGCTAATGTCGGTATGCGCACTGACCACCACAACTTGAGCGACGGTTTTGTTCTAGATCCACGCCTGTCTGCACGGTATCAGTTCTCAGAAGACACAAACGCCCGGCTCGCGTGGGGCATCTATCACCAATTCCCCGCTCCATTTGAATACAATCCCACCAGCGGCAACCCCAATTTGGGTCCTCAACGCGCCCAGCACTGGATAGGCGGCCTGCACCACGAACGCGGGGAACTCCTAGTACGGCTGGAGGCTTACTACAAACCCTACCGCAATCTGGTGCTGGATGACGCCGAGCTGAACCTTGCAAATGCGGGTAGAGGCCGGGCCTCTGGAGTTGACTTCTTTTGCAAGTACGGCGCTTTTCTCAATACGCGCTTGAGTGGGTGGATGGCCTATAGTCTGCTGCGATCGCGCCGATTGCAGGTGCGCCATCTAGAGTCCGAGATGCTCCGCGAAGAAGCCCCTTCGCCGTTTGATATCACGCACAATCTGACCTTGGTCACAAAAATGCAGATCGTCCGCACCCTCAGCGGCGGCCTGACCCTGAAATACGCCACCGGCCGACCCATCACCCCAATCGTCGATGCCGTTCCCGTAGTAGAAAAAAGCTATTACCTGCCCGTAGAAGGACCCGTCGGCTCGGAACGGCTGCCGTCCTTTCAGCAGATAGATGGGCAGTTGAGTTATGTGCATTTCTTTAGGGCCGGACACCAAGCGGTCTTCTACTTGGCGGTCAACAACCTGCTCAACCGCACCAATGTGCTAGACTATGATTACAGCATTGACTATACCCAGCGACAGCCACGCACCACGCTCTTTCGCCGGTCCATTTACTTTGGGACCACTGTCTCCCTGAACTATTGACCTTAACCAAAGGGGTTATTTATGATACGCTTTCTGCTCTCACTCGCTTTCATTTTCTCGATTACCTATCCTGCCCTCGCCCAGCCAGCCGACAGTCTTATCGTCAGTGGAAGACAGATGCTGCAAGCCGGTGAAAGTGCGAATGACCTCGACTCTATGTATGCAGCCAGAGCGACGTTTGAGCGCGCCCTAGCCGACACGGGTCTGTCTGCGTGGGGTCACTACTACATCGCTTTGACCGATTACCGCATTGCTGGCCTATTAGAGGGAGAAAGCAAAGACCCTTCTGAACACCTCAATGCCGCTGTCGAGCACTTGAAAAAGGCTACCGAGATTGACCCGCAAGCAGCCGAAGCCTATGCCTTGCTGTCGAGCGTGTACGGTTGGCAAATCGGTCTGAGTCCTATGAAAACCATGCTCTTGGGCCCCAAATCAGGGAAGGCCATCCAAAAAGCCAAGCAACTCGCCCCCGACAATCCGCGCGTGGTACTGAACGCGGCCATCAGCGATTTTAATACCCCTGAAATGTTTGGTGGAAGCAAAGAAAAGAGCCTGCAAGGGCTCCAGCGCGCCGCCGAACTCTTTGCCCAAGAAGAGCCGACCGATCCCATCCAGCCAGTATGGGGGCACAGAGAAGCCTACGCTTGGCTCGGCATCGCTTACCAAGGCCAAGGTGAGTTGGAGTCGGCGCGAGCGGCCTTTGAAAAGGCGCTTGAAGTCGATCCAAATTTTGGTTGGGTCAAGGACTGGCTGCTGCCCGAATTGGAAAAAGCCAGTCCGCCGGATGCGCCGTGAGCAAGCGACCGCTAGCTAGCTGATCTGAGTTGCGAGGAGCGCTAACTGGTTTTGGAGGAAGATCTGCTGCCTCGGGGTCGTCTCCGACCGTGCCGGCGTCCTCGGCCATTGCGTTTGGCGCGGATGTCGTCCAAGTCGGGTGCCGTGCCTTCCCAATGCGCGTGGATGCGGTTGTTATTGAGCAGGCGCTTGAGGTCGTGGAGGTCGCGGTCGCCGACCAAGGTCAGAGCCATGCCCGCCCGGCCCATGCGCCCGGCCCGGCCCGTGCGGTGGGTGTAGATTTCAGCGTTAAAGGGAAAGTCGTAGTTGATAACATGGGTGACGTGCGAAAAATCCAAGCCGCGCCCGGCTACGTCTGTGGCGACCATAAAGCGGATCTTCTGCTGGCGGAAGCGGCGGAAGATGGAGGTGCGCCGCTCTTGGTCGAGCCCACCGTGGATGATATCGACCGAGCGGACGCGCCTTTGTAGGTCGCGGAACAAGTCGGATGCTTTGTCGCGCGAGTTGCAGAATATGATGCCCTGTTGGATTTCTTGATCCTCGATGTAATCGACGAGCGCGTCACTGCGGCGGCGGGAGACGTGGAGGAAGTGATGGGCGAGCGATTGAGGTGCCCGCTGGTCGCGGTTGAGATGGATGCGCTCGGGCGATTTGAGGTATTGTTGGGTCAGCCGCTCTATCTCCGGCGGCATGGTAGCGGAAAAAAGCAGGGTTTGGTGTTCCTGCATGATGCAGGACAGGATAAAGTCCACGTCTTCGATAAATCCCATCTTGAGCATCTCATCGGCCTCGTCGAGGACCGCGGTTTTGACGTGGGTCAGGTCGAGGCTGTGATTCCATATAAAGTCGATGAGGCGGCCGGGCGTGGCTACGAGCACGTGGACGCCGTGGTTGATCTTGGCTTTTTGGATATCCATGTCAAAGCCGCCGTAGATGGCAAACGGTGCCACGCCTGAGTGCTTGGCGATTTCGTCCACCTCTTGGACGTATTGGAGCGCCAACTCGCGGGTGGGGACCAAGATGAGGGATTGGATGGCGTTGAGCGAATCGTCTGTGGCTTGGATTAGGGGAATGGCACAGGCGCCGGTCTTGCCAGAGCCGGTTTCGGCTAGGCCCATGACGTCTTTGCCGGCGATAATGTGGGGAATGGTTTGTTCTTGGATGGGCGTCATGTCTTCGTAGCCCATCTCGTCGAGTGCTCTGAGGATGTAGGGTGCTAGATCAAGCTCGGTAAACTGCATAAATCCTATCTATTGGGTTGAAAGGGAGGGAAATGCGTGCGGCGGGGCGGGACGCCAGCGAATGCGCGTTACTCATTATAAGTTATAAACTTAGGGAAAAAAGCTAAATGTGCAATAGGCCGCGTTGCGCGGAAACGGCTGGGGCTTAATTTGTAATCCAAAAGACAAGGAGCTAAAAGATGACAGACGTGCGGGTGCGCATTGCCCCTTCGCCGACCGGCCCCATGCACGTAGGGACTGCGTATCAAGCAGTGTTCAACAAGGTGTGGGCGCAGCAAAACAAAGGGCAGCTTGTGCTGCGCATTGAGGATACCGACCAAGCGCGATCGCACAAGAAGTACGCAGATGAACTCATGGAGTCGCTGTGGTGGTTGGGATTGAGGTGGGACGAGGGCCCCGATGTAGGCGGTCCCTACGGCCCGTATCGGCAGAGTGAGCGCTTGTCTATCTACGCGGAGTACGTCGCGAAGTTAGTGGCCAGCGGGCACGCCTATCCCTGCTTTTGTACGAGCGAGCGGCTGGCTGCGCTGCGGGCGGAGCAGCAGGAGCGCAAGGAGCATGTCGGCTACGATGGACATTGTCGGGAGCTGGCTGCCAAAGAGGTCGAAGCCAAGATACAGGCGGGATATACGCACGTGATTCGGCTGAAGATGCCGAAGGAGGGAGCATGCATAGTCGAGGACATGCTCCGTGGGCCGATTTCCCTAGAATGGGGGAATATGGACGACCAAGTGCTGATGAAGTCCGACGGCTTTCCAACCTACCACTTGGCCGTGGTGGTGGACGATCACTTGATGCGGATCAGCCATGTGATTCGGGGGGAGGAGTGGATCACCTCCACGCCCAAACACCTCAGGCTGTACGAGGCTTTTGGCTGGACGCGGCCGACATATATGCACCTGCCGTTGCTGCTCAATCCCGACGGCTCGAAGATGTCGAAGCGGCGGAATCCGACCTCGGTGAAGTACTATCGCCGCGCCGGCTACGTGCCGCAGGCCCTGCTCAACTACTTGGCGCTGATGGCTCACCCGCCGATCGGGGACGAAAAGTTCACCTTGAAGCAATTAGCAGAGCATTTCGATCCGGCGAAGATCAATTTGGGCGGCTCCATCTTTGACATAGACAAGCTGGGTTGGCTCAATGGACGCTATCTGCGCGAAGATTGGACGCCGGAAGCCCTGTTGGCGGAGCTAAAAGGCTGGCTGCTCAACGACGAATACGTCGCGCAGATGCTGCCGTTTATGCAACAGCGGCTAGAGACGCTGGGCGATTTTGTGCCGCGCGTGGCGTTCTTTTTCGCCCGGCAGGTGGAGCCAAAGGCCGAGGATTTGGTGCCGAAGAAGCGGGAGGCCGCCGAGGTGGCGCGGATGTTGCAAACAGCCGTGTGGGCCTTGGACGAGGTGGTGGAGTGGGACAAAGACGGCGTGGCCGAGGCCGTGCGCCGGGTGGCGGGGCATTGGGAGTGGCCGGTCCGCGACGTGACCGTACCGCTCATTGTCGCGCTGACTGGCGAGCGGGTGGGGCCGCCGCTTTTTGAATCCGCTGCGCTCTTGGGACCAGAATTGACGCGGATGCGGCTGTTGGACGCCATGAAGGCGTTGGGTGGGCTGTCAAAAAAACAGGCGAGCCGGCTGGAGAAGGATTGGAGGTGGTGAGGCGGATTGTGTGGGTTGCTACGCCTGCTTGTCGTAAGAAGCGCTGCATGGACTTCAATGCTCCTTTGTCCATATCTGGCTGTGGATGCGGGTGGTGGAAAACAGCCCTCACCCCCCGGAGATATATGTGGATACGCGACCCACGTTCTTCCGTCAATTCTGCCCCAAGCGCCCATAATACATGTTCAATGTCTGTCCACTTCACGTTGGCGCGAACAGGTTCTGCAAAGACCGCTTGAAGCGTTTTACAGTGTTTGCCGCTGAGGTTCATAGTGTCAATGTACGACACTATTTATAAGGTCAAGGACTCGGTTCAACTGCGCTTGTTAGGTTGACCTCAAACGCGATCCCCTCCCGGTTTGACCTGTGCTAGGCGGGGTATAGATCAGAGACGCAAGCTGGTGGGGCGCATCATCAGCATGGCCTGCTAGGCCGCGATGTGCCCGTAATAACGAGTAAAAATATTTTCGAGGTTTTCCACGAGCTGGGTGGCCGACAGCTCGCGCGCCACCATGAACTGATTCCACTCGTTCCAGTATTGGCGATACAAGAACGGGTGCGCCCCTTCTAGCCCAAAGGAAAATGAGTAGAACTGCTTGGTCTCAGCGAGGATCTGATCTAAGCCTTGTTGGATGCCGGGCAGCGGCATACCTGTAAGCGGGCTGATCATCTGGGCCTGTTGCACCATCTGCTCTTGGAACCAGCGGCTGTTCACCAAGCGCAGAAATTCAGCCGCTCGTTCGGGCTGGCGGGACAGAGCGGGGATGCTCTGGGTGTTGACCGTGCCGATCAAGTCGTGCGGATTCCCGTGCCCGCCTTGGACTGCGGGAAAGCGAAAGGCGTACAAGGGAAAGTCCTTCCCGATTACTGCGGTTCGGCCGCTGGTAAACCAACTGCCGACAAAGACGGTTGCTGCGCGCCTCTGCCAGAACAAAAGCTCGGACTCGATGTGATTGAGGCCAGCAAACCCCTCTGCGAAATACCCCCGGTCCAGCATCTGTTCGATCATGCGAGCGGCTTGGAGAAATCCGGGTTCGGTCCATGGGGTCCGGCGCTGGGGATCGCGGAAGGCTTGGCGCACCTTGTCGGCACCGAGGATGCGCTGGGCTAAGTGATCGAACCACCAGCTCGTGTACCAGTGGATGCCGTCTTGGGTGATGGGGACTATACCGGCGCGTTTGAGGCGCTCGCAGTTGTCGAGAAACTGGTCCCAAGTCTGTGGATTGAGGCTGGCACCGGCGCGTTGGTACAGCTCGGCGTTGCAATACACCTGGAGGGAAATCACGTTTTGGGGGATGGCGTAAAAGCGGCCTTTGTACGTCAGTGGCCCTCGGTAGAGCGGGTCGAGGGTCTCCAGCCAAGTTTTGCCCGGCGTATCCCAAGAGGACCGCTGGAGATAATCGGTTATATCGAGGACGTGCCCCTGTTCGACGTAGGCGTAAGTAAGGCCGGTCTCGGCCGTGGCAAAGGACATAATGTCCGGCGGGTGCCCCTCCATGACGCGGATCATTAATTCTTGATAGCCGCCGCCGCCGCCGCTGGCTGGCTCGACTTGGATTTCTGGGTGCGTCTCGCGGAAGCGCTCTATGGCCCGCCACATGAGCTGATTGATCGGCACTTGGGCCGCGGGCGGCTGGAGGTTGGCGATTTCCAGCACGTTTTCTCCGGGCAGGTAGCGGCCGCATCCACCGGCGAAAGCGGCAGCAAGGTATTTGAGAACGTCTCGGCGTTTCATAATCAATTAGGAATTACGAATTACGAATTGGGGTGGGGTAATTCGTAATTCCTAATTCTTAATTATCCTTTCAATGCGCCGACGGTCAGGCCCTCTGTTATGCGGTTCTGCAACAGGATGAACACCACGATCAGGGGCAACATGACGATCACTAGACCGGCAAATAACTCGGTCCAGCGCGATTCGGTTGACATGTTCCAGAACAGGGTTTGCAGGCCGCGGGCCAGCGTGTAGAGCTTGCCGGTGCGGAGGAGGATGAGCGACCAGAAAAACTCGTTCCAGTAGTTGATGCAGTTGAAGATGGAAACCGCGATTAGTCCGGGCTTGGCGAGGGGCAGCGCGATCGTCCAGAAGGTCCGCCACGGCGAGGCCCCGTCAATCAGCGCGGCCTCTTCCATTTCGGTCGGCAGGGTGCGGAAAAAACCCGTCAGGACAAAGATCGAAAAGGGCAGCCCGGTGGCGATGTAGAGCACGATCAGACCAAAATGGCTGTTGGTCAGATGCAAATGCCGCATCTGCACAAAGAGCGGGAAGAGGTACAGCATGGGCGGCACCATCATGGCCGACAGGAAGAGATAGAAGGTGAATCGACTGAACCGGAAGGACACCCGAGATAGGACATACGCCGCCATGGCCGAAGCCAATAGGGTGCCGCTGGTGGCGAGCGCGGTGATGTAGGCCGTGTTAAAAAAGTAGCGGCCAATCTCGGCATTGTCCCACGCGTACGCGTAATTGCTCCAGCGCAATTCGGCTGGCAAGGACCAGGTGCTGGCGAAGAACTCGGGATTAGTCTTAAAGGAGGTATAGGCCACCCAGAAGAGGGCGATTAGAGAACTCAGGCAATAGCCCCCCATGAACAGAATGGCCAGCAGTTTGGGCAAGCGGCGCATCTTTAGTATTCCACGCTCTCGCGGCGCATCAGGCGATTGACTGCGAGGCTAAACGCCAATACGAAGAAGAACATGACGACCCCCATGGCCGAGGCGTAGCCGATGCTCTGCCCCTGAAAGCCGGCCCAATAGATGTAGGTTCCCAGCACCTCGATGACGTTGGGATAGCCGCGCGTGATGACGAAGATGAGGGCAAAAGCCTGAAAGGCACCGATGATCCAGAAAATCACCAAAATCTGCACGACGTCCCACAGCAGCGGCAAGGTCACGTGCCAAAATTGCTGCCAAGCATTGGCCCCATCCAACTCGGCGGACTCGTAAAAACTGAGCGGGATCTTTTGTAGACCTGCTAAAAATAGGATCACGTAGGTGCCCAGTCCCTGCCAGATCATGGCGACGGCAATGGCTGGCAGGGCGTTGTGGCGGCTGCCCAACCAGGGACGGGTGAGCGCGTCTAGCCCGACGCTGCGCAGGGTTTCATTGAGCAGGCCGATGACTGGGTTATAGATGCTGCCCCACAGCACGGCGGTGACCACGACCGAGAGCAGGGTGGGGGCAAAGACGACGAATTTGAGAAAGCCCGCAAAGGGCGGCTTTTTGGCGAGAATCACCGCGAACAGCAGGCTCAGCGGGAAGACGACTAAGAACCCAAGGACGCCGAACAAAAAGACGTTCTCTAGGGCTGTGAGAAAGGTGTGATCGCCAAAGGCGCGCGTAAAATTGGCGAGGCCGATGTACTCTTTTTCCGGCGATACACCCGACCAAGAGGTCAGCGAATAGTAGAAGGCATTGCACACCGGCAGTACAAAGAACGCGATGTGTAGCACGAGCGCCGGCCCGAGCAGGGGTGCGATCAGCTTGCGAAGTTCGCGTTGGATCACGGCGCGTCCTGCCCCAGTGCTTCGATGTTGTCGTCGAAGAAGACCACTTCGTCTGCGGCCTCGGCGCGCAACGCTTGCAGCCACTGCCCGAACAATTCGTTCTCGCGGTTGCGCCGCAAGGTGTGCTCAATGCGTTTCTTTACTTCCGCAAAGGGCTGCCGCCCCGCTGCGGCGCGCCCGACGATTTTGGCGATCGAGTACAGGCCGTGGTGTTCTACTGGGCCGATGAGTGAGCCGACCTCGGCCTCCATGGCCACTTTGACCAAGGGTCCAAAGTTCGGCGTCTCGTGCCAATAGAGTTGGTAGAGGCCCGCGGCCTCTCGGCTGCCGTGGCGCACGCTATGGACGGCTGCTAGCTGACGCGCTATGTAGGTCTCGGCGAGGTCTGTCGGCTCGGCCGCTGCAATCTCTGCGGCGACTTTTGCCGCGTCCAGTGGGTCGCTGAGACGCTGCTTGAGCCAGCCATATACTGCGAGTTCGTCGTTGAGGTTTTGCAACGCGCCTACCTCGCGCCCGTTCTCTTTTATTTTTATTTCGGCGAGGAGGACAATTAGCGGCGCGGCCCGCTGCCGGTCGGCGCGTATCTGGGATAGCAATTCCCGCGCTTGGGCTTCTTCCTCGACCTGTATTTCCACGACCTCTACCATGGACGAAGTTTGGTAACTCCTCGGATGAGCCTCGTAGTGGGCGCGCATCTCTTGCTCGGTCGCTGGCTTCTGGTTCGCCGTGGCGAGACGCCGCATTTCGCGGATGAGTATTTCCTCCTTTTTGCGCACGAGCCAGTCGGCGATAGCAGGCTCCTGCTCGATTCCCAAGGCGCGCCCCTGCATCAGGAGAAGCTGCGGCACCTTCACGTCGCGCTCCAAGTAGGATGCCACCTTCAGGCTGTCTTCTACATACCGGCCTTGGCGGATGAACTGCGAGCGGTTCACGGCTTCTCCCAAGCTGATCGCGCCACCCCGGTACGTGTACAGCGCGGCTGCGGCGTCTGCCTCCGAGAGGTAGAATATCTTCTTATCGCCCCCCTGTTCGCCGCTGTGCAAGATGTGAGTGAGCCGGTCCATACCCTCTGCAACCTCCTGCCATTGGAACTGCTCGGCTAGCGAGTCGATGTACGCCCGCCGCCGCGCCTGCAACCGCTCCCTCATAACGGCCTTGAGGACTTGCGGCCGCATTTGCTCATAGGAAGCCGTGCGCTCGTCGAGAATCTTGAAAATCTCGTACCCCTTGGGAACGGGGAGGATCGCGGATATTGCGCCCTTGGGCAAGCTGAACAAGGAATCGCGCACGGCCGGTATGGCATTGATGCGGCTGTAATAGTAAGGCTTTTCCCCGCCGTGCGCCGCAGTGGTGCGGTTTTGCGAAAACTCGTGCGCCACTTCTGCAAAGGCCCGGCCCGCGCGCAGGGCGGCCAAGGCCGCTTCAGCCCGCGCCTGCGTCCGCGCGAAAATGTGGGCGATCTTGAGCTGCCGCTCCCATCCTCGCGCTGCGAATTCGCGCCGCAGCTCTTCTTCGCTGACCGAGACGGCGGGTCGGATGTAGCGCTGCTCCATCGCCTGACCCACTTTTAGCCGCAGAGCCACTTCCACGTTCTTTTGCACGCCTGCGCTCTGTTCCACCTTCTGCTCCCGCGCTGCGCGCAAGATGAGCGCGCGATCGACAAGGGATTGCAGGTAGTCGCGCACTTGATCGCTGCCTTCGGCCGCGCTTTTGGTCCACTCGGGCAGGCCGGCGACAAAACTGCGATAGTCCCGCTCGGTAATCAGCTCAGTGCCGACTTGGGCCAGCGGCCTGTTATCTGACTTTGGCGTTTCACAGGCAAGGAAGAGGAATAGGCAGAGTAGCCAGCGCAAAGACGACAACGGTACAGCCGGCGAAACGCAGGAGCAATGGCCCCCAAACCGCATAAGCACAAATTTTTGCATATTTATTTATCGAACAAGGTTTTTATTTTTTTGACAAGTGAGAAATAAATTGCGTACTATGTGAGGTCATAGTAAAAGCACACGCAGAGAAGTTATAGATTTTTCCAACCTCTTTCCAATGGAGTAAAGCAATGAAGAAACTCGCTCTGATTTTCGCTGTCTCGCTCATGGCGACCCCCGCTTGGGCACACCTACCCGTGGATGTGGTGTTTGTAGCCGTGCAGTTTCCCGACGCCAACATTCCCACTGTTGACGGCAACCTCGTCGAGTGGGACGTCATTCCCGATGCCTACTGGATCAACCACGAGCAGCTAACCGAGACCGTGAGAGGCGTAGGCACCGCGTGGGACGCCACCGACCTAGCGCTGCGGGCCATCGTCGGCTGGAATCCCAACACCAACAAGCTCTACGTCATGGAGGATCGGTTCGATGACGCCATCTGGGTCATCACCGGCTGGGAGCCTATGGAGATGGTTTTCGACGCGGACCACAGCGGCGGCATGTTCAACGTGTGGGCCGACGTGGAAGACCAAGATCAGAAGGATCTGCTGCACGGAGCCCACGCCCAGAACTATGGTTTCAACCAGGGTGGCCCGGGCCTCAACCACTGGGGCAAAGCCCAGTGGATCACCGAGCCGCCCTACGGGCAGTTCGCCTCCACCCAGACGGCTGACGAAGGCGGGGAGGGCTTCTTCCGCGCCGAGTACATGCTGACCCCCTTCGACAACCTGAACTGGAACGGGATCGACCAGAGCACCATCGGCTCCTTGGTCGAGGGCAATATCACGGGCTTCCATTTCACGATCATCGACGACGACGATCTGGAAATCGGCGGCTATGAGGGCTACTGGACTCTGAGCGGGGCCACGGATAGCTACTTCCAGGGCGATTTGCTCTCCGACTTTCTGCTGGCTCCCATCGATCCGGATATCGATTGGGCTTCCCAAGCCACGGCCGAACCCACGGCCGTAGAGGAAGTTGGCTGGGGCCGACTCAAATCCACGTTTGCCGAGTAGTTAGTTGCTTTAGGCGCGTAGATTGAATGCCGCCATGCCGGGCTTCCGACCTGGCATGGCGGTTTTTTTATATCTCCCAAGAGGCGATATGAGCAGACAGCGCAATGCCTTGGCGTTAGTGGGGTTGCTCGCTGCGGCGGCCCTGGCGACGGAAAACATCGTAGTCGGAGGCGACGGCAGCGGCGCGACTTGGCAGGAGGCGGCCGCAGACGCACCGGTCATTGACTTCAGCTCCCGCGCGGGCTGGATCCAGCCCCGCAGCGTGGAGGAAAACACCAATATCGTCACGGGTATCCTCGAGCGCGGTGGCCGGGTGACTTCGCCCAACGCCCAGGCTGTTTTGCGCCTGACCTCGGACGTGCTCAAAGAACGCCTGCACAGCATGGTGGATGGCGATCCAAGTACGGCTTTTGAAGCCAAGGATGTGGTAGCCACCGGCATCCTCTTAGTCGTCGATTTAGGCGCTCGGTTTGGCGTCAATCACATTCGCTTTTTTCCCCGCCAAGCCTTCAAGAGCGACTTTATGAAAGGCTACGTGCTCTCCATCAACGACGGCGCATTCGCCGCAGACATCATAGCCGCCTCAGTCGATAAGCTGCCGGACAAGACCTTGGTAACGGTCATGGCCCAAGACGGCAGCAATAGCCGCGATACCATCGATGTGCGCTTCCCCTTGCAATACGTGCGCTATCTCCGCTTGGAATCCACGCAGCGGTTCAACTGGGAGATTGATGAACTCGAAATTTTTGGCAGCGGATTCGTGCCTGAGGCGGATTACCTGTCCGAGGTCTTCGACATGGAGCAGGATGCGCTGTGGGGCCGGCTGCAATGGGCTACCGAGCAAGTGGGCTTGCCGCAGCGGTCGCGGCTCATCGTGCGCACCCGCAGCGGCAGCAGTCCCTCGCCAGACGACGAGCCCGATAGCTGGAGCGCTTGGTCCACGCCCTATCGGAACAGCGGCGATCCGATTCTCTCGCCGGCGCCGCGCCGCTATTTCCAGTTCAGCATGGCGTTTGAGAGCGATGGACTTGAAGATGGCATTGCCGTGGATTCACTCGCTTTCGAGGTCTTTCGCCCGGCCTTGGCGCAGGCGATCGTCGGCGAGATATGGCCACAGGAGGTCCCCGTAGGCGTGGATACGAGCTTCGTCTATACCATCGAAGTGACGGACGCCGAGGGATTCGACCGCTTGGAAATCGACACTCAAGCTCCGGTCCGCGCCCTGCGCGAGTTGCGCGTAGATGACCAAGAGATCGAGTTCAGCGAGGAATTGGGGGCCAAGGGGCTGCGCGCCAGCTTTGCGCGCCAGACCGGCAATCGCGCCCTGCAAGTGGTTTTCGACACGGCCGTGCTGCGCTATGAGACCGTGTTTACCGGACGCCTGATCGACACTACGAGAGAAGGCGCGATACCCCAAGTGATCGAGGGCGGCAATGCCGCCCCTCGATTTGCGGGAGACGATCTGAGCGTGCGGGTGCCCTTGAAGGGCCAGCGCTTGGTGTATCAGGTGTCCGCAATGCCAGCGGTGTTCACGCCCAACGGCGACGGAATCAACGATTACACGACGATTACCTACGATCTGCTCTATCTGACGGGCCAAGCACCAGTTGCGGTGCGGATCTACGACTTGGCGCGCAATCAGATCGCAGAGCTGCCGGCCGCTAACAGCAGGAGCGGGCGGTTCCTGCACCCTTGGGATGGCCGAGATGCACAGGGCGATCTATTGCTGCCAGGGGTTTACATCTTGCAAGTTGAAGTGGAGACCGACAGCGGCGCTGAGCGCAGCAGCAGCGTGGTGACCATTGCCTATTGACAAAGGATGACGCACAGTGGCCAGACGGAATTTACTTTTACTCACAGCCCTGATTGCCGCGGCGACGGACGGCGATATTGGCGCGCAGGGAAGGGAAGATTACGGCAGTAGATTGGGCGTGCAGCGGGGCGGTGAGGTCTCGTATGAACCCATCGGGCCGGGGGTGCTTTTCGACGCCTTAGATCCGGCCGTGCGGCGTTGGTACGCGCCCCAAGAGTTATACCAACTCTACGGCTGGAAGCAATGGGAGTACACCAACTACGCCCGCGACCTGTACCAGCGCTACGTCTCCAGCGACATAGAGGGCGATTATTTTTACGACCTCTATGGGTCTTTTATCAACCGCGGCTGGCTCATCTACGACTGGAGCCAAAATCAGCCCCAGCAGTTTGGCAGCACGATCTTCAAGACCTCTAGGTTTAGCGCGTGGTTCAACCAACTCGTCATTGCTTCCGACCAAAAGGGGCAAAACAATTTGGCCCTGACGATCGGCAGCATGATTCGCACCACGCTGACGCCGATGACGTTCTCCAAGCCGACCTTCGACGGCATACAGGCCGACTTTCAGTCCGACAAGTACAACCTGACCGTCTTGATGTCGCGGATTAGCTCCCCAGGGCTGGCGCGGAACGTGTCTGTTGAAACCACCAATAGTACCAACTTATTGGGCTTCTACGGCACGACGCAGATCGGCGACTTTGTCGAGGTCGGCGGCCTCTATATCAACGCCCACAACTCGCAAACCCTGTTGGAGAGCTTCGAGGGCAACCCGTGGACCGGCTCGTTGACGGTTGGGCAAAATCTAGAGCACGTCGGGCAGATCTTCATCCGCCTGAGCGATGATTCGCCCGAAGACCGCGAGGGCGGGGCAGCCCTCTTCTCGTGGGACATCATCATTGAATCCGAGACCGAGGTGGCGCGCGAAACAGAAGCAGGCGAGCGCATCGTCGAGGTCGAGAAAGAGACGGTGCGGGGCAGCCAAATCGGCTTTGAGCCGATTATTGACGGCGGCTTGCAACGCCTCGGATTCCTCGCGGCCGATGGCGCCGAGCGAATCGAAATGACCTACGACTTCCGCTCTCCGTCGTACACTGGCCCAGAGCTTTCCACCATTCGCCGCGCGCAGATCGAGTTGGTGGTGGCCAACGACTACCATATCGAAATGAGCTCGGACCGCCAGCTAAACATACCCGAAGGCCAGCCCGTTTTTCTGACGGTGAAGCGGGCGGCTGGCAATGTCCAAGACGGCTCCAACTTGGGGCTGTTGCGCCTCGACTACGGCTTGCCTACGGGCAACGACATCTACGGGTTTACTTTGGAGGTGCAGGAAGTGCTGGGTTTTGATCTGTACGCGGAATTCGACCGCAGTCGGCACTATCGCAAATACCCGAACCGCGCGTTTTCGACCCACCACACGGCTGCGGACCAAGCCAATGCCTATATGGTCAATCTGTCGAAGAAGAGCTATCCCTACTTTCTCTTTGCCGAGACCTATAGCATGGATTACAACTACGGCACCACCAGCCTGATTGCCTCGCCCTCGGGCGACATCGACTACACCGATCCAACGACCAATTACTACGAGTGGGTTGACGACAACGACGACCAGGACCGCATTCCCGACTGGCAGCGCCTCAACCAGTTTGGGCCGGATTTGCGAATTTTCCCCGGGTGGGACGAAAACCTCGACTTCATCTCTGATTTCAACCAGAACGACAACGAGTTCCGGCCGAACTTCGTCCCCGACTACGAAGAGCCTTTCTTGCGCTACCACGTAGATCGCCCGGAGTTTTTGTTTGGCATGGATATGAACAATAACTTCTGGATCGACCGCTTTGAAAACGACGAAGACCCGGATTATCCATACGACCGCAACCGCCGTGGCTACAATGCGTATGTCGGGATGCACCTCACGCCCGAGATGCGGCTGACCGCAGGGTACAAACGGGAGCGCATGCTCTCGGCTAAAAAGCGCGAACAAACCGCGTACGGGATTGTTACGTGGGACAAGGATATCGCCGGCGTGGGTCGAATCCGCGTCTTCGACATGTTTAAGCGGGTCGAGGATGAGATCGCCGACAATGTCGTCCAGTGGGTACAGCCGACCGGTGCCCCAGGCGCGTTGCAGCGGATAGAAGACCCCTTGGCCGCGCCCAACACCTACATCAATTCCGCATTTGCCAGTTTTGACTATACCAGCATCCCCGGCCTGACCGTCACCAACAAGCTGAAATACGACATCTGGCACCAAAACGAGGCGCAGCCGGACATGCGCGAAAACTTCCAGTTCTTCGGTCTGATCAACAAGGCCGAGTTCCGGCGCACGATCGGCCGCGTGGTGCTGGCCCCCAAGATCAAGAACGAACACCGCCGCGAAGCGCCGCTGCTGAGCAACGATCCCGTGCGCAAGGAAAACGCCCTGCTCCTGTTCTTGATCGGCGAGGTCGCAATCTTGACCCGCTCCGAACTGAGGGCTGGATTGGAGTACACCATATTCAGCCAACTCGAAGACGAGGAAAAAGTGCGGGCCTTGGGTCTGTCGCCAGACTATCGAGAGACAGTGCTTGCCATCCAGTATTCCAATACAGGCGCATATTTAGGGTACAGTTTGACCACCCAGATGGGCCTGCGAGTCAGCCGCATCGACCGCAAGGGAGAAGACGCCTTTACCGGCGCATCCCAGTTTGTGACGGTCTATGCCGGGCTCGACTAAGGTGCGGACGCTTACAAGCCGATCCGCAGATGGACGCAGAATGGTAGAAGCAAATTGATCCGCCAAGTCATTTAGGACTGCTATATGAGAAAAAGGATGCTACTGGCCTTTGTCCTCGCCGCGCTCGCCCTGGGAAGGGGCGGGGCCGTGGAGATTTACCGCGTCGGCGGCGAAGACCTGCCCCCCCCGAGCGGGGCTGGAGTGAACTTCCATCAATTGTCTTGGAGTGACTTTGAGGAGGAGCAAAGCCTCGACACAGAGGCCCTCTCCGCCGGAACGCTGCGGCCGATCTTTTTGACACCGGCGACCAATATCGCCCTCACCAGCCCTGAGCGGAACGGGGGGCCTTACGTGCGGGTGAGCGGGGTCGCGAGCTATTCCATCACCGATCTCTCCAAGAACATGATCGACGCCGACCCGGCGACGTTCTGGGAATGGGTGGCAGGCATTCAGAGCCGATTCACAGGCCAGCGCTACTTGGAATCGCGGCGCGTTACCATGGACCTCGGCGGCCTGTTTTTTGTCAACAGGGTGCGGATCGTCGCCGCGGAGAGCGGCCTGTATCCCGATGGGTTGTACGTGAGCGCCGACTTAGGCGTGCAGAAGAAAGACACCGTATCGGGGTATGGCGCTGCCCGCGTCGGTGGCCAGCTCGTCTTTGAGCTACCCGAAAACGTGCAGGACACCATAGACGTGCGCTTTCCCCCGGCTCTCGCTCGCAGCGTGGGGCTGTTGCTCCTCCGCGCGTCGCCCAAGGCCCTGCACATCGGCGAAGTGGAGGTCTATGGCGTAGGCTACGCGCACCAAGCATCGTACGTCAGCCCGTTTATCGACCTCGGCGAGCCGGCCGTGTGGGGCGACATCCGCTGGCGCGGCCGCCAAGATCCCCGCGCCCGCGTCTGGATCCAATCGCGGGCCGGGAGGGATCTCGATCCAAACGTGTATTGGCGCTTCACCGGTCGGGGCGATGAAGTGACGTCGCTCGACGAAGAAGGCCAGCCCCTCGACGCGACGGACTACCTTTTTCTCAAACCAGGCGAGGCCGGCGAAATCACCTACGACATTGACAACTGGAGTTTCTGGTCGTCGCCCTATGCGTTCGCCGACAGTAATGGCACTGCCATAGCCTCGCCCGGCCCCAATTCGGTCTTGCAACTGCGGGTCGATTTTTTGCCCGTAGGTAGTGAAGGCGGCGAGCTAGAGTTCATCGAATTCTCGGCGACCAAGCCGCCGCTCGCCGAGGAGGTGCTAGGCGAAATATATCCCCCCGAGGTTACTCTGGGCGAGATCGCGTCGTTTAGGTATGCCATTCAGCCCATCATCCGCGCGCAGCACTCTGGTTTTGACGGAGTGGAAATCGACGCGCCCTTTGGCGTGGCTAGCGTGGATTCGGTCCAGGCCACTGGCTTGGACAGCTTCGCCGTGCACATCGCGCCGGATTCGCTGCGCTTTGCGGTCTCCTTGTTTCCCCCGCGCACATCTGGGGATTCCGGTGGGGTGATCGAGGTATTCTTCCGCGCTCCGGTGCTGCGCTACGGCACGACTTTCCGCGGCTGGGTGCGGGACTCTCAGCGCCCCTTGGAGCTGCCACAACCCATCAATCGCGGCAATGCGGCCAGCGAGATAGTGAGCGAGGTGCTCACGGTCCGCACCTCGATTTCCCATCGCCTACTGGACGATATAGTGGTGCAGCCGAAGATTGCCACCCCCAACGGCGATGGGATAAACGAGCAGATTCACTTCTCTTTCAAGCTATTGCAGGTAACCCAAGAGGTGCCTTTGCGCGTCGCGGTCTTCGATTTGTCCGGTCGCCCGCTGCGGGTAATCCACGACGGGCAACAGTACAGTGGTGGCCTACACTTTTCTTGGGATGGCCGGGACGAGACCGGCGAGCGGGTACCCCCGGGCCTGTACGTTTATCGCATATCGGTGGAGTCGGAAAAAGGCGGCGATCACCTAGCGGGAACTGTCGCTGTGGTCTATTAAAAAAGGAGGCCCTATGGCCAACATTCAAATTCCCATTCGCTACTACAAGGATTATCCCGGCGGGTACGACTACGGGTACGAGACCCTGACCCTAGAGTTCGCCGAGTGCGCCTTTCTCTTGGTGGATGTCGATGGCCGCTCGCCCAATCCAACGACCAAGGACTTCATCGCGCCGGCTTTGCAAGCCGCCCGCGCCAGCGGGATGCTGGTCAACTACGTCCACAACGACCTGCGCCTAGTGGCCGACCCCGGCAACATCGTGGGCGAGATCTGGGGCAAGACCAAGGGAGGTAGCGGTGGTAACGGCATTGCAAGCTGGGCGCGGCAAGAATACAAACCCGAATACCTCGACTATGTGGCCCCGTGCGAGGGCGAGCGCAATTTCCCCAAGTGGATCTGGAGCGGCTTCCACGACACCTTCTTGGACCAACACTTGCGCAGCTATGGCATTAGGACGCTGTTCGTGGTTGGCTACAGTCGGCGGGCATGCTTGCACTACACCTGCGCCGAAGCCGTGGGGAGGAATTACCGCGTCATTCTGTTGCGCGATTGTTCAAATGCCCCCGGTACGATCGAGATGCCAGACACGCTAGACGACAGCCTGCCGGAAGGCGGTTGGATCAACCGGATCACGCTGCGCAACTTTGAACATCTGATCGGCTATACTACCACGGCCGAGGAATTTATCGCGGCGTGTCAGCAGGTATAATCCGCAGATGGACGCAGATGGACGCAGAATAGGATGGACAAGACGATATATAGAGAAGGAAAAGGTCGCGTGACTCGGTTGTGGCTCATTGCTTGCGCCCTGCTGATCGCCGCGGCGGCGTGGCCCCAGGGATTCCGCCTCGAATCGGACCGGGTCGCCGTTGACGAGGGCGACTGGGCGGAATGGGAGATAGCCGCAGGTACGGTGCAATTGGGCGCGGAAGGGGTGCGGCCGCACCGCATCCGCGAGCAAATCAACGCCGTGCTAGACGCCCCGAACTTTGTGTCCGGCGAAGGCGTACAGGGCGGGATCCGGGCGGCGGGCACTAACTTGGCTGAGGCCGCGAATGCGATAGACGGCCAAGAGGATACTTTCTGGGAGCCGGATGTAGAAGCGCCCCCCCGCGATTGGTGGATCGAGGTCGATTTGGGCCGCTTGGTTTGGGCGCGCAAGATCGTAGTGAAATTCGCGCCGGAAGGCATGGGCGATCCTTTCTTGCAGTTCAAGGTGCTCACGTCCAACGGCCTCCCGGCTTTTTCCCAGAGCAAGGCGATTCGTTTCTCCCAGGCTGGTCGCAGCGAGGGCTTGAACAAAACCCAGCGCGTCTTTGAATTTGACCTGAAACCCTTGCAAGAAGCGGACGCGGATTTTGTCGGCGATATGTTCCAGTTCGTCCAAATCGTGGCCACAGCCAGTGCGCGCGGCCAAGGGCACGAAGTCAGCGAGACCCGCTGGAACAGCTTGCCAGAGGAAGAGCGCGGCGACGTGCTCTACTTCTTGCGCGAGTCCTCGGGCGTTTTGCGGCAGATCGACCAAGACCAGCACGCAGCACTGAGCGAATCGCGCGCTGGCCCGATTAAGTACTATCGACGAGAGCGGCCGCGGCTGGCCGAGGTGGAGGTGTGGACCGAGGGCGACAACATCAGCTTGGGATCGCTGAGCCGGGGCGGGTTGATCGGGGGCACGAGCAACACCGGGACGGAGCGCTTGGCCATTGACGGCGACTACAAGACCGTGTGGACCGAGCAAGTGGGCGTCAGCGACGTCGGGAACGTCGACGTGGAGTTCGACCGCGAACTCCTCTTCGACTTGGGGACTTGGTTCTGGATCAGCCGAGTGGTCATCGGCTTTGACCGCGAAAACATCGCTCACGGCTTTACCGGCGCGTTTCCCAACTACGTCATCAACCTCTCGAATGGCCAGCGCAACCCGGACGGCAGCTTGGCCTATGTTGCGCTGGCCACGCGGAAAACCGCCGACATAGAGCCGGGCCGCTTCAGTGGGCTGTTCCCCCACATTTTTTATCAGGACAATGCCTTTCCGCTCACTAGGGCGCGCTACCTCAAGATGGATTACCGCGTGCTCATCGTCCCGAATTGGGCCAACTCCGGTATCCGCGAGTTCCAGCTCTACGGCCGCGGCTTTCTCCCACAGGTGATGCTACAATCGGCACCTATGGAGCTGGGCAGCGACCCCCGCATCCTGTCTTCCATTCACTGGACAGCCGACGCCCCTCCGGGCACCCAAGTGCAATTTCGCACGCGCACTGGTAACCAGCTCGACGAGGAAATCCACTACTTCACCAACGCCGGGAAAGAGGTGACCGAGGCCAAATATCGCAAGCTGCTCAGCTTTCAGCGGGGCGATTCGACTATATCGGTGGTTCCCGGGGCTGACTGGAGCTCTTGGAGTCCGTACTACACGGCCACGGGCGCGCAGATCTCCTCGCCAAGCCCGCGTCGCTACGCCATAGTAGAGGCCACACTGCGCTCGGACGATCCCGGTCACGGGGCGTTGTTGCGCCAGATGCACATTGCGTTGGATTGGCCTTTGGCCAGCCAAGTTATAGGCGAAGTGCAGCCGCGACAGACGGAGCAGCGCGGGGAGCGCACGACCTTCACGCTGTCTTTGCAGCCGCAGTTCCAAGCCGACAATCGCGGCTTCGACCAAGTACTAGTGGTGTTGCCGTCGGGGGCAGCGGTCGATCTGGAGGAGGTTGTTGTGGGCGCAGAGGGCGTGCGCTACGGGCCGGAAGAAGTGACGCGGGTAAAGACCGGGACCGACTCGCTGTGGGTGCAGCTACCCGCGCCCGTGGCGGAGGGAGAGGAATTCGTGGCGCTGCAATTTTCCGGTGTGCTCTACCTCGCCAGCAATGCGTTTGCCGTGCAGGTGGGGTTAGGCGAAGGCGATGAGCGGGTGTGGCAGCGGGTGGATGCCGGTGCCGGCCGCAGCTTGCAGGTGTTGACCCCGTTTAGCGGCGGGCTGTTGGGCGAGGTGATCGCGTCATCCAATCCGTTTACGCCCAATGGAGACGGGGTCAACGACGTGGTGGAATTGGTGTTTCCGGTGTTCGCGGTGCAGGGTACCAAGGCGTTGGTGCTAGAGGTGTATGGCTTAGACGGCCAGCGCGTGCGGCAGATGGCTCCGGTGGTGGCACATGCCGCCGGAGTGCAGCGTTTGATTTGGGACGGACGGGACGATCAGGGTCGCCTAACGCCGCCGGGCCTGTATTTGTGCCGGGTCGGCATGGAGGTCGATGCCGAAGGCGAGCAAACGACGATTACCAAACTCGTCGCTAGCGTGTACTGATTTGAACCATGGCCGAGGTCAAAGGAATTGAAAAAACAGATTCCTCCAGCATACCGCGAATGGGTGAACCAGGAGGAAGGGCAGCAGGATGTCGCTGGCATCCCCGCACGGGGCATCCTGATCGGCGCTTTGCTCGCCTTGCTGCTCAATGGTTTAGACGCGTACGCGACGACTATTATCCGCGGCTCGTACCTGACCTTAAATTTTAGCACGCCAGCCGCTTTATTCTTTTTCTTTTTTTTAGTGCCCGCCAGCGGCCTCGTGTACTGTCTGCGCCGTTCCTTGGCCCTGACCCAGTCCGAACTGATTACCATCTACATCATGTTGGTAGTCGCCTGCTGCATTCCCGGGATGGGGTTTACCCAATTTATCATTCCCTGTCTGGTCGGCTCCACGTACTACGCGACGCCGGAGAATAACTGGGACTTTTTATACAACCAGTACATTCCCACGTGGATGATCCCTCGCGGCGAAAACGTGGCGCGCTACTTCTTTGAGGGATTACCAGAAGGAGCCGCCATCCCTTGGGGAGCGTGGGTGCTGCCGCTGACCTATTGGTACGGTTTCTTCTTGGCGCTCAGCGCAGCAATGATTTGCACGATGGTCATTCTGCGCAAGCAATGGGTAGATCGGGAGAAGCTGGCGTATCCGTTGGTGCAGGTGCCGATGGAGATGATTCAGCGCGAGCAAGGGCGGGCTATTGGGCGGGCGTTTTTTACCAATAAGGCGATGTGGCTGGGGTTTGCGTTCGCATTCGTCTTGCTCAGCGTCAATGGATTACACGCTTATTTCCCGGAGGTGCCTGGGATTACGCGGACCGCGTCACTCCCCCTGTTCCGCGATACCGTGCGCTTAGACTTGTGGTTTAGCCCGCCTTGGATCGGTTTCTTTTACTTCGTCAACTTGGATATTTCCGCGTCCATCTGGGTATTCTACATCCTGACCACGGTGCAACGGGGCGTCTTCAACGTCCTCGGCCTGCAAAGCACGGAGCGGATGGATCTGTACTCGCGGGAGCCGTACCTAGCCCACCAAGGCATGGGGGCGATGATTGTCTTCGTGCTGATCGGATTGTGGGTGTCGCGCGGACACTTGCAGGCCGTGTGGCGGAAAGCGTGGCACGACGATCCAGCCGTGGACGATGCCGACGAAATTATGTCGTACCGGCAGGCTACCTTCGGCTTGCTGGGGTCGCTCGGCTTGGTGGGGTTGGGGCTGTGGATGGCTGGGCTGCCGCCGTTGGGCGTGGCGATGTTTATCTTTGGGGCCATGGTGTTGTTTTTGGGCCTGACGCGGGTGGTCGCCGAAGGGGGCATTCCGGCGATGCGCCCTCCCATTATGACCTCGACTTTTGTGATTTCCGGTGCGGGGACTTCGAGCTTGGGAGCTTCTGGTTTGGTGGCCTTGGGGTTTTCGTATGGCTGGCACTCGGAGATTCGCTCGTTTGTAATGTCGTCGGTCGCCAATGGCCTGAAGATGAGCGAGGTCATCAAGGGCGGGAAGCGGCGGCTGTTCTGGGCGGTGGTCATAGCGATTGTGGTCAGCTTGGTCGGCTCTTCGTACGTTACCATGGAGTTGGCGTACAAATACGGCGGCATCAATCTCAATGGCCTATTTTTTGGCTGGGGAGCTGCTACGTACGGCCCCAAGGACATGGCCCCGCGCATTGCAGCGGAATTGACGGGTCCGCGACTCGACGCTTGGCTGTTCATGGGGGTCGGCGGCGGGGTGATGGCCTTGCTGATGTGGATGCGGCATCACCTGCTGTGGTGGCCCCTCAATCCGCTCGGCTACGCCATCAGCGCGAACTGGAAGACCGGCCACATCTTTGCCAGTGCGCTCATAGCTTGGCTGCTCAAGCTGGTGATTCTCAAGTACGGGGGGCCGCGGCTATACCGAAACCTGCGTCCGTTCTTCTTAGGGCTGATTCTCGGGGAAGTGGTTGCGGCCGGCGCGTGGTTGGTGGCAGATTACATCACCGATCACATGGGCAGCTTTCTGACGCAGATTTGACAATTCACATTGCAAAAGGAGGATTAGGGCGATGAAAATACGCGATATTGATACCATTCTGATCGACTCGCCGGGCCGCAAGTGGACGATTGTGCGGGTTTTTACCGACGAGGGTCTAGTGGGTTTGGGCGAGGCCACGTATTCCAACAAGGAGCCGGTGGTAGTCGCCGCGGTCGAGCATCTCAAACAGGAGCTGATCGGCGAAGACCCGGCGCGCATTGAGTACTTGTGGCACAAGCTCTATCTGCGCTCCTCGCTGAGCTGCATCTGGCGCATGGCGGGTCCCGTGTGGATGAGTGCCATGAGCGGCATTGACCAAGCCCTGTGGGACATCAAAGGCAAGGTGGCGAACCTGCCGGTGGTCGAACTGTTGGGCGGCAAATTCCGCGACCGAGTCGAGGTCTATACGCACTTTGGCGGTGCCACGCCCGAGGATTCGGCGAACATGGCGCGGGAAAAGGCGGACGAAGGGTACACCGCGCTCAAGGGCGGAGCGCGGTCGCGGCGTGGGGCCGACTTCGGTCAGTACGCGGACGACGGCCATCCGACAGAGACGGCAGAGCACTTCGCCGCGGTGCGAGAAGCAGTGGGGCCGGATGTCAAGCTGCTGATCGATTGCCACGGCCGCTTCACCGTGGCTCAGTGCATCCGCTTGGCCCGCGCCATAGAGTCGTCCGACCTGTACGTGTTTGAAGACCCCGTGCCGCCGGACGACCTGAACGCCTATCCAAAAGTGCGGCGGGAAATCTCCATTCCGGTCATGGGTAGCGAGCGGCTCAACACCAAGAGCCACTATCGCCAATTGTTGGATCTAGACGGTATCGATGTGGCGCAACCCGACCTGATGTACGCTGGCGGGATCACTGAAGTCCGCAAAATCGCGGCTATTGCCGACACCTTTCACGTCCCCATATCGCCGCACAACACCAAAGGCCCGGTCGGCATCATCGCGGCCGCTCATTTGATGGCTTCCATACCGAATGTGGCCCCCATGGAGTTCGTCACCGGCATTGCGTGGCGGGACGAGATCATCACCGAGCCGCTGCGAGTGGAGGACAGTTGCATCGTGTTGCCGGAAGGGCCGGGTTTTGGGGTTGAACTGGACATGGAAGGGGTGGAAAAGCACCGCTGGCAAGTGGGCGATCCACATTGAATTAGGAATTAGGAATTACGAGTGGGGAGAGCGGCTCATTTTGGGATTGAGGTGTTGCCATGAAAAGCGTTGCGATTGTGGGCATGGCTCTGTTGATGGCGTCCCCGGCATGGTGCCAACCATACCAACTCGACGAGAGAGGGTTGAACGTCGCTCCAGAGCACTGGTCGGAGTGGAGCTTTCCGCGGGGCAGCTTGGAATTTAGCGACGAAGGCGTCCGGCCCGCCTTTGTCCGGGAGCAGGTCAACGCCGCCTTGGACGCTAGCTTTTTCACCTATGGAGATGGTGCTCAGGGCGGCATCCGCAGTGCTGGAACCAACCTAGCAGGAGCCGCCAACATCCTAGATGGCCGGGAGGATACCTTCTGGGAACCGAACTTGGCGGACCCACTCGACAAGTGGTGGGTCGAAATTGACTTGGGGCGGCTGGTGTGGGCGCAGAAGGTGGTGGTGAAGTTCGCCGTTGAGGGCCAAGGCGATCCATTCCTCCAGTTCAAGGTGCTCACCGCCAACGGCGATCCCGCCTTCCTGCAAAGCGAGTCCTTCAGCTACCTACCAGCCGGCCACAGCGAGGGATTAAACAAATCGCAGCGCGTCTATGAGTTCGAGTTGCAGCCTACCCGCGAAGTGGACCCGGGGCTTACCGGTCGTCTGATTCAGTTTCTCCAGGTGGTGGCGACGGCCAGCGATTTGGGCCAAGCTGAGCAAATCAGTGCCGAGCGCTGGAACAGTCTGCCGGAGGAAGAGCGCGGCGATGTGCTCTACTTCCGCCGCGAGTCGAACGGCGTTTTGCGGCCGATAGACCAAGCAACATACGAGGCCATTGCGGCGGAATGGCAAGGCCCGGTCGAGTACTATCGCCGAGAGCGGCCGCGGCTGACCCAAGTTGAGGTGTGGACCATGGGCGACAACATTAGCCTTGGTGCCTTGGATCGCGGCGGGGAGATTATCGGCTACGGCAACTTGGGCGCGGAAAAGCTAACCGTAGATGGCGAATGGGGCTCCTTCTGGAGCGTGGAAGTGGGCTTTAGCGGCAACGATCCGACGGTTGTATTTCAGGATCCGCATCGCAACATCTATTTCGACTTGGGAACCTGGTACTGGGTCAACCGCGCCTCCATCGTCTTTGGCGATAGGTACAGCCGAGCATTTCCCAATTATGTGATCGCACTTTCCGACGGCAGCCGCGCACCAGACGGCAGCTTGAGCTACGTCGCGTTGACGGCGCGCGGCTTGGAAGGTGTAGAGGGAACCGCGCATCGCAATATTCTCTTTCAGGACAATGTGTTTCCGCTGACTAAGGCGCGTTACTTCAGGATGAACTACACCTTGGTCAAGGGGTCGGCTCGCCCGGCCATCCGCGAGATACAGCTATACGGACGGGGCTTTCTCCCCGAGGTATCGCTCACGTCTGAGCCGATCGAATTGGGGCGCGCCGCCCGCATTCTGTCGTCCATCCACTGGACGGCCAGCGCGCCGTCCGGCACCCAAGTGCGCGTCCGCACCCGCAGTGGGAATCAACTCGACCAGAACATCCGCTACTTTTCGAACACGGGGAAAGAAGTGACCGAAGCCAAGTACCGCAAACTGCTCAGCTTTCAGCGCGGCGATTCGACTGTTACCATCATCCCCGGTGCGGATTGGAGCCCGTGGAGTCTGCCTTATTCGGTCTCGGGTGCGCCCATCACTTCGCCGAGTCCGCGCCGCTACGTGATGATCGAGGCTACCTTGCGCTCGGACGATCCAGACGCGGCCGCGTTGCTAAGCTCCCTGCGCCTCGCGTTGGACGCGCCCCTCGCCAGCCAAATCCGAGGCGAGATTGACCCCCGCAGAGCGTCCCAGCGCGGGCAGCCGCAGACTTTGACTTTGACCCTGCGGCCCGCATTCCAAGACGGGAACAGCGGGTTCGACCAAGTGCTGGTAGAGTTGCCGCCGGGCGCGGAGATGGACCTAATTGACGGGGCCGTGGGTGAAGAGCAGTACGGACGCGATCAGTTAGAGCGGCTGCCGACCGGCCCGGATTCGCTGTGGGTGCGGCTACCTGCGCTAGTCGAGCAGGGGCAGGATTTCGTGTCGCTGCGCTTTGCCGGCGCGCTCTACTTGGTGAGCAATGCCTTTGAGGTACAGGTCGGGCAAGGCGAAGGGGCCGACCAAGTGTGGCAGCGGGTGGATGGCGGAGTCAACGCGGGCCGCGGCCTGACCGTGTTTACGCCCTTTACCAGGGCCGTTTTGGGTGAGGTGGCCGCGTCGTCGAATCCGTTTACGCCCAATGGGGACGGGATCAACGACGTGGTGGAATTGGTCTTTCCGGTGTTCCAAGTGCAGGGAGCCAAGGCGTTGATTCTGGAGGTCTATGGCCTGGACGGCCAGTCGGTGCAGCGCATTGAGCAGGCGGTCGCGACCGCCGCGGGGGTCCAGCGGCTGACTTGGGATGGGCGGGACCGGCTGGGTCGGTTGCTGCCGCCGGGACTGTACGTGTGTCGCGTCGGCGTGGAAGTGGACGCCGAGGGCGAGCAAACTACGAGCACTAAACTCGTGGCTAGCGTGTACTAGAAGCTGTCTGCCATTTATGCGATTATTTGCCGAGGGACGCAGAGTGTGCATACCGTCGGCACCGTTCCCCCCAGACAGGTCATGCTGAGGAAGTATCTTGTATCGCTTCTACTGTCGTGTACTTAGCTGATGAACAAAAAGTTGTTCAACATGAACAAAAAGTTGTTCAAATGAACAAAAAGTTGTTCAAAAAATGAGCAACTAGGGCGAAGCGGCGCAGTGTAGAAAATCCCCTCCTACATTTTTAAGTCTCATGTTTTTCAATCCTTTAGGGCTATCCTGAAGGATTTTTTTGTGCGCGGCCGGCTCGTTGGCACGGAATGTGCATAGAATCGAGCGACCGACAAGCGTCTATTCCCGTCTCTTATCTAAATCATGGAGGTGCTCATTGATGATCGGTGTCGGCCATTCGGAGGGGTTCGGTTCACAGGTGGAGGAAGCCACCGATGATCCAGAAGAGCAATCAACGGCGGTCCTCAGCCGTAGTCCGGTCGTCGCCCGGCTCCTACACAGGGTGCAGCAGGTGGCCAACACGGATATCCAAGTGCTGCTATTGGGCGAGACCGGGGTCGGTAAGGACCGGCTCGCCCGAACCATCCACCGCCAGAGCGCACGCCGTGCGAAAGCCTTCCGTGCGGTCAATTGCGCCGCCTTGCCCGCCGGCTTGGTCGAAAGCGCACTGTTTGGCCACGAGAAGGGAGCCTTTACCGGCGCCGCAGCGCGACACGGCGGCTACTTTGAGCAGGCCCACGGCGGCACACTGTTCCTCGATGAAATCGGCGACATGTCGATGCATACCCAACGGGCCTTGCTACGGGTCTTGGAGCAGGATCGTCTCACCCGCGTCGGGGGTGTGGACTCTATCCCGATCAAGGTGCGGATCATTGCGGCGACCCATCGCGACCTACAGCAGGCGATGGAGGAAGGGACCTTCCGCGAGGATCTATACTACCGCTTGAGTGGGTTTCGCCTGACGGTGCCGCCGTTGCGAGCGCGGCGGGAGGATATTCCGGTGTTGGCAGCGCATTTTGTGCGTCAGTATGCCCACCAGTACCAGCGACCGATGCAGACGTTGAGCAACGACGTGCTCGCCTACTTGCAGGGGTATGCTTGGCCGGGCAATGTGCGCGAGTTGATCCAGTGGGTTCGGCGGGCGGTGGTTGTGTGCGAGGGGAAGCGCCTGGCGATGGCGGCGGTGTGGGCGGCGGCCGATGTAGGGTTGGTTTTGCCGTCGTCGGCGTCGGCGGCTGAGGCCGAGCCGCCGGCATGTCCAAGATGCGGTCAGCACACCCGGCGACTGGTTGCAGCGGAAGCGGAGGAGGACGAGGCCGAGCCGCCGCTAACTGCGGACGAAGCCGAGAAGCAGCGCATTATGGCGGCGTTGCAGCAGACCAATTGGGTGGTCTCTGGGAAGCGGGGGGCCGCTCGCTTGTTAGGTATGAATCATCAGCAGTTGGTGTATCGGATGGAAAAGTATGGGATACAGCGACCCAAGAAGGGGCGCGGATCAGCCGATGGGGCAGCGGCGACTGAATGAAGAAAAAATTATGCAAATGAAGAAAAAATTATGCAACAGATGGGTGGCGACCCATCCGAGGCGCAGGGTAGAAAACTGCTGCTGTATTTTTAAGTGTCATGTTTTTCAGTCTGTTAGGACATTTCTGAACGGTTTTTTTGGACGAAGCGCGATGGTTGGCACGGGATTTGCATTATGTATCAGCGAAGTCGAAGCCGATGCGGAAAAGGAGGCCGCACCAAATGGCGTCGTTCGTTACTCAGAAACCACTGCTCGCCTAGGACGGCGCGATGCGCACGGCAGCCGTGGGCTGTATATCGTGCGGGTGGACGCCGAGCGTCGGCCGGCCACCCGCACGATGCTACTCATCCAATAAGGAGATAACTATGATTTGTAGTACCTTGACTTTTCTTATGCCGACCCTGCGGTGGGTAGGCATCCTGTGGACGGGGCGATTGCGGCGGCATAGGAGGCCGCAGTGGGCATATTGGTCGTCCATCACCATTCACCTTCCGTATCTGGTCGGCGTCTGGCCGCTGGAACGGATTTCTCATCTCTCAAGAAGGAGGATACTACCATGCAAACGAAGAGGATGATCATTAACCCCTCGTTTTGCGCTTCCGCTAGCCGCCTGATGGGGATGCTCTGGCTACCTATGTGGTGCTCAGTGTTAGTGAGCCTGTGGGGGCCAGCCCGTGTGGAGGCGCAAGACGTCCCAGCGGATCGGACACCCATTTTCGAGTTGCACTTTGAGGACGATAGCCTGCGCGTGGTGCGCAACGAGATGAGTCGGACGCGGAGGGCGGCGACCAAGGCTGGCTTGAGTTCGAGACACACCCGAGCTGCGGGTCGGGCACCGAGTGCGCCATCCCAGATGCGCTTCCCCTTTCAGGCGGTGGCCAATAATCAGGCAAAGAAGGTCGTCTGGTTTAATGCCGACGGCACCATCAAAGCCCAGCAGAGCTTTTCTCCTCAAGCCAAAGATGTCAGGGTGTCGGCGAATGGAGCCTACGTCTTCGTCGTACATAAGGAAGGAGGTGAGTATAGTAGTAGGGATGTCGAGTTATTCGACGCCCGAGGTACCAGTCTGTGGAGAACTCGAGGTCATGCTGCCCCTGGGGGAATTTCGCCCACGGGTGAAACGGCGGTCGGCGTGGGTGGGCCAGAAACCCCCAAACTTTCGTTCTGGGGACCGCAGGGGAAAGTGACCGAATATGCAAATGAAAATACGCTAGCAAATCCCGTATTTTCTGCCGATGGTCGGTTTCTAGTGGGGAGAGAACTCGTGCGTCAAGACCCCAGAACCTCCATTTGCCTGTCGCTGTTCGACAAGCAAGGCCAGCGTCTCTGGCAGCGTCACTGCGGTCAGGGAATCAACGATGTGTTCATTTCAGAAAGCGGTCGGTTCATAGCTTTTTCTTCCTCTGATCCTGATAGCCATGTTGAAGATACGCCCAATAGATACCTATCGGTTCTGGATCATGAGGGCGATATAATGTGGAGCCAGTCTGCGGGTTCAACCTATGAGCTTTCCTTCTCCGAGAAGGACAATCTCATCGTGATGTTAAACAACAAATACGTCGGTGCAATCATAGGAGATCGCGACTCAGAAGACCTAGAGACAGTGGTTCTTAATGCTCGCACCGGTGTCGTCCAGCGGAGATTTCCACTGCCGGATTTTTACGACAGCACTTGGGGGGGATGTGACGTATTCAAGTTGGTGGATGATAAGTTGATATTGGGTTATCTGAAGCGTACCAGAGAGGGAGATTTTTCAGCGCATGTGCAGGTGTATGGTCCGACCGGCGTTTTGTCTTGGGAAAGAGTCCTCAATCCTAATACAGAAGATTGGGACAGTGCCGTGCCGGTATGGTTTCAAAGAGGATCGCTCATCGGAATATCGATGGGCCGAGTGTTTCAGCTATTCGACGTAAGTCACCACAATTCATCAGAGGAGTAAGAACATGATCCGTCGCTACCCCTTCGTCATTTTCTATCTATTGACGCTCTGCGGTCCCCTTTGGGGACAACCTGACTTTCGCTGGCCGGTGGACATGGACGATGTCGGCAACCTCACTGGAAATCTAGGTGAACCCAGACCTGATAATATAGATAATCCCACCGTTCATCTTCACCATTGGCACAAGGGCATAGACATTCCCAAGACCAACGAAGAGACGATCCGTATCCCCGCTGCTGGCAAGGTCACATACGTTGAAAAGCTACCCAGTCAAGGGGAATCCAACGGGAGAGGTATTGTTGTTTTGCATCATGGGATCGATGGTAATAACATCGGATGGCATACGAGATTTTATCATATCAAACCGAAGAAGGGTTTGGAGAAAGATCAAATCCTTCGTCCTGAAGCTGATGGAACGATGCCTGCGGTAGGAACGGTCACCAAAGGCCACTGCCATTTCGAAGTCTATCAGTTTGATGCGGAGCGATATAATGCCGACCTCTACGGCAACCTTGGGTATGTGCGCAACCCACTGAAGTTCGCCAATTTGACCGCTACCTATCCTGATCGCCATAATCCTACTGTAGCGGAACTTCAGTTCAATTTGTTGAACACATGGAATGATCGTGGTCGCATTAATACCGCGTTTGACCCAACCTTTTGGGAAACAACCGATTTCCTCGACCGACCTGATCATAAATTCCTCGATCCGCCCGAAAATGCAAACTCGTACCCGATCTACTTCCTCGCGCAGGTGTACGACGACATTACGAGAGGGGGAGCCACCGGTCCCTACTCTGTTGAGTTTTCTATATGGCAACAAGAAAATCACTACCTCTACTTGGAGGAAGGCCAGTACGACGAGTGGGAGAAGGTATATACTTTCAAGTATCAATTCGATGACTTACGAGATGCCGAAGGAGCCAATTTGCAGCTAACGGAGGTGTACGCAAATGGCACCCAAGCCAACAACCAGATGTTTTACTTCGGCAAAGCGATCGACTTATTTTGGGGTCCATTCAATGTGAACGAAGGCGGCGAAGAAAAGCCGCTGAATCCTTCGGGACAGTTGTTGCCCTTCCGCTTTCAAGTGGATGTAACCGACAAGAGAGGTAATGAGGCTTCAAGACACCAGGATATTCTTGTTCCCAGTCCATCGCATGCTGACTCCGATATTCTCGTTGATTCCTTTTCTGCCGAACGGCAGGGGAACCACGTGCGGATAGATTTTCGAGTATTCAATTCAGAAAAGGTGAAAGGGTTCAACATTCTGCGTCGTTCAGCAGACGAATCTACCTTTGCGCCCGTTCATCCTTATCCTCTAACGATTCATCCGACCTCTGAGCCGGTCGATCCTTGGCAGTCTTCTTCGACCTTGCTTTCATATGAAGATGGCGGTCTTGTGCCAGGGGAGACGTATTTCTATGCGTTGGAAGTCTTATGGCAGTCTGGTCGGCGTGACATTTTGGAGCATTTAGTGACTAAAGTTTGTGTCCCTGATGGTGGACACATCACCCAACAATCCCAACAATCCCAAAAGGAGATTCTATAGTGAACGTTTCGCGTATTTCGTCTTTTCTGCTAATTACAGTCTGTTTATTTCCCTCTCTATTACTTGGTAGGCCCATCCCTACGCAGACAGTCGCTTGGGAGGACGCTGACTATCTTGTGTTAGTTCATAACTCTATCTACGACTCAAGATGGGTCGATGAATTGGTTCGACGCAAAAGGGAGCAGTCACTTTCTGTGGCCATTAAGCAGGTTAACGATAGTCAAACCGCTACCGCTCTGAAGGACAGTGTGGTTAGAGCCTACACGACGGGAAAAGTGCCACGATACCTGCTGCTTGTTGGGGACGCTAAAGGCAGTGTTGCGAGTGCGGCAAATAAGTCATTTGTACCTACCTTTACCTTCAACCCGAAACATGGAAGTATTTCTACTGCTGCATACGACGACAGGTATGCATTGCTTGCAGGAAACGACTATGTTCCTGATCTAATAGTCGGTCGGTTGCCAGCTCATAGTAGCACTGAAATGATCAATTATGTCAATAAGCTGAATGAATACGAACAGACAAGCGGGAGTTCATCGTCTTGGAAGAAAAAGGTTCTTTTTGTCATTGATAACGCTATTCTCGGAAGGGATCCTACGTCCGGTTTCAGACCGATATACTATTGGTTATATGCACGATCTCTATTCGATGATTTTCTTGCCCGTCATGGGTTTGAGGTAGATCCTTTACAGGGAAATGGAGGGAAAACAGCAACTTTTCTGCGGTCAAAGGATTATTTCGATGCTAATCTCTCTGTCGATCAGAGGGCTTCTAGGCGCTGGAATGCTTTCAAAGATGAACTAAATAGTGGCTGTTTAATAGTAAACGTACTAGGTGTAAGCTCGACTTTATCCATTCATGTAGCATAGCAAACGATATCGATAAGGCGTTCGACGATTGCCGCTGTGGGTTTTTGCCTGTCTGGGTGTGGAACTGACCTTGAAAAATGTTGCCAGATGTGTTTTCGGACCCAAGCGAGTGCATCCGAAAAAGTAGGTTTTGTTTTGCGATACCAAGCCGTTTGTCGGACGCTACAGGTTGTCTTTTTGATGAGGGTGTGCGCCCAAAGCGCCACCAGAGCAAATAAGGCCAACACCAAGGGGGTGCTGCGCGCAATGGCTTGGTCATTCCACTGGCGTTGGGTCTCCATGCCCAGATGGGCGCGGGCTTCTTCAAAGGTGGTTTCGACCGTCCAGCGTTGGATGAAAAAGGTCAGCATCTGCTGGGGTGTGATGGTTGGGTCGGTGCTGAGTAATGCTTGGGGCGGGAACTGCCCGTTGGGCTCTTTGACCAACAGCCAGCGGATGGGCACCGGTGGTAAACCGGAGTGATACCACACGGCCGTGCCCGAAACGATATGGAGGGCGCGTTTGCCGGTGGCATACCACGCCTCTATCGTTAGCTCGTGCCAGCGGGTATTGGGATCGTCTAATCGCGCTTGGAGGGTCGGTAAGCGATCCCCTTTGCAGCGCGGTCGACCGACGGTACCGGTCGGTCGAGGGGGGGCCGGCTCAAACAGCGCCGCATCTAAGCGCAAGCGGGTGATGACGGCGACCTGATGCCGGACGGCATCTAAAAAGGCCAACGCTGAAAAGGCTTGGTCGGCGACCACCACTACGCTGCGGGTGGGCACCCAGCGCGCCACAAGACGCAGCATCTGTTGGGCGCGCTCCAGCAGCGGTTGATGCGCTCGACCCCGGGCCTGATAATAGCGCTCGGACGGACATAACACCGTCAAGAAAGGCAAGGCCCAGATGCGGTCAGCCCAGGATACGGGCACCAGCAACATCAGCGACAACCAGCGTAACCCACTGGCTTTGACAAAGTGCCCCTGACTAGAGCGCACCGGATCGCGATAGATGCCCTTGGCCGCAATGTGATCGCCGCGACGGCGCTCTATCGTATCGTCCAAGCCAAAAACCAATCGGCCGCGTGGGGTAAACGTAGCCAGCAGTACCTGCAACAGGAGCCGACTGCCTTCAAGAGGAGACCATACGCAGCGATTGAGCACCCGGTGATAGGTTTGAAAATCAGACCGGTGATCCAAACCCATCACGCGCAAAAGGGCACTGATCGTGCGTTTGCCAGGCGCGAGGATCGCGCCGGTCAACAACACCTGAGCCTGCGGCCATACCCGAGAAGAAAAAAGGGGGGCAAAATACGACATAGATTGTATTATAGTCGGTGGCAGCGGTCCCATGACAAGCTCCTGGATCGTAGAGATGATTCGACACCATCTATACTAGGAACTGCTCGGACCGCTGTCATCTTTTTTGGATAAAGTCGAGGTAAGTAGCCCTGAAGATATAGCCCGATTTTATCGGGCAGATCAAAGTTATTCTTCGGTGGGTCAGTTGGATGGTAATGGTGCTGAGTATCCATTCATTGTGGCTCCAACTTGTGAGTTAGGAGAGCTCACTGGCCAGGAAGTGACAGCGGCGCGGCAGTTCCTTTTTGAAGCAAGCAAGGGTGCTATCGCTTGGTTTGCGGCGCATGGAGGGACGCATTCAGCGCACACCTTCTGGCTAGGACAGGAAATTTACAACCAGATCTTGGAGCATAAGGTCACTACTCTTGGGCCAGCTACTGTATTGGCTAAAAAACGATTTATGGAGAAATACCCAGATGCAAAAAATACGGCTAAACAATTCCTTTTTTTAGGCGATCCAGCGCTTATCTTGAGCAAAGGCTCCGGGCTTTCAGATGTGACCGGCGAGTTGCCGGCCGACCGAACTTGGGGCGGCTATACCACAATCACTGGGGATGTTACAGTGCCCGCTGGTCAGACGCTGGAAATCAAGCCGTATGCCTTTGTCGAGTTCGAAAATGACGCGGAGCTAAAGGTTTATGGAACATTAATTGCGTCCGGCGACGTTTTCTCCGCCAATGCCGACATTGTATTTTATGAAGGTGCCCAAGTAACGATAACGGGAGATTTGACACTCCCACTAGGTGCCGAGTTGACAATTAAACCGGGTGTCGAGGTTGAATTTCTGGCCAATACCGATGGTACTGGTGGTGGTAGGGACCGCACTCGCTCGGAACTCCTCGTCAAGGGGACACTCGACGCTGATGCGGGTAACATCACCTTCCGCTCGGCCAATGACCCTGCGACCAATGCTGATTGGTATGGCATCCGCGTGGCAAGCGGTGGCATCGCTAATCTGTCGGGGGCGACGATCCGCGACGGATCCCGCTGTGTGCAGAATGAAGGCGGTACCCTCACTATGACGAATGTCACTTTGAGTAACTGCGGCGCGACAGTAACGCTGGATCCAACGCTCCCGTATGCGGGGCGGGAGATAACGGCGACGCTGACCACCCCGGTCGGAGATCTAACGGCAAAGGATGCGCAGTGGCAGTGGCATCGGCGGCGATCTACCGATGCGTGGACAGACATTACTTCGGCGGAGACCGCGACCTACACGCCAGACGCCAGGAATGAAGACACCGAGGATGAGGGGGATGAGGGCTGGGAGCTGCGGGCGACGGTGCGCTACCAAGCGGAAGCCAATGTGTATCCGCACGCCCAAAGCGCGGCGACGGTGCCGGTGGCCGGGGTGCCGGATGCGCCGCCTCATTTTATGCCCTTTCCGGGCGATGGTCAGGTGGTGTTGTGGTGGGATGCGGCGGCGGCCAACGGCTCGCCGATAGTGCGCTATGAGGTGCAGTCGCGTCCGGTGGCCGATCCGCCGCAGGATTGGTCGAGTTGGGCGACGGTGTCGGGCGGCAGCAGTGCGCGGGATACGACGGTGACGGGACTGACCAATGGGGTGCTGTATGAGTTTGCGGTGCGGGCGGTCAACGGCGTAGGGGCTGGCGCATCGGCGTCGCAGTCGGCCACGCCGCAGTCGAGCATCGTCCGGATACCGCTGACGGGGTCTCGTGGGGATGGTCAGGTGACGTTGAACTGGTCGGCCCCGTCCGGGAGCGTCTCCATCCACGAGTATCAGATTCGGCGTCGGATTTCGGATTCGGGTCAGGATTGGTCGAGTTGGGTCGAGGTGTCGGGCGGTAGCACGGCGCGCGACACGACGGTGACGGGGCTGACCAATGGGACCACCTATCAGTTTCAAGTGCAGGCCGTTGACAGCCAAGAGGCACCAGTAGCCGTGTCTGACGTCGTGTCGGCGACGCCGGCGGCGGTGCCGGACGCGCCGCCGCATTTTATGCCCTTTCCAGGCGATGGTCAGGTGCTGTTGGAGTGGGAAGCCGCGGCCAACAACGGCTCGCCGATAGCGCGCTATGAGATACAGTGGCGTCAGGTGTCCGATCCGGCTCAGCCTTGGTCGGATTGGGACGAGGTGTCGGGGGGGCGTAGCGCGCGCGATACGACGATGACGGGGCTGACCAATGGGCAACGCTACGAGTTTGCGGTGCGGGCGGTCAACGGCGTAGGGGATGGGGCGTCGATTGCCCAGGTGGCGATGCCGCAGGCGCTATCCCTGACGGCGTCTCGTGGCGATGGTCGGGTGGGGTTGCGTTGGACGTTTTCGGCGCATAGCTCGACGATAGCCCACTATCAGGTACGGCAGCGGATTTCGGATTCGGGTCAGGATTGGTCGGATTGGGCCGAGGTGTCGGGCGGCACCTCGGCACGCAGTAAGACGGTTATGGGGCTGACCAATGGGGTCACCTATCAGTTCCAAGTACAGGCTCTCGACAGCGAGGGCACTTCGGTCTCCGTGTCTGCCATCGTGTCGGCGACGCCGGCGGGGTTGCCGGACGCGCCACCTCATTTTATGCCCTTTCCAGGCGATGGTCAGGTGCTGTTGGAGTGGGAAGCCGCGGCCAACAACGGCTCGCGGATTACGCGTTATGAGATACAGTGGCGTCGGGTGTCCAATCCGGCGCAGGCTTGGTCGGATTGGGACGAGGTGTCGGGGGGGCGCAGCGCGCGGGATACGACGATGACGGGGCTGACCAATGGGCAGCTCCACGAGTTTGCGGTGCGGGCGGTCAACGGCGTGGGGGATGGGGCGTCGATTGCCCAGGTGGCGATGCCACGGGCGCTGTCCCTGACGGCGTCGGGGGGCGATGGTCAGGTGGGGTTGCATTGGACGTTTTCGGCGCATAGTTCGACGATTGCCCACTATCAGGTACGGCAGCGGATTTCGGATTCGGGTCAGGATTGGTCGAGTTGGGCGACGGTGCCCGGGGGCACCACGGCACGCGACACAACGGTGACGGGGCTGACCAATGGGACCACCTATCAGTTTCAAGCACAGGCTATCGACAGCCAAGACGCTTCGATCTCCGTATCCAACATCGAATCGGCGACGCCGCAGCAGCCGTCTCCCGGTCCGGTACGCAACCTGCGCGCCGAAGGCGGCTCGGCTTCCGGCAGTATCGCCGTTTCTTGGGATGCTCCCAACACGGGCGGCACCCCCGCCCTCTACCGCGTGGAATACCGCCAAGGCTCGGCGGCTTGGCAAGCGGGCGGGACGACGACCCAAACGAGTCTGTCGATCGGCGACTTGGTCGGCGGTGGCAACTACTCCATCCAGGTACGAGCGGAGCATGGCGGCGGCCACAGCCGTTGGCAGAGCACGACCGCCACCGCCACCGGCACTGAGACGGAGTATGCGTATCGTCTGCACGATTCGGGCACGACGGCCCCGACGTTTAGCGCGTCGGCCAGCAGTGTGCCCACCGACTGGTCTTCGTCGCGGCAGACACCCACGTCGAGCAACCGCTACGAGTGGCGCATCCGCCGCACGCGACCGACGGGTGGGTCGTGGTCCAGTTGGGGCAGTGCCACGGTCGTGGTAGAGGCCGAGTATGCCTACCGCGCTTCGCAGACCGCGCCGCTGTTCGACACGGGTGCATCCGGCACCCCCGATAATTGGTCGTCCAGTGAGCTTACTTGGACGGATGCGGCCCCGAGAGTCTGGAGCATCCGGCGTACCAGCCCCTCGGGCGGCACCTGGAGCGCGTGGGGCACCTTGGAGAAATACAGCGAGCGGCCGGCTGCTCAACCCGACCCCTTCTACCGCCAAGCAGCAAGCCAACCGGATCCTCCCGGCAACACGACCTCAAGCGCCACACCGACGGACTGGCAGACCTCTAACCCCGGAGCGACCGCGACCAAAGGCGTGTGGCGCACCGAGCGCACCCGGCCGGCGGGTGAAACCCACTACCGCTTTTCCGCGCCTATACAAATACAGACCGAATACGCCTACCGGCTGCACACCTCGGGCACGACGGCTCCATCGTTCACTGCGTCGTCCAGTGGTGTTCCCACCGACTGGTCGTCGTCACGTCAGCCGCCGACGTCGGCGTATGCGCCCTACGAGTGGCAGATCCGTCGTACGCGGCCGACGGGTGGCACGTGGTCGAGTTGGAGCGGAGCTACGGTGGTGGCGACCTACACCGAGTATCAGTATGCCTACAAGCGGCACACCTCGGGTACGACGGCTCCGGCGTTCAGCAGCACGGCCAGCGGAGTGCCTTATGGCTGGTCGTCGTCTCAGCCGAGTGCTACGTCGAGCAATCGCTACGTGTGGCGGATCAGCCGCACGCAGCCAGCGGGCGGGTCGTGGTCGAGTTGGGGTAGTGCGTCGGTGGTGTCTAAATACACCGAGCGTGGGTATGCGTATAAACGCAACGACTCGGGCACGACGGCTCCGTCGTTCAGCTCTACGTCGAGTGGTGTGCCGTATGGTTGGTCGTCGTCACAGCCGAGTGCTACGTCGGGCAACCGCTACGTGTGGCGCATCAGCCGCACGCGTCCGGCGGGTGGTTCGTGGTCGAGTTGGGGTAGTGCGACGGTGGTGTCTAGATACACCGAGCGTGGGTATGCGTATAAACGCAACGACTCGGGCACGACGGCTCCGTCGTTCAGCTCTACGTCGAGTGGTGTGCCGTATGGTTGGTCGTCGTCACAGCCGAGTGCTACGTCGAGCAACCGCTACGTGTGGCGCATCAGCCGCACGCGTCCGGCGGGTGGTTCGTGGTCGAGTTGGGGTAGTGCGTCGGTGGTGTCTAAATACACCGAGCGTGGGTATGCGTATAAACGCAACGACTCGGGCACGACGGCTCCGTCGTTCAGCTCTACGTCGAGTGGTGTGCCGTATGGTTGGTCGTCGTCACAGCCGAGTGCTACGTCGGGCAACCGCTACGTGTGGCAGATCAGCCGCACGCGACCGGCGGGTGGGTCGTGGTCCAGTTGGGGTAGTGCCACCGTCGTGTCCAGATACGGATCGTCTGCCTACCGGCTCGATAATTCGTATCTACAACCGCTCGCCTTCACCACGGCCAGCGGGCTGCCAACAGGCTGGGGGTCCGCACGGCAGATGCCCACCTTGAGCAAGCCGCGGCTAGGGGGCCGGGTCGCGGTCCAACCCGGGTAGCTACTAGGGCAAGCAGAGGCTGGCGGCGCCGCCCGCGGCGTCGCCCGCCCAGCCTCCTTTGTGCGCGGCCTCAAGCGAACGGACCCCTCCTTTTCCAGCAAGAAAGACCTTATCATGGCAACCAAGAAGAGTAGCTTGCTCTTGACGGTGCTGCTGAGCCTGATCGAGGTGGTGCCCGCTACCGCCAATGATCCGCCGCTCGGTACGCTCCCCCCGGCCCCGACGACCTTGGTCGCCCAACCCGGCGATGGCGTGGCGACCCTATGCTGGTCATGGTGGGGGTGATCGCCAATGATCCAACCAAGTCGCAGGCTTCCGGCCTATTCATCCACAGTGCAACCCTCGCCGAACTGCTAACAAGAGTAGAGCAGGTCGCCGCGACGGATGCGGAGGTATTAGTGTTGGGTGAGACCGGCGTGGGCAAGGGCTTGCTGGCCCGAACCATCCACACTAGGAGCCCGCGCCCCAAGCAAGCCTTCATCCCCGTCAATTGTGGTGCGCTACCTGCCGGACTGGTCGAAAGCGAACTGTTCGGCCACGAGAGGGGCGCTTTTACCGGCGCGGTGGCGCGGCGCATCGGCTTTTTTGAACGGGCGCATGGGGGCACGCTGTTCCTCGATGAGATCGGCGACTTGCCGTTGGCAGCACAACGGGTGTTGCTACATGTCCTAGAGGAGAATCGGCTGACGCGTATTGGCGGCAAGGCGTCTGTTTCGGTGGATGTGCGGATCATTGCGGCGACCAATCGCAATTTGCAACGGGCAGTTCGGGAGGGGACGTTCCGGGAGGATTTGTACTATCGTTTGAGCGTGTTTCCGCTGGTGGTGCCGCCGCTGCGGGAGCGGCGGGAGGATATTCCACTGTTGGCGGAACATTTTGTGCGTCAGCATGCGCAGCAGTTGCAGCGACCGGTGCCGGTGTTGAGCGCCGAGGTGCTGTCGCATTTGCAGGGGTATGGTTGGCCGGGTAATGTGCGGGAGTTGGCGCATTGGATGCAGCGGTTGGTGATTGTGTGAGCGGGGGAGCGCATTGAGATGGCGGATGTGTTGGCGATAGCCGATATGGGGTTGTCGCCGCCGTCGGCGTCGCCGGTTGCATGGGAAGCTGAGAGTCAAGAGGAGAAGCGGTCAATGGCGGCGGGCGAGGAAGAGAAGCAGCGCATTGTGGCGGCGCTGGAGAGAACAAACTGGAAGGTCTCGGGGAATTGGGGGGCAGCGCGTTTGTTGGGTATGAGTGCGCAGACACTGCGCTATCGGATGCGCAAATATGGGATCCAACGGCCCAAGAAGTCGTCGTAGATGCACACGTTTATTATGATAAGGGGTATCTGGGTCGTCAGCCCTTGGCCGGCAGCGAGAACAGGCCCGCTGTAAAACCAACATGGTTTGGGCGTACCCTGCATACAAGGGGAGTGAGATGAAACGCATAGGCGCTTTGCATGGGATGAGATGGCTGGTGCTCTCACTGATTTTCCAGACTAGCTATACAGCCGCTGTAGCCGCTCAGGAAACCGATGACACCGCCATAGAACTCAACCCGCTCGATTACGTCCCTTTAGCGGTGGGCAATCGCTGGACGTACGGGCATTATTATGTGAATCACTTGCATGGGAGCGGGGAGTTCTTTGATATCCCAGGATATCCGCCTGGGAGTGCGCCTGACTCCCTAATACTTGCAGAGAAAATAGTGACCATCGAGATCACTCATACGGAAGTGATTGATGGCTTGGAGTACTTTGTTTTTAGTGGTGCCGATTATGATTGGCCGCCCTTACCTGATTTGTTTTGGGGCGGTAAAAAGGTGCGCTTGTCCGACGAGGGGTTTTTAGTTTTTCGCTGGAATGGGCAGGATATCCCAGTATATGACTTCGGTTATCTTGATAATCCTCATAAGTATACCGGTACACTTCCAAGTGAATCTGGCACGGCAGAGATCCGTTTCACTCGTTTTTATGTCCAGTATCGGCTCTCCAGAGTCTCTTTTGTCTTTGACTATGGCGAAGGCTTAAGTCGCTTTCTACAGGGATATGGGATGGGGCGGTTTCATATCTATGTAAGAGGCTTCCATAGGTCATTGCCCTTTCAGAATGTACTTGCGCCGATCTCGGCGACGATTTCTGGGGAAGAGATCGTCTATGAACAAGTGCGTCCATTCTATGCGCCTCATTTCGAATCTACCGGGTTGGGTCAAGTCGATCAGATACGAATGCATGAGGGGTTTGACTTTAGCGAAGGAACGAATTCGGAGTCTTATAATGACTTTGATCTGATACTGGGCAACCCCTCAGAGCTACCCCCATACGATTTTTTTTCACGTGGCGTCCCTCATCTTTACTCCGAGATCGGCGTGGCCAATCTTGGGAAGATGGACTTTGGTCTTCTGATTTCCGAAGGCATCCCTCCAGACTTGCGGCTTGACGCTCGTACTGCGCTGCCTCCCAGGGAAGACCACACCTATGTGATTTGGAGTCGCGAAGGAGGGGTTGCGCTCCTGTACATCTTCGATACGGAATACCGATCAGTATCTATTTACCAGGACCCCTCCATCTTACATGTAAATAGTATAAAGTTTGACTGGGTCTATTATCCAGATGGATTGCCTGCTGTGGGCACCTCTGTCCAGCCTATATCGTGGGGGCAATTGAAGTACCTTACCCCGGGCCGAAGAAGTACTTCTCAAGTTTATTGGGAATGAGTGCGCAGACATTGCAGTATCGGATACGCAAGTATGGGATCCAACGGCCGAAGAAGTCGTCGTAAATACAACATGATCCCGGTGAACAAAAAGTTGTGCAAATGAACAAAAAACTGTGCAAAATGAACAAAAAGTTGTGCAAATAACGGATAACGACGGATGAGCTAACAAAGGCTTTTTCGCGCCTATACAAATACAGACCGAATACGCCTACCGGCTGCACACGTCGGGCACGACGGCTCCGTCGTTCAGCAGCACGGCCAGTGGAGTGCCTTATGGCTGGTCGTCGTCACAGCCGAGTGCTACGTCGAGCCACCGCTACGTGTGGCGCATTAGCCGCACGCGACCGACGGGTGGCTCCTGGTCCAATTGGGGTAGCGCCACGGTGGTGTCTAGATACACCGAGCGGCAGCATGCCTACCGGCTGCACACCTCGGGCACGACGACCCCGTCGTTCACTGCTTCGGCGAGCAGCGTGCCCACCGGCTGGTCGTCGAAGCAGCAGACGCCCACCGCGAGTAGTCGCTACGTATGGCGCATCAGCCGCACGCGACCGACGGGTGGCTCCTGGTCCAGTTGGGGTAGCGCCACGGTGGTGTCTAGATACACCGAGCGGCAGTATGCCTATCGCCTGCACACCTCGGGCACGACGGCTCCGTCGTTCAGCAGCACGGCCAGTGGGGTACCTTCTGGCTGGTCGTCAACGCAGCCGAGCCCAGACCCCTATGCCTCCTACGTGTGGCGTATCAGCCGCACGCGACCGACGGGCGGGTCGTGGTCCAATTGGGGCGGAGCAACCGTCGTCAATACCTGGACCGCGTCTCTGGGCCGTTATCGCGACGGCCTCAAACGGCTGGGTACTTCGGCTCTACACCCTTCCGCCTTCACCGCCTCCTTCAGCGGTATGCCCACCGGCGGGTCCTCATTGCGGCCGACGCCCACCTTGAGCCATCGCTATGAGGGGCGCATCCGCCGCACGCGGCCGACGGGCGAATACTTGCAGGCGCACTCTTGGCCAAGGACGGCCCAAGAAGTCGTCGTAAATGCAACGTGATCCCGATGAACCTTATTGACTCTCAGGTCTAAGTACACGACAGTAGAACGGTATGGGATGCTTCTACTGTCGTGTGCTTAATACAGGGGTAAAGAAACATGCGCTTCTTAAATATTTGCCCATTGATCGCGGCACTGTTGGCGGCTGGTCCAGCGACCTCCGAGCTGTCGCTCCACCAGCTCAGCGACGCGGTGTACGTGTTGCAAGGCGGTGGCGGCAATGTCGGGGTTTGCGTCGGCGACGACGGCATTCTTTTGGTAGATGACAAATTGGCGTCGCAGGCCGATGCGGTGCGCGCTGCGCTAGCCCGTTTTGACGGCCAACCCGAGTACATCTTCAACACGCATTTCCACGGCGATCACACCGGCGGCAACCGCGCCTTTGGCCAGCACGCGACGATTTTGGCCCACGTCAATGTTCGCAAACGCTTGGCGACGGGCGGTGAATTTGGCAAGCGGCACATTGAGCCTGAGCCGGCGGTTGCCTTGCCAAAAATTGCGTTTGAGCAGTCGGCGTCTGTGTTCTTCAACGATGAGGAAATCCGCGCCGTTCACTTTCCCCGCGCCCATACTGACGGGGACATTGCCGTATTCTTCGTCAACGCCCAGATCGCCCATCTCGGCGACCTGTTCTTCAACGGCATCTTCCCCTTTGTCGATCTAGAGTACGGCGGCGATGTCGAGACCCTGACGCAACACATCGCCACGCTCATCGACCAGCTTTCCGCGGATGTGAAAATCATCCCCGGCCACGGCCCGGTCGCCACCCTCGACGATCTGAAGGCTTACCACCGCATGTTGGTGGAAACTACGGCTAGCGTGCGCACGCGCCGGAGTGCGGGCATGTCCCTCGACCAGATCAGCGCAGAGGGACTCGACTCGCAATGGGCGTCGTGGGCGTGGTCTTTCGTGCCAGCGCAGCGCTGGATCGAAACGGTCTATTGGAGCTTGGAAGCGGGGGGAGGGAGCGATTGATGAGAAGCTGTGGCCTGTGTTGGCCGTACAATTTCATTAGTAGTCGATTGAATCGTTACACCGTCTTCTGGAAATTTCCATGGAGGTGCTGTCGTGGTGAAAATTGCTGTTTTTACATGCGTATTGCTATGGAGTGGCCTCGCCGAGGCGGTCACTTGGGATTTTGACGACGGGACGACGCAAGGATGGTCCGCTAAAGAAGCGTTTATATGGGGTGGCCCGTTTGAATTTCATCAATTTCCGGGGGAGGTTGAAGACGGCGTGTGGAGGGTTGATGTCTCGGCCAGACAGGTGTATCCCGATCCGTCAGTCAAGTTGATTTCTTCTACCATAGGCTACGATTCGCGCCTATTCGACCGGGTGATAATCCGGTTCCGCACCGTGCATAACCACCCTACGACAGGGAGTGTTGGGCTTGCTTGGACGAACGAGCACAACTTCGAGACCCCAGGAATGGATCCAGAAGTGTCCGCTGGATCCAACCAGTTTGGGCTTTACTTCGATAGGTTTGTTTATACCACCGAGTGGCAGGAAGTAGAGTTCACTCTCGACGACCAATACCAAGACGATATAGTGTGGGAGGGGCTGTTACGGGATATTCAACTGAGCTTTAGCTTGGGGGGGCCAGACGACTTGGTCGAGCACTTTGAAATAGACTGGATCGATTTGATTGGCCAGGAAGAACTCTCGCAGGGAGAATTGGCCCGGCCGCCGGTAAAGTATTTTCGCTTTGCAGGAGCCGGTCTTTTTGCTCCCCCGATCTTCTATCCAATTACACAGGGTTTAGGGAGTGGAGAAAGGAGCGGCGTCTTGACCGACTTAGATGGCGATGGCGACTTAGACCTTTTCTCTCTCGCCCTCTGGGCGGGTCGGAGGTTCACACAAGGCTGGGTCATGGCGGTCAATGATGGTAGCGGGGCTTTTGCGACCGTGCGTACCGAGAACAGAGGTATCGACTTTGGATTAAGGTACGTACTCGCCGAGGATGTGGATGGCGATGGCCAAGACGAGATTGTGATAGCGGGAAACCGCGAAATGGTGGTTTGGTCGATTGGGCCGGATTTCCAGATTGAGGTACTCACCATAGGGCCGGACGATCTCGAATCCCTCTGGGATTTGGTGCACCACATCTGGGAGGTTCCCAAGGGCGATTTTGATGGCGATGGGCAATGGGAGTGGCTCAAGGAGCTTCAACGCAACTTCTTTGAAGGGGACATGGGACTCGTTGTGCAAGACCGGTCCGAAGAAGGGGTGCTGTATGATGAGCAGGTGCTGTATGATGAGCAGCTATTTCTGCGCTCGCCGGTGGAAGTGCGCGATCTGAACGCCGACGGGGTAGATGATTGGGTGTTTGTCGGCGGCAACCGGGTGTCGGGATTTGGGGTGTTTGTCGAGTGGGGTGGGGGCTTGAATCCGACCCGAGAAGTGGAGACGCATCGCTTGGCTGGCGATGGGACCCAAGTGCTGCCTGGAGATGTCGATGGCGACGGTGATTTGGACTTGGTGGTGTTGGATCCGGCCTTGGGCGGCGTGCATGTGCTCAAGAATTCGGGGGCAGGGCAGCCGACGGCGGTGATGACGGCGGCGGTGGCTCGGCCGGCGCAGTATCGGCTGGGCGACAGCTATCCCAATCCGTTCAATCCGGCTGTGGTGATCCCCCTTGATTTGGCGACGGACGCGGCGGGGGTGTCGCTGACGGTGTACGACGTGTTGGGTCGTCGGGTGCGGCAGGTGTGGCAGGGGGCACTACCGGTGGGTACGCATCGTTTTGCTTGGGATGGCCGCGACGAGGTGGGCAGGAATGTGGCGGCTGGGGTGTATCTCTATCGAGTCGAGATAGATGGGCGCGTGGAAACCAAGAAGATGATGAAGCTGCCTTAGGACGCATCCCGTCGGCTCAGTCGCCCGCGGATTGAACCCCTTGCGCCGAGGGTTTTCCCCAGAAAAATACAGCTATATAGTCTCTTTTGCCGCTCTTGACAGCGGGGGTAAGGCGTTCCATAATTAGGCGCGCACTCAGCGATCACTACTTACAAGCAAGGAGGTTTTTCCTTGAAAGATTTTGCATACTGCGCCCCCAGCACGTTGCGCGAGGCCGTGGCCCTCAAGGCCGAAAAGGGCGAGGCCGCCCGCGTCCTCGCTGGCGGTACCGACTTGCTCGTCCAGTTGCGCGGGAATCGTTTTGCACCCGACTGCATCATCGACATCAAGAACGTCCCCGAGGCCAACGAGCTTTCCTACGGCCCCCGCCGGGGTTTGGTCATCGGCGCGGCCGTGTCCTGCTGGCGCATGTACAATGACCCCGAAATCGTCGAGCGATACCCTGGGCTCATCGATTCGGCTGCCATTATCGGCGGCATCCAAATACAGGGCCGCGCTACCTTTGGTGGCAATTTGTGCAACGCCTCTCCGAGTGCGGACACGATCCCCAGCCTGATTACCCACTCGGCCGTGTGCCACATCGCCGGGCCGGACGGCAGGCGCCAAGTTGCGGTAGAGGATTTTTGCACCGCTCCGGGCCGCAGCGTGCTCGCTCCCGGCGAGATTTTGGTTTCTCTCCAGATTCCAATTGCGAGGAAGAACACAGGCTCGCACTACCAGCGCTTCATTCCGCGCAACGAGATGGACATCGCCGTCGTCGGGGTGTCCTCCCACGTCACCTTGGCCAATCGCGGCAAGGAGTTTAAGGCCGCGCGCATTGCGCTCGCCGCGGTCGGCCCCACGCCGATTTTCGCGCGCGAGGCCGGCGACAGCCTAGCGGGTCAAGCCGTTTCAGACGAGGCCATTGACGCGGCGGCTACCGCAGCCCAGAGCGCGGCTCGCCCGATTTCCGATATGCGCGGCCCGGCCGAGTTCCGCACCCACCTCGTCGGGGTGCTGGTCAAGCGCACTCTCGCGGGTGCTGTCGCGCGGGCCCGCGGCCAGTTCGTCGCCAACGCCGTGCAGGAAGCGGCTGGATAGTAAGGTATTAGAAGTTGGACCGACCATTCGGTCGGCGGAAGAAACTCTGCACCGACCATCTGGTCGGCGAGAGAAGCGTCTCACTCGCCGCAACAGGCGGCCCAAATTCGGAGTAAAGTACATGAGCAAAATACACGTCCAAACTACAATCAACGGGGAGTCGACCGAATTTCTCTGCGAGCCGCGCCAAAGCCTGCTCGAAGTATTGCGCGAGACGCTCGGCTTCACCGGCACCAAGGAAGGCTGCAACGACGGCAACTGCGGCGCGTGTTCCATCGCCGTTGACGGCGTCCTCGTCGATTCTTGTCTGATGCTGGCCGTCGAGGCCGAGGGCAAACAAATCGGCACGGTCGAGGGCCTTGCCAGCCCGGATAGCCTGCACCCGGTGCAGCAGAAGTTCCTCGAACACGCCGCGCTGCAATGCGGCATCTGCACGCCGGGCTTTTTGGTCGCCTCCAAAGCCCTGCTCGACCACAATCCCAACCCTTCTGAGCACGAAGTGCGGCACTGGCTGGCTGGCAACTTGTGCCGCTGCACGGGCTACGACAAGATCATTCGCGCCGTCCTCGACGCCGCTGAGGAAGTGCGCCAAAGCGCCTGAACCCAACGAGGAGGAACGCCATGCCTGCCAACAACGGCTACAAAGTCATCGGCACCCGCCCCATCCGCCACGACGGCGTTGACAAGGTCACTGGGCGCGCCATTTACGGCGCCGACACCCAGTTGGCCGGCTTGCTCTACGGACAGATCCTGCGCTCGCCCCACGCCCATGCGCGCATCAAGTCCATAGACACGTCTAAAGCCGCGGCCCTGCCTGGGGTCAAGGCCGTTCTCACGGGCGCTGATCTGCCCGATGCCGGCGACCAGATGGTCGATCTCGGCGAAGGCCCGGCTCGGCTCAAATACCTGCGCGACAACGTGCTGGCCACGGATAAGGGCCTGTACAGCGGGCATCCCGTCGCCGCAGTCGCCGCCACTAGCGTCCACATTGCCGAAGAAGCTCTCGACCTGATCGAGGTCGAGTACGAGGAACTAGAGGCCGTGCTCGATGTGCGCGAGGCCATGCAGGAGGGTGCGCCCCAACTCCACGACGACATGACCACCCAAGAGTTTGGGGAAGACACTGGTCGCGCGAGCAACCTCGCCACCCACTTTGAGCACCGGCTTGGCGATCCAGACAAAGCCTTTGCCGAGGCCGACGTGGTCGTAGAGCGCGAGTTTCAGACCGCCACTGTGCATCAAGGGTACATCGAGCCGCACAACGCCACGGCGAGTTGGAACGCCGATGGCCAACTGACGGTCTGGACCAGCACCCAAGGGTCGTTCACCGCGCGCGCCCAACTCGGCGCGGTCTTGGACATGCCCATTTCGAGGATCAAGGTCGTGCCCCAGGAAATTGGCGGCGGCTTTGGCGGCAAAATCCCGGTTTACTTGGAGCCGGTCGCCGCCCTGCTTTCCAAGGCGAGCGGCCAACCTGTCAAGCTGGTTATGACCCGACCAGCCGTCTTCGAGAGCACCGGTCCGACGCCTGGGTCGTACGTCAAGATCAAGATGGGTGCTGACAAAAGCGGCAAGATCGTGGCCGCCGACGCCTATATTGCCTTTGAGTCCGGAGCGTATCCCGGTGGCTTGGTCGGCGCGGCCGCCATGTGCGTGTTTTCGTGCTACGACATCCCCGACGGCCGGATCGACTGCTATGACGTAGTGGTCAACAAGCCGCGGAGTTTTGCGTATCGCGCTCCAGGTTCGACGCAGGTGGCCTTCGCCACCGAGCACGTGGTCGATCTGCTGGCCGCTGAATTGGGGATGGAGCCGCTGGAGATCCGGCTCAAGAACAGCGCGACGACCGGCACCCGCCGCATTGACGGGGTGGTGTATCCGAAGATGGGCTGCAAGGAGGTATTGGAAGCCATCCGCGACTCAGAGCACTATCAGAGTTCAGCGCCCACTGGCCCCAACGGAGGGCGCGGCATCTCGGTCGGCTATTGGTTCAACGTCGGGCTCAAGTCTTCCTGCACGGCCAGCGTCAACCCTGACGGCACGGTCAGCTTAGTCGAGGGTTCGACTGACATCGGCGGCACGCGCACATCGGTCGCCATGCAGTTTGCCGAGACCTTGGGCTTGCGGGCCGAAGACGTCAAGCCGCAGGTGGCGGACACGGACTCGATTGGCCACACGGACGTAACCGGCGGCAGCCGCGTGACGTACGCCACTGGCTGGGCTGCGTACAAGGCCGCCCTCGACGTGCGAGACCAGCTCTGCGAGCGTGCGGCCCAACTCTGGGAGGTCGAAGTAAGCCAAGTCGAGTTTGACGATGGCGTCTTCCGTTCCGGCGATAACGCGATGACCTTTAAGGAACTAGCTGGCCGCCTCGAAGAGACCGGCGGCCCGGTCATTGGCCGTGCCACTGTGGATCCAGACTCGGGCGTCGGCGGCTCCTTTGCGGCCAACATCGCCGATGTCGAGGTCGATCCCGAGACCGGCAAGGTGGATATTTTGCGCTTTACGGTCATCCAAGACGCTGGCCGGGCCATTCACCCGGCGTACGTCGAGGGCCAGATGCAAGGCGGTTCGGTGCAAGGCATTGGTTGGGCGCTCAACGAGGAGTACTTCTACAGTGGAGACGGCCACCTCGACAACTCCAGCTTCCTCGACTACCGGATTCCGACCAGCCTCGACCTGCCGATGATTGAGACCATCATCGTCGAGGTCCCCAACCCGGGCCATCCCTATGGCGTACGCGGCGTTGGCGAGGCCAACATCGCCCCGCCGCCCGCGGCCATCGCCGCGGCCATTGAGGCTGCCGTTGGCGTGCGGCCGCAGGAATTGCCCATGAAGCCCGACCGCATTGTCGCCGCGTTGCAGGCGCACGAGGAACGGGCCGCGCAGGCTGCCGGCGGTTAGCCCATCATGCCCGTAGCTTGGATTCCCTCGCTGATGCAGAAGCTGACTGCTGGCCAGCAGCAAGTAGAGGTAGAGGGTGCGACCGTGCGCGAGGTCGTTGCCGAGCTCGACGCCCGCTACCCCGGCTTCAAGGAACGGGTGCTCGACGGCGACCGCATCAAGACCGAGATTGCCGTCGCGGTGGATGGCGAAGTTGTCGCCGCCGGGCTTAGGGCCAAAGTAGGCCCCGAAAGCGAGGTCCATTTCCTGCCGGCCATATCGGGGGGCGCGAGTTAGTCAGCCGTACGGATGCAACACAAAGGGCCGGTACACCACAAGAGTACCGGCCCCTTCTTTTTTATTTACTGATGTTACCCACCCGGGGGTAGGGGGCGGTTTCAAACCGCCCCCTACCTTATTGGACAGTTTCAGCGCCTTCCCGTCGAGCCGAAGCCGCCGCTGCCGCGCTCTGTTTCAGCGAGCGTCTCGACCTCGATCCACTCGCCACGCGTAACCGGCGCGAAAATGAGTTGGGCGATGCGCTCGCCTGGATCGATGGGCTGCTCTTCGGCCGAAAGGTTGATCAGGATGACGCCGACTTCGCCTCGGTAGTCGGCGTCGATCGTACCCGGGGCGTTGAGCAGCGTCAGGCCGCGCTTGAGGGCCAAGCCACTGCGCGGCCTGACCTGTGCCTCGTAGCCCGGAGGGATTTCGAGGAACAGGCCCGTGGGGATGAGGCCGCGCTCGCCAGGCGCTAGGACTACTGCATCTGACAACGCGGCGCGCAAGTCGAGGCCGGCGCTGTGATCCGTCTCATAGGTGGGCAGCGGTTGGTCCCCCTTGTTGATCACCTTCACTTGAATGGTCATAAAACCTCAGGCGTCGTCTCGCGCCGCTCGCGCCAGCGCTGTTGAAGGCCCCGCATGTACACCGCCCCCATCACATAGGAGACTGAGGCGAAGAGGCTGAGTAAGCCGGCGAGAAATACGATCAGCACGCGCTGGGGCTTGGCCTTGATTTCGGGCGGTGTGGCTGGGTCGAGTATCTGCACGGTCGAAGTGAAGTCCTTGGCCTCGATCAGAGATTGGGCCTCCTGTTGCTGCAGGACCAGCAAGAAAGACGTCTGCACGAGCACATCCTTTTCGAGCGTTGAGTACTCTTGGGCCACGCCTGGGATCTGATTCAGTGGTAGGAAGATGTTTTCGTCTAGTTGTAGTTGCAGCGCTTTGTTTTGCAGCAAGCCGTTGTCGGTGGGTCTGACGCCGTCGCGCAAGAAAGCTATGGTCCCCTGCCGTAGTAGGATTTCGCGCTCGAGCTGTTTGACCTGGTCGTGGTTGGGACCTAGCCCCGATAGAATGAGCCGCTGGCGCTTAAGTGCGAGTTCCAGTGCGGCGGTGTTCATCGAGGTGGCAGTCAGAATCGCCGCGCGGGCTTGGTCCGCAATCGAGATGGCATTGTGCTCGGACTGGAACTCCTCCAGCCGCTTCATCTTGTCCTCTAGCTTTTTATCTTCTTCTTGCAAAAGCCCGCGGATAAAGTCCAAGCGGTCGGAGGCAGTCTTATGCGAGAACCGCTTGTTGGTGCTATCGAGCAGGACGATGTAGTAATTGGCCATGTCGGCGGCCATTTGCGGGTCTTTGTCTAGAACTGAGACTCTAAGCATGCCCTCTTCGGTCATGTCGGCCGTGGTGTTGTCGGCGAGAACCTCAATTGCGTCGGTCAGGGTGCGGGCCTCGTAGCGCTGCATCAAGCCAAATTTCTCGATCATCCGCCACCGCGTCGTCCTGCTCTTGATGGTGGCGAGAGAAATGTCAGCTGGCGTGCCCCTCTCCGCGAGGCGCAAGGCGGGTATGGGTAAGGACGAGAGCATGCTGGAAAAACCAAAACTCTCCTTCTTCTCGCGGGGGGGCAGAATTTGCACGGTGGCCTCGTATTCCTTTGGCAAGAGGAAGCTGAGGCCACCGGCCAAGACGCAGATGGCCAAGGTGCCGCCGATGATCAGCCAGCGGCCCGCGTGCAGCGCCGTTAGCAGATCGATGATGTCGATTTCTTTTTTTGGGGTATTCATTCAGTAGTGCTCCTTGAAATTATTTATCTGAAGAGACCGCACCGCGAGCACGAAGGCTAGGATGCGTCGGGCTTGGCTTGGTCCATTGCTACCGCGACACCGTCTGCACCGCGATTACGAGGGCGAGGACCCTAGCGGCGGTGCCCACAGTCTCTTGGAAGAATGCCCAGTAATCGATGCGCTCCTTCTGGGGCACCCATATTTCGTCGCCGACCTCGACTATCAGATTGTCTTTGAGTTTCTCGCGGACGCCCGTACGCGCCCGGACTAGGCGGGCATTGCGTTTGTCGGCGTCGTACAAGTACCCGCCGGCCTTGGTTATGTAGTAGCGCACTTTGCGGCCTATCTCGTAGTCGATTAGCCCGGCTCGCTGCACTTGACCACTGACGTTGATGGTGTGCCGCTGCATGGGGAAAAAGATCACATCGCCGCTGGCGAGCAAGATGTTTTGCCTCTCGTCGCCATTCACAAACAACCGCTCGAAATCGACTGCGATCTGCCCCTTTTCTTCGCGAGTTTTGGTCTTGAGATAAGCCCGATCCTCGATGTTCATGTAGGTGAGGCCCGCCACCTCGCTCTGTCTCTTTAGCTGCTCTAGCTGCGGGTCGCTTTCGGCTCGTACCCTAGTGCGGATTACTCGGGCACCAATGAGAGACGCCTCGTCGGTTAGGCCGCCGGCCGCGGTCACCACATCTTTGATGCGGGTAACGCCGGGTTCGATGCGGTAGCGGCCTTGGAACCGGACCTCGCCAGAGATCACGACCGTGTGCGTAGATTGCCACAGCGATTGCGCGCGGATAAAGATCGCGTCGTTGGGGCGCAGCGCAGTGTGGCGGATGGTCTCGAAATCCAACTCCTCCAGCGTCTCTTTGTCTCCACCTAGCTCAATGACTTCGGCCTGCTCGGCTCCCTCCTGAAAGCGCCAGAGCTCGGCGCTGATTAGCGGTTTGGAGCGGTTCAAGCCCTTGGCCAATGTCACGAGGTCGCCGAGGGTGTCCCCGGGTAGGAACTCGTATTCGCCCTCTTGGTTGACCGCGCCGAAGATGGACACCGAATGCTTGCGGAACGAGACGTGGACCACGTCGCCCATGCGCACGTAGGGATTGTGCGCGAGGTCGCCGGTGGCGAGGAACATGTCGAGATCCACGCGCTCGCTGGTGCCGTCGCGGTGGATCAGTTGGATGGAGCGTCGGCCTGTGTTGGGGTTAGTGGCTCCACCGGCATCCTGACCCGATAACTCGATATGTTGCAATCGGCTCCTAAAGCCGCCAGCCTGTTTGATTATATTTAAAACCCGCGTGGTCGGATAGATGGTGAAGCTGCCCTCGTTCAGCACCGCACCAGTGACGTACGCGGTGAAGAAGCGCATACTCACGAGGGAGATGCTGATGCTCACGTTAGGATACTTGTTTTGGACTGCGGTTGAGAGACGCTCTTTGGCTGCGGTTAGCGACAGGCCCGAAATGTGAAACGAGCCGACGGTGGGGATGAGAACGTAGCCCTCTGGATTGACCTGCAAGGAGTAGGGCTTGTCGAATTCGCCCCAGATGTAAAGCTGAAGTACGTCGTTGGGGCCGACGATATATGTGTCCGGGTCTATATCGCGATCCTGACCGATGCGCGTCTTATCCGCGCCTAAGCTGCCGGGCAGGCGCGCCTTATCGGAGATCAAATCCTGATTTAGGTCCGGTAGGTCGGACGCGGAAAGGGGCTGTAGTTTGACTTCTTCTTCGCCTCGCTTGATCAGACTTTCCAAGCTGCCTAGGCCTTGTTGGGCGCTCGCTGGCCCTGCTAGCCCGCAAAAGACGAGGGCGCAAGCAAAGGCAAAAATACTCGTTGGCATAGTTCCTCCTGTTTACCGATTGCTGTAATTGCGCTGATATAGCAACCCTGAATGACTTGAACGATTCAAACTGCGGATCTGTTCTACTCTTCTGCGTCTATCTGCGTCCATCTGCGGATGTTTTCACGGCAGCTTGCCCAAATATCGCGCCCAATTGGCCGCGGCCTCCTCCTCGGTGAACCCGGTGAGCTCAGCTAGTTTGGCGGCGACTGCTGCCACCCGCGCTGGATAGCCCGCAGCCCCGCCAATGGGCACGGGCGCGTCCGTTTCCAACAGCAGCAACTCGCGGTCGATTTCTGCGACCACGGTTTGGGTCTGCGGATCGCAGAGGACGGACGGCCCGACGGACACGTAGATCCGCTCCGCACGGCAGATCCGCACGAGTTTTTTGGACTGGGTGAACCAGTGAAGTTGGGCATTGAGGTTAGTATGGCGGCGAAACTCCACGGCCCGCTCCAAGGTCTGCCGCTGGGCGCGGCGCGAGTGCAGATTGACCGGCTTGCCGCACTGAGCCGCTAAGTCGAACTGCTGCGCGAGGACGTCCTGTTGCTGAGCCTGCTGCTCTGGGCTAGTCGCCCATTTGTAATCGAGGCCGACCTCGCCGAGGACATCGGCTTCGGGCAGATGCGCGGCCAGATAGGCGAGCGCGTCCGCGAGTTCGGCGTCTGTGGCTTGGGTGACCCATGCTGGATGCAAGCCAAGCCCGGCCAGCACTTGGTCCGGGTACCGCTGCTTGAGTTCGAGCACCGTGCGCATGGAACTGGCACTTTCGCTGACGGCGACGACCTGTCCCACCCCGGCCTGGGCGGCTGCCGCGAGCACGGCGTCGGCATCGGCGAATTGGTCGAGATGGCAGTGACTATCGACGAGCATCTTAGACCAGTCCTGCGGTCTCGTCGCAACCGAGCATCAAATTGAGGCACTGCACGGCATTGCCCGACGCTCCTTTGCCGAGATTGTCGAGCCGCCCGACTAAAACCAATCCTCGCTCGGGGTCGCCCCAGACCGATAGCTCGACGAAGTTGGTATGGCTCAACCCCGTTAGGTCGAGAAATTTGTCGTCGCGCAGTACAGCGTTTTGGGGCGCGACCAACTTCACAAAGGGGCAGTCCGCGTAGTACTCGCGCCAGACCTCGTACACGGCTTCGCGATTGACGCGGGGACGGGCGAAAAGTTCCGTGGGTACCGGCGTGCTGACGACCATGCCACAGAACGAATGATCGACGGACGGCACAAAGAGCGGCTGCTTTTCGCACCCGCTAAATTTCCAGATTTCGGGCAAGTGCTTGTGCGCGCCGTCGAGGCCGTACAGGCAGAAAGGCTTGTGATCGCCTTCTCCCTCGTATTCGGCGATCATCGTTTTCCCCCCGCCGGAATAGCCAGACACCGCGTTGATGGTCAGCGGCGCGGTTGGCAAGAGCAGCCCCTGCGCGATGAGGGGCCGCACGGCGAGGAGGAAGCCGACGGGATAACAACCGCAATTGGCGACTCGCTGTGCGCGGCGAATCTGCTCTTTGTGCGCGGGCGAAATCTCGGGCAGTCCATAGACCCACTCGGAATGGACCCGGCGCGCCGTGCTCGTGTCGATGACCTTGGTCTGCGGGTTTTCGAGCAAGGCGAGGGCCTCGGCTGCCGCGTCGTCGGGCAGGCAGAGGACGCACAAGTCCGCGCGGTTGAGAAACTCGGCCCGCGCATGACGATCCCGGCGCTGTTCCGGTGGAATGAGCAACACCTCCACATCCTCGCGCCCGGCTAGCATCTGGCGAATGCGCAGTCCGGTCGTGCCCTCTTGGCCGTCTATGTAAACAGCAGGTTTTTTCATGTGGAATTATTTTTTGTTCGTATCGCGCAATTCCAACTTCTTGACCCGCTGCAACGCATCTTCGAGCAAGTCCCTATTGGTGGCGATCAAGTCGGCTATGACGCCGGTGAGAAACATCTGAAACCCGGCCAGCAGCAAAATCGCCGCCAAAATAAGCGACTGCACGTGCAGCATTCCTTCGTCGGTAAAAAAGAAGAAGTAGAGAAAGCGCACGCCGAGGCCAAAGCCGGCGGCAAAGGTCAAGATGCCGCACAGGGCGAATATTTTGAGCGCGGCATAGCGCGCATAGGTGCGCAAGCTGATCTCCGCGGATTTGAAGACGAACTTGCCGATGTTGGAAAAGAGGCGCGACTCGCGCGTTTTGGGATTGGTGCGGACCGCGACAGAAGTCACGGCCAAATTCTTGTATCCGGCTTCGATCACGTGCTCGGCTGTGTGGTCGAAATTGGTAAGGGTCGAAAGCTGGAGCGCGCACTCGCGGCTAAAGGCGCGAAAGCCGCTGGCCACATCCGGCACCTGTAATCTGGCAAGGCGGCTAATCACCCGGCTGCCCAAGCTCTGTAGGTAGCGCTTGAGGGCGGAGAAGTGGGCAATGGCCTGCGTCTGCCGGTCGCCGATGACCATGTCGGCCTGACCGCCTAAGATAGGTGCGACTAACTTGTCGATGTCGCCGCCGTAGTACTGGTTGTCGCCGTCGGTGTTGACGATGATGTCGGCCCCTAGCCGCAAGCACTCGTCAAAACCGGCCTTAAAGGCTTGACCCAGCCCTCGGTTGTGCGCAAAGCGGATTACGTGATCCGCGCCGCACTCGCGCGCCACCGCGCTGGTGAGGTCGTTGGAGCCGTCGTCGATGACCAAAATTTCGACTTGATCGATGCCGGGCACTTGGCGCGGGATGTCGCGGATTACAGCGGGCAGGGTCTGCTCTTCGTCAAAGCAGGGAATCTGCACGATTAACTTCATTCATTCATCCCCAGCTTTCCTGCCGGATCTGCTTTTTGTCCAGCCCGTGCTCCTGCAAGAGCGCGACCATGTTTTCGACGAAGCGCGGCTCGGGAGTCTCGCCCTTGGCCCGGGCCGCCCGGCGCTCGTAAGGCGTGATGCCCGGGCCGCAGCTATAGGCCATCACCTTGGAGGGGTCGGGCGCGACTTCGCGCAAAAGTTCCTCGGAGATGCGTCCGCTGCGGGCACCGCGAATGCCGCTTGGGTCTTCGCGAGTGATGCAGTGGATGACTTCGAGTTTGTCGGGATACTGAGTCCGCAACTCCTCGAATTCCTCAAAGTAAATGACATCGCCGCGCGTCTTGTTGCTAAACAGCAAGGTGTGCCGGAGCGGGTCGTCGCGGTGCAGGCTTTCCTTGATCAGACTCCTGTTGGGCACGATGCCGCTGCCGGCGCACACGTGGACAATGTGCTCGACGCGCTCGCAGACATCAACGGGAAAGGTGTACGCCCCGGTAAAGCCGCTGATGACTAGCCGCCGCCCCTCTTGGATGTAGTACGTCAAAAGCGGTGACAGCAGCGGCGGGTACGGCGTCTCACCGCTCTCGTAGCGTTCCTCTTTGATCGTGATGGCGAGGTGCTCTTCGTGCGGCGCAGAAGCCATAGAATAGGCCCGCGGCTTTTCGCGCTGCCCCTTTTGATCTTCTAAGTAGGCGGTGAAGTGCTCCAACTCGCCGAACTGATGCGGATCAATGGTGCAGAAGTGGCCGGCCTCGTATTCGATCGGCTCGTCGTCGGCGGACATAAAGAGCGTAGTGGTGTCTGGGGTGTCGCGGCGCACGTGGACGACTTCCACCTCCATCTCTCGGACTCTCCGCCTTGGCGTGCGCGCGGTTTGCGCTGAGGGGCTCATGCTAGTGCTTTCTGTCCAAGTGCGCTTTCATCTTCTCGATCAGGGCGTCGTCGTCTTCAGACGAGGCTACCATCTCCTCGAATGCTGCGGCTGTTAGCTCCACTTCCTCCAGGAAGCGCTGGTCGGCCGGTCAGGGAAATACGTAGTCGCCGATGCGTTGCTGCTGGTGCGCCCGCGCCTTGTCGGCTATGCGCGCCAGCCAGGGAATATCGCCGATGATCATACCCCGGGCCCGGGGCTTGAAGTCGAGAGTGTTCCACTCGCTCATAGAGTACCTCCGCGTGGTGACGAACAAAACTGCAACCGGCTTCTGAACTCGGTCGCGCTTGGGTCTGTGCTCAGGCCCTGGGCCAGCATGGCCGCGCATTGCCGCAGCCGCGCATGGGGCCTTTTCCAGTGTTGGCGCAGGGCCAGCGCGTGCGGCTCGCCATCGAGGGCCGCGCCCAACATGGCTGCGCTGTTTAAAAGAAAAAAAATTCGGTGATAATCGAGCGCCCGCACACCGTCGTTGCGCCCGGATTCCTCGGCGTACAAACGCGCTGCGGACGCGTCCAATAGCGAGTGCATGCGCCCATCTTGCCGACCGCTGCCCATACTTGAAGTATACTGCGTCAAGCGCCTTTCCGTCCAGTCCCAACCAATTTTAGCAAATTCGAGGAAGTAAACGCGCGTACCCTCCGGCGCGACGATTGCGTTGCGCGCGTTGTAATCTACGCTGCCCAGCGCGGCTGGCCGCGCCGCTAGCCAATCGTGCATAGCTTCGAGTAGTGGCTGTATGCCAGCGTCCAAGGGCTGCTGGAGGCGGCTACATAACTGCTTAATGCCTGCGTGCGCCCGCGCTCCCGCCTCATCCCAGGCGGTGGCGAGGGCTGCGCGGTTTGCGCTTGGCACTACCCTCGGTTCTAGTTGGTCGGCGCGTTGGGCGCACGCGCGCTCAATGGCGCACAGCCCGCGTATGGCCTGTATCGTCGCCGCACGGTCCCCATCCTGAATGGCGTCGTCGAGGGTGCGATTGCCGATCCATTGCAAGAAGATGCAGTGCGCTTCCCGATCGATACCCAGCACGGCCGGCACCGGACAACCCGCTTTGTGCAAAAAGTCGAGCACGTCGCGCTCGACCTCCAACAGATCGTAAGCCGTGCCCTGCGTCAGCCGGCCGAAGAGCTGATGCTTGACCACGACCTTGCGGCCGTCTGCGTCCTCGATGCGCCAGACCCCTTCGGCGAGCGGAGCGATCGCGCGGACGGGCGGATGCCCCGCGCGCACATAGGCTGCGGTCGCCGCGCTGCCGGCGAGGTTCATGGTTGGCTAAAGACGATGATTTGGGCGACGATTTTGCCGGCTTGGTTGTTGAAGTTAGGATTTTCGTTCATGGCCAAATTCAGAAGGCCCGCGCGGTCGGCGATAAAGTCGCAGCGGCTGCCCACGGCAAAGATCGGTCCGTCGTCGCCAATGCGCGCCACAAGCGCGCCGACATTGGCCCCCGGCAGTAGGTATCCCGAGCCTGCGGGCAGATTGTATACGCCATCGGCTCCGCACCAAGCGATTTGGTTTTGCATGTCCGGCGACCAAGTTTCCTCGGCGTCGATGACGACCCGCTGGCCGCTCTCTAGCCGGATCAAGCTGTCTTGCCATTGCGGACTAGGCCGCACCGTACGCATAATTGTTACAGCCACAGCACCTTCTCGCTATCAATTAGGAATTAGGAATTAGGAATTACGAATTATCAGTAATTTAATTAAAGTGCGTATTGCGAATTCAATGTCGCTAAAGAAATCCTCCGGCCCCAAAGAGTCAAGCGCGACCCAACACTTGCACCAGCGGCGCATTGCCTTGCTCGGCCTCGGCGTGGAAAATCGCGCGCTGGCCCGCTTCCTCCACGCGCACCAGATTCCGTTTGCCGTGTGCGACGCCCGCGACCCGACCATTCCGGTGGAGGGCGTGCAACAATGGCGCATCGGCGAAGGCTATCTCGACAACCTGACCGACTTCGATCTGCTGTTCCGCACGCCGGGCTTGCCGACGCTGGACCCGCGCCTGTGTGCGGCGCGGCGTTGCGGCGTCGAAGTATCGAGCCAGACGCGCCTTTTTTTACAACTGTGTCCGGCTCCAGTGCTCGGCATTACCGGCACCAAGGGCAAGGGCACCACGACCGCACTGCTGCATGACTTGCTGGCAACCGATCCGTCGGCACGGGTGTTTAGCGGCGGCAACATCGGCCGACCGCCGCTCGAATTCATTGACGAGTTGCAGCCGACTGATCGCGTGGTCCTAGAGCTATCCAGCTTCCAGTTGCAAGACCTAGACCAAAGCCCCCACATTGCCGTGGTCCTCTCCGTCACCGAGGACCACCTCGACTATCACGCCGACCGCGCCGAATACGTCGATGCTAAAAAGCCCGTGTGTCGCTACCAAACATCCGATGATATTCTCATTGTCAATCGGGACTGTCCTACGGCTCGGACCTTTGTTGACGAGAGTCCAGCTACCCTTTGGGCCTTTAGCACAACTGCTCCGAGCATTCCGGGCGCGTGGATTGACGACGGCCAGTTGTGGGCCTGCTGCTCTGGGACGCAGCCGACCGCCATTTGTCCGGTGGCCGACATTCCTCTGCGGGGACGGCACAACTGGAGCAATGTCGCCGCGGCCGTAGCTGGTGCGTTGGCTTTTGGTGCGCCAGCGACTCATTTTGCCGAGGCCATTCGCTCCTTTGCAGGTCTTCCCCATCGCCTCGAATACGTTGCCGAGCGCGATGGCGTTACCTATTACAACGACTCATTGGCCACAACGGTCGATGCTGCCTGTGCGGCCATCCGCGCCTTTGACGTGCCCCTGCTGCTGATCGCGGGCGGCGCTTCCAAAGGGGCCGACTTCAGCGCCTTGGGCGCTGCGATTGCCGAGGCCAATGTCCGCGCCGTGCTGCTCATCGGCCAAGAGGCTCCGCGCATTGCCGCTGCTGTACAGCAGGTGGGTGCTGGTGAGATTGTCCACTGCTGCCGCGATCTAGCCCAAGCCCTAGACGCTGCCCGCCGCTTGGCGCAGACTGGCGACGTAGTGCTGCTTTCACCGGCCTGTGCTAGCTTCGATCAGTTTGCTAGTTACGCCGAGCGCGGCGACCTGTTCAAGCAGCTGGTCCGCGCCCCCAGCGTTGTATGAACCGCCCGATCTTTTTTACTTTCGTTTGTCGGTGCTTCCTCACCTGATCCACCAAGAGATGAAAATGTCCATAGCGATGACCCGCGAGCAAGAACGCGACTTTGCCGAGCAGGGCTTTATCGTCCTCGAACACTTTCTAACGTCTGAGGAACTGGCCCGGCTCTCGGCGGCCGCCGATGAAGTGGTCGCACGCATTCAAAAGGAACAGAGCTTGGCGGCGGGGACGCATTTCCAAGTGCGCAACGCTCTGGCGCAGCACGATGCCTTTCTCGACTTAGTGGATCATCCGCGGATGCTGCCGCTGGTGGTCGATGCAATCGGCTGGAATATCCAGGTCCGCACGACGCATCTCGACTATCGCCCGCCGTACCCGTGCGATATGCAGCCCGGGGCTGTGGGCAGCGGACGGGGGGCCGATCAGGAGGCCGGCTATCGCAATGTCGTGTGGCATCCCGACTTAGCAAGTCCCGAGCTTTTTATCGGGCCTTCGCTCGATGGGCGCTTGCCCTTTATGGAGCTCAAGGTCTTCTACGTCCTCTTCGACATGACCGAATCCAATTGCGGCAACCTCTGGCTGGTGCCGGGCAGCTACAAGCGACGCCCCCAAGAGCTGCGCGATATGAAGAATCAAGTGCCGACGGAACAGGCGCTGGAACTGCGGCTGCCGGCCGGCTCAGCCGTGCTGTGGCGCACGGCAACATGGCATTGCGTTGGCCCCAATCAGTCGCCGCGAACGCGCAAGATCATGCACGTGGGCTATCACTACCGCTGGCTGCGCCCGACCGACTACATCCAACAGGACCCGGCGCTACTGGCGCGCTGCTCGCCGATTCGCCAGCAGCTTTTGGGTGCCCTGCCCAGCGGCGGAAATCCACTGGGGGAAAACCCAGAGGTTGCGCCGTCGTCCCAGTATTGGCTGACCAAAGATGCCGCCGACGTGCCGCTGCGCGCTTGGGCCGAAGCGCAGGCGGGCGCGAAAACACCTTAACGAATAGAAGAAAACTATGAGCGACCGACCCAATTTGTTGTTCATCATGCCAGACCAGATGCGCCACGACTTTCTCAGTTGTTATGGCGCTCCCCACATTTCCACGCCCAACATCGACCGCATTGCTGCCGAGGGCATCCGCTACGACCAAGCCTATAGCTTGCATCCGGTCTGCGTGCCGGCGCGATGTTCGCTGCTCACTGGCCTCAACGCTTGGCGCAATCACGTGCTGACCAACGGCAACTACCTACGGCCGGACCATGCTGCGTGTGGCATCCGCACTTGGGCGGAGATGTTGACCGATCACGGCTATCTCACCTCGGCCATCGGCAAGATGCACTTCTATCCTTGGGACGCCTCCTTTGGTTTCCAACATCGCATCGCCTGCGAGGACAAGGTGTGGGTCAACATTCAGGACGATTACTGGCACTATCTGCAACAGCGCGGCCATCGCAAGTACATGGGCAAGGAGCACGAAGGATACGACGAGCAGCGCGGCGCTTGCGTATCGCTGCTGCCCTGGGATTGCTACTGGGATTACTTCGTCGGCGAGGAGGCGGCGCGCTTCATCCGCGAGTACGACGACGAGCGGCCTTTCGCCTGCATGGTGGGCTTCCCTGGCCCGCACGATCCCTACGATCCCACGCCGGAATTTTTGGCTAAAGTAGATGTAGATAAAATTCCCGATCCCGCACCCGGCGATCCCATCCACCGCGATGTCCGCGAGGGCATCCATCCCCGGCCTCGACCGGGCGTGCCGATCTGGACTCCAGAGACCGAAGGCCCCTACACCGAGGAGCAGAAGCGCACGGTGCGCGCCCACTATTCGGCGCTGATCTTGCAGATAGACCACGAGGTCGGCCAAATCCTCGCGGCCTTGGAGGAAAGCGGCCGTCTCGACAACACCATCGTCATCTTCTCCTCAGACCACGGCGACTTGGTCGGGGATCACGGTGTAAACGCCAAGGGCAATTTCTACGAGGGTAGCTGCCACGTGCCCATGTTGGTACGCCAGCGGAGTGGGGCTACAGGTGAGGTACGCGACGATCTGGTTTGTCTCACGGACGTCACCGCCACCCTGTTAGCCGCGTCTGGTCACGGCGTGCCGGAATACATGGATGCTAGGCCCTTGCCCGGTTTGGGTTTGGCCGGCGATTCTCCGCGCGACATGCTAATCGGTGGCTTGCAATCTGGCTGGATGGCTTACGACGGGCGGCACAAGCTAGTGAAGTACGGCAACGGCGCGACCGGGCTTTTCGATTTGCAGGAAGATCCCCAGGAACAGCACAATCTCGCCGAATCCGCAGCGCACGCGGCTGAATACCGGCACTTAGACGCCGCGCTCTGGCGCGAAGTCATGCGCTCCGTGCAATCCTCGCACGACTACAATGTGGTGTACTCTGCCGAAAGCGTCTCCCTGTGGGCCGACAAGGAGTTCGGTGCGGCGGGGTGGGAGCGGGTCTATCCGCACAGTTCTGTTAAGAGCTGATGTTACGCACCCGGGTAGGGGGCGGTTTCAAACCGCCCCCTACGGCCATCGGCCTCGTCGAATCAAGGGCGTCCTCCCCGCGATCCCAGCGAGAATCGGACCGAAAACCAACCACCGGCCACGTACTGCGTAACGTCAGTTAAGAGGAGATAGGCGCAGTCGTAGATGGACGATATGCGCTGAAACCACGACTCAGCTAATCCAACGCCAGCGGCAGCAGCGCCTGATTATAGCCGACGATTAGGCGCGTGCCGCAGCGGAACGCAGGTGCCCGGAGCTTGCCAGAACGTCCCAACAGAAGCGGGAGCAATTCCTCGTCTGTGGGCCGTTGCGTCGCCAAGTCGAAGCGGAGGACGCGCTGCCCTTGGGCGACGAATAGCTCGGTCGCGTCCGCTAGCAGGGCGAGGGCGGCTGTGCCTGCGACCGGTTCTTTGGTCGCGCTCTGCACGATGCCGTCGGCAATGCCGTTTTGCACAAGAAACTCTTGTGCGCGCTTGCAGCTCGTTCAGCCGGGGCGGTGGTAGCGCCATTCCAAGGCTTGGACCATTGCTCAGGGTCTCTCAGATGTTGTAGTGCAGTCCGCACTCTTTGTGGTCGTCCGCGTCGTCGGCTTGTTCGTTGAACCAACGCCAGCGACCGTTGCGCTTGGGTTCGTCGGGCCGGATCGGGGTGGAGCAGATGATGCAGCCAAAGCTCGGGTAGCCTTGGCCGTAGAGCGGATGCACCGGCAAGTCGTTTGCCCGCGTAAACTCCATCAGTTCCTCTTCGCTCCAATCGACCAATGGATTGAGCTTGACTATTTTGCGCCGGGTGCTGTACTCGTCGATCAAGGCCGCCTTCTTGGCCGTCTGCTGGCGGTGCTCGGACTGGTCCCAGCGCTGCCCCGAAATCCAGCAGTCGGCGGTCTGCAACAGCGCGTTGTTGGGCCATTCCTTCCGCACTTGACAGCAGTGTTCCTGTTTTTCCTTGGAGTCGAAAAACAAGTACTCGCCGTGGCGCGCGACCATCCGCTCGACATCGCCGCGCTTGGGCTGGACGACCTCAAAGTGGCAGCCGTAGCGCGCTCGGACTTCCTCCATAAAGGCGTACGTCTCGGGATGGAGCCGGAGGGTGTCGATGGTGGCAAAGCGCAAGTTCAGCCCCATCGCCGTCGCCATGTGGATCATCGCCACGCCGGTGTACTGGAAGCTGGTGTTGAGTATGGCCCGACCGGGAAAGGTCTCGCTGGCCCAGCGCAAGAGATCTTCGGCGGGCATCTGCTCCAATGCTAGGTCGCGGAGGTATTCTACTAGCTGCTGATCGCGCTCTTCGCTGGACGAGGACACTAGGGTCTTTTGGTCTGCGGTCGTAGCGGTCATAGACTTTATAATGTAAGGATAAGAGCAGATTGGAAAAATGGATCGCCGAAGTCCGCATCGCGTGCAAGACTGGATGGCCCGCCCGCGCCTAGTTTGCCCTTGCCATTGTTTCAATGCCAAGAGAGTTTTTTCAAGGTTGAGTCAACCCATTTTGCGGGGCCTTACCAAGACATGAACGCGCAAAAACTGCTAGAGTCAGCCGACGCGACCGCGACCGCGCGAATTGCTGCCGTCCTGCCCGCTGAGGAGGAGGTGCTCATCCGCGCCTCGACGGATTTGGCTGCGGACGGGCGCTTTGGCCGCCAGTGGCTGGTGGCTACCGAGCATCGCGTCCTCGTCGTGCCTGCTCAGGGCGAGATCGTCGATATTCCACTCGCCGCGCTGGCCGAGGTGCGCACTGACGCGATTGTCGGCGGCGGTCAGTTGGAGATCGAGCGAGTGGATGCGCCGACCTTGTCGCTGAGCTACACCAGCTCGGAGGCCGAAAAGATGTCCGAGGTGGCGCGGGGTTTAGAGCAGTTGCGTCAGGGCCAGCCGTTTGCCGTCAATGGGCACTTGGACCGGACCCGCTGCGAGCGCTGCGACCGGCTCTTGCCAGAGAAAAACGGCATCTGTCCGGCGTGTATCAAAAAACTGGCGACCCTCAAGCGCATTGCCAGCTATCTCGGCCCGTACAAGCTCAAGGCGGGCGTCTTGGCCTTTGCCTCCATTGCCACCACGGCTGCGGAGCTGGCCCCGCCGCTGATTACCAAGCGCATCGTCGATGAGGTGTTGGTCCCGGTGGAGGGCCAGGCCACGGGGTTTGACGAGCGCATCCATCTCTTGGGCCTGTTCGTCGTGGCCTTGGTCGGCGTCCGCTTCGCTGCGTGGGTCGCCGAATGGGCCCACGGCTGGATTGCGACTTGGCTCGGCGCCCAGCTCACCGCAGACATTCGCTCAAACCTCTATCGCCGGCTGGAGATGCTGTCCTTGCAGTTTTACGACAAGCGCAAGGTCGGCTCTCTCATCTCGCGGGCCACTCGCGACGCCGGCATGTTGCAGGACTTCCTCGTCGATGGCCTGCCCTATATCGTCATCAACGGCCTGATGGTCTTTGGCATCCTCGGGTTTTTGTTTTGGATGAGTTGGTCGTTGAGCCTGTACGTGTTGATACCCGTGCCGCTGATCATGCTGTGGGGGGTGGTCTTTTGGCGGCGGCTGCGCGGGTTTTTCGTCAAGTGGGGTCAGGTCTGGTCTGGCCTGACCGAGCGCACGGTGGAGACGCTTTCCGGCATCCGCGTGGTAAAGGCGTTTGCCCAGGAGGGCCGGGAAATAGCGGCCTTTGCCAAGCCCAACGGCCGACTGCGCGAAGTCGCTGAAAAGACCGCGGTAAATCGCGGCGTGTTTTTCGCTACCATCACGTTTTTGACGGGATTGGGGGTCTTGGTAGTATGGCTGCTCGGCGGGCTGCAGGTCCTCGGCGGCAAGATGACCTTGGGCACGCTGCTGGCTTTTTACTCGTATATGTGGCTGTTCTACGGCCCCTTGGAGTGGTTCGGCCAAGTCAATTCTTGGATGTCGCGGGCTTTTGCCGGGGCCGAGCGCATCTTCGAGGTCATCGACACTCAGCCCGAGGCGTACGAGGATCCGACCGCCAAGCGAGTGCCGCGCATGAAAGGGGGCATTCGCTTCGAGGGCGTCACTTTTGGCTACGACAAAAGCAAGCCCGTGCTGAAGGATTTTGACTTGGACATCCAGCCGGGCGAGATGATCGGCTTGGTGGGCAAGTCCGGGGTTGGCAAGACGACGACTGTCAATCTGATCGCTCGCTTTTACGATGTCGACTACGGGTCCATTGAGATCGATGGAATTGACATCCGCAAAATCCACCTGCGCGACTTGCGTTCGCAGATCGGCATTGTGCTGCAGGAGCCGGTGCTTTTTTCCGGCACCATTGCCGAGAACATCGGCTACGGTCGGCCTGGCTCCTCCTTTGCGGACATTATGGCGGCCGCCCGCGCGGCCAACGCCCACAACTTCATCATGGCCAAGCCCGATGGCTATGAGACCCAAGTCGGAGAGAAGGGGGCCGGGCTTTCGGGCGGGGAGCGCCAGCGCGTCTCCATTGCTCGCGCCATCCTCCACAACCCGCGCGTGTTGATCCTCGACGAAGCCACGGCCTCGGTCGATGTGGAGACCGAGTTGCAGATTCAGGAGGCGATTCAGCGGCTCGTCGAGGGCCGCACCACCGTGGCCATTGCCCATCGGCTTTCGACTCTGCGCAACGCCGACCGGCTGATGGTGCTCGACGACGGCCGCATCGTCGAGTCGGGAACGCACGCCGAGCTTATGGCGAAGCAGGGGACCTTTCACGAGTTGGTCAATTTGCAGAGAGAGGTGGCGGAGATCATCGCCATCAAGGAATAGACCATCCATGTCCACCTTTTTGGAAAATCTGCCGCACGCCGTCGAAGCTAAAGTCGAATCGCGCAAAGACCGCGAGGAGCCAGTCCTGATCCAGGTCGCCACGGATATGGCTGGCGAGGACCGCTTTGAGCAGCGCTGGCTGGTCGTAACGGCGAAGCGCCTGATGGTCCTCGATCCCAACGGTGCGAGCGGCGACGTGGAATTTTCGTTGCAAGCGGTCAAGTCCGCTCGCATTGAGGCGCTCGTCGGTGGCGGACGCTTAGAAGTGGAACGAGAAGAAGGCGAACCGACGCATCTGTACTACTCCAATTCACTGGCGTCCAAATTCGCCGAGGTGGCCGAGGGCATCGAACAGCTCAAAGAGGGCCAGGATCTCAACCTGCCCCACGAGTTGGATCGCACGCACTGTGAGCAATGCGGGCGCCGCCTGCCCGAAGTCGGCGGGATATGCCCGGTCTGCATCGCCAAATTCGACACCTTTAAGCGCCTGATCGGCTACATGCTGCCCTATCGGCTCCAGCTAGCCTTGTTGTTGGGCCTGACTGTGGCATCCTCGCTGCTGGAGTTGGCACCGCCCTATATCGTCAAGCATCTCATCGACGACGTGCTCGTCCCCGGCACGGAAGCCAACCTACTCTACTGGCTGGTCGGTGGTCTTTTTGTCATCGGCGTCGTCGAGTGGTGCGTCGGCGTAGTGCGTCGCTGGCTCAACACCCGAGTCGGCTTCCGCGCCATTGAGCACTTGCGCACGGACTTGTTCAAGGCGCTCCAGTACTTGCCCCTGCGCTTTTACGACAAGCGCAAGGTCGGTGCGTTGATCTCGCGTATGAACAACGACTCGGAGATGGTCGAAGACTTCCTGCTCTTTGACATGCCCTATATCGTCTCCAATGCCGCGATGATCGTCGGTATCTTAGGGCTGCTGTTCTACATGAACTGGGAGCTGACCCTGTACGTGCTGGCCCCGGTGCCGCCGATCATTATTGGCTCAAGCCTGATCTGGAATCGCCTGCAGCGCTTCTGGGGCCGTTGGTCGGCGCGCTGGTCGCGGCTTACTACGCATCTCAACGAGTCGATCTCCGGCATCCGCGTGGTCAAGGCTTTCGCGCAAGAGCACCGCGAGTCCGAGCGCTTTGATCAACGCAACCACGCCCTGCGCCAAATCAGCGTCAGCGCCGAGCGTTCGTGGTTGGTCTTCTTCATGGTGACCAACTTCTTTATGAGTTTTGGCGGATTCTTCGTGTGGTATTTCGGCGGTCAGCAGATCGTTGGCGGCGACCTGTCGCTGGGGGAGCTGATGGCCTTTATCGCCTATCTGTGGATGCTCTACCACCCGCTCAAGTGGTTTGGCGACTTCTACAGCTTCATGGTGCGGGCCTTTGCCGGGGCCGAGCGCATATTTGAAATCGTCGATGCGCCCTCCGAGCCGTTTGACCATCCCAACGCCCAGCGCGTCCCCGCGCTTGAGGGCCAAGTCGCCTTTGAGGGCGCGGCCTTTGGCTATGACCCGGGCAAGATCGTCCTGCGCGACGTCGATTTGGTGGTGCAGCCGGGCGAGATGATCGGTCTGGTCGGCAAGTCCGGGGCGGGTAAGAGTACGCTGATCAACCTAATCACGCGCTTTTACGATGTCTCGCACGGCCGTCTCGCCATCGATGGGGTCGATATCCGCCGCATCTCCCTGCGCGACCTGCGCTCGCAGATCGGCATGGTGGCCCAGCAGTCGTTTTTGTTCAACGGCACGATTGCCGAAAACATCGCGTACGGCAAGCCCGGTGCCACATTCGACGAGATTTTGCGCGCGGCCCGCGCAGCCAACGCCCACGAGTTCATCGTCAAAAAGCCGGACGGTTATGACATGGTCGTTGGGGAGCAGGGCGACAGACTCGCCGGCGGCGAAAAGCAGCGCATTTCCATTGCGCGGGCCATTCTCCACGACCCGAGGATCCTGATCTTGGACGAGGCTACTTCGTCGCTCGACACGCCGACTGAGAAAAAGATCCAAGAGGCGATTCAGCGGCTGGTCAAAGGCCGCACGACTTTTGCCATTGCCCATCGGCTTTCAACCCTGCGCAGCGCGGATCGCCTCGTGGTGCTCGACGCGGGCAAAATAGCCGAGGTTGGCACGCACGAGGAATTGATGGCGCGCGAGGGCATTTTCTACAATCTGGTAAACACCCAACGCGAGACATCAGCGGTGATGGCCACCAGCGGCTAGTGAGGAAAGACGCAATGACAGATAACGGAAAATTAGCGATTACCCCGATTTCCGTGACTCACCCCGAGCACGTACAAATTGACAAGCTGCGCCTCTTTCGCGAGCCGGCTTGGATCTTGCGCCTGACCATCGACGGCGACCGCTCGTACCTGAAGGTGAAGGTCGTGCGCGCCGCGCCGCTGTCCCATCCGACCCGCTATATCTGCCTCCTCGACGCCAAGGACGAGGAGATCTGTATGATCGACGATCTCACCCAACTCGACTTAGAGGCGCGTGCCTTGATTGAGGAGGAGTTGGACCGCCGCTATTTGACGGCGGCGATTCAGCGGGTCAATGCGGTGCGCAACGAATACGGCACCTCTTATTGGGACGTGCAGACCGATCGCGGACCGCGCGAGTTCGTCGTCCAGAACGTCTCGGAAAATGCCCAGTGGCTCGGCGACCACCGGCTGCTGATCACCGATGTCGATGGCAACCGCTTTGAAATTCCGCGCCTCGACGAACTGGATAAGAAAAGTTTGGCAGCGGTTGAACAGGTCGTCTGACTAGCGCTTGCCGTTGCAGTATGCCGACCAGCCCCGCAAAGGGGCTGGTTTTTTTTGCCTATTACGAGACAAGTTTGCCTTGTCGCCAGCGGCCCTCTCCCCCTATCTTCAGAGTGTTCAGCATTCCTTGCAGATCCCGCTTAGTCGGGTCATCTGCTGAATACAATAGCCGATACCCGGCGAAGGGTCGCTCCCTTCTGCCTTGGCAAATAGGTAGAGACATCGCTGCACTCTGCAGGAATGTTGAACATGGCCCGGCCCCTCCGGGGGCCGCCTGTTCCCCTTCTCCGAAGGAGATGGGTCGCAATCACGCCTGAAGGCGCGGTGCAAGCCCGCCTCGGCCCAAGGCGACTTGCTCATTACCATCCCATCCGCTGTCTAGAGCAGAAGTCCTTTTTAGACCACTCTGTATGTGTGCCTTGCCTTGACTTTGGCAACACACCTTCTAACCGATTGAGGATACCGTGAAAAAGGTACGCCGCCCTGTCGATCTATACCGAGTCGAGGGGCATCCCACGTTGTTTGCTTCTGGGGAGACTATTATGGCCGCGCTTCAATACTACAGTCCCCAACTGGCCGACGAGCGAGCGTACTACGGGGCTTTGATGGGCTGGTCGTTCTTTTTTGACGCCGAGGAGAGAATGCCAGTTGGCCTACCGGCCAATGAGCTTATCCACCGCAACTTGTACTATCTCTACGGAATTGAGCGCCGCGAGGTACGCCGCGACAATTTTGCCGACCTATGGGGGGCGATTGAAGAGTCGATCTCCTCAAATCGAGTGCTGCTCGCTTGGGTGGATGCCCGCGATGTGAGCGAGGCGGCTTTTCAATACAATCGCACACCCGGCGCGAGCGAGGCCATGCTCATCTATGGGTGCGATCAAGCGACGGATATGTTGACGATTCTGGTTAATCCGCAGGGCTTTGTGGGGGAAGTGCCGCTCTCTTGTCTGCCCGAGATGTTGCCCGAACTGGTGGTGTACGACTACGCAGTGCCAGAGGGTCTCGACCCTTATCCGGTTGAAAGAATGGAGCAGGTTCTTTTGGAGGATGTGCGGGAGATGCTCGCGGGCAACAAGGTCGGCCGGGTCGAGACGGGCCTACCAGCCGCGCAGCGCTTTGTCGAGGAGATGGAGCGTCAGATTGAGCAGGACGCAGAGAGCCTGCGCGTTTGGATGCGGGAGGTGTTCTGTCAGCTGGCCCTACTCGGCCCGCAGCGCCGGCGGCTGGACGACAATTTGCGGCGGCTGGCGGCGGCAACCGGCTTGGGTGCCCTGTCGGCTGCGGCCGATGCCTTTGGGGACATAGGCCGGCGTTGGGAGATGACGCGAGACTTGTTCTTTAAGGGAGCGTGCAACGATCCGGCGGCCATGCTGAAGCGCATCCGCGAGTGCGTCCAGGGCCTGCTGAGCCTAGAGGAGGCACAGGCTCGGTTCTTGTTGCAGTGGTTGTAGGGGCGATTCGCGAATCGCCCCTACCGTACTTGGAACTGTGCTAGGCAATCGTTAGTTTGCTTCTATGACGGAACATTCGCCGCTAGCGGCGAAAAACCTTCACCCCCACAAAGGAACCGCCATGGAAGCCCCCCAAGCAGAAATGAGCGTCGTCGGTCGCATATTGCGCGTCTTCTACGCTCCATCCGAAACCTTTGAGGCCGTAGCCGAGCAGCGCAGTGCCGCCGACTGGCTGGTGCCGACCATTGTAGTCGCGATGGTGGTCTTCTTCTCTACGTATATAACCTCGCCGATCTACGTGGCTGAGACGATGGAGCAGATGCAGCAGCAGATGCCCGCAGAACAAAGCGATGAAATGGAGGGCACTGGAGAGGCCATCCTGATCAGTACGCTAATTGCCGCACCGGTTATGACGTTTGTCATGCTCTTTATTGGTGCGGCGATCTACCTCTTGGTAGGCAAATTACTCGGCGGCCTGCTCGGCTATGTCCATTGCTTGGCCCTCGTCGCGTACACGTCGCTGATTTCCATTCTCCAGCACATTGTCAAGGCAGCACTGGTCTTGGCCAATGAGACGATGAAGGTGCAGATAGGGCTGGGGATGTTTCTCTCCGAGGAGGCCCAAAAAAGTTTCGGGGGCGCTTTATTGAGTTTCATCGATCCCTTTATCGTCTGGATGGTCGGCATCGCCGGCCTCGGCCTGTCAATCGTTGGGCAGATAGAGCGCAGCCGAGCCTATGCGGGCGTTGCGGCTATCACGCTGCTCTTCCTCGCCATCGGTGCATTCTTCAGCACCCTCAATCCCGGAGGTTGAGGTGGCAACCAAGAAGCGTCGCCTGCTGAAGCTCTTCGTCTTCTTGCTCTTGGTCGGCTCGGTCGGGGCTGCGGTCTATTTCAACTTGCGGCGGGAAAAGGCCGAAGAGACCTATCCCACTGCGCTAGTCGAGCGGGGAGCGGTCGTCGATAAGCTCGCTGAAACGGGCCGCATTGAACTAGTGCGGACTGTGGAAGTCAAGTCGACGATTGCCGGCGAAATCCGCGATTTGCCCATCGAGGCTGGCGCGTGGGTGGAGACGGGTGAGTTGATGGCCGTCATCGAGCCAGATCCCAATCAATCGCTGCAATTGTATCAGAAGCGCTCGAGCGTGGAGCAGGGCAAGATCGACCTAGCGGAGCAGGAGCGGAACTTCGAGCGTCAGAAAGCTCTCTTCGACAGCAAGATGATACCGGCCAAGCAGTTTGAGGAAGCCGAGGTGCGCCTGACGCGCGCGCGCACTGGCCTGCGCTTGGCTCAGCTCGAACTCGACATGCTCGAAGCCAAGGCCAATCTGCAGCGCTCCCAGCTCTCAGAAGATCAAGTCGCGCTCGACGAGGTGCGCGTCCTCGCCCCGATCGATGGCATTGTCATCCGCCGCGACGTAGAGGTGGGCGAGGTGGTGTCCTCTGGGCTGTCGTCGTATTCCGGTGGGACGGTGCTCTTTGAGATCGGCGACCCCAGCCAACTGATTGTGCGCGGCGACATCGCAGAAATCGACATTGGCCGGGTGGAGGTCGGCCAAGACGTGGACATCATCGTGGATGCGTATCCCGACACCACGTATCGCGGCCGGGTGCGCTGGATTGCGCCCGTGGGCCAGCAGAAGCAGGGCAGCACTATCGTCACCTTTGACACGGAGATCGAGATTACCGACCAAGCGCCGCGTCTGCGCCAGGGCATGTCCTGCGACATCGACATTCTCTTTGCGCGGCGCGACAGCGCGGTGTACCTGCCGGTCGAGCGGGCGCTGGAGGTCTTTGACGACGAGGACGGAGAAGACGAGCGCGGCGAGAGTTCGCGCGGCCGCTTTGTCGCGTATATCGCCGAGTCGCCGGATTCGCTAGCCGCCGCTCCAGACAGTACGCGTTCGGACAGCACGCACTCGGACAGCACGCGCCTAGACAGCGTGCTGCAAATGCCGCTGAGTGCTTTCGCAGAGGTGGAATTGGCCATCGGCATTGAGACCTCGACCCGTCTCGAAATCCTCTCCGGCCTCGCCAGCGGAGATCGCGTCGCCGAAGACCCAAGCCTCATTCGCAGCAAGCTGGAGGAGGACGAGGAGAAGGACGAAGAGAAAGACGAAGAGGACTGATGACCGTTCTCGAACCCCTCTTTGCCGGCTTGGGTCAGCTTCGGGCGCACAAGTTGCGCTCGCTGCTGACGCTGTTGGGCATTGTCATTGGCGTGGCGGCTATCATTGCCGTGGTGTCGCTGGGGGAGGGATTGCGCCGCGAAGTGATCTCTCAGTTCATCTTTAGCGGTGGGGCAGGCATGATCGAGGTGGAGCCACCGCGTCAGTGGGTGCGCAAGGATGGCCGCTGGGTGCGCCGCCCCTGGCAAGAGTACCTGACTGAGGCCGACATGGTAGCCATGCAGCGGGAAATCGATGGGCTGCACGCGATCGTGCCTAGGATTCGTGGCAACGCCGCACTACAGCGCGGCAAAACCACCGTGGATGCGAGCTATACGGGCACTTCCGCTGCGTTCAACGAGGGCTTCAACTGGCCCGTGCTCGGTGGCCGGCCCCTGAACGCGGACGACTTGCGCCTCGCTCGCAAGGTCTGCTTGCTCGGCGACGATGTGTATGCAACCCTCTTTCAGGGAGCCAACCCGCTAGGCAAAGAGATCCTGCTCAACGGCGATCGCTACTTGGTCGTTGGCGTGCTCGACGAGCGCGTCCGTTTTGGCCGCAGTGACGGCAATATCGTGTTGGTTCCGTACACCACGGCCCAAAAGCGGTTGCGAGGAGAGGATCACTTTTCGGAACTCACGCTCTTCGTCGAGGATTTGGATGCCGTCGAGCGGGTCGTTGCTGCGGTGCGCCGCGTCCTCCGGCGGCACCACGAGCACGGCGACGAGTTCAGGATCGAGACTAGCCAAGGAGAGATAGACGACGCCAATGAATTCTTCCGCGTCTTGCAGCAAGTGGGCGGTGGGATTGCGGGGATTTCGCTGTTGGTCGGGGGCATTGGCATTATGAACATCTTGCTGGTGTCGGTGGCCGAGCGCACCCGCGAGATCGGCATTCGCAAGGCCCTCGGCGCCAAGCCGCGCCACATCCTCGGCCAGTTCCTCGCCGAGTCCGTGGTCTTGAGCATGGTCGGCGGCCTGTTGGGCATCCTCAGTGGCTTGGGTTTGGGTTTGGGGGCGGCCTTTGTCATTCAGCAACTCGCACCTGGCGCGCCTTTTACCAGCATTGTCTCGGCTGAGTCCGTGCTCTGGGCCGTCGGCTTTTCATCAGCCGTTGGCATCTTCTTCGGCGTCTATCCCGCCTTTCGCGCTGCCCGGCTCGATCCGGTAGAAGCGCTGCGCCGCACGTGATCTTCCTCGAAGCCATCCGCATTGCCCTCGGGCAAATATGGGTCAACAAGCTGCGCACGGCGCTGACCTTGCTGGGCATGATGATTGGGGTCGGCGCGGTAGTAGGCATCGTGTCCATTGGCGAGGGGATGCGGCAGTTTGTCATTGACGAGTTCGGCAAGTTAGGCGGGGCGCAGTTCGTGATGATTGCGCCGCAATACAGGCAGCTCAAGGACGGCCGCTGGGTGCCCAATCCCCACTATAAGCCCTTGACCATGGACGACTTGCGCGTGGTTGAGCAAGCCTCCGACCGCTTAGCCGCGGTCCTGCCTTCTATGAACAGTGGGGCCAACCTGCGCTATCGCAAGGCCAGCTACCAGAGCAGGGCGGCCGGGACCTTGCCCGAGTTCGCCGAGGTGTACAACTGGGAGGTGGCCGAGGGCCGCTTCCTAATTAACGCCGACTTGGACAAGCTGCGCCGGGTCTGCGTGATTGGGCAAGAGGTGCGCGAGGAGGTGTTTGGCTTGGCCCCCTTCTTGGGCCGCGAACTCAAGCTCAACGGCCAGCGCTTTACGGTCGTAGGCCTCATGGAGGATCGCCAGACCTTTGGCGAGAACTGGGGCGATCAAGTGCTGGTGCCGGTGACGACGGCTCAGCGACGGCTCGCTGGCAACAAGTACATCCAAGCCATGGTAGCCCACGCCAAAGAGCAAGAAGACGTGCCCCACATTACCGAGGCCATTGAAGAGGCGCTCAAAAAGCGCCACGGCCCGGAGGCGAGCTATCAGATCATCAGCGGTCGCAGCATCCTAGAGCAGGTAGAGCAGACTATTTTGCTGTTGAAGTTGGTCGTAGGTGGGATTGCGGGGATTTCGCTTTTGGTGGGCGGGATTGGCATTATGAACATTTTGCTGGTGTCGGTGGCCGAGCGCACCCGCGAGATTGGCATCCGCAAGGCCCTCGGGGCCAAGCCGGTGACGCTGCTGTGGCAATTTGTGATCGAAGCGATGGCTCTGAGCTTGACGGGGGGGGCGCTTGGGGTGGCTGCGGGCTATGGGTTGGGCGAGGGTATTGCGCGCGTCATTTCCCATTACAGCGAATTGAACTTCCCCAGCATTGTCTCGCCGGAGGCCACGCTGTTCGTGCTGGCCTTGTCTATTGCGATTGGTCTTTTCTTTGGCATCTATCCGGCGGCCCGCGCTGCCCGGCTCGATCCGGTGGATGCGTTGCGCTCGGAGTGATCTCGTGCTGATCGAACTAAATGGCATTAGCAAGGTTTACGTGCGCGGCACCGAAGAGGTACACGCCTTGCGCTCGGTGGATTTGGCGATTGATGACAACGAATACGTCTCGCTGATGGGGCCTTCTGGCTCGGGCAAATCCACGTTGATGAACATCTTAGGCTGCTTGGATTCGCCCACGGAGGGGACGTATCGCTTGAACGGCACGGATGTGTCGCGCATGAATGCCAACGAACTGGCCGAAGTGCGCAACAGCCGCGTTGGCTTCATCTTCCAGACTTTCAATTTGCTGCCGCGCGCGTCGGCTTTGCAAAACGTCGAGTTGCCGCTGATTTACAATGGCCAACGCCGCAAGGTGCGCCGTGAACGGGCGATTCAGGCACTGGAGCGGGTTGGCTTGGCCGACCGCATGACGCACCGCCCGACCGAGCTGTCCGGCGGCCAATGTCAGCGGGTGGCCATTGCCCGCGCCTTAGCCAACGGGCCTTCGCTGCTGTTGGCCGACGAGCCGACCGGCAATCTCGACTCCAGTACCGGCGAGGAGATCATGCTGCTCTTCGACGCCCTGCACGAGGAGGGCAACACCGTGCTGTTGGTGACCCACGACCCTGTTATTGCCCTACAGGCCGAGCGGCTGGTCCGCATTCACGACGGTCGGATTGCTTCGGACGAGCAACTGGCGTAGGCTGGGCGGGAGCCGCGGATTCGACGGGCGGGCCGTGAAATTGACACAATTTCCGTGTTTCCACTATTCTTGATAGAAATCATCGCAGACCGTCTCTGGTCCTTTGGCACCTATATTCTGCGGATACTGGAGGCTTAGCATGAAGAACATCACCATCACCTTACCGGAGGATGTCGCCCGGTGGCTGCGGATCAAGGCCGCCGAAAACGAGCGCAGTGTCTCCGAATGGCTGGCCGAACTGCTAGAAAGTATGCAGCGTCAGGAAGATGAGTACGAGGTTGCAATGAAACGCTTTTTGACGCGGAAACCCCGAAAAATCGAGTGGGTCGACGGGCGCAAGCCGACGCGGGAGGAACTGTATGACCGGCCCGGTCTTCGTTGACACCATGAAACGGGCGCGTGATGGTATCCTGCGTATCTATATTTACTGCACTGTGTGTGAGGAAATCTGATGAACCGGCACGAGCGCGAAACGGACGCCCGCATCGCGATCGACGAATTGCTACAGCAGTCGGGTTGGAATCCGACCGACAAGTCGATGGTCGGGACCGAGGTCCCGGTCACGAGTTCGCAGTCTGCCGTCGGACCTGTTGACCGCTCGCAGGCGCGTGCTTTCCAGATACACGCTCCGGTTTATGACCTCTTGGCTGCTGCTGGTAACTTCGGCCCAGACCGTGCTGTTGGACTCGACTCTGAGGAACTCGGGTGGATGCCGGTACCCAGCCACGTCCGACTTACCCGAGATCACTTCGTGGCCCGCGTCGAAGGACGCTCAATGGAGCCAACCATTCCCGACGGCTCCTACTGCCTCTTTCGGGCGGAACGCGGCGGGACTAGGGAGGGCAAGCTGGTTCTCGTTTGGCACCGAGGCTGCACCGATCCCGCGCTCGGTGGCGAGTTCTCGGTCAAAAAGTACACCAGCACGAAGACAGAGGTACCGGACGACGGCAGTTGGAGTCATCGCGAGATCCGGCTACAACCGCTTAATCCCGACCCCGCTTACAGTGACCTCGTCTTTGATCCCACCGCCGAGGGCGACCTGCGAGTCGTAGGCGAGTTCGTCTGCGTGCTCGAAGCAGTCGAAGAAGGCGAGCCTACATCCGGTCGCGCCGACTATGTCCTCTACGACCAACGCGGTCGGCCACTTGCCGTGATTGAGGCCAAGAGGAACGCCATCAATCCATATACCGCCAAGCAGCAGGCGCTGCCCTATGCCAAGGCGCTCGACGCGCCGTTCATTTTTCTGGCTAACGGTGAACTGACCTACTTCTGGGACTACCAAAACGACGACGCTCGACAGATCGCTGGCTTCTTCTCTCGACGCGATCTGGAACGCATGGTGCAGATGCGCGATAGCCGCCAAGTGCTGGCAACCGTGGAAATTCCCGAGCATTACATCCGCCAAGGCGAGACGCGCACCGTGCGGCCGTATCAGGCCGAGGCGATGCAGGCGCTCGATCACGCGCTAGAACTAGGTAGAAGACGTTTCCTGATCGAGCTGCCGACCGGAACGGGTAAGACCGATCTTATCTGCCTATATCTCAAGCGTCTCTTCCAAGCCGGCTGGGCTGAGCGCGTGCTCTTCTTAGTGGACCGCGAGCAACTCGCGAAGCAGGCGCTGGAAGCTATCCAAGACGTTCTGAATGTGTATTCGAGCTACTGGCTGCGACCCGGTATAGCGCGCCAGGAGCAGCAAATCACAGTGGCTCTACTTCAGACTATGATCGGCCGCGTGGACGAGTACACCGCCGGATACTTCGACATTGTTATTGCCGACGAGTGCCACCGTTCCATCTACGGTTCGTGGCAGGGAGCGCTTACCCGCTTCGACGCTATCCACATTGGCCTCACCGCTACCCCGGCTAGTTACGTTGAGAGGAATACCTACGACTTCTACAAATGCGAGCTGGGCAAACCCGACGTCTCCTATTCGATAAAGGATGCCTTCCGCGACAAGTATCTGGTGCCTTATCGCTTCGCTACAGGTATCACCGAGATCCTCGCCGAGGGTGCCGAAGTTGACGAGGAGCATTACGACCCCATCGAGTTTGAGCGCCGCTGGACCAATGAGAAGTCAAATCGGCTTATGATGGAAGAGTTCGACCACCTCGCTTGGGAGAGCTACCACGAACTCGCTCCGGGCCAGGACCCAGGTCCCGGCAAGGCAATCGTCTTTGCCATCACTAAGCACCACGCGGCACGACTGACGCAGTATCTGAACGAGCTGCACCCCGAACACAAAGGGCGCTACGCCGAGGTTATCACTTCTGACGTGGCAGACCCGGATGCCCTAATTCGGAAGTTCAAGAACGAGACCTACCCTATGGTCGCGGTGAGCGTTGGTATGCTTGACACTGGCTTCGACTGTCGAGAGGTGCTTCATTTGGTGCTCTGTCGGCGGGTACGCAGCCCCATCCTCTACCAGCAGATGCGGGGTCGTGGTACGCGCACCGCACCCCATATCCAGAAGCAGAAATTTGTCATCTACGATTTCTTTCGGAATCACCAGTACTTTGAGGACAGCGATAGCGACGTCTTCACTGGCACGACGGGGGATCAAACAACAAGCGATAGCTCGATTCCGCCGACGCGGGAGCTCGTCGAGTTGGGCCTCGAAGATGAATGGCTCGAAGCGGTCTCCTACGTTGAGGTTGGCCCCGAGGGCGAGCGCATTGACAAGGAGGAATATGTCACCCACTGGGAAGAAACGATTCGCACCCAGGCGGTTGATGATCCGCTCCTCCGGAAAGTGCGCGACGATGAGCTACTCGAACCAGACGAGGAGGAAGAACTTGCCCGTCGCCTGAATCGGCCTGACCACTACTTCAACGAGGACAACCTGCGCCGTGCCTACCGCAATCCAGGCGGCAACCTCTTCGATTTCATCTGCGCCGCGCTTGGGAAGCTGCATATCAAGACCCGCGAGGAGAAACTTGAGGAGTCCTTCCGGGCCTGGCTCGTGTCACGCTCGCTCACCCCGCAGCAGGCCGAGTACCTCTCCCTGATTAAGAATCGCGGCATCGCCACTGGCCGCGTGCGTATCGAGGATCTCTTCGAGCCGCCGCTTTCGATTCTCGATGTCGTTGGCAAAGGGGTCGAGCTGTTCGGTGAAGAGGGTCTCAAGCAGGTGGTTGAGCGACTCAACGAAGACGTTTTTAACGCCGCGAGCTGATGGAGGAACGCGATGGACCAGGGACTACGCCGTAAGTTCGACCGGATAACCGACATCCTCTGGGCCGGAGGAGTCACCAACCCCATCACGTATATCGAACAGATCTCCTATCTCATCTATTTGAAGCTCCTCGACGAGGAGGAGTCTACCCGCGAACTCAAGGGCCGCCTCGCTGGCGGCAATGGCATTCGCCTCTTCCCCGCCCAAGCCGAGCGCTTCCGCTGGTCCAAGTGGCGTTTCAAAAGTGGCAATGAACTGCGCGACTTCGTTCGCGACGAGGTTTTCTTCTATATGGCGTCGCTGGTCAAGGACGAGCCGCAGGTGGCCGAGTACTTTCGCGACGCCGTGCTTGAGATCGTCGATCCAAACGTGCTCAAGCAGGTGGTTGACGAACTCGACTCAATCGACTTCCGCCAACTCGGCCCCGACATCAAGGGCGACATTTTTGAATATCTGCTCACTCACCTCGGCCAGTCGGCATTGAACGGCCAGTTTCGGACGCCGCGCCAGATCCGCGCCTTTATGGTCGAGATGGTCGATCCCGATCTCGGCGACACTGTGTACGATCCCGCTTGTGGGACAGCAGGGTTTCTCATCGACGTGGTAGATCACATCCTCGCCCGCTATAGCGAGGAGCCCGAGGAGGTGCCGATCTACGGCGAGGTCTGGCTGGAAAAGCGTGGGCAAACACTTGATAAGGCCAAGGAGGAGATCCCTAAGCTCCAGACGTACAAGAAGGGTCCCGGCGAGAAAATTCCCGACTGGAACCTGCTCGAAGCCGCGATCTACGGCACCGATGTATCGCGCCAGATGATGCGGATTTCCATGATGAATCTCGTCCTTCACGGCATCCGCCGCGCCCGCCTCAAACTCGGCAACGTCCTCTCCGAGATGAGCGGCCTCACTGAAGACGACCTGAACCGACGCTATCGGGTGATATTGTCGAATCCGCCCTTCGCTGGCCAGATTCCTAGGGAGTCCATCCGCCAAGACCTGCCCTCAAAGTCTAAGAAGAGCGAACTCTTATTCCTCGCCCTCATGCTGCGCTCGCTAGCACCGGGCGGGCGCTGCGCCGTGGTCGTGCCCGAGGGTGCGCTCTTTGGCTCGACAGGAGCGCACAAGGACCTGCGCGAGAAACTGCTGCGCGAGTATGAGCTTCAGGCCGTGGTATCGTTACCGGCGGGCGTGTTCAAACCTTATGCTGGCGTTAAAACCTCCGTCCTCGTCTTTCGTTGTCCTGCAACGGAGCCGGGAGAGGATGAGACCGCGACGAAACAGGTGTGGTTCTACGAGATTCGCAACGACGGCTATGACCCAGAGAAGATACAAGGGGGTGGTCGTCCAGAGACGCCGGATGAGAACGACATCCCCGACTTGCTCTCAGCGTGGGCTGATTACAAAGTCTCGCGCTTTGAGAAGCCTCCGGGCGCTGAGGCTGGTGCAGTGCTTGAACCGGGCAGCGACGAACCGCACTGCTGGTGGGCGGCCTTTGAGACCATCGCAGGAAACGACTACAATCTCGCTGCGTCGCGTTACAAGCCGCATGTGGCGGAGCTGGTTCCCGACGAAGATCCAGCGGAGCTGATCCGCGAGGTTTTGGTGATTGAGCGCGAGATCACGGTGGGCTTGGAGAAGCTGCTGAGCGAGGTGGAGCAATGATCCAAGTCTTCGACACGCTACTTGACCAGTTGGTGGCGGCGGAGGCGTGATGGAGTGGCCTCGCGTTCGGCTAGGGGACATGCTTTCGTTGGAATACGGCAAGTCACTTCCAGCACATGCACGGGACCCTCACGGTGAATTCCCCGTTGCCGGATCCAACGGACCAGATGGGAAACACACCAGCGCATTTGTCTCTTCACCTGGGATCGCAGTCGGTCGGAAGGGATCCGCTGGGAAGGTTTATTGGTACGAAAACGACTTCTGGCCTATCGACACGACATATTATGTGGTCCCGAAGTTGTCGTTTGATATGCGTTGGGCGTACTACTTGCTGTCCCACCTACGACTGGACCGACTAGCGACGACGACCGGGGTCCCCGGCCTCAATCGTAACGATGCCTACTCGTTAGAAATCTCTCTCCCGCCGCTCTCCGAACAACACCACATCGTCGAGATCCTTGACCAAGTCGATCACCTCCGTCGCTGTCGCGCCGACGCTGACGCCAAAGCCGAGCGTATCTTGCCTGCTCTCTTCATCAAAATGTTTGGCGATCCTGCGACGAATCCTATGGGGTGGCCTAAGCGCTCCATAAGCGAATTGGCAACAGTCATCACAGGAAATACTCCCTCTCGTAAGAGGCAGGATTACTTCGGGGACTACATTGAGTGGGTCAAATCAGACAACCTCAACACACCTTCACACTATATCACGCCTACAGCCGAATATCTTTCAGAAGAGGGAGCAAAAGTTGGTAGAAAAGCACTGCCGGGCTCTGCGCTTGTGACGTGTATAGCGGGTAGCCCAAGTGCTATTGGTAATGTAGCACTCGCTGACCGAGAGGTCGCCTTTAATCAACAAATCAATGCCGCTGTGCCACGGGAGGGCGTAGATTGCTATTATCTTTACGGACATTTCGTGGTCGGGAAACGTCTCGTCCAAGCGGCTTCAACGGGTGGGATGAAAGGTATAGTGACTAAGAATCGTTTTTGTGAAATCGAATTCTTAGCACCTCCAAGTGATTTGCAGAAACGTTTTGGCTACCGTTGCAAACAAATTTGTGAACAAACCGAGGCCCGACTCAAACAAGTAGGTCGATTTGATAGGCTGTTCTCGCTCCTACTCCACCGCGCCTTCACCGGCGACCTGACCGCCTCTTGGCGCGAGGGGCAGAACCTCAGCGGCTAATTGGCTGATTGATATAGTGACCATTCCGACAACTGATCTCATACTATGACGCTCCTAGGTGGACCCGCAGATAAGCTCGGCAATCGCTACGAAAAGTGGTGGACGGTGTCGGAGTTCGTTCGCATGCTCCACGGCGATACGGAGGCAATCCGCATCGAGCCTCCCGGTGTCGAGAAGGCGGAGTTCGTCGTGACGGTTGGCTCGCGACAGGAGCGTCATCAAGCGAAACGCAGCCATCCAAACGGCAAGTGGAGTCTTGCTGCGCTCGGTGCCGACGGACTTCTTCAGGCCATCGGTGAGCAGTTGGCGGGCAACGATGATCGGTTCGTTTTCGTTTCGGGCAGTGACGCCCGCGAGTTGTCCGAGTTGTGCGAGGCGGTAAACAATGCGGAGTCAACAGAGGAGTTCAAGCAGGAATTTCTCGCAGCCGAGGGACGGAAGAAACGATTCGAGAAGCTGCTTGATTACTGGAAGTGTGACCTTACGACCGCGGTCGAGCGGCTGCGGCGAATCGAAGTCCGGACGATTGGCGAGCGTGATCTCAAAGAGAAGCTGCGATTGGGAGTGCGGTCGCTCTTCCTCGCAAATCCAGAGAAAGTGCTAACGGAGTTTCAGGCGATTGTTGAAGACTCCGTACACCGCACGTGGACGCGCCAAGCACTCATGGGAGAACTTGATCGGCGCGGCTATTCTGTGCGGCAACTACGCAGCCCCGAGCATGCGGGTGTCGCCGTGGAAGCGGCGACAAATCGGTACCTAGACGGAGCACGAAGCAGGCTTATTCGGAAAAAGCTCGTCCGAAGGTCCGCAGCGAAAACGTTGCTTTCACGACTAGAGGGAATCGCGACTGACAGTGTCGTAACCGGCAGGGCTGGCTCTGGGAAAACGGCATGCGTCGTTGAGGTCGTAGATGGCCTACGCGAGAGAGGACTGCCCGTGTTGGCGTTCCGGCTCGATCGCGTTCCTTCGGCGTCAACGACTGCGGATCTTGGACGTTATCTTAATCTTGAAGAGTCGCCGGTCCTAGTACTCGCGGCGGCAGCAGAAGCCACCGGGCGTTCCGGCGTTCTGATCGTCGATCAGTTAGACGCGGTGAGCACCATGTCCGGCAGGAGCTCTGAGGCGTTCGATCTCGTCGAGCGGCTGCTTCACGAGGCGCGAGGTACACGCTCAAGGGCTACGATTCACACAGTCGTCGTCTGCCGGACGTTTGACTGGAAAAATGACTCGCGCCTACGGCAACTCATGCCCGATTCGCACATGCAGGTTGATGTCGCCGAATTCCCGGTCGACGAGGTTAAGACGATTCTAGCGGACGCCGGTTTCGATCCGGCGTTGTTCCGGGAGCGCCAGTTGGAGCTCCTGCAGCTTCCGCAGAATTTGTCGCTTTTTATGGAAACTGGCTTTGATACGTCGCTCACACCCGCGTTCAGCACGGCGACTGAGCTTTTTGGCAGGTACTGGAACGAGAAGCGGCAGTCGGTCGCGGAGCGAGTCTCGCCCTCACCGGATCAGTGGATGGAGGTCGTGAAGGCCCTCTGCGATGAGATGACCTCCTCTCAACAACTCTCGGTGCCCAAGGAAAGGTTAGACCCGATCCAGCCTGATTACTTGCACAGTATGGCGTCGGAGGGCGTACTCGCCTTCGACGGACACCGCTACGGATTCGGCCACGAGAGTTTCTTCGACTACTGCTTCGCCCGAGTGTTTTTTAATCAATCGGAATCGCTGGTCTCGTTTCTCAAGAAGTCGGAGCAGCATCTGTTTCGCCGCGCCCAAGTCCGGCAGGTACTGGCTTATCTCCGGGATGCTGACTCCGCCCGATACGTGCAAGAACTTGATCCTCTGCTCTCAGCCGAGGGAATCCGGCCGCATATCAAGGACCTTGCGTTTGCGCTCCTCGCCGAAGTCACGGAACCGACCGAGGAGGAGTGGAATATCCAGGAAAAGTGGATTGCGCCGGCTCTCGAATCCATCAAGCAAGGAACACCGAACCGGGACAAGCTATCGGGAATCGCGTGGCGGCGATTCTTCACGGCACCGTCGTGGTTCACGGTCGCCGACCAGCGAGGCGTGATTAAAGACTGGCTCGCTTCGGGCAACGACCGGCTCGTCAATGTGGCGGTGAATTACCTGAATTTCCACCAACGCCATGCGCCTGATCGCGTCGCGGCTCTGCTTGAACCATACGCCGACTGCGGCGGTGAGTGGGCACTGCGGCTTCGATCCCTCATGGAGTGGGCAGATCACCAAACAAGTCGTCGTTTTTTCGACCTTTTTCTGTATCTCGTGGACAACGGTACGCTCGACGAAGCCCGTGGGCCAATCGCGGTGAACAGCACGTTCTGGAGCATGCTCTACGGTCTAGGTGAGAGCCGCCCTGAGTGGGTCCCTGAAGTCTTGGCCCATTGGCTCCGGCGGCGCCTCGCGGTCATACGCCACGCGGACGGAGACCTAAACGGAAGGGAGCTGCTTGGCTTCGACGGCTCTGTGGTAAAGATGTGTTTCGAGTCTTCAGCACGCGCTCCCGCAGACTTCGTGGAGCATGTATTGCCAGTTGTTCTCGAGATTTCGGAACTCGCCGCGAGAGGTGATAACCCGCCGAAGTTTGACGTCGTATGGCAGATTCCTATGAAGAACGCACCTCCGAGTGGAAAGAGTGCGTGCCTCTCGGGGTTGGCCGAGGCGCTCGTTGCGCTCGCACGTGAGGACACCGCCGATCTGCGCGATGTGATTGCCAACTTACGCCGCCGCGACACGCATATCGCAAACCACCTTCTGTTGGCTCTGTACGGTGGCGGGACTGCACGCTACGCGGACGAGGCGGTTGCGTTGCTGTGCGATGAACCATGGCGATTCGAGTGTGGAGTTTCCGGCAGCCCGAACAGGTGCGCGATGGAAACGATTCGGGCCGTGGTCCCGCACTGCACTATTGAGAATCGCGAGAGGCTTGAGCACGTGATTCTCAATTACGTCTCTCCTTATGAACGCACCAGAGACGGATACAAAGAGAATGGCCGGACCCGATTCGCCCTGCTCTCGGCGATTCCGGCAGAGCTACGCAGCACCCGTGCGAACACGCATTTCAAGGAACTAGCGCGGAAGTTCGGTAAGCCGCGGGGAGAGCCGCGTGGGATTATCGGGGGACGGGTCAAGTCGCCGATCGAGGAGTCTGCCACGGACAAAATGACTGACGACCAATGGCTGCGCGCAATCGCGAAGTACCACTCCGAAGATCAGTGGGATTTCTCGGATGATGAAGTCAAGGGCGGCGCGTTGCAGTTAGCACAAGCCCTCGAAGCGCGGGTCAAGGAGGAGCCAGAGCGATTCGCACGCCTCAGCCTGAGGTTTCCAGCAGACGCGAACCCGGTGTACCTGAAAGGGACGCTCTCCGCGTTGAAGAGCGCCTCAATCGGAAGCGATCTCAAACTACAAGTCTGCCGCAAGGCCTTTTCGGAGTCTCGCGGATATTGCGGTCGGTCGATTGCCGACGTTCTCGGGAGCATCGAGGATCCACTCCTGGACGACGCCGTCGAAATGCTCCACTGGCTCGCAACGGAACACGAAGATCCCGCTAGGGAGGCATGGCAGGAGGATGCTGGGGGCGGACGAAAATGCTACAACGGCGACATCCATATGAACGGCATCGACACCACGCGCGGGAGAGCGGCCGAAGCCATTCGGGACCTCATTCTTACCGACGACGCCTACATAGACCGATTTCGTCCAACTCTCGACCGGATGATTCGGGACCCGAGCGCATCCGTGCTCTCATGCGTCGCCGGGACGCTCCGAGCCGTGGCCCACCACGATCCCGTGCTCGGCATGTCGCTCTTTCATCGCATAAACCTGTCCGAGGACCACTTGCTCGCGACGCCCTACGCTTACCACTTTATTCTTGACGGTCTGCGCGACAACTTCGCCGAATTGAGGCCGACCGTCGAGCGCATGATCCGATCCTCTGAACTGGAAGTCTGTGAGGCAGGTGCGCGCTTGGCGAGCATCGCTACTCTCCTAGAACACGACAGTGCTGCCGATCTCGCCGATGAAGCCTTACGCGGTGGCGTCCACCACCGTCTCGGAGTTGCTCAGATCGCCTCCGCCAACATTGCCATTCCAGAGTACCGGGCTTGGTCCGAAGTTACGCTTGTCACGCTCTTCAACGACGATGATGCTGACGTACGGAGTGAAGCAGCGTCATGCTTCCACCATTTGGGAGACGAGCCCCTCGATACATACGAAGATCTGATCACGGTGTTCTGCGACAGCAAGGCGTACCAGGAGAATTCCTTCTCGATCCTTCACCTGCTGGAGGAATCACTGGGAAGGCTGCCGGGGATGACGTGTGTGGTCTGCAAGAGATTCCTCGATCGCTTCGCCGACGAGGCAAGGGACGTTCGGACTAGTCGTTCCGCGGATACGTACACCGTCGCAAAGCTCATCTTCCGTACCTACCAACAGCACCAGAATGACGAATGGACGTCGCCTTCGTTGGATCTGATTGATCGCCTTTGCCTAGAAGAAATTGCCGGCGCGGAAGGCGAATTTGAGCAGTTTGAGCGATAGTGAAGAAAAACAAGATGATCTCGCACGATAGTATCGATATTCGTCTGCTGCCTTCCGGATGCGGGACGATTTCGTGACGCCGGCTTCATTACCTGAGTCCGCACAAGTCGAAAGTCCGCCAGCGTATTGAAGTGAATCAGGTTATCAGCTAGGGCGCTGCTCGACGCCCCGACAGGAGTAATTGCTGCAATGACACTCACCGCTTTTAGCATCGCCAATTTCAAGGCATTCGCCGACACCCAACGAGTACCGTTGAGGCCAATCACGCTGATATACGGAGCGAACAGTGCTGGCAAATCGAGTGTGATACATGCCCTAGCACTCGCGCATCACGCTATCTCAACAGGAGAGCTCGACATACAGCGACCCCATATCAGCGGGGAATCCATTGATCTCGGGGGGTTCCGCCAGTATGTACATCAACGCAAACGGGACCGCCAAGTCGAGTTGGGTTTTGAGCTTGATCCAAGCCGCCTCTCCGGGCACTTGGAGGAGTTTCCGCGATCGGCACGGGAGATCGCAGTGGGGCTAGCGATTGGAGAAGAAACCACGAGCGACCAGCAAACCCCCTTTGGATATCCGCCCAGTGAGTCCAACCGCGAGAGCGAGATACGAGTGGAGCGTTTTACCGTGGAAGTGGACGGCGAGTTGCTACTCTTTATGAGCGCACGAGCAGGCGGACTTCTGAGTCTAGATTGGCTCGACCACAACCATCGAGCATTTCGTGAGCTATTGAAGTCGGCGCTGGCCGCTTATGACATCCAAGAGAGGCAGTTTACTGCTTCCATCAAAATGATTGATGAGTTGGTCCCCGGCATCACCGCTAGGAGCTATGGCCTCTTTCCCCGAGTCGAGGAGGAGTTCGAAGATAGCGAAGGGGAGGAAGGAGATGGGGAAAATTCAGTGTCGGTGAGTCCTAGGGCCCGGCGAAAAGATCGCGTCCGGAGAGCCCTGCTATGGGCGTTGAGTAAGTTGATGGAAGGCCTCGGCACAGCGATAGAGGGCGAAATATGGAGGCTTCGCTACCTTGGACCACTGCGGTCCTACCCTCCCCGGCACTTGACCTTCTCGCAGCATCACGATCCTAACTGGTTTGCCGGTGGTGGTTACGCTTGGGACGTGGTGCGCACCAACGAGTATGTACGAGAGCGTGTGAACGCATGGCTCGGGGACGCAAACCGTCTAAAGACACCTTACGAACTGGTAGTGCGCGACCTGCTGCCCACATCAGCAGTGTCTAGGGAACTGCCTGCTAAGCTCCACAAGGCGCTGCACGATCTTGCGGCGTCACTTCTCGAAGGAATGGATGCGGACAAAATGATCGACTTGTCGTTGCTGGCTCGTCAGGTCGCCGAGCAAATCGCCGAACTCGACCCCAACGACCCGGACGACCTCATACCCGAGATTGAGGAACTCGTGTCCGCGGCGAGCGACGACGAGGCACTTGCCGAAAGATGGGCTGAGGAGATGGTTGAGGAACGGGCCGAAAATCTCCAAGACCTCGTTCTTATCGACAAGCGCACAGGTACGCCCGTAAGCCACCGCGATGTAGGCATCGGCGTTAGCCAAGTGCTTCCGGTGCTGGTGTCGGCCTATGCGTTGGAGAACGAACTGCTGGCGATTGAGCAGCCTGAGATCCACCTCCACCCGGCACTTCAGGCCGAGTTGGGTGATGTCTTTCTCGAATCGGCCCTCGGCGGTGCCGGCAATACCTTCCTAATCGAGACCCACAGCGAGCACCTTTTGCTGCGTATCCTGCGCCGGATTCGGGAAACCACCGATGGCGAGCTTCCGCCAGATGTCCCCGATGTCCACCCAGAGCATGTCGCTGTCCTCTATGTCCAGCCCGGACGTGAGGATACGGAGGTTCTGCATATCCCAATAACGCCCGATGGAGAGTTTGAGCGTGCGTGGCCTAATGGCTTCTTTGCCGAACGTGCGGAGGAACTCTTCTAAGGATGATCTACGAATACGCCCTTGAACCTGAACTAGTAGCAACATGGACCAACCGGAGCGACTGTCGCTACTTCAAGGAGAGCTTCGGGCTTGGTCAGGGAAGAATCGTCTCGCGGTATCCCAAACGTTGGAAAAGGTTGGTGTGGAACTCCTTTAACAGCACCGACGATTTTGCCCAAAAGCGTCTCGAAGAACTGTTAGCTAGGCTATCCGAACAAATGGTTCAGCGGAGTGATGCTCGGTGGGATGGAGAGTCAACGAGTTGGCGCGATAACGCCGAGCGCGAGCACGAGAGACTGCCTTTCCATGCTATCCTCGCTCGAACCAACCCGAAAAACCATGCTCATGTACTGACGGAAAACGATATAGATGAAGACTCCGCAACGCGCTGGGCGGTGGAACGTGGATATTCCGTCGCGAGGAGTGCTACAGAAATGGCGGACACTGTGGCTCCCTTACTCCGCTGTAGCTCAGACGTGATCTTCGTTGATCCACACTTCGGTCCCGAACGTCCGCGTTATCGACGCCCGTTTGAGGCATTTTTGGAGCGAATGGTGAGTCAACGTCCAGGCGAGACGCCAAAGCGCGTTGAGATTCACACCGCGGCTGAGCGTACTGGGACGGAGGAGTTTTTTCGCGGAGAGTGCGAGAGAAGGCTTTGTCAGTGGATTCCTGATGGGATACCAGTCTTGGTTCGCCGACTGAGACAGAAACAGGACGGCGAGCAGCTCCATAATCGCTACATCCTCACCGATCTAGGCGGCGTCACTTTCGGAACTGGTCTTGATGAAGGCGACGAGGGCGAAACTGATGACATCACGCTGATGAATCGTGGCCAATATGAGCTTCGCTGGTCTCAGTATGGTGGGGATCCTCCCGTAGGATTTGAGCAGGAAGGAGATCCTGTCGAGGTGGTAGGAACAAGAAAATTGCCTACACCTTCGTAGCCGCTCTTACGCACTCCTCGACTGGCACTATAGGCGCTGAAGACGAATAACAGCGCCTGGCGATCAATTGACACACTTTCCGCGTTCCCCTATTCTTGCGCGCCAGAGACCATCACGGACGGTCCCCAGTCTTGGTCGCAGGGGTGTTGACGGCCTTAGTGGCGAGGAGAAATCAATGAAAATCGTCGGGTACAGCGACCGTTTCAGCGTGCGGCCCGGGCAGACCATACGCTTCATGGTCAGCAGCGAAGCGCCCGCGTACCGCGCCCAACTTGTGCGCCTGCGGCATACGGACGCCAATCCCCAAGGTCCCGGCTGCAAAATCGAAGCGCTCGCATCCTCGATTAGCGGCGAGTACCCGGGCCAGTACCAGACTATCCACAGCGGCTCGTACGCGGTCGTGCCGCACCACCCTTTGTTGAATTGCCCCAATGGGTTTACCCTGCGGGCGTGGATTTACCCCACCACGCCGCAAAAGGGCCTGCAAGGGCTGTTGACCAAGGTGTCTGCCCAATCGGGCTATGGCCTCTTTATCGCCGAGGACGGGTCGCTGGCTTTGTGGATCGGCGATGGGACGCGGCTGGAAAAATTGAGCACTGGCGTGGCCCTGCACCCGGCGCAATGGCACTGTATCGCCGCCAGCTACGACGCGGCCACTGGAACTGTCCACCTCTACCAGGAATTACAGTCCAACTGGCCGGTGCCCCGCGCCCGAGCAGAGGTCTGCAAAACCATTCCCCCCTTGGCTGTTGGAGAAAACCAAGAGGATTTGCTGATGGCTGCCGCAGCGGGGCCAGTGGCCACACACCACTTCAATGGCAAGATCGACAATCCGCGACTCTACGACCGCGCTCTCTCCGTGGCGGAGGCCGACGCCGATACCCCGATTGCCAACTGGGACTTTTCCCTCGATATCGGCTCGGAAATAGTGCGCGACACCGAGGCCAATCAACTCCACGGCCGCACGGTCAACCTGCCGACCCGGGCCGTGACCGGGCACAACTGGACCGGCGACGAGTCGGATTTCAAGGTCGCCCCCAGCCAGTACGGGGCCATTCACTTCCACGACGACGATCTCGAAGACGCCCAGTGGGATGTCGCCTTTGAGTGGACCGTGCCCTCAGACTGGCCGAGCGGCGTGTACGCGGCCCACTTGACTTGCGCCGACGCCGAGGATTATCTGCCCTTTTTCGTCGTCCCCGCAAAGGCCCAAGCCCGCATCGCCTTCCTGATGCCGACCCTCACGTACCTCGTCTATGCCAACCAGCGCTTTAACGATCCGATCCGCGCCATGCTGGACCTGCGCGAAAGCAGCGATGCCGCCCCGCAAGACCGGTACATGCAGGACCAGCGGCTCTTGAGCTGTTACGACCTGCACAGCGACGGCACGGGTGTCTGCTATTCGTCGCGCTGGCGGCCGATCCTCAATTTTCGTCCCCTGTACCGCATGCCCTCCCGCTCCTTGGCCGCGCACTGGCCTCGCCTGCTCAACGCCGATCTCCATCTGCTCGACTGGCTGGACACCAAGGGCTTTGCCTACGATGTGATCACCGACGACGAGTTGCACTGCGAAGGCAGCGAGTTGTTGGAACCGTACCAGGTGATCCTCACCGGCACTCACCCAGAGTACTGGACGGCGTCCATGCTCAAAGGGCTGGAAGCGTACCAGGCGGAGGGCGGCCGCCTGATGTACCTAGGCGGCAATGGCTTCTACTGGATCGCCTCTTTTGACCCCCAGCGTCCACACATCGTCGAAGTCAGGCGCTGGCGGGGTTCGCGCGCCTGGGAGGCCGCCCCCGGCGAGCACTTTCACAGCACCACGGGCGAGATGGGTGGCCTCTGGCGCTTTCGCAATCGGGCACCACAAAAAATGGTCGGCGTTGGCTTTACCTCTCAGGGCGGAGGCCGCAACCGCCCCTATAGGCGGCAACCGGACAGTTTGGACCCGAGGGCGGCCTTTATCTTTGAGGGCCTGGACCCCGAGGAATTAATCGGCAACTTTCCCGCCCTGGTCCTGGAACACGGCGCTGGCGGCTTTGAAATCGACCGGATGGACCGCGACTTGGGGACGCCCGACCACGCCCTCTTGCTCGCTTCGGCCGAGGGCTTCACCGATCTGTACCAGGTGGCCATTGAGGACCAGTTGGTCTCGGCCCCCAATACCGGCGGCAGTCAAAACCCCTTAGTGCGGTCCGACATGGTGTACTTTGAAGGCCCCAAGGGCGGCGCGGTATTTTCAGTAGGCTCTATTAGCTGGTGCAGTTGCCTTTCGTATAATCGCGGCGACAACAATGTCTCTCGCATCACCGAGAACGTGTTGCGCCGCTTTGCAGAAATGGATTGATATGGCGGAAGAAGATCCCCTGATCCGCAACCCGGCCAAGGAAATTCTCCGGAGCGGTGGGCCTCTCTTTGGCTTCAATGTCTTCGAGTCGCTGCGTCCTTCGGTGATCAAGATCGCGGCCCAGGCGGGATACAATATGCTACTGGTCGAAAACGAGCACGTGATCCACAACGACGAAACCCTGACCAACTTCTTGGTTATGGCTCGGGACAATGGCCTTTCTCCGGTGGTGACGGTCTTGGTGCCCGAGCGTCCTTTTGTATCGCGGCTGCTCGATGCGGGTGCGCTGGGGATCTGCCTCTCCCACGCCGAAGAGCCCGAGCAAGTCGCGGCGCTGGCGCGCTGGATGAAATACGCGCCGGACGGGGAGCGGGGGCTGGCCATGGGTGCCAATGTGGAGTACGCCGCTGGCGAGGCGGCCCGCTATTGCCGCGAGGCCAACGAGGCGACGATGCTCATTCTCAAGATCGAGTCTTGGCGCGGCGTGGAGAACGCCGAGGCCATGCTCGCCAACGAATGGGTAGATGCCGTGGTCTTTGGCCCCGGTGACCTAGCGGCGACTATGGGCTTTCACGGCGATTGGGAACACCCGGAAGTGGTGCAGGCCATGGAGCGCGTCATCGAGATCGCCCTAGCCAAGGGGATCGCCACCGAGCCGGCGATTTATCCGCGCGACCGCCAGGAGTACCTGGACCAGCGCCGGGACGGCATCCAACTGGTGGGTCGCTTCCGCCACAGCGAATACGACCTGCTCCGCGACGGCGCGGTGCAGGCTTTTTCCATGTACCGAGAGGATGCAGATGACCACTAAAATTGCGGTTGGGATCACCCGGGATTTCTTCGACGCGGAGGGGAATTTCGATTTGCCCGGTCCTGGGCTGGAACTGTTCGATGAAATGCCCGGGGTCCAGTACCGGATATTGGCTGAGCGGAGTGCGGAAATTGCCCCCGAGCAAGTGCGCGGCTGCGACGCGGTCATCTCGGCCGGGTCCCGCTGGAGCGAGCGCTCCCTAATTGGCAACGACCAGCTCGTGGCCGTGCTTTTCACCGGTGTTGGGTATGACCACATCGATGTCGAGGCCCTGACTCGGGCCAATGTAATGCTCTGTACTGCCCCCGATGCCGTGCGCCGACCCATGGCCTGTACCATCATCACCTTTGTGCTGGCCTTGGCCACGCGCCTGATCAACAAGGATCGGATCACCCGCCAAGGGCGCTGGGCCGACCAGCGCCTCTACCGCGGTGAAGGGCTGACCGGCAAGACGCTTGGTTCTATTGGCGTGGGCAATATTGGGCATGAGATGTTCCTGATGGCCAAGCCCTTTGGCATGCGGCATTTGGGCTGCGATCCCAAGCTGAGCGAGGAGGATGTGGCCGATGTAGATGTGGAACTGGTCGATATGGATACCCTGCTGGCCGAGTCCGATTTCGTCAGCATCAGCGTCCCGCTCAGCGAGCAGACGCACCACTTGATCGGCGAGCGGGAATTGAATTTGATGAAGCCGACGGCGTACCTGATTAATACTTCGCGAGGCCCCGTCGTCGATGAGCAAGCCCTGATTCGAATTCTGCAGAGCGGGCGCATTCGCGGCGCTGGGCTGGATGTATTTGAGCAGGAGCCCGTCGATGCGGACAATCCCCTCCTCAAAATGGACAATGTCGTGGTTGCGCCGCACTCCCTGTGCCACACCGACGAGTACTACATGCAGACTTGGAGGGGCCGACTCCGGCAGGTGGCGAGAATTGAGCGGGGCGAAATTCCCGAGCATGTGGTCAACAGGGAAGTATTGGAAAAGCCCGAGTTGCAGGCAAAGCTCAAGCGGTTGCAAAGGCGGTGATTGTGATGGACAAAATTAAAATGGGCGTAATCGGCTGCCGAGTTGGCAGGACTTGGGTGGCTGGTGCCCACGTCGGCGAAGATACCATCGCTTGGGCGGTCGCCGATCTGGATCGAGATTTGGCGCGACAGGTTGCCGAGGACAACGATGTTCCCAGAGTCTATGGCGACTATCGAGAGTTGCTCGCCGATGACGAGGTTGAAGCCGTTGGCGTCGCCACTGCGCCCGATGTGCGGAAGCCGATGGTCATTGAGGCGCTGGAGGCTGGAAAGCACGTATTGGTGCAGAAGCCGCACGGTCGCAATGCCGCAGACGTTGAGGAAATCAACGCCGTTGCAGCAAGCACGGGAAAAACGCTCGTGTACTCCTACTTCATGCGGCATCAGGCGGAGAACAAAGAGAGTCGGCAAATGATTGCCGATGGCAGGATTGGGCGCGCGTACCATGCGCGCGTCCACTACCACTATCGCGAGCGCGGAGCCCATTACGAGCCGCCGCCGGGCAGGAGTTGGCTATATCGGTGGGGTTTTAAGGGCGGTGCATTGGGCCAACACGGTTCGCACTACCTCGATCAGGCTTGGTTTTTACTGGGTTGTCCGCAACCCGAGTGGGCCTTTGCCGCCAGCCATAGCGCGTTTCCAACGACCCTAGAAGTAGAGCGTCACTCTGAGGATTACATGAGTTTTTTGGTGGGCTGCGCTGGCGGTACGACAATTCAGATGGATACTTCCTCGGTCATTTCCACCTGGGCGGACCGGGCGTGGGACTTGCGCTTGCGCGTCTTGGGTACGAATGGCACGATTGAGGTGGAATCTACTTCTTTGCCCGAGGGCAAGAGACGTGCGGGGACGCGCCGGTTGTTGGGTGCCATCTACGCTGAAGGTGACGATTCCACTGGTGGGTTTGTGGAACACGGCGACGGTGACTTTAACGCGGAGATCCGCGATTTTGCTGGCGCGATTCGCGGTGCTCAGCCGCCCGATGTCTCTCCGGCCGAGGCGCTGACCTTCATGAAGTTGCTGGACGCGATTTACGCGAGCGCGGAAACTGGCAAAAAGGTGTTGATCGACAATTGACACTAGATGATCCGCAGATGGACGCAGATGGACGCAGAATTGGTAGGGGCGAGCGGCCGCTCGCCCCTACGACGATCTGCATATCGAATCGTTATTGCTATATAATCTCAATCGAGGAGAGTCTGCCATGCAAAAGACCACCATCGACGACCGCGACTGGTCTGCCCTCACGTTGGGCGAGCGCATCCGCCACGTCGAGCTCGAAGGCTATCTGGTCATTCCCGACCTGCTCAGCCCCGAGCACATCGCCCGTCTCAAGGCCCAAGCCGAAACTTGGGAGACCACGCCGCGCGACTACAGTCCGCACCAGCGCGGCAAGCCCCAGATCCAGTTTGAAGGGGGGGCTGTGACCGATCTTATTGCTCATGCGCCGACCGTTGACTTTTTGCGCCAAGTCTTCGGCGACGAGATCGTCTTTCTCAGCTACGGGTACGACCGCTCTGAGCCTGGCACGCCCGGTATCAGCCTGCACACGGATGGGCAGCCCTACGGCTCGCAGATTTTCGGGTACAACGGCAGTTGTCCCTTCACCATCCGCGTGCTCTACTACCTCGATGACCTGACGCTCGATGTGTCGCCTTTCCGCGTCATTCCGCGCTCTCATTTGTGCATGCACGCCGATGCCAATCCGTACATGCGCTACGAGCGCCATCCCGAGGAAGTGGTGGTGCCGTGCAAGGCCGGCTCGGCGGTTTTTCTCAACCACCGCGCTTTCCACGGCACTTGGCCCAACAAGGGCGAGCACACGCGTTCGGTGCTGGCCATTGCGTACCGCCCGTCCTGGGCTGGCCCCATTGACGAGGTCGAGAACTGGGCCGAGGAGGATCTGGCCGGGCTGCCCGAATCGGTGCGTCCTTTTTTCGCCGATCCCAATACGCGGCACTGGGACTTTGACGTGCCCAACAAGCCCGATAATATGGCAAGCGAGGCACCGGGTGTGAATCCCAGCCGCTGGCAGCGAGCCTGAGAAGCTGTGAGCGATTTACAGCCCAGAGGTAGGCAATGACCCCGGTCACCGACTCTCTCCTCGACCAGATGGTTCAGGCCATCGTCGCCGAAGTTGATCCCGAACAAGTAATCCTCTTCGGCTCCCGCGCTCGCGGCGACGCACGAGAAAATTCGGATATTGATCTGATCGTCGTAGAATGCGAGCCCTTCGGGCCGGAGCGAAGCCGCCACAAAGAAATGGTCCGGATCTACCACGCACTGGCGGGATTTCTCGTCCCCGCCGACGTCTTGGTCTATTCCCATGAAGACGTCGCCTACTGGCGCGACTCTCTCAACCACGTTTTGGCGCGGGCGCTGCGAGAAGGAAAGGTGCTCTATGAGCGACGTTAAGTGCGCGAGGGCAATGTTGCAAGCGGCCGAGCGCGACCTCCTCACGCTCCAGGGCATGACGGCTGGTGTGCCGGAAGAGTCGTTTGGATTTCACGTGCAGCAAGCGGCGGAAAAGTCCTTCAAGGCTTGGCTCGCACTGCTGGGCGAGACGTACCCGCTCACCCACAATCTCGAGGCGTTGCTGAATCTGCTCGCCGCTCAGGGGATCGATAAGGAGCCTTTCCACAAGCTGACCGGGTACACGCCGTACGCCGTCGAATTTCGCTATGAGGGTGTTGATTCGAGTACTGAGCCGATTGATCGCAAGGGGGCGCTTGCACTCGTCGAAGCGTTGCTTGGACAGGTTCGACGGGAGTTGGCAAAGGTAGAAGGGACGTGATGGAGTGGACTCGCGTTCGGTTTGGCGAAATCGCTGAGATCGTCATGGGGCAATCGCCACTGATTTAATTGCACAGTTCTATACTCTCATCGCCATAAGGGATACCACCATGTTCGTCGTCCGTGCATCAGCATCAATCGTCTTCGTCTTCCTCCCTTTTTCTGCTAAAGCCCAGATTACCCTTTCTCCCGACGATTTAAGCCTATCATTAGGCATGACTTGGGAACAAGAAATCGCCACAGTCCCTAGCAGCCTGGAGGACTCTAACTTCGACATCGGCTCTGCCGGTGCGGGTCAGTCCTTCGATCTCACAAACTCTCCTGCCAACAGCATACTTACCTTCATCCGCAGTTCAGTCATCCCGCTGGAGCAGGCCCCCGACGCCGCTAGCTTTCCCAACGCCGATTACGCTGTCCATAACATTACTACCGTGCCCAACGCCACTGGCGGAACGGACGAGATCGAGACGTACAACTATTTCCAGCGCAGTGCCGCAGGTGATGTCGCTGTCGGAGCCGAAGGACCGGCCGGACAAGTCCCCATCCCGCTTGTCGATATAGGAACTCCTTGGCCGCTAGAGTTTGGCAAAAGCTGGACGGTCGAAAATTTCTCCCTGGACCAGACCCTAGCACCCGGGGTGACAAGTTCCGGCCTGTACGACTATCAGTACGCGGTTGATGCTTGGGGCGAGATTCGGCTACCGGCGGGCACCTTTGAGTGTCTGCGCGTCCACCAGACCGGCACCGGCGTTGTTACTTTCGCGGGCAACGCTCAGCTCGCGTCTCTGGGTGAAGTGACCGCCGAGATAGACGCCTATGGTTGGTATGTCCGTGGTATTGGGGCCGTCGCTATGGTGGTAGAGACTAAGCAGACTTTCGCCAGCGGCATCCTCCCGCCGAGTACGAACACCCAAATCGCCCGCCTCACCGCAATATCTATCCCGGCCACCTCGATAGCTGTCGAGAGTTGGGGAGCACTCAAGGGCAAGTTCACCGAATAGATTGATTTACTATTTCCACTTTGTTTGCACATGTGGATAGTCGCGCAGCCGTTGATCGGCGCTGACTAGCACCAGACTGTGCATCCGCGCTGTGGCGACGATCATTTGATCGGCCGGGTCTTTGTGGAAGGGTGCAGGCAAATGCGCCGATTCGAGGGCTATATCCACTGAAAGGGGGAGAAGCTCTATAAACGGGGCTTGGGTGGCGTGCGCTACCCACTGGCGCACAGGCATAGATAAATGCAAAAGCCCCTTGGACGCTTTTTTTGCCACTTCCCAAGGGCTGATCGCCGCTAGTCCAAAGGGCAGGTGATCCGACTCCAGCAGCATCGCCCTTATTGGGGCAGGCAGTTTTTCCGGTGCCTCTAAAGCCCAGATCCACGCATTGGTGTCGAGCAAGTACTTCACTGGCAGGCTTCCCAATCATCCTCGCCAAGAGGCTCATCCCAACCGGGCTGGTACGCGACAGTACCGCGGAGCGAGCCGAAGAAGGATTGGGGGTCGGGTTTAGTCTCTGGCTCGGGAGGGACGAGGCGCGCTACGACCTTGCCGCGATTGGTCAACTCCACGATTTGGTATTTGGTGCCGACTTCGCGGACGACTTGGGTGCATTTAGCTTTGAACTCGCTGATGGGCATCTGCATGGTCTCAACTCCTGACTATATAGTCATTTTATATGACTATATTTAAAGTGCACGCCCCTTCTTGTCAATGGAGTCGTATTCAGTAGGGGAATAAGTTCAAGGAATGGACTGAAACGACCCAGCGTCGTCTAGCGCTCGGCAGCTTCTGACGACACCCCTGTCGGTGCTGGCCCGCCCGTCGCCCAATCCAACAGTTCGACGGTGTGGACGACCGAGACCTCGGCGCGGGCGGCGATTTGTTCCATGCAGCCGATGTTGCCCGCTGCTACGATCTGCGGAGCAACGCTGGTGATGTGCTCTACTTTGCGCGCTTGTAGCTGTTGCGCCAAGTCGGGGCGCAGCATGTTGTACGTGCCCGCGCTGCCGCAGCAGATATGGCCTTCGGGCACTTCGACGACCTCAAAGCCTGCTTCTCTGAGTAGTTGCCTCGGCGGTTCGGTGACGTGCTGGCCGTGTTGGAGCGAACAGGCGTCGTGATACGCCACCTTTAAGGCCGGTGCGCGATCGGCCTCGCCCAACCCCAATTGCGTCACCACTTCGGACACGTCCCGCACCCGCTCCACCACCGCCTTGGCCTTGTCGGCCCACTGCGGATCGTTGCGGAAGATGTGATCGTATTCTTTGATGGCCGTGCCGCATCCCGACGTGTTGAGCACAATCGCGTCCAAGCCATCCGTTTCCAGCTCGCGATGCCAAACCTCAATAGTGTGCTGCATTAGCTTGAGGCTGCGCTTGCGCTCGCCCATGTGGAAAGTCAGCGCGCCGCAACAGCCCATATCTGGCGGAATGACCACCTCGGCCCCCAACCGCGTCAGCAGCCGCACGGTCGCGTCGTTGATCTGCGGTCCCAACACCTGTTGGACGCACCCGGTGAGCAGGGCCACGCGCAACTGACGCGTGCCCTCGGCCGGCACGACCCCGGGCCGGGCTACAGCAGCCGGTCGCGGCAATCGCTTGGGTGCCATAGCCAACAGCGGCCGCATGACGCGGGGCATCAGGAAGGAGAACGCACGGCCTATCCAGGACATTCTGAGCGCCAAGCGCGTGCGGCCGGGATAGGGCAGCATCCGCGTCAGTAGGGCGCGCAGCAGGCGGTCCATCAATGGCCGCTTGACGAGTTGGTCTAACCGTGGCCGAGCCGTCTCCAAGAGGAGCGAATAATCCACGCCGCTCGGGCAGGTGGTCTCGCACGCGAGGCAGCCGAGGCAGTTGTCGATATGCTCGACCGTCTGTCGGCTCGGGGGGACGTCCTCTTCGAGAACGCTTTTGATGAGGTAAATGCGGCCGCGCGGGCCTTCGAGTTCGTTGCCGGTGAGCAGGTAGGTGGGGCAGGTGGCATTGCAAAAGCCGCAGTGGACGCAGGCGCGCAAGACCTTTTCGGACGCTTCGACTTCTGGGTCTTGGAGCAGATGGGGGGGAATGGTCGTGCGCATAGGTCAGCTCAGTTCGTCCCGCAGCCAGCGCGCGAGGGCCTTATCGGGCGCGCTAATTTCTGCGAGCGATGTGTAGTAGTAGGCTTCCCAGCCGTCTTCTGGCAGGCCGGTGAACAGCATCAGATTCAGGGGGTAGTTCTCGGAATCCGTGCAGCGGCGAAAGTCGTCGCGAAAGAGAAAGGTCGGCTTGCCGAGGGCAATGGCCGCGCCCAACTCGACCATCACCCCTTCGTCTGGGGGCGTGCCGTTGACAATGGCGAAGATCGCGTCGGCCTCGACTACGTCGCGCAAGTCATCCTGACCGACTTGGTAGGCCCAGCCCGGCGCGGAGAAATCGACTTGGTTGTTGCGGGCAAAAGGCTCCCAGACCTCAGCCCCCAATGCCTCTAAGGCAGAGACGAACTGGGGCAGGAGCCGCTCCTTCCATTGGGCCGAGAATCCATACGGGCTGGCGAGATATAGGGTCTTTTTGGGATTTATATACATGCCTACGCAGTATATCTTTCTATGAAGTAAGCGCTTCTAATGAAGCGCCTGGTTTGACATATCCTCCCTTCATCTCGGCACTCATCCCGGCCGGGTCAGAGGACGTTCCTCTGTGAAGGATATTGACGGCCGCGTTGATGTCTCGGTCTAAGGCCATACCACAGGCGTAGCAATGATACATCCTCTGTTTTAGCCCCAGTTTGTCTCGCGGCATACTGCCGCAGCCCGAGCACTGCTGCGTCGTATTGCGGGGATCTACCTTGACGACCCACCCACCGGCACTTGCAGCCTTGTAGGTCAGGAAATTCACAAAGTAACCCCATTGCTGCTCCATTATGGATCGAGCCAAGTTATGGTTCTTCACCATGTTGGAAATCTTCAGGTCTTCTACCACCCACCGGCAAGCGTGATCCTTGACAAGGGCAGCGGTTATCTCATGTACTGTACCCCGCTCTCGCTCTGTAACTCGCTGCCATGCCTTGGCCAATAGCCGCCGTTTTTTCTCTCGATTGTTAGAACTCTTCTTGGCACGAGACAACATGCGCTGGCGTCGCTTGAGATCATCACGATCCATAATGTTTTTAGGAACCTTGTAGCCGTTAGACAGCGTAGCCCGGTCCTTAACACCTAAGTCTATGCCCACAGGAGGACGAACATCCAGCACCTTGGGGGTCGCCACCTCCATCACAAACTGGAGCTTGATACGTCGAGGCGTACGGACCACTCGAATCACCTTGACTTTCCCCTCTGGCAAAGCGTCTCTGAACTTGAGACGGCCGATACCTTTCACCTTGTAGGAGTAGTACCTGCCTGACGACTTCACCTTGACAGGGGCAGAATCTTCAAAAGAGTGTATGCCATTGCGCCAGCTCTTGAAGCGAGGATAGCCTCCCTGTTTGAAAAAGTGCTGGTAGGCCCGGTCAAGACGCTTGAGGATAGAACGTTGCACCCGAGCTGGGAAACGACTCCATTGAGGATCCTCGCGACGCTTGGTCAGCTTGGCCTGTTGATGTAAATACGTGACAGAGTGCTTCTCCTGCTCCCAAGCATCTCGACGCTCAGCCAAGCTCTCGTTATACAAAAACCGAGCTTGATCGAGGAAGTCGTCGAGATTGGCGTGCGCTGGCTTACTCAGATAGGCTTTCCTAGTGTACGTCCTCAGCATCGCTTAACACCCTTGCTTAGTTATGAATATAAGCCTTGTCTTTTTCATCGTACGCTCCGGCGTTGTGCATTATACGCCCTATATTCTCTATATAGACAGTACAACGCAAATGCTCAGTACACGCAAAACGAGGCGTCACTTCATGGCAAAGCCGTCCCCCATCTTCCGCGAGAATGTCCCACTCGCTCCCCTCACCACTATGGGCCTCGGTGGCCCTGCGCGCTACTTGGCCGAGTGTACCTCCCTAGACGAGATGCGCGCCTGCTTGACGTGGGCGACGGCTGAGGGCCTTTCTGTGCAAGTGCTCGGCGGCGGCAGCAACGTGCTTTTTGCCGACGCGGGGTACAGCGGCTTGGTGCTCAAAGTGGGACTCAGCGGCGTGGTGTTTGATGGCGAGACTGTCGAGGTAGGGGCTGGGGAGGACTGGGATGGCTTTGTGCAGTGTTGTGTGGAGCGCGGCTTGGCTGGCGTGGAGTGTCTTTCGGGTATCCCTGGGTCGGTGGGTGCGACGCCCATCCAAAATGTGGGTGCGTATGGCCAAGAGGTAAAAGACACCATCGTGGAAGTGCGGGCGCTCGACCGGCAGACCTTGGAAGAAATCGCATTTGCCCCCGCTGAATGCGGCTTTGCCTACCGTCAGAGCCGCTTTAAGGGAGCCGACCGCGACCGCTTTATTGTGACCTCGGTGACGTATCGCTTGGATGTCAGTGGCCAGCCGCAAATCCGCTATCCAGAGCTGCGCCGGCATGTGGATGACGATCAACCGACCTTAGCTACTGTGCGCGACGCGGTGCTGGCGCTCCGCCGCAGTAAGTCCATGGTCATCGACCCGCAAGACCCCAACTCCCGCTCCGTCGGCTCCTTCTTCTTGAATCCGGTCATCGACGCGGAAGCCTTTGCTGCATTAAAGGACCGCTATCCCAATGTTCCGAGCTTTCCCGATTCGGCTGGCGTCAAGGTGCCGGCTGCTTGGCTCGTCGAGCAGGCGGGATTTCACAAGGGGCTGCAAAGGGGCGGCGCTGGCATCTCAGAGCGACACGCGCTGGCTTTGGTCAATCGCGGTGGGACGACTCGCGAAGTTCTCGCCTTGGCTGGTGAGATTCGGGAGGGGGTGGAGCAGACCTTTGGGATTTGTTTGGAGCGGGAGCCGGTGTTGGTGGAGGACGGGGGATGAGCGAGGCGGCTGCTCGGCATAAAATCGACCAGTTGCTCAAAAGCGCTGGTTGGCGATTCTTCGGCGACGACAATGGACCAGCCAATATCCGCTTGGAGGCGCACGTCGCTCTCAAACGCGACGACCTCGATAGCTTAGGCGATAATTTTGAGCGTTCCGGTCGGGGATTTGTCGATTTTCTGCTCATCGACGATAGAGGATTCCCGTTGGTCGTGTTGGAGGCCAAGTCCGAGGACAAGAATCCACTGGTGGGCAAGGAGCAGGCCCGCCGCTACGCCCGCTCGCTGAACTGCCGCTTCGTCATTCTCTCCAACGGCAATCTGCATTACTTCTGGGATCTAGAGCGCGGCAATCCGCATATCATTACGGCGTTCCCATCGCCGGACTCGGTGGAGGGGTACAAACAGGTCGCGCCCAATCCGCAGCGCCTGATTGATGAACGAGTTGGCGACGACTACATCGTCCTCACGCAGCGGCCCAACTATGCGGCGGAGGCCGGGTGGCGCAACGAGGCCGAGCGTTCCGGCTATATTCAGACGCACGGCTTGCGCTTTTTGCGCGATTACCAGCTACGAGCGATCCGCGGTTTGCAGCGGGCAGTCCGAGACGGCCGCGACCGATTCCTGTTCGAGATGGCTACTGGTACTGGCAAGACGCTAGTGGCTGCCGCTGTCATCAAGCTGTTTCTCCGTACTGGCAATGCCCGCCGCGTCCTCTTCTTGGTAGATCGGCTGGAGTTGGAAGACCAAGCGGCGAATAAGTCGTTTGTCCCGTACTTGGCGAACGACTTCGACACGGTCATCTACAAGGAGAAACGCGATGACTGGCGGCGGGCGCACATTGTGGTCACGACCGTTCAGTCGCTGCTGTTCAACAACAAGTACCAGTCGCTGTTCTCGCCAACGGACTTCGATTTGGTGATTTCGGACGAGGCGCATCGGTCTATCAGCGGCAACGCCCGCGCTGTATTCGATTACTTCGTTGGCTACAAGTTGGGACTGACCGCGACGCCCCGAGACTACCTCAGAGGCACCCATGCGAGCGGCCCGCATGTGCGCGATCCGCGCGAGGTGGAGCGCCGGTTGCTGCTTGACACGTACCGCACTTTCGGCTGCGAGAGTGGCGAGCCGACGTTCCGCTACTCGTTGATCGATGGAGTGCGCGATGGGTATCTGATCAATCCTCGGGTCGTGGACGCACGAACGGAGGTGACTACCCAACTTCTCGCGGACGAGGGCTTTGTGGTGTCTTTTACCGATGATGAGGGAGAGCAGCAGGAGGAAGCGTTCAAAAAGCGCGATTTCGAGCGGGAGTTTTTCTCGGAAGCTACCAACGCGGTCTTCTGCCGGACCTTTTTGGAGAATGCGCTCCGCGATCCGATCAGCGGGGAGATTGGGAAGTCTATCGTCTTTGCGGTGAGCCAGGAACACGCGGCCAAGCTAACGCAGTTCTTCAACGAGATCGCCGACCGCATGTTTCCGGGCAAGTACCAGTCGGACTTTGCGGTTCAGGTTACGTCGCATGTGATGGATGCCCAGCAATTCACGGTCAACTTTGCCAACAATAACCTCCGGGGATCCGGCAACTTCATGCGAGAGTACCGGACGAGCAAGGCGCGGGTATGCGTAACTGTCGGCATGATGACTACTGGCTACGACTGCACCGACATTCTCAACTTGGGCCTGTTCAGGCCGATATTCTCGCCGACGGATTTCGTCCAGATCAAGGGGCGCGGCACCAGAAAGCACAACTTCCTCGACCAGATGATAGGGCACCACCCCACAGACGTCGTCGCTGACCCGGAGAAGACCACCTTTAAGCTGTTTGACTTCTTTGGCAACTGCCAATACTTCGAGAATGAGTTCAACTACGACGAGGTATTGGTATTGCCTCGGCTGCGAGATAGAAGTGATAGGGACGGGGACGACCCGAGGCCAGTTGTATATGCCGGCACGTACGAGCACTTGGGGGACGACTTCCTCTCGACGATTGAGCAAGAGCAGATCGGCTCCGAGGGGATGAGGATTGACCGGATGTTCTTCGACCGTTTTGCCGACGAGGTGCGCGAAAATGACTTCGTTGCCCAAGCTATCGAGGCGGGCCAATGGGATCGCGCCATTGACTATGTGAATCAGGAAGTTTTCGACAAGCCCGAGGAATACTATACCCTCGCCAAGCTGCGCCAAGCCGCTGCGGTGGATAGGCGCGTAACCTTGCGCGAGATACTGGAGAAGGTTTTTGATCTCATTCCGCGTTTTAAGTCGAGGGACGAGTTGCTCGAAGAGGAGTTCGCCAAATTCGTCGCCGATCACAAGCCCGACGAGGCCGAGTCCATCGCGGCGATTAGGGCGTACTTTAAGGCGTACCTGATCAGCGGACAGACCCGAGATATTATTGAGAATCGGCGCTTTGCAGAATTGGCGACCAATCCGGCTTTTTCCTCCAGCGACTTTCGCGCGGTGCCGGAGCCATATCGCTCGCTCGTGCCCGAGTATGTCAAGGATTACGTATCCTTGAACCAGTTTGCCGCTTAGAAAAGGTACACGACGTTCGAGCCGTGGAGACGTTGTCGCGGAGATGACCCAAGATTGGCTGAAGTGGGGGCGGAGGAAAGGGTTGCGCTGGTGAATCTGGAACGCTTGTTCCCAAGGCCCCCTACTCGGCTTCGTCTAGCAGGAGCCTAAAGGCTTCAAGGCTGGGCACCTGTATGGCCGTTCTGTGCAACTGCTTGAGGTGCTGCATATCTTTAATGGCTCCAATGCGGGCGGCCAATGGATCCGACGCGGCTAGCCCAAAGCGAATCTCCAGCACGTCGAGCAGATCTTCAATGGCGCGTTCTCGGCCTCCTTGCTCGATGCCTTGCTCAAGGGCCTTTTCCGTGAAATACCGCACTACCGACGATTCGTACATGGTCGCCTCCGAGATGATGGTCGTAATCGTTTCTGATTTATACACCAAACCGCTCAAAATCGCAAGATCGGCCAAGTAATTAGCCTTGACGGTTTCGCCCATTGGCACCTCTTGCGCTCGGTGAACACACTGGCGCAACCATGCCTCGGCATCCACGCCCACTGGCCGCTGCATCAACGGCACAAACGGAAGCAAGCCTACATGGCCTCGGTCGAGAATGCGTTGGCCGTCTAGTTCACTCAGCCGAATCACCTTGTATTGCACCAACACGCGGTAGCCGTGCCGCTCTTGGAGGTAGTGCCCCGGATCGGTGCGGCCGGCATCGGGACGCAGATAGATGACGTTGGAATAGATCGGTAGGCCGTGTTGCCCAATGGCGCGCCCGATATAGCCCGCCATGCGCTGCGGCATGGGCGGAGTACTATCGGTAGTTTGAAACTAACTCGGCTTTCTCATCCACGATTAACGAATTTATCCCAAAAGACCGTGAATAGTCTCCATTTTTAGCGATTCATTCACGAATATTTGACAATATATAGTGAATACAATACAATAACGACATGGTGACCACACAGCCGATAAGAAACCGCATCCAAGACTTGAAACGAGCGTACGATACCTTGCGTCAAGGCAAGGAATCGCTACTGTCGATGATTGACGAAGTAGAGATTCCCGAGAGTGTGTACAACTCGAACGCGATTGAGAATTCAACGCTCACTCTTGAGGAGACAGAGCGAATCCTGTTGGAGCAGATGCTGTCTCGCAATGTGTCTGTGCGGGAAGTCTTTGAGGCGAAAAATCTAGCCCGCGTCACGGAATACAAACGCACCAAAGCTAAAGACAGCGAGCTGACCAAAGACCTGATATTACTTTTGCATCAGATGCTCATCGGCGGCATTAATGATGCCATCGCGGGACGCTTTCGCGAGCAGGGGGAATACGTGCGGGTGGGGACTCATATTGCGCCGGCACCCGAGCATGTCGAGCGCATGATAGATGAAATCCTCGTCGAGTATTCCAGCGATCTCGGCTCCTACTTCCTCGATAAAATTGCCCGATTTCACTTGGATTTTGAGACCATCCATCCCTTTTGCGACGGCAATGGCCGCTTGGGGCGGGTTCTCATCAATTTTCAACTTATCCAGCTCGGACTGCCGCGCCTTATTATTCGCAACTCGGAGAAGGAGCGATACTATCAAGCGTTCAGGGACTATGGGGACCGCCAAACGACTAGGACGATGGAAGATATTATGGCGTTGGCGCTCGTAGAGTCGCTGCACAAGAGGCTGAGCTATTTACAGGGGGAGGCTATTATCCGGCTATCGGATTATATCAAACAGCATGGACTTTCGGCACCTGCAGTCACCAACGCTGCCCGTCGCCAGACCATTCCCGCTTTTCGCGAGAAGGGAGTTTGGAAGATCGGAGAGGGATTCGTTTACCGGAGCTAATATGCTCGATACCGCTACCAAACGCCGCATTGACACGGCCCGCGACATTCTCGTCGGCAAGGTGCCCGATCCGAAGAGCCAAGTAGAGCAGATTACTATCGCGCTCATCTACAAGTTTATGGACGACATTGACGCCGACAGTGAGGAGTTGGGTGGGCAGCGCACGTTTTTTGCCGGCGACTTTGCCCGCTATGGCTGGCCTCAACTGGTGCGTGCTGGCTTGGGCGGCCACGAGACTTTGAATCTGTACGCCGAGGCGATCACCCGGATGCCGGAAAATCCGGGCATTCCGCCGCTGTTCCGCGACATCTTCAACAACGCCTATTTGCCCTACCGCGATCCGGAGACTTTGCGCGCCTTTCTCAAGGTCATCGACGAGTTTACGTACGATCACAGCGAGCGGCTCGGCGATGCCTTCGAATATCTGCTCTCGGTGCTTGGCTCGCAGGGGGACGCCGGGCAGTTCCGCACTCCGCGCCATATCATCGACTTCATTGTCGCCGTTATTGACCCGAAGAAAGACGAAAAGATTCTCGACCCGGCCTGTGGTACTGCCGGGTTCCTGATTTCGTCGTACAAGCACATTCTCAAGGCCAATACCGATGACGAGGGCAACAGTGCGCTGACGCCGGACGAAAAAGGGACACTCGTGGCCAACGTTAGGGGCTATGACATTTCGCCCGATATGGTGCGGCTGTCGCTGGTGAACCTGTATTTACACGACTTTCGTGAGCCGCACATTTTCGAGTACGACACGCTGACCAGCGAGGAGCGCTGGAATGAGTATGCCGACGTGATTTTGGCCAATCCGCCGTTTATGTCGCCGAAGGGCGGCATCCGTCCGCATCGCCGCTTTTCGGTGCAGTCCAAACGCAGCGAAGTGCTGTTTGTCGATTACATAGCCGAGCATCTGACGCCTGCGGGGCGCGCCGGTATTATTGTGCCGGAGGGCATTATCTTTCAGAGCCAGACTGCCCATAAGCAGCTACGCAAGATGCTGGTGGAGAATTATCTGGTGGCTGTTGTCTCGTTGCCGGCGGGCGTGTTCCAGCCTTATTCGGGGGTTAAGACTTCCATTCTGCTGCTGGATAAGGCACTGGCGCAAAAGACGGATCGCGTTGCCTTTTTTAAGGTGGAGAATGATGGGTTTGATTTGGGGGCACAGCGGCGGGAGATTGCGGAGAATGATTTGCCGCAGGTGAGGGAGGAGCTTGGTGAATATCTGGGGCGGCTGCGGGAGGGCGAGTCGGTTTTGACCGATGGTGTGGCGGAACCTAAAGTGGATTACACGACCGCGCTTGGGCTGATTGCCGAGAAGGAGAAGATTGCGGCTGGTGGGGAGTATAATCTGAGCGGGGAAAGGTATCGGGAGAATATAGGAATTAGCGCCGCATTCCCGTTTTTCCCAATTGGGCAGATTTGTACTGTCAACCCTCGTAAATCCGAACTCTCCAAGTTCCCAGCAGATACCGAGGTCTCCTTTGTACCGATGGCAGATCTAAACGAAAACCAAATCGCGTTTGTCGCCAAAGAGCACAGAGTGCTTGGTGAGGTGGGAGCGAGCTACACTTACTTTGCAGATAACGATGTGTTACTAGCTAAAGTAACGCCGTGTTTTGAAAACGGTAAGGCTGGTATTGCGAGAAATCTAAAAAATGGTATTGGATTTGGTTCCAGTGAATTTTATGTGCTTCGTAGTTCTGAAAGAGTGCTTCCGGAATGGATTTATTTCTGCGTTACCCATCCATTATTTCGCCAGTCTGGTGTCAATAACATGACGGGCACTGGTGGACTTCAACGTGTGCCACGGAATTTCATTGAGGATTACGAAGTTCCCCTGCCGCCGCTGGAAGTGCAGCGGGAGATTGTGACGGAGATTGAGGGGTATCAGCGGGTGATAGACGGGGCGCAGGCGGTGATTGACAACTATCGGCCGCAGATTGTGGTTGATCCTGAGTGGCCGATGGTGGAGTTGGGGAAGGTATGCGACTTCAAGCGAGGACCATTCGGTGGAAGTCTTAAGAAAGAGATATTTGTTGAGGAAGGCTACGCGGTATATGAACAGAACCACGCTATATCTCAAGACTTTAGTTCATTTAGATATTTCATTGATGAGAAAAAATATAGAGAAATGAATGGCTTCTCAGTTCACCCTAATGATATAATTATGAGTTGTTCTGGGACGATGGGTCGTACGGCAGTGGTACCCGAAGATGCACCACCTGGTATCATCAACCAAGCTCTGCTAAGACTTAGCGCGACAGATCGCATACTTACACCATTCTTGAAGCTTTGGATGGACAGTACTAACTTCCGGCAATCAATTGAGAACGTTGCGTTTGGAGCAGCCATAAGAAATGTAGCTTCCGTTAAAGTGCTCAAGGAATTGACGATTCCTCTCCCATCTACTGAAACACAGAAAGCCCTCGTTGCCGAAATCGAAGCCGAGCAGACTCTCGTCGCTGCTAATCGGGAATTAGTGGAGCGGATGGAGGGGAAGATTCGGGCGGCGATTGGGCGAGTGTGGGGCGAGGGCATGACTGACATATCATCTTAACTTGGAGAAAAAAGAAATGGCTCAAGAGTTTTACCAGAGACTACAAGAATACTTTTCTAAGGTTGGAAAGGTACTTAAAGGAGAAGCGGATTCAGCTTCCATTTTCTCTAATACTACAGATGTCGGTATGTCCAGAGAAAGGATCTACTCAGAAGTTCTGAAACAGCATTTGCCTTCTTCTTGCAACGTTTATTATGGCGGTTTTGTGTTCGACTTAGATGGTAATGAATCAAAGCAAATAGATTTGATTGTCAGTAATGATAAGTCTCTACGGTTTAATTTTCACAATCAAGATGGATCTGGCAAATCGTTTGCCTGTATTGATGGCTGTGTTGCCGTTGCCTCAATAAAGTCTAATTTAGATAGCTATCAATTGGTAGATTCATTAAACAATATAGCAAGCCTACCGAATAAGACACCTATAGATGGCATAAAAAATCCACTAATTCGTATAAAAAGTTATGATAACTGGCCTTTTAAAATAGTCTATGCTTCAGGTGGCGTTTCAAAGGAGATTATATCTAAAAAAATCGAACAGTTTTATCTAGATAATCCAAATATCCCAATCCATAAACGTCCAGACCTAATCCATGTAGCTGGTAAGTACGTATTTATCCGAGTTAAAGAAGGGGCAACTACACGAGATGGGACTAGGTTAGAGCCAAATACGTTTTTTTGCCAAGACCATCATCCTGATGAATTTGGAATACCATTCGCCGTGATTGAGATTCAGGAGATTGCTGCTGCATCTGACCACTTGTTGCACAGATATGATGTAATAATTGATAAGTTGCCATTGATATAGAATGACTTAACCTAAAATCCTGTCCATCCTATCCAGTCGTGTGAGCCAATCCAACCAGTGGACAGGAGGCCGTGATGACTAGACAGTAAACGGCAATTATCGAAGGCCAAGGCGATGACTACGGTACTAGGGATACTTGCGAGTTTCTTTCTTGTTCAAAAAATCGTTGCCAACCGATTTGTTGAAAGATCGCAAGGCGACTCATGGAGAGGAGAGGCAGATGAATAACCGCAAAAAGACCATTATGAGGTACAAAATTGCTCTCCGCCAATCTGCCGAAGGCTATAGTGCGTCGATTCCTGGCTTGCCAGGTTGTTGGTCTGGGGGAAGAACAGAAGAAGAGGCCCTCTTAATATCAAAGCTGCCATCCGAGAGTATCTCAGCGTCGTAGAAGACCTTTTGGAGGATGCGAAGTCCGAAAAATCGAACTGGCTGTATAAACATGTCCAAGATTCCGGATGTCAACCATCTTGGTACAGTAACGGTCGTAAGTTAGCGTAAAAATAATCTAGAGAATCCTATATAAGCGAGGAGTGAGAACCATGTTGAAACGCCTGCAGATACGGAATTTCCGCGGCTTCAACGCGCTTGAAATCGACCAATTGAGCGGTATTAATCTCATTGCTGGCAAAAATAATTCCGGCAAGACCAGTTTACTTGAGGCAATTTCTCTGCTAGTTGGAGCCGGAGACGCACGTCTGGCAAAAAATGTCAATATTATTCGCGGCTTGGAACTGGAGAGTAGAGTATCGCCAGCGATGATTGGCCCCTTGTGGAGACAGCTATTCTCTGATCTGGACATGGAACGGGCCATTGAGATTGAGGGAGAGTATGCGTCGCATGGTCAATTGGCTTTGAAAATCACATCCGAGCGACAAGCCGCTCCTGAGACTGCTCTTGATCTTATGGAAGAAACTTCGGTGCCAGATTTCAGCGAACGCTCACTCGCATTTCAGTATATCGATCCTTCAGGGAAACGCGTCGAAAGTCAGATACGTGTGAAGGGACAGGAATTTGAAATCAATCAGCCTCCTACAAATGCCTCGCTTGGTGTAATAATTCTCTTATCTCGAACTAGGAATATCCGCAGAGATGCCACAAGGCTGGGACAATTGAGAAGGAAGAAACAGGGATCTCTACTCTTAAAAGCACTACAGATTGTCGAGCCGAGATTGCAAAGCATTGAGGAAAACTCCTCCAGCGGCACACCCATGATCTGGGGAGATATCGGGTTGTCGGAACTGGTGCCACTGTCAGCAATGGGCGAAGGCATGACTCAAATTGCCCGGCTCGTTTTGGCCATAGCTTCTGTACCGGATGGCGTCGTGCTGGTGGATGAGGTTGAAAACGGCATTCACCATTCGGTACTGCCCGATGTCTGGCGGGCCATTGATGAAGCAGCCAAGCAATTCCACACGCAGATATTTGCGACCACGCATAGTTTTGAATGTATAGAAGCGGCGCATCAAGCCCTTGGCTCTGACGGCTTCCGCCTACACCGGCTTGAAGCCAGCGACGCAGAAAATCGCTGTGTTACCTATGAACCGAATGCAATCGATGCCGCTCTCCGACACAATCTTGAGGTTCGCTAGGTATGCCAAGAGCAAAAGAAATCAAATCGGCAATCCAGCTTCTCGTCGAGGGCAATGATCCGCGCAACTTCTTTGAAGCGTTTGTCGAGCATCTATCGCTTGCAAATATCCAGATTCAGAACTTCGGCGGCGTATATGAGCTGAGTGGTTTTCTGCGTGCGCTTGTGAACGCGCCGGGCTTCCAGACTGTTCAGAGTATCGGCATCGTTCGGGATGCGGAGACATCCGCTGAGAGAGCGTTCCAGAGTGTTCAGTCTTCGTTGGAGAGAGTCAGGCTGCCCGTGCCGGACAGCCCCGCAGAACGCACCGGCACTAGCCCGGCGGTAACGGTGCTGATACTGCCCGGCGAGAATCGCCAAGGGATGCTTGAAACTTTACTTTGCGAGAGCTTTGCTGATAACCCGGTGGAGGGCTGCATCGATGACTTTTTCAAGTGTGTCGAATCTTTGCCAGACGTATCCATTGAGAGATCCGACAAGGCTCGTGCCCATGCCTATCTGACAACAAAGCCCAACCCTCATTTTTCCGTAGGTGTGGCAGCAAAGAATGACTACTGGGATTTGAATCACAGCGTCTTCAGCACTGTCCGCGATTTTCTACAGACGATAGCTGCAAGTACTCCGTGAGCGACCACAGGAAGGATAGAATCAGTCGGAAGCTCCGCTGGACAATCAATTGACCAAGGGCTTAAAATCCTCGCCACTCATTGGTTCGTGCTTACTCCAGCAGCCACGCATTTCAATCAATACACGCTGCTTCGGACGGTTAATCCGCACCACTTGTGCCCCGTATCTACTAGGCCCTTCGGCCATCGCCGCAACCAAATCTTCCACCAAGTAACGCGGTGCCCATCCGATCATACAGTAGTCCGTCGTCTGAATTTGCACGGCCAACCCAGTCGCAGGATTGGTCAATTCTAGTGTGATATACAGTTCTTCTTCCTGCTCTAAGCGATCAATTCGACCTTTAGCCGTTTTATCGATATGTCGCCAGCCACTCAGGCAGAACCGGCAAGAGAAGCCCCCGGTGTCGTCTTTCTCGATCTTTGGAAAAACCTCGTAAGAGTCCGTTACGCGGTGGCCTCCATTGGTGGACAAAATCTCAATGGGGTCAGCTCCCTCGGTTAGATCAAGGCTATGAAGGTAGTCGGCAAAGTCCGGCCTTGCCCGATTCATAACCCGGTTTTGGAATAGCGGAAACAGTTCTGAGGACTGATAATCTTTGTCCAAATCGGGAAAATCAATCAACGGAGAGAGTCCCATCTCCTCTTGTGCTCGCTTTGCGCCGCCGATGTAACGGAAGCGATAGAGCGAACGTTCGACATCAGCATCCAGCCGACCCACCGGAAACCATGCCTTGCTAGGCTTTTTGTCCTGCCAAGCTAGAAATAAGGTTCTCGTGCTCATTTTAGGCCGTCGGCCTCTGCGACAGGTCCAGTTCCGCGGAATCGCGTGCGGACGCAAGCTCCGCTCCCGGCCTGGACGGTTCCATAAACGTAATGGCCTCGTAGAAGTCGTCTAACGCGACAAATATGCCGTTTTCTTGCGCCCATTGGCGCATCCGCTGGTTGCAAGAATGCGCCCATGACAGGATTTCCACCCGCCACCCGCGCTTGTGCATGCGCTCCAAAGTGCTGTGAAAACCCGCGCCTTCGAGATAGCCGGCACCGTCGCCCGTCAGCAACACTACGATACCGGGAGTGCCGTTGTAATCCAGCGCATCTTCCAGCATGCGCAACTGCAATACCCGGTCGGGCATTTCCTGTTCGCCACGCCCGGTGCTGCCTCGGTCGAACAGTTGAACTTCCACCCCCTTGCCTTCCATTCGATTCCACAACTGGCGCATTTCTGGCGGCACCGAGCCGGTGGCAAGTGCCTTTTTCAGTGGGCGGTCGGCGTGCGCTAGGCGCAGTATATTGTCAAAGTTGACGCGCACGCGGTAACGGGCGTTGGCACCTTCGCATCGCTCTTCCGCTAGCCGTTGTGCCTCGTGAAAGATGTTGGAGTTGTCCCAATAAATGAAAACACTGTCCATGCCGGATTGCCTCCTAGCTTTAAAGCGGGATTTTTTACATAATATACTAACATGCCGAGGAGATTCGACAATGAACAGAGTGTGGGAGACCTTCTGCTTAAAGGCAGCTTTCTACCAATAACTCAGCGCGTCCGCAAAAATTCCCGCTAGTTCCTCGGCGTTAGCCGCTCGCGGCGAGAGCTTGGTCACTCGGTGCTGCGGCAGCGTGCCTTCGACTAGCGCCGGGATGTGCTGGCTTCCGTAGCCGAGGGCGCTGAGGCCGTTGGGTGCGCCGAGTTGGCGCATCAACGAGACGATGCGGTCGGCTAAGATCGCGCCTGCGTCCTCGTCTTTCGCCCCGTTGCAATCGGCTCCCAAGACCTCGGCCGCCCGCAGATGCCGCTGGGGGCAAGTCGGCGCGGTGAAGCGGAAGACCGCCGGTGAGTTGACGATTACGGCAAATCCGTGTGGTACCAGCGGGTAAGCGATGGCGTATCCCTCGGGCACATAGCTTTCCACCATGCCAGCCACTGGATAGGACATGCCGTGCGGCAAGTGGACGCCGGCGTTGCCAAAGCCAATGCCGGCGAGGGCTGCGGCCAAGCACATGGCGCTGCGGGCCTCGTCGTCGCTGGGGTCGGCCACGGCGCGGGGCAAAAATTGCTCTACCAACCGCAAAGCCTCCAATGCCCACAAGTCGCTGATGGGATTTGAGCCTTGGTAGGCTGGTCGCAGTTGGGGCCGGTCGGGTCGGGGACGCTGGTCAAACGGCAGGGCTGTGTAGGACTCCAAGGCGTGTGAGAGTACGTCGAGGCCGGTTGAAGCGGCCACCTGCGGCGGCATGGAGCGCGTGTTGTCTGGATCGACGATGCCCAAGGTCGGGCGCATGTAGCGGTGGGCCATGCCGGTCTTGGCCTTCATCTCGACGAGGTCGAAAATCGCCACGCCCGTGGTCTCGCTGCCGGTGCCAGCGGTGGTGGGAACGGCGATCAGCGGCTTGAGCGGGCCGGGCACTGGCTCACCCCGGCCGATGGGCGCGTTGACGTAGGTGAGGAAATCGGCCGGGTACGTGGTGTACACGTTGGCGGCTTTGGCCGTGTCCATCACTGATCCCCCGCCGATGGCGACGAATCCGTCAAATCCTTGTTCGGCGAATGCAATCGCCGCCTTGAACGAGGCGTCGGTCGGCTCGACGCGCACTTGGTCGAACAGGGCGTACTCGACGCCCGCCTCCGCAATGGCCGCCAAGGCCGTCTGCACTGGCGCTTGCTCGCGCAAGTTTGGGTCGGTTAATACCATGACTCGCTGCAGGCCCCGGTCCTTGAGATCCATGCCGATTTCCTTGGTGGTGCCCGGGCCGAAGCGGATGTTAGAGGTGGCGATTTCGTAGGCAGTGTCGAGAAGCATAGGGTTTTGTCCTTTCGGGCGGGGAATATAGGCTTGACTTGGAGGGGGAGGCAAGGCTAGTTAAAGAGGCTCTGACAATGGGAGATCGCCGTGGTTGAACAAGCGAATATGACGCCTGAGGAATTGGAGGAAGGGCAGCGGTTGGCCTTGGATTTTGGCAAGTTGCAGCGGGCCGCGGCCTGTGGCGAGGGCTTGGTGCCGGTGGTGGCGCAGGATGTGGATAGCGGCGAGGTGCTGATTGTGGGGTACGCCAATGAAGAGGCGCTGAACTATACGCGGCGCGAGGGCGTGGCCGCGTTTTGGAGCACGTCGCGCAACGAGTTGTGGGTGAAGGGCGCGACCTCGGGCAATGTGCTCGAACTGGTCGAAATCCGCATCAACTGCGAGCAGAATTCGCTGCTGTACCGCGTGCGGCTCAAAGGGGAGGGGGCGTGTCACACTTTGGATGCAGATGGTCGGGCGCGGTTGGGGTGTTATTACAGGCGGCTCGTGGGGGATGGGCTTGAGCCGGTTTGAATTCTAAGATGATCCGCAGATGGACGCAGATAGACGCAGAATAGGGGGCGGTTTGAAACCGCCCCCTACAATCGTTCAAATCATGCCGGATTGCTATATTTTTGCGGATAGGAGGAATAGGCGATGGCTAATGCCGTGATTGTCGTGGATATGCAGAACGGCTTTATGCGTCCAGACGGGACGCTCTACTGCGGGGACCACGCCAGGGAGATTATCCCGCGAATCGCCGCGCGAGTCGAGCGCGAAAAGGCCGCTGGGGCCTCGCTGTTTTTTACTCAAGACAGCCACACTGCAAATGACCGCGAGTTTGAGATGTTTCCTCCGCACTGTATCGAAGGTAGCGAGGAGGAGCACATCATTGACGAGTTGGCACCGTTGGCCCAAGACGCGCAGATCGTCAAAAAGCGGCGTTACAGTGCCTTTTTCGAGACCGAGTTGGCCGCGATGTTGGATGAGTTAGCGCCGGACAAGGTCGTGGTGATGGGGGATTGCACGGATATTTGCGTCCTGCACACCGTGGCCGGGCTGCGCAATCGCGACTATCCGGTCGAAGTCCCGGCCGATTGCGTGGCCAGCTTTGATCCCCAACAGCACGAATGGGCCTTGGGGCATATAGAAAAAATCCTCGGGGCACAGGTCACCAACCGCTGATGGTAGAACGCGACCTATACGCGCCCTCGGCGGCGACGCTGGCGGGCGACAACGCGGATATTTACTTCCGCCGCAGTTGCGACATCCTCGCGGCTGAGCAGCTCAATCCGGTCGTGGCGGTGGAGGTGTTTACCCGGCGGCGCGCCTTGCTCTGCGGTATGCGCGAGGCGCTGGCCCTCTTGCGGCAGGTGCTCGATGAGGAGGCAGAGGTATGGAGTTTGGACGAAGGGGATTGGATCGAGCCGCGCGAAGTTGTACTGCGGATTCGCGCGCCCTATCGGCAGTTTGGGCTGTACGAGACGGCGCTGTTGGGAATGCTCAGCAGCGAGACGGGGTGGGCCACGGCTGCGGCGGAGTGCGTGGCCGCAGCCGACGGGGTGCCGATCATCAGCTTTGGCGCTCGACACATCCACCCGGAGGTCAGCGCCCGGATGGAATACGCGGCCATCGTCGGAGGGTGCGTTGGATGTGCCACTCCTCAAGGGGCCGCTCTCGCCGGCATTGAGGCAACCGGGACTATGCCCCACGCCTTGATCTTGTGCCTTGGCGACACGCTCAAGGCGGCTGAGGCATTTGATCGCCACATCAACGCCGAGGTCGAACGAATTGCACTGGTTGACACCTTTAAGGACGAAGCCGAAGAAAGCCTGCGGCTGGCCGAGTCCCTAGGCGAGAAGCTGTGGGGAGTGCGGCTGGACACGCCCAGCGAGCGCGGCCGCGTCACAGCCGAGTTGGTTGCGGAGGTGCGCGCGCGGCTCGACCAAGCCGGGCATAGCCATGTAAAGATCGCGGTCTCCGGCGGTTTGGACGCCGAGCGGATCGGATATTTCCGGGAGGCAGGGGCACCGGTGGACGCCTTTGGGGTTGGCAGCGCGATCAGTGCCGCCTCGGCGATAGATTTCACTGCGGACATCAAGGAAGTAGATGGCCGACCCGCGGCCAAGAGAGGACGGATACCGGGGCTTACTGAAAATCCCCGACTCAAGCGATTGGAACTCTAAAAGGAGCGTGTTATGAGCACATACGATTTTGGCAGTGGACGCACAGACCCCGGCTCGTTCCCCACGGAGGCGCTGGCCGAAGCCGCTAGCGAAGCCGTGCATGAGTTGGGCGCGACGCTAGTGAGCTATCCCGGCGACATGGGCCATCAAGGCTTGCGCGAGGTCATGGCCATGCGCGAATCCAAGCGCGAGGGCATTGACGTGTCCGCCGACCACATCGCGTTGATGAATGGCTCCATGCAGGCGGTTACGCTGGTGGCCGAGGCGCTGATGGAAGGACCGGGGGATGTGATTGTCACCGAGGAACTGACGTATTCGGGGACGATTGGCGCGTACAAGCGGTTGGGAGCCGAGCTGGTCGGGGTGCCGCTCGACGAGCAGGGGATGCGCGTCGATGCGCTGGCCGACGTTTTGGCGGATTTGCGCCGCAAGGGTACCCCGCCGCGCTTTATTTATACCTTGGCGACCTACCAAAACCCCACCGGCTCGGTCATGCCGAGGCAGCGCCGCCTTGAACTGCTCGAAGTAGCGCGCTACTACGAGACCATTGTGGTGGAAGATAACTGCTACGGCGACGTGCATTTTGAGGGGCCAGAAGAGCCGGCGCTCTACGCGCTCGACGACAGCCCCGACGTCCTGTACATCGGCTCGCTGTCCAAAATTTTGGGGCCCGGCGTGCGGTTGGGCTATTTGTTGGCTCGGCCACCTATGCTGGGGCGGATTCTCGACCGCCGCTACGATGGGGGCAATAGCTTGCTGGCGGCCGCTAGCTGCGCGGCCCTGTTCCGCGACCGGTTGTGGCAGCACTTGGCCGAGACCAATGCCATCCTCAAGGAAAAGCGCGACGCAGTCTTCGCTGGCCTTGAAGAAGGTGCGGGTGACCTCTGCACGTGGTCGCGGCCGGTAGGCGGCATGTTCATTTGGATCGAGTTCCCCGAAGATGTGGATCGCGATCGCCTCATGGCCTTGTGCGCCGAGCGCGGCATTGTGGTGGCGCGGGGGCAGGGCTTCCACATCCGGCGCGAGGACGTGCCGGCCATACGCCTCGCCTTTGGCTTTGCCTCGCTGGAGGCCGTCCGCGAGGGCGTGCCGCTGTTGGCCGAGTGCATCCACCAGGCGCGGGTCCCCGTGATGGCCTGATGGGTCTGCCCGCAATCGCCTTGGTGCAGATGGAGGTCAAGCCCGGGCGGCCCGACCTGAATGCGGAGCGGATGCTGGCCTTTATCGCACAGGCGCGAGAGGTCGGCGCTGAGGTCGTGGTGTTTTCCGAGTTGTGCATCAGCGGCTATATCCTCGGCGACTTGTGGGAGATGGACGCTTACGTGGAGGATTTTGCCGCGTATAGCGACGAGATTTGCCGGGCTAGTACCGAACTAACCGTGATCTTTGGCAATGTGGCGGTGGACCCCGTCCACAAGGGACAAGATGGACGGCGGCGCAAATACAATGCTGTCTATGTGTGCGCCAACGGCGAATACGCGGTGCGCAAAGCCGTGCCCGCTGGCCTGCCCTGCGGCGTTCACCCCAAGACCCTACATCCCAACTATCGATTTTTTGACGACGACCGGCACTTCTTCTCATTGCGCCACTTGGCTGAGGCCGAGGGTCGGCCGCTGGAGGACTGGCTGCATCCGTACAAGGTGCGGCTCAAGGACGGGCGGTCCTTTAGCTTTGGCGTGCAACTGTGCGAGGACATGTGGTGTGAGGACTACTGCCACAGCGGCGAGCCCCTCGACACGCTCGCGCTGTATCGCCGCCGTGGCGCTGAGGCCGTATTCAACCTCTCGTCTTCGCCTTTTACTTGGCAGAAAAGCGACAAGCGCAACCGCGTGGTGCGCCAGATACTGGCGCGCTCGCCCCTGCCGTTTTTCTACGTCAACCAAGTTGGCGCGCAAAACAACGGCAAGAACATCATTGTGTTTGACGGCGACAGCACGGTGTACTCGGCCAGTGGGGACATTGCGTGCCGCGCGCGTCCGTGGCGGGAACAGCTCGTACTCACGAGCCGAGGCGAGGTCGCGCCGTCCCAGAGCGAAATCGAAGCTCAGTACGCGGGCATCCTCACCGGGCTGCGGCATTTGGACGACGTGCGCGGTGCGGAAAGCAAGTTCCTCATTGCGACGAGCGGCGGCGTAGATTCGAGTGTGGTCTGCTGTCTGCTGGAGCGCGCTTTTGGCCCAGAGCGCGTGTTTGCGGTCAACATGCCGACTCGTTTCAACGCCGCGGTTACCCAAGACAATGCCCGCTCGCTGTGCGCTGCGCTGGGCGTTGATTATCTATGCTGCCCGATTGAATCGCTGTACGAGGCTGTAGCCGCTCTCGTGCAGGGTGCGGAATTTTCCGTGGGTCGGGGCGAGTACACGCGGTTGGTGGATGAAAACGTGCAGGCGCGCATCCGCTTTGCCGATGTGCTCTCCGGCTTAGCGGCCAAATACGGACTCGTGTTCACGTCCAACGGCAACAAGACCGAGGTCGCCTTGGGCTACGCCACGCTCTACGGGGATGTCAGCGGTGCGGTGGCTCCGATTGCCGATCTGTACAAGGTGCAGGTCTTCGCGCTGGCGCGCTTTCTCAATGAGAGTGTTTATGGCCACAGTGTGGTGCCGGAGAATTTGCTCGATGGCTCGGTGGTGCCCAGTGCCGAGCTGTCTGAGGCTCAAGACGTGACGCAGGGCTTGGGCGATCCGATTAAGTACGGATATCACGACGCCGTGCTGCGGCAGTTCATCGAATACCGGCGGCACAGCAGCGATTTGTTGCAGTGGTTTATAAAGGGCGTGCTGCTAGAGAAGTTGGAATGGGAGGACGCGGCGCGCTTTCGCGCGTACTTCCCGGACGCGCGCAGTTGGATCGAAGATCTCGAATGGGTGGAGCGCCAAGTGCGGATCAATTACTTCAAGCGGATTCAAGCGCCGCCAATTATCGTTTTGAGCAAACGTTCCTTTGGCTTTGATTTGCGCGAGACCCAACAGCCCTCGTACGCGCCGCGTCGCTATGAACAGTTAAAGGCCGAGGCCCTGAAGGTGCGGATTTGAAGGACATTTCAACAGTGAAGGAGCTTGTCTTATGACCGACCCGATCCTGCTCACTGACGAGCAGATGCGCGAGTTTATCGTCAATGGCTATCTGGTCTTTGAGCCGACCGTGCCCGAGGGGACGCACGAGGCGTGCTATGAGCGGCTCAACCAAATCATCGACTCCGAGTTAAACCCGGGTAATAATATCCTGCCGCGCGTGCCCGCCATGCGCCACGTGCTCAACTCGCCCGAGGTGCGCGGCGCGCTCATCAGCGTCTTAGGCCCGAACTACTTGGAGCATCCGCACCGCTACTGCCATCCCCTCAAGCCGGTGGAGGAAGCCGTGCCCGCGGACGAGGCTGAAGAAAGGCTGCGCCGCAACTGCCATCAGGATGGATACACGCCGATGGGACACCCGCGCCAGCACTATCTGCGCTATGCGCGGATCATGTACTACCCGCAGGATTCGCCGGTTGAGTTGGGGCCGACGCACGTGATTCCGGGGACGCAGTTCAATCGCGGACTGACCGACGAGGATCGGGCGCGTGCCTTGCCATTGGCTGGCCGGGCCGGCACGGTGTCGCTGACGCACTTCGACGTGGGTCACGCGGCCGGCGTCAGCCTGCTGCCGAGGCATCGGCACATGATCAAGTTCATCTACATGCGAGCCTCCGAGCCGACGGCACCGACTTGGAACTGCAAAAGCATGCACTGGCAAAAGCCCCAATGCATTGAGTCTCCCTATGATCTGGAACTGGCTTGGGCGCACACTTGGGACTGGCTTTGCGGCAAGCGGGATCGCTACGATAGCTGGCCACAGGCTGCTGGGGATGTGGCGGCTCTCATTGCTCAGCTCGACTTAGAGGTGGACTTAGCGCAGCGGCTGGCGGCGGCACAGCAATTGGCTGGATTCGGCGTTGATGCCGCAGCAGCCGTACCAGTGCTCGTCGAGTGCTTGGGCACCGATCACCAAGCCATGCGCACGGCTGCGACCTACGCGCTGGGCGCGATCGGTGAGCCCGCAGTCGCGCTGCTGGCCAAAGCGTTGCGCGCAGCAGGTCGTGAGGCCGACCAACACGAAGTACCGCCCGCTTGGAACGAGGGAGCGACTAACATGGAAGACGCGGCGCAGGCGCTGGCGGCGGTTGGCGAGCCCGCGGTCGAGGCGCTTTGTGAGTTGTTGGAGGACGAAAGCGAGTGGACTCAGGTCAACGCCGCCTTTGCTCTCGGCGAGATGGATTCGCACGCGGTGGCAGCGGTCCCGGCGTTGACGCGGAGTCTCGAAGATGGCTCGCATCGCTTGGTGCGCACGGCGCTCGTCGCGCTGGGCAATATCGCTCAGGGCGTACCAGTGGAAGCCTTGGGGCGAATGCTCTCGGCCGATCATCCAAATTGGCAGGAGGAAGCTGGTCGCCGCTGGGTGCCGCGCGATCAGGTGCGGACCAACGCCGCGATAGCGTGCGCCCAACTCGGCCAAGCCGCGGCTTCGTTAGAACCCCAGCTCTTCAGGGCGCTCGACGATTCCTGCGGCCACGTGGGCGCGTTCGCGCTCAGTGCCTTGCAACAGATTGGCTCGCCCACGGCTACGCAGGCCGCGATGGATTATTTGTACTCGCAGCGCTGGGATGCGGCTATCGATGGCGAGCGGCAGTTTTGAGGGGATTGTGGAGCGACGATGCGGGAGGCTATGGGGTTATCCGCCGCAATGAGGCGTCACCTGGAAAGCTGCTCGGTCATCCTTGACGTGGCTGGGGGGACTTCTACTTTGAATAATAGCCGCCATTGATCGCGCTACGGCGGCCGTTGCGCTGTTTATTGGCTCATTCAGGACAAACCATAGGAGGACGAGCATGGGCCAAATTCATGTAGCTCGGAATACGAGCAATGAGGATATAAAACTCACCAACAGGCAAGCCATTGACAAAATTGTAGATGACGCTGAAGAAAGGATATTAGCTCTTGAAGAGGATTGGGATGGGGAGGGATCGCCGGCCTTTGAAAAACAAACACTTGATGCTATTCGTGATTTCCTCTTCAAGCTAATCGACGAGTCTGAATTGAGCGTAGTAAAGCAGGTATGGATAGTTCCATTTAGCGGAGGCAGCATAGATTTGCAGTGGCAGACAGACCATTTCGACCTGTTAATTAACTTCTGTGATGATGGTAATGTAACTTACTACGGAAAGGACACGTACGGGCATTCCATCCGTGGAGATAGCCGTCCTAAACCGGGGTATATCTCTTGCTGGATGAGCCATGCAAGCCGGTAACTACGGTATAGAAGAAATCCCCGATACAGCTCGATTGTACTACCGCGTCCATAAAAATATTTACATGGCCACGGTGAAGGCCGCAGAGATTCCCCAAGGCAAGTTGCCAAGCAGCGTGTTCAGGTTCCAAGGAGGCGACCTGTCTGTTGATTGGTCAAAGTATGCGAAGCCGGAAGAAACTAGGAATCGAGCCAAGGTGCCCGAGGATAATGGTATAGTTGATTTTACTGCGTCTCCTATACGGGCTGATGGCCACAAAGTAGAACATACTCCTGAGCCTGATAACCGCGCCCATAGTTCTGTATCCGGTGACGAAACCGCAATTCGGCTCATCTTGAGTAAGGAGGCTAAATGGGTTCCCGGCCTGGGGCCAGAGACCTTTGAGAGCTAGCATTTTGGAGTGGTATTTGGAACCATCGGCGACCCTTGTTGCCATGCCGTATTAGGAGACGCCCGTCTTGCCCTAGATAACCACCGCGAGCAGAGTTCACGCTCATCCTAGTCGCCCACTTCGCGTTAGACAACCACAGCCACCTTCCCAACGTTCTCTGGCTATTCGCCGACAAATTGCAGCCAGCCGGCAATCCCAGTCTGCTTGGTAGCCTCGGCATCGATACCGCGGTCGACCTCGACTATAACGACTTCATACCGCGCACCTTGATTATATGGCAATATAGCTATCACATCAGGCCGATGGTTATTTATTAAGTGTGGCCTTTCCCATTCGTTTATGTCTGCTTTAACTATATAACCCATTCTTTGATACATTTTAGCTTGCCGGAGAACTTCTATTTCATGACGATCCATAGGTTCCTTTTATCATTTTTTTGGACGAATTATAGGACTGCTTTTCTGATTGTTTCCATCGTCTTTTCCAGCTTGTTGACGCGTCGTTGCAGCTCGATCATTATCGAGCCATTGGGCGATGTCCTTATCCATACACCCCTGTCGCGCTTGTTCATGCGCCTATTTTTCTTTTCTTGGGCAAGAAATCCGCGCACCCGGTCTTGAAATGTTCGCAGATCGCTATCGTCGTCGTCGAGTCGGCAATCGTCTTCTTCCCTAGAGAGCGGTCGATAAAGAAAACAAGTGGATCAGGCTGCTCGGGGGTATAACTCACAGCGGATCGCTTCTTCGATCTCGAGCGTCGGACGGCCATAGTCGTCCGCTAATGCACCGATTGTCTCCCCAGCCTTGTAGCGTTCGGCAATAATAGCTGTAGGAATCCCAGTGCCTGCGAGCACCGGGCGACCAAAAGATATGCGAGGATCAATGACGATTGCCTTGGGTTCTTCTATAAGTTGTTGACTTGGGCGCTTGCGCGTGAACGGGTATAGCCTCAGGGCATAACCAGCCGAATCCCTATCAATGCGCCGCAGATGTGCCTGCAACAGGTTCCGAAGTACTAGTTGTCCAGCCTGAGAAACATTGATGAGTTGACCGTATTCCTCGACAAAGAGGTCCAAGCCGTCGGTTTTGAGCTTGTGGTATGCGAGAGGGAGATCGGACTTTAGGTCTTCTTTGATAAAATCGATGGCAATCCTGACCTTGTGCAGTGATATGCGATGGTCGCGGCGAATGGCATCAAGCACGTGTATTTCAACCAGATTGATAAAGGATAGAAGATTCTGGCTATCGTCTGGTCGCTCGATCACAGGCTGGAAGAATTGGTCTCCCTTGCTAGTAGGGTACTTGCGGCCTCGCACCCAAGAGCGAAGAGTAGTCACGGGAATGCGCAGGTAGTGAGCAGCTTCGGGAAAGCTGTAACAGGGCATTGCGCGTATATCATCTGTTGCGATAGATCCCATGTTAGTAAGGTCCTTTAGCCGAGAGATGTTTGTGTGACTCACGTTCGGTAATATGCATAGATAAAGCGGGCGTCGCTCAGAGCTGCTTGCGCACGCCTTGGAGGAAGATGCGCATGATGGTATCGACCATCGACTCGACGCTCATGCCCTTCGCGTGGATCATCACGGAGCGCACCATGTCGCGGAGAATGGCGGTTTCGACCTTCGGATTCTCTACGGAGAAGACGCCCTCTTCAGTGCCATTTTGTAGGACGCTTTCGATTGCTGCGAGTTGGATGCGTCGTTCCTTGCGCCAGCGCTTGCGGTTTTCGCCCCTGCCGCCTTCGCTCTTGCCGTCCTCGTGCGACATCAAGCGGAAGAAGAAGCGGTTCTGGCTGAAGAAGGAGACGATGGCGTGGACCATTCGGCGGAGTTCATCTTCGGGATTCTGCTGGCGATTGGCCTTGCGCTGGAGTTGCTCGTTGAGCCGCCGGATGCCTTCAAAGACTACCGCAAAGTACAGCTCTTCCTTGTCGGCAAAGTACGTGTAGATCGTCCCCTTGCCGACGCCGGCCTGATGGGCAATATCGTCCATCAGCACTTCGTCGAAGCGCTTGGCCGAGAAGAGGCGGGCCGCCTCCTCAAGAATGAGTTTTTTGCGGTCTATTTTGGCCATGATTTAAAATAAATCTTACGCTGCATCCACGGCAGCGTACATCTTGCCTTTTTTAGTCAACCAAGCCACATCTTCTCGTTCGGCGTGCTCCTTGATCTCCCGCAGGAGCTGAATCGTTTCAGATTCATAGCACGGCTCGCTCGGGTCCTCGGCTGGGACGACCATCTCGACCTCTACCGCAACCACAAACTTATCAGTCTGAATTAGCCGCGTTCGCTTGATTCGTTGTCCGGGAATGCGCATGGTCTAATCTCTATTAAAAAATGTACGCCGTCACAAGCGACCCTAGGGCTTATTCTTCAAGAAACACATACCGTTCCATTCTCGCCAGTTCGTTGTCATCGACGTATTTTCCGATTTCTCGTCTCCATTGAGCCATGCTTTTGTAGGGCCGGTATTCCTCAAACTCGTGCGCCATGCGCTTGCCGACTCCCGGGATCGTGAGGAAATCCGCTTCGCTGGCAGTGTTTAGTTCAAGCGGCACGAAAACGTACTGCTCCATTCTCGCCAGTTCGTTGTCATCGACGTATTTTCCGATTTCTCGTCTCCACTGGGCCATGCTTTTGTAGGGTCGGTATTCCTCGAACTCGTGCGCCATGCGCTTGCCGACTCCCGGCACTAGTTTCATCTCGGCGTCGCTGGCGGTATTGAGGTTGATCGGCAGGAAGAGATTGACATACAATTCGGCTTGGACTGAGTCCGCTAGGGTCGAATCCAAATAGGCGTTGAACGCTTCCATGCCGATAAAAGGTCGCCGCGCCATGATCTCCTCAACTAACGCCGAATCGAGTTGTGCTAGGGACAATAGCTGTTCGACGCCGGCCCGGTTGGGGTTGAGGACCGTTTCGTTTTTGCCGACTTGCGCTTGGGCGCTGCTACCATAGAGGAAGACAGCTAATACCACGGCTAAAACTACTCGCTGCATTACTTAGTTCTCCCTTGTTTGCTCCCGGCTCAGCGCTGGGTGTTGGTAAGTATAAAGAAACCCGATCAGTCCTAGTTGGACCAGTGCCCCAGGTGCCAACACTGGCATGGCACCGCCCAACGCTTTAGATAGCAGTTCCAACCCAGTCAGCGTCGGGTACATTTCCAATTCAAATTCCATATTGGAACTAAGATGAAACCAGAGACCGACTATGCCGCCTAAGACGAAAGCCAGCATGGTCAAACGGAACAGGCGCAGGATGATCGCGCCCCGGTAAAATAGCCGAATCGCCAACAAGACCAACCCGAGTGCCAACAACACCAAGGGCACCTGCTGACGCCATTCTTCAAAATGATCGAGCAGCAGTAATTCGGTGCCTAGTCCTACGGTCCCTAGGACAAAAATCAGTAGGATACCTCGCCGCAAAAAAACGACTCCACTCTCTCTTTTGCTATCGGCCATTATTCAGCGTTCAACGTTTCATTGAAGAAGCCGATTGTGCGCTCCCAGGCCAGTTTAGCGGCTGCTTCGTCGTAACGGGGCGTGGTGTCGTTGTGGAAGCCGTGGTTGACGCCTGGATACATGTGCATCTCATAGTCGATGTCGGCTTCTTTTAGCGCGGCCTCGTACGCCAGCCAGCCGACGTTGATTCTCTCATCTAGTTCGGCATAGTGGATCAGTAGTCGCGCCTTGATCTTGGGCACATCTTCAGTCGCTGGTTGCCGACCGTAAAAAGGCACGGCCGCGGAGATTACTTCTGGGATGCGCACGGCTAGTTCGTTGGACATGCCACCACCGAAGCAGAAGCCGACGACGCCCACTTTGCCGCTACAGGCAGGATGCGCTTTGAGGTATTGGGCGGCTGCAATGAAGTCTTGCGTCACTTTCTCTGGGTCGAGTTGTCGTTGCAGTGCCCGCCCTTCGTCGTCCGTGCCTGGATAACCGCCCAGCGGTGCCAGCGCATCTGGGGCTAAAGCGAGAAAACCGGCTGTGGCCACGCGGCGCGCGACGTCTTCGACATAGGGGTTTAGCCCTCTGTTTTCGTGGATGACGAGGACGCCCGGTATTTTATTTTCCTCTTCAGTCGCGGGCTGTACGAGGGCGGCGCTCGTCTTTTCGTGTCCCTGTGGGGAAGAATAGGACACGTACTCGGTGGCAATGCGTTCGTCATCTGCGGCTACTTGCTGAGCAAAGGCGTAGTTGGGCGTGAGACTGTCCAACAGCGCGGTAGCTGTCAGGCCGCCGATGGCGAAGCGGGCCGCATCATCGAGAAACTGGCGGCGGTCAATGTCGCCGTGGACATAGCGATCATATAGCTTGAGCAATTGTGGATCGTATTCAGCGGCGGTTTTCCGTTCCATGGTTACCTCCTATTAGTTAGATACGACAATTCGTACAGTGGAAATGTCAGTCACGCCTTATGCCATTGTAAAAAGCGGCGGCGCACTTCAGCGAGACGGCGCTCCTTGCTATCGATCATTTCCGCTAAGAAAGCGCGACAGTTTTGCTCGCGTTGCTCGTTGCGCGGCGCGTGGTCTAACAGGCCCTTTTGGGGGTTGTAAATGAGGCGGTGGTCTTCTTTGCCGTCGCTGTAGTAGATTTTGTTGATGATGCGGCGCGTAGTGGTATCCTTGATGCGCCGCTGAGGGGGATTGCCGCCTTCGAGGCAAATGAAAACGAGTAGGTTAATGGCGCGGAATTGCGCTTCGGGTACTTGGTTTGTTTCGACAATCTGGTGGTGGATCTCTTCGAGGTCGTCGGCGTGGACATTGCTGACCAGCGTGTGTCCGGCGTCGCCTAGAGCAAAGAAAGTGCGCAGGTCGTCTCCCCACAGATAGGTCGGGGGCGGATGGTCGCTCAATTCGTTGGAGATGACGCAGGACTTGGTTGCTCCAACGGAGGATACTTCTCCCGGCAGCGCGGTGACAAAGGGGAGGTTGGCTTCGACAAAACTGAGCAGGGCGTGCATGGTGGTGGTTTTGCCGATGCCTCCGGGACCTGAACCGGTGATGTAGGAAGCTCCGCGCCAGACGTGAGAGGCTAAGAAGGCGGCCAATTCCAAATCGACGGTTTGCACTTCGATGAGATCGATGAGCGAGCGGGTGCGATTCTCGGGATTGTCCAACTTTTGCAGGTATTCTAGATCAGTTGCCATCGTTACAGCCTTTAGCGGTGGTGTTTGGCGAAGAAATCGAATGAATATCTCCGCGTGCAGTCATGCGGACGGAACCAAGCGTTCGTAGCGATAGATCTCCGGCTTCTCCGCGCGCAGCCGCAAATAATCTTCCCGGTCGATGGCGTACTCTTCCTTGTCGCAATGGGCATCCCATTTGGGGACGTAGTGGGTCCGGCGGCCCTGGTGGGACATGCCCATTTTTTGCAGCGCTCGGCCAGAAGCCGGATTGTCCTTCAGGTGCGACGCCTCCATCCGCTCGAGGCCGAGTTCCTCAAAGCCGAAGGCCACGGTGGTGCGTCCAGCCTCGGTGGCGTAGCCCTTGCCCCAGAACGGTCGGCCGTACCAGTAGCCCATGCCGGCCCGGCTTTCATTACCGCCAATTCCGATGAAGCCGACTAGCGCTTGGCTTGCTCGCTCTTCCACGGCGAAGTTCAGCGCTCCTCCGGCGTCGTAACTGGGTTGGTGTTTGGCGATCCAGCGGCGGGCCATGTCCTCGCTGTAGGGATACTTTACTGCAACCAGTGTGGAGGCTACCGCTTCGTCGCTGACCAAGCGGTTGACCTCGGCACAGTCCGCCAGTGCAAAGGGACGCAGCCGCAGCCGCGCCGACCTCAGCACTGGGTACTCGGCGGAGACCTTTCTCATCTTGCTTCGAGGATGGAGCCTTCGCGTTGAACGCGCTCGTAGAGGTGAGCGAACTCCTCTGAGCCGTCGTCTTGGCGCAGTTCGAAGCGATGGCCGCGAATCGTTCCCTCTTGGTACCCCATTAGGGATTCCAGATTGGGGAAGCCTACTGAGTACAGCGTACCGCCTCCGGGCAGACTCGTGACTCCGAGGACTCTCGGCGTTTCTCTCGGTGGTCTATTGGCCAAGCGCTCGAGTTCTTCCTCCCGCACATCCACGCCTAGACCTGGTCCTTCTGGCACTGGAGAACATCCTTCGATGACGGGAATGCGCGTTGCCGCCAGATCCTCGACGTAGTTGTCGTCGAGCGTGATGGTATGGGCGACTCTTGGCAGAACTGCCCCCAAGTGCAAGGCGAAGGCGGTGACCAAGGTTCCGCCTGTTAGCTGAATGACCGAGGGAATGTTCGCCTTTGAGTAGGCAAAGCCGCGATGTAGGGCGTCGCCGAAACCGCCGCAGTACTCGCCGATGATGTAGCCGTCGGCGAGTCCGTGCAGCATCTCCTGCATACCGCCGAGTGGCGGTACGTGCATGTAGAGTGGAAGGTCCGTCTTCTCACGCAGCCTTCGCCAACCGTCGATGTCGGACAAGACCAAGGGGTCTTCCACGCAGCCTACTACCCAGGACTTTTCCAGCCGCTTGAGGATTGGCAGGACCACGCCGAGGGAGCGGTTGTGGTTGAAGTCGTACTGGATGCGAAAGCGATCGGGGGCGGTCTGCTCCACGGCCTCGTTTTGCTCAAACACGTCGTAGTGGTGGCAGGTGTGCATTTTGAACAGCATGTAGCCTTGGTCAACGGCGCGCTGCACCTCCCGGCTCAGCACGTCCGGGGGCGAGGGGCGCGTCCACGCGGATACTGCGACTCGGTCTCGCACCTTCGTTCCCATCAGCTTGTAGGCGGGGATTTCGAGGTACTTGCCCATGGCGTCGTAGAGCGCCGCCGACAGCCCCAAGCACCACTGGCTGAGGCCGATGTTGAGATCGTGGTTGATAAAATCAAAGGGATTGCGCCCGACCAGCGGCTCGACGGCCGATTTGTCGGGCGCGTAGCAGCGGTACTCGCCGTAGCCGACGATCCCGTTGTCGAGGCTGACTTTGAAAACTACGCGCTGGTGTAGTGCCGACAGGAATGGTGGATAGTCGGGTACCTCTGGCAAGATTTCTGGTTCGATACAATAGACGTCGATATCGTCGATTTTCATCCGTGGCTCCTCCTCATTTGCAGGCTAGGTTTTGCGCCTGCATCACATGACAACAGGTGTAGCACAGGCGTTAGTAATTAGTGAGCCGGTATATTCGCTAGCGTCCGTAGCCTCTCACAGCATTTCCTCGACCAAGGCTTGGCTAGCTGGATCTAGACGCCGGTAATCGGGAATCTCGTAGCGGTTGCCGTCGGCGTCTTGTACTAGGACTCGGCCGGCGCCCAACAGGCGCACGTCGCGGCGACTAGAATAGATTTCAAAGGCGCGGGGTCCTCGGTCAGTCTCTACCTCCCAGCGAGGCACTCGATTGGCCACTGTAACCTTGGCGATGCGCTGGATGCGCGGCGTGAAATAGGCCCGCTCCAATTCGTCTTTCACGGCTTGGCGGCTGTCCCGATCTAGTGCGTCGAGCCGAGCCAGCGAGCCTATCTCCTTGCCTTTGCGGTCTTGGACGACGATAAAGCAGTCGTCGCGAGTGAGGGGAAAAGCCCGTTTGACCCGGACCCTGGAATAGGTCTGATCGCCGGCCAACTCTAGGTTCAAGTCCTCGAAAGCATCGACGAAAAAGCGCGCTTTGTCTGGGTCGAGATAGGTCACTTCAGCGGCTAACTTATGGCGCTGCTGCATAGTGTTACCAAGCTCTCAGTTTGGACATTTCGGTTTGCATGCGGCACAGATTGGCGTAGATGCCGTCTTGCGCAATCAGCTCGTCGTGGGTGCCGATCTCGGCGAGTTTGCCCTTGTCGAGGATGAGCAGACGGTGGGCGTTTTTGAGGGTGGATAGGCGATGGGCAATGGCAAAGGTGGTGCGCCCTTGGACCAGCCGCTCCAATGCCTCCTGAATCTGCGCTTCGGTCTGGGTATCGACGTTGGAGGTGGCTTCGTCGAGGATGAGGATGCGCGGGTCGCGCAAAATGGCCCGGGCAATGGACAGCCGCTGCCGCTCGCCCCCGGATACGCGAATGCCGCGCTCGCCGACCATGGTGTCATACCCGTCGGGCATGTTCATGATGAAGTCGTGCGCATTGGCGGCTTTGGCTCCAGCCACGATCTGTTCGAGGGAAGATTCGGGATGGCCGTAGGCAATGTTTTCAGCGACCGTGCCGTTGAAGAGGAAGGGATCTTGCAAGACCACGCCGATTTGCTCGCGCAGCGACTGGAGGTTCACTTGGCGGGTGTCGTGGCCGTCGATGAGGATGGCTCCCTCTTGCGGCTCGTAGAAGCGGCAGATGAGGTTGATTAGGGTGCTCTTGCCAGCGCCGCTGTGGCCGGCCAAGCCGATCATCTCGCCCGGCTCGACGACAAAATTCAAGTCCTCAATGACTGGCTTGTCTTCTTCATAGCCAAAGTGGACGCCGCGGAATTCGACCCGGCCCTCGATGGGCGGCATGATCATAGCTTCGGGTTGGTCGATTACCTCTGGGTGCGTATCGAGCACGTCGAAAACGCGCTCGGCCGAAGTGGCGGCGCGCTGGAAGCGGTGGTTGAGGCGGCACAGGCTCTCTACCGGCCCGTAGAAGCGATACATGTAACTGGTAAAGGCGACAAAGGCCCCCAATGTCAGCTCACCGGCCAAAATATCGCGGCCACCAACCCACCAGATGACAATGGTGCCGATGGAGGTTATAAAGGCCATGACCGGTCCGAACAGGCTGCGCATCCACGCCACTCGCAATTCGCCCTGCAATAGGTCTAGGCTGCGGCCCTTGAATTTGCCCACTTCCCGCCGTTCTTGGGCAAATGCCTTGACTACGCGCACTCCTGGGATGGTATCGGCGAGTAGGGCGCTAAGAGCCGCCCAGCGACGCCACAATGGCCGGTAGATGGCGTGCAGCTTGCGGCCAAAGCGAAGCGTCGCCCACACCAACAGAGGCGTCGGCAGCAAGACGAGGGCTGCCAGCCCGGGATTGAGCCCGAAGAGGATGATGCAAATGATGACCAAGGTGAGCACATCGCGGATGGCTTCTTGCAGACCGTCGCTGATAAAATCCTGCAAGCGGCCCACGTCTTGGGTGACGCTGGCCATAATGCGCCCAGTCTCGTTTTTGGTATAATAACTAAGCGACAGCGCGTGGAGGTGGGTGTACACCTCGTTGCGCAGGCCATAGGTGACGCGCTGGCCGATGCGGGCCATGATATAGCTGCGCAGACCTGACAAGCCGCTGACGACTACGTTCATCAAGATCAACAAGCCCACCAGCCAAGTCAGCGCCGCGACGGGATCGTCCTTGGACGCCGGCAAAAGGGCCAGCAGATCAAAGCGCCCCTCAACGTCTTTAGAAGAAGGGGCATCGACATTCAAGACATCGTCGATGAGAACGATCATCAGCAAAGGCTGGCCTAGGCCAATGGTCGTGGCCGCCACCATGAGCAACAGGCTCAGGGTAATGAGCCGCCAATGCGGCTGGGCATAGCTCAACAGCCGGAACAGCAGCTTGCCCTTTTCCAGACAGGCCGGGCACACGCCGTAGTGGCGCGGAATGACTTGGCCGCAGCGGTCGCAGCGCTTGCGCCCGGCTCGCGCTCCGGCCAACCGTCCGTGGAGTAATTGACCATTGGATTCTGTCGAGCGGGCTTGCTTGACCAAGCGCTCGACTTGGTTGGGCAGTTCGGACAGCGTCGGCACTAGGCTCTTGGAGAATACGGCCATGGTCGCGCCCTGCTCTTCAGTGCGGACTTTGAGGGCCGCGGTACCCCAATCCTCGCGCACTTCCACCCCGCTTATCTCGGCCAAGGGCAAGCAGACTACATCGGGGGGGCCACCGCTGTCGGGGCTGAAGGCCACTAGATGGTCGGCGGTGGCCATGAGCCACGCCTCGCCGTACTGGCCGTCGAGCTTGATATCCGTGGTTACTGCCAAGCGAAACTCTTCGTCGGGGCCTACTACTTCGGCCAACTCGCGCCGCACGTGCGCTGGCACGGTGGTGCGAAAAGGAGGCGCTGCGTTTTCTGCTATGCTGCGTTCAAGCTCCGTCATACTTGTCCCTTATTGCGCGACACTAGTTGCGTCAGTCGCGTTGACCGTGCTGTGCGACGCGCGCATCACGCGCTTGCACCACAGCGCCAGATCGTCCAATAGCGAATAGAGCGTGGGGGCTAGCATCAGGGTCAGCACCGTTGAGGTGGCCAAGCCGCTGGCGACGACCAAGCCCACCGGCCCCCAGCGGCGGGCAAAACCCTCGGACGTGCCATAGACCATCGGCAGCACAATCGGCATCAGGTTGAGGATGGTGGTAAAGGCGGTCATCAGGATGGGCCGGAGCCGGTGCTGGCCGCCGAGGCAGATCGCCTCGCGCCGCGACAGCCCGCTCGCCCGCAGATGATTTATATGGGCGATCAGCACGATGCCGTTGTTGACGACGATGCCGAAGAGGATTAAAAGGCCCAAGGCACCGTTGTTGTCAAAGGGCACGTCGAGGATATATAGCCCCAAAGCCACGCCAATGAGGGAGAAGGGAATGGCGAAGATGATGACGAAGGGATGGATCAGGGACTCAAAGAGCGATGCCATGATGAGGTAGATCAGCAGGATGGCAAAAATGGCGGTGAAGTTGTTATCGCTGGCTTCCTCCCGTTCCCAGCGCGACGCCCGGCCCAAATCCCAGGTATAGCCGGCGGGCAGTTGCATCCCTTCCATCATCTGGGTGATCGGTCCCATCAGCGCGCGAGCGGCGTTGCGGTCTTCGGTGTTGGCGAAAACGGTGACGTTGAGCATCCGATTCTCGCGCCTGAGATCACGGGGGCCGCGGCCAAGCTGGAAATCGGCCAACGACGCGAGTTGGACCGAGTTGCCGTCGCGGGTTTCGTAGCGACTGTTTTTGAGTTGGTCGAGGGTGGCGCGGTCGCCCTCGTTGAGCTGCATGACGATGTCGATTTCGCGGTCGTCGCTTTTGAAGCCGCTGGTGCGGCGGGTGCCCAAGGCCGAGGAAATGCCCTGGGCGACCTCGCGCGGCGACAGCCCATAGCCGAGCGCCTGAGCGCGGTTGATCTCGACGCGGACTTCGTCTTCGCCGTCTTCGAGGCTGCTATCGACGTCTTGGACTCCGGGAAGCTGCTCGAGGCCGGCTTTGACGTCCTCCATCAGCACGGCTAGGACTTCTGGATCGCGGCCGTGGAGTTGGACTTCGACGCCGAGAAGGTTGCCCGACCAACTGCGCGAGCGACCCATTTTGTACGTGTACCCGACCTTCTCTGGCATTAGCTGCTTGATCGCGTTGCCGGCCTCCATGGATGAGAGCCGGCCCTCGTCGGCATCGACGAGATAGGCGCGGATGCTGCCGCGGCGCTGGCCGAAGCGCGTCATGAGCGATTGAAGGTCGAGCGAGTCTTTCTTTGCCAAGATGATGTCTTCGATCTGTTCGAAGTGCGCGCGGATCTCATCGAGGCTGTAGCTGCGGTCAATGACCACCGACATATCTACCCGGCGCTCTGGGGTCCAAGGGGTACCGCGCTGCTCGATCTGGTTGTAGAGGTAATAGCCGGTGCCAGTCAGCATCACCGTGGCGAGCAGGGCGACCCAGCGGTGGTCGAGCGTCCAGTTGAGCAAGCGACCGTACGAGGAGCGCAGGCCGTGGCGGGAGCAATACCAGCCGAGTGCGGCCCCGGCTAGCGCAGCGAGCGCACAGCCGAGGATAGTCTGCCACTGCATTCCACCGATTGAGGCGGCGATCAGCCCGGACCAGCGGACCCACCAAGCCTGCAAGCCGCTCCAGCCAAGGTCGCTGATTTGCCAGTAGGCAATGCCCACCACGACCGCGACGACTAGCAGCTTGAGCCAGCGGTCGAAGCGCTCGACTCCGGCGCGCAGCAGCCGCGAGGACACCAGCGGGATCAGCGACAACGAGACGATCATCGACACCATCACGGCGAGGCAGATCGCAATCCCGGCGTCCTTCATCCACATGGCCGAGCGGCCATCGGAGAGGAAAAAGAAGGGCACGAAAACGCAGATCGTCGTCAGCGCTGAGGCTAGCACGGCCATGCCGACTTCGCGGCTGCCGACGTGGGCGGCCTCATCGGCGCTGAGGCCGTCTTCTTGGCGGCGGCGGAAAATGCTTTCTAGCACCACCACCGCCGGATCGACCAACATCCCCACCGCCAGCATCAGCCCCATCATCGAGACCATATTGAGGGTGATAGTTGATTCAAAGACCTCGCGGGCGACGTACATGCCGATAAAGACGCACAGCGCCGAGGTGGGGATGGCGAGGGCGATGACGATGGTCGAGCGGATGTTGCGCAGGAAGAGGAAGATGATAGTCATCGCCAAAAACGCGCCCAGCAGCGCCGAATTGACAAGCGTGCCAGCTTCTTTGAGCACGGACTCGGCGCGATTGCGGTCGATGAAGAGTTCAAGTTCGCCATCGTATTCGTCCTCAATCGCCTGCAACTCAGCGACGACGACCTCGCCGACATCGACGACATTGGCGGTGGAGGCTTTGAAAATTTCTAGCTCCAGCGCATCGGTACCGTTGAGCCGTTCGTAGCGGCGCTTTTCGGGGTAGCCATAGTTGATCTCGCCGATGTCGCTGAGGCGGAACTGACCGCCCATAAGCGGCAGGCTAGCAATCTCCTCGGCGCGGGTGAACTCGCCGATGGCGCGGGCCATGTAGCGCTGGTCGCCGTCCATGACCCGACCCAGCGAGATGTTGGTGTTGTTCTCGTTGAGCTGCCAGCCGAGCGAGCCCAGCGATATGTTGTGGGCCTGCAAGCGCTCTTGGTCTAGCTCGACGATGAGTTGTTTCTCTTCAAAGTCGTCGATGACTACGTTGACGACGCCGTTGAGCCGCAACAGCCGTGGCTGAATGACCTTCTGGATTAGGTCGAGTAGGCGGTCGCCGTCGCCGCGCCAAGTCAGGTTGGCATCTATAATGGCGCGCTGGTCGGACTGCCAGCGGCGCAGGCTGACGCGATCGACGTCTGGGGGCAGGAGGGCGCGGGCTTGGTCGAGTTTTTCGCGCATCTCCATGTTGGCCAAGTCCATGTCGGTGCCGGCCTTAAAGTCCACTCGCACCTCGCCCTGATTGCGCCCCGAACTCGAACTAATGCGGTCGATGTTGTTGAGCGTGCCCAGCGTCTGCTCCAGCGGCAGGACCACCAAGCGCTCGATCTCTTCGGGGGAGGAGCTGTTGTATTGGACGCGGGCCGTGATCCCAGAAGAGGAAATGCTCGGCAACTGCTCTATGGGCAGGCGGTCTAAGGCGACGACACCCACTACCAAGGCGCAGATGGTAAGCATCAGGGTGGTCACGGGCCGTTTGAGCGAAAATTCAGATAGGTTCATAACCAACCTCGTAAATGATGTTACGCAGGTAGGGGGCGGTTTCAAACCGCCCCCTACCGTTTTAATTACTGCGATCCATCAGGGTATAGACCACGGGAATGAGCACCAGAGTCAGCAGGGTGGATACCAGCAGCCCGCCGATGACGGTAATGGCCATGGGCGTGCGGATCTCGGCCCCCTCGCCCAGTCCCAAGGCCATGGGCAACAGCCCGAGGGCGGTGGTCGAGGTCGTCATTAGAATCGGTCGGAAGCGCACTTCGCCAGCGCGCAGCACTGCGGCAAATTTTTCCATGCCCTCGTCGCGGCGCAGACGGTTGATGTAATCGACGAGCACGATGGCGTTGTTGACGACAATACCGGCGAGCATGATCAGGCCAATGAGTACGACTACGCTGATGGTGGTGCCCGTCGCGAGCAGGCCGAGGGCGCTGCCGATCAGCCCGAGGGGAATGGTGAACATGATGACCAGCGGGTGCAACAGCGATTCAAATTGCGAGGCCATCACCAAATAGACCAAGAATACGGCCAACAGCAGGGCGAATTTCATGCTGTCGAAGGAGCGGACCATTTCCTCGTTCTGGCCGCCGATCGACACGGTGAAGCCCTCGGGCAGGGGCAAGTCGGCGAGGGTGGTTTCTATTTCCTCTGCTACGCCGCCTAAGTCGCGCCCGTCGAGGTTGGCCGAGATGACGGCGACGCGCTCTTGGTCGAGGCGGCGGATCTCAGCGGGGCCATCAACGGCCCGCACATCGGCGACTGATTCGAGCGCGACCGGCACCGGGTAGGAGGCCGGGCTGACGATCATCTGCCTGAGGTCGGCGACGGTCTGGCGCTCTTCGTCGAGCGCGCGGACTCGGATATCGACCTTGCGGTCGCGGCGCGCCAGCTCGGTGGCGACATCGCCTTGCAGCTTGTTGCGCAACAGCTCGCCGATATTCTGCACGGTGGTGCCCAACTCGGCGACGCGCCGGCGGTCGAAGACGATCTGGACTTCGGGTTGACCGCCGGCCGTGCTCGAGCGGATATCGGTCAGACCGGGAATGGTGTGCATGCGCTCGACCGCTTCGTCGGCCAACAGATCGAGCGTACTCAGACTGTAGCCGCGGATTTCCACCTCTACCGGGGTGCGGAAGGAAAAGTAAGCGGGCCGCGAGAATTTGAACTTTAGTTCGGGGATATTCCCGAGGAGGCCGCGCACTGCTTCGATGGCTGCTTCTTCGCTGACTTCTGGCGCGAGTCGCACGAGGAGGTGGGCGGTGTGTTCCTTTTTGTCCGCGGCCGTGCCGCCGGCTTGGGCGCTGCTGCCGACGAGGGAAAAGACCGAAGCGATGCCATCGAGACCGCGCACCTGCCGGTCAATGGCGGCGACTTGGGTGGCGGTCTGCTCTAGCGGGGTGCCAGCGCGCCATTCCAAATCGACGAGGAATTCGCCTTGGCTCATCTCTGGGATCAACTCCAGCCCTAGGCCGCGCGCTCGTTCGAGGACTAAGGCTCCTATCGCGATAAAGATGGCGATGACGATCAGACGCCGACGCAGTGCCCAACTCAAAAGGAGCGGATACGCTTTGTTGAGCGCGTTGAAGACGAGGTCGAAAAGCCAGTACAGCGGGAAGAGCAGGGTGGAGAAGACGCGGCCGGCACCGCGAGCTATGGCGCGGATCAGCCGGATGAGCAGTGCGGGGCCTTGGAGGCCGCGTTTGGGGCCGATCTCTTCCCGCTCGGCAATCATGCTTTCGAGGCTCAGCGACGAGAGCATCGGGATTAACATCAAGGCGACCACGAGCGAGGCGACCAGCGAATAGGTGACGGTCAGGGCTTGATCGCGGAAGAGTTGGCCGGCGACGCCCTCGACGAAGACGATGGGCAAAAACACGCAGATGGTGGTAGTGGTGGCGGCGATGACGGCGCGGCCGACCTCGCTGGCACCGCGCACGGCCGCGGCTAAGACGTTGAGCCCTTGGTCGCGGTAGCGCTGCACGCTTTCCAAGACCACAATGGAGTTGTCAACCAGCATCCCGACCCCTAAGGCCAGCCCGCCCAGCGACATGATATTGAGGCTCACGTCCGAGCCGAACATCAGGAAAAAGGTTGCCACCACTGAGAGGGGGATCGACAGGCTGATGATGACCGTGCTTTTGAGGTCGCGGAGGAAGAGAAAGAGCACGATGACGGCGAGGATGCCGCCGAGGATGGCGGTGTTGAGCACCTCGTCCACGGACTGCTGAATAAAGATTGCTTGGTTGAAGACCACTTCCATGCCGCTGTCTTGGAGCAGCGTGGCATTCTCGGCGAGGAATTCGTCCAAGCGCTCCTGGACCGCGGCGCTGACTTGGACGGTGTTGGCGTCGCCTTCCTTGAAGACGGAGACCTCGACGCCTTCGCGGCCGTTGATGCGGGTTACGAGGTCGCGCTCGCGGTGGCCGCGGAAGACGCGGCCTACGTCCTTGAGCTTAATCGGCGCGCGGTCGATCTGACCGACGACGATCTCGCCGATCTCGTCGATGCCCTGGAACTCGTTGAGGGTGCGGACGAGGAACTCGGCCTCGCCGTCCTTGAGCATCCCGCCGGTCAGGTTGACGTTTTCCGCGGCGAGGCGGCTGGTGACTTGGTTGATGGAGATGCCGAGGTAGGCGAGGCGCTGGGCTTCTACTTCGACTTGAATTTCTTCTTCGAGGCCGCCGTTGATGCGGACGGCCGCTACGCCTTCGAGGCTTTCGAGGTCGGGGCGCAGCCGCTCTTCGGCGATGCGCCGCATCTCCATCAGGCTCAAATTGCCGTAAAACGCCAAGCGCATTATGGGGTCGAGCGAGGGGTCGAAGCGCAAGAGGATGGGCTTGTCGGCGTCGCGCGGCAGGTTGGCCATATCGAGCTTTTCGCGGATGTCGAGCGAGGCAAAGTCCATGTTGGTGCCCCACCCGAACTCGACGACCACATCGGAGATGCCCGGCCGCGAAATCGACGAGACGCGGACCACGTTGCTGACCACGCCGACCAAGCCTTCGACCGGCTCGGAGATCAGGCGTTCGATTTCGAGGGGAGCCACGCCCTCGTATTCGGTGCGGACGGTGATGGTGGGATAGGTGATGTCCGGCAGGAGATTGACGGCTAGACGCGAAAAGCCCACGCCGCCAAAGGCGATGATCGCCACCATCAGCATCGCCACTGTGACGCGGCGGCGAGTGGAAAATTCGACTAGTTTCACTGGCCTCTACCCCTGCCTTCGCCCCTACCCCTACCTTCGCCCCTACCTTGCCCGCGCCCGCCGCCCTGCTCTCGCATTGCGCGCAGAACTTGGCGCAAGCTGTCGGGCAAAGGCTTGCCTTGGCGGCGGTACTCGGCGATGACTTGGCGCAAGCTGTCGGGCAGGCCGCCTCCCTGCCAGCCGCCCCTAGCGCCGGGCGGGCCGAAGCCTCCTCCTCGGGGGCCAGCGGACTCTGAGGCAGCCAATTCTTCCGCAGTCGGTAGGCCCTCGCCGGCCAGCCGCACGGCCGCACCGTCCTTGAGCCCCTCGTGGCCAATGGTTACTACTTGGTCGCCTTCTTTGAGGCCGGAGACGATCTCGACTTGATCGTCTTCGACAAAGCCCAACTCGACGGCGACCCGGCGCACCTTGCTGTCCTCGATGAGGAATACGTCGTCCTCGTCGGTTTCGAGGATTAGGGCCTTCTTGGGGACGATCAAGGTCTGGGGCCGCTGCTCGGTAATAATGCGCACCGTGGCGAACATCCCCGGTTTGAGTAAGCCGTCGCTGGCGACTTCGAGGGTGACCTTGACGGTGCCGCTGGCGGGATCGACCTCTGGACTAATCATGCGGATGCGGCCGCGGAAGCTCGTGTCGGGCAGGGCCTCGACCGCGATGGTCGCCTCTTGGCCGGGGTGCAACTGATACATGCGCTGCTCGGGCGCGAAGATGCGCACCAATAGAGGGTCGCGGTCGGCGATGACAAAGACTTCTTGATTGCCGCGCACTAGGTCGCCCACTTCGACCAACCGCTGGGTGACGACGCCGGCAATCGGCGCGGTAACGTCCGCGTACGCGAGATTGAGCTGGGCTTCTTCGAGGGCGATCTTGGCGTTGTCCAAGCGGAGGTGGGCCGCATCGTATTCGGATTGGCTGACCATGCTGCGCTCGTACAGCGCCTTGATGCGGTCGTAGTTGGTGCTGGCGTCGGCAAAAGCCTGTTCGGCTTGGCGCAAGTTTAGACTTAGTTCGTCCTTGTTGAGGCGGACCATCACTTGGCCTTGGCGCACTAGGTCGCCCTCTTCGGTCGCGAGCTCCTCAAGTAAGCCGGTCGTGCGCGCTAAGACGCTGACTCGGCGCTCAGCTTCGAGGCGGGAGTACGTCTCGATGTAGGCGCTCATGTCGCCGCGCGTGACCTTTTCGCCTTTGACCGGAATGGCTGCCGCTTCGCGTCCGCCCCAACCGCCGCGCCGGGCGCCCTGTGCTGCTTCCTCCTCCTCGCCGCAGCCTAGCGCGAGGAGCAAGACGCTGCCGATGGACAGCGTATATTGGCGAGCTATCATCTGGAGCAGGTCCTGGTTGTGTGTGCTTTGTCCACGGGATTCCTTTCTTTGGCGTGTGTCGTCCAAACAAGTATAGACGAGGCTTCGACCCTTGTCAACAGAACTGACTGGTCAGTTCTGGTTAGCGGTATCACCTATTAGACAGTCGATTGATTCTATTCATTCCCGTGCGTTTTCATTTTTTTGCACCGCTGCCGCCCCGTTCACTTTTGCAGGCCGTGGTCACAGCCCCTATAATTGGGCCGTGTGCAAAAGACTCAAACCGAAAAGGAGCAACATAATGAAATGGCTCCTCGTGGCCTTGGCGGCCTTTGCGCTGGCAGCCTGTGGCCAAGAACCCCCTGCTGATCTCATCCCCGCCAAAATTGTCAATGTGCGCGACTTTGGTGCCGATGGGGTGGCTGTCGTGCTCAAAGGCGACGACGTGCCGCCGTTGCCCATCATCATCGGCCACTGCGAGGCGCGGGCGTTGGTCGCGGCCATGCGGGAAGAGGACTTCCCGCGCCCGCTGGCGTACGATCTGTTGGAAGCGATGCTGGAGAAGCTGCAAGGCGAGGTGCAGCACCTCGTCGTCCACAGCATCAAGGACAACACCTTTCACGCCAACTTGTACATTGAGACCGAGGCTGGCGAGTGGGTGCTCGACTGTCGGCCCAGCGACGGCATGGTGCTGGTAACGCGCCTCGGAGCGCCCATCTACTTGCGGCCGCGGCTGTTTGAACCCAAAGACCTAAGTCCACAGGTGTAGGGGCAGGTTTCAAACCTGCCCCTACATAATTACCCACCAACCGCGAGGAGGATACCGTGGCCTATCGCGTCGGCCTCGTGGGCACGGGTGGCATCGCCCGCGCCCACGGCACGGCCTGCCAGCAGATCGCCGAAGCCGAACTCGTCGCCATCTGCGACGTGTCCGCCGAGCAACTAGCGCGCTACGGCGAAGAGTTTGGCGTTACAGCGCGCTATACAGAACTTGACGCCATGCTCCACGAGGCCGAGTTGGACATTGCCATCATTTGCACTTGGGGCGCTTTTCACGCTGAGACCGGGATTCAGATCTGCGATTCGGGACGGGTAAAAGCCGTGCTCTGCGAAAAGCCCTTCACCCAAAACGCGGCCGAAGCAGCGGCCTTTGCTGAAGCCGGCAGAAAAAACCGCATCCTCGTGGCCGAGGCGTTTAAGTTTCGCCATCACCCCATGCACTTGCAGGCCAAGGCCATGCTCGACGCCGGTGAGATCGGCGACTTGGTCGGCGTGCGGAGCACGTTTTGCACTAGTTCGGGTGCCTCGCTCCAAGAGCGCACGCCCGAGTCGAATTGGCGCTTCAACAAGGCCAAAGGCGGCGGCAGTATCTACGACTTGGCCTGTTACAACGTTCACCACGCGCGGTTCATATTTGGCGAGGAGCCGGAGCGGGTGTTTGCCGCGCAGCAGTTGGGCTTGGAGACCGATGATGCCGCGTCGATTGTGCTGGTCTTTTCCGGGGGGCGCACTGCACAGATTTCCGTGGGTTTTAATGCGTTCAGTTCGCAGTACGCGGAAATTTCCGGGCACCGCGGGATGCTGAGACTAGATCAGGTGTGGAACAACGAGAATCGGGCCGTGACCGTAGAGCATCGCACGCCGAGTGGGGTGGAGGTCGCCGAAATCCCGCCCTGCTTTCAGTTTGCATTACAGTTGCAGCATCTGTGCGAGTGCTTGGCCGAGGGACGGGAGCATCGGATCACGCCGGAGCACAGCGTCGCGCAGATGCGGGTGTTAGACGCGGTGAAGGAGTCTATGGAGACGGGGCGGATGGTGGAGTTGTAATCCGCAGATGGACGCAGATGGACGCAGAATAGGATGCACAAGACGACTTTAATAGGATCTGCCCTTTTAGTAAAGAAAGGACGAATCATGCGCGTTGGCATTATTGGGCACACGGGCCGCGGCAACTATGGCCACTACTTAGACATGGCGTTTGTCGGGGTGGAAGGCGCGGAGATTGTGGCGTTGGCCGATCCCGATGAGGAGGGACGCCAAGCCGCTGTGGCCAAGACCGGAGCATCCAAGGGATACGCCGATTACGTGGAGATGTTAGAGGAGGAGAAGCCGGATATTGCGGTGGTGGCGTCGCGGGAGATTGGCGATCATTTGGCGTTGGTGCTCAATTGCGTGGAGCGGGAGGCGCATGTGTACCTCGAAAAGCCAGTGGCGGCTTCGGTTGCCGAAGTTGACCAGATGATTGCAGCGCGCGATAAGGCCGGGGTGACGGTGGTGGTGGCGCATCCGTGGCGGGGACATCCGCCGGTCCAGCAGGTGGCGATTCCGGCGATTAAGGCGGGGAAAATCGGCCAGCCGCGACTGTGCCGGATCTATGGGATGGGCGGCGCGCACGGCGGGGATCAACTGTTTTTGGACTTGTATCCGCATTTTTTTGACTTTCTCTGGCAGTTGTTCGGCGTGCCGCTGTGGTGTCATGCGCATCTGACTCAGGATGGACACAGCGCGACGCTGGCGGATGTAAAGGAAGGCGTCGAAGGGATGGGATTGGTGGCCGGGGACGGGATCAAGGCGTACTACGAGTTTCCGGGCGGCGTGGCTGCCGATTTTGAGTCGTACCGGGGCGATGGGAAGGAGAATCCTTACCGGATCGATATTCACGGGACGGAAGGGACTTTGTCGCTGCCAGGGCCGATGGTCAACCTACCGGACATTTACTACCACCCCTTGGTCAATCCCGGGCTGATCGGCGACTCGCGTTGGGAGGTCGTGCCCTCGTCGCCGCCGCCGGACGAGCACAAGTGGCTCAACGCGCATCGCCGCATGGCGCGGTCTATGATCGACATGATCGAGGGCAAGGAGCCAGAGTGGGAGTTGGTAGAACTGGAGAATGCGCGGCTCTATCTAGAAATGGCGATGATGGCCCACGCCTCGCATATGGCCGGAGCGCGGGTTGGGCTTCCGCTGGCGAGTACGGCGAACCCGTTTGACGATTGGTTATGAGCAATCCGCGTCCGAACACATCGGCGGAACGCACAGATAGACGCAAGCTGCCTATCGGCATTCAGACCTTTCGTGAGATTCGTGCGGAGAACTACTACTACGTGGATAAGACCGCTTACATTCGTCGGATGCTGGACGAGGGTAAGCATTATTTTCTGTCGCGCCCGCGGCGCTTTGGCAAAAGCCTGTTTCTGGATACGTTGAAAGAACTGTTCGAGGGCAACGAGCCGCTGTTCGAGGGGCTGCACATCTACGACCGCTGGGACTGGTCGATTCGCCATCCGGTGGTGCGCTTGAGCTTTGGCAGCGGCAATTTCAAAGAGCCGGGCTACCTGCAAGCTAACCTTCCAGAGCAATTGGCCGCCATCGAACGCCGGGCCGGGGTGGTCGTCGAGTCCGCGACGGCGTCGGGGCGTTTCGCCCATCTGCTGGAGGCACTATACGACCAAGCCGGACAGCCGGTGGCGGTACTGATTGACGAGTACGATAAGCCGATTCTGGACGCGCTCGACGTACCGGAGGTCGCACGCGCCAACCGCGACTTTCTGCGCGGCCTGTACGCGACGATTAAGGATAGCGACGCGCATATCAAGTTTACGTTTCTCACCGGGGTGAGCAAATTTTCCAAGGTCAGCCTCTTTTCCGGCCTCAATAATCTCAAGGACATCACCCTAGATCCTCGCTACTCAGCCATCTGCGGCTATACTGATGCGGATTTGGACGCGGTGTTCGCGCCGGAACTTCCCGGCTTGGACCGGGACGAGATACGCCGCTGGTACAACGGCTATAGCTGGCTGGGCGAGGAGAAGGTGTACAACCCGTTCGACATCCTCTTGCTCTTCGACAGGCGTCGTTTCGGCGCGTGGTGGTTCGAGACGGGTACGCCGACGTTCTTGGTTGAGACGCTGATCTCGCGCGGAGTTGATGCGTTGAGCTTGGACAACATGCTGGGCAGCGACGACTTGCTGTCAGCCTTCGACGTCGACCACATTGCCACCGAGGCCCTGCTGTTCCAGACTGGCTACCTGACCATTAGCCGCACCGAGCCACGCGGCGGGGAGCTATACTATCGGCTGTCCTACCCCAACCAAGAGGTGCGCCAGAGCCTAAACCGGAGCCTACTGAACCACCTGACTGACAACCCATCCCAGCACACAGCGCACCGTGCCCGATTGTACGACCTGTTGCTGGTCAACGACTTCGTCGGCCTAGAGAGTCTGTTCAAGGCGTTCTTCGCCAGCATTCCCTACGAGTGGCATACCAACAATGACATAGCCAACTACGAAGGCTATTACGCCAGCGTGTTCTACTCCTACTTCGAGTCGGTGGGATTGGACATCGTCGTGGAAGACAGCAGCAGCCACGGTCGTCTGGACATGGCGGTGTTGTTCAATGGCAACGTGTACCTATTCGAATTCAAAGTGGTGGAGTTGGTGCCCGAGGGCGCGGCGATGGCACAATTGAAGGAGCGGCGGTACGCAGACAAGTACCGTGCTCGGGGCGAGCCGATCCACTTGATCGCGGTGGAGTTCAGTCGGGAGAGCCGCAACGTCGTGGCGTTTGAGGTGGAGAGTGTGCCCTAGCCCGAACCCGGAGGTTTGGACGGCACTAGGGTTTGTCCTTTCGCATAGGTTCCCGCACCTCGACTAACCACTCGATAGCAGCGATCTGGCCTTGGCGGGCGTAATCGGCCGCTTCGCCGAGAATGCGGGCGGCCTCCTGCGGAGCGTGAAAGCCCATAGAATTTTCCGCGGCTACGAAATCGAGCCGCCACTGCGCCTTGCGCTGCAAGGCTAAGGCCGCTGCTAGGTCGTCGTCTGCGGCACCGGCCGCGCGGGCTGTGGCTATGGCGTCGAGTTGGTCCATGAGCGCGGCACCGGCTCGTTGCAGGAGGTCGAAGTTGCGCTGCTGGATCGCGTCGGCGCGGGCGGCGAGTTCGGCCTCGGAGAAAGAGTGGCAGACCTGACAGGCGCGGTTGATGTTCAGCAGCGGGCTGCGCACCCAGTGATCGGAGATTTTAGAGGCTCCGTCGCGCATATAGGGCATGTGGCAGTCGGCGCAGGAGACGCCGCTGCGCGCGTGGATGCCTTGGCTCCAGAGTTCAAATTCCGGGTGTTGCGCTTTGAGGACTTTCGCGCCGGTCTCTTTGTGGACGTAGTCGTAAAACTCGCTCCCATCGTCTAGGGTCATGGCGTCCCAAAACGCTTCCATTTCCTCTACCTTGAGCCCGTTGCCCCAGGGAAAAGTCAGTTTAGCCCCGCTGCCGCAGTAGTATTCGACGTGACACTGGCCGCAGGTGAACGAGCGCATTTCGTTGCGGCTCGCGCTCGCGTTGGGGTCGTAGGGGCGGTCGCGGTTGCCCCGCCGCCAGCGTTCGAGCGACGGTAGGTGCGGAACCGGGGCGTCGGACGCGGCCAGCATTTGGATGCCTTGGATAAATCCGGGCCGGGTGATTCGTAGCTGCATGGTCGCTGGGTCGTGGCAATCGACGCACGATACTGGATGGGCGTGTCCGGTGTCGTGCAGCATCTGGTTTAACTCGCGATAGGAGTAGGCGTAGGAGCGCTCAAAGCCCGCGGTGGCGTCGCCGTCGCCAAGCTGCCGGTAGAGGGGCATGATGGAGGCGTGGCAGTGCAGGCAGGAGCCGGACTGGGGCTTGGATTGCCGCTCGGTTTGCTCTTGGTCGTAGAGCATGTAGGCGTGTCCGCGGCGGTCGCGGTAGTCGAGTGAGAACGCGTACCCGAGGAACATTCGCCGCAGCCAGGGGTCGCGTTCGATCTTCTGCGCGGGCAGGGCCTCGCTGCCGCCGTGTCCGCCGAAGCGCGTGCGGGTCGCCTCGGCCGTGCGTTTGTAGCTGTCGTATTGTCGCGGCCAGTTGATGCCCCAATGGGCTGGGTCGGTGTCGTCCTCCCCGACTTCTACGAGGCGCACTGGGCCGCGCCGCGCTTCGGCCTTGCGTTCGTAGATGTTGACCAATAGCCCGGTGATGAGTGCACTGGCTAAGGCGACTAAGGCCAAAAGGACGATGGCTTTATAGGGTATTTTGCGAGACATAAGCTACTCGTCGTTAGGCGCGGTCTCTGGGCCGCCCAAGCCCACCCACTCTCCGTGGCCGGCCGTGCGGTGGCAGTGGATGCAGCGCACGGCTTCGGTATCGACGATTTGGTGGACGAAGGCGCTGTGACACGCGAGGCAGTTTTGCTGTAAGATGCGGCTATTTTTCTCGTTGATAAAGATCGGCTCGGGAAAGTTTTGGAATGTAAAGGCTGTAGAGTGATTCCAGCCGTTTTCGGCCTTGGCCAGATACTTGCTCAAGAAACTGCGCGGCAGATGGCAATCGACGCAAGTGGCTACAGCGTGGTGGCTGGATTTGCGATAGGAATCTAGCTGGGGCCGCATGATGTGGCAGTTGGCACACGCGTCCGGATTCGTGCTGAAATAGGACAGGCCCTCTCCGTAGTGAAAGGTAAAGGCCCCCACCCCGGTTAGGGCGGCTAGCCACAACAGGCCGAGCCACAGATAGGGACTTGTTGGACGCATAGATGATTTTTCTGCCGCCTTGTAGGTCGCTTGCCGAGCCGGTATCTTGGGTTACAAAAAAATAATACATGGATGACTGTGATGGACAGGATTAGGACCAAGATGGACCGGATTAAAGGAATGATGATATAGGGGGGTGCGTTGGAGCGGGATGAACAGATGCGCTGGGTTTTTGCGTTGCTGATTGGTCTAGGGACAGGGGACGCCGTCGCCCAGCCTCGGTACGTGGATGTGGCCGCAGCGGCTGGTATTGAATTCGAGCACCGCAATGGGGCTGAGGGGCAGAAGCGATTGCCCGAGACGATGGGGTCGGGCGTGGCCTTTTTTGACTATGACGACGACGGCTGGCTCGACCTGTATTGGGTCAATGTCTCGGGTCCGGCCGCGCTCTATCGCAACGAGGGCAACGGCCGTTTTGCCGAGCGGACGCAAGCGGCTGGCGTGGGGAATTCTGGATGCGGTATGGGCGTGGTGGCCGCGGACTACGACAACGACGGCGACTCAGATATGTACATCACCTGTTACGGGGCGAACATTCTCTATCGCAATCGTGGCGACGGTCGCTTTGCCGACGTCACGGCCACCGCTGGCGTGGGCGACGAAGGTTTTGGCACGGGCGCGGCTTTCGGCGACTGGGATCTCGACGGCGACTTAGACCTGTACGTGGCCAATTATCTGGACTTCCGCGCCGACCCGGATCGTGCCTGTTTTCGCCAGGATAGCATCCGGGTCTATTGCGCGCCGTGGACCTATGCGCCCGAAGGGGATGCGTTCTACCGCAACGATGGCGGCCGCTTCGTCGAGGTCGGTGCGGAAATGGGCTTTGCTGCGGGCCGGGCGCGGGAGTTGGGCGCGGTTTTTTCCGATTGGGATCTGGACGGCGACTTGGATCTGTTTGCCGCGGGCGATGGGACGCCCAATTTGCTATACCAGAATGAGGGCGGCTACTTCGCGGAAATGGGTTTGATCGCCGGGGTTTCCTACAATAGCCAAGGCCAATCCGAAGCCGGCATGGGCGTGGCCGCGGGCGATTACGACAACGACGGGGCCTTTGATTTTTTTGTGACGAATTTCTACTTGGAGACCAATACTTTGTACTACAACGAGGGCGAGGGGTTTTTCCGCGACCGGACGACGGACGCCAAATTGGGCAAGCCCTCGCTGGCGTACCTATCTTGGGGCACGGCTTTCTTCGACTGGGATTTGGACGGCGACGAGGATCTCTTCGTGGCCAATGGCCACATCGACGACAATGTGGAACTTTTCGCCGAGACCACGTACGCACAGCCCAACCAGTTGTTCAGAAACGACGGTGCGGCTGGATTTGCCGAGGTCAGCGCCGCGGCCGGGCTTGGTGCTGTGCAGTCGAGCCGAGGGATGGCCTTGGGCGATTGCGACAACGACGGCGACCTCGATATTGCGGTATCCCACATCAATGCACGTCCCTCGCTTCTGCGCAATGACATGGGTGGCGAGCGCAACTACTTGGCCGTTCGCACGGTAGGCGTGGAGAGCAACCGAGACGGCGTCGGTACGCGCATCCGCGTGCGTACCGGGCCTCTGGTGCAAATGCGGGAGGTTCGCCGCGGCGGCAGCTATCTGTCGAGTCACGATCCGCGCGTCTTTTTTGGTCTCGGTACCAGCGCGCAGGCCGACGAAGTGGAGATTCGCTGGCCCAGCGGCAAGGTGCAGGGGTTCGAGGGCGTGCGGGCCGGACAGGTGTTGATCGCGGAGGAGCCGCGATGATTAGGGCCTCGTGCCTAGCGCTGCTGCTCATCGGCTGTCAGGAGCCGGAGTCGCCTTCGCCTACAGGGCGCGCGTATTTCCAGCAGGGACTTGAACACGCCCAAGGTGGGCGCTTCCACGCAGCCATTGCCGCGTACAAGCAAGCGGCCGCGCAGATGCCCGACGCGCACCAAGTCCACTACAATCTGGCCAATGCCTATTTTTTGACTGATGCCCTCGATCAAGCCGAGGTTGCGTACCAAAAGGCTATAGCACTCAAGCCCGACTATGCGGACGCGTACTACCAGCTCGGCGCTGTGTACATTCGGCAAAAAAAGTACGAGGCGGCCTACACGCCGCTCCGCCAGGCATTGGAAAGCGACCCCGGGTACATTTCCGCGTACAATGCCTTGGGCCTGCTGCACATCCGGCAGGGCGCGTATCAAGAGGCCGCTGATCTATACGAGCGCGCCTTGCAAGTGGATTCGACGCACTATGAACTGTGGTATCATCTCGGCCAAGTTCACGTCAAGCGCGGTGAGCGCGAAGCGGCGAAAACGGCGTTTGCCGAGGCGATTCGCGCGGACACGACCCAAGCGGGCGCGTACGCGGGCTTGGGTGCTCTGTATGTGGAGGATCGGAGCTACGAAGATGCCGAGAATCTTTTGCTGCGGGCCGTTGCGCTGCGCCCGTTTTGGGCGCGTCCGCACTATGATTTAGGACAGGTCTATATGCGCTTAGGCGAGCGGGAGAAGGGCCGCGAGGTGTTGGAGCGATTTGCGCGACTTGAAGAAGAGGAAAAGATGATCAAGAGCTTGGAGTTTACGCTCTTGAGCGAGGCCGAGGATGCGCGCCGCCACTACGACCTAGGCGTGCTCTACGGCCAGCGTCGCCAATTCGCCAAGGCCGCGGCGCGATACCATCGCGCTATTGAGCTCGACTCGACCTTTGCCGCGGCCTATGTGAACTTGGGCAACATCTATTTGCGCGGGGAGCAATTCGACGCGGCCCAGCAGCTTTTTGCCCAAGCGCTCGCCGCGGATTCGACCCATGCTAATGCGTACAATAGCCTCGGCAACCTGCACCTGATGCGCCGGGACTTTGCAGCGGCAGCAGCGGCATTTGCCAGCGCGGCTCACTTGGCCCCGGATGATCAGGGCTTCCGCGAGAATTTGGAGATCGCTCGGGGGTTGGAGGCGGGCGAGGCGCGTGGGCCGTGATACGTGATAGAAATTCTGCGACTAGCCAACCAAAAGCCGCGTGGCGGCGTCTTCGGGGCTGAGGTGGGGGATGGAGCGGTTGAGGAAGGTTGCGAGGAGTTGGGCCGGTGTTAGGTCGGTGGTGTCGATGGCGAACTTGCGACTGATCCAAGAGGCCCGCACTTCTTGCTCGAAACGATCTAGTATTTCTGGAACGTCTTCGGCGGGGACCAATGAGTGCGGGTGTGGGGCTGCGGCCATGCGGGCGCGGATTGTTTCGGGCGCAGCGTACAGGTGGACGAGTATGGTGTCGTCGGGCATATCTGGCTCGTATTCGCGGATGTCGATGTCGATGCCCGGGTAGTAGTATTGGGGGCCGTACACCTTTTCTTCGATGTGGAAGCCGCCCAACAAGATGTCGCGGTAGCGGTGCAACAGGCGCACGTGATAGACGATTTGAAAGCGCTGAAAGCGCTCCTTGATGGCCGGCAGCATGGCCAGCATGGCTAGCTGCTCCTCGTCGCTGAGGTGATAGGCGTCGGGGATGGTAAAATGATCGTCGAGGTGGTGGCTAATCCCGCGACTCAGCCCCCATTGATGTAACTGATCGATGAGGGTGCTGACGCCTGAGTATTCGCAGCCGACGGCAATGACGCGCATGAGCATATCCTTTGGAATGTCGTGAACCAAGATGCAACACTATACTGGCCTCACAATCCCCTGTCAAATTTGTCGACGAAGAACGAGCATAGGAGGACGCAGCACTGTATATTGACGATTATTTTTTAGCTTTGCTACTCAACTCTTAGGAAAGGAAATCCCATGGCAGATTTGAAAGTAGCGGTCATCGGCTGCGGTGGCCACGCCCAGTCGCACTTCCGCATGATTGCCGACGAGCCGCGGCTGCGCTTGGTGGGCATTGCCGAGCTGGACGAGGAGCGGCTGCGCAAAAATCAGGCCGAATGGGGGCCAGAACGCGCCTTTGCCGACTATCGGGAGATGCTCGATGTCTGCCAGCCGGACGTAGTGCACGTGGTCACCATGCCCGGCCACTTGCTGCCCATTGTGCTCGATTGTTTGGAACGCGGGCTGCACACCTCGGTGGAGAAAGCGCCGGGCATGACTGCGGACGAGACCGCGCAAATGGCGCAGGCGGCCCAGAAGAGCCAAGGCAAGGCGCTGGTGTCTTTTAATCGGCGTTACTTTCCCCAAGTGCTAGCTGTGCGGCAGCGCATCGAGGCGGCTGGCGGCGCGGTGCATTGCGCTGCCACGTACAATAAGCCGGTGACCCTGTTAGGACCAGCGGCACCTGACCCGGTGATATGCGACGCCATTCACCACGTCGATCTGCTGCGCTGGCTGGCTGGCCGCAGCGCCGAGGAAGCGGCCATTCCGGTGGAGGTGCAGGGGATGGTGCAAGACGGCGAGCGGCCTGGGTGCCACCGGCACAATGCCGTGGTGCGTTTCGATACGGGCACCTTCGGCACCATGATGAGTCACTACGGCGTGGGCTACCGCATTCAGCGGGCCGAAGTGCACGGCGAAGACTTGTCGATCTATCTGGATATGACCCGAGGGCCGCGAGTGGAGGGCTATGAAGAGAGGGAACCTTTTACCGTAGAGGCCGAGGAGATCGAAGCAATGGGCGGGGCTGGCTTCAACGAGGTCGTCCATTTTGTCGATTGCATTTTAGAGGATCGCACGCCGTGGTCGCACTTGGACGATGCCGTGCATACCATGCGCTTGTGCGAGGCCGTTCGCAGAGGGCATCGGGGGGTGTTATAAAGCAAGGGCCACTCCGAAGAGCGGCCCTTGAGCCGACAGCACGCTGCCGACGGGTATCTGCATATAGCTTATGGCGAGGGCAACCCACTTACAAGGATTATTTTTCTAGCTCTATTGGTCGCCGGGTTGCGCCTTCAAGAATCAAAGTTCCTCTTCCGGCCCCTACTCGTCGGGGTCTAACGGGCGTCTGAAGTCTTCGAGGCTGGGTGCCTGTATAGCCGACCGAAACAACTGCTTGAGGCGTTGCAAATCCTCGATGCTCCGTATGCGAGCGGCCAATGGGTCGGCCGCGACCACAGCAAAGCGAATCTCCAGCACATCAAGCAGATCTTCAACGGCGCGTTCTCGGCTCCCCTGCTCAATGCCTTTTTCTGTGAAATACTGTACTATCGACGATTCGTACATAGTCTCCTCCGCAATGATTGTCCTAATCGTTTCTGATTTATACACTAATCCGCTCAAAATCGCAAGATCGACCAGATAACTCACCTTGAGAGCCTCGTCCATGGGCACTGCCTGCGCCCGGTTGACGCACTGGCGCAACCACGCCTCGTCATCCACCCCGGCTGGCGGCTGCATCAACGGCGAAAACGGAAGCAAGCCCGCTGACCCCGCGTCGAGAATGCGTTGGCCGTCTATCTCAATCAGCCGAATCACCTTGTATTGCACCAAGATGCGGAAGCCGTGTTGCTCTTGGAGATAGTGCCCCGGATCGGTGCGGCCGGCGTCGGGACGCAGGTAGATGACGATGGAGTAGATCGGCAGACGGTACTGCTGGATGCCGCGACCGATATAGCCGACCATCCGGTACGGCATCGGCGGGTCGCTGTCGGTGGTTTGAAACTCGTGATGGACCAGCGCTTCTTCGCCAGCGACGTGCACGCGGATCAGGCTATCGGTGCGGTGGGCTTTGACCGTGGGTTGCTCGGTGTCGATGACGTCGAGCACCTCAAGGTCGTCGTGCTGGAGAGCGAAGCGGGCGAAGTCGTGGGGATAGGTGTGGATGAGGTGCTTGGAGACAGTGTCAAATTCGGTCATGGCGATCAATCAATTAGGAATTAGAGTTTGCCAAGCCGTCCGAACCGGAGGGGGTGGTTGGGTCAATTCTTAATTCTTAATTCCTAATTGACATTGCAATATCCATGCCAAGGCGGCAGCACAGCGGGGAGGACGGGGATGTGCGGGGTTCGACTGTATCGGGCACAACCCATGAATGAAACCTTTAGGGACTAGAAGACCGACCCGGAAGTGCAAAAAATGCGAGCGTCGCCAAAGCAACCACTGTTTTATGGCCATGTATGTGGCCTGTCGCTTAGAGCGCCCTGCACGTCGAGTACCCGCTGCTGTCAGTCCTTTCAATTATATAGTGCTAGTGCCTCTTTTTTTCGATTAGTCCGTAGGAACCCGACCAAACAGATTCTCGCCGCTAAGTTGGCCTTAGCATCCAGAAGCACGGTGATGACGAGGGCGAGGGGTGAGCTGCGCCGAAATGTCCGCGTTTGTCTCTCTCGTACTGTGATGGGCTTCGGTAGGTATTCCAAGAGGCACAAGGAGGATATTTAAAAGATGTAAAGAGGACAATTTCATTAAATTAATCTATTTTTATAATTTATTTTTAGGCTATTTATCTTTATATAGCTCTTTTAAAATTAAAAAATTTAGGCTATTATTAATGGTGTCGTTCTTAGTGAGCGTCACCCATGCAAACTTCGAGAAAAGGAGCCTTGCCATGAAAATCGATCCTGATCGTCTTATCAGCCTGCGCAAAAAGAACAAATTGACCCGACTCGAGCTTGATAAAAAATCTGGAATCAACAAGAGGACCATTCAAAGATTGGAGAGCAAGTCCGAATCGCAGCGATGCCAAAAGTCTCAAGAGCACACCGTGAACAGCTTAGCTAAGGCACTCGGCGTCGAACCGGGTGTGCTCACCGGCGAGTTGCCGCCGCCTGAGTTCGATAAGGCACCCGACCCTGAGCGCGTCCAAATTGGCGCACAGGTTGCGCCAAAGGTCCGGCTCGCCTACGACCTCATAAAACTTCGGTACGGGGTTAGTGCCACCGAGATCATCAACACGGCCCCACTCTTTTTCGCGCTCCTAGTCGAGCGTGGGCTCGCTTGGCGACGTGAGAAATTGAAAGAGTTAAAAGAAGGTATTGATCGTTTGGAGCAGATTGACGGGTTCTGGCGTGGCAAAGGGCTCACGTTTGACGTGACACTGACATCCGTGCCCGAGGCTATCGAGGCAGAAGAAAACTCCATCGCCAAGGCCGACCTGTTCGGTGAGCATCTGTTAGGTGACTTAGACTATTATGACCTCGATCCCTCGATAGATAACCCATTCGCCAGCTATTTGCGCAAGTTGAAAGCTGAACTCGACATCCCCAGCGTCGTTGATGTGGGCAGTGGCAATCTCATGTTCGGATCACCGTTAAAATTTCCCGACTACGACATCTGCCGCGACGAACTCGACAAAATAGCCAACGGCTCTCCCGCCGCCCAAGTGGCTCTTGAAGCTGGCCATGCGCGGCTCTCCGATATTCCCGAAAAACTGATGGCGGAAGACGCCGGTGAGGAGCGCGCGAAGTGGCTTGGGGATAAACTGTCGGACGCCTTCAAGGATCTGGAGAAGGAGATAAAGGATCTGGAGAAGAGGATGCAGGATTTAGAAAAAGAGATAAAGGATAAAGACGAGAAAATAAAAGAAATAGAAGAAATGGGGAGGGCAGAAACCTATCCAGAAGGCGTTTCCGAGGAGGAGTTCTGGAAGGAGGGCCTGAAGGAGTCCCAGAAGCGGTATAAGCTCTGGAGGGAACTGAGCCGCTTAGAGGAGAAACACAGGGAGGAACTGAGTCGCTTAGAAATGCTCATCACAGAGGAGAAAGACCGCAGTACCTCCTTAAACGACACTGACCCAGAAGGCGACTTAACAGGCAAAGAAGAGGCGGATTCTCAAGAAACCAATTCCGACATTGAAAAAGGAGGAGACGACCAATGATCGACATTAGCTATACTCGCCACGCCGAGACGCGTATGCAGCAGAGAGCCATTCGCGAAAGGGATATTCCACTCGTTATCGAGTTAGGGACGCAGGTGGACGACGAGACTTGGATTTTGCTCAAACGGGATGTTGCCCGCGAGATCGATATCCGCAAGCGGGAGATCCAAAAGCTGGAACGCCTAGCGAATTGCAAGGTCGTGATGCTCGGCGAGCATGTCATCACCGCCTATCCCTCACGGCCAGCGGATCAGAAACGCACACTGCGCCGAGGACGGCAGAAGGGGTTGGCGAAATGACGACGGAAATGAACACAGGCCACGACATGCTGTGCCGCTATCGGCGGCAGGAGGTGTTTTAGGCCGTCATGATTAAACTGCGTCCCTACCAGCGAGACCTGCTACAGCAAGTCCAGACCGCTCTGGCCGCCGATACCAAAACGCGGGTGATGATGCAGTTGCCCACTGGCGGCGGTAAAACCGTTATCGCCGGGGCACTGCTGGTCGGCTGGCTCAAGGACGGGCGCAAGGCGGTTTGGCTGACGCACCGCCGGGAACTTGCCGAGCAGACTTGTCGGATGCTGACCGATGCCCACATTGCGGCCATGACGGACGTGAAATGGACGCCGGGGACCGATGCGCCAGCGATGAGCGGTGGTGTTGTCATTTTGATGGCGCAAACCGTGGGTCGGCGCACCGCCGGCATGGAAATTTGGAATGGGTATAACGCTGACGACCTGATGGTGATCGACGAAGTGCACCACGCTGCCGCTGCGGGTTGGGAGCGAGCGATGAAGCAGTGGCCCGGCCGCATTATAGGCATGACTGCCACTCCTTGGCGGCTATCCAAAAAAGAGGGATTTGACCACCTGTTTGATGAGCTACTATGTGGGCCGCAGGTCGCTGATTTGCAGGCGGCTGATTGGCTATGTGAGGCCCGAACCCTACTGCCGCCCCCAGAACAGCGCATAATCGGCGGCGAGGTTGACCGCACTGGAGATTACACTGACCGGGGCATTGAACGGGCCAATCGCCCGGACGTAATGACGGCGGGGGTACTGGAATTCTGGCAAAAGGACTTCGACGACCGGCCAACCATCGTCTATGCCGTTTCAGTGGATCACGCTCATAACCTAGCCGGCGTTTTCAACGACGCCGGCGTACCGGCTGCGGTTATCTTGGGCGATACCAGTAGCGAAGAGCGTAACAAAGCGATAGCCGGTTTCAGAGAAGGCACCGTCAAAGTGCTGGTCAATGTGGTCGTCGCGACCGAGGGGTTTGACCTGCCCGACGCATCCTGTATTGTAATTGCCCGGCCTACCATGAGCTTGGCCCTGTACTTGCAGATGGTAGGACGCGGCTTGCGCCCGAAAGACGGCGGCGACTGCCTAATTCTGGACTTGGCCGCCAATTCAGAAAGACACGGCTTGCCCGAGGAACATCGGAAATGGTCTTTGGAACCGCGCGGAATAGAATCGCCGGGAGAGGCACCAGTTGTCTGGTGTCCAAAGTGCGAAACTGTATCTCCCGCGACTAGCCATCATTGCTGGGGATGCGGCGATGCCTTTGGCAAAGACTGCAACCGTTGCGGCAAATGGCGGGCTTGGAAACGCTGGGAGTTTGAAGATCACTGCGGCGACGCCCATGAGTTGGTGTGCGACCTGTGCCACATTGATGCTCATATACAAGCGCATTTGCCTGTTACCAAACCACTAGACGAATTGATTGATACTTATTCCCCGGAGGACGAAATGTTATCTCACGATTACCCCGAACTGAACGGCGAATTGTCTAATCGATTGGCAGGCTTGTTCAAAGAGCTTCTTGAGCAAGAACGGCGGAGTGTTACTGGTGCCAGCGATGACCGTCAATGCGAACTGCTTGAGAAAATTGAGCGGCGGGAGACAGAACTGAACGATGATGAGGAATTGGATGCACTGTTTGAAAGCCATATCGCCACCTTGCCAGAAACGGAGCAACCGAAGACCCGAGTGCAGGAAAGGCGTATGTTTGGCGACTGGGAAGGCGGTCTCAAGTCGGAATTGAACGAATGGAAAAACGAGTTAGACGAACTGAAGAATCGGCCTATCGACAAGCGATTGATATTCAACAGCGTACAAAATAAGGCAATGTCCCTTTTGCAGCGTGAGGCGCGAGCTGCCGATCTACTGCCTGAACCACTGAAGCCATCAGACGATAAGGGTAAGGATCGGGGAGACCAGGAGGAAAGGAGAACGAAAACGAAGGACGTGAAAAAAAAGAAGTATGAGAAAAAGTATGAGCTAGTGAAAGATTATCGAATTCCTGTTGTCCGACTTATGAGACTGGATGGTAAAACGCATGCAGAGGCTTTTCAGATCATAGATAATAACCTGGGTTTTAAGGACACTTCTTCTGAGGGTACTACTAGGTCTGTCTGTATAAGAGGACTACGGTTTTTCCAAAAAGAAAATTTTCGCACGCAAGAATTTGTCGAGGCTGTCTCAAACGGCAAGATCATTCAAAGAGAAAAGAAAAAACGTCCTCAACAGATTGAATTGATCGAGCGTGAATTAGAGCCTTTGTACCCTGAACTCGCAGATTCAGCCAACGACACTACCCGTTCCTTGGCCAACTCGGCGGCATAGCACCTCGAGGATTTTGTAGGTGTAGGGATAGATCGTTAGGTCGGGGGTGTCTGGTAGAGAGTTGGGCCTGTTCACGGCAGGTATTTGACCAGCGCCGCCACCGCCACAACGGCTCCTATGGTGATGTAGAGGTTGCGGTTCAGTCCCTTGTGCAATTCGGTTTTGAGTTCGGCCATCGCGGCCTTGACTTCGCCTTCGCGCCGGGTGATCTGGCCTTCGAGGCGGGTGCCCTCGGCCTTGATTTGGCCTTCGAGGCGGGTGATCTGGCCTTCGAGCCGGGCGATGTCGGCTTTTGTGGCGAGATGCTCATAGACGCCTTCGAGCCGCGACAGACGCTCTTCCGGGGTCAGGGGTGGGTTGGTCATAGTCTTGTCCTTGGGTTGTAGCGAAAGTACTGGATAGTATAGAGGGGTGTCAATTCCTGACTGACGTTACGCAACCTGTAGCCCCTGAGCTTGTCGAAGGAGCCGACGATACAAGGCTGCGTAACATCCTGCAATATCCATGCCAAGGCGGCAGGACAGCGGGGAGGACGAGGATGTGCGGGGTTCGACTGTATCGGGCACAACCCATGAATGAAACCTTTAGGGACTAGACCGACCCGGAAGTGCAAAAAATGCGAGCGTCGCCAAAGCAACCACTGTTTTATGGTCGTGTATGAGCCTGTCGCTTAGAGCCGCTCGATCTAATTCATAAGATCAACCCTTGGTAGAGTATTCATCGATCAGGAGTGAAGGTGTCTCTGGCTTGGTTGCCAACGGCATTAGTCCATGCCAAATCCACCGTGCCACCTATGAAGCCTCCCATAAGCGGGATCGCCCTGCCTACGTTGATGATACGGGAGTGGGCGAGGCCGTATCGAGGGCGACGTTCCAGCGGTTTAGACCGATTGATCGGGGCGTTTTTCTTGACGCTCAAAGGTGAACTCTAGGATGTTAGCGCTCTTCTCGGCCTGCTCAATTTTCATGGAGACGAGGTTCCCATGCTCGTCGAGGTCTATATAGATGTTCTCGCACAACTTCCGGGTCTCGGCGACAGATTGTGCAGTGAACTCAATAAAAGCGGTGTCCGTATCTTCAAAGTAGTTGATTTTCATGTTTCTCCCTTCGCTGTATAGAACCTGAGCTAATATACGACGTGAACGTACTTCTGGACGACTGCGTCGTTAGGATCGGTTTGTAGCTCGACATTTCTAACTCGGCAATTAGGTGGTCGTTGAGGGAAAAGATGCGCACATGCGGCTGCTTGTTGGTCTTGACGATTAACCGCAATGTGGTAGCTAAAGTGGACACGGCAATGGCCAAGAGGCATACTTAAACAGCAGTCAGAATCTGAAAATTTGGCAAGGAAATTTGGCGAATGAAAGCGATTCACTTGGGTTTGGTCGGGTCGGGCGGCATGGCCCAACGCCGGGCCGCCGCTTTTGCGGCTATGGAGGGTTGTCAGCTAACGGCCCTAGCCGCCCGCAACGCGCGCACTGGGAGCGAACTGGCCCAGCGGTATGAGGTGGAGTTGTTGAGTCATTGGCAGGCGCTGATCGAACGAGCCGATATAGACGCGGTGGCGATTTGCACCAATAACGACAGTCACGCTCCCATTGCCGCAGCCGCCCTAAAAGCGGGCAAACACGTTTTCTTGGAGTATCCCTTGGCGCGCTGTATCGACGAAGGAGAAGCCTTGGTGGACTTGGCGCGAGAGACTGGCAAGGTGCTGCGCGTAGCCCATCCTGAAGTGGTATCGGCCGAGCATCGGCAGCTCAAAGAGGCGGCAACTTCCCTCGGCGGCTTATTGGTCGCCTTGTTTACGCGCCTGACCCCCGGACGAGGAGCGCGCCCCGAGGTGCTGTTTAACCTGCGCGTCTCCGGGCCGCCTAGCTTGTTTTTTGTCTATCACGTCTATCCGCTGGTCGATTTGTTCGGCCCGGCCGCTTGGGTCGAGGGCTATGCCCACTACGACGGCCTGAATGCCGACGGCGCGTACGAGTGCTTTGTCAACCGCGCAGTGGTAGGATTTGCAGGAGGCGGCACGGCGCAGTGGACTTGGGCCGGGGGCATTGCCATCAGCCGCGCCGCGCAGTACGAGCACTTGGTGTTGGAGGGAGGGACGCTGGTGTACGAAGCCGACGGTTGGTGCCTCTCGACGGCGGCTGGTGCGGAATCGCTGCCTCCGCTTGGAGACGACGAGTACTCGCTGGAGAGCTTATTTATAGAGGAAGTGCATGGCGGGGACGGCTGGCGCGCCGACTTGGATGTGTCCCTTGAAGCCATCCGAATCGGCCTAGGTGCTGAGATGGCTGCGGCGGAGGGGCGGCGAGTCGCGCTACGCTGAGCGAGTAGCCCTCTATGGACGCTTCGAGGAAATCTGTGGATCGCGCCGGAATCAGCGTGCGCGCTATACTCGTCGGGGCCGTGCTGTGCGGCGCGATTGCCGTGGGCCTGCCATACGGGGAATTCGTCCTCAACGGCACCCAACTCGGGCTGAATTCCTCGACGCCAGCCGCTTTTTTCCTGCTCTTTTTGCTCGTGGCGCTCGTGCAGCCGCTGCTCGGCCTGGTGCGGCGGGACTGGCTTTTTAGCCGCGCCGAGTTGTTGAGCATTGCGGTGATGATGATGATTACCACCGCCATTGCCGCGCGGGGTTTTATCAGCATTGCCGTGCCGATTCTGACCGGCATCTTCTACTTTGCCAGCCCGGAAAACAACTGGGAGGACCTGCTTCTCCCGCACGTCCCCACTTGGCTCATTCCCTACGATGCCCAAGCCATCCAAGGTTTTTACGAGGGCCTGCCGGAGGGTGCAGCGATCCCTTGGGGCGTTTGGCTGGAGCCGCTTTTGTGGTGGCTACTGTTTATGGCTGCGTTCTACGTGGTCGTCGTGTGTTCGATGGTCATCTTGCGGCGGCAGTGGATGGACCACGAGCGGCTGCTCTATCCGCTGACGCAGGTGCCGCTGGGCATGGTCGAGGATGCGGCGACGCCCTCGCGCGTCAAACCCTTTCTGAAGAATCCCGCGATGTGGCTGGGGCTGGCCGTGCCGTTTGTCCTGCACGGGGTCAATGCCTTGAGCCACTACTATGAGTTCATTGGCCGCATCAATTTTGCCTTCTCGATGCCGTTGGCCCATGACGCGGTGCGGTTTTACTTGCGCTTCGACTGCATGTGGATGGGACTGGCCTATCTGGTCAATGCCAACATCACCTTCAGCCTGTGGTTTTTCTACTTGTTAGTCAAAGCCGAGGAGGTGCTCTTCACCCGCATCGGCATCTTGAGCACCGAGAATCTCGACATTTTTAGCCACACCTTTGAGGGGCCGACCATGGGCCTGCTGAGCCATCAGACTATGGGCGCGATGATCGTCATGGTGATTTTGGGGCTGTGGACGGCGCGCGCCCATATATGGCGCGTTGTGCAGCACCTCTGGCGACGGGAGGGGCGGTCCGATGGCGAGGAGCTGATGTCGTATCGCACGGCCATCCTCGGCGTCGCGCTGGGCCTCGCGGTCATGTCGCTGTGGCTGTGGCGTTCTGGTCTGCCGCTGTGGGCGGTCTTCGTCTATCTGTTCGGGGCGTTTGTCATCTTTTTGGCCCTGACGCGGATGATCGTCGAGGCCGGTTTGGCCGCGGCCGTCCAGGGCATGTCGGGCTGCGGTTTTCTCATCTCCAGCGTCGGCTCCTCGTCCCTTGGAGTGGCCGGGGTGCTGGCCACGGGCATGACGCTCGCTTGGGCCGGGGATCTGCTGGTCTTTATGATGGCTCCCTGCGCCAACGGCATTCGCATGTTGCACGGTCTGAGTCGCTACAAGCGCCGCATCCTCGCGATGATTGGGCTGGCCATGGCCATTGGCCTCGTGGGTGGGGTTTGCACGATCCTCGTGCTGAGTTACCACTACGGCGCGAACAACTACCACGGCTCGTGGGCGTGGTTTGCCAAGGAGCCGTTTCGCGTGGCGCAAAACTTTGCGCTCAATCCAACTGGCCCCAATTGGGACGGCTGGCTGTGGAACGGAGTCGGTGCGGCGATTATGGCGCTGTTGATCTGGGCGCGGCACCACCTTTTGTGGTGGCCCTTCCATCCGCTGGGCTATTTGGCTAGCGGCACTTGGATCCTCAACAGCGTCTGGTTTAGCATCTTCCTCGCGTGGCTGGTCAAGGCACTCGTGTTGAAGTACACTGGGCCGAATGGGTACAAGGCGACGCGATGGTTTTTCCTCGGCATGGTGCTGGGGCAGTTCGTCGCTGGGGGATTCTGGATGGTCGTCGATGGGTTCACGGGCATGACCGGGAATAGGATTCGGATGTTTTGAAAATCCGGGACTTGTTGAGTGCGGTTTCTTAGGTTCAACGGATGCCGATGGTTTCGACGCCGTTTTCCTTAAGCAGATCGAGTACGTCGATCACAGCTCGGTACGGGACTTCTCCCGATCCCGTAAACACGACCCGGCGCTCCACATCGGCTTCGGGCGGAAAGAGTTCCTTCAGCCTAGCCGGCAGTTCTTCCTCGCTCACTTTTTTGTCGTTGATCAGAATTTCGCTCTCGGCCGTGAGAACGACCCTCGGATCTTGGCGAACTTGCCCCGAAGCGACCCCGCCCGCCTGGGGCAATTGGGTCGCTAAGGTTTGCAGAATAATCGGGGTGATTACCAAGAAGCCCAGCAGCAGGGAAAGAGATACGTCCGCCAGTGGGGTCGCGTTCATGGACGATTCTACTCGGGCGAATTTTCTTTTGTGCCGTCGCGCCATGTTACGGTTTCTTGACCATTAAATCCACCCCCGGTGCTCCGATTTCCTGACAGATTTCCATCAAGTCGAGTATTTCGCGATAGGGTAGATTCTTAGAGCCTTTGACGATGATGGGCTCGCCCTCTTTGCCGTGATAGGCCCTAGCCAGTTCGCGTTTGAGGTCGGCCCGCGCCACTTGGTGCAAATTGATGTACAGGGAACCGTCTTCCTGAATGGAAAGAATCAAACTCTCTGCGCCGAGTTGTTCGACGATCTCCTGGGCATTGCGGGCTTCGGGCGTCTCCACCAAGATGCCTTCTTGAATCAGCGGCATGACCACCATGAAGACAATCAACAGGACCAGCGCCACATTGACGATGGGCGTGATATCGGGCATGGGGCTGCGCCGCACTTCGGCGTGGCGAGTTCGGCGCTTGCTGCGTCGGGCCATGATTATTGCGAGGGTGCGCGATTGGCCTTGAGCGCGCGGCGCACCACGTGACCGACGATGCGGGCTGCGTTGTTTTCTAGCCCGAGAGACATGGCCTCAATGCGGTTGGTAAAAAAGTTGTACGCCCACAGAGCGGGCATGGCGACAAACAGGCCGATGACCGTGGTGACTAGGGCTTCGGAGATTCCGCCCGATACCTCGGCTAGGCCCCCTCCGCCTGTGGTGGCAATGCCGCGAAAAGCGGCAATCAACCCAGTCACGGTGCCAAAAAGCCCCAAGAAGGGCGCGACTCCCACAATGGTGCCCATGCCGGAGAGCCGAACCCGCAGATTGGCGACTACGCCGTCCAGCGAGCGGCCGAGCGCATCGTCCACGGCCTCCAGCACTACCACATCGGACTGTCCTTCCTCCGCCAATAGCTCGTATTCCGCCAGAGCGACTGAGACCACCACGGCCAGAGCGCAATGTCCGTCTTGCTCGGCTCGGAGGGCGCATTCCTGCACAGCTTTGACTTCCCCCAGCATCAGGTCGCCCTCCTCAATTTCACGGGCAAAAGCGGCCGAACGCTGCCTAGTCCAGCGCAAAGTCAGGCCGCGGTCCACCATGACCGCATAGGAATAAATGGACAGGCCGGCCAGAATCACCACCACGGCCTTGCCAGTGAAGGCCATGGAGTACCAGAGTTCGCTTACGAGATCCACGAATTTAAATTATCCCTCCAGATACAATCTGCGAATCCGCATGGCTCCGTATATATCGTTGCGAACCGATGTTGCTTTGCGGATGACGAAGCGGCTGTCGGCCTCAATGGTCAGATAAAAGAAAGCGCTCTGCTGCAAAAAGGCGGGCAGCGCCGCTTCGAACCGATAGGGCCCGACCCCATTGAGCGCCCAAACTCCGCTGGGGTTCTCATTGAATTTAATTTCGATTTGGGTCGGATTGTCAGCCCCTCCCATAGGATCAATGGTCAGCTCGACGACCACCCGTTGCCCAACGGGCTGGTTGGGCAGGAGAAAAGTCGCCCGCCGATCAAACCAGACCCCGGCCGAATCCCGCTGGCCCACCCTGTCGCTGTACCCGCCAATGATTTGGCCCCAGGTGACTTGGCCGCGAAAGAAGTCGATCGCATGGGAAAACCTGCCCAGATCCTCTTCGTCCCCAAAGGGGCCGAATTTTTCCAGGCGGACCGACTTCATGGGAAAAAACTCCTTCGCCGGCCTTTGCGATCCGGCTCGTCCTGTAATGTAACCCAAGGCTCGCAACTCCTGCAATTTTTGCTCTGTCAACTGCATTTGCGACTGTTGTTGCTGCTCAAAGAGCTGCAAGTTGTCGTTGTAGTACTGGCGGATTTTGCCGTAGAGTTGGGCGGCGATTTCCGGCTGCTCGGCAAAGCGGTCGCGAAGTTCGCCTGGATCTTCTTTTAGATGGTAGAGTTCCTTGGTATCCCGCAGGCGATCGAGCAGCAGCTTCCACTCTCCTTCCCGGTAGGTTTGGATCAAGGTGCTGAAGGGCCGGTTGGCCATGAAAGTCCCCTCTGTATAAATGCTCTCGGAAGCCTCACTCGGCGCGTCGGACGCGAGCAAAGACCAGCGCTCCTGCCCCTGTACGGCTGGAGCAATTTGCCAATTGAGCCGGGCCAGCAGGGTGGGCAGGATATCGACGGCATTGATCAGATTGTCAACTCGCAAACCGGCGATGTTGGGGTGCAGTGGATCGCTGATAATAAAGGGGACGTGCAGGCCGATCTGATAGCCTGAATTGCCGTGTCCGAAATAGCCGTGCTCGAGAAACTGCTCCCCGTGATCCGAAGTTACCACGATGATCGTCCGCTCATCGATCCCTTGGGCGGCGAGCAGGTCGAGCAAGGCCCCCAACTGCTCGTCCCAGTAGGAAATGGATGCGTCGTAGAGCTGGACGTAGTCGGCAAAATATGTTGCGACTTGGTCGGATCCTACAGTCTGATCCCGCCATCCCTGCGCTGCCTCCCACCAGGCCTGCATGACGAAATTGTCGAGCTGGAGGGTGTCTTGCATGTCGTAGGCAAAATCCGCCGGGTCGGCGAAGCGGCCGTGGTATTCTTGGGGAATCCGGTGGGGATCGTGGACATCGAGGAAATGCAGGTATGCGAAAAAGGGTTCGTGGGCCTGTTGTTCAATGAAGGTGGATGCCGCGGCGACCAATTCCGCGGCCGAGGCCCTGTTTTTCTCAAAGTAGTGGTCAAACCCTTGGTTCATCTGGTACTTCTCGCCGGCCAAGCCATTGGCGATAAATCCCGCGGTGGTATATCCTTGCCGCTGGAAGATCTCGGCCATGGTGGTGTGGCTTTCGGCGAGGACGTAGTGCGAGTTGAGATACCCGTGCGCTAGCGGGTACTGCCCTGTGAACAAGGAGGCCGTGGAAGCCGGGGTGTAGTCCGAGGGAGCGTAGCACTGGGTGAAGGTCGCGCCGCGGCGGGCCAGTCCTTCGAGAAATGGGGCTGTGTCCCGGTGATACCCGTAGCACTTGAGGTGGTCGGCGCGCAAAGTGTCAACTAGCAATACCACGACATTGGGTTTTTGCCGGAGTTCGCCGCACCCCGTGTGGAGACTGGCGCTGGCCAGTAGGCCGATGCAGGCGATGAAAAACCCCTTTGACTGGTTGCTCATGGTTTGGCCGAAACTGAAGTGCGCCCCTGCATTTGTCAACCTTGACGCAGCCAGCCAACGCGCCTATTGTTGCACCGATTCGGCGATAAGGCATTGAGCAACACAGAGAACAATCCCCTATGAAATGGTATGGCTTTTGTCCGTTGGCCACGATCCTGCTCCTCGGCCTAGCCTGTGCCCCGGAAGAACCCTTAGATGCCCACGCCCTGTTGGCCAGCACTCCCTCGGCGATGCAGGCGCGCTTGGGGGAACCTAAGCAGTACAGAGAGGAAACCGAAAAGCACGTGGGTTTTATGCGCTGGGAGGACGTTGGGGGGGTGAAACTTTTCGCGGCTATCAAGCAGGGCAAAATTGTCTATGTCACGTATAATTTCGCCGCCATGGAGCCCTTTGACGAAGCCGAGGCTTTTCGCACCATTGGCCTTGACCCTCCGCAGAACGAGCCGGAAAAGATAGACAACAGTCCGGCGAAACGCTGGCGTCCATTTGGAAAGTACGCGCGGTTGACCGTGAACCCGGCTACCAAGCTGATTTCAGTTGGTGCCCATCCCTTTGTCGATTTCCCCGAGGATCGGGAGTATGCGGCTGAATCTCTGCCGGCGCAGTGACAGGCCGCATGCTCTCTGGATTTATCGGCTCTTTCCCGCGCTAGCAGTCCTCTCGCTCAGCGGCTGCGCCGACGAGGAGTACGAGTTGGCATCCGCGCACCAGGATCAGTTGCGCGCTCGCTATGGCTCCGGTCCGCGGTCGGCCCTGCCGCTTGGTGCTATAGAGGCGGCCATACGGGAAGGTCGAGCTGATCTTGAGATGTACTGCGATCTGGCCGCAGCCCTAGTCCAGCAGGCCGAATATTCCCGCGCTGTGGCGCTCTACCAAGCCGCCTTGGAAAAGTACCCCGTTAGTGTGCGCGCCCACTTTGGCTTGGGACAAGTGTACGCGCGGATCGGCAAGTACAACGACGCCATCCAGCACTGGCGGCAAAGCGCGGCTTTGGCCCCGGAATTTGCCGAGGCCCACTTTCACGTCGGGGTGGCCTATGCGCGGCGCGCACCCACGGCCACGGATAAACCCACCAATCTCAGCTACACCGATCTCGACACGGCCATTGCCTCCCTGAGCAGAGCCGTGGATCTCGAGCCGACCAATGCCCATTTCCACTACAACCTGGGCCGCACCTATGAATTGCGGAATCTATCCGCCCAAGCCGCAACGGCGTACAGACGTTCCCTAGAACTCGATACTGGTCTGGCGACAGCGCAGCGCCGCTTGGGTGTCATCTATCTGGAAAAAGGCGACTTGGACAGCGCGGCCGTCTCATTGCGGACGGCTGTCGAACTCGACTCCACGGATGCCGAAGCGTTCTACAACTTGGGAAGGGTGCTGGATCGACGGGGATCGCCCGCCAAAGCTGTGGAGGCGTACGAGCGGGCCATTGCCCTCGAACCGCGCTACCGGCAGGCGTACTATAACTTGGCTAGATCCTACCAACTCTTGGGCCGCACCGCCGCTAGCCAGCGCGCGCAGGAGCGCTTTGTCGCGCTCGAAGAAGGCGAGCAAGACTCGCTCTATATGGCCCAATTGCGGGTCCAGCGGCAACCCGAAAAAGCCCTAGAGCGCCGCGCCTTGGCCGTGGCCTATGCCGAAGCCGGCCAGTATGATCGGGCCATCGACGAGTTCAAAAAAGCCTTGGCCCTCGAACCGGGCATGGTTGGAATCCACGCCGATCTAGGTTTGGTTTACGACCGGCAGGGGCGGACGGACAAAGCCATTGCTGCCTTAGAAAAGGCCGTGGCCCTAGCCCCGGATTCGGCGCGTTTCCACCTGCGCTTGGGTCAGGCCCATGCCAAGGCTGGAGGCGATGAGCGGGCCACCGCGGCCTTTGCGAAGGCTTTGGCGCTCGAGCCCGGATGGACCAAGGCGCAATTCGAATTGGGCATGCTCCACGTGCGCGGGCTGCGTCCCGCCCAAGCCGTGCCGCTTTTTGAGCAAGTCCTAGCGACCGATCCCGGACACGTCCACGCCCGTTTTGGACTTGGTTTGGCCTGGATTGATCTGCAGCGCTACGCAGAAGCCGAGGCCGCCTTTGAACAGGTAGTCGAGTTGCAGCCTGATTATCCGCGCATCCGGTCTTTTCTCGAATTGGTCCGTTCCAAGCAGACCCGGTAGCCGAGCTGCGCCAACAGGGACTTTTCAGGGACTGGGTTTTTATACTTTGACATATCTCTTTAATTTGTATATAGTGGACGGAATAGCTGTGCGCTGATGTTATCTATTTGATGAGTTTCAACATTTCGTCCATTTCGCAGGCACTAATCACAACTAGGATAGGAGGCGGTTTCATGAAGATGTTATCTGTGCTCTTTTCTCTGGTCTTTGTCGGCTCTGCCCTAGCCCAGTCGGGCACGGCCGGCAATCCAAATTTCGATCGCGCCAACGATTGGCGCAGCGGCATGCCCAATGTCCTGACTATCGACTCCGAGGATGTTGCCTTTGACGGCGGTTCGGTCGAGGTGCCCTTCACGCTCAACGGAGGGCCGGCCGAAGTGCACTTGGCGGTGTACTCGCGGGACGCCAATCCCCAGTACGATGGCGCGGCTTTTGGCGAAGGGGGCGTGGGCAATGCCATGTTGCGCGCCGCCGGGCTCGACACCTTGATTAGCATCTCTGGTGGCCAGACCTTCAGCGAAGGGGCCAACTCCATCACTTGGGACGGCCGGGACTTCAACGGCAACGAGGTCGGGGCCGGCACCTATACGTATTACCTCTTCGCCTTGGACAATATTTCCAATCCCACTTGGATCGGCCCGGGCAGTTCGCATTCGTACTGGATGACCAACCGGGTCGATTTCAATGTCGATCCGCCCGTGGTCTGGACCTCCAACCAAGGGACGGAGTGGGAAATCCGCCGCGGCGAACTCGGCCTCGACTACTTCCAAAATCCCGAGGCCTATGAAAGCTTCCTGATCCCTTGGATGAACGAGCGCCACGGTCAGGAAATTCAGTACTGGGACGTCAGTTCCTACCAGCCCGACCCAGCCGACCCCAACGTCGCCTATATCACCAACAACGCCCAGTTTGACGTGGCGCGGGGCAGCGGTGTGTGGCGGGTCAAATTCGATCCAGACAACGGCACGATCCTGCCGGACGAAGATTGGGCCGCAGCCGACCGGGGTTATGTCCATATCAACGCCCGCGTCGCCAGTTCGGCCGTGTCGCAGGCCTCGCATCACTCTTGGGTCGCCGACGACGGCATGATCTATCTGGCCAATCGCGATGTCGAAGAGCCACTGGTGCCGGCGGTCGTTTCGGTCGACCGTGCCACTGGCGAAATCGCCAATATTATCGACCTGAGCGAGATTTACCTACACGAGACGGGCAGCCAAGGTCCTTGGGGAGTCGATGTGGATGACCGCGGGATCTATGTATCCGGTTTATGGTACAATGAAATTTCGTTTCCAGCCCATGTCACGTTAGACGGCGACCTCATCTGGCTCAACGGCAACGGCGACGGCTTTCTCGACCGCTATTTCGGCGAAGAGGCCACGGCGCGCGGTTTTGCCGAAGATGGCCTCGACCACCAGATGGCCGTTACCCACGCCAATGTCGGCCGGCACCACATCGCCTTTTTCTCTGGTTTCAACCAGCCCTTCTGGGGCACGGTCCTCGGGCCGGATGGGCACGGTTTGTTCAACGTCAATTTGCCCAAGATGCCCACCGGGTTGGCTTCCGACCTGTACTGGGTCTCCGATGGGGGGGCTTACGACGGTCTGTACGCGCCGACTGGCCAGCAGGAACTGGTTCACTTCCCCTTTGACGTGAGTACCGGCGTCATCGGCGATGCGGCTACTGCGGTGGCGGAGTTGACTGGCGCGTCCCTGCCGTCTGACTATGCCTTAGGCGATAACTATCCCAATCCCTTCAATGCCGAAACCGCGATCCGCTTTGCCATTCCAGCGGCCGGAGTGGTCGTCCTCGACATCTACAATATCTCTGGTCAGTTGGTAGCCCGCCTGATGGATGGCGAGTTACAGGCTGGGTCCTACGAAATCAAGTGGGATGGCCGGGATGCCCAAGGCGAGTCCGTGGGCAGTGGGGTGTACCTGTACGAACTGCGGGTTGGCTCGTTTGCGGCTAGCAAGCAAATGCTGTTGCTGAAGTAGCTCGCAGAGCTGTCTTTTTTCGGGGATCGGGTTTTGGCCGGGGCAACCCGCCATTGCACTCGATCCCCTTTTTTATTTCTTCTGCTTTTCGCCGCCTTTTCCGTCCATCTGGCAACAATTCGCAACGCGATGGCCCGAGCCCACATCAGATCCGGGTTGGTAGCCTGCCTCCTGCTAATGCTTCCGGGTGGGAGCCGCGCCGAGGTCTGGACCCAGGACACCTATCGCAGTACCCTGTACTACCGCACCACCTTTGCGACCGACAGCAGTGCCTCGGGGCTGCTCCACATCGCCGCGGTGGACAGCTTTGCAGTCTATTTCAACGGCGTTGCCATCGGGGCCAATGCGTCTTGGAACGAGATGCACACCTACCCGGTTGACGTGCTCAGCGGCGATAACGCCTTGGCCGTCGAGGTGGTCAATCGCGGTTTGGGCGTGGGGCATGGCCTGCTGGCCGCAATCGAGGTTGATTCTCTGCGCTACGGCGAGACCGATCCCAAAGCCCAGAGCTGGTACTGGACCGCTCGCCCCTCGGCCGACACCGACTGGCAAGTGGCCGAGATCGAGGAGCAGCCGGGTTGGCAAGTGGTCCAGGCCGGTAGCGCCAATCGCGGCCTGATCGAAGGCTTGCCCGACCCGGCCCCGGACCTAGTCGCCGGTTTTCCCGGCGGCACGGATATTGGCGGCGTGGCTGGCGGCGTGGTTCTCAAGCAAATACGCGGTGAGAACTTGGCTTTAGGGCGGCCCTCCAATCGCATCGAAGCCGTGGACGGCGATGTGCGCACTGCTTGGGAGCCGCCCGTATCCTCGGTCAATTTTGCCGCCTCCATCGACTTGCAACAGCGCCGACTGATCCGGGCCGTGCGAGTGCTCACCGAGGGGCCTGACTTCGCCGAGAATTCCCTGCAGGGCTATTCCGTGCAAGTCAGCGACAATGAAATTCGCTGGTCCGAGGTGGGGGTCTTGCACGATATCGTCCAGTTCGAGCGCACTGAAGTGGTCTTCAATCCGACTTGGACCCGGTTCGTGCGCATTGTCATCATCGACGTCAACGGCGTGAGCCAGCCCAAGGTCGCCGAGATCCAGGTTTTTGGTGAGGGCTTTGCCGAGGAGGGCGTTTTTCTCTCCGAACCGCTGGATCTGGGAGCACCGGACCGGCGCAAGAATTTCGGCCGCATTGATTGGAATGCAGACATTCCCTTGCGCACGGATCTAGCGGTCCAGTTTCGCAGCGGCGCTACCTTGGACGCTTTTGCCGATCCCCAGGGCGGCTGGAGCACCCCGCTGGTCGCTGGCGGGATCCTCTTTCCCGGCCCCGAACCCGGGCGGTTTTTGCAGTACCGCGTCAATATGGAGAGCCGAGACCCGGAGAAAAGCCCTCTTTTTCGCGACCTGAGCATTGAGTACTCTACCGAGGATATAGCCGCGTCCACAGCCCGTGGTCGCGTCGAACCCAATCGGGTGCCGATGGGCGTGGATACCAACTTTGTCTATACCCTCGACGTGGAGATCGGTGCCGGCGATCAGGGGGTCAAAAGCTTGCAAATAGCCGTGCCCGGGCAGGCCCAACTCGGCCCGGATGTTGACCTGGGGAGTGCCGTGCTGGCCGAGTGGTTTTCCACTCAGCACTTACTCACCTTGATTTTCGCCGAGCCCCTGCGGCAAAGCACCCAGTTGCAGATTCCCTTCCGCACCCGCTCCTATGCCCACCTGCACCGTTTCCGCGCGTTCCTGTTCAGTCCAGATTCGGAAAATCCGCTCAATGTCGCGCCTAACCAAGACGAAGCCCCGCGCACTCAAAGGCCTCATTCGTGGACGTTGGTGACGACCACGGTTACCGGCCAAGTCCTCGAACAGGTGCGGGCCAATCCGCCGATATTTTCGCCCAACGGCGATGGTGTCAACGACGCCACGGTGATCGAATTAGTCCTCTCTAGAGTGGATGTGGCGCGCCCAGTATCCGTGCGCATCTTCGATTTGAGCGGCCGCCCTATGGCTCGGCTCCGGCCCCCGGATCTGAGTGCGGGAACCTATTTGCGCTTGCCCGGCCGGGAGCGGGAAAGTCCCGGCTATTGGGATGGACGCGATGACCGCGGCAACCTAGTGCCCCCGGGTCTCTACCTCTTTCAGGTCGAGGTCGAACTCGATGCAGGGGAGGCGGTCCACAGCGGCCACGTGGCTGTGGTTTACTGACTAACTGATGTTACGCACCCGGGTAGGGGGCGGTTTGAAACCGCCCCCTACGGCGCAATATTTAAAATAGGTTTACTGATTATGAGGGGCCTCCCGATCATTGGGCTAGCTGCGTTGCTCTGCGTCATCGCTTGGGAGCGGACGGAAGGACAACTTACCACCACTGAGTACCTGCCCTGGAGTCAGGCCCAGTCCCGCTTTCTCAACCGCGAGTACTACCCTTGGTGGCACGAGCGCTACGAAAACTACAGCCTGCTCAGTTACCGCGATTACACGGCCCGCCCCGAGAACCCGACCTACGATCCCTTTGGAGCCTATTTGCTCGACGGGGTGGAACTACTGCGCGTGGAGGAATACCGCACGCTGGCACCCCAGCGCAGCAGCCGAATTTTCCGCAGCGGTAATCTAGCGGCCACCTTTCGCAACTTGGTCATCATGCGCGATCACTACCGCGACTGGTCGGCCCGGGTCATGGTCGGCGACGCCCTCGAAGCCCGCTTCACGCCGCTGACTCTCGACAAGGCGCGCCTGCAGGGGCTGCGCTGGGATGGGTCTTCGTACAAGAATCGCTTTACTGTACTGGGTGCCCGGGTTTCTTCTCCGCTAGTCGGCGGTAACAACAATCTCCCGTTTGCCACCTATCTGTTTGGTGGCCGCTGGGAAAGCCGTTTGGGCAATGTGCTCACCATCGGCGGTTCGTACGTCAATTTGCATCTGCGCGACAGCATGCAGCGCCGGGGCTCGACGCGCGGCACCTTTCCCACGGATTTGGCCAAGACTACGGCCTACTACGTGGTTTTCAGCGACGATTCTCCCAAGGATGACAGCGGCGTCCAAGTGCTGGCCGTGGAAATTTTTGTCGATGGCGCTCCGCTCCCAATCGAGCCGGATATTCGGCGCATACCGCGCCTTGCCGACCCGGACCACGTTCCCCATCTGCGCCGCCACGGTCCCTGGGCCCTGCAGAGCGTTTCGCGCGACCGCGTCTTCGATCCCCGGCTCAACAATCGACGCAGGGAGCGCGGTCTCTTTTTTCAGGAGGGTTTGCCCGTTGCAGCAGCGGAGTTTCCCCTCGAAGTGGGCGGCACCGACCTGCTGGTCTATCGCTGGGAAATTCCAGCCACGGCCGAGCGCCTGAGCTTTCGCGCCCAAGTGGCTGGCGACTATAGTATTGACGTGGCGGCGGCCTACGGCTGGGCCGGCGTGCCCAATCGCATCTGGACCGATTGGCACAATGTCGCGCGTGCGCCGCGCAATGTGCGGGATGGGTCCAACTTGCGCTGGGTGCGTTTTGAATACGGCTTTCCGACCGCCCAAATTCAGTACGGCAGCGACTTTCTTTGGGAATGGGAGGGAACGACCCTGGCGGGCGAGTTGGTCGAAAACGTCGGGTATCGCCGCTTTCCCGGTGCCAGCCAGCATCAGCGCCGCGCCAGTCGGGCCTTTTTTCTCAAGGGGCTGCACCAGGGCTTCGGCAAGCTCAGCCGAGCCATGGATAGCCTCGCAGTCGGCCTCGAGGTGTTTGGTCTGCCGGCGGCGTATGCTACCACTCTGCCCATGTGGTCGGAACGCGCTGACAAGGTTCTGGACTACGCGCTGGTGGACGACAACGACGATGGCGACTACTGGGAGGATCGCTGGGAGCACTGGGATCCGCTCGACCCACTCTACATCAGCCTGAAGGATGCCGCTGGCGTGGATCCGGAGAGTCAGCCGACTCAGGCCGCGATTGACTACTTGCCCGGCAACTTAGGCAACGGCGTTGGGTACGGGGTTTTTCCCGGTCTGGACCAAGATGGAGACGGGGTTTTGGAGATCAATGTCAACCAGAACCAGATACCCGACTACGCCGAGCCCTTCCTCATGTACGCCGTTGAACCAGACGATTTTGTGTACGGCGACGACTTCAACAACAACGGCGTAGTGGATCGGCGCGAAAACGACAATCTGCCGGACTATCCCTATCCGCTCGACAGCCGTGGGTACCATTCATTCGCCCTGCTCCACCCCCGCTCATCCTGGCAATTCCGCCTCGGGCAGTATCGCATTGCACAGCGCGCTGGTGCCGGCCGCAACCAAGTCGCGTACGGGGAGGCGCAATACCGAAGGGGGGATGTACAGCTCAACGTGCGCAGCAAGCGGGTGCGCGATACTATCGCCGATCCAGTGTACCAGCACGTCGTCGATCCGCTGACTGCGACCAATACTGCGATCAAAATCAAACCCGATCTACTGCTGGCGCGAAATAGCTGGCTTCACACTCTGTACGGCACCGCGGGATACGCGCCCATCCTTGGGGTGCAGATCGAAGCCACCACCAAGCTCGAAATCAACCGCATGCTGGAGAGGCTAGATCAGCGCAGTCATATTATCGACTGGACTTGGGCCAGCAAGGCGGATTACACCTTTGTGCGCGAGGGTCTGAAAATCCGCCCCAGCGCCAAACTGAGGCTTCAGCGCCGCACTGCCCCCGAGGATCTGCTGTTGCCGCTCCGCACTTATGAACTTTTTCCCATCCTGCAGGTGGACTACGCACTGGGCCAAGCCACGGTGCTGCGCTTTGGTATCCAGGGTTTGCCGGGCTGGCCCCACATCTTTCGCAACCCGGAGTACCCGACCGGAGATTTCACGGCTCGCCACTACCTTTTTGCCATTGAGAACCGCAGCCACAACCGGGGATTTGATCTCAGTCTCAATTTGGGTTTCCGCGCTAGCTACACTCGCTTTGTGCACACGCCCGGCCGCAGGGTGCGCAACTTTAAAGAATTTTTCGTTCAGGCGCGGGTGTTGTGATGTTATCCGCAGATGGACGCAGATGGAACGCAGATGGGGCGATTGATTTTTATCGAGGGGTCCGTGCTGTGATGGTCCTCTTGCTCTTCGTCTTGGCTTGGTCCGCGCCCGCCTTTGGGCAACTGCTCTACGATGCTGAGGAGCGCTACGAGAGCTATGCGCGCCAGGGGTATCGCGCGTACAACTCGGGGATCTTTGGCCAAGTTACGCGCAATGTGTACGACGATTTGGGCAACTTTGTCCTCGACGGGGTCGGCGTCTTTGAGTTGGAGGAAGGGCGGACCAATCCGCCCGAATCGGGTAGTTTTATCGACAAAAGTCGCTTTTACCAGCAGTACCTCAATCGCCTGCTCGTGGCCCAGGATAGCTATGGCGATTGGAGCAGTCGGCTAATCGTCGGCGACCGCATCCGCACCAAGTTCACCGCTCTCACCCTTGACCTAGTTGCGCTCAACGGCGCTCGCTGGGACGCCGATGTCGATGGAGCACAATTTTCCTTTGTCACGTCGCGCCTCGACTGGCCCATCTTTCCGGGGGATAATCTCGAACTACACGGGGCTCGGGATTGGGCTACCTACCTGCTCGGCGGCCACGTCCAGCGCAAGTTCGGGGTGCTGGACTTGAGTTTCTCCTACGTCAACTTGCACCGCACCAACAGTCTGACCTCGTGGGGCGACAACAGCATCAAGGGCGTGGTGCCGCGCAAGAACACGCCGCCGGCTTACATAGTGGTCAAGTTCGGCGATGGTTCGCCCAAAGATGGCGGCGGGGCCCGGATCTACGACCTACATATCGAAGGGGTGCTCGGAACTGTCCAACCGCTCGTCACCCGCCACGATAGCGAGCAAATCGATAGAACCTATCCCAATCGCGACCGCTTTTTTCCGCTGGGCAAGACCATACCGCCGTATATCGAGTTTCTCCGGGGAGATCTGGCTGTGGAGCCGGCTGAGCAAGGGGAATTTCTCGAAGCCAATGGCTCGGAGTTTTTGCTCTACTGGTTCAAAATACCCCAGGAAATGCGGGGGCAGGTCGAGCGCTTGCGCTTTCGCGGGCTGGTGGCCAATGACTACCTCATTGAAATGGCCGAAATTTTTCTGCCGGCTGCGGCCACGTCATCGAGCAATGTTGATATAACCGGCGAACGCGCCACCTTTTTCTATCCGGTGATCGCGGCCGAGGGCCAAGTGCGCGATGGGTCCAACCGGCGCTGGGTGGACTTTGAGTACGGCCGCCACACGGGGCGCACCAATGCCAGCCTGCGCCTCGAAGTGCAGCGTCGGGATTTCTCCCTGCGCACGGAGTTCGCCCGCACCTTTGAATTTCGCCAGTATCCGTCCCACGCCGGAGATGGCAAATGGCAGCGCCGCACGGCCGACGCCTTTTTTGTCAATACCACCCGGGATTGGCGACGCGCCAGCTTAGGCTTTGAGGTCTTCCGCATTGCGCCCCAGTACAGCACTAGCATTTCTGTCGAGGACCGGAATTATCGCACGTACACCGAGGATCTGCGCAGCCCCTTCAGCGTCTTTCCGAGCTTTGACGAGCGCTACAACAACACCCTCGAATTGTCCACGGTAGATGACAACGACGACCGCGACCGCTTCCCCGACATGCACTTCATACCGAGTTTTGCCGATAATGACGGCATTTTCCCCGGCCTCGACCTCGATCAGGACGGCCAGCCCGATCCCAATGAAAACGGCAACACGGCTCCCGACTACCTCGAGCCTTTTGTACTCTATAACGTCGATCCGCCCGAATACGACTACGGCGACGACTTCGACAACAACGGCATCATCGACCATCGGGAGGACGACTTTGAGCCTGATTATCCCTATGATGTCGATACCGAGGGACATCACCTGTTCGCCGGACTGCGTCCCCGCACCGGGCTTGAGTTTACCTTGGGACACTACCGCACACGCCAGATATGGGGAGCGGGGAAAAACCGCGTCTCCTATTTCAAGACGGCCTATCAGCGCTCCCTTTTTCCGTACGGCCGCGTGGAGTTTTTCAATGTGTTCAAGCAGGTGCAAGACGACATTGAGGACGACACCCCGCAATTTTTGCCGCGCGTCTCCAATGCCCTGCCCTTTGAGGTGCGGGGCACCTTTGACGCCAATGTGGATAATTTTGAGCTAGTCGAGGACGAGCTGGCCATGCGCAATAGCTTGGTCAACACGGCCTATCTCAAGGCCACCTTCTTCCGCATCGACAACCTCAACATCGACCAGCGCCTCAAGTACGACGTCAATTTCCAGCGCCCCACATCCCTACAACCCGCCAATCGGATCGGTGCTTGGTCTTGGGTGTTGAGAGCGGCGTATAACTGGAATGTGGGCAGTTTGACGGTGACGCCTCGCATTAAGTACATGGGCTTTGTGCGGCGCGATCGCAGCGATCGGGTGCGGCCCATTTCAGAGCGCTTTTTCTATTCGATTTTGACCGCGACGTACGATCTCACGCCCATGACCCGCTTCAGCGCTGGTGCCCAGGGCTTGCCCTTGCTCAAAAGCAGGTACCGCGATCGCGTCAACGGTGCCGTCAACTATGGGGCCGAGGACTACGTGATCATGGTGACCAATAGGACGACCTACAAGGGCTACCACCTCAGTCTGAGCACGGGTTATCAACGCAAACAACTGCAGTTCGACGACCGCTCGCGCCAAGTCGAAGACATTGACCAAGTCCTGTTTTTCATGCGCCTAGTCATGGGATTGGAGCCATTCAAAGGATGAGAGCGGCGATTGGCATAGGATGCTTGCTCCTCTTGTCGGCCCTCCCATTTCCGGGGCTTGAAGCCGAGGAGTCCAAGCCCCGGCCCGGGGTGCCGACCTTTCTCCCGGCCCACCCCTTCGTCCACCGGTCCGGCCGCCCCTATGTCAACCGTGCGAAAACGGACTACGAGCTCCCGGATCAGACCTTGCTGCCGCCCTTTGACCGGCGCAATTACTACGGCCCGCTCGGCCATCACCTGATCTATGGGTACGATGTGTTTTCGTGGCGGGAGACGCGCGCCGACTTTCCCATTGGCCAAGCGCCCAATAGCGAGCTCTTCAAACAGAACGCGCGCTATGGGCTGCTGGACCGCAATATCGTTGGCTTCGACAGTTACAACGACTGGTCCGCCCGGCTGATCATCGGCGACGAGATCCGCACCTTTTTCACGCCCTTGACCCTCGATATGACTGGCGTCAATGGGATCCGCCTCGACGTCGATAAAGGACCGACCCAATTCTCGCTGTTGGCTTCGCGCTTCGGCGACCCCATCTGGGTGGCCGGCACCCCGCGATCAGAAGCGCGCAACGCATCCCTGCTCACGGGCGGGCGCGGCGAATTGCACTTGGGTGCGCTGACCTTGGGAGCGAGTGGCGTCCACTTCAATCTCTTCGACAGCGCGCAGGGCGATTTTTCCCTCCGAGGCGATCTGCGCGGGGACCAAGTTTTACCCAGTTTTATCATTGCGCGCTTTGCCGACGATTCTCCCGGCGACGAGCGCGCTGGCGCTGCTATTTCCTCGGTGCGCCTGCTGATCAACGGCGAGTACCGGCCGGACATTGCGCCCGAGTTGGTGCGCATTGATGCCCGCAATCCCACGGCCGTGGGCCTCAACAATCGACTCACCGGCCAGTTTCAGCGGCGTCCGTACACCGACCAAGGCACGCGCTATGCCGATTTTTTCTACCTGCGCCGCCACTTGCAGGGCGAGGACGTCTCCCGCAACGTCAACCTCGGCGAACTGGTGAACTTTATTGTGCCCATTGAGGCGGACGCTGAATTGCGCGCCGATGGCTACGACATCATTCTGGCCTTTTTTGATCTGACCGAGGAGTATTTTGTCGAGCAGGTCGAAGTGGAAGCCGTGGTGGGCAACGACTACCGGGTGGAGTTGGTCGGCTTGTACGAAGCCGAACCCAAGGCCACCCAGGAACAGGCGCGCTGGCGCTTGGCCAACCTCGAATCGCTGCGCCGCGCCCCGGGCAATGTCCAAGACTTGTCCAATGCGACGCAGATCCGCCTCGACGCCGGAGCTTGGACCGGTCGCACCGTGGTCGGCGTTGACGGCTACTTTGAAAGAGGTCGCACCCGCATCCGCGGGGAATTTGCCCGCAGCATTGAGTACTTGCGCTATCCAGACGGCCGGCCCGGACATCGCCCGCCGAGGGAATTTGAGGGCGTGCGCTGGTGGAACGGAGCGCGCAGCACCACTCGGGACGCTTCGTACTATTTGACCGCGGAGTGGGCCAGCTCCCATCTCGAATTGGGGGGCGAATTGTTTTCCGTGGGACCGGACTTCACCCGCCAGTTGATCGGCGACCACGTAGCCGCAGTGCCGGGGGCCGAAATCTCCGACGGCTTTGTCGAGGACAATGACGACAATGACCGCTGGCCCGACCGGGGGCCCGGAGCGCGGGGCGGCCACCACGGCGCGACCGACTACGACCCAGACGGGGTCTTCCCCGGCAACGACGAGGACAACGACGGCATTCCCGATACCAATCGCAATGGCAATGCTCTGCCCGATTACGTCGAGCCCTTTTTGCTCTTTGCGGTGGAACCGGACGCGTACTTCTACGGCCGCGACTGGAACCACAACGGCATCGCCGATGTGCGCGAGGACGACCTAGAACCCGATTTGCCCTACCAGCAGGACCAGCGGGGCGGCCACGTCTTCGGCCGACTGCGCCTGCCCGGCGGTTTGTCTATCGGGGTGGGCCGGCTCAAGGCCAAAGGCATTTCTAGCGAGCGGCGCAACGAGATTGACTATGCCAGCCTTGCCCTGTCGCGTCGCGATTGGCAGCAGGGCTATTTCGCCGGCGAGATTTTCCTGCAGCGCGTCCACGACGATTTTGCCAACCCGTACCAGACCTTTGAAGAAACCCTGTCGGAACCCGCTCCCGATGCCCCGTACCACAGCCCCGGTTCCCTGGTGTACGACCGCACTACGGTGGGGGATTTGCTCGAATGGCGCGACAGCATCGACCGCCAGCACTACCTCGAAGGAGCGTGGTGGCCGCTGGCCGGCCTGCGCTTGGACGGCAATGTGCGCTATGCCATCAATCGCCAGCAGGCCGCAGTGCTGTCCGATGGTTCGGATCAGGGTGCCGACGAAATCCGCCTGCTGACCTTGGTAGCGCGCGCCGCGTACGACTGGGAAGCTACGGACAACTGGCTGGTGGTCTTTCAGGGCAAGGGATTGTACCTGCGCCGCAACCGCGACAGTCTGCCGGTCGCGCTGGAGGACGAGTGGACGTTGGTCCCCATCCTCAAGGCCCAGTATAGGCTGACGCCGCGCACTGAATTTTCCTGCGGGATGCAGGGTCTGCCCTTTTTGCCGCTGAGTAAAAAGGACCGCACTGACAACCGCAATAGTTTTACCGAGGCCGTGCGGGTCGTGCAGCTAACCAATCACTCGAACTATTTCGGCTATGCGCTCTCGACCAATGTGGGACTGCGCCTCACTCGCCGGACCTTTGACGATCCCACCCGCGCCGGAGACGATTTAGACGTCACCTCCTTGTTCATGCGGGTGTTTTTGGGTTTTGAGTGAGCCGATGCTGACGAAAAAAATAGGTTTCTGCGCGGCTGGACTCTGGCTCTTGGCCTGCGGCTGTCATTTGCTCTACCCTCAGCAGATCGTCCAGGTCTCCCGGTTGCTGCCGGTGTCTGCGGCCTCGGCCCAGTACGCTTTAGAGAGCGACGGGGCCGTCTCCTACACCATAGAAGGCCTGCGGCTTTTGGTCCGACATCTGAGCGACCCAGAACTCAACGCCATGTTCCCCACAGAGTCGAGCCAGGGCGAGTACTCGATCAATCCCTACACCTTTGGCGACTATGTCGATCCGACGGTCGGCTATGTTCGCAATCGCTTTACCGTCTTTGAAATCGAGGTACACAACCGCGCCTTTGCCAAGGTGGAACTCAACCCTCTCAAGGCCGTGCTACTGACTGATCGGGGCGGCGAATTCCTCCAGCCCTACGGCATTTTGGCGGGTTCGTCGCCTAGGAACTTTGAGTCGTACTACCGCGCCCGCCGGAGCCCGAGCGGCAATGATTTTTACCGCTTCAACATGCGTATGGGCATTGTGCGCAGCAACAACTACAACATCGACCGCAAAATTTTCAAAGGCGAGTCGTACCGGGGTTTGCTCGTGTTTGATCCGCTCGCCGCCGAGGTCGCGCAAGTCGCCTTGGTGCTGCGCGACTTCGTCCTCAAATTCAATCCCCACGACGCGCCGTTGGAGACCACCACCTTGCGCTTCGAGTTTCGGCGCGAGGTGCAGCGGGAACTCGTCGAGCGAGAGCGGGATGAGTCCCAAAGTGGACTTGTCACCTACACCCGGCTAGGTGGCCCGTTGCAGCTAGATCGCGGCGCAGCCGGGAATCCGACGCGGGCGGCCAGTGCGCTCGAGGGCGAACTGCAAGACCGCCTGACGGATATCAACGCCTGTTTCGCCCGCGAATTTGCCGCTGGCCGCGCGGCAGCAGGGCGGATGAAAGTCCGCTTTGCCATTGACCCGACTGGTGCCGTGGCCGCGGTGGAAATCGTTGATTCGGGGGTGGTGAGCGCGGCGGTGGATGCCTGTGTTCGCTCCGAGATAGAGCGGTGGACGTTCGCACCTGCAGAGGGCCGTACAGTCGCCGAGTGCGACTTGGAATTTATCGACGGACGCGACTGATTGGTCTTTCAATTTAAGTTTATTGCCTGAATCCAGATCGCGCAGACCATCCAAGAGGGCGCATTCCGCGAAGATCTGTTCCACCGTCTGAGCGTCTTCACGCTTACGCTTTCGCCGCTGCGGCAGGGCAAGCTGAACGACGAACTGGGGACGCGGACGAAGCGACGCCGGCCGAAGAGGTGGACGAAAAGCAGCAAATCCTAGCGGCCCTATAAGCGACCAACTGGATGATTTACGGCGAGCGCGGTGCGGCCAAATTGTTGGATATGAACCCGGAACGGCTGCGTTCCCTCATGCGCCACTATGGACTGCGGCGACTTAGGTCACCGTATCGTTCGCAGAGTGGAGGCAGGTGGGCTTATACGGGAAATCGTATAAAGCATACGGGAAATCGTATAAAGCATACGGGAAATCGTATAAAGCATACGGGAAATCGTATAAAGCATACGGGAAATCGTATGACGTGCGGTTCACAGGTGGCGCTCGCGCCGTGCGGGGACGTGCCTCCACTTTTTTTAAGCATCTTGTTTTTCAACGCTTTAGGCCCGCCTAAAGCATTTTTTTTTGCTCTTCCCTCATTTTTGGCACGGAATGTGCGTATACAAAAGCAAGGCCTAGGCGGAAGTGCCGAAGCAGAAAGGAGGTGAGCGAACCACATCTTGGGCTTTATTTTGTATTTCATTCCCTCGTCCCGTAGCCTCGCGGCACTCGGTCGCGGGTCTAAGGGCGTATTGAGGAGGTAGAAGTCATGAACATGTTGCGGGAGTTTTTCACGTCGTCGAGCGGGTTGGCGCCGGCTCGGCAGGGGCTATCGCTGGGGTGGGTCATCAGTGCCTGCGTAGGGGTCGCCATTCTGATTGGGGCAGGGAAAGCTGAAGCAGTCTCTTGTCCGGGTTATGAGATTCTTTGCGACTACAACGCGTATCCCGAATACTGCACGGAAGCTTTGCAGACCCGGTGCGCCTATGTTGATCTGGACTATGATTGCAGGCGCTCTATAAGATATTATTTTTGCAGAGCCTAAGAGCCATTAGCTACTGACGTAGCTATGAGGCTATTGCTCCGGCTAAGGTTCTAAGAGGGCTAGCTTAATCGCAGCGATCGAGCTAGCCCTCTTCTCTCTTCTCAACTACCCAGAGAGGTTATCAGTCGGAATTTCGGAAAGGAGATGGTATCATGTTGCTATTCGTCGTTGTTGCGTCCGTTGTGCTGTGGGGCGGCCCCGCTGAGGCGATCAAGTGGGATTTCGACGATGGGACGACGCAAGGATGGTCCGCCAAAGAAGCGCATACAGGGGGGGGTACGCGTGAATTGTACCTGTTTCCGGGGGTGGTTGAAGACGGCGTGTGGAGAATCACGGTCGATCCCTATGTCACCAAAGGCCATTATAGCACGGCGAGTATCTTCGTGGTTTCTTCTGCCGAATTGGTTTCTCCTACTATCGGGTACGATTCGGCTCTGTTCGACCACGTCCGCATCCGGTTCCGCACTGTCCATGACCGCCCTACGGTCGGTAGTTTTTCGTTCGCTTGGACCAACGAGCACAACGCTGGGTTGACTATAGATAATTTTTTTGATCCCCAGTTTGTCCTTCCCTACCGCCCCATGACCTATACCACCGAGTGGCAGGAAGAGGTGATCGCCTTGGGGCATCAAGACGAGACGATATGGGAAGGTCTGTTAAAAGATATTCGGCTAAGTTTTGTCTTGGAGCAAGCGGAAGCCTCTCAGGCGGGCGAGTTAGTCAAGTGGTTTGAGATTGACTGGATCGAGTTGACCGGCGTGGAAGAGCAATTACAGGGGGAATTAGCCCCTCCGCACGTGGACTATTTTCGCTGGGATGAGAGTGGCGTTTTTGCCCCGCCGGTGTTCTATCCGATTGCGTCGGGCCTAGGAGAAGGTCCAATCTCAGATCGGGTCGGCGCGTTGACGGACTTGGATGGCGATGGCGACTTAGACCTGTTTGCTGTCTGGGAGTACTTTCAAAGGAGGTTGCCTACGACGGGCTGGCTCATGGCGCTCAATGACGGGCAAGGGGCCTTGGAACTTAGGCACCTAGAGGAGGTAGTTTCCACCGAGCAGCCTAGTACCGATGCATCTGGCCGCACAACCACCCGATTGGCGAGCTTAGCGGTGCTGGGTGCTGATTTGACGGGCGATGGGCAAGACGAAATCGCGATATCCAGAAGCGACAGTTATGTAACAGAGGTTTGGTCTATCGATGCGGAACTCCAAGTCGAGGTGCTTGTGCAGATTAAAGATAGATGGATCAGGAATGTGGCGGATTGGGATGGGGATGGCCGGGTCGAATTATTTGTCGGGAGGACGACGTTGGAGGGAAGCCTTTTAGAGGTCTGGGATGTAGCCGAGGGCGTGTGGACCGCCGAGGAGGTCGGAGTGACCGAAACGCATTTGGCCAACACCATCGGCGACTTTACCGGCGATGGCGTACTCGACCTGTTGTGGGAGCCGATCGCTGGTCAGGCGAACAGGTTGATTCTGGCTACTTTGGGCGAGGATCTGCAAAGCGGCGAGGTATTTGAATTCGATGAGTGGAAGCAGCCATTGGGGGTGGGCGATTTTGATGGCGATGGTCAGGTGGATTTGCTCACGGAGTTCATCTTTGATGGAATGGAAGGCAGCAAGGGGCTGGCCTTGCAGCAAAAGCGCACCGGGGATCGGGTAGAAGCGGTGGTGCTGTATGATGCGCGGCTGTTTCTCGGTTCGCCCGTGGAGATGCGCGACCTCAACGCCGATGGGGTAGAAGACTGGGTGTTTATCGGGGGAGACCGCGCTTCGGGCTTTGGGGTGTTTGTCGAATGGGGCGGCAGTGTCCGTCCGACCCAAGCCGGGGAGCGGCATCGGCTGGAGGGCCGGGCGACGGCCGTGCTGTCGGGGGATATGGATGGGGACGGCGATGTGGACTTGGTCGCGTTGGATCCGATCTTGGGTGGGGTGCATCTGCTCAAGAGTTCGTTGAGCGAGCAGGCGACGGCCGTGCTGACTCCGGCGGTAGCGCAACCAGCGCAGTATCGGCTGGGCGATAGCTACCCCAATCCGTTCAATCCGTCTGTAGTAATCCCTCTTGATTTGGCGACAGACGCGACGCAGGTGTCGCTGACAGTGTACGATGTGTTGGGTCAGCAGGTGCGGGAGGTGTGGGACGGACCGCTGGCGACGGGTAGCCATCAGTTCGTGTGGGATGGCCGCGACGAGGAGGGTAAAGCGGTGGCGGCCGGCATGTATGTCTATCGAGTCGAAATCGACGGGCGAGTAGAAGCGAAAAAGACGATGAAGCTGCCCTAAGAGAACATTTTTTGAGCTATTTGACTCGAACGAAGATAAGATGGCATGGGACAGCCTAAGCATCCATTGTACTGGGTCTACTCCGGTTTAATCCTGCTATCAATACCTGTGCTCATCGTGCTTGTTGGCCTCTATGAAAAGAGCCTCAGCCCCGAATCGCCCCTGCCGTCCATTCCCCCTAAAGAAGTCGTGCTGCATCGTCTTGCCGCGTTTGATTCTACAGCGAGTGCTCTGCACTTAAAAGAAGTGTATCAGGCTGTGCCTGCGCCGCGTTCCGGTGTATTGGCAGCCTATCGCGTTCTTACGGAGGACGAGGCGTTGGCCTACAGGCTAGTGGTCGTTCGCCACGATATTGCTTGTACTACCTGTCGTGATCTACTCGTTGGGATACTCTTGGCACCAGGAGAAGACCGCGTTGCAGGCGTTTTGTCCTTGGCATCTTGGGAGCTTGCCGATGGCCGCTTCGATCCGACCGCCTTCTTTGCCCAGCTGATCGGGAGGCTACTGTCTGAGCCTTTGGTCGTAGGCGAGGATATCGATGGAATAACAGGGGCTACCCTGTCCGTGAATGCCTTAGGGACTCAATGGAGCCAAGCGGGAACTTGGCTAGCGGAGTCCAAGGGAACCGCTTTTTGAGGAGTATGCGGGTATGGATATGCTGATGAATGAGGTCGATGCCGTCTTCTTGTTAGAGTGGGTTCTGTTGTGCGCGATCATGGTTGTTGCCTCATACACAACCTACACGGACATCAGCCATAGAGAAATTCCCAACGCAGCTACTTGGACCTTGCTCGGCCTTGGGCTGGTAGGGCAGATGGGGTTGTGGGTATTGGGCGAGGTTGCACTCGTACAGATCGGCCTATCCTTTCTGCTGGGATTTGCCGTAGGCTACCTATTGTTTATGTATGGCTTCTGGGGAGCGGGAGATGCCAAATTGTATTGGGCTATGGTTACGGCTATACCGAATACGTTGTTTGGTGAGAAATGGCCGACGTTCTCCTTAGCCTTCTTTTCGCTAGATGTCTCTATCTGGGCCCTGTTGGTTAATACCATTTTGCTCAATACCTTTTTCCTTCTAGTCCTGCTAGTCGTCCATAAACCTGCAAAATCTATTGGAACCTCTGCAAGCAAAAATAGAAAGGGCATGAGTTGGGGAGGGTTGCGCTCTGGGATTGAGGCGGCCGGAGTGAGTGGGCTTGTGTTAGGGGGGACGACTTTGATCGGTGGGACCTTGACTCTCGCCGAGGCTATCGTAGTGGGAGCCGTGCTCTATTTGATCCATGAAGACTATACAAGAAAGCCGAGTAGAATCATCTGGGTGCTTCCCGGACTTGTAATAGGTGTCTTTAGCGCAATTAGCACAGGGGACTACCTAATCTACCTAGTGCTTTGGGCCGTGCTGTGGTGCATACATAATGTCTATGTGTATATCCATTCTCTCCAGTACCAGAAGTTTGTACAGCCGGTTTCTATCAATGCCTTACAGCCCGGCATGGTGCTACACCAGTCGATTTACGAAGTCTCCAAGGAAGGCCGAGTCGAAGTGGTCGCGTTCGGCGAGCAAAATAAAGACACGCAGGAGCTAATAGGCCGAAGGGGAAGGCCGTTGACCGCCCGCAAAGTACGCCAATTAAAAGGCTTACAAAAAAAGGAGTTTTTCCGCGAATGGGGCGATCAGTTAGAAGTTGAACTGTCTCTCCCCTTTGCGCCGGCCTTGATGGTTGGCGTCGGCCTAACCCTGATATGGGCAGGAAGTATCGTCGGACCAGCCAATCGGTGGATTCAGTCACTGTTCAATGCGTTTTAGGAAAAAGGAAGGATACACAATGAAAGCTATGCGTGCGAAACAGCAAGGGACGATGCTGTTGCTGGCGACGGTTCTAGGTATCCTCTTGGGAACTAGTATATTGTTAGCTACAAAAATCAACAACCCCCCAATGATCTCAATAGATACGAGCTTGGACTACCTGCTGGGGGAACTCGTCCCGGAATACGACCTTGAACAGCTAGACGGTGCATCGATTTCCACCCACCTGTACCAAGGCGAATCCTACCTATTGGCCTTTACGCTGCCGAGCTGCGATGCCTGCGACACTATGTACCCCATTTTAGGGAAAGCGGCTACAGATATTCCCATTTTGATGATTGCCAGTACGCGGGAAGGACTGATGGAAAAGGTCGCCGAACACGCCTTGTCCTTTCCCATTGCCGTAGATACGCTGCTGCTGACGATGAAAGAGCTCAACATTATAAATTTCCCGACCGCTCTCTTGGTAGATGAGGACCAAAGGATCGTCGAGGCCGTCAGGGGTGGAGGCTTCCCGATTGAGAGCATTGTACAGTCCGCGCAAAAAGTAATTGAAAAAGAGAGAACACAATGATGGCCGATCAAAAGCATTGGAAGATAGCCGGGCTTGTGAGCGTAGTCTTGTTGCTCGCACTGATTTTCAAGGAGAAGTCTCAGGAACCAGTAGGGATCGTCTGGAGCGAAGGGGATACGAAGCGGTCTGAGTATCTGTCTGAAGGAACGGACGCCCCCGACTTTGAATTGTCCTCTGTGAAGGGGGGCCACGTCAGTCTCAGCAGCTTTAAGGGGCAGCGGGTAGGACTGATTTTTGTAACCCCTACCTGCCCGTATTGCAACGACTTGGAAAGTTACTTGGTAGAGTACGATTTTCCCCAAGAGAGCCATTTACTACTAGTCAGTCAGGGCACGAAAGACGAAGTGCAGCAAAGCGTCGAAAATCACGACTTGGCGATACCCGTTTTGGTCGATTCAGCGGGTGCGGTTGCCCAAGCTTATCAGATCGGGGGCGTGCCGCAGTTTTACGTGGTGAGCGAGGGGGGGACCATCGCTTCTTTTGCGCGAGGGATGCCTTCGGTGTGGGAAGCCGTGCAAAAGCTATAACCGGGGAGGCCCTACTATTGACTTTCACGAAACGCATCAGACTGCCTCAAGCGACAAAATGGCAGAGCGCGTGGCGATGCTTGTTCTATATCCTTTGCGAAAAGACGGAAGCAAATGAGACGGGCATGGAAAGTACCGCTTCATAAGAATAGAAAGCTCCAAAGTTGCTTGACATTGTCGTTGGCCTTGCATCTGCTGGTGATTTTCGGCCTCACGCACCGCGAGCGGGTTACGCAATATCCCGTCCTGCCGCCGATCATGGCGAAGTTTACCAAACGGCCGCCGCCGCAGCGCACCCTCACTCGCCGGCAACGCCCCCGCGAACGCCCCTTGGTGCGCCGCCCGGCGCTCCAGGCCGCCCCGGTCGCCGCGGTCCGTCCCGCTCCTACGGCGTCGCTGCCGCTGTCGGTGTTCAAGACCTCGGCTCTGCGGTTGCCGACGGCGTCGCTGCCGGATCGGCTGGTGCTGCCGGTGCCGGATTTCCCCGCTCGGCACATTGGGCCGCAACTGCGGGCTGGAGCATTGGAAGGGACGCGACAGGGCGCGGATGAGATTGACTTGTCCTTGGAACTGATGGATGTGCAGGCGATGGACACGGGTCGGCACCGGGCGATGGTGGTGGTCGATCCCCAAGATCGGCGCAACCTCAAGGGTTTTCTCTATATGTCCGGCGTCAACAGCCCTTCCATTGAACGGGCTGAAGAGAGTGTCCGGGCTGAAAACATCCGAGTGCGCTTCTATCACCAGATGCCACGCCGCTTAGTGGAACGGCGGATGCTGCAAGGGTTGGCCGATAAGATGACCGCCCAGACGCAGGTTCACGTTGAAGTGCGCGACGCGGTTCGGCTCGATGATCCGCAGCTATTGCAAGTCCCCTTCGTCCTGATGACGGTCAATACACCCTTTGATTTTACGGCCAGCGAGGCGGCCAGTTTAGGGGCGTATTTGACCGGCGGCGGCTTCCTGTTTGTGGATATAGTGAGTATGTTGCGGAACAATTACAGCGCTGACGAATTAGACATTCCGGCGGTGCGTTCGCTCATTCGTGCCAGTTTCCAAGCGGTGGGCTATCAAGAATGGAAGGATTGGCAGTTTAGACGCCTAGAGATAACCCATCCGCTCTATCATTGCTTCTACGATGTAAACAGTCTGCCGCGTGGGATGCGCGGCATGCACTTTATAGTGGGTGGACAAGATACGCCACTAACCCCGGACTATTTGGAGGGCATCGTGGTCGAGGAGCAGTTGGTAGGGGTGTATTCGATGCGCGGCTACGCCGATTTCTGGGCGGGCATCGGTCGGGAGAACCTCGATTGGGCTTTGATGAATGGCGTAAGCAACAGCGCGTTTCTCGTCAGTGCCGAGGAGCCGTTGGTGTATAATTTAGGCGTCAATATCGTGGTGTACGCTCTGACGCGGGAAGGCTCATTGGCACGGCAATTAGTCGATGCGGATTGAAGCCATGACGATGCGTTTTTTAACACGGCGGGGCCGATCCAGCCCCAGCACCACTACCACATCCCGCCGTTGGAGCGCCTAGATCTGGATGGGGTGCGGACGCTCATTCGCCAACAAAAGTATTTCGTTTTACACGCGCCGCGTCAGACCGGCAAGGCGTCGTACTGCTGGCCTTGCTGGCAGGCGGGTGGGACGCCCTCGCTCCTAAGAAAACCGTACCTCACTCGGTGCTGCGCTCCAACGCTGTGCGAAATCCAGCTACATAGCACTTGTCATGCTGAGCGTAGCGAATCATCCCATACCTAGGGCCTGTGCCTAACATCAGTGATTAATTCGCTTTAGGGCATCGGCGGTCGTATCTTAGAGGCGGCTTATGTCTTATGTAAACGGATGTTTTGCCCTCGTAAATGCCGAAAGGACGCGCATGAGCGACCTATCCTTTGAGCACGTGTTGAGCAGTCAGTACACGGTCTTTGATGGGCTGGCGGGGATGCACGTGGAAGACATCTATCAAGATCGCCAGGGCTTTCTTTGGATCGCCACGGCCGACGGCGGCGTCAGCCGGTTCGACAGTGCCCATTTTGATAACTTTGGGCTCAAGGACGGTTTGCCCAATCTGACGGTCATGGCCATTGCCGAAGACGCGGATGGGCGGCTTTTGTTCGGCACGTTCGGCGGGGGGCTTGCCGCGTATGACGGGCGCGGCTTTCAGGTGTACACCACTGAGCACGGCCTACCTTCCGACAAGATCGTGGGCCTGCAAGCTCAGCCAGATGGTTCGATGCTGGTGCTAACTGATGCGGGCGTGGCTTGGTTGGCCGAGGGTCGCTGCATAAGGAGTATAACCGACGTTGGCGGCCAACCGTTGGGGAGAGTGTACGATATGGCTACTGACGCGGCTGGTACCACTTGGCTGGCGACGATGAACCGAGGCGTCATCAGCTTGGATGGGCGGCGTATGGGTGTCGGCGAGGAGGCGGACCAATGGCCTTGGAAATTCGCCCAAGATCCCTCTGGCCATCTGTGGATCGCCTTCGGTTACTCAGGTAGCGAAGTCTTGATCGGTCGCTACGATCCACGGAACCAACATTTTACGTGCATCAATGTGGGCAAGGGCGCCGAAGGAGTGGCGCAGAGTGGGACGCGGCACGTGCGGACTGACGAGAGGGGTTGGCTCTGGCTGTCTCGTCGGGGCGTGATCTGCTACGACGGGCAGGCGTGGCATCCCTTTTCTGCTTCTTCACCAGATATAGACTTTTCGGATACGCGGCTGACATACGAGGATCGAGAGGGCAATATTTGGATCGGGCTTTGGGGTGGCGGACTGATTTTTTGTGATCCAGCCAGCATCCGTCGCTACACGGAAGCCGACGGCCTGCCCGACCGCGAGATTCGCCACTTGGGAGAAGATTTAGAAGGACGGATGTGGATCGGCACGCTGGGGGGCATGGCCTGCATGGAAGAGGATCAAGTCAGCCTAGTCGAGATAGAGGAGGCCGTCTGGGCGATGGTGGTGGATGGTCAGGGACAGATCTGGAACGGTGGGGATGCGGGCAAGGTGTATAAGTGGGAGGGCCAAACGCCACAAGCGATCGCCGTGTCCGAAGAGACCCATCCCGAAGAAATCGCCGGGCTATGCGAAGATGAGCAAGGGCGTATCTGGGTTGGCACGTCCGAGGGGCGCTTTGGCTGGATAGAGAAAAATCGCTTTATCCATCTTGATGAATTTGGCTCCGCGCTACAAGACCAAGACAGGGTGTTCCGGGTTGAATCGCTGCTGAGAGACCGAGACGAAGTATTATGGATCGGTTTATACGGAGAAGTACCGGCGCTCTACTGTTACGAGGATGGGCACTTGCGCCCGGCGGATATGGCTGGAGCGGAATCTATCGCCTATGTCTACATCTTGTGGGAACATCAAAACACCTTGTGGGCGGGCACGGCCAAGGGACTTTTCGCCCTTGATCTCGCGTCGCGAGAGGTACACCACTTTACGGCCGAACAGTTTGGGCTGTCGGCCAATGGCATCTTGGCGCTGACGGCCGATTCGCAAGGCAATATCTGGATGGGCACCAGCGGTGGTGGGGCCCTCCGCTACGACGGCCAGACCTTCCAGAGCATCCGCTTGGGACCGTCCGCCCTCGAAAACAAGGTCGAAGCCGTCCTGTGCGACCGTCGGGGTCGGCTGTGGTTTGGCACGCGGGCAGGGTTAGTCGCCTACCTGCCAGGACACACGCCGCCGCGCTTGGTCATCCGCGAGGTGATGGCCGGCACCCTCTTGGCCGCGCCCGAAGCCATATCCTGTCCAGAGAGCACTCCCGAGATCCGCATTTATTTCCAGGGCATCAGCTTCCGCACTGGCGCAGGGCAGATGCGCTACAGTCATCGTCTGTTAGGCCACAATCCAACAGAACCGTGGAGCGCGTTTACGGCCGCCAATGCGGTCGCGTACAATGCTTTGCCGGTGGGCGAGTACCGCTTTGAGGTGCGGACGATGGACCGCGATGGCCTGCTGTCGGAGGTCGCCAGTCTGGAGATTCAGATCCTCCCCGACGCCAAGACCGAACGCATCCACGCCCTTGAAAGCGTCCTGCGAACGACCGACCACGTCGTGCACAGCCAGAGTTGGGCTATGCGCCAAGTGCTGGAACAGACCGTGCGCGTCGCCGAGACGGCGATGACCGTGCTGGTGCTGGGCGAGACCGGCACGGGTAAGGGCTTACTGGCGCAGACCATCCACAAGACAAGCACCCGCCACCAGCGGCCCTTCATCCAAGTCAATTGTGGAGCGCTGCCGGCCGGGTTGGTCGAAAGCGAGTTGTTCGGCCACGAGAAAGGAGCCTTTACCGGGGCAAACACCCGCCAGCTCGGGCGCTTTGAACTAGCCGATGGCGGCACCCTCTTCCTCGACGAAATCGGCGATTTGCCGTTGGAGTCTCAGCGGGTCTTGCTGAATATCTTAGAGGAGAATGCGCTGACCCGCGTCGGCGGCCAGCAGCCTGTGCGGGTGGATGTGCGGGTGATTGCGGCGACCAATCGCGACCTGCGGCAAGCTATGGAGCAAGGAACGTTTCGCGAAGACCTGTTCTACCGGCTGAGCGTTTTCACCTTAGAGCTTCCGCCGCTACGGCAGCGACAAGAGGATATTCCGGCTTTGGCGGCGCATTTTGCCGAGCGGTATGCTCAGCACCTACAGCGTCCGGTGCCGACGCTAGCCGAGGGGGTGGTTGAGTACTTGCAGGGGTATGCTTGGCCGGGGAATGTGCGCGAGTTGGAGCACCTGATCCACCGGGCGGTCTTGCTGTGCAAGGACGGTGTCATGCGGGTGGAGGATGTGGCGTTGCCGTCGGTTGCGCTGCCCGCCGGGGATGGGGAGCACCCGCCGGCAACTGGAGACGCGGACGAAGCGGTGCCGCCGGCCGAAGAGGTGGACGAAAAGCAGCAAATCCTAGAGGCCCTGCAAGCGACTTACTGGAGAATCTATGGCGTACATGGTGCCGCCGCGTTGTTGGATATGCACCCGGAGAAGCTGCGTTACCGAATGCAGAAATACGGGTTACGACGCCCGAAGCCGTAGCGCTGGACGCAAGAGTTTATACAGGAAACCAACGGCCCACGAAAGTCGTGGCGGCCCACGAAAAATCCGTGTAAACACACAAAAATCGTGGAAAGCCTTGTGCCGATGGCGAGGCCGCGCCCCATAGAAAGCCCCGTCCCATAATTTTAAGTATCATGTTTTTCAATCCTTTAGGATACACCTAAAGGATTTTTTGTGTCTGGCCTGCTCGTTGGCACGAAACTTGCAATATCGTCGTTGGACAAGTACTACCACCACAGTAAGGAATGATGCCATGTTGAAGCTCGCCGTTGTTGCATGGATTGTGCTATGGGGCAGCCCCGCCGAGGCGATCAAGTGGGATTTCGACGATGGGACGACGCAGGGGTGGACTACCAAAGAAGCTCTTATATCGGGTGGTACGCGTGAATTATACCAGTTCCCAGGAGAAGTCGAAGACGGCGTGTGGCGGATCAGGGTCGATCCCTCCGTCACCAAGAGTTTGTACGCCTCCAGTCCGAATGTCGAAGTGGTTTCTTCTATCATCGGGTACGATTCGGGTCTGTTTGACCGAGTCCGCATCCGCTTCCGCACCGTCCATGACCGCCCTACGGAGGGTACTCTTTGGATCGAGTGGGAAAACTCTTCAGGTCTTTCAGATTATTTTGAGAGCTTCGTCGGACAAGAAATAGTCTATACCACCGAGTGGCAGGAAGTGGTGGTCTCGTTGGCGGCTCAAGACGGATGGGAGGGCCTGTTAAAAAATATCCAGCTAAGTTTTATACTGGATTTTGATTCAGCTACCGAGGGGATTGAGGCGTTTGAGATCGACTGGATCGAGTTGACCGGAGTGGAAGAGATGATAGAGGGGGAACTGCCGCCGCCGCCGGTAGATTACTACTTTGGCTTTGCTGGAGCCGGACTTTTCGCCCCGCCGATTTTCTATCCGATTGCGCCGGGCATAGGGGAAGCAGCCTATGGAGGGGCTGGAGGAGGGTATCTAGGGGAGAGGGGGGGCGGTGTGTTGACGGACTTGGATGGCGATGGCGACTTAGACCTGTTCGGCCTCTGGGAAACGCAAATAAAAACACTATTGCCGGGATCGTCGCCGGGGGGTGAGTCTAAAGCGGGCTGGCTGATGGTCCTCAATGACGGGCGAGGTGTCTTGGAACGTGGGCCTGTTATAGAGGAAGTAGCAGCGGTCACAGAGGAGAGTAGTATAACTGGAGGGGTAACCTTCTCCTCAGTGGTGATCTTAAAGGCGATGAGTGCTGATTTGACGGGCGATGGTAAAGACGAAATCGCGATATCAAGAAGCAACCGTGAGCCCCGCACAGAAGTTTGGTCTATCGGGCCGGAACTCCAAATCGAGGTGCTCGTGCAGATCGATAGACAGATCCACAGTGTAGTAGATTGGGATGGCGACGGCCAGGGCGAATTATTTGTAAAGGGGACTACGGTTGAAGGTTCTTCAGAGGAAGTGATCGCGGGTACGGCGGAGTTTTCAAGCACGTTAGCGGTGTGGGAGGTCGAACAGGGGGTGTGGACCTCCGAGGAGGTGGCGGCTTCCAAAAACTATACGTCCCTTCACATCGGCGACTTTACTGGCGATGGGACCCTAGACGTGTTCTGGACATCGCTCGCTAGGCGGGAGAACAGGTGGATTGTGGGGACCTTGGGCGAGGCGTTTCAGGGAAGCGAGCCTTTTGAATTCGATGAATGGATAGATCTGTTAGGGGTGGGCGATTTTGATGGCGATGGGCAGGTGGATTTCCTCACCGAGTTCTCCTCAGATACAATCGAAGGAAGCAAGGGGATCGTCTTGCAGAGGAAGGGAGGCGGGGATCGCCTTGAAGCCGAGGTGATCTACGATGATCGGCTATTGCGGCGCTCGCCGGTGATGGTGCGCGACCTCAATGCCGATGGGGTTGACGACTGGGTGTTTATTGGCGGAGACCGCGCCTCGGGCTTTGGGGTGTTTGTCGAATGGGGTGGGAGCGTCAACCCGACTCAAGAAGGGGAGCGGCATCGGCTGGAGGGAGCAGGGCGATACGTGCTGTCTGGAGATATGGATAGCGACGGCGATCTCGACTTGGTAGTGTTAGATCCGATATTGGGCGGCGTACATGTGCTCAAGAGTTCGTTAGGCGAGCAGCCGACCGCGGTGCTGACGCCAGCGGTAGCGCAACCGGCGCAGCATCGGCTCGGCGACAGCTACCCCAATCCGTTTAATCCGGCAGTAGTGATTCCTCTTGGTTTGGCGATGGACGCGGCGGGAGTGTCGTTGACTGTGTACGACGTGTTGGGTCGTCGGGTGCGGCAGGTGTGGGACGGGCCGCTGGGGGCGGGTAGCCATCGGTTTGTGTGGGATGGCTGTGACGAAGTGGGCAAGGGGGTGGCCGCTGGGGTGTATATCTATAAGGTCGAAATCGACGGGCAGGTGGAAGCGAAAAAGACGACGAAGCTGCCGTAAGGAGGTGATGGCATGTTGCTATTGGCCGTTGTTGCAGGCGTTGTGCTGTTGAGTGGTCGAGCCGAGGCGATCAAGTGGGATTTCGACGACGGGACGACGCAAGGGTGGACCGCCAAAGAAGCTGATATCTGGGGTGGGCCGCGTGAATTGCACCTGTTCCCGGGGGTGGTTGAAGATGGCATGTGGAGGCTCGATGTCGCGCCCTCTGTAACTAAGGGTTTTCACTCCCAGCCGAGCGTCGAATTGATTTCTTCTACCATCGGATACGATTCGGCTCTGTTCGACCAAGTCCGCATCCGGTTCCGCACTGTTCATCACCGCCCTACTAACGGTACTTTTGCGCTCGCTTGGACAAACGAGCACAACTCCGTGTTTTCGGGTTGGGATCCAGAAGATCCGCCATCTGGAACCCGATTTGGAACTCTTCCACAACTCATAGTCTATACTACTGAGTGGCAGGAAGCGGTGATCTCCTTGGCCGGTCAAGACGAGAAGATATGGGAGGGCCTGTTAAAAGATATTCGGCTCAGTTTTTTACTGGATGATTCGGAGTCTGAATCGGCGTCCGATATGGTCGAGTGGTTTGAGATTGACTGGATCGAGTTGACCGGCGTGGAAGAGATGATAGAGGGAGAACTGCCGCCGCCATACGTAGAGTATTTTCGCTTTGAAGGGGGGCTTTTTGCTCCGTCGGTGTTCTATCCGATTGCCCTAGGTATAGGAGATGGCTACGACTCCGTCTTTTCAGGAGTGCAGGGTGGCGTGTTGACGGACTTGGATGACGATGGCGACTTAGACCTTTTCGCCCGCTGGAAGTACCTGCAAAGAGAGAGGGAAGAGGAGGAGTCGGGTTATAAAGTGGGCTGGCTCATGGCCCTCAATGACGGACAAGGTGCCTTGGAACTGAGGCACATAGAGGAAGTAGAGGCTACGGGGGAGACTAGTACCTCAGGGGTGATATTAGAGGTGCTGGGTGCTGATTTGACCGGCGATGGTCAAGACGAAATCGCGATGTATGCAAACAACAGTGGGCAAGTGATAGAAGTTTGGTCTATCGATTCGGAGCTCCAAGTCGAGGTACTCGTGCAGATTGAGGATAGATGGATCGCGGATGCAGCGGATTGGGATGGCGACGGCCGGGACGAATTATTTGTAGGAGGAGGAGCAGGGAACACGTTAGAGGTCTGGGATCTAGAACAGGGCGCGTGGAACGCTGAGGAAGTGGCGGCGGTGCAAAACCATGTGCCCGGCGCAATCGGCGATTTTACCGGCGATGGGATCCTAGACGCGTTGTGGTTGCCGATGTTCGGGCGGGCGAACACGTGGATTGTGGAGGGTTTGAGCGGGGAGTCTCCGCGAAACGAGGTATTTGAATTCGATGAATGGAAGAGGCTATTAGGGGCCGGCGATTTTGACGGTGATGGGCAGGTGGATTTCCTCACGGAGTTTATACGCGACCAAGTCGAAGGTAGCAAGGGGCTGGTCGTACAGAGCAAGCGAGCCGGAGACCAAGTAGAAGCGATGGTGCTCTACGATGCTCGGCTATTCCGGCTCTCGCCGGTGATGGTGCGTGATCTCAATGCCGATGGGGTCGCGGACTGGGTGTTTGTTGGCGGAGATCGGGCTTCGGGCGTTGGTGTCTTCATCGAATGGGGTGGGGGCGTGAATTCTACCCAAGAAGGAGAGCGGCATCGGCTGGAGGGAACAGGGACACGCGTGCTTTCTGGGGATATGGATGGCGACGGCGATCTCGACTTGGTGGTGTTGGATCCGATCTTGGGCGGGGTGCATCTGCTCAAGAGTTCGCTGGGTGAGCAGCCGACCGCGGTGCTGACGCCGGCGGTAGCGCAGCCGACACAGTATCGGCTGGGCAATAGCTATCCCAATCCGTTTAATCCGTCCGTAGTAATCCCCCTTGATTTGGCGACGGACGCGGCGGGGGTGTCGCTGACGGTGTACGATGTGTTGGGGCGTCGGGTGCGGCAGGTGTGGGACGGGGCACTGGGGGCGGGTAGCCATCGGTTTGTGTGGGATGGGTGCGACGCGGCGGGCAAGGGGGTGGCCGCCGGGGTGTATATCTATCAGGTCGAAATCGACGGGTGGGTGGAAGCGAAAAAGACGACGAAGCTGCCGTAGGAGGCCATTCTTTTGGGCTAACGGCATGGATGAGCAGATGAGACGACCATGGAAAGTCCCGTTTCGCAAGAATAGAAAGCTGCAAAGCTGCTTGGCAGTGTCGCTGGCCTTGCATCTGCTGGTGATTTTCGGCCTCACGCACCGCGAGCGGGTTACGCAATATCCCGTCCTCCCGCAGATCATGCTGAAGTTTACCAAGCGACCACCACCACAGCGCACCCTCACCCGCCGCCAACGGCCCCGCGAGCGTCCCTTGGTGCGCCGCCCGGCACTCCAAGCGGCCCCGGTCGCCGCGGTGCGACCCGCTCCGTCGGCGTCGCGTCCGCTGCCGGTGTTCAAGACCTCGGCGCTGCGGTTGCCGACGGCGTCGCTGCCGGATCGACTGGTGCTGCCGGTGCCGGATTTCCCGGCGCGGCACATTGGGCCACAGATGCGGGCCGGGGCGTTGGAAGGCACGCGGCAAGGTGCGGATGAGATCGACTTAGCCTTGGAACTGATGGATGTGCAGGCGATGGACACCGGGCGGCACCGGGCGATGGTGGTGGTTGATCCACAAGATCGGCGCAAGCTCAAGGGATTCCTCTATATGTCTGGCGTCAACAGCCCTTCTATTGAACGGGCTGAAGAGAGTGTACGGGCTGAAAACATCCAAGTGCGCTGGTATCACCAGATGCCGCGCCGCTTGGTGGAACGGCGGATGCTACAAGGGTTGGCCGATAAGATGACGGCCGAGACGCAGGTTCACGTCGAAGTGCGCGACGCAGTTCGGCTCGACGACCCGCAGCTTTTGCAAGTTCCCTTCGTCCTCATGACGGTCGATACCCCCTTTGAGTTTACGGACAGCGAGGCGGCCAATTTGGGGGCGTATTTGACTTCAGGTGGCTTCCTGTTTGCGGATATTAGCCGCGTTTTGTTGCGGCCCGATTATAGCGACGACGAACTGGACATTCCTTCGATGCGTTCCCTGATTCGCGCCAGCTTCCAAGCGGCGGGCTATCAAGAATGGAAGGATTGGAAGTTTAAGCGCCTAGAGATAACCCATCCGCTCTATCATTGCTTCTATGATGTAAACAGCCTGCCGCGTGGGATGCGCGATATACACTTTCTCGTTGGGGAATATCCGCCGCGCACCCCGGACTATTTGGAGGGCATCGTGGTCGGGGAGCAATTGGCGGGGGTGTATTCGATGCGCGGCTACGCCGATTTCTGGGCGGGCATCGGTCGGGAGAACCTCGATTGGTCTTTGGCGAATAACGCAATCAACCACTCGTCTCTCTTCAGTGCCGAGGAGCCGTTGGTCTATAATTTAGGCGTCAATCTCGTGGTGTACGCTCTGACGCGGGAAGGCTCATTGGCGCGGCAATTGGTCGATGCGGATTGAAGCTATGACGCGGGGAAACGGCAAACTAGCACTTGTCATGCTGAGCGTAGCGAAGCATCCCATACCTAGGGGCCTGTGCCTAACATCAGTGATTAATTCGCTTTAGGGTATCGGCGGTCGTATCTTAGGGGCGGCTTACGTCTTGTGTTATTATTGAACGGATGTTTTGTCCTCGTAAACGCCGAAAAGACGCGCATGAGCGACATATCTTTTGAGCACGTGTTGAGCAGTCAGTACACCGTCTTTGATGGGCTGGCGGGGATGCACGTGGAAGACATCTACCAAGACCGCCAGGGCTTTCTTTGGATCGCCACGGCCGACGGCGGCGTCAGCCGGTTCGACAGTGCCCATTTTGATAACTTTGGCCTCAAGGACGGGTTGCCCAATTTGACGGTCATGGCCATTGCCGAAGACGCCGACGGTCGGCTTTTGTTCGGCACGTTCGGCGGGGGACTTGCCGCGTACGACGGGAGCGGCTTTCAGGTGTACACTACCGAGCACGGCCTGCCTTCCAATGAGATTTTGGGGCTGCAAGTCCAGCCGGATGGTTCGATTGTGGTGCTGACTGGTGCCGGCGTGGCTTGGTTTGTCGAGGGTCGTTGCATAAAGTGCATAACCGATGTTGGTGGCCAACCACTGAGATATGTGCGCGATATGGCCACTGACGTGGCTGGTACCACTTGGCTGGCGACGATGAACCGAGGCGTCATCAGCTTGGATGAGCGGTATATGGGTATATACGACCGGGCGAGCCAATGGCCTTGGAAATTTACCCAAGATTCCTCCGGCCATCTGTGGATCGCCTTTAATTATACAGGCAGCGAAGTCTTGATCGGCCGCTACGATCCACAGGACCAACATCTTGCGTTCATTAATGCGGGCAAGGGCGACGAGGGGGTGGCGCAGAACGGGACGCGGCATGTGCGGACTGACGAGAGGGGCTGGCTCTGGTTGACACACCGGGGTGTGGTGGTGCACGACGGGCAGGAGTGGCAGTCCTTTTCCGCTTCCTTGCCGGATATTGATTTTTCGGGTACGCGTCTGACGTACGAGGACCGCGAGGGTAATATCTGGATTGGGCTCTGGGGTGGCGGGCTTATTTTTTGCGATCCGACTAGTATCCGGCGCTACACGGAAGCCGACGGCCTGCCCGACCGCGAGATTCGCCACTTGGGAGAAGACCATGAAAGACGGATGTGGATTGGCACGATGGGGGGCATGGCCTGCATGGAAGAGGGGCAAATCCGCCCGGTCGAGACAGGGGAAACTGTCTCGGCGATCGTGGTAGATGGCCAAGGGCAGGTCTGGAGTGGTGGGGATACAGGCAAGGTGTACAAGTGGGAGGGGCAAACACCACAAGCGATCCCGCTGGCCGAAGGAATCCATTCCGAAGAAATCGCTGGGCTATGTGAAGGTGCGCAAGGGCGTATCTGGGTTGGCACGTCCGACGGCCGTTTCGGCTGGATAGAAAAAAACCGCTTTATTTTTCTTGATGAATGTGGCACCGCGCTGCAAGACCAAGACGGGGTATTCTGGGTCGGATCACTGCTGCAAGACCGAGACGGGGTACTCTGGATCGGTTCATACGGAGTAGTACCGGCACTCTACTGTTACGAGGATGGGCACTTGCGCCCGGCGGATATGGCTGGAGCGGAGTCCATCGCCTATGTCAACGTCTTGTGGGAGCACCAAAACATCCTGTGGGTGGGTACAGCCAAGGGGCTTTTCACCCTTGATCTTTCGTCGCGGGAGGTGCGCCGGTTTACCGCCGAGCAGTTCGGGCTGTCGGCCAATGGCATCTTGGCACTGACGGCCGATCCGGAGGGCAACATCTGGATGGGTACCAGTGGTGGTGGGGCTCTCCGCTACGATGGTCAGACCTTCCAGAGTATCCGCTTGGGGCCGTCTGCCCTCGAAAACAAGGTCGAAGCCGTCCTGTGCGACCGTCGTGGCCGGTTGTGGTTTGGTACGCGGGCGGGACTGGTGGCTTACCAACCGGGACACACGCCGCCGCGCTTGGTCATCCGCGAGGTGATGGCCGGCACCCGCTTGGCTGCACCCGAAGCCGTATCCTGCCCAGAGAGCACTCCCGAGATCCGCATTCACTTCCAGGGCATTAGCTTCCGCACTGGCGCGGGGCAGATGCGCTACAGTCATCGGCTGTTAGGCCACGATCCGACGGAATCGTGGAGTGCGTTTACGGCCGCCGATGCGGTTGCGTACAATGTCCTGCCGGTGGGCGAGTACCGCTTTGAGGTGCGGACGATGGACCGCGATGGTCTGATGTCCGAGATCGCCAGTCTGGAGATTCAGATCCTCCCAGATGCCAAAACCGAACGCATCCACGCCCTTGAAAACGTCCTGCGGGCGACCGATCACGTCGTGCATAGCCAGAGTTGGGCTATGCGCCAAGTGATGGAGCAGACCGTGCGCGTGGCCGAGACGGCGATGACCGTGCTGGTGCTGGGCGAGACGGGCACCGGCAAGGGCTTGCTGGCACAGACCATCCACGAAACAAGCACTCGCCGCAAGCGGCCCTTCATCCAAGTCAATTGCGGAGCACTGCCGGTCGGGTTGGTCGAAAGTGAACTGTTCGGCCATGAGAAAGGGGCTTTTACCGGCGCGGCGAGCCGTCAACTCGGGCGCTTTGAACTAGCGGATGGTGGGACCCTCTTTCTCGACGAAATCGGCGATTTGCCGCTGGAGTCTCAGCGGGTCTTGCTGCACATCTTAGAGAAGAATGTGCTGACTCGCGTCGGTGGCGAGCAGCCTGTGAGCGTGGACGTGCGGGTCATCGCGGCGACCAATCGCGACCTGCGGCAGGCCATCCAAGAGGGCACGTTCCGCGAAGACCTGTTCTACCGGCTGAGCGTCTTCACGCTAGAGCTTCCGCCGCTGCGGCAACGGCAAGAGGATATTCCGGCTTTAGCGGCGCATTTTGCCGAGCGGTATGCTCAGCACCTACAGCGGCCGGTACCGACGCTAGACGAGGAGGTAGTTGCGCATTTGCAGGGGTATGCTTGGCCGGGGAATGTGCGGGAGCTGGAGCACCAAATCCAACGCGCGGTCTTGCTGTGTAAGGGCGGCATCATACGGGTGGAGGATTTGTCGCCGCCGTCCGTCGGAGATGGGGAACTCTCGTCGGCTGAACGACGCACTGGAGACGCGGACCAAGCAACGCCGCCGGCCGAAGAGGTGGACGAAAAGCAGCAAATCCTAGCGGCCCTGCAAGCGACCCACTGGCGGGTCTCTGGTGTGCATGGTGCGGCCGCGTTGTTGGGTATGCACCCGGAGAAGCTGCGTTACCGCATGCAGAAATACGGGTTACGACGCCCGAAGCCGTAGCGCTGGACGCAGAGTCTATACAGGAGACCAACGGCCAACGAAATTCGTGGCGGTCCACGAAAAATTTGTGTAAATACACGAAAAATTTGTGGAAAGCCTTGTGCCGATGGCGAGGCGACGCCTCATAGAAAGCCCCATCCCATAATTTTAAGTATCATGTTTTCAATCCTTTAGGTGTATCCTAAAGGATTTTTTGTGCTTGGCCTGCTCGTTGGCACGAAACTTGCAATATCGTCGTTGGACAAGTACTACCACCACAGTAAGGAATGATGTCATGTTGAAGCTCGCCGTTGTTATATGCGTAGTGCTATGGAGCAGCCCCGCCGAGGCGATCAAGTGGGATTTTGACGAGGGCACCACGTGGGGCTGGACCGCCCACGAGAGTGAATTAGACTTAGGCAATGTTAATCCCACCACGGTGTACAGCGAAGTCGAAGATGGTATCTGGCGTATTGCGCCGGTGCCAAACGGGCAAATACCGGCCATTCGCTTGCTCTCGCCGCTGATTGGGGAGGACTCGGCCTTGTTCGACCGGGTCACCCTCCGGCTGCGTATCATCCACGATCGCCCCACCGGGGGAAACCTCCTGATGTATTGGTCCAATGGCGAATCCCGACGCCGCAAGCAGGAAGCGGGCCAACTTGGAAGCCGGTCGGGGTTTTATACGATCCAGTATCAACTCTATCCTATCGAATGGGAAAACATCACGATAGATATACGGGACTTGGAAGACCGTATGGAAGCGAGACGCGAAGAGCCGATTGCGACCATTTGGGCGGACACCTCGATAGTTTGGCAGGACACCCTCTTCCACTTGCAACTAGACTTGGCGTTAAATACGAACCCCGAGGGTCCGGCCGATCATCCGGCCTTTGTCGAAGTGGATTGGATTGAACTGACGGGGGCCGAAGAGTTGCTGTTAGGGGAATTGTCGCCTCGGGATATTGCCGGGGAGGCCGCGCCGCCGGGTGCGTTGTTCGCGGAGCCGCGTTTTTCTGCTCTGGGCCCGGGTATCGGTGGCCCATTCTCGCAAGGTACTTTGGGCGATGTAGATGGGGATGGGGATGCTGATCTGGTGGTGGTGTGGACACACGACACGGTCGTCAAAGTGACCGAAGGGACGTTTGAGAGGACGACCCAAGCGGGTTGGACGGTCGCGTCCAGCGACGGGTTGGGCGGCTTGGTTCCCACCCGAGAGGTGCTCCGAGGAGACGAGTATTTCATGAGGATTGCGGGGGGCGATTTCGACGGGGATGGGCTTTTCGATCTGGCCTTTAGTGAAGATAGACGGACCCTTGAATTGTGGCACAACCGGGGCGAGGATGGCTTTGAAACCATCCTCGAGCTATCCGACATCTATTTTCATGGCTTAGCTGATGTAGATGGCGATGGCGATGTGGACCTGTTGGTCAATGAGTACGCCGATCAATTACACATCCTAAAGTCGCAGGTGCTTATGTGGGTCAATGACGGCGCGGGCGGGTTTGCCCACAGCGATCGGTTCGTCCTCGATACTGAAGAGGATCTCTCTCTCCGGCTGTTGGCCGGGCAACCGGAGGGCGAGGCCGTGCGCCTGTTGTGGAGCCGAAATTGCAAGTCTTGGTGGCTGAACCAGCCGTGGGCGGCTAGCGAGCCGCCCACGCTGTTTTTCGACGCTGAGATCAATTCCTGTGATCTGCATCTACTCACTGATCTGGATGGGGATGGAGCGATGGAGTTGGTCGGGACGCCCGAGCGGAACCTGTATTTCGACTTTAATGAGACCATCACCTACCATGGTTTGGCGCTGTGGCGGGTGGACGCTTCGGGCGGAGTGGAACGCCACGACCTGCTCGGTCCGCAGGTGCTCGTGCCGTATTCATTTTATGATGGGACGATCCTTGCCAGCGATCTCAACGGCGATGGCCTGTTGGACTTGGCTGTGGTTGATAGCAACCCGGCGACGGGTCCGGCACTGATCGTCTTGGTCGGCCAGCGCGATGGGATGCCGGTCGTTGAAGGACGCTATCCGCTGCCGGGCGTGGGTAGCCAAGTGCTCGCGGGTGATGTCAACGGCGATGGGGCAACCGATCTGGTGGTGTTGGGGCGGAGTGTGGAAGGCGGCGATGGCGGGGCCTTCGTCTTCCTCAACCAAGGCGTTCCAACAGTCACAGCTATCGCGGCCGAGACAGCAGCCACGCCCTCGGCCTTTGCCCTCGGTGCTAACTATCCCAATCCATTCAATCCGGGCACGACGATCCCCGTATCGGTGGCGGCTGGTATCGGCGATGTGGATTTGACTATCTACAACGTCTTGGGGCAGCTAGTACGCCAGATATGGAACGGTCCGTTGGCGGCGGGTGAGCATCGGCTAACTTGGGACGGTCGGGATGCCGAGGGCCAAGCCGTCGCCGCTGGGGTCTATTTGGTGCGGCTGCACCAAAGCGAGCAGACGCGCATCCGCAAGATGGTCAAACTTGAATAGACGACCCGAGGCTAATACTGGAGGTTCATTATGCGCTGCTTGCTCATTGCGATTGGATTGTTGTCGGCTCCGCTGGGAGTCTTGGCCTTAACGTGGGATTTTGACGAGGGTACCACGTGGGGCTGGACGGCCCATGAGAGCTTCTTAGGCAATGACGGTGGAGTTAGTCCTACCACGGTGTACAGCGAAGTCGAAGCCGGCGTCTGGCGCATTGCACCGGTGCCGAGCGGGCAACAACCGGCCATTCGCTTGCTCTCGCCGCTGATTGGGGAAGACTCCGACCTATTCGACTGGGTCACCCTACGGCTGCGTATCATCCACGATCGCCCCACCGGGGGAACCCTCCTGATGTATTGGTCCAATGGCGAATCCCGACGCCGCAAGCAGGAAGCAGGCCAACTTGAAAGCAGGTCGGGGTTTTATACGGGCCGTTTTCAACTGTATCCCATCGAATGGGAAAATATCACGATAGATATACGCGCCTTGGAAGCCGGTTTGGAAGCCAGACGCGAAGAGCCGATTGCGACCATTTGGGCGGACACCTCGATAGTTTGGCAGGACACCCTCTTCCACTTGCAACTAGACTTGGCGTTAAATACGAACCCCGAGGGTCCGGCCGATCATCCGGCCTTTGTCGAAGTGGATTGGATTGAACTGACGGGGGCCGAAGAGTTGCTGTTAGGGGAATTGTCGCCTCGGGAGATCGCCGAAGAAGCCGCCCCGCCCGGGGCGTTGTTCGCCGAACCGCGTTTTTCTGCTTTGGGCCTGGGTATAGGTAGCGAAGGATCGCAAGGTACTCTGGGCGATGTAGATGGCGATGGGGATGCCGATCTGGTAGTGATCTGGGAATACAATACGTTCGTCTGGGTGACCGAAGAGACGATTGAGAGGACGACCCATACGGGCTGGACGGTCGCGTCCAGCGACGGTTTGGACCGCTTCGTCCCCACCCAAGAGGTGCTCCGCCCCGCAGACTATGATCTCTATAATATCAGGCAGCTTGCGGGGGGCGACTTCGACGGGGATGGGCTGCTCGATCTGGCCTTTAGTGAAGGTCTGACCACCGAATTGTGGCACAACCGGGGCGAGGATGGCTTTGAAACCATCCTCCAGCTATCCGACGTCTTTTTCGAGGGTCTAGCCGATGGTGATGGCGACGGCGATGTGGACCTGTTGGTCAATGAGTACGACAACCTACGGAACGACTTAGCATGGTCCGAAGTGATTATGTGGGTCAATGACGGCGCGGGCGGGTTTAGCCACAGCGATCGGTTCGTCCTCAATACCGAGGAAGAGCTCAATCCTTTCCTGCTCGCTGGACAACCATTGGGCGAGGCCGTGCATCTGTTATGGAACCGAGTGTGCTACAAGCCCTTGGGTACTTGGCATCTGACCCAGCCGTGGGCGGCCAGCGAGCAGCCCCCGCTGTTTTTTGACGCCGAGGTCAATCCCTGTGACCTACACCTGCTCGCCGACTTCGATGGGGATGGGGCGGTGGAGTTGGTTGGGACGCCCGAGCGGAATCTATTCTTCGACTTTAATGTTGGCACCACCTACCACGGTTTGGCACTGTGGCGAGTGGACGCCTCGGGCGGGGTGGAACGCCACACCCTGCTCGGTCCGCAGGTGCTCGTGCCGGATGAGGGTGGGGTCCTTGCCCATGACTTGACCGGCGATGGTGTGCTGGATTTGGCCGTGGTTGATATCAACGTGGCAACGGGTCCGGCGCTGGTGGTGCTGGTCGGCCAGCGCGATGGGGTGCCGGTCATCGAAGGGCGCTACCCGCTGCCGGGCGTGGGCGGCGAGGTGCTTGCGGGTGATATGAACGGCGATGGGGCGACCGATCTGGTGGTGTTGGGGCGGAGTGTGGAAGGCGGCGATGGCGGGGCCTTCGTCTTTCTCAACCAAGGTGTTCCAGCCGCTACCGCTATCGCGGCTGAGCCGGCGACTACACCCTCGGCCTTTGCCCTTGGTGCCAATTACCCCAATCCATTCAACCCGGCCACGACGATCCCCGTATCGGTGTCGGCGGGTGCTGGCGACGTGGACTTAACCATCTACAACGTCTTGGGTCAGCCGGTGCGTCAGGTGTGGAATGGTCCGCTGGCGGCGGGCGAGCATCGGCTGACTTGGGATGGCCGGGATGCCGAGGGCCAAGCCGTCGCGGCTGGGGTCTATTTGGTGCGGCTGCACCAAGGCGACCAGACGCGCATCCGCAAGATGGTCAAACTCGAATAGACGACCGAACTTGGAGGAGTCATGCTGGAGAAATTGTACCAACGAATGGCGGATGATTGGCCGCGGTTGAGCGTTCCCAAGGTCTGCATGGAACGTATTGAATGGGGCATGGGTTAGGTCTGGTTGAAAAGCGAGAGGCATAAGACGATGAAACGCCCGTGGAAAGTCCCGTTCCGCAGAAATAGAAAGCTGCAAAGCTGCTTGGCGTTGTCGCTGGCCTTGCATCTGCTGGTGATTTTCGGGATCACGCACCGCGAGCGGGTTACTCAATACCCCGTGCTGCCGCAGATCATGTTGAAGTTTACCAAGCGTCCGCCGCCACAGCGCTCCCTCACCCGCCGCCAACGCCCCCAGCAGCGCCCGTTGGTGCGCCGCCCAACCCTGCAAGCCGCTCCGGTTGTAGCGACGCGGCCGGCTCCCTCGGCGTCGCGTCCGCTGCCGATGTTCAAGACCTCGGCTCTTCGGCTACCGACCGCGGCGCTGCCGGATCGGATGGTGCTGCCGGTGCCGGATTTCCCAGCGCAGCACATTGGTCCGCAGATGCGCGCTGGAGCGTTAGAGGGGACGCGGCAGGGGTCGGATGAGATCGACTTGTCCTTGGAGTTGATGGATGTGCAGGCGATGGACACCGGACGGCACCGGGCTATGGTGGTCGTCGATCCACAAGATCGGCGCAAGCTCAAAGGCTTTCTCTACCTATCAGGCATCCACAGCGAAGCACTCGAACGCGCCGACGCCAGCGCGGCTTCGGAGCGCAGCGGGGGGTGGTCGCGCAGCATCTCCGAGCGACGCATGCTGCAGAATCTAGCCGACAAAATGAGCGAGCGCACCGGGGTGCATACCGAAGTACTCGATGGCGTCGCCTTAGACGACCCGCTGCTGCAGCAGGTGCCGTTTCTGCTGCTGACGGTTCGGGGCGAAGTCTCCTTCACCCTAGCCGAAGCCAAAAATCTGGGCCGTTATCTCACGTCGGGTGGGTTCCTCTATGCGGATATTATCTCCCAACCTGTCTCTCTAGCGGGCGGCTATCAGCACGATCTGCCGGCGTTGCGCGATTTCATTCGCCAAGCCTTTCAGCAGATGGACTACGCCGAACACAAAGATTGGTCTTTTGTGCGGTTGCCGCCCGAGCACCCGCTCTACCATTGCTTCTACGATGTGGACTCTCTGCCGCGCGGCTTCTGGGACATCATGTTCTGGAATTGGGACACTGCAAATCGCTTCGAATTGTCGCCCAATTTTTTGGAGGGCATTGAGGTGGATGGCCACATCGTGGGGGTTTACTCACAAAAGAACTACGCGGACCTGTTGGCGGGCGAGGCCGAGCGGATCCGCGAGTCGGATCGGGCCGGTAACTTAGTTAACGGTCGTTTTGTCACGGGCGCGGATGAGTTGCCGGTCTATGACCTCGGCGTCAATATGGTGGTGTATGCGTTGACGCGCGAGGGGTCATTGGCCCAACAATTAGTCGATGCGGACTGAAACTCGGAAGGCATCAGCATGATACGCATTAACACCTTGAACCGCTGCGGCGATACCGTAACCCTCGAACTCATGGGATATATCAATAAGACAGAGCTCGACATCCTGTATGATTGCCTGCAATCGCATGTTGAGGAGGGAGTAACGGAGGTCTGCATCGTGGCCAACGAAGTGCGGAGCCTCAATCCATTGCTTGGGCAAGACGCGACCCGTTTGGGACAACTGGGTCCGACATTGCGCTTCCAGCAACTCACACCTTCCATACAGAGCACGTTAGAAAGTTGGGGTTTGGAGGCTTGGATAGATGATGAGTAGAATGCGTTGTTTTTTCGGCATGGCCGTGCTGTATTGCGCTCCGGCGCTGGCTGGCGAGTGGGTGCAGGAGGGGGCCGACAGTTTCTCAGGCGGCCTTTTTGCTGGCACAGAGATAGACAGCTTGGGTGGGGTGTCGCTGGCCTCCTTTCGCGGGGTCAACCTCGCTTTAGATGCAGTGGCGTCCTCCGGGCCGAACACCCTGAGCGGTCGCCGCAGCGTTACCGATGGCAATACCGACACCGAGTGGCGCTTTGACAACGAGGTCGAAGTATTGGGCAAGTGGATTCGGCTCGACTTGGGCGGTGATCGCGGCGTCAGCCAAGTGCGCCTCCTGCCGGGCAAGACCGTGACCCAACGGCCGCTGTTTTTCGTCAAAGGCTATCGCCTCGAAGTGGCGCGGGAGGCCACGCCCGACGATTGGATCTTGGTGGCGCAACAGGCGGAAAACACCCGTCCGACGGTCGATACGTCGGTGGATTCGACGTGGATTGAGACGAGCGCGGACGGGGGGCCGCTGCCGGTGTTGGGCCGCTTTGTGCGCCTGCGGCTGACGCGGGAAGATCCACCCAACTGGGTCTCCCTTGGCGAGGTGGAAGTGTTCGGCGAGGGCTTCCGCGCCGAGGGGACGTTTGAGTCGGCGGTGTTCGACGCGGGGCAGCCGGTCAACTTTGGCAAGGTGTGGTTTACGGGCCAGACGCCGCCGGGCACGGTTTTGTGGGTGCAATTTCGCACGTCCGCCGATGGGAAGACGTGGCCCGAGTGGCACCGAGTGGCGGCGTGGGATTTGGCGGAAGTCGGCGATGGGGTGGCCCTGACCGAGCCGGAGCCGGCGCAATTTTTGCAATATCGGGCGGTTATGGAAACGCGCGATCCGCTTCGTGCGCCAAGGCTCATGCAGGTGGCAGTCGCCTTTGGGGAACAGCTTTTTGCGCAAGCAGTGGCCGGGGCTATTGCGCCGTTGCGACCGGTACTGGGCGAGGAGACCGCGTTCACTTATACCCTCGACGTGGAAATCGGCCCGGAGGCTCTGGGCTTTGACCGGGTGCATATCGGCCTGCCGGGCGTGGTGCAGGAGGTGCGGTTCGACGGGGTGGTGCTGCCGGAGGATGGGTATGAGGCGGTGTGGAACGACGAAGGCATCCGGTTGGTGTTGGGGGCCGAGCACGAGGTGAGCCGGTCGGGGCGGCTCGACGTGGAATTTGCGTCGGTGCTGTTGCGACCGACGTTAGTGGTGCGGGCGGCGGTGGCCTTGGGCGATGGCGCGGATTGGCAGTACGTGCGGCCCGAGGCGGAAGAGGCCTGGACGTTGGTCGGCGAGGGGGTCGTCCCCCGTGCCTTGCCGCGCGCTGGCGTGTTGGTGCGGCCCAATCCCTTCAACGCGGCCTCGGGTGCGGCCCAAATTCAAATCGACTTGGCCAAGGTGCAGCATCCGCAGGCGTTGACGGTGGCCCTGTACGACTTGGCGGGACGGAAGCGGCGGGTGCTGTGGGATGGAGAGCCTGCTGCGGCCGGGCGCAAGCACTTGGCGTGGGATGGCCACGACGACAGGGGGCGACTGGTCGCCCCCGGGCATTATCTGCTGCGCGTTGAAATTGATGCTGACCGCGGGGATGTATGGACGGGGTTGGTCGGGGTGGTGTATTGATGCCGTAGGGGCGATCGCTCGCTCGCCCCTACAAAGGAAATTCTTATGATTCTTATAGCAACCCTAAATGACTTGAACGATTCGATCGGCGGATTGTCTCGCTCTCCTATTCTGCGTCTATCTGCGTCCATCTGCGGATCACCTCGCAAATCATGTAGGACTGCTATATGAATGTCCGATGCTGGATTCTTTTGCTCGCCGTGCTATGGTCCGGGCGTCCCCTGTTGGCCGACCTGCCCGACGCCGAACCCTCGCGCCACTTTTTGCGCCGCCCACCTCTGAGCGCATACACCAATTACGGCGAGGACCTCTACCGGCCCTATCGCCGCGAGATCCGCTTGGCACCCCGCTATGACTTCCTCGGCCGCTTCCTCGCCGAAGGCTTCTTAGTCTATGAGTTAGACGAGCAGCGCCCCGGCGGCAGCCGCATCCTCAAAGACCGACTCTACCGTTCGCTCAACAACCTGATCATCGCCCACGACAGCTACGGCCCGTGGCACTGGTCTTTGACCGTGGGCGACGAGGTGCGCACGGAGTTTACGCCGTTGACCTTACGGCAGGCCGGCTTTAATGGCCTGCGCTGGGACGTGGTCTTTCCGGCCAACAAAATTACCTTGTTGACTACGCGCGGCTTTGACTCGTCGCTGTTTCCCACGCTCAACAGCTTTTCCGATCCGGTAGCCCAAGGGCGGGGATCGCTCATTGACTTCTTGGAGCGGACCGAGGAAAACCCGGTGTACAATATCGCCGGTCATTGGCAGACTCGCCTAGGCGATGTGCTGCGCTTTGGCGCGACGTTTGTCAACCAACATCAAGCCAATACGGCTCGGGGTAGTACCGGTGGCTTTTTGAGCGGCGGGATCCCCTATCCGGCCATGCAGCCGCCGAGCGAGATTACCGTGCGCGTGCGCGACGACTCGCCGCAAAGCGACGAGGCCGGTGCTATTGTGTACGACATCGTGCTTGAGTTGGAAGGAGAAGGGCCGGAGGGCGAAGCGACGATCAGCAGCGACCCGGCGGACGACCGTTTTGCGCCGGTGTTGCAAGCGCAAGTGTTGGGTGGGCGACGCGGCGATGGCTTTAGGGAGGTGCGCGGCGAGGAGGCGGTGGAATACCTGTTCGTCGTGCCGGAGAATTTTGCGCCGCGCCGGGCGCGGGTGCGGGCGTTAGTGGCCAATGATTACCGCATTGAGGTGGCGCAACAGCATCCCTTTTTCGATGCGCTGCGCAATCAGTTCACCCCGCGCAACACCTCCTTTGAGACGCGGGTGCGGGCGACTGGGGAGGTGCGAGATTTTTCCAATCGGCGGGCCGTGGAGTTTGAACACGGCTTTGCTACCGGCCAGACGCTTTTTGGCTTTGACGCGGCGGCCACGTTTGTCGGCCTAAAAGTCCGCGCTGAATACCAGCGCAACCTGCTCTACCGCAGCTTCCCGGTGCTGCGCGGCCAGCGCGACCAGCAGCGGGCGGCGGCGTGGTACGTCCATGCGCTCAAGGATGTCGGCCACTGGGAGGTGGGCGGGGAAGTCTTCCGCCTGGGGCCGCGCTACGGCGGCGGGTACGACAGTCGGCGCGGGGGGGTGCGGCTCTACACGGACTTGGGTGGGGAAAGCCAAGACCAACAGATGTTGTCGGAGTTTCCCCTCGTCGATGACAACGACGACAACGACCGCTACGCCGACGACAATTTGCGCGATTACCCCAACGGCTCGGAGACTGAGTCGGGCGTATTCCCTGGGCTGGACGAGGACAACGACAACATCCCCGACGACGACAAAAACGCCAATGGCATCCCCGATTTTGAGGAGCCGTTTTTGCTGTACTACTCCGATCCGCAGGAGTTTGTCTATGGCATTGACCTGAACAACAACGGCGTGATTGACGAGCGCGAAAACGACAACAAGCCCGACTATCCCTACGACCGCGACCGGCAAGGCCTGCACGGTTTTGTCGCCCTGCCGGATTGGCGCGGCCTATCGGCTGGGGTTGGCTACTATCGCCAGGACGAGATCGCCGGGCCGGGCCGGGCCGTGTCGCGCTACGGGCGGGTGTCCTATGGCTTTGACGTGCCGAGGTGGGGACAAGTCCAGCTCGATCACGATAGCAAGCGGGTCGAGGACACGGTGCCAGATTCGGTCTATGTCTTCCGCGCCGGCGAGAATAACAACCCGGATCAGCCGCCCACGCCGGATGCCTTGCTGATGGCCAACTCGTGGGTTCATACCTCGTTTGTCGGCACCCGGTTTGAGCGGTTGGACCAACTCCACTTTGAAAACAATGCCCAGTGGATCCTAAATCGACAGTTGGCGGCGGATGCCCGCATGCAGACCTTCACGATGGTCAACAAGGCCGACTACACGTACGAGTTAGCCCGCCTGCGCGTCCAAGCCATGATTAAGCATTTGTACAAGCACGTCACCGCCAGTGACCGGCGGCGGGCGGTGGAGTCGTGGAACCAGATCGCGCCGATCCTGCGCGTGGATTGGACGCTGACGGAGAATACCTTGGTGCAATTTGGTCAGCAGGGGATGGGGGTGCCATTTACGCGCACGTTGTTGCCGTTGCTGGCCTTCCGCTTTATCGACCGGGTGGATCGGGAGCGCGAGCTGCGCTCGGCGAGTTCGGTGCTGATGTTCACGGTGCGCGGCACGTACATCGGCTACACCATTGTTTCTAACACCGGGATTGAGTTGCGCCACGAGGAATTTGCCGATCCGGCCGTGGCGCGGACCCGCGACGGCGGGGTGTCGCGGTTTTTCATCTCGGTTATCGCCGGATACGATCGCTAATGGCTCTTTGGCTTCCCTTGGTGCTGGCCGGTTTGGTGACCGGCAGCCAATTCGTGACCAATCCAGAGGATTTGGGCAAGCGCTTTGCACGGGCGCAAAAGCTGCTGGCCACCGGCGACTTTGCTGGGGCACAGCGGATATACGAGGGTGTGTTGGCCGTGCCGGATGGGGTGCTGCTGCGCGCCTCGCATGTGCGCGTGGTGGTGGATGAGCACGCGGTGGGTGTGCAAGCGGCGGCGCGCTACCAGTTGGCCAACATGGGACGCAAGCAGGCACAGTTGTTACAGGAGGAGGCCGCGCTGGCCGATTCGGCCGCGGCTGATTCGCTGGCTGGGCTAGCTATGATGTCCTTGCGCACGGCCGCAGACCGCTTTGCCGCGCTGCGCGATGAGGCGGGGTTTGAGCTGCGCGAGACTGCGGCGTATCTGGTGGTGGAATGCTTTTTTGAGGCCGAGGAGTACGCGGCTGCGGCTGCGGCCGGGGAGGTGTTGTTGCACCTATTCCCCACGGGGCGTTATGCCGAGCGGACGCGCTATACCTTGGGATGGGCGTGGTTTTACCAAGAAGAATACGCGCAGGCCGTAGCGGCGTTTGGGGCCTATGTGGAGGACGCGCCTGAGGGGATTCGGGCGGATCGGGCGCGGTTGCAGATGGGCTTGGCACTAGAGGCGTTGGAACGGTATGAGGACGCGCTAGCGGCGTTTGAGCCGTTGGCCGACGCCTACGATCCGGCGGGTATGGACGACGCGGAAAAGCGGGCGGTGGCTTTGGCCGGTTTGCGCGAAGGGCAATCGCGGCGCTCGCTGGCGGCCAAAGCGTGGATCAAGCGCGGGGATATGCTCAAGGCGCTGGAACGCTACGAGGAGGCGCTGGCGGCATACAAGAAGGTCAGTCGGGACTTTCCGCAGGAGCCGCATCTGGCCGAGCAGGCGTGGGTGCGGCAGGCGCTGTTGGCCCAGACCGCGCACGGGGTAGATGCCAGCTTGGAGGTGTATCGCTATGCCGCGGAACAGGCCGAGCGGCCGGCTTTTCGGGCGCGTATGCAGGCCGGGCTGATGAGCTTGCTGTTTGACGAAGGGCGCTACGCCGAGGCGCTGACGGCGCATCGGTTCTACCTGACGGCGTACAGGGCGTTTGCGGAGGCAGCCGGGGTGTCTGTTGACGAAGCCGTGTTCCGCCAAGCCGAGTGTCTGCGGTTAATGGGGGAGGAGAGCGCAGTCGCCGATAGTACCGACGTGTGGTTTGCCGAGGCGCTGGGCCTGTACGGCGAGGTGGGGTCGTATTTGGCGGCCGAGGCCCGGTTTTGGCAGGGGACGATCCATCAGGCCGTCGGCGACTCGGCTGCGGCCTTAGCGCAGTTTGAGCAGGTAGGGTCCGGGGAGGCTGCGCCGGAGTTGGCCTGCCGCGCCCTGTTGGAGATCGCCCGCCTGCACCACGAGCAGAGCGATGCGCTCTACGAACAGATTTTGACCCAATGTACCGACGAGGAGGTGCGCGGGTTGGCCGCGCTGATGTTGGGCCGGCGCTACCGGCAGGCCGGGCGCGGCGCAGACGCGCGCCGGATGCTGGAATCCATCGCCCCGACCCAGCCCCAGTACGCGTACGCGCAATTAGAACGGGCGCAACTGCACGTCGAGGCGGGCAAGGCCGATGAGGCGATAGCCCTGATTGCGCGGCAGGTAGCGCAGACGCCGAATGCCGAGCTTACTGCGCAGTTGGGGTTGTTGCACCAGCGGCGCGGCGAGCACGAGCAGGCCCTGCCTCTGTTGCGCGAGGCCCTGCCGCAGTTGGAGGGAGCTACGGCGGCGGCGGCGCAGGTGGGATTGGGCTGGAGCTTGTACAAGACTGAGCAGTACGAGGCTGCGTGGACGGCGTGGCAGGCGGCGTGGCAGGCTGGGGCCTTGGCTGGCGACCCGCAGCGCACCCTGTTGCAGGCTATGAGCGCGTGTGCGCAGACCTTGGAGGATAGCGGGCGCATGGAACGGGTCTATCGGGCGATGGTTGCAAACGAGGCCACCCGCGTCGAGGGCTTGTTGGGGCTGGGGCAGTGGTATTTGGATCAAGGGGAGGCCGCGCAGGCGGCGGCTCAAGTTCGGCCCTTGCTGGCGCACGAAGACCGCGCATGGCTGCTGCTGGGTCGGGCGTTGGCGGCCCAGGATAGCTTGGCTGCAGCGCGGGCGGTCTTGGAAGAAGGGCTGGCGCGCACATCCGGGCCGGCTCAGGCCGCGGAATTCCATTTTGAGTTGGGCAGCGTGGCCTTGGGCGAGCGCGAGTACGAGGCCGCAGAAAGGGCATTCAGCGCCGTCTTGGAGATGGCACCGCGCCGGGGGCTACAGGCTGCAGCCCTGTTCTACAAGGGGCACAGCCTGCAGGCGCGGGGCGAACGGGCCGCGGCGCAGGCGGCCTTCGAGGAGTTGGTCGCCGCCTATCCCGATCAGCCGCAGGCACCCGAGGCCGAGTTGCTGATCGGGGAACTATACTACGAGACGGCCGAGTACGAGCGGGCGCTGGCGTGGTACGAGCGGGTCTTCGGCTCCTACCCAGACAGCAAGGACGCGCCCGAGGCCCTGTACGGGGCGGCGTGGTGCCAGTTGGAACTGGAGCGCATCGAGCCGATGCGCGACCTGTTTTTGCGCTTGGTGCGCCAGTATCCTCAGCACGAACGCGCCCATCAGGGGCTGATGCACCTCGGCGATTACTACTACAACGGCCACCAATTTATCAAGGCGTCGCGGCTGTACGAGCAAGTGGTAGAGCGCTTTCCCGAGACGACCGAGGCCGTGCAAGCGCGCCAGTTGCTGGCCTATCTGGCGGATGCAGAAGCCGACTCGCTCTACAGCGAGGGCATGGCGCTGTATGACGAGGGCGAGTTTGAGCGGGCTATCGCGGTATTAGAGGAGGTGATTGCGCGTTATCCCAACACGCCGAGTGAGGCCGCGGCGCGGTGCAATATCGGGGTTTCTTACTACCAGATGGACAACTGGCGCTTGGCTGCTCTAGCATACGAGGAGGCGGTTGCGGCGTTAGAGGGCAGAAAGGAGGAATGGCGCGCCTTGGAATTTGCCCGCAGCAATCGAGAGATGATCGGCCGCACGTACTTGGGCGAGGTTAGTAAAAAATGAACCGGCGCATCCTTCTCAATCGCATTCTCAGTGGCCGCTCGGACACCAATATCCCTTTCCAAGCTACTTGTAATCTACTGGAAAGCTTGGGCTTCAAAAAACGCATTAAAGGATCGCATCTTATATTTACCAAGACTGGCGTTGTCGAGCAGATCAATCTGCAACCCTGCGGAGGCCGCGTTATAGCCTATCAAGTCAAGCAAGTTCGTCGAGTCCTCACTGGTTACAACCTCGAGGAGTAATTATGCACAAATACGAAATCGATATTTTTTGGAGTGCCGAGGACGACCGCTATATCGCTGTCGTGCCCGACTTACCCGGCTGTTTGGCCCACGGAAGGACCTATAAAGAAGCTCTCGCCGAAGCAGAGATTGCTATGGCCTTCTGGTTGGAAGTGGCCCAAGAAGAGGGACGGTCTATCCCCAAACCGTCGGTACGTCCTGTGCAAGCAGTGGCTGGATAATGGCTATACTGCGGTGGGGTGTGCTCGCGCTGCTTGTGGCGGCTGGCTGCATTCGGTTCCCGCCGGATTTGCGCTATGCGCTGCGCGTGGTGCCGCAGGAGAGCCTGCTAGCGGATGGTCGCTATTACTTCGACGCGGAGGATAGTACCACCGTCTTTGAGCAGGAGGGGTTCCGCCTCAAGCTGCGCTATTTAAACGATCAGGCCCTAAATCGGGAGTACGCCCGCTTTACCTTCCGCGAGCCGAACCTGAATCCTTTCACCTACGGAGAAGACCGCGACTTAGACCGGGGCTATGCACCGCCGCGTTTTACGGTCCTTGAGATGACGGTGGTCAATCAGAGCTATCCCAAGGTGATGGTCGATCCGGCGAAGATGGTATTGCGCACCGATCGGGGTGGCGAGTACAGATACTGGGGGGTACTCAAGCGCGATGAGGACAACAGTTTTGAGCGCTATTACATGGAGCGGCGCGGCAAGGGCGGCAATGAAGACTACTACTATCAGGAACGCATGGGCTTGGTGCGGGAGGCGTTGTTCAGGCGGCACACCTTTGTGTTTAAGGGGGACACCTATACTGGCAAGGTGGTCTTTGCGCCGCTGCACGCAGAGGTTCGAGCGATCACTGTTGAGATTGAGGATATGGTTTTGCGAGTGGATGCGTTCGACCGCCCCAAGGAGGTGACGAGTGCCGCGTTTGCGTTTGCGGTAGCGCATGAGGTTGCCCCAGTGCCGCCAGCGGAGGAGGCAGCACCTCAGCCGTAATGGCCGGAAAGCGAAATTTGTACCGCGCGCTGAGCGGCGCGGGCCTGCTGTTGCTCGGGTGCGGTAAAGAGGCTCCGCCGCCCGAGCCGGTGGTCTTTGTCGATGTGGCCCAACAAGCCGGCCTGCATGGGCGCAATGTCTCGGGCAAGCCGCAAAAGACCTATATCATTGAGTCCAAGGGCGGCGGTGCGGGTCTGTTCGACTACGACAACGACGGGTACCTAGACGCGTACCTAATCAATGGCTCATCCTTCGATCCCCTGCCCGATCCCCCGCCTAGCAACCGGCTCTACCGCAACCGGGGCGATGGCACGTTCGCCGATGTCACTCGCACGGCCGGCGTGGGCGACACGGCTTGGAGCATGGGCTGTGGGGCCGCGGACTACGACAACGACGGCGATACCGACCTCTTGGTGACCAACTACGGACCCAACCGGCTCTACCGCAATCGGGGCGATGGCACGTTCGCCGAGGTGGCCCAAGCTGCGGGGGTGGCGGATCCGCGCTGGAGCACGGGCGTTGCTTGGGGGGACTACGATGTGGACGGGGATGTGGATCTGTACGTGGCCAATTTTGTCCGCTTTAATCCAGACGAACTCGCCGAAGCCGACCTCTATCAGTTGTGGAAGGGGATCAAGATATTTCAAGGCCCCAACGCCTATGAGGGAGAACAGGACGCGCTCTACCGCAACCGAGGCGACGGCACTTTTGAGGATGTTACCGCTCAGATCGGCGTTGACCCGGTGGCGTACAACGGGTTCCAACCCGTATTTGTCGATAGCGACAGCGACGGGTACCTGGATCTGTACGTGGCCAACGACACCGATCCCAATCTGCTTTTGCGCAACTTGGGCAACGGGCGCTTCAAAGATGTCTCCTTGGCCACGGGTGCCAGCCACAGTGCCGATGGCGAGGAACAAGCCGGTATGGGGGTCGCTGTTGGCGACTACGACAACGATGGCGATTGCGACTTTTTCGTCACCCATTTCTCCGAGGATTACTATACCTTGTACCGCAGTGAGGGGGGACGCCTTTTCACCGATGTGAGCTACGCGGCGGGCGTGGGCGAGGTGAGCATGCCCTTCGTGGGTTGGGGCACGGGCTTTTTCGATCGCGACAACGACGGCGATTTGGATCTGTTCGCCGCCAATGGCCACGTCTATCCGGTCCTGGACGACTACGATGTGGGTACGCGGTACGCCCAGCGCAATTTCCTCTTTGACAACGACGGCCGCGGCTCCTTTGTCGAAATTGGTGCCCAAGCTGGCAGCGGCTTGGCCGTGGAGAAGGTGAGCCGGGGGGCGGCCTTTGGCGACTACGATAACGACGGCGACATCGACATCCTCATCCTCAATATCGACGATACGCCCACCTTGTTGCGCAACGACGGCGGCAACCGCAATCACTGGCTCCAGGTCTCCCTCATTGGCACCGAGAGCAATCGGGACGGCATTGGGGCCCGCATTGAAGCCGTGGTCGCCGGCCGCGTCCAGATTCGCCAAATTGTCGCGGGGACCAGCTTCCTGTCGCACAGCGACATCCGCGCCCACTTCGGCCTGCAACAGGCCGCCAAAGTCGAACGGCTGGTGGTGCGCTGGCCCGGCGGTCGGGTCGAGGAATTTCGCGATCTCGACGCCGACCAGTGGCTGGTGATCACCGAGGGACAGGGGCTTGCGGTGCGCCGGACGCAGCAGGGCACCTTTGCTGAGTTCTAAGTACACTACAGTAAGCCGATGGACGTTATGCATGGCATCGAGGTTCAAGATGCTTCGACTCCGCTTTGCTCCGCTCAGCATGACATTGGGAAGCAGCGCGCCAGCAGTTGTCATGCTGAGCGAAGCGAAGTATCTCATACCGCTTACTGTGGTGTACTTAGGCCGAGTTGTAACTATGTACGCATCCAAACTTTATAAACTCCTACTGCTCGCCCTCATCGCCTGGGGATGCGAGCCGGAAACAGCGGCGGATCGACCTGCGCTGGTGGCCGAGCTACCCGATGGGACCGAGATGGCCTTTGTCTGGATTGATCCGGGTACCTTTGTCATGGGCTCGCCTCCCACCGAACCAGGACGGGACGACGACGAGGCACCGCAACGCGAGGTGCAAATTACCCGGGGGTTCTACCTAGCGCAGACTGAAATCACCCAGCAACAGTGGACTGCGGTCATGGATACGCAGCCGTGGGCTGGCCTGGATTTCGTCCTCCAAGGACCGGACTACCCGGCCGCGGGCCTGTCGTGGCTCGACGTCGAGCAGTTCGCCGCGGCCCTCAACGCCAGCGCAGGTACCGAACTCTACCGCCTGCCCACGGAAGCCGAGTGGGAGTACGCCTGCCGGGCTGGTACCACTACCCGCTGGTCTTTTGGCGACGACGAGGTGCTGTTGGACGACTTTGCTTGGCACACTGGCAATACTTGGGACGTCGGACTGCGACACAGCCAGTTGGTGGCGACGAAAAAACCCAATCCTTGGGGCTTGTACGATATGCACGGCAATCTGTGGGAGTGGGTGCATGACTGGTACAGTCCCGAGTACTACGGCAGCGCTCCCAAAGTGGATCCTTCTGGTCCCACAACCGGGATACAGCGCGTTCTCCGGGGCGGTTATTTCCACAACAACGGAGCACGCCGCCTGCGCTCGGCCAACCGCCTCAGCCAAGTGCCGCACGGGCGCTATGCGTCGGTGGGAGCGCGGCTGCTGAGGGAGGGGCCGCCGTGACCAGCCGCCAACGAGTCTGGCTCCTCCGCCTCGCTGGCCTGGGACTGGGGTTGGTCCTCGTCGTGGTTGCGGAACTGCTGTTGCACTTGGTTCCGGCCTTGGCTCCCGAGCCTTTTCTCGTCACCTTGGCCGAGCGCGACGAGCGGCGCTTGCGCAGCATCAATCCCCTCTATGCCAAGCGCTTTTTCTTTCAGCGCTATCAAGGCAAACTCATCGGCAGCGGCCGCATGGGAGCCCAGCCCTTTTTCGAGCTGACTCCTTCCAAGCGCTTTCGCGTGGTCTTTGCCGGTGCCTCCACAGTCCAGGGCTATCCCTATGTCCAATCCCTTGCAGCCCCGTCCTTTTTGGCGGCCATGCTGCAGGACATCTGGCCTGATAAAGAGGTCCAGGTGTTCAACTTGGGCATTACGTCAATCGCCAGTTTTGCCGTTGCTAGAGTGGTCGAAGACGCCTTGCAACTGGAGCCGGATCTAGTGGTGGTGTACACCGGCCACAACGAATTCAATGGGATCTACGGGGTTGACGAACACCATTCGCCCTGGCGCAATCGGCTGCACTACTTTCTCATGCAGAGACGGCTCACTGTCTTGGTGCGGACGGGACTGGACTATTTTCGCGGCAGCGAGGTCTCCTCTACGGCCTTGGCGCGGATTATGGCCGAGCGCGGCCAAGTCGCGCTGGACAGCCCGCGGCGTCGGGTCGCTCCCGAGCACCTGCGCGCCAACCTGCTAAGTGTGGCCGCCGCCTGTAGCAAAGCCGATGTTCCGCTGATTTTGTGTACCTTGGCGGCCAATGAGGCTGGCTTCGCGCCCGGAGCTGGGGCCGCGCCTCCTTTAGAGGAGCATCTGGCCCGGCAGTGGCAGCAAAAGGTGGCCAAGGCCGCCGAGGTTCTGGTGCTGGAGCCCCCGCCCTTAGAGGCTGTTCACGGGGCGTTGGAGAATTTGACTGCGGCGGCTCAGTTGTGGGAAAAACACGCCTATCTGTGGTATCTCAGGGGCCGGGCTTTGGTCCACTTGCAACGTCCGGCGGAGGCGCGCCAAGCCTTTGCCAAGGCCCGGCAACTCGACACCATGCCCTGGCGGGCCCCGCGCTCTTTCAACGCGGTGATCGACAGTGTGGCGCGCCAGGGTGGGGCTGGGTTGGCCGATGTGCAAGCGGCCTTTGATCGGGCTGCTCCTCCCGAGGGCGTGGGCTGGGAGTTGATGGCCGATCACCTGCATCCTTCGGTGGCGGGACAGGCCCTGTTGGCTCGGACGGTCGTCGAAGCTGTGCCGCAAGTTGTGGATGAACCTGTCGAGTTGGAGCGCCTGCGCAGCGATGTTCAGTACCGAGACCTGCTGGGCGATCTGCCCGTCGGCCGGCTGCGAGTTTACCAAGCCATGGCCGAATTGTTCAGTCGGCCGCCCATGGACCGGTACAACGCCCACAATGCCACGCGCTACCAGCGATTGGCCAAGCAGCTATGGGAAGGACTGTCCGCGGCTGAGCAGCGCGGCGCTGAACAGTGGATGCGCCACCGGGAACAGGGGCTGCTGGCCCTGCAAGTGGCCGAGCAACTCTTTGCCGTGCGCGATTTTCCAACGGCCCGCTCGTACTATAGAGCGGGCCGTTGGGAAGCGCCCTTTACCCTGCGGGGCGATCTGTGGGCTGCGGTGCAGTGGGGGAGGACCTTTGCCCTGAGCGGCGAGGCCATCTCCGGCGACCGGGCCGCGGTTCTGCAACGCGCCCTGCAGCGCTTTCCCTTCATCGTTGGTTCTGCCCCGGCCGATCTGGGATTTGCTGCGCTGATCAAAGGCCAGCTTCACTTTCTGCTGGGGCAGTACCAGCAGGCTCTGTCGCCTCTTTTGCAGGCACTTGAAGCGCCCCAGATCCAGCGCGAATACATCTTTGTGCTCTTCCCGGCTCTGGCGGAAACCTTGATCTACAATGACCGCTTGGAGGACGCTCGCCGCCTCGCGCGTCAGTTCGCCGTCGAAGGATCGCACACTCAGTATTTTATTCCCCTAGTGGAGACGCTGGCAGGGGATAGCGCCAAAAGAGGGGACTTGTGAAACGCATAGTAGCTCTGTTGCTCAGTGTCGGTCTAAGCGCCTGCGATAAGGGCTCGGGGCCGACGGACTCCGAGGACCCGCCGGGCATGGTGAAAATCCCGGCCGGTCCCTTCATCATGGGCTCCGACTCCGGTGCCAGTGATGAGCGTCCCGCCCATTCTGTGCATCTCAATGGCTTCTGGATTGACCGCCACGAAGTGAGTACGGCCGAGTGGAATGCCTATGCCCAAGCCATGAACTTGCCCATTCGGTCGGCCCCGGACGACCATCCAATCATCTCGGTGGGCTGGCCCGATGCCTTGGCCTATTGCCAGTGGGTCGGCAAGCGCCTGCCCACGGAGGCGGAGTGGGAAAAAGCCGCCCGGGGGACCGATGGGCGCCCCTACCCTTGGGGTGAAGGCATCGATCGCACTAGGGCCAACTACGGAACGGATTTTTGCTGTGACGTCGACGCCAGCGATGGGTACTCCTTTACTTCGCCGGTGGGGCATTATCCACAAGGAGAATCGCCCTATGGGGTCCGCGATATGGCTGGCAATGTCTGGGAGTGGGTGGCGGACTGGTATCACAGCGAGTATTATACCGGCGAACACGAGCGCAATCCCCTTGGACCGGCGGATGGAACGCTGAAAGTGGTGCGCGGGGGCTCGTGGTCCAATGCTCCCAATCTGTTGCGTACCTCGTACCGCCGGGCCTGCAGCCCGTTCAGCGCCGATGGCAATGTCGGCTTTCGCTGCGCGGTGGACGAATGATCTCCACGGTTCTGAGAATTGGCTGTCCCCCGGCGGCAAGGTATCCGCAGATGAACGCAGATGAACGCGGATGTGAAATGAGGTTGAGCGGAGCGCACGTAGAATGTTGAGACGGCTTCTGCTCGCCGTTGTCGGCCTCGCCGCAGTGTGCTCCGCCGTCCAGACCGAGGGGAGCACCTATGAGCAGACCGCGTGGCGCAGCGCGCTCTACTACCGCACCACCTTTGAGGCACCCGAAGCCGGAGAGGGCTTGCTGCACATGGCCGCAGCCGACAGCTTTGCCGCGTACTTCAACGGCGAACTAGTCGGCAGCGATTCCAGCGTGGTGCAGCCGCGAGTTTTTGCTGTGCCGGTGGTGCGCGGCGACAACCACATTGCTGCGCTGGTGGTCAATCGCGGGCGCGGGCAGGGCAATGGTTTGGCTGCGACCTTGGCCGTGGAATTTGCTGCGGGGGATACCTCGACAGTGCAAACGACGACCGATCGCACCCGCCAGCCTTGGTACTGGAGTGACCAGTTGCAGACTGATGAGGGGTGGACGACTGCTGAGGTGGCGCGGGACGAGGCTTGGCATCTGGTGCAAGAAGGCACGCTAGAGCCGGCTTTGTCCATCGGCCAGCCCATCGCTGGCTTTTTAGATGGGACGGATATTGGCTCTCTGGCCGGTGGAATTATCCTCAAACAAGTGCGCGGCCAAAATTTGGCCAAGGACCGGATCTCCAACCGCCCAGAGGTGCTCGACGGCGATTTGAATACCTCGTGGAATCCGCCGATCAACGCCCTGAATTTCAATGCCGATATCGACTTGGGAACGCGGCGCAAAATCCACGCCGTGCGGGTCCTGACCCGGGGCCGCAACCAAGAGCAGTACTTCGACCGCTCCCTGCGCGGGTACTCCATTCAGGTCAGCGACGACCAAATCCGCTGGACCGAAGTGGCCATCCTGCGCGACATCGTCGATTTCATTCGCAGCGAGGTCCGCTTCCCGCCGCTGTGGACGCGCCATCTGCGCTTGGTCATCGTCGATATTAACGCCATCACCCAGCCCAATGTGGCCGAAATAGAAGTGTACGGCAGTCTGCACGCAGAGCGGGGAACGTTCATCTCGGCACCGCTCGACCTAGGCACTCCGGGCGTGGTCAAGAACATAGGTCGGGTGCGCTGGCAGGCCACAGTTCCCGCTGGCACGGAACTCACCGTGCAGTTCCGCAGCGCCGACCAAGCCGCTGCGCTAGCCGATTCGGCAGGGGGGTGGAGTGCGCCCCTCACTACCGGGGACATCTGGTTTCCAGCCGAGGAACCGAGTGCGCTGGTGCAATACCGGGTCAACATGGCGACCCACTCCCCCGAGAAAACTCCTGTTTTCGAGCACTTAGAGATCGATTTTGATCTCGACCAAGTGCCCGTCTCCAAGGCGTGGGGCCGCATTGCCCCCAATCGCGTCCCCATGGGCCGGGATACTTCCTTTACTTACACGCTCGATGTGGAATTCGCCGACGCCGACGCGGGCTTGGCCCAGATCCGAATTGACGTGCCCGCGCCAGCCGTGCTCGAAGAAATCACCGGCTTGGAGGGCAGTGCGCTTGAGGCTTGGGACTCGACGCGCGACCAGTTCACCATCTCCTTGGCCGAGCCGCTGCGGCAGGACGCCCAGTTGCAAATTCGCTTTAGGACGCGAACGCACGCGGCGATCCATGCGTTTCGCGCCCGTCTCTTTGCTCCCAATTCTGACAATCCGCTCAACGCGGCCGAGAACGCGGCTGTTGACCCGCAGAGCAATGCACCTTATTCGTGGGTGCTGTCGGCCGCGACCTCGGAGGAGCGGGCGCTCTCCCAAGTGCGCGTCCACCCGCCGGTCTTCAGCCCCAACGCCGATGGGATCAACGATTTTGCCACTATCGAATTCGCCCTCTCCAAGGTCGGGGCTCCGCGACAGGTAGGCATCCGCATCTTCGATCTGAGCGGACGCTTGGTGCGCGATCTCAGTCCGCCGCCACTATCGGCCGGGGCCTATGTGCGGCTGCCAACCGATAGCCAGCCCCCAGGTTGGTGGGATGGGCGCAATGACACGGGTTCGCTAGTGGCCCCGGGCCTGTACCTCTACCGGGTGGAAGTTGAGGTGGATACGGGCGCAGAACGCGCCGCTGGGGTCGTCGGAGTGGTGTACTAGTAACTGACGTTACGCAGTACGTGACCGATGGTTGGTTTTCGGCCCGATTCCCGCTGGGAGCGCGGGCGTCCCGCCCTCGATCTGAGCCCGGCCGGTGGCCGTAGGGGGCGGTTTCAAACCGCCCCCTACCCAGGTGCGTAACATCAGCTAATAATGTGGATAATGGGCCATTCGTAGGGGCGGTTCACGAACCGCCCCTACCGAGGAACAATCTATGCTGCCGTTAGCCATCCTATCTCTACTGACCCTCGCCGCGGCTGCGACTCGCTTTGTGCCCACGGCCGAGGAGATGCAGGCCCGCTTTGAGCACGGCCAGAACTTCTACGCCTCTGGGGCCTACGATCAGGCCATTGAAAACTATCGCCACATCATGCGCAGTCGGCACAAGCTGCTTGCGATGGAATCCATTCGAGTTTCCGTCGGCCAAATAGACGCGCCCCTGCAAGAAGTGGCCGCGTACCAGATTGGCAATGCCTATTTCAAAATGGGCGAGGAAGAACTCAAAAGGGTGGCGCAGGCCCGCAGCGACGAAGAGCGTACGCAGCACCAAGGCCGGGCCGACGACTTATTGGGACAGGCCGTGGAGGCGTTTGTCGCCGCCGAGACCCTCTCCGCTACTCCGGCACTTCAGGCCCTCGCCCGCAGCCGGGCCGTGGCCTGCGCGTACCGCATGGGAGAGTATCGCCGCACTATCGACGAAGCGCGGCAACTGGTCGCCAGCTATCCGACTAGTCCTTACGTGGCTCATGCGCTGTACGATATTGGCTGGTCGCACTATCAACTGGGCGAGTACGCCCAAAGCATTGCGGTTTTCGAGGATTTGGTCGGGCGCTTCCCCTCGGGGTATCGCACTAGCCGGGCGCTGTTTCAAATTGGCGAATGCTACTTTGCGCTGGAGCGCTTTGCCGAGGCCATCCCCAGCTATCAGCGGCTGGTCGACTCGCAGCGCCTCGACCGCATGTCCGAGCGCGAGATCCTGCGCATGCAGCGCAACAAACTCGCTGGCCTAGTCGACGAGACCGAGTTGGAGATTGCCGCCAAAGCCCTACTGCGCATTGGCGAGTGCCGCGAGCGCACCGGGGAGTACGCGCTGGCCGTGGAGGCATACTCCTTGGTGGCCGCGCGCTTTGCCGACGAGCGCCGCCTGTCCGAGGAAGCCTATTTGCGCCAAGCCCAGTTGCACTACCAGCGCGGTGATGTCGCCGCTAGCATCGCGGTGTACCAGCGCGCCCTAGAAGCGCAACAGGACGATTTTGGCCGGGCGCGGCTGCAATTGCTGCTGGCCAACCGCTACTTTGAGACTGGGAACTACCTAGAGGCGGTGCGCGAATACAGTGCGTACCGCGACGACTATGCCGCCTTTGCGGCCCAAGCTGGCCTGCTCCTCGAAGGGGTGGGACTGCAAATTGCCCGGGCTTGGTTTGGCCGCGCTGAAGCAGAAGAGGTCGCGCCCGAGGAGGGGGCCGATCTTTTCCGCCGCGCCGAAGCGGAATTGCGCCGCACCTTGGAAGCCTTCCCCAGCTCGACCTACGAAATGGACCTGCGCTTCAATTTGGGGCTGGCTTTGCAGCGCCAGGACGAGGCGGCTACCACTGCTCAGGCCCTCGACATTTTCCAAGCGTTAGCAGCCTCGCCGCAGGCTGGCGGGTACCGGCACAGTGCCCTTTTCCAGTGCGCCCGCATTCTCCACGGTCGCGGCGAGTACGCGGATGCCATCCAGATCTACCAGAGCTTAGACGAAGAGCTGGAAGACAAACCAGAAGTGGATATCGCCCGCTTTGAAGCGGCCATAGTTCAGCGCGATGCCGGCGCTTGGGAGGCGGCGGTCACCTCCTTTCTCCAGGTCCGCGGCGAGGCGGAAATTCACCCGCGTTCCCGACTCGAAGCAGGCCGCCTCCTGCTGCAGCAGGGACGCACCCAAAGGGCGCTGGCAGTTCTGCGGGAGGGTGTTCAAACTGAGACCGATAGGGCCTCCCAAACGCTGTTCAAGTACCTCATCGCCACGGCTCTGTCTCGCGCCGGAGATCTCGATGCGGCCCTGCCCTACTTTGACCAAACCCTAGCCGCTGCGGATTCGTCCTTTGTCCACCAAGCCTTTTACGGCCGGGGCATGGCCTATTTCAGACTCGGCCAGCCTGCTCAAGCCATCGCCGATCTGGAGCGCGCCGCGGCGGATTCGTCTCTGACAGCGGCTTCTCGCCTGTTGGCTGCGGCCTATATCGCCGGTGGGCGTATCGACCAAGGGTTGCAGATGTACCAACGTTTGCTGCAGACGGCTTCCTCTCCGCGCCAACGCGGCGAGTACTTGCTGGCCTTGGCCGAAATCGCCTACCGCCAAGAGCGCTACGGCCAAGCCATTGCCACCTGCCGGGAGTTGCTCGCCCTCGACTTTGCCGAAGAAGAGCGGCCCTTAGAGCGCCCCTACTATCTGCGCGAAAAAGGACACTGGCTCATGGCCGATGCCGCCTTGCGCTTGGAAGACTACCAAGCCGTGGCCGACGCCGCGGCTGCGGGTCTGGCGGCGTACCCGAGCGGATTTTACGCGCCCGATTTTCTCTTTTTGGGCGGGCTGGCCGCCCTGCAACTGGACCGCTACGAAGAGGCGGTCGGCCGCTTGCAGGACTCGATCACTCGCTACCCGGAACACCCCAATGCTGCGGAAGCCCATTACTATTTGGGATACGCGTACTTCAACCAGACCCTTTTTGCCCAAGCCGTGGTTGCCTTTGAGTCTGTCGTGGCTCAGGCTCCGGATCGCAACATTGCTCCGGACGCTCTCTTTCGCCTAGCCGAATGCCGCTACAATCTGCGACAGTACGATCAGGCCCAGTACCAGTACCAGCAGCTCATTGACCGCTATCCCCACAGCCCCTTGGCCGAGGAAGCCCTCTACAACATTGGCTGGTGTCTGATGAATTCCCTCTCCGGGGATGCGGACCAGAAAAACAAAGAGGTGCAACAAGCCTTTGCGGCGTACCTCGAAAACTTTCCCGAGGGCCGCTATGCGTCCATTGCCCGCTATACCCTCGGCGAGCTGTTGTACAATCAAGGCGACCACCAAGCGGCGTACGACATCTTTCGCCAAATCGAAGAACAATACCCCGATACTCCGGCTGCCACCCAGGCCGCCGCCATGTTGCCCGAGCTGCGCGAGGCCGTGGCCTATGGAGATTACGCCGCGCTAACCGACAGCCTCAAAGCCGCGTCCGAACTCAGCGACGCCGAGGCGATTCGCGCCCTAATTCCCCGCTTTGAACAAGTGTGGCGTCAATTCCCGCATACCTCCAGCGGTATAGCCGCTCGGGCCAATATCGGGGTTTGCCATCAAAAGTTAGGGGAATGGCAACGGGCTGTAGATGTGTTTGACGCCATTTTGAGCGCGGCCCAAGCAGACAGCAGCCTGCTCGCCCCCAACATCCGCGCCTTTGTCGAACGCCGCCGCGCCACCATTGCGAGGAAACACCTGTGAAAGCCTTGCGCTCCTCGGATCCACTCGCCGTTCTTGCGGCCAATCGGCGCTTGCTCTACTGGGGCCTGCTGATCTCCCTAGTGTTGCACCTAGTCTTTGTGGCCTTGTACTTTCGGCCCGTTGAACAAGCCGAGGAAGAGGTAGTCGTCCGCCTCGAATGGCAAGAATTGGACACGCCGCTGCTGATTCCTCCCCCCCAATTGAGCCGGGAATTCGCCTTTAAAAAGCAGGTTATCCCCGAGGGCACCCCCATTATATCCGTGCAGCGGGATCAGACGGCCACTGTGGTGGGTGGCTTCAGTGGTTTGGGTGCTCAACTGGACCAGGCTGTCGCGGGTCGGCGTTGGAGTCGCACTCGCAGTGGCCACGACTTTATCGCCGACATGGGGACCCAAGGCATGGGCCTTGGCGTGGTGGGCGTCCCCCAGTTCGAAGCCGTTGAAATGACCAGTCTGAAGGAGCCGGAAAAGCGCATTGACATGCAGGCGGAATTCCTCGATCTGGACGCCATTGACACCGGCAAGTACCGGGGCATGGTCATTCAGGATCCGGCCGACAAGCGCAACATCCAGGGCTTTGTGTACTTGGGGCTGGCCTGGGGCAGCATTCTCCAGCCTTCGCGGCAGCGCTCGATTTCCCAGTTGGTGCGGGCCATCAACCAGTACACTCGCATTGAGGCCCGGGTCATCGACCAGATGTTCATCGACTCTCAGGATTTGTTCAAGGCTCCCTTTGTGTACATCACTACGCGCAGCGCGTTTGAACTGACCGAGCACGAAATTGACAATCTGGGCAAGTACCTGCGCAACGGCGGTTTTCTGGTAGCCGATAACGACCGGCCCGAGCTAGAGTACGGCCCAGCCGAAGCCTCGCTGCGGGACATGTTTAAGCAGGCTCTAGGGCGCGACGCCCGCTTTGTCCCCATTCCCAACGAGCATCCGCTCTACCACGTATTTTTCGACTTTGACGATGGGCCGCCCCCTGGAGGCGAGGAATTGTCCGGGGGCAATTTCCGCAGTTCGGTGTACTACTTGGAGGGCATTTTCCTCGGCGACCGACTGGTGGCGGTGTATTCCGACAAGGGGTACGGTGCCTTCTGGGAGCGCGAAAGCGAAAACGAACCGCACCTGAAACTGGGAGTCAATATGGTGGTCTTTGCCCTGACGCAGAAGGGCTCTATCGCCCAGCAGCAAATCGATTTTTACAATCAGGCGCGCTGAGGGCCTATAGCAATCCGAGATCATTTATAAAATTATCCGCAGATGGACGCAGATAGATGCAGAATAGCCAGCATAGATTATTCACAAGATGATAAGCAGCGCGAATTTTTCAAGGCATTCAGGGTTGCTATAGCATGAATTTTTCATCTTCTGTACAGCGGCAAAGATGGCTCGCTTGGAGCGCCTTGCTGCTCGCCGGCTGCACCCTCCTCTATCCGCCGCGTTACGAGCGCGTATCGCTGCTGATGCCCAGTCCCGATATGGGGCCGGACTATGCTCTTGGAGAGGATGGGACTATTGCCTATACCGTGGAAGGGCTGCGGGTCGAGGTACGCTACATGACCGACCGCGCCCTAAATGCTTTGTGGCCGCAGGAGTCCTCGCAGGGGCCGCATTCGTACAATGCCTATACGTACGGCGACTACGTCGATCCCCAGACGGGGTACGTGCGCAATCGCTTTACGGTCTTTGCGGTCTCCGTGTACAATCTGGACTTTTCCAAGGTGGAACTACAACCGCTGCAGAGCCAGCTCACGACCAACCGCCGGGAAGAGGAACTGACTCCCTACGGCATAGCGACCGGCTCGGCGGCCCATAGTTTTGAATCCTACTATCGCGCTCGGAAAGGCGTCACCGGCAATGAGGACTACCGCTTTGACATGCGCATGGGGCAGGTGCGCACCAGCAATTACGGCGTCGGGGAGAAAATCTACAAAGGCGAAAACTACAGCGGCTTTATCGTCTTTGAGCCGCTGGCCGACGAGGTGGAAGAGGTGCGCTTACACCTCCGGGATTTCATTCTCAAATTCAATGCCTTTGACCAGCCTTTGCAGACTTTTGACATGGACTTTCGCTTTGTCCGCCAGATTGAGCAAGCGGCGTTAGTCGATCGGACCCAAGCAGAAGCTGTACTCGCTACCACGCAGGCGCACTTGCAGGCACCTAGCGAGGTGAGTGGTTATGCCCCAGATGATTTGGCGCGCGCGCCAGAGACCATCGACGCGTTTGTCCGCTCCCAACTCGACGCGTTTAACCGCTGCTTTGCTGGTGAATTCCAAGCCGGACGGGCGTTGCCGGGTAGTGCAACCATCCGCTTTGTCATCCTCGCCAGTGGTCTGGTCGAAAGTGTCCAGCTTCTCGCTTCGACCGTGGACAGCGACTCCGTGGGCGATTGTCTCGTTGAACAGGTCAAACGCTGGCGCTTGCGGCCCTCGGCCCGCCTTGCCCCGCGTGCGGTCGCGGATTCGGTCGCTGGAGTTCAGACTCCAACTCTCGGGAGCGACAAGGTTGTGGCGACCTGTTTTGTCGAATTCGCGGAGGCGGAGTCCGACTGAGATTACTGCAAGACCTAAGTACACGACAGTAAAGAGGTATGAGATGCTTCGCCTAGCGGCTCAGCATGACATGGGTAGCAAAACATCAGCCCCTGTCATGCTGAGCGAAGCGAAGTATCTCATACCTAGGGCCCGTGCGTAACATCAGTTAATTATGTCCATTAGGTTACTGTCGTGTATTAAGCTCCAAGACTTCCACCCCGGTGTTCATCCTCCCCAGCACATAGGTCCGGCCTTCGGTGGGTGCCTCCAGGTCTATCACGAGCCTAGGCCAGACCTCTAGCTCTAAACGGCCTGCGCCTTCCCCTTGGCTGAACAGCCGCACTACGGCCCGTTCCTCCAAGCGCAAACCGGACCACAGCACCCCCTCGTCTTGCACGGCCGGCTCCGCTAGATTCATTACTTGGCCGGCGTCGAGAAAGTCGCGGTAGCCGAGCATTTCGTCGTACACGGCGACTGCATCGAGCACTTCAAACAGCGCGATTTCCTCGTACCCCTCGCGCCGTGCATTGAAAAGCTGCATGCCGTCGATGCCGCGCAGCCACATGTGCCGCAGGGCCTCGCGGTAGGCCTCCCGACTCATGTATGGGGCCTCGTCCTCCCGGTGGTTTACAATTGGGCACCAGCGCGCCACCCAGGGGAAACTGGCCACTTCCGGCCCATAGGCTAGGCGATTGGCCGTGTCGCCGGAAATTTGCCGCAGCAGATTGTGCATGTGGAGTTGGTTGACGTGGCGCTGGTCTAGGGGGTAGTCGTCTTGCCACGCTGTTTGCCAGAATTTGTCGTTGCCGTACGCCACGGGATTGGTGGCCGTAAACAGCGGGGGGATGCCCGGCGGCAATGCCCGGTTATTGACAAAGTAGAGCAACGGCCTGGTCTGAGTGGAATACACAGTGTGCCAGTTGGTGATGGAACACAAGGGGAAAATTTCGCGCACCGGCCCGGCTAGGTATGCCCCGTAGAGTTGCTGGTAGTGCCGCCAGTAATAGGCCCAGTACTGGTCTTCGTCCGTCAGCACTTCTGGCGGCAACTGTACCCGGCAGCGCTTGCAGTGCGCGAGTTGTTTGAATAGGTGGCTCCAGGGATAGGGGTCTCCTTCCCAATCCATCCACACTGCATCGACTGTGACGCCGGCTGACCGAAAGGCACCCAGCGTATCGCGCACTTGGTCGGCCATGATCTCCCAGCCCTCGATCATTTTGGGACAGGCCCCGTGCCACGATCCCAAGGCTCCTCGTCCGGCCATTTTATAGTGGTAGCCGGCGTCGAATTGGTGCGCCCAAGCACTGGAATCAGCAGCGAGAGAATAGGGCCAAGCCCCGGCATCGCCCTGCATGAAAATCACTGGCGACCCGGCCTCCTGCAGCGCTTTGGCCGCGTCGATCATGCCTTGGTCCAGACGCAGATGCTGCGTCAAGCCGCGCGCCAACAGCATCTGGATTTGGTCCGCGGCCAGCGGCGCAAAACCCACGCCTTCCCACATGATCATGGGCCAGCGGTCCGCCCGTGAATGTTGGAGGGGCGGCACCTCTTTTTCCACCACTTCCAGATAGGGCGTCGAAGTCAGATACGCGGTTCTGTCTGGGGTGGTCGGCTCTACGCGCCCCGGAGCATCGGCACCCCAGTGAATATCCTCATCGGTTTTCTCCCCGCATGAACCTAGGGCGAGCGCGCAAACGGCCACGGATAGCAGGGCCGACAGGATTCTTAGGTTGATTTTTTTCATGGCGTTTTCTCCTTCGGGGAAAGTCTAGCGAGAGCTAAGGAGTATTGTTGTATATACTACACGACAGTAATCTAATGGATGTTGCGCATGGATATCTAGGTATAAGATTCTTCGACTCCGCTTCGCGGAGTTTATCTTGAGCGAAGCCGAAAGGCTCAGCATGACCGGCAAACAGAGTGCTAGCACCTGTCATGCTGAGCGCAGCGAAGCATCCCATACCACTTCTACTAGCGCGTACGTAGGTTGTATCTTAACAAAAGCCACAACGAGACACCCCGATAGCGATCTTCTATTGTGAGCAAATCCTTCTTTATTTGGAGCGGCACTTGCCTCTTTGCCCAACGGGCCGACGCCTATGTCGGCCCCGGTGCCGGTTTTGTCCTAGTTAGTGGTTTTTGGACCCTTGCCGCTCTCGGTCTCGCCACTCTCGCCATCCTGGTCCTGCCCGTCCGCTTGCTGCTTAACTGGCGTCGCGGCAAAAAAATTGCAGCCCAAGCAAGCGCCGAGCGCGTGGTGGTCATCGGCCTCGATGGCCTCGATCCGCAGCTAGTGGCCCGCTGGATGGAGGAAGGCCGGCTGCCCGCGTTTAAAGAGCTGGCCGAGCAGGGGACCTTTCGTCCTTTGCAGACTACCTTGCCCGCCATTACGCCAGCGGCTTGGTCGGCTTTTGCCACGGGGGTGGACGCTTCTAGGCACCGCATCTACGACTTTATCACCCGCGATCCCCATACGTACCAGCCCGTGCTGTCTTCGGCTCGTATCAGCGCCTCGCGCCGAAGCTTGGGGATCGGCCCGTACCGTCTGCCTTTGGGCAAAGCGCAGGTGCGCAATTTGCGGCGGAGCCAGCCTTTTTGGAAGGTGTTAGGCGACAACCACATCTCCAGTTCCATTGTCCGGGTGCCCATCAGTTTTCCCCCGGAAAAATTCGCGGGGCTCCTGCTAGCGGGCATGTGCGCGCCAGATCTGCGCGGTACTCAGGGCGAGTGCACTTATTTTTTTAGCGGACCCGGCCCCCAAGACACCTCTGTGGGTCGCTGTATCCATCTCGAACTCGAGCGCGGCAGGGTCAGCACCATTATCCCCGGTCCGGCCAACCCGCTGCGTCCAGACGGCAAAAGACTAACAGTTGCCATGGATTTGGCCGTAGACCCGGTCGCCGAGTCGGCCACGCTGGTGATCGGAGGCCAAAAAATAGTCCTGCAAAAGCGGGTCTATTCTCCCTGGATAACACTCGCCTTTGCCGCTGGACCAGGGATCCAAGTGCGCGGCCTGTGCCGCTTCTACCTGATTGAAGCCGAACCGCTCAAACTCTATGTCACCCCCATTCAAATAGACCCTACTCATCCCCACCTGCCCCTTTCTCATCCTCCGTCCTATGCTCCCTATTTCGCCCGACGCTTGGGCAAGTTCGCCACCGTGGGCTTGGCAGAAGACACGGATGCACTCAATGCCGATTTAATTGACGAGCGGGCCTTTCTCGACCAGACCTACTTACTTGACGACGAGCGCCAGGCCATGTTTTTCCACGCGCTCGACAAAACTCCCAAGGGCCTCGCAGCCTGCGTCTTTGATAGCCCCGACCGCATCCAGCACATGTTTTTCCGCACCCTAGATCCCGACCATCCGGCCAATCGGGGTCGGGAAGTCGACGGATTGGCCGATACCATTCCCGATATGTACGCACGCATGGACGACCTAGTGGGGCGCACGCTAGAAAAAATCGACCGAGCCAAGACCGTGTTGATGGTCATTTCCGACCACGGCTTTTGCACCTTTAAGCGCGGCGTCAACCTCAATACGTGGTTGTGGCAAAATGGGTACTTGTGTTTGCACGAGGGCTGCACGCACAGCGCCGAGTGGCTGGCCCAAGTCGATTGGAGCCGCACCCGGGCTTTTGCCCTGGGCCTCACCGGCCTATTTATCAATCTCAGGGGCCGCGAAGTTAGTGGGATTGTCGCCCCTGGGAAGGAATTGCGCCAACTCAAGGCCGAACTGTGCTCCCGTCTCACCGGTCTGGTGGACCAGGAGACGGGCGAGACGGCCATCAACAAGGCTTGGGATACGGCTGCTTCTTTTAGCGGTCCTTATACGGACGATGGCCCGGATCTACTCATTGGGTACAACGTTGGATACCGCGCTTCTTGGAGCGGGGCTAGCGGCCAAGTGACCGAGGCCGTCTTTGAGACCAATACCCGGCCTTGGAGCGGCGACCACTGCGTGGACCCACGACTGGTGCCCGGCGTGTTTTTCTGCAACCGCAAAATAGACATTCGCAATCCCCACTTGCTCGATATCCCCCCTTCCATTCTGGGCCTGTTTGGCATTGAGCCGCCATCGTACATGCAGGGCCGAGATGTATTCGCCCCGGCCAATGCGCACAATTCCTAAGACAGTCCTTACCAGCATCTGCGCCCATCTGCGCAATCTGCGGATAAATATGCCTACCACCGCTCTTGCCATCTCCCTGATCGCCCTCCTGTTCTGGGGCTGCCGCTCTGGCCCTCCGCCGGACCGCCTGTTGGTACTGGGTATCGACGGCATGGACCCGCAAATTCTGCGGACGTTGATGACCGAGGGCCGGATGCCCCACTTTGAGGCTCTGGCCCGGCGCGGGGGTTTTGCGCCTTTGCAAACTAGTGCGCCGCCGCAGAGTCCGGTGGCGTGGTCGAGCTTTATTACCGGCTTGGACCCACAGGATCACGGCATTTTCGACTTCATCCACCGCGACCCGGCCTCTCTGACTCCTTTTTTGTCCACCACGCGCCGAGGAGAATCCGGCCAGTTAGCGTTGCAGCGCCGGGGTCGGCCCTTTTGGGAAATCCTCGCTGAACAAGGTGTCCCCACGACCATTTTCAAAGTACCGGCCAATTTCCCTCCCTCTCGGTCAGCGGAAAATTTTGGGGGGTTGCCGTTTTTCTCTCCCTGTGCCGTGCGCTCTTTCTCGGGCATGGGCACGCCGGACATGTTGGGGACCTACGGAACTTTTACCTATTACACTGAGGGACCGTACACTGTGCCGGCGCACCTCGAAGGTGGTGGCACTAGCCTGGTGGACGGGGGGGAATTGGTAGTTCCCGGCGGCAAGATAATCGGCGTCCAGTTGGAAAACGGTTGGGCACAACTGCCCGTCCACGGTCCGATGCTAGACGAGGAGCCGGTGCAGACTCATTTTGCGATTTACTTAGATCGGCAGCACCGGATCGCCGAAATTGTCTTAGGCCAACAGCGCTTGGCCCTCCAGTCCGGCGAATGGAGTCCGTGGATTACCATAGACTACGGGCGCAAGCCCTACAGCCTAGAACGTCTGCAAGGCATTGCCCGTTTTTATCTGCGGGCCGCAGCTCCTTCTCTGCAGCTCTACCTGACGCCGGTCAATATCCATCCCGGCAATCCAGCCATGCCCATTTCCACCCCTTTAGAGGCCAGCGAAGAATTGCACCAAGCTCTTGGCCCACACTACACCCAGGGCATGCCCGACGATACCAAAGCCCTCGAAGCAGACGTTTTTGACTACGGGGAATTCTTGCGCCAGGACGCCTTGGCCTTTGAAGAACGTCGCCGCCAATTGCACTATGAGTTGGGACGCTTTGCGGCCGGCGTGCTCTTTTTTTACGTCCACAGTCTCGATCAGGTCTGCCACATGCTCTGGCGCGCTTGGGAACCCGATCACCTAGGGCACCGAGCGGAATTCGCCCCGTACCAACAGGCCATTGCCGATCAGTACGTCGCCATGGACGATTTGCTGGGCGAGGCCGTCGCCATGCTGGGGGCAGACGCGGATATCATCGTCCTTTCGGACCACGGCTTTGCCGCGTACGAGCGCTCTTTCAATCTCAATTCTTGGCTGGCTCAGGAGGGCTATCTCGCCTTGGCTCCCCAAGTGTCGCTCGATCAAGCCCATATTCTCAACGAGGGCCACATGCGCTGGGGACAGACTCGGGCCTATGGCTTGGGACTCAATGCCCTGTACCTCAATCTCAAGGGCCGCGAACAGCACGGGACGGTGCGGCCCGAGGCTCGGGAAAGTTTGCTCAGTGAACTGAGTCAGAATTTGCTCGCCTTGCGGGACCCGGCCGACGGTCGGCAGGTGGTAAAAAAAGTTTATCGCCCGAACTCTGGAGGCGACACGGACTTGGCACCGGACTTGATCATCGGCTATGCGAGGGGGTATCGCGCTTCGGGCGCTACGGCCATTGGCCAACTGGAGAGCGCGGTTTTGCAGGATAATCTCTCTCCTTGGAGCGGGGATCACTGCATGGCGGCCGAAGAAGTGCCCGGCGTTCTCCTGAGCAATAAATCGCTGAAGCCCATCCCACACCATCTGCGGGACATTCCGGTGAGCATCCTCGCGCACTACGGTGTGGCCCCGCCGGCCGCCATGTCGGGACATTCGATCTGGGAGGATTAAATGGCGCTCTTTAAACGAAAAATTGTCTTGGACGACCAGCTTTGGCAGCGCGCTCAAGCCCACGTCGAAAAGGTAGGGTACAGCAGTGTGGAAGAGTTTGTCATCCACTGCATTGAGAAAGAACTCAATGCTCCATCGGCTGCGGACCAAGCACAAATCGACGAACGCCTCAGGGGTTTGGGCTATCTGGAGTAGGACATGCAGGCCCTCATCCTCTACTACAACCGCTTGGCCAACTATGCGTTCGACGCCTATATGGCGCCCTTGGCAGCGCTGGGGAGGTGGGCGGAAATCTTCGGCGTGGCGGCTGTTTTGGGGATAGTGGTCGCGCTGATATTCGCCGCGCTGGTCCGCGGAGAACGCCTGCGCCAAGCCCGCGACGAGTTGTGGGCCGCCCTTTTTGAGATCTGGCTCTACCGGCGCGAGCCCTTGTTGGTCTGGCAGGCACAACTAGCATTGCTCAAGGCCAATTTGCGCTATAGCAGCATTCTTTTGGTACCGCTCACTCTTTCTTTGCTGGCAAGCGCTCCCTTGTTGATACAGGCCCACTACCGCTTTGCCCTTGCGCCTATCCCGAGCGGAACTGAAACGCTGCTGACCGCGGTACTGGCTCGGCCTGCTGCCGATATGGCCCAAATGGACTGCAAACTCGAATGGGTCCAAGGAACGGGTGAACTAAGTCTCTCGGTGCGGGAGCCGGCTCTCCACCGCCTAGTCTGGCGTCTCCGACCGGAGGGATCCGGCGAACACGTACTCCGCGTCACGGGCTGTGGGCAGACTGTGGAATTTCCTCTGTATGTCGGTGACTTTGCGGGGAGTATCGCCCCGGCGCGTCAGGTCGGCGTCTTGGCCCATCTTCTCGCCCCGCGCGCGCTGCCTCTAAAAGACGATTCTAATTGGGGACGCATGTACATCGAGTATCCCCGCGCCGGAATCGAACGGCTGGTCTGGCTGACGGTATGTTCTCTGCTCTGCGCCTTTGTCGTCAGCCGGTTAGTGAGCAGGTATCGGGCCTATCGAAATTCACGATCTTGTCATATGCAGTAATTCGCCAAACTTTTCGCGGAGAATTTCCATGAAATACGCAGTCGCCCTGTCGTCGGTCTTATGCTGTCTAGCCATCCCGGTTTCGGCTCAAATAGTCCACGTGTGGGATCTGGCCGATACCACTCAGACGGGCCAGTTCACAGTGTACAACCCCGACGTCAATGATGCCGAATTCGGTACTCCTATTACTGCCGGTGATATCGACGGCGACGGGCGCGACGATCTGGTGATTTCGGCCATGGCCGGCGATGGCCCCGCCAACGATCGCTCCAATGCCGGCGAAGTGGCCATTTGCTTCGACACCATACCTTCGGGGGGTGGTCTGGACTTGGCTGCTGATCCCGGCGATGTGGTCACCCTATATGGCGAGGCCCGGCGCGACCTTTTCGGTATTAAGACCCATGTGGCCGACCTCGTGGGCGACGGGCGCGCCGATCTTTTGGTCGGCGCTTTTTACGCCGATGCTCCCGATCGCACCGACGCCGGCAAGCTCTATATTTTCTCGGCCGAACTCATTGATCAGTTGCGGGCCGCAGGGAGGCGCTTGGATTTGGCGCAACGACCTTGGCCAGAGGGGTTGATTACCGTTATCGGCGCTGAACGCGACGACCGCCTGGGGGTGTGGATGAGCGCCGGGGATTTCGACGGCGATGGCCACCGAGATGTGGTGGTAGGTGCCGACCGGGCCTCGGGGGCAGCGGGGGAGGTTGAGGCGGGACGGGTGTACGTTCTCTACGGCCCGTTAGATTCGAGGGCTACTATCGACTTGGCGGTTGCGGAACATCCCTTGAGTATCATCTACGGCATCGATGCTCTGGACCACGCTGGTTCGACCGTGGTCGCTGGCGACTATGACGGCGACGGGTACGACGACATCGCCATTGGCGCGGCGGCTTTCGGCACCTTGCGCAATGCGTACCATCGCACCGGCGGCGCTGGGGATGGCCCCGAAAACCAGCGCGAAAACGCCGGGGAAATGTACGTGGTGTACGGCGGTCCCCAGCGTCCCGCAGCTATTGATTTAGCCGGGGACCCGCCCGCCGATCTGACTGTCATTTACGGTGCCGATGGCGGTGGGGGTTCGCCCGACCGGCTGGGCGAGGAAATCGTCTTGGCCGATATCGACGGCAATGGCGTCCAAGACCTATTCATCGGTGCGTACCGGGCCGACGGTCCGGGCAATAGCCGCACCGACGCTGGCGAGGTGTACGTGGTGTATGGCGGTCCCCAGCGGCGCGGACAGCGGTTGGATATGGCTGCGCCGCCGGCCGACATTACTGTTATCTACGGTGCCCGTCCCGATGCCATTACTGGCGACGCCGTAGCTGCCGGCGATATCCACGGCGACGGATACGATGACCTCTTTATCGGCGTACCCGGCGACGAGGGGCCGCTCAAGCGGCGCTTCGCCGGCGGTTTCGCGGTGTTGGCTGGCGGTCCCGATTTGCCGCACGAGATCGACTTGGCTGACCCCAAAGTACCTATCGTGTGGATTCAAGCACCCGACCCGATTGATTTTTCGGCCTATTGGGGAGCTAGCGGCGATATGGATGGCGACGGGCGGGTGGATGCCATCCCCAACGGCATGGCCGGCGACGGGCCCGACAATCGACGCGAAAACGCGGGGGAAGCTCACATCATCAGCGGTGCCGCCCTGGCTCGATATTTGCCCGGCGTGGTCGCCACTGCTGTGGAAGAGGTGGAACAAGCCACCCCCGACAAGGCCGCTCTGTTGGCCAATTATCCCAATCCGTTCAATAGTTTCACGCGAATTCCCTTCGTCCTGCCGGTCGAGGCGGATTACGACTTGGCTATTTACGGGGTCGATGGCCAATTGGTGCGCCGACTGACTGTAGGTCGGGGAGCGGGTCGCTACCTAGCTGGGTGGGATGGCCGCAACGACGAGGGGCGTCAGGTGGCCTCCGGGGTCTATTGGGCGCGTTTGCGCGTCGGCTCCCAACTGTACTGGCAGCCGCTGATGCACATCAGATAGGCTCTTTCTCTATTCTAAAAAATCTTGACAATATACTGGATAGTGGGGAAATACGTATTCTAATCAGTATGCAATATAGGCCGTCTGGAGAGAGAGCGCGGAGCATGGGACCGAGCCTGCCGAGGTCGAGGCCGAGTTGGAGGAGTATCTGAAGGAGTTGGATTTATGAGGCGCAACTGTCCTATCACTGGGGATACAGCAAAGGTAGTCGAGTCCGTAGATCGGATTATCGTCGAGCATTCAAAGCTCGGACGGTACACGCTCGACGCGAATGCGCTTTCTGAGCTTGAAGACGATGCCGAGGTCAGAGAGCGAATGGCCCATTGGATCGCCGAATCCCGCTCACTAGGCATCGACATTCCAAACCTCACCCTTGAGTACGTTCACCTCTTTGAACGCCTAGCGGATTTAGAGGCGGCGATTGCGGAATGGCACGAGCGGCGCGAAGGCATGAAGAGCGCTGACGACGAACGACTCTGGAGAAAACTCAGACTTGAATGGAACTACAATAGCAATCACATCGAGGGGAATACGCTGACTTACCACGAGACCGAATTACTGCTCATCCACGGTCGCACGGCTGGTGGGCACCCGATGCGGGACTACGAGGAGATGAAGGCGCACGATGTTGCGATCGACTATACGCGATCCCTCGCTGGAGAGGAACGGATTATTGGGGAGAGTGATATAAGGCAGCTAAACCAAATCCTCCTCAAGGAGCCATTCTGGAGCTACGCAGAGGCGCCGGATGGCCAACCAACGCAGAAGCGCATTGTTCCTAGCCAATATAAGACGCAGCCGAATCACGTGCGGACAGCGACTGGAGAACTCCATCGATACGCCGAACCCGAAGAAACGCCCCAATTAATGGAGGAATGGACTCGTGATTTTCGGCGTGACCTAGAGCGGAATGCCTATCCTCTGCCGTTGTTCTTGGCCGAATCTCACTGGAGTTTCTTGTGCATCCATCCGTTCGACGATGGGAACGGGCGCACTGCGCGACTGCTAGCTAACTATGCTTTGCTTCGGAACAATCTGCCGCCTATTGTGATCAAGAGCGAAGACCGGGATCGCTACATCGGCGGGCTACAGAACGCCGATGTAGGTCGCATGTTGCCGCTTGCCGAGTTCATGCTGGAAAACGTCTTATGGTCGCTGCAACTTGGGATTCGGGCTGCGAAAGAAGAATCGATTCGGGAACCCGATGATATGGATAAAGAAATGGATGTCTTTATTCAAAAGAGAAAAGGGCCGGCACCGGATAACTCTGACGTTGAAGTGCTGGATCAGATAGTCCTTCAGTATGTTAAACCGATATTAGAGAAGCTAGACAGGCTATGTGAACGGCAAGGCTCAGAGTTGTTTGGTCGTTATTTGCCGAGAAAGTACGCACAACTTGGTAGTAGTGGAGGCGTATCCGGTGACGTGTTCGGAGCCAACCAATGGGAAAGTACAAAGGAAAAACACTTAGTGAGGCCGGGTTTTGAACTTAGCGATGAGCAGCAAGTCGAGCTAGGAGCGGAGTATCACTTCTACAGATACAGAGGGATAGGGAACCATGGTTTCGACTTGGAGCTATCAGTTGTATGGAGGCTGAGCGGAGAAAAATTTTCGTTTGAGGCAGTGATTAACGGAAAGCACATTACGGACATAAACCGTCATATCCCTTATTCAGAACTCGACAGTCAAGACGCTGAATTGGACCGCACAGTGGACAGAATTTGCAAAGCCATGATGGATGAAATAGACAGTCGATCACAGAGGTCGGAATAGGAATGTGGCTACCTAATCGAGGTGCCTGATGACCTCTGCGCCAACGGCATCCGCAACTTCATAACTGACGTTACGCAGTGCCCCTACTCGGCTTTGTCTAACAGGTGCCTAAAGGCTTTGAGGCTGGGCACCTGTATGGCCGCGCGAAACAACTGCTTGAGGCGCTGCACATCGTCAATGGCCCCAAGGCGGGCGGCCAACGGATCCGAAGCGGCCAGCCCAAAGCGAATCTCTAGCACGTCGAGCAGATCTTCAACGGCGCGTTCTCGGCCTCCTCGCTCGATACCTTGCTCAATGCCCTTTTCCGTGAAATACTGCACTACCGACGATTCGTACATGATCGCCTCCGAGATGATGGTCATTATTGTTTCATATTCATACACTAATCCGCTCAAAATGGCAAGATCGGCCAGATAATTCGCCTTGAGAGTTTCGTCCATCGGTACCTGCTGCGCCCGGTGGACACACTGGCGCAACCACGCTTCCGCATCTACCCCCGCTGGCCGCTGCATCAACGGTACAAACGGAAGCAAGCCCGAATGCTCCTCGTCGAGGATGCGTTGCCCTTCTAGTTCAATCAGCCGAATCACCTTGTATTGCACCAGCACGCGGTAGCCGTGCCGCGCTTGGAGATAGCGTCCCGGATCGGTACGGCCGGCGTCGGGACGCAAATAGATGACGTTGGAGTAGATCGGTAGGCCGTGCTGCTCAATGGCACGCCCAATATAACCGGCCATGCGCTGCGGCATGGGCGGGCTACTATCGGTGGTTTGAAACTCGTGATGGACCAACGCCTCCTCGACGCCGACTTGCACGTGGATGAGGCTGTCGGTGCGGTGGGCTTCGACGGTGGGTTGTTCGGTGTCAACAACGCCGAGGACTTCGACGTCGTCTTGGTGGAGGGCGAAGCGGGCGAAGTCGCGGGGGTAGGTGTGGATGAGATGTTTGGCGATGGTATCGAATTCGGCCATGAGCCATGCCTTGGGTTGCGGGTGGAATGGTACCCGCAATCCAAGGCAAGAATCGTGCCACAGCGGCGGCTCAGCGGAGAGGAGGGGATATGAGGCGCTGGGGTGTAGCGGAAAGGATACAGGAATGGGAAGTTGGGAACAAAGACTGCGTAATGTCAGTTCATAACTCAATCTCAAGGCTGCGCCGGTTCCAATCCCAACAGCACGATCAAGAACGAGCGCACCCAATAGGCGCTGTTCATATAAGGGTTTTCGGCCGAGGGCCAGTTTTTCCAGTAAGTCTGGTTGTGGGGAATGCGGTGGAACCACTGGAGCAGGGGAATGGCCGGCAATTCGGCCAGCCAGATTTCAAGGGCTTGGCGGAATAGCGGCACGAGCGCCGGATCGTCGGGCGCGGTCTGGCCCATTTGATCGACTAAGCGGTCGAAATCCGCGTTGCGCCAGCGCCAGAAAGACGGAGTGGCCGTGCCGGTGGGCTGGACGTAGCGGCTGTGGTAGAGCCGGAGGGTGAAGTACGGGTCGCGCACGGAGCCGCCGTTGCCCATGATAAAGGCGCGGGCCGTGCCCTGGGTCATGCGGGTATAGGCGTCGGAGAACATGCGGAAGGAGGAGTCGAAACCCGCGCGGCGCAGTTGCTCGACGAGCACGGGCGTGAAGTCTTGGAAGAGAGAGGGAAAGACGACGACGGGGATCCTCAGGCGCTCGCCGTTCTGCTGCCACATACCTTCCGCATCTTTGCTCCAGCCCTTGCGCTCCATGATGGCAGCGGTCAGGGCTAGGTCGTGTTTTCCCACGGGATACTTTGCTAGCAGATCCTGTACTTGGTTGATGTAGTGCATTAGCGGTGGGAAGTGGGGGAATGGCAAAAGGGTGTACTCGCCAGCCCCTTGCCAGCCGATGGCCACGAGCTGTTCGCGGTTGATGGCGTGGTTTACGGCCCAGCGAATGTCCGGGTCGTCGAAAGGCGGCTCTAGGTTGTTGAAGCCGAGGGCTGGCGGCCACCAATCCCGATAGCCGTAGGGCAGTTGGCGGCCCGACCACGTGGTGACGTTGGGGTTTTGGTCGAGGAGGGTCTTGATGTTGGAGGGCCGCAAGTCGATGCACTGATCCATTTGGTTGGCGAGGATGAGTTGGACCCACTTGTTCTCGTCGCCTTGGGGCAGGTAGATGATGCGCTCGACCCGAGGCAGGCGCTGGAAGCCGATTTGGGCGGCCCACCAGTCCTCGCGCAGATCCCAGAGCCGCTGCTGAGGATCGGAACGCGCTAGGCGATAGGGGCCGCTGACGACCGGCAGGCCGCGAGCCAAGTCGAGGTTTTTGAACGAGGTCGGATCCTCGCCCTCCCAGATGTGCTTGGGCACGATGTGGATGCCGTTGCCGAAGTTGTAGGTAAAATAGGAGAACACAAACCGGGGGTTGGGCGCTTTGAGCACGAACCGCGCCGTCAGCGAATCTGGGACTTCGACTGCGGCGACCCAAGTGTCCATGTCAGTGGAAAAGGCCAGCTCCGGGGCGTGGGCCTTGAGCATGTCAACGGTGAACTTGAGATCGTGGGCGGTCCAAGGCCGCCCATCGCTCCACGCCACTCCCTTGCGAATGTGGATCGTCGCTTCCGTGTAGTCTGCGTTGTACTCGTGGCGTTCGGCGATCCAGGGTATGACGTGGTCTTTTTCTACGTACGCGTTGTAGAAGTAGAGCGGCTCAAACAGGTAGTCGAAGCCCGGGGATTGGGTGCCGACGATAAAGGGATTGAACGAGTCGTAGTCCCGCATCTGCGGCAGGCCGAGGATGAGGGTGCGGTTGCGGGGGACGTGCTTTATGCCCCCCTCGTCGGAACCACAGGCGGCAAGTGCCAAGCCGCCGAGCAAGCCCCAAGCGGCGAGTTTTGTCTTTTGGAGGAATTTTCTCATACTTGTCTCGATCATGCGTGCGCTTGCAAAAGGTGCGCAACATCCGAATAATAGAGGGACGACCTATATGGCGATGATAAGGATCTTTTTGCTTATGGCAGCACTGCACAGCGCGAATGTAGTCCTAGCGGAGACCGAGGTCAAAGGCCGACCGGCCTTGGTGCTCGACGGCGAGGTGGCTCAAGTAGTAGTCGATTTGCTGGGCGGCTCGATTGCGGATTTCCACTTGCAGGGTCAGGGGGTCAACCCGCTTTCATGGGGGCGGGAAGGAGCAGGGGAAGGGCCGCAGTCCATGGGGCATTTCCTCTGCTTAGACCGCTGGGCTTCGGCCTCGGAGGCCGAAGCCAAAAATGGCATGCCCTTCCACGGCGAAGCCTCAGCCGTGCCGTGGCGGATCGTGCGCGGTCCCGAAGAAAGGGAAGGATTTATCGAGGCCGAGATGGCTGCCACCCTGCCGCTGGCCGGCTTTGAGGTGAGGCGTTGGCTGCGGCTGGCCAAGGACCGCGCCTTGCTCACCGTGCGCGAAGAGGTCGAAAACACCGGCGCACTCGGACGCATGTACAATATGGTGCAGCATCCGACCATTGGCCCGCCCTTTCTCGACGAGACCACGGTGGTTGACGCCAACGCCCGCAAGGGCTACATGGTCTATAGCCCCATGCCCAACCCCGAAGAGCCGGCGGTGTTTTGGCCGGAGGCGCGCAAATTGGCGAGCGGCGACGAGGTCGATATGCGCTACTTGGGCGGCGATGACGACCCGACCAACGCGGGCTACAGCTTCGACGGCGACTACGGTTGGGTCGCGGCGAGCACGGCGAGCAAGGGCTTGCTCATCGGCTATATCTGGAAGACGGCCGAGTACCCTTGGCTCAATATCTGGCGCAACTCGGATGAGGGAAAGCCCGTGGCTCGGGGACTCGAATTTGGCACCACGAGTTTGCCTTTGCCGCCGGCGGCTATCGCGGCCAAGGGGAAGATTTTCGATATCCCGCTCTTTGAGTTTCTCGATGCCGGTCAGACCATAGCCAAGGTCTATGCGGCCTTTCTCTTTGAGATCCCGTCCGACTACGCTGGGACCGAACAGGTGGCACTGATCGATGATCGGTTGGTTGTGCGCCCGCGCGGCACTATGGGCAATCGCGCCAAAGCTATAGAGGCTGCGGCAGGGGCTGTTGAACGCACGGATGCAGATCTAGAGATGGAAGTCGATGCGCTATTTATCGAGTAGGTTTTGTGGTGTGTTGGCCCTGTTGTTGGCGGGGTGCAGTGGGGACGAGACCATCGTTGCGCGGGTCGGCGAGGTGGAGATTGGGCAGGCGGAGTTTGCGGCCTTTGTCGAGCGCTTGCCACCGGGATTGCGCAGTTCCAAGGAAGGACGCGCAGCCGACCGGGAGCACTTGCAGTCGATGATTGACGAGGAGCTGATGTTTGCCGAGGCGCGCGCACTCGGGATCGACACCAGCTTGGCGGTTGCACACCAGCTCCGCGAAATGGTGCGGCAGCGCCTCGTGGAGCGCTACCGCGCCCAAGTCATTGTGCCGCAGGTGGAGATCACAGGCGAAGATGTCGAGCGCGCCTTTGCGGAGATGGGGTTTGACCGCGAGCGGCTCTTCAGCCGCATCTTGGTGCGCACTCGCGAGGAGCTAGAGGCGGTCGGGCGCGACCTGCGCGAGGGGCAACCCTTTGAGGAAGTGGCCGAGCGCTTTGCCGCCAACGATCTCTTCGCCGCGCAGGGCGACGGTGTGGTCGGCTGGATCGGGCGCACGCAAGCTGCGCGGCGGTTCTCCATCCCGCCCGCCGTCTTTACGGGTTTGCCTGTTGGACAGGTCGCCGAACCGGTCGCGCTGGCCGGTGGCTATCAAATCTTTCGCTTTATCGAGGATCGCCCGGCCGCGCTCGGCGATTACAGCGAGGAAGTGGCCGAGCGGCTGCGCAAGGAACGGACGCGGGAGAAGGAGGAAGAGGAATTCGAACGCCTCCGCGTCCGCTACGACGCGCGCCTAGATCCAGAGGGCGAGGCCATCTTGCTCCAGAGTTTGGACCGGCCCCTGACGACGGACGAGTTGAATCACCCCTTCTACGCGTACGAAGGCGGCACGATCAGCGTGGCCGAGGGTTTGGGCAGCCTGCAGGCGGTTGGGGCACAGGGCGTATTGCAGGACAAGGCCCAAGCTGCCGAGCGGATCGGGCGCTTGCTACTGCCGGTGCGGCTCTTTGAGGCCGAGGCGCGCCAGCGCGGCTGGACTGAGGCGGCGGCCTTTGTCGAGTGGCGCGAGCACCAGCGTCGGGCACTGATCCTCAATCAGCTCTTCCAACGGGCTACGGCCGGGGCCGCGCCCAGCGAGGACGAGATTCGAGCGCACTACGAGGCTCACAAGGATCGCTACCGCACCCAAGAGGCCGTGATTGTCCACGAGTTGTGGACCGCTGAGGAAGAGGACGCTTCGGCTTTGCGCGCCGAGTGGGAGGCTGGCGCGCCCATCGCCGACCTGCTCGACCGGCCTGGAGTGCGCTCGCACGCTGGCGTCGAGGGGCACGGGGTGCGCGAGCACGGTTGGGAGATGCGTCTAGTGCGCCTGTACGAGCCGCGCTATCCCGAACTGGTAAAAGCGGCCTTTGCCGCTGAAGTCAGCGCGCTCGTCGGCCCGCTAGAAAGCATGGACGGATACGCGGTGTTCCGGGTGCTACGGCGGGAGGGCGGCCAGATCCAGCCCTTTGACGAGGCGCGCCGCCGGGCAGCCGCCAGCTTGCGCCGCCAGCGGGAAAACGAGCGGATCGGCGCGTTTATCCGCCAGTTGCAGGATAAGTACAAGGACCAAGTCGCTGTCTTGGTGGATTGGTAGCAGCTATCTTGACAGCCTTGGGTTTTGGCCATACCTAATAGTTTTTCAGCAAGCGCCGCGGCAAGGGCGGGCCGCTGGCGAGCGAGGGAGAACGCGGAACTATGAAGAGCCACTTCGCCGTGCAGATCCTCGTCGGCCTAGTGCTGAGTTGGGCATTGGCCGAGGCCCAGTCGGGCTATCGGATTGCCGATGACGAAGTCGTAGTCGAGCGGGGCAGCCACTGGCAGCAGTGGTCCATTCCCACCCATCTGGCGCGCATCCACGAGGACGGCTCGGTGCGGGCGCATTCGCTGCGGACGGTCTTCAACGTCCTAGACGATCCCGGATTCAAGCGTCCGATCGTCATCAGCAAGCCCGACCCGCGCATCGGCACCATCGACAGCACCATGCAGTTCGACGTGTTTGGCGAGCCGATACGGAATACGCTCAACGAGTTGGTTTTCGACTATTGGGTGCGGCCTGGTATCAGCCGGGTGGGGTCCAATCCGAGGCTCGCGGCCAACATTCTCGACGGCGACCCCACTACGTTCTGGGAGCCGGACCCGCGCGACCCCATTGAGCAGTGGTGGATCGAGGTGGACTTGGGGCGGGTGGTGCCGGTGGAGCGGCTCAAGCTCCAATTCGTCGATGAATCCCTCGGAGATCCCTTCCTGCGCTTCATCATGCTGCTGTCGGATAGGCAGAGCGCGCTGCTGCACGAGCCGAACAGCCGTATTGGCTTCCAGCTCTTCATCCCGCAAGACGCGCCCAATACTACGCAGCGCGAATACATCTTCGAGAGCGAGCACACCAGCCCCGAACTGCCTCCGGCCACTGGCGTGGTCAGCGACAAAAAGCTCGTGGAGAGCTTGCACCGCTCGCCCGAGTGGACCGGGCGGAAGATCGAGACGATCCGCATCGTCATTACGGATACGCGCGGCGGGCGGGCCGGACAGATTGATCAAGAGGCGTGGGAGGCCCTGCCGGAAGCAGAGCGCGGGGATATCGTCTATTTCGCGCGCGACGTGGCCGGCCGCGAAGAGCCGGTGGACGAGGCTACCTATCAGGTCCTAGCAGAGCAGCGCCAGGGGCGACGGGATTACTACCGCCGCGAGCTGCCGCGTCTAGCTGAGGTCGAAGCGCACGGCTGGGGCGACAACTTGGGCATCAACCTGATTGAAAACGGCGGCTCGTACGTGCTGACGACCGATGGAACCAATACGCTGCTTGCGTTCGACGGCGACGCCGGCACTGGATTCTCACACCAGATCCGCAACCCGAAAAACCCCACTGCCAACGTGCTAACCATAGATATGGGAGGTATTGTGCGCTTGGCGCAGACCCGCTTAGTGGGCAGCAGCCGGGGCTATATCATGCGCGCCTCCACGGGCGAGCGCGACGCTCAGGGCAATCTCAAGTGGCAGCGCATCAGCCCGGAGGAACGCGAGCGCAATATCTTCACCGGCAATTTTCGCGACATTGCCGACATTCAGGACCCACCAGTTTTGACTCGCTTCCTCGACATGGTCACCATCGGTCACGTGCCGCCGGGATTTAGGGCCACCGGCCCGGGTGGCACTGGCCACATGAACCAGTTCTGGTCGTATCAGACTGAGCTCATGCTGCTCGCTGAAGGGCCGCCGGCCGAGGTGGTGCTGGAGTCGGATCTGATCGAGCTGCCGGGGTTGGTGGCCTTGGGCGAGGTTCACTGGGAAGCGAACACGCCCCCAGGCACGGATGTGGAGATCCGCACTCGCACTGGCGACCAGCTTTTGCAGCAGATCCGCTATTTCGACAAAACTGGCAACCAGAAGACCGCGGACGAGTACAGGACGCTGGCCGGCTTTCTCAAGGGGCCTTCGGACACGACCGTGGTGGTGGGACCGGGCTGGAGTCCGTGGAGCCAGCGCTACTTGCAGCCTGGGGACTTGGCTACTTCGCCGGGCTTGCGGCGCTTCATGCAGATCCAAGCGCGCCTCAAAAGCAGCGGCGAAAACGCAGCGGCCCTGCACCGCATTGCGGTCGCGTTCCACCAGCCGGTGGCGCAGCATTTGCGGGCCGAGGTGTGGCCGACCACTGCTGAAGCCGGAGTGCTCGACACCTTTGCGCTCTACGTGCAGCCCAACTTTTTGCAGCAGCCAGCCAACGTGCGCAGCCCGGGTTTCGACCAATTGCTCTTGCACGCGGAGCCGTCGTTCGATTTGAAGTTCGTCGATGCGGCTATGGGTACCGAGGCCGAGTTGTTGGCCGGTACGCCGCTCTATTGGGACGACGAGCCGAGGGTACACGCCGAGGGCGACTCGCTGTGGTTGGAATTTCCGCAGATTGTGCAGGGCGCGCCGGACGATGTGCTCACGCCAGTGTACTACCGGTCGGTCCTGCCCGGCGACGAGGTGCCCACTGGATTGGATCGCAACCTGTTGACCTTTACCTCGCACAGCCTCTTGCCAGATGCCGAGCGAGGTGCCGTGCGCTACTTTCAGCGGTTGGCAGACGGCAGCTTGGCCGAAGTGGGTGCCGCAGACTACGAAACGCTCAGCGCGGACGAGCAGGGGCCAGTGCGCTACTTCCGCAAGGTGGTCGGGCTGGGCGATCAGGTGCCCTTTGACGCGGCTGGCGACAGTCTCGATGAGCGGAGCTATGGTCGGCTGGGCAGTCAGCGGGGCTGGATAGTGGGCCGCGGCCGGCTGTTGCGCGTGCGCTTTGCGGGTCGGGTGTACCTGCAAGGGACGCGGATGCAGGTCGCCGTGCGGCAGGGTCAGGCCGCGACGCCTTGGCAGGTGGCCGATGGGGGCGACGCGACCGCCCTGAGTCCTTCCAAGAGCCTGTCGATTGGCGCGCAAGGGGCGCAGGCCACTATCGACGATATTGCCATTGCGCCCAATCCGTTTACCCCCAATGGCGATGGGATCAACGAGATTGCGGAGATCGGTTTTTCCCTGTTCCGCGTGCAGGCTGCGCGGCCGTTGACCGTCCATCTGTACACGTTGGCTGGACGGCAGGTGCGGCAGCTAACGGGGTTGGCGACCGGTGGGCCGCAACAGTTTAGGTGGGACGGGAAGGACGAGGCCGGGCAGGTGGTGCCGCCGGGGTTGTACTTGTGTCAGATTACAGTGGAGGCAGACGCAGAAGGGGTCGGAGGGACGACCCGCACCCGCCTCATTGCCGTTGCTTATTGAGGCATTGACTTATGCACGGGCACCTAGGTATTAGATGCTTCGACTCCGCTTCGCGGAGTTTATCTTGAGCGAAGCCGAAAGGCTCAGCATGACAGCGGCTGATACTTTCTCGCCTTGTCATGCTGAGCAAAGCGAAGCATCCCATACTCAATCGCCTTTGCGTAACATCAAATTAAGGCATTGCAAAGGGAGGTTATCTTGAGACCAAAGATCGGTATTTATTGCGGTCTCTTAATGTTGTGGAGCGCGGTTGATGCACCGGCCGTGGCGCAGGGTCAGTACGGGACGCGCTTGGGCTTGCAGCTCGGCGATCAGACTAGCCTCGCGCCGCAAGGCCCCGGAGTGGCTCTGAACGCGCTCGATCCGGCCGTGCGCCGCTGGTACGTGCCGCAGGAGCTGTACAGCGAGTACCATTGGCGGCAGTGGGAATACACCAACTATGCGCGCAATCCTTATGAGCGCTATGTGGAAACGACTTTGGAGGGCGATTACTTCTACGATCTGTACGGCAATTTCCTCACGCGCGGCTGGCTGATTTTCAACAACTCGCAGAGCAAGCCCCAGCAGTTCGGCAATGTGCTGTTTAAGTCCTCCCGCTTCCAGAGTTGGTTTTCCGAAGTCGTGGTGGCGCAAGACAACAAGGGCCAATACTTCTACACTTTGACGGCGAGCAGCCGCCTGCGCTCGGTGCTGTCGCCGATGGTGTTTGCCAAGGCCCGCATGGACGGCGTGCAGTTCGACTTAGCTACCGACCGCTACGAAGCGACCTTTTTGTTTTCGCGGCTGAGCAACCCCGGCGGCGGCTCGACTGGGGACCGCGAGGTGCTGCGGACGAACAACACCATCTTGGCGGGCGGGCGGTTGGGAGCCCAGATTGGCGACTTTGCCGAAGTCGCGCTGCACACGGCTAACGCCCACCAGTCGCACACCTTGCTCGACAAGCAGGCCGGCAACCCCTTCGCCGGCTCGCTGACCATCGGACAGAACAAAACCATCTCGCTCGTCAAGCTCGTGCTGCGCGATGACTCGCCCGAAGACGGCGTGGGCGGCGCGGCGTTTTTCCCCGATGCGTCGGACGTGCAGATCACCTATCGCGATGGCTCGGAGGAATCGGGCAAGGCCATTGGCTTTGAGCCGATCATCGAGGGCGGCTTCTTGCAGCAGGGCTTTGTCGCCGCCAACGGGCCGGAGGAGATGCGGCTGGTGTACGATTTCGACAGCCCGGATTTTGTCGATCGGGCCCGTTTTGCCAAGGACGAAATCGCCAAGGTCGAATTCCTGCTGACGCTGGGCAACGACTATCAGGTCTGGATGACCTCGGATCGACAGATCAACCTCGACGGTCAGGAGGTCTTGCTGCTCGTCGCGCAGGCCGAGGGGAATGTCCAGGACATCACCAATTTGCAGACCATTCGTTTTGAGTACGGCCTGCCGACGGCGACCCACATCTTTGGCGGCAGTGTCGAGTTGCAGGACCTGCGGGGCTTCGACTTGTACGGCGAGTACGATTTGAGTTGGAGCTATCGGAAGTACCCCAACGTGCTCACGGAAACCCACGAGGCGTTTTCTGGGATCGGCGGCCGGCGCTCGGCACCCGCTTGGATGGTCAACGTGTCCAAGAAGGCCGCTCCCTACTTTGCCTTCGGCGAGTTTTACAGCATGGACCCGCGCTACAACACTCAGACCTTTATCACCTCGGGCACCGGGGATTTCGACTACGACAACGAGCGCAGTTTGGTCGATTTGGTCGATGACAACGACGATCAAGACAAATTCCCGGACAACGTGCGCTTCGACTTTCTCAGCGGCGATCAGCAGGTCTTTCCGGGCTGGGATCAAAACAACGACTTCGTACCCGACTTCAACCAAAACGACACGTTCGTGCGCTCGAATACCGAGCCGGACTACGAGGAGGCTTTTCTGCGGTTTTACGTCGATCGGCCCGAGTTTCTCTTTGGCGTCGATATGAACAACAACTTTTGGGTCGATCAATACGAAAACGACGAGGAGCCGGATTATCCGTATCGCCGGGATCACCGGGGATTCAACATCCACCTCGGGGCCGACATCACGCCGAGGGCGCGCTTGGTGGTGGGCGCGTTGCGCGAGGGGCTGATTTCCTCGGCGCGCAAAAACGAGAGCAACTACCTGATGTTCACCTACGAGCGCGGTGAGCCGAGGCTGGGTCGCTTGCGGGTATTCGAGATGAGCAAGCTGGTCCAGGACGACATTCCCAACCCGCTGTTGCAGTGGGCACCGGACAATACGCTGCGCGGCGGCGAGCTGACCAAGGTCGAGGACCCGCTGTTGGCGCGCGATACGTGGGTCAACCAGCTCTTTGTCGGCCACAATTTACAGGTGGCGGCGCTCTTTTTGACCACCAAGATGCACTGGCTCCACTTCGAGCAGCAGATGGAAAAGGCCCAGCGGGAGCAATACGGCTTGGCACCTTCTGACTTCTTCTTTGGCCTGATCAACAAAGCGAGCTATCGCTTACAGCTCGGGGCGTGGTCGTTGGAGCCGCGCTGGAAGAGCGAGTTCCGCAAGCAGAGCCGCAGCTTGCTGTCGCTCAACAGCCACACCAGCCTGATGGAGCTGTTTTCGGGCTTGGTGGAGACGCAGGTCTTGCAGGTGACCAAGCTCCAGGCCGGGGTGGAGTACGCGATCTTCAACGACTTCGACGCCGATGCCAACGACTTCGATGCGGTGACCGTAGCCGTCCAGTTCAGCAATGAGTCCAACTATCTCGGCTATAAGCTCCGCGCTCTGACTGGCATGAAGGTAGAGCGCAAGCAGTTCACTGGGCAGAAGGCGCGGACGACCAACGAATCCTTTGTGACGATTTACGCGGGGCTGAACTAGATCCGCAGATGGACGCAGATGGACGCAGAATAGTAGAAACAAGACGATATGCACATCGAATCGTTCAAGTCATTCAGGACTGCTATATTGGCCCAGTGCCCGTGGGTGGTCCTAATCGCGCTCACTATTGGACTCCATGCGTGCGATAGTAGATCAAAAGGGGAACAGCACTACTGGGCGGGCCACGCATACCAAGAGCAGGGCATGACAGCCAACGCCCTGCGCGAGTACCGGAGTGCGGTTGCGGCAGGGGTCGATTTGTCCGCTGCCTATTATGCGCTCGGCGCGCTCTACGGCGAAAAGGACGAGCACGGCAAGGCTATTGCCGCGTACCGCGAATTGTTAGAGCGTTGGCCCGAAGAAAGCCGAGCGCAGGAGTTGCTGGCGGCTCGCTATGTAGCTGCCGGACAGCCAGCCGCTGCCGTCAGTCTCTACCAGACCCTGCTCGACCAAGGTAGCGATCCCGCCGTATTGCTCGGTCGTCTAGGCGACGCGCAGAGCCTGAGCGGCGACTTGCAGAGTGCGGCCCAGTCCTACGGCGACTTGCTGGTGCTGCGTCCCGACAGCAGCCGGGCCCGGTACCAGCTAGCGCGCATTTACGCGGCCGAAGGTCGAGCCGAACCAGCGATTGCGGCCTACGTCGAACTGTTGGCGCAAAAGACCTATGCGCGGCAAGCGGCCTTGGGGCTGGCGGATCTCCTCATTGAGTTGGACCGCCGCAGCGGCGAGCTGGGCCGCGCAAGGGCGGAAGGCTGGTGGCGGCAGCAAGGACTGGTCGGGGAGGATGCCATGCAAAAGGCGGAAGGACAGCTTGAAGCCGCGCTGGTGGAAAATCCCGGTTCAAGCGCCGACTTGTGGGGGCTGGGTAAGCTGCTGTTCTGGCAGGGGCGCTACCAAGAGGCCCTCACTTGTGTCGCTAAGCTGGCTGAGGCTACCCCAGACGACTACCGGGTGTATTTCTTTCTGAGCAAGCTCCACGGGCTGCTGGGCGATGAGCAAGCTGCACGGGAAGCGTTTGCTCAGTACCAGCGCCAAAAGCGACGCGCCCAACTCGATGAGCGCGTCAAAATGGAAAGGGATGTCTTGATTAAGCACCTAGCGGGAGAGAGATTGTGAAAAGTCCCGATTTGGGCGATCTATGGGACCGCAAACCAAAAGGAGGGTGCTATGGCAGGCCACACTTATAGCCCCGAGGAGATAACAGCCCGAGGGGAAGCCATCTATCGGGAACGGATACGCAGCTTGGTGGAGACGAAAGAAAAAGGAAAGTTCGTGATTATTGACATTGAGACCGGCGACTACGAGATAGACTCAAGGGACGTAACGGCTACGCTGAAGCTACTGGAGCGGCGGCCTGATGCTGTTACTTATGCGGTGCGCATCGGTTATCGCACAGCTTACCGTATCGGAGGCAGACGCTTGACGCCCAAGCCATGATTACAGGCAAGATAAATCATTACCTCGAAGCAGTAATCATCGTTGACTTCGCAGGAAGTGATGGACTTCTCCATTCATTAGAGGCTGTTTTGGACACAGGGTACAACGGCGATTTGACGCTACCGCAGAACGTCATCCAACAACTGGGGTTAGTCCTGTTAGGTCGGCGCAGCGCAACACTCGCTAATGGCGAATCCGTAGTATTAAACGCCTACCTCGGGACAGTATCCTGGCACGGACTTCCACGCCAAGTAGTCATTCTACAAACAGATGAGGAGCCTCTGCTTGGAATGTCCCTGCTTCAGGAGAGTAGAGTGACTCTGGAAGTATGGGATGATGGTGGCGTTATTATTGAAGACCGTCGGTCGGGGGAAATACCATGAGAGTCGCGTTGCTGATTGGGGTGCTAACTGCGTGCTTGGTGCAGCCGCTAGCGGCCCGACAAGTCCTGCTGATCGGACAGGACGGGCAAATCTCGTGGACCGGGCGGGTCGAAGGGACCGAGGATATCACGACGATCCAGCCCGAGCACCGTTCCTTTCTCGACCCCAACGTCACTGAAATAGGCTATGCGCCGGCCGATTTGATCGAGTTTAGAAGCGCGGATTTTCCGGGCAGCATTCTGCCGCGGCGAGTGGGTGCCGAGCAGAATTTGGCCGCAGAGGTGCTGGATCGAGGTGGCTCGTTGCGCGCACCGACCGTCTTCGATCTAACCGCTTTACAGCTACAGGTGATTTTCGAGGACATGCTCGCGGCCGACCCGACTGGGCAGGCCTTCGAGCGCAAAGAAGACGACATCTTGGGGACCCAACTCATTCTCGACTTAGGCGCGCGCTTTGGGGTCAACCGGCTGCGCTTTTTCCCGCGCAACACGATCTTTCCCTCGCCCGGCACCCCCTTTCAAAATGACTTTTTGAAAAACTTTGAAGTGGAGATCAACGACGGCTTGGTGTTGACCAGCTCGGGAAATCCGATTTGGGAGACCTATACCGTGCGCAACGACAACAGCGACCGGATCACCGAAGTGTTTATCGACCCGCCGCGCTACATTCGCTTCATCCGCCTGCGGGCCACGTCGGCCATTCCCTTTGAGATCGAAAAGCTCCAGGTCTTTGGCGAGGGGTTCTTTCCGACGGCGCGCTACATCTCGCCGATCATCGACATGGGCAGCCCGGCCAATTGGGGCCTCATTCGCACCTTGCAGCAGCAAGTAGGCGCTGCGGACCTGGCCGACATGCAGTTGCGCACCCGCAGCGGCCACGACCCCAGTCCCTTGGCGTACACCCGCAAGCAGGTGGCCCTGCAAGACGCCCCTGAGATCCCGTCGTCCGTGGATAATCCGGACGAGCCGCTACTGCGCCAAGAGTACTTAAAGCTGCCCGAGCGCGGGCGTCAGGGCGACGATTGGGAGCGCGGCTCAGTGCGCGACGACTTGGCAAACTGGAGTCCGTGGACTTCGCCTTATGCGCTGGAAGAGTTGGCCGCGGGCACGCAGATTCTCTCGCCCGGCCCCAGTCGCTATTTCCAATTTCGCGTAGAATTCCAGAGCCAGCACTTGGAGGCGAGCCACATTCTCCAGCAGATCGCGCTTGAGTTTTCCGCGCCGCCGCTGGCCGACGCCCTCGTCGGCGAGATTTTCCCCCGCGAGGTGCCTGCTGCTGCGGACGTGCCCTTTGTGTACGCGGTGAGGGCAGAGATGGAGAGCGATTACGTGCAGGGTTTCAACAGCTTTGAGGTGTTCACGCCGAGTCGCGTGGGCCGCGTCGAGCGGATCGAGATCATTGACGCCAGCGGCCAGCAGGTGCTCGACCACGCCTTTGCGGTCACTGATGGGGTCACGACCGAAGGCGAGGTCGCTATCACCGCCATTGATGACCAGCGCTTTGCGGTGAGTTTCCCGGCCATCAACCAGCACGACGCGGTGTTGAAAATTCACTTCGCCAGCCGGGTGCAGGCCTTTAGTACCCGCTTTGGCGGGCGAGCCCTGCTGCTAGAGGAGGATGCCTTTCAGGGCATTTCTCCGGGCAACGCGGCCTTTTTGGCGGAAGGCGACGTGGCGACCGAATCGGGGACGACCGTGTTGAGCCGTGCGGTGAATGAGGGCAGCTTGATCGGCAATTTCGCCCTCGGCAGCGAAGTCTTGACGCCCAATGGGGACGGCGTGAACGATGTCCTCGACGTGAACTTCGAGGTGCTGGCGGTCATCGGCAAAGCGCGGATTGTGATTGACCTGTGGGATTTAGGGGGTAGGCGGGTGCTCCGCCTCTTTGACGCCGAGGGACAAAACGGCGTGTACGACGCCGTGCATTGGGACGGCACAGACGAGTGGGGCCAGCGCGTCGCTCCCGGCATCTACTTGGTGCGGATTGAAGTGGAAGGGGATGCGCGCAGCGGGCAGACGGTGCAACCCTTGGGCGTGGCGTACTGAACGAAAGGAGACGTCGTGCTGAATCGAATAGAGCGGATGGGCTTGCTAGTGGTGGTCTTAGCGACCAGTGCGTGGGGCCGCGGCGAGTTCCGCCTCGGCGGCGCGGACGGCAATTCTTGGCAGGCACTGGTCGCCGAGCAGACGGCTGCGTACGTGCTGCTCGACGCCGGGGGTGGCATCGTCGAGGAGGTGACCATTGGCGCGGTCGCCGAAGAGGTCAGTGTGCGCTTCAACACTGCGGGCGTCGATACGTTGATCGACTTTGCCGACGGCGGCCTGCGCCCGGTGTACATCGAGCCGAGCGACAATCTGGCGCTGTCGCTCAAGGAACGCCGAGGACATTTTTACACGGCCAGCATTTACGGCCATACGCACTTGGTAACCGACTCCCAGCCCTTGCAGTTTCTCATCGACGGCGATCCGACGACTGCCATGCTAGTGCGGGTGCCCGAGCCGCCGCGCTTGGTCGGCCGCAACAACCCCGGCGTGGTTAAAAACAACGTCATGCACTTGGGGGCTGAGTTGCCCATCAACCGCATCCGCTTCTTCCCCCGGCCTGGGTTTGAGGACAATTACTTGGCGTGGTACGAAATCGGCGTGGCCGACCACACCGGGCCGTTTTGGGACAGCAACTTCGACCGCAGCCAGCGCGGCAAGCGTTGGTACATGGTTATCGACGCGGCCTTGGGTGCGCCCAACGATCCGGCCTTTGACATCTTGGCGCGCAACCGCGAGAGTCTCGATGTGGTGGTGGATTTGCGCTTTCCGACCCGCGACCTCAAGTGGATTGCCATCCGCCCACTCGACCCCGAACGCGATTGGGAAATCGCCGAGCTCGAAATCTATGGCGAGGGCTTTGTGACTCGGACGACTTACCGCACCCCGATCATGGATTTTGGCCGCGAGGTCGCGTGGAGCAAAATTCGCTGGCAAGGCGAGGTGCCCGAGGGAACCCAGCTTTTGCTCCGCACCCGCACGGGCAACACGCCGCAGCCCAACATCTACCGCGTCATCGGCCCGACCGGCACCCTCGAAGCATCGACCCTCGACGACTACCTGACCCAGCTCGGCCGCCGGCGGTGGAACGACGTGGAGTTGGGCTACGACCTGGAAAATTGGAGCCCGTGGTCCGCGCCCTATGAGTTTGCGGCTGGGCTGCGGCAGACCGAGTTACCAGCGGATTTGTGGCAGGACGGCACGCCCGTGCTCTCGCCGAGTCCGGCGCGCTACTTCCAGCTAGAGGCCATCCTGTTTGCCAGCGGTGACGCGGCTCCGCGCATCGACGACATGTCGCTGCTGTTCTCCGAGGATCCAGTGGCCCAAGAGGTGATTGGGGAGATCTGGCCGATTGCCACGCAGAGCTTTGCGGCTGAAACCTTCACCTATGTGGTGCGCCCGGTTTTGCGCGCCAGTGATTTGGGCTTTGACCGGCTGGAGATTTTTACCCAGATCCCGGTCGAGCGGGTGCATTCGGTGCTCATCGACGGCGAGGAGATCAGCGACCGCTTCCCGCCCGAGATTGAGGACGACCGCCTGATCGTCTCGTTCGACCGCTTGGTGGGGCCGCGCGACAATGAGAAGCGGATTGAGGTGGTTTTCGACGCCAAGGTCTTGCGCTTTGGTGCGGATTTCAGAAGCTGGGTGTACGACAGCGCCGAACCCGAGCTCAAGCAGCAAGTCGCCCCGGGCAACGCGACGTTCCGCTTTAGTGGCGACGTAGTATCGGTGCGCACGCCCATGGGCGGTGGCCTCATCAGCAGCGTGCAGGCCACGCCAGCGACCTTTACGCCCAACGGCGACGGCGTCAACGACCACGTCGCGATTGCATACGAATTGCGCGACTTGGAGAGTCTGCGGCAGATCCGATTGCGGATATACGATCTGTCCGGGCGACTGGTGCGCCAAGTTGCGACTAACACCGGCAGCGGCAGCTTTGCCCAAACTTGGAACGGGCGCGACGAAGAGGGCGCACTCGTGCCGCCCGGCATGTATCTCTATCAACTCGATTGGGACACCGACAAGGGCCGCGAAGTGGCCAACGGTGTGGTGGGTGTGGCGTACTAGACTGGAGAAATGGATTTGACTAGGGCCATTCACTGTAAGAGGCGGTCTGTAAACCTACGGCGGACGTTTGCCTACTGCGCCGCATTGCTCGTCCTTGCCGACGGGTCCTACGGTGACCGCTTGGGATGGCAACAGGACGTAGCGCAAAGCCCGGAGGTGTACCTCGACGCGCTGGACCCGGCCATGCGGCGCTGGTACGTGCCGCAGGTGATGTTCGCCGAATACCCGTGGCGGCAGTGGGAGTACACCAACCGCGCGCGGCTGCCGTACCAGCGCTACGTGAACATCGACTTGGAGGGCGATTACTTCTACGATCTGTACGGGAACTATCTGACCCAGGGGTGGCTGATCTTCAATACGGCGCAGAGGCGGCCCGAGGAAGCTGGTAGCTCCTTGTTCAAGACCGAGCGGTTTGCGCGGTGGTTCAACGAGTTGGTCATCGCCGGCGATCACAAGGGCCAATATCACTACGCGCTGACGGTGAGCAACAACCTGCGGACGACTTTGACGCCGCTGTCGTTGTCCAAGCCGCGCCTGAACGGCATGCAGATCGACCTCGCCACCGACAAATACCAGTTGACCTTTCTCCACTCCCTGATCACCGGCCCGCGCGGCTTGCAGGTGGAAGAGAGCCGCTTTACGGACGCGACGTCTCTCGTGGGGGGGCGGTTTACGGCCCAGCTAGGGGATTTCGTGGAGTTGGGCCTGCACGCGGTCAATGCCCACCAGACCAACAGCGAGTCGGGTCAGCTAATTGAAACCCTGTACAAAGGCGGGCTGAACAAACAGCAGAACGAGACTATATCCCAGATCGCGATTGCCTTGCGCGACGACTCGCCGGAAGACGGTGCCGGCGGTGCCGCGTTTTTCCCCGATGCCTCGGATGTGATTATCACTTACCGCGACGGTACGGTGGAGTCGGGCCGCGACATTCGCTTTGGCCCGGAGATCAGCGGCGGCTTGGAGCGGCAGGGGTTTCTCTCCGCGGATGGCGACGGGCAAATTAGCTTGCTCTACGACTTTGACAGCGCGTCGTTTGTCAACCGCGCCTCGGCCGATAAGTCCGAGATTGTGGCGGTGGAATTTCGCCTCGTGCTGGCCAACGACTACCAGATCTGGATGAGTTCGGACCGGCAGTTGGGAGAGGGCGGCGGCTTTGTAACGGTCGGTCGGCCATCGAGCTCGTTCACTTGGACGGGCGAGCGCTCTATCAGCTTGGGCGACGTATTCGGGGCGGATGTGGATGACCCAGTTTTCTTGCTGGTGGCGCAGGCCGAGGGCAATGTGCAGGACATATCCAATCTGCGCACGGTCCGCTTTGAGTATGGGCTGCCGACGGCTACGACAATCGCCGGGGCCACGCTCAAGGTGGAAGATGTGCTCGGCTTTGATCTATACGGCGAATACGACCTGAACTGGAATTTCCGCAAGTATCCCAACGTCGCCGAGGAGACGCACACTTCCTCGGCGGGGATTGGCGACCGGCCCAGCGCGCCGGCGTGGATGGCAAACCTGAGCAAGCACTTGGGGCGGCTGTCGCTGTTTGGGGAAATGTATTCGATTGATCCGCGCTACAACACCCAATCTTTTGTCACCACCACCTCGGGTCTCGATTACGCCCGACAGGGCAACCGCTTTGACTTGGTGGAAGACAACGACGATCAAGACCGCTTCCCCGATGGGTTCCGCGCGGATTTTTTGGTAAACGATCGGTTGGTCTTCCCCGGCTGGGATCTCAACAACGACTTGGTGCCCGATTTCAACCAAAACGACAACCGCGTCAAGGCCAACTCCGTTCCGGATTACGAGGAGCCGTTTCTGCGCTTCTTGGTTGATCGGCCGGAGTTCCTCTTCGGCGTGGATATGAATCACAACTTCTGGGTCGATCTATACGAAAACGACACGGAGCCGGACTACCCCTATCGCCGCGATCAACAAGGCTTCAACGTCTATGGGGGTATCGACCTGAGCCGACACTGGCAGCTCAAGGTGGGGGCCTTGCGCGCGGAGCAGATTTCGGCGGATCGCAAAAATCACAGCACGTATTTGCAGCTAGGGTACGAGCGGGTTTGGCCGCGGGTGGGTCGGGTGCGGCTGTTTGAGATGAGCCAGTTGGTGCAAGACGACATTCCCGATCCAATTTTGCAGTGGCAGCCGGACAACACGCTGCGCGGCGGCAAGCTCGTGCACATCGCCGATCCGCTGTTGGCGCGCGATGCTTGGGTCCACCAGCTTTTCGTCGGCCACAGCCTGACGAGCGACGCGCTGTTGGTGATGAGCAAGATGAACGGAGTTTTCTTCGCGCAACGGCAACGCGATGCGTCGGATTTCTTCTTTGGCTTGATCAACAAAGCCAGCTATCGCCACTCTTGGCGCGGGCTGACCCTATCGCCGCGCTGGAAGAGCGAGTGGCGCCAGCAGAGCCGGTCGCTGTTTGACCAGGAGGAACGCACGACGCTGATGGAGCTTTTTTCGCTGCTTTTGGAGACGCAGCTATTGCAGGCCACGCGGCTCCAGGCCGGCGTCGAGTACGCGCTGTTCAACGACTTCGACCGCGATGCGGAGGATTTCGACTCCCTGAGCTGGGCCTTGCAGTTGGCGACCGAGTCGGCCTATTTGGGCTATCGGATCCAGGCGTTGGCCGGCTTTGTGGTAGAGCGCAAGGCGTTTGCGGAGGCCAAGGCTGAAACGACGACTGAGACTTTTGTCACGCTATACGCTGGGTTGCAATAGTAGTTGTATTTGACGGGTCATTTAACTAAATTTGCAAGCTGCTCGTTCATTTGCGATTTAGTTTTTCACTGTCCACCTACCCCAAGGAGGTAGCTATGAAGCGTCTTTTCGCCTGTGGCCTGACGGCAATCGCCCTATTGGCTTTTGCGCTAGCCGCTGGGGCACACGAGCCCCCGGGCGAGGTCTTCCTCGCCGTGCAGTTCCCCGACACCCATGTGCCGAACATCGACGGATTTGACGACGATTGGTCGGCTATACCGCTTGAGGTGTACGCCATTCCCAGTTCAAAGCTCTTTTCGGTGCACGGTTTTGCTGGCGACGACGTGCCGCGCGGTGGCATGGATCCGGCTTCGATGCAGATCCGCCACATTTTGGGTTGGAATGACTCGCGCAACGAGATTTACGTGACGACGAAGGTGTTTGACAACAAACACACGATCACCCGCCAAGACTTAGGTTCCTATTGGTGGGACGACAGCATTGAGATCGAATTCAACCCGCGTCACGACTATTTGCCCAAGCCCGAAGACGTGGTGACGCACCACAAGTATTCGTTCGCGTTCCCGCCGCTCAACGGCAATTTCGGCCCGGCCCTGCAAACGGCTGCGGTCAGTAGTGCCGACGTCGAGAATCCAACGCTGTTGGCCAACGGCAGCCGTTGGTACTACTGCACCTATAGCTTTGAGGGCGAGGAGTACGGCGAGAGCACGTATATCTACGAGTTCCGCACGATCGCCATTGATTCGTATCCCAAGCCCACCGAGGAGAACATCACGGAAGATCAGGTGATTGAGCACGACCTGACCGCGGGCGAGGTGATCGGCTTCTCGATTTTCGTCAGCGATGTGGACGACAGCGCCGGCGACGCCGACAACCGCGTCGGCATGTGGGCGACGACTCCGACGAGTTGTTGTCACTCTTCGCAGGACCTGCTGATCTCCCCCATGGATGACACCATTGATTGGGGCGAGCCGACTGGGACTGCGGTCGAGGCGCAGAGTTGGGGCCGGATTAAGTACCAGTACCAGCAGTAATACCCGGTTCCACACCCTTTGCAAAGAAAGCCCGCTTGCCCTTGTGGCAGGCGGGCTTTTTGCGTCTTACAGCCCGAGTAGGCCCCGGGCGTTCTCGCCGAGGATGAGGCGCTTGGCGTCGTCGTCAATGGCTGCGGTGATGATCTTGCCGAGCTGCGGACGGGGGTCCATCAAGGGCGTATCCGAGCCAAAGAGCACGCGGTCGGCCCCGGCCTTGGCCACCAGCTCTTCAATGACGCCTGGGGTGCGGAAGGTCGAACAGGTTTCGAGGAAGTAGTTGGGCAGGCGCTGGGCCGCGGCAATGGCTTGGCTGCGATACGGCTCGGTGTTGCCGGAGTGGCCGGCGACGAAGCGGGCGTTGGGGAAGCGCTCGGCTGCGCGGCCAAACTGGGCGGGTGCGGCCGTTGGCTCGCCGCCTGTGTGTGCTATGACTGCGAGGCCGCGCTCAGCGGCAAAGCCGTAGACTGGATCCCAAGCCGGGTCGTCGAGCGGAAAAGGCGTATAGGGCGGGTAGATTTTAATCGCCCGGAACCCGAGTTCGTCGATGGCTCTTTCTAGTTCGGGCTGCACGGTGTCGGGACAGGTGGGGCACACGTAGGCAAAGCCAATGAAGCGGTCGGGGTGGCGGGCGACAAAAGCCGCGGTCTGGTCGTTGCCGGGTTTGCCTTCGGGATGGAAGATGTTGAAGACGCAGCTTTTGTTGATCCCCACCGCATCCATGGTGCGCAGCATCTGGGCCGGGTCATCGACCATGTCGAGGGAGTCCCAGCGGCCTACGTGGCCGTGAAAGTCGATAATCATGTGCTCCCTCCGAGAATGCGTTCTAGATTGCCCGCGGTCAAAGCCGCGAGTGCGTCGTCGTCGATAGCCAAGTGGTGCAGGTAAAAGAGCATCGGCCCCATGGCGTAGCGCGGGTAGTAGGACCCGTAGAGGAAGCGCTCCACGCCAAATTCGCCGATCAAGGACTCGATGCCGCCCAGATTTTCAAAGCGGCTCAGCTCCATCGACGCTTGGGGCAGTGCCCTGAGCAGGGGGCGCAAGGCGAGAGAATGCACGTAGTGCGCGCCGAGGAGCACTGATTGTAAATCGGGGAAGCGACGCAAGGTTTCCATGACTTCGGCGACCGGAGTGTCGGCCAGCGAAATCCACAGGGGAATGCGCTCGGCCGCCAGCCAGGCGAGCAACTCGCCGTAGATCCAGTCGGCAAAGGGAACGCGGCTCGCCTCGGTGTTGTGCAGGCGGACGCTGGAGACCTCGCCCGCGGCGTGGAGCGCGCGCAGTTGCGCCAAAGAGTCCGCGCTTGGGCCGGCGACCCATTGGGGGACGAGTCCGTCGCCGAGCCAAGCGCGCAGGGCTTCGTTGCCCTCAATCGCGCTGAGGGTTTCGCCTTGGAGGTGGTAAATCAAGCCGCGCTCCACGCCGTGGCGCTGCATTTCCGCCCGCAAGCCGGCCACGTCGGCAAACGGCGAGGGCCGGTCGTGGCAGTGGCCGACGCCGATGTTGGCGTCGAAGACGGGGACGCGGGCGCGGAAGCTCAGGTGCCCGCTGTTTTGCGTCGAGATCGGCATGGGATTTAGTCGATGTTTTCGCGCTGCTTGACGATGTCTTTGTATTCGTAGTACGGAGCCAATTCGATCAGGTCAATGGTCTCGGGGTCGAGCCGCTGGCGAATGGCGTCTGGAAAAGGGCGGCGCTGGCCGGTGAGCATGTGCTGGACGTTGTAGCGCAAGATGAGGAAGCGGCGGTCGCGGTCGCGGGGCTTCCAGGTAAGCGCGCCGTGCATGAGGTGCTCGGGCATGATGACCACATCGCCGGCGCGAGCGCAGACATTGTGCACGCCCGGGGGCACGGTGTCGGCGACGTAGTCCCTGTCCTCGTCGTCTTCGGCTCCTGGATAAAACATCGCTCGGGGTCGGCCGAAGTGAGCCTTGTGCGAGCCGGGCAAGATGATGAGGCCGCCGTCGCCGGGGAAGACGTCGCTCAAGTAAAAAAAGAAAATAAAGTCCGTGCAGCGGACCTGGCCGTCTTCGATGTAATAGCGCCGCACATCGGGCTGTTTGGACGGCTGCCACCCGGCGTGCAGGTAGTGGAAGCCGTGGCCGTGGCGGTTGTAGCCGAGGGTGCCGCCGTTGAGGCGCGGCCGACAGTCGGTGAGTTCCATGAGGATCGGCCAAGTAGCAGGATGCCGGGTGAGCACTTCGAGGCTTTTGTCAAAGGCAAAGCCGTGCTGGTAGCCGGTGATATCGCGGCGCTCGAGATCCGCGCCGAATTCGGGTGGCCACTCTTCGGGCGGCATGTTGATGTAGCGGTCGGCTGCTGCTTGGGCGGGCGCGAGTTCCTCTGGGCTGAGCACGTTGCGCAAGTGGAGGTAGCCGGTTAAATCGAAAAAGTAGCGTTGGTCGGGCGTCATCATGGGGTTGGGCCTTTGTTTGGGCGGATAAGATAGCCGTTTCAACAGCGCCGTTCAAGCGCACTTCACTGGAATACGATTCCGCCTAGATAATTGTTTTGCATGCCGGTCACATAGTCGATGAGCACCCACGTCCCGGCTGCGACGGCCTCACCCAAGACTAGCCCCAAAAAAAAGGGTTTGAGGCGATTAAAGAGCGTCAACCCTCCGTATTTGAGCACTGTGCTCTTGATGAGCCAGGCGATGAAGACGCTGAACCACATCTTGCCGAAGACGCAACTGACCGGAAACCCCAGCGAGTGGAAGGGCCACCACAGAAACCGGTACTGGACGGCCATCAGCCCGCCCATGATAGCTGCGCCAGTGCCGATGTGCAGCCACGTACTCGGCCGCGGCTCGAACGGATTGAGAATGCTCTTCTCCATAAAGCGATAGGGGTACTGCGCGACGTTGTTGAAGTAAAACCGCGACAGATTGATGGCCCCGTACTCGTAGCCCAGATAGAGGGTCAAGACAACGACGCAGCTCAGAGTCAGGACGATCACCGCAACGATGGCCCCGAAGAGGCGGCGGCGATGGGGTAGGGTGATCTCGGTGACGAGTTTGAGGCCATTGGCGCAGGCGCTCATCATTAGGATCAAGGTATCCACGCTCCAGGCATAGCTCAGGGCCATGCCGGCCATGCCCTTAGTACCCAACACGGTGCCTCCGACATTGGCGACGACGAAGTCCGGTCCGTTGGTTGGCGGGAACATGGACGCGACTCCGCCTTGGGCGACGACGCGGGCGATGGTCATAAATCCGACGAAGGCACCAAAGAGCAGCAGGGGAACAAAGAGCAGCGGAATGCCCGATTGCCAGAGCCAGACGCCCATCGTCAGGAAGCTGATGATGGCTCCCCACACGGCGACTCGGTAGGACATGATTTCATCCGCGTCGGTTACGTCCGATGCGCCGAGAAAAGCCTTGCGCAGCACATCTCTAATGTGCCCTCTGCCCACCCAAAGCGACCCCAGCACCAAGACGATCATGCCGCCCATGGCTTGGTGGATGATGATTGGGTCGGTGTACTGGCTGTACGCCCCCATCGTCTCATCCTTGCCTCCCCAAGCCAAGACCCCAAGCAGGCCTCGCTGCACCACGTTTACAAGATGAAAAAAACTCAGGCCCAAGGCGATGTTTTGCGGCACGAAGTAGGAAAAGCCCACCATCGACAAGCTCAGGTACATCCTCAGGGACGCCATGCCGCGAAAGACCGGGATGCTGTCAAGGGAGAGGCTGACTGAAGGGACGACCACAAAGTAGTTGTGCAAGGCGTTGATCGAGGCTAGGACAAAGGGGAGAGAAAAGCCAAGCCACATAAACCCGCTGCGGAACAGGGGTTTGATGGTCCGTCCGCGACCATCGTCGGCGATCATGGCTAAGGGAAGCTGGACCATGGGATAGGCTAGGCGCTCGCGCTCCACCCATTGCCTCCGCACGATCACCATTAGGCAGACCATCGCCAGAAAGAGGGCTAGGCCGAACACGGCCCAGTAGAGCAGCGGAGCCGCCCAAATTGCCCAAGGCACGGACCCCGTGGGATCGCCTTCGTAAAAGCCCCAGATGGCGTCGCGGCTTTGGGGCACCGGCCAATTGGGCATGTAGGGCTGGACGATCTCGGCCCAATCGTTTTCCGGCGTGGCGTAGTAATAGGCCCCAGTGATGACCGGCAGGAGTTGCGCGGGCAGGCCGCGGCTCGACAAGGTGTTGGCCAGCAGGATCAAGAAGAAGGCCACGGCCAGTTCGCCGCGCTGCAAGGGCAGGCGCGGGTGCAGTAGCTTTAAGAGCGGGTTTAAGAGGAGGACTAGCACAAAAAAGAGAAAGATCGCCGCAGGGGTCAGGTTCCACACGGCCAGCCCAGAGCCTTTGACGATCATGTCGTTGTAGGTCGAGCCGAGGCCGATGCAAACGGCTCCGAGTAGCCCGACGAGCAGCGCCTTGGGCGTGCATCCCCTTATCGTCGGTGGCGAACGTTTTAGCAACATGTTCCTCTCGCGTTTTGTCTTCCCCTTGACAATGCCCGTAGCCGCGCACGACTTTCCGCATACAAAAACAGGAGAGTATAGTATGGAAAAAGTACCGCTTTGCGTCGTCGGCTGCGGCGGGATGGGCCATCGCCATATCTTGGCCTACAAGGTGTTGGAAGATAGCGGCATTGGCAATGTCGAATTAATGGCCGTCTGCGACGTGAACCGGGCGAACGCCGAGTTCGCCGCCCGCGAAGTGCAGCGGCTGTTCGGGCGCGAGCCGCTGATCTTTACGGATATGGACTCGATGCTCAAGCGCGATGATATCCTAGCCATCGATGTGGTTACCGACGGCTCAACGCACCACCAAGTGGCCGTGCCGGCTCTTTTGGCCGGCAAGCACGCACTGGTGGAAAAGCCCCTCGGCATTACCATGCGCGCCTGCCAAGCCATGATCGACGCGGCCCGCACCGGCAATGCCGTGCTGGCCACCGCCGAAAACTACCGCCGCGACCCGCCCAATCGCTTGGCGCGGGCCGTCGTCGAGTCCGGCCTGCTCGGGGATCCCTTTTTGATGATGCAGACATCGGCCGGTGGCAGTGACAGCATAACCATTACGCCTTGGCGCCATCTCAAGGAAAAGGGGGCCATTGGCTTGGACATGGGCGTCCACTACGGCGACATCATCCAATACTACATGGGGGACTACGCGCACGTCTTCGGCGGCGGCTTCATCGTCGAGCCGGTGCGGCGCCGGCCAGAAGGCTACGACGACCACCCCCTCGAATCCTACCGCGAGCGGGCCAAGACCTATCCCGAAAGTGTAGAGGCCACGGGTGAGGATTCCGTCGTCGCGCTGTACAGGATGCAGTCCGGTGCGCTGGCGCAACTCGTGTTAGTGGCGGGTCGCGGCGGTCGGGGATGGGAGCGCAGCGTCCACGGCCGCTGGGGCGCGCTCTATGCTCCCGGCGACCGCAATGGCCGGCCCGCAGTGCTGCGCTTGGAAGGCAAGGAGCTGAAGGGCCGCGAAATCCTCGAACTTTTGCCGGATTTTCACCTTGACGAGATCACCGAGCGTCTCTTCGGTGCCGACGGCGTAGAATACGATCCGTCCGCAACATCTTTCTACGAAATCGACTCCCGGCACTTGGCCATTGAGTACCACGACTTTGCCCAAGCCATCCTCACCGGCGGCCAACCCGAAGTGGATGGTTCCGGTGGGATGCAGGCCGTCGCGGCGATTGTGGGAGCTTATGAATCGGCGCACGCCGGGCGTTCGCTGTCCATGGAGGAGATTATGAGCGGAGCCGTGCGGGCCTATCAGCAGGACATCGACGAAGCGCTTGGGTTGGACTAAGACTATCCGCAGATGAACGCAGATGAGCGCCGATGTGGGGTGATATTCACGGCCTCTAAAGGGTCGTCACCATGACCCAAAACGGCTGACTGCCCACTTCGTAATCCGCGATGGGTTGTAGGGTGCCGCTGGTTGCATCGATTTGGTAACAGGTCATGCGATCGGCGGCTTCTCCTGCGCCGTACAGGTACGTGCCAGTCGGGTCGATGTTGAACGAGCGTGGGCTGGCCGGTATTGGGTAGTGTCCAAATGGGCTGAGCGCGCCGTCGGCGGCGATGTTGTAGCCGACGATGCTGTCGTGGCCGCGATTGGATGCGTAGCACCACTGGCCGTTGGGATGGACTTCGACGTGGGCGGTGTGCCCGCCTTCGGCGTAGTCCGCGGGCAGGGTCGAGATGTCTTGGAAGATGGTGAGGGTGCCGCGCTCGGGGTCAAAGCGGTGGGCAGTGACCGTGTTGCCCTGTTCGTTGACGATGTACGCGACGTCGCCGAGCGGGCGGAAGCAGATGTGCCGGGGGCCAGGCTCGCCTTCCGGTGGAGCCAGCACGGGCGGGTCATTGGGCGAGAGTTGGCCGGTGCTGGCGTCGAAGCGGAACTGGCTGGTCTTGTTGTTGGGGTAGACGTGGGGCACAAAGACAAAGCGCTCGTCCTCGGTTAGCAGGACGGCGTGTGCCTTGGGGCCCGTGTCGATGCGCTGGACGAGGTCGCCGATGGCTCCGTCGTCGTCTAAGCGGTGTACTGTGACGCCGCCGCCGGTGTAATAAGCGGTGAGGAGAAAGCGACCGGCGCGGTCGGTAATGAGATGAGCGGGGGTGTCGAGGCCGGTGTCCACCTTGTTGATCAGGGTCAACTCGCCCGATGCGGTGTCGAGGTGGAAGCTGGCGAGGGTCGTGGACATGACGTGGCCATCGTAGAGCACGGGGCGCGATGGGTGCAGAAAGAGTGCGCCCGACGGGCCGTGTGCCGGACTGGTGGCGCGCAGTTCCAGTGCGCCCGATTGGGGGTCGAGGTCGTAGAGCTTGATGGCTTCGTCGCCGGTGAGCGAGACGAAGACGACGGGTTGGTCTTGTGCGGTCATTGAGGTTTACTCCTTTGAGGTTTTGCGTGAATAAAATTGCGGGTCGCTTCTGCCGAGTGCGTCACAGATACGGTAATGTTCTTCATTTTATGCCCGCCTAGATGCTGTGATTGACAGTATAATATCATAAAAATTATGACTTATTGCGGTTATAAGCAATAAATATTGGCATAAATGTCTAAACATAAGAATATAAGAAACAGATACTTATAAAATCAATTATGCCAAAATTATGCCAAAATTATGCTTTTTAGCCGATTATTCATTGTTTTGGCATAATTCCAGATGGAGGTCCCCTTGGATACCAGCGGGCGGCGTTAGTGGCTCCAACTTTATATATGCGTCCCTCGCTCTTCAAACCCCGCGTTTAGTGCGGAAAACAGCAACGCCGCAGTATCGAGAACTTCGTCCGCAAGCGTAGTTCCTTCTTCTGCCCACGACGACACAAGATGTAAGGCGGTAGAAGCCTTCCAACCCTCTGGCAGATTGATCTTCTGACGTTTGGCAGCGGCCTTAATCTGACTCGGCAGGCTTCCAGCCGAGCGGTCCGCCTGATCGAGTTGCAAAGTCTTGCCCAAGACTGCCTCAAGTCCGGGAATGATAAGTGACTCGTCTAAGATATCCTCTATCTCGACCTCTTGCCCTGATCGGTTCAGTACGTCATCCAACATAAGAATCCCGGAGTTATGATCAGCATAAAGCTCTTTCATCAGCGCGTTTCGACGAGCCCGCCCTGCCGCGTCGCCATCAAGAAGGACCAAAGGCCGGACTTTCTCACTCAGGAATAGAGAGGCAATCCACCCAACATTCTTTGTTCCGCCGCAGAACACGATATAAATATCGTCCGGTAACGACGGCCGACCCGATTTCGCGCACTGCTGCGACAGCGCTTGCAGGTAGTAGAAGTCGGTTATCCCCTCTACCAATACGTTCTTGCGATGCTGAAAAAGCCCGCCAATCATCGCGTATCCGGCGGCGGCCTGAAGCGGGAAAATCGTCTCGCGGTCCTCTGGCCATGTCTCAGCCGTGATGCGTGAATGGCCGGTGTCGTCTTCCTTGACCGGCCTGATCCGATGCAAGTGTTCACCGTCGATCAGGAAGGGCGAATGGGTCGTGTAGGCAAGCTGGTTCTTTTCGGTGAGTTTCTCGAAGAACTCGATCAACTCCTGCTGCGCGGTAGGATGCAGATGCAAGCCCGGCTCGTCGAGGAGGAGAATTGCGTCCTTATGTCCATCGTCGGATTCGGCGAGAAAGACGAGGTAAAACGAGAAGAACCACTGGAATCCCTTACTGCGGGCTTCAAGCTCGATTTCCACGTCTGGACGGCGGTCGTCGGCAATCCAGATTCGGAAGTAGTCGCCGTCGGCTTGATAGCGAATCTTGTGGCGACGCTGCGACCACCATTCGGAAAATTTGTCGCTGATGTCGATAGAGGCAGAGTTCAACTTGATGGCGCGCTCGTCCTTGTGTCGCTGAGTCGTGGCGACCCGCTCAGCCTCGGGTGGGTAGCCCATTCGCAGGGCTTCGCGGTGCGGGTCTTCGCCAAGCGCCGTAATTTCCTTGGAATCGAGCCCGACATACTTGAACATCGCGTTGATCGTACGCACACGAGAATCGTTCGGATCGCGACTCAGATCTTCTATAAATCGCGGCAGCCAGATGGCACTATCGAGGACGCCGTAATTTTCAAAGTAGATCAGAACGGGGAGATTGTGTTTGATTTTTTCGTCAATCTGGTCAATGATCGGGCCTTTCTTGGCAACATCCAAAACTGGTTCAACTGCTTGCTGAAGTGCTTCTACCATGTCAGCGGTTTGCGGGTTGCTCCAGTGCTCCACTTCTGTACGCAGCTTAGTCAGCAGATTCGCTCCCTCTCCGACACAGAGATTTCCTATAGCCTTCAGCTTGTCCTTCCATCCGGTCGCCCAATTAGCTAGCTCCGTGCGCTGCTGTGCCGTATATTCCTTCTGATTTGGGTCTGGTGCCTCAAGCCGACGGGCACTCGACGCGAATGCCTCAAGCGCGTTGAGCACCGGTTCCGGTGCGAGCGGTTTCTCCTCTATTGTGGACGAATACTCGAACTTGAGGGAGTCGTCGTAATAGCGGGTCGCAGTGACCTTCTCGGGAGATTCCCCGTCTTCCTCAAGTAGTTCGCCAATTTCAATCCGAAGTTCCTCGGGAATCTTGAACTCGACCGAGCAAACGGGCCAGTCTTTGCCTTTCGGTCCATTGGAACCATAATCTCGCGTGTAGCGGTCGCGTGGGAATTCGCGCTGTGCATCATAGGGTTCCGGCGTAGCCGGGTTGAACTTGTGCAGTGCCTTGAGCAGCGAGGTCTTACCCGACTCGTTGCGGCCAACAAAGGCCGTAACTTTCTCCAATTCTATCCAGTCGCTGTCATCGATATTGCGAAAATTCTGAACGCGAAAGCGGATGGCTTTCATACATGATCTCCTCTGTCTGTCTCTTCCACTGTTTCTGATGGCTCTGGCGCGTTCACCTCGTCGGATAGATTAGCTGCCACCCCGCGCACATCCAGTTTGCCGGTGACTACATCGGCAATCAGGCGGGTGCGGTATTCTTGGATCAGCTCGATTTGACGGCGGGTGCGGCTGATGATGGTGTCGATGTCAGCGGTTGCCTTGTCGAGGTATCGGACGATGGCGGTTTGTTCGGGGAGAGGCGGAACCAAAAACGGAATCTCTCGCATTCGTACTTGTGATAAGTCCCATTGACCAATTCGAACACCGTCAGACGCTTGGGCAAAGAAAGGAACGTAAGCCTTGGAACGGGCTGCTACATGGAAGTAGTCTCCTGTTACTCCACTGATGTCGAAAATGAAGTACGCCGGACTGACAATTCCTTCTTGTTGTGAGACGCCATAAGAGCCTTACCATGCTTTCATCTTGTTCATAGCAAATTGTCCCTTATGAACCACCTTGTAGTTAGTTAGCTCGACTTTATCCAAAAGAGATGACAGCGGTCCGAGCAGTTCCTAGTATAGATGGTGTCGAATCATCTCTACGATCCAGGAGCTTGTCATGGGACCGCTGCCACCGACTATAATACAATCTATGTCGTATTTTGCCCCCCTTTTTTCTTCTCGGGTATGGCCGCAGGCTCAGGTGTTGTTGACCGGCGCGATCCTCGCGCCTGGCAAACGCACGATCAGTGCCCTTTTGCGCGTGATGGGTTTGGATCACCGGTCTGATTTTCAAACCTATCACCGAGTGCTCAATCGCTGCGTATGGTCTCCTCTTGAAGGCAGTCGGCTCCTGTTGCAGGTACTGCTGGCTACGTTTACCCCACGCGGCCGATTGGTTTTTGGCTTGGACGATACGATAGAGCGCCGTCGCGGTGCTCACATTGCGGCCAAGGGCATCTACCGCGATCCGGTGCGCTCTAGTCAGGGGCACTTTGTCAAAGCCAGTGGGTTGCGCTGGTTGTCGTTGATGTTGCTAGTGCCCGTATCCTGGGCCGACCGGATCTGGGCGTTGCCTTTCTTGACGGTGTTATGTCCGTCCGAGCGCTATTATCAGGCCCGGGGTCGAGCGCATCAACCGCTGCTGGAGCGCGCCCAACAGATGCTGCGTCTTGTGGCGCGCTGGGTGCCCACCCGTAGCGTAGTGGTGGTCGCCGACCAAGCCTTTTCAGCGTTGGCCTTTCTGGATGGAGTCCGTCATCAGGTCGCCGTCATCACCCGCTTGCGCTTAGATGCGGCGCTGTTTGAGCCGGCCCCCCCTCGACCGACCGGTACGGTCGGCCGACCGCGCTGCAAAGGAGACCGGTTACCCACCCTTCAAGCGCGATTAGACGATCCCAATACTCGCTGGCAACAGCTAACGATAAAGGCGTGGTATGCCACCGGCAAACGCGCCCTCCATATCGTTTCGGGCACGGCCGTGTGGTATCACTCCGGTTTACCACCGGTGCCCATCCGCTGGCTGTTGGTCAAAGAGCCCAACGGGCAGTTCCCGCCCCAAGCATTACTCAGCACCGACCCAACCATCACACCCCAGCAGATGCTGACCTTTTTCATCCAACGCTGGACGGTCGAAACCACCTTTGAAGAAGCCCGCGCCCATCTGGGTATGGAAACGCAACGGCAGTGGAATGACCAAGCTATTGCGCGCAGCACCCCCTTGGTGTTGGCCTTATTCGCTATGGTGGCGCTTTGGGCGCATACCCTCATCAAAAAAACAGCCTGTAGCGTCCGACAAACGGCTTGGTATCGCAAAACAAAACCCACTTTTTCAGATGCACTCGCTTGGGTCCGAAAACACATCTGGCAACATTTTTCAACGTCAACGCCACACCCAGACAGGCAAAAACCCACAGCGGCAATCGTCGAACGCCTTATCGATATCGTGTGCTATGCTACATGAATGGATAAAGTCGAGCTTAGGTCATCTGGAATAAAGTTATGGTTCTCGTCCATATCAGTTACGTCACGCAGAATTACTCCTCTTTCACGTACGACCGAAAGCAGGGGCAAATCCGGTCGATTTCGTTCGTTCGCTCCCGTCAAGACGCTCCGAAGCTTATATATCTCCCAATGTGTCGGCACATCGCCCAACCACTCGACGCCGGAAGGTTTGAGGCGAACTTTGGGGTCGAGGCCGCGAGTGACGGCGCGATGGATGACGGCCTGCTTCTCTTCCTCCAGCAGCCGGATGAGCTTTTGCTTGCCGCTGACGTAGCGGCGGATGCGTTCATCAGTGTGGTCGAGATAACGGACGATGGCGGTTTGCTCGGGGAGAGGCGGAACCAAAAACGGAATCTCTCGCATTCGTGCTTGAGACAAGTCCCATTGACCAATCCTAACCCCATCCGACGCTTGGGCAAAGAAGGGAACGTACGTCTTGGAGCGGACTGCTACATGGAAGTAATCCCCTGTTACCTCATTAATTTTGAAAGTAAAGTACGCCGGACTGACAATACCATCGTATTTTGAAACACCATAGGAGCCTTGCCACGCTTTCATCTTATTCATGCAAACTGTCCCTTATGAGCCACTTTATAGTTGGTTAGATCATCTGGAATGAAGTTATGATTCTCATCCATGTCGGTTACATCACGCAGAATTACTCCTCTTTCACGTACGACTGAAAGCAGGGGCAAATCCGGTCGATTTCGTTCGGTCATTTCTGTTAAAACGCTGCGAAGTTTCTGAACTTTCCAATGCACTGGCATGTCTCCGAGCCACTCGACACCGGAGGGTTTATAAGTGGGGTAGGGATTAAAGGGGTGGGGCATGATGGATCACCGATATCATAATGATATGACGGTTGTAGGGATAGGTAGGCCGCTATAAAATAGGGAATTTACGGCAAGACTCTGAAGTGCTTCCAAGAGATTTGAACCTGCCCTCATCTGGACCAATAGTAAGGAATTTATCTTTGTAGATTATTTCGCCTTCGTATCTATCACCTAAAGGGATTGATCCAAGAGTTTTAAGCACTGGCCTCTCCCGTGTGAATATTGTTCCTGAACCAGATTCTCCTAAAGCTCGATCTGGATCCAAGCAAAACAGTACAACATATCCAAATACTCCACTACCTCCGCCACAATCGTAACACTCCACCATTTCAACTCCCGTTGGAGAAGTAGCAATATGAGCGTACATGAAGGACTCTCTTCTAAAACTTTCAGAAGGGCCTATCCACTTCACCCAATTTCTCCCGTCGCGATCGTTGACCCCAAATTCTCCATAGAACCGATTGCTTTTATTACTTGATTCAAGATCCACACCAACTATCGTCTCTGATCTATCAGAAATCCACCCCAACAACTCATGAACAATCAGAGGATGGACAAATTCCTCACAAGCAAATGAATATCGGTGATGCTCAAGAGGATATTGTGTGGAGAGTCCTAATGATCCTATGACACAATTATCACAGATTTTGTACCAAGTATCTCGCATTTCTCGAATCCGAGAACGCTTCATCGGGTTATCTCCATAATCACTGTGACAGCTAGGGCAAAGTGGAGCGGCGTTAGCTTCCGTATCCGGTCCGTTTTCTTTCTCTGGAATGATATGATGAATCTGCAAACTGAGGGATATTTTTTGGCATAAACAGCAATGAAAAAGTGCGCGTTTACGAATTTTTTCCTTGAGCGATTTTGAAAAAGACATTTTGACACCTAAAGGAAAAGGGTTGTCATTGTTGGGTCAAACAATTTCGTCCTCCAGTGACTTCAGAGATGATCTCAGACATGATGAACATCACGATTTCCTCCCCTCTCTCACGACCATCAAAGGATTGACCATTCTGGCGAACTTGCGGCTCGGCCTTGTAAACTCGGTAATTTGCACCTGCCGCTAGCGCATGGCTATAGATTTTCCATTGACGCCATAAATTCTGCTCCGCTGGCGCATGTTCCGTCTGTGCTTGGGGCGAGCATCCCGTCGTGGATCATTATGGTCCAGCGAAGCTCTTGAAGCGACGCAACGAGATATTTGAACAGCGTGTCCAAGCGTTCCAATTCTGCGAAGACCTCAGCCCCGTATACTTCTACGCCCCCTATCTCCTCCAAGGCATCCCGAACATCACGCAGTTCTTCTCTTTCCTTGCGAAAGTATCCCTCGCCTTTCTCCATCGCCGGCACCATGATGTCGTCAGGGCCCATTTCCCTATCCAGAGGAAAATTGGGCGACGGCCCGATAAGCCTGTCGAGGGTGGTTAGGCTGACCCGGAAAACGCCGCTCAAGTTGTCCACTTTCCACCATCGGGGCGAGATGACCCGCTGTTAGATTATGTTGACGGAAATTGAGGAGTTCGGCCAATTCAGCCGAAGTCACCCATCTACCTTGATCGCATATCGCGTGGATGAGGGGACGCAGGCGCTCACGGCGAGGACGCGGGCCAAGTTGGTCAATGGCTTCCCTGATGGCAGGTGGAAGCTCCTTCCCTGCATCTGCCTTGAACTCCCCTGCATCTGCCTTGAACTCCCCTGCATCCGCCTTGAACTCCCCTGTATCCGCCTTGAACTCCCCTGTATCCGCCTTGAACTCCCCTGTATCCGCCTTGAACTCCCCTGCATCTGCCTTGAACTCCCCTGTATCCGCCTTGAACTCCCCTGCATCTGCCTTGAACTCCCCTGTATCCGCCTTGAACTCCCCTGTATTCAGTGTAAGGGTGTTGCGAAGGGCCACTGTAACGCTGCGGTTGGTAGCCTCTATGCTCGGTTGCGGCAAGAAAGCACCTTTCATCTCCGTAAACATACGCGGAATGCCCTCTCCTTGGTCTCGTGCGAAGCCGAGATCGACCAGTACCCGCACGATACGCGGATTGCGACTGCGATGGACTCGCCGGAGCGTTAGCAACTCGTCTGTGGTCAAGTTACCAGCTAGAGCACCGGGGCTGACCACTTCCATACGGTCTTCAAATAACCAGACCTCAGTGCCAGCTCCTTCAACGCCGTAGTCGCGATGCGCTATAGCATTGAGTAGCGCTTCACGCCACGCGAAGTCCGGGTATTCGGATGTCTCCCGAAACTGGTTGCCTACGAGCCGCGACGGACGGCGCAGCAGGCTGCTAATTACGCCGCTTGCCTCCTCAATGACGGCGGGCAGGTTGCCCTCCATACGCGGGCGCTCTTCGACATTATGCTCGGGTCCGGTCCGGCGCTCGGTGCCGATGACGCGGAACAGACGCACACCAGCGTTGGGATGGTCTGGCCCCAAGCGGGCGAACAGCAACTCAGCGGCTTTCCGCAAGACGATCTCCCTGCCCTGGCGATCAGCCAGTTTGCGTCGCAGCAGGTACTCCTCATCGCTCAACGCGAATAGACCAGCCCCCTGCCGCGCCTTGGCCAGCAATTGGTCGTCTAATTCGTCCAGCTTGCTGTCCGATGGACGACTCTCCCAACTCTCGGCCATACCTTGCCATTTGAGTGCGCTGATATGGCTTTCACTGACTTGTACGGTCTGGTCGCCAATCCGCAGCGGAAAGCCATCACCTATTACTTGCACGGGCCTATCCGCTGCCGGCACGTCGAAGATAATCAGTTCATGGCCTTCTACGGCAATGACAAAGCCTCTAGGTTGCGCAGGGCGCAAGCGAGCACACGGTGTGGCGAGCAGGCTACTCAGCGCATCCGCAGGAAGGCGATGACCAGTAAGAGAGCGGTTATCTTCGATGCCGAGGATCAGGATTCCGCCTTCGGCATTGGCGAAAGCGGCGACGTATTCCGCAACTTGGTCCCGCACAGCACGGCGGTCGCGCAGTTGTTTGGCCCCTCTCGCTCCTTCAAACAGCGACTTGCGGTCGAAGTGTTGACCTTCGTCTTGGTCTAGAAACGGCGTGATGTCGAATTGTGGTTCCGTCATTCGATTCCGTCCCGAATAATCTTCGCCCGAATCTCGTCTAGCGTCCGCAGCGGCTGCGGCTTGTAAAATGACACTCGACGGATCGCGCCAAGTATCGGGCGCGTGTTGCTCTTGAGTGGTGGGCGAGGTCGAGAGATAATAGACGATTGATCCAAGCGCGACAAGAAGCTATACTACCCACCCCATCAATCCACCCAGCCCGCATTTCCCCATGCCTACTCCGCAACGCCAGACGACGATCATCGTGCTTTTCAGTGCGTTGACGGTCCTCGCCAGCATGGGGATCCGCCAGTCGTTTGGCCTCTTTCTACAGCCGATTAGCGAGAGCTTGAGCTTGGGGCGCGAAGTGTTCAGCTTGGCCATAGCGCTGCAAAACGTGGTCTTCGGCCTGCCCTTATTCGGAATGATTGCCGACCGCTATGGGGCGCGGTGGGTCGTGCTGGGGGGCGCGCTGCTTTACGCGGCCGGGTGCCTGTTGGTGCCGGCTAGCAGCGGCCCGCTTGGTTTGTATCTGACGCTGGGACTCATCATCGGGTTGGGGCTCGGCAGCACGACGTATGTGGTCGTGCTGGGGGCCGTCGCCCGCGTCGTGCATCCGGCAAACCGCAGCACGGCGTTTGGCATCGTCACCGCGGTCGGGTCGTTTGGGACTTTCGCCTTAGTGCCCGGGGTGCAGTGGATGATTGTCCACGCGGGTTGGCAGGCGTCCTTTGTGGTCAGCGCGGCCCTGATCGGCTGGGTTGTGCTGTTGGCCTTTGGCTTTCCGCGGAGTCCCAGCGAGCACGCGGCCCGGCCGCACGGCGAGGGCACGCTGCTGCAGGCGCTGCTCAGGGCGCGGGGCCATTCGGGCTATTGGCGGGTTCTTCGTCTGTGGCTTCCACGTCGCCTTTATCGCCACGCACCTGCCGTCGTTCCTCACCGACGGTGGCCTGTCGCGCATGACTGGGGCCACGGCCTTGTCGCTGATTGGCCTGTGCAACATTTTCGGCTCGTCTTTGTTCGGCTGGCTGGGCGACCGCTACCGCAAGAAATATTTGTTGAGCGCGCTCTACTTCAGTCGCGCCGTGGTCATCGGCTTGTTTCTCTTCGTCCCCCTGACCAGCTTTTCCGCTCTGCTCTTCGGCGGCCTAATCGGCTTCTTGTGGCTGGCCACTGTGCCGTTGACCAGCGGGACGGTGGCGCAGATATTCGGGGCGCGCTACTTGTCAACGCTGTACGGCATTGTCTTTTTCAGTCATCAGGCCGGTAGTTTCTTGGGCGTCTGGTTGGCTGGCCTGCTCTACGACGCGACGGGGTCGTACGATCCCGTCTGGTGGTTGGCGATTGCCCTCGGTGTGGTGGCTGCGCTGCTCCATCTGCCGATTGCCGACCGCCCACTTCAATCCTCAAACGCATAGGACGACGCTATGGCTGCTAGTTTTAAGGAAATGACTGCATTTTTCAGGGAAATTGGCGCTGCCGACGTGGGGCATACCAACAAGACGTACCTAGCCCACTGCATCGGCGTGCACGGCGATATGAAGAAGTGGGGAGGCGACGATGTGATGTGCCACGCCGCGCTCTTTCACTCCATATACGGCACTGAGATTTTCCAGGATTTTACCCTGCCTGTCGAGCGTCGCGCTGAAGTGCGGGACCTCATCGGTGAGCGGGCCGAATACTTGGCGTACGTCAATTGTGCCATGGTGCGCGACACGTTCGACGCCGCCGTGGAGCATAACGGTGCTCCCTACGTGCTCCAAGACCGCCTGACCGGCGATTCCATTGAGCTAAACGAACAGGATTTCAACGACCTAGTGACGATTCACCTGTGCGACTGGCTGGAGCAGGTGGCGCGGTGGGGCCAATGGGACTATCGCCGCGCCGCATTCGAGCGTATGGCGCAGCGCTTGGGCGGCATTGCAGAGGAGCGGTTCGCCGAGGTTTTCGCGGGCCGCCTTAAATAGACAGTGGTCAGTGTGGTCAGTGGCCGGTGCGGTAGCGGCGAGGTAAGCGACTACGGCGGTTTGTCACTCTCACGCCCGCTCCACGTCAAACGCCGCGATATTGCGCGCGTCCTTGCTGAACTCCACGCCAATCAGGTGAATCGGCTGCCCCAAGGCGCGATACTTATCCGCATAGCGCCGCTCCTGCAACTGCGCCAGCGCCGCCCCCGCAGACGCCAACTCGACCACCTTAAACTCGAACAGATAAACCTGGTCGTTAAACCGAACCGCCATGTCCGTGCGCCCGTGGCTGCTGCTGTCCTCCACGGTGATGTCCAATCCCAGCGCGACGAAATAGGAGTAAAACACGCTGGCGTAGTAGCCCTCGTAGCCGGCGATGTCGTTGTTAGTGTACCACTCGTAGGGAATGCTGGCGAAAAAGGCGTGGAACAGCGTCTCTAGCCCGACGAAGTCGTTGGCTTCCAACAGCCGGTAGAGCCGGATGCTGTTGGCCATCTGCCGCGTCGCATCGCGCACTAAGTAGCGCAGCAAGCTCTCGTTGAGGCTTTGTCTCACCTCTCGGTTGGGATAGCCCAACCGAGAGAGCCGCTTACCGCCCAGTTCCTCGGCGTCGGTTATCGTCAGGTAGCCGGTCTGGAACAGCAGCGCCTCGGTGGCGATATGATCGACGTCAAAGGTCGATAGCAACTCGTCGCTGCCGACCATTTCACCAAGTTCTAGGGAACTGACGTGGCGTTTGCTCAGCGTTTCGACTAAAAACGTCGGCGTGCCGGTCTCAAACCAATACGCTTTGAACTCGCGGTTGCGAAACAGCAGCAGGATGTCGAATGGGTTGTACACCTTCTCGTCGCCCCGCCAACTGTAGCCGTTGTACCAGTCGCGGATTTGGTCTCGGTCCAAGCCGGGTAGTTCTGGTGCGAACACGGCGTCCAAATCGGCGTCCGAGTAGCCGCAGATCGATGAGTACTCCGGTTCAAGGGTAATGTCCGTGAGATTGTTGAGGCCGGAAAACAGGCTGACCTTGGAGAATTTGCTCACCCCGGTAATGAACGTGAAGCGGACGTGCGCGTCGCAGTCCTTGATGACCGCATACAGGCCGCGCAAAAAGTCGCGGTTGGCGCGAGCTATGTCCGGCACTTCCACGGCGTCCAGAATCGGCTTGTCGTATTCGTCGATCAGCACGGCCACCGGCTGCTCGGTTTGGCTGTGCAGTGCCTCCAACAGGTGCGCGAATCGCTCCGGTCCGGTGGGGTAGTCCGATGCCACACCCGTGCGACGTTCGACCGCGTCCAATTGAGCCATCAGATTTGTCTCCACATAGCCGGGCACCTTGAAGTTGCCACTGCCGAAGCTCAAGCGCAGGACCGGATGGCGCACCGACCAATCCCAATGGTCGTGGATGGACAACCCCACAAACAGCGGCTCGTTGCCCTCAAACACCTCCTTGAGCGTGTCCAAGAACAGGCTCTTGCCAAAGCGTCGGGGACGCGACAGGAAGTAGTGCTTGCCCTCGTTGAGCAGCCGACGAATGTAGGCGGTCTTGTCAACGTAGTAGCACTCGCGCTCGTGAATCTCGCGGAAGGTCTGAATGCCGATGGGGAGTAAGCGTTTGTTCATGGCCATTTCTCTTTGGGCCAGCATCAGACCGCTTGGATGGGGCCGGGATATCAAGCTACCTCTACAGAGACGGTAATGTTTTTCACGTCAAATAGATACTGAAAACAGCTTGGCTTTGTACAGGTGAAAGCGGAGGCCGACGTTTTCGCCTGCGAGGGCTGATAGGTCGGTTTGGCCGCGCCAACGCACTGCTTCGGAAATGGAATCGCCCGTGAGGGGTTCGGCCTCGGCGAGCGAAAAGCCGGGGTGGGCTTCCACGGGCTGGGGTGGCGTGTGAATGGTCTGGACGATTTCGGCCTTGATCCAGCCGTCCGGAGCCGTGCGAAAGTTGAGCAGCAACTCGCGGCCGGAGCAGGGCCGCTCGATGAGTGTGACTCGCCCCTCGCCTTTGGCCTCTATTCCCGCGAGCCGATCCGGTTCCCAACAGGCCCAGCGAAATTCCCCGTCCTCGGGGTACGACTCAGCGCCACGGCGGAGAAAGTCGTGGCGGCGTTGGTAGCCCCTAAAAGGCAGCAGCCAAGTGCCGTTAGCGGCGATGAGATTCGGGCTGGCGTAGAGCTGGCCGTACGTTCCCCCCTCATAGGTGCGATCGATGATGGGCTGGCGAAAGGGCCGGATCCATTGGTGGTTATCGCGGCTAACGGCGAGCTGGACATCGACCGTAGAGGCGATCCGATGGTATATCGACGGGAACATCAGGTAGCGCGGCTGCGTGCCCGGATATGGCGTGTAGCAGGGATTGTAGATGTCGTCGTCAAGCGCGTCCAAGGGGTCGGGCAGGAGGCAAGGGTGCGGGTCGGCCAGCGATTCAAACTGCGGGCCCGCGGCGCGGCGCACCAAGCGCCGGCGGTCGATATGGCCGCGCAAGTACGCCACGTATTGCTCTTGGTGGGGATCGTACACGCAGAGGTTGTGGGTGTCTAGCTGGGTTGCGCCAGCGTCGAAGACGGGTGTGCTGAGATTTTGCCAGTGGATGCCGTCGGGGGAGGTCGCGCCGTGGAGCTGCTGCCGGATCTCAATCCCCTGGGCCTTTTCCCCGGCCGACACATCTCCTAGGTCGCGGGCTGCGAGCAGGGCCTTGAAGCGCGCGGAGTCCATTTCCGGGTCGGGCTGGCCGTCGCGGAAGTAGTTCGCCCCTGGGCCGACGGCTTTGTAGCGTTCGGCCGCTGGGGCACTGGGATCGATAAATACCCAGCCGAGGGGATGGTCGCGGCCCGCGCAGATGATGTTGTTGCGGGTCGAGCCTTCGTACTCGCACAAGCCCAGATCCGGCCGCTGCCAAGTAAAGCCGTCGTCGCTTTCGGCGTAGCAGACGTACGAGCGCGTGATGTCTTCCAAGCGTTGCACGCCGTACCAGAGACGGTAGCGCCCTCCGTCGTGCAGCATGGCGTTGGTGTGAAGATTGGCTCCTTGCTCCCAAGGGCGCTCCTTGTGGAAGAAGACCTCGGACTTGCGCGCCAGTTCGGGCACGAGTTCAATGCCTTGAGGTGGGTCTTGCGACCAGACGGTGCCGTCGTCTTCGAGTTTGCGATGGGAGGGCCAGATGCCGTACCAGTCGAGAAAGGGCGTGGGTTGGGGTTGCATGGTGATCTATCCTTGGGTGAGATCGCTGAGGAGGACCAACTCGCCGCCGCTTTCGGCCGAGGTATTGGCCCCCAAAACGGCGGCTAGGCTGTTGAGGGAAGGGACGTAGGGGCTGCGCGGCATGGAAGGATCGCCGGCTTGGACCGCGGCGATAAAGGCGCGGGCTTGGGTGAAGAAGGCCCCGCGAGATTGCGACTCTTCTTTGGCCTCCCACACTACCTCGCCGTTTTCCATCACTTTTTGTGGATTCCATTCGATGATCGAGTCGTCGCTGACGACGAGGATTTCGCGCTTGGAGTAACTGACGTTGCTCATTACCCGCGAGACGCTGGCGTTGGCAGTCAAGCGTCCTTTGAAGCGGTAGTTGACGTTGTACACGTGGGGCAGGTTCATCGGCTCGATGCGCTCGTCGGGCAGGGATTCGACGTAGAATGCCGAGACCGCCTCAATGTCGCCGAGCAAGTAGCGCAACAGATCGACGCTGTGGATAGTGTTTTCGACGAAGGAGCCACCGCAGAGTTCGTAGCGGCTGGTCCAATAGCGGATGGGCTGGCCGCTGTAGAAGTTTTGGATTTGGGCGTGGCGCGGCGTGCGCTGCTGCAATAGCTCCAAGGTCGGCGCGGAGGAAGGCTCGTAGCGATAGACGAAGCCGACTTGGGATACGATGCCGGCTTTTTCGATTGCGGCGTTGAATTCGACGACTTGGGCTAGGTCGAGAGTTTGGGGCTTTTCGACGAAGAGGGCGACGCCTTGGTCCGCGGCGATGAGCACTTCGTCGGTGTGTGCAGTCGGCGGAATGCACAAGTAAACCGCGTCGAGTTCTTGCTCTGCGAACATCTGGTGGTGGTCCGTATAGGTCGAATGAGGCTTGTAGATGGCCGCTTGTTCTTGGAGAGTTTCCTCGCTTTTGTCGCAGAATGCTTGGAAGACGACTTGGCCTTCCTCGGCAAGGGCAGCTAACGCCGGGAGGTGCGCCCTTTGGGTGATCCAGCCGAGGCCGATGCAGCCGACGCGGACAGGTTTCATGGGCAATTCCTTATCAAGGGGTGAGTGCTTGGATGCGGGCGATGAGTTCGGGTGATAGGTAGCGGCCGTCGGAAACGGCCGTGGAGACTTCGAGTTCGTCTAGCGTTGCTGCGCCGGTGAGCAGCACGGAGACTTGGGGGTCTGACAGCAAGTAGCGCAGGCCGTGGTCGGGCATGTCGCCGGGTTCGTCGGCGAGCAGCGCTTCGACTTTTTCGAGTTTGGGATACAGCTCGGCAAAGCGGCCGACCTCCTTCCAGGCGTCGCGCTTGGAGCCGAGTAGGCCGGCGTGCAGCGGCGAGGCGAGGATGATGGCGACGTCGCGGGCGGCCGCGGTGGGTAGGAGGATTTCCTTGGCCGTCTGCACCAACAGGTCGTATTTGAGGAAGGTGATCACCGAGACGAAGGCGTCGGTCTCGGCGAGGACATCGCGCATTAGCACGAGGTCTGAGCCGGTGAGGCCGATGTGTTGTGCGAGTCCCTGCTCGCGGATTTCGAGCATGGCCTCTAGGGCGCGCGCCCGGCCGAAGATGCCCTCCCAACCCGCCTGCTCGGCCTCGTGGAGTTGCAATAGATCGACCGAGTCGCGCTGCAAGCGCAGGAGACTGGCCTCAAACCCCCGCCAGATAGTGTCGCGGGTGTAGTCGAAGGGCGCGGGATAATAGCCTACTTTGGTCGCCAGATAATAGGGCGCGTCAACGCCTTTGAGGGCGTGGCCGAGGACCTTTTCGCTGCGGCCTTGGCCGTAGAGCGGAGCCGTGTCGAAGTAGTTGATGCCCAATTCTAGGGCGCGCTCGACCATGGCGACTCCGTGCGCCACCGGCAGGAGGCCGTATTCCGGGCGTCCGTAAAACCAAGACCCACCCATGGCGATTTCGCTGACTTGCCAGTTTGTTTTGCCGAATCGTCGGTATTGCACGCGTGCGCTCCGCTGTTGGGGCTAAATCGAATGAGGTAACTTAGACACAGGGGCGGTTGATTTCAATTAGGAATTAGGAATTGCGAATTGCGAATTACCCATCACCGCCCCAATTCCTAATTCTTAATTCTTAATTCCTAATTCTTTGGAGACAGCGATGCGCTACAGCTATATGGTAATCGACTTTGCGGATCTCGGGGGCGATTTTGCCGCTGGGTTGGACTTCATTCGGGATTGTGGGTACGAGGGCGTCGAGTTGAACTTGACGCCTGCGGTGCTCGGTCAATTGGACGCGGTTGAGCGTGCGGTGGAGGCGTGCGGGTTGGTGGTGCCGTCGCTTTTGACTGGGGCTGCCTATGCCGAGGGACTGTGCTTGAGTGTGGCCGACCCGCGTCGACGCGCCGGTGCTATTGCTAGACTGCGGGAGTACCTGCTCATTGCCCAGCGTTTCAACGCCATCCTCGTAGTCGGGCTTTTGCAGGGCTTGCGCGAGGACGAGCCGGATGCCGAAGTGGCTAACGAGCGCATTGCGGCTGGTCTGCGCGAAGTGGGCTTGGCCGCGCAAGACGCTGGAGTGGATCTGGTCGTCGAGCCGATCAATCACTTGCAAGTGGGGTTTAACAATTCCGTCGGCGAGGTGCGCGCCCTGATTGAGCGCATTGGCGTGCCGGCTTTTAGGCCGATGGTCGATACGATTCACATGAACATTGAAGAAAAGTCGTTGACCCAGCCCATTTTCGACTGCGGCGACGCGCTGCGGCACGTCCACTTGTGCGAGAGCAACGGCGGTGTGTTAGGCAGCGGTCACCTCGATTTCAAGGCCGTGCTCGCGGCCTTGGACGCCATTGGCTACGCGGGTTTTGCCTCGGTCAAGGTCTATCGCCAAGCCAGTTTGCGCGAAGCCGCGCCCGCGAGCTTGGCGTACTTGCGAGGACTAGTCAGCTAGCGGGCCGCCCAATACCCGACGAATACAGCGGGAATACCCAGCAGCAGTTGCAGGCCAATGTGGACTAAGGCGGCTGGAACTTGACCTGCGCGCAGTATGGTAGCGGTCTCGTAGGCCACGGATGAAAAAGTGGTGAAGCCGCCGAGGATGCCGACGAAGAGGAATAGGCGGAGTTGAGGGCTGAGGTATTGACGCTCTTCGGCCAAGCCTCCCAAAAAGCCAATGACGAGGCAGCCGACCACGTTGACCACGAGGGTGGCGTAGAGCGGGGTGCCCAACAGGCGCTGGGTTCCCAAGGAGACCAAGTAGCGCAACACGGCTCCAATGAAGCCGCCGCAGCCTACCAGTAGAATGCGATCCATTTGCTGAAACTTCCCTCCTTCGCCATCAGGTGCTTGACAATGTGTTGCAACCTTGCGACTCTCAAATATCCGGGTCTTGCAGATGCCCTCTTAACTAGCTTCAAAGTATAAAGGAAAGGCGCAAGGGCGATGAGAACCTTTAGTGATGAAGAACTGATCGACCTGTTCAATCGGCAACTCCCCGACTTGCTGGACCGTCGCCTGGACCTCAAGCCGCTAATTTACTAGGGATTCTTGGTGTTGCCCATGGGCCAATGCTGTACGCCGTCAGCGGGGTCCCGGAGGAGGCCGACGAGCGAGCGCGGGAAGTCCTGACAGAACCCGACCTCGCCGCGTCCGTTCAGGTGTTGTAGGAGTTCTATCACCAAGCCACCCGGCCGACACGAATCCGCAGTCTTTCTGGCAATAGGGCATTGCAATTCCTAGAGCCGATTCTGCTGTTCCGGATTCAGACGATGACGATAGACGTTTTTCTCGAGGCCGTGGCCATCAGCCGACGCTTTCGGCTGTCCTACTGGGACGGTGCCATTCTTGCGGCGGCGCGCGCGCCTTGGGCTGCGATGCGGTATACTCACAAGACCTCAGTTCGGAACAGGACTACGATGGCCTCCGGGTCATAAATCCGTTCACGGACCGATAGTCTTCGCAGTGCCCACCGACACCTCCGAACGCGGCCTCGAACGCCTCATCGGCACGGCCCTAGCGGCCACCCATGTGCCTCGCCTTCAGATCCCACCGTGTGCGAGCCATCGTTGAGCAGCGGCGCGGTTTTCTCCGTCGGCTCCATCACGTATCCAACCTCAAGTCTCGTGGACGAGACCGTCTCGCGCATTACCGCCAACGTCATCGAGCGCTTTGGCGCGGCATAGCCAAAGCACCCATTTGGCCTTATCTTTAAATATTTTTAGGCTGTTAGGAGACGAAATTTTCATGGCTACCGAGCCGAGCAAAGACCTAGCGGTTTTTGCCAATCCCTATCCGGACCGCGACTACACAATCGAGTTCTCGTGTCCGGAATTCACTTCGATATGTCCCGTAACTGGGCAACCAGATTTTGGCACTATCCACATCCGCTATGTGCCCGACCAGCAGTGCATTGAGCTCAAATCGCTCAAGCTCTACCTGTGGTCCTTTCGCCAAGAAGGCGCTTACTACGAAGCAGTTACCAACACCATTCTCAACGATTTGGTGGCCGCCTGCGCGCCGCGGCGCATGACCGTAGTGGGAGAATTCAATGTGCGCGGAGGCATTTCCGCCGTTGTGACGGCCGAATTTGCCTCTCAGCCCTGACGCCCGGAGACATATCAATTTACCGAATGGAGATTTACAATGGAAGAAGTACGCCAAGACGCCGCTGAGACGGCAGTGGAAGAAGGATCGGAAGACAGTAGCGGCCGGCAAGACCGGGCATGGTTTCCCTATATCACCAAGGTGCAGTTCGAACGGTTCCTCTCGCGGCTAGAGACCAAAATTCCCGACCAAATCGACCGCGACTACGTGCGGCCTATTATCCGCACCCCGTCGATGATTCACCGCTTTTTGCGCGGTATCGAATCCATGAACCTGACCGACCGCGACCAAAAGCCCACGGACCTATTGTTGCGGATAGTCCCCAAGGAGACGCGCAAATTCGCGATCGCCGAAGTGATCCGCGATCTGTACAAAGACCTGCTGCCGGAGTGGGAGCAGAACAACGGCAACATGAGCGACGACGCGATTGTCGATTACTTCCGCAACCGCACCGGCATGGGGCGCGATTCGGCCAACAAGATGAAGATGTTCTTCAAATACCTCATCGCCGAAGCTGATTTTGGCGACCCCTCCGCCCCGCAAGAGGAAGCGGCCGCCGAACCCGAACCCCAAGAACCCGAACCCCAAGACGAAACTCCCGAACCCGAACCCAAAAAGGAGGCTCGCAGCGCCCGCGAACCCGCCCCCAAGGAGCGCTCTGGACGCGATGGACGCACCAAGCGCACCACTTCCGAGCGACAAGAGCGACAAGAACGACAGGAACGCTCAGAACGTTCTTCAGACCGCCAAGAACGCCCCCTAACCGAGACGCAACGAGCCTACCTAGAGACCCTCCAGTCCATGGTCCAGATCAAGATTGACGGCGACTGGGACGAAGACATGATCCGCCTCGCCTTCGATCGTCTGGAGCGGCTCTTCGACCGCTTGCGGCGCGCCTGATTCAAATAGAGTTCGCGCTTGCGAGACAATCGTAGGCGCGAACGACAAAATATCCTATGAACAACTACCGCATTGCGATTATCGGCCTCGGCGGCATGGGCGGGCACCATGCGGAGGCCGTGCAGTTAGAAACCAACTGCGAACTGGTCGCCGGGGCGGAAATCGACCCCGAGCGGGCGGCGGCATGGGGAGAGCGCTTTGGCGTCCAAGCCATCTACGACGACTACGAGAAGATGCTCGACGAGCAACAGCCCGACCTCGTCATCGTCCCAACCCAAGCACCCATGCACCACCAACCGACAATTGCCGCAGCCCAGCGCGGCATCCACGTGTTCTGCGAAAAGCCGATTGCCCTGAATCTCATCGAAGCCGACGAGATGGTTGCAGCCTGCGACCAGCACGGCGTCAAGTTTGCCATTAACCACATCAAGCGCGCCAGCCCGTACAATCGCCACGCCCTCTCGCTGATCAATCAAGGTGCAATCGGCCAAGTGGTGTTGCTGCAGGCAACCGACAAAGGGGGCCGCAAGGTGGGCAACTCGCTGATGGAAATGGGGACCCATCTCTACGATTGGGTGCGTCTGTTCGGCGGCGATGTCGAGTGGACGCACGCGCACCTCGTGCAGATGGATGGACGCGAGTCAACCGTTGACGACATCAAACACACCCAAGAGGTACACCCGAAAGACCGCGATGCGGGGATTGTGCTCGGCGAGCGCGGACACGCCTCGTTCCGCTTTGCCAACGGCATCCATGCGGACGTGCAGTTTCTCGCCCAGCCGCAGACCAACGACAACGGCTATGGCATTGACATCATCGGCACCGAAGGACGCATCGCCGTGCGGGAGAGCGTGGGCACGACGATGTTTATCCACAAAGGACAACACAAGACGCCGGCCGAGGCGTGGGAACCCGTGCATCTGCCAGCCGAAGACCTAGACGAGCGCGGCAATCCACGCGATAGGACCTCCATACGATTGCTCTTGCAACGCCTCATGCTGCGCGACCTCATCGCCGCTATTGAGGAAGACCGGGATCCGTTTGCCAGCGGCAGAGACGGTCGAGATTGTCTCGAAATGATTCAGGCGACGTGGGAATCACATCGCCGCAAAGCGCGGGTGTACATGCCGCTAACGCCGCGCGAACACCCGCTTGAACGGTGGCGGAGAGAAGCGCGCGACGGCACTGGCAATTAAAGCGCAGTCCCAAACACTGTTGGGACTATTCCTCAAAGCGCGCCATCGCCGCGAACTTTTCCAGCCGCTGAGCGATTAGCTTCTCTGGAGTAAGTCGCTGAAGCTCGGCCAAGGTATCCTGCACATGGCGTTTGAGCACCTTGGCCGCATTGTCCCAGTCGTGGTGGGCACCGCCCAACGGCTCGGGCACGATGCGGTCGATGATTCCCTGTTGCTTCAGATCTTTAGCCGTGAGCTTGAGGGCCTCGGCCGCTTCCTCCCTGCGCTCGCGCACCTTGAACAAGATCGTCGAACAACTCTCTGGCACAATCACCGAATAGCAGGCGTGCTCCAGCATCAGGATCCGGTCGCCGACCGTGATGCCAATGGCACCGCCGCTGAAGGCTTGGCCGATAATGGCCACGACGATGGGCACCGGCAGATGCGACATTTCGTAGAGGTTGCGAGCGATGGCCTCGGCTTGGCCCCGCTCCTCGGCCTCAATCCCGGGATAGGCACCCGATGTATCGACCAAGGTCAAGACTGGCAATTTGAACTTGGCCGCCATCTGCATCAGGCGGCGGGCCTTGCGATACCCTTCTGGATGCGGCATACCGAAGTTGCGCTTCTGCCGCTCTTCGAGGTTGCGCCCGCTCTGGATGCCGATGACCATGACTGATTCGTCGTCTAGTCGCGCCGGCCCGCCGATGACGGAGGGGTCGTCGGCAAAGAGGCGGTCGCCGTGCAGTTCGGTGAAGTCGGAGAGCATCCGCTCGACGTAATCGAGCGCGTAGGGGCGGTGCGGATGCCGCGCAATCTGAACCTGCTGCCAAGGGCTGAGGTTGGTGTAGATTTCTCTGCGCTTCTTCGCAGCCTGCGCTTCGAGCTTGCGCACGCCCTCATCCAAATTCAAGCCATCGGCTTCGGCTTGGCTTTTTAGCTCGTCGATTTTCTTTTGTAGCTCGACGAGATCGCGTTCAAAATCGAGGTAAAATCCACTGTTATTCACCGGACAACCTCCTAGGTTAAATTAGGAATTAGGAATTGAGAGTTCCCAACCCAATTCCTAATTCCTAATTCCCTCCAGCGCCGCCTCAACTCGGTCCAACGCCTTTTCAATCAGTTCCAGCGACGTGGCATAGGAGAGGCGGATGTGCTCGTAGGTGCCAAAGCCAGCGCCAGGCACACAGGCCACCTTGGCCTCTTCAAGCAAGTACTCGCACAATGCCACGGAGTCGCGGACCTCGCTGCCGTAGTAAGCAGAGACATCGGGATAGGCGTAAAAGGCCCCCGACGGCAACACGCATTCTACGCTCTCTATGGCGTTGAGGCGCTTGACCATGTAGCGCCGCCGCGCATCAAAGGCCTGGCGCATTTCCTCGACCGATTCCTGCGGGCCATCGAGCGCCTCGACGGCCGCTTTCTGCGCCATCGACGAGGGGTGCGACACTTCCTGACTTTGCACCTTGTTCATTCCGGCGATGATCTCCTCGCTGGCCCCCGTGTAGCCGATGCGCCAGCCGGTCATCGAATAGGCCTTGGACACTCCATTGACCACAATGCTGAATTCCTTGGCCTCCGGGCTGCAAGCGGCAATCGAGTGGTGCTCGGCCCCGTCGTAGATCAGCTTTTCGTAGATCTCATCGCTGAGTACATAGACCTCGTGCTCGACGGCCACTGCCGCCAAACTCTCCAACTCCTCGCGAGTGTACACCGCGCCGCTGGGATTAGACGGCGAGCACAAAAAGAGCATCCGCGTGCGAGGCGTGATGGCAGCGCGGAACTCATCCGCGGTCAGCTTGAGTCCGTTAGCCGCTTGGGTCTCGACGATCACCGGCTCGCCGCCTACTATCCGCGGCTGCTCGCAGTAGGTCACCCAATACGGCGTGGGGATGATGACCTCGTCGCCAGCGTTGACCAGCGCCGCCACCGCCAAAAAGAGCGAGTGCTTGGCCCCATTGTTGACGATCACTTCGTCGGTTGTGTAAACCAAACCATTGTCGCGCTCGAATTTGCGGCAGATCGCCTCCTTGAGCTCGATGATCCCCGATCCCGGCGTGGTGTACTTGGTAAAGCCCTCAACAATGGCGCGGATGCCAGCGTCTTTGACGTTTTGCGGCGTATCGAAATCCGGCTCGCCCGCCGACAGCGAAACCACGTCGATACCAGCGCGCTGCATGGCCGCGGCCTGCGCCGAAATCTGCATGGTGACCGACGGCTGAACGCGCTGTACATTGTGCGAAAGTGGCATAGTTCCTCAAGTGGTGTATTCCGCGTTCAGGCGTACGTACTCGTACGTCAGATCGCAGGTAAAAATTTCAGCCGCGGCCGCGCCCATCGCCAAGTCGATGTCAATAGCCATTTCCTCGGCCTGCATGGCCGCGCTCAGCTTATCTTCGTCGAAATCGAGACCAGCGCCGTTGCCATAGATGTCAGTGCCGCACAGCGACACGCGCGCCCTCTCTGGATCGAACTCGACGCCGGCGTACCCCATCGCGCACAGAATGCGTCCCCAGTTGGGGTCGTTGCCAAACGCCGCGGTCTTCACCAAGCTCGAATTGGCCACTGCAATGCCGACTTGTCTCGCCTCCGCTTCGGTCGCGGCACCGCGCACCGCTATGGTGATCAGCTTGGACGAACCCTCGGCGTCGCGTGCGATCGCTTGGGCCATCTGCCGGCATGCGTACTCAATGCCCTCGTAGAGGAGCTCGCAATCGCCTTCGCCTAGCTCCGCGCCTTCGCCATTGGCCATCAGGATCACCGTGTCGCTCGTACTCATATCGCCGTCAACCGTAATGCAGTTGAACGTGCGCTGGATGGCCTGCGACAGCAGCTCTTGCAATGGTCCGCTGGGCACGGTCGCGTCCGTGGTCACCACCGACAGCATCGTCGCCATGTTGGGGGCGATCATCGCCGCTCCTTTGGCCATCGCCCCAACCACGGCGCGGCCCGCTTCCAACTCAACCTCGACAGCGCAACTCTTCGGCACAGTGTCCGTGGTCATAATCGCCTCGGCGGCAGTAGCACCGCCTTCCTCGGACAACGCCGCGACAATCCGCGGGATGCCCGCCTCGATCTTGGCAATCGGCAGCGGTACGCCGATCAAGCCGGTGGAGCAGACCAGCACTTCTTCCGTTTGCAGACCCAGTTCGCTCGCCGTCAGGGCGCACATCCGCTTGGCGTGGTCCAAGCCGACGTCGCCGTTGCAGACATTGGCGTTGCCGCTGTTGAGAATCACGGCCCGCGCCTTGCCGTCGGCGAGGTGCTCGCGGTCGATGGCAATCGGCGCGCCCTGCACCTTGTTGGTGGTGTACACCGCAGCCGCATTCGCCGGGCGCGTCGAATACACCAGCGCCAAATCCTTAGCGCCCGACTCCTTGACACCCGTCTGGATGCCAGCCGCCCGGTACCCACTCGGCGCAGTGACCCCACCGCCCTCGATAATTCTCATAGCACTCAGTCCGTTCCCGTCGCGCCGACAGCTAGCTCGGCGGCTTGCAACCTTTTCGCGGAACAAATGTTGCCGTCGTCCAATATCTTCACTCTTGTCGCTTTTTTTTATTTTTTTTCGTACACTTCGCGCCGATGCTTAACAAACTGAACAATTATCTTCTGTTCTCTCCGGTCACAAATATAGAGAACGCGATAATCGCCGACGCGCAATTTGAATACACCCGAAAATCGTCCTGTAAGTGCTTCGATTTTAATTGACTCAAAGTTCTCAGCTAACCAACGCAGTCTGTTGAGTACGCGCTGTGCTACTGAAGCCTCCAACTTAGTTAAATCTGCTTCGGCATTGGGTGTGAATTCTACATGGTACATCACCAAGTCAACCCTAGTCGTTTAGCAACTTTATGGGCAGGTACGGTTTCGCTATCGCCTTCCACCGCGACAAGGGCGGCCCGAAGTTCCTCGGCGAAGTCTTCGCGTAATTCCGCTCCTTCATCAGGATCGCCCAGCATTTCTGAGAGCGTGTGTACAACAATTTCCTGAACAAGTGCTCTAAACTCATCAACTGTTAAATCGGCAACTTTTGTAGAGGTCATTGTCTTGCTCCTTGCTTTGAGCACTCAGTCCGTTCCCGTCGCGCCGACAGCTAGCTCGGCCAGCGCATCCTTCATCAATTTGTAGTGCAAACTATCGGCCAGTGCGATCCAACTCGCCTCGATCACATTCTCCGACACCCCCACCGTACCCCACACATCCTTGCCGTCCGACGACTCAATCAACACGCGCGTCTTGGCCGCGGTCCCGTCGCTGCTCGACAACACCCGCACCTTGTAGTCTTCCAAATGCACCTGCTTGAGCGCGGGAAACTCCTGCTCCAGCGCCTTGCGCAGTGCTTGATCGAGCGCATTGACCGGGCCGTCGCCGCCAGCAACCATATGGTACTCGGCATCGCCGATGACGACCCTGACAATGGCCTCGGCTTCTTCGGCGTGCTCCCCAATCCTGCGGTTGATGGTGCGGAAGTTGATCAGCGTGAATAAGTCCTCGTACGTGCCCTGGACCCGCCGCGCCAGCAACTCAAACGACCCCTCTGCCGCTTCAAACTGATAGCCCTCGTGCTCCAACTGCTTGACTCGCTCCAAGACCTGCCCCACCAGCGGATCCCTCTTCTCTATGTCGGGCAAAAATCGCTGTAACTTGCTGACGACCGTCGCGCCGCCCGCTTGGTCCGAGACCAAGAAGCGCCGCTCATTGCCCGTGGCTATGGGATCAATGTGTTCGTAGCAGCGCGGGTCCTTGATCATGGCGTCGATGTGGACGCCGCCCTTGTGGGCGAACGCGCTCTCGCCGACATACGGCTGGCGGTGGTCGTGATAGACGTTGGCAATCTCGCTGAGGAAGCGGGAGAAGTCCATCAGCTCCGCGAGATTGTCGCGACCCACCGTCTGGTAGCCCATCTTCAGCTCCAAGTTGGGCAGAATGGCGCACAAGTTGGCGTTGCCGCAGCGCTCGCCATAGCCGTTAAAAGTTCCTTGCACTTGCACCGCACCCCGCTCCACGGCCACGAGCGTGTTGGCCACGCCCACGCCAGCATCGTTGTGCGTGTGGATGCCAAAGGGCAGCGCAATCCGCTCGGCGACCTGTTCGACGATTTGGCCCATCTCACTGGTCAGGGTACCGCCATTAGTGTCGCAGAGCACCAAAATCCGCGCCCCACCGCGCTCGGCGGCCAACAAGGTCTCGACCGCGTAATCGGCGTCGGACTTATAGCCATCGAAAAAGTGCTCGGCGTCGTAGATCACCTCGCGACCGTGCGCGACCAGATAGGCAACAGAGTCTTCAATCAGCTGCAGATTTTCTTCTAGCGTCGTCTTGAGCGCCTCGACGACGTGCAAGGTCCAGCTCTTGCCAAAGATGCAAACGCTGTCGGTCTCGGCCCGCAGCAGCGTGTTCAGGGTCGCGTCTTCCTCCGGGGCCACACCAGCCCGGCGCGTGCTGCCAAAGGCGGTCACTCGAGCCTTCAGACCCAGCTTCTTCACTTCCTGGAAAAAGGCCAGATCCTTGGGATTGGTGGGATTTGGCCAGCCCCCTTCGATGTAATCGACCCCCAGTGCGTCGAGCCGCCGCGCGATCAGCAGCTTGTCCTCTAGCGAATAGGAAATGCCCTCGGCTTGAGCGCCGTCCCGCAGGGTAGAGTCATAGACTTCGATGCGCATGGTGTCGCTCCCCTCCATCGCCCTAGGCGTCGGCTACAGCCTGGGCTACTACATCTCCTACTTCCGCCGTCGAATACCCCATTCTTCCCGCGCCCATATCGTCGAGCTTGGTCAGCGTCGAGACGATAGCGCCCTCCAAAATGTTGGCACCCTCGTGCTCGCCAAGCGTGTCGAGCATGAGCTGACAAGCACCGACGGCGGCCATAGGATTGATGATATTCTGGCCGGTGTACTTGGGAGCCGAGCCGCCGATCGGCTCGAACATCGATACGCCTTCGGGGTTGATATTGCCGCCCGCAGCAATGCCCATTCCGCCCTGGATCATCGCGCCCAAATCCGTGATGATGTCGCCGAACATGTTGTCGGTAACTACCACGTCGAACCACTCGGGATTTTTAACCATCCACATGCAGATGGCATCGACGTGGGCGTAGTCGCGCTTGATGGCCGGGTAGTCGGCCGCGCCGATTTCGTCAAACACCCGCTCCCACAGGTCGAAGGCGTACGTCAGCACGTTGGTCTTGCCGCACAGCGTCAAGGTGTTGTCCTTGTTGCGCCGCTGGGTGTACTCAAAGGCATAGCGCAGGCAGCGCTCGACGCCCTTGCGGGTATTGATCGATTCCTGCACCGCGATCTCGTCGGGCGTGCCCTTTTTGAGGAAGCCGCCAGAACCCGCGTACAGTCCCTCAGTATTTTCGCGCACCACTACGAAATCGATATCCTCCGGCCCCTTGTCCTTGATCGGCGTCGGCACGTTGGGATAGAGCTTGACCGGGCGAAGGTTGATGTACTGATCTAATTCAAAGCGCAACCTCAGTAGAATGCCCTTTTCGAGAATACCCGGCTTCACATCGGGGTGGCCGATGGCCCCTAGGTAAATGGCATCGAACTGCCTGAAGTCATCGGCCGCTGAGTCGGGCAAGACCTCGCCGGTGCGCAAGTAGCGGTCGCCGCCAAAGTCAAACTCCACGGTCTCGTATTTGAATCCCTGCTTAGCGGCTACAGCGTCGAGTGCTTTCAGCCCCTCGACCACCACTTCAGGCCCTGTTCCGTCTCCGGGTATTACGGCAATTTTGTGCAATTATTTACCTCCGTCTATTCTCGTTCCAATTGGCAAAATAGCGCAGTCCTGTGACCACGATTCTAACAGCGAAATACAGCAACATCACGCCGACTGTGAGGATCAACACCACGAACACCAACCCTGTCGCGATTAGAATCGCGCATATAACAGTTGCCGCGACAAAAGCCAAAAACAGCAAGGCGGTCGTCGGTATCAGCACCCGAGCTAATGGGTTGGTAACTTTCCGTCCGTTTACTTTGATGTATCCCATCTTATCACCTCTTTCAAAACCCCGCCACGTACGGCAGCTTCCGCGTGGTGCTCTCAATCTGGCCGCCAGCGGCCAAAAGCTGACCCAGCGAATCCCAACTTCCCTTGAGAAACTGCTCGCGCGGGCCGTCGGCAATATCGGCTGCAACCTCGCCGCCAGTCCAGCGCACCTGCCGCGCTTCGAGATCAATGGCCACCTCCTGCGCCGGACCGCTCTCGACCGCGTCCATCAACGCCTGCATGTCCTCGGCCACCACCCGCACACAGGGCAATCCCATGGCAATGCAGTTGCCAAAGAAAATCTCGGCAAAGGACTCGGCGACAAAACCCTTGATCCCCCAGCGCATCAGGGCCTGCGGCGCGTGTTCGCGCGAGGACCCGCAGCCGAAGTTGGCATTGGCCAACAGGATCGACGCTCCTTGAAAGCGCCCTTGGTCAAAGGGATGGTCGCCAGCCGCGCGATCGTCCTCAAAGGCGTGGGCACCCAAATTCTCAAAGGTCACCGTCCGCAAAAAGCGAGCCGGAATGATGCGGTCGGTATCAATATCGGCCCCGCGCACCACCACGCCGCGGCCAGTTATCGTCTGAATCACACTCGAATTTTCCATGATATCTTCTCCTCTACCCCACCAACTCCCGCACGTCCGCCACCTCACCCGCCACCGCCGCGGCCGCGACCATCGCCGGACTCATTAGCAGAGTGCGGCCGGTAGGACTCCCCTGCCGGCCCTTGAAGTTGCGGTTGGACGACGAGGCGCACAGCTCGCGGCCCTGGAGTTTGTCGGGATTCATCGCCAAGCACATAGAGCAACCCGCTCCCCGCCATTGGAACCCGGCTTCCGCAAAGATCTCGTGCAAACCCTCGGCCTCGGCTGCGGCCCGCACCTGTTGCGACCCAGGCACTACGAGGGCGCGGACGCCAGAGGCTACCTTGCGCCCGCGAGCGACTCGGGCTGCCTCGCGCAAATCCGAGAGCCGACCATTGGTGCAGGAGCCGATAAACGCTACATCTACTTTGGTACCGGCGATCCTTTGCCCCGGCGCAAAGTCCATGTAATCGAAGGCTTCCCGGACGGTGGAGCGGTCGGCATCGGCAAAAGCGTCTAGTTCGGGCAAAGCTTGGTCAACGCCGACCGATTGGCCCGGCGTAATGCCCCACGTCACGGTCGGGCCGATCTCGCGGCCGTCGATTTGGACTATATCGTCGTACTCGGCATCTGCATTCGAGGCCATGGATTCCCACCACTCGACCGCAGACTCAAAGTTGCGCGGCGCATAAGACCGTCCGTTGAGATAGTCGTACGTCGTCTGGTCGGGATTGACGTACCCGACCCGAGCACCGCCTTCAATCGACATGTTGCACACCGTCATCCGCTCTTCAATGGACATGGCCTCAATGACTGAGCCGCCGTACTCATAGCCGTAGCCAACGCCGCCATTGACCCCGAGCAGGCCGATGATGTGCAAGATGACGTCTTTGGCGTACACTCCCTCGCTCAGCGCACCGCTAACTTCGATCCGCCGCACTTTGAGCGGGTCCATGGCCAAGCACTGCGTGGCGAGCACGTCGCGGACTTGGCTGGTGCCAATGCCAAAGGCCACCGCGCCAAAAGCCCCGTGCGTCGAAGTGTGGCTGTCGCCGCAGGCAATGGTCATGCCCGGCTGGGTCAACCCCAACTCCGGGCCGATGACGTGGACTACCCCCTGGCGCTGATCGTCGATGTTGAACAGCGGAATCTCGAACTCGGCGGCATTCTGCTCGATCGCGTCCATCATTTCCTCGGCCAAGTCATCGACAAAAGGCCGCTGTACCAAATCCGTGGGCACGATGTGATCTACGGTGGCAAAGGTGCGCTGTGGGAAGCGGACCGTAAGGCCGCGCTCCCGCAGCATCTCAAAGGCCTGGGGACTGGTCACCTCGTGGACCAAATGCAGGCCAACGAACAACTGCGTCTGCCCAGAGGGCAACTCGCGCACGGTGTGCGCGTCCCAAACCTTGTGCAACAGGGTCTTACCCATCTCCAATCTCCTCTACACGGTCTGATGCTGTTCTTTAGCGTTCTTTGCGGCTAGGCGATTCAGCGCATCGACATAAGCCCTCGCACTGGCCTCGATAACGTCGGTCGAAACGCCTCGGCCCCGCGCCTGTTCTCCACTTCTCGACAGATGTACCGTCACCTCGCCCAGCGCTTGGCTACCCGAGGTGATCGCGCGAATCGCATAATCGTCCAGTTGGATATCGTCATCTTCCAGTGGATGGCTAGCGAGAGCTCGGTGAATGGCCTCATAAGTAGCGTCCACCGGCCCGTCGCCCTGAGCCGCTCCCTCCACAGGCTCGCCACCGGCGATGCTCAAACGCACTGTCGCCGAGGGCACGTCTCCGGTGCGGCTGACTGCGTGTAGATACTTCAGCTCGTAATAGGCGATACCCTCGCCGGGATCATCGTGGAAAATCTCAATCAGGTCCTCGTCGAAGACCTCCTTTTTTTTATCGGCCAGTTCCAAGAACTTCTCGTACACCTTGTCCAGCTTTGCCTGATCCAACTCGTAGCCCAAGACCTCCAGCCGGTGCCGCAACGCAGCGCGTCCCGAACGCGCCGTCAGCACGATCTCGGTAGCCTCCAGCCCCACATCTTTCGGATCCATGATCTCAAAGGTATCGCGCTGCTTGAGCACCCCATCTTGGTGGATGCCCGAGCTGTGGGCAAAGGCATTGGCACCGACGATCGCTTTGTTGGGCTGGACCGCGATTCCCATCAAACGGCTGACCAGCCGGCTGGTGGGGACGATTTCCTCGGTGACCACCTCGGTGTCAAAGCCGAAGTAATCCTGGCGCGTCTTTAGCGCCATGACGATCTCCTCCAACGAGGAATTGCCGGCCCGCTCGCCCAAGCCGTTGATCGTGCATTCGGCTTGGCGCGCGCCGTTTTTGATCGCGGAGAGGGTATTGGTTACCGCCATCCCCAGATCGTCGTGGCAGTGGACGCTGATGATGGCGTCTCCACTGTTGGGGACCTCAGCGATGATCCGCGCGATCAGCGCCCCGAATTCTTCGGGTACAGCATAACCCACCGTGTCGGGAATGTTGATCGTCGTGGCCCCCGCCGCAATGGTCGCCGCGATGATTTCGTTGAGGTAGTTAGGCTCGGTGCGAGCGGCGTCCATGGGCGAAAACTCCACGTCGTCGCAGTACGACTTGGCCTGCTCCACCGCGGCCACCGCCATCTTCAGCACTTCTTCCCGGCCCTTGCGCAACTGGCCCGCGAGGTGAATATCCGATGTGCCGATAAAGGTGTGGATCCGCGGCCGGGGCGCGTCTCCGAGCGCCTCGCCAGCTCGCTCAATGTCCTTGGGCACGGCGCGGGATAGCCCACAGATTACCGGCCCGGCAACTTCCTGCCCAATGCGGCGCACGGCCTCAAAGTCCTCGTTGGAGGACACTGGAAAGCCGGCCTCGATAATATCGACTTGCAGCCGCGCCAACTGGTGGGCGACTTCCAGCTTTTCCCGGACGGTTAGCGAGGCACCGGGCGTCTGCTCGGCGTCCCGCAGTGTGGTGTCGAAAATATATACGCGATTTGCATCAGCCATGATGTGTTCTTTCCTGGCTGGCCAGATGAGGTGGTACAAGCGGCAGACGGTCCCCTCCAGCCGTGCAGAGACCGCCTACCGACCAAAGGTCGGGGTCGGAACTCAACTCGCTAAGTAGGGGTTCCATCGCGCTTATCTCCTTTCAGAAGCCTGTGGTTAGTGGTTAGTGGTTAGTCCCCCTCGGGGGAGGTTGGGACTGGTCACTGGTCACTGGCCACTGACCACTATACCTATTTGTCGTCCAGCCAACTCATCATCGCGCGCAGCCGGGTGCCGACGGTCTCGATCAGGTGCTCGGAATCGCGGCGCTTGATCGCATTGTACACCGGGCGGCCCACTTGGTTTTCGGCTAGCCATTCCCGCGCAAAGTGGCCGTTCTGCACGTCGGCGAGAATCTGCTTCATCTCCGCTCGCGTCTGCTCGGTTATCACCCGCCGCCCGCGCGTCAAGTCGCCAAACTCCGCGGTATCCGAAATCGACGAGCGCATGTTGGCAATGCCGCCCTCGTAGATCAGATCGACGATCAGCTTGACCTCGTGCAAACACTCAAAGTAAGCGACCTCGGGCTGGTAGCCGGCCTCGACGAGCGTGTCAAACGCCGCGCGGATCAGCTCGGTCAACCCACCGCACAACACCACCTGCTCGCCGAACAAGTCGGTCTCCGTCTCCTCGCGGAAGGTCGTCTCAATGACTCCGGCCCGGCCGCAGCCAATCCCCTTGGCATAGGCCAAACCGACTTCGTGCGCCCGGCCAGTGGCGTCTTGGTAAACAGCCAACAGGCCCGGCACGCCACCCCCTTGCTGGTACACGCGGCGCACCAAGTGCCCCGGCCCTTTGGGTGCGACCATGAACACATCGACATCGGCCGGCGGCACCACCTGCCCAAAGTGGATGTTAAACCCGTGGGCAAAGGCGAGAGCATTGCCCGCTTCGAGATTGGGGCGGATATCGGCTTCGTACACGGCCTTCTGGACTTCGTCGTTGATCAGGATCACCACGATGTCGCCCCGCTTGCTGGCCTCGGCCACATCGGCCACCTCTAGCCCGGCGGCCTCGGCTTCAGCGCGCCGCTGGCTACCCGCGCGCAGGCCCACCACCACCTTGACGCCGCTCTCTGACAGGTTGAGCGAATGCGCGTGGCCCTGGCTGCCGTAGCCGATGACGGCTACGGTCTTGTCCGAGAGCAGATCGAGGTTGGCATCGTTGTCGTAGTACATCTGCATGAAAAATTCTCCTTCACTGAGGGCGTTGAGATTGTTTGATAGACATAGTTAGCTGACAGCCTATGCGTTTGCAGCGGCTTCGTCCGTTAATTGGGCTGTAAAAGTGGAACGAGGGGCGAAGCCTACTTGACCGGCCGGCCAATAATAAGCAGTAGATCGAGGAGGAGAAGTCGGAGGCGCGCCCACACTGGGGTCGGGCGGAAAATACGCGGGAACTGGAACGGCGCGCTCATTGTCATTAAACCTAAGTAATCCAAGAAGTTAGCTTTCAATTTAGGAAGGCTCCAATATACAGCGTACAAAGGGGAATGTCAAGCGATGTAGCGCAATCGCCCATCCTGCCCTAATTTACCGCACGCATTGAATCCCAACCGCGAAATCCCCTGTGGCCGACACCTTTGAAATCCAACTCGTCGCCGACGACACCGCTTGGGACGCCTTCGTCCACCAAGCCGTCGGCGGCACGGTATTTTCCACCAGCGCGTGGCTCCGCTGTGCTGCGTCCGCCACCGGCGGTCAAGTCCACCGCCTCGGTTGCTATCGCAATGGTTCCCTCGTAGCCGGTATCAGCGGCTTGGCTCGCCGCCGCATGGGTCTCTACCGCCTCGAAACCCCAGAGCTGACGCCCCACACCGGCCTGCTCCTAGCTCCGGTAGATAGCAAAAAACCAGCCACAGTCGAAGCCGCCCAACACCACGCTTGTACGCACTTGCTCGACTATATCGCCAAACACTACCACCGCACCTTCCTAGTCCACGCGCCAGCCATCGCCGATGTGCGCCCCTTCACTTGGCAGGGCTGGGACGCGCACCTGCGCTATACCTACCGGCTGACCCTCGGCGCTAGCGACACTCTCTGGGAAGGGCTGGCAAACCTCAGACGCCGCGACATCCGCAAAGCCGAAAAACTAGGCTATCAACTCCAAGCCACGGATGACACCGCGCTCTTTCGGCGACACTACGAGGCCACGTACTCCAACCAAACTAGCAGCCCTCCAGTCGCCTCCGCTATGGCCGAGCGCTTTGTCGCTTTAGTCCTAGAGGCCGGCCTAGCCAAGGCGTACAAAATCGCCGACTCAGACGGAGAAACCGCGGGCCTCGTCGTCTTTGCCGAGGGCCGCGACACTGCTTATTTCTGGACTGGGGGTTCGGATCCCGCCTTCAACCACACGGGCGCAAATTCGCTTTTGTTCTGGCAGTACTGGGAGACCTGTTCCCTCCAGTACTTTGACTTCGTCGGCGCCAACATGCCGAGCATTGCCTTTTTCAAGCGAGGCTTTGGCTGCGATTTAGTGCCGTACTACGCAGTGGAGGGATACAAGAGTGGGTGGGTGCAGCGCGTCTTTGGGGTGCGCCGAGCATTGCGCGGCTGACGAGGGGAGACGACGGCCCAAGCTCTGCGGTGGGATTGAGCCGCCGTGAGGTGGTCGGCGATTGGACTAGTCGTCTAACAGACGGCTTACTTCTTCGAGGCTCGACGCCTGCACGGCAACGCGATGCAAGTGATCGAGACGCTGTACGTCGTCAATGGACGCCAAGCGGGCGGCGAAGACTTGGGCGACACTGGCACCGAAACGCAGTTCCAACACGGCTTGGATGCTGTGGCGGATGCCTTGCTCCCTGCCCTGCTCAATGCCTTGTTTGATACCTTGCTCAATGCCTTGCTCGATGCCTTGTCCTCTGATTTCTTCCTCAGCTTGTCTCCTAAGTTCGTCCCCGAATTCCTCCCGCAGCATATCTAAAAAGTCGCGCGCAAACTCGGATTCTTTGACCAGGGCCATAAGACGCTCCTTGGATAAAAGGATAGAAAGATATTGCTTATCATACGTTAAGCTGCTGTAAAAAGCCAATCCCAACGCCATGTTGGCCTTGGCTGGCGAGTCTAGCGGAAGCTCTCGCGTCATGGCCATGCACTCGGTTAGCCATTGGTCGCGGTTCGTGTCTGGTGGCGGCTGCATCAGCGTGGCTACGGGTAGCAGGCCGAATAAGCGGCCATCGCGGACGGTTTCACCGGGGAGGTCGGCGAGGCGGAGGACGGCGTAGTGAATGCGTATGGGATACAAGGGATGCTCTTGGATGTAGCTGCCTGGATCATTTTTGCCAGCGTCGGGCCGCAGGTAGATGACGTGGGCATAGACGGGAAGGCCGTATTGCCCGATGAGGCGTCCGATGTAGCTGGCCATGCGTTGGGGCATGGGGGGTGTGCTGTCGGCAGTTTGGAATTCGTAGTGGACGAGGGCTTGTTGTCCGTCGATTTGGACTTTGAGCAGAGTGTCGAGGTGGCGGGTTTCGACGGTGGTTTGTTCGGTGGGAAGGATTTCGACGAGTTGGATATCGTCGCGTTGAAAGGTGAATTGGAGGAAGTGGTGGGGGTAGGTTTGGACGAAGTGTTTGGTGAGGGCGTCGATGAGGGGCATGGAGCCTCGGCGGGTTGGAGGGAAGGCTCGGCCTACGTTGAGTAGGCAAAGCCTGTGCCAAGACCGCGTATGGATTGTATTTTGGCTTGCCCCGCAGGGAGTTACGCTTTTTCCAGCGATAGTAAAAGGAAGGCGGCAGGGGGTTCGTGTATCGGGGAGGATACAGGGATAATGTCTTTGGGTAACGTTTTGTAGGTTGGTTCCGTCGGCGCTAACATGCCGAGCATCGCCTTTTTCAAGCGCGGCTTTGGCTGCGATCTCGTGCCGTACTACGCGGTGGAGGAATACAAGAGTGGGTGAGTCAAGCGCGCTTTTGGCGTGCGCCGAGCGTTGCGCGGCTAACCGACGTCAAGAAACGAGTAACATTGAGTGGACTCACGAAAAGTAGAAATACCAGATAGGTAGCCTACGGATAAGGTCTTTATAGGGACTATGGCAGAGCAAGCGTTTCAAAACGAAGTGATCAGTATCGCAGATAAAAACGGGTGGCTTTGGTTTCACCATCCTTATGAATATGGAAAAGTCTGCCGAGGCTGGCCCGATCTGGTACTCGTACATCCGCGCCGAAAGCTACTTTTATTTCGTGAACTCAAAAGCGAAATTGGACCGATTAGACAGGAGCAGAAAGAGTTCTTAGACGCTCTGAAGGCTGTCGAAGCGGATGCCAAGATCTGGAGACCCAACGATTGGAACGAGATCGTAGGAGTCATGGAGGATGACTCCTACGACACCCAAGAAGCTCAAGAGGTCCAAGAAGCATTCGAAAAAGCCTATAACGAAGCTCTCTATGACATTTATAATAAGAAAGGAATATTCAAAGTAGCCAGTGAACAGAATATTCAAAGTAGCCAGCGAAGGCCACAACAACCTCGTCCTATCGAAGAAGCATTTAACGCCGAAGAGGCAATCAAACAAGAAGCATTCAACAAAGCCTACAAAGCTGTCAAAGTTAAAGAAGTATTCAACAAAGCCTTCCAAGACTACGAACTAAAAAAAGAAGTCCGCGAAGCCAATAACGCCTATGAAGCATTCAATAACGCCTATGAAGCATTCAATAAAGCCGAAGAATACAAAGCTGTCAAAGCAGCCGAAGAAAAAGCCAAAGCGACCAAAAAAGCAGCCGAAAAAGCAGCCGATCAAGCTAAAGAAAAAGCTGACAAAACCAAAAAAGTAGCCAAAAAAGCAGATAAAAAAGATGGAGAAGCATTCAACAAAATGAAAAGATTAGCCGCAGTCTACAAAAAAGCTGAAGAGGCCTTAAATGGAGTCTCCACAGAAGCCTCAGAGACAGCCCTCAACGAAGCTTTAGCAGCCGAAAAAGCATTCGACCAAGCCAAAAAAGTCCGCAACGTCAAAAAAGCCGAAGCCGAGAAAACCAAAAAAGTAGCCAAAAAAGCTGCCAAAAAAGCCGAAGAAGCCAAAAAAGCGTTCGACCAAGCGATAGAAAAAGCTGAAAAAGCTGCCTTAAGAACCCGCAAAGTCAGAAAAACTGCCAAAAAAGCTGCCGCAGATGCAGGCTTGCACATAGAGATATATCCAACTAGTTCAGCGAAGTCCGTTTATAGACTACATCGTGAACACAGGAAAGTCTGATAAATGGCTTCTACTTGGGTAACGATTTTGCGGAGGGAGTCTCCAAGGTCCGCTATGAGCAGCGGTCTTCACGGAAAGGGCTGCCGCGTTTTTGCCCCCGTCGCAATAGGGCAACGCGACGTATGAGAAGCGTTCTTAAAGGGTCTGGGCTGTCAAGCGGATCAAAGCATCTGGGAATTAGGACACTTCGCCCGCCCGCTTGACAGCAATACTCGCTCCTTAGGTGCGCTCCTATCGGGAAAACTCACCTTTTATTGGGGAATTATATACATGAATGTCAAAGGTGACGTAAGTGATTAATTCATAATTACTTGCATCATTTTTCAGATTCCGAATAATTATCGCTACAGATTAGCTTACTTTATTCCCTCAACAAGCCAGGTAAATGGAGCCTTTTGATCTTCGTCTTAGTCGGCTTAATCGCATCAAGGTCTATTTTTTCTACAATAAAGGGAGGGCTAGAGCTACTACCATTTTTTAGCAAGACAGTAGCCTCTTTCAATGCCTTGTCCACTTTCAAGGAATCCGGGCTTTGTCCCGACGCACGAAGGCCACATAGAAGGAGCGCAGTACGATCGTTCTTTCCGATTTTTATATTCTCCTTCACTGAACAATTCATACAGGTTACAATCCTCTGTACATCTAATCCTGCCTCTAAGAGCTTTACCCCAGCGGTACTAAGATCAACCGCATCGTTACCCTTTCTTATATAATCCATATCAAGACCGGCAGCCTTCATAGGAGAGGCTGGATCTAAGCCCGCATTTTCGAGCGCATTCATGTCCCCCGCAACTCTTGCATACAAATCCATGTCCACATCGCACATCTTGAAAGCCGCAGATGTAATCGCAAGTTTCATAGAAGCGACCCTTGCCTCACGGAGCTTTTCTATGGTAATTTGCGCATCAGCGTCCGTGAACAGAAAAGGCAAAATTAGCAAACTAAAGAACATATTTACTCCTTTACACGACTCTTGTTCTTAGGTGTGCTTGATAGCCCACTCCCACCTTTAGGAGGCTTGGGCGGAGATTTTGCCGATTTAGCTTTGCTGACAGGCTGGTATCCTTCCCTTATAGGGCGATAACCGGCTCTCTCCTCGAAGCCTGGTGATTGGGTTCCTTTTGAACTGCTATTGGTCTTCTGTGCCATTATTTTCTTCCTCCGAGATCGAGAAAAACTCCACTAAATCATACTGATCTTTGCGTACTATCGCACCTGCTGAATCTTCAATGGGATCTCCAAATTCTCCATTTTCATCAACCGGGTAGATTGTCTGGACATAAATATCGCCTTCACGAGGATATGAGGTCGCATATGACTCTGCGTCATAGAGCCCTCCAAGTTTTGCTCCATTCTTGAGATGGAAGAGTACGAAACATGGGTTCCTCCGCTCAAAATAGAAATCCCAAGCAGTGGGGTAGGGCAGCAATATTTTATTTTTCAGCCATGACCACCTAAGCAGTAAACGACCGAGCAAAGGCCAACTGGCAGGTAGAACAAGTAGGACAGCAACAAGAGCAGCCGTGTAGAGCCAAGGATGCTTGGCAATGAAATCATCGCGGTGAATTGGGACTAGAATCGGAAGACATAAAGCCAAATTAAGGCTGCTATAGAACAGAGCCTGTAATAGCCCACCCTTCCAATCAACGGGCGCTGCTGCAAAGAGCAACCGATACACGTGCATTGAGATCAACCCCGGAAGAGCCAACACGAGAAAGAGAATCCACTCATTCAGTTCGGGGGCGACCTTCATTATTCTTGGTTACTCCATCATTGGGTCGTAGCTTGAGATTATCCCAACCCTACCGGACAGAGTCGCATGAGTTCGAGAGAGCTATAGCGATGCTCGGCGATGCCCGCGGCCATAGCCGGTGTTCTGTGTTGCCATCGTCCTGCGTCGGAGCGCTGGCGCAAGGATCGATGGGTGTGATGAAAATTGTAGCGCAACGCGCCAATCCAACTGAGCGCATCATGCCGATCCGACCGACGCGAAAAGCGCAGGGTTTTGCGCCCCTTTCGTGCGTTGCGCATCCGATCGGTCAGGTTGAACCGCTCGATAGCACTGGTATTGGCTTTCGTCCAGCCCAAGTCGGCCACGACCTGAGCCAAGCGACCCTTGCCAAAGCGAGGTCGGATCTCGACCCGTTGGACTCGTCCTCCGTGCCGATGTTTGACAATCTGGGCGTAGACCAAGCCTTGGGGTATCCGAACAACGGGGGCTGGCCGGCGACCCCGGCGATGGCGTCGGGGCACCGGATAGGCCCGACCAAAGGTGGCCACAATCGCCTCGGGATAGGTCGGCTCGCCATCGGTAAACAGCGCCGGCAGCCTCGCGTCACAGCCCAGCCGCGCCGCCGCATCGGCCACCACTTGATGAAGGGTTGTCGTCGTACGGCGACCCGGCACTAGCGACACCAGCAATTTGCTCTGTGGATCCAAACTGTTGGCATCCCAATAATCACCCCGTTGACTCGGATCATCCAGGGGGGTCAAGTGCCGTTGTTTTTTGGCCACATAGGCCCATTTCTCATCAAATTGGAGCGCCATCGGACGCACGTTACGCACCAGCCGGTCATGCAGTTGATAGCTGACCGGTCCGCTTACGCGCAGCAGGCGGCCCACCGCCTCTTTGGATACCCCCACCAAGGCCGCCGTGGCATTTAAGCCACAGGCCCTATCTAAATGCTCAATCACCGAGACGGCTTGGGCTTCGCCGATTTTGCAATTAAACAACGCCGTGCCTTTCCGCTCGCTGAACTCATCCCCGCAGCACCGACAGCGCAGATACCGAATCCGGTCGGCTCCATAGGTCTTGCGCACCGTCAGGTTGGCTTGGCCGCGTTGGCCGTAGGTCTTGCATTGGGCATTGAGACAACACAAATTCTCCAACGCTGGTCTTGGCTCTTGCATCTTTATCCCTCCTTACTTGGTGGTTGGGAGTGATAAATAAAGGGTACAAGGCCAGCACCTGTTCTAACTGGTATGAGATAATCTCACCTTACGACCCATCATTGAGATGCAAGGAGACATATAAAGCTGATTGAATGTCACATGGATCGAAGAAAGAGTCAAGAACCAAGCCGACCTAGTCCGATCTTTGGGAGATCCCCTTCGGCCTCTCCGCCAAGCCATGCGCGGCTGACGGGTCTCAATAGTGTAACTGCGTCACCGACTTGGATATTAACGCAATCGCCACCGCGGACATGCCCACCAAACCCATCCCACACGCGTAGCCAGCCAACAACACCGGCGCGTATTGCCGCCACTGCTGCGTCCCAAAGCGCGGCTCCAGCCAATAGCGGGCCAGCAGGGCACCGGCCATCTCCGGGATCAGCAAATGCGGCAGGCCCCCAAGGCCGCGCACAAACCCGTACACCAGCGAAATCGGCCACCCCAACCACGACATCACCCCAAACAGCCCCCCGGCCATCACAAAACTCCCCGCGATCCACCAGCCCTTAATCGCCTGATCAAACAGCGTTTCCCCGCCCAACGTCGCCGAGTACCACAAGCACTGGCGCAGCGCGATCAGGTGCCAATACGTCTGCGCGTATTGGAAGGTCGGCGAGGGAATGGGCTCCATCTGCCAGACCAGCGACCAAAACACAAAACCGCAGACTAAGCTCAGCGGCAACAGCAACAACTCGGCCTTGATGATCGACGAGAAGCGCGTCCCGGTCAGCTCCACTTCGCGGAAGAGTTGGGCGCGCCGGCCGTGATCGGAGTATGGAATGGGCGCAAACCATATATCAATGCCTTTGTAGCCGCTCAAGATAAAGGCACCTTCGCGCAGCAGCGGGAAGCTGACCAACTGACCCGTCAACCCGGCCATGCGCGCATTGACATACGAAATCACCGGCGTCACCACGAAGCCAAAAAGCAGCAAAAAGATCAGCGGAAACTCATCGTCCTCTAGCAACAACACGCAGAGCCAGATCATGGCTAACGTCGATAGGACGTATCCGCCAATCGCTATCCACAGCGGGAAATCGCCCCGGCCGGCCGGCGTATCCCGCAACGGACGATGTTCACCCTGACGGCGCGCAGCCCGCACCGACAGCACGGCGTGCACCAAACCAATCGCGCCCACAGCCGCGCCCGCGCCAATGTACACGCTCATCCACACGTCGATGTCGTTGGCAAAATTCGTCAGAATCGCGTCCATGCCCGGCCGCCAGTGCGTCAACATGCCAGCGTGGTAGAGAATCGGGCTGCCCAAGGCGTGGACCATGGCCGCGGCAAACGTGCCGACGACGATCCAAAACGGCAGCACCATCCCCAACAACACCAAGCCCAAGTCCGTGCCAATGCCCAAGGGTGCAGCCGGCAAAATGTCCTGCGTGTTACGCGTCAGATCGATCCAAGGAATGGGCAACAGAACAATAGGATCGCTGGCAATCAACCCAGTCAGCGCCGGCAAGCCCACGTACACCGCGCCGAACAACAACCCAATCCCCATGCCCACCGAGAAAACCCGCCACCGCCAGCTATCCCGCCTCTCATCGGCCTCGGCAAGGGCCGTCGCCCCTTGCGCGGCGACCGGTGCCAACGGGAAGGGCAAGCGCTCCACATCGGACGTGACGCGAAAGAGGATGTAGCCGAGCGTAAACCACTCGACCCGCGACAAAAACTGCGAGGCGACCAGTACGACCATTGGCGGAATCCACGCCCGGTGCAAAAAGCTGCGATCCATCAGCGCATCGGAACCAATCGGCGGCGCGACCCATTCCGGGATGTGCTCGGCAATGCCAAAACCAGCCGCGGCCTGCGACTGCACGAGGTACTGGTTCCACACCAGTTGCCCAAACGGCCCCCCGGCCAGCATGGTGCCGCCGATGACGCCGGCCAAGCCACCAGCAATGTAGTAGATCAGGTAAATCTCTTGGCGCGTCAGCGAGGAGAAGGAACGCCGCGCCAGCTCGGAAAACAGGATAATGGTCACCCACTCGGCAGCCGCGCCGAGCGATGCGCCGGCAATCAGGCCCATGTAAATGGCACCGGGCATCATGATAAAGCCGACGAAGAATGCCCCGGCCACAGTGCGCGCAGTAAAGCCCTCGCGAAAGCGCGTCGGGGGCTGCATCAGGTCGCGGTAGCTAGTTAGATCGTTAGCCGTCATGGTCGGTATCCACCTCCCATTTCACCTTGCACCAGCGCGACTGCCGCCCACACCAGCCGCATCGCGACCTCGCCGCAAATCATCCCCAAGAAAAACGGCATGACCCGCCTGTAGGTTTGCGCCCCGCCATAGCGCACTGCCAGCCACTTGCACAACCAGCCGCACAACACCGATCCCCACACCAGCCAGCCGAAACCCGTGCCAAACACAAAGCCCATCGGATGCAAAGGCCAGCGCAGAAAGTGCTGGCGCATCAACGCCAAGAAATAGGTACAGCCCGCCCCGACCGCGTGAAATCCCAAGCGCACCCAATCCGTACCCCCAGCCACCGTGCCCGCGTCTTTGAACAAGTAGTTGTAGTAGCGGCCAATGCGCGCCTCAGACCGTGCGCCGCCCTGCTCCTGCAAGGCGAACAACCCGTGCTCGTACATCGTTTCCAGCGAAAACACGTAGCCAGCCCCTAGCCCAACGGCTAACCCCAAAGCCATCCCCCAAATCAAGCGGCGCGGCGACACTCCGTGAATCTCGGCCAACTTCAGTCCCTCAAATTGCAGAGCGGGCCAGATCCCAATCATCGTAAAACCAAACACCGCCAAAAAGCCAAAACCCATGTAAGTCTCATCGGCAAAATGCCCAGCCCCAGTCCCCAAGACCACGAAGAACAGATAGCCCACAATCTGCGGCATCCCCACAATGGGTAGCCCTCCATCAATCCGCAGCCGCGCAAACGTCAACGCCAGCAGCAACACCAACACCAGTGCCGCAATGCCCATCAGCGGCGGCACCCCCAAAGCCGTAGTCCACGCCCACAGCACCAGCAGCCCAATCACCAACCCCCACGTCGCCCGACTGCGCCAAGAGACCGCCTCTGCCAAAGCCCGCCGCGCCGACCACAGGCTGAACAGCCCCAAAAACAGCAAGCCGCCACGCGCCTGTGTCATAAAAAAGGGAAAGTGACTCGGCCAATCTAGCCACGGCGATCCGTGTCCAGGAATGAAGTCGCCGCGATATTCCGAGCGCCCGAGGAAGTGGGCCACCAACAATTGCACGCGGGTGAGCAGATAGAAAAACCACGTGCTGAACGACACTTCCACCGGAGCCAGAAAAGCCGCACCCACCAACAGCGGGACAAACTCAAAGTGGAACGGCGACTCAAAAGGGGCCATGGCTTTCCACGGATCGTCGAGCAGGAAATGCTCCATTGCCAATCTCGTGGTGATCTCGGGCACAGACGGCATGTAGTGATGCCACCCATTGATCCCCAACAGCAAGGCCGGCACCAACGCGCCCCACCAAAACAGCCGCTGGCCAAACAGTTCTCCGGCAATGAGGGCGCGGGGTACTTCGAGCAGCGGAAATCCCAACCGCTCGGTCTCCAGCCAGCGCTGCCGCAACAGCCACACCAAACAAAAACAGGTCACAAAGAACGCGCCGAAAAACACACTCCACATCGCCAGCGGCCACAGCCACGCCCCCCAAGGCACAGCCGCGCCGCCTTCAAACGCCCCGATGGCCGGAGCCTCGTTCGGCCCGCCCGGCACCAACCAGTCCGGGACAACTTTCAAAAAGCGGTAATAAGGGCCGGTCGGCTGGGCAAAGCCCCCGTAGAAACCCGTCACCAAGCCCGGCAAAAACCGGTGCATCAGACCGGAAGCGGTCGCCGACACCCCGATTACCAGCGCGGCGTAAAGCACCGCACGATCCCCCGGGCCAAACCAGCGACGCATTAAGGTAACGGCGGCCAAAACCCCTATTGGCACGGCGAAAAAGACCTGCGCCCCCGGCGCACTCCCGGCTCCGGCCAAATACGGGCCGTTGTACAGCAATTCGACGCGCTGAAGCAACCACCCGCTCGCGACCGTGATGCCGATGATGAGCGCGGCTAAGCGCAGCACGGCCATCTCGTAAATCTTTCTACCATTCCTTGCGTTGTTCTCGTCGCCATTTTAGCCAACCCATATTGACTCAGGGACTTGATATTCTACCTACATAGTAGACCAAAGAACCCGCGCCAGAAAGCCTCACCAGAGCTTTCGCGTCTGTCCTCAAGGTCGGCTACTTGACCGTTGCGGAGAGAGGTCATTTCATATTGGGCGACCTAACTGATGCTAACGAGGGTGAATTCGCAGGACGCAAAATATCCCAAAAGTAGGAGAATCCCATGAGCGTGAAATCCGTTTATATGATGACCGATTTGGAAGGCGTGGCCGGCGTCGATGATTGGGACCCGAGGCACCGGGACGATGCGACAACGGCAAAAGGCGTGTACGACCGCGCCGAGATGCAGCGCTTGTTGACCGGCGAAGTCAACGCCGCGGCCGAAGGCTTATTTGCAGCAGGTGTCGAAGAAATCATCATCAATGACGCGCATGGGGCGGGGCGCACGATTTTGTCCGAAGAATTGATCTCAGGGGTAAAACTGGTCCAAGGTGTCAAGCGACCGTGCTGGTTGCCGGGTTTATCGCCCAGATTTGATGCCTTGATCCAAGTGGGCATGCACGCAATGACCGGCACGCCCAACGGCTGCCTCGCCCATTCGATGAGCCAAAATATGGTCTATCGCGTCAATGATGTCGAAGTCGGCGAGATGGAAATGGCGGCGTATTTGTGTGGTCATCTAAGCATTCCTTGGGTCTTTACCGCGGGCGATCTACACGCCTGCACCGAATCCGAGCACTGGGTCCACGGCATTGTCACAGCACCTGTAAAAGAAGGGCTAGGAGAATTATGTGCCCTGCACATGGCGCCAACAGACGCTCGTGCTCTGATTAAGACGCGCGTGCAAGAAGCCATCGCAGTCGCCAAAAACATCGAACCGCTCGTTGCAAAACGTCCGGTGGAGGTGGAGGTAACGCACCCCGACCCCAAGCGTCTTTCCGTACCAGAAGGGGTTGAGCGCGTAGATGACGTTACAATTCGCTGCAAAGGCGACTCTTTCTGGCAGGTGTTTCACAACATGGTCTATGGCAAGCCCGATTTTCCAGTTCCCGCGTAACGTTCAGCCCCGCTCCCACTGCGGCAACTGCTCGGCGTAGTAGCGGCGGCTATCCGCGTCCAAGGTGCGCCAGATCAAAAACTGCTTGCGCACATCGTCCAAAAAGGTGCGCACCACGCGCTGCCAAGTCGCCAGATCGCCAGCCGCCAACGCCAAGTCAACGTGAATGTCGCAATAGTTCGGGTCTGGCCCCGGCTCTATCTCCATCGCGGTCTCTTGCACCACCCCTTGGTCAAACGGTGCCAACCACACCCGCGCCGCCACCCGCACCTTCTCCCCCACCTGCTCCACCTCTAAGGCTTCGACGTAAAAACCCGCCCCGATCGACTGCTCCTGATTGGCCGCCCACGATTCTGCTTGAAACGCCGCCATGCCCAGCGCTTCGCGCCGCGCCAGCGAGAAGGGCAGTTGCACGCGCAAATGCTCGCCCTTGACGACCGGCAGCTTCCACCGCCGTTCAATCCCCGGCGTGCAGATCCGCCCGGCCATGCGCGCCGGATAGAGCGCCGACGCCACCACCAACAGCGCAATCGCGCCAACGGTCAGCACCGCCCCTAGCGACGAGTAATTCAGTTCCAAGCCGGGTAAAAAGCCCCCTTGGGCCAAAAGCTGCGCCGCACCTTGCCCTAGCAAATATCCCGCGACCGTGCCGACCACCCCCAACGCCACCGCTTCCGCCATGAACAGCCCGCTAACGTGTCCGGGGGCTAAGCCGACTGCGTTAAAGGTGCCGATTTCCTGCGTCCGCTCGTACACGGCCCCGAGCATGGTGTTAAACACGATCAACCCGGCAATCAGCAGCGGCACGATCAGCGCCCCCCATCCCGACACCGACGCCACCCCAACCGAATTGACCAGCAAGCGCTGCCCTCCGAGGCCGGCGAACAGGTTCAAATCCAAGGTCTCCGCCAGCTCCACCACAGCCCTGCGCGTTGCCTCCGTGCCCCCATCCAACCGGATCCCCACCGACGCCAGCCGCACCCCATCCCACCGCATCAGCGCGGCAAACGGCAAAACCGGCGTCGCCGACGCGGGCAAATGGGCAAACGGCCGCAACTTCCCCCCCTGCCCGCGTCCCACTTCCGCTTCCGAAGGCTGTTGCGCCTCTGGATCCAACGGGGTCAGCGGCTCACCATTCAGATCGAACCGGTCCAACGCATCATCTGCAAGCAACCCAACCACCCGAAACACCTCCCCAAAAACTCGCACTCGCTCCTGCTCCAATCCTTCTGCGCTGACCCCCAAAGAATCCGCCAACCCCACCGGCAACAGACAGGCGTCCTCTTCTCCGGGCCGCAGCCACCGCCCGGCCACTACCTCCGGCCCGAGCAAATTCTCTTCCTGCGCCGCCAGCCCAACAAATCCCCAAACCCCGACCGCTCGCTCCTCCGCGTCATCCCTTCGGCTGAGCGACTCGACTGAGCTCGCCGAAGTCTCAGGTTGAAGCCGCTCGACTCGGTAAGACGACGCCAGCGATCTTACCGACAGCCACGCGCGCGGCGCGACCTGCTCGTCGCCAAACCAATCGCGCAACAGATCGTAGCCTTCCAACTCCATAGTCTGCCAGCCCGGCATCCGCACCAACGCGCCCTCGTACGCCGCGTCCGCGCCAATCGCAATCCAATTGGTGTGCAGCGCAGCGCGGACCGACGTAAAGGACAGCACGGAAAAGGTCAACAGCACCAGCGTCGCACAGGTCAGCCCCGTGCGCCACGGTCGCCGCCGCAAATGCGCCAACCCCACGGCGACCGACGTCAGCACCGCGCCCGACCGCTGCACCGCAATCTGCCCGCGCCGATTGCTCAGTTCCTGCAACTCCCGATTCAACCGCGACATCCCCAGAAACGTGACCAAAATCCCCAACGCTAAGATGACGAAGCCGAGCAAGATAATCGCCGGCGAGATCGACAACTCAAAGGCCGGATGCACATAGCGCAGGGCGACAAAGCCCACTAAGAAGAGCGCGAAATACCCAAATACCTGCCGCCGCAAATCGGCAAACCCAAACGCCAACCGCTCGGCAAAGTGAGCAAAGGGAATCAACACGGCTAACAAAAAGAGCGCACCCTGCACCACCCCCGCTTGCGTCCGCTCCACATCCCGATAGGCCGCCGCCGCCAGTGCCCAAGCGCGCCGCGCCCGATCGACAAAATCCCGATGCCGATGCTCGGCGCGCGCCACTTCTGCTTCTGTTAGCAACCCAGCCGACCGCTCGTGGAAAGCCGCCAGCCGCCCATTGCGCACGCCGTGGCGCTCCAACCGGTCAATCCGCTCACCATTAAGCGTGTGCATATCGGCAGCCACCCGATACACCGTCTCCACAATGCGTCCCTTCCCATCAACCTCATACCCCACCCCGCTCGGAACGTCCTCCGTGCCATTGAGCAACAACAGGCGTCGCCCCAACCCATAGCGGCCCGTCGCCATCACGGCCTTGAACCGCTCGCTAGGCTGGGTAAAAATCACGGCGACCGGCTCCGTCCACGACCCCACCCGATTCACATAGCTGAATAGCTCCATTTCTGGAGCCGTCAGCGGCAGACAGGCCCCGTACACCACCGGCTCGGCTTCCAACGCCGCGTCAATGGCTTGCACCCGCTCCAAGGTCAACAAATTGCGCGGATCAAAAATCCCAAACAGCGTCGTCCCCCGCAGCGGTGCGGTGACGATCTGCTCCTCTTCCTCGGCACCATCCATCGTCACCATCAGCGCGCGCCTCGGCAACTTGCGCTCCCCATTAATCCCCCAGTCCGGTGCATCCGTCACCATCCCAGTCTCCGCATCGAGCCGATACGCTTCCAACCGCACCGGCTTCGTGTAGATGATACCCGACTCAACCCCGGGAATGGCAAACCGCCCCGAATCATCCGCGGCCGCCCAAAAATCCGGCCGCACCCCAGCCAATGTCGGATGGCGCAACCGCACCCGCACCAACGCCCCGACCGTAGGCTGATCCGGCAGATAGCTGCGCGGCCCGTAGTGGACCACCTCCCCGCTGATGGTGCCAAACGCATCATTACCCCAAGCCCACGGCTCCAGATCCGGGTCGTCGATGAGCGCGGGCAGCACGCCCTGCAGCAGCGCAACTTGATCGCCCAACCAGTCAAAGCGCACCGCCCCAGGATCATCGTCGGGCGCGTCAAAGCGAGCGCGGCTGTCGTTGACCGTGCAAAAGGCCAACGCCGGACATCCGGTGAGGGCCGCTACCGCCGCATCCAACGGCACCGTCAGACTCATTCCCCCCAAACCTTGGCGGGCAAAGTCCTGCTTCAAGCCATTGACCAGCACCCGCTTGCCCCCCAACGCAGAGTCTTCGTACGCCGTTACCAGCTTTAACAACCGCTCGGTAATCGGCGGCGCGAGCAAGGAGACGCGATACGGCTCTTTCGGCCTGAACGCCCCGAGTCGCGGGCTGTGCGACGACAAATCCAACCCCACCAAAAAGCGCGTCTCCAGCGCACTAAGCCGCCGCAAAAGCGCAGTCTCCTCCACCTCGCCCTCTCGCTGCCCTGCAGCCGCCAGCAACAACGGCGCGAAATGGCGCATGCCAGCCATGTTCTGGAAGTGCCCAGCCGTCCACAGCAATGCAACCGTGCGCTTGGGCGGCTGAGCGGCAAACCCCCGGGCCAATTCCAACAGCGCCGCCGCACTCGCCGCTTGCTCAGCCCCCGGCGCTAACGCTGGCACCGGCGACATAGCGTCGTAATGCGCGGCGAGGAAGACGACCTCCTCCCCCAGCGTCGCATCGCGTCCGGGGATCACGGCGACCAAGTTCTGCGCCGTCACCTCTTGCCACGCCATCCGTCCCTGCAAGCGCACCTGTGACCGCGATCTTTCCAGCTCCCGCAAACGTTCTGCTACATCTTTGCGCGCATAGAACCGAGGCAAGTCGGCCGGCACGTCGAGAAACTTCTGCTCGGCTTCCTTGCGATGTGCCCCGACCGATTCCAAGAACACCACGGCCGCAGCCCCCAAGTGAAACGCATCCACCCAAGCTGTGCCCGAGGCGTAGTCGAGTAGGACGATCCGCCCGGCCACTGGCTGCCCTTCAAGTCGGCTGCCATCCCCGCCATACACTAACTGCCCCTCAAGTCCCCCGGCCGGCAGCGTCGGCGTCCGCACCAAATTGGGCCAGACGCCGAACAATTCGAGCCGCTCGCCTGCGCATTCGAGCCAAAACCCCTCGTCGACCGGCACCAACACCGGGAACTCGTGTCGGTAGATCTCTGCTATCCCCAAACCCTCTAACTCGGTGACCAGCCACTCGCGAGCTGCCGCAGCCCCCGGATAGCCCGTCATCCGCGAGGCGGGTGCAGAGAGCGTCTCCACCGTGTGTCGCAGACGTACTTCCCGCTCGGACTCGGCGGCAAGCGCCGGACTTGTGAGCATCAACGCTATAAAAAAAAGGAACACCCCCGTGCTTAACACCCGGAGGCTTGTTCGGCTAGCCAATTGCCATTGCCTTTTGCAAATTTTCTGCCGTTGCCAATCCTCAGACAGATCGGCGAAAGTTGGGTTGGTGGTTCTTATCAGATCGAGTTTTCTCTTTCGCGTCCATCCCTTTAGCCGTTTCTCTCTTGATATGGCTTCGCGGATGTCGGATGTCGCTTCAAAGTATATCAGTCTATTGATGTTATATTTGCTTGTGAAACCTAGAACTAGTCGGCAAACAGCCGGTGGTGATGCCGACGTTGGGGATGGCATACGGCCAACGGCGTCGAGTCGATAAACGAAATACCCGTGCAGGCTCCTTGGCAGGAGCGTAGTCGAAGCATCTCATACCTAGGTGCCGTGCGTAATGTCAGTTCCTAACTTGCAAGACGACCTTGCCGATGTTGCGGTTTTGCCGCAGGATGTCCTGGGCTTCGGCCGCGCGCTCGATGGGCAGCACATCCTCGATCACAGCGCACATGCGCCCGTCTATTAGCAGCGGCCAAAAGCGCTCTTTGAAGGCTGCGATGATCGCGGTTTTCTCCTCATCCGCGCGGCTGCGCAAAACCGAGCCGATCAGACGCAGCCGCTTTTTCTGTAGTTCCAAGAGATTGATCTGGGCCTCACCACCGGTCAGGACGGCGATGATCACGAGGCGGCCCCTGGACTTGAGCAACTGCACATTGCGCGCCAAGTAGTCGGCCCCCGCGATGTCGAGGATCACATCGACCCCGTCGGTGTGGGCGAGGATGGCCTCGGCAAAGTCCAGCTCCTTGTAGTTGACCCCAAACTCCGCGCCCAGCGCTAGGCAACACGCCACCTTGGCGTCCGTGCCAGCCGTGACAATCACTTTGGCATCGGCTTGGTGACACAACTGCACCGCGGCCGTGCCGACGCCGCTGCCCCCGCCGTGGATGAGGGCGGTCTCGCCCGCGCGCAAGCCAGCTTCGCGGAACAGGTTGACAAAAGCAGTGAGAAAAACCTCGCAGATGGCCGCGCCCCAAGTGAAGTCGCGCTCGACGGGCAGGGGCAGTAAATGAGTGGCGGGAACGGCCACGCGCTCGGCGTACCCGCCGCCAGAGAGCAGGCCGAGGACGCGGTCGCCGGGCTGCCACTGCGTTACAGTCTCGCCGGTAGCAGCGACCGTTCCTGCCATTTCCAAGCCCATATAGGAAGATGCGCCCGGAGGCGGTGGGTAGTTGCCGGCGCGCTGGAGAAGATCGGCGCGATTGACGGCTGTGGCATGTATATCGACGAGTACCTCGCCCGGGCCGCAGGTGGGATCTGGGACCTCTTGCCAGCAGAGCGAGTGGTCCACATCGTTGGCTACGGTTATGGCTTTCATGGCCTATACTTTGCTGTATCGAGAAGTGAAGCGCAAGCTTGACGGACCGAGGGACCGGCGTAAATTTCCAAGCTGCCTTTAACGAAACGCATTCGACATGACCAATATCGAGATCAAAGCGCACTACCCAGACGTCGAGCGCGCCGAAGAAAATCTCAACGCCCTCGGCGCGGGGCTGGCGGGGACCTTCCACCAGAAGGACACCTATTTCAACATCGACCAAGGGCGGCTCAAGCTGCGCGAGATGGGCGTCGATGAGGGCCATCTGATTTTCTACCAGCGCGAGGACCTAGCCGGCCCCAAGCGCAGCGACTACGAGATTGCCAAGACCGAAGATCCAGAGGGCTTGCGCAACATCCTCAGCGGCATCCACGGCGTCTGGGTCGAGGTGGAGAAGACGCGCCAAGTCTGGCTGTGGGAAAACGTGCGCATCCACCTCGACGACGTAAAGGGCCTCGGCCAGTTCGTCGAGTTAGAGGCCGTGACCGAAGAAAAGGGCATCGAAGAGTCGCACCGGCGCGTAGAAACTCTGATGCGGGCATTGGAAATCACCAGCGACCAGCTAGTCAAAGGCTCCTACGGGGATATTGTCGCCGCTAGTTGACCCTTCTCCACAGGCTGTCCGGCGTCAAAATCGGCCGTCACCGCGCCCCATAAGCGTCTTCATCCGAACAAGCTCGGCTGTCGCCGGCCTGTCCCTTCCCTATCTAAACAATCCCTCCACCTCGTCGCAGAGCAAAGCGGCTTCTGCGGCGCTTGCGCTCTCGGCGATGACCCGGACGATGGGTTCGGTGTTGGAGGCGCGCAGGTGAACCCAAGGGCATTCAAGTTGTCCGTTCAGGTAGAGCTTGGATCCATCGCGCACCGGGTGGACATGCGCTTGGGGATAGCGTTCGCGCAGCGCGGCAATGGCCGCGTCTAGCTGCTCTGGGGCGCAAGTAATTTTGCGCTTGTCGATGGCGTAGCTGGGCAGCACCGCGATTAGCTCTTCTAGGGATTGTCCGGTACATGCCATAGCCTCCAGCACTAGGGCCAAGCCAAGGGCCGCGTCGCGGCTGGGGCCGATTTGGGTGACGATGACGCCGCCGTTGCCCTCACCGCCGATGACAGCTTCCTCAGCCATCATCTTCTCCACCACGTGAACCTCGCCGACCGCCGTGAGAAAGACCGGGCAGTTGTGGGCAGTGGCCGCGTCTGTAACGGCCTGCGAGGTGGAAAGCGTGGTGACGACCGGGCCGGACTGCCGCGCCGCCGCCGCTTGCACCGCCAACGCAAGTGTGTAGTCCTCGCCCACGGGCGCACCACTCGAATCGACCAACGCGACGCGGTCGGCGTCTGGGTCGATGGCAAAGCCGATGGCGCAGCCGTTGTCGCGCACGGCCTGGCCGAGCTGGACGAGATTGACGGGCACCGGCTCCGGGTCGTGGGCAAAATCGCCGTCGGGCTGCGAGTTGATGAGCGTGACTTCGACGCCCAAGACATCCAGCAGGCTCGGAACCACCAAGGCCCCCGTGCCATTGCAGGGATCGACGGCTACCTTGAATCCGGCTTGGCGAATGGCGTCGGCATCGACGTAGTCCACAATCCGCTGGACGTGGCGCGCCATCACGGCGTTTGAGTCGATCATTTCCAACGCCCCGGACGCGGCACAGCGAAACTCGCTCGCGTGGAAGAGGGCCTCTACGCGCTCGCCCTCTTCTGCATTGAGGAAGACGCCGTCGGCGCGCACCAACTTGAGACCATTCCAAGGGGCCGGGTTGTGGCTGGCGGTGATGATGACCGCGCCCTTAGCATCGAGCGCAGCGATCATCAGCTTGGCTCCAGGAGTGGAACACATACCCAAATCGACGACGCGGCAGCCCGTCTGGCGCAAAGCAGCGGCCGCTGCTTGGGCAAAAGCCGCTCCAGACGGGCGCGTGTCGCGGGCGAGGACGACGGTATCGCCCGGCGTCAAGGTGGTGCCAAAGGCCGCGGCAAAGCGGGCGACGACCTCATCGGTGAGCGACTGGCCGACGAGGCCGCGAATTCCAGAAATGCTGACGATGAGTGGAGTACTAGACATAATTTTCTTTCTCAGAGCTTTTCGACGACAAGGGTAGCGCGGCGTTGCACCCCCAGTTGACGGGCAGCATTGCCGCAGTTGACCGCAATTTCCAACAGGTCGGCGCTGCCAATCAAAGCAAGCGGCGCGCCCGGCTCGACCTCCTCATACGTGCGGCAAAGTTCCGTAAGCACGTGTTCACCAAGGCGGATGCGCAGCGCAGAACCCCACGGCGCAATATCAACTGCCGCAATGTTGCTTACCAAGTTGCCGAAGCCGTCGATGTGGATGACGTGGCCGGCGATGCGATCGGCCGATTTACAAGGTGCGGATTCAGCCAAGCGCACCGGATCGGCCACCGGCGGGCCGACATCAGCAAGGTCCAAGCCGCGGCAAAGGTGAGCAGCCAGTGGAGCAAAGAGGTCGCGGCCGTGAAAGGTGCTACTCGGGTTGGGCCGACCAAGGTCGGGCCGGGCAATTTCGTGCACCCGACTGTCAGCTTGGTTGAGGACGAAGCTAAAGAGACCGTTGTCCGGCCCCACCCACAAATGTCCGCTGCCCTGGAGAGCGAGGGGCCGCCGTCGCGTACCTACGCCGGGATCGACAACGGCTAGATGAACGGTGCCGGACGGGAATTCGCGCACGGCGTGGCGCAAAACAAAAGCGGCGGCCAGCACATCTTGAGGCGGAATCTGGTGGGAGATATCCACGAGTTGGGCCTCCGGTGCGATGCCCAGAATGACCCCCTTCATCGCGCCGACATAGTAATCGCCCTCACCGAAATCCGTCGTCAGCGTGACGATTGGGGCTGCGCGCCGCATGAGTTTACCCTGCATTTTACACGCCTACCTCCCGCTTTCCAAGTATAGCGACATATTCAATTTATCGCTTGCGTCCCTCGGTTGATACCAAGCGGCTCGGGCCTTAGATTTGCCGCTCAAATCCCACCCCTGCCCTTTGCAGCGCAAGGAGGATCGCCATGGCCGTCAAAAGCCACATTGAAATAGCGCCCGGCCTCAAGGTCGCGGCCCAAATGTCCCCTGAGCCGAGCGACGAGGAAATGGCCTTTGTGCGGCAGATGGGCGTAGAATATGCCGTGACTTGGATCGATTCGGCCAAGGCCAGCCCCGAGTACTATCGCAGCCGCCGAGAGCACTTTGCCCGCGGCGGCATCCAGCTCTACGGCTTGGGCAATGGCAGCGTCCACAACGTGGATGCGATCACGCTCAACCTGCCCAACCGCGACGAGAAGGTCGCCGAGTACAAGGCGCATATCCGCAACTTGGGCCAAGCCGACATTCCCTATACAACGTATGCCCACATGGCCAACAGCGTGTGGAGCACGCCGCCGGAGCAGACCCGGGGCGGCTCTAGGGCGCGGGCCTTTGACATGGCGCGGCTCGCCGAGGCTTCCAGCGGCGGTTTTACCGGCGAGGGCCTGACACACGGCCGCGAATACACCGAGGAAGAACTGTGGGACAACTTCGCCTCTTTTGCCAAAGAAATCGCCCCCGTCGCCGAAGAAGCTGGCGTCCGCATTGGCATTCACCCAGACGACCCGCCCGGAGTGCCGTTGGGCGGCGTGCCACGGCCCATTTTTAGCAGCTTCGACGGGTACAAACGCGCCCTCGAAATCGCCGACAGCCCCAACGTGGGGATGTGCTTGTGCATCGGCTGCTGGCTGGAGGGCGGCGAGGCCATGGGCCGCGATGTGGTGGAGACGATCCGCTACTTCGGCGGGCAAGGCAAGATATTCAAGGTCCACTACCGCAACGTTGACCAGCCGCTGCCGCACTTTGTCGAGACCTTTGTCGATGATGGATACTTCGACATGTACCAGGCCATGCGCGCGCTGGCCGAAGTCGGCTACGACGGCACCTTGATCCCAGACCATATCCCGCAGATGGGCGACGACGGGCGGCTAGGCACGGCTTACACACTGGCTTACATGCGCGCCCTACAAAAGAGGGCCGAAGAAGAAGTCAATTAGAGTCGCCATGCCTGCATCCTACCCCCGCATTCCCTACGGCTGGGCCGATTTCCGCGCTATCCGCTTGGAAAACCGCCTCTACGTCGATAAGACCCGCTTCGTCCACGCGCTCGAAGAGGAACGCTATGCCTTTCTGATTCGCCCCCGCCGCATGGGCAAGTCCTGCTGGATTTCCCTGTTGGAAAATTACTACGACCGCCGGGGAGCCGACGAATTCGAGGCTGTCTTCGGCGGCACCCACTTGGGGCGGCAGCCGACGGAAAACCGCCATCGCTACGTCGTGCTGCGCTTTGACTTTTCGACTTTTGACGACACCTTGGAAACCTTGCAGGAGCGCTTTGAAGAGTATTGTCAACTGGTGGTCCGGCACGCTCTAGAGCGCAACCGGGACTTGTTCCCCGAGGCGGCGAGGCACCACATCCGTTCGTCGGTCTCGGTCAATGGCCAACTTAACGAGTTGTTCTTGTATGCCGAAGACCAAGGTATTCCGCTGTACGTGCTCATTGACGAGTACGACAACTTTGCCAACACGGTGCTGGCCTATCACGGCGCAGAGGCGTATCAGTCGTTCACCCACGGCGGCGGCTTCTACCGCAATTTCTTCGCCACCTTGAAGGCCGGAGCAGGGCGAAGTCGCGGCGGGCTAGAGCGGCTGTTCATCACCGGCGTATCGCCGATTACGATGGACGACGTCACCAGCGGCTTCAACATCGGCCGCAACATCAGCCTCCGCCCGGAGTTCAGCGATATGCTGGGCTTCACCGAAGAGGAGGTGCGGGGCCTGCTGGAGATGTACCGGGACTGTGGCGTGTTCGATCAGGAGGTCGAAGCCGCGCTAGCAGTAATGCGCGAGTGGTACAACGGCTATCGGTTCGCCAAGAGTGCCCAAGGCGATCTCTACAACACCGACATGGTGCTCTATTTCCTCATTGAGTCCATGCCGAACAAATCCATGCCGGACCAGTTGATCGACACCAACGTGCGCATCGACTACGGCAAGCTGCGCCACCTGCTGACGGTCAACCGACAACTCAACGGCAACTTCGACCTGCTGCGCCACATCATCGGCGAGCAGCAGGTCGAAAGCGACATCCAAACCAGCTTCCCCTTAGACCGGCTCGATCGACGCGAAAACTTCCTGTCGCTGCTTTTTTACTTCGGCTTACTCAGCATTCGCGGGGTGGAAAGCGGGGTGCCCCGGCTGGGCATTCCCAATCAAACGGTCAAGCGGCTGATGTACGGCTACCTGCGCGATGCGTACGATGACGTGGGCGTGTTTTCCCTCGATGTGTACACCTTCTCCCGCCTAGTGCGTGCGATGGGTTACGACGGCACTTGGCAACCAGCCCTCGATTTTCTGCGCGAGGCCCTCGTCGAGCAAACCGGCATTCGCGACTACCTCGATGGCGAGAAGGTCATTCACGGCTTTGTCGCCGCCCACTTCAGCATGGTGAACCACTTTCTCCTGCACTCGGAGTACGAACTAAACAAAGGCTACGCCGACCTGTACCTGGAGCCGTTTGTCGCCCAGTATCCCGACATGCGGTACGGCTACGTGCTGGAGCTAAAGTATCTCAAGCGGCACGAGCCGTTGGACGAGTCCCTGCTGGCGGCGAAGCTGCGGGAGGCCGCGCAGCAGGTACGCGGCTACCTTGCGGACCAGGGCTTGCAGCGCCGCTACCCATCGGTGCGGCACATCGGTCTGGCGGTGGTGTTTCACGGCTGGGAAATGGCGGCCTACGAGGCGGTAGATGCCGACGCGGACTCACACACCTGAACCAAGGAGTATAAGGTGAAATCTGTACTGACTTTGACCTGCCTGCTCAGCCTGCTCGGTCTCGTCCGCGTTAGCGCCGAACCCCTCATCGAGGGCCGGGTGCGGCTGGACTCGGGCGAACCGGTCGCCGACGCGCAGGTGCGAATCTTCGATATGACCGACTTGCGGCGTGGAGCGGTCGCTCGCGCCACGACCGATGGAACTGGGTATTTCGCATTGCCGTTAGCGGCCCTAACGAGAAGCGTCCTGCCTACAAGCTTCACCTTGGGGCCGAATTATCCCAATCCGTTCAATCCCTCGACGATCATTCCCTATCAACTGGCCACTTCGTCCGCGGTGCGACTGGAAGTGTTCAACCTGCTCGGGCAGCACCTTGCGACGTTGGTGGATGAAGAGCGGGCGGCGGGCTTTCACACGGCGACGTGGCACGCTACGGACGCGGCAGGTCGCTCAGTAGGAGCGGGGGTGTATATCTACCGGCTCATCGGCGGCGGACAGACGATGAGCCGGCGGATGGTGCTGGTTGATGGACAAGCCGGGGTTCCGAGGGGTGAGATCGGGGTAGAGAGGCTTTCGCCGGTGATCTCTTCTTGGGAAGTGGATAGCCGGGTCTATCGGCTGACCGTTTCGGGTCAAGGTCTGGTTCCGTATATGGACCCGACTTTTCGCGTCGAAGCGGGCATGGCCCCGGTGGAATTGGTAGTTGAAACGCTCGGACTCGGTCCAGCCAACAAAGCCACCGACGACACCACGCCTGTGACCATCCCCGATGCCAAGCTGCGAGCGGCGATTGAGGCGGCCTTGGGCAAGGCAAGCGGTGCGACGATCACCAAGGGTGAAATGAAAGCTTTGACCGTCTTGAACGCGAATAAAGCGGGCATTCGCGATCTTACGGGGTTAGAGTCTGCCACCAATCTTACATATCTGAATCTTTTTTCTAACACCATCTCGGACGTGTCGCCGCTGCGTAACTTAACCAACCTGACAGGGCTGGGTCTTGGGGGCAACACCATCTCGGACGTGTCGCCGCTGAGTAATCTGACCAACCTGACAGAGCTGTATCTTAATGGCAACACCATCTCGGACGTGTCGCCGCTGAGTAATCTGACCAACCTGACAGAGCTGTATCTTAATGGCAACACCATCTCGGACGTGTCGCCGCTGAGTAATCTGACCAACCTGACAAATCTGAGGCTGTATTCCAACACCGTCTCGGACGTGTCACCGCTGAGTAATCTGACCAACCTGACAGAGCTGTGGCTTCATGGCAACACCATCTCGGACGTGTCGCCAGTGCGTAACTTGACCAACCTGACAAGTCTGAAGCTTGAAGGCAACAACATCACGGATATATCGGTGCTGGCGGGATTGACCAACCTGACATTCTTGGGGCTTGGGGGCAACAACATTTCGGATATCTCACCGTTGCGGAACCTGACCAACCTGATAGGGCTGAGTCTTGAAGGCAACAACATTTCGGATATATCGGTGCTGGCGGGATTGACCAACCTGACATTCTTGGGGCTTAGGGAAAACCCACTGAGCGCCTCTTCCATCAACGAGCACATACCCGCCTTGCAGGATCGGGGGGTTGAGGTAGAGTTTGATCCAACGCCCGTGATCATAACCGACGACCCAACGCCCGTGACGATCCCCGATGCCAAGCTGCGAGCGGCGATTGCGGCGGCGCTGGGCAAGGCCAGTGGTGCGACGATTACCAAGGGTGAAATGTCGACTTTGACCACCTTGGGCGCGCAGGATGCGGACATCAGCGATTTGACCGGGCTGGAGTTTGCCACCAACCTGACAATGCTATTGCTTGACAACAACCGGATCACGGATCTAGCGCCGCTTTCAGGCTTGACCAAACTGAACATCCTGGGGCTTAACAACAACCAGATCGCAGATCTAGCGCCGCTTGCGGGCCTGACCAAACTGACAAACCTGCATCTTAACGGCAACACCATCACAGATGTGTCGCCGCTACGAAACTTGACCAACCTGAACAGGTTGGGGCTTGTCTACAACTGGATCACGGATCTAGCGGCACTTTCGGGCCTGACCAAACTGACAAACCTGTATCTTGGGGGCAACCGGATCACGGATCTAGCGCCGCTTGCGGGCCTGACCAACCTGACAAACCTGTTTATTAGGGAGAACCCCCTGAGCGACGCCTCTATCAACGATCATATTCCCGCCTTGCAGGCCCGAGGGGTTACGGTACAGTTTGATCCAACGCCGGTGGTGACCATCCCGGATGCCAAGCTGCGAGCGGTGATTGAGTCGGCACTGGGCAAGGCTAGGGGTGCGACGATTACCAAGAGTGAAATGTCGACTTTGCGCCGCTTGATCGCACAGGGTGTGGGCATTAGCGATTTGACCGGGTTGGAGTTCGCTACCAACCTGACCAGCCTGTATCTTTGGAACAACCAGATCACGGACCTTTCGCCGCTTGCGGGCTTGACCAACCTGACAAACCTGAATCTTTACAACAACAGCATCACGGACCTTTCGCCGCTTGCGGGCCTGACCAAACTGAACGGCTTGGGGCTTAACAAAAACCAGATCGCAGATATAGCGCCGCTTGCAGACTTGACCAACCTGACAAACCTGAATCTTTACAACAACAGCATCACGGACCTTTTGCCGCTTGCGGGCCTGACCAAACTGACAAACCTGGATCTTAACGGCAACACCATCACAGATGTGTCGCCGCTTGCAGGCTTGACCAACCTGAGAGAGCTGAATCTTAGCGGCAACACCATCACAGATGTGTCGGCGCTTGTAGGCTTGACCAACCTGACAGAGCTGAATCTTAGCGGCAACAGCATCACGGATATCTCGGCACTTGCGAGTTTGACCAACCTGACAAACCTGGATCTTAACGGCAACACCATCACAGATGTGTCGCCGCTACGAAACTTGACCAACTTGGAAACGCTGGGGCTTTCAGATAACCAGATCACGGATATGTCGGCGCTTGTAGGATTGACCAACCTGAGAATCCTGAGACTTAATGACAATCCCCTGAGCGCCTCCTCCTTCAACGATCATATTCCCGCCTTGCAGGCCCGAGGGGTTTCGGTAGGTGCTCCACCAGATCCCACGCCCGTGCCCATCCCCGATGCCAATCTGCGGGCGGCGATTGCGGCAGCGCTGGGCAAGGCGAGTGGTGCGACGATTACCGTGGCTGAAATGAAGACTTTGACCACCTTGGATACGTACGGTGGGGGTATCAGCGATTTGACCGGGCTGGAGTTTGCCACCAACCTGACCGACCTGATGCTTCAGGGCAACAACATTTCAGACATCGCGCCGCTTGCAGACTTGACCAAACTGTATAGCCTGTGGCTTGGCTCCAACAACATATCGGATCTAGCGCCGCTTGCGGGATTGACCAGCCTGGAATTCCTGGGGCTTCACATAAACAACATTTCGGACATCGCGCCGCTTGCGGGATTGACCAAACTGTATCGCCTGTGGCTTCACAAAAACAACATATCGGATCTAGCGCCGCTTGCGGGATTGACCAGCCTGGAAGTCCTGAGGCTTCAGGGCAACAACATATCGGATTTAGCACCGCTTGCGGGATTGACCGGCCTGGAATTCCTGGGGCTTCAGGGCAACAACATATCGGATCTAGCACCGCTTGCGGGATTGACTAAGCTGACACGGCTGGAGCTTGGCGAGAACCAGATCACGGCCGTCTCGCCCCTGCGAGACTTGACTAATCTGGAAGTTTTGGGGCTCAGGCTAAACCTTCTGAGCGTCTCCTCCGTTGACGATCATATTCCTGCCCTTGAGCGCAGCGGTGCTACAGTACACTTTGACCCGCCGTTCCGAAAGGGCGACTTCGACATTGAACTCGTTTTCCTCAGCGACCGCTTCACTGAGAAACAGAAGCGGACGATCCGATATGCCGCCCGACGCTGGATGTCGATTATTAGGGAGGACCTGCCGGACTATACATTTACTCAGGGCTGGTCGGGTACGTGCGGCGATCATTCGTATAGGATCCCTTCCGGGGAGCGAATAGACGACCTACGGATCTACATAACTAGCTTCTACGACGACCCCGATCTGGCTGGGTGGGGCGGTCCAGATATATTGCGCGATACTTCCTCGCTGACCGTCGTCGGATGCATGGCGTTCAACTTGAACCTTTATTCTTTTTCTTTGATGAATGTAGGACTTCACGAGATAGGGCACGTGCTGGGGTTCGGGACGATCTGGGACGATCTTGGCTTCCTCCGGAATCCATCTAGGGGGGGTAACGAGGGGGCCGACACGCATTTCAACGGTCCGCTGGCGATGGCCGCCTTTGACGCCGCGGGAGGATCGAGTTACACGGGAAGGAAGGTGCCGGTTCGGAATGATGGAAAGCCTAGATCTGGGGACTCTCACTGGAGATTCTCTGTATTTGGTGACGAACTCATGGCAGCGGGAGATGCAGATGTGGAATCGCCCTTGTTTTCTGAAGAACATTATAAGATAAATGATGCGATAAGCGCGATCACGATTCAGTCCTTGGCTGATCTCGGCTACAGCGTCGATGTCACACAGGCCGTCCCATATACTCTGCCCAGTGCCGCCGCCAAGGCCAGTGCGAAGATCGCGGCTCCTTCTACTCATGAACAGCCGAAGTGGACGTGCGGCACCGGCCAACAGCAGGAGCCGATCTATGTGGTGGATGAACAGGGGAATATCATCCGCACCCTACACAGGTGACGCTCAATCCGGTGAAGTGGAAATAAAAAAGCCCCCCACTACTTGGACAGCATAACGGGGGGCAACCGAGGCCACGTAGTCGCCACATGTTCAGTTGGTGCCGAGCGCCTTTTCTAGCTTGGGGCGAAAGCCGACGCAGGACACTATCGCCCTCGGGTTGTCGTGTATTCCGGGAGGGGAATTTTTGTTGATCACCCAACTAACGCGGCACGGATACGGATTTTGTTGATTGCTGACGGTCAGCATGACTTGTGCGTTACCCTTGGTCGCGCTGACGTACCCCTTGTCCCTGTCTATGCTCTTGATTTTGTATTCAACGGCCTGCAGCACGCCGATCGCCGTCTCCAGCACGTCAGCCGGGTCGGGCGTGGGGGCGATGCGCCCCGTGGGGGCGATGCGCCCCCTCCGCCGCCGCCACGTATGCCGCTTGAGCAGTTAATCCCTGAAAGCAACAGCGCGAGTATTGACAGGGTAGAAAATATGGTTTTAGGCATGGATCCATCCTTTCGATAGGTGTGAGTGATCCTTATTAGGGGTTGGTAGGAGCAATTAGCGGCGACCTTCCGCATCCGACGTAACCCAAGCCGCTTGCACACCGGAAGATGTAAACCCTCGCCCGATTTGCAACGTAGGCATATATTGAAATGGATGCGGTGTGATACATGTGTGGCGTTCATAACGCTGTGGATATGGGAAGATAGGGACGAAGACACATCATCCGCACCCTGCACAGGTAAAACTAAAAGTTACCATGCCAAAGCCCCCAACTCATCGGCCTCCCGACCCGAGAGCCTGCGCCGTCGCTCGCGCCGTTGGCGAGGCGGTCCACCCGGCCAAGGTCATCCTGTTCGGCTCTCGCGCCCGAGGCGACTTCAATCCAGATTCGGACATTGACCTACTCATCATCACCGGCTCCGGTCCGGTGGACCAGCAGACGTACCGACGCACGAGCGCGGCAGCCCACCGCAAAGTCGAGGAACTATACGGCGGCTCGATAGATGTCGATTTGGTCCGCATGAGCGAAGGGACCTTCCACGATGGTCGTCGGGCGCGCAACCACGTGGCTGGGCAGGCCGTCCGCGATGGCTTTGACGCCAATGGAGACAAAGTGACCTACGACAACCCGGAACCGACCAATTTGCCCGATATACGGCAGCGCATCGCCAATGCCGAGCGCTACCTCAGCGATTTGGAAATTCTCATAGAAAACCCCCGATCTTCGCAAGAACTGATTGGGTTTACCGCGCAGCAGGCCCTTGAAAATGCGCTTAAGGGCTGGATTTCCGCGCTCGACGCCGACTACCGCAACACCCATGACCTGACGAAGCTCGTGGCAACCGTGCGCCAGCATCCGGCTGAAAACAACACTTCGGCTGGCGAGCAGCTAGCGTGGCTGACCGAGTATGCGGTGCGCTACCGCTATGCTGGCGCGGAGGTGGTCATGGACGACCGCTCTGAACTGCTCGCGGCCGTGACCGAGACCGTCGCGGCCATCCTCACCCGCGTCCGCGTACTGGTCGCAACGGAAGAGGAACTGGGTCAACAGAATTCGTCTGCGAAACCGGATGAATCGACAGCAGAATAGCGCGATGGCACTTCACTGAATTTTCTCAAAGGAGCTAGACATGCTGAGCAAGGAGCAAGTGGCGCAATACCGCGAACAGGGCTACCTCAAGGTCCCCCAACTCTTCACGCCCGAGGAAGCCGCAGAGCTGGCCTCGGAGATGGTGCGAGTAATCGAACAATGGGGGCAGGAGTCCATCGGCTGGGTCGGCCCTTGGCGCGACCGCTACCTCGACGAAGAAGAGCGACTCAACACGCGGGCGGTTTTCATGCACAACCCGCATTTTTACTCGGCCGCTTGGGGTCGAGTCCTCTTCCACGAGGGAATGATCTCCTGCGTGCGGCAACTCATCGACGGCCCCGTGCAGTGGCACCACACAGTCCTGCACGCCAAGCCGCCGGAAAAAGGCACGCCCTTCCCCATGCACCAAGACTATCCGTTCTACCCGCACGACGGGCCGGATTTCGTCGACTGCTTGTTGCACTTAGACGACACGCCGCTGGAGAGCGGTGCGCTGATGGTCGTGCCGGGTAGCCACAAGCAAGGACCGCTGGAACACGTGCTGGGGCCGGAAACAGCCCCGCACCTGCCGCCCGCCCAGTACCATCCCGATCGCCTCGACAGCGTCGCCGTGCCAGCCGAGCGCGGCGACATGATATTCTTCAGCTACCAGACGATCCACTGGTCGGATTGCAACCGCACGGACTCTTGGCGCAAATCCGTGCGCTTTGGCTATCACAGCACGGCGCTGCGACCGGTGGGACGCGCTGAGGATAACCCACATCGCATCGACCAAGACAACGTGCTGGATCGCAACAACAACATCGTCGTGGCTGGATTTCGGGACAACGAGATGGAGCCAGCGGCCAGCTAAGGACGAGTCTAATGACAGCAAAAGACGCGAGCGAAGTCGGCTTGATGCAAGAGGCCAATGATGCCCTCGGCGACAGCGCCGAGCTGCGGCGGCGACTGGACGAACAAGGGTACATTTTCTTGCGGCAGATCATGGCCAAAGACAAGCTACTATCTCTGCGGCAGGAGATGACAGAGGTGTTGATGGAGGCCGGATGGTTGGTCGCTGGCACGGACCCCATAGACGGCATTGCGCGAATCGACGCGCAGTGTACCGAAGGCGATCCCGAATACGCCGAGATATATCACCGAGTGTACAGCTTGGAGGCCTTCCACCAAGCCGGGCATTGGCCGGAAGTCTTAGCCGTCATGGAGCAAGTCGTCGGTGGCCCAGTGCTGCCGCATCCCCAAAAGATCGCCCGGCTGTGGTTTCCCCAATACACCAAGCACACCACGCCCATGCACCAAGACTTCGTCCACTTCCAAGGCAGTTTCAACACCTATACCTTCTGGGCACCCGTAGGAGATTGTCCCTTGGAGTTGGGAGGATTGGCGGTACTGCCCGGGTCGCACAAGATCGGCAAGGTGCGCGAGCACCACTTCTCATTGGGGGCCGGCGGCTTGGCGGTAGATGGATCAGAACTGACCGGACGCTGGCTCAGCGCGAATTACGAGGCCGGAGACGCGCTGATCTTTCCGAGCCTGACCGTCCACCAAGCCCTGCCCAACTACACGGAAGATCGCCTGCGCATCTCGCTCGACAACCGCTATCAGGCACAGGGCGAGCCGATTGCCCAGCACATGCTGGACCCGCACCTGACCGGCGTCACCGGCTTTAACTGGGAAGCCTGCTACACGGGCTGGCAAAGCGAATCATTGCAGTACTATTGGCAGGATCTAGACCTAGACGTGGTACCGCAGTCGTCCCGCTGGGGAGATCAAGGTTTCTCCGAAGCCCTGTCCCTAGCGCGCGACGGCGACGAGCGGGCCTTGTACCAACTGCGACGCATTGCGCGACGCGACCCCGAGTCCGAGCGCGGACAGCAGGCTCTCCAACTCCTACACGAGGTAAATGTATGAAGGCAATTATGGTCATGTTCGACTCGCTCAATCGGCACATGTTGCCGCCCTACGGCTGCGATTGGACGCACGCGCCCAATTTCCAGCGGCTCGCCGAGCGGTCGCTCACTTTCGACACCAGCTACGTCTGCTCCATGCCGTGTATGCCCGCCCGCCGCGATTTGCACACCGGGCGGCCCAACTTTCTCCACCGCTCTTGGGGGCCGCTGGAGCCGTTCGACGACTCCGTGCCGCGGATGCTGCGCGAGGCCGGGATCTCGTCGCACCTCATCAGCGACCACTACCACTACTGGGAGGCCGGCGGAGCTACCTACCACACCCAGTACAACACTTGGCAGTTCTTCCGCGGCCAAGAGGGCGATCCGTGGATCGGGCAGGTGGCCGATCCGCCGCCCGTAGAGGCGCACGCGAGCAATGCGGGCCGCAGCATGTGGCATCGCCAAGACCGCGTCAACCGGCAATACATGCGCCGCGAGGAAGACCAGCCCCAAGCGCAGACCTTCACGTCCGGCGTCGAGTTCATCCGCCGCAACCACGCCGAAGACAACTGGTTTTTGCAGATCGAAACCTTTGACCCACACGAGCCGTTTTTCACCCAGCGCCAATACCAAGACCTCTACCCCGAGCTTTTCAAGAATCGCTCGTCCGTGCTGTTCGACTGGCCGACCTACGGCCCGGTGACCGAAAAGCAAGCCCTCGTCGATCAATGCCGAGGCCACTACGCATCGCTGCTGAGCATGTGCGACGCCCGCCTCGGCGACATCCTCGACGAGATGGATCGCCTCGAACTCTGGGACGACACTATGCTCATCGTGTGGACCGACCACGGCTTCCTGCTCAGCGAGCACGACCTATGGGCCAAGATACAGATGCCTTGGTACCGCGAGTTGTCCAACACGCCGTTCTTCGTCTGGGATCCTCGCTGCGGCCACGCGGGCCAGCGGCGGCAGAGCCTAGTGCAGCCGTCGATCGACTTGGGACCGACCTTACTGGACCTCTTCGGAATGGAGCCGACCGCGGACATGCTGGGCCAGAGCCTGCGCGGAGTCTGCGCGAGCGACTCCCCCGTGCGCGAGGCCGCGATTTTCGGTAACCACGGCGGGCAGGTGAATGTCACCGATGGCCGCTACGTGTACATGCGCGCCCCCGCCCAGCCCGACAACCAGCCCCTATACAACTACACGCTCATGCCCACGCACATGCGCGACCCCTTCTCAGTCGATGAATTTGCCAACGTAGAGCTAGCCGAGCCGTTTGGTTTCAGCAAGGGCTGTCGGCTGCTGCGGACGCAAGGACACACGCGCAGCAAGCAGCACGAATACGGGACGCTGCTCTTTGACCTAGAGCAAGACCCGCGCCAAGAAACCCCGCTCGCCGACGCGGCACTGGAACAGCGGATGCAGGGGCTATTGCGCGCACAAATGGAAGCGTGCGAAGCCCCCTCGGAGCAGTACGAACGCTTGGGAATCTAACTAACTGATGGTACGCATCGTCCTAACGGTAGGGGGCGGTTTCAAACCGCCCCCTACCCGGGTGCGTAATATCACTAACTAATTACAGGAGAATTACATGCAGAGTCCGGCGCAAAAAGCCATCGTCATCGGGATGGACGGAGCCGCCATGGAGTTGGTGCAACACATGGTGGATCAAGGACACATGCCCCACTTGGGTCAGCTCATGGCGCAGGGCGTCAAACGGCCCATGATCGGCGTCTTTCCGACCCTGACTCCACCCGGCTGGACGGCGACTTCGACCGGAGCTTGGGCGGGGACCCATCAAGTCATGGACTTCAATATCCGCAAGTTAGGTAGCCGTCTCGACGAGACAGTATGGGGGATCAACACCGAGCTTTCACAGGCCGAGTACTTGTGGAACACGGTCGAGCGGGCTGGCAAAAAGCCGATCTTGGTCAAGTGGGAGATGTCTTGGCCGCCGACCGTGCAAACCGGCATCCAAGTCGAGGGTACCGGCCCAGGCGTGTCCAACGTGCATCAGATCACCGGCTACCACCTCTTTGTCAGCGGTGGCTGGACGCCCCGGCCAATCGGCGGACCGCGCGACCCCGAGACGTTGGACCCGAGTGCCCTGCAAAAGGTGCGCAACATCGATCCAGTGGAGATCGTCCCAGCCGAGGAGTGGCAAGATGCGCCCACATCCGCACTGCCGCCCAAAGAAGTGGCGCTGGTCATCGAACCGCTCAAGCGTGGTCGGGCTGACATGCGCCGACAAGGCCGAAAAGGGACGCCTAAGCATTTCTACGGCCTGATATACGCCTCGGCCGACCAGGGCTACGACCGACTGCTCGTCTGCCGCAGCCGCGATGCAAGCGATCGGGTCGCCGAGCTAGCGGTGGGCCAATGGACCGAATGGTGGAAGGACAGCTTTGAGATCGACGGCCAAGCGCTTGACGGCTACGTGCGCATGAAGCTCGTCAGCCTGAGCGCAGCAGGCGATGTCTTCGAGCTCTTTGTGCCGCAGGTCTGGCCGGCGAGCGGGTACACGCAGCCGGAGGAAGTGGCGCAGCAGATCGATGAAAACGTCGGCAATTTCCTGCAAAATCCAGCACGAGACGCTTTGGGCGTAGTCGATGACGACACCTATTTCGAGCTGTTGGACTTTCACCACCAGCGATTGGCCGAGGTCGCTCACTATCTGACGGAGAGCAACGACTGGGACGTGCTGTTCATCGAAACCCACGCCTCGGATTACACCAGCCACTTCTTCCTCTCGCAAGCCGACGAGTGCAGCGGGGCCGACGCGCACACGCTGGCGCGCTGCCAAGCGGGCGTGGCTCAAACCTATGCTTCCATAGATGACATGATCGGCCGCGTCGTAGAGCTAGCCGATGACGACACGGTCGTCGCGGTCGTCGCTGACCACGGCGGCACCCCCAACCAACACCGTCCGGTCGATATCGCCGAGGTGCTGGAACAGGCGGGTTTTTTGGTCTATGCAGACGCCGAGAAAAAACAGATCGACTGGCAGCGGACGCGGGCGGCCAATGTGGGACTGGTCCACATCTTCGTCAATCTCAAGGGACGCGAGCCTACGGGGATCGTTGAGCCCAGCGACTACGAGCAAACGCGGCTCGACCTCATCGAAGCCCTCCACGCCTATCGCCATCCGCAGACCGGGCGCGGTCCCTTTGCCCTCGCGCTGACGCGAGAAGACGCAGAGATGGTCAATCTGGCGGGCGAACTCGTCGGCGACGTGGTCTATGCGCTGCGGCCCGAATACGACGGAGCGCACGGCAAACAGCTTCCCTCGGCCACCCTCGGCATCGGCGGTCAGCACTGCACGTTCGTGCTAGCTGGTGCCGGCGTAAAGCAAGGGCTGGCGCTCGAGCGGCAGGTGCGGGCGGTAGATGTCGCGCCGACGCTGTGCTACTTACTCGGCATCCCCATGCCCGCGCAGGTGGAGGGCGGCGTGATTTACGAGGCGCTCGAAGACGCGGACTGGCATCTGCGATGAAAGCAGCCTACTACTGCGGCGACCGCACAGTCGAAATCGGCGAGTGCCAAGTGCAATCCCCTAGCGCAGATCAGGTGCGGATCGAAGTGGCCTATTGCGGCGTGTGCGGCACGGACATCCACATTTACCTAGGCCATCAGGACCGCCGCATCGACATGCCCCAAGTCATTGGGCACGAGATGTCGGGGCGGATCGCAGAAGTCGGAACCGGCGTCGAAGACTGGGCCGTGGGCGATCCGGTCGTAGTGCGCCCCTTAGAGGCTTGCGGCGCGTGCGCAGCCTGCAACGCCGGCAATGGCCATATCTGCCAAAACCTAAACTTCATCGGCATCGACAGTCCGGGGGCCTTTCAGGGGTCGTGGACAGTGCCAGCCCATACACTGCACCGCCTGCCGGAAGACATGTCGATGACACTCGGTGCCCTAGTCGAGCCGCTGGCGGTCGCCTGCCACGACGTGCGCTTGGGCGAGGTGGTGTCGGGCGAGAAGGTAGTAGTGATCGGCGGCGGGCCGATCGGCCTACTCAATGCGCTGGTAGCGCAGCACGCGGGGGCCGAGGTGCGGGTGGCCGAGGTCAATGCCTTTCGGCTGCAGGCGGCGCACGCGCTGGGACTGGAAACCGTCCATCCACTGGAGGAGGACTTGGTCGCCTATGTCGAATCCTGGACCGAAGGCGCGGGGGCCGACGCAGTCTTCGAGGTCTCCGGCTCGTCGGCCGGAGCCGAAGTAATGACTAAGCTCGCCAAGGTGCGGGGGCGGATCGTGGTAGTGGCGATTTTCGCTGACGCGCCCAAAGTGGATCTCTTTCAATTCTTCTGGCGCGAGCTAAAAATGTGCGGCGTGCGCGTGTACGAACCCGAAGACTACGACCGCGCCATCGAGCTAGCGGCTAGCGGCGCACTGCCGTTAAACGAGCTGATTACCGAACACCTTCCCTTAGACGCCCTACCCGACGCCTTCGCCCGGCTGACAGCGGGCACGGACGCGGTTAAAATTTTAATTGATACCCAAGGGGAATAATACAGAATGAGCATTTTGGACCTTTTCAAGCTCGACGGCCAGACGGCGCTGGTTACCGGGTGCCGCCGAGGCATCGGGCGCGGGTTTGCGCAAGCATTGGCCGAGGCGGGCGCGGATATCGTCGGCGTCAGCGCCTCACTAGAAGCAGACTCCGAGGTCAGCAAAGACATTGCCGAGCGCGGCAAGCGCTTCACAGGCTATGCCTGCGATTTCAGCGACCGGGAGGCGGTCCGCGTCTTCGTCGACCAGGTCAACGCCGAGGTCGGCCCAATCGATATCCTCATCAACAACGCCGGTACGATTCGGCGCGCCCTAGCTGAGGAACATGGAGACGAAGATTGGGACCACGTCATCGAGGTCAACTTAAACGCGCAGTTCGTGCTGGCGCGAGAATTCGGCAAGCAGATGCTGTCCCGGGGCCGTGGCAAGATCGTCTTCACCGCTTCGGTGCTGACCTTCCAAGGCGGGATCACCGTGCCGGGATATGCTGCGGCCAAGGGCGGAATCGGGCAGTTGACCATGGCGCTGGCCAACGAATGGGCCGGTCGCGGGGTCAACGTCAATGCCATTGCCCCCGGCTATATCGCCACCGACAACAATCAAGCCCTGCGCGACGATCGGGTGCGCAATGAGCAGCTACTCGTGAGAATTCCAGCCGGCCGATGGGGCACGCCAGACGACTTAAAAGGCGCGGTAGTGTGGCTGTCGTCGCGCGCGGCCGACTACGTGCATGGGGCCGTCGTAATCGTCGATGGCGGGTGGATGGGCCGCTGAGATGGAAGAGGCTCGCCTGCTAGCATTCTGGGGCAAGACGCTGCGTAGTTCTGACAATTCCTCGGAAACTGTATTCAATAATACCGAAGGGCAACGTAGCTATAAGCCTGTCTTACATCATTTAATGGACGTCGCTGCTGTCGCCCTGCGATGGCAACAATTGAATTCTACCCGTCTTGAGCGCGAGGCCGCCTTGCTGAGAGCGAATCCGGAGTGCTTAGCCAAGACCACGGCTTTTCTGGCTGGCGTACACGATCTCGGCAAATTTTCACGCAGCTTTCAGGCGAAGGTACCCGAATTGTGGCCAGATCAGATCCTTGGCCAGAGGGAAGCGGTCCCCGACCGCCCTCATTGGCGCAACACAGCTATCCTTCTCAGAGCCGAGCCAATCGCCCGAAAGTTCGCCAGCTTATTCCCTAGCATCCCTTATGATGATGCTATAGCACCGCTCATTGCTGCCATTGCGGGACACCATGGCCTGCCACCCGAGGGACAGGATGTAAACGCCGCTCCAAGCAAAGCTCGGCGCGACCATCAACTTGGTGAGGAATGTGTGGACGCGGCTCATGCTGCCTTCTGTATGCTCCGAGACCTAATAGAACCTTCACCGCTATCGTCTCTCCAAAAGCAGAAGCTGGCGGCGCAGTGGTCTTGGCTCTTGTCAGGGCTTGTCACACTGGCCGACTGGGTCGGTTCGGACTCCGATTACTTCTCTTTTGAATCGATCGATACGAGGCTAGAGGACTATTGGGACTGGGCGCTTACTCAGGCCGAAAAAGCCCTAGCGGGTAAGGGGTTACTGGCCCAGTCCCCGGAGTCCCGTCCGAGTTATGCTAATTTCGCTCCACGAGCTGCCGCCCGTCCAAGACCCATGCAGAAACTGGCGGAAGAAGCACCGCTCAAGTACGGAGCACAGTTGTTCATCCTTGAAGACACCACCGGGGCCGGTAAAACAGAAGCGGCCATCATGCTCGCAGCCCGGATGATGGAAGCGGGCAAAGGCGAGGGCCTGTACTTTGCGCTGCCGACTATGGCAACGGCCAACGCTATGTACGAGCGGCTGGCGGAGGCTTATCAGACGCTATTTGAAACTTCGGCGGCTTACGCCCCCTCACTCGTCTTGGCACACGGCAGGTCGAACCTGTCCGAGGCGTTCCGTGCCATCGTCAACTCCACTGACATGGCCAATGGCAGCGAGGATGAAACCGCATCCGCCTTTTGCACCGAATGGATTGCAGATAACCGAAAAAAAGCCTTTTACGCAGATGTCGGAGCGGGGACCATTGACCAAGCCTTTCTCTCGATCCTCCCTAAAAAACATCTAACCTTGCGTCAATACGGGCTAGCTGGCCGAATCCTCATCGTTGATGAAGCCCATTGCTTTGATGCCTATATGGGCGAGGAACTCTCCGCGCTGCTGGAACTTCACGCCCAAAACGGCGGCTCCGCCATCGTGCTCTCGGCGACCTTATCTCTGGAGCAGCGCCGCAATATGACAGAGGCGTTTGCCAAGGGCCTTGGCCTGCGCGACCCAGAAGATCTGAGCGATCAACTGTGTAGTAAGGCGTACCCGCTGCTTACCTCAGCCACAATCGGCGGAGTACAGGAATGCGAATCGGGATTCGATTCAGCGTTGCGTCGTAGCGTAACGGTAGAACGTCTACCTGACCGAACAACTGCTAAGACACGGGCACTCTCCGCAGCAAAAGAGGGAGCGGCCGTATTAGTCATCTGCAATGCAGTAGATGAGGCCATCGCCGTGTATGAGTCGCTTGCGGGACGCATGGACACTCCGGAACGAGTGCAGCTATTCCACGCTCGGTTTGCCCAAAACGATAGGCAGGCTATAGAAGAAGATGTATTGCGCCGATTCGGGTGTGAGGCCGACGCGACGGACCGAGCAGGCCATGTCCTTGTGGCCACCCAAGTGGTTGAGCAAAGCCTAGACCTCGACTTTGATCTCGTCATTTCGGATCTCGCGCCAGTGGATCTCATTATCCAGCGCACTGGCCGAATGTGGCGTCATTTGGATAAACGCCCACCAGAAAGCCGCCCTGTAGAGAGTCCGCATACCCTCATAGTTTCACCGGACTCAGATCAGGTAGAAGACCAAAACTGGCTTGAGCCGGTACTAGGAAAGGCGGCCTTTGTCTATCAACATGCCGGCGTGATGTGGCGCAGCGCGAAGGCTCTGTTCGACGCCGGACGTATTGACACGCCGGGAAGTTTTCGCCCGTTGATTGAGCGCGTTTACGCCAATGAGGATGCGCCACTAGCTCTCGAAGAAAAGCAGATCGAGGACGAAGGGAAGGAAATGGGAAGCCGCTCGCTGGGCCGATTTAACGTCGTCGGCTTAGAAGGGGGCTACGGCAGCCTGTCAACGGAATTGAGCGGTACAGAGGACATTGGCACCCGGCTGGGAGAGCCGACCGTCACGTTACGTTTGGCTAGTATAGAAGAGGGGCGTCTTGTTCCATGGTGTGCGGCACACGACAGCGATGCCAACAGGGCTTGGGCCTTGTCCGAAATCCGGGTGCGGGAGAAATTTCTCGGTGGAGCCTCGCCGCCACCCGAGGATCAGGCCCCGCAAGAGCAGGCCAAAAATGACTGGCCGGAGTGGGAACGCGAAATATTGATAGCCGTAGTAGAAGGGGATGGTAGAGTGCGATTGGAAGGGGCGAAGGATGACGGCTATTTTATGTACTGTGCTCAACTGGGCTTTAGATTTGTTGTCCCGCAGGCGCGGGAATGAGCCGTAGTATGCTGTCGGCTAACGTGTTCCCCGTACACACGGGGATTAATTAATTGAGCCACAACTTACCCTTGACAAAATATGATTGCCTCTTTAAAATTATGTAGTAAGCTGTTGGTTATAAATATTTTAAGGAGATATTAATGACTTTTAATCTGCTCAGTGATCCCTTTCTCCCGGTCGTTATGCGATCTGGAGCAAAGAGATGGCTTGCCTTTCCCGAACTAGTGGCCGGAGCCGAAAGCAACGGCTTGGATTCAGACTACCCGGTCGAATTTAACTGGCCGCGACCGGACTTCAACATGGCGAGCTTTGAGTTCTGTATCGGCGTGATTTCACTGGCCTTCGATATCCGCGAAGAGGACGACTGGCATCCATTTTGGACCAATCCGCCTGATCGAGACGCGCTCTCCGAAAAGCTCGCCCCGCTTGTTCCCGCCTTCTATCTCAACGGCGAAGGGCCGCGCTTCTTACAGGACTATGAGGCCCTGCAAGGCGACGAAACCCCCATTGAATTACTGCTTATTGACACTCCAGGACAAAACGGTCAGCGCAAAAATTCGGACCTGCTAACTCATCGCGACCGCTATGCCGCCCTTGGCCTACCGGCTGCGGCTATGGCGCTGTACACCCTGCAAGCCTTCGCGCCATCTGGCGGTGCCGGGAACCGCACCTCCATGCGAGGAGGCGGGCCTTTGACAGCACTGGTCGTTCCGGCGACTAATGACGGCGCACCACCAGTATCTTTGTGGCGCAAAATTTCCGCCAATGTAGTGCCTTGCGATAAACGACTCCGAATAAACGAGTTGCCCACAGCCCTGCCTTGGATGGCCCGGACACTAACATCGGAAGAGAGTCGTACGGTATCTCTGGCAGACGCCCATCCCTTACAGGCGTATTTCGGTATGCCGCGTCGCATCCGGCTGGATTTTTCCAGCGAGTCGGGCATCTGCTCCATGACCGATGAGGAGGGTCCGCTAGTTACCGGGTTTATTCAGAAGCCTTACGGCACAAACTATGGGATGTGGCAGCATCCCTTGACGCCCTACCGACGCCAGAAAGAGGCGGGAGAGCCGTATTCGGCCAAGCCGAAATCAGGACGCTTCGGCTACCGAGACTGGGTTGCTGCCACGGTAGGGAGCAAGGATGGCAAGCTGGCTGAACAGTCCACAAATATCAAGCTCGCCAAGAATAATCGCTCCCAAGCCCTTAGCCAGAATAAACAGGCAGCCGATGCCCGTGTTCGGATCGGCGGTTGGGCCATGAACAATATGGAAGCAATCGCCTATCTCATCACCGAGGAACCTTTACATCTGGCGAAGACACCCGCTCAACAACAGGCGCTCGACGACCTCGCCCGCCATTTCTCCGAAGCCGCCGATCAAGCAGTTTCTCAGTTGTTGGCAGCCTTGAAAAAGGCTCTTTTCAGCGGCCAGAAGAACGCCTCAAACGATAAGGGGATTCTCGACCAAGCGCGGGCGGATTTCTTCGATGCAACCGAAGATCAGTTCCATCACCTGCTCGACGACTTACTCCAAGAAATGCCCGAAGATGGTCGCTTGACCGAACCCGCCGCTTCCGCACAGCACTGGCTAAGGATCATGCGCCACGAGGCTCTTACGATTTTTGATCGCCTAGCACCCGTGCCCTTACAAGATGCCGAGAAGGCCAAGAACATCGTCGACTCCTACGGCATACTGAACGCAACCTTTGCTGGCCTGACTAAGCAGGGTAAGACGCTTTACGACAAGCTCGAACTTCCTTTGCCAGAGAAAAAACCTAAAGCCCAAAAGGAGACCACTTAATGCAGCATAACTCACTCCTCGATGCCGTGGAAAGCTGGCGGCAATGGCTTCACTCGGACCACGGAGACCGGGGTGCCCGAGCGAGGCTGAAGCGTTGCGAAAGCGTGTTCGATGCCCTCTTAGAGCCAGAGACCCATAGGCTAATCGCTAGTGTGCATGAGAAGGCTGCCTCCGACTATGCACCTGAGCAGAAGCTCACCATACTAGCCTTGGTCTTGGCGCGGGTCGAGAACGCGGATAGGCGCTTCTCTTTCGCCGACGCCTTGGGCCGCAGCGCTCGGGATGGTGACATTCCCAAAAACAAAGAAGACCGCCCACGCCTATCGCCTATACGCTTTAGTGCCTTACTCAGAGCCGGAGGGGACCTGCTCAAAGCTGAGGCAGATACAGACGAGTTGGACAGGTTCGCACGGGCACTGCGCCGGGCCTTGGCGATCTTGGGCGACACCCCCTTTGACGTTCGCCGCTTTATCGGCGATGTGCTTTTCTTCAACGACCAGACCCGGCAGCGATGGACCTTTGAATACTATCATACGCGCCGAGCCGATACCGCAGAAAACACTCAATCCCAAGAGGAGACCCAACTATGAGCCGCTTTGTGCAAATGCACATTCTGACAGCCTATCCGCCGTCCAACCCCAACCGAGACGATCTCGGCCGTCCCAAGACCGCCACCATCGGCGGCGTATCGCGGATGCGCATTTCCAGCCAGTCGCTTAAACGGGCCATCCGTACGGACGACGCTTTCCGGTCGGCCCTGACGGGGAATCTAGGACAGCGTACCCAGCGCATGGGTGATAAGGTACGCTCACACCTACTTGAACAGGGCGTGTCGGAGGACAAGGCACTCGAAATCGCAAGGAACATCGCTACCCTATTCGGCAAAATAAAAGGGGAAAAAGACGAGAATCCGGCCTATACCGAACAGCTAGCTTTCATCTCGCCGGAGGAACGCGCTGCTGCATTCGACTTGGCAGAAAAGGCACTGAGCGGGGAAACCTTACCGAAGGAAAAGGAACTGGCGAAACAGGTCCTAAACACCGCCGACGGTGCCGTGGACATCGCCATGTTTGGGCGAATGTTAGCCGACAACCCCGACTTCAACCGCGATGCCGCCGTGCAAGTGGCCCACGCCTTTACCACCAACCGGGTTGATATCGAAGATGATTACTACACCGCTGTTGACGATCTGAAGACCCCAGAAGAGGATGCAGGGGCAGGCTTCATAGGCGAGGCTGGTTTCGGTGCTGGCGTCTTCTATCTCTACATCTGCGTAAACCGGGAGCTACTTTTGAAAAATCTCTCCGGTGATACGGATCTGGCAGGCCGTGCGCTCTCTGCGCTGGTACGTGCTGCGGCGACCGCCTCGCCCTCCGGCAAGAAAAACAGCTTCGCCAATCACGTACGCGCCGAATACCTGTTGCTGGAGCGCGGCGACGGCCAGCCTCGCAGCTTGGCCAGTGCCTTCACCAAGCCGGTAGGATCGGGCAACCAACTCGCAGAGTCCGTAAAGGCACTCAAGAAACAGCGCACTGCCTTTGAGAAGACTTACGGCAAGGATTGGGATACCGATAAAGAACTCCGCGTAGGCGAAGAGAACAGTGCCACGCTGGACGAACTAGCCGCCTTCGCAGCGGAGAAACTGTAGCAATTTGCTATTAATTTGCTATTTGGCAAAATGTTCCCCGCACCTGCGGGGATGGACCAGATTGAAGCGACGACATCAAACTGCACGTAGGATATTCCCCGTATTCGCGGGGACGAACCACACATATCCCCGAAGGGACTAACATGAATGGTGAACCAAGGAAATGGTTAATTATCACCTTGGCCGCGCCCTTTGCCAGCTTCGGCGAAGAGGCAGGCAATGTGCGGCGCGGCACGGCCGACCGTCCAACGCGGTCGGCCCTTTTGGGGCTGGCTGGCGCGGCGCTAGGTATCGACCGAGTTGATGCGGAAGGGCAGCGGGCGCTTGCTGCCTCCTTTCGCGTCGCTACTCGTACGCTGTGCACTGGGACATTGGTGACGGATTTTCACACCTACCAGTCACTGCCTTCGGCCAAGGGACGGCCCCGCACTAGAGCGGAAGCACTTTCCCACCCCTTGGACCTTTCGACGAGTATCACCCATCGCGAGTACCGCACGGATGTGCGCTATCAAGCGGCTTACCGAGCCGTCTCAGGAGGGCGATACTCGTTGCGAGATCTCGACGCTGGATTCGAGAAACCAGCTTATACATTGTATTTAGGGCGCAAGTCCTGCCCGCTGTCGCACCCGCTCGCACCGGAGATCATTGAGGAGCAAACGGTCGTTGATGCATTCAAGCGCCATAGCGACATGTCGAATGGCCTAATCGCCGTGGAGGATCGGGCGGACCTCGGCTCTCCCGACGCTTCCTTGCGGACGCGAATGAGGATGGACGAGCCGGGCGACCGCACGAGTTGGCAGTTCGGGCAACGCCGCGAATACGAATACGTTCCTACCGACCAAGAGGAGGCTTCGCAATGAGTGAGCCACTCCACTTCTCGCGTCTTACACTCCGGCGAGACGCTGCGGACATAGCCCCCCTGCTCCAAGTCCTTCAGCCATCGAAGTCGTCTGACCGTCTAGCAGTAGATCACCGGCTGATCTGGACGGTCATTCCGCCAGATGTGCGTACTGATGTAGAACAGAGCCGGACTGCCGGTACGCCGAAATCCGCGTTTCTTTGGCGGGCCGACCGTCAACGCGGGCGGTACTACTTTCTTGGCCCCAAGCCTTTGGAAGACTCTCCCTTCTTCACTATCGAGACGAAGCCCTTTGAGCCAGCACTCTCGCCCGAAGACCGGCTGGCGTTCGACCTACGCCTTAACGCCACGGTTGATCGAAAGGTTGGCGTGGACAGTCAGGGGAAGGCTATTCGGCAACGTTGCGACGTGGCTATGGATCTGCTCAAAGAGGAAGCAAAACCAGACCGCGCTGGATCTCGGATGCAGCTTGCCGAAAAGGCGGCCTACGACTGGCTGACGACGCGGGCTACGGAACACGGATTCCACCTTGATAAGCTGAGGCTCGAAGGCTATCGTGCTGAGCGTTTCGCGCGGCGCGGTGGGAAATTTGGCACGTTGGGCATATTCGACCTCAAAGGTGCTTTGACCATAACCGAGCCTAATTCGTTTCTCGCCCGTCTTCGACAGGGTTTCGGGCGCGGCAAGGCATTTGGCTGCGGCCTGATGCTCATAAAAAGGATCGCCTAATGACTAGCTCTATTGCGATGCCGGGTGCCCCGCCCCCCAAACCAATCCCCATAAAAGACCGCACATCCATCGTCTTTGTGGAGAAGGGTCAGCTCGACGTGATTGATGGGGCTTTTGTGCTCGTGGATGCGAACGGAGTGCGGACGCACATTCCGGTCGGTGGACTCGCTTGCATCATGCTCGAACCGGGTGCTCGGGTCAGTCACACTGCGGTGGCACTCGCCGCCCGGGTTGGCACATTGTTGATATGGGTCGGCGAAGCCGGGGTGCGCCTATACGCGGCTGGCCAGCCGGGCGGAGCCCGGTCCGACAGACTCTTGTGGCAGTGCCGCCTTGCACTCGACCCCGACGCTCGGCTAAAGATCGTGCGGCGGATGTATCAGATTCGGTTCGGTGAGCGAGCACCGCAACGCCGGTCTATCGAACAGCTTCGCGGTATCGAGGGAGTACGTGTGCGTACGCTTTATGAGAATCTGGCGCGGCAGTTTGGAGTACAGTGGAAAAGGCGTAGTTACGATCCTTCTGATTGGAACTTCTCCGACGTGCCTAACCGTTGCCTTTCGGCTGCAACCGCCTGTCTCTACGGCATTACGGAAGCCGCTGTGCTCGCGGCTGGATATGCCCCAGCCGTTGGCTTTTTGCATACAGGCAAACCTCTCTCCTTTGTGTACGACATTGCCGATTTATTCAAATTTGAAACGGCGGTGCCAGCAGCGTTTCGCATTGCGGGACAGCACGCGAAGGGGAGATTGGGTGCCGCCGAACCGGGCCGCGAGGTGCGCTTGGCGTGTCGGGATGCGTTCCGCAAGACTAGGCTACTCAAGCGGCTGATTCCAACCATTGGAGAGGTACTCTCGGCAGGAGAGTTGGAGCCGCCCAAGCCGCCGGAAGATGCGGTGGAACCGGCCTTTGCCGATCCACCTTCAAGCGGAGATGAGGGCCATAGAGGATGATGGTAGTGGTGACCAATAATGTGCCGCCGCGCCTGCGGGGTCGGCTGGCGGTTTGGCTGTTGGAGATCCGGGCCGGTGTCTATATCGGCAACTACTCAGCAAAGACCCGCGCCATGATCTGGGACAATGTGTGCGAGCTTATCGGCGATGGCGATGCCGTGATTGCTTGGGCTGCCCCCAATGACGCGGGGTTTGAGTTTGAAACCTTTGGCACAAATCGCCGGACACCTGTGGATTTTGATGGCCTCCGCCTCGTATCCTTTTTGCCTGAATGATGTGTATATGCTTGGCAGAGGTGGGCGATGAATCAGTGGCTAAATCGTTGGTACCTATTTTGAGTAGCATATAACCTACACTGTAGCAGTCAGTTAAGATTATGTATGTTCCCCGCAGGCGCGGGGATGAACCGCCCGCTCGTACTTGGGGTTCTGTTTCGCCTCGATGTTCCCCGCAGGCGCGGGGATGAACCGCTGTTGACACGCTCAAATACCTACCTAACCACATGTTCCCCGCAGGCGCGGGGATGAACCGACAACCATCGCTGCTGGAGCCGTAACCGAAGCATGTTCCCCGCAGGCGCGGGGATGAACCGTCCCGCCACGCCTGCACGAACTCGGTGTCCATATGTTCCCCGCAGGCGCGGGGATGAACCGGGGTTGCTCTCGGGCAGAAAGACCCGGTAGTTATGTTCCCCGCAGGCGCGGGGATGAACCGATCAGATTGTCGGAATTACGCGACGCGGTTGCATGTTCCCCGCAGGCGCGGGGATGAACCGGCCACCACGATAGAGGTGATATGATGCCCAATATGTTCCCCGCAGGCGCGGGGATGAACCGGGCATGGAGCCGCCGGCTGTCAACATCTCCAAATGTTCCCCGCAGGCGCGGGGATGAACCGCTCGATGTTGGAAAGAGGCCACTGGTCAAAACATGTTCCCCGCAGGCGCGGGGATGAACCGAGGTTCTGGAGCGGGTTCGTGTTGTCCGGCGTATGTTCCCCGCAGGCGCGGGGATGAACCGAGGCGAGCGCCTCTGAGCTGGGCTACACGCTGATGTTCCCCGCAGGCGCGGGGATGAACCTGGCGGGTCTCCTCGTCTTGGAAGTTGAGGCTGAATGTTCCCCGCAGGCGCGGGGATGAACCGGCGTGCAGGTAGGGCTTGGGCAGCCGTTGGGTATGTTCCCCGCAGGCGCGGGGATGAACCGACGCAGTCGGGCGGCATCACGGATGTGTCTATATGTTCCCCGCAGGCGCGGGGATGAACCGGGCACGCCCTCCAAGCGAGCCAAGCGCAGGTCATGTTCCCCGCAGGCGCGGGGATGAACCGGACCCGCTGGGAAGTTCAGCCCGGACGGCATCATGTTCCCCGCAGGCGCGGGGATGAACCGAATATGGGCGTCCTTAAAGGTGGCCACGCTATATGTTCCCCGCAGGCGCGGGGATGAACCGCCAACGGCTAAAGCCGACGATTACCCGCAAACATGTTCCCCGCAGGCGCGGGGATGAACCGTTATATGCACGTACCAAGGCGCGTTTTGACCGATGTTCCCCGCAGGCGCGGGGATGAACCGACCGAGTCGGTACTAGACTTTCGAGTGAACCAATGTTCCCCGCAGGCGCGGGGATGAACCGTCTCGGTAGCGAATACAGATAGCGCCCGATGCATGTTCCCCGCAGGCGCGGGGATGAACCGGGAAAATCGTAGGCCGCGGCCATCTCGGGCCGATGTTCCCCGCAGGCGCGGGGATGAACCGGGCAGGTCGTCGTCGTCGTTCTGGATGCCGGGATGTTCCCCGCAGGCGCGGGGATGAACCGCCTACAACGCAAACGGCAACGGCAAAAGGCAAATGTTCCCCGCAGGCGCGGGGATGAACCGCCATAGCAAGGCAAATTGTAATCACAAGCCGTATGTTCCCCGCAGGCGCGGGGATGAACCGAAATATACTTGCTGTTTTTCTTTCTTCATATCATGTTCCCCGCAGGCGCGGGGATGAACCGTATGGCGTAACGTCGCCTTGTATATGTGGCCCATGTTCCCCGCAGGCGCGGGGATGAACCGCAAAGAAACGGTCAACTTGTTTCATTGGTCGGATGTTCCCCGCAGGCGCGGGGATGAACCGGGTCTAGCGTTGGCTCCGCAGACCTCAACCTGATGTTCCCCGCAGGCGCGGGGATGAACCGCTCTTTCTGCCGTAGATTTTCGTCTGGCATAAATGTTCCCCGCAGGCGCGGGGATGAACCGGCTGGCATAATGCCGTATCACTGGTTGGTTGAATGTTCCCCGCAGGCGCGGGGATGAACCGCAACAGATACAGGGCGATAGCTGCCGCTAATGATGTTCCCCGCAGGCGCGGGGATGAACCGATGCCAATAATTACTCCGACCAACAATATAGTATGTTCCCCGCAGGCGCGGGGATGAACCGTATCGAATTGACGTGTCTGGCACGGCCGGGCTATGTTCCCCGCAGGCGCGGGGATGAACCGTTTATGATACTGGTTGCCGCGACCATTAAAAGATGTTCCCCGCAGGCGCGGGGATGAACCGACGGCTCGGTTAATGTGATCTCGTCGCCTACTATGTTCCCCGCAGGCGCGGGGATGAACCGGGATCGCTAAGGGCCTCACTGGCCCATCCCCTATGTTCCCCGCAGGCGCGGGGATGAACCGATATACCTACCACTTCGCTCGGAGCGTCTGAGATGTTCCCCGCAGGCGCGGGGATGAACCGATGGCTACGGCCAGTTGGCGGGTATTGCTCATATGTTCCCCGCAGGCGCGGGGATGAACCGGCTTGCGCCTTTTTCATGGCTTGTTTAAATGCATGTTCCCCGCAGGCGCGGGGATGAACCGCCGAACTAGTCTGCAACAAGTACTTGGAGATGATGTTCCCCGCAGGCGCGGGGATGAACCGATAAAAGTAAAAAGGAGGATTATCAATAAATAATGTTCCCCGCAGGCGCGGGGATGAACCGAGTTGTTGTCCAAAGGGTTGACGTATCCCAATATGTTCCCCGCAGGCGCGGGGATGAACCGTTCTTCTGAGAGAGCATCTATCTTGGCATCAAATGTTCCCCGCAGGCGCGGGGATGAACCGCCGCGTGCCTTTGCCATGATACATAAAATAACATGTTCCCCGCAGGCGCGGGGATGAACCGAGAGTGGCTACAATGTCATCACCATAGGGAATATGTTCCCCGCAGGCGCGGGGATGAACCGACTTGGGCAGTTGACACACTACGGTATTGCCTATGTTCCCCGCAGGCGCGGGGATGAACCGCGAGCAGACCGGCATGATCGGCACGCCCACGATGTTCCCCGCAGGCGCGGGGATGAACCGCAACCAAATCAGCCCGCAAATCCACGTCGAGAATGTTCCCCGCAGGCGCGGGGATGAACCGGGACTGTGCGGCTTTTTCAAGGGCGTCGATTAATGTTCCCCGCAGGCGCGGGGATGAACCGTGATCTTTGACAACCGAATAGAGACACAAGGCATGTTCCCCGCAGGCGCGGGGATGAACCGTGTTTGACCCTAAAGCTCCTGCAAGGCGCTTAATGTTCCCCGCAGGCGCGGGGATGAACCGGCCGATGCCTTAGAGGCGTTGATCGCACAAGCATGTTCCCCGCAGGCGCGGGGATGAACCGTCGCGGCCGCCCTGATAGACGGCTTGGCGGGCATGTTCCCCGCAGGCGCGGGGATGAACCGAGTGGACCGATGTCACTTCATATCTTAGCGACATGTTCCCCGCAGGCGCGGGGATGAACCGGTGTTTGTATCCTCGTTATAAACGCGTATCGTATGTTCCCCGCAGGCGCGGGGATGAACCGGCTCTTATGCTGGCATCTGGTCCCCTTCTTGGATGTTCCCCGCAGGCGCGGGGATGAACCGAAGCGAATCTTGCCAAGTTCGCGTTCACCTACATGTTCCCCGCAGGCGCGGGGATGAACCGCGCACCGAGGCGAAGGCAAGGATCGAGCAACGATGTTCCCCGCAGGCGCGGGGATGAACCGTAACTGTAGGCTTCGGTGTGCTCTTTGCCCAGATGTTCCCCGCAGGCGCGGGGATGAACCGGCAAGGGCGAGAACTGTGCTAACTCTGATAGTATGTTCCCCGCAGGCGCGGGGATGAACCGACTGTGCTAACTCTGATAGTCTCCGGTTATAGATGTTCCCCGCAGGCGCGGGGATGAACCGGCAAAGAAAAAAATGCTTGACATGCGCCGGGGATGTTCCCCGCAGGCGCGGGGATGAACCGCGGGCAAGCTGCGCGGCCATTTCTTCGGTGAAATGTTCCCCGCAGGCGCGGGGATGAACCGTATGATGTCCGTCTTGTCGCGCTCAATGAAAGATGTTCCCCGCAGGCGCGGGGATGAACCGCACCTTAGCAGAGCACGAGCGCAGTGTCACAAATGTTCCCCGCAGGCGCGGGGATGAACCGCTCTGACCGTGTTGCTCTCCTGTCCGTATGTCATGTTCCCCGCAGGCGCGGGGATGAACCGATGAGCTTGGTGTTCTGCGAGGTGCTCTGCGCATGTTCCCCGCAGGCGCGGGGATGAACCAGTGCAGATCCTTCGGGACCATCTTGCGAATTTATGTTCCCCGCAGGCGCGGGGATGAACCGGTGTCCCCTAACGCCCGGTTGCCCGATGCCACATGTTCCCCGCAGGCGCGGGGATGAACCGGCACCGGCACCCCGAAGCGCTTGGCATTGAGCATGTTCCCCGCAGGCGCGGGGATGAACCGGCCGCTTTGGAATGGGCCAAGAAAGTGCCGAGATGTTCCCCGCAGGCGCGGGGATGAACCGAATGAGAAACGCCCAAGATGTTGTACAATTCAATGTTCCCCGCAGGCGCGGGGATGAATCGTCGTCTCCATCCTTGTGCCCGATCGGAAGTCTATGTTCCCCGCAGGCGCGGGGATGAACCGATATTTATGGATGTGTGCATGGTCGCAAGTGCATGTTCCCCGCAGGCGCGGGGATGAACCGCATTGACGGCGCATACATCGCCCCAGAGTTCGATGTTCCCCGCAGGCGCGGGGATGAACCGTCTGAGGATTCGTAAACGGGTGTTTTGTGCAGATGTTCCCCGCAGGCGCGGGGATGAACCGCAACAAGCTAAGTTCGCTCGCTTGTCTCGGTAATGTTCCCCGCAGGCGCGGGGATGAACCGCCATTGGTGGGGCGTGTACGACGAGGACGGCAATGTTCCCCGCAGGCGCGGGGATGAACCGAATCGACTGACCTAAGCGACGATACCTTGGCGATGTTCCCCGCAGGCGCGGGGATGAACCGCTGGACCCACTATTAACTGTTACGCTTGCAAGATGTTCCCCGCAGGCGCGGGGATGAACCGCAACGCCTACATTAGTGCGCTCCTCGCGGGTTATGTTCCCCGCAGGCGCGGGGATGAACCGACAAGACTGTTTGCGGCTCAACTTTGGCATATATGTTCCCCGCAGGCGCGGGGATGAACCGCTCAATGTACCCCTGCCTAGGCGGAGGGGTGTATGTTCCCCGCAGGCGCGGGGATGAACCGGCTGAGGTCTATCACGCCACACAGCCGGGCGAATGTTCCCCGCAGGCGCGGGGATGAACCGCTCTATCTTCCTACTCATCGCTCTCTTACCTAATGTTCCCCGCAGGCGCGGGGATGAACCGGCGATGGACGACGCCTACAACGCCGCCGGTCCATGTTCCCCGCAGGCGCGGGGATGAACCGGGCTTGATATGGTCAACAACAAGATCGTCGATATGTTCCCCGCAGGCGCGGGGATGAACCGTATGAGCCGCGGCTCAAGTGCGTAGAGCTCAAATGTTCCCCGCAGGCGCGGGGATGAACCGAATTTCTCAAGCCTCAGAAACATCTGCACCTGATGTTCCCCGCAGGCGCGGGGATGAACCGTCGAATATGTCTCGTGTCTTTGCGATACAACGATGTTCCCCGCAGGCGCGGGGATGAACCGTCTGTTAGCTTTGGTATCTCCTTGGCTTCCAGATGTTCCCCGCAGGCGCGGGGATGAACCGGATTTTTTCTTCGCTATTGCGATACTCGACAAATGTTCCCCGCAGGCGCGGGGATGAACCGGGAAAGCGAAATCGCTCATATACGTTGGCAGAATGTTCCCCGCAGGCGCGGGGATGAACCGATTTGCTACTTTCCCCGATCCCCAAATCTCCTATGTTCCCCGCAGGCGCGGGGATGAACCGGAAACGACGCACACGCGCAGTTTGTAGGGCCTATGTTCCCCGCAGGCGCGGGGATGAACCGACCTGGACAACATCCCCTTGTCGTCGTTATACATGTTCCCCGCAGGCGCGGGGATGAACCGGGAAATCGAGAGTTTCAATACTCAGCATGAGAATGTTCCCCGCAGGCGCGGGGATGAACCGGCCGGGTCGAGATTGGCAAGGTTGGCGTAGGTATGTTCCCCGCAGGCGCGGGGATGAACCGATAGCCGAGCGCGAGGAGATCAAGCTGGACAAATGTTCCCCGCAGGCGCGGGGATGAACCGAGAATTATACGATGAAGATTCGCCTTGGCCTAATGTTCCCCGCAGGCGCGGGGATGAACCGGATAGTGACAGTCTTCGCCTCGGCCGCCAGAAATGTTCCCCGCAGGCGCGGGGATGAACCGCCTGTAGGGCGTCATGGCTTCGCCCTTCATGAATGTTCCCCGCAGGCGCGGGGATGAACCGGGTCAGGGGCCGATAATGGGGCCTATCCCCATATGTTCCCCGCAGGCGCGGGGATGAACCGGCGATGGAGCAATGTTGAGGCGAAGATTACAGATGTTCCCCGCAGGCGCGGGGATGAACCGATTACAGATTGGGAATACGCGGGGATACATAGATGTTCCCCGCAGGCGCGGGGATGAACCGTATCCGTACTGCACAGACTGGAACCGACTGCTATGTTCCCCGCAGGCGCGGGGATGAACCGGATCACTTCGGGCTGGCCGATGGCAACTACGAATGTTCCCCGCAGGCGCGGGGATGAACCGCCGACCAGCGGGGTCGGCAGCCCATTGACATTATGTTCCCCGCAGGCGCGGGGATGAACCGTTGCACTTCCAAGTGGGGAAGCACGGTCGGCAATGTTCCCCGCAGGCGCGGGGATGAACCGGCATCGCCAGGCGCTTGGAGACGCAAGAGCAGATGTTCCCCGCAGGCGCGGGGATGAACCGACCGATGAGTTCGACCGCATACACGTCCAGTTATGTTCCCCGCAGGCGCGGGGATGAACCGCTATGAAAGCGCCTGATGATTTGCGCAACATCATAATGTTCCCCGCAGGCGCGGGGATGAACCGGCGACAGAAGAAAATCCACTTGGTGCGAAATTATGTTCCCCGCAGGCGCGGGGATGAACCGGGCAACATTGTAGATTCGAGTGATTCGTCGCTATGTTCCCCGCAGGCGCGGGGATGAACCGCTCTACGTCTATTTGCATAGCGGTTTCTCCTAATGTTCCCCGCAGGCGCGGGGATGAACCGGCGACAGACCTTACCCTACGCCGCCAACAGGCATGTTCCCCGCAGGCGCGGGGATGAACCGGCGATCAGGGCGACAGGGGACCGTCGGGACCCATGTTCCCCGCAGGCGCGGGGATGAACCGGCAACATTGGCAATTATACCTTTGACACTCCAATGTTCCCCGCAGGCGCGGGGATGAACCGTCCGCCGCCGAGAGCGAAGAGGATACCGGCGTATGTTCCCCGCAGGCGCGGGGATGAACCGTGTAATCACTATTTAGGCGACGAGCCTTGTCAATGTTCCCCGCAGGCGCGGGGATGAACCGGGGTTTTCTTCTAATGGCACGGGGTTGAACTTATGTTCCCCGCAGGCGCGGGGATGAACCGATTGGGGGCGCGCAAGGTGGTCGGTTCAAATAATGTTCCCCGCAGGCGCGGGGATGAACCGTAGGCGATATTTTCGTTCCCGTGTTCCACTCGATGTTCCCCGCAGGCGCGGGGATGAACCGATGAGGGTTTTAGCCCTACCGTCTATGTTCTCATGTTCCCCGCAGGCGCGGGGATGAACCGGTGCTACCCTACCACTTACTTGACCTATGCGTATGTTCCCCGCAGGCGCGGGGATGAACCGACCGGCTCGCGCCCCCCCGTGTACATGTGCAAATGTTCCCCGCAGGCGCGGGGATGAACCGCTGGGCAATGATGCCGCCAAGCGCGGCCAGCCATGTTCCCCGCAGGCGCGGGGATGAACCGCCCTGGGGACTGTTGAGATAATTCTGATAAATATGTTCCCCGCAGGCGCGGGGATGAACCGGGTGTAGAAGTGCTGGTACCCGTCCGACGTGCATGTTCCCCGCAGGCGCGGGGATGAACCGTCTCTGTTGGGCTTTGGACGCTGACATTGGACATGTTCCCCGCAGGCGCGGGGATGAACCGATCGTGCCCGTGCTGTCTCCTTCTTCGGTGGGATGTTCCCCGCAGGCGCGGGGATGAACCGCCCTCCGGCGATAGCCCGTCCAATGCCCATGAATGTTCCCCGCAGGCGCGGGGATGAACCCTGGATTCGGCCAGACAAGCGGTTGGCGATCTAATGTTCCCCGTACACACGGGGATGAACTGTTGCTTGTGTGACGACAATGACAACTTATGCCATATTCCCTGCACGCGCGTGCCTAGATGCAAAAACGGAGAAGATTCTGATTCGGCAGACAGTGACAATACCTTGCTGCTGAGCTACCTACATTCTAAACTCTAAAGCGATCAATGCGTTGACTAAGGAGTTCAAAGGTGAGCTTACAGGGAGTTCCAGACAGCATTAAGCGCGATGTGGCCCGCGGAGTGGCGATCCTCAAAGAGGCGGGCTGTCAGCAGGTGTACGTGTGATCTGATCGACTTGGATGCCGATCCAGACCTGACGGCCTTTCTCGAACGCGAAGCAGGCATGATCCATGTTGGATGATCGTGCTCTGGCTCAAATTGAGCGAGAATTGCAGCGGATAGATCGCTCGAATCCCTTTTTGAAACAACAATGAGTCCAACAGTATTTAGAGAACGCGGCTATCGATTCTACTTTTTCTCCCGATAAGAACCAAGGATGCACGTTCACATCTATTGCGGCGATGGTGAGGCGAAGTTTTGGCTAGAACCACAAATCGAGTTAGCCCTCAACTATAGGTTATCGCGGCCCCGACTTAGGGAAATTGAGCAGATTATTGAGGAGCGCTACGATGAACTCAGAACAGCTTGGCAAGATCGCTTCGGACGTTGAAGTAACCAATATCTCGACTCATGGAATATGGCTTCTCGTCGGTGAGCGGGAACTCTTTCTGTCTTATGAGGATTTTCCTTGGTTCAAAGAAGTTCCGATTGGGAACATTCTTCACGTTGAGCAGCCGACGCCCGGGCACTTCTATTGGCCGGATTTGGATGTAGATCTGAGCATAGAATCCATCGAGCACCCGGAAAGGTTTCCCTTGAAAGCCAAAGTATCGTAAGTCGCCTCACTGACCAAGACGTATAAGCCTCCTAATCGAATCCCGTCCCAAACCGATTCACCAATGTCTTGGGCGTAAGAGGCCAACGTTTGATCGGGTTTTGATTTTGGGCGCACTGCCGATGTCTCGGATGTTAAAGTTTCTTGTAAAAACAGTATCTTACGACAATTTTCAACGTTTGATCGGGTTTTGATTCTACCTTTCCGCGAGGCCGCATGGCGCAATGCGGTACGGTCGCGCCGCGGCTAGACAGGACCGCAGGGAGATGAACGCATGAACGACACCCGCACCCTCGCGCTGATCGACGATTTACTAGCGGCCCCTTCCGAGACTAGCTGTGTCGAGTTCAAGGAGAACAACTTTGCGCCCCCCGCGATTGGCAAATACATCTCGGCCCTCGCCAATGCCGCCGCAGAGGCCGAGCGAAATTTCGCCTATCTGCTTTGGGGAGTGCGGGATTCCGATCGCGCTATAACCGGTACGCGTTTTGAACCCGATGCCGTCAAACGCCATGGCCAGCCGCTGGCGTTTTGGCTGGCGCAGCGGCTCAACCCGGATGTCGCGTTCAGATTTCAGATTGTGGATCATCCGCAGGGCCGGCTGGTTTTGCTTGAGATTCCCGCCGCAACCACAAGTCCGGTGGAGTTCGACCGCACCGCGTATATCCGAATCGGTTCGGCGACACCGCGCTTATCCGATTATCCCGACCGACAGAAAGCGCTCTGGAGCAAACTTCAGCCCTATCTCTGGGAAAGCGGCGTCGCCGCACAGTTCCTCACCGACGATGCCGTACTGGCCCGCGTTGACTATGCGAGCTATTTCGCGCTTATGGACCAACCACTGATGGCCAATCCGCAAGCTATCTTGGATCGCTTGCACCAAGACCAAATCATCACCCCGGATGTCAGTGGCCGCTGGAATATCACCAATCTCGGCGCGATTTTGTTTGCCAATCGCCTCGATGAGTTCGACTCGCGGATTGCGCGTAAGGCGGTGCGCTTCACGGCCTATAATGGGAAGGGTCGCTCCGATACGGTAACGCATCGGTACGACGAACCACGCGGTTATGCCGTTGGCTTTGCGAGGATTGTCGATTATATCGACCAGCTATTGCCGCGCAACGAGCAAATTGACCAGGTTTTTCGCATTGCACAGCCGCTGTTCCCGCCGATTGCCCTCCGCGAGTTGATCGCCAATGCGCTTATTCACCAAGACATGACTATTACCGGGGCCGGACCGTCGATTGAACTCTTCAGCAATCGACTGGAGATCACCAACCCGGGCAAGCCTCTGGTCAGCCCAAATCGGTTTATCGACTCCCCGCCGCGCTCGAGAAACGAAGCACTTGCCGCCTTCATGCGGCGCATGAAGTTGTGCGAGGAGCAAGGTACAGGTATCGACAAGGTCGTGGCGGCTGTGGAGCTCTATCAGTTGCCGCCACCGGATTTTCGCGTCCAAGAAGGCGGGATAGAGGCGACATGCGCGGTTCTTTTTGCGCCGCGTCGGTTTGCTTCGATGACGGTCGAAGAGCGCGTCCGGGCGTGCTATCAGCACGCCGTATTGAAGTTCGTGAATGGAGAATTGATGAAAAACAGCAGTCTGCGAGCGCGTTTAGGTATAGATACGCGAAATGCCGCACAAGTGTCGCAGGTGATCCGGCGGGCGCGAGACCGTCAACTTATCAAAGTCGCCGACCCCGAGCGCCCGCAATCGGGCTACGTGCCGTTTTGGGCGTGAGAGGCCCAAGTTTGATCGGGTTTTGATTTTGGGCGATAAGCGGAAGTCTCGGACGTTAAAATAGCTTGTAAAAACAACAAATTACGACAATTTTCAACCTTTGATCAGGTTTTGATTCCACCTTTACAACGAGGAGATCCCATGATCCGCATGGCGCAATACGGCACCAAACACGGTCACGCCGCTGGCAAACTCAAGGCAATGCTCGACAATCCCGAGGTCGAAGTCGTCGGCCTGTACGAACCCGACGCCGAGCGCCGTCAACAAGTTGCCGACGACGAACCCTATCGGCAGGTCCGCTTCTTGGACAGCGAAGAAGACCTGCTCGGCGATAGCTCCATTGTCGCTGTCGCCTCCGAGGGCCGCAACGACGAGAGCTTGGACCAGACCGAGCGCATCGTCCAAGCCGGCAAGCACGTGTGGTACGACAAGCCAGCCGGAGACGATTGGGCGCAGTGGCAGCAAGTCGTCGCGCAGGCGCGGGTCGCCGACCTGCAAGTGCAAATGGGCTTTATGCTGCGCTATCATCCCGGCTTCAGCCAGATCGCGGGGTGGGCGCGGTCGGGGTTTTTGGGCAATGTCTATTCAGTGCGCGCCCACATGTCCACCAACATCACCGAGGCTGGACGCGAAGTAATCGCCGCCAGACACCACGGCGGCATCTTCTACGATCTGGCCGGGCACATGCTCGACCAAGTGGTGTGGATTCTGGGGCGGCCGGAGAAAGTGACGGCCTTTCTGCGCAACGACACCGGCATCGTGCCCGCGTTTCAGGACAACACGCTCGGCGTTTTTGAATACGAGCGGGCCATGGCTTGGGTCGATATTGCGGCGATGGAGCCGCAGCCGATGGCGCGGCGCTTTGAGGTCTATGGCGATCGCGGCAGCGCGATTTTGCTTGAGCCTTTTGAGCCGGGCCATGCCATCCGGCTCTGCCTGACCGAAGCCGCCGACGGCTATACGCAGGGCGAGCAGATGGTGCCTTTCGAAGGAATTTCTCGGCAGGGACTTTACGAACTCGAATTGGCGTCCCTCATGCGAGTGCTCAAAGGCGAACACGGACCAGATCGCTCACTCGACCACGAACTCCTCGTGCAGGAAACCTTGCTACGCGGGACCGGGCTTATTGCGGGTTGAGCCATGCCTCGGCAAGCACGCACTTGATCGGCGGGATCGCTAGCTGGAAGTTGCGGCCAACCGGGCGCGGATGCGGAAACCACTTCCACAGCAAGGCACCAACCACGCGCGGCTCAGCGGCGATGGCGTCAAGCGCGGCGCGCATACAAGCCACTTGCACGGGGAGCGCGTCCTCGCCATCCACTGGATACGTCCACGGCGCAATCGGCGCTTGGTGCGACTGGTTGTAGCCCAACTCGGTGAAGAGAATGTCGCGGTTGTGCAACTCGCCAAAGGCCCGCAGTTCCCCCATGCGCTCCGCCCAGCCAGCGCGGATATCCTCCTCGTCGTAATCGGGATCCTCAGTGAGGGGGAAATAAGCCTGAATGCCGATGACATCGAGAGCGTCCCAGAAAGGCACTTGGCGGTAGTCAGTCCAATTGGCCGCGTAGGTCAGCGGCGCGTCGGTGCGCTGGCGTACCTCGGCAATGAGTGCGCGCCATTCTTCCTCAAAGGTCAGCAGGCGGTCCAGTTCCGTGCCGACGACGAAGCCATCGGCCTCCCGACAGACAGTGGCCAACAGCGCGATCCACTCCCGATAGTCCCGCCAAAACCGCTGCCAATCCTCGGCGCGGGTAAAGGTAATCTCCCCCCGCCAAGAGAAGGGAGAGCGCCAATAGGCAATATGGGGCTTGATGTAGATGCGCAATCCCAAGCGGTGGGCCTCGTGGATGGGACGGACGATATGGGCTGGCGGGTCGTCCGGGTCGATGTCCGACCACCGGAGTGAGCCATCGGCGCGGATGCTCGCGTAGGGGTGGATAGCCACCCAGTTGGCACCGACAGCGCGAATGTCCTCTAAGGTCGGCACGATGGCGTCACTGCCCCAGTCGCGGCCAATGCCGTGCGTGGAGATCGTGATGCCGCGGACTTCCGTATCGCTGGCTACAGTGGATACGGCGAGGGTGAGGACGAGGACGAGGGCGTTTCTATAATGGACCATACGTAAGGGTAGGGGCGACCGGCCGGTCGCCCCTACGGTGTAATGTCAATAGATTGAATATAGAGAACCACTATACTGGGAGACAGCACCATGCGTCCGAACATTCTCTGGATCTGCACCGACCAGCAGCGCTACGATACGATCGGCGCGCTGGGCAACGAGCACATCCACACGCCGAACATCGACCGCCTAGTCGGCGAAGGCACCGCGTTTACCCATGCCTTCTGCCAAAGCCCGATCTGCACTCCCAGCCGCGCCAGTTTCCTCACTGGCATGTATCCGAGCAGCGTCCACGGCTGCACCAATGGCAATGCCTACTGGGCCGACGCGGCCCCACTGGTCACCAAACTGCTGGCCGACGCCGCTTCCTACGACTGCGGACTGGCCGGCAAGCTGCACCTAGCCGGTGCCCACGGCCGGATCGAGCCGCGCGGCGACGACGGCTATCGCGTCTTCCACTGGAGCCACGACTCGCGCGACCAGTGGCCCGCAGGCCACGCGTACGCCGATTGGGTCCGCGCCCAAGGCCGCACCTTAGCCGAGCTGCGCGAAGATCCAGCCCAGATGCCGCCCGCGCTGCACCAGACCACTTGGTGCGCGAACAAGGCCATTGAGTTCATGCGCGAGGCGCGCACCACGCCTTGGCTGATGAGCGTCAACATGTTCGACCCGCACGCGCCCTTCGACCCGCCGCAAGCGTACTTGGACCGCTACGACCCAGCGGCCCTGCCCGATCCGCTGTGGAGCGAAAAGGACCTCCAAGCCCATGAGAAACTGGGACCAGTGGACGGAGCCGCGTCCATTAGCTTAGATCAAGCCAAGGAAGTCATAGCGGCGTACTACGCCATGATCGAATTGATCGACGACAATGTGGGACGCATGATCCAAGCTCTAGAAGAAAGCGGTCAGCGCGAGAATACCCTAGTGATTTTCACGTCGGATCACGGCGAACTGTTGGGCGATCACCAACTCGTGGGCAAGGGATGCCGATTTTACGAGTGCTTGGTGCGAGTGCCATTGATCTGCTCTTGGCCGGGACGCATACAGGAGGGGCGCGTCTGCGATGCGCTGGTCGAGCTAATGGACATTGCCCCGACCTTGCTGGAACTAGCAGAGGTCGCCGCGCCCGAAAGAATGCAGGGGCGCTCGCTGTGGCCGCTGCTGACCGGCCAAACCCAGACGCACCGCGACTACGTCCGCAGCGAGTACTACCGCGCCCTAAACCCAGATGCACCGGGCCGAGAGCATCTCCAAGGCACCTACGGCACGATGATCCGCGACCGGCGCTACAAACTGGTCTGCTACCACGACCGCGCCCAAGGCGAACTGTTTGACTTGCAGGAAGACCCAGGTGAGTTCGACAACCGCTGGGATGACCCAGCCTACGCAGATGTGCGCTTCGCGCTGCTGAAACAAAACTTCGACGCGCTGGCCCAAGCCGTGGATATTGGCCCCAAGCAGGTTACGCAGTTTTAGCGGGTGTGCAGTGGTGGTTGCCGACCAGAAAAGGGCCTATCTCTGCGGATTGGCCTCGGTGTTGCTGTGGTCAACCGTGGCGTCGGCCTTCAAAATTACCCTGCGCTATATGGACTACGCCGAGCTGCTGTTTTGGGCTAGCGGCACTTCGACATTGGCCTTGGGGGTACTACTCGTCGCGCAGGGAAAAGTGGGACAGGTGCTCAGGAGCCGACCGACTGACTACGCCCGCTCGCTGGTGCTCGGAGCGTTAAATCCCCTACTCTACTATCTGATCCTCTTCAAAGCCTACCAATTGCTGCCCGCCCAAGAGGCGCAGGCTCTCAATTATACTTGGGCACTCACCCTGACTTGGCTCTCCATCCCACTCTTGGGACAGCGAATCGGCCGACGCGACCTGGCCGCGGGTCTGATCTGTTACGCAGGCGTGCTAGTCATCTCCACGCGCGGCGAAATCTGGACCTTGCGCTTTTCCGATCCGCTCGGCGTGGCCTTGGCGCTGGGCAGCACCGTGATATGGGCCTTCTATTGGATCTACAACACTCGCGACAGGCGCGATCCCGTGGTGCGGCTCTTCCTCAATTTTGCTCTGTCGCTGCCGCTGACGCTCGGCTGTGTTCTACTGATGGGACAGTGGCGGGCACCTGCTTGGTCGGGTTTGTTGGGGGCGGCGTACATCGGCCTCTTTGAGATGGGGATCACGTATGTCCTGTGGCAGTGGGCGCTGCGCTACGCGGAAAACACCTCCAGAGTCGGCAACCTGATCTTCATTTCCCCGTTCTGTTCTCTAGTGCTGATTCACTTCGTGCTGGGAGAGTCGATTCGCCGGGCGACCCTAGCGGGACTTGTGCTCATCGTCGCCGGCCTGCTCTATCAGCAAAGGGGCGCAAGGGCTCATTCTACCGGCCCGTAGTTCCACTCTTTACTTCCCTACCAATTCGTATAGGACCCATCATCGCGCAGATAGCCGGTAGGTGCTCCGTAATCCTGAGTTGACACGGTATCGAGCGCGGCCTCGTTGATTTCAATGCCAAGCCCCGGGCCTTCGGGCGGCAAGAGGTACCCAGATTCAAACGGCACCTGCACCGGAAACTCATCGGTGAGTGCAGACATCGGCGCACGTGGAAGTTCCTGGACTCCGACGAGTGAGGATGCTAAACAGAGATGCAAACAGGCCGCAGTGGAAACCGGCCCGAGCGGGTTGTGCGGTGCCAGATGGATGTAATGCGTTTCGCACCACCCGGCAATTTTACGAGCCTCTGTCAACCCACCGGCGATGCACAAGTCAACGCGGCAGTAATCCATCAGATCCTCCTCAATGACTTCCCTGAAGGTCCACTTGCTATCAAATTGTTCGCCGACGGCAAGCGGGACGGAGGTCTGTTGGCGCAGCCGCCGGAGACTGGCTGGATTTTCACTCCGCAGCGGATCTTCAATGAAAAACGGATTGTAAGGGGCAACCCGATTGCAGAAATCGAGGCTATCCGCCGGGTCGAGCCGGGTGTGCACGTCAACTAATATGTGAACTTGGTCGCCCAATGCATTGCGCACGGCCTCCACCTGCTCAACGCCGTGCTGGATGGCACGTCTGGGTTCAAACGTCCCCTTGTCTGCACCATCAGCCAAGCCCCAGCGGACGAATTTCCAACCGGCCTCATGGGTTTGCCGACAACTCTCGACGAGGTCATCAATCGTACTGCCGCCGTTGTGCGGATAGCAGACGACCTTGTCTCGCGTGCGTCCGCCCAACAGTTCGTACACAGGCACATTGAGTGCTTTCCCTTTGATATCCCAGAGTGCGATATCCACGGCGCTTACTGCGGCGGATTGGACGACACCGCCGGGAAAGAAGCCACCGCGGAACATCACTTGCCACAGATGTTCAATTTGGAAGGGGTCCGCACCGATGAGAAATGGTTCAAAAGAGCGAATGACTTCGGCTAAGGCGAGGGCGCGCCGTCTCAATCCCCCTTCCCCGAGACCGTAGATGCCAGCATCGGTTTCTACCTTGACAAAAAAATAGCCGCTCGAACCAACAAAGGATTTGATCTTAGTGATTTTCATAAATTCCCTCATTAATATTTCGCGTCAGCTCACTCCACCGGCCCGTAGTGCGGCCCCCATTGGCGGGCTATATCCCGCCCCAAGGCTAGGAGCGCCTGTTGTTCGCCAGCATCTAACGGCGTGTAGCGCCGCACCCATTCGATATTCTGCACCAGTTCTTCCTCGTTATAGACCCCAACGACCGCCAAGCTCACTCCTAGCAATCCCAAGGCGTAGCGCAGCGCCCGCTCGCGATCGTCAAATCCGCTGTTGGCCATCTGCGAGGGCCGGGGGGTGTCGTACTTCATGTCGATGGCCCCGCCGTACACCTTCATCGCGGCAATGCCAGCGCTCTGGGCGCGGGCCAAGGGTAGGACCACCTCCTCAAAGTTGTAAATGTGGCAGTCGACGAAGTTGAAGGCGAACATGCAGGCGTCGATCTCGACCTCGCGCAGGACCTTGGCGGACTTCCAAGGCGCGTGATGAGCGGTGATGCCGATATAGCGGGTCCAACCGCGACGCTGCGCTTCGCGCAAGCCGGCAATAGCACCGTCTTTGGCCAGCACTTGTTCCACGTCTAAGTTGCCCAGCGAGTGGACGTACATCAGGTCCAAGTGGTCAGTTCCCAAGGCGTCCAAGTTCTTTTCGACGATATCGAGCGCCTCTTGGTAGTGAGCCGTGTGAGCCTTGCTGACCAAGAACAGCTCGCGCCGACAATGGGGAACGATCTGGGCAAGCTGACCCTGAGCGCGCTCATAGCCGGGAGCCGTGTCGATGTAGGTAACGCCGAGGTCAATGGCCTGTTCAAACAACGCGATGGCGTCCGCGTCTTCTAGACCCATGCCACCGGGGGCCGTGCCCAAGCCGAGCAAGGGAACGTGTTCGCCGGTCTTGCCGAAGGTGGCTTGTGGCAGGGGGGCTATGTCAATAGAGGCGGTAGTCATAAGAGATACTCCCTCGGTTGGGGGGGCGAGTACTTGGGGACAAATCTAACCAAACGGCGCGGCTGCAAAAGGGCGCGCTTTGCCCGCGTTCTATCGTTTGGTATGTTAAGCCGACGAATTCCACCAATACAACTAAAACGCGAGGAGGACATTTTGGTCATTCGCAATTGGCGCAACGTCACGCCCGTCGTCGGACACGAATCCAAACTGATCTGGTCGATCTTTCGCGCCCAGAGCGCCGAGGGACGAGATGAGAACGAGGCAGTACTCCTAGGATTTTCCGGCCTAACGCTGCATCGCCTGCAAGGAGGGCTGGACGGCGATTACCACGAGCACGAGGCCACCGAGCAAGTGTACTACTTCCTCAGCGGCCAAGGGCAGATGAAGATCGATGGGGAGATCTACGAAGTGCGCGAAGGCGACGCAGTGCACATTCCGCCGAAGGTCAAGCACCAGCTTTCCAACCCCGGGGACGATTGGGTCGAACACTTGATCATCAGTGCCCAAGTCGCAGAATAGACGTTGCCGGCAACTCCCCTGATTATGGACGTCGACACGGGCGTTGACGACGCCCTCGCCCTGCTTTTGGCCCTGTCCTCGCCCGAGGTCGAGCTAGTAGGCGTCTCTACGGTGGCCGGCAATGTGCCGCTGCTGCGGACGACCGACAACACACTGCGCCTGTTGCAATGGGCGGGGCGGGCCGACGTTCCGGTGTACGCCGGCTCAGGGCGGCCCTTGGTGCGGGACGCAGTCGCCGCGGACGACGTACACGGCGCGACCGGTCTAGGCGCGGCCCAGTTGCCCGAGGCGCGCACCTCGCCAGCGGGCGACGGGATGGAATTTCTGCTGAGCTCCTTGCAGACGCGGCCCGGAGAGATGACCCTCGTCGCCACCGGACCGTTGACCAACTTGGCGCGGGCCGAGGCGCAGGTGCCGGGCGTGCTGCGACAGGCGCGTCAAGTGGTGATCATGGGCGGAGCCGTACGCGTGCCGGGCAATATCACGCCAACGGCTGAGTTCAATTTCTACGCCGACCCGCACGCCGCACGCCAAGTCCTCGCGTCCGAGGCCGAATTGATATTGGTGGGGCTGGACGTCACCGACCAAGTCTGGCTGAAGCAGGCTGACCTACAAGCTTGCACAGGTCCGTACGCGGCATTTTGCCGTGCAGCATGTGAGCCAGTAATCGCCTTTGAGTCCGCACACTACGGATTTGCTGGCCTGCACGTGCACGATCCAGTAGCCTTGGGCGCGGCCCTGTGGCCGCAACTCTTTCGCACGCAGCAACTGTGGGTGGACGTGGAGACGACCGGCGAGCTGACCGCCGGTCAGGTAGTAGTTGACCAACGCGCCTTGGCGAGCGACCAAGAGCGGCTAGGGCGGCCCGTAGCGTGCGCGATGGAGGTGGAACAGGCGCGCTTTCTCGAGCTATTCACCGAGCGGGTATTACAGGATTAGACCGCGTCTTGACGGCCTAAAAAGAGCGGCAGCGGACACCACTGTTCGAGTGGAGCGGCCGCAGCAGGCAGGGACACCACGAGCGAGGGCGACAGGGGGCCGCAGAGCAGACGCATGGCCGTGAAGGGGTCCATTTGCAGCGCGGGAGCAGCCTCGGTGCGAACGCACTGCGCGTCGTCACCCCGTACCTCCAGCGCAACCCGACCGTATCCCGCAATCTCCACGACGACCGCGCCGTCCATCAGGGGCACTAGCGCGGCGCGTGTCTTGAGCAAGGCGTCGAGCGTCGCCGCCCAATCGAAAATCTGCCAATTGCCCGAACTCGATGCGCTTACACCTTCACTGAGCTGGGCCAGCTTGGGCAAGAGGCGGCTCCAAGGCGGCAACTCAAAGCTGGTATTCCCGTGGCACCGCACCCAAGCAGCGGCTATGTTCAGCTCCGGCTCGCCCTCATTGACAGCTAACAGTTCGGTGACACACGTCCGGTCGGCTTGGGCCACGAGGTAGCCGATCATGCGGCCATCGCGCGAGCGGGCCACATAGGGCCGGTGCCCCCAGCTCAGGAGCAGGTTGTAGAAGCGATGCCGGGCGCGCACCCCGCGAAACGGCTGGGCGTCGTGCAGTCCGATCACGCCTTGCAGGTGCGTGCGGTCTTCGCGCTCAAGCGGAAGAAAGTCAATTCCAAAATCAGCGTCCCCGAAGGCGTGGCGCACATTGGTTTGGCTCAGCGCAAGCCGGTAGTACACGCCGCACTTCTCGTAGCCAAAATAGCCGTAGCGCTGGCGCTGACCTCCCAGCCAAGACAAGTGAAAACCCTCGGCGGGTGCGACCTCGACGCAGTGAGCCATGAGCTGCTGCATATAGCCCCGACCACGGGCGTGCGGATGGCAGGAGACGCCGCCGATACCGGCCACGCGCAGGATCTCACCTCCCCAGCGGTAAGCAAGGGGAAACATCCCAACGATGGCGCGAATGCGGCCGTTTTCGCGCAAGCCAAAGTTCCAACTCATCTCTTCTTCCCCGCGCCGGTACAGGGCCGGCAAAATGGCCTCAAAATCCCGGGGCGGCGCTTTGCCAAAGGCGAGGTTGAGGACGTCGAGAGCCTCTTCAAAATCCTCGGCGTGCAGCCGACTAATGGCAGTGGACACGACGCCTAGGCAGTCGGCTGGAGGCGGTCGGCAAACTTCTGGCGGAACGCCTGCATCTTGGGATCGATGACTATCGCGCAGTAGGGCTGATTGGGATTGAGCCGGTAGTAGTTCTGGTGGTAATCCTCGGCCTGCCAAAAGGCGCTGACGGGCGCGATCTCAGTCACAATCGGATCGGGCCACAGGTCGCTCGCGTCCGTGGCAGCCTTGGAGGCGACAGCCGCCGCTTGCTGCTCGGGGCTGTGGTAGAAAATCACCGAGCGGTACTGGGTGCCGCGGTCCGCGCCCTGGCGGTTGAGCGTGGTGGGGTCGTGCGTGCGCCAGAAGATGTAGAGCACGTCATCAAAGCTAATGACCTCGGGATCAAATTGCAGTTGTACGACTTCGGCGTGGCCGGTCTGGCCGCTGCAAACGGCCTCGTACGTGGGATGCTCCAACGCGCCGCCCATATAGCCAGAGACCGCGCTGGCGACGCCCCGCAGATCTTGGTACACGGCTTCGACGCACCAGAAGCAACCCGCGCCCAAAGTGGTAGTTTCCAAACTCATGCTGCATCCTCCATCCACTGCTTGTATTGTCGCCACGTACCGCCCTCCGGGTGCTCCTCTATGGTGCGGTGGACCCACTCGTGGGCCCGGTGGTTGTCCTCGACGAGGCGACCGAGGCCGCGACCCTGGGCCCGGTGGACGAACCAGAAAACTAGCGCAAAGAAAATCAGATACAGCCCTTTGCCAAAGTATTCCATAGCATCCTCCAAACGACTTTAAGGTAGGCACCTCCGCGGTCCCCGGCAACGCGCACCGCTTGACCGGCGCAGGCGGTCGCTTACCTTGAAACGGAGAAAGGAGACAACGCATGTTGTACAGAGCATTTGGCCGAACGGACTGGCAGGTCTCGACTATCGGTTTGGGAACTTGGAACATCGGCAACCAATGGGGTCCCATCGACGAGGCTACCGCTTGGGATACGGTGCGCACGGCTTTTGACTGCGGCGTCAACCTCTTCGACGCGGCCGAATCCTACGGCACGCCCAACGGGCTGTCTGAGGAGCGGCTGGGACGCGCCTTGGCTGGCATCCGGCACCAAGTTTTTGTCGTCAGCAAAATCGGCAACTGGGGGACGCGCACCGGGCAAGGCGTGCCCAAAACCACGGTCGATATGATCCGCCTGTGCGCCCACGCCTCCCTGCACCGGCTGCGCACAGACTGGCACGACGTGCTGCTGTGCCACGAAGGCAACATCGCCGACCCGTCGATCTACTTAGATGCCTTTGCCGCGCTCGTCGAGGAAGGACGGCTGCGGGCCTTTGGCATTTCGACCGATAGCCTAGAAGTGCTCCAGCGCTTCAACGCCCGAGGCGACTGCTCGGTGGTGGAGATAGACTATTCGCTGGCCAACCTCCAGGCCGAAGCCGAGCTTTTGCCCTATTGCCAAGAACACGGCATTGCCGTACTGGTGCGAGGGCCGCTGGCCAAGGGACTTTTGTCTGGCCGCTACACCAAGGAGTCGGTTTTTACCGACGAAGTGCGGCAGCCCCTCAACACCGGCGAGCCACAGCGCGCCAAATTCGAGACCCAGTTGGCACAAGTCGAGCGCCTCGCCGAGGTCGTCGCGCCCGGAGACGCCATGGTGGAAAAAGCCCTCCAGTACGTCATTTCCCATCCAGCCGCGCCGGTAGCCATTCCCGGTGCCAAATCAGCAGCCCAAGCCCGTGCCAACGCCGCAGCCGGAGCGCAGCTTTTGCCCGCCGACGAAATAGAAAGGTTGCGAGGAACTTGAGTTATTCACCTAGATACACGACAGTAGCGCGGTATGAGATGCTTCGCTTCGCTCAGCATGACAACAGGGGCGTCAGCACCGGTCATGCTGAGCGGAGCAAAGCGGAGTCGAAGCATCTCAGCCCTCCCATGCCTAACGTCCATTGGATTACGGTCGTGTACTTAGGTTATTCACTAAGAAACGCGCATACAATTGCAACGAGGAGAGTCCCATGACCTTAGTAGGCAGCGGAGCATTCACCTGTGCAGTGCAACAGGATTGGTTCGAGTTGCCGGAGGGCTGGCGCTTTGGCTGGGTTCCGGCCGTGGCCTGCGACTCCGAAGATCGGGTCTATGTGTACAGCCGCAGCGAGCGTCCCATGGTCGTCTTCGACAGCGAAGGGGGCTTCGTTGCCTCGTGGGGCGAAGAGGTGCTCAAGGACGCCCACGGCATCTTTATCGACGACCGCGACCAAATCTGGTGCGTCGAGCGCGAAACCCACTGCGTGCGTCAGTTCACCCGCGACGGCGAGCTGCTGCTGACCTTGGGAACGCCGGATCAAGAAGGCGCGGAGGGCCAGCCCTTCCGGCTGCCCACTGACTTGGCACTCGACGCCGACGGCTTTATCTACGTGTCCGATGGCTACGGCAACACCTGCATCCACAAGTATTCACCCAACGGCGAATTCATCAAGACCTGGGGCCGTCCCGGCACCGGCCCAGGGGAGTTCGATCTGCCCCACTGCGTGCGCGTGGACCAGCGCGGACGGCTGATGGTGGCCGACCGCGCCAACAACCGCATCCAATTTTTCGACCTCGACGGCAACTACCTAGAGGAGTGGGGCGGCTTTCACCATCCCGATACGATCTTTCTCGACGGCGACACGGTCTATGTCGCGGAACTCGACCAGCGGGTGAGCATTCTTAACCTCGACGGCGAATGGCTCGCGCAGTGGGGATCGGGCGAGCGCATTGACGCGCCGGGAGAATTCCTCGGCTGTCCCCACGGCATCTGGATGGATTCAAAAGGCGATCTGTACGTGGGTGAAGTGCAGGCCGACCACCGCATTCAGAAGTTCGTGCGGCAACACTAAGGAGGTTTACTGTGAAAAAGTCTTTAGTGAGTTTGACAACCTTAGCGGTGTTGGGGGCCTCTGCCCTAGACGCAGCACCACGAGTAGGGGATCCGGCTCCCGATTTCCTCTTAGACCGGCTCGACGGCGGCCAAGCCGCCCTGAGCGACTTCGAGGGCCAAGTCGTGCTGATTTTCTTTTTGGGCTACGGCTGACCGACCTGTCTCTCGCGTGCCGAGAGCTTTGAAGAAATCTGGCAGGAATTTGCCGACGAGCGCTTTGTCGCCCTAGGAGTGGATGTGTGGGATGGCACCGCTAAACAAGTGAATACCCGCTGGCGCTTGGGCAAGGGCGTGACCATGCCCCTCCTGCTGAACGCCAGCCAAATGGCGAGCGATTATGGGCAAACCTATCAGACCTTTGCCATCATCGACCACGAGGGAATCTTCCGTCTCAAGACCACTTTCCTAATACCCATGGACGAACTCCGCGACGAGGTGGTGCTGGCACTGGCCGATCTACCTCCCCTAGAGGAGGAAACCGTCGAAGCAGTCGAAACCGTCGAAACAACAGAGGAAACCGTCGAAACCGTCGAAACAACAGAGGAAACCGTCGAAACCGTCGAAACAGAGGAAACCGTCGAAACCATCGAAGCAGTCGAAACAGAGGAAACCGTCGAAACCATCGAAGCAGTCGAAACAGAGGAAACCGTCGAAACAGAGGAAACGGAAGAAACGGAAGAAACGGAAGAAACGGAAGAAACCGTCGAATTCGGCAACCTGTTCGACATCTTAGATATGGAAGCGGAGGAAACGGAGGAAGCGGAGGAAGCGGTGGTGACGGCGGTGGAGACGTTTGCTCAAGCGTCCGTCCCCCAAGCCTTTTCGCTAGCGCAGAACGCGCCCAATCCGTTCAACAGCAATACGATAATCCGCTTCGCGCTGCCGCAGCCGAGCCAAATCGAGTTGACAATCTACAATCTGCTCGGCCAGCCAGTGGCCACACTCGTGCAGGGGCCTAGCGCGGCCGGGACGTTTTCCGTGCGCTGGGACGGGCGCGGCCAAACAGGGCGAGCGATGACCAGTGGGGTGTACCTCTACCAGTTGCGAGCCGGCGAGTACACAGAAGTCCGCAAACTGCTGCTGCTTAGGTAGGGGTACATCTAAGCAACATCTGCGCTCATCTGCGGATCAGAAAAAGCGGTTGAGCAGCCGGACTTCGACGCCCTTAAACCCTAGCACCTCATAGCAGATGCCGGCCGTGCAGGCTAGCCCTGAGCGGCGCTGGCCAGCGAAAACATTGAGGATGTGGCCCTCGCCAATGTCGGCACCGATGTTGAGACCCTGCCACCAAGTGATGCCAGAGGGATCGGCCCCGGTTTCCAACTCGTCGGAGGTGCGCTGAATCTGCACGGCGGCCGAGAGGCCGGGCGCACGGTGGATTGCTAAGGCATAGTATTGGTTGGTGTAAGGAAGTGCTAGGTCGCCAAACCGCCGATCGACATCTTGGAACTGAGCGTCGAACTCAAAGGTGTATAACCCATCTGGAAACCACTCCCAGTGCGTGCCCAAAAGACGGCTTTTGTCGTCGAGGAGAATCCGATTGTGGTTGAAGTCGGCAAAAAGCTGCACATCGGCGCTTTGGCCCAAGGGCGAATCCATCTGCACAAAGAATTCGCGCAGGACGTTGTCGTCGGCTGTGCCTGGGTCGCGGCGGCGCGTGGCGCGAGTCGCATTGGCGGTTAGGGTCTGGCCGCTGGGTAGTACATAACTCAGTTCAGCTTGGTAGCCCTGTTCGTCGTCGGCGAGCACGTCGTGCGTGATGCGGTTGAGGAGATAGGCCGAGTGCTCGCGGATCAAGGGCGGAGGATTGTTGATGTGTTCGAGGGCAAAGTCCTCGTAGTCTTTGTATTCCAAGCTCAAGCCCCACGGCCCAAACGCCAAGGTGGTCGCCAAGTATAGCGCACGACCCAAATCGCGATCGAGCGAAAAGAAGCGATCAAACGCCACATCGCGCTGGGCGTACTCGCCCTGGAGATCGGCATACACTCCGGTGAGACCAAGACGGGCCAGCAGGGGCGCGAACCGCCAGCGGGCATTGAAGGCCGCGCCCGTTTCTTGCCGCCTGCCGGCTGGGTAGCGGATAGCGCTAACACCAACGTCGAAATGCGGGTGCGGCTTGAGTTGGAGCGAGCCAGCGTGGAGCGCGTCCGAACGCCGGTCAACCCCCTCCAAACCGGGCGGCAGCGCGCTGTTGACCGTCGCACCGCGCAACACCAGCACCTCGGCCCGCTTGGCGCGGTAGCGCACCTGAACGCCGTCGAGGTCGCGCACGATCTGGTAGCGACGGCGGCTGCCTCGCACCTCGGTGATAACACCGGGCAACTCAAAGGCGTGGAGGAGCAGGCCGCTGCCGACGATGGTATAGAAATTGCCAACCGTGGCTTCAAAGCCACTCCGGCGATAGGAAGCAGAGCGCTGGAGAAGCTGGCCGTAGTTGCGACTGTCAGCACTAGTGCCAAAAGTCTCGCCGCGAACCCCGACCCGGAAATCGGCGAGTGCGTAGTCGAGGCTGAACTGATGATAGATCGTCCGCAAATCGCTGGGCTGCCCACCGGGCAGATTGCCGACTTGGCCTTCGGTCAGAGTCGAAAGATTCCACTCGGCCTGGAGGGGAGCGGCTAGCAGCAGTACAATTGCGGGAACTGAGCGCATAGCTTGGTCCTTATAGAGGAAAACGGAGGCCCAAAATGAAACCAATTTTCGCATTGGCAACCTGCTTGCTGCTCGTCGGCTCGGCTCGCGCCGAAAAGGCACCGCAGCTCGTGCTGGAGAAGCTCGACGGCTCGACCTTTTCCCTAGCGGAAACGCTTAAAAAAGGGCCGGTAGTCTTCGACTTCTGGGCGACTTGGTGCAAGCCCTGCATCAAGAGCCTGCCCAAGCTCCAAGCCCTAGCCGACAAATACGCCAAGCGCGGCGTCCAGGTGCTGACGATCAATGTCGATGGCCCGAGAAACCTGCCCAAGGTGCGGCCCTTTATGCAGCGCCACAAGCTCAAACTGCCGGTTTTGTTGGACAAGACCAACGAGGTGCTCAAACAGTTCCACCTAGCGGGCGTCCCAGCGACCCTGATTATTGCGACCGACGGGACGGTGTGGTACAAGCATCAGGGGTACCGGCCCGGAGACGAGCAAAAGCTCAAGGCCAAACTAGACGAATTGCTCGGCCCTCCAGAAGACGAATAAGCGCTCTATCCCTGTTTGACAAAGGTGATCCACAGCGGGCTGGCCCCTACGTCGTGTTGCTCCAAGGGCGTCAACTCACCCGTAGCCGCGTCAATGCTATACGAACGGAGCCGTCCCGAGCCCTGCCCAGCCGAATAGACGAAGCGACCACTCGGATCCAACTCGAAAAAGCGGGGCGTGGCCTCGGTGGGATAGCGTCCTTTGGCCGTCAGTCGCCCATCGTCGCCAATGGCGAAAAGGGCCAAGGAATCGTGGCCGCGATTGGACCCGTAGAGAAACTGGCCGTCGGGCGTGATCTTTATTTCGGCTGTGGTGTTGTCCTCGTTGTTAAATCCCTCCGGCAAGGTCGAAATAACCTGAAACGACGACAGCGTCCCAGCCTCCGGGTCGAAGTGGTGAGCCGACACTGTGCTGCCGTCTTCGTTGACCGAATAGAGGAGGTCGCGGGTCGGGTGGAAGGCAAAGTGGCGCGGGCCTTCGGGCGTAGCCGGCTCTATCTTGGGCGGATCGTTGGGCGTCAGCCGCCCGGTTTGCTCGTCAAAGCAAAACTGAAATATCGCGTTGGACGGGTTGGTGTGCGGCACAAAGGCAAAGCGGTTCGAGCGGTCGGTCTGGATGCTGTGGGCGCGTATTGCGGTGGGGATCATCTGCAGCGGCTCGGCCGAAATCGCACCGTCCGCAGCCACGCCGTGTACGCCAACCTGACCCGACCCATAGTACGACGACAGCAAAAAGGCACCGGTGTCGTCCAAATACAGATAGGGAGGACCTTCCTCTAAGCTCGTCTCCGCAAGCTTGACCAGCGTCCCCTTTTCCCGATCTATCTGATAGCTAGCCAGTTTTTGGGCCGAGCGCAGCGCCACGAACATCTGACTCCCATCCGGACGCACAGTCACCGCCCCGGGGGAATCTCCCAACTCGATATTGGGCTGCGGCTCTAATGCGCCGCTGTCTTCGTCCATGAGAAAATGCGAAAAAAAATTGCTGCCCGAGTTTGAAATATACACATGATAAGCCATGAAAATCTCCTCCTTAGTTAGTGGTCGGTAGGGGCGACCGACCGGTCGCCCCTACTTCTCGCAAGGCGTGCAAAAAAACGGCTGGATCGGCCGGACCGAGCAAGAGGGCATGGGAACCGTGCGTTGGAATATACACAGCGCGCGGCGTACCCGTGTAGAAAACGTGCGCCTTTTTCCCGTTGCACAGATAAAATGCCCCGCCGCGAAAAAAGAACGCGCTAATGGCAAAAATTTTGCTCCCAGGCCGGTATTGGGGCTCAGCCGACAAATCGACGACGCGGGCCTCCCCCACCTTCAGCTCGTCATAGGCGAAGTGCTTGCCGTGGGCGCTGTTGCGGATGAGCAGGTGGCCCTCTAGCAAGACAAAATCCGTGCGGCGAGCACTCAAATAAAACCAAGTGAAGACCGAGAAAAATATGATCAGCATCAGCACGTAAGACGAGCCCAAGGCCACGGGCGCGGCGAGGCGGGCAACTGGGCCATCCGGGTCAATCGCCGCGTAGAGCGCGAGGCTCAGCACGCCGAAAAAGGCGGTAGTCAAACCAAAAGATGCGGCCAGCACTTTGCCGAACAGAGCAGCGGACGGCGGATGGATGGGAAAAATGCGCGGTTCCATGTCAACTCGCTCTGAGCAGCATCAAGCCCCCGGCAATGGCGAGGATGCCAATGGTCTTAACGGCCGAGAGCCGTTCCTTGAGGAAGATCCAGCCCAGCAGCGCGCCGATTACCACCGACGACTCGCGCGCGGCAATAATATAGCTGACCGGCCCTTGAGTATAGGCGTACAGTATCAGCAGATAGGTCGCCAGCGAGCCTGCACCAATCAAGACAATATACCCGTAGAAGTCGCGAACCGTCGTCAGCAGTTGCATACCGTATTGGCGCACCACAAAGGGCATGCGCATGAGGGTGGCGATGATCCACATGCCGCAGATGTAGTAAATCGGTTGCACGTATCCTACGCCTACTTTGTCGATCAGCGAATAACAGACAATCGTCAGCCCCACGCCCAAGGCCAGTTGCAAGCCCCGCGCTTGGAGCTTGAGAGCGGGGGCACCAACGCAAAAAATCCCCACGAAAACTAGGGCGATCCCGCCTGCGCCCAACAGCGAAATGTCCTCGCCCAAGCTGAGATAGGCCACAAAAGCCGTCAGCCCCACACCCGAGCCGCGCGCGATCGGATACACCGTCGAGATTTCGCCGTGCTCGTACGCCCGCGCCAGCAGGGCGAAGTACAGCCCGTGAAAAATGCCCGTAGCCAGCAAGCAGAGGCCGGCCGGCCACGACAGGATCAACGGCGTACCCTGCCACCAGATATAAGCGCACAGCGGCATTATGAACAGGATACCAGAGGCAAAGGAGAGCCAGAGCACGGCCGCATTGCCAGCGACCTTGTAGGCAGCGAAATTCCACAAGGCGTGGCCGATGGCCGCCGCCAACACGAGCCCCCAGACATCGGCGTTCATTTTTTATAAAGTCAATTCGGGTGAATTGGGCCGGTTGACCATAGCGAGATTGAACCCTCGCGTCAAATGATGAATATTCTAAGGATGCGATTAATGACAGACACACCTACTTTCGCGGCAGTGGAAGAGGCCGCAACGTTTATCGGCACCCATCTCGCCCCGACGCCACTCGTCCACTGCTACAAGCTCTCGCAAATGCTGGGCTGCTCCTACCACGCCAAGTGCGAGAACTTACAGCCCGTGGGAGCCTTTAAAGTACGCGGCGGCGTCAACCTCATTGGGCGTTTATCCCCTGTCGAGCGGCAGCGGGGCGTCATCAGCGCGAGCACCGGCAATCACGGCCAGTCGCTGGCGTACGCCGGCCAGCTCTTTGACACACCAGTGATCATCTATGGACCGGAACGCGCCAGCAACCCGGCCAAAGTCGCGGCCATGCGCGCCCTCGGTGCCGAAGTCCGCCTCATTGGCCGCGACTTCGACGAGGCGCGCGAACAAGTCGAGCGCGAAGCGCGCCGCACGGGCTGCCGCTACGTACACTCGGCCAACGAGCCGTTGCTGATCGCTGGCGTGGGCACCATGGGCTTGGAGATTTTTGCCGCCCTGCCCGATGCGGAAGCACTGATCGTGCCCGTAGGCGGCGGCAGCGGCATCTGCGGCATCTCGCTCGTCGCGCGCCACCTAAACCCATCTGTCGAGATCATCGGCGTGCAAAGCGAGAGCGCTCCCGTCTGCCACCGGGCTTGGCAACAGCGGCGGCTCGACGTGGAGGCCCCCATGGCCACGCGGCACGAGGGGCTAGCCACGCGCGTGCCTTTTGCGATGACCTCGCACATGATGTGGGAACTCGTCGATCGCTTCGAACTCGTCACCGATGAAGAGATCGACGCAGCCATTGGCCTGTTGGCGCGGGAGGCCAAACTGGTAGCCGAAGGAGCCGGAGCCGCATCATTAGCCGCAGCCCTGAAAATTCGCGACTCTTTGGCCGGCAAAAAGGTCGTCGGCATCCTCAGCGGCGGGAACGCACCCGCCGATCACTTAGCACGGATTTTACAAAATGGCTAAACAACTCAAGCGCAAAAAGAGTCGTCGCCGGGGTGCCACCGCGCGCGCCAACGCCGAGTTGGGCGCGCACATGGCATCGCTGGGCCTAGAGGCCATTGAAGCCTATAAAGTCTGGTGCCGTCAGCACGGATTTAGCGCGGCCCTGAGCAAGACTTGGCAGGAGCGACGGCAAGAGCGCGCCGCACACCAGCGCGACCAACAGGCCGCCCAAGCCGAAGAAGCTCTGCGGCAACACGTCACGCAACTGGGACTAGACGGAGTAGCTGCCTACCAGACGTGGTGTCGGCAACAGGGGCTTGGCGACGCCGTCCACAAAAGCAACGCCCAGCGCAGCAAGGAACTCAAGCTCCACCAGCAGATCCAGAGCACCCAAGCCCTGCACAAAGGCCGCAAGCACAGCCGTCGCACCAAAGACATCATTCACCAGCTTTGGGCCGGAGCCATCGCCGAGGAAGAGCTGCGCACCGATGTCCTGCGCCTGATCTATCGGGCCTTTGTCGGCTTGGCTGGCGACCAGCGGGCGCAGCTACGGGATTTGCTCTTGCACGTAGAGAAGCGGTCATCCAATCTGCTCGACGCGCGGCCAGCCCTCCATCGCTTGGGGCGAGTGGACGGCAACACCTTCGCCGAGGCCCTCGGCGCGTTGGCACGACACAGCGACGCGTGGCAGCAGTCGCCGTCCGAGTGGAAGCCAGACAGCCGCAATCCCCGGCGGCAATTCGCCGCGCTAGTCCGATTCCTATTGGCTCGCTACGACGTGCCGTCCTGCTTGGATTCGGGGTGGTTCGGCGGCTGGGACCAAGAAGCCCAACGCCAGCAGGGGTGGTTTGTCCATGTGGGCAGCGGACAGAACATCCGCACGGCCGACCTGCCGCTCGCGCTCTCCAAGCGCATGGCGCACCTCTTTGCCGAGACACCAAGCGAACTGACGGCGATTGAGGCCCTGCGCTGGGCGCAAGTGATAGGTCAGGGAGGTAGCGAGATGCTGGCTCAGGCCGTAATAGCCACGGAATTAGGTCGCAATTTTGCCGACGAATCCTTCTGGAGCACCGTGGTACTCTTCCTCGTCGAAAACCCCATGCTCGACCCGGACATGGTGGGGCCAATCGTCGATTATATCAACCACCAGAAGTACGTCCCCACAGAGGAGGGTAAGCCGCCGCAACCCAACTACACCATGAAGGGACGCAGCGCAGTCAAGCTCCTGAGCCAAGTCGAGGAATGGCACGAGCGCTTAGCCCGCGACAACCGCCAGCCCGGCGGGAGTTGGGAATCGTCGGGCATAGCGGGCTTTGAGTGGATGGACGACAAAGAGGAAGGGCTGCGTTGGACCATCCAAGAACTGACTTCTAAAAGAGATCTCACGCTTGAAGGACGGGCGATGAACCACTGCGTCGCCTCCTACGTGCCCAACTGCCGACGGGGCAGCAAGTCAGTATGGTCGATGCAGGTCGATGCAGAGGGCCACAGTGCCCGCGTGGTGACGATCGCTGTGCACAATCCGAGCCGCAACATCGTCGAGGTGCGGGGACGATTTAACGCCGTGCCACGGCAGTCGGGAAAAAATCCAAAAAACAAGGCATTGGAGCGGCCCTATCGAGAGCTGCTGGCGCGCTCTGGTGCTGTGTTGCGGAAATGGATTGAGGCCGAGGAGTTGGGGCGGACGACGCGGGCGTATTAGGCGGGCGCAGGATCACCCAGCCGATTTTCTCAACGAGGCCCTATGGCAGGGTTTTCCGCCTGACGCCCAAATGCAGACCCTGGTCCGCCGCCACATCCCCATACCGCCAGTCGTGCTCGGAGTGATCTCAGTCTAGTTAAAACAAGTGCTGGCCTTGTGCTCTTTATTGATCTCTCGCAACCACCAAGTAAGGAGAGATAAAGATGGAGGATCTTACTGCTAGGAAACCGCTTCCAAGCAGAGGGTGGCCCAGTTCTGGAAGAAGGTCCGCCCGTTGGCGTGAAGGGTGGGCAAGTGCTGGGCCGCGTCGGCTTTGATTTGTTCGCCATCTAGCCCTTCCTCGCGTACCTCGTCAGCAAAAGCCCGGACCATATCGGCGATAATTTGCGTGGTAACTTCCATGTGGAAGAGGACGCCATAGGCCGCTCGGCCATAAGAAAACGCTTGGTAGGTAGTGCGAGCAGAAGAGGCCAGCGCAGTAGCGCCCTTGGGCAGATCGAAAATGTCGCCGTGCCAGTGATAGCCCATAAAGGATGATTCCAACTCGCTCATCAGCGGGTCTTCGCTGGCGGCGGGCTTCAATTCAATTGGATACCAGCCGATTTCTTTCTGCGGACCGCGGGCGACCCGAGCGCCAAGAGCCGTGGCCAAAAGCTGGCTGCCTAGGCAGATGCCGAGTACGGGTTTGTCTTCTTTTAGGGATTGGTCGATAAGGCGCATGGCCGCGTCTATAAACGGGTAGCGGTCGTGTTCGTACACGCCCATCGGGCCGCCCAAGACTACTAGGCCGGCGGCCCCGTCCATGTAGCGGGGGACCTCTTCACCGGCAAAGGTATGTATGTAGGTGGGCTCGAGACCGCAGCCTTGGAATACCTGACCGGCGATCCCCAAGTTTTCTGGCTGTATGTTCTGCAGCACCCATATTTTGTTCATCGTCGAGTTTTCTCCGCTATTTCGTTGTAGTCGCACAAATCACCGCTTCCGCGCCAGCGTCAACCCGTCGCCAATCGACAGTAGAGACGCGGTCACGCGCTCGTCGGCGTGGATTTTGGCGTTGAGTGTTCGGATCGCTACGGTGCTCTCGGACTGCTCGTTGGCATCGGCGGGCCGCCCACCCCACAGCACGTTGTCAATTAGGATCAAGCCGCCCGGGCGCAAGAGCTGCAGGCAGCGCTCGTAATAGGCGTCGTAATTTTCCTTGTCCGCGTCGATAAAGGCCATGTCGAAGCAACCCGCTTCCCCGGCTGCGAGCATTTTGTCGAGGGTCGCGACCGCTGGTCCCAACCGCAGTTCGATCTTGTCGGCCACGCCGGCCTCCTGCCAATAGCGCCGAGCGATGCGGGTAAACTCGTCGCTGACGTCGCAGGCGATTAGGCACCCGTCCGCTGGCAGGGCCAGCGCCATCGCGATGCTGCTGTAGCCAGTAAAGGTCCCCACTTCGACGATCCGCTTAGCATCGATCAGTTCGACGAGCAGTCCCATGAACTGCCCTTGATCGGGCGAGACCTGCATGCCGCCCATAGGCATGGCTTGGGTCTCCTGCCGCAACCGCTTGAGCTCGTCTCGGTCGCGCAGCGAGTTGGCGAGGATGTAGTCGTAAATTTGCGTTTCGATAAAACCGTTGCGGGAACTCATGGACCGACCTTTCGCAAAAGAGGATGCGGGAAGTTCCGCCAAAGTAAGCGGATGCCGAGCGCAGCACAACTTACCGGCTATTTGCTAATTCAAGAGTGGAGTTTGGGATTTTCCGCGTGACGCCGGCGGTCGCGTTGGGTCTTCTTGGCCAGCGCGCGCTGGAAGGATTCCTCTAAGTCAACTCCGGTCTGATTGGCGAGGCATAGGAGGACAAAGAGCACGTCAGCCATCTCCATGCCGAGATCGGCTTCCTCACCCTCCTTAAAGCTCTGCTCGCCAAAAGTGCGGGCCATGATTCGCGCTAGCTCGCCGACTTCCTCCATCAGCACGGCCGTATTGGTCAGCTCAGAGAAGTAGCGCACACCGACGTCGGCGATCCACTCATCTACGGCGCGCTGGCAGGCGCGGAGGGTGTGCTCAGGCGCTGGCTGACTCATAGGGAACAGGTGCCAGACCGTCCTGCTGGCGTTGGGCATTGACCTCGTCCAAGTGCCAGGGCACAGCCGATCCGTCGGTGCGAAAGCGCTTGTAGTAGCCGTCTTTGCAGCGGGAGATGGGCATCAGCGGCGCGGCGGGTCGCAGCTCGGCTAGGGCCGCGCCCGTGAGCGGCGTACCGTTCGCGAGATCGACGATCTCGATTTTCTCAGGGTCAATGGCCCCCAAGCCGCGGGCGTGGGCAAATTGCAGATAGGGGGTGACCTGTGGGTCGAGGCCCATCAGGTAGGTGGCGACTGCATCTACGTGTACCTCGTTGACGCCGGCCACAGCCCAGCCGAGGGGGTAGTTGGCTCCTTCGTTGAACGCCGTGCCGTCGCGGCCGACAAGGCCATCTACAACTGAAAGCCGCGGCATCCCCAGACCGCGCAGCGCGACCAATAGATCGCAGAGCTTGTGATAGAAGCGGTCTTCAAAGAAGCTGAGGCCGCTATCGGTCAGCCGCCACAGGGCCTCGGCGAATGGCTCGTCCACGGTTTGGATTGCGCACAGGTGCCGCTCGGGCTTGGCTATGATGCCCATCAGGTTTTTAATCGACAAGGTCGTGCAGCCCAAATTGTGGCACTTGGCGAGGGGGACGTTAAAAAAGAAGGCGCAATCGGTCACTTCCCGGTACAGGGGATAGCGCTCGTACACCACGCCATCGGCGACCTCGACGACGCGAGAATCCTCGTCGGTGTTCATTTCTGCGAGCCGCACGCCCCGCGCCTCGGTCATGGCGCGATAGCCGCACAGTGCCCAAGTGTGCCCGGCCGTGGGGTTTTCCCCAGACTGGCCGTCGGCGACCACCATGCGTTCGGCGGGTACGCCGCGGTCGCGCAAGGCGTCGAGCAAGCCGCCGACAAATCCGGGATGGGTGATGACGCGCTTTTCCGGTGGATAGAGCACGGTGGCGTTGGGCTTGAGCAAGACGGTGCCGGCGGCCGGAAGCGGCACCTCAAGGGCGGCGAGGGTGCGATGGGCCAACTCCCGGTAGGTTGCAAAGGGAGCGTCGGCGCGGTCGATGGGCGAGCGCGCTAGATATACGGCGTCGGGTTGTGCGATCATGGTGTTCTCCTGTAAAGTAACTGATGTTACGCATCTGGGCCGAACCGGTCGATGTAGGGGCGTCCCTTGTGGGCGCCCATGCGACCCGGTGTATGCAGCCAGCGGGATCCGACGAGGGCAACCACGAGGGTTGCCCCTACAATGCGTAACATTAGTAAAGTAATAGACAAGCAAAAAAAAGCGGTCGAGAGCCGCAAGCTCTCGACCGCTTTTTCGCGTTAGGCGCAACGCGTCTCAGTGTCTTTCGATGTCAGCACCCAAGTCCTGCAGGCGGCGCTCGAGGTGGGCGTGCCCTCGGTCGAGTTGGTAGAGATTGCCGATCTCGGTGCAGCCCTCAGCCGCTAGACCGGCGAGCACGCAGGCGGCCCCGGCGCGAATGTCCATGGCCTTGACCTTGGCCCCTTTGAGCTGAGCTGGCCCGTGTACCAACACCAAGTGGTCCTTTTCTGGTGCAAGGCGAGCGCCGAAGGAGCGCAGGGCCTTGACGTGGCCGAGGCGATCTTCGAATACGGTCTCGCGGATGTAGCTGTCGCCTTTGGCCATGCACGCCAAGGCCGTCATTCCGGGCTGCAGGTCCGTTGGGAAGCCGGGGTAAAAGGTGGTCACTACGTTGATCGGCGACAAGGTTGCCGGACCGCGCACCCGCATCCACGCTCCTTCCTCTGTCATCTCGACACCCATCTGCTGTAGTTTGGCTTCAAAGACGTACAGGTGATCGCGCACCACGCCTTTGAGGGCGATGTCGCCGCCGGTAATCGCGCCCGCCATCATCAGGAGACCGGCGTCGAGGCGATCGTACATGATCGTGTGTTCGGCACCTACTAACTCATCGACTCCCTTGATATGCACCTGCCGCGTACCAACTCCTTCGACTTGAGCACCCATCTTTTGCAGGAGCAACGTGAAATCGACGATCTCCGGATCGGAGGCCGCGTTTTCGATCACGGACTCGCCTTCTGCTAGGCAGGACGCCATAACGAGGTTTTCTACTCCGGTATGACTGGGCAGATCGCAGTACATAAAGGCACCGGAGAGTTGCTTGGCCACCACGTCGATGCCGCCGCCGTTGACGCCTTGGACCTCGGCTCCGAGCCGGGCAAAGCCGCGATAGTGATAGTCGGTCGGCCGCGAGCCTATCGTGCAGCCGCCGACCTCTTGGATCCAAGCGCGGCCAAAGCGGGCCAACAGTGGACCAACGAAAAGCAGCGAGGCGCGGAAGCGATTGGTCAAATCCGCGGGAAGCTGGGTTTCTTTAACATCGCGGGTGTCTAGGACGGCCACTTCCTCGGTTGCATCGTAATCGACGTGCGCGCCGAGCCGACGCAACACTTCGAGGGCCACCAATACGTCGTTGACCGGAGGGACCCGGTGCAGAACGGTTTGCCCTTCAGTGGCCAACAGCGAAGCGGCCAACATGGGCAGAGCGGCGTTTTTGGACCCTTGGACCTCGACCTCACCTTGGAGAGGACGTCCGCCGCGCACGAAAAGAACTTCTGCAGAACTCATTGCTAATCCTAGAGTTAAGAGGGCGAGCAAACACACCAAGGGGAGGGGGATAATCCAAATGTAACATTGGGTATTCGGTTCGTCAATCACTCAATGCTCTGCTTGACAGAGAGGAGTGCATCTCTATATTCCACCAAACGCAAAATCGTTTCTATCACGCCAGAAAGGAATCTCAATCATGGCCGAAATCCCCAATATCGTCGCCTATCTGAAGCCGGTTTGCGGCTGGAGCAATAGCGTGCGCATGACCTTCGCCAAATACGGCTTGGCATACGAAGACAAAGATATTATCAACAATCCAGATATTTACGCTGAGATGGTGCAGAAAAGCGGCCAGCCCCTCTCGCCCTGCGTCGAGATCAACGGCCAGATGCTGGCCGATGTCGATGGCGATGAGGTCGAGGCTTGGATGCTTGAAAACGGAGTAGTAGAGCCGGTCTCGGCCTAACTGCGCATCCGGCTCAACAAGCGCCGCATGCCCTCGCACAGGTTGGGCTGCTCGTGGTTGAGCGGCCCGCTCGCCGCCCGGCGAATCAGCGTCAACGCGCCCCATAGCTGGCCGTCGCTGGCCTTGAGAGGCAACACGTAGCTAAAGCCGATAGACCCGCATTCAGCCCCCTCTAGCAGGAAGCGCACTACCCCTGCTGGCAGGGGGCTTTCTTCGTCGGCGCTGGCCTGTCCGACCAGCAACAACGCGGAGTGACCAGCCCCGTCCTGATCGGCGAAGGAGCGCACGCCGTCTTGTTCCAGCACCCGTTGTAAAACCTCGGCTCCTGCTCCAGCCGTGTGGACTACCCCTTGGCCGACGCGCTCATATATGATCGTATCGGCCGCTTCGATGCCCAGTAGCAGATCCATGCCTTGGATCACGGCTTCGTCTGGAGACATGGCTTCGAGCGATGCGACGATGTGTGGTGGAATGGCAGCAGGTTCGGGCATGTTGAACGGGATGATCGAGACGGGCATGGCGCATCCTTGACAATGGAAATGAGGGGGCTTTAATTTTACTCTTTCTTCTGGTGGCGCTTTAGCTCAGTAGGTAGAGCAGGAGACTGAAAATCTCTGTGTCCGCGGTTCGATTCCGCGAGGCGCCACCACTATTATAAACAATAAACAGCCCCTTAGCTTACACAAAGCTGAGGGGCTGTTTGCATTTTTCGTCGCGAACTGTTGATTTACTTTCCTACATATAGCCATCCTAAATCATTTGCGAGATAATCCGCAGATGGACGCAGAATAGTTATGACTAGACGATCCACATACCGAATCGTTCAAATCATTCCGCATTGCTATATGTAATTGCCATCCCCTGTTCCAGCAAAAAAGAAATTGGTCTCTACTCATCGCGAGGCGCTGTCGCTTTTCAACCGCGACGTGCGCCTAGTGCTCTTCAGCCAAGCTCTGATCGGCTTCACGATCTTCGGCGGCGTCTATACGGTCCTGCTCAATCTCTATCTCTTGCGCTTGGGCTACGGCCCTCAATTGATCGGTCAAGTCAATGCCGTTGGCGCGCTGTCGTTCGCCCTCTTGAGCATGCCCGCGGGTCTGTTGGCCAACCGCTGGGGCACACGCCGGAGCATGATCGTCGGCATGATCGTCGCCGCCTTTGGTTTTGGCCTGTTGCCTCTCGGCGAGTTCGCTCCCCCCTCCGCGCAGCTAACTTGGATCATGGGGGCTTATGCCCTCGGCGTCCTCGGCAATACGCTCTATATCGTCTGCTCGATTCCCTTTCTGACGCTGATCTGCCCGCGGCGATTGCGCAATCACGTGTTCTCGACTCAGGTGGCCCTGTGGCCGCTGGCGGGTTTTGCCGGCAGTCTGTGCGGCGGCTTACTGCCCGGACTCTTCGCCGCGTTCCTTGGTCTGACCGAAGACCACCCGGCTCCTTACCGCTATCCGCTGCTGCTGGCGGCCGGTGTGCTATTCATCAGCGCCGGTGCTATCGCCGCAACCCGCTCCCCCGCGCACAAACCGCCCGCTAGGGAACAGGGTCAGGCGACGCCCTTTCCCTTGGCTATCATTCTCGTCTTGAGCTTGGTTACCTTCCTGCAGATGGCTGCGGAAAACAGTCTCCGCATCTTCTTCAATGTCTATATGGACGACGGCCTCGGGGTCTCCACGGCGCTGATCGGCAGCCTGACTGCTGGGGGTCAGCTCTTAGCCGCCTGTACCGCGCTGGCCGCCCCGGCGCTCAGCCGGCGTTTCGGCCGGGTGCCGGTGATCACCGGAGGAGCTGGTGCGATGGTGCTGTGCCTCATACCGATGGCCTTGGTCGCCCATTGGGCGGTGGCTGGAGCTGCCTGTATGGCCTTGGTCGCCCTCAGTTCGATTCGCCGCTCGGTCTATATCGTCTTTCAGCAGGAACTGGTCCCCGAGCACTGGCGGGTAACTATGAGTTCGGCGCTGACTATGGCCTACGGCATCAGCATTGCCGGTGTTTCGCTCGGCGGCGGCTGGATGATCGACGCGCTGGGGTATCGGGCGTTGTTTTTGACCAGTGCTGTGATTACGGCTGCGGGCGTACTTTGCTTTCAGGGGTACTTCCGCATCCCGCGCGGCGAATACGCCAAACGCCTGACAGACGAGCGCGCATGAATGCTTACTTTGCGCCTTCGCTGTGCGGGCGCAGCACCAACACCTCGTAGGTGATCGGCTCGGATACGCGCTCCATTGCCACCCCGAAGTGCTCGCGCAAATAGCTTTTGCGGCATGTCCCCTACCGCTCGACTCCCGAGTAAATCGTGATAAAGCTCCGCGTCGTCAATTCGCTCCGCCGAGCCTCGAAGCTGGTTCGCGTTAGCTCAAAGCCCAAGGTCGTAGTCAACCGGTAGCCTAAGTAGTCCGAGAAGTTGATCAGTTGTGCCGTGGTGGTCAGCCCGCGGAAGCTATCTTCTGCACCGGGTGGCGTGGGATTTTGCAACTGCGAGAAAATCTCGTATTCCACGCCAACTGCGACCGTGCTCTTGCGCAGCAGCGGGAAGCGGAATATTAGCATCAGCAGTTCGTCGAGTTCTAGGCGCGCTGGCGTCCCCGCAAGCACCGGCCGGCGGCGCGAGAATTCGCTCTTCCAACGCGGCATCAAGGTGAACCCCCCTGCGCTCAAGCGGTACTCCGCTTTGTTGATTACTCCCAAAAACGAGGCGGTCTCGCGCAAACCCCTCAGTTCTAGGTCAATCCGACTGTCCAGTTGGCGGTGGACCTGCCACTTGGCCTTGTGCTCCAAGCGCAACCCCGCAAAAGGCCGCTGCTCCCAACCGAACCACGATACGCCTATGACAGTATTGCGCGCTGCGAGGGGATCCTCCACTCCGTATAGCGCCCCTCGCGTATTGGGCCGCTGTATCCACTGGAGGACGGGATCGGCGATATTGTCCCGCACTTTGCGCAGATCTTGAAAGAGCCGCACCCGGCCCCAGCGGTTGAAGTCGCGGTCGAACGTCAATACTCCATAGAGGGCATCGCTGCGCTCCGCAGCCGCCAAGCGGTGCATGTCGGTCCTGCCCAGCATCAGCCGCACGCCCGGCAGCAGATGGGCACCGGCAAAGACGTTGTAGCCCTCCCGATCGCGGCGGTAGGGCAAGTCGGCCTCCTCGTCGTTTTCAAAGCGATCAATGGTGCCGTTGTGATTCATGTCGATCCCGTAGAGGAATTCGGGCCGGTCCGAGTAGAAGCGCAGAAAGGGCTCCTCGTAGTCGGGGATAAAGTCCGGTCTGGCCTCGTTGTCGTTTTGGTTGAAATCGGAAATAAAGTCGTTGTTTTCGTCCCAGCCGGGAAAGACATAGCGGTCCCCCGGTCCCCAGCCCTTGCGTCGCCAGTCGGGCTCTTTGTCCTGATCGTCGTTGTCATCGACGAACTCATAGAGCGCAAAGTCGTTGCCGTAGTCGAGCGTGCCCTCTTTCTCAGCGGTTATCATCGAGGTCTGGTACGTCGGATCGACGCTGAACGCCTCGGCAAAAAAGAAGAACGGGTAGGGCGTGCTGGAGAGGTTGGCTAACCAAGCTAGGGCCTCATCGCCGGTGGCATGGTGCTGTTTGCGGTTGGGATTGGGGAACTGCCGGTAGCGGCTGTTGATGTCGATCTCCGCGTACCCGGCGAACCCGCCTAGATCGGTCAACTCGAAGGTGAAGCCGGCAATCTGATTAGCTGTTGGCAGTCCGTAGTCGAAGGCCAGCACCCGCTGGTTGGAGCCGTCGTGGACGTTGCCTCGGGCCTGGGCCACTGGCAGGAAGACGATATTGTCGCCGGCGTTGACTTGATTGTCGGAGGCGACTTCAATCAGGTAGTCGTTGGCCACCACCAGTTCCACTGCGATCCGGGTGATCTCGGTCGGGTCAACGCCGATGTAGCCAGCGTCGGCTAGGTCGTAGCGCAGCAAGATCTCCTCCAACCCGTCCGCGGCCAGAAAACCTTGGCGCTGGAGGCCGCCTTCGATGAGCGGCCGGAAGCCTATTTCGCTGGCGCGCGTCTCGTTCCCCTCTAGGTCGTACACCAGCAGGTCGCTGGCGAAAAGCGCTCCCCCCCCTTTGCCGTCCGCGGGAGAATCGTCGCGGATGCGGATCTCGATCATCGTCACGGGCGTGAAATTCAGCGCCTCGGTTAGCTGCCCTTTGAAGATGTCGCCGTTGACTGCCTGCCGCAGGGTCTGCGAGTGATGCGCGTTGACCAGCGTGCCCCCGACCTTGACGAAGTCTCCGACTTGGACCTGCACCCTGCTGCCAAACAAGTTGGTAGCGTTGGTGCGCTGATCGATCTGCGTCGCGAAGTAGTTTGAGAGCACGTCGGGTTGCGAAATCCGCGACATCAGCAGCGTCGCCTGGTACTTGTCGGAGGCGTAGTCGATCTGCAGGCCGTTGAAGTTCGGCTTGGAGAACGTCATCGGCGTCAAGGTGGTGCGAATGCGGTTGCCGACGGTGATGGCGTAGTGATACTCCCCCTTGTGGTCGGAGGCGACCACAAGGTTGCTGAAGAAACCGCCGAATGCCCAAGTCTTCTGCACCGCACTGCCGAAGGGCTGGGGATTTTCCTGCCGCCAGTCGTAAACCAGCCACCCCTGGGTGAGAAAATTTCCATAGGAGTCGTATAAATAATCGCCCTCCCGCGCGGTGGGGACGTAGCGCTGGTAGTTTTCGCGTGCGTAGTTGGAGTATTCCCACTGTTTCCAACGGAATTCGATGTAGAGTTCCTGCGGCACGTACCACTTGCGGATGGAGGGGTCGAGTGCGTCGAAAAGCACGCCGGGGCCTTGGGGCTCGTAGCTGACCCGGCCGCCGCGCTGGACCGTGCCCAAGCGGGCACCGTAGTCCTGGGCTTGAGCGGCGTCAAGCAAAAGCGCGGCAAGCAGTAATATCAGTGCGCTGAATTTTGTCAATTGCGCTGGCCCTTTCGTTTTTAGTGGTAGAACAAGCATTAGTACGCCACTCCCATAATTCCCAGATGTCGCTCCTCAAACGCGTCCGCCTGTACCCGCAATACCCACACATAGGTCCCCGGCACCAACAACTTCCCATCCGCGGTCCTGCCATCCCAACGGTAGCGCACTGGCCCGATCCCCCGCTCCTCGGCAAACACCCTGTGCAGCCGCCGCCCCGCCAAGTCGAACACGTCCAGCACCACCGGTGCTGGCTCGACTAGCTGCAACAGGTTGAAAAACATCTCAAACTGGTCGTTGACCCCGTCCCCATTGGGCGTGAACACCCGCGCGTTGATCGCGATCTCGCCGACTAGCTTACCGATCTGCGGTTTGGGGATTTCCACGGCCAGTCCCGAAAGCTCGTCTTGGTCCGCTGGCCCGAAATCCACGACCTGTCCCGGCGCGACGATCTGCGGTACCGTCGGAAATCGGCTGTTGTAGGCCCGGCTGGAGAACGTGGTGCCGAAGCGGAAGATCGGCAGATCATAGGTGAATTCCAGCACGGCCCTGTCTGTGTGCACCAACTCAAAATTCAGCCGGAAGCCGTCTTGGTGCGCGTATTCTACTGCGAAATCCACCGCCTGCCCGTCTAAGCGCACGTTGCGGATATTCGCCACCGGCGCGTTGGAGTCCACTACTAATGCGTCGTAGCCGTGTACTTCCCCGTTAGCCCTCAGCAACACTGCGTAGTGAAACGTCGCCGGCTTTTCCGCCGCGGCCAGCCGCGGAAAGACCTCGGCCCGGAGGGTGTCGGCGATCGGCGGATGCAGGTAGTCGAATTCGAGTCGATCGACGAGGCGCGTATCAAAGAGCCGGCCTTCAAAGGCAAGTTGCAACTGGATAAAGCGCCGCGGCCCGGCTGCTGTTGCTAAACCGCCGTTCAGCACTCGTTGCCACGAGCTCCAGTTTTTCGCGTCTTCCTTCGGTGGCAAGCGCTCGCGGCGGTCAAGCGACCAGTACTCAGCGGCGCTTATCTCGACGTCCGTAGATAGTGAGAACAGGTCTTCGGCTTCGACGCGCTGCCGATAGATGATCGGCGTGTCGTCCAGCCCGGAGCGCACCCGCGCCGTCAAGCGGGAAAAGGGCGCTTCGCCAACCACCTCCTCCACCCAGCGCACCTCACCGACGGTGGCGGAGGCCCCTAGGTCGAGCAGGTCCGTCTGATAGGTCGCCCGGTTCATGTAGCCTGTGCCATAGACCTCGATTTCGTCGATCTCAAAGGGCACCTCCGACAGCGAACGCAATTTTACCAGCCGCACGTACTGAGGCTTGACCGCCACATCGACCACTGGGTCCTCGTTTTCCAATTCGCGAATCACTAAAATGTCTGGCGCGCCGCCGATGCGACTGGTCATCTGCGGGTTGACCCACAGTTCGTACGCGCGCAGGAAATCGTCTTGGTAGGGCTGACGAGGCGTGGCTGCCACGGTGTTGCGCGGATAGAAGCGCACCCGCTGTACGCCTATCTGTTGAGCAAAGTCGAGGATGATCCAGATCCCGAAGGCCGGAACTACTGGGTTGAAGGGGGTGGGTTTGCGCTCGAAGGCGATGGCGTGGTCGCCGTTGACGATGCCGCGGAGCTGGGCCTTGCGCAAATCGGTGTACTTCGTCGCCGCGTTGGGCACTTTAACCGAGCCTTGGCCTTCGAGCACTAGGGAGGCGATGTTTTCCTCGCCGTCGAAAAAGCGCGGGCTGATCCATCCTCGCCGGTGAGCGAACTCGACCGCGCCCACCAGCACGTTGGTCGTATCCACCTGCGGCCGCACCCGGGATCCGAACAGGAATTCGGGGTCGATGCCGTCGCCGCCGCCTTCCCAATTGTGCTCAACACCGCCGAGCACGAAGGTGCGGACTTGGCCGTCGGCGTTCAGCGCCAGCAATAATAGCACCGCGCAAGCCCAGCTCATAGCTTCAACCCCGCGTTGATACTCATAAAAAGCATGCTGGACCGCAGATCTTCGCTGTGGTCGAAGTCGCGCCACAGCCACTGCGCCCCCACCCGCGTTACCACCTGATAGCCGAGATAGCCCACTCTGTTCGTTAGCTGTACGACTAGCGTCCGGCCCATAAAGTCCTCCGCCACCTCAGGGTGTCTGCCCTCCAGCATCCAGAATCGACTCCACTCCAACCCGAACTGTAGCTGGGTGTCGAAGATCTGGCGACCGTGCCGGGCATAGTAGCTGATCGAGACCTGCTCGGCTAGGATCGGCTGCACCCACAGCAGGAACAAGGTCTGCTCTAGGCTCTCCGCCACGGGCGCACGGCTGTGGAAGGGCCGGTCGCGGCGGTACTCGCTCTTCCAGCGCGGCTCCAGCCGGCCCAGCCCCAAAGGCACCGTCCACTCGGCCTTGTTGATCACGCCGAGAAAACCCGAGCTAGCGCGCCCTTCGCTGCTGCGGAGCGCTTCCCGATCTCCGCGCTGCCACCAGCCTTCCCACTTGAAGCGGTGCATGTGGCGCAGACCCCAGCCAAAAGCCTGCTCCCAGTCGGCGTACAAGGTGTTGCGCCAAGCGTTGTTCCCCGGCAACCGGTCCACAAAAGTCCGCATCCGCCCCAACGCGCCCACTGGCTGTACCCATTGTTCCAAGTCGTCCGGGATGTCGTCTTTGACGCGCGCGGCGAAGTCGAAAAACCGCAGTTGTCCACCCCTAAGGCTCCAGCGCGCCGCCGCCAGCGCGTACACCGCATGGGTCCGACCATCCCCGGAAATCAGCCGCATCCGCTGGTGTCCCAGCGCCAAACTCGCATCCGGCCCTAAATGCGCGCGGGCGTACATATTAAAACCGCGATGGTCGCGCTTGTAGGGATAGTCGGGCAACAGGTCGTTCTCAAAGCGGTCGATCACGCTATTGTGGTTGAGGTCGAGGCCGAAGAGATACTGCGGCCGGTCCGAGCGGAACCGCAGGAAAGGTTCTTCGTAATCGGGTATGAGATTGCGGTTCTGATTGTAGTCATAGACAAAGTCGCGGTTCTCGTCGTAGCCGGGGAAGGCCCTCCGCGAGGACATCTGGAAGGGCCGTTCCCATTCCGGCGTGCCGTTGTAGTCGTCGTCGTCATCGACGAATTCGTAGAGTTGGGGAACAGGCCCTTGATAATGGATATTGCCGTTGGCCTGCACGAGCCAGTAGTTGGTCGAATAGCCGTCGGCCAGCGAGAACAACTCCCCGGCAAGATCATAGGGATAGCGTTTGTAGGCCATTTCGGCGTACGCGGCGTGGGCGCTTTTAACGAAGTGGTGCAGGTTCTTGGGGTCTGGGCTGGGGTACATGCCGTGCTGTCGGTTGACCACGGCCTCGCCTTGGAACGAGATCCCATGCCACTCGACCAAGTCCCAATTGATCCCAACCAGTTCGTTGGCGGTGGGCAACCCGTAGTCTAGGCGCAGCACTTGGCTGTTGCTGTTGTCTTGCACATTGCCCGGCGAGCGCGCGAAAGGGAGAAACACGATCTGCGGATCGAACCGCTCGCCGTCGGTCTGCAAGTTCGAGGCCATCTCGACCCGGTAGTCGTCGGCAACCACCAGTTCGACTGCGGCCCGGCGCAAGGTGGTCGAGCGCATCCCTTCGTAGTCGAGGGCGGCCAAATCGTATTCGAGCAGAATCGTCTCCGAACCATCGGCCACCAGCGCTCCGGCTCGCGTCCGCCCTCCTTCAATGCGCGGCAAAAAGCCGATTTCTCGCCCGCGCACTTGGGTGCCGCTGGTATCGACCAGCACAATGTCGTACCGGAACAGCGACGTGCCACTCACCTCGTCGGCCGGCGAATCATCCCTCAGCCGCACCCACAGTTTGCTCAACGGCTTGTTCTGGCCGGTGGTCAGCGTCCCGTACAGAGGGTTGCCGTACGTAATCTTCACCTGACTTTGCGCGTTGTGGGCGTTGATGTACGTAACGCCAAGGAGCGCCGCGTCGCCGGCCTTGAACTCGGCGTGGCCCCCCAACAGATGCGTGGTATCGGTGCGGGGCCCGTTGTCCGGCTGACTCGGCCGCGACAGCAGCAAGCTCCCCACGAGGTACTCGTTGGCCCAGTCGAGGCGCAGCCCATTGAAGGCGGTCTTGTTGAAGGTCAAGGGTGTGAAGGCGGTCAAGATCTGGTTGCCCACCATCAATCGCGCACTGGTTCCCCTGCTTTCGTCCGCGGCGATCACCAGCCTATCGAAGAAGGTATCGTAGACGCCTTTGCGGATCAGGCTACCTTGGCGCTTGGCTTGCTCTTGTTCCCAGGTATAGACCAGCCAGCCATGTCCCAAGCGGTGGCCGAAGGTGTCGTACCACACCTTGCCCTCTAGGCCAGGTTCCAAGTAGTCTCGATAGTAGTCTCGCGCGTAGGAAGTGCCGGCGTCATACCAGGGCCGCGTATAGCTTTCGGCCAGATGCCGGGGCGCGTACCAGCGGTGCATTCGCGGCGTGATGTATTCCAGCTCGAGGTGCGGCACCTCTCGCTCGCTCGTCGCTAGGCTCTGCAACCCCCACTGGCTCGCGTCCGCATTTTGCGCTTCGACCGCTGGCGTGCGCAACGCGCAGCAGACCAAAACGCCCGTCAACCAAACTTTTCTGCGCCTAGTCAATAGATCACCCCCACCAAGCTCGCGGCCTGGGTTTTTCCCGCCCCCACATCCGCGGCGAAAGCGACGCGCACCAGATAGGTTCCCGGCCGCACCAGTGCTCCCGCGTCGTCGCGACCGTCCCAAACCACCGAGTGATCGCCGCTGGGGTTTTCCCGGCGCAGCGAAAGCTCGCGCATCTTGCGGCCGGACAGGTCGTAGATCCCGACCTCAATCCGCCTTGCCCGGATGAGGCGGTAGATGGTAAAGCGGATCTCGGCTTGGTCGTTTATGCCGTCGCCGTTGGGGGTGAAGACTTGGGGCACCAAGCGCACCCGGTCCAACAGCGGGAAGTTTTCCACATCGGCCACCACCACCAGCGACTGGCTCGCAACTAGCGACCCGGCGTCGCCTGCGCTCACCGCTTGGACGATCTCGGGTCGGGTCGCGCGTTTCAATTCAGTGCCAAAGGTGGTGCCACTCAAAAATACCCGCGTGCGGAAACGCGCCTCGTACAACGGCTGCCCACCGGTGACCGGCGCGGGGAAAGCCAATTCCACCGACCCGTCCTCCAGTCGCTCTAGATCCAGCGGACCCGGCCATAAATTCCGCCCGGTGCCGGCGCGCAACTGCGCCTCGCTGCCCTGCCGGAACGAGACGAGTTCAATCGGGACCGAGGACGACGAGTGCAGGCGGATCCGGTCGAAGCCGGAGTTGCCGGGACCAAAAACCGAGCGGATATACATGGAGAATAGCTGATCGGCCCCCGGCTCCACCCCATCGATAGGCCACACTTCGGCAAAGGTCTGGTCCACCAATGGCGGTGCCAACTTGAGCCGCAAGCTCCGCATCTGCGCCGTACGCAGTGGTTCTTGGGTCAAAAGTCGGAGTTGTGCTTGGGCGAAGCGCCGGGGGCTAGGCGACTTGAATGGCTCCCCCGACGTTAGATAAACCGCGCTCCAACTGCTCCATCCCGGCCCGGGTATTTCCTCTACTACCACCTCGCCGCGGTTTTGCTCGTAGCGGATGGACTCCCACTCTTCCTTGCTGATCTCTTGCCCCACCGCGTCGAAGTAATGCCGCTCCTCAATTATTTCGTCTCCGCTGCGGGTGCGAATCTCCAGCCGAGTGCCTGGGGGCTGGTCGCCGTCCCATTCCACTGTGGAGAAAATCCGCGAGCGGCCTAGGCGGATAATGGGCGATTCGAGTTCGACCTCGGACACGTAGCCTTCGCCATACGCTTGGATCTCACTCAAATTGCCCTCCTCGCTCACCCTTCCCACCAATTCCAGACGCCTCAGTTCCAAATAGCGCACCTCGCGCAAGGGGAACTGCTCCTCTAGCTGGAGAAAGGACTCCCGATTCTGCCGCTCTTCCAACGCCTCCCACAACAGCGAGCCGTCGGGGTCAAAACGGCCATCCGAGAGTCGGAGTTGATAGGCGCTTAAAGGTCCTTCGGCGCTGACTAGGCGCACCCGGTCCAGCCAGAACCGGGCCCCTAGGTCAACTAGGAGTTGGTGGCGGTCGCGCACTGGGTCGTAAACCCGCAAGGGGAAGAAGGAGCGGAAGAAGCCATCGGTCACCAGCGAGAGCAGGAGATTGTCGAAGATGGACACGTCGCGGTTGCGGACCCGCTGGGTCAGATTGACGACATTGTCCCCTATGGTATAGACCTCTAGCTCGGCCAAGCGCGGCCGCTCGCGGCGAAAATAGCGCACTTGGCCCCGCTCCGCTGCGGGCAAATCCCGATGGGTCTGCTCGTCGATTAGGATTTGGCGACCGATGACCGTCTGGCGGAAGTACTCGACCGTCCCTTGGTCTTCGGGTGCCAGCGCCTCGTAGGTGGCCTTATCTACTTCCGCGCCCCGCGTACTGTCCGAAGCCAACGCCTGAAAGCGCACGATCTGCGCCACTTCTCCGGCGACTCCAGCGGGCAAGGGGCGCTGGGGACGGACCTCAAAGCTGAACTCCCGCTCTGTCTTGTTGGGGTACGTCACCTGCCCGGCGCGGAAGAATTTTAGCGGCCGATCTGGATAGCCCCGCCCGTCAGAGAGCAGCACCCTGAATTTGAGGAAGGGATCGCCCGCTTGGGCAAAGCGCACGACCACCCTTTTGGCGATCACCGTTCGCCCCAGTTCCACATCTACAAACCAGTCTTTTAGTGGGTCGGCCAGATCGGGCTCCCAGTAGGTGGCTTGGTCCCCATCTATTATGAGGGGTGCCTGCACTGGGTTGCTGCCCGCCCTGTGGATCCCCCCCACCAATGTGTCTTCGTTGGCCAGCGCGGTCTCGAACTCCGCGGCGTTGAGTGCGGCGTTGATGTCGCGGCGCAGGAAGCGGGGCAATACCACGCCTTCCGCTGCAACTACGTGCGTCCCTACAGGTGCCTCCCATTCGGCCCAGTGCGCCGCTTGGTCGACGACGACCTCGTTGCGCGTCAGCCGGTAGCCGGTCTGAGCGGTGAGGGTGGGTGGATGCGTCAACAATAGACAGAGTACCGCCGGCCAAGCCCGCCCGATAAACGCCCTTGGATGCACGCCGTCAGTCCAGCTAGAAAACAATCTGTCCATATTAGTACACCACTCCCACTGAGCCCCAGCGGCGCTCCGATCCCTCGTCGGCTTCTACGCGCAACTCGTACAGATACAGCCCCGGTGGCACCAATAAACCTTGATCGTCCGTTCCATCCCACTCCAGCGCATAAGCTCCGTTGCTGTCCATTCCCTCGTAAGCTCGCCGCACCCGGCGACCGGCCAAGTCGTACATCTCCAGAGTCACCGCAGCCTCAGCAACGAGCTTCAACAGCGCATAACGCAGCGCAAAGGCGTCGTTGGTCCCATCGCCGTTGGGCGTAAACAGCCGGGTCCCCGCCAACTGCGCCACCAGCGGCACGGTGCCGTCCGCGAAGCGCACGACCAGATTGGTCCCTTCCAGCGAGGGATCCACATCGCGCTCGTCAGCCGCTTGGTACGCCTCTTCGAGTTGACCGTCGGCTTCCCGGCGGTCAAATGCCCGCACCTCAAAGCGCGTGTAGTCGCGGAACACAGTGCCGCGAAAGACGATTTGCACAAAGGTCCCCGTCTGCTCGATGTGCCGCCACAAGTTGACGTCGAAACCCTCGTCTGGCTCGTAGGTGGCGGAAAAGGAAATCTCTTCGTCATCGACGAGTATCCGCTCGATTTCCGCTACCTGCGCGGCTGTGCGCACCTGCAGGAAGCGGAAGCCCGTAGCGCGCGGATCTGGGCCCTTGTCCGGACGCAGACGCACTTCCATGGACAAGGTAAAGCGCGTCTCGACGCCCGGCTGTACGACGCCGGGGCTGATCTCGGCCAGCAGGCTGCTGACCAGCGGCGGTCGCGCAATTTCGAAGACTAGCCGCCTGAGCACGGCTCCCGGTGAGACCATGCGCACCTTGAACTGCAAGAAGCGGCGCAACCCCGGCGAGCGCACCAGACCGCCGCTGACTGTCTGCCAGCTACTCCACGTCGGGTTGGGTCTGACCGGCCCCTGTTCATCGGCGTCCAATGCTTGGTAATCCTCTCTGCTCACCCGCTGCAGCCCGTCTTCCGCTTGGAAGTCTAGGCGGAAGTAGAGCTCGGGGTAGCGGTCGGAGCCGGTGCGCGTCTGCACCACGGCAGGAGCGTTTTCTATGGAGCCACCCTCGTAGCGCACTTTGCCCCAGACGATGTTGTTATAGCGCGCCCTGATCGGCCTGGAGACATAGGTGCCTACGGGCGCGTTGGCCGCGCTGTAGATTTCCACTTCTGCCAGTTCCCACTCGCGCTCCGTGCTAGGCTCTATGAGCACGTAGCGCACGTCGCGGCTATTGAGGGGCTTTTCCACTACAGGCTCGTCGTTGGGGGTGGAGGGGAGATAGCTGAAGGCTCGGTCGTACTCCGCTTGGCTCTCGGCCTTAGTGTAGAAGCGAAAAACCTGGAGGAAGCGGCGTCTGTTTTGGCGGTCAAGGCGCGGGAAGAGGCGGACGCGATCGACGCGGAAGACGGCACCGAGGTCGATCTCTATGGGCGTACTGCGGTTGATAGCGTCAAACTGATCTGGATCGAAGGCCGTAGAGGGATCGCCGTCGTATAGCAGAGCGCCTAGGGGCACGCGGAGGGTGCCATCGAGGTCTGCCACCACCCCCTCCACCGTGCCTCCGCGCTCGGCCAAGCGCAGCGACAGGTTTTCGCCGGCTTCTGCCGGCCACATCCAGATGGAATCGCGCGCTACCCCTAAGAACTGAGCTTCCTCGACAATGCTGTCCCAGCGGCCTAGGCGACCGCCTTGGCCCACGTCGAGAGTATCGACGGCCAGCGCGGAAGTGGCGCTGCAAAGGAGCCCGATTAACAGGGCGTAGTGTGTGACTTTATGCAATTTGCTCGGCTCGTCTATTCAAGTTTGACCATTTTGCACGGCACCATTGGTCATTTGATTAATATCGCCTTGCGCCATGCCGCCTCCACGCCGCTTTTCAACGCGTAGAGGTACACGCCACTGCCGAGCTTGCGGTCGCCATCGTCCCGCCCGTCCCAGACGATGTGATATTCGCCGGGACTCTGATAGCCCAAAACAAAGGTGCGGACGCGCTGTCCAGCTACATTGTAGATAGCTAATTCAGCCGCTGCGGCAGTGGCTATTTCATACGGAATGATCGTGCTGCTATTGAAGGGATTCGGCGCGTTCTGCCCCAGTGAAAAATGCTTGGGCAAGACCGTTTGTGTTTCTACAATGGCTGTAGAGCTTTCTTTGCCGGCGACGAAGACCCCGTGCGGGGTGGCCACATAGCGCAAAGAAGGGTTGTGCGGATCAATGGCGACTTCGTTAAACCAAGGCATTGGCCCCAGTGATCGGCCGATCGACACCCAAGTTTCTCCTCCATCCGTAGTTTCCAACAATTGCCGACCTGTAATCAAGTAGATCGCATCGTCGTTTGCAGGGTCAAAGCGGATTTTGACACTCAGCCACGACTCATTCCCCCGCTCGTGCAAGGTGGTCCAAGACTCCCCGCCATCGCTGGAACGCAAGAGTCCGAGATCATTGGCCATGTAGTACTCCTGCGTGCGGGGATGCACAGCCAAGGCATACGCCCCGGAGCTCCCAGGTAGGTTGGCGATCCGCTGCCAGTCGTCGCCTTCATTGTCGCTGTGCCAGAGGCGGGGGCCTACAGACGCATACAGGTTAGTGCCGTGTACCATTGCCGCACTGACCCGCTCTTGGACGGACTGCCAAGTCTGGCCTTGGTCGCGGCTGCGATACAAATCTTTAGACGATGTCGGATCAATTAGGAAATGCGTTCCCTTCCCCGCTGTCTTCTGCATGATATGCGGCTGACTATCTACATCTCGTCCGACTGCAAACCGCTGTTCTAGCCCAGGCGCAAATAAGGTCCACGATGCGCCAGCATCCGCACTTTGCATAAACCAGTGCTGGACATGAGCCCATACCAAATCTGGATCATTCGCGTCGATCAGCAGGCGATCAATGGAGCCGAAACCAATCGGAGAGGAAAAGCCCAAACTGGTATCCAAACTAGGGTTGTTTACTTCGCGTAACTGTTCATTCCAGCGCGCTCCTTGGTCGCGGCTTATCAACAAGCTCGGTTCGAATAATCCATCTTGCCATTGCCCCGACCCTACCCACAGTGATCGGTCATCAGTAATCAGGAGCGATTCCGCCATTCGGGTTGAGTCGATCAGCGCTATCGCACTCCACGTCTGGCCCCAGTCCGCCGAGTGGTATATGGCTCCCGGAGTTAGGAAGGTGCCGACGAAGGTGACGGCCCATAATGTTTCGACCTGCAATGGATCAGTTTCGAGCTGGGCAACAAAATCAATCGGCAGCCGCTCCCACGACTGTCCCGCATCGGTGGACTGCCAAGTGGCGGACCTGCTCCAAACGATCATCCGAGTAGCGTCTAGGGGATGGAGGACTAGGCCCCTAGCAGTGTCAATCGGCAACTCGGCAACCGCCTGCCAGCTTAGGCCACCGTCCAGACTGTTGTACAGATTGTTGTGAAGCGTATCCGGGCTAACGGCAAAGAGCGCCTGATCGTTTTCGGGATCGACCACCATCGCCCTTAAAGGCAGTTCGATCGCGTTCCGATCCCGCCACGTTTCCCCGCCATCGTCGCTGCGTGCCAGAAACGTGGAGATCCCTCGATGAAAAAAGCCAGCGTAGAGGATCTGTGGGTTGCGCGGATGCTGCAAAAAGAGGGGCGAAGACCCTTCTACGCGGACGAGGCCGCCGTTACTGTGCTGGGGTTCATACCAGCTCTGCCCGCCATCGTCCGATAGCGCGAGCGCACCGCAGCTAACGGAGTACAGTCGATCGGGCTTTTCCAGGTCGGATGCCAAAAGAGTGACTCTTCCACCAGAGCAAGGTTCGGCACTAGGGTTTTCTATCAATTGCCAAGAAAGTCCACCATCGTCGCTCTTAAATATGTCGGGATCGTGAAACACGCCGTCTTCGACATAGAGCGTGGAAGGCGCTAGGCGATCAACCAGCAACGCATCAACGCGCCCGGAGTGTCCATAGCTCTTCGCCATAAGGCTCATTTTTTTCCATTGTCGGCCACCATCCTGCGACCGCCACAAACCGTTTTGGGCCAAGGCATAGAGTCTTTCTGGATCATGCGGCGAAATCGCCAAACTATAAACGCCCGGTTGCCACGGCTCCACGACGGGTCCTATAGGCTGCCAGACCGGCAAGCGCACGCCGCTCTCATCGAAAATCGCGGCCGAGTCTTCGGGGAGGTTATAGAGGACTTCTACCCCTTGCTCTATCAGCGAGGGGATGTGAACGGCATGTGCCTCCGCATTCAGGGGGTTGCCCCGTAGCAATACTTGCTCTAACATCGACAACCCGAGTAACGGGCTAATGTCTGCGACGCGATTTTCGTCTAACAGTAACACCCGCAACATATCCAGCGAAGACAGGGGCGACAGATCACTGACGTTGTTAAAGGTAAGGCTCAAAAAGGTCAGCGCCGACAGCGAGGAAAGCGGCGTGACATCGACGATCTGGTTATTGGCCAAGTCCAGTGCCCGCAACTTTTTCAAACTAGCCAAGGGCGAAATATCCACCAAGTGATGGTCCACCAACACCAGCACTTCTAAGTTTTCCAGCGCTTCGATGCCAGACAAATCCGCAATCGCGCCGCTAATGAGTTCGAGTTCGACAATAGAGAGTAGGTCTTCGTCCGCAATCGTGCCTTCTCTATTATCGATTTTGGCGCGAATTGCGGCTTCTAAGTTGGAATCGGCAAACTCCACGGCTTCGACAAAACGGGCTCCTCCTAGAAGCAAAAATACCGTCGCCATAAATAAGACAGCCGTTTTGTTCATTGTTCGAGTGCGCACCTTTCTCATGTTTGTGGTATATCCCTCATCGCCAAGCCCTATCGCCTATTCGAGTTTGACCATCTTGCGGGTACGCGTCTGCTCGTCCACCTGCAATCGATACACATAGACTCCAGTGGCGACGGGGCGACCCTGCGCGTCTCGGCCATCCCAAGTTAGCTCGTGTTCACCAGCGGGCAGCGGCCCCGTCCATACCTGACGCATCGGCTGTCCTAGGACGTTGTAGATAGTTAAGTCCACGTTCTTGGCTCCATCGGGCAAGGCTAGGGGGATGGTCGTGGCGGGATTGAACGGGTTGGGATAGTTGGCACCGAGGGTGAAGGCTGTTGGCGTGGTCGCCGTCTCGCTGGCTACGGCGGTGGCCGGAGTTCCTTGGTTTTTAAAGACGAAGACGCCGCCATTGTCGCTTCCGGGGCTCTTTCCCAGCACGACCAGATCGGTGTCGCCATCGCCGTTCACGTCGCCGGTGAGAACCTGATTGCCCTCGCCGAGCAGGGGGTAGTAGCCTTCGAAGGCGGGTATGTCGTTGGGCTGGCCGAGCCACACCATCAGGGCCGGACCGACGGGCAAGTTGCCAGCGATCATGGCTATATCGAGGAGGCCATCGCCGTTGAGATCAGCGGTGGCTATGTGTGTCGAGCGGGCCTTCCAGTCGAGCAAGGAATGGCGCGTCCACCCGCCGGAGGCGTTCAGACGCAACAGAGTCAAGCCGTAATAGTTAGCGTCAATATAAAAAGAGGGCGACTCTATGCGCTCGGGGGAGCCGAGTAGGTCCACCGTCCCATCGCCATCGAAATCGGCCAGCCGGGGCCGGGCATAGAAGAGATAGAACGGATAGAACGGAACTTCTACAGCGAGCGGTGGTTCCTGAACGGCTGCCCACGGCCGGGTCAGTTGCCAGAATTGGGAGTTGGGTTGCCTCCATATTAGGACGGCGGCTTCGCCTAGGGGTTGTCCGTCGAGTAGGAAAGGCCCCTCCTCGCTGTTGAGGCCGAAGGGATCGCTACTGACAAAGCTGTAGCCGTCGTCGATCCACAGGCTCACGCCGTCACGCCCCCAGACTAACAGGTCCACATCGCCGTCACCATCGCCATCGACCAAGTCAAAAGAGACGTTGGAGGATAGTTGCAGGATCGGATCAAATTCGTCGCCCCAGTTGTACAATACTTCGACAGTCCCGCGGTCGCGAACGACCAGATCTAGGAGTCCATCGCCATCGAAGTCTCCTCCCCACAGGTCCATGAAGAAAGGGGCGTCGTCGCCAGGGGGTTTGATTGGAAGGAGGATATCTTGGGTGTGTTCAAAGCCGCCTAATCCGTCGTTGGACGCCATGCTCCAGCCCAGTTGTGTTTTGCGGTCCACGTTGCGGCGGTCCCAGCCCATTGCGAGATCTGCATCGCCATCGCCGTCGATGTCGCCCACCGCACCGCCGCGTAACTGCTTGATGGGGCCTCCGAGAGAGAAAAAGTCGGGCGCGGCGAACAACGTGCCGGGCGGCCCCACCTCCACCGCGATATCCCTAGGCGACAATTCTCCCTGCGCCAACTCTTCGGCCCCGGTGAGCTGGATACTGTCTATTTCTAAAAACGTTGGAAGGTCGTCGTCCACATACTGAGGGTGCCTAGTCAAAGAGGCCTCATATAATTTCAGGTTTATATCCAACTTAAAGAGGGTATCCTGCCAAGTGGCCGGATAATCTCGGACGGCTGGATCTGCTTCTGCCAAGGCGCGCAGATCGACGGTGATGTCTTCCCATTCGATGGGATAGCGTTGAGGACGTTCCTCGCGAAACCTCGCTCTATTTACGTTAAAGTCCGTGCGGCGGTTGTATTTGACATTGGACCAGTACATATGGAAGAATCCCTCGATGGGGCTATGGTGTATGAGGCGCAGCCGTAGGGTGAGGCGGTCGAACAGGGCCGAGTCTTCGCCAATCACCGGCGGGATCAAATAAACGTTGGGTATTTGATTAGGCACTAGCGCAATGCGCCAGACGCCATCGACGACTTCGCTGCGTAATGGGGTGTCGAGATAAAAAGTAGTTGCCCGGGCGGTCCAGCCATAGGTGGAGCCGTCGTCGAAATCCCACGTTAGGGCAAAGGCACCGCGTGGAGCGACCAACAATAGAATTGCAAAGAGTGTGTATCGCATAATGTTCCTCTAGAGGTTGGCTCGTCTATTCGAGTTTGACCATTTTGCGGGTGTGCGTCTGCTCGTCCACCTGTACCCGATACAAATAGACTCCGGCGGCGACGGGCTGGCCTTGTGCGTCTCGGCCATCCCAAGTTAGCTCGTGCTCGCCAGCCGCCAGCGGCCCCGTCCACACTTGGCGCATTGGCTGCCCTAGCATGTTGTAGATGGTTAGGTCCACGTTTTTGGCCCCGGTGGGCACAACCAAGGGAATGGTCGTGGCGGGATTGAATGGGTTGGGATAGTTGGCTCCGAGGGTAAAGGCTGTCGGCGTGGCCGTGTCGGCCGCCACGGCGGTGGCCGGAGTTCCTTGGTTGAGCAAGACGAAGACGCCACCATCGTTGCTTGCGGGGCTCTTTCCCAGCACGACCAGATCGGTGTCGCCATCGCCGTTGACATCGCCGGTGAGGATCTCATTGCCCTCGCCGAGCAGGGGGTAGTAGCCTTCGAAGGCGGGGATGTCGTTGCGCTGGCCGAGCCATACCATCAGGGCCGGACCGACGGGCAAGTTGCCAGCGACCATGGCCACATCAAGGAGGCCATCGCCGTTGAGGTCGCTGGCGGTGGCTATGTGCGGCGAGAGCCCCTTCCAGTCGAGTAAGGAATCGCGCGTCCACCCGCCGGAGGCATCCATGCGCCACAGAGCCAAGCCGTAATTGTTTCTGCCAAGAAAGGGCATCTCTATGTGCTCGGGGGAGCCGAGTAGGTCCACCGTCCCATCGCCATCGAAGTCGGCCAGCAGGTGCAGGGCGGAGGGACGGATCGGAGCCTCGACAGCGAGCGGTGGTTCCTGAACGGCGGCCCACGGCCGGGTCAATTGCCAGAATTGGGGCTTGCAGAGTCGCTGACTGCAGGGTGGAAACCAAAACAGGATGGCGGCTTGGCCGAGGGGTTGCCCGGCGCGCAGAATGGGAAAGTGATCCTCCTCGCTGTCGAGGCCGAATCTATCACTACTGACAAAGCCGTAGCCGTCGTTGATCCACAAGGTCGCGTAATACGATGCGCCGTCGTGCTCCATGACTACGAGATCCGCATCGCCGTCGCCATCGCCATCGGCCAAGCCAAGGAGCCAGACCTCGGACAGTTGCAGGATGGGATCAAATCCGTCGCCCCAGTTGTACCATACTTCGACACTCCGGCCTTCATTAACGACCAGATCCAAGAGGCCATCGCCGTCGAAGTCGCTTCCCCGCAGGTCAATGAGTGGAATGGAGTAACGAGAGAATGTGGATATGGTTGAGAGGGTGATTTCTTGGGTGGGTTCAAAGCGGCCTAGCCCGTTGTTGGACGCCACGATCCAGCCCACTTGTTCTATTTGTTTTTCGCGGTCTATGTTGCGCTCCCAAGCCACCACGAGATCGGCATCGCCATCGCCGTCTATGTCGCCCACTGCGCCGCGCGATACATCCGAGTCTGGGGTGCCGATAGGCCCTCCGAGGGAGAAAAAGTCGGGCTCGGCGAACAACGCGCCGGGTGGCCCCAACTCCACCGCGATATCCCTAGGCGACAATTCCCCCCGCGCCAACTCTTCGGCCCCGGTTAGCTGGATACTGTCTATTTCTAAAAACGTTGGATAGTTGTCCGCGTCCCGAGATCCCCACATGGTTATATGAAAATTAAAGAGGGTATCCTGCCAAGTGGCCGGATAATCTCGGACGGCTGGACCTGCTTCTGCCAAGGCGCGTAGATCGATGGTGATGTCTTCCCACTCGATGGGATAGCGTTGACGACGCTCCTCGCTAAACCTCGCTTCATTTACGTTAAAGTCCGTGCGGCGGTTGTACTTGACATTGGACCAGTGCATCCAGAAGACCCCCTCGATGGGGCTATGGTGAATGAAGCGCAGTCGCAGGGTGAGGCGGTCGAACAAGGCCGAGTCTTCGCCGATCACTGGCGAGATCAATTGAACCATGGGTCTTTGCCCAGGCACGAGCGCCATGCGCCAGACGCCATCGACGACTTCGCTGTGTAGTGGGGCGTTGATGCCTTCTACATTGATATAAAGAGTCGTTGCCCGGGCGGTCCAACCATAGGTGGAGCCGTCGTCGAAATCCCACGTTAGGGCAAAGGTGCCGCGTGGAGCGATCAACAGTAGAATTGCAAAGAGCGCGTAGGGCATCGTTTTCTCCAGAGGCCGGCTGGCCTATTCGAGTTTGACCATTTTGCGGGTGCGCGTCTGCTCGTCCACTTGCAAGCGATACACATAGACTCCAGTGGCGACGGGTTGCCCCTGCGCGTCGCGGCCATCCCAAGTCAGCCGATGTTCGCCAGCGGGCAGCGGTCCCGTCCACACTTGGCGCAGCGGCTGCCCTAGGATGTTGTAGATGGTTAAGTCCACGTTTTTGGCTCCAGTAGGCACAACCAAGGGAATGGTCGTGGCGGGATTGAATGGGTTGGGATAGTTGGCACCTAAAGCAAAGGTTGTTGGCGTGGTCGTCTCGCTGGCTACGGCGGTGGCCGGGGTGCCTTGGTTGATCAAGACAAAGACGCCGCCGTGGTCGCTTGTGGGACTCGTTCCTATCACGACCAGATCGGTGTCGCCATCGCCGTTTACATCGCTGGCGAGCGCTTGACTGCCCTCGCCGGGCAGGGGGTAGTAGCCTTCGAGGACGGGTGCGCCGTTGCGCTGGCCGAGCCATACCATCAGTGCCGGACCGACGGTCGAGTTACTCGCGACCAGGACCACATCGAGGACGCCATCGCCGTTGAGGTCGCTGGCGGTGGCCGCGGACGGGCGCACCTTCCAGTCGAGCAAGGAATCGCGTACCCACTCCCCGGAAGCGTCCAGACGCCACAGGACCAAGCCATGATAGAACAAGTCTATGCGCTCGAGGGAGCCGAGTAGGTCCATCGTCCCATCGCCATCAAGGTCGGCGATCAGGTGCTCGCGCAGGCTGCATAAATTGACTGGGGCCTCGACAACCAGCGGCGGTTCCTCAATGGCAGCCCACGGCCGAGTCAGTTGCCAAGAGTCAGATTCTTGGGGTTGATGGCAGGTTTGGTACCACAACAGGCTGGCGGCTTCGCCGAGAGGTTGTCCAGCGGGCAGTAAGGGCCAGCGCTCCTCTTCGCTGTCGAGGACGAATCTCTCGCGACTGATAAAGTCGTAGCTGTCGTTGATCCACAAAGTCACTTGGGACGGGACCAAATAATCGGAGTCGTCGAACTCATGGATTAACAGGTCCACGTCGCCGTCGCCGTCGCCATCGGCCAAGCCAAGGAGCCAGACATCGAACAGTTGCAGGGCGGGATCAAAGCCGTCGCCCCAGTTGTACCACACTTCGACGATCCCGTCTTCGGCAACGACCAAATCCAAGAGTCCATCTCCATCGAAGTCGCTTCCCCGGAGATCAATGTGTGGAATAGAGTCAGAAGAGGGTGTGGTTGAGAGGGCGACCTCTTGGGTGGGTTCAAAGCGGCCTAGCCCGTCGTTGGACGCCACAGTCCAGCCGCGTTGTCTTTCGCGGTCCACGAAGCGGTCCCAGAGCACCACGAGGTCCACATCGCCATCGCCATCTACGTCGCCCACTGCGTCTTGCGGTGCATACGGATAACTTGAGCCGATGCCCTCGCCGAGCGGGAAAAAGTCGGGTTCGGCGAACAACCTGCCGGGCGGCCCCAACTCCACACCCATATCCCTAGGCGACAATTCCCCCTGCGCCAACTCTTCGGCCCCGGTGAGCTGGAGCCAGTCTAGTTCTAAAAACTTGGGATGATTGTCCACATCCTGAGAGTCGCGGTATAACATCATATCTATCTGAAAATTGAAGAGGGTATCCTGCCAAGTGATCGCCCTGTCTGGGTCTGTTGCCAAGGCGCGTAGATCGATGGTGATTTCTTCCCATTCGATGGGATAGGATTGACTACGGCCCATACCAAACAACCCGTTTGTGCCAGAATCAGGGCGGCGGCTTACGGCATTGGCCCAGCGCATCGAGAATCGTTGTCCCTCGGTGGGGCTATGGTGGATGATACGCAGCCGGAGGGTGAGGCGGTCGAACAGGGCCGAGTCTTTGCCGATCAACGGCGAGCGCAATTGAACGACGGGTCTGCGATTAGGCACGGGCGCGATGCGCCAGACGCCATCGACGATTTCGCTCTTCAATGGCTGTCTATCACCTCTTATACTGCTAAAATCGCCTTCCCAGGCGGCCCAGCCCCAAGTGGAGCCGTCGTCGAAATCCCACGTTAGGGCAAAGGCTCTGTGTGGAGTCGCCAACAATAGAATTGCAAAGAGTATGTAGCGCATGGTTTTTCTCCAGAGGTCAGGTTGTCTATTCGATCTTAACCATTTTGCGGGTGCGTGCCTGCGCGTCCACCTGCAACCGATATACATAGACTCCAGTGGCGACGGGTTGCCCCTGCGCGTCGCGGCCATCCCAAGTCAGCCGATGTTCGCCAGCGGGCAGCGGCCCCGTCCATACTTGGCGCATTGGCTGTCCTAGCATGTTGTAGATGGTTAAGTCCACGTTTTTGGCCCCGGCGGGCACGACCAAGGGAATGGTCGTGGCAGGATTGAATGGGTTGGGGTAATTGGCACCTAAAGCAAAGGTTGTTGGTGTGGCTGTCTCGCTGGCTACGGCGGTGGCTGGGGTACCTTGGTTGATAAAGACGGAGACGCCGCCATTGCCGCTTTCGGGACTCGTTCCCAGCACGACTAGATCGGTGTCGCCATCGCCGTTGACGTCGCCGGTGAGCGCTTGATTGCCTTCGCCGGGCAGGGGATAGTAGCCTTCGAGGACGGGTGCGCCGTTGCGCTGGCCGAGCCACACCATCAGTGCCGGACCGACGGTCGAGTTACTCGCGACCATCACCACATCGAGCACGCCATCGCCGTTGAGGTCACTGGCGGTGGCGTCTGACGGGCGCACCTTCCAGTCGAGCAAGGAATGGCGTGTCCACTCGCCGGAGGCGTCCAGACGCCACAGGGCCAAGCCATGATAGAACCGATCTATGCGCTCGGAGGAGCCGAGTAGGTCCATCGTTCCATTGTCATCGAGGTCGGCGATCAGGTGCAGGTGCAGGTTGCAGTAATCTACTGGGACCTCGACAACGAGCGGCGGTTCCTCAATGGCAGCCCACGGCCGGGTCAGTTGCCAAGAGTCAGATTCTTGGAGCTGATGGCAGGATTGGTGCCACAACAGGCTGGCGGCTTCGCCGAGTGGTTGTCCAGCGGGCAGCAAGGGCCAGCGCTCCTCTTCACTGTCGAGGACGAATTCCTCGCTGCTGACAAAGTCGTAGCCGTCGTTGATCCACAGGCTCACTTGGGATGGGGCCAAGTGATCGGAGTCGTCGAACTCATGGACCAACAGGTCCACGTCGCCGTCGCCGTCGCCATCGGCCAAGCCAAGGAGCCAGACATCGAACAGCTGCAGGGCGGGATCAAAGCCGCCACCCCAGTTGTACCACAGCTCGACGATCTCGCCTTCGGTAACGACCAGATCGAGGAGTCCATCGCCATCGAAGTCGCTTCCCCACAGGTCCATGCTTGGCAAGCTGTTCCAGGGTGCGGTTGAGAGGAGGACTTCTTGGGTGAGTTCAAAGCGGCCTAGCCCGTCGTTGGACGCCACGGTCCAGCCTCGTTGTATTTCGCGGTCCACGCGGCGGTTCCAGAGCACCACTAGATCCGCATCGCCATCGCCATCTACGTCGCCCACTGCGCCGTGCGATGCATCCAGATGACTTGAGCCGATGCCCGCGCCGAGCGGGAAAAAGTCGGGTTCGGCGAACAACGTGCCGAGCGGCCCCAACTCCACACCTATGTCCCTAGGCGACAATTCTCCCTGCGCCAACTCTTCGGCCCCGGTGAGCTGGATCCAGTCTAGTTCTAAAAACTTTGGATGATTGTCCACATCCTGCGAGTCCCGATATAACAGCATCTCTATCTGAAAGTTGAAGAGGGTATCCTGCCAGGTGATCGCCCTGTTTGGGTCTGTTGTCAAGGCGCGTAGATCGATGGTAATTTCTTCCCATTCGAGGGGATAGGATTGAGTATGGCCCGTAACAAACAACCCGTTTATGCCAGAATCAGGGCGGCGGCTCACGGCGTTAGACCAGCGCATTGAGAAGTATTGTCCCTCAGTGGGGCTGTGGTGGCTGATACGCAGCCGTACGGTGAGACGGTCGAACAGGGCGGAGTCTTTGCCGATCAATGGCGAGCGCAACTGAACGGTGGGTCTGATACCAAACCCAAACACGGGCGCAATGCGCCAAACGCCATCGACGATTTCGCTCTTCAATGGCTCTCTATCACCTCTTCTATTGCTATAATCACCTTCCCAAGCGGCCCAGCCCCAAGTGGAGCCGTCGGCGAAATCCCACGTTAGGGCAAAGGCTCTGTGTGGAGCCGCCAACAATAGAATTGCAAAGAGTATGTAGCGCATGGTTTTTCTCCTGAGATCGGCTGGCCTATTCGAGTTTGACCATTTTGCGGGTGCTCGTCTGCTCGTCCACCTGCAACCGATATACATAGACTCCGGTGGCGACGGGTCGGCCCTGCGCGTCTCGGCCATCCCACGTTAGCTCGTGCTCGCCGGCGGGCAGCGGTCCCGTCCATATATGGCGCATTGGCTGTCCTAGGATATTGTAGATGGTTAAGTCCACGTTCCTCGCTCCGGCGGGCACGACCAAGGGAATGGTCGTGGCGGGATTGAATGGGTTGGGATAGTTGGCACCTAAGACAAAGGCAGTTGGCGTGGCTGTCTCGCTGGCTACGGCGGTGGCCGGGGTGCCTTGATTGATCAAGACGAAGACGCCGCCGTGGTCGCTTGCGGGACTCGTTCCCAGCACAACCAAATCGGTGTTGTCATCGCCGTTCACGTCGCCGACGAGCACTTGACTGCCTTCGCCTAGCAAGGGGTAGTAGCCTTCTATGACGGGTGCGCCGTTGCGTTGGCCGAGCAATACCACTAGCGCCGAACCGACGGTCAAGTTGCCAGCGACCATAGCCACATCCGAGACGCCATCGCCGTTGAAGTCGCTGGTGGTAACCGCTAACGGGAGCACCTTCCAGTCGATCAAGGAATGGCGTGCCAACACGCCGGAGGCATCCATGCGCCACAGAGCCAAGCCGTAGTAGTCCGTGGTGCCAAAGCGCGTACCTATACGCTCGGGAGAGCCGAGTAGGTCCACCGTCCCATTGCCATCGAAGTCGGCTAGTAGATGCAGAGCGCAGGGATTGACCTTGGCCGCAAAAGAAAGCGGCGGTTCTTGGACGGCGGCCCACGGCTGGGTCAGTTGCCAAGGGCCTGGAGACTGATAGCAGGGTCGGTTCCACAACACGCTTGCGGATTTGCCTAGGGGTTGTCCGGCAGGTAGGTAGAAATCAAGCGTCTCCTCGTTATCGAGGACGAAGCGGTTGCTATTGACAAAGTCGTAGCCGTCGTTGATCCACAAGGTCACGTAATACGATCCGCTGTCGTGCTCCCCGACGAACAAGTCTATATCGCCGTCGCCGTCGCCATCGGCTAAGCCAGCGAACCCAACGCCGGATAGTTGCACGGTGGGATCAAAGCCGCCGCCCCAGTTGTACCACACTTCGACAGTCCCACCTTCGGCAACGACCAAATCCAAGAGTTCATCGCCGTCGAAGTCGCTTCCCCGCAGGTCAATGTATGGAGTGTCGTCAAAGGAGATGGTTGAGAGGGTGACCTCTTGGGTGGGTTCAAAGCCGCCTAGCCCGTCGTTGGACGCCATAGTCCAGCCCAGTTGTCTTTCGTCGTCCACGAGGCGATCCCAAGCCACCACGATATCCGCATCGCCATCGCCGTCCACGTCGCCCACCGCGCCGCGCGGTTCTCGCCGCCGGCCTCGCCAACTGTCTGGGATGCCTAGGATGCCGATGCCCTCTCCGAGGGGAAAAAAGTTGGGTTCGGCGAACAGCGTGCCGGGTGGCCCCACCTCCGCCGCGATATCCCTAGGTGCCAATTCCCCCTGTGCCAATTCTTCGGCCCCGGTGAGCTGGATCCAGTCTAGTTCTAAAAATTTTGGATGGTTGGCCACATCCTGAGAGTCTCGGAATAACATCATGTCTATCTGGATATTAAACAGGGTATCCTGCCAGGAGATCGCCCGCTCTGGGTCTGCTGCCAAGGCGCGCAGATCTACGGTGATTTCTTCCCATTCGATGGGATAGGGTTGAAAAGATTCCCCCATACTAATAAACACCTCTCCAGGGCGGCGTCTGGACTCGGCATTGGACCAGACCATCCAGAATGGCCCCTTGGTGGGACTGTGGTGTATGAGGCGCAGCCGTAGGGTAATGCGGTCGAACAGGGCTGAGTCTTTGCCGATCAACGGAGAGTTCAATTGAACGGTGGGTCGGCGACCCGGCACGGGCGCAATGCGCCAGACGCCATCGACGACTTCGCTCTGTAGTGAATTTCTACTGCCTCTTGCACTGGTATAAGTAGTACTTTCCCGGGCGGTCCATCCCCAAGTGGAGCCGTCGTCGAAATCCCACGTCAGGGCAAAGGCACCGCGTGGAGCCGTCAATAGTAAAATTGCAAACAGTATGTAGCGCATAGTCTTCCTCCAGAAGTCGGCTGGCCTATTCGATTTTGACCATCTTGCGGGTGTGCGTCTGCTCGTCCACCTGCAAGCGATATATATAGACTCCAGCGGCGACGGGTTGCCCTTGGGCATCCCGACCATCCCAAGTCAGTTCGTGCTCGCCAGCCGACAGCGGCCCTGTCCACACCTGACGCATCGGCTGCCCTAGAATATTGTAGATAGTTAAGTCCACGTTCTTGGCTCCAACGGGCACGGCCAAGGGGATGGTCGTGGCGGGATTGAAGGGGTTAGGGTAGTTGACACCTAAAGCAAAGGTCGTTGGCGTAGCCGCTGCCTCGCTGGTTACGGCTGTGGCCGGGGTGCCTTGGTTGAGCAAGACGAAGACGCCGCCGGGGTCGCTTGCCGGACTGGTTCCCAGCACGACCAGATCGGTGTCGCCATCGCCGTTGACATCACTGGCGAAAATCTGACTGCCCTCGCCGGGCAGGAGGTAGTGGCCTTCTATGACGGGTGCGCCGTTGCGCTGGCCGAGCCACACCACTAGCGCTGGAAGACCGACGGTCGAGTTGCCAACGACTAGGGCCACATCTAAGAGGCCATCGCCGTTGAGATCGCTGGCGGTGGCTGCGTGTAATGGGAATGCCTTCCAGTCGAGCAAGGAATGGCGTGCCAACACGCCGGAGGCGTCCAGACGCCACAGGGTCAAGCCATAATAGTTGGTTGCCAAGAACGTCTCTATGCGCTCGGGGGAGCCGAGTAGGTCCACCGTCCCATTGCCATCGAAGTCGGCCATCAGGTGCAAGGCACAAGGATCGACCGCAGCTTCGAAAGACAGCGGCGGTGGTTGGCTAGCGGCCCACGGCCGAGTCAGTTGCCAGGGGCCTTGGGGCGCTTGGGGTTCTTGGAGCGGAAAATAGCACTTTCCATTCCACAACAGGCTCGCGGCTTCACCCAAGGGTTGTCCGGCAGGCAGGTAGGGAATGAGTATCTTCTCGCTGTCGAGGCCGAATGTATCGCTGCTGACAAAGTCGTAGCCGTCGTTGATCCACAGGCTCACTTCTCGGTACCCGAAGTCGGAGACCAACAGGTCCACATTGCCGTCGCCGTCGCCATCGGCCAAGCCAACGAGATCGACGTTGGACAGTTGCAGGGCGGGATCAAAGCCGTCGCCCCAGTTGTACCACAGTTCGACGGTCAAGTCTTTGTCAACGACCAGATCCAGAAGGCCATCGCCATCGAAATCGCTTCCCCGCAGGTCAATGCTTGGTGTGTAGTCGCGCAAGGATGCGGTTGAGAGGGTGACTTCTTGGGTGGGTTCAAAGCCGCCTAGCCCGTCGTTGGACGCCACCGTCCAGCCCTGTTGTATTTCGCGGTCCACGAGGCGGCGCCAGAACACCGCGAGATCCGCATCGCCGTCGCCGTCTATGTCGCCCACCGCGCCTTGCGATATTTGCAGATAGTCTCGCCGACTGTATCGCCGACTGTTTGGGATGCCGATGCCCTCGCCGAGGGGGAAAAAGTTGGGCTCAGCGAACAATGTGCCGGGTGATCCCACCTCCACACCGATATCCCTAGGCGACAATTCTCCCTGTGCCAACTCTTCAGCCCCTGTGAGCTGGATCCAGTCTATCTCTAAAAACTTTGGATGGTTGTCCACGTCCTGCGTGTCCCGATATAGCAGCATATTTATGCGAATATTAAAAAGAGTGTCCTGCCAAACGATTTTTTGCTCTACGTCTGCTGCTGCCAAGGCGCGTAGATCTATGGTGATGTCTTCCCATTCGATGGGATAGGATTGCTGACGTCCCGTACCAACCCTCCCGCTAAGGAGGCGTCTTCTCTCGGCATTGGACCAGACCATCCCGAATGGCTCCTCGGTGGGACTGTGGTGTATGAGGCGCAGCCGTAGGGTGAGGCGGTCGAACAGGGCCGAGTCTTGGCCGATCAGCGGCGAATGCAATTGAACGGTGGGCCTTCCAGTAGGAGCCGGTGCAATGCGCCAGACGCCATCGACGACTTCGCTGCGGAGGGGTTCGCGAGTACCCTGAGTGCTATAAGAAGAACTTTCCCGGGCGGTCCAGCCCCAAGTAGAGCCGTCGTCGAAATCCCACGTCAGGGCAACTACTCCGCCTGGAGCCGTCAACAGTAAAATTGCAAAGAGCGCGTAGCGCATCGTTTTCTCCAGAGGTCGGCTCGTCTATTCGAGTTTGACCATTTTGCGGGTGCGCGTCTGCTCGTCCACCTGCAAGCGATACATATAGACCCCAGTGGCGACGGGTTGACCCTGCGCGTCGAGGCCATCCCACGTCAGTTCGTGCTCGCCAGCGGGCAGCGGCCCCGTCCACACTTGGCGCATCGGCTGTCCTAGAACGTTGTAGATGGTTAAGTCCACGTTCTTAGCTCCGGCGGGCACGGCCAAAGGGATGGTCGTGGCGGGATTGAATGGGTTGGGATAGTTGGCACCGAGGGTAAAAGCCGTCGGCGTGGCCTCCGTCTCGCTGACTACGGCGGTGACCGGAGTTCCTTGGTTGATAAAGACGAAGACGCCGCCGAGGTCGCTTGCCAGACTCGTTCCCAGCACGACCAGATCGGTGTCGCCATCGCCGTTGACATCGCCGGTGAGAACCTGACTGCCCTCGCCGGGCAGGGGGTAGTAGCCTTCGCGGATGGGTACTCCGTTGCGCTGGCCGAGCAATACCACTAGTGCCGAACCAACGGTAAAGTTGCCAGCGATCATGGCCACATCCAGCACGCCATCGCCGTTGAGGTCGCTGGTGGTGGCCACTGATGGGAACACCTTCCAGTCGAGTAAGGAATCGCGTACCAACGCGCCCGAGGCGTCCAGACGCCATAGAGCCAAGCCGTAGTAATCGGTGTCAAGGAACGTCTTTACGCACTCAGGGGAGTCGAGTAGGTCCACCGTCCCATTGCCATCGAGGTCGGCGATCAGGTGCAGGGCGTTGGGATGAACTGCGGCCTCGACAGCGAGCGGTGGTTCCTCGATGGCAGCCCACGGTCGAGTTAGTTGCCAAGAGCCTTGGGAGCGGAACCAGAAGTCTGGGGAGTGGTACCACAACAGGCTCGCGGCTTCGCCGAGGGGTTGTCCGGGGGGTAGGTAGGGGAACATTCTCTCGCTGTCGAGGACAAATTCCTCGCTGTGGACAAAGTCGTAGCCATCGTTGATCCACAGGATCGCGTAATACGATTCGTCGTCATCGTCATACTCCGCGACCAACAAGTCCACATCGCCGTCACCGTCGCCATCGGCCAATCCAAGGGGCAGAACGCCGGACAGTTGCTGGGTGGGATCAAAGCCGCCGCCCCAGTTGTACCACACTTCGACGATCCCGCCTTCAGCAACTATCAGGTCGAGGAGTCCATCCCCATCGAAGTCGTTTCCTTGGAGGTACATGCGTGGAGTATAGTCGCGCAAGGATGCGGTTGAGAGGGTGACTTCTTGGGTGGATTCAAAGCTGCCTAGCCCGTCGTTGGACGCCATAGTCCAGCCTAGTTGGCTTTCGCGGTCCACGAGGCGGTTCCAAGCCACCACGAGATCCGCATCGCCATCGCCGTCCACGTCGCCCACTGCGCCTTGCGATTCTTGCCGATAGCCTTGCCGACTGTCTGGGGTGCCGATGCCCTCTCCGAGGGGGAAAAAGTCGGGTTTGGCGAACAACGTGCCGGGCGGTCCCAACTCCACCGCGATATCCCTAGGCGACAATTCTCCCTGCGCCAACTCTTCGGCCCCTGTCAGTTGGATCCAGTCTATTTCTAAAAACTTTGGATGGTTTTCTAGATCCTGCGAGTCTCGGAATAACATCATGTCTATATGAATGTTAAAGAGAGTATCCTGCCAGACGATCTTTCGCTCTATGTCTTCTGCTGTCAAATCTCGTAGATCTATGGTGAGGTCTTCCCATTCGATGGGATAGGGTTGCAAACTTCTCCCCGTGCTACTAGGCAGTGGTTCAGAGTGGCGTCTCTCCTCGGCATTGGACCAGAACATCCTGAGTGGCCCCTCGGTGGGGCTGTGGTGTATGAGGCGCAGCCGTAGGGTGATGCGGTCGAATAGGGCCGAGTCTTTGCCGATCAGCGGCGAGCGCAATTGAACGGTGGGTCTGCGATCCGGCACGGGCGCAATGCGCCAGATGCCATCGACGACTTCGTTTTGCAATGGATCTCTACTGCCCAGTGTACTGCTATACTGATAACTTTCCCGGGCGGTCCAGCCCCAAGTGGAGCCGTCGTCGAAATCCCACGTTAGGGCAAAGGCTCCAAGTGGTGCCGTCAACGACAAAACGGCAAAGATGAAACAACGCATGGGATCACCTATAGGGTTTTTTGGTCGTTTTGGCGCTCTGTCCGTCAACAAGATACTTGCACATTTCGTGCCACATACCATACCTTGAACAAAAAAATCCTTTAGGAAGAACCTAAAGGATTGAAAAATATAACACTTAAAATAATGTGATGAGGCTTGCTCAAGGGGTCGCCTCAGCCTTCGGCGCAAGGTTTTCCACGATTTTTCGTGGATTTTCCACGATTTCCCGTGGACTTCCACGACTTTCCGTGTTAGCTACGCCAGTATTGGCTCTAAGAAGTTGTTGAATTGGTAATCGTTATCGCGGCGATGCGAGTCTTACAGCACCTTGACCGGCGTCAGCCAATTGCCGTGCGCAGTCGATGCCGCGGCAATCGCATCTGCCGACCCCAATACCGCAACCCGGCCCGCTGCGCCGACTTGGTCCAGTACAGCGGCAAAATCCGCAAAGTGCTCGGCCTTGGTGCCCAAGACTTGGTCGCGCATTTGCTGGCGATAGTCGTCGTCGATGCCGGTCAGGTAGCGCATTAGCGAGGCGTAGCCCTTGGCGTCGGGGAGTTGGTAGGCGTCGATGTCGCCGATGGTGCCGATGATGGCCTTGGTCAGCTCGTCGCTGCTGATCGGATAGTTGCGCAAGAAGGATCCGCTCTGGTCGTAGACTTGTAGTGTCTCCAGCAAGTTGGGGTCGCGGTACGACGCGTACGCGAACACGCCGGTAAACGGGTCGAGAGAGCAAAAGGCCCCGTAGGCTCCGCCTTGGACTCGCACCCGATCCCAGAGCCAAGTGGTGGCCAAGTAGCGCGTGATGACGGCTGAAGACCCATCCAATTCATAGCCGAGCGCGAAGAGGTTGGCCGCCTTGCCCACATAGTTGACTTGGGCGGGGACGGTCAGGCCCTCGTCGGCTGCGGTCAGGTGCGGCGTCCAAGTCGCGGGCGAGTGCGCCTCTTGTGGCAACTCGCGCAACAGCGCCGCTAGACTCTGGTCGCACGCAGCGCGGTCGCCGCCGGCCACAGTGGCGTTGCACAGCATGCCCGGCCGGTTGACCAGCAGGGCGCGGATCTGCTCCAGCCGCGCCTGCACGGCCGGCCAGTCGCTGCGGATGTCTGCGATGAGCTGTCGCAAGAAGAACAGATAGCTCAAGCCGCGCATCTGCTCTGCGAGCCAGCCGGTCGCGTCGAATTGCGCGCGCAGCCGCGTCAATACCACTCGGTGCCCACCCGGCACTAGCCCGGCCTCCGCGCTGGCCCGCTCTTCTAAGGCCATCTGCAAGAAGCGCTCCTGATCGTCGAGGCGGCCCTCTAGCAGCACGTCGCGCACAATCGCCGTCAGGTCGGCGACCCGTTCGGCCATGGCCTTGCCGCGCAAAAAGAGGTACGCCGCGGCCGGCCCGCCGTCGGGGCGCGCGCTCACCAGCGAGTGGGCGCTCAGGCCGCCGGTCTGGCTGCCGATCCGCTGTTGCAGTTCGACGAAGCTCATGCGTTCGGTACCCATCTCCAGCAGGGCGCGGCCAAAGAGCGGGATATAGGGCACAAGCTCCTCGGGCAACACCCGCAGATCGCAGCCTACGTTGAGATAGGCGATGCCATTGGTGAAGAGGTCGTGGTGGAGCACCGGCACCCCGGCGATTTGGTCCTCTTGCCGCGGTACGGTCTTGATCGCTTTGTCGAGGTCGCTCAATTGCAGGCGGGGCAATTTGGCCAGATCCTCGGGCGCGTCGGGTTGCTCTTGTAGGTGCTTGAGCTTTTGGGTGGATGCGACTAGCTCCTCTAAATCCGCGTGGCTCATGCGCTCTCGGGCTTCTGCTAGGCGCGTGGTCTCTTCTTCCTCCAGCCGCGTCCCCAGTTCGGCATCGGGCTGGAGGACTACGGTTGTGCGGTGCGCGTTGTCTAAGAGGTGGCGTTGGATCAGCCCCTCTAGATAGCGGTCGTCCGCCGTTAGCTTGTCCTTGAGCGCGGCGAAGGAGTCGGCAAAGCGCAAGGGCGTGAAGGGGTCGCGGTCGTAGAGCCAGTTGGTCAACAGCCGCAGCATCAGCCCCAAGCCGCGCGGAAAAGACCCGGTGTTGTTTTCTCGGAAGCGGAACTCAGCAGTGTGCAGCGCGGCCGCGACCATCCCCTGGTCGATCCCGCCGTCCGCCAAGTCGCCGAGGTGTTGCAAGATCAGGGCTTCGACCGCATCCACATCGTCTTGTTGCACGCCCTTCAGGCCCACGCTGAAGAACATCTGTGCCAACTCGACCTCCAGCCCGCTGCCGGTCAAATCCTCGCCCAGCCCGGAGTCGATCAGGGCTTTGCGCAGCGGGGATCCCGGGGTGCCGAGCAGCGCGTGTTCGAGCACCAGCAAGGCCAGGCGTTCGGCGTTAGTCGCGTCTTGTAACAGCCAAGTGAGCACGACAAAGCACTTTGGCTCTTCGACCGCGTCTGGATCGACCGCATAGGGAAATTGCTGCCGCTTGGGCGCGGCAAAGCGCGGCTGGGTGCCGATGGTCGAGTCAACGGAATGGGTCTCGTAATCGCTTAGATAGTCGTGCAACAGTACGAGGCGTTGCTCGGGGTCGTCGTCGCCGTAGAAGTAGATGCGGGCATTGGACGGGTGGTAAAAGTCGTCGTGGAAGCGCTTGAACTGGTCAAAGGTGAGGGCCGGGATGTGGCGCGGGTCGCCGCCGGAATCCACGCCGTAGGTGGTGTCGGGGAAGATGGATTGCTGGATGCGCTCACCTAGGATACTCTCGGGATCGGAATACGCGCCCTTCATTTCGTTGAAGACCACGCCTTTGTAGCGCAGCGGGTCGCCGGGGTCTTCTAGCTCGTAGTGCCAGCCTTCCTGTTGCAGGACTTCTGGCGTCAGCCGCGGGTAGAATACGGCGTCGAGGTACACGTCGATCAGGTTGTAGAAGTCCTGCACGTTGGTGCTGGCGACCGGGTAGCAGGTTTTGTCTGGATAGGTGAAGGCATTGAGGAAGGTGTTGAGCGAGCCTTTGATCAGCTCGACAAACGGCTCCTTGACCGGGTACTTGCGCGAGCCGCACAGCACGGAGTGTTCGAGGATGTGGGCAATGCCGGTCGAGTCGGTCGGCGGGGTGCGAAAGTTGATGCCAAAGACCTTGTTTTCGTCGTCGTTGATCAGCGAGACGATCTCGCAGCCGGTGCGGTGCCGGTAGAGCAAGGCGCGGGTATTGAGTTCGGGAATTTCTTCGTCGCGCAGCAGTTCAAAATCGCGGCGATTCATTGGGTCTCCTTTGTGGTGTATAGAGAAAAACTAGCGGGCAAACATATTGGCGGCGCGGATTCTCGTCAAAAGGCAGTGGCCGGTGGTCAGCCCCACACCGCCGCCCTGTGGGGGAGGGGGAACTGGCCACTGGCCACTAATCACTAACCACTGGTCCCGGCAGGGCGATTTTGCCGAGGACGACCGGGCGCTGTGCGCGGGTGACGGCTGGGATATTGCCGGTGCGGCCCATCAGCGTCTCGTTGGCGAGGACTGCGAAGGAGAGAGCCTCGCGCGCGTCTGGATCGACGCCTAGGTCGGCCAGCGACTTCACTGCTATATCTGGCAGCGCGTGTTGCAACCCGGCCATAATGCGCGGATTGTGGACGCCGCCGCCGCCGACCCAGAGCTTGGCGAATTCGCCGGGGCAGAAGCGGCGAATGCCCTCGGCAATGGATTGCACGGTAAAGGCGGTCAGCGTGGCGATTAGGTCGGAGTCGCTCCACGTGCCGCGGCGGAGAATTTCCGCGAGGAAAGGCTCGCCAAATTCCTCGCGCCCCGTGGATTTGGGCGGCTCGCGCTGCAAGAAGTTGTGGCGCATCAGCTCGGCCAACAGGGCTTCATCGACGCGGCCCCGCGCCGCTCGCTCGCCCCCCTGGTCGAAGTGCTCGCGCCCCTCGGTGCAGTGCGCTACAGCCGCGTCGATGAGCATGTTGCCCGGTCCTAAGTCAAAGGCCCGTACTGCGCTGACATCGGCGTTGGCCGGCAAGGCCGTGATGTTGGCGATCCCGCCGATATTGAGCAGCAGACGCCCCTCTTGCCCGGCAAAGAGCAGGTGATCTACTAGGGGTACTAGCGGTGCGCCCTCGCCGCCGACGGCCATGTCGGCGGCGCGAAAGTCCGCAATGGTCACCGCGCCCGTGCGCGCGGCAATGACGGCTGGCTCGCCAATCTGCAAGGTGGCCCCGCTGGCCGGCAGATGGCGCACGGTCTGCCCGTGCGAGCCGATCAGGTCGATGGATTCGGGACTGAGCTTGGCCTGCTCGACCGCGGCTAGGGCCGCTGTTGCAAACGCCTCGCCGAGGGCAAAGTTGATCCGGCACAGGGCGTCGAGCGACGCATCCTCGGCGAAGAGGGCGAACACCTCGCGCCGCAAGTCGCTGGGCAGCGGCGTGGTGTTAAAGGACAAAATTTCGTAGCGCGTGGATTCGCCGCTGCTCCACAAATCGACCAGCACGGCGTCAATCCCGTCGGCCGAGGTCCCGGACATTAGTCCCACGACCCGCCGCCGCTTTTTGGCGGCCAGTTCAGCTAGCCGACGCATAGCGGCGAACCCAAGGTCGGCCAATAGTCGCGTTGGTCATCCTATAGCAGCCCTAAATGACTTGAACGATTCGAGATGCAGATCGTCTTGTCTCTACCATTCTGCGTCCATCTGCGTCCATCTGCGGATTACCTTATCAGTGCCGGTCGCGGGCCGAGTGCAGGTAGTAGTCGGCGACCTGCCCGTGCCCGTCGATGACGTGTACGCCTGGGTAGCGAATCGTCGTCGGACACACGTGCCAAGGCACGGCGAGGAGGTAAGCACCGACTTCGGGTTGCGGCCCAGACCAGGCGAAGACGCCGTGTTCCTCGTTCTGCCTTGTCAACTCGGCCTGTGGGTTCTGCAAGAGCTTGGCCCGGGTCGCTAGGGGCCCATCGTCGCTGATGGCCTTGGTGCCCAAGTCCGTGGTGAGTGTCTGGTGCGCGGGATAGCGATCGACCACTTGCGTCAGGACGAGGGCCGCCCATTTGAAGGGTAGCTCGGCCATTTTGCTGCCGTACCCAGCATCCCAGTACACGCAGGTGCCCGGAGAGCCGTACATACCCTCGGTACGGGCGTAGTACAAAGAGGAAAAGGAGCCACCGCCGACGACCCGAGGCACGGCCAAGCCCTCGCCTTCGAGGGTCGCTTTTAGGCGTTGAGTGTCGCAGATGTGCTGCTCGGCCGCTGCTTGGCGCGCCTTAGGCTCGGAGAGGGTCTCGTGCCCGTCGTACAAGTGCAGGCCGCCCGGCGACAGGTGGGGGTGTTGGGCGATTTGGCGGTAGAGGTCGATGGCCGCGTCCAAGGGGACGCCGGTGCGGAACATGCCTACGTTGAGGTCGATCATTACCCGCAGCGTTTGCTGCCGCTCTTGCGCCACGTCGCCCAAGACCTCTACGTGCACAGGCGCACTGGCAATCGCGCTGACGGTCGCCTCTCTTTGTGCCAACGCGGCGAAGCGCTGCACTTTGCTTTTTTGCACCAGCGGATAGGACAGAATGGCTTCCTGCGCGCCGGCGTCGAGGGCCATTTCCAGCTCCTTGAGCGTGGCGCATTTGAACCCGGCGACGCCGGACGCGAGTTGTTTGCGCGTTACGTCGATGGACTTGTGGGTCTTGACGTGGACGAACAGATGCTCGCTGCCGCCGGCTAGTTCGCCGACTGCTTTTATGTTGTGGTCGAGCTGATCGGCAAAGACCAGCATGGCCGGCGTCTCGATGCCGTCTGGCTCGGCGACTTTGTATTCTCCTATTGCAATCACAGCTTTGCTTTCCGTTGGAGGTGAAGCGCGGAAGATAGCACAAGCCCCGATTGCGGACAAATTGGCCGCCGCGTTTTGGTGCGTTAAATTACGATGCGCAGTTTTCCTATCACCCTCATCTAAAGGAAGCCTCAAATGCTCAAACTTGGCTGCATGTCCCTCAGCTACAAAGACGAATTTGCCGCGAACAAGCTCGACTTGGAGCAGTTTATTGAACGCGCCTACCAGCTCGGCCTCGACGGCATCGACATCCACACGCGCGCCTTTGCCTCGCTCGATCCGGCCTATCTGCGCAGCATTCGCATGCAGGCCTTCAGACGGGGGATCGCGCTCTCCTATATCGGCGTCAGTTCCAATTTCGGCAAGCCGCAGGACGAGCTGGCCGAGGAAGTCTCCACCGCCAAGGAGTGGATCGACGTGGCCGCGTTCATGGGCATTCCGCTGGTGCGGGTTTTTGCCGCGTGGATTCCCGAAGGCGAGCGCGAAGAAGACGTGTGGGCGCGGATGATGCCTTGCTTGGAGGAAGTGGCGGCCCACGGCGAGGAAAAGGGCGTGGTGGTCGGCTTGCACAACCACAACCACGGCTGCGTCACGCGCACGGGCAAAGATGTGCGCCGCATTATCGAAGGCGTCAATAATCCCTATTTCTCGCACATCCTCGACACGGGTCAATACGTCGGCTCACCCGGGGCCTCGGGCCAGCGCGGGCACGAGGATCCGGCCCTCAATTTTTACGGCAGCATCGAGGAAACCGCGCCGTTGGCCGTCCACGTCCGCTGCAAGATCTATCGCATCCAAAGCGGCGTTGAAGAGTGGCTCAACTATCCGCGCATCTTCGAGATTTTGCAGGGGGTCAACTACAATGGCTGGCTGTCGGTGGTGTACGAAGGGCAGGACGTGGAAGCAGAGGCGACCGCCGTGCCCAAGGCCGTGCGCTACTTGCGCGGCTTGATGGCCGAATACGACGCGGCGTAAAAAGCGAGGCCCGCGCAACATGGTCGCTGCGTTTGGCACACCCCGCACGTTTGTAAAATTCTGCCTAACTGGCCTCAGCGGGGTGGTGGTCAATTTAGGTTCGTTCCACATCCTGCTCGAACTCGGCGTCCACAAGTATCTGGCCTCGCCCATTGCGATTGAAATTTCGGTTTTTTCGAACTTTTTCATCAATAACTATTGGACCTTTGCCGACCGCGATCTGAGCAGCCGCAAGCGAATCCGGGGTTTGCGGTTTCACATTGTGTCGCTGCTGGCCCTTGGGATGAGTTATTCGACGTTTGTCGTGTTGTCGGTGCTGTTGCCGCAAGTTAATCCGGTGTGGCTGCAAGGATGTGCGATCGCGCCGGGGACGATGGTCAACTACGTTCTGAATTCGTACTGGACGTTTCGGGAGGAAGAGCGTTGATCGGCCTTAATATAGCAATTCGGAATGATTTGAACGATTCGAGCAGTGGATCGTCTTGTTTCTACTATTCTGCGTCCATCTGCGGATCATCTCGTGAATGATTTAGGATTGCTATATCTAAGTGATGTTACGTACAGACCCGTAGGGATGAGATGCTTCGACTCCGCTGCGCTGCGTTCAGCATGACAAAAAAAGAAAGCACCGGCCACTGTCATGCTGAGCGTAGCGAAGCATCTCCTACCCAAGAAGCCTCCTGTGCGTAACATCAGTATCTAATCAGTATCTAAAATATCTAAGATGAATAAGCACACTAGGAGATAGCTTTTGTCCAAGCGCAATCGGTCTCAAGCGCATGGTCGCGGCGCAGCCGCACGCCAAGAGAAGCGCAAGCAGGCGCTGCCTTGGTCAATGCGTCTGCGCTCGATGTCCGACCTTCTGCTGCATCCGGCCTCTCCTGACGAGCGGCCTTGGAAATTTTTGCTGCCGGTGCTCGCTCTGGCCTTTGTCGCACGGGCGGCTATTGCCCTGTCCGGCGACTTCGTTTTGCACCCCGACGAAATCATGCAGTACCTGGAGCCGGCCCATCGCCTAGTCTTCGGCAACGGCGCAACCTTCTGGGAGTACTTCTACGGTGCCCGTTCTTGGCTAGTGCCTGGGTTAATCGCTGCCGTCTTAAAGCTGTTCGACATCGTCGGCCTCGGGCAGCCTGCTTGGTACATCGGCGGCGTCAAGCTCGTGTTTTGCGCGATTTCCCTGCTCATCCCGGCGGGCATGTACTTTTTTGCTCGGTGCCACTTTGGCGAGACTGCGGCGCGGGTTGCGTTGCTGATGGGAGCTTTCTGGTACGAGCTTGTCGGTTTTGCCCACAAGCCGATGACCGAGTTCGTCGCCACGGCTCTGCTGATGTCCTTGCTCGCGCTGTGTGTGCGGCCTGCGCCGGACAAACTACGGGTGGTCTTGACGGTGGCGGTGCTGGCGGTGCTGGTGGCGGCGATCCGGGTGCAGTATGCCCCGTTGGCCTTGGTGGTCCTCGGCTTGTTCTTTTTGTGCACCGAGAAGAAGATGCAGCTTGTGCTAGCTGCGGCCGCTGTTTTTGTCGCTGTCGGCATATTCGACGCGATCACGTGGGACGGTGGTTTGTTTCACTCTTATATCGTCTACATCCGTGTCAACCTTGCCCTCGGCGGCATGGGTTCCGGCGAGAGCCCCGCATGGCAATACCTCTATTGGCTTCTGATTGCCAGCATGGGGCTAGTAGCTCTGTACGTCTTGGCGATCTTGCACAACCTCTGGCGCTACGGACTCCTGCTGGCGCTCATCGCCCTGACGCTCCTGATTCACTCTACTCAATCGCACAAGGAGTACCGCTTCATCTTCGTCGTCATTCCGCTCTGGCTGCTGATTGGCGCAGACTTTGTGGTGTGGTTCGTATCCCGCGCTAGCGAGGGCAGGTCGCGCATGTTGTTGGGGCCGACTTCCCTCGTGCTGACGGCATCCTTCGCAGCGATTTCCCTAGCCGGCATCCTGAATGCGCTGCCGTACCAAGAAAAAGTGTATAAGGCAGATCCAAGGGAGGTCCGTGTTGTTCGCTTCCTGCACAATCAGGATCCGATCTTTGCCGCGTACCGCTATCTTGCCAGCGCGCCCGGTGTCTCCGCCGTATGGCAGACAGACCGCCTCTATTTCAACCAGCCTGGGTACTATTATCTGCATCGCGCAATACCATTATATTGCGCCAGCACAGGTCGCTATTTCATATTTGCGGACCAAGAAAAGACAGAGGTGGAAGCGATTGCAGCTTCGGTCAGCCATATCGTGACGGCGGATCCAGCCACTTCCATTTCTGGCTATTCGGTAGAAAAAACATTTGGTGCCATCCGTATTTTGAGGCGAGATGCAGACGAGCCAGCTATCCGAAAGTGGCAGGGATACACTCCAACGTTCAAGACCGGCATCTTTGGAAAGATCGCTGGAGAACTCTATCCCGATGCGCCTACGCCGCCACCCAATGCGGGCATTCGCTTTGTTGATCCATAATAGGGCAACGTTTCTGACACGTACCAAGGTGTGTTATGCCTAACTTTTTCACCCTAAGCTCGCTGGCCCTTGGGGTGAGCTATTCGACGTTTGTCGTGCTGTCGGTGCTGTTGCCGTAAGTTAATCCGGTGTGGCAGCAAGGATGCGGGATCGCGCTAGGGACGTTGGTCAACTACGTTCTGAATTCGTACTGGACGTTTCGGGAGGAAGAGCGTTGACCAGCCTTGCTTTCTGAGATGAACAAGTACGTCTAGGAGATAGCCTTTGTCGAAGCGCAATCGGTCTCAAGTACATGGTCGCGGCGCAGCCGCACGACGGGAGAAGCGCAAGCAGGCGCTGCCTTGGTCCGTGCGCCTGCGCTCGATGTCCGACCTTCTGCTGCATCCGATCCCTCCTGACGAGCGGCCTTGGAAATTTTTGCTGCCGGTGCTCGCTCTGGCCTTTGTCGCACGGGCGGCTATTGCTCTGTCCGGTGACTTCGTTTTGCATCCCGACGAGATCATGCAGTACTTAGAGCCGGCGCACCGCTTGGTCTTTGGCAACGGCGTAACTTACTGGGAGTACTTCTACGGTGCCCGTTCGTGGCTGGTGCCTGGGTTGGTCGCTGGCGTCTTAAAGTTGTTAGACATCGTCGGCCTTGGTCAGCCTGTTTGGTATGTCGGCGGTGTCAAGCTCGTGTTTTGCGCGATTTCCCTGCTCATCCCGGCGGGCATGTACTTTTTTGCCCGGTGGCACTTTGGCGAGACTGTGGCACGGGTCGCGTTGCTGATGGGTGCTTTTTGGTACGAGCTGGTCGGTTTTGCCCACAAGCCGATGACCGAGTTCGTCGCTACGGCCCTGCTGGTGTCCTTGCTTGCGCTGTGTATGCGGCCTGCGTCGGACAGATTGCGGGTGGTTTTGACAGTGGCGGTGTTGGCAGTGCTGGTGGCGGCGATCCGGGTGCAATATGCCCCGTTGGCCTTGGTGATTATCGGCCTGGTCTTTTTGCGCACCGAGAAGAAGGTGCAGCTTGCGCTGGCCGCGGTCGCGGTTTTCGTCGCCGTCGGCGTATTCGACGCGATTACGTGGGATGGTAGTTTGTTTCACTCCTACATCGTCAATATCCGCGTCAACCTCGCCCTCGGCGACTTGCGTGCCGGTGAAAGCCCGGCATGGCAATTCCTCTATTGGCTCTTGATCGCTAGTATGGGGCTGATAGCCCTGTGCGTCTTGGCTTTGCCGGACCTCCGACGCTACGGATTCCTAGTGACGCTCATCGCCCTGACGCTGCTGATTCACTCGGCGCAGTCGCACAAGGAGTATCGCTTCATCTTCGTCGTGATTCCGCTCTGGCTGCTGATTGGCGCAGACTTTGTGGTATGGTTCGCTTCCCGCGCTAGCGAGGGCAGGTCGCGCATGTTGTTGGGGCCGACTTCCCTCGTGCTGACGGCATCCTTCGCAGCGATTTCCCTAGCCGGCATCCTGAATGCGCTGCCGTATCAAGATAGAGTGTATAAGGCTTATTCAAGGGAGACCGGTATCGTTGGCTTTCTGCGCAATCAGGACCCGATTTTCGCCGCGTACCGCTATCTTGCTATCGCGCCCGGGGTTGCCGCCGTGTGGCAGGTGGATCGCCCCTATTTCAACCTTCCTGGTTATTACTATTTACACCACGCGATACCCTTCTATGATGCTAATACAGGACGCCTCATATTCGCGGACCAAGAAAGGACAGAGTTAGAAGCGATTGTAGCTTCGGTCAGCCACATCGTGTCGGCGGATCCGGCCACTTCTGTTCCCGGCTACTCGGTGGAAAAAACATTCGGCACTATCCGAATTCTGCGTCGAGATGCAGACGAGCCGGTTATTCGCCCATGGCAGGAGTACACCCCGACGATCACCGGCGGCACCTTCTCCAAGGTGATGCGCAAACTCTATCCCGATGCGCCCGCTCCGCCGCCCAATGCGGGAATTCGCTTTGCTGACGAAAAAACGGAGATAAAAGGGCAATAGCCACAAAAAGCACAGAAATCTTGGGTTATTAAATGGCCAAAAGAAGACCAACAGAAAAGACGCAGCGCCAACAATCGACTCCGTCCAAGTCCACGCGACAGGAGCGAAGACAAGCGGCTCGCGCCGACGCAAAAGATAGGCAGACTGCGGGCGGAGTGGCTTCGTCGAAATACTTGCTGCCGATTCTCTTGTTCTTCGTTTGCTTCGGAGCGTACGTGAGTAACGGCGACTTTCTGCCCGGCGGCGATCAGGAAGGCAACATGTTGCTCAGCGTGAATATGCTAAAGCGGCAAGCCTTTTCGCTCAGCCCGCCAGATGCACCGAATGCTTTCTTTTGGAAACTGGAACAGCCGAGCGGGGAACTGCGCGGTGCCACCCTCAATGCTTGGAATCGCGAGGTCAATGACCTGTATGAAAAGGGAATTATATACCTGAGTAACCATCCGCCTCCACTAAGCCTTCGCGCCGCCTAGTGGAGGCGGACCCTACAGGGAATGCTAGCTGTTTTTACACCAAGAGCATAGCGCCCTCAAATTGTCGTACGTGCATTCCCCCTGTTGGTCAATGGGGTAAACTTTCAACTCTCTTTGTTGGCCACAGTTCTCGCACCTGAATCGAGCACGTCTTAGCACCTTTCCCGTAAGGCGCTTTCTTTCCTTCTCTTGCTCTCTGCGCTCCTTCCCTTCTTCTGATGGCCATATAATGTCAGCTATCGTGGCGACGATTACGCTGCCAATGAAGCCAAGGCCAAGGCCAGCCCAGCCCTTATCTGCTCTAGACATCTTGTTCCACTTTGGCATAGCGCGCTACCTTCCCAGAGCCTTGATCTGGCCCCATGTAGCTTGCTCTACGGCTGTTGCTACGCCTTCAGCGTATATTTTCTCTACTTGATAAATTATCTCCGGCACCCAATGATCGACCTTCGCAAAAGGTATGTCTTCATTGGTGACGGCGAAGATAAACGTCTCTTGCGGCTTGACGTTTTCAAAGCTGAAAGGCCACAGGCGATCTTTAGCCTCGCCTAGGTATCTGTCTTTGTTGTCGTAGAGATGGAATTTAACGCCCCATATATTCAATATGGCATTGGTGTCGTTGAGCACTTCGCCCAAGAAAAGGATATAGCCATCCTTGTCCGGTAGGACATTAAGGCTTTCCTCAATGACTACGGGATTCCCTGTTGCCATAGATTCATCTAGGGGCGTAAATATGCCGTGCAGGGTAATATGGCCAAATGTAAATTGACCATATTCCTCCTCCGTTAGGCCTGTATCGTCAGAGCATGTAGCTGTCTCCATAGGCCCTAATCTTCCACAGCTAAAGTAGATATAGCCCACGACAAGACCGTCTTGCATAGCTGCAACACGTGCGTTGACGAGAAACATGTGAAGGGTAGGATGTCCATTGCGGACGGCTATGGATACTACGACTTCGCCGCCTTCGTCTAGACTTATAGACATGCCCTCGGCAAGCTCAAGATGCTCCTCGGGCAATTCTACTTGAGCAACGGCGGGAAGAGCTAATAAACAAACTGCGACAATGAGGTGTGGCGATACCTTTGCGCCCATCTCTGCGTCTCCTTTGCTGGATGGTGGTTGCTTGGCTCCCCCGCTGGGAGCCGGGTCGTTGCAACCACCTCGCAGAGATTTAGCGGGAAGTCTTGCCTATTTGCCCTAGCTTAGACGGCCAATCCAAGCTATTGAGTAGACTATTGTATTCAGCAAGTAACCCGACATCGGGCCTGCTCGGTGGTTGCAAGTCCTAAAATGGCGTCGGGAAATTTCATTGTCAACGGCCATTTTCCTTCTTGACAACATGCTACTGCGGCAGTAAATAATAGACGTATCTTACGTACCACTGAAGAATGTCGCGCACGCACGCATGTTCATTATATGCGATATATGCGATAAAAAGGAGAGTCGACCATGGCCGAAAGACAGAAATACACTGCTACGATTATCAATAAGGGAGATTATTGGATTGGATGGGTCGAAAATATGCCCGGAATAAATTGCCAAGAAGACAGTAGAGAAGAAATAAAAGAGAGCATTGTCAACTGTATTCAGGAATACAGAGAGATAGAAAAAAGAGATGTTGTGTATGCTTCCGAAGACATAGAAACGTTTTCCGTAGAAATATGAAACTCCAAGATTTTCTCGACCATCTTGAAAGTGAAGGCTGTAGGAACATAAATTTCGACGGTAGGTATATTTGGCTAAGGAATATGATAAACGGAAGCCATTCCTCGGTGCCAAACCGTTTAAAGATAGATTTAGACCTTGCAGAGAAGATATGTCGCGATCTTGGTATTGACGATATCCATTCAGGCAGTGCTTGTTAATGCAGAGCTAAATAAAAGAAAAACATGCAGTTAAGACGACCAAGCCCAGTTATCGGACTTGGTCGTCTTTCTATACTTCGGCGATAAGCTCTTGATAGGTCAACCGCTTTCCCATCATGCCTTGCGCCATCAACGCCATCTGCTCAATCGTATCGACGGCGCGCGCATTATGCCTGCCTGCAAACTCGCCGATATATCGAGCTAGGTGCTTCTCGCTCATCTTGTGGTACGTGCCGTAATAACCACGCTTAAGCAGCGCCCAAAACGATTCGATGCCGTTCGTGTGCGCTTGGTCGCGTACGTATTCGCCGACGCCATGCGCGACAGATTCATGGTTGGGGAAGCCGTCATAGACCGTGCTTTCGTCTGTGTAAAGCATAGAGTCTAGCGTCATATTCTCCTCCACGAATCCTTTGACGGTAGCGCGATTAACAGGCTGGATTACTTGCGCTCGCACTTCGTTTGTCACCCGATCCTTGAGGCCCGTAACAGGTATCTTGCCGACTGTGCCGCGACCGGCATTGAGCTTCTTGTCGGCGTGCTTGTTAGCTTCCTTGCCGCCGATGTAAGTCTCGTCGGCTTCAACAGGCCCCGCTAGAAGTGCTTCGACATCCTTCTGCCACATAGCGCGGATGCGGTGTGCCAAGTACCAAGCCGTCTTTTGCGTAATGCCTAGGTCGCGGTGCAGTTTCATGCTGGACGTGCCTTTGAGGCTCGTAGTGAGCAGGTAGATAGCCAATAGCCAAACCTGAAAGCCGAGCTTGGAATCGGCCATAACCGTGCCGGTACGGACGCTGAAGAACTTACGGCAAGCGCGACAGCGATACGGCATGGTTGGATGCGTCGTGCCAGACTGGACGCGCTCAGACTGGCAGCGAGGACACAGCAGGCCATTAGGCCAGCGTGCATCAGCAAGCCACGCTTCTGCTGTGGCGTCGTCTGGAAACAGACGGAGTAGTTCGGGCAAGGACAGACCCTTACGGAAGGACTGCCCAGGCCCTTTTCGAGTGGGCATACAGCCTCCTTTTTGTGGGGTAAAAAGAGAGATGCTTGATACAGAGGGAGAGACTAAAAGAGAACGGCCCTTGCCAAAGTTCTGGCAAGGGCCGTATTGGACAGTATGACTTGCCTATAAAACGAGGCCGCCTATCTTAGCTCCTCCGTCCATCTAACCACCCAAAAGGAGACTAAGACGATGGCCGAAAATCAAGAAGAGTTCTTGAATGAGATCAAAGCCGAATACGCTCAATCGCCTATCAAGGCTGAGGCTGTGCGGGTTTTTGGTTTTGACGTACGGGCACAGCAATCATACGCCCCCCTCGAATCCCGCGTTTCTCTAGCTGCGCTTCGAGTTGCTTGCGAGCTTCCGAGTCAAGGTCGTTTGGATCTTCTTCTTGACATTGATCCGTACTCTCTGCTTGTGCTGGCTCAGCAGATTCAGCAGCAGATTGATCCTGCAAAGCAGTTTTCCTCTTAGTCATCTCGATTCCTCCTAGGTTCGAGCGTACATGAAAAAGCCGCCGGTCTCCCGAGTTGGAGACCGGCGGCGCGATACCGTAAAGCTATGCTACAATAGTGCCGGATTTAGGGGTTAGTGTTGTGGCCTACTAGTGGGCCAATACTTAATCAGAATCAAGAGTGCTGTTCCAAAGATTTCGATTGCCAATCTGCCTTTGTTGTACATAAGCAGCATCCTTTCTGGCACTACTGTAAAGCATTGCTCTACATTAGGTTATACCATAAAAGGACGGAAAAAGGCAATGGCGATGGTTACTCAGGTATATAATTCCCTATGAAAAGGGTCAACTGAAGGCTAGGGGAAACTACTATCTTGCTAAAACCACGCGGTCCGATGTGTATGTCAACACCTTTGGTATCGGATCAGCACTTGTTGGGCTACCGGTATATGCGTTTCTCGATCTTTTCGTCGATATTGAATCCGACCGGTACTGGTGGTGGCACGGCGGTGCCTTGGCTGCCTCTTTGCTTATCGCGTCTGCGGCATTGTTCATTTTTTTTGCATCGCGCCGCTTCGTCGCGCCCCTACCGGCGTTTCTGGTGGCGCTGACGTTCGGGCTGGGCAGTTGCGCGTGGCCCATTAGTAGCCAAGCTCTTTGGCAGCATCCGGCGAACACCTTTTTTCTAACTCTTAGTGCCTATTTCCTAGTCGGTATCCCAGAGCGAAAACGCTATGCAGCTTACTGTGGTGCGGCGCTAGGTATGGCGGTGTGGTGCCGCCCGACAAGTGCTATAGTAGTTATTTGCGTGGGAGTGTATCTGCTGTGGGTGAACCGCCGCTGGTTCGCCGCTTTTGTGCTAGGTGGTTTGCCTTTTGCTGCTATCCTTGCAGCTTACAATGGCTACTACTTTGGCAGTCCTCTTGAGTTTGGGCAGACTGTCACATCAAAAAAAATGGCGCTTGCAACCACGGGGTCCGACGATCTCTGGCAGAGTCCCTTGTGGGAGAGCCTACCGGGGCTATTCATCAGTCCGTCGCGGGGACTGGCTTTCTTTTCGCCGGTGCTGTTGTTTGGCCTTGTCGGTGGAGTGCTGGCGTGGAAAGTGCCGCGCTACCGCCCTCTGATCCCTCTACAAGTAGCAACTGTGCTGCTGATCTTGGTGGCATCTAAATGGTACGACTGGTGGGGCGGCTCAACCTATGGTTATCGGCCCATTGTCGATACAGTTCCGTTTTTTGCGCTGTCAATGATTCCGGTCATTGAGCGGGTTGTGGCCAACCAGCGAATGCGAATGCTGTTTGGCGCATTGTTGATATGGTCCATCACCGTGCAATTCGTGGGTGCCTATAGCTACAGTGTGCTGGGATGGACCGAGCAATGGTGGAATGAAAAACGCGACAATAATCCCGACAAGGATAGTCTGTGGCAGTGGGCACATCCACAGATTACCTACCACATTGCCAACTTCAAGGCGGAAAGAGCACTGAAAAAAAGAGTGATGCAATCATATACCAACCAGCAAATGCCGATTCTCTATTTGTCTCCGCGGAAATGATATGAAGCGCCAACAATCAACTCCGTCCAAGCCCACGCGGCAGGAGCGCCGGCGGGCGGCCCGCGACGACGCAAAAGCCCAGCGGTCAGTTGAAACCACATCGTCCCTGACAACGGCGACATCCTACTCGCGGCAGGACGCGCTGGCGTTTCTCGCGCTCGGCCTGCTGGTGATCGTCCCTTATCTGCCGGCGATGCTGTGGGGTAGCTTCATCTTAGACGACAGGATACTCACCAACGCCGAGCCAGTGCAGAAAGTATCGGGTCTTTGGCAAATCTGGTTTTCCCCCAGTGCGATTGGAGAAGAGGGCCACTACTGGCCGCTGGTCTATACAACCTTCTGGTTGGAGCACAAGCTGTGGGGATATGCTCCAGCCGGCTATCACATCGTCAACGTGCTGCTGCACTTGGCGAATACGCTGCTGCTGTGGCACCTCTTGCGTCGGTTGGCGGTACCCGGCGCGTGGGTAGTGGCCGCGGTGTTCGCCGTGCATCCGTTACACGTGGAATCGGTGGCTTGGATTATTGAGCGCAAGGATGTGCTGTCGGGTCTATTCTACCTTGCGGCGCTGCTAGCGTGGATGCGCTTTGTGGAGCGGCCGAATCCGCGACGGTATGGGTGTTCGCTGGCGTTGTATGTGGCGGCGCTGCTGAGCAAGTCCATTGCGATTACGCTGCCAGCGGCAATTTTGATCTGGCATTGGTGGAAGCAAGGCCGCGTGACCTCAAGCGACCTGTTGCGATTGGTGCCGTTTGGTGTGGTCGGGCTAGTCATCACCGTCGGCGACTTGTCGTTTTACCAGTCTGTGGAATCGCTGTCTCTTGGCTACTCATTCATCGAACGTACGCTTATTGCGGCCCGTGCTCTGTGGTTTTACGCAGGTAAACTGTTGTGGCCGTCTGAATTGGCCTTCACTTATCCGCTTTGGGACATTCGCGTTGCCGACCCGCTGGCTTGGGGCTATCCCATTGCCGCTGTCGCGCTGGTGGTAGCTCTCTGGTACTTCCGTCATCAGCTTGGGCGTGGACCGCTGGCCGGGGCGTTGTTTTTTGCGGTGACGTTGTTGCCGGTGTTGGGCTTTGTCGATTACGGCTATATGCAGTTTTCTTTTGTCGCTGACCGCTTTCAGTACCTCGCTGGCATCGGGGTTATGGCCGTCGTCATCGGTGCGGTTGCTTATAGCGTCGGTCGTCTGTCCGACTTATGGCAGAACGGTGCGCTGGGTGTCGCGGTGGTGGTCCTAGCTGTACTAGGGCTGCTGACGTGGCGTCAGGCAAACCTCTATCGCGATCACGAAACTCTCCATCGTCACATCATCGCGCTCAATCCACAGGCACGGGATGCCCACCTCAACTTAGGCATACTTCTGTACAATCAGGCACGGTATGAGGAAGCCCTCGCCGTCGCCCGCATCGCGGTAGAGCAACGCCCGGATCACTCTAAGGCTCATGCCTACCTCGGCGCAATTCTCAATGCGCTGCGTCGCTTCGAGGAAGCGGAGCCCCACCTGCGCCGCGCCATCGCGCTCAACCCGCAAGAAAAGAACGCCCACTTCAACTTGGGCAATACTTTGTGCGAGCAGGGACGGTATGAGGAAGCTCTTGAGGTGGCTCGCATCGCCGTAGAGCAACGCCCAGACTTCGCTGAGGCGCGTACTACCCTCGGCATCGCGTTGACTGCGCTGGGTTATTTCGAGGAGGCAGAAGTCCATCTACGCCGCGCCATCGCGCTCAATCCGCGCACACAGAATGTCCACTTCAACTTGGGTATGATCCTATACTATCAGGGACGGTATGAGGAGGCTCTCGACGCCACCCGCGTCGCCGTAGAGCAACGGCCGGACTTCGCACTGGGGTCCATTAATCTCGGCTTGGCTCTCAATGCGTTGGGACGCTCCAAGGAAGCAGAAACACACCTGAGCCACGCCTTGGAACTCAATCCGCAACATGTTGACTCTTTCCAGAGGTTGATCGAATTACTCACGCCACAGGGACGCTACGACGAAGCGATGGATCTCATCGCGCTGGCGGCGGCGTTGGCCCCGGACTCAACGCAAGCGGCCGAGTTGCACTTTCTCATGGGGGAGACAGCGCGGGAGAACGGGCAACCCGAGACAGCCGCAGAACACTACGTGCACACACTTGAGATGGACCCGCACCATGGGCAGACTCTCCATTGGCTGGCCATGCTGCGATTAGAACAGCAGCGCTATAATGAGGCACTGGAACTTTTTCAGCGCCTCATCGCCCTTCATCCTGACGACGCAGCAACCTATAGCAACATGGGCATCGCCCTCATCTTCTTGGGCAGAAATGACGAGGCACTGCAACACTTCGATCAAGCGCTTGCTCTGGATCCGACCTTGGAAAACGTACGTGCCAACCGCGAGACCTTGTTGGAGACGATGGAAGGAAATGTCGAGTGACTTCGACTTTGCGATGCACGTTAGCGGCCTCAAAAACCTCGGGTTGTACCAGTAGATAAATGGCTAAGAGAAGATCGACGGAAAAGACGCAGCACCAAAGCTCAGTTCCATCCAAGCCTACTCGGCAGGAGCGCAGACAATCGGCTCGTGATGAGGCAAAAACCCAGCGGACGGTTGAAGCCGCGTCGCCCCTAACAGCAGCGACCTCCTATTCGCGGCAGGACGTGCTAGCCTTTGTCGCACTTGGCTTGCTGGTGATCGTCAGCTACTTGCCAGCGATGCTATGGGGTGGCTTCGTTTGGGACGACAACACATACATCAAGGTCGATCCGGTGCGGGAAGTGTCGGGTCTGTGGCAAATCTGGTTCTCCCCTAGCGAACTGGGAATAGAGGACCACTATTGGCCGATAACCTATACGACCTTTTGGCTGGAGCACAAGCTGTGGGGGTTTGCCCCGGAGGGCTATCACATCGTCAACGTGCTGTTGCACCTAGCGAATACGCTGCTTTTGTGGCATCTCCTGCGGCGGTTGACGGTGCCCGGCGCGTGGATGGTGGCCGCGGTGTTTGCAGTACACCCACTGCATGTGGAATCGGTCGCTTGGGTCATTGAGCGCAAGGATGTGCTGTCGGGCTTGTTCTACCTCGGGACGATGCTGGCGTGGATGCGCTTTGTGGAGCAGTCGAATCCGCGATGGTATGTGGGGTCGCTGGTGTTATATGCGGCAGGTCTGCTGAGCAAGTCCATCGTGGTTACGCTGCCAGCGACGCTTTTGATCTGGCATTGGTGGAAACAAGGCCGGGTGCCCTCGACGGATCTGTTGCGGTTGGTGCCGTTTGGTGTGGTAGGGCTAGTCATCGTACTCGGGGACTTGTCATTTTATTGGTCTGAGGGAGCTGTGTCTTTCGGCTACTCATTGACCGAACGGACACTCATCGCCGCTCGCGCCTTGTGGTTTTACGTAGGCAAACTGCTGTGGCCGTCTGAGTTGGCTGTCATCTACCCGCTTTGGGACATCCGCGGAGCTGACCCGCTGGCTTGGGGGTATCTCATCGCCGCCGTCGCGCTGGTGGTGCTCCTCTGGGGCTTCCGGGCACGGCTTGGGCGTGGACCGCTGGCCGGGGCGTTGTTTTTTGCGGTCACGTTGTCACCGGTGCTAGGATTTGTTGATTACGCCTATATGCAGTTTGCTTTTGTCGCCGATCGCTTTCAGTACCTTGCTGGCATCGGGATCTTGACTGTCGTCCTCGGAGCGGCCGCTTATGGTGTCCGTCACCTGCCAAGCTTGTGGCAAAAAGGGGCGCTGGGTGCTGCGGCGGTGGTACTGGTTGTGCTGGGGATACTGACGTGGCGGCAGGCAAGCGTTTATCGGGATGACGAAACCTTCTATCGCCACATCATCGCGCTCAATCCGCAGGCACGGTATGCCCACTTCAACTTAGGCGACGCTCTGTACAATCAGGGCCGGTATGAGGAAGCCCTCGAAGCCGCCCGCGTCGCCGTGGAGCAAGCCCCGGATTACCCTATGGCCTATGTCTCCCTCGGCGAAATTCTCAATGCGCTAGGACGCTTTAAGGAGGCAGAAACCCACCTGCGCCACATCATCGCGCTTAGCCCGCAGGAATGGGATGCCTACTTCAACTTAGGCGACGCTCTGTACAATCAGGGCCGGTATGAGGAAGCTCTCGAAGTCGCCCGCGTCGTGGTAGAACAGCGCCTAGACTCCGCTCCGGCCCATGTCAATCTCGGCTTAATCCTCAATGCGCTAGGACGCTTTAAGGAGGCAGAAACCCACCTGCGCCGCGCCATCGCGCTCGACCCGCAGGTGCGAGATGCCCATCTCAACTTAGGCGCTGTCCTGTGCGAACAGGGTCGCTTTGAGGAAGCCCTTGAAATTGCCCGTATCGCCGTGGAACAAGACCCGGATTCTTTTAAGGCCCATATCAACCTCGGTGCAGTTCTCAGTGAGCTGGGTCGCTTTGAGGAAGCAGAAACGCACTTGCGCCGCGCCATCGCACTCAACCCGCAAGAGGTTGACCTTTCCCAGAAATTGGCCGCGAAGTTGGCTGAGGTACTCATACCACAGGGACGCTACGCAAAAGCGATTGATGTCCTAGCAGAAGCGGTGGCATTGGATCCGGCTTCGTCACAGGTAGTCGAGATGTATGTTCTCATGGGGATGGCAGCGCAGGACAATGGGCAACCCGAGGCGGTGGAATACTACATGCGCGCCTTTGAGATAGACCCGCATCATACGAAGACTATCCGTAGGCTAGCTCATCTGAGGTTAGAGCAGCAGCGCTACGATGAGTCGCTGGAATTTTTTCAGCGGCTCATCGAGATTGATCCGGGTGGCGCAGTGACCTATGGCAACATGGGCATCGTCTTTTTCTACTTGGGCCGAAGCGACGAGGCGCTGGGAAGCTTCGACCAAGCGCTTTCCCTAGACCCGACCTTAGAAGACGTACGTGCCAACCGCGAGGCTGTACTGGAGGCGATGAAAGGAAATGTCGAGTGACTTCGACTTTGCGATACACGTTAGCGGCCCAAAAACCTTCGAACTGCACCGGTAGATAAATGGCTAAAAGAAGACCGACAGACAAGACGCAGAACCAACGCTCTACTTCATCCAAGTCCTCGCGGCAAGAGCGTCGGCAGACGGCCCGCGACGATGCAAAAGCCCAGCAGACGGTTGAAACCTCATCGCCCCTAACAGCGGCGACCTCTTATTCGCGGCAGGACATGCTAGCCTTTGTCGCGCTCGGCTTGCTGGTGATCGTCAGCTATCTGCCGGCGATGATGTGGGGTGGCTTTGTCTGGGACGACAATCTATGCATCAAGGTCGATCCGGTGCGGGAAGTGTCGGGTTTGCAACAAATCTGGTTCTCTCCGAGCGCTATTGAAGAAGAGGATCACTACTGGCCGCTGGTCTATACGACGTTCTGGCTGGAGCACAAGCTGTGGGGGTTTGATCCGACGGGTTATCACATCGTCAACGTGCTGCTGCACCTAGTGAATACGCTGCTGTTGTGGCATCTCTTGCGGCGGTTGGCGGTACCCGGCGCGTGGGTAGTGGCCGCGGTGTTTGCCGTGCATCCGCTGCACGTGGAATCGGTCGCTTGGATCATTGAGCGCAAGGATGTGCTGTCGGGCTTGTTCTATCTTGGGGCAGTGCTGGCGTGGCTGCGCTTTGTGGAGCAGCCGAATCCGCGATGGTATGTGGGGTCGCTGGTGTTATATGCGGCGGGTCTGCTGAGCAAGTCCATCGTGGTTACGCTGCCAGCGGTGCTTTTGATCTGGCATTGGTGGAAACAAGGCCGGGTGACCTCGACGGATCTATTGCGGTCGGTGCCGTTCTTCGCAGTAGGGCTAGTCATCGTACTCGGGGACTTGTCGTTTTACCGGTCTGGGTCATCTGCGTCTTTTGACTACTCATTAGCGGAACGTACGCTCATCGCCGCTCGCGCTTTGTGGTTTTATGCAGGCAAACTGCTATGGCCATCTGAATTAGCTGTTATCTACCCACGTTGGGACATCCGCGTCGCGGATCCGTTGGCTTGGGGGTATCTCATCGCCGCTGTCGCGCTGGCGCTGGCCTTATGGCACTTTCGGTCGCGGATTGGGCGCGGCCCGCTGGCTGGCACGTTGTTTTTTGCGATCACGGTGTCGCCAGTTTTGGGCTTCGTCGATTACGGCTATATGAATTATGCTTTTGTCGCCGACCGCTTTCAGTACCTCGCTGGCATCGGGGTCATTGCCGTCGTCATCGGCGCGGCTGCTTGTGGCACTGGTCGCCTGCCAGACTTGTGGCAGAAGGGCGGGCTAGGTGTTGCGGCGGTGGTTATCGTTGTGCTGGGGCTGCTGACTTGGCGGCAGGCGGACATTTGGAGGGACGACGTAACCCTCAATCGCCATATCATCGCGCTTAACCCCGAGGCGCGAAATGCCCACCGCCACTTAGCCAAGGTCCTGTCTAATCAGGAACGGTATGAGGAAGCACTCGAGCCCGCCCGCATCGCGGTAGATCAACGCCCAGATTACTATAAAGCCCATATCACCCTTGGCTCGATTCTCACCGCGTTGAAACACTTTGAGGAGGCCGAAACCCACCTACGCCGCGCCATTGAGCTCAACCCGGAAGTACATGGTATCCGTCTTAACCTAAGCGATGTTCTATACAATCAGGGCCGATATGAGGAAGCTCTTGATATTGCCCGCGCCGCAGTAGAGCAACGTCCAGATTCCTTTGCGTCCCATGGTCTCCTCGGCTCGATTCTCACCGCGTTGAAACGCTTTGAAGAGGCCGAAACTCATCTGCGCCGCGCCATCGCGCTCAACCCGCAGGCGCGGAATGCCCACCTCAACTTAGGTGAGGCACTGCATAATCAGGGTCGGTATGAGGAAGCGGTTGATGCGTATCGCGTCGCCATAGAACAGGGCCTAGACGACGCACTGGCACATTCCAATCTCGGCATGGTGCTCACTGCGTTGGAACGCTTTGAGGAAGCGGAAACCCACCTGCATCGCGCCATGGCGCTCGACCCGAGCCATACAGAGGCTCTCCATTCCCTAGCCAAGCTACGGTTCAAGCAGCAGCGCTACGACGAGATGCTGAAGCTCTATCAGCAGATCATCGACATCGATCCTACCGACGCACTGGCCTATGGCGACATGGGTGTTGCCCTCTTTCTCTTGGGTAGGAACGACGAGGCACTGCGCAGCTTTGACCAAGCGCTCTCTCTGGACCCGACCATGAAAGGCGTGCGTGCCAATCGCGATGCTGTGCTGGAGAGGGTGGAAGGAAATGTCGAGTGACTTCGCGGCAGGACGCGCTAGCCTTTCTCGCGCTTGGTTTGCTGGTGGCCGTCCCCTACCTACCGGCGATGCTGTGGGGTGGCTTTGTCTGGGACGACAACACATACGTCAAGATCGATCCGGTGCGGGAAGTGTCGGGTTTGCAACAAATCTGGTTCTCTCCGAGCGCTATTGAAGAAGAGGATCACTACTGGCCGCTGGTCTATACGACGTTCTGGCTGGAGCACAAGCTGTGGGGGTTTGATCCGACGGGTTATCACATCGTCAACGTGCTGCTGCACCTAGTGAATACGCTGCTGTTGTGGCATCTCTTGCGGCGGTTGGCGGTACCCGGCGCGTGGGTAGTGGCCGCGGTGTTTGCCGTGCATCCGCTGCACGTGGAATCGGTCGCTTGGATCATTGAGCGCAAGGATGTGCTTTCGGGTCTGTTCTATCTATCGGCGGCGCTGGCGTGGATGCGCTTTGTGGAGCAGCCGCGTCCGCAGCGGTACGCATGGTCACTGGCGTTATACGCGGCGGCGCTGTTGAGCAAGTCCATTGCGGTTACGCTGCCAGCGGCGCTTTTGATCTGGCATTGGTGGAAGCAAGGCCGAGTGACCTCGACAGATCTGTTGCGGCTAGCGCCGTTTTTCGTGGTTGGACTGGTCATTGCACTAGGCGATTTGTCGTCCTACCGATCCGTACATCATAAAGAGTTCGACTTCTCATTAATTGAACGGACACTTATCGCCGCCCGCGCCTTGTGGTTTTACGCTGGGAAACTACTGTGTCCGACGAACCTAGCCGTCATATATCCGCGTTGGGACATTCACGCGGCCGATCTACTAGCTTGGGGGTATTTGGTAGGTGCCGTTGCTCTAGCGCTGGCCCTCTGGCACTTCCGGCCGCGGATTGGGCGCGGACCGCTGGCTGGGGCGTTGTTCTTTGCGGTCACGCTGTCGCCGACGCTTGGCTTCGTTGACTACAACTATATGGAATATGCCTTCGTTGCCGACCGCTATCAGTACCTCGCTGGTATCGGGGTCATGGCCGCCGTCATCGGTGCGGCAGCTTATGGTATTCGCCGCCTGTCAGGCTTGTGGCAGAAAGGCGCGCTGGGTGGTGCGGCGGTGGTGCTGATTTTGTTAGGGCTACTGACTTGGCGTCAAGCAAGCATTTATCAGGACGACGAAACCTTCAATCGCCACATCATAGCGCTCAACCCGCAGGCATGGAATGCCCACCTCAACTTAGGCGACGCCCTGTATAATCAGGAGCGGTATGAGGAGGCCCTTGAGGTCGCTCGTGTCGCCGTGGAACAAGACCCAGATTCCTTTAAGACCCATAGCAACCTCGGCGCGGTTCTCAGTGAACTGGGTCGCTTCGAGGAATCAGAAAACCATCTGCACCGCGCCATCGCGCTCAACCCGCAGGCAAGGGATGCCCATCTCAACTTAGGCGCTGTCCTCTATAATCAGGGACGGTACGAGGAGGCCCTTGAGGTCGCTCGTGTCGCCGTGGAACAAGACCCAGATTCCTTTAAGGCCCATGTCAACCTCGGCGCGGTTCTCAGTGAACTGGGTCGCTTCGAGGAATCAGAAAACCATCTGCACCGCGCCATCGCGCTCAACCCGCAAGATGTTGACTTTTCCCAGAAGTTGGCCTCGAAGTTGGCTGAGGTACTCATGCCACAAGGACGCTACGCAGAAGCGATTGATGTCCTAGCAGAAGCAGTGGCATTAGATCCGGCTTCGTCGCAGGTAGCCGAGTTGCATTTTCTCATGGGGATGGCAGCGCAGGACAATGGGCAACCCGAGGCGGCAGAATACTACATGCGCGCCTTTGAGCTAGATCCCTATCATACGAAGTCTATCCGTAGGCTAGCGCACCTGCGGTTAGAGCAGCAGCGCTATGACGAGTCGCTGGAACTTTTTCAGCGGCTCATCGACATCGATCTGAGCGACTCAGTCGCCCATGGCAACATGGGCATCGTCCTTTTCTACTTGGGCAGAAGCGACGAGTCGCTACGAAGCTTCGACCAAGCACTCTCCCTCGACCCGACCTTGGAAAGCGCGCGTGCCAACCGCGAGGCTGTGCTGGAGATGATGGAAGGAAATGTCGAGTAATAGGGCGGCCGCCAGCTACTTCTCAGAAATGCCCAACTCCCGCCGGTACACCTCGTCGGCATTAGTCTGCAACTGCCAGTAGGGCACTCGGATCGTCTACATCAATTCGCCGCGCCCTCCATCGCTGTCTTCCCAGCGTAGAATCCGATGCGGATATGCTTTTTCCGTTATTAATGAAAGCCGTTATATTGATGTATGATCAAATCCTTTAAGGACAAGGAAACAGAGAAAATTTTTCACGGCCAATTTTCCCGCAAATTGCCACAGAATATTCAACGAGTAGCTGCACGCAAGCTTGAGCAACTTAACGCTGCCACGGTTTTTGAAACCTTGCGCATACCGCCTGGCAACCGGCTCGAAGTGTTGGCTGGTGATCGACAAGGGCAGCATAGCATTCGCGTGAACGACCAGTGGCGTGTGTGCTTTGTGTGGCGCGATAATAATGTCTTTGATGTCGAAATCGTTGATTATCACTGAGGAGATACAATGACTAATCGAGACTTTCCGCCAATCCATCCGGGTGAGGTTCTGTTAGAGGATTTTCTCAAGCCTATGCAGATGAGTCAATATCATTTGGCTCAGGCAATTGGTGTGCCACCACGTCGCATTAGTGAAATCGTACACGGGAAGCGAGGCATCACGGCAGATACGGCCTTACGGTTAGGACATTTTTTTAGCATGGAAGCGCAATTCTGGATGAATCTCCAAGCCCGTTATGATCTTGAAACGGCCCGGGAGACTTTGGCCGACAGACTGGACCAAGAAGTTCGGATACATACGATCCAACAAGAGGCGTAGTGACCTCGCTCGACCCGAGCATGGAAGAAGCGCGTACCAACCGCGAGGCGGTGCTAGAGGCGATAGAAGGAATGTCGAGTGACGGAGCAGTCGCTAGCTACTTCTCAGGGAATGCCCAGCTCTCGCCGGTACACCTCGTCTGCGTCGGCCTGCAACTGCCAGTAGGGCACCCGGATCGTCTGCATCAATTTGCCGCGTCCTCCGTCGCTGTCTTCCCAGCCCAAGATCCGATGCGGATAGGCCCTTTCCGTCCACAATGTCCGTTGCCGCTGGCCGATGTGCAGGTCCCACCGCACGCTGGCTAGCGCGCCGGCTGCCGTCTCGACTTGCTCCTCGGCGGCCTTGTGAATCCGCCCGGCTACGGTCGCATGGGGCTGATGCGCCTGTCGAAGCTGCCAAAAGCTCGGCAACACCTCCAACTCTCGCATCTCGCCCAGAGCCATAAACGGCCCTTGCAACTCCCGGATGCGGATAAACAGATTATCCTCGCTGGCAAAGTGCTCTGGCTGTTCTAGCTGATAGGCTCCCCGGCCCTCGCTGGCAAAATAGCTGCTGATGTACCCGTCGATCTGCCCGTTGCGGAACAGGGCCTCGTCAAAGACCTGCCCGCACCACTCTTGCGCGCTGAACGAAATGCGCCGCAGCTCAAAAGGATGCCGCTCGCCCGCCACTTGGCTGAAAACCGAGGTCATCACCGAATAGTCGTATATCCCGGTCGTAAACTTGAGGATGTGGTTGAGCTTGAGCGCGTAGAATTGGTCGGCCTCTGGCGGCGGCGAATCGACCTTGATAAAGGTCTGCCGGTGCAGACTCTCGGTCACGAAAATCATCACCCCGTACCCCTGCCGCAGCTCGCCGTAGCGCGGCTGAACTACCTTGTAGCTAGAGACCTCGGCCTTCCCGTCGGCCCAATGCGCGTAAAAATCCACCGCACCTGTTTGGGCCGCGCCGAGCAACATTATCCCTATGATCCATTTTGTCATGGCTGCCTCTCTTTCTCGTAGATCGAAATTTAATATGAAAAATACATTGACGTATCGCTCGCCGATTGACTATATTTACAGAAGTTTGGCATACAGAACAGCCCATTGGTGGCTTAAACACTTATTCCCATAGTCAATCTGTTTGCCGCCCAATCTAGCCGGAGCTATCGCGTGAAATTTCGCAAAACGCCCAGCACCTCAGCCTCCCCACTCGACTTGTCACAACTGCCTCGTCACAGCGAAGCCGTCGTCGCCGAAGTCTCGGCCCCCGCGCGCTTGGCCGCCCGCCTGCGCGAATTGGGCTTTTTGCCCGGAGAACATTTGCGCGTGTTGCGCTCCGGGACCGCGCTGATCGTCCAGATAGGACAGACCCGCCTCGCGCTCCGGCGCAGGGATGCTGCCGCCATCCGTCTAGTTCCCTAGTTTTTCCCACTCAGTAGGTCCTGTGTGCGGACTCTCGCACTTATTGGCAACCCCAACACGGGTAAGACTACGCTTTTTAATGCCCTGACCGGCCTTACCCAGCGCGCTGGCAACTACCCAGGTGTCACCGTGGAACACAAAGTGGGGACCGTGACGCTGGATGGGGAAGGTGCGCTAGACCTGATCGATTTGCCCGGTGCCTATAGCCTCGCTGCGCACTCGCCCGACGAGATGTTGGCCATTGACGTGCTCTTGGGCCAACAGCAAGACGCGCCGCCCATAGATGGAATCTTGGCAGTAGTCGACGCTAGCAACCTGCGGCGCAACTTCTACTTGGTCTCCCAACTCGCGGAAATAGACAAGCCCTTGGTCGTGGCCCTCAATATGGGGGACATAGCACTCCGGCGGGGCATCCGCATTGACGCCAGTGCCTTGTCTGAGGCGCTCGGCGCGCCGGTGGTGCCTATCTGCGCCCACCGCCGGCAGGGGCTGGACGAACTGCGACGCACTTTGGCGGCCTTGAGCGCGGACCCAACGCCCGCACGGCCGCAGCGGGTGGACCTGCCCGACCAACTCCAGCGCGCCACTGCCGAGCTGCAAGCCGCGGTCTCTGGGCCGCTTTCCTCAGTAGAGGCCCTGCGCGCCCTAGTTGATGAAGAGGGGTATGCCGAGCGCCGCTTGTTAGCGTCCGCTGGTGATGGCATTGCCGACCGCTTGCACGGCCTGCGCACGGCCGGAGCGGACTCCCTGTCTGAGCTAGAAAGCAACGCCCGCTATGCTTGGATCGACGGTTTGCTCGCACGGGCGATTGCCCAGCCTAGCCGCCTAGAGAGCCGCCGCTCGGACCGGGCCGACCGCATTCTCGCGCACCGCCTCTTCGGCGTGGCGATTTTTGTGCTAGTCAACGTCTTGGTCTTCGAAGCCATTTACACGTGGTCGGGTCCGCTGATGGATGGCATTGATGCGCTCTTTGCCGCCGGCGGCGACCGCGCCGCGGCGCTCATTCCCCCAGGGGCCCTGCAAAGCCTCGTCGTCGATGGCCTCATCGCCGGCGTCGGCGGCGTGCTCATCTTCCTGCCGCAGATCGCCATCTTGTTCTTTTTTATTGCCCTGCTCGAAGATAGTGGCTACATGGCGCGGGCTGCACTGTTGATGGATCGGCTGCTCACCCGCGTGGGGCTTTCGGGCACGGCCTTCATGCCTCTGCTGTCCAGCTTTGCCTGCGCCGTTCCGGGCATTATGGCCACCCGCACCATTGAAGACCGGCGCGACCGCTTTGCCACCATCTTGGTTGCGCCGCTGATGAGTTGCTCGGCGCGCCTGCCGGTGTACGTGCTTTTTATTGGGGCCTTTGTTCCAGATCATTCTCTGTTGGGGGGGATTATCGGTTTGCAGGCGCTGACTCTGTTCGCCTTCTATTGCCTCGGCGCGCTCGTCGCCATTCCGGTGGCTTGGTTGCTCAAGCGGACCTTGCTCAGCGGCGACCCCCCGCCCTTTCTACTGGAGCTGCCTTCGTACAAGACGCCCGACCTGCGCACAGTGCTGCTGCGCGTGTACCACAGCAGTCGGGCCTTTGTCGTCCGCGCTGGCAGTCTCATCTTGGCGACGACGATTGCGATGTGGGCGCTGGCGTACTTCCCGCGCTCGGAAGCCGTGGTCGAGCGCCACCAAATCGAGCGCCAAGCAGTCGCACCCGCAGCCCTCGACGCCTTGGAAAAGCGCCAGGCGGCCGAGCTGGTGGAAAACAGCTATCTGGGCCAAGCCGGGCACTGGGTCGCGCCGGCCGTGCGTCCTTTGGGATGGGACTGGCGCATTGGCATGGCAGTCATCGCCTCTTTCCCGGCCCGCGAAGTCATCATCTCGGCCTTGGGCACCATTTACAGCCTCGGTGCGGGCGAGGACGAAGGCTCCGAGGGCCTGCGCGCGACCTTGGCCGCTGCTACGTGGCCGGATGGCCGCCCGATTTACACCTTAGCGGTGGCGTTGTCGATTATGGTTTTCTTTGCCCTCTGCGCCCAGTGCCTATCGACCTTGGTCGTCATCAAAAAAGAGACCGGCTCTTATGGCTGGTCTCTGTTCAGCTTTGGCTATATGACGGCCCTCGCATATTTCGGCGCGCTGGCGACCTACCAAGTCGGCACGGCCTTGGGCTTGTGAAATGGACTGGCAAACGCCAGTGGCCATCGCCATTGCCGCGCTCGCCGCAGCGTACGTGTTGTGGCGTTTGACGCGGCCTTTTTTCCAAGACAAATCCCACCGCGACGAACCGTTGCAGATAGGGGATTCGGACGACTGTAGCAGTCCTGAGTGACTTGCACGATTCGATATGTGGATCACCTTGCAGGGTAGGGGCGAGCGATCGCTCGCCCCTACAATTCGGCTGTGTGCCGGGGACTGAGTGGGACTACCCCATGCGCCGCAAAAATCGCTTGCCCGCGAGCTGATCTACTAGGCCGTCGAGTTCCAACCTGAGCAGCACGTCGAGCAGGGTCGCGGGCGGCAGGGCGCTGTCTTGGGCGAGTTCGTCGATATGCCGGGGTTGGCGCGACAGCAGGGCATAGACGCTCTCGTCCTCCGGGGGTAGAGACAGTGCGGGCACGGGCGCGCTTTGCGGGCGCGGTGACGCCCACATGGTCAATTCCTCTAGCACGTCCTCCACATCCTCGACCAGCTTCGCCCCGTCTTTGATGAGTTGGTGGCAGCCTGCGTGGCGGCCCGAGCGCACGTCCCCGGGCACGGCGAAGACCTCGCGGTTTTGATCCAGTGCGTGTTGGACCGTAATCAGCGCGCCGCTCTTTTGCGGGGCCTCGACGATGATCACTCCTAGGCTCAGACCGCTGATGATGCGGTTGCGGCGCGGGAAGGCTCCCCGCTCCGGCTGTGCCCCCCAAGCAAACTCGGAGACGATAGCTCCTCGTTCGCGGATTTGGCGGTAGAGGTGGGTGTGGGCGCGAGGATAAGGCACGTCTGGCCCGCAGCCCAATACGGCGATGGTGCGTCCGCCGGCCGCGAGTGTGGCCTCGTGGGCGGCCGCGTCAATGCCGAAAGCCATGCCGCTGACGATGCAGATGCCTTGAGCTACTAGACCGCGGGCTAGCTCACCGGCGATCAGCTTGCCACTGTCCGATGCCTTGCGCGAGCCGACGATGGCCACGGTAGGAGGGGACAAGTCGTCCGGCCCCAGCGCAAATAGCACGGGGGGCGGCGCGGCGATTTGGCCCAGTAGTGGTGGATAGTCCGCATCTGTTGGGGATAGGCAGCGCCCGCCGGCCGCACAGAGCCGTTGCCACTGCTCGGCGGCCCAAGCGAAGTCGGCCGGCGTCGGACGCTGCTCGGGCGCACGGGATCCCACGGCCGCAGTCCAATTTGCCGCGGCGAGGGCCTCTGGTGCCGAGCCAAAGTGGTCGAGCAAGCGCCGCACGCGCCCGGCTCGCTCGGCTTGGCTCAGCGCGAGCAGCGCCTGTACTTCGCGCTGGGACTCAGGCATTTTGGAATTTCTCCCGCAGGCGTCGCTCGATACCAGGCGGCACGAACTGATTCAACTGCCCGCCCATTTGCGCCACTTGGCGCACGACCGATGAACTGAGATACATGTACTCGGCCTTGGTCATTAGAAAGACCGTGTCGAATTCTGGCCACAGCGAGCGATTGGTCAAGGCCATGGCAAACTCGTGCTCGAAGTCGGTCACCGCCCGCAGGCCCCGCACGGCCGTGCGGATGTTGTGCTGCCGCGCATAGTCAACGGTCAGGCCGTCGTGAAAATCGACCTTGGCTTGGGGCCAGTCGCTAATGGCCTCGGAGATCATCGCCCGGCTCTCCGCTAGCGAAAAGAGCGGCTTTTTGTTCGGATTGATCGCCACCAGTAGGATTACTTGGGAGAAAATGCCCAAGGCCCGCTCTAGGATATTCAGGTGGCCAAAGGTGATGGGGTCGAAGCTGCCGGGATAGATGGCTGCGTCTGCAAAGCGGTTCATCAGGGCCCGTCCACAATGATGTCCACGGCCGCGTAGAGCCGCGCTTGAATCCAGCCGTGCTCGTCGCTTGTGACGGGCAAGAGCAAGACCTCGCCGAGGGTCGCGACCGCCTCGGCCTGTTGCAACTGCTGCAAGAAGGCGTCGATCTGTTGCGGGGACCCAAGGCCCCGCAGCTTTTGCCGCTGGTGGGTGCGCGCCGACGACATGGACTTATGGATAGGCTCTTGGATCGACAGACTGTCTAGACCGCTCGCATCGGCCCAGCGAGCCACCTGGCCGAAGAATTGCTCTGCTTGGCTAGCTGAGAGGGCATCCAGTGAAGAGGTGTCCTGATCGGCAAAGCGGCCTTGGACTGCAAAGCGCAGCGTGCGCTCCTCCCGCCAAGTCGAAAATGAAACCTGCGATGGCAACGCTTGCAAGCTAAGCCTGAACGTGCGTAGTACCTTGTGCGAAGGGCTAGTTCCCTCTAGCCAATACTCCCCGGTCGAGTTGCAGATCAGCGAAGCCACGCGAATCCCGGCGGGAACCTGTTCGTCAATCCGCATGATTTGGAGGCAAGCCGTGCTGCGCTGGGACGAGGGGGTTTGGGACAGCGTTGGAGCTGGTGTGGAAGAACTGGGGGTGGCTTCTGATTGGACCACGGGACTCGGGGCGATTTCTCGCACCGAATCCGGAGATGCCTCTTGTTGCGCCACGGGTTTAGAGGGGACTTCTCGCTGTGCCCCGAAACTTGGCACTGTATCTCGCTGTGCCACAGGACTTGGCAAGGTGTCTTGCTGTGCCACAGGCTTGGATTCGATTTCTTGTACGGGGCTAGGCGTGGTCTCTTGTTGGGCCACGGGACTTGGCAAGGTGTCTTGCTGTACCACCACTGGCTTGGACGTGGTCTCTTGTTCTGCTATGGGCTTGGAGGAGATCTCTTGTTGTACTACAAGGCTTGGTGTAGCCTCCTGCTGTGCCCCGGAACTTGGCACTGTATCTCGCTGTGCCACAGTGCTTTCCTGTTGCTCTACAGGACTGGAGGCGACCTCTTGCACCGGGCTTGGTGCGGCCTCTTGCTGCGCGGTGGGCTCAGGTGTGCTCTCTTGCTGTACTACGGGGCTTGGTGAGGAGTCTTGCACCGTGATTTCTCGCGGTACTACGGGACTGGAAGCGGCCTCTTGCTGCGCCGCGGGACTGAGGGCGGAATCCGCGCTGAAAAGCGATCCTGCTAGCGCGGGAAAGAACAGATGGATCCCGTATAGTCCTCCGCAGACGACCAAGGCCGAAAGCAAGGCTTTTGACCAAGGCGACCAGCGCCGCTGGCGGCCAAGCAGCTCGACGCGGATCATCGCACCAACCCCCGCTGAGCTAGCCCGACGGCAATGGCATAGGCAGATCGCTGCGCGGGCGTGGCACTGCCAAGCAGCTTGGGATTGACCGCGGCGAGTGGATCGAGGATTGAATGCGGCACTCCTAAATGCGCAGCCAAACCCTCACTCCAATACACGATGCCAGCGCCCCACAGGCGCTGGAGGCCGTTGCTGCCTTCGCTCAGCAGCTTGCGCGCCGCGCCAGCTAAAGCCTCGGGCGCGGCGTCCTCTTTCTCCCAGACGCAATTGACCAGCGCGGACAGTTCGCCTTCCTCTGTTAGCAGGAGCCAAGCCTCGTCCACATCCGCATAGAGCAAGAGCGAGAACTTATCTTTGGCGAGCAAATTGGCGCATTCGCTGGCGTTGTACAGGGCAAGGGGTGCTAGATCCACGTCGAACTGACTGACCGCCGTCTTCTTGCCTAGGGCGCGGTAGCAGTCGAGGGCGCGGTGGCGCGCCGCCACCACAAAGCCCCACTGCGAGGTCAGCGCAAAATCGCAGCTAAATGCCTTGGCTTCTCCGGCCAAGATCTGCTCGGATTCCCACAGGAGTTGTTCGCGGTTTTCGCGCTCTGTCCCCGCTACGAGGGGCCGGCGCTGAATGATACCCAAGCGCCGGTCCAGCGAGAAACAGGCATTGCTGTAGTCAAAGTCGTACGCCGCCGCAAGGGCGACCAGCTTGGCGGCTAGCTCTTGCCGCAGTTGTTCGTCGCCCAGGGCTGCGGGGTCGAAGGGGCGCTCCAGTTCGTCGGCCGCCAAGACCAGCGGCCGGATCCCAGCGCGGCCAGCGTCTAGGGCGGCGACGCGCACGGTCTGGCCGCTAATGTGGATCCCGGTGGCCTTTGTCCTGCCAAATCCAAACAAGCCCAACCCCTTTTCCTACAGCAAAATGGCCTCTACTCCACTGTGAGCAAAGGACGGAGCTTTTCTAGCGTCTTCGCGCCGATGCCATTGACTTCGGTTAGTTGCTCCAGCCGCTCGAAAGGACCGCGCTCGCGGCGGAAGGCGACGATCCGCTCGGCGATCTTGGGACCGATTGCCGGCAGCGCGATTAACTCGGCGACCGTAGCCGAATTGAGCGCGAGCGGCCGCCGCTTGACTACTACCTCTTCAAGCGGCGGCGGAGCCACTGCACGCGGCACGACGCTGAATTCCTCTGAGTGCGATGGGCGATACCAATCGCTTACGGCGACCAGCATCCCGATGAGCAGGGCCGCGGCCAAGCCGATGAGAGCGCGTTGCTCGCGTTGATTAAACAAAAATATCTCCTGCAGCCGCGCCGAGCAATATCTCAGCGGAGGAAGAACGTGCCTGAGAGCCGCACCTCGCGGATCTTCCGCGTCTTGTCTCGCAGGTGGTCTTTGTTGTTTTCGATGCGGACCCGCCCCTCGCCGCGGAAGTTCGTGCTGAAGTTGTAGGTCATGGACAACTGAGTGCGCCAGATGGTCTTTCTGTCGTTGGGGACGCGCTCTTCGTCACCTGTGGCGATGGATCGCGTCTCTCCTTCAAACTTCTGTTCCAAGTTGAGCGTGACGTCGCTTTTGAGTCGGCCTATCAGGGGCAGCCGTCGCGGCTTGAGGTTCTGGGTGATCTTGAACGTGGTGGTTACGCGCTCTCTGTCGCGGGTGCCGCGCAGGGGCTGCGTGCCGTCGTCCGCTGCGGTTGGTTCAAAATCGCGGCTCTCCGAGGTGGAGATCACGCGCTCGATGGTCGTCGTCGGTCCCCAGCGCCAACGACCGTTCCACGACGCCCTGAACTCGGTTTTGGCCTCCTCGGACAACAGGTGGCCGAGTGTGAGGCTGCCCTCGCCCTCGCTGGCCTCCGAGGTCTCAAAACTCGCGTTTACCTGCGCACTGTTGATCACTCTCTTTATCAGGGGAAGTCGGTCGGCTCGTCCCCAGCTAAGACTCAGGCGCGGGTAGGTCCGCTCGTTGCGCAGGCGCAGCCGCTGCTGCGAAGCGCCGCTGCGCTCTGAGGTCTGCTCCTTGGAGTTGACCTTGACGCTAATACCAAAAGGCAACCGCATGCCCGAACCGGCCTCAAACGAGGTCGTGTTCGACCAGCTATCTTGATGAGTCAGCCCTTGGGTCACTTGTCGCACCCGCAGCGTGTCTTCAAGGCCGAGTTGATAGGAAAACGGGGGCCGTTGCAGCAAGTTGAAGTGGCGCGAGTTGGTGTTGCGCCGCCAACTGGCATTGACCGGCTCCACGATGCGGCCGGTCCACCCGGCGAGGCGGCGGAGGATGTTGGGACCTTGCGGCGGCTCGGCTTGGTTTTTCTCCTGCTCGGCTTGGCCTTCCTCTGAGATTGGCGCGTCCTCGCCTGCATCTGGGTTGCGAGGACGGTTGCGATCGCGGTCGTCGCGCCGCTGCACCTTGCGGCTTTGTCCTCGGGATTTGCCCAAATTCTTGAGCAGGGTCGGAATCTTGAAATTGAGGCGTGCGGAGAGATCGTTTCGGCTGTCGATGTCGAGGGTCTTAAACGGCAGGCCGCTGATCGAATCGATCGGGGCCACTCCGCGCCGCTGCGCCGGATCGTTTTGTTCCCCGTAATTGGCTTTGAAGGTGTAGTTTTGGTCCAGCCACGAGACCAAGCGCAGCGAAAAGCCGAGGTCGGCCGTTTGTTTGCGCCCGACTTCGCGCCCAAAGCTCCACTTGTCGAGGACGAATTTTTTTCGCAAGTCTCGGTTGATTTTGAGGTTGTAGTTGGCCGATAGACCCGAGAGCGGACTGAGCTTAGAGGCATACGTTTCGGCGAGTGTGAAATCCTCTTGCTCGGTCGGCTCGTCGTCGCCGCGGCGCAACAGCTGCGAGGTGCGCCGGCTGCCATTGATCGAGTAGGTCATGCTCGAAGGTAGCGGACGAAATTCCATCCGCGTCCAGCCCTTGGGCATGAACGACGGCAGCCAACCCATGATTCGCAGCGCCGGCTTGGGCAGGGGCATGCTGTAGTTGAAGTTCATAGTCTGGGCCTCGCGCTCGTTGATCGGGCGCACCGGGTCCGAGCTGTGTTCGCGCGAATGGGAAAGCCGCAGGTTCATCTGGTCGAGGGTCCAGCGCAGGAGAAAGTTTTTGCCTTGCCGTCGGCTGATGGACACGTCGTAGAATTCCTTGGAGCGGACGGCCTGTTGCTCTAGCTTCTCTTCGGCGGTCAATTCGACGTCCGACCCAGGGCCAAAGCGCGGCAAACTGGTCGTGCGGCTGAGATTTACCTTGAGCGGAATCAAAAATCCCCAGCTACTCGGCAGGAGCTTTTGCGCGTTGGTGGAGACCGCTAGCGCAGCTTCGCGGTCCGTGCTGTTACCCCCTTGGCCGGTAAAGCTGCGGAAATTTTCCTGCCGCCAAAGCAGGTTGCCGCCGAGGGTGGCAAAGTCGGCCAGCTTGGTATTGAGATGGGCGTACGCGGCTAGCCCGGGGTCGTTGCGCGCCTCGTCGAGGCGGAGTTCGTCGAGCAAAACCCGACCGCTGTACGCGCGGTTTTCCGCTCGGTTGCGCAGGCCGATACTCAGTTGTTTGATCGACTGCATTGACGGGTTGCCGCGCACTCGGTAAATGGCTTCCTCGCCGCTGCGCAGGCCCGGCCGCGCAAAGACTTGGTCTAGGGAAAAGCGCTCGACTCGGGGGTCGTAGCCGGCCGCGTGCAGCGCCTCCAACTCGCGTTGAGCGATCAAGACCTTGCCGTCTAGCGGTGCCCCGCGCGGATCGATTATCCGGTAGGTGTAGTAGAACTCGCTCGTGGTGTCGGCCCGCCCGGATTGCAGCAGGGCCTTGAGCTGGGAGATAGCCGGCAGGTCCACATCTACTTGATTGCCCTTCCAGCCCTTGCGCCCTCCTTCCCAGCCCGGGAAGATGGGGCTGATGGCCTCGTAGTAGTTGGTCGAATCCACGCCAAAGCGCACGAAGAGCACCAAGTCGCTCGAATCGCCGTGTGCGTATTCAATGGTTTCGCTCGAGTCGCCGTACACATACATGCGCAGCCGCTCGTAGCTGGTGTAATTAGCGGATTGGGTCAGGATTCTAGTCGCCGACATCTGGTGCCCAGGCTCTAGGTTTTCGTAGGCCAGCACGAGCGATTGCTCGCGTTCGCGGGTGCGCGACTGCACGTTGCGGCGGATTTTCACGCCGGGCGGCGGCCGGTAGCTCTGGCTCTTGTCGGTGCCGATGACTGTGACGTCGAGGACCTCGCGGTCGCCGATCGGGAAGCGCTCGTCGAGCCGCACTACTTCGTCTTCCTGCCACTTGTTGCCCACGATCTCCACGAGTGCGATCTCGGCCCGCACGGGGTCCGCTACGCCTGGCCGCGGCCCGCTCGAAAGCATCAGGCGCGCGTATTCGATGCGAGTGGAGTCGGGCAAGCCCACGCGCCCGACGTGGGGGCCAAACAAGGGCACGCGGAGCTGGCGCCAGCCCTCGTTTTGGGTGCCGACGACCTCGTAATGGCTCGACGACAGGTCGATCTCGTACTGGTAGTAATTGTTGCGTCGGTCGAGCACGCCGTTGCCGTTGAGGTCTTCCGTGTCTGGGCGGTCGCCGCTTTCGAGGTCTTTTTTGTTATTCTCGGTTCCGTTGATGTGGCTGTAATCGTTCTCGTTGCGCTGGGAGTCGTATTTCCAGTTGTCCCCTTCGGGATCGTCGGCCGAGCGATTGGGACGCAGGGGATCGGGATCCGGGTAGAGCGCGGCGAAGGCCTGCTTGCGCTCGGCCAGGGAGCGGGTAGTGTCGAACGCGGTGTCTTGCAGCCGCAAGTAGAAGTTCAACTCGGCCTCGTCGTCGCGGCCGTCAATGCCCACGTCTTCCTCCCGCGACACCAATCCGTCCCCTGCGGCTTGCCCGGGGAAAGGCTCGTCTTCGGTGTCGAGGCGGCCGTTGGCAATGTAGTCCTCGTTGATTTGGTCGCCCAAGTCCACGTGCAAGGTGCCCTCCCGGCCCCGGACCCATATCTCTATGAACTTGGATTCGGAAAAGTCGTTGACGGTCGAGAAGGCGAGGGCGATTCCCCCCCAAGACTCGGTGGCTTCAAGAAGCGGAGTCAGTTCTAGCGACAGGATGTCGGTGCGCCGGTTTTGGGCTTCGATTTGCTCTTCTTGGTTGGGCCAAATGTCGGTGCGCAGCACCCCGTTGTAGGGATTGTACCAGATGAAGTGCGCGCGATTTTCCGCGCCGAAGCGCGTGTCAACCGGCGCGCTGGACGGTGCCCAACGCGGTCGGTTGACGATCAGTGAGATAGGCCGCTCGCTGTCTTCAAAGTCGTCGATGTAGCCGCGCCCCTTGGTGTTGAGATTGGGGCGGCTTTGCGCGACTTCGGCGTCTAGGGTCACTTCGGAGGGAACCGCCGTCTTGACCAGCGGCAGCATATCGACGACGCGGGTGAGAACTGGCACCTCGCGCCGGGCGCGCAAGTCGAAATTCCATATCACCGTGCGCTTGGGCTCGTTGCCCACCCGCACCCGCCGATCGCTCGAGCGCTCGTTGTTGTAGATCATGGTGCTGCCCACGCGCCCGTCGCCCCCCCAGAACTCGTACTCGGTGCGCAGGCCCAACAGGGTCTTTTGCTGGCTGCCGATGTTGAAGACGTCCTCGGACTCAAAGGAGATTTCCAAGTCGGCACCGGGGTCGGCCACTTCCTGAGCGACCGCGCCGACAAACGTCACGCTGCCCGTGAAATCGACTCGGTAATCGGTATCCCGCGTCAGTGGACGACCGTTTAGCTGGACTTCCACGGTCTCGGGCCGGACATTGCCGAAGAGACCGCCCAGCCGAATGCGCTGTTCCGAGGAGGCGGCGCGGACGAGGATTTTGTAGCGGCTGGCCTCGATCTGGGCGCGCCGCTGCTGCTCGTCGTAGATGGCGGGGACGGGTTCGTCGAGCAGGCCGCGATATTTGTTGGCGCGCGGATCAAAGGGCCGCTGATCGGGAAAAATCAAGTGCCCGCGGATGTCGTCTAGCCCTATGTAGTCAGCGTCGACGACGCGGTCGGGCGCACTGCCGGGGTCTTTGCCGCGCTCGTCCAAGCCCAAAATCTGCAAGTAGGAGCGCCCCTGTTGCGAAAGTTGGTCCTCTTGGCCGGGCACTTCCTTGGCGATATCGACCTGTAAAGTCTTGGGGTCGAAGCGGCGGCCGGTGGAATACCCGGAGGCAATGCGGTACACGTTTTTCCACTCTAGGTTCCAAGTGGGAAAACCCGGACGGGGATTGCGGGCTTTGATCAGCTTTAGGTGCAGGGAGTCGGATTCTACGCTGGTTTTGAGCCGAGCCGTCTCGTGTTGGAGGGTGCCGTCGAAGTCCGGCGCGCGGGTTTTGAAATGCACGGCCATGGCATAAGAGGGCGATACGGACCTATTGAGGATGATATAACCGGCCTCGGCCACGACCGCGTAGTCGTCGTCCGGGTCGAGCCGGTGCCAAGTCCCCTCCTCGAAGCAGCCGCTGTTGCGCAGGCGATTGCCCGCTGCGTCAAAACACTCGATGGTGGCGAGGGAGTCAGACGGATCGACCCAAGCCGTGCCGGGCTTGGCGAACAGCTCGGCGTCATTTCTCGTATTGAAGTCGTTGATATAGACTTCGAGGCGGCTGATATCGACGAAGTTTTCCGCGCCAAACTGCACTCCGTCCAACAGACTGCGGAAGTCGAGGAGGTGAGCGCGGTAGAACTCGTGCAAAAAGAAATACGTGTTGCGGATGTAGTCGTAGTCTTTGAGCTGGAGCGTATCGATGGCCGCTCCGCCCTTGAAGGTCTGGCGGTTGGATTTGCTCTTTTCGTGACTAGCCACAGTTGTAAAGGCCAGCGGGCCGATATGCCCCTTGGCGCGGATGCCGAAGAGGCCCTTGTTTTTCTGGCGGAAGCCGACGAAGCGAGTATTGGGCAGCTCTAGGGTGGTGTTGCCGGCCTGCACCTCTTGGAATATGGAGTCCTCTTCGCCTTCGTAGTCGAGCTTGATCTGATTGGATAGCTGATCGCCCACATTGGAGCTAAAAGCCGAACCGAGGTTTTGGGTGTCTTGGTCGATGCGTATGTTGATCAGTTCGCCGACTTTGCCTTCCACCGTAAAATCGGATTCTTGTTCGATGCCCAGCGAGGGGAATTTGGAGCTTCGTCCAAACGAGGTCTGCACCTCGCCATCGGTCCATTCGCTCTTGCCAGAAATGATGATGGTGCGCGAGCCATTGAGCGCGAGGCTGGGACCTTGGTCGCCGATAAAGCGCCGCAAGGGCTTGGGCGCGGAAAAGGGCACAGTCCACTCGAATCGGCTGCCCCCGCGCCGACGCTGATCGGAGGCGGTGCTGCGAAAATCGCGGCGGATTTGCTGATGCCAAAGTTGCCGGTGTTTGGCTTGGTATTCTAGGCGGAGATAGTTGTTTAAATCCACGGCAACTGTTGGTCCCTCGGCAAACCCGCTGACGCGGCGACCGTAGTGGGCCATGCCCACGGAGTCCACTACGGCTTGGTACGAGATCGGCGCGCGGCTGAGGGCCGGCAAGAGCGGTTGGCCCGCCGCAAAGGCGTTTTGAGGGGCTGTAAAGCGCTGGGAAAGCGGGCCGTACAGCGGCTCGAAGTGCAGGCCAGGCTCGGCGTGCGCCACCGCCGCGAGCAAGCAAACACCCAGCCACGAGTAAAACGCTTGAAGGGAAAAGCGGAGAAACACCTCTAAATTCACACCTATCGCCGTCTATTGTTTGACGTGCTCCCAAGCCCCAAAGGGCGAGAGTCATGGGGTGTCAAACAGCGAGCCATCGCCGAATGCGCTCGGCGCGTTGCTCGGCAGTCTCAATTAAGAGAATGATTTTTCCATTGAAGTTAGCGGAAACGACTCAGAAGCCTTCACTGGTGATTCGGCCATGGCAAAAGCGATGCACCCAGCGGCTTCTGTATTAACCAAACGCGATAGGCGATCTCCAAACCTAGAAACAGCAGGACGCTGCCCAGACGGGGCAACTACCTGAAAACATAGCACGCGGCTGGGATTATTTCAAGCAAGCCCTTGCAAAAACCATTCCTGTTGTGCGGCGCGGCGTGCGTTTTTTTGACGGCGGTCTAAGTCGTTATATTTGAGCGAACTAGGCTCGTGGCCCGTCCGGGTGCTCGCCGCTTGCGACGAGGTGCCCTGAGTGCCGCGCGCTACAGCCCCGTATCCCTTTCGATCCATGACGACCCTATCCCGCTACGTGCTCAAAGAACACGGCTGGCCTTTTGTGCTCGGCTTTGCGCTGATCCTCTTCATCCTGCTGGTCGACGTCGTATTGCAGACGATGGACCAAGTGCTGAGCAAGGGGCTGACCCTGCTGGCTGCCCTCCAGCTTTTGCTCTTCAACTTGGCTTGGATCGTGGCGCTGGCCGTGCCCATGGCCGTGCTCATCGCCGTGCTCATGGCCTTTGCTCGCCTTGCCGCCGACGGGGAAATCATCGCGGCCAAAGCCTGCGGGGTGAGCTTTTGGTTGCTCCTGCGGCCGGTGCTAGTAGCCGCTTTTTTGCTCACTCTGCTGATGGTCCTTTTTAACGACCAAATCCTCCCAGACTGGAACCACCAAGCCCGCGTCCTGTCGTCGAGCTTGCAACGGACGAAGGCCGCCTTGGTGCTGCGGGAAAAGGAAGGGGTTTTTATACCCAACTTGGGCGATTACCACCTGCTCATCCGCCAGATCGACTCAGAGACTAACGAGTTGGCCGGCATCGCGCTCTACGACGCCTCGCGCCCTGGGCCACCAGTGATTTTACACGCCCCGAGGGGCCGCATCGCGCTGTTGGGAGATGGGGCTTACATCCGCTTGGAGTTGGAGGAGGGCCATGTCCAGCGCGTCGAAGCCGGCCAAGAAGAGCGCTTTTTCTACGGCACCTTTGCCCGCCAAGTACTGCACATCAAGGACGAGCTCCGCCGCTACGAGCACCGCCCCTCGTCCTACCGCAGCGACCGCGAGCTAGACATCGCGGCCATGCACCGCTTGGTGCTAGAGCGCCGCCGCGAGCAGGAGCGCGCGTACGGTCGCCTCGATTCGATTGCCGCGCGCTACCTCGAACTGCACCAAAGCCAGTTTGCTGACTCCACAGCTGGAGCGCTAGAGCGAGAAGGGCAACAAGCAGCCGAGGATCTGCGCCGACAGTGGCGGCACATAGACCGCCGCGCGGGGCGGATCAACGAGTACTTAGTCGAGATTCACAAGAAGCTATCCATCCCAGCCGCCTGCTTGGTCTTCGCGCTGGTCGGTGCGCCTTTGGGTGCGCTAATTCGCCGGCGCGGCGCAGCCGTCTCTGTCGGCATCAGCCTGTTCTTCTTTTGGATCTACTGGATGTTCCTCATCGGCGGTGAGGAGCTGGCCGACCGGGGCTATATTCCGCCGCCTTTGGCGATGTGGGCGCCCAATTTGGTCTTCGCCCTCGCTGGATGGGGGCTGTTGCGGGTGGTCGCGTACGACCGCGCTGGACGCCGAGGGACGAAAGAGACCTGAGATGCGCATCCTCGACCTCTATTTGACGCGTCGCTTCCTGTTGTGTCTGGGGATCGCCGTGGTGAGTCTGTTGCTCATTGCGGTGATTATCGACCTCACCGAAAACATCGATACCTTTATCGACTTTGAAGCTCGTCCCGAGCAAATCTTGCTTTACTACGTCTATCGGGTGCCGTACTGGCTCATCCTGACCCTGCCCATCGCCGCGCTGCTAGGCGCACTCTTTGCCTTGACCAGCTTGGCACGCCAAAACGAAATCACCGCCATGAAGGCCACTGGCATTAGCCTGTATCGCCTGCTGGCTCCGGTCTTGGCGTGTGCCCTCGCCGTTTCGGTCGCAGCTTTTTTCTTTACCGATTGGGTGGTCCCGCCTGCTACCTATCGGTACAATCAAATCAGCGACGAGATTAAGTCCTATCACCGCAGCGACGGCTCCCGCCGCCAAGTCCTGCTCCAAGACGCGGGCAACCAGTTCGTGTACGCCCGCAGCTACGACGCGGGGCGGCAACGCGCTGTCGAAGTGTCTTGGGAGCGGCTGCACGGCTACACTCCGCTGGAGCGCGCCGTGGCCCGGCGCATGGAGTGGCGGGAGGGCACTTGGGTGCTTTTCGAAGGCCGCCGCTTTCGCTTTGCCGAGGGCGAAGCCGTGGCGACTTCTTCCTTTGATACCCTATCTCTGCCGAGCTTGTCGTTGCTCCCTAGCGACTTTGCTCGCCAGCAGAAGGACCCCGAGGAAATGAACTACGCCGAGCTGGCCGACTACATCGCCCGCGCCACGCTCAACGGAGAGGACGCCACGCGCCAGCGCGTCGATTTACACCTGAAAGTATCCTTTCCCCTGACCAGCTTCATCATCATCGCCCTCGGCGCGATCCTCGGTGCCAATGCCCGCCGCGCTGGCTTGGCCAACAGCTTCGGCTTGGGGGTCCTGATCTGCTTTGCCTATTACAGTTGCGTCAAGGCCGGCCAAGCCCTCGGTTGGAATCAGTTGCTCGCACCTTGGTTGGGCGCGTGGATAGCCAACCTGCTGTTTGCCGTCTTGGCCTTGGTGCTGCTGTGGCGCGTGCACAAATAAAAAGGCCGTTCGCCCGTCGGCGAACGGCCCTTGGGGAGACCCGGTGGAACAGGTGCTCAGCGGATCCCTTGCTCTAGATGGTAGATCTTGAGCTTGAGCGAGGCCGAGCGGGATTTCCAATCTTCTAGGAGAGCTGCCGCCTGCTGCCCTGCTTGGCCGTCGAGTCTCCCACTTAATCCGACTAATAGCTGGGCTAGACGAGCGACCTTGTCCTCGGAGGCACCGGAGGTGAGTCGCTCAAAGTGGCCGATTAAATCAGCGTCCAATGAGGTGTCGGCTCGCTGGGCGATCCCGTGCAAGAAGCGGGCGTGGCTGCGGGCGAAGGCCGCGTCCTCGCCGCACTTACTGAGCAGGTAGCGCAGCAGCTTGGCCGATGGAGCGTCTTGGAGAACCTCAGTGGCTATCCGCGCCGCCTGTTGCCAGACGCGGGTTTGTGCAGTCGAAACCATGGTTTGGGGCAGTCCAGCCTCGACGAAGAGGGAGAAGAGCGGTACCTGCGGCAAGTGCGCCAAGAACGCGCGCAAGAGATGCTCGTTGGGGTCGCACTTGAGGAGGCAATCGACTGCATAGGACACCATAGAGGGGTGGGTGCGGCGAATTTTGTCGAGGAGTACGGCCGCGATGTCGGCTGGGAGGCCCGCGGCTAGTACCTCGGTGACTGGCGCGAGGGTTTGGCGGCTGATCGGCACACCCTGCGCAGCCTCGCGAGCGACCGCACGCTCTTTGCTGGTTAGGAACTGGGCGACTTCGTCGCACTGGCGCAGCGCTTGCACCAAGGCTGCGGCTGGTCGGGGGTCGTGCTCCTTGTGCGCCAACCGCACGATCCGGCGCAGCATGTGCAGCGAAGACAGCCAAGAGCGGTGATGGCTCAAAATGTCGATGGCCGCTAGCCGTCGGCTGTCGTCCGAGTCCTCGACGATGGTTAAGAGGTGCTCTAAATCGTCTGCGCTGAGCACCAGCCGGTGCGATTGGGCCTGTTCGTCTTGGAGCAATTGATCCAGCGATGTTTCGGCGATCGGCGCAGCCTCTTCGCGCAAGTCGCGGATGTCCAACACCATAGGTTTTTGATCCTCTAGCTGTGCCCAAACGAGCAGCACAATAGCTAGGCTAACAGAAACGGCTCTGTGAAATATGTAAGGGGAAAGTGCTGAAATTTATCGTGGGGTTATCAAACGTAAAACTCACCCCGCGATAAAGCAAGCGAAAATATTGCTCTCTCTTTGCAGCCTATGGAGAGGCGCTGGCGATCTCTAGGCTGAAGGGGTCGGATTCGTCCGCCAAGCGCACATTTAAGACCCAATCGCCGTCAATTGCGACCCGGATCTTGCGCCGCACCCGAATCCCGTCGGCCGTGCGCGGCACGAGTACTAGGTCGAATTCCACTTCTAGACCGGCTGGCAGCACCTCGCCCGAAACCTCCACGCGCTGGCCAGCCGGCACGCGGGTGCGCACAATCCGCGGCGCGTCCGCATCGGTCTCGTTGAGGTACGCCACCTCGAGATCGTAGGCGGTGTGGTTGGCGACCGCAACGGTGCCGGCTTGGCCGGCGGATTCAGGGGGCGCAGGCTCAGGTGCAGGAGGTGCGGTGGGTTGTTTGCCGCCACAGCCGCTGAGCAGCCAAGCGAGCAATAGCGCGACTCTTACTGCGCCGCGACATGGGTCAAGGCTTGGGCGATCCATTCCACCTCGTCGTCGTGCACGGTGCGCATGTCGAGCAGGAGCCGCTCGCGGGTGATGCGACCGACTACGCCCTGCCGCCTGAGTTGGCGACCTAGCTGCTCGATACGGGCCGCGGCTGGCTGGAGGGCTACGGCCCGGCTGGGGATCTCGGCTAGGGGCAGGGACCCGCTGCCAGCTTGGGCCAGCGATTCGACCACTTCGAGGCGGAAGGAGCGGCAGACCGCCTCGGGCAAGAGGGACAACAGCCTCTGGGCGCGCCCCTCCAGCGCCTCAACCGTCGCCCGCAGCATGGCCAGCGCTGGCAGGGCCTGCGTTAGCTTGTCCGGCGGCAGGCGATAGAGCGACAACACCGCTTCGAGCGCGGCGTAGATCAGCTTGTCGCAGCGCAGGGCGCGCATCAGCGGATTTTGGCGCACTTGCTCCACATAGGAACGCTGGCCGGCGATGATACCGGCTTGCGGCCCGCCCAGCACCTTGTCGCCGCTGAAGCAGACCACGGCTGCACCGTCCTTGAGACTGGAGGAGACGACCGGCTCGGGCGGCAGCCCCCACTGCTCCAAATCAACGAGGGCACCGCTACCTAAGTCGTGGACCAGCGGTACCCCAGTGCGCTGGCTCAGGGCGGCCAAGTCCTTTAGGTCCACCTCGGCGGTAAAGCCCTGCACCCTGTAATTGCTCGGATGCACCACTAAAATGGCACCAGTATCTGCACCTACGGCGCGCTCGTAGTCGCGCAAGTGCGTGCGGTTCGTCGTGCCGATCTCGCGCAGCTTGGCCCCGCTGGCCGCGATGATGTCGGGCAGGCGGAATGAGCCGCCGATTTCGACCTGTTGTCCCCGCGAGACCACCACTTCCCGCCCCCGCGCCAAGGTATCGAGCAACAAGAGTACGGCGGCGGCATTGTTGTTGACCACGGCGGCAGCTTCCGCGGCAGTCATCGAGCATATAAGGACCTCGACGTGCGCGACGCGCTCGCCGCGTTTGCCCGACTCTAGCTCGAATTCGAGGTTGCAATAGCCGGTGGCTACCCGCGCGACGGCCTCTTGGGCCGCTTGGGGCAGCGGGGCGCGGCCCAAGCCGGTGTGTAGCACCACGCCGGTGGCGTTGACGACGCGGTGCAGCCGGGGCGCGGCCTCTTGTTCGATGCAGCGACGTACGGCTCGCTCGATTCGCACGTCCAAGGTCTCCCGCTCCTCTTCTACAGTGCCCGCCCGCACTTGGCGACGCACGTCTGCAATGCAGCGGCGCACCTGCTCGACGACATAGGCGCGGTCGTACTCTTGCAAGAGGTCGGCGACCTGCTTGAGCATCTGATCTACCGAGGGCAGCCTAGCTTCATTCATGGAGGCGAAGTATAGCTTGCCCCTCTGTCGCCAGCAAGTAGCCTTTGCGCTATAGCCTTAATAACCTTATACTTGCCAAACCCCTTCCCCTGTTGTCCAATTCCGATATTTAGTCTATGTCGCGCCCGGTCTATATCTTGGTGGCGCTGTTTTTGTGTGCTTTTGCAATTGACGCCGCCGAGCGCAGGAGTCCCATCGTCCACGTGGTCAAACGAGGGGATACTCTGTCTGAAATTGCCGCGCGCTACCGAGTCTCGCAGAAGCAAATCCAACGCTGGAACAAGCTCCGCAGCAGTAGGATATACGCTGGCCAGGGTCTCAAAGTTGGGCTGCCAGTGCGAAGCGGCGATTGGTATCGCGTCCGGCGCGGCGACACGCTGTCGAAAATTGCTCGGCAGTTCGCCGTCCCGGTCTATAGGCTCAAGGCGCTCAACCACCTCAATCGGGACGTCATCCACGTCGGACAGAAGCTCTACTTGCAGAAGACGACCGCGCCCGCTCGGAGTGCCGCGATCGACGACAACGACGAAGAGCCGAGCGAGTACACGGTTCGGCGCGGCGATACGCTGTCGAAAATCGCCCTGCGATTTGACGTGGGCTTGGGTTTCCTGCGCCAGCTCAACAAGCTCAAAAGCGACCTCATTCGGCCTGGGCAAAAGCTCCGCCTGCGCGCTTCGCGGTTAGAGGAAGCCGTCCACGTGGTGAAAGAGGGCGAAACCCTGACTGAGATCGCCCGGCGCTACCGAGTCTCGGTCAGCCAATTGCAGCGCCTCAACGCCCTTGTCGGCGACCGGATTCTCATCGGCCAGAAGCTTCGCCTCAAGGATGCGGCGAGCACGGTACACATCGTGGAGCGCGGGGACGCGCTGTGGGAGATTGCCCGCGCGTACGGCATCAGCGTCTATCGCCTCAAGATACTCAACGGTCTCCGGTCAAACCGCATCTACCCAGGCCAAGAGCTCAAGCTCTACTCCGACCGGAAACTCGAACCGAGTGCCGCGCCCGCAAGCGGTCCACGGCTGGCCACGTACGTGGTGAAGCGGGGCGATTACCTCGCGCAGATCGCCCGCCTGCACCAGATGAGCGTGGCTGAAATCACCCGCATCAACAAATTGAAGAGAAACGCCGTCATCCATCCGGGCGACCGGCTCAAGGTGCGGCCAATGCGCTGGGTGGAATTGTCTGAAATTGACTGGGACGACCTGCAGATCCACCGCGCTGACACGCCGAAAATTGCCTCTGACAACGGCCCGTACTACTTCTCCCGACCCCGTAATAAGCGCCAGCCGAGCAAGAAATATTACGAAGAACATCCAAGCTCGCCGCGTCAGACGTATCGCCAAGCAGCGCGCCTGTGGCGGGAATTCGAGCGCAAGGTCGGGCGCATGGGGCGCTTGAGCTCTCGGTTGGAAGGCTGGCACATCGTCCTCGACCCAGGCCACGGCGGGCTGGACCCGGGCGCAATAGTTTCTACTCGCGACGGCAACGGCAATAGGCTCTACGTAGTAGAGGACGAGTACGTCTTCGACATCGCGCTGCGGGTCTATGTTTTGACGCGCTTGCACGGGGCCCAAGTCACCATGACCTTACTCAGCCCCAACCACCTAATTCGCCAAAGCGATCCGCCGACCCAGACCTTTGTCAACGAAAAAAACGAAGTGTACAACTGGGCCGCTTACAACCAAACCAACAAGCTCAGCGCTTGGCCGCGCGGCAGCAATCTTGAGACCCGCGTGCGCATTGCCCGCCAGGCCTTTGCCAATGCCCCAAAGGGACGGCGGATATTTCTCTCCTTCCACGCCGATGTTGAACCGAAGGCTCCAGAAGCGCCACTGGTTCTATACTACAAAAGCAGCAGGAGTGGACGCGTAGATCGCGTCTCGCGCCAGTTCGCCCGCTCTCTGCTCCCGGCATTGGGGGCTGGTGCCCACGTCCGCGGGCAGGGGCTAGGGGTTTTGCGCAACAACCCCGCTGACGTCAAGGTCCTCATCGAAGTGCGCAACATGGCGTACCGGGACCACGTCTGGGCCTTGCGCTTTGAGGACCTACGCCACCGCGATGCCGAAAAGGTGGTACACGGCCTCCTAGACCACGCCGCGCGCGCCTCGCTCCGCGCTAGCCACTAAACGCAAAAAAGCTCCGGGAGCGTTCGTCCCGGAGCTTTCTTTAGTTGGGTTGTGCTGTATGTGCTAAAAAGGTCGTTCTGCAATCAGCCGTTTAGCGGCCTTGCGCACGACTTCGGGTTCGAGGCCGGCCAATTCGCACCAAGGATCGATCCTAGAGCTTTCGACAAAGGCCATCTCTGGGGTGCCATCGGGGGTTTCCACGACCTCATCCATCTTGGATATTTCGCGTAAAGTACTGAGAATCATAGCGTTAGCAAGGCGTCGATAAGCCATCGCAATACGTTCCACTTGGGCGATATCCTGATCTGTTCTCATAGCACTTCCTGCGGGGTTAAAGGGTATCTGAGATGCGGTAAATAATGGGTTTAGAGTGCTTCACTTTGTCTAAAAGGGTTTCCTTCCTTTCTATAGACATGAAAGAGTAGTGTTTGCTGTCTTAGCTATCTATATGGTAAGAAATTTTCGCGAAAAATTTTCAAAAAAAATAACGCGCGCGAAAAAAAATAACCGCAGCACCAAGTGGCGCGGCGGCTATGCTATTCGTAACTCTTTTTTTTCTATATGGTTAGAGGTTCTTCCCGCCGCACGGCACGCCCCTCGGCATCAGCCCGGTAGAGTCGGTAAATCCACTCGATAGTCTCCAAAGCCTCCCGGCCAAGCGAATAGGGAGTGCCCGCACCGGCTAGGCCGCGCAAAAAATCGGCCCACTCCAACTCCCACGAGCAATCCTCGCCCGGGTAGTCAAAGTGCTCGCTGTCCGGCGCGCCGCCTTGGGGATTGCGCCGCCCCACGACGGCGCGTTCCGGCCCGTAGGTCCCCCCCAAGCCCTCGGCGCAGACGTAACCATCGCGCCCGAAAACCTCGAAGCTGAAGAGGTTTTTCCACTGCGTCCAACTCGCGTGCAGCGAGGCGATCTGCCCGGTGGCCGTGCGAAAGAGTCCGTAGGCGTTGTCCTCCACGGGCGAATCCCAGAAGTGGGTCTCGGCATAGCCTGTGACTTCGGCAAAGTCCCCCAAGAGCCACTTGGCCAAGTCGATTAGATGCGCTCCTTGGTCCAAAAGCTCGCCGCCGCCCGCCTTCTCGGGATTGGTGCGCCACTCTCGCTCGTAGCCGGGCCGCCCGCCGTGGCCATAGCGCGCCCGGATGCTCAGCAGTGGGCCGACCTCACCCACCGTGCAGACCTCGTGCAGCTTTTGGATGGCGGGGTGATAGCGGTGGTTGTAGCCGACCTTGAGCACGCGCCCGCTTTGCTCGGCCGCGGCGACGGCCTGCCGGGCTTCCTGGGGGTTGCGCCCCAGCGGCTTTTCGCACAAGACGTGTTTGCCAGCCAAGAGGGCGGAGGTGCTGATGGGGGCCAATGCGTCGTGCGTCGTCGCGACCACCGCGATGTCGAGATCGGCCGCGATTAGCTCCTCCTGCGAAGCCGCCACTGCGGCCCCGCATTCGGCGGCCAATTCGGCCGCGGCGGGTGCGTGCTCGTCGTAGATCAGGGTTACTGCGGACTCAGGATGGGCATGGGCTGTGGCGGCCCGTCGCCGCCCCATGCGTCCCGCTCCGACGATTCCCACTTTGTACACTCAGTCCTCCTGCTGTTGGACGCGCCGCACGGCAAAGGCCTCCGTGGCCATAATCGCCTCGACATCGAAGGTTTCCCACGGATCCCAAACCGCTGACAGCAGCCGCCCCGTCAGCCCGTCTGAGCACGCCGAGGCCAGATAGACTGCCAGCGCGGCCGCTCGTTCACCCGTAGCGTCGCCCTCGCGCAGTAGGTGCTGGTCCTGCTCGCGTTCCTCTGCGCTCACGGCCGCGCCGGCCGCTAGCCGTTGGTCGAGCATCCGCGTGTTGACCGCTCCAGGGGCAATGGCGTTGACGTCAATGCCGTGCTCAGCCACTTCTCCAGCCAAGTTTTCGCTAAAGCGCACGACTGCGGCTTTGGAGGCGCTATACGCGCTAAAGAAGGGCCGCGGCCCTACCGCGCCGCCGCCCGAGAGGTTGATGATTTTGCCGTAGTGCTGGGCGATCATGGCCGGCAAGACCTTGCGAGTGCAGTAGAAACAGCCGCCGAGGTTGACCTGCACCACCTGCATCCAAGCGTCTGGATCGACCTCTTCCACTCGGCCTATGGGGCCCTGAATTCCCGCGTTGTTGACCAGCACATCGACCCCACCCCAAGCTGCGAGCACGCGCTCAATGGCCGCATCTACTTCCTCGCGCCGCCCTACATCCGCCCGTAGCTTCAACGCCGCTTGGCCTTGGTCTGCCAAAAGCGCGGCTGTCTCGTCCAGTTCTGATCCGGTGCGGGCCAAGATCGCCACATGTGCCCCTTCCCGCGCCAAGGCCAAGGCAATGGTCCGGCCAATGCCGCGCCCGCCGCCGGTTACTAGGCAACGCCTGCCTATCAGCTCCATATCGCGCTCCTTCGTCGTCCGAGCAAATATGCGGTGCGGGTTTGGTCTTGCCAAAAGCCAAGCGGCGTTGACCTAGCATATCATTTATCCTAAATTGATGTGCATACATATTTTAGAGAGCCTATTCGATGTCCCTCCCGAGTACCGCATCCGACCTCAAAGCGCTCTGCCTCCACATCAACGCCCATTGTCCCGCCGGTGGCCTTTTTGAAGGCGACCGCACTCATTTACACCCGGACAGTAATCTGCCGTGGCGCATTGCCCCAGAGCCGTTCTATCTTTCGCCGGCGCAACACCGCTATCTAGACCAACTCGGCGGCGTCCTACATCAGTTTTACAAGACCTCCAACCAGCTCTACCACCAGAGCGTCCAAGGCGTCGAGCCGCCTTGGATTCACGAGTACTTGGACTTGGGCAAACCCAGTGCCGTGCGCGAAATGGGCCTCTGGAATCGCATCAAATCCCAGTTGCCCTTGGTCATCCGTCCGGACCTGCTGCTGACTGAGGACGGCTTCAAGCTAGTCGAGCTGGACGCCATCCCCGGCGGCATGGGATTCACCGCCCAAGTCTCTGAGGTTTATGCTGACCTCGGCTACGACATCATCGGCGGTGCCCGCGGCCTGATCGACCCGTTCTACGAAGCCATTGCCGCTGCTGCCAAGGTGGATGAGCCGCATTTCGCCCTCTTTGTCTCGGACGAGTCCGAGGCCTATCGCCGCGAAATGGAATGGCTGGTCGAGCGCTTGCAGGCCGCTGGCAAACCAGCCCGCAGTGCCCACCCACGCGAGGCCCACTTTGACGAAAATGGTCTCTTCCTCCAAGGTGAGGACGAGCCGGCCCCTTGGCGCATTGACGCGGCCTATCGCTTCTTCGAGCTGTTCGACCTCAAAAACATCCCCAAGGCCGAGCTTTTTACCTATTTCACCAAGAAAAACGCCCTGTGCTTAACCCCGCCACCGAAGGCATACCTTGAAGAAAAGCTATGGTTGGCGCTCTACCACCACCCCGCGCTCAAATCCTATTGGCGCCGCGCCTTGGGCAAGGAGCCTTTTGCCGCCTTAGACAGCCTGATCCCGCGCTCGTGGATTGTCGATGCGCGGCCGCTGCCGCCCCACGCTATCATTCCCGGCCTCGACATTGGCGGCCAGCCCGTCAGCGACTGGCAGCAGTTGAAGCACCTAACCAAGAAGCAGCGCGAACTCGTGCTCAAGCCCTCGGGTTTTTCCAACATAGCGTATGAAAGCAAGGGCGTGTCCATCGGCCACGACCTGTCCGAAGCTGAGTGGGCCGAGCGCGTGCAAGAGGCCCTTGACCGCTTTGCGCACCAGCCCTATATCTTGCAGGAATTCCACAAAGCCGCCCGTCGCAATGTGCGCTACTACGACTTTGACCGCGACGAAATCGTGCCCATGCGGGGTCGGGTGATGCTGCGTCCTTATTACTACGTCATCAGCGATGTGCCGCGCCTGTGCGGCATCCAAGCCCTAGTGTTCCCGGCCGACAAGAAGATCCTGCACGGCATGGTTGACGCTGCGATCATGCCCTGCGCTGCGTCCGCGGAAAAATCCTCCTTCTGATCGCCATGCTCTCCCTAGACGAAAAACTAGCGCATCTCGAAGACATTCTGCGCCCGATGGGGCAGGTGCTGGTCGGCTATTCGGGCGGAGTCGACAGTGCCACGCTGGCGGTGGCGGCCCAGCGGGTGTTGGGCGAGGGGGCCATCTGCGTCACTGCGGACTCTGAGAGCTACGCCACCGGCGAGTTGGAGAGGGCCACTGAGATCACCCGCGAGTTCGGCATCCGCCACGAGGTGGTCAAAACCCGCGAGTTGGACAACCCCGATTACGCCAAAAACGCGCCCAACCGCTGCTACTACTGCAAGCAAGAGCTCTTCACCCACATGGAGCAGCTAGCGCGCACCCTCAATGTCAATTACATCCTCTACGGCCAAAACGCCGACGATATCGGCGATTTCCGCCCTGGGGCTGCGGCCGCCCGCGAGCGCGGCGTACACGCGCCCTTAGCCGAAGCGGGCCTGACCAAAGACGATGTGCGCGCCCTAGCCAAGCGCTGGGGGCTGACAGTGTGGGACCGCCCGGCCATGGCCTGCCTCTCGTCGCGCTTCCCCTACGGCACGCCCGTTACCGCCGAGGGGCTGCGACAAATTGACTGCGCCGAGCGCTATCTGCGCGAGGTTTGTGGCTTCGATCAGGTCCGCGCCCGCCACCATGAGATGCTGTCGCGCATTGAGTTGCCCGCTGAGGACTTGACGCGCCTGCTCGGCGACCAGGGTGCGCGCCGGTCTTTGCTGGAGCACTTGCGGGAAATTGGCTATCTGCAAACTACCGTCGATCTGTGCGGCTTCCGCTCCGGCAGCATGAACGAGGCGCTGATCACCATCGCCGATTCCGGTGCCGACGAGCCGCTTTTTGCGCGGGTCAATCCGCTGCTCGCAGCCCATTCACTGCTGCCGGCCGCGTATGAGCAGCGCGACCAGATGCTCATCCTGCGCTTGCCCTCAGCAGCCATCTCCCGCCTCGCTGCGGCCCCGCTGCGCTCGGCCCTAGTGGCTGCGCTCGCCGACTTGGGCCTGCGCTATATTGCCCTCGAATTAGACCCCTTGGACACATGAAACGCGAAATCGCGCTGTTCGGAGCGCAGTGCCTCCGCCAGAAGTGTGCTCGGGTCGCAGAGGTGGATGACGCCATTCGCGCACTCGTCGCCGACCTCTTCGACTCCATGCGCGCCGCAGCCGGGGTCGGGCTTGCCGCCCCGCAGATTGGCGTCCTCAAGCGGGTCTGCGTCGTCGATGTGACCATCCATCAGTCGGACTGCCAACCCGTGGCCTTGATCAACCCCAAGATTACGGGCCACGAGGGCGAGCAAATCGGCGAGGAGGGTTGTCTGAGCTTTCCCGACCTGTACGGCGACGTCAAGCGCTACGCTTGGGTCGAGGTCGAGGCCATTGGCTTGGATGGCCAGCCTTTCAAAACTGCGGGCGAAGGCTTTTACGCCCGTGCCCTCCAGCACGAAATCGACCACCTCGACGGCAAGCTTTTCATCGACCACCTCAGCCCGCTCAAGCGCCAGCTCATGCGCGGCGCGCTCAAGCGGTTGAGAAAAGAGAGTCAGGCCAAAGCCTCGGCCATTGACATTACTTAGTCCGGCTCTTACCTTTCACTTCAAGAAATGGGGGCGTAGTTCAGTTGGTTAGAACGTCGGCCTGTCACGCCGAAGGTCGCGAGTTCGAGTCTCGTCGTCCCCGCCATTTTGTTAAGCTCCTTTAGCGCGCTTTGCGCGATTGAGGAGCTTTTCTTTTTGTCAATTCTCCAATTCTCACATGCGAGAGAGGTATAAAATGCAAGAGCGCATCCGCGAAATCCTGAGCTGGTATGGCAGTGACAACCCCGGCACCTTGACCAACTTGGCGCGTCTGCTCAACCACGGTGCGCTCGGCGGCACGGGCAAGCTGGTCATCCTGCCCGTAGATCAGGGCGTTGAGCACGGCCCCGGGCGCAGCTTCGCTCCCAACCCACCCGCGTACGATCCGCGCTATCACTTTGAGTTGGCCATTGACGCTGGCCTCAGTGCATACGCTGCCCCGCTCGGGTTCCTCGAAGCCGGCGCGCGCGACTACGCCGGCGATCTGCCGCTGATCCTCAAGCTCAACAACCGCGAAAACCTCCACTCCGACGCAGACCCCACTCAGTCGCTCACCGGCTCCATTTCCGCCGCTCTGCGCTTGGGTTGCGTTGGCATCGGCTACACGGTCTATCCGGGTTCAGCGCTACGGCAGGAGATGTACGAAAAATTGCAAGCCTTGGCCGAAGAGGCCAAGCGGTACGGTTTGGTCGTGGTGGTCTGGTCCTATCCGCGCGGCACGGACTTGAGCAAGGATGGAGAGACCGCGCTCGACGTCACTGCGTACGCCGCTCAAATCGCCGCCCAGCTAGGTGCCCATGTCATCAAGGTCAAACCGCCTACGGCCCACATTGAGCAGGACGAGGCCCGCAAGGCGTATGCGGATGTGCCGGCTGGCACCTTGGCCGAGTGCGTGAGCCACGTGGTGCAATCGGCGTTCAACGGGCGGCGCGTGGTGATCTTTTCTGGCGGCCCGGCCAAGGGCGAAGAAGAAATCATCGAGGAGATCACCGGCATCCGCGATGGCGGCGGCTTTGGCTCCATCATCGGCCGCAACGCCTTTCAGCGAGAGCGCGGGCAGGCTCTGGACCTGTTGCAGCGGATTGTGGGGATCTACGCCGACAAGTAATAGCAAATGCACATCACCGACGCCCAACTTGCTACGTACAAAGAACAGGGCTTCCTGATCGTCGAGAACTTCCTTACTAAAGACGAGCAGCAAGCCGCGCTCGACGGCTTCTTCACTCATTTTGCGCCGTCCTATGACCAATACCTAGCTAACGACCGTCGCAACGACACCCCCCAGCAAAGACTCTTCCCTTGGGATCACTCCGGCCTCAATCACGTCACCGTCCATCCCGATCTGATTGACGCGGCTGAGCGCGTCTTGGGCACGCGCGAGATTCGCCTCTGCGAGGGCCACCTAGGCATGAAATACGCCGGCGAGGAATACGGGACCAATTTTCACATCGACTACGGCAACAACACACTGGGGCCGATCATTGAGCCTGACGACTTTATGAACTTGGTGTGTTTCTACTGCTTCGACGACGTCGAGGAAGGGATGGCCCCGATCCGCATGGTGCCCAAGGGTTGCTCCGACGCGGAAGCCGTGCCGATGATCGTCCCCGGCGGCTCGGTGTGCCTCTACAGCGTCTTCACCCGCCACGCTGCCTCCGATTTTACCGCACCAGCGGGGCACCGCCCGGTCATGTGGGTGGGCTTTACCCGCAAGGACCGTCCTTGGGACGGCGGTCGCACCTTCACGTATAAAAGCGGTGCTCAAGGTGCAGCCATGAATCGCTTCATGGCCGAAGCCACTCCGCGCCAGCGCGAACTGCTGGGCTTCCCGCCGCCGGGCGACTCGCTGTGGACGGAAGAATTTATCGCGGGGATGGCGACGCGGTATCCGGGATTTGACGCGGAACCGTATTACGCGGCGAGATAAGAACTACACGCCGTGCAGTTCTAACTCGTCTTTGTGGTGGCAAGCGGCTAAGTGCGCTTCGCCTTCCAGCGCGGGCATCTGCTGGCTGCATAGGTCGCTTTTGTAGCGGCAGCGCGGTGCGAACGCGCACCCTTGGTCGTCGGCCGGTGTTGGCTCGCCCGCCTCGCTGGCGTCTTCGTCGTCCTCCATCCACGAGGCGTGGGGGTCGGGCGCGGGTGCGGCCTCTAGCAACATGGCCGTATAGGGGTGCTGCGGTTGGGTAAAGAGGGTTTCGGTTGCGGCCTGTTCCACGATCCGGCCTTGGTACATGACGGCCACTTCATCGCAGAGATAGCGCACCACGCTCAGGTCGTGGGCGATAAAGAGCAAGGTGAGGTCGAGGTCGGTCTGCAATTGGCGGAGCAAGTTGAGAATCTGCGCTTGCACGCTGACGTCGAGCGCGGAGACTGGCTCGTCGGCGACGATGAGTGACGGGCTCAAGGCCAAGGCGCGGGCAATGCCGATGCGCTGCCGCTGGCCGCCGGAGAAGGCGTGCGGATAGCGGCGCGCATATCTGGGGTCGAGTCCCACACGCTCCATCAGCTCGCCCACGCGCTCGTGGCTATCGCGCGCCGACCAGCCATAGGACCGGAGCGGCTCGGCGATTAGATCGCGCACGGGCATGCGCGGATTTAGGGACGAGTACGGGTCTTGGAAGATCATCTGCATCTGCCGGCGGGCTTGGACGACTTCGCGCCGGCCGAGTTGGGCCATATCGACGATTTGTCCGTCCTGTTGGCGAAAGAGAATCTCCCCTTCGGTTGGGTCTAGGGCGCGGAGAATCATCCGCCCGGTGGTGGTCTTGCCGCACCCGCTCTCGCCGACCAGTCCCAAAATTTTGCCTTGGACGAGCGAGAAGCTCACGCCATCCACGGCCTTTACCCAACCCGTCTGTCGCTGTAAAAGCCCCCGATGTACGGGAAAGTGCTTTTTTAGCCCTCGCACTTGTAGGAGGGCGTCTGTAGCCCCGTTGGACATCGGGCTAGTCCCCTCCTTCCTCGGTGTGGATGAAACAACGGGTGTGGTGATATGGCCCCACTTCTGCGGACGCGGGCATTTGCTGCTCGCAAATGGGGCCGACCTTTTGTGTGCAGCGGGTGTGGAAGGGGCATCCCTCGGGCAGGGCGTACGCGCTGGGGACGCTGCCTTCAATTGGTTCGATGTGTCGGCGTTTGCCCGTCAGGCTGGGGATGGATTGCAACAGGGCCGCGGTATAGGGATGCGCCGGGCTGTCGAAAATTGCGGCTACCGGTCCTTCTTCGACGATCCGCCCCATGTACATCACATAGACGTATTCGACCGTGTGCGCGATCACGCCTAGATCGTGGGTGATTAGCATGAGCGCCAGTCCTAGCTCGCGCTGGAGCCGCTGGATCAGCTTGAGTACCCGCGCTTGGACGGTCACGTCGAGCGCCGTGGTTGGTTCGTCGGCGATTAGGAGCCGCGGATTGCTCGCCAGCGCCATGGCAATCATCGCCCGCTGGCGCATTCCACCCGAAAGCTGGAAGGGATAGTCGTCGGCGCGGTCCTGCGGATCGGGGATGCCGACTAGGTGCAACAGCTCGACGACTCGCTGCTGCGTTGCTTCTGAGGATAGCGAGTCGTGGAGTTGGATCATTTCGGCGATTTGGTTGCCAATGGTGTGCACCGGAGAGAACGCGGTCATTGGCTCTTGGAAGATCATGGAGATGTCGCCGCCCCGGATTTGGTGCATCTCGTCGCTGTGCGCGTCGAGTGCGGCGAGGTCGATTTCGCGCTCGTCCAGCTTGCGACGGTAGCGGATGTGGCCGCTGGTAATCTCGGCCGCTGGCGGCAAAATTTGTAGCAGGGCGTTGGAGGTCATGGTTTTGCCGCAGCCGCTCTCGCCGACGATGCCCACGGCTTGGCCGGTGTTGATGCGAAAGCTGACGCCGTTGAGCGGTCGCACCACGCCCTCGTCGCGAGTGATGCGCACGCTCAGGTCGTGGACATCGAGGAGGGGAGAGGTCATAAAGCGTTTGAAGTGGCTAAGCGGTCTCTGGTGTCTAGTCTTCGATTGCTGATGAAGCACCTTGTTCGGCGGTCTTTTTCATGGCAGACAGATCCACAATCCGCCGACCTGCCGCCTTTTCCTTGCTCTGGAGATAGGCAACGAGAGCTTCGATATCATACCCGTGTTCCCGTGCAATGCTGTCTTTAATCCGCCACAGTTCCTCGATGATTTCATCAGACATCTTCAAATCCTCCTATAACACTTCTCTAACGGTTTGACGATGGCGTCTCTGCAACTAAGGGCGCAAGATCGTCAACTCGGACGGGCACAACGCCTAGTTCTACAAGATGAGCGTTATCTGGCGAGTCTATGGCAAAAACTGGTTTTCCGTGAGTGAGTGCTTCCTTGCACAATGCCTCGATTTTGCCGCCCTTTTCGGCGTGGGCAATAAGGATACGGTCGGCGAGCGCGGCAATATAGGCATTGCGCTTGACTGCAAGATCGGCTGTGGGGCGGCGGATGTCGTCGGCGAAAAAGGATAGAATCAGCAAGTGTCCTTCGGCCAAAGGCTTCTTCCAGCTTTTCGGAATCCGCATCCGGCCAAGTCCCCGCGCCGGACAGATCACTACGGACGCCGAGCCTCGCAATAGCAGATCTAGGCACTCTTTTTCCATCGGCGACTGAAAACCACCGACAATCGTCATGTTGGAATCGCGCAGCATCCGCGCAAGATCGTATGTCTTGAGGATTGCATCGCCCGGACAGCGCACAGAACAGAAGAAGCCAATTCGGGTACTGTCAAATATGCCGAGGTCGCCGTTCAATGTGAAAGCAGGTACGCTTCCAGCATCAGCACAACGCCGTAATATCGCCGGAGTGTCCGGTGCTCCCGATCCATAGCGTATAATTTTCAATTGCTTAACATCCGGTTTAGCGGGCAAGACGAGTGATTTGGCGGTTAAGTCGTCTCGAATTCCAAGATGGAGAGATTCATATTGGATGAGCGTTTCGATTGATAGAGCATTTCCACACCTACTACTTCGTTTGATTCGTTGTAATCGAGTACCACTCCCGGCGAAACCTCTTCAGAATCGACGATAGCAGAATCATCGAGGCGTAGGTGAAGCGCACCGGCTTCTTTATCGACGTGCAGCTTCATAGTTTTCCTTTGTTCCTCCTCATTTCCCAGACTCCCGTCCTATACGATACTTGATATCGTAGTTGATGATAAAGTCCAGCTCCTCATCGGTAAAGCCATAATACTTTGCTAATACACGATCGATCTCGTCAATGATGGGTTTGGAAACAGACATTTTAAACGCCTCAACTTCAATGAGATCGTTTTTTGTATTACGTGTTGTTGTAAAGGAATTTTTCTTTATGTCTTTCTCCAATCTAGAGGAAACATCTAACAGAAGATCATTTTGTAAGAAATCGTCATCGATGGGAAAACTTTTTACGATGGAGTCATTCATATGGAATCCATCAGACAGGCCAATATACCATAGATAGAAAAGAGAACTGTTCACAAGTGCCATTGTTATGGTAGCATGTTTCTTGGTATCAAGATAGAAAGTTCTGCTATGTGCAGGGCTCTTAATTTCCCCATTTTTTTTGTAGTAAGGAATTCGGGTTGTTGCTTTTGCCCAATAATTTGGGTCGTATCTTGCGATTATCTCAGTCCAACTGGACAAAGCCGCATGAGTTCCAGCGAGGAATAGAGATGATCGGCGAGACCGGCGGCCATCGCTGGCGTTCTCTGTTGCCATCGGCCTTCTTGCGTTGGCTGTCGCAACGACCGATGCGGATGATGAAAATTGTAGCGCACCGCGCCAATCCAACTGAGGGCATCATGCCGATCCGTCCGACGCGAAAAGCGCAGGGTTTTGCGCCCCTTTCGTGCGTTGCGCATCCGGTCGGTCAGGTTGAACCGCTCGATGGCGCTGGTGTTGGCTTTCGTCCAACCCAAGTCGGCCACGACCTGGGCTAATTTGCCCTTGCCAAAAATCGGTCGGATTTCCACCTGTTTGATCCGCCTGCCTTGCCGATGTTTGACCACCTGAGCATACACCAAGCCTTGGGGCATCCGTACCACCGGGGCTGGTGGCCGGCCGCGGAGGCTTCGGCGCGGCCCGGGATAGGCCCGACCAAAGGTCGTTACAATCGCTTCGGGATAGGTCGGTTCGCCATCGGTAAACAGCGCCGGTAGCCCCGTCTCGGCCGCCAGCCGCTCGGCGGCGTCGGCCACCACTTGGTGAATCGTGTGGGTCGTACGGCGCCCCGGCACCAGCGATACCAGCAGTTTGCTGTGCGGATCCAAGCTGTTGGCATCCCAGTAATCCCCGGTTTGACTCGGGTCGTCTTGGGCGGTCACGTGCCGTTGTTTTTTCGCTACATACGACCATTTCTCATCAAACTGGAGGGCCGCTGGCTGCACGTCGCGAACCAGCCGGTCATGCAATTGATAGCTGATCCGGCCCCCCACCCCAAGCAGCCGACCCACCGCATCCTTGGACACCCCTACCAAACGCGCCGTGGCATTCAAACCACAGCCACTATCCAGATGCTCCAGCACCGAGACGGCTTGCGCTTCGCTGATTTTGCAGTTAAACAACGCCGTGCCTTTCCGCTCACTGAATTCCTCGCCGCAGCACCCACAGCGCAAATAACGAATCCGGTCGGCTCCATAGGTCTTGCGCACCCTCAGGTTGGCTTGGCCGCGTTGGCCGTAGGTCTTGCATTGGACATTGAGACAACACAAATTCTCCAACGCTGGTCTTGGCTCTTTCATCTGTATCCCTCCTTACTTGGTGGTTTGGAGCGATAAATAAAGGGCACAAGGCCAGCACTTGCTTTAACTGGTATGAGATAATCTCATCTTACGACCATAATTTGTTGCCTCCTGGTAAAATACAAAATACTTTGTGGGGCGCTTTGAACACCATAGCAAAATAGTTCCTGAGAATCGTGATAGTTTTTCAAATACTATACTATTAGTCATGTTCTGAGTTTTGAAAAACAAACTAGATCTGGAACTTACAAAGACTGGAGTATAAACGATTTTGTCTATTAGAACCTCTCTCTCGATCGAATACCATCTGTGAAGTCTAGATATAAAAGCTTGGCCAGGTTTGTCTTTTGTTCCAATCACGATAGAGACTCGCTGAAAGGCACCTTCAAAAAGTTTGCTTGGAAAAATTTCAAAATTTGCAATATACCTTTCTGGGAAAGTTCTCAAAAGCCAAGATCGCAAAGAAACCATCCGTTCACTAGAGCAGATACTGAGGGGTACGATCATCCCGAATCCACCACCGCTTTTCATTAGAACGCCGCTACGCTCCATAACCTGAGCATAGAGATTTCCGCATTCCTTAGTTGAGTAATCTTTAATCTGATATTCCTTCTTAACCTTGCTGTATTCTACATAGGGTGGATTGCCGACAATCACATCAAAACCACCGCGATGCATAATGCCATAGAACTCGACGAACCAGTGGAAGGGATGATGGCTGACACGCCATTGAGTATACGCCGTATCATCATCTACCCTGATACCGTAATCACCGGCCAAATACTGGTCCAACTCTGCCCGCAGATTGTCGAGTCGTTTTCGCAATTTCATCTTGGCGCTGGTGAATTCAACCGCATCCATCTCGCGCTCAGTCTGCATCTCTCGAAACTGACCAAAGGCCCGATCAGCAATTTCGGCGTCCTCTTCAATGCGTTTCAGCTTAGCCTTATCTTCCGGATAGAGCATTCTTTGCTGGCCATCCGAGGTGGTGACGAATGCATCCTGTATTTCCTTGAGCGTTGTGAATCCGACGAGGGTGTTACCGGCACGGACGTTGAAGTCGATGTCCGGCAATGGCTCGATCTGCTCGTAGTTCTCCAACTGTGCAACGAGTTTCAGAAAGAGCCGCAATTTACAGATTTCTACAGCCTCTTCCATGATATCGACGCCATAGAGGTTATCGACGATGATGGACTTGAGAGTGAAGTACCGCTCGCTAGCATGGCTAGCAACGTGGTCGAGTACTTTGTGGAAGTCTCTCAGTTTCTCCGGGCGGTGCTTGCGTTTAGATCGCTCTAGATCATCGAGAAATCCCTGCATGGCCTCTAGACAGGCAGTATATATCGGCTCCAAGATGTTGAGCGCAGCAAACAAAAAGGCACCGGAACCGCAGGTGGGATCAAGGATGGAGACCTGAGTAATCGCCTTCCAAAAGGCGCGAATGAGTTCAGGTCCTTCGCTGCCCGCGATCACATCTTGGGCGAATTTCTCAATGTCCAGATTGTACGTGATGAGATCATTGATCGACGTGACCTCGCCGGCAGCGAGCTTGGCGCGGACTTCCTCATAGTGCTGACGGCGAACTACGTGCTCTCGCCAAGTTTCGGTAGGAAGGGCATAATCGGGCGGGGCCGCTTTGTTCCAATCTCCTCGCTTGGACACGTTTTTCAGGCCAGCAGCTATCTTGGGCGGCAACTCGCGCTTGTCCGCAAGAGACTTCCCTTCATGGATATCGTAGGTAATGCCGTGGCGAACGGCATCGTAGAAATACCGGTCCGGGTCGTCCGCTAACAGCCGCAACACCCCGCCGCCGGGCTTGAAGGCGATGGAGCATTCCTTCTTCGCCCGGTCAAACAGGAAGGGAATGATGGTGTTGCGGCTGATGTAACCGGTGATGTCCTCCTTGGTATAGTAGGCCCCCATCTGCTTCTGGTTGATGTACTTCTCGAAGATATAGCCGAGGACATCGGGATTGATTTCGTTGTCATTGCGAAGTGGCCGGTCTTCGAGATGCCACTGGTAAGCGTCGAAGAAATCGAAAATTTCTTCGAATGCCTTATCCGGGATGTGGATGTCTTCGTTGTCGCGTTCTAGGTCATGGACTTCAAAGAGGCCACCGTTAAGGTAAGGAATCTCGCCTAGCAGTTCGTCCAACTCGGGTGTGCGATCAGCCTTTGGCTGTCCCAGGCCCTCGTGAAACAATCTCAGAAGAAACAGTCGATAGAACGTCTGAAAGCGATCCTCCCCGTACGTTGTCTGCATACGTTGTAGACGGTTTTGCAGATAGTTTTCATCGCCGTCGAGGAAGCCGCGCTTCTGAATGAAGTAAATGAACATCATCCGGTTCAGCATCAGCGAGGCGTACCATTCGCGGTCGGCTACGTTCTCGATTCCTTCGATGAAGCCGCGAAAAGCGTGGAGTTCTTTCTTGAAGCGGTCGTAGAATCTCTTTGTAACCTTCTCGACATCGAAGGCCGCACTTACTTGGCTTGCGACATCGACGATGGTCAGATCCTCTTCCTGGTCCAGCGTAAAGACGATCTGCTCTAGCTTCTGAATGAGCGCCTCGCCCGACTGGTCTCGATGATAGATATGCTGACGAGTTCGATCCGGTCGGCTCGGTTCGCGTTTCACCCATTGCCAGCACAGGGTGCTCTTATCATGGGTGGCGTACACGATGAGGTGCTCGCGGACGATTTTGACGACGGCTCTTTCGATTTTCTGGCGAGTGGGATGATCGGGAAAGGCGTCATCCGCGTCGGCGACGTACTGGTAGACCACCAATCCGTGCTTTTGGGCAATAGGTTCAAGAGCGTATGTCGTTTTGGCGACGGGGACTTCTATGTTTGTGCCGCCTCGATCCCAGCCAAGTTCATTAATGAACAAGGATTGGAGGTCGAAATTCTTTAGATAACCACTGATTCTCGTGCGGTCGAGGTGTGTTGGCATTGGGAATTTCTCGGATTAGCTATTCGTTTTTAGCATCTTAGAATTTTAGCTCACGTCCTGTTTAATAAGGCCCAGTGAGCAGACTATGCTTGGGTCTTGGCGTTCATCTTCTTCGTGGATGATGCAGAGCCGATCTTCCTCCCTGAGCGTGATGACCAATTCGGCAAGTGCCTCATCGGAAACCCCACTGCGCAACTGCCGGTTTAGGGTATCCAGAGCAGCCTGACGCAAGGGATAGCGATAGATGTCGTCAATTGCCCGGCGTAGAGGCTCCGTATCGAATAGGGTCCCCTCAACCTGTTCGGCATGGCTCTTAAGCCGCTCGTAGGTGCGAAACCGGGCTCCAGATGGTCGTCCGAGTTGGCCTCCTACTTGTTTTTCTTCGCGGGCAATGTGTTCTACGGCCTTGCTTACTAGATCGTGATGAGTGCCGTGACGCGGTAAGGCCGGCGTGTCGGGCAAGCATTCGGCAGTCCGCAGAATCTCGAATTGACTCTCGGTAATGCTCCTACCATCGCGGCCAAGCCAAGCCAATGCATCGTTTCCTTGTGCGGTACGCATATAAACGAGAGCCCCTTCCGGTTGCTCTGGTCGTTCATGGTAGGCTTTTGAGGAATACACCACGGACGGTAAGTCCTCAATCTCCTTTTTAAGCGGCGGATCTGCTTCCGTTGCGTTCCTCCAGATTTGGTAAGCATAGGATGAGAGATCAACTTCTGTATCGTCGTCACCATCGAGAGTACCGGTTTTCTCGTTATAGAGATCGAGTACGGCCTGTTGGTCCTCATCCTCGAAGAATGCCTCGTCGGTTCCTACCACTTCGGCGTTCTGATTGAGGCGCGCCCGTACGCGCGCCCGTAGCCGGATCAAGCGTTCGATTCCATCAGCCGGGAGAAAAGAATAGCACAGGATATCATGCGCCTGTTGGCCAATACGATCAACGCGGCCAGCCCGTTGAATCAGGCGGATAATGGCCCAAGGTAGGTCGTAATTCACGACAATAGCGCAGTCTTGAAGATTCTGTCCTTCGCTGAGCACGTCGGTCGCGATCAATATGCGCAGTTCCTCTTGGCCGGGGCCATCTTTTTCGTTGCTTCTCGGGCTGAAGCGCCAGGCGAGTTCCGTCACGTCCGGCGTATCCCCCGTTACGGCAGCCATGTCCGGCACTCCGCGCGCCTTCAATTCTCTTTCCAAGTAGTGCACTGTGTCGGCGAATTGGGTAAAGACCAGAACTTTTCGGTCTGCATGTGTACTCTTCAACAATTCTTCCAGTGTGCCCAGCTTGGCGTCCTTGGTTGCTTGCCACTCGCCGAATTGGGCTAGGAGATCAAGAAGCGCCTTGGCGTCGGCCTTTAGGGCACTGCCGAGGTCCGCGACGAAGAGGAGTGGTGACAGCCAGCGAAATCGTCTCTTGTAGCGGTTATCATAGAGCGCATAGACCTCGGCGGCTCGCTGGCGAAAATCGGCCTCAGTTCTCAGTGAGGTTGCTCCGTCGGACTCTCCATTCTCATCTTCATCTCCCGTATCGAAAAAATCTCCGAGGCCCTGATCGGAATCTTGATCGAAGGATTGCGTATCTAGGAGTCCGGCATCGATCGTCCCGATGGGGAGCGGCAGGTCATTCTCAATGGCGTGAAGGAAAATGAAGTTTCTGAGAACGTGTCGTTCGACCGACAGCAGAAAGGCGTGGCCACTGCTCTCCAGACGTTTAAATAGGTTGGTCCGACAAAAGCCCATCAGGCGCTTACCAGCACGAGACAAGTCGTCTAGGATCTTTGTTTCGGTATCGGTAGGGGGCGAAGGCTGCGATGACTTGACATAATTGCCTAGACCGTAGCGCGGGAGTTTCAAGCCGTTTATGGCCTCAACGACGTTGTCCGCGAACAGCCGGGCATATTGCTCATCTATATCAAACCGAAGCGTCTTTGGGACTCGTGCTGGGAAATAGGAGCGCGTGCCGTCTTCAAAGGTCAGATATTTTCGCCCACTGGTCTCGTCGGTGGCAGCATAGTTGTCTTGGATGAAGCTGCGAGTCCGACGCACAAGGTACAGGCGCATTAGCTCCCGCCAGTCGTCTGCATGTCCAGATTTTTCAAATGCCGCCAAGGATCGAACTGGGGCTTGGTGCTGGCGCACGAACTCGGTCTCACCCATCTGCTGAAGCAAGCGTTCTGGACGAATGCCGAGATCTTCATCCTCATCTACAAATAGGCGAAGTTGGCTAGATAAATCTAAGTAGGTCTTGTTATACGGGGTTGCCGACAGCAGGATGCACTTGCTGTCATTTTCCTCTATGTATTCTTGGATAGCGCGGTATCTCTTGCCTTCACGGTTTCTCAGATTGTGACTCTCGTCGATGAGTACCAGCCGGTAACGGCGCATATTGGGCAATTCGTTAATCGCACGGCTGATCGATAGTACGCGAGCCCGCATACGGTACCGCTCGCGATGATACTCCCACATTGGAACGAGATTCTTCGGACAAATGATTAAGGTCTCAAGGCCATGATCGTCTTCAAATACCCGTGCCAAAGCGGTTGCTATGAGCGTTTTACCCAGCCCGACAACATCGCCGATAATAACGCCGCCACGTTTGTTCAGGAGGTGGGCCGCGATTTTTACCGCAGCTATCTGGAAGTCGAGCAGTTTGTCGCCGAAGTCTGCGGGAATGCGAAACTCGTTCAGGCCGGCCCGTGCTTCCTGTGATAGGTGGTAGGCTATCTTAACGTAGATATGGTACGGTGGAATTGGTTCCTCCCTCGCCCAACTCTCGTTGATAATTTCGATAAGCTCTTCCGAGATATCGATGCACCAACGGTCATTCCACCGTTCCTCAAACCATTTAGCAAGTTTCTGACAGGCGTCGTGTTCCAGCACATCGACGTTGAGTTCACCCTGACCAGATAACCCCGCTTGGGTGAGATTGCTGCTGCCCAAGTATCCGATGGTCGGATTGATCGGGTCGGGGCGGAACAACAGGTAGAGCTTGGCGTGAAGCGGATGCCTGAGAAACAGCTTGACCACGACCTTCTTTGCTTTGAGCTGTCGCGCTAGTCTGCGAAGGCCCGCCTCGTCCGCGTTGCTGGGCGCGCCGAGCGTCAATTGCTCTCGAAACTCTTCTGCTAGCTTGCGTTTCAATCGCAATGCCGTCTGGTTGTCTAGCTGCTCTTCACTAAGATTTCTCGCAATGCGAAGCTCTTCATGGGGTAACCGTTGCATGCCGACCAGCAGACGGCAGCAATGGCCGTCTCCACCAGCCCATTTTTCGACGTATTCGTCGATAGCTCGCCAGCCGCGAAGGTTGAAGTAGCCCACGCAGAAGTCCGCCCGGTCGGAGACTTCCATGGTTTCCGCTAGGGCAGGACGGAGCGGTTGTTCAATGTTATCGAAAATTCGTGGCACTGTAATACCTATCTATAGGGGTGTTCGACAAATTCTTAAGATTATACGACTAGCTTCAGATCTTGCCCATACTTCTCTTCCAATTGGCCCTTGAGTGTATCATAATAAGGCTTGTGAACCTCAATACCGATGACTCGCCGCCCTTTATCCAGCGCCGCAAACACCGTCGTGCCCGAGCCGACAAACGGATCTAGCACTACATCCCCCTCATCCGTAAAAAGGTCTATAAACCATTCCGGCAACCAATAGGGAAACGCAGCGCTGTGTTGTCGATTGCCGCATTCGGTGGCGCGGTGGAGCACGTTGTTGGGATACACCTTATCGCGCTCTAACCAATTCGCGACCTTTTTGCCGAAGCCACTGCCTACCTTGGACTCGTCGCGGGCGCGGTCCGTCTCGCTCAAGGTGCGCATGCGGCTTGCGTACCAATCGCCGACTGGAACCATCACCGAATCTTGGTTCATCTTGAACTTGCGCTGGAGGTTGAATTGCAAAAGCCGCTCCCACGCATCCCGGAACCGGTTGGGCCACTTGCCGGGATAACAGTTTTTCTTGTGCCAGATAAACTCTTCCGTCCACAGCCAGCCCCGCTGGCGCATGGCCAAGATGAGTTCTAACACATAGGTGTGCCGTTCGCCGTTCACGACCCGTTCTTTGATGTTTAAAATAAACGTGCCCGTCGGCTTCAAGACCCGCTGCAACTCATCGGCGATGGGCAGAAACCACTCCACATAGCCGTCCGGCGTTACCCCTCCATACGTAGCAGATCGCTGATTGGTATAAGGCGGTGAAGTAACGACCAAGTCCACCGAGTCCGACGCAATGTGCTGGAGCTGTTCCGTGCAGTCTCCAAAATACAACGTCCACTTTTGCATGGCCTTTTCCACGTCTAACTAATGGCTCGCATACGGATCGGCCGCATCGCGCATCCCATCGCCGACCAAGTTGAAGGCCAAGACCGCGATGACCACGAAAAGCCCGGGCAGCAACAGCCACGGCGCCATGGCCACGGCCTGAAAATTCTGCGCCTTTTGCAGCAGCACCCCCCAGCTAACCACAGGTGCCCGCAACCCAATCCCCAAAAAGCTCAGCGCGGTCTCGCCGAGAATCATGCCCGGCACCGCCAGGGTAGCCGAGGTGATCACATGGCTGAGGAACGACGGCAGCAGGTGTTTGAAAATGATCTTCAACTCGTTGGTGCCCGACAGGCGGGCGGCGACCACGAAATCCTCGTCGCGCAGCGACAGAAAGCGGCCGCGCACCACCCGCGCCAACCCAGTCCAGCCCATCAGCGAGAGGATGATGGTAACGCCGAAGTAAATATGCAGCGGCGGCCAGTGCGCTGGCAGCGCCGCGCTCAACGCCATCCACAGCGGTAGCTGCGGCACGGCCATCAAGACCTCGATCATCCGCTGCACCACCACATCGACCCAGCCGCTGTAATAACCCGCTACTCCCCCGAGCAGGATGCCGATGAGGAAGGTCAGAGCCACGCCGATTAGCCCAATGGTGAGCGAGATGCGCGCCCCGTATATGATTCGGCTGAACAGATCGCGGCCTAAATCGTCGGTGCCAAACAGGAACAACGGCCCGCTGCCCGCGCTGAACAGGTGCAAGTCCGCGTTGAAAAGCCCCCAAAACTCGTAGGTCGGGCCGCGCGCGAAAAAGCGGATCGGATACACGGCCTCGGTATCGACGAGATACTCGCGCTGCCACGGGCCGGCGGCCGTGTCTTGCCGCACGCCGTGGACAAAGGGCCGCCAGTGAAAGCGCCCCTCGCCGTCGAAAAAGCGGATCTCTTGCGGCGGGCAGAGGACGTATTGCGCGTGGCGCTGGTCGGGCTGGTAAGGCGAGACAAATTCGCACAGGGCCGCGAGACCGTAGAGCGCAATCAGCACTGCGCTGCCGGCCAGAGCCAGCCGATGGCGGCGAAAGCGCATCCACATCAGACGCCACTGCGAGGCGTCGGCTAGTTGAGTTGTGGGGCGGTCTTCACTCATAGCGGATGCGCGGGTCGGCAATGGCCAAGAGAATGTCCGACAGCAGGGTGCCGATCACCGTCAGAACACTGAGCATGAGCAGGAAGCTGCCCGCCAAATACATGTCTTGATTGCGGAGGGATTCGAGCAGCAAGGGGCCGGTCGTCGGCAGGCTCAACACTACGCTGGTGATGGCCGAGCCGGAGATCAGGTGCGGCAGCATCCAGCCGACCGTGCTGATAAAGGGATTGATGGCAATGCGCAACGGGTACTTAATCACCAAGCGGACCGGACCAAGGCCCTTGGCCAGCGCCGTGGTTACGTAGGGCTTGCCCAGCTCGTCGAGGAGATTGGCGCGCATGATCCGCATCAGCCCAGCCATGCCGGCCGTGCCAATGACCACGGCCGGGATCCACAGATGCCCGAGCAAATCGCCGAACTTGGCCAAGCTCCACGGCGCACTCGCGTACTCGGGGGAGAACAATCCGCCCACGGCGATCCCAAACCACTCGTAGCCCAAGTACATCAAAACCAGCGCGAGCAGGAAGTTGGGCGTCGCCAAGCCGACGAAGGCCGCGAGGGTCGCTGTGTAGTCGAGCACCGAGTACTGGCGCAGGGCCGAATAGATGCCTACCGGGAAGGCCACCAGCCAAGTCAACAAGGTCGCCGTCGAGGTAATCAGCAAGGTGTAGCCAAGCCGCTCCCAGATCAGGTTGTTGACCGACTGACCGTACATCACCGAATAGCCCATGTCGCCTCGTAGGAAGCCGCCCATCCACTTGAAGTATTGGACAAGCATCGGGTCGTCGAGGTGGTAGCGGGCGCGCAGGGCGGCGATCTGTTCCTCGGAGATGTCTTGGCCCTCGGCCTGTAGCTCTTGCAGGCGCGACGTGATGATGTCCCCGGGTGGCAACTGGATGACGACGAAGACCAGCACCGAAACGGCTATCAGGGTGGGGATCATAATCAGGACGCGGCGGATGATGTAGTTGATCATAGCTCAGTCTTGTTGCAGGTACCAAGTCTCTGGATAGTAGGGCCAGGACCAGCGCGAGTCCCACCCCCAATAGCCTTGGCGCGGGACATTGCGCAGCCGGTTGCTAACGATGACGGGATGTGGCCCTAGGCCAATGACGCCGAGCGCCCACAGGTTTTCGGCTTGGCTCTGGAGAATTTTCTTGCCCATGGCGATGCGCTCTTCGAGGTCGGATGTGCGGCGCAGCACCTCCCACCAGGAGATTAGGTCCCGGACCTCGCCGGGCGGCATCCAGCCGCGCGCTCCGTCCGACCGGTACCACCGCGACCACTCCGGCCACTGGGTCACCTCCTGCCCCACGTGCATGGGCACGTACCAAAAAGGCTCGATGGGAAAGAGGATGTCGGCATTGCGGTCGGCGTGCCAGATGCTCATGTGCATAACTCCGCCTCGGGTGCGGATGCCTTGCAGCGCGCCGCTTATTTGCTTGCGGTTGATGTGCAGCCCCACTTCGCGCCAGTGGGCGGTCACCAAGTCCACCGTGACTTGCTTGGGCGTCTCCCCGAGCGTGTACTCCAGCGTGATCTCGAGGGGGTGGCCATCGGGATGGTCGCGCCGGCCGTCGCCGTTGCGGTCGATCAGTCCCATCTCGTCGAGCAGGGCGCGGGCGCGTTGCGGATCGTACTCGGCCCAAGCTGCGGCAAAGGAAGGCTCAAAGTAGCGGCTCGAAGATACGACCGTCAACTGGCGCGGGATCCCCTGCCCGTAATAGGCAATGTCGTTGATCTCGGCGCGGTTGATGGCCAGCGAGAGGGCGCGGCGAAAGCGCACGTCCTGAAAAATCTGCCTGAGCCGCTCGTCGGGGTGGGTCATATTGATCATGAAGGTCACATCCGAGCCGTAGGGACGGGGCCAGAGGTACGTCTCGTATCCATTGTCCTGCTCGAAGCGCTTAAACAGCGGGATGTCAGCGGTCTTAAACTGCCGCCCGGCAAAATCGACCTGCCCGGTGGCGGCCTTGGCCGCCATGATCTCGGAACTGTCAACTCGCTGGACTTCGAGGTAATCGATATAGGGCAGTTGGTTGCCGGCTGGATCTACTTTGGGGTAGTAGGGGTTGCGGCGGTAGCGAACGCGCGTCGAAGTCTTGCTGACCACCACGTAAGCGGTCTGCACCGGCTTGTGGAAGACCATTAGGTCGCGCGTGTTGGCGACGGCTTGGAAGTAGGTGCGCCAGTCTTGCAGGCCGAGTTCTGCTGCTTCGCGCTCTAGCTGATCCGCGTCGGTAAAGTCGGGATGATAACGGCGCATAAAGTGCGCTGGTGCCGACAGGTGCGAGCTGTTGTGGGCGAGGTGCTTGACAAAAAGCGGCATCGGCTGGGGAAAGTGATAGCTAAAGAGGTGAGGGCTGTGTTTTTCGATGCGGGCCCCCTTAAAGCGAGGCGACACCACGGGCGTGAGGCTTTTGTTCATGTGGACGCGATCGAACCAAAAGACAAAGTCGTCGGCTGTCACTGGATGGCCGTCGGACCACTTATGGCCGGGCCGGAGGGCGACCGTCAGGGTCTGCGCGTCGTTGTGGTACTCGACCCGCGCAGCAAAGTTGGGCAGGGTTAGCTGGAGCTGCGGTCCTGGGCGCAGGGTTCCCTCGGGCACGTTGAGGAGCTGTTCGCCGGCGAAGAAGAGCCGGGCAGTGCCTCCGTAGGTTCCAATTCCGTCGATTGGCTCGACGACAATCGGGTCGTCGGGGAGCCGCTCCTCCACCGGAGGCAACTCGCCAGCGGCCACGAGTTCGTCGAGCATGGGCGACTGGCGGAAGGTCGTCAAGCCGACTTCCGAGGCCGTGCGCGGCGGGTGGAACCAGCTTTCTGGCCACGCTGTGCGAGGTATGTCGCCCTCGGCCGCTGGGTGCGCCGCTTGACTTTCCCTGCCGCATCCTACTAGGGCCACGAGCATTAGCAGGAACCCGGCCTGCACTCCATTCATCAAAATTATACCACTTATACCACGCAGAAAGAGGCGCGCCGCCTGAGGGCGGCTAATAATCGAGGCCAAAAAGTCTAAAGCGATTGCACCGATTGCGCCAGAGGGTGCGGCGTAAGGCGGTTGTACCCATTGCGCCAAACAATGCGGCGACCTACTTTTTTTAGGCATCAACACGCGAGGAGATGGCGATATGAAAATGCTAATGTGCGTAGTAAGGCCCAACGCGCTAGACGCGATCAAAGAGGCGTTGAGCGCATTGGGCGTCCAGGGCATAACGGTCAGTGAAGTCAAGGGTTTTGGCCGCCAAAAAGGTCATAAGGAGATATATCGCGGTGCCGAGTACGTCGTCGATTTTACTCCCAAGCTCAAGGTTGAGGTGGTGGTGAGGGACGACCTCGCTGAGCAGTGCTTGAGCGCTGTGCGCGAGGCCGCGCAGACTGGGCACATCGGCGATGGCAAAATTTTCGTGCTGTCGGTGGATGAGGTAGTGCGGATCCGCACCGGGGAGACCGGCGACGCGGCTATTTAACCCCCTGCGACGCTGATTTAGCGGGCGGGACGCCCCCAAGGCAACCATTAGAAACAGCAATTACCCCGAAGCGGGCGAGGGATAAAGTTCCCTCGCCCGCTTTTTTTGCGAAAAGCGCTTGACAAGTCTCTTTTGAAACTGTATTAATGATTTAAGACAGTAAATCACTCGTACAATTCGAGAAGACGCTTATGGCTAAACGCAAGATTGCACATGCAGGGGACGCGCTGCATCTGCGCCTCGATACTGCCGGAGGGGTGCCGATCTACCTGCAACTAATCGAGCAGATCAAGTACCACATCGCCACCGGCACCCTCAAAGCCGACGACGAGTTGCCATCGGTACGAGCCGTAGCCAGCGCCCAGCTAATCAACCCGAATACCGTCGGTCGCGCCTACTTGGAGCTGGAGCGCGAGGGCGTCATCTACAAAAGACGCGGCATGGGAACGTATGTCGCTGAAAAGGGGGTTTCTATGAGTACTGAAGAGCGGCTGAATATCGTTCGCAACCTAATGGAAAAGGCACTAGTGGAAGGGACGCAGCTTGGGCTGGACGCGGCGAGCCTGCGCCGAGTGTTTGAGGAAACCCTAGAAAAATTCAGCAGCCAGTAGGAGAAGCGATTATGGCAGCAGCGGCGATTGGAATCACAGGCTTGGTTAAAACCTTTGGCAAACATCGAGCGATAGATGGGCTGGACTTGGAGGTGCCCGAGGGCAGCATCTTCGGCTTTTTGGGGCGCAACGGGGCCGGCAAGACTACAACCATTAAAATACTGATGAATATGCTAAAACCCACCGCCGGCGCGGTAGAGGTGCTGGGCCAAGATCCGCACATCCACGAAAAGGAACTCAAGGAGCGAGTGGGCTACATCTCGGACAACCCGGTGCTGTACGACTGGATGAAGGTCGAGGAGGTGGCGTGGTTTGCCGGACAGTTGTATCCGCGCTGGGACCAGCAAAAGGTCGCCGCACTGATTGAGCACTTTGGGCTGGACCCCAAGCAGAAGATCAAGCACCTGTCGCGTGGTATGAATGCCCAACTCAATCTGGCCTTGGTGCTGGGCCACGACCCAGAGTTGTTGATCCTCGACGAGCCGGCTTCGGGGCTAGACGTGATCGTGCGCCGCGACGTGCTCGAAAGCATCATCCAAGTCATCAGCGCGGAGGGCCGGACGGTGTTTTTCTCGTCGCATTTGGTGCACGAGGTCGAGCGGGTGGCCGACCAAGTCGCCATTATCGACGAGGGCAAGCTCTTGGTCTGCGGCGAGTTGGACGCGGTGCGGCAGCAGGTCAAACGGGTGCTGGTGCGGACTGAGGACTCGGTAGATTTTGCCGGGATGACCGGGCTGCGCAACGTGCAGGGTGAGGGCCGCCAGCGACTGTTGACCGTTTTCGACTACGGCGACGAGGCCAAAGCGCAGATCGAACAGGCGGGTGGACAAGTCGTCGAGGTGATCGACTTGAGCTTAGAAGAGAGTTTCGTCGCACATGTGGAGCTTTCATCGTGAGGGCTTGGCGCGCATTGCTGTGGAAGGAGGGCCGCGAGGAACTGCCGAAGGTGCTGGTGGGGTTGGGGCTGTGCGCGGTGGTGGTGGCGCTGCGGCAGAATGCGGAGTTCAACGCGGAATTCGCCCAAGACTTCGGGATGTGGATTACGATTTTTACTATGGGCTGCGGTGGCGTACTGGGCATGGGCTTGGTCGCCAAGGAAAGCAGCAAGGGCACCTTGTCGTTTTTGTTGGGCAAGCCTTTGTCGGCCGTGGAAGTGTTGCTGCCCAAGTACGTCGTTGGCGCGGCGGCCCTGTTGCTGCTGGCTACTGGGGCTTGGGTGACGGTGTATGTGGACTTGGAGGGGCTGGTGTCTAGGGGCTTTAGCACGTACAGCCATAGCGGTGCTTGGTACCCTTCTGTAAAGCGGATCGCCGAGGAGGTAGGCTATGTCAACATGTTGCTGGTCTCCCTTACGCCAGGGTTGATCGCCTACAGCGTGATCTTCGCCTGCTCGACGATGGCCGACCACCCGCTCAAGGGGGTGGCCTTGGGCACTTTGCTGCTAATCGTTTTGATTCCATCGGCCTACAATGTGCTCAAGTATTTCCCCGCGCTCGAGCCATTCTTCTCCTTCAATCCAGGAATCAGCTTCAGGGGTACGGTAGTCCGCATAGTGGGCGATCCTTGGGGCTATCTGGTGAGGTTAGGCGCGACAGCGGTAGTGATGGCGGCGGGTGTGGCGATTTCCATAGCGCTTTTGCGCCGTTTCCGAGGGATTAGCATCGGCTGGAAGCCCATTGTCATCGGCTGGTTGGCCCTGATCGCTTTCATAATTGCGATGGATATGACCTCTGAGCCGAGACCACCGAGACCGGGGCCGCTAAGTGTGCTGACGCCCGAAGAGGGAGCCTATCTCGACTTGGCCGTCATCGGGGATCGGGGATATATGGCGACTGAAGGGGGCTTGGCGGTCGTGGATTTGCGCGATCCTACTAAGCCCGAGCTGCTAGCTGCCGTGGAGGAGCCGCAGTGGTTGATGAGCCGAGTCGCGGTTGTGGATTCGCTGGTTTATCTACTCGGACAGCGCAAAGGCTTGCCCGCCGACAGCCTCGGCATCGCCGTGTTCAGCCTCGGCGATCCGGCCCACCCGGTCTTCAAAGGGTATCGGATAATTGGCGACGACATAGAGAAATTTTGGGACTGGGATCGCTGTGGCGAAGGGCTGATCCTCAGTGGGCGTTGGGGCGACAAGTTGGGAATAGTGTCGTTTGCATTAGATGCGGAAGGGTTGCCAGCACGGGCGGACGAACTGGTCGTCGAGGAGCTACCAGAGGGCTACAAGGATGACTTCCGAGGCTGGTGGGAACACAAACTGTCCATGCACGTACACAACGAGCGGATATGGGTAGGGTACAGGGACGGTGTTCTCGCGGTAGATGCCCGGAATCTAAGGGCGCTGCAAGAGACTGTGCGGGTGGAAATGGGCGACTACAATAGTGAGTACGACTCGCACAAGAGCCGCCCAATAACCCGAGAGGGCAACACGCTCTACGTCCAACGGTACTGGCCCGGAAACTTGGTCGCCTTCGACATCACCGATCCGAATAGGCCACGCGAGATCGAGTACTGGTTTTTTATTGCTAGAAATACCATAAAAATAATCGACGACTGGGTGTACAGCACGGCAGGGAATGGGTTGTTTGTCGATCGGTTGACTGATTATCACGCCTATGAGGACGTGGGCTATTGGCAAGTACCCGACGAGCTACGGTCTTCGTCTTCTATCAGCCGTAATTGGAAACGGCTCCATCTCGTCCGCGACCATTTCTACACTCTGATCGGGCGTTCGCTCATGGTGTTCTCGCCGGAGCAGATCAAAGGAGGCCGGTCATGAGCACTTTATACGCGCTATTGTGGAAAGAGGGCCGCGAAATCCTGCCCAAGGTGCTGGTGGCCGTCGCGCTCGCCGCAGTGGTTTGTCTGATGCGGAACAATGCTGATTTCAGCCGTAGCTACGTAGCAGATTTCGAAGAGCTAATTACGGGCGGTCTGGTGGTGATGGCGATTGTGCTGGCCATGGACGCCATCGCCCGCGAGCGCAGCACGGGCTCCCTATCCTTTCTCCTAGACAAGCCGGTGGTGGGTGAGATGGTGCTGGCTGTCAAGTTCTTGTTAGGGCTTGGCGGGCTGCTGTTGGTCTCGCTAGTGGCTTGGGCGACGGTGTACATAGATTTGGCCAGTCTTAAGGTAGAACGCGAGTATTTGGCATATAAACTGGTCACCGTACAGAGCATTGACTATGCCTCAATAGTCGCCCTGTCGTTTACTCAATTCTCGCTGCTCTATGCCCTAGTTTTTATCGGCTCGGTGGTGACGGATCATCCCTTCAAGGGCGTCGCCGTAGGTGTTGCGCTGGCCATGGTGTTAGGAGTTTTCCTCACAGGCCCAGCGACGGCCATTTTTCCGCTTCTCAATCGCTATCCACTTGTCGCAATCGGCTTGGATGACCGAGGGCATTTGGTGCGCTTGGCGACGGACTCGGCCCGGTTTTGGGTGAAGGTCTTGGCCAATCTGGGTTTGACAGCGGCGGCACTGGCGGTGGCGTCGGTACTTTTGCGCCGCTACCGCGAGGCAATGCTCTCGTGGCGCACGGTGGCGATAGGGTGGGGTGCGATCATTGTCGCTGTCTTCGCGATTTTCTACGGGGGACCTCTCGTCAACCAACGGATGCCTGCTGGGGAGCTCAAAGCCCCCGATAAGCAGTACTATGGGGATCTCGCTGTCAAAGGCGGGCTCGCCTATATGACCACTGGACAAATTGGTATTGCCATCGCCGACTTGAACAACCCTCAGCAAATGCGCCTGCTCGGCAGCACTAGACCAGAGTCCCACGAGTTGTGGAAGGGTGGCAACGCAATATGCGTAGTCGATTCGCTGGCATATCTCGTCGGGTGGCGCAAAGGACTGCCTAGCGACAGTCTCGGGGTGGTCGTCTTCGACGTTAGCGATCCGGCTGCGCCCGCGCTCAAGGGTTCCCGTATGTTTGCCGCCATTAAAAGGAAAAGGTTTCGCTACCACCAGTATTGGGGAGCCACAGACAGCGGTTTGCTCCTCGTCCGGGAGCGAGGCTATGCCTTGGTTGCCGAGGCTTTCGCTCTCGACGCAGAGGGAATGCCGGTGACAGGCGATGAGCGGGTGATAATGCCCATTTCCGACCCTGTGGACGATTCTCACATGTGGAAGAACCGGTGCCATGTAAGTGTGCGCGGAAGTCGCGCCTACATAGGGACTGAGGGCGAACTAGTGGTCATCGATGTGGCCGATGCGCACGCTTTGCGCGAGACCGGGCGACAGACGCTAGAGTCCTTTCGCACTCGGTATTACGGCCGTCCTAAGCTGGTAGCCACCGATGGCGACAAGCTCTATGTCGAACGCTCTTGGCCGTACGAGTTGGTCGAGTTCGATATCACCAATCCCGATCAACCGCGCGAAGTAGGATACTTGCTGCTGCCTCGGAGCGACAACATCCGCTCTTTGCAGATTGTCGATGGAGTAGCCTACAGCCGAGGGTACGGCCTAGGAAAGAGGTCGTCAGACCTTAGAGTAAAAGTGTGGACGATAGCTGAGTACGGGGCACTGATCGAAAGCTATTCCTTCGAATCCGACTGGAGCATTGGTGCCCTATCCGTGGCCAATGAGTATCTCTACGTGACGAGCAGTGATGGGCTGCTGGCGTACCGTTTGGACTGGGGGCGAGACTAAGGGAGGTCGTGAGGACGACGGAGTTCCTGTTTTAAGCAGGTTTTCGACCAAGGAGAAGTCTGATGAAACTGGAGGAAGCCTCATGACGAACGCATACGGTAGTATCCTAATTGCCATACTGACAGTGTCGAGCGCTTGTCTTGCCAGCACTCAGAGCCAGCCATCGATTGCGATCATCACTGGCGAAATCCAGAACCCAACTGCGCGGGAGATCACATTTAGCTACCAGCCGCCGTCGGCGATAGGCAGTGCTGAGGAACGCGTCGTGCCCGACAGCCTGAACCGCTTCGCCTGCGAGTTGCCTGTCGTCCGGGGGACCCTAGTCAGAGGGCACTACGAGGGCGGCCGGCCGGGATGGCAGTGGGTGCAGTGGCTAGGAGCCTTCCTCTTTGATCACAAGCCTTATCCTTTGTTTTTCTTCGTCGAACCCGGCGACAGTCTGCACGTGACTGTCGAAGAGGGCTTTTTCAGTCCTTCTTACACGTTTAGCGGCCCCAACGCGGACAATAGCCGTTTCATTGCCGAGTGGTTCCCGAAATTTCCCTTCTTCCGCCTCGACTACGAAGATCTGGAGGTGGAAGATTTCAAGCGCCAGATAGATCAGCAGCGGCAGGATCAGTTCGCATTTCTGACCGAGAGGCGCGAGAAATATGCACTCTCTCCGGGTTTTATCGACTATGCGACAGCTTATTTCAACTACGGGTGGGCCAATAGGATGATTTCCTACCCGGAGCAATACGGGCTCGCCAACGGCCGCAAGAACAGAAATATCACCCCAGAGTACTACGACTTTCTCCAGGAAGTTCTCTTGGTGGACGAAAAAGCCATAGGCGTGGGCAGTTATCACGCCTTTCTGGTAGGGACCGTGAACAGGGAACTGGAAGAGACGCCTAAGCCATATAGGCTGTACGAGTTGTATGACTTATCCGGTTTGGATTTATCGGAGGAAACCGAGGCTCAACTCGACTCCATGTACCAAGCGAACAGGTGGCCTAGGCTATCGCAAATGGTCGATCTGTCAGCGGTCGGTTTGTCGCCAGCGGCTCTGGCCCAACTCGACTCCATGTACGGAAAGAACGATCGGTCTGGGCTATCCCTGCAGTTAGATTTGTCGAGATTCGGTCTATCGGAGGCGGCTCTGGCCCAACTCGACTCATTCTTTGAAAAGAGTGGCAGAAGCTTTCGCATAAGTTCAAGTGAGGAAGATGCGTCCAAGGTGGATACGACGGACGGGATGTTGGTTTTTCACCTGCCTATAAACGAACAAGAGGAGTTTCTCAGTAGGAAGCCGAAATTGTCCGCAATGGTTGATCTGTCAGCGGTTGGTCTGTCGCCAGCGGCTCTGGCCGAACTCGACTCTCTATACGAACACCGCGAACCGCTCCGGCTGTCCGAGAAAATCGATCTAGCGGGCTTGGGCCTGTCGGAAGCCATCCAAGCCCAGCTCGACTCGGTGTATAAGTATAAAGAACGCCGGATCCGCTATCTTTTTCCGAAAAGATACGATTTGGCCAAGGAAAAACTGGAAGGAAGAGTGCTCTACTGGTTTCTGGCCCAAGAAGTAATCAGGGGGTTTGATAGTGACTGGGAAGCCTTTGCATTGGCTCATCGCAAGTGGGAAGATTTCCAGCAGAACAATCCGTACCCGGAATACACCGAGGCCATCCGAGAGTTTCTATATAAGGCGTTAAAGCTACAACCTGGGCAATTCGCGCCCGACTTCACCCTCCACGACCTCGACGGTCAGCCCGTATCGCTAAGCCAGTTCAAGGGGCAGGTAGTGCTGCTTGATTTCTGGGCGAGTTGGTGCGGGCCGTGTCTCGTTGACCTGCCCGATCTCCGCAAAATAAAAGAAAAGACAGCGGCCCTGCCGGTCGTCTTCCTCAATGTGTCGATAGACACGGACGAGACTGCTTGGCGAGAGGCGATTGACAAACACGAGCTCAAAGGCGTCCACGTGCGGGCGGACGGCTTTGGCTCGGACGTGGCCAAGTCCTACCAAGTGACCGGCATTCCTTCGTATTACTTGGTGGACTCCCAAGGATTGATCGTGGAGTGTCCTCGGATATGGGATACAGACGCGATTGTCGCGATGATCGAGAAGAGCTTGTGAGTAATATGCGCAGGCGTCTCCTGAGCCGAACCTGAATGGAGAAAGGCCCATGACGAACACATACGGTAGTCGCCAGACTAGCCTCAGTGCAAGCAAAGGGGTCGGGATTGCTCCCGGCCCCTTTTTGCGCTATCATCAAAACCCCTCCTCAACAACGAAAGCCAACGCACATGAACACCGCGATATTTGCCGGGCGCACCGCCTTGGTAACGGGCGGCAGTCGCGGCATCGGCCGCGCCATCGTCCAGATGCTGGCCGAGCACGGAGCCAAGGTCGCCATCAACTACCAACACAACGCCGAGGCCGCGCAGGAAATCTTGGCGCAGGTCGAGTCATGCGGCACTGAAGGCATGGCCGTCCAAGCCGACGTGTCGCAGCAGGCAGAAGTCGAGCATATGATCGCCCAAGTGCGCGCGGCATTCGGGCCGGTCGAGCTGCTGGTCAACAACGCCGGGATCGCCTATACCCAAGGGCACGGCGAGTTCGGCTTTGCCGAATGGGAAAAGATGTTTGCGGTCAATGTCCACGGGCCGTTTTTGACCACTTGGGCCGTCAAGGACGAGATGATTGCGCGGCGCTTTGGGCGGATCGTCAATATCTCCTCGTTGGCCGCTTGGCTGCTCAAGCCGAACATGATCCACTACGCCACGACGAAGGCAGCAGTCATCGCCTTCACCCGGCAATGCGCCCAAGCACTTGCCGAGCACAACGTGCGGATCAATTGCCTAGCGCCGGGGCTGACAGATACCGAGCTGGCGCGCTCGGCCAACCCCGGCCAAGTCGCCGAGCTCATCGCCAGCACCCCGCTGGGACGGATGGCCGATCCGGCGGAGATGGCGTCGGTGGTCCGCTTTTTATTATCCGAAGAATCCAGTTTTGTCACCGGACAGACGATTACCGCCTGCGGCGGACGGTCGTAACGTAGGGGCAATCCTTGTGGTTGCCCAAGCTCCGACCCTAAAGGCTACACCTAACGGAAATCTGGGGGTCGTGTATTGAAGAAAGGCAATGGTCCATGAGCAACCAGATATACAAGCAATACGGCGCGGCGCGCCCCCGGTCGCAGGAGTACTTTGCCCGCGCCTGCAAAACGCTCGGCGGCAAGGTGGGACACGACTTGCGCTATGCAACGCCGGTGCCGCTCTACATCGAGCGAGGGGCCGGCGGTCGCAAGTGGGATGTCGATGGCAACGAGTACATCGACTTCCTACTTGGGAATGGTGCCCTGCTCTTGGGGCACGCGCCCGCCGAAGTCGTAGAAGCTATCGCTGAAGCGGTGGGTCGCGGGACGCACTTTGGCAACGACCATCCACTACACATCGAGTGGGCCGAGCGCATCCAGGCGCTGGTCCCCTCGGCCGAGCGCGTGCGTTTGGTCAATTCGGGGACGGAGGCCACCTTGCTGGCGCTGCGCTTGGCGCGGGCGTTTACCGGCCGCCGCAAAATCCTGCGCTTTGCCGGTCACTTCCACGGGTGGCACGACGACGTGATGCGCGGCGTGCAGCCGCCCTTTGACGCGGATGGCTCGTTGGGCATTCCGCCGCACGTGCGCGAGCACGTGGTCTGCGTGCCAGCGGGGGATGCGGACCAAGTCGCCGCTGTCCTCGACGCCGACGGCGATATTGCGGCGGCGATTATCGAGCCGTCGGGGGGATCGTGGGGAAGAGTGCCCTTAGCACCGGAGTTTTTGCGGGATTTGCGAACGATGACTAGAGAGCGCGGGGTGGTGCTGATTTTCGACGAGGTAGTAACCGGCTTCCGCTTTAGTCCGGGCGGTGCGCAAGTGCTCTACGGGCTGCGGCCGGACCTGTCTTGTTTTGCCAAGGTGGTCGCTGGCGGCATGCCCGGCGGGGCTGTGGCGGGACGGGCGGACATTATGGAGCTATTCGACGTGACGGGCGATGCCCGTCCGCGGGTGACGCATCAAGGGACTTTTAACGGGGCACCGCTTTCGGCCGCGGCTGGAATCGCCGTGCTCAAGCGCGTGGCCACGGGCGAGCCGATAGACCAAGCCAACGCCCGCGCCGCTGAACTGCGCACCGCCTGGGACGAAGTACTGGAGCGCCGAGGCATCGCCGGATACGTGTACGGAGTGTGTTCGACGTTTCACGTCTATTTTGAAACCGATCGCCAGCGCGTGCAAAAGGCCCAGAGCCGGGCGGATTTACACACGACCAAGGCCGAGCAGCTCAAGGGGATGCCGGGGAAGCTGATCGAAGAATACCAGCGCAATCTGCGCTTTTACGGGGTCGATAACATGAGTTCCACCGGCGGCGTACTCTCGTCGGCGCACACGGCCCAAGATGTAGAAGAGGCGACCGCGGCGTTTGCCCAGACAGTTGATTCGCTGTTGGCGCAAGAGTTGATTCTGACATTGTAGCACTGCGGCCTTGCCGGATGGCGCGGTCGGCTATAATTTTTTGTTACAATCCCTTGACATTTTGCCGCGAGGAACGTCTATGGCCGAAGTCGTTCGCCACAACTGTGGTTTGACCGTAGCCCACTCTCTGCACGACGCCTACCGCTTTCTTCATTCGCTACAGCATCGGGGCCGGGAGGCGGCCGGTATTGCTGCAGTAGGCGATGGCCGCATCGACGTGATCAAGTGGAAGGGCGGGGTTTCGCGCTTCGACGTAACCGACCTCCACAAAATTTTCCTCAGCCCCAATTACCACACCTACATGGCTCACGTGCGCTATGCCACCCGAGGCTCGAAGGACAAAATCCTCGAGGAGGCCCATCCGCACGTCATCGGCGGCACAGTCGAACACCGCGACAACCACATCCTGATCTGGGACTGCGACATGGCGGCCGTCCACAACGGCCAAGTCGACCGGGTCTTCTTCGAGGACTGGGCTCCCTTGCACCTGTATTCGAGCTGCGACACCGAGGCTTTGCTCTACCTCTACCGCGAGCGCGGCGCGCACAACTTTCTCAAGGAAGTGCCCGGTGCCTATACCCTGGCCATTGCCGACAAGCGCGAGCGCGACGTGATCGCAATCCGCGATCGCACTGGGATCAAACCCGGGGTGCTCGGCTGGAAGGACGGCAAGTACGTGATGGCCTCGGAGGACATCGCCTTTCGCAAAAACGGCGGCGAATACGTCGAAGATTTGGAGCCGGGAGCGATCTACTCTCTCACGCCCGAAGGGAACTACAACAAGGAAGTCGTAGTCTCGACCAATCTCGCCTATTGCTTTTTTGAGTGGAACTACATCACCGACCTCGACTCGATCATCAACGGCGTCAGCGTGCGCCGCATTCGCGAATCGCTGGGCGAGATACTCAGCGAGGAATTTTTGCCGCCCGACGTCGATCTGGTTACGTACCTGCCGCGCTGTCCCGAGGTGGCGGCCCGCGCCTACGCCAAGCAGGCGGAACTGCCCTTTGAACCCGTGTTTTACAAGATGCGCGGCGAGCGCTCGTTCCAAGGCTCGACTGCTGGCGAGCGCAAAGAGTCGATCGACCAGAACCTGCACCTTTTGCCCGGGATGGCGCAAAAGCTCAAAGGCAAGACCGTAATCCTGATCGACGACAGCATCATCCGCGGCAACAATTCCAAGCGCGCCTGCGACCTGCTCTACGAGGAGGCTGGCGTCGGGCAGGCCTATTTGGTGAGTTACACGCCGCCGATTGGCATTATTGGCGACGATGGCGTGCCGAGGGGATGTACCTTTGGGGTGGATATGCCGCCGGACCCGCCGCCGGGCGACGAGTTTATCGCTCGTGGACGCACGGCCGAGGCCATCGGCGAGGCGATGGGGATGCCGGTGATTTACTTGTCGCAGCAGGGGATGCTAGATGCCTTTGCGCGCGCCGGCCTGCCCGAGCGCGACTTGTGTACCTACTGCATTGGCGGGCGCATGCCCCTTGAAGCGGCCGGGTCGCTGATCCAAATCGGCGACAGGCCCCAGCTCGACTTGTGGCGGGCTTGAAGGTCTGGCTCGGGCCGCTATTCGACCGCTAGTAGTTCGATCTAACCTTCGGGATCGTCATTCCAATTCCAATGTTTGTTCTATCTACAAGGTGTTACCCGGCATCAAATAGGCGTTGTCTTTGGTCGGTTAATTTCGCATGATAGGCCCTGAGAGTTGTACTGTCCAACGCTAATCCAAGGAGTAGAACGATGATCGTCGAAGAAGTACGGCTGTGGAAATTGACTCGCCGCCACGTGCGCGAGCGGCTGGAACAGGGCTTGATCAAGGGAGCGATCCTGCCCACTGGCAGCACGGAGCAGCACAACGAACACTTGGCGATGGAGCACGATATCGCCAGCGCGACGCATGTGGCGCACCAAGCGGCCTTGCAGCTCTATCCCCAAGTGGTGGTGGCCACGCCTTTGTCCCTAGGCATATCCGAGCACTGGATGGAGTTTCCCGGCACCTTGAGCCTGCGGCCAGAGACCTTTTTTGCCGTGGCGTACGACGTGTGCGAATCGCTCAAGCGGCACGGGATTGAGCACGTCCTAATATGCAATGGCCACGCCGGTAACGGCCCCTTGGGCGGCCAAGTTGAGGAGTTCAGCAAGCGGCTGGACATGGATGTGCAGTTTTATTCGTATTGGGCGGCGTATTCAGAGGAGTTGGTCGCCGAAGTGCTGGACTCGGGGGACTGCCCGGCGCACGCGGCCGAGTTTGAGACCTCGTTTGCCATGGCGGCGTTTCCCGAGAACGTGCACTGGAAAGGGGTCGATTACGAGGGTGCCAATCTCCAGATACAAAGCGAGAGCTACGCGCCGCGCGACCCGATCTACTTCGAGGCGGGCCGCGACTTGGCCACGCCCAAGAAAGGCCGAGTGATGGCCGATGTGGCCATTGACTGGGTCGCCGCTAAGATGCAGGAGATGATCGGCGAGTGAGCGCGCTGCCGACCTAAACGCAAAAAAGCCGGTACCCCTCGGGGTACCGGCTTTTTTGTGCGGTTGTTGAAAAAGGAGACTAATAAGCGGCCTTGACTAAATACCAACGCCGCTCACGATCCTCGACGTAAAACCTTGGTTGCAACTAATATACCGGCGTCCGATTCCCCACCATCCCGGTGAAGCCATCCACCACCAGCCACAGACCAGCGGCGACGAACTGGCCGAGCACGATCCCGATAAAAAAGGGACGGGTGAGGAGGTAGGTACGAGGGCCGCCGTATTTGAGGACGGTGACCTTGATGAGCCAAGCTAAGAAGATCGAAAACCAGATGCTGTTCATTGCCCAGCCAGTGCTCACGGCAAAGCCGAGCGGATGAAAGGGCCACCACACGAAGAAGTGGCGGGCGGTCATCAAGCCGCCCATGATCAGGGCACCGAAACCCGTCCACAGCCACCCGGCGAGGCTTGGCCCCGTGGGGTTAGCAAGCTTTTTCGCGGCAAAGTCCGAAGGGTATTTGGCAAAGCCCGTGAAGTACTGGGGATGCAGGTTGAGCGCGCCGTCGCGGTACGCGAGGTAGAGCATGAACCAGCAAGAGACCACGAGGCTGATGAGCATGGCCGCGACAATGGCCCAAAAGAGCGGGCGACGGGTGCCCTTGATCGAGCTGCCCAAGCGCAGGCTATTGGCGAGGGGCGCGGCCATAAAGACCAGCAGGTCCCCCGCCCAGACGAAGGAGTAGCCCGTGGCGACCATGCCCGGCGGGCCGAGGGCTGGGACCCCAACGCCGGAGACGACAAAGCCGGCGGGGACCATTTCTGGAGTTACGGTGGGCATACCCGCTTCGGCGATGACGCGCGCTAGGCCGATGAATATGACCAGCGACGAGAACAGGAAGAAGGGCACGATCCAAGCCGGGATCCCGCTTTTCCACAGCCAGAAGCCCATCGCGCTGGCACCGCCGACAAAGAGCCAAAACGCGGCCCGATAGGAAAGAATCTCCGCTGAGTCGTCGATTCGGTCGTCGCCCCACAGGGCCTTGCGCAGGACGTTTTTGAGGTGGGGCCGCGCCGTCCACAGCCCATAGAACACCAAGACGATGAGCGCACCCATCATCTGATGCCCCATGATCGCACCCACTGGCCCCGACCCGGTCCAAGGCCCCAGTTCCTCGGGGCTGAAGATGCCGATGTAGCGGAAGATGCTTTCTTGGATCACGTGCAGCAGGTAGAAAAACCACAGGCTGAAGGCGATATTGGAGTTGATAAAGTACGCAAAGCCGAACATCAGGAAGTTGATGCGGATGTTGAGCGAGGCCGTGCGGCTGAAGAGCTCGACGCTGGTCTGGAGGGAAAGGGAGGGGACGAAGTTGAAGTAATGGTGCAGAGCGTTGGTGCTGTTGAACAAGAAGGGCAGCAGCAAGCCGCACCACATGATGGGGTTGCGAAAAAAGGGTTTGAGGGTTTTTTGCTCGCCGTCATCTTGGATCATGGCGAGGGGGACTTGGGCCAGCGGAAAAACGAGGCGCTCGTTGTCAACCCACTGGCGGCGCAAGATGGATATGGCCGCAATGATGGTTGCGTAAAACGCCGCGTAGAATGCAAACCAGCGCCCGAGCGGCTTGAGCCAGACGTCATAGGGAATGGCCGAGCCTTTGGTACCCTCGTAGAATGCCTTTACCGCGGCCGGATCGTACACCACCATCCAATCCGAGAGAAACGGGTGGACTAAGTCGGCCCATTGGTTTTCAGGAGTGGCGTAGTAGAAGGTGCCGGTGATCATGGGCAGCATCATGCCCACCACACCGCGCGTGGGAATGGCCGTGGCGACGGCCATCATCGCGAAGATGACGACCAACTCGCCGCGCCGAAAACCCCAGCGTCCCAAAGCGACTTGGATTGTCAGCAGCAGGATGAATAGCAAAAAGAACGCCGCTGGCGTGGCCGAGCTTAGCCCAAGGCGCGAGCCTTGGATGACCATGCTGCCATAGGGAATGCCGATGGCAATGCCCAAACTCAGCGCGGCACCGACGAGGATGCTCCGGCCCGTAATAGCGGCCGACGCATTGTCAGAAGAATCGATTTCAGCCATGTCTAATTCACGAAGGCGACAAACAAAGCAAAAACGGCAAGCGGAGCAAAAGTCGGCAGACCGAGGCCCATTATCAGCACACTATGCCGAGGTGATCGAGGTGCTGCGCGAGCGCGAGGTGTCGGTTGCACTCTGCACGTTGATTTCCAATCGCTGATGCACTAGGCCGTTGGGGTTAGCTGCCTAATCGAGCAGGGCTTCCCCGTAGGCGAATAAGAGTGGTGTTCCGCCGGTGTGGACGAAGACGATGTTTTCGCTGTCGCGGAAACGCCCTTGGCGCACCTGATCGATTAGGCAGGCCAATCCCTTGCCCGAATAGGTGGGATCGACGAAGATGCCTTCGCTCTGGGCGAGGAGGCGGATGCTGTCGAGTGTGGCGCGGTCCAAGTGGCCGAAGCCCGGGCCGACGTACTCATCGGTCACGGCGATGCACTCTGGGTCGGGCGCGCATTCGAGGCCGAGGTGGGCCGCGGCTTCCGCAGCGGATTGCGCGATGCGCTCAGACACTCCTTCGCGCTGGCCCATCTTGCTCTGGGGTGTGCCGAGGAAGCGGGCCGAGCGCCCCAAGAGGGCAAAGCCGGCCACTAGTCCGGCCAAGCTGGTCCCTCCTGACCCGATTACCACGTCGTCGGCTTGGATGCCTGCGGTGCGCAGTTGAGTTTCGATTTCCAAGGCACATTGGATGTAGGCAACGCGCGACAACAGGCCGGACAGACCGGAGAAAGGTTTGTACCCCTCTTCTTTGAGCCGCTCCACTTCCGCGGCTATGGTTGCGCCGATGCCCTCGGGCGGAGCAAAGCGGATGCGCGCGCCGCATAGCTGGTCTAAAAGGTGGTTGCCCTGGACTGGCGACTTGCTCCCCATGATGGAATCGTCCTCGCGCAGGACCACGACGCCCTTGAGACCGAGCTGGGCGCAGGCCGCGGCGAATTGGCGGCAGTGATTGGATTGGACGACTGCGCTCAGCACGGCCGCATCGCACCCTTGGGCCGTGGCCTCGGCGAGCGTGAATTCGAGGTAGCGGGACTTGTTGCCGCCAAAGGCGAGGCCGGTCAGGTCGTCGCGCTTGATCCATATCTGCGGCCCTCCGAGTGCGACCGACAGCCGCGGACAGTGCTGTAAGGGCGTTGGCAAATGCGTCAGGCGGTGGCGGGGCAGCGCGTCGATGGCGCGTTGGATTGTTTGGCTGTCCATGGTGATTGTTCCTTTGGGTGCGTTGTACATCGGTGTAGGGACGACATCGGTGTAGGGGCGGTTCGCGAACCGCCCCTACATGCCATTTATTTCCACAAATAGCGGTAGTTACCAATCCATTCGAGGTGGGTGCGGCGGATGAGTCCGTAGTTGTAGAAGGCGTAGCCGTTGATGCCCGCTTGGTGCAGCGCGGTTAGGTGCGCACCGAGTGCGTCGCTGTCGGCGAATCCTCCAGGGCGGACGATGGCGCTGAGGCCGGTGTCGGCTGGGAATTCGCCGCGCAGGATGCGGACGCTATTGGCTAAAGCGTCTGGCTCGCCGCCCACGCCGGCGTTGACCATGTACACGTTGCGGAGGACGCGATCCGAGTCAAGTCCGTTGATGGTCCGGTCGCGGCCCCCGAAGAACGAGGCGCGTGCGCCGGCTTGGTTGGCGATGGCAATGGCTTCCTCGACCAGCGAAGTTGCCGCTTCGACGCGGGCGTCGAGAAAGGTCTGCAAGCGGCCGGAAAAGGCGGTGGCGAGGTGTCCGGCGCTTGGGGACTGCATGTCTTCTGAGGTAGGTTCAGCGGCGAGTTCGCGGGCGAGGTATTCGGCGACCTCTGCGCGGAAGCTCTCTCCGTCCAAGCCGAAGGCACTGGCTCGCTGCAAGCAGTGCTGACAGTAGCACAATCCCATCAGCAGTTCGCAGAAGGGCGTGATCTTTACGCCGACTTTGGGATTGCGGAAGCCGTAGCTGAAGTGCAGGTAGCCCAGCGATTCGAGGTTGATTTCGTCGGGCTGGAACTGCGCGGCTATATCGCGGCAGAGCGCGCGAGCGTAGTCGCGCGTTAGGGGGCTGGCCGGGCATAGCTGGGCGAAGTTTATGTGGCCAAAGGGATCGTGCTTGGCCGCGTCTGGATAGCGCTGGGGCAGGTAGTGGTTGTAGTTGAAGACCAGCCAACTCGTCAGGTCGAGACCGCGCTCTTTGGTTTTATCCGCGATCCGGCGCATGTAATCCGGGCCATCGACGACGTTGCTGACTAGGGGCGCGATTTGGCTCTCTTCGTAAAAGGTGGCGGACGGCTGGAAGTAGAGCGCGCCTTCTTCTCCCCAATAGAGGGGCCGCCGGGGATTGTGCGGCAAAAAGTACGTCGAGACGTGGTAGCTCTGGGCTAGGCTGACGCTGTTGAGGCCGGCTGTGTGGGCGATGGTGTCTAGGGCCGAGTCAATGCCTTCGTCGGTTAAGTCCCAGGGGTATGTGTATATGGTCGCTCGCATGGGCGTGGTCTCCTTGTTTTGTAATCGTCTTTCCCGAGAACTCATGGTTGAAACCGACTAGGCGCAAGCGACAGCTAGGCCCGACGGATATGTATTACACTTACTTCTATCTTCGACCAATAAAACGAGAGAAGCTGACTGTATGTCCTTCGAGATTTTGTTTGTTCGAGGATTCGGGAGTAGTAGCCTGCTTACGAAAGTCACCAGCCCGATCATGAAGCGGAGTCTGGTTAGCAGATTTCTTCAATTTCAAGAAGGACAAGCTTAGATTCAAGCAGGGCGTATGCTCAAACGCATGTATTAGAGACTGAGATTGGTCATTATCGTGCCCGTATTCAACGACTTCCGTTGGATCGTCATAGCGAAGACCGTCAACATCGGAAGTTAATCGGCGAATATGCTCTAGGTGTCGCCAGTCAGAGAAATAGACGTTCTGATCCGCTGATACAAGCTGCATTGCGTTCATGCGTTCTACATCGGGTGGCGAGGCTATACTCACGTGTGACCGAATTGCCCCTTTCACTTTATACACAGAACTGTCGTATATAACCAACTGAGCATGTGGGGCAAGTGGCAAAAAAATCTGAAGTCCCCGGCTTACCGCACCCGTAATGCCCATATACTGAATACCCTCGCAATACTGGTTGTACTTGAAAACAGGATTATCGCTTGTAACGAAGCCATTTGCGGCAGATATAACCAAATGACAACGTAAGTCTTCGATATTTTGTAGTATCTGAGGCAGAAACCGGAGCGATTCAATTACTGGGTCTTGGAAGCCGATTCGCAATGAATCCAAGTCCACGCTGGCAAGTCGTGGATCGTGTGAAGAGACTTGCTTGATTGTCTTGTCTATTAGAGTGTTCATTCGAGAAGCTATGCGCGGCGTACGAAGAAGCTGGAGTGCAACTAAGATGAAGAGAATGATGTACTCTTCGGTTCCTTTACGTGGCAGTATTTTATTGACGGTGACTGACTGAAGTACAGGTCCTATCTGTGCCTCTAAATCGCTGAGATTATCTTCAATATGATCGGTCAGTCCGTAGAGTTTGTGTTTATAACATTGGTCCCTAAGACTTACATTTTTGATGCCTCGTGAGATCTTCAAGTTGTATAAATGTATTCGTTTCGGATCGCTCTGAAAGTACTTCAGGTACAGTCTGGGTACGAAGTGATGTCTATTTTTACCCATGCTCTAATAATATTGTGTAAGTGTGCAGCTATTGATCAGGATTTTATTTCGACGCATAGCAAGGCCATAGTATACATCGCGTCCGTCTCCCGAGTAGTGACTCAGCTACCTACGGCCTATTCAAGCTCATCAGCGAATGTCCCATCGGCCTTTTCCCAGACAACTTTTCCGTCCCTGAACACAGCCACTGCGCCGATAGTCTCCATAGCCCGACGACGGGCGCGTTTTGCTGCTCGGTGCATGGCAGTCTCTGCGCCGACAAAGTCAGGATCGCGTTGTTTCTCTGTCGTTCCTTGATGTTCCTGTTTTCGAGTAGTCATAGCTTGCTCTCCTCTGCCAACAGCACTGGTATGTCCCCCAAGTTGTTGGAGTATTTGCGTTATCATCGCTCACATCCCCCACACCGTGACCGGCGCGCCGCCTTCGGTTTCCTCGAGGCGATACACTTTGTCGTCCCACGACTTGCCCTCGGTGCGGTCGAAGAGCACGAGGTGCCCTTCCGCCGTAGCGCAGCGATCCATGTAGGCTCGCGTCTGCTCAAGACCTTCGCGCAGCGTCTGCGCCAGACCCCGATGCAGCACCTTGCACTCGATGACGACCTTTTGCATTCTGCCGGGAGCCCCGCCCACTGGTCGCACTAGCAGCAAATCCGTGCGCCTGCGGCCCAAGCCGTACTCGCGTTCAATTCGCCCGCCGCTGTTGACGATGCGCTGCAAGAACGCCTGCAGTAGCAACTGTGGGCCGGCCTCCTTGTACTGGAAACGCTCCACCCAGTGCTCGGAATGCTCGCGGAAAAATTCTTGGAACGCGGCCAGTAGCTTGTCCACCTGTAAGGTGCCGTCAGCATCGACGTACCAGGCGGGATCGTGGTGGATCGACATCTCCTGGGTGGTGTAGGTGAGGTCGCGCGGGATTACCTCGCGGTAGATCGGGTTGGCGATGGCAACGGGGCCGTCTTGCGCCACTAAGCCCAAGTCGCGCGCGTACTGCAGATCGTCGGCGGGGATCGAGTCGGCAGCGGCGGTGCCGCTCAGTAGTGGTTCTACTACTCGGCGCACCCGTTCCTCTTGGAGCTTGTCGGTGAGTTGATCTAGATGCGTCTCGCGGCGCAGGATCAACTGCTCGCGGGCGTCTTGGATGGTGTCGGCGGTGATCGAACGGCTGCGGTCGCGCCCGGCCTTGTTGCCGAAGCAGGCTTCGTAGGCGAGCGCGTTCACTAGCCAAGGTTGGCCTTGGGTCAGCTCCCAGATGTCGCGGCGCGCCTCCTCGGAAAACGCTTGGCCGGTCTCCTCAGTGTGCTGTGTCAGCAGGGACTCAACCTCGTCGCGCGAGAAGTCTCCCAAGCGCAGGGATTCGGCGCGGATGTTGAACGCGCTGCCCCCGGCGATGATGGCGTTTTCAGCGGAAGATCGGATGCGGTAGTCGCGCACGTCGCGCACACCGCATAAGATCACGCTCTGAGGAAACCGACGCGGGCGCTCCGGGTAGCCAGCGCGCAATTGCCGCAACACCGCCAGCAGGGTGTCGCCGATCAGCGCATCGATCTCGTCGAGCATGAGTACCAGCGGCTTGGGGTCCGACTCGGCCCAGCGGGCAAGGGTCTCCCCAAGTGCGTCGTTGGGACCAGCGTCATCGAGGATGCCGGGCCAGATGTTCGAGACGAACAAGTCATTGAGCGCGTGACGCGCCCCACGAGCTAGCGCACTGAGAATCGCCCGCATGGCCGCAGCCACATCCTCGCGCGCCGACTGGCCGACCTCGACGTTGACGTACGCGCAGCGGAATTCGCCGCTGGCGTTTAATTGATCCCGCAGGGCGAACAACGCCGATGTCTTGCCCGTCTGGCGCGGCGCGTGCAGGACGAAGTACTTCCGCTGCCGGATGAGCAGCAAAAGGTCCTCGACATCGAGTCGCGACAGGAGTGGGACGTGATAGTGAATATCCGTCTTTATGGGGCCGGCGGTATTAAAGAAACGCATGGTTGTTGTGGTCACCTGTTGCGACTCCTTGCTGGCGAGAGGTCTTCGGGCTGTCGCGCCAAGCCCTCTACCTCACAATTTGTCCTATGAGTTTGATTCGTGCAATCGCAAGCTCGCCTAGAAAACCGCCAGCCGTTACTCTGGCAACCGCACCCCTATTCCTTCACCGCACCAGCCGTCAGCCCCTGCGTAAAAAATCGCTGGGTGAAGAGGAAGAACAGCACTGTCGGCACCAAGGCGATGATCGAGGCCGCAGAGATGTAGCGCCAGTTGACGCCGAAGACGCCTTGCAGGCTGGCCAGCCCCAATTGCAGGGTGTACAGCTCGCGGCTTTTGAGTACCACGAGCGGCCACAAGAAGTCGTTCCACTGGGCCACGAACGTAAAGGCGGCCTGCGCAGCGAGGGCTGGTTTGACGAGGGGCATCATAATGCGCGCATAGATGGTAAAAGGGCCGCAGCCGTCGATGCGCGCGGCGTCTTCTAAGTCGGTGGGAATGGTGGTGAAGGCTTGGCGCAGGAGGAAGATGCCAAAGGCGTTGACGGCCACCGGCAGGATGACGCCGGCGTACGAATCCACGAGGCCGAGCTTCAAGGTGACGATGAAGAGCGGGATTAAGAGGACTTGGAACGGCACCATGGTCGTGGCCAAGATGCAGTAGAAAATGGCTTGGCGGCCGCGAAAGCTCATGCGGGCGAGGGCGTAGCCGGCCAGCGAGCAGCACGTCAAGTTGAGTAGGACGGTGGCGATGGCAATGTAGAAGGTGTTGAAGAGGTAGCGCATAAACGGGAGGATGTTCCACGCCTTGACGAAGTTGCCCCAGACGATGGGGTCGGGAATCCACTGCGGCGGATGGGCGAACAGATCGGCCGATTCGGCTTTGAGCGCGGTGGACAGCAGCCAAGCGAAGGGGGCCAGCAAGACCGCGCCGACCGCGCACAGGATCGCGTAGAGCAGAATGCGCTGGACCATCTCAGTCTCCTCGGCCAGCAATGCGAAAGTTGAGCAGGGCAAAGATCAGTATGACGACCAGCAAGCAGAGTGAGACGGCCGCGGCGTACCCCACTTCGAGATATTTGAACCCGAGCGTGTAGATGTAATAGGCCAATAGATTGGTGCGATGAAAGGGGCCGCCGCCGGTCATCACGTACACTTCGCCAAAGGTGCGCAAGGCGGCGATAGTGGCGATGATGGAGACCACGAGCGTGTAGGGCTTGATCGTCGGGATGATGACGTGGCGCACGACCTGCCACCAACCAGCGCCATCGACGCGGGCGGCTTCTTTGAGTTGGGCTGGGATGCCCTGCAAGCCAGCTAGATAGATGATCATGTAGTACGGCGCGGCCTTCCACACGGTGACCATGGCCACGGCAAACAGGGCAATCGCCGGCTCGGTCAACCACGCGGCTTGAGTCTCCACGCCCAACAGGCCTAAAAACGCCTCGGGGACGCCGCGCACATCGGCTAACCACGACGGGCCGCTGACGCCCAGCCCCTTGAGGAAGGCATTGAGCAGGCCGTCGGCATTGTAGAGCCACTTCCAGACGATGCCGGCGACGACGATGGAGGTGACGACTGGAATGTAGTACAGGGTGCGAAACACCTTGATCAGCCGCAGGGAGTTGTCGAGCAGGAGCGCCATGAAAAACGAGAGCACGACGAGCGCGGGCACGACGATGATCGCGTAGAGTAGGGTGTTGGCCAAGACCCGCCAGAACAGCTCGTCGCCCCAAGCGCGGCGAAAGTTGTCGAGGCCGACGAAGGTGGCCGGCGAGAAGATGTTGTAGCGGTGCAGGCTGAGATAGAGCGTGTCGAGCAAGGGATAGGCGAAGAACACGACTAGGAGCAACAGCCCGGGGGCGACGAAAAAATAAGGTGCGTAGCGTCCGTACATGGTCAATTGCGAATTAGGAATTAGGAATTGGATCGGGTTGGCGACTCAGTAATAAGGTCATGGTTGGGGTTCAATGAAAGCGCGACAGGTGGTTCCACTTGGATTCGATGCGGCTCAGGGCCGCGTCCGCGCTCTGCTGGCCAGCCAATGCCTTGGCGAATTCCTCGTGGAGGATGTCCTCCATCCGGCTCCAGCCCTTGACGTCGGGTGGGGCCATGACAAAGGAGTGGGCGATGTCGGCCGCGGAAAGCTGGTTGGCGGCGTCGGCCAGCGTGGTGGGTTGGCGGCGGAAATAGGGGTCGGCGGCGGCTTCCACGGTCGAGGGCAAGATGGCGACGCGGCGGCAGAATTCGAGTTGGTTGGCGTCGTTGGTGACAAACAGCCCGAAGTCAACGGCTTGCTCTACGTGGGGCGAGGCTTTGGGCACGACCAATACTTGGTTGGTGGCTGGCACTTGGCCGAGGCGGCCGCGCGGCATGGGTGCTGGTACTGCCTTTTTGGCAAAGGAGTCGTCGAAGTAGCGGGTGATCCAGCCGCCGGAAAAGGGCAGCATGGCGGCGCGCCCCTCGATGAACCAATTGACCTCGTCGCGGTGGGAGGCGGCGAGGGCCTCGGGCGGCACGATCTCCTGTTGATAGGCATCAATCCACTGCTGAAAGATGGCCTTGGCCTCGGGGTGGTTGATACGGGTGCGGTGGGCGTTGGGAACGAAGAGGGGCCAAAACCCGTCTAGACGCAACAGCGCCCAAGGCGGGGCTATGAGCGAGGGATGCAGCCGCCAAGAGACGCCGTATTTGCCGGTGCGCTCGCGGATTTGGCGGCCCATGGCGAGCATCTCGTCGATGGTAGCGGGCGGGTGCTCCGGGTCGAGGCCGGCTTGGGCGAAGAGGTCTTTGTTGTACCAGAGCATGGTGACGCCGACGTACCAGGGGATGGCGTAGTTGTTGCCTTGGAAGTAGCCGACGCCGCGCCAGAAGTTTTCGAGCCGTTTGGCCTTTTCGGCGGGTGCGACCGCTTCGTCCATGTTGACGAGGATATCGTATTGCAGGAAGCGGGGCAGGTCGTAGATGTTGGCCAAGTCTGGGGGCGCGTCGCCGACCAAGGCGGCGAGGAACTTCTCGGCGACTTCGCCGCCGCTGACATCGACCCATTTGACCTTTACGCCGGGATGCGCCTGCTCGTACTCGGCGATCATGCCCAAGATGTAGTCGGCAAATGCATCGCCGAGGGCAATGGTCCAGAACTCGAGGGTGACGGTGGCGTCTTGGCGCGGCTCAGGGGCGCAGGAGGAAAGGGCGAGGAGGAGCGAAAGGACTAATGGCATCGAGAATTAGGAATTACGAATTAGGAATTACGAATTGGGAATTGGAGATAAAGGGTGGAGTGCATGGAAGGGTACAGGGCCTTGTTCACAGAAATAGAATTAGTCATTATCGCACGGCGCGTGCTGTTGACAAACTACGTTTAGGTGCATCTGCAAGCAATGCGCCAATCCCGAAAGGATATTCTATGCGTTTGTTTTTCTTTTGTCTGCTAAGCGCGGTTTTTTTTGCATGCGCGGATAATCCGCTCGCGGAGCGGGTGGATGAACTAGAGCAGCGTCTTTCCGAAGTTGAAGCCGCTCAAAAGGAGGACCGGCTGAGCCTGTTGGCACGGCTCGATGCCCTCGCGGTGACGGCGGACAATGCCGAGGAGATCGGCGCAGTGCGCGCCAAGCTGAACCAGACGAGTATTACGCGGTCGGAATTTGAGGATCTACAAGAGCGCGTAGAGGAGTTGGAAGGTCAAATTGGGGATTGGAGCGGGATCGTCCATTCTTTGCAGTACTCTGTGTACGCCGTGCTCCACGGGGTGTACAACGGAAACATAGAGGATTGGACTATTACATTCATCGGCACCAGCTTTGCCGTGGAAAGCGGTACGCTTGTTACCAATGGGCACATCATAGATGGACTGGTTGAATTGGACGGTCAAGTAGCGGCATTCAACAACAGGTATGGAACCGATCTACAGGGCACGTGGATCGTGGTGCAAAACCTGACGACCGATCTCTCGTACCAAGGAAATTATTTCTTTATTGGTGCTTCTTGGTCGCACCCGCAATGGGATCCCGACGATCTGAGTTCGCCCGACGTGGGTACGCTGCACATCTCCGAAGGCTTCATTGGGCGGCGCGCCCGCTTGGCGACGAGCAATGCGGTTTATCGCTTGAGAGTTGGTGCCCCGATCGCGACGTTGGGATTTCCCGGTGAACTCCAGGGCGGCGAGCTGTCTCGTCTCTTCCCGATTGGCACTTTTAAGAATGGCACGATCAGTGCCTTGCGCCCGCCCTTCCGAGGCGAGATGTACACCGCGTCCGACTCCTACGTCGTCCAGCACAACCTCGACCTGTCCGGCGGCACTAGCGGCAGCCCCATTTTCGACGATTCGGGTCAAGTGGTAGCCATCAACAACGCGGGTATTGAGAATGTGGTGCTCAGCATAGGCGGGGTCGTAAGGTGAGATTATCTCATACCAGTTAGAACAGGTGCTGGCCTTGTACCCTTTATTTATCACTCCCAACCACCAAGTAAGGAGGGATAAAGATGCAAGAGCCAAGACCAGCGTTGGAGAATTTGTGTTGTCTCAATGCCCAATGCAAGACCTACGGCCAACGCGGCCAAGCCAACCTGAGGGTGCGCAAGACCTATGGAGCCGACCGGATTCGGTATCTGCGCTGTCGGTGCTGCGGGGATGAGTTCAGCGAGCGGAAAGGCACGGCGTTGTTTAATTGCAAAATCGGCGAAGCCCAAGCCGTCTCGGTGATTGAGCATTTAGATAGGGCCTGTGGCTTAAATGCCACGGCGGCCTTGGTGGGGGTATCCAAAGAGGCGGTGGGCCGCCTGCTGCGCGTAAGCGGACCGGTCAGCTATCAACTGCATGACCGGCTGGTGCGTAACGTGCGTCCGATGGCGCTCCAATTTGATGAGAAATGGGCCTATGTGGCCAAAAAACAACGGCACTTGACCCCCCTGGATGATCCGAGTCAACGGGGTGATTATTGGGATGCCAACAGTTTGGATCCACAGAGCAAATTGCTGGTGTCGCTAGTGCCGGGTCGCCGTACGACGACAACCCTTCATCAAGTGGTGGCCGATGCGGCGGCGCGGCTGGGCTGTGACGCGAGGCTGCCGGCGCTGTTTACCGATGGCGAGCCGACCTATCCCGAGGCGATTGTGGCCACCTTTGGTCGGGCCTATCCGGTGCCCCGACGCCATCGCCGGGGTCGCCGGCCAGCCCCCGTTGTTCGGATACCCCAAGGCTTGGTCTACGCCCAGATTGTCAAACATCGGCACGGAGGACGAGTCCAACGGGTCGAGATCCGACCTCGCTTTGGCAAGGGTCGCTTGGCTCAGGTCGTGGCCGACTTGGGCTGGACGAAAGCCAATACCAGTGCTATCGAGCGGTTCAACCTGACCGATCGGATGCGCAACGCACGAAAGGGGCGCAAAACCCTGCGCTTTTCGCGTCGGTCGGATCGGCATGATGCGCTCAGTTGGATTGGCGCGTTGCGCTACAATTTTCATCACACCCATCGATCCTTGCGCCAGCGCTCCGACGCAGGACGATGGCAACACAGAACACCGGCTATGGCCGCGGGCATCGCCGAGCATCGCTATAGCTCTCTCGAACTCATGCGACTCTGTCCGGTAGGGTTGGGATAATCTCAAGCTACGACCTAGGCGGTGCCCCTGCACGCATCTCACAAGCTGCCTTGGGGTTCGGCATCCGCGCCGACAAAATTCACGAATTGCTCGACGATGTGGGCGTAGTGGCCAAGCCGACGACGCCCGCCAATCTGAGCGGATTGGCCAACAGCTTGGACGGACGGGACATTGGCTCCCTCGACATTGGGACGACGCAGGAGGACTTGGCGGAGCGACTGGCCGGGATGGAATAGGAGTCAATCGGTCTGGATCTTGAACGACTGTTCGACGATGTGCTCGTGATCCGACATCCGCGCTTTCTTTATCGAGTGCTCGGTCAGCGGCAGGTAGTAATGGGTCTCGGCGTTGGCCTTGATAAAGCCCTCGGCGTAAGCGCACCCGGCGGCTGTGCCAAAGGCTCCGTCGCTGGTTTCGATCCGCTTGCGCGCATACGCCCCGCCGTAGCCCTGGCTTTCTAGACAATCCAATGCCGCCAGCTTCTTGGCGACCACATCGGTAATGTCGATAAAGACGTCGTTGTAGTAGCCGCCCTCCGAATCCCACACACTGCGCGGAATTGACGCAGCTCCAGTGCCGAAATAGAAAACCTGGGCGACTCGATGCGGCGGACGGCTGTCGCCGGGATCCACCCCATTGGCCAGCGCGAGCGCGTGGAGGACGATTTGAGCGCAGACGGCATGGGCGTTGGTCAGCCCGTCGCCTTCCTTGGGAAAGTGAGTCAGCACCACATCCGGCCGCAGTTGGCGCACCAGCCGCGCCAGGCGGCGCACGGCCTCCTCGGTAACTCGCAACACGGCGTCGTCAGCCCCGAAAAAGTGGATTTCCTCGACGCCGAGCAGAGCGCAGGCCCGCCGCACTTCGTCGGCCTTGACGTCGGCGCGCTCGGCCATTAGCGCCGTTAGTTGGTCGGCTTGCGGGACTTCTGCCCGGTGGAACATCTCGTCGCTGATCACCTTGTCGTGGACTCTCGCGCCGTGCGTGAGTACCACGCAGCCGACCCAGTCGCCACGGGCGACGTGATGGGCCATGGTGCCGCCCGATTGGTCGAAGATATCGGCTGGATGTGCGCCAATGGACAACAGCCGCAGTGTATCGCTCATGTTTGGTTCCTTTCGCGTTTTGTTCGCACTCACGCCGAGACCACGACTGGCACTCGGTGAATGACGTTGCCGAGGTAGCCTTTGGGGTTCCAAGGCTGGCGGAAAGGCTGGGCGTTGCCCGCATCGTCAAACGCCCGCGCCCAGATTTCGTAGTAGCCCTTGCTCGCAAAGGTTAGCTCGGCGCTCCAACCATACCAAGCGTATTTATTGGCTGGCGGGGTCAACTCGGCTTCTTGCCACTGGATGCCGAGGTCGGTGGAGACGAGCACCTTAGCCACGCTGCGCTCGCCAGCCCAAGCGTGCCCGCTCGCGCTGAGTGGAACGCCCGCTTGGACGGTTGCGTTGGCTTGCGGCGCGGTGATGAGTGACTTGACGACCCACGAGGTGGCAATGACCATGTCGGCTTCCGGCGGCGGTTCCCCCGGTTCCACCGGATAGGCTGGAACGCGGTAGGAATAGCCGGTCATTTTATCAGAATCGTGGACGGTGTCGCGCACCCAGATGCGGTTGAGCCACTTCTGCATGGAGCTGCCGATCCAACCTGGAACGAGCAACCGTGCTGGGAATCCGTGGGCCGCCGGCAGCGGCTCGCCGTTCATTTTGAGCGCGATTAACGTGTGCTCGTCCATGGCTTTCTCGATGGGAATGCCCCGCGAGAACGGAGGGTCGTCCTCGCCGTAGTTGGCGAGGTACACGGCCTTCTCGGTTACTTCGGCCGCTTGCAACACGTCGCGCAAGCGCACGCCCGTCCACTCGCTACAGGCGACGGCCCCGCGAATCCACTGTGTACCGCCCACAGTGGGTGCGAATGCGCTACGACCGTTTCCGGCGCATTCCAACACGACCTTTAGGGTGACTTGCGGCAGACTGTGCAAATCGTCTAGTGAGAAGGCGCGTTGGTTGCGGACTTCGCCGTCAACAGTCAGGCTCCAGCCTTGGGCGTCTTGGCTTAGGGCGCGTTCGGGAATGCTGCCGTTGTTGCGCACGAAATGGCGCGCAGTCGGCGTGACGTCCGCAGCGAGCAGATGCGGAGGAAACTCGCCGTTGAAGGGGTGTTGCGAGTGGACGATCATGTCTGGCTTGGGCAGCCCAATCACGGTTGGGTCAACCCCATCGGTCGCTGGCTGAACGGGTCCCTCGCTACAGCTTGGGCCAGCGCCAAAGACGCCGAGACCCGCTAGCGCCGCTCCCTTGCCTACGGTCGTTAGGAAGTGCCGCCGCGAGGTGATCCGGTCAAAGTGCGCCAATTCGTCCGCACGCGCTCCGTTTTCCGCTGGCAGATCTCGCTTTGGTCCGTTCGATTCAGGCATAATGACCTCTTTTATTCACTGATGTTACGCACGGGCTTCTTAGGTATAGGATGCTTCGCTTCCGCTCAGCATGACCAAGAATGAGAACGCCAGCCGCTGTCATGCTGAGCGTAGCGAAGCATCTCATACCCGGGCCTGTGCCTAACATCACTTACTTCAATCTATGGCGCGACCTCACCAGCGAAAACGTTGCTCTGTTTCCACCCTCACTTGAACAAGCTCTTGCGGCCTATTCTGCTGCACAACAGGCATTCGGTCGGCTGGTGCCCGCGCGCTGGGCAGTGCTCGCGGCCAAAGTAGATGATTTGCAGGTGCAGGTCATTCCAGCGCTCTTGGGGGAAAAGGCGTTTACAGTCCCGTTCTGTTTGCTCGACGTTCTTTCCGGTGGATAGTCCCCAACGGTAGATCAGCCGATGGATGTGGGTATCCACGGGAAAGGTCGGCACGCCGAAGTTTTGCGCGAGCACGACTTGCGCGGTTTTGTGCCCCACTCCGGGCAGGCGTTCGAGCGCGGCCAGATCAGGCGGGACTTGGCCGCCGTGTTCGGCGAGCAGGATTTGCGACAGCTCCCAGATGGCCTTGGACTTGCGCGGGGCCAGCCCGCAAGGGCGAATGATCTGCTCGATCTCCGCTACGGCCAGCTCGATCATGCGCTCGGGCCGGTCGGCGCGGGCAAAGAGCGCGGGTGTTACTTGGTTGACGCGCGCATCCGTACACTGCGCCGAAAGCAATACGGCAATCAGATGCGTGTAGGGGTCTCGACGCTTGAGCGGCACCGAGGGATTGGGATAGAGCCGCTGGAGTACGTCGAGGACGATCTGAACTTTGGCCGTGGTTGTTAGCAATTTACCTCCTACGTGGGTGTTCTTGCTTTGGAGTTAGGGCAACCACAAGGGTTGCCCCTACAAGAGGGAAAAGAACGCGTCTGCTAGGACGATTCTTTGGCCGCCCATTGCGTTTTCATCTGCTCCATTTCTGCGTTGGGACGGATTTTCCTACTGGTGATTTGATTCTCTGGATCGTACAACCACTGGCCTTGGTCGTCGCGCAGGACGGGTAGGCGCTGGGCGACGGCGGGGGGTTCGGCCACGCGGGTGGGTTCGGCTGCGTACCAGTAGGCGACGCTGCTCATCTCGTTGCAGAGGTGATTGCCGTGGCCGTGTTCGATGGTGGCCTTGATTTCCCGCTGGAAGTGGACGGGGTTTTCGAGGTGGTGGACGTACGAAGTTTGGTAGCCGTTGGTGTTGTTTTCGTGGATGGAGGAGCCGTTGCGCAAGAAGGCGTTGTCCTGCATGCCCCACGCTTGGTTGAGATAGTCCTCACTGCCGGTGCCGTGCAACTCGGGGGGCCACTTGTAGCCATCGACCCAGATCATGTCGTCGCCCTCGCCCCACCAAGTGCCCTGGAAGTTGGTGACGCTGATGTTGCAGCCGATGTAGTGGCCGCGGCCTTGGGTCTCCAAGATGACGTAGTTGTTGTCCCAAGCCGTCTGTTCCTTGTTGACGATGTTGGCCTCCGGTGAGTTGACGCGGATCTCGTGGCCCCAGCCGCCAAAGGGGTTTTCGCGGCGGAACTCCGCGTGGAAGTACCCGGCTTCGTCCGGCACGTCGCCGGTCTCGTAATCGACGTAGAAGTATTGGCGGTGCCGTTCGCTGCTCTCGTTGACCAGCTCGACGACGGCCCGCTGGCGGAAGGGCATTTGCGCGTACGCGTTGAGAGCGCAGCCGGTGTTAAAAACATTGTTGCTGCGCGTCGAAGCGGAAAAGAGCAGGGATTGGTAGGAGTTGACGATGCCGTGGCCGAGGCCGAAGAAATCGCCCAAAGGGCACACCACGCTGGGGTGGTCCGCGTCGTCCCAAGTGATCTTGAGTAAGCACTCGCGGTAGTGGTTGGATTGGGTCAGCCACAGGTGGGTGATGCGGCCGGGGCCTTTGATGTCGGCGAGGACTGCGCTCTCGCCGGGTTCGATCCACCAGGCGTCGCTGTTGCGGCCGGTTTCTTCCCAGGACGAGGCGCGTCCGGTCTGGGCACTGCGGAGATGGGCGAGTTGGTCGAGCATGGCGTTCTCCTGAATGTACGTGTATTAGTGAGTTATCCGCAGATGGGCGCAGATGTAAAATTTTTAGGCTTTGACTTTCCCGGCTTGTTGCACCTGTTCGTAAATCCGCGCGAATTCCTCGGACCCGTCGTCGTTCCAGACCTCGCTGCGCACGCCGCGCACATTGCCCTCGACAAATCCGGTCAGCCGCTCGACCGACGGGATGCTCGGGGTGTAATACGTGGTGCCGCCGGGCAGGTGCAAGATGCCGACGTGGCGCGGCAGCTCGCTCTTGGGCCGCGCGGCTAGTTCTGCTAATATCTGCTCATCGACCTCTACGCCCAGCCCCGGTCCCTCGGGCACCGGCGTGCTGCCTTCACTCACTTCAAGGCGGCCTCCAGTTACATCCTCGGCGTACTGGTCGTCTAAGTTGGTCGAATGCGAGACATTGGGAATGACTGCGCCCAAGTGCATGGCCATGGCCTTGCACAGGGTGCCGCCGGTGAGTTGGACCACGGTCGAAACCCCGGCGGCTGCCGCAGCTAAGCCCCGGCGGATGGATGGGCCAATGCCCATTTCGCCGATCATGTAGAGGTCGGCCACATCCCGCTGGATCTCCGGGCCGCCCCCGAGTTGCGGCACGTGCATCAAGAGCGGCAAGCAAGTCTTGGAGCGCAACAGACGCCAGCCTTCGATGTCGTAGGGATAGAGCGGATCTTCCAAGAAGCCGACGACCGGAAATTTTTCCAGCTCATCGACAATGCGCAGCACGGCGGTAGCGGGCCGATTGTGGTTGAAGTCCCAGTGGACCTTAAAGCCATCCGGCGCGACTTCTTGGGCGGCGCGGGTCTGCTCGATCACGTCGTGCTGTTCGGCCGAGTGCATCTTGAAGATGGTGTAGCCCTCTTGAGCGGCGCGCTGGATTTCGCTGGCAAAGTCCTCGGGGGCCGCGGGCCGGGTCCACGCCGCCACGGGTACGCGATCGCGGACTTTTTGGCCCAACAGCTTGTACGCCGGTTCTTCGATGGCCTTGCCCATAGCGTCGTACAGCGCACCCATCAGACCGGTGCTGAGCGCGCCAGCGACGTAGTTGAACGGCGACTGGTCGATCATACCCGCGATTTGCCCTTCGGAGAGCGAAGCGTGGCCGCGCTCGTCGCCGTAGCCGACGCCGCCGTTGTCGAGGGTTACGCGGAAGACGGTCTGGGTGTCGATGCCGGAGAAGCGGACCTCGTGGCCTTGGTAGCGGTCGCAGAGGCGCGGGTTGAGGTGGAAGAATTCGACGTTGGTGATTTTCATGGCGATCTCTCCTATGTTGAGGGGAATGGTGGCTTCAGATGCGCAGGATTTTGCCGGGGTTCATCAAGTTGTCTGGGTCGAGTGCTTTTTTGATGCGGCGCATGACCTCGACGCCTGGGCCACACTCGGCTTCGAGCGCGTCGATTTTGCCCAGGCCGATGCCGTGTTCGCCGGTGCAGGTTCCCCCGGCTTGGAGCGCCCACTCGACGATCTGCTCGCCTAGCCGCTGCACTTGCGCTAGTTCCTCGGCGTTGCCCGGCTCGATGAGGCAGACGACGTGGAAGTTGCCGTCGCCGACGTGGCCGAAGAGCGGCGCGGGAAAGTCGAGGTCGGCCAGCGCGGCTCTCGTCTGGTGGATGCAGCGGGCGAGGGCTGTGATGGGCACGCAGACATCGGTTACATAGCCGACTGAGCCGGGGCGGAGTGCACGCGAGGCGTAATAGGCATCGTAGCGCGCCTGCCACAAGCGGTCGCGCTCGCCCTCGGCCGTGGCCCAGCGGAAAGGGCCGCCGCCTCGCCGGGCTACGTACTCGCCAGCGGTTTCAGCTTGTTCGACGACTCCCTGGTCCGTGCCGTGAAATTCAAAAAAGAGCGTTGGTGCCGCTTCGTAATCGAGGCCCGCGTATTGGTTGCAGGCCTGCATTTGCACTTCGTCGAGCAATTCGAGCCGCGCGACGGGGATCCCCGCGCTTAGGACGTCGATAGCTGCGGCGACGGCGGTGTCGAGGTCGGCAAAGGGACAGACGGCGGCGGAGATGGCTGCCGGCAGCTTAGCTAGGCGCAGAGTCACTTCGGTGATAAGGGCTAGGGTGCCTTCGGTGCCGACCAGCAGGGCGGTCAGGTCGTAACCTGCCGAGGATTTGCGCGCCCGCCCACCCGCTTCGACGACGGTGCCATCGGCGAAAACGGCCTTGAGGCCCAAGACGTTGTCGCGCATAGTGCCATAGCCGACCGCGGCGCTGCCCGAGGCACGGGTGGCGGCCATGCCGCCCAAGGAGGCGTCGGCACCGGGATCGACCGGAAAGTGCAGGCCGGTATCTTGGACTCGGAGGTGTTCGTTGAGCTGTTGGCGGGTGACGCCGGCTTCGACTGTAGCGTCCATGTCGGCGGCGCTGACGCGGAGGATGCGGTTCATGCACGAGAGATCGACGCACAGGCCGCCGCGCACGGCGACAATGCCGCCTTCGACGGCCGTACCAGTGCCAAAGGGCACGATCGGCACTTGGTGCGCGGTGCAGACCCGGGCGATTTGGGCTACTTCTTCGACGCTTTCGGGAAAGGCCACGGCCTGCGGCGGTTGCGGGGCGTGATAGGAGGCGTCGGCGGCGTGGGCGCGGCGGACCTCAGAGGTCGCATTCAGGCGCGGGCCAAGGAGAGCGGCCAGTGCCGACAGGGCTTGGGGGTTTATGGGGTTCATGAGCCGGTAATATGCCCAACGGCTGGGGGACCGTCAAAAAAGGCGATCCTCAAATACTTAGGTGGGTAAGGATCGCCGATTATAGGGCAGAGGAATAGCTCTTGACAAGATGTTCGCTATTTGCGAACATGATCGATATGAACGCGGGGAAAGGTATGACGATTGAATGGGTGCCCAAGGCGATCAGAGATATGCGCCGCCTCGCTGCGCAGGATCGCGAGAGAATCATTGCCAAGGTTGAGCAGTATGCCAGAGATCCGGTCTCTTTGGCCAACCAAGTGATTATACTGACCGACAGTGAGTATAGGCGTATGAGAGTTGGAAACTATCGCATTATCTTCGGTATCGAATACAACAAGACCACTGTCATGGTGGTCCTGAGAGTTCGGCATAGGAGGGAAGTCTATGGCTGACACCGGAACCATTACCTTGCCCCAGGCGGAATACGATGCCCTGATTGCCCGCAATGAAGAGCTTGAAGACAGGCTAGCTGCTCTCGATGCGGACGACGGCAGTCGCATCCCTCACGACGTGGCGCTTGCCATCATGCGCGGTGGGAACCCCGTGGCCGCGTTCCGCAGTCATCTCGGCATTACGTTGCGCGACTTATCCAAAAGAACAGGGGTCACCGCGAGCTATCTGTCCGAGATCGAACGCGGGCTCAAGCCAGGCTCCGCGGCAACGTTGTCTCGGATCGCTCATGCGCTTGGCACGACGATTGATACCTTGGTGGCCGAGACTTGATCTACTGGATGTTGGTGGGAAGGATAAGCTCTTTGATTATTATTTTCTTCTCGTAGCTCACCTCTAACCGGAGCCTAAACAAAATGTCGAACCCCCTTCTCAGCGCCGCCGAGAGCCGCCAGAATCGCGTAGATGAATCGTGGGGACATCTGACTTGGTTGGCGGGCCGTCCGCAGGGCAATGTCGAGGGCCTCACCTTGGGCCGCGTCGTCCTCAAAGCCGGCCAAGCCAACCCGCGCCACTCCCACCCCAATTGCGAAGAGGTACTCTATTTGCTCGCCGGCCGCGTAGAGCACAGCTTGGGCGACGAGTCTTTTACGCTGGAAGCTGGTGATACGCTCGCCATCCCAGCCGGCGTCTTCCACAACGGAATTAGCCTCGGCCCCGAGGACGCGGATATGATTGTGGCCTACTCGGAAGGCGACCGCCAATTCGTGTTAGAAAAGGACGGCTCGTGACCGCAACGGCTATCAACACATGATGCTCGAATACTACGTCGGCCGCCTGCGAGCGTTGCGCGCTTGGGACGGCATCCGCGCCTTCGACTACTTGCTCACCGCCCGGAAGTCGATCCACCCTCGTCGTACTGACGGGCAATCCTAATCGCGCGATGCGATGGACGCCTATACTCAAGCCGACCTACAGAGCCATTTAGAAGCCCTCGGCGTCGAAGCGGGGGATATGCTCTTTATCCATTCCTCGTTCAAAAGCCTAGGGACTGTAGCCGGTGGAGCGCAGACTGTGGTCGATGCGCTCCAGGCAGCAGTCGGCCCCGATGGGCTTATTCTGATGCCCTCGTTCCACCTGATAGAACGGAGCGAACGAGCGCGGCGCTGGGACTGGGCGACTACCCCTTCGACCGTGGGATGGCTGACCGAGTTCTTTCGCTGCTTACCCGATACGTACCGTTCGGACCACTACTCTCACTCGGTAGCGGCCCGAGGGCACGGTGCTGCGGATTTTGTCGCGGATCACTTACGCCAGGAGGGCCATACTTCGCCTTGGGATCTGGCTCCTTGGGGACGGACTTATGGCACCCACTCGCCCATGTTCCGCGCCTATCGACGCGGCGGCAAAATTCTCATGCTGGGCGTCGATTACCAGACTTCTACCTACATCCATCTGGTCGAAGTGCTCTACTGGCATCACTTGCGCCGAGCCGATCCCCAAGCTGCCTATCCCGCCCTAGACCGTCCGCGTCTGGGGGCGTACTGGGACGCTACCGGTCCGCTGACACGGGGTCTCGTCGGCGCGTCCCCGTGTCGACTTTTTGCTATAGATGTGTACGTCGATACCCTGCTGGCCGAGGTCGTGGCAAGCCCCGAGCGCTATTTGGCCTGACGCTAGCTGCCGTCTAGGCGTAGCTCCGCCTTCTAGACAAGCGGCTCTAGGGAAGGTGCCGCAGGTGGTGCGGCGGGAACGGGACTACTCAGGTGTGAAGTCGGCGGGGTCGAGAGCGTGCCAGTACACCGTGCCGTCGTCAATCAGGGACTGGATTTCGTGGACGTTGCGGACGCTGGCAATGGCGGCGTGGGCTGGGTACCCAGTGAACCGAGTGAGTAGGGCGGCGTTGCGCTGGGCGCGGCTCGTATCGCGTTGGTCGGCGGTGTAGGAAGCCTCTACAGCGATGTAGTGCATAGCGCCATCAGAGTCCGTGGCCTCGACGACCAGATCGGCGCGGAAGAAGCTCTGCCGGTCGCCATGGGGAATGTCGTCCCTCTCGCTATGGGTGAGCATTTGAACGAGGTCCGCTCTCATTAGAATGCCCTTGCACCGGAATCCCATACCCTCGGCAATCTCCATGAAGTACGTACGGGCCACTTGCCGCGCTGTGTTGCCGCGCAATTCGCCGATGGCGTCTCCCTGTCGGCTGATGGCGTCTCCCTGTCGGCTGATGGCGTCTCCCTGCTGGGCTACGGTGTCGCGCAGTTCGCCGATGGAACTCTCCATGCGCTGGTTGAACTGCCGCTGCTCTTTATTGAACTGCCGCTGCTCGCCAATAAAGTCCTCGACATGCGTTTCGAACTTGGCAAGCCGCTCGGGTAGCTGAATCAGCTCGTCGCTCAGGACGTGGCGGCGAACGGCTTGGCGAAACTCGTCGTTTTCGTTCAGCAGGCGGATCAGATCATCGGTTGTGTGGATGACGGTCATCGTGATCTCCAAGGCGCGGTGGCGCGTGCCGGGTGGCCCGCTTATGCCCTCGTCGCGCACATCCTTAAATTTCGGAATCGTCTGTGTCTTAGTCAACGAAACCGTGCGGCCATTGCCGGCCCGCAGAAACGCTCAGACGCGCATCCGCAGCATGGGGCGGCCAAAAGACACTTCGAGGAATTCGCCGGTGTGCGCCGAGCGCGTGCCAGGGGGCATGAAGTGGATGACAAAGGCGCGGCGCTGGCGGTCGGTTTGGTTGGGTGGGGTGTAGTGGAGGGTTTGGCAGTGGTGGAAGAGCGCGCCGCCTGCGGGTAGGTCTATGACGGCGGCTTGGGCTGCATCGACTTGGTCGCCGTAGTCGAGCAAGGCACTGGTCTGAGCTGAGCGATCGTGACCGACGGGCGTCAGGTGAGATTCGGGCAATAGGTGCATGGCACCGTTGGTCTCATCGACGTCGTCTAGCGTCATCCAGCAGCTTACCAAGTTGGCCGGCATACATTTCCAGTAGGCGTTGTCTTGGTGCCAAAAGACGGGGCCACCGTGGTGGGCGGGTTTGTAGAGGGCTTGGTCGTGGAAGAGTTGGATATTGGGGCCGATGAGGTCTTCGGCAATGTCGAGGATGCGGGTGTCGTAGAGTAGTTGCCGGAAGAGGATGCTGCGCTCGCACATTTGCATGATCTGCAACATCTGTTCGTCGGCGTTGTTTTTTTCGTCGAGGTCGTCGGTGTCGCTGATGGACAGGTTGCGGAATCGCCCGTTCTGGCGCGCCTCGGCAAAGAGGCGGTCGTATTCATCGCGCAGCAAGGCGACGAGGTCGTCGTCTAACAGCTTGCCGATGATGATGAAGCCGCGGCGGCGGAATAGGTCGATTTGCTCTTGGTCTAGGGCTTTGTGGAGTTGGGTAGCGGACGGGGCTGTGGTCATCTGTCTCTCCTAGTGAGGCGTGCAAATTAATAAGGGCGGCGACGGATCACAACCGGCTGATGGGCCTTCCCGCAAGCAGCGTCACTCCACATACACGACCACTTCTTCTCCTTCGCACTCTGCCGCGTACGTCTTCACCCGCATAGTCTCGTCGTACAGCGCCTGCCCAGTGGCCAAGTCGAATTCCCACTGGTGCCAGGGGCACTTGAGCACCAGGTCCTCTTGCTGATAGTCGATCTGATACACGCCCGGCGATACGACCAAGGGCCGCAATCGACCCCGGCACAAGGGGCCGTTTTTGTGCGGACAGCTATTGCGCAGGGCGTAGTAGCGGCCTCCGATATTGAAGACGCCGATCTCTCGGTTGTTCACGCTGACGATCTTGCGCGCTCCAGCGGGTAGATCCTCGGCTCGGGCGACCACGTAGCGCTTAGAAGCCATAGAGTTCCGCGGCGTTTTGCGCCATGATGCGATGGCGATAGTCCGCGTCAAAATCGGCGAGAAAACCCGTTGGCTCGTCCCAGTCCCAGTGCGGGTAGTCGCTGGCGAAAACCAAGACCTCATCGGCGTGCAACCACTCCAAAAAACGCTTCATATCGTCGCGCGTGGGCGGCTGAATCATGGGCTGGGTGCCAAAGCGGATGTGCTGCCGCAAGTACTCGCTGGGCAGGCGTTTGACCCACGGCGTATAATCGCGCAGGCCCTTCCAGTCGGAATCCATGTGCCACATCAACCCCGGAACCCAGAATACGTCGTGCTCGACGAAGAGGACGCGAAAATCGGGAAATTTTTCAAAGACGCCCTCGCAGATAAAGCTGACTGTATGCGCCATGGCGATCTGCGGCCGGGCCATGCGCATCTCCAGGTAGTGCGAGGGATATCCTGCGGCCGTAGGCGGCGCGGCAATGCCGGCTCCTTCACCCCCAAAGTGGATGCTCAGCGGCAGACTGTGGCGCTGACATGCCTCGTAGATGGGGTGGTAGAAGCGGTGGCCAAAAGGCTGGCGCGAACCAGCCGGCATCATCACTTGGACGCACTCGGGCCTAGGGCCTAGGCGGTTTATTTCCGCCACGGCCAACTGCGGGTCTTGGGGGGCGATGTGGATGGAGGATCTAAAGCGCGAGTCAGCGCCCACCCAATGCTCTAGGGTCCAATCGTTGAAAGCCCGGCAATAGGCTGCCGCATAATCGCAATCCGAATGCACGGCCGCGCTGTACGGCCCACCCGTCAACACGGCCACGTCAATGTCGTACTCGTCGAGATGTCTCTGGCGCGCTACTTCGACATTGGCCGCTGGATTGGTCTTTTGTTCCTCCCACAATTCTTGGCGGTTGCCGTGTTTGGGCATATTGGTATGGCCCAACTGCGGCATCATGGAGCCGAAGTCCTCAATGCGCTCGACATAGTGGCGCGGCAAGTAGGGAAAGAGGGCTTTGTCGTTGGGCAGGGTGTGATGCACATCGCAGTCGATGAGGCGGAGTTGGGTGGCTGCGCGGCCGTTTGTGGATGGGACGGGGCTAGCACCGGTAGGCATGGATCATCTCCAGGGATGGGCGCGGATGGATAGTGTAGATAAGAAGCGTCATCCGCAGTGTGTCAAGGGGATAGTACCTCCACCTCGACGATGCCAACGGGCTGGTGCGCCTTCTCGTCCACATGGCCCAACGGGCATTGGCACGGGGCTAGCGCATTCAGCCGCTGCGCTCGCCTGCCGTCTGGAGTCATACTGCAACCACCTGCATCCCATGTAGAAGCAGCACGGACTCCAGAGCGACCGTTATTTTGTGGTGGGTGCTACTTGAGCAGCAGCATCTTCTTGACCTCGACGAACTCGCCGCCAGCCTGCAAGCGGTAGAAATACAAGCCCGCCGCCATGCGCTGGCCGCTATCGTCGGTCGCGTCCCACTCCATTGCGTAGCGACCGGCACGCTGATACTCGGCAACCAGCGTCCGCACCGGCTGACCGAGCATGTTATACACAGTCAGCTCCACATCCACCGCTTGCGGCAGCGCATATTGGATCGTCGTCGTTGGGTTGAACGGGTTCGGGAAGTTGTCCGCCAAGAAGAATGCCGTCGGCCGCGTCTGCAACGATAGCGATGCTGTCGCACCGGTGGCGTCCGTAACCGTGTAGGTATATACGGTTCCTGCGGCCGCCAGCGGCGTACCCGCGATAGTCCGCGTGACCGCGTCAAACGTCAGACCCGTCGGCAGGGCTGGCCAGAGGCGGTACGTCAACGGCGCGGTGCCGCCCGAAGCCGCCGGCAGCACAAGGCCCTCCACGCGCTGGCCAACGACGAATTCGCGGATTTCGGCCAACTCGTACGACGCTGTTGGAACGACTTTACCAGCACCGAACAAATCGAACAAATCGAACAAATTGCCAAAGTCCAGCTTCTCGTTGACTGTGATGGTGAAGGTCAACGAAGCGGTGCTCTCTTCCTCGTCCGTCGCTGTATAGACGATGGTGGTCGCCCCGTCGGTCGCTGCCGCAGGTGTGCCCGAAAGCGTCCGCGTAGCTGCGTCAAGCGACAAGCCCGTCGGCAGAGCCGAGACGCTGTACGTCAGTTCGCCAGTGCCGCCTGAAGCCGCCGGCAGCACCAAATCGGTAATCGGCCATTCAGCGGTGTACGTTTGGTCATCGATCGCAGCGTCGGCGGCGAAGGCAAGGGCCGGCTCCTCCGACGCTGATCCCTCTGGCTCTTCCGGCTCCTCTGATACTACTGCTCCGGCCTCAGCGATTGTAATGGTGAAGGTCAGAGTGTCCGTGGTGCCGTCCTCGTTAGTTGCTGTATAGACGATGGTGATCGCCCCATCTGTTGCGGCCGCAGGCGTGCCCGAAAGCGTCCGCGTGGCCGCGTCAAACGCCAAGCCCGTCGGCAGAGCCGAGACGCCGTACGTCAACTCGCCAGTGCCATCCGAAGCCGCCGGTAGCACTAAATCGGCAATCGCCGCCCCAGCGGTGTACGTTTGGTCGTCGATGGCAGCGTCCGCAGCAAAAAAAGACGCACCGTCCTCGCCGGTGTCTTGCAGCGTTATATCCACAGGGACGACCGTCAGCTTGACGTCGTCTCCTTCAGCATCTTGGGCAGTGACTTGATTGTTGGGATATGACCTTGCCAGCCTCAGCCTGATGGTCTCGTCGCCCTCCACCTGCTTGTCGTTAATAGGGGTGATCGTGATTGTCATCGTCCCCGACATCGAGCCGGGCGGAATCGTTAGAAGACGCAGTTCTGTTACATAGTCCTCATTGAGCACCGCCGCCTTATCATCACTATTCACCGCGCCATCGCCATTAATATCTTCATCAAAGGTCAAGAGCACGACCACGTCATCGTCGAACACTTTCCCGTCCAATCCGTCCAATGTTGCGGTCACCACCACCTCGGTCGCCCCCGCATCTTCGCTTATCTCAATCGGCTCCACGGTCAGCAAGATCTTCGCTCCGTCAGTTAGGGTTTCTGCGGCGATAGTGTCGGAGCCTCCGGTATCTTCTTCGGTGGGTGTGCTCTGCGCCCCCTCGTCTTCCTCTTCGGTGGGTGTGCTCTGCGAGCCCCCGGTATCTTCTTCGGTGGGCGTGGTTTGCGTGGCTTCGGGCGTGCTTTGCGAGCCCTCATCTGGTGTACTCGACGAACAGGTGAACCGGTGGCGTATACTAGCGGTGGCAATGGTCTGATAGTTATTGCCCTCTACGTGCCGCAAAGCCTGCCCCGTAATGTCGAATACATCCCCACATTCGTTAGGGCCGGGAATGACTGATAATACGCCACTCGCGACTTGGCCCCATCTCCCTGTCCATATAACCGCTGAAATCTCGTGAGGCGTACCGGAAACGGTCATCGTGCAGCTAAAGTAGATACCCTCGTGATTCGCGCAGGAAATTGAGCCGGTCTGCGCTTGGGTCGGGCTGTCCTGAGCGACGAGAAGAAGGAAGGCGCATACTAGCGGAAGGGTTACTCGGGAGAGCTTGCTCATTAATACAATGACCTCCTTAGTCATAGATTATTCGGTAGTGTAGCCGTTTGAAAATTATACACGGCTTGAGGTTTCTTGTATTAAAGATAAGGATACTATATGATCTACACGTGATTTTAAAGGCTTTTTCTATGATTTCTTTGTGATTTCTATCCAAAACCGTCCCGGCTCAGGGTGAGGAGCGCGATTTCGGAAGGGGCACCGAGCCGCAGCGGTGGCCCCCAATAGCCGGTGCCTCGGTGGACGTAGATCCAAGTGTCGCGAAATTTGTGCAGGCCCGCGACATAGGGCTGTTGCAGGGGAATGGCGTACTTCCACGGCACGAACTGGCCGCCGTGGGTGTGGCCCGACAGTTGCAGGTGGCAGTCGGCTTGGCTGGCGGCCTCTATGCTGCGCGGCTGGTGCGCGAGCAGGATGCGCACATCGGCTCCGTCACTCGCGGCAAGGGCCTTGGCCGGATCCGACGCGTGGTCGGGGACTAGCTCGCCGGCGCTGAAGTCGGTCGTGCCTGCTAAGGCGATGCGGCCGCCGTCGCAGTCGATCTGGCGTAGCTCGTTGATCAGGACGTCGAAGCCGAGGCGGCGCGCCTGCTCAGTCCAGCTCTCCACGCCTGAGTAGTATTCGTGGTTGCCGGTGCAGAAATAGACTCCGAGCGGCGCGGCGAGTTCGGCTAGGGCGGCTGTATGGGGGGCGAGTCGTTCGACGGTCCCGTCGGCGAGGTCGCCGGTGAAGGCGATTAGGTCGGGTTGCAATTCGTTGACGCGGGCGACAACGCGCTCCACAAAAGGGGCCTTGATGGTTGGGCCGATGTGGAGATCGCTGATTTGGACGATGCGCAGTCCGACTAGCGCGGGTGGGAGATCCGCGATAGGGACATCGACTCGGCGGACCGCTGGCGTGCGGCGGGCTTGGTAGTAGCCATAGCAGGCCGCGACCAAGGCTAGGGCAAAGGTCGCCAAGTCGATGCTGGCATTGAGTGCCGCGTCGATGGGATAGATCAGGCCTAGGAGCAGTCCTCCTATATCGCGCAGGAGTAGCAGCGTCGAGCAGACGGTGAAAAAGCCCATGCCGAGATAGGCCACCCAAGCGAGGGGATCCGTCAGCCAAGTTAGATGTGGACGGGAGCGCAGGCGGAAGAGCAACAAGGGCGTCAATAGTAGGAACACCAACGCCAGTGCGGCAGCGACCTGTGCGGGTAGAGGAAGATAGGGAATGAGCCGCCAGCCCGCGTAGCCGTAGACCGAGCCGAGCAGCGACAGAAAAATCAGTGCAAACATGCCATGGTCTTTGTTTGAGAGGAAATGCGGCTTTTTATTGTAGAGGCAAGCCAAGACCTTTACAAGTCAAGGTAAGCTGGCCGGGGCCCCTTGTTTCCCGTCGGTCGGGTTGTTATAAAGGACTTGGAGGCATTAAGCTGATCCGAACAGAAGGAGACCAATCGTGAAAGTAACTAGCCAACAGCTCGACTTTTTTGAAGAAGAAGGGTACGTCCTTATCAAAGGAGGGCTTACGGACGACGATCTTGCGCCGCTCATCGAGGATCACAATATCATCGTCGATGAAATTGCCCGCGATCTACACGCACAGGGCAAGATCGCCAACCTCTACGAAAACGAGCTTTTTGCGCGGCGCTTGGCGTGTATCGCCGAAGAGTGCGACGAGGTCGATGGCTGTCCCGACATAGGGGAAACCCGCCGGCGCGGCACCTTTGAGTTTTTGCGCAACCAGAACCTCGTCGATCTGATTGAGCCGTTCATCGGTCCGGAAATTACCTGCAATGCCGTGTCGCACGTCCGGCCCAAGATGCCGTCAACAGATGTAATTTTTCATCAAGATGCCGTGTTTACCACTCAAGAGGCCCAAGGTATTCTACAGGTCACCGTTTGGATCCCCCTCGTCGAATCAACCGAAGAGAACGGCTGCTTGCAGGTCCAGCCTCGGGTCCACCAGCGGCGCATGGTCTATTGGCGGTACGGACAGGACCTACCCCAGACCGAGCGGGTTAGCCTGCCCATGCAGAAGGGGGACGTTCTGTTCGTCCACAAACTGACGCCCCACGGCTCGGGCCCGAATAACACCAACGCCGTGCGCTGGAGTATGGATCTGCGCTATCAGAAGACGGGGGAGCCTTCCCCTCGGCCCGAATGGCCCAGTCTCGTCGCCCGCAGCCGACGCGACCCCGCCTCGGAGACCGTCTATGAAGACTGGCGCGACCAGTGGGCCGTTGGGCTCGAAAAGACGCCTAAACAGATTCACTACGAGCGTCCAAACAAGCCTCTGCCCTTCACCGGCGAGATGTTTCTCAAGTAGTGCAAACCGACCTGCTGACGCGTTGGTGGATGTGGATGTGAACAGTGCCAGTCGGGTCGCTGCCTAGACTGAGGAGGACTTCATGTACGGAGTTGGTGTATTGGGCAATTGCTGCACCCACGGGGCCGGGATCGCCGGGCAGTTCGCCGCGCATCCTCGGACCTGGGTGGTGACGGGATACGAGCCTAGGGAGCAGCGGACCGGAGAACTGCAGCGGGCCATGCAAGCGCCTCTCGCCGCCAGTTACGAGGCCGTGGTGGATCATGCCCAAGTCGAGATCCTGGCCTTGGCGACCGATCCCTGCGACAAAGCCGAGATGGTCGAATTAGCCGCCCGGGCCGGCAAGGCACTCTGGATCAACAAACCTCTGTGCCACAATCCAGCCGCCGCCCGACGCATTGAAGAACAGGTCCGGGCCGCGGGGGTCCCCGCAGTCTTCGACGTCCCCATGGTCAAATTCCAACCCGCCTTTGACAAACTGCTGCACCAAGTGCGGGCCGGACTATACGGCGAGGTAGTGAGCTACTACCACACCTTTGGCATGACCTTTGCCCCGAACTTCCCGATCCGGGACACTTGGCCCGAGCGCTTTGATCCAGCGGCCACGGCCGGCGGCGGTGAGATGACCAATATGGGCTGCTACGCCATCGACTACGCCCTGCACCTGCTGGGCGTGCCCCGCCGGGTGGAAGCGCGCTGGCAGAAGTTCTGGCGGCCCTATGTCGAAGCCGATGTGGAGAACTTTGGCCAGATCTGTCTCAACTACGGCCGCTTTTGGGCCGTGTTGGCAGTGGGCAAACAGGCCGTCGAGGGCCAGCGGGGTCCGCGCAACGCCCTGACAGTTGAATTCGAAGCGGCCAATTTCTTCCTCGACCCGGGCGCTGGCCTAGTCGTCGAGAACGGCTGTGCCCGCCCGCTCGACGAGTACCTAGACGGCCATCAATGCCCTTCCTCCATCGACCAGTTGCTCGCGGCCTTGGAAGGGGGCCCTGCACCCCAGAGCGACATAACCACGGCGGCCAGAGGCGTGGAGGTGCTGTGCGGCGCGTACCAATCCATCCTCGAAGAACGGCCCGTGGACCTGCCGCTAACCCGGGCGAAAAATCCCCTATTTGAGTGAAGCTCTTGAGAAGCCGTCTGAACCCCCGGCCCTGTAGGCGACCGATCTCGATCCTTAACGCGATGGGATTTGGCGAGACTGTTGCGGAGAAGCGGGAGATCTTGCTTGAGGCAGTGACGGTTTTTAGCGATGTGCTGGGGGAAAACGAGGAGCGAATATTTGCGGGTGCCTTTTGCGACAAGATCATGGGTTCATCATGGGGATTGCAACAAAAGCCCGATGAACACGAGGCGAGTTCGCAAGAGGCGCTTAGAGTGATGGTTGAGGTAGCGAGAGACGTGGATGATCGTCGGCTGCGATGGCGAGCCGTCTAGCGGTGCAGACGCACCAAGCCACATCGCGTTGCACCTACTTGCGCAGATGCAACGCGCGTCGTGCATGGCTGGTCGGGTCTCGAAGCGGACTTGTGCTTGCAACTACTCATCCGCCCGTCATTGTTAACCCTTGAGCCGATTGATGGTCCTTCTGACGAGGATGGCTATGACGCTGGCGTATAGAGCGATGCTGGCCTGATCGACGATGGCGTCTAAGCGATCGCCAAGCATGTCGAGAATTTCCTGATCCAGCACATTCGCACTTGCTGCAGCGCCAACCGCAATGGTGACCGCCAAGTAGGCCGTCGCGTCCTCGGCGTCGATCGCTATCGCCCCGTATATCAGGCCCAGAACGACTAGCGCGAGCGTCAGGATGCCTCCTCCGATCGGGGCACCTGCCACACCCTGAATGATGGCCACAAGAGCCATCAAGCCAACGATAATCCTGACTGCCATTTCTCCCTCCTAGAGTAAGGTTGATAACGACCAACGCCCTCAACCTCCTGTGACGGTCACCGAAGGTATAACGCGGTCGCGGGAACCACACCGCCAATGGAGAAAAAAACTGTTTCAGAAAAAATCGATTATATGCCTATATGTCGTTCCGTCGGGATCGAAGAAGTAGGAGTAGGTTGGTGCAGCTTGGTTAACGTTGGTATAGGAATAGCCGAACCATGCAGCGCCGCACCAATAGTTCGGATGGATAATGTAGAGAGATACGACATTATCGGGCGCGTATCAAGAAAATAATGATGCGCCATAGTGTGGGGGACGTTTATAGGGACGCTGAGCTAGGCAATAATGCCGCCGCCAAGGCAAATTTCATCGTCGTAGAACACGGCGTGCTGGCCCGGAGCAATGCCGGGGTCGGGCGTGGATAAGGCGACGTGGGCGCGATCCAGCGCGAGCATTTTCACCTGACAGGGGATCAGGGCTGGCCCATGACGCAGCTTGACTTGGAGCACGGTCTGCTCCGGTGCTCCGGCGATCCAATGGATTTGTTCGGCAATCAGCTCGCGGCGTCCGGCTCGCGTCGGTGCGCTGCCGTGGGCGATGTACACGATGTTGTTGGCAACGTCTTTGTCTGTCACATACCAAGGTCCGCCGCCGAGTTGCAGGCCGTGCCGCTGGCCAATGGTGTAGAACCAGTAGCCGAGGTGCTCGCCCTTCTTTTGTCCGCTCGCCTGCTCGACGATGTCGCCTTGGGCCTCTCCCAGGTGAAAGCGGACGAAGTCCCGGTAGTTGATCTTGCCCAAGAAGCACATGCCTTGGCTGTCGGGGCGGTCTTTGGCCGGCAGGTCGAATTCTGCGGCGAGTGCGCGTACTTGGTGCTTGGGCAGGTGGCCGATGGGCAAGCAGAGCCGAGCGAGTTGCGCTTGGCTCAGATTGGAGAGGAAATAGGTCTGGTCCTTGACCGGATCGGCAGCGCGCCGGAGCCGATAGCCGCCCGCGGTCTCCTCGACGCGGGCGTAGTGTCCGGAGGCAATTTGGTCGCACTCGTTGGCCACCCGCTGATAGAAGGCTCCGAATTTGACGCGCTGGTTGCACCAGATGTCTGGGCTGGGCGTGCGCCCCAAGCGCAGCTCGGCCAATGCGTACTCGACGATGTGGTCGCGGTACTCGCTTTGCAGCGGCACGACTTCGAGCGGCACCCCGAGTTGTTCGCAGGTGGCGCGGGCGTAGGTCAAATCCGTTTCCCACGGGCAGTCGCCGAGCGAAAACAGCTCGTCCTCTAGCCAAATCTTGAGGTAGTAGGCTTTGAGGGCGAGCCGCTTTTCGCGCTGGAGCAGGGCGAGGGCCAACGAGCTATCGACCCCACCGGAGAGCAGGACGGCGACGTTCATGGGATGCTAGTAGCGATAGTGCTCCGGCTTGTAGGGGCCTTCCACTGGGATACCCAAATACGCGGCTTGGTCATCGTCTAGTTCGTCAATTTCGACGCCCAACTTTTGCAGGTGGAGACGCGCCACCTTCTCGTCGAGGTGTTTGGGCAACATGTACACGCCGACTGGATATTGCTCGTGACGGGTGTGCAACTCAATCTGCGCCAAGACTTGGTTGGTAAACGAATTGGACATAACAAAAGAGGGATGCCCGGTAGCGCAGCCGAGGTTGACTAAGCGGCCCTCGGCCAACAGGATGACGCTGCGGCCATCGGGAAAGGTGAACTTATCGACTTGCGGTTTGATCTCAATGCGTTCGATTCCGCGATAGCCCACTAGTTCGGCTACTTGGATTTCGACGTCAAAGTGGCCGATGTTGCAGATGATGGCTCCGTCTTTCATCCGCTCCATTTGGTCGATGCGAATGATGTCGCGGCACCCCGTCGCCGTAACGAAGATGTCGCCCTCGGCAATGGCGTCGTCCATCTTCTTGACCTCGTAGCCTTCCATCGCCGCCTGCAACGCGCAGATCGGATCGATCTCGGTGACGATTACCCGCGCTCCCAAGCCACGCATGGCATCGGCGCATCCTTTGCCGACATCGCCGTAGCCGGCCACTACCACGACCTTGCCGGCGATCATTATGTCGGTAGCGCGCTTGATGCCGTCGGCGAGGGACTCGCGGCAGCCGTAGAGGTTGTCGAACTTCGACTTGGTGACGCTGTCGTTGACGTTGATCGCTGGCACGGCGAGCGTCCCGGCTTCGAGCATCTGATAGAGGTGGTGGACGCCAGTGGTCGTCTCTTCGGAGATGCCGCGGAGGCCCGGCAAAAGCTCTGGGTGCTTCTCGTGGATCCACTTAGTCAGGTCGCCGCCGTCGTCGAGAATTAGGTTGGGGCCGGCGCCGTCGGGCCAGTGCAGGGTTTGCTCGGTACACCACCAGTACTCGTCCTCGGTCTCGCCCTTCCAAGCGAAGATCGGGATGCCGGTGACAGCGAGGGCCGCGGCCGCGTGGTCTTGGGTCGAGAAGATGTTGCACGAGCACCAGCGCACCTGTGCCCCGAGCGCGGTGAGCGTCTCGATGAGTACGGCGGTCTGAATCGTCGCGTGCAAGGAGCCGGCGATTCGCGCACCCGCGAGTGGTTGGGTGGCTCCGTACTCTTCGCGCAAGGCCATCAGCCCGGGCATCTCTTGTTCGGCGAGAATGATTTCCTGCCGGCCCCATTCGGCTAGTGCTAGGTCGGCGACCTTGTAGTCTAGGTCAGCGGTTTTTTGTGCCGCGATTTCCATTGAATTCTCCTTATGGGTGATGAGTAGTTTTGTTATGTGACTAATTCCTCACGCCGGTCCAGCTTGCTTTACGGCCGTTGAAGCTCCGTCCGCAAAGGCGGTGAAGTTCGCCTTGAACAGTTCGGCGAGTTGGCCGGCGCACTCGTCGTAGGCTGCTCTATCGGTCCAAGTTTGCCGAGGCATCAATTGTGCACTGGGCACGCCTGGACACGCGCATACTACGTCAAAGCCGAAGCGCGGGTCCCGCTCTGTGGGCGCGTCGGCCAGGGCTCCGGCGTGAATCGCACTGATAATCGCTCGGGTATGCTGGAGCGAGAGGCGCGTGCCTATCCCGTACGGCCCGCCCGTCCAGCCCGTGTTGACCAGCCAGACTTGCGCGTTATGAGCGCGGATTTTGTCGGCTAGCAGAGCGGCGTACTTATTCGGGTGCCAGACCATGAAGGCCGCGCCAAAGCACGCCGAAAACGTGGCTTCTGGCTCACTAACGCCCATCTCAGTGCCAGCGACCTTGGCCGTGTACCCGCTCATAAAGTGATACATGGCTTGGTCGGGCGTCAGACGGCTGGCTGGCGGCAGCACGCCGAAGGCATCGCAGGTGAGGAAGATGATGTCGCGAGGATGGCGACCGGTGCAGGGGATCATCGCGTTGGGGATGTAGTCAATGGGATAGGCTGCGCGGGTGTTTTCGGTAATCGAGTCGTCGGCGTAATCGACGCGGCGGCTCTCATCGTCGCAGACGACGTTTTCCAAGACCGTGCCAAAGCGGATGGCGCGAAAGATCTCCGGCTCTTGCTCCGGCGTCAAGTCGATGCACTTGGCATAGCAGCCGCCCTCGATGTTGAAGATTCCCTCCGCGCTCCAGACGTGCTCGTCGTCGCCGATCAACCGCCGCTGGGGATCGGTTGAAAGCGTGGTCTTACCCGTGCCCGACAAGCCAAAGAACAACGCAGTGTCGCCGCTGGTTCCCGCATTGGCCGAACAGTGCATAGGCAGCAGGCCGGCTTTGGGCATGAGGAAGTTCATCACGGTGAACACGCCCTTTTTCATTTCGCCCGCGTACTCGGTTCCCAAAATCACCATTTCCCTGCGCTCAAAGCTCAGGTCAATGCTGGTCGTGGAGGTCATCTCCGAAGTGTAGCGGTTGGCCGGAAAGCGGCCGGCGTTGTAGATGGTAAAATCCGGCATTCCGAATTGGTCCAGTTCGGCTTCGGACGGGCGGATGAGCATGTTGTGCATGAAGAGTGCGTGGTATGCGCGGGAGCAAATCACGCGGATTTTGAGCCGATATTGGGGGTCCCAGCCGGCGAATCCATCGACTACGTACAACTGCTCGCAGGTGTTGAGATAGTCGATGGCCCGCTCTAGGTTGATCATAAAGGTGTGCTCTTGGAGCTTGATGTTGACCGCACCCCACCAGATGTCGGCGCTACTTTGTGGGTCGAAGACGATGCGCTTGTCAGTGGGACTACGCCCGGTTTTGTTGCCCGAGGAAACCACGAGTGCACCTTGGTCGGAAATGATGGATCCGCGCTCGTGGCGCAGCGCTTCTTCATAGAGTCTGGCTGGTGCTATGTTGCGGAGAATCGCGCCGACCGAAATCTCGTCGAGCTGGATGATTTCGCTCATGGTTGTTCGTTTCGTTGTGTAAAAGCTAACTCAAACACGTTGGCCCCATCGGTGCGCCGTTGACCTGCCGGTCCTCTCAAAGGAGGTGTATTTATATATTAGGCAATTAATAAGACATGTGCTTGCACATGGGCAAGCGCCCCGCCAAGTTGACGCTCTATCCCCCACGCCCTACTTTGCCCCCACTCCAACAAAATCCTGTCCATCCTATCCAATCCTGCTCATCTTGGTCCATCATGCAATCCCTCGTTCCCCCCTCCGTCCTGTACCGGGATAGTTTCCTAGAGGGCGCGGCTGAGTTTTTGGCCGAGGGCCGTTTCGACTCGACGTACGCCCGATCCCTCGGCTACGACAGGGACTCCCTCGCCGACCAATTCCCGCAATTCGTCCGCGACCTCAAGTCCCTCGCCGACGCGACGCGCTCGCGGACGCGGTACCCAGACCAAGTACTCTGGCTCGTACACGACGGCGAGTACATCGGCCAGACCTCCATAAGGCCCGAACTCTGCACTCCGTATTTGCTTACCTACGGAGGGCACATTGGCTATAGCATCCGACCTTCTCGGCGGTGCCGCGGTTACGGCAAGGCCATCCTCGCTCTGACGCTGGTGGTATCGCGGGAAATCGGGCTGCACCGCGTGCTGGTCACCTGCGATTCGGACAACATTGGCTCGCGCAAGATCATCGAGCACAACGGTGGCCAATTCGAGAGCGCAATGGTCATGCCCAGCCAAACATTTCACGCCGAGGGCCGCAAACCCGCGCAGTGCATTGAGAAGTTGCGCTACTGGATTGACCTGTAATCTACTCGGCTAAACTCGACAGTTTGCAAAGGAAAAGTTCTATGATCGCCTTAGCCATCGCCTTCTTGCTGCCCACCGCTGGCTTGGCCATAGAGGACCAAGGGGACGCAGCACTGCGTCGCATACTCTACGCCACCCTGCAAGAGCAACTCGCACAACAGGCCCCTAGCCATTCACAAGACCTCCTAAATAGGATCGCGCAAGAAAGTGGTGTCCCCGTAGAAGAGTTGCGTCCCCGGCTTCAGGTACTGCTCGACTCACTAATGGCTCAGCGCAAAGCCGAGACGGATGCTTGGGAAATGTTGCTTTTGCAGGGCGGACCAGACATTGCGCCCGAGCGCGCCGACAAGCTAATCGCCTACTTGGTCAAGGAGAGCCGCAGTGTGCTCGCCAACGAAAACAACGTCCTACTCGAAAAGAGGATTAAAAAGGTGGCGCGCAAGGCCAAGGTGCCGTTTTTCCAGAGCCGCGACTATGTCCTCAGAACCCTCGCATGGGCGGTCGCCAGCAGCGCACCCCAAGAGCGGGAAAAGCAGCCTCTACACTTCTTGGTCGCCGGCCATACCAATCCCTTTGAGGTGGCTCTTGATCCCCTTTTCCTGTTCTTTGACACTGAGGATGAAGCCTTCGTGCGTGAACAAGTCCGCGAAGTCCAGCGATTCCTCGTGCCGGCACTGGTCCGGCGGCTACCCGAATTGGACGCCATTGGCTGGGCCGTGCGCGAACGCGAGTCTAACGCCCTCGTGATTCCCGACTATCAACTTCGGATTGGAATCGACGAGCTCCGCTTCGTTGGCTCAAACCTCGACCTCAAGCCCTGTATTGAAACTACTCTCGAAGTGACGCAGTGGGAATCTCAAGTCCGCTTGATGGAGGAACCATTCTCCTTCTGTAGCAAACAGCACGGCTCGGCCATCTCCCGCGAGTTAGCTCCCTTCTGGGACGAGGCGGCCGACGCGATTGGGGTACATGTGTTGAAGCGGTTGGGACGCGATAGCAATGTGGAATGATTAGCGGTGGATCGTCTTGTGCATCCTATTCTGCGTCCATCTGCGTCCATCTGCGGATCACCTTGTAAATGACGTAAGTGACTCTAAACTTCCCGCTACTTTTTTCGCTAATATTCTCCTCGCGTAAAACTTTTTGCGCTCGGTCCTCGTCTTACAAGGAACATGAGCGACGCCGATCTCATCCTGCGCTTCAGGGCTGGCCAGCACCAAGCGTTCAATGTCTTGGTCTGGCGCTGGCAGGGACGCCTCTACCGTTTTGCGCTCCGCTACAGCGGCGATTCCGAAGACGCGCGAGACCTCTGTCAGCAGAGCTTTATCCGCGCCTATGGTCAGTTGCACCGGCTACGCGACCCCGAGCGCTTTGCTACGTGGCTCTACCAGATCGCCGCCAATCTGTGCCGCGACCACCTGCGCCAACGAGTGCAGCACGTTTCGCTCGATGCGTACGAGGAAGCAAGTGCCCAGCCGCATCCGGCGCTGTGCCGAGCCGCCGATATGGACAAGGTCGAACTGCGCGATCTGCTCAACCGCGCCTTGCAGACCCTGCCCGAAGAACAGCGCGTCGTCGTGGTGCTCAAGGAATACGAGGGGCTGAAGTTTCGGGAAATCGCCGAAGTGCTCGACGCCCCGATTAACACGGTTAAGTCGCGCCTTTACTACGGCCTCAAGGCACTGAGAAAAATCTTTAACCAGTGGGACATTGACAGAGATGGACTGTAACGTCACAAAAGAAGACTTGCTCACCTTTTTCTACGACGAATGCGAGGAAGGTGAACAGGAGCGCATGAAAGAACACGTGGCCGCCTGTGCGGCGTGCCGCCGCGAACTCGACGCGCTCGCTAGCACGCAAGCATTGCTCCGGGCTTGGCCGGACGAGACTCCGCGCCTCGACTTGACGTTTGTCGAGGCTGAGGTGCCGCGTCGGCGCTTCCGGCTGATGGCGGGTTTGGCTGCGGCGGCGGTGGCCGCTGTGGTCCTCTTTTTGGCGGGGCCGGAGTTTGAACTCAGCTACCGCGCTGGCGAACTCGACCTCAAGTGGGGGGAGGCGCTGGCGGACGAACCCCTGACCCGGGCGGAAGTGCTGGCCACACAGGAGGGCACCCTCGCGTTAGTGAACCAGCTTCTGCGAGCTTCTGAGGTGCGCCAGCAGCGCGTCTTCGATCATCTGCTGACCGAAATCCAAGCCCAGCGCTATCAAGACTTGCAACTCATCAACCGCCAGTTCGAACAGTTCGACCGCGAGATCTACATCCACTTGCGTCGCAACGAAGCACCCGAGCTGGAAGTGCTGCCGGCAGCACTTCCAGCCCATAGGAGATTGCCATGACCTCGCTCTACATCCTAGTCGCTGGCTTCATGGCCACGGCCAGCCTCGCTGACATTAACCCCCAGCTCATGCAGCGCGACATCCGCATCATGGAGGGGGTGCTCGGCAATCTATATCACCACGACGCGCCTGATCCGACCTCCTCCGCTCGGGGTTTGTACCTCGACGGCTACGGGGTTCTCTTTCTTATTCAAGGATCACGGCCCATGCAGGTGCGTCCCAGCATAGGGGCCGTATGGGACGAAAAGGGAGTCAAGTCTCTCAAGTTGAAATCGGGCGATCCCGCCTCGGACGAGAAATCGCTGGCAGAAAACCACGACCTGCTCGCCGAATTTCTGGGCACCTACGCCGGCATCATCGGCCAACTCGACCCAGACGACCGGATTACGGTCTGCTACCAGCGTCGCCATGCAAGCGGTCTAGCCGGTCTAACACAACATTTCACCGATGCCATTACATTATTCAGTGTAGATTCCACGTCTTTCGACCTTACCAAGCAAATAGAAGCCATTATACCCATGGCTATGCCTTTTAAAAAATTCGCCCTGACCCTTGGGGATTCTGTGTCTTTTTTCGACCCAGACGAGCAAGTCGCGGCGATAACTAGATTGAGGAAGCGCCTAGAGGAAGCAGCAGCAGAGGCAGGAGGCGAAGTCAACGTGACGGTCGAGGTGGTCGGGGACTCTCTGCGGGCTGACATTGCGGAGGCCGATAAGCCCTCTCACGGATCCATAGTCGCTCGGCTCCATGGAATCCGTGGCCGTATTCCCCACCATTCTCACGCTGCCGCTACGGCCCCTCTAATCACCGCCACCGCCAAAAAATCAGCCATTGACGCCTTTCGCGAAGGGCGCATAGATTCCGCTACTTTTCGCCAGCGCATCGCCTTTTCCGAACGCTCTGCCTCAAAGAAAATCGACATCATGGCTGGCATCTTCGACCAAGTCTTGGGCCGAAATCATTATCCCTTGATTAGTAGCCAACGCACTTTGGGGATGTATCAGCCAGCGTTAGGTGCTCTGTTTCTCATTCGGGATTCGGTGTTCCACTCCAGCTCCCCACCTCTCGACGCCGTCAAGGCCGACATCTTCGAAGCCGTCGCCGACTACGGCGCGACCCTCGGCCAAGTCCAACCCGACGAACACGTCATCGTCGGATACCGCTCCTCGTTCTCCACCCGCAGCGCACTGCTCAAGGTGCCTAAGTCCGCCATTGATGCCTATGCCCGCGGCGACTTGGACTTCGATGCTTTCCGCGAAAAGGCGGTGTGGGAAACGCGGTAAATGTAGTCTGTCGTAGTCTGTCGGGCACAGCGTTTTTTCTGCCCCATTTTTAATTTTTTTGCTCTCCCTGTAAAACTTTTCTCCGCCGACATCCGTCGTATAATGCGAATCCTACAACAGCACACGCAGAGAGGTTTGCTATGAAAACGCTAATGCTATTTTGTAGTGCGCTTGTTATCGGTCTAAGTTCGATAGTCTTGCCGAGTCAAGCGCGAGAAGGGGGGTATGGCGGCTTTAGTCAAGAAAATATGCAGGAGTTTAACGGCTACATAAACGGCCTAGAGATGCTTAAGGTTCAAGAAGGCGAGGAGTTGAACCAAGCGATTGAAGCTGTACCCATTAACTTGGAAACAGCCATAGACTTGGAGCAAGAGCGCGGCTTGAGAGACTGGTTGCGTCAGTATCTCATTGCGTTTTCCGAGTCGGGCAACGATAGCTTGGCGGCGGTCTTTTACCTGAGGGCAGGATTTAATAAGGAAAGATATATAACTCAAAATCTGAAATGGATTAATTTTGCCCGGGAAAATGCCCGAAATCCAAGCGTCATCGTCCAAGGACCAGACGGTACTATACTAACCGAAGAAGAAATAGAGAAATCATCTCAAAAAAAGATTGATAATGTCAAATCGAAAGCTGAGACCTCTTTGAAGGAAGGAGCACTACCTTTGTTTCGTTCAATGCATAAAGATGCGCTAAGAGTTCACAACAAGGAGTATTTTATAGAAAATGTATCGTTCCACGACAGTGGCTTTAGGGTGTTTGAGTTAGAACAAGAGACTCCGACGTTTTTACGCCTAGCATCTGATCAAGGAATGTTACCTGAAGGATATACATCTTCTGATATAGGACTAAGTGATAGACTTCCAGCACTTCTAGAGGCAGAGGAAAAGATCATCTGTGCGGATATATTATTCATTGTAGAGGAGTCACTACCACTAGAGTTTACATCTAATCCAGTTCCGACACTACCACCAGAGTTTACATCTATTGCACCTAATCCAGTTGGACCAAAACGCACACCATCGTTTTTTCGTTTGATGTGGGACCAAGACAAGAAGATGTGGAATCACTTGGAAGTATTCTATAGTTCTGGTGTAGGAGTAGTAGTAGGAAATACTTACTTCTTTAACTTGCTGTAAACCTCTTACAGCTACTGAGCCAACCAACAACTCGATCTCGTAACGCCGTAGTTTTCGATCACCTTGGTCGCACCTAAAGGCGCGGTGAAGCCGCGTTTGGTCTTTCCGCCCAAAGCCCCCCTTTTCGCCCGGCAAATGATAAAAACCATCTGGAAAAAAGAGTTACTAGAGCAGCTAACTAGTCGGCGTTTTATATACTGTACCCTGATTGTAGTATCGCTTATATGGGTCATCGGACTGCTGCGAACAGCAAGTTACGAAAGGGCACAGGTAGAAAAGGATCGCATAGTCGCAGAAACTGCTGACGAACTCCGCAAAATAGATCGCTACCACAAATTGCGGACCAAGGTCGTCCGCACGCCGAGTCCGCTGGAAGTCTTTGACCGGGGCGTCACCGAGCAAAAGAGTTCCGTAGTGCCCATTGAGATATACGAGATACCCTACCTTGCCGATAAGCATACCTTAGCGACCACTGGCAATCCTTTACTCGCCATAATAGGTGCATTGGATGTCGTTCATGTCATCCAAATCTTTTTAGCACTTTTGGCCATTCTCTTTGCCTGCGAGTCTATCTCAGGAGAAAAAGAAGACGGCACCCTAGCACTGATGCTGACGACGAACGTCTCCCGACTGCAGATCGTGATAGGCAAATTCTTGGGCGGTATTACGCTCCTCAACATACCTATCTTCTTGGGCTTTCTCGGTCTGGCAATTTTTTTTAGTGCTTCTGAGCAAGTCCAGCTTACAGAGGCCGACCCAGTCGGCCTCATCGGGACTTGGATGGCTTCTCTGTTTTACATTGCCATATTCTACCTGATTGGCATGGCCATTTCATGCTACACCCACAACACTTCGACGAGCCTGATATACAGCCTATTCGTCTGGACATTTCTGGTGGTTGTCCTGCCGAGCAGTGTTACATTTTTAGTCAATCAGCAGTACCATCGGCAAGTGGATGCCCAGCAAGCCGAGGCAATGGAAGACGAACTATGGAGCAAGCACCAAAAACAGGCTGACGACTTGGTGCGTACGGCGGGGATGGACCGTACCTACCCCCCGATATACTTGGTCTCTAGTGGGTCTGGGTATAGCGGCGGGAGCACGCCGCACTTCCAGATCGGATCGATTCGGAAGGATGGCCGTACAGCCGACTTCTTAAACATTCTGAGGGCCGGGGAGAATTTACGCCTTCAGTATGCCCAAGAAGTCTGGAATGCTTGCAGGTCTCTTTGGGAAGGCCGGCCCCGGTCGCTCATCCGCTTAAACACCCAGTTGCAGAGGATTACGCCGACTGGAGCCTATATAGAGGTTACCGGAGGCTTGGCCGGTACGGATGCGGGGGTTTTTTACGATTTTATCAATCAGGCTCGTCAGTACCGAGAGCAACTCTTGGACTATTTAAGGGCGCACGACGCGTTCGGGAGCATGGAATTTATCGGTGAATCAAGTATGTCATTCAAGGAAAGAGCGGCTAAGAGATCGGCACTCGACCTCAGCGATCTTCCCGTCTTTGCGGAGCGCCGTGAGCCCCTCTCTCAACGGCTAAGTAGAATTGCGCCGGGCCTCCTGTCTCTGTTTATCTATGCGGGCCTAACTTGGCTTGCCGTAATAAGGCTTTTTTCTCGCTACGATATTATGCGGTGAACGGACCATGCTGACGACTATTATCAAACGGGAATTCATCGCGCATCTCCAAAGCCTGCGGTTTAGCCTGGCGCTGATGCTGTGCGTTGGCTTGATGGTACTCAATGCGCTCGTCCTCGTCCATAGCACCTATCAATTCGAGCGAGATGTATATAGAGAAAATATGTCGCAGCAACACCAAAGGCTGCGCGATAATGGTGCCGCAGGCCTGCGACAACTACTACTCGAAGGTCCTGGGGTGCTTTATAAGAAACCCAGTGAATTGGCATTTTGTGCCGGTTTTGCCGACAACAAATTACCAGACAAAGCGGATTCTGGAACGTCTGGGATCTATCTAATGACATATATCGGAGGTAAATCCATTGATAAGGGTTTTTATTGGCCTTGGATTCTATCTTTTCCTACCGAATTAAAGGATGCCCCTCTACTCTCTACCGTTATCACCATTGACTGGGTATTTGTCATCGGCGTCTTGCTGAGTTTGGCCGCCTTCCTGTTTACCCACGACGACATTGTTGGCGAAAAAGAGAGCGGTACCCTCAAGCTAGTCATGGCCAACAGCCTGTCGCGCCATACGCTGCTGTGGGGCAAATTTTGGGGTGCGATGATGGTCTTGATCGGGGTACTGCTCCTCTGTGTTATCCTCAATCTGTTGATCGTCTTGATGCTCGCCGATCTGTCGTTGGATTTCTCGCACGCAGTGCGTATCGGTGTCATGATCTTGATCTCTGTGGTCTATCTGGCGGGCTGTACCTCATTGGGTCTGCTCATATCGGCGCATAGTCCCAGTCGGCGGGTCAGTCTGACGACGGTGCTCTTCGTTTGGGTGAGCATGGTTTTGCTGTGGCCGCAGATGGGGAAGACCATAGCCGAGCTATTCCACGAAGAGGTACATGAGTTAGAACACACCAAGTACATATACGAGCACGGCGACGGCACTTTCACTTGGCATCCTATTCGGGGGTATGCTTTCGACTTGGCAATGGAGGGCAATCGGCTCGATCCTACGTTTATTAAAAAATTTTCGAGCGCATTGCAGTCAGAACGTACTCACCACCAAGAATTAGAAAATGCCCTGCTGAGGCGTCGGGTACAACAGGTCAATTTAGCACAGAACATCGTCCGAGCTTCTCCCATGGGAGCCTATCAATACGCGATGGAGGCAATGGCAGGTACTGGCCTACCGCGGTATCGTCATTTTATTAATCAAGCTAGGAGTTATGCACAGCGTTTTGAGGAGAATCTTCTCGCCATAGATAGGACAGACTTGCGCAGTCTGCATATTCCATTTGTAAAGAACGGATTGTCCACGCAAAAGGTAGAACTAGAGCAAGTGCCGGTGTTTTCAGAAGACCTCTCCGCAGCGTCGTTAGCCAGCTCGGCGGTCGTTGATCTGGTTGCACTGGGCTTCTTTGCGGTGTTCACCTATCTGGCCGCGTACTTGGTCTGGTTGCGCTCGTCTATTGTTGGTTAGGTTGTGCTCGTCCGCGCCCTGCGGGAGCGAGGCTATCCGGGCGCGACCCCCATGAAGGATTGGTTGCGCTCTATCCGGCTGGCAAAGCCACCGACGCCGACTTCACTACCGAAAGGAGTGCCGCCATGTCTTCCATCTTATATGTTTTCGGCCTGTTGGTGTTCGCCTTAGCGGCGCAGTCTGAGACCCTGACCAAAGAACAGCAGCGCATCCTGCTCGACCTCCAAGAGGCCCACTTAATTCTAGAGCAGGTCAAAGCGCGCGAGGCCGAGATCGAGGTCGAGCACGAGCAGATGATCGGCCTCAAGGAGCGCGGCGTGGTCACTGGCCAAGAACTGCGCATTGCCCGCGAGCGGTTCGAGCGCGCCCGCCAAGAGCGGCAACGGGCCGACTTAAACCTACAGCGCGCCTTTCTCAACTCGCTGGCCGACGCCACCCACCTGACGGTCGTCAACGGCCAAAAGTACGGTGTCGAGGGCGACAAAGTCCGCGTCCGTCTCACCTTGCGCAACGACTCTGATCTCCACTTGGCGCAAATGGTCGATCAAGCCCGCCGGAGCTACGCCATCAACGGCCTCGACCAAGACGCCGCGTCGCTGTTGCAGGTGAATAACATCTTCGTCACCATCCTCGCCGACAATGTCATGGTCGGCCAGCCCTACCAAGTCCACATCCCCGTGCTGGCCCTCGGCGAGGAAGTCGAAGTCGAAGTCGGCTTGCAGCGTCCCGAAGTCGAGGACCTCACCGTGCAGCTTCAATACCTCAACCGCACGGACGACCACGTCATCCACTTGGAAAAGGCCTCGGCCCGCGACGTAGTGCGCGTGTACGCCACCCAGTTTTCCCAAGAAGGCCCCTTGGGCAACTCGGTGGCGTACGAGCTACACCTAGAGCGGCTGGCCGAAGACGAAAAGATCTTCCAGCTCATGGCGCACGGGCTGCCGGACGACTTCCGCTATGAGTTCGAGAGCGGAGGCCGCAACCTGTCGCGGCTGCGCTTTTCCCGCGACCACTCCAGCGACTCGCTCACCCTCAACGTGTACGTCCCCGAACAAGACGAGAGTTTCACGGTGGATCAGCCATTGCTGTTCTCGGTGCTGGCCTACGAGCCAAACGCTGTAGATGCCGAGGTGTTGGCCGCGGCCGATCCAGAGCGCTTACAAGCCATGGGCATTGGCTACGAGCAACTGCAACTAGTGCCCACAGGCCGGGCCGAATTAGAGCTGACCACCCTCAACTTCGACCTGTCGGTAAATGGCGAAGGCGAGTCGCAGTCCGTTTGGCAGCTACGCAACCTCGGCACGGTTGAATTGCTCGACATCCGCCTACAAGCCCTCTCGCCGCCCGGCTGGAATGTCGCCTTTGAGCCGCAGGAAATCGCCCTGCTCCCGCCGCGCGAGGAAATAGAGGCCGTGCTGACCGTGCGGCCTATCAACAGCGCCGAAATAGGACGCTACGAAGTCAAGACCAGCGCCAACACGCAACACAAGGGACAGTGGGTCGAGTCGGTCGAGCGCACCGTCAACATAAACATCAAGAGCAATGGGTCGTTTTGGGGCATAACGGGGTTGGTAATCTTGCTGGTGAGCATCGTACTGGGCATCGCCGTCTTCACCGTGCAATGGAGCAAGCGATGACGGCGTATCGATCGGCCTTGGCCGCCCTCTGCTGCTTGGTGAGCGTCGTCCACGCAGAGGAGTGGGATCTAACGACGTGTCAGCGCGAAGCGGGCTATCACAGCCCAGTGCTCGGAGCGGCGCGCGCCCGCTGGAACCAGATGAGGGCGCACACCCGCCTCGACTACGCCGAGCAACTCCCGACCATCGGCCTGAACGCCGATTACGCGCGCAGCGAATTTGCCGACGTGCCGGAGACCGACCAACGCGAGCTTTTCTTAGAAGCCCAGCAAGAGATCGTCCGCTACGGAGCCACCACCCCATCGCGCTTCGCCGCCAAGCACCAGGAGCAGGCGGAAAAAGCGCGCTACCGCGAGGCCATCATCGCCGTGGATAGCAAGGTGCGCCAAGCCTATTACCGCCTGCTGCTGACGCGCGACGAGATCGCCAGCCGCGACGAATTGCTCGCCTATTTCCGCGCTAAAATGGACCGGGTGCAAACGCGCCTCGACGCCGGTTTGGCGCGGCCCGTGGAACTGCACGAAGCCGAACTAGAGGTGTTAGAAGAACAGTCGCGCATCAACAACCTCCAGCGCGAGTTGCGCGCCCTACATCTGAAGCTCTTCACCGAGATCGGCCTCGTGGGCAAGCGCTCGCTCCGCGCCATTGAGATCGTCGGCCCGCCCTACGAGCAACTCCAGCTACTCGACCCCAGCGAAGCGGACCTACCAGCCCTCATCGAGGAAGCCCGCGCCAACCGCCCACACCTCGCCGAACTCGTCTGGCAAATCGGCGAACAGCAGCACCAAGCGCGCAGTGTGTTCTGGCAGTGGCTGCCCCACGTCGGCCTGCAACTGACCAAGGAGGTCCAAGACACTGACCTCGGCTTGCACTGGAGCGGCAACGGCCAGACTTGGAAGCTGGTGGGCTCCGGTCGCCGGTCGCTCGCCAGCGAGGGCTTGGACCCCGCACTGGACACGGGCGAGGGCTGGCGCGTAATGGCCAACGTGTCGCTGCCCCTGTTCCAAGGCGGTCGTCGGTTGGCGCGCGGAGCCGAGGAGCGGGCGCGGCTCCACGAGTTGCGCCAAGACCGCGACGAGACCCGCAACTTGATTGAACTCGAAGTGGTCGAAGCGTTTTACGATTTGAAAAGCCGGCGGGAAAACACCCAGATTCTGCGCCGCCGCGCCGACGTAGCCCGTCAGCGTTTGGACACCGTCGAAGAGCTGTTTGAGAACGCGATGGGCAACCTCAACTTCGACGACCTCCGCCGCCAGCGAGTCGCCGTCAACTTCGCTGAGCAGAGCTATTTTGCCGAGCGCTTGGCCTACATCCTCGCGGCGGAAGAGCTGCGGCGGATACTAGGTCGCGCACTCAACAGCGAGTTTTACACAATTAAAAATTAGGAATTAGGAATTACGAATTGGGGCGGGGTAATTCGTAATTCGTAATTCGTAATTCCTAATTCAACCGAAAGGATCGCATCATGTTGGAGATCATCGGACTTTCCAAGCACTACGGTGACGTCAAAGCCGTCACCGACCTCAACCTGACCATCCAAGGCGGCGAGATCTTCACCATGCTCGGGGCCAACGGCGCGGGCAAGACCACGACCTTGATGGTCGCGTTGGGCTTTACTGAACCCACCCAAGGAACGGTCAAGCTGTGCGGCATCGACATCACCGAGCAGCCCTTAGAGGCCAAAAAGCACGTGGCCTATGTCTCGGAAAACGTCATGCTCTACGGCAACTTTAGCGCGCGGCAGAACTTGGACTTCTTCACCCGCTTGAGCGGCCAGCCGTCCCAAGACGCCGAGCACTACGACGCAATCATGGCGCGCGTGGGCCTGCAACAAGAGGCGTTTGACCGGCGGGTCAAGGAATTCTCCAAGGGAATGCGCCAGAAGCTGGGCATTGCCATCGCCATCGCCAAAGACGCCCGCATCGTGCTGCTCGACGAGCCTACGTCGGGCCTCGATCCTAAGTCCGGGGCCGAGTTCTTGGAGCTGTTGGACGAGCTACGCAACGAGGGCAAGGCGATATGGATGACCACGCACGACGTGTTCCGCGCTCGCGTGATCGCCGACCGGCTCGGCATCATGGTCGAGGGTCACCTCGTCAAGACGCTCACCCGCGACGAATTCCAAGAAGCCGACTTAGAGCGCCTCTACGTCGAATACGTAGAACAGCCCGTCCTACCAGCGGCCTAGGGGCGTAGTAGATCGAGCAACTGTCACAAGTCGAGCGCGAACAATTGCGTAAATCCCTTGAGTTTCTATATTCGCCGCCATGCCTACTTCAACCGAAGCAGTTCTGCCCGACAAGGATACCTGTCTGGCGCTCTATCGCCAGATGTTGGTCATCCGCCGCTGCGAAGAGCAACTCGCCCGTTCCTACCAAGCTGGTCTGATCCCTGGTGCCTGCCATACGTACGTCGGCGAAGAAGCCATCGCCACCGGCGTTTGTGCCCACCTCAACGACGACGACGCGGTTTTTAGCACGCATCGCGGCCACGGCCACGCTCTCGCCAAAGGCGTCCCGCCCAAGGAGCTGATCGCCGAGCTTTTCGGCAAAGCCACGGGCTGTTCGCAAGGGCGCGGCGGCTCCATGCACCTTTTCTCGCCGCAAGTCGGAATGATGGGCACCAGTGGCATCGTCGGTCCCTGCATCCTCCAAGCCGCTGGCGCTGGCTACTCCTTTAAGCTCTTGGGCGTCCCCAAGATCGGCGTGGCGTTCTTTGGCGACGGAGCGGTAGCCAACGGAGCCTTCCACGAGGGCATCAACCTAGCGACCAACTGGCAATTGCCGGTGCTCTTCGTCTGCGAAAACAACCTCTACGCCACGGAAGTCGCCTTTGTCGATACCACCCGCAATCCGCAGGTGGCCAACCGCGCCGCAGCCTACGGACTGCCCGGCATTGCCGTTGATGGCAACGACGTAGCTGAGGTGTACGCGGTAGCTGGCGAAGCGATAACGCGCGCGCGCCAAGGCGGCGGCCCGACCCTCATCGAGTGCAAGACCTACCGCACCCGGCCCCACGCCGAGGGAATGCGCGACGGGGGCTATCGCTCCACCGAGGAAATCGATGAGTGGAAAAAGCGCGATCCCATCCCGGCTTTCGCCCACCGGCTGCTAGAGGCAGGCCACGCCCGCCAAGAAGAACTCGATGCGATCACAGCGGACGTTACCGCGCTGATCGCCGAGGCTCTGCAATTTGCCCACGACAGCCCGTGGCCCGACCCGGCCACCGTGGCCGATCACGTCTTTAGCCAAAGGGGCGGCGCGTAATGTCCGAACTCACGTATGTAGAAGCGGCGCGCCAAGCCCTAGCCGAGGAGATGGCGCGCGACGAAACCATTTTCGTCGTCGGCGAGGGCATTGGGCCGCGCGGCGGCAATTTCAACACTACCACCGGACTCTTTGACCTTTACGGTCCTGAGCGCCTGCGCGACACCCCGATATGCGAGCGCGGCTTCGTCGGTTTGTGCGCTGGCGCGGCTATGACCGGGACGCGGCCGGTTGTGGATTTCATGTTCTTGGACTTCATCCTCGATGCGTTCGGCGAACTAATCAACCAGATCGCCAAGATGCAGTACATGAGCAGCGGCCGCCTGAAAATGCCCATCGTCCTGCGCGGCTGCATTGGCGTCGGCGGCGCGGCCGCAACCCATCACTCGGGCAACTACTATCCGATCTTTACGCATCTGCCCGGATTCAAGGTCGCGGTGCCGTCCAATCCGTACGACGCCAAGGGTCTGCTCAAGACGGCTCTGCGCGGCGACGACCCGGTGCTTTTCCTCGAACACAAATCCTTGCTCAACACCCGTGGCGAAGTGCCGGAAGGGGAGTACGCCATTCCCTTTGGCCAAGCGGCCGTGTGTCGTCGCGGTGAGCATCTGACTGTCGTGGCTTTGACGACCATGGTGCCCGAGACGCTGCAAGTCGCCGAGGTTCTATCCGGCGAAGGCATCTCGGTCGAAGTCATCGACCCCCGCACTACGTCCCCCCTCGACATCGACACGGTGCTCGAATCCGTCCACCGGACGGGCCGTCTGCTGATCGCCGATGAGACCTTTGCCCCCTGCGGCATGGGCGCGGAAATCGCTGCCGCAGTGGTTGACCGGGCCTTCGACGACCTCGACGCGCCGGTGCGCCGACTCAACGGTGCGCATGTGCCCACGCCGTACAGCGCGCCCTTAGAGGCCGCGATTGCGCCCAACAGGGAGGACATAGAACGGGCCATTCGCGACTTGATGGCCGAGTAGGAGCAAGCGCATGGCCGAGCCAATCGCAATGCCCCGCTTGGGGTGGACCATGGAGGAGGGCACCCTCGTCGAGTGGCTCAAAGCCGATGGCGACACAGTCGATGTCGGCGAAATCCTCTTTACGGTGGAAAGCGACAAGGCCCTCAACGAGATCGAGACTTTTTCCGGCGGGATCCTGCGCATCCCCCCAGACGCGCCCCGACCTGGCGATACGGTGCCAGTGGGCACTCTGCTGGGCTATCTGTTGCAGCCCGGCGAGGCAATGCCGACCGCGCCGCCTCCAACTCCCGCCGCAGAGCCGGTTTCAACACCTGCGGAACCTGAGACCGTAGCAAAACCAGAGCAGGTTCCAACGCCTACGCCAGCTCGCTCCGTAGGACCGACCATTAGCCCCCGCGCTCGGCGCGTGGCCTCGGAGCTTGGGGTGGAATGGCGCGCGCTCACGGGCAGTGGGCGCACGGGCCGGATCGTCGAGCGCGATGTTCGCGCGGCTGCCGCGCGTAGCGGCCAAGCGGTTCCCGCGATCCTGACGACCGAAGCAGACGCCACCGAGTTGGTGACGTTGCGTCCTCGGCTCAAGGCGGAAGATGCGCCGGCACCTGCGTATCACCACCTGATTGCCAAGCTGGCGGTGGTCGCCTTGGCCGATTACCCCCAGTTGAATGCCGCGGGGACCGAAACTGTCCACCTCAGTCTCGCCGTAGATACGGGCGATGGTTTGGCGAGTACGGTTATCCGCGATGCGCATACAAAAAACTGGGCCGAACTCGCGGCCGAAGCGCGCTTTTTAGCGCTGCAGGCGCGGCGGCGCGCCTTGGAGCCGGAGGCCATGCAGGGCGGCACCTTTGCCATCGCCAACTTCGGCATGTACGGGATCGACGCCTTTACTCCCATCCTCCGCCCTCCCTACCGCGCTGCTTTGGGACTGGGGCGCATTGCCGAGCGCCCGGCCGTACGCGAGGGCCGCGTGGTGCCACGGGCGTTGATCTCTTTGAGCCTGACGGTTGAGAGCGAGTTGCTCGAAAACGGCGCAGCGCCACGCTTCCTCGACCGCCTGCGGTCCTTGATCGAGCGGCCCGAATTGGGACTGCAAGACTAGGCGCGTCCCTCACTCCAGTATCGTCTGCACGGCCATGCCTGTGCCGTCAATCCGCACCTGCACTGCGCCGGTGTGGTCGGTGCGCAGCACCCGCGCTCCGTGCGCTGCGTAGCGTGCGACGATCTCTGGGGCCGGGTGCTTGAACTTGTTGCCTTCCCCCAACGACATCACCGCCACTGCGGGTGCGACTGCTTCGACAAAAAGCGGCTGCGACGAGGTGCGCGAGCCGTGGTGAGCCACCTTGAGCAAGCGCGCCTGTAGCCGCGCTCCCCACGCGAGGATCGCCGGATCGGTCTCCTGCTCTACGTCGCCGGTAAAGAGCACGCGCACGGCTCCATGCTGCAAGCTAAATACCACCGAGCCGTTGTTGAGGCCAAAAGGGGTGTTGCCGTCTGCATCGACAAAGTCCGCAGTCGGATGCAGGACCAGTCCCGCGACTCCACCCAAACCCGCCAAGCTGTCGCCCGCCGCGACTCGGTGGTAGCGCACGCTCCGCTCGGCGATGAGTTCTCGCAAACGCCCCGCTGTCCACGAATCATAGACTTGTCCGCTGTCGAGGAAGTGGCTGACTTCCATTTGCTCCAACAGGGCTACCAGTCCGCCGATGTGATCGTTGTGCGAATGCGAGGCTACGACGACATCGACCCGCCGGACGCCTATGTAGCGCAAGAAAGGCAATAGCACCTGTTCACCGCAGTCGAAATAGGCGCTGCGTTCGCCGCCATCGACGACCATGGTTTTGCCGTCGGGGAAGCGCACAAACGCTGCGTCGCCTTGGCCCACGTCCAAAAAGACGATCTCCAAGTCGCGGGAGCGGAGCGCGTAGGTCCACACTGCGACGTTGAGCCAGATGAGAGCCGCAAAAATGGCGGCTTTGCGCGCCCACGCCTTGTGCGGCAGAAGCGGGCCGAGCAGGCAGAGTGCAGCGGCTACTGCGACTAATAGCACTCCCGGCCGCGGTACGGCCACGGACACAAAGGGTAGCGAGGCCCACCACGAGACTAGTTCAATCAGCCCCACGAGGACCAAGTAATTGGCAGCGTTGAAGGCGGTGGTGCCCCAAGGCAAGATCCACCCTGTCAACCCGGCCAGCAGGCCCAAGCTCACGGCGACCGCCAAGAGCGGCACGACTACTAGATTAGCCACCACGGCCCCCAGTGCCAGTTGCTGAAAGGAATAGGCGATCAAAGGCCCGGTGCCGAGTTGGGCCGCCAGCGAGGCGCATAGGGGGATGATGATCCAGCGACCGACTCGGCTATCGGCGCGTTGAGAGGCTGCGGGGAAAAGCGAGGCGAGTGGTCCGTGCAAGGCGACGATGGCCCACGTCGCGCCAAAGGAGAGTTGGAAGCTCAGGCTCCACGGACTCTCCGGCCATAGCACTAAGATTACTAGCGCCGCTAGCCCAAGGGTGTTATAGATGTCGCCCTGCCGCCGGAGCACCCGTCCCAACAGCACCACCGTTCCCATCACCACTGCCCGTACTACCGGCACCTGCGCTCCGGTTGCGAGAGCATAGAGCGCCAGCGCGGCGATGGTGGCCGCGGAGCTCGGCCGGTCGGCAAGCCGCAGAAGCCGGAAGCCGAAGAAGAAAAATCCACCTACCATCCCCACGTGAAGTCCGCTGACCACGAGCGCGTGTGCTAGCCCGGTGCTGCGAAACGCAGCGCGCACCTCCTCGGGAATTCGCCGCTTCTCTCCCAAGAGTACACCCAACAGTAGTCCGGCCGGTGCTCCTGAAAGGTTGCGCTCAATGCTCTGGCGCACGCTGCGTCTGAGGGGCAACACCACGCCTTCGTACAGCCAGTGTCCGGGCAAGCGCTCTACGGACACGACCTGCTCAGATTTGCCGACGAAGAGCGTACCGTAGATGTCCTGCTGGGCCAAAAAGGCCCGGTAGTCGAAGGCACCAGGATTCCGCATCGCACGGGGCCGTTGCAGCTTCCCGCGCAGGGACACGCGGTCGCCGTAATCCGCTGGCAAGTACACGTCTTTTACTGTGACTAGCACTTGCCCGCTCAAGTGGTAGATGGCGCTGTCGGCGACTACCTGTTCCAATTCTATGACAAAGTGTATTCGCTCGTCGCTGCGCTCTGGCTCTTGGACGATGCGCCCGGTGATTATGCCGCGCTGGCCAAAGACCTCCAGCGCGACTAGGTGGGGTAAAGGGGACAGGGCTGTGTCGATGTGGTAACGCAACGCGCCTAGCAGGATGACGACCACCCACAGCGTCCAACCCGTCCAACGCGCCTTGTAATAGAAACCTGCGGCTACGCAGAGAAAAGCCAACCCGCTTAGGACTGTCGCTGCGACTAAGCCTATCTCCACAGTCCGACCTAGGAAAATGCCGATGCCGAATCCGAGGGCCGTCCATAGCGCGGGCCGCCGGAGCGTCTTTTTGCTCGCGGACATACCAAGTCCAACGGCAAAAAGCGTTCCAACTCGACAGGGCGGCGGCGAGTCTGTATGCTAAAGCGGAGAGAAGAAGAGAAAGTTTTGACGAAGGAAGATTAGATGACCAATCCCATAGCTGAATTACGCGGCAAAGAACGCCGTTACCTGCGCGGCCTAGGCAACTCACTGCGCCCGACCGTGTACTTGGGCAAAGAGGGCCTTTCCGCTGCCGTTATCCGCTCGCTCAACGAAGCCTACGCCAATAGCGAGTTGGTCAAGGTGCGCTGCGAGCGCAACAGTCCTCTCGACCGTCGCGAAGCCGGCGAGCAGCTTGCCGTCGCTACCGAGTCACACTTAGTGCAAGTCTTGGGCAACACGCTGCTCCTCTACCGCCCCGACCCCGACGATCCCCAAATCGCGCTGCCCGAATAGAGGCGCAGGCTTTCGTTGAGAAGCGAGACCAGCTTGCATATACTTACTTGTTAAAACTCACGACAGGAAAGCTATTATGCTCAATATCAAGCCGAAATATGTTGTCACGGGACTTTCGGAGGCTGCCACGAGAAGCTATAGCAACCCTGAATGACTTGAACGATTCGAGATACGGGTTGTCTTGAAGGTAGGGGCGAGCGAGCGCCCCTACAATTCTGCGTCCATCTGCGTCCATCTGCGGATTATCTCGCGAATGATTTAGGATGGCTATATCAGACGCATCGATGCTGTGTTCCGTCAATTAGCAAGTAATCCACGTCCAGATGGCGTCGTTAAACTTTCGGGTCGAACAGGTTCTGGTTGGCGGGTCCGTGTGGGGGAGTACCGCATCCTCTATCAAATAGATGACGGCAGGAACCGCGTTGATGTTTATCGAATAAAACATCGTCGGGAAGCTTACCGTTAGTAAACAAATTGTCTTGGGGCGACTTTTCGAGACGGTGATCGAAGTTGTCGCTCATTCCTTCCATGCCTGAGCAAAAATGCCGAGTGAGCCGGGCGCGTATCCGGCGTAGTGGTTGTTGAAAAATACGTACGCGGCCCGCTCCGGCGCGGCCTCCGCTAGCTCTCGCACCTGTTGCGCCCACTGCTGGGTCTCGGCGGTGCGGTCCCAGACGAGGCGGTCCCAATGCCGCTCCTGCTCGCCGCGACGGATCCGCTCTTCGACATAGGCGTCCATCTTTTTGCGGTCGCCCAAAAAGCGGACGTAGAGAAAGTCAGCCGTTACTGGATCGATCCGCTTGACGGTGTCCGCTAAGCCCGGCATGGTGTAGTAGTTGTTCAGCACCAGTGCCACCCCGTGTTCGCGCAGCAAGTCCAACAGTTCCGCTCGCAGCCAGCTTCCGTTGCGCACTTCTACCGCAAAGCGGAACTCGCCTGTAGGTAGCTGCGGCAAGAACTCTGCTAGGCGCTCGGTGAACGCGCTGCCGTACTCGTTTTCGTGCGTGTCCTGGCCCCGCGCAATGTATGGAAACTGCATCAGCAGCGGCCCCAGTCGCTCGCCGAGTGGGGCCATCGCGTCGAGGAACTCCTCCATTTCCCCCATGCAGTCCACGAGCATTTTCTCGTGGCTGATCACGCGGGGAATTTTGGCGGTAAAGCGAAAGTGCGGAGGCGTCCGCCGCAGCCATCCTTCTATTGCTTTTGGCGTTGGCACTCGGTACCAAGTCGAGTCGATCTCCACACTTCTGAACACCTTAGCATAGTGCTCGATGTAGTCGGCCGCGGCGCAGCCCTCTGGATAGATCAGCCCCTCCCAGTCCTCATTCGACCAACTCGTCGTTCCCAAAAAAAGCGGCGCGGGCAGCCCCTCTTGCACCTGCTGCATCCGCTCGATGTGCCGAGGCTTGGCCGGCGGCATGATTTCTGAAAAAAGGTCTTGTTGTTCTGCCACGATTCACTCCAAAAAAAGAGGGCGCGGCACCTACCACCCCCTCGCAATTATCGGCGAATTTTCTGTATGCGCTACGCTTTTTCCCGCACCATCTTCACCACCTGCTCCTTTCCTACTAGCTGCACGAGCGACCCAAATCGCGGCCCTCGCTCTTGTCCGAGCACCACCTCGTAAAACATCCGAAACAACTCCTTGGGAGGGATTTCGGCCTCGCGGGCCAAGTCGAACGGAATGGCCTGCAACTCCTCTTCCGTAGCTCCATTGGTCGCGCTCAGCCGCTCGGCCAACTGACCTAGGAGCGCCCGTTCCTCGTCTGTAGGCGAACGAAACTGCTTGTTGGGCAGCACCACGTCTCGGTAGTAGTTAAGACCTTTTTCCACCAATGCCTGCGTTACCTGCGGATAAGTGGGAGCCTGCGCATCGTAGCGCGCCAGATATTCTTCCAACACTTCGACTGAATCTACACCCAAGGCGGCGATCAGATTGTTTACCGTCGAGAAGTTGACCCGAGACGCGTACTCAGGCACATCTTTACCTCGGTCGCCGATGTGCCACAGGGCCTGTTCGGGGCGCTGCTCCTCTGCCACATCGGGATAGCGCCGTAGCACATCGAGATAGTCATCAACGCACTTGGGGACGATGTCCCAGTGCAGCCGCTTGGCCCGCTTGGGATTCTGGAAGAGGAAGAAGAGCAGGGATTCTATCGGTGCGTACTTTTTCCACGCATCCACCGTCACCCCCATGCGGCCGGTGCTGCTCGCCACCTTGCGCCCTTCCTCGTCGAGAAAAAACTCGTAGCACAAGCCGACCGGCGGCTGTTTGCCCATCAGGCGCACGATGCGGGAGGACTGGCGCACTGAGTCAACGAGGTCTTTGCCGTACATTTCGTAATCGACCTCGTAGGAGTACCAGCGCAGTGCCCAATCGACTTTCCAGCCCACCTTGGCGTTGCCGCCGAGCACCGACTGCTCGCCGCTTTCGCCACACCCAGTGTAGTGGCCGGTGTCAAGGTCGCAGGTAAAGCTCACGGTGCCCCGGCTGGGGTGGTAGGCGGTGACGCGCGTGGCCATGATCGAGCCACAGTTGGGACAAATCGGGAAAAACGGCGACCAGTGCTGGCGGTTTTGTTCCCGCAGCGTCGGCACGATAATCTGGCGGACCTCCTCGGCTTTGTCTAGGAGAATCGAAAGTCCTTCATCGAAGTCGCCGCGCACGTAGGCTGCACGCGAGCTTCGGAACTCGTAGTCGAAGCCGGACGCGTCGAAAAACTCGCACAGCTTGGCATTCATGTGGTCGCCAAAACTCGTACAGCAACCAAAAGGATCGGGGATGGCGTGTACGGGTTTGCCGAGGTGGGCGGCGAGCATGTCGGGCTGCGGAAAGTTATTAGGCACCTTGCGCAGGGCGTCCATGTCGTCGCTGAAGCAGAGTAGGCGGGTCTTTAAGCCGTAGAGGTATTCACAGGCATTGCGCACCCAAGAGGTGCGGACGCCTTCGGAAAAGTGACCTAGATGGGGAAAACCGCTGGGGCCAAAGCCGGTCTCGAATAGTACCGGGCGGTCTTCGCTGGGCTGGCGCTGCTTGGCAATCTGTGCCGCCTCTTGGAAGGGCCAAGCCCGATGCGTACTGGTCTGGTTCCTCTCCATGTGCCCTTCGTCGGGTATGAGGCTCGTCGAGACGGCGCTTGGGGGACCGTGCGGCGTCTCAGCGATTGCGGAAAGTAATGCGTCCGCGGCTCAAATCATAGGGCGAAAGGGCCACGGTGACTTGGTCGCCCGGAAGTACGCGAATGTAGTACTTGCGCATCTTGCCGGAGACGTGGGCCATAATCTCGTGGTTGTTTTCCATCTCGCACTTGAAGTAGCCGTTGGGCAGGGCCTCTTTGACCACTGCTTGGACTTCGATCGCTTCTTCTTTGGCCATTGCTCTCGCCTAAAGGAGGTGGGACGGTGGCGGCGTTCTTCGCGCCATGAAAAAAGTAGCCGCTAGAGCGGTTTACAAAAAGTGTCAAGTGTACGCTTTAACCGAGCAAAAGTCAAACTCATTCGACCAAGTACTTCACATCGTACGAGGCGTGTTTGACCGCCTCAATCGTCGCTAGATGAGGGGCTAGCTGTTGGACTCTGCTGTAGTATTGGACGGCTTCTGCATATCGCTCGGTCTTTTCGCAGATCGCGCCGAGGTTGTGCAGGGCTGGGATGTGATCTTCGGACAGTACGATGACCTGTCTAAAGGCTGCTTCGGCCTCGGCGAGATCACCGCTGCCGAGGTGGGCGAGGCCCTTGGCGAAAAACATGCTTTCGTTGTTTTGCTCGTACTCGACGGCCTTGGCTAGCACGGCGAGCGCCAACTCGGGCTGTTGGGCTTGCAGCCGCACGAGCCCGAGGCTGTAGTAAGCGCGGGCCAGTGCGCGGCGCGCACCGCGATACTTGAAATCGACCTGCAACAAGGTCTCTAGGTGTTCGATAGACTTTTTGAAGTCGCCGACCTTGTGATACGCCACGGCCATGTTGAAGAGGGCGTTGACGTGACCGGGCTGGATCGCGATGACTTTTTTGAGGTATTCGAGCCCCTCGGCCTGCCGCTCTGTGCGGCAGAGCAAGGTCCCCAGCCCGGCCATAGCTTCGACCATCAGCGAATCTAGCCGCAGGGCTTCCTCGTAGTGGTGCTCGGCCTCGCGATCGTATCCTTGGACGTGGAGAATGACTGCGAGGTTGCAATGCGCCTCGGCGTAGTTGGGGTCGAGTTGCAATGCCTCAAGTAGTAGCCTTTTGGCTTCGTACTTTTGCCCGTCGTCAAAGTACGCGTTGGCGAGTAGGACGCGCAGTTGCGGGTTGTACGGGTTAATGGTGACCTTGGCGTTGAGGTAGCGGATTTTCTCCTTGGCCCAGAGGTTGTACGTCCGCTTGTCTTGGCGCTGGGCCTGACCCTCGCTGCACAGCAAGGCCAGCAATAGAAACGCGAGCGAGGCCTTCATGGTTGAAACTTCTGAATCCGATCGTTGAACGTATCGGCCACGTAAATGAATCCCTCGGCGTCGCGGGCAATCCCACCGGCTACCACCTCGCGCTCGTTCGCCTCGCCAGTGGCCATATCGACGACGACTTGGATGCGGCCTGTGAAGCGGAACTGATCGTCCCCCGCGCCCTCCTCGCCCCAGCGCGTCAGGTAGTGCCCCCGCTGGAACACCTCGATGCGGCTTTGGCCGGCATTGACCACGAAAGCGCGGTCGGCCGCTTCATCGACCGCAAAGTCGGTGGGTCGCAGCAAAAGCCCGTTGCCGCGGTCCTGATGCGATTTGGGATCGCGGCCAATGACGCGGCTGGCCGCGGCGCGCTGCGGGTCGTCGTACACGACCAACCGAGGTGCCTGCCAATCGTCGGCGCGCAGGGCCAATGGCTCGATCAGAGCGGCGAAGCGCCCTTGCCAAAGCCGCAGGCTGGCCACCAGCAAGGCCGGGATGGCATACTGGACCTGCTGCTCGCCGGCTTGGTCAAATAGCTGCAATTGGCTGATGCTCTCGATGTAGATGGCATCGCCGTCGATGACGATGTGGCGGGCGAACAGCCCGGCTAGTGGGCGCGTCCACAACAGCCGACCGTCTGGGGCGAATTTCGCCCAAAAAGCCTCTGGCTTCTGGCTCAGGCGGCGCAGGTTGTACACCACGTAGAGGTGGTCCTCAGCGTCGAGGGCCAGCGCCGGCCCGTCCAGCGCACTTGTTTCCATACAGGCCAGTGGCTCAGTGGTATAGACCCATGCGTTCAAGGAGCGGCCCGCGCGGTCGAAGCGCTCGACGCGCCCCGTGCCCGCGCCGACGGCAAAGACCGCGCCGTTGCGGCCGATGGCCAGCCGCGTGGGAGTTGAGCCCGCGGCCAGGGACCAGCTTGCAACGCGGCGGTGGAATCCGCCCGCGGCCGTTGTGCTGACCAGCTCGTGTACGGTCTCGTCCGCGCCAAAGAAGCTGACGATCCGGTAGCTGTAGTGCGTGTTGGCCAACAGGCCAACATCTGTAAAGGTGGTGTCGGCTGCGGATTCCACGCGCGCTATGGCTGCGAACTCACTCCCTGTAGTGCGCTGGATTTCACCGTAGAGAAAGCCTGATGAAGGCACTGGGTGCCAGACCAGATGTGCGGCGGCCTCCTCGCTGGAGAAGGTCGCTTTGAGCACGGGAGGATCAGCAAGCCAGGGGGGAACCTTCTTGCCGGCGAAGGGACCGATGCAGCCGACGAGCGCTGCGGCGAGGCAAAAGACGAGTCGGTTCATAACGCCAAAGAGATAGGCCCGCCCTCCCGCAATGTCAAGGAATATGGGGAGCGATCTATTCACCGCGCGGTTTGGGGCTTGACGGTGCAGGTGGGACAGACGTGCCGCAGGTGTTCGCGCCGCACCCGCCACAGGTCGTGGGCCTTTACCAATTCGCATTCGGCCTGCCCCACCTTGCCCCGCCGTTGCAATTTCCTCCGGTCGAGCGTTGAGTCCAGCTTGTGGGTTGGAACTGGGCAAGGGCCGCTGCGAAAGGCCAGCCCTAAGACCTCTTCTACGGTCCCGTCCTCGCGCACGATGCGGTCTGGAATTGCAAAGGACTCAATGCAGCCGCAGGGCACGGACATCTCGGCCACGTGATAGGCCGTGCTCGTATCGTGCGTCGCGCCCAGCGCGAGGATGTAGCCACCGCCGTGTACCAATTTGCCGATCGGGCTATCTGGAGCCCAGATGCCGGCTTCGAGGTGCCCGCGGCAATAGTCGCTGGCTCGCGGTCCAATCGCCGCTACCGCGTGAGTGGGATGCATGCTGCGCTCGGCCTCGGTGCGCCGCCACAGCGCGTCTGGAATTGCGCCGTTGGTGGTGGGCGTGGTCAGCCGGTTGAAGACTTTCGCCGCGCGGTGGTTGAACGAAGGTGCCAGCAGGGTCCCCCGCTTGCCGACCGCCTGCAAGAGCGCATCGACGACAGTCTCGGCACCGCCCTCGACAAAGCCGATGGCCGAGAGGGAGCTGTGGACCATCAGATCCATGCCTGGGGTGATTCCTAAGCGGCGCAAATCCCTCACTAGGTCTTTGCGGCCGATCATATTGGCCGGGTCAATCAATTCGGCATAGCCCAATTCGGCGTGTGCTGCGAAGTACTTGTGAACCCGATCAACGGCGACGGAATCTTCCGTCCGCGGTCCAGCCGGATAGTCGGCTTCCTCGCTGGCGATGCACTCGGCGATTTCGCCCAAATTTCGGTGTCCGTCGGCCCAAAACAGCGCCCACGGCGATAGCTGTGCGGCCGAGATGCGCGCGTTGATAGCGGCCGGCGTGTTTTCACCGGTCGGTGAGAGCACAGCCGTGCGCCGTGGCACTAGCCGCGCTTGGGCTGTGCGTCGCGCTCGCTTGTCCGGTAGTGCGGTTTCGGCTGCGGCGGTCGCCACTTGCCGCTCGCCATCGTCCATGGCCTCCAAGATCTCGCGCCGACTGCCTCCCCAAAGCCAGCGCGTGAGTCGCCGCACGCTGCGGCTGTGGGCCTCGCGCACGTATTCGGCCTCGGCTCGGGGCCGCTTTTTCTTTTGTAATACGGAGAGGAAGTGCTGGGTCTCGGTGTGGACCAACTCCCTTACTTCGCGGCTGCCCATGTCGGCCAAGTAGTACAGATAGGCCGCCATCGAGGCCGCGCAGGTCTCCAGCCCCCGCAGACTGAGCAGTGCTTCCACGTCGGCCGAAGAGTGGTAGGCGTCGAAGCCGCGCCCGCTCTTGCTGTGATGCGTGGTGATCCAAGGGCAGGGAAATCCGTACTGGGGGTCGCCGATCAAGGTATCAGACGTGGCCATGAATCGCTCTAGATGTACTCGGTAGCCTGGCTTGCGTTGCCGCACTCCGGCCCGCAAAATAGCCTCGCCGACTCGGTCGACGAAACCTGCTGACATGGGGATGGTCGCGTGCCACTCCAGCCGGCCCTCGCAGACGGCGGGTCGGGAGCCGACCGAGTCGATACACACGCCGGCCAAAGGGGTCTGCAAGCGCCGCACCCTTTCCAGATAGGCGAAGAAGCCGTAGCACTCATAGGCGTTGAGCAGGCGAATGGTGCGCTTGGGGCGCGCGAGTTTTCCCGCTTGAATAAGCCCTTCGATCACGCGGGCAATCTCTAGGGTGGTGGCCACGCCCGAAGCGTTGTCTATGGCTCCCGGCTCGCCACTGTGCGCGATGGCCCACACTTCGTCCTGCGGGTCGCCTGCTCCCTCGATGATGCCGCTGACCACGTCGTGGCTGCCGACGTATTTGCGGATGTCGGCTCGTACGTGCAGCGTTAGGGGGCCGCGCTGCTGAGCTAGCCGCCGCAGCCGCTTCCCTTGCTGCTCAGAGATCACAAAGCCTACTAACCGCGCTGTCGCATGAGCTAGGGGTATTGCACCCCATCCGAATTTGGTCCACGCCACTGCGTTGGGCAGGTTGGGCACCGGCCGGTCGGCGATGACTGCGGTGGCTCCCTTAGCGGCTAAAAGACCGAGGTTAGAGCGCGGGTCTAGCTTGGTCAGCACAATCGCACCGGCAAGTCCGTCGGTTGGCTGGCGTTGGACGTCTTCGACTTGGTCGAGAATCACCAGCCGCAGCCGCACGCCATCTGCTGGAGTTGCCGCGCTCCACTGGATGACGTGCCAGGGATTCTCCTGCCAATCCAGCACCCGTTTGGCGATTGGGTGTACCACATCCACAGTCGCGCCCACCACATCGGCGGCCTCGCGGATGATCCACCGGCCCGACCCAATCCGCCCTCCGGTCTGGATGGACTCGACCTCCACGCGCGCACCGGCGGCCTCGTAGCGGCTCGTTAGCGTGGCGGTCGTTTCGCCGAAGCGATCAAACGAATTCCACCGATCGGTCTGTACCACGTCTCGCACCGCGGCCATCATCTTCTGCCCATTCGCCTGCTGCAACATCAGCGGCAAAGTTTCGCGGCAGAGCCGCTGCAATGATTTCGCGCTAGCCATGATCTCCTCCTTTTTTGCTATTAATAAAGGTCGGCGCATGGATTAAAACAAAAGCGGGGAGCTAGCGGACGAGAAGTCCACCAGTTCCCCGCTAGCCGAGCGCGGTACGCGATGCCTATTAGTTGAGGTCGAGGACCTCCTCTAGCGCCTCTATCTCTTGTAGGTCGAGGTCGAGGTCTTCTAAGAGATCGCCGTCGCGCTGGCGGTAGAACTCCTCGCGCCGCCGGCGCTTGCGCGCATAGGGGGTCTCAATGTTGTAGAGCCGGCAGAGCCGGCTGAAACTGCCCGGGGCGATACCCAGCGCGCGGCTGGCTTCTTGGTTGCTCGCGTAAATGCGTGCCGCGCGCTTGATGCGTTCTGGCTCGATTTTGCGCATGAGTTGTTTTCTCTCCAGATCTTCAATTGGTGCGAAGTTCGACGAAATTCAACGAAAAAAGCCGCAGCATTTTTGCGCCGCAGCCATCAAAAAAGCCGCTGGAAAGCGGCTGTATCGAAATCGATGTATCGCCGGTTTCCGGGACGCAAAATTGCCCTCCTTCTCGAAAGCGCTGTCCCGAAAACCCCGTGGGAAAACCCCTGCACGCACAATCAATCGTCTAAGACGATGCGAGTGCGAGGTGAGTTCCCGATTCGGCTGTGCGTTTTAGCCAGCCGATGCACGCAACCTGAAGAGTCGTGCGTGTATCCTAGGGATTGGGACGAACGCGCAACGCGCGGATGCTGTTCGTAGCTCGCATATTTGGGACCGTATGGCCGCCCCCATCGGGGAGTCGGCTCCTGAGACTACACGAAGATCGACGTGCGAAGAATTTCATTATATGAGGCCCTCCTCTCATGGTGATGTGCAATTTGTTTTGCACGATTTTTTACTGCCTTTTAGTTTCACTTTCAAGGTGATATATTGTCAAGGAAAAAATGCCTAAGAATAGAAAAAAAAGAACTTTACGTCATTTTCTGAATATCTCTTGATTAATCCGCATATTTATCAATCAATCTGCGTCAAATGGCGCGAATCCCCTAACGACTAAGGAGACCATTATGTATTCGATTGGCTTGGCCATGCGGCTGCGCCCCAATGCGTATGCCGAGTACAAACAGGCCCACGACGACCTGTGGCCCGAAATCGCCGACAGCATGACCGACAACGAAGTCAGCATGGCCATCTACCGCTTGGACGAATACCTTATCATCCACGCGGTCGCCCCCACCGAGGAAGACTGGCTCAAGAGCCGCCAAGTGCCCATCCTAGAAGAGTGGTACGACTACATGGCCCAGTTGCTGGAGACCGACGCCGAGGGGGAAATTATCTTCGAGGAGCTACCTGAAGCCTTTGCCTTCGGGATGTTCAAGGAAGAGTGAACGCTAGGCCGCTTCCACCGGATTTTGCAGTCGGCCGATCTGGTCTATTTCCACGACTACCTCGTCGCCGGCGGTAAGCCACACGGGCGGTTTGCGCGCAAAGCCCACGCCCTGCGGGGTGCCGGTGAGGATGACCGTGCCCGGCAGCAAGGTCGTATCTTCGCTGAGGAATTCGATTAGCTCGGCGACCGTGAAGATCATGTCGCCGGTGGTGTGGTCCTGCATGGTCGCGCCGTTGAGGATCGTGCGGATGCCGAGGGTTTGCGGGTCGGGGATTTCGTCGGCGGTGACCAGCACCGGTCCCAAAGGGCAAAAGGTGTCAAAGCCCTTGCCGCGGATCCACTGGCCGCCACCGCCGTGGAGCTGCCACTTGCGAGCCGAGACATCGTTGGCGCACGTGTATCCGAGCACGTAGCTGAGGGCGTCGGCCCGCGCCACATTGCGGGCGGCTTTGCCGATCACCACCGCGAGTTCGCACTCGTAGTCAACTTCTGGGCCACGGCGACAGCAGGCTGGTAGCAGGACCGGGTCGCCCGGGCCGCAGACCGCGCTCGTGGGCTTGGCAAAGACGACGGGCTGCTCGGGTGGCTCGAGCCCGGATTCGGCCGCGTGCTCGCGATAGTTTAGCCCAATGCAGAAAATGTTGGTCGGGTCCAGCGGGGCGAGCAGTCTTTTGACGGTCACCTGTTCGCCCGTGGGCACTAGTTCTGCGAAGAGATCGCCGGCGAGTACGGAGGCTTGATCCCCCTCGGCTTCGAGGCCCCAACGGACGGCGTCGTCAGCGTCGATAAAGCGGATGATGCGCATGTTTTTCTCCTTTGTTTTTCCACCATTTGCACAAACCTTAAGGCAGGGCTGGCAGCCCGTCAAATGACCTTGACGCTCAGAGTGGGGCCGCCTATTTTCCCCATTCTTAAATATTGGACTAAACGCGAGGAAAAAAGCGTGTCCCAAAACGTCAGCGAAGAACACGTACGCAAAATAGTCGAAGAAGTGGTGCAGCGCGTCGTCAGCGGCGGGGACGGCAGCGCGGGCGGGGACACTGGGGTCTTCGCGACAGTTGACGCGGCCGTCCAAAGCGCGACTCGCGCCCAGCAGCAGTTGGTGGCCTTGTCGCTGGAGGAGCGCAAAAAGATCGTCGAGGTCCTCCGGCAGACGGCGCACGTCCACGCCGAGGAATTTTCGCGGCGGGCCTTGGCCGAGACGGGCATGGGGCGGCTGGAAGACAAGATCATCAAGCACCAAGTCGCGGCCGACACCACGCCCGGCGTCGAAGACCTAGAGGCGACTTCGTGGACCGGCGACCACGGGCTGACCGTAGTCGAAATGGCCCCCTATGGGGTCATCGGCGCGGTCACCCCATCGACGCATCCCGTGCCGACGATGGTCAACAACGCCATTTGCATTATCGCCGCGGGCAACTCGGTCGTCTTCAACGTACATCCGGCGGGCAGAAAGGTCTCCATGTTCGCGGTGGGCTTGATCAATCAGGCCATCGTCGGGGCTGGTGGCCCGGCCAATTTGGTGACTGCGGTCGAAACGCCGACCATCGAGACAGCCAACGAATTGTTCAACCACCCGGACATCCGCCTGCTGCTGGTCACAGGCGGGCCGGGCGTGGCCAAGGCCGCGCTGGGTAGCCCCAAAAAGGCCATCGTCGCCGGTCCGGGCAATCCGCCGGTGGTCGTCGATGAAACGGCCGATTTGGCCAAGGCCGCGCGCGACATCATCGACGGAGGGGGATTCGACAACAACATTCTCTGCATCGGCGAGAAGCAGGTCTTTGCCGTCGCTTCCATTGCCGACGAGCTCAAGCGGCTGATGGTCCAGTACAATGCATATGAGCTCGATGCGCGGCAGATCGATGCGCTCGCGCAGGTAGCCTTTGTCGAAGGGCCGGACGGGCATCTCGCAGCCAACCGCGAATTGGTGGGGCGCGACGCCGCCGTGTTAGGCGAGCGCATCGGCCTCCAGCTCGACTCGTCGCTGCGCATGCTCATTGGCGAGACCGACGCCAACCACGTCTTCGTGCGCGAGGAGCAGATGATGCCCTTTCTGCCGATCGTGCGCGTGCCCAACGTCGACCAAGCCATCCGCGAGGCCGTCATCTCCGAGCACGGCTACGGGCACACGGCCGTGATTCATTCGCGCAACATCGAGAACATGCACAACATGGCCTGCGCCGTGGATACTACCATTTTCGTCAAGAACGGTCCTTCCTACGCCGGGGTTGGTTTGGGCGGCGAGGGCTTTGGGACGTACTCAATCGCCGGGCCTACGGGCGAGGGGCTGACGTCGCCGCGCACCTTTACCCGCCAGCGCCGCTGCGCTCTCGTCGATTACTTCCGCATCGCCTGATGCTCTTGGGTCAAGTTAAAGGGCACCTAATTTCCACGGCCAAGGTCCCGAGCCTGCACGGCAAGAAGCTGTTAGTCGTTGAAATCGCGTCGGTGCGCGAACACGGTCTGGTGCTGACCGGGCGGGATATGGTTTGCATCGACGCGGTGCAAGCGGGCAAGGGCGAGTTGGTGATTTTGGTGCAGGGCAGCTCGTCGCGGATCGCCCCAAACTTGGGCGATGTGCCGACCGACGCGGTAATCGTCGGGATCGTCGATTCGCTACAGGCTATGGGCAAGGACTTCGACTGTCGGCAACTGAGCTGCGAAGGGTAGGCGATGAACGTTGCGCCAGCGGCTGGATTGGACCGCAAGCAGATTGAGGCGCTGGTGCGTCGGGTGGTGTACGATCACCTACCCGATGCTCAGCTAGAACACGCTCCTCAAGCCCCGAGGCTGGTCGTCAATATGTCCGCCCGCCACGTCCATCTCAACCGAGAGGCGCTGGACGCGCTCTTTGGCGCGGGTGCCGAGCTCACCGTGCAGAAGGCCCTGTACCAGGAGGGTGCTTTTGCCGCTGAGCAGACGGTATCGGTTTTCGGTCCGCGCAAGCAGGTAATTCCCAATGTCCGCATCCTCGGCCCGCTGCGCGATTACAACCAAGTGGAGTTGGCCTTTACGGACGCCCGCTATTTGGGCATTGACGCGCCGGTGCGGCTCAGCGGCAACATTGAGGGGACGCCGGGCTGCTACTTGGTGGGGCCGGCTGGGGGGTTGGAGTTGGATCACGGGGTGATTCGGGCCGCCCGCCACGTGCATTTGAACCCGGAAGAGGCGGCGTACTACGGGATCGGTTCGGGGGACTTGCTGCGGCTAGTAGTAGAAGGCGATCAGGGCGGGGTGCTGGAAGGATTAATCTGTCGCGTCAGCGAGCGCGAACGCTTGGAAGTTCACATCGATACGGACGAGGGCAATGCGATTGATTTGGTACACGCCCGCAAGGTATATTTGGAGCGTTGAACGCAAAAATCCGCACAATTACTTCAGGAGGTAAGGGATGTCGGATGCAATAGGCATGGTAGAAACCGTGGGGCTAGTCGGGGTCGTCGAGGCTGGCGACGCCATGGCCAAGGCCGCTAGCGTCCAGCTTTTGGGCTGGGACCGAGTCGGCTCCGGCTTGGTGACTGTGTTTTGCTCAGGGGATGTGGCGGCCGTCAAGTCGGCCGTGGATGCTGGCTCGGCCGCGGCGGCCAAAGTCGGGGAGGTGCATTCGGTCCACGTGATCCCCCGCCCGCACAGCGAATTGACGACCGTCGTGCCCGAGCGCGGCGACAGCGGCGACAGCGATGGTCGCGTCCGCGCCTTGGGTCTCATTGAGACGAAGGGATCCATCGGCGTGATCGAAGCAGCCGACGCCATGAGCAAGGCCGCCAATGTAGAGGTCGTCAAGCTGCAGGACATCGGCGGCGGGTACATAACCGTCATGGTCAGTGGCGACGTCGGCTCGGTGCAGGCTTCGGTCAGCGCCGGTGCCGAGGCGGCCGAGCGCGTGGGCGAGCTCGTGTCGCAACACGTGATTCCCCGCCCCCACGACGATCTCATCGCGCTGTACTTGTAGAGGAGACAAATAATGAAAGCATTGGGTATGGTCGAGACTCGCGGTTTGGTCTGCGTCGTCGAAGCCCTCGACGCCATGTTGAAGACCGCGGACGTGAGCTATGCGGGCCAAAAGCGCGTGGGTAGCGGCCTAATCGCCGTGCTGGTCGAAGGCGACGTAGCGGCTGTCAAAGCGGCCGTAGATGCAGGGGCGCAAGCCGCCCAGCGCATCGGCGAGCTGCGCAGCGTCCACGTGATTCCCCGTCCGACTGAGGGACTGACAGACCATCTTGGTTAGCTAGGTGACTGAGGCTTTGCACATCGACGCTCCGGTCGTCACCGGCGATTTGCTCGGGCGCGAGCACAAGGGCGAGCGGACGCTCAGCGTGTCCCCCAGCGCCATCTTGACGCCGACGGCTTGGGACTACATCCGCCAGCACCGGTTACAGCTAAGTCGCGGCGAGGCCGTTGCGGCTGCCGAGGGCGTTGCGGACGTGGGTCGGTGCGAGCATCCCGACCGCGCCTGTGGCTGCGAGCACGAGGAATTTGGTTCGGGGTACGTCGAGCCAGTGCGCTGCGGCGATTGCGCCGTTCACGAGCGCAAGAAGGAGGGAGACCCCGAGGCGAGTTGCGAGGGTTGCAATCGCTACAAGACGCTTTTGCAACAAATTGAACAGGGCCAAGCCTCCGACCCCGAAGCCTTAATTGAACAGATCACCGAGCTAGTAATTCACCGGCTGGCAGACTAAGCTATGGCGGGCGACCCGGCAGTCGGCATGATCGAGGTGCAGGGCGTGGCCGCTGCCATTGTGGGTGCGGATGCGGCCTGCAAGGCTGCGGACGTGAAGCTCGCAGGCTGGGCGTCAATTGGCGGCTATACCACGGCCTTTTTCACTGGATCGATCAGCGATGTGGCTGCCGCGCTGCAAAACGGCGAAGAAGCGGCCCGCAGCGTGATAGAACACGTGGTGGCCGCACCCCTACTCCAACCCGCTGCCGCCTGCCACCATTTCGTCGATTTTCCGGTCCGGTCCGACAGCGACTTTCCCGCTGGTGCCTTGGGGTTGGTCGAGACGCGCGGCTATGGGGCTCACATTCACACCAACGATCAGATGGTCAAGACGGCTGCCGTCGAGGTAATCAGCGTGCTAACGGTCCACGACCGCGTGGTGTGTTCGCTGGTCTTGGGAGACGTGGGGGCCGTCAACGAAGCCATCGCTGTCGCGCAAAAGTTGCTCGCGGACTGTGAGCACTTGCTGAGCACGGCACTAATTCCCCAGCCGCGGCCCGAGGTCTTGGCTGCATACGCCGCGCCGATGGGAGGTGGGGGTGTCTAGCGGGGCGATCGGCATGTTGGAGACGCGCGGCATGGCGTCGCTGATGGCTTCTACCGATGCCATGCTCAAGGCCGCTGAAGTACAACTCTGCGGGCGGCACGGCATTGGTTCGGGTTGGCTCACCGCGGTAATCGCCGGTCAAGTAGCTAACGTGGAAGCGGCTATTCGCGTCGGCGAGGTCGAGGCGAATCGCACCGGCGAACTGATTGGCGCGCAAGTGGTGCCGCGGCCAGATGCACGCGCTACAGACGCCATGCCCCACGCAACCGGCCTTGGTGCCGAGCAGGTCCAGCTGCGGGCGATTGGTTTGTTGGAGACGCAGGGCCTGACGCCGCTAGTGGCCGGTGCTGACGCCATGCTCAAGGCCGCCCAAGTGGAGCTAGGGGGTTGGGCCTTCATCGGCGGCGCGCTGTGTCACGCGCCGATCTTTGGCGATGTAGCGGCCGTGCAGACGGCGTTAGAAGTCGGCCGGCAAGCAGCCGAGCGGATTGGTACCGTGTACGCGACTCTTGTTTTGCCCCAGCCCAGTGAGGGGCTAGGTCCTCTGTTGCCGCCCGCGCCAGCGGTTGTGCCGCGCTCCACGGGAGCCTTGGGCCTCATAGAGACCATTGGTTACGCCTCGGTCGTGGGCAGCGCCGACGCCATGCTCAAGGCCGCGGATGTCCAAATCGAGCGCTTGAGCATTGGTAGCGGCGGGCGGATTACTGCGCTGGCTACCGGCCATCTCGACGACGTGCAGGCCGCGGTGCGCGCCGGTGCCGAGGCAGCCACAGCCTTGGGGGAGCTCGACGCCTCGGTAGTAGTCTCTAGACCCGATCCCGCGCTCGTCGCCCGTTTTGCCACTGCGGCCGAGGGTCTTGGTTCGGGGGCACGACAAGCTATGGGGCTGATTGAGACGCGCAGCACCGTGGCCTTGGTGCGGGCCGTCGATCGGATGCTCAAGGCTGCGGCCGTCGAATACGAGGGAGCCTATAAGGTGGGATACTACTTGACGGCCGCGGTCGTGCGCGGCGATGTCGGTGCCGTGCAGGTCGCCATAGATGCGGGTCGGGAAGAGGCCGTTGAACACGGAGAACTGGTCTCGGCCTATGCAATCCCACAGCCCTACAGCGGCCTCGAAGGCCGCCTGCCGCACGTTTAGCGAGGACGCGAAAAATGATTCGGATTGACGATGCAGTGATTACCGCCCAGACCTTGGAGGGCCGCTTGGAGGGCGAGCGGCAGGTCGAGATCGGCCCGGGGTCTAAACTGACGCCGTCGGCGCAGGACTTGTTGCGCGTCCAAGGCGTTGAGGTCGTGCGCCGGGAGGCCGGAAGTCAAGCCTCCCCAACAGCAACACTGGCACCAGCACCGGCACCAGCAGTTCCTCGCGCGGCCGGCCGCCAGGTATTTGCTGGCATCTTCTGCCCCAATATCGTCCTTTTGGACAGCCAGAACAGGATCAACCACGCCGAGATGGAGCGCTATATCAACTGGCTGATCGAGGCTGGGGTCCACGGGCTGTACCCAAACGGCAGCACGGGCGAGTTCGCGCGCCTGTCGCAGGAGGAACGCCAAGACGTGGTGCGGCTGGTCTGCGAGGTCAATAAGGGACGCGTACCCGTACTGGCCGGAGCTAGCGAGGCCAACTTGCGCGACGTGCTCAAGATAGCCGAATACTACGCCTCGCTCGGCGTGGATGCCATTGCACTGATGCCCCCCTATTACTACGAGATTTCCACCGAGAGCCTTTTCGAATACTTCGCCGAAATCGCCGAGGAATCGCCGCTGGACATCCTGCTGTGCAATATCCCGCAATTTACCCAAGAGCTGTCGATAGATTTGCTGGAGCGGCTCTTGCCCTACGATCGGATCTTCGGCATCAAGGACTCCAGCCGCGACCTGCCGAGGCTGCTCAACACCATGAACTGCCTGCGCCAACAGCGCCCCGACTATGTGGTGATGACTGGTTGCGAGGAGCTCGTGTTTCCCTCAGTGCTCATGGGAGCCAGTGGGGCACCATTGCCACCTCGGGCATCGTCCCAGAGGTGATCGTCGAGCTGTATGAAAAGGCCAAAAGCGGTGACATCGAGCGGGCCCGCGAACTGCAATACCGCATCCTCGATCTCATCAACTTGATGCTCCTTGGGGTCAATTTCCCAGAGGGCTTTAAGACCGGCGTAGCGGCCCGTGGCTTTGACGTAGGCCCAGCGCGCGCGTCGAGTAGCGCGTCTGAGCAGGAGTACCTGATCAAGCTAGAGGCTCAAATCAACTGCGTCCTCGCGGATATGGGCTATCCAGTCCAAGGCCCCCGCGCCTGTCCGGCGACCAACCTGCCGCCGATTGTCGGTCGCTAGATGGGCTTGGCGGGCGCGTGTGTTGGTGGAAATGATCCGCAGATAGACGCAGATGGACGCAGGATGACCCTAGCGGGCGCACGCGTGTTGGTGGTCGGGGCCGGTATCATTGGTCGCTCGACAGCCTATTTCTTGGCGCGGCAAGGCGCGCAGGTCGTCCTGCTCGACGAGGGAATTCCCGCAGGCTCGCCCACGAGCCGGGCCTCGTTGGGCGTCCTCACCCACTGCAACGGTGGCGACAATCCCTACGCCCAGCTTTTCCGCGACGGTCACGCTCTGCACGCCCGGCTGGCCCGCGACCTAGCCGAAGATTTGGGTGCAGACGTGGGCTGGCGTCCCCTCGGCGGCATCGATCTTTTTGCCAACCCATCCCAGCTAGAGGAGGTATGGCGCTTCAACCGCGAGCGCGGCTGTCGGGTCGAGCGGCTCGACGAGCAAGCCCTGCGCGCTGCGGAGCCGGGGTTGGACGGCGGTGGCGAGGGGTTGTATTTTGCCGACGATCACCGGGTGGATCCCCTCAAGTTGGGCGCGGTGCTTTGGACGGCAGCCGTCCGGCAGGGCGCGTCCGCTGCTTGGGGGGAGCGCGTCTGGCACATTGCCCAAGCGGGCGAGACCGTTGAGGTCTCCACCAGTCGCGAAACCCACCGCGCCGACTTTGCGGTCTTGGCGGCTGGGGCGTGGACCGGCGACTTGGCCGCCCAACTCGGTGCCCGAATTGTGCTGCGCCCGGTGCGGGGCCAACAAGCGCGTTTTGCCGGTGCCCCGCTGCGCCACCTAGTGAGGATAAACGGACGCCACTTTATTCCAGACGGCGGCGAAACCATCGTGGGAGCGACGGCGGAGGAGGTTGGCTTTCGGTTGGAGACGACTCGTGCGGCCGCTGCGCAATTCGCCTCAGAGGTGCGCTCTGCGCTGGGGAGGTGCTTGTCGCTGTCGCGCCAGCAGGCCGGTTTGCGGCCCAAGCCCCGAGGCGGGCGTCCGCTCATCGGCCCGCTGACGGATGCGCCGCGCGTTTTTGTAGCCTCTGGGCACTACAAAAACGGCGTCTTGCTGGGACCGATCACCGGCCAAATCGTCGCTCGCTGGATCGCCGAGGGGACTCCGGGGCGCGACATGCGCCGCTTCGCACCCGAGCGTTAAATTCACCGTCACTTAACACAGTTGAGGTTAAACATGCCATTGCAAAAAGAAGACCTACTCGCCGCGCTAAACTCGGTTACCTCCATTCCGGTGGTCCCTTTTCGCGGCGGGCAAATCGACTACGAGGCCCACGCCAAGAACATCAATTACTTGATGGAGAACAATCACTTGGACGGCGGCCGGCCTCGGGTGATCGGCATCGCCGGCACCAGCTTGATCCACCACATTAGCGGGGACGAGCAAGTGCGGCTGTTAAGCTCTACCGGCGAGCAGATGGGGGGACGCGGGGTGCTGATGTCAGGGATTGCCCCCAATCCGGTTGGGGATGCTGAGCGATTGATCGAGCGGGAGGCCGCGCTTGAATATCCGCCGGATGTCTATCTCGTCATGCCGCTTACGGGCGTGGCCAGTCCAGAGGGCATTTTCGCGTACTACATGGATTTTGCCGAGCGATTGGGAAGTTCGTGTGGGGCCAAGTTGCTCTACTACCTGCGCAACCAAGCCGAGCGCGACATAGCCGTGCGGCTGATGAACGAGTCCGAGCACTTCGTGGGGCTGAAGATCGGCACCACGGTTGATGATGTTGAGCCGATTGTCGCGGGTGTAGAAGAAGGGGCTGCGCTGGTGATTTGGGGCGTGGGGGACCGTTCGACCGGGCCGGCTGAGCGCGGCACCAAGGGGCATACGTCGGGGATCAACGTGGCCTTTGCTCGTGCTTCAGACGAGATCAACAACGCCCAGCGCCGAGGCGATTTTGCGACCTCGCAGCAGATTGAAGACAAGCTTGCGGCTCTAGAGGGAATTCGCTTTCGCGATGGCCGCATGTACAACTACTCGGCTGTGGTCGAGGCCATGCACTTGGGGGGGTTCAGCGATGTGGATGGCGGCGAGGGCGGCCCGTTCAATCCGCGGGTGCCGGCGGAAGTGGCCGAGGAAGTGGCTGCGGCCATCGCCGACATTGTGGACTATCACTAGCCTTCGCCGCTCAGACGCTCTAGATAGGCCGCCCATTCGACGGGGAGCAGGTGCTGTTTTTGGCTGTTGCAGTGCTTGCAGCAAGGCACCACGTTGGACTTGGTGGTGCGGCCGCCGCGGATGAGCGGCACCACGTGGTCCATGGTCAACTCCTCGGGTGGGAATGACTGCTGGCAGTAGTGGCATTGACCAGCGGCCCGTTTGCGCTTCCACCATTGGGAGCGGCGCAGTTCCTTGGCCTTGTTTTTCTCTCGGGCGACGTGCTCGGCGTCGGCTGGGACGAAGTATGTGTTTTCCATGTGGGAGCAAGATAGTGTAGAATGGGCGCAGCACAAATGGACTTCAGGGAAGCCGATACCAGAAGCTAATCCCGCGTCTGTTTCATTGAGACGAAGAGTAGGATGTTCGCCGCGTGACGAAATACCGGCTTTATATCGACGAAGTGGGAGATCCATCTCTCAAGAATTCAGGTGATCCGAATCATCGGTTTTTGAGTCTTACCGGTGTCATCGTTGATCTCGCTTATGTTCAAAGGCGAATGCACCCGGACTTGGAAGCCCTCAAGAGTCGTTATTTCGATTCACATCCAGATGAACCCGTGATAATGCACCGCAAGGAGATTGTCAATCGACGGCCTCCGTTTCAGGCACTTCGCGATCGCGCTGTTGAAGCCGCGTTCAACAAGGATCTCCTGAATCTCCTGCGCGAGTGGGAGTATTGTGTTGTTACAGTGTGCATCGACAAGAGAAATCACGTGACAGCGTACGGGACTTGGCGATACGACCCGTATCACTACTGTATGGCCGTCCTTTTAGAGCGATTCAGCTCTTGGCTGAAGCGCAAAGGTGCCCGAGGAAACGTAATGGCTGAGACCCGAGGTGGTAAGGAGGATAGGCAGCTAAAGACATCCTTTCGCCGATTGTGGGAGCGAGGAACGGACTATGTAGGACCGGAACAATTTCAAGAGACGCTGACTAGCCGCAAACTCAGGTTCAAACAGAAAACGGCCAATATCGCTGGACTACAGCTTGCCGATCTGCTTGCTCATCCTTCGCGTTGCGAGATTCTGAATGAACGGGGCTTGCTCGGAAGACCCTTAGCGCCTTTTGCCGTTCAGATTATCGGGATTCTCCAAGAGAAGTACGATCGGAAGGGGGAAGCAATATATGGAAAGCAGTTTTTATAAAATAAAAAAGGGGGGCCGCAGTAAGGCCCCCCTCCCAATGGTCAGACTGACCACCCACCTTCGCATTAGCGAATTAGTAGGGAGTATATGGGGTCCCTCGGATCATGTCAACCGAAATGTCGGAAGATGCGGACAAGCCCCTGAACCTCAGTAAGAGGCTGTCTGAAAACCCATGATGTAATGTAGCCCGTATTTGAATCGGCGTACTCATCGGGCTATATTCAGGTTTCACCACAAAATCTGAACAGAAAGGCTCGTATGATGAGTACGCCTAGTGGCCAATATGCCACCGATGTAACGGATGCGCAATGGCGGCGGATCGAACCGTCGCTGCTGGCTTCGACGCGGCAACCGAACGGTCCGGGTCGGTCACCGCGGGATTGACGCCAGATCGTCAACGGCTTTTTGTATCTGACCAAGATCGGTTGTCCTTGAGCGCTGTTGTTTCTTGTTTTGGACCGTAAAAAACGGTGTATGATTACTTTCGTCGCACTCCACGGCTACGGGCCTTCGTCCCTCGCCTACCTGTGCAACGACGTTAGATAAAATAGGATTGAAAAGTATGTACAGATTTGTAATTCAATCTAATCGTTATTTAAGTCGAGATGTCCCAGCTTTTTATCATACAAATTATGTCGGATATAAAAAACCAGGAAATCCTGATTATATTAATACGCTAAAAAACACCTACAACAGTTATTCAAAATCAATGTTAGATGACGCTGTTCAAGGGCTAAGAAGAGTATTATTGGATGATTTACCACAAATATTACGGTTAACGCCACTAACAGTTTGTGTGGTTCCAAGAGCAAAAACTAATCCTATAGCTGTTATTTATGACCATTTAACTGATGAAGATAACCCAAAATACGATTTAAATAGACAATTGATAAAGGAGCAAAAAGGAAAAATAACGATTATAAATCGTAATAATTTAGATTCAATTATTGAAAAAAAATTACCGGAAAAACCAAGCGACAGAAATAGTCAACCAATCCAAACTAGTTTATTTGATTAGAGACTATATGAAAACCCTGTGTGTACTGTACAGTGATGGTAATTGCCTCACTCCCCTACTCGGGTCGGCCTCGCATCTGTGAGGCGTCATACCAAGCCTGCATCCTCAGCAGCATGTCCATGCCCACGCCGAATGCCTTCTCGATACGCAGTGCCATCTCCGGCAATAGCGCAGCGTTGCCGTTCAGCAGGTCCGAAAGCGTTGCCCGCCAAACCCCCAGAATCTCGGCTGCCCTTGTCACGTTCAGGCCCAACTCCTCGATAATCTCCGTGCGGATGAAGTCGCCCGGATGCGAAGGAGTCATGTTCACTTTGATGCCGTTGGTAGCCATCGACAGAATCAGCAGCGCTTGCTAATGAATTCGCGGCTCATCCACTGTCCGAGCACGTTGTGCGAGCGGAGCAGCATCTTCTGGTAAGCGCGCTCTAAGTTCTTTTTGTTTTTGGCGTTGGGCAGGGCGTTAAAGCGGCCGCGAATCTGGGTGATGGCGCGGCTGCGCGGATCGACGGCGATGGTGAGGATGCGGTGGCGGCGGCCCTTACCGTCTTCTACGCCGAGGGACCAGATCGAGGTACTGCCGTTGCGGCAGCTCTTGGCGTAGGTATAGACGCAGTGGCCCATTTCGCGGCCCTCGGCCCCCAGTTCGTGATTGGAGAGCAATTCCTTTACGCTCCAGGTGAGGGTCTCGCCGAGCTGCTTGTCCTCCTGCTTCATCTCGAATTCGCCGATGCTCGAAGCGCCCCAAGACATGTGCCGGACGCGCACCTTTTTGCCGCCAGTTCTGTCCGGGTCGGCTTCCTCATTGGGTAGCAGCACCTGCCGCGCCAGGGCTTCGTGCCACTCGTCAACTTGGCGCAACAGCTTGGGAATGCTGCGGCTCTTCAGCGAAAAGTTCGGCTGCGCAGGTGGCCTCTGCTCGAAGCCGCCGCCGGGCCGGGCGATTTGCTGCGGCACGTATTTCTGATCGTGGATAAAATCGACGATGGGGCCGACGTGAGCCGGGTCGAGCATGGGATTGTTGGCAAAAAACAGGATCGCGGTGGACCAGAAGTCTTCGTTTTCAAACGACTGGCCCAGCCGGGTGGCAATCACCGCTCGCGCCAGTGCCGGACTGCCGCCTTGGCCCAAGACTTGGCCCCAGCGCAGGGCGTGGGCGATGGAGAGGTCGTCGGGGGCCGCGAGGAAGCAGTGGGCCGACTTCTTGCTTAGGGCGACGGGGAGGTCGGCGGTGCGGATGTTCTGACCCGAGCCGATGTGTTTGAACCACGTCTGGTGCAAGCCAGCCTCTGGCATCGCAGCGGTGAAAAAGGCCGCGTCCATAAAAGTGGGCACATCGTAGCGGGCTAGCAGGTGACAGGCGAGGTGGTGGAATTGCTTGCGGGGGTTGTGGCTTGGCGGCACCCACTCGGCCACGGGGCGCACCCAGTCTTCTGAATGGCGAGCCAAGGCGGCCAAGCCTTCGATGAAGTTGTTATCTGGGTGGGCTCCGAAAGCGGGGATGACGGGGTCGAGGCGAAATAGGTCCCCGCGGCGTGCGGCTTGGAGCAGAATGTCGAGAAAGGCGCGGCGCGGCGGGCCGTGGGAAAAGGCGTTGAAGAGGCCGCGGATTTTGTAGAGATAGTTGGCACCGAGCCGTCCCTTGGGGAGCGTGCGGTCGTAGAGTTGGCGGATGGTGTTGGCCGGGCTGCGCGTTTGTTGGCGGGTGCGGGTGAGCGCGGCCTCGCCCTGTTGGCGGCGGGCGACTTGGCGCTCCTTTTGGATCTGGCGATTGCTCTTGTGGAGTCCGTCGCCCAAACCGCGCTTGCGGCACCAAGCCCGGTACTCGTCCTCGGATTGGAGGCCGAGGGCGCGGATGTGGCTTTTGAGGTTGGCGCGGTTGTGGGCTCGCTCGATCTCGCTGCGGATATTTCTCTTGCGACGGCGCGCCATAGCCCAGTTCCGGTTTCGAGGCTCTCCTTAATGAGTCGCGCGGCTAGTATAATGTCAATAGTGCCAACCGCGTCGCAGCAGACCGAATATCTCTAGCTGCCATAGACGCCACGCCGCTTGCCCTCGCTGGTATCGGCGGTTTAATTTGCTCTTATCAACTAACCCAACACGACGCGCCCATGCTAGATCGCAATCCGATCCCACTCTTTCCCCTGCCGCTAGTGGTCTTCCCCGGCCAAATCGTGCCCCTGCACATATTTGAGCCGCGCTACAAGCAGATGCTCGCGGATGTGCGGGCGGCGGACGAGCGCGGCGAGACCCTGCCCATTGGCATGATTCTGGGGGAGGACCGCGAGGTACAGGGCGAGGTGGGCTGCGCGATGCTGTTGGCCAAAGTGCTCGACGAGTTCGACGATGGCCGACTCAACATCATCGTGCGCGGCACACGGCGCTTTCGCATTGCGCGCATCGACGAGCACAAGCCCTACTTAGAAGCGTGGGTAGAATACGTAGATGATGCCGAGGAGCCGACGGATCCAGTGCTCTTGGCCAAGGCCGTTGCGGCCTTAGAGACCTTGGTGAAACAGCTCGAGGAAGTGACCGGCGCGCGGGCCGAAGTAGGGTCTATGCAAAACGCCTTTCAAATCGCCCAAGTGACGGGCCTCGATCTGGGGGTTAGGCAACAACTACTGGAAATGACGACCGAAAATGGCCGCCTACACGCGCTCTGCGAGTACTTTGAGCAAATAATCCCCCAACTAGAGGCAGAGCGCAAGCTCCATCGCTTGGCGTCCTCCAATGGGCACACCGGGAGCCATCGAAAAGGCACTTAGTCGGCTTCGACGAAGATACTACTAGCCACTTCCAGTCCTAGCGACACCTCTTTAGAGGCGTCGATCTTCAATTGCAGCGGACCGTTAAAGGGTGCCTTAGAGGTGACTTCGACCCGGGTGCCTAAGCGCAATTGCAAGTTTTCCATATAGCGCAGCATCTGGGGATTGCGGTCGCTGACCCGGCGGATAATCGCGGACTGGCCGTCTTGTAGCTCGGAGAGACGGCGGTACTTTGGGTGGTCGATCTGGCCTTGCTTGGTGGGGATTGGCTCGCCGTGGGCGCCGACGGTTGGATAGCCCAAAGCCTCGTCGATGCGGTCTTCAAATTCCTCGGAAATAGCGTGCTCTAGGCGGTCGGCCTCGGCGTCGATCTGGTCCCAGGAATAGCCCAACGCTTGGCTGAGGTACAGCTCGATCAAGCGGTGATGACGGATGGTCTCCAAGGCGATCTTCTCGCCGCTGGCCGTTAGCTCGACCCCGTGGTACGGCGTGTAGATGAGCAGGTTCATCTCGGCGAGCTTCTTGATCATGTTCGTCGCCGAGGCTGCGGCCACTTCCATGCGGCTGGCGATCACCGAGGTGGTGACGCGCCCGCCGTGCTCGTCGCTGTGCTGCAGTTTGTAAATCGTCTTGAGGTAATCCTCAATAGCCTGAGTTAGCAATCCCCGTACCTCCAAGGTTACGCGCTCTGCTTTTAAGATAAGGCCAAAATCAGATTTAGCAATAACCTTGACAATTTTTTAGGCATAACTAAATTTTTATTTTAGCATTCAACTAAAACCAGATAAGCAAAGGACTATGCTCTGGATTTTCATTTTGTTGTGCGCGTTGGGTTGCGATGCTCCCGAGCGCGACGACGGGCGGATCGAGGTGGTTTGTACCACCGGGATGGTGGCCGATCTCGCCCGCAATATCGGCGGCGACCGCATCTCGGTTGTTGGGATGATGGGGCCGGGCGTCGATCCGCATTACTACAAGGCATCGCAAGGCGATTTGGCCAAGCTGACGGCTGCGGATTTGATCCTCTTCAACGGCCTTTTTCTCGAAGGCAAGATGGAAGACATCTTCGCCAAAATGGCTCGCAGCAAGCAAGTGTTGGCCGTGGCCGAGCAAATACCAGAAGAGCGGCGGCTGCGCCCGCCGGAATTCGAGGGCAACTTCGATCCCCATATATGGTTCGACGTGTCGCTGTGGGCGCAGACGATCGAGCCGGTCGTGGCTCGTCTGAGTGCAATAGACCCGGACGGGGCGTCGGTCTATCGCCAGAACGGCGCGCGCTACCGGGAGCGCCTCGACGCGCTGAACCAATGGGTCGTCGACCAGGTCGAACTACTGCCAGAGGCCAGCCGCGTGCTGATTACGGCTCACGACGCCTTTGGCTACTTCGGCCGGGCCTACGGAGTAGAGGTCGTCGGCCTGCAAGGCATTTCCACGGTGGCCGACTATGGGGTCAACGACGTCACCCGGCTAGTCGATTTAATCGTAGAGCGCCGGGTCAAGGCCATCTTCGTCGAGAGCAGCGTGCCCGTGCGCTCGATTGAGGCCGTGCGCGAAGGGTGCTTGGACCGCGGCTTCCAAGTGGAAATAGGCGGCACCCTATACTCGGATGCGATGGGAGCCGCCGGCAGCGGTGCCGACACGTATGTGGGCATGGTCGAAAGCAACGTCAACACCATTGTGGGAGCTTTGCGATGAGTGCGCCCCATCCCATTCAGATCCACGACATGACCATTGCCTACCACAAGAAGCCGGTACTGTGGGACGTGGATCTTGATGTGCCTGAAGGACAACTCGTGGGCATCATCGGCCCCAACGGATCGGGCAAAAGCACTATGATTAAGGCCATTATGGACCTCGTGCCCAAGGCGTCGGGATGGGTCAAGATTTACGGCGAGGACTACAGCCAGATGCGCAAGATCATCGGCTATGTGCCGCAGCGCGAATCCGTGGATTGGGACTTTCCGGTCAGCGCGCTCGACGTGGTGCTAATGGGCCGCTACGGCCACGTGGGATGGATGCGGCGGCCGAGCAAGGAAGATCGCCGCTTGGCCTGGGCGGCCCTCGACGAAGTGGGCATGACCGCCTTTGCCGAGCGGCAGATCAGCCAGCTATCGGGCGGCCAGCAGCAGCGGGTCTTTCTCGCCCGCGCCTTGGCTCAAGAAGCCCGCATCTACATCATGGATGAGCCGCTTGCCGGCGTGGATGCAGCGACTGAGCGCGCGATCATCGCCAGCTTGGTCGCCCTGCGCGAGCAGGGCAAAACCATCTTGGTCGTGCACCACGACTTGCAGACCGTAACCGAATACTTCGATTGGGTCATCATGCTCAACATGCGGGTCGTGGCGTCCGGTCCAACCAGTGAAGTCTTTACCGATGACAACCTGCAAAAGACCTATGGGGGGCGGCTGACCGTACTATCGCAGGCCGCCCAAGCCATGGCCGCGCAGCGGCGCGAGGGCTGACGATGCTAGTCGAAAACGCCCTGCGCTTCTTGAGCTTGGCCGACGCCAACGTGCGCTTTGTGCTCTTCGGCTCTTTGCTGATCGGCGCGACCGGCGGGTTGCTGGGGTCGTTTGCGGTGTTGCGGCGGCGGAGCCTCGTCGGCGATGCGCTGGCGCACGCGGCCTTGCCCGGGGTGGCGTTGGCCTATTTGTGGACTGGGAGCAAGGCCCTGCCGGTGCTGCTGACGGGCGCGGCGATTTCTGGGGTGCTTGGCGTGTTGGTGATGCAGTTTATCATCAACTATACCCGCGTCAAGGCGGATTCGGCGATCGGCATTGTGCTGTCGGTATTTTTTGGCGTGGGGATCGTGCTGTTGACCCACGTCCAGCGGGTTGGCACGGGCAATCAGAGCGGCTTGGACAAGTTCCTCTTTGGGCAGGCGGCCTCGCTGGTGGATGACGACCTGCGCGTCATGAGTGTGCTGGCGGGCTTCATCATCCTCGCGGTGGCTTTGTTTTTTAAGGAATTCAAGGCGCTGATTTTCGACGCGGACTTTTTGCAGACGCTCGGCTACTCGGCCCGCTGGATCGACGCCTTGCTAATGGGACTGATCTCGTTGACGGTGATCGTGGGCTTGCAGGCTGTAGGCGTGGTGCTGATTGCGGCCATGCTTATCACGCCGGCTGTGGCGGCGCGCTTTTGGACCGAGCACCTGCACAAGATGGTGCTGCTCGCCGCTGCTTTCGGGGGCTTGTCTGGGGTCGTCGGCACCTTCATCAGTTCCTTGGTGCCGCGGATTCCCACTGGCCCAGTGATGGTGCTCATCGCCACCTTGTGCTTTGTGGTTTCGGCTCTTTTCGCGCCCCAGCGAGGGGTGTTGGCGCGGTGGCGCAGGCAGCGGCACAACAGCCGCCGCGAGAGCCAGCAGCACTTTTTGCGCGCCTGCGTCGAGCTACAAGAGAAGTTGGGGACGGGCCGCTCCCTAACCGTGGAGGAACTGGCCATTGAGATGGGCCTGTCGCCGGACCGGGTCAAACGCCTCGGGCGGCGGCTCGCCGCAAAGGGACTAGTCTCCAGTCAGGACGGGCGTTTCGCCCTGACGGACCTAGGCGCGGAGGAAGGGCTTTTCGTAGTAAAATCGCACCGCCTGTGGGAGCACTATTTGTACTATCGGGCCATACTCGACGCCGATCACGTGGATCGGCCCGCCGACGAAGTCGAGCACTTGCTGACGCCGGAAATCATCGCCGAGTTAGAGGACATTCTCCAGCGCGAGCAAGGGCTGGACCCGGCCCGAATCGTCAATATCCACGGCACTGGCAGCCACTACCGCCAAGGGGGCCGCGAATGATCGAAGGCGCTTTTTGGATCGTGCTCACCGGCGTGTTGGTCACGGCGTCCTGCGCTCTGTTGGGCACCTTCTTGGTGCTGCGCAAGATGTCGCTGTTGGGCGACGCTTTGAGCCACGCCGTACTGCCGGGGATCGCCGTGGCCTTCCTGCTATCGAGCAGCCGCGCCGTGCTGCCGATGTTTTTGGGCGCAGCCGCCTTTGGCTTGCTAACTGCGCTGTTGGTCGAGGCATTCCACCGGCGGTGGCGCGTGCAAGAGGACGCGGCCATCGGCATTGTGTTCACCGCGCTTTTTGCGCTGGGCGTGGTGATCATTACCGCGTATGCCGGTCAGGTGGATCTCGATCAGGAGTGCGTGCTCTACGGCGAGATCGCCTATACCCCCTGGGATCTGCTGCTGTGGGGAGACCAATCGCTGGGGCCGCGGCCGGTGTGGATATTGGGCGCGATGCTGGCGATTAACCTGACAGTGATCGCACTCTTGTACAAAGAATTCAAAATTTCCGCATTCGACCCAGCCTTGGCCATGTCGGTGGGGATTAACGCCACGCTGATGCACTACCTCTTGATGGGTTTGGTCGCCCTGACGACGGTGGCGTCGTTTGAGTCCGTGGGCGCGATCTTGGTCGTGGCCATGCTGATTGTGCCCGGAGCAGCCGCTTATCTGTGGAGCGACCGGCTCATCGCGGTAATAGGGTTGGCCGTGGTCTTTGGGATCGTCTCGGCCGTGGCGGGTTACTTTTTGGCCAGCTTCTGGAATAGCTCCATCGCCGGGGCCATGGTGGTGGTCATCGGCGGGATTTTTCTCTTTTCCCTGCTTTTTTCTCCCAATCAGGGCGTGCTGGCGCGGATCTTTCAGCGCGTGCGGCTGTCGCTGCAAGTAGCGCAAGATCACATGCTGCTGGCATTGGTGCGACGCGAGGAGAAGGAAGTCGGGCGCGCTGGGTTGCGGCCCGCCGAGTTGGTGGCGATTGCGGCCGTTTGGAGTCCGCTGGCGCAACTGGCGTTTGGCGGTCTGCGGCGGCGGCAACTGCTGGTACAGGCGAATGGCGTGGTCGAATTGTCTGCAAAGGGCCAACAAGTCGCGCTGCGCCTGTTGCGCTATCACCGGCTTTGGGAGACCTATATGAGCCATCTGGGCCTGCCCGAAGACCACGTACACGATCCAGCCGACGCGATTGAACACTTTATCGGCGGCGAACTGGCAGCCGAATTGGGCGCGCAAATCAGCGACGAACAAGATCCGCAAGGCAAGCAAATCCCACCCTCTAATTGACACCGAGGCCAGCATGATCCGGCTGAAGAGCAAAGATGCAGATCTCAAGCGAACTTATGCGCGGGATATGCGGGTTTCGGCGGGACTTGCAGTCCTGTTGCTGGCCGTGGTGGTGGCGATTGATCCGCAGATTGCGTTCGATGAGAGAAGGCTCGTGCAGCGGCCTGTGACTATCGAACTGGAACTCGTTCCTGAGACCGAGATGCGGCTGCCCTTGCCGTCGCCGCCAGTCCGGCGCATCGAGCCGGTGGCATACGTGCGGACGCGACCCGTGCGCGAGCACAAACTACCGCCGCCCGTAGTGGTGACTGAGTTCCCTTTGGAGGAGGAAGTGGAGGCTGCGGAGTTGTGGATGGTGGAACAGCCGCCGAGAGTGCTTAAGAAAATTCTGCCGGTCTATCCCGACAGTGCGCGGAAAGCACAGGTGGAGGGCAAGGTTTTCGCACGGGTGTTGGTGGGCCGAAAGGGACGGGTCGAACACATCGACCGCATTGAGGGGCCGCAGGTCTTCCAGCGCGTGGTGGTACAGGCCGCCAAGGCTTGGGAGTTTTCGCCAGCTGTGCAGAACGACCGCGCCGTCCCGGTGTGGGTCAGCCTGCCATTTGTGTTTGAACTGGAGTAATCAGCCGCCCGCGCGCTTGGTCTGATAGCCGCGCTTGGCTAGTTCGGCAAGCACGACATCCACTTTGTTCCCCTGAATTTCTATTACGCGATCGACGACCGATCCACCACTGCCGCATTTGCGCTTGAGTTCAGAGGCGAGGGTCTTTAGTTCGGCTGCGGACAGCCGCAGGCCCGTGATGGTGGTCACGGTCTTGCCGCCGCGGCCCTTTTTCTCGCGGCGCACGCGGGCGATGCCGTCGCCAGTGGGGGCAGCGGCTTGCTTTTTCGGCTGCTGTACGCGGCCGGTATCAGAGGAATACACGAGGCGGCTGTTTTTAGCCATTGGGGTTCTCCATCCCGTGTCCCGCCGCCCGCCGCTCTTGGACTATACGCAGGGTCTCGTCGCGCCACGCTGCAAACTCGTCGGTATCTACGGCGTCGTGTAGGGTTGCCCTTTTGGCGTAGGGCACGTAGTTGCCGATGTGCCATAGCGTGTTGCGGTAGAGACAGAAGTCGCCGGCGTCGAGGAAGAGCTGCCGGGCACCGGGCATACTCTGTGCATAGCTGAGGCAGGTCCACTCGCGTTCGGTAGCGGATTGTCCTTCGAGATCGGGCTTAGCGATGGGGCGTTCGGGGAAACGCGTTGCTTCGCATGGCAGGTCGCGGCGCAGGTGGCTGCCGGGGACGACCCACGTGCACGAGTCGGCGTACAGGGCGCAGTTGACTTGGTTGAAGTAGCGGTCGTCGGCAAAGTGCTCGTCCCAGCGCGCCAGTTCCAAGCCGGGCATATTGTCGCGCCAGTCGCGGTGCCAGTGGGTACACCACGGCGACTCGGCCGGTTCAAAGAGCACGCCCATAACCTGCGGCCCGCCGACGCGGAAATCCGGCGCGAGTAGGCGGTGGAGTGCGTCGTTGAGCACGGGGAGTTCTACATAGTCGATAAAGGGCTGTTGGTCGAGCGGGAAGTCGGCCATCGGCTGCAAGCGCTGGGCTTGGGGACCGCGCTGTTGGCGGGCTAAGTCTCGCGCCTCGTCGCAGACGCGGCGTAGATCAGCGACGAGGGCAGGAGGCAGGAGTTGGCGGAAGACTGTGTAGCCCTGAGTGCGGTACTCGTCGATGTGCTGGTCGGAAAAAGCGAAGGCCATGGCGTTGTGTCTCACACGTGCCCCACGTGAAAGCCTTGGGGCGGCTCGAAGTGTTCGGCGCGTTTGCCGATGTAGTGGCAGATGAAACTGCGCCGCCAGCGGTCGGCGGTCTGGTTGGGGTAGGAGCCGTGGATGGTTTTGCCGTCGAAGAAGAGGCCGTCGCCCGGGGCCATGTCGAGGCCGACGATTGCGGCCTCGGGAGGTAGCTGGCTCTGAGCGCGGGTGAAAGAGACGCGGGTATCGGCCTTTTCAACGGGCCTAAGTTGGTCGTGTGAACTGGGGACGACGACCATTTGGCCCACGGCAGCGTCGGACGGGTCGAGGGCGATCCACAGGCCGATCAGGGGATCGGTGGTGATGTACTGCTCGTCTTGGTGCAGGCCCTGACCGCGGCCGCCGGGCGGCTTGAAGTAGAGCATGGTTTGGCGCAGGACGGGTTCGTCGTCGATGAGTTGTTCGACTGCGGCGAGTAGATCGGGGCGGGTGGCCCAAGTGGCGCTGGCAGGGTCCCAGTCGTGCATGTTGATCATGCGCGGATAAGTGTGGTTGGGGTCGTCGGGCTGGTCGTCGGTACCGCCGCTATCGCCCGGATGGGGGCCTTGGGCGCGCAGTTTCATGTAGTGGCCGATCATGGCCTCGGCTTGGTCGGGCGCGAATACCTCCGGCACGACGAGGTAGCCTTGGTCGCGGTAGGACTGCACTTGGGCGGCGTTGAGGTTCACGGTGAGTTACTTCCTGAGTGTGATGTTACGCATTGTAGGGGGCGGTTTGAAACCGCCCCCTACTCAGCATGACAGGAACGGCTGCCCCGTAACTTAGCGAACGCAGTCCCGCTCTTCAACCAATGGCGATTTACCATTCGGCCACACGCTTTTTGGCAAAATAAGCCCGGTCCCACTCGGCTCCCCAGCCGGGTCCGGTCGGCGGCGCGATGTGACCATCGATGGGCAGTGGGGGATTGAACAGGCCGATTTCGCGGCCGATTTCGTCGCGGCTGCCGCCGGGGAAGTACTCGTAGTACGTGGTGTTTTGCAGGACGCAGACTAGGTGAGCGTGGACTAAGCCAAAAAGGCCGCCCGGACCGTTGAGTTCGATGGTGGTGCGGTGGGCGGCAGCCATCGCAGCGAGTTTGAGGGTGGCTGTGGTGCCGTGGCGGGCGTTGGCGCGGACGAGGTCCGTGGCCTCGGCACGGACCCAAGCGGCGCAGAGTTCGTAGTCGTGCATCAGGGTCTCAAGGGCCATGACTGGGATGTTGAGTTCGGCGCACAGCGTTTGCAAGCCTTGGAGATCGCGGTCGGAAATGGCCTCTTCGAACCAGCCGTAGTTGAGTTCCTCTATGGCGCGGCCAACGCGCAGTGCTTCGCGCAGGGTGTAGGGGCTGCCAGCCGCGTCGTGCAACAGATCGATGTCTGGGCCGACGTGATCGCGGATGGCGCGCGACCACGCGATGTTGGTGTCGGGAGGGCCGGACCAGTGGTCTTTGAGCGCGACAAAGCCCGCTGCGAGTGCTTGGTCTGCTCCTTCTAGGGCGGCGTCGAGGTTGCCGGAGGGGAAGTTGTAATAGGCCCGGCAGCGCGGGCGAGTTCGACCGATGAGGGCGCAGACTGGGAGGCCGGCGGCTTGCCCGGCGATGTCCCAGAGACAATTGTCGAAAGCTCCGTGCCAGCCCGGGCGCGAAAACAGCGAGCGGGTAGCCCAGCGCAGCTTGTCGTCGAGTTGCTCGCGGTTGAGCGGGTCTTGGCCGACGGCCATGATTCGCAGGGCTTCCAACTCCTCGCGGCGCATGGTCTGGTAGCGGGCGTCGCCGACCGTGCAGATGCCCTCCAAGCCTTCGTCGGTCAGCACGTGCAGCACGTGGATGGGAGCCTCGGCGCGGCGGTGGCCGCGGGCCTGCCAGCGGGTGCGATGGCCGTAGGGGGCTTGCTCTAGATCGAAGAGCGGGGTAGTGGCTGGAAGCTCAAAAATCGAGAGTTTGATGGCCGCGATTTTCACGCTGTTTCCCGCCCATCGCGCACGAATTCCTCTAGCGTAGCCACGTCGTCCCTACTGCCGATAAACAGCGGCGTCCGTTGGTGTAGCTCGGTGGCTTGCAAGTCCATGATGGGCTGGGTTCCGTTGGAGGCTGCGCCGCCGGCTTGTTCGACGACAAAGGCGAGGGGAGCCGCTTCGTACAAAAGCCGCAGCTTGCCGTTGGGCGACTTGCTGTCGCCGGGGTAGAGGAAGATGCCGCCCTTGAGCAGGTTGCGGTGGAAGTCGGCTACGAGCGAGCCGATGTAGCGCGCCGAGTAGGATTGCGGCTCTTCTTTGAGCTGCTTGACATAGTGGCGCACCGGCTCGTCCCACTTGGGATAATTGCCCTCGTTGGCGCTGTAGTACTGACCTCGCTTGGGAATTTCGATGTTCTCGTGCGAAAGCAGGAACTCGCCGAGGCTTGGGTCGAGGGTAAAGCCGTGGCTGCCGCTGCCGGTGGTATAGACCAGCATGGTGCTGGAGCCGTAGATGATGTAGCCGGCGCAGACTTGCTCGCGGCCGCAGCGGAGGAAGTCGCTGTGGGCGACGATGTTGGTGCTTTTCTTGCGGTAGATGGAGAAGATGGTGCCGATGGAGACGTTCACATCTATATTGGATGAGCCGTCAACCGGATCGAAGACGAGGATGTAGTTGCCGCGCGGGTGTCTTTCCGGGATGGGGTAAATGTCGTCCATCTCTTCGGAGGCCATGCCCGCAAGCCGGCCCGTGTGATCGGTGGTGCGGATGATGAGTGCATTGGCGAACTCGTCGAGTTTTTGCACCTCTTCGCCGTGGACGTTGGTGCGGCCGGTGATGCCCATTACCTCGGCGAGGCCAGCCTTGTTCACGTCACGGGAGATGATTTTGGCCGCGCTGGTCAGGTCGGTGAGCAGGCCGGTGAATTCACCGGTGGCCTCGGGGTGCTGCCGCTCTTCTTCGATGATGAAGCGAGTGAGAGTGGTGCCGATTTGCATGAGGGCCTCAATTGCGGGTGTTTGACATGGGATGTTATTAAACAATAAAATCCCTTCCATTCTGTCCATCACACCAATCACACTAATCACAGTAGAGGGACTATGATCAAATTGGCGACTATGAGCAGCGCGTGTCCAGACTGGACCTTAGACGAGGTCGTCGCCGGCATGAAGCGGCACGGCTATCAGGGATTTGAGCCGCGCGTCGAGTGGGATCACGCTTGCGGCATTGAGGCTACGCTTGCGGCCAACGGGCGGCGGGACGTTCGCCGACGGATGGAGGACGAGGGGCTGGAAATTTGCTGTATTGCTACGGGTGCGCGGATGGCTGCGCCCGACGCGGCGGAGCGGGCTGGGCACGTGGAGGATGTGAAAAAGTACATCGACCTAGCGGCTGATTTGGGCTGTGGTTTGGTGCGGGTTTTTGGCGGCCAGCGCGACCGGAGCCGCGAGTGGACTGCGGTCGTCGATTACGTGGTGGAGGGCTTTGCGCAGGTGTTGCCCGCGGCGGCTGAACGCGGCGTGACGTTGTTGCTGGAAACGCACGACGATTGGTGCTGCTCAGCACCGGTGCGCGCGGTTGTCGAGCGGGCTGGGCACCCGAATTTGCAGGTGCTGTGGGATTTCATGCACACGCAGCGGGTGCTGGAAGAGCCAGCCGAGAGCTTCGAGATGCTGGGCGCGCACACGCGCCACATCCACGCCCACGACGGGACGATCGTCGATGGCAGGTTGCAGGTCAGCGATGTGCTAGGCGCGGGCGTCTTCGATCACGCCGAGCCGCTGCGTTTGCTTGCTGAGGCTGGGTTTGCTGGGTATTGCTCGGTGGAAGTGATCCACAAGCGAGGGAGTGGTGATCGGGCCGATGCGGTGCTTGGGCAATATGCTGAGGGGCTGCGAGGGATTGTAGCTGGTTTTTGAGTGGCAGCCTCTCCTACTCGGCTATTTGTCCCCGACAGGGTGGGTTATTTTCCATTAACTGACTTTACGCAGTGCCTCTACTCGGCGGCATCTAACAGGTGCCTAAAGGCTTCGAGGCTGGGCACCTGGATGGCCGTCCGATGCAACTGCTTGAGGCGCTGCACATCGTCGATGGCCGCAAGGCGAGCGGCCAACGGATCCGACGTGGCCGCATCAAAACGCAGTGCCAACACGTCTTGGATGCTTTCGCGGATGCCTTGCTCGATGCCTTGCTTGATGCCCTTTTCCGCGAAATACTGTACTACCGACGATTCGTACATGGTCGCCTCCGATATGATGGTCATAACCGTTTCTGATTTATACACCAAACCGCTCAAGATCGCAAGATCGGCCAAGTAATTGGCCTTGACAGTCTCGTCCATCGGCACCGCTTGCGCTTTGTGGACACACTGGCGCAGCCACACCTCGGCATCCACCCCCACTGTCTCGTATTTTGTCCAGATCGACTTCTTCTCGTAGCTTGTCCAGCTTATCCTGCAACGACTTGTTCATTTTCGCCTTCTTCGTATTCGAGAGTAGTTTGCGAACTCGGCTTCTTGGCTTCTTCCGTTTGTGTAATACTTTGTCTGACCAATGAAGTCGTTGATGAACGTAATTGAGGCCTGATAATAGCAATGGCGCGGGGCTATGCCAATGCAATCTAAAATCGGGCCGCAGGCCGCCCATTTCCCCGTGTGCTGCTGGCATCTTCGGCCTGAGTCCCTATCTTAAAGCCGCTTTTCCGGGCGAGACGCCCGCGTCCCCAGACGACTAAACGGAGTGCATTTATGGACAGCGCGCAAAGCAGCATCCGCGAGGCCCCAACTCATTTTGGCGGCCTCTTACGCAATATCGGCCCCGGCGTCGTTGTCTCTGGGTCAGTGGTCGGCTCGGGCGAGTTGTTGGTGACGACGCGGATGGGAGCCGAGGTTGGTTTTGTCTTTCTCTGGGGCGTGATCTTGGCCTGTTTGGTCAAGTTTGTGATTCAGCTTGAATTGGGCCGGCAGTGCTTGTTGCGCAAGAGCAGTACCGTGCAAATCCTCGACCAAGTGCCGGGCGCGCGCTGGCGCGGCACCTCGTGGATCGCGTGGCTCTGCGTGGTGGGATACTTCTCGGTGACAGTGGCCGTCATCGGCATCTTGGGGTCGGTGGCCGGGCTGATGGTCACGGTTTTTCCCTTTGCGTCCGAACAAGTGTGGGCGGTAGTACTGTTCCTCGCCATGTCGGTTTTGCTGTGGCGGGGGCTATATGGCGACTTGGAGAAAATGGTCTCCGCGCTGGTGGCGACCTTCAGCTTAGTCGTCATCGGCTCGGTGCTCGCACTGCAGGGCACGAGCTATGCAATCAGCAGCGAGCAAATCGCCTCGGGCTTCCGCTTTGCCATGCCAACCGAAGGCGCGTTTGTGGCGTTGGCGGTTATGGGATCAGTCGGCGCGACCGCGGTCGAGCTTTTCATGTATCCCTATTGGATCGTGGAAAAAGGCTACCCGGATTTCGTCGGGCCAAAAGACGATAGCCCGGAATGGCAGGCACGGTACCGGGGTTGGATGCGGGTCTTGATCACGGATGCGGGCGTGTGTACGGGCATTGCGCTGGTGGTTACGTGCGCGTATTACCTGCTGGGCGCGTCGGTGCTCAATCAGCTACAAGTCTTGCCCGAAGGAATGAAGGTCGTCGAGCAAGTCTCGCTAATTTTTACCGAGAGCATCGGCGGCTGGGCGTACTATATCTTCATGTTCGGGGGATTTTGCACGCTTTTTTCCACGCTGCTGGTATTTGCTGCTTCTTCGGGGCGGATCGGCGCTGACTTTCTGCGGCAACTGAAGGTGAGTGCGCTGGTCGTCGAAGAGGGCTACCGGCGCTGGGTCCGCATTTTCCAGATCGTCTTCCCGTTTGGGTGGCTACTGTTCATATTGTTCGACCCGCGCACCCTCGACTTTGTGCTCAAAGGGGCCAACGCCAACAATCTGCTGCTCATCCCCATGGCCTACGCCGTGCTGCATCTGGCGATGCGGGTGCCCAAAGACGAGCGGATGTCGCTGAAGACCGAGATAGCGCTGCTGTTTACCATCTGGGCCATCATCAATTTTACGGCGGTCAATCTGTTTAAGCTGTCTGGGCACTAGCGGCTTCCTCTCAATATGACCGGCCAGCTATTCACTCACTATTTCCTCACCGACGGCATAAAGACCACGCCTGAGTGGCAAGCGTCTGTTGACCAGCCGGAAGCGTTTGCTGCGTTTAGGAACGACGTTGCTCGACATCACAGCGCCCTCAGCCGTTCCCGAAATCCGAACGAAGCTCGCACGGAGGAAGAGCTGATTCGTCCGGTTCTGGAGCTATTGGGATGGACCGAGTATGTACCTCAGCCAAGCGCCGCCGGCCATGAGGACATTCCCGATCATCTGCTTTTTGCTGACGCCGACTCCAAGGCGCGGGCTGGGAATCCCTTCCAGTACGCGACAGTAGTTGAAGAGAGCAAGCGCTTTGGGCTTGCGCTCGACAGCCGGGACCGGAAGGATCGGGCGCAGCGTGGGACGCCACACGGTCAGATTCTTCGATATTTGGCGACGGCTGAGATCGAGTCAGAGGGGCGCATTCGCTGGGGCATTCTGACCAATGGCAGCGTCTGGCGGCTGTACGACTATCGCGCCCGGCCACGTGCTAGCGGCTACTTTGAAGCCGACTTGGCAGAACTGCTCAAGTCCGGCAAGGAAGATGAGCTCCGCGTTTTTCATCTGTTGTTCCGTCGCGAGTCTTTCACGCTACGGGATGGGGCCACGACTACGTTCCTTGAAGAGGCGCTGGCTGAGGGTCGGCGCTATGAGGAACAGGTCGCGCAGGATCTTTCGGGGGTGGTGTTTGAGCGGGTGTTTCCCAATCTCGTCAATGCGCTTGTGCAGAAGTCGGAGGAAAGCCTCGTCGCGAGCCGGGATGCGGCGTTGATCTTTCTCTATCGGCTGCTGTTTGTGCTCTATGCCGAGGACCGGGGGCTATTGCCGGTCAACGATGAGCGGTACGACGACTATGGTTTGCGCAAGCCCGTCCGCGACGACATTGCGAGCAGGATGGCGGCTGACGACACGTACTCGGCGATTGCCACCAGTTATTACGATCACCTGACGACGTTATTTAAGCTCATTGATAAGGGCGACGAGTCTATTGGTCTGCCGCCCTATAATGGCGGGCTGTTCGCGGCGGAAGCCGCTCCATTGTTGGAAACGGTCCGTCTGGCCGATGAGGAAATCGCGCCCATCATCTACGACCTGAGCCACGCCGAGGATTCCCAGGGCGTGCGCCGCTTTGTCAACTACCGCGATATGTCCGTGCAGCAGCTTGGCTCCATTTACGAGCGGCTGCTGGAGCGCGAGCCGGTGCGCGACGACGGCAAAATTTCTATTCGTCCCAATCCGTATGCCCGCAAGGACAGCGGCAGTTTTTATACCTCTCAGGAACTTGTCGATCTGATTGTCGAGCGGACTTTGAAGCCGCTAGCCGAAGAGCGGCTTAACGCCTTTGTAGAAAAGGCCGCTGCGCTTAAAAGCGATCGTCGATCCAAGCAAGAACGGCGAGAGGAGCTTGAGCAGCTTGATCCGGCAGAAGCCGTACTAGACCTCAAAGTTTTGGATCCGGCGATGGGCAGTGGGCACTTCCTCGTCACGGCGGTGGACTTTCTGTCGGATTACATCGCCGAGTTAATCGAGCGCGTTCCCTCTGTTCCGGAGTGGTTGGATGGTGAGTACGCGTCACCACTGGTGGGGCGCGTGGCGGCGATTCGGGAGGACATTCGCAAACGGGCCGACGAATCGAACTGGGTCTTGGACGAGGCGCAGCTTACCGACCAAGCCATTATTCGCCGCATGGTGCTCAAGCGCTGCATTTATGGGGTGGATAAGAATCGGCTGACGGTCGAGTTGGCCAAGGTGTCGCTGTGGCTGCACAGCTTTACGGTGGGTGCGCCGTTGTCTTTCCTCGATCACCATTTGCGTTGCGGCGACTCGCTGGTTGGGCTACGGGTGCGGGACGCCACGGATGAATTGAATCGGCTCGGCGGGATGTTTGCTAGTAGCGCCATTGCCGGGGCGGAGATGGCCACCGATGGGATGCAGCGCATTGAGGAGATGTCCGACGCGGACGTTGCGGAGGTGCAGGAGTCGGCGGAGCTGTTTGGTGGGGTGGAGGAGACGACCGCTGATCTGCGCGGCTTGCTCGACTTTTTGTGTGGCTGGCGTTGGCTGACGGCGGGCATGAAGAAGAAAGAACGCGATGAATTTGAGGGGCCGCTGGTTACGACGCTTGGCCAGCATACGGCGATGGCGTACGAGCTTTTGGCGCGAGGGCCGGAGGAGGACATTTCCGACTTTGCCAAGCTATGGCACGAGGCCACGTCCATTGCCAATCGCGAGGACTTCTTGCATTGGGAGGTGGCTTTTCCGGGGGTGTGGCATCGGTGGCAAGAAAGCCGTCCGCAAGGTGGATTTGACGCGGTTATTGGCAATCCACCGTGGGATCGGATCAAGCTGCAAGAGGTCGAGTGGTTTGCAACTCGTGATATAGAACTCGCTCTGGCACCGACGGCGGCTGCGCGACGAAAGGGCATTCAGCGGCTGCGCGATCAAGGAGCGTCTCTTGCGGCTGAGTTCGACGCGGCCAAGGCGCAGGCCGAGAGCCTGAGTCAAGTGGTGCGCTCTGGTGGCGATTATCCGTTGCTCAGCGGCGGCGACATCAACCTGTATTCGCTGTTCGTCGAGCGGTCTATGAACCTGATTAAGCCGGATGGCTTTGTCGGCCTGCTGACGCCGTCGGGCATTTACGCCGACAAGACAGCGGCTCGATTCTTCCAATCCGTTTCGACCAGTGGACGGGTGAGCGGCCTGTTCGATTTTGAGAACAAGAAAATTTTCTTCAAGGACATCCACGCTTCTTTCAAGTTCTGTGCCCTCATCTTGGGCGGCGAGGAGCGACGATTCGACCAGGCCGAATGTGCCTTCTTCCTGCACGATACGAAAACAGTCCAGGACGAAGACCGCTGTTTTCCATTGTCGCCGGAAGACTTTGCCCGCGTGAATCCGAATACTGGCACCGCGCCCGTGTTCCGCAGTCGGAGGGACGCCGAGATCACTCGTGGAATTTACGAGCGGCATCCGGTGTTGGTGAAGCATCTGCAAAGTAGAAAGAAACGCACGTGGCGGGTGAAGTACACGCGTATGTTCGACATGACTAATGACTCAGATCTCTTCAGGACTGCTGAACAACTTGATGCGGAAGGTTTCTATCCGGTCGAGGGCAATCACTGGAAGAAAGGCGAGGAGTTGTACTTGCCACTGTATGAAGGTAAGATGGTACAGGCATTCGACCATCGCGCCGCTAGCGTCGTGGTCAATCCAGAGAACCTGAATCGGACCGGTCAACCGCGTGAAGCTACGCCGGAGGAGCACGCGAATCCGAATTGGCTACCCAGCATCAGGTATTTCGTTGATTCATCCCATCGCAAGATTACATCTACTCGTGGTTATATCCTTACTTACAAGCGAATCACGGCAGCAACTAATGTTCGTACTATGATTGCTGCGATAGGACCACATGCGGCCTATGAGGTGAACGCCAATAACATCCTACTGCCCACTAAAACGGAGGCGGTCGCGTGTTGTTGCATTGTGTCATGTCTAAACAGCATGGCCTTTGACTACGTTGTTCGACAGAAGATTCAGGGTGTTACACTGAACTGGTATATCATCGAGCAGTTACCACTGATCTCCCCCAACGCTTATAAGAGAGAGTTCGGCACAACGACCGCCCGCGACCTCATCCGCGACCATGTCCTCCGTCTCACGTACACCGCCCACGACATGGCCCCCTTCGCCCGCGACCTCGGCTACGACGGCGAGCCCTTCATCTGGGACGAAGAGGAACGCCGCCACCTCCGCGCCCGCCTCGACGCGCTCTACTTCCACCTCTACGGCCTGTCGCGGGACGACGCCGAATACGTCCTCGACACCTTCCCCATCGTCCGCCGCGAAGACGAAGCCGCCTTCGGAACATACCGCACCCGCGATATGACGCTGGCGTATATGAATGCGCTGGCAGCGGGGGATACGGAAGCGGTGGTAGCGGTGTAGATTGGCGGTTCAAGGGACGATTGCCTCAAGTGTCGGGGAGGGGATATCGGGTAGGTAGTCCAACCGCACGTCAGACTGACTGAGCATACCAAAACTGACAATAGCGCGGTATTTGCGATAATATGAATAATCAGTATTTTTTGATCGCTACCAAATTACATAGGAAGAGGGATCATGTACGCAAAGCGAATTCAGATTACCAACTACGGACCAATAGACCAGCTTGATATTACTTTTCCTTTCGAGGTTGAGACACCTAAACCTGTTGTTTTAGTCGGTGAAAACGGCTCTGGTAAAAGCATATTTTTATCTCATATCGTGAATGGACTAATATACGCCAAAGACATTACTTATACAGAGACTCCCGAAGTAGAAACTGACAAGGTATACAAAATCCGGAGTGATTTTTACATAAAATCGGAAAGAGCGTTTTATTTTTCAAGAGTCGACTTTGAAAATAGACTATTCATAGAGGAGATGAGATCAGCACGTCCAAGACAGGAGTATTCAAATCTACCGATGGGATTATCAGGGACGGATGCTCAAAATGCATGGAAAAAGATGAGTTCCGATCAAAATGATTATTTTGACTCAAATTCTTTTCACCAGAATGAAAGAAATATCAAGGATATTTTTTCTCAGAACTGCGTTCTCTACTTTCCTCCAAATCGCTTTGAAGATCCGGCGTGGCTAAATGAGGAGAACTTGAGATCTAAAGCACAATATATGGATCTAAAAAACTTAGAAGGGTACACGAGCCGCAAAATAATTAACTATTCACCACTTCACAATAATAGAAATTGGTTATTTGATGTAATTTATGATCGTGCTGTTTTTGAGTATAAAACTGCTAATATCACTATCCCTGTCCAAGATAGCGATCAATCTATTCCTCTGCCCGTACTTGTCGGGCATTCCGGTAATGCGACAAGCATCTATAAGATTGCGCTTCAAATAGTTCGGATCGTGATGAACAGAGGTCAAAGTGTCAGATTTGGGATAGGCAGACGACTCAATAGGATCGTTTCAATTGAGAGCGAAAAACAACTCGTACCCGACATTTTTCAAATGTCTGCTGGAGAGACTTCTCTGCTGAATTTGTTTTTATCTATACTACGGGATTTTGACTTATGCAGAGCACCTTTTCAAAAACCCGAAGATATACGCGGCATCGTAGTAGTAGATGAAATTGATCTGCACTTGCATGCAGTACACCAATATAAAATTCTTCCTACGCTAATACGAATGTTCCCTAAAGTCCAATTTGTGATTACAACGCATTCACCACTTTTTGTCCTTGGTATGAAGGAATTATTTGGGAAAGACAGTTTTGTCCTATATAGATTGCCACAAGGACAACCAATCGATCCCGAAGAATTCAGCGAATTCGCTAATGCCTATCAAGCTTTTACTGAAACGAGCAGATTTTCAGATGATATACGAACAGTAGTTGAGAATGCACAGAAGCCTATCGTATATATGGAGGGAAAAACTGATGTTAAATACTTAAAGACAGCGTACAAACTGTTTGGCCAAGAAACTATTCTTGAGAAAATTGAAATACAGCAAGCTGGAAGCAATAGTCAATTGAATAAAATATGGAATATTTCAAAACTGCTCAATTCCATATCTCAAAAAATAGTGCTTCTCTATGACTGCGACAATGAAATAGAAAGTAAAAGCGAAGAAAATATTTTTCGGCGAATCATCCCGCTGAATACTGAACACCCAGTAGAAAAAGGTATTGAAAATCTGTTTAGCAAGGAAACTTTAGAAAGAGCGAAGAGCATTAAATCTGCGTTCATAGATATTACTCGCGCACACGAAAAAACTACACGAGGAAAGTCTGAGAACATTCCGGAAAAATGGGAGGTTAATGAGGATGAGAAAACCAATCTTTGCAATTGGCTCTGTGAAAATGGTACAAAGGAAGACTTCCAGCACTTTTCAAAGATTTTTGATTTATTGCAAGAAATACTAGAACCAGATCACTCGTTGTCAGATGGCCAATCGCCACAAGTAGAGCAGAATGGTGCTGAGGTGCGAAGCGCATCCATGGAGGCACGACGCGATGAAGAGAACATTGACCATTGATTATAGCGATGAGATCCTACTCGCCCTCGGATGTTCACCCAATCAGTTCAACGAAGAGGCCAAGCTCCTCGTCGCCGTCAAGCTCTACGAGTTGGGTCGATTGTCCTCGGGAGCGGCTGCCAAGCTAGCCGGCATTCCCAAGCCACTGTTCCTGATGAAGTTAGCCGACTACGGCGTTGATACCTTCCACCTGACCGAGGAAGACCTACAACAGGACTTGGCCAGTGCCCGACGTCATCTGTAATCTTGACAGGGTTCGGGCGGTCCGAGACGTTAAAATGGCTCGATGAATACTACACAAGAGCCAGAATTTTGATTATCAAACGTAGTTCGGGAAGCTATCTCAGAAGAGAAGGAGATATCTTATGGACAAGGACTATGTGAAAGAGGTCATTGAGGGATTTGGTGGTGCCAAAGTCTTGATGGATGAGATGGACGAGTACCACCAAATCGTCGCTCGCATGAGAAAGGAGCGCCCCAGTCTAGTGGAAAGGCACCCTGACAAGTGGGTCGCAATGGGACAGAAGGGAGTTTTAGCCATCGGGGACTCCATGGATGAGGTGCTTAGGGAGGTTGAGAGCCAGGGGCTACACGGAGCGGACGTAGTGATCGAGTTCTTGGACACGGACCCACCCCTGCTGATCCTATGATTAACGCACCGTCCGGCACGCCGACTACACTCTATCCGCCACTTGATCCTTGGTACGTGAACGTACTCAGCGGTCCTTTGCTTTTTGGCAGGTCAGGTCCGAGGTCGAATTGATCAAGGTACGGCTTGGTGTATGTCTTGAGGTGTGATGAGTGCTGCTAGCTCTACGGCGACCGCCAAGTCCTCCGAAGAATATCCGAGAATACCAGAGTGGGACGGGTCATCGCTGAGGGGCAGATGATCTATGTTCAAGGTACGCCCGACCGCTTCATGGACAGCCGTCTTTGCGGCCTCGACGTTCAGCACCGCAAATCGGCCGTTCGGTCGTAGTGTGAAACCCTTGCTGTGAAACACCTCTCGAACCCGCTCAACGGCGGCGTTCAACTCGGTCTCACCGAAATACTCAAGCCAATTGACCGAGAGATAATCCTCATCTTGTCGTGGTATGAAGGCCGTGAACATCGGTATTCCATCGTCGACAGTCGATGGCTTGCAGTACCGTGATATATGGTCATCGTCGGGAAGCGGCTGGTTCGTCATAGGAACGATAGACGCGAGGTGAATGGCCGGACCGCTTCTAGGGCCGCGTCCTTAGGCAACGTGCCGTTGACGCTTAGTCGCTCGACGCCGCGTTGGGCCGGTGCAGAGATGGCGGCGAATCGGATTAGACCGGAGGACAGAAACTCCATGGCCAGAATACCGTTAGTTGGGAACCGCCACTCAATTTGCGCCAACCCGTCTGGGGTGACACCGATTCGTGGATCGGGCAGTTGTCGTTCGCCCATGAGGAAAATAGCTAATGCTCTTAACGATTCAATCGCCATGGATGGCTCGTCAGGATCGTCCTCGACAAGCTGTCGGAGATAGCCTAGGCGATCGGCGATCGCATTGAGATCGAACAGCCTGAGGACAGCAATAATCTCCTCGTGAGTACGCGCGGCCGCGAGTTGGGGCCGCCAAGCGGGACGGGTAGTAATCTGAACGGAAGTGGACCGCGCTTCGGGAGCGATAACAGCATTGACAACCCCAGGAATGGTGTCCAACTGCAAGTTCGCTGCGATCGGTTCCTGTGCCGTTGGCCGAGAGCTGAAGCCATGAATAGCGGGCATTAGTTGAAAGTAGATGGTGCTGTCCTCGCTCGTACCGAACGCTGACAATGCGGTCCAGGGACTGGGCTCCTGTTTCATCGCGTCAGCGTTTAGCGTGGGTACAGACGAAGCTAACGCTTCCGTTACGTTCTCAGATGCAGTATCTGTAGGAACTTCCAGCACACTCATATCTGTGGTTGTTTCAAAAATTTATCCAATGCCGAGATGACAAAGTTCTGCTTTTCTGGCCAATGGTCAATAGCCATGCATAGTCCATCCGCATCAAGGGGGCCAGCATGATGCACATTGCTATTGATGATGACGGCGGCCTCAGATTCGCCTTGCGGCGATGTGGTTTGCCCCTCACTGAACGAAAGATTGCACACCGCATTGTCCGCATCCAAAGTGAACTTCGGTGCCATGCCGAGCACTTTGGAATCTCCTTCAAGCCATGGACCTGGTTTCAGGAATCGTTGGGTTAGCCACTGTCCAGGCTCGTCCTGCTTGATAGACACAACACAGTTGAGCCCGAGGCTTCTATAGGGGACATGGAGGAGTATCGCTAGGTAGGCTTTGACCAGCTCATAGACGAGGTAGTCATCGCGGAATGGAGATTCATACTCCTTGGTGGCCTCGGCAACGGTGAGTTTTGCCTGTTCCACTACCCATTGAACTTCATTTTCATATCGCACGAAAGAAACTTGCGGCGTAGTGATCGCTTCAGTGACTGTCCAGTCAGACGGCACAATCCCCTTCGACTCCAAGAAGTCGGGGTTGAGAATTGATGGGTTGTGAAATTCCGCGGTGACAACAACACTCACGGAGTGCAGCCAGTAAGGGAGGTCCTGGGGCATGAACACACTCTCCATCGGTACAGAAGCAGAAGGGGCGATTTACCGCGTCCGACGACTCAACTCGGCTAGGAAATGCCGAGCCTTTCCTCTTTGAATCACTTTGCTGGCCGAAGGTTCCCAGTCGATGCTTCGACGCTAGTAAGTGTACTCGAAAGTCCTCCAGCTAAATTTAGTATAAACCTTCTAGGTTCCGGGAGCAAAAACTCGCAACTTGGAAAAAATTCATCCTGTACCCGAATATTCGCAAGGGCGATCAGTCCTGATCGTCAATGAGAAATAGCCAACTCGACGTCGGTTAGTATCACTTGCTTGCGGCGATCTTTTTGCCCCACCACTAGTCGCACGGCGACCTCGTTAGCACCCTGTCGCAAGCGACCCCTTCATCTGGGACGAAGAGGAACGCCGTCAAGCTCTATGAATTGGGACGGTTGTCCTCGCTCTCCCCTCGGTATGCCAACATATCCTCGTAGCGCAGCCCTGTGCCCCCGAAAATATCCAGCGCTGCTCCCACCGTAAAATCCAGTTTCCCTTGACCGAGCTTGCGGAGAATTTCGATGTCCTCGGTGCTACTCACGCCGCCGGCGTACGTCGTTGGAATAGGTGCGATCTCGCCCAGGAGCGCGACGAGTTCGGTATCGATTCCTTGCTGCTTGCCTTCGACCCCGGTGGCGTGAATGAGGAATTCGCTGCAAGACTCGGCGAGGAGCGCCAAGTTGTCTGCGCTGATAGCAAAATCCGTGGCCTTTTGCCAACGGTCGGTCATCACCACGTAGCGCCCGTCGCGGTTGCTGCAACTGAGATCTAAGACCAGCCGCTCGCGTCCTACAGCAGCTACCATTTGCGCCAGTCGGTTGTGGTGGAGTTGGCCGTCGCTAAAGACATAGGAAGTGACGATCACTTGCGTGGCTCCGCGACTGAGCCATATCGCCGCGTTGTCGGGGCGGATGCCGCCGCCGACCTGCAAGCCCTCGGGGAAGGCGGTCAACGCCTGTGCGGCTGCGTCCTCGTTGCCCGGACCGAGCATGATGACGTGGCCGCCGAAGAGCTGGTCGCGGCGATAACACTCCGCAAAATAAGCAGGCGGATGAGGGGCGATGAAGTGGGTTTGGGGGGCGCTGTCGTCGCGTAAGCTGGTACCGACGATCTGCTTGATTTGCCCCTCGTGCAGGTCGATACAGGGCCGGAAGCGCATCAGCGGTCGCAGCGGTACTCTGCGAGTGCGTCCTCGTCGAGGCTGATGCCGAGGCCCGGGCCGGCTGGCGGGAGGATGTACCCGTCGGCGATGGGCAGCTTTTCGCGGATGACGTCGCCGCGGTGATAGACGCAGCCGTTCACGTCGCTGGCATAGCCCAAGTTGGGCATGGCAAAGGCGAGGTGGGCTTGGGCTGCGGTGCCGATCCCCAGTTCGGGCATGCTGCCGATGATACAGGGCAGGCGCGCCGCCTCGGCAATGGCGAAGATGCGTGCGGCCGCACCCAAGCCGCCGGCTTCCGACACGTACACGTTGAAGACATCGACGGCTTGGTGGCGGACGCAGTTGAGGGCGTCGGCCGGCGTCCAAACGCTCTCGTCGGCCATGATGGGCAGCGCGACGCGCTCGCGGACAAAGCGCAATCCCTCTAAGTCGTCGGCTGCTAGGGGCTGCTCTACTAGTTCCAAGTCAAAGTCTGCGATTGCCTTGATGCAGCGCACGGCTTCCTTGGCGGAGGACCAGCCCATGTTGGCATCTACGCGCAGGACGATCTCGCTGCCGACTGCGTTGCGCACGGCTGCGAGCACGGCTAGGTCGGCGCGCAGGTCCCGCCCGATTTTGGCCTTGAGGGTCTTGTACCCTTGCGCCACTAGGCTCTGGGCTTGGGCGGCGATAGCCTCGGGGTCGCCCATGGACAGCGAGTGGCTCAGCAGCACGCGGTCGCGGACTTGGCCGCCCAGCAGTTGGTAAACGGGCATGTCGCAAGCTTTGCCGACCAAGTCGTAGAGGGCCATTTCAATGCCGGCCTTGGCCGGGAAAGAGCGGTGCAGGAGTTGATTCATGCGGTCGGCGATCTCGCGGATGCGGCGCGGGTCTAGGCCGCAGAGCATATCGGCGAGCAGCCCGTTGATGGCCTCGCTTTCTCCGCGTCCGCGACGGTCCCAGATGCTGGAGGCTTCGCCGAGGCCGGTGAGGCCAGCGTCGGTGTGGATCAAGACGACGGCGTTTTCAGAGGCTTGGTGCGTGCCGAGGCTGCTTTGGAACGGCTGTGGACGCGGCATGCGCACGGGTATGGCTTCGACGTGGGTGATTTTCATGGGATCAGGTGGCGATAGATGCTAAGGGTGGTGTTGCCGTAGGCCCGCTGCTGGGTGAGCGCGAGGTGGCCGCTCTGCTCGGGCACGTCCAAGTCGATTTGGTGCTGCACGAACAGCAGGCCCTCGTCGTTAAAGAGCGGGGATTCCCCGAGGGCTTCGATTAGGCCCAGCAGGAGCGGGGCTCCGCAGTAGCGGGCGTGGTACGGGGGGTCGGCGTACACAATGTCGAAGCGGCGACCGGCCGCTGCCAATTGGGGGATGAGGTGTTGAGCCTTGACCGAGTGCAGGCCCTCGACGCCGGCCTTCCATTGGTAGAGTAGCGAGCGGATCTGCCGCCGCCGCCGGTGATCAGGCTCGTTGAGCTCGACGCTCGCGCCCCGGCTCAGCGCTTCGAGCCCCATTTGGCCCGAGCCAGCACACAAGTCGAGGAAGGTACGGCCCTTCAAATCGGGGCCGAGCATGGAAAATACGGCTTCTTTGAGGCGCGTGGACGTGAGGCGGATCTGGCGCAGGCGTCGCCCGGAGGGAATCTGCCGACCGCGATAGGTGCCAGTGACAATGCGCACGGCTAAGCCTTGAGTTGGAGTTGATTAGGACAAAAAAGTATCGCGGTTAGGGATAGCAGCGTCAAGTTGTGGGTTGCGGGCGCTGGGGGAAGTTTGAAGTTTGAAGTTGTATCAAGGCCCAGATTCGATGGGAGGTTAATCAAATGAGCACAGAACAATACGATGTCGTCGTCGTAGGGGCCGGTGGCATGGGCAGTGCCGCGCTGTACCACTTGGCGCGTCGCGGCGTGCGCGTCTGCGCTATCGAGCGCTTTGGCATAGCTCACGACAGGGGATCTTCGCATGGGGATACCCGCATCATTCGCAAAGCCTATATGGAGCATCCCGACTACGTGCCCCTGTTGCACCGGGCCTACGAGTTGTGGGAGGAGATAGAAGCCGAAGAGGCCGGGGAACTCTTTGCTCGCGTCGGGCTGCTAGTGGCGGGCGATCCCGACTCGGAGGCGATGCAGGGGCAGGCGGCCTGTTATCAGGCGCACGACTTGCCGTATGAACAGCTCGATGCAACAGCCATTGCCGCGCGCTATCCAAGCTTGGCTTTTCCTGAAGAGTGGAGTGGGTTTTACGATCCTCTAGGCGGTTTTCTCCGAGTCGAGGACTGCGTCCGGCGGCACGTTGCGTTGGCCCAGAAGCACGGCGCAAAGCTCTACACTGGGGAGGTCGTGCTGTCGTGGCGGCGCGAGGGCGAAGGAGTGGTAGTGGAAACCGAGCGACGGCGCTTGCTCGCCACGCGGTTGGTGCTGGCGACCGGGGCTTGGGCAGTGCCAGAGCTATGTCGGCTGGGTGTCGAGGCGTGCGTAGTGCGCAAGGTGCTGTTGTGGTACCAGGGGCGCGGCGTGGAGCAGTACGCGCGCGGCGCGTTCCCCTGCTTCTTCATCGCCGACGGCGAACAGTACTTTTATGGTTTTCCCGCTGAAGCGCCGTGGGGCCTCAAGTTGGCCGAGCACAATGTGTCGCACGACCCGGTGGACGACCCGCTCCAACTCGACCGCGCATTGACTGAAGGCGATCAGCCCTGCGTCCTCGATTTTCTCGCGCGATACTTTCCCGCGCTGCAACCAGAGCTGAGCAAATACGCCGTCTGCATGTATTCGCTGACGCCGGATAAGAACTTCGTCTTGGACGTCCATCCCGAATGCCCGGCCGTGGTGTTCGGGGCGGGTTTTTCCGGCCACGGCTTTAAATTCTCTCCGGTAGTGGGCGAAATCTTGGCTGAATTGGCGCTGGAAGGCGATACCCAGCATCCCATCGAATTCCTGCGCCTTTCTCGTTTTGCATAAAGGAGGTCGTAATTATGGATCTAGGACTGAAAGACAAAGTTGCGCTGATAACTGGAGGAAGTCGGGGGATCGGCCGGGCGATTGCGTTGGCGCTAGCCAATGAGGGGTGCAAGGTGGCGATTTGCGCCCGCGACCAAGAGCCGCTCGAACGCGCATTGCAGCAGGTGCGGGCGACTGGGGTCGAAGCCATTGCTGAGGTCGCCGACGTGCGCTCGCGGTCGGAGGTGGAGGCCGTTGTAGAGCGCTGCGCAGCCGAGTGGGGCGGTGTGGATATTTTGGTCAACAATGTGGGTGGGGCGGCTGGCGAACAGAGTCTGCTCGAAACCGCTGATGAGGACTGGGAGGAGACCTTTGATCTAAATGTGTTCCACGCCGTGCGCACGACGCGGGCGGCTCTGCCCTACATGCGGCAGCGCGGCGGGGGCGCGGTGGTGATCGTCTCGTCGATCTCGGGGTGGAAGCCTGGGCCTAAGTCCCAATATGGGAGCGCGAAAGCTGCGGAGATTTTTCTCGCAGGTGCGCTGGCGTTGGAGTTGGCAGAATGCGGGGTGCGGGTCAACACCGTCGCGCCGGGGTCGATATTTTTTCCCGGCGGTGGGTGGGCGCGTTTTCAGGAGGAGCAGCCCGAGCACTTTGCCCAGTTTGTGGAACGGGAGTTTCCCGCCGGGCGCTTGGGGACGCCAGAGGAGGTGGCAGATGTGGTGGCGTTTCTGGTGTCCGAGCGCGCCAATTGGATCAATGGAGCGATGATTCCGGTGGATGGGGCGCAGGGTCGGCCGACGGCGTTTTGAGGGGTGGCGATTGACCGCAATCAACGCAGTAGCGTCCTCAACCGATCCAGAAGCGCCTTGGCGTGCGGACAGGCGGCTTCGACGAGGGCGGGGTCAATCTGCGCCAGCAACTCGAACGAGACCTTACCTTTGGCATAGCGTGTAGCGCAATTGGTGGTGGCCTGTTCGAGCGCACTTAGGACCGTTTCCTTGGATACGTCTTCCAACTGCGGCCATTGCTTGAGCGCGTTTTCCCTAAACTCCGCGCCGAAATAACGCTTCAATGAATCGCGATCCGCTAGGAACCATGTTTCCATGATCTGTACCATCAGAAAGGCTTGGTCATCGTCAGCACCTAGGGGCCGGTCCCAGCCAAGGTGCTGCCAGACCGATTGCCCTGTCGCAACAGGAGCCTCGCTGTCCACGAGGAGGAGCGGTACAATGCCGGGATTCCCTCCCGCAAAAGCTATGGCAAAGCGCTCGAAAGTCTGTTGACGTCCACCTCCTGGTACAATTTTTGGCATCCGTCCACCGAGTCCAGCAGCCTTGAAAAATTCGTTCCAGCCCTGACGGAAACGCACGCGAAGAGCCTTCGAGTTGTCTCCACCGCCCTCGATATAAAGCTCGGCAGTTACCATCGAGTGCCGCCCAATTGGCCCGAAGTCCAAAGATCGCCGAGACTGTATTCTTCCAGCCATTTTGCCAACTCGTCCTTGTCGAGCCGTCGCATCGAGGTCTGTCCAGCGTACTTTTCGCAGACCACGATGCTCTCCGGGTTGTCGGTCAGTGCGTCAACAAGCACATCCGAATGGGTTGTAACGATCAGTTGACTGCGTTCGGATGCTTGGACCAACAAATCGCTCAACGTGGGCAGCAAATCGGGATGAAGACCTAACTCTGGCTCCTCAATGGCGACCAAGGGAGGCGGTTCGGGATGCAGCAGAATGGCCAGCAGACAGAGATAGCGCAGGGTACCATCGGATAGGCGGCTCGCTGGAATCTGGCGCCCGTCCTGTTCCTCTAAGAAGAGCGACACCGTCCCACCCGTCACCGGACAGTTGACGTCCACGATGCCGTCAAAGAGTTCCTGCAATGCTGCGACTAATTTCCTCTTGTTCTCCCCTCGGAAATGCGACAATACGAGGGCCAAGTTCGCTCCTCCTTCATTCAGGAAATCGGAGGGGTCGTGCGTACTCTGGTTTCGGCGCAACTCCGCCGCAGGACCGAATGACCAGTTTCGGTACAGGCTAATTCGCTCGTACTGTTCCTGTAGGCAGTGCAGCTCGGGATAGGTTTGTGCGTCGCGGACCTGAGATAGAACGGATTCTTCTGGTTTTGTTCTCTCGTAGTAAATAGTCAGGCCAAGCGATTCAGATACGATGGAAGCAGAGTCAGAGAGGATAGGACGGGACGACGTTCTTTTATCTTTTGGCTCAGTCTGGACATTGAACGTATGACGTCCCTGCTGAAGGCGATAGGAAAATTCGGTCTTTGCACATTCAATGCGCTCGTCGGTGACTTCAAAGCGTTCGCCGTGGTCGGTAAATTCCAGCATGTGTCGTAAGAGACCATCCTTCTCGGGATCGTTGACGGTAGCTTCCATAGTTGCCTTGTGAGGCGATTCCTCACCCTTCCAGAGCCATTCCCAGATTCCGCCACCTCGCTTGATCGGTCTCGCCAGTTCACGCGGCGCGGCCCTCAGCAGGGCCAGCACTTCCAACAGGTTGGATTTTCCCGAACCGTTTGGGCCGATCAGAACGTTCAGCGGTTCCATAGGGAGATCAATTCCCTGCGGCCCGAAGGACAACAGTCCTGAGACTTTTAGTCTATGTATCATCATACCGGATCCTCGTCCAGTTTGATTTTGTTCATGTAGTACAGTGTACTACATATGTGATGCCGTTGCAATAGGCATGAGTAAACCACTACCCAAGAGATCGACAGAGTGCGCGCTGGTTCAACGCGAAGCAATCAACGCAGCAGGATGAGCTTGCGCGTCAAGACGGTCTCGTCCGTCACCAGTCGATACAGATAAGCGCCGCTGGCCACAGGGCGACCGGCGGCGTCGCGACCGTCCCAATGCAGCCGGTGATAGCCCGCCTGCTGCGGCCCCTGCTGCAAGACCACTACCCGTTGACCGGTCAGGGCGAACACTTCCACCCGCGCCGGACTAGGGGCGGGCAAGAAATAGGCAAGAATCGTCTGGCTGTTGAATGGATTGGGCGCGTTTTGTGCCAACTGAGGGCTAGCGGGCAGAGCCACCCGCTTGCCGCCCCCGAAAAGAGCGTCGAAAAGACTAACAAAAGGCGACTCCTGCGCCGTCGCGGTAAAGGTCACCGGCTCCAACCCCGCAACCGTAGCCGCAACCGTATTCGTCCCTGCCTCAATGCCCAGCGTCAGCCGAGTCGCCGCGCGACCGTTGGCATCGGTGGTGGCGGTGGTGTCCGACAGCGTCCCCCCGCCAGCGGTCACCGCAAACGACACGACCACCCCGGCCAGCGCCGCATCCTCCGCATCCGACACGACCACCACCAATGGCTCGTCCAGTAGTACGATGGCCGTGCCTTCTTGGTCGTCGCCGCAGACTTTGGTCAGGCTATGGGGTATTGCTGGCTCGGCGGCGGTTGCGGTGAAGGTCTCTGGTTCCAGCCCGGCGACGGTGGCTTCCACGGTGTGGGTGCCCGGATCGCTGCCCAGCGTCAGGCGGGTCGTGGCGCGCCCGTTGGCGTCGGTGGTGGCGGTGGCAGACGAGGTAGCGGCCTCAATAGTACAAGGGTTGGTATCGGTGGCCGACGCCAGCAGCCCCTCACCAGCGGTGACCGCAAAGGTGACGTCTACCTCGGCAAGAGGGGAACCGCCTTGATCCAACACGGCAACGACCAACGGCTCCGCTAGTTGTGTGCTGGCCGGGCCTTCTTGGCCCTCGCCGGAGACCGTGTCTAGGCTATGGGGCATTCGCTCAATGGCGGTTGCGGTAAAGGTTGCTGGTTCCAGCCCGGCGACGGTGGCTTCCACGGTGTGGGTGCCCGGATCGCTGCCCAGCGTCAGGCGGGTGGCGGCGCGCCCGTTGGCATCGGTGGTGACGGTGGTGGCCGACAGCGTCCCTCCCCCAGCGGTGACCGCAAAGGTGACGGACACCTCGGCAAGGGGTAAGCCGTCTTGATCTACCACCGAGACGACCAACGGTTCGTCCAGTTGGGTGCCGGTTAGCTCTTCTTGCCCCTCGCCGGAGACCTTCGCCAAGGTCTGGGACCTCTGTTGCTTCTCGCTGGCGGTTTTCACCAAGCGGTGAGGACGGGACCTCGTCCACTCAGACACATCCCACAGTTGGACAGAGCCATTCTGTGCCCCGGCTGCGAGGGTGTTCCCATCCGGCGAAAACGCCACCGAAAAGCCGCTCGCGCCCGCGAAGTTGGCAATTTTCTTTCTCTTGGCCATGTCCCATAACTGGATCGTGGCACCTACCTCGGCTGCGAGGACGGCTCCATTCGGCGCAAACGCCAATGAATAGACAGTCCCCGTAGCTTCGAAGGTGGCGATCTTGGTTTTGGTGTCCACGTCCCACAGCGTAGCCGCGCCATCTCGATTTTCATCTCTTGTCCCGACCGCGAGGGTTTTCCCATCCGGCGCAAACGCCATCGGCGGCGAAAACAACCCCGAGCGATCCTCAAGCTTAGGCTCATCTAGGTTGGCGATCTTGGTTTTGGTGTCCACGTCCCACAGCGTAGCCGCGCCATCCCCTATCCCAGCCGCGAGGGTTTTTCCATCCGGCGCAAATGCCACCGAGATATGCCCATATTTCCTATGCACCTCTAGGTTGGCGATCTTGGTTTTGGTGTCCACGTCCCACAGTTCAACAGAGCCATTCTGTACCCCGACTGCGAGGGTTTTTCCATCCGGCGCAAACGCCACCGAAGAGAGGAGATCGTTAATCGCCCCAGCTTTGAAGGTGGCGATCTTGGTTTTGGTGTCCACGTCCCACAGTTCCACTGTTGCCTCTCCCCCGGCCGCGAGGGTTTTCCCATCCGGCGCAAACGCCACCGAAGAAATCCCAAACGACCGACCCCGATCCTGTCCTTCAAGAGTGGCGATATGATATGGCGACATTTCCGCAAGAATAAAATGATCAAGGAGCTCATCCCCATCCCTATCAACGGCCCCGACCTCAATACCATGCACGATAGACCTAGAAAGACTCGTCGTAAGGGGTGCCGCCGATGGAATAACGCCATCATAATCGAATTCAACGACGGTCTCTTGCTCACCTCCTAATCCACGACACGCCTTCACTTCCCGAAATCCAGCGGAAAAATGTGGCTTTCTTGTACGAACGAATAAGGTTACTTGGTGCAGCCCTGCTGGATCGCGGACGCTGAGTTGGACGGAGACACTGCTTGCCCCGGCCGGATACCACGGTGAAAGCAGGTCGATGGTTGGACGCTGGTTCCAGTTAGTATAATTTGGGACCGCATCATTGAAGTAGGGATGCACGGCCAAAATTCCGGCATTGCACGCCGATAGCCGCTCATCCCGGCCATACGACATGATGTACGCATCATCGCGGAAATCGTGCGATAAGCCGAAGGTATGTCCCAGTTCATGGGCCATTGTGCCAAAGCCGATACGTTCATCAAACAACGCCACGCCACCCGCTTTGTCATTGTGGATTCCAATACCTCCCACTAATCGACCCCACAAACCAGCAGTAATTCCAACCATGCTATTATCAATTGCGATGATGTAAATATTCCTCGTGAGATCAAACGCCTGCCGAAGCTCCTTTTGCACAGTAGAAGACGTATTTTTGCGATAGTAGCTATCGGGGTGTTGCCCCTCCACGCGATGCACCTTCAGCCCGCCTGCGGCATCGGTTTCAAGGCGGAAGGCTCGATCCCCGTAGCCATGCGCCTGCATCTGCTCGGCATAGAAGGTCTGCACCTGGCGAGCCGTCTTTTTCATCTTATTAATCACTTCGGCGCGCAAGCGACGGCCTTTGGGCAAGAAGTAAATCAGCCGCACGGTGCGCGGGGGGCCCACGTCCAGATTCGCCAGCGGCTTGGCCGCAGGCGGCGGCGACCATGCCTGCTCCGGCGCGGCGATGGCTCTACTGCAGGGCAAAAGTTGCGGAGGACTTTCATCCGCGACGCTGGCTTTAGCCAAGCCTGTGCTCAAGGCCACAAGTAGGGCCAGCAAAGTGCTAATGTTTGTATGGGGCATTCTATCTATCTCTTAGTGGGCTAGCAGTGTCCGATCCGCGTAGCGGAGACGATTCTTCTGTCCAAGATATTGTCTTGCCCGTCTCAGTCAAACATACGAGGCCAGTCCAGCGGACTTGAAAAATGCGTTCTAGCCCGGACGAAAACGCGCACTAAACGGCCGCAAAAAAGGGGCGCGGCTCCTGTGCGGTGCCGCGCCCCTTGCGTACTCGCTCGCTCTCGGTGCTAAGCGTCGGCTGCTATCCGCCTAGGCCTCACCGAGTTCGTGCATATCCTATTTTCATCGAATCAGGACCATTTTATTCATCAGGACTTGCTTGCTGGTTCGTAGCTGATACAGGTACATCCAAGTTGCGTTACAGCTGCTTGGTGCGACGAGCCGTCAACGCGATGGGACGATGCGGAATTGGCGCTTGCCGTCAATGCGGTAAGTCTCGAAGTCGTCGTGGTCGATGGTAAAGATCGCCGTAAGCGATTCTCGTTTGGCCAGATGCACCAGCGTCGCGTCGGCGAAATCCATCGGTCGGTCGTTGTAGCGTTTCATCAGACGGTCCAGAGCCGGCAGGTCCACATCTGTTATTGGCAGTACTGTTATGGTACCGGAGCGCAGAAAACGCCAAGCGGCACTGATTGCTGGCCGGTGATCACCTAGCAAATGGAAAAGTTCGGCGAGTACGGCAGCGCTGGTGGCCAACGGCAGCCGCAAAGACGGAAACGCCTCGACACACCGGTCGTGCCACTGGTCGTCGGCATCGAGCAAGGCCAGGATCGTCCCCGTATCGATCAGACCCTTAGCCCGCACGGCGTTGTTGTAATCGGTCGCGCACCCGTTGCCCGACTTGCTGTGAACGGAGGGGATCGCCGCCCCGGATGGCGCCAAAGGTCTGCATGGCGGCTTGGCGAAGCTGGTCTTGTATTTCCTCGTCGCCAGCCTCTTCCCGGTCGAGCCACTGGGACACGATCTGGTCGAGCAGTTGGGCTACGCTCGTTTTATGAGCTCGGGCGGCGGCTTCGAGACTGTTTTTCACTTCGGGCGAGACGCGCCAACTATATACTTCGCTTTTGTTCATGTAGTACAGTGTACTACATATGTGATGCCGTTGCAATAGGCATGAGTAAACCACTACCCAAGAGATCGGCAGAGTGTGCGCTGGTTCAACGCGAAGCAATCAACGCAGCAGGATGAGCTTGCGCGTCAAGACGGTCTCGTCCGTCACCAGTCGATACAGATAAGCGCCGCTGGCCACAGGGCGACCGGCGGCGTCCCGACCATCCCAATGCAGCCGGTGATAGCCCGCCTGCTGCGGCCCCTGCTGCAAGACCACTACCCGTTGACCGGTCAGGGCGAACACTTCCACCCGCGCCGGACTAGGGGCGGGCAAGAAATAGGCAAGAATCGTCTGGCTGTTGAACGGATTGGGCGCGTTTTGTGCCAACTGCGGACGGTCGGGCAGAGCCACCCGCTTGCCGCCCCCGAAAAGAGCGTCGAAAAGACTCGCGAAGGGCGACTCCTGCGCCGTCGCGGTAAAGGTCACCGGCTCCAGCCCCTCGACCGTAGCCGTAACTGCGTTGATCCCGGCCTCAATGCCCAGCGTCAGCCGAGTCGCCGCGCGACCGTTGGCATCGGTGGTGGCGGTGGTGTCCGACAGCGTCCCCCCGCCAGCAGTGACCGCAAACGACACGACCACCCCGGCCAGCGCCGCATCCTCCGCATCCGACACGAACACCACCAATGGCTCGTCCAGTAGTACGATGGCCGTGCCTTCTTGGTCGTCGCCGCAGACTTTGGTCAGGCTATGGGGTATTGCTGGCTCGGCGGCGGTCGCGGTGAAGGTCACCGGCTCCAACCCCTCGCCGATGGCTTCCACGGTGTGGGTGCCCGGATCGCTGCCCAGCGTCAGGCGGGTCGTGGCGCGCCCGTTGGCGTCGGTGGTGGCGGTGGCAGACGAGGTAGCGGCCTCAATAGTACAAGGGTTGGTATCGGTGGCCGACGCCAGCAGCCCCTCGCCAGCGGTGACCGCAAAGGTGACGTCTACCTCGGCAAGAGGGGAACCGCCTTGATCCAACACGGCAACGACCAACGGCTCCGCTAGTTGTGTGCTGGCCGGGCCTTCTTGGCCCTCGCCGGAGACCGTGTCTAGGCTATGGGGCATTCGCTCAATGGCGGTTGCGGTAAAGGTTGCTGGTTCCAGCCCGGCGACGGTGGCTTCCACGGTGTGGGTGCCCGGATCGCTGCCCAGCGTCAGGCGGGTGGCGGCGCGCCCGTTGGCATCGGTGGTGACGGTGGTGGCCGACAGCGTCCCTCCCCCGGCGGTGACCGCAAAGGTGACGGACACCTCGGCAAGGGGTAAGCCGTCTTGATCTACCACCGAGACGACCAACGGTTCGTCCAGTTGGGTGCCGGTTAGCTCTTCTTGCCCCTCGCCGGAGACCTTCGCCAAGGTCTGGGACCTCTGTTGCTCCTCGCTGGCGGTTTTCACCAAGCGGTGAGGACGGGACCTCGTCCACTCAGACACATCCCACAGTTGGACCGTGTTATCACTTACCCCGGCTGCGAGGGTGTTCCCATCCGGCGCAAATGCCACCGAATAGACGGTCCCTGTAGCTGGGAAGGTGGCGATACTCTTTTTCGTGTGTACGTCCCACAGTTGGATCGTGCGAGTTCCATCGGCTGCGAGGGTGTTCCCATCCGGCGCAAACGCCACCGAATAGACGGCCCCCGTAGCTGGGAAGGTGGCGATAGTTTTTTTCTGGTCCACGTCCCATAGCTGGACCCTGTCACGTCTCCCGACTGCGAGGGTGTTCCCATCCGGCGCAAATCCCACCGAGAAGAGCTGATCCTTAGGCCACCCCTCCACGGTGGCGATCTTCGTTTTAGTGTTCACGTCCCACAGCTTAACCGTACCACCATATGCCTCATCATCTAGTGACCCCGCCGCAAGGGTTTCCCCATCCGGTGAAAATGCCACCGCCGGCCTAAACGCCGCCGAAAGGGGGCCGTCCTCAAGCGTAGACCCCTTCAGGGTGGCGGTCTTGGTTTTTGTGTCCACATCCCACAGTTCCACTGTTCTATCTCCCCCGACTGCGAGAGTTTTCCCATCCGGCGCAAACGCCACCGAACGGGCGGTCCGCGTAGCTTCGAAGGTGGCGGTCTTGGTTTTTGTGTCCACGTCCCACAGTTCCACTATTCTATATACCCCAGCCGCGAGGGTGTTCCCATCCGGCGCAAACGCCACCGAACGGACGTCCCCCGTAGCTTCGAAGGTGGCGGTCTTGGTTTTTGTGTCCACGTCCCACAGTTCCACTGTTCTATATACCCCAGCCGCGAGGGTGTTCCCATCCGGCGCAAACGCCACCGAACGGACCCCCTCCCTCCGCCCCCGATGCTCCCCTTCAAGAGTGGCGATATGATATGGCGACATTTCCGCAAGGGTAAACTCCTCATAGCCCACAACCCCATCCTTATCAACGGCCTCGACCTTAATAAAATGCACGATAGACCTAGAAAGACTCGTCGCAAGGGGAGCCGATGGAACCACGCCATCATAATCGAATTCAACGACGGCCTCTTGCTCACCCCCTAATCCACGACACGCCTTCACTTCCCGAAATCCAGCGGCAAGATGTGGCTTTCTTGTACGAACGAATAAGGTCACTTGATGCATCCCTGCTGGGTCGCGGACGCTGAGTTGGACGGAGACACTGCTTGCCCCGGCCGGATACCACGGTGAAAGCAGGGCGATGGTGGGCTCCTGTTTCCAGTTAGCATAATTTGAGACCGCATCATTGAAGTAAGGATGCACAGCTAAAAATTCGGCCGCACACGCCGATAGCTGGTTCGACTCTGGGCCATACGACATGATGTAGGCATTATCGCGGAAATCGTGCTGCAAGCCGAAGGCATGTCCCAGTTCATGGGCCATTGTGCTAAAGAAGAATACTTCAGAAAATAACACCAAGCCACCAGCTTTGCCTTCCCGGCCTCCGACAGCGAACATTGATTTACCCCACAAACCAGCAGTAATTCCAACCATGCTATTATCAATTGCGATGATGTAAATATTCCTCGTGAGATCAAACGCCTGCCGAAGCTCCTTTTGCACAGTAGAAGACGTATTTTTGCGATAGTAGCTATCGGGGTGTTGCCCCTCCACGCGATGCACCTTCAGCCCGCCTGCGGCATCGGTTTCAAGGCGGAAGGCTCGATCCCCGTAGCCATGCGCCTGCATCTGCTCGGCATAGAAGGTCTGCACCTGGCGAGCCGTCTTTTTCATCTTATTAATCACTTCGGCGCGCAAGCGACGGCCTTTGGGCAAGAAGTAAATCAGCCGTACGGTGCGCGGGGGGCCCACGTCCAGATTCGCCAGCGGCTTGGCCGCAGGCGGCGGCGACCATGCCTGCTCCGGCGCGGCGATGGCTCTACTGCAGGGCAAAAGTTGCGGAGGACTTTCATCCGCGACGCTGGCTTTAGCCAAGCCTGTGCTCAAGGCCACAAGTAGGGCCAGCAAAGTGCTAACGTTTGTATTGGGCATTCTATCTATCTCTTAGTGGGCTAGCAGTGTCCGATCCGCGTAGCGGAGACGATTCTTCATGTCCAAGATATTGTCTTGCCCGTCTCAGTCAAACATACGAGGCCAGTCCAGCGGACTTGAAAAATGCGTTCTAGCCCGGACGAAAACGCGCACTAAACGGCCGCAAAAAAGGGGCGCGGCTCCTGTGCGGTGCCGCGCCCCTTGCGTACTCGCTCGCTCTCGGTGCTAAGCGTCGGCTGCTATCCGCCTAGGCCTCACCGAGTTCGTGCATATCCTATTTTCATCGAATCAGGACCATTTTATTCATCAGGACTTGCTTGCTGGTTCGTAGCTGATACAGGTACACGCCCGAGGTGACGGGGTATCCCTGCTGATCGCGGCTGTCCCAGTCGATGGTGTGATAGCCTGCCTTCAACTCGTGGTCGTCCCACAGGGTGTGCACCACTTGCCCGGCTATGTTGTAGATGGTCAGGGAGACGGGGCCGCTGGCGGGTAGCTGGACGTGAATGGTTGTGGTTGGATTGAACGGGTTAGGTGCGGCTACTGCTGCTAGCACGGAGTCGGGCATGGCATGGAGACTAACGGGCTTGGCTGACGCGGCTTGCACCGGAGAGGTCACACTACTGTTGGCACGATCCGTGCCAGAGCCGCAGCCATCTGAATAAGAGACGCTTGCCATTAGCCCCTTCCCCACATCCGATGCCGTAGGTGTGTAGGTGGATGAGGACGCTCCATTGCGCACCGATGGCGAATCGCTTTTGGGCAGCGTTAGCAAGCTATACCAACTCCAACTCACTCCGGTGACCCTCCCGTCTGGTTCCCTCAGCGTCGCCGTCACCGGCACCCCCACCTGCGGCGATGTCGTCGTCAGGTCTACACTGCCCGAACGCTCCGGTGTGGTCCAGTCTGCGTCGCTGGTTACGGTACTTCCCGTGTTGTCGAGGGCGCGCACACCAAACGAATAGATCTGGCAGTTAGTCAGGCCCGTCACCGTCGCGCTTCGGCTAGTGGTGTAACCCGACTCCGAATCTCCCCCCTGCCCCCACGAATACCTGTAGCGGGTGATCCCCTTTCCATCGCAGCCTTTGGTAATAATCCAATTGAGGGACGCCTGCCCATTGCCTGATGACGCGAAGAGGCTCAGTTCGCAGGGCTCTTTGGGCGTTGCCGTCACAATCTCGCTGGCTATGACTCCTTCCGAGCTGTTGCGGGCTTCGACTTCAAACTCGTATTCGGTGCCGTTAGTCAGGTCTGCCTCCGTCTTGCTAGTGCTAGTGCCAATGTTAGACAAAGCCGGCCGGTTGGTCTCGGTAGTGGAGGATTTGTAGTATCGATACCAGTAGCTGGCGACAGTCTCGTCCGAGCAGGCTAGGTCGATACTCCAACTGAGGGATACCTCCTCATCGCCTGGCGACGCCGAGAGGGTCAGCTTTGGCAGGAGGTTCTCCCCTAGTGTGGCCGACTCACTGGCGGATAAAACTGTTTGTCCTGCGCTGTTGCGGGCCTCGACCTCAAACGTGTAGGAAGTGCATTTAGTCAGGCCACTTATGGACGCGCGAGTCCTTCTGGTGGTAGCCCAATTAGACTGCCCGCTGCGCCGATACCTATATTGATCAATGTCAAGCGACGAGCAGCCTTGGGTGACACTCCAACTGAGCTCCGCACTCGTCGTTTCAGTTGACACCGACAGGTCCAGCGTTGGCGGGTCCTCTGGTGTGGCCGACTCATTGGCGGAGGGACCTGTTCTTCCCTGCTCGTTGACGGCGCGCACATAAAATGTATAGTAATTGCAGTTAGTCAGGCCGCTTATGGACGCGCTAGTGCTATTGGCTCTAGACCAACTCGACTGCCCGCTGCGCTGATACTCGTAGTAGTCGATCGGCGAGGTGCCGGGGTCGGCGGGAGGATTCCAACTGAGGTACACCGACCCATCGCCTGGCGACGCCGATAGGTTCCGAACCTTTCCCGGTGGCCTCACAGGGTTGACGGGTGAGGCCGGCACGCTGGTAGCTGTGCCCTCTCCCACGCTGTTGACGGCACGCACCTCAAAGGTGTATGCGGTGCCGTTAGTCAGGCTCGACACGGTCTGGCTGCGTGCCGAGGCCTCCCCTGACACCGTAGTTCAGGCCGGATTCGACTCCGTCCAGTCGCTATGGCTGTCGCTGCTGTAGCGATACTGGTAGTGGGTGATCGCGGATCCCCCATCCGACGCAGGTACCTCCCAACCGAGCGCCACCTGCCTATTGCCCGGCGTCGCCTCAAGGTTGACTACGGCCTCCGGCACGGTGATGGCCGGCGTGGCCGACGCACTGCTGACGGGGCCTGCGCCCACCGCGTTGACGGCGCGCACCTCAAAGGTGTATGCGGTGCCGTTGGTCAAGCTCTCCACCGTGTAGCTGGTCGTCTGGGCATCACTGTCTGGTATTGTCGTCCAGTCGGGATCCCATGTGGTGCCCCCATCGTCGCTCTGCCGATACTGATAGTGGGTAATCGGCGAGCCGTTGTCGTCGGGGGCCGTCCAACTAAGGGTTACCTGCTCATGGCCTGGCGTGGCCGCCAGACTCCCCGGCGAGGCTGGCCGGTCAATCACCGCCTCGGTCTGGGCCGACTCGGCCGATTGGTCGGTGCCCTGCCCATCGTCATATTCCGCCGTTGCTTGCAGCCGTTTGCCGACCAACGCCTGCGTAGGGGTAAACGTCGAAGAAAGCCCATCCGAGGTGCCGGTCTCCTCCGACGACGTCCCGTCCGGGTTAAAAGACAACCAAGTCCACTCCACATTGGTCACGCTGCCATCGGGGTCTGCCAGCGTGGCCGTGATCGGCTCGCCCACCTGCGGCGGGGTCGGAGACAGCTCGATCGTGCCTGGATCATCGGCATTCGTCACCGTGACGGTCACCGCCACCGTCGCCGACAACGAGTTGTCGTCCGTGACGACCACCTCGACAGTGTAGGTCTCCTGGGTTTCAAAGTCGGGGGGCTGCTGGAAGTGGAGGGTGCGCGTGGTGCCGCTACCTTGCAACTCGAAGGCGCTAGCATCGGTGCCGGTCAGCGACCAGGTCAGCGGGTCGTCATCCGGGTCGCTGGCCGTATAGGTGCCTAGCGAATCGGTGCTGTTTTCGTCTATCGACACCGCAGTTGGGCCGTCCAACGTCGGCGGATGGCCCAACATAGGCGACACCCGGGCGGCATTGCCTGCGCCTGCCACATTGACCGCGCGGACCTCAAAGGTGTACGTCGTGCCGTTGGTCAGGTCGTCTATGGTGTAGCTGGTCGTCTGGGCATTACTGTCTGGTATCGTCGTCCAGTCGGGCGACCACGTCGTGCCCCCATCGTCGCTCTGCCGATACTGATAGTGCGTAATCGGCGTGTCGTTGTCGTCGGGGGTGTTCCAACTAAGGGTCACCTGCCCGTCGCCCGTCGTCGCCGATAGGCTCCCCAATGGGTCTGGCGGCTCTGGCGGACCGAGGATCGTCTGGGTCCAGACCGACCTAGCCGATTTGCCAGGGCCCTGCCCGTCGTCGTATCTCGCCGTTACCTGCATCTGTTGCCCGACCATCCACTGAGCGATTTTGATGCGTGTAGAAAGCCTATCAAATGCACGCGTTGTCTCTAACGACCTATCGCTTCCCCTGCTCTGCGGAACAAAACTATGACCCCAAGATACCCTCGTCACACTGCCATCGGGGTCGGTCAGCGTGGACGTGATCGTCTCGCCCACCCGAGGCTGGGTCGAAGACAGTGTCACCGTTCCCGGCTCATCGACATTGGCCACGCTGACGGTCACCGTTACCGTCGCCGCCAACGATCCGTCGTCTGTGACGACCACCTCGACGGTGTAGGTCTCTTGGGTTTCAAAGTCGGGAGCACTTTGGAAGTGGAGGGTGCGCGTGGTGCCGCTGCCTTGCAACTCAAAGGCGCTTTCATCGGTGCCGGCCAGCGTCCAGGTCAGCGGGTCGTCATCGAGGTCGGTGGCCGTATAGGTGCCGACGGCATCGGTGCTGTTTTCATCCACCGACACCGTGGTGGGGCCGTCCAACGTCGGCTGACGGTTAACCGGCGTGGCCGTCGCACGGGCGGCGTCGCCGGTGCCCCCTGCATTGACCGCGCGCACCTCAAAGGTGTAGGTCGTGGTGCCGTTGGTCAGTTCGTCTATGGTGTAGCTGGTCGTCTGGGCATCACTGTCTGGTATCGTCGTCCAGTCGGGCGACCACGTAGTGCCCCCATCGTCGCTTTGCCGATACTCATAGTGGGTAATTGGCGAGCCGTTGTTGTTGGGGGTAGTCCAACTAAGGGTCACCTGCTTATGGCCCGGCGTTGCCGACAGGCTCCCCAACGGGGCTGGCCGGCCGAGGACCGCCTCGGTCTGGGCCGACGCGGCCGATTTGCCAGGACCCTGCCCGTCCTCATAGTTGGCTGTCGCCTGCAGCCGTGTACCGACCATATCTTGCGTGATATTTAAGGTCGAAGAAAGTCCATCCGAGGTGCCGGTCCCCGACGACCAAGTCCACGCAACATTGGTCACGCTGCCATCGGGGTCTGCCAGCGTCGCTGTGATCGTCTCGCCCACCTTTGGCTGGGTCGAAGACAGCATCACCGTGCCTGACTCATCGACATTGGACACCGTTACCGATACCGTCACCATCGCCGACAACGCTTCGTCGTCTGTGACGACCACTTCCACCGTGTAGGTCGGCTGGGTTTCAAAGTCGGGGGGCTGCGCAAAGTGGAGGGTGCGCGTCGTGCCGCTGCCTTGCAACTCGAAGGCGCTGGCATCACTGCCGGTCAGCGACCACGTCAGCGGGTCGTCATCCGGGTCGGTGGCCGTGTAGGTGCCGACGGCGTCGGTGCTGTTTTCGGCAAACGACACCGTGGTGGAGCCGGTCAACTCCGGCCGACGGTTAGGTGCCACCGGCGTGGCCGTCGCCTCGGCGGCGTCTCCTGCTCCTACCACATTGACCGCGCGGACTTCAAAGGTGTATTCAGTGCCGTTGGTCAGGTCGTCTATGGTGAAGCTGGTTGTCAGGGCATCACTGTTTGGTATCGTCGTCCAATCGGGCGACCACGTGGTGCCCCCATCGTCGCTCTGCCGATACTCATAGTGGGTAATCGGCGAGCCATTGTCGTTGGGGGCCGTCCAACTGAGGGTCACCTGCCCATCGCCCGGCGCGGCCGACAGGCTCCCCAACGGGTCTGGCCGATCAATGACCGCCTCGGTCTGGGCCGACGCGGCCGATTTGCCGGGGCCTTGGCCGTCCTCATATTCCACTGTCACCTGCAACTGCGTCCCGACCTGCGCTTGCGTAGGGGTGAGCGTCGAAGAAAGTCCATCCGCGGTGCCGGTCCCCGACGACCAAGTCCACCGAACATTGGTCACGCTGCCATCGGGGTCTGCCAGCGTGGCCGTGATCGGCTCGCCCACCTTTGGCTGGGTCGAAGACAGCGTCACCGTGCCCAACTCATCGACATTGGATACCGTTACCGATACCGTCGCCGTCGCCGACAACGAGCCGTCATTGACGACCACTTCCACAGCATAGGTCTGCTGAGTCTCAAAGTCGGGAGCACTTTGGAAGTGGAGGGTGCGCGTCGTGCCGCTGCCTTGCAACTCGAAGGCGCTGGCATCGGTGCCGGTCAGCGACCACGTCAGCGAGTCGTCATCCGGGTCGGTGGCTGTGTAGGTACCGACGGAGTCGGTGCTGTTTTCGTCCATTGACACTGCGCTGGGGCCGTCTAACTCCGGCGGTTGGTTGGGTTGCACTGGCGTGGCAGTAGTACTGTCGGCGTCTCCTGCTCCCACCACATTGACGGCGCGGACTTCAAACGTGTATTCGGTGCCGTTGGTCAGGTCGTCTATGGTATAGCTAGTTGTCTGGGCATTACTGTCTGTTATCGTCGTCCAGTCGGGCGACCACGTGGTGCCCCCATCGTCGCTCTGCCGATACTGATAGTGCGTAATCGACGAGCCGTTGTCGTCGGGGGCCGTCCAACTGAGGGTCACCTGCCCATCGCCCGGCGACGCCGACAGGCTCCCCGGCGAGTCCGGCCGGTCAATCACCGCCTCGGTCTGAGCCGACGCGGCCGATTTGCCGGGGCCTTGGCCGTCCTCATAGTTGGCTGTCGCTTGCAGCCGTGTCCCGACCATATCTTGCGTGATATTTAAGGTCGAAGAAAGCCCCTCCGCGGTGCCGGTCCCCGACGACCAAGTCCACGCAACATTGGTCACGCTGCCATCGGGGTCTGCAAGCGTCGCTGTGACCGACTCGCCCACCTTTGGCTGGGTCGAAGACAGTGTCACCGTGCCGGACTCATCGACATTGGATACCGTTACCGATACTGTCACCATCGCCGACAACGATCCGTCATTGACGACCACATCGACGGTGTAGGTCTGCTGGGTTTCAAAGTCGGGAGCACTTTGGAAGTGGAGGGTGCGCGTGGTGCCGCTGCCTTGCAACTCGAAGGCGCTGGCATCACTGCCCGTCAGCGACCACGTCAGCGAGTCGTCATCCGGGTCGCTGGCCGTATAGGTGCCGACGGAGTCGGTGCTGTTTTCGTCCACCGACACCGCGCTGGGGCCGTCCAACGTCGGCGGTTGGTTGGGCTGCACCGGCGCAGCCTTAGTACGGGCGGTCTCGCTTTCTCCCGCCGCGTTGACGGCCCGCACCCGAAACCGGTAGGTGGTGCCGTTGGTCAGCCCGTCTATGGTGAAGCTGGTCGTCTGGGCATCACTGTCTGGTATCGTCGTCCAGTCGGGATTCCAAGGGGCGTCGTCCACATCGATTCGCACTCGATACTCATAGTGGGTAATCGGCGAGCCGTTGTCGTCGGGGGTAGTCCAACTGAGGGTTACCTGCCCATCGCCCGGCGCGGCCGACAAGCTCCCCGGCGCGGCCGGCTGCCCCTGCGAATGCACAGGAAAAGCAAAAAAGCACAGGAAAAAGATAACGCTGACCCTACTAGTGACATTCTTCATCATTTTGTCCTCTCCTCTTCAGTGGTTTTGCGACTCGAACCGCGAATGGATTCTATTCGATCAAGACCCCGACCCGTACCGCCAACGGAAAACGACGCTTTGGTGGTGTATGCATATTTCGTGCCAAGTAGCACACCGAGCACAAAAAAATCCTTCAGGAAGGCCCGAAGGCTCCTGAAGGATTGCAAAAAATGAGACCCGAATGATGCGATTTATTTTTCTATACTTGGTTACTCACCCTCATTCCCGTTCATTTTGCACGACTTTTCCGTTCATTTTGCACGACTTTTCCGTTCATTTTGCACGACTTTTCACACCCGACGGCTCAGGTTTTACGACTTCTTCGGTCGTTGCACCCCATACTTGCGCATATAGTAGCGCAGCTTCTCCGGCCCCATCCCCAACAACTGCGCTGCGCCATGCTCCCCATAGATTCGCCCCTTGGTCGCCCGCAACGCCTCCTCAATCTGCTGCTTTTCAGCCTTGGCCACCTCAGCTTCCCGTGCCCCCCAATCCCCACTAACTCCCGCTTCAACCAAAGGAACCGATGGAGCCGCCGCCGACGGCAACACAGCCTCCCCCTCCGCTTCCGCCGACAACACAGCCGCCATCTCAAGGACTCCGCCCTCGCAGATGATCATCGCCCGCTGTATCTGATGCGCCAACTCTCGCACATTCCCCGGCCAAGGATGCCCCTGCAAATGTTCCATAACCCTGTCGCCCAACGTCGGCACTGGCCGCTGCAACTTTTCGGCATACTGATGGACAAAATGCGTCACCAACAGCGGAATATCCTCCCGCCGCTTCCGCAGCGGCGGCACCACCACCGGAAACATGCTCAAACGGTAGTACAGATCCTCCCGGAACGTCCCCTCCCGGATGGCCTTGCGCAGGTCGCGGTTGGTCGCCGCCACGACCCGCACATCCACCGCAATAGACTTCTTGCCGCCAACGCGCGTCAGATGATCCTCCTCCAAGATGTGCAGCAACACCCGCTGCGTTTCCAACGGCAAGTCACCGATCTCATCGAGGAACAAGGTGCCGCCATGCGCCCGTTCAAAAAAGCCAATGTGCCGCTCTGCCGCGCCGGTAAAAGCCCCCTTCTCGTGGCCGAACAGTTCGCTTTCGACCAAGCCAGCGGGCAGTGCACCACAATTGACGGGGATAAAGGCTTGCTCGCAGCGCAGACTCATCTTGTGGATGATTCGAGAGAGCAAACCCTTGCCCACGCCGGTCTCGCCCAACACCAGCACTTGGGCATCCGTCTTGGCCGCCTGCTCTACCTTTCTCAGGAGCTGGGCTATGACCGAACTTTGGCTGAGTATCCCCAAAGTCCGCCACTTACTTTGCTCATCGGCGACCACCCGCACCGCTAGGCTAGCCACTTCCGACTGCAAGCCCTCCCGGTCTTGGGCCCGCACCTCAAAGCGATATTCTCCGGCCGGCAGGTCTTTATACGACACCGTATTGTCGAGCGCCGGCGCACTCCACTTAGCCGCCGGATCATAGCCGACCAGCCGATAGCTGTAGCGCATCGGTTCCGCTCCAACCCTAAAACGGATGCCTTGGAAGTGAATCGAGATCGCAGGGGTATCCTCTGGATAGGACACAACTGAGGGCGATTCCAACAACCGCCCCTCTACAACCTGACGGATCACAATACCCGGCGGTATATCGCTGGGCTGGTACATAATGAGACTCGCCTTCGTCCCAAACCACAGACGACCCTTGCTATCGCACAGAATCGCCTCAACCGTATTCATAGGCACGGATTTTCCCAGCCGGATGCTGTGGAAGGTCTGGCCGTCGTAGTTCAGGACGCCCCCGCCGTTGGTCCCTATCCACACTCGCCCCTGCCGATCCGCCGCCAGCGCCAGAATGCCATTGACCGAAAGCCTATCTTGTTCCACTGTAAACTGACGCACCTCCCTATCACGGTAGTCCACGGCAAAAAGGCCCTGCGCCGTCCCCACCCACAGCGTATCCTCGTGCTCACACAGGGCGTTCACGTAAGAAACGGCTTCTAACTCGGTCAGATCACACGCCTGGAAAAAGCCGTCCGCATGGCAGTACAACGCCGGTCGTATTCCATGCAGACCAATCCAGAGAACGCCTTCGCCATCCTGCAACACGGCGCGACAAGGATGGGACAACCGCTCCGCAAACGCGATGAAGTGGTCTTTTTCGATCCAGCCAAAACGTCCCTCGGATGTGCAAACGCTCATGCGCCCGATCTGGCCTGGACCTAGCCCCGCGATTTCTTCGTGGCGACCCTCGGCCACCTCGATCACTTGGGACGCTGTATCCTCCCATTTGCAGACCTGTCCGTCGGAACCGCCGCTCCACAGTTGCCCCTGTTGATCAACCACCAGTGCTGAAACCGCCTGACCCGTCGCCACCGGATAGAGCCGGTCGTCCTCCAAGTAAGCCAATCCCCCTGCTGTGCCGATCCAGATTCGACCCTCTCGATCTTCGGCCAAACACCGTACCTCGCGGTCGGGAAGCCCGTCGGCTTCACTGTATAGCTGGGTACTAAACAGATCGCAAAGAACTAGCCCACCGCCCCACAGCCCCACCCAGATATTCCCTTCGCGGTCCTCGTACGTCAGGCGCGTATCCGCAAAGTGCGCACTCGGTAAGCGCGCTGAGAACGAACACCAATCCTGCCCATCGTACACCAACACGCCCTTGCGAGCCACCCACAGCCAGCCCCGCTCGTCCAAGCGCACATCCCGCATCCCGTGCCGCACCACCTCCCCGTCTTCAAGCTCGCTCCCTACATCAATTAAGTTGAACCGTTGTTGCTGTGGATCGTAGCGGCCGATCACGGCTTCGCTGCCAATGTATTGGAAGGCAATCCACAGATAGCCAGCGGCGTCCTCAGCCAACTTCCAAGCCCAATGCCGCACACCGGTCCCCACGCGGAAGTCCATGCTCATGCACTGACCATCCAAGCTGATGATCCCTCGGCGCACCGTCGTCAACCATGTCGTCCCCGCCGCGTCGGTAGCCATGTCGTACACCGGCCCTAGGGGCTGCCCCCCAATGGCCGTCATGGATTCTACGACCCGACCCTTGGAAAACCAGCCAACCCCCGCGCGGGTCAGGACCCGCATCGTGCCGTCCGGCTGCGGTTGCAAACTTAAGATGTCGTTGCAGGGCAGACCGTGCTCGATGGTATATACCTGAAAACTCCGTCCGTCGTAGGCGGCTAGCCCGCCGCCGAGCGTCCCGAAGAACAGCCGCCCATCCTCGTCCTCGGCGATGGCCATCACCGTCAGGTGGGGTAGCCCGTCCGCTCGGCCAAAGGTATCGAAATGAGTCCCGTCGAACCGGCTGACCCCACCGTCGGCTGTGGCGATCCAGAGTAGTCCCCGGCGATCTTGATAGATCGCTTCCACCTGCATCCCGGCCAGCCCGTCAGCAACGGTGTACCGGTGCCCTAGCACATGATCAAAGGATTTTATTTGTCGTGGGATTCGTGAGGCCTCGCTCCCGTCGTCCATCCCTGCCGATTCCAATTCAATAGTTTAATATCATGTGATTTCGAGTTAAGGTGAGGGACTCCTTTTTGGCTAAACTTAGATATGCCGACCATAAAGCCCAGCTATCAAGGAGCCCTCGTGATGAATTTAGTCGAATCCTCAATCTCTGACGCTTGAGAGGTACAATATAGTGATATATGAGTGATGTATAGGTGACTTTTAGGTGATCTTTAGGAATTTTTTTCGATGACTTTTGGTGATTTATCCAAAGTAAGGGATATTGCTAAGTTGGGTTCCGGTTCTGTGCAGCGAAGACTGTCCTTCAGCTTCATGTCGATCTCCTAAGTTGACGAAAAAATGTGGGCGGAATATCATTGGAGGCCCCTGAAATACATCCAGCGAAAGTGGAGACAAAAATGATAGAAAACGCGAACACACACTCCCGACCTGCGGATCTGAAGATCACGGATCTGCGCGTCGCCAATCTGCGCGGGGCACCGTTCCGCGCGACGATCATCCGCATCGACACCAATCAGGGAATCTCTGGCTACGGCGAGGTGCGCGACGGCGGCAGCCCGACCTACGCGCTGATGCTCAAAAGCCGCTTGCTTGGCGAAAATCCCTGCAACGTCGATAAGCTCTTCCGCAAGATCAAACAATTCGGCCACCACGCGCGTCAGGCCGGGGGCGTCTGCGGCGTCGAGATGGCACTGATGGACCTAGCGGGTAAAGCCTATAATGTGCCGGCCTACCAACTGGCCGGGGGCAAGTTCCGCGACCGGATCCTCTGTTACTGCGATACTCCTACGCGGAGCGATGGCCGGGAGATGGGACAATTGCTCAAGGAGCGGATGGAGCGGGGGTTTAAGTTCCTGAAAATGGATGTGGGCATTGGGTTGCTACGGGAGGTCGAGGACGCGCTGATCGCCCCGCCGGGCATGTTGGAAAGCCGGGGCATCATGCACCCGTTTACGGGGATCCAGATTACCAACAAGGGTATCGACATCCTCTGCGAATACGTGGCGCAGGTGCGCGAGGTGATCGGCTATGAAGTTCCTCTGGCCGTCGATCACTTTGGCCACCTTGGCGTCGAGTCCTGCATCCGTTTGGGCAAGGCACTGGATCAGTTCAGCCTAGCTTGGTACGAGGACATGATCCCTTGGCAGTTGGCCGACCAGTGGCAGCGGCTCGCCGAGGCCGTGGATACGCCCGTATGCACGGGCGAGGATATTTATCTCAAGGAAAACTTTCTGCCGCTTTTTGAACGGCGTGCCATTGCCGTCGCCCACCCGGACTTGGCCTCTTCCGGCGGAATCCTCGAGACCAAAAAGATTGGCGATTTGGCGCAGGATCACGGCATTGCCATGGCGCTGCACATGGCCATGTCGCCAGTGGCGGCATTGGCTTCGGTACATTGCGCCGCGGCGACGGAAAACTTCATGGTGCTCGAAAACCACTCGGTCGATCAGCTAGAACAGTGGAGCAGCTTGGTCGAGGGTTTGCCAGTGCCCCTGATTGAGGACGGGCACATTGCGGTGCCGGAGGGACCGGGGCTGGGTTTTAGCGGCCTCAATGAAGAAGTGCTGCGGTCGTTTGCCGATCCAGAGCAGCCGGAGATTTTTGGCCCCACCGACGAGTGGGATGACGAGCGGCCGCACGACCGCTTGTGGAGCTAAAAATGGCCTACGACATCGCCGTGCTCAAAGGCGACGGCATTGGACCGGAGGTTATGGACGAGGCCCTGAAGGTGCTCAATGCGTTGGGGACTCCTGCTCTTGCTTACTCTGAGTACCCATGTGGCGCGGGGTGCTATCTGGAGCAAGGGGATCCACTGCCGGAAGCGACGGTGGAAGGATGTCGTCAGGCGGATGCGGTGCTGTTGGGAGCGATGGGCCTGCCGCATGTGCGCTGGCCGGACGGGACGGAGATGCGGCCACAAATTGACTTGCGGATCAAGTTGGACCTGTACGCGGGGGTGCGGCCGATTTACCTCTATGCGGCCGCGCATACTCCGCTCAAAGGGTTAGAGGCGGGCGATATTGACTTCGTCATCCTGCGCGAGAACGTCGAGGGGCTTTTTGCCTCCATGAACGGCGGCATCCAGTTGCGCGGCGAAGTGGCCGTGGACTCTATGGTCATTACGCGCACGGGCACGGAGCGCGTGGTGCGCTACGCCTTTGAGCTGGCGCGGCAGCGCGGCCGGACGCCGATGAAGGTAACGTGCGTTGACAAGGCCAACGTCTTTCGCTCGATGGCCTTCTTCCGCAGCGTGTACGACGAGGTCGCCGCCGACTATCCTGATGTCGAGCGCGACTATGCGTACATCGACGCGCTGAGCATGTACTTGGTGCAGCAACCGGCGGGATACGATGTGCTGGTAGCCGAGAATATGTACGGGGACATTATTTCGGACTTGGCCGCTGGTTTGGTCGGCGGTTTGGGGTTGGCTCCTTCGGGGGACATTGGCGAGGACGCGGCTGTGTTCCAACCTTCGCACGGCACTGCGCCCGACATTGCCGGGCAGGGGAAGGCCAATCCGGTGGCGATGATTCTGTCGGCGGCCTTGATGCTGCGCTGGTTGGGTCAGCGGCACGGCGATCCGGTGGCTGTTGCGGGCGCTGAGCGGATTGAAAAGGCGGTGCGTGCGGTAATCGGCGAGCAGGGCGTGGGGACGCCCGATTTAGGAGGTCAGTTGAGTTGCCGCGAGCTAGGGGAGCGGATTGTCCAAGCACTCTGACATGAATCGCCGGACCTTTCTCGGCTTGGGCCTAGGTGCGGTCGCGTGGCCTGCATTGGGTCGCGCTGCGCCCGTGCGGCCGGAGCGGGTGCGCTTGCGCGAGTTGGGCATTGTCATCGGCGAGTTGGCGACCGGCCCGCACAACGCCATCACCGATGTCGAGGGCGTGCAGGTCGGCCATCTGACGCTGATTGAGGATGGGGGTTCGGACTTCGGCGAGCTCAGTCGAGTCGTGCGCACCGGCGTGACGGCGATTGTGCCGCGCACGCCCGCATTTGCCGCGGACTTTACGCTCAACGGCAATGGCGAGTTGATGGGGGTAGGCTCCATGCGCCGCACGGGCTTGTTGGCCGGTCCCGTCCTTTTTACCAACACGTCGAGCGTCGGCGCGGTGTACGATGGAGCGGTGGAGTGGATGCTGGCGCGCGATCCCGACCTGTTCAAAAGCGATTTGCAGCCCGCGCCCATAGTCGGCGAGACGTGGGCTGCGTTTCTCCACGATGAAGTCGGGCGGCATGTTCGACCTGAACACGCGGTAGCAGCCCTCGACGCGGCGCGCGGCGGGCCGGTGGCCGAAGGCTGTGTCGGCGGCGGGACCGGGATGCGGGCCTATAGCTTTAAGGCCGGTATTGGTACGGCATCGCGCAAAATTCCCTGCGGCGATCAGGTCTATACTGTGGGCGTATTGGTACAGGCGAATTTTGGTCGGCGTCCCCGACTGCGCGTTGACGGCGTCCCAGTGGGCCGGGAGATCACCGACCTGATGCCAGCGCGCGGAGGCAAGAGCAAGTCCCTGATTGCCGCGGTGGCCACGGACGCGCCGTTGATCCCGATTCAACTCCAGCGCGTGTGCAAGCGGGTGGCTTTGGGCATGGCGCGCACGGGCGCAATCTCTACCCAAGGCAGCGGCGATCTTTTTCTGGCGTTTTCCACGGCCTCTCCCGAGCCGCCGGACGCGCTCGCCATGCTCTCCGACCGCTGGATCTCGGGTGTGTTCCAAGGGGTAATTGAGGCTACGGAGGAAGCCATTCTCAACTCGCTGACTATGGCCCACACCATGACTGGCCGCGGCGGCAATACCATCCACGCCCTGCCGCTGGATCGCTTGATCGAAATCATGCGCGCATACGGTCGGCTCAAATGAATCGCTCGTATCTATCGGGCGATGCGGCGGGACCGCACAACGCCATTGTCGATGTAGCCGGAGTCAGCGTGGGCCACGTAGATATTCGCACGCCTGACCTGTACACCGGCCTTACAGCTATTGTTCCGTATCCAGCCTCAGTAGAAGAGCGCAAGCTGTTTATCGGTCGCTTCTCCATAGACGGCGGCGACGCCATGAGCGGCCTTGGGGTCGCCGAAGACTTCGGCACCTTTTCCTCGCCCATTATCCTTGCCCCGACCCCGGTCGTTGGCCGGGTGTACGAATCCTTAATTCGCCATAGCTTGGGCCGCGACACCGGGCTATCGACCGTAGCTGGCTGGCCGCCGGTGGTCGTGGGGATCAACGACACGGCTGTCAACGACCCCGCGCTTGTCCGCAAAGTCCTAACACATGCCCACGCAGACGAGGCGTTGGCCAGCGCTGGCAGCGCGGTACCCACGGGCAATGCCGGAATAGGCGGCGGGTTGCAGGCTTTTGGCTACAAGGGCGGCATTGGCACGGCCTCGCGTCGGGCTGGTGAATATGCGCTGGGGATGCTGGCTGCGGTCAATGGGGGGCGCGAGTTATATTGGGCCGGTCGCGTCCTGCCAATGGGCGAGGGAGCAGAGGGACCGCAGACCTTTGCCGCGGTCGTGGCTACGGACGCGCCCCTTATCCCACGCCAACTAGAGCGTTTAGCTGGCCGCGCCGCACTGGGGTTGGCGCGGACGGGTTTGTGGAACCCGCATACGCGCGAGGGCCTCGTTCTCGCCTTTTCCACCACGGGCATTATCCAAGAGCCGGACGCACCTGTGAAGATGGTGGACGAAGAAAAGCTCTATTCGCTCTTTGTCGCTGGAACTGTGGCCGCCGAGGCTGCAGTCGTCGATGCCCTCTTGACCGCCGAGACCATCGGGGATCTCAAAGCCATGCCGCAGACCGACTGGTTGGAAGAGGGGGACGGTTGAGTCGCAGCTTGCTCGACGATCGGGACGCGCTCGGCGCCTTCCGTGCTCGGCTCTTGGTTTGGTATCGCCAAAACAAGCGGCAGACGAGTTGGCGCGACAGCGGCAATCCCTATCACGTCTGGGTATCCGAGGTCATGTTGCAACAGACCCGGGTGGACCAGATGGCTCCCTATTTCGAGCGTTTTATCCGCGCATTTCCCACGCTTCAAGCGCTGGCCGCTGCTTCCGAGGACCAAGTACTCAAGGCTTGGGAGGGTTTGGGCTACTATGCGCGGGCGCGCAACATGCACAAGGCGGCCAAGCGCATGGCCTTTGAGTTGGGAGGCCGCATACCGGATACGTACCAAGAGCTGATCGAGTTGCCTGGCATTGGCCAATATACGGCCGCGGCTGTCAGTAGCATTGCCTTTGACCGCGATCACCCAGTGCTCGACGGCAATGTAACTCGCGTGCTCTGCCGCTTGTTGCGGATTGAGGAAGAGCCGACTCGCGCCCACGTCAAGGCCCAGCTCATCGCCGCTGGAGAAACCCTGCTAGCCCGAGGCGAGGCCGGCGACTTCAATCAGGCGATGATGGAGTTGGGGTCGAGGGTCTGCACGCCGCAAAGCCCTTCTTGCCCGACGTGTCCGGTCGGCGACTGGTGCCGGGCCAAGGCCGAACTGGACGACCCGGCCTCTCTGCCGCGCAAGGCTCCTAAGAAACAGAGGCCGCATTATCAAGTGGCGGCTGGCCTGATTCGCAAGGGCGACGAGCTGCTAATTGCCCAGCGCCCGGCCGAGGGGATGCTCGGCGGCCTGTGGGAATTTCCCGGGGGCAAGCAGGAGCCTGGCGAGACTCTGCCCGAATGCTTGGTGCGCGAGATTCGCGAGGAATTGGGCATTGAGATTGAGGTGGGTGCGCGCCTGACGAGCGTGGATCATGCCTATTCGCATTTTAGCATCACCTTGCATGCGTTTGCCGCCCGTTATGTGTGCGGTACCCCCGAGGCGCTGGGTTGCGCTGCTTGGCGTTGGGTTGTGCCGGAGGCTTTGGACGACTTTGCTCTGCCAAGAGCTGATCGCCTGATCGTGGAGTTCATGCGCGAACACGCACAGCAGATGGAGCTGTTTGGTGAAAGAAAGTGAGTTGCTAACCGAAGGTAAGCGCCGCGCACCCGGACTAGTCTTGCGCGGGCTGTGCATGGGCACGGCCGACGTGATTCCCGGGGTTTCCGGGGGGACGATTGCCTTGATTACGGGCATTTACGACGAGTTGGTCGGGACTATTGCCGCAGTTGATCAACGGCTCGTGAGTGCCTTGGTGCGGGGACGCTTGATCGAGGTGTTGCACCGCGTCAATGCTCCCTTTCTGGTGCCGCTGTTGTGCGGCGTAGGTTTGGCCATTGTCTCGCTGGCCAAGTTCATAACTTGGCTGCTGGCAACGCATCCTCAGCCCGTATGGGGCTTTTTCACCGGCTTGATCTTGGCCAGTGCGCTCGTGGTCGCGCGGCAGGTTACTGGATGGAAAACAGCGCAGTGGGGACTGACGGCTCTCGGCGCAGTAGTTGGTTATGCTATTACCACTTTGGTGCCGGTCGAGACTGGGACTGAAGGCTACAAGTTCGCGCTGGCCGGCATGGTGGCCATCTGCGCGATGATCCTGCCGGGCATTAGCGGCTCGTTTCTGTTAGTGGTCATGGGCAAATACCAGCAGGTGTTGACTGCTGTACACGAGTTCGATTGGGCGATCTTGGCACTCTTCGGCGTTGGGGGAGGTATAGGTCTGCTGGGCTTCTCGCGGTTGCTCAAGCACCTGCTGACCCGTTTTCGCGCCGGCACCATGGCCTTTTTGGTGGGGTTGATGTTGGGTTCCTTGCGCAAGGTGTGGCCGTTCCGCAATGCGCTAGAGGACGGGGGCTACGAATGCGCGTGGCCGCGGGAATTCAACGGCGAGGCTTGGCTGAGCTTGGGGCTGATTGCGGTGGGTGTTGTGCTGGTTTTGGCGTTGGAGCGGCTGGGCAGAAAGCAGTGAAACGCTTTCGGCTAGTCATCAACTGGTAAAAACCACACCAAACGTTAAAGGAAGAATCATATGAGATTCACCACCAGCTCACTAGATACCTGTAGACGCTACTTATGTGCCGATCTTCGCAACGCGCCTGTTCGCCGTCATGCGGCATACGGGGGCCATTTTGGACAGTATTTGAAGAGGTATATTCCAAAGTTGTGGATTGGAGATTGAGCGGGCAACGAGAGTATCCTACGTTTTAGAAGCCGTCTGAAAACCCTTGCTGTGGTCTGATTTGAAACGGCGTACTCATCGAGCCATATTCAGGTTTCACGACAAAATCTGAATAGAAAGGCTTATATGATGAGTACGCCTGATGGCCAATATGCTACCGATGTAACCGATGCGCAATGGCAGCGGATCCAACCGTTACTGCCGGCTTCGCGGTGGTGGCCGAACGGTCCGGGTCGGCCCCCGCGGGATCGACGCCAGATTGTCAACGGCCTTTTGTATTTGACTAAGACCGGGTGTCCTTGGGCTTTGTTGCCTTGTTGTTTTGGGCCGTGGAAAACCGTGTATGATTACTTTCGTCGCTGGAGTCGGCAAGGGGTCTGGCCCCGGGTGTTGGATCAACTCACCCAACGAGAGCGCCGCCTCAACGGCCGGGTATCGACGCCATCGGCCGGCTGTATCGATAGTCAGACGATCAAGACGGCAACCCAAGGCAAAACAACTGGTTATGACGCGGGCAAAAAGATCCAAGGACGCAAGCGGCATCTGTTAGTCGATACCTCGGGCTTGCTTCGACAGGTGGTAGTCACCGCGGCCGATGTCGATGATCGCGACGGCCTCAAGCAGGTGTTGACCCGCTATAGTACCCCCGACGTACCCCGCTTACGCAAGCTATGGGTCGATGGCGGCTATCAAGGCGAGGCCATCCGAACGTGGGTGGCTGATCTAAAAGAGACGCACAAGATCGACTTGGAAGTCGTCGCCAAGCAAGGCCCTGGATTTACCCTACTTAAGCGCCGTTGGGTCGTCGAGCGCACGTTGGCATGGTTAATGAATTTTCGTCGTCATGCGAGAGATTATGAGGTGTTGACCCGACATAGTGAAGCCTTGATTCAGATTGCCATGATCCACTTGTTACTCAAAAGGATCAAATAAAAAAATAGGGTTTTCAGACGGCTTCTTAATAGTGCCCACACCATTAAAAGCCCTCGCTGTGAGGGGAAAGGATACGCTCGTCATGGAAGAATATACGGCTGCTGAGGTGGCTACACTAATCGAGGCAGAAACCCAGCACAGCTTGGATGCGCTGTTGCGCGAAGGGGCTCGCCGGATGTTGCAGGCGGCCTTAGAGATGGAAGTGGAGGCCTATATTGAGCGGTGCAAGGCGCAGCGCGATGGGTCAGGGCAGCGGTTGGTAGTGCGTAATGGCCACCACCGCACACGTGCGATGGTCACGGGGTCGGCAAGATTGCTATTCGCCAGCCCCGGGTTCACGACCGCCGCGCTGAGCACCACTTCACCAGCGCGATTCTGCCGCCCTATTTGCGGCGGACGCCCTCGATAGATGCGCTGATTCCGGCGCTGTATCTCAAAGGGGTGTCTACATCGCAGTTTCCCGAGGCGTTGAGCGCGATTTTGGGCGAGGGTGTATCCAGGTTATCTCCGGCCAATATCGTCCGGCTCAAAGCCCTTTGGGACGACGAATACCAGCAGTGGCGTCGGCGGGATTTGACCGACAAGCACTATGTGTATATCTGGGCGGATGGCCTGTATTTCAACGTCCGCTTGGCCGCCGATCGGCCCTGCGTGTTGGTCGTGATTGGGGCTACCCGCGACGGCCGCAAAGAGTTGATCGCCATCGAGGACGGCCAGCGCGAGAGCAAACTGTCGTGGCAGGCGCTGCTCCAGGCCGGCCTCAAAGCCCGGGGGCTGACCCAAGCCCCGGCGGTGGCCATCGGCGATGGGGGGTTGGGCTTTTGGGCGGCGTTGGGGGAGGAATACCCAGCCACCCAAGCGCAACGCTGTTGGGTGCATAAAACGGCGAATGCGTTGGATGCTCTGCCCAAAAGTCAACAGCCCAAGGCCAAGGAACTGATCCAGCAGATCTATGGGGCCGATACCCGCGCCGAGGCGCTGAAGCAGTATGATCGGTTTATCGCCTTGTATGAGGCCAAATACCCCAAAGCCTGCGTTTGCCTACAAAAAGATAAAGACACCCTGTTTACCTTCTACCAGTTTCCAGCCCATCACTGGTGCCACCTGCGCACCACCAATCCGATTGAATCAACCCCTTTAGCACGGTGCGCCACCGCACCCGCCAGACCAAGGGCTGTGGCTCCCGCAAAGCAACCCTGATGATGGTCTACAAACTGGCGACCGAAGCCGAAAAAAAATGGCAGCGCTTACACGGCTATAAGTGGCTGGACAAAGTCGTCGAAGGCGTGGAATTTTGCGATGGGATCATCAAAAAAGCTGCCTAATTTATCCGGATACGCTCGGCCTGATCCACAACATTTGACAGTATCTCAGCTCCGTCTTAGCTTTTCGATGAGGAAATAAGGAGAGATGAGATGAATGGATTAAGTAGTGGTCCGAGTGAACACCTGCCGAGAAAAAGGAAAGAGGAATTAGAAAAGAGGTTTTGGAATGGGATAAAGCCAACTAAAAGAGATCAAATACGTATGATTCTGAACGAGCAAATGGACAAAGATTTTCCCTATACTCGTAAATATCTTTATGAAATGGTGCAAGCAGGTCGAGAAGGGAAAAGATATACTGCTCCAGAAGAGCCAGTAATATCGTCACTGCCTAGAGAGTGGCAAAATGATGTTTGGGGGTTATTAAAGTTTGAGGTTGATAAGGGAGCTGTCTCGGATGATGGTGGATTTTATACGAGAAAGAAGTTGTTAGAAATTGGGAGATGATTAGAGGGAATGAAGATAAATGATAGGTTGATTCGACTTCTTTCAAAGGCGAATACTATTGCAGCCCCTTGTATCGTAATTGCAGGGGGAATATGGTTTATTGTGATAGCGTCAGTGCCTTCGTTTATAGACTTTGTATTAGGGCTTTTGGTTGGTTTTATAGCAGCGATATTCACTTGTGGACCTATTTCTGTGTTGCTGAGTATCAAAGAATCTCTGGATGGGATAAGGGGAGTTTTGGAAGAAAAGGAGTAAATGAATTGAATTAGGATAGGGGGTGATAATTATGGAGACGGATAAGCCGAAAGCTAGGCAGGTAAGAAAAGGACCTGATATTGAAGAGCTTGATTCGTCTATGTAGTGTGCGGGCCTTTTGGCGACCGAATTAAGTAGGAACTAAGAGGCCCGTTTTGCGATTTTGTAAAGTATTCAAAAGACGAAAGGCGTAGCAAGTGACGCCAGTTGAAATACCGGATGGAGGCGAGATGTGTTACCGAACACGTCGCCATTGCCTCCGATACAGCAGGAGGCAAAACTCCCGCCGAAAGTCGCTTGCTACGCCCTCTGTGTTCTCTCGATAATTATTATTTCCTCAAGTTTATATGATTTCGTAAAAATTGTCAAATTCCCTTGGGTAAGGCAGAATAAAATCCCCTTAAATTTTTGCCGTTATTCCACTACTGAAACTAGTCTATCCGATTTGAATGTATTGTAGTGGTGTGTTTAGGGGTGTGAAAAGAGCATAGATAATTTCGTCTAGATCACGATCTGGAGCTTCTCTATCGACTCTTCCTCCGTGAGCTTTTTGCAGGTATTTCGCAAAATTTTGGAGGAATGGTTCTTGTTTAGGGACTTTATATTCGAGAAATAGACGTATTGGAGAAATTGATTCTGGTTGGTCAACTGATTGTACGTGAGTGACTTGGCCTATGGGGTCGATGGCTGCTACTTGTTTACAAAGCCAGTAGCTTTTTTCTTTATCGGATGGAGTCAAGCAGAATAGAATGTCTCCGATTTTGACTATTTTAGTTCTCATTCTGTGTTAAGTGTTGGTGTAAGTAGGTTCTGTCCCAAAATTCCAAAAGTTTTTACAATAGCGATACGACTTTCTTCGGGGAATTGTGATCGTAATTTGTCAAAAATTTCCTTTTTAGTGTGTGTCGTAACGAGACACCATGTTGATTTCGTGAGGGGAAGAGCATTTCCGTATTTTTTTATAGTCTCATGGATCGAATTGTAATCTGTCGTGTCGGGTACATCATAAGAAATAATCAAGGCTTTCATTGTCTTTCTCTCCGTTGTTTAGAGTGAATAACTTGGTCAGGGGCTATCCACGACAAGTTGAGTTTTGTGTCTCTCGATAGGAATGAGTCTATTTGTGCAAGGCGTAGAACTGTCCTCGGATATTGGGGTAAAGCTGCCTTCTGGTGTCGGCGTGAAGCTGTTGGGTGGGGTTGGCGTAAACTTGCCGGGACGACGGGGAATGTCTAGATTAGATGCGGGAGGCATCATAGGGAATCTCTTGGAAAAAGAGTCTGAATGATGTCTCCGATCTACTACGCTCACCACAAGCGTAGTAGAAAGGCCGGCCGCGCTACCTGCCCAAAGGCAATCAGCGCGGCCTAATTTTTACTGCATTCTCAAGTATATTTAATTCTTATTTTTCGTCAATCTCTTTTGGCGAAAGTGGGCTAAGTTTTTATTTTTTGTCTGGATCAAGGTTTTTCGGTCGTATCTTGCGATTATCTCAGTCCAACTGGACAAAGCCGCATGAGTTCCAGCGAGGAATAGAGATGATCGGCGAGACCGGCGGCCATCGCTGGCGTTCTCTGTTGCCATCGGCCTTCTTGCGTTGGCTGTCGCAACGACCGATGCGGATGATGAAAATTGTAGCGCACCGCGCCAATCCAACTGAGGGCATCATGCCGATCCGTCCGACGCGAAAAGCGCAGGGTTTTGCGCCCCTTTCGTGCGTTGCGCATCCGGTCGGTCAGGTTGAACCGCTCGATGGCGCTGGTGTTGGCTTTCGTCCAACCCAAGTCGGCCACGACCTGGGCTAATTTGCCCTTGCCAAAAATCGGTCGGATTTCCACCTGTTTGATCCGCCTGCCTTGCCGATGTTTGACCACCTGAGCATACACCAAGCCTTGGGGCATCCGTACCACCGGGGCTGGTGGCCGGCCGCGGAGGCTTCGGCGCGGCCCGGGATAGGCCCGACCAAAGGTCGTTACAATCGCTTCGGGATAGGTCGGTTCGCCATCGGTAAACAGCGCCGGTAGCCCCGTCTCGGCCGCCAGCCGCTCGGCGGCGTCGGCCACCACTTGGTGAATCGTGTGGGTCGTACGGCGCCCCGGCACCAGCGATACCAGCAGTTTGCTGTGCGGATCCAAGCTGTTGGCATCCCAGTAATCCCCGGTTTGACTCGGGTCGTCTTGGGCGGTCACGTGCCGTTGTTTTTTCGCTACATACGACCATTTCTCATCAAACTGGAGGGCCGCTGGCTGCACGTCGCGAACCAGCCGGTCATGCAATTGATAGCTGATCCGGCCCCCCACCCCAAGCAGCCGACCCACCGCATCCTTGGACACCCCTACCAAACGCGCCGTGGCATTCAAACCACAGCCACTATCCAGATGCTCCAGCACCGAGACGGCTTGCGCTTCGCTGATTTTGCAGTTAAACAACGCCGTGCCTTTCCGCTCACTGAATTCCTCGCCGCAGCACCCACAGCGCAAATAACGAATCCGGTCGGCTCCATAGGTCTTGCGCACCCTCAGGTTGGCTTGGCCGCGTTGGCCGTAGGTCTTGCATTGGACATTGAGACAACACAAATTCTCCAACGCTGGTCTTGGCTCTTTCATCTGTATCCCTCCTTACTTGGTGGTTTGGAGCGATAAATAAAGGGCACAAGGCCAGCACTTGCTTTAACTGGTATGAGATAATCTCATCTTACGACCGGTTTTTCCACCAAGGTTTAGGTGGGATAATAGGTTGGACTACGTTGCCTTTTATATCACAGACTTCGACAGAGACACGGGCTTCGGGACCATGAGTATCTACATTGTAAAGAAATTTTTCAGACCATTCAATTAATTTTTCTAGCTCTAGGTTGCTGAAATCTGTTTTTATGCCTTCTGAGGTGTTCAAATCTCTTAATCCTTTTAATGTATATTTGTTTCCTTTTTTGTTGTTACAAGGTCCGCAGAGCAATGAAGCATTATTCATTTTTACTTTTCTTCTGTTTTTTGCTCCACCGGATACAGGATTGATGTGATCTACTTGTAATTTATTTTTTTCTTGTCCGCACCCCCAACAACGGGAACCGAATTTTTCTTTAAGAATAGATTTTATTGTGGCTTTGTGGCCGGATAAAACTCTTTTTCTTTTTTGTTTTTCTTCCTCGTAGCGATCCATATTTATATGATCCTTATTTTTGGAAACTGAATCAATTCCTCGAAGTTAGCAGTAGTCCTAGGTGAAGATCGTGTTCTTCCCAATAGCCACATCTGGTGCAGGTTAGTCGGAACGCATTGGGAAGGAAAGGATTCTTCGAGTTGGCATACTTTTTTAGCGTAGCATGACGGCCGCTAAAGAAACCAGGATGAGGCGGGTTGACTTTGGGGATGGATGTACTTAGGCTGGATGTACGGGACATCATGGGTTTCCTAGTCAGAGATGATGTCTCCCCTCTGATGGCTTTCCAAAGCACATCAGAAAGGAGCGGCCCCGCTGGTTGCTTTTCAGCAGATAGCGGGGCCTCATAATTATTACATCTTCCAGCCTACCTTAGTTCTCTGGAATTGTCAAGTTCTTTTGGGAAAGTGGTGTAAAAATCCCCTTAGATTTTTCCCACTAGCCCACTACCTCTTTTTACTCCATCAAGCGTATCGCGGCCTGCCACTCGTACAACATCGCTGGTACTTGGACGGCGTTTGAAAATGACATACTCCACCCACTGGTTGCCGAGGAACTGAATCCCAAGGTGACTCTCACCATCGCCTTTCCAAACGGCACGCAGATTCCCATTGTCCACAAGTACCAGCTCCGCTTTTTGTGCAAAGGGTATCGACCTGATATACTGCCAAAAATCCCTTTCGGAAGCCTCGTTCAATACGAAGCCATCGTCCTCAGCGTGGCTGCGCAGTACTTCAATCCGGCGCGAATAGTCTTTGTAGATTTTTCGCGGATTTTCTTGTGAGAGCGACAGTTGTAGCCTCTGCTGGTTACTGGCGCGTGGTACTTGTTTGTATTGGATGGTAGAAGTTATTCCTTGGCCAGACGATTAAAGAAGCGGTGTTGGTGCTGGAGCGGCTGGCCGAAGACGATGATCCTACGCTTCGTCGTGGATGACCTCAGTGATGCGGGCGTTGAGCAACTTCCATCGCTGGCCGACTCGTTCAAGATCGCCCTCCATAATAATAGGTTCCCTAGCTTGGTGGGCCTGAACGGCCCGTCCGTAGTCGGAGTGTTGTAGGACAGCGGTGACGGATTGGTTTTGGCCATCTATATGCGCTCGCAGCGCAATCGTTCCGTCGGCTTCCGATTCGTCGCGCTTCATTCGCTGCACAAAACCAAATAGACGCACATTGGGTTCTGGCTCTCGTGCCCGCAGCAACCGCGCAGCCTCGCGCAGGATAGGCGCATCGCCTTGGGTGAATTGGACGGTATCTCGTGCGGTATGCATCGGGCGGGTTTGCGCCCAAACCACACCGATGTCCAAGGTTGGAAAGGGGCCGATGAGTTTGACGAGAGACTCGCACAAGTTGGCACTGACGCCATTGCCTACCGAGCCGAGAAAGAACCCCATATCCCCCCTAGTGGCGCTCTCGGTGGCCTCGTGCGTCGTCCGCAATGCACCGACGAGGCGCTTGGTCACTTTCCGCTCTATCGGGTCGTCGTCCGAGAGCCAATTAGCGGAGAGAGATGCCTGCATTGGCGGGGGCACTACCGGAGACAACAGCGCCACGACAAAGCTACCCTGTTCGGTTTGTCCCAAGCGCACCCGATCTAAGTAGTCACTGGCCTCTTTGTTGGCGCCCGGGCGATAGATAGGGCGCGGATCCTTAAGCGAGCAGGCCGCGGCGAGCAGCAGGTCGCGTGCTCCGTCCATGAGGTTGACGCCGTCATTTACTGACACAGTGCCTGTGCGGTCTCCCTCGGTGGCTCGCACCCGGATCACGTCGCGGTCGGCGGTGACCAAGTCGCGGTATAGTGCGAGTTCATCCATTTCCGCGGCAGCGGCGAAGATCTCAATGAGGCGTGATACGACGTTGGCGTAGTCGCCGAGACTCTGCGTTCGGGGCAGGATAATCTCTGGCAGGCCGGTTGCCTGATATACGTCAGAGTGATCGCCAAAGGCTTCTGTTTTCTTCCAGCTAGCGGCGCGGGCGTAGGCCGATAGGGCAGCGGGGGAAACGGCCAGTAAGGCTTCTTTGTCGCGGATGTGGACTTTCATTGGAGCTTTCCTCCCCTCGATTGTTCCATCAAACGGCGGAGACTATCGACGTTGAACAGATTCTCGGTCGGAATTTGCACGGTGACCGATGACTGGTTTGTCGTTTCCTGAAATCCTCTCAGATTCAGCCAATAGGCTCGATGTCTCAGGATGAGTTCAGCGGTAGTAATCGTCATCCACTGAGCTGCATCATTCGGCAAGTCCAGCACCATGAGTATTCGCGGCGTCTGCGTCTCGCCCCGCAGTAAGTCGTAATTGCGACGATTGAGTGGGAAGCGAAAATAACCGTCATGGGACTGGCCAAGATTGATTGTCGCCTTCAACTGAAGCTCAAGGGCTGGTCGCTCCGCCCCGCCAGCTTGGATTCGCAGATCGACGCCGTCTCGATCAAAGTCATAGTTGGCCGTGAGATAGCCAGCGCGGGCGGCAACAGCCTGTGCATAGACCCGAGATAGGGCTTCTTCTTGGTCGGGAACCGTCAGTAATACGTCAGGCATAGGGCGGTCTCACGGCGGCCTATAGAAAAAATGTGGCCGTTCCGATGGACTTTCTCAAGGGTTACCCGCTTGCAAAAGCTGGAGCAGAAGGCGGTGACTGCGACTCAATTTTGCGAAAGGTCATCCTCGTCGCGCTTGGGAGCGGGGCCTATCTGTGGGCCATCCTCGGCATCGCGCAGGGCGTTGCGGGCGTCGTGGAAGCGGCGGATGCGCCGCACGAAAATGAAGATCAGGCCCGCCAATGCTACGTAGAGCAAGTACTGATAGATCGGCTCGGTCCAGCCCAGCACCACGGGCCAGAGGCTGGCGATGCAGAGCAAGATGAAAATATCTTCGATCAGCTTGTGCCTTTTTTCGCGCTTGTCTTCTGGTTCAGGCGTCATCGGACAGGGCCTTGTAAATGGCGTAGTTTCTGAGGACTAGCTTGACGTAGAGGCGGGTCTCCTTGAAGGGGATGCGCTCGACGAAAGCATCTGGGTCCTCGGAGGGGAAGGTCTTGAGCCACCGGCGGGCATTGTGCGGACCGGCGTTGTATGCGGCCAAGCCCAGTTCAAAGCCCAAGTCCGCACCCGCATCGGTCGTGAATTGGCGCATTTGGTCGCCGAGGAAGTAACTGCCAAAGCGGATGGAGACGGCCGGATCGAAGAGCGCACGCAGTTCAAAGGGTTTCACCTCCAACCTCCGTGCGAGGTTGAGGCCGGTGTGGGGCATGATCTGCATCAGGCCCCTGGCACCGGCCCGCGATACCGCTTTTTCGTTAAACGTGCTCTCTTGGCGAATTACCGACAGGACCAGATAGGGGTCGATTTGAGCCTCAGCCGCGGCCTCCGCAATCTCTTTCCAGTAGTAAGTCGGATAGATGCGCGACAGTTCCTCTGGGTCCTGCCCGTCGAACAGGCGCATCGACAGCCGCATAGCTTGGTCGCGATGGCCGAGGGCCTCGTAGTAGTCGCGGATGGCCTTGAGTGCAGTCTTGTGGCCCTTGTAGTCGCGGACGGCTTGCTCCATCTCGGCGGCCGACCAGTCCCTCAGTCCCAATTGATTTAGCAAGCCGGCGCGCTCGAGGTGCGCCCTGTGTGCTAGCGCGGGGACATCGTCTTGGCGGGGGTTGTCTGTAGGTCGCTTCTTGAGCTGGACCTGTTCTTTATGGCCCAACAGGACGGCGCGGGCCGAGTAGTAGGAGCGGGGAAATCCGGCGGCAGCGCGGCGATAGAACGCGGTGGCGTCCTGTATCTGGCCCAGCCGCTCCGCGCTTTTCCCAGCCCAGTACAGAGATTGGTCGATAATGTGGGGCTGGCGCGCCTGCTGACTCGCGCGCTCAAAAGCAGCTAGGGCTTCGGAGTATTGCTCTTGGCAGTAGAACGCGAAGCCGACGCTCCAACGCGCTTCGTCGCCGTAATCAGTTTGCGGGTAGTGCTCGGCTAGGCGGCCATAGAGCGTTGCGGCGCGAGCGAACTGGCTTTTGCGCTCGGCGGCTTTGGCTGCCTGCCACAGGGCGTCGTCGGCCAAGTCGTGCTGGGGGTAGCGCTTGGCAAAGCTCGCATAGGCGGAAATAGCCTTGTCTTCGCGGTCCCTGCGGACTGAGAGACTGGCGATGCGATAAAGGGCCGCTGGGCTGCCGTAGCGCTCGTGGACCGTGCGAAAAACCTGCTCGGCCTTGGTGTAGTGCCCCGCAGATTGGTGGGCTCGGCCGAGCATGTAGTGCGCTTGGGCAACGCGCTGGTCGCCGCTGTGCTTGCGGACGAAGTTCCGAAAGCTCTTGATGGCTTGGTTGTACTGCTTGTGGCTGTAATGGGTATGGGCCTTGGCATAAGCCGTGCGGGCGTCGAGCTTCCTGGGAAGGTGCGACAGGCTGTTGCGGGCGTGCTTGGACCGGGGATGGTTTTCCAGCAGTTCTAAACGCCACTTTTGCGCCCGCGCCGAGTCGTGCTTTTGGCTGGTGGTTGCGAGCAAGTAGAGCACCCGCGCTGGATCGGAGTCTTGCGGGAGTTGCTCCTTGTACAGGGCGAGCGCCTTGGCAGGTTGGCCGGCGGTCCGGTAGAGGGAAGCCAAGCGCAGGCGGACTGGGTTGCGGAGGATCGGGTTGGCCGAGGTAGTTAGAAAGTTTTCGTACTCGGCGATGGCTTCGTGCGTCTGGCCCATGTCCTCTAGGGAGCAAGCTATCCAGAAGCGGCGGTAGTCGTCCAAGACCGGCAGGTCGAGGTCGCGTAAACGATCGTACGCGCGGTCTGGCTTTTTGAGCATGCGCTCGCAAAACGCCCGCTGGAACTCGAGGTGTGCTTGAGCGGTCGGCTCGTGTTGGATCGTGTCTAGCGCCGTGAGTTGGGGATAAGCGAGGTCGCATCGGTCTTCGGCGATCAGCACGGCGATTGGGCTAGGCGGCTCCGGTGTGAGAACCTCGGGAGGAGGCTCGGGGGGAGGCTCCGTGGGGGCCGGGGCCGAAAAGTAGAAATAGACTGCTGGCAATAGGACCAGCAGGCTCAGGGATAGCGTTGTCCAAGCCCATTTGGCTTTGTCGGTCATAGGTTATTGAAAAGGTTTAAAGTGGATCGCTATTGGACGCGCCAGCGGCGCATCGTGCTCTCAAAAATATAACGGCCTAGCGCTAGGGGCCAAGCGAAAAATCGCCGTGCGTATTCGCGGCAGATAGGGCCAAGCACCCAGCGAATGGCCGCTAGCGGTGCGGGCGGAGGCGCATCTTAGGGCGCTGGAAGTCGTGCTTCAGCGGCGTTTGGGCGCGTAGAGATGCGTGCTCTGCCCGTAGTGGCTTTCGGCCGCTTCCATGAGGGTTTCGGAGAGCGTGGGATGGGGGTGGATCGAAAGCTGGATATCCGCTGCGAGCGCGGCCATTTCCACGGCCAGGACGCCCTCGGCGATCAGCTCACCCGCGCCGCTGCCGGCGATACCCACGCCTAGGATTCGGTCGGTCTGGGGATCGATGAGTAGCTTGGTGAGGCCGTCATTTGCGCCTTGGGTCATGGCACGGCCAGAAGCCGACCAGGGAAAGCGCGCGACCGAGACCGACCGCCCCTGTTCTTTAGCCTCTTCCTCAGTAAGGCCGCACCAAGCGATCTCCGGGTCGGTATAGACGACATTGGGAATGGCGTGGGGCGCGAAGACCTGTTTTTCGTGTCCAGCCACGACCTCGGCGACTAGGCTTCCTTGGTGGGCGGCCGTGTGGGCAAGAGCTGCGCCTACGAGGTCGCCAATGGCGAAAATCGAAGACTCGGCCGTGCGCAGTTGGTCATCGACTTGGACGTAGCCATGCCCGTCGAGGCCGACGGCGGTGTGTTCCAAACCCAAGTCTTCGCTATTGGGAATCCGGCCAACGGCGAGCAGGATTTTGGCGTAGGTCTTGGAAAAGCTCTGGCCGTCGCTGTTCTGTAATTCTACCTCTAAGCCATCGTCGCTCTCGGCGAGCGCGGTCACTTGGGTGTTGAGCATGATCTCGTCGAAGCGCTCGGCGGCCGTGTTGTGCAGGGGTTTGACCAAGTCGCGGTCGGCCGGAGGAATTAGCCCGGGGAGCATTTCGACGACCGAAACTTGGGTTCCCAACGCCGCGTACACCTGTCCTAGCTCCATGCCGATGATGCCGCCGCCGACGACGAGCATGGAAGCGGGTATGTCGCGGAGTGCGACGGCCGCGGTCGAATCCATGATGCGATCGCTCGGCTGGTCGAAGAGCGCGGGCACGGCTGGGCGCGACCCGGTGGCGAGGATGGCGTGTTCGAACTGCAAGGTGCCTTGGCTGCCGTCGACTTTGTCGATTTGCAAGGTGTGGGAATCGAGGAAGTGGGCGCGTCCCTGCACGTAGGTCAACTTGCGCGCTCTGACGAGTTGACCCAAGCCCTGCGTCATCTTGGCGACGACCTCGTCCTTCCAACTCCGCAACTTGTCGAGGTCGATCTCGGGCGCGGCGAATTGGATGCCCCAATGCTCGGCTTCTCTCGCTTCGTAGAGCAGCTTGGAAATGTGCAGGAGGGCCTTGGAGGGGATGCAGCCTCGGTAGAGGCAGACGCCGCCTGGATGGGCTTCGGGATCGATCAATGCGACATCCAACCCCAAGTCCGCGGCCTTAAAGGCGGCGACGTAGCCACCCGGACCGCCGCCGATGACCGCTAGCTGGGCTTTGTCCATAGCTGCCTCAGCCTTCCAAGAGCGCGATAAAGGGGTCTTCTAATGCCGTGCAGACCCAGCGGAGAAAGCGCGCGCCATCGGCCCCGTCGATCAGGCGGTGGTCGTAGGACAGCGACAGGGGCAGGAAGGTGCGCGGCTGGAACTGGCCGTCGATATACGCGGGTTCGACTTGCGAGCGCGCCACTCCGAGGATTGCCACCTCGGGTGGATTGACAATGGGCGTAAAAGCGGTGCCGCCCATGGTGCCGACATTGCTGAGGGTCATGGATCCGCCCTGCATGTCGGCCGGTCCGATTTTGCGTTCGCGCGTCTTTTGCGCCAGTTCGCTTAGCTCGACCGCTAGCTCGATTATGTTCTTTTGATCCACGTCGCGCACTACTGGCACCAGCAGGCCGTGGGGGGTATCGACGGCAATGCCGATGTGGAAGTAGCGTTTGTACACGACCTCCCGCTGGGCTATGTCAATGCTGGCATTGAACTGCGGGAAGACCTTGAGGGCAATGCCGAGTACTTTGATGAGGATCGCGGTCGGTGTCAGCTTGCCGCCGGCTGCTTCGGCCTTTTTGCCGTATTCTGCCCGCCACTTTTCCAAGCTGGTGATGTCGGCCTTGTCGAATTGGGTTACTTGAGGGATGGTGGCCCAAGCCTGCGCTAGGCGCTCGGCGGTTATCTCGCGCACCTTGGTCATGGGCTGGCGCTCGACAGCACCCCACTGGCTGAAGTCGGGCAGTGGGGCGGCTGCGGCAGGGGCAGCACCTCGCGTTGCGTGCAGTTTTTTTGAGTGCGCCTTGACGTCGTCGATTGAGATCCTTCCGCCCGGCCCCGTGCCTTGGACCTGCGCAATATCGACGCCGATCTCGCGGGCTAGGCGGCGCGTCGATGGCGCGGCTGGGACGGGGCCGTCTGTAGGTGTAGGCGCGGGAGGAGCTTCTTCGACGACCGAGGCGGGTGGGATTGGGGTAGGAGTTGGTTCCTCTACCGGTACAGGTGCTGGGGGTGCTTCCTCGACGGCTGGGGGCGTTTCCTCGACGGCGGAGGCTTCGCCCGCCTCGACTTCGAGGATGGGCTGCCCGACGGCGATGGTGTCGCCCTGTTGGACGAGAATTTCGGTAACGGTGCCGTCTATGGAAGAGGGCACCTCAATGACGGCCTTGTCGGTTTCAAGCTCGATAACGGTCTGGTCCTCGGCGAGGTGGTCGCCGACATCGACGAGGATGCGAATTACATCGCCGCTTTCGATATTTTCTCCTAAGTCGGGCAGTGCAAATTTTACGGACATAGTGTGGTCTAAGCTCATAGGTAAATGGGATTGGGTTTTGTCGGGTCGATCTGTAGGTCTTGCATGGCTTGGACGACGGCATCGTTTTCGATCTGTCCTTCGCGTGCCAGCGCGCTCAAAGCTCCGAGGGCGATGAAGCGGTAATCGACCTCGAAATGGTCGCGCAGGGCCTCGCGGCTCTCGCTGCGGCCGAAGCCATCGGTGCCGAGGGAGACGGGCGGGTTGGGAAACCAGCGGGCGATGGATTCGGGGAGGGCCTTGACGTAATCCGAGGCCATGACGTACACGCCGCGTTCTTTGCCTAGGGACTGTTCGATGTAGCTGAGACGGGGCTTTGCGCCGGGATGTAGGCGGTTCCAACGCTCGGCATCGAGGGCGTCTCGGTGGAGGGCCTTGTAGCTGGTGATGCTCCAGACATCGGCACTGACTTGGTATTTTTCTTCGAGCAGGCTCTGGGCTTTGAGGGCGCTGTTGATGATTGCGCCGCTGCCGAAGAGATGGGCCTTGAGGCGGGCGCGCTTCTTGGCCGAGGGTTTGAACTTGTACATGCCCTTGAGAATGCCTTCTTCGACTCCGTCGGGCATCTCCGGCATGGAATAGATGTCGTTTTCGACCGTCAGGTAGTAGAACACGTCCTCTTGTTCGACGTACATGCGGCGGATGCCCTCGCGGATGATGACGGCGATTTCGTAGCCGAAAGCTGGATCGTAGGCTTCGAGATTGGGCACGGGATAGGCCAACAGGTGGCTGTGCCCGTCCTCGTGTTGCAGCCCCTCGCCGTTGAGCGTGGTGCGCCCGGCCGTGCCGCCGACCATGAAGCCCTTGACCCGCATGTCGCCGGCTAGCCAGACCAAATCGCCGATCCGCTGCATCCCGAACATCGAGTAGTAGATGAAGAAGGGGATGGTGCTGATGCCGTGGGTGGCATAGGCCGAGCCGGCCGCGATAAAAGAGGACATAGAGCCGGCCTCGGTGATGCCCTCTTCGAGTATCTGGCCATCTTTGGCCTCTTTGTAGTAGGTGATGACGTCTTTGTCAACCGGCTCGTATAGCTGGCCTAGGCTCGAATAGATTCCGAACTGGCGGAAGAGTGGCTCCATGCCGAAGGTGCGCGATTCGTCGGGGACGATGGGGACGACTAAGTTGCCGATTTGCTTGTCTTGCATGAGCTTGCGCATGACCGCGACGAAGGCCATCGTCGTGGCAAACTCGCGCTTGCCCGAGCTCTTTTTGAATTCTTCCCACAGCGTTTCCGGCGGCATGGTCAGCGGGGGGGCGGTTACCTGCCGCTGGGGCACGTAACCGCCGAGGCTTTCCCGCCGCTGGCGGATGTACTGGATTTCTGGGCTGTCGTCCGGGGGGCGGTAGAACGGCGTCTCCGCGACCTCGTCGTCCGAGATGGGGATGCCGAAGCGGGTGCGGAAAAGGCGGATCTCGTCCTCGTTGAGCTTTTTTTGCTGATGGGTAATGTTCTTGCCCTCGCCGGCCTCGCCCATGCCGTAGCCTTTGATGGTCTTGGCGAGGATGACGGTGGGGGCGCTTTTGTGGGCGATGGCTTGCTGATAGGCGGCGTAGACCTTTTCGGGATCGTGGCCGCCGCGCCGCATTTTCTGGAGTTGTTCGTCCGAGTGGTGCTCCACCATCGCGGCGAGCTGCGGGTTGGTGCCGAAGAAATCGTGGCGGATGTAGCTGCCGTCGGAGACCGAGTACTTTTGATACTGGCCATCGACGACCTCGTTCATGCGCTGGGCCAAGCTGCCGTCGGCGTCCTGTTCCAAGAGCGGATCCCAGTCGTCGCCCCAGATTACCTTAATGACGTTCCAGCCAGCACCGCGAAAGACCGCTTCGAGTTCTTGTATTATCTTTCCATTGCCGCGCACGGGGCCGTCGAGGCGCTGTAGGTTGCAATTGACGACCCAGATGAGGTTGTTGAGCTGTTCGCGCGCAGCGAGAGTGAGCGCGCCCAAGCTCTCGGGCTCGTCGCACTCGCCGTCGCCCAAAAAGGCCCACACATTGCTGTCATCAGCGGGCTTAAGGCCGCGGTTTTCGAGGTAGCGGTTGAAGCGAGCCTGATAGATCGAAAGGATTGGCCCCAAGCCCATAGACACGGTTGGGAACTGCCAAAAGTCCGGCATCAGCCAAGGGTGTGGATAGGAGGCGAGGCCACCGCCTTCTTGCAGTTCGCGGCGGAAGTTTTCCAACTGATGCTCGTTGAGGCGCCCTTCGAGAAAGGCGCGGGCGTAGATGCCGGGGGAAGCGTGCCCTTGGAAGTATATTTGGTCGCCGGGATGGCCGTTGCTGGGGGCGCGGAAAAAGTGGTTGTAGCCGACCTCGTAGAGAGTAGCCGAAGAGGCGTAGGTCGAGATATGGCCGCCGAGGTTGGAGTTGTCGTGATTGGCGCGCACGACCATGGCCATGGCGTTCCAGCGCACGATGCTTTTGATCCGCCGCTCGATCTCTCGGCTTCCTGGATAGGGCGGTTGCTGGTCGCGGGGAATCGTGTTGATGTAGGGCGTATTGACGCTAAAGGGCGTGCCGACGCCGGCTTCTGCGGCGTGGGTTTGGAGCTGTTGCAGGAGTTTGAGGACCTGCGCGGGCGTCCTATGGGCCAGCACGTAATCGAGGGATTCGAGCCACTCGCTCACTTCAGCTTGTAGTTCTTGGGCGTTGCTCATGGCTGAAACAATTCCTTTGCATAGGCCGTTTTATAGGTGAAAAAAAGATAATAAGCACATGTTTTCTTGGCAAAAAACCGTTTTGTTACAATCAGTTATATTAATATTTAATAGGTATTGCCACTCGCGCTGACGGGCGATGAAGAAAGAGAGGCTCCCGGTGCGTAGACACAGAACCGCCCATGTCTGTTTGCTGGCGTCGCTGCTTTTACATCTCACTGCGCTTTATCTAGGGAATTACCTGTGGCGCGATGAGCTAGACGCGGAGACCTTTCGCGTGCGTCTGGCTCGCATCCCGCCGCAATTCAAGCCCCCCCGTCCGATTCCCCTGCCCCGCTTGGACGTAGAGGCGTTGAAGGTGGAGATGGAGTATTTGCGGGCTGACCAGCAGGCTATGGACGTCCGCGACCCCAATCTAGAGAGCGAGGCGGCTCCACCTGAAATAGAGGCACCAACGGCCCCCTTGGCATTGCGCGAGATAGCCGTCGGCGCGAAGGAAGATGAGCCGGTCTTGGAGCGCGTAGAGATGATTTCGCCCTCGTCTTTGGGCTTGGCCAATAGCATGGGCATGGCCTCCATGGATCTCTTGCGGATAGAAGACATGGCCCGGGCCAACAAGGAACACGCCGCCGTCATCCCCAGTCGGGCGACCCGCCGCGACTTGTCTGGCTACGTAAACTTCACCCAGTTGCGCGTCTATGGGGCTGGGTCGGGGCGGGGCGCGCTCGATGCCTTGAGTCGCTACTTGCGCGACCACACCCATCTGCTGGCGCAGGTGCGGGACAAGACCTACCAGTATTTCGTGTCGGAGCAATTGCTCAAGGATCCCATCCACTTCCTTTTTGAAGACACCTTGTCTGCGTACGACCCGAACATCCTGACCAAGTTCAGTGCGGAGGAGAAGGCGCTTTTGGGTCGCTATCTGCGCGAGGGTGGTTTCCTATTTATCGATGGCACCAACCGCTATTTGCGCGAAATGAAGGATCACCTGCGCGAGATTTTGGGGTCTGAGGCGCGCTTGGCACCCGTCCCAACATCACATCCGCTATATCACTCCTTTTACGAATTCGGCGGCGGCTTCCCCGGAGAGGATCGGTCGCGCAGCAGATACATGGAGGGCAACCGCTCTTGGTATTATCCAATCAACAATCGAAATGATCTTTTGGCCTTGCAGCAAGAACAGGCACCCGTTGTATCCGGAGCCGCATCCGAGCAGGAAGCCGGGCCGTTGCATCCGTCAGAGGGGTTGTGGGGGGTCGAACTGGATGGGGAGCTGGTGGCCGTGTTAAGCGACTTGGGGTTCGAGGGGAAGTGGCGGGCCAGCTTCAATACTGAAGGCGAAGCCACGGGGATTTCGACCTACTCGCTGATGGCGGGGACCAACATCTTGGTCTATGCACTGACGCGCAAAAGCGGCATCACGCCCCAACTTCCGCCGCCAGCTTGGACGCCGGATCAAAGGCCCGTAGCCATGGTACAAGAGGCACCCCTAGCCATTGCCACCGCCGCTGCCGACGAGTTGCTATTCGACGATCTCGACGCTTGGCTGGCCTTGGTGTTGGCCCCTATCGGCAGCGAGATCACAAAGGATATCGCGGTGCGCTTGGACGGCCGCTACTCGCTCGAATTGCTCAAGCGCGGCTATCAGGGATTGCTTTTCCACAATCTGTCCGCCGGCAAGCATTGGGTCGAATTGAGCTACGGCGGGCAGACCCAGCAGGTGGAGGTCGATCTGAGGGGGGGCAAGGTTACCACGCTGACGTTCGCGCTCAATCGCTTTGCCTTTGTGGTGCGGCTGCGGATGCAGGAGCAGGAGGAACGGGCGGATTGGCAGCGCTGGTCTGCGGCCTTTGCCGACTTGGAAGTCGAGGAAATTTACTTGGCCGCAGACCGCGAGTGGTTGGAAATGGAGGGTGGCGAGTAGAACGCAAAAGTGGCGGGTGCATGGCAATACCATCACCCGCCACTTTTTGTTAGACCGCTACGTTTCCAACGAGGCGGCCAAGGACCACTAATCACTTATACCGCTTCATCTCGCCGCTTTTCAGCCGGCCCCAGTAGTCTTGCAGGCACGCCTTGATCTGCGGGCTGAGGATGACGCCGCCGATGATGTTGGGGAAGGCCATGCTCAAGATGAGCATATCGGTAAAGTCGAGTACGTTTTTGAGCGTGACGACCGAGCCGAAGACGACGAAGACGACGAAAATGACCCGGAAGATTAGGTTGAAGCGACTGCCAAATAGATACTCCCACGCTCTCTCCCCGTAGTACGACCACGAAATCATAGTTGAGTAAGCAAAGAGCATGACGCCAATGGCGAGGACGTAGCGGGCGCCGGGCAGGAACGAATCAAAGGCCGCCGAAGTCATTTTAGCCCCGACGATAAAGCCTTCACTCGCTTGGAACTGAGGATCGGTGTACACCCCGGTAATCATGCAGACCAAAGCGGTCATCAAGCAGATGACGATCGTGTCTATGAAGGGGCCAATCATCGCGACCATGCCTTCGCGTGCTGGCTCGTTGGTGCGGGCCGCGGCATGGGCAAAAGCCGCGGAGCCGAGACCGGCTTCATTGGAAAAGGCTGCCCGCTTGATGCCGACGACTAGGACGCCCAAAAAGCCGCCGTACAGGGCCTGCGGCGAGAAGGCTTCGCGGAAAATGGTCGCGATCATGGTCGGCACTTGGGTGATGTGTGACAGGATGATGACGAGAGAGGCGGCCACGTAGAGCAGGCACATAAAGGGCACAATCCGCGAGGTGACGCGGCCGATCCGCTTGATGCCACCGATGATGACCAGAGAGATCAACGAGGCGAAGAGGAGGCCTAAGACCCAGTTGTATTCCCCTATAGCCGGGGATACAGTGGTGAGGATTTCGACCGTCTGGTTGACTTGGAACATGTTGCCACCGCCGAGGGAGCCACCAATGGTGAAAATGGCGAACAAAATGGCGAAGACGCGGCCCAACGACTTGAGTCCTTTGTCGGCAAGCCCGTGCTCTAGGTAGTACATCGGCCCGCCGGAGATGCGGCCGTCGGGGTGAATTTTGCGGTACATGACGGCTAGGGTGCAGGAGGCTAGCTTGGAGGACATGCCGAATAAGGCGGTCAGGAGCATCCAAAAGACCGCACCCGGCCCGCCCAAGCTGACGGCAATGGCGACGCCGGCGATGTTACCGAGGCCGATGGTAGCCGACAGGGCGCTGGTGAGAGCTTGGAAATGGGAAATCTCGCCCGGGTCGTTGGGATCGTCGTAGCGACCGCGGATGACGTCGATGGAGTGGCGGAAGCCGCGCAGGGAGATCCAGCCGAAATAGAAGGAATAGTAGATGCCGCCTAGGACGAGTACCCAGATGATGAGGGGGATTTTCGTCCCTAGGTCGGCGAAGAGAACACCAGCCATCGCCGAAACGATGGAGCCAAACGCGGCGTCCAAGTTGGCGATGGCCGCCTGAATCCAGTTTTGGTCGGCGTCTTGGGCTAGGGCGGGGGCGGTGGTCCACAAAATCAGGGCAGCGGCGTAGAATAAGCGCATGGGATATTTTCCTCTCGAAGGATTAGCGATTCTTACCGTTATCGCGGAGCAGTTGGTCTAGTTGAGCGCGTTTTTCAGGGGCCATGTGCGCTGCGTTTTCAGCCGTGGGAAAGTGGCCTTCGGCGACTTCTCGGCAGTACGTTTTGAACATTTCGAGCCAATCCCGGCGCGTTTGGCCGTAGGCTTTGGTCAGGGTTAGGTCTTCTTCGTTGAGGCCGACGAGGTCGTGGATGATCAGCACTTGGCCGTCGCAATAGCGGCCAGCGCCGATGCCGATGACCGGAATTTTGAGCCGCTCGGTGACGGCTTGAGCGGCCTCTTCAGTGACCATTTCCAAGACCAGGGAAAACACGCCAGCGTCCTCCAAGCGCAGGGCTTGCTCGACGAGGGCTTTGGCTCCCTTCGGCCCCTTGCCGTGAAATTTGGGCACGGTGCCGCGCCGGTCGCTGAACAGGTAGAATTCGCGGGCTTGGGACTGCGGGGTAAATCCGAGGTGGCCGACGACGGGGATGCCGGCGTCAACGATGGCTTTTAGCTGGGGTAAAACCGGCAGGCCGCCTTCCAATTTGACGCCTTCGGCTCCGCCCTCCTGCACCAAGCGCCCGGCGTTTTTGACCGCGGTCTCGACCGACGGCTGAAAGGACATGAAGGGCAGGTCGGCGAGGAGAAAGGCTCGGCGCACGGCCCGGCGCACGGCCCGCAGGTGGTGGAGGATGTCGTCCATGGTCACCTGCTGCGGGCCGCGATAGCCCAAGACGTTGGTACCCACGGAGTCGCCGACCAAGATTACGTCGAGGCCGGCTTCGTCTTGCAGCGCGGCCGTGGGGTAGTCGTAGGCCGTCAACATGGAGATCTTTTGGCCGCGCTCCTTTTTGGACTGGAGCGAAGAAACGGTGATTTTATTGGTCGTCGTCGCCATGGCAGCGGAGGGGCAAGTTTACAGGCGATAGTATAGAGCGGCGCACCTTATGCGGCAAGCCTATAGGCGGCTTGCCTTGCTTGGGCGGACCATTTGGCACAGCTTCACCTTATGCGGGCGAAATTCGATTTTATTTACGCTGAATTGGTGCGGCGGCGACAGGCCGGGCAGATGCGGTCGTTGCGGACTTGGGAGCCGTGTGGCGGCGCGCGCGTTCGCGCCGATGGCCGCGAATTGGTCAATTTTAGCTCCAACGACTATCTCGGCTTGGCGTCGCACCCGCTTTTGCAGGCGCGGGCCATTGAGTTCGTCGAGCGCTACGGGGCCGGTGCCACGGCCGCGCGCTTGATTTGTGGCTCGCAGCCGGGCTTTGCCGAGGTGGAGCAGACCTTGGCTGGGCTCAAGCAGACCGAGCGGGCGCTGGTGCTCAATTCTGGATATCAGGCCAATGTTTCGCTGCTGCCGACGTTGGTCGATCGGCGCGCGCTCATCCTGCTCGACCGGCTCTGCCACAACAGCTTGGTTCAAGGGGCGGTTTTGGGGCGCTGTCGGATGCGGCGCTACCGCCACGGCGACTTGGATCACCTGCGCGCCTTGCTGGCGGAAAGCATGGGGGCGGACCACTCGCGCCGGGTGATTGTCACCGAATCGGTGTTTAGCATGGACGGCGACGTCAGCGATATCGACGCGCTCGTCGAGTTGGCCGGGGAATTCGACGCGCTGTTGGTCATCGACGAAGCGCACGCCACGGGCGTTTTGGGCGAGCGGGGGATGGGGCTGACGTGTGGCAGGGCCGTGGACGTATGCATCGGCACGTTTGGCAAGGCGCTCGGGTCTTTTGGGGCGTACGTGGCCTGCGGCGAGAAGCTGTGGGAGTACTTGGTCAACTGTTGCCCGGGGTTTATCTATACGACCGCGCTGCCACCCGCCGTCTTGGGCGCGGTGGATGCGGCGCTAGAGTTGGTGCCGCAAATGGGCGCACAGCGCCGGACATTGCTCGCCCATGCCGACTATTTGCGCGACGCGCTTAGGGCACAGGGCTGGGATACGGGCGCAGCGACCGCGCAGATCGTGCCGCTGATGGTGGGTGCGGAGGACGAAGCGCTAGCCCTGAACGCCTATCTAGAAGAAAACGGCATCCTAGCGGTGGCCATTCGTCCTCCTACGGTCGAGCCGGGCCGGGCGCGGATTCGCTTGGCACTCAGCGCTCTGCACCAGCAGAGCGACCTCGATATGCTAATTGAATTGCTTCAGCAGTGGCGCGATGGCCGTCGTTGACGTGGTCGCCCAACACGGGTGGGGCTTTGGTGCTTGGTGTTGGGACCGCTGGCGGGATGTCTTGCCCGCTAACTTTGCGCTGCACTGTCCAGACCGAGGGTACTTCGGCTCAGCCGTGGCGGTTGCGGCCCAGCCGCGCATCGTCTTGGCGCACTCCTTCGGCTTGCATCTGTTGTCGCCGCAGCTATGTGAGGCAGCAGAGTTGATCGTAGTTATGAGTGGCTTTCGCAGCTTTCACTCGCCGTGTGCCCGTCAGGCCCGGCGCTCGCGCCGCACAGTAGAGCAGATGATCGCGCGCTTGGAGCGCGAGCCAGCGGCCTTATTGGCCGATTTTTACGCCCGTTGTGGCGCGCCGTCGGAAGGTAGCTGGCCCGAGGTCGTTGATGCCGATGGTTTGCGCTGCGATTTGCAACTGTTACAGGAGAGCGTGCTGGAACTAACCGCGATACCGGCCGCAGCACAGGTGCTCATTTTGCACGGCAGCCGCGATCGCGTGGTACCGGTGGAGCGGGCCGAGGAGATGCGCGAGTTGCTGCCCAATAGCGCGCTTGCCATCGTTGCGGAGGCAGGCCACGCGCTGCCCCTGACGCATGCTCGTGTGTGTTGGAAACGAGTCGAATGGGCTTGGCGCGGGATGCAGTCGGTATGACGGAAGCGAGTTTCAAAGCGCGCGTCGTGGAAAATTTCTCCCGCAGCGCCTCGACGTACGACTGCCATGCCGAAGAGCAGCGCGCTGGGGCTGCTACTTTGGCTAAGTGCGCTGCCGAGTGCGCCGAAGACCTAGTGGAAGGCCCTGTGCTCGAAATCGGTTGCGGCACGGGATTTTTGAGCGAGCCCTTGGCCACTCTCTTCCCCGGGCGTCGCTTGGAACTGACCGACCTTGCGCCGGCCATGGTCGCGCATTGTCGGCAGAAAATGGCCGCCGAGGCTGCCCATCCAGACATCTGCTACAGGGTTTTGGACGGGGAACAGCTAGCTAGCGAGGGACGCTACGCCTTGATCTGCGCCAGCTTTGTGGTTCACTGGTTCGCCGATTTGCGCGCTGGTCTGCGGCAGCTATTGTCCGCGCTTAAACCCGGCGGGCGATTGCTCTGCTCCTATCCGGGGGCGGGTTCATACGCTGAATGGCACCGCCAATGTGTGCGCCAAGGCGTCCCCTGCAGCGCCAACGCCTTGCCCGACTTAGCGTCTGTCGCTCGCGTATTTGCCGCTGAGCCGGTCGCAGTGCGCCAATGGGAACAGGTGCTCGTGTTGCGCTTTCCAACCGCGCGCGCTTTTTTGCGCCACTTCAAGGGCACGGGAGCCCATACGTCGGCGCGCCTGAGAACCCTTGGACCAAGGCAATTGCGCCAGCTCTTGCGCGGCTGGGATCGCGACTGTCCCAACGGCGTGGAGATCACATGCGCTATTCATTATTTAGTCGTCGAGAAAGCGGGGGGCTGTGACAGTTGAATTTCCCTCGCGCTTGTTCGTCACCGGTACGGATACGGGCGTTGGCAAGTCCTATGTCGCAGCACTGCTGACTGTGGGGCTGGAGGCCTCCTATTGGAAGCCCATGCAAAGCGGAGCCGATGCAGACGCCGATTGGGTGCGGCGCGTTACTGGACTGCCGGCCGAGCGCGTCCTGCCAGAGACCTATCGCTTGCGCGCTCCCCTGTCGCCGCACGAGGCGGCCCGGCGCGAGGGCGTGCAGATCGAGATGAGCCGCTTTGCGCTGCCCGTGCAGGAGCGCTTGATCGTCGAAGGGGCTGGCGGGGTTATGGTACCGCTCGACGACCGGCATCTGATGATTGATCTGATGGTTGATCTGGGACTGCCGGTGCTGGTAGTGGCGCGCAGCGAATTGGGCACCATCAATCACACGCTATTGACGCTAGACCAATTGCGCCGCCGAGGTTGTTCGCTCTTGGGCGTGGTGGTCAACGGCCCCTCCAACCCAGCTAACTGCCAAGCTATCGCTCACTACGGAGCGGTGCCTGTGCTGGCTGCAATCGACCGCCGGGTAGAGCTGTCGCCCACCAAGGTACGGGCGCTTTTTGCCCGCTATTTTGGCCGCCATGACTGAGCGTACTTCCTACGTGTGGTCGCCTTTTACCCAGATGAAGGCGGCGTTGCCGATACAGCAAGTGCGGGCTGGTCGCGGGGCGATGCTAGAACTAGAGAATGGACGGCAGATCCTCGACTGCATTTCAAGTTGGTGGGTGACCTTGCACGGCCACGGCCAGCCCGAGATCGCCGCCGCGGTGGCCGAGCAGGCCAAAGAGTTGGAACATGTAGTAGCGGCCGGATTTACCCATCGCCCCGCCGAAGAGCTGGCCCGGCGGCTGGTGAATGCCTTGCCCGCGCCGCTAAAGTGGGTCTTCTATTCGGATGATGGCTCGACGGCCGTAGAGGTGGCGCTCAAGCTGGCCTACCAGTTTTGGCGCAACCAAGGCGAGCGAGATCGCACGCGATTTCTGCGTTTCGAGGGGGCCTATCACGGCGACACGCTTGGGGCGATGTCGGTGGGGGAGCGCTCGCTTTTTACGCGCCCTTTTGCCGACTTGCTCTTTCCGACAGACGCCGTGCCCTTTCCGGCCACTTGGGAAGGCGATGAGGAGGTAGAGGTCAAAGAGGTGCAGGCTCTCGCGCGGCTAGAGGAACTGTTGACGCGCCGATCCGGCCAGTACGCGGCCATGATACTCGAGCCGCTAGTCCAAGGCGCTGGGGGCATGCGGATGTGCCGCCCGCACTTTCTCGGGGCTGTGCAGACGCTTTTGCGCCGATTCGACGTGTTGGCCATCTACGACGAGGTGCTGACCGGATTTGGTCGCACCGGGGCGCTTTTCGCCTGTGAGAAAGCCGCGACCCAACCCGATATCATCTGTTTGGCCAAGGGACTGACTGGCGGTTTTCTGCCCATGGCGGCCACTGTTTGCAGCGAGCGGGTGTTCTCGGCCTTCTATCACGACGATCCCGCTAAAGCCTTTTATCACGGGCACTCCTATACGGCCAATCCCTTGGGGTGTGTGGCTGCGCTGGCCTCGCTGGATCTGCTCGCTGGCGAGCCTTTCTGCCGCTTAGCGGCTTGGCAGCGCGAGGAAGCGGTGCGCCTGTGCGATCACTGGCGGCTCAAGCGGGTGCGGGTGTGCGGTACGATTGTGGCGGCGGACGTGATAGCTGAGGGCGAGGAAGGATACTTGCACGAGGTGGGGCCGCTGCTGAGGGAGCGATTTTTGGCGCGGGGATTCCTGCTGCGGCCGCTGGGCAACAGTGTGTACGTGCTGCCGCCCTACTGCATTGAGCGGCAGCAGCTAGCTTCGATCTACGACTGCTTCTGCGAGCTGATCGACGCGCTCTGAAGCGCCTTGCGACGGCCGCGCTTCTAAGTCGAGCAGGTCGAAGAGGGCTTGGTCGGCGTCGGTGCCGGGGTGGGGAGTAGTCAACAGGCGGTCGCCCGAGAAGATGGAATTGGCCCCAGCTAAAAAGCACAGGGCTTGTTCAGCCGTCGAGAGTTGGTCGCGGCCAGCCGAGAGGCGCACCATGGCCGAGGGAAAGAGGATGCGGGCGCAGGCGATCATGCGGACGAGTTCCCACGCGGTCACTTTTTCGCGGTCGCCGAGTGGCGTGCCGGCGATGGGTACTAGAGCGTTGACTGGTATGGATTCCGGCGGCGTTGGCAGTTGCAATAGCGCGCAGAGCAGGTCGATGCGGTCTTCGTCGCTTTCGCCCATGCCCAAGATGCCACCGCAGCAGACTGAAATCCCAGCGCGCCCGACATGGCCCAAGGTTTCGAGGCGGTCGCGATAGGTGCGGGTGGAGACGATTTCGGGGTAGTAGTTTTCCCCGGTGTCCAAGTTGTGGTTGTACGCGTGGAGGCCGGCTTCCCGCAACTGGCGGGCTTGGTCGGCGGTGAGCATACCCAACGTGCAGCAGACTTCCATGCCGGTGGCAGCGACCGTGCGCACCATGTCCAACACGCGGTCGAATTCCGCGCCGTCGCGTACTTGGCGCCAGGCCGCGCCCATGCAGAAGCGCGTGCTACCGGCAGCCGCGGCGCGCTCGGCGGCTTCGCGCACGGCCTCTAGCGACAGCAGGTCTTGGCGTTCGAGGCCCGTATCAAAGTGGGCCGACTGCGAGCAATAGCTGCAATTTTCAGGACAGCCGCCGGTCTTGATCGAAAGCAGGGTGCAGACTTGTACTTGCCGTGGATCGTGGTGCTCGCGATGGACGGTTGCGGCGCGGTACACGAGGTCGAGTATGGGGCTTTTGTAGAGGGCGGCGATTTCCTCGCGCGTTGCAGGCGCATTCAGGCTCATAAATCCTCGATTAGTTTGGTGGATGAGCGTCTAAAATCCGAGGTTTCATCCGGTTTGGCAAGGTCTAGCCCGCGTCTGCCGCGCAAATGTCTTGCTCCATCGCGTTTCTTGGCTTTTATTTTTAGGCTGTTTGCGGAGGTAAATGGGTTGGACAGCGCGCCCGCGCTTTGATATCTGGCCGATTATGAGACATAAAGATTCTTTGACGGCAAATAAGTGTCCTATTTTCCTTGACAGGTGGGGCTGGCTGGCTTAAACCGGCCAGTTTAGTGATATTTACTTTTGAAAGGGGATGGCGTAGCACGCATAATGGCCAGTAGTAAAATTGCAATAAAAAAAGGATTGGATCTGCCCATTTCTGGTGCGCCGGAGCAAGTAATTGAGGACGGCCCGGAGATTGGGCAGGTGGCCGTCTTGGGGCCGGACGCTATCGACCTGCGGCCGACGATGGCCGTAAACGAGGGCGATTCGGTCAAAAAGGGCCAGTTGCTTTTCGAGAACAAGAGGCTTCCGGGCGTGCGCTATACGTCGCCGGCGAGCGGCAAAGTGATCGCCGTCCATCGCGGGGCCAAACGCGCCTTGCTCTCGGTCGTCATTGAGATTGCCGGGGACGAGGAAGAGCGCTTTGAGCAGTACACGCGCACGGTGCCGGACCAGCTAAGCCGCGAGCAGGTGCGCGAAACCTTGGTGGCGTCTGGCCTTTGGACCGCGCTGCGCACGCGGCCCTACAGCAAAGTGCCCGTGCCCGACAGCGCCGCACCGCACTCGATTTTCGTCGCCGCGATGGATACCAATCCCCTCGCAGCCGATCCCCAAGTCGTGCTCCGCGAGTACGAAGACGACTTTGCTCGGGGCCTGACCATACTGGGCAAGCTCACCGATGGGCCGGTCTATGTGTGCAAAGCATCTGGTGCGAGCATCTCGGCTGACGGTGCCCAAGTCGTCGAATTTGCCGGCCCGCATCCCGCGGGATTGCCCGGCACCCACATTCACTTTCTCGATCCGGTCGGCGCAGCCAAGACTGTCTGGTACATTGGCTACCAAGACGTGGTGGCCTGCGGCAAGCTTTTTGCCACCGGCTCGTTGTGGACTGAGCGCATCGTGGCTTTGGGCGGCCCCCAGGTGGATCAGCCGCGCCTGTTGCGCACCCGCCAAGGGGCCTGCCTGAGCGAGCTGACCGCCGGGCAACTCAAGCCGGGCGAGAATCGGGTCATTGCCGGGTCGGTGCTGGCGGGTCGCGTCGCGTCCGGCCCGTTGGACTTCCTTGGACGCTATCACACGCAGGTCTCTGTGCTAGCCGAGGGACGCGAGCGCGAGTTCTTAGGGTGGCAGAAACCGGGCGTCGATAAGTTTTCCATCAAGAATATCTTTGCCTCCAAGCTGCTGCCCAACCGGTTATTCGACTTTACTACTTCCACCGAGGGTAGCGACCGGGCCATGGTGCCGATCGGTTCGTACGAGCAGGTGATGCCGTTGGACATCCTCGCGACCTTTCTCCTCCGCGCGCTCATCGTCGAGGATACGGACCGCGCCCAAGCTCTCGGCTGTCTGGAACTGGACGAGGAGGACTTGGGACTGTGTACTTTCGCGTGTCCCGGCAAGTACGAATACGGCCCCATGCTGAGGCGAAATTTGGACAGAATTGAAAGAGAGGGATAGACGCATTCGATGAAGGTTTTGCGAGATCTGCTCGACCAAGCCGAGCCCCTCTTCCACAAGGGGGGACGGCTGGAAAAGTTTTACGCTCTATACGAAGCAGCCGATACATTTTTATATACGCCCGGTCGCGTCACTGAGGGGCCGACGCATGTGCGCGACGGTATTGACCTCAAGCGCACCATGATCACGGTCGTCGTCGCGCTCGTGCCCTGCATTTTCATGGCTATGTGGAACACGGGCTATCAGATCAATCAGGCCATGCAGCAGATGGGGGCGACCACGACGGGCGAATGGCGCGGGATAATCATCGACATCCTCGGCATCGGCTACAATCCCGGTAACCCATTGGCTAACGTATTCCACGGCTTCCTCTACTTTTTTCCAGTCTTTTTGGTGTGCAATATGGTGGGTGGCTTGTGGGAGGGGCTTTTCGCGATGGTTCGCAAGCACGAGATCAACGAGGGCTTCTTGGTCACGGGTATGCTCTTTCCCCTGACCCTGCCGGCGACGATCCCTCTGTGGCAGGTGGCCATCGGCATCAGCTTCGGCGTGGTGATAGGTAAAGAGGTCTTCGGCGGCACCGGCAAAAATTTCCTCAATCCAGCGCTGACCGGGCGGGCGTTCCTCTATTTTGCATATCCCGTCGAGATCACCGGCGATGCGGTTTGGGTCGCGGTCGATGGCTTTACGTACGCTACTCCGCTGGGGGCTGCTGCGGCCGATGGCATGGCGGCCGTTACCGATACGGTGACTTGGATGCAGGCGTTCTTGGGCACGATTCCCGGATCTATGGGAGAAACATCGACCATAGCCTGTCTGATCGGCGCAGCCATCCTCATCGCGACTAGGGTCGGCTCTTGGCAAATCATCGTCAGCATGACGGTGGCGACGGTCGTCTGCGCCGAATTGCTGTACGCGATTGGCAGCGATACCAACCCGATGTTCCAGATGAACGCGGCTTGGCATTTGGTGCTAGGCGGGTATGCCTTTGGCTGCGTCTATATGGCGACGGATCCGGTGTCGGCGACCATGACCCCGGCTGGCCGTTGGGCGTACGGGGCGCTCATAGGCTTTATGACCGTGCTGATCCGCGTGATCAATCCGGCCTTTCCCGAGGGCGTAATGCTGGCCATTCTCTTTGGCAATGTCTTCGCGCCGGCGATCGACTATGTGGCAATACAAGCCAACATCAAGCGCAGGCTGGCCCGCACCGCCGTCAGCTCTTAGGAGAGATAGACAAAGTGGCTAACGATTCGGTAGGTAGAACATTCGGCGTGGCGCTCGGCGTTTGCCTCGTCTGCTCGGTGCTGGTCTCGGCGGCGGCGGTGTCGCTGCGGCCGACCCAGGCGGTCAACAAGACGCTGGACAAGAAGCGCAATATTCTGATGGCCGCGGGTCTGCTGAAATCCGGCGAGGTCGCCAGTGGCGAGCGCATCGAAGAGTTATACCAAAATATAAATACCCGCGTCGTCGATTTGGCGACCGGGGAATACGTTGATGGCGTGGACCCGATTGAGTACGACCAGCGGCGGGCGGCTAAAGACCCGGAGCAGAGTGAAGTGGTACCGGCCGATGTGGATATTGCCAATGTCAAGCGCCGCGCACTCCATGCCTCGGTGTACATGGTCTCGCAAAAGGGCAAGATTAAAAAGGTCATCCTGCCCGTCCACGGCTTAGGGCTGTGGTCAACGCTCTATGGATTTGTGGCCCTCGATGCTAGGGACCTCAATACCATCCGCGGGCTGGTGTACTACGAGCACGCCGAGACTCCGGGTTTGGGGGGAGAGGTCGATAACCCGAGTTGGAAGGCCCTGTGGGACGGCAAAAGGGCCTTTGACGAAAGCGGTGCCGTGCGCATCGAGGTGATCAGGGGCAAGGTCGTCCAGGGACGGCCCGAAACCCAGTATCAGGTCGATGGGCTGTCGGGTGCCACCATTACCTCGCGCGGCGTCAGGGACATGCTGCGCTACTGGCTGGGTGCGGAAGCCTTTGGGCCGTATCTGGCCAAGCTCAAAGAACGAGGAGTTAGTTAAATGGCTGACAAACCAAGAGACGTCCTCTTCAGGCCGCTCTTTGACGAAAATCCCATTGCCTTGCTGAGTCTCGGCATATGCTCGGCCCTGGCGGTGACGACCAAGTTGGAGACCACCGTCACCATGTGCTTGGCGGTCATTTTCGTGCTCTGTTGTTCCAACATGGCCGTCAGCGTGATCCGCAACTTTATCCCGGCCAATATCCGCATTATCGTGCAGATGACGATCATCGCCTCGCTGGTGATTATCGTCGATCAATTCCTGCGCGCCTATGCCTTTGATATCAGCAAACAACTCTCGGTCTTCGTCGGCCTGATTATCACCAACTGTATTATCATGGGGCGGGCCGAGGCTTTCGCCTCGCAGAACGGCCCTGGGTTGAGCTTTCTCGACGGCTTGGGCAATGCCTTGGGCTACAGCGTCATTCTGCTGGTCGTCGGCATATTGCGCGAGCTATTTGGATCGGGTTCGCTCTTTGGAGTACCAATGTTTGCATTGGCCGCGGAGGGGGGGTGGTACGCGCCCAACGGCCTGATGCTCTTGCCGCCGAGTGCGTTTTTCATCATTGGCTTTTTTATATGGGCGGTCAGGACTTGGAAGCCCAAGCAGGTCGAGAAGGAGTAACCGGACATGGTTGAAGCCTATCTGAGCATATTTATGAAGTCCGTGTTCGTCGAAAACATGGCGCTGGCCTTCTTTTTGGGGATGTGTACTTTTCTAGCGGTCTCCAAGGAGGTGCAGACGGCGTTCGGGCTTGGGATCGCCGTAGTCGTGGTACAGACGGTTACGGTCCCAGCCAACAACCTAATCTACCAGTACCTGCTCAAGGAAGACGCCCTAGCGTGGGCGGGCTTGAGTGGGGTAGATCTGACCTTTGTGGGGCTAATTAGCTACATCGGCATCATCGCCGCGATGGTGCAGATCCTCGAGATGTTTCTCGACAAGTTCGTGCCGGCCCTCTACAATGCGCTGGGCATTTTCTTGCCCTTGATTACCGTCAATTGCGCGATCTTAGGTGGTTCGCTGTTCATGGTCGAGCGCGACTACAACTTAGGCGAGAGCGTGGTCTTTGGCTTTGGCTCGGGCTTCGGCTGGGCGCTGGCTATCGTCGCGTTGGCGGGCATCCGCGAGAAAATGAAGTACAGCGACGTGCCGCCAGGGCTACGCGGTCTCGGGATTACCTTCATTACGGTGGGCCTGATGTCTTTGGCCTTTATGTCTTTTTCTGGTATTCAGCTGTAACAGAAGAGAGCGTCTTATGACTGAAGTTATTTCCGGCGTCGGCATGTTTACCGGCGTAGTGCTGGCCTTGGTGACCATAATCTTGGTGGCCCGCTCCCGGTTGGTGCCCAGCGGCAACGTGCGGATCCTCATCAACGACGACGAGAGCAAGGCCCTTTCCGTTCCAGCAGGGGGCAAGCTGCTCAACGTACTGGCCGACAACAAGGTCTTCGTGTCTTCGGCCTGCGGTGGCGGCGGCACCTGTGCCCAGTGCAAGGTCAACATCTACGAGGGTGGTGGCGATATCTTGCAGACCGAGACCAGCCACATTACCAAGCGCGAGGCGCGCGAGGGCGTGCGGCTTTCCTGTCAGGTCAACGTCAAGCAGGACATGAAGATCGAAGTGCCGCCCGAAGTGTTCTCGGTCAAAAAGTGGGAGTGCGAAGTAGTATCCAATGACAACGTGGCGACCTTTATCAAGGAATTTGTCGTCAAGCTCCCCGAGGGCGAAACGCTCGATTTCCAGCCCGGCGGCTTTATCCAGATCGAAGTGCCGCCCTTCGAGTGCGACTTCAAGGACTTTGAGGGCATTGACGAGCGCTTCCACCCCGATTGGGATCGCTTCAATGTCTGGGACTTCAAGCTCGTCAATACCGAGTCTGTCTTCCGCGCCTATTCAATGGCCAATCACCCAGCCGAGGGCGACATCATCATGCTCAACATCCGCATTGCCACCCCCCCACCCGACCGCGAAAAGGGCGGCTGGGAGGATGTGCCGCCCGGCATTGCCTCTTCCTATGTGTTCAGCCGCAAGCCAGGAGACATGGTGACGATCTCGGGGCCGTTCGGCGAATTTTTCATTCAGGAAACCGACCGCGAGATGGTCTATATCGGCGGTGGCGCGGGCATGGCGCCTTTGCGGTCGCATCTGTACCACCTCTTCCACACGCTCAAGACGGGGCGCAAGGTGTCCTATTGGTACGGAGCGCGCAATCCCAACGAGGTCTTCTACGAGGATCACTTCCGCAAAATCGAAGAAGAGTTTCCCAACTTCACCTTCCACATCGCCATGTCCGAGCCGCGGCCAGAGGACAATTGGGACGGCTATGTGGGCTTTATTCACCAGGTGGTACACGACCATTATCTCAAGGATCATCCCGCCCCTGAAGACGTCGAATACTACCTGTGCGGCCCACCGCTGATGCTCCAATCCGCGCTCGGGATGCTCGACGATTTGGGCATTGAAGAGGAAATGATCCGCTTCGACGAATTTTAAGTCGGGAGGAATGTAGGATGACTATAAGCACGCTTATTGCCGCTTTCGCCGCTTTTGGGTTGGTCATGGCCGCCATGGCCGTCGGCGTGATCTTCAGCAATCGCCGCCTTCAAGGCTCGTGTGGAGGGCTGGGCACTATGCGCGATGCGTTGGGCGAGCCTATGTGCGAATGCGGTCAGGCTCCCGGCTCGTGCGGAGAAGCCGAGTCGAAGACGAGCTGAGCACTGTCGGCAGCTTTGATATAGCGGCGGACGGTGGTCCGCCGTTTTTCTTTGCTCGTAGAGAATATGGTTGCGAAAAAAAAGACCGGGGCGTATGCCGATATCGGCCCTTACGTCAGTCTGGGGATTCAATTCGCGGCAACGATCCTGATCTTTGTGTTTCTCGGCTGGTGGCTCGACGACAAATTTGCAACTACGCCACTCTTTCTCGTGTTGGGTACCCTAATCGGCGCGGGAGGCGGGTTTTACAAACTCTATCGGACGTTGATGGATTTAGATGAGCGGCGCAAGCAGGAGGACGGACCGTGAATTGGGACAGCATCGCCGCTGGATTGGCAGTTGCCGGAGTCAACGGCGCGCTCGCGCTGGCGGCAATTCGCTGGGGCTGGGGCAAGGGCATGCAGACCTTTGTGATCGCCTTCTTCGGGGGGATGATCGCGAGGTTGATCGCGGTGGCCGTCCTGTCGGTAGTGGTGCTCAAATGGGCTGAGATCCATGCCGAAAGTTACTTCGTCGCGCTAGTGGCTGCGTACTTGCTTTTTCTCGCGTTTGAAATCTTTTACGTACTCAAGTTACAAGGCCGTTCAAAGCCCTAGAAGCGCCCGCGAGGTGTTGACAGGAATTTACGGCCTAATTAATTTATTTGGTTGGTTACTGCGACAGATTCCCCTCCGAATTTTAGATATTCACAAGGCAGTAAATGGCTGGCGAAACGCAGGCGGCAGACGCCGCAAATGCGCAAGTGGACATCATAGGGCACATTTTAGATAGCCCCTATATCGAATTGCCCTTTGTCGATTTTCATCACCTGCTCGCAGGCAAAGTTTCTCTTCCTTCGCTAGAGCTTTTCGGCATCGACCTCTCCATCACCCGGCACGTAGTGATTATGTGGGTGGCGAGCCTCCTGCTCATAGTGCTCATGCTCAGGGCCTTCCGCAAGCCGCGCACCGTGCCTTCGGGGCTGGCCAATTTCTTCGAAGCCATCGTCCTCTTCCTGCGCGACGAGGTCGTAGTGCCCATCATGGGCGAGGACGGCAAAAAGTACCTGCCTTTTTTGCTGACGCTTTTCTTTTTCATCCTGTTTTGCAACCTGCTAGGGCTAGTCCCCTACAGTGCTACAGCCACTGGTAACATTAACGTCACGGCTGGCCTAGCCCTGTGCTCTTTTTTGGTAATGATAGGAGCCGGCATCGCCAACAACGGATTTTTCGGCTACTTCAAGAGCCTGATCCCTTCTGGAGTGCCGCCGGTGCTGCTCATCATTCTGATTCCCGTAGAAATAATTGGTTTGTTGGTCAAGCCCTTTGCTTTGTGCGTGCGTCTTTTCGCCAATATGACCGGCGGCCACGTGGCGATTTTGGTCTTCTTGGGTTTGATCTCCATTCTGCAAAGTGAGTGGATCGCCATTGGCTCTGTGCCCTTTGCCGTGGCGATTTACATGCTCGAAATTTTTATCGGATTCGTCCAAGCTTTTGTCTTCACCCTGCTATCGACGGTCTTTATTAGCATGGCTGCTCATCCAGACCATTAGCAGGGGTTCACAACGTTCACAAGAGGGAGTATTTGGCTATGGAATTTGCGTATATGGGTGCCGGAATTGGCATGGGGCTTTGCGCTATTGGCGCAGGTTTGGGCATCGGCCTGCTGGCTGGCAAAGCATTGGAGGGCGTCGCCCGCCAGCCCGAAGCCGTAGGCGATATCCGCACCAACATGATCCTGACGGCCGCTCTGGTCGAAGGCGTGGCCCTGATCGGCGAGGTGTTTTGCCTGCTGATCGTGCTGACCAAGTAGCGCAAGCGCTATGTTACTCGATCCCCATGTGGGGCTCATAATATGGACGATCATCACCTTTTTGGTGGTGCTTTTCGTCCTCAAAAAATTCGCTTGGCCCCACCTTTTGGCGGCCCTCGACGAACGCGAGCAACGCATCAGCGACGCGATCGCTGGGGCTGAGCAGGCGCGCAAAGAGGCTGAAGAGGTTCTGCGCGAGCACCGGCAGAAGCTCGCCGCGGCCGATGAAGAGGCGCGGCAGCTCGTCGCCGAGGCCCGCGAGGCTGGGGCGAACGTGCGGCAGACAATCGTCTCGCAAGCGCGGGAAGAGGCAGACCGGATGCTCGACCAAGCGCGGACCAGTATCGAAAGCGAGAAGCGCGTCGCCATCGCCGAGCTGCGCCGCGAGACGGCCAATCTCGCGGTTCAAGCTGCTGGGGCGCTGATCGACGCCAATTTGGACGACGAGAAAAACCGCGGCCTCGTCGATGACTTTATAGCCAGAATTCCCGAATCCAATTGAACGCCATCGCGCGAGTAGGACAATGAACGCACCCGAAGTAGTGCGACGCTACGCGGTTACGCTGCTGGAAGCCGCCGATGAAACAGGCGCGACCACAGCGGTGCAGCGCGATGTCGAGCGGCTTTTGGAGACCGTGCGCCAATCCGGCGAGTTGGCCGAGTTTTTGGCCAATTCTCTAGCCGATAGCCAAGCGCAAGCCAATGTCCTGCGGGAGCTCTTCAGCGGCAAGGTCGAGGTGCTGACACTGAACTTTCTCCGACTCATGGCGGTCAGGGGCCGCGCCTCTATTATCGGCGCGGCACTCGAAAGTTTTCTCGATCAGGTCGCCGAGCGCGAGGGCATAATCAGTGCTGAGGTGCGCTCGGCCGTGGCGTTGAGTGAAGAACAATGCCAGCGCCTGCGGGAGCGCTTAGAGCGCCGCAGCGGCCGCACCGTGCGCTTGGATGTCCAAGTCGATGCCAGCCTGCGGGGCGGCGCAATCGTCCGCGTCGGCGACACCGTATTCGACGGCAGCGTGAACACCTATCTAGAGCGCCTACAAGCGCGTCTGGCCGGTTAGTCAGTAGGAGGATCTATGGCCACTGAAACGATGGTTCAGCCCGATGAGATTTCCCAAATTCTCAAGCAACAGCTACTGGGCTTTGAAAAAGAAATAGACGTATTCGAGACAGGTACCGTGCTCTATGTCGGCGATGGCACGGCCCGCGTCCACGGTCTGAGCAATGTGCGGGCCACTGAATTGGTGGAATTCCCCCACGGTATTATGGGCATGGCCCTCAACCTCGAAGAAGACAACGTCGGCTGTGTGCTCTTCGGCGAGGACACCCTGATCAACGAAGGCGACCAAGTAAAGCGCACCGACCGCATCGTCGAAGTGCCAGTGGGCGAGGCCCTCTTGGGCCGGGTCGTCAATCCCTTGGGCATGCCCATTGACGGCAAGGGCGACATCCAAGCGGACGAGAGTGTGCCGGTCGAGCGCAAAGCTCCGGGCGTCATCGACCGCCAGCCGGTTAGCGAGGCTCTGCAGACGGGCATTAAAATCATCGACTCGACCGTTCCCATCGGCCGCGGCCAGCGCGAGCTGATCATCGGCGACCGCCAGACGGGCAAGACGGCCATTGCCGTTGACACCATCATCAACCAGCGCGACCAAGACGTCAAGTGCATCTACGTGGCCATCGGCCAGAAGGCCTCAACCGTGGCCAAGTTGGTGGCCGAACTAGAGGCCAATGGTGCCATGGAGTACACTATCGTGGTCTCGGCCACGGCGTCCGATCCGGCACCTTTGCAGTTTTTGGCACCCTATGCCGGTGCTTCGATGGGCGAGTACTTCCGCGACAATGGTCAGCACGCCCTGATCATCTACGACGATTTGTCTAAACAGGCCTGGGCCTACCGCGAGATGTCGCTGATCTTGCGCCGGCCCCCGGGCCGCGAAGCCTATCCGGGCGACGTGTTCTACTTGCACTCGCGCCTGCTGGAGCGCGCCGCCAAGATGAGCGATGAGAAGGGCGGCGGATCGCTGACGGCCCTGCCGATTATCGAGATTCTCGAAGGCGACGTATCGACTTTTATACCTACCAACGTCATCTCGATTACCGATGGCCAGATCCTGCTCAAGCCCGAGTTATTCTACTCGGGGAACAGGCCGGCCATGGACGTGGGAGCCTCGGTGTCGCGCGTGGGCAGCGATGCCCAGACTAGGGCGATGAAAGCAGTGGCCAGGACCATCAAGGGCGATATTTCGCGCTATAACGAAGTCAAGGCGTTTGCTCAATTCGGCACTTCGGGCTTGGACCAAGGCACGCGCAATCTGCTCAACCGCGGCGAGAAGCTGATGGAAATCCTCAAGCAGGATCAGTTCTCTCCGCAGTCGCTGGCCGAACTGACGGTTTCGCTGTCGATCATCGACCACGTACTCGATCTGCCCACGGCCGACCTAGGCCGCTTTGAGGCCGAGTTGCTGGCCTACATGCGGGATCACCAGGCCGAGCTTATGCAGGAGATCTACGAGAGTCGCGATTTGAGTGACGAAACTAGGGAAAAGCTCAACGCGGTGATCGAAGAGTTCAAGGGTGGCTTCCGTCCCTCTGCGGGAGCTGACTAAGCGGTGGCTACCCTTCGCGAGCTCAGGACGCGCGTCGCCAGCATCACCAATATCCAGCGCGTCACCAACGCCATGCAGATGGTGGCAGCGGCCAAGATGCGCCGCGCTCAGGCGGCGATTTTAGCTGCCCGGCCGTACGCCCAGCGACTGGACCAAGTACTGAAAGCGCTGCACCAGAGCGTCGATACCTACGAGCAGCCGCTCTTTGCGGTTCGCCCGGTCCAGCGCGTCGCGCTGGTGGTCATAACCTCCGATCGCGGCCTCTGCGGTGCCTTTAACACCAACATGTGCCGGCGGGTTCAGGACGAGTTGGACGAGTATGCGGATGCCCAACCTGAGTTGATCACCATCGGGAACAAGGGCTGGGACTTCTTCAGCCATCGCGGCTACTCAATCTCCCGCCATCACGCCGATGTGTTCAACCAGCTCGAGTTAGTTCGCGTCGTGGATATAGCTCAGGATCTAACGAGTCGCTTTGTCGCTGGCCAGACCGACCGGGTGTTGCTCTGCTATAGCGAATACTCCTCTGTTACTTCCCAAGTGCCCACCGTCCGCCAGCTCCTGCCCATCGCGCCCGAAGAGGAAACAGGTGAGAGTGCTAAGTACGACTTCGAGCCATCGCCCGAGGTCCTGTTGGGCACTTTGGTTGAGCGCCAGATCAACTTCCAAGTATGGCGCGCTCTGCTGGAGTCGAATGTGGGCTTTTTCGCCGCCCAGATGATGGCGATGGACAACGCCACCAAGAACGCCAGAGACATGATCGAGGATCTGACCCGCGAAATGAATAAGGAGCGGCAGGCCTCGATAACCCTCGAATTGATGGACATTATCGGCGGTGCCAATGCTGTGGCTCAATAGCGCTGTTTACTACGCGAGGTAAAAATGAAAGAAGGAACGATTAAAGAAATCATCGGCGTCGTCATTGATGTCGATTTCGCCGGGCAGGAACTGCCGCCCATCTACAACGCCCTAGAGGTGGCACCCGAAGACCGCCCTACGGAGGAGCGTCTCGTGCTCGAAGTGCAGCAGCACTTGGGCGAGCACGCGGTGCGCTGTGTAGCGATGGATTCTACCGATGGTTTGACGCGCGGTGCGCGGGTAGTTGACAGCGGCGGTCCGATCCAAGTTCCGGTGGGCGAGGAAGTGCTCGGCCGCCTCTTCAACGTCATCGGCGAGCCAATCGACGGCAAGGGTGCGCTCAGCAGCGAAGCGCCCCGGATGCCCTTGCACCGTCCAGCCCCGGTCCACGAAGACCAAGTCACCGCAGACGAAATGCTGGAGACTGGCTTAAAGGTCCTCGATTTGATCTGCCCGTTTGCCCGCGGCGGCAAGTTAGGGCTTTTCGGGGGTGCTGGGGTCGGCAAGACGGTCATTCTCACCGAGCTGATCAACAATGTGGCCTCTGGGCACGGCGGTTATTCGGTCTTCGCTGGCGTAGGCGAGCGCACGCGCGAGGGCAATGACTTGCTGGGCGAATTGGAAGAGTCGGGCGTCATCGACAAGACGGCCATGGTCTTTGGGCAGATGAACGAGCCGCCCGGTGCGCGCCAGCGCATCGCCCTTACCGGGCTGACCATTGCCGAACACTTCCGCGACGAGGCCGGCCAAGACGTGCTGTTCTTTGTCGATAATATCTTTCGCTTCATCCTCGCCGGTGCCGAGGTTTCGGCTCTACTGGGCCGCATGCCCTCGGCCGTGGGGTACCAGCCGACGCTGGCGACCGAGATGGGTGCCCTGCAGGAGCGGATTACCACCACTAAGAACGGTTCGATCACGTCGGTGCAAGCCATTTACGTGCCGGCCGACGACTATACAGACCCGGGCGTGGTCTCGGCCTTCGCCCACCTCGACGGCCGCATCGTGTTGGAGCGCTCCTTGGCCGACCAAGGGCTATACCCGGCGGTCGATCCGCTCGCCTCCTCGTCGCGCCTCCTCGATCCGCGCGCTGTCGGCGAAGAGCACTATCAGGTCGCCCAGCGCGTCCAAGAGGTCTTACAGCGCTACCGCGACCTGCGCGAGATCATCGCCATTTTAGGCATTGACGAACTGTCGGACGAAGACAAGCTAATTGTATCGAGAGCGCGCAAGATCCAGTTCTTCCTCACCCAGCCCATGCACGTGGCCGAGGCATTCACCGGCAAGCCGGGTGAGTACGTCAAAATCGAAGACACGATCCGCGGCTTCAAGGGGCTGGTCGATGGCGAGTACGACGATGTGCCCGAACTCGCCTTCTTCCTCGTCGGCAATATCGAACAGGCCCTCGAAGCGGCCAAGGACCTTTAGTCCATGCCCGCGTTCGCCTTAGAGGTCGTCACGCCAGAGCGGGTGGCCTACTCGGGGCAGGTAGCCAGCCTGCAAGCGCCCGGTAGCGAGGGGAGTTTTGGCGTCCTTGCTGGACACATCCCGCTTTTGACTTCGTTGCAGATAGGGCGATTGCGGTTTGTCGAGGAGGATGGCAATGAGGTCCAAATGGCCATCAGCGGCGGTTTTGTCGAGGTCGGGCGCGAGCAAGTTGCGGTGCTGGCCGAGACAGCCGAACGCGTCGAGGAGATCGACGTAGCGCGGGCCGAGGCCGCGCGGCAACGGGCCGAGGAACGGTTGGCGCGGGCGCGGGAGGAGCGAGTTGATGTAGCGCGGGCCGAGGCAGCACTGGCGCGGGCGATCAATCGCATTCGCATCGGTAGCTGATTTTTACAGGGATTACCTAGAAAGCAAAGGCACTTGCGATTGCGTTCGCAAGTGCCTTTTGCGTGGGCTAATAGTAGGCCGACCGCAACCCTCTTAACTCCTCGGGTATTCGAGTAACTGAAGCGAACAGCTAGAACTAGCTGACTGCGTCTATCCCCCCACGTCGCGCCCATACACCGTGCGAATTACGTCCTCGATGTCGGGCTCTTGGACGGACACGTCGCGCACCGGGTAGCGGGCCGACAGCTCCGAGATCAGCGCCGACGCAGATACTTGGCTCCGCGCAAAGCGGATGCGGACGACGCTGTCTCGCCGTTCGAGAATCTCTGCGTGGGCGTGGGCGAAGCCAGTTAGTGGCTCTTCGGTGCCGGGATCGCACTCGACGATCAGATAGCGGTGCGGGGTGATCGAGTCGATGAGCGCCGCCAGAGGCCCGTCTTCGATGATGCGTCCTTGGTTGATGATGATGAGTCGCTCGCAGAGTTCCTCCACGTCGTCTAGGTCGTGCGTGGTGAGCAGCACGGTGGTGCGCCGTCGCTGGTTGATGTCTCGGATGAAGGCTCGGATCGCCGCTTTCACCTCGATGTCCATGCCCATCGTAGGCTCGTCGAGGAACAGGATATCTGGCTCGTGCAGCATGGCACCGGCTAGCTCCCCGCGCATGCGTTGCCCGAGGGACATCTGCCGCACCGGTGTATTGAGGAGATCCCCGATGCCGAGGACCTCGCAGAGTTCAGCGAGGCTCCGCTCGAAGTCGTCGTCGGCAATGCGGTAGATCCGTTTGAACAGCTCGTAGGACTCGCCCAAGCGAAGATCCCAGTTTAGCTGGCTGCGCTGGCCGAACACGGCGCCAATGCGCTGGACGACCGCCCGCCGCTGCCTCTGGGGTGAGAGGCCGACGACGGTGACGCGCCCGGACGTGGGATAGAGGATGCCGGAGAGCATTTTGATCGTCGTCGATTTCCCCGCGCCGTTGGGGCCGATGAACCCGACCAACTCGCCTGGCTCAATCGCAAAGCTCACGTCGCGCACCGCGTGCACTTCACGTCGGTCGGGCCGGAACAAGCCCTTCACCGCACCGGCCAGCCCCTTTTGCTTCCGGGTCACGCGGAAGGTCTTGCAAACCTTCTCTAACTCTATATGTGCCATGCCTATGATCCCGCGCTTTCGTAGCGGCGAAGGCCGGCGGCAAAGACAGTCAGCGCCAGTACGAGCATGGCGGCACCCACAGCGGGGGTCCACAAGGCCACATCGAGGGGCAGAGAAGTGTTCGCGCTCTGGCCGAGGAAGTCGCAGGCGGGGTAGAACCCGATGAAGCCGAGGGGCAACACGAAGGTCAGTAGTGCCTGCAGATGCCACGGGTACACGGTCAGCGGGTAGAACGTGCCGCGCGCCATCAGTTCCATACTGGCGTCCACAAGGGGCTGGCTCCGCATGGTCCAGAACGCGATGGAGCTGATGAGGGTGAGGTAGGACCAGTAGATCAGGGTTCCGCCGGCAATGACGAGGAGTACCTCGGCGACGTGCAGCGGCGTCCAGACAAAGCCAGCCAGCCGAGCCCCGTAGAGGAAGTAGCCCGTGCCGATGCCCAGATGCACGAGGCCGACCACATTGATTCGGTGACAGGAAAAGTGGAAGGTGATCTCCAAGGGTCTGAGAAGCATCAAGTCGAACTCGCCGCGCGTGACAAAGCGATCGATCAGCCGCGACTGAAATGACAAGATGGACATGACGCCACGGCTCATCAGGCTCAGCCCATACAGGAAAGCGAGCTGTGGGAAAGTCCATCCCGATAGCGGCTGGAACTGGTCGACCAGCACCTTCAGGGCGACGCCAATCCAGACGTAGTTGAAGCCTAGGCCTAGGCTGATGCTCAGCAGCGAGAAGGGATACTCTAACGCCCGCTGCGTCGACAGGCGGCCGTACAGGGCTGCAACGGACAAGTGATGACGCACGTCGGCTATCACGGACTGCCTATCCTCCCTGCACGAAGACCCGCCGCTGGGCGCGCGTCCAGACGAGACTTGTGAGCAAGGCGAAGACCGCGACCCAGAGAGCCTGCACGGAGAGGATGTGGACGACCTCTTGGGCGGAGACGCGGCCGATGTAGATCTCCAGCGGTGCCTGGAACATGTACTGGAAGGGCAGCCACCGCGATGCATCGGCGATGAGGTCGGGGAACAGCCACATTGGCACCAATCGTCCCGACAGGGCGAAGACGAGGCTGTTTTTCACTGTGCTCACATCCCATAAGTCAGTGACCCAAAAGGCCGTCATGCCCACTAGGGTGCTTAGCAGCCACAGCAGCAGGAAGCTCAGCGCACAGCTCGGCAGAAACAGCACCCCCGCTTCCACCCCTGCTGGCAGCGGGGGTGCTACAAAGAGGAGCGAGATGGCCAGCAGGGGCAGGGCGAACTGCGTGACGGCCGCCAGTGAACGCCCCACATCTTCAGTCATCCAGTACCAGACGAGGTTCATCGGCCGGATTAGGTCGAGCGCGATCTCACCTGCGCGAATCTTGCCGAAGAGCTCGTTGTCGATGCTGACAGTGAAGCATGCATTCATCAGCACGGCGACGACGGCGTAGGTGACCATCTGCGCCTCGGTGACACCGGCGACTTGGTCGATCCCGCGATACGCGGTGCGCCAGAGGAAGACGGAGCCAAGGAGGAAAAACAAATTCCGCCCAATGGACGACAGATACTCGAAGCGGTAGGCCAGCGCGTTGAGCAGTTGGAGCTTTAGCAGGTAGGTGTATAGGCGCATGGATGGTTAGATGCGGCTCGATGCTGAGTAACTCCATTCCGTCATTTGGTCATTTGCGCCACGCTTATTGATCCAGCCTTGGCCCGCAGTCCGTCGAGGTGCCGCAACACGAAGCTTTGCACGGCCCCGTATTCTGCTCCGATCTCATGTGGTATCTGCCTGAAACGCGGCACGACACCGAACTCTTCGAGATCACCGGCGTGGTAGCGCGTCTTGAACTCGGGGAACTTCAGCCCGTGCGCCGTCGATACTACGACAACCTTGTCTTTGGGCGAGATGACTTTCTGCTCTACCAGTTTGAATAATGCTGCTAGGGCTACGCCCGTATGCGGGCAAGCCAAGAGCCCCGTGAGATCCGCCTTGGCTGCGGCGTCGGCCAGCTCATTTTCGCTCGCGCACTCGACGATGCCATCAAAGGTTTTCAATACCCGGATAGCGCGCTCCCAGCTAACTGGGGCACCGATCTGGATCGCGCTGGCCAACGTCTTGCGAGCCCGCTGCGGCTCGAATGTCTCGAAACCGCGCAGGTAACTCTGATAGAGCGGGTCGGCATGGGCCGCTTGGGCGACGACGAGGCGTGGCAACACTTCAATCAACCCCATCTCGCGCATTTCGAGAAACCCTTTACCCAGCGCGCTGATATTGCCGAGATTGCCGCCGGGTACGATGATCCAATCGGGTACGGTCCAGTCGTCCTGTTGCACCATCTCTACCGCTACGGTTTTCTGGCCTTCGAGCCGCAGCGGATTCATTGAATTCGCTAGATAATAAAACTGTTCCTCGTTGCTCAATGCCTTGGCCAGCTTCATGCAGCCGTCAAAGTCGGTATCGAGAAACAAGGTCAGCGCGCCATTGGCTAATGGCTGGACCATCTGTGCCGCCGTGACTTTGCCGCGCGGCAACAGCACCACTACCGGAATCCCAGCCGCCGCGCCATAAGCCGCCAGCGCCGCCGAAGTATCGCCGCTGGAAGCGCAGACCATTGCTGGCACCTGCTGCCCCGTGGCGATGATCTGCTTGACTAGCGAAACTAGGACCGTCATGCCGATGTCCTTGAACGACCCGGTGTGACTGTCGCCGCATTGTTTAACCCAGAGATCCTCCACGCCGAGCTGCCGCCCCAACCGCTCGGCCCAAAACATATTGCTGCCTCCTTCATAGAGCGAAACCACATTCTCATCAGCCACCGCCGGGCAAACCATCTCCTTTTTGCCCCATACCGAGGAACCATAGGGATAGTGAGTGCGCATATAGCGGCGGTCGAAAAGCGCCCGCCACTTGTCCGGCTCCAGAGCCTTGAGCGCCGCCATATCGTGCCGGACTTCGAGCAAACCACCACACGACTTGCAGCGGTAAACGACCTCGGTCAGCGCATAGTGCTGATCCGGGCAGTGCATGCACTGGAACCAGGCCCGGTAAGGCACCGCTGTTGAATCGGATATTTGCGTTGCTAAGACCATTGAATTCTCCTTGTATCTTAAACCAGACCGCGCAACTCGTTGACCTCGACTGGTTGTTCCAACTCCGGAAAAACTGCGCTCACCTCTGGCCCCAGATGCAATTTGCCGTCCAGCCCACAGGCGACCTCCCGTGTCACAGCCATACCGCTCTTGCTATGGCGACAAGCCCAGTCCATCGTTAGGAAAGCGATATAGACGGCTTCGCCCATGATATCGAGCCGCTCGTAATCGGCGTGGCCGATCGCCCCTAGGTAAACCGAGCCGTAACTCAAGCCTATTTCGAGGGCTTCCGCGGTCATCTCACTGGCCAGCAGTGCTGCGCGCACGGCTCGTTCCTTCTGCCCTTCTCCGGCAAAAAAACACAGGCACCGGTCGCCCAAGTACTTGACGGGCACGCCGTCGTGGTGCAATACCGCTGAGGTCACAGCGGCGAAGACCCCGTTGGCCCAGGCGGCGAAATTTTTGGGATCCAAGCGCATTGATTTCTCATCGGCCCCCTTGACTCCGGAAGTGAATACCGTGGCCTCAAAGACATCGGGCTGCTCGCCCCAAGTATGCAGTAGCCAATCCGTCGAGACCCCCAGTAACCGGGCCAACGGTCCGAGCAAACTAATATCTGGGGCGTTTTCCCCCCGCTCCCATTTCGACACCGCTTGCGGGCTTACTTGGAGGGCATGGGCGATATCCTGCTGTTTGAGCCCGCGTTTTTCGCGTTGGCGGCGAATACGGTCACCGAGGCCGTCTATAAGGAGCATAGTCGTTGTTGTATTATTGGATGTGGTCAGAATATCGACAGCGGATATTGTAGCCACAATGAAGCAGTAGTTGAATCGGATAACGGGCTAGTTGAGGCGAGGTCTCAAGCGATTCGCCATCGTCGCCCAGACCGCTCGGTAGATCGTAAATACTGCCTATAAAGTCGTCGATAATACTTACTCATCCAGTGGGCATTCCCGCACCTCGCCCGGTGCCAACTCAACGCACTGCCAATCGGTCGTTCCCGCCATGCGCCACTCCAGTGCTTGCCGCACCTCGCCCCCGTTGTAAAACAACACTGCGCCCGGTCCACTGACCGGCGGTTGCACAAGCGCTAGAATCTGTTCGGGCAAATGGCCTGCGGCCCACTCGACCAGCGGCACCACCGCGCCCTGTATCTCGCGCGTGCCCATCAACAGCGGCCCATAGCAACCCGTCACTGCCCCGCAGCCCCAATTGCGCCCGTGCCCCGCGGCCACCGAGCAAATCGCCCCGCCCATATCGGCGTGTTCGCGCCCGCCGCGCAACACCCGCCGGGCCATGGCGAATTTGGCTGCTGCTGCCCCCAGCGCTCGTCGGGCCATGGTCCATTCGCCCGTCAATTGATACCCCAGCGCCAATGCCGCGGTGCTCGGCTCGCGCGTCGGCTGCACTGAGCCATCTTCCGCCCAGTGGCCCCAGTAGATCATGTCGCTGCGTTTGCCCACCCCCGGCTCGCGACGCTTCCTCTCTTGGGGAAAGACCATCGCCCACGGTGCTTCCGACTCGGCGGGTTGTTGCGCCAGCACCGCGCACATGGCGTCGTCCAGCGAAGAATCGGCGAAGGTCCAGCGATAGTAGGCGAGCGCGGCCGCGGCCGGGTCCGCGTGGGGATCGAGCAATTCGCCGATTAGCGGCTCGACGATTTTCTTGGCCGCGCGGCGAAAGATCTCGTCGCCCTCTAGCAAAAAGAGATCCCCCAGCGCATAAATCGCGCCCGACGCCAGCAGATTTTCGATGCCAGCGAGCGGGTCGTCGGCAATGTGGTGGTTGTCACCGGCCATCCCCCGCTCTGCGCGGGTTTGCAAATCCTCTGGCTGCAATCCACGCCCGTCTAAATCCCACAACACGGGCATCCGTCCGTCCACCGCCAGCAACCGTTCGGCCCGCTTGCGCCCATAGCGCAGTGCCCAGTCGCGGTAGCGCGCCTCGCCCGTGACGCGCCAAGCGGCCAGCGCTATGTGCAAAAAGCGGAAGTGCTCGGCCAACTCGCGATCGCCGTGTGCCCCACCGACGGTCCGCGTGCCGATCCAGTAGCTCAAAAAGACGGCGCGCGTCCAGTCGTACCAGGCGGGAACATCCTCGATCCAGTTGCCGATGTGGTGCGCTGCGTCGTCGAGCAAGGCGGCGGCTTCTCTGTCGTCGGGAAAGAGTCCCAGATAGCGAGGCAGAAACAACAAAAAGGGCTCGGTGCCGTGGTGGGCTTCGGCCTCGGGCTCGTACCCGTGCAGGCACTCGGCTCTAACCCAGGCTTTGAGGTCATTGACCAGCGAGCGCAACCGCACTGCGATCCGCTCGTCGCCGCTGACCAGATAATGCGGAAAGAAGGCCAGCGCGAAATTGGCCTCGTCCTCGCCGCCGTGGTTTTTGTCCGGCCCATCGCGAAGAATGCTCTGCTCGACCCACAGCGAGAGTTCGCGCCGCAAGGCCACATAGTGCGCGTATGTCTGTGCCAGTTCGTCGATCATTTCAGGGTGGGGCTAAAGCCAGATATGACAAGCCCCCGAGGAGGCGATCCCCGGGGGCTTGTGTTAAACAACAAACCGCCAAAGTTTGCGGCGGGAAATATGGTAGCGGCGAAGGGACTCGAACCCCCGACCCATGGATTATGATTCCACTGCTCTAACCAACTGAGCTACGCCGCCAAAAACTTGTCTAAAAGCTAGCCGGTGGGGAGGGCTTTGTCAATAGGACTCAGAAGGCGAACAGGTCCTCCAAGCCGAGTTCGACGATCTCGCCCTGTGCTGCTAGAGCCTCTAGGTCCATTTTGCTCTTGTCGCCGGTGATCGAAATCAGCTTGGGGCGTCCTTGGACGTGCTGGCGGTAGAATTCGAGCACTTCGTCGAGGTCGCTGGCTTGGAGCTGTTCAAAGCGCCAAGAGCGCGGATCGCCGGTCAGTCCCCTGCGCTCCCAGCCGCGTACAGTCCCCAGCACCGAGCGGAAGCCGAGCCGTTCCGTGCGGTATTTGTTGAGCACTGAAAGTTGGGCGGCGGCAAAGCGCTCGGGCGAAGAGGGAATGTCATCGAGCAGGCCGACGAAGGCTGCAACCGCTTCGGGCGTCTTGTCGGCTTGAGTGCCCATGCCGCCGACCATGTAGTTGTAGTCGGCTTTGTCGCGGCCGTTGAAGTAGAGGGCACCCACCGAGTAGGCCAAGGCCCGTGCTTCGCGGATTTCTTGGAATACGATGCCGGCCATGCCGCCGTAGAAGTAGTCGTTGAACAGCTCTACTGCTGGCTCGAGCGCCGCTTGGTAGGGCACGTCCACGTATTCGATCCGCACTAGGGCTTGGGCCATTTCCTTGTCGAAAAAGTAGATCTGGGTTTTTTCGGGCTGGGTGAATTCTAACACCTGATAGGGCGGCGGCTCGACCGGAGACTCAGGCAACGGGTAGTGCTGGGTGAGGATGGCTTGTACGTCTCCGATGGTTTGCGATCCGGTGTAGCTGAGGGTCTGGCGATAAGAGAGCAAGCCGCTGAGTAGGTCGATAAGTTCTTGACGTCCCAGTGCGCGAACTTCCTCGTTGGAGGGGACCCGGCGGTAGTACGCCATGTCGCCTAAGCGGTGATAGCGGTAGAGAGCTTCGTGGATGGTGCGGTGATCCTTGAGCGCGTCATCGCGCCGCGCGATAATGATGGCCTGAAGCTCGGCGAGCGTGGCGTCGTCGGTGGTCGGGCCGTGCATTAGCTCGGATAAAAGTGCAAGCGATGCGGCGAAGTTTTCATCGAGGCCCGATATGGAGACCGTAGTTTCTTGGTCGCCGACGCTCATCCTAAAGTCGGTGCCCAACTTGTACCACTCCTTTTTTAGCTCTTCGGAGGTAAAGCGCGGGGTGCCCGACTTGTCGAGCAGTTCGCGGGCCACGGGCAGGCGCTTTTCGGTTAGGGAGCCGATGTCGATCGCGATGGAAAATTCGAAGAGGTCGTTGAGCGGGTTGCGGGCGTAGTAGAGCTTGCTGCCGCCCGCTAGTTCGCGGGTGGTAAAGTCGCGTTCGGGCACGAGGTACGCTGGCTCGACCTCCGCAAAGGGCATGGCCATGACCTCGGCGAAAAAGGTTGATTGGCGCGAGGCGTCGATGTCGATTTTGTCGATGGGCGGCTTGGCTATTTCGGGTATGTCCTGTTCGCCGTCGCGGCGGTAGCCAGCGACATATGTTCCGTTAAAGTACTTATTGGCTACTTTGACGATGTCGTGCTTTTCGATCTCGGCCATGCGGTCGAGGGCGCGCACCGCGTGTCTCCATTCCTCAAACCCGAGATACGAATCACGCATGGAACTGACCCGCGAATTGTTGTTTTCCTGCCCCTGCTTTACGCTCTTCTTGAAATCGGTGACAATGGCCGGGATGATCCAATCCTCGAATTGCCCCTCCTTGATCAGATCGATCTGCTCCAAGAGCAGGGCTTCGACTTCCTCAAGGGTCTGGTCCTGTTTGGGGATGCCCCACAAGTATTGGGCACCGTAGTCGTTGAGTAGATAGGGATAGGAGCCGGCTTCGCGCACCTTCTGCTGCTGGTTGAGGTTGAGGTTGATCAGCCCAGCTGTGGCGTTGTCGAGGATCATGTCGAGGATTTGCAGCGTCTCGGCGTCCTCGTGCGAGCGCTCGGCCGTGCGGAAAGCCAACAGCACGTATTCCTCGCCGGGATAATTGACCTCGGTCCGTTCCACTTCGTCGATTGCAGGCTCTTGGTACTCGGGGAATTGGGGCAATTCCCTGCGCTCCCAGAGAGAGAATTCGCGGTCGATGAGCTGGATAGTCTCGTCGATGTCGATGTCGCCGGAGATGAAGATCGCCATGTTGTTGGGTACGTAATACGTGTTGTAAAACTCGTACATGCGCTCTAGCGAGGGGTTTTTCAGGTGCTCTACTGTGCCTAGCGTGGTGACTCGGTAAGGATGGACTTTGTAGAACTGCTCCTGCACGGCTTTGTGGATGACGCGGCTCTTGTTGTCGAGGGAGCGGTTTTTCTCCTCATAGACGGTTTCCAATTCGGTTTGGAAGAGGCGGAAGACGGGTTCGTGAAAGCGCTCGGCCTCGACCTTGGCCCATTGGGCTAGGCGATTGGCCGGCAGTTCCACTTTATAGACGGTTTCCTCGACCCAGGTGTGGGCGTTGAGGCCGCGTTCACCCATTGCGGTGTAGAGGCGGTCGAGTTCATTGGGAATGGCATAGGCCGAGGCGAGTTGGTTTTCGGCGTTGATTTGTGCATAGATTGCGGCCCTTTTTTCCGGGTCGGTCTCGCCAAAGTGCTGCTCGTAGAGCGCCTCGATGCGGTCGAGGTGAACCTGCTCCTTTTCGTAGTCGATGGTGCCGATTTTTCGGCTGCCCTTGAAGAGCATGTGCTCTAGGTAATGGGCGATACCGGTGGCGTCTTGGGGGTCGTGTTTGGAACCGGCGCGGACGGCGATTTCGGCGTAGAAGCGCGGCTCTTCTGTGTTCTGGGTCAAATAGACTGTCAGGCCGTTGTCCAACTGGTAGATATGGGCCGCCATGGGGTCTTTGGGATCCGGGCCGTGGAGTAGTTTGTACTCTGCGGGAAGGGCCTCGGCCAAGGCGAGAAAGAAGAGGGCATACAGCAAAGGCATGATTGATCCTTTGTTGGGAGTGTGAGTTGTATAACGGAGTTATCGGAAATACGAGAAAGGAATGAACTATGGCAAGTCCGCAGGGGAACGAGCGACGCGCTGGGTTGGCACGTTTTTTTCTTTCTCATACGTAGCGCACTACAGCACGCCTATGACGTGGTCTTTGGGTAACGAAAATTGGGCAAAATAGAAACACTACAGACGTGGGGCCATGCCTTGTTGGACTTTGCCTATCCGCCGCATTGCGCCGTTTGCGAAGCGGACATCGAGGCCGCCGAGTTGCTATGCAGGTCGTGCTGGGCGAGGATTGTGCCGCGCCGTCCACGTTCTCTGGCCGAGGATGGAAGCCGTGCGTTTGAACAGGTCGTCGCCTTGGGGCCGTTCACTGGTGCGCTGCAACAGGCCATTTACGCGCTTAAATTTAGCAACCAAGTGCGGCTAGGGAGGGCGTTGGGCGAACGCATGGGACAGTGCTTGGCCGAGCAACTCGCTCCGCTGGATTGCTTGTTGCCCGTGCCCTTGCACCCGGCTCGGCAGCGGGAGCGCGGATTCAATCAAAGCGCGGAAATCGCCGCTGGGTTGGGGGCCGTGCTCGGCGTGCCCGTGTGCCATGGGGTTGTGCGGCGGCGGAGAAATACGCGGCAGCAAGCCTTTTTGTCGGCAGAAGAACGCCGCACCAATCTCCTCGGAGCCTTTGCGTCCGTGGCCGCGTTGCCTGCAAGCGTTCGGATCGGGATAGTAGATGACGTGTGGACGACCGGAGAGACCGTGGCTGCTTGTGCCCAAGCCGTGGAAAGCGACCGCTTGTGGGCCGTTGTCTTGGCGCGCTCGGGCACGGGCGATCTATTGACCTAATTCTAACAAATTCCTACATTTAGGCGCTTTTGGAATCCCCCATACTCCAAGCTGTACTCAGAGTTGGCCGCGAGCCAAGGAGTCCGAATAATGGCCGAAAAGACGATCGGCATATTGACCGGAGGAGGCGACTGTCCGGGCCTCAACGCCGTCATTCGCGCTGTGGTGCGCAAGGGCATTACTGCATACCGATATCGCTTTCGCGGCATTCTCAAGGGCTGGAAGGGGATGATGGAGTGCGACTGGGAGCCGTTGGGACTGGAGGAAATTTCCGGCATTTTGCCCAAGGGCGGCACCATCCTCGGCACGTCGCGCACCAACCCGTTCAAAGAGGAAGATGGCGGTGAAATCGTCATCGACAACATGCGGCGAATGAAGTTAGACGCGCTTGTGGCTATCGGTGGCGAGGACACACTCGGGGTGGCCGACAAGCTAACGGGCATAGGCGTGCCGGTCGTGGGCGTGCCCAAGACGATTGACAACGATCTGAGCGGCACGGACTACACTTTTGGCTTTGACACCGCGGTCAATATCGTCACCGAGGCCATCGACCGAATCCACACCACGGCTGAATCGCACAACCGAGTGATGGTCATTGAGGTTATGGGGCGGCACAGCGGTTGGATCGCCCTGTACGCCGGCTTGGCCGGTGGCGCGGATATGATCCTCATTCCCGAGCAGAAATACACCATCGAGGAAATCGTCAGCACCATTCGCAAGCGACACGAGCGCGGCAAGGACTTTTCTATCATGGTAGTGGCCGAGGGGGCACAGATCTCAGCGGAAGGCAAGGAAAACGAATACGTGGTCTCCGAGGGAGGACTCGACGAATTCGGCCACGTCAAGCTGGGTGGCATCGGTCAACTCGTCGCCAACGCGGTCGAGGAGGCAACGAGTTACGAGACGCGGGTTACGGTGCTCGGACACTTGCAGCGCGGGGGGACGCCCACGGCCTTCGACCGCGTCTTGGGCACGCGCTTTGGCATTGCCGCTATCGACTTGGTACACAAAGGCGATTTCGGTAAGATGGTGAGTCTGCAAGGCAATGAAATCGTGGCGATCCCACTGGCCGATGCAGTCAATCAGCTCAAGGTAGTTGACCAAGAGCTATACGACCTAGCTACGGTATTTTTCGGTTGATAGCATGGCTAAGCGCACCATCAGAGACCTCGATGTCGCTGGCAAGCGGATCCTCGTGCGAGTGGATTTCAACGTACCGCTCGACGACGAGGACGGCCGGATCGTCGATGACACGCGGATTCGCGCCGCACTGCCAACGATCGAACACTTGTTGGCGCAGGGTGCGTCCGTAATTCTGATGTCGCACTTGGGCCGCCCCCGCGGTCAGCGAGTACCGGCGCTGTCGCTGGCCCCGGTAGCCGAGCGCCTGAGCCAGTTGCTGGGACGCGCGGTGGGCATGGCTATAGACTGCGTGGGTGCCGAAGTCGCGGCCCAAGCTGCTGCCTTGCAGCTTGGGCAGGTCCTGCTCTTGGAGAACGTGCGCTTCCACCCGGAAGAGGAGCAAAACGAGCAGACTTTTGCCCAGCAATTGGCCGAGTTGGGCGATGAGTACGTCAACGACGCCTTTGGGGCGGCGCACCGGGCCCACGCCTCGACCGAGGGGGTGCCGCGCTGTATGGGCGCGGGGGTCAGCGGCCTGTTAATGGAGCGAGAAATTTCCTATCTCGACGAGGCTCTGCGCCGTCCGCAGCGGCCATTTATCGCCGTTCTGGGCGGGGCCAAGATCTCGGGCAAGATCGAGTTGATTGAGCACTTGCTCAACCGAGTAGATGCCCTGCTGATCGGTGGCGGCATGGCCTATACCTTTTTCAAGGCCATGGGGTTGGAAATCGGGGATTCGCTGCTCGAAGAGGACCGCCTAGATACGGCCCGGCAGCTATTGACCCGAGTAGAAGATGAGGGATTGGATCTCCTGCTTCCCGCAGATTGCGTGGTCGCCGACCGCTTTGCTGCCGACGCCCAAGCGCAAGTGGTCGCCCGCGACGCCATACCGCGCGGTTGGCAGGGCATGGACATCGGCCCCCAGACCCGGCAGCGCTACGCCGACCAGATCGCTCGAGGAGGTACTATTGTGTGGAACGGTCCTCTTGGAGTGTGCGAGATGGCACCCTTTGCCCAGGGGACCCAACAGATCGTCCAAGCCCTAGCTGCCGCCACCCGCGAGGGTGCGTTGAGCATTATTGGCGGGGGGGACACGGCCGCGGCTGTAGCCCAGGCCGGATTGGCCCAAGAGATGACGCACATCTCCACGGGGGGTGGGGCTTCGCTAGAGTGCATGAGTGGGCGTGTTTTGCCTGGGGTGGCGATCTTAGACGACGAGGAAAGCTGAGATGCGCCGACCCATTGTCGCTGGCAACTGGAAGATGCACAAGACCGCTGCGGAGGCCGTCGAGTTGGTCGAAGGGATCAAACCACTCGTCGCGGGGCTCGACGTAGAAGTAGTAGTCTGCCCGCCCTTCACTAGCCTGCAAGCTGTGTGCGCAGCTCTTGCCGATAGCGCTATTGGGCTGGGGGCCCAGAACATGCACTGGGAGCGGCAGGGAGCGTTCACTGGAGAAATATCCGCCGATATGCTCTTGGCGGCTGGTTGCTCTTACGTGTTGCTAGGGCACTCCGAGCGAAGACAGTTTTGCGGCGAAGACGACTCGCTGGTCAACCGCAAGCTAACCTGTGCCCTGCAAGCTGGTCTGTGTCCAATCGTCTGCGTCGGCGAGACCCTGCAAGAGCGCGAAGCCAACCGAATTGAGGAGGTCGTCCTCGGCCAAGTGGACGGTGCTCTAGCTGGGATTGAGGCGAGCATAGCTAGGACGGTACTGTGGGCGTACGAGCCGGTTTGGGCGATTGGCACTGGTGTGACGGCGACGGCTGCGCAAGCCGAAGAGGTGCATGCGATGATGCGCCACTTCCTCGCTGGGCACTTGGGAAAAGCAGCCTCCGACGAAGTGCGCATCCAGTACGGCGGCAGCGTCAAGCCCGAAAACGCAGCCGAACTCTTGGCCCAAGACAACATCGACGGGGGCTTGATCGGCGGTGCCGCACTGGACGCCGGGCAGTTTGCCGCTATTGTGAAGGCCGCCCTTTAGCCTTAAATTTATATCAATTAAAAATTACGAATTACGAATTGGAGGAGGTAATTCCTAATTCTTAATTCCTAATTCCGAGAAAGATTATGTTTGAGATTCTATTTACGATTTTTCACGTGCTGATTTGCGTGCTCCTAGTCGTGACCGTGCTCTTGCAGGCGGGCAAAGGGGGCGGCTTGGCTGGATCAATCGGCGGTGGCTTGGCTTCTTCCTCGGTGTTGGGTGGTCGCACCGCAGCCACGTTTCTGACCAAGGCCACGACCGTTTTGGCCACGGCCTTTATGCTTAGCTGTTTGGTGCAGTCAGTGGCCTTTCAGACGGCAGAGACTACTCCGACGACAGCGACGCAACGGACGATGGCCGAGGAACAGGCGATGCCAGCAGTGCCCGCCATCCCGGAAGCAGAGCACCTGCTGGGCGAGCAGGAAGAGGCGGCCGAGACCGCGACTGCTGAGGAGCCGCCGACCGAGGCTCAGTAGTAAGCAAACCTAGTGTTTGTGCCGAAGTGGTGAAATTGGTAGACACGCTGTCTTGAGGGGGCAGTGCCTTCGGGCGTCGGGGTTCGAATCCCCGCTTCGGCACCATAATGTTAAGTTGGCAAAGGGACTGTACAGGCGCACAGTCCCTTTTTTTGTACGGACGCGGCGCAGGCGCTAGCGGAGTGGGATGGCCTCGTCGAGGAGCAGGATGGGGATTTCGTCTTGGATCGGATAGAGATACGCGCCATCTGCGCGCACTAGGCCACCGTCGATTTTGCCTTCTACGGTCTTGCCAGCCCGATTTTTGACTTCTCCGCGCGCAATGAGGCTATTGAGCTCGGCAATAAGTTCTTCCTCGGCGAGGGCGACCGGCTCTTTGGTCTCGGGACAGGCGAGAATCGCCAACAGTTCTTGGTCGATCATCAGATTAGCTCCTCGGCAAAAAAGTAAAGATAGACCGGTCTATTGCTAGCGACAAGTTCGCAATGCAGGCGGGTGTGGTCTGTTTTGTCAACGGTGTATAACAAATTCTCTTTTGATAAATAAAATAATAATAAAATGTTATAAAAATGGCCTCTTCTGTGGGACATTGACAGCCCTTTTTGAATTGGCTATGCTTCACTCGAGGCGATGCCCTTCCCTAGGCAGTCTGGCCCGTTGTTCGGCCATATTTTCTAAGCTCAAAGAGTTTCTACTAGCGCATACAGGTAGCGGAGGTGATCATGGCTTCGGCTGGTTTCGTCCATTTACACGGTCACAGCGAATACAGCCTGCTCGATGGAGGGTGCCGGGTCGGCGAGATGGCCGAGTTAGCAGCCGAGCAGGGCATGCCCGCCTTGGCTATCACAGATCACGGCAACCTCTTCGGCGTCATCGAGCACTACAAGACCTGCCAAGACGCTGGCATTAAGCCCATCATCGGCTGCGAAGTTTATGTGGCGATTGATAGCCGCCACTCGCGCCAAGCCGCCCGCGGCCTAACTCACGCCTCCAACCACCTGATTTTGCTGGCCAAAGACGCCACCGGCTACCGCAATCTGACCAAGCTCGTCTCCAAGGGCTATCTCGAAGGCTACTACTACAATCCCCGCATCGATAAGGAGCTTTTGCGCGAACACGCCGAGGGCCTAATCTGCATGTCGGCCTGCATCGGCGGCGAGATTCCGCATCTGATCCAGCGCGAGGGGCTAGCCGCAGCCGAAAAGGTCGCCCGCGAGTTTATGGACATCTTCGGCGACGATTACTACTTGGAAATCCAGCGCCACGACATCGAACCCGAAGCCAAGGTGAACGACGGCCTGCTCAAGCTGCATCGCAAGCTAGGGGTGCCGCTAGTGGCCACCAACGATTTCCACTTTCTCCGCGCCACCGACCACGACGCCCACGACGCCCTGATTTGCATTCAGACCAACAAGACGGTTGACGAGAAAAATCGCCTGTGCTATCCCGACGGACTCTACATGAAGAGTCCCGAAGAGATGCGAACGCTGTTTGCTGATTTGCCCGACGCGCTGGAGCGGACTCTCGAAATTGCCGACAAGTGCAACGTCGAACTCGAGTTCGGGAAAACCTATATGCCGGATTTTCCGATCCCGGCTGGCTACGCTTCCAGTGACGACTATCTGACGCAACTGGCGAAGGAGGGCTTGGAGTGGCGCTACGGCACCTTTGATCCAGCCGTGCAGGAGCGGCTCGACTACGAGCTAAGCGTCATCACCAGTCAGGATTTTTCCGGCTATTTCCTCATCGTCTGGGACCTTGTCAACTACGCCCGCAATCAGGGGATTTCCGTGGGGCCGGGGCGCGGTTCGGCCGCCGGCTGCTTGGCCTCGTATTGCCTCGGCATTACCAATATAGATCCCATCAAGTACGATCTGATCTTCGAGCGCTTTCTCAATCCCGAGCGCATTGAGCCGCCCGATATTGACATTGACTTTGACGACACCCGGCGCGACGAAGTGCTGCGCTATGTGGTGGATAAGTACGGTAAGGACAACGTCTCACAGGTCATCACGTTTGGAACTATGGGGGCTAAAGCGGTGGTGCGCGACGTCGGGCGGGTTTTGGGCATGTCCTTTGGCGAGGTGGATCGCATCGCCAAGCAGGTGCCGACCGAACTGAAAATTACCCTCGACAAGGCCATCGAGCGGGTGCCCGAACTGCAGCAGGTGGCCCAAGCGCCCGGCGACGAAGGCAAGCTGATCGAATACGCCCGCAAGTTGGAGGGCATGGCGCGCCACGCCTCGGTCCACGCCTGCGCTGTCATCATCGCTCCCGGCGAACTGACCGACTACGTGCCGCTCTATCGCTCTCCCAAAAACGGGACTATAACCACTCAGTTTGTCGGCGAGACCTGTATGGACATCGGCTTGCTGAAGATGGACATCTTGGGCTTGAAGGAGCTATCGCTGGTCGAGGAGGCCGTGCGGCTGATTCAACTCAAGGAGCCAAACTTTGATTTGGAAGCCATTCCGTGGGACGACCGGGCCACTTTCGACTTGTTCGGCCGCGGCGAGACGATCGGCGTTTTTCAGTTTGAATCCGCGGGGATGCGCGAGCACCTGAGCAAGTTCAAACCGGACACCATCGAAGATATTATCGCCATGAATGCCCTGTACCGCCCGGGGCCGATGGACAAGATCCCAACCTTCATCGCTCGCAAACACGGCGAAGAGGCCGTTGCCTACGACCACCCCAAGTTAGAGTCGATTTTGGAGCCAACCTATGGGGTCATGGTCTATCAGGAACAGGTCATGCGCATCGCTCAAGAGCTGGCCGGTTTTACCCTCGGCCAAGCCGATATTTTGCGCAAGGCAATGGGCAAGAAAAAGCCCGAGGAAATGGCCAAGGTCAAAAAAGACTTCGTCGGCGGCTGCGTCGCACACGGGGTAGAAAGACCATTGGCCAACAAGCTGTTTGGCGAGATCGAGATTTTTGCCGGCTACGGCTTCAACAAGGCGCACGCAGCCTGTTATGCCGAGGGCGCGTACAAAAACGCGTATCTCAAGACCCATTATCCCCAAGAATACATGGCCGCCAGTCTGACTCTTGAGCGCAAAGATACGGACCGGTTGACCGTCTTACTCGACGACTGCCGCCGCATGAGCATTCCCGCCCTGTCGCCGGACGTCAACCACAGCACGCTCAACTTCACGCCGACGGACGAGGGCATTCGCTACGGCTTGGCGGCAATCAAGAACGTCGGCGAGGGCGCAGCGCAGAGCATAGTCGATACGCGAATTGCCGAAGGCCCTTTTACTACCCTGTTCGAATTCTGCGAGCGCATCGATTTGCGCGCAGTCAACCGGCGCGTGGTCGAGAGCCTGATTGCTGCTGGAGCATTGGACAGCCTTGAAGGCCATCGCGGACAAAAGATGGAAGCCCTCGAATCGGCGTTAAAGGCCGCAGGCAAGGCCCAGGAAGATCGCGAGAAGGGGCAGATCAGCCTCTTCGACGGCGGCGGCTCGTCCGAGCTGGTGGTGCAGGAGCTACCCGAGGTCGAGGAGTGGTCCGAGCGCGAGAAACTGGCCAAGGAACGCGACCTGTTGGGCTTCTATATTTCCAGCCATCCGCTCAAGCCCTACGCCCTCGACCTAAACCACTTTGCTCGGCCCCTAAGCGAGATAGAGGGGCAGCACGATGGCACGCCACTGCGAGTCGGCGGCCTAGTCGAGGAGGTGCGCAAGCTCTTCGACCGCCGCGGCAATCCCTTTGCTTTTGTCACGCTCAAAGACTTCAACGACACGGGCGATATCGCGTTTTTCGCCGAGGCCTTCTCCAACCACCAACAGCTACTTGTGGAGGGTGAAACCATCCTCGTAGAGGGCCGCGTGTGCGAGCGCAACGGACGCCTTAGTTTACAGGCCGACCGCGCCCTACCTCTCAAATCGGCGCGAGCGGAACTGACCAAATCCGTCACCTTGTCGCTGCCCTACCAGAAAGTGAACGACCCCCTGCTCAGCCGGCTGCGCCACCTCTGCGAGCGCCACATGGGCGATTGCGAGCTGTGGTTCCAACTCAAAAACGGTGACGAGCAGGACAAAATGGTGCGCTCAAAGACGATTCGCGTCGATCCATGTGACGATTTGCTGCTCGGCATTGAGGAGTTGATTGGCCCCCGATCTACCCAGTTAACGCCCAAGGTACAAGCGCCCGTGGGTTTACGCCGTTCCGGTTGAGTACAAGACGTACTATGCGCGCAATGGTGATCAAAGGGTTTGTGAGCGGGTTGGCACTCCTAGTGCTGAGCTGTGACTCACCCGAGCCGCGAGGGGACAAGCTTTTCCCCCCGCAGTCTGCTAAGTGGAGCGACTACGAAGGCCGGAGCGTGGATTTGCGCGATTACGAGGGCAAGATCGTCTTGGTCAACTTTTGGGCGACCTGGTGCGGCCCGTGCCGCTACGAGATCCCAGCCTTGGTCGAGATGAGCAATGATTACGACCCCGAGCAGGTGGCGATCATTGGCATTTCTCTAGATCAGGGCCCCCCCGAGCGCGTCCTACCTCTAATAGGCGAGTTCGTCGAGCGCCTGGCCATCAACTACCCGGTTGTGCACGACAGTCAACACGAGCTGCTCCGCGCCTTTTACAAAGAAAACTTGGCGCGGGTGGGCGTGCCGCTCACCGTTGTTTTTGATCGCGAGGGCCGCGTGTACAAGACGCACAAAGGCGTGCCGCGCGACAGGAGCGGCCGGCTCAATCCCCGCGGGGTATTCGGCGAAGATATCGAGATCCTATTAGCTCGCTCTTAGCGGCGTCGGTATGTAGCAAAAGGAGGGATGGTCCCAGTGGGGCCATCCCTCCTTTTGCATGTAGGTGTTGCGCGTTGTCCTAGTGGTTCGAGTAGTGCTCTTTTAAGACTGTCTTGCCGTGACGCTTGACTAGCACTTCTTTGAACTTAGCTATAGAGTCGCCAGAGCGCAGGTGCTCGAGCATTGCGCTCTTGGACATGACCATCATCGTGCCATTTTTGTAGTCGGGAAAGCGACAAAAGCTGAATTCGACAGGCTCGTCAGTGACGCAGCAGGTGTCTTCCATCTCTAACTCGATCTGCGTGCCGGGGTCAAACGAAAATTCAGCGTTGTCGTCGTCGCCGTTGGATTGGATTTTTTTCGGCCTTGCCATGCTGTCCTCCTCGTGATATGAATTTAAAAAGATAAGAAAATGCCACCGCTGAGCAAGCTCAGTACGGCAAATCGGCAAAGCGCGACAGCACGTCTGGCCCGTCGTTGGTCACGGCCACGGTGTGCTCGTATTGAGCCGAGAGCTTGCCGTCGGCTGTGACAGCTGTCCAGTCGTCGGCGAGCACGCGCGTGTCGTGCGCGCCCTCGTTGACCATCGGCTCGATGGTGAAGACCATGCCGTTTTGCAGACGGCGGCCCGTGCCGGCTTTGCCGTAGTGGAGTAACTGGGGTTCCTCGTGGAAATTGCGGCCAATGCCGTGGCCGCAGTATTCGCGCACGATGGAAAAGCCGCGTGCTTCGACATAGCTTTGGATGGCGTGGCCAATGTCGCCGAGGCGTTGTCCAGGTGTGCAGGCTTCCAATCCTTCCTCCAAGCTTTGGCGCGTGGCGTCGAGCAGGCGTTGGGCCTTGGAGGTCACGCAACCGGCTTTCATGGTGACGTTCATGTCGCCGTGAAAGCCATCCTTTTTAACGGCAATGTCAACGGCGAGGATGTCTCCTTCTTGCAGGACGCGGTCTCCGGGGATGCCGTGGACGACTTCGTCGTTGACCGAGACGCAGATACTGCGGGGAAAGCCGCGATAGCCCAAGGCACTGGCGACTGCTCCTTGGCTGCGGATGTAGCGGTCTGCTATTCGGTCGAGGTGGAGGGTGGTGATCCCGGGCGCGAGGGCCTCTTCGACGCGGAGCATGGCCTCGGCGGCGATGCGGCAACTGGCGCGGATGCGGTCGATTTCCAAGGGCGATTTGAGATGTATCATAGGAATTAAAAATCGGGTATTGAGCAAAAAAATGTCAAGCTCTTATAACTCGCAATCATGAAAACGCCCCGCGTATCTGTACTGCTGCCCGTGTTCAATGCAGCCGCCACGCTAACGGAAACGCTAGAGAGCATCCAAGCGCAGAGCTGTGAAGATTTTGAGGTCGTGGCCATAGACGACGGCTCGGAGGACGGGAGCGGGGACGTACTCTTGGAATGGAATCGCCGCGACCCTCGCTTTAGGGTGTTGCTATCCGACCACCAAGGTATTGTCGAAGCTCCTAACCGGGGCTTAGCCCTGTGTCGGGGCGCGTACGTGGCGCGGATGGACGCCGACGACCGGATGCACCCCGAGCGCTTGGAAAAACAACTCGCGTGGTTGGAAGGAGATCCTAACTTGAGTGTCGTGAGTTGTTTGGTGGAGATCTTTCCGCGCGCGGAGACCGGGGAGGGGATGTTGGTGTACGAGACTTGGTTGAACGGCTTGGTGGATAGCGCGGCGATTGAACGAGAGTTTTTCGTCGAGAGTCCCATCGCCAATCCATCGGCCATGATGCGCCGCGAAGAATTGGTGGCCTTGGGCGGCTATCAAGACCGGGGATGGCCGGAAGACTACGATCTGTGGTTGCGCTACCGGGCGGAGGGCCGGCGCTTTGCCAAAGTGCCGGAGGTTTTGCATTACTGGCGCGAGCATCCGCAGCGAGCCACACACATGCAGGGCCGCTACTCAGTGGAGAATTTCCTCCGCGCCAAAGCGCATTATCTTTGCAGCGGGCCACTGCAAGGGCGGGATGGGCTGGTCGTCTGGGGCGCGGGCAAGACCGGTCGCCGGCTCGCCAAACACTTGGAGCGCGAAGGCCGCGCTCCCGATGTATTTGTCGATATCGCGCCCAAGAAAATCGGCGGTACCTTGCGGCGCAAGCCCGTGATCGGGCCGGATGATTTGTCGGCTTGGTGGCCGCGCCACGAGCGGCCGATTCTCTTGGCGGCGGTGGCGTCGCGGGGGGCGCGGGCGCTGATTCGGGAGGCGTTGGCTGAGTTGGGAATGGTAGAGGGGAATGACTTTTTATGTGTGGCTTAACAAGAACGAGAAAGGACGCAATATGACGGTGCAATACGCGCTCAACACATCGACGATTCGCCCGGCGTCGCTGATGGAGAAAATCCGCATCGCCGGGCAGACCGGCTTCGAGGGCATTGAGCTGTGGAACGACGACTTGACCGCACACGAGCAGCAGGGCGGTTCGCTCGCGGACGTGCGGCAGGCGCTGGCCGACTACGGATTGGCAGTGCCGACCGTCATTGCACTGCACGGCTGGTTGGGGGCCGAGGGCGTGGCGCGAGCGCAGGCATTGGAGGAGGGGCGGCGGCGGATGGCGCAGGCAGTAGCGGTGGGGGCCGAGTTTATCGTCGCTAGCCCACCGCTGGATGCCTGCGACCTGAGCCGGGGTGGGGACGATTATTGCGAATTGCTGGAGATCGGCAAACAAATTGGCGTGCGGCCGGCGATGGAGTACCTAGGCTTTGTGCAAAGTGTGTACACCATTGACCAAGCTTGGCAGATTGCCACCGACGCCGACCATTCAGACGCAAGTTTGATCATGGATCCATTCCACATTCTACGCGGCGGCGGCCCGGTTGCGAGCATCGCCAAGGTGCCTGGCGACAAGGTCGCGGTCTGGCACTGGAACGATGTCCCAAGCAACAAGCCCTTTGCCGAACAAAGCGATGCCGACCGGGTGATGCCGGGCGACGGGGTCGGACCGTTGCGCGAGATCGAGCGGCTGGCGCAGGCTCAGGGATACGAGGGGTTTGTGTCGTTGGAGTTGTTTAATCCGGGGCTATGGGAGCAAGATCCGGCGGAAATCGCCCGGATCGGTCTGGAGAAGATGCGGGCGTATTTCGCTGATTTGTAGCTCTACCACCTGCGGGCAGGCAATCCGTTAGAGAAGCGCAAATTAGTGCTGCTGCGCTGATTCGACCCCACTGGTCAAGTTTCTGAGCCTCTCCTCGATAGCCCTGCGATCCTCGGGCAGCAAAAAATCTACCATCCGGAAGAGGAATACCATCCCTTTCCGCTCCGCAAAGTTCCTGCGCTGGGTCACTTCGAATTGGGAAATATCCTCTATTTGTCGGCCCATGAGTTCGGCCACGTAGCGACGCAATACCGGCGGCGGTTCGCGGTAGGGCATGTTGCGCAGGAAGAGTATCAGGTCATTGCGGTAGAAGACGCGGTCCCACAGCGAATAACCGAGTTGGTGGGCATAGGCTTCATAATTTTTTAGCCTACCCGTATCGACCACTCCCCAGGTTGCACCGACAGAACTCTGCACCAGGTCCTCGACCATGGAGCGGGCAATTAGGTAATGCCCATATACAGTTGGATGCAGGTACTCAGCGATCAATTCGTTCCCGACAATACCGTGCGGCGAGTTGGCGGCAAAGACTTTTTCCACATCGCTCAACAGGATCTGATCCTCGGCTGTGCCGGCCAGCTTGCGGATGATCTGATTGAATACCGCGGGGGCGCGAAAAGGCAGCCTGTCCATGTCCCGGGCATAGACAAAGGCCCTGTGGGCCTTGCGGTACTCCCCGCGCCTATAGTGCAATCGGCCCAATTCAAAGTGGATGCCGGCGCAATAGGGGTCCTCATCGAGCGCTTCCTCGCAGAGGTCTATGGCTTCCTGCAGTCGGCCTTGGCGTACCAGGCCGTCTAGCTCTCGCGATAAATCCCCGCCGTCGCAGTCCGAGCGCAGTGGATAGAAGTCCTTTAGATTGGCAACGAGAGTCGAGATCAGCACTGGAGTCCCGTGCTGACGGGCTTGCAGCAGTATTTCCCCTAGATTATCCCGGTAGTTTTCCGCAGTGACTCGGTGTTCAGCATCCAGCAGACCAATTTCTCTGCCGACCAGATGGAGTCCGAACTTCTCCTCTGCGGGGCTCCACCACTTTTGCAGACGGTAGATCGCCTCGCTGAGAAAGTAGTAGATTCTAGAGCGCTGCAACTCCATGTAGAGTCGGATCCAGGTCCGATTGTTGCCGAATTTGCGGAAGGGAGTAGTGACCCCGTAAGGGCCGACAAATTCGTTGTGCCCCGCATAGAGGATGATCAAGTCCGGCTCATATCCGACGATTTCGGCCGCGAAGTCCAGCAGACAAAAGGTATTGATGGCGGTCATGCCGCAGTTGATGACCTCGAAGCGTTTGTCTGGATAGACATCGGCCAGCATTTTTGCGAGAAAATGCGGAAAAGCCGTATTGGGCGGGTTGGGAAAACCGAGCAGTGTAGAGGCCCCTAGGACGAAAATGCGCACCGCGTCAGGTGGTTTTTTTGGGGGGAAACTCGGATCGTACGGTACGGGACGCTGGTACTGCTGCTGAAAGAAACGGTGGCCGACGTGTGGGTTGACCTCGTATACGACCTCTCCATCCCGGTGGGAGGCCAGAAACAGACGACTGGAAGGGCCTACATCCACTAGGTAGAGGGCAACTTCCAGCAGTACTAAAGCCCCTATCCCCACCAGAACCGCCAGAAGATTCAAGAGGAGCGATTTCTTCAGCATTGATGAGCCAACGCCGCCCAGCTACCTAATACGCCACAGCAATCACCCGATAGTCCACCGTGTGAGTAGCCTCCACCGCGTCCGCATCTACCCCTATCTTACATAGATAGAGACCGGGCGGAACTACCTGCTCCGCCTCGTCCCAGCCGTTCCACACCACGCTCTGTTCGCCAAACCCCATCTGGACTTTGTGCCAGACTCGACGGCCGCTGAGGTCGAAAATCTCGACCCGTACTGCGCGATTTGTATTGAGGTTGCCCAGGGAAAAACGGATCTGCAGCTGGTCGTTGATGCCGTCGGCGTTGGGGGTAAAGGGATTGGGAGAAATTTCCACCTCCCGCACCACCTGGGCGCTGAGCGGGACGGCGATACTCATCGTGTTTCCCTCTCTTAGAAAGGTCGCATTCCCGGCATCTACCTGCTGCCATATTGCCGGCCCACCAGCGTCGCGGATTGATGCGTCGATCGTGCTTCCATTCAATATCACCTTGGCCTTAAAACGCACCCGGACTGTCTCCCCGGCAGCTACAATCGATCCCTTTTCGTCCGTCGGCAACGCGTTGTACGCAGCTTGGGACAGCGGTTGCCCTGCCCGGTCAAAGGGGAATTCCCCACCCTTGCCGATCAACTTGCGAAAATAGAGAACCTCCCCTTTCAGAGAATCCTCCAGACTCTTGTACTGAAAATTGGTGACTTCTTCCTGGACAAGCGTGCCATCCGGATTCTCACCGACAATCTGGAAGTAGATCGTGCTCCCCCGCTGCTCTAAGGGCAGGCTCAAATAAGTGAGCTGGTTCAGCGGGCGACCGTCCTCATCCACGGGGATCTCTTCCCCCTCTGCCAAGATGAGCCGATTGTAGAACCGCGATTTCTCCGATTGGGGCAATAGACCGACCTTGTGCGGCAGACGCATCTGCAGTTTGGATCCGGCCGCATCGGCATCCCCAGTGGCGATTCCTCCCTCGAAGACTTTGAGCGTATCGCCGGAGGTGGGATCAATCAGGGCCTGAAAGCGCTCTCCGGCGTCCTCGAACCAGTAGTCCTTCTCTCCCGCGACTAGACGCCACCCGAGCTCGGTGAAATTCTGCCCAGTGCCATTTTGCAGGTCCTCCTCCGACCCTAGGCTCACATCTAGGAGTTCGGTCTCCTGAATGGGATCGGCATCAATGAGGATCTCGTCGAAGCGCCGACTTCCCTGACCATCGGGCTCGCGCTCCACAAAGGTGGGATTGAGGTAGACTTCAAAATCCTGCAGCGTGCCCAGAGATACCTCGTTGGGCCAGATTTCGCCGGTTGCGCGGCGGGCCACCGACGGGAGAAAATGCACCCGTACGGAGCGGATACTAGCGACCACGTCGGGCACCTCGGAAACCATCTTCACCTGAATCTGCAAAAACCGCCTCGGACTGGGAGAAGTGATGGGCTCGCCCGACTCGATGTATTTCTGACTCCAAGGACTCCATCCACCTCCCGGGATCCTGCTGGTGACCACAGGGCCCTGGAACTTGGCCGGCAATTTATTGTAGTCCGCTTCGGTCTTGAGGTCGCCGCCGCTGCCGTAGTATTCGGTTCTCTCTATCAAACGATCTCCGGTGCGGGTGCGGATTTCCACATCGACCAGATCGGGATCGGGGATATCAGCTTCCCACTCTATCTTGCCTAGGATGAACGCGCCCGGCAACTCGATCATGGGCGAAGTCAGAACAACCTCCGGGGGATACCCCTCGCCAAAGACCTGCACTTCCCTGAACCCGTCCGAGAGGATTCCCCTCCCCGCGGTGCGCTGGAAATCCACGGTGGACCGGGACCACAAGTAGCGCACCCGCATGGGACGCTCCAAGAGTTGTTCGTAATTTACCCGGGTCTGGCCTTTCTCGCTCCGGTCTATCTGCGTCCACTTCAGATTGCCGTTGGTGTCTCTGCTGCCGTCCGAGACGCGGGTCAAGTACTCATGACTGCTGGAAATACTTCCCACCCAGCGCAATTGATCGATCCAGAAGACGGCTCCTAGGTCTACGATGAGCGTGCCTCTGTCCTCAAAGCGGGGGTCTGGTTGCCAGACCTCCTGCCTAAAATGGGTGTCGTAAATTCCGTCAAATCCCTCTGCCGCCGTCAATGGCCCGAGCAGGTTGACACTGCCGCCGCCCTCGATAACGCCTAGGGCGATATTGTTCCCTTGGGCCCACACCTCGATATCCGCTAGGCGGGGGCGTTCCCGCTGGTAGTAGACCAGCCGGCTCTGGCGATCGGCGGGAACCTGATCGAAGACCGCTTTGTCCACCTTGGTCTCTTTGCCAATCGCATTCACAATGAAGTAATCGATGCCCCCCTGGTCCCCCAGAGGTAGATCCATATATTCTCGCTCGGAGACCTCCTTGAACTTGTCGAATTTGCTGTCCGTGATTTGAATGCGTAGCCGGTGTACTAGCAGGTAATTCCCACTCAAATTGTCGAACTCGACTACTCGCCGATCCTCGTTGGGCGTCACCGTGCGCGCAGTCAGGCTCAAAGTGGCGTCCCGCTTTTGCGAAGGCGTGGTGAGGATGCGGAACTGGCGGAAGGGCTCGCCTACCTCTTCGTCCACAAAGCGCAGCACGATCTTTGAGACTGGCACTACCCGGCCCAACTCCACATCTACGTACCACTTTTCTAAGGAGCGGCTGTTGTACTGGATCCGTCGCTCACTGGTACTGGTTTGTTCGTAGGAATCTTGGCCCACGCGCCGCTCTTGGCCGGTCGCGTCTTTGGCGAAATAATAAATAGGCCCCCGTTCGCCCGGCGGCAGCGCATGGTACTCTTCCTCGGTCACCTCGGTGCTTGGTTCCCAGTAGGTACTCGGATCGCCGTCGAGGATCTTGGCGGCCATTTCCGAGTGGTAGGGTGCCTCCCTAATGCCTCCTTGGTAAAAGTACCAGATCACGGGATCGCCCACTTCTATGCCTTTCTTTGCGTCCGCTTTCATGTGCAAAATTGGAGCACCGGCTACATAGGCCGGCCCCGTGACTATGTTGAGCGGCAGCGAGGCACCCTCTCGGTTCAGGGTCCGGACCAGTTTATCATATGCTTTCTGGTCGCCGATCCTGATGCGGAACCGCTCCGTATCTTCTATGACATTGATATTTTTGCTAAGGCGGCGCGGCGCGGCCGTATGGGTTGCGGGATCTATTGTCACCGCGTGCTCGGGCTGGCCCCACGCTTCCCATTGCTCGGCCCTGTCCACCACGATCCCTTCCGCGGATATGCTGTAGCCCTGCTCGGGCGGCTGCGCCCGACTCCGATCCGTCCAACAGGCCAAAAGGCACAGCGAGAATACAGCGAGCAAGTAGCTCTGCTCCAATCGGGAGGTACTTTTGCAGTGAGCCATCTCGGACATCCCCTCTTTCCAGAGTAAGTAAGCCGACTTTGCCATAAATATAAAGGATTGGGGCGCAACTCAAACCGAATTTCTCTCTGTCTCGTAGGACTAGGGGATTCGCATCAAAAATATCCCGACAGATAATTGTACCCTCCGGGAATCTTGGTGAAATAGCTAACCGCCAGCCAGAATCCAGCGGTGACGAACTGTCCTAGGATCAACCCTAAAAAGAAGGGCCGCGTCTTCAAATACAATTGGGGACCGCCGTACTTAATCACCACCGTCTTGATCAGCCAGGCCAGCAAGACGCTGAAAAACACGGTGCCGAAGAGCAGACTGACCGGAAAACCGAGCGGGTGAAAAGGCCACCACAAGAAGCGCTGGCGCGCCACCATCAGTAGCCCCATGATGGTGCCCCCGATGCCTGTGTAGATCCAGTTTTCCCAGTGCGGCCCTTCGGGGATTTGCATGCGAAAAGCGGCATTTTCAAATGGATAGCGCGAACCTACGCCAAAAAACCACTTGTCTGTATTGATGCCGCCGTATTTATACGCTATGGCCAACATGGCCCAGACCGAACTGGCGATGGCCACTAGGATAGCTACGATCATGCCCCAGAAAATCAAACGCCGATTCCGCCTAATCGTCTCCTGAGCCAGCTTTAGACCGTTGGCGCAGGAGGCCATCACAAAGGTGAGAATGTCGCTGGCCCAGACGAATGTGAACGCCATCGCCACAATCCCCGAAGGGCCCAACGCCCGCGTCCCAAAGCCGGCCACTACGAAGTCCGAGGCCGTCATGGGTGCAAAGATGTAAACGATCCCTCCTTCGGCTACGATGCGCGTTAAACCGATGAAGAGAATGAAGGCCAGGCATAGATAAAAGGGCGTGATCCAAGCCGGCAGCCCCGACTGCCAAATCCACACTCCCATAAAGAGCAGACTGCCGCCCAGTACTAGGACTGCCGCCCGGTAGGAGAGGATCTCGTCGCTGTCGTCGACGGCGGGGTTTTTCTTAAGCGCTTTGCTCAAGACGGCGCGCAAATGCCCTCTAGCGGTCCATAGGCCAAAGAGAACCAAGACGATGAAGGCCCCCAGTCCTTGGTGGGCGACCATGGGGCCGCCGCGGGTATAGACACTGAGCAGCGGATCGATTTTCTGGATCCCCAGATAGGCGAAGATGCCTTGCTGGATGACATTGAGCAGGTGGAAGAAGCACAAGCCAAAGAGGATGTCTCGGTTGACGAAATAGGAAAAGCCGAGCATCTGGAAACTCAGAATGAACGGGATAGTAATGGTATCTCTGAAAAGGGAAAGGTGCGTTCCCCAATAGAGGCGCGGGATGGAGGGGAAATAGGGGTTGAGCCCGTTGAGGCTTTGGAGGATCGCCGGTATGGCAAAACCCAGCCACATCAGCGGATTTTTGAAAAACGGCTTGATCAGCGAGGGACCGGTGGCGGCGTCTTGGATCATGGAAAGGGGCACCTGGACCACGGGAAAGACGAGGCGCTCGTGCTCGACCCACTGCTTGCGCAAGATCACCATAATGGAGATCATGGCCAAATAGAGGGCTAAGACGAAGGGAATCCAGTAGGCCAGAGGCCGCAGCCACAGCATCCAGGGAATGCCTTGGCCTTTGGGCGCTCCTTCAAAAAAATTCTGTACCTGGACGAAGTCGTGGTGGGGAATGATCCAGTCCGGGATGAAGGGGTGCAGCAATTCGGCCCAGTTGTTTTCGGGCGTGGCGTTGTAGATCGGACTGGTGATATCCGTCAGCAGAAAGCTGGTCAGGCCCCATTCGGGGATGGCGGTGGCCACGATCCACATGATGTAGATCAGGGCGAGTTCAGCGCGGTTGAGCATCCACGAGCGGCGGATCAGGCCCAGCGCGGTATTGCCAAAAAAAACTAGAACGAAGAACAGGATGAGGGCCGCAGGGGTATTGAAATACGAAGCGATACGGGAGCCTTGCAGCACCATATTGCAGTATAGAACACCAGCGCCGATCATCCCCGACCCCACGGCGCCGATGAGGAGCGCGCGAAAACCAAGAGCTTCGAGGGGGATTTTAGCCAAAGCAGATCTCCTGCACTTGGAACGTTGCGACTCTGGCAATTTTATTTGCTCAGAGCTCCTCTGTCGCACTAGCCAGCAGGGCTTCTGGCAGGGCCTCTTCTAGACGGTCCGCATAAACCTCGATCTGGTCCTGGTACTTCTGGCGCAGCTCGTTGAGCAACTCGTCAAAGCGCTGGCGTTCCAAGCGCTGGACCAGAGAGGCCCGCGCTCTTTTGCGGGCCTGTTCAAAGGGCTGCTGCCGTCCTTCCTCGCGCCTCAGGACCTTAAAGATGGCATACCCTTCTCCAGCGAGTACAGGGCCGCGCAATTCTCCCACAGGCGCAGCCTTGAGAGCCTCCCATAGCTGGGGATAGGCCGTCTTGTAATATTTGTTCATACAGACTAGGCCATCGGTCCCTCGGCGTCTCGTAGGCAGATTTTTTGCCCTAGCCAGTTCCAATAGATTGGTATCTTTAGCGATTTCCGTCCTGAGATTTTGTCCTTCTGCTAGGGTGGGGGTCAGCAATTCATCAAAGCATATGAGTTCGGGAAGGTAGAATTTCTCGCGGTGTTCCTCGTAGAATTGCCGCACTTCCTCTGCGCTCGGCGAAATGCTGGCGCTGACTTCCCGCTGCCGTAGCTGGAGCAGCATCAATTCTTCTTTTGCTGTCTCTAGCCACTGTAAAACCTCCGGCTCCTGCGGGATGCCGAGTCGGGCCGCTGCAACCCCAAACATGGCAGGAGTCAGCAAAAATCGGCGCGCAACCGAGGCGATGAAGGCACTGTCGCGAAAAGCCTGCGGATTATCGATTCTATGGGCGAGCAATACCTCGAGGTACTCGCCCAAGGCGATTTCGCTCCCCTCGTATCTGAAGAGCGGAACCTCGTTCTGCTCTGCGGTGAACGACGCCCTCTCCCTGCCCCTTGCCGACTTTGCACCCTGGCGCAAAAGCGCCAATCCTTCCGGTGCCATGCGCCAGCCGAGTTCATGCGCCAGCAATTCTACTTTCTGAGCTTCTATATCTCGCGCCTTCTCTGCCATTAACTGCCGGGCGATTCTAGCCCGATAGGCTTCCAGATCTGCGCGGCGGTCTGCCAAGAAGCGGACCAGTTGGTAGTGTTCGCCAATGGGCAGGAGAGGCGATACGGTGCCCGTTTGCAGCGAGTCAAATATAGCGGTGGGTATTCCCATGCGCTCAGCCCGGGAGCGATTGACAAATCCCACCTCCCCTCCCCGCTCGGCCGACCCAGTGTCCAGCGAATGGGCCTGGGCCAGTACCGCAAAACTGCCGCCTTTGTGGATCTCCTGCCGGATCCACTGACCTTTGTCTTCGGTCTCCACGACGATGGTGGCGAGAAAACGCTCTTGGGCCATTGCCCGTTCTGCAAAAAAGCGGTGGATCTCCTCCTCGGAAACCGCAATCTGCGGCCTGATTTCCCGTTTGAAAAAGATCGCGGCGATATGCTCCTGCTCTTTGGCCCTGTGCGCTTTGAGCAACTCGGGGTCTTTGTCCAGTCCTTGGTCGTGGGCTTCCAGAAGCAGAACCTGCCGGTCAATCAGGGTTTGCAGATAGTCCTCCCTCGCCTTCTGCCCTTCTTCGTTCGAGCGCAGTCCCGGCAGCAGATTGAGCGCGAATTTGCGCAGATCTCCCGCAGTGATCTGGCGCTCTCCCACTACAGCCACGACGTCTTCCCGAGGATCCTGGCCGCAGGTGACTAGGGCGCAGAGCAATCCTATAAAAAACAGCACGGAGGAAGGGGTTGCACTGGCTCTTTTCATTTTCTCTATGTAGGTGGCCCGGGACAGTAAACGACAGACTTGGATATAGGAAATGATCGGAATTGAGGGGCAGTCGGCCGAAAAATCGAAAACCCACTTGGCTTGCTGCAATATATCTGGCAAAACTGCCTGATGCAAGCTCGCCATTAATAGTTGGAATAGTTCGGACAATTTTTGCAATTTATTAAAAATAAATAAGTTGCGTATTTTTAGCTGTCTTCTTGACCTCCTTGTTTTTTGCTTGACCCAGACTGTTGAATTGAGTATCTATACAAAACATATACTTAAAGCATCCCTAAAATCACCATTGCCCTGTTGTCAACTCGAGAAAGGGGGTGGATTTAGACAAGGGCAAGCACCACCAGAACTGTCTCTTTATTTTCTAGCTTAAGGAGGAATATATGCGAAGGGTATGGACTCCAGTTGTCCTTCTGACCTTGTGCATGGCAGTTGGGGCATGGGGGCACGCGTGGAACAATTCGTTATTCTTCGCCGTTCAGTTCCCGGACGAGAATGTTCCGGTGGTGGACGGCAACCTCGCCGATTGGGCTGTGGTGCCCGACGTACCCTATCTGATCGGCAGCGAGGTGTTGGCCGACTCGTATTACGCCAATAATGAACAGGGTGAAATCGATGTCAGCGATATGGCCATCCGCTCGTTTTGGGGCTGGAACGACAACAACGACCGGCTCTACGCCATGGCCGAAGTCTTCGACGATAGGCATGTTGTGGATCGCTCGGCCCCAGACGAGTGGTGGGCCGACGATGCGTGGGAGATCTACATCGATGTGTATCACCTCGATATCGAAGAGCAGAGATGGGAAGACGGCACCAAGCAGTCTTGGAACGTATCCGTCCCCATCGCCGCCGACAATCTGGGTCAGATGCTCCCGGCACATGCCTGGCGCACAGATCCAGACACTAGCCCCTACTGGGGTTTCGGCTGGAGTTTTGAGGGCGAGGAATACGGCGAGAGCACCTACTTTTACGAGATCTGGATGCAGCCCTTTGAGTTTATTGCGGAGGACGGCAATCTAGATAATTCACCCCTCGCCGAACTCGAAGTAGACCAGCTCATTCACATGAGCATGGCCTTCGACGACGACGACGACGGGGGCACCGAGCGCACGAACTTTTGGACTACTACAGATGGTGGGTGCTGTAAAGCCGATAGCGATATGATTCTAAACGAACTAGATGATAGCATTGATTGGGGTTCCCAAGAGGGCACAGCCGTGCAGTCCGATTCTTGGGCCCGCATCAAGTCCCAGTTTATCACCCAGTAGCCGTAGAGTCATATCCTGTGTCGCCCGTGTGGCGACTTCACTTTGCAGTTTGCTTCATTTCACGGGCGGTGGGCGCTTCAATCCACCGTCCTTTTTTTATTGTTTTACCACCGCCTTCCGCGGAGGAGATACCCATGAAAACGTCGTCTCATCTCTTTAAAATAGTGTGCGCGGTTGTACTCTGGTTGCTAGGGCCAGAGCGCATGGCCTTGGCGCAGGACTACGGCAGCCGTCTGGGAGTTCGCCGGGGCGGAGAGGTGAGCTTCGAACCCCAGGGATCGGGCGTCCTCTTTGACGCCTTGGACCCGGCGATGAAAAGATGGTACATCCCCCAGGAACTGTACAGCGAATACAGCTGGAGACAATGGGAGTATTCCAACTACGCCCGCAATCTCTACCAGCGCTATGTAGATACTGCACTGGAAGGCGATTATTTCTACGATCTCTTCGGCAACTTTGTTACCAAAGGATGGCTGATCCTCCTCAATGAACAGAGCCAGCCTCTGCAACAGGGCAATCGGCTGTTCAAGGACGCGAGATTCAGAAATTGGTTCAGTGGGTTGGTCATTGCCTCGGACGCCAAGGGCCAGTACCACTACGCTATCACTATGGGAGACGCCATTCGCACTACCCTGACGCCTATGACCTTCTCCAAACCCAGTTTTGATGGAGTCCAATTCGACCTAGCCACTGACAAATACATGCTCACTTTCCTCTATTCCAGAGCCAGCAGTGCGGGGGGGTTGGTAACGCCCGACGACGGTCTCAACCGGACTAACAATACTCTCTTGATGGGCGGGCGCACTACCGTTCAGGTCGGCGACTTTACCACCCTAGGTTTCAATTTTGTCAATGCCCACCAGTCCAACACTCTCACGGACGGTTTCAGCGGCAATCCGCTCAGCGGAGAGTTAACCGTAGACCAGAAGGTAGAGCCGATCTCTTGGATTGAGGTTCTCCTCAGCGATGATTCGCCGGGGGACAACGAAGGAGGCGCGGCCTTCTTTCCCGCGGGCTCAGACATCACCATTACTTACCTAGACGGCACCAAGGAACGCGGCAAGGAAATCGGCTTTGAGCCGGTCGTCGAAGGGGGCTTTCCGCGCGAGGGATTTATCTCTGCTGACGGCAACGAACAGATCAAGCTGCGCTACGATTTCAACAGCGCCGATTTTCTGCTCACCGCTGCCCAAGACAAAACCCAGATCAGAAAAGTCGAATTCGACTTGGTCTTGGGCAATGATTACAAGGTACAGGTTACTTCCGACCGCCAGACAGATCGCAGTGGTGCGCCCGTATTTCTACTGGTCACTCAAGCTAGGAACAATGTAAAAGACAATACCAATATCAATGTGGTCTCCTTTGAATACGGTCTGCCCACGGCCACTCAGATCTATGGTTTTACGGTGGAATTCGCTGACGTGATGGGTTTTGACGTATACGGGGAGTTCGACAACAGCCGGGTGTACAGGAAGTATCCCTACCCCAGCACGGACCAGGGCAACACCGATCACAGTACTTCGTCGGGTATCGCGGGCAAACCCTCGGCCAATGCTTGGATGATCAATCTGTCCAAAAAAGAATACCCGTGGTTTTTATTCGGCGAGGCCTTCGCCATGGATCGGGATTACGCCAGCACTACCTATCTCACCGAGGGCGACGGAAAGATGGATTACACCTCTGGCTATTTCGAAAACGGGGAAAACAGCAGTATCACCGAGCGCTTTCTGTGGGAGTTCGTAGAGGACAACGACGACCAGGACCGCATTCCCGACTGGGGCCGCAACGACGCCCTCAGCACGGACCGGGCGGTATTTCCCGGATGGGATGAGAACAACGACTTTGTCCCCGACTTCAACCAGAACGACAACACGCGCCGAACCAACTTGGTTCCCGACTACGAAGAGCCCTTCCTGAGACAAAACGTCGACCGACCGGAATTCCTCTACGGCATAGACGCCAACAACAACGCCTGGATAGACCGGTTTGAGAACGACAATGAACCCGATTTCCCCTACAAGCGGGATCACCGGGGATTCAATGTCTATGGTGGAGCCTATGTGATCCCGCGGGTGCGCGTTACCTTTGGTCACCTCCGCGACGAGAAAATCTCCACTGATCAGAAGAATTACACCACGTACGGCCTGCTCAATATCGACCTAGAGCACCAGATCTGGGGACGGCTCCAGATCCTAGAGGTAGTCAAGAGTATAAAGGATGACATTGCCGATAATTTGCTCCAGTGGGACAATAGAAGCGGCATAAGAAGCGATCGCAACATCGAAGTGACCGATCCGATGCTCGGCCGCGACACTTTTTTCAATTCGCTCTACATCGGCCACGAGTACTCGCCCCAAAAAAATCTGACCTTCAAAAACTCGTTCAAACACGACCTCTGGCACCAGCGCATGGACGCGGCCGAGCGCGCGACCTTTGGCCTAGACGCTAATGAGTTCTTCTTCGGCATTATCAATAAGCTGGAGTACTTTTACGAATTGGGCCGAGTTCGCCTCATGCCGCGGTGGAAAAGCGAATACCGCCGGTCGACCTACGATCTGTTCTCGCAACAGGACCGGGACGAATTGACGGAGATATTCGGCACCATCGTCCGACTGCCGTTTCTGGCACGCACCACCTTAACGATGGGAATCGAGTACGTCCTCTTCAAGGATCTGGATGCAAAAATCAACAATTTCCAGTCCTTTATTACTGCTGGCCAACTCACCAATACATCCGACTATCAGGGTTATGAATTGAAGACTCAGGTTGGCCTGAAATTCGATGCACGCGATTTCGAGGATCCCGGCGTCAAGACTAAGACCATACTCGAAGCATTCATCACGGTGTACGCGGGGCTAGGGGAATAGCTCGGCTTAGATGACACAGAGAGAACGACTGCTCGTCGGCCTGCTGGGACTTATTGCCTTCGGTCTGCGCTATCTCTACGTCTGCCAGAGCGAAGCTAGCCCGTTTTTCGACTTCCCCCAGGTCGACGCCAAAACCTACACTCAAGCCGCGACCCAGATGGCCGTGGACGGTCATTGGCGCGGCGACCCGACTCCCTTCTGGCAGCCCCCGCTCTATCCCTACTTCCTCGGCCTAGTATTCGCACTCTTTGGTCCCGATTACTACATTGCCCGCCTCGTGCAGGCCGTCTTGGGATCGGCAAACTGCGTGCTCATCTACTTTTTGGGCCGCCGGATCTTTTCTAGTGCCGTGGGATTTGCCGCGGCCGGTCTCGCTGCCATCTACGGCCCTCTGCTCTTTTTTGACGCCGAATTTCTACCTCCAGTACTGGCTGTATTTCTCGATCTGTTGCTCCTCCTCTCCCTGCTGTGGGCGACTTCCGGAGGTTATCTGAGGCTCCTAGTACCCGGCGTGCTCTTCGGCCTTGCCGCGCTGTGCGTGGCCAATATCCTCCTCTTTCTGCCTTTTGCCCTCGGGTGGCTTCTATGGCGGGACGCTAACCTCCCCTGGAAACAACGCCTGCTGCGCACCTTTCCCCTTCTCTTGGGTGCCCTCTTAGTCATCGCTCCAGTTTCGCTGCGCAACTACTTGGTGGGCAACGATTGGGTGCTGATCTCGTCCAATGCAGGGATCAACTTCTTCATCGGCAACAACGCCGACTACCACAAGACTGTGTCCATTCAGCCCGGCCCCGAATGGCGGAAGCTGGTCGCCAGACCCAAGAGCGAAGCCGGCCTCGACCGCGCTTCGCAGAAATCCCGTTTCTTTTTCTTCCGGGCCTGGGAATTCATACGCACCCACCCTTTGGACTATGGTCGCCTCCTGCTCGACAAAATCTATCTCTTTTGGCATGGCCACGAGGTCGGCCGCAACCAGGATCTCTACTACGCCCGCAACTTCTCCTCCCTGCTGAGTATACTGCTGTGGAAGTCCTTTATTGCCTTTCCCTTCGGGGTGCTAGCTCCTCTGGCCCTGCTGGGCATCGGTCTTTTGTGGAGAGAAGGGCTGCACCGCAAATCCGGCTCTGATCTCCTCCTGCTCTTTCTGCTCTCCTATGCCCTCTCGGTCGTCCTCTTCTTCGTAACAGCGCGCTATCGCCTACCCGTAGTGCCGATCTTACTCCTGTTCGCCGTCCATGGCGTCAGGCGGTGTTATTACCTTGCGCAAGAGCGGCAAATGCGTCCTCTTATCGGCGCGTCCATCGCCAGTGTGGTCCTGTTGGCAGCGAGCAATTTCCGGGTGGGAGGCATGGAGGAGGATGCAGAGATCCACTATCGGCTGGGTATGGTATTTCAGCAGCAGGGCCTGCCCGCCAACGCCATCGCGGCCTACCGCCAAGCCCTCGCCCTAGATTCTACTCTGCAGGAGCCGCGTTTTAACTTGGGTTCGCTCTACGCCCGGCAGGGACGTTACCAGAAGGCAATCGCCGAGTATCAGCAGTTTATCGAGCACTTTCCCGAGCATCCCGAGGCCCGCTACAGCTTGGGCAATGTCTTCTTAAAAATTAGGAACTACGGCGATGCCCTAGCTCAGTACGAGCAACTCCTTGCAGAAGAAGATGCGGAAGTGGACAAGGTCGATATCCAGGGATTGGTGGCTTATACCTACGTGCAGTTGGGACAATTGGAACAGGCCACTCGAGCCTACGAGGAGCTGCTCCAGAGCAAGCCGGATTCCCTCGACGCCCGCTACCAATTGGGACGTGTGTACGAGGCGCGGCAAATGCCGGCGGCAGCCGGGCGGGAATACGCCCAAATCCTAGAGCGAGATTCGACCCATGCAGAAGCTCGCTACCGCCTAGCGCTTTTCGCCCTTCGGAGGAACGAGCCCGCTGCGGGCAAGACACACCTGCAGAGCCTCATCACCCACAATCCGAACCACATCCAGGGGCGCTGGCTCTTGGCGGCGCAATACGTTATCGAACACAGAGGGGTTGAAGCGCTGGAACAGCTCGAAACCATCCTCGAAATCGAGCCGACCCACATCCAAGCCAACTGGCTGGCTGGCCACTTGACCTATATAGTCAGAGGGGATACTCTAGCGGGCCGGGCCAAAGTGGATCTGTCTACCAAATATTCTATTGAGAAAAGGGCTCAAGAGTTGGGAAGTATTTTAAGACAGAGGTTCGAAGACATGGTGTCCAAATAGGTGCACCGCTCCCGCGAGGCTGAAACCTCAATAGACCACTGCTATGGGCCTTATCTGCTCGCTGCCCCTGGCGTCTCCCTCGACCGCAATCCGCAATAGATAGATTCCCGGAGGGACCAGATTTCCGGCCGCATCCCTTCCATCCCATCCGAGGCCGGGAATAAGGCTCTGATCGTAGTGGCCGCTCAATCCCTCGCCGTCGTGGAGCGCGAACACTAGCTGGCCCGAAAGGTCAAAGAGGTGCAAGCTGATTTTGGCTTCGCGGGTAATGGTCAGGACATCGTACTCAATGCCCAGAACATCGTTGATTCCATCATTGTTGGGCGTAAAGGGATTGGGAGATACCGTTAGAGAGCCGATAAGCTCCCCCCGGGTGATGGCCGGACTCAACACTGTGATGCCCGAAGCCGTCGGCAGGTCGCCTTCCCCTAATAGCGCTGCATTTCCAGGGGTAATCCGCTGTATGGAGCCCTCCTGAGTTGACAGGATGGCCTGCCCCGCGACCACAGTGCTGTAGAGCAGTACCTTGCTGCGGAAGAGAATCTTCAGCAGTCTCTCGCCACCTGCGACTGGTCTGGCAATGTGGGGAAATTTTACCGTGAAGTTGCGCTCCGTCACCTCCGCAATCACAAAGGTATCGCTGGCGGCAGCCACCGAATAGGGCAGGGCGTGTATACTGCCGTCCGCGAATTGCACGACAGAATTTCCCTCGTTATCGAGGACGATATCCGCGTTCAGGTCCCGTTCAGCCAAGACTGAACCAGCTTCGTCCACAATCTGGATTTTGTCGATGCCCAGAACCCGGGTGGGAGTTTCAATCTGGAAGGCATCAAACCCCGCCACCCCCTCGATGTTCATCAGCGCTTTCACCGCATAGGTGAACTGCACCGTCTCAAAGGCTTCTACTTCGCGCGGATAAATCTCGGCGATCAGGTCGTCAGCCAGCGGGGGTGACAGGTACTCGATAGTCAATTGCTCTATCATTTTGGTGGCGTCTATGCGGCTGTTTTGGAATTCTATTGAGAACTGGATGTAGCGCCGCGGACCGGGCGAGAGAATTGACGTGCCTCCAGGCGCATCCCCGCCGCTATAAGGTGCCGACCAAGGGCTCCAGTTTTGTAGGTCTTCCTCAACCGCCCACTGGACCCACGGGTCCTCTAGGTCTAAGTATTCCTCGCGGCCGAGTGGTTCGCTGGGATTTTCTAGGGACGTCGACTGTTCGGGGTCGGCGGGCCGCTGGATATTTCGGCGCTTGTAGACAATAGGGGTGGGATCGCTGCCCGTCCGGGTGCGAATGAGAATATCAGTGGCGACTCGACGACCCGGCGGGGCGACGCGTTCGGTCCAACGGATATTGCCCCAAGTGGCGGTCTCCCCTAGATCGAAGACGGGAGAGATGTAGGAACTGGCGGCGACAAATCCTTGTCCGTAGACCTCCAATTCGTCTATCTCATAGGGAAAGGACGAGATGGATTTAACGCGAACGTAGCGCACCAAGCGGGCTGGCTTCACCTCTATATCGAGTACGGGCTCCTCATTTTCCGTGCTCCGCAACAGGGGCACATAGTCGTCGTTGCGGGGCGAAAACCTGCCAAAACTGTCGCGGACCAAGTTGCGGCCGTCGTGCAGCAAAAGCTCGAATTGGCGGAGGAAATCGTTCTGAAAAGGGAATTGCGGAGCGCTCTGGACCGTATTGCGCGGATAGAAGCGGATCCTATTGATGCCAATGGGAGTGCCCAAATCGAGCACGATGAAAGTGCCCAGTATCGGCTGATCCCCTTTGCGTTCAAAGGCGTCTTCTGATCCACCCGGCTCAATCAATTCAAGCAGAATAGGTGCCAAGGCAGTCGTGGAGAGATCTTTGACCGACGGCGCTGTAATTTCGCCGTTGAAGTCGAGGGCTCTTTGAGCCACGTTTTCACCTAGGGCAATGTGAACTGGGCTCAGCGCCACCGGCAATACCACAGGGTTCTTGGTCCCGGGGGGTAGCCGCTGCCCCCCATCTTCGTCTTGCAAGCTTTTTGCCGCTGGGCGAGCGACCAACTTACCCCGCCGTCTTCCCGGTCTCTGTGTCTGCTCCCCTGTTGCCTTGTTTTTACAGACCACCTTATAACAGTCTGCAAGCGTCTTTTGCTCCGCGCCCACCTGCTGGAAGTACGTTTCGCACTCGCCCCAATCTTCCGGGATGAGACCCGTTCCCTGGGCGACATGGGCACCGGAAATCTGCAATTCGAAGGTTTTCGTTTCCTCGACACAACTTAGGTCGCCCTCCTCCTCCTCGGCAAAGCCATCACCGGTTTCCCCCTCCGGCCGGATCGGGTCTAGGGCCTCGCTGACCTGCTGCGTGAGTTCTGCGAGGTCGTCTCCGACTTGGAATCCGATTAACAGGGTCGATAGGTTGCCTTGGACGCTGGTCTCCAAGCTGGCGATCCCGCTGAGCGGAGAGACCGCCTCTCGCAGCATCTGGTTGACTAGGTCCATTTGTTCTGCGAGGAGTTCGGGCTCAACGTCAACCACGGTCTTGATCTGAACGGAGGGAACGACTTCGTCCAAGATCGACAGGTCGATCAGATTGCCAGGAGCACTGCCCACCTCGGTCAGCTTCAGGCCCACTATGTGTTCGGCGGGAAAAGTGGTTATATCGCTTCCCAAGGTCGTTCCCGCCCAGGAGACATTGCCGTTGACGCCGACCCGCAAGAACTCCACCGCCTTGGCCTCGTCTATCCACAGGGGACCTAAAACTCCAATGGTGAAAAACGCGGCTAGAAGCTGATACAGTGGATGGCGCACCATAAGAAGTCCTCCGCCGTCAAAAGAAAATCTTCCCGTAGTATAATAAGATTCCGCGGCTATTAAAAATTTCATTCTCATTGCATTTTTGACTAAATTAGGGCTGCCAGAATTGGAACCAACGCCGCGTTTTAATTTTTGAAGGAGGCACCGGGGATGTCGGCCCGTTATGCGCCTCTAGTTCTCGCCTTGCTAATTTTTCTGTGCGCCCAGACCAACGCCTTCAATGTGTATCACCTAGGGGGTGCCGAGGGCCATCCGTGGCAGACGGCCCTGTCCTACGAGCCGGGGGACTATCGGGTGCTCAACCCCGATGGCACGACCAGCCAGCGCGTGTCCCTCGCGGCTCCCTCTGCCCATCCGACTTGGGAAGACACCCTCGGCGAGCGCATCGACAGTGTGGGTGGGCAATGGCTGCGGCCTTTCTTCGTCCCCGATACTCTCAACCTAGCCCAAGATGGGATCCGGGAGCGCTACGATAACGACTTTTTTGTCGATGGCAATTTGTTTACCAGCGGCGAGAGCTACGATGTGGAATCTCAAACGAGGCTGATGCGTCCGGCGGTGGACGGCGATCCGCAGACGGCTTCCTTCTACACGGCTTCGGCTTCGAGCGATCCGACCATTCGTCGGGGCATCTACATCCAGAATAATGTAGTAGATCTGGGGGTAAACTATCCGGTCAATCGCATTCGCTTTTTTCCTCGTCTGGGCACGAGCAATCCCAAGATTGATGCGATTCTGGCGGCGATGGCTCCTCCCAAGCTGCGCAAGGAGGATCTGCTGGAGGAAGATTTCTCGGCCAATTTCATGCCGTGGTTCGAGCTGGTCGCCGCCAACAGCGACCAGAATTTAGGGCCCTTCACTGGCGGGTGGCTGCGACCGATCATCCCCGGCGTTCCCAATGCCAAGAGCGATTCGCGCTTCACCGTCCTCTTCGCCGATCGCGAGAATCTGGACGTGGTCATGGATTTTCGCTTTCCCACCCAACAGTTGCGCTGGATTGCCTACCGCGTCCTCGACCCCATCCGAAACTACGAAATCGCCGAATTTCAAGTGTTCGGTTCCGGCTATGTCCAACGGGCGATCTACACCACGGCCGTGCTGGACTTCGGCCAGCCCATGGCTTGGGGTAACATCCGCTGGAAAGGGGAGCGCGACCCCCAAGCCCAACTGCTCATCCGCACCCGCACCGGCCACGACGACGAGCCGCTGCTCTACTGGCAAAAAACCAGTATCCCCGGCGAGTACAAGCAAGTCACGCGCAGGGAATACGACATTACTCTCAAACGCGAACGACGCCTTACTCTCGACGAACAAAACTGGAGTTTCTGGTCGGCACCTTATGCATGGCAGGATGGCTTGGCTGATACCACTTTGGCGGCGTCCGCTTGGCAGGATGGCACGCCGATCCTGTCGCCGGGGCCAGCGCGCTACCTGCAACTGCAACTGCTGTTTCTTTCCACCCAGACGGCTGCGGCTAAATTGCGAGAGTTGGAAATCCAGTTTTCGCCTCCGGCTGCTCTGCGTGCCGTCGGCGAGATCTGGCCATTGGACGTGTCCCGTACGCACAGTACCACCTTTACCTACAGTGTCCTGCCCACCTTTGATCGGGACACTCAGGGTTTTGACCGACTGGAGATTTTCACGCTGACTCGGGCAGACACGGTGCGCTCGGTGCGCGTCGATGGGGTGGAAGTAAGTGACCAATACCCCCCGCAAATTCAAGCGGATCGGATTCTAGTTGCCCTACCTCGGTTGCAGGGGGGGGACGACACCTTCAAGCTGGTCGAGGTCGAGTTCGACGCGCGCGTGGTGCGCTACGGCACGGAATTCCAGGGCTGGATCTTCGATAGCGAGGGCACGGGAGTTAAACAGTTGATTGAGCCGGGCGATGCCACAGTGGATTTCCCCGGCAATGCGTTGGGTGTGCGTCCGGCCGGGTTAGGCGATGAACTGTTGACGCAGGTGTCGGTCTTTCCCAATCCGTTTACGCCCAACGGCGATGGTCTCAACGAGGTGGCACGCTTTCAGTTTCAACTCCACGAGGTGTCGGCTCCGCGCGATTTGCGATTGCGCGTATATGATGTGTCGGGTCGGTTGGTGCGTCAGTTGGATCGTCAGTGGGCGATTCGGGGTTTGTTTGGCCAAGGGGTTGAGGATCCGGTTTGGGATGGTTTGGATGAGGATGGTGGTTTGGTAGCGCCGGGGATTTACCTCTACCGGATTTCGCTGGACACAGACGAGGGTGCGCAAGAAAAAATAGGCACCATCTCGGTCGCCTATTGACTCGACGCCGCGTTTTTATTTCTGAAGGAGGCACAGGATATGTCGGCCCGTTATGCGCCTCTAGTTCTCGCCTTGCTAATTTTTCTGTGTGCCAAGACCAACGCCTTCAATGTGTATCACCTAGGTGGTACTGAGGGCCATCCGTGGCAGACGGCCCTGTCCTACGAGCCAGGGGACTATCGGGTGCTCAACCCCGATGGCACGACCAGCCAGCGCGTGTCCCTCGCGGCTCCCTCTGCCCATCCGACTTGGGAAGACACCCTCGGCGAGCGCATAGACAGTGTGGGTGGTCAATGGCTGCGGCCCTTCTTCGTCCCCGATACGCTCAACTTAGCCCAGGATGGAATCCGGGAACGCTACAGAAATGACTTCTTTGTCGATGGCAATCTGTTTACCAGCGGACCGAGCTACGAAGTGAGTGCCCAGACGGGACTGATGCGTCCGGCGGTGGACGGCGATCCGCAGACGGCTTCCTTCTACACGGCTTCGGCTTCGAGCGATCCGACCATTCGTCGGGGCATCTACATCCAGAATAATGTAGTAGATCTGGGAGTGAACTATCCGGTCAATCGCATTCGCTTTTTTCCTCGTCTGGGCACCAACAATCCCAAGACCGATGCGATTCTGGCGTCGATGGCTCCTCCCAAGCTGCGCAAGGAGGATCTGCTGGAGGAGGATTTCTCGGCCAATTTCATGCCGTGGTTCGAGCTGGCCGCTGCCAACAACGACCAGAATTTGGTGTCGAGTTCTGGGGCGCGTCTGCGAGAGATTATCCCCGGCGTTCCCAATGCCAAGAGCGATTCGCGCTTCACCGTCCTCCTCACCGATCGCGAGAATCTGGACGTAGTGATGGATTTTCGCTTTCCCACCCAGCAATTGCGCTGGATCACTTACCGCGTCCTCGACCCCATCCGAAACTACGAAATTGCCGAATTTCAAGTGTTCGGCTCCGGCTATGTCCAACGGGCGATCTACACCACGGTCGTATTGGACTTTGGCCAGCCCATGGCCTGGGGCCACATCCGCTGGCAGGGAATACGCGACCCCCAAGCCCAACTGCTCATCCGCACCCGCACCGGCCACGACGACGAGCCGCTGCTCTACTGGCAGAAAACCAGTATCCCCGGCGAGTTCAAGCAAGTCACGCGCAAGGAATACGACATCACCCTCAAACGCGAACGGCACCTGACCCTCGACGAACAAAACTGGAGTTTCTGGTCGGCCCCTTATGCTTGGCAGGATGGCTTGGCCGATACGACCTTGGCGGCGTCCGCCTGGCAGGATGGCACGCCGATCCTGTCGCCGGGGCCGGCGCGTTATCTGCAACTGCAACTGCTCTTTCTCTCTACCCAGACAGATGCGGCTAAATTGCGGGAGTTGGAAATCCAGTTTTCACCTCCGGCGGCTCTGCGCGCCGTCGGTGAGATCTGGCCGTTGGACGTGTCCCGCACGCACAGTACCGCCTTCACCTACAGTGTCCTACCCACCTTTGATCGGGACACTCAGGGTTTTGACCGACTGGAGATTTTCACGCTGACTCGGGCTGATACGGTGCGCTCGGTGCGCGTCGATGGGGTGGAAGTAAGCGACCAGTTCCCGCCCCAAATCCAACAGGATCGGATTCTGGTTGCCCTACCCCGACTGCAAGGGGGAGACGATACCTTCAAGCTGGTCGAAGTCGAGTTTGACGCGCGCGTAGTGCGCTACGGCACGGAATTCCAGGGCTGGATCTTCGACAGCGAGGGCACGGGAGTCAAACAGTTGATTGAGCCGGGCGATGCCACCGTAGATTTTCCCGGCAATGCGTTGGGTGTGCGTCCGGCCGGGTTAGGCGATGAGCTGTTGACGCAGGTGTCGGTCTTTCCCAATCCGTTCACGCCCAACGGCGATGGTCTCAACGAGGTGGCACGCTTTCAGTTTCAACTCCACGAGGTATCGGCTCCGCGCGATTTGCGATTGCGCGTATATGATGTGTCGGGTCGGCTGGTGCGTCAGTTGGATCGCCAGTGGGCGATTCGGGGTTTGTTTGGCCAAGGGGTTGAGGATCCGGTTTGGGATGGTTTGGATGAAGGTGGTGATTTGGTGGTGCCAGGGATTTATCTCTACCGGATTTCGTTGGATACAGACGAGGGAGCACAAGAAAAACTAGGCACGATCTTAGTCGCCTATTAGGCCCGTTTGCGCAGGAGTGACCCTTATCTATTAAAGCCCCAGAATCTCGCGCGTTTTTTGCGGCAGTGCTCGCCAGTTGGCGATCAGATAGCGATTGCCATCGACATCCTCAACGACGGCTCGGCCACCAGAGAGCATGCGCACATTGGTGCGGTAGTTGCGGATTTCGAGTTGGCGGGGGCCGCTGGTAGTTGCGATCTGGCCGCGCAGTACTCCGAATTCTTCGTCGAGGCTATCGAAAGCGAGGACCTGCGGTTGAAAGTAAATCTTGTCGAGCTCGTCTAGGAGCACTTGACGGCTTTGGTCGTCGAGTTGCTGCGGGTCTTCGATTAGGCCGAGTTCTTGGTCTCCGGCGGCAAAGACGCCGATATAGCGGTCGGATTCTTCTAATGGGAAGGAGCGGCGGATCTTGAGATCGGTGTATTCCTCGCCGTCGATCCTGAGGATCAAGCTGCCGCGCTCGGAGCGGCTGAAACGCATCTTCTGCGGGTCGAGCAGGAAGTCCTCGTAGGAATAGCCGCGTGCTTCGCTCATAGTGCCCGTACTTTCGCCATTTCGGTTTGCATATTGACCAGCCGGCGATAGACGCCATCCTCCATATTGAGCAACTCTTCGTGGGTGCCGACCTCGGCGACGCGCCCTCTTTCCAACACCAGCAGTCGGTCGGCGTTTTTGAGCGTCGAGAGTCGATGGGCGATGGCAAAGGTGGTGCGCCCGGCGACTAACCGCTCAAGCGCCTCTTGGATCTCATATTCGGTCTGGGTATCGACCGAGGCAGTGGCTTCATCGAGAATGAGGATGCGCGGGTTGCCGATCAGGGCGCGGGCAATGGAGATGCGCTGGCGCTCGCCGCCGGAGAGCCGACCGCCGCGCTCGCCGACTTGGGTGTCGTAGCCATCGGGAAAATTCATGATGAACTTGTGGGCGTTGGCTGCGCGGGCCGCCTCGATGACCTCTTGGCGCGTCGCGTCGGGGTGGCCGTAGGCGATATTGCTGGCAATGGAGCCTTGGAAGAGCAGCGGCTCTTGCAAGACCACGCCGATTTGGCCGCGCAGCGCCTGCTGTTTGAGCCGGGTAATGGGCTGGCCGTCGATACGGACCTGGCCGTCGGTGGCGTCGTAGAACCGCGAGATGAGGTTGACCAAAGTTGACTTGCCGGCACCGCTGGGGCCGACAATACCGATCATCTCGCCGGGTTGGGCCTTGAAGTGGACGCGGTCGAGAATGCGCGCCGAGCCGTCGTACGTGAAGCTGACGTTGCGGAACTCTACCTCGCCTGTAATCGGGCCGGGGTCAATGGCGTCGAGATCGTCTTGGACTTCGGGCTCGGTGTCGATGATCTCAAAGACGCGCTCGGCTGTTGTTGCTGCGGTCTCTAGCTGCTCGGTGAGGTTGCATAACGAGCGTACCGGCGCGTAGAACATCACCATATAGGCGATAAATGCTTGGAGGTCGCCGAGGGTCAGGGTGTTGGAGAGCACTCGATTGCCGCCGAACCACCACAAGATGATCGAGCCGACCGAGGTGGTAAAGGAGATAGTCGGAATGTAATAGGACCGCATCTTGAAGGCGGTCATCTGCGATTCGCGCAGATCGACATTACGCTCGCTGAAACGGTCGAACTCGCGGTTTTCTTGGGCAAACGCCTTTACTACCTTGACGCCGGGGATAGTGTCGGCGAGCATGGCGTTGAGGGTGGCAATGCGGCGCCATATCCGGTGGAAAACCCAGTGGATGCGGTTGCGGTAGATAATGGTGCCGATGATCATGAAGGGGATTGGGATCAGCGACAAAAGCGCCAATTCCCAATTCATTACAAATAGCATCGCGCAAATGCCGATGATGGTCAGCCCGTCAATGACGATGTCTTGAAACCCCGAGGTGATAAAACTGCGCATGCGCTCGGTGTCGCTGGTGACGCGAGTCATGATCCGCCCCGTGCTGAGCTTGTTGTAAAACGTCAGCGACAGCAATTGCAAATGTTGGAAAATTTGCATCTGCAAATCGTACACAACGCGCTGACCGAGCCATCCCAAGGCGTACATCCGCACGCCGCTGATGATGCCGCGGCCGATAAAGACGCCGAGCAGGCCGAGTACGACCGACAGCAGAAGTGGGACGCTCTCGGCGGGGGGCGTGGTCGCTTCGCCTTCGGCGATGCCCGCTTTCTCGTATTCGACGAGGACAGGGACGATAACATCGTCGATGAGGATGCGGTTGAGCTGAGGCGGCAGCAGGCCGATGGCCGTCAGCACAATCGTCAGCGTGAACCCGATCAGTGCCTGGGTTTTATAGGGCTTGATGTAGGAAAACAACCGCCAGAAGGTCTCGGTCTGGCGCAGGCAGTTGGGGCAGACTTTGGAGCCGGAACGGAGGGCGCGGCCGCAGGTGGGGCAGTGTTCTACTACTTTGACCGGATCGACATGCAGCGCCCCGTCCTCGTCTGCGTCTTCCTCCTCGACCAAGCCGGCGCCCTCGATGGCTTGGGGCACGCCGGAGAATTTGTAGTACGCACTCTGCGAAAAGCGCAGCAGTTCGACGGTCTCATCCTCCAGCTCGACGACGAGTGCACCGCTGCCCACGTAGTTGCGGGTCTGGATGCCTTGCACTTCGTCCAAGCCGAGACGCACGGTCTCGGGTGTATCTGCTCCATTGGGGTGGAAGACGAGTATCCGCTCGTCGGTGAGAGCAAACCAAGAATCGCCGTACTGCCCGTTGGGGCGAATGTCGGCAGCGAGGAGGACGATGAGCAGCTCGCCGGGTTGCAATTCGCTACGGATATGGGGCAATAGGCGTTCGGGTATAGGTTCGACTAGATCCAAAACGGCCCTATATATTTGTTAAACAGCGATTTGTATTGGGGAGGAGTGAGGCTCCAAGGAAGGGCAGAAAGTTGTGTGGGTCTCACTATGTAAAAGTTAAGGGATTTTAGCAAAAGGGCAAACGCGGCGTGCCCGAAGTGAATGATGGGTTTGCCCAGTGGTTGTTTAATGATTGTATTGAAAGCAAACAAAAAGAGGAAGATTATGACTATTAGCCGAGAGGAACTGAAAGAGAGGTTGGCTCAATTACCGCGGTTGCAGCTAGCGTCCTTGCCCACGCCTTTGGAGGAATTAAAGCGCCTCAGCGCCCACCTAGCCGGCCCGCAGATTTGGGTCAAGCGCGACGATTTGACCGGCTTGGCTTTTGGCGGCAACAAGATCCGCGAGTTTGAATACCAGATCGCCCAGGCCGTAGAGCAGGGCTGCGACGTGCTGGTACACTCAGCCGCTGCCCAGTCGAATCAATCGCGGCAGACGGCTGCAGTGGCCGCAAAATTGGGGCTGTCTGCGGTAGTAGTCGGCCGCGACGATGCCCACGCACAGCCGCAAGGCAACCTGCTGCTGACTCGCCTCTTTGGTGCGGAGGTGGACCTGCCAGCGCCCGAAGAGCAGGCGCGGGCGGTGGCCGCGAAGATGGCCGCGCTGACCGCGGCCGGCCATCGCCCCTTCCATACCAGCTCGGACGCGCGCATCTTCCGCAGTGTAGCGTACGTCGATGGGGCATTAGAACTCTTGGCTCAATGCGAAGAACAGGGCGTTGAGCCAGCGGCGATCTACCTGTGCTCGGGGGCTCATACCCACGTGGGGCTGGTGGTGGCGTTCAAGGCGCTGGGCATTGATATGCGGGTGGTGGGCATCAGCCCATCGCCGCGCGACGATCAACAGGCGGCAGAGGGGCATCTCGCGCTGGGGCGGGAATGCGCCGAAATTCTAGGGCTAGACCTCTCGCTGAAGGCGGAGGATTTTGAGAGCTATGCCGAGTTTGTCGGCCCGGACTACGGCGTGGTTACTCCAGAGAGTTGCGAAGCTCTGCATCTGTTGGCGCAGCAGGAAGGTCTGTTGCTTGATCCTTCCTACACCAGTAAGGCCATGGCCGGGCTTTTGGCGCACGTGCGTGCCGGTTGGTGGCGTCCCGAGCAGAGCCTTATCTTTCTTCATACCGGCGGCACGCCCGCGCTTTTTGCGTACGCCAAAGACTTGGGCTACTAAAACGAACCCACCCCACGACAAGAGTCGCTTGCAACGGCTGGAGCGGCTCTTGTTTATGCCTATTGACAAGCGACAGGCGACAGGCGACACTGTGAGATACCAGTGTGATAGTATCATTTAAGCATCGGGGACTCGGGGCGCTTTACAATGGTCAAGGAGCGCGGAGAGTCGCACCAGAGCACGTCCGTAAGTTGAGAGATATTCTTGCGGCGCTTGACCGGAGTCGGACACCACAGGATATGAACTTGCCAGGTTTCAGGCTCCATCAGCTAAAAGGCCAGTTGAGGGGGCACTATGCCGTCTCGGTATCGGGAAATTGGCGCGTGACCTTCCGATTTCAAGATGGGCACGCAGTCGATGTGGATTACATAGACTATCACTAAATGGGAGTAGAGATATGGCAATGCACAATCCTCCGCATCCAGGTGGAATCGTACGACGGCAGTGTCTGCAACCGCTTGGTCTGTCCGTGACTAGGGCGGCGGAAGGTCTGGGCGTAACCCGTCAGGCACTGTCCGATCTCGTAAACGAGAGGAGGGGTATCTCGACCGAGATGGCCATTCGCCTATCCAAGGCGTTCGGCTCTACGCCGGAGACTTGGCTCGGAATGCAGATGGCCTACGATCTCTGGCAGGCCCGCGAACGCGCCGACCAGATCGAGATCGAGATGTTTGAGATGCCGACGACGGGCCGCTAGGGTAGGTATAGAAACTGGCTGGAATGAACAAATGAGCGGAGTACAACTACAAGGATCGTAATATGGCTACAACACCGAACGCAGACGGCGACAATCTGCTTTCCAATATCAAGGCAGACCGTGACAAAGAGGAAGCTGATAAAAGGACGAACGAGGCAATCCAAGAATTGCTCAGCCTGATCGACGAGGACCGCAACGTCGGCGACCTCATCAGTATGGACTACGACACCGCGGAGGTGCTGATTCACGACAGGTTACGACAGGACGTCGGCGGCGTACCGCATGGGTGTCTGCTGATCGCTACTAGGATAAGGCCGGACGCCGCTCCACTTGACCTCAACGATACTCAAACGTCCCTAATTTTGTTGCGTGCCCTGAAAGCAAGTCCCTTGCCCAACGATATAGAGATGAAGCATGCCCGCTTGGAAGCGGGACAGAGAGCAGCTCAGACCCCTGACAATTGGGACGAGGGCGGCAAAACAGATCAGTTCACTTTAGATCAGATGCGCTATGCCGGAGCGCACTGCCGTATCCTAGGCACCTTCCGCATGAACCTCGATGAGGAAGCCAAGAAGTGGAATCTTGAATATGGCGGCGACATAGATAATTTTTACGCTGGCCAAGGGATGAAGGTCTACAAACTCACCGGCTCTGCATTAGAGTGCATCGTCAACTACACTCTGTGGAAAGGGGCAAGCTCTGAGCCAGTGGGGATCGGCCAAATTCGCTACGCTGCCTCCATACGCGACTCCGAAACCGTGCCTGTCCGTATAATCGCCGAGGATATTCTGGCGCAGAGAACAGCCCTGTTCGGCATGACCCGAACCGGTAAATCTAATACCACTAAAACCATTGCCAGTGCTGTTTTTCGCCTGAGAACCATGAAAGGTAACCAACGGGTCGGACAGCTAATTTTCGATCCTAACGGCGAGTACGCCAATGAGAATCCGCAAGACCAAGGTTGCCTCAAGAACATTGGCAATATCGTTCCTGGTTTGGCCAAAGATGTGATCACCTACGGACTCAATATTCATCCCAATGATAAGGGCCGTAAAATCACCAAGTTCAATTTCTTCGGCAATTCCACACCAATAAACGATGTCAACAAGGAAGAACTAGACGAGCAGCTACAGAGCCTTTACCAAGGCAAAGAAATCATCAACGAGGTGCTGCGAGAGGAAGGGGCAGGATATATACAAGCTTTTATACAGGCTGACGTTGCCGCTCCTGAAAATGTAGACGAAAAAGGACAATCTGTGCGCTACCAGCGTTCCCTGTTCGTGTACCGGGCGATCCTTGCTCGAGCTGGTTTTAGGCCCCCATGGAAAGGAGTGTCTACCATAGGACTGTTCAGCAAGGATATACGCGACAAGATGCGTGATGACCCAACCCTTGATCCAAACGTTGACGCCTTGGACAGTGATCAGCCTATGACTTGGGATGTTGCCGGACAGTTCTGCGAAAGTTTCGCCAAGTGGGTCAAGACAGACTCATTCCAAGCATTTGACCGTGAGTACGCTCGCCAAAAGAATGGACGCCGTTGGAGTGACGACCGTCTAATTGGACTGCTCAGCATTTTTGAGAATACTAGGGGATTGCGTCTAATACAGAAGGCCCAGCAGTGGCACGATGTTAGTTACAACACCGATTATGCTGACGATATCGTCAGATACGTGCGCGAGGGCAAGCTCGTAATCGTGGACCAAGCACTGGGCAGTCCGCAGCTAAACGAACAGGCGTCTAAACGCATTATGAGGCAGATTTTTGGTGCACAGCAGGAAGCCTTCGTCAACCCGGAGTTGGATGAAAACACTGGCGAATACAAGAAACCTGCTCCGGTCATCATTTACGTGGAAGAGGCCCATACCCTGCTACCCAAGGGGAACGAAACCGATACGACAAACATCTGGGCGCGAGTGGCGAAAGAGGGTGCCAAATTCAATATCGGTCTGGTGTACTCCACGCAGGAACCGTCCACGATCCAGACCAACATCCTAAAAAACACCGAAAACTGGTTCATCGCGCACCTCAATAATACCGATGAAACCCAGCAGTTGAGTAAGTACAACGATTTCGCCGACTTCATCCACAGCATAATCAAAGTGAATGAAACCGGTTTCCTACGAGTTCGTACTCTGTCTAGCCCGTACACCTTGCCGGTACAAATTGCCAAATTTACAGCCCCCACGGCCCCGATGGAGACATCAGATGCCGTATCAAAATGAATTTGCCAGCAGTGACTCCCTCTTGCACTTGGTAGATAGCAAAAGCGTCCGGGAGTTTGAAGGCGTAATCAAGCAGGGCGTGGGCCAAGAGAGGCACGAACTGCCGGCCCTTCTAGAACCACAGCGCGGCACCGGCCGCATAAAGCGGGTGGTCGCCATTGACGGCTCGACAATAACCCACAAAGTCAAGAACGGTTACCCAGGTGCTGAGGCGGCCTTACTCAACTTGGCCGCCATAGTCATCAAACTACAGTCAATACGCGATGTTCCGCGCGATTACATCCCTAGCCCCAGCGAAATGCGAGATATGGAGAAGTGCGAGACTTTGAGTGCCGTATTTCCAGGCCGCAATATCATAAGGGAAGACGAACCGGAGGACTCGCCCAAACGGTTCTTCCGGGCGACTATCAATAAGGAATTGGAGGCACGACTGGACCCGGAACACGAGACACTGCTGGAAACATTGCGTGCCATAACAGCAGGCCGTTCCGGTCATATAGACTGCCCCCTTGACGACTGTCCCCTTGATGACCGCGACAAGAAAGTCTCGCCAAAGCAGGGGGACTGCATTTGCAATTGCCAGCGAAGTGAGATCATATACGAGACAGATGCTCTGAGAGCGCACGAGCGCTTTGAAGAAAACGGTTCAAGCGAGCAGGCTTTCACCGCCGTCCGTCAGGTGATAGAGCACCTTACCCTAGTGAATATCCTGAGGTACTTTGAACGATTCGATAGCTTGGGGGTATTCCAAGACACGGCATTTATAATGGACGGCCCTCTGGCTCTATTCGGTATGTCGGCGTGGCTCAAACATTACATACAGCAGGAAATTGCCCGCCTGCACAAGAAAACGCAAGAGCAAGGCGACCCCGGAATCCTACTGATGGGAATAGAAAAGTCGGGACAGTTTCTGGATCACTTAGATGAATTGGATTGGAAGGAAAAGGAAGGGGCTCGACAGCGGTTGCCCAACTGTACGGCTTTAGCACCGGATATAGCATATATCCACAAGCACATAGTACTACGCCCACCGAACGCCAAGCCATACGGAGAAGATACTTACTACGGGCGCAAGGTGCTGTACAAAAATAAGGCCGGGCAGCACTCGGTAGTAATGACGCCGATAGTGGACGATAAAGGACAAGACCTGAGTTATGTCGATGAATCTGCTTATCCTAGGATAGGAGAGGCTTTAGATATTATGGATGAACTCTCCACCCATCTGTATCGGGACGGCTTCGCGCCGCTGGTGCGAGCGCATGCCCATGCTGCTATCCCTCTCAAGACCGGCAGCAGAATCCTAAAGAGGATATTCAGCGAAAAATGAGACAACCATGCGCCAAGCTAGCAGCAACCCATCAACCGAAATACGGGACCGCAGCGAGTCGCTGGGCCGGCATTGGTCCCTACTATGCAATGTTCCCAACTGCATTTGCTGATGATGTCATAAGCAAATACACCCTTCCTGGCGAAACCGTTCTTGACCCATTCGCCGGTCGCGGCACCGCCATATTCAGTGCCGCTGTTAGACAGCGGCCCGCCATCGGCATTGAAATCAATCCCCTAGGCTACGTGTATTCTAACGCCAAACTCAAACCCGGAGACCATAAGGCGGTAACGCGTAAATTAGAAAAATTAGCCGAAACTGCTCACCACTATCGTTCAGAGGCGGATAATCTCCCGCCATTTTTTCACCATTGCTTCGCCACTGGAGTACTCGATTTTCTGCTCGCCGCCCGCACAACGTTGAAATGGAAACGCAGAAAAGACGACCGCACTCTAATGGCCATTATCTTAGTATCATTACATGGAAAACGGCTTCAGTCTCTGTCCAACCAGATGCGTCAGAGCACCTCAATGGCTCCCGACTACTGCGTCCGATGGTGGAAGGAAAAAAATCTCGCCCCACCGGGTATCGATCCAGTCGCATTTATCGCCAAGCGCATCAAATGGCGCTATGCACGAGGTATTCCCCAAACTGAAGATGCAAAGGTACATCTCGGCGACAGTGTTGAGAAATTACCCCAGTTGGCCCGAGACATCGAAAAATGCCGGCGACCTCCAGTTAAACTCCTTATTACCTCTCCGCCCTATCGTAATGTTACAAATTACTATTACGATCAATGGCTCAGATTATGGCTATTAGGCGGTCCGCAGCATCCCGGCAAATATGGCAACCGATATGGAGGGAAATTCAGCAGTTCTGAGCGATATTCTCAACTACTCAACCAAGTCTTCACCAAGGCGAAACGTACCCTTGCTAGCGACGCTATCATCTATATTAGAACCGACCAAAGAGAGTCAACGCTGCATGCCACACGGGCCGTACTAAAAGAAACATTTCCTGAAAAACACATCACCGATGAGATAGAACAACCTCTAAATCCTGCTCGTCAAACTAAACCGTACAGCCGCGGCGGAGCACCAAAACAAGCCAACTGCGAAGTGGACATCATTTTAGAACCTCGTTAGCCATACGCGCTGTCCTAAGTAACGCTGTATAACTATCGGAGTTGAATTGTCATTCTGGCCGAACACTTACGGGCCACCGAGAAAAGGGAAAAATCACGTGAGTTCGCAGTCAGACGTTATTCAGAAGCAAATCTACACCAGCAAGGCCATGGCCGGGCTTTTGGCGCACGTGCGTGCCGGTTGGTGGCGTCCCGAGCAGAGCCTTATCTTTCTCCATACTGGCGGTACACCCGCGCTTTTTGCGTACGCCAAAGACTTGGGTTATTGACTAATGCAACTTCCCACACCTGATCCTACCCGGTTCAAGCGGCGCGGAGACCTCATTAGCCTCCTGCTCGAACACTTGCGCGCCGATCAGATTATTCATCGCCGCGAGGACGTAGTCGCCTATGAATGCGACGGTCTGTCGGCGTATCGTCAGCGGCCCATGCTGGTCGCCCTACCAGATAGCACCGAGCAGGTCGCGGCCGTACTCCGGTCGTGCTCCCAACTCGACATTCCCATCGTCCCTTGGGGAGCCGGCACCGGGCTTTCGGGGGGTGCCCTGCCGAGGGAAGATGGAGTGGTGTTGAGTACGGCGCGGATGCGGGCGGTACTCGACATTGACTTGGAAAACCGCGCGGTGACTGTACAGCCGGGCGTGACCAACCGAGCTGTAACCGAAGCGGTGGAGCGGAGCGGCTTCTACTACGCGCCCGATCCTTCGAGTCAGATCGCCTGCTCGATCGGCGGTAATATAGCCGAAAATTCAGGCGGGGTACATTGCCTCAAGTACGGCACGACGACTAACAATCTCCTCGGCTTGGAGGTGGTGTTGGCCGACGGCGAGGTGGTGCGGGTCGGCGGCAAGGGCATGGACCAAGCGGGCTACGATTTGCTCGGGCTGCTGACGGGTTCGGAAGGGCTGTTGGCTATCACCACGGAGGCCACGCTGCGGATCTTGCCCAAGCCAGAAGAGGCGCAGGCTGTGATGGCCGTGTACGATTCGGTCGCCGCGGCTGGGCAGGCCGTGGCCGAGATCATCGCTGCGGGCATGGTGCCGGCCGGCATGGAAATCATGGATCAGCTATCTGTGGAAGCGGTGGAGGGTTTTGTCGGCGCGGGCTATCCACTCGGAGTCGCGGCGCTCTTGCTGGTCGAATTGGACGGGCCGCAAAGCGAGGTCGAGTGCCAAAGCCGCGTACTGGAATCGCTCTTGCGGCAGACTGGTGCGACCGAGCTTTCTCGCGCCACAACCGAGGCCGAGCGGCAAAAGTTGTGGGCCGGCCGCAAAGCAGCTTTCCCAGCGATGGGCCGGATTAGTCCCGACTACTACTGCATGGACGGGACTATTCCGCGCGGCGCGCTGCCGCAGGTGCTAGAGAGAATCGGCGAGTTGTCGGTCGCGTATGGCCTACGGGTAGCTAACGTCTTCCACGCAGGCGATGGCAACCTGCACCCGCTCGTGCTGTACGACAGCAATGTCGAGGGCGATCTGGAAAAGGCCGAGTCGCTAGGGGCCGAGATCCTGAAACTCTGTGTCGAAGTGGGGGGCGTGCTGAGCGGGGAGCACGGGGTTGGCATTGAGAAGCGGGATTTGATGCCGTGCATGTTCAAGGACGCGGACTTGGACGCCCAGGAGAGAGTCAAGGCCGAGTTTGACCCGCAGCAGGTATTGAATCCAGGCAAGGTGTTCCCCACCTTGCGGCGGTGCGCTGAGGGCGGGGCCATGCACGTCCATAGCGGCGAGGAAAAGTTCCCAGAGTTGGAACGGTTCTAAGGGGAGGCGATTCATGGCTACGGCCTTTGCCCTAGTGGGCGACCGCTATCACACGTCTGATTACATCCGCACGGCTCTGGGCCGCACTTTGGTCCAAGGCATGGGATTATCCGTTGACTTTACCGACGAGATCACCCTGCTCAACGCCCAACATCTGTCGAGTTACCGGCTGCTGATCGTCTTCCGCGACGGCATGATCTGGCCCGATGGCTACGGCATAGAGGCTGCGTCCGTCAGCGAGCCGCCCGTCCAAGCTGAGGAATCCCGGCCCGTGCAGTGGATTACCGAGGCTCAGGGCCGCGCCGTGCGGAGCTTTGTGGAGACGGGAGGGGCGGCTCTTTTCTACCACAATTCTACTTACATCACCCCGGGCAGTAGCGACTTCCGCCACGTGCTAGGTGCCGCTACGCAAGGACACTCGCCAGTGCGTCCCTACCGCGTGCACATCACGCGCACGGACCACCCCATAACGCGCGGCGTGGAGGACTTTGTCGTCGAGGACGAGCAGCACTTCATGCAGTACGACAAGGATCCAGCCCATGTCTTGGCCGTCAGCGTCAACGACGACGGGCACACTTGGCAGGATTTGGGCACCACGTGCGAGGCGGCTTGGGCGTACGATTACGGTGGGGGCCGCGTGTGCTATTTATCCCCGGGACACACCATCCCCGTATTGTGGAATCCGTCCTACGAGAAGTTGCAGCAAAACGCCGTGCGCTGGCTGCTGCGCGATGACTTGTAGAGGTACTCGGCAGCTAACGATGATATATTCCGCCAGCTTTCCCCAAGACGGTAGTGATTGAAAGGATCGCGTCGGTTTGTGGAATCAATCGCTCGGCAGTGTCGATTCCAATGGAATGGCTTGTCCCGCTTCCAGTACCGCGCCGACCTCGCCGCGCAGCCGCTCTTTGAGCGTGGTGTAACGCTGGGCGACCTTGTCGTTCGCAATGGCTAGCTTGAGGGCCTTGGGGGTGCCGACGATGACAATCATTTGCTTGGCGCGGGTAATCGCCGTGTAGAGCAGGTTGCGCTGGAGCATCACGTAGTGCTGCGTCGTTAGCGGCAGCACCACCACGGGAAATTCCGACCCCTGAGAGCGGTGGATGCTGATGGCGTAGGCGAGGGTGAGCTGGTCGAGATCGACTTGATCGTATTCCAAGGTGTAGTCAAAGCGCACGTAGAGCACCTGCTTTTCCGCGTCGAGCCGCTCGATCGTGCCGATGTCGCCGTTAAAAACGCCCTTGTCGTAGTTGTTTTTGACCTGCATGACCTTGTCGCCCACCCGGAATTCGGCCCCGCGATGGCTATGCGCCTGCCCGTGTGGGTTGAGGCGCTGTTGCAGCCGCTGGTTGAGGTTGAGCGCGCCGGTCTCGCCGCGGTACATGGGCGAAAGCACTTGGATGTCGTTGCGCTGATCCCATCCCCGATAGCTGGGCAGCCGCGTGGCGCACAACTCCTCAACCAACTCGACCACCCGCTCTGGGTCGCCTTCTTGGATGAAGTAAAAATCTGCGGCTGCGTCGTTCTCAACGATGGGCATTTCGCCGCTGTTGATGCGGTGCGCGTTGCGGATGATGTGGCTTTTTTGGGCTTGGCGAAAAATCTGCGTCAGGCGCACCACCGGCACTTCGGCGGAGTCGATGATGTCGCGGAGCACGTTGCCCGGCCCCACCGAGGGCAACTGATCTATGTCGCCGACTAGCACTAGCCGAACGTGGTCGGGTAGGGCGCGCAGGAGCGCGTTGAGCAGCACCACGTCGATCATGGAAGCTTCATCGACGATCAGCGCGTCGACTTCGAGGCGGTCGTCGTAGCCCTTTTTGAATTGTCGCTCGCCCGGCTGAAATCCGAGCAGCCGATGAATGGTCTTGGCCTCGCGCCCGCTGGCCTCGCTCAGTCGCTTGGCGGCGCGGCCCGTAGGCGAGCACAGCGCGACCTTGAGGCCGCCTTCCTCCAACAGGTGCAAGATGCGCCGCGTGACCGTAGTCTTGCCGGTGCCCGGCCCGCCGGTTAGCACCAGTACCTTGCTGGTGGCGACTAGCTCTACGGCCTCTTTTTGGGCCGGAGCCAATTCTAGCCCGTCCTCCGCTTCTGCGGGTACGGCCAATTCTTCGGCCGGCGCTCGCAAAAGCCGCTTTAGCGACGATGCAGCGCCCACTTCGGCGCGGTGGAGTGGCGGCAAATAGCAGCGCAGGTCTTCGGTAACCACGCCGTCATTGGCGCGCAGGGCCTCTAATGCCGGCGGCAACAGCTCGGCGTTAATGTCCAAAATTTCGACGGCTCGCTCCATCATTCCAACGGCTGGCAACTCCATCATCCCTACGGCAGGCAACTCCATCGTTCTAACGGTCGGCAAGTACACGTGGCCTTCGTCGGCTGCTTCGGAGAGCAGGTAGCGGATGCCGGCCTGCACGCGCTCGGGTGCGTCGCGGCCTAGGCCCAAGCGCTGGGCAATGCGGTCGGCAATGCGGAAGCCGATCCCATCCACATCGCGCTCTAGGCGATAGGGATCGCTGCGGACTTTTTGGATGGCCTCTTGGCCGTAGGTCTTGAAAATCTTCACTGCGTAGCCAGTGGTAATCCCGTGCGACTGCAAAAAGACCATCACGTCCTTGATTTGCCGCTGCTCGTCCCAAGCCGCGGCAATCAGCTCAACTCTCTTTTTGCCCAGCTTGGGCACTTCCTCTAGCCGGCGGGGATCCTCATCGATGATGTCGAGCGTTTCCGCGCCAAAGTGATCGACGATGCGCTTGGCCGATTTCGTTCCCACGCCTTTGATCAGACCGGACCCGAGGTACTTTTGTATGCCTTCGAGGGTCGAGGGATAAACGGCCTTATAGTGCTCTACTTTGAACTGTTTGCCGTATTTGGGGTGATTGGTCCACACGCCTTCGACTTCGACGCTCTCGCCCTCTTGGATGGAGGCAAGCGTCCCTACGATTGCGATCCGCTCGCGCTGCCCCTCTACTACTAAGCGCGCAATGGTATAGCCGTTTTCCGGGTTGTGGTAGGTCAGGCGATCTATAAAGCCTTTATACGATTGGTTCATATACCGTGTTCACCGTATGAAAGCACTGTACAGCAGGGCCATAGTCCCCGCGCCCAGCGCGCCGCCCGCGCCGACCTGCATGGGGGTATGTGCCCGCAAGTAAAGCCGCGCCCAAGCGATGGCCGGCCAACTGAGCAAGAAGGGCCACGCAGCGCTGCCGACGCTGATCAACAATACGCAGGTCGCTCCTCCGACGCCAGCCGCGTGAATGCTGATCTTGTAGAAGCGATTAATCCACCAGACCAAGAGCGTGTTGACGACACCGGACGCAGCCGTGACCAACATTAGGGGCGGAGCACCGATCCCGTAGAGGGCCGCACTCCCCAAAGCGTAGCAAAGAGCGCCCAGCAAGAGCAGGGTAGCGCGCTTGCTGCGGTCGTCTGTATAGGCTTTGTCGAGATACCCCGAGCGCACGAAGTGCCAGAGTAACAATCCAGGAACCAAGGAAAAGGTGCCGATCGCCACCGAGCCGGCGAGCCAGTCGCCCAGCACGTGCGCTTGGACGCCGAAGACCAACAGCGCCAACAGCGCGGGATTGAGTAAGTGGGAGAAGAAGTGTGCGACTTGGTGTGGGTGTAGACGAAAACAGGGACGAGCTAATTGCTCGCCCCTGTTTGTTTCTTTTGCCATTTTTTTCCGCTGGCCGCGCCGCGCCCAGGTGGCCTCTCGTCGCCCTCTAGCACAAAGCCGATGAAGCGCTTCTGCCCAAGGGTCTTCAAATACTGGAGCAGGGAGACCTCGGCCTCCTTGCGATTGAGCTGGTACTTGTCGCTGAGTTCTTCGATCATATCGCCGACTGAGTTGCGACCATTGCACATCCGCCAGACCTCGCTACCGACCTCGTCGAGGGTGATTTTGCGCTGCTTGGGGATGTAGAAAAACTTCGACAACAGCCGCACCTTCCAGGTGTTTTGGCGCGTTATGAAGACCTGGACCTCGTCGTTGTCGTTGTTTTCCCAGCGCAGAGACTCATTGCGCGTTGGCCGCGACGCCAGCATGGCGACCCGGCTCAGCTTGGGTCCCTTGTTTTTCGATAAAATGCCCATCTACTACCTTGGCGACTAGCTCGTCTGCTGCGTCTTTCTTGCGGTAAAGGTGCTCGACGATGGCGATTTTGTCGATGCTGGTATCGCGCCAGACGCGCCCCCGCAGATACAGGCGCGGCCTCGGGTTCATAAAGGGCAGGGGACGCAGCAACTGACGCCAGCGGCTGCGCGGCCGCCCCTCGACGCGAATGCCCTCGTGTTCCCGCACGGCTTCTGGCGCAATGTCCGCCACGAAGTCGCGCAAATGCTTTTTAAAGAAAACCGGATACCAGTCTTGGATGTGCGCGTCTTTGAGCATGATCCGGGCCATGCTCAACCGATGCACCTTTAGAACTTGTTTGCCGAGGGAAAACTCTAGCTCGATGTGGCCCGACTTGAGGGAATGGCTTTGTAGTTTGAGGTCACTAGGCGCGAAAAACCGCAAGCCGTACACACTCCACAGATGCGCGTCCTCGCCTTCTTGATCGACGAGCGAGCTGAACACGGCCTCGGCTTGCTCGGGCAAAAATTCGTCTAGCTTGGCCAGCACGCGCAGGAGCACAACCCGGCCGGACTCCAAGGCGAGCGCTAGGTTGTACGCGCGGAAGTCGGCCTCCCAGATGAAGACCTCGTATTCGCGGCCTTCGAGGAACTTCTTGTTTTTGAGGAATCGGGCGCGGCGCTGGACCTCAAAGGGAGCATCGACCTTTTGGGCCTTCTTTTCTAGGTTGGCCAAGTAGCGATCTACCAGTTCGGTTAGGCGCAGGGCCTCGCCGCGGCCTTTGAGACGCCGCCATTCGATCTCGGCGCGCACGATTTCGGCATCGTCGAGGCGGGCATAGCCCTTTTCAAAGTCCCCGTCAACCCGGCCGAGATTCCAATCGTCCGGTACGGATAGCCGCAGTCCTTGCCAAGCGAACTCTGCCCAGTTGTTCATGACTAGAAGATCAGTACAGAGACCGATTTCTGGATCAGGGCGATCCCCACCGACGCCATCCCCATCAACGCCATACCGCAGGCAAAGCCCACCGCCAGAATCGGGGCAAACTGCCGCCATTCCTGCCGCCCGTACTTGTTCCAGAAGTAGTAGCGCGCCAAGAGCGCGCCAATAATCTCGGTCACCACGTAATGCGGCAGGATCGTCAGCGAGCGCACGAAGCCAAAGATCAGCAGGATCGGCAGTCCGAGGATAGACAGCAGAATGAAGCTCACCAGCCCGAAGCCGGCACCAAAGGCGATGACCTCTAGTTTCAGCGCCCTAAAGAGCCAAGGCACGTCGGTGGAGTGCTGAATCCAGGAGCTGGTAAAGAGCGGATCGGTATCGACCTCAAAGTAGAAAGACCACCCCGCTGGCACGGCTCGTTCGGTCTTCACTTCGAGGGTTGGGCGGGGGGCGCGAATGATAGTGTCCATGGCCGGCCTTAGCGGCACAATCGCCGGTAGGCCCTCGACAACTTCCTCTTCGGCTAGCTGATCGTCGCGCAGGTAGCGTTCGGCGACAATGTCGGGTGCCCCCTGATCGAAGTACGAGTAGAAAACTTGGGTCGGCATCCACGGGCCGACTTGACCGCGCTTGCCGTTGGAGTCCAGCCACTCTTGATCCACTAGCCGCACCCGCCAGTACCACCACTCGTTTTCGATCAGGTTAGCCGGGGTCCATCCCGCCCGGTCTTTGTCTATGGTCAATTCGCTGCGCATAGTGCCGGTGATGTAGAGACATTGCTGATAGGCACGCAGCCGCCACATGAGCTGGGCATAGGGATAGGAGGCCGACGGGATCGGTGCCAGTTTCCAGATATAGGAGCCGTAGAGAAAACTGGTAAAGAGCACGATTGGCACCATGAAAATCTCAGCGCGGATGATGCTGGTAAACTGGGTGCCGGTCAGTTCGATTTCGCGGAATTTCTGGGTCTGGGCACCGTAGTTGCCCAAGGGAAACGGAATGAACCAGATGTCAACACCGCGATACCCAGAAAAGATAATCGTGGCCTCGCGCACGAAGGGGATGTCCACCGTCTGCCCCACCATCCCGACTAGGCGGGCGTTGACGAAGGATTGAAAGGGCGTGAATACGAAACCAAAGAAGAGGAAGAACCATATGAATTGAGCAATACCCGGCAGCAGCCAAGCGGCGATGCCGATCAGGCCGGCCGTAGCCAAGGCGTATAGTGCCAACGCCACCCAGATGGGGAAATCGCCGCGGCCGGCGGGAGGGATGAAATTGCGCTTGAGACTGCCATCCTCCCCGTTGCCGTTGTTAGCCCTAGCACGGCGCACGCTCTGAACTATCTGGTAGATACCGATGACGGCGATGGCGAAGGTGGTGCCGAGGCCGAAGCTCATCCAGAAATCGACTTGGTTGACGAAGAAGGTCTCGATCGTGCCCATGCCTTGCTGCCACAAGTTCAGGTACGGTTCCTCGCGCCACGAAGGCGTCCAGGCATAGAGCAGCGGGTTGGCAATGGAGGCGACGAGTACGCCGATAAAGGTGCCAATCACGCCCCAGAACGGCACCACTAGACCGACGAAGATCGGTCCCAAGTGCGCGGTAAATCCCAGCGGAGCGGCCGGGATAAAGTTGCCGGTGACTTGCGTGAAGTCGACAAAGGGAATGGGTAGGAGTTGGATCGGCTCGGTCAGCAGCGCGCCAGTAATCGCCGGCAAGGCCACGTAGATCGTGCCAAAGACCAAGCCGATCATCGCCCCCGCCGAGAAGACCCGCCAGCGCCACGTCTCAAGTCCTTGGGTAGTCTCGGCCAGTGCCGTGGCACCTTGGGCGTTTACGGGCGCGAAGGGAAAGGGCAGGCGCTCGTAGTCGGAGGTGAGCCGGAAGAGCGCGTACGACATGGTAAACCAATTGATGCGAGAGATAATCATACCCAAGACCAAGAGTACGATCGGCATCGCCCAATCCGAGTGCAGGAAGGTGCGCTCAATGACGGCGAAAGAGTCAGGTGGCGGTGCCACCCAAGTGGGAATCAGCTTGGTTATGCCGAACTGCTTGGCCGCTGGCGATTGCACCAAGTACTGGTTGTAGAGCAACCCCTCAAAGGCACCGGTCTCAGCGGCAATCAGCGAGCCGGCCACGTAGAACAGCACATAGACTTCTTGGCGCCGGAGAGAGGAAAAGGAGCGCTTGGTGATTTCGGCGAAGAGGATGATGGTCACCCACTCGGCCGCCGCTCCCAAAGAGCCACCGATCATCAGGCTCAAGTACATATTGCCCGGCACCATGATGAAAGCGACGAAGAGCACGCCGAGGATGGCCTTGATCGTAAAGCCGTTCTCGAAGCGGTCCGGGACCTCCATTAAATCCCGATATTCTTCGATCTCTTGGTTCGGGTTTCTATTTTTGCTTCCGAGCACTCGTTATCCTCCCTTACGCCGAAACTTCGCTGCGCAGCCCTTGCAGAATTTCCGCACCCTGTTGGCGGTAGCCTTCCTTGGCCTCGGCATCCACCGTGCGCCAGATGAGGAACTGTTTGCGGATGACGTTCATAAAGCGCTGGTTGACTCTCCGCCACGAGGCGTCCTCGCCGCTGAGTCGCTTGATTTGCAGGCCGACCGCGTAGATGTTGTGCTCGGCCTCTGGCATGGCCCGCACGGTGACGTGTTGGCTGACGCCCAAATCGAAAGGAGCCAGCCAGATGTTCATGTCGATGAGGTACCCTTCGCCGTTGGGCGTTTCTTCGCGGCTTAGCTGGGCACCGTCGGTGTAGAAGGTGCCGATGGACTCCTCGCTGTAGGAGTCAAAGTAGCCGATGAGGAATACGCTCAAGCCCAAGACCTCGTGGCCGCTGACCGTAAAGGGAAACTCAAAATCCCACTGGTCGCCATCGGGCGACGGCAGCTTCCACTTGCGGGTTACGTCCGGCACGGCCATCTGCGAGGCCTTGCGCGCCGGATAGATCGTCGAGAGCATGACCACGGCCATCACCAGCATACAGGAGAGCACCGCGGCCACTGAAGAGTAGTTGAGCGTGAAGCCGCCCAGCAGGTCGAATTCGATGAGCACTTTGGCGATTACTTGGCCGCTGAGATAACCGGCGACGACGCCTAACACCGAATAGACGCAACTCTCGGCGATAAAGAGCCAAGAGATATGGCCGGGGGCCAAGCCCACCGAGGAGTAGATGCCGATTTCGCGGAAGCGCTCGTACACGCTGCCCATCATGGTGTTGAGCACGATTAGCGAGGCGATCAGCATGGGGATGAACAAGTTGCTTATCCCGGAAAAGGAGGTCATTCCCAGCGATGAGTAGATCGACACCTTGATGTATTCGTCGCCGGCCTCCTTGACTCCGGCGAACAGGGTCACCGCGAGGCGCGAGAGGAACTCCTCGACCTCGCCGCGCACGTCGCTGCCCGCGGGGAAGCGCACGGCCACGGACTGCAGGGGATTGCCGCTGCCGACGTTGCGCAGCGTGTGGTAGGGGACGATTAGGATATTGGCCGGCTCTATGTGGACAAAGGGCTTGATGACGACCTTGGCGTCCTCCAAACCCTGCTTCTCGCGCTTTTCTTCCTCGGCGATCTCCTGCACGGCTTGGCCACCGGTGACGGCGAAGTCGGCCGGCGTCAGGATTTCGTCGTCGAGATCTTTGAGATCCTTCATCCGCTTGGAGTCGAGAACGCCGACAACCGTGAACAGATCGCCGAAGATGCGAACCTGCTCCTGGCCTATTTTGGCGAGATCGATGTCGAGATGATCCTCTTTGGCCATGTCGATGGGCAGGATACAGACCTTGTCCTCGCCCGGCTCAAACCACCGCCCTGCGACTAGGGCTTGATTCAGCCCAGTAACTTCGGTTTCCTCAGAGGTCAATCCAAGGACGCCGAGCGCGTTATGGGCCTTTTCCCCGTGTTTTATTTTTATGTGCGCTTTGGCCTTGTTGCTGTACCAACTGCGCGGCGCGACCGCGGCGCGATCGCCGAAATTACTGCGAGCGTATTCAAGGACTGAATCCTCCATCGGATTCCACGCCTTGCTGCGGATTAGGATGCCCTCGTAGAGCCCCTCGTTGTCGCGGCTGATTTGGTTGAATCGCAGGCCCGTGCGGATGGAGGTGAAGGAAAGGACCGTAAAGGTCAGCAGCAAGAGCGTGCTGAAGGTGAGGACCGTGCGCGTCTTGCGCCGCTTCATGTTGGAAATCCCGAGCTGGAATGCGGTCAGCGAAGCTGAAGAGCGGCTGACGTCCGTGTCGTGGATCACGGCCACTTCGGTGCGCAGCTTTTTCATCTGCTCGTTAAAGCGGCCGGAAATGATCGACATCACTAGAGCGGCTAGCGCGATGATGATGAAAGCGAGCAGGATGACGAAGGGATTGGATAACTGAAAGGCTGGATGCACCAACCACAGCACAATCCAGATTACTAAGAAAACCCCGACGAATCCGATGATCTGATTGCGGATCGTGGCGGCTGTAAAAATGAGCCGCTCGGTAAAAAAGGCGCAGGGGAGGACGAGGGCCATGAAGAAGATAATACCCTGAATGACGTCGTTTTGGGTGGATTTGACATCTGGATAGGCGCGCGACTCCAGCCCGAAGGCCGCGCGCGTGTGGCGCACGAAATCACCCCAGCGCTGCTCGTCACCAGCCGCTGCGGCTTGGTCTAACTCGGTTTCGGCCCGGTAGTGGAGGTCGTTGAGACGCTGGTTCTCAATGGCAAAGCTCCGCAGTTCGCGCATCCGCGATTCGTCGAGATTCCACATGTCTTGGGCGGCTTGGAAGGTCGTGCGGGCAAAAGAGGTGCCGGGGCGGATTTCAAAGCCCTCACCCTCGGCCTTGTCTTTGTCGGTGACACTGGTGGCGTTGAGCAGCAGCGAGCGGAATCCCAGCAGGCCCGCACCGAAGCCCATCTTGATGTGCGAACCGGGCCGCGCAAAGAGCACTCCAACCGGCTCGTTCTGGGCCGAGGGGCCTTCGCCAATGGTGTAACCGTACTCCACGGGCGCGCCGTTCGTCTCGTCGAAGACCTGTACGTTGGACAGCTTGGTGAGATAGCGCGGATCGACGATGTCGAAGAAGTTGTAGGGCACGCAGGGGAAGAGAATGACCATCCACTGCTTGTCGCGCCAGTCCATGGATACCCTCATCGGGTAGCTCTCGTCGCCTTGCACGCCGCGGTCTGGGGCGTAGGTGATGCGGCCGGTGATCGGGTCCATGTAATAGCCCTCGATCTGCACGTTGTTGACCCGCACCCTATTTATGTAAAAGGCCCCCTTCTCATCGACGACTTCGTAGTACTCGCCGCGCACGCCTTTATACGACTTTTTCTTGCCATTGCGCACGACGGCTACTGCGTCTGCGCGCGGCAGGTCGGGGACGATGCTGCGACGCGGAAAGACCATGGTCCGACCGCGGAGCGAGCGCAGATTGTCGCGCAGGCGCATCTTGAAGTCTGGGAAAAGTTCTGGGTCTTCAAAGGCCATCTCAAACATGCCGGCGAGCACCCGGATCTGTTTGGCGAGATTGGCGTGGTTGATACGCTCGGCTCGGTCCAAGGGTGTATCGACGAGGAAGCGCGCGTCGTTGACTGTGACAAAGGCCAACGCCGGAGTACCCGTCGCCAACACCAATTCGCTATTGACCGATATTTCGCCCGGGACAAAGGTCTCCCAGCTCATCCCACCTTCGGGGCTAATGCCATTGACTAGCACATCGCGCTGCTGGTAGCCCAACTCGCGGCTGATCTTACGCGCATAACCCATGAAGTTCTTGCCGAAGGGGGCGAAGTAGCGCTTGTAGTAAAAGCTGGTATTGCTGTTCCAGACTCCGAGCTCGTCGGTCTGCGACGAAAGATCGAGGCTAATGAAGAGCTTGACCGCGAGCGAATCGACCTTGGGATCGGCCCAAGTTTTGTAGAGCGCCAAGCGCAAATCGTCGTCCGAATGCAACTCATCAACTAGTTCGTCGCGGTTTTTGAATTGCTCGTCGGCGAGGTGCAGTGCGCCTTGCTCTTGGCTCAGCAGCCCTTCGGCGAGCGCGGCGTCGGCAATGTGCGCGGCCAAGTCGGTGCGTCCTTCGGCAACGCTCCGCACGAGGGCTTCCTTGCCGGTAAACTCCTCCTCGCCGATGGCGTAGTGGATGCCGTCTTGGGCGATCATATTTTGCGCGAGTGCGGCATCGACGACCCGCCGCACCAGCATGTGTTCGATGAAAGGATCCTCTTTGCGCAGGTAGCGCTGGATGAAATCATCGACCCCGCGTAAGCCCAAGTGGTGGGCCGAAGTGGCGAGAAAGACGATCGTGCGCGCCGGCGGATTCGCGCGGAAATAGCGCGCTAGCTCTAACAGCGCAGTAATGCTGGAGGCCTGCTCGGCACCCGGAGCTAGAGCAGGTACGACCGACATGGCGTCGTAGTACGCCTCCAGCACGATCACGTCTTCTTTCAGCAAGGGATCGTATCCGGGGATCGTGCCGAGGATATTCCAAGCGGGACGCCGCTCCCAATCCATGCGGTACTCCAAGTGGAGCGTCTGCTCGCCCTCTGTGGTCAATTGGCGGCGCAAGCGCTGACCGGCTTGGCGATTGACCCAGAACCTCGGCAGGTCGAGCGGCATGGTGAGGAATTTCTTTTCGCCCTCCAAGTACACGGTGGAATCCGGCTCGATAAAGACGATGGCGTGCGCCCCGAGATAGGCGGCATTGAGCCAGGAGTCGCCCGAATTAAAGTCCATCAGGGCCACGGCTCCTTCGACTTGCTTGCCGTCCATATCCGAGTACTCACCCGCGCCCGCGTCTATCAGGCGCCCGGTCATCCCGCCTTCGGGCAACGTCGAAGTTTTGACGAGGTTGGGCCAGAGGCCGTAGAGTGGCACTTGTTCGTCGCTGCCAGCGACTTGCAGAAATCCGCCCTTATCGACCGGAATCGAGACATCGTATTCGTGGATTGCGATATCGTCGAGGCCGATTGCGCGGAAGCGCTCTTGCACGACCTGGGCCGCTTGGTCGGCACCTGGATAGCCAGCGACTCTAGAGCCCAAGCTGGCAAAGGTGTCCATCGTCTGCTGTACGCGCTCGACTGGAGTCGTGCGCGCCAACTCGGCAAAATCGACCTCGGTCCAGGCCGGTGCCACGCTGGCCAAAATCCAGCCGAAGGCCATCCATCTCACCGCTAACTTAGGCATAATTTAAGTGCCTTTCTCAGATCCAGAAGACCACATTGTCGGTCATGCCCGTAAAAAAGTCGATAATCAACCAAAGCCCCGCGACGAAAAACTGACCTATGATTAGGCCTAAAAAGAAAGGACGCGCCCGGCGAAAAAGACTAGGACCGCCGTATTTCATCGCCAACAACTTTAATAGCCAAGCGAGGGCAATGCTAAACCACAACTGGTCCATCAGCCATACAGCACCAATGGGATATCCAATGGGATGCAAAGGCCACCACAAGAGCTGCTGGCGCGCCCACATGAGCAGGGCCATGATGCCCGCGCCGACAAAAGTGTGGATCCAGCCATCTATATTCGGCTCGGTGGGCGCGCTTAACTTGGTGGTAATATAATCAAAAGGGGCGCGAGTTCCACCACCAAAAAACCACCCGTTGAGGTTGATGCCGCCGTATTCGTAGGCGAGGAACAAAATCGCTGCGACCGAGCCGACAATGCTGACAAAAATCGCCAGCAGCATGTACCAAAAAAGCGGGCGCAGCCGCGACCCTAGTTCCTCGCCCAGCTTGAGGCCGTGTGCGCAGGAGGCCATGATAAACGTGCGGATGTCCGCCGCCCACACATAGGTGTACGCGAGGCCCACCATGCCCGCCGGGCCAATTGTCGAAGAGCCTACGGCTGAGACCAAGGCCGACGAAGAGATCATCGGCCCGACCGCCGCTGCCACGCCCCCCTCTACTACTACTCGGGTCAAGCCAACGAAGATAAGAATGGCCAGCATCAGGGTCAAAAAGGCCGCCCACAGCGGCAAACCAGACTGCCACAGCCAGAGGGTCATTACTGCGACTCCGGCGAGCCAAGTTAAGACCGCCGCTCGATAGGAGAGCATCTCGCCGCTGTCGTCGATGCGGTCGTCGCCCTTGAGGGCCTTGCGCAGCACGTCGCGCAGGTGCTCGCGGCCGACCCATAGGCCGAAAAACACTAAGACGATCATCGCCCCCTGCCCTTGGTGGGCGAGAATTGGCTCGCTAGGAGCGCCGTAAATGCCCAGCTTTTCGGTGCTGCCGACTCCTAAAATCCCCAGCCCTCCTCGGATCAGCTTGGCGATGGTGTTGAAAAACCACAAGCTGAAGGCGATGTCGAGGTTGATGAGATAAGCAAATCCCACCATGGGAAAACTCAGGCGGAAGATCAGGCTTGTGGTGTTGCGCAGGATCGGGACGGAGGAGACGAGTTGGATGGCGGGGATGAAGTTGAAGTACGCGTGCAGGGCGTTGAGGCTGCTGACAAGCGCTGGCAGGGCAAAGCCGATCCACATGATCGGATTTTTGAAGAAAGGGCCTAGGGCCTCTCCGCGGCCCCTGCTCTGCACCATGGCCAAGGGCACTTGCACCAGTGGGTAAACCAGCCGCTCCCGCTCCACCCACTGGCGGCGCAGAATGACCATAGACGAGATCATGACCAAGTATAGAGCCACGATCAGCACAGTCCAATAGCACAGCGGACCGCTCCAGACGGCCCAAGGCACCCCAGCAGTGCGCGGTGCCCCTTCGTAAAACCACTTGATCGACTCGGGGTCCTGCGGTGCGACCCAGGCGGGAAGGTGCGGCAGGATGTGCAAGGCCCACTCGTTTTCCGGAGTGGCGTAGTACTGGGCACCGGTGATAATCGTCAGCCAATATTCACTGAGGCCCATCGTGGGAATGGCCGAGGCCGTGAGCATCATAATGTACGCGACGATGAGTTCGCAGCGCCCGAGGGCCACAGGGGCGGCGAAGCGCGTCAGCAAGGCGTTGAACAAGCCCGTTAGCAAGAAGAAGAGGAACAGGGCACCCGCAGCGCTGAAATCAATCGACATGTAGGAGCCGCGGATGACCATGTTGCCGTAAGGTGCTCCCACGGCAATGCACAGCGACCCTAGGGTGCCCGCGATCAGCGCTTTGGCGCTGAAGACCGGCTCGGCTCGTACCAAGATAGGCTCTTGCGGCGAATCCATTGAGACGATCTATAGGAAAGGTATATACCTTTATTATATTACTGTCCTTGGTCCAACCAGCCTATTTTTTCTAGTTGTTCCAAGGTCCACCAAGCCAACAGGCCGATTGCCCCTCCGCTCACCAAAGCGCTGAACAAGGCTAGAGGCAACAGCGCGAATAAACCGCTGTGGCCGATATAGCCAGCGGCGAGAGCGAGCTGACTGAACTGGTGCGCCAACGCGCCCCAGATGCTCAGGCCCACGACGCTGAAAAGCCGCGCTCCTATGAGGCGGACCGCAACCATGACCAGCCAACTTGCCAAGCCAGCCCCGCCGCCAATGACAAAGGCCGGACCGGCAAACCCCCCGCTGAGCAAACCGCCAACTGCGATCTTGATGGCACTAACGGCCAACGCCGGGCCGCTGCCAAAGCTCACCAGTGCGACTAAAACCGGTAAATTGCCGAGCCCCAACTTCATCCAAGGCAAGGGTTTGGGTACTAGGGATTCAAAGGCGAAGAGCACAATTGCCGCGCTGGCCATAAGCCCCAAACGGGCCACATCTCTAGGGCGTGCAAACATCAGCGAATCATCGCATCTACGGGCGCGGGTCCAGCGATCCTCAGCACTAGGCCGTTGGGCACGCACGCGGTCACGTCGCCCGCCCGCTGCAGCCAGCCCTGCCGCATGCAGATTTTGTGGACGCAGGGCGCGGCAATCACGCGCGCACCCTTGGGGCCGATCTCGATCTCGCTCTCTCCTAAAGGTCCCACAACCGGCAAGACCCCGTAGTTGGAGAGGGCATGTACGGCGGGTGCGGTCTCGGCCAGCTCGACGATGAGCACGCCGCCGACTTCGGCCGTATAGCGGCCGTAGAGTACCAGCCCGATCGCACTCAAGCCCACGACGAGTGCGAGGATTTTATCCGCTCGCGTTAGCGCGGGTGCGTTTTCGGTATTTAGCCGCCACATCCTGCGTCCTTTTTTTGCCCATTTTAATTTAACTTCTACCGCGCGTGCAAACGAGCGCGGAACTTCTGCTTGTATGTACTTGTTTTTTTTTTATATGCTTGTTTATATTGACGGACAAGTGACGCAAGGATCCCATGACCGAAATTTCTCCCACACATCTTTCGGCCCTTCCTAATACCTACTTAGACGAGCTAGTCGAGCAGGGAGGCGATGAACTGCGGCTGTCAATGCTGCTGATCGAGGTCTCTTCCTGCAATGACCAAGCCGATTTCGAGCTGCTCAACCGCGCCTACTACTTCGCCAAAGAGCATCACAAGGGCCAGATCCGCAAGTCCGGCGAACCGTTTTTAGCTCACTGCGTTGAAGTGGCTCGGCTTCTCGCCCAGTTGGGCTTGGACCACACTACGGTTGCAGCGGGGCTTTTGCACGACGTCATCGAAGACACACCGGCCACGTATGCGGAGGTCGCCGAGCAATTTGGCGACAAGATCGCCGAACTGATCGCCGGGGTTACCAAAATCGATCAGATAACTTACGAAAGCCGCGAGGAGCGCCAAGCCGAGACCTACCGCAAGATGCTGATCTCCACGGTCAAGGACATCCGCGTCATGCTCATCAAGCTGGCCGACCGCCTGCACAACATGCGCACGCTCCAATACCTAAGCCCCGAATCTCGCGAGCGGACCGCGAGCGAAACGCTCGAAGTGTACGCACCGCTGGCCCACCGCTTTGGGCTGGCGCGGATCCGCTGGCAGTTGGAAGACCAAAGCCTCAAGTTCCTCGAACCCAAAATTTACCAAGAGCTGCGCGAAAGTGTGGCCATGACGCGCCAAGAGCGCGAAGACTATATAAAGGAATTCAAGGTCCCGATCGAGGAGAGCCTGCACGCCAATGGCATTAAGGCCGAATTTACGAGCCGGGCTAAGAATTTCTACAGTATCTACAATAAGATGAAGGCGCGCGGTAAGCCCTTTGAGGAAATCTACGACCTGCTGGCCATGCGCATCATCACTGGCACCGTGCGCGAATGCTATCAAATTCTCGGCTGGGTCCACCACATTTACACTCCTATTCCTGGACGCATAAAAGACTATATATCGACTCCTAAGAGCAACATGTACCAGTCGCTGCACACCTCGGTGATCGGCCCCAAAGGTCAATACGTCGAAGTGCAAATTCGCACCGCGCAGATGCACCACACGGCCGAAATCGGCATCGCCGCCCACTGGCGCTACAAATCCAACGACATGGCTCCCGGCGATTTAAACCAACACATGAGTTGGCTGCACCAAGTCATCGACTGGCAACAGGAGGCCACCGACCCGGTCGAGTTCATGGAAAACCTGAAGACCGAGCTCGCGTCCCAGGACGAGATATTTGTCTTCACCCCCAAAGGCCACCTACACCAGTTGCCCAAGGGAGCCACGCCGATTGACTTTGCCTTTGCCATCCACACCGACATCGGGCTGCACTGCGCGACGGCCAAAGTAAACGACCACGTCGTGCCGCTAAGCGCGGCTTTGAGCAGTGGCGAAACCGTGGAGATCGTCACGGCGCCGCAGCAAAAACCCAAACTCGCTTGGCTGGACCAAGTCAAGACTGCCAAGGCCCGCCAAGCCATTCGCCGCTGGCTGCGGGAGGAGCAATACGATCACAACGTGCGCCTCGGCAAGGAAGCGCTCGACAGGGGACTGAAGACCTATCGGGCCGATGACCCACCCAACCTCGACGCTGTGGCAGAGGAATTCGGGTTCAGCGACGCCGAGCATCTCTATGCAGCCTTGGGCAACGGAGACCTGTCAATCGGCAGGGTCATCAGCAGAATAGCCCCGCCCAAGCCCAAGCGGCGCGCGCTCCGTCCCCAAGACCGCAGGGACATCCGCATCCAGGGGATGCAAAACCTGATGATCCGCTTCGGCAAGTGCTGTGGTCCCATCCCGGGCGACGAGATTGTTGGCCTAGTTACCCGAGGCCGAGGCGTCACGGTGCACCGCACCGACTGTCCCAACATCGGCCGGATTTCTGCGGAGCCAGACCGCCTGCTCTCGGTCGAGTGGGAGCTGGAGGACGAACCGGCCTTTACCGTTCAGTTGCGCACCCGCAGTTGGGACCGCACGTACTTGCTTGCGGACATCGCGCGGGCTATCAGCGACACTGGCTCCAACATCTGCGATTCCACTACCCGCACTGATGGCCACATCGCCGAACAGGACTTCTGGATCGACATCGCCGACAACGAGCAACTGCGCCAGGCCATAGACCAAATCGAGCAGATTGAGGGCGTTTTGGAAGTACAGCGCGTGGATGAGCCTGCAAGCAGTTAGTCGTGTCGGATCTGTTTCGCCCCAACATCGCTCGTCTGCGCGGGTACGTCCCAGGGGAACAGCCCCGCGAGAAGGGCTATATCAAGCTCAATACCAACGAAAACCCCTATCCACCTTCCCCCTTAGTGCTAGCGCGGTTGCGCGATGCCTGCTCTGCTGATCTGCGCCTTTATCCCGACCCAGACGCTTGGGCTCTGCGCCGCAAGTTGGGCGAGATATTCGCCATTGCTCCCCAACAGATTATGGTCGGCAACGGCTCAGACGAGCTGCTCAACGTCGTCATCCGTAGCTTCGCCGGCGAGGGCGACAAGATCGCATACCCCCATCCCACATACGGCTACTACAAGCCGCTGATCGACATCCAAGGGGCTGAGGCGGTCCCGGTCGAGTTCGGCGAGGATTTCTCTCTGCCCGAGGGCCTAGCCCTATCCGGGGCCCGCATTACCTTTCTCGCCAATCCCAATGCTCCCTCGGGCACCCTCGTGCCCTATGACGAGGTCGCCGCACTCTGTGAGCGAGTTGACGGCGTCTTGGTCGTGGATGAGGCGTATGTCGATTTTTCTCAGGGCGGCTGCATCCAACTCATCGAGGAGCACCCCAACGCCATTGTTGTGCGCACCATGTCCAAGTCCTTTTCCCTCGCTGGTATGCGCATTGGTTTTGCCTTTGCCCCGGCCGCGCTGATCGAGGGGATGTGGAAGGTCAAGGACCACTACAATCTCAATCGGCTGAGCTTGGTGGCCGCCGAGGCTGCCTTAGAAGATATCGACGCGATGCGCGCAAACGCCGCCCGCGTCTGCGCAACGCGTGCGCACCTGTGTGCTGAGCTGCGGGCGTTGGGTTTTTACGTGTGGGATTCGCAGGCGAACTTCGTACTCGCTAGGCTCGGCGAGCGCTGGGCTAGTCGTACCGCTGCCGAACTCTACGCGCAGCTCAAGGAGCGCCGGATCTTGGTGCGCTACTTTGCCACGCCGCCGCGCTTGGCCGATTGCCTGCGCATCTCGGTGGGCACGGACGCGGAGATCGCCGCGTTGCTGGCAGCCCTAAAGGAGCTATCGCCCGTTTAAGCGCTCGGCAATGCGCGGAGTGCGTCCGCCGCGCTGGTGCATGCTGGCGATCATGTCTCCTAAGAAGCCGATGGAGAAGCACTGAATGCCGACGATGATCAGCAGGATGCCCAGCATGAGCAGGGGATGGCGGTTTTGGATGTTGCCGTGCTCGTAGCGCAGCAAGGCCACATAGGCGCAGATGACTGATCCGCAAAGCGTGGAGATGAGCCCTAAGCTGCCGAAGACGTGCATGGGCATGGTCATAAAGCGCACGACGAAGGTCACAGTCAGCAGATCTAAAAACCCGTTTAGCAACCGCTTGGCCCCGAATTTGGAATGGCCGAAGCGGCGGGGATGGTGCTGCACCGGGATCTCGCCGACGCGATAGCCCATCCAGTGGGCAACGGCGGGCAAAAACCGATACAATTCTCCGTAGAGATAAGGCAGCACATCTTCGGCCACCTCGCGCCGATACGCCTTGAGGCCGCAGTTGAAATCGCGCAGGCGAACCCCAGAGACCAGCGAGGTGATCCAGTTGAACAAGCGGGAGGGGAGGGTCTTGCTCAAAGGATCGCGGCGCTTGGCCTTCCAGCCCGAGACCAAGTCGCAATCGCGATTGAGTTCGTCTAACAGCCGGGGGATTTCGCGGGGGTCGTCTTGCAGGTCGGCGTCCATGGTGACGATGACTTGGCCGCGCGACTGCTTGAAGCCAGCGGCGAGGGCCGCGGCCTTGCGGTAGTTGCGACGGAAGCGCAAGGCGCACACCTGCGGATGCTGTTTGGCCAACTCCCCTAAGACTGCAAACGAGGCGTCCGTGCTCCCGTCGTCCACGAAAATGGCCTCCCAAGCCCATTCCGCAGTCGCCAGAGCGCTATCGATCTGGACCCACAGGTGGGGTAGGCTTTCCTCTTCGTTGAAAACGGGAATGACGAGGGACAGAAAAATCTCCTCTGCCGCTTCTTTCTCTTGGCCCATGGTCTCCTCTCTTGCAAGCAAGTGCCTTCACAATAAAACAATCGCCGATTGCTGAGCACAAACCGGTCCGATTCCCTTGACACTTGCGTTCCCTCAATGGTATATACGGGCATGCAGCTTCCCTTGGGTTCCCACATTCATTTGATTGCCGCTTGCGGCACGGCCATGGGGTCTTTGGCTGGCATGCTGCGCGAGCGGGGATATCGCGTCACCGGGTCGGACAGCCACGTCTATCCTCCAATGAGCACCATGCTCGAGGGTTTGGGGATCGACGTGCGGGCCGGCTTCTCGGCGAATCACCTAGTGCCAACGCCGGATTTGGTCGTAATTGGCAATGCAATCTCGCGTGGCAACCCAGAGGCCGAGGCCGTACTCTCGCGCCGGATCCCGTACCTGTCGCTACCGGAAGTGCTGCGCGATTTCTTTATCCGCGGCAAGCGCTCGGTAGTGGTAACCGGAACCCACGGCAAGACTACCACTACTGCGCTCATCGCCCACCTCTTCACCGCTTGTGACCTGGACCCTTCCTTCCTCGTTGCTGGGGTGCCGCAAAACTTCGACCGCTCCTACCGGCTCGGTCAAGGTGCGCACTTCATCGTCGAAGGCGACGAATACGACAGCGCCTTCTTTGCCAAGTGGGCGAAGTTTTTCTACTACCTACCCGATGTGCTAATCGTCAACAACATTGAATTCGACCACGCCGACATCTACCAAGACCTTGCCGAAATTGTCAAAGCCTTCCGCCAACTTGTCAACACAGTGCCGCAAAACGGCCTGATTCTAGCCAACGGCACCGATTCCAATATAGCCGAACTCCTTCCCAACGCGCCGGCACCTGTGGAGACCTTTGGTCTCGACGAGGGAGTGTTTTGGCGTGCCACTAACCTTCGAGCCAGTGTCGAGAGTACGCGTTTCACCTTGTGCCGAGAGGGGCGAGAGATGGGGGCTTTCGATTTGCCGCTGAGCGGCGAGTACAACGTCTGCAATGCGCTCGCTAGCCTAGCTGCTGGTTTTCACGCTGGCCTGACTACCGACGACTTGCGCGCAGCCCTGGCCAGCTTCGCCGGCGTCAAGCGCCGGCAGGAGCAGATTGGCCTCATCGACGACATTCTCCTCATCGACGACTTCGCCCACCATCCCACTGCGGTCGCCCATACTCTAGAGGGACTGCGCCGATCCCATCCCGAACGCAGGCTCATCGCGGTTTTCGAGCCCGCTAGCGCGACCAATGCTCGCGCTATCTTTGAGAGCCGCTATGTCGAGGCATTCGCCTTAGCCGACGCTTTCGTCGCAACCGCGGTCCCCCGTCCCGAACGCGCCCGGGAGGACGAGCCGTTCTCGCCCGAGCGCTTGGTAGAACGTCTCCGCGACACCGGCAAGTCGGCGCACTACCTGCCCGACGCCGAAGCGCTGGCCACTTTTTTAACTGCGGAAACACGCCCAGGCGATTTGGTGGTTTTTATGAGCAACGGCGGTTTCGGCGGCCTGCAACAGAAGCTGTGCGCGGCACTCACAGCCCACGCGCACTGTAGCGACTAGGTGTCAGAACTGTTGCCGAACAGACGCGCCGAGCACCGGTAAGACGCGCAGTACGAATTCTGTATTTATATATTTTACAGTATGTTATAAAAAAGTAAAAACTCGGGCACACATATTGCATTAAACGCATGGCAATTGCCATCTCACCTTAACCTGGAGGCTGCCATGCGCCCTTTTATCGCCCTTGTCTTTTTCGCTCTCGCCACTTCCCTCTCGGCCCAATCTGGCCCAGTCGTCATCTCCGAACTGATGTGGCCGGGTAGTACGGCATCTACTGCCGACGAGTGGATCGAACTCTATAATCCCAGCGACGCAACGGTTGATATAGCCGGCTGGACCTTGACTTACCGCAGTGGCTCCGAGGACAAGGTAATGCTCGTCCTCGACGCCGCTGAGATTCCCGCCGGACAGACCTTTCTCATCGCCAACTATGCCGCCGATCACAAAAACTCCCTTCTCGCCGTCCAGCCTCAGCGCGTTGACGCCGCCGTTTCGCTGCCCAACACCAAGCTGCTTTTACATCTGTACGACGGCGACCCGCAAGCTGGGGGCCAGCTCATCGACGTGGCCGACGATGGCCGCGGGGCTCCTTTTGCCGGTGACTCAGCCAGCAAAAGCGCCATGGTGCGCATTGCCTTTGACCAGCCCGGCGACCAGCCCGAAAGCTGGGCGACGGCAACCGAACAAAGCGGCTGGGATGCGGGTGCCAGCGAGTTGGGTACGCCGGGATCCATTCCCGCGTACCTGCTCCCGGATGCGGGCGAAGCGCCCGAGCGCGTCATGGGAACGAACGTTTTACCGATGTCTTGGGCCTTGGTAAAAGAGCGTCTACATCCATAGCGCGGATTGCAGAACAAAAGGCACCTACTTGCGGGTAGGTGCCTTTTTTATTGCAAAGAAGAAAAAGGCCGTGGAAGCTGAGATGCGCTTCGCACGGCCTTTGCTTAATGGTGGGCAATCGCAGATTTGAACTGCGGACCTCCGGTATGTGAGACCGGCGCTCTAACCAACTGAGCTAATCGCCCAAGAGCAGTTTCTAAATTAGCCTCCAACGGCTACTGAGTCAATGTCCGTTGTGCCCAGCGGTAAAGTGGAATTTCGGCAGGGCTACTTCAACCGCCGACGGGTGCCCTTCGCGCAGGCGGTACGCTCGGTCGAGCGCCAGATCCTGCCAGCGCTGCGTCTGATGGGTCGCCGGCCAGGTGATTTCCACGAACTCCAATTTTGTGGCGTCCCCCAGCCCGAGGTGCGGCGCGAGCGGGTTGGCCCCAAAGCTGCCGCCCGAGCCGATGAGGTGGTGGATGTCGCGGGTGCTGCCGTCCGGTTGCCGTACGCGCACGCGCACGCGGCCGCCAATAGCACCTCGGTTCGACTGCACGCCTTGGGGAAACAGCCGCAGCCAGCGATTGCCGTGTCCGGGATTTTCGTAGAGCACGTTCTGGTAGAGATCGCCTTCAAAGGCACCGCCCATGACCTCGAATACGTCTTGGTCCCCATCGTTGTCGAAGTCGGCAAAGGACACGCCGTGCCCTTTCTGCACGTTGCCGAAGCCGCCTGTGGTGGTGACATCCAAAAACCGCGCGCCACCGTCGTTGTGCAACATGCGGTTGGGCGTGAGGGAGCGCAGATCGGGAATCCCAGTACCGACGTAGCAGTCGGGAAATCCATCGTTGTCCAAGTCGCCGTAGTTGGCACCCATAGCTAGGATGACTTGGCCAAAGCCCCCCAGCGATTCGGTAACCTCGGAGAAGGTGCCGTTGCCGTCATTGCGGTACACGCGTGCGTGATCGGCGGCAAATTCCTCGCCGAGGTACGCCCGCGCCATGTCGCCGAGGTCGTCCATGTTGTAGCCGCCGGCAAACAAGTCGAGCCAGCCGTCGTTGTCGTAGTCCCAAAACCAAGTGGGAAAGCTCTCGTTCGGCCCCGGTGCGACGACCGTTGCCGCAAAGCGCCAGCCCGCTGATGTGTCGCCGAGGTTGCGGTAGAGGACGTTTCCTCGGTAGAACTGAGATATGTACAGGTCGATCAAGCCGTCGTTGTCTATATCGCCCCAGGCAACGCCCTTCACAAAGCCCACATGATCGACGCCGATTGTGGGAGCCACATCGACAAAACGGCCGTCCCCTTGGTTGCGAAACAACTGGCATGGGTGGGGCCGTTTGCCGGACTCGTTGCCGACGAACAGATCCAACCAGCCGTCATTGTCGTAATCGGCAAAGGCTGCTGCGTGGGTCGGGTGCAAGGAGAACAAGCCGGTGCGTCGCGTCACATCCACAAAGGTGCCATCGCCGTTGTTGCGCAACAGAGAGTTTGGCATGCGGCCCTCTTCCCCCATCCAGGCACCGCGCAAAACGAGCAGGTCGACATCGCCGTCGTTGTCGTAGTCGGCCTGCTCGAGGTTGATCCCCCCGATCTGACCGTCTAGTCCGGCCGCTGTCGTGGCCTCGGTAAAAGTGCCGTTGCCTTCGTTGTGGAAGTAGCGCAGTGGATCGCGCAGTCCCCACGAGGAGACCGCGATATCCAGCAGACCGTCGCCGTCGAAATCCTCGACCGCGCTGCCGCCGGCTAGCCCCACGGCCGCGACTCCAGCCGCCGGTGCCACGTCGCGGAAGCGCTGGATTCCGCCGCTGTCGCCGTCGAATACGCGCGGAGGAATGCGCCAAGGTTCTGGCACCCCTTCCGGGTACTCGCCCAAGGTCATGTACGCCAAATTCAACAGCCAGCGCGTCCCCAGATCGCTTGGGCGTTTATTCAAGTTTATGGTGTAGTGCTCGATGGCGCGGCGGGATCCTTCCTGCAAGGTGTGGATGCCGTCGCCGCGGATCGGCAGCAAGCAGGAATTCGTGGTGTGGTTTTGCAGGCAGTTCTCCTGCTCTCCGAGTCGCAGATAGGCGATGGCGAGTTGGTCGTGCAGCATGTAGACGAAGCCCTCGGTCGCCGGTACCTGCCCAGCCTCTACGGCCACCAGAACGCCTTGCATCTCTTCGATGCCCGCGCGCAAATCTCCGGCCCGCACCCGCTCTTGGGCAATCCGCAGGCGCATGTTCAGCCGCTTGACCGCGCTCATCGGTTGCCCCAGCAGGGAACTGAGTCCCTCGACGCGGGCTTTGTTCAGATAGATGTTGGCAATGGGATCAGCCCGCTGGGCGAGGCGCGCCAGCACAGTCGCCATAAAACGCGAATCCCCGCGATCGACGCCAGCGTCTTCTTGCCCCAAGACGGCTGTGGCCCATAGAAGGATGGCTATAATGCTCTGCATAAAAAATAAAAAACGGCTACAAAAATTGGCTGCCCAATCCTCGTAACCGCACATGTGGCAAAATAATGGTGGGCCCAGTAGGACTCGAACCTACGACCGACGGATTATGAGTCCGCTGCTCTAACCAACTGAGCTATAGGCCCCGTAGAGTAGTTAAAAACCTAGTATTTTTCCCCAATAGGTCAAGAGCTTTGTTGGGTCGCGACCGCTTGGCGCTCTTGATTGAGCGCGACGAGTTCGGCGCTAATGCGCGCAATTTCGCCGTCGTCGGATGCCGCGGCGAGAGCCTGACGCGCGTTGGCGATGCGCTTTTGCAGTGCATTTTTTTGAAAATAAAGCAAATAGTCGCGCCATTGCCGCTCGACTTGTTCCTCGTCGAAACCTTGGGCCGCGCATTGGGCGGCTAGGCGTGCGAGTGCGTCGTCCTCTAGCTCGCTGATGATCATGCCAAGGTCGATGGCTTTGCCGTGGGCATGGTGGTCGAAGAGCGTGCGACACAGGGCCTGAGTGCGGGCGTCGCTTAGCGAATCGGGGGCGACTTCGCGGACAGTTTCGGGTATGAGTTGCGGGAAGTTGAGCAACAAGCCGATGAATTCGAGTTCGTGGCGCGGTGGGTCGGGCGCGGCCATCGGGGACGGCTCGGTAGGCGGCCGTTGGGGACGGCGCATGGAGGCTTGCAGGTCGTGGCGCAGGGATTGCTCATCGACCGAGAGACGCTCGGCGACTTCGCGCAGCAGCAGGTCGCGGCGGACCGCATCGCGGGGCTTGGCTAGGAGCGGTTTGAGCCTTTCGACGGCGCGCGTTTTGCCTTCGACGCTGGAGAGATCGTGCTGCTGCGCGAGTTGGTCGAGGTAGAAATCGAGAACTGACTGGGCATTTTCGGCTCGTTCAAGCAACACGTCCGCGCCGTGCTCTTGGACGAAGGTATCAGGGTCGTGCTCCACGGGCAGCGAAACGACGCAGGCGTCTAGGCCAGTACCTAAGAGAGCTTCACAGGCTCGCATAGCGGCAGTGGAGCCGGCCGCGTCGCCGTCGAACAGCAACACTACCTGGCGGGCAAAGCGGGCCAACAGGCGACCGTGGTCCTCGGTCAGGGCCGTGCCGGAGGTGGCGACTACGTGCTGGATGCCGGCCTGCGCTAGGCTGATGAGGTCCATGTAGCCTTCGACGACTAGTACAGCATTCTGGCGGCGGATGGCGTCACGGGTGATGGATAGTCCATAGAGCACCCGACCCTTGTGGTAGATGGGCGTTTCGGGCGAGTTCAGGTATTTAGGCTCTTGGTCGGGCTGGAGGGCACGCGCGCCAAAGGCGATGGTCCGATCGGAGAGATTGGCAATGGGAAAGGCAATCCGGTCGCGAAAACGGTCATAGTGTCCGCTGCCTGTGGAGCGCGGCAGAGCCAATCCAGCCCGCTCCAAGATTTGGGGATTCAAGTCTCGGCGACCGGCTACTTTGAGCAAGGCGTCCCACTCCGGCGGCGCGTAGCCCAAGCCGAAGCGTGCGATGGTTTCGTCTGTAAGGCGGCGCGTCTGCAAATACGTGCGGGCATTAGCGCCAACATCGTCTTTGAACAGCAGATGGTGAAAGTACTTTTGCGCTAGGTCGTTGGCTCGGTAGAGTTCATCGGCGGCTTCGGCTTCCTCGCGCGATGGCCCCGAACGCTCGGGCAGAGCGATACCGGCGCGCTCGGCGAGGAATTTGACTGCTTCGACAAAAGTAACGCGGTCAATCTCTTGGATGAACTTGAAGACATCGCCGCCAACGCCACAGCCGAAGCAGTGGTAGAATTGGCGGTCGGGGTTGACGCTGAAGGAAGGGGTCTTCTCTTCGTGAAACGGGCAGAGACCTAAAAAATTGCGGCCCCTCCTAGTGAGTTGGACGTGTTCGGAGACCAAGGCGACGATGTCGGTAGCGTCGCGGATGCGGTCGCGAACGGCTTCAGCTTCATAGTTGCGTGGCATTGCTAGCAGGGGGCTTTTTCTCTATATTAACAGCGCCATTGAGCAAGATATGGTGGCCCATTAACCGGGTCAAGAAAGTCAATTAGTGCGTTAATTCCTTGAGTTTACAGCGAACTGTTGGTATTATTGATAAGTTAAACGCTTATTCATGGCCTTGTGTGGGGCTAAATCAGAATTTGACTCATTGAGCATTAAGAGGAGGAGATCAGATATGTCGAAAGGCATAAAGGGAGCTATCGCGGGTCTGGCCTTGTTGGGACTCGGCGTTTTTCTGGGCGCGAGTCCGGCTGCAGCGCAGGGGACTGACGATCTTGACCCCAGTCCCGTCGGCGAAGTACTGGCTGAGTTCAACGAAGGCGGAAGGAGCATCACCGTCGCTTGGACCTTGTCTGACGACGATGTCGTGCGCCAGGTCCCGACGAGTAGTGACTTTACGACGGGTGGCACCTTTATCAACGTCAACGAGGTCGTTAGTTACGAGATATGGCGCCGCTTAGTCAATGGCTCCGGCTTGAAAAGGGTCCGCGTCGTCAATGCCGGCGAGACGTCTCACATTGATGATTCGATCGACGTCAGCGAGGGGAGCAAGCAGTATGTCTATCTAGTCACGGTCGTCGATGATAGCGGCAGGAGGAGCGCTGCCACCCCGTCGGACGAAGTCAAGAACATGTTGGTCCGCGGCGATTTTGACTACAATGGCCGTGTGGACGGGGATGACTACGACATTTTTAAAGCCAACTTCGATCTATCCGAACCCGATCATCCAGCCACAGATATGGACGGCAACGGCGTGGTTGATCTCGAGGACTTTTTCCTTTGGGCCGACAACCTCGGTAAGAATTTGTACTTAGATCAATAAAGGCATGAGAAGCTGCAAGAGGATAGGATGCTCACTTCACGAGCGGGCGTCCTATCTTTTTTCAGTAGTACTCCTTGACAAACAAAGGAGTTATCTGTATCCTTTAATCTCTTTCGCACCTCTCCTTTTCCAAGCAAATACCTCAGCGGTTTACTCCGCTTGAAATTCCACTCTCCCTTTAGATATTCTTCGCGATAAGACCTCCTGTAGCGATTAAAGAGTTTTGCCAAGGTACGGTATACCCTAGGTTTTAATGTCTTAACGGTACTACCGCTTTTAACAATTCAATCCTCGCAATAGCTAGGCGCTTCTAGCGCCGCATCGCACCTGATGTCTGCTGTGAGTCCCTGCACTTTAACCGCAAGAAAGGTCGCAAGGAAGAGATGCCGCCTGTCAATAGAACGCAGAAGATGAATATCGTCGAGCTCCAGCGCATGAACATCTTGGATCTCCAAGAGCTGGCCAAGAAATTGGAGGTTGTAGATTGCACCTCTTTGCGCAAGCAGGAGCTGATTTTCTCCATCCTCAAGCATCAGACTGAGCGCAGTGGGCTGATCTTTGCCCAAGGCACTTTGGAGGTGCTGGAAGAGGGATTCGGCTTCCTCCGCTCGCCGAGCTATAACTATTTGCCTGGCCCCGACGATATTTACGTTTCCCACTCGCAGATTAAGCGATTCAGCCTGCGCACGGGAGACACGATCTCCGGTCAGATCCGCCCGCCAAAAAACGACGAGAAGTACTTTGCGCTACTGCGAGTCGAGGCGATCAACTTCGACGATCCAGAAGTCACCAAGAACAAGACGATCTTCGAGAACCTGACGGCCTTGCATCCCACGGATCGCTTCAAGTTAGAGCACAATCCCAAGGACCTGACGACGCGGATTCTCGACTTGCTCTCGCCGGTCGGCAAGGGGCAGCGCGGCCTAATCGTAGCACCGCCCTTCACCGGCAAAACCATGCTTCTGCAAAAGGTCGCCAACGCCATTACCACTAACCATCCCGAAGCTATTCTCATCGTCTTGCTCATCGACGAGCGTCCCGAGGAAGTCACCGATATGCTGCGTTCGGTCCAGGGCGAAGTCGTCAGTTCGACCTTTGACGAGTCTGCTACGCGGCACGTGCAGGTAGCGGATATGGTGATCGAAAAGGCTCGGCGTCTAGTCGAGCACAAGCGGGATGTGGTCGTCCTGCTCGACAGCATCACGCGCTTGGCGCGAGCCTACAATACGGTGACGCCGCACTCAGGCCGGATCCTCACCGGCGGCGTTGACTCGACTGCTTTGCAGTGGCCACGCCGCTTTTTCGCCGCCGCCCGCAACCTCGAAGAGGGCGGCAGCCTGACGATTATCGCCACGGCCCTAGTCGAGACTGGGAGTCGCATGGACGAAGTGATCTTTGAAGAGTTCAAAGGCACGGGCAATATGCAGGTGCAGCTAGACCGCCGGCTGAGCAACCGCCGCGTCTATCCGGCCATTGATGTGACAGCGACGAGCACCCGCAAAGAAGAGCTACTACTGACGGAGTTTGAATTGAACCGCTCGTGGGTACTGCGCCGCATACTCAATCAGATGGGAGTCATTGAGGGCATGGAGTTCCTCCAAGAACGCATGCAGGGCACGGAATCCAACGAGGAATTCCTCAAGGCCATGAATGACTAATCGCCTTGTTTTTTTAGCGTCAAGCCTCTATTTTTATTGATTTGGTAGCGAATTTCACCGCCAAGAAAAAAGAGGAGTGCAAAGGTGCAAAAAGACATGCATCCCCCGTACCAAACGGTTATCTTTCTCGACACTAGCTGTGACTACAAGATACTGTCGCGCTCGACGATGAAGTCCGAAGAGATTATGGAGTGGGAAGACGGGAATTCCTATCCGGTGATCCGGGTCGAGATCAGCTCGGCTTCGCATCCTTTCTACACCGGCAAGCGCCAACAGATCATGGATCGCGGCGGACGCATCGACCAGTTCAACCGCCGCTACGGCAAAAGCGAACAGCAAGCTTAGCGATCCATTCCGCGCGAAGAGGTGATAGGACGCTCTCCCTAGAGCGGTCGTATCGCCTTTTTCGTGTACGCGAATCCATGGACAGGGAACAACTCACGCAAGATCTACCGGTCGGCGGCCAAGCCGTCATCGAAGGGGTGATGATGCGCGTGCCCGGCAAAATCGTCACCGCAGTGCGGGCGGCTAACCACCAGATCGTGGTGCGCGAGGAAGCATACGATTCCCTAACGCGGCGCTATCGCCTATTGGGTCTGCCCGTATTGCGCGGTGCCCTTTCTTTTTTTGAAATGATGCTCATCGGGCTGAAGGCCCTCAATTTCTCAGCCGATGTCGCCAGCCAAGAAGAGGGGCAGGTCGAGCGGCGGGAGGAGGGTTGGCGGGAGCAATTGGCCTTGTGGGCGACGATGATTTTTTCCGTGGGGCTGGGCGTGGGCCTGTTCTTCTTTTTACCGCTGTTAGCTGCCCAGCTTGTCGGCCTACAGGAGAACGCCCTCGAATTCAACCTGATGGCCGGTACCGTGCGAGCGACGCTTTTGATCCTCTATCTTTGGGCAATAAGCCAGTGGCGCGAAATCCAGCGAGTCTTCCAATATCACGGTGCCGAGCACAAAAGCATCTTCACCTTAGAGGCCGGTGCCGAGCTGACGGTGGCAGCGGCGCGGGACTTTGGCCGGCTGCATCCGCGCTGCGGAACTAGCTTCATGCTGATCGTAGTGCTCTTTGCGATTTTGATCTTCGCCTGCGTGGATTCGCTATTCCCGCTCGTCTTTGGGCATATGCAGAGCCTTTTTGAGCGCTTTGCCACCCATTTTGCGGTGCTGCCCTTTGTCGCGGGAACGAGCTTTGAGTTGCTCAAGTTTTCGGGCAAGAAGCGCAATGCCCCGCTGGTCCGGTTGCTGAGTGCCCCGGGGCTGTGGTTGCAGCGCATTACGACCCGCGAGCCGGACGACGACCAGCTAGAGGTCGCCCTATACGCACTGCGCCGCGCCCTAAATGAAGAAGTCGAGGCCAACCCATCGTGTTAGATAAATTGAACGAATACGAGCAGCGCTACGAGGAGCTAAGCGCGCTTATGGCCGATCCGGCCACCAGCCAAAACCCGGCTCAGTACCAGAAGCTGGCGCGGGAAATGGGCGACTTGCAGGAAGTGGTGGATTTAGCGGGCCAGTACCGCGCCGCGCTGGAACAGCTCGCAGAGGCCGAGGAAATTATCGCCGATGGCAGCGATGCAGAGCTAGTCGAGTTGGCCGCAGCCGAACGCGACCAACTGCGGGTAAAAGTGGCGCAGCTAGAAGAAACACTCAAAGTGCTGCTGATTCCCAAGGACCCTAACGACGGCCGCAACGCCATCGTCGAGATCCGCGCTGGTACTGGCGGCGACGAAGCCGGGCTTTTCGCCAGCGATCTATACCGCATGTACCACCGCTTCGCCGAGCGCAAGGGCTTGAAGACCGAGGAGCTTTCCTCCAGTCAGAATCCAGCCGGTGGCTTTAAGGAAGTGGTGTTTGTGGTTTCGGGCGCGGACGCCTTTGGTCAGCTCAAGTTCGAGAGCGGGGTACACCGCGTACAACGGGTTCCTAAAACCGAGGCGTCGGGCCGGATTCACACGTCGGCGGCTTCAGTAGCAGTTTTGCCCGAAGCCGAGGAAGTGGAGGTGGAAATCGCTCCCGACGATTTGAAAATCGAAGTGTACCGCTCCAGCGGGCCTGGCGGCCAGAGCGTCAATACCACGGATTCGGCTGTGAAAATCACCCATGCCCCATCGGGCATTATCGTCTCCTGCCAAGACGAGAAGTCGCAGCTAAAAAACAAGAACAAAGCATTGAAGGTCCTGCGCGCCCGGCTCTACGACAAATTGCAGGCCGAGCAAAAGGCCGAGCGCGACGCCGCCCGCGCCGGTCAGATCGGCTCCGGCGACCGCAGCGCGAAGATTCGCACCTACAACTTTCCCCAAGGCCGAGTTACCGACCACCGCATTGGCTTGTCCCTCTATCGCCTGGAGGAAATTCTCGACGGCGATTTTGAGAAATTTATAGAGCAATTGACCCTTGCATCGCAGCAGGACGTGCTGGTGGCGGACCAATGAGCGGACGCTCTTGGCGGCTGCTCGACATCCTCGAAAATACGAGCCGCTTCTTTGCGTCAAAGGGGTTGGAAAACGCCCGTCTGCAAGCAGAGCTGCTGCTGGCCGCAGTGCTCGGCGTCAAACGCCTCGATCTATATCTGCAATTTGAACGCCCTTTGCATACTAGTGAAGTGGACCGCTATCGGGAATACGTGCGTCAGCGGTTGCAGCGCGTGCCCGTGCAGTACATCACGGGTGTGGCCGCCTTTCGCCATCTAGAGTTGACCGTGACGCCCGCGGTGTTGATCCCGCGCCCTGAGACCGAAGTACTCGTCGATGTGGCTTTGGAGCTTTTGCCCGCAGGTGGCCGGGTTCTCGATCTGTGTTGCGGCTCAGGCGCGATCGCCCTGTCGCTGGCCCAAGAGGAGGCTGCGGCCGAAGTGGTGGCAACCGACGTATCGGCTGATGCTTTAGAAGTAGCGAAGGCCAACGGCCAGCGCTGCGGGCTAGCTGGACGCGTCGAGTGGCACTGTGGCGATCTGTTCGCACCCCTCTGCGGCATCGAGCCTTTTGACCTCGTCGTGGCTAACCCGCCGTATGTGCGCCGCAGCGACTTGGCGCAACTGGCACCGGAAGTTCGAGACTACGAGCCTCATCTCGCGCTAGACGGGGGAGAAGACGGATTGGCGTACTATCGCCGCATCGCGCAGGAGGCAGCGGACTTTATTCGCTCCGGAGGCTATCTGCTGCTAGAGGTTGGAGAGGGCCAAAGCGCGGCCGTGGGGGGCCTACTTGCGCGGTCTGCACGCTTGACTGAGGTTCAGATAAGACTGGACTTAAACCAAATCCCCCGAGTCGTTGTCGCATGTGCGGCTACTCAGACGAGTTGAGGCATGGCCAAGAAGAACCGTTCCGCTTACGTCTGTCAGTCCTGCGGCCACAGTGCCGCGCGCTGGTTTGGGCGCTGTGTGGCCTGCGGCGAGTGGAACACCTGCGTCGAAGAACGGCCCCAAGCACCCGACAGCCGGCGCGAACATCTAACGGTATCACCCCGCTCCCAATTGCAGCCCATCACCCAAGTCGATGACCAAGACCACGAGCGGCTGCAAATCGGTATCTCCGAGTTCGACCGGGTTTTGGGCGGCGGCATCATGCCCGGTTCGGTCGTCTTAGTTGGCGGCGATCCCGGCATTGGCAAATCGACGCTTCTGTTGCAGATGGCCGGACAGCTAGCGGCCTCTGATTTTCGCATCGCGTACATTTCCGCCGAAGAGTCGGCCGCGCAGATTCGCCTGCGTGCCGGGCGCTTAGGCGCGTTGTGCGAAAGCCTGCACGTGATGGCCGAGACCAGCCTCACAGCTATTCTCGACCAGTTGCAATCCGCCGGCCCGCTGGCCATCATCATCGACTCGATCCAGACCATTTACATGCCTGAGTTGGAGAGCGCGCCCGGCAGCGTGACCCAAGTGCGCGAATGCGCGGCGCGGCTCGTCTATTTGGCCAAAGAGAGCGGCATTCCCACGTTTTTAGTGGGGCACGTGACGAAAGAGGGCACGGTCGCCGGGCCGCGGGTGCTGGAGCACTTGGTCGATACCGTGCTCTATTTAGAGGGTGAGCGGCACCACCACTTCCGCATCCTGCGAGCCGCCAAAAATCGCTTTGGTTCGACCAACGAGATCGGGATTTTTGAGATGCGGGACCAAGGGCTGATCGAGGTCGCCAACCCCTCCAAAATTCTGTTGGCCGAGCGCGCCGAGGGCGTGTCGGGTTCGGCTATTGTCTGTAGTATGGAGGGCACTCGGCCGCTCTTGATCGAAATTCAGGCCCTCGTCTCGCGCTCCAGTTTTGGTTATCCGCAGCGGGTTGCCACGGGCATCGACGCCAAGCGGCTCTCGATTATTATCGCGGTGCTCGAAAAGCGCTGCGGCCACGACCTGTCGAGCGAGGATATTTTCGTCAATGTCGTAGGGGGCATTCGCCTCGACGAGCCGGCGGTGGATATGGGGGTGGGGCTGGCGATTGTGTCGAGCTTCCGCAACAAGCCCATTGACGCGCAGACTGTGGCCATTGGTGAGATCGGGTTGGGGGGGGAGATCCGGCCGGTGAACCAGATTGACCGGCGGGTGGCCGAGGCGCGGAGTTTGGGGTTTGAGCAGTGTTTGGTGGCGCGGAGCAACTTGCAAGGGTGGAAGCGGCCGGAGGGGATGGAAGTGGTCGGGGTAGGGGGTATGGAAGCGGTCGAAGCCCTCGCACTTGGCTCAAGCTAGCTCCTTTTCTTCACAGAGTTGTTTCCCGCGGTTCCCAATTTCTGCTTTTTGCAGCATCCTTCCCATTCTTCTAACATATTATTAAACAATAAATTGCGCAGATTCTTGCCGCTTGGCACGGCATTTGTTGTAAACGGATAGAGCAGCTTAATCCGCTTCAATTAAAAAATGCTTGACACCTGAACATTGATTCACTATTTTTTTGTTCAGGTTGTTCAGGTGGCGGTGTCAATGAACGTCTCATAGAACGCGGAACGCGCGAGGAGGAAATCATGGTAGCAGGCAAAGACAGGGTCAGTGCTAACGGCAAGCCCTTAGGCGAAGACAAGGACAAGGCGATCGGTTTGGCGCTCGCCCAGATCGAGCGGCAGTTTGGCAAAGGGGCCATCATGCGGTTAGGCGAGTCAGCGGCAATGGATGTAGACGTCATTTCCACGGGTGCCATTTCGCTAGATGCAGCCCTTGGGGTCGGCGGGGTGCCCAGAGGTCGGGTCATCGAGCTTTTTGGGCCTGAAGCCGCGGGTAAGACCATGCTGGCATTGCACATCGTCTCCCAGGCGCAAAAGACCGGCACCGCGGCTTTCATCGACGCCGAACACGCGCTCGATGTGAATTTTGCCCGTCGGCTGGGCGTTGATATCGACAATTTGCTCGTCTCGCAGCCGGATTCGGGCGAAGAAGCCCTAGAGATCACGGATACGCTGGTGCGCAGCGGTGCCCTCGATCTCGTCGTTATTGATTCGGTGGCAGCGCTGGTGCCCAAGGCCGAGCTCGAAGGCGATATGGGCGACTCCCACGTAGGGTTGCAAGCGCGGCTGATGTCCCAAGCCCTGCGCAAGCTCACCGGGTCGTCGCAGAAGTCGGGGACCACGGTGATCTTTATCAACCAATTGCGGATGAAGATCGGCGTGATGTTCGGCAGCCCCGAGACCACCACCGGCGGCCGTGCCCTAAACTTCTATTCCTCGGTTCGCCTCGACATCCGCGGCATTGGCGCGATCAAGGACGGCGACGAGATCATCGGCCGTCGCACCCGCGTCAAGGTGGTCAAGAACAAGGTCGCCCCGCCCTTCCGCGAGGCCGAGTTCGACATCATGTTCCGCGGCGACGACGTAGGCATATCGCGCGAGGCCGATCTGCTCGACTTGGGCGTTGACAGCGGTTTCGTCGCCAAAAGCGGCACTTGGTTTTCCTACGGCGACGAGCGGCTGGGCCAGGGGCGCGAGAACGCGCGCATCTTCCTCCGCGACAACCACGAGGTCCGCACGCGCCTAGAGACCGAGGTGCGCCAAGCCCTCAACATGCAAGTTGCAGGGGAGCGGATTGAAACGATTGAAACTGAACACAAAGAAGCAGAGGCCGAACTGGCCTAGCCTCTGCGTTCTCGCGGGTCGAGGTGCCAAGGCTGCTCTGGAGACCCCACGCCAAGGCGGCCGCAGCGCCTCGCACCCGCGCGTACTCCTGAAAGGGCGGGTTTTAAACCCGCCCCTCCCCCAAGGAGGTAAAATCATGCAGACTACCAGACTAAGCCCCGCGGCCATCCCCTTGCAGGCGCGCATTGGGCAAGCCCGCTCTTGGGCCGACTTAGATCTGTTGTGCGAGCACATTGATGCCGCCTATCAGCGCGGTGAGCTCGATCTGTGCAGCGTCGACGAACTGAGTGCCTTGGTTGCGGCGGCCGCCCTGAAGGTGCCCGAGCAGCCCAGTATCCCCGCCGAGGCGCTCTTAGACCGGGACCGGGAAGTGCTGCACAACACTCGTCAAGCCGCCTGACCAAGCCGCGACACAGCCCGCCTTTAAGGTGGGCCAACATGGGCACCGGAGTTTTTTGCTCCGGTGCCTTTTGTTTGCAAAAAACAGCCCATGCCGTATAATCAAAGGCATGCTCCGCAGTCCGTTGGAAACTCCCGTCTTAAGAGTGCTAATTGAGCGCCAGCAAGTAGAGCAGCGCATCGGCGAGTTGGCCCAGATGTTAGCCGCCGACTACGCTGGGTCAGCTCCCTTATTTATTGGCCTCCTCAACGGAGCCGTACAGTTTATGATGGCCCTGATGGACCGCTTGCCCGAGGAGCTGTTGGCGCGGTTGGACTACGATTTCGTCGGTGTTTCAAGCTATCAGGGCACGGAAAACACCGGACAGATTGAGCTGACCAAAGATCTCGTCGTCGCCGTGGCCGGACGGGACGTGCTCGTCGTCGATGGCATCGTCGATACGGGACGATCCCTAGATTTTGTGATGGCCATGATAGAGGCGCGGCGACCCCTTTCGCTCAGAGCGTGTACGTTGCTCAACAAACCCGCCCGCAGGGAGTTTCCAGTGCCGCTAGAGTACTGTGGTTTTGAAATTGAAGACACGTTCGTCGTTGGCTACGGCATGGATTGCGACCAGCGCTACCGCGCCCTGCGCCACATCGCCGCCATTGGATGAGATAGAGGAGAAGAAGAGCCATGGCCCCCAAGAAAGTCTTAATTACCGGCGTTTGCGGATTGATCGCCGGAGCTGTGTATCGGCATTTGCGCACCCAACCCGACCGCTATGACCTCTATGGCTTGGCGCGGCGATCCCAGCTCTCGGAGCGGGCACCCAGGGACGCAGATCTGGGAATTTCCGAAGAGAAATTCATCCTCGCAGACCTGACCGACTACAACGCGATAGCAAAGGCCGTCGAGGGTATGGACGTGGTCGTGCAACTAGCGGCTGACCCGCGGCCAGACGCTAGTTGGGAGAGCCTGCTCGGCAGCAATATCATCGGGTCGCGCAATGTGCTGGAGGCCGCGCGCCGCGCTGGCGTCGGGCGCGTGGTTTTTGCCAGTTCGATCATGGTGTCTTGGGGCTACCAGCAGGAGGACCCGTATAAGGCAATCTCCGAGGGACGCTTCGACGCGGTCGATACCGGTCAGGTACAGACCGTGACGCACGAATGGCCGCATCGGCCGACCGGCCTCTATCCAGCGACCAAGATTTGGGGCGAGGCACTAGCGCGCTACTACGCCGACGTACACAATATGTCGGTACCTTGCCTGCGCATCGGCTGGGTCAATGCCGAGGACCACCCGCGCGACGAGCGGGGCGGGGCCATCTGGTGCAGCCAGCGCGACGTGGTGCAACTCGTGCAGCGCGCCATCGAGGCCCCTGCGGACTTGCGTTTTGATATTTTTTACGGAGTGTCCAACAACCGCTGGCGCTGGGTCGATATCGACCATCCGCGCCAGGTCTTGGGCTATATTCCTGAGGACAGCGCAGAAGAGAAATTAGGGCTGGCCTGAGCTAATGGGCCAAGCGCCTAAAACCAAAACGGACCTATTGTCCGTCAAGCTGTTCTTCGTCGTTCTAGGGGCTATTGCCGCCTACAATGTCGTCGATTGGGTGCGCGGCGCGCCGGAATGGGAGGAGCGGACTTATGAGCCAGGGGCGTTCGCAGTACAGATGGCCGGCCAATCCAATCTGCGCAAGCTGCGCGAGCCGTTGTCCTTTGGCGAGGTAGAGTTCCAATACCTGATGTTCGAGTGCGCCGAGGTGCAATACGCCATTGCCTACGGGGATGTGCCCGAGGCCGTCCAAGCCGATAGCGCGATTGCTGCGCGCCGAGATGCCATCTTGCAGAAAGTCAAGGGGACGATCCTGTCGGAGGTCGCCGTTGAGATAGACGGGCATCCCGCACGGCAGACGCAGATACAAGCTGCCGACGAAAGCCTCCTGCGGTTGCAGAGCCTACAGGTGGGCCAGCGGCTCTACAGCTTGATGGCGGTCGGAGCACCCTACGCGTTTGACGACCCCTCGGATATCGAGCGATTTTTCTCGTCCTTCAGGCTCCTCAAGCCCTGATGATAAGGAGTATCAAGTGAAGCTGCTCAAAGAGCTATGCGAAAGCGCAGGGGTTCCCGGCCGGGAGGACCGGCTGCGCGAGATCGTGCGGCGGGAGCTTGTGCCCCTGACCGACGAGATGCGGGTGGATGCCTTGGGCAACCTGATCGCCGTGAAGAAGGCGAGCAAGGGGTGCAGTCCGGTGTGCCGGTGACGACGATTTCAGTGCCGACGCGCTACATTCACACTTCGGTCGAGCTGGTTGACAAAGGCGACTTGCAAGCAGCCGTGGATCTGCTGACCGCCTTTCTCGAAGAGGGCCATCGGGCCGACTTGACGCTCGTCTGAATTAATGTCTCGGAGGCTTCGGGATGTAGGCTGTATGCGTCGGTGGCCGAAAGCGGTCGGTGAGCCGATCTTTATCGAGCAAAATAACGTAGCCCACGTCCAGACTAGCTGGTAGGTACTCCTGATCGGCGACTTTTCGAACCTGGTGTAAAGGTGTTGAAAATACGTCGCCTGTATAGATCCATTCGCCTTGGTGTGTATGACGACGACGCCCTGAAAGATGTTGGCTCAGAACTCTATGACCGATGTGCCGATATTGTAGCTGTTGCACTTCTACGCCATGTTGCCCATGGCCTGACGGCGGCGGCGGTGAGCAAGTTCGCGTAAGTCCACAACCACATCAGTTTCATCCACAATTTCCTGTCCAATAAGCTCTTCAAGCACGTCTTCCAAGGTCACCACACCCTCCAATCCACCGAATTCATCAATCACGACAAACAAATGTTGCCGGAGTTCAAGAAACATGCGCAGAACTCGATCCAACGTCAGCGTCTCCAGCACGAAGTGCGCAGATCGCGCGAGACTCTGCAGGGAGACATTTTCGCGGTCCTCGGCAACTGCTGATAGAAGATCCTGACGGTGGACGATCCCAACAACATCCTCAGCATCTTCATCATCTACTATCGGAATACGAGCATATGATGGCACACCCATTTGCAGCACCTCATCTACTTTCTGTCGTGCTTGAAGCGAATAAATGACCGTGCGCGGTGTCATGATTTGCTGAACTGTTTTCTCTTTCAACGATAGAATGTTCTGAATGGCCCGGCCTCCTTCTGAATCAATGGTTCCCGCACGCCGCCCCATCTGCACCAATGCTATGAGCTCCTCCGAAGAAACAACATGCTCAACCTTGCCACGAGATATTAGCCGTGTCATAAATTGGCACAGCCAGATAAGCGGTGCTTGTGTCCAGATCAAAAGTTGGATGGGATATGCAATCCAGGACACAAGGTGACGGGCATAGACCACGCCAATCGTCTTTGGAATAATCTCAGAGAACATAAGAATCACGAGGGTAAAGACCGCTGAAAAATGCGGCAACCACGGTTCGCCCAAAACATCAGCGGCGGCTGCTCCAGCAAGGGCGGCTCCAACCGTATGCGCAATTGTGTTAAGAGATAGGATACCCGCAATGGGCGCATCCACATTTTCTCTAAACTTTTTCATTAATCGGCCAGAAGCACTGCCAGATTTCGCCAGCGATTCGACATGACCAACAGGGGCCGAGTACAATGCCGCTTCAAAAAGTGAACACAAAAAAGAAAAGAAAACGGCAAAACTCACAAAGAATATCAATTCAGACATCTGGTTACTCCTCTTTGCTTAGAAAATCGCAAATCGAGCATATGCATGTAAGAATGAGAAAAGCTTGATACAAAAGTCAATACTTAAATGGTCAGTGTTTATCCCAGTCGCATGGAACAAGAGGGACTGGCCAGTCGGGATCTGGTTGCCACCCAGACCAGTCCTCGAAGAATGGCCAAGAGCGATTCTTGAGGGCTTCTCCGACGGTGTCGGCCTCCGACTTAGCAAATGAGGCCTCATCAGCAGATACAATGCCTTCATCCTGAGCCCATTGGAGCTCGTCCTCATCTTTTAGGCACCAAGAGGACAGATCGTCAGCGACTGTCACATCCAGAATTAGATCCCGAGTATCGAACCCGATGGGCGTGCGAACCCACGCCGCTTCGAGGTTTACATACCATCCCGCGAAGCGTTGCTGATCTGGCTCCCACGAGCGAATAACGGTGTGACCGGATCCCATCTTGTGGAGGTGCAAATTGCTTCTGCCGGTCCATTCTCTATCTGAGTAGCCACCGCCCCACCCACCCGGAAGCATGTTTCTTCCGCTTGGGCCACCTCGTTTCCCGGTCCGTTTTTTGCCGATGCTCCCCGTGTGCTGGAACAGCCCGATCACATCATCGTCGTCGCAGACTATCGTAGCAGGAAAGACATAGCCGACATTCCCTTCCGGAAGCGAGCGCCATACAACCTGATCACCTCGACCGAATGTCCTCATTCTAATCTCCGTGGATCTGAGCAGGCTTTCGTATAACGTGCTCACTATTTACGACCCCGCGTATGCGGGGTGCCGGATGGCCAAGGGGCGTATGCCCCGCAGCGTAAATGGGGTGTTATCGGTAGTAGATTATAGACTTGGTGCTTGCCGTTTTCTTGAGTGGATGAATAAGGCCGTCGGTAATCCTTTTGCCGGGGCGTCAGCGGGGACGCTTTTGAATTTCCTATACTCTTCTCGCGATATAGATCGCCAAAGGTCATCAGGGACTCGGTTGCGCCGCCTCGCGCTCCGGCCGCCGTATATTGGGTCCCGCTTTGGTGTTGACAAAGCGCCGCTCGCGATTGGGGTTGCGCCAGCTGCGCACGCCGTGCGTCGTCGTGCCCGTGTACATGATCACCGTCCCGGCAACCCCCTGCATATGCTTGACCTGCGGCAGGTCGCAGCTGGTTTGCTTCGGGCGCGGCAGCGGTAGCCGCGCTTTGTGGCTTCCGGGGACTAACATCAGTCCGCCATCGCCCGTCGCCGTCTCGACGTCTTGGAGCAGCCAGCCGATGTTCACCTGCTCCGTACGAGGCTGTCCGTCCCGGAAATGATAGGTAGGGCCGGCGCCGTAAAACCAGCCGCCATGCAGGGGCTGGCCGGCCGCCCCGTCGCGGCTGACGATGGTGTAGCACGTCGTCATGACGAAGCCCGGGTCGATCATCCACTTCAGCCGCGCGTTCACGAGCGGATTGTCGATCATGCGTCGAAAGCCGTCGCTGAAGGGTGAGGAATAGGTCCAGGTCTGCGAGATGCGCTCTTCGGTGCAGCGCGTGCCCGGGGCCGGGGCAATAGTCTGAGAACAGCCCTCGTAGTCCGGGTACTCGCCCACGACACTGCTTGAAAGGCCCACCGGCCGACGGTTGGCTTCGGCGAAGGGCGAGTCGAGCGCTGCATTGCACTGCGCTAACCACTCGCGGTCCATCACGCCAGGCAGCACCAGGTAGCCTCTTAGGTCCCAGAACCACACCTCCTCGTGGTTCGGAGCGTCAGGCCGCGTGTTGACGCCCAGCAGCGACGGCGCCATCTGCTGCTCGTTGCTGAGGGGCTGGCCGTCGTGGCCGAGGCCGCGTGGTGGGCCGGCCACCAGCGCTCGGCGCGCCAGCGTGAGCTCATCCAGCCAGCTATCCACACCCGTCGCGCCGTGGCCGAAGGCCCCCCCAGGGTAGCGGGAGTCGTCGCAAAAGATGCACTCCTGCAGCGAGGAGCCCGGGGCGGCGCCGACCAGCGTGGTGGCAACCGCGAGCAGACAGTCGCCGGCGCGGAGCTGCACGCGCTCCGTCGCCCCGAGCTCCTCGGCGCGCGCCATGCTCGGGGGCGGCTGGACGTTGGCCTTGTGCGACGCGGGGCACACCACCACGCAGCTGTCGCCCACGGCCCACAGCGCGCGCAGCCCCCAGACGCACACCCGGTCGGGCCGGCTGGTCGTGTCGTAGCCCAGCCGGCGCTGCTCATCCACCGTCAGATCATTGGCCCACTGCCCCTCTTTGATCAGGCGGCGTGACGGCCGGTCCAGCTCAAACTTGATCGTGTGGAACTCCTGTTCCTTCCCTTCGGTACCGTCGTACGCAGCGCGGTGCCACAGTGGTAACTCTCCGCCAGCTAGCTGATCAATCGCAGCAAGCAAGTCTGGATGCTCAGCCAGAGCGGCGGGTGTGGCGTGCGCCGCTGCCGGCGCACCGAGCAGGCTCGGGAGGAGGATATAGCCGTCGAGCTCGAAGGCCCACCTCTGCTCCTCGGTCATCAGCGCCATGGGCCCGCTCCGTGGACATCGAAGAGGTATTTTTCCATTTCGGTCATGAGGCAACCCTTTCTCTCACAGGTCGTCAGCATTAGCGACTTGAGTTTATTAGTGGGATGTGACAATCATCGGAACGAAAAGGTTCGGTAAGCCCGCTGTGGCGTTCTCTGTTTGCTTCGTGATATTGATTCACGCCAATACTCTCTTTTCTATTGCCGATAACGTTCCCGCCGTGCCCGAACCGCGCAGCGGTTGCGCGAAGGGCGTAAGCCCGAAGCCGGGCACGGACGTGTTAGAGGAAGTGCAGCCTCTCGGCTGATGAGGATGCATCGCTACGGCAAGGGATCGATCCTCTCCAGGGGCTCTAGGTTGGTCGCCCTTTCCCAATCTGCCAGCAACTCCGTTTGGTATGTTGAGCCCCATTCCGCGACCATCCCCAGAATGCGTGGCGGGAGTTTCCCGGCAATCAGGCCCAGCGTGTGAATACCGATCAGGGCCCGATATTCGCCATACTCTACATGGAAGTGAGGCGGTGGATGATCGTCAAAATACATCTTGATCACAATGCCGTAGAATCGGCTGATCTCAGGCATTAATGCTCATTTCTCTCAGATTGGGAAAGACTTCTTCAGGACGCTTGCCAGTCAACTTCAGATACAACGCGTCGGGACAGAGCTCAACCTCGTCGTTCCAGGCAATCTCTCCATGTTCGCCGAGACGAACCTGCTCAAATACCTTGAGATCATCCCATACCCTGAATACGCCTTTGCCGGCCATATTCGATAAATCAATCTCTCCTTCTACGCCGTCCGAATAGCGCAGCCACAACCTGAAATCGGACAAGGCCTTCACTGCTACTGTTTTACACATACCTTCCTCCAATCGGGATTACGCCCAGATGCACCTCACCCTAAAACTAAGGTACATGATCTACTGCATTTCCTCTAACGTTTTCACAATTCACGAAGCCGACATTGCGGCTTGCCGAAGGCCCAGCGCCGCATGGCGCGCAGCGTGAATTGATGTGTTAGCCGACGCTCACTCCCTTGTCCTTCATATGTTGCTTAAAGCTATCAATGTCCTCAATGCCCTCTTCAATCACGGCACGGTAAATGTCTTGGCTTGTATAGGTCTTTCGATAGCCAGGATCCTGCCAACAGGCATCTTTGATGGAGAGAATCTTACAACGCAGTAAAGGAGTCAGATCCGCTGCGATACGTTCGGTAAACTGAAGCTGCTTCTCGCAATCTTGGGAATCAATTGCCCAAATATCTATCTTCCAGGCACCTTTCCTCTCGTCTCCAAGGTAGATACCCCAATATAGACCTAACGGTAGACTCGGTGTCTGGTTAATACGTTCATTTCGGAAGCTCATTCTTACTGGAGCTAGGGAGGATGCGATCCTACCTCCCAAACGAAAGAACGATTCCTCTGATAGATCTTGCTGTTCCAGATAAATATCTAGATCTCTCCAGGTCATGAGATGCAGAGCGTAACTGCCCGAAACGTGAGGAGTCCCGTATTCTTCGAGTAGGCTTCTCAATCCCTTTGGTCCAAGAAGTTCATCCGCTTCTTGGCGAATTATTCGATCGCGCTGGACAAGATCTTGAGTCATCATTTACAATCAGGGCATCAATAGAGCACACGTCGTCACCTTGTCTTGTTTTATTTTTTATTTGCATCGCCGATGTGCGACCTGTCATTCGTGCATGAGGGCCTCAACAGGATTTTTACGAGTCGCTCGGATGATCTGAAAAAGTACTGTTGCAATTGCCAGAACAAGAATGGCCATGCTCCCACTTGCATAAATCGTCCATTCTATGTCCACGCGATACACAAAATCAGATATCCATCGATCAATGAAATACCAGGCACCAGGCAACGCAATCAGATTTCCATACAGAATGGGACGGATCTGAGCACCTATGAGCATCTGCACCATGCTTCTGTCCGAGGCTCCAAGGACTTTGCGAATGGCAACCTCCTTTCGTCTTCTCTCTATGATATACGAGATGAGGCCGAACATGCCCAAGCAGGCTACAAGGGTGGCCAAACGAGCAAACAGCGTACAAATATCTGTGAAGCGTTGGGTTTCGAGGTACATGCTACTCAAGCTCTCATCAAGGAACGAGTAGCGAAAAGGCCGGGTGGGCAGAAACTTATGCCAAATCCGCTCAAGGTCATTGATTGTAGCTATCAAATCTCCGTTCGCCAGTCGAAGTGCCAGGATGTTGAAAACATCCTGGCGGATGGCCAAGACCGCAGGGCCAATCTCTTCATGTAGGCTTCGATTGTGGAAATCTTGGACGACTCCAATGACTTGACCTTTGCGAGAACCCCATGTGATCTGCATGCCAATAGGCTTATCCCATCCCAATTGGCGTACTGCCGTTTCATTGAGAATAAAGGCCGCAGTTCTGTCAGATGCTCTGCCCGTATCGAAATTTCTGCCCTCTACGAGATGAATCCCGTAAGTTCCCAGAAAGTCTTCATCTACTCCCAGAAGGCGCATTCGCACGCCATCAGGATACCCTTCTGGTTGGATAAGCTCTGCTGGACCTCCAAGTCCAGTTTTCGTGTGTGTTGCACTGGCCGCCAGAATATTGGGGTTTCTTAAGAAGGCTTGCTTTACCGTTTCATAACGGTCCGTTAATGGAACATTCCCTTCTACATCCGCTCCCCTGCCATCGGCAAATAGGGGCAATAGAATGACGTGTTCTTTCTGAAAACCGAGTTCCTTGTTTCGAATGAAATCCATCTGTGTTGACATCGCACCTGCCGCGATAACGAGCAGGACTGACGAGGCAAACTGAAAAGTCAGGAGGCCCATTCGGAGCGATGCTTTGGTTGAGTCAGGAACGTAACCAGGTCGAATAGCCTCGACTGGCGAGAGATAGGACAAAAAAAGGGCCGGATACAGGCCAGCGAGCACACCGAAAAAGAGCGCAATGAGGCATAGTAAGGGCATAAGAGAGAATAGGACGCCAGAGGTGAACTGAAGGCTCGTTTCAAGCATATCGGCAAATATTGGGAACACCAACTGCGCAACGCCAATCGAAACAACGAGAGATGCGAATGCCAGTACGATGGACTCGGTTAGGTATTGTATGATGAGGTCTTGTTTACTCGCCCCTACTACTTTTCTTACTCCTGCTTCTCCGGCGCGTGTCAAAGAACGGGCAGTAGCAAGATTCGTGAAGTTCACTGAAGCGATCAGCATTAACAGCAACACGATGCCTATTGCCACTTGCAGTCTGCGAATGTCGGTTCCACCGGAAGCGTCACCATCTTCTATCCGCGATCCAAAGTCGATGCGATGATATAAATGAATTCGCGTTAATTTTTGTAACCGATATGAATCGGTGGCAGCAACGTTAGACCCCAGGTGTTTGACCATAAGTTCATTGAGGTTTTGTTCCACAAACTCGACCTTCGCGTTGGGCTCAAGCAATAGCCAGGTTTGGACTGGAATCCAGGAGAAACTTCTATTCCACTTTTCCCAAGCATAATGTGGAGTACCAGATGTTGGGACAGTCGATGAGATGACTTCAAATCGCAGACTAGATTGTACTGGTGGATCGGCAAGAATGCCTGTGACGGTGTAATTGCCAGCAAACCACACATGCTCCAAGGTGACAATCTTCCCAATGGGGTCTTCGTCCTTGAAGAATCTTCGCGCCACTTTTGCGGTGATAGCCACAGAGTGTGGCTTTTCAAAGAGTGTTGATATTTCCCCCTGTTGAAGAGGGAAATCGAAGACTTCCAGGAAGTTATCTTCAACAAGCCAAAAATCTACTGACAGAGAGGTATCACCATAACGCATCCAACGGGGACCTGCTCCTCTCCCATCCCAAACTCGTGCAGCAGCCTTGACCTGAGGAATGGTCTCCAGAGCAGCGTTTCGAACTGCTCCTGAGACGCTAGTGCTGACAATCTCTTGCTCGTTCGCTACAGTCCTGCGCACGACACGATACAGTTGTTCCCGATTGGAGTGAAAACGGTCGTAGCCTGTTTCGTTCTCGACGTAGGCGATCAAAAGTACGACCGCAGTGAGACCGACTGTCAGTCCGAGAATGTTGATCACTGAATAGACTTTATGCCTGAATATATTCCGAACAGCAACAGTGATATAGTTCCTGAACATAATGCCACCTTAAATTAGGGCAGGATTTTCAGCCGATGTGGGGTTTGTTTTTGCATGCCAAATGATTTTGTTTTTGGGGTGGGGTAAATTGCATGTAACGGTTGGTGCACTTGTGAACTTGCTGCAAGCAAGTTAGGTCGAGGGGCGTCAGGCCCAAGCCACAAGTGCTGCTGTTTAGCCGAAGATATCATCATGCAGGTCGAGGCTGCCAGCCTAGGCTTGTTCGCGCCATATTCGCTTGGCCAACATGAACCTAGGCACTTTTGAAGCGTTCTGAGACCGAGCGTGTACGATCAGCGGATGGCAGAGCACAGCATCGCCTGGCTCTCCCGTAAGTTCAACAACCCTAACCTTTATATTCTCAATTTCTGCATTCTGCTCCATCAGACGAGCAACTCGTTCGTTCATCGGTCCTGTGTTGTTCCGTAGATCCACCAGCCATGGGTGCGCTTTGAAGAACGTATTGTGGGGGGTCCCCTTAGCCTCGACACCCCGGCGATGATATTGCAAGAGGAGCTTATGGGCTCCCTCCAGAATAAGCGTTCCACCCCCCTGCGGTAAGACCTAGGACAAAAAAATAAAGATGAACAGACCTTCTTTCCCATTTATGATTTCCAACGGATCTGAGTCCCAGTGCCATCCCGTCGGAATATTCCACATATCGGGGGATTCAGGCATCGTGTGGAGCAAGGTGCCCCAGTGGGTGGGTGATTTCCAGTTCGGACCTAGGAGCTGGGTGATCGCATAGGTGATCTTCTGGTCGCCAATATTCCAAAGGTCTCGGTTCGCTTGCAGTATCTTGATGAGTCCTTTTATCGGGCGATTCCAGGTTGAGGGATCTTTGCGGTCGAAGCCGTATCTCTGCTCAAGTATTTCCCATATGTACGTCACCACGCGGTGCGTAAGTGTGCGATCAAAAGCCGATTCGAGGCGGACGTACCCGTTCAGGTAGAAGCGTTCAATGTCCTCTTGAGAGAGAATTTGATTCATCGATGAAGTCATATTTCCTGGGGTATTTTCGGCTAACGGCTTCGCCGTGCCGAACCGCGTAGCGGTTGGGCAAAGGCGCGCCAGCGCCGAAGCCGGGCACGGACGTGTTATGTGCTGTGGGCAAATTTCTTTACAAATTCCCTCAAGAAACCTTGGAGCAATTCTTCGTGCCCAAGCCAAATTTGGTGATGGGCATTCTCAAGAAACTCCAAACGTGCGTTCGGCAACAGTTGAGCAAGTTGCTCGACTGGCCAACTCGGCCTGATATCCTGTCTGCCATACACGAAGAGCCCAGGTACGGTCAATGATGCCAAGTCCCGAAATAGCTCTGGGCGTTTAATATATTCCTTCCAAGACTCGTTGACCTGCTTGTTCGCCTCCATATTCGCTGGATATGCCTGCTCTGGCGGTGCCTCAAGCCCCTGATCACGCCGCTCGCTGTAGATTCGGTGCCAGTCCCGATCGTTGTGTACCCGACCTCCTGAAAGACAAATGAAGCCATGCACGTGCTCGGGGTATCGCATTGAATAGGCCAACGATAAGTCCGCCCCGAATGAGTGGCCAACCATGATCCAGCGATCGACACCGTAGTGATGACGAATGGCGTGCAAGTCCTCAAGGCAGGTTTCAAGTGTATAAGGCTCCGCCTTGTCAGACCGACCACATCCTCTGTGATCGAAGCGAATCACTTCACACAGATCATCGAGCATTCCTGCAAGGGGTTCAAGATAGTCGCAGCAACCAGGACCACCACTGCACAGCACCAACGGCACGCCTCTCCCCTGCACTATTGTCCACAGACGGAGATTTCCAATAGCAACAAACGACTCTGTCATTAGGGATTATGCCTCTGGAATAATGTGGTATACTTCTGTCAGTTCAGGGAATATACCGAAATAACGCCAACCCATTCTGTTTCATGCCGTATAACTACTGTATTCCCGACGTACGTCGTCTAACCCACTTAAAGTAAGGGGTTAGACAACGTACATCAAAGACTGTTCTGGCCCGTAGAATTCGCAAGCATTTAAATCTTAAAATTATGTTCGCATAACTATCTGTTCATCAATGAGTTATAAAAATTGTCTAAAGTATTGATCACCAAGGCGTACATTAGCCATCGTCCTTCTTTCCCTTCCTTTTAATTGCCAGCAAATCCGCAGGACTCTGAATGCGCCCCAATTCCTTCCGGCTCACATGTGTGTATACTTCCGTCGTTTTGGAACTGGTATGCCCCAACAACTCCTAAACTGTGCGCTGAGAAACAAAAACAAGGGGATAAAAAGAAAGCCCCTGAGAGGTCAGGGGCTTAGAAGATGGTGGGCGATACTAGACTTGAACTAGTGACCTCCTGCATGTCAAGCAGGCGCTCTAGCCAGCTGAGCTAATCGCCCTCGTGTTGTCTAATTGCAGACGGGTCAATAATATATCCCAGCATACTAACTGCGTCAAGATTGCGCGAGGAGGAGAGGAAAATGCCCACTACCTACCGAGTTGGACTCATCGGCTGCGGACGTATGGGTGCCACCATTGACGACGAAGTCAAAGGCGGTCCCAATGCCCAGCTCTTTCTGCCGTATTCGCACGCCGCGGCCATCGTCGCCTGCGAGCGGATGGAGCTGGTCGCCGTCTGCGACCCAATCGAGGAGAAGGCCGAACGTATCCGCGACCGCTACGGTGCCCAGCGATCTTATGCCGATTACAGGGAAATGATCGAGCGCGAAAACCTCGACGTGGTCAGCGTTGCCACCCGTCCGGGGCCGCACGCCGAGCAGGTGATTTTCGCTGCCGAAGCTGGCGTCAAAGGCATCTACTGCGAGAAGTCGCTGTGCAATGCCGTGCACGAGATGGACGCCATGCTGCAAGCCTGCATGCCGAGGGGCGTCAAATTCAACTACGGCACGCAGCGGCGTTATGCCGCGCTCTACCGCGATGCGCGCGCCATGATCGAGCGCGGCGACCTCGGCGAGGTGCAGGCGGTCGTGGCAAACTGCGGAATCAGCGTGGCGCAATGGGGGCACACGCACGCGGCCGACATGATGCTCTTTTTCGCGCTGGACTCGGAGGCGGAATTCGTCCAAGGGACGGTACAGGCAGAGGCCGCGGATTGGGAGGGCGATCGGCTGACTATAGATCCGAGGATCAGCAATGGATACGTGCAGTTCAAAAACGGGATTCACTCGTACTTAGTGGGTGCGCCCGGCTGGGAATTTGAAATCAGCGGCACCGAGGGCACGCTGCGCACCCTGAGCAATGGGATGGGCTATAGCCTGCGCAAGAAAGACGAGCACGGAGAATTGCGCCCGGTGGATGCACCCGAAGCTATCATTGAGAGCGGCACGTTGCGCGGGATGGAGGATATCGTCCAGGCAATCGACGAGGACGGCGATACCCAAGGCAATCTAACGCTCGCCTGTCGCAGCCAAGAGCTAATTTTCGCGATCGTCGAGTCGCATCGGCAGGGCGGGGCGCGGGTGGCCTTGCCGCTGGAGAACCGGGCCTTGTCGATTGCGCCAGATCACTACTAATGCCGATGCAGATCAGCGTTGTCTCCTACGAGAAACACCGCAACTCGGCACTAGAGGCCGCCGAGCAGGAGTATATCAAGCGGCTCTCGCGGCAGGCACGGGTCGCGCTCTGCCCAGGCAAGGCGCGGGGCGGCCTACCGGACCGGCTGTTGAAAGGGACGTATGTCGTCGGTCTGTACGTGGAAGGAGAGCCGTTCACCTCTGAGCAGTTGGCCCAGCGGCTCCAGCGGCTGATGAACCAAGGCCACTCGCATCTAGTGTTGGTAATAGGAGGGGCCGAGGGAATGCCGGCGGGGGTAGAATCTCAAATACGAGAGCAGTGGTCGCTGTCGTCGCTGACTTTTTCTCACCAGCTAGTGCGCCTGCTGTTGTTGGAGGCTTTGTATCGGTCCTTTGACATTTTAAGCGGCGGGCGGTATCACAAATAGCCGCACTGCTTAAAAGTACGTCATTATCTTGTCCCACAGCCCCATGCGGCCGATGCTCTTTTCAGCGTGGATGGGTACCACGGCCAGTAGGCTGTCGCCCAGCGAGACTCGCAGCTTGCCCAGTTCAGTTCCGGCCGCGACCGGTGCTGGAAATTCCTCGGGCAGTTCTAGGTGGCGGACGAGCTGTTTTTCCTGTTCGCGGGTGAGCACGGCGACTATGGTGTCTTGGGCTAACACGCCCACCTCCGGCTCTATGCCCCAATCGAGCACGACCTTGCCCATTCGCTCGCCGGTTTCGACGAGGGGCACGCGCGAGAAGTGGTTAAAGCCCCAGCTTAGCAGGCGGCGGGTCTCCCGGTCGCGGACGCGCGTAGAGGGGGCTCCCAAGATCACAGAGATTAGGCGCATATCGCGGCGCGAGGCTGTGGAAACGAGGCAGGAGCCGGCGCGCCGCGTATAGCCGGTTTTTAGCCCGTCAAGTCCTTGGAACCGCCCCAGCAGCTTGTTGGTGGCGCGAAGCGTGAACTTGCCGTTGCGGAAGGGTTTGCGGCGGGTGGATGACCATTCTAGGGCCTCCGGATGATGGGCTAAGAGCAGGCGGGCGATTTTGGAGAGGTCGCGGGCCGTGGTCGTGTTGCCCTTGCCGACCGGCGTGTTGTCGAGGCCGTGGACATTGACGACACGCGTTTCATCCATCCCGAGGCGTTGAGCGCGCTCGTTCATCAGACGGACAAAGCCGGCGGTTGAGCCGCTGATGTGCTCGGCAATGGCAACACAGGCATCGTTAGCCGAGGCAATGGCCGCAGCCTCCATCAATTCCCGTAGTGTAAAGACCTCGCCTCGCTTCAAGAAAACCTGAGAGCCGCCGGTGCGCGCCGCGCGACGGGAGACCCAGACCGAATCCTCTAATGAGATCTCGCCGGCTTTGACCATTTCCAAGACCACCAGTTCGAGTACCAGCTTTTGGGTGCTGGCTGGCGAGCGTTTTCTATCTGGGTGATGGGCAAAAAGGATGGTTCCGCTTTCCGCTTCGAGCAAGAGGGCCGCGGCATACGGCGGCTTCGGGCCGGGGTCGAAGTCGGCAGCTTGAAGCGGCACCCAAGACAAACATACAGCGACACACAGCGAACGAATGTACATTATTTCTCTCGCTCAAAAAGCCAATAAGGGTTAGCGGGGATGGGTCTAAATGTAATAATTAAGGCACGTTAGGTCAATCAAGATGTTGCACTGCCCATGCGAGCAAAGAGAGGACGTTATTTCGCCCTTTTGGGCAACAGGTGTTTTCTTATGGGCAACAGGTGTTTTCTTAAGGGAACTAGCAGCATAATTTTAGCTCTAGAAAGGACGACCTATGACTACGGCAACTATACCTCAACTCACGTACAGCGGCAAGCAGATCGCCATGGATCAGGTGGGCGAGCTCCGCCGCTCAGATCATGTAATTAATGATCGAGACGCGCTCTGGGAGCGGATGGAAGAAGATGGATATTTGTTTTTGCCGGGGTATTTGGACCGGCGCGAAGTGTTGGCGGCGCGGACAGAATTGTGCGATCGCCTCTTCAAGGCTGGGGTGCTAGACCCGACGCGACCGCCCATGGAAGGCGTAGTGGCCACGGGCAAGACGATCAATCCAGCGGCCACAGGCCCGTTTATGCCCGTTTTAGCGCGCAACAACCCGCCGCTGGACAAGGTCCTCCACGACGGCCCGATGATGGACTTTTACGAATTTTTCTTAGGCGGCCCGGTTAGGCATTACGACTACACTTGGTTCCGCGCCAAGCAGCCGGGCACCAACACAGCGACGACCCCGCATTGCGACATCGTCTATATGGGCCGAGGCACCAAGGCGCTCTACACGTCGTGGACGCCCTTCAGCGACGTGCCCTACGAGATGGGGGGGCTGATGGTGTTGGAGGGATCGCACAAGAACGAAGCCCTGAAACAAGGCTACGGCCAGACCGATGTGGATGCGTTTTGCGAAAACGACGGCCCCACCGCGCGCCAAATCGTCGCGGCTGCTCAAGAGCAGGGCCGCGAGTTGACACAAGAAGAACGAGGGCAAATTCGCTGGAACTCGTCCGGGGCCTACTCGCACGACGCAATTGCCGTGCGCGAAGAGCTGCAGGGCCGCTGGCTGACGGCCGAATACCAGATGGGAGATTTACTGGTCTTCTGCATGTATCTGTTGCACGCTAGCTCAGACAACCAGACGGACTGCATCCGCCTCTCTTCCGATACGCGCTACCAGCTTTCACACGAGCCAATAGACGCCCGCTGGATCGGCGACGACCCGCCCGCGCACGGCATCCGCGCCAAGCGGGGCATGATGTGCTGATTAATTAACGGACGGATCTTCGGGAAATACGGAGAGGGAGCGATATTTGCCCCCCATGGAATGGAGAACTGCTTGCCACATGGTTTCGGGTGTGGGCGCGAGGACCAATTCGGGGTCGCCTGGGGCCAAAAACCAAGTGCCCGCGTTAATCTCGGATTCGAGCTGGCCCGGCTCCCAGCCGGCATAACCCAAGTAGAATCGCAACCGCGGCGCGTCGGGCCGGAGCACTTCGGCGTCGGCGTACTTGGTATCGAGGTCGCCGCCCAAATAGAGGCCGTTGAGGATTTTCGTGCCCCCGTCGACTAGGCCGTCAAGCCGGTGTAAGAAAAAAAGATAGCGCTGGTGCACTGGCCCTCCCTGATAAAATAGCCGCCCCAGCTCCGCACACGCATCTTCACCGCCCGCGAGGTGTTGCAGGGAATCAGTCGCATAGCGCCGAACCCGTTCGCCGAGGGGCCGGTTGATCACCAAGCCCATGGTGATGTCTGTTTCGCTATAGTGGGTAATGAGCACGACCGCGCGGTCGAAGTCGAGCGATTCAAGCGCGGGCGTAGCGACCAACAGGGTGCCGGTTTGGAGCGGTGCGGGCATGACAGGTATCTGGTGTAGCGAGTGCTGATGTGAACGATAACAAAGATCGCGCGGCAAAACAACCTCGCTCAAGAGTACGCCAAGTAGCGGCGGCGAACAGCGTCAAAGGCTTGGCACGCCTCGGCCCAAGCGGCCTGCAGCTCGGCGACGGCCGCGCCCGCGTCGAGGGCGCGGCGGATCTGGTCGGTGCCAGCGAGGCGGTCGAAGTTGTGGATGCCACCGGCGGGCACGCGCCAAGCGAATTCGCTCGGGTAGAGCCGACGCACGGCCGCGAGCGCCTCAAAGCCAACGCCGACCGGCTCAAAAGCTGCGCGGTCGAGGACGTGGATCTGGACGCCTTCGCAGGGTTCGCCCGCGTACTTGCCGGCCGTCGGTTGGAAAAACACTGGGCGGAAGCCCACTCCGGGCAGCACGCGGCTGTTGAGCGCGTCGGCTAGGCGCGTCCCGTCGATAAACGGCGCGCCGAACTGCTCAAAAGGCTTGGCCGTCCCTCGTCCTTCAGACACGTTGCTCCCTTCGAAGAAACAGGTCCCTGGATAGATTATCGCCGTCTCCGGGCTAGGCATGTTGGGCGACGGCGGCACCCACGGCAGGCCAGTGTCCTCCCAGTAAAAGGAGCGTTGCCAGCCCTCCATGGCGACCACGTGTAGTTCCGCGCCGATCTCGTATTCCTCGTTGAAGAGCCGAGCGAGTTCGCCGATGCTCAGGCCGTAGCGCACCGGAATTGGGTACTGCCCGACGAAAGAGGCAAACGCTGGGTCGAGACAATTTCCGGCGATGGCTTGGCCGCCAATGGGGTTGGGGCGGTCGAGGACGAGAAAGGGAATGCCCGCTTGGGCGCAGGCGACCATGCTCAGGCTCATGGTGTAGAGATAGGTGTAAAAGCGCGCGCCGACGTCTTGAATGTCAAAGAGCATCAGCTCGACGCCGGCGAGCATGGCGGCATCCGGTGCGCGCACTTGGCCATAGAGACTGTAGGTTGGTACGCCGGTGCGCTCATCGGTAGAATGGGCAATGTGCTCGCCGTCCTGCGCTGCACCGCGAATTCCGTGCTCTGGCCCGTACAAAGCGACGAGCGTACAGAGATCGGATTGGTGTAGTCGGTCGGCGGTGGATTGCAGACGCGCATCAACGCCTGAGTGATTGGTAATAAGGCCGACGCGCCGGCCGCGGACCAAGTCGGAGTCTGCAAGCAGGCGTTCGCAACCAAGGACGACGCGGCTCATGGCTCGGGCACGAGCGCGGAGGTGCGCTGGACGCGGCGCGCGAAGTACTGATAGAGAATGCTGCCCGCATAGACGCCGTCGTGTGCGCCTGATGCACCGCGGACGGCTTGGCTCTGGCGGCGGCGGCGATAGATGTTGCGCGGATGCACAAGGCACCAAAGCAAGGCGGCACAAGGGGCTGGGGCGCTGGACCATTGGCCGCGACGGAGATAGTAGAGCACGGCCAATACCTCCAACCACAGGCGCAAGGGCAGCAGCCACAGCAAGCGGCGCAGTCCCGCGTTTTTGCACAGCGTGATGAGGCTGTTGCGGTGGTTGAAGTACGTCTTGCGGAAGGTAGCTGGAGGCTGGGAAAAACCCGAGTGGTGAAAGACTACGGATTGCGGTACGGCGCGGATCTGGTAGCCAGCGAGCTGGAGACGCCAGCACAAGTCGATTTCCTCAAAGTGCATGAAGTACTCGGGGTCGAAAAACCCGACTTGGCGGGCCGCGGCGACGCGGAGGAATAAGGCTGCGCCGCAGGCCCAAAAGAGCGGTACGGACGCATCGTATTGGCCCTCGTCGCGCTCGCAGCGGTCGAAGAGCCGCCCTCGACAAAAAGCGTACCCCAAGGCGTCGATATAGCCCCCGGCCCCGCCTCCGTAGTCGAAGCGGTCGGGCGCGCTGGCCGAGCGCAGCTTGGGCTGGCAAGCGGCAATCCGGGGGTTGCTGTCGGCCATGGCGACGAGGGGGGCAAGCCAGTTCGGCTCGACGCGGGTGTCATCGTTGAGCAGCACGGCGTAGCGGGTCTGAGCGGCCGCCAAGCCGCGGTTGCAGGCCGCGGCAAACCCTAAATTGCGCTCGTTGGGCAAAATCTCTAGCGCGGGAAAGGCGGCTTTGGCCCGCTGCAAGCTAGGCGCGTTGCCGCCGTCGTCAACGACGAGCACACAGACGGGATAATCGCTGTGTGCATAGACTGAGGCCACGCAGTCGTAGAGCACGTCCGCGCGGTAGTGCGGGATGACGACGGTGACGGCCTCGGTCATGGAGAGGCGGACTGGCGGAGGATGCGCTCGGCCTCGACCAACTCCGGCCGCTCGCCGTATTGCTCCTTGTACTGCTGGAGGATGGCCAGCGCCCCGGGAACGTCGCCCTTGGCCTGTCGGGCGGCCGCCAACTCGTAGTAGCCCTCCCAGCGTTTTGGCGCGAGGGCAATGGCTTGGTGATAGAGACCCTCGGCGCGGTCATAGGCTGAGTAGGGTTCTTGGATCAGCACGCCGATCAGCGCGATGATATTGTCGTAGGTGGCGGCTGGCTCAATGCCCACGCGCTCGATGAGGAATTGCGCGGCCTCGTAGATGTGATCGATCGCGATGTCGTGCTGGCCGAGGGTGCTGAAGTAATCGGCCGCCGCATAGTGGTTTTCCCAGCTTATGTAGATGTTGTCCCGCGCCCACTGCATGAGCCGCGGCACTTCAGCTCTGCGCCCCTGCTCCTCGTAGCTGCGGGCCAATTGCATGACACACGCCCAGTAGTTGCCCAAGAGGCGCTCGGAGTTTTCGTCCTTGTACAAGGATGGGTCGTTGAGGCCGCGGAAGCGATATTTTTCGAGGAGATTGCGCTCTAGAGCCTCGTCATCTACGCCGTCTGTAGGTTCGGGCGAGACTTTTACGCTCATGCCGACCATGGTCAAATAAGGGTCGAGGTTGAGCAAGTTGCTGGTGGGAACAGTGATGGCAAAGTGAATGGGTTTTTTCCACTCGTTCCAGGCCAGAATTTTGATGACCATGACGTCCTGGACGCGGAGGATTGGGTACTCGGGGGGAGCACTCACTTCCACGTCGATTCCCAGTTTCTTTAGCTCCGGCGGCACCTTGGGCTCGGGCCAGTACCGCTTGTAGAAATCGACCATCTGCGTGTCGGTGAGCACTGAGTCGATGAAGTCGTCGGTGTAGCGGATGTCGATGCGCGGCTCGCGGTCGCGCAGTTGCTTGATGTACCAGTTGGTGTTCAACAGGCTCAAGTTGACCACCCGCACGTCGCGCCGCATCCCTTCTACTTCCTGCAAGAACCACAGCGGAAAGGTGTCGTTGTCCCCGTTGGTGAACAGGATGGAGCCTTCCTCGCAGCTCGTCAGCATGTTGTGCGCGTAGTCATAGGCGATAAAGTCACCCGTGCGGTCTTCCACGTGATAGAGCCGCGCTGCCACTCCGGCCGGCAGCAGCAATCCAGCCGCTGCTACTGCTATCACAACCGCCCTCTGCTTCTCCCACTGCTGCCGCACCGCCTCGACCACGCCCAGCCAGCCCAACCCCATCCACAGCGCGAATGCCAGGTACATCCCGCCAAATACGTAGTGCCGCTCGCGCGGCTGCGGGTCTGGCATGTTCAGGTAGAGCGACAGCCCAAATCCCATAATCAAAAACAGCAGCAACACGCCCCCGAATCGCCGCCAGTCCTGCCGCCCGTGCCACCACAGCCCCCACAGCCCCAGTCCGTACGGTATCAGCGAAATGGACACCCGATCCGGCAGGTTTATGGTGGCCTTGCGGAACTCCACGGATCGCTCGAAAAGCGGAAAGGGAAACTGCTGAAAGAAGTACTTCATCTGCTGATCCCAGAACTGATAGGTGCGGCTCGCCCGCGCCGTCAGCATGGTAGTAAGCATGCTCTCAGTGCCGTATTGCTCGCGGTTGAGGAACTTGAGGAAGGCCGACCAGGTCTCTGGATCGTTCTCGTCGATGGCCGGATTCAGGCCAGAGCGGATGTACAGTGCGCCATAGGTGGAATAGCCCAGCCCGAACAGCACGAGAACGCCTAGCAGCAGGACGAACAGCCGTCGGTCTTGGCCGTACAGATACGCCAGCAATCCAGCCAGCCCCAGCACCATAACCCCATTCGAGCCTGTCCCCGGACCCAGTATCACCAGCCCTAGCCCGCTGACCACGCCCCAGCCGACCAGCAACACAATCAGCCGTTGCAACTGGCGGTCGGCAAACCACGCCAGCAGCATGAGCGATGGAATCGTCAACAGGCACAACAGGTGCACGCCGCCGCCGAGGCCGAACAAATACGCCAGCACCAACAGCCAGCGATCGTTGGCCGCCCCAGCGCCGCTGCCTTCCCAATAGAAAATCAGCCACAGCCCCAGACACGTGAACAAGATGGAGTAGCCGTACACCTCGGCTTCAGAGGCGTTGTACCACTGGGTATAGGAAAACGCCAACGTCAGCGCGGCCACGGCTCCACCGGCGAGGACGCCGATGTCGCGGGCGTCGCCCAGCGGTTGCAGGGGCTGGCCGCCCAACGCGCGCCGCCCGAGTGCGACGGTCGATAAATAGACGCACCAAATCGCCAGCGCGGAGGTCAGCGCGGACATGAAGTTGACGCGGATGGCGACTTCGCCGAAAGGGAACAAGGTGAAGACTCGCCCCAACAGCACGTACAACGGAGCGCCCGGAGGATGGGGTACGCCGAGGATGTAGGACGTGGCGATAAACTCGCCGCAGTCCCAAAACGACACGGTCGGCGCGAGGGTCTTCACATACACCCCCAGCGTCAGCACGAAAATTCCCACCCCGAAAACTCGGTGGATTACAGCGGAATTAGGCATTGGCAATGGTCTTAGGTGAATGCGCGGATAGACGATCTATTTAAATATAAGAAATATAAGATAGGTAAAAGGACGCCGACTGTCCTAGTCCACCAGTTCGGCCGTGCCCCAAGTGCTCGGATCGCGCTCTACGCCCATGTCCGAGATCGACGACCAAGACTGGGTGCCGTGCTGCGCGTCGTGCAACAGGTACGCAAACCCCACCCGGCTGAACTCCCTCGGCGCAAAACCATTGAGACCTGCGGCCGGCAGCTTGATCTCTAGTTGATAGCTCCGCTTGAGTCGGCGCAGGCCCGTCTCAATCGAGTCTTCTGGACAGGGGGGTGCCTGTTCGCGGGCATCCTCAATGGAGGTTTGGCGGGCGATGGGTTGCTTGCCGTCCTTGCCGCTGCCGCCGGGCAAGACGTAAAATCGGTGGCAGAAGCGGTTGGCGCGATGCTCCTTGACGTCGCGGGTGTCGATGAAAAGTTCGAGGCTGTCGCCGGCGGCGGGTTGGAGCGGGTTGAGCTTGTAGGTCGTCTTGCGCTTGACCTCGCAAGCAACGTACAGGCCGCTGTCGTCGTAGGCCATATAGACCGAGGCAAAGGGCTGGTGGCCATCGACGGCCATCAGGTCGGGCACGCGCGCTGCGTCGTCCCAATCGCGCAAGTTGCCGTCGATCTTGGGCGGCTTTTCCCGCCGCGGACAGCGAAAGGAGAACTCGAAAAAGGATCGCTGGGGCAGGTACAACTCGCTCATGTCCGCTGCGCCTTTTTGTCGCGCTGCAGCACGTCGGCGAGAATGCGTCCGGTGTGCGATTGCCGGCTCTGGGCGACTTTTTCCGGTGCACCTGCGGCGACGAGCATTCCCCCTTGATCGCCTCCCTCTGGCCCTAAGTCGATGAGGTGATCCGCGGTCTTGATGACATCCATGTTGTGCTCGATGACGACCATGGTGTTGCCGGCATCGACGAGGCGGTGGAGCACGGCGAGCAGGCACTCAATATCGGCCAAGTGTAGTCCGGTGGTTGGCTCGTCGAGGATGTAGAGGGTCTGGCCGGTGTCGGGGCGGCACAATTCCGCGGCCAGCTTGAGGCGCTGGGCCTCGCCGCCGGACAGGGTGGTGGAGGATTGCCCCAAGGACATGTAGCCCAAACCGACGTCCTCCATGATTTGCAGGCGCTTGCGAATGCGGGGAATGTTCTCGCAGAGGACGAGCGCGTCGCGCACCCGCATCTGCAGCACGTCGGCGATCGAATGGCCCTTGAACTGCACCCGCAGCACTTCAGGCGTGTAGCGCTGGCCGCGGCAGTGGTCGCATTCGACCCAGACATCGGGCAAGAAGTGCATCTCAATGCAGCGCTGCCCCAGCCCCTCGCAGGTCTCGCAGCGGCCCCCGGGCTTGTTGAAACTGAAGCGCCCGGCCGCAAAGCCGGCGACCTTGGCGTCCGGCAGGTCCGCGTAGAGCTGGCGCATCAGGTCGAAGACGCCCATGACCGTGGCTGGCGTGGAGCGCGGGGAGTGGCCGATGGGGGTTTGGTCGATGTGGATGACCTTGTCGATGTGTTCAACCCCGTCGATTTGGTCGTGCTCGCCGACCGGGCGGTTGGCCTTGTGCAGTTCGTTGGCCAGCGCGTTGAAGAGCACGCTTTCCACCAGCGAGGACTTGCCCGACCCCGAGACTCCAGTGACGCATACGAGGCGGCCGAGCGGGATGGGCACGTCGATGTTTTTGAGGTTGTGCTGGCGCGCGCCGCGCACTACGAGCTGCCCGCGACGGCGCTTGCGGCGGTTGGTTGGAACCGGGATGTGCAATTCGCCGCGCAGGTACGCGCTGGTGAGCGACTGCCGGCCGTTGTCGAGCTGGCTGGGCATCCCGGCCGCGACGAGATTGCCTCCTTCGCTGCCCGCGCCTGGGCCGAGATCGACGATGTGGTCGGCTCCTTCGAGCGTATCGCGGTCGTGCTCGACTAATACGATGGTGTTGCCCAAGTCCTTCAGAGAGTTGAGGGCGTCCAACAGCCGAGCGTTGTCGCGCGGATGCAGGCCGATGGTCGGCTCGTCGAGCAGGTAGAGCACGCCAGTGAGGCCGGAACCGATCTGGGAGGCGAGGCGGATGCGCTGGGCCTCGCCGCCGGACAGGGTCGCGGCGCGGCGCTCCAAGTCGATGTAACCGAGGCCGACGCGCTCTAAAAAGCCGAGGCGCGTGCGGATTTCTTGCAACAGCTCGCCGGCGATGTCGCGCTCGCGCTCGTGCAGGTGCATGTCGCGGAAGAAAGACAGGCTCTCGGCGATGGGCAGGCGGGCGACTTGGACGATGCTCTTGTCGCGCAGGTACACGGCGCGGCTGTCGGTCTTCAGGCGGCTGCCTTCGCACGCCGAGCACGGAACTTGGCCCAAGAGGTGCCGGTGCCGCTTGCTGGTACTCGCGTACTCGTCGAGGGGCGGCAGGACGCCGGCGTAGCGGAAGCCGAGGTCGTCCACGGTCAATTGCTGCTCGGGCGCGCCGTATAGTAAGGCGCGCCGGGCCTCGGGCGCGAGCGCAGCATACGGCATGTCCAAGCTGAAACCCAAGGCATCCCCCGCGACGGAGAGCAGGCGGTCAAACGCCGGGTCTTGCACCGGTCCCCAAGCACGGATGGCCCCCTCGCGCACGCTGAGATGCGGCACTACTACTCGCTCGCGATCGACGCCCTGCCCTAGACCCAGCCCTTCGCAAACTTGGCACATGCCCTGCTGGTGGTTGAAGGAAAAGCACTGCGGCGATAGCGGCGAAAAGGCCCGGCCACACTCTGGGCAGGAGTAGCGGCGACTGAAGCGTTCCTCGGTTTCGTCGTCGGGCGAGGCTACGACTAGCTCGCCGCCTCCCAACTCTAGGGCGCGCTCGACGGATTCGGTGAGGCGGCCGCGGTCGCTGGCACGGACGGCAAGGCGATCAACGACGAGTTCGATGCGGTGGCGATGGCGGCGCTCTAGTTGGATTTCTTCGCGCAAGTCGTGGACTGTGCCGTCGATGCGGGCGCGGAGGAAACCATCGCTACGGGCGCGCGCCAACAGGGTTTCGTAGCCTTCGTTTTGGCGCGGCTCTATGGGGGCGAGGATGAGGATGCGGCGGCCAGCGGGCATCTGCGCGATGCGCTCGACCATTTCCTGCGCGGTCTGCGTGCCGGCCGGCACATGGCAGCGCGGGCAGTACTGGGTGCCTAAGGCCGCGTACAGGGCGCGGATGTAATCGTACACTTCGGTGACTGTGCCAACCGTGGAGCGAGGGTTGCGGCTGGGCGCTTTCTGCTCGATGGCAATGGCCGGCGACAGCCCGGAGACGCGCTCGACCTTGGGCTTTTGCATCTGTTCGAGAAACTGCCGCGCATACGCCGACAGCGACTCCACGTAGCGGCGCTGGCCCTCGGCGTACAGGGTGTCGAAGGCCAGCGAAGACTTGCCCGAGCCGGAGACGCCGGAGATGACCGTTAGCTGATCGCGGGGGATTTTGACGTCGATGTTGCGCAAGTTGTGCTGGCGCGCGCCGAGGATCTCGATTTCGCGGATCCAGCCATTGCCCTCGCCATGACCGTTGGTCGCTACCGCTGGTAGCGCAGCCCGCTGCGGTTTGAGCGCCTCTTTGAGCGCGTGGCCGGTGTGCGACTGCTCGTTTTGGGCCACGGCTTCCGGCGGCCCGGCCGCGATGATCCAGCCGCCGTCCTCGCCTCCTTCGGGGCCTAAGTCGAGGATGTAATCCGCAGTTTTGATGACCTCCATGTTGTGTTCGACGACGACGACGCTGTTGCCTTGGTCGGCAAAGGTGTGGAGGATGCGCAGCAGTTTATCCACGTCGGCAAAGTGCAGGCCAGTGGTCGGCTCGTCGAGGATGTAGAGGGTGCGGCCCGTGCTGCGGCGGCAGAGTTCTTTGGCCAGCTTGATGCGCTGGGCCTCGCCGCCGGACAGGGTAGGGGCTGGCTGACCGAGCTTGATGTAGCCGAGGCCCACGTCGTACAGGGTCTGGAGCACACGGCGCACAGGGGTGACGTTCTCGAAAAGATTGAGCGCTTCCTCGACTTCCATTTCCAGCACGTCGGCGATTGAATGGCCCTTGTATTTAATGGTTTGGGTTTGGCGATTGAAGCGGCGGCCCGCGCAGACTTCGCAGGTGACCCAGATATCGGCGAGGAACTCCATCTCCACCAAGTTGGCACCATTGCCCGCGCAGGCTTCGCAACGCCCGCCTTTGACGTTAAAGGAAAAGCGGCCCGGCTGGTAGCCGCGCAGGCGAGCCTCGGGCAGTTTGGCAAAAAGCTGGCGGATGGGCGTGAACGCGTCGGTGTACGTGGCCGGGTTGGAGCGGGGCGTGCGGCCGATGGGCTTCTGGTCGATGCGGATGACCTTGTCGAGGTGCTCCACGCCTTGGATCGCCGCATGTGCACCCGGCTCGTGTAGGGCGCGGTGGAGGACGCAGTCGAGCTGTTTGAAGACGATGTCGTTGATCAGCGAGCTTTTGCCCGAGCCGGAGACGCCGGTGACGCAGGTGAACAGTCCGAGGGGAATGCGCGCCTCAATGTCTTTGAGGTTGTGCTGGCATGCCCCTTCGACGACCAGCCACTTGCCGTTGCCGTTACGGCGTTGGCTGGGGATTGGGATGGCTTCCTCGCCCGCAAGATAGCGCCCGGTGAGGGATTGGGGGTTGTGCTCGACGTGGCTCGGCGGGCCGCAGGCGACCAACTTGCCGCCGCGCTCGCCCGCCCCGGGGCCAAAGTCCACGACCACATCGGCCTCGCGCATGGTCTCTTCGTCGTGCTCAACGACGATGACTGTGTTGCCGATGTCGCGCAGGCGCTTGAGGGTGTCCAGCAGCCGCTGGTTGTCGCGGTGGTGCAGGCCAATGGAAGGCTCGTCGAGGATGTACAGCACGCCGACTAAACCAGAGCCAATCTGCGAGGCGAGGCGGATGCGCTGGGCCTCGCCGCCGGACAGGGTGTGCGCGCCGCGGTCGAGGGTTAGATAGCCCAAGCCCATGTCGCACATGAGCTGCAAGCGGCCGCGGATTTCTTTGAGTGCTTCTTCGGCGATGAGGGCTTTGGCGTCCTCAAAGGCCACGGCGCGGAAGAAATCGCGCGCTTCTTCGATGGCAATGGAGGTTAGCTGCGGGACGTTGCGTCCGTCGATTTTGACAGCGAGGGACTCTGGCCGCAAGCGACCGCCGTCGCACCGCTCACAGTGCTGCACGCCCATGTATTGCTCTAATTCGCGGCGCTGTTTCTCCTTAGCACCGCGAAACTTTTCTTCGAGAAACGGAATGACGCCTTCGTATTTGTCGTTGTGCGACCAACTTGAGCCACGGAGGTTGGTGTACGTAAAGGTGACTTTTTCGTCGCCGAGGCCGTGGAGGAAGCCGTGCTTCTGCTCGGCTACGAGTTCACCCCACGGCGTGTCGAGATCAAAGCCGAGGTGCTCGGCCGCGCCTTCGTATAGATGCAAGCGCCAGCGGTTGCTGCCTAGTTCGCCGAGCGGCGCGAGCGCACCGGTGCGCAGGGTCTTGGCTGGGTCGGGCACCATCAGGCGCTCGCTCATCAGCACTTGCGTGCCGAGGCCGTGGCAGTCTGGGCACATGCCTTGGGGATTGTTGAAGGAAAACATCTGCGGCGTTGGCTCTTGATAGGAGATGCCGCAGGCCGTGCAGTCGAAGCGGTCGCTGAGCAGGAAGTCGTCGGCTCCTTCGCGGGCGACGATAAAGGTGCCCTGTCCGAGGCGCAGAGCGTTGTCAATGGCCTCTTCCAAGCGGCGGTTTTCCCCCTCGCGGAGGATCAAGCGATCGACCACGACTTCGATGTTGTGGCGGCTGTAGCGGTCGAGTTCGGGGGCTTGGTCGAGGGTGAAGATTTGGCCATCAACGCGCACGCGGATGTAGCCGGCTTTTTGCAGGTCGGCAAAAAGCTCGTGGTATTCGCCTTTGCGCTCTTGGACGACTGGGGCGAGGATGTGCAGGCGCGAGTTGATCGGCAGGGCGCGGATGCGGGCGGCGATCTGCGCGCGGGTCTGCGCGCCGATAGGCTCGCCGCACTCGGTGCAGTGCGGGGTGCCGACGCGGGCGAAGAGCACGCGCAAGTAATCGTAGATTTCCGTGATGGTGCCGACGGTGGAGCGGGGGCTTTGGCCGGCGGTTTTCTGGGCGATGGAGATGGTGGGGGACAGGCCGGTGATTTGATCGACGTCGGGCTTTTCCATTTGGCCCAAAAACTGGCGCGCGTACGCCGACAGCGAGGTGACGTAGCGGCGCTGTCCTTCGGCGTACAGGGTGTCGAAGGCCAGCGAGGATTTTCCCGAGCCGGAGACGCCGGTGAAGCAGATTAGTTTGTTTTTGGGGAGGGTGAGATGGAGGTTCTTGAGGTTGTGGACGCGGGCACCGCGGACGACGATATCTTGTGTTTCCATGAGTTCGTGTAGACGCGAGGGGCGGAGAACGGAATCAAAAAATATACTGTACGAATGTGCAGCGGGCAAGAAACCGAAAGAATTCTGAGTTATCGTACACCGAGACTAGGTGTGCTAACTCTTCAAGAACGTCAGCCAATCAGTTTCTTTTTACCGCCACTCTATACTCTACTATCGCTCAAATTGAGGCCCTGCACGTCAGCGATGAAGTTTTTTAGGGTCTTGAGATGCGGTCGGACTGACGCTGGAAATTTACCGATCAGAGGAGTAGGAACGACGAGTTGTACTCTAGCGTCTTTCATTTCCCTAAACTGCCCTTCCGAAACCCCTTCTTGTAGAGTCAAAAGGTGCTTGAGTTTTATGCGATCTGCTTCATTGAGAATCTGACGCCAACGGTCTTTGCAAGTGGTCTTGACTGCAAGCATTCGTAGTCGTGTTTCTGGGAATGATTGGTCCCTGTAGGTCTCCGCCGAAGGAAAGAGAAAGTCGGGACGGTGTCCCGGTTCAGCTTCTCGCTGGTGCGCGAAGTCGCGATTTTCGCGAAGTCCTTCCTCTATAAAAATCTTGTGTATATGGAGTTCAAGTGACCGTCCCGAACGAGACTTGCGGCGCTGTAGGATAGTCTGTGCTTGGGCTATAAACTCATCCATGTTGTCAAATCCTTGCCTGATTGCCGGAAGTTCTACCGCTTCCTCAACGCTACGAAACAACTCAAACTCACAGTCCCGTCGGCTTAGCAACCTGCGGTCAGGACTGAGGGAGAGGTCCGGCCGCAACTTAACCGCCTTATCAATGAGTTCCATTCCAGTCGGAAACGTTTCCAGCCACTCTGGGGGGATTTCGCTGGGAGCTAACCAGCAATCCGCTTGCGTTTGCGTGGTGGACCCGAAGAGAGTTGGATACAGCGAATAATGTGGCGGCCAGATCGTCCACTTGCCGGGCTCTACTGGGCCAATACGCTCTTCAACCAATTCTTCTTCAGTTTCGCAGCGACAGACCCACACGTGGCATTCAGTCGCCGTACCTTGATCATCCAAGGAGAACACGAATATGCTCAGCGCGCCCGTGTTACTTGGATCAAGCAGTGCCGATTGGGAACCGCCGAAATTAGTTAGGCGAGTCTCATTGCGCGTACCATTGTGGAATTTGTTGTTGTACCAAATAGCCCGAACACACCTGTGATCGGCGTGCGAATCAATATAGAGGTTGAATCGAACATCCGGATTTAGGGTTTGCGGATTGTCAAGCATCGGCAACACACTAAATAGAAAATTTTTGGGGATGTATGGGCCAGCTTGGTGGGTTCTGTTGGCTAGCGTGTCGTTTCCTGACAGGCGTTTTGCATACCAGACAGAGTCGGGATTAGAATGCTTGTCGAGCCAATTTTTCAAATCAGTCGGGGCCATTTTACCTTGTCATAGCCCGCAAGCATTGCGTAATCACAGAATCTGGTCGCCTTATCAACGCTATCAGCCAAAGAGAGGCAACCGCATTGGGGGCAACACTTTGTCGCCGTCTTCTTCGATGCCTAGCCAAGGCGCAATGTGATGTGCTAGGGCCTCGACGCATGGGACGGCTACCGCATTTCCGAATTGTTTATAAGCTTGTGTATCGGAAACTGGGATTGCAAAGCGGCTTTCGCCCGGCTTGTCGAAACCCATGAGCCTAGCACATTCTCGCGGCGTCAGGCGGCGAGGGTTTTTCCGTCCGCGTTTCACGAGGATTTCGGATCCATCCTTGTAGTAGCGGGCCGAGAGGGTGCGCGAGCTATCCTCTGGGCCAACAAGCCCAAAACCGAAACCGTTGCCGGCGGCCCGGTGCTTTTTAGCATACCGCTGAAGATAGTCCCACAGGTGGTTGGAGAGCGTGTACTTGTCGGCAATCTTTGCTTTTGGTCCTAGCGTGTATGGGCTTTCAGCCGGTTCGCTGCCATCTTCAGGGTGCAGGATCGCCTTGAGCCGTGGCCCCTTGAGCGGATCGGGAACAACAAAATCGTCAAAAGTGAACCAGTTGGGCTCGCGGAAGCCGACAATAAAAATCCGCTCGCGGTGTTGTGGCAACCACGAACGGGCATCCACTACCTTTGTGTGAATCTGATATCTTAATTCCTCGGTTAGTGTCCGGTGGATTACGCGAAATGTTCGTCCCTTGTCGTGATTGACTAGGTTTTTGACGTTTTCGAGAAGAAAAGCACGAGGCCGATGAGCCTCAATGATCCGCGCCACATCAAAAAAAAGTGTTCCCTGTGCTTCACAACGGAACCCGTGCGGCTGCTTGAGCGCATTCTTCTTTGACACGCCCGCGATCGAAAATGGCTGGCACGGGAAGCCCGCCAGTAACAGGTCGTGTGGCGGAATTTCATCTGCTGGAATCTGCGTAATGTCCCCGGCAATCTCGTGATCGCAGTCGTAGTTAGCTTCGTAGGTGAGTTGGGCGTGCTTGTTCCACTCACTGGTGAACACGCACTTTCCGCCCAACGGTTCAAAGCCTCGGCGCATTCCTCCAATACCGGCGAACAAGTCGATAAATCTAAAGGCCGGATCGCTTGGATTTCTTGGCTCAATCGACAAGGCGGTTTGATCTCTTTGCGATGTGCCATCGGATTTATTCGCAGTGGGCGGCATGGTAATGGGAAACCTTTCTGGATTGCTTTCCGTGCCCGCCTTCGCTGCGGCGGAGTCGTCGGAATGGAGGGATCGGACCATTCGGGACGGTAAATACAATATTCAATGTAAATATTAAGTATATGAAATACGAATCGCCGAACCCCGTCAAGCACTCTCTACGCCGCTGCTTGACGTCCCTTTTTCATCTACGTATAATGACCGCTCGGTAATTCAGTAAAATCAATTGTTTATCACCTAAGAGGAGTTGTGAAAATGATTCATTTAGGGGCCAATTCAGTGCTCTTTGCAGGATTCGATCTGGAAACGGCGATGCGCCATATCCACCTCGCTGGTTACGACGGCATCGAGCTTTCGGCCATCAAGGGCATGTGCGAGCATTTGGAGTTGGACAACTGGCAGGTGCAGGCCAACCAAATCAAAGAGCTGGCGGAGAAATACGAGTTGAAATTACTGGCTATGGAAGAGGCCGCGCTCGATGAAGAGCGGCTGATGCTGGCGTTTGCGGCTGGCGCTGAAATTGGCATTCCCGTCGTCAACGTCGGCCCGGGGGGCAAAAGCGATGTGGAGGAAGATTTCGACCGGCAGGTCGCGCTGCTGGGCAAGATGGCCGATAGGGCGCACGAGCACGGCGTGACGCTGTGCGCTAAGGCGCACGTGGGGCAGTGCATTTACGATACGCCGACCACGTTGCGGGCGATGGAACGGATCGACTCGCCGGGGTTTGGGGTGGATATGGATCCGAGCCACATTCATCGGGCGGGGGAGAATACGGTAGAGGCGCTGGCGGCGGTTATCTCGCGGGTCAAGCACGTTCACATCCGGGATTGCGCCGTGGCAGAAGGCGGGCCGGGCGCGCCGGAGTTGCAGGCGTGCGGGCGGGGCAACATCGATTTGTTCGGGTACGTCAAGGTGCTGCACGAGTCGGGCCTAGACGTGGCGGCTAATTTGGAAGTGATAGGTGCCAAGGAGTACGACTTAGGGCAGGTGGCGACGATTGCGGCGGAGAGCCGGGGGTATTTGAACGCCTGCTTGCGGGCTTGCGGTGCCCGTTAGTCGCGCCTTCGTCGCCATCCGCGTGCCGGCGGAGTTGGGCAAGCTGAGCGATGCGATGCGACCGTTGTGGCCGGCGCAGGGTGTGAGTTGGGTGCGGCCGGAGAACCTCCATTTGACGCTGCGCTTTCTCGGCGCGGCCGAGGACGCGCAAATTGCGGCGTTGAGGGAAGGGTTAACGGCAGTTGCCGCGCGGCATGAGGAGTTTGTCGCGACTATAGAGGAAAGCGGCTGCTTTCCCAATCGCCGCCGGCCGAAAGTTATTTGGGCTGGTGTGGCGGATGCGGACGGGCGGTTGGGTGCGTTGCAACGGAATGTTGAAGAAGTGGTGTGCGCTGCTGGTTGGGAGCCGGAGGAACGGACTTTTCGCCCGCATGTGACGTTGGGTAGGGTGCGAGCAGAGGTGCGGCCGCCACGCAGCAAGTGGAGCGGCGAGTTGCCTCGGTTGCAGGTTCCGGTGGAGGCGGTGGAGTTGATCGAAAGCATCCTCAAGCCGACCGGAGCCGAGTATCGGACCTTGCACCGAGCGGTGCTTACATTCTGACAACCTCTACGCACCGCCCTATATATGCCCGCCTGGGTCGCCGTGCGCCACGACCGCCATATCCAACCAACGCATCGACGCCGGTCAAAAGCCCAAGCAAGCCCTCGTCGCCGTCATGCGCAAACTGCTCCATACCATCTGGGGCGGGTGGAAACACGACCAAGACTTCGATGGCGAAAAATTCTATCCAAGCGCCGCATAAAACCCTTGAACATAAACAGAGTATCTATTACCACTTGTACTTTAGCCATGCAGAATTGAGCTAACCGAGGAGATTTTCATTGGACGTACCAAAAATACAAACCTACATGCAGCAGGAGGGAATTGGCGCTTGGTTGGTGTACGATTTTCGCGGCGGCAATCCGGTCTTGTGGCAGCTATTGGGCCAGCGACGGCAAACGACCCGACGCGTCTTCCTCATCGTGCCAGCCGCGGGTGCGCCGCGCTTGCTCGGCTCGGCGGTCGAGCCGGAGGCCCTCGCCGGGCTAGGCGTGGAGATCGTCCATTACGCTAGCTGGGAACAGCTACATGCCCTGTTGCGCGATGCGGTAGAGGGGCTATCTCAAGTAGCTATGGAGTACTGGCCCGGGGGCACACTGCCCACAGTCTCTTGGGTCGATGGCGGCACCTTGGAGTTGGTGCGCTCCCTCGGCCCCGAGGTGGTGTCTTCAGCCGACCTGTGCCAAGTCGCCTTGGCCACGTGGAGCGCGGACGCACTCGCCTCGCACCGCGACGCCTGCCGCCAAGTTGCCGAAGTCAAAGACGCGGCCTTTGAGTACATCCGCAGCCGCCTCCACACCGGCCTCACCGAGTTCGACGTCCAATCGTTCATCGTCGCCGCACTGGAGCAGCGCGGCCTCGACATTGGGCATCCGCCGATCGTCGGCGTCAATGGCAACAGCGGCAATCCGCACTACGAGCCGCACGCAGACACGGCCGCCCCCATCGAGCCAGGCGCTTGGATCCTCATCGACCTGTGGGCGCGCCACCCCGGCGAGCAGCACGTGTTTAGCGACATCACTTGGGTCGCCTTCGCCGGCCCGCACGTACCCGCAGCCCACGCCGAGGTCTTTGCCGCAGTGCGCGAAGCGCGCGATCAAGTGCTGGCGCGGCTCGACGCCGCATGGCGCGCCGACGAAGTACTACAGGGCTGGCAACTCGACCAAGTGGCGCGCCAAATCCTGACAACGCGCGGCTTGGGTGAGCAATTCGTCCACCGCACAGGGCACAGCCTCGGCCCAGGGCCGAGCATCCACGCGCTAGGCGTAAACCTCGACGACCTAGAGACCCACGACGCGCGGTCAATCCTACCGGGCACGGGCTTTTCCGTCGAGCCGGGCGCGTACCTGCCGGAGTTCGGCGTGCGGCTCGAAGTCAATGTGTACGTGAACCCAGAGACCGGACCAGAAGTTACAACCCCCATCCAAAACGAAGTCATCCTCTTGCATTGAGCCTCGCAATCGTCCTAGCCAGCGGTGGGCTCGACTCTTGCGTCACCGCCGCCATTGCCGCCCGCCGCGGCCCCTTGGCCTTCCTCCACTTGCGCTATCGCCAGCGCACCGAGGAACGCGAATTCGCGGCGTTTTCTGCCCTCGCAGATCACTTCCAAGTGGAGACCCGCCTCGTGGTGGACGTCGATTACATGCGCCAAATCGGCGGCTCCAGCTTGGTCGATGCGACCCAGCCCATACCCGAAGATGACGCCACAGCCGACTTGCCCACGACCTACGTCCCCTTCCGCAACGCCAACCTACTCGGCGTAGCCGTGGCCTGGGCCGAGGTCATCGGCGCGACCGACATCTACATCGGTGCCCACGAAGCCGAGAGCCACTACCCAGACTGTCGACGAGAATTTTTTGCCGCCTACGAGCGCATGGTCTCCGCAGGTACCGGCCCACAAACCCAAATCCACATCCAGACCCCGCTCATAGACTGGGACAAAGCCGCCATCGTCCGATGCGGCCTAGCGCTTGCCGCCCCCCTGCACCTGACCTGGTCCTGCTATCAGCGCGAAGACCTCGCTTGCGGCCGCTGTGAGAGTTGCCGCATGCGCTTGGCGGGCTTTCACCGAGCGGGTGCCGACGATCCCTTGCCCTACGCCTCTATTCCAAGGAGCTAACTCATGCTAATCGGCTACGTCAGCGACGAACGCTACATCGCTTTGCACGACGTGCAGTTCGAAATCGCCAACGAAAACCTGCACATCGAAACCCGCTCGCGGGCCACCGGCGAGGTCTTCGCCGACATACCCCCCGGCCCCTACACCGTGACCTTGCAAAAGGATGGCTTCGGCCCCAAGCGCGGGCAGATCAACATCCACCCCGAGCGGCCGCACCACTTCCGCTTGCTCGCGCATCAGTTGCTCGGCTACGCCTGGCCCAAGTGGGTCCAATCGGGCGAGCAATCCGAGTTCCGCGTCCACGCGCTCGAAGCCTATCGCCTCGATTTGTGGCGCTACGGCTGGCAAAAAGAGCACATCCGCCCGCTGGGCTGGTTCGACGAGCACGGGCCGCGCGCCACCATGCAGATCACCCCAGACGGCGACTACACGCAGACTGGGGTGACGTGGAACAAGTTTGGTTACACCAGCCCCAACCACAAACAGTTCGTCACCGCGCCGGAACGCTCTGGCCTGTACTACTTCCACGCCAAAGGCGAGTCCGGCGCGTTCTTCTCCTTTCCCTGGATCGTCGCCCCAGCCGCCCCCAGCGCGGACATCGCAGTCCTCGCCGCCAACATCAACTGGAACGCGTACAACAATTTTGGCGGGCGCTCCAACTACATCCACGCCGACTGCTTTCCGCCCACGCCCACGATCAATGCCCGCCTAGAGCTGAAGCGCTACACCGACCGCGAACACCTCAACTACGACGCTGAGGACTACGCCCCCCTCTCCTTCGACCGGCCCGAGCCGATCAACCACGTTCCCGAGGGCACCGAGATCACCGACCCCATCGCGGGACGCTCGGCCTCGCACGTGGCCCCGGCCGAGTGGCGCTTCCTCGGCTGGATGGAGCGCGAGGGGTATGCCTACGACCTGTACGCCGAGACCCAATTTCACTTTGACCAGTTCGACCTCGACCAGTACAAAATCCTCATCATCACCACCCATCCCGAGTACTGGTCGCGCAAGATGTACTACGACGTCAAGGCGTGGGTGCGCGAGCGCGGCGGCAAACTCATGTACTTGGGAGGCAACGGCCTCAACTGCGAGGTGGAGATGCTCGACGAGCAGACGATGAAGGTCAAAAACGGCCACGCGCGCATCCAGCGGGCCGAGGGCCACGAGAGCCGCTTTCACCAGTACCACGAGTCCGAGGCCAACCTGCTCGGCGTGGTCTGTACCACTGCGGGCATTATGACGGCCGCGCCGTATCAAGTCCTCGCCGCCGACCACTGGATTTTCGCCAACACGGGCGTCAAAAACGGCGAGACCTTCGGCGAGGCCAGCCTGCACGAGCGGGTACCCGGCGGCGCTTCCGGCCACGAGACCGACAAGACCTCGCCCTCTTCGCCCCCCAACATCGAAATCATCGCCCGCGGCCTCAACCCCGACCGCGGCGGCGCGGAAATGGTTTACTACGAGACGGAGAGCAACGGCGCGGTTTTTTCCGTCGGCTCCATCACCTATCCAGCCTCAATTCTCGTGGACGAGACCGTTTCGCGCATTACCACGAACGTCATCGAGCGCTTTGGCGCGGCATAGCCAAGGCACCCGTCTGGCCTTATTCTAAAATGTTTTAATCACCCGGATGTTTTGACCAACCGTAGGGGCAGGTTTGAAACCTGCCCCTACAAGGAATCCCGATGACGACGAACAACACCGACCTGAACTGGATCGCCAACTACATCTGGGGCATCGCCGACGATGTCCTGCGCGACCTATACGTGCGCGGTAAGTACCGCGACGTCATCCTGCCGATGACCGTGCTGCGCCGACTCGACGCGGTACTAGAGGACAGCAAGCAGGCGGTCCTGGACATGAAGACCACCCTCGACAACGCCGGCGTCATCGAGCAGGATCCAACCCTGCGACAGATCGCGGGACAAGCCTTCTACAATACCTCCAAGTTTACCCTGAGTGACCTGCGCGCCCGCGCCAATCGCCAGCAGCTCGAAGCCGACTTCCGGGCTTGGCTCGACGGGTTCTCGCCCAACGTCCAAGACATCCTCGAAAACTTCGAGTTCCGCAACCAAGTCTCGCGGCTTTCGAGGGCCGATGCCTTGGGCACGCTGATCGAGAAGCTGACCTCCCCTGACATCAACCTGAGCCCGGCCCCAGTACACTACGCCGACGGCAAGGTCAGACATCCCGGCCTCGACAACCACGGCATGGGCACGATCTTCGAGGAACTGATCCGGCGCTTCAACGAGGAAAACAACGAGGAGGCGGGCGAACACTGGACCCCGCGCGACGCCGTGACCCTGATGGCTAAGCTGGTCTTCCTGCCCGTCGCCGACCAGATCAAGTCCGGCACCTACCTGATCTACGACGGAGCCTGCGGCACTGGCGGCATGTTGACCGTGGCCGAGGATGTGCTTCAGCAACTCGCCGCCGAACACGGCAAGGAAGTCTCCACCCACCTATACGGCCAAGAGATCAACGCCGAGACCTACGCCATCTGCAAGGCCGACCTACTGCTGAAGGGCGAAGGAGACGCCGCCGACAACATCGTGGGCGGCCCAGAGCACTCCACCTTGGCCAACGACGCCTTCCCGTCCCGCGAGTTCGATTTCATGCTCTCCAATCCTCCTTACGGCAAGAGTTGGAAAACCGACTTAGAGCGCATGGGCGGCAAGCGCGACATGCGCGACCCGCGCTTCGTAATCGAGCACGACGGCGATCCCGAGTATTCCCTAGTCACCCGCTCCAGCGACGGCCAGATGCTCTTTCTCGCCAACAAGCTCTCCAAGATGAAGCAGGGCGGCAGCCGCATTGCCGAGGTACACAACGGCAGTTCCCTGTTCACCGGCGACGCCGGCCAGGGCGAGAGCAACATCCGCCGCTGGATCATCGAAAACGACTGGCTGGAGGCAATTGTCGCCCTGCCACTCAACATGTTCTACAACACCGGCATCGCCACCTACGTCTGGGTAATCACCAACCGCAAGCCAGAGCATCGCCAAGGCAAAGTGCAGTTGATCGACGCCACCGAGTGGCACCGGCCGCTGCGCAAGAACTTGGGCAAGAAGAACTGCGAGCTCGGCGAGGCGGACATCCAGCGTATCTGCGACACCTTCCTCGCCTTTGAGGAAAGCGAGCAGAGCAAGATTTTCGACAATGCCGCCTTCGGCTACTATAAGGTGACGGTCGAACGGCCGCTGCGGCTTGAAGGAGCCGACCCCAACCGCGCCTACAAGGCCGCCGAGATCAAGAAGCTGCGGGAAAGCTGCGAGCGCAGCGAGACCGCGCCGCCCGTCATCAAGAAGATCCACAAGAGAGGCACAGAGGCCGACCCACTGCGCGGCCGGTTCGAGACCACCGTCAACGACAAGCCCGCCGTGGTGGAGTACGAACCGGACACCGACCTACGCGATACCGAGCAGATTCCGCTGCAAGAGGACGGCGGCATCGAAGCCTTCCTGCAGCGGGAGGTTCTGCCCTATGCGGCTGACGCTTGGTATCAACCAGACAGCGTGAGAATCGGCTATGAGATCAGCTTTACCCGATATTTCTATAAACCGCAGCCGATGCGGACGCTGGGGGAGATTCGGGCCGATATTTTAACTTTAGAAAAAGAAACGGAGGGATTGCTCGGGGAGATCGTCGGAACCCAACCGCACACACGGGCAAAAAAACTACGTGTGTACGCCGATACCTCCGTGATTGGCGGCTGCGAAGACGAAGAGTTCAGGGAGCCGTCCCGCCAGTTGATCGACAGATTTGCTCGCGGTGAAATGACGCTCGTGCTTTCCGATCTAACCCTTCGAGAGCTTGAAGCCGCACCTGCACAAGTCAGGGAAATCCTCGGCGTGGTTCCTCCTCAACACACTGAGGTAATTGACCTCTCCGAAGAAGCGGAAAGGCTCTCAGCAATGTATATTGAACGAGGAGTGCTAAGCTCTAGGATGCTGGCGGACGCGCTGCACATCGCCGCGGCAACGCTTGCGGGAGTCGATGTTCTGGTGAGTTGGAACTTCAAACATGTGGTCAACTTGCACCGCATACAGGCATACAACGAAGTGAATCGAGATATGGGATACGAAGCACTCGATATTCGAACCCCGAGGGAGATTTACGATGACGAAAAAGACGAATAAGAAGGAATTCGACTGCGTAAGGACCATGCGGGAGATTCGGGACCGCATCAGCGCGGAGATCACTGGAAAAACACATGAGGAACTCGCTGACTGGTTCAATGCACACCGTTACTCGGACCCTGTTCTGCAGCGCTTTGCGAGCCGACGAAAGGAGAAGGATTCTGGTGGAGGGACCGAACAGCCAACGGCCATATAGATCAGAGGTGAGCGATGTTCAGCACCGAGATCATCTTTGAAGTCAGAGAAGACGAAGTGGGCCCCGTGACAGGCACCAAACTCAGGAGGGAATGGCAGTGACAACGGAACCCCTGAATCAACACATTGAGATCACCCCAGGAATATCAGATGGTAAACCCCGCATTGCCGGTCATCGGATCACTGTGGAGAATATCGTCATCTGGCACGAGCGTCTGGGCAAGAGCACCGACGAAATCGCCAGCGATTACGATATAACCCTCGCGGATGTGTATGCGGCATTGGCTTACTATTTCGATCACCGGCATGAGATTGACCAATCGCTCGAAGAGAGTCGAGCATTTGTAAATACCTTACGTCAAAAATCCTCTTCGAAGCTTCCTTAAAAGATGCAAAAGTGGAATACCTATAGAGAAGGACGTCATGGCTAATTCAGACCCATTGGTTGCCGATCCCAGCACTGAGATCATCTTTGAAGTCAGCGAGGACGAAGTAGATGGGGGTTACACGGCAAGTGCGCTTGGATATGGTATCCACACGCAAGGAGAAGACTGGAACGACCTGAAGGCCATGGTGCGAGACGCGGTGCTTTGCCATTTCGACGACACCATGCCGCGGCCCAAGTTGATTCGCCTTCACTTCGTCCGCGATGAGGTTCTCTTGGTATGAAGTTACTCAACGTCGGCGAACTGAAGCCGTATCCGAAAATGAAGAACTCTTATGTCGAGTGGCTGGGGGAGGTGCCAAGGCATTGGGCCGAATTACCGCTGAAGCGTATTTCAAGGATAGACAACAGTGGACACTACGGAGAAGAGCCAGAAAACGGTGAATGCGTGCTCCCAGTAGCGACAACTGCACAGATAAACAAGGATGGACAATTTGCCGTCAATGATATGCCAAAGCGCGGTTTTTCGCACAAGGATGCCGACCGCTATCGTTGCCACCCTGGCGACATCCTTGTTGTAAAATCAAGTGGTTCAATCTTCAATGTCATTTCTGGAAAGGCAGGCATCGTTGAGTCAACATCGCCAGAGTTTGTCTTTAGCAACTTCTTGTTGCGAGTCGTCGCATACCGTGGCGTGGTGAATCCACCTTTCCTTTTCTTACTTCTGAGTGGACACCTAACTGGTGAGCGGGTCAAGCGTATGGTTTCCGGATCAACTTATCCCAATCTGCGAGTTGGGGAATACATCTCCGCTCTCTTTCCTATTCCGCCTATCGAAGAACAAACCGCCATCGTCCGCTTCCTCGACCACGCCGACCGGCGCATCCGGCGCTACATCCGCGCCAAGCAGAAGCTGATTGCGCTGCTGGAGGAGCAGAAGCAGGCCATCATCCACCAGGCCGTCACGGGCCAGATCGACGTGCGAACTGGCCAGCCCTACCCGGCCTACAAGGACTCCGGAGTGGAGTGGTTGGGGGACGTCCCAGAGCATTGGGGGAAGACTAGGCTTAAGGTTGTCTTATCACACCCCACGCAGAACGGACTTTTTAAGAAAAAAGACCAATTCGGTGCTGGGGCACCGCTTATCAACGTAGCGGATGTGTATGAAGAACGTTTTCACGTTGAGCCCTCAACACTAGATCGAGTCCAAGCTACTCCAGAGGAAATTCGTCGCTTCCAAGTGCAGGATGGAGACATCTTTTTTGTTAGATCTTCGCTGAAGTTAGAGGGAACCGGTCGGTCAGCGATCGCTACCAATTGTTCGCCAGACACGGTATTCGAATGCCATCTTGTTCAGGCAAGACCCGATGATTGCCAAGTCAACCCCCGGTACCTAGTTGTTCAACTGAATTCGTATGCTTTTCGACATCTTCTCATTTCACGAGCCAACATGGTGACTATGGCCACCATTGCCCAAGATACAATCTCGTCCTGTCCTGTCGTGATGCCACCGCATTCAGAGCAAGACAGAATCGTTCGATGGATTGACACTCAGTGGGATCGAATAACCAATGCCATCGAAAGTGGAAATCGAGAAATTGACTTTATTCACGAATACCGCACCCGCCTAATCTCCGATGTCGTCACCGGCAAGCTCGATGTGCGCGAGGCGGCGGCTGAACTGCCGGAAGTGGACCCGCTTGCGGAAGACGACTTGGACGGTACAATCCATGATAAGGAGAATTCAAATCTCGGCGAACTCGACGCCGGGAAATCGGCAGCAGAGTACACAATCGCAAAGGGGGTGACCGTATGACAGACTGGAGCAAGTGCCCAGCGGTGGAAAGCGTACCCGGCCGGGTCAGCGGGGCTTGGGTTTTCACGGGCACCCGGCTACCCGTGTCGGCCCTTTTCGGCAACTTGGCGGAGGGCGCGACTGTCCACGACTTCATCGAGTGGTTCGGCGGGGTGGACGAAGCACAGGTGCGGGCTGTATTGGAATTCGTAGTGCAAGACCTTGACGCCAAGGTTGCCAAGGTCCCGCATGAGAATCCTGTTTGACCACAACGCGCCTCGTGTGCCACACAAAACCTGTTAGGCTGTGCCCATGAAGAAAATCACCATATCCGTTGACGAAGAAACCTATCGGCTCGCCCGAATCCGAGCGGCAGAATTGGACACCTCGGTATCAGCCTTGGTGCGGGACTACCTGAGAAGCTTGGCGTCCGGTAGCAGAGACGCAGAGAAAGAGACCGAGCGTCGCCGTGAGCTGATGCGGCAGGTCTTCCAAGACTTCGAGGCTCGTGGCGTCGGTCTGGGGATGTCCGAAAATCTCACCCGCGAAGAACTATACGACCGGACCAGAGCCAGGGCCGAAGCTCAGGCAGCGACCGCCGCCGAAGACGAGGACAAACGTGGGTAAGCGCCATGCGCTTTGTCGATACTAACTAGCATAATGTCCACCGACACCTCCGAACGCGGCCTCGAACGCCTCATCTGCACAGCCCTAGCCGGCCATCCCTGCGACCCACCTTTAGGTCCCACCGTAGGCGAGCCCCCTGCCAACTACGGCGGAGTCGGTTGGGCCGGCGGCAACTTCCACGACTACGACCGCGAATACTGCGTTGATCTAGCCCAACTCTCCGCCTTCCTGTGCGCCACCCAGCCCAAAGCAGCAGAGTCCCTCGACTTGTCCGAGGCCAGCCCCACGCGCCGCCGATTCCTAGCCCGCCTCCAAGGAGAAATCAGCAAGCGCGGCACCATCGACGTGCTGCGCCACGGCATCAAGCACGAAGCGCACAACCTAGACCTATTCCACGGCACGCCTTCAGCCGACAACCCCGAAGCACAGGAACGCTTCAAACAGAACCGCTTCACAGTCACCCGCCAACTTCGCTACAGCCGCGACGAAACCCAGCGCGCCCTCGACATCGGCCTGTTCATCAACGGCCTGCCAGTCTTCACCTTTGAGCTAAAAAACAGCCTCACCAAACAGACGGTGGCCGACGCAGTCCAGCAGTATCAGCGCGACCGCAACCCGCGCGAGAAACTATTCGAGTTCGGCCGCTGCGTCGCCCACTTCGCGCTCGACGAAAACGAGATCCTCTTCTGCACCCACCTCAGCGGCAAAACCTCCTGGTTCCTCCCCTTCAACCGAGGCTGGAACGACGGTGCCGGCAACCCGCCCAATCCCAACGGGCTGGCCATCGACTACCTGTGGCGGGAAGTGCTCCCCCGCGAGAGCCTGACCAACATCCTAGAAAACTACGCCCAAGTAGTAGAATCGAAGGACGAGAAGACGGGCAAAAAGAAGCAGACCCAAATCTGGCCCCGCTACCATCAACTCGACGTAGTGCGCCGCCTGCTCGCCGACGCGAGCACCCACGGCGCAGGCCGCCGCTACCTGATCCAACACTCGGCCGGCAGCGGCAAGAGCAACTCCATCGCCTGGCTGGCCCACCAACTAATCGGCCTAGAAAAAGACAGCGCTCCAGTCTTCGACTCAATCATCGTCGTCACCGACCGCCTCATCCTCGACCGCCAGATCCGCGACACCATCAAGCAGTATTCCCAAGTGTCGGCGACAGTGGGGGCTGCCGACCGCTCGGGCGACCTGCGCCGGTTCATCGAAAGCGGCAAGAAAATCATCATCTCGACGATCCAGAAATTCCCCTTCATCCTTGAGGAGATCGGCGACGAGCAGCGCGGACGGCACTTCGCCATCATCATCGACGAGGCCCACTCCAGCCAAGGCGGCCGCACCGGTGCCGCCATGGCCCAAGCGCTCTCCGAGGCAGGTGCAGAGGAGGAGGAAGAAACCTTCGAAGACCAGATCAACCGCCTGATGGAGTCGCGCAAGCTGCTCCCCAACGCCAGCTACTTCGCTTTCACCGCCACCCCCAAGAACAAGACGCTGGAAATCTTCGGTGCCCCGAATCCGCAGGCCGACGGCAAGGTCAGTCATCACGCCTTCCACAGCTACACCATGAAGCAGGCGATCCAAGAGGGGTTCATCCTCGACGTGCTCGCCCACTACATGCCAGTGCAGAGCTACTACAAGCTCGCCAAGACCGTGGAGGAAGACCCAGAATTCGACGTCAAGAAGGCCCAGAAGAAACTGCGCCGCTTCGTCGAGAGCAGCGATCACGCGATTAGCCTCAAAGCCCAGATCATGGTTGACCACTTCCACGACCAAGTGCTGGCGCAGAACAGGATCGGCGGCCAAGCGCGGGCGATGGTCGTCACCAACGGCATCGAACGGGCGATCCAGTACTACCACGCAATCCGCGACTACCTGCAGGAGCGCAAGAGCCGCTACCGGGCCATCGTCGCCTTCTCCGGCGAGCACGAGTTCGGCGGCGAGAAAGTCACCGAAGCCTCGCTAAACGGCTTCCCCTCCGCCCAAATCGCCGGGCAGTTCCAAGAAGACCCCTACCGCTTCTTAGTCTGCGCCGACAAGTTCCAAACCGGGTACGACGAACCGCTACTGCACACCATGTACGTCGACAAGACGCTGTCCGACATCAAGGCAGTGCAAACCCTCTCCCGCCTCAACCGGGCGCATCCCAAGAAACACGACGTATTCGTCCTCGATTTCCTCAACGACGCCGGCACCATCCGCGACGCCTTCGCCGACTACTACCGCGCGACGATCCTAGCCGACGAGACCGACCCCAACAAACTGCACGACCTGCAGACAAACCTGGACCGCGCCCAAGTCTATTCTGACGAGCAGATCGACAACTTCGTCGAGCTCTACCTCGGCGGTGCCCAGCGCGACCAACTCGACCCAATCCTCGACGACTGCGTGGCGGCCTACAAAACCGATCTAGACGAGGACGGCCAAGTGGAGTTCAAGGGCAACGCCAAGGGCTTCGTGCGCACCTACGCCTTCCTCTCGTCCGTGCTTCCCTACAACGACGCCGACTGGGAGAAACGCTCCATCTTCCTGAACTTCCTGATCCCAAAGCTACCCGCCCCTGAAGAAGAGGATCTATCGAAGGGCATCCTCGACGCCATCGACCTAGACAGCTACCGGGTCGAGAAGCAGGCGATGCAGCAGATCCTGCTGCCGGACGAAGACGCCGAGGTCGATCCAGTGCCGACCACCGGCGGGGGTCACCGCACCGAGCCAGAGCTGGATCGGCTGTCGAACATCCTCAAGACGTTCAACGACCTCTTCGGCGACATCGCCTGGGAAGACGCCGACCGCGTGGGGGAACTCATCACCAAGACCATCCCATCCCGGGTGGCCGCGGACGCTGCCTTCAAGAATGCGCGGCAAAACTCGGACGCCGCCAACTCCCGCATCGAGCACGACAAGGCGCTGCTGCGGGTCATGACGAACGTCATGAAGGACGACACCGAACTCTTCAAGCAGTTCATGGACAACGAGGGTTTCAAGCGCTGGATGACCGACAGGGTGTTCGAGTTGGCCTGCGAGCAGGCAAGTGCGCCTTGAGCGGTTTTTTCCGTCGGCTCCATCACCTATCCAGCCTCAATTCTCGTGGACGAGACCGTCTCGCGCATTACCACAAACGTCATCGAGCGCTTTGGCGCGGCATAGCCAACGCACCCGTTTGGCCTTATTCCAAGATATTTTAACCGCTCGTAGGGGCGACCGGCCGGTCGCCCCTACAGTATTTTCCAAATATCGTTCGAGCTAGAGAAGTGAAGCGTTGAGGGCGATATACTCAGCCTGACCGCAGGCAGGAGTGTATGAGTCTGTCTAGTCCACAAACCTCACACACACGGCTATCTCCAGCTTTTCGACGACGAGTTGCCGCGCGTCGAGTGTCCGGCCTTGAGCGCTGATACCGACCAGATTTACACCGGCCGCCAAGAGCAGTTCATCGACCGACCAGACCAACCACCCATCGTCCACGGTCGGTTGCTCCAGTACCGCATTGTTTAGCCGTATCTGCACGGTTCGTTCCACGCCTTGCGCCGCTGGGATATTGACGAGTTCCCCGTCGGGATGACCGATGGTCGCTACTTGTACCGGTGGCAGGCGTTGAGACTCGGGCAAGTCTTCTGCGCTTGGGTCGGACAGCAGGAGGCGCAGCTCGGCCGCGGCGATTCGCCCGGCGGCTAGATTGAGGCCCACGGGTATTTGCAGCAGGAGATCGGTGTGTTCGTCGTTGGGTACGGCCGCGGGCAGTTGGGCCAGCATGTTGGTGTTGGCGTAGGTGTGCCTCGGGGTGGCCCAATCCTCGGGGTTGGGTATCACAGTGGGGCCGTGCCCGCCCCCGCGACGCTGGACGACGAAGCATTTGTCCTTGGCGTTGAGCGTTTCTACCGCACCCAACTCTTGGTAGGCACGGCGATGGCTGGCCCAATCTTGGCCGGCGTACGGGGCGTCGGTTGCGTAGTTGAAGTTGAAGGTGTGGATGCCGTCTGCGCCTTGATGCCACCAATTGGCCGCTACCCCGCGTAGCACCTCGATGCCGGGATTTTGGTAGCCGTCTGTAGCGTGGTGATCGTCGATGGACGGATAGAGCTTGACTGGGGTGCCGGCGACGATGTGCCGAAAGTCCGCCAAATCCACCTCAAAAGAGCGCACGCCGAGAGCCAGCAAGTCGATCAATTGCTCGCCGACCCAGCGCTCGACGTCGATCCCGTCGAAGAGGCAGCCCACGAGCGTCTCGGGGATGCGGGTGGCGAGGAGAAAGGGTCGACCGCGCTGCTCGCTCACGGCTAGTGATAATTCTCGCAACTGGGCGATGAATTCAGTCAGCCGCTCGCGGTTGGACCAACCTTGGCCGGCGGGAAAGACGACCCCGCGGGCAAAGTCCAATTCCATCCCGTCAAAAGGCCAGCGCTCGATTACCTCGCGCAAGTTGCGCAGGACGTAGTCGTGTACTTGGGGCAAGGCGAAATTCCAATAGCCGTTGTCCGCGTGCGTACACCAAGGCGTGCGAAAGAGCCAGTCGGGATGCGCCACTTTCGCGGGGATGCGCGCAAACGGGCCGAGGTCGTTGTCCGAGCCGTTCATGCGATGCGAAAAGAAGCACTCTAGACCGCGGCGCTGGGTCGCTTCAAGAACTTGGCCGACGATGTCCGTCCCTTCGTCTGCCCACTTTTGATAGAGCGGATGGTCGTACAGCGGCAAGTGTTCGCTCGGATAGGGCGCTTGATTCCCCTCGCCCCAGTTCCACCAAATGCTGTCGATCTGCGACCCGGGCGCATCGGCAAACTCGAACAAATGTTCCACGAGGTCGGGCCGATCTGGGTTGCGGCGCTGCTGCACATTAATCGCAAAGGTCACGTCGAAATTGACTATGAGACGGCGGCGGCGAGCAATAGCGGAGAGGTGGGTGGGGGAGAGAGTGGGCATGGGATTATAGGTCGTCTGGCGAGGCGTCGGGGATTTGGGATTTATGGGCTAGGGCGTGTTCGTACTGTTGGGTGCAGGAGATAAGGGGGAGGTTTTCCGTTTGTGCGCGGCGCAGGAGGAGGTCGAGTTGTTGCGCGCGGCGGTCGATGCGATAGACGGACCAAGGGTGGAAGATGGGCAAGTAGTAGGGCAGGTTTGTTTGTTGCACGTAGTCGATGCCGGGAGCATAGGCTGCGTACACGCCTTGGGCATCGACCGGCATGTGCGCCGGATAGGGCCAAGGAAATTGCGGCGGCCACAGCACCTTGCCCGGCTGCCCGGTGAGGATGTTGTCGTGCCAGGCGTGCGAGGGCATTTCGAGGAGGCCGGGGAAGCCCTCGCGGGCGTACCAGAAGGGCCGGTTGAGCGGCGCGGGCATGGTTCCGTCTGGCCCGGCTCCCACGGTGCGCATATAGCGGTAGCCGGCCTCCCACATCACGTGGAGGATGCGCTCTTGGCCAATGAAGCCGCGAGTGTAGCCACCGGGCGCGGTCAAGCCGATCACCGGGCGAGAAAAGGTGTCTTCGATCAGTTTTTTGGAATCGACTAACTCGCGCTGCAAGGCGGCACTGTCATCGGCATCGGCTAAACTGATTAGGTCTTTGTGGGTAAACGAATGGCATTGGATGTCGAAAAGGGGCTCGTCGAGGATGGCGCGGAATTCGGACGCGGCGCTCTGCAACAGTTCGGCAACGATGAAAAAGGAGGCGGGCGCTTGCCGCTCTAGATGCACTTGAGCCACGGCTCGGACGCCGGCAATGCACTCGGCCAGCCGCTCTCCCTCGTAGCTGATCCGTCCTTGGTAGCCCGGCCCGGCAGGCGCGTCCCACCAAGCGTACACGGCTTCGGTGTCGTAAGCAGATATGTAAGAAGGCATGGGTTAGATCGGCTTTGGCGACTCAAATAAGCCGTACACGGCGAAGGTCGTCTTCGGTCCATCGAGTTCCTTTTGGGATGCTCCGTAGAGTGCCGATTGGGAACGTATCACCCGACGCAATCTTCGATGTACGCATCGGCGGCGTCATGCAGTGCTAGTAGGGCTTCCTCTCGGGTGTGGCCCCAAGCGGCACATCCCGGCAGCGCGTCAATCCAAGCGCTCCACCGACCATCTTCATCTTGCTCGGTCTCTGCAGTAAGTATGTATGTCGTCAAGCTGCACCTCCACTTTCACAGTTGTCGGTACTGTACTCGTTCTATCCCACGATCTGTCGGAAAGTATAGGTAAAATGATCATCTTTGGCGATGGGAGTGGGATGGGGTAAGTTAAGGCCGACGGCGATGGATCGTCAATTTTTCGCTACTAATGCAATCTCGCTTGCTCGCCGAGGAGAACTACCGTGAAAATTACCGATGTTGACATCATTCCCGCGCATGTGCCGCTCGCCGCTCGCAACGACGAGCACGCCGTGCGCTTCCGCTCCATTGACCAGCGCACCTTCTTCAAGGTGCAAACCGACAATGGGTTGGTGGGCTGGGGCGAGTACCGCTGCACACCGCCACCCGCGCCGAGCGTGGAGGGTCTCATTGGGCGCAGTCCCTTCGACTTTTTGGGCAGCGAGGTCCACCTCGGCTTGGCCGGGGCTTTGTACGACGTGATGGGCCAGCACCTCGAAGTGCCAGCCTACAAACTGATGGGCCCCAAGGTGCGCGACCGCGTGCCCGTGGCGGCTTGGACGCGGCCCGCTGATCCCGAAGAGCTGAGCCGCGAAATAGTCCGCGCCGCCGACCAAGGCTACCGGCTGTTTAAGATGCACACTTGCCAGCACCACGACGTGTTTGAGCAGAATCGCGCGGTAGAGGATGTGGCACCACCCGGCTTCAAGATGCAGTACGACTTCAATTCCAACCGCACCTTGGCCACGGTGTTGCCCATCGTCAAACAGCTCGAAAAGTCGCCCGTAGTGGGCTATATCGAGGACCCCTTGGTACTGAGCGATGTAGAAGGCTGGCGGCAGCTCCGCGCCCAATGCGGCGTGCCGCTGGTCATGCACGTGCCACCGCTGGGCGGGTTGCAGGAAGTCGTGCAGGGAATGGCCGATGCGTACATCGTGGCTGAGTACTGCGGCGGATTCGGCGACGCGTTGGTGCGCGGCTTGGCCTATGGCAAAGCCAATATGCAGGTGGTAGTGCAGCTAACCGGGGGCACCTTGGCCAAGGCGTTGGCGCTGCACTTGGCGGCTGTATTGCCCACGGCGGCCCACTCGATCAATCTCGACGATCAGTACGAGGAGGACGCGGCTCGTCAGCGCATTGAGATCGTCGAAGGCTGTTCGCCCGTGCCGGAGGGGCCGGGCCTTGGCGTGGAGGTGGACGAAGCGGTCATTGCGCGCTTGGCGCAGCGCGGCCCCGCGGAAATCCCTCGGCACTTGGGCAAGCTGCGCTTACCGGATGGGCACATGCTCTACACGGCCAGCATCCCGCCGATAGACGCGTTGACCGGCTTTGCCGAGGGAACCATCCGGGGATTGTCTTTTGAGGTGTGGCACGACGATGGGTCCGAGGAATTCGCGCGCATGTACGGGCGGGTGGAAGAGGAGGGGTCGGTGTTGGAGTGAGGGACTGGAGTAAGCGATTTTACTCTTCCCCAAGCCGGCCGGTCATGCTGCCAAGCGCGTATGTACTATTCATCGTTTTACCAGCCCTGATGGCCCCCTCGGCTGTCCTAGCCCAAGTCCCGTACGGCTTGCAAGAAAGGGTGCCGAACCATTCTTTGCTCATCGCTCCGGTCGAGGGACGAGTGCCCCAGACTATCTCCGAATCGGGCCTGTTTAGCAATGTGGTGTCCCAGATCCCGGCTCCGGGACTCATTCCCTACGGGGTCAATTCAGTATTGTGGTCCGACGGGACGTCCAAGACCCGCTTTATCGCTCTACCTGGGCAGAGCCAGATTGAGTTTTCCGCCTCGGGCATCTGGAAATTTCCCCCCAACGCGGTGGTAGTGAAAAATTTCTACATAGAGTTGGAAAAGGGTAATTGGGCCAGTCGGCATATTGTCGAGACGCGCTTTTTGGTCAAGCGCGGCCCAACCGATACATGGGACGGCTTTAGCTATATGTGGGATCTGGAGGGCGAGGACGCGGTATTGCTCGAAGAGGCGGCGACCCAGTCCTATCTCATCGCCGACCCGGAAGCTGAAGACGGCTTCCGCGAATACGTGCATTTCTATCCCGGACCCGAAGATTGCGCCTTGTGCCATACCGGACCGGCTGGCTATGTCTTGGGGCTCAATACGGCCCAGATGAATCGCTCGTACGACTACGGCGGCATTGTAGATAACCAATTGCGCACCCTAAACCACATTGGTTTGTTCACTGAGGATATCGGCGAGAATTACGACGGCTTCCCCCAGTGGGCCGACCCCATGGATGAAAGCCTACCGCTGGCGGACCGCAGTCGCGCCTATCTGGCGGCCAATTGCGCTCACTGCCATCGTCCCAATGTAGTCAGCCGCTCGACCATCGACCTGCGGTACGACATCCCCTTAGAGGAGACCAATACCTTAAACTGGGTGCCTTCCTTGGGTGCTTTGGGTACTGAAGAAGGGTTTATCATTGACCCGGGCAACCCAGATAACTCCACCCTGTACTTGCGCCTACTCACCTTTTCCTCCAACCGCATGCCGCCGGTGGCCTCCGCCTTGGTTGATTGGGAAGGCAGTGACCTCATTCGCCGCTGGATTGCCAGTATGGACCAGCCTACTGCCGTAGAGAGACTGGCGACTGTACCAGAAGAGGCTGGCTTAGGGCAGAACTTCCCCAATCCCTTCAATGCCCATACTACCATCGCCTATCAGGTTGGGGCGACCGGCCCGGTGGAATTGGCCCTATACGATGCGGTGGGCCAGAAAGTGCGCACCTTAGTACAGGCCGAGCAGGTACCGGGGTCTTATACGGTGCGCTGGGATGGTCGGACAGAAAACGGCGGCTTGGCCGCCAGTGGCACGTACCTCTATCGCTTGCGAATGGGGGACTACTCGGCAGCCCGACAGTTGATACTGGTGCGTTAGAATTCAATTCATCTCATCTGCGAGGAGCGTTCACATTGCGAAAGATTATTGGGATAGTCCTAATCGGCTGGACTTTAAGCGCTGCCGGTGCCGATCCCCGGCCCCTGCGCGACGATGTTCAAGTCCGCCATTTGCTCGACGTGAGCCGGCGGACCATGCGCATTGCCAAGGACCCGCGCGACAACAGTCTGTACACCCTTACGGCTACGGGGACTATTTACCGCATTCAGATCAAGGGTGAGGACGAGCGCATCGGCGAGACCATTGCTCGAGGGGTGCGCGACGCCGAGGGAGCGTGGACTTGGACCCAGTTCCGTCCTGCGGAGGGCGTGCCCGAAGGGGTGCCGATCGACGAAATCCGTGCTGCGGCCGCGGCGGCGGCAACCCGGGCGACCGACCCGATCGAAGATAAAATCCATGTCCTCGATACGCGCAACAACCGCATTATCACCCCACCGAACACAGAGGTGGCCAATCTGGACGACTATGGCATTGCTTTCCCACGGGCTATCTACTTCGACGCCGCAGGAGCGCTGTACGTGGTGCTTGACGTGGAGGCGGCCAATGCCTCGGGCGAGGAGCGAATTGCTACTTCCGCGGACCACAAGCTCAACGATACCCAGGGCTTTGATATTGCGGCGGACGGCACGTTCTATATTGGCGGCAACAGCGGCAATACGGTCATCAATGTAGTGCGTGGGGTGCGCGACGGAGACAGCATCGAGTGGACTACGGTGGCTCGCACTGAGCGCATTCCTCCCGGCACCAAGAACCATCCCCATCCGGCTATTGTCCTCAGCCCGGACGATCACTTTGTGTACATCAATTCGGGATCCCGCACCGACCACGGCGAGCTGTCCGAGGATGGGGCTTTTGCCGGGGCTCGCGAGTTGCCCCTGTCGTCGGCCATTTTTCGGGTGCCGGCGGATGGCGAGGATCTTTTGATTCCGGCCGATGAGGAGGCTTTGCAGGCTTCGGGCTACTTGTACGCCGACGGGTTCCGCAATGCTTTTGACATGGCCTTTGCCGCCAACGGCGATCTGTTTGCCGCGGACAATGGCCCGGATAGCGATATGGCCGACGAGGTCTGCTGGGTGCGGCAGGGGCTGCACTATGGCTTCCCTTGGCGCATGGGAGCAATGGACACAGCCCAGCGCTTTCCCGACTACGACCCGGCTGCGGACTTGCTCCTGCTGACCCGCTCGGACGCTAGGGATCGCGGCTTATTTTACAACGATCCGACCTACCCGCCCCCGCCAGTGGACCGTTTTGCCGATCCGGTCCTCAATCTGGGGCCTGATGCCGACCGCTACCGCGACCCGAGTACGGGCGAGGTGCGCGACGCCAGCGACGAGGGCGGAGCGGCCTATACTTTTACGCCGCATAGTTCGCCGTTGGGACTGGTCTTTGACGTAGAAGAGGCCCTAGCACCCGAGTTTCGCGGCGACGGCTTTGTGTTGCGCATCGGTGGGGACTGCTGCAACCTGATCAACCCCTTCAACGACCCGGATGAGGATCTCATCCACATGGATTTGGAGAAGGTGGGAGATAACTATCAGGCGCGCATGACCCGGATCGTCGAAGGTTTCAGTGGTCCTATTGACGCAGAGATCATCGGTAACAAAATCTACGTTATCGAGTGGAGTGGCGGTCGCGGTTTGTGGGAGATTACCCTGCCCGGTAGTTCAGTCACGACCGTGGTGGAAGAGGGTAGCAGTATGCCCGACGGATACGCGCTGGCGCAGAATTATCCCAACCCCTTCAACTCTAACACGACCATCGCCTACGAGGTGAGTGGCGAAGAGTTGGTGGAACTGACCGTTTACAATGCCGCCGGACAGAAGATCCGCAATTTGGTGCAGGACTGGTTGGCAGCGGGACGCTACGAGGTGCAGTGGGATGGGCGCGATAGCCGTGGCCGAGCCGTAGCCAGCGGCACCTATATATACCAGTTTACCGCGGGCAATTATCAGGAGAGTCGGTCGCTGACGTTGTTGAAGTAAGTGATGTTACGCACAGGCCCGGGTATGAGATGCTTCGCTCCGCTCAGTATGACAGAGACTGGCGTTCTCCTTCTTTGTCATGCTGAGCGCAAGCGAAGCATCCTATACCAAGAAGTCCATGCGTAACATCAGTGAAGTAATTTCTGCGGATATACCTGTGTAGCGTCTAACGAGGTAGGCTACTGTCCCGGACCTAGGAGCCGTTCCATGTTGCCGCCGAGGATCGCCGCCATTTCGGATTCGCCTATGAACGGGCAGTAGTGCCGCACGTAGTCGAGGCTCTGGCGGTAGGTCCAGTGCAGCAGCACGATGGGGATGTCCGTCCCCCACAGGATGCGATTGGAACCGATGCGTTCGACCATTTGCTCCAAGACGGGGCGCATCTGTGGCATGGGGTAGTCCCAGCGCGATTGCAGGAACACGGCGAAGAGGATCTGGATGTGGAAGCGCGGGTGGCCGATGGGCGCGGCCTCGTACACCTCATCGGGCACGTGGAGCCGGTCTTCGTCGGCGAACATCCGCCAGGGGAAGCCGTGGGTCATGACCACATCGACGTCGGGGAAGCGATCCATCCAGGTGCGTAGAGCACGTAGCTCGTCGAGGTAGGCGGCGGGCGAGTTGGCTGCGCCGAGGGTGAAGAACACGGGGATGCCCAGCTCGGCCACGGCCGCCCACAAGGGGTCGAAGTCGGGCCCGGTCCACTCGGGGGAGAGGTCGTAGAGGGGCCGGTGAAAGGGCATGAACTGCAGGCCCGACAGGCCGTGGTCGTGGATCGCCCGTTGTAACTTGGCGACGGCGTCGTCCGTCCGGCTGGGGAACCACCATTCGGGCACGTGGGCTAGGCCCTGGATCCGCTCTGGGTGGCGCTGGCAGCAGTCGGCGATGTAGCCGTCGTTGAGGCCCATGTACGGGGTGCGGTGCAGGAGCGCCCGATCGATGCCGGCGTAGTTCATCTCCGCCACTAGGCTGTCGGCGGGGAAGGCGAAGTCCACCGTCCACGGCGGCAGGGCCTGCTTTACGTAGTCCTCGCCGTCCACCGTCCACTCGACGAGGCCGTGGTCTCCGGTGCGGAAAGCGGCGTCTCGCAGACCATCGAAGCGCCAGGGGCGATCGGGGTCGTAGAGGCCCGTGGCGTCGGCTGGGACACGGTCGGCGCGCCGCCAGCAGGGTTGCTGCCGAGCGTGGGCCATGAACAGTTGCAGGTGCCGCCAGAATTCGGCGGGGTCGGCGAAGCCCCCGTTGCGACTTGGCGGTGGGAAGCAATAGGCGTGTCCGTCGTAGATCATGGTGTTGTCCTTGGCAGAGAGTGAGCCTTGTTTAACGAGGAATCAGGCGAATGTCTAGGCGGCAGCCAACAGCTTCTGCGTATTTTTGCAGAGTAGCAAGAGAAGGGGAGTGCTTTTTATGTCGTCCCGATGCTTCAAGGCGTGCGACTGCTGGCGTTTGGGTGCCCATTTTTTTAGCAACATCAGCCTGAGTTAAACCAGCATTCTTTCTGGCTTTGAGCATTTCGTCAAAGAGGGCGAATTCATCTGCAAGTGCATCGTATTCAGCGGCGAATTCGGGTTCTTTCATCCATTCGTTGATCAATTCTCTATGCGTTTTCATATTTAAACTTCTCCTGACGTTTGCGTGCAAGCTCCAATTCTTTTAGAGGCGTTTTCTCAGACTTTTTGATATAGGCATGAAGCACAACTACCTTTTGATCAACAACCGTACAGAAAAATGCACGTCCTATTCCTTCTTTGCCTTTTGCTCTAATCTCGAATAAACCATTCCCCAATGCTCGTGTAAAAGGCATTCCCAAATTTGGCCCAAAAACCGAGATTCGCTCTGTGATCCGGGCATAAACGGCTCGGATGCCAACGGGCCAAGCACTTAGGATACGTTGGACGTTCTCGTTGTAATAAACAATTTCCCAAGCCATAACATATATTAACAAATATGTTATAAAAATCAACTCATTGACAAAGGAGAAATACAAATGAGCCAGCGTAGCGCACTTTCGAGGTTTATCGGCATTCCGTTGCACTGGCAGATCGCCATTGCTCTCGTTCTCGCTGTATTAGTGGGGTGGCTGGCCGACGAACGTACGACGCTGTTTGGCGCGTCGCTGATGGAAATCCTCGATTTCTTTGGCAGCTTGTTCCTCAACGCGCTGAAGATGATCGTGGTGCCGCTGATTCTGTCTTCGATCATTGTTGGCGTCCGCAACATGGCGAGCCAGAACGCCTTTGGACGCATTGGCGGGAAGACGGTGGCCTTTTACGTGGCGACTGGATTGCTGTCGGTTTGCACCGGCCTCGTTTGCGTGAATCTCATAGCGCCCGGCGAGACTGAATCGGCGCGGGCACTGGGTGCCGCGCTGCCAGATCCCTCGCAAGTTATGGACAAGGTAGAGGGACGTGGCATACGCGATCTGGTTGAGGTTCTCAAGCGTGCGATACCGTCTAATATTTTCGCGGCGGCACTGGAGGTTCAACTGCTGGCGCTGGTATTCGTCGGGGTCGTGTTTGGGTATTTCATGTCGCGGCTGAACGGGCCAGCGGGCGACATCCTACAGCAGTTCTGGGTCGGCCTGCACGACCTCATGATCCTGATTACGATGTGGATCATGCGGTTTGCTCCCATCGGCGCGTTTGCGCTAGTGGGCAAGACGCTGCTTGTCTCTGGCTTTGCCGCGCTCGAAGCGTTGGGTTTGTTCTTCCTGACCGTATTGCTGGCGCTGGCGGTGCATTTTGCCGTGTGGTTGCCGCTGCTGTTGCGCTTGGTCGCTGGGATTAGTCCATACGAGTACTATGCCAAGATCGCGCCCGCGCAATTGACTGCGTTTTCGACTGCGTCGTCTTCGGCCACCCTGCCGGTGACCATCAACAGCGCCGAACAGGCTGGCATCTCCAACCGCGTGACCAGCTTTGTCCTGCCGTTGGGGGCGACGGTGAACATGGACGGCACGGCACTGTACGAGTGCGTGGTGGTGGTGTTCATCGCCCAGGTGTACGCGTTCGCGTCTGGCATAGATTTTGGCATTGCGGAGCAGATGATCGTCGTGTTGCTCGCCTTGCTCACGTCGATCGGCGTGGCGGGTATTCCTGCGGCCAGCTTGGTCGCCATCGCGTTGATCCTGCCGGCGGTTGGTTTGCCGGTGGAAGCCATCGCTATCGTCTTGGCCGTCGATCGCTTGCTCGACATGTGCCGCACGGCCGTCAACGTGACTAGCGATCTGGTGGTTACGGCGCTGGTGGCGCGCACGGAAGGCGAAGACTTGCTGGACGTCCGGGCTTGATGAGTTATATAGCAATCCTATGCCATTCACAAGATGATCCGCAGATGGACGCAGATGGACGCAGAATAGTAGGAACAAGACGAGCAGCCAATCATTCGGGATTGCTACAAAATGCCCACGCGTTCGCTTTCAGCGTCTTCCAACATGCCCTCGGCTGCGACGAGATTGAGCTGGCCTACTTCCTCGGGCGTCAGATCCGGCAACCGGTCCACTAGTCCTAGAAAGCGCTCGTTCTCGGCTGGTGCTACGAGTCCATCGGTTAATACGGCTAGCTTGTCGATGTAGTCTGGCCGGACAAAGGGGCGGTCGCCGAGGTAGTGGGCGTTGGGGTTGTCGAGGCGTTCGGCGATCTGGGTGCCGTCGGTGAGGCGGACCACGACTTGGGCACCGAACTTCTTGTGGTCGGGATCGGGATGGTGATAGGCTTGAGTCCACTCGGCGACTTCTTCGGTGCGGATCTTGTGCCACAACGCGACGGTCGAGGGACGGTGGGCGCGCTCCGAGGTATAGGAATGCACGTGGTGCCAAGCGCCGTCCTCCGAGGCGACGGCGAGGATGTACATGGCGCTGTGGTCGAGGGTCTCGCGCGAGGCGTCTGGGTCCATTTTCTGCGGGTCGTTGGCTCCCGTGCCGATCACGTAGTGCGTGTGGTGGCTGGTGCGGATTACTACTTCTTCCACTTGGTCTAAGTCTATGTGATGGGCGTGGAGCCGGAAGCCGAGGTCGATCAGGGCTTGGGCTTGGTATTCGGCAGAGTGCTCCTTGGTGTAGGAGCGGAGGATGGCGCGCATGTTTTCGCCGGGATCGGGTAGGGGGACGCGGTATTCGGCGTCTGGCCCGGACAGCATCCAAGCGATGACGGCGTCGCGGCCCTCGTAGATGGGCGATGGTGCCCGCTCGCCGAGGCGCACCCGACCCACAGCTTCAATGGCGATCTTGTTGGCTTGGGCTGGGGCGTAGGCTTTCCACGAGGTAATGTCTCCTTTGCGCGACTGGCGGGTGGCGCAGGCTAGGTGCAGGCTCTGGTTGATGGCTTGGTAGATTTGCTCGGCTGGCATCTGGAGCATGGTTCCGAGTCCGGCGGCTACGGCCGGGGCGAGGTGGGCGACGTGGTCGATTTTGTGCTCGTGTAAGCAAATGCCCGTCACTAGCGCCATCTGTACCTCGTAGGCCGTGAGTATGCCTAGGGTCAGCGCGTGGCCGTTGGCCCCCGTTTGCTGGGCGGCGGCGAGTAGGCCGGGGATGTTGTCGCCGGGATGCGAGTAGTCGGCTGCGAGGTAAGTGTCGTGCATGTCGAGTTCGCGCACGGCCACGCCGTTGGCGAGGGCAGCCCATTCGCAGTGGAAGCTGCGGTCGTTGGCCACGCCGAAGAGGCGGGCACCGCTGTTGTGGGGGTGGGAGTAGCCCAAGGCGAGGAGGCGGGCGTTGCGCACTGGCGGGCGATTGATCGCGGCTAGGGCGACCGCGGCATTGTCGATGAGGCGATTGCCGATCATCTCAATGACATCCGCGTCGGCTGCTTGGTTGTGGGCGGCGAGTTGGGCCAGCTTCCAAGCCAATTGCTCTTCGCGCGGGAGGACCGTACCGTCTGGGTGGGTCTTGACGATGTGGTTTTGCATGATCTGCTTTCGTAGTTGGTGGAATTGGGAAAGTCAAATAATAGGGCCTACCGCCGAGGACGGACAATCGCAAGGGAAGGAGAGGAATATGAAAGTCTTGATGCGGATGGATTTATCTGAGGAGTTGATAGAGGAGATTCGGCAGGTGGCCGAAGAAGTGGAAGTGGTGTGCGTAGATTCGGATGCGGCGGCCTTGGAAGTCATGCCGGAGATCGAGGTCGTCTGCGGGCATATCAGCCGGGAGATGTTCGCGCGGCGGAAAAAGCTCAAGTGGATGCAGAGCTGGGGAGCGGGGGTAGATGGAGTGCTGCATCCCGAACTGGTCGAGAGCGATGTGGTGTTGTGCAGCGCCAAGGGGTGGGTCGGGGTGCATCTGGCCGAACATGCGATGGCGTTGTTGCTCGGGCTGACGCGGGGGATCCATACGGCGGTGCGGAATCCAGACTGGGATCGGCGCTGGGCGATTCGCGCTGCGTCGTGGGAACTAATTGAGCAGACGATGGGCATTGTGGGATTGGGGGGGACTGGGAGGGAGTTGGCGCAGCGGGCGAGCGCGTTTGGGATGAGAATTATTGCGGTGGATCCAGAAGAGGTCGAAGTGCCGGAAGCAGTGGAAGCCTGCTGGGGGATGGATCAGTTCCACGCGCTGTTGGAACAGGCCGACGTGGTGGCGGTCTGCGCGCCGCTGACTGCGGAGACTGAGGGGTTGTTCGACCAAGAGGCGTTTGCGCGGATGCGGAGCCACGCATTGTTGATCAACGTCACGCGGGGACGAATCGTCGATGAACAGGCCCTGCTAACGGCACTTGCCGACGGGCAGATCGGCGGGGCGGGGTTGGACGTGGTGCCGCAGGAGCCCCTGCCCGAGGATCACCCGCTGTGGCGGATGGACAATGTGCTGATCACGCCGCATACGGCCGGGGGGTCGCCCAACCGCGACCGTCGGTGCGTGGCGTTGTTTTGCGATAATTTGCGGCGCTACTTGGCGGGGGAGGAGTTAGTGAGTGTGATAGATAAGCGCAAGGGGTATTGAGGCTAGGACAAGGTCTTTTCCAAGCGATGTTTTCGTTTCTTCCAGTCGGGGAGAAACTGCTCAAGCAAGTTGTAAAACTCTGGTCCGTGATTGAGATGGAATAAGTGGCATAGTTCGTGGATAACGACGTATTCAATACATTCTCTGGGTGCTTTTATAAGCTCCAGATTCAATGTTATGCCGCGTTTAACGCTGAAACTGCCCCAGAGGGTTTTCATCTTGCGGATTTTAAGCCTAGGCTTGTCCACTCCATTTTTTTCAAAGAGTTGCCAGCATTCTTCAAACACTTGAGCAAAATAAACTTCCGCCTCACTCCAGTACCATGCTTCAAGCAGCATCGCTATATGCTCCGGCTTGTCGTCAACTGCTTGTATGTGGAAGAAGCCGCGTTTTAACAAAACTTCGTCTGTGTCAGACGGACTTATCTTCAGCCGATACTGTTTGCCGAGGTAGAGATGGCTTTCGCCGCCGACAAACTGCCGCTTGGGGGTGCGCGGTGCAAACTCCGCGAAATAGCTAATCTGGCGTTTTATCCAGCGCGCGCGCTTGTAAATGAAATCTTCGATTAAGGTTTCATCTTCTCCGAGGGGGGCTTTTACAACTACCGAGCCGTCGGGGTGAACGGCGATCTCAAGCGTCTTTCTTTTGGAGTAACTCAGGTGGAAGGGAATGGACTCGCCGGCGTAGGCGAGGGTGCGGTTTGTTTTTGGCATTGTGGTTCCTAGATTATTCGCAGATGGCGCAGATGGGCGCAGATGGGCGCAGAATAGTTGTCATCGATTGTCATAAGAGCGTCGCCAGAATTTGGCGATCTTCATGGTTTCGCTGATCATTTTGTCCATCTGTGCCGACGATAAATCAATACCATGCACGTCTTTTACCACGTCGTAAAAGAAATCATCCATCTCGTTTTTTGCGGCATTTTGCGCGTCGCTATCGTTCCAAAAATCTACCTTCCAATTTTTTTCTAGCGCGCTTTTGATGGCCAGCGCCGTTTCTGCGGCGACATAGTCAACTCGGCTTTCCCCCACCTCAGTCAGACAAGGTTTGATCGCCCCAAAATACGCGCTGGCTTCTTCGTTGTCGCGGATAGAGTCGGGGATATCGTCGCGTTGCGTGTTGGCGACCTCATCGCGGATAGCACTCACCTTTTGCAAATAGTCAAGGTCTGATATCCGCTGATTCTTGAAACCGTCAATTGCGTCTTGAATGAGCTTTGAGAACTTCTCGTAGAAAGCCGGGTCTTTGTCCATGTTTTCAGTAATGGTGCGCTTGGTCGAATGGGCAATGATATCGGCCCTTGCCGCTGTAGTTTTGGCTTGATAGACGCCTCGCTTCTCTTTGACCATAGAGAAGGTCTTATCGTCAAACATATTCACGGGATCGTTTAAGCGAGTGACCTCGTTGGCTTGGATATGCGTGTCTAGCAGTTTTTTAATCCGGGGTTCGTAGTCGCGATAATCAATGGTTTCGGCGTAGCGCAGTTGGACTGCCGATCTCAGTTTCTGGAAACGCTTGAGATCGTTTTTGTAGCGATTTAGTTGCGCCTCGTCGGTCTGCATAATGAACTGCTCGGCTGAGAGGGCAATGGCAAGGGTCTTGCTGTATTCCGTGAGGCGTTCGTAAAACTCATTCCGCACGGCGTCGTCAGCTAGCAGCACTTCGTAGCGTTCTTCGTCGCGGGAGTTTTTGATTTCCTTGAAGATGTCCCACAGGTTCGAGTAGCGCTGGGGTAGCTTTGACACTTCTTCGTGGATGGAGGTCAGGAAAGCCGCGAGGTCGTCGCCGTCAAACCCCGCAAGCGAGTCGTACGTGTGTAGCGCCTTGTCCAGTTCACCTAGGACATTGGCATAGTCGATGATGTAGCCGAACTCCTTGCCTTCGTGCAGACGATTTACGCGGGCAATCGCTTGGAGCAGTGTGTGTTCGCGCAATTTGCGGCACAGGTAGAGCACGGTGTTGCGAGGCGCGTCAAATCCCGTGATGAGTTTGTCCACGACGATTAGAATTTCCGGCTTGTCCGAGTGCTTGAACTGAGCGATGATTTGCTTGGTGTATTGATCTTCGGAACCGTAACGGGCCATCATTTTGTCCCAGAACGTGTTCACCTTGTTTGTCGGCTTCGCGCCTACTTCCTCATGCCCTTCCCGCATATCCGGCGGGGAGATGACGACTTCTGATGAGATTGAGCCTATCTCGTTGAGCGATTCGCGATACTTGAGCGCGGTCGCCTTGCTGTCTGTCACGAGCTGGGCCTTAAATCCCGTGTTCTGCCAAGTGGTCTGGAAATGCCGGCTGATATCAAACGCGCACATATAGACGACCTGATCGGTCTTACTTAACTCTCGGGCGCGTGCATATTTTCGCTTTAGGTCCGCTTTTTGTTCGTCGGCTAAGTCTTCGGTATGGCGAGCGAACCAGAGGTCAATGGCGACCTGATTCTGTTCCATCTCCACGTGCCGCCCTTCGTAAAGCAGAGGGACCACGGCCTTGTCCGCGATCGCTCGCCGGACGGAATAATGCGGTTCTATCAAACCGCCGAATCTGGCAAAGCTGTTCTTTTCTTCCTTGAGCAGCGGCGTCCCCGTGAAGCCGATAAAGCAGGCATTGGGCAGCATTTGTCTCATGCGCGCCGCTAGGGAGCCGAAGTTGGTGCGGTGGCTTTCGTCAACGAGGACGATGATATCGGCGGAATCGTCCACGTACTTCTCAGCCGAAAGCGCCTTGTCGAACTTATTGATCAGTGTGGTGATGATGCCGACTCTGTTCTTGATGTGTCTGATTAGATTGCGACCGGATGTCGCTCGTTCCTTGTCCAGACCGCAGGCTGCGAAGGTGTTGCCTAGTTGTTTGTCTAGGTCTTTGCGGTCTGTTACCAGAATCATTCGCGGGTTGGGCAACTCTGGGTCTAAAGATAGGGCGCGGGCCAGCATGACCATGGTGATGGACTTCCCGGAACCCTGCGTGTGCCAGACGATGCCGCCCATGCGGCGACCCTCGTTGTCTTTTTCCTTGATGCGCTTCATGGCCGCACGGACTAGAAAGAACTGCTGGTAGCGGGCAATTTTTTTGCTGCCAACGTCAAAGACTATAAAACCGAAGATTATCTCCAACAGGCGCTCAGGTCGGCACAAACTGTAAAGACAGCGATCCTGTTCTGTAACCAGTCGGTCGCCGCTGCGCTCAAGTGCGTCAAAGTGCGACCGCGCCGAGGTGAACTCGCCGGAGAACAGGGCGTCTTTGTCTCTATTGGAAAGTGCTTTATTGATGCAGGTGTTTACATCGCGCTCGGCATCCTCCAACTCGTCCCAAACACTCCAGAACTCCTTTGAAGTGCCCACTGTTGCGTATTTGGCATCGTTTTTGTTCACGGCCAGTAAAACTTGCGCGTATGTGAAAAGACGCGGGATGTATTCGTCGCCTTGGTTGCGGATCGTTTGGGATACCGCTTGGTCTACATCCGTATCGGGGGCTTTGCACTCGATTACGACTAGGGGGATGCCGTTCACGAACAGGACGATGTCGGGTCTTGCGGTCTCTGTGCTGCGGGCGCGTTCAACGGAGAATTCCGCTACGGCGTGAAATGCGTTGTTGGCGGGGTTTTTCCAGTCGATGTAGTTCAGTGTAAAACTTTTGGAATCGCCTTCGATCGTTTGTTCAAGTGCCGTGCCAAGGGTGAGCAGGTCGTAGATTGCTTCGTTTGTTTTTTGCAGGCCGTCGTATTGGATGGTTTTGAGTTTCTGGATGGCGGACTGGATGTTCTCCTCGCTGAACAGGTATTCGCCGCCTTTGTAACGGATGCGGTTTATTTTTTTGAGCTGGTCGCGCAGGATGTTTTCCAAGAGGACGTTGGAGGCGCGATCGCCGCGTTCTGTCATTGCTTGGGCGGGAGGGAGATATTGGTAGCCTAGGTTGATTAGCTGTTGTAGGGCGGGGATCTGGGAGAGGTATTTTTCGCTGAAGGGGAAGGTGGGCATGGTTTGGTTCCTGTTTTATCCGCAGATGGACGCAGATGGGCGCAGATGGGTTATTGTTCTGACTGATCTATCCAATAGCCCACGGGCTTTGAGAGAAATCGTTCGAGAGAGATTCCGCCGGTGCCGACTATTAACAGGCGATCTGGTTTGAAGGAGTTGGCGAACGCTTCCATGCCGGGAAGTGAAGTGGTGGTGCGTCCGCTTTTTACTTCTATGGCCAGCAGCTTCTTTCCTCTTTTTACGACAAAATCCACTTCGCGGTTACGCTCCCGCCAATAAAAGAGTTCGCACTCTCCGCCGACGGATGCGTTGAGTAGGTGTGCGCCCACTGCGGATTCGGTTAGGCGGCCCCAGAACTCGCGGTCGGCAAATGCTTCAGCCTGAGTCATGCCGGCTTGGGCGGTTATCAGCGCGGTGTTGAAGACTTGGAATTTGGGGCTTGATCTCTGCCGCCGCGCGGTGTCGCCGGCGTATTTAGGCAAGCCGGTGAGCACGCCAGCACCCGCGAGCAGGTCGAGGTAGTGGGCAAGCGTCGTCGTATTCCCTGCATCCTGAAGCTGGCCCGTCATTTTTGTATAGGAAAGGATTTGCCCCGAATAGGCGCAGCCTAGTTCAAACAGACGCCGGAGCAACGCCGGTTTGTCAACGCGGGAAAGCAGGAGCACATCGCGGGCGACGGTCGTTTCGATGAGGGAGTCTATTATGTAGCGCGACCAGCGGAACGGCTGTTTTATCAAAGGCGCGGCACCCGGATAGGCACCGTAAAAAAGATATTGTTGCAGATCCCAGCCGAAGGCCGTCCGCATCTCGGGAAAGCTCCAATGCGGCATGTGCAGGATTTCAAAACGGCCGGCAAGGCTTTCGGTCAGTCCCCTGCCGATTAAGAGTGGTGCGGAGCTGAGCAATACGGTTTTTACTAAATTTTTCTTGCGCGTGTCTTCATCCCAGAGGTGCTTGACCGTTTCAGCCCAATGCGGAACCTTGTGCACCTCATCCAATACGAGCAAGGCCCCTTTTCTTTTGGCGCTGTCGGCCAGCAGCCGGGCCTCTTCCCATTGTGATTCAATCCAGCCGGGGCCGCGCAGGGTTGGCTCGTCGGCGCTGGCAACGTGGTAGGGCAGTTTGCTCCGCTCGGCGACTTGCAAGGCCAGGGTTGTTTTGCCGACCTGTCTTGCTCCCGAGACGACTTGAATGAACCGCCGGGGTTCTTTTAAGCGCCGGGCTAGCTCGGACGCTTGGGGTCTGATGAAGGCCATTTTGTTCAGTTCTCTGAGTAATTTTACTCAGTGTATTGAGTAAATTGTCATATGTCTTTTAGCGTTAATGCCAGCAAGGCGGCGTCGGCTCTGCCACAGGAGACCCATAGCTCAGGAACGACGTGACAAAGCCAATTCAAACTCAAGTAGAATTCTTGTGCTTCATCGTCCTTCAAATCGCCGAATGCGAGTTCCGTCAGCCAATCGCCGACAAATTTTGTCCATTCGCTCACTTCTGAACGGCTTGCAGCGGCTACTAGGCAAATCTTTATAGCCTCTTGGATAGACAACTCATACGTAGCATCGCGTCCGTATTTACGGACAAGAATCTGCAATTCGTCTGCAAGCGCGGGACTCCTCGCAACGGCGGCAACCGTAGATAATCCACCCAATATAGCGACAAGCTGCGATTTGTCCTTTATGTTCCGAAGATGATGGTTCGCTCGCTTTAGTGTCGTTGTCGCTAATTCAGCCTGATCGGTGCCAATGCGGTAAATCAAGGAGAAATTCACAAGAGCAGGAAACGATGATGGCCCTACTTCCTCTGCTCCGAGTTGTGTCTCAATCACTTCAGCGAATTCGGGAGGCAAAGTATGCTGCGTGTCTTCAGTTCCCTCTAATGGTCCAGGCAAATATGAGTAGAAGGGATGACTGAGAGATTGAAGGCTTCCGGCACTATCTCCGAATATCAAGTCATATATCTGGCTACCCGTTATATTCTGCTCATATTTCTTTGCTGCGATCAGGATGCGGCCGAAGAAATCAGCCTTTATTTGTGCAGCCGTTGCAAAATCGGGGTCCCAGCGAGGCTCCGAACGCATATCAGTGAGGGATTGCAGATAATGTGGTCCTCCATGATTACGAAATATCTCTTTACTGAATAGATCAATATCAATATTTACATCCATAAGCTGACGTTGAATCAAGGCGGCCTGTGACAAGGCAACTAATCTTCTGTAGAAAGGAGGCTCCGCTGATAATAGTCGTGTCTGCGATAACGTTCCATCCACAAAGCAAAACAATGCTGAAAGAAACTTGAAACCACTCGGTTGTCTATCAACGTCATCGTCTCGGATATGTTCAATGAGGCGGATAAGAGCTTGTTCTATCTCGGGCCTCGACGGGAGAACGCGCAAGCCGACTTCAATGGCACCTGGTCTGCCCCCTTAAAACTGGACAGGTTTGGCTGTGAGTATTTTCGTTTCCCTAACCGAGGAGAATACTCATGAAGCGCAAAGTGAGCAAACCCCGTACTGTCGAGCAAATTATCCGCATTTTGCGGCAGGCCGATGGTGGCCAAACAGTGGGCGAGATCTGTCGTGCGCATAACATCGCCGAAGGCACCTTCTATCGCTGGAAAAAGCAATACGGCGGCATGGACGTAGCCGATGCCAAGCGGTTGAAAGCGTTAGAAAAAGAAAACGCCGAGTTAAAGAAGATGCTGGCCGAAGCGCTTTTGGATAATCGGGTGTTGCAAGAGATTAACGCAAAAAAATGGTAAGCCCGTCGCATAAAAAACGAGCCGTCCAGTATGCCGCCGAACGGGGCTTGTGCTCGACGCGACGGGCCTGCCGTGTGTTGGGGCTGGCGACGTCGAGTTATTACCATCGGCCCGCGGCCCCCACCGACCGGCGGCAGCGGCTGGAGCAGCGCATTATCACCTTGTCGAACAAGCATCCGCGCTGGGGCTATCGGTTGATTCATCAGCTCTTATGCCGCGAGGGCTGGAAAGTCAATCGCAAACGCGTCCAGCGGGTTAGGCGGCAAGAAGGGGTAGGCGTACGACCCGTAGGGCCGCGGCATCGACGCCTGGGGTCGGCCAGCAGCTATCCGGTGCAGGCGGCCTATCCCGGCCACGTCTGGTCGTGGGATTTCATTTTTGATCAGACCACCGACGGGCGACCGGTGAAGAGGCTGACGATGGTGGATGAATATACTCGGCAGTGTCTGGTCATTTATCCGGCGCGCTCGATCCCCAGTCAGCAGGTGTTGGATATGCTTGAAGACTTGATCGAGGTCTGGGGCGCACCGGCGTTTATTCGCTCGGATAATGGCTCGGAATTTATCGCCCGACGCATTCAGGACTGGTGCGCTACCGCCGGGATCCAGACGCTTTATATTCAGCCGGGCAGCCCGTGGCAAAATGGCTTCATCGAAAGCTTTCATAGCCGTTTTCGAGACGAGTGTCTGACGCCCGAAATCTTCTTTTCGAGCACCGAAGCGCGCGTCGTCGTCGAGGACTATCGGCGCGTGTACAACCAGCAACGACCCCATAGTAGCCTAGGATATAAAACCCCCGATGAATTTGCCCGAGCCCTAAACTACCAACCCGCCGATACCCGGCAAACTCACAGCTAAAGTAATCCAGTTTTGGGGGGCCTCTCACCCTCCTCTGACAGTCTTGCTATTACTCCAGCAATCTGCGTCTCATCCTTGCTCAACAAGGCATCTGAAACGGCCTGTGGATCGCTATGGGTTCTCAGAGCAAATTCTTGAACACCACCCTGTGCTTCAACAGCCTGACTCAATGCGCGATGAAGGGCTACACTGTGCTCATCTATTCGGTATTCTTCCAATGCCGTTTGAAGATAGGAGATGGCCCTCTCACGGTCAGATAGTTTTTCAATCAAGTAATCGCGGTATTTTCTCATTTTTCTCATCACTGGGACTCCTTGGTAAATGGAAACCGCGTCAGAACCACACTACCGCGGGAGAGCGTTGGGCGCGTCACACCGGCTCCCCGTCCTCGGAGGAATAAATGTCTTCCCCTTCCTCCTCCCAGAAGCCAAATACGCCGCTTTGTTCCACCAAGAGCATAGTATCCCATATTGGCAGATCAGCTTCCCGCCTTCGCATGGTAATCTCTTCATATTGCTGTGCCAGTTCAGCCTTTCTACTCATCCCTTACCCCCTCGTCTTTTCGACTCAGTTGCTGTTCCAGTCTCTTCGTCTCTCTATCAAAATCAGATTCAAACAAGCGATCCTGAACAATCCGGTATTTCTCAAACTCGCTTTCGGCATGGGCCTTGGCAATCTCGGCACTGACTTGGCCGCTGTCTTGCAATATCTGGCGGTCAAAAGCCGCGAGAAATATATCGAGCCGTTTTGACCAGTCCTCCATCGTCATCGGAATTTTGCGCTGTGCCCGGTCTTCGGCGAGGTCAATATAGGCGTTGACGATCCGCCCAAGAGATTCCAGCTCTTCTTTCGATAGGTAGTTTTTGGCGACAGACACATCAGACTTCAGGATTTTGCCGTCGGGACTGTTTTCCCAACTGGTCAATCCCATGTTTTTCTTGTTCCCATCGGCTCGCTGTTGGATCAATTCCGCCGCAGTATGGCCGTGGATAGCATAATGCAGCTTATTTTGCACTCTGGCGAAAAACTCGCGGGTGGTCGGCGCGTCCCTGTTGTAATCCATGCTGGTGGCGTAAATGTCAGTGATCTTTTGGTAAAACCGCCGTTCGCTCAGACGAATCTCGCGGATTTCCTCCAGCAACCGCTCAAAATAGTCCTCGCCGAGAAACGCGCCATTCTCCAGCCGCTGCTTGTCCAAGACATAGCCCTTGATCGCAAACTCGCGCAAAATTTGGGTAGCCCATTGGCGGAATTGAGTGGCGCGCTTGGAGTTTACGCGATAGCCGACCGAGATAATGGCGTCAAGGTTGTAGAACTGGGTATTGTAATTTTTGCCGTCGGCGGCAGTTATTCGGAATTTCCGAATAACTGAATCTTGCTGTAATTCGCCGGAATCAAAGATATTTTTCAGGTGCTCGTTGATCGTTGGAGTGGTAACTTCAAACAACTCCGCCATCAGTTTCTGCGTCAGCCAGATAGTCTCATCCTCATAGCGAACCTCAATTCCTCCCTCGCCAGACTGACGGGTAAAGATTAGAAATTCCGCCGTGCTATTGCGGATGGTAAGATCTTTTGAGGGTTTCTTGCTCATGCCGTTACTTCGGTCGTAGCTTGAGATTATCTCATTCCCACCGGACAGAGTCGCATGAGTTCGAGAGAGCTATAGCGATGCTCGGCGATGCCCGCGGCCATAGCCGGTGTTCTGTGTTGCCATCGTCCTGCGTCGGAGCGCTGGCGCAAGGATCGATGGGTGTGATGAAAATTGTAGCGCAACGCGCCAATCCAACTGAGCGCATCATGCCGATCCGACCGACGCGAAAAGCGCAGGGTTTTGCGCCCCTTTCGTGCGTTGCGCATCCGATCGGTCAGGTTGAACCGCTCGATAGCACTGGTATTGGCTTTCGTCCAGCCCAAGTCGGCCACGACCTGAGCCAAGCGACCCTTGCCAAAGCGAGGTCGGATCTCGACCCGTTGGACTCGTCCTCCGTGCCGATGTTTGACAATCTGGGCGTAGACCAAGCCTTGGGGTATCCGAACAACGGGGGCTGGCCGGCGACCCCGGCGATGGCGTCGGGGCACCGGATAGGCCCGACCAAAGGTGGCCACAATCGCCTCGGGATAGGTCGGCTCGCCATCGGTAAACAGCGCCGGCAGCCTCGCGTCACAGCCCAGCCGCGCCGCCGCATCGGCCACCACTTGATGAAGGGTTGTCGTCGTACGGCGACCCGGCACTAGCGACACCAGCAATTTGCTCTGTGGATCCAAACTGTTGGCATCCCAATAATCACCCCGTTGACTCGGATCATCCAGGGGGGTCAAGTGCCGTTGTTTTTTGGCCACATAGGCCCATTTCTCATCAAATTGGAGCGCCATCGGACGCACGTTACGCACCAGCCGGTCATGCAGTTGATAGCTGACCGGTCCGCTTACGCGCAGCAGGCGGCCCACCGCCTCTTTGGATACCCCCACCAAGGCCGCCGTGGCATTTAAGCCACAGGCCCTATCTAAATGCTCAATCACCGAGACGGCTTGGGCTTCGCCGATTTTGCAATTAAACAACGCCGTGCCTTTCCGCTCGCTGAACTCATCCCCGCAGCACCGACAGCGCAGATACCGAATCCGGTCGGCTCCATAGGTCTTGCGCACCGTCAGGTTGGCTTGGCCGCGTTGGCCGTAGGTCTTGCATTGGGCATTGAGACAACACAAATTCTCCAACGCTGGTCTTGGCTCTTGCATCTTTATCCCTCCTTACTTGGTGGTTGGGAGTGATAAATAAAGGGTACAAGGCCAGCACCTGTTCTAACTGGTATGAGATAATCTCACCTTACGACCAGGTGCGTAACATCAGTGACTAATCCTAATGTCGTCTTCTGTCAATGTCCCTCCCAATGCCCTGTCCCAGTCCATGCTGTCTTTCTCAAGCGTTGTTTGTACGCACCTAGGCAATTGCCGTCCACAGATGTACATCTCAGGAGTGCCCCAGTGCTCCGTGCCTTCAAGAATCCTTTGTCTGTTCCCGGTATGCTGAATGGTCGCCTTCATGTAATGCACGATATAAGCCCGCCGAAACCGATCTGATCTGTTGGGAGCGCTGCGGTGCAATAGCGCATTGTTGAAAAATACCAGTGCGCCCTTTGGTACTTCTACCGGCATGGCCTGTTCTTCCATCTCGTCGGACACGGTCACTCTTTTTTGCAATAAATAATCATCGCTCTCGACCTGGCTGTGATCTATCACACCCAAGCGATGACTGCCGGGGATCACCCACAAGCAACCGTTCTCTTCGTCCGCATCATCCAGTGCCAGCCAAGTTCCAATCGTCGATTGGTCTATGGCGTCGCCCACGCTACTGACATACGTGTTGCGGAAATACCACGAGTCCTGATGCCACGCAATAGGCCGCCCGGTGCCCGGGGGTTTAAAAAAATACAGATCGTTTGGACAGAACAAATCTTGCCCCACGATCTCTGTGACCGCATCCAGTCGCCTTGGGTCGCGGATGTGGGCTCGCACCAATGCACTGAACCTGTGAAGTCGCGTTATACCGTTTAACGACGCAGGACCAGAAGCCGCATCGGTTCCGACATTGCGTTTCAGAATTGCTTGCTTCCCTTTCTCTGTCAACACGTCAGAGATCTCGATAAGTTCTACTAGATCCTCGATTCTATCGCGCAGCGCATCAATTTCATAAATGTCGAAAGCATCTGAGCGAATAAAGAACCCGTCTTTTGCATACTTTTCGCGTTCTTCCGCAGTCAAACCATGCGTTATAGTGTCAACTGTTGCCATAAAACATCTCCTTTATAAGTCACACCTTTCTCGAGGCTATGAGATTTCCGCTAAAACAAATAGCTTTACGCTACTAAAGCTAATCGCTATATTTCGAATATGGCGAATGCACTGTACAAACTGACGATCAAGAGGCAAGCCATCAAAGCCCTGCAAAATATGCCTCGTCAGAACGCCCAACGCATTCGCCGCGAATTGGACAAATTGGCCGAACATCCCAACCGGCGGGATATTGATGTCGCTAGCTTGACGGCCCGGCCCGGTTTTCGCCTCCGCGTTGGCGACTGGCGGATCATTTTCGCGCGAGACGATAGGGCTCGGGTAATTGATGTACTGCGGATCGTCCCGCGTGGGGAGGCCTATAAACGATAGGAGCACTCCATGAACAAGCCACAGGTTATTCTTGACGGCACTGGACAGCCCGCCTTCGCCGTGATCCCTTGGCGTGATTACGAGCGTCTCACAAGCGAGGACGCGGAAGCGATATTGAGCGATGAAGAACATTATGACCGCGCCACGGCAAGCAACGACGAATCCTTCCCCATTGAGGTGATTGATCAACTTTTGGCCGGACAAAATCCAATCAGCGTGTATCGCAACTACCGAGGTCTGACCCAAAACGAATTGGCTACCGCCGCTGGCATCAATACGGTCTATCTCTCCCAGATCGAAACCGGCAAACGCACCGGCTCGGCCAAGACGTTGGCCGCTCTCGCCAAGGCGTTGCAGATGACGGTGGACGACCTTATTTGACCCAAAGGAATCCCTTCATGCCCACCGCTTCCCAACGCCCCAACATCGTCCTCATCCTCGCCGACGACATGGGCTATTCCGACCCAAGACGGCACCTTCTACATGCGAGGACGGCACGGCCACATGGTCTAGCGCGATACGTGGTGCCCGTCCGCTGAGAGCGCGACTATCCGCGTTTTCTACTCTGCTTCACCTTGTAGGCCCAATACCGGCCGGCTGTCGAAATGCACCACCCCAAAGCGCTCGGGCACGTGGAATTGCGGCTTGGGCGTCAAGGTATTGGACCAAGCGATGTACTGCAGATTAACCGCGCCGCCCGTGCGGTACAGGTTGAGACGCCACGCGTCACCATCGGTCGGGGGCAGGTGGGGGGCGTATGGAGCGAAGACGGCAAAGGGAAGGGCGATTTCAGCGGTCCAGAGCGTGTCCTGATCCGTCTCTTGGTTGAGTGTGCCCTTTATGTCGATGGCCACCTGCACGCCCTCGCCGTTCCATGACGACGACCTCTTGTCGTGCGGCGACCGGTCCAGAATCGTGCCCAAGGCATTGAATTCAAAATTGAAATAGCTGGTGACTTGGCTGGTGTCTGGAGCGATGAATACCTCGACGCAATCGTCGCGCGACACCGGACTGTCGCGCCCGATCAAGGTGGCCGAAATATGCGGATCGTGCGCGGTGAAGGCGACGTACAGATGCACGTCGTCCCACAGCAAGCGGGCTTCGGTGCGATCCTTGGCTCCTTCACTCCACCACGGGAAGACGAACTGATCGATGACTTGGGCGGCCTCCCAGGAAGGCTCGTCGAGGTGGCCATCCACGGCGATAGGCCCGGCCGCGCGGCGGATGGTGTGGTGCGGCAGGGCATCCTCGGCGGGAGCGGCAGAAGCGGTCAGGACTAGGCAGAGAGTGGCGATGAGATAGCGCATGGGGTTTCCTATCAATCACTTCAGAAGCTGCTCAGGTTTGAAAACAGTGCGACCATAAAGAAAATGAGCAGCCCAAAAAACGCAGTCGATCAGCGGTGTCAGATCCGAGCCTCCCGCAATGAGTTGGTGCGGCTCATCGGACTCGAATAGGACGCGCAGGGCCGATAATATACTCTACCGCTAGCAACATGCCAAAGAAACATCTGCCCCGTTACTCTACCGCTGGCGCAAAAAGCCCGTTCTCAAACGCATGGAGAAATACTTGCAACCGCATTTGCCTTTTCTTACAGTTTGGGCTAATCTGCAAAATTTGGTGTGCTGGCATGCTCTTTCTCGTTGATTAGGTACTATGACACCTCTGCTCATCGTAGGCACTTTGCTGGGTCTAGTAGTAGGCTCATACTTCGTACCGACCCCGGACGAAATACAAGCTTCTTTTAAGCAGGCGCAGAAATTCTACGCCGCCGAGGACTACGAGCAAGCTATCGCAACCTACGAGCGCATCAATGCCATTGAAAGCCCGCTGCTCTACACGGAGGAGATTGAGGTCGCGGTCGGCGAGGTTACGGCCCCAATCAAAGAAATCGCCCTCTACCAAACGGGTAATAGCTACTTCAAGCGCGCCCAGGAATCCCAGCGTCGCGCCGCCTGGGAACGCAACTCCGAACGCCAACGCCAACTCGCTGAACGAACAACGACCGACTTTGTAGAAGCGGCCGCCTACTTCCTCAAGACCGAAGCCCAGACTACCTCCCCGCAGATGCGGGAACTGGCCCGCAACCGGCTGGTCAACTGCCTCTATGCCAGCGGCGATTATCAGGGCACCATAGAAGAAGGTCGAGCTTTTCTGCAGAAATATCCCAACAGCCAATACCTCGACAACGCGCTCTACAATATCGGCTGGGCCCATTTTGAATTGGAGCAGTACCGGGAAAGCATCACCGCCTTTGAGGAATTAGTGCGTCACTCCCCCAAAGGGTACCGCGCAGACCGGGCGCTTTTCCAAATCGGCGAAGCCTACTTTCGGCAGCAGCACTACGATCAGGCCACTTCCTGGTATCAGGAGGTAGTAACCCGCCAAGACATCGACCACCTCAGCGAGCGCGACCTGCTGAAGATGCGGCGCGAGAAAATAGCCGGCCTGGTAGATGAGACCGCGCTAGAATTGGCGGCCAAAGCCCAGATCAAAGTAGGCGATTGTCGCGCCCAAAGCGGGGATTTTGTCGGTGCCGCTGCCGCCTATAGCAAGGTCATAACCGCCTTCGCCCAAGAACAAAAACTGGTGGCCGAGGCCTACATCCGCCTAGCCGATATGTACACCCAAGGCGGTGATGACCAAGCAGCGGTGCGCACCTACCGCGAGGCCATCGACGGTAGCCGCAACCGCATTTTTCAGGCCAGCATGCAATCCCTGTTGGCCGAGCACTACTACGGCCTTGGTAACTATCAGCACGCCATCGCCGAATACCAACTCTACCTAGATGCGTACGGAGATGTAGCCAAAGCCGCTGGTCTGGCATCGCCTTGGGCCCTTTACAAGATTGGGCGGGCCCATTACGAGCAAGCTGAACTCCAGCGCGAAGCCGTGAACGACGACGAATCCCGCTTGGCCTACGCACAGGCGATCGCCGCGTACGAACGCATTGCCGCCGACTACCCCAGCAGCGAACTAGTCCTAGCGGCTACCCCGTTTAATATCGCCCTGTGCAACCAGATGCTCGGCACCCTGGGCAGTGCCGAGCACACGGCTCAGGCGCTGGAACTCTACCAAGAGATCGTCACCGCCGACCAAGACCCAGACTACGTGCGCAGCGCTCTTTTCCAACTGGGCCGCATCTACTACCAGCAAGAAGACTTCAAGCAGGCCATCGCCGCTTACGAGTCCATCCTGCAAAAATACTCCGAGGCCCCGCAGCGCTACGGGGCCTATTTTGAACTGGCGCTGTGCTACCGAGATTTGGGTCAGCCCGACAAGGCAGTAGAGCTATTCCGACAGCTTGATCGCACCTCAAACTTGTTCCCCGAGGCCATGCTCGAAGCGAGCAACCTGCTGGCGGCGGCGGGTGATTTCTCGGGGGCTTTAGAGGTGCTAGAGGCGGGCTTAGAGGCCAGTACAGATAAAAACGAACAGGCCCGCCTCCACTACATGAAAGGGCGCACCCTGATCGAAACAGAGACATTTGCCGCCGCGGTGGAGGCACTGGGACGCACCATCGAACTAGCCGACGACGAGGAGGTGCGCCTAGGTGCCCTCTACGGCCGCGGTGTAAGCCTGCTCAAACTAAAACGCTACGAGGAGGCGACAGCCGACCTGAAGGTGCTGCTGCACAGCGACAACGAGGAGTTGGCAAGAGCGGCCCAGCGCATGCTTGGTCTGGCCCATCTCGAATTAGGTCACCAGGAAGAAGCCATCGAGGACTACCAAGCCCTAGTAGCGGCGGCAACTGATTCCGTCGAACGCGCCGAACACTTAGTGGTGCTGGCCGAACTTCACTACAACCTAGAAGAATTCGATCAGGTCGAGGCCCTATGCCAGCGGATTCTCTCCTTGGACTTGCCCGCTGTGCGCGGTGAGCAACCCTATTCCCTGCAAGAGAAAGCCTATTTCCTAATGGGCGACGCCCACGGCTCACGGGGCGATGCCCAAGCGCTAATCAACACCTACCAAAAGGCCCTGTCCCACTACCCAGACTCCTATTATTCGGCCGATATGCGCTTTGCTCTGGGGCAGGCCCTATTCGAGCGGGAAGATCTTGAGAGGACCGTGCGAGTGCTCGAAACTTATCTGCAGAAAACGCCTAGCCATCGCAACCGCCCCTACGCCCTATACTATCTGGGATACGCCCATTTCAACCTGACTCAGTTCGAGCAAGCCGCGGCCGTCTTTGCCGATCTAGAAAGCGCCTATCCCCAAAGCGAACTGGCACCCGACGCCCTGTTCCGGGCTGGGGAAGCTCATTACAACTTGGGACAATTCGAGACGGCGCAAGGGCATTACCAGCAATTGCTCGAAGTGCACCCGCGATCGGATTTGGCCGACGATGCTCTCTACAATCTGGCCTGGTCCCATCTCAATATGGAACGGGTGTCCCAAGCCATCGCCGCCTTCCAAGGCATGGTTTCCGACTACCCAGAAAGCGCTCTGGCGGCCAATGCCCAGTTCACCATCGGCGACTTTTACTACAACGAGAAGGAATACGACAAAGCCCTGCAGGCCTACCAAGAAGTCATCCGCCGCTTTCCCAGCAGTCCGGTAGCGCAAAAGGTGCCCGAGTTAATAGATGACCTGCGCGAAGTAGTGGCCTACCTGCGCTACGCCGAAGTCGAGGAGATCTTTGCCCAAGCCCTTGAAGAGCAAGACCCAGCCCAGTTCCGCCAAGCAGTAGCCGGCTTTGCGGAAATCGCGCGCGACTATCCCGGCACCGAAAGCGAGATCGGAGCGCTGAGCAATATGGGGGTCTGCTACGAGTCTTTGGGGCAGTGGAAGGACGCAGTGCAGGTTTACGATCAGGTTCTCGAGCGCCTAGCCGACGAACAGGCCGAAGCCCATCGCTTTGCCCGCATGCACAAAGAGTGGATCGAAGCCAACCGCTTATAGGAATATCATGGCCGCTCAAATCGATCCCAAACGCTTCGCCTCGCCGACGGATGCGCTCCGTTTGGAGGAATTACTGCGCCGACAGCGCGGAGTGCTCTACCGGGCGCTAGCAATGGCTATTGTTCTGTTGGCCATACCCGCAATCTACCTAGCTACTAGGGAAGAAGAAAAAAAAGCGCCCAAACCCCCACTGATGCACCTAGTGGTGCGCAAGCCGCGCCTGACCAAAGCCTTTGAGTTTGAGAAACAGCAAATCCCCAAACGGCAGATGACCCGCCAAGTGCAGGCAGCCAAGCCGCAAATCACCCGCAAACCCCAGATTCGTCTCCCCGACCTAGTCGGCAAGATCAAGACCTTCCGCTTCGGCGTTGCCAGCGGCGCTGATCTAGGCTTGGAAGTGATCCAGCCCGAAGTGCAGCGCGTCGCCATCAAAAGCCCTAAAGAACCGGAGAAGCGCATCAGCATGCAGGAAGAATTCCTCGACTTGGAAGCGCTGGATATCGGCCGCTATAAGGGATTGGTGGTCCAGGACCCAGCCGACAAACAGAACATCACTGGCTTCGTTTACCTAGCCCTAGCCTGGGGCAACGACTTCAAACCATCAACCCAGCGGGCCATCTTCGAGCTAGTCGAAGCGATTAATGGATTTACCCAGATTCGGGCCGAAGTGGACGACCATCTCTTCCTCGATTCGCGCGCTATCTTCCGGGCGCCCTTCGTGTACATCTCCGTCGATCAAGCCTTCGAACCCACCCAGCAGGAGATCGCCAATCTAGGCGACTATTTGCGGCAGGGCGGCTTTGTCATGGTCGAGGCCATGGGCGAGTTGGGCCGGGATGCCGCCACCGAGTACACCCCGGCCGAAGCCTCGCTGCGGGAAATGCTCAAGGCTTCGCTCGGGCGGGATGCGCGCTTCAAGGTCATCCCCAACGATCATCCCATATACCACAGCTTTTACGACTTCGACGATGGTCCGCCGCCCAAGCGGACTCAGGAAAGGCTTGTGCACAGCCGCGACTTTCATCCCGAAGTGCCCTTTTTAGAAGGTATTTCTCTGGGAGATCGACTAGTGGCGATCTTCACGACCAAGGAATATGGACGCGCCTGGGAAAAGGAATTCCGCAACGAGCCACAGCTACAAATGGGCGTCAACCTAGTGGTGTTCGCCCTGACTCAGCAAGGCTCCATTGCCCAGCAACAGATCGATTTCTACACGGAGCAAAACCAGTCAACCACTGCCCCCTAAAGGCGGCAGCTTGTCCCTAGCTTACCCCGCCGCGACGGAGTAGGCTGAAACTATAGGCTCGCTGACGAGAGCCTTCGCTCTGATATTCAGAGCGGCGTTGTAGTCAGCGTGGGCGGTGTGTCCACATTGCTTACAACGAAAATCAGCTTGAGAGGAGCGATTAGCCCGCTCGACATGTCCACACTGAGAACACATCTGACTGGTATGCTTGGGATCAATCAGCATCAGCTTGACGCCCGCGGCTTGCGCCTTGTAGGCGATAAACCGCCGAAGCTGGTCGAATCCCCATCCAGCCATGCGGGATCGTTGAGGCGTGCGAAACCGTATCCGATCGCAGATGCCCTTGAGGTCTTCCAGGACGATACCGCGCCGAGTGTCTTTGGCCTTCTCAACGATACGCTTAGAAAGAACGTGGTTGGTATTACGACGAAAATTGGATTCTTGGCGAGCGCGACGACGCAGTTTCTTGCGGATGCGTTTGCGCGCTCGGTGGTTCTTGGCCTGGTCCGCGGCCGATTGGAGTTGTTGCTTGTGTGTTTGGCACTTAATGCGTACTTGCTCCACTTGTTCGCCAGAGTATTGTTCGCCATCAGAGTCTGTCGCCAAATTCTCCATGCCCAGGTCCACGCCGAGGAAGTCGGTGGGGTCTATCATCGGGTCGTCGGGATGCTCAACAGTGGCCATGAGAAACCACTTGCCGTCATGCCGATACACCAGTTCAGCGTAGAGCTTGACATGGCCGAATTGCTCGGCTTGGTAGCCCCCCATGACCATGGGGACGACAATGCGCCCCGCCAGCGTAGCCAACGACACCTTATCCAAGCCAATGTAACGCAACAAGTGCCGGTCATATGGCATCGACGCCAGCGGGCGAAACGATACCTGCTTGCTCTTGTCGCGCTTGTAGGCCCCTGCTATTTGGGCAAAGGTCAAGCAGGCCATTTGAGACGACAAACCAAAGCGTTCACGAACCTCGTAGTAGTGCAGCTTATGCAGGGCATAGCGATTGGCCAGCTTGCGCTCAAACGCACGCTCGGCGACCCAATTACAGGCCTGATTGAAGCGGCGCATGGTCGTTTCAAGCATGTTGGCCTGCGCCGAAGTGGGCAACAATTGAATTTGAATCACTCGCTTCATAAATATGGATTTATTCAGTGCATAAAGCCTTGGCAAGAACTTTTTTGGCCTTCGCTCAAGGGCACGCTACACTGCCCCATCGTTCAGGGCACACCTTTTTTCTGTCGCCTAGAGGCGACAGTCTCCAAAGGCGAACTACTATGAGTAAAGAGGATAATAGCGCGATGAGACGCGGCCGATTGATCTGGATTATTGCTCTGTGCGGTCTGCTATCAGGCTGTTTTCTCTTTCCCACAGCCGTCAAGCGCGAGACCTTGCTGTTGCCGGTCATCGAATCCGCGGCAACGGAAGGGACCTATAGTCTGCAGGAGAATGGCGCGACCTCTTGGGAACTAGCCGGTCTGCGCCTCGAAGTAGAGCACATGACCGACGCCAAACTCAACGCCCTCTTCCCCGACGAATCCGGGCGCGGCAAGTACTCGACCAATCCCTATACCTACGGCAACTGGACCGATACGCGCCTAGGTTATACGCCCAACCGCTTTACCGTTTTCAAAGTCACTATTTTCAACCGCACTCAGCCCAAAGTCATGCTCGACCCATTGGCAGCCGTATTGGAGACCGACCAAGGCCAGTTCCTGCGCGCCTACGGCATCACCTCGTCGTCGCCCTATGGCAATTTCGAAAACTACTACCGCTCGCAGCGGGGTCAGAGCGGCAACGAGTTCTATCGCTTCGAACTGCGCATGGGCATGGTGCGCAGTTATAACTACGAGGAAGACCAGCCCATATTTAAGGGCGAAAATTACGGCGGTTTCGTCGTCTTCGATCCAGTTTATCCCGAAACCGAGGAAGTAGTGCTGACCCTCAAGGACTTCGTCTTGCGTTTCGGGGCTTTTGACAAACCCGTGGAAAAACGGGACCTGCGCTTTGTCTTTAAACACAAAGTGGAAAACCTCGTCGTGCAAAAGGGAGCAACCAGCGGCAAAACTGCTGAAACACTGATGATTTCCGAGAATGGCCCCAGCCAGATTATGGGCAACCTGCCCGGCGAGCGCACCCGTAGCCTGAGTGCCATTCGGGCCGTGGTGCGGCAGCGTTTGTCGGGTCTCAACCGCTGCTTCGTCGAAGCATTCGACAAAGGAGAGGCCACCGAAGGCGCTGTGACCATGCGCTTCACCATTGAGGTGGGCGGAGCCATTTCCGAGGCCAAGGCCACCAACTCGAGCGTGGGCAGCCAAGCCGTGGATCAGTGCATGCAGCAAGAAATTATGCGGTGGGTTTTCCGACCCATTGATATAGGGGCACTGCAAACGCCGGCGGCCGGTGCCACAAATGGAGAGAATGCGCCGGCGAGCGGGCCCGGAACGCGGGCCACAGCACCCCGGTTGACGCCACTACCTGTATTAGTGACGTATCCCTTCACTTTCAAGGTGGAATAGTGAAATCCAGCATACTCTTTGCAATTTTCTTTTTTCTCGCCGCTTGCGACCGGGAAGAAGTGCCGCTGCTTGCGGTGCATCAGATATTGAACAAAACCGGAGCAGCCCTAAAGGAGCGCCTAGGCGAGCCGGATTTCGACTTTGTGCGCTCCGCGAAAGTAACCACTCTACAGTGGAGAGATGCGGATGGAGATAGCACCTGGGTTTACGTGGATTTGATACACGACAACGCGTCTTATGTGACCTATACGTTCAAAAAGATGGACCCCTTTGATACCGCGGAAGCCCTGCGGCGCATTGGCCTGTCAGTGCCAGAACAAGAGCCAGAACAAGTCTGGGAAAACGGCTCAAAGCGCTGGAAGCCCTTCGGCCAATACCACCGTTTGGTGGTCAATCCAGTTACCAAACTCGTCACTGTAAGCCTCGACATCGAGTCGGAAGCACAAAGAGAAATAGCAGAGAAATGAAAGTCAGGCCATTGGTAGTGGGTTTTGTTCTAGCGGTGCTCTCGCCCGCGGCTGCGGCCGAGTGGCAGATAGCGCAGTGGGACCAGACCGTCCACTACCGGCTTACCTTCAATGCGGCTGAAGCCACACAGGCCGCGTTGCGTCTGACCGCAGTCAATGAATACGAAGTCTTCCTCAACGGAGACTCGGTAGGCAGCGACGATGACTGGACGACCGTGGAGGAACTGGCGGTCGAACTACAAGGCGGTGACAACCATCTAGCCGTGCGCGTGGAAAACTGGGGACAGGGCAACGGCAGCGGTCTGCTCGTCGAAGTGGTCGCCGACGACCAAGTATGGCTAAGTACTACCAGCGGTCTGCAAGAGGTCTGGCGCTGGAGCGGCGATCCCCAGCAAGGCACCGACTGGCTGACCGCAGATGTGAGCGAGATAGCAGGGTGGACAACGGTACAGCGCGGTTGGCTAGAGCGCCGCGGGCTTTCCGGCTGGGACGACACCCTCGGAGCAGAAGTAATAGCCGGCTATCCGGGGGGCGTTGATGTGGGCGGCGACGGGCTGAGTTTGCGCACAGTCGAGGGCGAAAACCTCGCACTTAGTCAGTCGGCAAACCGACCAGAGGTATTTGACGGCCAAGCCGAAAGCGTCTGGACGATCGAGCCCGACGAACTCAACAGCTTTGCCCGCGTCGATCTCGGCATCCAGCGCCTGCTCGGCGAAGTGCGAGTCTTTACGGCCGGAGAGAATGCCGAAGATTTTGCCGCCAACACGCTGCAGGGGTACGCCGTCGAGGTCAGCAACGACGGTTTTCAATGGCGCGAAGTCGGCGCCATTCGCGGCATTGCCGATTTTGCGCAAACCGCCGTCGCCTTTGAGCCGATCTTCGGCCGCTTTTTGCGCGTGGTCGCCACCGAACTCGATCCACTGCGGCGGGCCCGCGTCGCCGATATTCAGGTGACTGGGCAAGGAGTGGCTCCCACGGGTACGTTCACTTCGGCACCACTGGAGCTAGGCTTGCCCGACCAGCGCAAGATCTACGACCGCTTCCGCTGGACCGGACAGCGGCCCGCAGGCACCACTCTGAGCCTGCAGTTCCGCACTTCGAACGACGGCGTCTCCTGGAGCGACTGGAGCTCTGAAACCGATGCCTCAGAAGCCGCTCTGCAGGTGCCCGAACCGAGGGACTTGCTGCAGTATCGAGTCAATTTCTCTACTGACTTTGAAGACATCGGTCCGCGCTTGGATAGTCTAATCATTGCTTTCTCCGAGCAAACGCCCGCCTCGGCCGCCCGCGTCCGGGTGGGACCCAATAGAGGCGTAGTGGGACGCGAAACCGAATTCACCTACCACCTCGCAGTCGAATTCGACGAGGGCGACTTAGGCGTGGAGCGCATCCGCATCGCTATGCCGAGCCTAGCCGAGGTAACAGAAATTATGCCTCCCCCAGGGATGGAAGTCTCCCGCACCACTATTGCGGGAGACGCCCTGGAGTTAGTATGGACCGATCTCTGGCACCAGTCTGGCCAGTTGCAACTGCGTTTCAGGGCGCGGTTGCTGACCAATCAGTTCGCCTTTTCCACGCGCCTTTTCAGCCCAGAGTCAGCTATTTCACTCGATGCCGAGGAGGACACCGCCTCTGATCCAGACACTGGTGCCCCTTACTCCTGGAGCGTGCGAGCATTCGACGCGGTTGGGCCGATATTGGACCAAGTGCGGACCAATCCGCCCGTTTTCACCCCCAATGGCGACAACATCAACGACCATACCATCGTTGAATTCGTTCTCTCTCGGATCAGTGTGCCGCAGGAAATAGACGTGGACATTTTCGACCTAGGAGGCCGCTTGGTGCGCCAGCTAGACACCGGTGCGCTGCGCGGCGGCCAATACGTGCGCCCTCCAGCCGGAGGCGACCCTGCGCTCAGCCCGGGTTTTTGGGACGGCCGCGACGACGATGGCACCTTGGTGGTGCCGGGCCTGTACCTAGTGCGGGTACGCGCCCAATTGGACCAGGGCGACAAAACCGCCCTGTGCTCCGTAGCGGTGGTGTACTGAGATGCGTTGCTTTAAAACAACCTGCCTGCTTTTGCTGATGCTGACCGGCTTTTTTGACCAGTCCCACGGCCAGTACCTCAACCGCGAATACTATCCCCTGTGGGCCAACGAGGATTATGAGAACTACGCTCATTTTTCCTACCGCGATATCCGTCTGCGCCGCCTAGCGGGCGGCTTCTTCCTCGACGAGGAGACGCGCGTTTACGACCCCTTCGGCTTCACCCTGCTCAACGGTGCCGATCTCTACCGCACCCAGGAATTTCGCACCATTTCGCCCTTTGGCGGCAGCATCATTTTCAAAGACGACGACTACCGCGACCTCTTTCAGAATCTGGTCGTCGCCAGTGATTCCTATCAGGACTGGGGTTCGTCGGTCATCCTCGGTCGGGCCGTGGAGGCTCGCTTCAAGCCCATGATGTTGTCGATTAACCGCATGAATGGCATCCGCTGGGACTCCAACTCTCAGCGCAATCGCTTCACCATACTGGGCTCGCGCATTTCCGAACCCCTGCGCAATTTCGCCTCGGCGCGGCCGCTCGACTTTGTGACCTATCTCTTCGGCGGACACTGGAAAACCCAGATCGGCAGTGTCTTGCAATTTGGTGCCTCGTACGTCAACACCCATATCACCGACACCTTGTTGGGACGCCGGGAGGGATCTTTCCGCAAAGGCGCTTTCCCCACTAATCTGGTCACACCCAGCGAAGTCTTTCTCGCCATCAGCGATGATTCGCCCGCCGATGGTGTTGGTGCCGAAGTCCACGATGTACAAATGATCGTCAACGGCCAGCCCAGCCAGATGGTGCCGGAAGTGCGCCGAATCGCCGGCCTCGTAACCCTAGGCAAAGAGCGACGCATGATTCCCGAACGCCTGCGTTTGGAAGACGTGCCACATCTGCGCCGCCGTCAGTCTTGGCTACCGTACACCGTTGGCTTCGGCAGTCTTTTCGGTTCGCGCGGCGGCCTGTATAACAATGCCGAATCCGTGGAGCTAGACGGCGAAAATGTCCTCCAAGCCGACGGCGATGACATATTGCTGTTCCGCTTTGAAGTGCCGCCCGAGGCCGAACATATCTCCTTTAGGGTCCTAGCGGCCAACGACTACGCCATCGACCTAGGTGCCCCCGTCGGCCGAAGCGGCGTGGTCGGCTCCGTGTGGGAAGACTGGCGCAATGTGGTGCGAGCCGCGGGCAACGTCCGCAACGGTTCGAACATGGGATGGGTTGAGTTCGACTACGGCTTCCCCTCGGGCCTGGAACTCTACGGTGCCAATCTCGAACTGGACCTGCTCGGCTTTGAAGTGCGCGGCGACCTCAATACCAGCACCCAGCACCACATCTTCCCCGTCCAAGAAGGCCGACGGCACAAGCGACCTGTAAGTGCTTATTCGCTGCAGGGCAAGCGCCTGTTCGCGAACTTCGCCGTGGGCTGGGAGCTGTTCCGGGTCCCGCCCCAATATCGCACCTCTTTCACTTATCTCGACGAATTCATACCCGCCCTGAAAGAATTCGACCTAGTTGACGACAACGACGATTTGGACCCCTGGCCCGATTCCTGGGAACACGACGATCCCCTAGACCTGCGCTTCCAAAACGACATCACCGAGGCGGCCATTGAAGTCAAAGAAAACCTCTTTCCCGGCTCCCTGCGCGACGTCGGCTTTGGAGTATTCCCCGGCCTAGACGACAACGGCGACGGCATCTTCGACACCAATGTCAACAACAATCTCTTGCCCGACTACCAAGAGCCCTTCCTCATGTACTTCGTCGAGTCCGAAGACTTCGTGTACGGCGACGATTTCAACAACAACGGCGTAGTTGACTCGCGCGAAAACGACAACAAACCCGACTACCCGTACGAGCGCGACAGCAAAGGGCAGCATGTATTCTTTACCTTCAATCCCACTTCTCAACTCGAGCTGCGGCTGGGCGGACACGCTATCAACCAGATTGCCGGATCAGGTCGCAATCGTTCCCTGTACGCCAAACTCGAATACAGCCGACCCCTGTTTCACAATATCCACCTAAAGCTACGCCACCGCAGCAAACGCGTACAGGACGATATTCCCGACCCGCTCTATCAATACGTATCCAATCCGCTGCTGCGGGGCCGCTACGAAATCGGCTTGCGCGAAGATCCCTTGCGTTATCGCAACAGCCATGCCCATCTGAGCTACGTGAAATTCAACTACACCGGAGTCGATCACCTGACGCTCAACAATACTTGGCGCGGCGAACTCAACCACCGCTTTGCCGATACCTTTGACGACGGCCAGACACAAAATTCGGGCAATGACTGGTCTCTGGCCCTAGTAAATCGGGTCGATTACGCCTGGCAACTGCGCCAGAAATTGACGCTGACTCCCATGCTCAAATGGACCTATCATCGCTCCGACTCAGCACTGTTGGGCGACCTAGCCGACGAGACCAACCTAGCGCCTATCGTGCGGCTCGATTTTTTCTTAACTGAACGCACCACCATAAAGGCGGGCATCCAGGGCTTCCCCCTCCTGAAGCACCGCTTCCGCGATGCCGTGGCACCCTCTAACGATTTCAATGCCTGGCACTATATCATCGGCTTGCAAAACAACAGCAGCTACACCGGCTATCGGATCAGCATGAATCTAGGACTGCGCAAATCCTTTACCGACTTTGTCCACTCTAGCACGACGGGAACCGTAGAGACTTCGGAGTTTTTCCTGCAGGTGAGGACGAATTGAGTCCATGCTAAAAGCGATCTCAACAGGCGCGCTTATAGCGGCCCTAGCAACGACGGCGCGTGGCGAAGGCGACCCCAGACTTATCGAGCCCCACACTACGGGTGCCCGCCTGATGCTCTACCGCCCCGGCCTGCTCACCTACGACAACTACGGCCTAGAAGGCTACCGGACTTGGCCTCGCAATGTCATCACGCGCACGGCCAACCCCGTGTACGACGAATTCGGCGACTTTCTGGTAAACGGCGTCGAGGTGTACCACCTGCGGGAGAACCGCCGCTTCGACGATCCGGCCCAGGTATTCAGCGGCAGCACCATTGCCAAGCCGAACAATTACGAGGGTTTTCTCAACCGCCTGATGGTGGCCGACGACAGCTATAATAACTGGCAGACGCGGCTGATCATCGGCGACCGCATCCGCACCCACTTCTCGCCGTTGATCCTGGATCTGGCCGCCCTCAATGGCATCCGCTGGGATCTAGCCAATGAAAGGCACAACTTCTCGGTCCTAGCCTCGCGCATGGACAAGCCCGTACTTTCCCGAGAGGACGCCAGCGCCTTGAGCACCGCGGCCTTCGCTTCGTACCTGTTCGGCGGCCACTGGCAATGGAATTGGCGCACCATCGACCTGAGCACCTCTTATGTGAACCTCTTCCGCATTGACACTCGCTCGCCCCCCGATTGGAACGGCATGAAGGGCCAGTTGCCCAATCGGGTACAGGTAATCGATTACTTGGTGGTTCGCATTGAAGACACCTCGCCCTTGGACGGCAACGGAGCCCGAGTCTTCGACGTCGATATCCTGCTCAACGGCGAGCGACGAGACGACATTGAACCTTTTGTCACGCGCCACAATACCGAGGATTTTAATCCGAACTTTCCCAACAAAGACTTCTTCTTCAAACGGCCGATTCCGCCCTACGTGGAAGTGTTAAAGGGCCACCGCTTGGGCACCTATCCGCTACAGACACCCGAACCCGACGGTTCTTTCCGCGCCGATGGCAAAGACTATGTCCTGTTCTGGTTCCCGCTGCCCGAGGAAGAGGAAGTGGTGTCGGCCTCCTTCGAGGCGCTGCTGAGCGGCAATTATCGCGTCAGCGTGTCGGAAATCTACGCCGTTGACCCGCGTGAATCCCGCAATGAGCCAGCCCAGCGCAACCGCGCAACTTTTTACAAAAGTTTGGCCGGTTCCAAAGGACGAGGGGCCGCCGGTGCCGATGTCGAGCAGATCCGCTTTGACTACGGTCGCCAGACCGGCCTCACCTTGGCTGGCCTAGGCCTGAGCACGGACGTAAAAGGCTTCCGCTTCAAGGGCGAGTGGGCGCACAGCTTCAACTTCCTCCAGTACCCCGTCCACGATCACCGCGGCCAGCGCCACGACCGAGGTGGCCACGCCTATCTGCTCAATATCGAGCGGGAATTCACCCCGAAAATTGCCGGCGGCGGAGAGCTGTTCCGCCTCAGTCCCGAGTACCGCACCCAGCTTTCGGTGACCGACCTGACGCTAGGGGCGTATGCGGCCGCTGGTACCGGGCCTTTCGCCGGCGAGTTGGGTTCGACCGACGAGAGCCTGAACAATACCCTCGACCTAAACACGGTTGACGACAACGACGACAAGGATCCTTTTCCAGACGATTTCTTCATACCCACTTTCGAAGACCAAAACGGGGTTTTCCCCGGCCTAGACAAGGACCAAGACGGCACCCCCGACACCAACCGCAATCGCAATCAGGTACCCGATTATTTCGAACCCTTTTTGCTCTACGACGTCAATCCAGACGATTTCGACTACGGCGACGACCTGAACAACAATGGCGTCATTGACGTGCGCGAAAACGACAACAAGCCGGACTACCCGTATGATCTCAACCGCAAGGGCTACCATCTCTTTGTGCGCTTGCAGCCCCAGCGGGCGCTGGAACTGACCTTTGGGCGCTACGATATGGAGGCCATCTGGGGCGGCCAGCGGGCGGATGTGTGGTACGCCAAAGCCGAGTACCAGCGGCGCTTCGGCAGTTGGGGCGAACTGCGGGCAGTGGACTTCTTAAAGCGAGTGAAAGACGATATCCCCGACGGCGTATTCCGCTTTGGCGACGTGGCCAATTTCGACATCTTCAATCCGCGTGCCACCATTGAGACCTTTGTCGAAGACGAATTGTTAATGCGGGACAGCGCCGTCAACACCGCCTTCGTCGACTTCGCCTTCCGGGGAGTGCGCAACCTCTTTGTCGGTGCCAATCTCAAGTTCGAAGTCAACCAACAGCTCAGCGCCAACAGCGGCGACAATGCGATTCAGCTCTGGACCTCGGTGTTGCGCGCAGATTACCGCTGGCGTCTGGGCGGGCTAGAAGTATCGCCGCGCTACAAGCTCATGCTGCGCCGCCGCACCGACGACGAGGGACGCATTCAGCCGGTGTCCGAGGTCTTCGGCTTCCCCATGATAGTGGCCGACTTCAAATTCACCGAACGCACCTTCCTGCGCGGCGGTGTCCAAGGGCTATCCGTGCTGCCTAGCATCTACCGCAATGGCCAAAATGAAAACCAAGACTACAACACCCGCGATGCGCTTTTCATGCTGGTCAATCGCTTTGAATACGCTGGTTTCGACATGGCGCTTACAGCCGGCTACGAAATCAGCCGACGCCGCATGAAGGACCGCACCCGGAAATTCGAGGATATCAACTTCGAACAGTTTTTCATCCGCATGGTCGTGGGACTGGAGCCGGTACAATGATGTGGACGAGCACAGACCAGACGGGTAAATCGCCGCCTCTGCAGTTGCGTCCACTGCTATTGGCCGCGGCCTTATTGGTCGGCACCACAGGTCATGCAGAGGAATGGACCGTTGACCAGTGGGAGCAGACCGTGTACTACCGGCATACCCTCAATGCACCCGAGGCGGGCTCTGCCCTGCTGCGCCTGACTGCAGCAGACGAATACGAGGTTTTCCTCAACGGCGAAACCATCGGCAGCGACGACAATTGGACCACCATGGAAGAGTACCCAGTCGAGCTCAAGCGGCGCAAAAACGAACTGGCCGTGCGCGTCGTCAATCGCGGCCGGGGCAATGGCAGTGGCCTAGTGGTGGAAGTAAGTGCCGCAGAGCAGTCATGGGTCAGCACTTTTGGTGCTTTGCAGAATTTTTGGTACTGGAGCGGCGAACCCCAAGAAGACGAGGGCTGGCTGACAAAGGACGTGAGCCGACTGGACACTTGGCAGCAAGTGCAGCGCGGTCAGCTAGACAGGACGGGCGTATCCGGCTGGGCCGATACGCTGCAAGCCGATGTAATCGCCGGCTTTCCCGGTGGCATCGACATCGGCCAGCCAGCCGGTGGCCTGAGCCTGCGTTCAGTGGAGGGAGAAAACCTAGCGTTCAGGCTGCCCTCCAACCGCCCAGAAGTATTCGACGGTCGCTTCAATACCGGCTGGACCGTAGATCCGACCGAGTTGAACGCCATCGCCCAGGTGGATCTGTTGAACCGGCGTCTAATCAGCGAAGTGCGAGTCCTGACCCAAGGCAGAAACGCCGACGAGTTCGTCCAGAACACCCTGCGCGGCTACGCCGTCCAAGTAAGCAACGACCAGTTTGGCTGGAGCGAGGTGGGCGTGCTGCACGGCATAGATCAGCCCGAGCGCACAGCCATTGCCTTTGCTCCAGTCTTTGCCCGTTACCTGCAAGTAATCATCGCCGAGGTCGATGCGGTGCAGCGCGCCAAAGTAGCCGAGATTCAGGTGCTGGGCAGCGGTGTTGCGCCCGCGGGCAGCTTTGTCTCGCCGCCCCTAGATCTGGGACGGCCCGGAGAGCGCAAGAATTTTACCTCTGTGCGCTGGGGCGGCCAAGTGCCGGACGGTACCGCGCTCGGGCTGCAATTCCGCAGTTCAAACGACGGCAGCACTTGGAGCGATTGGAGCGCGCCTGTGCACACCAGTCCAGCTCTGCTGCAGGTGCCCGAACCGCGCACTTTCCTGCAGTACCGGGTCAATATGGAAACTCAAGTCGAAGCCGCGGGCCCGCGCTTGGACAATCTGATCGTCGATTTCACCGACCAGATTCCCGCCTCGCTGGTCCGCGGCTGGGTCGAGCCCAATCGGGCCGTGCTGGGCCGAGACACCCTTTTCACGTATCGCCTAGAGTTGGATTTCAGTGCTGACGATCTAGGAGTGGAGCAGGTGCATGTTGCCCTACCCAGTCAGATCGAGCTAGAAGAAATTGTGCCCCCGTCTGGAATGGAAATCGCCGCAACCACCGCATCGAGCACCGCGCTGGATATAGTACTGGCCGAGCCCTGGCACCAAGCGGGAACCCTAGAAATGCGCTTCCGCGGGCGGCTGCTGAGCAATGTCTTCCAGTTCCGCGCCCAAGTCTCTGGTCCAGACGGAGGCGCGACGCTGGATGCCGAGGAGAACATCGAACCCGATCCAGACAGCGGTCAGCCGCGCTCGTGGGAGGTATCTGCCAGTGGTGTCGAAGGGTCCCTGTTGAGTCAAGTGCGCCCGGTGCCACAGACATTTAGCCCCAACGGCGACGGCATCAACGACGAAACAGCGATCGAATTTACCCTAGCGCGGATAAGCGAGCCCCAAGTAGTAGAGGTGGACATATTCAATGTCCAAGGCCGACCTGTACGCGCCCTATATGCAGGCCTCCTGAGCGCAGGCGAATACGTGTCCGCGCCGGCCTCGGTGCCGGGCCTATGGGACGGCAGGAACGATGCCGGCGAACTGGTGGCACCAGGACTTTACCTAGTGCGCGTGCGGCTCCTTCTCGAGCGCAAAGAAGAAAGCCGCCTGCGCGTCGTAGCCGTGGTGTACTAAGGGAAATGGGCAGATGAAAAAGCCGACAATACACATCTGCGGAGTACTCCTAGTGCAGCTATGGGCAATAGTCCCGAGCTTGGCGGAAACGCCGCGTCTGGGCATTCCCGAGATTCTGCCTTCCCAAGACTTTCTCTGGCGGCAGTTGCCCCAGTACAATAACTACGCCTTTCAGGGCTATTCCAATTACCCGGACCACACCTTCCCCTACGCCGACCGACCTCGTGCCTTCTACGATTCCTTCGGCGATCCCCTCATCACTGGTTACGACCTGTACGACTGGACCGAGCGCCGCACTCTCGGTCAAGAATACGGCAGCAGCATCTTCAAGGATCGCAACCAGTGGAGCACGGTTTTCGATTTCCTGGTGGTGGGCCGCGACAGCTATAACGACTGGGGATACAGCGCCATTGTCGGCGATGGACTGATTGCCCGCTTCACACCGTTGACCCTGTCGCAAGTTGACTTTAATGGTGTCCGCTTCGACTTGGCCACGCCGTATGCCCGCTTCACCTTCCTAGGATCGCGCATCGAACGCCCTCATTTTTACATCGAATCCGTTTCCCCCTGGGCCATCGAAAATACGCACTTTGCCGATGATTCGACCATCCTGCTGGGGACGCGACTGGAAACAGATATCGGGGCCCTGCGGCTGGGCCTAAACGGCGTGAACACGCACGTGTATCAAAGCACCCAAGACAACAACAGCCTCAAAGGATCCCTGAGACCCAAGATGCCGTCCATGGACCAGATTGTAGTGCGCTTTACCGATGACTCGCCCCACGACGGCCGCGGTGGTGCCTTGGTGCAGGAAGCGCAACTCATACTCAACGGCGAAGCCCGGCCCGATATCGTGCCTACAGTGATTCGCCACTTCGAAGGTGTGGATACGCAGGTGGGCACCATCTCCCGGCTGACGGGCCAATTCAACCCGACCATTTACACCAACCCCCGTGGCTATTACCAGATAGCCACGCTCTACTACCGCGGCAGAAACGATATGCCGCTCTTTGCCGATTACCTCTATCGCGCCGATCACGAGGCCGGCATTGACGTGAGTAAGAATACCAACCTCGAAGGGCTGCTGGCCACGTTCAAACTCGAATCGCCCGAAGAGATCCTCCAAGCCGACGGCAACGAGCACTTGGTGTTCGTCTTCGATCTATCGCAGGAGCCCTACGTAGAATCAGTGGCCGTAGAAGCGGCGCTGGCCAATGACTACCGAGTAGAAGTGGCTACCCTCAATCTCAACAATCCGCGGGGACGCGGCTATCCCAATCAGTACGTGAGCACATTCTACCGGACCGTCCTGCGCGCCGAGGGCAATGTGCAGGACGGCTCCAATCTGGCCAGAAGGCGGATCAATGTGGGCGAAAACACATCGCTTTTCACCTACAGCGCCGATATGCACCTTGCCCTAGCCGGCCTGGAAATCAACGGCGAATACGCCCGCTCAGCGCGCTACTCCCGCTTTCCGGCGCGCATGGACGAGACCGCGCTGTACGACCGGGGGCCGCGCTTCTCCGAGAAGGGATCGGCCTGGTACATCAATGCCGTGCGCTGGTTCAAGGGAGGCCGCCTGGGGGCCGAAGCCTTTGCCATGAATCCAGACTTCCACACGGAAATGCGCACCTTTGTACCATTCGAAATCGGCTTGACAGAAACTACGCTGGCCGGCCTGGCCAACAACACCATCTTCTGGGATCTAGTGCAGGACAACGAGGACGGCGACCGCTACCCGGACAAGCGCGTGGGCAATCTACAGGGGCAACCCAACGACCGCGAAGACGAGGACATCGACGGAGTGTTTCCCGGCCAGGACGACGACAACGACGGCCTGCCCGACACCAACCGCAACTTCAACGATGTGCCCGACTACGTCGAGCCCTTCCTCATGTACTACGTCGAGTCCAACGACTTCTTCTACGGCCTCGACCGCAATAACAACGACGATCCCGATGTGCGCGAGGACGACCTAGATCCCGACTACCCCTACGACGCCGACCAGCGCGGCATCCACCTATTCGGTCAGCTAGATCTGACGCCCCAGTGGTCTTTGGGGGCGGGGCGCTACGACATCGAACAAATCGCCGGCGGCGGGCGCAACAAATCGACCTATGCGCTGGTGAACTACCGGCGCGAAGAGTTGGGGCGGCTGCAGCGGCTGTTTTTCGAAAACAACCTGCGCCGCGTCAAAGACGATATCGCCGACGAATTCTCCGCGCTGGTCGAACGACCAAAGCGCATAGATACAGATTTTCGCGGCTTGGTCGCCGGCAACAAGCCCTCTTTCACCAACAATTTCCGCGCCGACCCGCTGTTGTATCGCAACAGCTACGTCAATGACACCTATCTGGAGAGCTGGCTCAATCCCTGGTCCACCCTCCAGATGGTCCACAAAATCCGCCTGCGCTTCAACTGGCAACAAGCCGGTCCTTTGCCCGGCGGCCTAGTCCAGCGCGACAAACGGCTCGACTTCTTCACGTGGGTCAGCCGCGCCGACTACACTTGGCATTGGCACCGGCTGCAGATCCAACCCCAGTTCAAGATCCTGCTGCTGCGCCTAGTGGACCAAGCCGCCGACCGCCAACTCGACGGCCGCTACGCCCGCCGCACCGTGCGCTCGGAGCTCAGTGTCATTCCCATCCTGCGCTGTACCCTGCCACTGATGCAGCGCAGCCAGCTACAACTGGGCATCCAGGGCTTGGGGCCGCTGCCCTACCGGGTCGAGGACCGAGTCAATGCACGCAATAGTTTTGACCAACACACATTGTATCTCAACGTGAACAACCGCTCGAAGTATTTCGGCTACGATCTGCGCACGATCGTGGGATTGCAGCGGGAAGTCAAGACATTCGACGAGGAATCGCGGGAGAGCGATGCCTTTGATGCGCTGACTTTTTTCGCCCGCGTCCTCATCGGCTTCACCGAATATGGACGGTTCCTATAAGTACACGACAGTAATCCAATGGACATTAGGCATGGGAGATTTGAGATGCTTCGACTCCGCTTCGCTTCGCTCAGCATGACAATATGAGGCGTCATCACCTGTCATGCTGAGCGAAGCGAAGCATCCCATACCGCTTCTACTGGCGTGTACTTAGCGGTTCCTATAACTGGCAACCAAGCCGCATTCTCCGCAAAGGGCAACCCCATGATCTCTCCCATCCGCAACCAGCGCCCGCCCTATAAATTGCCGTCGAATATTATCTACTTTCACGACTGGCGCTACGTCCATCACGGCAGCCATTCGACCGGCTGGCGCAACGCCGAAGGTCAATGGCTGCGCATCTGGACCAACGATGAGAGACCACCCCTGATACACGAGCCGAATTACATGCCCACCGGCATCCGCCTGCGCGCCAAACCAGCGACTAAGAGCGAGCCTTTCCTACTGCCAGCGGCGGACGAAGGATTTATCTGGCCCGGCACTGTGATTCGCGAAGAGGGACGCTACCGCCTCTGGTACGAATTGTTCGCGGGCGAACATGTCGGCCACGAAAAATATCCCATCGGCGCGGCCGACTACATCTGCTACGCCGAATCAGACGACGGTGAAAACTGGCGCTTTTCCGCGCAGGGCCGGATCAACCGCAAGGGCTCCAAGGACAACAATATTGTTTACGGGCTGCCCCAAGTCGAAGAGACCGGTTTGCACGGTGCCACCGTGTTCAAGGATGAGTCGGTCTCTTCAGAAGAGCGCTACAAAATGATCTACATAGGCCAGCTAAGTCCGGCGCAAAAGGAACGCTACCTACAGCAGAGGCCCGATGAGGTGGGAGCGCTCAATCTGGAGGCAGAAAAGTGGGACGGCCTGTTCGGCGCCATCTCGCCCGACGGCTTTAGCTGGACGCCCATCCCCGATCCGCTCGTCGCGCAAATCAGCGACACCCTCAATGTCTGCGAGTACGATCCAGTGCTGGGACAGTACGTGGCCTATTGCCGCAGCCATTTCTTCAACCGCCGCAGCATCGGTCGCACTGCTTCTGCCGATTTCCGCCGCCTGCCCCTGTCCGAGGAAGTCTTTTGGCCCAACGCCGCGGCTGAACCCTACGATTTGTGGTACGCCAATTCTAAAACAAAAATGCCGGGCACCACCGACTACCACCTCATGTTCCCGCTGCGCTGGCGCTTGATAGACGATTCCTTCAGCTTCGTGCTGGCCGCCAGCCCAGACAATGTGGTGTGGAACTTCGTGCCTAGCGGACCGGTGTGCGAACCCGGCGATGGGGGCACATGGGTCGAAGGAGCCGTGTCGGCCGGCGTCGGCCTAGTGCCCTTGCCCGGCGAGCGCATGGGCATCACCATATGCGGCTCGCCAGAGCCGCACAAGCATCTGCGCCAGCCGCCGCACGGGCACATTGCCTGGGCCTGGTGGCCCAAGGGACGGCTCGCTGCTCTGGAAGCACCGGTAGAGGGGCACTTCAGAACCTTTCAACTAGCAATTGAGCAGCGCCGCGTCCACCTCAACTTCAAGACCGTGCCCGGAGGCAGCGTAAAGGTGCAGGTCATGGACCGCAAGTACCAGCCCCTGCCCGGCCGCTCATTCGAGGACTGCGATTGGCTAGTCGGCGATCACCTAGACCGCGAAGTGACCTGGAAAGGCGAGGCCGACTTGGGCCACCAAAGCGAAGGGCCGATCTCGCTGGGCTTTCAGATGCGCTGCGGCGAACTCTACAGCGTCGAATTCAAAAATCCCGCCTAATTCACGATCAAAATCAGGCGCAAGAACCTCTTAAAAATGCTTGACAGGCTCGGCTAAAAGTCATATTCCTAGAAATGCGGCTACTTTAAGTTTCAACTTGTTTATTTTTACTGAGTTATTGATTTTGCAGCAGGTAGTCATTCACTTTTTCTCAAACCAAGGAGGAACCATGCGTAAATTGCGCATTTTGACCATTAGTTGGTCAATAGCAGCACTCGCCGTCGGTGCGACGTGGGCACAGGACGAGCAGACCTACCCCTCAGGCCCTGACTATGGAGATGCATTTGAGCTACCCGACATCTCCGGTGAGTTCAATCCAATGGCCGTTTCCACTCAGGATGTGGCCTACGACGGCAACGGTAGCGTGGACATTCCCTTTACCATCAACCAGCGCGCCACGGTCTGGGTAGTGATCTACCGCAAAGGCAGCAGCGAAACTGGCGAGCGGGGACCAGCCGGCGCTTGGCTGCGTTTAGAGCCCCAAGATCTGTATATCGCCACCACGCCAGGTCAGGTCTCCGAAGCCGGCGATGGCACCGTTACTTGGGACGGCAACGACTGGGAGGGCAATGCCGCGGGAGCCGGCGACTACGAATTCGACGTGGTCGCGGTCAACAACCTCGACAGGCCGGTCCTGGCCGGTCCTGGGTCGGGCCCCACGGCGTTCACCGCCCCCAATATTGACACCTCGCAGGATCCGCCCGAAATCTGGGTTCAGGAATACGAGCGCGAAGTGCCCGACCGGGGCCACACGGCCGGCGACATAATCCGCGGCACCTTGGGCACGGACTATCTGGCCAACCCCAACGCTTGGGAGCGCTGGAGATTCGACTTCGGCTTTGAGGGTGCCCGCACCTTTGGCGGCATGCGCATAGACGATCAGGATCCAGAGATTTTTTGGACCTCCCATCGCCGCGAAGAGAACGGCGGGCTCTACAAAATCCGCATCAACCGCGCCGCCCAATCTTGGGACCGGGTCACCGAATTCGGCACCAACGGCCAGTCGCCCAATACCAACGGCGACCGCATCGTCGAATTTCAGCCCAAAGGCGATGTGGTGTTCAACGCCCTGTGGGGCAAGCAAGAGGTGCCCTTCAACGCCGTTGAAGTGCGCGACAAAACCACCGGCGAAATCACCCAAGCATTCGATGTAACCGAGTTCTACAACACGATCACAGTCGATGATGACGGCAACGAGGGCGTCCGCGGCGACGGCCCCGCTCAGATCTCGGTGACCGACGATGGCATCTGGGTCTCTTCGTGGGCCCACCCGACCATTCTGCGCCTGGACCACGACGGCAATGTGATGTGGGCCAACCGCAACGGCGATTTGTGCGGCGACAGTATTTCCAATGAAGAAGCCGCCGCCATCGGCGCCTTGGGCGGCTCCGCCATAAACAACTTGGGCGTCACCGCCGACAAAACCAGCAACATCGTCTTTATCAATGCCGGCAGCCGGGCGGCGACCATAAGCGCACTGGGACGCGACGGCGCCTGCGCCTTTGAAATCGAATTCCCCGCTAGCTGGGGCCAGATGCGGCCGGGAGGCACCCGTTATCTCCTATTGCAGGAGGGCGGTCCCTACGACGGCCTCTATACGGGAAACAGCATGCGCTTAGAGACCTTTACCTATGGCGGCTACGAAGACTCTACCCCCTACGGCCCCCAGCTGCTGCTCCATACGCCTACGGCCTTGGCCTCGGGCAAGCTGGGTGACGTCGCCACTGCTATAGCAGAGGTGGCCGCCAGCACCCCCGACGCATATAGTCTGGGCAATGCCACTCCCAACCCCTTCAACCCGAACACCGTCATCGAGTTTACCATCCCCGATGCCGCAGCTCACGTGAAGTTGCAAGTCTTTAATGCCGCCGGTCAGTTGGTGGCCACCTTGGCCGACCAGACCATGACCGCAGGCAAATACCGGGCCGATTGGGATGCGCGCGATGCCAGCGGTCAGCTAGTCTCCAGCGGCGTTTATTACTATCGCATGGAGGCGGGCTCGTTCGTTGAATCGCGGCCGATGACCTTCCTGAAGTAAAGGCTCTGTACCGACAGCAAAACCGCAGGGGCTTCGCTCCTGCAGCCTCAAAGAAGCCGTCTTGGGTCTTTTCCAAGACGGCTTCTTACTTAGTGACGTTACGCACGGCACCGAACCGGTCGATGTAGGGGCGTCCCTTGTGGGTGCCCATGCGACCCGGTGTATGCAGCCAGCGGGATCCGACGAGGGCAACCACGAGGGAGGGCAACTCTCAGAGTTGCCCCTACAATGCGTAACATCAGTTACTTAGCCGAGGGAGAAAAGGGCACTGGTACCAACAATTACTTTTTTACTTCTAGCCGCTCTCCTCGGCGCTGCCATCTGCAATGCCCAACCCCGCTTCGCCGATGCAACCCAAGAGGCGGGGTTGGCCTTCCGCAATTGGTACGGCAACAACAACGCCCTCACGATCCTAGAGACGACCGGGTCGGGTGCCGCCTTTTTCGACTACAATGGTGACGGCCAGCTCGACCTGTACATCGTCAACGGCGGCCTAGGCTTTACCGGTCCGCGCTATGCCGATCTGCCGCGCGATGTGCAGCCTCCGCCCGACGGCGAAATTCCGCGCAACGCCCTGTTCCGCAATCGGGGCGACGGCACCTTCGCCAATGTCGGCGAACAGACCGGTACCGATACTAGCGGCTGGGGCTCCGGCTGTGTGGCCGGAGACTACGACAACGACGGCGATGCCGATCTGTACATCACCTACTACGGCCCCAATCTCCTCTTTGCCAACCAAGGCAACGGCACCTTTGCCGAGATCGGCGCACTAGCCGGGGCAGACGACAAGGGCTACGGCACGGCCTGCGCTTTCGGGGACTACGACAACGACGGAGATCTAGACCTTTTTGCGGGTAATTACGTGGTCTTCGATCCAGAGACCACCCTGCTGCCCGGCGAACAGCGCGACGGTTTCTTCGGCGGTCAGCGCGGGGTAGCCAGCGTAGCCTCGCCCGAAGCGTTTGCTGGCCAGCCCGATGTGCTGTATCGCAACGACGGCAACGGCATCTTTGCCGACGTCAGCACTGTTGCCGGACTCAACTCCGTCCTAGGCAAGGCACTCGGAGCCACCTTCCTAGACTGGAACGACGACGGCGATCTAGACCTCTACGTGGCCAACGACGCCACCCCCAACTTCCTCTACACCAACCGAGGCGACGGCACTTTTGCCGAAGAAGCCTTGACCTTGGGCGTGGCCTACGACGCCGATGGACGGCCCGAGGGCAGCATGGGTCTGGCCGCTGGCGACTGGGACAACGACGGCGATTTGGACCTAGCGGTGAGCAACTACGAAGGACAGACCGCCACCCTCCACCGCAACGACGGCCGCGCCTTCGCCAATATCTCCTTTGCCGCTGGCGTCGCCCGCACCACGCTCATGCCGCTGCAGTGGGGCACGGCTTTCTTCGACTGGGATCGCGACGGCGACCTAGATATCTTCATTGCCAACGGCCACGTCACTGCGGCCCTAGAGGACTATTTTCCGCAGTCAAGCTACGCCCAGAAGAACAATCTCTTCCGCAACGATGGTACTGCCTTCGTCGATCTGAGCTCACAAGCCGGCCTAGGTCTGCAGATCGTCAAGTCGAGCCGGGGCACTGCGGTCGGCGATTACGACGGCGATGGCGACGAGGATCTTTTCGTGGTTGACAAAAACGACGTGCCCACCTTGCTGCGCAACGACACTGTTAGCGACAATCACTGGCTAACCATCCGCACCTTGGGCCGCAACAGCAACCGCGACGGCATCGGCACCAGAGTGCGTCTAGTCGCCGGCGGCCAGCAACAGCTCAGAGAAGTGGCCGCTGGCTCGAGTTACCTATCGCACAACAGTCTGTGGCTCACTTTTGGACTAGGGCCGAGCGCCGCAGCGGATACCCTACAAATCCGCTGGCCCAGCGGTTTAATCGACCAATACACCCAAGTGGTAGGGAATCGTTTTGTGGTAGTAGAAGAAGGGCGAGGCATTGCCACTGTGAAGCACTGAACCTACGGTTTTTCCCCCATAGCGCGGAGGATTTGTTGCGCCATGCGCTGCAAGTGCTCATCGTCGCCAATGTCGATAATGGCACGGTACTGCTGGATGGCGGCTGCCTCATTGCCCTGCTCCTGCAGGATGGTGGCCAACCCAAAGCGCGGGCCAGCAAAGTCGGGCTTGAGGCGAATGGCCTGCTGATAGACCTGGACCGCAGCACCCCTATCGCCGCGAGCGTGGAGCGCGGCACCTAGGTGGTTGTAGGCGCGGACGTGGCCCGGGCGCAGGCGCAGAGCAGCGCCGAACGATTGCACGGCCTCGTCGATCCGCCCCTGCTTTTTGTAGGCCAGGCCCAGATTGAAGTGGGCCTGGGCGTAGTCGGGGTTTAGTTCAAGGGCGCGTTGTAAGAGTGCTATAGCACCGATGACATCACCGTGGTTATAGAGAATGTGACCCAGATTGTTATGGGCGTGGCTGTGCTTGGGGTCTAGAGAGATGATCTGGCGGTACTGGGCGATCGTCTCTGCTGCATTGCCCCGCTCATAGAGCAACAGCGCCAGACTGTAGCGAGCCGGAACATAGGTAGAATCGGCCTGAATAGCGCGGCGCAAAGATTGGGCTGCTTGTTCCGAATCGCCTTTCTTTTTTAAGGCCAAGCCTAGATTATAGAGCGCCTGTACGTGGTCGCGTTCGAGTTCGACCGCCCGGCTGCACGCGGCAATGGCCCCTTCCACATCGCCCAGTCCGTAGAGAATGGCCCCTAGGTCGCTGTGGGCCTGGGCTAGTGTGGAGTCGAGTTCAATCGCGCGGCGATAGGACCACACCGCACCCTCGACATCCCGACGGCTGTACAGCACATTGCCTAGGTAGCTGTGCGCCAGCGCGTGTTCGGGATCGAGGCGCAAGACCGTGCGGAATGCTGCCAGCGCACCGTCCGCATCGCCAAGCTGAAAGAGGGCGACGCCCAGTTCAAGGTGGGCGGCGAGACGCTGAGGGTCGAGTTCAATCGCACGGCGATAGAACGGCACTGCGCCTTCCAAGTCGCCTTTCTCGAAGAGCACCTTGGCGCTGTGATGGGCAATAGCGGCTGCCTCAGAAGCGTCCTTAGCCTGGGCGTGGGCACTAATGGGGGTAGCAAAAAGAAAAAAAATAAACAAGCGAGCCATATTCTATGCGATTCGGGAAGCAGCGATACAGTTGACCATAAAAATAGGTTCTTTCTTCCCACAACACAGGTTTTACACCAATTTGAAGCACTGATGTCCTACTGTTTTCAACAGCCCTGTAGCCTATGAACGGTCTGCCGCAGATCACCACGCGCGCTATTGTCCTAGGTGCCCTGACCATAGCCGCCAACTTCTACTACATCGTCAATGTTGGCCAGCGCCTAGGCATAGGCAGCTACGTCCACTCGCAATTCCCCATGGCCACTTTCATGCCCTTTGTGCTGTGGCTCTTTATCAATACTGCGCTCAGGGCACTCTGGCCGCGCTTGGCGCTCAGCCGCGGCGAATTGCTAACCCTGTTCTCCATGCTCTGGGTGGTGGGTACCATTCCGCAGTTGGGCTGGATGACCTACTGGACCTCAATTGTGGGGGCACCAAGTTACTTCGCCACGGCCGAGAACCAGTGGGAAGAAACCTTTTTCGACTACCTTCCCTGGCACGTCTTTGCCAATGCCTCTCCCCGGGTAGTCGATCCGTTTTGGTTTGGCCTGTCCGAAGGGGCCTCTATTCCCTGGGACGGGTGGATCGGAGCCATCGGCCAGTGGCTCGGCGTTTCTATGGCCATGGTAGTCTTTGGCTTCTGCCTGATCGCCCTTTTCCACAAACAGTGGGTCGAAGCCGAGAAGCTGACCTTTCCACTGGCGCAAATGCCCCTAGATCTGACCCAAGGCTTTGAGGGCAAGCGATGGCCCGAGCTATTTTGCAAGCCCGTCTTCTGGATCGGCTTCGCCTTGGTTTTCCTGCCCATACTCTACAATATCGCCACCTACTTCGCCCTGGGCCTGCCACCCATCGAATTCTACTGGAAATTCTACGACCTCAACTTGACGCCGGACTTTTTTCTCACCGTGCGCATTCTGCCGCTGATCATGGCCGTGACCTATTTGTGTCCAGTGGATATCCTCGGCAGCATGATCTTCTTCCACTTGCTGGCCGCGCTCAAGATAGCCCTAATGAAGCGGACCGGCTTTTCCATCGGTGGCTTTGCCGTGGGTGCCGCTGGCCAGCAACCCGAGGCGCAAAACATCATCTACATGGAGAGCTACGGCGCCCTAGTCTTCATCGGCCTGTGGTCCATCTGGTTGGCCCGACGCCATTTGCGTGAGGTATGGCACCAAGTGCGCAGCGGCCAAGGCGAGCCACGCCAAGTCGCACTCTACCGGCTGGCCTTGGCTGGCCTAATTCTGTCGGCACTCAGCGTCATCGGCTGGGGAGTGCAACTGGGCATGAGCTTGCCCGTGGCTATTGGCGGTTTCCTGCTGATGACGCTGACCTACTTCGTCATAGCCAAACTCGTCGCTGCCACTGGCTTTGCCTATCTCTTGCCCAACAAGCCCCATATCAAGGGCGATTCCTTCCTCATCGAGCTAGTCGGTTCGGCCTTCCAGTCGCCGCGCAGCTTAGTGGCATTTAAGGTATTCACCAGCAATGCCTTCTTCGGCACCTTCCGCATCCCGGCCTGGCCAGCGCTGCCCCACTGCTTCCGCCTGTTCTCCCTAGAGCGGCAGCCCGGGCGGCTGACGGCCATGGTCCTAATCGCCTTTCCCATCGGATTCGTCGCATTGGCTGTCGAGACAATCAGCTTGGCCTATGAAGAGAGCGGCCTGATTTTCCTCGGCGGCAAGGCCAACTGGATATTCGAAGATATGGTCTATCTGCTCAACAACCCCATGCTGCCCGACCTGAACAAGTGGGCGGTGTGGCTCTTCGGCTTTGGCGAAGCCGCGCTCATCGCCCTGCTGCGCGGCTATTTCCACTGGTTCCCCATCCATCCCATCGGCCTAGCCTTCCAGCACACGTTCGGTCTCCGCCTCTACTGGTTCAGTCTGTTCATCGTGTGGATTGTCAAAATAATCCTGCTGCGCTACGGCGGGGCCAAGGCCTACATCGCCGGCAAACCCCTGTTCTACGGCCTCGCCATCGGTTATGTGGTTGGAGTAATTTTTTCTATGATAGTGGATCTGATCTGGTTCCCGGCAGAGGGACACCGCATGCACGGATGGTAATAGTCAACCACCACAAACCAACTTGAGAAAAGAGGCCCCATGCAACTGAATATCTCCATCAGCCTGTGGAACTACATTCACTACTTCCCCTTGCGAAAAGGCGGCACCAGCTTCGCCCTAGATGGCGGCTTGGACAGTCTGGCAAAAGTCGTCGACGAAATAGCTGCTGCGGGTTATGGCGTTGAGTTGTGGCCCAAATGGGCCAGTTGGGAGTGGACGAGCCCCGCCCGCGAAGCGCTGGTGTCCCAACAATTCGATCTCTACGCCGAAGAGCATCGGCCTCGGCTGGCGCAAATCCTGCGCGGCGTGCGCTCGAGTTGGCACACGGGCGGCGACAATACCATCGAGAGCTACCGCCGCCAAATCGACACGGTGGCGCAGGTGGGCAGCCGAGTCCTAGTAGTACACGCGGCCAATCTCTATCTCGACGGCCCCGATCCCGATTTCGATTTTGCCACCCAAGTGCTGGAGTACGCGCACCAGAACAACGTCAAAATCGCGCTGGAAAACGCCTCCGAAGGCGAGCAAGAAGAAGACCCTGAGCTATGGAACCTGTCCATCTTGCAGCGGGCGCTGGCGCGCTTTGCCGACCTTGGAATCTGCCTCGACACGACCCACACACAAAAATTCAAACGCTTTCCCCTCAAAGAGTACGTCGATCGGCTGCAAGACCGCATTTGCCACCTGCACATCAGCGATGCCCTAGGCGATGACGTGGGCATCGGCCGTCTGCACACCATGCCGGGCACCGGCAAAATACCCGCAGCGGATTGGCGCTACCTGCTCGACGCCCTAGAGGCGAGCAATTTTCAGGGGGATGCGGTACTCGAAATCAAACCTCTAACCCCAGTGCGCATCGCCCAGCAAACCGACGAATTCTTCGCCGCCTGCGCCCAGTAGGTCGGCGTGATGGGCTAACTCCCGATCAGCCTATATCCTCTTGCTTTCAATCATAAATGTTATTATACTAACATGTTAATATTTTAACATTTTTCGTGAGGTATCCCTATGAGTGACCACGACTATCTCGAACTCGGTCGCCGGGAACGCCAGATCATGGACATCATCTTCCGGCGCAGCGAGGCTACAGCCAGTCAAGTGCAAGAGGACTTATCGCCGGCCTTAACCAACGCGACGGTGCGGACCTGGTTGAGGCATCTGGAAAACAAAGGCTATCTCAAACACCGGAAAGAGGGACCGCGCTTCGTCTACTCACCGACCTGGCCGCGTCAACAGACCCAAACATCCGCGCTGCGCCAAGTGCTGCGCACGTTCTTCGGCGGTTCACCATCCAGGGCGATCGCCGCTCTCATCAATCTGGAAGGGGATAAGCTGACCCCAGAGGAAATCGCCCGGCTGGATGCACTACTGACCGAAGCGAGAGAGAAAGGACGCTGAAGATGGCCGGAGTCTCCTCCTTTGATGCCGCCAGCTTCCTGCTCGAAATGACGATCAAAAGCGCGGGCATTGTGTTGATCGTATGGCTCATGACGGCCCTGTGGCGCTCATCGGCGGCGCTGCGTCACGCCCAGTGGTTGGCCGCTTTTTTCGCCCTCCTGTTGCTTCCTGCCTGCTCTATCTTATTGCCACCTCTCTCCTTGGTGTCCGGTTTATCGGGGATATTCGAGGGAGCCGTTTCCCTATACGACGGCGAAGCAGCGGTGAAATCCCCTCCGGGACTTTCGCCGGTTCCATCGCAGATTACCAGCGATCCGCCGGGACTGGCCGGCAAGCTCGATGGCATTCTAACTTCCCGCCATTCCGGCACCGGATCATCCGGGCTGTATCCCTTCTTAGTGGGTTTGTGGCTGGCCGGGCTCATCGCCTCCTTATCCGGGCTTGTGCTCGATTACCGATCGAGAAGACGCTGGTTGGCCGATGCCCGCGGTGTGACCAGCGGCCTATGGGCCGACATCGCCGCAGAGCTGGAACGCAACGGACTGGTCCGGCGACCGATCCGCATCCTGGTCAGCCCGCGCATATCGGTACCGGTTACCTGGGGTTTCATACGGCCAGCCGTGGCCATTCCGCTCTCGGCCCAGACTTGGCCCGCCGACCGGATCAGGATCGCACTGCTACACGAGGTGGCCCATGCTCGTCGCGGCGACCAGACCACACAGCTCTTCGCTCGCATCATCACCGCCTTCTACTGGTTCCATCCGCTGGTCTGGCACGCCTTCAGATGTCTGCGCCTGGAGCAAGAGAAGGCATGCGATGACTTCGTGCTCAACGCCGGCCAGCGATCCTCATCGTATGGCCGCCATCTAATGGAGATCGCCATGAACGCGCGCTCTTTCAACTCCACGGCCTCGCTGCCGGTAGTCCAGTCGTCAAGTCTCGTCGCACGTATCCGCGCTCTGGTCGACGAACAGTCTGACCGAAGACCTGTGCAGCGGCATCAGCTGTTGCGTGTGGGGGTGCTGATCGGCTGCGTGAGTTGTCTGATCGCTACGCTGTCTCTGGCCGATGGAACCGACAAGGCCTCCCTGCGCCCTGCTGCCGAGCAGGCGGAGGCTATGACCGTGGCCGACGACGGCTCGGTTCGCTTCACCCTGAACCGCTTCGAGGTGTCCCTGCGCCCCATGACGGCCGAAGAGCTCAACCGCCAGTTCCCGGCGCGGGGAGACTTCCGGCATAGCACGGTGTTCCGCCTTGGGGTGAAGAACTACTACTACCCGAAGGTGTTCATCGACCCGGCAAGCATCGTGATGCGGTCCCCCGATGGCCGCAAGTGGTACAATCTGGCTCCTGCGTACTTCGCCCCAGTCCCCACTCCAGGCAGGGATCGCAATGAGCGGCTGCGCGAGGCGCTGTTCACGGCGGACGCGGTCTTCAGCGGCCAGGAGGTGTCCGGCTACGTCTTGTTTACGGGGCTGGACCCGGACATCCGCGACATCCAAGTCACGGTGAAGGACGCGGTGCTGAGATACGACTACCGCGGCGAGCCGGTCCAGACCGTGGACTTCACCTACAGATTCGAGCGCTAGAGAGACAGGTCCCGCCCAGACGGCCGCGCATTGTGTAAACCCAATCGGAGGATTAGGCGATGGCAGAGTACATGACTGTTGCTCACTTCTTTCATTCTTCTATATAAGGGAGCTATAGCTATGAAGTTTTTGACCGTATGTCTGCTGGGGTTGCTGGTACCGATTGCTTGCCTCGGCGACAACTCAACGGGCGCTGAGAAGACATTTTCTTTGCCTAATGGTGCCAAAATGGTGTTTGTTTGGATTGAGCCTGGGACCTTTCAGATGGGATCGCCGGATTCGGAGGAGGGACGAAATCAGGATGAAGAGCCGGTACGTGAGGTGGAGATCAGTCAAGGGTTCTACTTGGGTAAGTATGAGGTGACGCAGGGTCAGTGGGAGGCGGTCATGGGATCGCGGCCTCCATCTAAGAAAGACGATGTGCTCAGGGGTCCGTCTCATCCGACCGTGAATATTTCTTGGCAAGACGTGCAGTCTTTCATAGAGGAGTTGAATGTGGCGGCGGGTGGGGTGCTGTATCGTTTGCCGACTGAGGCGGAGTGGGAATATGCGTGTCGGGCGGGTACTACGACGCGGTGGTCGTTTGGGGATGACGAGAGTCAGCTTACTGACTATGCGTGGTATTCTGCGAATGGATGGAGTATGAGTCATGCAGTGGGTCTGAAGAAAGCGAATCCTTGGGGATTGTATGATATGCATGGGAATGTCTGGGAATGGGTACAGGACTGGTATACCGTCGGCTCTACTCGCGTCATTCGGGGCGGCGACTTCCGCTATGATGCCGAGGGTGTGCGGTCGGCGGCTCGCGCCAACCCCTCGCCCGACGCCCGCCACCTTGGCGTTGGCGTGCGCCTTTTAAGGATTCGTTAACCCTTGATTCCTTTTACCCTTGGTAGGGTCAAGGGGTGGCTTGCTTTTTGGAGTTGGATCAACACCCTTTTAAAAACGCTTCTGAGGAGAGAATGTGATGAAAAACAACTTTGACAAAGGGCCAGAAGGTTGGTGTTCGTACGACTACCACGCCAGCATGGTGGCCGACGGTAGCAATATCTTCATCCTAGCCACTTGGGCCGAGCAGGGCGGTGTGGACAATGGGAGCTTTATTTGGACCGATCACCGGCGCTGGAGCGCCGATACCCCGGAGCGCCCCCTGTCCATCCTGCCGCTGCTGTGCTACCGCAGTTGGGTCGGCGCTGACCCGCTCGATATGCGCCAATCCGCAGTTGCGGTCCACCTGAGGGCCGATCGGCTGCGTTTGGACGGTGCCCAGTGTTTCTTCTGGGTACACGCCGCTAGCACGCGCTGGCACTACACAGCCCATCCTCTCGCTCTAGCAGAGGGCATTTGGACGGCCAATCGCCTTGCACTTGCAGCAGACGAAAACCAATGGCACCGCAGTTGGTCTGCCGACCCGGACCATCCCGTCGCCCTCGAACAGGTGTTGAGCCAGGCCGAGAGTTACGGATTCTCCTTCGTCGGATTTTCCAGCGAAGTTACCGGCAGGTTGTCAATGAGCCAATTTTCTATCACCGCTGGGACGTAGATGCCCTTAGATAGCCATGGAAAACACCTTGACCCGCGCCAGGTACAGGCGCACGGCTACCTGCTTTCCCTTTAGCGCCGCTAGATCGCTCTTGCCCTTCCACGTAACGACTTTGTCCAACTCGTCTCCCACCAAGACATCGGCCTCGTCTGCACTGAAACCCTCCAAAGGTTGAATCGACTCCACAGGCTCAATCGGCGGCGTCACAATTTCCACCTTGATCCAGCCGGCTCGCTTGGTCTGGAAGTTGAGGCGCAATTCCCCGCCCTGGCAAATGCGCGGAATAGTGGTTGCCCGTCCTTCCAGCGGTGCTTCCAAGGCCACCAGCCGATGGCGTTTCCATATAGCCCAGCGGAACTCGCCTTCGGGCAGCTCGGCCGGGCCGTGATCGTGCCGGCTGTAGCGGCCGTCGTACGGCAGGCCCCACTCCTCCTCATTGAGCGGCACTAGGTTGGGAGCGGCGCGGATACAACCGTACTGTCCTTCGTCGCTTTCGAGGGTGATGATAGGCTTGCGCTCGGGCCGCACCCAATTCCACCCATCCCGACTCACCGCTAGCTGGACGTCTTGCTCTGAGTCGAGCCGGTGGTACACCGAAGGAAACATCAGATGCAAGCCGGGCACCCCCGGATAGTGGCAATAGCACGGCGTGTATATATCGTCGGAAACGTGGTCCTGTGGGTCGGCCACTAGGACGTAGCGCGGCGGGCCCCAAGCGCCGAACTTTTTCCCTCCAGTCTTGCGCACGGCCCGCCGACCGGTATAGCCGAATTTGTTCTCATTGTGAAACATGCCGCGCAAATAGGCGACGTATTCTCCGGTTTCCGGTTCGTAGGCAGCGACATTCTGGGTGTCGAGCACGCTATTGCCGACGTTTACTAAGGGAGTGTCGAGCACAGTCCAGTGCAACCCGTCGCCAGAGACAGCACCCTGTACCACATTGTCCCGGCGGACGCCAAACTGTTCCTCCACAACCTGCATGGTATTGATGGTAGGATCGTCCCGAGTACCGGTATCGGCACCCAACTGGCGAAACTGCACCCAATCCATTTCCGCATCCACTACCCCGTTGCGGTAAAACACGGTTTTCGGGCCGATGGCCTTGTAGCGCTCCTCGGGACTGGCATGGGGATCGATGAATACCGAGTTGATCTCAAAATCGCTGTGCCGCGAAAGCAGATTATTGGCCCTCGTGCCGCCGTACTCCACTAACCCCAAGTTCGGCCGTTCCCACTCGAAACCATCCCGGCTCTCTGCATAGCCGTTAAAACGCGCCCCGCCTCCTTCCGCTCCCGAAGTCCAAAACCACATTCGGTAGCGCCCGTCGTCCAACAGGACGTACGGATACGCCATGCGGGCCTGTTCCCAAGGCTCTTCCGCGCGAAAAAATACCGGAGACCTGCGCGCCGGTTGCACGGCTAGCCGCACGCCCAGCGGCGGGTCCTTCAGCCAAGACTCGCCGTTTTCATTAGCACAGGCCTGTCCCGCCCAGATATCGTACCAGTCCAGAAATGGTTGGTGCATCAGTGCTCTTTCTCCTCTCGTACGCCGGCAGCCTAGCCAGCTACTTCTCTGAAAACGCGAATAAAATTGCCGCCCATAATCCCGTCGATCGCCTCGGCTTGGTGCCCGCGCTGCTGCAAGCCCTCGACGATATTTTGGCTCTCGCCAATATCTTCCAATCCGACCGGCCGAGCGTTGAGCTGGTCAAGTAGGTCCGTACCAAAGCCGACATGGGCAGGTCCAACCAGCGCGACTATGTAATCAATGTGATCCAGCAACATCTCCAGACTAGCTGTTTCACCCCCAGGCCCCAGCGGCATCGGACTAGGGCAAATCAGGCCCCCGGTGGCGGCCACCGCCCGGAGCTGGTCGTCGCTCAAGTAGCGCACTGTGTCCCGCAGCGCCCGCGCATTGCCGTGTGTGGCAATGACCGGCGCGCGGGCGACTTCCAGCGTGTCCCAAAAACAAGCCTCAACCATATGCGTGATATCGACGAGCATGCCCAGTCGGTTCATCTCTCCAACGACCTGCCGACCAGCCTCGGTCAGCCGACCCGGCGGATCGACCTCGCTGTCGTAAAGTCTCATGGTCGGCCCATCCCACACCTGCGTCGCTGTACCCAAGGCATTGCGTCCTTCGTGCACCAAGCCGAGATGCCGCAACCCCAGCCGATAGAGCGTGCGCAATACGCTCAAGTCGCCCTTGAGCGCATCGCCGCCCTCCAGGCCCAAAACAAAGGCGACTTTCCCATTCTTATGAGCCTCTTCGATGTGATCGGCAGTAGTGGCCAACACCGCGTATTCCCCGGCTTCGCCTTCGAGTTGGCGATGCAGATAGTCGATGATCCGCAAGACCTCCTGGAGGGGATGCCGATTGCCGTGGGGGCCGCCGATTTTCACATCCGGCACCCAACAGGCGGTTAGCTGAGCCGCAACCCCACCGGCGCGCATCAGGGGCACATCAGTCAGTCCGCCCAAACCTTGGTGCAGCCCGCGCTCCGACTTGAAGGCCAGATCCAAGGTATGGCCATGGGCGTCAATGATCGGTGCCGTTAAAGAATTGTCCATGCTCGCCTCCGTTTAATCCCAGCGCGGCAGACCGGCGAAGGTCGCTCCGGGTCTTTGTCGCCGACCTGCCACCATTCCGTTCAACTCGTACTGTCCCCCTGCCTCGGTGGCAAAGACTAGCACATCCCCGTTTAGCAAAACCTCGGCACCAGTACACAGATCGCGCAGCACCACGTCGTCTTGCGGCCATGGATTGTGCACGGCGCAGTCGTGGCCGACTTCGCTGGTGATGTGTACCCACTCCACCACTCCGTCCCGATACGAAGCACTGACCAAGAAGGCTCCCTCGGCGCACAGAGAATCAAAAGACGCTGCGGGCCACGCATCCGGCACGCAGGGAAAGACGCGGATTTTGCCGCCCCAACTCTGCAATAGCATTTCCATAACCGCCGCGGCAGCACCCGTGCCTGCCTCTAGGGTATTGATAAAACCATGTTCGGCCGTGTAGAAGCCGGTCTGGCGCCAATCAACGCTCACCTGCAAAGTGTTTGGCAGCACCACCTGATCGGTGTAAAAGCGCAGCATGGAGTGGGCCATATTGGTGCGCCGGGCGCGGCAGGCAATCAGCGCCGCCCAAGGGAAAGACCAGCCCGACCAATGGCCCGTGCCGATGTGGCGCAAATGGGCCAGCGAACGCTCGATCAAATCCCGGTCGCCAGCGTCGCCTTCGACATTGACGTAGCCGAGGGGGTGAATGGCCATCAGGTGGGAAAAGTGGCGGTGACTGCGCTCCAATGGCACCCCAGCGTAAACCTGAATGCCGTTCTCATCCACGGGAAGTGGCGCTAGATTTTCTAGGACCTGACCATAAGACGCCGTCTCTTCCGCACCCAATTCGAGATCCTGTGCGGCCTTGATGAGCGTAGTGAACAAATAGCGCACCAGCGCTAGATCAAACGCCGAATCCCGGCCCTTGCACACAATGTCGTCGTACTCGGGCGAGTAGGACCAGGGCACGTGCAGCACGCCCTCTTCGTCGGCTTCAAGGAATCCCAGCCAGAAGCGGCCCACAGCCTCCATGAAGGGCCAAGCTTTGTCGCGCAGAAAGTCCCGATCGCCGCTGTAGCAATAGTGCAGCCAGAAGTGCTGGGCCAGCCAAGCACCCACGCCGACCTGCAAATTCCAAGGAAACCACATAAAGCCCACGCCTTGGCCGTAGATATCCATATTGGCCGGTAGGTAGGCTCCGCTCCAGCCGAAGAAGGTGCGGCAATTTTCCTCAAAGCGCGGCAACTGGTCCACCAATAGGTCGTAGAGCGGCATGGCCAGTTCGAGGCGGTTGGCGGCGAAGATGGGCCAGTAGTTCATTTCGGTTTCTAAATTGTGGTGCAGGTCGCCGTAACAAGGCGGAATGCGCGTATCGGGATTCCACACGCCCATGATGGTGACGGGGTACTTATCCTCTCGCGCGTTGCAGCCCAGCTTGTACATCTCCGCGTACCACAAGCGTTCCAGAGCGGCGTCGGGCACGCGCAAATGCGAGCGCGTCCAAAAGCGCGCCCACCACGCCAGATGCTCGTCAAAGCGGTCATCGCGTCCCTGCCAAGCCTCCACAACATCAGCCGCCCGAGTAGGCAGCTCATCGCCGGCCGCACCCCGAATCACCGTGACGGCGCAACGAGCGCGGTTGCTCGCCGCGCGGCCCTGGCGGACGAACACCGCGTACTCCTCGTCACCGCTGTATCCCTGCACCAAATAGCGATCGGTCCCGTCGCCGCCGTATTCGGTCTCGGGATAATCCCATATCTTCATGATCTCCTCGCTGCGCTCATCCAAGCGGCGGGCGACGCTGCAAGCGGGCAGTGGAATCCTGCCGTGCGCCTCCATTTCGATCTCGACGACATTGTCGCAGGCGTGCAAATACCCACACACAGTCAATGCCCCCTGCTCCAGTTGCAATTCCAGCGAAAAAGCGGCCTCGTAGAGCGCAATCTTGCCCTCCAATGCGGTCGGCATCTGCCCAAGCGGCCATTCGACGCGGCCGATCGGCAGTTTGTTGCCCCATACTCGGTCGGGGGGCCGCACCGGATCGAAGACTCGACAGCTAGGATCAAAGCTACCGTCGCGGACTTGCTGCAGGGCAGTTCGGTAATCCATGCCCGGCTCCAAACTCTGGTCCGCGCGCCGCTCCCAGACATCGGCCTTGTCCAAGCTGAGCACCATGCGATCCCCCTCGAACCACAGCACGGCACCCAGATCGCCGTTGCCGAGGATAAATCCCTCGAAATACGTAAAGGGCACCGCGTCGTAGCGCAGATCGTGGCGGGCGACCCGGTCGCGGATATCCACGATATCGTCTTTCACGACCCCTCCGCTGCCCTCCGGCGTGTGGCCTGTCGGCGCGCTTCGCCCGCTGCCGTGAGTTTGCCCTCCCCATCGTAGTAGCCGTCCTCGTGTTCGGTGACTAGAGGACCGTACAAATCGGGCCGGCGCGCAACAAAGCGCGACCGTCCTTGACTGTTATCCCGTTGCGGCAAGTGGACGTATTGCACGCTGACGCATTCGGTTTCGTACTTCTCCAAGTGCAATTCCCCGCTAGGGCTGATGATTACCGCACTCCAAGTGTTGGCAATGACAATCCAGCAGTGGTTGTCCCGAGCCCGCCAGCGCATTTTCTCAGTATTCTCCGGCCCGCCACTGCCGTCCATGGGAATGAAAATGACCTGTGCCCCTTGGACCCCCAACACCGCGCAATTATCCACGGTGCGGTCGCTGCACAACAGAAAGCCCAACCGGCCCAAGGGCGTGTCGAACGGCTGCAGCGCGCGGCCTGGCGTGATGGCATACTCTCCCGCAGTGGTAATTTTGCGGTAATGGGCGATTACCTCGCCTTGCGGATCGAGCATGACACAGGCGTTGAACAGGGTTTGGTCTTCCCGTTCCAGCAAGCCGAATATCAGATAAATCCCCAATTCTTTGCACAACGCGCCCGCCCGCTGGATATAGGATCCATCCGGCACGGTCTGAGCAATTTCCAACATATCCGCCAATTGGGATGTGGGGTCTGCATTAAACACATAACCATCCAGCACAGACTCGGGCGCGACAATCACTTGGGCGCGACGCCCAGCCGCCTCCCGGACATAGGCCTCCAGCCGCCGAAAATTATCCTCTAATTCCCAAGGGGCCGATTTCAAGGTGACAATTCCCACCAGCATACTCTGTCTCCTATCAGAGGGTAACGGCAAAGAGTTGGGCGCGCGCCATGCGAAATCGCAAATGGATCTTCCGGCCCTTCAGCGCCGACAGATCCGACTTGCCCCGCCAGCTCACCACAGCCGCCAATTCGTCCCCAGACATCCGGTCGCAGTCGGCAAAACTGAATCCTGCTAGGGCGGGGACTAAAGACGCGCCCGTTCGATTGGGCAAACTGCCATCGACGATTTCCACTTCGACAAAGGCACCCGGCAACAACGTCTTGAAGTTGATCTCGAGTTGCTGGCCGGCGCATAGCTGTTCGCTCAGGGCAAATTCCGCCCAATCGTCCGCTTCCCAGGCGACCAGTCGGTCGCGCTTCCACGTGGCCCAGATGTATTCGTGCGGATGGTCGGAAGAGCGATTGTGTGGGTGCGGACAGGCCAAGGTCAGCACGCCCCAATGATCTTGGTCCAACTCCACCAGTTCTGGCGTCGGGTAGAGGCTGCCATAGCGCTCGCTCACCGGAATAATCGGCTTGCGTTCCGGCCGGTACCAGAGCTGACCGTCGTGGCTGGTGGCCAAGTACACATCGACCAGATCGCTGGCCCGGCGGTAGGGACTGAAGAACATGAGGTGCTGGCCGTGCGGATGGCGACAATAGCCCGGCGCATAGATATCCCAATCGGGCGGATCGTCTGGCTCAGCCGTGAGCACCATGAGGTGGTTGTTCCACGGCCCGCGAAAAGTATCAGCTTCGTAGCGCGACACTGCCCGGCGCCGCTCGCGACCGCTGCGCAAATAAATGACGTATTTGCCGCTATCGGCATCGTAGGTGAGAATATTTTGCGTATCGAGCAAGAAGGGCGGTGCCATGATCGGTTCGGGCAGGTGCGTCCAGCTATAGCCGTCGGCCGACACCCCAGCGGTGACCACCACCTGCGAGGTTATGTTGACGCCGATTTCACCGGCGTCGCCAGCCGCTTCGCGCTTGGCCCGCAATTCCATCACTTCCGCCCGACTAGCTGGCTGGCCGTCCACCTCGAACTTGGCGGTAATGCCGATGGCCTTATAGCGCTCTTCGTCACTGCCATTGGGATCGCGCATGACGTTCATGTACCCATAGGACGAACCCACTTGGTCGCAGACAAAGAGGATATTGTTATCCTTGGAACCATCGTATTCGACCCGTCCCAATTCGGGCCGCTCCCAGTGAAAGCCGTCGTCGCTCTCGGCGTAGCACCACAATCCGGGCACTTTGCCCGGCACGTGGCCGGCCTTCACCCAGGGATCTTCGGGGTCGGCAAAGCAGCAATACCACAGGCGATAGCGGTCGCCTTCCTTTATCAAACTTGGGTAGTGAATATTGCCGGCTTCCCAGCGCTTTTGGCGCGCCATGACCGGCTCAGAGCACTCGGCTTGCTGCACGGCCAAGCGGATGCCGGTGGGCAAATCTTGGGGGAAATACAGTCCTTCGTCGTCGTGGCTGACGTAGCCGGGCCAGATCCCGTGCCAATCAAGCGCGGGTACGGTTTTAACCTGTAACTCGTCCATTTGTCTTTTCTCCCTAGGTACACGACAGTAGCGCGGTATGAGATGCTTCGCTTCGCTCAGCATGACAACAGAGGCTCATCACCGGTCATGCTGAGCGGAGCAAAGCGGAGTCGAAGCATCTCAGCCCTCCCATGCCTAACGTCCATTGGATTACTGTCGTGTACTTAGCTTTTCTCCTCATCCTCGTTAAACGCGAGAGCTGTCCCCGGTTCGATAGGCGTACAAGCTCGTAGCATTGTCAGCGCGAAAGTGCAAGCGAATCTCCCGACCGACAAAAGGCGTCAGATCGCGCCGCTCCTGCCCCCAAGTAACCTCGCAATCCGTCTCGTCTCCCCGTTCCAACCCATTGCACGAGTCAAAGTCAAACCCCTCCGGCACAGAGGCCTCCGCAATGACGCGCACCTGCAAGTGTCCAAATAAACAGGTGGCATTGATCCCAAGCCTAGGGCCAACAACTTCAATGGGTTCAGTCATCAATTCGCCGCCCCCGATGCCGCAACGCAGCGCCACAAAGCGATCCTTGCCCAGGGTCACTAGGCCAATCGAACTAGCGGAATTGCCCTCAGTACCGTGAGCCTGGGGACGGCCCGAATACCACATGTACAGCGTATCCCCCACAAGAGCGGGAGGATTGGACGACAGGGAAGACCAAGCCCCGTCCCAAGTACCCGGAGAGCCAACCGGCAAAAATTCCTCGCGGCGACCCACCCGCTGCCAGTGGTCCAGATGCCGAGCCGTAGCCAGTTGCACCGGTCCCAGCTCCGTGGCCGAGTGCAGCATGCCGATGAAACCAATGTACTGGTTGCCATAGACAAAAGGTGCCATCACGTATAGCTGATCTCTCGGATCGTCGAAATCGTCCGGTTTGACAATGGTTTTCAGGGGCGTCCAGTGGATAAAATCCTCGCTACTGGACAGGGCAATGACGCGGCGGTACTGCTTCCACTCAAGCACAAAGTGGTCCATCAAAGTTTCATAACGGCGCGAAGTAGCTAGGTAGCGCTGCTGCATGGGATCGTACACCAACGCGCCAGCATCGCCCGAGCGGGGCACGTAATTGCGGTCGTCCAACTGCCAGTGAATGCCGTCTGGCGAGAAGGCCGCGTACATGCCGTGGTGGTCGCGGATTTTGTCGAAGAGCACTTTGCGCAGCGCATTGCGCTCTTGGCGGTCCATCGTGGGCGTTTCCTGCGGAGCGTCCGCAGTGGGGCGCTGCTGGTACATACCCATCTTATACCGCTTGGACGGATCTTGCTCCTGCGGATCTTTGACCACGCCCCACGGATCCAGGCCGTAGTGAACACCCGGCGGCGGATAGACGATGTTGTTGGCACTGGACCCTTCGCAGGCCACGATCCCCAGTTCCGGCTTTTCCCACGCAATGCCGTCTTTTGAAGTCGCATAACACATAAAGTGCCCCTGGCCGGTGCGCTCGTACAGGTCGTTGTTGCTCGAATAATACCACATCTTGAAGCACTTTTCGTCGTCGTCGTAGAGCACCGAGCCCCACAGTTGCACGGCTTTCCCCTCCCAAGGCCGGTCGGGTTTTAATACCGGCTCCGTCCGCACGCGCTCGGGACGCTGCACCTTGCGCACAAAGCCGGGATGATCTTGTACTTCCACGTCGTCGAGAAATAGGTGCAACCCTGGGTCGTAAAGATTATTACCTTGCACAGTTCCCCTCCACAGATTGGCCGGTGATATAGGATTTGGTGATATCGATGATGAGTTCCACGTCGTGGCGCGCCTCAGTGATCGGCGTGCGGCACTCCACCCCCTCGGTGATACAGGCGTGGAAGTGGCGCAATTCCGCGGTGAAGGCGCTCTCCCAGGGAATGGCCGGCTCTTTGCGATAGCTAGTGCCGTGCTCGTCAATGCCCTGGACAGTCAGGGTGGAGAGCACGCGGCGCGAAAAACCGGTCGGATAGGTGAGCAGCACGCGCTTGTCGTCGCCGTAGATTTCCAAGGTCTCGCGAAAATCCCACAGCTTTTCCAAGTCAACCCGACTGATGACACAGCGCGCGCCATTGGCGTATTCGAGCACTGAGGTAATCGAGCGGTTGTTCTTCCAGATTTCCGTGCTAATCACGGCGCGAGGCGAGCCCACCATCGTGCGCAAGCTGTAAAGGTCGTGGATCAGACCGTAGGTGATGCCGCAGACGGGCTCGGCTTGCTCAAAGAGGTCGCCAAAAGCCTGACGCAGTGTGTCCTTATAGGCGCGCTGGCGTTGGGCGGCGATCGCGGAACGCTGCGAACCAGCGTACTGCACGTTAAAGTGGTCGAGGTGGAGATAATTGCTCGGGTGCAGGTGGTTGATCTGGATAAAGCTGTAATCCAAACCCTCCACCTCCCGTTTGGCCAGCGCAAAGGCCGGGTCGTACGCCTTCATGTAGGCGGCCTGCCCCACGGTGCCGGCTTGTTGCATGGCCGCAATCATGGCGTCGGCTTCCTGCAGGGATGCGCAGATGGGCTTTTCGATCAGCACGTGTTTGCCAGCGGCAAAAGCAGCAATTGCCGCGTCGCTTTTGGGATCGGCATGACAGAGGAGAACTGCGTCGATATCAGCGCTTAGCAGGTCGTCAAGGGTGCTGACGTGCCGAGGTATAGCAAAGCGTTTGGCGACATAGGCCGCCTGGTCGGGCGACACGTCGCAGACAATGGGAACGGCAAATTCCTCGTCTAGTTCCAACAGGTTAGGTAGGTGCTGAACCTGGGCTATAGCACCACAACCCAAAACACCAATGCGCACGCGGGCCATGAACGGACTCCTATTGATAATTTCCGGCTGCCAAGGGCCGTTTTGAGTTGGAACCCCTTGAAGTCCGGAGCCGTATTTGGTTATTTGTACTTTTACGTCCGACAGAGTCGGAAAATATAAGTCACCAGCCACCATGATCACAGGGAAACGAGATGATGACCCCCGAACAGCGCTATTTTTTTGATTTAACCGGCTACCTCCATTTGCGCGGCGTTCTGAGTGAGAGCGAACTCCGCCCCGCCCAAGACGCGGGCCAGCGCTACATCGACACGCCGCCGGATCAACTACCAGAGGGCTTTCGCATCGACCTCAACCGTGAGCACTTCAACTGGTATCTCCACGCCTTCGCCTTTGACAAGGCCCTCGAACGGCTGACGATGCACCCCAAAACTTGGCCCATCCTGCTCGAACTGACCGGCGGCAAACCCCGGCTAGGCGGCGGCAATATGATGGTCGACGTCCACGGCAAACCTTTTCATCCCCTGCATTCGGGCCTCGAATCAGACCTGCGCAAAGGCCGGCCGGGCTGGCGTCGCAGTTTTGTCAAGGATGGCAAAATATACAACAACGACTTGGTGTTTTTCTTTTATCTGACCGACGTTTTCCCCGGCGATGGCGGGCTCATTGTCGTACCCGGTTCGCACAAGGCCAATTTCCTGCGCGACTTCCACTACTTCTATCCAGAAAGCTACACCGCAGATGGGGGATACAACGACGATTATTTCAGCACTGAAGTGCCCGAAGGAGTGACCAATCCTACGCCCAGAGCCGGCGACGTAGTCATCATGTCCGAACACCTCACCCATGGCGCCCTCTCCTGGGAGCCCAAAGACCGCGACCGCCGCTTTCTCACCCTGCGCTACGGCGTGCAGTACATCGGGCGCTCCGACTCCTTTCCCGACGGCGTCGAGGCCAACTTGTCTCCAGAAACCCTCGAACTGATCGCCGTGCGCGACTTCAACGACCACAAGGAAATCACCACGCGCGATACACTAGAATTGACCGTATGAACGAACTGCTGGTCGAACGCCTGCCCCCCATCGTCGATATCGGCCCCGAACGCCAGCTCTTCCTCGATGACCTGCTGATCGATTCGCTGGAAAACGCCGCCCGCTTTGTGCATCAGCCGCGCAAACTCGCGGAAAATCCCGTCTTCGAGATGGAAAAACCCTGGGAGGGACAGCGCTTCCTCTACTGCGATGTAGTTAAGGACCGCGACAAAGGCACATATAATCTCTGGTACAGCATTTACCCCGAAGTGAATAACCCCGGCTTGTGCTACGCCGTCTCAGAGGATGGAATCCACTTCGAGCGCCCCGAACTAGGACTGGTCGAATTCAATGGGTCAACGGCCAACAATCTGCTCGCCCTGCCAGCGGGCTTTGCCCACGACATGACGGTCGCCAAAGACGAACGCGAACAAGACCCGGCGCGGCGCTACAAAATGGCTTACTACTACGGGGGTGGAGTGGGCATGGCTTGGTCGGCCGATGGGCTGCGCTGGACCGCGCACCAGCCCAATCCCGTGATCGCTCCCACAGGCGATGCCTCCCAGTCCCTGTTTTGGGACCAGCGCTACGGACTGTACATCATGTACTTGCGACCCAACGGCCACCACAAAAAGCGCACTTGGCGCAACAGGGGTGTGCCCTACGACGCCTCGGTTTTTCCCACCCGGCGCATGGGGCGGGCCGAGAGCATTGACGCTGCTTCGTGGACCCACATCGAAGAAGTGCTCACCCCAGACCAGCGCGACGGCCCTGGCACTGAGTTCTACTATATGCCCGTGCTGCCATACCAAGGCGCTTACCTCGGATTTCTCAATGTCTATCACGAGTTCACCGGCGATTCTCAACCGCTAGCCGGCACCAACTACACCATCGACGCCCAACTGACCTTCAGCCGCGACGGCCGCCAGTGGACGCGGGTCTGCGACCGCCAAGTCTTCCTCCGCGGCGACGAGCAGGCCTGGGACGAAAAGCGCTTGTACATCGACCACGTCCAAGTCGAGGACGAATGCATCCGCATCTACTATCGCGGCTCAAATATCCCGCACGCCGGCATCAACGATTTATTAGGCACGCAACACAACGGCCGGCTTTTGCGCGGCGATGCCTTAGGTATCGCCGAATTGCGCGTGGACGGCTTTGTCTCTATTGCCGCGGGAGACCAGCCGGGAAGTCTGACGACCCGCCCGCTGCGCTTTGACGAGGGCAACACCCTCCGGCTCAACGCCGACGCCAGCCAAGGCGAAGTGCGCGTCGAGGTGCGCACCCTCTACGGGGCGGTCATCGATGGTTTTTCCCTAGGCGAGTGTCTGCCGCTGGATGCAGATTGCACGACCCACGAAGTCCAGTGGCGCAGCGGCCGCACGCTGGCACAACTCAAGGAGCCGGTGCGCCTGCATTTCAGCTTGCGCCAGAGCCAGCTCTATTCCTTCCAAATCATTGCATAAAGAGGTACAGCATGACCCCCGAGCAGCGCTACTTCTTCGACCTAACCGGCTACCTCCACCTCAAAGGCGTTCTGCAAGAAGCAGAATTAAAAGCGGCCCAAGACGCGGCCCAGCGCTACATTGACACGCCACCAGAGGAGGTGCCCGCTGGCCTCAAAATCAATCTCGAGCGCGAGCATTTTAACTGGTATATCAATGCCTTCGCCTTTGACAAGGCCCTCGAAGCGCTGACCCTACACCCCAAAACTTGGCCCATCCTCAAGGAGTTGACCGACGATCGGCCGCGCCTGACCAGCGGCAATCTGATGGTCGATGTCCACGGCAAGCCCTTCCATCCCTTGCACTGCGGCGTACCCGGGGCACCGGCCCTCAATCCAGAGCAGGGACGCTACAGCACAATCGCCGGCAAAGTCCAGTGCAATGACCTAGTCTTCTTCTTCTACCTGACCGACGTCCATCCCGGCGACGGCGGGCTTATTATTCTACCCTGCAGCCACAAGAGCCACTTCGACTATCCGCGGTCGCTTTTCTACCCCGAAAGCTATACAGAGGATGGGTACAACGACGAGTACTTCAGCACCGAAGTGCCCGAGGGCGTGCTCAATGTAACGCCCAAGGCCGGCGATGTGGTCATCATCTCCGAATTGGTCACCCACGGCGCGCTCTCCTGGGTGCCCGAAGACCGCGACCGCCGCTTTCTCACGCTGCGCTACATGCAGCAGCACGAAAGCGTGCGCGGCGGTCTAGACCGCTTCTCCCCAGAGGTCAAGGCCCGACTTTCGCCGGAAACCTTGGAACTGGCCTCACCCGCCTCCTTTACCCACACCAAGGAAATCGTCACACAAGAAGTCGTCACACTGAGCTGAGCGCTCAATCGATCTCTTCTAGAGCAATGGCCCGGGTCCAACTAGCTGTGACCCGCTGCATCTTGAGTGGCAGAGCGATAAAAAAGACCCGGTCCTTCGTGAGTTGCTCCAATCCCAAGAGAGCGTCCACCATGGGAATGCCCTCTTGCAGCAGTCGGCGCTCGGCATCGATGTGGGCGTTGGGCACAGTGGATGGACCATAGTACAAACCGCCGCTCGAAGCCAGCAATTTGATCCGCGTTTCGATAAAGAAATCCAGCACTTCGGCTTCAAAGTAGGGTAACTCTCCACTGTGTTCAGGGTTGGTGCGCACCAGCACAATATCGCCGCTTTGCACCCCTGCTTGGCGAAATTCGTCGGCGCGGATTCCCTCTCCTATCCCCTTGTGCGACAAATCGCAGACCACGGCCTCGCCAATGTAGGATGCCAACGGCATGCCAGCCATGTCCGGCCCTTCATCTAGGTATTTGTAGGCTCCCTCGCAGTGCGTGCCATTGTGCGTCTGACTCTGAATGAAGTGCATCCGGGCCCCGTAGGCCATAAACTCCTGCACCTCCACCGAGCGGCCGAAAAAGGGCTCGCCGTGCAAATAGTGCCCGTCGATTTTCTGCTCTCCGGGAACCATCTCGTGCGATAGGTCGATAATGCGGTACTTGCTCAGATTGATCATTTTTTCCCCTTGATAGAAGTGAATACAGACAGGCACTGGATACTTCCAGATAGCGTATGGGAGTTTCCTTATAGAAGTCAGTGACCGAGGCGGATTACTGCTCTATGTTGATTCTCTTGAGCACCTCTCGACACAGATCGGCTGAAATCCAGATATCATCGTGAGTAATGATGGTCTCCATAAAGGCATTGACTTCAGCAGAGGAAATCAAGTCTTCTCGATAGGCTTGAACAAGCAGGCCTAATGTACCTTTGACAATCAAACCGAGCCTTTTTGCTTCTTCTCTCGCCTTCAGGTCATCAAGTAGTATTAGGCTACCCGATTCTTGTATACTGAGATAAATGGCTTCTTTTTCTCCTACATCTAGAGGCAGTAACGCGATCACAGGCGGTAAAAGGGCTACACTCTCAATGATGAGTTGATTTTGACCAATTGCTATTTGGGCCCTCTTTGCATCGATGTGTCCTTGCTTTCCTCCCTCGATGACGACCTCTCGATGAACATTTGTGGGGATACTTACCTGACCGAATAATTGAAAAAGAATATCCAAAGCATCAATTTTACCTAGTGCCATCAGAGGGCCGGAATTGCAAAAGACCTTCACGTCAGTTCTTCTTGAACTTGGGTCTCACTCCAGCGGGGTTGGATCTTAGAATCACGAGCCTGCTGCATTATTTCCTGTTCTGTCAGACCGGCGATTTCTGCTGCCCGGCCAATCGATATATGCCCCTGCTTATAGAGCAACAGGGCCCGCGTCTTCTTACCTCCGTGGACGCTTGGCTCGGCGCACCATTGGTCGCGCAAAATGGCGAGGGGTTCAAGAAGCGCTTCGGGAAGCTGCAACAAGTCCACTAAGACCGCGCGATCGAGGGCTTGGCGAGCGTTGTCCCGATACGCCTCATTGGCCGGTAGAAACTCCTTTTCCTTGAATCTCTCAAATATGTCCTCGGCTTGGGCTAGCTGCTCTTGGCTCAGAGTACGCGGATCCAAGACTGTTAGGCGGGGCAACTGGGTGATCGTGAGACTCGCCCGGCCTTGCTGCTGTCGGGTGCCGATCCACCAGAAAGAGAAAAGTCCCAGCGTCGTATTGGACCATAAGACGAGAGGTAGGGTCCACTCATCTTGTTCCGGGATAAAGTTGGGCCATGCTCGACCGCCAATCGCTTTGGCTGGCGTGAGGCAGGCGGTGAGGCTTTGCGAGTTGATACGAAAATCTCGGTTGAAATGGAGCCGAGAGGCCGTTGCGTTCCAAGCCGTAACCGCACGGTCGTCGCAGCCGGGGCGCACCTCTCCTTCGCTGTCGGGCGGGACGACGAGGCCCCGTTCGTGCTCAGCATCGTGGCCCCACAATGCCGGATATTGTGGCACTCCCTGAATGGGTACGATCTCAAATGGCCCTCTCGGTGCCCCGTTACTGGTTTCCCCGGAGATGTCGAGGTGGTATAACCCCTCCCTACCAAGGTTCCTGAGCTGAGTCGTAGAAAGCGGTGTGGAGTACCCCTGAGGGAGTTCAAGCCTTCGGTCCGCTAGTCCGATGGCAGCGGCAGCGAGCGTAGTTTCGCGGAGAGACGCGCAACCACCTTGACTCAAATGTGCCCGAATGTAGGTACCGATGGTCTCTCGGTCTCCCACGCAAAGTCGCCCTTGTCTAGCTTGGGGCGAGAGGCGACGTACCGCTCGCGCTATCTCAAAGGCTTCCGCGAGACTGCGCGGCCGATGGTAGAGATTGACGAACAGCGTTTCCCCACATCCTTTGAGTCCGGCGCGGCACCTGGTGGCCACCACGAGAGCTTCGGCCATGCCCGTATCAGCCGAAAAGGCTAGATCAGTCTGGCCGTGTGCCGCAATGGTCAGCACGGCCAAGTCCTCGTATTCGCTTTCCAGCAAACGACGGGCGTCCTCCCAAGAACTACCGCTCACACACGCAGCCGGTAGCACTAGCGCAAGGACGCCCCCGGGCTTGGTCTTGGCGTGGGCTAAATCAATGAAGTTGGAGGCAAGCCCGGCGTTGCCGTGACCAGCTAGGTATCCGCTCTTTTTCAGCTTAGCGCATATTCCCTTTAATCGACTGCTCATTTGACGCTGCTCATCTTCACTTTTACCCAACCCAGCAAACGACGGCACAGGAATGCCGACCTTAGAACTTTCCTGACCAGTTGGCCGCGTGAAGGGAGGATTCATAATCACCAGATCAGCCGTTCCGCGGGGGAGAATCATGTCTTGGCTCCCCTCGGTCTCCACATCCACGCCCGTGCCGTGCGCCACTGTGACACCGGTCCCAAACAGCGACGGAGCAGCGTCATCCTCAATCAGATCAAGTGCCCCCAACGCCATCGTATGCCGCTTTTCCTGACTCTGCTGTCCGTAGGGCAATGTGTGAACACGGGTGCGGCCAAAGGTCGTGCCCGGATGGGCGCTTGACAGCATGGACGCGGTAAGGTGCGTTGCCGCCGGCATAATGTCCGCAGCGATAAGGGCGTGTTCCATCATCTGCTGATGCAGTGCCTGATCGTCGCCGCCGGTACGCCGATAGCGCACCGCTATAGCACGGTACGCCGCTGAAAGCAGAGCACCCGTACCACAGGCAAGGTCGGCGACTCGGAGACTAGTGAGAGCATCTGGGTCGGACCAATCCGTTTCCACATCCAAACGAGCCACTGCCAACTCGCCGAGCAGAGCCGCCGAGGTCGGCAGCGTGTAGAACGTGGCGAGGAACTTCCGGTCAGCGATAAGCCGTTGGAACATACGCCCGGAGAGATCGTGCAAGGTAGTCGCCCCCAAAACCGCTAGAGCATTGGCCGCCTGAGCGAGGCGATAGAGAACCGCATTCGCCGTGCTGTCGGGGATCGGCAGCAGCAAGTCAGAGGCAATGCGAAAGATCGGATAGTAGTTGATGTTATCGAGGATATGCTGCCAACATTCAAGCAAATGGCTCTTGCTGGTTCCTCTGCCGATAGGGCTGCGTAGCTCGTCTATGGTGGCGATGGGGTGGGCGGCTGCGATGGCGGTGTGGAAAACGAGCGCGTTGGCTACAATAGCCATAGCCATGCGCGAAGTTTGCTCGCCTTCCTCTTGATGAAGGGACTGCGCCATATTCTTCAGCGCATGATTACCGGCCGTTTCGCGCAATTTACCGGCAGCCTCACCAATACTCTGTTCCAGAATCTGCGTTCCCTCAGCGAGCAGCCGCTCGGACAGCGAGACATTTTCAATACAGCTAGCGAGATCGTCAACACTGCCATCGAGCCAACCCGTAGTTGGCCAACGTATAGCCATATCCACTTCTTGCAGCGAATACGTGCAATAGCGGAACTCAGCAGCCTCAATATGCTGCTCCAAGTCCACCTGCGGCACTTGGCTTAGTTCCCTTGGAATCTGGACGGCGATGGTCTGCTCAATCCGGTCGCCATTGTACTGCAAAAATTGCCCCAAGCGGGCTTGGGCATCCGCTTCGACGCTGCGCGCCGGCATAAACTCCGTCTCCAAAACGACCGGAATGCCGCCCGGTGGACGAATGACGATGTCTGGCCGTAGGGCCGTCTCGCGGAGGACGCCCTGTTGCTCCACGCCGGTGTGATCGCGCCAGCGCGGGTGCTTGGTCCGCAGCACATCTAATAGCCGGACATTGAAGGCGATTTCGCTAGTTCGGGGCATAGTTCAAGAAATTTCAGTCTATTTCAATGGCTTGGGCCGAGAGTTTTTCGGCCAGCTCAGTTGACGGAATAATATCGACCACGTCCATCATCTCTCTGGTTAATGGACTTTTTAGAAAATTTCTCAAATTGTCTGTCAGATGGTCCATCAGTATAACAGAGTCCGACGGGGCCGTGCTAGTTGTTACGAGCCAGAACTGAAACTCATTGTCCGGCAAAAAGGCTTTTACCTCGTCCCGCGAGCTTGACAGGCGACACAGGACCAACATTGACCCGTAAAGTTTAAGCCGATGCTCTTTAAGCACTTCATCGTAAAGCAAGTCAACTTGGTCGTCATCGCTGAGGTAATCATATCTTTCTTTGAAATCAATTATCGTGCGCTCTAAGTCGGTTTCCTCTATAAGAACGACGCTTTGGTTATCCTTGCTGACCGTTACATAGTCGCAGCACTCGCATGTCCCAAGCCCGGCGGCGCGGCGCATGTCGGCCCCTTCCATCGTGCTGTCCATCCGATATGCTTTGAAGACGCCGCCGATAGACTTTATTGGCTCGGCGAATTGGGATAAGGGCATTCTACAGCCCTTTGATGTAGAGATCAGAGAACGGCTTAGTCAACGACTGTTTGACTTCTGCCATTACCGCGTCCATGTCGTCGTTCCATTCGGCGTCCGGAGGGAACTTATTCAGCCTGACGAGTTCTCGGTCTTCCGGTTTTTCCTTTACATGCACCTCAAGCCACTTGAGGATCGTCATACTATGGGTAGAGACCACCACATTGACTCCCTGACGAGCTAATTCAAAAAGGAACGTCGCCATCTCAACTTGCCAAGCTGGATGGAGATTCGACTCAGGTTCATCAATAAAAAGAAAAGAGCCTCGCTCTAAGGCCCCTCGCTCAATCAGCAAGGCCAACATCCCCATATTTGCAACGCCCGCCGACGTGAGAGAGAGCGGAATCGACTTGTCTTTTTGCTGAAATTCAAGATCTCCCGCTTCACTTAGCGAAATCCTTCCGCCAATCGCCTTATGCAGACTTTTGTGGATTTCATCGAAAGGATGCTCTATACGCCTCCTTCTGAGGGCAACAGCCATGTCGTAGAAGTAATCTGGAACTCCGTTCAAAGAAATCCCGGAAGGAGAACGTGAGTCGAGCTTAATCGACTCTAGAGCACTTTTCAGTTTCCAATACAGCGGAGACTCTAAATAGAAGGCTTCAGGGAACAACTGCTTATTCTGAAAAATTTGCGTATAGGTATCCAACTCGAGAGTATGTTCTGTTACCCGTAATTCCCCCACTCCTCCGACTCTGAAATATAAGGGAGAATCGCCCTCCCCCTTGAGATTTGAAAGATTAGACGATTGGAAATTTCCGTGTACGTTCTGACGAAATTTGTATCGCCCCCCCAACCTAATCGCTAGTTCTACGTTCCTGAAACAATCTTCCAGAGTGCCTATGAAGCTTTCAATTCTGTCATAAGTCTCGGATAGAAAGGCAGAGGTCCCTTCTTCTTTTGTTTTAATGTTTCTTTTAAGGGTTTGGGAATGAACCTTTATCTCCTCGATTTCAGCCATCAGTTCGGATTGAACCGTCCTGAGCTTGTCAAGTTCATTTTGGATCGGATGGCTTGGGAACGCCTCCCGTAGGAGAGTGTCGATCTTTTGGAGTCCCTTTCTAATTGCGGATAAGGGGAATTCTTCTTCCTCTCGACCGCTTTGCCCAAGAAGTTGCAGACCCGATTCTATGTTGCCGGTTATCACATCAAAAAACACTAACGTATGATTCGCGTTCCTCACATTAAGAAACGAATACAGCATCTTCGCCACGAACGTCTTGCCCGTATTATTCGGCCCGGCGAATACCGTGAACTGACCAACCCGGATGGTCGCCTCGTCGATTGGTCCAAAATTCTCAATTTTCAACTCAAGGTCCATACGTCCCTTCCTTGAGATTCCCCATAGGTATTCCCAAGTGGCAACTAAAGACTTGTACCTCAGCGGTTACTTGCCCAATAAAATATCGTCGATATCGACATTTCTCGCATCGGATTATTACGCCACCATGCACAACACCTCGGCTACTCGTAAACCTGTTCCCCGGTCTTGTGATCCTCAATCCAATCCCAGTCTACCTCCACGCCCAACCCCGCCCCCTCCGGCACTTCCACACACCCGTTCTCATCCACTGAATCCAACTCGTCGAGCCAGCGCCGCTCGCTGTAAACCGCCGGCTTGGTATCGTTGACCAGAGGATGCACCAAACCCAACTCGTAATAGTTGGCATTGCGCAAGGTCGCCATGATGTGGCGGTGCGCCAAGCCGCCGCCGTGCAACTCCACGTCCAGCCCGTGCGACTCAGCCATAGCGGCAATCTTCATCACCCCAGTGATGCCACCATCGACGCTGCTATTGGCGCGCACAAAGTCGGTGGCACCGGCAGTAATCGTATCGGCCTTGGCCTCTAGCCCGCGCACATGTTCGCCCATCAGCATCGGCGTCTTGATCAGCTCGCGCAACTTGACGTGGGCAAAGCGCGAAAACCCGCCGCCCCTGAACGGATCTTCATACCACATATAGCGCGCCTCGTCGCAGGCACGGCCCACCTTGAGCACGTCCTCAAACGTGGGAAAACACCCGGCCGGATCGAGCAACAGATCCATATCGTCGCCCACCGCTTCGCGAATGGCTAACACCGCCGCCGCCTCGCGGTCAATCGGCCCGCTGACCCAGCCGTGAATTTTAAACGCCGGGTAGCCGTACTCCTCCTTACAGCGCAACGCGAATTGCGCAAAGTCGTCCGGCGTCGTCAACCCGCCGTTTTCGTCGCCGTGGTAGGTCGAGGCATAGGCTGGCAACTTCTTGCGCCAACCCCCGCCCAAAAGCTCGTAAATCGGCGCGTCGTAGAGTTTGCCAGCAAAATCCCATAGCGCAGTATCCACCGCGCCCGGTGGCGTGCCGTCCTGACCGCGCCGCGAACGCTTGAGATCGTGCCAGATGATCTCGCGGTCCAGCGGGTTGCGACCGAGCAAGTACTGCGCCGTGCGTGCGTCGATGCCACCGGGCGCAGTGCCGCTGACCCCGGCGCTAGTTTCGATAGTCAGGAAGCCGCCGCTCTGAGACAGACGACCTCCTTTTCTATAGACCGTGTCAAAGCCCAATTGCTCCTCCAACTCCATATCGGCGATCTCGTAGTCGAAATGCGTCGTAGTGATACGGGTGATCTCGATATCTCGTGCCATCGATAGCTCCTCTATTTTTACGAAATCTCGTCCTAGTCCTAATCTTCATCCGCCGCGCCAGCGACCGCACACAATTTCCGCCTAGGCCACTATCTACAGATTGCACAAGTCGCGCAGGCGACAAGGTAGGCTGGCAAGCGAATTGCCAAAAAATTGGGGCGGTGCTCTTATGGTCTCTTTTCGGGTTCTATATTAAGACCATTATAATAATCAGCGACGAGCATGGTTGCCCAACTAAACCGCTTCATGTTCCCACTTGCCCTGTGCGGACTGTTGACCCGACCTGCGATGGCCACGCATCAAAGGGAAAGCCTACTCGCACTCTCAGTGCCCAAAGCCACCGGGGAGACAATGCCGCTCGGGGGTACTAGTCGCCCACATCGTTGCGAATCATCACCTAGGTGCCTCAACAATCGGCGAAACGCTCTGCCGGACAACTATTCTCGGCCGGGCTTCGTACTCCCCCAAACGGCAAAGGCACCTAAGCAACCCATTGATGGCTACCATTCGACACAGCTTGCACCGACTACTAACCGCCCTATCAGACTGTCCGCTCTGGCATGGATATTGCAGGACACGCACCGGAAGCCGCCTGTTGGTGGTTTTTAGTCCTTCGTTTATATTCCCCCACTAAGGAGTCCAGCCATGAGCGAAAGCACCGACCCCCAGACTCGTGCGGTTCCTACCCCTGAAGAAATGCCTTGGAGCATTAGCTATCTGCGTGACGATATTAAAGATCTGCGCACCCAAGTAGGTGCCTTACATGGGCGCATCGACGAGACCAACCGCTCATTGGGCGAACGCATCGACGAAACCAACCGCTCATTGGGCGAACGCATCGACGAGACCAACCGCTCATTGGGCGAACGCATCGACGAAACCAACCGCTCATTGGGCGAACAAATTCGCGCACTCCATAAGCGCATGGACACCTATTTCCTTTGGATGATGGGCACGTTGGTGGCCATCACCAGCGTCCTCATCGCCGTCATCAAGCTCTGACATGGGCAGGTAGAACACCAGCGTCCTCATCGCCGTCATCAAGCTCTGACATGGGCAGGTAGAACAGGCCGTCGCGGATGCAGGTCCTCTCATTCACCTGCACGAAGTAAGACAAATTGATCTACTGAATTTTATTGGTGACACAGACCATAGTAGAAATCGCCATTAAGCAGTTGGCCTGAGCAATCTGATAAAAAAAGAACTCCCTCAAGCGATATTATGCTGGTGGACGAGGAGGATCGCCGGACCGTGCTTCCACGGCCTCGGCGTCCTCCTAGCGGAAGAGATCGTTCGATCACCTTATTGCTGGCGGTCCGCCACCAACACCCCGCCCCTTGCCCAGTTCTCACGCTCGCATTCTTCAAGCACTACCGTAGTCCCCTCCCGGGGCGCATCGCAGGTATCTACTATGGCCTGGGTCAGCGCTTCAACTAAGGCCCGCTTCTGCTCGGTGGAACGCCCAGCGAGCATCTTCACATTGATAAATGGCATCGTCCATCCTCCTGATTAGTGGTTAGTAGACATGTGTCTGGTCTCACAATCTGCACGCTCGCGTATCCGATTTCAAGTACCAATATGGGGCCTCGCCCTCGCCAGCACCCTCTGCGCCTGCATCCCCCAAGATCCCCCAACACCGCCAGTGCATTTCGCCGATGTAGGAGCCGCCACTGGCATCGACTTCGTCCACTACAACGGCTTTTCCGGCGAATATTACTATGTCGAAACCTTCGGTGCCGGGGCCGCCTTCCTCGACTACGACGGCGATGGCCGCCTCGACCTCTACCTCGCCAACGGCACCTACCTAACCGGCCATCCCCCGGACCAACCGCCGGTCAACCGACTCTACCGCAACGCAGGCGCAGGCACCTTCGCCGACGTCACCGCCCACAGCGGCAGCGCCGACCCCGGCTACGGCTTTGGCGTCGCGGCCGCGGACTACGATGCCGACGGCGATCCCGACCTATTCGTCGCCAATTACGGCCCCAACGCCCTCTACCGCAACGACCAAGGCACCTTCGCCAAAACGCCGGTCGGCCTAGCAGACCCGCGCTGGGGTTCCAGTGCCGCCTTCCTCGACTACGATCTCGACGGCGACCTCGACCTATTCGTCGCCAATTACGTGCGCTACGCCCTTGACGACGAGGCCATCTGCCAACAGGGCCAAGTGCGCTCGTACTGCGAGCCCAGCGCGTACGACCCCACCGGCGACCTCCTCTACCGCAACGACGGCAACACCTTCGCCGACGTCACCGAAGCGACCGGCATCGCACTCAAGGGCAAGGGGCTGGGCGTCGCGCTGGCCGACTACGACCGCGACGGCGACACCGACATCTACGTGGCCAACGACGGCACCATGAACTTCCTCTACGCCAACCAGCACAGCAGCTTCGCCGAAGTGGGCTTGATTGCCGGCACTCGCTACAACGAACACGGGCACGCCGACGCCGGCATGGGCGTCGATTTTGGCGACTACGACCGCGATGGCGACGCCGACCTGTTTGTCACCAACTTCGCCTTTGAAACCAACGCCCTCTACCGCAACGACGACCAAGGCCAATTCGCCGTCGCCACCCAGCGCTTGGGGCTGGCCGACCCCTCGTACCGGCCCCTCGGCTTTGGCACCAAGTTTTTCGACTACGACAACGACGGCGACCTCGACCTGTTCGCCGCCAACGGCCACGTCATCGACCGCATTGCAGAAGTGGATTCGAGCCAGACCTATCGGCAACCCAACCAGATATTCCGCAACGACGCTGGCCGCCGCTTTGCCGATGTCTCGGCCACGATGGGACCGGATTTCCAAAGGGCTAATGCCGGCCGAGCCACAGCGGTTGCTGACTACGACGACGACGGCGACCTCGACCTCCTAGTGACCACAGTAGCAGCCCGGCCGCGGCTGTTGCGCAACGACGGCGGTAACGCCCATCACTATCTACAAATCCTGTTGGTAGGAAAGATCCACCCCGATGCCCTCGGCACGCGGGTAGAGGTTGTGGCCGACGGGGTGCGCCAAGTGCAGGAGCGGCAATCGGGCGGCAGCTATCTGGCTAGCCACGACCCGCGCCTGCACTTCGGACTGGGCGTGGCCACGAGCGCCCAAGTGGAAATCCACTGGCCGGATGGGACGCAGCAGACCATAGAAAAGGTCGCCGCTAATCAAGTACTCAAGGTCGTCCAGCCGACTCCCTAGCGACCCAATGCCCGCGTTTGTATCTCTTCGTAGAACTGACGCAAGCGCTCGCGTTCGGCGGGCAAGTGATCGACCGCTCGTTGGAGGACGTGCGCTGCTCGGGCTAGATCGCCCATCTGCCCGTAGAGGCGGATCATCTCCACGTAGGCTGGTAGCAACTTGGGATTAGCCTTGAGCGCGGCCTCGTAGTAGCTAAAGGCTCCCTCTAGGTCTCGCCGCATGATCCGCACATGCGCCAAGTTCATCCACGGCTCGACTTGCCGAGGGGCCTTTTGCGCCACCCGCGCAAAAATTTCTTCGCCGCTTGCGAGATCGCCCAGCGCCGCCTTGACCCCACCTAAGTTTAACCACGCCTGCCAGTATTCGGGATCCTCAGCCACCGCCCGCTCAAACGCCGCCAGTGCTCGCTCTTTGTCGCCAGCCTCGGCATACGCATTGCCCAGATTGTAGTGGATCGCCGCATCCCCCTCCATGTCCATCGGCGCGAGGTGACTGTTGGCCGCCAACGCAAAGGCCGAGCAGATAACCAACCCCAGCCCCAAGTTGCGCCAACATCTCGCCCGACCCCAATCCCACAGCGCCCACAATCCATAAGCGGCAAAGACCATGACCACTGGCAGCACCGGCACCCGGTAGCGCGCCGCCACAAAAAACGCGACCACTCCCAGACAATAGCACAGCACGTACAGCAGCGGCCACGTCGGCCCAATCCGCCGCAGACTCAGCAACATCCCCCACAGCGCCAAGGGTGCCACCAAACCAAAGGGGAAGGCAATACCCGCTTTCCACAGAGTCGCCGACAGCACCGTTGAGTAGGTACGCCAGAAGTAAATCGGCTGATTGCGCCCCCGCTCATCGCCGTGCCAAAACGCCCCTAACTTGTGCCCCATCAACCCCAGCCACCCAGTCGGATCGCTATGGATGTAGTCCCAAGCCCGCGCGGCAAAATAAGCCGACTTAGCCGAGGGCCGCTCAATCCCCTCCCGCGCCGGTTGGGTGACTAAATCGTCCCATTCCCACCCCGGACGGATGGCCACGGTCTCTTCATAGTCGGGATTATTGCCGATATACAGATTGATCCCCGCGTTGTAGGAAATCCCCACCCCATCGCCGCCGATTGCCCAGTTGCGCCAAGCCACTGGCGCGATAGCCAAGATCACTCCGAGCGCGAACGCACCGGCCCAGGCCAAACCCTGCCGACGCGGAGTGCGCCACAAGAGGACGATGGGCACGGCGACTGCAAAGACTAGCACCGTCGGCACGGCCAACGCTCCGACACCAAAGGCCACTCCGACACCCAAAAATCCCCAACGGCTCGGACGACGCCAGACGCACAAAAGCACCACTAGAGCCAGCAGATCGACGAAGGCAGCTAATGAAGCCGGCAACAGCTCACCGTCAAAAAAGATCAACGGGCCGCACAGCGCCGCGCCGACTCCAGCCAGCAACCCCACCACCGGATTGAACAAAGTGCGCCCGATCCACCAGCTCATCGCGCAGACCAGCGCCCCTAGCACGGCCTGCACAAAGCGCACGGCGTAAAAAAATGACTCTGGGAAAAGACTCTTTACCGCCCCGAGGAAGTACGGATAGAGCGGCGGCTGCCAAAATGGCCCCTCGCCGACGCCCAACCAGTTGCCCGCAGCCAAGCGCTGGGCGTGGTGCGCGTACGTCTTGGCATCGACCGCCGGATTTGCAAAGAGTGGACTCGCATCTGCTTCAAAGATATAGGCGACCCGCACTACGAGGGCGAGAGCGAAGACGAGCCAACCGAGATATGGCGTGTGAAGGCTAACTACTTGGAAAGGCATATTACTGCCCAACCGACAGTTTGGCTGCTACTCGGAAGGGCATCTTTACTGTAGGAACTTCTGGTCACATAGCGCGAATTCTATGGGCTTTTTGGATATCCGCTGAATCCGTCCATCCCGTTCGGCTTGGCTTAGCCATTTTTTGACTTGGCTTGGAACGAGGTCCAAAGCAAAAGCATTTTCTATTTCTTTAGGTCTCATTGCCCTAGATTCTAGATGGCTTTGCAGTTGTCGGCAAAACTCAACGTAGAGCGCGTTCTTTGAGACCCGAACAGATTCCACCGCCTCGTTCGTGTTAGCTAGCTTGGGAGCTGTAGGACGGGTTGGCTCCAGCGTGTGGCTCGCCCCGTCGTCCCGCAAATGGTCCACCTTGGTGACATACATGGTCTGGCCATCGGAAGTTTTGAGCTGCCATGCTTGGACCGTGATTGATCGGGCAATTGGCTTAGGGACCGGCAGAGACGTCGCCCGAACTCGTTTTAAACCGCCAAAAACCACTTCGCGGTCTCCGTTCCGAGCAAGATCAGAGAAGATAGCTTGAGGGTTCCCAAGAGGTTCTATAGGATGCTGGGAGGCACCGTCCGGCCCCAAGGCAATTTGGCTGGCGATGTCCCGGATGTATTCGGAATCCTGGACTCCTAGCCACGGTGACGGTAGCCATTCGACACCCGCCAAGCATCCCATCAGCCCTCCGGTCATGGCCGCGAGTGTGTCCGTGTCCGCGCCCTGCTCAAAGGCGGCTCTGAGTATCGCCTGTACCGGCTGCGCTGCATGACGTGCGACAAGGTACACGGCGGCAGCCGCGCTGACGGTTCCTGCACCCTTATAACGACCGAAACATCCTAGTTCTTTCAAGACCACATGGTCGTCCGCGAGCGCACCAGCTTGGATCCCTTTTTGCGCTTTCGCGAGTAGCTCTCGCATCTCCTCAATCGTTTGACCCCAAATCAACTCGTACCGACCACCTGTCGCACCTTTGGCGAATGAGAACCAAGTTCGGTCGTTTCGCTTCGACTCGGGGAACTTGCTCCATTTGGGTGATTCATCGATCAGCGCGTCCAGTAACTCGCCAAACCGGAGCGTACCACTTTTACGCGCCAGCATCCACGCGGCATAGGCGTACACCATCGCCCCAACGAGTGCACGCGGATGGCCATGGGTAGCTGATCCGTCGAGAATGACATCGTACATAAGGTTGGCGGGATCTTCCTGCCCAGCGAGAAACAAGGCATGGGGTAGGACACGCATAGCGACCCCGTTGCCTCCAGCCTCAAAGTATCGGCGAACGCCATCTTTCTTGTCCAACTTCCACGGAGGTGTACCTTCGACCCATGCTTTGGCCGCACGCTTCGTGGCCCCGCCCCCACCCCGTTCGTACAGCGTCCAGAGCGGAAGTTCCACCTTCGTAAACGCTTTCCACCATTCAGAGCCATGATTTGTTCTACTCCGTGCAACCGCGAGGGTAAGTTGCGTATCGTCGCTGTAGTCTCCGGCGTAGATATTTTCCTCATAGGGTTGGAATCGTCCACCACTGCGCCGCGTCCATCCCTTGAACTCTACATGCACCCCCTTGTTCTCAGGGTTGCCTTGGACGTTTCGAGCTATTTCTTGGGGCCAGCCCAGCGCGTCGCCAGCAGCGAGCGCAAGAAAGGCACCCTCGGCTTTGGCCTGCAACGGCAAGATCGGTTCGTGCGCTTGGCTCTCGCTGTTATCGGGCATGAGGGTCTCCTTGTTGATGCTCGCGCTCAGTCGGAACCCGACCAGCGCGTAGCAATTGACTGAGCTTATTCGGGTCGAAAAACTCGGGAACAATCAAAATCGGTGATAAACTCTGGCCAAGTAGCTTCAGTCGAGCTACTTCCCGTTGGGCTTGTTCATCATCGTAAACGGCGATGCCGATTACATCTCCCCGTCGGATGCTATCCGGAATCAACACCTCGGCTTGTTCGTCAGTGGGCAGGAAAGTAGGATGACGATGAGCACGCCTGTACGTGTGAGTGCCTTCGACGGTGTCGGCAAATAACGCCCCAAAGGCCTCTGCACCTTCATTGACGAGCCTCCCATGCTCGGCCGCCGCATTGCGGGGACAGAACTTCGCGCCGACATACCATAGATAGTGAGGCTTGATCAGAAGTATGACCCAATCCCGAAATAGCGGTTCCCGACCCCGAGCTTTTCTGAAATACCAAGCGTTCGGGTACTGGATCGAGCAGCACACATGATCTGGATAACCATCCAGACGCTCTGAGTCCGTCGGATTGAAGACAGCCTTCTCGTCCCCCCCAAGATGCTTCGAGGCGAGAATCCCTGCGGGATCCTCTGCGATGTGCCCAAGATTGCGGGAGGGCGTGAAATGGCAAAGTCGCGTAATCCCTCGGCGCATCGCGTTGGCCTGTATCGAAGCTATCATCTCGGTCATCCTTGATACAGCCCTTCTGTTTCCGGTAAGAGCGACGTTACACGTCCCGAGTACGTCAGTATGAGGGTCGATCTAGCTCGCGTGATCCCCACATAAAGAAGGCGCGAGTTTCTGGTCGCCGCTTCTTGTTCCCCCAAGCGTTCAACATCGGGTGGATAGGGCCAACATTTGTCCGACAGGAACGGCAGGAACACCGTATCAAACTCCAGCCCTTTGGCTGCGTGATATGTGCCATAGAAAAGCCCTGGGCCACTTGGCCATTGTTTTAGTTCACGATGGAGCTGCGTCGCTCCGCTTGGGAGATGCCGTAGAATAGTTCTCTCTTGATCTCTTGTCCTGAACAAAATGGCAACTGTTCCCGTCCGGGCTGGTTCAGCCGCTCGCGAAACGACAAATTCTCGTTCTTCCGAGTCACTTGCAAGCTGCACGAGTGCCGGAAACGGTCCGTCGGCAACTGGGGCCGTTGGCTCGATCAAGTCTGGGTCGTCTGGGAAATTGGGCATGGCCGCGAGCGCGAGAGCGAGTTGGGAAATCTGCTTGGTGTTGCGGTAATTCTCCTTAAATCGCCAGATATTCGTCGCGGTAAGTCCAGCACTTCTCCAAGACATCCGGTGACCGTATATCTGCTGAGCAATGTCGCCAAAGAAAGTGAGACTTCCGTTTTCCGGGATGGCGGCTGCGAGCGAGCGCAGCATCTCGGGCGAAAAGTCTTGGCCTTCGTCAATAATTATGTGGCGGTAGAGACGTTTACTCTGATCGAACTGAAGCTCTCGGAACACGGCACTAGCGAGGTCGTCCCAATCGTACGACTTGCCACCTTGCTGCCGCTGATTCAAGTATCGCGTGTAAAGATCGAATAGTAAAGAGCGCTCGGCCCTTGCAACTCGGGCCGTCGTCCGGCCTATGCGCTCCACCGCGACATAATCCTCCTTGCTCGCAATACCATGCTGCTGAATCCATTGGAATTCTTCATCGAGAAATTCCTCCGAACGTTGCAGCATCGGGCTCTGTACACCGTCGGCTCGTGCAAGCCTTATGAAGCGCAACCGTTCTTCGGGGCGACAGATGCTTTGCGGTGGCAACTTGCCTCTGTGGTCGAGATAGCCCCGCGCAAAATGATGATAGTTTCGGACATCCACAGGGTGCTGAATTTTTCCAGCCAGATGTTCCATATAGGTGACCAGACATCGATTGAACGTCACCAGTAGCGTGCGTCCACAGTGGTCGGTGGACGGATCGGACAAGTAGAGAGTGCGGAGAATAGCGAGCGTCGTCTTGCCGCTCCCAGCGGTGCCGAGCACTACTGTATGGCCATTGGCTGGGAGGTACAAGACCTCTCGTTGCCGCCCGACTGGTCTAGGTAGCATATTAGGCAAAGAATTTTTCCTTTACGGTTTTTGCTTCTCGGTACCGTTAAGCGATCAAGGTGCCACCGCGAATCGGGGGTTGTATGAGCTTCTAATGCCTCGACAATCAGCCATTTATCGGGATGGCTTCTGCATATCTCAGGCCACTGCATACAGGGTTTTCCTCCGATCGAGTATTTTTAAATCCCGTGTTAGGAATAAAATGCGACATCTATACTTCATTGCCTGTGTTCTCCTATATGTTCTATTTATAAAAATATAAAGAAGCCCATTTCTCTTCTCACTCTAATTCGCAATTGGTCCATGCCTCGCCCCCCTTCAACATCCTTCCTCGGCACCTGTTTCTCCTTCGTCCTCGTCCTAGTCTTCACCGTCTGCATGACCTTTACCAGTGTGCGGACCTACGTCCTCTATGGCAACTACACAGGGCTGACTGATCACTTCAACACTGTCGGCGTCATCTTCCTAATCTTCTGGATTGTGGTCGTCGCTCTCGCGCTGCGCCTGCTCCACCCGCTCTTGCGCCTCTCGCCAGCCAATTTCGCCTTGGTCTATGCCGCGCTCATGGTCGCTGTGGTCCTGCCTTCTATGGGCTTTGGCGGCTACTTCATCCCGCTTCTTGCCGGCGTCTTTTACTACGCCACCCCAGAAAACAACTGGTCCGACCTGCTCTGGCCGCACATCCCCCACTGGGCCGTCCCCCGCGATCTCGAAGCGATCCGCCAGCTTTTCGAAGGCAGGGATGCCGCCGCGCCCGTGCCTTGGGCCTTGTGGGCTGGGCCGCTGTTGTGGTGGGGGCTTTTCATGCTGGCTTTCTTCTTGGTCAGCATCGCGCTGATCAGCCTCGTCCACCACCAGTGGTCGCGCCAAGAGCGCTTAGTGTATCCCCTCGCCGCCGTCCCCAACATGCTCCTCGAAAGCTTGGAAAACCCCGCCGCGTCCATTCTCAAAAGCAAGCTATTGTGGCTGGGGTTTCTCATCGCTTGGATACTGCCGACCGTCAACATGCTCGACCGAGTATTAGATATCGAGATTATCCACGGCTTCGGCATCCCCGGCGGCCGCATCGAGATCCGTCAATTTGGGCTTAGTTACGGACTTAATACCGACCTGCTGGTCGTGGGCTTGAGCTATTTAGTTGGCCTCAACGTGCTGTTCAGCGTCTGGTTTTTTCACATTCTCATCGCCGCCGAAGGTGCCCTGCTCAACTGGCTAGGCATTTCCCTCTCTCTGCCGGCCCAGCCCCACGCACCATCCAACGTGCTGCTAGCCCATCAGCAGATCGGCTCGCTCGCGTGTATCGTCGGAATCTCGCTGTGGATGTCGCGCCATTTCCTGCGCCGCCAGTGGCGGCTGATCATCAGCGGTGGTCCAGACAGCGATAGCCCGATCTCGCCGCGTATCGCTGCTCTGCTCGGGCTTGTCGGGCTGACGTACATGGCTGGCTTCCTCTGGGCCAGCGGCCTGAGTCTGATCTGGAGTATCGTCTTCCTGCTGGTCGCGCTGGTGATTTTCTTTGGCATTGCCCGCCTGTTGGCCCAGACCGGGATCGGCCGCCTGCGCGCTCCGGTCTCCGTGCCACCGATCCTGACCAATCTCGTGGGCACCGCCCCTTTTGGCGCTCAAGGGCTGAGCGCAATGGGGCTGAGCATGGTCTGGACGGCCGACTTGCAACTCTTTTTAATGGGCACCCTCGCCCACGCTTTCAAGGTCTGCGAGCCGGCCCGGCTCAAGATCAGTGGACGCAAGCTGGTGTTTTTTTTGTCCGCCGCCATGATCGCCGGCCTCATAACCACCATGGTCTGCTATATATGGCTGGGCTACCGCCACGGGCTAATCCACGGCTACGGCTGGTACTTCGTCAATTCGCCGCAATATCACTGGTCTTGGGTCGCCAATTCGATCAACAATCCCAACCCCGCCGAGCCGCTGGTAGCCGTGTTCCTCGCCATTGGCGCGGGCCTCACCGGGCTACTCGCACTCGCTCAGTACCGCTTCGCCGGCTGGCCCTTGCACCCAGTGGGACTGGGCATTGCCCTAACCAATACCGTCTCCATCGACTGGTTTGGGATTTTCTTGGCCTGGCTGATCAAACTCATAGCCCTGCGCTACGGCGGCATCCGGCTCTATCGCACCCTGCTGCCCTTCTTCATCGGCCTGATCTTGGGCACCTGCGTCGGCGTCGGCGGAGCCTCGCTGGTTTATGCGTTTTACTATTACTGAGGCAACCGCTGCAAGACCTAATCAGGATCGATCCCCACCCCGTCGAGACGCGCCATCTCCTCGTCCCCTAGCTGCCAGTCGAACAAATCCAGATTGTCGCGCAAATGGCTCGTTGAGCTGGCCTTGGGGATGACGATCATATCCTTTTGCAAAAGCCACTTTAAGGCCACTTGTGCTGGGGTTTTGCCGTGTTCGGCGGCCACCTGTTTCAGGGCTTCGTCCTGGGCGAGGTCACCCTGGGCCAGCGGGCGGTGTGCCGTCAGCACCACGTTGTGGGCGTGGCAATGGCGCCGCAGCCTTTCGCGGTTGTGGCGCAGGTGATACTCCACCTGATTGGTGCAGATCGGCAAGCCGGTGGCGGCCCTAGCCCGATCAGTCTGCTCAATGCTGAAATTGCTGATGCCAATGCTTTTGACTTGACCGGCCTCGTAGATCTTTTCAAAAGCGGCCAAAGTGCGCTCCACCGGCACGCCCTGACCGGGGCTGTGGATGAGCAGGAGATCGACGTACTCGGTCTGCAGATCGCGCAGAATCTCCTCCATCTGCTCCAAGGTCGCCTCGTACTCTAAGTGCGAATGCCAGATCTTGGAGGTGATGAAGAGGCTCTCTCGGTCGGCCCCGATCTCCTTGAGGACTTGGCCAATGGCGTCCTGATTCTCGTACATCCAGGCCGAATCCAAATGCGTATAGCCCATTTCGAGGGCCTCTTTGACCACGTCTTTGCACTGCTGGCCGCGCAACATCCAAGTGCCCAACCCGAATTGCGGAATGGCATGGCCCGAGGCCAAGGTAATGTCTGGCGTACTCATGTCGATTTCTCCTCGTATGAATAGTTATCCCTACCGCATTATCCTGCATAAAATAAAACAGGGGAAGGAACCCAAAAGCCCCTTCCCCTGATTTTCTACTCCATAGAAGAGGACTACGGAGTCCCCTGACGTACCAACTGCTCAATCAAGGCGGCCGTAAAAGAAAGCCCCACCCCATAGGTCGAACCTGCGAAATACCGACTGCCGCTGACCGTCATGCGCGCCTGAGCTTCAAGACTCACGTTGGGATGGAGGCCAACCAAGACCGTCGGTACCAAGTAGCTGACGCTTTGGTTAAGCGTTTCTACTTGGCTGCCTGCTGGGGGGTTGTTTATGGTATCGTACTCCGCTCCTATGATGCTTTCGTACTTGAGGGCGACGAGGAGTTTGTCCATCGGGCTATAGCCTGCCTCAGCGTTAAAAACAAACTCGGCACCCGGGGTGTAAGTGCGGTCAACTCCGCCAGCGTCGCTGGGGTCGGGATCTGTGTATTCGCCGCGCAGGCGATACCCCAGATCGACATTGGCGTACACCGGGGTGGGCCAAAAGGACCGGCCGACTTGCGCAACAACGTCAAAATCCCATTGACCTCCAGTTATGGAAAGGGCCTCGGGCACTTCCCGATATTCTCCCATTGGGACCTTGAATCCCAACTTCAGCGTCCCCACGAGATCAGCGCTTTGCACGAGGTTGATTTTGGCAACTCCGCGCACATCGCCCAAGCCCGAGTCCTTTTTATCTGGTGCTCCAGAGAAAGGATGATCGGGACTAACATCTACAAACTCATTGCTGATATACGGGATCTTTACGCCGACGTCGATCCGGTCATTCAAGCCGTAGTAAACGTCGAAATAGACCTGCTGGGACTTATAGCGGGCGGGAATCTCACCGACGTTTCCGTCATTATCGTAATGCTCGTTGGTTGATAGCGACATGTAGGTGATTTTGCTCCATACTTGGCCCTTTCCAAGCGTCCAAGCGCCTGCCGATGCCATTTGTGGCAGCAGGACACTAAGGGCAACGATGAGCAAAGGGATTACGTGCGGGGTGAGTTTCTGGTGTAGAAACTCTATGCACATGTTTGCGGTGCGGGGGAAAGAGGTCATGCCTTTCCTTTCTAATGAAGTCCCCGAATTTGACTAGAAGGTTATCCAGCAAACTTAGAGGACGAGGTTGAGATGATTTCCCAGGCGCAAGGAACTGGTGGTGGATCTTAAAATACTCCCAAGGAATCTTCTACTCAAGGCATCGGAGCCTCGGCGGGCGGGAGGACACTCCACGAACTTGGAGCGGGGACGCCGCGGCTTACGATGACGAGGGCCGGTTCCGGTAACGCCTTCCGTGCGGTCCGTAAAACCGGCCCCGATTCTGGCCAGTCTCGCAGGATACCTTGCACTTGTCCAGTGGCGGGATCCTGCAAGATAGCGACAGGCCGAGGCCCGTCGCCATCCATCGTTACCGCTCCTTTAGGACCGGAAAGCGTGATGCGCTCCAGTTCGTCGGCCCACTCCGGCTGTACGGGGAGGGCAAACGCAAAAGCAGCGCCTCCATCTCCATCGGCACTCGCCGCCATATCGAAGCTAAAAGCGAATAATTCGCTGCCGTCGGCATCTTCGCCAGTGAGCCGGTACAGACCGCTCGTCTGCGGCAGCACCGGCGGGGCGTTGACCACAAACGCCGGCTCGAGGACGAGTTCGCCGCTCGCCTTCACTCTTCCCCACAGCAACATCGTCATCGTCGGGACAGGCGGCTTGGCCGCCGCGCTGTGCGCTCCCCTACGATATTCGAGTGCCTTGCTAAAGCTGTAATCGCTGATCCAACGGGGTCCGCAGTAGCTCATCAAGTCTGGAGTGTCGGGATGTACTAAGGTCCGCGTGCGGGAATTGTACCCCCATGCACCGATGGTTCCGTTTCCATAGGGATAACGGAGGTCGGCAGCATCCACATTGCCACACGGGGAATGCTTGAGCATCATGTTGTGCCCAAGTTCGTGCGCCATAGTCGCTCCGTCGAGAGCCGATACGCTCGCGGTTCCAGGAATCAGGGCTTTTCCACCGCTATGACGCAGGATGCCCATGTAGTGTCCGCGTCCGCGTCCGCCATCCAAGACCTGAATCGCCGCGATCTCAGCGAGCAGTTCATCGCTGTTGGCAACCACAGGATCCATCGAAGTCCATACGGGTCTGCGCACCCTCAGTCTGAGGTCGCGCACGGGCAAGAGATCGCGCATCGGCCAGAACAGATCGTCATCGGCCGACAAGCCCTCGATCTTCTCTAACGCGGAACGGTCCGGGTTTTCCTCCCAGAGCAAGGGGACCAGCGTCAGGTAGAGGGGTGGCACTTCCCTCACATCCAGAGCCATCCGACCCGTCTCGGGTATGCGGCCACCAAGGCCCAAGGCGGGGGCCAACGTGCCACCGGGATCGATTTCGACCACCATCTCCAACCCCGGACTCACAACCGAACTAGGGATCTCTGCATTGACCGACGCCGAGAGCGAACCCTCGTCAACTACCCTAGGGACCGTCGTTTCTCGCCTTGGAATGTCCGCTGTATGCACCCAAGTACCATTGCGGTAGAAGGTCGCACGCACGGGAGGCATACTGACATCGACATTCTTGTCCGTTGCGACGAACACGCGCAAGAGAGCGGGCTTCCCGGCCACTAAGGGTACGGGATGCGTCAGCGATTGCGTCGCCTGCGTCAGGTACGCCTGCGGCCCGTCGCTACGGAGGCAGATGGGAACACGCCTATTCGGAATCCCCTGTAGCCATCGCTGGAATCCGGCATCCGGCGGTATGCACAACTGCGTTCCACCCAGTATTAGATCAGTGAGATTGAGGCGGATAAACGCCCGGGGTAATGCTCCAGACAGAGCCATGTTCTGATTGAGGTATAGCCTTGTAAGGTTGGACAGATTGCCCCACGCCGCCGGCAGCGAACCCGTGAAATCATTAGAGTGAAGAAACAAATGGCGAAGGTTGGACAGATTGCCCAACTCCGGCGGGAGCGGACCCGTCAGACGATTGGAGTAGAGAAACAGTTCTCTAAGGTTGGACAGATTGCCCCACGCCGCCGGCAGCGAACCCGTGAAACCATTGGAGTGAAGAAACAGCCTCGCCAAGTTGGCCAACTCGCCCCACGCCGGTGGTAATGTGCCTGTTAGAGCATTGGAATGAAGAGACAGATAATGGAGGTTGGCCAGCTTACCCCACTCCGGTGGTAGCGACCCCGTCAGACCATTGTCACTAAGCCCCAGCTTTCTGAGGTTGGACAGATTGCCCAACTCCGGCGGGAGCGGACCCGTCAGACCATTGTTCTGAAGCCACAGATCTCTAAGGGTGGACAAACTGGCCAACTCAGATGGGATAGTCCCACTCAACTTATTGCCGGAAAGGTTCAGCCCCGTAACCTCCCAGTTAGAAACGGTGACTCCATACCAAGTCGAAAGGCTTTTGGTGCTCAGCCAGTTGGTGTTGTTGCGCCAGTTGGGTCCATCAGTTGCGTTGTACAGGGCCACCAGTTCCTCCCTACCAGGTGCCCCACCAGCCACCCCACCATCGGTTACTACTACCGGAGGACCTATTGGAATCACTTCAGTACGCACGGCATCCGAACAATTGTTGCTGGTCTCGCTCTCGCCGATCACCGCATCTACACATGCCCCGTAGTAATAAATTCCTACCGTCCACGGGGCCCTCACGGCAATCGACTCTGGACTATCGCTCGCAGCGTTTAGGCGATCCACGTCATCCGTGCCTACCAGACTATCTTGTACAGAGATCGTCGCATTAGTCGAGCGGTAATAGCGCAAGGTCGTCGGAGCCGCCTCTCCGTTTCCTTGGTTGTGCACTGTGACTTTTATCCTAACGGGTTGCCCTGTTTTCTGGATGATGTGGTTTACCAAAAGCGGCTGAACCACCAAGTCTGGAGCCGGCGGCGACTGGGATGCAGTGAGCGGGGCTACCGCCTTGCCGATCGGAATTCCAGCTAGCCCATCAACTAGCACCATGCGGCGGGTCAGACTGGCCCCATCCATCGTCAGCCGATAGATATAAACCCCCGCCGCACCTGTGGCATTCCACATCGCGGTATGAGCGCCAGCCGGCCGTTGCCCATCGACCAACGTCGCAATGCGCTGTCCTAGTAGATTGAACACCTCCAACCGCACGTAGGCAGAAACCGACAGTTGGTAGGGAATAATCGTGGAGGGGTTGAAGGGATTGGGATAATTCTGGCCCAAGCTAAAGCCTTGCGGAAGGACGCTTCCTCTCAGCGCCTCTACGGGCGGCTCCGCGCCGACACCGCCTTCTAAAATAAGTCCAATAAGTCCCCCGATTATGGCCTTCATAAGCTCAGTTCATTGGACCATGTTAAAGGAATGACGCGGCCCGAGGTCAACGTCGCATTGTGCACTTGCCTAGTCCTAACTCTCCACGCGGCGAAAGTAATTCCTTGCTCGATACTCTCATCCCACAACAAAAGTCCGTTGGCTATTCTCGCGCAGCACGATCTCCCGATCAAAGGTGTGCTCGCCCACGCCGGTCAGCCTAAAGTGCTTAATTTTGATCTGCCCATACAAAACATCCAAGGCAATGCCATAGCCCGACTGGCGTTGGGCTATGCGCACCGTGCCCCAAGCAGCGCCATTTGACCAGAAAAAGGTTCCAGGCTTTGCGGCAAAGGCGATGGACTTTGTAACCCCCGAATAATTAAATCCCGTCAGCGCCAGTACCCCGGCCCAAGCAACCATGGCCCGGGCGTAGTGATGGCCGCATTCGGCTTCGTCAAAGGGACTGCGTTTGGCCCCATCGTAGCGATTGCGAATGTCGCGCATGGTTTGCAGACCGTTTTTGCGCTGCCCCTCGTAGAGCATGCCAATGGCTGCGGTGTATTCAAACCCGGTCATCACTTCCGTGAAATAGGGAAATGGGTTATCGGGCCGCTCGCGGGGATAGCTCGCCATGAGCAAGGCCGATTCATCGCCCAAGGCATAAGAGCGCATGCAGTTGAAGTGATCCGTCAGCTTCTTGCGGTGATTGTACTTGCGGATGCTCCTGAGAGTTTGGCGCACATGGGCGCGCTTGGTCAGATAGCCCAAACCGCAGACGTGGGCGAAAAACTGGCCAACGAGCTGATCTACCAGACAACCGCTGCCGAGTTGGTAATCTGGATCGGAGAGTTCGGCCGCGCCCATGCTCAGCCGCAGCGATGCGGCCACTTTTTTGGGCGGCTCAATGCAATGCTCGTAGTATTCGCCATTGAACAATTGCTCGTCGATGTAAGCGCGGCCACTCTCGTAGAGCCGACGGCAGGTTTGCGCAAAGTCAGCTTCGCCCAGATAGGCCGCCATTTCCTCGCCAGCGCGCAGAGCGCCCAGATACCAAATCCCCATTTGTGGATTAGGACCGTAGTATTCGACGTCCATGGTATTGTGCTGACAGCCCTCCATAACGCCGTCGGCATCGCCGTCCCACCCCCCTTCGATCCAGCAAAATTCAAGGGCCTTTTTGACCTTCGGCCAAATCGATTGTAGGAAGGCATCGTCGCCACAAAGCTGCCAGTCGCGATAGGCTTTCATAATACAGCCCATCTGACCATCGGCCGCGGCTTTGCCAAATTCTTGCGCGCGACTGAGGGGCAGGTGGACGCGAAAGTTCATCATGCCTTGGTCGTCGGTGGCGTGATTGAATTCGGTATCGCGCATCGTGCGGGCCAGATCGCCAAAGAGGAACGCCGTACTTTGTTCGTAATTCCACACATGAGTACAGGATCCCATGCAGCAGCCGGCGTGATCGTTGTATCCCTCCCAGCCAAACAAACGGCCATCGGGGGTGCGGAAGCACGTCTGCGTCCGCAGGGTGCTGAGATTGAAAAGCGCGGCTTCCTTTACTACCTCGGGCAGATCGCTGGCCGCAAAGGCTGAGACAAAGCGCACGGTCTGTTGTTCGAGCTTTTTGAGCCTCGGCGCGGTTTTGCTGGCTACGTCCCACGCATCGCCATAGTGCGTCGCATAGTAGTTGCCAAGGTAGGGATCGTCGCCCGGCGACCACGTGTGCCGATTGGGAAAGTGCCACGTCAGCAAGAAGGTGATGGTCTTGTGTGCCTTGGGCAAAATGTTGGTGCGCACCACGAGCGACGCACTCGGCATGTCAACCCCTTCGCTGGGGCGCTCTTCCACCCGGCCATCGGCGGCAAAGTCGTCCCAAAAGTCGAGCAGAGACGTGCCCCACCCGGCTTTTTTCCACGCCGTGCGATAGGTAATGCCCGTTTTGGCCGTAGTGGTCAGGGCCATCGTGCCATAACTGATGGCGGTGGGATCAACCCCTTTGCTGTCCATGAAAATGCCCTGACAGTGCGTTGCCTTGCGAAAGCGATTGCGATTGGCCTGGGCCAGCTCTTCCACGCCATCGTTGCCAATGAAATTGGGCAGCGAGCCGCACACTGCAGCCGTGACGCGCTTGTTGGTCCGATTGGTGAGCGTATAGCGCAGCACCGCGATGGGGATACCGCTGTCATCGGCGTTGGCGGGAATAAACGGGTTGAACGCTTCAAGACAAACCGCAACCGGAACTTGTGGATCGGACAGCTGGACCTGGGCAAGTGGATAGGCCGCGGCAAACGCACATTGTGCAAAGCGCGGCAAGCCGTGATTGACCGCTACACTGCCGCTTGCACCCTGGTATTCGGATACATCCACCGGCCCTTCGAGCGCCCGGGTGACGGATGGGCCGCCAGCAGGTTTGGCGTACAGAGCAAAGAACGGCTCGTTTCCTCGGCCCCCATCGCCCCTTGGGACAAATCCCTTGGCCGGGCGGTTCATCAGTTCCCAGTCGCGCAAATCCCCGCGTCCGCCGAGTGAAACTGTACCCGTGCCAATGCCGCCAATGGGCATGGCAATGCGGGCGAGATGATCCCGATCGTAGTGCTTGAGCATCGGCCAATTGGACATTGCGATTACTCCTCGGTGTGATTGTCTCGTTTCTACTATCCTGCGTCTATCTGCGTTCATCTGCGTTCATCTGCGTTCATCTGCGTTCATCTGCGGATCTAAGGCGTCGGAGCCTCCCGGTCGATCAGCCCTCCCTCCTTGAGCTCGGCCCAATAGTCAGCGGGAATTGCGCGCTCTAGGCAATCCACATTAGCGGCAACTTCCGCGACCGTCCGCGCCCCAGGAATGACGGTCGCCACTGCCGGATGCCCAAAGGGAAATTGCAGTGCCGCGGCCGACAAGGGCACCTCGTGCCGAGCGCAAACCGCTTCAATGCGGCGCACCTTTTCCAGCACATCTTCCGGCGCCGGCGCGTAGTTGTAATACGCCCCTTCGACCGCTCCGGTAGCCAAAATCCCCGAATTGTACGGCCCACCAATCACGATCCGCACCCCCTTCTCCAAGCACAGCGGCAACAACTCGCGCAGCGATTCCTGCTCTAACAGCGTATAGCGGCCAGCCAACAAAAAGGCGTCAAAGTCCCCAGCGCGAGCGAAGTCAGCCAGCATCTGCCACTGGTTCATACCCAAGCCAAGCGCCTTGATCACCTTTTGCTGACGCAGTTCATCGAGCGCAGGATACGTTTCAGCCATCACTTGATCGAAGTACCCCCGCTCGCCCGGCCTCCAATCCGGCTCAATGCTCTTCCCCTCGTCCGGGTCGTGGATCAGCACTATATCGAGGCGATCCATTTTGAGCCGTTCCAAACTCCCCTCAATCGAGCGCAGCACTGCGTCGCGCGAGTAATCGAAATAGCTGGTCATCTCGGGCGCATCGACGAACAGATCGACGAAGTCGTCGCCGGGTTTCCGCTCCACCAGCGTATAGCCCACTTTCGAGGACAAGACGATCTCGTCGCGGTTGTAGCGCGCCAGCCCCGGCCCCAAGCGCGTCTCGCTCAAGCCGTAGCCGTACAGCGGCGCAGTGTCGAAGTAGCGCACTCCAGCCGCAAAGGCCGCGTCTAGCACGTCCAACCCTTCCTGCTCGCTCAGCACCGAGTACATGTTGCCAAAGGCCGTGCCGCCCATCCCCAAGCGCGTTACCTCCAAGCCGTGCGGCCCAACTTTTTCTCTATCTCCTGCTCGCATTGTTACCTCCTTTAGTAACTGACGTTACGCAGTACGTGACCGATGGTTGGTTTTCGGCCCGATTCCCGCTGGGAGCGCAGGCGTCCCGCCCTCGATCTGACCCGGCCGGTGGCCGTAGGGGGCGGTTTCAAACCGCCCCCTACCCAGGTGCGTAACATCAGTTAGTAAATCGGAATCCTATTGCCGGTCTCCCCAGTGATATAGTCGAAGAACACCCAAAACCCCGACACAAAAATGTGCCCCAAAATCAACCCTAAAAACAGCGGCCGTAGCTGTCTATAGAGCGTCACCCCCCCGTATTTGAGCACCAGCGCCTTCAAGATCCAGCCAATGAAAATGCTGAACCACGTCCAGATAATCGTCAGCGTCGCACCGATTGGAAAGCCGAGGTAGTGCACCGGCCACCAGAGGAAGTGGTGCCGAGCGTACATCAACAGCCCCATAATCGCCGCGCCGATCCCCGCGAACAGAAAGCGCGGCCCGATCTCTCCGAAGTCATCCAGGGGATGCCTCGGATTGGCGATCTTGTAGGCCGAGTCGCCGTGGACGATCTCGCCGAAGCGATTATAGAACCACCAGTCCAAATTGATGCCCCCGTACTGGTACCCCATCCACACCACCATCCATATCGACCCAGTCAAGCCGACCACGATCGAGAGCATCAGCGCCCAAAACAGCGGCCGTCCCCGCACTTGGCCAATATCGGCCAGCTTGAGCCCATTGATCGCCGAGGCCATCACCATGGTCCGCAGATCGCCTGCCCAACTAAAAGTCATCCCCAAGCTCACCAACCCCGACGGACCAATCGCCTCCGTGCCCACTGCGTCAATCACAAACGGCTGCGCCGTCATCTGCGCCCGCGCAAAACCCAACCCACCCTCGGCGACAATCCGCGTCAGCCCGTAAAAAATGCAGAAGGCGACAAAGAGAAAAAACAACGAGACCCACCACGGCACGCCCGATAAGGTCAGCCAGACGGTGGCGTACGCGCTGGCCAAGACCAAGACGATCAGCGCCGCCCGATACGAGAGAATCTCCTGCGAATCGTCCAGTCCCTCCTCGTTGTACAGGGCCTTGCGCCAGACCCGCCGCAGATAGCCGCGGCTGTTCCACAGCCCGTAGATCACCAACACCAGCATGGCTCCCATCCCCTCGTAGGACACCGACATCGAGCCTTCCATAAATAGGTCGGTGCGGCCCGGCAGTGAATAGCCGAGGACGTTCTCGGTGGTAATTTGCACTTTGGTCAACAAGTGGAAGAGCCAGATGCTCAACCCCACGTCTAAGCTCAAAAAATATGCCAACCCTATCGCCACAAAGTTCACGTTGGTCGCCAGCCCCAGCGCGTGGTTAAACAGCGAGATGTGGTGGCGCAACTGTATCGCCGGGATAAAGGGGAAATAGTGGTTTAGAGCATTGGTGCTGTGCAGCACAACGGGCAGCGCGAACCCGATCCACAACAGCGGCCTTTTGAACAACGGCCCGATGATGGACCCGCTCTTGCCTTCTTCCGTCAGGTCGATGGGTAGCTGCAACAGCGGAAAGGTCAAGCGGTCGTAGTCAACCCATTGGCGGCGGACGATCGACGCGATGGCGATCATCATCAGATAGATCGCCAGAATAAACGACACCCAAGCCGCAAGCGGCACCATCCAGTGTTCCCAGGGGATGGGCTGCCCCTTGGGCAAGCCCTCGAAGAAGTACTTGATCGCGTCTGGGTCCTGCGGCACCATCCACTCGCGGACGTAGGGATGCAACAGCTCCGACCAGTTGTTCTCGGGCGTGGCATAGTAGTAGATATTGGGCAACATGGCGATCAAGTTGCCCGTAAAACCCCACGTGGGAATGGCCGAACCAATGATCATCATCGCGTAGATGACGATCAGTTCGGAGCGGTTAAAACCCCAAGCACGGCGCATCAGCTTGAGCGCGGGATTGATAAAAGCCACCACCAGAAAGAACAGGAAAACCGCCCCGGCAGTGATGTAATCGGAGGACATGCCCGCGGTGGCCATCGCCAGCCGGGCATACGCGAAAAACACGTTGATCGCCAGTGAGAGCAACGCGCCCACGGCGAACGAGCGATAGGTAAAATTACCGGGCATTAGGGCATCTTAGAACATAATTTATTTTGCCGCAAATGGGCGGCGATTTGTGGCCGGACAAGCCGCAGGCTACTTTACTCAGTGTGGCTGTGTACGGGCTTCTTAGGTATGAGATGCTTCGCTCCGCTCAGCATGACAAGGTAGTAGAGCACCAGCCTCTGTCATGCTGAGCGGAGCGTAAGCGGAGTCGAAGCATCTCATACCTCGGGGCCATACGTAACACCCGTTACTCACATCAAAGGACCCCATAATGGCAGCGCTCAAAGTCGGCATCATTGGCCTCGGCGGCATCGCCCGCTCCCACTGCGATTCAATCGCCCATCTCGATGAAGTAGAAGTAGTAGCAGTCGCCGATCTGTTCGAGGAGAAGCGGCGCGAGTACATGGACAAGTACCACATCCCCAAGGGCTACTCAACGCACCACGAACTCTTGGAAGATGCCGACGTCGATGCGGTCGCCGTCGTCCTCGGCCACCAGTTGCACCACCAGCTCACCATCGACGCCTGCCGCGCCGGCAAGCACGTACTCGTCGAAAAGCCCATGGCCATCAACCTAGAGCAATGCGACGCCATGGTCGCCGCGGCTGCGGAAAACAACGTCAAGCTGATGGTCGGGCTGTCGCAGCACTTTTACAGCACCAGTCTCAAGGCCAAGGAAATCCTCGACTCCGGCCAGCTCGGCCCCGTGATCACGGCTGTCAGTTACATGTCGAAAAACTGGAATTTCGCCGGGCGACGGCCCCAATACCGCAGTCGCTTCCACGGCGGCGGCATGTGGTTGACCAACGGCGTCCACGTCGTCGATCGGCTCACATGGGTGATGGCTTCGCAAGCCGCGTCGGTCTCAGCTTCCATTGGCACCCGCGCTCACTACCAAGCCGCCGACGATTCAGCCACCGCCTTTATCCGCTACAAGAACGGCCTCGCCGGCACGGCCGTAGCCGTGGGATTCGCGGATGGCGCGCCGAATTTTGAATGCCAAGTGATCTGCGCCAACGGCTCGCTGCGCTTCAGCCAGCACGGCGAGAAGTACGTCAAAGTAGGCCAGGGCGATACGTGGGAAGACGTCCCGTTTGAGGACGCGCCGACCGAGATGTACCACGAGTGGAAGAGCTTTGCCGAGGCCATTGCGCTCGACATTGAACCGCCGACTCACGGCCAATACGGGCGGCACATCATGGAAATCCTCTTCGCCGCCGAAGCATCATCCCTCACCCGCCGCGAGGTCAAAATAGGCCGCCGCCCGCATTGGCAGACCCAGACTTCCGGCTCGCCCGTGACCACTCAGCACGGGTGGGTATGAGGTAGGGGAAGCCGGACACTGCCGGCAGTGGACTGCGACCGCCAAAACTATACGAGGTGAAATCGTCTAACCGGCGTCATAGCTCTCGACGTAAGTTGTCCTCGCAAACATATCAGGCGGGTCGCCGGTCAAATATCGCACGATTGCGCTGGTGTCGAGAAATCCGCTCACTATCCTCGCTCCCGAAGGCCCATTTTCTCTTCTGCTCTTTGCTTCCAAGCAGCTTCCCGCGCCTCATCCCATTCCTTTGACGCGTACACCAGCGGCGTCATATCCCCGGCCTGCGCTACTTCCTCTAGCTCGGCCACGCTCGCCGCGCCGCTGGACACAGTCGAGACCCGCTCGTCAGCCAAGACCCAGCGAAACGCGCTCTGCGGCAGCGTGGACTCCTCCTGCTCCAGCCGGGCAATCGTCGCCCAAGCGCGTTGCCGCTCTTCCTCGCCCTCAAACCGACGCTCCACCGCCGCGCGCTGGTCCTTGCCAGCAACGTACACACCCCCAGCTAGCACTGTCGCCAGCACCACGCCCATATCGCTTTGCACAGCGGCCGGCAAAACTTCCTCCGCCGCTAACTGCACACAGGGATGGTAGTCGTGGTAGCACAGCACCGTATCAAATTCTCCAGTCGCCGCCAGCCGCGCCAACAGGGGGATGGCCCGGCCCGTCACGCCGATAAAATCGCACAACCCCTGTTTCTGCGCGGCGCGTAAGCCCTCCAAAGTCCCACCCTTTTCCACGATCCGCTCCCAGCCCGCCATGTTCACCTCGTGGATTTGTGCCACCGTCAGCTTAGTTAGTCCTAGCAAGGCCAAGCTGCGCTCCAAACTTTGCAAGACCGAATCGCGCCGGTAGTCAAAGCCTTCCGGCTTAAACCCTACCTTAGTCGCCAAGTAAAAGGGGCGACGCTCCCCGGCCAGTGCCTTGCCCAGCAGTTCTTCGCTCGGCCCGTAGAGCGGTGCTGTATCGATGTAATTGCAGCCCAGATCCAACGCACGCCGCACAATCGCTCGGGCGTTTTCCTCGGCGCGCTCCGGATCCTCCTTGCCCCCCAAGTAAGCCCCGCCCAAGCTGACCGCGCTCACCTGCAATTCCGTGCGCCCAAATCGCCGATAACGCATGGTGCTTTTCCTTTTATCCTACCTCTACGACTTCTTCCCTCTTGACAGTAATCCGAGTAGTCAGCCCAACTCGTGCGGCCATGTTCACCAGCTTGTCAATGGTGAATTTGCTGATTCGGCCATTGACAAGCTCACTCACACGCGGTCGCGTCACACCAAGCCGTTTGGCTGCCTCTTCCTGAGTGAGTTTCTCTTGGTCAATGTACGCCTTTATAGCATCCATCAGCAGAGAACGGAGCTTGAGGTTAGCCGCTTCTTCGGGGCTGTCCGCAATAGCATCCCAGACGCTCTGGTAGGTATGAATCTCCATTGGCTATTTCCTCTATCTTGACTTGGCCTCTCCGTTTCACAGCCGGTAGTGGGCTAGTCGGAAAATTCAAAGGAGGTTGGCACGGTTGTTGCTAGGAGAATTTGCCTTATAGATTGAATCTTTTTAAGTTTTAACAATCAATAATTATCAGGCCCTACTAAGGTCCTCAAGCGAGGATTTGAGTAGGGCCTGTCCCTTGCCATAGCGTGTTAGCGCACGCAACAGGCGAGGACATCACACGCTGACTAGGAGGTCTGCGATGTCCCATGATCTAATAAAGTACGCCGATCCGCACTATCCCGGCAAGTTCACGCCGACCCCACCTGACAGCTTCACTCCTTGCACAGGCCAGATCGAGCCTATTCCCGAGGGCAGTTTTACGCCTTACAGAAACAAGATCGTACCTATTCAGGAAGTTCTTTTCAAGGAAAGGAAAAGCTACTATGGCTAATGTAATCGTTGAGCTAGAAGATGGAACTCAATACACAATCAACTCGGATAGTGTAATTCGTACGTATGATAAAAGCCTAGGACTTACAACCATAGTCCACCGAGAGGGTGGAAAAAATAAAACCGTGATCGCTAGAACGGAAACGCTACCTGACGAAATACTAAATCTAAGGTAGTAGGCTATTATAAAATGGTTAAAGTCGGAGACATTCTATTCTGCCTGACTTCATCCGATAAAGAAAGAAGCTACTGGGTTTGTAAACAAGTAGCAGCCATCGACCCCGCAGGTCAAGTCACTCACGTACAAACAGTTGATGAACCAGAATCAGTTTCTCCAATACATATATTTCTCGAATATAAAGTCCCTAAACAAAATTCATTCCTCCCAATTTTTGCAAAATACCTGCAAAAGGCTCACGATGAAAGAGTCGAAGTAGCAGCGCCAGACCATAATATAGACGAAATTGTCCTTGTCCTTTTTACACCCCTGAACATACCACTACAATACATTCAAACCGGGACTTCCATTTATAGAAATCGGTCCCATTCTTAAAAATAAAATAGCGGGCCTCTTGGTTCCTACTTGATTCGGTCGCCAAAAGGCCCGCACGCTACATCGACGAATTTAGCTCTTCATCATCAGGTGGCTTTCTTACCGTCCTAGTTTTTGGCTTATCCGTCTCCATATTTATCACCCCCTCATATGTCCTTAAAAACATGGCATCATCTTTGTTTCTTTTTCTATACCTTTTCGACCGAATTAGAATCGCTTAATTTGCCGTTAATATCTTCTAACGATTCTTTAATACTTATCAACACAGCAATAGGACCACACGTAAATATAGCAGCAACGAAGCCTATGAATAATCCCAACAGCACACGGACAAAAGAAGCACCTAGAACCTCAAGTATCCATACAGTTGATCCAATCACTATAAAAGGTGCCGCGATTGAGTTTGCAACTGAAAGATATTTTATGAGCTTCTGATTCATCTTATTCATAGCCACCGTACACTTCCGCTAATCACTTAAAGATTGAACCTCTTTTACATCTTGAACTAGTGCTTCTGAAAATTGTTGATAGCTCTCAAACATAGCATTAGGCATATTCATCGAACGCATTTCTTCTTTGATTTCGCGGAGAGCATTAATAACCCAAAGAGCGAAATGGTCTTTGTCATCAGCCAGTTCCATAAAGGCTTTTATTTGAACAGATTGGAGATGTCGCAAAGCAAGGATTTGCCCTGATAGTGCCTCTATATCTTTCTCAGACATTATTTTTTGCTCCTAGGCCCTTGGACTATCCGTATATCTGCCCTATTTGCTTCTATCCTAAGTCTGCTTCCCGGGCCAATCCCGCCAGGTAACTTGAAAAAGTTTGTTCCATCATCCGGGATAAACAACGGAAACTCTCGCCGAATCCGTTTTCGCTCTAAAAGAACAAAAGCATATTCTTCCGGTCTAACTTCAGAGAGATAGGAAGGAAGGTCTTGCTGTAACTTAGGAGGATCGTTAGAATTAGAAGTACTAGCAACCATAGGAAGTGTGCTCCTTTGGTGAAGCTCTATCGCGTCGGCAAACGCGAAGAGCGCGAGCGATGATAGTCTCGCCTTGAAGCTGGCGAGACTATCTAAAAGACGATTCTAATATCGTGGACTGATTGGGATAGGTCAAGCTATCCTTTTTTATATTTCTTCGGTCGCTTCGGTTTTGGCCAGGCTTCGTCCACCATATCAAGAATCCAATCGAGGTCATAAGGTTTTGCGGCTACCTCTGCGGCCACTGCCGGCGTCGTCTCAATCGTCGAATGAACCCGTACGAAGTTGTAGTGCAGAAAGTGCAAAGCCACCGAGAGGACATGATTCTCCATCTTCTTTGAAAACCCATTCGTCTTGCGCGTGTAGCGCCGCGACGACATCCTCAGCGTCAGATTTTGCCTCTCGACCATCGAAGTTGAAATCCGATCAAGGTCAGGATCGCCCGAGATGACCTGCTTCCTGATCTCCAACTCTTCCCGAGAAGCCACTTTCGACAACATCGCGTAATCGACTTCATCCCCAAAAGCACTCTCTACGGCTTCCAGATACGCAGAGTAGCCATCGGTGGTCAACTGAATCCGATCTGCCAGACGACTCTCCAAGTCCGCCAGGAAGTCCATAGCCGTCTCTAGAGTGCGATCTCCGACACGCCAGGTGGGGACCAACTTTGTGTCTGGACAGAAAGCGATCCAAGTCCAGAGATCGCCGGCCTCTCGCGGCCGTTTCAGCTTTGGGACATTCTTCTGCTTCGCGTAGAGGAATGCCCAAACCTCGTCTAGCTCGATCTGTTCTAGCTCAAGGTTCCTAAGATGTTTGTCTTGGTATGCTGCGGCCACCCGCCCCGCAACTTTGGAGAGGTCTGAAACCGTCTTTTTATGGCTTCCGACCGTCCTTGCAGTAGCTCGAATTGAGCTTCTTTCCAAAAGCATTGAAAGGATTAGTTTTTGCTTGTTTCTCTCTATGCGTGCCACCGAGATAACATAGTGAAACGCAAAGAGTTATACAATAATTACTGCTTCTTTTTTAGCTTAATTCTGAAAGGTTTTTTGTCCTCGTCATTCGGGATGTTTCTAACCGCCATATCAACGACCATTTTGGCTAGTTGGTTTCGATCCCGAGGACGCCGGCGTTCGATAGTTTTAGCCATAAGTCTGTCCTTCTCTATGAGATTTAAGCTAAACCTACGAGAAAACGAGAGGAAGGGCAATTTATTTTGTCAGTTCGCCAACTATTCCTTAGCTTCTCCCCGTCCACTTTTTCATCACGTCGATCCGATTGTCTCGGGTCTTCGGTTGAATACAAGAGCCGTCAGTAAGGGAAATCTTGCTCGGTAAATAGGCCGAAATTCTCTCCAGAAGACGCGATGAGAGAGTGGACAAGGCCCGAACTGTGGAGAGGATTCTTCTCTTCTGAGTTCTTTTTCTAACAACCCTGAATTTAATCAGACATCCTCAAGCGTAGGTACATGGCAAGAATCCAATTGAAAGATTGGTCTTGCCATGTACCCTTCTTTCAAGGCGCAACAGATGATCCGAGAGTCCCCGCCAAAAACGAAACTCTCGGTGGCTCCGCTCGGGCTACCGCGCAGCCCGAGCCTGCAACACTCGGGCGAAGTCATCTGTTGCGTCCTCTAAGGACGTAGCAAGTGATCCGGGCTGAAATGCCCGGTGGTAGCGAAAGCGTAGCTCTTAGCTACGCCGCCAACGCCCGAGCAACGCGGGCATTAAACCCCGCCGCAAAGTCACTTGCTACGTCTCTATTCTCATAAATTTATTCAATAAATAGATTGAAATCTATAAGCAAATTTTATATAAGATTTTTCTTTTTAGGATGGATTTCATCTGACAAACCCCTTATTTTGTTCTCGTTCACTCTCTTTTAGTGCGTCATCTTCGGAGTCAGCAATCTCAGTATTTCGGGTCTCCAACTGAATACAAAAGCATCTGTGCGGAGTACGCGGCTCCGCGCTGGCGAATAGGTTGGATTCTCCCTCCGACACGAAAAGAACCACCATTAGGCAGATCGCTCACGTCACGTAGGTTAAGGCTCCAATCAAACCGAACCCTTTACCTCAGCGTGGGCGGTCTGCTACTCAAAGGAGATTTTTCAATGATACGTTCGATCTTTCTTATAATCATTTTTGCCTATCCCCTATGCGCTGCCCACGAATCAATAGAAAAAGAAAATTTCCTTTATTTATCGGAGCATATTTTTAAAGAGGTCGGAGGGTACAAAACTTATATTTTAATGTTAAAAATTGGAGAAAGAGCAAAAAAAGATAAAGATATAGATTTAATCTTTAAGGCTGCTCGTATTGACAAAGAAAAAGCCCTAACCGCCCTAAAATGTTACACAGTTGCGCTAGAGCTTATCAATGCCGGAATCAAACGAACCACTGCTATTAGAATTACAATGGAAGCAAAGAAAGATGAAGAAAACATAGATTCCGCCCTAAGTGTGCTTGCTTATGCTCTGAAAAAAGAAGGAGCATTAGTAGATTCTGCTCAGGTCGCCGAAGCCCTACGCCAAGCCGAATTACTTTTGCATTTAGAGCTAAACCCCAAAATAGCTTTTGAAGAAAACGGAATAGACATAGACTCAATAGACCTAGTTCAACGAGAGGTTGAGCGTCTTCGGGCTAGAGGAGAAACAGTCGGCCTATCGAAGAAAAATCTAAAAGAAGAAGACCTCTTACCGAAACGAAAATTAAAGCGCCAAGGACTCGGTATCCTCGGCGCTTTAATCGCCATCACCCTAAACGACGGAGGATAAGACGATGGTAGAAACAGGATTGTTATACGAAATAGTAGATCACCGAATCCTTGAAAGGAAAGAAAAGGACAACTACACCACACTTCTCCTTACCCTATCACTTGATGCTTCTGACCAAAAAGAATTACCTCATCACCTACTTTTGAAGTTTCAAGATCACGAAGCTCTTGCTCTGTGGCTCGCAACGGCTCTTTCCCCTCTTGTTGGCGGCGATTGGCGGAAGGTGACTGAGATGCTTGACAAGAAACAACATCCTGATCGGACAAAACCTCAGCAGTCATAACTATTTCCTTTCTTGAATAAAGAACAACTCTCAAACCCCCTTGCAAAATTCATGCCAAGAGGGTTTCTTATTCGACTAATATACAATCTTTTTTCCAAATAGCCCACTACCTCACAGCCCAAGCTCCTCACGAACGCGCTGCTGGAGGTCGTTAGGGTTAATACGCTCTTGTTTGACCGCCTCCGCCAAGAGTTGCTTGACACGCGCTTTCCCAAGCCGAAGGTACTGATCTTTTTGTATTGAGGTAAAAATGTGTTGAGCGACTTTTCCGAGGCGCATGTAATCCAGTCGGCACACATCAACATGTAATTCGGCCAACTCAAGGACAGGGGTTCGTCCCTTGGTATCTTGCAAAGTTTGACCGTCGGAGCGTAACTCATCGGCGGCCAACCAAACAACATCAATTTTATCGACGCGAGTACCCGCGGCAGCTAGCGCCAGTACGGCCTCGTTGACTTCTATCCCCTCCCCGTCGCCGCATCTCCAGAATGAAAGCTTGTTGTCTTGCGTTCTCAGGTCCGCAGTCACGGCATCTGCCGGAATCTCGCCCACTTCCAACTCGCTTTTTTTCGACCACTTCGCGAGCGAGATCTTACGGGCCAGAAACACAGGTTATTCTCCCAAATCGCTTATAACATTCTCGATGTACTCCCGAAGCCACGGCTCGGCTTCGCGATGTGCTTTCATAACATCCGCCAAACTTCGATCACCCCAAGATTCTGCGGCTTGCACCGCGGCATCTCTAATCTCTACATCGTCCACAGCCAATCCGTCTCTCACGAGTTCGGTACGCCATGAATCCGTCCCCGGAGGTGTTTGACGCCCCAAGCAACGCAGAACTGATGCCGCAAAACTCGGTCGCTCAGCGTCCAAGGAAAAAGTCCGAAACCAATCGAGAATGGGCTTATCTTCCATGGATCGCAATGCTTCTCCAATAATCTCCTCGGCTGGATGGGACATTCCGTCCTCGAGAGGATCGGCTGCAAAGGCCGTCCACAGCCTATTTGCGATTCGTTCTCGCTCTTGATCCTCGACAAGGGCTTTTTGAGCCGCTGCCGCCTCTAAGCCATCCTTTTCTCCGCTTGGCCGTATATCAAAAAGAGTTCGCTCATCCGTCTTTATGGGCGGGCTTTTGTAGCTCTGACGCTGTCGCATGGTTTCTTGCCCTCGAACTGCTCGTGATTGTAAGGAATACTCCTCTGCATGACCTGCAAGCTGGTACCACGATAAGAGAAATATACGAGAAAAGAGACACAAAACCCACGCGCCCTTACCCCCCCACCGGCTCCAGCCCCAGCAACACCAAAAGCCACGTGTTGTGCCAGTAGGCGCTGTTGATATAGGGATTTTCCGCCGACGGCCAGTTCTTCCAATAGGTCTGGTTGTGCGGGATGCGGTGATACCACTGTACAATGGGAATGGAGGGCAGCTCGGCCAGCCAGATTTCCATGGCCTCGCGAAAGAGCGTTTGCAGCGCCGGATCGTCGGGCGCAGTCTGTCCCATCTGATCGACCAGCGCGTCAAACTCCGGGTTCGACCAGCGCCAGAACCGCTCGGAGTGCGTGCCAGTGGGCCGGACGAAGCGGCTGTGATAGAGCCGCAAGGTGAAGTACGGATCGCGCACGCTCGCGCCATTGCCCATCAAGAAAGCCCGCGCCGCACCCTGCGCCATCCGCGAAAACGCATCGGGCGTCATGCGAAAGTCGGCGTCAAAACCCGCCCGCTCCAACTGCGCCACCAAGACCGGTGCCAAGTCCGTAAAAATATCGAAAATGTCGATGACGATCTTGAGCCGCTCGCCCTCTTTGGTCCAGAAGCCCTCGGCGTCCTTGCTCCACCCCTTGCGCTCCATAATCGCCGCAGCCTTGGCCGGGTCGTGGACGCCGATCTCGTACTTTTCCACCAAGTCTTGAATCGTGTCGGTGTATTGGCGGATGGGCGGGAAGTCCGGCAGCGGCAGATGCGATTTAGTCCCAGCCCCCTGCCAGCCAATGGCCACCAATTGGTCGCGGTCAATGGCGTAGTTAATGGCGCGGCGGATCTCCGGGTCGTTAAACGGCGGCTCCAAATTGTTGAATCCCAAGCACACCGGCCACCAATCGAGATACCCTAACGGCAACTCACGCCCGGTCCAAGTAGAAACGTTGGGATTGGCGTCGAGGATCGATTGTATATTCGGCGGCCGGATGTCGAGGCAGGTGTCCATATCGTTGGAGATCAAGTTCTGCACCCGCTTGGTCTCCTCCATGTGCGTCAGGTAGATGATGCGCTCCACCGCCGGCGGCTGGTGAAAGCCCGTCTTCTGCGCCCACCAGCCCGGGCGCAAATCCCACACCCGCTGTGCGGGCACGGAGATGAATATCTCGTACGGGCCGCTGGCGACCGGCCAGCCCTTTTCCTGGTCGAAGTTACTAAACGTCTGCGGGTCTTGGCCCTCCCAAATGTGCTTGGGCACGATGGGGATGCCGTTGTCAAAGTTGTTGGTGAAGTAGCTGAAGACAAAGCGCGGATTGGGCTTGGTCAGCGCGATTTTAGCCGTGTGATCGTCGGTCGCCACAGCGCTCTTTACCCACGTCTCCATGTCGGTGGAAAAAGACAGATGCGGCGCATTGTCCTTGAGCATGTTGATCGTAAAGACCAAGTCGTGCGCCGTCCACGGCTGCCCATCGCTCCACTCGACCCCCTTGCGAATGTGGATGGAGACCTCGGTGTAGTCTTCGTTGTACTCGTGCCCGGTGGCGATCCAAGGGATAATGTTGTCGGCTTGTGGGCTATAGGCGTTGTAGAAGTACAGCGGCTCGTACTGGAAGTTCCAACCCGTTTTGGAGACGCCGGTCAACAAAAACGGGTTAAACGAGTTGTAGTCCTTGATCTGCCCGCTACAGTTCTGCAAGCTGGAACAATCCATGACCAAGGTCCGGCTCCGCGGTACGTTCTTGTGCCCTCCGTCCCCACAGCCGACCAACAGCACCCCCACCAAGCACAACAACAGACCCTGCATCGCATTCCTCCAGAAAATTATTTCTGCGCGTCGGCCGCTGCCGAAAACACTTCGTTTAGATCACCGCTTTCCAACACCGGCGACTCCGCGTGCAGAAAACAAGCCACCGCCCGCTCGGCTTCTGGCCGATAAAACGGCGGCGCGGCCGCACACTGGGCCATGGCTTGGGGACAGCGCAACACGTAGCGGCAGCCAGCAGCCGCCTCCTCGGCCTCTATAACCTCTATATCGACCACTTCTTTTTCTTCCACTGCTTCGTCGATCCACTCGCGCCCCGGCTCGGGCACGGGAATCGAGTGAATTAGCTCGCGCGTATAGGGATGCTGCGGATCCTTGATCACCTTCTCGGTGTGGCCCGCTTCGGCCACAGCCCCGTGGAACAAGACGACGATGTTCTCGCTGACTTGATATGCGGTCGTCAGATCGTGAGTGATGTAGATAAAGGAAATGCCAAAGTCTCGATACAGCGCGTGCAGGGTAGAGAGAATAGTCGCGCGGAGCGAGGCGTCCACCATGGATACCGGCTCGTCGGCGATGATCAGCTTGGGCTTGAGCAACAGCGCGCGCGCAATGGTGATGCGCTGGCGCTGCCCGCCCGAAAGCTGATGCGGGTAACGGCCCAACGTTTCCTCGGGCCGCAGCCCGACGGTGCGCAGAGCCTCCCGTATCTTGTCGTACGCATCGGCCTTGGAGTCGGCCAACCCGAACTTCCGCACCGGCGTCGTCAGGATGTGATCGATCTTGTAGAAGGGATTGTACACCTCAAAGGGATCTTGAAAAATCGCCTGCACGTCCTTGCGGAATTGCCGCCGCTCTTCCTTTTGCAGGTCGTGGACATCGCGTCCTTGGTAGAGCACCTCGCCGGAACTGGGATTGAGCACCCCCAGCAACATGCGGGCGATCGTGGTCTTGCCGCTGCCCGACTCGCCAGCAATCGTGGTAAAGGAGGGCCTATCCGCGTCAATCGACAGGGAAAAGTCGCTGACGGCGATAGTCTCGGTGCTGGGGCCGAAGCGCTGGCCGCCGCTGCGGAAGACCTTGCGCAGGTGGCGCGCTTCAAGAAGCGGGGGCATCTGCGTCCTCCTCGTGCAACAAACACGACGCTAAGTGGTCGGGGGCGACTGTTTTCAAGGTGGGTATGCGCTGGCTGCACTGGGGCATGGCTTGGGGGCAGCGCGGGTGGAAGAGACAGCCCGACGGCGGCTCCAACAACGACAGCGCGACCCCGGGGATGCCCTTGAACTCGCCCTTGGTCTCAAAAGAGGGAATGCTGGAAATCAGAAGTTGAGTGTAGGGATGTTGCGGGTTGTGAAAAATCTCCTCGACCCGGCCCACCTCGACCAATTTGCCGCCGTACATGATGCCCACGCGCTCGGCAAACTGCGCCATCAAGCCCATGTCGTGACCCACCAAGAGCACGGTGGCATTGAGCTGGTGCTGTAGCTGGCGCAAGGTCTGCATGATTTGCCGCTGCACGACCACGTCGAGGGCAGAGGTGGGCTCGTCGGCCAAGATGAGCTGCGGATTGAGCGAAATAGCCTGGGCAATGCAGGCCCGCTGCTTCATACCGCCGCTCAATTCGTGGGGATAGAGACGGGCCACTTCCGGTTTCAGCCCGACCCTGCCTAACAGTTCGATCGCGCGCTCCATTTGCGCGGCCTTAGGCGGCGGTTGCTCTTCGACCGCGTGCTCGCGCATCGTCAGCATCAGTTGATCCCCGATCCTCATCACCGGATTGAGCGAGTTCATCGCGCCCTGCGGCACCATGGCGACTCGCTTGAGCCGGGCTTGCCGCACTTGCTCGCGGTCGAGCTGGATCAGGTCGGTCCCGTCGTCTAAAGTCGCCCTCCCACCGGCGATCAGGCCCGGCGTCTTGATCATCCGCAACAGCGCCAAAATCAACGTAGTCTTGCCGCTGCCGGATTCGCCGACGAGGCCAAAGCGCTCGCCTTTATACAGGGTCAGATCGACCTTGTTGACGGCTCGGGCAATGCCGCGCCGGGTCTCGAAATGGACCTCCAAGTCGCGGATGTCCAGCAGGACGTCTCGGCTGAGCTCGCCGAAGCCCTCTTTGTCGGCCCTGCTCATACGGCCTTGCGCTGTTTGGGGTTGGCCAGCTCGTCCAAGCCAGCCGCGGTCATTAACAAGCCGACGAAGATCACGCCGATAAAGAAGATGGGGATCGCCCACCACCACCACATGCCGCGAATGAGCGCGCTGAACGTGATGGCCCAATAAATGGTCATGCCGACCGTTGGATCGTTCTGCGGCCCCAAGCCCAGTGCCTCCAAGCCAATCGACGAGAGAATGGCCCAGTTGACGGCATTGGTGAAATTGGCCGCGAGGTAAGGCAGCAGATTGGGGAAAAGTTCCTTCCAGATGATCTCGCCGTTGCTCATGCCGTTGAGCTTGGCCATCTGCACGTACGCCCGCTCGCGCATGGTCAAAACCTGCGAGCGAATCGTCCGCGTGGGCCACATCCACGCCAGCGAAGCCACCACCAAGGCCATGATATTGACGCTGATTTCCTCGCGGATCGTCGAGGCAATGGAGACCAGCACCACCAAGCCGGGCACAGTCAGCAGCGTATCCACGAGACCGCGGATGACCGTGTCGATCTTGCCACCCATATAGCCGCTCGTAAAGCCGAGAAAAATGCCCAGCCCGAGCCCTACCGTACCAGCCAACAGACCAATCCGCATGGTCAGCGGCACCCCTACCACCATCACGGCGAGCAAATCGCGACCAGAGTCGTCGGTGCCAAAGGGATGCTCCAGCGAGGGCGCTTGCCGCGGCGGCGTGGCCAGTGGCTGGGCCTTCGAGGTATCGACGAAGATCGGCCCCAAGATCCCAAAGAGCACCACCAACAGGATCATGCACAGGCCGGCCGCGAGCATCGGGCTTTCGCGCAAGTAGTAGAGAATTTGGTCTAAGCGGTGCATGGCTAGTGGTGACGGCTGTGGGAAATGCGCGGGTCGAGCAGCGGATAGAAGAAGTCCATTAGCATGGTCACTAAGCCAATGGACATGATGAGAATCAACACCACGCCGTTGATAACCGTATAATCCGAGGCCTGGATAGCCTGAAAGAGCACCGTGCCGATCCCCGGGTAGGCAAAAATTACCTCGACGATGACTTGGCCGGCGACCACGTTGGCCAGCGACAGCCCCAGCGCCGTAAGCTGCGGCAGCAGGGCGTTGCGCAGGCCGAAGCGGAAGAAAATCGTGCGATTGCGCAGACCATTGGCCTCGGCGAGCGTGATGTAATCCTCGCCCGAGGTCGTGACCATCATCCCCCGCATCCCCAGCGCCCAGAAACCGACCTGCTGTAAGACAATGGCCAGCGCCGGTAAAATCGAATGGTGCAACACGTCGAGGGCAAAGGTGAGATTGAAGATCGCCAACATGCCGGGCGAGTACCCGCCCGACAGCGGAAAGAGGTTCAGCTTGAGGCCCAATATGTAGAGCACAATCAGCCCTAACAGATAGGGAGGTATCGCCGACATGGTCATCATCGGCACCGCCAAGTTGCGCATAAAGCGCGGTGCCGTCGGCCAAGCCGCCAGTGCCCCCATGAGCGTGCCCAAGGCAAACCCGAGCAGCACTGAAATGATCATCAGTCCAATGGTCCAAGGGAGCGCGTTGCCGATGATCTGTCCGACGCGGGCCGGATAGTTGGCCAGCGAATACCCCAAGTCGAGCGTAAAGGTGTCGCCGAGAAAGTTGAAGTATTGGACGTGGAGCGGTTTGTCGAGGCCGAACTTGGCTTGGTAGGCCTTGACCATGGCCTCAATGCCGTCTTGGCGCAATCCCCCGCTGGCCGCTAGCTGGCCGAGCTTCTCGCGAATGGGATCGCGGCCCGTACCCAGCCGTGGCACAAAGAAGTTCACGCTCGCCGCTGCCCACACTACGATCAGGAAAAGGGCGACCCTTTTGACGACAAAATTCCAAGACATGAGTATATACAGGTGAATTTAGAGAAACGTTAAAGCTAGGAAATAAAAATCGCCGCGTCAATCGCTCCCGCCCTTTACCACCACTACCTCATCCACCGGCAAATCCTCCAACTGCGTCACCGCGCCATCCGGCCATAGCACCTCCACGCGCTCCACGCGCTCAGCCCGGCCCAAGCCAAAGTGGAGGCGCACGTCGCTGTGGCCCAAATAGCCCGCCGCCCCACCGACCGACCGCACCTGCGTCCGTCCACCCACCGTGAGCCGCACCCAAGTGCCGACGACTTCTGGATCGATTTGCACCACGAGATAGCGGCCGGTGCGCGTCTCATTGCGCAAGAGCGTTGGGCTGTCGTCGATATTGGTCGTGAACAGATCGACATCGCCGTCTTGGTCGTAGTCGCCGCTGATGACCGCGCGGCTCGACTTCTGCACCTGTAGCCCAGGGCCGCCCCCTTCCACCGCAGAGAACGCGCCCGATCCTTCGTTGGCGAAAAGCTGGTTGCGCTGGGCGTACGTGCCCCCGGCGCTGGCGTGATCGACTTGGGGATAGATGTGGCCGTTGGCTACGAATAGGTCCAAGTCACCGTCAAAGTCAAAGTCGAAAAAGCGCGTGCCCCACCCAAGATAGCCCACGGTCGGGGCCGCCAAGCCGCGCTCGCTTGTCGCGTCAATAAAGGTTCCTTCGCCCGAGTTCAAATAGAGCGTGTTGGTCTCGCCGTAGAAATTGGTCACATACAGGTCGAGATCGCCGTCGCCATCGCAATCGCCCGCATCCACCCCCATGCTCGCCTCAGGCTCGCCGTCGCCGTTATACGCCACGCCAGCCTGCAAGCCTATGTCGCCCAAGCGGCCGCCGTCGTTGCGGAACAGCACATTGGGCGTCTCGTCGTTGGCCACGAACAGGTCTAGGTCGCCATCGAGGTCAAAGTCTGCGGGCATCACGCCCAAGCCATAGTGAAAGTTGGCCGAGGCTACGCCGGACGCAGCTGTAACATCGGCAAAGGTCCCGCCGTCGTTGCGGTAGAGCCGGTCTTTCCCACCTTCCATACCCTGCGGGCCACAAAAGACCCGCAGCCCGCCCAGATAGACGCAGGGATCGTCCAAGTCCGGGTCTTGCAGCACCGGCTCAATGTCGAAGACCACGTAGTTGGCAACGTAGAGGTCGAGGTCGCCGTCTTGATCGTAGTCGAAAAACGCCGCGCTGGCGCTGAAGTCAGCGCCAGCAACCCCAGCCTTCGCTGTGACCGCGGCAAAAGTGCCATTTCCGCGATTGCGATAGAGCGCGTTGCCCCCATAGTTAGTCACATACAGATCGCGCTGCCCGTCGCCGTCGTAATCCCCCACAGCCACTCCCATGCCCCAACCGCGATCTTCGACGCCAGCTACAACCGCCACAAAGGCTCCACCGTCGTTGCGGTAAAGCACATTACCCGGCCCCGCACCATAGTTGGCATAAGTCGATCCATCCACCACATAGAGATCGAGATCGCCGTCGCCATCGCAGTCGAAAAACGCCGCGCCGCTGCCGGTAGATTCGAGGATAAAGCGCTTGTGTGGGCTGCCGCTGACGGTGGCCCGTTCCAAACCAGCTTCCCGCGTCGCATCCACGAAGAAAGGATCGGCCTGGGCACTGACATCAACGAGCAGGAGGGCAAAAATGAGCGCGGGCATTTAGCGGACGCAGCGGAAGCCTATGGTCTTTGCTCCTGTCCATCCAGTGCGTATTCCCGCACCATCTTGGCAAATCCATCTTCGGCAAAACTCGGTCCAATCCGCACCCCATCCTCAGCTACGGCTGCCTTTACCTCGTCCTTTGCATTCCCCAGCAACACCCCGATCCCCGCCGCGCGCAACATGGGCAAGTCGTTGTCCGCATCCCCTACCGCCAAGACGCGCTCGGCGCACCCGCCTATCCGCTCGGTTAGCGTCTGCAGGGCCACGCCCTTATTCACTCCCCGACGCATGAATTCCACCCGATCGGGAATCGCCCACGCTATGTAGACCCGATCTCCGCACAGCGCTTTGATATCGGCGATGTGCTGCTCCCGCCGCGCCGGATCTACCTCCAGCATGAGCTTGGGCGGTACGCCCAACTCGCCGCTCTGGCAACGCGCGTACAAATCGACGTCGAGCACCATGCCCGGCCCTCTGAGCGCTTCAAGGTGATCTATGGGCCGGACGTGCCGGTACTCCTCGGCGATCCCCGCGTCCGTGCGTTCAAATAGACAGTACATCAGGTTTAGCCCCTCAGCGCGCCCGTATTCGACTATTTGCGCAAAGGATTCCTCGTCCAACCGCTCCTCGTGCAGCACCTCTCGCTCCGCTTCTGCTCCCGGCCCGAGAATCACCGAGCCATTATAGCCAGCCATGTAAAGTGCCCGCGCCAGTGTTGGATGGGACTCAAAAGGGTGTTGGATGCGCAGGATGCTGCGCCCAGTGACGCTGGCTATGGGGATGCCACGCACAATCAGCTCCTCGAGCGTCGCCGCAGCCGAAGCTGCCAGCCGCCCTTCTGCGTCGAGTATTGTACCATCGAGGTCAAAAGCCACTAAGTCGATCATCATTCCTCCTGTTGGCAAGGTTTGCAAACGCGAGCGCGCATGGGTCAGCCGTCGTCAAAGGCGGCGACCAAGAAAACGTCCATACCAGAAACAACATCCGCCGTCTTTTGCCTACTGTCAATTTCTAGTATTGTTACGTCTGGTTTGCCATTCCCTCGTCAATAAAAAGAGCACCCATAATGAGATGGACTCTCTTCCTCGTCGCCCTCCTCTGGACGGCTTCGCCTAGCATGGCCGAAGACCGCCCCCGCCTCGTACTCGACGGCCAAGCAGCCATGTTAGTCGTCGATTTAGGCGGCGGCTCCATTGCCGACTTCCACCTCAAAAGCAATCCGCTCAACCCCCTGCAATGGGATTCTTGGTCCTTCGGCGACACCCCCGATCAGGCACCTCCTATAGAGCCGCGCTCCATGGGGCACTTCCTCTGCCTCGACCGCTGGGGGCCGGCCACCGAAGCCGAGCAGGCCCACGGCATGGGCTGGCACGGCGAAGCCACGCGCGTGTGGTGGACCGTAGATGAGGACGTCCGCACAGAGAACGGTCACCTCGTGGCCCAAATGTCGGCCGAACTGCCCTTGGCCAGCCTCAAGGTCGTGCGCTCGATTCGCATGGCTCAGAATCAGGCCGTTTTTGCGGTCTCCGAAGCCGTCACCAATACGCGCCATTTGGGCCGCGTGTACAACATCGTCCAGCATCCGACCATTGGGCCGCCCTTTCTGGACGAGAGCACCCGCGTCGATGCCAACGGCACGCGCGGCTTCATGCAGGAAACGCCCATGCCAACGCCCGAAGACCCCGACGTGCGCTGGCCCCACGCACTCAAAAAGGACGGCACCGAGGTCGATATTCGTCACTTAACGGATGACGCCTCGCCAGCAGTCGTCTCGTACATAATCGAAGAAAAATACGGCTGGACCACGGCTATCAACGCGAACAAAGGATTGCTGCTTGGCTATATTTGGCCGATGGAGGAATACCCTTGGTTTGACGCTTGGCGGCACGTCCGCGACGGCAAGCCCTTTGCCCGTGGCTTGGAGTTTGGCACTACGGGCCTGCACCAGCCCGGACCGGTACTCGTGCAAAAAGGCCGCATCTTTGGCCGGCAAATCTTGCGCTTTATCGACGCCGACGAGACCCAGGTTTTCACCTACGCCAACTTTCTCATGGAGATTCCCTCCGACTTCGCTGGCGTCGCCGATGTCGAATACGCCGAAGGCCAACTCGTGGTGCGCGAAGACGGCGATCAGGGCCGAGAGCTGATGATGGAAGCGGGAGAGCTTTTTGCGCGGTGAGGCGGGGCACTCAAAGACCACCTACCGGATGCCTTCCTCGCGGCAACGGCAGCCCGGCTCGGTCTCACCATCGTCACGCGAAACTCAAGTGAGTTTCGTGACACTGGAGTTGAAGTCGTCAATCCATGGGCTGATGCTCAATTTCCTACAGTCGAACGTTCCTAGCCCCTTCGTCCTACCCTTCCTCCTGCGCCACCTTCCCCTTGATGACCCATTCGGCCAGCGCCGGCCACAGGGCGTGAACCATCGCCAGCAGCCTGAGCCGCCTAGGCACATAGAGCTGCCGCCGCCGCTTCAGCATCCCGCGCACAATCGCCCGCGCCGCCTTCTCCAAGCTCACCGCCCCCGCCCGATGTTCGCGCGATGCAGCACCCAACGCCTTCCCATCTTTCCCCAGTGCGCGTTGCCGCAGTTCCGTCCCCTTGAGCCAGTGCAAGAGCACGGTCATCACCCCCACCCCACTCTCGGCCACCTCCATCCGCAAAGCATCGCAAAACCCCTGTAGCGCGTGTTTGGACGCCGAGTACCCCGTGTGCAGCGGCACCCCCACCTGCCCCTGAATGGACGAAATAGCCACGAATAGGCCCTTGCTCTTTTTGAGATGCGGCAGTGCTGGATGTACGCAATGCACAGCCCCCAAGTAATTCACCTCCATCAGCGTGCGGAACAACTCCAAGTCCTCGATCTCGGCAAACTCGGTCCACATGCTGACGCCGGCATTGGCGACCAAGTAGTCTATGGATCCAAAGCGCTCGGTCGCGGCCTCCACCAGCCGCCTGCCATCCTCGGCTATGGCGACATCCCCGACGACGGCCAGCACCTCGCTCCCCAACTGCTCGCACTCGCGGGCGACGGCCTCCAGCCGCTCGGCATTCCGCGCTAAGATCACCAGCCGCGCTCCCTGCTGGGCACACTCCACCGCCAGCGTCGCGCCCAAGCCCGCAGAAGCACCAGTGATAACGACGGTCTTATTGCTCAGGCTTCCGGAACGCACTCCCAAAAATCCCATTCTGTCCGCCCGGCCGACGCTGCTGCCGGCCCTATGGGTGAAGGGACAGCTCCTGGGCCGCTGCGTATGTCAGCCGCGCCAGCTCGGCCGGCGATTCACCCCGGCGAGGAGTGGCCACCTCGAAGGTCCAGAAACCGCGGTAGCCGACCTCTCGCAGGGCCTCGCGGATCGCCTCCCAGTCGAGGTCCCCCTGCAGCGGGGCCCAGTGGTTGTCCTGCGGGTCCTCGCCGTCGACGTCCTGCAGATGGGTTCCCCACAGGCGCTCGCCCGCGGCCCTGATTTCCCCACCCGGGTTGTTCCCCGCGGTCCAGGCGTGGCCGGTGTCGACCACCAGCCCCACCGCCTCCTCCGGGTAGTCGTCGACGAGGCCGCGCAGCTCCGTCATGGTCAGGAACGGGTAGTGGGAGCGGTAGGGCAAGTTCTCCAGCAGAATTCGCACCCCCGACTCGAGCGCCACCGGCACCAGGTCGTCGAGGGAGCGCCGCGCCGCGCCGGACATGATCCCGGTCAGCTCCGGGCGTTCCGGATCCTCGACGAACCGCGGGTTCGGCACCGGGTGGATGACCATGCCGCCGGCACCGAGGGCACCCGACATGCGCAGGTACTCCCCGAGCAGGGCGGCCTTCTCCCGCCGCCAGTCCTCCTCCGGGGCACCGAGCACGTTGCGCATCATCGGCGCGTGCACGGTGCCGGTGCGCAGACCGGACCCCTCGATCCGCGACCGCAGTTGCTCGAGCTCCCGGCTCGTGAAGATCCGTTCGAGGTGCCCCTCCTGCGAGGAAAGCTCGATGTGGGAATACCCGGCCGCGGCGATCTCATCGAGGGCCTCATCGAGCGGGTCCTTGAATCCTGCGGTGGCGTAGCTGATTTGCATCGGTCCGGTCCTCCTAAGGGAATCGGTTGATCGGTAACTTAGCACCAGTGATAACAACGGTCTTATTGCTCAGGCTTCCGGCACGCACTCCCAAAAATCCCATTCTGAATGCCGAAAATATTCTGGGGATCCAGCGCTTCTTTGGTCTTGCGCAGGGCCTCGATGCTGTTGTCGCTCTGGATGTCCCGGACAAAGCTCTGCCGGATTTTGCCTACCCCGTGGTGGTGGGACAGCGAGCCGCCATTGTCCAAGATCGTCTGCCGCAGCGCGTGCTCAATGTCGTGATAGACCTCAATGGGATGCTCCAATCCCCGCCCGGAAAACCCCATCGTAAAGTAGATGCACACCCCCGTGTGATACGTCTGCGTCACCCGGTACGACAGGTAGGGCCGCCCGGCGACGCCACGCGCACTACACTGCGCGGTCAACTCCGCTTGCACGGCCTGCGTCACGTCGTGGATGCGGCTCCAAGGCACGGAAGTCTCAAAAGTCTCGCCCAAAAAATCGAACTGGTTTAAAAAGTCGCGGATATAGGCGATCCCAAAGGTCGCCATGTAGCCGCGCCGGCCGTTGGTAGCGCCGGCGCTCTTGCCGCCGTGGGCCTTGGCCAGTTTGAAGATCGTCCGCTTCTGGTGGTCCACCTCGGCGCGGGACCCCTCCATGGCGATCGTACACGCCGCCATTTTTAGCGGATCAAACCCCAATACCTTCAACAAAGCGAACTTCTGCACCTTTTCCTTGAGGTGCTTCAAGGGAGGGGGCGCGGCTTTAAGAGCCTGTCCGAAGCGGAATTCTTGGTTGTTGACCAAGCGGATACTCGCTGGCAAGGTTCCGGTCTGGCGCAGTGCCTGCAAGTACTCCACGCCTTGGGCGAAGGACTTGAACACCAGCGAACCGTATTCGCGCACTTCCGGTTGGGGATGGATTTTGAGCACGGCCTTGGTGATGATGCCGAGGTTGCCCTCCGAGCCAAAAAGCAGCCCGCGCGGCTGGATGCCGGTCGAGTTGCGCGGCGTGGTGTGCAAGGTCTCCACTGCGCCAGTCGGCGTCACCAAAGTCGCTTCGAGGACGATGTCTTCGATGTTGCCGTATCGATTTTTCTTCATGCCGCTGGCGTTGGTGGCAATCCAGCCGCCCAAGGTCGAAAGCTCAATGCTGTCGGGATCGTGGCCGACGGTGTAGCCCCGCGCGGCCAGTTCCCGTTCCAACTCCTTGCCCGAAATCCCCGCTTCAATGCAGGCTTGGAGATTGTCCTCGTCGAGATCGACGATCCGGTTCATGCGCCGCATATCGACCGAAGCAAAGACGCGGTCGTCGTCGGTAGGCAGGGCCAATGCACCGCTGACGTTGGTGCCGCCGCCGTAAGGCACAAGGCAAACATTGCCCTCGGAGGCGAGACGCACGATGGCGCGCACATGGTCTTCGCTCTCTGGATAAAGCACCAGATCAACCACGCGCTCCAAGGCATCGCCGTAGAGCAGGCGATAGACCTCATCGACGCTGAGCTGGCCGTGGCTGTGGATCAGACGCTCGTCGTCGTCGAGCGAAACCCGCTCTGCGCCGAGCGCATCCTGCCATGCGGCGACGAGGCTTTCATCTGCCCGCGAAGGCGGCACCTCGTAGCTCTCTTTTTCAACAGCCATCTCGTCGGGATCAATCGGCACCTCGAGCATCTCTTCGACAAAGGGGATGAAGTGCGGCATAGTGAAGCCGGCCAGCGGATAGCGGCTGCCGGTCACCCGCACGGTCTTCGGCCCGTCGAACTCAAAGCGGGTGTCTGTGTAGCCCCATTTGTGCGGATGGCGCTCTCCGTCGGAGAGATCGTAGCACGCATCGGCCATAGTTGAATCTCCTAACTGATGTTACACATTGTAGGGGCAACCCTTGTGGTTGCCCTCGTCAGATCGGCTGAATACGCGGTGTAGCCTGGGCGCCCACAAGGGACGCCCCTACACCGACCGGTTCGGCGCAGATGCGTGTAACGTCAGCGCCTAAGTGAATGTCCACTGCTACTACAGCCCCTCCTGCACGTCCTTTTTCCGCACTTTCCATATAAACGCGTCGTAGTAGTAGTGAATCAGGGCAAAGGAACTGAGCAGCGAATAGCTGAAGAGGTCGAAATTAGTGTTGAAGCCAACTAGGCCAAAGCCAAAGTCGCGCACCAAGCCCTCGCTCAGCGCGTGAAAGACGACGGCATAAGCTGCGCACAGCAAGAGAAAGAACTTGACGCCGCCCTTGCCCGCCACGTAGCGCATGAGGGCCGAGTCGCCGCCCGTGCGCTCGACCTTGTGGCGGTTGTAGAAATACACCATGACGATGTACTGGATCCCGTGCATGATCCGGTGCGCCACCGCAAAGACGAGCAGATAGGCCGTGGTAAAACTAGTGAAGTACCACAGGAAATAGCTCGACAGCAAAAAGGCGTATTTGAGCGGGTTGAGCACGTAGCCGCGCCAAGCGCAATAGGCGATGTGCCCCACGTAGATCAGGCCGTAGGCAATGGCAATAGTCCACGAGACGAAGTGTACCGTTTTTACTGCCTCCGCGCTGATGGGCAGATGCCACTCGTGCAACATGCGCACCCAAACCGTGGAAAACAGCGGCGACACCACGAGCATGTTGCCAAAGAAGATCCAATTGAAGGCCAAATCGAACTTAGCAGTCGCAGGCGTGCCAGCCTTGGCCTTGAAGTCGTACACGCGTGCAAAGCCGTATTGCTGCATCAAGCTGTGCTGGTGATCCCACAAGGTCACGATCAACACCAAGCTCAACGGCGCCCACTGGATCAGGCCGTAGGCAAAGGCGACCAACACTATCGGCCCGAAAATGAACCGCTCCTTGAAGCGGGCAAATTCCGCCGGCGAGCCATAGACGCGCAACCAAGTGACGAAGTGGTGCGGAATGGTCACCCACAAGGCAATGGCCGCCAGCGCCGCCCCCGGTAGGTAGTACCCGGACACGAGCGCAAAGCAGACCGCGGCAAAGGGCAGGCTCACAAACCAGATATAGTCCTGCCGGCGATCGACGATATAGGCAGGTTGCAGGACGATGGAATTATTCGCCATGAGAAGTCAGGGCTAGTGCCACAGCGTCTGGGCTGAAGCGGATTTCGTTGGCGCGGCGCTGGCGCAGAGACGCGGCCAGCTCCTTGACCGCAGCTTGGAGCTGCGCCGTCTGCTCGCGGATTTCGTCCACCGGCGGCAGTCGGTCCGGTCGGCGGCGCAACACCTGTAGGACAATATAACCATTATCCGTGGCAAAGGGACCGTGAAAAGTCCCCTCGTCGGCGCGCAGGGCGCGGCTGACTGGATTGTCGCCCTCCAGCGCGCCGCTGCCGTAAATCGCGCTGACGAAGCGGTCCACTAGCTCGGTCGTATCGCGACCGAGCGTCAGTCGTCGGTGATCAGGACTTCGGCGATAATCTGGTAAGCCCGCTGGCGGATATCGTCGGGAAAGTCGTGGTCGCAATCGGGATGTACCACTTGGAGAGCCTCGCCAGCACCGTATAGATCGTACACGGCCCGAGCAGTTTCGACCACTGAATCGACGCTGCGCCAGCGGAAATTGGAGTCGTCCAAAGGCGCGGAAATGAAGCAAGGGCGCGGCGCTAATGCAGCAGTCATATCGTGGAAGTCAAAGGGAAGATCCGCTAGAGCGTAGTCCTTTAAGCGCGGCATGTAGCGATCGCTGGTCCAACCCCTGATATCGCCGTCCATATAGTCTTGGTAGGAATCGAGGCCGCAACTGGAGACGACAACGGCGATACGTGGGTCGAAAACCGCGGTATAGATCGAATTGTGACCGCCCAGAGAGTGGCCGATAGATCCGAAAGACTCCCCGGCGACAAAGGGCAGTTCGGCCAGCAGATCAAGGCCGCGCATATTGTCCCATATCGCCTTCATGGTCCCCGACTGGTAACCAAGAGCACGCCAGTCAGGGCGATAGTCGGCCAGCAAAGGGTAAGCCGGAGCAAGAGTGACAAAGCCGGCTTGAGCCAGTTCACTGGCATACGCACGGTTGGCGCGGCCGCCTAAACCAACGACTACTTTGTGGCCGATTCGGTCATCTGTAGGATGGGGACAAAGCACTGCCGGGACCGGAGCTTCTAGGGCGGCGCGGGGAATCAGCAAATAGGCTGGCACCCGACACTCCGGCTCGGAGGCGTAGGTAATGAGGCGGCGGGTGTAAGAGCCGCAGTCCACTTCCTCGGCGACTTGGACATCGAGCGGACTGCGCTTTTCCGGCCCGGGCAAAGATCCCATGATCTGCTGCATGGCATCCAAAAGAGCGGGACGTTGGGCTTCCCAAGCATCCTGAGAGGAAGGCGGGTCGGCGAGGCGCAGGCTAGAGAAGACAGGCATGAGCGGTCCTATTTGGATAGCCGGAAGGGTGGATAGCGCTCACCTTGGCCCTCGCGCTGACGTAGCTTGGCGAGCATCTGCTGCGCTTTGCGGTGCTCGGGATCGGCTTCGATAGCTTTAGCAAATGCCGCCATCGCCGGCGTCTCCTCTCCAGCCAACAGGTACGCATTGCCCAAGTTGTAATGGGCGCGGGCGTACTGAGGATCGCGGCGCAACACCTCTTGGTACGCAGCAATGGCCAGCCCCAATACTCGGCGGCGGAGGTAGATGTTGCCCAAGTTGTTGCGGGCGTCGAGATGTCCCGGTGCCACGGCCAAGGCCGCTTGGTACGCTTGGCTAGCAGCCCCGTAGCGGCCAATCCGCGCATAAACCACACCCAACTTGTAATACGCATCGGCGGCGTTGGGATTGAGCACCACGGCCGTCTTGTGGGCCAGCAACTTTTGGTGCTCCTGCTGCAAGGAGTGGAAATAGTCGAGGATCTTGCGGCCGCGCACGGCCTCACCGCCCCGCAACAACGCCTGGCCCAAGTGATAGTACACTTCTGCGCGGTCCGGGTCCGCGGCTAAGGCCCGCTGCAAAAGGGGTATGGCCTCGACGTCCTCACCCTCCTGCAAGAGTAGGATGCCCAGCCGCCCCAAGAGCGCGGCGCTGTTCGGAGCGTGCTCCAACCCCTGCTGCAAAGCGGCGCGAGCGGCATCCACATCCTCGCGCGCCATCCAGATCTGGGCCATCAGTTCGCGTGCTTCAGCGCGCGTGGGCTGCGCTTGTACCACCTTGGCGAGCTTGGCTAGCGCAGCTTCGTATTGCGCCTGGGCAAAGTAGATCCGCGCCAATTGCAGCATGAGCTCCACTTCCTCGGGCACAGCCGCGAGGCCCCGGCGCAAAACGTCTATGGCCGGGCCGTAATCGGTCTGCCGCGCGTGCAAGCCGGCCAAGTTGAAGTAGGCTTGGAGGTAGTGCGGCGACAGCGCGATCGCGCGCTCGTAGAGCGGCACGGCCGCGGCCAAACGCTCTTGACTCAGGTGGATGTTGCCCAGCACGTAATGCGGCTCAGCTAAGGTGCTGTCGAGCGCGATCGCTTGTCTCAGCGCGGCGACCGCTTGTCCCAGCGCCCCGCGGTCGGCGTAGAGCTTCCCCAAGCCCACGTAGGCTTGGGCCGCACCCGCGTCGAATTGTAAGGCGCGGCCATAAGCCGCCTCCGCCTCGTCGTACGCGCGCTCGCGGGCAAGCGCGGTAGCTAGCTCGATGTGTACATCGGCTACCTCCGGCTGGGCACTAACCGCAGCGCGCAAATCGGACAGAGGCGTTGCCGGCGGCAGCCGAGCGCGCGTCTTTTCCGGCAGGACTAAGGGCGCTTGCCGCCAGAACTGCTCCAACTCCTCGGCATCGCGGCCTTGGGGCGCAACCTGCGCGATGGCTGCGTCAGCCGTCTTTTGTGGCGCACTCGCATCCGGCTCGACGACCCGCAACACCTGTCCGGCACGCACGTCCGTTAATACTTGGCGAATGCCCGAAGGCCACGATATCTCCACCTGCTCGGCCCCCTCGCTCGATCCCAATCCAAAAAACATCCGCGCGTCGTTTTGCGATAAATAGCTCGCCGCACTGCGCTTCTCCGCCACCAGCGTCCGGCCATCCACGCGCACCACCACGCGGGCACCGTAGCCATCGCGGTTGCTCGTCCGCCCCTCTAGCATGAGCGCTAAGTAGCGCCCCGCTGGGGTATCGTTGCGCCAAAGCAGAGCGCGCTGCCCGGTGTTGACCAAGAAAATATCTAAGTCGCCGTCGTTGTCGTAATCGGCCACAGCCGAACCGCGCCCGACCAAATCCCGCGTTGGCGCGGCCACGCCAGCGGTTGCACTCGCATCGGCAAAGCGGCCACGGCCATCGTTGAGGTACAACTGATCGCTCTGGCCGTACGCGGCCTGTGGATCAAACCGATCGATGTCTTCGTCGATGTGGCCATTGGCCACGTAGAGATCGGGGTCGCCATCGTTGTCGGCGTCGAGGAAATTGATGCCAAAGGCCAGCTTGTCTAAGCTATTGGCAGCTATACCCGCGGCCAGCGATTCGTCGGCAAACATCCCGCCGCCCGCGTTGTGGTACCAGGTGTTACTCTCCCACTGAAAATTGGTCATCACCAAGTCGAGGCGACCATCGCCATCGCCGTCGGCCACATCCACGCCCATCGTTCCTTCGGGCTTGCCGCCGATGTTGTACGCCACGCCGGCCACGAGCCCCACTTCGGCAAAGCGGTCGCCGTCGTTGCGCCAGAGAAAATTCGGCGTGGCGTCATTGCCCTGAAACAAATCGGGATCGCCGTCGAGATCGTAGTCGAAAAATACGGCACCCAACTCGCGGCCTTCGCGCGTGAGCAGCCCAACCGCGTCTGTCACATCCACAAAGCGACCGCCGTCGTTGCGCCAGAGTGCGTTCCGCTCCCCCGGGTATTCGGTGGGAGCCAAGTGCCGCCGCGGCCAGCGCAGCGTTCCCCCCGCGCCCAGTTCACCGCGCTCAAATTCGTAGTGCAAGTAGTTCGCCACGTACAGGTCTAAGTCGCCGTCGAGGTCGTAATCGGCGAACGACGAGCCGGTTGACCAGCGATCGTCTGTCCCAATCCCGACCGCATCCGTCACATCCGCAAAGACCCAATCCATCGCCGACCCCTCGTTGCGATAGAGCCGGTTGCGGCCAAAGTTGGCCACGAAGAGGTCGGCATCCCCGTCGTTGTCGTAGTCCCCAGCCGACGCGCCCATGCCGTAGCCCGCGTCCGCCACCCCGAGGCTTTTGCCGACCTCGGCGAAGTGCCCGCGGTCGTTGCGATACAGCGCGTTTTGCGGCGGCACTGCCGAGACATATCCAGGCAAATCTGCTCCATTGACCACGTACAAATCCATCCACCCGTCGCGGTTGTAATCGAAAAAAGCCGCTCCAGAACCAATCGTCTCCACCCCGTATTTGCGCCCGGACCGCCCACTTGTATGCACAAAATCAATTCCTGCTTCCGCGGTCGCATCGACAAAGCGCACGGCGGACGCGAGCGGCGGATCGCTCACAGCGCAGCCACATACTAAGGAAACGATGCACGTTAAAAGGCTGCGTGGAATGATCATCACTTTAATGGTAAAGATCGTCCCCGCCAAACCGCATCTTCCCCTTTGAAGCCTCCCCGAAGTATTGCTCCACTTTTTCCCGCGACCGCGGAAAGTACCGACTCAACTCTTGCACTACCTCTTGCACTTTCGCCACATCTTCTCCCATATCCAGCAAGAGTCGCGCGTACAAAAAGAGCAGTTGCAAATTGCGCCGGTCCACTTCCATCGCCTTCTCCAGATGGGCCCGGGCCTCCTCCAACCGCCCCTCCTCAGCGAGGGCAGTCCCCATCAGTAGATTGGCTTCGGCTCCCTCTGGATACAACTCCAGCAGCACCTGCGCCAGCTCGCGCAAGGACGTGCCTTTGAGCTGCGGCTGTCCACGCGCGTGCGTGCGTTCCAAAAGGTGCCCGTACTCGGCCGTACGCTGCCGTTCAAAAAAGGCTAGCACAGCACCGACAATCGCGACGACCAAGAGCAACTTAAGAGAGCGCAAGTATCGCATTTGGTTTAGCGCACGAATTCGACCAATCACGTTGGTACATTCTCCAGCAAAGGCTCAGTTCGGGCTTTCAGAAAGTAAGATATAAATAGAGCAGAAATTCCGCTCCCACCTGCGGGCAGAGCATTTGCCTTGTTTCGCGCCGCGGGTATTTTTAGCATTAATCATAAGGAGCAGCGATTGGGACGTTTCCCCTTTGCGATACGCGGGCGAAAGTAAGCATTTACGAATTTTCGCATGGCCCTCGCCGCGGTCTTGGTCTTACAGTCCGTCAGAGAGGAGAGTCTATGTACGCTTACCAAAAAATTTCCATTCTCGCCGCTGCGGCCCTCTTGTTGGGCTGCGGCCACTACCTAGTTCCCGGGCGGTTTCAGCCCTTAGAGGCGGCCCAGCAGCAGACCGACATTCAGGGGTCGAGCATGAAAATCCTCGACGACGGCACGGTCACCTTTGTCCAGAACCGCCTCGAAGTGTCCGTGCGGCCCATGACCGACGAGGAGCTCAATCGCCAGTACCCGGCTCAGTCCACCAACGCCAGCGGCCCGGCCGACGAGCTGCCGTCCAACCCATTTACTTATGGCAATTGGATCGATCCGCGCACGGGCAAGGCACCGCAGCGCTTGTCCATCTTCAAGATCACAGTCAAAAACTATGAATACCCCAAAGTTAAGTTCGATCCGCTGATGGTGACCGTGGAATCTGCGAATGGGCGGCTCTATTATCCTTGGGGTGGTTATGACGTGGAGGAGTACTTCCGGCGTTTCCCCCTAGCGTTCAACGGCTTGGGCTATTTGCGCTTCAACGAGCGCAGTGATATCTACAATTCATCCAAATATCCAGACGACGAGTTTTGCTTCTCGGGGCAAGAAGTAGCAGGCTACGTGGTCTTCTCCAAGATCCACGACGACGTCGCCGAGATCACCTTCCACATTCCCGAATTTGGCCTGCGCTACAACTTCCGCAATGAACCCGTGGAGACCATCGACCTCCAATTCCGCTTCAAGCGCGACATTAATAAAGTCAAAAACATCGACAAGTTGGCGGCCAACTAGCCGAGCCAGCCAAGCTAAATAGCCTAGGGGCAGGCTCCTCGGCCTGCCTCTTTTTCTGTCCGGTGCCCGGCACGCGTTCATCAATGCTGACCAAATTTCTCCTATCCACCACCGCGGCCTTCTTTCTGCTATCGGTCACGGCCTTTAATCCAGCCACCATTTCGCGCTGGATTGAGCGAGCCATTGGCTGGGAGCCACTGCGCGAAACCCCGGCGACCGACAAAGCGCCCTCGCTGCGCGCAGCCGTCGCGCAAATAAACGCCACCGATCTAGAACGCCACCTCCGCATCCTCACCGCAGACTCATCCCGCGTCACCGGCTATGCAGGAGCCACCAACGCAGCCCGCTATATCGAAGGAGAATTCCGCCGCCTCGGCCTCCAAGTCACCAGCGAATTTTTCCCCCTTTCCGTTCCCCTAGATCACGGCGGCCGGCTGCGCTTGGTCGGCTCGGACGAAGCCATCCCCATCTACGGATTGTGGCCCAACCACGTGCGCTCGCCGTCCCTGCCGCCGGGCGGCGTCTCCGGCCACCTCATAGACTTGGGACGCGGCAGCTTAGCCGAGATGGATGGGAAACGGCTAGCGGGCAGCATTGCGCTGATGGGATTTGGCTCGGGCAATGCCCACGTCGAAGCGCGGTCCTTGGGCGCGCAGGCCATTCTGTTGTACGACGATGGCCGCGTCACGCGCAGCGAGGCCGCGGAAAAATTCCTCCAAGTACCCGTGGACATCCCGCGCTTTTGGGTGGAAGCGGCAGACGCGGAAATTCTGCAGGAGCAAGCGCGCAGTGGCGACACACAGGTACATCTCGAAGCGCGTATGGACTGGGAGCAGGTCCAAGCGCGCAATATATTCGCCGTCCTCCCCGGCTTGGCCGAGGACATGCCGCGCGGTCAGCGCCATGAAATCCAGCAGTGGGACGAGCAAATCATCGTCCTGCAAGCGCACTACGACGCGATCTCGGTCGTCCCCGCACTCGCCCCTGGGGCCGAAAGCGCGACCGGCATGGCCGCGCTGCTCGAAATCGCGCGCTTGCTCGTCGCCGCAGGCACCCGCTACACCGTGCTCTTTTTGGCCACCCCCGGGCACTTTCAGGGCTTAGCTGGCGTCAACGATTTTCTCTACCGTCACGCGCGCAAAAGCGAGCATTTCCTCGACCAGATCCCGCCCGCCGAGCGCATCGACTTCCGCCTCTTCGTCGGCCTCGACTTGGCCAGCCACAGCCCCCAGGTCGGCAGTTTCACCATGGGCACATTCTACAACTCGGCTTGGCGCAACGACGACTATCAGAAAAACCTGATGGCGCACTACGCCTCGCGCTTTGCCCGCTATAACCGCGAGATTTTCGCCGACTCAACTCGCTACCAAGACGCCATTGCCCCGCAGAAGCGAGTGTGGAAAAACTTCATGCCCGTGCGGCTGGCCCTCGACAGCGAGGCTGCGGCCTTCGTCGGCAAGGAGGCACTCTCTTTCGTCACGCCCAACCAACTGCGCCAGCGCGTCGATACGCCCCTCGACCGGCTCGAATTCGTCGCGCTCGACAACCTCGCCGCACAGACTCGAACCATAGCCGGACTGATGCTCAAGGCTGCCTCCGATCCCGACTTTTTCAACGACACCAAGCTGACCCTGCGCGATTGGGGACACAGCCTAGAGGGCAACATCTACTGGTTCGACCGCGACGTGAACTTCGCCGTGCCCAAAGCCCCAGTGCCCAACGCCCTCGTCACCTATCTCCAGCCCGGCCCCAACTCCGTAGCTGGCGTGCGCACCCTTATGGCCACGCACGGAGACGAGAGCGGCTATTTCAAGTTCGACATCGTGCGCAACCGCTTTGCCAACCGGATCCAAGCCTTTGAACTCGACGAATACGGGCGCATCGTCTCCGCACCCGACCTCGGCGAAGAAGGCGACAAAACCTATCCGGGTACCCAGCCGTATGGCTGGTGGGAAAACCGCATGTTGCAGGTCCTCTTTCGCTGCCGCGCCCTGAGCTTCTTGGAAGTGGTCGATCCGCGCTATCTATCGGCCATGGACCGCGTCAACGTCCTCGGCACCAACGACGCGCCGCCGCGCTCTTTTTCCCTCAACTACATCGAAAACCAGAGCGCAGTGCAGGACCGGGTGGTGCAAGCCGGCGTGGTCTTCGCCGAGCCGGGCACCCGCGTAAAGATCCTCGCCGGCGAGGGAGCCTTTGGCGGCGAGAGCGCGCTCGCCGGCGTGCGCTACATGCTCACCAACGCGGACTCTGTCCTGTTCGCCGATCTCGATCCAGCCGGCGTCGATCTGGCGACCATTGAACGGGCACAGGGGGAGGGCTTCCCAGTCGAACAGGGCCTCATTCTCTATCCGTCGTTGCAGGCGGCCCGCGACATCTGGATCATCGACGAGGCGCGGATCAAACAAATGGTGCGCCACGGCATCGTCCTCGAACAGCTACAGGCCATGCACAACCAAGCGCGAGAGGCCCTGCTCGAAGCCCGCGACAAACTCGCGGCATTCGATTACACCGGCTACCAGCGCGCCGTGCGCCGCGCCCTCGGGCTGGAGGCCCGCATCTACCCAGAAGTCAAAGCCACGGCCAACGACGCGGTCCGCGCGGTGATTTTCTACTTCGCGCTCCTGTTGCCCTTTGCCTTCTTCTGCGAGCGGTTCTTCTTCGGCTTCCCGGACGTGCGGCGGCAAATCGCCGGCTTTGTCGGCATCTTTGTCCTCGTATTTCTGATTCTGCGCTTCGTCCATCCGGCCTTTAAGCTGAGCACCTCGCCGTACATCATCTTCCTCGCGTTTGTCATCCTCGCCTTGGGCGTCCTCGTCATCTTCATCGTCATCACCCGCTTCAAGGCGCTTTTGCAACGCCGCAAGGGCGCAGTCTCGGGCGTACACGAGACCGATGTGGGCCGGATCGCCGCGGGTTTTGCCGCCGTGCTGTTGGGCATCTCCAACTTGAGCAAACGCCGCCTGCGCACCGCGCTGACAGCCGCGACCCTGACCTTTTTGACCTTTACCGTCAATTCCTTTACCTCGGTCAAATCCAGCCTCGACTTCTATCGCCTGCCGCGCGACACCCCGCCTCTGTACGAAGGCGGCCTCATCCGCGACCGCGCCTGGCGCGGCATGCAGGATTCCATCTTGGACTACGTGCAGAGCGCGTTCGGCGACCGCGCCTTGGTCGTGCCGCGCGCCTGGTACTTGTCGCCGGTCGAATCCGAACGAGCCTATATCGACTTCACCGCCACCGCGACCGGCTCGGCCAGTTTCGCGCACGGCTTGGTGGGCCTACAACCAGCCGAAGCCGAAGTAACGGGCCTCGACGCGCACATCTCGGCTGGCCGCTTCTTCGCCGCGGGCGACGATAAGGCCGTCATCTTGCCCGACAGCTTAGCCGCACTCGTCGGCATTCGCCCCGAGGACATGGGCACGGCTTCCATTGCGCTCTACGGCGAGGACTACCAAGTCATCGGCCTGTTCGACAGCGCAGCCCTGAAGGAAGTCGTCGATCTCGATGGCGAGCGCCTAACGCCGGTGGATACGGTCAAAGACGCTGGTCTCATCACCCGCGAGAGCACCGAAGATCCACGCGCCTTGGCCGCCACCGCGGTCGAGACATTCAACCACCTCGAAGTAATCAACACCCTCTTCTTGCCCTATGAGCGCGTCCGCGCCATGGATGGCCGCCTGCGCTCCATCGCCATTGCCGCAGACGCGGACGACCCGGAATTCATCCAGCGCGTGGAGTCCTTTATGTCGCGGGTGGCGCTGACTCTGTTCGTCGGCCAAGGCGACCGCGTCGTGGCCTACAGTTCGATCGGCTCCACCGAAATAAGCGGGGCCGGTCAGCTCTTGGTGCCGGTAATCATCGCCGCCTTGATCGTGCTCAATACCATGATGGGGGCCGTGTATGAGCGCGTGCGCGAAATCGGCATCTACAGCGTCGTCGGCTTGGCCCCCAGCCACATCGGCCTGCTGTTTTTGGCCGAATCCACGGTCTTTGCCACCTTTGGCGCGGTAGTCGGCTACGCCCTAGGCCAAATCGCCCATCTGTTCATGCTGCAATACGGGTTGCTCGCCGGCCTGACGCTCAACTACTCGTCGCTCTCGGCGGTGTGGGCTACGGTCGTCGTCATTGGCACGGTCTATTTATCGACCTTGTATCCAGCTCGCATGGCGGCCAACATGGCCGTCCCAGACGTGACGCGGCAATGGCAATTTCCCCCGCCCGTCGGCGACCACTGGCGCTTTGACTTTCCCTTCACGGTCGGCGGAGCCGAAGTGCCGAGCATGTACGTGTATCTCAAGTCGGTCTTTGCCGCGTATGGCGAAGGCTCGATCGGCGATTTCATCGCCCGCGATGTCGAGCTATCGATCACCACTGACGGGCCGGAGCCGTCCTACGCCATTGCCATGCGCACTTGGCTAGCGCCCTACGACTTAGGGATCAGCCAGCAGGTGCGCCTACAGGCGACCCCCACCGGCGAGCACCACATCTACAAAATCGAAACCCACATCGAACGCCTCAGCGGTGATGTGGCCTCTTGGCAGCGCATGAATCGCAGATTCCTCAACGTGCTGCGCAAGCGATTCCTCGTCTGGCGAACCCTGGCACCGGGGATCCGCCAAGAGTACCGCGAGCGGGTTCCGTCCGAGTTTGCCCCCATTACCGAGGGAATGGGGCAGCCGACATGACCGCACGCGCCTTCCTCATCGGCTTGGGCCTCGTGGTCCTGATCAACATCGGGGCCCCGTACAGCATGTTCATCCTCAAGTCCTCGCAGTGGGCGATCAGCTACCTGCCCTTGAGCGTGGTCTTTCTCTTTACCGGCTTAGTCTTTCTCAACGCCACGGCCAAGTCGCTGCTAAAAGTGCACGGCCTGAGCACCAGCGAACTCGGCTTGATCTTTATCATGTCCCTAGTGGGGGCCTCAATCCCCACCTGGGGCACCTCTACGTACATGATCGCGGTCGTCGCCGCCCCCCAGTACTTTGCCTCGCCCGAAAATCAATGGCAGAGCAAAGTAGTGCAGTACATCGAGGAATGGCTGGTACCCAACGACGCGATTGCCCTCAAATGGTTCTACAACGGCCTACCCGCGGGCGAGTCCATCCCTTGGGGCGCTTGGATCGTGCCGCTTTTTTGGTGGACCAGTTTGGTGATGGCCATCTTCTTTTTGTGCCAGTGCATGGTCGCGGCACTGCGCAAGCAGTGGGTCGAGTACGAGCGCCTGCCCTTCGCCCTGATGGAATTGCCCCAACAGCTCATCGCCCCGCCGCCAGGGTCTAACTGGCCCAGCTTCGTGCGCCAAAAGGAGTTCTGGTTCGGCTTTGCCCTGCCCTTCTGCATGGTCATGTGGAACGTGGTCACGTACTTTACCCCGGCCTTTCCACCCATCCCGCGCGATCTGTCCGATCCCATCCGCATTGGCCGCGAATTTCCCGCTATCAACACCAATATCAACTGGGCCATCGTCGGCTTCACGTACTTCGTCAATCTCGACGTGTCGTTCAGCATGTGGTTTTTCACCGTGCTGACTATGTTGCAACAAGGCATGTTCAACCGCTTTGGCTACACCATTGCCGGCCGCGACGTGTACACCCTCGGCCACCCCGGTATCGGCTGGCAGTCGTTCGGCGCGCTGATCGCCCTCGTCGGCGGCATGCTGTGGATGGCGCGCGGGCACCTCGGCGCGATCTGGCGCAAAGCCGTGCGCGGCGATGCAGACATCGACGACACCGACGAGCTGATGTCCTACCGGATGATCGTCTTTGGCGGCGGGCTAGCCCTGCTCTACATCGCCTTCTGGATGTGGCGAGCTGGTATGAACCCGCCCACGGTCGCGCTCTTCATCTTAGCCACCTTGGTCCTCTACGTCGGCATTACGCGCATCATCATGGAGGGCGGCTTGCTCTTCAGCCGCGCCCCGCTAGTAGGCCAGACCTTCGTCGGCTACGCGCTCGGGCCGCACGCTACCGCGCAGAGCAACATCGCCATGGGGCTATCCTACGGCTGGCACCACGAGCTCAAGGGCTTCTTCATGGTCGCCGCGGCCAACAGCGCCAAAGTGTCCAGCAACATTCGCGGCAACCGCCGCTATCTGAGCTTTTTCATCCTCCTCTCGGCGCTAGTTGCCCTCGTCGTTTCCATGGCCTTCGCGCTCTACATGGGCTACTCCTTTGGCGCGTACAACTACGGCGGTTGGATTTTCGGCACGGGTTCGCAAGTGCCCTACGTGGAAAGCCTACGCAAAATCGACCTCAAGGCCCCGGACTGGACGCGGTTGGGCCACCTTGTCAGCGGCGCAGGTGTAATGGGACTGCTGACCTTTATGCGCTACCGCTTCTCGTGGTGGCCCCTGCACCCGATCGGCATGCCGGTCGGTATCTGCTCCTACCCCATGACCATTATCGTCTTTTCGATCTTTGTCTCTTGGCTGGCCAAGTGGGCCATCATGCGCTCGGGTGGCATCGGCCTCTACCATCGCGCCCAGCCCTTTTTCATCGGCCTCATCCTCGGGTACTTCACTGCAATTGGCCTGTCCTTTTGCATCGATATGATTTGGTTCCCCGGGCAGGGGCATCCGCTGTACGGAAACTAGCAGATGGCTCAAGACGACAAAAAAACGCCCGAACTGATTCCCTCGGACCTCCAATTTGAACCGGGCTTCAACCTCAAGACCCTGTGGGCCGCGCTCTTCGTCGGCTTCATCATGCTGCCCGGGGCCATCTACTTGGGGTTGGTGACCGGCCAGAGCATGGCCGGCGGGGCCGAGTGGGTAACACTCATCCTGTTCATCGAAATCGCCAAGCGCTCCTTTGCGCGTCTGCGCACCCAAGAAGTGATCATTCTCTACTGGGTAGCCGGCGGCCTAGTAATGATGGGCGGCAAGTTGGGCACGGGGGCTGAGCTGTTCGGCGGACCTTTTGGCGGGCTGATCTGGGACCAGTACTTGATCCAATCGCCCCAAGCCGACGGCTTGCACCAGCACATCCCCGATTGGGTGGTGCCCCCGCGCGGTTCACAAGCCCTAGAGGGGCGCTCCTTTTTGCATCCCGCTTGGCTCAAGCCCATCGTCCTGCTGCTGACCGTCATTGTAATGCAGAAGGTCAACAGCCTGTCCTTGGGCTACGTACTCTTCCGCATCACCAACGACATCGAGCGCCTGCCGTACCCATTAGCCGCAGTGCAGGCCGGCGGCGCGACCGCCCTCGCCGAGAGCTCAGGGCCGAGCCAAGGTTGGCGATGGGAAGTCTTTAGCATCGGAGCCTTTATCGGCATTATCTGGGGACTGTTCTACGTAGTCATCCCCACGATCTCGGGCATTTTCTTCACCGAAACCGTGACGATCCTGCCAATTCCGTTCATCGACCTGACCGTCTCCCTCAAGGAAATGCTGCCGGCCAGTATCATGGGCATTGGCACGGACCTCGGGCACGTCATGGTCGGCTTTGTCCTGCCCTTTTGGATCGTAGTCGGCTCCTTTGCCGCGGCCTTCCTCGTCAACATCCTCATCAACCCGGTACTCTACGCGTACGACGTGCTGCACACCTGGGAGCCGGGCATGTCGGCGATCCCAACGCAGATCGCCAATTCCTTCGACTTCTGGCTCAGCTTCTCCATTGGCGGCGCAGTCCTCGTGGCCGTGATGGGATTTGCCATGGTCGGCAAGACCCTGTGGACTTTGCGCGGGGTTAAGCGCGAGGATGACGATGGAGGGCTGCCCGAAGGACGCGGCGACATCCCCATCCCCCTCGCCTTGGGCATCTGGGCGATCAGCACGCTCGGCTTCGTGGTCTTGGTGTGGTATTTGGTGCCGGAATTTCCCTGGTGGATCAGCGCGTTTTTCGGCTTTGTGTGGACGCCGATTTACTCGTACATCGGCGCGCGCATGATCGGTCTGACCGGCTCGCCGCAAGGGGCGTCCTTCCCCTATCTGCGCGAAGGCTCCTTTTACCTGTCGGGCTATCAGGGCGCGGCCGTGTGGTTCGCGCCGATCCCGCTCTTCCAGTGGGGCTACGAAGCCGCGGCCTTCAAGCAACTCGAACTGACCCGCACTCACTTCGGCAGCATCGTCAAGCTGGCCGGCGTAACCTTGCTAATCATGTTCGTCTGCTCGTTTATATTCTGGTCTTTCATCTGGAAACTCGGGCCGATTCCCTCGTCGGCCTATCCCTACGTGCAAAAGTTTTGGCCCTTCCACGCCACCATGCAGGCGTTCTGGGCCAAGTCAACGCTTGCCGAGGGCGGCAACGAGCTGATCAGATCCATCATTCGCTGGGAATACGTGCTCACAGGTGCGTTGGGCAGCGCGGGGATTTTAGGCGTGCTATCACTCTTGCGCTGGCCGGTTGCCCTGTTCTACGGATTCATCGGCGGCGTGGGCGCGTGGCCGCACTTTCTGCTGTCCAACTTCATCGGTGCCTTGCTGGGCCGCTATCACTTGCAGAAGCGCTTTGGCGAAGCGCGCTGGCGGGCGTACGCGCCGATTCTCTTGGCCGGCTATTCGTGCGGGATGGGCTTGGTCGGCATGTCTTCCATCGCGCTGGCGCTGATTTCTAAAGCCGTGTCGAGTATTGTGTTCTAGGCTTTGGCCTTCCATAAGGTTGCCCGTGCATAACATCAGGTTGTAAAATGCCCCCTTTTTTGTGCATTGTATGTACGAAAAAGGGGGCATTTTTATTCATTTAACTACTAACCTCAACCCCCACCTTCGCCGCACTCCCCACAATCTGCGCCCACGTCTCGTCCTCTATGAAGATCCCCTCGACCTTCCGCTTCTCGGCCATCGCCCGCTCGCTGTCCCCAGGCATCAAGATCGCCTCGACGCCCGGCGCAGTAGCCGCAGATTTGACAAACTCGATATACGTGTCGGCCTCGGCGAAATAGGCGTCTAATCCCACCAGCTTTTCCACGTCGAGCACCAACAGCAATGCCCCATTGCGGAAGCGCCGATCTTGGCCTATGCAGCCAGCCCCAGCCAACGCACCGGCCAACAACTCGACTCCCACATTCAGACCGTAGCCCTTGTGGCCGAGACTGCCGCCCAAGGGCAGGATGGTGCCGGGCGGATCGGCGTACAGGGTGTTGGGATCGTTGGTCGGCTGGCCCTCCGCATCGAGCAGCCAGCCGTCGGGCACCTCGGCCCCGCGATTGCGCTGCACCCGCACCTTGCCCTCGGCCACAGCCGACGTGGTCATATCGAGGACGACCGGCGGGCCGTTGCGCGATGGAAACCCCATGGCGATTGGATTGGTGCCGTGCCGGGCTTCGCGCCCGCCCCACGGGGCCATGCGGCAGACCGGCGCACCATTGACGAACATCAGAGCAATAGCAGTCTCCTCGGCAATGCGCTCCACGTAGCTGCCGAGGCGACCGATGTGATTGGCTTGGCGGACGGAGATAGCGGCCATGCCCGTGGCCTGTGCTTTCTCCAGAGCCATATCCACGCCGCGACTCATCGCCACCTGCCCAAAGCCCCAATGCGCGTCGAGCACGGCGAGCGTCGGAGCCTCGTGAACCACTTCGACGGCCGCGTCTGGCACAATGTCGCCAGCTTCGACTTGGCCCAAGTACTGGGGAATGCGGATGACGCCGTGCGAATCGTGGCCGACGAGATTGGCCTCGACGAGCAATTCGGCGACCACCCGCGCCTCGTCAGCGCGCATCCCAGCCGCGGCAAAAATGGAGGCGGTGGTTTCGGTCAAGGACGCTGGAGAAAAAACCGGCATTACTCTTTTGCCCCGCTGGCGATCCACGCGCGAATGATCTCCACCTGCTCTGCGGACAACGGATTGCCCGGCGGCATTCGCTGACTGATGATTTCGTCGTCGCCGCGCACCTTCATCAGCAGGTACGACTTATTGGGATTTCCCGGATCAACCAGCTTGAAATCGGATCGCTGCTCGCTGGCGACGCCGACGATGTTATCAGCAAAGTCGCCCTCCAGCGACAAACCGGCCGCAGGATCTCCGCCGCTGTGGCAACCCGAAAAGGCACAACTAACCGCAAAGACTTGGCCGACCTCCGCAAGAGTAGCTTCCGTGCGACTGCCCTCGACAGCACTCTCGTCCGGCCCCACCGTCGAGTCATCGCCCCCGCAAGCGACCCACAGCAAGGCCACGACCAACAACATACATTGCGTGATTTTCGTCATTTTCTTCTCCTAAAGTCTAGCTCGCCTCGCGCACCCGCCGCAGCAACTCGTCGCCGCTGGCGCACTCGACGATCCAAGCACCCATGCGCACCAAATCCTCGCTCGCCCAGCCCTCCAAGAGTTCCCCCAAACTCGCCGCCACCTCGTCGCCGAACCTTTGCGCTGCTAGGCGGCACAACAACGCCCGCTCGCCCTCGACGCGCCCCTCAGCGCGACCCTGCTCCCGACCTGCGGCATGACCCTCAGCCTGACCCTGTTTCCGACCTGTGGCATACCCTTGCGTCCGTCCTTCGGCGCGGTGCCTAGACAATCGCGCCGAACCTTCTGGACCCGCCGTGTCCAACTGCTTGGTCAGGGCCTCGGCCACGCGCAGCAAGGCATCAATCGTCGCCGCCGACCAGCCCTCTCGCTCGTTGAGTGCCGCGTGAATCTCGGCCGCGGTCCAACCCGCAAACGCCCGGCTCGCCTCCACCTGCCGATAACGCCCCTCCTCCCACACGCGAATCCTCAGTCCCGGCGCACCCGCCCGGCGATACGGCGTGAACGCCTCCGGCACCTCCACCCACAACTCCGGGAACCCCCATGCCTGATACTTTTGCAACTTACTCTGCCGAATATCCGTAGTGTGATCCACTTCCAAAACCACGTCCGGCAGGGAGTGAATGTCTAACTTCAGCCCTAGGTGATCCGGCAGCCAAGCCTCGTGCGGACGCAAGTAAATGAACTGATCGGGCCGCAGAATGGCCTCGTAGCGGCCCTCGGCGTCCAGCCGCCAGATGCTCGTAGTGCCAAACGCCATGAAGTGCGCCCCGCACTCGTCGGCGAGCTGTTGGGTTAGCTGCGCCAGATACTGCGCTGGCAGCTCGTGATCGGCACTGACGATGCCCGCGTCATCGTCGGCCACGATCATAGTCTCAGTCGGCCCGTCCCAATACTCAAAGCGCCCTTCGTATGTTTCGATCTCAGCCGCGGATACGCGCTTGGCGTGGCAACCGGGAAACACCAGCCGCTGACCATCGGGCGTGTACAACACGGCCCCCTCGTCCGCTAAAGCCTCTGCGACACTTCTTTCTGTCATGGAACCACTCTCCTTTGTTGTACCCATCTACTACCTGATTAATGCTCTGCACACCAACGATGCGGGCGAGCCGCTCGGCCTTCCCGCAAGCGGGAATCCAGTCGCACACACGGGCCGCAAACTTATACCGTCTAATTAACGCCCTAATTAACGCCCTGCACAGCACCTGTCAAAATGCCGGGCAGGGTTTAACAGGCGCGGCCTAGGCGTTATATTAGGCCGCTCGTTCACCGCATCTCAAGGAGTACGCATGCACCTAAGTTGGATTGATTACGCCATCGTCCTCGTCTATGTCGGCGGCACCATCGTCGCCGGCACGTTGGCGCGAGGTGCCATCAAGGGCATCTCCGATTTCCTCGTCGCTGGCCGCGGCCTCAAAACCCACATGGCCGTCGCCACGATGGTCTCGACCGGCCTCGGGCTGGTCACGGTCATGTACATGGCCGAGGAGGGCTTTAAATACGGCTTCGTGCCCTTCGTCTTTGGCCTCATGGCCCTGATCACCACCCTGATCATCGGCCGCACTGGCTTTATCGTCAGCCGCCTGCGCCATTTGCAGGTAATGACCGTTCCCGAGTTCTACGAACTCAAGTACACGCGCGGCGTGCGCCTGCTCGGCGGCATCATCCTCGCCCTCGCCGGCACCCTCAACATGGGGCTTTTTCCCATCCTCGGCAGCAAGTTCTTCGTCGGCTTCACCGGCCTCGACAAAGAATACGTCAACTACGTCATGATCGGCATGTTGCTCATCGTCGTCTTCTACACGCTGATGGGCGGCATGGTCTCGGTGGTACTGACGGACTTCGCCCAGTTCGTGCTGCTGTCACTGGGATTTTTCTTCGGCACGTACGTCATTCTCAATCACCCGCAACTCGGCTGGGACAACCTCGTCCAAACCGTGCAAGTCCACAAAGGCGACATTGGATTTGACCCCATAGCCAATCCCGACTACGGCATCTCAATGATCTCGTTTTTATTTTTCGTCGGCTTGGTCGGCGTGGTCTGGCAACCCGAAATGATGCGACCGCTGAGCGCCGAAAGTCCCAAGGTCGCCCGCCGCGTGTTTTGGATCGCCGCAGCCACCGTCATGGGACGGGCGATGGTGCCGATGTTTTGGGGCATCGCGGCGCTGGCTTACTTTGGCAACCCCGGGGCGGACCCCCACTACGCCATGCCCGAAATGCTCGGCAAAATCCTGCCCATCGGCATAGCCGGCCTGCTCATGGCCGGGATGTTCGCCGCCTTCATGTCCACCCACGACAGCTACCTACTGGCCTGGAGCGGCGTCATCGTCCGCGACGTGGTCTCGCCGATCAAGGCCATGCTCGCCAAGTCGAGCGGCGAGCGCGAAGCAGACGGCACTTGGGGCGGGCTGTCGAGCGAACGCGAGATCTACTGGACCCGGGCCATCGTCGTCATACTCGCCGCCTTCTTGGCCATTTTCGGCGCGCTCTACCAGCTTCCCGAGACGGCCTTCCGCTTTATGTACGTCACCGGCACCATCTATTTCGCTGGCTGCGTCGGCACCGTGGCCTTGGGGCTGTATTGGAAAAAGGCCAATACCCCGGGTGCGTACTGCGCCCTGATACTGGGCGCGTTGGTGCCGCTCAACTTCCTAATTATGAACGAAAACCAGCACTTGGTGCCTGAGCTTTTGTTGCCGTTGGTCGAAAATTCCAACCTCGTCGGAATTACCAGCCTAGCCTTGGGCGGCCTCGCCATGCTGGTCGTCGCCTCGCTCACCCAGCGCTCGCACCCGCCGCGCCCTTTAGACTTTAGCAACATGGAGTAATGTGATGGACGTCGAAACTTGGAAAGCCCTATGGCAAATCGTCTTTATCGCCGCCAGCGTCCTCTTTTACGGCATTGTCATCGCCGTCGCCTACAAGGCCTTTGGCGACGTGGTCAAGATGATCCGCAATATGGCCGCCGGCCGCGGGGCCAGCGAATCCGCCGCAGACTCCCAGCACGAGTGACGCAGCGCACCCTCTTAGGAGTTGCTCTGGCGTGCCTGTGGGCCGCGCTGGGCCGCGCCGAGGTGCAGTTTGTCGAGGTAACAGCCGAGGCCGGAATCGCCTTTCGCCACCAGAACGGGGCCAAGGGGCAAAAGTATCCAATGGAGACCATGGGCTCGGGCACGGCCTTTTTCGACTACGATGGCGACGGGTGGCTCGACCTGTACTTCGTCAACAGCGTTGGGCCGGGTGCGCTCTACCGCAACGCGACCGCCGGTCAGTTCACCAATGCAACCGACCAAGCCGGCGTGGCCAATTCGGGCTACGGGCTGGGCTGTGCCGCAGCCGACTACGACTCAGATGGCGATTTGGACTTGTACATCACTGCGTACGGCCCCAATATTCTCTACCGCAACGAAGGCACTAGCCAGTTCGCCGATGTCACCGACGCGGCTGGCGTGGCCGGTCCCGTCTTAGTCAACCCGGCGATGAGTACCGGAGCGGCCTTTGCCGACTACGATTTAGACGGCGACTTGGACTTCTTCGTCGCCAATTACGCCAAATTTCGCCCCGAGATACACGAGCCCTGCCTCCGCTCCGGGATTGCGGTGTACTGCGGGCCGGAGGCTTTCGAGCCGCAGCGCGATATCTTTTATCGCAACGAAGGCGACGCCACCTTTGCCGATGTCACCGAGGAAGCCGGATTACTGCCGGATGCTGCCAAGGAATTAGGAGCCTTTTTCATCGACTACGACGCAGACGGCGATCTCGACCTGTACGCGGCTGGCGACCGCACTCCCAACTTGCTCTACCGCAACGACGGCGGCCGCTTTGCCGAGATCGGCGCTTTGGCCGGGGTTGCTTATAACGACGCCGGCAAACCGCTGGCCGGCATGGGGGTTGACGTGGGCGACTACGACGGCGACGGCCGGTTTGACTTCTTCGTCACCAACTACCAGTGGGAAACCAACAGCCTGTACCGCAACCTCGGCAACGGGTTTTTCGCCGACGTGACCTTTCAGTCTGGGCTGGGGGTTCCCAGCTTGCAGTTTCTCGCCTGGGGCACCCTCTTCATCGACTACGACAACGACGGCAACCGCGATCTGTTTGTCGCCAACGGCCACCTCGACGACAACATCCACCTGTTCGACGCGGTGACATACGCGCAGCAAAACCAACTCTTCCGCAATCAGGAGGGACGCTTCGCCGACGTGAGCAATCAGGCAGGACCGGGCTTGCTGTTGCAGCAAGTAAGCCGCGGCGCAGCCATGGGCGATTGCGACAACGACGGCGACCTCGACATCGCAGTAGCCAACAACAATCAACCAGCCGCGCTCCTGCGCAACGACGGCGGCAATGCCCAGCACTATTTGAGCTTGCGGTTGGTCGGTAACTCCGTCGGGGCCGAGGTCCGCGTCGCCGCCGACGACTGGGTGCGGTGGGATGTGGTGCGCGCCGGATCGAGCTACATGTGCCAAAGTGCGCTGCGCCCCTTTTTCGGCTTGGGAGATCGCACTCGCGTCGATGAGGTAGAAATCCGCTGGCCCAGCGGCATTGTGCAGCGTTTGCAAGACATCGCGGCCGACCAGATTCTGATCGTGTACGAACCTTGATCGCAGCGGCGTTGCACGAGCACACCCTAGGTATTGTATTATACCCCTGGCGCAAAAAAAGGAGACCGCTTTATGCAAGCCCTTTCCACCTTTGACGATGCACACCACGAGCAGTTTTTCGATCAAGGCTACGTGCGGTTGGGCAACGTCCTATCCCCGGACGAACTAGCCGCCTTGCAGCAGCGCATCGACGACATCATGCTGGGCCGCGTCCGCTACGAGCACATGCGCTTGCAGGTCGTCGAAGAGGACGGCGAAGTGCGCCGCACCATGGGCAACGAGGTGCAGACGCTCGCGTACCGGCGCATCGACGATCTAGAGCAAGACCCGCTCTTCCTCGCCTATATCCAGAACCCCCTCTTCCACCAGATCGCCCGCCGCTACATCGGCGAGGAAGTCTCGATCTTTCGCTCGATGTTTATGAACAAACCGCCCGAACTGCGCCGCGAACTGCCTTGGCATCAGGACGTGGGGACTGGCTGGGGCATCGATACCAATCCCATCGTCACGGTGTGGACGGCACTCGACGACGCGACCACAGACACCGGCTGCATGCAGATCGTGCCGGGCAGCAACAAGCACGGCATCATCAACGAGCGGCACTTTCTCCCTGCCGAGCAAGAGCCCCAATACACGCCCCCGGAGGCGGTGATCGACTTGGAAGCCGAGGCCGGGGAGGCCATTCTGCTGCACAATTTCCTGCTCCATCGCTCGGGGACCAACTCCACCGCGTCGGCCCGCCGCGCTTTCAGTGCAACCTATATGGATGCCGAGACCCGCACCCGGGACACCGGCCAAATCTTTCCCGTCGTCTTCGGCACACAGGCGCTGGATCCGGCGACAGTAGATGGCAAACCGGCCGAATTGGTTGCCAAATTTTACGGCTGATTCTTCTGCGCTAGCTAATGTCAACAACACCCGAGCAGACCGCACCCAAGGAGGCAGACGCAGTACCGGCTTTTACCGTCAAGTCCGTACTGGTCGGATGCGCCGGAGCCTTCAGCGTGTCGGCCGGGGCTGCCTACGGCACCCTCTATTTACACGGCTCCTTTATGGCTCTGGGCACCAGTATGCCTGGGGCAGTGTTCATCTTGTTCGTGCTAACCCTTTTTATTAATCCCCTACTCAAGCTCGTCCACCCGAGCTGGGGACTCAATCGGCGCGAACTACTGGTCGTCTATGTCATGATGGTGATGGCTTCGCCGATCCCGACCCTCTTCATCGGCAAATTCCTCAGCGCCATTAGCTACCCCTTCTACTACGCCACGGCCGAAAACGAGTGGCGGCAACTAATCCACCCCTACATCCCCGATTGGCTGATGGTCCACGACGTGGAAACCGTCCGCAAGTTTTACGAGGGCAGTGGACGGGACGAACCGATTCCTTGGGAAGTATGGCGCAGCGTCATCGCGATGTGGACGCCCTTTATCTGCGCCCTCTTTCTGATGATGATTTCCTTTATGGCGATCTTGCGCAAACAATGGATCGAGCACGAGCGGCTGATCTATCCGCTGATGCAGGTGCCGCTGGCAATGACCGAAGAGGGCGAAGACGACCAAAAGTTAAGCCCCTTTTTCAAAAATCCCGTCATGTGGGCCGGTTTTGCCATTCCCGCACTTTGGGGCACGTTGCACGGGCTGTACAACTACTTCCCCGAGATTATTCCCATCGCCCAGAACGTCGATCCAATCCGCATGGACATACCGGTTTTCCGTCGCACGACCGACCTGTATGTCGCGCTACGCTTCAACATCATCGGCTTCTTCTATTTTCTCAAGACCGATATTGCCTTCAGCCTGTGGTTTTTCAATCTGCTCTCTTTTGCGGTGCGCGGCATTTTTGGCATTCTCGGCGTGGTCAGTAGCGAGACGGGAGGGGCTGGCCACGAGGTGCACGATCCCTTTTTGGCCTACCAAGCGATGGGCGCGATCCTCGTGCTCTTCTTAGGTGGCATCTGGACGGCGCGCAAGCATCTCCAGGGCGTGTGGCGCAAGGCCTTTAAAGGCGACGAGAGCATCGACGACAGCGACGAAATCCTCTCCTACCGCGCGGCTCTGATTGTGCTGACGATCTCTTGTCTGGTGATAGTAGGTTGGTTGTCGCTGGCCGGGCTTCCTCTGATCTTCGGACTGGCCATTCTCTTCTTGGGCATCGTCATCATCTTTGGCTATTCGCGGGTGGTAGCCGAGGGCGGGCTTTCGGACGGCGCGCCGCCGGTGGTACCAGCGGGGATTTTGGTGTCCGCAGTGGGTTCGTCGGTCATCGGTGCCCAAGGTATAGTCGTGCTGGCGACGACCTTCCTGTGGACTACCGGACGCAATTTCGTCATGGTCTCCTGCGCCAACAGCCTGCGGTTGGGCGAGGAGTTGGGACGCAACCGCCGGCCCCTCTTTTGGATCATCGTCCTAGCGCTGGTCGTGGCCGTGGGCGCAGCTATATGGATGGTGATGCTGCTCAGCCACAAATACGGCGCGATCAACCTGTGGATCTGGCGCGGCGGCAACTACAACTATGTGGAGAAACTCCTCCGCACGCCGACCGACTTCTACGGCTGGGGCTGGGTCAATATGGGGATTGGCGCGGTAATTATGATCGGGTTGATGGTCGCGCGCTGGCTCTACGTGTGGTGGCCTCTGCATCCGTTGGGCTACGTAATCGGGCCGATCTGGATCATGGACCACTTGTGGTTTAATATGTTCATCGCTTGGGGAATCAAGGTAATCGTGCTCAAATATGGAGGAGTGCGACTCTATCTAAAGACGCGGCCCTTTTTCATGGGGATGATCCTCGGTTACTTCACGCCCGGTGGTTTTTATCTGATCGTCGATCACTTCACCGGCATGACTTGGAACGTGATATTCTGGGGTTGAATTTAGTGTTTGACCCTCGCCACCTAGCGCGCCTCGACGACAGCCAAGATGAGTAGCGCGCATAGGGCCGATGCTACTAGCATTCTGACAAAAGGAGCGTTGCCATGCTAAAAATTCTCAAGGTTCCCGTGGAGCCGCTGACTCCCTCGGCCTTTGCCCCTTTCGGACAGGTCATCTCCACCTTTGACGAGGCCAAACCCGATGTTGTGGTAGGCGAGCTAGTCGAGCATGAGTACACCGTGCGGGCCGAGGTCAAAGACCCCACATCCGACCAGCTCAACCTATCCGAGGGCCGGCTGCGAGCGCACTTTGCCTTTCACGACGACGCCGGGCAGTCCTTCTATCCGAGCCGGCACTGCCCAACCGTCTTTTTCGTCGCCCCGATTCAGCCGATGATCGAGCCAGAGGATCTGCGCGCCTTTTACTCCGACGGCAGCACCGGCATCTGCATGCACCTAAAGGTGTGGCACACCATGCCCGTGTGCCTGCGCGGCGAGGAGGTGTACCTAACCGCGCGCGGCAACCAGAACTATCACGACCACTCGGTCGATGTCCACTTCGACCAAGACCGCGGCTTGGCTCTGCTGCCCGACATGAGCAGCGTCCCCAACTGGCAGGAGTAGCTAATGGACAAGGTGCGCCTAGCCCTCGTCGGCTGCGGCGGCATGGGCACCCGCCATCTGCACGGCCTCAAGCAGCTAGCCGACTCCCCTTTCGACGTAGTCGAACTGAGCGCGGTGTGCGACATCAGCGCGGAAAACGCCGCGATGGCCGCCGCCGAAGCCGAGAAGCTCCTCGGGGTCCGTCCCAAGGTCTGCACCAACATGGAGGCGATGGTCCAGCAGGTGCCGGACCTAGAGGCCGTGGACGTGGTGACCGATCCTTCGGTGCATCACACCGTCGTCTGCGAAGCCCTCGACTTGGGCTTGCACGTGCTAGTCGAAAAACCGCTGGCCATCACCGTGCGAGCCTGCCAGCGGATCCTCGACGCAGCCGCGCGCAACGAGCGCATTGTCTCCGTAGCTGAAAATTTTCGCCGCGACCCCTCAGCCCGCATCGTGCGCCACTTGATCGACACCGGTGCCATTGGCACGCCCTATATGGGCATGTACCACTCGCTCGGCGCGGGCAATTCCATCTTTATCACCCCCTGGCGACACCGTCGGGAGTTGGGCGGCTTTATCCTCGATATGGCCGTCCACTTCACCCACATGATCCGCTACCAGTTGGGGGATTTTGCTGAAGTCTATGCCGATGCGCGGATGATAGAGCCGGAGCGGCAAAAATCGGCAGCCATGTCCATGGACTACGAGTTTTATAAAAAGCGCTTTGCCGCCATGCCCGAGCGCATCCCCGCCGCAGCCGAGGACACGACCCAAGCGATCTTCAAAATGGAGAGCGGCGCAACCCTAAACTGGATCGTCGGGATCGCCGGCCACGCGGGCGCGCACCGCGAACTAATCATGGGCACCGACGGCAGCATTGACGGCTTTGGCGTGCGCGGAGGGCGCATAACGCTTGCGCGGCGCGACGCCGATGCTCTGAGCCAAGAGCAAATCCTCGCGTCTGCCGAGGGCGCGGGACTGACATTCGACCCGCTAACGCGCTACCTATTTCCGAGCGGCGTCTCGGCCGGCGACCCACTCGTCGATCTGAAACTGATCGCATACGAGCTGCACGAAATGGCAGAAGCCGTTCGCGGCCAGCGCACCGTCGAAGTGGATGGCCGCTGCGGACTGAAGGATGTGGCCGCGCTCTACGCGGTCTTCGAGTCCTGGTGCGCCGGCGGCCCGGTGGCGCTCAGCGCGGTCGAATCTTGCCAATCATACGCCTATCAAGCGGAGATAGACGCCGCACTAGGAATTGAGAATTAGGAATTACGAATTGCCCCGCCCCCAATTCCTAATTCCTAATTCCTAATTCCTAATCCCAAAGGAGATTGCCATGTGGAACCTCGTGAAAATCCCAGTAGAGCCGCTCGTGCCCGAAACGTTTGCCCCCTTCGGCCATGTAATTCGCACCTTTGAGGAGCGCAAGCCGGACAAGGTCAAAGGCGGTTATGCCACCAACGCGTATCCGGTCCTTGCCACGCCGGGCCCCGAGCCCAAAGATGGTCCCGGCTGGTACGCGCCCCATCCGCAACGCGTGCCCATCTCCGAGGGGCTAGAGCGCGCCCATTTTGCCTTTCACACGGACGCTGGCCAGTCGTTTTACCCCAGCTTGCACTCGCCGAGCGTGTTTCTCGTCGGCGCGATCCAAGACGACATCCAAGCCGAGGAACTGCGCGCTTTTTACTCGGCGGGCGACGTGGGCGTCTGCTTGCACCTCGGAGTGTGGCACACCATGCCCATCTGCGTCGAGGGCCACGACGTGTATCAGACCACCCGCGGCGACCAAGATTACCAAGCGCACTCCGTGGAAATCGACTTCGACCTAGAGCGCGGTCAGTCCATTGTGCCGGACATGGACAATTTCAAAGGAGTTTGAGCAAATGCGACGAGTTGGTTTTCAGATGCAGGTTAAAAAAGATCGAATCGCCGAGTACAAGGAAGCGCACCGCCAAATATGGCCCGAAGTCTGCGCGGCCATCACGCGCCACGGCTGGCACCGCTACTCGCTTTTTATGAACGAAGACGGCCTCGTCTTCGGCTACTTTGAAACCGAGACGGATCTTGCCACGGTCCTCGACGGCTTTCTCTCGGAAGAGGTCGTGCAGCGTTGGAGCAAGGCGAACGAGGGGTTGGTCGAAATACCAGAGGGCGGCCCCAAAGACGTAATAATCGAACTAGAAGAGGTCTTCCACCTCGATTAGCCCTATGAGTCCCTTGCGCCGCAATCAAGTGGCCATCGGCTTAGTCGCGGCCATGCTGGTGGCGCTAGAAATCGTCTGGACGCGGAAAACGTGCGCCAGGAGACCGGATGCTATCCGATTCAAATCCGCATAGACGAAGCGCGAAGGCTCGGGAGACTACTGCGAACTCGGCGAGTCGACGAACTGAAACGCGTACAGCTTGCAGTCGCGCATGACAAAACGGATTCGGATCGGTTTTCCGGATAATGAGCTGACATCCCAGCTCTCCCCCCAGCGCACCGGCATGCGCACCGAATTGCCGCAGATGTAGGACGCATCGTCCTCCGTGTAGCCGCTGACCGGTCGGCCGTCCGCATCCTGAAGTTCCACGCGCACCGCGCCGCCGCCCCCAGTGTCGAGGTTCAGTTCCAAACGCTCGCCCTCGAAGCGGACAATCGGCGTGACGATTTCGCCGCCGCCGTAGCCCGCATCTGCCGATACGAACCCGTCCAACCGAAGAATCGCGCGACCGATGCCGGAAAGGAGGCCCTTACCCGCCGGGTCGAGAAGGCCGTCGTGGTCCCTGTTGGTGCCGCTGTAGTAGATCCAGATTTCGTCACCCATCCGCACCGGATGCGGCATGGCCCAGACCATGCGCGAGGAGAAACTGCCTTCGGGTCCCGGGCTCAGGAAGGGCCGGCGTCCCCCACAGCGCAGGAAGTTCACTCCGTCGCGACTCACCGACAGGCGCACGTCAAAGCGGCTGGGCCCGTAGATCTGCTGCGTCTCAGTGCGCACCACGTCCATGTCGTCGCGGACCGTGGTCACCACCGGCTCGCGGTTGAACCAGTACCAGTTGGCGTTGGCGAGCATGACGTAAACGCCGTTCGGGTCCGGATATTTGAACACGGCCGCGCCGTAATAGTCCATCGGCGTCCTGCCGTAGGGTTTTTCCGGCGCAGTGGGATCCAACGGCGCGCCAGTATCGTATGTCGCCAAGTCTTGCTCGTCCGGCCACATGACTGTCTTCTGGTTGTCCCAGTTGATGAGATCGTCGGACTCGAGCCGTCTGACCGTCCGGTAGTTCTCATTTCCCTCGGCCGTGGTGTGGCGTTTGGCGACCCAGCGGCGGGTGTAGAGGACGTAGCGCCCGATTGCCGGATCCCAGAAAATGATGCTCTGCGTATCCCAGCCACCCCGGTGCGGGAGCTGCAAGCGGCGCAGGAATTTCCAGTGGATGCCGTCCGGCGAGCTGTGCATGTGGAACTGCATCGCCACATCGGGATTGTAGACCTTCGACTGGTTCTTGTAGCGCTCCCTAGGCGGGGCATGCGGGTCGATCCAGACCGAGCTGCCACCGAGCTTGCTCGGGATGACGACATTGTTGGAGGTCGACCCGCCCTCGTCGATCAGGTGCAGCTCCGGCTTGTCGAAGTGGATGCCATCCGTTGATTCGGCATAGCCGACGTAGGCTTGGTCGAGGCTGAGCTCGGATTCCTCCTTTGCCCTGCGCACGTGATACCACAGCCGGACGCGACCGTCATCTTCCCCCAATACGCTGCTGTAAATGCCAAAGCTCGTGTCGGACGGGTCTTCCCAAGGGGCGTCGACGGTCACCACCGGCTCCGCGGCCTGGTAGGGTGGATTCATCACGAGTTCCACTCCGTTGCCGGTGGCGATGAAGCGATCGTCGACGAAAAGCTGCTTGCTCGATCCAATATCTATCGGCTGCATGATGCCCTCGTTGCAGACCCGCGTTTTGCGCGCGCCCGCGGTTTGTCTATCATTGGACGGTTTGCAATTGGAGCGAATCTATAACATTTGAACCAATACGCCTATGAATTATTCCGTGTTGTACTGGGACGACGCTCGGTATTCCAGCTTCCCGACTGTGGTAAAGGGAGACCGCGACGAGCTCTGGGTCGGTTTCAACTGGAACTCCCACACGCCGCTAGCGCGCGGCGTCGAAGGTGCAGCGCACTCTCATTCAGGTGGACTGGCGGGAGGCGCAACCGGTCACGTGGAGCTGTTCTCGCCGGACGGCGGAGACAGTTGGTTTGAGGAGGGGAAGGACGACCAGTATCGCGAATGCCCGGAGACGCTGAGAAGCGCCGTGCTGAGCGACGGCACCCAGATCAGGATCTCCAGGCCCGTCAACGTGTACCCGCCCGAGCGCAGGGAGGAGTTCGCACAACGCGGTTTTGCGGTGGAGGAGTTCCCCGAACGCATCCACGTGGAGCACAGCCTGCAAATGTCGCGCAAGCGACCGGGAGAAAGCGACTGGGAGCGGCGTCTGCTCAGGAGCGACCAAGAGCTGCCGTTCTTTGCCCTGATCCGCAACGGGACCGACCTGAAGAGCTGCGTTCTCGCCGACGATACCATCGTGAGCCAGGTGTACGGCAGCGCCTCAGCAGGCGATCCCTTCCGGGCCTGGGTGCTGCGCTCGGAAGACGGCGGTCACACTTGGGAGATGGTGACGATGGCGTACGACGGCGGCGAGCATCCGTTCAACGAGAGCTCCCTCCTAGCGCTGCCGAGCGGACGCATCGTGGCGATGGTGCGCACCTCCAGCGGCAGCAAAGCCATTCCACCGGAAGAAAAGTACCTGTTTCAGACGCACTCGGATGACGGTGGGAAAACCTGGAGCGAGGTTCGCAAGACCGAGATGTGGGGATATCCTCCGCACCTGTTGCTGCTAAGCAGCGGCGATGCCCTCTGCAGCTACGGATACCGGCGGGCTCCATACGGGGTGCGGGCCTGCCTGTCTCGCGACGGCTGCACAACGTGGGAAATCGCAGCCGAGATCGTACTGCGCGACGACGGTCTCACCACCGATGGGACGGTGACCGGGAAAGGCACGCCCGCCGATCTGGGTTATCCGCGAACAGTCGAACTCTCGGACGGCTCGCTGTTCACCGTGTACTACATGACCCTCGGCGACAGCGTAACGCACGTGGCGGCGACCCGGTGGGCGCTGGATCAAGCGTAGGGCACGGCGGCGACCGTAGAAAGATTACAATTACAAATGGCAGATTGTGTTCTTCAAACTTTGATACCAGACATCGAACGCTTGGCAGCAACAACGGTTGCCAAGTATAGACTGCCCGGCATGGCGCTCGGCATTATCCGCGATCGAGAACTCGCTTGGTTTGGCGGATTCGGCGCAGCGGATCTCGATTCGGGCAAAAAACCTACTGAGAACACGATTGCCCGCGTCGCCTCCGTGACCAAGACGTTCACGACAACTGCAATTATGCAGTTGCGGGATGCGGGACAACTCAAGTTGGACGATCCACTAACACAGCACATACCCGAATTTGCTTCAGCTCGCGCTATCCGCGGCGATGTCGATGGTGTGACGCTCCGACGATTGTTGACACACCGCTCCGGATTGGTCACCGAGTCGCCGACGCACGGTTGGAATGATCTCCACTTCCCCAGCCGCGAGGAGATGCTTGACAAACTGCCAGAGACGGGGGTTGTCATCCCGCAGGACTCCGCTTTCAAGTACTCAAACCTTGCATTTGGGTTACTCGGCGAGGTGGTGTACAGGCTCACCGGCACGCCATACATCGAATACGTCCACGCCAATATTATTGAGCCGCTCGATCTAACGTCCACGGTTTTCGACCTGACGGACGAATTGCGCCCCCACTTCTTTGTCGGTTATAACCCAACGCCCTACCAAGACCGTCCTGAACGCGCTCCTTACGCCCACCTGAGTGGAATCTCAGCGGCGGGTCAACTGCATTCCACCGTTGGCGACTTGGCAAAGTGGGTATCGTTCCAATTCCAAACCGACGGCGGAGACCGCCGCGAGGCACAGGTACTCAAGGGATCAACACTTGTGGAGATTCAACAACCGCAATACGTCGAGCCGGACTGGTCGGCGGGGCAATGTCTAGGCTGGCGAGCAACCCGCATTGGCGACCATATCTATCACAATCACGGTGGCGGGATCCACGGCTTTGGAACGCAGGTGTGGTTCAACATTCCGCGGAAAACGGGCGTGGTTGTTCTCATCAACATGTGGCCCCCGCACGGAGGCCTTGAGATTGCACAGGAAGTACTTGAAATGGTACTGAATGCCGACGAAGCCGTGCCGCTTGTACCCGAGCAGCCAGCGCTTGAACCAACACCAGAGGCATTGCGGCGCTTTGTCGGTTATTATCGCGCCGAACCGGGCATTGATGTGGACATTGCGGTGCGCGACGGCAGCCTGCGGCTTGCGGCGCACGGTGGGTCTGCGTATTCCCTACATGCCCCGGCAGTTCTCGAACCGACAGACAAGGAAGAGGAATGGCTTGTTCGCGAAGGCCGTGCAGCCGGAGAAATCGCCCTCTTTAAGTTCGACGACGATGATCGTGTAATTAGCTACGAGTTGGGAGCTTTTGTGTTTAAAAAGTTGGTGTGACGAGACGGCTCTTCTACTCAATTTCTGTGAGAATCGCTTTCAGTCGTTCCGGATAGTTTGTCAAAATCCCATCGACGCCGATCTCGATGTAAGCTCGCATATCTTCAGGAGTATCCGCATAGAAGACATGCACAACTCGTCCTGCCGCATGGGCCTTTTGCACAAACTCCCGAGTCGTGATGTCCCGTCCCGGCTGCATCGTCCGCAGCCCCATCTCTACTGATTTTCGGATATATTCCTCTGGGGTGCGATTCGCGCGAAAAATCCGGCACTCAATCCGCGAATCAATCTCGGCAAAAATTCCAACGCTTTCATCGCTGCATGTCAAAATAGAAGCCTCTACCATCTGAAACTCGCGCAATGCCTGTGCAACCTTGCGTTCATAGTGACCGTCTGGATTGCCCCCTTCTTTGAGATGGACATTGAGTCTAACCTTCCCTTGTACGAGGTCTAATGCTTCCTCCCATGTTGGCACGCGCTCACCCCGAAACCGTTCACCAAACACTCTTCCGGCGTCAAGGGCTTTGATTTCTGTTAGTGTGAGTTCGGCAATAGCGCCCGTGCCATCTGTCGTTCGGTCCACGGTTGAGTCGTGCATGACAATTAGATGCTCGTCCTTTGTCATGTGGAGATCTAGTTCAATCTCATCAACGCCAATTTCCAACGCCTTCTGAAAGGCGATCAACGTATTTTCGGGATAGTTTCCCGACGCACCCCGATGAGCAACATTAACAACCATTGCCGATTAAGCAGATGCCTTCATCGAGAAGCGATAGTTAGCGCGGTCCTCGCTCGTCGCCAGTCGCGCTTGAGAGGCCAAAACAGTGGCAATGGCGACCGTGTAGCCATCCGATTCCAGAAACTCCACCTCGAAAGTCTCTCCGTCACTCTGCACATATACAATCGTGCCGACGTCGCCGGCTTTCAGCCCTTTCCCCTGCTTGCCGTTTTCGATGAGCGGGCTGCCGGGTGGGATCTCCCAAATGCGATCGAATGGAATTTCGGTTGTGAGAACGATAGTGTCTAGTTCTTTGAACATATTTGCCTCCTAATCAGCCGGATACGCCGTGACGAACCTCGGATAGTCCCTTCCCTTATCAACCTGCCAAACAGTCCTAACGCATGGGTTGCGTCCATCGGGAGTCTCAAGCGATCCATCTATAACATACTTTATACCGTAGCTGGTTTCGATAACCCTGACAACTTCATAGCTCGCCCCATGAACTCGCAATGCTTCTACAAAGATCTGCCACTGATCTATGCGAAAGCCAAATCCAGAGAAAAATTTAGCTTTACTTCGACCGCCGGAACTACTCGTTGCAAGCAGATAGCCTGTGATTTTCTCTCTTTCAATTCGGGCATGTGGTGCGTTGGGCAGATTCAATTATAATCCTCTACATAGCATCCTGTTCACTCTGTCAATATCCAACCGATGTGGTCAAAGCGCAATGGCTCTCCTTTTCCCTTACGGCGTGCTACAGTACGGCACCACCACAAACGCCGCCCCCGTAGGCGAGTGCCGAGGGTTTTCATAGACTGTTACCAGTATACCAGCGGCGACTTCTGTAACCTGCTGCGTGCGTCCCGAAGGCCAGCGCACGCGCATCGCATCCGCTCGTTGATGTGCGCCTAAGCCGACAAGCAAGGTTGCGCTGTTCTGGGCCGAAAAGCCCTCGCCAGCTCGGTGCTCGCGCAGCAGCGTCTTCCCGCCGACATCCACTTCCACTTGTACGCCATACCCATCGCGCACGCTCCACTCGCGCGAAACCTTGTCGCGGTCGTTGCCCCCCACAAACCGCAATGCGAGAACGTGTCCCACCTTGCTGCGGTTGGCAAACAGCTCGCAGAGCGGCTCGTTGGCATTGACGACAGCCAAATCAATGCGCCCATCGCGGTCAAAGTCCAAGGTGGCGAAAGCTCGACCATCCGCAGGTGAATCCGCTGCTGACAGGCCCGACACGTCGATAAAGTCGCGGCCTTCTACATTGAGAAAGAAGCGGTTGCGCTGGTATCCGCTGAGCGAAGCCCCCGCGTCGAGCCGCGCACCCACGTTGTACGTCCCATCCGTCCGGCCATGGCGCACGACCGTGCGCCAAAACAGGCTTCAGGTATCCTCGGGGAGAGCAACTTCAGACGGCGGGGTGTAGTAGCCGCTCAGAGCGTAGATGTCGAGGTCGCCGTCGTTGTCAAAGTCCAAAAACTGGCCGCCCCAGCCCCAGCCGCCGTCTTCCACCGGCGAGTCTGCAACGAGGATGAAACCCTCACTGCCGTTTCGCAGGAGGGAGTTGCCCCGAGCCAAAGGGGCAAACGCCGCGCCCGCCAGCCCGGCGGCTTCCGTGATGCGGCGACCAGCGCTGCTGTGCATGTTGGTCACGTACAGGTCTTGGCGGCCATCCCCGTCGTAATCGGCCCAACTCGCGCCCATGCCAAAGCCCGGATCCGCAGCCCCACTCTCCGCAGTGACATCGACGAGAGCACCGCCGTCATTGCGGAGCAAGTTATTGGCCGCAAAGTCGTTGGCGAGGTAGAGATCCGGGTCGCCGTCGCGGTCGTAGTCGGCCCAAGTCGCCTGTAACGTATTGCGCCACACAGCGGCGGTTGGCTCAAAGCGACCGTCGCCAAGGTTGCGCAGCAGGACGTTGGGCGGCCCGGGCGCGTCGTAGATGAGGTGGCCGATGCGGTCGCGGCTCAGGTCGTAGAGCGCGCGAGCGTGGTCCGCAGACAGAAAGTCGGCCAACAGCGCGCCTCCCCAAGAATCAGCTCGGGACGCGGAGGGGGCCGCAGCGAGCAACATCCGCGCGGCATACGTGGAGAAGTACGCATCGAGCAGGCCATCGCCGTTGTAATCAGCCGCTGAGATCGAGGCCACGAGGAACGGCAAGACGCCATCTCCCAAGTCGTGGGAAGCGAAGTGCCCGTCCTCGTTGACCATGTAGAGGCTGGGCGCAAGCGTGCGGCCGAGGAAGACATCCGGGTCGCCGTCGTTGTCAAAGTCGGCAAAGAGTGCGGCTGCCGTGTGGTGCTCCACATCGAGGCCGTATTGATCTGCTCGCTCGGTAAAAGTGCCATCGCCGCCGTTGTGTAACAGCATGTTCCGACCCCGGCGTACGGCAATGTACAGATCGTCGTACCCATCAGCGTCGATATCCACGACGCTAATGCCAGGATGGCGGTCAAAGGCTTGGCGAGTAAAATAGCGATGCGGCGCGACGAACGCAGAGTCGCTAAACGACTGGCGCACCAATTCGGCGTGGCGCGAAAACCGAGCCCGGGCGCGATCCTCGTCGCGCGGGAGCACCTCGTCGAGAACTTCGGCAAAAAGCGCGTGCTCCCGCGTGAGCATCTCCAGCGATTCAGTCTCCCAGCGTCGAATCCGCCAAGTGGCATCTTCCTCCTGCTGCCACTCAAGCACCAACCGAGCCAGTATTTGCGCACGCTTCCCGTCTTCTGTCTGCGCCGAGGCATCAAAGCGCAAGCGGGCTTGATAGATCGTCTCCGCGTCGAGAAAATGCCCGGTCTCAATGTGGAAGGCCGCATAGTCGAAGAAATGTACCGCAGCTAAGAGCGGATTCCACAGTTGAATGTCTGAACCACGGAACTGCTCAGCGGGTGCAATCTTCCAGCGCTGACGCTTAATACCTAGCGCCGGGACGAGTTCGGTCGCCTCCACTGTCTGCTCCGCATCCACGACAACGACCGTGTCGCCAAAAAGCGGACGAGCCGGTGCAGCGGGCAGTTGACCTTGGTACATCCCCAAGGCGAGAAGTGGTAGAACCTCGCCGCTCAAGTGCTGCTGCACCGCTTCGCTTCGATCAATAGTCGCCAAGAGCCTGTTGCGTTCCTGCATCTTTTCCAGCGAGCGGACCGTGCCGTATACCCCGAGGACGGCAACCGCGCCAAAGGCGAGAGCAACGAGCACAATGGGAATCAGCGGCAACCGAGGACATCGCCAAACGAGCCAACCACCGCCAAAGAGCAAGGCGATCTGAAGGACGATGATACCCTCGATACCAAGCGGATGCGCCGGGAAAAAATGCGCAAGGGCCAGCGGATTGAAGGCCAAGCCACCCAGCAGCAGGACCGCACCGGCGAGGCGCACGGCCGCGCGTTTAGTTAGTGAGTTCATGGCGAGAAATTATCTCAGAAACGACCGCACGATCATCTTCGGCGACGCAGACGCCGAGCCGCTACTCGGCCTGACGGATTTGGAAGCCGATCGGCCAAAAAAATTGCCCGCCATTCGCCTTAAAAAGGTTGGCATAGAACAACCTTGTATATTGACCATCAAACGGTGCATTTACAAGGATAGTCAGTGGTTTCTCGGTCGCGGTAAGCGGGATATATTAGAACCGCTTAGAAAAAAGGAGGATGCTCTTGTTTGCCGAAATCGCCCGCCACGCCCTCGATCGGGTGCCCTTGTCCATCATCTTCGACGATTCCACGGTGCTGGTCAACCTCAACTATTTCTTCCTCCGCGACCGCACCATCGCCGAGGGCCGTCCCCAGCGCTGGGAGGATCTGCCAGTGGTCCATCCCGAGTCCTTTACCCGCGAATTTGCCGAATGGTGCCTAGCAAGCGGCGTCCGGGGCAAATTCTCAGTAGTGCCCTGCCCGGCAGCCCTAGGGCGCATCGACGAGGGGCTGCCTCTCTTCAGTAAAGCCCAGCAAGACGAATGGCTGGCCATGTGCCGCGAGGTCATCGTCCCCGCCTTCGACATCACGCCCGAGATGCTCACCCACACGTTCGTGCTAGATCCCAAAACCTTGCAGCCGCTGCCCTCTAGAATATGGGAGCAATACGATTGGGCCGCGCTGCCCGAGGATCAAGAGGAGTTGGTCACCGAGTACATTGCCCAAGCGTGCCGCATTCTAGTCGCTGTGGGCCTGACGCCCCAAGGAGTAACCTCGCCGGGCGGTTTCGGCGGCCGCACCCTGCCCTTTTACGCCCGCTGTGCTGGCGAGGCCGTGCGCCAAGTCACGGGCAACCCCGTGCCCTATTTTTTTCAGCGAGTCTCTAGGGAAGACACGGTGGATACTCCCGTGTGGTATCCCGACCGCCAAACCGGCCAAGCCACCGGCGAAATCATCGCCTCCACCGGCGACTGGACCGGCAGTTGGACCGGCTATGGCGAGGTCAATGCCGACAAGTACATCACTCCCGACTTAGAGGGTGGCCGCCTACCGGCCCTCATCGACGCAGGCGAACCGGCTGTACTCATCAGCCATTGGCAGGGGTTTTATGGACTACACGATGCAGACCGGCGCGGCTTTAACGCATTCAAGAAGGTGGTAAGCCGCCTCGCCGAGCGCGACCCGAGGGGAGAGCGCACCCAATGGCGCACCTGTAGCCAAATCACCACCTATGCCTGCGCCCGCGCAATGGCCGAGATCGCAGTAGAGAACAACACCATCCGCCTCGACCTGCCGGTGCAGACCCCTGACTTGACCCTGCGCCTGACGAATGGAGAGGTGCGCTCAGTCCGGGTGGATGGCCGCCCATTGACGTGCGCTGCTAACCGCGCCGCCTTCAAAAGCAACACTTTCCTGCGAGAGGATGGAGCTACTTTAGTCGCCTTTGACCCGACCCAACGCCAAGTGCTAGTAGAAGTGGAATAACTAACATAAACGGAGACTGTACCCATGAACTCACGCCCCCAAATACTCATTGCCTGCAACAAGCACGTGCGCGAGCAATACCTCGCCGCAACCGATTTCGCACGCCTCGAAGCCTTTGCCGACTGGGACTGGTTTGAATGCGAAGGCGGCGGCATTTACGACACCAACGCAGACCCCGAAACCGCCCATGCGCTAGGCGAGCGACTAGGTAGCTACGACGGCTTAATCGTCTGCCACGGCTGCCCCACTATCGATGCCGCAATCTTGGATCAAGCCCCCGGCCTGAAGATCATCGGCGAGTTGGAAGGCGACCGCTTTGCCAGCCGCATCGACGTCGAAGCCGCTTGGGAACGGGACGTCTGCACGGTCGATACGACCAACGGCTCGTCGTATCCAGTGTCCGAGTGGGCCTTGGCACTCACCATCATTGCCTTGCGCAACGCCGGTGCCCAATTCCGCCGCCTCATCGCCGGCGACGTGAGCCCTCGTCCGCAAAGCGACTTTGGCTTCATCCACGGCGATCTGACCGGCAAGCGCGTCGGCCTGATCGGCTGCGGGCACATTGGCCGGCGGCTAATCCAATTTTTGCGCCCCTTCCAGACCGAAGTGTGGGTGTATGATCCCTATCTGGCGCGGGAGATGGCCGACGCCGTCGGCTTCCTCAAAACCTCACTGAACAACGTGATGTCTCAGTGCGATGCCATCGTCTGCCTAGCCCCGCACACCCCGCGTACCGAGCGCATGATTGGCCAACGAGAACTAGACCTAATCCAGCCGGGCGCGGTGTTCGTCAATGTGTCGCGCGGTAAAGTAGTGGATTCAGATGCACTAGTGAAGCGGCTCAAGCGGGGCGACATCGTCGCCGGTTTAGACGTGTTCGACCCAGATGTGGGCGAGGACAACGCCTATGGCGACAAGGAGATTCTCCACTTGGAAAACGTCTTCGTCACCCCCCACATCGCCGGCGTGACCGTACAGAGCTACCCGCGCTTTTTCACGCTAATGGTCGATGAACTCGACCGCTTCTTCCACGGGCACGAAACCCTCTTCGACCTAACGCCGAGCTCCATCGCCAACCGCCGGGGTAGTGAGAGTTGACCATGCTGACCCCACTCCAAGTCGGCCAATTCCGCGCCCTGATCCGGCCGTTCCCCTACTGCCGGTCCTCGCAGGCGGGCCATGGTCGCGCGCCTGCGGGAACTGGCCATTACCGCTTCTAGGCGAGCAATCCCCGCAGGTAGTCGACGGCCAGACCAATGGCCTCGAGATCGCTCACTGCATTGCCCTGCCCCTCGAAGACGATGGACATATTGCCATTGAAGTCGACTTGGCGGAGAATTTCGACAATGCGCTCGTAGTCGAGCCACTCCTCCCGGCCGCGGTCGATTTTGTATATTTTGGCCCGCACATAGGTGGCGTGGGGCGCGGTCTGCTCCATGAAGTCATAGAAGTCGACCGCGGGATCCTCGTCCCCGGAGGGTGCCGCGCCCGGCGAGCCTTGCCACCAGCCCGTATCGAGGATGAAGGTGAAGTTTTCGCGGTTGACGTCGCGCAGTATTTTGAGAATATCGTCCCCAGTGGGCGCGATGACCGGGGCGTGATTGTGAAGGCCGACGAACACGCCTTTGCCGGCGGCGTAGTCGCAGACCTCCTGGAAGCTGCCAATGGCGTCCTGCCACAGGACGCGGCGGTCGACGGCTGCGGCGGGGATGCCACCGCCGAAGAGGCGGACCAAGGGCGCGCCCATAAAGGCGGCCAGATCAATGCCCTCTTTGACCTCGGCAATGCGCCGGCGGCGTTCGGCTTGGGGCAGGGCAACGCCCTCGGGGCGGCCGTCGATCTGCTCAACGCCGACAAAGCCGCGGCCCACGCCCAAAAAGCCAATGGGCAGGCCGCACTGCTGGCAGAGGGCCTTGATGGAGCGCAGATAGGCCGGGTCCCGAGCGCGGAAGCCGCGGAAGAGCTGAAAGTCGACCACGTCGAGGTCCCAGGCGCGGATCTGGCGCACCAGAGCGGCGATGTCCAGCCAGTTGCGCGGGTCTTCCTTGTCGGCATAGGGCAGGTCTTCGGCGACCCGCAGCATGGCGTTGCAGCCGAGTTTGATCATGCGATGTCGGTGTGTCTGGGCGCGTCGGGCAGAAGTAGGGGGCGGTTTGAAACCGCCCCCTACCCGGGTGCGTAACATCAGTAAATAATACACTACACAGAGAAGTTGAACCATGCATCTGATCGCCCCGACGGCAACGATACAAGTACCGGACTGGGTCGCGTACCCGGATCGCGACTGGATACAGATCACGCCCGCCGAAGCCGGTCTCGATGCGCGGAAATTCGCCGCCTGGCTGGACAGCCTCGATGTCAGAGGGGCGAGCTTTGGCGGCGAGGATCACAGCGGCAACCAGTACGGCACCGTGCTCACGCGCGGCGGATACCTAATGCACGCCTGGGGCGACCCCCACTATCGGCATCAGACGGCCTCGGTCGGCAAGGCCCTGACGTGGGTGGCGCTGGGCGCGGCCGTTAGCGACGGCCTCCTCGACCCGGACGAGCCGATCCACCAAACGTGGACCGGAGCCGGGCAACTGTCGCACGAGCACAAGTACCTCGACTGCGGCCACCACCAAAAACTCACTTGGCGCCACTTGGTCGGGCGGCGCGATGAGAGCCTGCACTGGGGCGGCTTCCCCTTTGAAATCGGCAACCGCTGGCGGGAACAGCGCACGGGTCTCGAAGAGCGGGACGCAGTCCCCGGCATCCCCGCATGGGCCACTTGGACGGGCGATCCCTTCTACGACTGCTACGCCCATGCCGAACCAGGCACCCAGGGGCTGTACAGCAGCGCCGGCTTCTGGCGGTTGGGCCAAGCGCTGACTTACGTTTGGGGCCGCGACCTCAAGGACGTGATCCAGGAGCGCCTGTTCGACGCCATTGGCATCCCGTACGAGCGCTGGGACTGGCTCACCGGCGGCGACGTGAAAGAGCGGAAATACCTCTATCCCACCATTCCAGACGCGTACACCTACCTCGACCCACCCTACGAAATAGGTGGCCAAGTCGTGCGCAGCGGCCCAGGTTGGGTGGTCATTAGCGCCTCGGATCTGGCGCGCTTCGGCCACCTCAATGCCACCCGAGGTATATGGAAGGGGGTGCGCGTCATCGACGACGCCTACCTGCGCGGCCACGGCGGGGGCAATAAGAGCGGGGCTAGCGGCGAGTGCGAGCACTTCACGGCCATGGGTGTGGTGACGACAATCGGGCTGCCCGAGTACAGCCACGGGGTCGAGACCAAGAGCATCCTCCCCGACGACTTCTTCGTCGCAGAGGTCCAGCCGAGTTCTCGGAGGAACTAGCGGAAAACCTCAGCGGGCGGAATCGAGGCAGTAGAGGACGGAGTCTTCGCCTATGAAGAGGATTTCGATCTCGCCGTCGCCGTCGACATCGGCCAAGGTCAGATCACCCGGCCTCGTGGGCAAGTCCAACTGCCACCGCAGATGCGGGGCGTCGTCGCGGTCGCCGATTGCGTAGAGCGTCTGCTCGACCGCAAAGAGAAATTCATCCCGGCCATTGCCGTCGATGTCCGCGGAATAGACCCCAGTGCGCGCATTGCCCGGCAGCGGCCATTGCCATTTCTCCGCTCCAGTGGCCGCGTCCAGACAGCGCAGCCCCTCGCCCTTTTCCCAGCCAGTGATGCCCAACTCCAAACGGCCGTCGCCATCGACATCGCCGACGCCGGCCATGCCGGCTCCACCAGCGTGGTACCAGAGTACGCTGGCGTCCAAGGTGGTGAGCCCGTGATGGTAGGGACCGCACCAGAGCAGTTCCTCGCGGCCGTCGCCATCGAAGTCAGCCACCATCGGCTGGCAATAGGCGGCCCAGACACCGGCGAACAGATCGCTGGCCGCGGATATGGAATGGATCAGGTCACCCGTGGTGCCGCGGGCGGCCATGTAATTGACCGGATACAGGCCGATGACATCCTCCAGACCATCGCCGTCGACATCGGCCGAAGCCACGAAAGAACCCCCGGCTCCCCAACCTCTTTCGCCCGTTCCGGTTTGGTCCGTGCGCACTTCGCGCAGGTGCCACAGAGGCTCGCCATCCGCGCCCCGCAAGACCCAGGCTTCGTCGCTGTGCATGGTGCTGCGGCGCGCGGAGACCCATATATCGTCGCGCTCGGTGTCGTTGTAGCGTCCGACCCACCAGCTAGTAATCCCGCCAAAATTCCACGGCGGATGGGGACCGGGAAAACCCGCCACCCGTCGACGCCAGCGCGGCTTGCCGTCGAAGCCGGCGACGACGATTTCACCCTCGCCAGAGGTCGTCTGATCCGCGTACACCACCTCGGGCCGACCATCGCCGTCTATATCGGCGATAAGAGCTGGTCCGGCTCCCGGAAGGCGCCAGCGCAGTATCGCCGGATCTCCTTGGCTCCGCGGCGGCTCCAGCGCTAGGATGTGGCGATTGGCTCCTTCAAAGATCACTCGGGTTGGCTGGCGGCTACTAGCGGCCACGGATACCGGCCGCGTCTGCATGCCCGATCCGGTACCGGCAGCTCCAGTGCGCTCTAAGCGCAGAGCGCGGACCCGGGCACCCTCAGCGGCACCCAATTCAGCTATTGCTCCGTGCGCCTGATGGAAGCTGACGAGCACCTCGTCGACCCCGTCGCCGTCTATATCGGCGGAGGCCCGCCATTGCATCCGGGAGCGCGCCGGAATGTCAAAGCTCCACACCTGCTCGGTGCCCCCAGCGCGGTCGAGGACAAAGGCGCGCAACAGTTCAGTCCGATCGTCTCTGGTTTCAACGGTGAAAAAGCCGCGCTGGCCCGAGGCCGCTAGGGACGCAGTCACTATATCGTCGGTGCCGCGCGCCACAATGGTCGAGTGGGTGGGGGGCAGCTCGGTCGCCGCCGTCACCCACCGTCCACGCGCCTGCTGCCACAGGGGTATGGCCGACTCGCCATCGACGCGCAGGAGGCTCAGCGCGGCATTGGTGGGCACCAGCAGTCCCGCGCTGCGAGAAACAAAGAGTTCGGGCACTCCGTCACCATCGACATCCGCGGTGCCGTGGAGGTATTGCCGGGGCAAATCGAGCACCGTCTCGCCGGTGAGCGCGTCGCAGGCGACTACATGCCATTGGCCGTCGTCCCGCTCGTTGAAAAGGTTGAAGACAATCTCGATGCGGCCATCGCCGTTGATGTCCTGCACTGGATTGGGCCCAGGGCGAATAATGCGGCTCTTGCTCTGGATATTTTGCTCGATATCGCGCCGCCACAGCAGCCTTAGCCGCTCCCCCTCGTTTTTGACCACGTCAATGTGCATGGCAAAGTCGGCGATAACGACAAAATCCAGCAGGCCGTCGCCATCTACATCGGTGGTGCAAAAGAAACCGTAGTTGCGCAGGCCGTGCATGTTGAGCAGGTGCTTAGTGCGGCCGCTCTGTGCGTCGAGGACAATGATCCGGTAGTGGGGTGCAAAGGCGATTTCGAGCAGGCCGTCGCCATCTATGTCGGCGACGACAAAGTTAGTGTTCTGGACCGTGTGGAATATCTCCGACCGCCATATTTCCCGCTTCTGGCCTTCCTCGTGAGCATAGCAAACCACTTGCCTGGGATCGGTCCCAGGAGCGTCCGCAACCAATGGAAATTCAACTGTCTGCAGCCCGGGGACCTCGGGCACCAGCGCGGCCGCCCGACCCGGATCGGGCACCAACTGGCCGTTGCCATACAGATCGACCAAGCGGGGCCCAAGGCCCCATTGCCGGTCCTCGGCAGCACGGAGGTGGGGCGGGGTGAATTGTTCGGACCCAGCGCTCGTCGCCGGCGAGGAACTGGTTGCCGCATGCACGGCCGCCCACACTTCGCCCCCCTCAATCGGGTATTGCCAAGCCACGACGGGCGCTTGGCGCATGGCCCCCGGCAAGACGGCCCGTCCCGTGAGGCGGGTGTCGCCGCGATACATGGGCCACGCTCCAGTTGCCGTGGAAATGCGATCCATCGCCAATGCACCAAAGGAAGACGAGAATAGAAGGCCGACTGCGACGGCGATCGGCGTTAGCCAACTGCTCAATGGGAGGGCGGAAAAGTCTCCGGCCAGCGCGGATCGTAGTCGCTTTCAAAGAGCCAGTCGAAATGATCCGGCACAATGTGGGCGCGGTCCGGGCGCAGTTGGTGCCGCAGCCGGGGGAAAAAGTCCATCAGGGCGTCGCGCTGGTTCTTGGGCAGGCCGCCCGACACTCCGGCGGCGATCCACGAGGTGCCCATGGCTTTGCGGGGCACAGTGTCCTCGTTCTGCCAAGCCGAGTGCAGTCCGGCGCTACAGAGCACCAGAATTTGTCCCCGGCGCGCCACCGCGGGAACGGGCTCGCACTCGAGCCAGGACTTTTCGCCCAGGTCTGGGATGTACTCGGGAAAAGCGGCCGCAGTCGGCGAGACCGGAGCCGGCCGCAGGCCGTGTACGCGGGGCAGTTCGGCTTTGTGCTCGGGCCGGAGGACCCGACTCCAGTGCGCCATGATGGAGCGGTGGCTGCCGGGCAGGATGCGCATGGCACCGCGGTGCGCGGGCACATCGTTGAGCCAGAACCACAGCTCGGCCCGCATCCGGCGGGGGGTGGCCTCAAAATCCTCCAGCGTGGCCTGGATGTCCACGTGGCACCCACGCGCCCACTGCTCGCGGGGATCGTCGTACGGTGCCGAGGCCGGTGCTCGCTCGTGGGGGGCCAAGCCCCACCACAGATGGACCGCATCGGCGCGCAGCAGCTTTTTGGCCACTTCCTCAAAGTACGGGTGCTGGATGACTTCGATGTAATCCGGATCCTCGTACGGTGCACCTCCGTTGTCGCGCAAGCGGTCCCACGCCGCCTCCGCTCTGTCCAACTGCTCGGTAGTGAAGGGACTGTCGATGGTTACGGCACCCTGCTCTTCGTACTGGGCCAACTGCGCATCAGTGATCATAGGAGTCCTCAATTATTTGGGGGCGGCGAATGGCCAAGCATAGGGCATTGTCTATGGTCAGTCAATATCCTGCCAAGGGGACTTGATCGCGCTGCCCGGCTGGGGTTAATTGCACCTGTTGACGCACCGGGCCGCAGCACCACGCTAGAGACGAGGAGGACGATCATGAGCAAGACCCACGAAGTGATGTTCTACACCGACGGCCGCCATTCAAGCGTGTACTTGTACGAGCCACCCATGGGGGCCAAGCAGTACCTAGAGCCCATCGACGAACTGGTCGACCTCGGCATTGACACCATCACCTATGCCGTGGGCGACTGCAGCGTTTTGCTCTACGCCACCAAGGTGGGTGAGCGCTGGGGGCACAATGTCGACCTGACCGACCACGATATTTGGTGGCGGGCGGCGCACAATGCCAAGCTGATGATCGGACAGGGCACGGACCCGCTCATGCTCGTGTGCCAGCGGGCGCAGCAGCGCGGTTTTCAGTTTCTGCCCAGCCTGCTGTTGAACATGATTCACACGCCGCACGACCGCGTCACCAATTGCCGGGTGGCCGACTTCACCACCGAGCATCCCGAATGGCAGGTCGGCGACGAGCCCGAGTACCCCGAGGCCCGCTTCGACAACCCCAATCGGCTGTCCTTTGCCGTCCCCGAAGTTCGGGCAGACCGGCTAGCGGTAATCGCCGAGCTAGTCGGGGATTACCCCGGCGACGGCATCGAGCTGAACATGAACGACTACGCGCCGTTCATCGGCCGCGGGGAGGTCGCCGAGCACACCGAGACCTTGACTGAGTGGATGCGGGAAATACGCCAACTCTGCGACCAAGCAGCCGCAGAGCAGGGCCGTCCCAAGCGGCTGGTGGTCCGCATAGGCGCGACCTTGGACGGCAATAAGCGCATGGGGATGGACGTGGAGACCTGGATCGAGGAAGGGATCGTCGATGCACTGATCTGCATGCAGGTCGTCGGTGGTTTTGCCAACGACACCACTGGATTGCGGGCCGTTGTCGCCGCCGCTGAAGGTAGGGATGTACGGGTGTTGGCGGGTATGGAATCGAGCAATAACCCCGAGCTTTCCCGGCCGGCAGTGCGGGCCGCTGCAGCCAATGCCTATGCCGCCGGGGTCCACGGCGTGTTCTTCCACACGTATTACCCAATGCCCAAGCGCTATCCATACGATGACGAGGCGGCTGGCAGGCTGCGGTTTATGGGGCACCCGGACTTGCTGGACAATCTCGACAAGCGGTTCCAGCTCGGCATACCCATCAATCCCAAGTCAGCCCCTACCTATGGCCTAACCGAACAGCTACCGGCCGAATTGCCGTGCGGAGATCCAGCGCGGTCGTTCACACTGGAAGTGAGCGACGACGTAGCTGGCCGGGACCAAGCCGGCGAGTTGTGGCGCTGCGAATTGCGCCTGATGTTGCAGCACCTGACGTACGAGGACCGGATCAGACTAAAGTGGAATGGCAGTGAAATACCCGAGACCGCGTGGCGCAAGGCCGACTGGACCTACCAGTTGCGCCCCAGGCCGGATTACGCGGTCAACGGGTACCGGCTGCACATTGATCTCAAGCAGATCCAGCGCCTGCCCCAGCGGGGGATAAATACAGTGGAGGTAGAGGTCGTGGAGAAGGACGCCCAGCTCATTCACCCGGTAACCCTAGTGGATGTGGAACTGGTGGTCGAATACCTGCCGCACCGCAATGCGCTGCGGGACGACGAGGAGTACTTTGCCTGAGTTAGGCGTGCAGTTCAAACGGCGAGAAAAAGGTCAGATCCGTGCCGAAGTTATCCATCGCCACCACCTCGTCGCCGCGCAGCCGCGCGCGGATGGCGCTGTCCCGCCAAGTCAGGGTCGTCTCGTGAACGGGTAAGTCAAACGCAAAGCCGATCCAGCGTCCCACGGGCGGATGCTCGATCACCGCATAGCCGTCGCGCAAGACCGGCTGCGCGGCACCCTCTACGTTGAGACGATCCCCGTCGAGCCATGGCGGCAGGCGCACGTGCAGTACTCCCGGCTGCTTGACTTTGACCGCTAGGCGCGGATACGTATAGGGCGACTGCACTGCGAGGCCATCGGTCTCACAGTCGAACAGCATATCCACCCAATGCCCCGCTCCATCGCTGCGCATCACGGCCTTGTACGCCGCGGCTAGCGAGCCTACGGACCCGCCGACAATGTCGATATTGAAGCCAATGCGCGGCTTGTTCGACTGCCAGATGCCCAGCGGCTCGTGCCCGTAGGGAGCCGGGAACCCAAAGCCGCCGCGCAGCCTGTGTGCCACTTGGCGCTTGCCGTCCACCCCCTCGGGATTATCTGGTTCGACGATAAACGAGACATCGCGCAATTGCGACGGCAGCAAGTGGCTGCGCAATATGCGCTCGGCATCGGCGTAGTACTCAGGGTAACCCCAGCGCCCCAAGATGAGCGCGGTCTCGATAATATCGCCGGTATTATTGGCCTCGCCCCGGCGACAGAGCGTGGGCCGGCTCGACACCTCAATGGACCAGCCGATCTGATCGCGCAAATCCCACAGGCCGCCATCGTAGAACCGCTTGACCCGCTCCATCAGCCCAGCGTCCTCCGTGCATTCAGCCAACTGCGCCAGCGACGACATCGCACAGGTCGCCGAATGCACGTGCGAGCCAAAGCGCTCGGTGGCAAAGGAGCCGTCGTCGAGAAAAAATTCGCGCACGGCCTTGTCCTTGAGCACAGTAGCCAAATCCAAGGCCGGTTGGTACCCGGTGGCCTGGTACAATTTGACCAACGGCCCAATAGCGCGCGCCGGCCCTTGGATAAAGGTCCCCTCGCCGGAATCGCGGAGGCGCACCGGCGTGTCGCGTTCGAGACGCACGCGATCCCACTGCTCGTTGGGCACCCAATAATCGAACAGCAACTCAATGCTAGCCGCGGCCAATTCCATAGCTCGCTCGGAGTTGCGGAAGGCTGTCAACGCGTATAACGCGTGAAATCCCTCGCGCAAATTGTGCTCTTGCAGTTCAATGGGATCGCCCTCGCCATTGATGTGCTGGCCGATGCGCTGCAAGGGCAGCGGTGCCCAGCTGTAGGAGAAAAAAGCCGCACGGGCGTACTTGTCGATCACCTCCTCGTCCAAGTCCAAGCCCATGGCGTCTTCAGCCGCCAGCATACCGTTCAACAAGCGGCCCGGCATGTGGCCTTCCATGCTGCCACCCAAAAAGGCTTCGGGCCGCACCTGCGCTCCGCCGTAGGGTATATCGGCGTCATCGGCGTTAAAAGCCCGGCTCATAGCTTGGCAGCCCAAGCGAATGGCCTCGCCGATATCAGTGGTATTTACGTCGTGCAGTTGTACCATATAGCAGAGAAAGTTGAGATGATCATTGTAGGTTGGTATTAACCCTTTCCTTGTCTTTTGCGCCAATCGTCAAATTCGAGTTGGTTGCGAAGAAAGAGTTGGTACTGCTCGGCTTCGTCTGTGCTTGGTTCTCCGAACCCACATTCACCGTCAGAGCCAAGAAAATCTTCCAATTCCCCGGTGCGAAGTACTGGAATCTTCATTTGGGACCCCCATCGCGAGCGTGCTTCATCACTGGCTTTCCCCTTGCCTCTTATGGCAAGTGTCGAGGAATCGTCCCTTCCGTCGCGAGCAGAGTAAAATTTCTGAATAGCGTAATTAATGCTGTCTACCTCATAAAAGTAGAACCGTCCGGCTTTGCGAGGTTCACAGTCTGGCGCAACCATTAACTTCTTGTGATCGTCAAAACTGACGAAGCGAATGCGTGCCAATCGAGTTTGATGATAATGGAGTTCGTAATACCCGGCATGATTATTATCGGTACGAATCTCTCCGCGTGTCCATTCCTCATGGCGAGCCATGTGATCTTCTGCGTCAGTGACTCTTAAGGTGAACTCAGGAAATACTGTGTAGTAGAAGTTTTCGTTACTTCCATCACTTTCGATCAGATGTGCCCACGCATCAGGTTCACTCAAATACCGCTTAGCCCTTTCAAGGGGCGGCATATCTAAGCCGAAGCGTTCGCGCCACATTCGTTCAATTTCGTGAGGTTGCGCAGCGTCATTCGCTGGGGTGTTCGTGTCACAGACACGTGTATAAATATGATGAGCGCAAATTTTTTCATATCTCTCGACGAGATAGTAAGGCTTATGGGACGTACTCTCGATTACCAGAACATCGAGCAATGTTCCGTCGAGCGTGATTTCTTCTAGGTAGAATTCCGGGAACCTGGATTGAAAAAATTTACTGGCATTATCGCGAAATAGAGCAGCTAGATCTGCTTGGGTTCTTCGCCCGGTATCCCCGCTTATTGGATGCAAAGAAAAGTCCTTATCGTCAACTCCAAATATCAAAAATCGATCACCAATGTGTTTGGCGTTTGCGAGGCACAGAACATCGTGAATGAGGTCAGCTTTGCTTGTATGATGCTTGCATTTGAAGTCCCAGTATGTCCCTTCGGCTTTTCGATTGATAAGGTTCGAGATGGTCGCAAGTAGAGTGCTTTGTTCGGTCATGAGCACATCCTTCTAGTTGCCCTTCATCTCCGCTTCCATAGGCGCGTACACCCTCTTGTAAATCCGAAGTGAAGATGGCGGCGCGGACGCGAATCTCGTTTCACGACCAGCGCATGGCCTACTAGGCTTCCTGATCGAAATAGTCTTCATCAATCCGCTTGATCTCATGACGAATTCTGGTACGCACGCCGATGCTGTGCACGACCATCAGACGCGCCAGTTCTTCCCCGTCAATCAAAACGATGCGCTTCGGACTCCGTGCCACATAGTTCTTGGCGGCGTTCGTGAAGCCTGACGTAGTGACAAATACGCCCTTGGTCGTGCCCGCAGCGTCAATCGCACCGGCAAAATTGCGTACCTCGCCCTCGCCCACTGTATTGCCGTCGGCATACTTCTTCGCTTGGACATAAACTTCGTCTAGACCTAGCGCGTCCTCCCGGATCTTGCCATCAATTCCACCATCACCCGACCGTCCAGTCACCCGACCCATCGCGGCGTCACCTTTGCCATAGCCCATTGCGATCAATAGGTCCACCACCACCTGTTCAAGAAAGGCTGGCGGCGCTTCGCGGACCCGATCCAGAACGTCGGCCTCCAGCTCATCGCAAAGTTGCTGGACGACCCGTTCCAACTCTTCTTCCGGCGTGTTCGCCGAATCATCCGGCGGTATGAGTGCGGCATCTTCGCTCGACGGCGGGGTATTCTTGCTGGGCCACCATGCAACATAGGCCGGATAGTTGCGGAGGTAATTCATATCGATGCGGCGCGGCGCGTCGGCTAGCAGCTTCTCGCCTTCTGTCGTCAGTCGCCAGACGCTGCGCCGAACTCTTTCTGACAGACCAGCGCGACTAAGATGGATCAACGCCCAACTCACCCGGTTGACGAACACCGGCTGGCGACCGCTAGGAAGTAACTCCTGCATATCCTCCGGCGTTAGCCCTTGGGCCTTGGCGATGTGGTTGCGTATTTCAGAGATCGGCTTTTCCTCACCATCGGAAAGTGCCTTGAGCGCCGGAAGCATGAGCGATTGAAAATCAGGAATGGGCATGGATGTTGTCCTTCACTCCATTACGCGCTGTCCGTTGGGACTTTACGCACTCGACGATCTGGTTTGGCAACCCAAGCAAATGGCGTCGCCGATATAGCGATCCTAAATCATTCGCGAGATAATCCGCAGATGGACGCAGATGGACGCAGAATTGTAGGGGCGAGCGAGCGCCCCTACCTTCAAGACAACCCGTATCTCGAATCGTTCAAGTCATTCAGGGTTGCTATATCAGTGGTATTTACGTCGCGCAGTTGTACCACAGCCTTCCCTTAAACACCGGCGACCAAGCGCACAGATTCAACGGTCCGATCCCCCATGACAAACGGCTCGCCCGGACCTCCATCCACAAAACCCAACCCCTTCAACCGCGCGCCTTTCTCCTCGTCCTCGACGCAGAGCCGCACCCAACAACGCCCCCCGGCCCAGTCGATAGCCGCCCGCATCAAATTGGCCCAAGTCCCTCCGTAACGACCGTGGACAAAACCATCCACCTGACAAGCTCCCTCCCCGTCGGGCCGCACGCTAGCCAAACCCACCAATCGCCCATCTCGGGTGCGGGCGGCAAACCAAGCGCCAGCACCTTGTTCAACCAGCTTGGCATAGCGCGGATACAGCCCCATACAGGAATTCTGTTCAATGTAACGGATCGAGTACAATTCGACATTGGCGTCGAGTACCCACCAGTCGTGCGGCGAGACTATCAAGGGAATCATGGGCACGCGCTGGGCCGGCGACCCCGACTCGACTCCGACCTCATCACTAGCCCTAAAGTAATCTACCAAAAAAGACTCGGGCGATTCCCCGCTGGCGATCAAAGCCCAGACAGTGGAACCAGGCATCTTGCGCCAACCTAAACGGTGGTAAATGCGGGCCGCGGTCGGATTGACCGTACCCAAAAACAGAGCCTGTCCCCCCGCGGCCAAAAAGTCGTCGCGCACTGCCCGGCACAAGCGGCTGGCAATGCCTTGGCCGCGACATTGCAGCGCGGTAGCCACCTCGCCCAAACCACTCAGTTCTGGGTTGCCCACCGCCGTAGTTAAATGGCTGCTGCCGACCGTGCGTCCCCCCTGCTCTATGAGATAGAACGTATCGCGGTTAAAGTCGCGTTCACCGCCAGCGTACGCAGGGCGATCAGCTTGGTAACCATCCCCAAAAATCCCATCCCAAAACTCGATCAACTCCTCGGTCAGGCCGGCGTCCAAAGGAGGCGTCTCGACGCTTATCTGCACGGGGTTAAGCCGGTGCCTTCCACTTCTTCAATTGCCTCTTCCACACCCTGTCCAACTCGCGGCGCACCACCTGCACGTCCTTCCAGCGATCGGGGAACACCGACAGATGGTAGCCGCCAGCAATCTGCTCGGGACAGGCGAACATTTCCCGACCCGGCTCGGCCGCTTCCAGCCAGCAGGCCATGACCTGCTCGGCAAACTCCAGCCAATCGACGAATTCGGGAATGATCTTGCCCTTGTGGTCAATCGCCGGAATCATGGCATGGTGCCCATTGAAGGGCCTAAAGTGAAACTGCTGCGCCAGTTGGATCAGATCGACGCGCTCGGCTAGGCGCTCCCAGTAGGGCGGCGACAAATGCTTGATCACCGCCGGATGGGAAAAGTCCCAAGTCATTTTCAGCGGCTTCTTCTCCGCCTTCTCGTAACCAGCGGCTAAGGCATAGGTTTTTTCCGGCGTTTCCGTGCAAGTATCGCGGTGCATCTCCACGGCTACGTCCATCTCCAAGTCTTCGGCCGCGTCCATCAAGCGCCGCGCCACCTCCACGGCCCGCGGGGTGAGCGTGTCGTGGTCGAGCATCTGCACGTTGACGCAGCGCGCTCCCGCCGCCTTGATCTCGCGCAACTTGGGCCTGATCTCGCGGATGCCGCCCAAGTCGGTGGTACAAGCAAAGACCAACCCCGAGGCCGCGACCTCGTCCGGCGTCACCATGAAGACGCGCCCCACAAAGCCGTCGAAGCCAGCGTCTTTTATCTTCTTGAGCTTTTTGGCCGCGCTCCACTCGCCCTTCTTGCCGCCGTATCCCATCAGGGAACCGAGGGAGCACATATGATAGATTTTAGGCCGCTTGATTTTCGCCATGTTCACCCTCCTTGGAGTGATTGTACTGCTGCGATAGGGCCGCTAATATATCGCCCGAATCTACAGGAACCAAACCGCGTAGGGGCCGGTATCTGCGTCTATCTGCGTCTATCTGCGGATACCTTGTTCTCAATCAAACGGTGAAAAAAAGGTCAGATCAGCGCCAAAGTTATCCATTGCCACCACCTCGTCGCCGCGCAGCCGGGCGCGAATGGAACGGGTCCGATGCCGCAGGACCAACTCTTCCTTGGCCAAGGCAAAGCGGATCTCGATGGGAGTGTTCAAAGGCGGCTGGGCAAAGAACAGAAACCCGCTGTCTATGCGCGGCGACGCGGCCCCTTTTACCACTAAGTCAGACGGCGCGACCCAGCCGGGCAGGCGCACCCACAAAGGCCCCGGCTGCTTGACCTCGACGCGCAGGGCATCATGCGTATAAGGAGATTCAACGCGCACGGCCTCGGTCTCGTGATCAAAGAGCAAATTGACCCGGTGACCGGCCGGGCCGCTGCGCACTATCTCCCGGTACACCTCGCACAAAGACGCCACAGCCCCGCCAACAATGTCCATGTTGAAGCCAACAGTCTCGGCTTCCACCGGCTCGTGACCGTACGGCGCTGGAAAGCCGAAGGCTCCCTGGTGCCGCTGGGCCACGTCGCGCAGGCCGTCCACCCCCTCGGGATTGGGCGGCGCATCAATGAAGGAAATATCTCGCAATTGCGACGGCAGCATATGCCCCCGCACAATGCGCTCGGCATCCTGGAAGTACTCGCTCCAGCCCCAGCGTCCCAAGATCAGGGCGGTCTCGACAATATCGCCAGTGTTGTTGACCTCGCCACGGTCAGGCGGCGCATCGGGACGCGTGCTTTCGACGACCCACCCCAACGGATCGCGCATGGCCCATAGGCCATTATCGTAAAAAGTCTTGACGCGCAACAAGAGCGCCGAGTCGCCCGTCAGATCGGCCAATTGCGCCAAGGACGACATGACGCAAGTGACCGAGTGCGTGTGGTCGCCCAGCAACTCCCGGTCGTGGCCGCCGTCCGCAGTGAAAAACTCACCCGTGATCTTCTCAGCCAATTCCAAAGCCAACTCCAAAGCCGGCCCATAGCCCGTAGCCCGGTAATACTTGACCAAAGGCCCCAAGGCCCGGGCTTCCCCCGGAATGAACAGACTCTCCCACGCCTCCAGTCCCAACCCCTGTAGCGCCGGCCGATCCCAACCCTCGTCCACGCTCCAATAGCGGCGAAATGCCTCGATACTGGCCTCAGCTAGCTCGCGCGCCCGGTCCGAGTCGCGGTACTGCACCAGCGGATAGAGCGCGTGGAAACCCTCGCGGATATTGTGCGGGATGAAGTTGACCAGCGGACCGTCCAACTCAGCCCGGTTGAGCGGCATGGCGATGGGACCGCTGTACGAATAGAACGCTGCGGCCGCGTGTTTTTCAATCGCCGCTTCATCTACTTCAACGCCCGCCGCGTCCTCGGCGTTGAGCAAGGCATTGAGGTGGCGGCCGGGCACGTGCGCCTCCGAATGCGCGGCGCTGAAGCGCAATTCGGCTTGGGGACGCACGCGCGAGCCAAAAAAGGGAACATCGTTATCGTCGGTATTAAAAACGCTCGACATAGTGCGGCAACCCAATTCGATAGCGCTGCGCACATCCGTGGTATTGACGTCTCGTAAACGAGTCATGGTCATCTCCTGTTAAAATTATCGGCCAGTGAGGGCTTAAGGAGCGTAACTGTTCCTTACATGCACTCAGCACCTTGACATAGAATTTAAAAAAGCTACCTCTATTATACCTATGCGTCCCATTTAGCCCTTCTGTCGAAAACTCAGTAGAGGAGTCAAGAACATTACTATGCCTGCCGATGTGCAAAATGAAGTAGTAAAGGCGTTCCAGCCAACTAACAGCAACATAAAAATATGGCGGTACTTAGATCTGCCTAAGTTGATCGACTTCCTGCAAACAAGCAGTCTCCGTTTTGCGAGGGCTGACACCCTCGGTGACCCTTTCGAAGGATCTTTGACAAAGGGCAACATTACGGTTCGCGAGCAGTTGCTTCAAGCAGAGAGCGACAACCAAGAAAGGAATTCGACGCCGGAGGAAATACGTCAAAGCCACCAAAATATGGCGCATCTCGGGAGACAGAGCACTTATATCAACTGCTGGCATGGCGGCGAAACCGAGAGTGCGGCTATGTGGAGGCTGTACGGAACAGCGGCGGGCTCCATTACGATACAGAGTACCTACGAAAGACTTGTATCTGCCCTCTCTGATGAGTACCATGTCGTATTGGTGCAATATATGGACTACAGCAACCTCGAAGATCAGATTCCTTGGGGCAACATCATGTCCCCGTTCATGTACAAGCGAAAAGAATTCGAGTACGAGAAGGAAGTCCGTGCCTTCATATGGAATACGGAAGGTCTAAAAGCAAACAACCTACCAAAAGGTGTCAAGGTGAATATCGACATTGAAAAGGTCGTCGAGACAATTCGAGTACAACCGACAACTCCGGTATGGATAAGGGAAACAATTGAGAAGCTCCTCGATCAATACAACTGTGGCACTAAGGTCATGGAGTCTCAGATCGACATCGAACCGATGTACTGAAATACACTCACTCCGTAGCCGGTGCCCATCTGCCGGTGATGTACATGAATGGCGGAAGAACATCAACGTCTTCCTGCGACTCTCCGCTAGCGCCGACGCATTCAGGTCAGCTAGCGCACCGGTCCGTCAGCAGCGTCTCTTCCATACAGCTCCCCGCTCGCCGCCGCGGCCCTGTCGACGTACCCGGGCCAGCGCGGGGGCTCCAGCAGCAGGTCTCCCTCGGGACAGAGGATCCAGTCGGAGCGGCCGATCTCGTAGCCGCGGATGTGGGCGTAGGGGCCGTCGTCGTTGATGTACTGCACCACGAACAGCTCCCCAGACGGTCTCTGCACCCAGCCGGAGTAAGCACCGTCGCAGTGGATGCTGCGGTCGTGGTCTATGAAGAAGTACCGGTGGCCGGCTTGGCGGGCATAGTTGGCAGTGCAGTCCGGGTCCGCGGCGATCGTCTGCGTCTCGACGTGGAGTACGAGGTTGCGCGGCGGCGTCAGGCGCTGGAAGCCGTGGACGATCGCAACCTCGCCACTGTGCAGGATGCCGGCCCGTGGCCTACCGACGCAGCAGGTGAGAAAGGTCGGGTATGGGCCAGACCAAGTTTTGCCGCCGTCTTGCGAAATCGCCTTGTACCCAATGGCGCGCTGCAAGTCCTCGCGCAGGTAGCAGACCAAAGTGCCATCGTCCAACTCGACATAGGTCCCTTCGTTGAGCCACAACTCCGGGTCGGAGCAGACGTGGATTGCCGGACCCCAAGTCCGTCCACCATCGGCCGAGGTGAAGGCGTTGTGAAGCCAGACCACGTCGCGGTCGTCCCCCGGCCCAACGCGGTCGGCACCGATGATGATCTCACCGGCCTTGGTGCGAAATATGCACGGACAGATGTGGCCTCTGATCCCGGTAGAGGCGCGCTCGCTCCAAGTGCGTCCCGAGTCAGTCGAGCGGTAGATGAGGATCTCCGAATCGGGGTGGTGCTCCGGTTCGAGGCGGGGCAGCAGGTCGCAGATGATCAGCACCTCGGAGCCGTCGAGGGCGAGTAGGCGCGGGTTGTTCAGGCGGCCCTCGGTTTCCGGGTCGGTCACCTCGTCGACGATGGCCTTCTCGCTCCAGGTGCGGCCGCCGTCGCTGCTGAGGTGACAGACGATGCGGCCAAAGGGAAGGGCGGTGTGCCCGAGACTCTCCCGGTACACGCATACCCAAGTGCCGTCGCCGCACTCGACGAGATCGGGGAAAGCCTTGTACACGTTGTCTTCGCGGAACAAAACGGACTTGATCACCTTTTAGCTCCTCTCCTGTTAAAATTATCGGCCAGTGAGGGACGTCGATTGACCGTCCTCGCGCAATCCAATCTCATTCTCCCAGCGCCGGTACATCTCGGGCCGGCGGTAATGACGGAAGAACATCAGCGTCTCCTTGCGACTCTCCGCTAGCGCCGACTCACTCAAGTCGACGATGACCATCTCCTCCTCACTGCCGCTCTGCCCCTCGGCGATGACGGCACCGAGCGGATCGCAGATGAAAGTCACTCCCGAAAACGTGCGGCCAGCCCCGTTGTCGCCGACGTTATTGCAGATAGCGACGTACACGTTATTGTCGTACGCGCGGGCGGGAACGTAGCGCATCCAGCGAGCCCGCTTTTCTGCGGGAGTCTCCCCCGGCGAGGCATGGGGCAGGAAGATCACTTCGGCTCCCTTTTCCGCCAACAGGGTGCTCAATTCCGGGAAGTGGGAATCGTAACAAATCTCAATGCCGTAGCGGGCCTTCCCATGGTCGAATACCGGCAGGTCATCCCCGTGTCTCCAAGTGCCGATTTCAGCATCGGGAACGTGCGTCTTGCGATAGCAGCCAACATACCCTTCGGGGCCGCAGACGACCTGCGTGTTATAGACGATGCCGCTGACGTCCCGTTCGAGAATACCGGCGAGCAGCGTAATCTGGCAGTTGCGTGCGATCCCTTCCAGCCTGCGGAGCGATTCCCCTTCGAGCGGCTCAGGCTCCGGCGTCGAGGTGTCGCCAGCATTGTACCCACACACGCACAACTCGGGAAAGCAGACGATATCTACGTCTTGCGCCGCCGCTGCCTCGGCAAAGCGCTCGATAGTAGCCAGATTGCGTTCGTATTCCGCGACGCGGCAATTCATCTGCACCGCGGCGATGCGTAGGTCTTGCATCGGATCAGTTCCTCCTCTTCTATTATTCATCCCTCGGATTGGATCATCCTCATGCGCCGACTCAACCTCTACCAATTTAAGACAGTTCTCGCGTTTACCCTACGACTGGCGATGTGTACTGGCGTCGCCGCGTCAGCACAAGAAGAAGGCGAGGACAGCACCATATCCTGGTCCCTGACGCTGAAGACGATCCGCGCCAAGTTCCCGACAGTCGCCCATATCTCGACCGATACGCTACAATCCTGGCTCGACGAAGCTCCGCAACGGGAAAATCTCCTACTGTTCGACGCACGAGAACCCGAGGAATATGCCGTCAGCCATCTGCAGGGTGCCCGGCCAGCCCCCTCGAAGGACGAAGCCCTAAAAGCGCTCCAAGGAGTATCATCGGACCAGCGTATCGTTTTGTACTGTTCCGTGGGATACCGCTCGTCGGAACTTGCCCAGTTTCTGATGAAAAAGGGATATACGGAGGTCTACAATCTAGAAGGATCGATCTTCGCTTGGGCAAACGAGGGACGACCAGTTTACCTAGGAAAAGAGCGGGTGAAGGTCATCCATCCCTATGACAGAAACTGGGGCAGATTGTTGAAGAAATCGCTGCGGAAACAGTAGTCGGCCACAACGGGTCAGGGGCTTTGGGGTGCCCCATCCTCAACGCTATTATCTATCAGACCAAACGACGGTCAAGTTGTAGATCAGCCCCACGTTAGCTATAATACGCCCGCCGACCCTCCAACTACTCACCCCCGAGGCCACCATGCCCGACATCCCCATCTCCATCGGCTCCGACCGCCAACTACTACTCGACCGCCGCCTCATCGACGAGCTGCAGGACGCCCGCCAAGTCCTCCACCAGCCCATGCGCCGCAACGCCGCAGTGCGCATCGACCATCCCTATGAAGAAGGCGGCCTCGCCTACGCCGTGCTCTTCAAAGACGGCGACCGCTTCCGCGCCTGGTACCGCTGCATCCCCCACGCCGACAACAACAAAACCGACCGCGCCTGCACCGCCTATGTCGAAAGCAGCGACGGCATCACTTGGCACAAGCCAGAGTTGGGCCTCATCGACTTCCAAGGCTCGACAGCCAACAACTTAGTGATCGACGATCCCGACTTAGTCAACTTCTCCCCGTTCCTCGATCCAGAGGCCCCAGAGCAAGAACGCTACAAAGGCATCGGCCGGCGCGGTGCCATTTACACGGCGACCTCGCCCGACGGCTTCCACTGGCGCAAAAACCCCGAACCCGTGCAGACCGAAGGCCCGTTCGACTCGCACAATATCGCCTTCCGCGACCCGTGGACCGGCCAGTACGTCATGTACACCCGAGGCATTCGCAGCGACGGCGAACTAGGCCACGGTGCCACTCGCGCCTTTAAAGAAGGCGTGCGCTGGATCCGCCGCGCCACTTCCGACGACTTTGTCCACTGGAGTCCGCTAGAAGCCATCAGCACCGGCGATGCGCCGCTGGAGCACATGTACACCAATTCCTGCGTTCCCTACGAGCGTTCCCCCGGCCTCTACCTGATGTTCCCCTCGCGCTTTGTCAACAGCCGCAGCCCCACGCCCGACTGGTCGTACCCTGGTGTCAACGATGGCGTGCTAATGAGCAGCCACGACGGCCTCCACTTCGACCGCCTCTTCCCCGAAGCCTTTGTGCGCCCGGGACCGGACCCCGGCAATTGGCACGAGCGCAGCGTGTACATCATGCGCGGCCTGCTGCGCACCGGACCGACTGAACTGTCGCTCTACATGACCGAGAACTGGCGCATGCCCACTTCCTGCATCCGCCGCCTGACCATGCGCCTCGATGGTTTTGCGTCGGTGCAAGCGCCCTATCGCGGCGGCCAGTTCACCACCAAGCCCCTGATCTTCAGCGGCGATCAATTGCGGCTCAATATGGCCACCTCCGCGGCCGGCAGCATCCGCGTCGAAGTCCAAGACGAAAACGGCAAGCCCTTCCCTGGCCTGTCGCTGGCCGACTCGCCCGAGCTTTTTCAAGATCAGACGGACTTAGCAGTGGAATGGGAATCAGGCGCTGAAGTAGGCCCGCTGGCCGGTCGGCCAGTGCGCCTGCGCTTTGTCATGTACGACGCCGACCTGTACGCGTTGCGTTTTTGCCGCCAAGAAGAATAGGAGACAAAACCCATGTACCAATCAGTAGATGTCGCCGCCATTTCCTTCCGGCCTAAAAAATTCGACCTAGCCGACAATGCCGACCGCTTGGAAGCCATGTTCCGCGCCGCCGCTAAGGACGGAGTCCAACTAGCCTTAGCGCCCGAAGGAGTGCTGGAGGGCTACGTGGTCATGGAACTGATCACAGGGGAGGAGCCGGAAGAACGGATGCGGGACGTAGCCGTCACCACGCGCGGCCCGGTCATTGGCCGTTTTCGCGATCTGGCCCGCGAATTGGGAATATGCCTCGCCTTTGGGCTAGCCGAGCGCATCGGCGACGATGTGTACAACTGCGCCGTCTTCATCGACCACCGGGGCCGCCTGTGCGGCAAGTACCACAAAATGCAGTTGGCCGAAGGCTACCATCCCTCTTGGTGGTACAATCGTCTCGGTGCCCATGCCCACGCCTTTGACACTCCGTTTGGCCGCTGCGGCTTCCTCATCTGCAACGACCGCTGGAATCCCGACATCGCCCGCATCCCAGTGCTCGACGGAGCACAGTACCTGCTCATCCCCTCCTTCGGCTCCCGCTCCAAGGAGCAAGACCGCGCCGTGTTGGCCCGGGCACGCGAAAACGGCGTCGCCATCGTCGAGGCCAACGTCGGCGTCACCTTGGTCATCAGCAAAGGAGAAATCGTCGCTCTGTCGCGCCGAGTGAACGAAATCACCTACGCGACCATCGAAATCCCAGCCCTACCTTCAGCGCGCAACCGCGACGCGCAGGAACGCAGTTTTTTGCAATGGCGGCAAACGGAAATGCGCCACCGCTACAAACAAGGAGAGGCCAAGCGCGCCCGCTCCGGACCGCACGACCCCGACAAGGTCAGCCACGACCAAAAAGGCCGCTTGATCGGTTGAAATAACTCACTGACGTTACGCACGGATATCGGGTAGGGATACTTCGACTCCGCTTCGCTCTGCTCAGCATGACAGGCAAAGGAAAGGACCGGTCCTTGTCATGCTGAGCGCAGCGAAGCATCTCATACCTAGGAGCTGTGCGTAACATCAGTAACTCACTGCACAAAGGCCCTCTTCCTCACAATACCCTCACCCTGCGCGATTTCATAGCGCGCCCCGGCCGCAAGCTGTCCAAGAATTTCCACCGTCCCATCCGGCCAGCGAATCTCCAAGCGGTCGATCTGCTCGGCCTCACCCAAACCAACGGTCAGACTCATCGGACTGTGGCTCAAATAGGAAGATCCCGTGCGCACCATGAACACCTGTTCCTGTTCGCCCACCCGCGCAGTCACCTTCGCGCCGATCGCGTCCCGATTAGGAGCCTTACCCGTCAGGTCGAACTCCACCACGCGTCCGGTCGGCCCCTCGTTGCGCAATAGATAGGCCGGGCCGCCATTGGTCGTTAGCAGCACATCTAAGTCTCCGTCTGCGTCTATATCGCCGACGGACAACCCTCGCGCTACCACTGGCTTGACAAATGGCCCGCCCGTCTGCTCCGACACCTCGACCATCCGCCCCTCGCCGGTATTCCAAAACAACTGCGGTGGTTGACGGTACTCGATCTCCTTCTGCGTCGAGTTGATCTCTGGCTCGATGTGCCCATTGGCCAAGATCAGGTCTTGGTAGCCGTCGAGATCGTAGTCGAAAAAGCGCAGCCCAAAGGTCAGCGGCTGCAACGTCGCCTGCATCAGCCGAGCCTTGCCCGCAGCATCGACGAAGACCTCACTTCCAGCTTGGCTGTAGAGCGAGAGGGCCTCGCGGCTGAAGTTGCCAATGGCGATGGAGAGCACGCCGTCGTTGGCGACCGAGGTAATATCTACGCCCATCCCCGCTCGCGCCCGCCCGGTCTCGTCGTAGCCAATGCCCGCGGCGAGACCCCGCTCCGCAAAGCGGCCTCCACCTAAGTTTTGCAACAGGAAATTGGGCTGGGTGTCGTTGGTGACGACCAAGTCGATGCGACCGTCGTCTTCAAAGTCCGTCATGGCCACGCCCATGGACTTGCCCTCGGGCAACAGCAGGCCGGCTTCTTCAGTGATCTCCTCAAAGCGTCCCTCGCCTAAGTTGCGGTAGAGCCTCGGCGTCGAGCCGGGGTACTGCTGTGGCGTAGCGTAGGATTTTCCCTTGCCGTCGAGCGTGGTGTAGATGTCAGTGCTGGGCGACCAGCGCACGTAGTTAGTGACCAACAGATCCAGCCAGCCGTCGCCGTCCACATCGACCCAGGCCGCGCCCGTGGACCACTCGGGATTCTCATTGCCCGCATCGTCCCGCCAGACCGCACCTGCCACGCCCGCTTCCTGAGCTACATCGACAAAGCGTCCCGCGTCGTTGCGCAAGAGCAGGTTCGGCCCCAAGGTCGTCAAGTAAATATCCGGGTCGCCATCGGCGTCGTAGTCGGCAATGGTCGCGCCCATGCCATAGACCGAAAAGTCTAGACCCGCGCGTTCCGTTACGTCGTCAAAAGTGCCGTTGCCGAGGTTGCGGTAGAGCTTGCCGGGGGCCTTCTCGCCACCCCAGCCCTCGCTGTTGACCAAGAGCACATCCAGCCGGCCGTCGCCATCGGAATCAAAAAGCGCGCAGCCGCTGCCCATGGTTTCCGGCATCCACTTGTCGCCGCGCGCACCGGTCTCGTGTCTGAATTCAAGACCAGCCTCCCTCGTCACATCGACAAAGCGCACCGCAGGGGCCTCTTTCCGCCCGCGCCCCACCGCATAGTCGGCAGCCGGTGCTTTGGTGTACTCGGGTGTCGGAGTCGGTTCCGAAGACTCTTCCGGGCCGCAGGCAGTCCACAATACTGCGCCGACTAACAGTCGCCAGATCGTGCTATGAGATGTTGGCATAAAATTTGCGTCCTATTACGTACTTTCTCGTCATATCTCTTCCTTCAAGCCTTGCAGTGTGAAAGGTGTGATACACAGGTGTTTGCTAGAGTAACCGACACCCAAAAAGAATGCAATCGGATTAGCTCGGCATGAATCGCAACGAAGCCTACATCGCCGACGAAAAATTGACTTACCTACTGCACAGTCGTAGCAAGCGCGGTCTATTTGCGATACTGGGCTATGACGACCACAACGTCGGGGATTTACGCAGAGGTCTGTTAGTCATCGTCAGGACGCAACCGCTCGCCGAACGTATTGCAACTGAGCACGGCACCAAATACATTATCCTTGGATATATTAACACACCGTCATACAGCCTGTTTCATCTGCGCACCGTGTGGTTTGTCCGCCATAACGAGACCGCGCTGCGCTTTGTAACGGCCGTTCCACAAAGGAGTTAGTCCATGACTACCCTAGCCGAACCCCTAGCTGAACCCCTAGCCGAACACCGGCAAGCTGTCCTGACAGCCGATCAGCCCGAAGTCGAACTGATCGCCGGCGATGTCGGGGTCGTGGTCTTCATTCACGGCGAAGGAGCCGCGTACGAGGTGGAGTTTCCCAACCGCGCTGTCCTCACCTTGGAGGCCGATCAAGTGCGGGCACTAGGCATGGAGGAAATTCTCCACGTGCGCCCTCAACCACCCTCCCCCAACGGATGAACGTGGATCTTAAGCGCTTCGCGGTTGTCGTGCGGATGCGCTAGCCGATAGCGGCGCGTCAGCTCTTGCGCCGACTCGTCGATCTGATAGTACTGGTAAGCCCGCTCGGCGACGAGGGCCTCATCCTCGCGGCCAAGGGCGCGCAGCGAGAGCATCCGGTGGTAGTGGGCGACGCGGTCTTCTGGGTCAATAGCCAGCACACCATCGAGAGCCTCCAAAGCCTCCTCAAAGCGGCCATCGAGGTACAGCACTCGGCCCAAGTTGCGCCACGTAGCTCGATCCTCGGGAAAGTCGCGCAACACCCGGCGATACGCCTGTGCCGCAGCCTCGTAGCGGCCATCCTCTTGCAACACCACGCCCCAAACCCAAGCCGTCTGCCCGTCGCCACTAGCCAACGCCTCGCAGTCCTCCAAATGCTCGTAGGCCCGCTCCAAGTGCCCGTCACGCACGGCAACCTTGGCCAAGTTGCGGCAACCGTCCAAGCGCTCCGGCGCTAGCTGTTCCACCGTCGCAAAGGCCCGTGCGGCCCCTTGGGTATCGTCTTGAAGCAGCAGGCCAATCCCATAGTCATTGAAGCGCATCCAGTCGCCCGCATCCGGCTCACCCACCGCGGACGACTCTCCCACCACCAACTCCACCTCGCTGCGAGCGATCTCAGTTACCGGCAAATCCGGCACTTGGTCGAAGCGGCGGAAACCCTGGCGGTTGTTGTTAAAGGCAAATTCCGTATAGGCGCGGTCGAACTTGCGCCACAACAGCCGCGCCCGCAGCGTCAGCTTGCGCCCCGCATAGTCCTCGGGCACCCGGAAACTGTAGTGAGCTACATCCGCCGTACCCGGACCAATGGTGCGCACGTACACGGCGGTGACAATGTCCTGGGCGTTGCGCCGGTGGATGGCTTGGCCTTTTGCATCGACCATCAGCGCCTTGTAAAAGTGCGCCCCTAAATCGACGTGACCGTCGTCTTGCACCGCCCCGCTCAAAGCCAGCACCTCATCGTCGTCGCTCACCACCGAGACCTCTAGCCAGCCCTCGTTGGAATCATTGGTCCCGCCCGGGAAGGTGTGCCCGACGCCCTTGTTGCGCACCACCACGTCGAATGTGTACTCGCCGCCCGGCACCAGCGCCGGCTGGCTCTTATCCAGCGCGTAGTGCGCTTCTTCTTGGTGGTGCAGCGCAAACACATCGACGCTGAGTTTTTCGTCTTGCAAAAATTCCTCAATCCGCGCGATAGTCTCCTCGTCCCCGCGGATGAAGGGCAGGGCCGTGTTGACCGCCAAAAAGCGATGCGACTTGACGTACCCATCCCGCGCCGACACGTCGCCGGCGACTGCTTCCTCCAGCGGCATGTGGCAATCCTGGCAGACCCGCTTGACACCGGGCAGATAGAAAGTCCTAGAGGCATTGAGCGCCACGCCGCTATCGTGCCAATTGTCGAACTCGTTTTGGCCGCGCAGCCAGCGGTAGCCATTGACGCGCGAATCGAGGCTGACCTTGTGGCAGGTGGCGCAAAACTCAGAGGTGCGGAAGAAGGGCTTGAGCATCTGCTTCTTGTGTACGATGGGCCGCGCCTTCAGCGCCGTGTCGTGCACAAAGCGACCCACGCCTTCTTTGGCATTGGCGAACAGATAGGGATCCTCCTGTTCGTCGGCAATGTTGTAGTTGCCGTTGCCGGTCTGGTCGTGAATTGCATCGATGGCGTGACAGCCCAAGCAGGTCAGCCCGGCTTGAGCTTGGGGCGAGGCGCGGTCAATCTCTTCGGTCATCTTACCCGCCAGCATCAACGCCGGATCGTGGCAACCCGAACACCACTTCGACTTGATTTTGGCCTCCTCGCCCGCCAAGTCCTTGTAATAGGCGATATGCGCGTCAACCTCCGCATTGCTCTCAGTCGAGTTGCTGCGCATGTGGTTGATCGTCGCCTCGTAGAAGGGATTGTTAAACGAAGCAAAGCGGTGCGCCGATGTCGCCCACTGTTCGACAATTGCCGCGTGACAGCGGGCACAAGTTTCCGAGCCAATCGGCTCGTTGACCACGAAGCCGAACTCGTCCATGTCGCCAGCGAGTTTCTCCGGCTGCGAAAGGTCGCCGCGCGTGATGATCCGCGAGGGCAGCACGTCGCCGGTCGTAGTCGTAGTAGCCGCCGGGAAAAAGGGGCTTTCAGCCGGCACGAAATTGGCGGGGATAAAGTCGTCTGGAGCAAAGTCAGCGACCTCCCGCGCCTTGGAACCCGGACCAGTGTGCTTGCCAGCGGCAAATGCCTGCTCGGCCGCCTGCGTGTACTGCTCGCCGCTATAGCTCAACCCGTGTAGCACCACGGCGAGCGCCAATAGCCCGACCACTGCTATGGGCACAATGCGATAGCTCCGCGCAGAGGGCTTCCACAGTGAGAGACGGCGGTGCGCCAAGTAAAAGAGGGGAACCAAAACCGCCGCGGCCACATGGCTCCAGTACGCCACCGGATTGCCGCGATTGCTCGCCGCGCTGAGGATGAACAGCCCGCTGATGGCCAGTACGATGCCCAGCGTCAGCGTGGCAATGCCGGTGAGGATGGCCCGCTTGCGGCTTTTGCGCCACACCGCCGGTAGGTGCCAAGCCACAAAGCCCATCGCCAGGACCACCAGCACCAGACCGACGCCCGTATGCGACAGCACCATGCCTTGGTAAAACTTGGGCAGGGAAATGTCGGTAACCGCGAAGTAGGAGAAATCGAGGGCGTCGGCCAGCCGGTTGGTCAACAAATAAAGCGTATCGGCGACCATGAAGACGCCCAAAGCCACCACGGCCAGCAAGGTCCGTTGCTGGCGAGTGCTCAGGCGACTCGGGGTTTTCTTTTGCATGGCTCCAGAGCGCGTATGGCCGGCGGGATTGCCGGATTTCCTCCTTTAAAGATAGGAGGAACGCGCGATCTCTGATAGGCTGCGACCGGCGCGGATGCTTATGCCCACTGCCCTTCGGCTGAGCTCAGGTCGAAGCCTTGTAGCCAACCGACGACCTTTTCGACCATGACCTGCGCGTGCTCGCTAAAGACGTGGTCGGCTCCATCGATGACGACGAGTTCGGCGTTGTCCCTAGCTCGGGCGAGGATGTCGTGCGAGTCATCAATCGGCACCACGTCGTCCTCGCTGCCGTGCACCAACAGCCAAGGCACTACAATCTCGGCCCCGCGTCGCACCACAGTGTCGATTTGGGCCATATCGTCCATGTAGGCTTGCGAGAGCGGGCAGTCCGGCTCTTCCCACATGCAGCCCTCGTCGGGCACCTCCTCGCCGAACTCGCGCTCGGCAAAGGCGTGCGTATGCACCATGCCCGCCAAGGAGACGAGCAGGTGGATGCGCTCGTCGCGGCTGGCGCGCAAGACGCCGACTGCCCCGCCCATGCTGTGGCCGACATAGCAAACCGAGTAGCCGTCCAAGGCGCTGAGCACCGCGCCGAGATCTTCGACTTCTTTGGAGATCGTCGCGTCAGCAAAGCGGCCCTCGGACGCGCCATTGCCGGCAAAGGAAAAGCGCAGCGCGTGAACGCCAGCGGCCGCTAGCCCCTCGGCAAGTGCTACGACAAAGGGGCGATCCTTATTGCCGGTCACGCCGTGCCCCAAGACGGCGATGTGCCGTGATCCCTCCGTGCCAGCGTGAAAAGTGTAGTCCAGCACTTCGCCGGACGGATTGCGAATGGTTCCGAACATGGGGTCACTCCTCCATAGGATTCTATCGTTGTTTTATGGAATACTTAGCGCGGCAATCGACGACTACTGCTCAATTGGACGAGTGTCGGACACCTCTTATATCCACTCTTGAGGTTGTTGTTCGAGAGCGCGCTCGGCGAGTGGACCGAAGTACGACCGAGCCGTTGTGAAGAAAGGGACCAACCGGCCGGCGTCATCCGGCATCAGCACGGAGCGCATCCAGACATCCATAGTATCCGAATCGTCCGAGTCGCCAATTTGGTCCGCCTCTTCCTCAAGATCGTTCCACTGCTTCTCTCGCGCCGACCTAAGCCGTTCCGCATTGAGGTTCAAAATCTCAATGGTGCGGATCACACGAGCGGCGGGAATATCCACCGATTCGCACGCTTTCTCATCGACTTCGATCCGTCCATCAACAAGCACTTTTGTAAGTGACGGTAGCGCGGGCAACTTCCGAGGCTCTACAAACTCCGCGTCATTGAGGTCTCCCTTCGCCTGACCACAGCTCATATTATTCTTTACTGGCTCAAGATACCGATCTTCATCGCTGCTTCTTTCAGAGGAAGCAAACACGGGCGATGTTCCACCTTTACAGCAAGCTATCATGTTGGTGACCTCCACCTCTCTTGATACTCCTTGCTGCGGATCTCCCTGCGGAATGACGTGCTCAATCTGACGGTCTAGTTCTGTAAGATTGATTTCGCAGTAGCCGCACAATCCATGCTGAACATCAATCAATTTTTCAATGAGTTCGCTGTAGGATGCGCCAGCATTGTGGTCGCGGAATCCGTTCCAATTCACGTTGTTGCCTACAGCATCTAGGTATTCGGCAAGTCCGGGAGTGGGCTTGTTTAATTCGCGGATCCTCTTCATTGCGATTCGGCCATCCGCTTGAACATCTTGCGTCGCCGGATTTCGAGGTCGGCCCTGTTAAGGGCGTAATCGCGGGGTGAGAGCTCTTCAAGCTTGTGTCTGAGTGCTAAGGCTTCTTCGGATTCACCTTCACCTTCGCTGACCAGACGCCGATATTGTTCCAGTGCTTTTGTGAACTCGTTCTCGGGCCGTTCTTTCACACCCATCACCACCGAAAGCACGTCCCCCGCCTCGGCCCCATAAGTCGCCCCCGCCGGTGTCCCAGCAACAATGCGGTCGCCTTCGCGAGCAAGTTCCACAATGCGCTGTGGTTCGACCGTAGTCAGCACCTGCGGACTGTGAGTAGAGGCAATAAACTGCGCGTTCGGAAATGTCCGCGCCAGATCTATCAGCACCCGCTGCTGCCAAGAAGGGTGTAGGTGAAGTTCGATCTCGTCAATCAGGACAACCGCCTCGGATTCGAGCGGGTCATCCAAGTGCGGATTGCCCTGCACCATTCGCCGCGCCAGATCGGCCGCCAGCGCCAGCACAATGCGATAGCCTCCACTCAATTGGTCGAGCGAGAGCTTTTCTACCTGTCCTTGCTCCGATTTCTGGGACACTACAAAACGGGGAGGATTCGACTCGGTACGAGGGTCGGACACTTCCGGGAGCATAGACGAGATCGCTTGGCGCACCGCAGATACCTCTTTTAGCTGATAATCGAAGTCGCGGCGTTCCTTCTGTTCCCTCAATTCTTCATCCTCCTTGAAATAGAACCAAGCGAAGAGATCCTCAAAGTCCGTGCGGGCAGAGAGTGCCCCTTTCAGCGCATCTAATCGAGAAACCCGGCGCGGTAAATGGCGCGGAGATACCACCGATTCTGGCACATCTGAGACCGTCCGATCAGTACCATAAAGGACGCCAATCGGTATCTTTCTGTTCTCTTGGCTCTTCCCGACCAGTGTCTTCTCCATAATCTCCCGGCGGCCCGACATCTCTATCTCCTCCTTCTCCCGCTCAAACACCGACCTAGTCCCTTGTCGCTCAGAAACATCTCCGTTCATTGGAGTGAGCGATACCCGCGGATTCTCTGCTCCTTCTCGCCAATCCCCCTCGCAAAAATAAATGAAAACATCGAGAAACGGTCCGAGCATAGCCTCATCCCCCAATCCCACCGCAATCGCACTCAGAACACTCGTCTTTCCGTACCCATTATCGCCGTGCAACACCGTCAACGACGGATCAAGCGGCAGTTTGAGCTTCTCAATGGCGCGGTAGTTTTCAATCTCTACAGATTTCAGTTTCACAAATGCACCTCCTTCTTCCTAGCTATTCGACGCCATCGCTCTGCGTTTCCCTCAGCCTCGCCAGATCCCGCCGGATGTCCTCGGCAACTTCCGCGACCTCAAGCGCCACCCGGGGCTCGCGTCCAAGTTCCTGTTCCAAAGCTGTCGTAAGCGGCAACAGAAGGTTCGCCGATGGCGACGCCTGAATAAGCTCGACCATGTGCTCTGGCCCGATCTCAATGCTGAACGTTATCAGTGCGTCAAGGCTCTCCTTCGGAAAGGAGTCGAGATTGGGGAGAATCGTCAAGATCGCCGCGATGTCTCGCTCGCTCTCGGACAGGTCCCCGCTTGCGAGGGTCGCCTTTGCTCTGACCAAATGGGCTAGCCATCGGTTCTCCGATGATTCCGTGTGGCACATATCAAGTACTTGACCTGCCGCCTCGATGGCTACCTTGTACCGCTGACACTCTATATCAAGATCCGCTTTTATAAGAAGTGCACACTCCGTCGCCCTACGAAACGCAGGAAATTCGCTGTCGCCGAATCGGCGCACCACCTCGTCGAGAGTGGCCACTGCGTCCTCTGGACGATTCAGCCTGCCGAGCGTGAATCCTCTGCTGACAAGCGCTTGTGCAACGAATTCGAGAACGTCTGGCATCTCACTACCGCCGAATCGGCGCACTACCTCATCACAGGCGACCAACGCGTCCTCTGAACGATTCAGCCTGCCGAGTGCATATCCTTTTCTGGAGAGAGCCTGTGCAACTAATTTGAGAAGACCTGGCATCTCACTATCGCCGAATCGGCGCACCACCTCGTCGAGAGTGGCCACTACGTCCTCTGGACGATTCAGCCTGCCGAGTGCATGCCCCTTTCTAGAGAGGGCCTGTGCAACGAATTCGAGAACGTCTGGCATCTCACTACCGCCGAATCGGCGCACTACCTCATCATAGGCGACCAACGCGTCCTCCAGCCGATCTAAGTCGTCGAGTGCATGCCCTATGCCAAAAAGGGCCTGTGCAACGAATTTGAGAAGATCTGGTGTCTTACTATCGCCGAATCGGCGCACTACCTCATCACAGGCGACCAACGCGTCCTCTGGACGATTCAGTCTGCCAAGCGTGAATCCTCTGCTGACAAGCGCCTGTGCAACGAATTCGAGAACGTCTGGCGTTTCACTATCGCCGAATCGGCGCACTACCTCATCATAGGCGACCAACGCGTCCTCTGGACGATTCAGCATGCCAAGTGTGAGCCCTTTGCTGACAAGCGCCTGTGCAACTAGTCCGAGAAGGACTGGCGTTTCACTATCGCCGAATCGGTGTACCACTTCATCATAGGCGACTAGCGCGTCCTCCAGCCGGTCTAAGTCATTAAGTACACACCCTTTGCCAAAGAGGGCCGGCGCGACCGATTCGGAAAGGACCGGCGTCTCGCTATCGCCGAATCGGCCCACTACCTCATCACAGGCGACCAGTGCGTCCTCTGGACGATTCAACATGCCAAGTATGATTCCTTTGCTGACAAGCGCCATCGCAACGAATTTGAGAAGATCAGGCGTCTTACTATCGCCGAATCGGCGCACTACTTCATCATAGGCGACCAGTGCGTCCTCCAGCCGGTCTAACTCGTTGAGTGTGAGTCCTTTCTCGAAGAGGGCCATTGCGACTAGTCGGGAGACCTTCGACATTTCGCTCTCGGCGAATCGACGCACCACTTCGTCGAAGGCGGACAGTGCTTCTTCTGGCCGATTCTGGTTCTTCAGAGCGCCTGCTTTAGCGAATATCTCCTTCGCGGCCAACAACTCAGCCTGTTCGTCGGCATCCTCGCTACGTTGGTCCTCCCGACGGGGATACTGTTCCACACTGACCAACGTCTTTCTCTCCATATCAGAAGGTACCGAACCCTGATCGAAAACCTCCGTGAAACCTTCGGGAATCATTGCAAGTAGTTCTTCGCGATGTCCGGCCAGTGACGGCAACCTTATCATCTGCACAAGTGCGATCTGGGCCAACGCTTGCAGTTCTCCGTCGAAACTTCCTGCCTCGCGGGCGATGTGAACACCTATGTCCTTCAGTTCAGTCCCAGAGTAGTACGACTCCATGAATTGGATAAGGGCCTGAATCAGGGAATCCTGTCCGCGGGAGCGCCGCAGCAAGTAGTAGATGTTGTAGAGGCGCTCAGTCAAGTAATACTGTTTGCGCCGGGCAGTACCACCCATGAATTGAACGACACCCCGCTCAATGAGGCGGGCTAGTTGGGCACTGCACTTGCTCGTCTCCAGCCGGGCGCGGACCGCGATCTCCCTCGTAGTCGCTGGCTTCCACAGATCGGCGAGCACGAGATAGACTCGCCGCTCCTGCGCTGGGAGTGATTCGATATGGCTCTTGAAGTACTCTGTATGGTCATCGACGAGGTCGAGTAGTTCGGCCATGAGTTCGGGAAAGGAACGCCCCGCGCCGAAGCGGGCTACGATAGCGATCAGACGCGGGCTACCGCCGGTGAGAATCTCCAGTGATCGAATGGTCTCGGGCGGAGGGCATTTGCCGGACACCGCTTCCCATAGAACAGCGCATTCGTTGGTGTCGAGCGGGTTCAGTAGCAGTACCCGGAACAGGTCGTACAGGGCGTGGGCCGGATTGTCGATTTCGTCGAAGCGACTGGTCGCACTCGCCAGTAGGATGATACGCGGCTCGGTCTGGAGAATCTTCCGCAGCCGCCAGCCCGCCTTGGAGTCCGCCATGTCCCTGAACATCATGTTCAGATTCTCGACCATCAGCACGAGCCGCTTGCCCTTCCGGTCCGAGAAGTCGAGCAGAGCACCGAGGCAAAGTTCAGCAAGAATTTGGTCGTCCTGAATGGTGCGCAAGTGTTCGTAAGTTCGGTGCAGGTCGGGAGCATCTTCCCCACGAGGCATCTGGGTGGCCAAACGAGACAGACATTCCAGCCAGAACTCGCCAGCGGAGGTGACTTCGTAGCTTTCCTCGGCGAAGACAATTGGAAAGAAGCCAGATCGCAATTCGGCATCCCGGCTCACCTCGACCGCGACTCGCAGCAGCAGGCTCGTCTTCCCGCTGCCGCGTGGGCCGATCGCAATCTGGTGCGGATTAGCGCTTCCGGTGCATTCACGCAGCATATCAACGATTGATTCAAACTCGCCCGTTCGTACACAGAACGAGGCCACCAACTCGTCGTCGGTTAGGAACCCTGGGTTATATTTTTTAGTGGTCATGGCTATCGCTTACCCCTCATTTTGGCTCGGCGGCAGGCTATGGGGCTGAAGTATCGACCGTGCCGAGCACACCACCAATCTTCGAGTAAACCGGATACGAACCGGTAATCTTCTCCTTGTCTCGCCAGATAGCCGTCATGTTCGAGTACACTGAGAATCTCCTTGGTCGAGACCGGGTCGGCTTCAGCTTGAAAGTGTTCATAATATTGGTTGATGGCATCGCTATGCAGCAGTCCGTCATTGACCGCGGCCTCGGTCAATATAGATAGAGCGGCCGGATAACCTTTGTCCCCAAGAACCATTCGCAACCGGCTCTCGTAGTGTTCTAAAGCCATCTGTCCCCGGACACCTAGCATCTCGTTGGTGTACACGCGCTTTACATCTTCTAGTGAGGCTTCCCGCCGGTTGACCCGACGTAAATCTTCGTGGAGATAATCGAAGAACTGCTGCACGTGGTGGGGAATCTGACACCGCAGCCGGCAGCACATGTCCTGGCGGACGGTGAGGGGGAGATCAATGCCATAAGTCCCAGCCAGTGCAGCGAGGCAGGCACTGGCAGTCTCCTCATCCCAAGGCTTTAGATCGAAAGGAGAAAAGATGTTTGCGTGGGCACTGAGCCCGGCCTGTTGCAGAATCGGCTCCAAGCCCACGCTACCAGAGAGTATCAAGCAAATCCGGCGTTGATGTTCTTGACCATTCTTGCGCAGCCAACTCAGGAACTCGTCCACCGCCTGCCTTCGCTCCGGCGTGATGCAGTAGTCGTCCCCCTTGAGCAGACGATTGACGAGAATCGGCAACTCGTCGATAGCGAGCACCACCGGCAGATCATTCTCAGCCAAGGCCGCGAAGACCTCGTCGCCTCTCTGCCGCCAGTCTCCAGGATTAATCCCGGCTCGCAGTTTCATCTTTACTTCTGAGACTCCTACCTCGTCGATTCTATCGCCAATATTTTGAAGATGGTTGGCGAATTGCGTTTTTATGCGTCGCCATACTTTCTGAATGGAGCATGACCGACTAGCGATTTCCGCAATGGCGTCTTCTTTAGTAAGGGCTCCCTCTAGATCAACAAAGATTGTCTCGAAGCACCCCTCGCCCTTTAGACGGCGCAGTAATTCCCGGACCAAGCTCGTCTTGCCCATCCGCCGTTGAGCCGTCAGTAGCGTATGGGTTCCATCCTTTACCCGCTCGGTGAGTGCTTCGAGCTCGATATCCCGATCAAAGAATCGATCTCCATCGACCCAATTTCCTCCTGCCTTCTTGAGTATCATGGTTACACCTCTCTTTCCAACGATATTGTTGCCAACGATATTGTTGCCAACAAATTTGCTGGAAAGAGTAGATCTTGTCAAGTCGGGATCTTCAGCTAAAAGCGTAGCGTGGTCAGTAACCGGCGCGGATACTTGAGGTGCATGGCCATGCCCAGCCAGTAGGCCACTCTAATAATACTACCCAATCACACCTGTGCTCCCATCATCCACAGACACAGAAGGGAGGCTAAGGAATACCTCTCAAAAACTCACAAGTCTGCCGCGCCACCACCAGTTCCTCGTCAGTGCGCAGCACGTAAATGGGCACTCGGCTCGACTCAGCGTGTAGGCTGCCCTCACCTTGCACGGCCTCGTTTTCGGCCGCATCCATCACCACCCCCAGAAATTCCAAGTCGCGCAGAATTTCCCTGCGCACGGCAGCCGAGTACTCGCCAATGCCGCCGGTAAAGCTGAGCGCGTCCAGCCCACCCATCTCCACCACAAAAGCCCCCAGCCAGTCGCGCGCCGACGTCGCCAAAACGGCTATGGCCAAGGCACAGCGCTCGTCACCGCTTTCCGCCCCCGCTTCAATGTCGCGCATATCGCTGTACCCACAAAGCCCCACGAGGCCACCCTCGTTAGCGCACTGCGCCAACACCTCGTCCCACGGTCGGCCCTCGTTGCGCATCACCAAGTCCAGCGCGTATGGATCCAAATCGCCGATGCGGTTGTTCTGCGGCAGGCCCCCTTGCGGGCTTAACCCGTGCGACGCCCCCTGCGAGACCCCGTCCTTTACCGCGCACAGCGATGAGGACCCGCCCAAGTGCATGTTGACGTGTTTGAGGTCAGCGCGACCTGTCAATTCCACGACCTTCTCAGCAGCGTAGCGATGGCTAGCCCCGTGGAACCCGTAGCGCTGGATGCCGTACTGTTCATACCAAGCATAGGGCACTGCGTACATTTTGCGCCGCTGCGGCATCGCGTCGTGGAACGCCGTCTCAAAGCACCCAACCCGCCGCGCCTTGGGAGCCACTCGCGCAAACTGCCGGATCGCCGCCACGTACGCGGGATTGTGCGCCGGAGCCAGCGGATAAAAGTCCTCCATCCGCCCGACGACGTCCTCGTCAAGCTCTACCACCCCAGAAATAGCGCGCGCGTGGACGGCCTTAAACCCCACGGCGTCCAACTCCTCCACCGAAGCCAACACCCCGCCCTCGGCCAAGCGCACGAGGGCCTCGTCAATCGCGCTGGCGTGGTCGGGCAGGTCCACGGCCTGTTCAACCTCGTCGGCCCCACCAATCTCGAAGGTGTGCACCGAGCCTTGGCCCCCAATCCGATCCATGCCGCCCCGCGCCAAAACCACCTCCTCGGGCATGGCAAAGACCTTGTACTTAAACGAGGTGCTGCCGAGATTGGAAACTAGGATTTTCATCTGAGCAGCCGCCTTAATATTCGTGCACTCCAATCAACGTCATCTCACATCTGCATTTATCTGCGTTCATCTGCGGATACTTTTGCGCTTCTTAGGGCCGCGCCGGGCTGCCGTCGGGCAAGCGCGTCTGCGTCCACCCTATGACTTGGTCTTCACAAGGGTACTTAGCCGCCAAGTCCTCGTCGATGTCGATCCCCAACCCCGGCCCGTCGCTCGGATACATGTACCCATTGCGCACCTCGGGCAGCCCCGGAAACATCTCGTACATGTGCTCTGCAAATCGGCACCACTCCTGTATCCCGAAATTAGGTGCCCACAAGTCCAAGTGCAGGTTGGCCGCGTGTCCCACCGGCGAGGTATCGCCCGGGCCGTGCCAAGCCGTGCGCACCCCGTACATCTGCCCGAAGGCCGCCACATTGCGCGCCGGCGTAATCCCGCCCATCTGGCTGACGTGCATGCGCATGAAGTCAATTAATCGCCCTTCGATGAGCGGCGTCCACTCGTGCGGATGGTTGAACAACTCGCCCATGGCCTGCGGCGTCGCGCACTGCTGGCGGATGTGGCGGAACCACTCAATGTCTTCGGGTGCGAGCGCGTCTTCCAAAAAGAACAGCTTGAACTCCTCCACGTCCTTGGCAAAACCCACCGCCTCAATCGGGTGCAGCCGCTCGTGAATGTCGTGCAGCAGTTCCACCTCAAAACCCAATTCTGCGCGGATGTGCGCGAACATCCGCAGGTGGTTCAGCATGTACTCTTTGCGGTTGTAATACGCGCCTTCGGGCGCACCCTCAGGTTTGACCAAGATCGATGCCTTGCCGCCGTAACCGCCCATCTGGCAGCGGATGTAGCGATAGCCTTGTTCCTGGAACTGGCGGATGCTATCGACCACCGCCTCGGGCGTATCGCCCCTTGCGTGGCCGTACACCGCAGCCCCCTCGCGGCACTTGCCGCCCAAAAGCTGATACACCGGCATCCCCGCCCGCTTGCCCTTGATGTCCCACAGCGCTTGATCGACTCCAGAGATGGCGTTGTTGAGCACCGGGCCGTTGCGCCAATAGCCATTGACCATCAACATCTGCCAAGTCTCTTCAATGCGATCCACGTCGCGGCCAATGAGGAAGGGCTTGAGATGCTGTTCGATAGCCGTATGCACGGCGTGGAAGCGCTGGGTAAAGGTCGCGCAACCAAGTCCGTACAGGCCGTCGTCCGAAGTAATAATCTTGACGATGACCAAGCGGGAGCCGCCCGGTTGGGTGAGGATGGTTTGGACATCTTTAATGATAACGGGCATAAAGTCTCCTTGTTGTCGGTGAAAATCAGGGGGTATTCTGCACACCGGCCCGCGTTTTTGTCAAGGGCGCGCTGTCCTTGTCGGGGCGGGCGGCGACGGTTAGCTTAAGCCCTTCATGCACTGGCTACAAGCGCTCATCTTAGGCCTAGTCCAAGGTCTGACTGAATTCCTGCCCATCAGCAGTACAGCTCACCTGCGAGTAGTACCTCATTTTCTCGGCTGGGACGATCCAGGCGCGGCGTTTTCCGCGGTAATCCAACTGGGGACGCTCGCGGCCGTATTTGCGTACTTCACGGCCGATGTCAAAAGGCTGGTCATCGCCGCACTGCAAGGGGTGGTCCACCGCAACTTCAACCACAGCCCCGACTGCCGCATGGCGTGGTCCATTGCCGTGGGCACTATCCCCATTGCCGTGCTCGGCCTCGGCGGACGAGACTTTATCGAGACGGAGGCCCGCCAACTCCCTCTCATCGCCGCGAGCTTGATCGTCCTCGCGCTGTTCTTGCTACTGGCCGAACGCGTGGGGCGGCGCGAGCGCACCATGCAGGACCTCGGCTTCTGGTCCATCCAGTTCATCGGCCTGTGCCAAGCTCTCGCCCTGATCCCCGGGTGTTCGCGGTCCGGTTCAACCATCATGGGCGGACTTTTCGTGGGCCTCCAGCGCGCAGATGCCGCCCGCTTCTCCTTTCTACTCGGCCTGCCGGCCATTGGCGCCAGCGGCCTCCTGCAACTATTCGCCCTGCTCGAAGGAGGCCTAGGCGGCACCGGACTGCTGAGTTTGGGGCTGGGGATCTTCGCCGCCGCCGTCAGCGGCTACCTGTCCATCGGCTTTTTACTTCGCTTCCTCCAGCGCCACGGCACCTACTCGTTTGCCGCCTATCGCATCCTGCTCGGTGGCCTCATCTTCTATTCACTGTACGGTTAAATCCAACGGAGCTATCCATGTATCCCAACGACTTAAAAGCGCGTTTGCGCAGCGGCGAAATCCTCCTCGGCACTAGCCTGTCGGCTCCCACCCCACATGTAGCCGGGTTGATCATTTCCACCGGCCCCGATTTCATCTGGGCCGACACCGAACACATGCCCTTCGCCACCGAAGCGCTCGACTCAATCCTAGTGCTAATGCGGATGCGCGGCGTCGCGCCCATGGTGCGCGTCGCGTGGAACGATCCCGCGCTGATCAAGAAAGCGTATGACGCGGGCGCAGTGGCCGTGATGGTGCCCCAAGTCGATACGGCTGAAGAAGCCGCCGCCGCGGTCGATGCCGCCCGCTACGCTCCCGAAGGCCGGCGTGGTCTCTCGCCCATGTGGACCCAAATCGCCGGCGCGGACTGGAACGAGGTTATCAAAACCGCCAACGAGGAGACGCTCGTCGTCCTGCAAATCGAAAGCCAGCGAGCGTACGACAACTTGGACGAAATCAAGCGCGTGCCCGGCATTGACGTGCTTTTCGTCGGGCCATTGGACCTATCGGCGACCGTGGGGACGATCACCGATACCGAGTCGCAACAAGTGCGGGAAATCATGCGCGATGTGCCACAACAGCTAGCGGACACGGGGATCGCCGCGGGCACTACACTGGCGGAAGTTGACCAGATTCAAGAGAAAATTCGCTGGGGGTATCGCTACCTCAACGTCGGCAATGCCCTCCGCTACGGCGTGCAAGTCCTCGACGGCCACTTCAAAACCCTGCGCGCCAACCCGCTCGGCGACAAGTAGGGGCGCGTAGAGATAAAAATTTGGAATCTGCCGGGAATAATGGTACTTTAACAAGCAGTATCCACTCTTTCTAAGGAGGTGCCCTTATGAAACAGCGGATGCTAATGGCCGGCGTTGCTCTCGCGTTCGCGAGCGCGGCTTGGGCGCAATGTCCTTACGGTGCTAATATTATGGCACCGGACGACGTAAGGGTCAGCCTTACTAACCCTCAGTCCGAGTTCGTGCTGGTCCAGTGGGAGGAAGTCGAGGACGCGACCCGCTACGTGATCTATTTGCAGGTTTTCGACGACGAGGTCAAAGTCGAAACCAGTGAAGAGGTCATTGAGCCTGCCGCAGCACAGCCCACCTTCGTGCCGTGGGGCCGCGTGCAAGCCTTGCCCGATCGGGAGCAGTACAGCATGAAACTTGCTGCAGACCTGACAAATCCCAAGTTCATGGGTTATGGCGTGTCTGCGGAGGCCGAGATTAACGGCCGCTTAGTTTCGTCGCCAATCGCGCCCGCGAGCTGGGTTGAGCCCCAGATAAGCACGGCTGTTGAGGCTGTGAGCTGGGGTCAAGTCAAAGCGACAGCCGCCGAGTAGTACGCCTGCCCCATCAGACGTACGGACCCCGCCGAGCGCACCGTTCGGCGGGGTTTTTTATTGGCGAGACTCATCGAATCCCATCCACCCCTAATACCGGAGCATACTGTGGAATCATTGCTAGCCAATCCTCGGTTGAGCCGCTTTGACCCCCTCGAGCGCATTCTGTGCTACGACGATTTTGACGCGGGATTAAACGGCTGGACCGGACTGATCGGCAATTACGAAGACTCGCTCAACACCATGCTGCCCGACTACCGCGACCTGCGGCCCCCCATGTTGAGCAACCTGACAATGTGGGACACTGGTACGGCCGGCTCGATGGAGGGCACCTACGCCCTCAAGCTGGCCACCCGCCCGCAGGCCGGCGGCCTCTCCGTCGGCATCAAGCGGCACACCTTTCGGGCGCTGGGCCAGGTGCAGTTGGAGTGCTATTTCGCGTTCAAGCCCGAAGCGTCCAAACTCAAGCTAGGCGAAATGGATGTCCGCGCTTGGGGCGTACTCTTCGACGTGCAGGACGGCCATCCCCAAGGGCGGCGCTGGATGCCCCACTTGCGCTACCTCAACGCCGAGGACGGCCAGCGACGGGGACGCTGGCAGACTAAGCCCGTCACGCGGCCGCTACAGCTTATTGGGAATGGGAGTGGCAAAACCGCGTCGCATTTTCACTTGGGGCCAGAGGGCTGGGAGGATGTGCCAGCCGAGCCGCAACTTTTGTGCTACAACGAAATCGCCACCAAAATGAACTGGCACTATCTGCGCGTCGGCTTGGACCTCAAAAAGCGGGCCTTCACCGGATTTCAGTGCAACGACCACATCTTCGGGCCGGAGGGGATGCACTGCATTGAACTGCCGGCCATGGCCAACTTGTGGTGTATGCTTAACGCGGCCTTTTGGGTCGAAGCCGACGTAGATACGCGGGCCTTCCTCTATATCGACTCCGCGTTATTATCCGGGGAGTTTGCCCAATGAGTATGCGCCAGAGCCACACCGCCGTCGTGGAGCGCAATCAGCTTTGGGAGGGCGACTTTGCCACCGAGCCGTACGAGGTCGGCTGGAGCCACGAAGCCATTTTCTTTGTGCAGATACTCCGCTTTGAAGAAGAGGGCTCGCAGCCCAACCCTTTAATTGACGCCGAGGTGCGAGTGCAGATATCGCCCGACGGCATTCACTGGTGCGACGAAGGATCGCGCATGAACTTCTTCGTCCAGCATACGCTCGATACGCCCTCCTTTGTGCGGGTATCGCACTACGGCGGCTGGCTGCGCCTAGCTGGGAGGATTGCCAAAGGCCGCGCTTGGACACTCGTCCATCTGGCGCTCAAGGCATGAGGCAAAGACGTGAGGTAGCGCGGCATTTCTACGTCACTATCGCCCCAACAGCACTAAAAGGAGCTTGTCTTCATTCGACAGCTTAGCTTCACTTAAGAAAGTGCATAAATTCAAGCGACAACGTCGATGAGGACAGTAAGATGGCTAAGATAGAAGGCTTGCGAATAAAAAACTTCAAGGTGCTCAAAGACGTTGCGCTGGGCCACCTGTGGAGCCACCCTAATAGCCAATCGCTTACTCCCATAACAGCAGTGATAGGCAAAAATGGCGTGGGAAAGAGTGCCCTGTTCGATGCGTTTGGATTCTTGGCCGACGCTCTGAAACTCGGTGTCGAGGAGGCCTGCGATGCACGCGGGCGCGGCGGCTTTGAGAGAATGCGGACCCAGGGAGAAACAGGCCCTATCGAGTTTGAGGTGTGTTATAGGCAACATGGAAACGCCCGCCCTATTACCTATGAGGTCGCCATTGCGGCAGACAAGTATAGGCGTCCTTATGTGTTCTTAGAACGCCTCAGACAAAGACGAAGAGGCCAAAAATACGTTCAGCCATTTTCTTTTTTAATACTCAGTAACGGCAGAGGCATGGCATGGAAGGGAGAAGGGTATACTGTAGAGGACAGCGAACTCGATATAATGATTGGCGAAGCGCTAGAACAAGATAATATTGATCAGTTCGTAGCACTCCTAGATTTGCTAAAACAAGAGGAATCTGACGAAACCGAGTTTATCGAATTAGAAGACCAGCGCAAGCTCGGCATTGCTACGCTCGGTGCTTTGAAACAACACCCGCGAATTTCCGCTTTCCGTCGCTTCATTGAGGGGTGGTATCTCAGTTACTTCACTCCCGACGCAGCCCGCAGCCTGCCGCTAGCCGGCCCACAGAGCCGTCTCAACATCCATGGCGACAATCTCGGCAACGTCGTGCAATTCATGGAGCGCGAACATCCACGGCGTTTCCAAGCTATTCTAAAAAAGATCGCTGAGAAAATTCCGGGCATAGACCTGATCGATACTGAAAAAACCAGTGACGGTCGGTTACTGCTTAGGTTTAACGACAAAGGCTTTCAGGACCCCTTTTACGCCTCGCAAGTGTCCGACGGGACGCTCAAGGTATTCGCTTATCTGTTGCTGCTCGAAGATCCGAGCCCGCCCCCATTCCTCTGCATTGAAGAGCCAGAAAACGGCCTGTATCACAAGCTCCTAGAAACTCTTGCCAACGAATTCCGCGAACATGCTAGGGCCCGCAGTGGTTCACAAGTTTTTGTTACGACGCACCAGCCATACTTCGTCGATGCGTTAGAGCCACAAGAAGTCTGGATTTTGGAAAAAGGCGAAGACGGCTTTTCGACGATTCGCCGGGCAAGCGACGATCCCATCGTGAACAACATGGTCGAGGAAGGGTTGCCGTTGGGTAGTCTCTGGTACAGCGACTATCTCGACGCGAGGTAATTGGATGCACTTTGAGGTACTCGTCGAAGACCACTCCGGCAAAAAGGCACTCGACATTCTAATTCCAAAGATTATCGGTGATCAGCATTCGTTCGAGGTTCATGCTTATAAGGGAATCGGCCACATTCCCAAAAACCTCAAAAGTAGTACCGATGCGAGCAAGCGCATTTTTCTCGATCAACTTCCCAAGCTGCTCAGAGGGTATGGAAAGACATTTGCCGGCTACTCCCCAAACTATCCAGCAGCGGTGATTGTGGTATGTGACTTAGATACCAAGTGCCTGAAAGAATTTCGCCAAGAACTCTTCACTGTCCTGAATGCGTGTAACCCCAAACCAGAAACCCGGTTCTGCATTGCCATAGAAGAAGGTGAAGCCTGGCTACTCGGCGACATTCCCGCGATCAAAGCAGCTTACCCAAAAGCCAAGGTCAACGTCCTAAGTCGTTACAAAAACGACGCCATTTGCGGCACATGGGAACTCTTGGCAGATGCAGTATACCAAGATGGTGCAAACGAACTAAAAAAGAAAGGGTGGGCAACAGTCGGCCAAGAAAAGTCGATATGGGCAGAGCGCATCGCTCCACACATGGATGTAGCTATCAACGCATCGCCCAGTTTCTGCTACTTTCACAAGAAGATTCGAGAGCTTATCTGAGTATCAATCCCTGTCCGTATCATCAGCGCGTGCTCTTGCCTGTCAGCACGAACCACACCGTTTGCAGCATGATCTTGAAGTCCAGCTTGAGCGACACGTTCTCAATGTAGTAGAAATCGTACTCCAGCCGCTCGCGGGCAATGCCCACCACGTCCTTGGAATCGAGGTCGAACTCGTGCTTGGACTGCGCCCAACCCAACAGGCCGGGCTTGACGTTAAAACGCCGCATGTACAAGGGAATCTGCGTCTTGAACTGCTCGACAAAAAACGGGCGTTCGGGACGCGGGCCGACCAAGCTCATGTCGCCGCGCAGGAAGTTAATGCACTGGGGAATCTCGTCCAAGTGCAGGGCGCGCAGCACCCGGCCAATCGGGGTCACCCGGGGGTCTGCACCCTTGGCCCACACCGGGCCGGTCTTTTCCTCGGCATCCACGTACATCGAGCGAAATTTGAGCATCGCAAAAGTCCGTCCCCCCTCGCCGACGCGCTCTTGGCGAAAGAACACTGGCCCCTTGGAAGTCAGCTTGATCGCCGCGGCCACCAACAGCCACAACGGAGCCAAACCCGCGAGCACGACGACGGCCACCACCACGTCGATGAGCCGCTTGACCGTCCGCTGCCAAGCCGGCATCAACTCGGGCATGAGTTCCATCAGCGGCACGCCGTAAATCTGCGTCGTGCGCACGTGTCCGGTCACAATGTCGTATAGGTCGGGCGTAATGCCGAAGGAGACCGGCAGCCCCTCGGCCTCCTCGACAATCTGCATGATTTCTTCGTGCGAATTGGCTTGCAAGGCGATGAGCACGGCCTCAATGCCCTCGGCCGCGAGGATGGTTCGTAGATCACCTACCTCGCCGAGTACGGGCAGGCCATCAATGGCCGCGTGATCGTTCTCGCCGCGCGCCCGCACAAGACCCACGATCTCATATCCCTGTGCCGGCGCCGAGCGCAACGCGCGCAGCAACCGGATGCCGCGCGCATTCACGCCCACGATGGCCGTGCGCCGAAGGCCAATGCCGCGCAACAACAGTTGCCGCTCAAAACTGCGCAGCAGCACCCGCCCGCCTGCCACCAGCGCGACCATGCCCAGCCAGTAGAACAGGACCAGCAGCCGAGTAAGGCGGATGTCGCGGTCAAAGGTAGCGACCATGGCCAGCAAGATGCCCAAGGTAACGACCTTGGCAACCTCGTATATTTCGTCGAAGCGCGAGCTAGACAGGGAGGATTGGTAGAAGCCAAAAAACAGGAACAGCAGCAGCCAGCAGCCGCTTATCAGCGGCAGCACGTCCGAGTAATAGCCCAACGCATACCAGAAGCTCGGCCCGTCCACCGCATCTGGATAGAGCCGCTCGTAGTTGTGACGGACGATCTCTAGCCCGCCGCCGGCCAACTTCATCCACAAAAAGAACACCGACGCCAAACTGACGGCGACTGTGTCGCTCAACAACAGCAAGACAACGCGTTTCAGGCGCGACATAAACGCTCTACCTCGCGGGCTGCCAGACGCGGTGGCGGCGACCCATTAAGAAGCTCAGCAGCCCCAGCAAAGTCCCCCAATTGGTGGCGGTGAAATAGGCTGGCACGTAGAAGAGCCAACAGCGGCCAAGCCGCTCTGGCAGCAAGAGGCCCAAAGCAGCCAAGCCGTAGAAAGCCACTTGCAGCGCGAGCAAGATACCGTAGTACTCGCTCGCGGCCAATGGGATATTGACCGCAAGCACTACCAACAGCCACACCGGTACGAGCCAGCGGAGCAGCTTGTGGGAAAACATCTGAAACGCAAAAAAAAAGTGCGCGAACGGGTTGAGCACGCCGGCCTCGGTCCACAGTCCGTAGAGCGAGCGCGAGACAATGCGGCGACGGCGGCGGAACTCGCCGCCAAAGCGGACGCTGCTGTATTCGGTGGCAACGGCCTTTGGCTCGTACGCGATGCGAAAGCCGCGCCGCCATGCACCCAAAGGTGCGACAAAATCGCTGATAATATCGCCGCGCAGTTCGACGAACAGCTCGCGTCGGAGCGCGTAGATCGCCCCATTGGCACCCAGCGTGGAGCTGAGCAAGCTCTCCCGACGCTTGAGAAACTGCTCGTAGCGCCAGTACAGGCCTTCGCCCTTGCCAGCACCTTGCTCATCTGGATTGGCGTATTGCAGCTCGCCGCAGACGCAGCCAATCCGCTCGTCGGCAAAGGGTGCCAACAGCCGCTTGAGCGCATCGGACGCGTACATGCTGTTGGCGTCTGAGAACGCGAGAAACTGCCCCCGCGCCAAGCGCACACCCGCGTTTTGCGCCTCGGTCTTGCCGCCGCGGACCTCCTGCCGGTGCAGCCGCACCCCGCGTTCGGCAAATTCAGCGGCAATGCGGTCGGTGCCATCGGTCGAGGCGTCTGAGACGACTATGATGTCGAGCCGCCCGGCCGGGTAGTCCATGGCCAGCGCGTTTTCTAGCTTGGCGCGCAATACGGCTTCTTCGTTGTGCGCGGCAATGATCAGCGACACTGCGGGCCATTCGCTCAGCGGCGCGTACTCGGGCATCTTGCGGCCGGCCGCCAAAAGCCAGAGCAAAACCGGGTAGATTAGATAGGTATAGACGACGAGGAATAAAGCGGCCCAAAAAACGGCAATGAGCATGGGATTCTAACGGTAGAAAACAGGGTTACGACGTATCTTATCTTATTATATTTTCGTCATTTGTAGCCATTTATGCAACTCTGCACTGCGCGTTGCACGGGATTAACTGTGCCTAGTGTCAGGCGGGTTTTTGTAGGATGTACAAGGTGCGGTCCCGGGTCGCGCAGAGCAGAGCTTTGATCCGGTCCAAGGCGCGGGAGGAGTGAATTTCTTGGCTCCAAGTGGACCAATAACCACCCCGCTCAAAGCGATGGACTGCTAGCCCCAAGCGGCTGAAGTGGCGCTGTAAGTATCGCTTGGAAAAGGTGTGGGGATGCCCCCGGTCAATTTGGAACCACTCCATCAGGCCGCGCACCAGCCGGCCCCACAGGTGGTACGTGTTCTGGCGGAAATAGGCCACGCCCCCCCGCTTGAGCACGCGGTGCATTTCGGCTAGGACCTGATCCGGGTCGGCGCAGTGGTCGAGGACATTGTCGACGATGACCAAGTCGAAGTAGTCGTCGGCAAAGTCGAGTTTTTCACCCGTGCCAGTGTAGTACTGCACGGCCGGGTCGCGGAAGGCGCTAAAGCGCTCGACCGAAGCGTAGAAGTCCTCCAGCGGATCGACCGCGTGGCGATGATCGCTTTCCCCGAGATGGGTGAGAATGCCGGCGGCTCCGCTGCCAACTTCTAGAATGCGCGTCTCTGGCCCTAAGGTGAGGAGGCCGTCGATTTCCCGGCGCAGAGCTTGGGCAAAGGAGGCGTAGAAATCCAAGTCCATGTCCGGGGCACGCGACTGCCACCAGTCGCGTTCGTAGGCTTGGGCCTTGTCCCAACGTTGGGAATCTGCGGGCATTATCTGGCTAGTACCTCCTCGTAGAGCGCGTAAATGCGCGCTGCCACCCGGCGATAGTCGTAGCGTTCCTCGGCCTGTCGGCGGATCGCCTCGCGGTCGTAGCAGTTGTATTCGTCTAGCACCGCGAGGATCCCCGCTGCCAAGTCCTCTGCGTCGCCGACCGCCACCAGCCGTCCGACCTCCTCATTGACGACCTCCTCCGGCCCACCGCAGCGCGTGGCGACCACGGGCAGGCCACAGGCCATGGCCTCGACCAGCGACGTGGTCAGGCCCTCGCTGAAACTAGGTAGCACGAACAGATCGGCGGCGGCCATATAAGAAGGTAACTCCTCCCAAGGGACCGCATCCTCAAACGACACATGCTCGGACAAGTTCAATGCCTTGACCTGAGGCAGGAAAGGTTCGGCGGTCCCGGTCGCAGAGTCGCCGCCGATCAAGGTCAACGAGACATCGCGGCCCTGACTGCGCACTTTAGCCAGTGCCGCCAGCAAGACGCGCAATCCCTTTGCCTCGACAAACCGGCCCACGTAAAGTAAGCGCCATCCATCTTTATCGAGCTGGTGCGGCCCGGTCGCCGAAAAGAGCCGGCAGTCAACGCCGTTGGGAATGCAGCGAACCTTATCGGCCGGAACGCCCAATTGCGCGACCTCGCGGCGCAGCTCTTGGCTGACGACAATAACGGCCGCGGCTCGCGTTAGGGCCTCAGCGATCAGTTGCCGCCATTGGGACTTGAGCTTGGGCAGAATCTTAACGTCGGAACCGTGGACCGTGATGACTACGGGCCGGCCGGTTTGTGAGCCGTACTCAATAGCGGCCCGGCCGTCGGGATAGGCGCAGTGCGCGTGGATGATGTCCGGCACACCCTCAACAGCGTTGAGCAAAGCCTTGAGGTGAAAACGCCACTGCTGGGTAAACAAAATCCGCCGCGGCAGGGCGAAGCGGCGGGGATGCCGCACCTCAATTTCGTCCAGCACTGCGCGGCGCGGGACATGGCGGTAGGCACTCCACAACCCCAACCCCGGCAGGGGAAACCACGGTACTGGCACCACTACCTCTAGTTGACAATGATCTTGGAGGAAACGCGCCTGATTGTGGACAAAACTTCCGGAGAGCTTAGATATGACGTTGGGGTAGAGGTGCGATAGCAGCAAAACTTTCACGATTGATCCTCGCGTTCTTCAAGCGCCGGCACGGCAAACAGGGGACTAAGACCTTCGCGGCGCACGCGCGTCCGCGTCGAGCCGCTGCACGGCGAAGAGCATGCCGATGCAGAACCAAAACATGTTGCTGGGCAGGTCGCCATTGAACGTCTGATTGACCTGGAAGGCGACAAACGTGGCGATCAAGCCGATGGCTATGGCGCGTAAATAGGAATCCTGCATCTGCTGCAAGCGCCCCAAGCTCAAAAAGAACGTCTTCCCGACAAACCAGACAAAAGCTGCGAGACCAACGATGCCTAGTTCGCCCAAGACCGTAGTCACTATAGTGTGCGGCTCTTTCACTAGGATCCAGTGGGGATATCCGGGCGGCGCGTATTGGGAGAATATTACCGGAAAGGATCGCCAACCAGTGCCCAAGAACGGATGGTCCGCAAACATGTCGAGCGAGGCCATGGCGAGATAAATGCGCGCCGAGCTCGAGGCGCGGCCGGTCGAGCCGAACTCATCAAACAAGGTAAAGATGGAGGCTAAGCGCTCGAAGATGTACTCGGCATAAGGCACGAATTCTTTGAGGCCGAGCACCAGCAGGATAAAGGCAAAAACTCCAATGAAAAAATAGCGCAGCTTGCCGCTCAACCAGAGGATGACGAGCACGCCGGCCAGCGTTGACACCCAGCTAGAGCGGCTAAACGAGGCCACCAGCCCGCCAAAGCCGATGACGACCGACAAGGCGAAGAGCATGCGCTGGCCCCTAGGCAGTCGATGGTTGAGCAAGACGGCCAACAGCGGCAGGACGCCGCTCATTACAAACGAGGCAAAGATGTTCGGGTTGTGAAAGGCCCCCGTCGCCCGCGGCACGTTGCCGCCCAAGGCGGTGATGACCTTGGCCGGCAGGTGGAATTGGCCGGTGATGACCTGATAGCCCCCCATCACTGAGCCCACTATCGTCAAGACCACTAGAGACCATAAGACCGCGGATACGGCCCGCCTAGAGTCGAGCGTGATTTGCACCATGTAGGTGAAGAGCACGAGGGCACAGATCCGCAAGAAGCTGACGGTTGCATCTAGCTGATTGGGCGTGTACGTCAGCGACACCGCAATAGACGCGAGAAACAAAAAGAGCGGCACCTTAATCTCGAAGTCGGGAAAGTGCACGCGCTGCCGCAGGCAGATGTTGGCGGCCAAGCCGGCGACCATCAGCCCGAAGGCTAAGTGAAACCCTGTCAGCAAGAAGATCTCTTTCGAAGGGCCGGACTCGCTGAACAGCCGACCAGTGCTGTCGAGGCCCGTCGTCAGCAACAAAATTGGGACGATGATCCACGGCTTCAGCAGCAGGCCCGCGACAAAAAACGCGACGCAGAGCACGCCGATGAGGAGGGCCGGAAGGAATTCGAAAACGAAGATGCTGCCAGCAACCACCGCGCCTTGGAAAACCAAAAACGCCACAAAGTAGCGGCGGTCGAGGGCGAAAGTCTGCGGGATCTTAGGGGCGGGGGCCGTCATAATTTACGCGCGAATAAAGGCCAGAACCTCGTCCCGCTTCTCGGCCATGCGCTCCGCAGAGAGTGCCTCTAGATTGAGTCGCAACAGCGGCTCGGTATTGGAGGGCCGCACGTTGAAGTGCCAGTCATCGTAACTGACTGAAATCCCGTCGAGGCGCAGGATGCGGCCGTCTTGGTAGCGGTCGGCTAGTGCCGCGATTTTGGCAGCGGGGTCCGCAACCTCGGAGTTGATCTCAGAGGACGTGAAGTACTGGCGCTCTAGCGGGGCGAGCAACTCGGACAGCTTAACCCCGCGCTGCGACAGCAACTCCAGCATCACCAGCGACGGCACGATGCCGGAATCCGCGCCAAAGAAGTCGCGAAAGTAGTAATGGCCGCTCAGCTCGCCGGCGAAAACAGCTTCTTCCTCAAACATCCTCGGCTTGAGGAACGAATGGCCCACGCGCTCGATCAGCGGAGTGCCACCAGCTGCTTTTACGAGGTCGGACACGGCCCACGAGCAGCGCACGTCGTACACGATCTTGGCACCGGGATGGCGCTCTAGCATGTAGCAGGCCATCAGCGCGGTCGCAAAATCGCCGGGCACGAAGCGTCCCCGGTCGTCAATGATGAAGAAGCGGTCGCCGTCGCCGTCAAAGGTAAAGCCGACGTCTGCACCTTCGGCTAGGACGCGGCGCTCCAAGTCGGCGCGGTTTTCCGGCTGCATGGGGTCGAGGCCGTGGTTGGGCAGATGGCCATCTGGCTCTAGATACATGCCGATAAACTCAATGGGCAATCGCTCGTACACATCTTGCAGGATCGGCCCGACCATGCCGTTGCCCGTGTCGGCCACTACCTTGAGCGGCTTGATGCGGGCTGGATCCACGAGGCTCAACACCTTGTCGACAAATCCCGGCGTCACGTCCTCGGCCCGAACCGCGCCCTGCCTCTGACCCGCGCCCCAGCTTTCTTCCGCCACGAGGCGGCGCAGGTCTTGGATCCCGGATTCGCCGCTGAGCAGATAGGGCATTTGGCGCACCATCTTGAAGCCGCAGTATTCGGGCGGGTTATGCGAAGCCGTCACCATCGCGCCCGGGCGCTCCAAAGTGGCACAGGCATAGTAGTATTGATCAGTACTGACCATGCCGATGTCGATGACGTCTGCTCCTTGATCGACGAGGCCGCGCAAGAGGTGCTCTTTTATGGCCGGACTCGAAAGGCGCATGTCGCGCCCCACGACGACCTCCTCGCACTTCAGCAGGGCCACCAAGGCGCGGCCTATGGCATAGGCCACTTCTTCGCTCAGGGGGTCGGGATAGATGCCGCGGATATCGTACGCTTTGAAAATAGAAGGATCGACCTGCATGCTCAGACGAAGCGGCGCAGAGTGACGTCGAGCCTGCGCACGCCGCCCGCAGCCGGTTGGTGCTGCACCAGAATCGGGCTTTGGTACGTGCCCTGCAAGATGTGATCCGCCTCGGCTCCCGCGCTGTCTGAGACCAACAGCCGGATGTGGCGCTTCAGGCGCAAGATGCGCTGGGCCGGCGTCGATAGCACCGAAACGATGCGGTCGATGACCGACCGCCCCACCGGCACTTGGTCGAGTAATTCGTTGTAGAAGCGGAGGGAATCATAGGCCGCGTACGCGTGCATCTTGCCGGGGATGGAGGCCGGGTGCCGCAGGAGCCGCTTGCCGCGCTGGAGCACGTAGCGCAGCGGATCGCTGAGGGCCTGGGGCAAGTCGTTGCGCATCAGCAGGGTCTCGTACTCGTTGACGGTCATGCCGACGTGCCTTTCCTCTGGGGCAAGGCGAATATCGATGCAGCCCTTGTCTATGCCGCATTGCCGCAGCTGATCAGCGAGCGCTTCAAAGAGGCCGTAGCGCGGGTCCTTGAGGTTGAAGGCGTCGATCGCATGGCTGCCGTCCACCGGAATCTCCACTCGACCGCGATGCACGATTTCGGCGTGGTTGTAGGCCATGACTGCGGTGCGCCGGCTGCGCACGTAGTGCTTGTAGATGCCGTCTAGCTCAATGAAGTACACCGGCTCCTCCGGGCGGTGGATATAGGTCACGCAGTTTTTGAGACCCGCGGCGATAAAAGTCAGGTGCGAGTCGGCGTTGACCGGCTCCCTTTCCTTTTCGCCCTCGCTGAGCTCGTCGCGCAGCTGCATGCGGTCGTGGAAATAGCCAGCGTTGTAGGGAAATATCTTTTGGATGGCGCGGATGAACGGATCGATCTGTTTGCGGCTGTGGCCCAAGCGCCTACACGTGCCCTGCTCCATATAGCCGGCCGTGGTGTGAAACGAACAGTACGCAGCTTTGCGAAAGGGACGCAACTCATCGCCGACTTGCTGGCGGATCAACTCGGCGATGTCGATGATGGCAAAGCGCCGCTGGGGACGGATGGTTAAATTGAGCTCTACGGGTTGTGGAGCCATAAGATATAAATCCTAAGTCGCATTTGTATCGAGCGTCGACAGGCACTATCTTGCTACTGCTAAAAATACCCTCTAGTAAATGCCCACGCAACCAATTCAATTAGGAATTGAGAATTGTAATTCCTAATCTTTAATTCTTACATTCTTGATTCCCATGAAGACCTTGCTAATCATGCGCCACGCCAAGTCGGCTTATCCCCCCGAGATAAGCGACGATTTCGACCGCCCACTCAACAAGCGCGGGCGCACGGATTTGCCGCGCATTGCCCGCCTGCTCGCAGCGTACGGCCCGCGCCCCGAAGTCGTGCTGGCCTCGGCCGCGCGCCGGGCGCACCAGACGGCCACCGGCCTTGTCGAATCCCTCGGCCTGCCGGCGCGAGTCTTGCACTTGGACGACGCGCTCTACCTCTCGTCCCCCAGCACCTTGACCCAAGCGGCGGCCGGCTTGCCGGACAGCGCGCAGACCGGCCTCATCATCGCCCACAATCCAGGTCAGGAGGAGTGGATCCGCGAGCTAACCGGCGCGCGTATCTCCCTGCCGACCGCGGGTCTAGCCGCCGTCGAATTGAGCATCCACTCTTGGCAAGAAATCAGTCGCGGGCGCTTGCTCTACTTCGTGGTGCCGCGGCTCGTAAAAGCCATAACTCAACGACAATGAGTGGTTGACGAATGTCGCGGGGATGGCTTATTTTTCAACAAATCACTCGGAGACAATGCGCATGAACCTGTTGGACATTCTGTCGCTCGAATCCACCATAGTTGACCTCAAAGGAGAATCCAAAGAGGACATCATCGCCGAGTTGGTCAACTCACTCCCAGCCGGCGACGCCATCACCGACCGCGACCAAGTATTGCAAGCTGTGCTCGACCGCGAAAAGATCATGAGCACGGGCATCGGCGACGGCATTGCCATCCCCCACGGCAAGTCGGCTGCGGTGACTGAGTTGGTCGCGGCCATGGGTACCCAGCGGCGGGGGGTTGATTTCGACGCTCTCGACGGCGAGCCAGCCTTCGTATTCTTCCTGCTGGTCTCACCGGCCAATGTCTCCGGCCCCCACATCAAGGCACTGGCGCGGATTTCGCGCTTGCTCAAGAACGACGAGTTCAAAAAGAAGCTCATCGAAGCGAATTCAGCCGAGGAAATCATCGCCACTATCGAAGCCGCCGAGCGCGATATTCCCTCTGCGAACTAGCGCGGCCCCTTCCCCGTCTTGCAGTTTCTCAATCCCGCGATCCTCCTCGGACTAGTCGCGGCAGCCCTACCCCTAGCCATTCACCTGCTGCATCGAGGGCGCGCCCAGCCCCAGCCTTTCAGCGACTTTGCCTTTCTGCGCCAGCTCCAGCAAAACCGCATGCGGCGGCTGCAACTGCGCCAGTGGCTGGTCCTCTTGCTGCGCACGCTCATCATCGCGCTCATCGTCTGCGCCTTTGCCCGCCCGACGTATCAGGCCGGCGGCGGCTGGGGAAGTGGAAATCGCCCGGTGGCCGTTCACGCGCTCTTGGACTTGTCGTACAGCACCCGCTACCAACGGCCCTCTGGTTCCCTGTTCGACCAACTCCAGCGCCAGCTCGGCGACCTGCTGGCCGTTTTGCCCTCGCGCGATCAGGTAGTAGTACAGCCTTTTGCCCAACGGCCCCACACCCCTTTTGCGGGCGACCGCGACTATTTGACCGAGCGCATCGCCGAACTTGCGCCGACGCAAGAGGCCACGGACTTGCGCGCGGCCTTGCACGCGGCGGCCCAACGCTTCAACCGAGAATCTGCACTAGCCGCGCACGAGCTTTTTCTTTTTACCGATTTGGCTCAATACAACTGGGATCAACTCGAGGATTCAGTCCCGTCCTTTGCTGGCACGCGCATCTATATCGCCGGCCCGCGCGCCCAAACTCGGCCAAATGCTTACGTCGAGCGGGTCGCGGCCCCGAGTTGGATGCTCGCGGCCGACGCCAAAGTCGCCTTGCAAGCCGAAATCGCGCACAGTGGCGCGGGCACGGCTCTCGACCTTTTTGTCGATGGCCAGCGCGTGCGCCGCCAGAGCATAGATCCCGGAGCACCGGGCACGACTCAAGTAGCACTCAGCTTTTCGCCGCGACGGCCCGGGAGGCTGAGCGGACACGTCGCGCTTTCAGACGACGGGCTCGCACTCGACAATCGCCGCTACTTCACGCTCGACCTGCCCACCGCCATTACTGTGCTGCTGTTGGGCGAGCAGCCCGAAGACGCGTACTATGCGCGCCGGGCACTCGGGGCGGCAGCCCTCTCCGATCCGGTCGTAAAAATCCGCACCGATCTCTTTGCCAACCTCGACGCCAGCACCCTCGCCGAAGTAGATGTGCTCGTGCTCTGCAACCTCGCGCGACTGAGCACCGCGCAAAAGGCGGCCTTGGACGAGTTTGTCGCCACTGGCGGCGGCGTGATCCTCTTTCCCGCACCGCAGAGCAACCTCGGTTACTACAACCGCGACCTCTTGCCCGGCCTGACTCCGGGGCGCTTCAAAAACCGGATCGGCGCACCCGGCAACACAGCCAACTATCAAGTCTTAGATTCGGACGAGCCGCACCACCCGCTCTTCAACGACCTCCTCGCTAGCGACGGCGACCAACCGCGCTTCTACGCCTATTTCGTCATGGTCCCCGCGCCCGACCTTTTGCCCTTGGCCCGATTCAATGACGGACAACTCGCCATGACACTAGCTTGGAAAGATCAGGGACGCATCGCACTCGCGGCGTTCCCCATCGACCCGCAGTGGAACGATTTGCACAGACGCGGGCTGTTCGCCCCCCTCCTGCACCGCTTGGTGCGAGAGTTGAGCCTGCCTCCCGATCGCCATGCTGCTTACTTGGTGGGAGAAACGGTCTATCGCCGCTTGACCGATATCTCAATGGAAGCTGTGGTAGAAGCCGAGACGCCGTCGGGCGAGCACTTGCGCTTGGAGCCGGAGCCTGTCGGCGGCCAATACTTGTGGAAGATTCCCCAAGTCGGCGAGGCTGGCATTTGGCGACTGCGCGCTGCGGGCGCAGAGGTCGATGCGTTCGTCGTCAATTTCGACGCCCGCGAATCCGCACTCGCACCCGTAGTGCCCGAGTACGTACGGAGCGTTTTCGCGGACGCAGAAGTCCATTTCCTCAGCCCAAGCGACGACCTGCGCCTCGCGGTCTTGGGCAACCGCCACGGCCGCGAACTGTGGCGCGAATTCCTGATTTTGGCCCTCGGATTACTCCTCGCCGAACAGTGGATCGCCCGCGCGCCCCGCGACGTTCCGGTGCGTCAGGTGGCATAAAGAGTTATATATCAATCAAGCCACAACCATTCGATTCAACGAGAAGTTCTATAATCCCACGCCGAGAAAGTACGCCGTAGGCAATCTGCAAGGAGACCTATGGAAAAAGTGAAAAACTATTTTGATCAAGAACTAGTAGATGTCATAGGAGCATTTCTGTCTTTTTCGTGTGCGATCCACTGCGTGGCAATGCCGCTTTTAGTAACAATTTTGCCGTTACTTGGGCTCGGGTTCCTCGCAAGTGAACGCGCGGAATTAATCATTATTGGAGCCGTTGCGCTCGCATTAGGTAGCGTAGTTTGGGGGATTAGGAATCACAGAAGTTGGAGAGCATTTCTCATCCTCGTAGTGGCAGTAGCGTTCATCGCCACCGCCCACATTGCTACTGAAGGAATCTTTGAAGTAGCCCTCCATGCAACAGGAGGCATCCTACTGGCAGCAGCACATCTCCTAAATCGGCACCTCTGCAAGATATGTCCTGCCTGTGAACGCGAACATACGGGTGATTCTCACTCGCTGCGGCATTGACAGAGTATACGACCTTTACCTCATCCGCCCGCGTCTAGCGCGCGAAAAAACTCAAACGTATAAATGCCGTGGTCATGCCCGTCGGCCCATTCGATGCGAATGCCGTAGCGCCCGACGTAGCTAACTCCCCGCACCTCGGCCGTAGCCGACACCGCCTCGGGTTGCAAGAGCGTCAACCCGCCCTCGCTCGCGTCGCGCAATTCCCGGCAGTGAGCACAAGGGCACTCGCGCCGCAACCCCTCCAAGTCGTAGCGGCTCTCGCGGCCATCGTTCCACCCGATGACCAACTCACCGGCCCGGCCATCCACGGCAATGTCACGCGGCTTCGCCTTGTTCAACGCGGCTCTCCCACCACCTTAGCACTCAGCTCGTAGGGCGCGGCCGCGGAGATCTCCACTTCGACGAAAGAACCCATCGGAGGCGTGCCCTCGGCGATGACGACTTGGCCGTCGATTTCCGGGGCGTCGCGCTCCATCCGCCCATAGCACATCTCCCCCACGCGCGCATCGACCAAGACCACCTGCCGCGTGCCGACAAGCTCGTCGTTTTTCTCCGTGCCCACGCGCTCCTGCAGTTGCGTCAGGCGGCTGTAGCGCTCCTGCTTGACCTCCTCGCTGACCAGATCGCCAAGCTCATACGCCGAAGTCCCATCTTCTGGTGAGTAGAGAAAGCCGGTCGCATAGTCGAAGCGCGTCTCGGCCACGAACTCCAGCAAGGCGGCAAAATCGTCCTCGGTTTCTCCAGGAAAGCCAACGATGAACGTCGAGCGCAGTCCAGCCCCCGGCAACCGCTCCCGCAGTCGCGCCAACAAATCGAGCGTCTTTTGGCGCGTTGTCGCCCGCTTCATGCGCTTGAGCACCGGGTCGGAGATGTGTTGCAGCGGCATGTCGATGTACCGGCACATCTTGTCGCACGTGGCGTAGAAGTCGATCAATTCCTCGGTCCAAAACGCCGGATAGGTGTACATCAAGCGCATCCACTCAATGCCCTCCACCTCGGCGAGCGCTTGTAAGAGGCGCACGAGCTGCGGCCGGCCGTAGAGGTCGGCCCCGTAGCGCACCGAGTCTTGCGAGACCAAGACCAACTCCCGCACCCCTTCCGCAGCCAGCCGCTCGGCCTCGGCCACGAGCTGTTCGACCGGCTCGCTCACGTGCCGCCCGCGAATGGCGGGAATGGCGCAAAAGGCGCATTGGTGATCGCAGCCGTCCGATATGCGCAAGTACGCCCAGTGCTTCGGCGTCAGCGAGGTCCGCGGCAAGCTGGCCAAGTATCTAGGCCTCTGGACGCCCAACACGTCGTCAACGTGGTGGACAATGTCGGCCTCGTCGGCGATCGTCAGCAGCTTGTCGGCTTCCACCAACTCCTGCGCTAACTCCTCGTAGTAGCGCGTCGATAGACACCCCGTGACGATCACTCCCTCGCACTGCCCCTCTTGCTTGAGCCGATGCGCGTCCATAATCGCGGCGAGAGATTCCTCTTTGGCCGGCTCGATAAAGCCGCAGGTATTGACCACCACCACATCCGCTTCTTCCGGCGCGTCCGTCATCTGATAGGCATGGCCCTGCAAAAGCCCCAGCATCCGCTCGGAATCGACCGTGTTCTTCGGGCACCCCAAGCTGACTAGGTGCACTTTGTGGGGCTGGTTTTCGCTCATCTCATGCCTCGCAAAAGCGCTGCGCATACTCAATGGCCGCGCGCACCGTGTCATCGGTTATTCCCTCCACGACCTCCACCTCCCCAATCCGCCGACCCAGCACAAATCGCAACCGCCCATCCACTCGCTTCTTGTCGGCCTTGGCACAGGTCAAAATCCGCTCCGCATCCACCTCGGCCAATCCCTCGGGAATCCCCAACCGCTCCAACAACGCGTCCTGCCGCTGCCTCTCTGCCTCGGGCCAAAACCCCTCGCGGCAGGCGATTTCGCCCGCGGCGATCAAACCCAAAATTATCGCCTCCCCGTGCCGGTAGCGGCCGTAATCCGTGGCGGCCTCAATTGCGTGCCCAATGGTGTGCCCGTAATTGAGGATAGCCCGCAAGCCCTGTTCCTTTTCATCGGCGGCCACCACCTCGGCCTTGATCTCGACATTGCGGCCAATGAGCCAGTCCAAGGTCTCCGGCTCCAGTGCCATATCTACGACCTCCTCCAAGTGCTCCTCCAAAAAGGCGAACAGCGCAGCGTCGCGGATCAGCCCGTGTTTGACCACCTCGGCCATGCCCGCGACTCGCTCCCTCCTCGGCAGCGAGTGCAGCGCATTGGTGTCGACCAAGACCAAGCGCGGCTGGTGAAAGGTGCCGATCAGGTTTTTGCCCAGCGCGTGGTTGACCCCCGTCTTGCCGCCGATGCTCGAATCCACCTGCGCGACGATAGTCGTAGGCACCTGCACATAGGGCACGCCACGCAAATAAGTAGAGGCCACAAAGCCCGCCATGTCGCCGACTACGCCGCCGCCGAGGGCCACGACCCAATCGCCGCGGTCGAACCCGGCCGCGATCATCTGCGTGAAAATGCCCTCGGCCCCGTGCAGGTTCTTAGCCTCCTCGCCCCCAGTATAAACAATCTCCAACACCTCGAACCCAGCGGCGCGCAAGCTGGCAGCCGCAGGTTGCAGGTAGCGCGCAGCCACGACCTCATCGGACACTAGCGCGACCTGCCGACCCAAAGCCAAGTCGCGGCAACGCGGCCCTAGTTCCCCTAAGATATCGTGGCCGACGAAAATGGGGTATGCAGCCCCCGGGATGTCTAAGTCAATTCTTTGCATAGCTCTCCAACAAGTCTCGGAGTTGCCCGGCCGTGTCCTCAGGCGTCTGCGCCTGCGTGGTGTACAGCTCGATGTGGGCTTGGTCGTAAAAAGGAGCGCGCTCGCGGAGTAGGGATTCTATTTTGGCGCGCTGCGCCTGCGGGTCCAACCCGGCGAGCAGGGGCCGGTTAGAGCGGTGCCTGACGCGGGCAAAAATCGTATCCACGTCGGCCTTGAGGCAGACCAAGATGCCAGCACAACGCACGGCCGCGACGTTGTCGGCGCGGGTGATCGCCCCACCGCCCAAGGCCACTACGGCATCCGGGCGCTGACAGGTTTTGAGGACGCAGTCGCGCTCTAGCTGGCGGAAGTGCGCCTCGCCTTCGTCGGCGAAAATCTCCGCAATGGTCTTGCCGGCGCGCTGTTCGATCATCCGGTCCGTGTCCAAAAAGCAACGCCCTAGCTCGCGCGCCAGAATGCGCCCAACCCGGGTCTTTCCCACGCCCATAAAACCCGTCAGAAATACCGGCCCCTTTAGCATCACATTCGCTCGAGTGTCTCGATGCCGAGCAGGTCGAGACCCTGGCGCACGATGCGCGCGGTCAACAGCGCCAGCAGCAGCCGACTCGTCCGCACCGGCTCGTCCGCGCGGAGGACCGGGCACTGCTCGTAGAACTTCATAAAGGCGTCCGCCAACTCGTAGAGATAATTGCAGAGCACGTGCGGATAGCACTGGCGCGCCACGGCCGCGACCACTTCGGGAAACTGCAACAGCTTGATGGCGAGCGCATTCTCGGCCCTTTCGCCAATGGCGATCTCGCCGCCGAGCGCATCTTCATCCACGCCAGCGCGGCGGAACATACTCTTGATGCGGGCGTACGAATAGAGCATGTACGGAGCGGTGTTGCCGTCGAGGGCCAGCATCTTGTCCCAGTCGAACACGTAGTCCGAGGTGCGGTTGAACGACAGCTCCATGTACTTGATGCTGCCAATGCCAATCACGCGGGCGATCTCCTGCCGCTCGGCCTCGTCCATATCGGGATTCTTCTCGCTCACTTGGACAAAGGCTCGCTCCACGCCCTCGTCCAACACGTCCATCAGCTTGACCACGCCGCCAGCCCTCGTTTTGAATGGCCGGTTGTCTGCGCCGAGAATTGCACCAAACTCGTGATGCTCCAAAGCGGTCGTCGCCGGCGCGTACCCAGCCGCCCGCGCTACCGCAAAGACCTGCTGCAAGTGAAACGACTGGCGCGCATCGACGATGTAGAGGATGCGGTCGGCAGCGAGCTCGCCAGCCCGATAGCGCACGGCCGCGAGGTCGCTCGTCGCATAGAGATAACCGCCGTCCGACTTCTGCACGATCATGGGCGTGATCTGGCCGTCCTTGTTTTTAAATTCCTCCAAGAAAACGCACTGCGCGCCGTTGGATTCCACCAGCAAGCCCTTGGCCCGCAAATCCTCGACCACGCGGGGCAAGTCGTCGTTGTACGCGCTCTCTCCCTGCACATCTTCGGGCTTGAGGCCAACCCCTAGCGCGTCGTATATGCGCTGGCCGTGGGCGAGCGACTCGTCAATAAACTGCTGCCACATCCCCAGCACGTGCGAGTCGCCACTTTGCAATTTGACCACGTATTCCCGCGACAGATCGGCGAACGCCTCGTCTTGGTCAAAGCGCTGACGCGCCGATTGGTAGAATATTTCTAGATCGGCCAATTCCGTGGCCGGGTCCGCAATCTCGTCCAAGTGGGCGATGAGCATCCCAAACTGCGTCCCCCAATCGCCCACGTGATTGTGGCGCACGACCTCGTGACCCGAAAATTCGAGGACGCGGGCGATGGCGTCGCCGATGACCGTGCTGCGCAGATGGCCGATGTGCATTTCCTTGGCCAAGTTGGGATGCGAGTAGTCGATTACGACCTTTTGCGGCGCGTCCTTGGGCACGCCGAGTCGCGGATCGGCCAACACGTTCCCTAACTGTGCGGCCAGCCACTCGCCTTTGAGCTGGATATTGATAAAGCCCGGGCCAGCTATATCCACAGACGCGGCCATATCCTCCAGATCCAGTTCCTCCACGACTTGGGCGGCGAGCGCTCGGGGATTGGTCTTCAGCTTCTTGGCTGCGGCCATCACGCCGTTGGCCTGATAGTCGCCGAACTCCGGGCGAGTCGCCGGGCCGACGAGAGCCGGTGAATCTGCGGGCGCGCCCGCTCGGGCCAGCGCCGCGCTAATGCGCGTTTCTAATGATTCGGTTATCATGCGTTATGGCGATCCAGAATAATTTGAAAATCTGAAAATAATCGATTTTTTTAATTGTCATATTGAATTAATTAATATGTAGGGGTCGGTTTGCAAACCGACCCCTACCCCAATGCGGCCGCAATCATCGCCTCGACCGGCGGCTCGACACCCGTCCATATCTCAAACGAGCGCGCGCCCTGCCAAGCAAGCATACCCAAGCCGTTAATCGCGTATGCACCAGCGGCGGCGGCCTGCCGCATGAGCACGGTCTCCAGCGGGTTGTACACAATGTCTGCGACCAGCATGTGCTCGTGCAGGCACGACGGATCTGCCAGCGGCGAAACGTCGTCGCGGGGGTGCATCCCCAGCGCCGTGGCGTTGATGAGCAAACCAGCGTCGCCAATCGGTCCGGTCTCTGCCAGCGACCCGACCCGCACCCTACTCTCGCTGTCGAGGTCTCCGGCGAGAGATACGGCCTTTTCCACCGTGCGGTTGAGTAATAACACTTCCTCCACCTCGTCCCGCGCCAGCAGCGCGTAGAGCACGGCCCGCGCCGCGCCTCCCGCCCCAAGGAGCGCGACCTTGGACGGCAGCGGATCCAAACCGCCATCGACCTTGAGGCTCTGCACGATACCAAAGGCGTCGGTGTTGTACCCCACGAGCCGACCTTCGCGGTTGGCAATGGTATTGACCGCGCCAATGCCCTGGGCCTCGGCGGAAATCTCGTCGAGATGCGCCATGACGGCCTGTTTGTGCGGCACCGTTACATTCAGCCCAACCATACCAAAGGCGCGCATTCCGGCGAGCGCTTGGGGCAAGGCTGCGGGAGCAACGCGGAACGCCGCGTACACATAGTTGAGATTCAGCGCCTTGAGCGCAGCGTTGTGCATAGCCGGCGACGCCGTGTGTGCAACCGGGTCGCCAATGACGCCGAGCACTCGCGTCGTCCCGGAAATCACCCGAGCAAATCCTCAGCGAAGCGGTTGGCAATCTCGAAGGATTCGCGCCACGATACTCCGTAGAGCAAGCGGATGGCGAGTAGGCCGCCGCAGAACATCACGACCGCGCACACAAAGAGCCGAAAGAGTCCCAGCATATTCAATCTCCTCACATAAATTGTATGGTCTTAAAAAAATCGGGCCAGATGGGTGCCAAGCACTCGCTGCCTTGGATGGTCAGCTCCCCTTCGGCCAACAGCCCGGCCACGGCAAAGGCCATGATTAAGCCGGGATCGCCCCGACTGTCGAGCTCGCCGCCCTGGAGCGGGAAGCCGCCTTTGATGACGAGCCCCTCGGGGAACTGGCCAATCCGCGCATCGAGCGAGCGCAGTGCGGCGCACAAATGCTCCACGTGCGGCACGTCTTCGATATCGCGAATGACCGTCGTCCCCTTCGCCTGGGTCGCCAAGACTGCTAGCAACGCGATCTGGTCTACGACCTTAGCGGCCCGCGACCCCGCCACGCGCGTGGCCTTTAACTGGCTGGCACTCACGTGCAAATCGCACTCAAAGCGCGTCGTTTCTTCGCGCTTTTCCCCGATGTCTTCCGCGTTGATCTGCGCCCCAATCTGCCGCAGCATATCCAAAAACGCCCGCTGCCTAGGGCGAACAACCACGCGTTTGACGGTTAGCTCCGACCCCTTGCGGCACAGCGCAGCCCCTATGAGTGGATAGGTCAATGCAAGTTGCCCGGGGACCTCTACGTCAACGCCCTGCAGCGCCTGCCCGCCCTCTACCGACAGCAGTTTGCGCCGCTCGACAGCGACCCCGCGCCCGCGCAACAAGCGCTCCACGCGGCTGCCGACTTTCAGCGCGGTCGTCCCCTCGGCAAAGAGTGCGGCCACCATCGCGCCCAGCGCTAGGGCGTCGGTCGGCGATGCCTCGGAGAGGACGAACCCTTTGGCCTGCTGACCCCCAGTTACAAAGGTGTCCGCGCTCTCCTGTTCTACGGCGAATCCGAGTTGGGCCAACAGGGCGAGCAAGGGCCGACACCGCTCGGCTTCCGCGCCCAACTTCACCTGCGAGCGAAACGTTTGCCCGGCGAGCATGGGAAGCAACAACAGTGCGGTATCGCCCAACCCCTCTAGGTCGAGCGGTCCCTCTGCCTCCCGAAATCCCCGTAGCCCAACGCCGCGCACCACATGAGTGCCGGCGCGCTTGGTAATGTCAATGCCCAACTCGCGCAACAGAGCGACCACCCGGTCAGCGTCAACGGGCACATGTTGGACAGAACTCTTCCCCTCGCTCAGCGCGGCCAACACGAGCGCGCGCTCGGCTGGTTCCCGCTCTCCGGGCACCGAGACCTGCCCCGCGATTTTCTTGACTGGGCTTACGATCGTTTCCATCGCCTAGGGTCTCCGTGCCACGTACCCGAGCCGAGCCAAAATTCCCAGTGCGTTTTCCGCACTCTCCGCGCTGTCAAATCCCAGCCGTATCGTCCCTCCCTCGCCCTCGCGCACCTTCATCACCTCAATATCGTTGATGTTTACCCCTTGCGCCCCCAGCGCCTGGCCGATCTCGGCGATGACGCCTGGCCGATCCTCGGCTAGCACTAAGATCTCGTGCAGCACGTGGATAAACCCTTTTGAATCCCTCGGAATAGAACCCCGAATCTCGTTGGCAAAGTCGAACTCTGCCTTTAGCTCTTCTGCCTCCAGCCGCTCCCTCACTTCCGCAAGCGCAGCGATGTAGCGGTCGATCATCGCGCGGATCTCGTCGGCATTGGTCGCGCAGATATCCTCCCACACCGGCGCAAACGGGCTGGAAGCAATCCGCGTCAAGTCGCGGAAACCGCCAGCGGCCAGCGGCAGGAAGTGATCCCGCTCGGCATTCAGCCGCCCGACCATACTCACCAGCGAGGTCGCCATCATCTGCGGCAAGTGGCTGATCGCGGCAACCGCCCGGTCGTGTGCCTCAGCGTCTAGTTCCATCACCCGCGCTCCGACCTGACGCAAGAGCGCGGTCAATGCTTGGTAGCGATCAGCCGGCACCTTCTGATCGGGGACCAAAATGTAGATCGCATTCTGGAAGAGGAACGGATCGGCCGCGGCCACACCCGCCTTTTCAGAGCCGGCCATTGGGTGGCCACCGACAAAGTACACCTCGTCGCTGAAATGGGCCTGGGCCGCCGCGACAATGCGCCGCTTGGTGCTCCCCACATCGGTAACGAGTGTCTCCGGCTCGGCGAGCTGTCCCACTTCCTCAATCAGCGTGAGAATCCGCTTGATCGGCGTGCAAATAAAGACTAGGTCGGCCCCTTTGAGCGCTTGCCCTAGCTCGTCGTAACCCCAACCCTCGTCGATCGCGCCAAGATCCAGTGCGCGAGCAATGGTCGCAGGACGGCTGACGCCCACAAGCCGCCCACCAAAGCCGGTGCGCTTGAGCGCCAAGCCTATTGAGCCGCCAATCAAGCCCACGCCGACGATGACTGCCCGCCGGAAGAAGGCTAGCTCTCCTCGTGTTCGAAGTGGGTGGTTAGTTCGATGAGTAGCCAGTAGAGCTTCTCTAGGGCCTCGTCTTTAACCGGCCCTTGGAGTCCTTGGTTGTAGGTTTTGATCTTGGCGATCACATCGCGTTCGCGCTCGGGATCGCGTATTGGTTTTCCCGCCGCTTTTTTGATTTGCCCAATCTCGTGTGCGCACTGCATGCGCTCGTTGAGCAGATCGATCATTTGCCGGTCGATACCATCTATGCGTTCGCGCCAGTCACTCAGATCCATAGTTGATTCCTCATCGGTGGCCCATCGCCCGGCGGACTCCATCCATGGTTGCGTCAACGATCGGGCGCAGCTTCTCGACACTCTCGGCCAGCACCTCGTCGATGTACGCGGGATCCGCCGTCAGTTCCCGATAGCGCGCCTGAATCGGCTCAATCTCGGCGATGACCACTTCGACCAATTCCTTTTTCAAGTCGCCGTAGCCCTTGCCAGCAAAATGCGTCTCAATCTCGGCGTTCCCCTGACCAGTCAACGCCTGGTAGATTGTCAGAAGGTTGTACAACCCAAGGCGCTGCGGATCGAAGACAATGCCCTGCTGCGAATCCGTCACTGCCCGCATAATCGTCTTGCGCACTTTATCTGGATCATCGAGCAGGCCGACGCTGTGGTACTGGCCCTCGGCCGACTTAGACATTTTCGCGGTCGGATCGTCGAGCCCCATGATCCGCGCACCGACTTGCGGAATGACCGGCTCGGGCACGGTGAACACCTCGCCGAACTGGCGATTGAAGCGCTCGGCAATGTCGCGCGTCAGTTCCACGTGCTGTTTTTGGTCGTCGCCGACGGGCACCTCGTGTGCTTGGTAGAGCAGGATATCGGCGGCCATCAACGTCGGATAGACGAACAGCCCCGTGCCGACGCGCTCGCGCCGCGCACCTACCCGATCCTTGAACTGAGTCATCCGCTCCAGCCAGCCCATCGGCGTGATACAAGTAAAAAGCCAGGCCAACTCAGTGTGTTCGGGGATGTGTGACTGCACGAAGAGGCGGCACTTTTGCGGATCGAGTCCGCAGGCGATGTACAAAGCCACGGCCTCGCGCGTGCCGCGGCGCAAAGCCTCCGGGTCGTAGGGCACGGTGATCGCGTGCTGATCGACCACGCAGAAGATGTTGTCGCGGTCCGCTAGGTTGACCAGCCAATTGCGGACGGCCCCGATGTAGTTGCCGATGTGAATGTGGCCCGAAGGCTGAATGCCCGAAAACACTCGTTTTTTCACGTGCCCAATAACTCCCTCACTTTAGTCCCGATATCGTCTTCGCGCATCAGGGATTCGCCGACTAAGATCGCATCGACGCCGACTGCCGCGAGCCGCTCAACATCGCTGCGATCCCCAATTCCGCTCTCGCTGACGACGACAGCTCCCTCCGGCATCTGATCCACAAGCGCAAAGGTAGTATCCAAGGTGGTCTCAAAGGTCCGCAGATCGCGGTTGTTGACGCCGATGAGTCGGGCACCAGCCGTTTTGGCGCGCGTCAGTTCCGCCCCATCGTGAACTTCGACTAGCGCGTCTAATTCCAACTCCTCGGCAAGGCCAAGGTAGTCGTCGAGTTGGCTGGAGTCCATAAGCGCCACGATCAGCAAAACGGCGTCGGCACCGATGACACGGGCTTCGTAGAGCTGGTACTCGTCGATGGTGAAATCCTTGCGCAACACCGGCAAGCCCGCAACCGCTTTCGCCATCTGCAAATGCGCGTCGCACCCTTGAAAATACGCCTCGTCCGTCAATACCGAAAGACAGCGCGCACCGTGGGCGGCATACGCATCGGCGATCCACTCTGGGTCGAAGTCGGCGCGAATGACGCCCTTGGACGGCGAGGCTTTTTTTACCTCGGCGATCAGCGCGATCCCGTCCGCAGTTAGCGCACCCATGAAATCGGCCGGCGCGGGCGTATCGCGAGCCTGCGACCGCACATCGGCCAAACTGCGCTCGAGCTTGCGGTCGGCGACGAACTCGCGCTTGTACGCGGCTATTTCGCTTAGAATATCCGCCATCGTTAGGAGTTGCTTACCTCGACCAGCCGATCTAGGGCGTGGCGCGCCTTGCCCGAGTCGATGGATTCCCGAGCCACTTCGAGACCAGCGGTTATATCCTCGGCTAGCCCGCCAACGACTATCGCCGCCGCCGAGTTGAGCAACACCACGTCGCGCCGCGGCCCTTCCTCACCATCGAGCACCCCGCGCAGGATGCGCGCATTGTGGTCCGCATCGCCGCCTTTGAGCACCTCGCCTGAGACCGTCTGCAAGCCAAAATCTTCTGGATGAATCTGGCGCGTACTGACCTGCCCATCTCTAAGCTCGCTGACCTGCGTCGGCCCCGTCAGCGTGATCTCATCCAACCCGTCCGAGCCGTGCACCACCAGGGCCTGATCCGACCCCAACTCGCGCAGCACTCCGGCGAGCGCCTCAGTCAATGCGCCGTCGAACACGCCGAGCAATTGCCTTTTGGCCCCGGCCGGATTGGTCAGTGGCCCCAAGATGTTAAAAACCGTGCGGGTAGCTAACTCCCTGCGCGGACCGATGGCGTGTTTCATCGCCCCGTGCAAAGCTATCGCAAATAGAAAGCCAATGCCGACTTCGTCGATGCACTCGCCGACCTTTTCCGGCGAGGCTTCGACATTGACCCCTAACGCGGTCAGCACGTCCGACGAGCCGCACTGGCTCGATATTGAGCGAGTGCCATGCTTGGCTACTGCCAAACCGGCACCACAAGCGACAAAGGCTACCGTCGTAGAGATATTGAAGGTCCCCGAATCATCGCCGCCAGTGCCGCAGGTATCGATGAGATCGGGGCGCACCGTCACTATCGGCGTAGCTTTCTCGCGCATGACTTCGGCACCGCCGGCGATCTCGTCGATAGTCTCGCCCTTGATCCGCAGAGCAACGAGAAAAGCGCCGATCTGAGCATCTGTAGCTTGGCCGCTCATAATCTGCTCCATCACCGCCCGCATCTTAGCGCGGTCCAAGTCCGCTCCGTCGATCAGGTCTCTTATAGCTTCTTGTATCATGTTGCGCTCCTCATAAACAAAGAAAATTAGCCAGTAGTTGTTTGCCTTCTATCGTCAGGATCGACTCGGGATGAAACTGCACCCCTTCAAGGGGCCATCGCCGGTGACGAATTCCCATAATCATCCCATCCTCGCTCGTAGCCGATACTTCCAAACATTCGGGCAAACTCTCCCGCTCGACAGTTAGCGAGTGATAGCGAGTAGCGACGAAGGGATTTTGCAGGCCGGCGAACAGCGTGCGGCCGTCGTGTTGCACTGGCGTCGCGCGACCGTGGACGATTTCGTCGGCCCGCACCACGCGCCCGCCGCAAACTTGGGCGATGACTTGGTGCCCCAAGCACACGCCCAAAATGGGGATCACACCGGCCAGCCGCTCGACGAGCGCGCACGAAATTCCAGCTTGATCGGGGCCACTAGGACCAGGCGAGATAACGACGCGCTTGGGCGCGAGCGCCACCGCTTCGGCGACCGTCAACTCGTCGCTGCGGAAGACCTTGGTTGCCGCCCCTAATTCCTCTAAATAATGAACCAAATTGTAGGTAAAGGAGTCGTAGTTATCAAGTATCAGCAGCATGGTTGCACAGTGGCGGAAAAGGCCGTAGGGGCGGTTCGCGAACCGCCCCTACAATCACCGCGCCAGCCTCCCTACTACCCCGGCGATCAGCCGCAAGCCCAAATCGTCCTTGAGCGTCAAGATCGACTCGGGGTGGAACTGCACCGCCGCCACCGGCAACTCGCGGTGCTCCACGGCCATGATGACCCCATCGTCGGTCTGCGCTAACACTCGCAAGCACTCCGGCAGCTTCTCCGGCACGGCGTAGAGCGAGTGATAGCGGCCAGCGACAAATTCCGTGGGAAACCCGTCGAAAATCCCTTCCGGCGTGCAGCGGATCGTCGATTCCTTGCCGTGCATCGGGTAGGAAAGCACCCCCAACTCGCCGCCGAGCGCTTCGACGATGCCCTGCAATCCGAGACACACGCCAAAAACCGGCAGCTCACGCCGCACGCACTCGTTGACCAACTCCGGCACGCCGAATTCCTCGGGCGTGCCTGGCCCCGGCGAGATGAAGACCAGATCGGGATCAAAGTCGGCGAAGACGCGCTGGGGATCGCGCAGGCCCCGCGCACCACTGCCGTCGCGCGACCTCGCGGCACGCACCGTCACCACATCCGCTCCCGTCTGCCGCACGTAATCGCCAAGCGTGTGGACGAAGGAGTCGCGGTTATCGACGAAGAGCACCCGCTTGCCCTGCCCCGTAGTCGCGACTTGGGCACTCTTCTCCTTCGCGTCGTCCGCGTCGATCACCGCATTGATAAAGGTCTCGGCCTTGGCCCGCGTCTCGCGCTCCTCGGCGTCGGGGTCCGAGTCGCAGAGCAAAGTCGCCCCGGCCCGCACTCGGGCAATACCATCCTCCAAGTGTACGGTGCGGATGGTGATCCCAGTGTTGATCTCGCCGCTAAAGAGCAACATCCCGACGCAGCCGCCGTACCAGCGCCGCGCCGAGTTTTCCAGTTCCTCAATCTTCTGCATGGCCGCCGGTTTGGGCGCGCCAGTAAGCGTCACCGCCCACATATGCGAAAGCAGGGCGTCGAATCCGTCGCAGTCGTCTTTCAGCTCGCCTACTACTTGGTCCACCGTGTGAAAAACCTTTGAGTACCTTTCGATCATTCTCCGCCCGATCACCCGCACCGAGCCTTCCTTGCAAATCCGCGCTTTGTCGTTGCGATCGACGTCCGTACACATGTTCAACTCGGCCTCGTCCTTTTTTGAGTTGAGCAAGTCGCGGATCTGCTCGGCGTCCTCCATCACGGTTTTGCCTCGGCCGATGGTCCCGGCAATTGGACAAGTCTCGACGAATGATCCACTGACCCGCACGAACATCTCGGGCGAAGCGCCGATCAAATACTCGTCGCCGAGGTTGATGAAGAACTCATAGGGGCTGGGACTAGTGTGGCGGATATTCTCAAAGAGGGCGTTCGGGCTACCCACATAGCCAGCGCTGAGCACTTGGCTCGGCGTCACCTCAAAGAAGTCGCCGCGCTCGGTACCGGCGATGACCTCGCGCACTTTGTCGGCGTATTCCCCGGGGGCGTGGTCGCACGTAATCTCGGACGCCGCGCCGCGCACATAGGGCACGGCGTCCGTGCTCCGCTCCATGCCCTCGGTTGACAACCCGTCGGCGGCAAATTCATAGCAATAACGCTGCGCCTGCTCCTTGCGGTGATCGACTACTACCAGTTCGTCTGGCAAAAAGAGGTGTAAATCGGGCCGGTCTTCGCGGCGCGGATGGCGCAGTTGGAGCGGCTCAAATTGGAGTACCAGGTCGTAGCCCAGCGCCCCGTAAAAACCCAAGTGATTTTCGCCCTCGGCTCGCATCTGCGCAACCAAGGCGCGCAGGACGCTGAAGATCGTCGGCTGCTTGGAGCGCTCCTCCTCGGGAAAGTACTCGGGCATAGGAGCCACCGCGCCTTTGAGCTGTCCATCGGTTAGCTCCAGCTCCATCACATGCTCGTGCTCGGCGAGGCTGCTGCGGAAGATCTCCAGCAGCAGTTCGCCGCGCGCGTTGAGCGACCGGAAGGCAAAGGCGCGCTGACGCGCCACCAACTCCAGCGGCGGATCGACGAAACCAATGTCCCAGCGGCTATAGCGTCCTGGATACTCGTAGCCGCTGGCAAAGACAGCACCCCGGTGGGTATTGAGCCGTTCAAGCAGAGACGCTAGCGGCCTTTCTATGGGCAATTCCTCGGTCTGGCGCTTGACTTCGACGCCGCCAGCCGTGCAAAAGGTTTCCGTGTGAATAGTCATGTCTTTCTCCAAGAACAAAAAAACGCGGACACCCGAGGGCGTCCGCGTTGGATTGAAAATTCATCTCGTCGCAGTCTAGCGGATGGACGCACCTCTCTCCCTGCTCGAGGAATACCAAGCGCGCCACCAGCGACGAATGAGAGGCGAAAATTTCATAACGGGCAGAAAGTAAAGGGACCGCTAGCACCTGTCAAGCCGTTCAGCGAAACGGTACCGGCCCGTATGCGGCGGGCATACCGAGATCCGACGCGCCTTGTCCATATTTGTGCGTCAAGCCTGCGGGCAAGAAGCCGGTCGGATGCAGCTAGTTCGTCCCGATCAATTTCATAAGCTCCCGTCTCAATGTCGATGACCACGAATTTACCTTCGTCGTCAGGTTCAACATGGGGACTTATATCTCGTTCATAAATCTCATCGCCGAGGCGGGCGAACTCTTCTTTGCTGTACCGAGGTTTTGATACGGACATATTATTCCTCCTTGCGATTGCAGGGGAGCAGAACCGCTCTTCTGGAGTTACTGACTGATGATACGTCAGGGCATCTTAGATCTGCGATGCTCCGACTTCGCTCAAGATAATTTCGTGCAGCCGGGTCGCTTCACCGCGGCTTCTGTCGAGATAGCATCGGTATGGCGGCCAGTGCTAGCACTGGCTCAACGATGCGTAACATCACCTTTTAATATACTCAACGAATCAACGCCAGCTTGGCCGTTTGCACCACATCGCCAGCTTGCAGCACGACCCAATAGACCCCCGAAGCCGCTTCTACACCCGCAGCCGTGCGGCCGTCCCAACGCACGCGATGCGAGCCAGCATCCACCCAGCCATCGGCCAATATGTGAACCTGCTGGCCCATCAAATTATAGACGGTAAGCCGCACGGGACCAGCTTCAGCGACGGTGAAGGGAATGGTCACTTCCGCATTGAACGGCGTGGGAAAGGGGTCGCCTAGGCCGGATTCGACGATAGATCGGAAGGATCCTAAAAACTTCGCCCCTGCAATCGCCTTGGCGTTGAAAGGCTTCCACAATTTTACATCTTTCAACAGCCAATGGGTAAAAGAGCTAGTGCGATTTTGGTTTGCCCTATTGCGAAATTCGATCACATTCTGACCGAAATTGAGATCCCTCTGGCTTAAAGTAGTCCACCAAGCTTCCCAATCGTCGCTTTCTGGAACCCAACCATAGTCCTTACCATTAACCAGAATATCGACCTCAGAATCACTTTTGACAGACCATGTCATCGCAACATCTTCTCCAATTCCCTCAAAGCCGAACTTGACGCTTTTGGGATTTTTGCTAACCGCAGGCGGACTGTAGCCGAAGAGCCCTCTGCTCGGCAGTGACTCCACCACTTCGCCTTCGACCACAATGCGCTTAGGCCCGGAAGACAGAGACCCGGGAGCGACGACCTTCACGTCTCCGCTTTGGGCCCTAGCCGGAACCTTAACTACGATGCGGCTGTCGCTCCAAGACACGTAATCACCGGACGTTGGCCGGACATTAGGCGTGAACAGGACATAACCGCTCCCCCGGCTGCTCCTGAAATTAGCTCCCGCCAACGTCAGGAGGTCCCCTATATTGACTCTGCTCGGAGAAACACTGGCCAAGTAGGGGCTTATTACCTCCAAGCGGATGGCATTGCTCGTTCCTGCCGAAGTGCGGACAACGAGATTGCCAGAGCGCACATTCGTGGGAACGCGAAACCTGATTCGGGTATTCGACCAACTAGTGAACGAAGAGGAAGGGATCGCGGCCAAGCCAATCCGCACGGAACTGCTCCCCCGCGACGAGCCGAAATTGATTCCAGAGACCGTCACGACCTGATAGTACAGCACTGTGCGGGGAGAAACAGAAGTGATTTGAGGAGATGACTCGACCACAAGCCGCTTCGTCCCCGACCTCCCATTCGCGGTAACAACCTGCACATTGCCGCTCTGAGCCCTAGCTGGAACCTTGACGACAATTCTGCTGTTGGACCAACTCACATAGTCCGCAACAGAAGGCCGTACATTAGAAGCAAATGAAACGTATCCGGCGCCTCGTCTAGTGCCAAAATTGCCGCCTGTTAGTGTCAGGCGATTCCCTGTTTTCACTTGCGTGGGCGAGATTCTCGTCAGATACGGGCTCGTTATTTGTAGGCGAATGGCATTACTGATGCCTTGGGACGTTCTAACAGTCAGATTGCCGGGAGGCGTATTGACGGGAATGCGGAACCGTATCCTGCTACTCGACCAAGAGGTAAACGCAGAGGAAGGGATCACGACCGAACCAATCCGCACGGAACTGCTCCCTCGCGACGAACCGAAATTCCCCCCGCCTACGGTAACAACGTTATTGGTCCTTGGGTTCTGCGGAGAGACTCCGCTGACCCAAGGAGAGGTAATCGCCAGCCGAGCCGAAGCCCTTCCCCTCGTAGTTACAACCTGCACATTGCCCGTCCGCGCTCCAGCCGGCACTCTCACTTGGATCCGAGTATCACTCCAACTAACATATTGGGAAGGACTGGGTTCCTTACCCCCGTGGAAAATCACTCTGCTCGTACCCCGATTCGCGCCAAAAGCCGTCCCACGGATGGTTATGACTTGATTGTACCGCACCCGAGTGGGCGATATGGAAGTGATTTGAAGAGATTTGCTTTCGATTAGAAGAAGCTTAATCCCCGACCTCCCATTCGCGGTAACGACCCGTACATTGCCGCTTTGGGCCCGACTTGGAACCTTGACGACAATTCTGCTGTTGGACCAACTCACATAGTCCGCAGCAGAAGGCCGTACATTAGACGTAAATAAAACGTATCCAGTGCTCCGTCTAGTGCCAAAATTGCCGCCTATTAGCGTTAGGCGATTCCCTGTTTTCACTTGCGTGGGCGAGATTCTCGTCAGATACGGGCTCGTTATTTGTAGGCGGATGGCATTACTGGTGCCTTGGGACGTTCTAACGGTCAGGTTGCCGGGGGGCGTATTGACGGGAATGCGGAACCGTATCCTGCTACTCGACCAAGAGGTAAACGCAGAGGAAGGGATCACGACCGAACCAATCCGCACGGAACTGCTCCCTCGCGACGAACCGAAATTACTCCCGCCTACGGTAACAATCCTATTCGTCTGTACAGTCCGTGGAGAGACGCTGCTGATCCGAGGAGAGGTGTTTGCGGAAACTCGCATAATCGGCAACACGAGTTTGCCGTATCCGCTGTCGTTGTCCCTTCCCCGAGATCCTATGTCAACCGTTGCCGCAACAAGCGCGTTCCACAATTGAGTGCGCGAGTACGATGGATTAGCCGACTTGATCAGGGCTGCTGCGCCGGCGATGTGGGGCGCAGCAGCGGAGGTTCCAAAATAACTGTCCGATCCATAAGAAACCGTCGATACTCCAGTAGGAGCGACGAGGTCTGGCTTGATGCGTCCATCGGTGGTAGGACCACGGGAACTATAGTCTTCAATCCGGCCAACGTTCCAATTTCCATGATATATTGCCCCGACGCTCATGGACCCTCGGGCGTCCGCGGGACTGCCGATACTGTTCTCCGCGACCGAATCATCTATAAAATCGTGAGTTGACCATATTTTCAGCCTTCTAGGCTGGGCGTCTAGGCCGCGAACAGCAATGCCATAGCTCCCCGATTCTTTTACTGTGTAGTCGTCGATCCATTCGGCGGGGTCGCCGCCGGAATCTTGAACATCGGTACTTTCGGCGACTCGTTCTAAATCGCCGGAGGAGTTTGTAAAATAGAGATACAGGTCGTAGTTCTGATAGGTGATAGGCCAATCATCCCAAGTCAAGGAAACACTTACCTCGTCCCCTTCCTCTGCCTCAAACGACAGCACTTCGTCTTTGCTGCCAAAGTTGTGCCAACTGTTAGAATCGTGATCAGACCAGAACCCTTTATAATGGCTCTTAGCGTGATTGCCCGCTGCATTTACCCAAAGGATGCCATTATCGGCAGCGTCATTTACAATATCGCAGGCCAACCCTCGCCCATCGCCAAAGCCCTCTGCATAGAAGCCTCCAGAATGACTTATTACATCAATGCCGTCTCGTATGGCACGGTCCTTAGCGTTTTCAAAATCAGCTAGATCCCCAATCTTATAGAGATAGAGTTCGGCTCCTGGGGCCACATCGTGTATGATCTCGGCACACGCCGTGCCGTGGACGCTGTCGCCGGCGTATATCCCCTCGCCCGTATAGTCGTAGTAGTTCCAACGCGCTGGCATGTCTCCAGACAGTTTGTTTGCCCCCTTAAATCCACCATCAATAATGGCCACCTTGACCCCTTGTCCTTTCACACCCGCCGAATGATTAGCCAACGCGCCGATGCGGGACGCTCCCTCGCTGATCGTCTCCTGAGAATGCGGCCGATGCGGCCTGCGGACAAAGCGAACTCCCGGTAGTTCCGAAACCGCCAGCAGAGACGACGCCGGGACTGAAACCCGCATAAGACTCTTGGACTGTGCCAGAACCCGCCCGCCAAGTGCAACCAGCGACGACGTATCAATCGAAGCCGACGCTTGGCCAACATGTGGAACCAAGATGACGACGACAGTATCCTGTAAATCGCGAGTCAGTTTGGCCGCCCCCGGTATCGCCAACTCCCACAACGCACTCTGTATCTTGGCAGGGCCGTCGGGCTTGTCAGGTGTGAAATCTATGTTCTGTCCCCAGAGGGGTATGTAGCCAAAGACTCCCAAGAAAAGGGCGGTCATAATTCTATAACGATTAATTAGTTTCACTGTCGCTCCATGCTCTGGGGATAAGCGGGATGCCTACCAATGCGAGTTGGCGGCGGCTTATAATACGCCCTCAAAACGAGACGTCAAGGACTGGTCAATGCTCAGCTAATCAACGCCGCTACGGCAAATCGTCTATCCAAGCGGGCGGCAGGCGACCCGACATTTTGGCTTCGGCTTGCAGGCGTCGGAGCACAGCAGCGTCTAGAGGAGATCGCTGTGCAAAATGGAGTGGGACATTGCTGGCGATTTTTGCGGTAGCTACTCGGCGCTTCTTTTGAGAACTAAGGCCGTTTCTTTGCTTACAAAGGAATGATCTCCCTCATATAAGCGTACAGGCTCAAACGGAAAGTGCCTTGCATCTGAACAGGTGACAAAGAGGACTTCGCCAGCAGCGTTGGGATTAGTCAGAACAATGAAGTGGTGGTAGGGTTCGACTTTTGACTGGACGACGGTGCCAGCCTGTATCACGCCAAGATCCTATCCAGCCAAGCGTCCGTCTGTTCCAAGTCCAAGATGGCTTGGATTTCTTCGTCGCTCTTCTTCAGGGCGAGCAGGATGCGTCGGACAGGGATGGGTGTCGCTTGGGGACCGTGCGGATTTTCTTCGGGATTTTCCCACTCGGGGAGACGGTGAGTAAGCTCGACAAGACCATTGGAACCCCAAGAGGGCAGATGGCCGTATTGCTTCCAGACATCCTCGGCGACCGCCCGTTCCGCTTCAGACAGGTGGTTTATTCCCATCTCTTTCTTTAGGCCAATGCAGTAATCTGCTTGATTTTCGATATACTGGTTCCACACAGGATGGCGATCGGGGTCGTCTTCTTGGTGTATCAGATTGTACGTCTGAATGGGCACCGGACCGTGTTTCATCGACACCCAGCGATCAGTGGAGATGCTATGCCCTTCCCGATCCAGCGCCTCGCGATCAGCTAGATAGATGAGTTTGAGCAACTTGATGAACGTCATCGAGCCACCCCAGGACAACATGCTGGCGGCCAGTTCAGTGGCCTTTTCTTCGTTGAACATGATTATCTCCTCTTTAGGACTATAATAGGAGATTCAAGAGTCTTTTTCACGTTGTCAACCCAAGTCTGCTTGGCAGCGACAACGATTCGGCTCAGCGAATCAACGCCAACTTGGCCGTTTGGACGGTACCTCCTGTTTGTAGCACCGCCCAATAGACCCCCGAAGCCGCCTCAGCACCCCCATCCGTGCGGCCATCCCAACGCACGCGATGCGCCCCGGCGTCCACCCAGCCATCGGCTAACACGCGAACCTGCTGTCCCATCAAGTTATAGACGACAAGCCGCACAGGACCGACAGTAGCGACGGTAAAGGGAATGGTCACTTCCGCGTTGAACGGCGTGGGAAAAGGATCGCCCAAACCATCCGGCAGCTTGGACAAAAGCCGCGTCCCAGCGGCGAGCTTGGCACTAAACGGCTTCCACAACGCCACATCCTTCAACTGCCAGCGGACAAAGGACGCCGAGCGGTCTTGGTTGATGATATTGCGGAACTCGATGACGTTTTGCCCGGACTGGAGGTATGTTTCATCGAGGACGAGATACCAAGTCCGCCAATCCTCCCCGGCTCCCAGCACTTCATACCTTTGTTCGTTGAGGAAAATGACGACCTCGTCGGCGCTTATTTCTTTAGTCGAAAATTGACACAGGACATTGCGATTGATTCCCTCAAAGCCGAACTTGACACTTTTCGGGTGCTTTGTAAGATCGGGCGGACTGTAGCCAAAAATTCCACTGCTCGGCAGCGGCTCTATCCATTCACTGCCAATCTCCACTTGCGCCACCCCAGTGATCCCATCGGCGGTAAAAACCCGCACCCCACCACTGCGGGCCTGGGACGGAACGCGGACGACGATGACGCCGTTGGACCAGACCACATAATCGTCCGCCACCACTTGCACATTGGGATTAAACAACACGTACCCCGTGCCGCGCTCCTGGCCAAAGTTGCCGCCGGTCAGCGTTAGGTTTTCGCCAACTTGTGGTTGCAGTGGTGAAAGCTGCGCCAAGTACGGGCTGGCAATTTCCATGTGGACGGCATTGCTAGTGCCTTCAGCCGTTACAACGGTCAGGTCGCCCGAAGGCGCATTGAGCGGAACGCGGAACCGTATCGTCTGATCCGACCAAGTCTCAAACGAAGACACCGCGACCGAATCAATCCACGCGGAACCGCTGTTCCGCGCGAGGCCGAAATTCTCTCCGTCAATCTGGATGAGATCGTCGGTCTTGGCCCCCGCATCCATGCGCGTGTGATTGGTAATCGCCTCAATGTAAGGCGACGTGACGACCACCTGCGCGCTGTCGCTGCCGCCGCCGGTTATCACCTGCACCGCGCCGGTGCGAGCGCCAGTCGGTACGCGCACCTGGATCTGCGCGTCGCTCCAAGCGAGATAGTCGGAATCACTCGGCTCCTTCCCCGCGGAAAAGACCACTTTACCCGTCCCTCTATCTGCGCCGAAACCCTCGCCGACGATGGTAGTTGTTTGGCCGTATTGAAAGCGGCTCGGCGAGACATCCGCAATTTGCGGCGCTGACACCGCCAGCACGAGTTTGCCGTATCCCGTGCTGGCGTCCTTGCCCGGTGCCCCCACATCGACGGTGGCCTCGACGAGGGCCTGCCACAGATCGTCGCGCGCGAGCGACGGGTTGGCCGATTTGAGCAGAGCGGCTGCACCAGCCACATGGGGAGCCGCAGCCGAGGTCCCCCCAAACAACTTATCTGCACCGTAAGAAGCCGTTGTCACGCCCGAAGGCGCGACGAGGTCGGGCTTGATGCGACCGTCGGCGGTAGGGCCGCGCGAGCTGTAGCTCGCCAGTATGCCCAAGTCCCATTGATCTTGGTGGATCGCCCCAACGCTCAGAGAACCGCGAGCGTCCGACGGAATCCCCAAGCTGCTAGCCGGGACCGGATACTCGATGTCGTGGTGCCAAGACCACACTCGCAGCTTCTTGGGCTCGGCCTCGCCGACGCGGACCACGGAAATGCCATACGTGCCCGCTCGCCTGACAAAGTATTCTATAAACTCCACCGGAGCGCCGCCTTCGCCCTGAACATCAGTGCTTTTGCTGACTTCTTCGATGTTGCCGAACTCGTCTTGATAGTAGAGGTATAGGTCGTAGTCCGCCGTGGTGATGGTCCAATCGTCCCACGTCAGCGTCACCCTTATGACGTCGAAAATTTCGGCGACAAAATTCACCGCATCGTCACCAGCGGCAAAATTGTGCCGATTGTCGGCATCGCTATCGTGCCAAAAACCCGCGTAGTGCTTCTGGGCGTAATTGCCAACGGCATTGACCCAGAGAATGCCGTTGTCGGCCGCATCATTTACGATGTCGCAAATGATCCCGCGCCCGTCCCCAAAGCCTTCGTTCACCCAGGTCTCCGAGTAGTTTACGATAGCAACTCCATTTTGTATGCAGCGGTCTTTGGCATTCTCCAAATCCACTATATCCGCGACCTTGTACAGATAGAGTTCGGCTTCCGGGGCCACGTCGTGGACGATCTCGGCACACGCCGTGCCGTGGGCACTCGTGCCAGCGTATATCCCCGTGTGCGTATAGTCGCGAAACCACCGACGCACCGGTATGTCTTCGCGTAATTTATCGGCCCCCTTAAATCCGCCATCGATAATCGCCACCTTGACCCCTTGGCCCTTCGCTCCAGCGGCGTGGTTTTCAAGCGCGCGGATGAGAGCTGCGCCTTCGCTAAGGGTCTGTTGCGCGTGCGGACGGTACGGCCTGCGGACAAAGGCCACACTCGGCAACTCAGACACCGCCCGCAGCGACGCGGCTGGTACCGACACGCGCATCAGGCTCTTGGACTGGGCTAAGATCTCAACGCCAAAGGCGGCGAACGACGTAGTGTCAATGGTGGTTGCTAAACCCGCCGCGGGCACCAAAATGACCACTACATCTGAGCCGTCTGCGGCGCGGGTCGGCTTGGCCGCTGAGGATGCGGCCAACTCCCACAGCGCGCTTTCTATATTGGAAGGGCCGACGGGCTTAGCTGGCGCGATATCGAGGTCTTGTCCCCACAGGGGCACTGCAAAAAGAAGGCAAAGAACGGTATGGCGCACAGCGGTCAGGGCCGGCGAGCCTTGTACGACTCGTGTGTGCCCTGCATCCCTAGCTCTTCCGTGCGCGATAAAAGCGCGAGTTGCTCGTCGTCGGCCAAGGGCGCAAACTGCCGGGCGATGTCCGCATTCTGCCGCAGCTTTTCCAGCGAATCCATCCCAGAACACACGGTAGCCACCGGCAGGCTCATGGCGTAGCGCAGGCACTCTGTCACCGTCGCCACACCTGTTCCGAGGATCGCTTCGGACGTACCCCCCAAGGTCTTCATGGCGATGACCCCGATGTTCCTTTCCACTGCGACCGGCAGCACCTGCTCGACAAAACTGAGATAGTGCGGGTCGAACACGTTGATCGGCATTTGCGTGGCGTCCCAAGCAAAGCCGCGTTCGATCATCTCCACGTGCAGAGAGGGCAAGGTATGGCCGGTGAAGCCAATGTAGCGGATCTTGCCTTCCTCTTTGGCTTTGAGCACAGCCTCCAGCAAGCCCTGCTCGTAGATCCGCTCTAGATCGTCGGGCTGTCTGATACTGTGAAACTGCCACAGGTCGATCACATCGGTTTGCAGCCGGCGCAAGCTCTCTTCAAGGTGGGCAATCGCCCGCTTGGGGTGGCGGCTCGCATCCTTGGTCATTAGAAATACGCGGTCGCGATAGCCGCCGCGCAGCGCCTTGCCCATGCGTATCTCGCTCGCGCCGTTGGAATAGCCCCAAGCATTGTCGAAGAAGTTGATCCCTTCGTCGATGGCCGCGTGCATCAAGGCAATGGCCACCTTCTCCTCCATGCTGCCGTGGTCGGCCATATGCGCACCGCCCAAGCCGAGCAGAGAAACGGATTCGCCTGTGCGGCCCAAGATCCGCTGGGGCATGTCGCGGTGGTTCGGCGCGGCACTTATGGAAAGGCCGGCCGCGGCCGCGGTCGAGAGCTTGAGGAAAGTACGGCGGGAGTAAGGTCTATCGTCCATTGAACATAGTCTCCAGTAAATTGTCTCCAGTAATCAACTGCAACGCCGTCCCCAGCAACATCCCATACACCACCCTATTAAACCACACATCGCTAAATCGCTGGAGCAAGAACACGCCCAACTTCACCCCAGCGTACGCCAGCGGAGCCAGCAGCAACGTCGTCTTAAAAATGTCGGCGTGAAAAAGCCCTAATCCCCAATAGGGCGGCAGTTTGAGCAAGTTGAGCGTGGCAAAGAAAATGACCGTGGTGCCGACGAACACATGGCGCGGTAGCTGCTGCGGCAGCAGGTAGATGACCACCGGCGGTGCCCCGGCGTGGGCAATCGTCGAGGTAAAGCCCGAGGCCGCGCCCATCAGCACGCCGGTGAGCGGCCCCGGACGCTGTTTCCGCACGGCCCCGACAATCGCCGCCCGCCCGAATTGGAAAGCGACAAACAGCAAGGCCAAACAGCCCAAGCCCACCTCTAGAACGCGTTCGTGCTGACTAAAGTACCCGAAAAAAAAAGCCCCCGCACCGATTCCCAAGGCGGAACCGGGCAGGAGCCGTTGGACGCTCGTTTTGTCGAAGGTGCGGCGGTAGTGTCGGACGGCGAACACATCGCAGGCGATCAACAGCGGCAGCAACAGGGCTACCGCGTCCGCCACCGAAACCGTCAGTGCCAAAAGTGGGGTGGCCAAAATGCCGATCCCACCGCCAAAACCAGCCTTGGCCACCCCCATCAATAACACTGCCCCCACCGCGCAGACCCAGAAGGCGGCCGGGTAGGTCGGCAGCACTACTCGCCTTCTACGTGGGTTACTTCGATATCTAGGTCTTCGCGATTGCGCACGTGATCGACTTGGCCGTCCTTGACCCACACCACGCGGTCGGAGACGCTGAGCATTTTGTGGTCGTGGGTCGCCGAGATGACGGTCACACCGGAATTCTCGTTCATCTCTTTGAGCAATTCGATGATCTCAGTGCCGGTGCGCAGGTCTAGATTCCCCGTCGGCTCGTCGGCGAGAACGACGGCTGGGTCGTTGGCCAAAGCGCGGGCGACAGCCACGCGCTGCTGCTGGCCACCCGAAAGCTCGTTGGGCTTGTGCGAGTGCCGCTCGCCAAGGCCCACCTTGCCCAAAAGCTCCATCCCCTTGTCGCGGGCCTCGTCGCTGGTCAAGCCGGCGAAGACCATCGGCAAGGTGACATTTTCGAGTGCGGTCATCACCGGGATCAAGTTGAACGACTGGAAGATGTAGCCGATCTTGCGGCAGCGCAGCCAAGCCAACTCATACGCGTCGAGCTGGGCAACGTCCACCTCGTCGATGTACACCTTGCCCTCCGAAGGCTTGTCGAGGCCGCCGACCATGTTGAAGAAGGTGCTCTTGCCCGAGCCCGAAGGCCCCATGATCGACAGGTACTCGCCGGTGTAGATCTCCATGTCCACCCCGCGCAGGGCGTGAACCTCAATCTCGCCCATCAAGTAAATTTTCTTTACCTGCTGGGTCCGTACTACAGTGCGTTTTTCCGCTTCTTCTTGGACGGCGACCTCGCCCGGGGCGGTTTCGGTCATTTCAGATCTCCTCTAAGGAATCAAGTATCGGAACGCATGGCCTCGACCGGCTCCATCTTGGCCGCGCGGTACGCCGGCAACATGGCTCCGACCAGCGAAAGCAGAGTCCCCACCACCAAGGCGTAGCCAGCCGATTCGGCGATGCCGGTCAGTGGGAAATAGGTAAACGTGTAACCGCCGTAATCGAGCAGAGCCAACCCCAGCGTCAACGCAAAGCCAATGAGGATCCCCGCCGAAGTTCCCGCCAACCCCTGAAAGGTCGATTCGAGGAGAAAGAGCTTGACGATAAAGGTGTCCAAGGCCCCGAGGCACTTCATGGTGCCGATTTCGCGGAACCGCTCGGTCACCGACATCAACATGGCGTTGGCAATGCCGACGACGCAGACCAAGAGCGAGAGACTGATGAGCCAAGTCTGCTTGGATCGCTCTTCCTGTATGCGACCTGCAGCCTCCGCAGAAGCATCGCCGTCCTCGGTGATGCCGGTCTCAATGCCGTTTTTTTGCAACAGCAAGTTGATCTCGCTTTTGTCCGCGTTCCGCAGACTGCTGATGATTTCGTTGTTGCTCCACACAGACATTAAAAAGGCTATGGCCAGAATCACGCCGCTGGTGGTGATCAGCGAGCGGCCAAAGCGAATTTTCAGGCTGCGAAAACTAATTTCCACTGCTTTGCTCATCGGCAGCACGATCTCCCGACCGCCTGCCAAACGCCTCTCAGACATAGTTATTCTCCCAGCGTATGCTCGCGTTCACAATACGCAAATAAAGGTAAAAAATCAACACTGCTCGATTCAACTACCTGCCTTAATTTCCACGAGGGGCAAAGGCGCGGAGTCGTGTGCGCCGCGATCGGCGACCATTTCGGCAAATGCAATCGGCACCATGCTAACGCGCAAATCTCGTGCGCCCCGCGTCTGTACTGGCTGCTCCAAGAACGACGCCATGGCACTCGGGGTAAACACGAGGTGGTCTATAGCAAAGTCGTTCACCAACTCCTCCAATTCGCCAACGTCGCCGATCACCGGGCGACCGGCCAGCGGGCCACCGCGCTGCTGGGGAGTCTCTCCCACCACGCCGATCAAATTGCAGTGAGCCATACCCGCCCGCTCTAATTGTTCGACAAAATCCACTGCGACCGCATCGGTTCCCACCAGCAGGGTGCGCAACTGGCCCTCGCGGCCGCGCTGGTGCAAAAACCAACGCGCACCGAAGCGCCAACCGGCGATTAACACCAAGTTGCAAAACCAAGCCGCGATCACGGCTAGCCGCGAAAAATTGTATGCCTTAAAGAAGAAAACCAGCATCACGATGAAGGCAAACCCCAGTGTCACACCCACCACCGACCACGCCACAGAGTAGCGGCGGCGTTCGTACAGACCCGACATGTAAAACGCCAACAGCCAGACTAGGGTCGAAGCGCCGTACACGGCAGTCCATTGCAAATCCGAGTACGGAGGCGGCACTAACCAGCGCGTTGGCTGAACGGCGAGGCCGAAGAGGTTGCCGACCTGCTCAATCCGGTAGATAAAGGGCACCAACTCTTGGTGGTAGCGCACCGCTAACCCCAGCTTCAGGCCACAGAGCACCAGTCCGGCGTCGATCAGAGGCATGGCCAAGGCGCGGCCGGTCCGGGCGAGGAAGCGAAACGTCCCGTACAGGGCAATGCCCACCTGCAAAAGCCACAGCGGGAAGAAGCGAAAGCGCCGCGCCATGTGCTTGTTGACAAAAATCGACATGGCGCGGCTCTTGCGATAGAGAATTCGCAGCGGCACTCCCCGGCCACTCTCGCCGCGGAAATGGATGATCTCGGTCGTCGGCACGTAGTAGATCTTCCAGCCAGCTTGATGGAAGCGATAGCACCAGTCGATGTCCTCGCCGTACATGAAGTAGGACTCGTCGAGCAGGCCGACTTGGTCCATAGCCGCCTTTCTCACCATCATGCAGGACCCGGACAACACCTCGACCTCGGCCGTTTGCTCGGGGTCGAGATACGTCATGTGGTAGCGGGCGATGAGCGGGTGCTTGGGAAAGAAGCGGCTCAGGCCCGACATCTTGCAGAAGGCAGCCAACGGCGTGGGAAAACCGCGACGGCTGTCGAGTTGCAAGGTACCGTCCGGGTCGAGGATTTTGCACCCGCAGGCTCCGGCTTCCGGGTGCGCGTCCAAGAACTCCACCATCGTGCGCAACGCATCTCGGCGCACGATGGTATCGGTGTTGATCAGCAGCGCGTATTCTCCGGCTACCTGCCGCAGGGCCACGTTGTTGCCGGCCGCAAAACCCACATTGGCTTCATTGCAAATGAGCTTCACCTGCGGGAACTCCTCGGCTACCATATCGGCACTGCCATCTACCGAGGCATTGTCAACGACGAATATCTCCACCTCTAGTCCCTCGACTGCTGCGAGCACAGAACTCAGGGCTTGGCGAGTCAGGTCGCGAGTGTTGTAGTTCAGGAAGACGACGCTCAATCGCACGATCTATTACCTCGGTGGCGGCCCATGAGTTTGTAACCGCTGAAGTAGAGAATCTGTTTGGCAAAAAGCAGATGCTCGCGCAAGTCCAGCTTGCTGGCGCTGAACTGGCGGTTGCGGAAGACAAAAGGCACGGAGCGATACTGCTGATAGCGGCCCTTGACCAAAATTTCGAGCAAAATTTTGTAGCCCGAAGACGTGAGTGCTAGGTCCTGTATCACTTGGCGGCGCAGACAAAAATAACCCGACAGCGGATCCTCGACCCCGGTCAATAGGCGGGCCGCGCCCACGCCGATTCGCGAAATCAGCTTGCGGTGCCACGCCCACCGTTCGACTCGGCTGGTTTCCCCGAAGCGGCTGCCCATGGCAATATCGCATTCGCGCAGGCTGTGGATGAGCTCGGGTAGGATCGCCGGGTCATGGCTCAAGTCGGCGTCTATCACTCCGAGGTATGGCCGCGCCGACTGCGCGAAACCCGCCATCACCGCGGACCCCAAACCGAGCTTGCCCGGCCGGTGTATTACCTGCACGGGATAGCGGGCCTTCAGCGACTCGGCCACTTCGCCGGTGCCGTCGGGCGAGTTGTCATCTACCACGATGAGTTCCAAGTCGATATCTGGCTCTTGGCCGACGATCGCGAAGATTTCTTCGGCCAAGAGCGGCAGATTTTCCCGTTCGTTATACGTGGGCGTTATCAGCGAAATTTGCACAAGGTCCATGAGGAGTACGCTAGCGGGCAAATTGGGGAAAATCGCGGCGAAAATGCGGATCCGCGGCGAGGTGTTGCAGCCCCTCGGCAAAGCTCATGGGCCGGCGGCCAAGCGCGGCTTCTAGTGCGTCGGTGCGCAGACCAGAGCGCAGGGGACGCGCGGCTGGCAGCCCGGCTGCGCAGGTTGGCACGGGTTCGATCAACGCGTCGTCGATGCCAAAGAAACAGGCCATCTCCCGCGCCATCTCCCAGCGCGTCATAAAGGTCGCGCCACCTGCGTGCAACAAGCCTCGCGCCTCTTGGCCGGACAGGGCCACCAAGGCGCGGGCTAAATCGCGGATATAGGTCGGGTTGCCCCACTGATCGGCAAAGACCCGCAGGGGCTGGTCGCTAGACAGTGACCGCAGCACCCAAGTGAGGAAGTTGGACCCGACCTGCGGGACATAGCCGTACAGCCATAGGGTTCGCACGACTAGCACCCGCTCCATTTTTTTCAATATACCCTCGCTTTCCAGCTTGAGTTGGCCGTAGCAAGACAGCGGCTGGGTCGCATCCCCTTCGCCGTAGGGACCGCGCTTGCCGTCAAAGACATAATCCGTGGAAATATGGACCAAGCCTGCGCCAGTCGCGTCGCAAGCCACAGCCAAATTCTCGGGAATATCGACGTTGGCTTGCCGTGCGGCCCGCGCGTCTTTTTCGCAGCCATCGACATCGGTCATGGCCGCGGCGTTGATCACCCAATCTGGAGCCAGCTCGGCGACGAGTGCGGTCACAGCTTTGCGGTCGGCTAGATCGACCTGACGATAGGGAATACCCTCGGCGGCGGGCCGGCGGCCGCAGCCCATCCACTCGGCTTCCCCTTCCAAGGAAAGCAAAGTACGGCCCAAAAAGCCCGTGGAACCTGTCACCAAAATTCTCATAGCGGCGGGCCGTACAGCAGCAAGGCCCGCGCCCACGAGCTATGCGCTCGACCGGGCGACTGTGACAGATGCGGCTCACCAGCCAAGGCGGCCACCTGCTCGGCGCGGCCCAGTCGCCCGTAGAGCTGGAGAGCGAGGGCCTTGTCGCGGGATGGCAGTGGGCCGAGGTCAGCGAGGCGGTCGTACGATTGCTCCATAAAGCGCGCAACCTGCTCGGCAGCCGCGGCAAACCGCGCCTCCCCACTCCACTCGCCCAATTCCCACAGAGCCAGAGCCGCCAAGGCTTGATCGCCGAGTAGGCCGGTGCTGCCCTCGCCTTCTGAATCGCAGACGTGCCGCACCCGACCGCGGCTGTCGATACAGCGGTCAATAAGCGCGTCGCCAGCTTGCAGGGCCACCTGAGCAGCGCGTTCATTGCCTAGAGCAGCGGCCGCAGCGAGATAGGCTCGTATCAGGGCCGCGTGGCGGTCGGCGTAGAGCGCGGGGTCGGTCCACCAAGTGTCGGCCATGACTTGGCGACCGCGGAACACACCTTCGGCTTTGTCAAAGAGCGTACCCTCGACAAAGCCGAGCAACGCTCTGGCCGACTCGGCGTAGCGGGGCTGGCCAGCCTCCAGCAACAGATGCAGCATGGCCGCCTGATCGAGGGCATCCCGCTCACTCGCAGGCGCACTCCAATCCGGCGCGTACGAATACGCCCGAAAACCACCACTGTCGCCGAGCGGCGAGGCAAGCACTGCGTCCAAGCTAGCCAAGGCCATCTGTCGAGCGGATGCTGTGCCCCGCGCCTCGGCATAGACGAGCAGGAAGCGCAGTACCGAAGTCTCGAGAAACTTGGTCGGGCCGCCGAAGCCACCGTGAGCCGAATCAAAGGCGGCCGCACACGCGCGATAAACACCATCTATTGCAAAGGGCCTCTCAACCTCGGGACGGGCAGCGGCGCGCTGCACCTTGGCGACGAGGACCTCGCGCTTTTCCTCGTAGGCCGTGCGCAACCGGCGCAGATAAGACTCGACGTTGGCTGGCGGAATATCCACGGCCCGCGCAAAAACCCGCGCGTCCGGCAGGGCCACCACTAGGGCTGGCCAACCGCCGCTGTCGTAGTGCCGAGCAATGTCCGGCCGCTTGAATGGATCGACCTGCACGCTGACAAATTTCTCGGCGACCAGTTGGCGCAACGCTGGCGTTGGTGCGGGAAACAGGCCCTCGCATCCCGGAGCGGCCAAATACACCAATATGGGCTTGTCTTCGCTTTGGGCGCGCACGAAGACAGACTCGTCCCAAGTGCCCCAAGGTAGCTCGCCATCGGCCCACTGCCACTCGGCCAAGGCCGGCTGCTCGCTGCGGACCATCTCTTGCGGCGGCTCTTCAGTGGCGGCACATCCAGCCAGCAGTAGCAGTACCAGCAGCTTGGCCTTAGATTGACACATCTCTTTTATATTCAATGAGTTCGGGATTATTTATAAGAGCCGCTTAATGTACGGCCTGCCCCTATGAGCGTCAAGCAGGTCCCAAGGAGCGGGCTTTTTGTCGCGGGTAGTTTGGCCTATGTTTTGCCCCTTACATCTATAAATATAAACTATGAGGAGCGCGCCATGAACCCACTCGAAAAAGTCATCCTCGGCAGCAGCGGTCTGCGCGTCACGCGCCTCGGCTTGGGCTGTGCCTCCATTGGCGGCCTATACGGCGACATACCAGACGACCAAGCCGTCTCCGTCGTGCATCGCGCCCTGTCTTTGGGCCTGAACCTCTTAGATACCGCACCGCTGTACGGAGCGGGCAAAAGCGAACTCCGCCTCGGGCAAGCCCTCGTAGACGTGCCGCGCGACAGCTATGTGCTCGCGTCCAAAGTAGGGCGCGTCTTGGTCCCCACCGAACAAGATCAACAGATCGGCGCGTTTGAGGACTCGGCCCCGTATCAACCCGTATTCGACTTCAGCTACGACGGCGTCATGCGTTCCTTTGAAGACAGCCTCAAGCGCCTAGGCGTAGATCGCATCGACATCCTCCACATTCACGACCCGGACAACCACTGGCAGGAAGCCATCGACGGTGCGTACCCCGCACTCGACAAGCTGCGCGGCGACAAAGTCATTAGTGCCGTCAGTGCGGGCATGAACCAATGGGAAATGCTAGCCCGCTTTGCCCGCGAGGGCGATTTCGACTGCTTCCTCCTCGCCGGACGCTACAGCTTACTCGACCAAGGTGCGCTCGACGAACTCTTGCCACTGTGCGTGGAAAAGAACATCGGCATCATGGCCGGCGGCACGTACAACAGCGGCATCTTGGCCAAAGGCGCGCGCCCGGGCGCAACGTACAACTACCGAGAAGCACCGCCCGAAATCGCGGCTAGGGCCAAATCCTTAGAGGCCGTGGCCGCTCGCCACCAAGTCGATCTGCGGGCCGCGGCCTCGCAATTCGTCTTCGCCTATCCGGCCATCGCCTGCATCATCCCCGGGACGCGGCAGCCCGAGCGAGTCCAAGAGAATTTCGACCTGCTCACACAGGAGATTCCCACCTCGTTTTGGGCCGAACTCCGCGACGAGGGCTTAGTCCGCGACGACGCCCCGCTGCCGTGAGCTACTTGAGCAAGAGCAGCCGTCGGGTCTGGACTCCGCCGGGGTAGCGCAGACGGCTGAGATAGACGCCCGCCGCTACTGGGACGCCCCACTGGTCGCGGGCGTCCCAGTGTACCTGATGAAAGCCAGCGGCCTGGAACTCATCTACTAGTGTATGCACCGACTGGCCCAGCACATTGTAGATCTCCAGTCGCACCGGGCCGGGGGTGGCCAAACGGTAGGCGATTTGGGTGCTCGCGTTGAAGGGATTGGGCACATTGGGATCTAGGCCGCTGGCGACCGACGTCACCTCCTTGGCCGCACCGGGATCGTTTGGCTCGCTTTCACGCATGAGGGCCTGCACCTCAGCGGCCGACAATGTCCCGTCATATATTCTGAGGTCGTCCAACGCACCCCTGAGAACCTGACTCGCGTCGAAACCCCCACCGAACGTATCCTGATCTTGACCGAGGATGAGCCCTCCCGCCTCGACCTTGAGCGTGTCGTACACCAAGTGCCCACAATGCTTGGTATACCCCTCGCCATCGATGAAAAAGTCGGCATGGCCTAGCGAGGCATTGCGAATCACGGCAAAGTGGTGCCAAGTGCCGTCGGCAATCGGTTGGATTTCTACGTCGCACCAGACCTGACCTCCCCCCACTCTCCCGTGCGAATAGAAGCGGATTAGACCTTCGTTTAAGAAAAAGACAATATATTCGTTGTCGTTGAACTGGTTGGCACCGCTGACAATGGTTTGAGCCCCAGACTTGGAGGTTTTCAACCAAAAGGCGATGGTCACATCCAGCCGGCCATTGAGCACTTCGTGCGGCAGGTCAATGCGATGGTCAGTATCGTAAAAAAGAATAGCACCATCTTCGTTGCCAAAGCGATCCCATGTAGGTTCGGGGCCCGACAGGATGCCGTGATACTCGTTTCCACTGACGTCTCGGGCATTGCCATTGAAGGGGTAGTGGGCAATCAATTCGGCCCCTCTGACCAGCATTTGGCTGGCTACCACTTGCACACCGCCACCCAAGGTCAGCTCCAAGCTCTGGTGCCGGTCCTGTTCGAGGAAAATGCCGTGCCACTGGCCCACCCTCTCTCCGTCGGCGTTGCGAGCCCGGGCTTGATAGTAGCCGCTCACCGGATCCTCACTGGAGATGAGCAGTTCTAGCTGGCCGAACTCGTCGGTGACACCGATCCAAGCGTAGTTGGGTTGGCGGCCGGGGATGGTGCGCGCAAACTCGACAATTAAGTGCTCGATCGCATCGCCCAAGACAGTGGCCATCACCGCGCTAACAGCCGCATCGGATGATTTCGGGACTTGGGAGCAAACCGGCAGATCGTTGACCCATCTGGCCAATGTCTCCGGTGCACATCCTATCAGCGCGGTGCCGTCGAGGTTCAACTCCTCCAACTCTGTCAGACGGCCCAATGCGGGTGGGATCACACCCGTCAACCCATTGTTGTCGAGGCGCAGCCCTCGCAGATCTGTCAGTTGGCTTAGTTCGAGTGGAATCGAGCCGATCAACTGGTTGCCGTAGAGATACAGCCCCCGCAGGACTACCAGTTGGCTCAGTTCGGGTGGAATCGAGCCGATCAGCACATTGCCGCTAAGATCCAACCACTCCAGTTGACTCAGGCGACCCAACTCAGGGGGAATCGAGCCGATCAGCACATTGCCGCTAAGATCCAACCACTCCAGTTGACTCAGGCGACCCAACTCAGGGGGAACCGAGCCGGTCAACCTGTTGTCGTAGAGGCTCAACCATTGTAGTTGACTCAACTGGCCCAATTCGGGCGGGATCACACCCGTCAATTCGTTGTCGCCGAGTTCTAACGTCTTAACGCCAGAATCGCCGACCGCGATACCGTCCCACTGAGTAATGGGTATGTCCGCGCTCCAGTTTAAGCCGCGGTCGCCGGCCAGGCGATCGCGCAGGCCCAAGAGCACTTCGCAGTCGGCTACTAAGCCGGGGTGATCCTGCGGCTCCGATACGACGATGCCGTTGGCGCACGGATTTGACTCCGCAGCCACCGGCCCTGCCCATGCGGCCAGCCCGGCGTTCAGCAGACAGGCCGCTAGCCGCTTGTAGCAGCCGTAACGACCCTTCGCGATAGGTGACTTTACCATATTAGCGCCGTATGTGGTCGAACTATCTTTTATAGCCAGGAGCTATTCGTTCAGTTCAAAGGCTCGTTGTTTGATGGCAGCGAACTGAGGAATGGACGCCTTGCGTAGAGTCTCCACCACCTCTTTCCCCTCTAGAGAGCAGCCCGTCTCTTTCTCGTAGGCCAAAGCCACCCGTTGGCTTCCCAGGGATTGGACCAAATCCAACACGTCAGAGCCCCATCGTGGGCTATCCCCGTGAAATATACCCCGCCAGCCCTGTTTATCTACTTGCTTGACTGAGCAGAAACCACAAGAACGCAACATAGCCTCTACACATTGGGCCGTGGGAGTCCACCAGGTCGTTGGATCGGCATTGACTTGCGCCCCCTCGCAAAAGCGCATAGAAGGGCTGCGATTGTCCGGGCCTAGCAGACGGCGCTTGAGAGCCCCCCACAAACCAAAAGGGGAGTCCAAACGCGTTTCCAAAATCAGCTTTTCGCGACACAAGCTTGCGATGCGCTCTATACCAAGGAGGGGGTGACGCAAGTGGTAGAGAACGCCCAGAAACAGGACGATATCAAAGCATCCATCCTCGTCTGGATCCAAACTGAACAAATCTGCTTGGCGAAATTCTACCTTTGAATTAAGCAAGGTATGGGCCATGTGAAAGCCGGACGGCGAGTCAATCAAGGGCGAACTGTAATTGTCCACGGCTAGAACACGAGAAGCCCCCCGACGCTCGCATTCGAAACTATAAAACCCGTCTGAACAGCCGATATCAAGCACTGTCTTGCCGGAAAGGTCCTCAGGTAGCTGCAACCGCTTAAGTAGGGCCGGCGAGTCCTGCACCCCCGGAGTTACTGTACCGTCGGGCAAGGAAATGCGGTGCCGCCAACGTAGCACATCCGTCATGTAATACGATCCAGTTTGAGATTATCCATTCAATCTGTATCCCTATCTTCTTTGGGTTAGGGTAAGAGGGTGTTGACAAAATACGTTCCTGCCCTAAAAGCATCCACACGTTTTTTACGCCCTACATGATATCTTCAATGAGACCGCCTGCTGTTCAACCTATCTGTCCATTGGTACCACTACCCGATAGCCTATTACGCCGTCGTGCTCGTAAAATTGCTCCAGAGGCAAACCGGCCTCCAAATAGTGCCGGATCGGCGCGTAATCGCTATAAGGCGGATGTACGAACACATAGCCCAAGTTGACAGCTTGCACCAGATCACGCAGCGATCCTGAGTGCGGGATCTGCTTTAATGGCGCGTCGGCGAGAAAGCGGCGCACTGAGTTATTGCGCAGTAGTCGCTCGCGCAAAAAGTTTGGCAAATGAGACAAAAGCTCCCGTAGCTGTGCCCGGATGGCGGGCCGGCGGGCTGCCGTTGGTGAAGGGGACCTCGGCAATTCCTCCTGCAGGGCCAAGAGTTGGCCGACCCCAGGTAGCGCCGTCATACGTTGTAGCCTGTCTTCGGAAACCCGCGCCACAAAGCCACCTATCAGCCGTTTTCCGTGAACAGTCTGGAACAATTGTCGCTCGTCGAAGCTGCGCCCCGTGCTTCCCCAACCAGTGCGCCAGCCCAAGGGCACTTCCATGACTGTTGTGTCCCGGTGATCGCCGGCGACCTCGGCGTAGGCGGCGGGGATTTCTATTGCCGCGACCGGATAGGGCAGCCTGAGGAACTCTAAGGCAATCAGCGCAGCAACCGCCGCCGTCCAGCGAACCGGATGAGCTACCCGGCCTAGCCAATAGCGCATGGCATACGCACCGAGTACCGCCAAGCCCAACATGACCATAATATCGAAACGCGCCGCCACCCGCGCTCCCTTGATCAGGGGCACGTAGCGTACAAGCGCGTAGGGCAATGGCACGGCAAAGCGCCCTTCTCCAAGCGTGAAGACAAAATCCCCGCCAATGTGTAGCAGCGTCCCCAGCGAGAGCAGGAAAAACGCCAGTGTCATCCATAGCCATCCCCTTACGGCCTCCTCGCCCCGCAAGCGCAGGACGCACACTACCAACAGACCAAGCACCACATAGCCGGCAAACACCGTCGCCTCTACCGCATTGCCGCCGGAAAACACCTTGTAGGCCTCAGTTCCTACATCGCCATAGAGCAGGCTGCCCGGCGGCGGTGTTACAAAAGCCAGCAGGTCTGCCCCCAGCTTGGCCGAGGAGGCTCCTCCATAAATATAGCCGCTCTGCTCCGTCTCAAAGAGCACCCACAGAATAGGCGCGAAACCGACTGCAGCAATGGTCCCCACAAGTGCGAAGTGCGCAAGAAAGGTTCTGCTTATTACCTCCGACCTGTCGCGGTAGAATCGCCAACCGAGGTAAAATGCCGTAAACAACGTCAGATAGATGAGGTAGTAGTAATCGCAATAGGCCGTCAACAACAGACACAACCCACTGCCCCAAGCCCAGCGTTGATCCTTCGTTTCTACCAAGCGGATCAGGCAGAGTATATAAAGGGGAATCCACTCACTGCTCAGGCAGTTGAAATGACTTAGACTGCGGGTCAGCATATAGGGGCTAAAGGCGTAGATTAGCCCGGCAATCCACGCGGCCCGGCCATCGCCAGTCAGGTGGCGCGCCAGCAAAAACATGCCCCAACCGGCCGAGGCAAACGTTGCCAAGATCAGAATATTGTAAGCTGTCCAAGCACTGCATAACCACTGCAAGGGCACTGCCAATATAGCCTTGAAGAAGACGAAGGCATGGAAGACCAGCGACGCGCCGTAGGGGACGAAGATATAGTCGCAAAAAAGCGGCGAGATGCCCTCGGATAGGGCTTTTTTCATCCACCACAGGTTCCATATATAGATCGGCACATCGCCTTTACCACCGGGTACGTGAGTCGTTAGACGAAAAACCAACGGATAGGTAAAGACGAGACTACACAGCAAGTAGGACAGGAGAACGTGCAGCGAGCAGCGCCGGATCACGGGCACCCTCTTTATTGAAGAAAACGGACGAGGCATTTCAAAAGATGCGATCGGTCGGTAAGGCAAATAGCCTATTGCTTGAGGAAACGCAGCACATACGTCGGCACAACCAAGTCTTCCCACACCACTTGAAAGCGGCTCTCGTACTCCTCGATAGCTGGGTACAAGTATTGCCAAGTCTGCGCAAAACCGAGGTTCTCCAGCACGACGTAATCTACCTTTTCGCGCTCCATATGGGCCAGCACTTTTGCCGGTTCGTCAAAGGGGAAGCCGACGCAGCGCCGGCCCGAGACGATGTACATCCAGTAGCCCTTGCGGCACAGCACGATGGCGTCTTCTGGCGCGTTGGCTTTGAGCCATTGACCGGCTTGGTAATAGCGGAGCCAAGGCGGAGGGTAGTCTGCGGCGGCATAGTCGGCCAGGCGCTTGACGCCGCCAATTTGGCCGATGACGCAGGCGAGGAAGCAACCCCATACCACAAATTTGCCCATCTGGCCCCCGGCTAGTCCGTCGCGAATTTGCAAAATGGCCCAGACTCCCAACAAGACGAGGACTGGCACAATAGGTACCAGAAAGCGATCTCCCGGCCAAGGCCAGAGCAACACAACCCCCATGAAAAAGGCCGCGTAGAGCAGGAGCAGCAGGTGTTCGCCGCGCTTGAGGCAAAGCACCGTCGCGACAATGGCGAGCGCGATCAGCAACAAGGGAGCGGGATGAAAGATCGTCTCGGTGCCGTCGAAAAAAGGCACTAGGGTATAGGGCAATTCCCCCGTCAGATAGCGCTGCGCAAGGCCGACAAAGCGATCGACAAAGCCGCCCACGTCGAGCAGACCCCGCTCTGGATGGTGGGGGTTGACCATGAAGAACTGCTTGATATAGACGCTGCCGCCACCTGCCGCCTGGTTGCGCAATGTCCACGGCAGCCAGCAGACAAACGCCGCGCCGCCAAAGACCAAACACCGCCGGAAATCGCGTCGGAGCAACAGATAGACCACCACAGCCGCCCCTAGCGCGATCCCAACCGTGCGGATGTAGTACGCCCAAATGGTGCAGGCAAACCCGCCGACGAGCCACCAGTTTCCCTTGAGCCCCTCGCGCCCAACGCCCCGTTCGACGAGCCACAGTGCCAAAAGCGAAAAGGTCAGATAGGGCACTTCGGACATGACTTGGTGTGCGTAGTGCAGCAGCAGCGGACCGTAAACTGCACCGGTCGGCCCGTGCGTCAAATAGCTCTTGCCGAGCACGACGCTCAGCACCACCACCGCTAGGCCGGGCAAGACGCCCACCCGCTCCTTGGCCAATTGGTAGAGCACCCCCATCCCCAGTGCAAAGAGCACCAACACCCAAGCCTTCATCGGCACCCAATCGCCGGGGAAAGCCCACGCCAAAGGAGCCAGCAAAAGGGGAAAGCCAAAAGGGTACTTAGTTGCTGGCTTGGGGTCGGGCGAGTTGATGTGCAAAAGCCCCTCGCCTTGGGCCAGACTGCGCGCCAGTGTGATGAATTCGGCGTTGTCGCCGCTGAGGGAAAGCTTGGCGTCGAAGGTCCAGATCCCTAGGAGGAATGTTGCCGCGACGATAAAAAAGGGAACCCGAGATCCTTCCAATAACCCGACTACACGCTGGCCTAGGTCCGTTTCGGGAATCTGAGACTCGGACTCTGGAGACGCAGCTCTCTTTTTTTTATGAGGTGCCTTCATGGATAAACACTCACGAGCTAGCTACCCTGCGCCCGATCTTAAAAGGTATGAGCAGCAAGTAAAATAAAACGAGCGCCACGCCATCGAGGATTGGGATATACCACGGCCACGGGGCAAAGAAAAACGGCGATTGGGTAACGGGCGGCCGGCTGAGGAACATGTAGTTGCTCCCCAGCGCCCAATTGACGCCAAACGCGACAATAGCTAGGAGATTGAGCAGCACAAAGACGCGGATGACGGACTTGGCCGTCGGTCTCATGCCGAGGCCCCAAGTTGCGAACAGCGCACCGGCGACGATGCCGCCGTGGGCGATGAAATATTGAAAGAAGCGATACGCTGGATAGTCAGCTATGAGCGGCGGCGTGACAACGGCATTGGTCGCGCCGGCGAGTCCCCAGAAGTAAGCGATTTCGTATGCCGTCTGCCAGCGGAAGACGAGCGCGGCAGCGACGGCGAAGACGGTAATGCTACAGACGTGCAACGGCAGGTACCACCGCACAAAATCGTACATTCCGACCATCGCCACGCGGTAGCCCCAAGGCAGAATCTCGTTGAGCAAGAGCACGCCCGCGAATGCGCCGCAGATGGCTTGAGTCGCCTTTGCCGAATTGAGCCGCTTGACGACGAGGGTCAAGAGAACCGGCAAGGCGAGCATCACACCCATTGCGGCGATATGGGAAAGGCCGAGAAACTCGAACTGGCTGGACATGATGTCTCATCGCTGACACTCGGACAAGTTGCAAAACCGATTTTTAGTACTTCTCATCGACAAAGTTCAACTTGCTGTGCGGCGGGCGCTGGTACTCGCCGTGGGACGGGCGCGGTGGCAGCTTGATCTTCTTGGGAATCACATCCTTGTAGGACAATTGGCTGAGGATGTGCGAGATGCAATTGAGACGTGCCCGGCGCTTGTCGTCGGCCTCGACCGTGTACCAAGGCGCTTCGGGAATGTCCGTGTAGAAAAACGCCTCGTCTTTGGCCTTAGAATACTCGACCCACATGTTCCGCGACTTGATGTCTATATCGCTGAGCTTCCAATGCTTGAGCGGATTCTGGGCGCGCTCCTGAAAGCGGTATTCTTGCTCTTCCTCGCTCACCGAAAGCCAGTACTTGAGCAAAATAATCCCCGAGCGCACTAGCATGCGCTCAAACTCTGGGCACGAGTGGAGAAACTCCCAATACTCCTCCTCGCTACAGAAACCCATGACGCGCTCGACACCGCTGCGATTGTACCAACTGCGGTCGAAAATCACGATCTCGCCCGCGGCCGGCAGGTGGGTCACGTAGCGCTGGAAATACCACTGGGTGCGCTCGCGGTCCGACGGCGTGCCCAAAGCCACCACGCGCGCGCCGCGCGGATTGAGTGGCGCGGTGATGCGCTTGATGACCCCGCCCTTGCCAGCCGTGTCGCGCCCCTCAAAGACGATCACGACCCGCAAACCTTGGTCCTTGATCCAGTGCTGTAACTTGACCAGTTCGTAGTGCAACTTGTCTAATTCGCGCTCGTAGTCCTTCCGCTTCATCTTCGCCGGCTTGGCGTTTTTCTTAGTCTTCATACCCAATCTCCATCGCTTGCGATTCGCCGCTTAAAAAAACGTACACAAGACAGCGGCGCGAGAAAACCTGCCCCGCCCCATCTTGCCCGACCCCAACCGGCCGCGTACCTTGTCGCGCACACCGCCCAACCGACAAGGACCCTTATGAGCCAAGCACCCCGCCCCAACCTGCTCTACATCCACTCCGACCAACACAGCCCCTATGTCGCCGGCTGCTATGGCGATCCCTTAGTCGAGACCCCCCACCTCGATGCCCTCGCTGCGCGCGGCGTGGTATTCGACAACACCTATTGCCCCTCGCCGATTTGCGTACCCTCGCGGATGTCCATGCTCTCGGGCCGCTACCCCTGCGACAACCAAGTCTGGACCAACACCCACATCCTCGACTCCGGCATCCCCACCCTCGCCCACGCCATGGGCGCGGGCGGCTACCGCCCTGTTCTCATCGGCCGCATGCACTCGGTTGGGCCAGACCAACTGCACGGGTACGCACAGCGGCTCGTCGGCGACCACGGACCCAACCAGCCCGGGGGCCAAGGCGTCGATCACGGCCAACTCTCGGGTACGGCCGGGCCGAGCCGCGTCAGCCTGCGCCTGTCTGGCCACGGCCAGAGCGCCTACCAAGTCCACGACGAAGACGTCACCGCCGCGACCATTGACTACCTCAACCGCCTCGGCGTCGCCAAGCGCGCTGGCCAAGCGGCTGAACCGTTTTCGCTCTCGGTCGGTTTCATGCTACCACATCAGCCTTTTGTCGCCCGCTTGCAAGACTATCGCTACTACTACGAAAACATCACCCCGCCGCAAACCCCCGAACCCTTCGGCGACCACCTCCATCCCCACATCAAACGCTGGCGCCAAGCCTGCGAGATCGAAGAAGTCAGCGCGGAAGAGACCCGCCGCGCCCGCGCCGCCTATTGGGCACTAGTCCACCGCATGGACGCGCTAATCGGCCAGATCGTCGCCGCGCTGCGGGAAAACGACTTGGAGGAAAACACCCTCATCCTCTATACGTCGGACCACGGCGAGCAGGTCGGCGAGCACGGGCTGTGGTGGAAGCAAACCTTTTACGAGGACTCGGTTAAGGTACCGGCCATACTCGCTTGGCCCGGGCGCTTGCCCTCAGGCACCCGTTGCGACCGGGTAATTTCTTCACTCGACTTCAACGCGACCATGCTCGACGCCTTGGACTGCCCGGCCTTGCCCCACTCGCGAGGCCGCAGCCTACTGCCCTTGCTCGCGAATCCCCAAAACGCCGAGTGGGACGATGTCGCCTTTTCCGAGTTCTGCCAAGACGCGGCCGGGGCCGGCGGTCCCTTCCCATCAGAGGGCATTTTTCAGCGCATGATTCGGCGCGGGCCGTGGAAGCTCAACTACTACCACGACCAGCCCTGCCAGCTTTTTAACCTCCAAACCGACCCGCGCGAACGCTGCGACCTAGCGGCCGACCCGACCCACCAAGAGACATTGACCGCGCTCAAAGCCGAAGTCCTAGACGGGTGGGACCCAGAATGGATCGCCGCGCGCATGGCCGCGCGCCGCGCCGACCGGTCCATCCTAGCCGCGTGGGGCCGCACCGTCCAGCCCCCCGACCAGTGCCGCTGGAAGCTCGATCCGGCCATGGATTACCTCGACCCAGAGCAGCTCGACGACAGCCAGCGCAATACCAACAAATGACCCAACAGGGCGGCTGGTGCCAAGACTGTCGGCAGCCAGATGTAAGGCGCGTACGTCGCAAACGTGCTAGCTGGCTCATTGGTGAAAACGCGGAACTCCGTTGGCATGGAGAGGACCGCGATGGCGACCGCCTCGGCCAGTAGCACCAACCCAAGCACATTCCAAACCCATATCGCATAGGATCCCACCTTGCCACGCCAGACCAGCCAAGCCATGGCCGGGGCGGTCAAGCCGACGAAGATGTCGAAGTTGAGTCCCTCGTAAGTCATCTGCATCGGCACTTGCCCGGCCTGGTACATTCCTCGTAAGAACATGGCGACCGGCACGCGGAAAAACTGGAAGCCAATCAGCCCGACCGGGCCGACCGAGACCATCAGCGCAGCCCCCATCCGCGAAAAGGCCAGCCCACCCGTTAGAATCATCAAGGCCGTGAAGAAGGATAGCGAAAAGCCGCGCAACGCATCCGAGAGCGCGGCCAGCCCGGTCACCACCAACCAGAGCACCGCGCCAGTAGCCGCCCGCATTGTCCACAGGTCGGCAACTCAGCCGGCGCGCTGGGCTACGGCGCGCACGGCCAACACCGAGAGCGCCAAAACGCCCAAGACTGTGGCGGCAAAGAGCACGTCAATACGGAGAGGAACCTCGTCGAGCGCCAGTTCCATGTCGCCTCGTTATTTTTCGGCCTTTTCGCCCGCTTTCACCTCGTCCCATATCTCGTCTAGAGCCGCCAGTGAGAGCGCACCCACTTCCTCGCCCCGCGCATGCACGGTTTCCTCTAGGGCGCGGAAGCGGCGCTCAAACTTGGCAACTGCCCGTCTGAGGGCCTGCTCGGGATCTACTTTGAGGAACCGGCTGGCGTTGACCAATGAGAAGAGCAAGTCGCCAAACTCCTCCTCGACCGCCGCAGCCCTACCCGTCTCCCAAGCCTTGCGCACTTCGGCAAATTCCTCTTCAACCTTGTCGAGTGCGCCATCAATGTCGTCCCAATCAAATCCCTGTTGTGCGACTCGCGCTTGGAGCCGATGGGCGCGCATTAGGGCGGGAAGATGCTTGGGAATGCCCTCCAACAACGAGGGCGCGGCTTCCCCTTGCTCTCGGCGCTCTTGCTTTTTGATCTGCTCCCAGCGGCGCAAAACCTCGTCGGCCCCGTCTGCACTTGCATCGTCGAAGACGTGGGGGTGACGGCGAATCAGCTTATCCACGATGGCTTGGCCGACCGCCTCGATGTCGAAGCGGCCTTCCTCGGCCGCGACCTGGGCGTGGAACACCACCTGCAGCAACACATCGCCCAGCTCTTTGCATAGCTCGGCATCGTCTTCCGCGTCAATGGCTTCGAGGGCCTCGTACACCTCCTCCAACAGGTAGGGCTTGAGCGTGGCGTGCGTCTGCTGGCGGTCCCAAGGGCAGCCGCCGGGGCCGCGCAGACGCGCCATGATGGCAACTAATTCTGAGAACGTGGAATCGTTTTGCATCATTTTTCGTTTCTGGATTTTGCGTGGAGAAGAAGAATAATAAGGAACCGTACCCACCGCAGGCATAAAAACCTTGCAATGCAGAGATTGCAACCGATTGCTAAAACATGCAACATATTTATTTTATAAGACCTTATGTGTTTTTCTGCACGGCTGTAACCAAATTGGTACAAACCCTTGACAAGCCATTGCGCCGATTTATATTGAATGCAGGCGGTGATTAGAGCCTTCTGTACAACTCCCCTGAAGTACAGTTTTGGCGGCTCCCTTCTGCTCTGGGAGTAGTCAGTTGGCTCGCTTGATTTGTTGCTCATTAAATAGCCCGAAGTTGCATTTGGGCACGGTCCAGATCTAGCTGGTTGAGCCTTTTTTTGTAGGCTTTGACGAGGCAAAATATCGGTATGGGCAAAATCATCTCTATCGCCAATCAAAAAGGCGGAGTGGGCAAGACCACTACAGCTGTCAACCTCGCCGCCTGTCTAGCCCTTTCCGGGCACCGAACCTTACTCATCGACTTAGACCCGCAAGCCAATGCCACTAGTGGCTGCAACGCCGAACTCGGCAGTGACCACGCCTCTACATACGAGGTTTTGCTAGGCCAACTCAGCGCCTCCTCGGCGACCTTTCCCACCTATGTAAAGGACCTCTTCATAGTGCCCGGGCACATCCGCCTCGCGGGTGCTGAAGTAGAGATGGCTGCCATGGTCGGGCGGGAGAAGCGGCTGGCCGAGGCCCTGCACCCGGTGAAGGGGCAGTACGAATTTGTGCTCATCGATTGCCCGCCGTCCTTGGGTTTGCTCACGATCAACGCGCTGAGCGCGGCCGATTCCGTGCTCATCCCGGTGCAGTGTGAGTACTATGCCTTAGAAGGCGTGAGCAATCTCAGCAAATCCATCCGCGTGGTGCGGCGTTATCTCAACCCCACCCTCGAAATCGAGGGCGTTTTACTCACTCTATACGACAACCGCTTGCAGCTTTGTCGCCGCGTGGCCCAAGAAGTACGCAACTACTTCGGCGACAAGGTTTATCAGACGATCATCAGCCGCAACATTAGCTTGGCCGAGGCCCCGGGTTTTAGCCAGCCCGTCGTACTCTACGACGCAGAATCGAGAGGCTCCAACAACTACAACAGTTTGGTTTCCGAAATCTGCGCCGATAGGCCTCCGGTCTTGGCCTGATCCTCCATCTGCATTGATTGTCCTTGACAATCGTTTGCATTCGCATATTATATCCACTTTTGAATTTAATATCCAACCAAAGAAGGGAGCTTGTCTGTGTATTCTTGTACGTCTGCGAACTCGGCCGCGGCCACGCGCGTGGGCGCGTCTTCCCCCCGCTGTGCTGACCATCCCGAATTTATCACCCAAAACGCCCAAGTCCGCCGCCTACTGGCCCAAGCCGACCGGGTCGCCCAATCCCCGGCGACCGTGCTCCTCATCGGAGAAAGCGGCACGGGCAAAGAAGTGCTAGCGAGGCGCTTGCACGGGCGCAGCCCAAGGCGCAGGGCCTCGTTTGTGCGGCTCAACTGCGCCTCGCTGCCCGAAGGCGTGTTGGAGAGCGAGCTGTTCGGGCACGAGAAAGGGGCCTTTACCGGCGCAGTCCGCCAGCGCTTAGGCCGCTTTGAGCTAGCCGATCGCGGCACCTTGTTTCTCGACGAGATTGGCGCGGCGGATATGCGGGTGCAACTGCGCCTGTTGCGCATCCTGCAAGAGCGCGAGTTCGAGCGCGTCGGGGGCGCGGAGACCTTGCGGGTAGATGTGAGGGTCATCGCTGCCACCAACGTCGATTTGCGGGAGGAGGTCCGCAAAGGAACCTTCCGCGAAGACCTCTTTTACCGGCTCAACGTCGTACCGCTCAAGCTGCCGCCGCTGCGCCAGCGCAAGGGAGATATTCCCCTGTTGATCGAACACTTTATCCGCCAATCGGCGGCGCAAAACGGGTGCAGAATTCGCGGCCTCGACACCGCGGCCTTAAATCACCTCTTGGCCTATCCATGGCCGGGCAATGTGCGGCAATTGGAAAACGCGCTCGAGCGCATGGTCCTCCTCGCGAGCGACAGCTTGTTGCGGGAAGAGGACGTGCCCGAAGAGATCGTCCATTGGAAGGATGAAGAAGAGCCCGACCTAGGCCCGCGCGGATTTAGGGAGGCGCGGAACTCGTTTGAGCGGCATTTCCTCTGCGAGGCTCTGCACCGGCACCGCGGAGTAATTTCGCAAGTGGCCGAAGACGTGGGTCTGTCGCGCAAGAGCCTGTATGCAAAGCTAGAAAATCTCGATATCGACTACCAACACTACCGAACCTAATTCACAGGCGAGCGGCGAGCGCACGGCGGAATTTCGCCATCTGGCCCTCGAGATAGGCCCGGTGCTCGCCATCGGTCGGCTCGAGCGCGAGGGCTTGGCGCATAATGGCCACCGCATGAGCATGCCGCCCCAACAGATGCAGCAATTCCGCATAGGTGTCCAAATAGACCGAGCTTTCCGCGTCGAGCTTGACCGCACGCATCGACAGATTTAGGGCATAGCTAAGGCGCTGGCCCTCTTCTGCATAAGTCCAAGCTAAGTTGTTGAGGATCAGGGGATCATCTGGGGTACCGGCCAAGGCACGCTCGTAGTATTCAATGGTGCGGTCGGGCCGCTTGTGCTTGTGGTAGGTGAGGGCGATGTCAACCGCGCTAACGACCCCGGCAGTTAGTGCTCGGTCAAAAGTGCGGGCAGCCCGTTCGGCAACCCCTTGGCGGAGTTGGCAATCTCCCAAGGTGAGGACGAGCTGCGGATCATCGGGCTGGATGCGCACGGCCTCGGCGAGTGCGATTTCGGCCTCGGCGAGTTGCCCCTCGTCAATCAAGAGACGACTGAGTTCAACGTGGGCGAAGAGGTGGTGCTCGTCGAGTTGGATGGCTTGGCGTAGCGCTTCTACCGCGGCGGCGGGCCGCTCCTGACGAGCATGGAGCCAGCCCTCGGTCGCCCACAGCGACGCGCTCGGCCCGTAGTCTGCTCGCAGCTGCGCGAGGAGTTCTTCGGTTTGAGCGAAGCGCTCTTCTTTTTCACAAATGTCGCGCAGGGCTCTGTACAGATCGTCGTTGTCCGGCGCCAAGGCAATGGCTTGGCCGATCAGTTCCAGCGCGGCATCCACGTCATCTAGGCCCAGCCGAGCAAGGGCGGCGATGAGCAGCAAGCGGTCGTCCGGCCCGTCTTGGCGAATGGCTCGGCGGGTTTCGGCCAAGGCTTGGCCGTAGAGGCCATCGCTCAGATAGGCGTGTGCTAGCTGGGCGTGCCCGGCTCGATAGGCACCGCATTGCGGGTTGCTGATGACAAACGCGCCGAGCAAGGCGCAGCAAACGGCCTGTCCAGCGACGCGCATTCAGAACTCGTGGCGGTAGGTGCCGATGTGGAGGAGGAGACCGATGGCGATGAGGTTGGACAGTAGCGAAGAGCCCCCCGAACTGAGGAAGGGAAGTGGCAAGCCGGTGATGGGCATGACGCCGATGGTCATGCCAATATTGATAAACACGTGGAAGGTCAGCATCGCGGCCAAGCCGACGGCCGTCAGACTGTAAAAGATATTGTGGACTGTAGAGGCGATGTGCAACGCCCGATAGATGAGGAAAAAGAACAAGCTCAGCACGATCAGAGCCATAACAAATCCCCCCTCCTCCCCAATGACCGAGAAGATGAAATCAGTATGAGCCGCCGGCAGAAACTCGTGCTTGGTCTGCGTGCCTTCCAGAAGGCCCTTGCCCGTCAGTCCGCCAGAACCAATGGCGATCTTGGACTGGATGATATTCCACCCAGATACGAGGGGGTCGCTCTCCGGATTGAAGAAGGTCATAATGCGGGCCTTCTGATATGGACGCAGGAAGTGCTCGAAAAAATACACTGTGAGCAAACCCGCCAAGGTATTGATGAAAGCCATGGAGATGGTCAACCAGAGCCGACGCAGAAAATGGTGAACTAAGAAGGTACTGCCGATGACGAAGGTGGCGAAGACGTACGGAGTTCCCCCTTGCCACAGTGGATCCAAAGAGCAGAAGACGCTGATAAGTGGCGAGATAACGAGAAACATGAAAAACTTGCGCATCCCCGCCCAATAGAGCATGGGGAATAGCGGTGCACCAAATGAAACCGCGGTCCCCAAGTCGGGCTGGCGCACAATTAGGGCGATCGGCACCAATATGAGGAACAAGGCCCCGAGGAAGCAGTTGAAGGAATTGATGCGTTCGACATTGCGGTCGCTCAGGTAGCGCGCTAAGGCGATGATGGTCGCAATCTTGGCCAACTCCGAAGGCTGCAATATTAACGGCCCCAAGCGCAACCAGCGAGTGGCATCGCCCGTGCCCCAAGCCAACACCGCGACTAGGCTCAAAATGCCGAACAGGTATAGCAGATACGCAACACTGTAAATAACCTTATCCGGGATATAAACGATGGCTAAGGCCACGGCAAAGGCCAAGATCGCGAATTGGACCTGCTTACTCCAAGCGTTCTGCACCGCGATGGAGTCATTGTGATAGGTAGCGCTATAGATCGCAATGATACCGATTAGCACGGTCGCCAAAGTCGCAATTAGGAGCGGGAAGTCGAGTTGGCGGAGCAAGCGCATGAGCTAAAGCATTCCGCGATTAGCTACGAGCGTATCAGGCTCGGCTACTTCTGGCTCAATGATGCCCTTTTGGATGCAGAAGGCTTTGACGACCTCGCGCACAACCGGGCCAACTCGCGCTCCACCGCTGCCACCCCCTTCGACTACGGCCGCTATGACAATGGCGGGATTCTCGTACGGAGCGAAGGCCACCATCCAAGCGTCATCGTCTCGACTGGGCACTTGAGCGGTACCAGTCTTGGCCGCGATTGTGACGCCGTCAACCCGCGCTCGGCGGCCGGTGCCGGTGTCGCTATCCACCACTCGGCGCATGGCCTTCCTCACGATGGCGAAGGTCCTTGACGAAATGCCATCAATGCGTTGACGCGGAGGAGGATCGCCGCTGATGTATGGCCTGACCAAATAGCCGCCGTTGGCAATGGCGGCCACGTAGCGGGCCATCTGAATGGGCGTGACCAGTACGGCACCTTGACCAATGGAGAGGTTGAGCAGGTGGCCGAAGGACCAACCACCGCGCTCTTCGTAGTACTGGCGCGAGGGCAGGAGACCAGCGGCTTCTCCGGGATGGACGATCCCGGTCGGCTGGCCGAAGCCTAATTTGGCCGCGTACTCATGCCACGTTTCAATGCTCATCAACCGGGCCAAATGGTAGAAGTAAACGTTACAGGAGACCTCAATCGCCCCTAGGAGGGTCAGGCCGCCGTGGCCTGACCGATTGTGGCAACGAAACCTGCTCCTACCCACCCTCAGTGAACCATAGCAGGGCTCAAATAGGCTCAGCGTATCGGTGACGCCCGTTTCGAGTGCGGCTATAGCACCGACCATCTTGAGCGTCGAGCCAGGTGGATAACGCCCGTGTAAGGCGCGGTTGAGCAGCACGGTCTCGCTCTGCAACACTCGCCGTCGCTCCTTTTGGGCCTGAAATGACACGAAAATGTTGGGGTCAAAGGTCGGCTTGTTGGCCAAGGCCAGCACGGCTCCGGTGCGCGGGTCGAGCGCGACTAGCGCACCAGCCAAACTATCGGGCAGGGCGCGCTCAGCCGCGAGTTGTACCTCCAAGTCAACAGTCAGGTGCAGGGACTCGCCGGGCACGGGAAGTCGGTCGCGTTCTGGAAACTCCCGGCCCGTGCGCCCGAGCGCGTCAATCTCGATGTACATCATGCCATCGCGGCCACGCAGGCTGTTTTCGTACACTTTCTCGATCCCGGTCTTGCCAATAAAGTCGCCGAGCACATAGGCGTTATCGTTTTTCCCTTGTAAATCCTGGTCGCGGATAATGCCGATATAGCCGAGCAGGTGGGCGGCCGCCGAGCCGTAGGGATAGTAGCGTTGAGTCTCGATTTCAATGTCGAGCAGGGGCCAGTCGGCCTTGAGCCGCTCCTCTACGATAGATACCGTGCGGAAGTCAACATCGCGCTTGAGACGGATGATGCGGGATTTGCGACTGTACTTGCCATCTAAGTATCGGTCACCAATGGCCTCTGTAAACGCCGCGGTGACCGCGTCGAAGTCCTTCTGCGAGGTGCGCTCCAATGAGACAGTGTAAAACGGCCGGGTGCGAGCCAAGATGCGGCCGTCGCGATCGTAGATCAGCCCGCGCGGGGCTTTGACGCGCCGCTGGGCAATGCGGTTTTCCTCAGACTCGCGGGCGTAGTCGGCTGAGGTGATAACCTGCAAATAGAACAGACGCAGGACCAAAACCGCGAACAGCAAGACGACGGGTACGAGGAGGCTCTTAAGGGGCGGGCGCTGATCTTGTTGTAGCTGATGTTCCATGATCAAGCGGGGAAGAGATGGCGCTTAACAGCCACGCCAGCGAAGAAAACTGCGCTGACCAAGCCTGTGTACACGGCGCGGCCCAAAATGCTGCTCACCTCAAAGGGCAAATCGGCTCCGGCACCCACATAGTAGATGAGATCATGGCAGATCACGGCACCAAAAACCAGCGCGGCCTGGACTTGGATGCTGTCGGCGACCATGCGGGCGTGGCTGTAGCCCAAGCCCGCGCCGATAAGCGACTTGGCGAGCGCGTTGACTCCGAGGTTTGCGGGCAGGTATATATCTTGGAGGATGCCGACTCCTAGCCCCATATAGGCCCCAACAACCGAGCCACTGCGCAGCGCGATGAAGCTCAACGTCACGATCAATAGATCGGGTTTGATCGACCATACCTTTAGAGAATCGACCCAGGTGGTCTGTAGGATGAAGGCCAGTGCCAGCAAGAGGATATGGCGGACCGCAATCATGTCACCTCGGGATTTGCAAGATCGTGCCCGCCAGCAGCGTCTCCGAGAGACCGATGTTGTTCTGGCGGGCAATATCGCTAGGGGTGAGGCCGAATTTGCGGGCGATGCTATGTAGCGTATCGCCCGTGACCACAGTGTACACCTGCGCTTGCGCGTTGGCCACGGTTAGCTGTTGACCGGGTTTAATTAACACTTTTTCGAGACCGTTCCACGCCTGCAAATCGGCGATGCTAACCGCAAATCGCCGGGACAACTCCCACAGCGTATCGCCCCGCTGCACCGTATAAGTTCCGCCGCTCGTCACCTCTCGGGAGGCAGGCTGTTGCCGCACCACCAATTCCTGACCGGGTTTGATCAGCGTGGTTTTGAGGCCATTCCATTGCATCAGGTCGCGCAGGCTCACCCCGTGCTGGGAGGCGATGCGACCGAGTACGTCGTTCGGGCGGACGGTATAGGTCCCCCGGCGACCACTCGTTGGCTTGGCCCTCGGAGCAACCGGGATATAGAGCAACTGTCGCGGCCGGATGAGGTTGGGATTTCTCAGGCTATTGGCCGCGGCAATGACCCTCGTAGAGACGCCAAAAGTCTGGGCGATGCCAGAGATCGTATCACCGTGCTGAACCCGGTATTGATGGACCGCGGCTTTCTGGGGGATTGGCAGACTGGCGTACTGGTCGAGCAAGATCGGACCCTTGCCGGGCGGGACCCGCAGGGTATAAGGCGAGCTACTCCTCGGCGGCGTGATGTCTTGGCGTAGCTCGGGGTTGAGGTCGTGCAATACCTGGCGTTCGATGCCCAAGAGCTGAGCCGCTGCTTTCAGATCGACATAAAGCCAGTCTTTGGGCAGGACGACCTCCTCGTATGCAAAGGCTGGCTCTTCGGCTTGGGGTTCAAAGCCAAAAAGTTGTGGATCTTTGGCTATGACGGCCGCGGCCATGAAGAGTGGCACGTAGTTTTTCGTTTCGCGGGGCAGATCGAGCTGCCAATAGTCGTTGGTGCCGGCGCGGACGATGGCCCGGCGGACTCGTCCCGGCCCGCCGTTGTATGCGGCCAACGCTAAGCGCCAGTCGCCGAACTCTGCAAAAAGGTCTTTTAGGTAGAGGGCAGCTTTCTCGGTCGCCTTGATCGGGTCGCGCCGTTCGTCGATCCAGTGGGTGAGCTTGAGGTCCATCATGCGGCCGGTACGCGCCATAAACTGCCACAACCCCACGGCCCGCGACCGCGAATAGGCCCTTGGGTTGAGGCCGCTCTCGATGACCGCTACGTAGAAAAGGTCGCTGGGCATCCCCTCGCGCTGAAGTATATCGCCGATCAGCGTGCGGTAGCGTCCGGCGCGCTGCAACCAAGTGGCAAAGGTCTTGCGACCCCGCGTCTGGAAAAAGCGGATCTTGGCGACGACGCGGTCATTGTCGTCGATTGGCATGTCGCAGCGAGGGCGGAGCTGGCGGATGCGGACCCGAAGCTTGGCATCGGCCGGCAGGCGCTCGATTTTTTCCTCGGACAGCAGCAGCAAGCGGCTGTTGTCGGGAAAGCGCTCCAAGTGCGGCAACAAGTCGAGGTACGCCCGCTCAATAGCCAAGCCGAGCGTTGCGGCCTGCGCGGTATCCACGAGCGCGTCGTGCTCGTCGAGGTTGGCCAAAATGCCGAAGGCCGCATCGAGGGCCTCTTGCGCTCGTTGGGTCTGCCCTAGAGCGTGGCTTTCAATAGCGAGGTGCAAGTACCAGCGAACGGCGCGTAGGTCGGCCGTATCTGGCGGCGGGTCCGCAACCGTAGGCATGACCAATGTGGTCGTCTCGTCCAAAACCAAAGGTCCGGTGCTTTTGCCATGGGCGCAGGCCATGAAGAGCAATGCGATGATACACCAATACAAGCGCATGACGCGTCAGTCCTCCTGCGGGACGAGGATCTGGGAGCGGACCTTGAGGGCAAGGGGATAGTACTTCCCGATTCGTTCAGCCGCGGCTTGGGCTTGTGCCTCGGTGCGGTAGTTGCCGACTTCGATCTTGTAGTAAGGTTCCTTAAAGACCACGTTGATGTCTTCGCGCTTCAGACGCTTTTTTGCGTCGACCACGAGGCGGCTGGCCTTGTCGTGTTCTAGGAACTGGGCGATCTGCACCTTCCAGCCAATGGTAGTCACTAGCTCAAGCTCGGGTTCCACAGGGCCAGAATCGGACACCGCGCTCGCCGGAACCTCGACGACATAGGCGTCGCCGTAGTCCGGCCCGAGTGCGGAGACCTGCTCTTTGAGGGCCGCAGCCTCGGCGCGAGTGGCGTATTGGCCGGCTTGCAGTACTGAGTGCTCATTGCGGGCCACTAGATAAACCCTCACGCCCAGCGCCCGCTCTAGCTCAACGCGGCGCTGGCGGGCCATGGCTTCGTTACTCAGAGCAACTAGCTGGAGGCGATAGACCGAAGCGCTCGCTACCGGAGCGCGGTCTTGCACGGGGACCGCTGGTCCCGCTGGGGTTTGGGTTTGGTCGCTTTCCTCTTGCTCGCGTTGAACCGGCTCAATTAGCAAATCCTCTTCAAGGCTGCGCGGGTCGAATTCTTCGCGACTAGTGGGCGCGGCGTCGCCCGAATCCGTGCGCCAACGCGGCGCGCTCGCGCAGTGGGCCGTGGCGAGTAGAGCCAGCAATAGGAACGGATAGCTTTTCATAGTTCGATCCAAGCGCGCAGGGCGGGTTCGTACGGAGCGCGGGCGACGCCCTTTTCCGAAATGATCGCCGACACCAAGTTGTAAGGCGTGACGTCAAAGGCCGGGTTGTAAACCGACACCGCGTCCGGGGCCGTGGGCTTGCCCATACCTTCGCGGACCTCGGCTGCGTCGCGCTTTTCAATGGGAATTTCCGCACCTGAGGCCAATTCCATGTCGAGGGTCGAGACCGGCGCGGCCACGTAGAAAGGCACGCCGTGCTCGCGGGCGAGAATGGCCAGCCCGTAGGTGCCGATTTTGTTGGCTACGTCGCCGTTTTTGGCGATGCGGTCAGCACCCACTATACAACAGTCAATCGCCTCATTCCGCAGCACGACCGCGGCCGCATTGTCGCAGATGACCTTGACGTCGATGCCGCTCTGCATCAGCTCCCACGCCGTCAGCCGCGAACCTTGGAGCAAGGGGCGAGTTTCGTCGGCAAATACGGCAACTTTCTTACCTGCCTCTTGAGCTGCATAGACGACCCCCAAGGCCGTGCCGTAATCAGCCGTGGCCAAACCGCCGGCGTTGCAGTGGGTGATGACTTGGCTGCCATCGCGCAGGAGTGCCGCGCCGTGCGCGCCGATCTGACGACAAATTTGGCGGTCTTCCTCAAAGAGGCGGTGCGCGGCCTCTAGCAGGGCGTCGCAAATGGCGTGGTTGTCGCGGCCCCGATTCGCCGCCAATACCTCCTGCATCTGATCCAAGGCCCAGAACAGGTTGACCGCGGTGGGCCGGGTGCGGGCGAGGCGGGCAATGTCAGCTTCGATGCGGCGGCAAAAGCCCTCGGAGGCGCAATCGACCACTGCGCGCGCACCCACCACGACGCCGTACGCCGCCGCCAAGCCAATGGCCGGTGCGCCGCGCACCACCAGCCCTTCAATGGCACAGGCAATGTCCTCGACGTGGCGATAGGTCGCGTACACCAATTCCCCGGGCAAGCGAGTCTGGTCGAGCAGAATCAGCGCATCGTCCTGCCATTTAAGCGTTTGCATCGGCATTAGAAGGTCGAAAATTCAAAGGGCTTTTCTGCGGCTTCCTCGGGCGCGTCCCCATCTGCAAAGTCCGTGCGCTCGGCGTCGCCCCACAACCTCTCTAAGGCGTAGAAGTCACGCGCCTCCTCGCGAAAGATGTGGACGACGAAATCGACGTAATCCATCAGCACCCAGCGCCGAGTATCCGCGCCCTCAATGTGCCAGGGTTTTTCGCCGATCTCGGCGAGTTGGTCCCGCACCTCGTCGACGAGGCTGCGGATGTGCTGTTCAGAGGTGCCCGTACAGAGTAGGAAGTAGTCGCAGGCGTCGGAGACATCGCGCAGGTCCAACAAGGTTATTGCGAAGGCCTTCTTATCTTGTAAAATTTCTACGACGCGGGCGATGCGCGGCTCTTGACACAGGCTCATGGACGTTTTCTCGTGGTTACTTAGCCGGATCGAGCAGGCCGATGCGGCGGTAGTCGCGCCCGATGACAATCGAGACGCTCGCCAAACTAAACTGGCTTTCCTTCTTCTGCTGAATAAAATGAGGTATTCCCAAGACCTCCGCCACTTGTCGGGCTTGCTCGATATCGCCGTCCAAATCGACGACGAGGGTGTACAAGTGATTGAAGCTGGGCGCATTGCCCTCGTGAATTACGTCTAACCCGAGGGAGCGTGCCTTTTTGCGCAGGCGGGCGGCGACTTGCGATTCGCCTCCGCCGTTGAGAATTTCGACCCGAATGGGGCTGAGCTGGGGAGCGGTTTCCGGCTTGGGAACTTCCTGTTGGGGCGTTGGCTCGGGGGCAGCAGACTGCGGCCAGAAGGCTGCCTTGAGGAGAAGGGCTATGGCCACAGTGGCCAGCCCCCACAAAATTAGCTCCTGCACATAGGGATTTTGTCGGTCCATTGCTCCAACATCTTTAATGAAATGAATAAAAAACGGCAAGTTGAGTCAAGCAAACAAAGGAGGAGATGTGGATTTCCTGCGCGAAGAAACCTTTGCCCATCGCTTCTCCACGTCTGACTTTCTCGCCGCCTGTCACCAGGCGTTCGAGCGGTATGGCGCGGGGGTCATCGACAATCCGCCGCGCACCGAGTCCGTCGAAAAGCGCGGGTCACTCGACTACTTCCGCTTGGATATGCCCGCCGAATGGCCGGGGAAGTTTCGCGCGCGAAAGATCATCGAAGAATTTTCAGACGTGGCGACCGGACGGCTGGCCAAGCGGGCGGCGTATATCGCATTTGAAGATCTGCAACAGGGTCGGACGTGCCGGCTAGAGGCCGGGCACATCACCGACTGGCGCACCGGCGCGGCGGGCGCGTTGGGTCTCCAATACCTAGCAGGCACGGCCATCAAGCGAGTCGCCATTTTAGGGACCGGTCGAATCGCGCGAACTTTGGCCCTATCCTGCGACGCGCTCTTTGATTTGGCGGAGATTGCCTGCACGAGTCGCCGGGCGGCAAACCGGGCGGCGTTTGCCGAAGCGGTCGAGCCAGACCTGCGCGCGAGCCTGCGGTTAGCAACGTCGCTAGAGACATGCATAGCTGGTGCCGACGCCGTGCTGACCGCAGTACCGACGCCACAGCCCATTTTAACTGCGGCAGCACTGACCGAGGTTCCCTACCTCGCGGTCCTCGCCGGGGATAGTCGCACGCGCCAGCTCGCGCCAGAAGTGCTTTACGAGCGCACAGTGGTCGTCGATGTGCTCGCCCAAGCCCAGAAGTCCGGGGAGTTCCGCTTTGCGGCCGAGCAGGGCCAAGCCGAGCAAATCGCCTTGGCGCGCAATGCCGAAGGCACGGTACTGGATATCGGCGCCGCCGCCTGTGGGCGCCTTGGCACCATAGCACCGAGCGCAGTCTATCTGACGGGGATGGGAGCGCAGGACTTGTGCGCGGCGGCCATGGTGTGTCGCCGCCTGCTCACTTGAACAACCCCGAGTACTTAAAGGTCATAATGTAGTCCTGCGAGCCTTTCTTCTTGGCTCGGGGTCGGCTGTCGTAAATGTCCCAGCCAAAGCCGAAGAGGAACTGATCCTTGTAAAAGGAAATGGCCACGCCCAGAGAAATGGCCAGCGAGTTTCCGGTCGACAGAGCTTCGAGTACATTGCCGATGGCGGTGAAATGGATGCCGGAAATCAACGGATTATCCACGTTGTGCCAGCCGGCAAAGGCCAATCCAGGCAAGCCAATCAGGCGCTCGGCTTGGCCGACCGCAATGCTATCGGCGTCGGTATAATTGCGCCCGGGACGGATCGTCAAAAAGGAAACCAGCGGCTTGGCCTCAAATTCCCACTTCCAGCCTCCGGCTTCCAAAAGCTGCGACACGCTCTGCGGCGGGGCACCCGGGTAGCTATGGGTAGTGATTTTGAGTCGCACTCGGCGATTGCCTTCTTCCGACAGCTGCAAGTTGAGATCCTCGGCTAGGACGCGCCCACCGCTCGACTCGTAGATCGTGACCTTCTTCTTTTTGGCACTGCCTTTGGGAGCGTAGTTTTCGTCGAGCCGGGTCCACTCGACGACCAACTCGCGACCGATTAGCGCCTGCCGCAGCGAGTCGGGAATTGCAAAGGCCACATCCACTTTGGTGCCGTCTTTTTGCACCACCGGAGTATTGTCCCAGCCGATGGCCAAGGGCTGGGTCTTCTCCCCGCGCGAGACCAAGACCTCGACAATCTGCGCCAAGTGGATATCTGCGAGCACCCCGTGCCCCTTGTATTCGAGTGGACGGGCGCGGTCCTTGACGTCGTTGCTGACCAACAAAACGCGCCCGAGGCGCGCGCCCAAGGCGTCGGGCGTAAAAAAGAGCGTGAGGCGCGCAGACTCGCCCGGGGCCAGCGCGAATTGCGCCGGCGCAACGTGGGCCTCCTTGCTTTCGGGATGCGCCTCGACTTGCAGCACCGTATCGCCGACGTTGGTGGCCACAACGGTCCTTTCCGCCTGCTCCCCCAAGACTACGTAGCCAAAATCGACGACACCCGCCGGATTCAACTCGATTTCAGCGGCCACACCGTTGCCCTTGAGCAGCACGTCGAGCGTCATCATCTCATTCGCGCCCAAGCCGTCCAAGCGCAAGGTTCCCGAAATCACTCCGCGAGCCGACGGGCTAAAGGCCACGTGCAGCGGCAAGGTGCGCTGACTGTGGGCTGGCAACAAGAACTTGCTGTCGGCGTCGATTGGGGTGTGGGTGGTGAATTCGGTGCTCGTCGAGCGAAGCTGGTGAATCTCAAAGTCGGCGTTGCCCACATTGGCTATTTCTACTACTCGGCTGCTGCTTTCGCCAACGGCGACGCGGCCGAAGTCCACGGTCGCCGGGCTGAGGGCGAAAAACTGGCCTACGCCCTGCAAGCGCACGGTCTGACGGCCAGCCTCGGCCTCGACATGGAGGATGGCTTGGCGAGCACCAGATTCCTTGGGCGAGAAACTCAGTGCTACTTGGGCGCTGGCCCTAGGCTGGACGAGAACCGAGTGCTGTTCAAGGCCGAACTCAACGCCCTCGTCCGCAGCCACCGCAACCTCTACCACGCCCGGCTGTCCTCCCCTGTTCCACAACAGCAAATGGCCGCGCGCGGTCCCGCCGATGGGCACGCTGCCGAAGTCAATGTCACCACTGATAATCTCGATGCGCGGCGGCCTGATTTGGCCGCGACCCGCGAGGGGGATGGCGACGGTGGCAGCTTGCGGATCGCTGGTGTACAGGCGCAGAATGCCGCTTTGATCGCCTTCACTCTGCGGCACAAATGCCGCGCTCAGGTCGAGCCGTCCCTCGGGAGCAATGGCCGACGACGAGTCCCCGACCCCGAGGGCAAAAGCCGCGCCCTCAATGGCGACATTTTCAATGTGCAACTCGGCTTGGCCCTGATTGAGAACGGTCACGCGGCGCGTTAGACGCTGGCCCACTTCGACGGAGCCAAAGTCGAGACCCACTTGCGGGAGGGGCGAAAAAGCCGCTTGCGGCACCAAACCACTCCCCCGCAAGGGAATGGCCCAATCCCCAAAGTCGGGTGAAGTGACGACGAATTCAGTCGCAACCGGCCCCGCGCGCCTCGGGGCGAACGCAACCTCGATCCGCGTTTCACCACCGGGGGCAGGCCAAGAGCCGACATCACCCTCAACGCTAAAGGGCCCCTGTAGATCGGCAACCTCCATCTGCCCAGCCGTCACGGGCACGGTACCGGTGTTTTTGACGATAACGACCGCCGTCGCCACTCGCCCAACGGGCACTGCGCCAAAATCTAGCCCCTCGACTGGCAAAAGCACTAGGGTTGGAACAACGGCTACCGCTTGGAGCGGCACGACCAAGCGCTGGTCTTTGAACAAGGCGGCTACCTGCAACGTCAGTTCGCCCACATAATCCCCAGCCGCTGTGGCGCTGAAGCGCACTTCAACGCTGCCGCTGCTCTTGCCATCCAAGCGCAGCGTATCTGATAGCGCGCTAAAGCCGTCGCCGCTAATGCCGACGATCGCTTCAAGCGCGTCGTCTTGCAGATTTTCGACGGAAACGGATGCTCGCGCCTCCACGCCGACGCCGACTACGCCCAAGTCGAGCGCATTCGGGTCAATGGCGAGGGGTTGGGCGAGCAGAACTGCTGGCAGAATCAGGAGGGTGAGCAAAAGCAAAAAAGAAGAGCGACCAACCCGCCAGAATACCGAATACAATATTTGTCGAAGTTCCACGTCGTAGAGGAGTGGAAAACTTCCCCTGGGGTATTCTTTACGCCGATTCAGGTCGCTCTCTGTTAGCCGAAACATACGCTAAAATAACCTACCGTGTCAAGCAGAGAGAATCTGCTCCAGTCCCCCAACGAGCCGATCCATGCCCTCGGCCACATCCTCTTGACGCAGGGCACCGTAGGCAACGCGCAAATAGCAGTCCGCGCTCAATCCAAAAGCATTGCCGGGAATGACGGCGACCTTGTGTTCCCGCACCAAGCGAGCGACCACGTCCATGGCGTCGAGGTCGCTTTGCAGACGCGCTAATAAATAAAAAGCTCCTTCAGCAGCCGGCACGTGCACGCGCTCGCCGAGCGCTTCGAGTCGCTTTAGGCAAAGCCGACGCACCGCATCCATATCCGCTAGATGATCCTTACAGTACGCGGCTCCGGCCGCGAGTGCACCAAGCGCGGCGCGTTGCGAAATAACCGGCGGGCAAATGAGCACGGTGTCTTGAATCTTTTCCAATGCACTCAACAGGTGCCGCGGAGCCACGAGGTAGCCGACCCGCCAACTGGCGAGGCCGTATGCCTTAGAAAAAGAAAATAGCGAAATGGTGTGCTCGGCGCTTTCGGGCAGTGAGCCGGGCGAAAAATGTCGAGCCGCGCCATAAGTAAAGTACTCGTACGCCTCATCGGCAAAGTGGTAGAGGCCCCGCTCGCGACAGAGCCGATTGACCGCCGCCAAGTCTGCGGGCCGATAGACCGCGCCCGTTGGGTTGTTGGGCGAGATCGTAACAATGGCGCGGGTGCGCGCTGTAATCGCAGCCTCAATCGCGTCGAGGTCGAGCTGATAGGCCTCGTCCGTGGCCACGAGCACGGCCCGGCAATTGGCCATGCCTACGGCCATTTCGTGGTTGAAGTAAAAGGGCGACATCACGATGATCTCATCGCCAGGGTCGGCAACGGCGAGCAAGGCGTGGTAAAAGCCCATGTTGGAGCCAGCCGTGACCATCAAGAGCTGGTCGTCGCCCACTTCGATTCGATTTTCGCACGCGAGTTTCTGGCGCAACTCTTCCCTGAGTTCGGGCAGGCCGCGGGCGGCCTGATAGTGGTGTTCGACAATCGCGCCGCCGAAGCGAGCAAGGGCCTGCATAGCCTGCGGCGGCGGCAGATAGTGCACCACGCCCTGGCCGAGGGAAATGGTACCTGGATTGTCGCGGATGAGGGCGGCCACGTGTGGGATCACCGGGCTTTGTACCGCCTGCATGCGCTTTGAGTCGATCATGGGTCGTTGGGTTTTCGCTTTATGGCAGAAGCTCAATGGCGACATCGCCGTCTTCTAGAACATCTACTATCAGGCGATTTCCATAAAGCAAAGACATACCAACTAAAGGTACACTACCAGATTGCAGAACGAGTATTTCGCGTTCTTGCCCATGCCATAACGTTTTTGCAATACACACGTCCAATACCACTACATTCCCATCTCCGAGCGTTGCGCGGCGATTGCCAGCTAACGGGAGTTCAAGGATTCTACTCAAGTCACTCGGTAGCGTCAGGTAGCCGTTAAATCCTGTATCTATTACTGCCTCAACTTTTTCTCTTTTTTGATTTGATCCAATAACGTCTAATGTGATGACAGCTTCGCGATTGGCTGTAACTGTTCCATTAATCATCGCGTTTTTACCGAGCAATTTCTGCTGATTCTATAGGCGGTTGGAAATCCGATCCGAATGCCATAAATGACGGCGTTAGGACGCTTGACAAGCAGGCGTTTCGTAGCTACCAGATCGTCGTCGTCGATTTCGTATTCACCTGTTTCGATGTCGATAACTAAGAACCTGCCTTTATGCTTAAGTTCAACTTTGTCGCGTATCTGTCGATCGTAAATGCCTTCGCCTCGTGACTCGACTTCGCTGGGAGTATAATTGATATACGGCACGATAATTTCTCCTCACTCTTCTATGCACTCGAAATGGCCAAAGTCCAGTTCATCTTGCTTTGTCTATAATGAGAGGCACCTTTCCTCTGCTCATGGGGAAAACCGTTCAACACCTCAGGTACAAAATCGTTGCTCGCGCCTCCTATCGCAACACTTCCTGCAACCGCTCGAACAGACGATCAATTTCAGCGCGCGTCTCCGCATCGAGCGCAAAGCTCAAAGGGCCGCGGTGGACTTGGTTGGGAAAGAGGCCGCGCTTGTGCATAAGGTAGCGCTCGACCACGATGAAGCCGTCCAAACCCCCTTGGATCTGCAAAGTACACAGCGCGCAGATGGGGAAATAGATCTGGTACGCGCGCTCTTCGTCGCCGGCTGCTAGGGCGCGCCACAGGGCCACTGTGCCATCGAGCAACTCAACGCCGGGAATGGTACCGCGAATGCCTCGGCGGAAGGAATCGATCAGCAGCAAGCCGCCGCTGCCTTCAAATATACCGGCCCGGCCCTCGGTGTGGTCGCGCAGGGCCGAGATGCAAGGCCCCAAGGGAGTGGCCTCGGGTTTGAAGAGGACGCGGTCGCCGTAGTCGCCAAAGAGCGACGCTTGAAATTCAATGCTCATGGGGTTGCCGACATACGAGCTGGCGTCTTGGATCATGACCGGGATGGAGATTTCGGCGAGCAGGGCAGTAAAATAGGCTCGCAACTCGCGCTCGCCCAAGGCGCGGGAAATCGGCGGAATGGCCATGACGGCCGCCGCACCGCCGTCCTCAGCCGCGCGGGCGTAGAGCCGGGCCTGAGCCGTGCCCTCAGCCCCAACGCCGATGATGACCGGGCCGCGTCCACGAGCAAACTCCACTAGCCGCGCCGGAAGCGCCAGCCGCTCGTCAGCCGTCAGGCGCAACAGATCGGATACCAAGGCGAGGCAAAACCCGTGCGCCCCCGTCTCAAAAAGGTAATCGACTTCGCTTTCCAATGCGGCGTAATCAATGGCACGGTCGTCGGTGTACGGCATGTGGACGACCGGCAGGACGTCTTTGATTTCGAAGCTCATATAGCAATCCTACATGACTTGAAGATTCGATATACAGATCGTCTTGAAAATACTATTCTGCGTCTATCTGCGTCCATCTGCGGATCATCTCGTGAATGATTGAGGACGGCTATAGTCGTTGGTCTCGGCGCGCGCGGCGCAGGATGGCAAAGAGGTATTCGGCGATCTCGTCGTTGGCCGCGGCCAAAAAGTGTCCGAATTTGCGGCGCTGAGTATAAGTCGGGCGGCGATGTTCCCCAATGTAGCAGCGCGCCCCGGCCTCTTCGGCAATCAGCGACGGCGGGCCGACGTCATAGACTTCGACTTGGCGCGTCAGATACGCGCACAGTGCACCCTCGGCTATCTCCGTGAGAACCAATGCCGCACCAATGGGACTTTCGCGTGGATTCAGCGCGGGGCGAACGAGGGCCTGATAGGGACGGGCCTTGGAAGAAATGAAGACCTTGTTCGTGCGCGGTTTACCGGGTAGCTGCAAGCGCCGAGGGCGACCATTGCCAACGCGTACGAAAGCACCTTCGCCCTTGATGGCCGTAAAAATTTTATCCTCCGAGGGCCGCGCGACAATCGCGGCCAGCATTTGGCCGTCGCAGGCCAAGCCGATGACGATGTGATAGGGAGCGTCGCCCCGCTTGAAGTGCAAGGTGCCGTCGATGGGATCGAGAATGACCGCATAGGGCGAGGTGTTGCCAGCAAAGCGCTTTTTGAGCGGCGTGCGCTCCTCGGCAATGCAGCGCACAAACGGGAAGTGCTGGAGCACGGCTGCGAGAAGGATATCCTGCACGGCCGCGTCGAGTACCGTGAAGGCCGTGGAAGCATCCTGCGCCTTGCTGCCGGTGAGGCTCTTGTCCGCGGCTTTGCCAATGTCGGCGACTTGGCCGTAGAAAATCAGCGAGGCTCGGGCGCACTGGCCGACGACCGGCAGCAGCGCGTCGATAAAGTCGTCGGGGTCGATGTTTTCGGCCATAATTCTAATTAATAAAAGCGCCCGGCTCCCACGAGGAACCGGGCGCTAATACTCAGAGCGCTGTCCCTCAGCCGGCCGCCTCCTCTAGCTGATGCTCCTGCAAGGCAGCGACGACCCGGTCCGGACTCATGGGCAACTCGCCCAGGCGGCAACCTATGGCGTCGTACATGGCGTTGGCAATGGCGGCCATCGGCGGCACCAAGGGCACTTCGCCGACGCCGCGGATCCCGTGCGGGCTGGCCGGGTTGGGCACTTCGACCAAAATCGTCTCGATCAAGGGAATGTCGAAGGTGGTCGGCATCCGATAGTCGAGGAAGGTCGGGTTGGCCATCTGGCCATCGGCCGTGTAGAAGTAGCCCTCTGTGAGCGCCCAGCCAATGCCCTGCACGGCCCCACCCTGGATCTGACCTTCGACATACGAGGGATGAATGGCCTTGCCCACGTCTTGGACCGCCGTATAGCGCAAAATCTCGACCTTGCCGGTGTCTGGATCGACCTCCACATCGACGATGTGCACGGCGAAGGCATTGCCCGGGCCGCCGGCGTTGATCGTGCCCTTGCCGGTGATCGGGCCGCCGGTGCTGCCTTGACTGGCGGCGACCTCCGCAAAGGTGAGCCGCTGAGCGGGATCGGATTTGCAGACAAAGCTGCCGTCCTCGAACTCGACATCGTCCTCGGAGACTTCTAGCTGCCGCGCCGCGCGCCGGCACATCTCGGCCTTGACATCCTCGGCCGCGTTGTAGCAAGCGTGCCCCGTGGCATAACACACGCGGCTGCCGCCAGTGCCGCCGGTGAAGCCAATAGAGCTGGTGTCCGGAATGGAGGGATTGATGTCCTCGGCCTTCAGCCCCAAAGTCTCGGCGACGATCATGGCCATAGAGGCGCGGCTGCCGCCGATGTCAACCGAGCCTTCGGTGAGGTTGATCGTGCCGTTGTCGTTGACGGCAATGGCGGCCGAAGACATGCCGCCGCCGTTAAACCAAAAACCACCGGCCACGCCGCGCCCTCGATAGGGGCCTTCGAGCTTGGTGTGGTAGTGCTCCGAGTCCTTGGCAGCTTGTACGGTTTCCTCGCAGCCGATCTGCCCGTACACCGTGCCATCGGCGCGGCGCGTCCCCTCTTTGGCGGAGTTCTGTAAACGCATCTTCAGTGGGTCCATGCCGATCTTTTCGGCCAACTCGTCGATGACGCTCTCCGAGGCAAAGGCCGCGTTGGGCGCCCCAGGGGCGCGGTAGGCTGAGGACTTGGGCTTGTTGACGACCACGTCGTACGCGTCAATGGTGACATTGGCGATGTAATAAGGCGCGAGGATGCACTGCGCTCCGGCTCCCACGGCCGAGCCGGGATAGGCCCCGGCCTCGTACGCCATGTAGCAGTGGGCCGCGGTGATGGTGCCATCGTTTTTGGCCCCCATTTTAATTTTCATATAGGACCCGGGAGCCGGGCCAGTCCCCTGAAAGACCTCGGTGCGGCTCATGATCATTTTGACCGGCTGGCCGGTTTTGTGCGACATAATGGCCGCGGCTGGCTCCATATAGGTGGGGAACTTGCCGCCGAAACCGCCACCGATTTCGCAGGGAATAACCTTGACCTTGGACACCGGCACGTTGAGCACTTCCGACACCTGCGAGCGGATCTCAAACGGCCCTTGCGTGCTCACCCACACGGTGACGCTGCCGTCGTTTTTCCACCACACGGTCGTGTTGTGCGGCTCAATGTAGCCCTGGTGAATGGTGGCCGTATGGAATTCGCGCTCGACGATCACGTCGGCCTCGGCAAAGCCCGCTTCGAGGTCGCCCATGGCGTGCTGATTGTGGGTGGCGATATTGCTCCTCTTGCCCGTGTCCTCGCCGAGGGCGCGCGTGGTGCGCTCTTCGTCGAGGAGCGGGGCGTCGTCGCGCATGGCCTCGCGGATATCCACGACCGGCTCCAGGACCTTGTATTCGACCTCGATTAAGTCGAGGGCTTCTTCGGCGATATGGGGGCTGACCGCGCAAATGGCCGCGACCGCGTGGCCCGTATAGAGGACCTTATCCGAGGCCAGCGAGTTTTTGGCGATCTCGCGCACATTGACGGTGGTCTCGCCGATGTTAGAGAGCTTATCCACGGTCTCGACCAAGTCGTTGGCCGTGGCCACGGCGCGCACTCCGTCGAGCGCGAGGGCCTTGGAGGTGTCGATCGAGATAATCTCGGCGTGGGGATGCGGGCTGCGGAGAACCTTGCCGTAGAGCAGGCCCGGCAGGCGCACGTCGGCCCCGTACACCGCGGCTCCGGTGACCTTATCGACGCCGTCGTGGCGGATGGGGCGGGTGCCGATGACTTTGTACTTGCCGTCGGACGTGTAGTTGGGATAATCTTTGCTGGAAAAGGCAGCCATGAGGCACTCCTTCATTTATGTATGGATTAAGTACTTTCAGAAAATTCGCAATCCGTCTTAATCTGAATGCGATAATCTACGGCGTCAAGTGAACCTTTTATGACTATTGCTTGGGAAACCCCGTCGAGCTGGCCTCGGCTCAGCGACGATGAAATCCACGTCTGGTGCGTCGAGTTGGACGCGGCTGGTGAGGAGGCCACGCTCGCGGCTTGTCTGAACGAAGAAGAGCGCGAGCGGGCGAGCGGCTTGCTCTCCGGCACCCATCAGCGGCGCTTTGTAGTGGCGCGGGGGATGCTCCGCCGACTCTTGGGACGGTATCTCGACCAAGAGCCCGGCGCGGTGGCTTTTTCGCGCGGCGCGCACGGCAAGCCCTTTCTGCAAGAGGGCAGGCTGCATTTCAACGTGTCCCATACCCACGAACTGGCTCTGTATGCGATAGCGCGCGACCGCGAGGTCGGCGTCGATGTGGAGTGGATGCGGCCCCAAGTCGCGCACGAGCAAATCGCCGCGCGCTTCTTTTCGCTGGAGGAACAGGAGGCACTGGCCGAGGTGCCGGACGAGGAGCGGCGGGCGGCTTTTTACAACATCTGGACGCGCAAGGAAGCCTATGTCAAGGCGCGGGGCGACGGCATCGCCGCTGGCCTCGGCACTTTTGCGGTGTCGCTGGGAGCAGAGGCAGCGCTTTTGCGCTCGGACGAGGGGCGGGACGAGGTGGAGCGGTGGAAGTTGATGGCTTTGGAACCGGCGGACGGATACGTCGCGGCTTTGTGCGGGGTGGGGGTGGATTGGCGGATGCGGGGCTGGGGCTGGCGGCCCTAGCAAGCGGCTCGCCTCCGTGCACATGGGCGACGAAGGCGAGCCGGTAGAAAGCTACCCACCCCTAGGGCCGTCCTGCATTTCTAAGACAATGCACCTCGCCAACGCATTTCAGTCGCCTATGGTGCGGATGATGCGGCCTTGCGGATCAACCACATAAATCGGCTCCCGCCTGAGATCGACTCCGCACAACGGCTTCGGCACCGCTCGCGGGGACGGCACCAGACGCCCCATTAGATAGTCATCCCTGAAACCAAAGCCACGGTCCCCAATCCACTCGGCGCTTTCCAGACGCCCTGTCAAGCGGTCGTCCCCGGGAAGCAAGGACAGGCCCCCCGCGTTTATTCCCTGCCAGTGCGGGTCGGCACCGAGCAGGGAATAAACGTCAGCCTGAGTGACATCTACGCTAGGAATCGAGGGCATAGCCGCGGTGATCTTCGCACTTGCCTTGCCGGCGGCATCGGGCAGGGTATATGGGTCGGCCTGCGTGACGTCCACTCCGTAGCCGAGATCGGCCAGAGACTGAACCGTGATTGCACTGATCGCCCCTGTACCTTGTCCCAGTTGGGGGGGAATCTCACCAGTCAACTGATTGAAATCAAGAAAGAGCCTCTTGAGCTTGGTCAACTGTCCCAGTTCCGGGGGGATTGGCCCTGTCAATTGGTTGGAATCAAGAAAGAGCTCTTCGAGCTTGGTGAGTCGTCCCAGTTGGGGGGGGAATCGGCCCTGTCAACTGATTATCCCGCAGCGACATGTATTGGAGGCTGGTCAGATTGCCCAACTCAGAAGGGAGCGATCCCGTCAACTGATTTCCTCCAAGCGCCAACTCCGTGACTCGGCCGCCAGCGACGGTGACACCGTGCCAGTCGCCCAGGGGCTCGTCGCTCAGCCAGTTCGTGCTGTTGGTCCAGTTGGGTCCATCCGTCGCATTGTACAGCGCCACCAGAGCATCCCGATCTGAGGCAAGGGAAGCGGCCGCACCCACCGCTTTGCCGATGCCGGGCGGCAGCGACGGATCGGACGGATCGTTGAGGTAGGCGGCAATGAGCGAGGCGTCGGACCGGGCGACCTGACCGTCCACGTCGACGTCCCCCAAAGAGAGGTCGCCGTTGTTGGGCATGACGATGGAGGCGTCCCGGCTGTACAGGACCACCAGCAGGGCGTCGACGAAATCGACCCTGCCGGTGTTGTCCACGTCGCCGAGGATCCCGCCCGAGGAGGCGGCCTTGGCCGTCGGGAGGCTGCTCGGAGCTTCGACCACCAGGTCCAACGGAGCCATGCCCGCCTCGACCCGGAAGGCCGGGTCGACGTAGGGGACCAGCCCCGGACCCGAGACGGTCAATCCGTAAACCGGGGCTTCCTCTCCGGCTTCCTCCGTGGGAGTGGCCCCGACCGGGCCTGCACGCGATACCCCTGCCTGCCCGTCAATCAACACCATCGACCGGGTGATCTCCGCCTCATCGCCGCTGAGACGGTAGAGGTAAACCCCGGCCGCAACGGCTTCCCCGGCCGCATCGGTGGCGTCCCAACTCGCCGTGTGAAAACCGGCCGGTTGCTCCCCGTCGACCAGGGTCGCCACCCGCTGCCCCAGGATGTTGAACACCTCCAGCCGCACGTACATCGCGGTCGGCAACTGGTAGGGAATCATCGTGGATGGATTGAACGGGTTGGGATAGTTCGCTCCCAACTCGAACTGTTCCGGCAGGACGCCCGCCAAGTTGGCCAAGGGCAGGGTGAAATGCCCCGATCCATCCGTGGTCGCCGCCAGCGGCGCGGCGCGCAGGTCGGCCAAATCGAACAGCAACACCTGCGCACCGACCGCTGGGGTGCCAGACTCCAGCCGCACCCGACCCTCAAGCAGGGGTTCTGCCGACGCGGAGACGACAAAAACTAATCCGATGAGACATCCGCTTAGTACCTTCATATCCTCCTCCTTAGGGCTCCCAATCAAAAGGGTTAACTGCCCTTAAAACGGTCATAAATGAGGAATCCCCAAGTGACGGCCTCGACGGCTGTCTCGTCCTCTGCCTCGGGATTGCCGGCTACTAGCGGACTGTGCAAATTTTGTCGAGAGGGCAGGTAAGTATTTCTCCGTCTGAGGTTCTACAGCTCTCTCCTCCATAGAGTGTCATACCTATACTACATAGGGGTAATGAGGGGCGTCTAACGGTCACACGTGCGCTGGAGCAATTATTGTCGGTGTTGCTCTCGCCGGCGACGCTTTCGACACACGCCCCGTAGTAGTACGTCCCTTCACTCGACGGAGCTCTCAAGTCAATCGAGTAGGCTCTGTCAGCAAGGGAGGCAAGGCTGTTGACGGCAGCCGTGCGGAGTTGTGTATCGGTGGAGTCAATGGTCACGTCGTCCGAACGGTAATAGCGCAGCGTCGTGGCGGCGGCTTTCTCGGCCCCATTGTTTTTCACCTTCACCGACAGCGTGAACGATTGTCCCGGCCTCCGGGAGCTATGACTAACCGATGCGCCGAACACCTCCAAGTCCGGCCCGGCCTCGATTTCGATGGGCACTAGACCCAACGCGATGCCCTCTGGCTCGTCCAATCCGGTGACGAGGGTTTCGATGTCGCGGCCGTCGAGGTTGGATCGCTGGATCTTTCGCACATCCGTCCAGTACATCTTGCCACCGGACACATCCAACGCGATGGGCCCTGGCCAAAGATTCTCTGTGACGAGGTCTTCGACGCCGCTGCCGTCGAGGTTGGACCGCTGAATCTCCGGCTCCACGGACGGATCCGACCAGTACATCTTGCCGCCGGACACATCCAACGCGATGCCTACTGGCCGGTCCAATCCGGTGACGAGGTTTTGGATGCCGCTGCCGTCGAGATTGGAACGCTGGATCTTCCCCGTGCCAAAATCAGTCCAGTACATCTTGCCGCCGGACACATCCAACGCGATGCCCCCTGGCCGGTCCAATCCAGTGGTGACGAGGTCTTCGACGCCGCTGCCGTCGAGATTGGAACGCTGGATCTTCTCCCTGTACCAATCAGTCCAGTACATCTTGCCGCCGGACACATCCAACGCGATGCCTTCTACCAAGCCCAGTCCGGTGACGAGGTCTTCGACGCCGCTGCCGTCGAGATTGGAACGCTGGATATTGTCATATAAGTCAGTCCAGTACATCTTGCCGCCGGACACATCCAACGCGATGCCCCTTGGCTCGTCCAATCCAGCGGTGACGAGGTTTTGGATGCCGCTGCCGTCGAGATTGGAACGCTGGATCTTACCCGTGCCCGCATCGGTCCAATACATCTTCCACGCTTGCGAAGCGGTGGTCGTGGTCGCACCCATTGGCTCGCCGATCCCTGCCGGCAACGCCGGATCGGACGGATTAGCGAGATAGCGGACAAAGAGCACGGCGTCGGCAAAATCAACCGTACTATCGTTGTTTAAGTCGCCGAGGGAAATGTCGCCGTTGTTGGGGAGAGTGATGGAGCTGTCTTCGATATACAGCAGCACATACAGCGCATCAGAAGCATCGACTTGGCCGTCGTTGTTCACATCCCCCAAAATCCCGCCTGCCGCCAGCTTCATCCGCGGAATGCCGCTGTGCTCTTCAACCACAATATTCACCTCATCAACCCCTACCCGAAAAGCCGGGTTCACATACGCGACCAGGCCCTCGCCTGCCACGGTCAATCCATAGACGCCGGCATCCGCTTCCACCCGCTCCAAAGCCGACGCCTGCATCGGCATCGGCTCTGCTGCCGCCGTCGGCATCCCGGCCTGCCCGTCGATCAGCACCATCCGCCCTGTCTGGTGCTCCTCGCCCACCGTCATCCGGTAGATATACACCCCCGCTGCTACCGCCCGACCCGACCCATCCGTCGCGTGCCACGTCGCCGTGTGAAAGCCCGCCGGACGCGCCGCATCCACCAACGTCGCTATGCGCTGCCCGAGCAGGTTGAACACCTCCAAGCGTACATGGGACGAAGCCGCCAGTTGATAGGGAATAATCGTCGAGGGATTGAACGGATTGGGATAATTCGGCCCCAACGCGAACCGCGCCGGCAGCGCCCGCCCCGTCAGCGCGGCTAACGGCAGGGCGAAATACCCCGTACCATCGGTCATCGCATGGGCAATGGCCCCCTGCCGTAGGTTGGTCAAATCGAATAGTTGCACCTGCGCGTCGGCGACGGGCTCGCCAGAGTCCAACCGCACCCGTCCTTCAAGCAGCGGCTCTGCCAACGCGGAGACGACAAAAACTAAGCCGATGAGACATCCGATTGATGCTTTCATAAAGTCACCCCCTTGGGATTATGCCTCCAAGCAAAAGGTTGATCCGACTTAAAGCTGTCATAAAGATAAACGCTAACCGGACAGGGAATGTCCGTTGGATCAAAAAAATCAAAATTTTTACACAGCATCTTAATGCGCGCCAAGGGCGTCCACTGGGACCGGATGCGGTGCTGGCGACCTTAGACAACCTGCTGCGTCACCACGCCGTGCAGATCCATCTCAAAGTCGATGTCCACAACCGGCGGCCGAGCGTAGTGCCAACACACGCCGCCACGCCGCGCCGCACCCATCATCGGCAGGAGAATTTCTTCGAGGATTTCCGCTAAGGGATAGATGGTGTACACGTCAACCGCGTCGATCAGATCCCACGTCCCGCCGAGGCCCGCGAGCCGCTCGCCCATAACCTGCGCCACATAAGCGGCCTTCTCGCGCATGGCAGCGGGCGACGTGTCGCCGGGGCGGATAATCCCCTCAGTCACGAGGTGCCCCTCCCGCAACTCGCCAGCCCCGGCCACGATCAGCGTTTTGCGGTCAATCTGATCATTGGGAACCGCGTAGGAAAAGGCGTACAGCGAAGGCACAGCTGGCGGATCGAACGCCGGCGCAACATTCGTGCGCGCCACCGGATTGAGCTCGTCCACGTACAAACCCCACGCCCGCAGGATGGCGCAGTACTCGCGGTTGAAGTCGATGAACCCTTGCATAGTAAAGGGCGCGGGCGAGCGCAACTCCATCGCGCAGAGCGAGACGCGGTCATACCCTTCCGCCGCCAGATGCTCATCCACGCGCTCAAAACCCTCGCGCCAAGGCAGCGGCTCAGCCAGCAAGACGCGGACGATCTCCCAGCCCGGCTCGGCGACCACGCCACAGGAATAGGGGTCAATACCCTGGAGAAAGCGATAGTGTCCTTTGGGATGTGCAATCAGCATGACGCCTCAAGGTCGCCCACGCCATCCTAGGCGTCAAGGTCTCTTGCTGAAACGGACGCCTTATTTATATTCCCTTCCCTGTAACCCAATCTCCAATTACGAATTACGAATTACGAATTGGGGATTGGGAATTCCTAATTCCTAATTCCTAATTCCTAATTCAAATGCCCTACAAAGTCCTACTCCGCTCGGAAATCGAACCGTATTACACCATCATCCCCATGATTGAGGAACGCGCCGAGATCGTGCGCTGGAATCCACTGGAGCCACAGCCCTCGGCCGAACTCCTCCGCACCATCGAAGGCGTGTACAACTACGGCCACTACGCCTTCACCGCCGAATACATGGATCTCATGCCCGAGCTCCGCGTCATCAGCAACTACGGAGTCGGCGTCGATCACATCGACCTCCAAGCTGCTCAAGAGCGCGGCATCCCCGTAGGCAACACGCCCAAGATCCTCGACGGCGCAACGGCCGATATAACCTTCGCCCTCCTCTTGGCCGCAGCGCGCAACCTCATCCAAGGCGACCACTTTGCTCGTGGCTCAGATTTCGTGGCCTACGATCCAAGTTTCATGCTGGGGCAGGAAGTCCACCACCAAGTCATCGGCATTATCGGGCTGGGCAGCATCGGCTACCAAGTAGCGCGCCGCGCACTGGCCTTTGACATGACTGTCTTGTACCACAACCGCAACCCCAACCCCAAGGCCGAAGCCGACCTCGGCGCGCGTTACGTCGAGCTAGACGAGCTACTCCAACAGGCGGATTTCGTGACCTTGAACATGCCGCTGACCGATCAGACGCGGGGCATGATCGGTCGGCGCGAGTTGGGCCTGATGAAAAAGTCGGCCGTGCTGGTCAACGCCGCGCGCGGAGGCGTCGTCGATCACGACGCACTATTGGAAACCCTGCAAAACGGCGGGATCTACGCCGCCGCCCTCGACGTAACCGAACCCGAACCCCTGCCCCGCGACCACCCCCTCCTAGCGCTGGACAACCTCGTCATCATACCCCACCTAGGCAGCGCAACGCACCAGACGCGCCAAGTCATGGCCGAGCGGTCGGTGGACAACCTGCTGGCCGGGCTGGAGGGCCGAGAACTTTTGAGCCGTATCGTGTAAATAACTGACGTTGCGCACAGCAGGCTTCTTGGGTAGGAGATGCTTCGCTGCGCTCAGCATGACAGCGGCTATTGCTTCCTTCCTTGTCATGCTGAGCGCAGCGAAGCGGAGTCGAAGCATCCCATACCTAGGTGCCCATGCGTAACATCAATAAATAGTAAGGAGAACAATGAGCACCAATCACCACCACAAGGTCGTCATCGTCGGCTCGGGTCCAGCCGGACTGACCGCCGCCCTGTACGCCGCCAGAGCCGACCTAGCCCCACTCGTCCTAGAAGGCTTGCAGCCAGGCGGCCAGCTAACCATTACCACGGACGTCGAAAACTACCCCGGCTTCCCCGACGGCATCATGGGGCCAGAACTCGTCGATCTGATGCGCCAGCAGTCGCAGCGCTTTGGTGCCGAGTGCAAGTTTGAGACGGTCAACGCGGTCGATTTGTCCGAGCGGCCCTTTGCCGTTGCAAGCGACGGCGACCAGTACACCTGCGATGCATTGATCATCGCCACCGGCGCATCGGCGCGTCTCCTCGGCATAGAGTCCGAGACGCGGCTCATGGGGCACGGAGTCTCGGCCTGCGCCACCTGCGACGGCTTTTTCTTCCGCGACAAGGAGCTAGTCGTCGTCGGCGGCGGCGACTCGGCCATGGAGGAAGGGACCTACCTGACCAAATTCGCCTCCAAGGTCACCATAGTCCACCGCCGCGACGAGTTCCGCGCGTCCAAAATCATGCTCAAGCGCGCGCAGGACAACGACAAGATCGACTTCGTGGTCAACGCCACGGTCGAAGAAATTTTACAGGCGGATGACGAGTTGGCCGTGCGCGGGGTCCTGCTCAAGGACACCCAAACAGATCAGACGCAGGAGTTTGCCTGCGAGGGAGTCTTTATGGCCATCGGCCACATACCCAATTCCCAGCTTTTCGAGGGCGCGTTGGCCATGAACGAGCAAGGCTATATCCTCACCGACCCGGATTCGACCGCCACGGGTATCCCCGGGGTTTTTGCCTGCGGCGACGTGCAGGACTCCGTGTATCGCCAAGCCGTCACCGCAGCCGGCACCGGATGTATGGCGGCAATTGAGGCCGAGCGGTTTTTAGCGCACTAGTCTGGACTGTGATTTGTATGATTTGGGGATTACTGTGATTAAAAGTGACCAACAAAAAATGCAATCCACAAAATCAAGGCCATCCACAAATCCCATAAATCACAGTCTAACCCCCTACCCCATCCGCCCTAAGAAAAAGCTCGGCCAAAACTTCCTCACCGACGCCGCTGTCCTGCGCCGGGAAGTAGCCTGCGCCGACATTGCGACCGGGGATACAGTGCTGGAGATCGGGGCTGGAATCGGCAATCTGACGCAGTTGCTGCTGGAGCGAGCCGGGCAGGTCGTGGCGGTGGAACACGACCGCCAGTTCGGCCCGTGCCTCAAGGACCTACAGCGACAGCACGAACATCTCAAGGTAATATGGGGCGATGCGTTGGCCGTGGATTTTCCGCGCTTTGACAAGGCGGTGGCCAACCTGCCGTATCAAGTGGCCCTGCCGATTGTCTTCAAGCTGCTAAACCAGCGCTTCGAGCGGGCGGTGCTCATGCTGCCCAAGCGGCTAGCTCAGCGGCTGTGTGCCACCGTCGGCCAACCGGGCTATAGTCGAATCGGCGTTACCGTCGGGCGACTGGCCCAAGTAGAGTGGATCGAACAGGTGGGCAAAGACGCCTTTTTCCCCCGTCCCGAGGTCGAAAGCGCCCTCGTGCTCATCAAGCGCACCAAGCCCAAGTTTGCCGTGCCGTCCGATGATTTCTTTCGCCAGGTCTTGGAAAGCCTCTTTGCCCGCCGCCAAGAGCAAGTCCAGCAGATCGTCCCCCCAGCCGCCCTCGCCAGCCTGAGCAAGAAGATCAAGAACAAACCCGTGTACACCGTCACGCCGCGCGAGTTCGGCGAAATCACCCGCGCCTGGTGGCCGCTCAGTCAGCCAACCCCGCGAACACCTCGCGCCCCCTCCTGAACAGTGCCCGCACATCCTCGCGCTGCTGGTCGTTGTTGTAGCGGCCATACGTGCCGATCCATTTGAGCGATTCGTCGATCGAGCGGAGGAAGAAATTCGCGTCCGCCTCGCGCTCGACCGGTGGCGTGCCGCCGCGGAAATAGCTCGGGCTCGAATGCGCGTAAATGGACTGGTCGAAACTGTCGCGCGAATCGCCCCACAACCGGGCGGCAACCCAGCCGTCGCGCTCGGCTGTGAAGCTGTAGAGCAAAACACCTTCGCGTCGCCCTTCGGACCATTCCCAGCGCTGGACTACTGCGCCGTTGACCACCAACTCGGCGCGCTCAATTGGATAAAACGAGCTAAAGGTCACTTCGGCCTCTAACTCCGCGCCGCTGTCGCATTCCACGGTGTCGCCCATCGGACGCCCGTTGAGCGTGAGTTGGAGGGCCGGGCCGTTGGTTATGAAGGTCCGCCCCTGCTTCATACCCTCGATCCAGCTCGCATACGAAAATTCCCCGTCCACTTGGACGTACACGCGGTTGTTGGAGCACACAAACCAATCCGTGCCCGTCGAGGCCGGCAGCCGCAAGCCGCAATTGAGGAGTTTGTACCAGAGATCGTATTCTGGATCCATCCAAAAGGGATCGAACAGGTTGAAGGCGTCGAGCTTGCCAAGCGCTGCGGCCACCGGGGCCTCCATGCCGCGGCCGTTGTGGCACCAGATGACCAGGCCACCCTGCTCGCGAGCGTCGTCGCAGCAAAAACACAAGGGCGGATAGTCTGGGTCGAACTGCCCGGCGAGGGTGTGGCCGCGGCTGACGGGCTGCACGAGGTTGCGGATGTTGAGCAACATCACATGGCCGTAGCCAAAGCCCCACGGCGAATTGTCTCCGTAGTGGCGGTTTTCCTCGCCGATGTCGAGGACGTGATGGGCAGTCGTAAACTCGTTCATCACGCCAATGGGATACTTGTTGGAGGCGTAGGGCAGTTGGCGGCGGTCGAGCACGCTGACGCAGGTGACGTTGTACCCCTCGACGCTGCAATCAATCCCGAGCCGTTCGTCGGGCCGAGTCTCCTTTTCATCGTAGTGAATGTGCGTGTTGCCCGGATACCAAGCATCCTCTTGGGGGCGATACCAGCGGCGCAACGGAATCTCCACCTCGACGCTTCCCTTTGCGGGTAGTTCAACGGTCGTGCGATAGGGTTCGTACTCCGTGCCGCGCTCGACCAACACATCCGTGCGCCCCCGGCTGCCCTCGACGGCAAACGCGCCAGCGCAAAAGAAAAACGGCGTGCCCGGGCCGCGCTTCAGCATGGAGTTCGGCGGCTGGGAAAAGGTGCCCGAGGCATTGAGTACGTGGACTTTGGCGTCGAGCGATTCGCCGGAGACTGCGTCGATAATCGTGCCGTGCAGGGTGCCCATAGTACCTCCTTCAGTTGAGCGAATACGTTTCGTACGGGGCCGCGCAGGGGTTGCCGCGGCTGATGTGCATGCGGCCTTGATCGGCCTCAATCACCACCGAAAACACGCTCGCCCAAAAGCCGGTTTGCGGGTGGTCGTTGACGTGGCGGCAGATGGAGTACGGGTGCCGGTCGTGGTCGCGCAGAGCCTCTTGCACCTGCGCCATGCTCACGAGCCGCTCGGGGCCGAGCAACTGTTCGATGCGCTGGTGGCGCGGGACAGACTCAATCAGCTCGGGAAATTCGCGGTTGATCGGCACCAGCTCCGGGTGCAAGCAGTGGTTGGTGTGGACGACGAACTCGTCGTCGCACAAGACGTGGACATGGCCCAAGGTGAGTTCGAGATCGGCCGGTCCCTGCGGAGTGGCGAGGAGGACGTTGCCGGGAATGGCGCGGTCGGCCCGGCGCACTGCGGCGACCGCGTCGCTGAGCGAGTTTTGCTCGTAGATGGCGCGCACGGCAAAGTAGTGCGGGACGCCGACCGGGCGGCTGGGGGCCGGCAGGGTGTTCATGCAGACGCCCATGCCAGCGTCGTTGCAGCCGATGTAGGCGATGAGGCCCGCTTGGGTGACGTTCATCAGCGCGGGCTTGCCAGCCGGACGGCGCGTCAGCACGATCGTGAAGGGGTCCAGCGCGGGGTCGTTGTCCCAGTTCTGCGCGGCAATCGCCCGGCCCTCGGCGCTGCGCTGGGGGGCGACGGCAAAGGCCGTGCAGCCCGCGTCCTCCTCCGGGCAAAGCTGGTTGCGCACCTGCAAGAGCATCATCTCCTCGAGCGAAACGCCCGCACCCTCGCTCATGCCGCGCAACTCGTCGAGCATGTCGGGCGCGTACGCCGCCGCACAATCCATGCTCCGGCGGCTTATGTCCATGGCGCGTTCGCGCGAGACAGGCACGGTCTTGTTGACGCGCTCTAAGGCAATGGCGGCAAAGCCGCGTATTTCATCGCGGGCAGCCTCCCCGATCTGGCGGCCCAACTCGCGCGGCGGGCCGCTGACTTCGATGTGGCGGTAACGGGTGCTCATAGAAAATTCCTAATTCCTAACGTGAGTTCGGGTTAAGCGGCCTCTACTTGGAGCGGTTGCTCTCTTTTTCAGGCTGGTTTTTTGGGTTGGTGACAGTAAGCAATCAATCCACCGAGGAGATTGACCATAAAATTGACCGGACTGCGATGTCTGGTGTGTTCAATCTGCGAGATATTCAACACAGCCGACCCGCCCGACGGCGGCGACGGCACCCGGTCGTCAATGGGTGGCGTATCCACTCGGCTTCAAAGGCTTGGCAAAAATCATCGACGTGGCAAAACAATTCGACTAAATTCATCGCGAGGGCTCTTGGCTGGCTAGGTTGTAGGGTGTGCAAACCTAAATTTAGCCAAAAAGGATGCCCTCACCTTAAACCGAACTCACGTTGTGTTTATGTTCATAAAATGCTTCCCCCGACATGTACCTCTGTCAAGCGAAACATTCTCTCCGCATTCCCTCACCCCCAGAGCTTGGGCAACTGCTCCCGCAGCGTGACAAACGAGAAATAGCCGAAGAAGGCGCAGGCCCAAAGCAAGGCCACAAAACGCACCGGGTGCATGGCCAGTGCCCCTTTGAGCACGCGGTTGTTCTGCCACAAGAGCAATACCGAGTACAGCAGCATGACTCCCGCGTTGAGCGAGGCACTCAAGACCAGCAACTGCACCGGCTTGTTGTAATCCGAGAGCATAATCAGCACGCCGAAGAGGATCTGCGCCCACAGCAGGAGGAAGTAGAGCCTGTTCCGCGTCCACTTGGCGTGTTCGCGCAGCCAGTTGGTCTTGATAATGTCGGTGGAAATGCGCGCGCAGGCGTCCAGCAGCCCTAGCTCAGTCGTCAGCAAAATGGCGATGCCCATCCAGTTGAACAGGTGTTTGAAAAAACTGCCGTGCTCCTGCGCGATAAAGTCGCCCTCGGTCCCGACAAACCCCAAACCCTGCTCCAACCCAGGTGCCTGTCTGGTAGTGGCATAGGCAATAAGCGACAGCAGTATCAGCGACAGAACCGAGAGCGCATAGAAGGTGATCAAGTGCTCGCGATTGGCCGCCTGCCACCAGCCGCGCCAACGCTGCATATTCTCCGGCGTCTGCTCAAAGTGGTAGCCAATATCGCCCACGGCCTCTTCCCGCCCGGTCAGCGGGCTGGTCAGCCGCCCTACGTACGCGCCCATGGCATAGCCTTTGTCGCGGACGAAATCGCTCTGCGCCAAGTTCATCGTCCCGCCAGCACCCGCAAAGGCCAAAGCTCCCAAGAAAAGCGGCAGTTCCATCTCCTCTGGGATGTAGCCGATATTGACGATGCCCTTGCACATGTCCCACACGTGAATTGGCTCTACTACCAAAAAGAAAATGACCAACAGCAGAACCAGCACCGCGGCGATCAGCACCGTCTGGATGCGCTCCACCGTGCGGTACACCACCGGCCCCAAACTCAGCGCCAACCCGACCACCAACAGGCTCGCAATCGAATAGCCAACCCGCGTACTCTCGTCGCCGCCGAACTCCCACGTTAGGATAGTCGCCGCCCCAGACGCCCAGCCCGGCCACATCCACGGGACCACGTTGCACACCAGAAAAACCCCGGCCCAGCCCGACCATTGGCGGCAAAATCCAGTCACCGCGGTTTCGCCGGTAGCCAAGGTCCAGCGCTCGATTTCCATGTTGATGAAATACTGGGTCAGCACCCCCACCATGCAGGCCCAGAACACCACGAAGCCAAACTTGTACGTTATGTAGGGCCAGAGCACGAACTCCCCACTGCCCAGCGAAAGCCCCAACAGCAGGATGCTCGGCCCAACCAGCTTGCGCCAGTGAGGCGGCTCAGGTAGATCGCGGTACTGCCCCGCCGGCAGCCGATCACAAGGTATTACCTCATGCGGCACGGCCTTAGTTGTCATATAGTCCTTCCCTAGTTGCCGTTACGAGAAAAAAGCCCCCAAGGACCAGAGGCCCCGGAGGCTTTTTCTTAGCAAACCGCAATATGCAGCCTCAGAAGCGGAACTGCAAGGAGAACTGATGCACGCTATCGAGGATGCCAAACGAGGTAAAGGCGTAATCGACCGTGGCCATGCTCAATGCGAGACCCAGCCCGGCAGTCAGGCCCTCTTCGCTGCGGCCAGCCGGGATAACCTCGCCGTTGACCTCATTGACTTTCTCGTCCTCTACGCCCTGATAGTTGTACTTGTAGCCGGAGCGGAGGCTGAGCATGTCGAAAAGCTCCACCTCGGCCGCCGCGTACACGAGCTGCTCGGCGTCTTGCGGCTTGGTGGCATCGGCTAGCAAGGTCACCTTCATGCCGCTGTCCGGGTCGTCGAGGATGGCGGCGGCCGCGCCAATGCTGAATATCAGCGGCAGCGGCGCGCCAATGTCGTAAAACGTCAGATCGCTGCCCAGATTGTTGATCCGAGCGCCGATGGTGTACGTGGGATTGATGTGGTAGAGCGCGCCGAAATCAGCCGCATACGCGGTGGCGCTGACGCCATCAATAGTCTGGCTGACGATCTTGCCGGTCACCCCTAAGTTGAGTCGGTCGGTGATGTTGCGCGCCCACGTCGCGCCCAAGGCCAAATCTCGGTAACTGTAGGTATCCGAGGTCTCGGTGTCGTTGGGATCGAACGTTCCCGCATCGAGGACGAACTGCGGCACCACGTCGCGGTCGGCGGCAATGTCGCTCAACCCGAGCGTCACCACGCCAATGCCCAAGGTGCCCATGTCGCCCATATCGCGCGCAAATCCGATAGCGTCGTGCGACAAATCCGCGATCCACGAGTTGTGCGACAGCAGCACTTGGCTTTCGCCGCCGCTCAGAGCCACGCCGGCTGGATTCCAGAATAGCTGGTGGACGTCGCCGGCCATGGTCGTATAGGCCGAGCCGAGCGAGACCGGCCTAGCACCTACGCCGATCTTGAGAAAGGCGGCACCGGTCAGGCCAGACTTGCGCACATCGGCGACTCCAGGTTGCGCCAGTAAGCAGGCCAACCCTAGCACTGCAATGAGTTTTAACACTTTCATTTTCAAGTCTCCCCTGTTCGGTTCAGCGCAAAATGGCAAAGTGCCCGGTCTGCGTCCCACCCGGGTACTCGGCCACGTAGATGTACAGCCCGCTAGTTACCTCAATGCCATCCTTGGAAAACATATCCCAGAACAGCGTGCCGTCGAATGGATTGGGGGTATTACTGTTGAAGTGGAGCACGTCGATAACCTGCCCAGCCACATCGAAGATGGTGATCTTAGTGTCGTTCGGCAGGTTGAAGAAGAGCATCTTGTGCTCGGTGCCCGTATCGTGTAGCGCACCCTTCTTATAGGGATTGGGCACCACGCGGATGGCGAGATCGCCGCTTACGAGTTCGTTGGCATCAGCCAGCGGCGCTTTGAGAATAAACGGCGCGCCAATGGACTTTTGCCCCTCCAAGGTACCGGGGAAAAACGAACTAGCGGTCGCGTAGTGGTACGTGCCCTTCCACAACCCATCGCGGCCGTTAAAGTTGTGCCGATGCGTCTCCAGCGAGTTGAAGGGCTGGCCGTTTATCTCGCCCGACTCGCTGTCGTACGCCGCGACATAGTAGTAATAGGTAAACCCAAAGGTCACCAAGTCGCTGTTATCGGCAAACTTGTACTTGAACACGTCGCTGTCTGGCCCGTCGTTGAGGTAATTGCCCAACTCGCCGCTAGGCACGTGGGCAATCAGCCGATAAGGCCCCCACGCCGCTGGCTCCTGAGGCCTGTAGCCTCCAGAGCTGATGTTGGGGTTGTTGTCGGCACCAAAGGCAGCCAGTTGCGCGTCCGTGGGATTGACCTCGGTCTGATGGTGATAGCGGTCGATGAGGCGCAGACCGACATCGAGCGAATTGACCCGTGGGAACAGCGTCGAGCGATAGACCTTGTAGCCAGCAAAATCAGATGCCGCTTCGGCGCTATCGTCCCACTTGACATCGACTTTGACATCCGTGTTGGGCGCGACTTCGATGTGGGGCGTCGGCGGCGGCGAGGGGACCTCGAAGTTGTTGTCATAGACCCACTGCGCCGTGCTGCGCGCAGCGCGAGCCCCTTGCAAGCGGAACCCCGCGTACTCTATGAGCACCAAGTTGATGGTCTCGCCTACTTCCAAGGAGAACGGGCCGATGCCTACCTGCAACATGCCGTCGAAGCCGTGGTCAATCGCATAGCCCTGCGTCCACGCCCAATCGGGCTGGTCGTCCAATGAACGACTCGGATCGACCTCCCAGTTTTGGATGAAGGTGTTGTTGTACTTCATGTCGCCCAATGGCTGGCCGCGCTCGCCTTCTGGCCGCACGGCATTGATGAACGACAGCGGATCGCCAGGGACGATGTCCGCATGACCGGGATCGAACCAGTTGGGGTCGGGCACCAAGCTGCTCTCGTTCTGGATGGCCGCGCCTTTGTCCCAAAGACGGCTGCCGTTCTGTTCGCCGTCGAAAAACGTAGCCATCGCGTAGATGTGATTCTCGCGTGGATTGGCGTAGCCGCCGTCGTCTTTGAGCACCGAAGTGAACCAACCGCGCTCCCCATCCACGCCAACCGGATGGCTGTCGTAGATGGTGCGCTTGTCCTCCGCGCTGGCGCTGCTGCCGCTTTCTGGCAACGCGCCCTGTTTGGCGGCGATCCACTGCATTCCATTGTAGATGTCGTAGTAGTATCTGCGTCGATTCATGGTATTGCCCAACAGGCGCGCCCCGTCGGCAGCCCAGCCGGTTGACGTGCCAAAAACCGGATGTGGCTCACCGAGCGCACTCGGCGACGGACCACTAAAAACCACCGGCACATCCCAAGGCGCACCATCGGCGTCGGGCGTGGCGTCGTAGCCCGAGGTCGGCCCGGTAAACCACCCCGAAGCACCGCGCCGGCCATGAACGGCATTGCTCATCGAATTGATCGGCTCGTTTTGCAGATGCAGCGTGAGCGCGTGGATGCGGTTGTCGGTCTTTTCGGCTGTGCCGTCGCCATCGGCGTCGAGCACACCCGTATTGGTCAATTCCAACTCGACGACGATAAAGTCGTTGAGGTTGGCGTGATTGGCGGCAAACTGCCGCATCCGCCAGCGCACATCAACGCCTAAGTTGGTCGGCATCGCGCCCTCGTAGCGCATTTCATTGCGGTCGTCATCAACCCAGTAGGCACCCGGACTGGTAAAGTTGCGCCCCGCATCGCCAGCACCAGCCAAATTGCTGGTGTAGAAGCCGTGCAAGTACTGCTTGGCCCGGGGCGCATTACTGGCCGTGGTGATATTGATCTCTTCGGGGCTGTATTCCGACATCTGCAAATCCTGGCCCCAAGGTAGGTGCAGATTTTCGCCGCCCGGATAGGTTTGGGTCGGCGTCGTCCACTGGCGATCCCAGTTGCCGACGCGGAAGAGAGTAAAGCGGGCGGTCGGATCGTCATCGGTTTCGCGATACCAAGAACCGGCGTTGCTGGGAAAGAAGGATTCCCACAGATCGCCAGCCGTGAACACGCCGCCCTCTTGCGCGGCGATCGTCCCGGCCGTGGCGATCACCAACACGGTCGCCAGCCGAGACGCAATTTTCATGCGTTTAATCATCTTAGTATTCCTCCTAGAAATCCACGGTGACGCCGAAATTGGCCATGCGCGGGATGTCGTAAATCGCCTGACTCTGGCCAGTGAAGGCCCGGTTGAGGTTGCCCGTCGGGTCTCCATCTTCCTCCCACTTGGTAGTAGAGGCGATGTTGCGATTGTCCCACGTCAGGATATTCTCGCGATCGAACAGATTGCGCACCTCAAAGAAGGCCCCTAGCGACAAGCCACCCAACGCAAGGCCGCGGTGGAGCCGCAGGTCTGTGCGCATATTCCACGGGGCCTGCCGGGTCTCGCGCGCACGCGGATCGTCCGTGGTGGCCGTTACATTGTAGTTGAAGCCGCTATCAGCCGTCGAGATCAAGGTCAACCCAACCTCTGCTGGCAACTCGGCCAACAGGGTAACGGCGATGCGGTGGGCACGGTCGTAGCCGGTGACCAATGGATTGCCACCGCCGTTGACATTGGCCTCGTACGTGTTGAAACGCTCCTTGTTGGCCAACGCCGTCTCCAAGGCTTGGACATCGGTTGCAGCGTTGACCGAAAACGAGTTTTTATCCGGGAAAGGCGTCGAGTTGTTGCCATTGCGCGATGCCTTGATATAGCTGTACGCGTAGTTGACGCGGCCATTGATCTTGCTCTGCGACCGGCGCTCCACTCCAAACTCAATGCCGCGGCTGTCGGCGTACCCGCCGCTGGTATTGATACTGTAGGTGGCAAAGCCAGCGTCGGCTGGGCTGATGGTAAAGCCGAGCCGCCCGTAGTTTTCAATGTCTCGGTAATAGGCCGTGACGTCGAACAAGTACTCGGGCGCGAAGCTGTACTGCAAGCCCATCTCGTACGCAGTGGCCGTCGTCGGATCCGCCCCGACATCGGGCACGTTCGGCCAAGCTGGGTTGGTGAAGCTGTCGTAGTCCTCGTAGAGGTATGAAAACGACGGCGGCGAGTAGAACTTGCCCCACGAGTAGTGCATGGCAGCCTGCTCGCTGATTGGATGCGAGATTCCCAACCTCGGCTGCAAGTACCAGCGCGTTTCAACCTCCCCACTGCGAATCGGGGTGCGGTAGGTGTGGGTCTGGCCGCTTTCATAGGTGTATTCGCCCTCTTCAGACGGGCGGAAAAAGTCGGTGAGTTGCTCGGCGTCCGCATTGAAGCTGTCGAGCCGCAAGCCGGCGTTTAGGATGATGCCCTCGTACTCAATTTTGTCCTGTACGTATAAGGCCAGTTCGCTCGGGCTGCGCTCGTAGTCGGAAATCTCGTACGGCAGGTTGGAATAGCCCACCGTAATCTGCGTCCGCTGCATGAGCTTCGAGACTGTGTGGCTGCGGAACAGCAGGCCGGCCTTGAGCTGGTGGTGGTAGTTGTACTGATGGGTGATGTCGGCCTTGAGCTGCATCACGTCGCGGTTGAGCTCCTCAAAGTAGAAGCCCGCCTGCGCCAAGCGATACTGATTGTCGCCAAAGGGCAGGTCGAAGTTGCGCGAATTGCCGGGGTTAGTGGTAAAAAAGGTAAAGTTGCCGTCGGCGTCGGCCCCAGAGCCGTCAACGCCTAGGTACTTTTCCGACTCTTCAGCGCTGTCGATGAAGATAAAGTCGCCACTCTCGTCGGCCTCGACGATGCCGTCGCCGTTGTCGTCGGAGTAGCCGAACTTGCTCGTGCGCGTAACCTGCGAGAGCTTGATCTCGTAGAAGGTGTTGTTAGAAAGCGAGTGGCTCATCCCCAGATAGGCCATCGTCCCCAACTTCTTGTTGCCTAAGGCTCCCTCGGGGAAATAGGCGTAGCGACCGCTGAAGTTGCGATTGACCCAACCTCCCAGCTCACCGCCATCGTCGATCATCGCGTTGCCGGTCAGCTTGACATTCTGGCTGAGCCGATGCGTCAGCTTGAGCGAATAGCGCTGCGAGCGGTTGAGCTGGTTGGGGAAGAGCCCCTCGTCGTTGAGATAGCGCGTGGTCAAGTAAAAATGGGTGCGCGGCAACGGCAATTTGCCCCCCAGCGAAAGTTCTATCTCGGAGGAGGGATTGTCGCCGTAGGTAACGTCCTCGGGGTCGAAAATGTAGTACTTCTCGGCCTTGGCCTTGTCGGCTTCGTCCTCGGAGGCCAGCAAGTCGTCGCGCGCCTGCAGGTAACTGTCGAAGTACGTCGTCTTATTGACGGTGTCGGCCAAGCTCGCATAGACATCCGGCCCGGCGTTTTTGTAACCGCTGACGCCGCGACGAACAAACAACCGCCCCTCTAACTCGTCGCCGCCTTCTCGCGTTACTACATTGACGATACCAGCGCTAGCCGCGTCGTACTCGGCGTTGAAGGTACCGGCGATAATGTCCAGCGACTGCACGTTGCTGGCGTTGACGCCGACCGAGGTGAATTCGCCATCCGAGGTGCGATTGACATCCACATAGGGATTCCAAGTGACTAGGCCCTCGCCGGCGCGGAAATACGTATCCGACACATCGATCCCATCGACGAGCACCTTGGCCTCGGCCTTGCGCCCGCCGCGGATATAGCCGCGGAACACGCTCGGCGTCGTATTAATCAGGTCCTGCAAGTCGGCCACCGGCATGGTGTTGTTGAGCTCGGCGCGGCCTACTGTCGCCCGGCTGGTCGTCAGTGAACGCTCGACCAGCGGTGCCTCGGCAACCACTGTTATCGTCTCCCCTTCGATCGCCTCGGTCTCCAACTCGAAATCGACCGTCGTCGTCAGGTCCAATCGGACCTCAATCTGGGTCTGGCGCACCGTTTGGTGCCCTATGTAACTAGCTTCGACCGAGTACGTGCCGGGGGGAATATTGAGCAGAAAATAGCGGCCCATGTCGTCGGCTGTCGTGCCGATCCGCTCGCCACCCACTTCGGCGAACACATTGGCCCCGGGCAACGCCTGCCCGGAATCGTCTTGTACTACGCCGGCGATCTTGCCGTTGCCAGCGAATGCCGGCAGGGCGAGCAAGGCGCAAAACAGCGCCGCGCCTAGTGCCACCGGCCACTTCCTCCTCTCAATGTGCATGAGTGTCCTCCTGTGACGTGCTAGAGGTGAGGTAAAGCTGAATCTAGCGCACTTGCCACAAATTTTGCACAAACGCGCCAGCGAAGCGATAAATACAAGAGTTTCAGGCCACTCCGTCAATAGGCACAAAAATCAGGTAGTGGACTATTAAAAAAATACGATACGGATCAATATTTAAAACGTTTGCAATATAGGCGACATTTGCGCCCAACGTTTGAAGCTTGTGCTACAAAATAATCGCCCTCGCTGCCCGCCTATCGCCCCTCCCGCCAAGCAACCAACGGATGCTCTCGCCGCTGCATGGGAAACGCCACCCGTCCCCCAGTAATCTCCGCCTCGTAAGCCCCCAAGATCATCTCCAAAGCCGCCACGGCGTCGCGCGCGCTCGACAGCGGCTCGCGGTCGGCTTCGGCCGCGTCGATCAAATCGGCGACCGCCAGATCGTTGCCCGTGCTCAGCGCTTCGTCCGCCACCTCGTCCAAGGGAACCCACTGCTGGCTCGCATCGGTTGGATCAAACACCGGATGCGGATAGAGCATGGCCGGGCCACTGCCGCCGCCGCGCAACGCGATCGCGCCCTCGCTGCCCTCGATCTCCATACCCATTCGCGCACCCCCACCATCGACGTACTTCCGCGAATCAAAAAAGCCCGCCACTCCGCTCTCAAAGGCGAAGTAGCTGTTGATGCAATCGCCGGCGATCGGCCCCACCGGCTCGGTCGCCTCCCGCACGTCTTCGACTGTCAGCGCGCGGCCTTCGTGCTCAATGTGCGCCGTCATCCAAGCCACATCGCCGACAAACAGGCGCATCATATTGAACAGATGCGTCCCCAACACGATCATGTCCTCGCCGCCGCCGCGCCGATCCTGTTTGCCGTGGGCGCGAATGGCCCGCACCGCGCCGATCCGCCCCTGCGCCAACACCTCCTTTACGTGCCGGATGCGCGGCATATACGCCCCCTGATGTGCCACCGCCACCTTGCGCCCAGTCGCCTCGGCCTTAGCCACAATCTGGTCGCCGTCGGCCAAGTTCCACGTCATGGGCTTTTCGCAGTACACGTGCGCCCCCACTTCCAAACAGGCCAGCACCATCTCCAAGTGGCAATCGGTCCAGCGCGGGCCAACCGTTACCACCTCCGGCTGTTCGGCCTCTAGCATCTCGCGCCAGTCGGCGTACGCGCGGGGAGCAGCCAATTCCTCCTGTTTAGTCTGCCGCTCCTCGGCGTCCTCATCGGCGACGGCCACCACCTCGACGCGCGGATGATTCTTCAAGCCCGAGTGCAACCCGTGTCCCCAATTGCCCCGTCCGGTCCGGCCTATGGCCACTGCTCGATACATCTTGTCGCTCATGTCTATTTCTCCTTGTGTAGGCGTCGCGTGTGGACGCCTGTTGTGAAAATCCTGCCCCTAACGCACCCCCACGTACACCACATTCCCCATCTCTCCGAGGCAAAAATCAATCACCATCCACATAGCCGCGCCTAGGAGCTGCCCGGCGATCAGCCCGACGAAGAGCGGCTTGTACGTGAGGTAACCGCGCGTGCCAGTGAATTTGAATATCACGGCCTTGCACAACCAGCCCAAAAACACCGAAAACCACGCCACGCCCATAACCCAACTGTCGCTCACCGGCAGGCCGATGTAGTGCAGCGGCCACCACGGGAAGTGGTGCTGCATGTAAATCAGCCCGCCCATCAAGGCCGCGCCCACACCCGTAAACAGCAGCCGCGGACGGATGTGATCCCAGCCGACGGGATTGTGAATCTTGTCCTCCAGAAAGCGATAGGCCAGCGTTGGCACTCCGAACTGGCGCAGGTTGATCCCGCCGTGCGTGTAGTTCAAGTAGAGGGTAATCCAGAAGGCCCCCATCATACCGACGACGACCGCGATGACCAACCCCCAAAACAGGCGGCGGTGATTGGCTCCGTGCCCGTGCGCCAGCTTGAGCGCGTTGGCGGTAGAAGCCATGACCGTGGTGCGCATTTCAGCGGCCCACGAATAGCTCAGACTGATCGATGCTAGCCCCTTCCAGCCGATGACATCCGTACCCAAAGTATAGACCGCAAAGGGCTGCGGCAGCATGGTCGAAGAGGTAAAGCCCACGCCGCCTTGGGCAATGACCCGCGCAATGGCCAGGAAAATGGCAAACGCCCCGCAGAAAAACACCACCGCTGCCACCACCGGCACCCCACTCAACAGCAGCCAGCCAAAAAAGTAAGCCGCGCAGACAATCCACAGCCACACGGCCGCCCGGTACGAGAGAATCTCGTCGCCATCGTCGGCCTGCACCCCACGCCTAAACGCCGCGCTGAACACTTGGCGCAAGTGGACCCGCGCCGTCCACAGAATCGCCGCCACCAACACCAGCATCGCCCCCATCCCCTGGTGCGACAGGGCTATCGAGGAACCCGTCAGCGCTTCGTTGTGCCCCTTGGTCTGAAAGCCGATGACGTTGAAAACCCCGGTCTGACAACGACTCAACAAGTGGAAAAACCACACCGAGAAGGCCACGTTGAGATTGAGGAAATACGCCACGCCAATGATGGCAAAATTGACGAAGATATGCAGCCGCACGCTGTCGCGGAACAGCATCAGCGGGTCAAACACCAGCCGCACCTCGGGCACGTAAAAGAAGTAGTGGTTCAGCCCGTCCAACACTTGAATAGCAAAAGGCAACGAAAACCCGACCCACATCAGCGGATTGCGGAACAACTGGGGGAAAATGCCCTCGTCGTTGCCGCGCAGCATTTCCAAAGGCACCTGCGCCAGCGGGAAAACCAGCCGCTCCTGTTCGACCCAAGGCCGCCGGAAGACGACCATCGTGGCGATCATCATCAAGTAAACCGCCAGCATCGCGCTGCCCCACGCCATAAGCGGCACCAGCCAAGCGCCCCACGGAATGCCCATCCCCGCGGGCAGCCCTTCGTAAAAGAAGCGCGCAGCCTCGGCTTCGTGCGGCGCAAGCCAAGCGGGAATCAGCGGTTGAATCAGCTCGGTCCAGCGGTTTTCTGGCGTGGCGTAGTAGAAGGGGCGGGTGAGGATGTGGCACAGATTGGTCACCAATCCCCACGTGGGAATCGCCGACGCCACGACCATCATCGCGTACACGACCACCAGCTCGCTCGTGCGCAGTGCCCAAGACCTGATGGTGGCTTTCAACAGAGGGTTGACCAGCCCGACGAGAACCAAAAAGACCATCATCGCGCCGGCCGCAATGTAATCCGAGGTCAGGCCGGCATTTTGCAGGACGAGTACTGAGTAGGGACAAGCTAAGTTCAAGAAGAGCGCCGCCCCCGCGCCCAATACGAGGGCGCGCCGCGTCACCTCCAAGCCAGTTCGCTCCGTTTGCATGGCCGCAAAATAGCCGCTAGCCCTAACGGCGGCAACCGCAGCACGGCTCATTGCCGTGTTCCAACCCTGCCGTTAATTTCAATTGGGAATTAGGAATTAAAAATTAAGAATTAAAGGCGGGAGCGTTGATTATCCTTAATTCCTAATTCCTAATTTAACCTCTGGTGTAGGATAGGAGCACCTGTGCGCAAACCCCCGTACACGGCTGAGGACTTCAAGGCCAGCAAGCCCGAGGTCATGGGACTAGTCGAAGTCCTGTTCAACCGCCGCCTCTCCACCTTGCTCACCCGCCTGTTGGTCCGCACCCCCCTCAGCCCCAACCAAGTGACGGTCCTTTCCTTTCTCGTCATCTTGCCCGGTGCGTACTTGCTCTCCACGGGCGAGCGCATGGCTCTCATCGGGGCTGGCCTCCTCATCCAACTATCCTTTACGCTCGATTGCTGCGACGGCGAAATCGCCCGTTTGCGCGGCCTCAGTTCGCCGTTTGGCGCTTGGTTCGACGGCTTGCTGGACCGCATCGCCGAACTGGCGCTCTGTCTCGCGTTGGGACACGCGTTGGAGCACCAAAGCGGCGATCCTCATGCCTATCTCTACTCCTTTGTCGTCTTCGCTTCGCTAGCCATGACCCACATCGCCACCCTGATGAATGCCTCGGCCTTTGGCAAGGGGCAGCTAGCGGAATCTGCGAGCCGCGGCCTAATCGGACGTTTGGCCAACTTCGTGCGCATTCCACCGCTAAAATTGCGCAACTATCTGCGCAGCGGCATCGATGTCTATTTGATGGTTTTTGCCTTGGGCGCGGTGTTTGACCAGCTCATGGGGGTCGTCTATTATTTCGCCGTTGTGCAGAACCTTTACTGGCTGGCCATCGTCTCAATGGTGATGCGGCAAAAAAAGTAACTGGAGGTGTCTTATGGAGCCCAGCCCAGCCGCTGAGATACTCGCCGTCCTTGGTTCCATTAAAGAGAGCTTCTTCCACGTGCTCCCCAAGTTGGTCGTCACCCTAGTCGTCCTGTTCGTCGGGTGGCTCGTGGCGTGGTCGCTTCGCGCGCTCGTGCGCCGAGTGGTCGAGCGTTTTTCCAAGCGGATTTCCGCGGGAACGACCGCGGGCACTTGGCAACAGGCCTTGGCCGACAAGGGACTCGGGCGCATCGTCTCGAGCAGCATCTACTGGCTCGTCTTGTTAGTCGCGATCACAGTGGCGAGCGAAGTCGTCGGTCTCCCGGTTTTGACTACTTATTTGGCCGCTCTAGCACACTACCTGCCCAGGGTCATCGCGGCGGTCGCAGTCTTATTCGTCGGTGTCGTCGGAGGTCGCCTCGTCAGCAATGCGGCAATGAGCGCGGCCTTTCGCTTGCTGCCGCATCAGGGGCAGCAGTTGGCCCGCCTTGTCCAGGGGGTCATCATCGGCGCAGCCATTCTCGTGGCAATCAAGCAACTCGGCGTGGACGTGTCGCTGCTGACGAACATCTTCTTGATCGTGCTCGCCGCACTCCTCGCCGGCGCGGCCTTTGCATTTGGGCTGGGTGCCCGCAGCGTTATCGCCAACATCCTCGCCATGCACTACGTCAACAAGTCCTACGACATAGGACAGCAGATTCGCCTCGGCGACGACAACGGGCGCATCGTGCGGACGACCTCCACCACTGTTTTTGTCGAACACGCCGAAGGCGAGTTGGGCATCCCCGGCCAACAATTCTTCGAGGAGCGCTGCCTCCGCATAAGCAAGGGAGTGTCCAGTGAATCTTGAACAACAACTCCTCGCGCAATTTGCAACCGATCATCCAGCGGAAGTCGCGTCCGCCCTAGCGGCTATGTCGCACCGAGAAGCAGCACTGATACTCGGCGACCTAGCGCCAGCGATTGCAGCAGGCCTCTTGCACTACCTGCCGTCGCTTTCTGCAGCCCTCGCCCTAGAGCAGCTATCCGTCGAAGAAGCGGCCGCCATACTCACTGCCGCGCGTCCAGATATTGCCGCATCCATCTTGCGAGCGACTCCGAACGAGCGCCGAGCCGCGGTCGTCAATTGCTTTCCCCCGCGCCTCCAAGAAGTGATTGCGAGCCTGCTTATCTACGCCGAGGATACGGCCGGGGCGCTCATGGACCCGGAAGTGCTCACCGCATTCGAGCAGGAGCCGGTTTGCCAAGTACTCGAACGGGTCCAGCGCAATCCCGAACACGCCCTCTACTATCTCTATGTGGTGGCCGACGATCAGCGGCTCGTCGGCGTCGTCAACATACGGGAACTAATGGGCGCGCGGCCCGATGTATTGCTCGCGTCGGTCTGCACGCGCCATGTCGCATCCATCGCCGCCAGCGCCACTTGGCAAACCGTGGTAGGGCACCCAGCGTGGGGAAGCGTCCACGCGCTGCCTGTGGTGGACAGGGCTGGCCAGTTCGTCGGTGTCCTCCGCTACGAAATCGTGCGGGCTTTAGAGCGCCGTCAAGCTGGTGCGACCTTGGCAGACAGCGGCCTGCAAACGGTCTCGGCCCTCGGCGAAGTATTTGGCCTCGGCTTGCGCGGCGTATTTCACTGGCCGACCTCCGGAACCACCGGTAGTTCAAGCGAGCGGAAGTCGTAATGGAACAGCCAACTCCGAACCATGTACTCATCCAGCAGTTCGTCGAACACTATCCCGAGGAAGTGGCGCTCCAGCTAGGCGATGCCAGCATAGACGAGGCTGTCGGCGTGCTGCAGGGCGTGGACGACGCGATCGCGGCAAACGTCTTGCAGCGGATGGAGCAGGACCGCGGCGCGCGCATTTTGGCGAGCTTGGACGACGCTTACTTGGGTCGCCTTCTCGCCCAACTCGATCCGGCCATTACTGCAAGGCTCGTTGCGCATCTCGACGAGTCAGAGCGCGCCCGGATCCTCGCGCTGGCGGGCGCGAATCGCCGGCGGGAAATCCAAGAGATTCTCTCCTATCCCCCGGGCACGGCCGGATCCCTGATGGACACTCAGGTCAGCACCTTTGCGCTGGATTGCCCAGTAGCCACCGCGCTAGAGCGAATCCGCCAGCTAGGCAACCACCGCGCCATGGCTCTCGTGCTGCGCGACGAAAATGATCGCTATGCGGGTTCGGTGCGGCTGCCGGACGTAGTCGCCGCCGACCCGGAGTTGTCGCTCGGCGATCTCCGCGACGGCACGGCCGTGCAAGTGCTTCCCATGACGCCGCGCGAGGAGGTCGTCGAACTCCTAAACACCTACCGCCTCACCAGTCTGCCGGTGGTCGATTTCGCAGGACAAGTAGTAGGCGTTATTCGCCACGACGGCCTCGTCAATGCGGTGCAGCAAGACCTAGCGACAGATGTCCAAGAGATGGTCGGTGTATCCGCGGAAGAACGCGCGCTGTCCAAGCCGTGGGTGGGCATTCGCAGTCGGTTGCCCTGGCTCAACATCAACCTCGTAACCGCCTTTCTCGCGGCTGCGGTCGTCGGCCTCTTCGAGGACACGATTGCCAAGTTTACCGCACTCGCGGTACTACTACCCGTAGTTGCGGGTCAGTCGGGCAACACCGGCGCGCAGGCCCTCGCCGTGACCATGCGGGGACTCGCACTGCGCGAAATCCGCACCTCGCACGCGGCCCGCGTCCTTGGCAAGGAGCTAGTAATCGGCTTTTGCAACGGGCTAGCCATTGCCGTTGTGACCGCAATCGGCGTCTTCGTCTGGAGCCAGAGCCTAGGGCTAGCCCTCGTCATGTTGTGCGCCATGTTGGCGTCCATGATACTCGCATCCATAGCCGGCGCGGCCATCCCAGTGGTGCTAGTCAAGTTGGGCCACGACCCGGCGACCGCGTCCTCGATCATTCTCACGACCGTGACCGACGTAGTGGGCTTCCTTTCGTTTTTGGGCTTGGCGACGCTGTTGGCCGATATGCTCCCGACTGGCTAGAAACAACGGACATTGCAACTCTCTATATTTTATAGAACTGATGTTACGCAGTACGTGGCCGGTGGTTGGTTTTCGGCCCGATTCTCTCTGGGATCGCGGGCAGGACGCCCTTGATTCGACGAGGCCGGTGGCCGTAGGGGGCGGTTTGAAACCGCCCCCTACCCGGGTGCGTAACATCAGTTATTAACGCGACTATAACGCCAAACGAAAAACAAGGAGATACCTAAGTGGACGCCATCGCAGCCATCGGCGGTAGCCGGCCCCTCAAAGCCGAGGAATTCGCCCGCCGCGCGTACAATTACGCCCTCAATCCCGCCCGCAACCCGCTCAAGGAAACCCTCGATCAGTGCGAGTCGGTAGCCAAAACCCCACCCCTACTGGGCGGCTTCAACGACGTGCCGTGGCACAAACTGCGCGACGCCGAGGTCCACGCTTGGGCCAAGGCCGGCTGGTCGTGGATAGTCAACGACGCCGAACACAGCCAGTGGGAAGGCTGGTACGGCCGCGAGCAAAACGCCGTCCTCTCGCGCTACGGCATTCTGCCGGTCCAGCGTCTAGCCCGCGAGGCCCGCTCCGAACACGGCGACGCCTTCCAACTCGGGGCGCGGGCGACCATGCGCCCCTATGGCACCACCTACGAGGAGGCCGAGCGCTATTTCCGCGCCATCAACTTCCCCATCCCCGGCCAAGCCACCCCAGACGATCGCGGCGGGTATCCGGTCCGCGACGGCGAGCGGACCATGATGTTCACTCCCCACGAACTGCGCGGCACCGAGACCGAGACCCAGGGCTGGATCCAGTTTGAGACCAAGGAATACATCATCGACATCGAAACCCGCGACCGCGTCCTCGACCTGATGGCTGACCAAGGGCGCAACAAGGCCTGCGGGTTTGTCGGCCCGTTCGACGCCATCCTGCGCGAGGGCGACCTCCCCGAAGTCAACGACGCAGTCAACGCCCTCTTCCGCGCCGCGGCCGAGCGCGGCGTCCACACTGGCCGCGTCGTGGGGCACGGCGCCATGGAAGACCCCCAAGACATCGAAGACGGCATGGTCGAGGCCATCGACAACGGCGCGCGCCTGATCTGCGTGCATCCCCTCACCAGCGATATGGTCTTTCGCGGGGCCTACGCCATGGCCGAGCCTTTCTTCCGCGCCTGCAAGCGCTGCGGCTTTTGAACACCCCTCACAATTTTAGGAGACCTTATGCACCTGCTTTGCGTACTGATCGGCGTGGTCGCGCTAGTGAGCACTGCCGTCCATGCTCAACCCGAAGACGACGCTCCAGCCGAGGAAACGGTCGCGCTTGAGACCGAGGCCCCTGCCGTCCATGCCCCCGTCCATGCTCCCCTCAGTTACGATCCCTACTACGTCCTGCCGGGCGGCCCAGGCTACACCAGCGTCGATATTGGAGTCCGCACCTCTCCGTCCACGTTCAAGGAACTCAAGGACGTGAGCAACATCGTGGCCATGGCCAAATTCAATCCTCACGCTCGCGTTGAAGTGGGCGCACATCTCACCTTTGGCTTTTTCAAAGATGGGAATTCCAACTTTTCGTCGCTCGTGGTCGGCAGCAAGTACCAGCTCGGCACCAACCGCGCGGCAACCGCTAATATTGTGCTGCCCGCCGGAGACATCGACAATCCCGGCTTGGCCATAGGTCTCATGCAGACCGTCGAATTTGGCACCGCCTTCCGCCTCAACAGTCATCTACAGGTCGCCGCGCTAAAAGGCTACACCCATGCCTACGAAGGCAATGGCGTGATAGGCAACCTCCTGATCGAGCCGGCGCTGGTATTCAGCGAAAAATTCAGCGCGTACCTCGACTTGCTCATCACGTCCAACACCGCTGACTTGGAGGGCGACCTCAGCGTCCGCTTAGAGCCGAATTTCGACATCGGACTCGGCGATGGCCTGGTGCTAAACGCAGGAGTGAGCATGGATTTGCAGGGCGACGAACAGGAGGACATGGGGTTGTTCATAGTGCTGTTGCGCGACATGTAGGGCTTAACGATATTTTTAGAGATTTTGGGTAGAAGCTATCTCATACATGCCTGTCCCTCGTAGGGCGTCCCCTGTGGGAGCCCTATCCCTAGCTAGCGAATACAGCGATGACTCAACTCTAAGCCCAAAATCTATTTATAAGACAGTTTGTAGGAAATTCTGAATTATCCCATTACCGAGGAGATAGCAAATGAGAACATTATTTGATACGGAGAGAGACCTTGAAATCGCCGAGCGATATCAAAGCGATGCTGATGTCGTTCTATTTGAAGGAGATTGTAAAGAATTATTGGAAGAGATACCATCGGATTCGGTAGATTTGGTGATTACTTCACCTCCCTACAACATTGGTAAGATATACGAGCGAAAAACTTCCTTGAGAGCCTATCTCGAGCATCAGGAGCCTGTGATCTCTGAGCTATATCGCACCTTATCAAGCACAGGCAGCATATGCTGGGAAATCGGGAACTACGTTCAAAAAGGTGAAGTATTTCCACTCGATATTTATTTTTATGACTTATTCAAAAATCTTGGCATGAAGCTACGCAATCGAATTATCTGGCGATTTAATCACGGCCTTCACGCTTCAAAACGGTTCTCAGGACGCTATGAAGTAATTCTCTGGTTTACAAAAAGTGAGGATTATGTGTTTAATCTCGATAGCGTTAGAGTACCTTCAAAATATCCAGGGAAAAGGCACTACAAGGGGCCAAATCGGGGCAAACCATCCGGTAATCCTCTTGGTAAAAACCCATCGGATATCTGGGATGTAGTCATACAGGACTGGGAAAATGAGGTATGGGATATCCCGAATGTGAAGGCGAATCACCCAGAGAAGACCATCCATCCATGCCAATTTCCTGTTGAGTTAGTGGAACGATGTACTTTGGCACTGACGAATGACGATGGAGTTGTGCTAGACCCCTACTGTGGTGTTGGTACCACCATAATTACGGCCTTGAAACACAATCGCAAAGCTATCGCTGCAGAACAAGATAAGGAATATGTGGATATTGCGCGTGATAGGCTTCGGAGATTTATAGACGGGACCTTGCCTATTCGTCCATTAGGTAAGCCCGTTCATACTCCAACAGGTAGAGAGAAGGTTGTACAACGGCCTTTGGAATGGGGAAATTCAACGAAAGAAATGGACCTATGATTATTGCCGCCGAATACTCGTTTAACAGAGGTCTATCCTCAATTCAGGAGAAATGGCCCTACGCGATAAAGGAGTTGGAAGCAATTATCAATTCTGTAGATGCACACCACTATAAGACCAAAAAGAGCAATGAAAAAACCATGCCAGGCAGAATACTTTATAGCCCTCCTGGTCTCAACAGCGCTCTTACCCAAGAGTTTAAATCCAGAGGCTGGCGTAAGAAGCGGGTGCTCTGTGAGTATCCCACGAACTACTATCGCTCTGCATATTCACCAAAACCATTACGCCAAAGAGCTTTTCGAGAAATGGATTTTCTAAAGGAACGCCTTGGCATAGAAGTACAGTTCGGTAAATACGCATTCATGGTTTATAACGTTTGTGCAAAAATGACCATCTTTCACAAGCTAGACTTCATTGACGCCGGAGTAGAAATTGTTCCCGTAAAGTCCTTCGCAAATGAGATGTCAACAGGTGTCTCGTATTTCGAGCAGTTTGTATGGGACTTGCAGACACGGGGAGTCGCTGACATTGACATCCCTGTTTTAATCTTTGGCATTGATGCCTAGATCTCTTTTGGTTGGTATTGTCAAGTGCCTATCTTGTCTGACATATAGGAGTTCCATCTTCAGGCTGCAAATGTAAGGACAGTAAGTACCATGCTAATTTTGTGCAGTATCGCACTGGCGACTTTGCTAGCACCGACCATGCTGGCCGCAGATGGCGCGGGCCACAGCGTTGGGTTCGTAGCCGGGCCGACCTACGGTCTGGGACTCAGTTACGGTCGCCAAAATCCCACTACCGGCAACGGCTGGCAGGTCTCGGGGTTTCCGTATTGGTCCCAAGAGGAACGCTATCTCTTTGGGGGCCTTACCTTGTTCAAGACCTTGCACCAAGGCGAGTGGGCACGGGCGTTTTTCTCTGGGGGCGTGGCCGCGTTTTACCGGCGGAGCGAACAATGGGATTTTGTTAGCGGCAGGCTAGACGTCGAGGTGAAACCAGAGGTGAAAGTAGGGATCCATGTCGAAGGCGACAAAGGCATCGACGAACGGCTAGATGTCGTAGCAGGACCGGGCGTGGGGTTAGAGATCGGCACCAAAAACATCGCCGTTTCCATGGACGTCCCAATCGCCATTTTCCTCGTGTCCGACGATGGCTTTGCCATCCGCCCCATTCCCAATTTCGCCTTGCTCTACCGCTGGTAACACCCCCGACCTTCACCAGCTAAAGATGCGGTTGTCGGTCATGCCGGTACAGGCGTCGATGACCAGCCAGACCCCAGCGCTGGCAAACTGGCCGAGGATCGCTCCCATGAAGAACGGGCGAACGGCGCGGAAGCCGCGCGGCCCCCAGTACTTGAGAACGATGGCCTTGCACAGCCACGCCAAAAAAATCGAAAACCAAGAGTGGCTCATCAGCCAGAGGCCGGCGATGGGAAAGCCAATGGGATGTAGGGGCCACCACGTCAGGTAGTGCCGGGCCAGCATCAGGCCGCTCATAATCGCAGCGCCGACCCCCGTGGAAAACCAGCCTTCCCAACTAGGCCCGGTGGGGTTGAGCAAGAGGCGAGCGACAAAGCTCTCGAATGGGGCGCGAGCACCGCCGCCAAAAAACCAGCGGTTGAGATTGATGCCGCCGTAGCGGTAGGACAAATCGAGGATCGCCCACATCGAGCTAACCATGCTGACCAGCACCGCGAGCATCAGCGCCCAGAAGAAGAGACGGTGGCGTCCCTGCTGGCCGTCGAGCAGCTTGAGGGCGTGGGCGGCTGAGGCCATTACCACGACGCGCAGTTCAGTGGCCCAAGTAAAGGAAAAGCCGAGAGCGGTAATGCCGGTTTCGCCGACCGCGGTCGTGCCGATCCCCGTGGCGACGAAGCTCTGCGGCATCATCGGCGTACGCGCTTCAGGCACCCCGCTTTCGGCGACAATGCGGGTCAGGGCCACGAAAATGGCAAAGGCGCTGAGCAGGAAGAGCAGGGCGACCAGCGGCGGCATACCGCTTAGATAAAGCCAAATCCCGGCAAAACCCAAGCTCGCTAACGCACCGACAACCGCGACGCGGTAGGAGAGAATCTCGTCGGCGTCATCGACATCCGCGGCATTGAAAAACGCCTTGCGGCACACGTCTTTGAGGTGCCCGCGCCCCACCCACAGCGTAAGAGCGACCAGTGTGATCAGCGCGCCCATTTCCTGGTGGGCAATCGCCGGTGGATTGACGCTAAAAGTGTCTAGCGCCTCGCCGGAGGTGACCCCGAGCACGCCGTAGAGTCCTTTTTGCACATTGACCAGCACATTGCAAAACCACAGGCTGAAGGCGATCTCAAGGTTGATCAGGTAAGCAAAGCCGAGGACCGGAAAGCTGAGCACCACGGGCAAATGCACGGCGTCGCGGAAGAGGCCAATGCTCGTGGAAAGCTGGATTTGTGGAAAGACGTGGAAGTAGTTGTGGAAGGCATTGGTCGAAGAGATGAGGCAGGGAATGGCAAAGCCAATCCACAAGCTCGCGCTTTTGAAGAACGGCGGCAGCCGACTCTCGTCACTTTGGCGCACCATGTCGAGCGGCAATTGCGCGAGCGGATAGATGAGCTTTTCGCGCTCGATCCACTGGCGGCGGAGGACCACGGCCACGCAGATCATGGCGAAGTAAACGGCGACAATGAGGGCGCTCCATCCAAGCAGGGGAAGTAGCCAAGCATCCCAAGGGATAGACGCACCCGTGGGCAGGCCCTCGTAGAAGTGCTTGATGGCGCGCGCGTCATCGGGGACCAAGAAGTCGCGGATGTAGGGATGAAACAGGTCGTCCCAGCGGTTTTCCGGCGTGGCGAAGTAGAGCCAGGACCCCATAACCGGCAAAAGGTATTCAGAGAGGCCGCAGGTGGTAATCGCCGAGGCGATGAGCATCATGCTGTAGATCAGTAGCAACTCGGCGCGGGCGAGGCCACCGCTGGGGAAAACGCATTTGTACAGCGCGTTGAATACGCCGACCAAAAAGAAAAACAGGAAGAGCGCCCCAGGAGTAGAAAAATCCTGGGTCATATACGAGCCGCGCAGAACCATGTTGCAATAGGGGGCTCCTGCGGCGAGAATAGCGGCGCAGAGCGCGCCCAAGAAGAAGGCCCTGAAGGTGTAACCTGAGCGAGGAGGGGGCATGGTACTTTTTTGTCACCGAACCTTTCGCGCGCTCCGCGATCTAACTTCTGAATCCCATGACTCAACGTGCCCACAGCGAGAAACGAGACGAGGACATCGTCCGCGCCATCTTGAACGGAGATGTGGAACAGTATGCCCTGCTTATCCAGCGCTACCAGCAGGTCTTATGGGCAATGGCCCTTTCGCGGCTACGGGATTATCGTCAGGCTCGCGAAAGCGTCCACGACGCCTTTGTCAATGCGTATCTATCCCTTCATACCCTCAACCGCAAGGAGCGATTCGGTGCCTGGCTCAGGACCATCCTCTACAACTGCTGTTTAAAGACGTTAAAAAAGAGAAGCCGCGAAACACCCCTCCCCGAACAGGCTCTAGACGCCAGCCTCAATCCCCAAGACCGCCTCGAAAGCCAAGAGGCTGGTGAAAACCTGTGGCAGGCCCTAGCTAGCCTTTCACCGCTCTTCCGCGAACCTGTGCTGCTCCACTACTTCTTCGCGTTTTCCGTAAAGGACACCGCGGCGTGGCTGGATATTCCCACGGGCACAGTAAAACGACGATTACACGACGCCCGCAAACAACTAAAGCACCACCTACTTCCCCTTTCCTCCAACTTTGACATCCACTTAGAAAAGGAGATTGTCATGGAAATCAAAGATAAGAAAATCCCAGGGGCCGTCCTCGAATACGTGGACATGAGCGAAGCCGTGTTCCGCAACATCGATCTATCGGGTGCTGATTTCGAATATGTCAACATCGACCGCACCCGCTTCCGGAATACAGGTGGAGGCGACCACACCCCGGCCAAAAACATCACCTTTGAACACTGCACCATGCAGGAAAGCCACTTTGCCCATGTCGATCTATCGGGTTCCCACTTTCAGCACGTCAATATGAGCAATGTTACATTGGAAAACTGTCCTATCGAGGGTCTAACCATCGACGGCTTCGACATCAAAGCGCTCATAGAGAAAGAGAAGGCGAGTAGAGTGGATTGACCACGTCGGCGCATAGCAATCGGGGAGACTAGCCGGGCTCAGAAATTAAACCTATAGCTCAATTTCGTCAGCAGTATCCGCTCTGTGGTGTCGGCCCGATGTTCGTTATAGGCGATATAGAACCGGCTGTTATTCGGGCCGAAGGTGTAGCTAAAAAGCAGGTTGAGATCGACGGTGTCCCGGTGGAAGCTGCGCTGAAAAAAGCTGCGGATGAACAGATCCCGATGCAAAAAATACGTCGTCCTCACCAGCATGGTGCGCTTCACCTCGTCCAGTGCGCCGGAGGGAAAATACTCCCACACAGATTCCGTGCTAGAGTCCAAAAAGAACCCCTCCCATAAGTCGAACCGCAGCAACCCAGATACGCGGCGTATGTCGCCGAGGTATTCGTCTGCAAAGTCGTACTGGTCCCTAAGTTGACCAATAAGGCTGAGCCGGTACTTGCGTCCGTTGCCGGTGTCAAAACCGGCACTGAAGGAGTCGCCGTTGTACTTTTTTTGTTGCCATCGCAATTGCCAATTATTGTGGCTGAAAAACGCCCGCGAGTCGTCCAGCCGCCGTACGTTCACATTGACGTTGCTCCATTGCCATTCCCATCCCTCTTCATTGGTCCGCCGCTCAGCGACGAGATTCTGTCCCAAATAGATATTTCTAATACCGAGGAAATCGGGACGCCAACCGTAGCTGCCATAAAGGCCAAATTCTCGCTCGCCTACATCGGCGTCGTGGGGGATGAAGCCGATTTGATCCACGTTGAACTTAGGCTCGATCCAAGATCCCCGAATCCCGAACGGAAAGCGATCAGAATTGTGCCTAAAGTGACCGCTGTACATTTTGTTGTCTTGATCCGTGTCTGCACCAAAACTCATCGCCGAATTGAGGAAGAGCTTATCGTTGTCGTTCAAGCTCAGAACGAGATCGCTACCCACTGCCTGTTGCCCCAGTGGGCCATCTTTCCCGACCGCCAAGGCACCAATCGAGGAATTGACCCCTATGTCTCGTTTAAGACGCAGGACGCCGAAATGCGGAGGATCGCCCTCTTCGTCCGACGGCCGGTTCCGCGCTGCGATCATGCCGATGCTGTTCTTGCCGATCTTCCCCGTTATCTTAGCGCCGGCATCCGGATCGCTAATGCGACGACTGTAGAAGAGATCCATCGCCGTAAAGAGCTGTTGGCCTTCGAGAAAGAAGGGCCTTTTCTCCTCTAGGAACAGTTCGAATCTCGTCAGATTTATCTGGTTTTCGTCGGCTTCTATATGGGCGAAATCCGGGTTGAAGGTGGTGTCCAAGGTGAGATTGGAGGCAATGCTGTATTTCAGGTCGAGCCCGAAATCGCTGGACCAGCCTTCTACAGACCGACTCCCTACATTGCCGTAGCCTCCGGTTGCATAAGGCAGTACCTCTAAGTGAAGTCCCGGTTTTATCTCTTCGAGTCCATGTAGGTGGCCGGCCTTGGACACTTTCAGGAGGTATCGGTCGTCCCTCGATATAAACGCCCAGTTGCTATTCTCCGTATAGGTCCGCTCAATGCGCTGGACGTTTATGCCCCACGTATGCTGGTCCAATTCGGGAAATCGCAGCGTCTTGAATGGGATGGCGATCTCGGCACTCCAGCCCTGGTCGTGGACATGGGTTTCAGCCTGCCAAATGCCGTCCCAACTCTGATCGATGCCACCCCAGCCGCCGGATCCGTCGTTTTCAACGCGAAAATCGTTCTGGACGCCGTAGGCATTTATATAGAATCCATAGGCATTTTGGTGGTCGTGATAGGTGTCTAAGACGAGACCAACGAGATCCAGCGGGGCAAACCGGCCATCTCGCTGCATGATGCGACCCTTTATGTTGTCAGGCTCTGCATCCATCATATTGAGGCCGATGTACAGATAATCGGCGTCATAGAGCACGTGTATAAAGGTTTGGTTGGTCGCGGCGACGCCTTCTTCGGGTTCGATCAATATGAATCCCGTCGCTGGCGTAGCCCGCTTCCAGTCCGCATCGTCTAGGACGCCGTCTATGGTTGGCCGGAGGTTAGTTCTAAAGGCCCACACTTCCTTTTCGCTGGGCTTTTCGTGGGCTGGGGCAGACGGCGCAACGACGAGCGCAGCCCCTATCATCCAGAGTAGCCAAAGGTGTGTATGAACGCGCTGAGTCGGATATGCCGTGCTCATGTATCTCCTCTCAATTGGGCCAAGGTTGCCGAGGGGCTGTCTGTTCCTAGCAGGCAAATTGCAGCAACCCATCTGCCGCCAGAGCACGCGATAGGGACTTGTGCCTTTCCCAAACTTACAACGGAAGAAGAGGCGTTTAACAATGGCAAGTATTTCCTTGGTGGATCAGCCTCGCGGCTAGCAACCGGCAAGTTGTGATCGCCCTTATAGTTGCTTTTAGGAGACCAAAGGTATCCGAAGTTTTCGCAGTCGCAGCTTAGTCAGCAACTTTGCGGGTTCAGATGACGCTGTTGGGGTTCAGACAACGGCCTATTCAAAAATTCCGTCAACATAATTTTCTGCCTGAGTGCGAAATAGTACAGCATAATCACCTTCGGCAGCCATAAGTTCATTATGCGAACCCACTCCGACTATTTTCCCATCATCGATAACTATTATTTTATCTGCAATCCGAACACTACCCAACCGATGGGTAATAAAGAGAGCCGATTTGTCATTCGTAAGATCCCGAAATCGTTCATATAGATGAGATTCGGCGATCGGATCCAAGGCGGAAGAAGGCTCATCCAAAACGATTAAATCTGCATCTCGTGCAAATGCTCGGGCGAGAGAGATTCGTTGCCATTGTCCTCCAGACAATTCAACTCCACCATCAAAATGCTTGCCTAATAGAGTATCGTATCCCTGGGGAAGTTCATTCGCGAAATCATCGACTTGAGCTTTTTGTGCTGCGCTTTCTATCCAATCATTTTGATCTTTAGATAAATCTCCTAAAGCTATATTATCTCTTATACTTAAGTAAAATTTGGCAAAATCTTGGAACACCACTGAAGTTTTCTTTCTTAGATCTTCGCTAGCGTAATCTTTCAATGGAATCCCATCTAATAGAATTACTCCGGCGTCGGGCTGGTATAGACCAAGCATGAGCTTAACCAAGGTAGACTTACCAGCTCCATTGCGCCCCACTACAGCGACTTTTTCACCAGGTTCAATGGTGAAGCTGACATTCTCGATCGCTGGCCGATCAGATCCAGGATATTTGAAACTTACACTTCTGAACTCATAGCCAGGGACTGTGTCTTTAGATTGAAAATTCTCAGCTATCTCGTTCGCATTATGTGGTAATTCTAGTTTGAGAAAGTCAAAGAAGTACTTAACGTGCAATGAGACGAAATGCAAACTAGCAAGTTGGCCGAATACGAGACTCAAGGTTCGCATAGCTTGAGGTAGCAAACCGATATATAGCACTGCATCACCTACGGTTAAAAAGCCATTGTAAGCCTGAAGGGCTATCCATGAGAAAACACCAGCACTTACAGCTCCAGAGAAAACACCGGAGACCGTACCTACTTTTAGCGCGCGCTGACGGAAGCGTTGAGAGCGATCATAGACTCGTGAAAACGCCTCTTGATATTTGTCGAGAAAGAAAGAGCCTAGATGAAATGCACGTACCTCTTTTGCCGTTTCTTGTGATGTCAAAACACTAGCGTAGTATCTCTGTTCACGGGTGTCATGGGCTTGGGCACGAAATACCTGAGCTTTAAATCCATTAATCCAGAATGTAACAAGCGAATGTGGTAACATTCCGACTAATACAATAACGCCTAAACTCCAGTGGACGCTACCAAGAATAGCTACCGATCCCCCGAGCATTAATAGAGATCGAGTAGCTAAGACCATGATATCGATCACTCCGACAAATCGCCGACCGGAACCTTCAGTAGCATTCCTCAGATGATTATAAAACTCTGGATTTTCAAAAACGGTGATCTCGCTAAAAGAATTGACCTTTTTTAGCAGAGATACCTCACTGTGCGATTCGATCTTTTGCCCAATCCTTTCACGAAGAGTCTGGCCAAAAGTCGCACAGACCTGAGCCAATATGCCAATTGCTACAAATCCTATGAGGAAATTTAAAAATGTGTTAGGATCCGTAGCTTGTTCGGGCGCAGTAAGGACATCAACAACATATTTAGCTAACCATAAGGATAAAAAAGGAAGGGTAGCCTCTAGCGTACAAAGAAAAAAAAGTGCAGTGACAGACAATCTCTCTAACGAGAATATGTATTTTAATATATCAATGGTAATTTTTACGGTTACACTTACTTTTTTAAAACCATCTATTAGCGAGTGTATCATTCACCACTCCAAGAAGTTTGAAGTCGCGTAAGATCGGGCGTAATAAGATAAGGAGACTTGACAAATTGTCAATAAGTATTTATTTATAAATGACTTATGAAAATATATCCCTTGACAAAAGCAAAGATAATCATTATTTTGTTTATAGTAATTACAACGATGAAGGGAGCCCCGATTCGGTCGGCAGCTCCCTTTTTGCAGCCTAAAAAAATATTCAACAGTAAGATGATTTCCGGCGAAGACCTGCTCGGGACCATCAATACGGAGCCAATGCGATGAGCGGCGCCCTAGGAATCCTCACCGAACCCAATGTCCAAGTCCCCATGCGCGACGGCGTCCACATGGCGGCGCACGTGTTCCGCCCCGACGCCGATGGCCGATTCCCCGGAATCTTGTTGCGCACGCCGTACGATCGCCCAAAGTCTGGATTCGAGCGATACGTGCGCGCCGGGTACGTCGTCGTCGCCATGGACTCGCGCGGCCGCTACGGCTCCGAAGGCGATTGGGTGCCTTTCACCGAAGAGCACACGGGCGACGCCGAGGACGGCTACGACTCCGTAGAGTGGCTAGCGGCGCAGCCCTGGTGCGACGGCAACGTCGGCACTCTCGGGGCCTCGTACAACGCTTGGATGCAGTGGCAGCTAGCCAAGCTGCGCCCTCCGCACTTGGTGGCCATGTGCGCGTACACCATCCCACTGGAATTGACCGAAGTCGATTGGCCGGGCGGGTTCCGGCCAGGGCGGCGCATCAAGTGGTGGCTCACCTCCATGGCACCGGACCTGCGCCGCCGCCACGGACTGCCGCCGCCGCACACGCCAGAGCAAGCGCGGCAGGAGTGGGACAAGATCGCCGGCGAGGGGCACTGGATCGGCTACCTGCCGTGGCTCGACTTCACCCGGCACCTGCCACCGGGGCTAGCAGAGTACGCAAAAGACTGGCTTGAGCACCCGAACCGACGAGCCTGGAAGTTCGACGAGGTGCACGAGGAAGTAGCCGTACCAAACCTCGACTTCAGCGGCTGGTACGATCACTGCAACGGCTCGATGCAGCATCTACAGCTCATGCAGCGCCACGGTCGCACCGCGCGCGCGCGATCGCAGACGAAACTGATCGCCGGTCCATGGAATCACCCGAGCCTCGGCAGCCGCATCGTAGCCGGGTTTGACTTCGGGCCACAAGCCGGTCTCGACCTGCCGGACCTAATCATCCGCTGGTTCGACCACTGGCTCAAGGGGATCGACAACGGCGTCGATCGCGAGCCAGCAGTGCGCTATTTCGCAATGGCCGGACGGCAGGGTCAATGGCGCTCGGCCGACACTTGGCCGCCAGCGGACGCGACGCCCTGTGAGTACTTGTTGAGCAGCGACGGCGACGCCAAGTTTGGCGGTTCCGGCCTGCTGTCGATCAACGGCGGGCACTCCAACGCCGAGGCCGACCGCTTCGACTACGATCCCCACAATCCCGTGCCAACGCTGTGGACGCGGGAGTGGTTCACAGGTCCGGCCGACCGCCGCCGACTAGAAGGCCGCGATGACATCCTCTGCTACCGCTCAGAACCGCTATCTGACGCCGTGGAGATCGCCGGTTATCCAGAAGTCGTGCTCTTCGTCAGCTCGTCGGCACCGGACACAGACTTCTTCGCGCGACTGGTGGACGAGCACCCGCTCGGCGGTTCAGCGCCGGAAATGTGCTACGGCATGGTGCGCGCCCGCCACCGCAACTCCCTCGACGTCGAAGAACTGCTGACCCCCGGAGACGTGGTGGAACTCCGCATCCGCATGGGGCCGACGGCCTGCCGCTTTGAGCCGGGCCACCGCATCCGCCTAGAAATCACGTCGAGCGACTTCCCCAACCACGACCGCAATCACAACACCGGCAAGAACGACCTAGCCGACACCGAGCTAGTCGTGGCGACCAACGCCGTGCACCACTCGGCAGCGCATCCTTCGCGGCTAGTACTGCCCGTGTCCGAAGGATAATCCGCATCGCTCCTCGAGAGATGCCTATATCTGGGTGAGAAAACTATCCGTGTGTCCGGTTATATAGTCGATGACCAGCCAGATTGCCGCCGCCGTGATTTCTCCCACGATCAGTCCCATGAAAAACGGACGGGCACTTCGGTACAGCTTAGGCCCTCCATATTTCAGCAGTAGTAACTTGATCAGCCAAGCGAGATACGCGCTGAAGGCGATATGGGCCGTCTTCCAGTTGGCGCTGATCATATAACCCAGTGGACTGAGGGGCCACCACAGCAAGTGTTGCCGGGCCCACATCAACACCGCCATCACAGAGCCGCCAATGCCCATGAAGATCCAGGCCTCGGGAAGGGGGCCAGTAGGTTCGCCGGCTATGCGCGGAGCCATATTGGCAGGTCCGGCCCTTGCCGCCCCCCAGCCGTACCAGAGCGGATTGAGGTTGATCCCCCCGTATTTATAAGACAGGTGCAAAGTCATATAGGTCGATGCGGCCAGACTGACCAAGATGGCAATGATTATAACCCAGAAGAGACGCCGTTTCGAGCCTTTGAAAGTCTGGCTTATCTTCAATCCGTTGGCCACCGAAGACATCACAAAAGAGCGGATCTCGGCATGCCATCCGTAGGTGAACCCCAAAGCCACCAAGCCTTCGGCTCCCAAAGAGGAAGTGCCCGCCCCAGCAATGAGAAAGCTAGCCGTGGTGATCGGTGGCCGCATTGCCGGGAGACCGCCTTCGGCCACGGCGCGAGTCAGGCCCAGATAAAGCACCATAGCACCGAAGGTGAATATCAGTGCCATCACGAGGGGGAGACCGCTCATCCACAATCCCATAGCGACCAAGGATAGCGAGATAAGCAAACCGAAAAAGGCCTGCCGGTAGGACAGTATCTCGGCCGAATCGTCCGCCGCAAAATCCCGTCGGCAAGCCTTGTTGGCTACTTCGCGCAAATGCCCGCGGGCAACCCAGAGCCCGACCCCTACGAAGACAATCATGGCCCCCATTCCCTGGTGGGCGGAAAAAGGGTCGGGCGCGTATTCGTCCAACCGGTGCGTACTCTGCAGACCGATCGTGCTGAAGATGCCGCGTTGAATTGTGGTGAGGGTATAGAAAACCCAGATGGAGGCGGAGATATCGAGATTGACGAAGTAGAAAAACCCGATCCAAGGAGGGTTGAACCAGAACTCCATGGCGACCTCATTGCGGAACAAAAGGAGTCTGGTATGGCGCTCGATGTCCGGGAAAAAGGGGAAATAAGTATGCAGGCCATTGACGCTTAGTAGAATGAATGAAACGGCGAAGCCCGTCCACATGATCCTGTTTGCGAAAAAGGGCTTGCCGACGATCCCGTCCTTCTCCTGTTGAATCATCTCCATCGGCACCTGGGCCAGCGGATACACTAATCTCTCCCGGTCCATCCACTGCTTGCGGAGAATAACCATACTGAAAATCATGGCCGCGCAGAGCGCCATGAAAAAGCCGTACCAACAGGCCAGTGGGTAAATCCAAGGCACCCAAGGGGTCGAGGCACCCTGGGGCAGTCCTTCAAAAAAGAACCGCACGACGTTTTCGCCTTGCGGGATCATCCATGTGTCGATGTGTTGATTGTAGAACTCGTCCCAGCCGTTTTCCGACGTGGCGTAATAAGTGGAACCCACCAAACAGGGAATCATGAACTGCGTGAACCCCATACCGGGAATACAGCAAGCTATTATCAGCATGATGTAAATGGTAATCTGTTCGGCTTGGGTCAGGGCCAGAGGTTTGCGGATAAGGGCTACCAGCCCGTTGGCCAGAACCACGAAAAAAAAGAAGAACAGCGCCGCCGGCGTACTGAAGTTCAGAGTGAGGTACGCCCCGCGGATCATGGTGGTGGCATAGACATCCAGAAAATTGAGAAAAAATGAGAGTACCGCCCCGATCGCGATGCTCCGCAGAGTGATGAAATTCGCCTCGGGTGCAATCCCAGCTTGGCGGGGACTCGTGTTTTCTTTTTCTCGTCCCTCAGTCATCTATGTTTTTTCTTGATAAATGCCGACTATTATGGAGGTTTTGCAGAGCTTGGAACCTATTCTTAGGGATCCGAGTTGCTCAATAGGCGAGGGAGATCAGCTTGGTCGCGATTGACCGACCAAAGCCTTCAGCATCCACTTCCATACCGACGCGGCAGATATACAGACCAGGCGGTGCGAGCCGACCGCTGTCGTCGCGGCCGTCCCATACTAGATGCTGGAAACCTGCCGCGCTCGCTACGGGGTTTTCGAGCCTCAGCAGCAGGCGACCCGACAGGCTGTACACCTCCAGCAGCATGACCTTTTGCCCCTGTATCTTGAACACCGGAAAGGCAAACTCCACCACGTCGTTGATGCCGTCTCCATTCGGGGTGAAGGGATTCGGCACCACCTCTATCTCGCCTATCAGGCTGCCGTCGACTGGGCTATGAACCGTCATCCCACTGCCCTCCAACAAGGTGGTTGCATCGCCGGCATCCACGCGTTGCCATATTCTTTCCCCCTCGTCTGCTCCCATTCCCACCAGAGCGATAAATTCATGGCTCACCAGATAGAGCACGCTTGCGAAACGCAATTCCACCAGTTGCTGGGAATCTCGCACTGGTTCGGGAAGCCGGACCCACAAGGAGTCGGCTCCCGTTTCGAACCGTTCCAACTCATCCGGGCCATACAATTTTCCCCCGCCCTCTGCCAGTTCGCTCTCCGACCCCACCCGCGCATCCACCAACTCCGCCTCAATGCCCGGAGGAAGTTCTACTAGCACTAGGTCGAATCCCTGGTGGTTGTTCCCGAGTAAGGGCTTGAGAAAAAGGGATAGGACTTCCCGCTGTCCGCTCTGTCGAGTTCTGCGCGGTCCGACCTCGCCTATGATCTGACTGGCTAGGGGCTCTTCGAGGGCGATGCGCAGGTTGCGCAACTGCGCCGCCCGCTCTGGGTCGTCGGAGCGCAGGGTGGCTTGGATCATTGCGTGGCTCCGGGGGCTGGGTGAGGTAATGGCCGCACCTGACTCCGGATAGGGCGAACTCCAGTCGCTCCAATCCTCTCCAGGAATAAAAGTAATCAGCGAATCCCCCCGCAGAAAACTCAGCATTTTGTAGTATGCTTCCCTGTCAACCGGCAGCCCAGCCGAGGTAAAGTACTCGACCTTCTTGTCGATCCCGTTCCCGGTCCGGGTGCGGATCATCACCTCGGTTCCAGCGGGCGTGTCGGCCTCCCAAGAGATGCTGGAGAGAATGCGGGGATTCTGTCCCAACTCGATTATGTCCGAAGTCAGCGATACTTGGGGAATAAACCCGCGGCCATAGAGCTGAATCTCCCGTATCTTGCTGCTGATCCACCTAGAGATGAGCAGGCGGTAAGCGATTTTCAAATAGCGCGCCTTGGTGAGAGGGAAGAGGTTGTCTTGGTAAAATCTCTTCCCCACCGCCGGATCCTGGACCCCGCCTTGGCCTCGAGCGGCCAACTGCACATAGACAAAACTGCCGTCCGGTGCTCGGGTACCGTCCGATAGACTGATGATGTGGTTGGGCAGCGTGGCATTGGACGATCCGTCGTTGCCCGCTTCTACGGCGAAGACGAAAAACACCCGATTTATCCAGTACCAGGTACCCAGGTCGAAGAGAATCTCCCGGTCGATGACATCGACGACTGTAGTGGCACCGCCTACTGCCACCTGTACGTCCCAAAAGGAGCTGTAGTCGCCGTCAATTGTGCGGAATTCGTTGCCCGTATTGCCAAACCCAACCATCCGGCCGCCCCGGTCCAAAGCCCCTAGACTGATGTTATCGCCGGCACTCCACACCTCGACCTCGGCCAGCCGCGGACGTTCCCGGCGGTAGTACTTGACCGGACCGCGCTCCCCTAAGTCGGCAATGGCTTGGTATGCGTCCGGGTCCACCTCGCGCAAGACGCCGCCGGCCTCGCGGCGAAAGTAGAGAATATCGCCCCGGTCCTCCTCGGGCAGGCTGTTCCAGCGCGCCTCGCTGATTTCTCCGGCCTGGCCTCCATCGCTGGCCGTGGCCACGATCTGGACGAATTGGATCAGATCCCCTAACAGAGCTGGATCGGACCTCAGGGACGGCTGCAGCTCGAATTCGAAGACGCGCTGCGTCTTGTTGAGGCCCTCGCTGCGCCCGACGAGGACGTAATTCAGCGCTTCGCTCTGCTGAAAGGCGGACAGGCCATTTGAGGTGAGTAGGTTGAATTGCAACAAGGGGTCGCCGACCTCTGCGCCGACAAATTTAACCACTATTTTCTGCACCCATACCACCCTGCCTAGGTCGATCTCGACCCACCATTTTTCCAAGGGAGTATTCGCGGCCGGTTCCCAGTAGGTATCGTCCTGCCCGTCTATGAGGTTGTCGGCTAGATCCATGTTTGTTCCCGCGTCCCTAATACCGCCCCTCAACCCCTCCCCATAGGTAAAGGAGTGGGCATTCAGGGCCACATTGGTCTGCGCCTGAACGTATTGCGGCCGGGCCCCGGCGACGCCAAACTCCACCGTGCCATTGGGGAAGCTCCAGTCCCTCCAGTGCGTCTCATCGACTACCAGTTCATCTCCGGCAAAGCGGAACCCTTGGGCTCCTCCCCCCGACGCGAGGAGCAAAACACAGCCGATAACCCGCAATTGATCAGCGCCGCACATGGTACTCTTCCTTTGTCGTTGCCGAAGCTGTCTCAATCTCAAAGATCCCCATGGTCCCCAAACGCGGGGATTTAAGCCAACCCTCAATAAACCACTGCGATAGTCCCCACTTCCCGATCCACGCCTTTTTCTGCCTCCACTGAGACGCGATAGACGTACAGCCCCGGCGGCACCAGTTGCCCGTCACCGTCCATCCCATCCCAAGTAAAGCTGAATCTTCCACTCTGCTGGGCACCCTCGTGGACCACTCTTACCAATTGGCCGGACAGGTCGAAAATCAGCAATTTGAGCGGAGCAACGCCTGTTAGCTGCAGCAGGTTGAATGAAAACCCGACGGTCTCGTTTATGCCGTCTCCATTGGGTGTGAAGGACGCCGGTGCCACCTGTAGGTCCGCCAGCAGTCGCTCGAGAAAGGTCGTGCGCACGGATAGGGTTTCGCTCCGCAGTTCTCTGGCGGCATCCCCCGGGTTGATGCGTTGCGCCAGTTCTAGGGGGCGCGAAGTGTCCCGCACCCAGCCGGCGAATTCGGTGCTGTAGCGCAGTACGGGGGCGCGGAATAGCACCTCGACCAAGGTCCCGGATTTCCCCGCTGCTAGGCGGTTCGACAGTTGCACGGCAAAAAAGGTCGAATCCAGAAGGTCGATATGCGGGGTGAACTCCACTGGAACCCCGCCGACCTTCACCGAATCGACGGCCACCACTCCGAAAGGAGCCGATATTTCTATGCGGTCGAAACCCGAGTGCTCGGCCCGGATGATGGGCTGAATGGCATAGGTGAGCCGGGCCGTCTGTCCCAAGGGCACCTCGGGAGGATAAATTTCCCCGCGCACATCCTCGGCCAGCGGCGGTTTGGTGGCGATCAATTCGACGAACTCCAGCTCTCCGCCGTCCCCGGCCGTGGGCGAGAAATCGACCCGCAACTGAAAAACCGAATTGGGGCTTGGAGAGAGAACGGATGTGCCGCTACTGTCGGCAAAAGCGTAGGGCGGCGACCAGAAACTCCAATTCTCGATATCATAGGTAATTCCGGCGGCCTCGCCGGGTTTCAGACGGCGGTAGGCGGCCGCATCTAGGGGATTGCCGTTCCTGTTGAAGCGGGAAGTTTCGCTGCCCCGCCCGGTAAACCGCCAGTACACATTTGGCTCTAGGTCTTTGCCGGTCCGCGACTGTATCCAGATCCTGGCCTCGGGATCAATGCGTCCCCCCCATTTCAAATCGCCCCATATCGCCGGTTCTCCCAAGTCGATGAACTTTCCCACATAGAAGGCTTGGTCGATGTACCCCTCTCCGTAGACCTCGATCTCCGCCACCTGCACTTCTTTGGTCAGATCCGTTCGGGTGAACACCATGTACACGCTTCTAGCCAGCGTTGAGGGAAATCCCACGTCAATTGTATCCTGTACATTTTCGGTCAATCTGAGGATCACATTGCCGCTCACCTGATTCAAAACCTCAAGGCCTGGTGCCGCTGTTAGGTAGGTAGCGATATCCAGCCTGTCTGGATAATGGCCGCTGCCAAAGGTGAAAACCCGCACCCGGCTTATGTGGAACAGACCGCCCAGATCCAAGGCAATCGGTATGGCCCGGCCACCCCAAGGACCGGCGGGCACCCAATTGTAGAAGGTGCTAGGGTCGCCGTCCGTCATCTTGCGGGTGTCGTCGGACACGCCAAAACCAGCGTAAACCGCGGCGGAAATATGGGCCCCGCCATCCCGCGCCAGACTGGTGAGCGCGATATTCTCCCCCGCCTCCATGAAAAGGGGCCGCAGAACCCCCCGAGCAAGCGCCTCTTCGTCGAGGCCCTGCTGTTCCGCGAGATCGCTCCACTGCAGTTGGTGGTAATTCACCTCGGGTAGGTCCACGCGGGGTTTGTCTGCTCCACCTATGCGGTAAACCTCCAAAGCCTCGACCCATCCCGCGGCCAGTGCCAGCGCCGCCAGCGGGGGCGCGATACTCGTTCTCATAATTGTCAACTTCATTCGAGTGCCGCATAGGTCGTGATGAATAGGTTCATCCCCGAGAAGGGGTCTTCCCCCTTCCGGTCCAACCGACTGCTCCGCAGACCCACCTGGGTAATCAGGCGATAGCCTAGGTAATCGCCCGCATTGGAGTACTGGACTGCTAGGATGGTCTCCCGAAAATCCTCCTGCAAACCCGCTGGCGCGGGGTCTTTGAGCTGACTGAATATGGTGTACTCGACTCCTACTTGTACGTTGGAACTGGCCAGCAATCCCACGCGAGCGATCAGGAAGAAGATGAGGGTATTCTCTTTTCTCACGGGATCGTTTTTCAGCAACGGCGCTTCAAGTCTCAGTTCGTTTTTGATCTTGGGATTCACCTCGACGCCACCCAAAGGCTGTCGGTACTCGGCCTTGTTGATCAAGCCAAAGAACTGGTGATTGCGGCGGAAAGTCGCCTGGCGCTGGCGCTGATGCCAGATTTCGTATTTCAGCTTGTTGGCGATTTTCAAATTGGCTCTTCCGGTATAATCGAAAGAGAGAAAGGTAGAATTGATCCAAGTGTCGGGGGCGGCCAGCGGATCATCGATGCGCTTCAGGGTCCCCTGAGAGCCCACCGGCTGCACCCACTGGACGAGATGGTCCGGGATCTCGTCTTGGACTATTTTGCCCAGTTCGAAAAGCCGGAACCGGCCCACTCCAGACATATCCAGGTCCCAAGTGAGCAAACCATAGACGCTTCTGTCGACTTTGTCGTCGGATAGCATCCGCGCCCGTTTATGCCCAGCGGTCAAGCGCATTTCTGGCGTGATGTACATTCCGGCGTACGCATTGATGCCCGCCTGATCGCGATCGTAGGGATAATCCGGCTCTTCGTCGTTTTCAAAGCGATCGATCCAAAAGTTGTTGTTCATATCCACCCCGAAGAGAAACTCCGGGCGGTCGGCGTTGTAGCGCAGGAAGGGCTCTTCGTAATCGGGGATGAAATTGGGGCGGAACTCGTTGTCGTTCTGGTTGAAATCGGAGATGAAATCGTTGTTTTCGTCCCAACCCGGAAAAATCTTCAGATCCGGCCCGCCTTGGTTTAGCCGCTGCCAGTCGGGGATGCGGTCCTGGTCGTCGTTGTCTTCTACCCACTCGTAGAAATATCTGCGCTCGTTCTCGTAGTCAATGTCGCCGGCCAAGTTGGCGATTAGGCTCGTCGTGCCATAGCCGCGGTCCATACTATACGCTTCCGCAAAGAAAAACCAGGGGTGCCACTTTCTGGCCAGATTGACCATCCAAGCGTTGGCTTTCTCCTCACTTGTGCGGTGAGTATCGAAGGCCCGATTGGGATATTTGCGGAAACGCCGACTGCGGTCGAACTCGGCGTAAAGATCAAAGTCCCAGACATCCCGCACCTCGAAGTTGAAGCCCATGACATCATTTCCCGTGGGCAAACCGTAGTCGAGTCGCACGACCTGCACGTTGGAGCCGTCCTTTACATTTCCCGCCGCCCGTTTCATGGTCAGAAAGACGGGCTGTGGGGACGACTGAAGGTTGGTCTGGCGGTCCGAGCTCATCTCAATGTGGTAATCGTTGGCCACTACCAGTTCGACTGAGACGCGGCGAATGGTGGAAGGATCGGGACCTCTGTACGCGCCGGCGCGAAAGTCGTAGGTCATGTCGATCTGCTCGCTCCCATCGGCGGCCAAAAACCCCTGGCCCTTGAAGCCGCCCTCGACAATAGGCTCAAAGCCGATCTCACTGCCCCGGACTACTTCCTTGCGGCGTCCCACGACCTGCTCGCCCTGCAGATTCTCACTCGTCGTATCGGTTTCGGCCTCGATGAGGATATCCCACGAATACAGCGTCGCCCCACCCTCGCGGTCATCCGGTGAATCGTCGCTCAAGCGGATGAAGATCTGGCCTATGTGTTCGAGATTCTGGCCTACTGTCAGCGAACCGCTCAGCGGATTCCCCTTGAAACTCTCCAGTAGCGTCAGGGCGTTATGGGCGTTTACGTACGTGCCGCCCAAGGTGATGAAATCGCCGATCTGTCCCGTGCCGTGAAAGCCGTAGAGATTGGTGCTGTTGGTGGTCTCCACCGGTACCTGAGTGGAGAAACCCGGGGCATTGATCCGCGATGCCAGTAAGGTCAGGGCGTACTTGTCCGCCTGATAATCGGCCTGGACTCCGTCGAAGGCGGGCTTGGAGAAAGTCATGGGCGTCAGCGTGGTGCGAATCCGGCTGCCAATGGTCAGCGTCAGGTTGTGCTGGCCTCTTGCGTCCGAGGAGATGACCACCTGGTTGAACCACGCATTGAATTTCGGGTCTTTGAAAATGACGCTGCCGAACTGCTCCGGCTGCTGCTGGCGCCAGTCGTAGATGAGCCAGCCTTGAGAGATGAAAGAGCCGTATAGGTCGTAGAGAAAATCCCCCTCGATAAAGGTGGATACATAGCGCTGGTAGTGGTCCCGAGCGTAGTTGGTGTACTCCCACTGCTTCCACTTGTAGAAGTGGTGGAGTTCCTGGGGCACGTACCACCGTCGCACGGCTGGGTCCAGCGCGTCGAAGAGCACGCCCGACCCCTGGGGTTCGTACGAGACTTCTCCACCGCGCGTCTGGCCCAGTCGGGAGCCGTAGTCAATCCTCTGGGCTCCGAGCCGGCTCGCCAGTACTGCAATACATGCAATGCAGAACAAGGAGAGAAGAAGGCGATTGCCCGCACGGCTGCTCCATCCTGTCACTATGCACCTCCCTATGTGCCTACCCGGCCCAACTGACCGCAGATGACTACAGGACCTAATAGGCGATAGTAATAGCACTGCTGCGGCGTTCTGTGCCTACATCCGTTTCCACTTCGATCTGGATTGCGTAAAGTCCCGGCGGCAGCAGTCGGCTGTCTGCGTCCCGGCCGTCCCACGAATACGAGAAGCGGCCACTCGTCGCCTCTTGCCGGGTCAACTGCGCGATCCGATTCCCTGCCAGATCGTAGACTGCCAGGAACACCGGCGCCGTTCTCGTCAAGTGCAACAGATCGTATGCGATGACGGTCCGATCGTTGACTCCATCCCCATTGGGGGTGAATGGATTGGGCGACGCCTCGATCCGATTAATCAACCTTCTCGTCAGCGGCACTCTCACACTTAGATCGTCGCCGGGTAGGTCCGTCGAGGCGTCGCCCTCGACGATCTCCTGGGGCAAGGCCTCAACCCGGCGGTCAATGAGGCGTCCGGCAAAGACTGTTTCGTAGCGCAGAACCGCGGTATCGAAAACTACTTCTAGGCGATGCGTGCCGCTTTGGCCGGCGAATTCGAGCCCTAGGCCGCGGGCTCCGGTTGTCGCTACAAAGTCCAGTGCTCGATCGTCGAGGCGGACGGATCGGACCGCCTCAACGGGAGCGGAGGTATCGATCTCCAAGCGGTCAAAGCCGCGAGCGTTGACCACGCGGACGGCATAGGTAAAGGTCGTATCGCCGACGGAGACATCTTGGGGCCATATCTCCCCGATGATCGAATCTGCCAAAGCTGGGCGAGAAACTTCAAAGGCTAGAGAGTCGAGGCCCACGCCGTCTTCCAGACCGTCGCTGGCAAAATCTACTTTGAATTGAAAATAGCGGCGTGGTGCCGGCGAGCGCACCTGAGTATTGCTGCTCTTGTAAGGAGAAGACCAAGGGCTCCAGTCTCCCGGTGCGTCCTCCGGCGACCGACTGTTGCCGCTCCGGGTACTAATGGCCAAACGAGACCTTTCGGGCTGCCCTTGGTGCTCCGCCGCCCAACTCAATCGGCCCCAGATAGCTGGTTGGTCGAAATCGAAAATCTCGGATACATAGGACGCCTCCGGGACGAACCCCCGCCCGAAGATTTCGAGTTCGTCGATCTCCCAATTGAATCGCTGAGTGGATTCCAAGCGGATGTAGCGCACGTACTGCAGGGGGAACCGGACATTGACCGTGTCGCGTTTGTTGCCGGTGTCTTGGGCTATTTGGCTGAACAGGGATTGGTCCGGCAGTTTGGCAAAGGAGGACGCGATGAGGTCGGCACCGAATACCCCGTCGTTGATGGAGAGGGCGTACCCTTTGAGAAAATCATTTGAGAAAGAGGGCCGGGGAAAGAAGCGGATGTGATTGACCCCAAACCGGGCGCCCAAATCAATGACCAGCAGAATGCCGGTGGCCACTACGTTTTTGACCTCAAAAGCCGTTTGGTTGTCGCCATCGACTATGTTCTGCAGAAGGTCTCCGAGGTCCTCCCGGTTCAGGCGCAGCACGGTATGGGCATTCGGCGAGGTCACCCGCCCGCCGCGTCCATAAGTCTCTAGGGCGATATTGGTATTGGGGGCCACGTTTCCGGGCAGGATCCATCCCGGTCGGGCGGCAAAGTCGATTACCGGTGCCGAACCCGCGGCCTCTTCCCAGCCGAGTCCGCTGCCCTCGCCACCCACCACAAAGATTTCCGTGGCCGAGGCGACGGGATTCAGCGCTATCAGCCAGAGCAACGCGCCCAAGGTCGTACACAGTTTGCGCATCGATTTCTGCCCGCGGACCATACAAAATACCGCCATACCGGATACTCCCGGCATGGCGGTATGCCTGCGAATGGGTACAACTACTCGGCAAAAGTGGCCTTCAACCGGCCCCACCCCACTTCTTCCACTGCCGTGGCCTGCTGCTGATCGGCCCAATTGATATCGGGATCAATCGGCGCCAACAGGAAATCGGTGAGCAGGTCACCTTCCCTGAAACTGTCCGTCTGGCCGCTCAGCACCCAGTATCCGTCGTACGCACCAGAGTCTTCCACATTGTCTTCATCGACCATGGTGAAATTGAAACCGACGATTTCGTTTTCTGCGAGTTGATGGACCTCGCTGGTCTCAGGACCGTTCCAGTCTAGGTCGTTCCAGCCGGTTATCATGGTCTCGGCGTAGAAGAAACCTTCTCCGCCCTCTGGAACCGACTGGCTCGTGGCCCAATCGCCCCACGGTGGCATAGTGTGCCACTGAGCCTTGTGCCAAGCCATAGTGCCCGGACCGCCGTTGTTGATGCCGTAATTTTGCGCTTGGGCACCGTGCAGGCGATCTGCTTCCTCCTGCGTATCCACCAAGTCCGTGAACATACCGAACCGACCGCCGCTGTGATCGGCGTCGAATTCAAATTCCATGGAATCCCAATCGGTCAGCACCCAAATGGCGTCGTCGAAGCGGTCTTCCATGATGTAGAGCCTGTTGATGGTGGGATTCCAGCCAAGAATAACGCGCACCGACAAATCCGTCGCGTCCCAACTGGTGCCCAGCCCTGTCACGGTCTCGACCAATTGTTCGTGGGTGATCCAATAAGTCTCGTTCACTACGTCCCACTCGGTGATATCGCCGTCTATGGTGGGAAGGTTGGCATCGGGAAATTGAACGGCTGGATAGATTACCCCTGCGGGCGTGTGGGCCCAAGCTGCGGCGGCGAGCAGGATGGAGCCAGCGGTGAGAAGAAGCCTTTTCATGAGCTTTACTCCAGGTTTGGGGGGAAGGTTATTTCTCTGGGTATGAGGTCCCATTTCTTCGCCTCTTCCAACCTCCTTTCGCAAAAAAGAAATCTGACAAAGCGCATAATTTTGCTTTGTGATACAACTCATCCATCCATAATTCACGTTCATAGTACTAAAAATCTCCTAACGATGTCAAACAAATTTTTGTTGTGGTACAACCTGTCCAATCCATAATTTACACTCACATATAAAGTCAGCGCGCTACGTACACGACAGTAATCCACTGGACGTTAGGCATGGGAGGGTTGAGATGCTTCGACTCCGCTTCGCTTCGCTCAGCATGACCGGTGATGACGCCCCTGTTGTCATGCTGAGCGAAGCGAAGCATCTCATACCGCGCTACTGTCGTGTACTTAGGTCAGCGCGGCAAAATAGAGTTTCCCACAAACGGGCTGTTGAGTTGAGTATAGCATAGATAACCGCACCAGTGCTGACCGGCATTCCCGGTGTTTCCAAGAGCGCCAAAGGCAAGGACCTTTCCATGCGCATCATCGATACCCATGTTCACGTCCTCGACAACTACGCGCCCGTTGACCCCGATCAGGAGAAAGGGGAAAATTGGTTCGAGGGACGGTGCGAGCGGCTGCTTCAGCACATGGACGAGTGCGGGGTAGAAAAAGCCGTTCTCGTCCCCGTGGTGGCGGCGTATTCGCCGCGCAATAACGAGGAATGCGCCGACCTCGCTAGGATGCACCCCGACCGCTTGGCCACCCTAACCGATGTTCAGCTCGACAATCCAGATGCGGCGGAGCAGGTTGCCCGAGCCCGGGAGGAATTCGGTGCCGTAGGCATCAGCTACTATCCCCCGGATGGCAATCTCAGTTGGATGGTGCAGCCGGACCGCGAGCCCCTCTGGGAGGCTTTCAGGTCCTGCGGTCAGGTCTGCAATCTGCAGATCAGACCGCCCGCGTACCCCGTCCTCCTGCAGCTGGCGCGGACCTATCCCGATATTCGCTTCGTCAGCAACCACCTAGGGCTGCCAGCCCACCTTTTCGATCCAGACGAGCCCAGTTACGGCGGGCTGCTGGCGGGTGAGTCGCCGGCCAATCTTTTCGTCAAGGCATCTGGGTTCTATGCCGCGGCAGCAACGCCTTGGGATTTTCGCTGCCCGCGGATTCTGGGCTTCATTGCTCGGTTGCTCGACGACTTGGGTACCGACCGCGTCCTCTGGGGCTCAGACTGGCCGCCGGCGGCTCTCCACCTGACCTACAGACAAAATCTGGAACTCGTACGCAGCTTTGTCGAGAGCTTGGACCATAGCGGACGGACTCTAGTACTAGGCGAAAACGCCGCCAGAGTGTACGGCATTTGACGGCCTGCGGTTCGCCTTATGAATACCGTCTTTCTTTCGTTCAATGGATGTTGTCCCAGAAGAGGATGCCAGTGGCTGGTAGGCGTCTTCCTGAGCGCCCTCTGCGCCGCCTCCTGCGGACGGCAGGAGTCTCCTCCAGAGGAAAACGGCCAGATCTTGGCGCAGGTTGGATCGGAGACGGTCTCGGTCCAAGATCTCGAACGCTTCGTCGCTAAGCTGCCGGCCTGGACTACAAGTGAGCAAGAAGGCAGCGCCCAAGTCCGCGATTATCTGCAGACCTTGATCGATCGCATCCTCATTCTGCGGGAAGCGCGGACCCTAGGTCTGGAGCAGAGCCCGAATGTCCGTAAAAATCTGGCGCGCGTAGTGGCGAAAAAGCTGGGCAAAGAGGCTGCCTCCCGCCACGTCCGGCCCCGAGCGGAGGTTGACGAAGAGGAAATAGAGCAGGTCTTTGCTCAGTCCCACTGGAATCGACGGCTAAAGGTCGCCCACATTGTTGTGAGCACCCGGGAACGCGCCGACGAGGTCGTGGCGGCCCTACGAGCTGGACAGTCCTTCGATTCGCTGGCGCGCCAGTTCTCGGAGTATCCGCCCAGTGCGCAGCGCGGTGGCGAATTGCTTCATTACTACAGCCCCGACGGCGCTACTCAGACAGTGCGCGATGCGCTATTCCACCTGCAGGTAGGCGAGATCTCGGAGGTAGTCCCCAACCCCAAAGGGTACGAGCTTTTCAAAGTCCTAGACGAGCAGCAGGTGGCCTACGAGGAGGCCAGAAATCGGATCCGCAAGGGAATCGTCCGGCAGCAGTTGGACGCGGTGCGCCGAGCCTACATCGATTCGCTGGCGCAGCGGTTCGGGCTGGAGCCCGATTCCACCGGCCTAGGCACTCTGATGGGGCTATTGCGCCGGGTCCAGGAAGAAGGCGTGGGGCGTCTATCCGTGGCCACCTCCAAAATGCCGCTTTTCAAGTACGAGAACGGATATATTTCCCTCGGAGAAGCCATAGAGCAATCGCCATTTATTCGCCGTGGCAAAGGCGTCGATGACAGTCTGAAAGTAATCCACTCTCTAGAGCGCGATGTGGTCGTGCCACAGCTCTTGCTGCTCTGGGCTTATGAGTTGGGAATCGATCAGGAGCCCGAAATCAAAGCCTGGAGAAAGCACAGGGAGGAGGAGACCCTGATTCGGGAGATGCGCCGGCTTGAAGCGACGCAGAAAGTGGTCGTGACCGACCGGGAAATCTCGAAATTCTACGAGGAGAACAAAGACACTTACCGAACTCCTTCGGAAGTCGAGGTCGTGGAGATTCTGGTCGGGGACGAAACCGAGGCCCGGAAACTGCTCGAGCAGATGAGGTCGGACCTGCACCGGGCAGCACCAATAGTCGCCCTCTGCAGGCAGTTCAGACAGAACCTGGAGAGTGGAAGGACCACCGGGGAGGAAGTAAAAGCCCTGCGGGAACTGGATGGCGACCCGCCGGTCTTCGCCTGGCTAAGCCAGCGGCTGGACGACGAAGAGCAAAGGGCGCAGGTCCTCGAAGAGATTGCCAGTGCCCCAAGCCCCGAGGACTTGGTAGAACAGTACATCGCGCGGCAGTTGGCGGTTGCCCACAGTGTGCGCCCAGGCAGTGCCCAGACAGAGGGCCATTACCACCTCCACTGGTACGACGAGGCGCGCTTCGGTCCTCTAGTCAGGGAGGCGATGGAAGCCGAGATTGGCGCTTTCATCGGCCCTTTGGCGATCGATTCTCTCTATTCGGTCGCCAAAGTGATCAGTCGCCGGGAATCGGCGATACGACCCCTTGCGGAAGTAGAGGAGCGGATTACCGCTAGGCTGCGCCGGGAAAAGGAGCACGTATTATTCGGCCGCTGGCTGGAAGAATTGCGCGCCACCTACAAAGACGAGGTAATTCTCTTCGATGAAAACATCGAAACGCTCGGACGGAAATTCCTCGCGGCAGCAGAGGATTGAACAGGCCTTCCAGCAGGAGGACAACTGATGATCCAGCGCGAACTCCGCAAGTTGATCCCAGTCTTGCTCGGTCCCGGTCTCCTGCTGCATGTCTTGTTCTTCGTGGTACCGGCACTCAACGCCTTTTATTACTCGCTGACCTCCTGGTCGGGCATAACTCCGTACAAGCATTTCATCGGACTGGCCAATTTCGTCCGAGCTTTTTCCGACCGCACCTTTCTCCTCGCGTTGGAGAACGTCGTCCTCTTCGGGATTCTCGGATTCCTAGTAGCCTTTCCGCTCAGTCTGCTCTTCGCTGTAGTACTAGCCAGCAAACCGCCTTTTGAACGTTTCCTCAAGTTCATTATCTTCGCCCCTGCGCTCCTGTCCGTGGTCGTCACCGCGGTGCTTTGGGGCAGTATCTACAACCCGGTCATCGGGCTGCTCAACGAGACGCTGCGGGCGCTCGATCTGGGAGCCTACTCCCAGCCCTGGCTAGGACGCCACAGCACAGCATTGCCGGCTATTACTGTGGCCATGGTCTGGCAGGGTCTAGGGACCTATGTCATTCTCTTTTTGGCCGGCCTGCAGAAGATTCCCCGCAGTTTCTACGAATCGGCCGAACTGGACGGAGCCAGTGCCTGGCAACAATTCTGGCATGTAACCCTGCCCCTGCTCTGGGATGTCGTCCAGATCCTGGTCGTTCTCTGGATCATCAACGCGGTCCAGGCCTTCGCGTTGATTTTCGTCATCACCCGAGGCTATCCCAACGTCATCGAGGTGCTGGGAACCTATATCTATTGGGCCGGATTTCAGGGGCAGAGCGTCGGTTACGGCACGGCCATGGGGGTCATCATGTTCCTCATAGTGCTGATCTTCAGCCTGTTGGTCAGCCGCTTGATGCGCCGCGAGGTCATAGAATATTGAGGGAGCGAAGGGATGGACAACAGACAATACGGCCCGGCCCTGCTGAAGCTCGTCACCATTGTGTTGATGGGCTTCTACTGCCTGAGTTCGCTGGCAGCGATCTGCTGGGTGATCTACACTTCCTTCAAGTCCAATGCGGAATTCTTTTCCAGCACTTGGTCGCTGCCCGCAACGCTGCGCCTGGGCAATTATACCTACGCTTGGAAGAACGCCGAAATCGGCCTCTACTTTTTTAACACGGCCTATATCAGCGCGCTGGCCACCTGCGGATCCGTGGTGCTATCCGCCATGGTGGCCTACATCTTAGCGCGGGTGGTCTTTCCCTTCAGACAGTTGGCCTTCTTTCTATTCTTGGCAGCCTTGATGGTGCCGACCATGCTATACGTCTTCCCGCTCTTCGTGCAGATGCGGCAAATGCACCTGACCAACAACCATCTGGGTCTGCTGGTCCTCTACATCGCCATGGGCCTGCCGTTTTCCGTCTTCGTACTCACCGGTTTTTTCAGAACCCTGCCCAGTCAAATGGAAGAGGCGGCCATGCTCGATGGGGCCTCGCCGTGGAAGACCTTCTGGTTCATTATGCTGCCCTTGGCCAAGCCCGGACTAATCACGGTCTCCATTTTCAACTTCATCAATGTCTGGAACGAATTCTTCTGGTCGCTGGTACTTCTGCGCAGCGGCCGGCTCTACACCATGGCCCGCGGATTGCAGACCCTGTTTTGGAATATGTCGACGGAATCGCGCTGGACAGAGCTATTCGCCGGGCTAGTGATCGTCATGCTCCCCTTGGTCATCGTATTCATCTTTCTCCAAGACCGCATCACCGAGGGCCTGACCGTCGGCGCTCTGAAGGGATAGGTCGTGAAACGCAGGGATTTCCTCAAATACATGGCAGCCAGCGCCTTGGGCGGGGGCTGCGGCAGCTACCTGCCCGAGGAGGAGTTGATGGAAATCTCAATCCCCGGTTTCCAGCGGCGGGTTTCCGAGGTGCGGATCAATCAACTGCTGTGGAAGGTGGCGGATCGCTTTGGGGAGCAATACCCGCGTATGCGCGTCGAGCCAGCCAGCGGCGGGGGTGGCGGCTATCAGGAGTTGATGATCCGCGTGATGGAGGGCAACCCCCCCGACATCATGTCCTTTGCTGGAGCCGATACCGGCCTCATCTTCTCTTATGTCAAACAGGGGCACGTCCTCGACATAACCGACTACCTTCAGGCCCCGGCGTACGACACCGAGGGAGCGACTTGGCTGGAGACGATCGACCCGCTCTACTACGAAAGCCTGATGTACGAGGGCCGCTTCTACGCCATCCCCCAGAATGTCTACTCCCTCCAGCTTTACTGCAACGCAGACCTCTACCGGCGCGCCGGAGCCAATCTCAATCCGCAGACCTGGGAACAATTCCTCGACAACTGCGAACGCCTCAAACGCAGCGGCGTAATTCCGATCACCCAGGACGGCATCCATTGGTACACGGTTTGGTGGCTGGAGCACTTGGCCCTGCGCCTGCTCGGTGCCGAGAAGCTGCGCCAAGCCCTGCGGGATCCACAGCGGCGGACCCCGTGGACCGAAGCGGGCTTTCTCCAAGCCGCCCGCATGGTAGAAAACATGCTAGACAAGGGTTACTTCGTCGAAGGCTTTTCCGGGCTCAACCACATAGAGTCCGAATTCCTGTTCTGGCGGGGCCAGGCCGCCACCGTCTTCGTGGGCAATTGGCTGACCAGCGCACGGCGGGATATCATGGGGGATTTTCCCCTCTATACCTATGCCTTTCCCGCCGTCGAAGGGGGTGAGGGCAGTCTGCGCGAGTTGATGGGCTATGCCAGAGCCCTCAGTATCCCCGCCCTAGCGCGCAATCCCGAACCAGCCGCCCATTTTCTGCGCCTAATAAACAGCCGCTGGCACCAGCAGCAGATGGTGGAAGAGGTTCTCAGAGTCAGCTCAATCGTCGGCGTGTCTATCCCGACTATGCACCAGGGCTTGGACGTCGTCTTGGGAGAGAAAACGAGCTTCTACCCCTTTTCATTCGATCTCGAAGGAGAGCACCCCTTTCTATACCGGCAGTACTGGGACGAGTGGAACCGCTTCATGGTAGCCCGCGAAATCTCGGCGATCCAATTGCTGGAGAACCTCGAACAGATATTCACCCTCTATTTCCAGAACGTGGCGATCGACTCTCCCGACCCGCTCTGACCTGCGCCATGATCCCTTGTCCCGGACCATCTGGCTCCGCCGACGGCTCTGCAAAGCTGGAGGACTCCTGGCTCCACAGGCGGTTTTCTCCCGTCCCGGTGGAGGGCATGGCCATACTCGTCCTGCTCGGCGGATGCGAGCCGGAACTGGCGGGCCAGATGTCCAGTCCACCGCAATACGCCGCTCGGGAAAGCCAGATGGTGCCGCCACACCAGACCTCCGCTCGCGCCGAAACCGGCGTACCCGGGGTGCGTTTTACCGAGGTAACCGCGACCGCTGGCCTTCGTGTCGAGAACGTGTCGGGGAGCCCTGAGCAGGACTACATCTTGGAGACTATGGCGGCAGGTGCCGCTTTTCTCGACTACGACGGGGACGGCTATCTCGATCTCTTCTCGGTCAATGGAACTCGGCTGCAAACGCCTCCGGCAGAAGCGCGGAACGCGCTATACCGCAACGAGTTAGGACGGGTATTCCGCCGGGTGGAGGTCGATCTGGGCCGGGATGGTTGGGGTATGGGCTGTGCCGTGGGAGACTATGACAACGACGGGACCCCAGACATCTATGTGACCTATTGGGGACCGAACCAACTCTGGCGCAATGACGGAGATGGGCACTTCACCGCCGTCGGGAGAGCCGCTGGCGTGGACGATACTGGTTGGGGTTCCAGCGCGGCCTTCGGGGATCTGGATGGGGACGGCCTGCTGGACCTGTACGCGACCAATTACATAGAATTCGACCTAGACAATCCGCCTGAAGGGGGAGAAAAGTGCCTGTACAAGGGCTTGGAGGTATTCTGCGGCCCCTTGGGGGAACCAGCGCAGGCGGATCGTCTTTATCGCAACGGCGGCGGGGATCGCTTTGCGGATATGAGCGCGGTTACCGGTATAGACCAGCGGCCTTATCCGGGACTCGGAGTGGCCTTGAGCGACTTCGATGCAGACGGCGATCTGGACATCTACGTGGCCAACGACGGAGAACCCAACCTGCTCTACCGCAATGACGGAGACTGGCAGCTCGTCGAAGTGGCCGCGTTGGCCGGAGCCGCCTATAGCGAGGCCGGCAAAGCTCAAGCCGGTATGGGCGTGCACAGCGGAGACTACGACAACGACGGCGATCTGGACTTGTTTGCAACCAATTTCTCAGACGATGTCAATACGCTCTACCGCAACGACAGCAGCAACCAGTCGCAGCCGGGTTTGCAATTCACCGATGTCACCTTTGCCGCCGGCCTAGGCGGGCTCGTGCAGCCCTATTTGGGGTGGGGCACGGGTTTTTTTGATTGCGACAACGACGGCTGGCTGGACCTATTCGTGGCCAATGGCCACCTCTACCCCCAACTAAATCAGCACCCTTCGGGCCTGCGCTACGCTCAGCGCAACCTGCTCTACTACAATCGGCAGGGGCGCTTTATCGAAGTCGGGAAAGGGGCCGGACCGGCTTGGAGCTCCGAGAAAGTGAGCCGGGCCGCAGCCTTGGGAGACTACGACAACGACGGGGATGTGGACCTTTTCATCGCCAATCTCAACGACCTTCCCTCCCTGTTGCGCAACGACGGGGGCAATCGGCACAACTGGCTGGGACTAAAACTGGTGGGTACCTGGAGCAATCGGGATGCGATCGGTGCCCGGGTACGGGTGGTGGCCAAAGACCTAAAGCAGTTGCGGGAAGTGCACAGAGGATACGGCTTTCAGGCGCAGCACGATCACCGCTTGCTCTTCGGGCTGGGAGATCGCCAGAGAGTGGACCGGGTGGAAATTGACTGGCCCTCCGGACGGCGGCAGGTGCTAGTGACGCCGGAGCTGCGGCGTTACTCGATAGTCCGCGAAGACAGCGGAGTCGTGCTGGCGTTCCCTCCGGTGCCATCCCTTCCCGCCAAAGAGGTCGCTCCAGAGAAGCCAACTGCTGCGCCGCTCCTGCAAATTGGTTCTCCAGACTGGAGGGCATCTTCACTCTGGCCGGCTCCTATACGAGCAGGGGCGCTATGGCGAAGCTCAGCAAGCGCTCAAAGAAGCCCTCCAGTTGGCCCCGGATAACCTAGACGCCTACCTCCACCTAGGCATGGTGCTCTCTTCGGGCATGGGTCGGCACCGAGAAGCAGCCGACTGGCTGGAACTCGCCGCTCGCCGGGATTCCTCCCACGCCGATATCCACTACGGGCTGGGGCAGGTCTATCTCAGCCTGAACCGTCCGGCGCTGGCCATCGAGGCTCTGCAAAGGGCGGTTCGGCTGGCACCGGCATCCTGGGAATTTCGCAACGAGTTGGGCTTGGCCTATACTCGCGCTGGCCGACTAGAATCTGCTGCTGCCGCCTTTCAACAGGCCTCCAGCCGGGCACCCTGGGCACCCGCCCCGCACCTGCACCTAGCGCAGGTCTACAGGATCCTCGACAAGGAGAAGGCTGCTCAGCGGGAACTCCAGATCTTTGAGCGGCTCGTCCCAGTCCAACGCCAGGTGGACCACCATCTGCGCCAGTTGGCCATCGACCCAGACGAAAAACGGCTCCACACTCGTCTAGGCATGGCCTATATTGTCCAGAACCGCCTAGCAGAAGCGCTGGTGCATCTGCGGCAAGCCATTGCGCTGGATTCCCTGTACGGGCCGGCCCACTATGGCCTAGGCACCGTGTTCTACCGGCAGCGAGAACTGGAGCGAGCCATCGAGGCTTTCGAACGGGCCTGCCAAGTGCAGCCGGAATTTGCCGAGGCCCACAACAACCTAGGTCGGGCCTACCACCAAGCTAGGCGCTATACTAGTGCCATCGCCGCCTACCAAAAGGCGTTGGCTCTGCAGCCCCATCTGGCGGCAGTTTATGCCAATATAGGTCTTACCTATACGGCGCAAGGTCGCTTGGAGGAGGCGATCGAGTTTTACCAGCAGGGCTTAGAAAGAGATTCAATCATGGTCGGACCCCGGGACGCCCTAGCTCGACTCTACGCTCGGCAGGGCCGCTTGAAAGAAGCCGTGCGAGAATGGGAGACCGTGCGGCGTCTAGCCCCCGACCATCCGCAGGTGAACGAGAACATCCGCCGGGCCCGAGTGAGAATCGAGCCTCAGTAACCAAGTCTGGATGGCTGCCCCAGTATTGAGGTAGTATTTCATTCAGTGAGCAACCTCCAGATTCTCTCAACTAGCATGGGGTCTTGAAGCCATGACTACAGCATCTTTTTGTTCCTACCGGCGTTCCTTGACCATCAACTCCACCCGCGTGCTCAACACCGACCAGCGGGATTTCCCTGTGCTTATCCACCTCTGCGACCCGACCCTGCGCAGCACCGCCGCCGGCGGCCACGTCGCCCACCCTCGCGGCACTGATCTCTTCTTCACCCAAGCCGATGGCCACACCCGGTTGCCCTACGAACTGGTCGCCTACGACCCCGAGCAGGGCCAGCTAGAAGCCTGGGTCGAAGTGCCGATCCTATCGCGTCGCCAAGACGAGATCCTGTATCTGTATTACGGCGGTTCGGTCGTTGCAGGGACGGCATCGGCCCGGGGCGTTTGGGAGGACTCGTATAGTCTGGTGCAACACGGAGAGCAGATAGTGGCTAGCTCAAGCGCCATGGAGTTGGCCGAGGAGCTGACCGTAGAGGCGTGGGTGCGAGGGACGGGACCGGGGGCCGAGGTCCTGCAACCGCTGGTGTCCAAGTGGGCGGTGCGGGAATCCTTCGATGCCTTCAGTGCCTACGACGCCGGACAGACCGATGGCCTGGACAGCATCGGCTATCTGGGGGGCGCTTTCGACGGCCGCTACGTGTACTGGCCGCCCAATCGCCGCACCAACGAGCGGGAGTCGGTGCACGGCGTGGTGCTGCGCTGCGATACCCAGGGCGACTTTCACGATCCGCAAAGCTGGGCAGCGTGCGATGTCGAAAACATAACGTCACTGAGGACCGTGAATTACTACGGCGCTGTCTTCGACGGCCGCTATGTGTATTTCGTCCCCCAGGACGAAGGTACGGCGTACCACAGCCGGGTGTTGCGCTACGACACCCGGCGGGACTTCAAAGACATTGCCAGTTGGGAAGTATTCGATGTGGGTTTGGCCCACTCGTACCAGGGCGCGGCCTTTGACGGCCACTATATCTACTTCTGCCCTGGGTACGAAGGAACACCGGGCGTCTCGCTAACTGCCGAAGACAAATACAGCGGGAGCGTCGTCCGCCTAGATACTAGAGGCGAGTTCAAAGATGCCGCGAACTGGAAAATCTTCGACGCGAAAAGCGTGGCCCCAAACGCCGCGTGCTTTGACGGTGGAGCCTTTGACGGCCGCTATATCTACTTTGTCCCCCTCAACAACGGCGTGGTCCTCCAATACGACACGAAAGGCGATTTCGCCGACCTGGATAACTGGCGCACGTACGATATCGGGCCATTCATCGGCAGCGGCTGGTGTGTCGGCGCAGTTTTCGATGGCCGCTATCTCTACCTCGTACCCTACATGCACGGCACGGTCGTGCGCTGTGATACGCACGGCGACTTCACCGCTGACAAAAGCTGGGAATCCTACGATTCCAACGATACGGGGGGGCTAGATACCAGCGGCGCGGACGGCGGTTTTTTCGACGGTCGCTACGTCTATTTCATCCCCTGGGCTGGCCGCTTAAAAGGGCCGAAAGGCTCTGGGCATCACGCCAATTTTCTGCGCTACGATACGCGGGGAGCCTTCGGCGATCCCCAAAGCTGGTCGGCACGCGACGCCAGCGCCACCGACGGCCTGCAGACCATCGGGTACAATGGGGGCGTTTTCGATGGCCGTTTTATCTACACTTCGCCGCTGTGCGACGACGAGCTTTTCCACGGCCGGGTGTTGCGCTACGACACAGCAGGATCCAACGCCTCGTTCAGCCTGCGCTACAGCGACTACGGACACAACGGCGGGTTGTGCGCCGCCGTGCCCGGCCCCAGCTTCTTGGTCAACACCCCTCGAGGAGTGCTGAGCGTGGCCGCCCACCAGACTCTCACCCCGGGCTGGCACCACTTGGCCGGCGTGTACAACGGTCGCACCCTCAAGCTATGGGTCGACGGCCGCTTGGTGGCCGAGCGCTCTGGAACTGGGTCCCTGCAGGGCAATCAGGTACCGGTGACCGTCGGCTGGTTGGCCAATGGTACGGCGCAATTTCGCGGCCAGGTTGGGGAGGTGCGGGTGGCCACGGTGGCTCGTAGCGACGACTGGCTCAAGACCGCCTATCAGAATCTGGTCGATCCCCAGGGCTTCGTCCGCCTTGGAGAAGAGGAAATAGTGCAGTAAGTGACGTTACGCACGGCACCGAACCGGTCGATGTAGGGGCGTCCCTTGTGGGCACCCATGCGACCCGGTGTATGCAGCCAGCGGAATCCGACGAGGGCAACCACGAGGGTTGCCCCTACAATGCGTAACATCAGTGAAGTAAATCGGCAGAAAACAACAAATTGGAGGATAGCCCTATGACCGCAGAGTCTGTTTCGTCGTATCGGTGCCGCCTGACCATTGACCACAGCCGAGTGCGCAACACCGACCAGCAGAATTTTCCGCTGCTGATCCGCCTCTGCGACCCGGCCTTGCGCAACACCACCGCCGGTGGCCACGTCGCCCACCCCCGCGGTGCCGACTTCTTCTTCACCCAAGCCGATGGCCACACCCGGCTACCCCACGAACTGGTCGCCTACGACCCCGAGCAGGGCCAGCTAGAAGCTTGGGTCGAAGTGCCGGTCCTATCGTGTCGTCAGGACGAAGTCTTGTATCTGTATTACGGCGATCCGAGCGCTACGGGGACGACGCCGACCCGGGGCGTTTGGGAGGACGCGTATGGCTTGGTGCAACACGGAGAGCAGGTAGTGGTCGGCTCGAGCGCCATGGAGTTGGCCGAGGAGTTGACCGTGGAGGCGTGGGTGCGGGGGACGGGACCGGGAGCCGAGGTTTTGCAGTCGCTGGTGTCCAAGTGGGCGGTGCGGGAATCCTTCGATGCCTTCAGTGCCTACGACGCCGGACAGACCGATGGCTTGGCTTGCGTCGGGTTCTACGGCGCGGTCTTCGACGGCCGCTATGTGTACTGGTGCCCGATCCGCTCCCACCGGGATCGCAACACAGTACACGCCAACGTATTGCGCTGCGATACCCAGGGCGATTTCCACGATCCGCAAAGCTGGGAAGCCCACGACGCCCGCGGCACGGACGGGTTGAATACAGTGTGCTACTACGGCGCGGCCTTTGACGGGCGCTATGTCATCTTCACACCGCGCGACGACAGCGAGGGGTACCACAGCCGGGTGTTGCGCTACGACACGCACCGTCCCTTCAAGAGCGCTGCGAGTTGGGAAGCGCACGATGCGGACCTGCCACATTCGCACCAGGGAGTCGCCTTTGATGGCCGCTACCTGTACTTCTGTCCGGGATACGATGGGACGTCGGAGGGCACCTTGACCGAGAATAAGCACAGCGGCGCGGTGCTGCGCATGGATACGCAGGCCGACTTCAAAGATCCGGCTACCTACCGGGTCTTCGACACTAGGGGGCTTTCGGAGGAGACTGTGTGCTTCGACGGCGGAGCCTTTGACGGCCGCTATATCTACTTTGTACCGCTGACCAACGGCGTGGTCCTGCAATACGATACCAAAGGCGATTTCGCCGACCCAGATAGCTGGCGCACGTACGACGCCCGGCCGTTGAACATGCAGATGAACGTCGGCGCGGTCTTCGACGGCCGCTACCTTTACTTCTGCGCCTACGGCCACAGCCATATGATCCGCTACGACGCGCAGGGGGATTTTACCGACGACGCCAGTTGGGCAACCTTTGACGCCGCCAACACCTCGGGCTTGGATACCGGCGGCTTCGACGGCGGTTTTTTCGACGGTCGCTACGCCTATTTCGTGCCCTGGACGCGGACCGTGCAAGCAGGGGAAGACAAAAGCACGTACCACGCCAACTTTCTGCGCTACGATACGCGGGGGGCCTTCGGCGATCCCCAAAGCTGGTCGGCGCACGACGCTAGCACCACCGACGGCTTGAAAACAGTGGGTTATAACGCCGGGGCCTTTGACGGCCGCTACTTTTACGGGGCACCACTGTACGACGGAGAAGGAGATGCCTTCCACGGTCGGGTGTTGCGCTACGACACAGCAGGGTCCAACGCCTCGTTCAGCCTGCGCTACAGCGACTACGGACACAACGGTGGGCTGTGCGCCGCCGTGCCCGGACCCAGCTTTTTGGTCAACACCACTAAAGGACCAAGGAGCATAGCCGCCCACCAAGCCCTCACCTCGGGCTGGCACCACTTGGCCGGCGTGTACAACGGCCGCACCCTTAAGCTGTGGGTCGACGGTCGCTTGGTGGCCGAGCGCTCTGGAACCGGATCTCTGCTGGGCAATCAGGTGCCAGTGACCGTCGGCGGGTTGGCCGACGGTTCAGCCCAGTTCCTCGGCCAAGTCGGAGAGGTGCGGGTGGCCACAGTGGCGCGCAGCGACGACTGGCTCAAAACCGCCTACCAAAATCTGGTCGATCCCCAGGGCTTTGTCCGGGTTGGAGAAGAAGAAAAAGTGGCAATATGAAGGTCGCAGTCTTCGGCGGTGCTGGTTGGGTTGGGCGGGCGATCTTGGCCAATTTCGCCGGCCGACACCAAGTGTGTGCCTTCGACCAAGGCCCCAAGGCTTGGGAGAGGTGGAAGGATGTGGACGGCGAATGGTCCGGCGGAGAGGTGGTCCACGGAGATATTGCGGACTTCGGGGCTGTGGACCGCGCTCTCAAAGGCCAAGAGGGCGTTGTACATGCGGCTGTTTACAACGCCCGTGTCGGGGGACACTACGCCGAGGACGACCCGCAGCCTTTTCTGGTCAATCTGAAGGGCCTGTGGAACGTCCTCGAAGCGGCTAGGAGACGCGGTATTAGGCGCGTGGTGCATATCGGTTCCTGCCAGGCCGTCCACCCCCGAGGCATCTTCTTCACAGCCGACGTGAGAAGGCCAGACGGGTCCTTATACGCGGTGTGCAAGCGGCTGCAAGAGGAGATGTGCCGGCAATTTCACGAAGCCCACAAATTGTCCATCGTCGTACTGCGGCCCGACTATATCGTAGATAGTAGCCTAGGCATGGCGTGGGACTGGCAACGGGTGGTGCTAGGTGCAGGAGGCAGTCAGTGGCAGCCGGGCTGGGTCTGTCGGCACGACCTAGCGGAGGCCAGTCGGCTCGCCTTGGAAACAGCGGCCGTCGACTTTGACATCTTCCATATCGCGGGCACACCCGAAGCGGACGTCACCTGCGACGCGGCTCGCGCCCGGGAGATCCTAGGTTTGCAGTACAGGGGCAATCTAAAACAGTATCGCTGATCGGCGCGGTTGGCACTAGAGGACGAGAAATGGCGGCGGAACACCTCGAATACGCCTTGTTTTCCCGGGGGGAGATGGAGAGGCGCTATTCCCGAGCCCGAGCTATGATGGCCCATCGGGATATCGACGCCCTCCTAGTGTCCGGCGAGGAGAATTTCCAGTATCTGGCGGGCGCGACCGCCAGCATCGCGCTGCACTACTCCCTCACCCGGCCCTCTCTCTTCATTCTACCGCTGGAGAGAGAGCCCATCATTGTCACCCAGGGAAGAGCCAACCTCGCGCTGGGCTCCTATGTAGCCGATCTGAGGGACTATACCAACATCCTCGACTTTCCCCACCAACTCGCCCTGCAGGCGCTGCAAGACGCAGGTCTCGAGAACAAGCGCATAGGGGTGGAATTGGGCCAAGAGCAGCGGATGGGCATACCCGTGGGAGCCTATAGTGCCCTAGTAGAGGCCCTTCCCGCTGTTGAATTCGTCGATTGCGCCGACATCCTGATCGGACTCAGGATGGTGAAATCCAGCGAGGAACTGGCCTACATGCGCCAAGCCGCTGCCATTACCGGCCGGGCTCGGCAACGGCTCTTCGACCAAGTGGAACCCGGCATGACGGAACGGCAGGTGGCCCGCCTGACCCGGCAATTGATCCTAGAGGAGGGTGGCGACCGGACAGCTTACGTCATTTTGCAACTCGGCATCCCCGGATCCGGCAACCCGTTTCACTACGACCGCCCCCTCGAAAAAGGCATGGTCCTGGCCGTGGACACCGGAGCTTGTGTCGGGATGTACACCATCGACTATCCCCGCATGGCCACCTTGGGACCAGCCACGTCCGAGCAACGGCGCGTCCATCAGGCCGCCTTGCGCGTGGACGAAACGATGGCGCAGGCACTTAGACCCGGAGTTAGGTGTTCCGAGTTATACCAGATAGGCGTCGAGGCCATCGCTGAAACCCGCGCTGAACTCGGTGCCCTAGAACAACTGCCAAGCGCTCGCATGGGACACGGCCAGGGCCTACTGGTGACCGAGCCGCCGAGCATATGCCCAGAGGATCACACGGTGCTAAAAGAGGGCATGGTGATTAGCACCGAACCGGGAGTACAATGGGGCTCAGTGCAGTATCTATGGGAAAACGTCCACGTCATCACCGCAGACGGCCACGAGCAGCTCACGCTGGAGACCAACGCCTTGAGAGAGCTGCCCTGGTGACCGCCTTGAACCCGCCGCAAGCTGCCGAGCTTTAGCCCGAGCAGTTGGGCGGATTGTGGGGCCGGCCGATCTCTTCATATTCAAGAAGTCTGCAACCGCCGCACCCGTGCTGGGGTGTGGTCCTGGGAAATCTCCGAGGAGAGAATGCCCAACGAGCGATCCGCTAGCGGCAAGTCCACGCGGACCAAACCGTCGCGATGCGATTGACGCAGGGCAATGGCCACTTCGAGAGCGGCCCGGCCATCGTCGCCCGAGCAGCGCGGATCCGATCCCGTCTCAATAGCCTGAATCAGATCTTCTACAATGGTCAGGCCCATGCCTTGGATGTGCGTCGGATAGGGAAAGGGCACGTACGCGGGCACGCCGCGTCCCCGGTTGCCGCCCGGAGCCGTGCGGATGTACTCCATTTGCGTACAATTGGCTATGGATCGGATGCGGCCCTCCGTGCCAATGACGTCGATTTCCCAAGCCGCCACTCCAGTGGGCGTAGCGCGGATAAAGGCGCGCACGCCATTGTCAAAGACGAGGTAGCCGTTGCCCTGCGGGTCGGTCTCGCCCTCGGCTGCGGCGTCCGATTCCATTTCGCCAAAAACCCACTCGACCTGCCCCCCGGCCATGTAGCGCACAATGTCGAGGAGGTGGCTGCCGTTGTGCGACAGGCCGCACTGGGCATAGCCGGTGACTTGGAGGATTTGCCCTAGCTCGCCTTTGTCGATGAGGTTGCGGGCCTGACTAAAAAAAGGGTTCCAGCGGCGGGCGCAGTTGATGGCCAAGGCCGTGCCGTGTTGGCGGCAAGCTTCGACCATGGCATCGGCTTCCGCCAAAGTCAGCGCAATGGGCTTTTCCGCCCATACGGCCTTGACGCCGGCGCGGGCGCAGTCCTCGACGATCTGCGAGCGAATGCGGGCCGTGGTGCAGACGCTGACCAAGTCGAGGTTTTCCCGCTCCAGCATCTGGCGGTAGTCGCTGTAGAGATGGTCTTGCTCCAGCCCCCAGCGGTCGCCGAAAATGGCGCGTTGTTCGTCGTGCGGATCGGCTCCGGCCACCAGTTCCGTATGGGGCGAAGCGCAGTACGAGGGGGCGTGGCAATAGGGCAGAAAAATGGAGCCTCCCTCGGTCATTTCATCGTCGAACGTGCTGCCCATGCGGCCTAGGCCGATAACGGCGGCGCGATACGTAGTCATGGTTTCCTCCGGCGTTTTGATAGGAGTGGGATTTTACTAGCGATCACAAGGTCGCTCCCTGGGGCGCTATGGGCACTTCCCGCAGATAGGCACCGATACCCCGCCGGCGGTCCCACTGCTGCGGGTACCCTAGGGACACCTCTCGAAAAGGCACGCCGTCAAGCCAATGGGTGCCCCGAATGTGGAGGTGGCCGTACACCACTGCGCACGCGTTGAAGCGGCGGTACCAATCCCGGGTCCGGCGGGTCCCGCACCACGGAGTGAACCGGGGAACCCGTGGCAGCACGGCGTGTTGTTCTTCGAGCGGAAAGTGATTGATCAGGACCTTGGGAAGATCCGCAGGATACGACGCGAGCCGAGTGGCGGTATCCTTGCAGCGTGCGGCGCACCACGATTCCCGGTCCGGAAACGGATCGGGATGCAGCATCATTTCGTCGGCACAGGCAGCGCCGGTTTCCCGGGCCCACCCTACTACCTCGTCACGCCGGACGTACCGGGGCCGAAAGCTGTAGTCGTAGAGCAGGAACAGCGGCGCGATCAGAACCGACCCGGCCCGATGTTCAACCACCGGGTAGGGATCCTCTGGGGTGAGAACACCGTGGGAGCGAGCAATCTGGACGAGCTGCTCGTAGAGCGCGACGCCGCGCAGTCCGTGAGTCGCGTTGGGAGTTGTCCAGAGTTCGTGGTTTCCGGGAACCCAGACGATCCGGTGGAACTTCGGAGTCAGTTGCCGAAAGCACCAGTCAAGCCGCTGCGGACCGTCGGTAACGTCTCCCGCTAGGATCAGCCAGTCCTCGGAAAAGGCCGGAAAACTCTCCAGCGCTTGGCGATTTTCCGGATGGGAGAGATGCATGTCTGACAGCGTCCATAAACGCAAAAGATTACCGTCCTTGGACAATTTGATAGAAGTGGGACTTACTGTCGCGTACTTAGCTCATAGATAGGGATACGTCGCTTCTGGATCGTAGTCCGGCAGCAGCGCGTCATGGGGTTGGCCGGGGATCAAGCGCGTGCCATCCACAAAACCTTCCGGTCGATCTTTGAGGAATTCGCTGAGGCGATTTCGCCAAGGTTGCATTCTAGTTTCAGCGTCGGATTCACGAGACAAGTCGCGCATTTCCTGGGGATCTTCGTCCAAGTCGAAAAGGTGTTCTTGGCCCGTTTGCGAATACCAGATGTATTTGCAGTGCCCATCCGTGACAAAGTGATTGCCGTGATTGCGGGCGTAACACCCGGCGTGTTCTCCGTGGAGAAATTCCCGGACGCCGTCGGCTTCGCCCTGCATGACGGGCAGGAGGCTTTTGCCCGTACAGGTATCGGGAATGTCAATGCCAGCTGCAGCGAGAATGGTGGGCATGATGTCCTGGATGCCGACGGGACTATTGCTGATGACTTCTTCGGGATAGTCCCAATTTTTTGGTGCGCGCATGAAAAATGGAACTCGCGCCGACGCTTCGTAGGGCCAGGTTTTGCGAAAGAGATTGTGGTCGCCCAGCATTTCGCCGTGGTCGGAGGTGAAGATGACTAAGCAGTTGTTGAGACCACCGGTAAACTGGATGAGGCGACCGATCTGGTCGTCTATAAAATTGATCATGCCGTAATAAGCCGCGCGACTACAGCGCATGTCGTGTTCGTTGAGGCGAATTTCCCACCCATTGGGGTTGAGACCTTTTTCAGGGCCATCGAATGCGGGAGCCCAGTCGCCGACGAATGGATCGGGCAGGCTGCGGTCGATATAGCGATCGTAATACGGGGCTGGTGGCGTAAGCGGAGGGTGTGGGTCTATAAAGGAAAGATTGAGAAAAAACGGTGCCGAAGGATCGCGTTTGCGCAAAAAGTCCATAGCCCGATCAACGCACCAAAAAGTATGCATCTGTTCTTCGGGCAAATGGTGCGGGCGACCGATCCAGCCGTTGGCGGAAATGCCGTGGGCCATGCCGGGATCTACTTCATTGCGGCCGTGGTATTGCCGCAGCCATTCGACATAGTCGTTGTCCGCGCCCCGAGTGGCATCGGCTAGCTGCATATGGTCAAAGCCGTAGCGCTTGCGCTGGGGGGTTAAGTGGAGTTTGCCGATCATCTCCGTCTGATAACCAGCCTTGGACAGCTCGCCGGCCAAGGTGTGCGGCGGATCCCACGGAGCGCCTCTGAAACCAACCGCCCCATTGGCCGCAGGCGCCGTGCCGGTCATCAAGCTGCGGCGCGCGGGAATGCAACTGGGACATTCGGAATAGCCGTGGTGAAAGTGCGTGCCCGTGCGGGCCAGCCAATCTAAGTTGGGCGTTTGCAGACACGAGGGACTGTGGGGATCGAGCCCCATACAGTCGCCGCGCTGTTGGTCGGTCATGATGAGCAGGATATTGGGGCGAGCGTCTGACATATAGCACTCCTGAATAGATTGAACGATTCGAGCTGCGGATCGTCTTGTTTCTACTATTCTGCGTCTATCTGCGTCCATCTGCGGATTATCTTATGAACTGATGTTACGCACCCGGGTAGGGGGCGGTTTCAAACCGCCCCCTACGGCCATCGGCCTCGTCGAATCAAGGGCGTCCTGCCCGCGATCCCAAAGAGAATCGGACCGAAAACCAACCACCGGCCACGTACTGCGTAACATCAGTTAGGTCAAATGCAGCGTCACCGACTGGACGTGATCGTATCCACCCGGAGCGCGGATCGGCTGCCGCTGGCTTTCGACATCCACACTTGCGCCCTGACAAGTAAAGCGGTACGCACCCGCTTCGGGCAACACGAACCACGACGTGCCCGCCAGATCGGCCCGTACGGCATAGGGTAGAACCGCTTGCCCGGCCAGCGGAGTCACCAAAACACAGGCCCGGGCGACCGGTTGCCCGTCGCGCATCACCTGCACGAGCACCTCTGGCAATCGCTCGTGCGCCAGCGGCCCCACATCCCGCCCGGCGAGCTGGCGAAACAACTCCTGCGACCAAGCCGTCGTCGCCGTCGGGCGCGAGACCGGCTGCTGCGGATCGCACCAGTTGAGACACAGCCGATGCTTGCCCCACGCCGCTGGCGTCCCCGCGCCGAACGGGTCGATGCGGGCGTCCGCTCCCGACTGCGACGGCCACGCGACCTTCACGTCGAGCGGTCCAGCCAACATCCCCGGCACGTGGTCGGTAAAGCCTCGGTAGTCCATGTCGGCGAGGAAAAACGTCTGTAGCCCGTGGACGTTGCGCTCCGGCATTGAGGTCAAAAATTCCCACCAGCCTTCCGACAGCGGCGGCTCCTCCTGCTCTCCCCAAGAGCCCCCGTCGAAGATGCCCGCCTCACCGACCCGGATCGGTTTTACCGGAAGGCCGCTGCGAATCTCGTCAATGCTCGCCTCAATGTTCTCCAAGCCGCTGAACAGCCGGTAGCAATCAATCAGCCCAATCAACTCGTCCGTGGCCACCGACGGATCAAAGGTGACTTCGGCGATGCGGCTATCGTCAAGTTCTTTCACCTTGCGCAGCAGAGGCACGCAGTACTCGGGATCTCTCGCGTCCGTGATGTCCCAGAACAGAATCGACGGGTGATTGCGAACCGAGCGAATCCAATGGTCGGCCACCGCTAGCTGATACTCCCTTACCAGCGCCTTCTCCCCGTCGTCCATCTCCGGCGTGTACACCTGTCCCGTACCAACGCAGAAATTGGCCCCCACCACGAACACGCCAAGCTCGTCGGCCACGTCGTAAAACACCGGCGGCGGATCGTAGCGGTGGTGCTCGACAATGCTGACGTTGGCGTCGGCCAGATCGACGAACTTCCGCGTCAGCCACTGGCGCTCGTACACGTACGGCACCGTGTGGTCGCCCCAAGGCATGAGCTGAATGCCGTTGAGCAACAGCCGATCCTCCTCGGTCCAAACCTCGCGGAAGCCAAAGCGAGTCACAGTGGTTTGCACGGCGCGACCTGCCGAATACAGCGAACTTTCAAGGAAGTACAGGACCGGCTCGCCGTACGGCGGACGACCCCAGAGTACGGCGTCTCCCCAAGGCGCTGCTGTTTCTAGGCGACGGCTCTCCCCCGGTGCCAAATCAAGATTACAACCTTCGAGTTCCAACTCAGTCTCGCCCGCGCGGCGCACCCGCAGGCGAATGTCGCCGCGGAACGCTTCCTCGGCGTCGTTGCGGACGGTCAACCCAACGCGGATTTCGCGCTCTCGCACCGACGTGACGATCTGCACATCGTCGACCCGGATCCGCGACTCCCAACTCAGCCACACATCCGACTCCATGCCAACGGTGGCGGCGCTCGTGTACCAAAAGCGAGTGTCGAGGGCTTTCTCCGCCTCTTCACTCAGTCGTGGGACGTCGGGATGCACATAGCGGCCGCTACAGTTGTGAGTAAACACGTCGAGCCGGTAATCCCGCCCCGGACGAATGCTATCAGTCAGATCAATGCGCCAAGGCAAGCGCATGCCATAGTGCTTGCCGATCACCTCACCGTCGAGATAGGCGCGCCCAAAGTGGCGAACCCGCCCAAGGTCGAGCACGATGCGCCCGGCTGCATCCCAGCCGTCGGGCAGGCGCAGGTCTGTGCGGTACCAACCGGACTCAGGCGGATCGTCTTCAAACTCGCGCGAGCGATGCGGCACGCGCACGCGCTCCCAGCCGTCGGTCGGCGGATCGCCGTCGGGCCCCTCGGCAAACTCCCACTCGCCGTTCAGCAGCAGGCGGACATCGCCGTCCATTCCCAACAACTCAGTTGCAGTACCCGAAGTGTCCATAGCTTATCCCTCTCCCTGAGCCATTGCCCCATTACCCACAGGCTCCAATCGGATAAAGGTCTTCAACAATTCCCACTGCCAAGAGTGCGGGAAGCCGTAGGGGTCTTGCTGACTCGGCCAGCCGGTCCAGCGGGTAGTGTTGCAAGGATAGCGGATAATTAGCTGCGCTAGGAAAATGTCGGGCAACTCCCCCACCCAGATCTCCATCGCCTCGCTGAACAACTCCAACAGTTCCTCGTCGCCGACCTGTAGAGGCGCGATGCGCTCGACAATGCGGTCGAACTCCTCGTTGCGCCAGCGCGAGATGGTTGACCACAGCGGTGCCGGCTGCCCCGTGGGCCGGAAGTACTGCGAGGTGTAGTAAGACAACATCAGATAGGGATCCATGCCGCGCACCCCACTCGGCCCCTTGCAGCCGAGCGAAGCCTTCTGCTCCCCCGTCTGCACCAGAGAGGTCAAGCCCGGCGAGGTGTCAAAGTTCGCATCAAAACCAGCGTCGCGCAGTTGTTGCGTCAGCGGCGGACCATAGGCCCGCAGCCACTGCGGCACGTACATGGCGATCTCGACGCGCTCGCCCTCCGCGTTGACCCACAAGCTCTCCTCGTCCTTGCGATAGCCTTTCCCCTCCATGATCCGGTCCACTTCTTCCAGATGCGGCTTAGTGTCGTACCCGTGCCGCGCAAGGATCTCCTGCAGGGCCTCGTCAAAAGGCGCGAACCATTCATAGGGCGTGAAGGGATGCAGCGCGACCACGCCCGCCCCTGACTCGGCTAGCTGGACGAGTTTTTCCCGGTCGATGGCCATGCTGATCGCCCGGCGAATCTGCGGATCGTCAAAGGGCGGCTCCGAGCAGTTCATGTTGAGGTCAATCGGACACCAGTCCAAGTAGCCGTAGGGTGGCTGCCGATCGGAGAAGGTAACGACCCGCGCATTGCGCTCCAACACGCTTTCGAGGGTGAGCACCTGCATGATGGGTGCCATGTCGAGCTGATCAGTCAGCAGCAGTTGCGCGGCCTGACTCTCCTCCTGCTGCGGCACGTAGATGATCCGCTGGATTCTCGGCAGCCGCTTAAACCCCTTCTTAGCCCCCCACCAGTCCTGGCGCAAATCGTAGATTTTCTGATATGGAGAAGCGTACACCAAGCGGTAGGGACCCGTGCCCAAAGGCAAGCCACCATCGATGTCGTGGAAGGTGAACTCTAGCGGGTCTCGATCTTTCCAGATGTGCTCGGGCAAGACGAAGATGCCGTGGTTGCTGCTCAGCGTAGTCGCCCAAAACGCCGGCCCCGCCTTTTTGAGCATCAGCCGCACGGTGTGGTCGTCAACAACCTCAATGGACTCGAAGAACTCGGGCAAGTCGGCCAGATGCACCATGGACGCGGCGTGATCGCGCAGCATGTCGAAGGTGAAGGCCACGTCGCGCGCGGTGAAGGGGACGCCGTCTGCCCATTCAATGCCCTCGCGAATCTTCACGGTGAGCACGGTAAAGCTGTCGTTGTACTCCCAGCTTTCGGCCAGCCAGTTTTCGTATTCCCCAGTGAGCACGTTGTACATAATCAGCGGCTCGAACACCGCTGGCAGCGTGCCCATGTGGAATCCCTGATCAGAGCCGGGGATGTAGGGGTTCTGATTATCGAACAGGGCATACTGGTTCGGCCCGCCGTTCATCAAGATCAGGGTGCGGTCCCGGGGGACATCGTCCAGCACCACAGCCGGCCCGCAGCTAGCCAAGATTGCACACGCCGTGAGTAGGAGTAGAAACACCCTTTGTATGTTGAAGGTATTGTCTTTCAAAGGAGCAGGATTGGGGACGGCAAGGCTATTGGAGCTTTTCGACTTGGACGAAAACGATCCTTGCCGATGGCCGCGCACTCAGGCCGCTCAGACGGTCAACGCGAGGGTTGCGACTCTCTACCAGAAGAATCGCCCTCGCGGGACCGCTGTATCTGGTTGGCGAGCGTCTCGACATCTGGCACAGTAAGCCATTGCTGCCGATCAACCGAGTAATTGCCCTTGCCCGTTTCGTACTGATGGAGAAAACGAATCGTTCCAACCGGGCCGAGTTTCTGCAAAAGTGCCTCAATACCGAGTTCATGGATCTGATTCGCTGTCATCTTTAAGGCGTTCATTTTCAGTTATCTCCTGTAACCATGTAAGTGGGTTTTCGACGCGGATGCCAAGTTGCGAACTGATACTTTTCGCCCTTTTGAGCATCCGGTCATCCGTTGTTAGCAGGCAATCCGCATGGCCGCTTTCGGCGCAGGCAAGATGTAGAGCATCGAACGGCTTAAACCCCAACGATTCAAAATGCTTGCCTCTCGCAGTCTCGGTTGCATCAACGGAAACGGTCTGATGAGCGTACGTTAGCAGGAATTTTACTCGAAAGCGTTGTCTCAAGTCAAGGTTTTGATCGGCTTCAAACATAGAAACTTCGCTGGCGATCCATTGCCATTGCCTAGTGTAAAAGCGCACCATGATCAGCATAATAGCTTCGGTTTCAAGGCGAATTCGATCTTGCGTCTGATCGTCAAAGGGACGGCTCAAACAACAGTTATCGAGATAGATTTTCCAGTCCATTCATCGCCTCTTAAAAACCGAAATTAGCTTGATACCGATGCTACCAAACCGCTCGCCACATCGTTCACCCTCCTCCATAGGACAAGCCAGCGACCTGCTCTTCCGACAGCACCGCAGCGTCCTCGTAGAGATAGCAGGCAGCGCCCCGACCAGCATCAATCTGCACCAACGGCGGACGCTGCTGGCGACAGCGCGGCATGACGTGAGGGCAGCGCTCGGTAAAGGCACAGCCGCCAGTGCCGCTCGGAATCTCTGCGTCCTCTTCCACTGTCGGCCCGCTAGGCGTACCATCAATAACACCTTCTCCCCAGCGGCGCTTTGCATCCGGCAGCGGGATCGAACTCACCAGTAGCTGCGTGTAAGGGTGCTTCGGTGCCTTAATAACCTGCTCCACATCCCCCACCTCGACCACTGCACCTTGGTACATGACGAGAATGGTATGACTCAGTTGGTACGCCGTAGTCAGATCGTGCGTGATGTACACCAGACTAATGCCGCGCTCCCGATGGATGCGAGACAAGGTCTCTAGAATGGTAGCGCGCAACGAGGCGTCCACCATCGACACCGGCTCGTCAGCCACAATCACGCGCGGGTCGAGCAACAAGGCTCGCGCCACCATGATGCGCTGGCGCTGACCACCGCTTAGCTGATGGGGATAACGCCCGAGGGTTTCCTCCGGGCGCAGACCGACCGCTTGTAGCCCCTCCTCAATCCGCTGCCGCCGCTCGGCACGCGACAGTTCCGGAAAGAACTTGGCGATCGGCACCGTCAGGGAATGATCCACCCGGTAGAACGGGTTAAACACCTCAAAGGGATCCTGAAACACAGCCTGCACCTGCCGGCGAAACGTCTGGCGCGCCTTGGCGTCGAGATCGCGCAGTTCCGTACCCTGATAGCGCACCGAGCCGCCGGTCGGAGGCAAAATGCCCAGCAGCAGGCGCGCTAAAGTAGTCTTCCCACTACCGCTCTCTCCAGCAATCGCCACCACCACGGGATCGTCCTCCGGAATCACCAACGAGGCGTCGGCGACCGCGACGATCCGCTGCCGGTCGAACACGCCACCGCCAAAGGCTCGGCTGGCTGCACGCGCTTCAAGCAGTGGCGTACTCACGAGACGCCTCGGCTGAGCTTGCCGAAGCCCTCGGCGTGCAGGTGACAAGCCGCCCATCGCTCGGCAGCCACCTCTTCCAACTCCGGTACCCGATCCGAGCAGCTATCCATCACCTGCGGACAGCGCGGATGAAAGGGACACCCCGGCGGCGGCTCAAGCAATGAAGGCGGCAGTCCGGGAATGCCGCGAAACACGCCCTTGCGCTCCAGCGACGGCAGGCTTTCTACCAGCATCCGCGTGTACGGATGCAGCGGCTCTTCGAGCAGACTTTGCACCGGCCCAAGCTCGGCCAGCCGCCCAGCGTACATCACGCCAATGCGGTCCACGCATTGAGCCATCAGCCCCATATCGTGCCCCACCAAAATCACCGCGGCGTCGAGTTCCTGCTGCACGCGGAACAAGGTGTCCATCACCCGCTTCTGCACGACCACGTCCAAGGCGCTAGTTGGCTCGTCGGCGATGATCACCTGCGGCCGCAAAGCCACGGCAATGGCCATGCCCACGCGCTGCTTCATGCCGCCGCTAAGTTCGTGGGGGTACATGCGCGCCGTCGCCGGGTCCAATTCGACCAGCGCCAGCAGACTTCTCACTCGCTCCTGCAAAGCCTCGCGGTCCGACCGTTCCTCGTGCGCCTCAATCGTGTCGGCGATCTGCGCGCCCACCCGCATCACCGGGTTGAGCGAGTTCATTACTCCCTGGGGAATCAAAGAGATTCGCGAAAAGCGCACTCCCCGCATCTCTTCCTCGGACAGCGACAACAACTTCAGTTTGTCGAGCTCGACTCGCCCCCCTTCAATCCGTCCGGGCGGCCGGATTAGCTGCATCAGAGCCATGGCCGTCGTCGATTTGCCCGAACCCGATTCCCCCACCAACCCCAACCGCTCCCCCGACCTCAACTCAAAGCCAACGCCCTCCACCGCGCGTACCGGCCCCCTCGGAGTGTGGTAGTGAACGCGCAGATCCTGCACCCGCAGCACGACGCGGCTCACGACGAAACCTTCCATATACGCGGATTGGCGATGCGGTCCAATCCCATAGAGACGAGAAACAAGCCGATGAAAATCAGCACGATCATCGCAATCGGCGGTGCCCACCACCACCACATTCCCCGCAGCAGCGAAGTGTAGTACAAAGCCCAGTAAATAGTCATCCCAAGCGTAGGCTCGTTCTGCGGCCCCAGACCCAACGCTTCTAGTCCAATCGAAGCCAACACCGCCGCACCCACGGCACTGACAAAGCTAGCCGCCAGATAGGGCAGCAGATTCGGCAGCAACTCGCGGGCGATGATTTCCAAGTCCTTCATGCCGGAGAGCCGCGCCACCTGCACGTACGCGCGCTCGCGCATCGACAGCACCTGTGAGCGAATCGTGCGCGTCGGCAGCATCCACGCCAGCGAGGCCACCACAAGGGCCATCATATCGACCGTAACAGCCGTGCGTAGCGAAGTGGCCAGCACCACGAGGAACAGCAGGCCGGGCACAGTCAGCAGCACGTCGGCAGCACCCCGAATCAGGGTATCCACCAAGCCGCCAAAGTACCCAGCGAGAAAGCCGAGGATAATGCCGATGCCAAGTCCCACGGCACCAGCGAGAAAGCCGATCCTAAGCGTGAGAGGCGTACCCGCCACCATCACCGCAAGCAAATCCCGCCCCGCCGCGTCAGTACCGAGAAGGTGCTCCAGCGACGGCGACAGATTGGGTTCTGCCGAGCCGACGCGGGCCAGATCCGTATCGACGAATAGAGTTCCTACAGGACCAAAGGCGAGCACGACAAAGACGACAATTAAACCAGCCGTAAGCTGAGGATGACGGCGCACCGCCGAGGAGATCGAAGAGAGCGTCATCGGCGGTAGGCAATGCGCGGATCGAGGAGCGGATAAACCAAGTCGAGAATCAACGTCACCACGGCGATAGCGAGGATGACCATGAGCACGACGCCGTAGATGACGAAGTAGTCAAAAGTCTGCACGGCGCGGTACAGCACCGTGCCCACACCCGGGTACGCGAACACTACCTCCACCAGCACAGCCCCAGACACCACGTAGCCCATGGCCAGCGCCAAGGCCGTGGTCTGCGGCAACAAAGCGTTGCGTAGGGCGTAGCGGAAGAAGATGTCGCGGCTCTTCAAGCCCCGCGCCTCGGCGTAGTTGACGTAGTCCTCGCCCTGGACAGTCACCATCATACCGCGCATCGACAAAGCCCAAAACCCCACCGACGATAGCACGATCGACAGGGCGGGGACGATGGAGTGATAAATCACGTCGATGGCAAAGGCCAAAGTCGGCCCCGGCAGCGTTCCCAAGGTGAAACCGCCGCCAAGTGGAAAGGCGCGCAGGGTAAAGCCTAGGAGAAAGACGAGAACTAGTCCGAGCAAGTAATAGGGAATCGCCGACAGCGCCAAGAACGGCGCGGCAAAGTAGTGCAGGGCACCGGGTGATCGCGGCCAAGCCAGCAGCGCGCCGAGCACCGTGCCGAGGGCAAAGGCGATCAGCGTCGCCGTCGTCAGCAGCCCGAGCGTCCACGGCAGGGCGCGCATGATGATGTCGGAAGCACGGCTCGGAAAGTTGGCAATGGAAACTCCAAAATCGAGGCGCGCCACATCGCCTAAGTAGCGCAGGTACTGCTTCCACAGCGGCTGGTCGAGACCAAAGCGGGCCTCGTACGTGGCCACCACAGCCTCCATATCGGTCTTGCCCGCGCCGCCAAAGGACACCGCCTGCAACAAACGCTCGCGGATGGGGTTTACCGGGGCCATCCGAGGCATCAAGAAGTTGATGGTAGCCCCTGCCCACACGATCAGCAGGAACACTCCAAAGCGGCGGAAGACGTAGTTAAGCGACAAGTCAACTCACTCCGCGTCGAAGAAGCCGAGGTCCTCGCGCGCCGCGCTGCGAGCCACTTCCTCGTCGAGTGTAACTCCGAGCCCAGGGGCCTGCGGCAAGGGAATCCGCCCGTTGACGATCAGGTCGCGCTCCACCGTGAGGCTGTTCCACAACTCGTTGTCGAGATGGTGGAACTCCAACACCTGAAAGTTGGGCGAAGCAGCGCACGGGTGGCACATGGCCACGGTACCAATCGGGCTACAAATGTTGTGCGGCGAAATCGGGATGTAATAGATGTCAGCCAGATCGGCGATGCGCCGGCCCTCGGACAGGCCGCCGGCCTTGGCCAGATCGGGCGAGATAATATCCGTCGCCTGCGTCTCGACCAACTCGCGGAACCCGTGGCGCGTGTACAGGTTTTCGCCGGTGCAGATCGGCGTGCGCGTCGCGTTCTTCACTTCCTTGAGCGCGGCGACGTTTTCAGCCGGAATCGGATCTTCCAACCACATCAAATCTAGCGCTTCAAAGGCATAGGCAACCTTGAGGATGTCGTGCGGAGCGTACGCCCAGTGGGCGTCGATGAGCAAATCCGTGTTGGGATGCAGCGCCTCGCGGAGTGCTGTGACCACTTCAATGTGGAAGGCAATGTCGCTGTTGCTCATGGTGCGATTGTAGTGGTCGCGCCGATCGGGACGCGGGTCGATGTCGAACTTGATAGCGTCAAAGCCGCGAGCTTCCACTTCCTTGGCCTTGGCTACCCAAGATTCGGGATTGTCGTCTTCCTCGCCGGCGTGGCAGTCGTTGTACACGCGAATCGAGTCGCGGTACGCACCGCCCAGCAATTGCCAGATCGGCACGCCAATCGCCTGCCCGGTGATGTCCCACAGCGCCATCTCAATGCCGCTGATCGCGCTCATCACCGCACCTTGGTAGTACCCCGACGCCGACATTGAGCTTTTCATGTCGCGGAAGAGCTTGTCAACATTGCGCGGATCTTGACCGATGAGGGCACGTTGAGTGAGGCGTTCATCGACGGCGATGTGGTGGACGCCGGCCCCGTGATATGCCTCGCCAATGCCGGTGATCCCCTCGTCAGTGCGCACCTTCACCAGCACCCACGGCATGGGTTGCAGCAGCACAGCACCCACGTCAACAATTTTCATCGTTACCCTCTATATCTGTCGGTATCAAAGATTGAATGAAGACAGACGCCTTATTAGATTGAACACGGCGTCCGAAGCGCCGCCAATGTATCGCCTCCCCCACCCTCCGTCAAGCTCTGCGGGAGAAACGACGACGCTCGCGATGCTTTGACGTTTTAACGCTATGAAGTTATCACTTTTATGACTAATGCGACCAAACGAATCACCATCGACTTTGATCCTGCGCTTCACCGCGCCCTCCGGCTACAGGCTGCCGAATCGAACAGGTCGATCTCTGCCTTGGTCAATGATGCAGTGAGGCGCTCCCTAACCGAGGATGTCGAGGATTTGAGTGCCTTCGACGAGCGGGACGCCGAACCCAATTTGCCGTTTGAGGATGTCGTCAAAGATCTCAAGCGCAGTGGCAAGCTATAAAATTCAGATCAAAACCGTAGGCATCTCAAGCCCAGGTGAGATGGGCCACGCCGTCGCCAAGGTTCTAATAGATCGCGGCATGCCGGTGATCGCCTGCCTCGCGGGCCGCAGCGAACGCTCGCGCCAACGCGCCGATGTAGCCGGTATCGAGGCGGTTCCCAGCCTCGCCGAGGTCGCGCAGCGGGCCGACCTCTTTCTGTCGATCCTGCCGCCGGAGCACGCCAGTGCAATGGCGCGTCAAATCGCCGCCACCGGTGAGTCCCTCACCTACGTCGACTGCAACGCCATCTCTCCAAACACCGCCGTCGCCATCGGCGACCTAGCCGCGGCCGCAGGTCTCACCTTCGTAGACGCCGGTATCATCGGTCCCCCGCCTCTGCGAGCGGGCCTCACCCGGTTCTACGCCTCCGGCGAGCAGGTCGCCGAATTCGCGGCCCTGTCGCAGTACGGCCTCGACATTCGGGTAGTCGGCAGCGAGATCGGCCAGGCTTCCGGTTTCAAGATGTGTTACGCATCGCAGACCAAAGGGCGCTATGCGATCTTCATCGAGTCCCTAGTGGCGGCCCAGCGCCTGGGCTTCTACGACCTACTCGTCGAAGAGTTGAAGTCGAGTCAGGCGGCCACCTACGCCGACATCGAGAAAATGGTTCCGGGCATTCCTTTAAAGGCAGGCCGCTGGATCGCCGAAATGGAGGAAATCGCCGCGACCTTTGGCGAGGTCGGCATGACGCAGCGCATTTTTCGCGGAGTCGCCGACCTGTATCGAGCCATTGACGGAGCCGATCCCGAGACCTTGGACGGAGCCGCCCTCGAGCAACTAATCGCCCGACTCGCCAGCAAAATGGAGTGACCTTTTCTACGCTTTCTGCCGGGAGGAACCACATGATCCGACTCAATCAACAGCAACTCAACTTTTTCGACACCTTCGGCTACCTAGCGCTGCCGGGCTTGATGGCCGACTGCATCGATGAGATCATAGACGCCTTTGAGCAAGTCTGGGCCGAGCGCGGCGGGGGCCACGACGGCCAACCGCACGACGGCGAACGGCGCTCCTGTATCGTGCCCTTCATCGATCAACACGAGCGTCTGTGCGCGCTGCTCGACGATCCGCGCATCGAAGGGTTGCTCGCCAGTCTGCTCGGCGACGACTTCAACTACAGCAGTTCTGACGGCAACTACTACGCCGGCGACACCCAGTGGCACTCCGACGGCTACCAGAAGGAAGTCCGCCACGTCAAAATCGCCTTCTACCTCGACCACCTGACCCGCGACGGTGGCTGCCTGCGCGTGATCCCGGGCAGCCACCGCCGCGGCGATCAGTACGCCGAGACGCTCGAAGCGAACGCGCGGCAATCGCAGGAACAATGGGGCATCTCCGGCGACCAAGTCCCAGCCGTCGCGCTCGAAATCGTCCCAGGAGACGTCGTCGTCTTCCAACACAACCTCAAACACGCGGCCTTCGGCGGCAGTGGCCGTCGCCGCATGTTCACCATCAACTGCATGGTGCGCGTGCCCGACGAGCAGATCGACCTCGTCAAACAGGACATCGCCGGACTGGCCCGCTTCTGGGCAGAGCGCGCGTACGGCGAGACCATGCTCGCCACGGCGAGCAAACGCCGCATGGTACACCTTGAACAGCGCATGGCCAACGACGGCCACCTCAAAGAACTAGCAGCGACGGCGCGGGCCGAGATGCCCGAGCCGTCGCGGGGATAGGAGAATTATGAGCGACCACTACGAATTCAAAATGGGGATGTACCTTGGCGAGCTGCAGCAGCCCTTCGAGCAATCGCTGGCCACGGCGCGCGATCTCGGCGCGCACTACGTCTGGTGCGGCACCCACTCCAACAACCGCAGCCTCTACGAGCTGTCCGACGCCGAGATAGACCAAGCCGCCGAACAGGTCGTCGCGCACGGTCTCGAGTTTTTCCTGCTCGATGGCGCGGGATTGTTCAAGACCGTGCATCTCGCCGAGCTTGAGCCGGGCAAGATGCTCGAACACGACCAATTCAAGGAGCATTTCACCAAGCTGGAACGAGCGATGGAGGTTTCAGCCCGCTTGGGGATCGGCGCGGTCGGCTGCAGCAGCTTTGCTTGGCCGGCCGAGTACACCGGCGGCAAGCCCACTTGGCCCATGCGCTGGGCGACGCGCGGCGGCATCATCTCCGACGGCGACATGGCAAAGCTAGTCGAAGCGTTCTCCATGTTCGCCGACCTCGCCGAAAAATACGACGTCGATATCGCCTTCCTGATGATGCAGTGGAATTACGGCAACACCAGCCGCAACTTCCGCCGCATCGTCGAAGCCGTCGGCTCGCGGCGCTTCAAGGCACTCTGGTGTCCAGCGGACAACTACAACTGCGGCGAAGTCGACAATGCCACCGCTGGCTTCGAAAACCTGCGCCCCTACCTACACGGCGTCCACGCCAAGGACCTCCGCACCATAAACGGCTCTACGCTCGAATTCGAGTACACGCCCATCGGCGAGGGCCACGTCGATTACCCAACGATCCTGCGCAACCTGCGCGACAACCGCTGCGACGTCGTCCTGTCGATTGCCACCCACTTCCTACCGGCAAGCGGCTCGCGGCTCGAAGCCATGCAGACGAACTACGCCAACATCCGCCGGCTGATTGGCGAGTTGGCGTAATACGTTAGGCAATCCAACAAGGAGTACGCATGACCAATTCAGCGCAGAGCGACAGCGTCGTCATTTTGTTCCGGGGCGGACGCTTACCTCAGTGGCATCAACTCGACGACGAGCAGCGGCTCGACTACGAGCGCCAGCACGTGGACCTGATGCTGTCCGTCTCCAAGCACCACAGCCTGATCGGCATACACGGGTACCGCCTGCTGACATCCCGCAACAGTTGGGAGCGCTTCTGGACCATCGAATTCCCAGACCTAGCCGGTGCCGAAGCCTGGATGGCGGCTGAGACGGAACCTCCGTACGGACACTACGGCTTCTACGACTACTCCCTCGCCCGCCGCTGGCAACCAGAGACCCTAGCTTGGCTACCCCGCAAGCCCGAGCCTTCCGTAGCCCCCGACGCGGACCCGCACGTAATCCCGCCTCTGACTGTCGATCCCTCCTCAATCGTCGTGCTCGCCTTCGGCGGCTGGCGTCGCGGCTCCGACCAAGTTGACCCGCAGACGCGCGGCGACGAGAATCGCCAGCAACGACTGCAGGAGGTGGCCCGAGAGCACGACCTCATCCACGGGGAGGTCTTCCGCCTCCTCGGGACCAACACCGAAGGCGAGTTCCTCGGGATCTTAGAGTTTCCCCAACTAGCCGGTGCCGAAGCTTGGATCGAAGCCGAGAAGGCACCACCCGCCGGGTCCTATCACAAACGCAACTACCACCTCGCCAGACGCTGGGCACCCGAGTACTTCGCTACTTGGCCGCCAGAGGCAACCAGACAAGAGTAATGACGCAGCTCCAACTCCTCTGCACCGGCACGCCCGCCCCGTTAGCCCATCGCGGCGGCTCCAGCTATCTCGTCCAGACAGGGGACGAGACCCTAATCTTCGACTGCGGCCCAGGATCGGTGCGGCGCCTGCTCGAAGCTGGCCTCGCCTTGCCCTCGATCGATCACCTGTTCCTAACCCACCTGCACTACGACCACTGCGTTGACTTCGCCTACCTAGTGTTGACGCGCTGGGACCAAGGCGTCGGCCAGATCCCGGAACTGCGGGTGTACGGCCCGTCGCCCACGGCGCACATGTCGCATCAGTTGTTCTCCACTAACGGTGCCTTCGGCCCGGACCTAACGGCCCGTACCGAGCACCCAGGCAGCCACTTTGTGTACGAGGCGCGCGGCGGCGTGATGCCACGGGAGAAACCCAATCCCCAAGTGCGCGAGGTCGGGCACGGAGACCGGATCGAGACTGACGGCTGGCAAGTCGACGTGGCCGAGGTGGTACACGTGCAGCCGCAGCTCACCTGCCTAGCCTACCGCCTGACCACACCCGACAGCACCATCGTGTTCGGCGGCGACACGGCACCAGTGGATCGCCTCACCGAGTTGGCGAGAGGCGCGGACGTGCTGCTGCACATGTGCCACTTTATCAACGGCGCAGTCACCGACGAACGCCTGACCAATAGCTGCTCCGGCCACCTCGATGCAGCGGCCACGGCGCGGGACGCCGGCGTGAAGACGTTGGTCCTCGTTCATCTGACGGAGCAACTGGAGACGCCCGGCGTGCAGGAGCGCGTGCTGCACGAAGTGGGAGAGGTGTTCGACGGGCAGGTGATCCTCGGGCAGGACCTGCTCGAGGTGCCCATAGGGACCATCGGCACGGAGCCGGTGCGATGAGCACCGAGAGTGCTGGCCAGCGCCCACCAGCACCCGACTACGGGATCATCCTCAACAACGACGGCGGCTACCTGAAGCACGCCGAGTTCCCGATGTCCGTCGAGGATCTGCTGGAGCGGATCTACGGGCCCCTAACGGGGACCCAGGTCGGCGCCCTATCGTGGTGTGTGGGAGTCGAAGAGGCACACTGGCCCTCGGACCGGCTGCCGATGATCGGCGAGGCAGAGGGCCGCCGGTACTTATCCGTCCGCGACATGCGCCGGGCCGAGAGCCTGCGGGCGATGTTCGATGCCAACGTCGACCTGTACGGCCAGCTCGTGCGCCGCGGCCACCAGATGGGGCTCGACATGTACGCCTCGGTGCGCATGAACGACAACCACTTCTGGTCCGATGCCGCGCGCCGGGTCAAGCCACTGCGGCCCGAAGAGATGGCCGCGACAGAGCGACCCCATCTCACGGCGTTCCGCAAGAGCCACCCAGAGTGGGTGCTCGGCGAGGGGGCACCAGCTTGGGCGGCCACGTCGTGGAACATGGCGGTGCCAGAGGTCCGCGAGTACACCCTGCAACGCATCACCGAGACCTGCGAGCTAGCGGACTGGGACGGCGTCGAACTCGACTGGCAGCGCCATGCCTTCCACCTGCCCGAAGAGGACGCCTACCGTCTGCGCTACACCCTCACCGATCTGCAGCGCGCCGTGCGCCGCCTCACCGACGCGATCGCCCAGTGCCGCGGACGGCCCTTCCACGTGATCGTGCGCGTCGGTGCCTCCCGGGAGACAAACCGGCGCGTCGGCTACGACTTAGAGGCTTGGATCGAAGAGGACCTATGCGACATCGTCGTCACCGGGGCGAACTCGGGGACCGATCCGGGCGTGGAGGTGGATGCCTACGTGGAGATGATGCGAGGCAGCCAGGTGCGACTGTATCCCGGGTTCGACAGCCACGGCGAGTGGGGACGCGGGCACCTGCTGCCCGCCGAGCAATGGCGAGAGGCCTGGTTCCGCGGCCTGGCCACCGGCTTCTACGAGCGCGGTGCCACGGGTGTGCATCTGTTCAACTGGCACAACCACGTGCACGCGACCCGACCGCTGCTGCAAAGCCTCGGCGCACCCGACAGCCTGCGGCGCACGGCCAAGGTGTACGCCGCGGTCAAGCGCCACATCCGCGACCGGAGCGAATTGCGATACGGCGCTGAGCGGGACGACCGGCTGCGCGGCGAAGTACCCGTCGATCTGCTGCGCACTTTAGTGGGAGACGGTCCGCGATTCCACATCGGCGTGTACGAGGAGGTGTCGGAGGACGCGACGCTGGAGCTGCAGGTCGATCTCGACCACCTGTCGCTCCGGGACCGGATCGCTGTGGAACTCGACGGGCAGCGGCTGGGAGATCCGGTGCGTCGCAGCCCTGCGGCCGAGGAAGCGGCGAATCCGGCGGACGTGTCCGAGAACACATGGCTCGTCTGGCCGCTGGTGCCGGCACAGGTCGGCAAGGGCGTCCACGTCGTCGGCATCGACCTCCACGAACGCGACCCGCAACTGCGACCGCCGGTCGTAGTGCGGAACGTGGAGATTCACGTCAGCTACCGCAATGCTCACTCCGTCGGAATGACGAAATAGGGCGTCTGGATGCGCCAGTCCGGCCAGCGGGTGGCCCGGCCATCGTCGAAGAGGAACTCAAAGAACACCATCAGGTCCCAAGCGGGATCAATGGAATCGCCGGGAATCACCGCTCGATGCCCATCGCCGTCGGAGTGCATATCGACGCGGTCGAAGTCCAAGGCTTGCTGGGCGATCCGGTGATAGCAGCGGACAGCGGATGGGATGGGAGCTTCGCACCGGATGCGAAGCTCTAGGTCGCGCCCCGCCGTAGCACAGGTCGGAGAAGCGAAGGTCACTGTCGGCAGATCGAGATGGACACCACCGCCAGGAAAAGCTCCGAAGTCGGCGGACGAAATCTCCGGCTGTTCCGCAATGAGCGCGTCAATAGCCGCCAAGTCGCGCTCGACCACAACCAAGTCGCCCTTCCAGTGACCTACGTGGCCCTTCTCGCGGAACCCAAAAACCAAATCGTCGCAGTAGTCACCCTCAGCCGCCGCAGACAGCGCCGCCCAATGGTCCCGTGCCTGTAGCAAGTGTTGACGGACGGCGGATAGGCGATGAACCTCGCCAGCCCGACGGTAAAAGGCAAGATGAACGGCTGCCAGTTGGCGGCAGGCATGGTACTCAGCCAAATGGGCGAACAAGGTGAAGTCGAGCAGCGTATGGCGCAGCTCCGGCTCCGCCGAATCTCCGCCGAGGCCGGTTAGCAGGCCGCGCACCTGAGCGGCTAGCTGGCGCAGATGATGGGCCACTTGGGGCGGCGTCCATTTGCCGCAGAGCCGATTGCCCAACGCGTCTTCCACGTACTCGTCGATGCCATAAAACTGAGTCGGGTCGCTGGGCTCGACCTGCGCATCCTCCGCCAAGCTGCGACCGGCGAAGCGCTCGGGCCAGAAGGTCCAAAGGCTGGCCGAATGCTGTAACACCACGGTGAGCAAAGGCAGGATCTGACCGCCGATGCGGTAGAGGTCTTCCACGGAAGCAGCGGCAGTACCAAAGCGCTGGCGCAACTCCCGCTGCCAGACTTCGGCAGAAGCGTCCGGGTCGTAGCCCAAGCGGCCGAACAGCAGGTAAAACATCCAGTGCCGCCGATGCTCCTCAGCGTGAGACCGAAAGGCGAGATCGGCGCTGGCTGACCACAGCGGCTGCTCGTCGCGGACCCCTTTGTTCGTCAGCGGTGCCATCACCTCAAAGCCATCGCCGCCAAAGGTGCAGGAGCCAGCGAAGCGCCGCACCCATTCGGGATCGGCCCACAGGAGCACGCGCTGGCTTCCCGCGCTCCACAGGCGGTGGATCAGTGCAAAGGAGCGGGGCTTGTGCAGTAGATCCCAAGTGCCGTAGCGGCGATAGTTTTTCTGGTCGAACTGCTGAATGGCCGGCATGGGATAGGGCATGCCCAAATGCTCGCACCAGTGTTTGGTAGAAATCACCGCGTCCGGGACGAGTTTCTGGGCGAGTTCGATAGTGTCGTCGGTAAGCCCTTTGGCACGCAAGTCCAGGCGGATGGGACGACCACATTCGGCAATAGCGCGGAACTGCGGCTCGTAGTACTCGGCTTGGCGATCCTCGGCAACGCCAGACTCGTAGTTCATGCGAAACTGAACCCCGTCGATTCCTGGACAGACGGCCAGCAGGCGCGCGAGTCCGGCCGCATTATATTCCGCTCGGATCTCAGGCGTAAGCCCCTCCACCATAGAATCCCCGTAGTCCTGAGCGTGCTGAGACCAGACGCCGAAAGTGAAGTGCAAGCCGCGCTGACGAGTCCACTCGGCGATGCGAATCAGCATATCCAGATGCCGGGCGCACTGCTCTGCGGTAAAACCAATGGGACGGACCTGGGGAAATTCGGGAGCTTCCAACAGGAAAGGGTACGGTGGAGACAAGTAGGCGATCTGGTGGCCGAAGGTAAGGCTCAGATTGTTATAACGGCAGCGCGCCAGCCGCTCCAAGTACTCGTCCCAAAACTCCTCGTCGTAGAACCAAGCCGCTTCAAGCCGGCGGTTGCAGAGAAACAGTTGCATGCTGCGCCAAGCCAAGTGCGGCGATTGGATCGCAGGAGCAATTGCCGCGCAAACGTCAACTTCCGGTGCAGCCAACTCGACGGCGCGCGCCGCTTCGAGCAAGGCGTACATCAGGCCGCGTTCGTCCCTACCGCAAATGAGAAATCCGCCAACGGCAAGGGGCTGAAGTACCAAGGATTCGGGTGCGTCGGGACAGCGCACGCCAGCGCGAGTAAGGGCATCGTCCACGGCTGGCGACCGGCTGACTAGGCCGATGATGAAACTAGACTCTGGTCCAGGCGCGGCTGTGACCTCAACGGATTCTCCTCGCGTGCCGAGGGCGTGCATCAACTCCTCCAACGCCCAGCGAGCGGCGCGAGGTAGCTCTGTATCAACGACGAGATTCATACGCTGATCATTCCCGCTGATCCGAGGGCTGTCTGGCAAGCAACTCTTTCGCGACCTCGTAATGCAACATCAAACGACGCGCTAAGCGAGTGGATGGCGCCAGCGCAGATCGGGAAAGCGACTGAAGTCGCGGTCGGTAGTGATCCATTCACTGCCCGACTCAATGGCTAGGGCGGCCAAATACGCGTCCTGTACCAGATTTCCTTTGCACTGCACCTGCCGGCAAAGCCGGGTAAATATCTCCCAGTGGCGGGCACCGGGCGCGATGGCTACGCGATTGGGACGATCGCGAATTTGGTCTGCGAAAGTCAGCGCCGTGTCCAGCGGGCTGGGTGGATCGAAGATGCGGCTGTGGGTGGCGATGCGGAGAAAGCTGGACACCACGAGGTCGGTCAGGCCGTAGGCTTGGGGGCTGTGGATCAGGTCTTCCAGCCAAGCTCGATAAGCCGAGTGGTCGGGGATTTCCTCGCGGTGGGCGTAGAGCAGGACATTGACGTCAAGCAGGACCACTATCCCGCTCCATCAGGTCGAGGAGGGACGAAGTATCGTCCAAATCGACGCCGGGCTGCACACCTCGCCCTTTGAAGGTTGTCAAAGGGACGCGAGCCTGTGGCCGAGTAGCCTCCGTGCGCGCCAAGGCTTCGCGCAGCGCATCCTCGATCACCGCCTTGAGTGTGCGACCCGTCTGCGCAGCGTACTGCTTAGCCTCTAATAGCAACTGGTCATCCAACTGAATCGTCGTTCTCATACATAAAAGCATATGATATATACATAAATATGGCAATTGCCCTTTTAAATTATCGGACGTTAGATTGCTCGTCATGGCGGACTCCACGTACGACGGCATCATCCTCGGAACCGGCCACAACAGCCTGATCCTACAGGCCTACCTGTGCCGGGCCGGCCTACATGTCGTCAGCCTAGACCGAAACGCCGTACCCGGCGGCGGACTGCGCACCGAAGAGTGGCCGGTCGGCTCCGGCTTCCTGCACAACACCCACTCGTTCTACCACCGAGGTGCGACCCGGATGCCGTGGTACGCCGAACTCGAACTCGAGCGGCACGGTGCCCACTACCTCGAGCCCGATCTAAACGTGGCCATGCTACTCCCGGACGGGCGCTCCCTGACTTGGTGGACGGACTTTGAGCGCACCGCCGACTCCTTCGCCCAGTTCAGCCGCCGGGACGCCGATACCTTGCGCCGCTGGCGCGAGGCGTTCCTGCCAATCGCGACGCAAATTCTGGAGCCCGAGGCGCAGGCACCTCCGTTGTCAGCCCCAGAACGCCGACGCCGCTTGGAAGCCACGGCCGAGGGCCGCCTGCTACTAGAAACAAGCGCCTATTCCCCACGCGAGTTCGTACTGCGCGAATTCGAGAACCCAGCGGTACAAGCCGGCCTCCTGTTCTTCAACGGCCTGCGCGAAGTCGATCCGCGCACGCCCGGCTTCGGCCACCACATCCCAGCGCTGTTGGCCGCCCGCGGCAAGGCGCAAATGTGCGTCGGCGGCTCGGCTCGGCTGGCTGAAGCCCTCGTCTCCGCCATCGCCGAGGCCGGAGGTGAAGTCCGCACCGACGTCGAACTCGTGCAGATCGCGGTGCAGTCCGTTGCCAGCGGACCAGGTCGAGCCGCTGGAGTCGTCACAGCTGAGGGAGAGCGGATCGACGCCCGCCACTTCATCGCCTCGGGCCTCAACCCGCAGCAGACCTTCCTCGACCTGATTGATCCCGCGCACTTGCCAGCTTCCTGGCGCGACCAAGCCGCCGCGTTCCGCTACAACCTGCTGGCACCCCTGTTCGGCCTCTACCTCAACCTCGACGAGGCCCCGCTCTACTCGGCGACCGAGGCCAACCCCGAACTGGACGACGCTTTCATGGTCCTCCTCGGCCTGCAGTCAGTGACCGACTTCGACGACATAGTACGGGCGCACGAACAGGGCCATTTGCCGCCAACGGTGATGTGGGGATCCTGTCCCAGCCGCTTTGACGCCACCCAAGCACCCGACAATGCCCATACCGCCTTCATGTGGGAGAAGGTGCCCTTCCGCCTGCGCGGCCACGCCGATAACTGGGACGCAGAGGCCACAGCCCACGGCCACCGCATGCTCGACGCCTGGGCCGATTACGCCCCGAACCTACGGGATGCCGTGCGCGAGCACATGATCCGCCCAGCCCACCATATCCCCAAGCGGCTACCGAACATGCGCGACGGCGACCTGCTAGTAGGTTCACTCAGCCACGATCAGGTCGGCTACAACCGGCCCTTCCCAGGCGCTGGCCACTACCGGGGCTATCTAACAGGTCTATACCTGTGCGGTTCGTGCTGCCACCCGTCGGGGAACATCACCGGGCTGCCGGGTTACAACGCGTGGCAGGTGATCGCTGCGGACTTAGGGTTGGGTTGACGGGGCCGACGGTCTTCACCTGTGCTTCTTTTGATTTTTGCCTCGATTGGCATGGCCATCGTCGGTGCCTGGAGTTCGCCTCGCTAAAAACCGCAGGCCCTTAAAACCGGATGTTCCAAAACGGACGCGACTTCCGCCCAAGCCTGTTGACTATTCTCTCGCTCAAGGTCTGGGTAAAATCCAAAATCGAGATATACTTTGATGGCGGGAATCCGCCCGCTTGAGGTGCCGAGAAAACTGCGCTCGTGGAATCGCTTGAGATACGCCATCGCCACGGACATCATCGGCTTGGCAAGCCCGCGCCCCTGATAGTCCGGGTGAATCGCAACCCAGTGAATCTGGCCCCAATCCCGGCCGTCTAAATCGGGCTGCCACCATGCCGTGATAGTTCCGATCTCTTCGCCAGTGTCGGTGGTCAGATAAAAACTTCGCTCCTCCAGCGCCCCAAAATCGCGTTTGAATTCGCGCGCAAAAAGCTGGTCGTCAACGTCGAAGTACGGTTCTGCCGCTCGCTGAATCCGCGTCCAGATAGCCCCTTCATCCGGCCGGTAATTCCGCATGGCAAACCCTTTGGGGATCGGGCATTGCGGAATATTTTCCATGTGCTCGCGGATCATTCTGACACTGTAGTTTTCCATCGGCACCTGCTGCTTTTTTTCATATTATAAGCAGATCCTATCGCTAGTCGCTATTCTTGCATTTCGAGGGAGGTGAATATGCAAGCGAATCTTGTGACGTTAATCCGAATATTCCTAGTGTTCCTAGTAATTGGGCTGTACAAAGTCAACACCATCGCCTGCGGTATAGCGGTTTTGCTGACCATCGCCACCCTCTACATGGACGCGCTCGACGGCATCATTGCCCGCCGCCTCGGCATCGAATCCGATCTAGGCGCAATGTTCGACATCGCCGGGGACCGCATCGTCGAGAACGTCTTCTGGGTCTATTTTGCGTCGATCGGCATGGCCAGCTTCTGGGCTGCGGCCATCGTCGTCGCCCGCAGTTTCCTCATCGACTGGCTGCGAACGCTCGCCTTTGTAGATGCGGGCCAAACCGCATTCGGCAGCAAGACCATGATGCGCAGCCGCTGGGCGAAAGCGCTCGTGAGCTCTCGCTTCAGTCGGGCGCTCTACGGCTTTACCAAGGCGGTCGTGTTTGTCTATCTGGGCGCGGTGCTGCTGATTCAGTCCGGCCAAGCCGAGTACGGTTGGTCAATCGGAGTGTCCACGGAGTTGCTAGTTCTAGTCGGAGAGGCAATCGTCTGGCTGACGGTGGTGATGTGCCTGGTGCGGGGCGTCCCGGTAATATGGGACAGCCAAGATGTTCTCTTTCGCAAAATGTTTCCCGGTCTGCTGCGCGATTAGCCAGTCTCGTGAAAGCCGCGATATTCGATCTAGACGGGACGCTGCTGCCCGGTACTAGCGCCGAAAGAGAGTTCATTCGCTTTGCGCTGAAGACCGGCAAGCAGACCGTCCCCAAGGCGATTCGCGCGCTTCTATCTTGGGCCGTCCGCATTCCTACTCGCGGCGTCCAGTCCAACAAGACTTACTTCGGCGGCGTCGAGATGGACCTGCTCGCGGAGACGGCAGAAACCTTCTGTCGCGAGCAACTAACTCACCACATCCCAGATCAGGCCCAGCGCCTGATCGCCGCCCATCGCACCGCTGGAGATTGTCTCGGCATCGTGTCGGGAGCGCCGGAGGTCCTGATCGCACCCCTGAAGGATCTTCTCGATCTGGATTTTGTCGTTGGAACCACGCTAGCCTGCGAGCAGGGACGCTTGACGGGCGACTTGGACGGCCCGCGCGTATCCGGCTCTGAGAAGGTCCGCCAGTCGGAAGAAGTAGCGCATACATGCGAATTCGACCTGAGCGAATCCGCGGCCTACGGAAACGCCTTCGACGACCGCTTCTTGCTGGCAGAGGTCGCTCGTCCCGTCGTTGTCAATCCAGACGGCCGGTTAGCGCGTCTGGCTCGCAAGAAGGGCTGGCCGATCTGTATTTTCTCTTGAAGGACAACCTAGAACTTTGATTCCAAAGGAATATCATGGCAAACGCGAGACCCCGATACGTCAACCCCTCCAGAGTCATGCTGGGGGAATGCACCCGCAAGGAAATTCGCCAAGCGCTACAAAGCGGCAACCTGCAAGCCGCCATCATTCCCATCGGCGCAACCGAACAGCACAACGAACACCTGAGCTTGGATCTGGACATTGTCCTGTCCACATTTATCTCCCAGCAGGCCGCCCTGCAACTCTACCCGCAGGTCACAGTCGCCCCGCCTTGTCCGGTGGGCTATTCTCCTTATCACATGGCGCGCAAGGGAACCCTGACATTGCGCAAGGAAACGCTGCGAGCCTACCTCTTCGACGTAGCGGAGAGCCTGAAAACCCACGGCATTCGCACGATTCTCGTCGTAAATGGTCACGGCGGCAATCACGGCTTGTTGCAAGATGTGCTGCCAGCGTGGCGACGAGACCTAGGTATTACGCTGGATGAAGATTCGTACTGGATGGGGCTTACAGACGAGGACCGGGAAACCATCCTCCAAGGCTATCGAGATCTAAAAGCGGGCAAGCTAGATACGGTAGCGCGACAAACCGCGCTAAACCACGCCTCAGAGGACGAGACATCCGTAATGTTGGCGGCCTGCCCACAACGGGTCCGCGCTTTCACAATGGAAGAGTATGACGCCGCTGGCTTGGACTACGCCCACAACCTATCGCCTGAAGTCGAGGCGTATCTCGAACCCTTTTCCAAGGAAGGTTGGCCGCAGGGCGGACCAAACCCGGAAAACCCGCGCGACCGCGCCCGTCAAGAAAACGCCTTGCTTGCCAGCGCAGAAAAAGGGGAAGCACTCATCGCCATCCACACCCAATTCATCGCCGACAAATTGCAGCAAATGATCGACGCCACAGAAAAGGGGCATCCTTGGCCCGCGCCCGAATAAAAACTTACGCCGAATTCGCGGCGGATTCGCCCGGCGGCACGCGGGAAAATTCCACCTCGAGATGCGTCTCGGGCGCGTGCAGGTTGCTTTCGACAAGGGGCTGCCAAGTCCATGAGACCTGCCACCGACTGGCGCGCTGGTCGATGATCTGACGCCGCATCAGCCCAATCCGCCATACATCGCCGGCGGCCGGGGGTAGGCTCTGCACATCCGCCAGCCTTTTCAACCCCTCCCAGGGAAAGGCCAGTTCCACGCTCCATCCCTGGTCGATATCATCCCGTTTGTTCAGGGTGCCCTCGACCTGCACCCCGACCTGTAATCCGGGAAAGCGCCAGTGCGAAAAAGCCCAGCGCATGGCGCGATAATCGGAATTCGATCCCCCGCCCAAGACTTCGGGCCTATGCACCGCCAAATCGAACTCCGGCACGTCGTAGCGGCCGCCGCGCTGATAGGCTTCCTTCCAGATGTGGAACATCTCCGAGGTCGCACCCTGCGGATTGACCGCCAGTTCGTAATACGCTCCCTGACCGACGAGGAGCACTCCCGCGTTGTTGTCCTGTTGGACTAATAGCGGATCCTCCCCCTGCGCACCACACACATCGCGATCTTCCATCCAGAAGCCCACGTAGAGGTTTTGGTCGTCCCACAGCATGGCTGCCCGAGTGTCGAAAAGCGATCGCTGTCCGGTGTGATCCCCAAAGCGCGGCGAGCGTGGTGCCCGGGACCAGGCTTCCTCTCGCAGATGACCGTCCACATCAATGGCGTCTTCGGTCCTATGACAAACATAGCGCACGGTCTTGTCACTCATTGTTCGCCCACCACCTTTTCGGAAAAGTGTATCACACTGAAGCGATCCGGGATGTGCGAATCATAGGTCCCGTGACTGGTCCAAGCCCACCCTGGACACACCCGCGTGCCGCCCTCCTCAATCCACTGGAAACGCGAAAAGTCCATCCGCCATATATCCCCTTCCTGGGCCGGCAGCGAGCGCCCGTCCGCCAAGTGCTTCAGCCCCTGCCACGGAAAGGCGATTTCAGCGGTCCAGCCCCGGTCGGTGTCGCTGGAATCGTTGATGGTGCCATCTACCTGCACCGCCCATTGCAACCCCGGCATATCCCATTCGCGGAAGGCCCAGCGCCGCCCGCGCGGATGCCGGTGTCCCGACCGCGGCCCTCCGAGGGTGTCCACCAGCCGAGTACCCAGCAGATCGAATTCGGGCAACTTGGCGTACCCGGCCTCGATATAGGCGTCCTGCCACACGTAGAACCGCTCCATGATGGTTCCCAAGGCATTCAGCTCGAATTCGTAATAGCTGTCCTCCCCGGCAATGAAGACCTCCACGTCGTTTTCCTCGCAGATCATGGAATCGCGCGTGGTATAGGTCGCCCGCACGTCCGGATCTTCCACCCAGAAGCCCACGTAGAGGTACTCGTCGTCCCACAGCACCGCAGCCCGGGTGTCGAAAAGGGCCGGTCGGCCCGGTTCCTCCAGATCCTCGAAACGCGGCGATTTGGGCACCAGTTGCCACGATTCTTCGTCGAGATGCCCGTCCACCACAATCGGGCCTTTAGCCCGATAGCAGGTGTAGTGCTTCAAACCCTCTTCCGAATAGCCGTATTTACTCGTCATGTACTGGGTCTCCACTGTAACTTTAACGCGACTGATCCTTGCTGGTCAGGAAGCCATCCGCAGCGGCATGAGCACGGCAGCGTGGTGTTCCTCCCCCACCTCAAAGTGAAGAGGAGCCTCACTCTGGTCAAGATATATCCGTATCTCCTCTGCGGTGTCTTTCAGTGCCTCCACAATCGTTTTGAGATAGTCGTGATTGAGATCGACGCGGAATGATCCTCCATCCTCTATGTTCGTCACATCAGCAGGGCAACTCACGGAATGATCCCAATCCGGGAAATCGTCATCGTACAGGTCCTCCGCATTTTCCTCGGTCCGACTGAACCCCTGATCCCGCGTCGTTCGCAACACTAGTCTCCCCTCTGCACCCGACACCCGCATCTGCACGCGGGGCATGTACTCCCAGCCACTTTTCACCAGTTCGTGACGCTCTCTGAGGAACGGCTCAATCTCCTCCACGCAGGCCATCAGACTCTCGCTGCGCACGACCGCTAAGATCGAACCCGGTGTGCCAACAGCCGCTTGATACTTGAGGTACGGTCCAGGCGTTGCAGGGAACGTCATCCTGCGGCCGTCCGCAGTCTGCAACGTGGCCGATTCCTCTTCGAGAATCAGCGTTGCCGAGTCGGTCTCCGGGATCATTTCAGGGTGCAGCGAATCTAAGATCATCGGAGCCGGCAGCGACGCTAGGCCCTTACTCGACCAGTTGAGCAGCCGCGAACCGTCCGTTGCTACTACTCTGCCACCAGCGTCGAGACAGACGCAGTGCATAATGGGCCGCTTGGGATCGTCGCTCGTGAAGCGAGCTACGTGACGCAGTCCGGCCAGATCGTCCGGGCCGAGTTTGAATGTCTGTGCAGTGCTGGATTCCGCCATCGCCATGATCTCCTTTTGCAGGCGTTTTCGGGCCTTTTGCAGACGGCTCTTTACCACTCCGGTTTGGAGATGCAGCAAGTTTGCTGTCTGCTGATACGAATAGCCCTTGAGGTAGTGGTGGACGATCACGTCTCGGTGGGGATCACTCAACCGTCCGATCGCCTTCCGCACCAGCGCCCTGATCTCCTGCTTCTCCTGCTCGGGCGGTGCCGCCAAGTCGAGTTGATCCAACAGATTGAGTTGCGTGATACGACGCCGCTGCCACATGCGCGCTTTGTTATCCGCAATTGAGCACAGCCAAGCGCCGAATCGTTCGGGAGCGCGCAGTTCCGCTAGCTGCTGGTACGCGGCAATAAACGCCTCCTGTAGGACGTCCTCTGCCGCCTCTTGCGCGCCCAGCCTGCGAGTGAGCCGCACCAGCAGCCACGGCGTGTGTTCCTCAACGAGCAAACCAAACGCCGCCGAGTCGCCAGCAGCAGCTCTCTGCACGCAGCTTTCTCCATTCCGTTCCATGATCACCCTTATAGTTGCTTCCTAGGCGACAAAGGTATCCGCAAAAAGGAACCGTCGGGACAAACTTGACAGAATTTTCACAACATATACAGTAATACGTATCATAGGAAAACTGAATGATCACCATTGCGACCTATACCCAAGCCAGAGCTGCACTCGCAGCACTTTCAAGCGTCCAAGAATTTCTTCTCTGCTAATCGTCTTTCGACGCCTTCAAAAACAGCGACAAAATCACCGACAGCACTACGACCACTACGCTAATCGCGAACACGTCTCCTACTGCTGACGGACTCTCGCGGAGAGCTAGGTCGAAAGGAGAACGGCGATGCAGCGATCCCTACTCATCCTAGCCGGCAGCCTCGTCGCCACCGCGTCGGCTCAGGCCGCCGGGCTGACCGACGTGCGGCTGACCCTGCTCGATGCCGAGGCCACGGGGTACGCCACCTTCCAGTCCCACAACCAGAAGGTGGTCGCCAACGCCCACGGCATCTTCACCACTCACATCCGGTCGCGCAACGAGGCATTCACGGCCCAGCAGTGGCGCCTGTCCCGCAGCCGCGATGGCGGGGCCACCTTCGAGACCCTGTACGAGTCGGTGGACGCCACCAACGCCCCGGCGATGGAGACCGACGCCGATGGCAACCTCTACCTAGTGCGCTCCAACTTCAGCGACGGCAGCGCCAGCCTCTATCGCTTCCAGGCCGGCGACGGCTACGCGCACCCCACCGTGGCCCGCATCCCGGGGGGCAGCGCCGGCAAGTACTGTATGAACCTCGACGCGGAGCGGAGCCGGCTCTATTACTTCACCTGGGGCCGTTCCCTCTTCGTCCTCGGTCTCGATGGTGCCGTCCTCGAACGCCAGGAGTTGACGGTGAACGGCACCAACGCAGTGCCCCAGTACCCCCTGTCCTTCCTCGACCCTTCCGGCGTGCTCCATGCTGCTTGGACCACGCAAAAACACGGCGTCTATCTGTACTGGGACATCCACTACATGGCTTCCGACGACGGGGCCCAAAGCTGGCGGCGCATGGACGGCACGCCGCTGCCGATACCGCTGCCGGTCGACGACAGCGGCCCCAGCGACCGCATCACTCTCGACGACGAGTTCGAGGTGCATTCTTGGCTGTCGAACTTGCTGGTCAAGGACGGCAAGGCGCACTTTGCCTACGCGGCCCAAACCGCCACTTGGCGGCAACACTACGTGCGCTACGACCTAGCCACGGCCGCGCGGGACGTCGACCTGAATCCCATTTTCGAGGGAGAGGAGATCCGCCTCGCCAGCTTGGACGGCTTCTTCTCCAGCCGCGCCGATCTACCGGAGGCCCCCCTCTACTACGTGTCGAGCGCCGGGGGACGCTTGGGATGCCTAGCCAGCGACGACAACGGCGAGACCTGGTACGACTACGCCCTGTCCGAGGAGAGCTTCAATCCCTACTCCATCGGCGGGTCCCGCGAGCTGACTGACGACGGCGCGATCGTCGGCACCTTCACCGACTTCCGGGTCGCAGAGGGCCGCGATCTCTCCCAAGCCCACTTCTTCCGCATCCAAGCCGGCCTGTCGCGGGCCCGAATCGAGATCGAGCAAGGCACCGACGGCCGCCAGTCCCTGCGCTTCTACGAGGTGCGGGGCCGGCCCGAGGCAGTGCGCTTCCGCACCGCATCGGGCCAGTGGGGGAAGTGGCAGCCCTTCGCCGAGGTCATGGAGGCGGATCCCGGTGAGCTGCCGACCCACTTCCAGTTGCGCAGCTATCTTGGGGTCGAGTCGTCAATCTTCGCGGTGGAGGTCGCCACCGCCGTGGGAGAGGTCGCCGCAACCCCCGTGGAGTTCGACCTAGCGCAGAATGCTCCCAACCCCTTCAACGCCCGGACCACCATTGGCTTTAGCCTACCGGAGTCCGCCGCCTGCCATCTGTCCATCTTCGACCTGCGCGGGCGGCGGGTGCGGGATCTGCTGGCCCAAGCCAGCTTGCCTTCGGGACGGCATCAGGTGGCCTGGAACGGGACGGACGCCGGCGGCGGCGAGGTAGCCTCCGGCGTTTACTTCTACCGACTGCGCGCCGGTGCAGAGAGCCGCACCCGGCGGCTCGTGCTGGCGAAGTAACACCTACACGAACTTCGGCCCACCACAGCCATCGTTGACCACGTGGCTGCGCACCGGAATCGCCGCTTGGTCGGGAATGACTAATTCGAGCGGCGAATCATTCTCAATGACCGTGCCAGCCCCCACGCGCACCCCGGCCCCCAATTTAATCGCTCCGGGCCGCACAGCCCGCGCTATGATCGTGCCGATAGATACCGACACGCCGATCCGGCAATCCGGGCCGATCGCGACGATGCCGTTGATTTCGGTGTTGGCCCCAATGGCCGTGCGGTCGCCCACCTGCACGGGGCCGAAAATCCCGGCGTCCGTGCCAATGAACACGTAATCGCCAATGATGGGATGGCGCTGCTGCACCTTGCCGCTGAGGCCGCCTAAAGTACACGGGTAAATGTGGCACCCGCTGCCGATAATACCCGTCTGTCCGGTAGTTATGCCGCGATGGGGATGGTCGAGGAAGTTGGCATCGCCCATCTGCGTTTCGGGATGGATATCCGCTTGGTAATAGCGTCCCCCCAACTCGGAAATGGCCCGTGGCAGCAAGGGCACCGGCCGCCGCGTCAGCTCGGATTCGCCGACTATCGAACCGGAGCGCGTTAGGGCGTGGGCAATGTCGTGGTAGAACAGCACCCGCCAGCCCGGATAGGTGCTCATCACGAGCTGCATCTGGTAGTCAAAAATGAAGTCGCACTCCAGCTTGCTGAGGAAGCGGCGATAGTGGTCGAAGTCGCGACGGCGAATGGTCTCGTCCAAGGCGGCCCGGAAGTCGATCTCGAGTAGCTGCTCCTGCGTCAACCCACAATTGTCGAGCAAATAGGCGTCCCAAACGGCCGGATCCCTAAGCGCGGCAAAGCGGTTCCAGTGAGCGCGCACCTTGTAGGAGGGCAATTCCCACAGCAAGCAGATGGTGTTCATCAGGGCCTTCTCTTCAACGCCTTCGCTCTCGCCGGCCGCCAATAAAGACTGCGCAATCATCGCGTAGAGCTGGTCGGCGATCTCGCCGATGGCCTCGTCGAGCGACGGGTTTTGGTGCCCCGGCCCCAAGGCATTGTGCGAACCCGGGGCGACGCATTCGAGCAAGTTGCCCAAAACCGTTTCCAGCAAATCGCGATTGACAAACCCGCGCCCAGAGCGCTGCGAGAGAATGTCCCGGTCAACCGCGTCGATGCGCAGCGCGGCGACCTCCTCTGCGGTGTAGATTGGCACCAGCCGCTCCAGCAGCCGCTCTAGCAACGCCCACTTGCGGCGTTGATACACAGTGTCAAAAAGCGTGGAATTGTTCATCGGTTGCTCCCCATTCTGCCTCCGCATAACTTTGTACCGAAACTTACAGAACGCACGCCGGGTTGCAACCCGGCTTCACTCTTGCAGGGAGAAACCATGCACCCATTTGAGTCGCTAGTAGTACCCGAAGGCGCAGTCGGCATCCACTGGTTTGGCCAGAGCACGTTTGGCCTCAAGGACGCGCGGGGAACCATCGTCCAAGTCGATCCCTACTTCCCCCACGAGCGGCCAGCCGACCGCTTCATCCACGCCCGCCCCCCACTCCACGAAGCGTCGCTGCGCACGGACTTCGTCCTCCTGACCCACGACCACGGCGACCATACCTGTACAGAGTCCATTGCGCGCCTTGCCGCGGCCTATCCAGAAGTGCAGATCGTCGGCCCGGCGGAGAGCATCCAGCGCGTTCGCAGCGCGGGCATTACTGCCGCAGCAACGACAATTGCCGCCAGTGATGCAGCCAAACTGGGCACCATGACGGCCCACGCAGTGTACGCCAAGCCCCCAGAGGGCCTGCCCGGCGACGACATCGCCCCACCCGATGTGACCCATCTCGGCTACGTGGTGGAGGCCAGCGGCGTGCGCGTGTACATCTCCGGCGACCCGGTCAACACGTTCGCCGAGCACGAAGCATTACTCGGGCCCATCCGCGACCTCGCGCCCGACATCGGGCTGCTGACCAATCACCCCAGCGAAGGGGAATTCCCCTTCTTTGCCGGCTCGGCCAAGATGGCCTCAGCGCTCGGTCTCAAAGCCGCGGTGCCGGGCCATTACGCCTGCTTTGTCAGCCGCAACTACGATCCCGCGGAATGGGCTGTTGGGTTACAGGGCGTCGAGTCGATAATTATTCCTTACAATCAATCCATAGTCTATTCGCCCCGCTAGCACACCGGGACTAGACGTGTTGATTTTCTTTTCTTTGTTTATTATTATGACCCCTTCAATTAACGCAACGCGCCGGGGATTTCCGGCGTTCACTTCAAACGCAAGGAGTATATATATGCGGCGATTTACAATCGCAGGCGTTTTCAGCCTCGCCCTCGTAGGGGCGGCAAACGCCCAGTTTTTCGATCCGCCCGCTCTGGCGGATCGCAACGGCAGTCAGGGGTTTTGGTTTTACATGCTCGAAGTTCCCGATCCCGGTGCCATCACCATCGACGCCCATGGCGACGACTGGGGTTGGTTCGACCCGGATTACACTCTGACCATGGACGAGTGGCGCGACGAAGGCGACCGCCCGGCCCCCGACCGCGACGACCTGTTCATCACCACCTTCATGGGGTGGAAGGGCGGCGACGACAACCGTTGGTATTGCTTTTTGGAAGCGGTTGACGATGTGCTGGCGCACTCTGGGACAAGTGTCGACCGCTGGGCCGGCGACATGCTGCAGGTCGGCCTCGATCCGCAGGATCACGGGCGCGAGCGCGACCCGGCTTCGGGCTACACCATGGAGTGGCTAATGGCACCAGGTGACCTCAGCCCGCCGACCAACGTGCGCTTCCGCTACACCGAGCAAGAGGCATGGGCCGAATACGGCGAATCGCCGTGGATCGAAATGGCCGTGCGCGTCGATCCGCCCGAAGCTTGGGCCGCCGACGTGTGGGCTGAGGGCGGCACCACGTACTACGAGTGGAGCGTCAAGGTCCTCGCCTACCAAGAGGATGCCGGTCCGTCGGCGAGCGAGGTATGGCAGCTAGACGCAGTGGCCGGTGAAGACGGCTCGGGCCTGCCTTTTGCCATGTGGTACGAAGACGGCGAAGGCCCAGATTCACATTTCGGCACAAATGAAGATGGTAGTCCCGGGGGGTCTAACGACTGGACCACCCGCGGCCCCGAAGCCTCGGCTCGGCAGTACTACTCCATTGCCAAGCTGCTGAGAGTCGGCGAGTACGCCAGCCCCACAGCAGTCGAGTCCTCGACTTGGGGTAAGATCAAAGACTCGTTCTAAACGCAAGGCGACCAACTGGTCGTTAATCGTAGGGGCGACCGACTGGTCGCCCCTACATTATTTTTAGGGGATTGCACCGTGTACAAACGGCTCTGGGCTTGGTCTCTACTACTGACCCTGTTGGTGGCTTGCGGCCGCTACTTTCACACGCCGCTCCAGCCCGCCAGCCGCCAAGCTGAGGGCATGACCGTCAACGACGACGGCTCCATCACCTACGCCCTCGACCGCCTGTCGATTGAGCTCAAGCCCATGACGGACGCGGAATTAAACCGCCTCGCCCCCGGGCCAGACCTGTCCAACAACCCCTATACCTTTGGCGAGTGGACGGCCCCGGGCGACGAGTGGACGCCGCCGCGCTTTACCGTCTTTCGGCTCAAGGTCAACAACTATCAATTTCCCAAGGTCAAGCTCGACCCGCTCAACGCGCACATTACCACGGCCAACACTCGGGAGTACGCGGCGCTGAGCTACGCCGAATTATACCAGTATTTTCGCTCGTTTTGGCTGGGCCGCACTGGCCAAGGGCGCAAGACCTTTCAAGCCCGCACCGACGCGCTCAAGCGGACGCTGTACAGCGGTGCCCTAGTATTCAGTGGCAACGAGGAACAGGGCTATTTAGTCTTTCCCGTCCTCGACGACGATGTCCGCGCGATCCAAGTACACATCGAGAACATCGTCTTGCGCTTCGACTATACAGACGCCCCCATAGAGGCGATTGACCTGAGCTTCTCCTTCCAGCGCGACACCCTGCAAGGGTATGATCCCTCGGCCGCGGTGCGGATCAACTGATGACCGCTCTCGCGCCCAGATCCCTCGCCGGCATCGTCCTAGCGGTGCTTGGGGGACTAGCGCCAAGCAGTGCGCAAGTCGAGGTGTGGCACATCGGCAAGGGGGGGCTTACGTGGGTCTCGCAGGCTGAGACGCAGATCGGCGCACTGGATGTCGATGGTGCCCTACAGCCCCTAAAGCTCCAAACCGGGGAAAACCTCATCGAGCTGCTCCGCGCTTCGGGTCAACGCTTTCTCAACGGCCAACCCCGCGACTTCACCCTCGGCGGCCAGCCGCGGGCGTGGTCCAACGACGGCTTCTTCAACCAAATCTCCGGCCCCCTCGACCTGATCGACGGCGATCCGGCGACCTCCTCGTCGGGCGTGTTCAAGACCGCCCAGAGCCAAGCCGGGGCGACGTTCTTCTGGGATTTGGGCGCACCCTTCCCAGTCAACCGCATTCGCTTCTTTCCCGCGCCCGATGACGACGCCTTTATCAAAGCCTTTGAACTGCGGGTCAACGACGGCGAAAACTTCAACGAAATCAACCGGCCGGAATACGAGGTTTTGCGGCGGGTAGAAGTCAACCGCGAATCCACAGTCGATATCGAATTTGCTCCCTTGCAGGGCCGCTTCCTCCAGCTACTCGTGCTGTCGAAGACGGTGTTCAACATCGCGGAGTTTGAAATCTACGGGCAGGGCTTTGTGCCAATCGCTAGCTACGAGTCAGCGCTGCACTCCTTTGGCGGCCCGGTCAACTACGGCCGCTTGCGCGTACACGCGACAAAACTCGGAACGACCGAGGACGCGACCGCGGCCATCCAAATGCGGACCGGGGCCGACGACAGTCCTCTATCGTACTTTCGCCGCAACCGCGACACCGGCCGTCAGGAGGAAGTGACCGAAGCCGAATACAACACCAACCTGCCGCGGCGCACCCTGTACCGCCAAGACCCAGACACCGGCGAGCTGTTAGAAGAGCTGGACCGGGCCGACTATCTCAACCTGCCGATCGAGGAGCAAGGGCCGGTGCGCGATTTCGTCAAGGGCGACATCCGCGACGACGTGAACAACTGGAGCGCGTGGTCGCCGAGTACGCATATCATCGGCACGGGCACGATCGAAGTGCCCATAGGGCTGCCCAGCCCACGGGAATTCATGCAGTTTCGCATCTTCTTTGACGGCGACTCTGAAAACGCCGTGCGCATCGACACCTTTCAGGTGGAGTTTTCGCCCGGGCTGGTCAGCGAGGCTGTCGGCGAGGTAGCTCTCGCCACCGATCCCTTTCCCGCCAGCGGCCTGCTCGAAGTCGCAGGGGGCATCGACACGACCTTTACCTACGACATCCGCACCGAATTCGCAGAGGACGTAGCCGGATATCATGGAATCCGCATCGAAGCGTTTCCGCCGCCGGTATTCGAGAGCCTGCAAATGGGCGATCCCCTTGTGGCTGCAGAAGACTTTGAATGGGCGGCAACCGACAGCGGCTTCGACGTGTTCTTTGCGCCCGTTGCCGCGGACAACAACCAGCCCCTGCGGATCACCTTCCGCCTGCGGCTGCTAGTGCACAATACCCCGATCAACGCCTATCTCTTAGGCGCAGGAAGCGTTCCGCCGCATCCCATCGCCCCGGGCAATGCCAGCGAATTAGTCGGCACAAACGCGACCAATGCCTTTGTGACTCAGGCGCAGCCCGAGTTACAAGTAGCGCTTTCAACGGCCATCATCTCGCCCAACGGGGATGGCCGCAACGATGCCGTCGAAATTGACCTCGCGTTATCCCAATTCGCCGCGGATACAGCCGTGACAGTCGAGATTTTCGATCTCAGCGGACGCCGGGTGCGGCAGCTAGTCTCCCAGCCGAGAGCGGCCGGTTTTTACTCGGAAACTTGGGGCGGTCGCGACGACCACGGCGCACTGGTAGCCCCAGGCCTGTACCTCTGCCGCGTCGGCGTGGACGCCGACTTCGACGTGTTTGCCGCCGTAGAGCCGATAGGGGTGGTCTATTGATCGCTGCGAGCAACATGCGGTGGCTGGTGCTGCTTCTCGCTATCAGCGGCCAGGTGGCGGCGCAGACGCCCTCGGCTTGGGTCGTAGGAGGCACGAGTGGCGAGCCTTGGGCTGCGGCCGTGGAGCGCTGGATTGCCCTCGACGACTCCGCGCGCGCCGGAGCGATTCAGCCGCGGGCAATTCCCCTAGACCACACGGTTACTCGCCAACTCGTGCGCACGGGCATTGCCACGACCCAGCGCAACCTCTTTGGCTATCGCTGGAGCTTGCACAAGGGGCCGCGCCAGATTGAGGCCGACACCTTAGAGGTTGGGTGGCACCCTCGTCTGTGGCTGGGGGGCGGCACCAACGCCATTGCCCCAGAGGTCATGCGCGGGCTCGTCGATGGCGACGAACTAACCGCGGCCTTTGCCCACCGGGCGCGGGCCGATGGCCGCCCCAACAGCGTGCAGTTCATCACGCTCGACTTGGGCGTGCCCGTGCCCGTTGACAGCATCGTGTTCTTTCCGCCCCAGACCGGGCTGACCAGCGACAACCAGCGGCAACGCGAACTGTTCGCCCGCGCCTATGAAGTCAGCCGGACCAACGTGCCGGTCGAATGGCTGATCTTTGAGGACGAAACCACGTCAACCGGATCGTCGGGGTACCATCCCCTCGACGAGATTCTCGCCAGCACCTTTGCCAACAACATCAGCGTCGTCTCCCTCGAAACAGACCTGCGCTTTACCCGCTTTCTCCGCTTCAAGTTCGGCGAAACCTCCACCACGACCTTGCTAGCCGAAATCGAGGTCTTTGGCCGCGGCTATCCCCAAGAGGCTCGCTACATTTCCGCGCCCCATTCTTTCGGCCAAGCCGTGAGCTTGGGACGGGTCTCGTGGAAATTCACCCGCTATCGCCTGCTGCCTTCTGGCGCGATCACAGCCGACCCCACCGCACCAGTGCAACTGAACTTGCAGACTCGCGCTGGCTTTGACGACAATCCCAAGACGTACTTCATCTTCGACGACCTCGGTCGGCTAGTGGAAGTAGATGAGAAGACCTACTTCGACTCGCCGCGAGTGGTGGAACGGTTTTCCGAGGGAATCGCCGGCTTCCGGGCCAAGCGCGACGACGACATAGAAAACTGGAACAACTGGTCGGTCAATTACCAAGCGTCGGGCGATGAAATCCGCTCTTCGGACGGGGCCGAGTTCCTCCAGTTTCGCTTTACCATTACCACCGAAGACCCACTATCCTTTGGCGTACTCGACAGCTTGGCTTTTGAGGTCTCGCCGCTGTTGGCCGACCGCGCGCTAGCGGAAATTGCCCTCGACGGGCGCGCTGGTACGGACGGGGCCGTCGAGGTGCCGCTCGGCATCGCCCAGCGCTTTGCCTATCACATTCGCACAGAGGTCGGCAACCGCGCCGGATTCGACGGCATCGAGCTGGAGGTTCCTCCGGGCACCCGCTTCCTCGACCTGACCATCGACGACCAGCCGGCGACCGAGGACGAGGATTTTTTCCTCGCCGCCAGCGACAGGCGGTTGCGCTTTACCTTTCCCATGGCATTTCAAGAAGACAAGGCGTTTCGCGTGCGCTTTCAAAGCGCGGTCTTCCAACCATCGGTCTTTTTAGCCAGCCGCCTTTTTAACACCTCGGCAACTAGCTTGCCGCAGTCCATCGAAGCTGGAGACGCCCACGCCGACGTGGCCAGCAACAGCATCCAAGTCGTCTCCAGCGACGAAGCCCTAGGCGTTCTCGGGGAGGTCGGTCTATCTTCACCCGTGGTCACGCCCAACGGCGATGGGACCAACGAGCAGGTCGCCATTGGATTCGACTTGTTCGGCGTTGCTGGGGGTGCGTTGCGAGTGGAGGCGCACGATCTGAGCGGTCGTCGCCGCGCCGCGATTTTGGACGCGCAGGCCGCAGCCGGGCCGTACGCACTGAGGTGGGATGCGCGAGACGAGCGGGGTAAACTCGTGCCCCCAGGGCTGTACCTAATTCGCGTCGAGGTCGAGGTCGATCGCGGCACGTTCGCCCGCGTGGCAGCGGTCGGGGTTGCGTACTGATGTTACGCATCTGGGCCGAACCGATAGATGTAGGGGCGTCCCTTTGCGGGCGCCCAATCGACACCGCGCCTTCAGCCAACGGGATCTACAAGGGCAACCACGAGGGTTGCCCCTACAAGGCGTAACATCCGTTGCGAATTGCGAATTGGTTGTCACGAACCAATGAGGACGACATGAAAACCCTACAACTAGCGGTTGCTTCCCTCTTGCTCGCAGTCACAGCGAACAGCCAAAACCTGAGCTTTACCGGGTCCGACTTCGCTTCTTGGGCCCATCCGCAGGGGCTAGTGGAAGTCCGACCGCAGGGCGTTAAAGTGAAGCGCTTTGACCAGCGGTTCAACGCAGTGGCCAACGCCCGCGAGTTTTCCGGCAAGCCCATCGGCGAATACGGGAAGCGCTTTGTGCGCACGCCGTCCAACCAGCAGCAGGCCGACCTAGCCGGAGACCAAGACCCCAATACCTGGTGGAAACCCGATCCAGACACCCCAGTGCAGTCGTGGTGGTTAGAGCTGGACTTGGGGCGCTCCGTGGTGGCCGACAAGGTGCGCGTTCGCTTTCCCAACCGCGAGGGGGCCAAGCCCTTTAACTTTTTCTCCGTGTACGTCAGCCCGGGCATTCCGGTCTTCGGCGGTCGGGCCAAGCGCATCGTCTATCGCCGACTGGGCCGGCCAATCAACAACAACACCGAAACTCTAGTCGAGTTCGACCTCACCACAACCGGCCTCGCCTCGGCCACGGGCGAGCACCTGAGCACAGACGAGGTCCTCGACTTCGACATCATACGCTTCGTGCGCTTTGAAGCAGCCGGCGCAACGCCCGATGCCGCGCTCGCCGAAATAGAGGTGGACGGCATCGGCTTCAACCTCGCCTCCATGGTGCAGATCGAGGATCGCACCGAGCACTGGGGAGGCCGGACGTGGACGTCCAAGCACCGCGACTGCCCAGGTTGCGGCAAAGGCAGCGGGGCCGAGGCCCTCATCGACCAAGACGTGGGATTTCGCGGATGGAATATCGAGGCCTCAGACAAGGGCAACTGGCGCGATTCAGGCGTCTGGTCCGTCGTCGATTTCGGCAACGTCTTTCGCGTCGATCGCCTCATCTGGCTGCCGATCGTGTCGGGCCGCGGCCCGTTCCTCTACGGCTTCCAGCGCGACAAGCAGGGCAGTTGGCCCAAGTTCGATTTCTTCGTCTCCGACGGCACTCCCAGCAACAGCGCCGATCCAGTAGTCGAAGGCCCCTTCCACTACGACTTGCTGTCGTCGGTGTCCAATTCCGGCCGCTATTTGTTCGACTTCCAGTTCGAGCCGCGCGCGCTGCAGCTGCTGCTATGGCGCGTGACGCGGCCGCAGCAATTCCACCGCGCCTCCCAACTCTTCGTCTTCCACAGCGAGGGCTATCCCGCGCAAGTCGAACTGGAGTCCGAAGACATTTCCCTCGGCGGTGCCCGCAGCATGCGCTTCGTCGAATGGGACGCCGACCTGCCGCCCGGCACTCGCATCGAAGTGGAAACCCAAACCGGCAATGGCTTCCAGACCCTCAAGCGCTACTTCCTCGTCAACGGCAAAGAAGTGACCAAACAAGCCTACGAGTCCGCCAAGTCCCGCAACCGCGGCGACATCGTCGAGGAACGAGTGCGCGACGACACTTGGAGCGCGTATAGCCAACCCCACCGGTTCTCCGGTCAGGCTTTCCTCTCGCCGTCGCCGCGGCAGTGGCTGCGGGCGCGGGTGCGGCTAATCAGCGACGATCCAGCAGTCTTCCCCACCCTGCGATCGCTCACGTTTGTGGCCAACGCGCCGGTCATCACGGCCGGGCTGACGGGCCGCGTCTTCCCCCGCGAAGCCGTCATGGACTCCCTGCAGGCGTTTCGCTACACCATCGCGCCAGCGGGCTTCAATAGACGAGACGCTGGGTTCGACCGCGCGCTCATCCTACTCCCGCCCGGCAGCGGCCGTGACGCCGCATTCGTCAGCGCATCCGTAGGGGGAGACGAGGTCGCGGCCACCGGCCTGTTGCGGGGAGATTCGCTCTTGGTGGAACTGCCGCCACCGCTGGTCCGGCGGGATTCGGTCGCCATCGCCTTTTCCGCGCGTCTGTCCCACAGCCCCACGGTCTTCAACGCGTTCGTCTTCAACTCGACCGCAGAAGATAACCTCCAAGGCGTCGTCCCCGCCGAGTTCGGTGCCGATCTAGTCTTCGTGCCCGAGGCGGTCGCTGGCAGTTCGCTGATCCGCAACATCGAGTACACCCGTTCGATAACCCCCAACGGCGATGGCGTCAACGACCAATGCGAACTGAATTTCACCGTCGTCAAGACCGAGCAAGCACCGCGAGTACAAGTTTTTACCCTAGATGGCCGGCCCATAGTCGAGCTCGCCAGTCAAGGCGCGCCGGGGCGGCGCGTCCACTACGTCTGGGACGGACGGAGTGCCGGCCGCGCGGTGCCGCCCGGCATCTACGTTCTGCGCATTGCCATAGAAGCCGATGCCCGCGCCGACCGCGTTTACAGGCTCGTGCATGTCGTTTATTAAGAGGGAGTACACTGTGAGACGTCGAATCTTCACACTGCTAATTTGTCTATTCGCCTCGCCGCCGCTGCAACAAGCGAGCGCCCAACGCGCCACCGGGTACGACAACCCCTACTACACTACGGGGACAGAAGTCTCTCCGGCGACCCTCGTGCCCTCGGTGCGCAAGTGGTACCTGCCGCAACGCTTGTACTCGCTGTACGACTGGCGGCAAGAGCAATACTCCAACTACGCCCGCGATCACTACGAGCGCTACACCGAGGTCTTCTTGGAAGGCTCGCCGTTCTACGACGTGTACGGCAATTACATCACGCAGGGCTGGCTGGTGTACGACTGGACCGAAGACTACCCAGAAGACAACGGCAGCATCATTACCAAAAATCCGCGCTTTCGTTCGTGGTTCAACAACCTGCTCGTATCGTCGAGCCATTCCGGGCAGTTCTACTCGGCCCTAATGGTGGGCGACGGCATCCGCACGAGCTTAACTCCCCTGACGTTTTCCAAGCCGCGCTTCGACGGCATTCAGTGGGACCTTATAACCGACAAGTACGCCCTGACCATGCTGTCGTCGCGAGTCAGCAACACCGGAGAAATTTCCGCTAGCGAAATCGGCGGTGGCGTCCAAGCCAACACCTTCACCGCTCTGATGGCGGCCAGAGGACGGGTGCAGGTCGGGGATTTTGCCGCCCTCGGCGCGACCTTTGTCAATGCCGCGCACCGCAACTCCAACCTGCCGTTTGGCGACAACTCGCTCAGCGGCCTGCTCAGCGGCCCAATGAACGCGGACTTTGTCCGCTCCATCGTCGTGCGCATCTCCGACGATTCGCCCGAAGACGGCGAGGGCGGCGCGCTGCTGTCGCGCTGGCGCATCTTCATCGATGGCGTCGAGCACACCGGAGACATCGTTCCCGTGGTCGAAGGCGGCATTCGCCGCGGCGGCGCGATTGTGGCCAGCGGCACGGATGTCATCACCCTGACCTACAACATCGAAGACTTTTCCCCGAGCACAGAAGACGCCATCGACGATTTTCGCGAGATCGAGCGCATTGAGATCGGCCTCGTGCTGGCCAACGACTACAAGGTTGAAGTGACCTCCAACAAGCAGACCAACAACCTCGGCACGCCCGTATTCCTGCCGGTGTTGCGCGCGGCCGGCAACGTCAAGGACGGCTCGAATCAGGCCTTTCACCGATTCAGCTACGGCCTGCCGACCGGGACCCGCATGTTGGGCTTCGACCTCGCCGTTGCCGACCTGCAAGGCTTTGACTTCCGGGGCGAGTTCGTCCGCAACTTTCAGTACCGCCGCTTTCCCAACGAGAACGTGGCCAAAGATCAGACGCTGGCCACCAACAAAGCCCAAGCCCTGTACGCGACCGCGCAGAAACGCAACTATCCCTATACGTTTTTCGCCGAGGTTTTCAGCATCGACGCGGATTACTCCACCCGCGCCTTTATGCCCAACGCCGAGGGGAACGTGTATTACGACAACGAGCAGCGGCACCTGTACGAATTCGTCGATGACAACGACGATCAGGACGAGCTGCCGGACTGGACGCGGCGCACGTTCGGCAGCCGCGTCAACACGCGGCAGGGACAGCAGTTGCTGACCGACGCCGCAGTCTTCCCGGGCATTGACGAGGACAACGACGACATCTCGGATTTCAACCGCAACTTCAACACCCAGCCCGACTACGAGGAGCCGTTTCTGCGCTTTGATGTGGACCCGCCGGAGTTTTTGTTCGGCATGGACATGAACAGCAACGGCGTCATTGACCGATTCGAAGACGACAGGGAAGCCGATTACCCCTACAAGCTGGGCCGCCAAGGATTCAACACCTATGCCGCCGTCGAAATCCTGCCCCGCACGACCGTCATGGTCGGCTATCTCGACCAGCGACTGCTAGACACAGCCCGGGAAAACCAAGCCGCCTACCTACTGCTGACCGCGAAAAAGGAGTTCCCCGCAAAGGACTTCAGCGCGTGGCTGATTGCCAATCCGCGCCGGGTTAAAGACGACATTCCCGACGACGTGCTGTTGTGGCGCGACCTGCCCGGCACGCGCGGCCGCTCGGTCTTTACCCGCGACCTCTTGCCCGCGCGCAACGCCTTCGTCAACACCACGTACCTCGAAGTACACTACGACCGCTACCTGCCATTGACGGCCAAGGTCAAACACGAATTCTATCAGCAATTGGGCGATCAGGAAGGCGAGTTGCGCAACCAGCGCTTCTTGGGCATCGTCACCAAAGGCGAGTACTCCACCCACATTCGCAACTGGACCTTGGTACCCAAGTGGAAACAGCTTTACAACAGCCGGGTACCGGCGCAGCGCAGCGCGCTCAAAATCCGCGAGCTAACGGAAATTTTCTCGCTGCAAGCCGTGCGCAGCATCAACCGCAACATGCGTTTCATCGTCGGAGCCGAGTACGAGCTATTCAACAATCTCCGCCCCGAACCAGACCCCCTGCCCTCGGGCTACCTCCTCGACGGCACGACGTGGGTGCTTGCCAGCCAAGTCGCCAACGACTCCGCGTACCTAGGCTACGCCCTGACGACAAACGTCGGCGTGCGCTGGATTCGCAACAATCTCGACGGGTCGCCAGCTTCGTCCGAGCTGTTGTCCTTCATCACGGTGTACGCGGGCTTGGGCACAGATCGCTAATCTATTCAAACACTTTCTCCAACGCCGCTGGAAACACCTGTACCTGACCTGCATACACTTCGCGCAACTCGGCCAATAGCGCATCCATAGCCTCGGTTTCAGCCCGTTGCCGCAGGGCCGCGCGAATGCTTTCCCGCACAAAACTAAAATCCACTACCCGGCCATCGGTACGGGTAAACCGGTCGAGGTGCTGGTCGTAAAAGGCCCGCACCGCTGCGTCGGCAATTTCCCCGACCCGTTCGGCCTCGGCTTGGTAGAGCCGTTTGATCAACAGGGCATCTCGTTCCTTTTCGACGTTGGCGCGGATATCCGCATCGTCGGCAATCCCCAGTTTGCGCGCTTCCGCCACCATAATTTGCTTGCCGGCGAGGTTATCCACGGCCTTGTACAGACGCGCACTGTCGAGTTCGGCCGGGTGCGGCGCGCGGCCCTGCTCGACTAAGGCGAGGTACTCCCGCGCCACGAGTTGACCGCCGCGCCAAGTGAGCAGCGGCGCGTTCCCTTTATCCCACTGCGTCGATTGCCGCGGAAGGGCGAGCAGTTCGGCAAAAACCTCCGCGTCCAGCGCCAACTGATACCGCTCGCGCAGGGTGCCGACGTAGCGCTCCATATCGTCGGCCCGGCTCTGCACGAGGGCCTGTTTCTCCACCCACTCGCGGACCACAGCAAAATCGACGGGGCGTCGCTCCCCAAGCCTGAAGACATGGTAGCCGCTCACCGTCTGCACAGGGTCGGGATACACGCTGCCGATGGGCATAGTAGCGAGCGGCACCTTCAGCCCCTCGTACACCTCGCCGATCTTGAACCAGCCGACCCAACCGCCGGGGCCAAAGCGCTGCTGGATGTTCGGCAGCGAATAGGGTCTGATCAGCGACTCAAAAGGCACCCCTTCTTCAAGCAGTTCAAGGACCAGAAGAGCCTCTTCCTCAGTCGCGCAGACGATGTGCTGGCTGAGTACTTCCACGTCGTACTGCTGTTGGGCAAAAAACGCCCGCAGGTCCGCGTCCGAAAACGAATACGACGCCTGCACAGCTTCCTGCTCGTAGAGCTTGTTCATCAGCGCCCTGCGCTCGCTCTTGGCCACGGCTTGGGCAATAGCCGGATCGCGGTCGTACCCGCGCCGGAGCGCCTCGGCAATGAGCAATTCCCGCGCGATGACACCGTCGAGCAACTCTTGCTTGCCCTGCTGATCCAGTTCCTCGACGTGGCTATAGCCAGTCTCCCGCAGCTTTTGCGCTGTTTTCTCGAACTCCTCTACTGATATGCTCTTGTCGCCTATGCGCAGAACCGTCTCTTCCGCGCATAGAGACGCGCTGCCTAAGACGAGGAGCGCGAAAGTGGTAACTATTGGGTATTTCACGATGGCCTAACTAATGACTACCAAATAATCGAGTAATTACCTTGGACACGCTTTCGCGTTAAGCGGCATATACTTCCAATACTAGGCGTTTACCCAGTGCTTCTAGCGCGGTCTCGACCTGATCGATGTGTGAGCGATGGTCTAGGTCGAGGAGGCGTCGTACCGTCGTTGCAACTGCGCCAAGCCGCTCCGCTAATTCGCCAACGTCGATGTCCTGCTCGCACATCGCCTCGTAGAGCGCGAGCTTGGCGGCGATGAGTGCTGGCAGTTCAACAACGGGGCCAGCACCTGCCGACGGTTTCGGAATGCGCCGCCCGTCGTTCACGTACCCACCAAGTGCTGCGATAAGGCAGTCTGCTGCTTCCGCCAGCGCCTCGTGTTCGGTATTGCCCTCGGTCAATGCTTCCGGAATGTCGGGAAACGACACAAGCACGGTATCGGGCATCAACTGTAGGCTCACCGGATAGGCCAGCCGTCTCAATTGCGCCATGAAACACCTCCGTCCATAGTTTCCAGTATCTATATGTCCTTTGCGGACAATCCGAGTTGTCGGAGCATAGTAGCGAGTAAGCTCCGACTGATCTCTTTCTTTCGATCTTTCACCGTCGTGAACCGCTTGCCGTAATAGAGGCGACCATGGCTACCTTTGCCCTGTCGCGAAATAAAATAAACCTCCACTCCGCGAGTTCGCCCAACCGCTCGCACGCGACGGATGAATTCCGCACCTGTCATTTGAAACTAATCCATTTCTCAGGTCCAGATTATCGCCCAACAACCCCACATCGTCAAAACGCCCCAACCTCCTCAACGATCCTCCCGAATCACAATGCGCTGATCGGCCTCCACACCCAATAGCGTCTGCACCACACCGCTAGGCCAATGGACTTGCAGCGTATCTACCTGAGTGCGGTCGCCCAAGCCGAGTATCAAACGCACGTCGTTGGAACCCATATAGCCGTAGCTGCGGCGGATCTCCCGCGTCTGCACCAAATCGCCGGCCACGGCGCGAACGCGCGCGCCCAAGCCATCCCGATTGCTCGCAGTCCCAACGGCCTCAACCGTCAGATAATGATTCGCATTGCCGCCATCATTGCGCAGCAGGGTGCAGTGCGGCGCGGCCGAGTCCGAGACGAATATATCCACGTCCCCGTCGTTGTCGCAGTCGCCGAACACCGCGCCGTGGCTGACGCGCTCGACCAACATCCCCGGCCCGCTTTGCTCGGTCACCTCGGCGAACGAACCGTCTCCCTGGTTGCGGAAGAGTTGGTTGCGCTGCGGATACGTGGTGGCCGGGTCGTAATCTTCTACGTTCTCGTCGAGATGCCCATTGCTGACGAACACGTCGAGAAAGCCGTCGTTGTCGTAGTCGAGGAAGGCGGACGTCATGCCGAGATACGGCACGCTAGACACGCCTAAATTAGCCGCAAACGTAACATCCGTGAAGAACCCATCGCCGTCGTTGTGGTAGAGCGTGTTGGGCAACCACTGGAAGGTCGCCACAATAATGTCGAGGAACCCGTCGTTGTCGTAGTCGCCCCAATCGGCTCCCATAGCCGACTCGGCCAATCCTTCTTCGTTGTACGCCACCCCTACCTCAGCACCATTTTCGCTAAACGTTCCATCGCCGTTGTTGAGGAAGAGAAAATTGGGCCGCTTGTCGTTGGCGACGAACAAATCGGCATCGCCATCGTTGTCGAAATCGCCGAATACCGCGGCGAGTTGGCGGCCCGAATCGTCGGCAAGACCAACTTCTGTGGTCACATCGGCAAATCGGCTGCCTCCGTCGTTGCGATAGAGCACGCCAGCCTGCCCGGGATACGTATTCGGACCGCAGTAAATCCGCACCGTGCCGGCGAAGCACTCCTCGTTGTGGTCCGGGTCGAATTCCATGTAATTGGCCGCGTACAGATCCAAGTCGCCATCCCGGTCGTAATCGACAAAAGCCGCGTGCGTGCCCCACCCTAAATCCCCAACCGCAGCCGCCGTCGTGACATCGGCAAAAATGCCGCCACCTTCGTTCCGGTACAACACATTCGGCCCGTAGTTGGTCACGTACAAATCCGCATCGCCATCGTTGTCGTAGTCGCCGACAGCCGCGCCCATACCAAAGCCAGCGTCGCCCGTGCCAGCCGCGGCCGTGACCTCGGCAAAGGTCCCATCTCGTTGATTGCGATAGTGCGCGTTGGGGCTGCTCGGGCCGCGATAACCAGGCATGGGTGCGCCGTTGACAATGTACAGGTCGAGCCATCCGTCGCCGTCGTCGTCGAAAAAGGCCGCACCCGAGCCGACGGCTTCCACCATGTACTTGTGGCCGCTGGCCCCGTTGACATAGCGAAAATCTAGGCCCGCTTCCTCGGTAATCTCCACAAATTGTGGAGCTGGCTCGGCGAACGTGAGCGCGGCGAATACAACACTAGCCCACAGTAGCAAGGTGCGCGGCATCATTGGCCAACCTGCGCGGCGATTTGCTCGGCGGCCTCAAGGTTGCGGCGGAGCTTGGGGTGATCGGGCTGGTAGCGCAGGCCGCGGCGGAAGGAGGCAATGGCGCGTTCGTACTGCTTGCGCAACATCTGGACATTGCCCAATCCCAAGTGCGCGAGGGCGTACGTGGAATCGGCCTGCAATGCACGGCGGAACCGCTGCTCAGCCGCAGCCATTTCTCCCCGGCGGAAGTGGATGTTGCCGAGGTTGTGGTGCGCGGGCGCGAACGCAGGATCGCGGTCGAGGGCCTGAAGGTAACGGATGCGCGCCTCTCGATATTGGCCGCGCTGCCCGTACACAACGGCCAAGTCGTGATACGCACCAGCGTCGTCGGGGTGCGTCGCCAAGGTGTTCTTCAACATAGCAATCCGCTCTTCTTCGTCGTCAAGCCGCTTGTACAGCGCAAGCTGGCGTCGCCCTTCTTCCTTCTGCCCAGAGCGCAGCAAGGCGTTGCCTAAGTTGAAGCGGGCTTGGGCAAACAGCGAATCCAGCCGCACGGCGCGACTAAATTCGGCCACAGCCGCCGCATAGTCGCGCCGCAAGTAATAGCTGCGTCCCAAGCCATTGCGGAATTGGGCCGAGGTCGTGTCTGCGGCTACGGCGCTACTAAAGGCTTGCTCAGCGGCCGCATAGTCGTTTTGCTTGATATGAGCTTCGCCGAGATTGAACCACGCTTCTCCGTAGTTAGGTACGACGGCAACAGCGCGCTGATAGGCGGCAATTGCGGCTGGGTAGCGTCCCTCGCGGGCGTGCAGCAACCCCAGCACCATGTGCGCCTGGGCGCGGTCGGGCTGCTCCCGCACCGTCTGTTCGAGCAGGGCCAAGGCATCGTCGTAGCGGTCGAGGCGCGTAAACAGGATCGCCAACTCGGTTCGCGTCTTGGCGTGGCTCGGTGCTAGGGCAATGGCCTGCTCGTACGCGCTAACGGCGGCAGGCAGAGCCTCGTTTTTCGCGTGGGCCTCGGCCAACTTGCGGTAGAGCGCCGCTGATTTTGCGTTCTGGTCAACGGCGCGCTGGTAGTGGGCGGCGGCTTCTCCGTAGCGGCCAGCGCGCATCGAGCGGTCGCCGTGTACTTCGTGCGCCGGATCGGGTGCTTCCGCACAGCCGACAATCGCCAGTAAAAACAAAAAGGGTCTGTACCAAGACATATTAAAAAGTATAGACCGTGTAGGGGGCGGTTTGCAAACCGCCCCTACCTCACAACAAACCACCTCTACCCACAGGACAGATCCATGGAACGAAGAGCATTCTTCAAGGGGATCGCCGCAGCCGCAGCCGCAGCCCCGCTCCTTCCCAATGTAGCCGCAGGGCTCGCCGAGCGGCTCGGCACCCTCGGCCAAGACGTAGCCGCCGCTAGCACCGAGCGCACGCTGTGGCAACGAGTGCGGCGAGAGTTTCGCCTGAACCCAGGCCTAGTGCATCTCAACTGCGGCAGTATTGGTGCAACGCCTCGCGTGGTGACCGACGCCCTAACCGCGTACCTCGCCGAACTGGAGGGCAATCCACTGGCCAATACCTGGGGCGGCCTCGGCAGTGAGATGGAAACGGTGCGGGCCAAGGGAGCAGAGTTCATCGGAGCCGAACTGGACGAAATCGCGCTGACGCGCAACACGACCGAAGGTATGAACCACGTAGCCAGCGGCCTCGACCTCCAGCCGGGCGACGAAGTGCTGACAACCAATCACGAACACGGCGGCGGCATGGTCTGCTGGCAGCACTTGGCGCGCACTCGCGGCGTGGTAGTCCGCTACATCAAAATGCCCAATCCCGTGCGCGATGCCGCCCAGATCCTGCAATTAGTAGAAGATCACCTGACGCCGCGCACCCGCGTGTGCAGCTTCTGTCACATCGACACCATCACCGGGCTACAATTGCCACTAACAGCCATCGCCGCCCTCACCCGCCCCCGCGACATCTTGCTGGTCTGCGACGGCGCGCAAGCCCCAGGCATGATCGACGTCGATGTCAAAGCACTCGGCGTAGATACCTATGCCTCCAGCAGCCACAAGTGGATGCTCGCGCCCAAGGGCACGGGACTGCTTTACATCCGCAAGGACGTGCAAGATCGCGTCCGGCCCGTGTTCACGTATTCCGGTTACAGCGCCTATTCCGCCTCGTCCGGCACCCGCAACGTGCCACAAATCGTCGCACACGGAGTAGCGATGGAATTCCACAACACCATCGGCCGCCCACGCATCGAAGCGCGCTGCCGCCAGCTCTCCACCTACGTGCGCCAGCGCTTGGCAGAAATCCCCCAACTCACACCGATCACCCCCCCCCAACGCGAACTCTCCTCGGGCATCGTCAGTTTCTCACTCACCAGCGGCAGCCACAGCGAAGTCGTCACTGCGCTGCAAAAGCGCGATATCTTCCTCAAACCAGCGCAGGGCACGTACGCCTATGTGGAAGACGCTGGCGTGCCCAAGGAAAACTACAACGCCATCCGCATCTCCACGCACATCTTCAACGACGAGACCGACATCGATCGCGCCGTCGAGGCGTTGCAGCAAGTTCTCGGCTAGTACGAGACGTCCACGGTCCCGGTACGGGCCGCTTCATTCATCGGTCCGTACCCCATCTCATATCTGCGCTCATCTGCGTCCATCTGCGGATACTTGCCACCGTGAACGAAATCGCGCCCCCATCCGTATAAATAGATGTGAACAATCTCAGGGCCGCAGGCTAAAACTCGTCTGGATTCTCCTATGGGCTGGAGCGACGAAACATTGATGGGAAACCTCCGCCGTGGAGATATACAGGCGTTTGACGAACTTTACACGCGCCATCGCCAGCCCCTTTTCAATTTTATCTTGCGGCTCTTGCAGGACGCGGCCTTGGCAGAAGATGTGTTTCAGGAGACCTACATGCGCGTATTGGAAAACGCCGACCGCTTCAAGCCTCGGAGCAAATTTTCAACTTGGCTTTATACTGTGGCCCACAACCTGTGCATGGACGAACTGCGCCGCCAAAACACGAGCATTCCAGCCGAGCAAATGGCCGAGCCGCCAGTTCGCGATCCCCAAGACCATTTGCTCAAGCGAGAAGACGAAGAAGCCGCCCACCAACTGCTCGCGGCCCTGCAACCCCACTTGCGCGCCGTCGTCATCCTCCGCGTCCTGCACGATTACTCACAGGAAGAGACCGCGAAAATCGTCGGCGTACCCGTCGGAACCGTCAAAAGCCGTTTGCACCACGCCCTAAAACAACTGCGCCAAATGGCACCGAACCCATGAACCAAGACCGCCGCACCATACAAGAGATTCGAGCGCTGTTGGGCTCTGTACCCGAAGTGCAGGTATCGACTAGACTGGATGAAGAAGTACGGTCTAAAGCCGTGAGTTGGGCCGGAAAGAGGCAGGCTGAGGGAGAGAGAATCCACATCCCCCTTTACGGTAAAATCGCCTCGGGGCTAGTCGCCTTGGAATTGTTCGCCCTGCTCTACGCCGTAGGCCCAAAGCTCGACATCGACCAGATAATACAGGCATCTGTCCTCGGCTTAGTCTGCTTGAACGTCGCCTCGCTGTTGATGAGCCCGATTATTCTCTTACGTCGCCAAAGAAGGGAGCTATCCCATGAATGAACGCGCGAAAGACGCCCTGCATAGATGGCTGCCCAAGCTAGCCATCCTGAGCGTACTAGTTTTCCTCTTCTCCTTACCGTTTTCCGAGTACTACGTGCGTCCGAGATTCCACGCTGCTGAAAAAGCCGTAAGGGAAGAACACGACAAATCGCACCAGAGCTTTCAGGAGTCAAGGCAGGCAAAGGCACGCGAAGCCAGAGTCGCCTTAGAGCGGATCGTGGGTCTCATAGATACACTCGACGGCAACAGACAGACCCAAGAGGCCCTGAGCGAAGCGGTGGCCCAAGAGGAATCCATCGGCGAGCTATGGGTGACCAATGCCCACGGCCTCATTGTGTATTACGGCCGGCATAATCCCCCGGTACGCAACGTCGCAGGTTTTTCTCTCAATAACCTGAACGAAATATTGTATGCGGTCCCCGAAGATCTACTTTCGCCCATACAGCAGACCGCCATCCTGTTACCTGCGGCAATGAGTAATCAGCATGGCAGCAACATTCTTGTGGAAATGGCCCGCGTCAAAGATGGCTTAGTCGCCATCGCCGTGGCACCCGCACGATTGCCGCCGGGCACCCTGTCTCTAGGGCAGCATTGGGAGAAAAAGGAAAGGCTCAGACTGTGGTGGAACATAATCACGCTTGTGGCCCTAATCGGCCTAATCCTCTTCTGGCTCTCCATCCCTGCGTGGATGGCTCTAGACGCCCAAAAGAGACACGAAAGACCCGCAGTTTGGGGATTCTTCGGTCTCTTGGGCAATATGATCGCCTTGATCCTCTATTTGCTAGTGCGCGAAAACGAGCAGCCGTTTGAAAATCCCTAGCAAGCCAACGCGGCAGTCGCCGGGAATCTTCAGACGGCTGCCACGCCTCAGCGCCGGTTCCCCCCCTCGGGTCCAATCTCACCCGTACCCACCCCCACGCCCGTGAGCACTTCGCTGTACCCGGGATAGGTAACGGCGTATTGGAAGCCCTCGTTGGTGCCCGCCGCGCCAAAGCGGCCCTGCTTGTCGAGCGCCACGAAATTGAGGTGCAATTCCTCGACCGGACGCGGGTCAAGCGCGACGATTCGGCGAATGGTCTCGACGCAGGCTTCCTCCGGGTGCAGCCCCTGGCGCATATATTCGACGACGAGGAAGGTGGCGCAGTAGCGCATGACATTCTCGCCTAAGCCAGTGGCTCCAGCCGCGCCCACGCCCCCATCGACGTACAGCCCGCTACCGATGATCGGCGAGTCGCCGACGCGGCCCGGCAGCTTGTAACCCCAGCCACTGGTCGAGCAGCCGCCAGCGATCCGCCCCTCACCGTCGAGTCCAAGCAGAGCGATAGTATCGTGATTGTCAGCCGCGTCCTGCTTTTCCCGCCATTCCTCCCACGCCTTGTGCCTCTCTTCCGTCAGCAACTCGACGCTGGCAAAACCCTGCTCCAGCGCGAACTGCCGCGCGCCTTCGCCAGCGATCATGACGTGCTTGGTCTCGTCCATCACCCGGCGCGCTACCGAGATCGGATGCAGGATCCCCTCGATAGCGGCGACGCTGCCGGCGCGCTGGCCCTCGCCGTCCATAATGCAGGCGTCGAGCTGCACCACGCCCCGGGCGTTGGGTATGCCCCCCAATCCCACGGATGCATTGGAGGCGTCGGCCTCGGCGATGTGGATGCCGCGCTCGACGGCGTCGAGAACCGAGCCACCCTGTTCGGCGGTCCGCAGCGATTGTTCGTTGGCGACTTTGCCAAAGGCCCAAGTAGAAATAAAGAGGGGGCGAGCAGTGCTCATGGGGATGTCCTTTTCTGCGCGCGCCGTCCCGGCGAGGGCTAAGCCGCCAGCGGCTAGCGCGGTCTCGCGCATGAAACGGCGACGACTCAGCGGCATGGCCTAGTCCTCGTCGGCATTGTGATGTTCGCCATCGTCATCCGCGTCCTTGGCGTCATGGTGTGCATCGTCATCCGTGCCCTTATAGGCGACGGCGGCAATCTCAACGCGAAAGTCAAAGACGATCTGCGCTCCACCAGTGCAAGCCCGCGCTGGGAATTGCTCTTTAAAGTACGAGGCGTACGCCTTGTTCATCTCGTGGTAATCTTCAATGTCCGAGAGCCAGACAGTGACGCTGACGAGATCGTCGTACGCATACCCGTGCTCTTCGAGTATCCGCCCGATGTTTTTCATGGTCTGATGAGTCTCAGCCGCGACCGACTCCTTGACATCGGCACCGTCGGCCGTGCGGGCGATCTGGCCGCTAATGAAGAGCAGACCACCGGCTTGGCGGGCCGGGCTAAAGGGCAGGGTCTTGAGCGGCACGGCCTCTTGGGCAAAGACTGGCGAAACGGCGAGCGCACACGCGAGCGCGGCGCGGATACAGCTTTTCATAAGGTATCTCCTGGTTCGAGTTAGACCTGTTAATAAGCTCAATAGGCCCTGTGGCGACAACCGGCGCTGGTTGTCGATGCGGGCCGGGCTATCATCTTTCGATTGTATTGAAATAACGCCGTTACTGTATTTTTATTGACAGAGAGATAGTACGCGCTTACTTTATCCCGCACAGAATTTCACCGCTAATCCCAATTGAGGAGATTTCAACTATGACTGAACTGACCTCTCACGACCACGGCGAGCGCATCGGCCGCCTCGAAGGCATTATCGAGCAAATTAACGAGCGCCTCCGCAATCTAGAAATCAACCACCGCCGAGACTTTCGCTGGCTCATTGGTCTTCAGTTGGCTACGTGGGCTACCATCGTCGGACTGAGATTATTTGGTGGATAGCCGCTTTGTTAAAGACGCTTAAAGACATCGCCCTCGTCCAGATGGGCCTCGCCTTTCGTTCTCGCATTGAGCCGGAAGCGGATGGGACTGTTGCGGTTATTCAGATGCGCGACCTGACCGAGGATAATAAACTGAGCCATCGCAATCTGATCACTATTAAAATGGATAAACTTAGCGACCGCCATTTGGTAAAACGCAGAGATTTGATTTTTCGCTCTAGAAGGCAGACTACTACGGCGGCAATCATTGATACGAAAATTGGTCCAGCAGTTGTCGCGGCTCCGCTGTTGAGAATCCGGGTTACGAGCAAGCATGTCCTCCCGGAGTACCTGTGCTGGTTCGTCAACCAAGCGTCAGCCCAGGCGTTTTTGCATAGTCGTGCTACTGGAACGGCGATGACGGTGATTGGCAAATCCGCTCTCGATGACTTGCAAGTGCCCCTACCCGACCTTGCAACTCAGAAGCGCATCGTTGCTCTTGCCGATTTGTCAAATCAAGAGCAGAAGCTGATGAGGGAATTGGCGGAGAAGAAGGAAAAACTGGTTAACGGGATTCAGATGCGATGGGCGACAGAGGTATCCGCAGATGGACGCAGATGAGCGCAGATATTAAACCGATGGGAGCGATAAAGAGATATGAGCGATCAGATCCAACAGAAAGATATTAACAGCGCCGCTTGGGCGGCTTGCGACACCTTTCGCGGGGTGATGGATGCAGCGGGATACAAAGACTATATCCTCGTGATGCTGTTTCTCAAATACATCTCCGATGTCTGGAAAGACCACTACGAGGAATATCAAGAAAGATACGGCGGCAACGATGAGCGCATCCGCCGCAGGCTGAAAAACGAGCGCTTTGTCCTGCCAGAGGGTAGCAGCTTTTACGATCTCTATGAACGGCGCTCAGAAGCCAATGTTGGCGAGCTCATCAATATCGCGCTGGAGGCGATTGAAACGGAGAATAAGGAGAAACTGGAAGATGTTTTCCGCAATATAGATTTCAACAGCGAGGCCAATCTCGGCAAAACTAGAGACCGCAATCGCCGCCTGAAGATGCTGCTGGAGGATTTCAATAAGCCCGAATTGAACATGAGTCCCAGCCGCGTTTCGGAAGATGTCATTGGCAATACCTATATCTACCTGATCGAGCGTTTTGCCTCCGACGCGGGCAAAAAAGCCGGCGAGTTCTATACGCCGCACAAGGTGTCCGAACTGGTGGCACGACTGTGCGCTCCTAAGCCCGGTGCCCGCATCTGCGATCCTGCCTGCGGTTCTGCAGGGCTACTGATTGAAGCGGCCCGGCTGGTGGGCGGCAAGGACTACTCCCTGTACGGCATGGAGGTGAACGGCAGCACCTGGGCACTGGCGCGGATGAACATGTTTCTGCACGGTGCCGACTCCGCCCGCATCGAATGGTGCAACACCCTTACCTCCCCGACACTGGTGGAAAACAACCAACTGATAAAGTTCGACAACGTGGTCGCCAATCCACCGTTCTCGCTCGACAAGTGGGGTGCAGAAGACGCCGACGCAGATCCTTACAACCGCTTTTGGCGTGGAGTGCCGCCCAAATCCAAGGGCGATTACGCTTTCATTAGCCACATGATAGAAGCGGCTTTGGAAAAAGAGGGGCGAGTTGCGGTGGTGGCTCCGCATGGGGTTTTGTTCCGGGGCGCTGCCGAAGGGCGCATTCGCCAGCAATTAATTGAAGAAAACTTGCTCGACGCCGTCATCGGCTTGCCCGGCAATCTGTTCCCCACGACCTCGATACCGGTGGCCATCTTGGTCTTTGACCGCTCGCGAGAGCAAGGAGGCGCGAATGAGAGCCGCAAAGACGTTCTGTTTGTCGATGCGAGCCGCGAATATCAGGCGGGCAAGAATCAAAACACCTTGCTAGACGAGCACCTCGAAAAGATCACCGCTGCTTATGAAAAACGCGAAGATGTGGAAAAATACGCCCACCTCGCCACTTTTGAGGAAATCGCGGAAAATGACTTCAACCTGAACATTCCGCGCTATGTGGACACCTTTGAGGAAGAAGAGGAGATTGATATTGATGCCGTGGGCAGGGAGATCGATCAGTTGGAAAAGGAATTGAGCGTGGTGCGTGGAGCGATGGGGAAGTTGTTGCAGGAGATTGATCGAGGGGAAGGTTTAGGACAGATTAACAGGATCCCAACTCTATGAGCGTGCGCTTTGAGTGGGATGTCAATAAGGCAACTGCTAACGAGACAAAACACAATGTGAGTTTTGCAGAAGCAGCCACTGTATTTCGCGATCCAATTGCTGCTATTTTTGATGATGAAACTCACTCAAACGAGGAACGTAGAGAATTTATCATTGGACACTCCGCTAGAAACCATTTGCTTCTAGTATGCTTCTCCGAGCGAGACGATGCCATCCGCATTATCAGTGCTCGACAAGCAACAAGGAGGGAACACCGAGATTATGAAGAAGACCGAATCCGTTAAACAGACCGCTGGCGCAGCGGATGAGATGCGAGATGAATACCAGTTCGACTACAGTAAGGCGAAGCCCAACCGCTTTGCGGACAAAATTGGACGCGAGCAGTTGATGGTAGTTCTCGATCAAGACGTCGCGGCGGTATTCAAGACTCCTGAATCCGTCAACCAAGTACTGCGGGCGATTATCACCTCAATGCCAATCGCGGAAAAAGGAGATAGCTAAAAAATAGAAGCATGAGACGACGAGAAGCCCGCCTCATTTTGGGTGTAGATGAGGACGCCACCACAGAGACGATAAAGTCGGCGTTTCGCCGCTATGCCCTCAAGCACCATCCCGACCGCAACCCAGACAACCCGGTTGCCGAAGAGTCATTTAAGGAGGGTGCTCATGCCTATCGCTTGCTGACGGGACAGGAAGGGACCGATCTGGATGAATTGTTAGAGCAGTTTGGGGATATAGAGCAATCCCTCGACCAAATGAAGCAGTCCTTTGACGAATTTGGAAAAAGTATGTCAGAAGGACTCGACCGAATCGAAACCAAGATGTCCCGCATGTTTAAGTGGACCATCTTCTTGATGATTTTCACGACCCTATCGTTAGTTCTTCTTATTTTGTTCGGTTTCTGATAGTAGGAGAAGTAACGGTCGTAAGGTGAGATTATCTCATACCAGTTAGAACAGGTGCTGGCCTTGTACCCTTTATTTATCACTCCCAACCACCAAGTAAGGAGGGATAAAGATGCAAGAGCCAAGACCAGCGTTGGAGAATTTGTGTTGTCTCAATGCCCAATGCAAGACCTACGGCCAACGCGGCCAAGCCAACCTGACGGTGCGCAAGACCTATGGAGCCGACCGGATTCGGTATCTGCGCTGTCGGTGCTGCGGGGATGAGTTCAGCGAGCGGAAAGGCACGGCGTTGTTTAATTGCAAAATCGGCGAAGCCCAAGCCGTCTCGGTGATTGAGCATTTAGATAGGGCCTGTGGCTTAAATGCCACGGCGGCCTTGGTGGGGGTATCCAAAGAGGCGGTGGGCCGCCTGCTGCGCGTAAGCGGACCGGTCAGCTATCAACTGCATGACCGGCTGGTGCGTAACGTGCGTCCGATGGCGCTCCAATTTGATGAGAAATGGGCCTATGTGGCCAAAAAACAACGGCACTTGACCCCCCTGGATGATCCGAGTCAACGGGGTGATTATTGGGATGCCAACAGTTTGGATCCACAGAGCAAATTGCTGGTGTCGCTAGTGCCGGGTCGCCGTACGACGACAACCCTTCATCAAGTGGTGGCCGATGCGGCGGCGCGGCTGGGCTGTGACGCGAGGCTGCCGGCGCTGTTTACCGATGGCGAGCCGACCTATCCCGAGGCGATTGTGGCCACCTTTGGTCGGGCCTATCCGGTGCCCCGACGCCATCGCCGGGGTCGCCGGCCAGCCCCCGTTGTTCGGATACCCCAAGGCTTGGTCTACGCCCAGATTGTCAAACATCGGCACGGAGGACGAGTCCAACGGGTCGAGATCCGACCTCGCTTTGGCAAGGGTCGCTTGGCTCAGGTCGTGGCCGACTTGGGCTGGACGAAAGCCAATACCAGTGCTATCGAGCGGTTCAACCTGACCGATCGGATGCGCAACGCACGAAAGGGGCGCAAAACCCTGCGCTTTTCGCGTCGGTCGGATCGGCATGGTGCGCTCAGTTGGATTGGCGCGTTGCGCTACAATTTTCATCACACCCATCGATCCTTGCGCCAGCGCTCCGACGCAGGACGATGGCAACACAGAACACCGGCTATGGCCGCGGGCATCGCCGAGCATCGCTATAGCTCTCTCGAACTCATGCGACTCTGTCCGGTGGGAATGAGATAATCTCAAGCTACGACCACGCACCTGGGTAGGGGGCGGTTTCAAACCGCCCCCTACCCAGGTGCGTGGTCGGTAGGCTATATTTGAATCCGCCAAAACATATCGTCGCTGCTGGAATGCTCGTGGAACGGGGGGACGAGGTAGCAGCTTTTGTCGTTTGATGGACGGGTTTTGTTTCAGTCGTACACGCCATCTCCCTTCGCGATACATGCTCAGAAGTTTGTCTAATCGAGGAGGCAATATGTACGAACAATTAGAAATACACTATGAAGGACAGACGGAGTTCGTCGCCACAGATCAGCAGGTCAAGCCGTTGCGGCTATTTGTCACTTGTCCGGCGGGCTTGGAAGCTGGGGCCGACGTGCGCGTTTCGATCAGTTCGTTCCATTCCTATTCCCGCAAGTGGACGCTTGCAGATCCTTTTGTCGAAGGAGGCGAGGGCGTGGTGGTGTTGGGCCACGGGTTGGCGCGCGACTGGACCGATATGACGCGGGGTGGCGACGGGCCGGCTGGAGGCGGGTTGGTGGGACGGCCAATCAACGAGCTCTACTTGTGTACCATCCAAGTTACCAAGTCGTTGAGCACGGGGGCGCGGCTGGTCTTTCCCTTTGGCGTGGTGCCGTCGTCCCACGCGGATATAAGCGGTGCCCTGCAGGTGCGGGTGCGGCGACCCGAAGCGGAAGTTTTCGAGAAGGTGGGAGATCCAATTCCACTGAGCAATGCTCCCGGCCCTCTGACGCGGCTGGAAGGACGAGTCTCTGCTACGGCGGATGCGCAGGGAAAGCGCCGGGTCGTAGTTTTCGCGACGGACGATCATCTCAATCCAATACCTAGCTATCGGGGGACGGTGGCTGTGCAGGCCGACGGCGCAGTCGCCGGGCTGCCCGATGAGGTAGAAGTTGGTGCTGACGGGAGGGGCGTGGTCGAGGGCATTGAAGTGCAGGCCGACGGTCCGGTCCGCATCATTGCGCACGATGTAGAGCGCGGTTTAGAAGCTAAGAGCGGTCCGACGCAAGCAGTCGGCGAGCGCGGCCACTACTTTGGCGCCATCCACTTCCACACGCGGCTTTCAGTGGATGGCGACCGGGAGCCGCGCGCAGCGTACGCCTATGCCCGCGACTTTCTCAACCTCGACGTGATCGCGATGACTGACCACGCGCCAATTGGCCCCGGGTGGGCCGAGTGCTTGGCGGTCAATGAGGAATTTTACGAACCGGGCCGCTTTGTGACGATCCCCGCGTGGGAAAGCTCCAATGCCTACGGGCACGCTAACCTCTATCTACGTACGCCAAAAGTCGATGGCGGCACTTGGCACTGGAAACCAGAGCTTTGTCCTTCGGAAGTGACTTGGGACGAGGACGTGGTCATGGTGCCGCATCATCCCAACTGCGGACAGCCCATTGAATACGGCAAGCACCGCGAGGTTATGGGCAAGACGTTTTACTGGTCTCAGTACCACTGGGAGTTCCCCAACAAGCGGGCTAGGTTGGTGGAAATCGTCCAGGGCCGGGGCAATTTTGAAGCCGACGCGCTCGACGAGTACTGGGGTATTCGTCTAGGAGAATTGGGTGCTTCGGTACAGGACGCTTTTGCCCAAGGCTGGCGCTTGGGGTTTGTGGCTGGCACCGACAATCATCAAGGGTACCCGACGCAAAATCCGGGCGGCTACGTGGGGATGACCTGTTTCCGGGCGGCGGAGTTGACCCGCGAGGCCGTGTGGCAGGCGATGGACGAGCGCTGGACCTACGCGACTTCGGGCGTGCCGATTGTCTGCGACTATGCGGTCAACGGCGTGCGCTCGGGCGCGGAAGGTACACTGGCGGCAGGCGAGCAGGTGCATTTTTCCGCCAGCTTGCACGGGACTGCGCCGATTGAGCGGGTGGAGATCATTGCCAACGGACAGTGCGTCTGGCAGGACGAGCCCAACGCTTGGGACGTGGAAATCGACGGGGCCGAATTGCCAGTGCCGGAGGGCGCGTGGGCCTATTACTATCTGCGGCTGCGGCAGCAGGACGGACACCGGGCGTGGTTGAGTCCAGTGTGGTTGGATCGGGGATGAACGGAACGAGACGGGCCGATATAGGGCGTGGGGTACGCGTTGTCATCGTGCAGAAGCAGGATCAGCGCACGGGGCGGCTAACCGAGGGCGTGGTGCGGGATATTCTAACCAAGTCGGCGACGCATCCGCACGGGATTAAGGTGCGCTTGGAGACCGGCGAAGTCGGCAGGGTCAAGCAGGTGCACGGTTAGATTTTCCTTGACCTCCTCGCAGACCTTGAAGGCGTGGGCCATAGTGCCCATGAAGAACAATTGCACGTCCGCGGCCCAAACCATGTTGAGTCCCATAGCGGTGAGACCCTTATCGCCGAAATAGGCCGTGCCGAAGATATTGGTAAAAAGCGGCGGGATGGAATGGGGCGCGCAGCCGCCCCAAGCCGGTTTGCACCAGCAAGCGCGCAGGCTGCTTCTGGCCTCACATCTGAAAACCGCCGGCCACCACCAGCGATACGCCGGTGAGGTACTCGGCTTCGTCCGAGGCGAGAAAGGCCACGGTGCGTGCCACGTCTTCGGGCGTGCCAATGCGACCCAAGGGCGTTTGCGCCTCAAGGTCGTGGACTAGGGCGGCTGTGGTGTCGGCGTCTGGCTCGTCGCGCTGGGCGAGGCCCGCAGCGATGTAGTGGGTGCGCTCGGTGAGGGTGTTGCCTGGGCAGACGGCGTTGACGTTGATTCGGTGGGGGGCAAGCTCGCCGGCGAGGGATTGGGTAAAGCCGATGACGGCGAATTTGGACGTGCAGTACGCGGCGTAGCGCGGTATCCCTTGGCGTCCGGCCGTAGAGGCCATGTTGATGATTTTGCCGCCGTCGCCGCGGTCGATCAGGTGCCGGGCCACAGCGCGCGAGCAGAGGAAGGTGCCCTTGACGTTGACGGTTTGCACTTGGTCCCAAGCGGCTTCGCTCAAATCGACGACTGGGACGCGATCTGGCCCCGGGCGCGAGCCAGCGTTGTTGACTAGCAGGTCGATGCGGCCAAAGCGGGCGAGCGCGTCTTGCACCATGCCTTCGACTTGGTCGGCGTCGGATACGTCGGCTTCCACTGCAAGGGCCTGCCGACCGGCGGCTTCGATTTCGGCGACGAGGGCGGGCAGGCCGCCCCAGCCGGACTCGCTATAGGGCTGGGCGTGCAAGTCATTAACTACGAGGTCGCAGCCTTCGCGCGCTAGACGCTGGCAAATGGCGCGGCCAATGCCGTGTTCGCCGCCCGCGCCGGTGACGAGGGCGACTTTGCCGTTGAGATTGTACATGAGGTTCTCCACGTGATTAAAGAGTTGAATGGCAGCATTGCGACGGTGGTGTATATATCCACTTTTGTACTATAGGACACTAGAAATGTCGATTACGCTAACTGCTCAAAAAGCATGAACTTAGATGCCTTTTTATCAAAAGTAAGAACACCATCACAATTTGAAAATTTTGCTGAATGTGCAATTAACAAATCCGCAAGATCTATTTTGTTTGTCTGGGCAGACGCGAGAGTTCTTTGCAGAGCAGATTGAGCCTCAAATATCAAAATAGGCATAAGGAGAAGTTTCTGTAGAGACGCGCGGATTTCCTCTCGTGGGATTTCATATACAGATTCCAGTACCCAGATGGTTTCAAGCACGACGAGCAAAGGAACGAAAAAGGGGTCGTTTTTACTTTCTGCTCTTTTAAAAAGTCTGTACACAATTTCTGCTTGTTTTTTATCGTCCCGTACAAGAAAGCGAACGAGCACATTTGTGTCTAATGCTTTCACTTAAAACGCGCCTTCATTTTTTGCTTAATTCCAGACTTCATTTGGTGAACCGAAACAGACTTTCTGTCAGATTTATACAACTCCCCGAAAATTTCATCTACTTTTACTGTTTTGGTCATAGGCTTTAGAAGTGCTTCACCATTTTCTGTAAGCATAAAATCGACTTTATCGCCTTCGCGGAGTTGAAGAGCATCGCGAACGGTTTTAGGAATTGTGACTTGCCCCTTGCTTGTTAGCTTTGCTATTGCCATACTGAGATCCTCTTGTTGAATGTTTGTGTTGAGTGTTGATTTCTTACTTGAAAGTAAGGAAAATAACACCTAGACGCAAACTCTGCTAAGATGGAGATCAGCTAGCAGACTGTCCAACCACAATCCCCGGTCCGTAATCCGCCATCGCGGTCAGGATGTACTCGTTGAGCAAGTGTTCCTCGTGCGCAAGGCCGAACGTCCAGATTCGGCGATACATCTCCTCGACGACGGGCTGATATTGCGGATCAGGGGCAAGGTTCTGCATCTGTCCGGGATCGCTCTCCAAATCGTATAGCTCGTCGTAGTCAAATCCATTGTAAACGAATCGCCACTGGTCGGTGACGACGGAACGTTGGATGCCATAGGTCTCGTTCCCATTGGTCTGGAAGAAGAGCGCATCGCGCCAGTCGGCCGGTGTTTCGCCTTTGAGCAACGGCATTAGGCTGGCACCGGCAAACTCCACAGGGCTCTCCACTGCGCCCATCTCGAGCAACGTCGGCGCGAAGTCACAGAGCGACACAAACTCGTCGCGCACCACGCCCTGCTGCCCGCCCGGCATCTTCGCGATCGCCGGCACGTGATAGCAGCTCAAAAACGACGGCAGGCCCTTACACCACAGGCCGTGGTCGCCCAAGTAGTCGCCGTGGTCGGAGAGGTAGAGAATGATCGCGTCTTCGTACTCCTTGCGTTCTTTGAGCTTGTCGATCAGCCGCCCGAAGAGCCAGTCCTCATAGGTGCAGAAAGCCAAGTAGTGCTTGATCGCGTCTTGATGTTCTTTGCGCGTCAACTGAGCAAAGCGGTCGCGGGTGCGGCGGTAGAGGGCTGGTTTGTCGTCCAGCGGATCGTCGAAGGTGTCCGGTAGTGGGAACTCCACGCCTTTATACAGATCGAGAAACTGCTTGGGTGCGATATATGGATCGTGCGGACCGAGGGTGCCAACATACAGGCACCACGGCTCGTTTCCGTCTAGCGCATCCATTTTCGCCAGCGCAGACTCGGCTACCGTGCGGTCGCCGAATGGGTTGTCTTCTTCCCCGTCGCGGAAATACTGCGCTAGGAAGGGATGGCTGTTGTCGCCATAGTGGATGTACGGACGCAGCCCCGCACGTCTGATCTCGCCGGGAGCACGCTCGTTGCCACCGTGGTCTCCAGCATGCCGTTGCAAATTTCGTAGTTCGCGTTCGCGGGCTGCAGCGTCCTGCTCGTCGCGATTCAATCGTCTGCTGGGGTGCGCGCTTCCCGGCGAGACGTACTCCCAACTATAGTCGTGCGGCTGTTGATAGTTACTGACGTGCCACTTGCCCGAAAAGAGCATGCGATAACCCGCTTCCTGCATGTCCACGCTCCAGGGACGGATGTGGTCTTTCAAGCCTCGGGTGATGGCATTGGCGACGTTCACGTTGTGCCAGACGCCGTGCTGGGTCGGCATCAGGCCGGTCATGAATGACGCACGCGATGGGCAGCAGTGCGGTGACGGGCAGAAGGCGCGACTGAAGGTGACGCTTTCCTTGCGGAACTCGTCGAGTACGGGTGTCTTTGCCTTGTACGCGTCATTAGGTAGCACGGAACACGCCCGTTGCTGGTCGGTCATGAAGATCAGTATGTTCGGCTTGTTCATTTTTTTAAGTCAGGAGGGCACAGGGGTCCGATTCGAAAGGAACAGGTTGTTATAAAAAGCTATTCGAGACGCCGATTCTCTCCTGTAATTGGAAACCACAGGAGCTGGAGAGCACCTTGTCGCACCTCGACGGAGAGATCGTCCAGCGGTTCCGCGGTCTCAATTGGGTAGGATCGGTGCAGGACCTTGGCTGGAGTCAATGAGGTAGTGTCTCGAACGGTCACTTTGCCATCCACCGCTACTTCGATAACGACATTGGGCAACTCGAGCGCGGGCGAAAGGGTGATGTCCAGCGACCGATCGTTTAGGCTGCCGCGAATCGCGCCGACCTGCGATGCCGCACTCATCCCCTTCGTTCCCCAGTAGCTATACATCCACTCCGTCCACGCGAGCGAGTCTCCGGGCGGGAGTGGCCGCGTCTCATCGGGGAAAAGCACCGACGTGCCACCCCACATCTCGACATAGCCTTTGTTGGGCTGGCCAGATCCCATGGGAATCTTTGTCGGATGGAAGCCGTAAGTCCATACATCGACGCCTGGGTTGAGGAGGGGATCGAAGACGCGGACCACGCCCTCCTCAGCGTCGTGGGAGTAGGCGCTGTAATAGCCGGCCGTCAATCCGTCGGCCATGATATCGCCGGCCTTCCACCCTCGGATGTAGCGCAACGGGCTCTCGCTCCAGACCTGTGGACTTGGTCCTAAGTTTTTCTGCCAGCGGTCGGCGATCAGGATGCTCTCTGTGGGGATGATGAACTCGGTGTTGTCGGTCAGCTCGTTCTCACCACCAGGGGCCCACATGGGATTGACCCAGTGGGCGAACTGAACGGTGTCGGCCCCTAGATTGTGAATGCGGATCTGGGTCTCTAGGGCCGCTGATCCTCGATGGACCGTCAATTTGACTCTGTGGATCAGGCCCGTCAGCGGCTCCGTCGTTACCATCGACATAGATACTTGGTCTGGGTGATTTTCTAGGATCTTCCACGTCCAAGGTATCGCGAAGGTCGTACCGTGCTCGTAGCCCGGAAGAGTGTACTCGATACCGCCAATCCAGAGCCACCAGCCAGTGGGATTGTTCGCACCACCGGGGCGCACGATGTCGTTCTTCCACAGCGGGTCGTGACCAGTTCGCTTGTCGATGAGGGAGTACACGCGTCCCATCTCCGGTAGTACCTCCACACGCACATAGTCGGATTCGAGTACCACGCGTCTGTGCCGCTTGGCGACGATGCGCTTCCAGTCGATGCGCTCGAAATCCAGATGGGGAAGTGGGTCGCCTTCGTCGTAGTAGATCGCCGGTTCGTAATCGACCTGCGGGATGTCGATGTGATCGACGACAAGTGATGTGGCTGAGTCTGAGGAACTCGCCGACAGCGCCAGAATCAGGAGGGCTAGGAGCGGAAGGATTCGACTTCGAGTCATCATTTCATCCTATGGGTCATTCATCGTTGGGGTAGAGGGAGGAAATGTCTTGTTCCTGAATTTTGCGATGGCTTGGGCTGCCGCGGCCGAGTCGCCGGCCTGCCGGTACGCGAGTACGAGACCTCGCTGTGCCGATGGCAGGTCGGGATCTTGGGCTAGCGCCTGTTCGTAGCGCTCGGCCGCGGTATGGGCATCGCCTTGTTGCAACGCTAGGTTCCCTAGCGCGATAAAAACATTCGTCGGATTCTCGGACAACTCCAGCGCTCGTTCATACGCCTCGCGACTTAGGTCGATGTAACCTCCGGTGGCGTAGGCCGTGCCCAAGTTGTACCACGCCAAGCCATAGTCCGGCTTGAGGTTCAGGGCTTGGCGGTACGCCGAGATCGCCTCGCTAGGGCGACCCAAGCGGACGTGGGCATTGCCGAGGTTCTGCCAAGCGCGGGCGTTTTCTGGCTGGAGGGACAAACCGTCGCGCAGGTGTCTTACAGTTCCCGCGTCGTGACCGAGGCGGGCGTAGAGGCGGGCGAGGTTGAAGTGTGCACTGGGATTGCGGCCTGGTTGGGCCAGCGCACGCAGGTTCTCGATCGCAGCTACGTGTGGCTCGATGCGCCGATGGGCGGCGTGCTGGTCCTCGGCGTCCCGAGTACGACCTAGATGGCGGTACGCGGAAGCCAACTGAAGACGGACATCGGGATGCACCGGGTCGAGTTCGAGCGCCCTCTCAAGAGCGGTAGCCGCTTCGACATACATTTTTAATTTGGCTCGGGACACTCCCAGACCGACGTGCGCTTCCACTGAAGAAGGGTCGAGCTTGACTGCTGTCGAGAAAGCCTGTAGGGCCTCACGGGCTCGTCCTACCTGCAGGAGGGCGCGGCCGACAGCTACCTCGTATCTAACACTGTCTGGTGCCAAGGCGATAGCTCGCTGGAGGAGGTCCAAACTTTCCGCACAGCGACCTAGACGCTCGCACCGGAGAGAACCTAATGCGAAGCTCGCCTCGTGAGACGTGGGAGCCAATTCCACCGCTCGCTCCAGCGAGGTCTGCGCTGCCGCTACATCACCTTGAGCCGCCTGTACTGCACCCATCAGCTTGTGCAGCGTCGGGCGGGCCGGATCGAGCGCGATGGCTTCGGCGAGTGTGGACTGGGCTTCTTCGATTTGTCCAACCCCTAACCACGCCACTGCTAGCCTCTCCAACGTCTCCGCATTGCGCTTGACCGCGACGGCTCGCTGCGCCAAGGAGAGCGCCGTGGCGTGATCGCGGATCTGGGCTAGGACTTCGCTGAGACCTATCAGCGCCCCCACGTGCAGACTATCCGACTGAAGAGCCATTTGGAACTGATCCATCGACTGATCTAGGTGACCTAAGTCGAACAGCACGCGGGCAAGCGACACCCGGGTCTCGAGATCTGCGGGGCGTTCGCGCAGTTGTTTTTCATACGTCAGCCGCAACCGTCCCAACTCGTCCGCTGTGGGCGGCGCGTCCGCAGCAGGGCGTTGGCTTTCGCAGCCGACGAGAGCTGCGATCAGGGCGAGGAACCATGCACATGCTCTTACAGTGGCGTCCATGGCTTGCCTTCTACGATTCGCACAAAGCGCCTTGCCGGCACGGAACCCACGGTTTGCGATTCGCCCGATGGCCAACGAATCAGGATGCGGTCCACCTTTGTCCTGCGACCGAGGCCGAAGTGCAGTCGCAGATCGTTGTGCGACAGGTAGCTGCTACCACCCCTTACCTCGGCCATTTGCCGCAAGTCAGCGGAGAATACAGTGACGCGCGCCCCGATTCCACTGCGATTGCTGCGCGTGCCTTCTAGCTCGACTGAAATCCAGTTGGCGCGGTTGCCGCCGTCGTTTCTGAGCAGGTGCGGGCGCTGGTTGTTGTTCGACACGAACAGATCGACATCGCCGTCGTTGTCGTAGTCGGCCGCGGCTGAGCCTCGTCCCACGCCCGCGGCGAACGCCGTCAGACCGCTCGCTGCGGTCACGTCGGTGAAGGTGCCGTCGCGATTGTTCAGGAAGAGTTGGTCGTGCTGCGCATAGCGCGGGCCGGCGCTGTCGAGAATTTCGATGTTGGGTTCGACATGGCCGTTGGCGAGGAACAGATCGGGGTATCCGTCGTTGTTGACGTCGATGAAATCGGTCCCGAAGGTGAGGGTTTGATAGGTCGGCCCTCCCAGTCCACTCTGCGCGGTGTGGTCTGCGAATCGACCCGCCCCGGCATTGTGCAGCAGCCGGCAGGGCTCCCACTGGAAGTTGCACACGCCTAGGTCGAGGCGACCGTCGCGATCGTAGTCGGACCAATCGGTGCCCATGCCCGCCTCTGGGGCACCATCGGGACTCGTCGCGACGCCAGCGGCGACACCGACCTCGGAAAATCGGGACCCGTCGTTGCGGAACAGGAAATTTGGCTCGTGGTCATTGGCGACATAGAGATCAGTGTCGCCGTCATCATCGTAGTCGGCGAAGGCCACGCCTAGCTGACGCCCTGCTTCGGTCCAGACGCCCATCGAATCGGTGATATCCGTGAAGCGGAGGTTGCCGTCGTTGCGGAACAGAGACCCGGAATCGCCGGGGTAAGCACCAGGACCGCAGTAGATCTGAATCAGGCCGCGGTAGCACTCCGGGAGATCATCTCCGACAATCCGCACATCGTTGGCGACGTATAAATCCAAATCACTGTCGAGATCGATGTCGGCGAAGGCCGTGCTCGTCGATACCCGCAGATCACCAGTCCCCGACTGTTCGGTCACGTCTGCAAAGTGGCCGTTGCCTAAGTTTCGGTAGAGCCGGTTGGCACCCCAGTTGGTGACGTAGAGATCCGCGTGGCCATCGTTGTCGACGTCTCCAACGCCGACCCCCATGCCAAAGCTGGTGTCGGCGACCCCTGCTTCCACGGCCCTATCGACGAAGGTCCCATCGGTCTGATTCACGAACAGAGCATTGGCGGGAAGATGAGCGGTGAGTACGCCGTGGGTAGCAGTGCTGTTCACGACGTAGAGATCGGGGAAACCGTCGCCGTTGAAGTCGGCAAATGCGGCACCCGAGCCATGGGTTTCGGGATAGTGATAGGCCCCGGCAGCGCCGTTGAAGTGGCGGAATTCGATCCCGGACTCGGCCGCGACCTCGCTGAATCGAGGGAGGATACGAGCCGATTCCTCATCGTCGCTGCAGCCCGACAGAAGGGGCGCTACTACCAAAGCGACTCGCAGCACCTGACGGACTAGGGATGTACTGTTCGACTCGTCTTTGTCTGTGCAATTGGATCGCTGCTGTGCATTATAATTCATAAAAGTTGATCCGCAGAGCGTCGGTGCTCCGAATCCACGGCGATTCAAGTTACTCACCCTGCAAAGACGCAGTCAAGCGCGGGTAGGGAATCGGGATGTTTAAATAGGTCGTACCAATTACTACTGTGGAGCCGCGATGCGATAGGCCCCCATCTTCTTTGACTGCCAATAATAAAAAACGACAAACAGTTATATATATTTAGTGGTGCCTTGTACCTCGCTGACTCATCAGTCAAGCAAAGACTTGAACTTTTTGCTGTTTCTTTATATAATTACCACTTCGCTAACCTGCATGATAGGTTGATTCACAAGGCGTGGATGCTTACTTTCCGCGCCAATTTTACCGTCTTCCTTCGGCCAAAAAGTGAAGCGAAGACACGAACGAGAGGAGATCTCATGCGCAAGAAAGCAGTCCTAGGGACAATAGTCCTCGCTGTGCTGCTGGCAGGTTTCGCAGCCCCGGTAGCGGCATACGAAAACTGCAACGGCGTCGGCTATTTTGCCCTGCAGGTGCCCAATCCAGGATCCATGAACCCCGACGGCGACGGCAGCGACTGGGGTTGGTTCGATCCGGATTTCATCATCGGTCCCGACCAGTTGTGCGACGTGATCGGCGAGGGTGAGTTTCCATCGCGTAGCGACCTCGACATCGCTCATCACGTCGGCTGGACACCGGAGCCGGACAATCGGCTCTACGTCTTCACGCGCGTCGTCGACGACACGCTGAACGCCGATGTCACCGAGCTGAACGATGGTTGGCACGACGATGACCTCGAGCTGATTCTGGATCCCGACCACGGTGTGTGGAACGAGGCACCTGATGCCCTCCGCACCGGACACCAGCAGTGGACCTTCCACTACGCTCGTCCCGGTGGTTACCCCCTCGTGTCCTTTTTGCGTTGGAACCAGCCGGCGGAGATGCAGTGGGGTCCCGAGACGGGCGCTGTTGAAGGGGCCGTTGTGGTCTCTCCAGCGGGTGCCGGGCACTTGGCCACTGATGTGACGGTGAACTACGAAGTTCGCATGGAGGCCTACGATCCGTACATGCCGGATGGCCGCGACGCAAGCGTCCGCTGGATCTTTGAAGCGGGCCAGACGATCGGTATGTCCCTGAGCCTCAACGAGGCGGATAGCGCAGGCCGGACGCACCAGATCACGACGCACATCCAAAACGGCGGGGCGCATAGCTCGGAATTCTCCTCGGAATTCACCTTGCTAAGCACCGATGAGTACGCTACTGCCGTTGAGGAGAGCAGCTGGGGCGCAGTGAAGGCGCTGATGCAGTAAGTAGAAAAGACGCCCCTATCTTTTGTCTAAGGAGGGAGGACGATCCTCCCTCCTTAACTTTTCTAACACATATCCCAGCCTGCGCGGAGAGGTTGTTTTGAGAGCGCTTTGTAGCTGCCTACTAATCTTGGTTGCGTCCGGCTGTGGGCGCTACTTTCCGGGGCCTCTCCAGCCCCGACCTAGTTCCGAGCAGGGCGAACACATGGTGGTCCACGACGACGGCTCAGTGGCCTATGTCTTCGAGAGACTCGATATCGCGATTCGACCGATGACGGACGCGGAGCTCAACCGCAGTTTCGCCACAAGGTCGTCCAAAGGAGCGCTGTCCACCAACCCCTTTACATTCGGCGATTGGACCCCCCCAGGCGAGTCATTTACGCCCCAGCGATTTACCGTATTCCTCCTTCGGGTCAAGAACTATGCGTATCCGAAGGTCAAGATCGATCCGTCTAGGATTGAGTTGCGATCCGCCAGCGAGCGTTTCTACAAGCCCCTGACATTTCTCGAAATCAGCGAGTACTACCGAGCGTATGCGTTGGCTTGGGCCGGAAACTACTATGCGCGCATGCGCGAGCGCGAGGATCTGTTGCGTCTCCATATGTATGCCGACAAGATGATCTTCAGTGGCCAGGAGTACGAAGGCTTTCTCGTATTTCCGCCCATGCCTCCAGACGTGACCGAGTTGGCCATCCACGTCAACGACGTTGTCGTTCGTTTCAACTACGCTGATGAGCCAGTGGAGACCGTAGATCTGACCTACGGATTCCAACGCGAGGTCTTCAGGGGATACCAGCCACCCGCCACCGTCTCGGCACGCTGACGTGCCCCTTACAGCCAAACGCGCGGGGGTAGCCGTCCCGCTTGTCCTGACGTTCCTCCTGAGCATTGATGCGGGCGGCCAGATCGAGACCGTGCGCATCGGACAGGGCGGCGACACTTGGCAGAGCGTAGAGCTAGTGGCTGCAGGAGCGCAGGTCACAGCCGACTCGCTGCTACCGGCAGGCTTTAAGACCAATGAGAACATCGTCGCCGCCGTTCGCTGGGCGGATGTGGGAACGGGCCCGGATGAGTTCATACCCGAGGGCGGAGCGCGGGTGTGGGCGCGCGCTGCCGACGGGCAGCCAAATGACGTTCTCGTCGACGGCAAGTCAAACACATCCACTGGGGAGCGATTTCAGATTCCTGGTCAGTCTCAGGACGGCCGGATCTTCGTCTTCGATTTAGGTGCCTCGTTTCCCGTCGAGCGGATTGCCTTCTTTCCCAATCCGGCAGATAGCACCGCTTTCCTGCGGGCTTACGAGATCAAGGTCAGCGACGGGCGCTCTTTTGGCACGGACGAGCGGCCAATCTACGAGACCCTAGCACGGGTCGAGGTTTCCACCGAGGTTCGGACGGAGGCCGAGTTTCCACGGCAGTTGGTTAGGTATATCCGCTTGGAAACGCTGGAACCGAATCCCTTTGACATCGCCGAGATTGAGGTGTTCGGTCGGGGATTTGTCCCCCGTGCCCAGTACGTTTCAAACTTCATTAGCTTTGACGAAGGGGGTGTGCGCAACTTTGGTCGCCTAACAGTCCGCGCGACCCGCGTGTCAACCGAGCCCGACGTGGTTTCGGACGATCCAGTGCAGGCTGTGTTCCAGGTGCGGGCGGGTAGCGACACCTCGCCTGAGTCCTATTTCCAGATCGATCTTGAAACCGGCAGTGAGACGGAAATCTCAGAGGAGGCGTACCAAAACCTCATAGACCGCGAGCGCACGGCGAGATACGATGCAGAAAACTGGAGTGCGTGGTCAAATCCGGTGACGATCGATTCGACGGGTTCCTACGAACTCAGTCTCGATTTTTTGCCGATGCCGAGGCCCTTCTTCCAGTTCAGATTCTTCTTCGAGGGCACTGCGACCGACGTGATCCGGATCGATGAGCTGGAGTTCACCCACTCGCCACCCCTCGCCCAAGGGACGCGAGCCGAGATCGCCCTCGTCGGCGATCCCTTTCCGCCGGCCGGCGTGGCTACCGTTGCCACGGGACAGCCGGCGACCTTGGAGTACGCCTTGACTGCGGAGTTGGCCGGCGACGAGGGATTCGATGGTTTGCGCATTGCCACGCCGGGCGCTGCTCAGTTGGAATCGGTGTTGATCGGCGACGACCGCGAGCAAGTGGTGGTCGACAGCGTCGTTGTTGACGACCGCGGCATGTCGCTCTTCTTCCCGAATCGCCGGATCACGGCCGAGAGCAACGCCACGCTCTTTGTGAGGTTTACGGCAACGCCCTTGCGCTACACGACCCTGTTTCAGGGTTGGCTCCTAGATTCAGCAGGCGCGGTTCCGCAGCGGATTGCTCCCGGTGATGCTACCAACCTGCTCGGCACGAATTCCGTCGTCGTCTTCGGCTCCCTTGGCGATCCCCTTGGCCGATTCAATATAGGCACCGGTGTCGTGACGCCGAATGGGGACGGGCGGAACGACGACTTGGCGCTGCAGTACGACCTCGTATTCCTCATCGAACCAGCGCAAGTAAGCATTACAGTACACGATCTAGCGGGTCGGCTCGTTCACACCCTCCAGCAAGAGGAGCAAGCGGCAGGCAGATACCTAGCTACATGGACCGAGGCCCACGAACTGCCTCCGGGGCACTACATCGTCCGACTGCGCGTCGCAACGCAGACCAAGACGTTTGAGCGCCTCCGGATCGTGGCAGTGTCCTACTGAGAAAGCAGGTAAGAGGAGGATTTATGCGCACGCGAACCATGCTCACCACAACGATCTTGCTAGTCGCGACAACGGTTGCAGTCTCCGGTCAGCGCCGCGTCGTGCAGATCGGAGGAGAGGCCGGGGATTTCTCGTGGTCACAGGTGCGCCAGAAAGCCGTTGCCCTCGATGATACGACTGCTCCGGGTGCCTTGCAGCCCAGAGAGTTGCGGCCATGGGAAAACATCATGGTCGGACCCGGGGCCTTTGCCAATATATTCGGCTTATCTTGGGCGGAGGGACAGACAACAGGCAAAGCCTTCGGTTTCCAAGCCGGCGTTGACCCGCGTTTCTGGCACGGTGGCTACAGCCGCGAGGAGGCCGTGATCATCGATGGCGATCCCGAGACGGCAATCTCACTGCGTCAGCTAATCGGTGAGGGGCCGGTACAAGTCTTCAACCAGATTCTGCGCCTGCAGGAAGAAGTTTGGACCTTTGATTTAGTCTTGGAGACGCCGATAAACCGGATCCTGTTCTTCCCTCGGCAATCGGGCGTCGATAAGCGCGGCATCCCCAACAAGCAGGGATCGCCGCGGGCGTATCGTCTCTCTATACAGAACGAGGCGGAAGAATTCCTGCTCGAAGGCTCCGAGTCGATCCCGAAGCGGACGCTCGCCACTCTCATCGAGGAAACCAAGTCCAATACGAAGAGCCGAGTCGATGTCAGCTTTCCGCTGCAGCCGGCTAGATTCATCCGACTCGATCTAAGTTTGGCGGACCAGTTCTACAGCATGGCCGAGTTCCAAGTCTATGGCGAGGGCGTGCCGACCAAGGTAAACTACGTTTCCACTGCCATTCCACTCGACGAACCCGTCAACTTCGGCGAGATCACTTACTCCTTCCGCTCGCTGCGACGAGACCGGGCAGCGGACGTGCTCGTCGAAGACCCCGAAGGCGATGCCCGACTACTCATAGAAACGCGTTCCGGCACTGATGACACACCGCTGGCTTACTACGTCGTAGATGACTTCGGGCGCGACAAGGAGGCGACAGAGTCGGAATGGCAGCGCGCCTCGCTGCCCCGACGGGAGAGTCTCTCCGTCCGCTATCCCAATCAGCGCAGTGTCGTCCTCGACGACGAGACCAACTGGTCGCCGTGGTCTTCGCCCTATCGCTCCTCTGGTCAGTTGAACCGATCCCCGGATGGGCGCCAGTATTTGCAATTCCGGGCGACTTTTCTGACGGACGATGTGCTGTCCATCGGTCGTCTCGATTCACTACAGTTTGAGGTTTCTCCACTGCTCGCCTCGTCGCTCATTGGTGAGGTTTCCCTAGCAGGTGCTGCTTCGACGGGCCTGATGACTGAGGTGCAGCCAGCGGAATTCCCCGTCGGGGAGCGCCGTCAGCTACACTTTGACATCGCGGCGGACTTTTCCAGCGATTCACAGGGCTTCGATGCCGTGCGGCTGACGGTCCCCTTTGGTACTCGCTTCGGCGGGCTGAGGGTGGGCGATGCGGACCTCGTCGCGGTAGCTCCCGACAGCGTGTGGCCCGGGGACGGGATTGCCAGCGACGGCGAGCTTTTCATCTCCTTCGCCTCCAATCGGGTATCGCGCGGCAATGATATTCCCGTCCGCATTGATCTCGAGTCTTCCCTTTTTACTTCTTCCACGATCTTCGCCGGAGAGGTCATCGACTCTGATAGTGCCAACCTGCCCCAGTCGGTGGACGGGGGGAATGCCCGGGACGATGTCTCCACCAACAGTTTGCAGGTCTTCTCGCGCGATGCGAGGACGACCGTTCTCGATGGGGTCCGCCTCATGCAGCCGGCTCTGACGCCGAATGGAGATCAGGTAAACGACGAAATCCACGTCGAGTTTAGCGTCCTCTTCGTCGACGAAGCAGATGTAACCGTAAAGGTTTACGATGTCGCTGGACGCTATATTGCGATCTTGGCCGCTGAGAATCGGGGCCGATCGGCCCAGCAGGTGTCTTGGGATGGTTTCGATGATGACCGCAACTTAGTCCCTCCAGGCCTGTATCTGCTGCAGATCGAAGTGAATACCCAAAAGGAAATCGCACAACAACTGCTGACAGTGCCCGTCGTCTACTAGGGATTTAATGACTATGGCAAGAACAAGCTTGTACATCATCGCCATGGCCGCATGGCTGTTGTCCAGTCACGCCGCGGCCGATGAGCTTCGCTTCGGTCGTCGCAGCGATTGGCAGAAGTGGACGAGCCCGACTGGGGCCATTCAGTTGCGGCAAGACGGAAAGGTCGAACTGGGATGGTACGGAACGGACACCGATCCGATGGACAACATGTCGCTGTTCTCGCATCCCACCCGAAAAAGTGGCGAGGTCTTCGGTGGTTTGACGGCACACTCGAACAACCGCGACGCCCGGTTTGTCTTCGATAACGACCGCGACACGTGGTGGCAGCCCGCTGCCGGTGCCGATCCCGACAATGCGTGGCTACACATCGACCTAGGTCGCCTGGTCCTGCTGAAGGAGATTCGCTTGGTCTTTCCAGATACCCTCGACGTACGCCCCTTCCGGGATTTCTCGGTTTTTGTCAGCGAAGGTTCGACGGTGTCTCCGTCCGAGGATGTCTGGCGTTTCCAGCGCGTGTTCACGACCACCGAGCCCAACAAGTTGGGTGAGATCATCATTCCCTTGTCGATTGAAGATTTCGGAGACATTGCGACCGGCGAGAACATGGTGCTGGGCAAGACGCTGGACTTCATGCCCGTGCACTACATCCGCTTCCTGCCTCACGAGGTTGGGGAAGGCGCGGCGCTGGCGGAGATCGAGGTGACCGCGATCGGCGATAATATCGCGTTGACGACCTTTGATCGGGGGGGGACGATCCGCTCGGGACGCCCAAAAGTGGAAGAGCTGCGCGATGGAACCGTCGATAATGCATGGCCCTTGATTGCCAATAACCTCAATCGCTTCTGGCAGGACGGCGGGATGTGGTTCGAGTGGGATCTGGGTGCCCTCTTCCCCGTCAGCCGGATCGTGATCTACCAGTGGCCTCCCAATCATCTAGGTCGAACGACATTCGGAATCGGCGGTGCCAACAACGGCTACAATCTGGAGATGACGGACGGGACGCCGATTGCGCGGGACGATGCATTCCGCAGTCCCTTTGACTACACGCGCGTTTCGCTCGTCGATAACAGCCGGGCACCGGCGCGCTATGTCTTCGACCACCAGCTAGAAGATCGAGTTGGCCGCTATCTGTTTTGGAACCACTTCGATGTCCAGGACCGAAGGGTTGGCTATATCATGCTGGAAGTATTCATCTATTCCGCTGGCTATCCGGCACAAGCGGCATTGACATCCGACTTCATCGATCTCGGAGGGGCCAAGAGCATCACGGGGATTTCGTGGGATGCCGACACCCCGCCGGGGACCCGAATCACTGTGCAAACGCGAACGGGCAATGAGCTCGACGCGGAGCAATTCTTCTTCAAGAAGAACGGCGAGCCGGTCACGGAGGCGCAGTACAACAAGCTGCCCAAAGTGGTCCGGGGTGAGATCGTCGAAGTGCCCAAGGAGGGTGCGGACTGGAGTGGTTGGAGTGAGCCGCACCTTGCGTCGGGCCAGTCCTTTCGGTCGCCTACCCCTAGACGGCTATTGCGAATGCGGGTGAGTCTGGAGTCCGACGATCCTAAAATCACGCCGGTCCTCAACGCAGTGACTCTGCACTTCGACGAAGCACTAGTGCAAAAAGGCGTTGAGGCTGCGATCTATCCACGGGAGGCGATCGCTGGCGAGTGGCAGGATTTTCGCTACGTGCTGCAACCGACTTTCACAGCCAGAGACCAGGGCTTTGATCGCGTGATTCTACCCGTGCCAGGACAAGTGCGGAATGTGTCGCTGCGCATCAAGGGTGAAGAGGTCACAGGGTCTGTCGAGTCCGCCGTAGATACGCTCATCGTCGCCATGCCCCGACGCACGCTGCGGGACTCGGTGGAGGTGATGTTCACGGCGCGGCCGCTGAACAATCCCACCCGCTTCCTCGCCTCTGTGGCGAACTCGGCCCAACCGGATAATCGGCAAGAAGTAAGGCCGCTAGACGTCGACGACGACGGCGATGGCGAGTTTGATCGCACGGACCGAGATGCTCTCTTCGTCTTCTTGCCGAACACAGCCTCGGGAGGTACTATCCGCAACCTCGTTGCATCGAGCCGCGTCATCACGCCAAACGGCGACGCGATCAACGACAATTTGCGCATTACCTTCGATCTATTTCGCACCAAGGTCGCTGCTGAGCTACGGCTCTACAACTTGTCAGGGCACCTGCTCCGGGTCGTCTCCGGCCAGCCAGGAAAGACGCAGCAGCTAGTGTGGGATGGGATGGTGGATGATCGGCCTGCTCCACCCGGGATCTATGTCTGCCGCATAGAGGTGCTGGCAGACGCAGGGCAGGAGGCCAAAACCCTGCTGGTAAGTGTAGCCTATTAGTTAGAAAGGTTTATCTAATGACGATACGCGGTGGTAAATTACTACGGGAGAGTTGGACATGAAGCGCAAATGGGTCGGCTCCATCCTAGCCGTCCTGCTACTGCAAGGGACGCCAAGTGGAGCAGTCGAAATCGGTCTGTTCAATCCCTACATCACGGACGGGGCCCGAATCAGTCCTGAGACACTGATTCCAACTTTGCGGAAGTGGTATCTGCCCCAAGCGCTCTACTCACTATACGGCTGGCAGGGGAGCGCTTACACCAACTATGCTCGGGACCAGTACCGGCGCTATGTGAGAACCGAGCTCGAAGGCGACCGCTACTACGACCTGTACGGCAATTACTTCACCAAGGGCTGGAATATCTACAACTTCACGAATGAGTATCCGCGGGATTTCGGGAGCGGTATCTGGAAAGATCCCAACTTCGGCCAGTGGTTCAATCGTCTCATCGTGGTCTCTGGGGCCAAGGGGCAGTTCCACACCTCCCTGACCATCGGCGAGGGCATTCGCACCACGATGACGCCGCTCACTTTCTCCAAACCACTGTTCGACGGTCTGCAATGGGACTTCCAGACCGATAAGTACGGAGTGAGCGTCTTGGCGGCGCGGGCAGATTCGCCCGGGCGCGTGGCCGTCGCTGTCGACCAAGGAGCGGCGCGGCAAACGACCTTCACTCAGCTACTCGGCCTGAACGGCAGCGCCGCCATCGGCGATTTTGCGACAGTGGGAGGAACGTATCTGACGACCTTTCACCAAAACTCGGCCCTCTCCCTCGACGAAAATTCGCTGCGTGGCGTCCTCGGCGGTCGCCTGAATGCGGGCAATGTCCAGCGGCTGATCGTGCGACTGTCAGACGACTCACCAGAGGATGGTGTCGGCGGTGCCCTGCTGCTGCGCGAGCGCATCTTCATCAACGGCGTTGAGCATCCCGAGATCGACCCGATCATCGAAGGGGGGGTGGCGCGCGAGGGCCTGCTAGAGGCCAGTGGTTCCAATACGGTCACCCTGACGTATAACATTGAGACCGATTTCCGGCCGGGCCCCGATGAGGAGATCACCGATTTCCGCGAGATCGAGCGCATCGAAGTGGGGCTAGTCGTGGCCAATGACTATCTCGTGGAAGTCGCATCGAACTTGCAGACCAACGCAACGCTGGAGCCCGCCTTTCTGCCCGTCGCCCAAGCAGAGGGCAACGTCACGGATGCCTCCAACCAGCGATTCATCCGCTTTCAGTACGGGATCCCGTCGAGCAACGAACTGCGAGGAGTGAATCTGGCGATCAGCGACGTGGGGGGCTTCAACCTCCGATCTGAGTACGTGAGCAATCGGCGCAACCGACGGTTCCCCAACCAAACCATCCGCAGCAACCAAGCTCTCGCTCACGACGCGTCTGAGGCTTATTACGCCACGGCATCGCAGATCACATACCCCTTCTTCGGCTACGGGGAGCTTTTCAGCGTCGAGCCTGGGTACTCGACGTCTATGTTCATCCCCGACACACAAGGCTTCATCGATTACGAAGACGAGAAGAATTATCTCTACGAGCTCATCGACGATAACGACGACCAAGATCGCTTTCCAGACTGGCAGCGCCGCGCCATAAATCTGAGTGCCCTGTTTCCAAACCAGAATCAATTCCCCGACCGGGAGGTGTTTCCGGGCCTCGACGAGAACCAGGACTTCATCTCCGACTTCAATCAGAATCAGAACAACCAGCCTGATTACAGCGAGCCGTTTTTCCGCTACCACGTCGATCCGCCCGAATTTCTTTTCGGCACGGACATGAACAACAATACCATCATCGACCGTTTCGAAAACGACACGGAAGCGGATTATCCGTACAAGCGGGACAGCAAGGGATACAACCTCTACGTTGGTGTCGAACTGATGCCGAACAGCCGCTTCATGGTAGGGCGCTCGCGGACGGAACAGCACTCCAGCGACCGCCGGGCAGCCTCCACGTACGGTCTGCTGACGCTGAAGAAGGAATATCCGCAGCGCAGTCTGTCGGTCCAGCTGATGGAATTCGTCCGCGCTGTCAAGGACGATATTCCCGACAATCTCATCCAGTGGGTGCAGCCGGCCTTTTCTCCCGGTACGCTACAGGACTTCAGCGATCCGCTGATCGCACAGGATACCTTCATCAATACTTTCTATCTGCAGGTTGACTGGAATCCGCTATTTACGACGCAGACGAAGCTCAAGTACGACGCCTACAATCAGCAGGGGGATGCGGCGCAGGGAACGCAAAATGAGCGGTTCTTGGGTCTAATCAACAAGGCCGATCGTCAATTCTGGGCAACACCGACGGTGCTTTTGTGGCCTCAGTGGAAGCAGCGGTTTTCTTCTCGCACGCCGACCAATCCACGTGAGCGCAGCACGCGCGACCTAGCGGAGCTCTTCTTCTTTCTCGTCAGCTATAGCATCTCCCCGCAGATGACTCTCGGCCTTGGCAGCGAGTACGAGCTTTTCAATAACCTGAAGAGCCGCCCCGAGGGTGGTGCCGTTGACTACCAAGACGACTTCAGTCGCTTAACGCTAGCATCGCAGTTTTCCAATCAGGCGGCGTATCTAGGCTACGAATTGACCGCGAACATCGGCATACGGTGGACGCGACGCAGCGTTCACGGAGAAGATGCCGACACGAACACGATGATTTTCGTGGATGTGTTTGCGGGTCTCGGAACTGATCGCTGATGAGGATTTTGTCGCGCGCCGTTATCTTGCTGACAGCGGGACTGCTGGCCTGCGAACAGACCGAACAATACGAGCCAGAGCCTATAGTCGTCGCCATCATCGGTCGGGATACGATCGATGTCGAGGCATACGATGAAATGGCGACGACGCTTCTCGCTTCTTCCCATCGCGGCCAAGATCCCGCCCGTCTCGACACGAGACGTCAGCTACTGGATGCGATGATAGACAGACAGTTGCTGGCGCTGGAGGGACAACGCAGAAAGCTGGACACAGCGCCTAAAATCGCAACGGCCCTTGAGCAGCGCCAGCGCAAACTCCTCTGGCGCGCTCTGTTCAACGCGGTCGCGGTCGATGCGGGGCTCGATACGTCGGGCATCCAAACCTTCGCCATCGAAGCAGGCTTCACCGAAGAGGTACTGCTCCAGCACGTGATGCTGGCGAATGAGGCCGATGCGTGGAGTGTCCTCAAAGCTCTCGATGCGGGAGAGCCGATGGATGTACTCGCCGTCGAACGTTCGACCCACCACGAGACAGGGGGCTTGGGGGGGTACTTTAGCTACATGTCTGTATCCCAAGTGCTCCCGGAGGTCAGAGAGCAGATTCTGTCTCTGGAGTCTGGTCAAACCTACCCGGAACCTCTGACTTCCCGCTACGGGATTCACGTGTTTCGTTTGATCGACCGGCGCCCCGCCGACATGGCACGTTGGTGGGATGCTGTGCTCAAGGAGTTCCGCGTACGCGAGAGGAACCGCGTCTTCGAGTCCTTCGCCGACAGCTTGGCGGATGCGCATGACTTAGTCTGTGCGCCACTGGTCGACGATCGTCCTGCGTCGGACCCTCTCTGTACTTGGACGGGCGGTCAGCTCTTGTCATCCGACGTCGACTTGGCCGCCGCCGGGGAGGATCTGCAGAGTTGGTTGCGCGCGAAGGCTCGCGATCGACTGGTCGTCGAGGAGGCCAAGCGTCGTGGCATGGACAGCGAATCTGTAGTGCGCGATCAGGTCGAAGCGCTGAGGGAAGAAATGATGATCGACAGCCTCCAGCGGGTCGTCGTCGGCCACATTGAGATAGCGGATGCCGAAAAACGGGCGTACTACGAGGAGCACCCTGAGTTGTATGGTCCGCGTCCGACGGTTCGCGTCGATGAGGTCCTCGTCGCTGACCTTACGCTGGCGCAACGACTCCGCGGCCAAGCAGAAGCGGGGACCCCCATCGACTCCCTAGCGCGAGTACACAGCATTCGCGAGGTTACAAAGAAGAGAGGCGGGTCGATGTGGCTCGTCACGAGAGACAATCCGCTCCTAGGGCCCCTCGCGCCCCTCGCTCTCGACTCGGAGGTGGGTGCGCTCCTAGGGCCTCTCGAAGTACCTGGCGGGTATTCCGTTCTGCGCATCGCCGAAAAGAGTCAGACCCCGGCGCGTCCCTATGAGGCAGTGGAACGGAATATTGACGTGATCCTCCGTCTGCGCGCCGAGCATCAGAAGATGGACTCGTTGCTGGTCCAACTCCGCGTGGACTTCGCCGACGAGGTCGTGGTCCATGAAGATGCGCTGGAATCCGTACTAACCGATTGGGGGAACCGCGAAGATGATGCGCAAAATTGAAGCGTACTTGGTTCTGCGAGTGGCATGCCCGCTGTTCTCGCCTTCTTCCTACTGAGCGCTTGCGAAGAGCCTGTGCTCGAGCAACAGGCGGTTCGGCAGCAGGAAGCCGCGCGAGCCCTTCTCGACAGCGCGCTTGAGCATTCGGCTCGCGGTGAATCCTCCGAAGCAATCCTACTGCTGCAACGCGCGGTACAGCTAGAGCCACGGGATCCGGTCATCCACTACGACCTCGGCAACAACCTGGCGCGGCAGGGCCGTCTCGATCAGGCTGCGGCGTCGTACCAACAAGCGATATCCCTCAAGCCCGAGTACGCGGCAGCCCATTACAACTTGGCCTCCGTGCGCTCTGCGGCGGGACGGCACGAGGAGGCGGAAGAGTTGATGGCGCGAGCGATTGAGGCCGATAGCGGCTATCAGCCCGCCCACAAGGCTTTGGCGCAACTGCGGGAACGGCGAGGCAACTACGACGGGGCCATCGAAGCGCTGGAGATTGCAGTGGGGATCCGTCCCGACGACGTGGAGGCGCGCAACCTGCTGGGCAACCTGCTGGGGAAGCAGGGACGGCGGGATGCGGCCGCAGTGGTTTTGCGGAGAACGCTGCAGATCGACTCGACCCACGCGGACACGTGGGCGCACTTAGGTGCGCTACAGCTTGCCGCCAAGGATTTCGCGAGGGCGCTCCGGCATCTCGAGATGGCCATTCAGTTCAATGCGCACCACACGAAGGCGCACTTCGATCTGGCCAACTGTCTGATGCGGCTGGGGCAGAAGGAGAGCGGGCGAAAGGTGATGCGTCGGTTCGAGATGCTGAGATCAATCGACACGGACATTGTCAAGTACCGCGAGGCGATCCGCCACGACCCCACCGATCCAGCTCTCTATCGGGAATTGGCTCGTCTGTATTCGAGACGAGGAGAGACGGACAAAGCGATTCAACTCTATCGACAGGCCATCGCACGAGATGCCGAATTTGCCGCCGCCCACAATAATTTGGGAAACCTGCTACTGCAGCAGAATCGACCCGAAGAGGCTGCCCGGGCCTATCGAGCAGCATTGCGCGCCGACTCCACCTATGCCTTCGCTTACAATGGGATCGGCAATGTCAGGCTACTCGCGGGGAATAGGATAGGGGCCATGGAGGCCTTCGAGCGCGCAGTCGAATTAGACTCCTCGAACCAAGCGTTCGTCGATAACCTCAAATCCGTACAAATACTACAGCACGCGGAGAAATCGCATGATCGCTGAACGACCATTATCGCACTCCACGAATGTCGATAGGCCATTGACGACGAGACCCATCTCGCTAACTGTGTGAACGGAGGAACTCCCACATGAAGATCAGACCTATCGCCTTAGTCGCGCTGGTCTTGGCGTTGGTTGCGGGCAGCGGGTGTGGGCCGCAGACTGCTGAATCGCCCGAAACCGGCTCCGCGCCGCTGGCCGATGAAGAGATCCGGCTGGGGTTTCTGGTGAAAATGCCAGAGGAACTGTGGTTCCAGAACGAATGGAGATTCGCCCAGCAGTGCGCCGACAAGTACGGGTTTGAGCTGATCAAAATCGGCGTTCCAGACGGGGAGAAACTCCTCGCGGCCATCGATGTCCTCGCGGCCAAGGGAGCACAGGGCTTTGTCGTCTGCACACCGGACGTGCGGTTGGGCCCAGCCGTGATGGCCAAAGCCGGCAGCCACAACATGAAAGTGTTCACGGTAGATGATCAATTCGTCGGTGCGGACGGCGAGTTCATGGATGTCCCTTACATGGGCATTTCAGCCGTGGAAATCGGTCGCCAAGTGGGCCGGGAACTCCACAAGGAGTTTACCAACCGCGGCTGGCCATTGGAGGAAACGGGTGCGCTCGGGATCACGTTCGACGAACTCGACACCGCGCGCGATCGCACCGATGGGACGATCGAAGCGCTGGTCGAGGCTGGCTTCCCGCAGGAGCGCATCTACTTGGGGGCGGAGAAGACCACCGACATCCCAGGAGCGTTCGATGCGGCCAACATCGTCCTGACCAAGTACCCAGCGATCAAACGCTGGTTGGTGTTCTCGATTAATGACGAAGGGGTTCTTGGCGCGGTGCGCGCCTTGGAGGGTCGCGGGTTTGGCGCGGCGGAGACCATCGGTATTGGCATCGGCGCTGGTACGGGACTGACCGAGTTCGAGAAGGAGGAACCAACGGGGTATTTCGCGACCTGTATGATTAGCCCCCGCCGTCATGGGTACGAGACGACGGAACTGCTCTACAAGTGGGTCAAGGAGGGCATCGCCCCGCCCGCGGACACGCGCACGGCAGGCGTCATGGCCTACCGCGATGACTACAAAGAAGTCCAGATAAAGCTGGGTCTCGAGTAGGTTGCCGTGCCGGTCCCGGAACCCTCGTCTCCCCCGGCGGTTGAGTTTCACAGCGTCTCGAAGACGTTTCCAGGAGTCCGCGCTTTAGAGGACGTCTCGTTTTCGGTCCGCGGAGGTGAAGTCCGAGCCCTGATTGGCGAGAACGGAGCGGGAAAGTCCACGCTGCTGAAGATATTGAGCGGCGTCCACCTGCCCGATGCGGGAAGCGTGGTTCTGGAGGGGCGCGAACGAGTTTTTTATTCGACTGCGGAAGCCTTGGACGCCGGCGTCGCCGTCATCCATCAGGAACTCCAACTCGTCCCCGAAATGTCCGTGGCCGAAAACCTCTACCTCGGCCATCTCCCTTCAAGGTTGGGAGTCGTGGACCGCCGGCGTTTGCGCGAAGCCGCGCACCGCGACTTGGAACGTTTGGGTGAAGCCATCGACCCCACTGTCAAAGTCGGCCGCCTGCCCATCGCGCAACGGCAGATGGTCGAGATCGCCAAAGCGCTGACTCGCGGCGCACGGGTGTTGGCCTTAGACGAACCCACTAGCAGCCTTTCTGCCCGCGAAGTGGAACGCCTCTTTGCGACCGTGGCGGAACTCAAGCGCAACGGCTGTGCCGTGCTCTACGTCAGCCACCGCATGGACGAACTGTTTCGCGTGTGTGACTCCGCGACCGTTCTGCGGGACGGCCGCCACGTTGAGACGTTTATCTCTTTGGAAGGGGTCTCCCACGACCTGCTGGTCAACCGCATGGTCGGCCGCGACATCGAAGATGTTTTCGATTATCACTCCAGTACGCAGAAAGAGACTGCTTTAGAAGTTGTCGAGGTGGAGGGTCCGGGACTCTCAAGGCCAGCCTCTTTCACCGTCGCGCAGGGCGAGGTCGTCGGCCTATTTGGGTTGATCGGCGCGGGCCGCAGCGAGTTGTTGCGCTTGGTGTTTGGCGCGGAACCCATGCAGGCTGGCGCAGTGAAAGTGTGCGATCGGCAAGTCCCGATCTCTTCTCCAAGCGACTCGATCCGCTCCGGCGTGGCCTTTTGCCCAGAAGACCGCAAAAAGGACGGCATCGTGCCCACGGCGTCCGTGCTTGAGAACCTGAACTTGGTCGCCCGAGGTCGCATCGCCCGGCTGGGGCTTGTCGTCGACGATGCCTGGGAGAAACGCAACGCCCAAGACCAGATCGAACGGCTCGGGATCCGCACGCCGTCGGTGGCGCAGCCGATCGTCAACTTGTCCGGCGGAAATCAGCAAAAAACCATTCTCGCGCGGTGGCTGTCTGAGGATGTCAATGTGCTGCTGTTGGACGAACCTACGCGCGGCGTAGATGTCGGTGCTAAGAGCGAGATTTACGCCATCATCCGCGATCTGGCCGACCGCGAGGTGGGGGTGGTGTTGGCATCCAGCGATCTCCCGGAAGCCCTCGGCGTGGCGGATCGCCTGCTGGTGATGCGCGAAGGTGCTATTGTAGCTTCTATCGCCCGTGGCGAAGCCGATGAGGAAGAGGTACTGCGGTTAGCGCTACCGGCGTCTCCTGCTTGAACCTTGCTGACGGAGAAAAGAACGATGACGAAATTCGCAAACTCGCCAACAGCTTCCCTCGGCGCGATGGCACTTCTCTGGGAGAAAGCTGGCATGCTGGTGGTTTTCGCTGTGCTGTTCGCGGCGTGCTCGCTGTTTGTCGAGGACTTTTTCTCGTGGGTAAACGTGAAGGGCTTGGCGTTGGCGGTGTCGCAGATCGGCATGGTTGGATGCACGATGCTGTTCTGCTTGGCGTCGGGGGATTTCGATTTGTCCGTTGGTTCGGTTGTGGCCTGCGCGGGCGTCGTGGCCGCGGTCGTGACTAACGCAATGGGCAGCGTCCTGTTGGGCATGTTGGCAGGCGTGTTGATCGGCGGCGCGGTTGGGCTGTGCAACGGGGTCGTGATCTCGCGATTTCGCATCAACGCGCTGATCGCGACGCTGGCGACGATGCAGATCGTACGCGGTTTGGGCTTCATCATCTCAGGTGGCCGGGCCGTCGGCGTCACCGATTCGGGATTCTTCGCCTTGGGTACGTCGTCGTTACTGGGCGTTCCGACTCCGGTCTGGATTGCGCTGGTCTGCTTCGCGGTATTCGGATTGTTGCTCCAGCGGACCACCTTTGGTCGCAATACCTTGGCCATTGGCGGCAACAAAGAGGCCGCCCGGCTCTCCGGGATCCCCGTCGCGCGGCTCAAGACGATTATTTTCAGCATCCAAGGTCTGATGGCTGGGTTTGCGGGGGTGGTCCTCGCCTCGCGCATGACTAGCGGACAGCCGAAGCCCCCTGAGATGTTTGAACTCCAAGTCATCTCGGCCTGCGTTTTGGGTGGCGTGTCCTTGACTGGCGGCGTGGGATCAATCGGCTGCGTCATAGCGGGCGTGCTCATCATGGGCGTAGTTGAGAACGCCCTAAACCTGCTCAATGTCCCGACGTTCTATCAAAACGTGGTTCGCGGTTTCATCCTATTGGTCGCCGTCATGCTCGATCAACTCAAAAACCGCGCCAGATAGCCCCGGCGAGATTGACCGTTCAGCGGGTTCTGGGATATATTGCGGCCCATATCGGCACAAACAAAAGACCGCAACAAGGAGCGCAAAATGGACAAAGTGCGAATCGGTATTATTGGCCTCGGCGGCATGGGCAGCAGTCACGCTACCTATCTTTCCCAAGACCAAATCGCCGGTGCGGAACTCGCGGCTGTAGCCGATGTTGACCCCGCCCGGCTCGCGGATGTGCAAGACAAATACGGCGCGGGTGTGCAAGCGTTCGCCGGGGCCGACGCTCTGTTTGCGGCCCAATGCGTAGATGCTGTGATCGTAGCTACCCCCCATTACTTCCACCCCCCACTGGTGATCCAGGCGTTCGAAAACGGCCTGCACGCGATGAGCGAGAAGCCGGCTGGGGTCTATACGCGCCAAGTCCGCGAGATGAACGAGGCCGCGGCCAAAAGCGACCGGGTCTTTGGCATGATGTTCAACCAGCGCGCGCGCGGCGAGCACCAGAAGCTGAAGTCGCTGGTCGAATCCGGCGAGCTAGGGCCGATTCAGCGCACGATTTACATCATCAATAGCTGGTTCCGCGCCCAGAGCTACTACGATTCGGGTGGCTGGCGGGCGACTTGGGCTGGCGAGGGCGGCGGCGTGTTGGCCAACCAGTGTCCGCACAACCTGGACCTGTGGCAGTGGATCTGCGGGATGCCGCAGCGGGTGCGGGCCTTTTGTCGCTTTGGGCAATACCACGACATTGAGGTTGAAGACGACGTAACGGCCTATGTCGAATACGAGAATGGAGCTACGGGCGTTTTTATTACCTCTACGGGCGAGGCTCCGGGGACCAATCGGCTGGAGATTTCAGCGGATCGCGGCAAGGTGGTGTTGGAAGGTGGCAAAATCACCTTTTGGCGCACGACGGAGTCGGCGAGCAAGTTCCTCGAGGAGTGGCCGCATGGATTTGGCAGCCCGGAGGTTTGGAAGTGCGAGATCCCGGGCGGCGGCGGCGAGGAGCACAAGGGGATTACCCAGAACTGGGTGCAAGCCATCCGCACGGGGTCACCGCTGTTGGCTGCGGGAACCGAGGGGATCAACGGCGTGGAGTTGTCCAACGCCATGTTGCTTTCGACGTGGACGGACGACTGGGTGCATATTCCAGTGGATGAGGATTTGTACTATGAAGAGCTGCAAAAGCGGGTGGCTACCTCTAAGGTGAAGGAGGGGGGTGGACAGGTGATGGATGTGCAGGGGACGTTTTAGTATCCGCAGATGAACGCAGATGAACGCAGATGAACGCAGATGAACGTTGGTGGGGACTTGGAATTTCAATGCGAAAACTCGGCGCTGGCGCGAATTTTGGTCGTCGGCCCATGATAAGGAATGAAAGAACGTGAAACTTGCGTTGATGCCAGGAGATCTGCTGTCGCCGGCAGAAATGCGGTCCGAGGGATTCGAGGCGGTGCAGATGTTTTTCGGTGGGGGAGTAGACGGGGATGCAACGGACCCGTCGGCAGAGGATATCGACAAAGTACTGCAGGCGGCCGATATCGCGCTGGCGGCGATGACCTTGCACGTCGATCTGGTCGGGCCAAAGGGGATGGTCCGGGAGGATGTCACGAGATTGATGCGCTGCGTGGAGAAAACCGCAGCGCTCGACGGGCGTTTCGGCGACAACGCTCAGCCAGTGCTGGTGTGGCATCCGTCGGGGTATCCAGAAGAGGGCGTTGACGACCAAGCGGTGTTCGAGGGGCTGTGCATAGGGCTGGCGACGGCCTGCGCGACGGCGGAGAGATTGGGCATTGTCATCGCGGTGGAAATGACGCGAGCGGGGAGCGTCGATGGGGTGGAGCGCTTTTTGCGATTGCAGGACCGGGTGGGATCCGCAGCGCTCAAGGTCTGCATGGACGCGGCGAACTTCGCGCCCGACCGCACTCCACTGGTGCGCGCGGTGCGGATGCTCGGTCCCGACATCGCAATCGCCCACGGCAAGGACGCGCGCTTCGCCGAAAACGGCGAGGTCGCCGACTACGGGCCGACGGGGTCGGGGTGCTTGGACTATCCGACCTATATTGGCGCGTTGCAGGAGTGGGCACAGGTGCCCTATTTCGTTTTTGAGTACTACAGAAGTCGCGATGATCTGTTGAATGCACGCGATGTTGTGCGGGCTTGTTTGTAGAAACGGTTTTAGCCACTCTTAAAATCGACGAACATACACTGTGAAAGAAATAGTCTTCTCAAACTTCTATTCTTGGTCCATCTTCAGCCAAGAACGCCAGATTGACTTCAACGGTCATCTGTGGGTGCGTGAAGAAGGCAATATCCTGATCGATCCGGTGCCCATGACAGCGGCTGATTTGGAGCAGTTCGACCAATTGGGCGGGGCCGCTTGGATCGTGCTGACCAACCGCGACCACGAACGCGAAGCCGCCTTTTTTCGCGATTGCACTGGTGCTCGCATCGCCGCCCATCACGCTGACGCCGACCTGTTTGACCAGTCACCGGATCGTCGGTTGGACGACGGCGATGAGATTGTTCCCGGGCTCCGAGTAGTGCATTTGGCGCACGGCAAGAGTCCGGGGGAAATTGCCCTGTACTGGCCGGCTCTCAAGATGGTCTTAGCGGGCGATCTGGTCGTCGGTGCGCCGCTGGGCCGCATTACTTTGCTGCCGGACGCCAAGCTGGCCGATCCACCCCAAGCGGCCTTGGGCCTGCGCAAATTGTTGCAGCTCGACTTTGACGCTCTATTGATGGGCGACGGGCACTCCGTTCTACACGACGCCCGCCGACTGTTGCTCGAATGCTTGGAAGAACGGACCGACATTTACATCAACAAGATCAATGTAGAGGATATTCCTTGGACGGCGGGGGGTGGACCTGCGGGCTACCGCTGGGAGATCAAGGATATCGACCCGCTCATCGGTGGCCAGCATCTGGGCTACTGCCTCTTCCGCCTGTCCGCTGGCCAGTCGATCTGTCCGCAGCACTTTCACCACTTTGAAGAGGAAATGTTCTACATCCTCGAAGGGGCCTGTACGCTGATCAGCCCCCGAGGTTCAGTGGCGGTAGAACAGGGGGACTTTATCGCCTTCCCACCCGGTCCCCGCAGCGCTCACAAATTCACCAATCAAGGCCAGCAGCCCTGTGTGCTATTAGCCTTGAGCAATGTCTTGCCGCACGATTTGGCCCAATATCCCGATTCCGACAAAATTAACATCCGTTCCTTAGACCGACAGCGCATTTTCCGCCGCGCCGACGCAGTGGATTACTGGTCGGGTGAAACCGATTGAGAGGACAATATGAGCAATGTTTTGCGACTCAATTTGCGTTCCCAGCGCCTTGCACAAGACGAAGGCGGCCACGCTATCTGGGAAGTGCAGACCAGCACCGAAGAATGGGCGGCGGACCAAACCGCGCTTTTGCTCTGCGACGTGTGGAACGGCCACTGGTGCCGCGGCGCGGTTGAGCGCCTCGACGCTATGATCGAGCGGATGGATGCGGTAGTCAAAACGGTGCGCGCGGCTGGTGGTTTGATCGTCCACGCGCCTTCGGACACTATGGACTTTTACGCCGATGCGCCGGCGCGTCAGCGCGCGCTCGTAGCACCCCAAGTTGCGCCGCCGCCCGATGCCGAGCGCCCGGATCCTCCCTTGCCGGTGGATGCCTCGGATCACGGGTCGGACACTGGCGAGACCGAGACCTACAAGGCTTGGAATCGGCAGCATCCGGGGATTGGGATCGACCAAGAGCGGGATATCATTTCGGATAAGGGGACGGAGGTGTATAGCTTTTTGCAGCACCAAGGGATTGCACATTTGTTGATCATGGGCGTCCATACCAATATGTGCGTTTTGCACCGGACCTTTGCCATCAAGCAGATGGTGCGTTGGGGAGTGGATGTGGCGCTGATTCGCGACTTGACTGACGCGATGTACAATCCGGCTATGCCGCCTTACGTCAGCCACGACGAGGGCACGGGCTTGGTGGTCGAGTTTATCGAAAAATTCTGGTGTCCGAGCGTGGAGAGCAAGGATGTGCTCGGGGACTGAACCAAGGTCGCCAGCGCAAGCGATACACATTTAATAGCCGATTCTGGCAGTTCTTTTGCAAATAACAACACCTAACAAAATCATCGGCTGCACGGTCGTTGTGCTAGGGCTGCTTGGCGGCCCGGTGTCAGCGCAAGCGGCGACTCGCGTTGAAGTGCCCATTTTTGAGGGTGGTGCGGGACTAGACTTTTTCTTTTTTGCGGCACGCGAGTACGAAAAGGTTCGTCCCGATGTGCAGATCGATCTCTACGGCGATCCGCGCATTGCCGACAAGGTGCGGGTGCGGATTCTCGAAGGGACGTTCCCGGAAGTCAGCAACGCGGGGCTCAATTACTGGGCGCTGATCCGCAATGGCGAGATCCTACCCCTCGACGACTTTCTGGACGGGCCGAGTTGGGACGGGGACCAGACGTGGCGCGAGTCCTTCCTGCCCGGCAGCCTCGACCGCTATGAGTACGAGGGCAAGATCTACGGCATTCCCTTCCTCTACTCGGTTTACGCTGTTTGGTACAACAAGAACATGTTCGAAGAGCACGGCTGGGCACCGCCGCGCACGTGGGACGAGTTTTTCGCCCTCTGCGAACAGATTCGCGCCGCAGGGGTCTGGCCGCTGGCCTTTCAGGGGCGCTATCCAGGCTATATCGGCGGCGTGACCGACAACGCCTATTATCACCTCGCTGGCCGCGAGCGGTTCTACGAGCAGAAGGATCTAGTGCCGGGCAGTTTTGCCAATCCCGAATACGTGACGGCGCTCGGGCTTATTCAGCGCACGGCGCAGAAGTATTTCCAGCCCGGTGCCCTCGGCATGAGTCACACCGAGGCGCAGCTTGAGTTTTTCTTGGGCCACACTGCGATGGTCTTTTGCGGCTCTTGGCTCAAGAGCGAGATGATGGGCAAAATCCCCGATGGCTTTCGTTTGGGGGCGTTCAATTTGCCCATGGTCGAGGGAGGAACTGGCGAACCCGGTGCCATCTACACAGGTGCCGGGTATTACTTTGTCTTCAAAAACAGTGCCCACCCAGAATTGGGCGTGGATTTTTTGCGCTTTATGACCTCGCAGGAGATGGCGGGCACCTTTGCCGAGATGCGTGATGTTTTGGTGGCTGTCGATGGGGCGATGGAAGGGCGGACCAGTGAGGATTTGCAGGACTTGGTGGCGCTGGCGCAGCAGGCTTCTACGACCTATGGCACGGCCCCGGGCGAGGGTTTCCCAGAGATGGACCAGTTCCTCAACGACGTGCGCTTCAAGATCGTCAATGGGCAGATGACGCCGGAGGAAGGAGCCCAAGAGTTAGAGTCAGCGGCTGAGGCGGTGCGCAACCGCAGCCAGCAACCCGACCAAATTACCCTCCGCCACCTGTGGAAACCCGCGCTGCTGTTGGGACTGTTGGCCTTGGCGATGAGCTATTGGTTGTACACGACGGTGCGGCAGTGGCGCGAAAAACAGGCTGGCCAAGCGCCTCGACCTACCAGCACGGTGCGCTTGGGCTGGGCTGGGGTCGCGTTCTTCGTCGGTCCGGCGGCGGCGTTCTACACGCTTTTTGTGGTGGTGCCCAGCATTAAGTCCTTCGTCTGGAGCGCGATGCGCTGGGATGGGTTGACCGAGATGGTTTTCGTCGGGCTGTTGCACTTCCAGCGGCTGCTGTTTGAGAGCGATGAGTTCTGGATTGCGCTGTCAAACAATCTCTTCATCATGTTCATCATCCCGCTCTGCGTGTTGCCGCTAGCGCTTTTTCTGGCGGTGTGCATCAGCCGCGAGGTCATCGGGGCCAAGCTCTTCCGCATCGTCTTCTTCTTTCCCAACATTCTCGGCGGTGTCGCGGCGACGCTGCTGTGGATGCACTTGTACAATCCACAGGGTGGGCCGATCAATACGGTGTTGGTGGCCTTGGGATTGGAGGGGTTTGAGGGGTTTGCGTGGCTGGCGCAGGACAATCTTTACTGGGCGCTGATTCCCATGTCGATTTGGGGCGCGGCTGGGTTCAATATGGTGCTGTTCTTGGCGGCCATGGAGAGCATTCCGCAGAGCATGTACGAGGCGGCTGACATCGATGGGGCCTCGGCTTGGCGGCAGTTTTGGTCGATTACTGTGCCGCTGATTTGGGAGGTCCTGTCGATAGCGATTGTGTTTATGATCATCGGCGGGATGAAGGCGTTTGAGGTGATTTGGCTGTTGACCAATCAGCGGCCGACGACTGACAACCACGTGATTGGCACGCGGATGGTGCAGGCGATGTTTACTGAGTTCAAGGTGGGGGAGGCTACGGCGATTGCCGTGCTGCTCTTCTTGATCGTCTTCTTTGGCACTACCGCGACCTTGCGCGCAATGAAGCGCGAAGCTGTGGAGTTTTGAGTATGGCTGAGGAACGCAAATTTTCTTTTGCCAAACCTTTCGTCTATCTGGTGCTGTGCGGCTATCTGACGGTTGTGGTTTATCCGATGCTGTGGCTGTTGTACACTTCGCTGAAGACGGACCGCGAGATTTTTCTCAATCCCTTCAGCCTGCCCGAGATTGACGCCTTGCAATGGATCAACTTTGCCAACGCTTGGACTAAGGGGCACTTCGGCGATTACTTCTTCAACAGCGTCTTTTTGACTATCTCGACGGTGGCGGTTTCCATGCTGCTGGCGGCAATGGCGGCCTATGCGCTGGCGCGCTTTCGCTTCTTTGGGGTGCGGCCGATGTTTTTCTACTTCTTGGCCGGGCTGATGATTCCGTTGCAACTGTCTATTGTGCCGCTCTTTTTTCAGATGAAGGACTTTGGACTGCTCAACTCGCGGCTGGGCATTCTGATAGTCTATGTGGCCTTTGGGATGCCGTTTGCCATCTTTATCCTCACGGGGTTTTTCAAGTCTTTGCCTTCTGGGTTGCACGAGTCGGCGCTGATCGATGGGGCGGGAGAGTTTCGGGCGTTTTGGTCGATTATGTTGCCGTTGGCGCGGCCGGGGCTTATTACGGTGGGGATCTTCGCCTTTTTGGGGACTTGGAACGAGTTTTTCATGGCTTTTATGTTCCTGTCCGGGGAGGGGTCGCAGGCGTTGCGCACGCTGCCGTTGGGGCTGGCCAATATCACCATTGTCAGTCAGTATCGCAGTGATTGGGGCATGGCCTTTGCCGGGTTGGTGCTGATCATGGCTCCGACGATGCTGGTGTATGCTTTTTTGCAGCAATACTTGACGAAGGGGATTACTGTGGGGGCGTTGAAGGGGTAGAAAGGGGCCGGGACGATTGGTAAGCAAAAGTGAGGAAGTAATATGCCAAGATTGAAGAATATCAAGATCAGGGGATTTCGGTCTATCAAAGAAATGACGCTGGAACTCCAGCCACTCAATGTTTTGATCGGTGCCAATGGGGCTGGTAAGAGCAATCTCATTGCCTTCTTCAAGTTAGTAAATGAATTAATGGGCGGACGGCTTCAGCAACATATTGGAGCGACTGGGCGGGCCACAGCCAATTTGCATTTTGGCCCGAGGATAACTCCCCAGTTGGAAGCGGAGATGGCGTTCGAGGTAGAGAATGGAACAGACACCTATGGCATGCGGCTGTTCCACGCTGCCGGTGATTCGATGATTTTTGCCGAAGAGACGCTGTCGTTTCATCAAACAGGCTATCCGAGACCAAAAGTCGTATCGCTGGGAAGGGGCCATCAGGAAACGCGGATTGGAGACGAGACAGAAAAGGATGACCCGGTGGCAAAAATGCTCCGGTGTCTGCTGAATCGCTGTCGCGTCTATCACTTCCACGATACATCGCCGACTTCAAGAGTCCGGCAGTATTGTTACATCGGCGACAACCGCTGGCTCATGCCCGATGCAGCGAATCTGGCGGCTTTACTGTATGCACTTAAGTCCTCCAAAGAAACGGCTTATCGCCGGATTGTGGGGACCATTCGGCAGGTAGCACCGTTCTTTGAAGATTTTGATCTGGAGCCGACTGATTCTAAAGACCTCATTCTCAACTGGCGGCATCGCAAGTCCGATCTCGTGTTTGGTCCCCACCAGCTCTCAGACGGTACGCTACGGGCCATCTGCCTGATTTCGCTGTTGTTGCAGCCCAAAGAAGACCTCCCAATACTCATAGTGGTGGACGAACCGGAAATCGGATTGCACCCTTACGCACTCAATGTGATTGCCTCGCTACTTCGCGCCGCAAGCCACCATACGCAGGTTCTCGTCAGCACCCAATCCAGCGCGTTTCTCGACGGCTTTGAGCCTGAGGATATAGTGGTTGTCGAGCGGAATGGTGAAGCCACGGAGTTCTCCAGACCGGATGCCGAAGAGCTTGAAGCATGGCTGGAAGAGTACTCGCTTGGGGAAACTTGGGAGAAGAACGTCATCGGCGGGGGGCCGCACTGATGGTGCGACTCCATCTCTTTGCCGAAGGTGACACAGAGCAGACATTTGCCGATACGGTCTTGAAGCCTCATCTAGCGAATCTCGGCGTCTATATGCAGAAACCGACCTTGATTGCCCACGCCCGGAAGAAGGGCATAGTCCATCGAGGAGGAGGCAGAAACTTCAGGGCGATGCAGAATGACATCGATCGCCGTCGCAAACAGGAATCGGGGAATGACGTATTTTTTACCACGATGATTGACCTTTATGCCTTGCCTACGAAATTTCCCGGCGTTGAAGAAGCTGAGAAATTGCGTCTCGACCCATATAAGAGGGTGGAGGCTCTCGAAAAATCATGGTTCGCTGAGACCAACGATCATCGCTTTATTCCGTTCATTCAGTTGCATGAATTTGAAGCGTATTTGTTTTCTGATGTATCCCAGTTCTCTTTCTTCTTTGACAATGCAGATTCCCCAATCTCCGCTTTGCAGAGCATTGTCGATGATGCCCAGTCCCCAGAACGGATTGACGACGGACAACATACGGCTCCATCGAAGCGGATCATCGCCGAATTTCCCGAATACTCAAAAACAACAGTAGGACCACAGATGGCCGAACGGATTGGCTTGGAGAACATCCGCTCCAAATGTCCTCACTTTAAGGCGTGGGTTGAGCGACTTGAGCAACTCGGAGCCACCGAAAAGCCATAATGCATTAATGACCAAAACGACGACCCGGCTGACAACAGCGGTTGAGACCTATCTCGCCGATCTGCAACGAGTCCGCGCTTCCGGCGGTGCAACCGGCGAGCGGTCGAGCTATGGGCCGCTGGCGACCTTGCTGAACGCCATCGGCGCGACGCTCAAGCCCAAGGTGTTTTGCGTTGGCGAGTTGGCCGATCAGGGGGCGGGACATCCCGATTTTGGGCTGTATGCAGCAAAGCAGGTGCAGAAAGGGCAACCGAAACAGGGACAGGTGCCCGAAGGCGGCGTGGTTGAAGTGAAGGCGGCTGATGATGACACTTGGTTGACTGCGGCGGGCGATCAGGTGAGCCGCTATTGGGACCGCTATCGGCTGGTGCTGGTGACTAATACGCGCGACTTCGTGTTGGTGGGCGAGGATGCGGCGGGGCGACCGGCCAAGCTCGAAACGTTCCGGCTGGCGGCAAGTGCGGCGGAATTCGCACAACGGTTGGAGAGTCCGCGTGCTTTTGCTGGCGAGGTCGGCGCAGGCTTGGGGGAATATCTGTGTCGGGCGTTGGCGCATCGAGCTCGGCTGGCCGAGCCGAGGGATTTGGCTTGGCTGCTGGCGTCTCATGCTCGCGATGCGCTGGCGCGGGTCGAAGCGGCGGGTGATGCGCCGTCGTTGGAAGCGGTGCGGGCAGCGCTGGAAGAGGCACTTGGCGTCCGCTTTGAGGGCGAACGGGGCGCGCGGTTTTTCCGTTCGACGCTGGTGCAGACGCTATTCTACGGGGTGTTTTCCGCTTGGGTGCTGTGGGCGCGGCAAACACCGCCGCCCGCGAGAGCGTTTAATTGGCGCGAAGCGGTTTGGCATTTGCGGGCACCCGTCATGCAGGCGCTGTTTCAACAGCTATCGCAGCCCGGTCGGCTGCAACCGCTCGGCCTCGTCAAAGTGCTGGACTGGACGTCTGCTGCGCTCGACCGGGTGGATTGCGACGCTTTCTTTGCCCGCTTCAACGAGGGCGAGGCTGTAACCTATTTCTACGAGCCGTTCCTCGAAGCCTTTGATCCCGAGTTGCGCAAGCAGTTGGGCGTCTGGTACACGCCAGCCGAAGTGGTGCGCTACATGGTCGCCCGCGTGGATAAGGCGCTGCGGGACGATCTCGGCATTGCCGACGGGTTGGCTGCGGAAAACGTCTATGTGCTCGATCCGTGCTGCGGCACTGGGGCATATCTGGCGGAGGTGCTGCGTCGCATTGCCGCCAATCTGGAAAATCAAGGCTTGGGTGCGCTGACTGGCGCACGGGTCAAGCAGGCGGCGACCGAGCGCGTGTTCGGCTTTGAGATTATGCCTGCGCCTTTTGTCGTCGCTCATTTGCAAGTTGGGTTGAACATGCAGGCACTCGACGCGGCGCTGGCCGATGACGGGCAGGAACGCGCCCAAGTTTTTCTCACCAATGCGCTGACCGGCTGGGAGCCGCGCACGACCAAGCCGCTGCCGTTTCCCGAACTGGAGGAGGAACGCGACCGCGCCGAGCGGGTGAAGCAGGAGACGCCGATTCTGGTGATTTTGGGCAATCCGCCCTACAATGGTTTTGCTGGTATGGCGGTGGACGAGGAGCGCGAGCTGTCGGAAGCCTACCGCATGACCAAGCGGGTGCGCCGACCTGAAGGCCAAGGGCTGAACGATCTCTATGTGCGCTTTTTCCGCATGGCGGAGCGGCGCATTGCAAAGACGGGTCAAGGCGTGGTGTGTTTCATTTCCAACTATTCTTGGCTCGACGGGCTGTCGTTTACGGGGATGCGAGAGCGCTATCTGGAGACATTCGACGCGGTTCGTATTGACAACCTGCACGGCGACCGCATCATCTCGGAATATGCGCCTGATGGACGGACCAGCGAAACAGTCTTTGCGCTTCAGGGACAATCGCCGGGCATCAAGGTTGGCACCAGCATCGCCATGCTTTCCAAGTCGGGAATCGCCGATACATCGACAGGCGGACGTATTCTGTATCGCGATTTCCATCAGGCAAAAGCTGATGAAAGACGACAGGCGCTGTTGGACAGTCTCGACGCCGGAATTGATGCAGGTTATACAGCATTGAAACCCAATCTTCACCTCGGCTTACCATTCAAACCAGCGGCCGTGAGCAAGGATTGGTTCGACTGGCCGGCGTTGTCCGATTTGTTTCCAGCATCGTTTCCCGGAGTGCAAACAAGTCGCGATACGTTTCTTGTTGATATCGATCTCGACTGGCTCAAGGCACGGGTCGCCGATTACTTCAATACGGCGTTGAGCCATGAAGAGATCGTGCGGCGTTATCCGGGCGTGATGAAGACTACGGCGAGGTTCGACGCCCACGCGGTACGCGATATTTTACTTGAACGCGGCGGGCCAATTGATACCGGCTTCGTCCGCTTCGCCTACCGACCGTTTGACAATCGCTGGCTTTACTGGGAGGCAGAGACAGAGCTGCTTGATCGACCACGTCCCGACTACAAGCCGCATGTGTTCAATGGGAACCTGTGGCTTTCCAACGCGCAACACCTGCGAAAAGGCGCGGCAGAACCGCAGGCCTGCTCCACACAACACATCGGTGCACGGCACCTTATTGAGCGCGGCACCAACATGTTTCCTGCCTACCTCCAAGACGACGCCCTCGGAATCGGCAGCGACGAAATACAACGCCGCCCCAATTTGTCCAGTGCCGCGCAACGCTATCTCCACCGTCTCGGCGCGGATGTAGAGGACCTCTTCCACCACGTTCTCGCCACCCTCCACGATCCCGCCTATCGCGAGGCCAACGCCGGGGCGCTCCGCATGGAATGGCCGCGCATCCCGCTGCCGGGCTGGCCCGATGGCGAAGCTGACGGAGCGGTAGAGACGCTCTCTGCATCAGCGGCGCGAGGGCGCGAACTGGCCCGCCTACTCGACCCCGAAGCGCCCGTGCCGGGCGTTACCCAAGGCACGTTGCGTCCGGAGATCGCCGCCCTCGCCGTGCCCGCCACCACCGATGGCCGCAACATGACCGGCGACGATTTCGCACTCACCGCCGGATGGGGCCACTACGGAACAGGCGACGCCGTAATGCCGGGCCAAGGCCGCATCGTCGAGCGCGAATACACCCCGGACGAACGCGCCGCGCTGGGGGATGCCATATCTGTGCTGGGCGAAAAGACGCTGGATGTGTATCTGAACGACCGCGCCTTCTGGCGCAACGTTCCGGTCGCGATTTGGGACTACAAACTCGGCGGCTATCAGGTGCTCAAGAAATGGCTATCGTATCGAGAAAGCGATGTCTTGGGGAGGGCGCTGACGCCAGAGGAAGTGCTGTACTTTGCGGAGATGGCGCGGAGGGTTGGGGGGATGTTGCAGATGACTACTATAACTGCGTAAGGCCGAGCCGTTGGTACGCGATGTGACGATTCGGACGATGGCAAAATGGCTGTAGAGGTTAGAAAAAGCGCAGTAGCTATCTCATCGTCTCGTCTTGACTAAAACCTCGATATTTCCTACAAGCAGATCGTTTCTGTTATATCAAAGTTCGGGCGTATAGCGGGCGATTAGCCAACGAGTCAATTGTTCCCCACGCTTAGTAAGCCGCTCGATATATTCTTCATTCATAGCTGAAAAATCCGTAGGGTAATTCAAAACTTCTTCCCGGCTCACAAGATCAGGAAGCGTTATCATGCTGTCTCTTTGCCCCAAATAGGGCAAAATAAATCCCTTTAATGCACCTGAAACCACATAGTTATGTAACCGCTGATAGCCTTGGTCTTGCGCTTTACGAAAAACGGATTCAAATGACCGTTTCATTTGTGATACCCACCAATACGGACGTACATGATCACTGAAAAGTCCCTGCCCCGCACTACAACAGATAATGTAATCGGACTCAAAGATGTTGTAGCTGAACTCGGATGAACGTCCCGGCTCTAGGCATGTAATTCCAAGGTTGTCGAAGACTCCTCCGTCCGTAAGAATTACTCGCTCAAGAGATTGATTGCCAGTCCGATCTGCAAAGGTGAACGTACGATCAATGGCAGGTAGAAAAACGGGATATGCAGCCGATGCCGCTACCACTTGGGCAACCTGAACATCGTTATCGAGTACCCGTCCAAACCGCGAACATCCTGATTCCTTACTTCCAAAGCGAAACGCTGAACCTGTCCGTAGTTCGCCAGAGTTAATAATAATGTCGATAGCCTCTCGACGCTCATCGGTAAGTTTCGTGTCGCCAAAGAGCTTGTGACGTAAAGCAGTCTCAAATGCACTAGTTCTGCTACTCCATCTGCATAACGGAGGCTGAATATTATCGATCCAACTCAACTTCCCTTTGTCTTGTTTTCTGAATATATTGATCCCCTTTTTTAACACCCACCGTAGGGCCCCTGCTCCTACAGCAGGCACTCCGGATACGGCTATAGTAACCACAGATTTCACTAATGTAGAAGAGAACAATAATCGATAAACTATCGGGCGAAATAGTCCTTGGCGTAGCAGAGACAGTACACGTTTTTCAAATTCTTCAAAGGGAACATTACTATAAGCATACATTGCACCTATGATAGAGCCGCCAGAAACCGTTGAGATTACTCGGACTTGGTCCAGAATGCCCCGATCGTGTAAAGCCCGAAGACATCCGAGATGGAAGGCGATCGCACGAGAACCGCCACCTGATAAGGCAAGACCGATGCGACGCGATTTAGGGACTTGGCAAGCAGCTTGAATAGAGCAGGCACGGACTTGAATACTATTTTTTATTTTTTTGAACTCAGATCGGTTAAAGACGAAAGTGCCAATAGTCAATGCCTCAGAGTCTATATCGGTACCTACTATCAGTAGCAGAGATTTTGGAGTGGGATTGTTTATGCTACTAATAATTTTTTTCATGCCACGAAAGTCTTTTGGACTCGGAAGGGGAGCGGAATCAGGGTGGGTGTGCCACATACCAATATACTGAACAGCTCTACGTGTACGGTCGCGTTTTTCGTCATTTGTTTCTCTTGTTCCCTCTATTCCACACACAAATCCTTCGGCAGACTTTTGACTGTCAGGTGGTGGCCCTATGGCCTCGGTGACCCATACGATCTGTGAAGCATCATCTCGCTCGCCGAACAGTATCCCTCCAGTTTCTACATCCGGTCCATCAGTGCGTTGGTTTTGCTGAATCCATCCTCTAATCTCGCTCCAAGCAGATTCCGCTATCCTGACTTCATAACCACTGTGTGGGTCTTGGCTTACCTGATCTTCATCCCAATCGAAACTTGCATAGGCATTTTGACCTGCATTAACGTCTAAATGCGGCTGAGTAAGAAAATATGCAGAAGCGGTGGTAGACGGACCCTCAACAAGAATGCAGGCCAGTCGGTTCAACATTGCGCCCGCCAGTACAGTGGCGTCGGCAGCAGATCCTACAAAGGTACTCTCAGAGCATCCAGGCTCCGGTTGAAAAATTTCTGTACGAGCAGGGTCGGGCCAGAACTCATCCGCAAAATGCTTGAGGTGTGACCGATTGCATACCTCTATTTTCGCACGTCGATAAACATCGTGAGGCCCTCCACTGTATTTTTCTCGCGCCAAGACAATCAGACCATTTTCAGCCTGATGACCAATCGTCAAGGAAGCGACTGGAATCGGAGGTATAGTTGAAGTGCGACGTACTAACTCGAACTTTTGCATAACGCTCACCGAAGCGGTAGTATCAATGATAATATCGACTTCTTCCGTCCAGTCTTCACAACCTAATGGTTCGTTCAATATGCTGTTGGTGAAATAATCTACTTCAATGTCCGGCCTGATACGTTTGATTCGTTCTGCTAAAACCTCTGCTTTTGTACGCCCGATGTCTCTGTCATCGAAAGGTTGACGTACCAGCAGGCCAGGAGCTACAACGCCTTTGTCACGCAGGATTAGTTTCTTTATCCCAGCTCTAGTGAGAAACTCTGCTATTGGGCTTCCCAGCGCTCCGCATCCCCACAAGGCTACTCGCTTACCAGCAAACCAAGTGACGGGAGTTCCGCTATCACGCCTCACGATAATCTCTGGACGATCCTCTCGAACTCTGCACCATTCAACAGGTGCTTCTTCCATCCATTCCAGTATGATTTTTTCTACCTCTTCTCCTATCTCCCGCAGCTTTTGGTGATCTGAGTACTTCTCTATGGATATCCGAAGACCTTCCACAATCGTCGGGTTGATATACCAAGCTGCTAAGTGCTGGTGTAACCTTTTGCTTCCTGCGATGCCTCGCATTGGCGTTCCGATGATGATAAAGAGGGGATTACCTTCACCATTTCTAAGTACGGCGCTCTGTAAGATCAGGAGAAGAGTATCCCGCGGGACACCCCGAGCCTCAAGTTCGGCGAGTAAATCGCTGAGTTTGGATGGGAACTCATACGGCATTGGCTGTGACAACAGGATCGCGGCACCAACAGGAGAAGGTGCGCTTTCTCCTATACCTGACCACCCATAGATATCCACTCTACGGTCTGATACAACCCGCAAGTGGGCTAGACCTAACCAAGATTGAACCCCAACGGGTGGGGTGTCTACGCATGGAATAACCGTGCGGGAAGGACCGGAAGAGATATAGGTCACAGGAGGATGAAGGGGTGCTCCGATCGGATCGAGTTGCCCGAGTGCTCCCTGTTTAAGCCAGATATTAAGTCGGTCTATGAAGCCAAACATGCCGTCGCTCGGATTCCACTCGGTGGCAGGGGACTGGTAGAGGCAGAGCCATCTTTTCCACTGGACATGCGGGGATCCTGCAAAACGGGTATGCCGAGTACAAACTACAGGGGCATCGAATGGAAAATCTGATGGGATAAGTACAAAAAACCGCTCCCGATTCCTGAGTGGAAGTCCATCCGATTCCCTGTTCATATTTCCACAGTATATAGACAGCTCGGCCGCAGTGGACCCGGACCTTTCGGCTACAGAGACGACCTCCAAGAGGCCATCCGAAACCGCAGCGATCTCTTGGAGTTGTTCAACCGTGGATGCTACAGAGATGACCTCCAAGAGACCGTCCGAAACCGCAGCGATCTCCTGGAGTTGTTCAACCGCGGCTTTTTGTCCTTGGGTCATAGATATTTCCCAAAGCCAACGCGTTCGGTTGGAGGCTCGTCGTCTCCCCTCGCTGCTTTCGTCGCCTCAGCGAGATTACCTTTATTTTTAGATCTTTCTCCCTTGGGCTCGACGTATTCAAGGTCATTATCGTCGAAACAAAAAATAATCGGTTCTGGGTCTTTCTCGTTCGGATGTTCCTGTGTACAAAGAAATCCATTAGGAGCGATTTCTTCATACCGACTTTTTGCCTTTGCGTGAGGCGGATTATCTCCAGACTTGTTGGACTTCGGAACTGGTTCGCTGCTAGCGACGATGTAGCCGGGATCGTCTGCCGCTTTTTCCATATCATCCAAGATGTCTTGCTTGAGGGATTCCTTATCTTCGCCTTCATCCTGCCAATACATAACCGATTTGGAGCAATGGTGCGGCGCAAGCATCACATTCCACTTGAGATCATCGTCTTTGCTACGGTCGAATATCTGTCTGATTATCGGGTAGCATAGATCTCCTAGGAGAAGAGCCCGTGCGGACTTATCGTCCTGATACAGAGTTACCTGCAATGCCAAGCTCGTATCGTTCCGCTCGCTAGCGGCATCATCCTTGAAGGGGGCATGTACGAAGGCGCGGAAGTAATCGCTCTGGTCTTTTCCATCCAGTTCCAAGATTTCGTTGCCTGGTATAGTCAGACGCTCACGCGGAAAGCCTTCGTATTCTTCGTCTTTAAGCAAGTCATCGTAGCCAATTATACGTACCCGGTCACCGGAGGCCACGTCTTCTTTCTCCTGAATGGTCTTCTTAACTCGACGTTTAGCCTCCTTGCGAAACGCTTGTGCATCGTCACATAGATCCTTCTTATACTCCCGGAAGATACGCGGAGTAAACCAGAGCTCGCCAATATTGACTCGTTTGAGCAGATCATCAAAGCCGAGGCAGTGATCCTCGTCGGGATGAGTGAGAGCAAAAACCGGTAAATAGGGTTTTCCGTTGACTTGTGGGAGTAATTCCACCAGACGATCTACAATCGGCGTATGAGGATCGTCTTCTTCATCTGCGGATTTCATGTGACGTAGGTCCACTTGCAGAAAAACCTCGTCTGTGACCGCAATGGTGGTGCTGTCCCCCGTTCCGACAGGCCAGAATACGAAGCCCTGCGAGGGTATGTCGAGGTTTACACTTTTCTTTGCCATCTTGCGCCTCCTTTAGGACAGAAGATTGAAAATTGGCCTTTGAATTTTCGCAGAGTACATTTATATTATAGCCTAATTAATTATATAAGAGGCTGTTTTTAATACTCTTAGTATGCCCCCCGAGCGATCCGAAAAAGCAGCGGACAGGGCTTCTGAGGGTAAAACAGTTTAAAGGCTGATTGATAATATAGCACGTAAATTTATAAAATCAAGAGGAAAGAGGAAAAATCGCTATGCCGGAATTTGGCGAACGGCTCAGAAAGGCACGGATAGGTAAGGGCATGAACCAACAAGACCTAGCAGATGCCATAGAGATGACCCAAGCTTCAATCTCCCAGTTTGAGAAGGGTTTAAGAATGCCAACACCGGCCAACGTCCGTAAGTTTGCCCAAATTTTAGGTGTGCAAGAAGAGGATTTAGCTGGCCAAAGTCAGGGAGAATTTGAAAAGACCCTGTTAATGAGAAATATACGGGACCTATCACCTGATTCGCTTAGTAAGATCAACGAGTATGCAGAGATGATAAAACGAGACGAACAATCTAGACGACGAGGTATAAGATGAGTTTGCGCCTATCAATAGCAGCATATGCAGCTCAACTTCGGGAGGATATGGCAATTAGCGATAATGAGATTATCGGAGATATTGTTGGTCAAATCCAGAAAGTTGGATATCGCTACATGGAAGAGTCATTCGGAGATGAGTTTTCCGGATTCTCTAGATCCTTGGGAGGCGGTGACTATCTGATTGGCTTTAATCGTGACCACTACTGGAGCGATAAATTCCATAGGTTCACGCTCTCTCATGAGTTGGGGCATGTTACCATTCCAAGGCACCGGCAAATATTGGAAGCTAAAGGACTACATCGGTCTAAGAGCGAGTTCCAATCGAACGATCCAATCGAGAGGGAAGCAGACTACTTCGCCATTTGTTTTTTAGCTCCTAGGCAAGCATTTCAGATGGAGATGAGGTACAAGGAATACACGAAGGAAACTGTACTCGATCTATCTAAGCATTTTGGAATTTCGCCGTACGCCGCTGTTTTACGTTTTATGGAACTCACAGACCTTGCCTGTACACTAGTGGTTTGCACTGGGGAAGGGCTTATTGAGTATGAGCGGCGTTCTGACCGTATGAAGGAAACGTATAAACAGGATTTTCTAAGTAAAAAACAGGTCAGGGGAGCCACCCTCACCTATGACTATATTAATGGTCGCAAAGAGGAGGATGTCTGCACCGTATCACTCGGTGAATGGTTTGACGACCTTCCTGTTGAGATTGAAGCTACAGAATCGGTTATCGAGTTGGGATATAACGGGAAGTTTTTGACCTTGCTTATACCTCACGTTACAGATTTAGAGGATTTATAGCAGAAGATGGCGTTGTTGCATGAATTCAACGACAGCACGACCTCCACAGAGAATCATCGGGTCCCGGCGGTCGGCCCTGTCTCGTCGAAGCAGGTGGCGTGCTGCCTCAGTATCGGCCTCGGCACTGCGTTTGTCTAGCGGCAATGCATTCGCTGGCACACCGTATTCCTTGCTCGTCAATTGCTGCATTTAGTTTTCGATACCCAAGGCCCCGACGACTTCCTTGATTCGGGCAAGACGGGCCGAGGCATAATCCGTGGCCTCGTACCGCTGTATCTGTTGTTCCTTCAGTCCGAGGCGTTCAGCTAGCTCTTTTTGGCTCAGTCCTTGGGCAATCCGCGCTTTGATTAGAAGAGTCGGCAACTCGGCGACGGTCTTGAGTTGATCGAGTTGAAACAGGCCGGCCTTGAGAGATTCATATTCGCGCAACTCCTCTTTCAGGTCAGCGATCTGGCTACTCAGGGCCTCGCGCTGTGCCTTAACAATAAGCGGATGCACTCCGTCGGCCTTGCCGAGACTCCGCAAGGTCTGTGAGAATCTGTTTGCCTGCGCTTTGGTGAGCCGATATTGTCTTTCGTTTTCGATCATTGGAAGCTCCCGGAATTCACCCACCTTCTTTCCGCGCACGCAAGGGCCACAGAACGCGGCAGATTCCGAAAATAGTGATAAACCTCTCGTTGAGCGAGACTCTCATCTCCCATGTTTACTATTCGAGAACTTTTTGCATCAAAGATATTGACAAACAGCCCTCGAAAGGTAAATCTTAACATATGTACGAAGTCCGTTACCAGAAGCAGGCCGCTAGCCAACTCTTTCGCATGTCGCGCAACGTTGCGCGACGGATTCGCGCCAAGATCGACGCGATTGCAGCGGCTCCTTATGCGGAGCATCCGAATGCGATGCGGCTGCGGGGAAAGGATGGTGACTTCCGGCTTCGCGTAGGCGATTGGCGCGTGATCTACTCGCTCAACGACGAGCAAAAAGTGTTGCTGGTGGCGAAGATCGACCAGAGAGGACGAGTTTACAGATGAACGAACAGGACGTGCAGATCATTGAGAAGGACGGCGAGCCAGAATACGCCGTCGTCCCCATTGAGGATTACCGTCGCATGGTCGCCGCGCTTGAGGACGCAGCCGATTCTGCGGCTATCGAGCGGGCATGGGCCGAGGACGCAGCAGGCGAGACGATCCCCGGCGAAGTCGTAAAGGCCATTCTCGACGGCGAATCGCCCTTGCGCGTGTGGCGCAAGTACCGCGAATTCACACTGGACGCATTGGCTGAACGAGTAGGTGTCTCAAAAGGGTATCTGTCGCAGATTGAAAACGGGCAGAAGCCTGGGACGCTCGACCTATTCCGCCGACTCGCGGACGTCCTCAATGTGGCGCTGGACGAGTTAGCACACCCAACGAACTAATGGAACCCAACCATGAAGACGCCACAGCCTGACCCGATCATCGCCGAAGTCCGGGCCATACGCGACCAACACGCGGCCCGATTTGATTACGACGTCAAAGCAATTTTCAGAGACATTCAAGCCAGACAACAGGTTTCTGGTCGCCAGTACGTCCGCTATCCCGCTCGTCGCATAGCCACTGGCGGGCAAGTTCAGTCTCGGCGGACATAGACGGTCTTGCCCTCGCGTAGCGCAGTGGAAACAAAAGAAAGGGGCGACTGTTGGCCTTTTTCTATTTCATCCGGGGTATATACCAGCAAGTCCATGCCGAATGGATACGGGCGTAGCGATTTATAGAGGGCGCGGCTGCGTTTGAAGCGCGGTAGGTCGCTTGGGGCGATCACGAGTAAATCGACGTCGCTATGCTCGGTAGCCTCGCCTCGGGCATAGGAGCCGAATAGGATGACCTGCTCGGCGTCTGCTTGGCGACCAATGCGTTCGGCGACACGCCGTATCTCTTGCTCTCCGATTTTATTCATCGGAAACCTCTCAAGTCCTAAGTTTTTTTAGAGGATAGCACGGCGACTAGGGGCCGTCAATCTTCTATCTTGCCTGCGTCATCTGTTTGCAATTAGGTTAATCCTACACCGCTTGCCCCGTAGTAGAATTGACGTGCCGGAAGATGTGAATGAGTCGGTTGCGCGTCTCTTGCGTCAGTGGCGGGCGGGCGAAAGATGCGAGGTTGGCGTCGAGGTGGGCGGCGTTGCCCGTGCCGGAGAGGACGACGTGGACGCCCGGCTCGTCGCGGCAGAAGCGGTAGGCGGCATCGGGTAGGGATGGGGCCTCGGCCAATAGGAAGTCGGGGAAGGCGTCGAGGCTTCGACCTGAGCTCAGCCGAAGATCGGCGGGGTCGATTTGCCCCTTTTCGACGAGGGCATTGGTGAATTCGCGCAGGTTGTCGGGGTGGCTAAGCGCTTTTCTAACGGCGAACATGATTTGGATGCCGACGTTTTGCGCGATGGCCTGCGCGAAGACGTTGGCGCGGGCGGTCTGGTTGAGCAGATTGAAGCCGACCATTAGGACATCCCATAGATCGTCGGCCAGAGCCTGCTGGAGCATGGTGTGTTCGAAATCTTCGTTGAACATCTCGCTGAGGCCGACAAAGCGTATTTTGCCCTGCTGCTGCGCCTTTTGCAGCGCGGGGTAAATGTCGTTGACGAGATAGGCGTAGTCTTGCGGCACGACGCCGTGGAGATTGTAGAGGTCGATGTAGTCAGTGCCTAGGTGCTTTAGACTTTGGTCGAGGCTGGCTTGCAAGGCGCTGGGTGTGACCTGTTCGTTGCGGGTGGATTTTTTGGTGGAAAGGACGACGGAGGAGCGGTCGCGGCCCTGTAGAGCTTGGCCGATGATGGATTCAGTGCCGTAGCCTTCGGCCGTGTCGATGAAGTTGACGCCGTGGTCTAAGGCGTGGCGGACGAGGTCGGCGGATTGGGCGTCGGTTAGGCCGGCGTTGCGTCCGATTCGGCTGTGGCCGCCAGCACCTAAGCCCATGCGCGAGACGGTGAGGTTGGTGCGGCCTAAGATGGTGGTTTGCATGCAGACTCCGGAGGATAGATCAGGTGACCGGCGCTTAATATAGGAGTGGGATTAAACCTTGACCACGACAATAGCTTCGCAGTAGGATCGACGAGATTTTTATGAAACTAAGCGGATTTTCCGCTTCAATAAGCAAGAAGCACACGGGCAGAACTAAAGCACATCGGAAAAACTTTTGATTGGTAGCCGAAATCTGTGCTGATGCGCCCATGTCTCCTTAAGTTCATCCGCTTCCGCGACGCTCAAAAGGGTGTGCTGCTTCCGCAAGGATCAGCAAGGTTTTACCATCAATCCCAAGCGTTTTGCTCAGTTCGAGAAGTCGTCCTCGGGAAATGTCCTCGCGACGATAGGCCTCGATCGCCAAGTGTGCGATTTCGCTGCGGAGTTCACGATCCCAGTATTGCCTTTGCTCCGGTTTTTCTAGTTCGTCGAGCTTGTTGAGAAAACGCAGATATTGTATGCCGAAATGTTCTTGTTCCAGAAGGCCAACGGAGTCAGGCTGCGAAACATGTCTGAGGCTCTTTAGACGGTATAGAGCTGCTTGATAGCTCACGCCAAAATGGTGGGCCACGAGCGCAACGTCCTTGTAAGTGATTTTCTGGGACTTAGCGGGCGGCCGAAACTCTGCTTGGATATGCCCTCCGCTTGCAGCGTCGAAAATCGTTTGCTCATGGCGGGCAGGTAGTCCCTTGTCCAAGGTTCGCAACACTTCAGACACACCGGTTCTTGGCATGAGAAACGCCGCGGCAAAGGCATTTGCCCGAGTTTCTACCAGCTCTGCCGAATTATCGGTACTAGAAATCGAAATGGTCCGTTCCCGGTCCAACAGCGCATGGGCATACTCATGTGCGTAGGAAAATCGCTTTCGTCCACGCGGATGTGAGGCGTTAACGATAATAGCCAAGCCGATTGAGGGGTGGCGCAGGAACAAACCGGACATGTCCCCAGGCAATTTAATACCGGATGCCCAAATGCCCTGAGAACCGATCAGTTCCGAAACGTCGGCTAGAGGGGCATTCCCAATATTGAGTCGGTTCCGCTCTTCGTCGGCGAGTTGTTCCGCTTGAGTAACGGCTTGTCCGGCCGTGCGAGGAACCCGAACGTTATGCATCGGCGGTCCGGCCCTTGGTCCCAGACCCAGGATTTTCTCCAGCACGACCCCCTCGCGACACAGGGCGACGCAACGGTCCACCTGTTCACTAACTTCCGAATCCTGCTCCAAGCCAGGGGCGATTCGATGCAAGGCGACAAGAACGTCCTCGTTTTCGTCTTCCACGGCTTCCTCGAAGAAGTGAGATACAGGACGGAGATAGCATTCGGCTAGTTTCGCCAGTTCCAGCGTGGAGACGGAACGCTTACCTAACTCGATTTGGGTGATAGCCGTGCGTGGTATGCCAAGGATGGCTGCCGCGGCCTGTTGGCTGAGCCCTCGCGTCTCACGCGCGGTTCGCAACTGTCTTCCGAGCTTGATTGGATCCATCAGAATAGCCTTCCCAGTGTACAAATGAGTGGGCATCTCTAAGTCGCCTTTATTAAAATTATAATATTATATCGAACATATTTTGTCAAATTTATACTTGTTTTGTTCTATAATAGAACATACATTTTAGGCAAACCTAATTGCCAATGGAGCTCGAAGAAGGTAGGTCGTGCGTAAGTATTGCGGTGCATTCCTCGTATTTTCCAAACCCAAATACAAGGTGAAATAGTGAAATACATCGCATTAGCCTTGGTGTTATTCAGCGGCAGTGTCTCTGCCGAAGAGGCAGACTCCAGCCGCGTCATTCTCTTTTTTGGCGATAGCTTGACCGCTGGTTATGGACTCGACCGCGAACAGGCCTTTCCGGCGTTGGTGCAGGCGCGGATTGATTCGCTCGGCTGGAACTTTGAAGTCTTCAATGCCGGGCTTGGCGGCGAGACCTCTGCCGGTGGATTGCGCCGCATTGACTGGCTCTTGCGCCGTCCCATCGACGTTTTCGTCCTCGAATTGGGGGCCAACGACGGCCTGCGCGGCATAGACCCCAAAGACACCCATGCCAACCTGCAACAAATCGTCGAGCGGGTGAAAGCGAAAAATCCCGCAGTGGCCTTGGTCATCGCCGGGATGCAGATGCCGCCCAATTTGGGCGCGGAATACACCGAGGCGTTTGCCGCGATCTTCCCGGCGTTGGCAAAGAAAAACGACGCGGCCTTGATCCCCTTTTTGTTAGAAGGCGTGGGCGACCAACCCGCGCTGAACCTGCCCGACGGCAACCACCCCAACGTCGAAGGCCACCGGATCGTCGCCGAAACCGTGTGGGCGACGCTGGGGCCGGCGCTGGAGAAGCTGCGCCGCTAGCCGAGCGAGTGGTGGTAGAGTATCCGCAGATGAACGCAGATGTGCGCCGATGTGGGATTAAGCTTGCTAGCCGAGCGAGCGCAGGACTTCGAGTGGCGGGCTGCTGTGGACGCCGCGGCTGGAGGCCATGCCGACGGCGACCGTTAGCAGACTGACCGCGGCAAAGGCGAGGATCAGCGGCAGGTAGTCGGGCGCGAAGCTGATCTCGAAAAGATAGCGGCTCAAGGCCCAGACGCCCCCCAGCGACAAAATCGCCCCGGTCGCTGCGGCAAAGGCTCCCAAAAACAGATATTCGAGCGCCATGATCGCTACTATTTGGCGGCGACTGGCTCCCAAGGTCTTGAGCAAGACGCTTTCCTCGATGCGTTGGTAGCGGCTGCTGGCAATCACGCCGACGAGCACGATCAGGCCAACCGAGACGCTGAAAAAGGCCATAAAGCGCACCACCAGCGAAACCTTGTCGAGGATGGTATCGACCGTGCTGAGGATGCTGCCGAGATCGATGACCGAGACATTGGGGAATCGGTGTACGGTGGACCGCTGCAAGGCGGCCATTTGCTCGGTCGTGGCGGCGCGGGTGACGAGGACATGGGATTGCGGTGCGGCTTCGAGGATGCCGGGCGGGAAGACCGCCAAAAAGTTGGGCATGATGCGCTGCCAGTTGACTTGGCGCAGACTGCCGACGACCACATCGATCGGGACTCCTTGGACATCAAAGGTCAGCGAGTCGCCAACGCCAACGCCCAAGGAGGAGGCGACGCCTGTTTCTAAGGAGACGTAGAGGGTGTCGCTCGCGGATTGGCTGCGCCACGTGCCGGCGACGATCTCTTCGGTCTCGGTGAGGGAATCGCGATAGGTCGCGCGGTACTCGTGCCGCAAGGCCCAATTACCGCGTCGGCGTCGGTTAGCGGTGGTGTCGCGGAGTATGGCGCGGGCGGGTTGGCCTTTGACGCTGTGGATGTGCATGGTGACGATGGGCACCTGTTGCAACAGTGGTAGATCCATCCCGGCGACGAGTTCGCTTAGCTCTTGGCGCTGGTCGGTTTGGATATCGAAGAGCACGACGTTGGGGTTTTGGTCGGAGCCGACGCTTTTGATGTGGGACAGCAGATTGGTCTGGGTTAGGAAGAGGGTGCTGAGCAGGAAGGTTCCTAGGCCGAGGCCCAACATCAGCAGCGTAGTCTGGTTGTTAGGGCGGTAGAGGTTGGCCAGCCCCTGACGCCAGATATAGCTCCAAGAGGCGGGGAAAAACCGTCGCGTGCTGTAGATGATTGAGCGGGCGGTAAGCGTGAGGAGCGCAAAAGCGGCTCCAACTCCGCCGACAAAGCCAAGGGCCAGCGGCCAGCGGTCGGTGAGCCGGTAGGCAAAGAGCGCGATCGTCAGGACGATTCCCACGTACAAAACCCAGCGCAGCCACCCGCTGTCGGCTGGTTGGTCGTCTTCAAACGAGGCACGCAGGGTCAAAAGCGGCGAGGTCTTGCGGATGGCCAGCAGCGGTCGAGCGGCAAATAGCAGTGACAGGCCAATGCCTAGGCCTAGGCCCTCCAAGACGGCGAGAAAATCAAAGCTCGGCTCGACCTGTAGAGGTAGTACGTCGGCGAGGACGTTGGGGAGCAGGTAGAGAACTCCGACACCGAGCAGGGCACCGATGAGCGAGCCGATCAAGCCCATGCCTCCGGCTTGGATTAGATAGATCAAGACGGTCTGATGGGCCGTGGCACCGAGGCTGCGCAGTACGGCGACGGTGGACAGTTTTTGTCGCGTATAGGTGTGGATGGCGCTGGCCACGCCCACGCCGCCGAGCAGCAGGGCGATGAAGCTGCCGAGGTTTAAGAAGCGATAGAGGTTGTTGAGGGTGCGGCCGAGGCGGGCCTTGCGCCTCTCGATAGTTTCGAGCCGGAGGCGGTCGCCCCGGGTGTGCGGGCGGATGGACTTGGCTATTGCTTGGACATCCCGCTCGGCAAAGCGGAAGAAGGCGGTGTAGGTGACGCGGCTGCCCCGTTGGATCAGGTGAGTGTCGTCGAGGTAGGACATCGGGATATAGACGCGCGGCTGGATGTCGCTAAAGAGGGCGTTCTCTCCGGGGATGCGCAGGAGGCGGCCACCGATGAGGAAGACCGTATCGCCGATCTTGATCGAGTCGCCGACTGCCGCGCCAAATTGCAACATGAGCGCCTCGTCGACGAGGGCTTGCTGTTCGGTGCGGAAGCTCTGCGCGGCCTCAGCCGGTGCCGTTTTTAACTCGCCGTAAAAGGGGAAAGGGCCAGCAAGGGCGCGGATCTGGGCGAGGCGGGTGCCTTGGCTCTTGGGCAGGTAAATCATGGAGTTGAAGGCAACTTGGCGCGCCTGAACGCCGCCGAGCGAATCGATGAGCGCCTCGGTGGCGGGTGTGAAGGGCTGGCGGCTCGTCAGCGCCATATCGGCACCTAAGAGCGCGGCGGCTTGTTGGTCCATGGCCTCTTGCAACGTGGAACTGAGGCTGCTCAAGCCGACGAGCGCACCGATGCCGATGGATATCGAAGAAGTAAAAAGCAGCAGTTTGCGGCGGTGGCTGCGGCTGTCGCGCCAGGCCATTTTGCTGAGCCAGACCATTATAAAATTATCCGCAGATGGACGCAGATGGACGCAGAATAGTTATCGTGTAAGTATCTTGCATTTGGGATTGCTATGTGATCAATTGATCATCGGCCACTCGGCCGCCTTGGAGGCGGATGATCCGCTGGGTGAGGCGGGCCAGCGTCAGATCGTGGGTGACCAAAATTAGGGTGGCCCCGGATTCTTCGTTGAGGCTGAAGAGCAGGTCGCGCACTTTGCCGCTGGTGCCGTCGTCGAGGTTGCCGGTAGGCTCGTCGGCAAAGAGGAGTGCAGGGCGGTTGATAAAGGCTCGCGCGAGCGCCACGCGCTGTTGCTCGCCTCCCGAAAGCTGCGCTGGGTAGTGGTGCAGTCGGTCGCCCAAGCCGACCCGGTCGAGGAGGTCAATGGCGCGCTCGCGGACGTTTGACTCGCGGCGCAATTCGAGCGGCACCATGGCGTTTTCGAGGGCGCTGAGGGTGGGGATGAGTTGGAAGGTCTGGAAGACGAAGCCGACCTTTTCGCTGCGGAGGTGCGCGCGCTGGTCCTCGTCGAGACCGTCTAAATCCACGCCGTCGAGCGCGACCGACCCCGAACTGGCGCGATCCAGCCCAGCGCACAATCCTAACAGCGTGGTTTTGCCGCTGCCCGAGGGGCCGACGACTGCGCAGGTAGATCCGGCCGCGAGGGCGAAACTCACATCGTCGAGGACCGTCAGGGCGTTTGCTCCGGTGCCGTAGGTTTTGGTCAGATGTTGTACGTTCAGGGCTACTGAGTCGCCCATGATGTCTCCTCTGCGGGCTGGCGGTTCAGGATGCGTAGCAGGCGGTCGGGATAGTCGGTGATTAGGCCATCGACGCCTAGGTTGAGGTAGTGCTGCATGGCGTCGGGATCGTTGATGGTCCAGATGTGGACTTGGATGTTGTGGGCATGGGCGCGGACGATGAAGCGCTGGTCTATTAGGTTGATTTTGCCTAAGCGGGTCGGGACCTGAAAGGCTTGGCTTACGGGGTGGTAAGCCGCGTCGAGTCGCAGCCAGTGGAGAAATATAAAGGACATTCCCGCTGATGAAGAAGCCGAAGTTGCTACTTCGGGGCAAGTCTGGCGCAAGCTCTCTAAAGGACGGCTGTGGAACGAGGCGGCGATGACGCGATCGCTTAATTGGAAGCGCTGGATTGTGCGGCAAAAGTCGTTTACTAACGCGGCGGAGTCGTCTTTGATTTCGATGAGAAAGCGCATGTTGGGAAAGGCTGTAAAGACCTCGTCTAGGGTGGGGATTGCGACTCCTTGGCCGCGATAGGGAAAGGTTTGGCCATCTAGGCTGAAGTGATAGCCGGCGTCTAGCTGCTTCAATTGGGCCAAGCTCAGGCTATCGGCTGCGCCTTGGCCGTTGGTCGTGCGGTCAACGCGCCGGTCGTGTAGGACGATGAGCGCGCCGTCGCTACTTTGGCGCAAATCCATTTCTAGCACATCGACTCCCAACGCGGTCGAGTGGGTGAAGGCCGCTAGGGTGTTTTCCGGTGCCAGCCCTTTGCCGCCTCGGTGGGCAATGACCAAAACGTCCTCTGATGCAAAGTAGGGATGCGGCTCTACAGGGTGTGATGTGAGGGCGAAGGCACCGTACAATACCAGTGCCAGAAGCAACAAGGCGAGCAAGGCTCGCTTGAGGAATAGACGCATGGATTATGTTAGGAGTTCTTTCTAGAAAGTTGCACAAAAAGATACCTAGCGGATGGATTCGGGCAAGTTTTGAACTGTTCGGTTGTTCTTTATGTTCCCGTTGCCTAGACAATGGAAAGGAGCCGGCGATGATCGTCGATACGCACGCACATATTTACCACGGAGACGAGACGCGATACCCCATGATAGAAGACCCCTTCCGTCCGCAGCCGGGTGTGGGGACTATCGAACACTTGCGGCGCGAAGCCGAGGCCAATGGTGTCGGGCGCGTGGTGCTGATCCAGACTGGGTCGGCCTATCGCTGGGACAATCGCTTGTTGGCCGATACGGCCCGAGCCAATGCCGACTGGACGGTTGGGGTCTGCACTTTGGACCCGGCTGGGGACGATAGCCCGGACGACCTGGAGCGGCTGGTGACCAGATACAACGTCAAGGGACTACGCCTCGAAGCCGCACCTGCGGGGTACGACCAGCCTGGAGCGGAGCAGCTATGGCGTCGGGCCGGCGAAGTGGGCGCGGTAATCTGCGCTCATTTGCGCGAGAAACAACTCGGCGAGTTGGCGGCTTTGCTAGCGCGATTTCCCCACGTCCCGGTAGTGCTAGACCACTGCGCCTATCCGGTGGGGGCTAATGGGATTGAGGACGCGGCGGTGCGCCAAGCGGCGGATTTGGCGCGCTTTGACCAACTCCACGCCAAACTCACCTTTGCGGTGACCAGCTCGGATCAGGAGTACCCGTTCGCCGATACGCACCCGCAACTGCGCTATTTGCTCGCCGCCTTTGGCCCCGAGCGCTGTATCTGGGGATCGGATTTTCCGTGCGAGCACTGGTTGGAAAACACGACCTATGCCCAGCATTTGGCGGTGTTTACCGAGGAATTGGGCTTGAGCGCGGCGGAGCAGGAGCAGGTGTTGGGGGCGACGGCTATGCGACTATTTTTTTCGTAACAAACTGTTACACACAGACCCCTAGGTATGGGATGCTTCGCTTTGCTCAGCATGACAGACACACGATCACGATGCCTGTGTGATGTCAGTACCTAAGAAAGCCGCCGCCAGAACGAGGGACGGCTCGCCTTGTAATATTGGTCTAACCGCTGGGCTAGATCGGCGGGCAAGGGCGTCAGGGGAGGAAGTGCCGTGCGCAGTTGGGCTTCGGCCTCGGTGGGGTCTGCGGCCTTAAGCTGCAAGCCGGCGGGTAAGTGCCGCGAAAAGGCCACTTGTTGGTTGAGGCGCTCGACGCAAGCGTTGGCTTGGCGCAGGGAGTCTAAGTATTCGGCGATGGCGACTTCGATGCGGCGGTTGTAGGCGGAGACGAGTTCGGCTAGGCGTTTAGCACCGTCGAGCAAGACGCGACGAGCGGGCAAGGGAGCATTCTCTGGTTCGGAGAGATACTCGGGCCAAGTCGGTAGGCCGAGAGCAGCCAATGCGGTTGGGCGATCGGGAAAGAAGCGGCACAGGGCCGGAGCTTGGGCACAAGTTTTGTCCTTTAACGCCGACAGGTATTCCTTTTGCGTCGCCAGCGTTTGGCTGGCTTGGATGCAGAGTTGTTCGGCGTCGCGGCGGTCTTGCAAGGCTTGAGGCAAAACCGCGTTGTCCTTGAGCAGCTTGCCGGCGATGCGGTGTTCGGGGCCGCTGGCAAAGTACGCACTCAGATCGAGGGGTTGCCCTTTGCCGGGCAGTGTGGCAAAATCCTCGCCCGCTATGGCTTGGGCCAATAGTTCGTCAACACTGCGCCATTCGGGGCGGCCGTCGGGTTGGCGTCGAGGTGACATGAAAAAGCTCCTTCGCTCTGGATGTTGCGCGATGACGTGGACTATTGAAAAATAAACAGTGATCTAAGGTGAGTAAATCTCTTGTCGCGGTCATGTGTACTATGACGACACAGTGGACTACCTGATGGAGTTTGATATGGGTGCGGTGGCAGTCATTGGCTCGGCGACGATTGACCGCGTGGTGCAAGGCGGCGTGGATGCGTACAAACGCGGGGGAGTGGTCGCGTATGCTGGACTGACTTTTGCCGAGTTGGGCGTGGAGACGCGGGTGTTGACTAATGTTGCCGCGGCCGACCGGGCGATGCTGGTGGTTTTGCAGCAACGGGGTATTGCAGTCTATGTGGGCGAGAGCGCGGCGACGACCTGTTTTGTCAACTACGTGGATGGCGATGCACGGCGGCAGGAGTTGCTCGCTTGCGCCGCACCGATTGCCGCAGCGCAACTCGGGCCGGTGCTCGCCGGTGTGGAGCACGTGTATTTAGGGCCGCTGCACCCGCGTGATCTGGCCGAGGATGTGCTGGCGGCGATAGACGGCGTGGTGAGCTTGGACATCCAAGGCTATGTGCGGCGGATTGAAGGGACGCGGGTGTACCAAGAAGTTGCTGGCGGTCTGTATGCCGCTCTGCAACGCGCGGATTACGTCAAAACTTCCAATGATGAATTAGAACTCGTGCTCGCCGATTGCGGCCTGACGCTGGACCAGTTGATGCGCGATTGCTCGGTAGCAGAGTGGGTCGTCACCGAAGGCTCGCACGGCGGTTGGATCGCCAGTCGGCAGGGGCAGCGGACGAAGTTTGCGTCGGCTCCGGTGGCGATGGTGGCTGATCCAACGGGGGCTGGAGACGTGTTTTTCGCTGCGTATTTGGTGCATCGGCTGCACCGAGGGGCGGGGATTGCTACGGCCGCTCAGCGCGCTGCGGCGTTGGCTGCGCGCCAAGTGGAGGGCGGTTTTATCGACGCGGCGACGTTGCGCTTGGAGGAGGGATCGGCATGACGCATTTCAGTTGCGGTCGCGACCCGCTCTCTCGGCCGCTAGCAGTTGCCGCCGCACCGAGGCCATTGAGTCCTGCAAGCTGGTCTCCAAGGCCGCCAACTGCAGCCACAGGCCAGTGGCCGAGGACAGGCTCCAGGCCATTCCCTGTCGTTAGTGCCGGCTCTGTCCATGGTCTCGCTCTGTCGTGCAAACCTCCACCTTTTCATAATATAAAGTCTTCTATTCAAGAGGGGGGCAAGGAATCTGTATCCACTGTTGTCATGCGACAAAAATTGCCGCACCACTCCTTTCTGCTGTGCAGGCACGGGTATAATCCGTACCTTCCAAACGACCTGTCCTGTACACCTCAACCAAGGAAATAAGCGATGAGCCAGATCATCCCCGAACAATACATGTGCTACCGAGCCAAAGAAGCGCTCACCATCGACGGCCACCTCACCGAAGCGTCCTGGAAGCGCGCCCCTCGTACCCCCTTGTTCGTCGATATCGAAGGGGACAAAAAGCCCCTGCCTCGCTTTGCCACCCGGGTCGCCATGCTGTGGGACGACGACTATTTCTACTTTGGCGCCGATATGGAAGAGCCGCACGTGTGGGGCACGCTGACCAAGCGCGACTCGGTCATTTGCGAAGACAACGATTTCGAGATCTTCATCGACCCGGACGACGATGAAGAGCACTATATGGAATTTGAGATCAACCCGCTCAACGTGGCTTGGGATCTGTATCTGCCCAAGCAATACAACCGCGGCGGCGAGGCCGATTGGGGCTTCGACTTTGAGGGCATCAAGCACGCCGTGCAGATCGACGGCACCCTCAATTGCTCGGACGATGTGGATCGGGGCTGGTCGGTGGAGGTGGCCATTCCTTGGAGCAGCATGGAGCGGTACGCTGGCACGGCCTGCCCGCCCAATCCCGGTGACCGCTGGCGTGTGAACTTTTCCCGCGTCGAGTGGGAGTTTGACCGCTACAAGGGCGGTTATTTGAAAAGAGAGGGCGTTCCCTGCGACAACTGGGTGTGGTCGCCGATGGGGGTGATCAATATGCACGAGCCTCACATGTGGGGATACGTGCAGTTTTCCGCCATCACCGCGGGCGAGGGGGAGGACGCATTCTCGGCGACGCCGGCGGCGCGTCCAGCGCCGGAAGCGAGCTAGGTGAACCTAGGATTATTTCAGCTCGAAAGGCAAACAGGAACGAACAGAGACTTCATATGATGAGGAAAGAATACGATCTCTCAAAGTCTGTCCGGAATCCCTATGCAAAGCATCTTAAGAAGCAGGTTACGCTTCGTTTGGGGACGGATGTGATTGCGTATTTTAAGGATTTGGCGGGCGAAACGGGTATCCCATACCAGAGTTTGATCAATCTGTATCTACAGGATTGCGTCCAGACGAAGAAAAAGCTCAAGTGGGCGTCGTGATCTAAGAGGCTGTCGCATTCACAGGTCGCGCATTCATTGCTGTTCACGGAAAATAGTACTTGGCTGTCCTGTCGCCTGAGTAAGAGCGACGGGTTCGTATCGCGCCTCTTCACAGAGCAAGATGGGACTAGGGTAAAGTCTCTGATGATCGTTTTCGGTCTCGAGGGGTTGTTCGGGAGTGTTCAGGTAAGGGGTTGCTGTCTGTCAGCACGTATCGGAATCGATCTGATGATTGCCGCAGATTAAAAGTCTAATGCCCAATCTATATCATTTATGTTATTGCCACGTCCAGAGTCACCTGTCCTCTACCCGCTGGAATTGAGTGAGCAGGTTTCCCAGTTCACGGAGAGAGTTGTTGCGTCCTAATGTGTTTTGGTCAATGAGCACATGTTCAGCGACTTCGGGTGACATATGTTCGCGGTACCGTCCTCGGCTGATGTTCTTGCGAGGTATTTTTGGATTGAGTGCGAGCAGAATTTTTTCAGAGAATCCAATTAAGTATTCTTTGGCACCACTACCTCCTATTTCCGCTTCGACGATATTTTCTGTATCGCCTTTCTGGTAGTTATTAATCAATCGTGCGAAAGGTTTGTTTTTCGAAACACGATCGCGACAATTTGTCCTATACTGTGAGGCTTTGCTGGCGAAGTAACAGAAAACACCTAAGCAATCAACTAGTAACCACGCTTCAAGCTCCTGAACAGCCTTTATAAGAAATACTTTGCCAGTAAAACTGCTATCCTCAATGACACGTGTGATCTGATTGATAAGCGAATTTGGTTCTTGCTGTCGTAGATAGCTTGAAATCGGACCATCGCTGTCGATAACGAAAATAACACAGGTGTCTTCATTGAGATAATTCTGAACCGCTGTCTTCAGCATATCATCCGAATTTTTTCGTTTTGGGACTGCCTGTCGACCAGATACTTGGATAGATAGATTCTTCAATTGCAGATGTGTTACCAACTTATTTGCCAAATATTTGACTGCTTTGGCATCATTATCTGATTCCAAAGTCCAAATTCTTATGGTGGACACACTAGCTCCTTCATCAAGTCTTATAGCAGTTTGCTATCGAAAATGGCACTGCCGATTCCAAAATCCTCAATCCAACCTTTCAGCGCTACTCGATCACTGCTTATATCCTCAAGATTGGTGACTTCTGTGCCAAATCCGGGAATATTGCGTAATAGTAAAATGCCGAGCGAATCCGATAAGTTTTCAGAATTGAAAGCATCGAGAAGTTGAGAACTATGGGTTGTAATAATCACTTGGGAGTGTTCGGAAATCTGCTCTAGCACATTTATTATGTCTTTTAAAATACCGGGGTGTAGATTCCGCTCCGGTTCTTCGACAGCAATAAGTGGCGGCAATTCAGGTTCGTTAAGCAAAATGTAATATGCAACGAGACGCAATGTACCATCGGATGCTCGCCTCAAAGGTATTGGCTTATCGTATCCCTCTGAAAGACATATAGTGTCATCCCCATCAATTACGCGTTGAGCTAGCTTGATATTTGTAGAAGCAGCGAGGGAATCACTAACGCTGTGGAAATGTTCTGGTGTATTATCGTACCAGTACGAGAGTAACGCCGATAATGTCGAGCCATAATCATCGAGCTTTGGAGATCCAGATGGGACGTTCTCTCTCATAAATGGAAATCTGTCGGAGTTTCGCATTCGGTCTGGTCGAAAGTCATAAAATTCCCAACCCTTAATAAACTCCATTAAGATGCTTGTGATAGGCTTATTTCCATAATCACCAGCCGATTTCAAAGCGAGCTTATTGGATTTGTATGGTGTCTGGTTTTTACCATCTTCGTCCTGAACTTTACCATGTCCACTCTGAATTGATATGACTTTTACAGAGCCAACTAATAATTCCTCAGCAACAACAGGATTATCGGCTTCTGCTTTAAGATCCAACTCATACACAGTTTGGAATTCTTTTACTATTGCCTGTACTTGGAAAGTAATATGGTTTGCTTCACCTGCCCAAAGACAACTTTGGATATATTTAACTGAGGGCAGTTTCTCAGCAATCATCATCCTGTTGAGAAGGTTCAAAGCAGTCAAGATATTCGATTTTCCACTTGCATTGGGTCCGACGAAAACCGTCAAAGGCTTTAGGGGAAACTCAACATCGTGTAAGCTAAGAAAGTTCTTTATATGAACTCTCTCCAAGAATGCTTTCTCTTCAGACATGGCTATTTACTTCTCCTGATTTCAGATATTGCACTTGATGGGGAAGGCCTCTACTCATTCCGCGACGTGCGGGCAAATCAGGTCTTCGATGAAACGGCTAATATGCCGCCACCCGACAAGGTCGTATAACTCTCGATATACTTCTCCATCGATGGTAATGGTGAGTTTTTTCCGCATAATAAGCCACAGTTCAGCATTCAGCGCCGCGCACTTCGCCGCCAAAGTGCTGCATGCGCTCGTCGGTGTCGATCTGGCCGGCATTGGCGGGTCGGTAGTGCAGTTGCAGGGCGCGGCGCATTTTTTGCGAGGGGTTGGTCGGGCTGCCGTGGTGGGTCATGCCGTGCCAGAGCAAGCAACCGCCAGGGGCGAGGGGCACGACGACGTCGCGCTCGGCCTGGACGTCGGTGTCGCAGATCTGCCAATCGCGGCGCTTGAAGTGATTGACTGGACCTTCGCGGTGCGTGCCGGGCAGGATGTGCAGGCAACCGTTATTCGCGTCGGCGTGGTCTAAGGCGATCCAGACGCCGATGATGGTGGTGCCCAAGGGATAGTTGAAATACGCGCAGTCTTGATGCCAGGGCTTTTCGCGGCCCCCAGGCGGCTTGAGCAGGGCCATCTCTTGGAACAGCACGGGCGTGTCGTCCATCAGGCGAGCGAGGACGTCCAAGAGACCTGGGTCAGTGGCTAGGGGTTGGAAGCGCACATCCCAATCGACGAACTTCATAAGCTTGCGCACGGCCTTACGCCTTGCTGCGCCCGTCAGCTTTTGGCCCTGTGCGGAGGTTTCCAGTTGGACGCCGCGAAATTCGGGCTGCTTGCCGTCAATTAGGTCGTACACTGCATCGGCAGCGTCGGAGACTTGGGCAGGGGAAAACGCCTCTGCTATCACGAGGTATCCCTGCTGGTGAAAGAAGGCTAGCTGCTCGGGGCCGATGTCGGCGAAGCGGGCGACCTGCTGGGCCTCGGTGTTGTAGCGGTAGAGGTCGGGGGCGTAGTCGGCGCGGACGCCGTCGTCGATGATGGGTTGGGCGCTAGTCATGTCTGCTCAGCCTCGTCTTTCTCGTCCGCTGACTGATCCCGGACCAAGATTGCCATGGGAATCAGCACGCAGTAGCCGACCACTAGGAGGACCGGTGCTAGGGTGAGGGAGAGGAAACCCTCGGCCGGCGGGATGCGCAAAAACACATAGCCGAGCACGATCACGACTAGGCCGGCTATGGCCAAAGACCAGTTTTTGCGTGTAAAAGGCAGATCGCCGCGTGGGGCCATGACGTGGCCTCCGCTTACCGCGCCTGCTTTTCGCGGATGCGGGCGGCGCGGCCTTTGCGACCGCGCAAGTAAAACAGGCGGGCACGGCGCACCTGGCCCTCGCGCAGGCGCTCGATCTTGGCGATGCGCGGTGAGTGGATGGGAAAGATGCGCTCGATGGCAATGCCCTGAGATATTTTGCGCACGGTAAAAGTCTCTTGGATGCCGCTGCCTCTGCGCTGGATGACGGTTCCTTCAAAGACTTGGGTGCGTTCCTTGTCGCCCTCGATGACCCGCACGTGGATGCGCACGGTGTCGCCAGCGCCGAATTCGGGAAGATCGGTTTTGAGTTGGTCCGAGGTTAGTTCGCGCAGGATGCTTGCGTCCATTGTATCACCTTGTTTGTTACGGGGCTTCTTCCAGCCCTTGCTCCCGCCAAGTGGCGATGAGCTGTTGTTCTTCTTCGTCGAGTTCGATCTGGTGCAGCAAGTCGGGCCGACGCGCAAACGTGCGCCGCAGGGCTTGGCGTCGCCGCCAGTTTTCTATGCGCTCGTGATCGCCCGAAAGCAGCGCATCGGGGACGCGCTGGCCGCGGAATTCAACTGGCCGAGTGTACCAAGGGCAATCGAGTACGGCCTCTTGGAACGAGTCGTCCAAGGCCGAAGAAAAGTTGCCCAAAACATTGGGCATGAGCCGCACCACCGCGTCGATGAGGACGAGGGCGGCCGGCTCGCCGCCGGTGAGCACGTAGTCGCCGATTGAAATTTCACGGTCGATAAGCCCAGTGCGGATTCGCTCATCTACTCCTTTGTAATGCCCGCACAACAGCACCAACCGCTCCTCGAGCGCCAACTCGACGGCGAGCGCTTGGTTGAGCGGCTGGCCGTCGGCTGTCAGGTAAATGCAGCGGCCGGCCGCTAGGCCCCGCTCCTGCCAGAGTTGGTACACAGGCTCGGGCTTGAGAACCATGCCGCCGCCGCCGCCGTACGGTGCGTCATCCACAGTGCGGTGTTTGTCGGTCGCGCAATCGCGCGGGTCGTGGGTCTCGACGGTCAACAGACCTCGGGCGATGGCGCGGGCCATCATGCTGGTCGCCAACGGCGAGGCGAAAAAATCCGGAAAGAGCGTGACGATGTCTATTTTCATGGCTCGAATAATTCTTCAACGCCCCGCACGACGACTCGACCCGGCGCGATTTCCACGACAAAGTCGCCGACGGCCGGCACGAGGGCTTCGCCTTTGGTGCCGCGGACCACGTAAGCGTCTGTAGTCGGCATGGATAAAACTTCGACGATGTGGCCCAATGGCTCTCCTGCCGAATTGACGACCGCGCAATTCACTAGGTCGTCGATGTAGTGCGTGCCTTCCGGCAGGGGATCGCGCTGATCTGGAGCGATGGTAACGTAGCCCCCGGCCAAGATTGAACGCGCCTGTTCGGGGGCGTCGATGCCGGCGAATTTAAGCAGCAAGCTCTTGGCATCGACGCGCCAGCGCTCGAGTTTGAGCGGCCGGTCGGGGCGTCCCGCGCATTGGAGGACGACGTCTCGCAGGTCGCTGAAGCGCTCGACGCGGTGCGTCAGGGCCTCGGCCCGAACTTCGCCGCGCACTCCCCACGGGCGGGAGATACGGGCTACGGCTACGCGCCCGGCCATGCGGTTGTCCCTCTATTTTTCCTCTTGCTCGTCCGATTCGGCGGCTGCCGGTTCGGACGATTCGGCTGGCTCAGCAGCTACCTGCTCGTCCGATCCAGCTTCTTCTGGCTCAGCTTCTTCCTGTCCGACCGGTTCAGCCGGTTGGACAGGCACCGCCGCCGCTTTCTTGCGCCGGCTCTTGGGTTTGTCGCCGGTGAGGGCGTCGTCGCGCACCCGGCCCTCCTCACCCTTCCAGCGGGCCAATACCCCTTGGCTGTGGAAGAGGTCGGCGACGGTCTCGCTCATCTGCGCACCTTTGTTGAGCCACTCTATGGCCCGCTCTTCGTCGATTTTGACGCTGGCGTGCGTGGGGTCGTAGAAGCCCACCTCTGCGAGGGATCGACCGTTGCGGGCGACGCTGATGTGGGCGGCGACGATTCGGTAGTAAGGCTGTTTGCGTTTGCCTATTCTCTTAAGGCGAAGTTTGACCAATGCTATTCTCCTTGGCGAAGGATGCCTAGCCCACGAGGGGCATTCTCATTTTTAAGCGGCCGCCTTTGGCGCGGCCCATCTGTCGGATCATTTTCTGCATCATGTGAAATTGTTTGACTAGTTGGTTCACCTCTTGGACGCTGGTGCCGCTGCCGCGGGCGATGCGCTTGCGGCGGCTGCCGTTGAGAATTTTGGGTTGGACGCGCTCTTGGCGAGTCATGGAGTTGATGATGGCCTCGACTTGGGTGAATGCGCTGTCGTCGAGCTGCATGTTCTTGGCGGCTTTGCCGCCTCCGGGAATCATGCCCATGAGCTGGTCGAGAGGCCCCATGCGGCGCACCGCTTGCAACTGCGAGAGAAAATCCTCAAAGGTGAAAGAGGCTTGGCGAAACTTTTCTTCTAGCTCTTTGGCCCGGTCGCGCTCCATGGCTTGCTCGGCCTTTTCCACCAGCGAGACAATGTCGCCCATGCCGAGGATGCGCGAGGCCATGCGGTCGGGATGAAAGGACTCTAGATCTTCGATTTTCTCGCCGGTGCCGACGAATTTGATCGGCTGGCCGGTGACGGCGCGGACCGACAGTGCGGCTCCGCCGCGGGCGTCGCTGTCGAGCTTGGTCAGGGCACAGCCGGTAAACGCGAGGCGCTGGTTAAAGCGGGCGGCGGTTTCCACGGCGTCTTGGCCCAGCATGCTGTCGGCGACAAAGAGGATCTCGTGCGGCTCGACGGCCTGCTGGATACGGTCCAGCTCGTCCATCATCTCTTCGTCGATACTCAGGCGGCCCGCGGTGTCTATGAGCGCGATGCTGCGGTGAGTCTGGCGGGCTTGGTCGATGCCGCGACGGCAGATGGCGACTGGATCGACGCCCTTGGGCTGGCTGAAAACGGGCACGTCGATAGAGGCTCCCAGCGATTGGAGCTGGGCCACGGCGGCCGGGCGATACACGTCGGCGGCGATCAACAGCGGCGGTCGGCCTTTGTCCTTGAACTGACGGGCTAGCTTGGCAGCCATAGTCGTCTTGCCACAGCCCTGTAGGCCGACGAGCATGACGACGGTGGGAGGGTGCTCGGCGAGATTGAGCGGGCTGTTGTTGCCTCCCAACAGGACGACGAGCTCGCTGTGGACGATTTTGACTAGCTGCTGGCCCGGGGTCAGGCTCTTGAGGACGTCTTGGCCGAGGGCCTGCTCTTTGACCCGCTGAATGAAGTCCTTGGCGACCTTGAAGTTGACGTCGGCTTCGAGCAGAGAACGGCGAATCTGGCGCAGGGTATCGTCGATATTGCGCTCAGTAATGCGCCCCTGTCCGCGGAGCGAGCGGAAGAGGTCGTCAAAGCGTTCGCTGAGTCGATAAAACATGGGCCGATGCGTCGAGTGGTAGAATGCGACAAAGAAGCTAAAATATAAATTTAATATATAGATATAGCAACAGAGGCAGGTCAGCCGCGCAGGTCGGCGATGACGCGGGCTGGGTCGGGGGAGTTGAAGACGGCCGAGCCCGCCACTAGGCACTGAGCACCGGCACGGCGGCAGGCGGCTGCGTTGCCGGGATGAACCCCGCCGTCGATGCCGACGGGTATGTCTAGCCCACGGCGCTCGATTTCCGCGCACAGGTCGCGGATTTTGTCGAGGGCGGCGGGTTGGAAGGCTTGGCCGCCAAACCCTGGCTCCACGGACATGACCAAGGCCAAGTCGAGTTCGTCGAGATAGGGGTAGAGGGCCGAGACGGGCGTGTTTGGGTTGACCGCGAGGCCGCATTGGATACCGTGTTGGCGAATGGAGTCGAGTACGGCTTGGGCGGATTCGATTTCCACGTGGACGACGAGCGAGTCGGCACCCGCCTCTTTGAAGGGGCCGATAAAGGGCAAGGGGTCTTGCAACATCAGGTGGGTGTTGAGTTCGAGGCGGGTGGTTTGGCGCACGGCCGCGACGACCGGCAGGCCAAAGCTGATGTTGGGGACGAAGTGCCCGTCCATTACGTCGAGATGGAGAAAATCAGCCCCGCCGCACTCGACGCGGTCGATGTCCTCGGCTAGGCGGGCAAAGTCGGCGGCCAAGAGCGAAGGGCCGATGCGCGTGGCGTTCATGGTTCTTCCCAGTTGTCGAAGGCGTCCGGTTCCGGCGGCGGTGCCGCGGCGCTGACGACGAGGTCGATGCGGCTGTGGCGCGGGATGTGCTGCTCGCTCGTCGGCGATTGCGCCAGCACGGTGCCGACGCGTTTTTGCTCGTCGATGCGCTTGGCAATGTGGCCGATGCGCATTTCGTACTTGCGCAAGGTGTCTTCTACAACTCCGATGGATAGGCCGATTAGATTCGGGACGCGCTTGAGAGCCGCAGGCGAGCCGTTGCTGATCCAGAGGTCAATCGAACTGCCTAGGGCGAGTTGATCACCGGGGGGAGGCGACTGCTCGACGATAGCGCCCTCGGGGAGGACCTCTGAGGAGCGGTAGAAGATTTGGCCGATGTTGAGTTGGTTTCCCTCTAGCTGCAAACGAGCCTCGCGCAGACTGACGCGGCGCACGTCGGGGACCTCGTAGTAGCGCGCCCCCTTGCTCACGGTCAAGACGACGCGCCGACCTTCTTTGACCAATTGCCCAACACTTGGATCTTGATCGACTACCGCGTCGGCGGGGACGGTTTTGTGGTGCAGCGAATCGCCGATGGTCATCTTCAGTCCTGCTTCCTCAAGGCGAGCGGATGCCTCGGGTGCAGAAAGGCCCTTAAGATCGGGGACTTGGACGCTAGGCGTGTCGACTAGGTACGGCATGAGGATCGCGTCGAGCAGGACGAGGGCGATGATACCGGCGAGAGATGCGCCCATCGCGAGCAGGGCCAATTGGCGGAGGATGTTTTTCACGATGTAGCTTTGCGGATGCGCGCGGCAAAACTACCGTCGCCGGCGTGTTGGCCCGGTATGGTCAATACGTAGCGGCCGGCCCAGGGCTGGGTGGGAAAGTGGGCATCGGCGCGTTCCAGCCGCGCGGTCGGGGTCTGCTTTAAGAAGCGCTCGACAATGACCTCGTTTTCCTCCTCTTCCAAGCTACAGGTGCTATAGACCAAGACGCCGCCAGGACGCACGTGCTCGTAAGCGCGTTGGATGAGCATCTGTTGCCGCGCGGTCAATGCCGCAAATTCGGCGGGCTGGCGCCGCCAGCGGGCGTCTGGTCGCCGTCCGAGTACGCCGGTGGCACTGCAGGGCACATCGGCGAGGACTCGGTCGAAGGCACCGCACCCAGGGGTTGTGCCGTCGCGGACTACGGGGCGGATGGCGCGCAGGCGCAGGCGTCGGGCATTTTCGCGCACTCGATTCAGCCGCGGCAGCGAAACGTCGGCGGCTACCACCCAGCCGCGGTCGGCCATGGCAATGGCGGCTTGCATGGCTTTGCCGCCGGGTGCGCTGCACAGGTCGAGCAGGCGTTCGCCGGGCTGCGGGTCGAGCAGAGCCACCGCCAAGCCGGCATTGGGGTCTTGGACTTGAAACTGCCCCTGCTGGTATGCGCGCGAGGCAAAGAGAGCCGCGCCGTTTGCCGCTCGGTAAAAGCCTGGCCTCGACCCGACTGGGACTAGGTCGAGTTCTGCGGCGATTTCGCGGCTGGCGCGCAGCGGGTTGAGGTAGATGTTGAGTTCGGCGGGCTGGTTGTTGGCCACGAGCAAGTGCTCGACGAGTTCGCGACCCCAGCGGCTGACCCAGCGTTCGACCAACCACTCGGGGTGAGAGTGGTACACCGATAGGTAATGCGTCGGGGTTTGCCGCAGATCGGGGTAGTGCACCTGCGCGCGCTGCCGCAGCAAGTTGCGGAGCACGGCATTGACCAGTGAGGCGATGCCGTGGTGCGCCAAGTGCTTGGCTAACTCTACTGAGGTATGGACGGCCGCCGACTGGGGCACCCGGTCGAGCCAGAAGAGCTGATAGGTGCCGAGGCGCAAAATGTGGCGAGCCCAGGGCGAGAGTTGGGCGACCGGGCGCGCACAGCAGGAGTCGATGATCCAATCGAGCCGCTTCTGCCACCGCACCGCACCGAGGACTAATTGACGGGCGAAGCGCGCGTCGCGGTTGGTCGGCAAGCTCTCGTCGAGAGCTTGTAGCAGTTGGTCGAAAGGCTGGGCTTGCCGCTCTAAGTCGCGGAGCAGGCGCGCTGCTGCAAGACGGGCTGGGTCGGGAGGGCGCACGGTTCAGCGCAAGAGGAGCATGGGACGGTGTAGTTCGGCCGAATCCGTCCGCAGGCGGTAGATGTAGAGGCCACTGGCCGCGGGTGCGCCGGTTGCCGACTGGCTATCCCAATGGACCACGTGCCGCCCTGGGGGTGTGTTCGCCGCAAAGGGCGTGGCCACCTTTTGGCCCGTTAGGTTGAAGATGTCGATTTGGGCAAAGCGAGGCTCTCCCTCGGGGATGGCAAAGGGGATAGTGGTGCCGGCGTTAAAGGGATTGGGGTAGTTCGGCGCGAGGATGAGTTCGCGCGGCAGAGCAAAGCCGGACCGCTCTGAGATGGACGTGGCAACGTCCTCCCATACTACTCGGCTTTCTGCGCACGACCCTTCGGCGCAGGTGTTGAAGACGAGCGTGGCAGGCTGTTCGGCGTCGAGGAGTAGATAGGTCAGACCGCGCTCGTCGCTGGTAGTTATCACCTGCTGGGCCGCGCCAGCCGGGATGGGGATGGTCTCGCCATTGGCTAAAGCGTACGCCGGACTTGCTCCGGGGTTGGTAATGTCCCAGGTAAAAGCCACGCCAGCGCGGAAGTACCCAGCCTGCAAAAGGCGGGCCGACACGAGGATTTCGCCGGCGCTGCTGTCGGCTACGCTGCCGGTGCCGGCGGCAGAAAGGGAGTGGTTTTGCCCGACCGAGCGGAAGAAGATGCCCCCCGGCAAAGCCCGTCCCTCGGCATCGCAGTAATTGCGCAAGAACGCGACTTGGGGGCGGATGGAGTCGCGCTCACTAAAAGAAGGCCCGAGCGATACTACGTCGAGGTAGATGTCTATGGGGGTGATGGGGGTGATGGAGTCGGCCACGGTGAACGCCATATTCGCGAGATGGCCCTCGCCGGCTATCCCGGCACCGCCGAGGGTCGCGATGCCCCATTGGGCGGTCTGGCCTTTTATCTGCGGTGGTCCTGGGGCGATGAAGGACTTGGCTTTAGCAGTCTCACCTATTGTGCCCGCGACCGCGGCGATGGCGTTGGCCGGCTCCCAGCTAAACTCGAATTTGACTTGGCGCACGCTGCTCATGTTGCGCGCCGAGACGCTGAACTCCACGGTGCTATTCGCTGTAAAACCGCAGAAGGGGCCTTCTTCGCCGATGAAAATTTCAGCGTCTGCATTGGGGCCAGCAGCCGCGAGGTGGGGCAACGCGGCGATACCGAGGAGGGCTATATAGCAGAGAAACATGCACTTTCCCCGAGTGATTAAGTTCAAAAAACACAGCGAACAAATGTACGCAACGCTAGCGTCAAGGCAAGCGCACTCGTCCCGCCTTGACCGGGTTTTGCTGGGTGTGATATTATTGTCTGAGCCGCGTTATACCAATTCCCATATGTGTGAATAATCTAAGATAATTATGCGTCGTTATCCGGTCTGGAATGTCGTCCGCGACGTCCCGTACGATAGCTTAATCGATGATCTACTCGCCGGCCGCGGCCTGACCCGCGCCGAGTTGCGAGTCGGCCCCGAAGCCCTGTACCCGCCCGAGCAGATGCAGGACATGGCAACCGCGGTTGCGCGCCTAGAGCGCGCTGTCCGCGACCGCGAGAAGATCGTCGTGTACGGCGACTACGACGTCGATGGGGTTTGCAGTACTGCGGTGCTGATGGATTTTCTCGAGCGCGTGGGTGCCGACTGCGACGGCCTCTTGCCCGATCGCCACAAGGACGGGTACGGTCTCAAGCCGCCCGGGGTCGAGCGCGCCATAGCAAGGGGCGCGCGCGTCATCGTCACGGTTGACAATGGCATTTCGGCCCATGATGCCCTAGCACTGGCCGAGGTGCGCGGCGTGGAGGTCGTCGTAGTTGATCACCATCAGCAACTCGCCGAATTGCCGCGCGCCCTTGCCATCATCAACCCCAACCGCCGCGATTGTGCGTATCCTTTCAAAGACTTGGCCGGTGTCGGCGTCACCTTCAAGTTGGTGCAGGCCCTCAGCGCAGCCTTTCTCGTCGGCGAGGAGCGCCGCCGCTATCTCAACGAATTGCTCGATCTTGTAGCCTTGGGGACGGTGGCCGATCTCGTGCCCGTGCTAGGGGAAAATCGCCTGTTTATTCAGCGCGGCCTGCAGATCCTTCAGCGCACCAAGCGCCTCGGTCTGCGCGCGCTCAAGAAGGTGGCCAGCTATCGAGACCAGCCCCTTGATGCTGCCAGTTTGGGTTTTCGCTTGGGGCCGCGGATCAATGTCGCCGGTCGCTTGAAGACGCCCGATATAGCGCTGCGGCTTTTGCGCTCCGCAGACGAGGGAGAGGCCGCGCAGTTGGCCGACGAACTCAACCGGCTCAATTCCCAGCGGCAGGCTTGGCAGCGCGAGGGCATACAGCAGGTCGAGGAACAGGTCGGCCCGGAGGAGGACGTGGAGGACCACATCATCGTGGTATTGGGGGAGTGGAATTTGGGGATCGTCGGCCTGTTGGCCAGCAAGTTGTGCGAAAAATACGCCCGCCCCGCAGTCGTGTGTACCCAAGGCAGCGACCGCGGCCTCTGCGTAGGCTCGGCCCGCAGCATTCCGGGCTATGACATCAGCGAGGGCATCCACGCCTGCGAAGAGCACTTGCAGACGCATGGCGGCCATCCGGCGGCCGCGGGTTTTTCGCTCGCAGTTGACGCCTTTGAGGGCTTTCGCCTCGCGCTGATCGATCACGCCAACGCCCACATTAGCCCCGAGGCACTGCAACCCGCATTGGACATCGACTTGATGCTCAAACCGGCCGATTTGACGCTAGACACGGTGGAGCAACTCGCCGCGCTAGAGCCTTTTGGCAATGGACATCGGCGGCCGGTTTTTGCCATAGAGGAATGTCGGGTCGTCTGGTCGCGGCAGATCGGCACCGACGGCCGCCACTTCAAGGCCGAATTGGAGGTGGGTGGTCGCCGCTGTGCTGCGCTGTGGTGGAACCAAAAAGACCTCGCGGATCACGTGCGACCGGGCGACCGGCTGAGCGTGGCTTTCGAGTTGGAGGCAGACACCTATACTGGCAACGGGGCCGTGCAGATGGTCCTCAGGGATTTGTACTTGCGGTAGGGGGCGGTTTGAAACCGCCCCCTACTGGGGTGCGTAACGTCAGTTAGAAGGCAGGAGAATGCGAACGTGATAAGTTCCCAATACACCAAGGAGTTGTGCATCCGGGACAGCGACGCCAAGATCGTCCTGTTGGTCGTCGATGGCTTGGGTGGATTGCCCCATCCCGCCACGGGCAAGTCCGAGCTGGAAACGGCCCGTTTGCCCAACTTAGACGCGTTGGCCAAGGGGGGAACCTGTGGCCTGATTTCGCCTTTAGGGGGCGGCTTTACCCCGGGTAGCGGTCCGGCCCACTTAGCTCTCTTTGGCTACGATCCTTGGCAGAATCAGATTGGTCGCGGTGCCCTTTCGGCCCTCGGTTTGGGGCTGGATTTTGCCCGCGGCGACGTGGCGGCGCGCCTCAATTTTTGCACGGTGGATGCTGCGGGCCGGGTGTGCGACCGTCGCGCCGGCCGCATCCCCACGGAAAAAGGCCGCCAGCTTTGCAAAGTGCTAAGAGCGATCGCAGTGCCTGGGGTGGAAGTGCAAGTCGCCGCCGAGATGGAGTACCGCGCCGGCGTGGTGTTGCGCGGCGCGGGCTTGGGAGACCAAGTCTCGGATTCGGACCCACAGGTGACGGGCGTGCCGCCCAAGCCCCTGTCGGCGCTCGCACCGGATTCCGAGCGCACTGTCGAAGTGGCCAATGCCTTTTTAGCGCAAGCCGCCGCCTTGCTCGCCGCCGAACACCCGGCCAACATGGTGCTGCTGCGGGGATTTGGTCGCTATCCAGAGCTGGTGTCGATGGACGAGGCGTACGGACTGAAAGCCTTGGGCATTGCCGGGTATCCCATGTACCGCGGCGTGGCCGGGGCCGTGGGCATGGATGTCGAAGAGGTCGGCTGGGATCTCGAATCCGAGTTCGCTTTGCTCGAAAGCCGCTGCGCGGACTACGACTTTTTCTACGTCCACATAAAGAAAACGGACAGCGCGGGCGAGGACGGCGATTTCGATTTGAAGGTGCGGCTGTTAGAGGAGTTGGATTCCCACATTCCGAGGTTGCTCGCACTGCAACCCGAGGTGCTCATCGTCACCGGCGACCACTCGACCCCGTCGATTATGCGCAGCCACAGTTGGCATCCCGTGCCCACGGTCATAGCTAGCCAGTGGGCGTTGGCCGACGCGACAGATGAATTTTCCGAGCGCGGTTGCAGCGCTGGCAGCCTCGGGATTGTGCCAGCGACCAGTTTGATGGCCCACGCGTTGGCCCACGCGCGCCGGCTCGACAAATTCGGCGCTTGAGATGATCACCCCCCTGCGCATTGCCCATCGCGGCGCATCCGGTCCGGGACTGGCACCCGAGAACACATTGGCCGCTTGCGAAAAGGCCCTCCAGATCGGCGTCGATATCCTCGAAATCGACGTCCACGCCACCCGCGACGGCCAGATCGTGGTCTTGCACGACGCGGCGCTGGATCGGACGACCAATGGCTCGGGGTTGGTCGCCGACCTCTTGGGCGAGGAAGTGCGTCAATTCGATGCTGGCCGCTGGTTTAGCGCTGATTTTGCCGGCGAGCGCGTGCCCCTGCTAGAAGACGTGCTCGACTTAGCGCGGAATCAGGCCCTCGTGCTGATAGAGATCAAGGCCGACGGCATTGCCGAGCGCATCCTACAGGTGATTGAGGCGGCGAATGCGACGGAGCGCGTCGTGGTGCAAGCGTTCAATCCGCAAACCGTCCAGCGGCTCAATTTGCTCGCGCCGACCCTGCCCACCGCGCTGCTGGTCGGCCAGTTGCCGACCACGCCTTCGCGGGTGCGCGCGCGCCGCCTCGTGCGCCAAGTGCTGCAAGTGGGGGCCAACGCGCTGGCGATATGGTACGCGGCGCTGACCCCGCCCTTCCTCGAAGAGATGCGCCAGCGGGGCATTGCGGTCTGGGCTTGGACCGTTGACGAGGACATTGCCATGCGCGACTTGGCGACGATGGGAGTACAAGGGATTATCACCAATCGTCCAGACCAGCTCAATCGAGTGCTCGACGAACTGGTCGCCGACGGCCAACTGCGGCCGCCTGTGGGTCGGCGCGTCAAGCGCAGCCGCTGGGGTCGCCGCCGCCAATTGCGCAAGCTCAAGGCCGCCAAGCGGCGTCGCTAAGAAGTCGGGGAGGAGGTCGCAGATGCTCTACACTTTATTGGCGGTCTTACTGCTAGTCGTCGTAGTGCTGAAGTTCTGGTCGCCCTTTGGCCAGCGGTGCCCCCAGTGCCAAACCCGCCGGGAGGATGCGGAATATCCCTTGTGTCCAAATTGCGGGTGGATTTACGAAGTGCCTGGGGAAGAAGACGAGGATTTTGCGCCAGAAGACGACGAAAACGCCAAATTCTGAGGGGCGCGAAGCCGCGTTGCCGCGCCCTGTTTGCGCTTGACAATTCCCTGTACTTCCTTTTAGATTGTCTCTGATATATAGGGAAGCACAGAACGTTCAAACTCAGGAAGGTGGACCATGAAAATGCGGGTAATATCGCTGTTTGTCGCCGTTGCGGTTTTGGCGGGCTGTGACGACCCCCCCACAGCTGAACTAGATGCGGCCAAGCAAGCCCTCAGTTCGGCCCGGGATGTTGGTGCCGAGCGCTTTGCCGCCAATGAGTACTCGGCTGCACAGCGCGCGTACAGCGAAGCCGAAGCAACGACCAACACCGAAGCCGAGCGTTTTTTCCTCTTTAAGGACTTTGAGCAAGCGCGAACGCAAATCGCCGATGCCAAGAGCAAGGCCATGCAGGCGGAGTCGGCTGCGGAAGCCGAAAAGAAACGCCAGAGGGAGTCGGCCGAAGCCGCGATTGCCACCGCCCGCGACGCGGTCGCTGCTGCATATACCAGCTTAGAGGAAGCGCCGTCTGGCAAAGGTACGGAAGCCGATATTGAGGAATTGCGCGCCGAGTTAAGCGCGGCCGAAGCCGATCTAGACGCGGCCGAAGCTGCGGTGGACAGCGAGCATTTCTCCGATGCTGAGTCCCTTGCCGAAAGCGCAGATCAGAAGGCTACCGAGGTCGCCGACGGCGTGATGGTAGCCGTGGATAGATACCACGCGCTGGTCGAGGAGATGCGTCCTTGGTACGAGCGCTTCTGAGCACGCGCCATTGCAAGCTCTAATCACAGGCGGCCGGGAGTTGCTCCCGGTCGCTTTGTTTTTTTGCGCGCTACTGTGGGGGCCGCCCGACGCGCGTGCGTCCGCGCTCTCGTTAGAGCACCAGCAACTGGTACAAGCCGTTGAGCGCCGCGATCTAGCTACGCCCTACATCGTCATCAATACCCAGGACAATCTAATCCTGCTCCGCGAAGGAGAGCAGGTGTTGCGCCAAGCCGCTTGTGCAACGGGCAGCGGCCGCAAGCTCGAAGGTGCCAAGCGATGGCATCGCTGGACCTTCGACACCCCCAAGGGCCGATTCGCCATCCGCCGCAAAGTCGCCGACCCCCTGTGGACCCGGCCAACTTGGTACTTCGTTGAAAACGACGAGGAGATTCCCATCTTCGCCGAGGATCCTCGGCGGTTCCAGCGCGGGGTCTTGGGCTCGTACGCCTTGTACTTTCTCAAGGACTTTATGATTCACGGCACGCTCTTTGAAATCAACTTGGGCAAGAGTGTCACCCACGGCTGTGTACGGGTGGGCAACGAGGATCTGGAGTACCTGTACGAAGCCGTCGAAATCGGCTGGCCGGTCTTTATCTACTGATGAAGCACCTCGCGTTGTTCTGGGCTTTGGCGTACGGCGCGAGCGCGGCGTCAGCCGAAGATTTGGCCTATGTCAACGCCGCGCTGCGGGCTTGGTTGCAGGCCATAGAAGCGGACGCGCCGTACTTGCTGGTGGATCGGGGCGTGGGCGAGTTGCGGTTGATGCACGGGAAGGCGCTCTTGCGGCGCGTACCGCTCGAGGCTGACTCCCTTGGGACGCGGCCAGCGGTGCAATCTTCGCTCGAGGCTCGGTTGCGGCGCTATCGGCCCAGCAACCCTTGGCGCGGCTTGGTGCCCAGCCCGTTTGACTGGGAACAGAACTTGGTTGCCGACGCCGCGGCCACTAGTGCCTTGTATTTCGCGAGCGGACTGCTGATCTACGCCAGTCCAGCGTGGCTCCGTCCAAGTGCTATGGATCTGCAAATCGGGGTCGCTGATTTGCGTGCGCTATACAATGCCTGCGGCCTAGGGACTCCGCTTGTCGTTCTGCCCGCCAACTGGAGAGAGGGGCCGCAGTAGTGTTGCACTTTGGTGCGGCTGCTGCCGACATCACGCCACCAGTCGGCATCCCAATGGGCGGGTACTGGGGGCGGCGGTCCGGGGCCACGCACATCCGCGATCGCCTCATGGCCAAGGCCCTCGTCTGCGGCTGTGATGCGGCGCGGATCGCTCTTGTCGCCGTCGATTTGGTGGGGTTGGACGCGGACGCCGTGCGGGGGATTCGGGAGAAGATAAGGCGCGCTACTGGCATTGAAGGGGCGGCCGTCATGGTCTGCGCCTCCCACACCCACGCCGGCCCACTGACCTTCCCCTTTCGGGGCATGGAGCGCATCGACGGCGGCTACTTGGAGCAGGTTGCCGACGCCGTGGTCGAGGTGGTAGTAGCTGCTGCGGCCGACAGCCGACCGGGCCATTTGTACTACGCTTGTCCTAGAGTGCAGATCGGCATCAATCGTCGCGAGCCGCACCCGCAGGGTACGCGGATCGGGCAAAACCCCGCTGGTCCGGTCGTGCCCTACGCGCACGTACTGCGCTTTGTTGCTGCCGATGGCACAGGGGTTACGCTCTTCAACCACGCCTGTCATCCGGTGGTCTTGGGCCACGACAATCTCCAGATCAGCAGCGACTTTGCCGGTGCGGCGGTGCGCCACATCGAGGAGCAGACCGGCGATAGAGCACTTTTTGTCAACGGTGCCTGCGGCGATGTCAACCCGCGGATAACCGGCGGCTCGTTTGCCGATGTCGAGGCGTTGGGGCAGGAGTTGGGTCGGGCCGTGCTGGAGGGGCGGGATGCGGGCACGCCTCTGGACGTCTCGGCACTGCGCTGGGCGCACGAGCGGTTGGACTTGCCGCTGCAGCCCCTGCCGCCGCGCTGGCGTACCGAGGTCGAGAAACTCAAGTGGCACCTGCGGGCTCGTTTGGCGCAGAGCAGCGAGGTATCCAGGGCGCAGCTCGAATGGGCCGAGGCCCTGTGCAAATGGGTGCAGGCTGGCGCGGAGCGCGCTCGGGCCCAGCCCTTTGAGATGCAGGCGTTGGCCCTTGGCGAGCTGGTGCTCTTGGGCGTGGAGGGCGAGCTTTTTGCCCGCTATCAGCTCGACTTGGAGACCGCGCATGGGCCAGCCGTCTTGTGCGGCTTTGCCAATGGCTGCATTGGCTATGTGCCCACGGCCGATGAGTACGCGCGCGGCGGCTACGAGATCGACTTGGCCTACAAGTTCTATCCGAGCGTGCAGATGATCGCGCCGGCGAGCGAGGCTCTGATACGGGAGCGGGCCACGGCGTTGATAGCAAAGGTGCGCTAGCTTATATAGCCATCCTAAATCATTTGCGAGATAATCCGCAGATGGACGCAGATGGACGCAGAATAGTTGTGACTAGACGATCCACATACCGAATCGTTCAAATCATTCCGCATTGCTATAACAGGAGGAGTTATGCGCGATCTAGAGGTGCTATACGATCAAGTTCCGGCGACGCGGTGTGCTGGTACGGGCGATTGCTGTGCGCTTACGGAGGAGGAGTTCGACAACTATTACGCTACCATGTTCCCGCTCTACCGAGCCGAATACGTCCACATCGTCGCCTATGTGGAGAAGCACTTTTCCCCGCAGCGTCGCCAAGAGTTGCTGAGCTTTACCGAGGAGCGTCCCCGCCGCTGCCCCTTTCTCGGCGCGGACCATAGCTGTACTATTTATCCGGTGCGCCCGCTAATTTGCCGCACGTACGGGGCGATGAATCCGGTCTCGATCGCCCGCCAAGCTATTGCGCATCAGGGCGATTTTCCGTCGGCGCAAATCCGCGCCTTTGTGCGGCGCGAGGCTGGTATGGTGTGTCCGCGGGTGGCCGTGTTGGAGCCGGAAAAGGTCGCACAACACGCCCGCATGATCATGGAGGGGACGTACGATCGCGAGTTGGCGCGGCTCAGCGTCGAGGTGGGGTTGGCGAGCGCGGAGCGCAAACGGCTATTCCAGTGGCTCACTAACCGGAGCGAGTGGCCGCTGCGCTGGTCTTGGGGGGGCTTTAATGCGCTGCGCTTTGCGCCGCTGACGTGGCTGCGCCGGCATTTTGCTGCGTATTGGAAAAAGGCCGAGTTAATCGATCGCAAGTGACGCGATCAGTCCGACGCCAGCATTGGCGTCACAAGGAGATTGCACCATGCAACAATACCGAGTTGCCATTTTGGGCTGCCGCGGCCGAGGCACGGCCGCGGGCCGCGCGTACCATCAGCATCCCCGCACCGAGGTTGTGGCTCTGTGCGATCTTGTGCCCGAGCGGTTGGCGACCCTCGGCGACGAGTTAGGGGTTGCGGCTCGCTACGACGACCTCGACCGGATGATCGAGGCCGAGGCCCCAGACATTGTCGCCATTCCCACGGGCACCGAGTTCCACTATCCGCTGGCCATGCGAGTGTTGGAGCACGGAGTCCACATCGACATTGAAAAGCCGATTTGCACGACCTTGGCCGAGGCCGACGCAGTGTTGGCCAAAGCCGCAGAGAAAGGGGTGCAAGTGGCCGTGCATCACCAGGGGCGTAGCGGCGGTGCGCTGCAAGCGGTCAAAGCGGCGATTGCCGAGGGCCGGATCGGCGACTTGCGCTATATGCAGGGCAGCGGCAAGGGCTACTACGGAGGCTACGGCCTGATGAATATCGCCACGCACTCACTCAATGCCATGCTCGGCGTGGTGGGGCCGGTGCGGAGCGTGCAAGCCGTGGCCTTGACCGATGGCCGCCCGATTACTCCCGAGGATGTGGTGCCGTCGCCGAGCGGCATGGGCTACATCGCCGGCGAGCACGTGACTGCGGCCCTCGCCTTTGCGTGCGGGATTTCAGGTACCCTCTTGCAGCACCGCTTTCCCAAGGTGGATTCAACGGCCTATATGATCGAGATCTATGGCACCGAGGGCCGGCTCTACTGGAAGAGCGGTGCTCCGTGGTTTTTGTCCACGCCGCACTTTGCCCCTGGCCGAACCGAGTGGGAATCGCTCGCCCCCATAGTGCCGGAGCATTACGACCCGGCGGGCCCGGCGGCTGTGGAGGACTATCAGTTCGCCGATGAATACGTGCAGGCGCTCGACGCGGGCCGTGCGCACGAGTGCTCGGGTGAGGCCGGTCGCCATGTGCTGGAGATATTGATGGGGATTTTTGAGTCGGGGGCGCGTGGTCAGCGCGTGGAACTACCGCAAGCAGAACGCGAACACCCGCTCTTGCGCTGGCGCGAGGAACATGGCATGGGCTTGCCTAGCCCCATGCCGCGCCCGTATGCGGAGTGGCTTGCCGCCGAAGATTGTCGCTTGGGCCGAGAAACGAGTTAGCTGGCGAGTTTGATTTATCGAGTAACCGTGCTGCGGTGGATCTGTAGTCAGTCCGCCACATCCGAGAAGGTGGTGCCCGTTACGTCACAGAGGAATTCCAATTCTTCCATGGATAGACTGGTGTTGTTGCCGCAGATTTCGTTCGTGATCGCCCGGTGAATCCGGTGAATTTCATCTTCAGAAATGGCGGCGGTGCCATCGGGTAGTGAGACTAGTCGTAGTTCTGGCACAGACCATGTCCGACCGGCAGCGTAGTATGGATAGTTTTTCTTAATCTCGGTTTTCATTGAGGGATAAGCGCGAATGAACAGTGTCGTCGCCTGTCAGCCCGCCAATTTTCCCAGCAGTCCCCAACCACTGACGGCGGCTGAGGCGATTAGAACCACGGTCGAAAGCACCGCGCCGATGAGGACCCAGGCGCGGGTGCGGTAGGAGGCGGGCAGCTTGAAGTTGAGGTAGATGGCTGCCACCATCATCATGGCAATGGCCAGATTGGCGATGAGGAAGCCGGCGATCTGGGTCAGGATGTCGAAGGGGATGTTGTTCCAGACGATGAGCATGGTGGTGGCGAAGATGTAGAGGCAGATGACGCGCTTGATCGCTTGGTACTCCCAAGTGCGGTCGGGCCAGCGGGCGGAGAGAAATTCTTGGGCCACGCGGGCGTAGATTTCGGGCAGGGCTTGCAGGGTGCCCCACAGCGCGGCGAGGATGCAGACGTAGTAAATCCACACCAAACTCGGATGAATCTGCCGCCAGACGTGGGCTTGATGCGTCAGTAGGTTCCAGCCCTCAAAGCGGGTTTCGAGCGGGAAGAGTACGGCCGCCCCGGAAATCATAAAGGCCCCAGTGACGATGAAGAGGACTATCGCTCCCAACGCTACGTCCCAGCGCAGCGGCGCCACGCGTTGCCGCAGGCGGTGGATTTGCTGGGGATCGTCGGGTAGGTAGTCGATGCTCTCGCTGCGGAAGGCGCGGTCGCGGATGGCTTCGATGTCTTGGTGGCCCGTCAGTCCCCATTTGTGTAGGCCGACCCAGTTGGCGTAAGCGATGTAGCTAATGACCCCGCCGCCGACGTAGCCAAAGGTGGTGCCCAATGTCAGCAGTGGATGCGCGACGGTGTCCGCGGGTGCCCACTCTGGGAAGGGCGGCAGGTCGCCGAAGCGGAAGGTCCCCACAAGCGCCGCGATAAAGTCTGGACGCACGATGAGGGTGCCGGCGATGGTGCCCGTGACTAGGATTCCGCAGATGAGGAGTTGTTGCTTTTCGAGGCGTTCAAAGGACAGGCGGATGCCAAAGAACAGTGCCAAGGCAATAAAGGCCGAGGTTATGGCGTTTTCCCAGAAGATTTCTTTTTCGCCTGCGGGCAGCATGTCGCGCAGCAGGAAGTGAAAGAGGTCGCCGCAGGGCTTGGAGACGGGCACCCAAGCTAGGGGTGCGCCGATCATCTCAAAGAGCAAAATGGTCAACAGCAACCATCCGCGCGGTCCGGGCAGGCGCACGAGGCGGTGGCCGATCAGCTCGCCGCTGACGGCTGTGTAGCGGCCGATCAGATAGGTGAAGAAGACACCCTTGACCAAGCAACTAAGCAAGACCATCCACAACAAGCCGTAGCCGGCCCAAGCCCCGGCCCGCACCACGACGATGGTTTCGCCAGCGCCGATGGCGACCGAGGCGACGATGGCTGCCGGGCCGAAGACGGCTAGCATACCGAAGAGTTTCTTTAGCGACCAAGACTGAGCGAAGACGCCTTCGGGCGGCGGAATATCTACTTTGTTCATGCGAGGAGATGCGCTTTGCAGAGGGGAATAAAGCTCTGGGCGACGATGCTAAGGCGTAAATTCATGGTGGGGCAAGATACAGCGGGCGGATAGGCGACGCAATAGGCCGCTTTTAAGCGGTGGATGAGTTGTGCTAATGCGCTGTTATGATTTTTCGCGTTGCACTTCGGTGTTTGCGCGCAGGAAAGAAGTGTAGCCCGCTTCATCAAGTGTCCCGGCCGCCAGCGCGATAACGGCTTGAGCCGCGCTCTCTTGCGTGGCGGTGAAGCGATAGCCGTTCAACTCCAGAAACAGGATGCCGACTACAAAGCCCGTGCGCTTGTTGCCATCGACAAATGGGTGGTTGCGCACGATGCCTGCCGTATAGGCGGTAGCCATTTCGATGAGATCGGGCGTATCCGCATAGGCGTAGTGTTGCTGTGGCCGGGCCAAAGCCGATTGCAGCAAGCCATCGTCGCGCACCCCCGCTGCGCCGCCGTGCAGCGCGAGCAGTCGGTCGTGTAGTATCAGCGCGTCGCGTGCGTCAATCCAAACCGGTTCCGTCACTGGGCCAGAACGTGGAGCGTGTTGCGATAGCGGTCGATGATGTCTTCGGCCTTTGCCAGCTTCTTTGCAAAGGTGGGATCGTAGGGCGTCATCTGGTAGCTGCCGTCCGGCCCTTCGATCAGGAATAGAGGATCCCCGTCTTTGGTGCGCAGCCGATTGACGACCTCCTTGGGGAGGACGACGCCGAGCGAGTTGCCGAATTTGCGAACTTTGAGTTGGTAGTGACTCATTTTGAAATTTGACGCTTCTTGTACGTCTTGGGGCGGTTCGGCTTAGGTCGGGCCGCCTCGATCTGTTCGGCCAACCATTCCATATCGTAGCCAGTGTTGGCCAATCCTGCCGCTTGCGCTGGTGTTTTTCCTATCGACGAATGAACTCTCAGAAAGTTGTAGAAAACGAAGTAAAGCGAAAGCATGTTCAAGTGACGTTCTATTCGCTTGCTAAACCCGTTGGTGCGTCGCGTAAAGCGTCGCATTCCCATTCGCATCGTTAGATTTTGCCGCTCGACGTGAGAGGTGGTAGGTCCTTCTTCTTTTCCTTTCGTCATCAATGCGTGTTCCACATCCTCACCGAAGACCTGCTCTACTGCCGAGAGATAGACATTGTAGCGATCCGTTGTTAGATGTACTGGATTGGCCAAGCGTCCTTGTAGATTCTCCAAAAATTCAAGTCCGGTTTCCATAGAACGGTCCCCGACCTCGTAGGCTAAGATCAACTTGCTGTCTGAATCAATCGCTGTCCATGTCCATACATCGCCTGCCCCGTCAGGAGCATTCGGTGCTTGGTTGACCGTCTTTTGCTTGGCGTAGCAAAATGACCAAATCTCGTCGCATTGGACATGACGTACAGCGACATTGCGTACATGCTGGTCATGGTACGCCGCACAGAACTGGCCCGCGTCAGCCAGCATCTTATAAACTGTGTTTAGGGATACAGGGACGATCCGGCTGATGGATCGCATTGACGATCCTTCAACCAGCATAGGGAGAATAAGCATTCGCTTATTTAGGGCCAATATGTTCACACCCTAAATATAAGCAAAAACAATTATTTACTCAATGCAATTTTATTTTGTTCAGTTTGAAAATGGAAAAAGCCAGCTAATTGGAACGGGGATTAGTTTTTGGTCTCTCCAGACTCGTCCGACGATGCTCCCTGAGCTTTTCGGTTTCTTTTATTCCCTCGGCTCTTTGGAGGAACATCTTTCTCTGAGTCAGGGAGAGGGGGGGTGTCTGGCGCTTGCGTAGTATTTTCTGGTTCATCTTCTGTAGTCTCCTTGGAATTGGTAGGGAAAGGACGATCTAAGCGGTCGATTACAGAAAATTCTTGTTCGGTATATACGTATGGACCGATTTCGCTAATCAAGACGCTTAGACTTTCAGGTGGTTCTTCGACATTCTTAAATAGATCACTAGCTTCCCGTTGATCTATTATAAAATCGTGGGATGGATAATCCCTTATAAGTTCGCTCACGGTTCGGGGTTTAACATTATTACTGAATTTAGCTAGTCTTTCACCATAAGCTTGAGCTACTCGCAAATCTCTTAAATCATTGCCCAAAGAATCAGGATTGATCTGAGCATAAACTGGTGCCATAACACCAGAGACAATATCAGAGGCTATTCGTGAAGCTGTTTCAAAGCTGATGTTATATCGGCTACGTTTTTTAATATCTAGCATAATTTTTTCAAACAACTTGTAGCATTCATCAGTAAGACCTTCAAACGCAGTGCCTATTACCATACCGGATCGTGGTTGTCCAATATCGTCTCTTCTCGGTAATTGAACATCAAGCGGTCCTAATTCAGATACTACGGTCATAAAGAGTTTGTGGGCACCTAATGCAAGAAGAGTTCCAGCACTTTTACAGTAAGCAGGTACGCTCAAATAAAAATTGTCTGATGTTTCTTGTATAAAACGGGCAATCTGATAGGCAGCGTTGGCAGTCCCTCCAAGAGTAGTCAAGATCAGAACTGTATTAGTTCTTTCATCTTCAAAATTTGAAGAGAGTATTAATTCACTCAGTCCCTTTCCATCTATATCACCGCTGTAGATATAAATTCTTGCATCGAGTTCTTCGGCTACTTCAAGTGCTTTTTTCTGAGTGTCTGGAGTGAATTGGACAATTTTTTCATCCATAAAAAATGCTTATGCCTTTACGAGTTGGGAGATGATTTAGACTGATGATCGCGCCTTGGGGATCGCTTGAGATAGGGTACGGCCTTCTCGTAGAATAGCCGTAGGATAGAGCGTGGTTCTTCTAAGGCTTCTGATTCTTCGCCAGTAGCGATCTTGGCGACTTGTACCGCGCAGCCTACTGCGTCAGCGGGACGACGCTGGCCTTGGGGGCCTTTAGGCATGAAGGTCCTACTTTTCGTTGTTTGTATGTTGCGAGCCACCGACATCTGCTAATTTGTGCAGGTTCACGTAATTACTATAAATATAAATATATAGTAGAAATACGCGAGTGCGCGCGCAAAAGCTGAACGGCAGAGGCGATTTTGTCAAGGTCTTTTTCCGAGAATCTTGTCTAAAATTGTAATAACATTTGATCGAGGCGCAAGGCGAATGCCTAGTAGACGACCGTCCCCGGAGTCACTACGGCAATTCGTGCAGAAGCTCGCCTCTGCTGATATACATCGGTTCGGGATGCGGGCCACGCGCTAATTGCCGCGATACTCGAGGACGACCTGATTGATAGGGCCTTGGAGGCCCATGGTATTGACCGCTTTTGCCCGCAGCGCGTTTCTACCCGGGCGCAGTTTCCACTCGAAAGACGGGTCGCTTGCCTGCCATGCGCCCTCGTCCAAGCTGACCTCAAAGCGGGCGAGATTGGGAATGGGGCCGGACAATTGCACGGACAAGGCCGCGGTCGTCTCGGTGTCCTCTAGATCGATCCTCGTTTTGTTCAAGGACCAGTAGAAATCCTCCGGCCGGGAGGTCTGGAGCGAGTATTCCGGGTACCTCGGGTCGAGACTGTCGGTCCACCACAGATGGCCGTCCCAGTGGTACTGATTCATGCCCTGTTCCAGCTCTTGGGGCTCAGAGCGGTACAGATGGTCGTTGCGCAGCGGTATGCCGAAGCGCAGGTACAGATCGACAAACATCCGCCGCATCTGGTCTAGGGGAATGGGTGGTGGGGGAATGATAGCGATGTCCTCGGCCTTGTTGGCTGCGGCGCTGCGATGCATTTCGAGCGCATTGATGGGCACACCGGCCCTTTCGTACTGGAAAGCCACTTGGTGTCCTAGCAAGAGTCCTGGATCTTGGAGAATCCACTTGTCGTACTGGTCCGACCAGATCTCGGTCAGGCAGTGGTGGTCGACGATGAGGGCACGGGTGTGGTACCCTAGGGCCGCGGCGCACTGGGCAAAGACGGCCGCATAGTGGGTGCACATCCCCAGCGCCAGATTCTGCGGAGCTAGTTCGAGTATCTCCAGCGCGTCCCACTGTGGGCAGTAGTTGTACTCGTTTTCGTTCCATCCCTCCCACTGCCGGCGCACCCACTGGCGCAAAAGGGCAAACTTCTCCATCTCCGTTTTGCCGGGGGCGACTATTTCCTCCAGCCGGTATTTTTCCCGCAGGTGGCGCATGCGAGGGTGGTGTGGGTCGGCGTAGTCGAAATCGTACGAAGAGACTGCAATGGCATTGTCCGGTGCTTCGATCATCTCGATGTCCGGGTGATTTACCCCGCTGATCCGGCCGGAAGCCTCAATGGTCACTTTTTTCACTAGGGGCGTGATGCGGGCATCTTGGCTGGAAAGGGTCGCCCGCCACTGTACAAAGCGCTGTCCGGGCAGGGTACTGGCCGAGTCGGCAGCCCGCCAGGGACTCCATTTATCCGGCGCGTACCAGGCCGTTGAGCCAGTGCGCACTGCGAACCGGACATCAGTCTGTGGCCGCAGTGCCAGATCGGCGGACAGACGCAGGTCGCTCACCTCTATCTTGGGGGAAAGGGCATATTCTGCGGCCACGTCAATTATCGGGGAAGTCAGGGTACCCTCGGGCGGGTAGCCGTGGACCCGGATGCGGACGACGTACTCGCCCGAGAGATTGTTCTCGGGCCCGAGTACGTCGCTCTTCCACTCGCTGCTTCCCCCGGAAAGGCGCTTGAAACTGTTTTTGCCGGGCCTATCCGCATCGATGAGCAGAAAACCCGCTCCCGAAAAGATCAGTTCGTTGCTGCCCTGCTGCAGGTAGTGGCCGGGGATGGTCTCCCGGTCCCAGCCGCCCGTGAGCATTTTTTCCCTGTCCTGCACATGGCGGATCTCGTGACCGTTGACTGTGATGAGCATGGGTGTTTGCTCGCTACCACCTCCGCCGAAGAAGAGGATTTCGGCTTCTTTGACTGCCGATGGCAGCTCGAAGACCTTTTTTACCTGGATTTCGTCCGTCAGGGATTCGCTGATTTTCGAACTGCGGGCCATGGCATCGGCAATCAGATAGGTGGGTGCTAGGCCAAGGGTGCCAGAGGCAGCGGAAAAATCGATGAAACGGTCGCGGGTGCAGTTGGTGAGCGCCTCGCCCGCAAGGGTGCTTTTCCACTTGGACGAGGTTACGGTGGCAGCGGTATAGCGCGCTTTGGTCCCCGCATCGGAGGATATCGGCCTGTCTTTTGGGTAGTACAACAGCAGGTAACCGCGTCGCTCGCGCTCGCCGCATATAAGAGTGCCGTCGCTCGTGCTGACGACTGCGCCGATATCGCCGAAGGTTTGGTGCCCTCCTTCCGGCTGCATGCCGCCCGGCCAGGTACCCAGGTGCATCCGGCGTTGGACCGGGTCAAAGGCAAACAAGCGCGGCAGCCCGCCCTCTTCGCCGCCGCCGCCGTAAATCAGGCCATCCGCTCCCCGGGCCAGCCCTAAGATGCGGTGCTGCCGCAGGGGCTTGCCAAAACCCTCTACCAATGCGGCTTTTGGGTCAAAGCGGAACAGATAGCCGTCGGTCGTGCCAACGAGAAAGCTGCCGTCGTCCAGTTTTACCGCGGCGTCGATGGCGGCGAATCGCCGTCGCCCTACTACGGCTGGCAATCTGGCATCGAGGGGCTTGAGGACGCCTGTGCGGGGATCTAGTTCGAGGATGCGTCCCATGTCGTCGTCGTTGCTAGCCCCGGTGCTGGTGCCGCTGAGGTAGATCTTGCCGTTGTCTGCGGCCAGCAGGACTCTGCTGATTGGGCGGGTATGGTGGTGTTGGGGCAGGGGGACTACCTCGCCGTAATCCTTTTGCGTCTCCCTTGCGGACGACAGCGCCACGGTGAAAAGCCGCCCGCCGGGCGCGGTAAGGCCGCAGAGCATTTGCCCGGTGGCGTCGACGGCTAGGGCTCCTACTCCGTCCGGCTCGGGAAATTCAGGCAGGGCAATCTCTGCGAGCAAGTGGCCCTCGGACGAGTAGTGCCGGAGGGGCATGCTTGGGGCTGTTGGATCCATCAGGTGGGGCGGTGGTACTGAGTCGCGGCGTCTGAATGTGCCGGGGGTGTGGGGACGCTGCCGCGGGCGCTCGAAGAAGAACTGCTTGTCGTACGCTCGTCGGGCACCCAGGTAAATGTCCCCTTCGGGGCCGAGTGCCAAGCGCGGCTCGTCCCACCACAGGGCCTCGAAGCAGTCGAGTTTTTTTACTACCGTGCTGCTGGGGTCAAAGCTAAACAGGCAGATTTCCTTTTTGCCGCAGGTGGCCCCAATGATCAGGCCGTCGCGCTGCCGGTGGACCATTGTAGTCACCATGCACTCATTGACGGGCAGGGCCTCGAACAGAGGCACCAGCTGGGCGCTTTCCCGCTTTAGGTCCAGCGCGGGTTCAGCGCTGGCGAGCAGCGGGGAAAAAGCTAAAATGGCGCAGCTTGTGAATTTTATCCGATACATGGATTCTCAATCCGCGGTCAGCCGGGGAAATTCGAGGATGTAATACGGATAGGTCGCCATGATGTACAGGGTTCCATCTGGCCCTATTGCCGAGCCCTGGATCGAGCCTAGGCCATTGTGCAAATCCCGGTGTTGGGCAAACTCCGCATCGACGACATAACCGAGGCATTCGCCTTGGCCCCGGTGCGGATCGTAGCGCATAATCAGGGTCTGCTTGGGGTTTTGGCCCACATCCGCGGTCCAGTAGATCCGGCCCTTGGCGTCCTGGATCATGGTGTGAATATCGCTGCTTTCTGCAAAGGGTTCGGGGACTGAATTGCAGACATAGCGCATGGGCACGACTCCGCTGGCGGCGCTGGCTAGGTCGAATTCCTGAATTTGCCTGAGGTCGCCTCCGTAGAGTTTCATGCCGCGGCGGTTGAAATCGGCCCCGAGCTTGCTGCCGCCGCCGCCAATTACACAGGCGTACGGTTTTTCATAGGGCGGCGCGCCTGCTGGAACGCGCACTTTGTACTCGACGAGTTCGTCTCTTTCCACGTCGTAGCGGGTCATTCTGCCGCGATTGGGTATCCACACATCACCCCGGTCGTCCATGTCGATATAGCGGCTCCAGGTGCCCACTCGCCCTTTGTCGATCACTTGGTGCGTGTCCAGCTCGTAGATGAGAAAGTGCATGCGCGGTTCGGTTTTGAAGTAGATGCGGCGGCGCTCGTGATCGACAATGCCGTTCATCAGACCGTCTTGGGTGCGCAGGATGCCAAGGTCCTGGGCCAAGCCCGTGCGCGGATCATAGGCGATTAAATGACCGCCGGGATAACCGCCGGCCTGTTCGCCGATTTCGGGTCTGGTGGCAAATAGTTCGTGCCCTTGCTTGGTGCCGCCGTATATGCGGCCATCGGGGCCGATAGCTAGCTGCGTGTGCGTCTTGCCTTGGGTATTGATGTCGTACAGGTGTTCGGCGATGGTCTGGCTCAGATTGACTACTCTCTCAATGCTGCGATCGCGAGGGTCATAGGCCAGCCAGTCGCCGTAATCGTAGTAGTTGGCCGTGCCGAGGTAAACCTTGCCGTCGGGGCCTGCCACGCAAGCGGTGTACCCCGATTTGTTGTTGGCGTATTCAGCGGGCACCGGAGTGGCCCAGCAGAACAGCGGTTTGAGGTCGGCCACTTCGGGCTGCTGCAGGGCGGCGGGCACGGGTCCCGTAGGCGCTGGGGCCGTGCGGCAGAGGGCAGGGGCCGCTAGCAACAGGCCCAATACCGTCAGGGCGGGATGACCATACGCGGTGAGTAGCCAACGCCATGCAGCCCGATTTTTCATGGACTTATTCTCCGTCGGTGTCGATGGACGAGTCGCAGAGCGCGTCGAGCGATGGTCTGGTATCGGCGATTTGGTGTTTGGCGGCGTTGCGCTGCAACTTGTCGCGGTCCAAATCGCAGAGGACGACTTGGCCGATGAGGGGATGGGCTTTGAAGAGGGGAATAAAGCTCTGGGCAAAAGCGCCCGTGCCGACGATGCCGATGCGCAAGCTCATAGGGGCAAGGTACGGCGGGTGAATAGGCGGCGCAATAGTCCGTTTTTTAGGTTGATTTGGCGTTAGCAAAGCCATTGCAAAAGGTCGGCCGCACTCAAAGCCGCCGAGGTGTTCCCGAAGGAAGGATGGGTCCAAGGCGCTCTTGTCTTTTGCGCGATCGTTTTTTATTTTTAGTCATAACTAAATTTTAAGTTAAATATAACTTAATTATTTTTATTCTCCGCCTAAAGGAGGCAAGTGGTGAAGCGTCCGATTTTTGCCGCCGTCCTGTGCGCTGTGGCCTGGGTCGGTGGGGCCTGTGGCCCGCTCATGACCGAACCCCCGCCCGCGGGCGACGATTTCGAATCGCCCTTTGAGGGCCTGTCCGCAGACCTCAACGCGGTTTTCGTCGCAGGAGACGAGAATTTTGCCAGGGCCTTTACCATTGATGAGGGCTTGGGGGCCATCTTCAACAATGTTAGCTGCGAAGGCTGCCATCCCGGCGATGGGCGAGGTACCCCCGCAGTGGGATTTTTCCGCTTTAGCGAAGGGGAAGATTTGGCCCTGGACAAAGGCGGGGCCCAACACCAGGACAAAGCCATCCCCGGCGCGCCCCGCGAAGTGCTGCCCCCTGGAGTGGACCGTTCCTTCCGCATGCCGCCGCCGGTATTTGGCGTGGGCTTGATCGAGGCCATTCCAGTGGAGACCATCCTGTCGCGCGAAGACCCCGACGACGCAGATGGCGACGGCATATCGGGCCGGGCCCACTGGGTCCGCTCGCCCGACTACGTCTCCGCAGCCCACGTGGGTGGAGGGGACGGGATCCAGCTAGGGCGATTTTCGCGCAAGGCCCAGGTCTCATCCCTGCTGCAGCAGGTGGTGGAGGCCTACCACGAGGATATGGGCATCACCAGCGACTTTCTGCCCGAGGAGAACAGCCATGCCCAGGCCGGCGGGGTAGCGCTGGGCGACCAAGTGCCCGATCCAGAGATTTCGGCTGCCACTGTGCTGACCACGGTGATGTACGTGCGGTTGCTGGCTCCGCCCAAACGGGGTCCCATCACGCCCCAAGTCGAGCGCGGCGAGGCCCTGTTTTATCAGGCTCAGTGCCATACTTGCCACGCGCCCACCATGCGCACGGGGGCCAGTTCGGTGGCTGCCTTGAGCTATGTGGACGCCCACCTGTACTCCGATCTGTTGCTCCACGACATGGGCCCGGAGTTGGCCGATAATCGACCCGATGGCGACGCCACGGGGCGAGAGTGGCGCACCGCGCCTTTGTGGGGCTTGCGTCTAGTGCCCGATTTCCTAGGGGGGCGGGCCTTTTATATGCACGACGGCCAATCGACCACCTTGCACGATGCCATTGTGCGCCACGGGGGCGAATCCGCGGCCAGCCGGGACGCATACATGGCCATGGATCAGGTGGATCAGGAGGCCCTGGTCGCCTTTTTGGAATCGCTTTGAGAAGAGAAGTAAGCCGTGATATCGAGAATACTGGTGAGCCTGCTGTGTCCACTCGTGGGGGTTGCGACAGCCGAGGAGGGCGAAACGCCCCTAGTGCGGGGTGGCATTGGCGACAAGCCCTTTATCAAGGGGATTGGGGGCCGTACGTATTTTGGCGGCTATACTGAGGTCCACTTCCGCTACGAGCGCGAAGAGGGAATTACCGAGGAACTGACTTTTGAGCCCAAGCGCTTCAATATCTTTACCTATACGCCGGTATCCGACCGCCTCCGCGTGGCCGCGGAACTGGAATTCGAGGAGGGGGGCGAGGAGATCAAAATAGAACTAGCCCTCATCGACTTTGAAATCCACCCGTTCCTCACCTTTAGGGGCGGCATTATCCTGTCCCCCTTGGGGCGTTTCAATTTGTCCCACGACAGCCCGACCAACGATTTCACCGACCGACCCTTGGTCAGCACCCAGATCATCCCCACGGCTCTGTCAGAGGGAGGCATGGGGTTTTACGGCTCTGTCCATCCCACTCCCCAAGCCCGGATGACCTACGAGCTGTACGCCGTAAACGGATTTGACGATCGAGTAGTAGGGGGTCGGCCCGAGGGCACCCGCATTGCCGCGGGACGGGGCAACTTTGCCGACAACAACAACCGCCCTTCTTGGGTGGGGCGCTTGGGCCTGAGTCCGCGGCCCGCTGTCGAAGTGGGGCTCTCTCTGCACACGGGCCCCTATAATAGCTGGGAAGCCGATGGTTTGGCCATTGCCGACAAGCGCAATCTGAGCATTTTTGCCCTCGATTGGGAAGTCCGCCAAGGCCCCTTTGAATGGTTGGGGGAATGCGCTTGGGCCGCCATTGATGTGCCCGAGGAAAGCGCCATTTTCCAGTCGAGTCAACGCGGGTACTACGCCCAATTAAACGCCCACTTTGGCCGTGGGTGGATCGCTCAATTGCCCCGTTCCCATTTTACTGGCATAGTGCGCTATGGCCTGGTGGATTTCGATGCGGATATCGACGGCGACAGCCACCGCCGCCTCAGTCTGGGGCTCAATTTTCGCCCCGAGGAGGAGGCCGTGTTCAAGGTAGATTACCAGCGCAATTGGCAGCGCGACGCCTTTGACAACTTGGTTCGCGGGGCCGCCTTCCTCTTCAGTGCGGCTACTTATTTCTAGGAGGTGTTGTGGAGAACGGGGCCGAAAAAATGCCGCGGCGCAGTTTCTTAGCCCACTTGGGCGGAGTTTGCCTAGCCGGTCACTCCCTGCTTGGATGCGCTACTGTGCCCGTGCACTATGCAGTGGTAAGAGATGGGGCTGTTTTTTTGTCCGACAACGAGTTAAACGAATTGTTTAGAAAGGGCAACGCCGGGCTCCTGCAAGGCGCTGACTTGCCCGAAGCCATCGTCTTGTTGCGCGGTGGGGAACCGCCCTTGCAGGCTTTGGGGGCTACTTGTCCACACCAGGGGTGTCAAGTGCGCCCCAGAGAGCATTTTTTAATTTGTCCTTGCCATGGATCAACCTTTAATCGGGCGGGAGAGCCCACCCGAGGGCCGGCGCAAAATCCCCTCAAGCGCTACGATCTGGAGTTAGTAGAGGGGGGCGTGCGACTGCGAGTTGGTTGAAGTGGAGCGGATGCAGCTATAGCCATCCTAAATCATTTGCGAGATAATCCGCAGATGGACGCAGATGGACGCAGAATAGTTATGACTAGACGATCCACATACCGAATCGTTCAAATCATTCCGCATTGCTATATCTTTCCGCTCCGACCAACTGAGAAAGGAAGCAAATGCAGGATGCACTGCTCGCGCTGCCACGCAAAGGTGTGGTCGCGCTAACGGATCACTGCCAACTTGCGCGCGATTTCAGTGCCGCCGACCTGCAAGCGATACAAGTACACCCCGGTCGCTAGATCGCCGGCTGTCCAGGTAATGGCGTGCCAGCCAGCCTCCCGGTGGCCCTTGCTTATCTGTCCGACGAGCTGGCCTTGGAGATTGTACACCGCTAGATCAACTGGCCCAGCCGTGGGCAGCCAAAAGCGTATTTGGGTCGAATTGTTGAAGGGATTGGGCGCATTGGTGAGCAAAATCGGCGCACCGGTCGCGTCCAACGACTCTACTTCCTCCACTGCGGTAGCCATTTCCAACTCGGCAATGTCGAACTGGACGAACCACAACTCGTAGTTGGGGTGAGACCCGGCGCTGAATACCGCAGTGGGCAAGCTCGGCATCAGGCTGCCGCTGGCCGGGGAAATGCCGTGGAGGAAGAAACTGGAGACTAGGCCGTAGTTGGCCAAATCGACCAGCGGCTCCTCTTGCCAGCTACCCCCGCGATCGTCCGATCGATAGAGCCGCAAGTCGGATCCGTACGTGCTGGCTACCCACACGGCACGGTTTCCACCGGGTCTTTGATAGGCCGCAGCCACCTGCGCATTGCTCAGCGCTTGGCGAGTCCATGCGCCTGTATGTGGGTCGCGCACAAAGACGAACAGTTGATTGGCCTGTCCGGGGGATTGGTACTGGCCGGTGACGTAAATGTAGCCAGCTAAGTCGCGCCACATGGCCTCGCCGAAAGCGATAAAATCGCCTTCGGGCGCGATCTCGACTACGACCTCGGGCGCGACCGGACCGGGGTCGCCGTAGGGCAAGTGCATGTAGAGGATGCGGTTGTAAAGCGCTCTGGGGTCGGGCTGATTGCTCACTAGCAGGTGATAACCCGTCTCATCTGGTTGAATGACCGGGTAGAGCCAAGTCGTCCACGGCACCTCGGTTCTTTGCGCTGGCGCGAGGACGTAGGGGCCGTCCCAAGTGCCGGTGCGCAAATCGAGCGTGGCCGTCTTGAAGGTATAGGTCGCGGGATCGCCGATATAGCCGATGACTAGGCGCTCATCGTAAATGCCAGCGCCCATGTACCCGGCCTTGCCAATGGCGTCCGGCACTTCGAGTTGCTCGAACTGGTCGATCTGCCCTGGCGCTGTGGCCCGCAGAATGACCGGCTTTGCGTTGATCTTTGGGTAGATCAGGAGCAGCCGCCGTTGCTCGTCGAGCAATACCATGCCCGGCTGGTAGTTCAAGCCGTCCCACTCGTAGCCCCGGTGCCACTGTCCATCGCGCAATTGGTAGAGCGCCCCTTGGGCAGTGGCTTGCTCCGATCCCCACAGGGCAACCGTGTAATAGCTCTCCCCATCGTACACCAGTTTGGGGGCGTTGTAGCCCCAGTACGAACTAACCCAAGCCACCCCTGCGTCGATTTTAGATAGGTGCACGTCGATTTCTTGCCCCGAGACCCCAACGGCATTCCACTTTAGATAGATGAGGGCTAATAGCCATGCGACTCGTCCTTTCATAGGAGCCTCCTTTGTAGCACCTGACGCAAGATTCGTTCTTGTGTTGATTTGGCGTTAGCAAGGCCGTGCCCTATTTTGCAGCCGACCTGTCCACCCTCTTGCCCAGCTAAAATCCCATGTCTAGTCCCATTGCAGCAGGCCAGCCGTACTCGCCGGAAGAAACCCAGCGCATCATCGAGCAGTTCAACCGCGACGGCTACTGTCGCTTGGGGCCTGTCCTCGCAGCCGACGAGGTCGAGGCCCTGCGCGAGGCCATGGCGCGCAAAGTCGCAGATCCCCGCATTCTGAACGACGAAGCAGGCGATCACATCCGCGGCATCAGCCTCATGCGCATGTTCGAATATAGCAAGGCATTCCGCGACTTGGTAGTTCGCGAGCCGTTTGTCAGCTTAGCCGAAGCCATCTTGGGCGACAACTGTCACCTCATGTCGCAAAACGCCCTGTACACCGAACCTGACTCCAGCAAAGTGCCCGACGGCCCCGGCGGCTGGCACCTCGACGATTTGATCCACTTTCCCCTGCCCGATGGGGTGGAACAGCACGACCCGAGCATTACCATGCCCTGCTTTGTGCTGCAGATCTTCACCCCGGTCAGCGATGTGGAGAGCATTGAATACGGCCCCACGCAGGTCGTGCCCGGCAGCCACCGCGCCGGTCGTGGGCCCGCCGAGCAAGACAAGCCCACCTTTTGCGGGACTGGACCGATTTCCTTATTCGCCCGGGCTGGCGACGCGTACATGTTCAACAACCAGATCTGGCACCGGGGTGCTCCCAATGCCTCAAATCGCACTCGCTTCATGGCCGGCGTCACGTACAGCAAGCGCTTTATCTCCCAGCGCTTCTACCCCTTTATCGACTACCGCATGCCGCCGCACGTGATGGAGGGAGCCTCGCCCCGTTTACAGCGGTTGCTCGGTCGTCACGAGAAGGGCGCCTACGGCTGAGGTCAGACTCCGTCCGCTCTCTTACGTTGCCCATACGAACTAGCGGCTCTCTCGATAGAGAACAAGCAGGGAGGATGTATGACTGAAAGTGAACGCTACGAAGCAGGGCGCAGAATTCTCTCGACGATGCTCGGAGAAGCCGCTGCAGAGGCCTCTGCCAAGAAGATGCGCACACTTCATCCAGAGTTTGAGCGACTCGTGATGACGCACGTGATGCACGACCTGTACGGACGGGCGGGGCTGGATATCAAGACCCGTCTGCTGTGCACGATCGCGGCCTTGACGGTTCTCGGCCGGCCGGAACAGCTTGCTGTTCACATCGACCGAGCCCTTGGTTGTGGAGCCACAAAGACGGAGATTGAGGAGGTCGTGTTGCAGATGAGCGCCTTCGGAGGATTTCCGGCGACGTGGGATGCACTGACCGTTCTTCAAGGACATAACCAGTAGTTGGATATCCATCACCTTTCTATAGACCAGACCACCAACTCTTTCCCGGATTTTGCTCATGTTTCGCGCCTTTCTCCTGCTATTTATGCTGATGCTCTACGCCAACCAGCCAGTCGCCGCCCTTGAGCGCAGCACCCCCGAGGCTCAGGGCATCTCTAGTCAGGCCATTCTCGGCTTCGTCGATGCGGCCGAGGATTCGATCGATGCCCTGCACAGCTTCATGCTGCTGCGCGGAGGGAAAGTGGTGGCCGAGGGTTGGTGGTACCCCTACAACCCCGACAGCCCCCATCGCCTTTACTCTTTGAGCAAGAGCTTCACCTCCACAGCGGTGGGTCTGGCGGTCGAGGAAGGGCTGATGAGTCTCGATGACTTGGTCCTCGACCACTTTCCCAAGGAAGCCCCTGCCGAGCCGGACGAAAACCTTGCGGCGATGCGAGTGCGGGATCTGCTGCGCATGAACACCGGCCACCTGAAGGAGCAGGCCGACGCCTTCTGGTCAACCGAGCGGGACACCTGGGCGGAGTCCTTTCTCGCCGTGCCGGTGGGCCTCAAGCCCGGGACCCACTTCGTCTATAACACGGGAGCCACCTACATGGCTGGCTTGATGGTTCAGCGGCTGACGGGCGGGACCCTGATCGACTATCTGACACCGCGGCTCTTCGCGCCCTTGGGGATCGAGGGTGCCACTTGGCAGAGCGATGACGAGGGCTACAACGTCGGTGGCTGGGGACTGAGAATACGCACTGAGGATATCGCCCACTTTGGCCAGTTGCTGCTACAGCGGGGGATGTGGGATGGTCGGCGGCTGCTGCCGGAGTGGTGGGTGGTGGAGGCCACCGCCCTGCAGACCGCGAATGGCAGCGACCCCGACAGCGACTGGGACCAGGGTTACGGCTACCAGTTCTGGCGCTGCCGGCACAATGCCTACCGGGGCGACGGTGCCTTCGGCCAGTACTGCATCGTCATGCCCGATCAAGACGCAGTGGTGGCCATCACCGCCGGCGTGAGCGACATGCAGCAGGTGCTCGATCTGGTCTGGGATCACCTGCTGCCGGCGATGGAGAATGAAGCTCTGCCTCTGGCTGATAACGGCCCGTTGGTCGAGCGGTTGAAGGGGCTGTCCCTCGCGCCGCAAGAAGGGTTGTCCACCTCTGAGATGGCCAGTAAAAATTCGGGGCGGAGATTTCTGTTTGCGTCCAACAAGCGCAGCCTGCGGGCGGTCACTTTTGCTTTCGGCGAGGAGGAAACGCTGATGACCGTCGAGGACGCGTCTGGCGTCGAGCACCTGATCCGCATCGGCCACGGGGTCTGGCTGGAGGGCAGCACCTCATTCACCAGCGACCATGCTCAACCGATCGCCGCCAGTGGCGCATGGAGCGCGGACGACATTTACAACGCGAGGCTCTGCTTCTACGAGACGCCCTTCCGTCCCCTGCTGACTTTCCGCTTCGCCGAAGACCGGCTGCTCTTCAACATGGAGTACAACGTCGGCTTTGGGGAGACGAAGTGGGAAGAGCTGACCGCTACGGCGCAGATGGGCGAGGGAGTTGAGCGCTGAACCATGAGACGGGGAGACGGGCTCGAAGATGGGCTTCCTCGCCGGGAAAGGATTTCACTATGAAATTTGGCATCATTGGCTGCGGTTCCATAGCCGAGAATTCGTTCGGGCCGAGCCTACTAACTTCGGAACGGACCGACCTCGTCGCCGTCTGCCGTCGCGATCTCGAGGCCGCTAGGGCATTCGCGGCGCGATTCAGTGGGCCGCGTGCGTATAGCTCGGCGGCGGAGCTGGTGAGCGACGACCGGGTGGAGGCTGTTATCGTATCGACGCCGACCGATACCCATTGCGACTACACCTGCTTGGCGGCGGAGCACGGAAAGCACGTACTGTGCGAGAAGCCGATGGCGAGAAACGCGGCCGAGTGTCGCGAAATGATCGCTGCGTGCCGGGCTCACGGCGTGACCCTCGCGGTCGCCTACCGTCGGCGCACCTGTCCGCAAGTGGTCGCGGCCAAGCGGTTGATCGCTGCGGGCCGCATCGGCCGGGTCGTTTTCGCGCGCACCCATTACAGCGGGCGCTGGGATCCGAAAGCGGGGGATTGGCGGATCGAACCGGGCATCGGCGGTGCCCTGATGGAAATGGCGTCTCATCGCATCGAAGTGCTGTTGAACTTCGGCGGTCGGCCGCAGTCGGTGAGCGCCGTGGTTGACGCGGTTGACCACGACTGGCCCGTCGATGACACCGACGCCCTGATCGTGCGCTTTGAGGGTGGAGGGATCGGCATGCACTCGACGATCCTGACCTCGCCACCGCGTCGCGACTTTGCCCAGATCGACGGCGACGGCGGCAGGATACTGATCGACCCGCTGGAGTTGACGGCGGATCACCTGATTCTGGAGTTGCCTGATGGAACTGAGAAGATTGAGGTGGAGCCGCTGCAGGAGAAGCTGTTCGATCTGCCGATGATCGAGGATTTCGTCGCCGCCGCGGAGCGCGGTGAAAAACCGGTCTGTGACGCGGAGAGTGGCTACTGGGTGCAGGCGGTCTCCGACGCTGCCCGCGCCTCGTCGAGTTCAGGTGCCGTGGTCGCCGTCGAACCGCTGGGCTCTTGAGGGTGGTTGCTACCCATTGATGGCGCGGACTTCGTCGGACCAATCCCGCCAGATGTCGCCGTTGGTGTTGTCCACTACGAGTGGGTCGGGGAGGGATACCGGCGTTTTGAGGAAACCGTAGATGGTTGCTTGGCGGATGACGTCGGCAGATAAATTCTGCCCGGCCATGTGCAAAATTTTGGTGTGCCACAAAACCACTGTGCCAGCGGGGCCGTGGCAATCGAAGGGTTGGGTGTCGCCTTTGATGCGCTGGATGACGGGGTCGTTGTAGCCGCCGGCCTTGCGTTCTACCAGATGTTTGTCCGTGTGCTTTTCGCCCTCGAGGAAGGCCTCCCACTGATCGCGCCAGATCCGGCTGTGGCTGCCCGGCCACACGGTGAAGCCGCCGGAGTTGGGCGGTAGGTCGTCGACGTAGGCCGCTATTTGCAATCGCCAGCGGCCGTAGCAGGCTCCGTCGGAGTGGGCACCGCGATATTCTGGCCCGGGAGACGGGCTGTTGGGCAGGGTGCAATACAAGCCGCGCGTCCCTTGGCCGTTGAGCCACACTGGGCCGGTCTTGGGCAGGCGCAGTGCTTCCTCGGTGGTGAAGGATCCTTTCTCTGGCCACTGCTCGATCTTTTTGCCCAAGTGGGAGGCGAGTCCTCCTACCGCGTCGTCGCACATGAAGCACGGACCCGTCGTGATGCCAGCGTCATCCTCTCCAGCAGGCCACACTACCGTACCCTCACCAAGCAATTGCTCGGCGACTTGCCACAAGGCTCGGGGGGCCAAGTCGAGCATGAATTGTTCGGCGCCGTTGCGGACGTAGAAGCGGTGGCCGTTGCCGGCGAAATAGGGATCGCCGCCGATTTCGGGCCGCTGCGCGTTTAGCTCGGCGCTTTCTTCCTCGGTGAGCGGGCCCCAAGTGGAGGGATCGTCCCGCTTCATGCGGGGCAGGTGGGTTGCAATCGCGGCCCACATTGCGTCTCTGGCCTGGCGGCAGCGTTCGGGGTCGAGCACAGAGGGGAGTACGAGGAAGCCGTCGCGCTTGAATTGGGCTATTTGGCTCGCCGTCAGGAGCGGGACTTGCTTTACGTTTGGGGTGGTTGGCGTTGGTTGCATGTCGGGACTCACAATGTTCCTTTGTTTTCAGATGTGAAAATAAGAATGGCTCTTATTATCGTTTATGCTGAAATGCGCTAATAGCATAATAGGAATGGACGAATAGGAAAAGCTCAGAAGGTCGGACAGATGCCGCAAAATTCCTGATCATAGGACCCCAAACTCTAGGGCTGTGCTCAACCGGCGTGAAGGAAGTTCCTCAAGCGTTCGCATCAGAGCATCGACCGTTACCTTGCGTTCCCGGAGACCTTCGTGCAATGCCTCAAGAGCGGCTTCTCGTCCGATCAGGCGTTCGAATCGGAAACAATCGACGATCGTGCGGGCTGGAGAAGTGATACGCGCCGGAACCCCATTGAACACGGCTTCGCGCACTCCGTACGTCCAAGCTGCGCCGCTGAAGCGGACTAGGCTAGTCCGAATCTGCGGTAGCCGGGGAGGTCTTGCCTTGTGGTGAATGGCAATCCAGACCCGGGGCGAAAGCTGGGTGCCGATCTCGTAAAAATTGAGTGCCGTAATGAGACAAACAACTGCATTGGGCACCCGGGCGCATACAGCGGCCACGGTAGCGTGTTCGGTCAGTTCGGCGCTGACGAGCCGGTACAGACCACGTTGGACCCGCTCAACCACGCCGGCCCGGACCAACTGAACAAGCTGGTCGTAGGTAATTCCCAGTTTTTCAACCTCGCTAGGACGAAAAAAGGCTCCAAGGCCGGCGCTGTGAAGGCGATCTTCGTCGAGTCGAATAGTTGTCATTATTTAAAATTGTCGGCATCTTAATTGTGAATGCCGACATTATACGAAATTCTTCGTGGCTGTCAACAGAAAAAGTCGGCATCAACTAAAGTATTGCCGATATTTTTTAATCAAGCCACATGCACAAAATGTCGGCACTTGCGATTAAGTGCCGACATTCAATGTCATCTTGCGGGTTCTGCCGACATGTCTTTCAGCGTTTCCAGAATGTCCGTCTCGATAGCTTGGATATCGGCTTCGATCTCCGCGAACGGGCGCGGCGGCTTATACCGATTGTTCTCCACTGTACGGTGCCTCTAGCACTTCAAGCATGGCTCGTGCGCAATACACTCGGTTGCGTCTAGCCTCTCCAATCAGCGCGACGATGCCTGCCGATTCCAGCCGGTCGATGGCGCGCCGAGCTGTGGTATAGGCGACCGCTAGCCTTTGTGCAATTTCGCGTGCGGTCCAAAAGGGGTTTTCGACAAAAAGCTCCAATACCTTCTCCGATTGCCCCGACTGCATCCCAGCGAGTTGCTCCGACCAATGCTGAAACAATTCGTCGATGCGTTGGATGCGGCCAATAGCGTCCTCGGCTTGGAGTGCCACCCCGCGCAGGAAGTAGGTCAGCCACTCCTCCCACTGCCCGTTTTGAGTTACCGCCAGCAGGTGTGCGTAGTACTCCTCGCGCGTGGCTTCTAGATAAGCGCTCAAGTATAGAAGCGGTGCTGGCAGGACGCCACGGGCGACGAATAGCAGCGTGATGAGCAGGCGGCCAACGCGTCCATTTCCGTCTAAGAACGGATGAATGGCCTCGAACTGAGAATGGGCGAGCGCGGCGTGTACCAGAGGGGGCAGGGTGTTGTCGTGGAGGAAGTTTTCCCATTCGCCTAGACACGCTATCAGTTCTTCGGGTGGAGGGGGAATGTAGGTGGCGTTGTTCAGGACACATCCGGGCGGGCCGATCCAGTTTTGGCTGCGGCGAAACTCGCCGGGCGTAGCCGTGTCGCCCCGCACGCCCCGCATCAGCTTTTCGTGCAGTTCTCGCACGAGGCGCAGCGACAGTGGCAGCGTGTTCAGGCGTTGTATCCCGAACTCCAGCGCGACGACGTAGTTGGCGACCTCACGCAAATCAGCGGAACTTTGCTCGACCTTTGCCCCGGCCTGTGCGGCAAGCAATTCGCCTAGGGATGTCTGCGTGCCTTCAATGCGGCTGGAGAGCACGGCTTCACGGCGCAGGAATGGCCTGATGAAGAGATGCGGGTTCGGCAGCCGCCGACCTTCGCCCGCGAGCCGGCCTATTACTTGGTCGGCGCGGGAGAGGGCGGCGACGAGTTCTTCGTCCCAAGCAATCGGTGGCGGTAGGGGTGACGGGACGTAGGCGCGATAGCCGCTCGGACATTGGACCGTGCGACCGTGGGGTCGGCGTGTCCTATCACTGCCAAGATTCACGATGTTCCCTTATTTGCGGGTATGGTATGATAATAAGAATGGCTCTTATTATCGATAATGCTGTAATACGCTAATAAGATAACAGGAATGGACTAATAGGGAAAGCTCAGGAGGCCGGACAGAAGTCAAACCCCTAGTGCAGACATTTAAGATCGTAGCCGAGGTCAAACGGCTGCCGTTGTCGCTGCCAAGAAATAAGGAGGCCACCCTTCCCGCCGGAAAGTGTAAGAACCATGTCCCTGGACTGTTTTGTAAAGGATGTGACCAATCGCTCAGCGATTATCAGCCTAGATTCTTGTCGTCCCTCCATGGCACCGGTAGACCAAGTTCGGCGAGCTTCACCTCCAATTCTTCCCTTTCTCTGTTTCGCCTCCGACCCTTCTTATTCGGCGAGAGCCAGCCATTTTTGATCGCAAATCGGTTAGCTTCGTCTAGGTCGCCTTGTAATATTTGCTCAATTATCTCTTTGTCGAGCCGTGTCAGGAACAGGGCATTAAGACGGTAATCAACGAATGCTTCCCAAGCGATCGGACACCATCGAGCTACGATTTCATTCCCAATGATGTTCGCGTAGCCACGGATTTCTGCTTGTGCATGCGAATCCATCCTTAACGACAAGAAATGAAATAGATTATGCAAATCTATCTTCCAGTACGCCTCTGTGTACGTCGAAAGAGGCAAGTCCTTTCGCGCCTGTTCTCGTGCAACCCCCTTTTGAAGCCGTTCTTCGTATACCTCTCTCGCTGCTCGTTGCAACTCGCTCTCACGCTGAGTCAAATACTTGCCCGTTTGACTGCCAAGGAAATCACCACTGCCTTGGCGATTTGCACTGCCCTGCTCACGCCATTGATCACTCAGTGTTTGTTGCGCTGCATCGATTGCCTCAGAGTAGCGTGTTGAGTATTCGTTCACGTTAGCAGTCCGGTGACGAATCCATTGACGCCAACAGTCCATGGGTACGCGGACATGAAGCTTAATTTCGCACATCTCAAATGGTGTAGTGTGACGATGGCGCATTAAGTATCTGATGAGACCTCGATCCTCATGCACTCTTTTCGTACCCTTTCCGTATGAGACACGGGCAGCTTGTACGATCGATTCGTCGGTTCCCATGTAGTCGATGGCGCGAACAAAGCCATCATCGAGGACTTTGAATGGATTGCCGAGAATTTCGTCTAGTTGAGAGGCATGAGGACGATGTGTCTTTTTAGCAGAATTTTTCATACACATTCATTACTTTTGCGGCAACTCCACCGTATATTTCCAAATACGGGCGATGCCGATGCTCGTGTTTTGACTATATCTTTCCTCAAATGGAAAAATGATACTTGTTGCTGTATTTCGGCGTTCTGTCACGTAATATAGAGCAAACCCAAGAACGTGCGCTTTCGTAGACAATGGACACAGATATAGATTAGTAATACCCCTGCGAGCATCCCAATCGTTAACTATACGACGGACTTCACTAGCCGCAACAAAAGGATCATTCGCCGGTGCGAAAAAGGTACGAACCTCATCAACTGGACCACCTAGAGACTCTTCAGCCCTTCGTATACGAAGAACGTTCTCCTGATACATATCTGCACGCAATGACGGAAATCCAATCAATTGAAATTTCGTAGCCTTTGCTTTATTCTCTGCTACATGTGAAATCAGATTGTCTTCATAGCCCGCACCAATTACTAAGACATCTTTCCCAATATCGTTTGTGTGGACACCTTCACAACCTAAGACCTGTCGAACCTCCTTGACAACATCACCAGAAAATTTGGTAAGCTCTCGCTTCTGGTATTGTATTGGTTCCGAATAAATGGCATCGAATTTGGTGACGCCCTTTTCTATCAGCCAAATCACAAGATATATAAGGTACGGCCGAATAAATCCTGAGATGTCGATACATATACGTAAATTTTGCGAGTCAGCCGGTAGAATATCCCAGAAATGAGCGATAAAAGTTGCTTCGTCATCCGCAATTTTATCATACACTTCACCACAGGGGTACTCTGCAGTATTGTAGTCGTACTCGGGAAATATTAACCAGAATTTATGCTTCGCATTGACTTTATCGAATACGGATTTTGTTCGTTCGGCTGGTACATAGGCTGAAATAAAGAGATCCCAGTTTTCCTGTGGACTCCAAGTCCCAGAAAGCGATAGTTGACGTTTATAAAAAATCGTATAATCAGGGCAATCAATCATTTTCTACTCCGAACAGTGTTCCCTGATTATTGCTCATATTGTACCTCGTTTCTAATTTTGTACCAAAGAATGGTGCAGTCATCCGATCAATACGAATTTTGAGTTTTTGATCGAATTCACTGACGAAGGCTGGATCGAATATGGTATTGAGGTCGTCTCCCGAAATAGCTAGTGTACCTCGGCGACTGAATGAAATGTCCCACCTTGGTGCCAGCATCCTGTTTATTTGGAATTTCATGTCTACACGCTCAGAGTTTCGGTCACGCTGGCCACCTACGTCGACAAGCAGTGACCATTTCTCGGCTAGGTCAATTAAACGCTGAGTCTCGTCACTAACAGATGATCGCTCATAGCTGAAAGTAGACAAAGAACACTCTGATGGTTTGTGAGAGTAGCGAATGCTGCGGAATAACGTACCTAATCGGTTGATTGCATCCTGCACCAAATTTCCATCCCTGCCCTTTATACGTGCATCACGAAAGAACCACTCTGCAGCTTCCTTAGCTCCCTCAGCTTGCGCTAAAACAGAAATTGGTTTTTCGCCAAATGGATGTTCATCCTTAAACACAGCCCACGCCATAACATGTTTGAGAAGGATCAGCAAGTGCCTCGGGTTTCCCCATGATAACTCTATAAAGGTGTCGAAGCCAGCATATTGCTGTTTTCGGCGACATTCACGTCGAAGTTGTGCAAGAAGATCATACTTCCAGTGAAGTAGCTTATCGTAATACTTTGTTCCAGTGTTTTCCTCTCTCAGATGAGTCTGGCAGTCAATACGAATATTTTCAGCAGACTTTAAAAGATTATAGCGTGAACTCCATTGTTGATACAATATGAAACAATTAAGTTTCTCTAACAAAGGAAACTTTGGACATGATAGAAGATCAATGATAGTGTCGATGTCACGGGCGGAAGTGATCCCTGGGGTTACCTTAGCCTTTAGTCCTTGTTGCATCACGTTCTTAAGTTTCTTGAAGTAGGGCCGTTCTCGATCGGAATATTTCTCAATTACGAACTGAGTTGAGTCCTTAGCAAAACCATCCGTTGAGTCTCTTTCAAAGGCTCTGGTCAAAAATTCGTGTGCGTCCTCATCTGTCTCAGGTGGATTGGCAAGAATGTCACGGGTAGCTAAGCGACGAATAACAAGACGTCTAGCAAAAGTAGCGTATTTTTCGTCGTTTTCTCGTAGAGTCTTGTCGAGTAGAAGCTGCCCGTACTCGGAACCTTCTTTATTGTTTTCATCTGCACAGAATGTTGAGTAAGTCCTCACACCGTAGAGTCGTGCTCCAATCTTAAATGAGCATGGGTTCTGTTTTTCCCGAATCAACGTGTTTATAAGTTTCTGTTGAGACTCTGTCAGATTTTCAAATTCATCAATAAGATAGACAAATAAAATGTCCTTCAGTTGTGAAAAGCGAGTTGATAGAACTTTGGGAATCCCGAAGATCAGATTTCCAGGACTTACCCGAATTGTTATATCCAGTACACCGGTAATGGCACAATTATTGACCTCAACATCAAGTTCCTTCTGCAAACCTCGAAGATGCTGGCTAAAGTCAAGAAGAGAACTTGGAAAGTCCACGGCCGGCTCATCGAACAAATTCTTTAAGTCAGAAATGATCGCTATCTCACTACCTTTGATATCGGAAGAGTCACTGATAATCTCGCAGCATATATCGATAGTCATCTGTGAGAGCCAGAGTTCCATGTAGTAAGCAAAGACGTCCTCCCATGTATCTTCAGATTGTCTCTTCCCACGAAATCGAGTTGAGTTCAGACCACTACAGCGCATATATATCCCAATAAATCCCGCGTCTCGAACACAGGCAGCCGGATCCTCAGAATGACGCATCTTCTGTAGCGGGAACGAAAGATAGCGCATGATGTGCGTTTTTCCGCTTCCTTTACCTCCAAGAATAAGCATGGGCATTTCTAGGCGAGGTTGGATCAAGTCCAGAAAGCCATCGCCATAGGAAAGGTCTACCCAATACTGCAATATCTGCTCATCTGTGAAGTCTGCAGCTCTCGTTACGCTAAATGGGTTGTCTGGAAAATTATCCATATGGATTATCATCCTTTATAGTTTTGAGTACCGCTTGAAGATGGGTATCCACGGACACTCATCAGAGCCTTCACTCCAGAGAATTGGAAGTGTGTTATCTGGTGTATTGTGTTGAAATCCAAGCAACAATTGGCAATTGCCGTAACCAATTGGTGCATTCGGCTCAAGAGTGTGACCATATCGAAGACACATCTGCTCAGCGAACTGCACGTCAATGTTGTCTGGCCAAGGTGAAGGAAAATAGCGCGAAGAAGAAGAAAAACAACGAAAGCTCTTATCAAGTTCGAATACACATCTAACTAAATCGAATTTCGTGTTATTACGGACTACATCCATACCTTTTGAAGTTGCACACAATACAAAGTAAAAGACCTTGATACCTGGATTGCAAATCTTGATTTTTTCTACAATGTTGGCTGAATAATCCTTCGCTTGATGTCCAGAGCCACAAAAATCATCGATAAAAACGTAACGATCAACATTTGGATTACGAAATTTTAACGTACTTGCACAATGATCGCTCCGGTTTAAAGTCATGGAGCTGCTTTCGAATATATCGTGACTATGAATAAAGTAACTTTCGGATAAGCCATTTTCTTGTCGAAAATAGTATAGCAAATGAGATCCACTTTCAGATGGACTTCCAACTCCAAGAAAAAGAGTCTTATTAAGAATATCTTGAAATTTTTGATTAATAAATTCAAGGTCAGTCGTATGTCCGTTTTTCTCTCTAATCTGTTCAATGATTGGGTATTTATAAAGATCACGAAACAGTACTCGCATAAGTTCACGCATTTGACGCTGACCGAAGTACATAAAGTGCGAGAGTAAATAGAGGGCATGCAATTTGCGTTTGTCTTCTGTCCCGTTCGCCGAAGAGCTAAAATTGGCCAGCCAGTCTTCGATTTGTGGCTCCCTAGCTTTATGATCCCATATCGTCTCACTGAAAATCTTGATCTTAGTAAGTAACTTATCTGAAAGAGACATGCATTATTGTCCTTTTAATCTTTCACAAAAACGAGTACCCATTCTCGCGTAATAATGTCTGCAGTTTTATTACGCTTAGTCATGAGGCCACGCGATCTGATGTCGTCAATCATTCGCAAAACGGTTCGGAAACCTGTTTCCTCAGCTATCATTCGCAGGTAGTGTTGCGTTTTGAATTCACGTCCACAGATGTGATTATTCGCCACAACTAGAACAAAGTATCCGCCAACCTTCAAATTTCGCCACACTTCTTCGATTGAGTCACGCATTTCGCGAAGATACGTCGAGGCAATAGTGGCACGAATCGGGTTCTCATTATGGATGTCCATGAGGATACTATCAGCGGCACGAAGACCTGTTTGAGAAAACTGAGTGTAATCAGATTTCCGAAATTCTTCTCGTCCGATCGTTTCAATCTTGTATTTGCGTAGCTCGTTCGATCTGCATAGTCCTAGCCATCCCAAGCTGAGACAAGATGACCGGATGTACTTTTGGGCACCCGGATAGGGGGGGGACGTAATGACGAGCTGCACTTGGCCAGAAGACAGCTCTCCATTTGACAAAGACGCAGCGTTGTTGTATCCATCAAAACTTCGTGCATCGTATGATACTATTCTTGCGGTTGGTAGCTCATCTGCAAATGGCTCGATAGATGCGATCCGCCTTCGATTCGAGTTTAGAATTTCTTTGAAGATGGTGATGACGTTTATACGTCGGAGACGGCGCAGGTGGGCATCGGTCTTCTCGCGAAGGCTGTGCCCTTCCGGATACTGTCCTAGCCGCAATCTCACCGGCACGGAGAGACGCGGATCGGAGAGACTAACCCTCTTGACGCAGTTCGAAAAACACACTCGGAAGAAGTCTCGTACCTTCTCTTGATCCGTCGCTTCAATTGCCTCGTACAGACATTGAAGCTGACGAATAACGTGAGGGTAAAACCAGTGTTCCAAGTTGACTACATCTGGAGTGCCGTTTTGGGATTCTTTGGGAATGCGGCCCAGAAGATGGTCAGTAGCTGAGTCCAAGGTCGGAGTTGGGACTGGTGAGGTCTTGACAGTGGTGAGCAGTCGAGCAAGTGGATTAGAATCCGCCCCTATGGCGTGTCGCCTAGCTAGTTGTGCTTCCAACAGTACTGTACCAGAACCGCAAAAGGGGTCAGCAACGATGTCCCCTTGTCGTGAGAGGATCGAATTGGCTAAGAAGAAAAACGGGATGTGCATTAGCAATTTCGCCGGATACGGGTGGAGCAAATGCGTTGCACGCTCAGCGGTTGAGAGGCAAGGCACGAGACGACGGAAGTCGACTGGCACTGCGCGTCCTGTCCTCTCATAGCGCTCTAGCAAGCGTTCTAATACAGCGTCTGTGGAATGTGTGTCGTAGTTGAACATGAACGACGGTGCTAGTGTCCTGTCTCAGAGATAATTTGGATCCATAGTCTGCAGCGGCGATTTGATACGGTTCTTTCGCCAAAGTCAAAGAAATTGGTCCGTCGAGTTAAGTGGTTTGCAGACCGCTAGGACTAAAAAGGCTCGTACCTACGATATTGAGCGCCTGGAAGGCCCACAGCTTAAGTGGCATCTCGAGGGCATGATCCAATATTCTGGGTGTGCAACACTATATAGAATCTTTACATAATGGTCAACATCAAACGCCACCAGCGTCGGTGAGCAGGCCGATGACAGCAGCGAGCCGATCCTTGTCTTTCACCTTGGAGCGCAACGCAGTCGCCAGCGGCGTTTTGCCCTTGTCGTCTTTGGCGTTCACCTCGGCCCCACGGTCGAGCAGCAGGGCGACGATTTGGTCGAATCCCGCTTTGGCGGCGCAGTGCAATGCCGTCTGGCCCTTGTAGTTCCTGACGTTGACATCGGCTCCAGCGTCGAGCAGGGCGCGCACGCGCTGGACGCTGCCGCCGCGATCGCCACGCGACTGGAAGACAAGAGGCGGCCAGCCTCCCTCGGCGTGGTCCACATCTACGGTGACGCCGCGAGCGGTCAGCAATTCGATGATCTCGGTATTGACGATGCCGGAACGAGGGGCCTCGGCGTGGGTCGGATCGGCCCCGGCGTCGAGCAGGGCCTTGAGGATATCGGCGCGATCCCGCCACACGGCAAAGCGAATCAGACCGCCACTGTACGGCCGTGGGTCAGCACCCCGCGCCAATAGCATTGCGACGATGGCGAGGTGTCCGGCGCTGACGGCGTAGTGCAAGACTGTCATGCGCTGGCTGAAATCGTGTTGGGCTTTCTCGGCTGTTGCCAGACTTGGTTCTCGGTCGAGGTAGTCGGCGACTGCATTGCTTTCGCCGAGGAAGGCCGCGGTGTAGATGTCGGTCGTTGCACCGCGTGTTAGCAGCCGGTCGGCGACCGCGTGGTGGCGCTTGTAGCGCGCGGCGCAGTAGGGGGAGATTTCGACTAGCAGCGGCGTGAAGTGACAGCCGCAGGCGTGGATGTCAGCGCCTTGATCGAGTAGGTAATCGACCATGACGAGCCGTCCCCGGTACGCGGCTTCCCACAGCATGGTGCGGCCGTGCGAACCGATGCGGGTGATCCACGCTGGCTTCTGCGCTAATACGGCTTGGACCGCTTGGAGGTCGCCGCGCCCGGCGGCAGCGACCCCGATCTTGAGAAAATCACTGATTTTTCCCGGCAGAATCGACATTGTCACCTGACCTTGTGGGCTATACCTGAGTACATAACAGTAGAAGCGGTATGAGATGCTTCGCTTCGCTCAGCATGACAGCGTGGGGCGTCAGTACCAGTCATGCTGAGCGGAGCAAAGCGGAGTCGAAGAATCTGATACCTCGATGCCCATGCGTAACGTCCATTGGAGTACTGTCGTGTATTAAGGACCTGATGTTACGCACCCGGGTAGGGGGCGGTTTCAAACCGCCCCCTACGGCCATCGGCCTCGTCGAATCAAGGGCGTCCTGCCCGCGATCCCAGAGAGAAGCGGACCGAAAACCAACCACCGGCCACGTACTGCGTAACATCAGTTAAGGACTATAGTAGTTCCAGGTCATTTTACTGCGGCGGTAGTGGTCTTGTGACCACAGGCGGGGATGGTCAGAGCTTGGATTCTCGGACTCGTTGAAGTAGATGTGGAGTTGGTTGCCGTGTAAGACGATCAGCTCTTCGCGCCAATCGCCAGCTACATCGGCGACGTAGAGTCGGTCGGCTTTTTCCTCGAAGCGGTGGAGGAACTGTCCGCTAAGCGGATCGAAGATACCAATATCGCCGGAGGTATGGCGCTCTTTGGCTGCGGCGAGTTGTTGGCGGTCGCCCGTCCAATCGATTTTGTGGATGACCTCGACGCCTCTTGCGGTCCAGCCTTCGGGCGCTACATCGTCCATCTGGTAATCCGCGATCTTCTCGCCCTGTGCGTCAAAGATGAAGGGCTTCTGATGCTCGTTATAGCGGCTCCGGCACCATATCTCTAGGCCCGGCCGCTCCAAGTCGAATTCTCCGACTGCTGCGTTTTGGGGTTCTTGATGGCGGAAGTGCGTTTCCCAGAAGATTTGTTCGTGGTTGTAGAGGAAAATGCGATTGCCGCCGCCTTCTTCTAAGGCGACGATTTCCAAGCCCGGTGCATTGGGTAGCACGTCGTAGATGAAGATCGAGTCGATGTGACCGCGCAGGGGAATTTGCAGTAGAATTTCGCCCTCGGCAGAGACGACCGTAGCGCCGATCACCTCGTCTTGCCCATCTCTATTCAGATCCGCCAGCCTCGCGCCGTTGTGGGCGCAGGAGACGAAATCGTCGCGTTCCCACAGGGGGACAAAATGGCCGCGACGGAGATCGTCTAGCGAATAGGCTGCTAGAAAGCGACCCATGCGGTAGCCTTCGGCATTGGTGGTTTGGAGGAGTAGATCGCGATCGCCCGCGCCACGGAAATTGGCGACGACCAAATGCTCCCAGCGCTGGGTGCCTTTGGGGATGGGCGGCTTTGCGGTCCACTGCTCGCGTCCTGTAGTGCCATCGACCACGTGGAGCGTGCCATCTTGGGTAAGGAACAGGACTTCGACCTGTTTATCGCCATCGATGTCTGCAGCTTGAACACCTGGCCCGTGATGGCCGGGCAGGCCGATACGCTCTGAGGAGCCGCCTATCCAGAGGTTGGTTTCGAGGGTCCAGAGTTTGCGGCCATCGTGGGCATGAGCGGTGATATAATTGGGAACCGTGACTAGGTAATCCATGCGTCCGTCGCCATTCAGATCAGCGACAATGAGACCGCCGGCAGAATCCGTAGGGCCGGGAATGTCCAATTGGATGACGAATGGATTTACGGGGTATGCAGGCCAGGGCGACCGCATGTTCCCGATGGTGGAACAACTGGCTAGGATTAATAGGGGCAGGAGAAGTTGCAATGCCATGGAATGTTCGGACTACTTGAGGTAAAGCAAGCGCTGCGTCTGTACGCCGCCGGGGTAGTGTAGGCGCGTGAGATAGACCCCCGCTGACACGGCATCACCCTGCTGGTCGCGGGCGTCCCAAGGGATTTGGTACCAGCCGGCGGGCTGGACTTGGTCCACCAGCGTGCGCACGGGCTGACCTAAGAGGTTGTAAACAACCAATTGCACCAGGCCAGGGGTGGCTAGGCGGTAGGGGATCTGGGTATGGGCGTTGAAGGGGTTGGGGAAATTGGGATCTAGGCCGCTGGCGATAGGCAAGTTGCCTAGGTTGGTGGACTCTACTGCGGTAGCATCCTCGCAGACTGGCAAATCGACGACCCATTCCAATGTTGCCGGTATGCAAGTCAAGTGGTTCCCGTCGAGGCGCAACCCATATAGCTCTGTCAGTAGTTGGCTCAATTCGGATGGGATTGGTCCGGTCAACTCGTTATTGTCGAGGCGCAACCTATATAGTTCTGTCAATTGGCTCAATTCAGATGGGATTGGTCCGGTCAACTCGTTATCGTTGAGTTCTAACTGCTTTAGGTCTGTCAGTTGACCCAATTCGGATGGGATTGGTCCGGTCAACTGATTGCCGGAGAGGTTCAAGGATTCCAGGCTTGTCAGTTGGCCCAACTCGGGCGGAATTGAACCTGTCAACCTGTTACGGCTGAGGTTTAGGTTTGTGAGATTTATCAGTTGGGTCAATTCAGGCGGGATTGGTCCGGTCAACTCGTTATCGCCGAGATACAAGTATTCCAAGTTTATCAGTTGACCCAATTCGGATGGGATCACACCAGTCAAATCGTTGTAGGAGAGGTTCAAGTATTCCAGGTTTATCAGTTGGGTCAATTCGGATGGGATTGGTCCGGTCAACTCGTTACCGCCGAGGTTTAGGTTTGTGAGATTTATCAGTTGGGTCAATTCGGATGGGATTGGTCCGGTCAACTGATTGCTGCCGAGGTTCAAGTATTCCAGGTTTGTCAGTTGGGTCAATTCGGATGGGATTGGTCCGGTCAACTGATTGCCGGAGAGGTATAAGTATTCCAGGTTTATCAGTTGGGTCAATTCGGATGGGATCGGCCCGGTCAACTCGATGCCGGAGAGGTTCAAGTATTCCAGGTTTATCAGTTGGGTCAATTCGGATGGGATTGGTCCGGTCAACTCGTTACCGCCGAGGTTTAGGTTTGTGAGATTTATCAGTTGGGTCAATTCGGATGGGATTGGTCCGGTCAACTGATTGCTGCCGAGGTTCAAGTATTCCAGATTTGTCAGTTGGGTCAATTCGGATGGGATTGGTCCGGTCAACTGATTGCTGCCGAGGTTCAAGTATTCCAGGTTTGTCAGTTGGGTCAATTCGGATGGGATTGGTCCGGTCAACTGATTGCTGCCGAGGTTCAAGTATTCCAGGTTTGTCAGTTGGGTCAATTCGGATGGGATTGGTCCGGTCAACTCGTTACCGCCAAGGTCTAGAATTGTGAGGTTTGTCAGTTGGCCTAACTCGGACGGAATTGGACCCCACAATGCCTCGAAATGGAGAAATACGAAGTCGTCCCATTCTTGCGAAACAGTAAAAAAACCAGACAAACTCAACTCTCTGACGCGAGAATCGCTGACTGTGATGCCATCCCACTCTGTAATGGGTAGGTCCGCGCCCCAATAAAGGTAGGAGAGAAGACTGCCATCCAACTGCTCGTGGACGGCCAAGAGCACCTCGCAGTCCGCGACCAAGCCGGGATGATCTTGCGGATTCGGCACGACAATGCCATTGGCGCACGGACCCGACGCCGCGCCATCCTGCGCTGCCACCGGCACTGTCCACGCCGCCAGCCCGACGCTCAGCGTACAGATCGCCAACCGCTGGCAAAGGGTGTACCCACCCTCTACAGTAGAGAGCCTATTGCAATCCATGAGATGCTCCTGAGATATAATGCTCAGACCTCGTTCACGTGGGCGCAGGCCACGGCGACGATGGCAGCGGGCGCGCGCCAAAACGCAGACCAACTCTCGCCTCTATCCTCACTGCGATAGAGCTGATCCTCGACAGCGGCCCAAGCAATCCCCTCGGCGTCAAAGGCGATGTGGAAGGTGTCGATATTGCCCTTGGCCTCGGGGAAGCCGGCAAGCGCTTGGGTCCAGGTGCGGCCCGCGTCGTGCGAAAAGTAGAGCTTGCCCTGCACATCTCTGCCATGACCAGGCCCTTTGCTGACGCTGGCCAGCAGGCAGTTGGGATCGCGCGGGTGGACGGCTACGGCGCGGCCATAGCGGCTTGCCAATCCTTCCTTCCGATGCTCCCAAGAGCGGCCGTAGTCGTCGCTGACAAAGACCGCGTCTGCGGTGTTGGCGTACAAGCGTCCCTCCATAGGGGCGGTCGCTACTTGATGCACATCGGCGTGCAGGTCCGGTGTTACCGGCTCCCAAGTCTCGCCTCGGTCGGGCGAGCGCATGATGCTGCCGACGTGGATGTCGGCGAAAACCCAGTCGCCACTGCGCGCCAAGCTGCGCACGGCCGGCGGACCGCCCCAAGGCGTGTACCAGCTCTGGCGGCATTCCAAAGCGTCAAAGGATTTCATCCGGCGCGCTGGCTCGTCGCCGTCGAGACAGTACACGTGGGGCGGCTCGGTGCCCAACAGCACTTGCAGCGGCTCTTCGGACAGCAGGGCGATGCACTCCACTGGATCGCCGATGCCGGTAGTCTGTGGTTGGGCTTGGCCATTGGCTAAGACGACTACTTGGCCGTCGGTCAGACCAATGGCGGAACAGCGGACGCCTTCGTCTAGGCAGCGGATGCCGTCGATGGCCAAGCGTTGCGTGGGCGTGCCATTCTCCAAAGTAAAGACTTCGTTGCTGGTGGCTATGAGCATGGTCGTCCTCCTGACGTTGGTAAATGTGGGCCGATGATTTGACGCGTCTTCTCAGCGCTTGAAATCGTACTCCATGAGTTCGGCCGTGCCCTGCCATACAATACCATTGTGCCCCAGCCGCCGCGCTTCGCTGACGATGCGGTCGATTGCCTCTGGGGGCCAACCCTCTCCGTGGATAATCGGATAGGAAGGCATGTCCGCCGGTAGGTACAGTTTTGCCTTCACCAGATCCCGCAACACTAAGTCGGCTGTGGGGATCCGATAGGCCAGCGTCGCTGGCTCGTCAGCGCCGTAGGCGGCGATGGTCTCCGGCAACCCCATGCCGTCGTACCCCGTAAAGCGATAGACGAGTTGCAGGGCATCCTCTTCCCGCAGGTTGGGAATTTCCTCCTGCAGAAAGCGGGCCCACTCGATGAACGTGTTGCAGACAAAGGCGGAGATGTGGGACACGAGTGGGCTGGCAAAATCGGCCATCTCTCCCCAGCGCCGGTAATCGTGGCCCGCCGTCAGGGCCATGGAGGCCGGGTAGGTGTCGGTGCCAAAGGCCTTGTTAGGGGCCGCCGAGTGTACTGCCGCCCGAAAGCGCGCCAGATTGCGGACGACGAGGTCACAGCGGAAGCGGACCCAGTCGAGTACTCCCGACCCCAGACCGAGCGCGTGGACCACATCGAAGAAACCAATTCCGAGACGGACTACCTCGCCGAGGCGAGCACCGTCGAGTTGGCGCAGGCCCTCCCGGGCGCGCTGCAAGTCCTCGACCATTGCTCCCATGTCGTAACCGAGCTCTTGGGCGGCGGCGGTGCAAGAAGAACAGGTGCAGCCAAAAAGCCCTAGGGGAAAGCTGCCCATTGGATAGCGGAAGTGGGTGATGTCGAGCGCGTCGAGATCGTACTGGGTCACCCAGTACACGCACACGGCCTCGATCCAGTCTTGCACATCCTGCCGCGATGGACAGAACATGAGCCGGCGAATCGTCCAAGCCCCTCCGTACGTCCATACGTTCAGGCCGGCCTCCTTTAGTTGCCCCACAGCCCTTCTGAACGCTTCGTCGTCTCCTTGGGCCGAAACGCCGGGACCGCACAGGGCCTGGGCTTGCGGGTATTCCCTCGGGTCTATGGGCCGACCATCGAAGTGCCGTATGACGAGCTTGCCCAGTTCCTCTTCTGTCGGCGTGCGTCCTTCATAGGGACTGAGGGCGAGCACCTCTTCCGATAGCTGGCCCGTAAAGGAGAGAACCACTGTATTCAGACCGATCTCATCGCGCAGCCGCTCGACGTAATCGGGGTAGTTGAGCACCTCACCCGTAGTCAGATAAATTCCCGTGAGCCAATTATTGGTCATTTGCTTCCTTCCTTTCGAATCACAAAAGCCAAACCCGCCGACTCATGGCATGGTGCGCATGGTGCCGGCGGGTTTTTGTGGCAGCCTGTTAAGCCGTATGAAAGTGATAGCTTCTAGCCCTGTCAAGGCCGCTTTGTGTATTTATCGATACTTGTCGCCGTCAACTCCGCCAGCCGTCGGCCTCGTAGAACGCGCGCGACTGATCGACGGTTCGCTCTGTCTCCTGCAGAAAGGAGAGCAGTCCCTTGAGGAGGCCGACCAGATCGGGCCGCGCTCCAGCGCTGGTGGCGACGCCTGTGGGCACGTAGGGATTGCCCGGCGCACTCTGCAAGATCGCCTGCGTGGTCTTGGGCATGTACGTGCAGAGGTACCCGTCGTAGCCGATTCCTTTTAGGATTCTGAAGATCTCCTGGTAGTCCGCGTGGCCAGTTCCGTGCTGGCAGTGGTTGGTCTCGTTGAGGTGGAAGTGTTTGATCCGCGGCCCGGCGTAGCGCAACGCATCCGGGATTGAGCCTTCCTCGATGTTCATGTGATACACGTCCGGCTGCACGCCGAGGTTGTCGAGCCCGAGTTCATCGACGTAGTTGACTGCCTCGTAGATCGTCGTCAGCACGCCGGGGAGGCCCTCGTACGTGTTCAGCGGCTCCAGTAGGATGGTGATGCCGCGGCTTGCCGCATGTTCGCAGATTTCCCGGATCGACTGCCGGAAATTATCGCGCAGCGTCTCCACTGGCTCCAGCGGAAACGGCAACTGGGGAACCGCTGGCTGGGCCGCGCACAGCTCTGTGAAGCTGGCTCCGGCGTCAGCCGCCAAATTGACGGTGTCCTTGGCGTACCGCACGGCGCGCGTCCTTTTCTCGGGGTCCGAACTGGCGAGGTTGCGCTCCTCGCCGGCGTGGTAGTATCCCCAGGCGGCGAGGACTTCCGGGACGACGAGGCCGGCGTCTTCTACTCTCTTGCGCCATTCGCGGCCGTCCATCTTTTCCGGGTTGCCTGGTAGATCGATGCCGGTGTATCCGGCCTCTGCGGCGGCTTGTATTACTACATCGGGTTCTTCTAGGACGTTGTATCCGACCCACGGAAGCGTGTCGCACTGCAAGCTGTATTTGAAAGCCATGATGCCCGTCTTTCTGCGTTGGAATGGTGGTTGGCGTTTGCCGCTCGTCGTCAGTTTTTGCGAAGAATGGAGTGACCGCTTACTTAAGATGGTATAAATCTCTTATGTTGCTAAAATCGATTATGGACGAAAAAAGTCTGGAGGAAAAATGGTTCTCAGTGACCGCGTAATCAAGACGCTGCTGGCAGAGGGCAAAATCGTCGTCGAGCCGCTAGGAGAAGGGTGCATTCAGCCGGCCAGCGTTGATGTGCATCTCGACAAGCACATTCTCGTGTTCCGCAATTCGCGCCGCCCATTCATCGACGTGCGCGAGGACTTGAGCGACCTGACTGAGATGGAGGAGATTGGCGAGCAGCCGTTTATGCTGCATCCGGGCGAGTTCGTGTTGGGAAGTACTCTTGAGACGATAGAGCTACCGGACGACTTGGTGGCGCGGCTGGAGGGCAAGAGTTCGCTGGGACGCATCGGGCTGCTTATTCACTCGACTGCGGGGTATGTAGATCCCGGCTGGAAGGGACACCTGACGCTGGAGTTGAGCAATGTGGCGAACCTGCCTATCACGCTGTATCAGGGCATGAAGATAGGGCAGCTCTCGTTTCTGCAGCTTTCGACGCCAGCGGACAGCCCCTACGGTTCACCGGGGCTGGGCAGCAAGTACCAGGGACAGACCGTGCCCACGGCTAGTCGTGCGTACCGGGATTTTGGGGGCGGCAAAGGTTAGCAACTACATGCGCGGCTTTTGGAAGCTAACAATCTATTCGAGGAGCCAAATATGGTACAAATAGTACCGTTGGATCGCTCTCATCTTCCTCAAGTCTTGGCGCTCGTCAACAGTCATCTTAGCACCGTGATACCTGGGTGGAGCTTGACTGCCGATTACTTTTGGGAGCGCCTGAAAAGCGAGCCGCAGGAGTACATCACTGATCCCTGGGTTGTCGAAAGGAAGTCCATTGTTGGCATAGTCAAGGATCGCGTTTGCGCGGCGGCGCATTTCCGCCGATACGGCGACGACACGCGCTGGAAGGGAGTTGGAGACATTGGTTGGATCTTGTTCTGGCCCGAAGAGCGCGAAGCTGGCGAGGCGGTTATGACGGAGTGTCGGCGGCAGATGAACGCTTGGCAGGTGGTGGATGAGCAGATTTCGGGTCCCTTGCCGGTTCCTGCTTGCGTGGGCATACCGGATGTCTGGCCGCACATAAGCGGTCTGGTGGAGCAATTTGGCTATTCCGCGAATGAGGACATTGACGAATCCGTCTATGGTGGCACGCTGAATGAGATCTCTGCTCCTAGTGAGCCGCCAGTAAGCGATGTAACGATCCATCGCGAGGCAGGGGAATTCGGTACGCGATTTGTCGCGCGGTTAGATGGACGCGACATTGCGCATTGTGAATGTATCTCAGATCTCACGCAAGGCGGCCAGTTACCTGCATTGGCAGGATGGGCGGAGCTTTCGGAGGTCGCAACGAGCGAAACGATGCGGAATCAGGGAGTTGGTTCGTGGGTCGTCCATCACGCCGTTGAATGGCTACGGCTAGCTAAGTGCGACCGGGTCGTGCTGTCTGTTGCGCGAGATGATGAAAAAGCGGGCGCAGGAAGGTTTTACCAGCGGTTTGGCTGGATGCCGCTGGTGCGACAAAAGCACTGGAGAAGACAGAAAGAACGTTGAATTGACCGCTGTACTCTTTTCCGTCATGTCAAGGTGCCGGACTGCAACATCAGTTGAAGTCGATGAATAATCTTCAGCAGGTCGCGCCCTTGCCTTCGCTGCCGTACACGGCGAGGCGTTCCTCTCTTGAGGTCTCGTCCTCGCTGACGCTGGAGGGGATGAAGTGGAGTTGCAGGGATCGCCGGCCTTGATCCGATCGGTTGGCAGGCGATCCGTGGTGCAGCCGACCGTGCCAGAACAGAATGCCCCCGGGCCTGAGCGGCACGGCGACGATGCGCTCTCTGGCCACGTCAGTATCGCAGATCTGCCAGTCCCGTCTGCTGAAGTGGATTACGGGCCCTTCGAGGTGGCTGCCCGGAATCACGTGCATGCAGCCGTTGTCGCGGTGGGCCTCTTGCAAGGCGATCCACACGCTGATGATCTCTGTGTCCATGGGCAGATCGAAGTACGCGTGGTCCTGGTGCCAAGGTTTCTCGCGGCCGATGCGGGCCGGTTTCTGCATGGCCTGGTGGCGGTAGAGCTTGGCTGGTTCGCCCATCATGCCCCCGAGCACGTCCAGCAAGCGCGCGTCCCGGGCCAGTGAATCCAGGCGGGCATCGAAGCCGACCCACTGCTGCAGCTTGCGTACCAATGTCTGTCGCTTGCCATCCGAAGCGCCCGCCAGTTGATCCCTGACGCCGCGTTCGAACTGCACGCCCCTGAATCCCTGATTCTTGCCGTCGATCAGATCTTCCACCGCTTTGATGGCATCGGCCATCTGCGCGTCCGAAAAGGCTCCCTCCACGGCGAGGAAGCCCTGCGCTTTGAAGCGCTCGATCTCAGAGTCGCCGACATGCTCCAAACCGTTGACTGGTTCGGCTTCTCCAGTCGGGACGTAGAGATCAGGGTCGTACGCTTCGCTTCCGTGCTCGTCTTCTACTGCGTTTTCAGTCATGGTCGGCTCTCTTTTTTTGCTAACTCCAACTAAAGAATAGCGATCATCCGGTTTATCTCCAACTTTTGGCTACTCGGTAGATGCAGCCAAGCCGGGGATTGCGCCGAGACGTGTGCGAGTTAGCGGCGCAGAACGCGCCCCGACCGTCGGTAGACTATTACATCTTGAGCAGCAGCTATCTGGTCGCCAAATCCGGCCAGCGGGTCGAGTCAGAGCTGGAGGGTGTGCGGCTAAACAAGAAGATACATTCCCGTCACAATGTTGACGGTGATACAAGGCGCGGTATTTTCCTTGCAAAGCTATGCCCTCTCTCAACCATCCCCTAACCGGAGCCTCGCCATGACCACGCCCATCGCCTTGGGATCCCGCCGCGAATTATTCGTCGATCACTTTCTCATTGAACACCTCAATGGGGTCGCTCTGCACCTGCACCCGCCCGTCCGCCGCGAAGTGGTCTATCAAGTCTCCCAACCTTGGGACAACGCCTGCACGGGTTGCTACAACCTCACTCAGGATGGGGGTCGTATTTTACTGTACTATCGGGGCTTCTATCCGATTGGCGCGGATTACGCTGACGGTGCCGCTAGTCAGACCACCAACCTAGCCGTCAGCACCGATGGCATTCACTTCGAGCAACCCGAACTGGGCTTGGTCGAATTCAACGGCACGCGCAAAAACAACGTCCTCATCCAAGGCCACGAGAGCCACAATTTCTGCGTCTTCCTCGACGCCAATCCCGCGGCCGACCCGGCGCAGCGCTTTAAGGCCGTGGGCGGCACGGGCCAGTCCAATTTGCACGGCTTTGCCTCGCCCGATGGCCTCCACTGGACTCCGGTTAAAGAAGGCCCCTTGGACGTCACCGGTGCCTTCGACTCGGTCAACGTCGCCCTGTGGGACGACTACATTGGGCGCTATCGGCTCTTTAGCCGTTACTCCGACACCACCGGCGCTCGGGTACGGGCCATCCAGAGTTGTACCTCCGAAGACTTCATCCATTGGACGCCGCCGCAGCCCCACCAATACGCCGATGACGTGCCGCTGGAGCACTTCTACACCAACGCTACCACGCCTTGCCCTGGTGCCGAGCACATCCTGCTGTCGTTTCCCATGCGCTTTTTGCCCGAGCGCCAGCTCGACATCGCGGCGATGGATTACCCTGGGTCGGGCCTGTCCGACGCGGTGTTTATGAGCAGCCGCGACGGCGTCCACTGGGACCGTCCCTTTATGGAGGCTTGGGTGCGCCCCGGCACGGATCAGCGCAACTGGTCCCACCGTAGTTGCACGCCTGCCCCCGGCTTGGTGCAAACTGCCGACGACGAATGGTCCATGTATCTTTCGGAAAATTACGGCTGGTCAACTAACCGCCTGCGCCGCGTGGTGGTGCGGCCGCACGGTTTTGCCTCAGTGCGGGCTGGATATAGAGGCGGTGAATTGCTCACCCATCCCTTGCTGTTGGAAGGGGCCACCTTGCGCCTCAACTACGCGACCTCGGCGGCGGGGTCGCTGCGGGTGGAACTCCAAGACGAGTCGGGCCAGTCCCTGCCTGGGTACGCTTTGGAGGAGATGGATCCGATCTACGGCGACCAACTCGACGCGCCAGTGGCTTGGAAAGCAGGCGGTGACTTGTCCGGGCTCAAGGGCCGTCCGGTGCGCCTGCGGGTGGTGTTGCAGGACGCTGATTTATTTGCCGTGCGGGCAGCGTGAAAGTTACGAGTTACTACCTCTCAGTCTTACGTCGTTGATATAACCTTTGCCGCTTTCTTCAATATTCCGGACAAGGGAGAGCGACTTGACGGATTTTTTGAACCAAATATCAAACACCACGACGACCGTTCCATCCTCATTATTGATCACATCTGCTACCTGCCAGCGCTTGGTATTGGAATTGAGGATCAGGTCCGTTGCTTTTTGAACCTCCTCGACGTTCGTCGCGTGCACTTCGATCTGCGCGTCACAGGGTTTCGGAGTGGGAATGGCCGTGTCGCCCGCTTCAGAGACTTGGGCCGATTTGTCGGGATAAACAATGGTCCAGCCGGATATTACGGCTGGCCGCGCGCCAAAATTGCTTTTCCACACACCCAGTGCTATGGCGACGAAAACCAACGATGCGAGGTACGCCACGGTAGTAAGCTGGGTGCCAGCCGCCAGTCCTATACCGATGGCCATGAACATGTACACGGCATCCATCGGCTCTTCGAGTGAGGTGCGAAAGCGCACGGCGGCCACGATACCTGCCAAGCTGAAGGCGAGGGCTAGACTACCCTTAACTAAAAAAACGACCAGCGTTATAGAGGTAGGTATCACGAGCAGCGTGTGGGCAAAGGATTGACTGTATTTTTTGCGCGGTCGCGTCCAGCGATATACCCAAGTAACGGGGAGCGTAACTCCGAAGGCCAGCACCAAAGCGACCATGACTGGAATGGTGTGTGCAGGATCGATAAGCCGGGCTACCCCCTCTTCGATATTGCCGAGTGGAAATGGAACGGTGTCGGCCCCGAACTCCAAGGATTTTGCTACGAAGATGCGTTTGCGCTCTTGGGCGACGTAATAGAGGATCTGGGGGAAGAGGTGAAAAATCCCGCTGAGCGCTAAAAGCCATGCGGCATAGTAAATGAGCAGACGTATGATCATGTTGTTGAGCATTATGTATCCCTCCTTAATTAGCTAGAACACCAAACCCGCGCGCAGATACACTCCCGTTAAGTCATCGCCATTTACGACTGCCACGCTCAAGGTCTGCAGCCGTCGGAGAAAAGACAGCCACAATCCACCTCCGACCCCGGTATGCCATGTATCGGCGTCGTCTGGATCTTCGACAAAAATCACCCGGCCGGCATCAGCCGCACCAAACAGGCCCAACTCTCCCGGTAGCAAGAGTTTGATTCTGGCTAGCACCAGCCGCAGTTCGGAATTGCCATACAGTGCGGTATCTCCGGCGAACCGATTTTTCCGCAAACCACGTACATTGCCAGCGGACGCGCCACTACCGGTTAAGCCGGGTCCGCCTAGGAAGGCGCTCTCGTGAAAGGGGAAGGTTCCCCATACTTTCTTGCCGCCTGCTCGCAAGGCAAGAGTCGGGTTGGTCGGAATAGGAGCCGTTCCGTACGTGCGTGCTTCTCCTTCTATGCTGCCAAAGGTCGATTTCACATTCCAAACGCCCGGATAGACGGCTCCGGCGACTCTGACTAGAAATCCCCGAGTGGCATACCTTGGATTGTCGCGCGTGTCGTACAGGATTTCGCCCTGTGCTCCTAGTTGGCCGAAGGAATCTGTGCCGTACACCGGGTGATCCAGAGAGCCGATAAATTTGTCCTTATTGGAACTTAGCGGCGTGTTTGAATACTTGACGATCGGCCCCAAGCCAATGGTCAATTTCGAGCGCAGCGATTCCATATCTCCTGTATGCTCTTCTGCGCGAAATTCGAGGGATGGGGCGAAAGCGAAATAATTTTGCTCTACTTGATAAAAAGAGGATGGACCCGGAATCTCCGTTGCGTTGCCGAATCCGTTGAATCGGATCACTTGGAGGCCGGAGTATTTGAGGCGGATTCTCGCGTCGAGATTGAACAACAGTTGGCGGAAGGTTCCGGTGTAGGAGACAGAGGACTTGAGACGATTGATCGCTAGCCCGGCGTTGAAGGAATGACGCGAAGAGAACGGGTTTTTGCGATAGCCGAAATACTGCCGACTACCGAGACCTCCTACGAACACGCTCAGATCTGGATTCGCTACAAGGATCGGGAACGCAATCGCCTGCATGCCCCAGTCTAGTGCATACCGCGCGCGGAGAATCGGCGAGGGGGGACGCTTATAGGGGCGCTCGTCGATTTTTGCGTCCTTGCCTTTGGCGAATCGGTTCTTCCCGCGATAATCGTAAAACCGGGTCTTTGCGGCACTAGCTTGGGATGAGTTTGTGAACGCGTCGGCCCCGCCGCCGCCGTCGATGCGAATGGCAATCCGTCCCTTGGCCCCCGATATGTCCGCACGGTCGTCTCCCCCCCGAAGGTATATGCGAATTTCTCGGGTTTCTTGGGGGTGGAACGTGCGCTGGAAATAGGGCGTCTTCCTTGCTCCATCCGAATCTTCCATTAGACCGATGCGGACCAAGAGGTCGCCGCTCGGCAGGTGTTCGCAGTGGGCGTATTCGTCCTGATCGGTCGCTTGGATTTCGGCCTCGCGGGTAATCAACGCGTAGTATTGGCGGGCAAATTGAGGCAAGGCGTCTCGCCTCGCTTTGAGGGCGTTTGTAAGAGATTCTCCTACGATCTTGTAATACGGCGGGGGGAGCTTCCGCACGGCATCCTCAATGACCGGGTCTGGTAGGTCCCGGCGAAACGCCGTTACGACCGAATCCCATGCCGTCTCATTGAGTTCGACTAGGAACTGGCGATCTAGCTCCCAGCCTGTAGTCGATAGGCCCACCAGACTCGGGTACGCGTCGTCGAACTCGATTTGCATCGGAATCCCTCTACGCGCCACAGCCATGCCCAACCCGTCGAAGGCGACAAAGGCTTGGTCGCGATCCTCTGGTATGGGCAGCCAAGTATAACAATCGCCAGCGGGGAACCGCGCCCAGCGCCACTGACCGTGGTGGCGATCCCTGTCGTTGATGAGAAAATCCATCAGTCTCGCCTTTAGATAGGCGCGGGCATCGACGCGGTTGCAGGGTGTTTTTTCCAAGCGCTTCCACAGCTTTTCCGTGCCGCTGATCTTGCGGGAACCGGCAAAGCCGGGTGCGTCGTCTGGGCCTTCAGAAGGGTGTTCTTGGAGCATTCCAATAAGGCCGGCAAAATCTTTGCGGTACTCCCCTAGCCTTTGATCGTCTGGAATGACTACGAGTGTATGCTTGGAGTGAAGGATACCGGTGGCTTCCAGCAGCGGATCGACGACGAGCGCCCCGGTGGGTAGAAGGGCACTGATCATGTCCTGTAGGACGTCATCTACGACCGTATTCTTGAGTTCGTCCCATTTCCTTTTCATAGGATCTTTATCCAAGGAGCGAACCGTATAGCGGCGGCCATCTTGTCCCGTAAAGTGCAGAGAGATGGACTGTCCGGCTCCGCCGGTGCGAAGCGGCGTCAAGCCTCCGCCTATACGGTCGAGGTCGAGGACGGCGACTTCGATAGGAGTGGTCCAGAGATCTCGGTAATCGCTACCGTAGAGCCAGCGTTTGAACCCGCCGGCGCGGAACCTTTCCCCTAAAATCACTACGTGGGTTTTAGCTCCCGGTGGAGGGATAGAGCGGTGGATTTTGTGCCCTGGAGGGGGGGATTCTTCCGCGGATCCTGCTGGAACGGAAATAGCGAGTACTAACGAGAGTACTATGGGAATCCGCTTGGAAAATACCATTTTTAGAAATCTTGTCGGCTTCAGGCTAATCTGGTGGTAGGCAACTCGGCTCGTAGCTTCTTAAGTTAGCATTCAAGAAAGGATACTCATAATGGCAAATTCCAAGATGTTTGCAGGCCGCGCCCCGCAAGCGCACGGGGGTATGGTCGAGTTGAAGGACGGGCGCTGGATGCTGGTTTGGTCGGGATTGAATGTTAGTTACTCCAAGGACCGGGGGCGAACTTGGTCGGCGAGTGAACCTCTTCAGACCTGTGGCGAGCCTATCGTTGGGACCGGCGATCCAACCTGCTTGGTGCGGTTGCAGTCGGGTCGGCTTGGTCTCCTCTATGGTCGCTTTAGTGGTACAGGCGGTGGAACATTGGCCGGCTATGCGCTCTGTTTTCGCAGCTCCGACGACGAAGGTGGGTCGTGGTCAGCAGAGACCGCTATCAACCTGCCCGGTGAGACCGCGAGCAATTATCACGATGTACTCTTCCAACTCCGGTCGGGCCGCTTGGTTTTACCCACGCGGTTTTGTCCGCCCTGCACGTTTCCAGAACTGAGGGGTGCTGGCGCTCACGGCACCTTCCAAGGGAAGCGTTTCAAGACAGAGGGCCACGCTCACGGTCCGGAGATTGACACGAGCCAAGTGTACTTTTCGGACGACGAGGGTGCCACTTGGCAACGGGGTCCGCAGGATATCGTGATTTGGCACGAGGACGGGTACGGCGGCATGTGGCCATGCGACGAACCCGGTGCCGTTCAACTCCGCGATGGCCGGCTTCTGATGATGTTCCGCACGACGCTGGGCCGCTTGTACCAGAGCATCAGCGATGATGAGGGACTCACTTGGTCGTTGCCGCAGCCGACGGAACTGGCCAGCTCGTATTCGCCATGCCGCCTGCGCACGATCCCGACCACGGGCGATCTGCTCTGCGTGTGGAATCAGGTAAGCGGCGACGAGATCCGTCGTGGCTTGCGCCGCTCGCGCTTATCGCTCGCTATTTCGACGGATGATGGGGTTAGCTGGGGGAGCTTTAAGACGCTCGAAGTGGGTGGGCCGACGGATAGATCAGACCGCGTTGCCCCTGACGAGGAAATCGGCATGGTGCGCGGCGAGAAAGAGCTTGGCGAGCTTCCGGCGGACATGATATACGTGTCGTATCCGAACGCGCATTTCTTCGGGGATGAAGCGGTACTGCTCTACGATTTCGGTCCGCAACTGGACGCTTCCACGGATCCGCCCTCTTGGCCTCGCTACCGCAAGATTGTCATCTGTCCGATCTCGTGGCTGTACGATTAAGACGGCCTCTACTACCCATGACCAAAATTCTCTTTCTCTGCACTGGCAACTCCTGCCGCAGCCAAATGGCCGAGGGCTTTGCCCGCGCCCTAAAATCCAACCGTTTTGAAGCTTACTCAGCCGGAATCGAGACCCACGGTCTCAACCCCAATGCCGTCCGAGTGATGGCCGAGATCGGCATTGATATCTCGGACCAGCAATCGACGCACGTTGACGAGCTTTGCCACATCGACTTCGACTGGGTGGTCACGGTTTGCGACCACGCGGCCGAACAGTGTCCTGTTTTTCCGGGGCGTGCCCAGGTGGTCCACCGGGCCTTTGACGATCCGCCGAAGTTGGCGCGGAATGCGCGTAGTGAAGAAGAAGCGTTGGGGGCGTATCGGCGGGTGCGCGACGAGATCGGCGCTTATATCGAGACCTTGCCCGAAGGATTGGCGGGTTAGGGCACCACGGGTTGTGCGCGGTCCTGTTCCACTAAGGGCCGGTTGCCGTCGGCCTCGACGACAAAGCTCTGCTCCATGTGCAAAGAAGCCCGCCCCGGCGCAAAGATCATCGCCTCTAGGTTGAGCACCATGCCGGCCTCGAGTGGCAAGTCCGCGGCCTCGTCAACACACTCGTCGGCGATGCGGCCGCCCTTGTCCGGCACTAAGATGGGATAGTCCCGCACTTCTAGGCCGATGCCGTGGCCGTGGGGGAAGGAGGCCGCCACGCCACGCTCGCCGAGAATGTCTCCCATAGCTTGCGGTGCATCCGAGGCTTTGGCACCGACTTGTAGAGCGGCTTGCCCGGCCCGCATGCACTCGTACAACGCTTGGTATTTGCCGACCCATTCGCCTTCTAGCCCACCCACCGCCAGCGTCACTCCGCTGTCCGAGCAGTAGTTGCGGTACAGGCAACCGTAGTCCACGTACAGGGCGTCGCCCTCTATCAAGGCGTAGTCCGGTTCCGTGGCCAGCCCTAGGCCCCGAATGCCGTAGGCAAAGTGATCGATATCCGCGCCCAAGAGCCCGACTTCGGCGCGGAAGCGCTGCTGCATATCGCGCAGGCGCACGCCGGGCCGGGCGTCTGCGAAAGCAGCGGCGGCAGCTTGTTCGCCAATGCGCGCTGCCTCGGCCAACAGCGCCTGTTCAGCGGGACTTTTGACCATGCGGATTAGGCGGATCACGTTGGAGCAATCGACTAGTTCGGCTTTGGGCAAAGCCGCTCGCACTGCGGCTAACAGAGGTGCTGGTACGCCCTCTGTCTCCAAGCCCAGCCGCGCCTCGGCCAAGCCCGCTTGCCGCACCAGATGCACCAAAGCATCCACTGCCGTCGTCTCCGAGCGCATCGCCCGCAACTGCTGCCACAAGTGCTGCTGCGCCTCGTCCATAGGCCCCAAGGGCGCGCCCCACTCAAGAGCCGCATCGCCCCAAGGACACAAATCCACGGGCAAGTCCAAAGCATTGACCGCCAACAGCGCCGACACGGTTAGGCCGGGGCGTCCCTCCGGCCGATACAAGGCAAACGCGGGCAGCAAATCGCCGCTGCCGCCGGGTTTGACCATGAATTCTTTGAACTGCCCGTCCAACCAGCAATGATAATCGGTGAAATAGGTGATATTGACTGGAGACCTGGCGATGATTCCGTCTAGGCCGCAGCGCTGCATATAGGCGGCGGCTCGTGGGGCATTACACGGCATGATCTTTTTCTTTCTTTATTTTGGTACGGCGAGGTAACAGTTGCCTTATTTAACGACGACCATCTTGCGCACGTGGGTGACCGGCCCGGCTTGCAATCGGTATAAATACACGCCGCTGGCGACGCGTTGGCCTCCCTGGTCACAGCCATCCCAATGGGCGGCGCTGGTGCTCGTCAGGTACTGACCCGCCGCTCTATGGCCCAAGTCGATTTCTCGGACTAAGGCCCCCCGGATATCGTAGATCGTCAGGCGCACTTGGGCCGGCTGGGGCAGTTGATAGGGGATATAGGTGTCTGGGTTGAAGGGGTTGGGGAAGTTGGCTAGCAGTGCCGTTTGTGTGGGTAGTGGCGGTGAAGATTGAATCGCCTTTGGTGCAGAGGGGGTGATGTACGGCGACATATCCCACAGCCGAATCACGGGTTCCCAACTGCTACTGGCGAGGGTGGAGCCATCCGGCGAGAAGGCCACGGACGTGAGTTCCGACGTATGACCATACAGAGTGGCTAGGAGTTGTCCGGTGTTGACATTCCATAGCCGAAGATCCCCCTTGCCATCGTACATATAACTATCCGGTGTAGATACGAAGGGAATGTCTATACTGGCGAGGGTGGAGCCATCCGGCGAGAACGCTATAGATGCGACTTTACTTGAAGTCTCTAGCAGGGTGGTCTTGAGTTGTTCGGTGTCGGCGTCCCACAGCCGAAGCGCGCCGATCCCACTGCTGGCGAGGGTTTTTCCATCCGGGGAGAACACCACGGATGAGGTATGTCCCCACCAAGTGATTTTGAGTTGTCCGGTGTCGGCGTCCCACAGCCGAATCGTTTGGTCCCAACTGCCGCTGGCGAGGGTTTTTCCATCGGGCGCAAAGGCTACTGACGTGATCAAACCCGTATGGCCCTCCAAGATGGTTTTGGGTTGTCCGATGTCGGTGTCCCACAGCCGAATCGTTTGGTCCCAACTGCCGCTGGCGAGGGTTTTTCCATCGGGCGCAAAGGCCACCGAACGAACCTCTTCCGTATGTCCCTCTAGGGTGGCCTTGAGCTGGTGGCTGCTCATCTCCCACAGCCGAATCGTTTGGTCCCAACCGCCTCCACTGGCCAGCGTGTTACCATCCGGCGAAAACGCCACCGATGTGACTCCATACTCATGTCCTTCCAAGATCGCCTGAGAAAGGACATTCTTCCATTCATCCCACAGCCGAATCGCGCCGTCCCGATCCCCACTGGCGAGGGTTTTTCCATCCATTAAAAAGGCCACGGATGTGACTCCTTCCTCATGTGTTCCAGGGGTAAATAGGTAATGGCCGGTGCTGACCTCCCACAGTCGAATTGTCTTGTCTGCGCTGCCACTGGCCAAGGTGCGGCCATCTATTGAAAAGGCCACGGACGTGACCGCTCCCCCATGTTCGGCACCACTCCCATATTCCCCAAGCACGGCCTTTTGTTGGCCGGTATCCACCTCCCACAACCGAATCGCGCCGTCCCGATTCCCACTGGCCAAGATTTTTCCATCCGGCACAAACGCCACCGAAAGAATATCATCGGCATGCCCTTCGAGGGAGGTGAGGGATTGGCCGCTTCCCACTTCCCACAGCCGAATGGTCCGATCCCAACCGGCGCTGGCGAGTGTTTTCCCATCGGGTGCAAACGCCATGGATGTAACCTTCTCCGTATGTCCTTCGAGGGTGGCGAGGGATTGGCCGCTTCCCACTTCCCACAGCCGAATGGTCCGATCCCAACCGGCGCTGGCGAGTGTTTTCCCATCGGGTGCAAATGCCACGGATGTAACTCCTTCCGTATGCCCTTCAAGGGTGGTGAGGACTTGGCCATTATCGGCATCCCACAGCCGAATCGTGCGGTCCTCACTGGCGCTGGCGAGGACGGTGCCATCGGGCGCAAACGCCACGGATGTAACCTTCTCCGTATGTCCTTCGAGGGTGGCGAGGGATTGATCACTTCCCGCTTCCCACAGCCGAATCGCGTGGTCCTCGTTGGCGCTGGCAAAGGTGGTGCCATCGGGCGCAAACGCCACCGAAGTGACAGAACTCGTATGCCTCTCAAGGGGTTGAATCGTCTTCATGTCCCACAGCAGAAGCTCGCTCGAACCCCCTCCGCTGGCCAAGACAGTGCCGTCTGGTGAAAACGCCAAGGCACGGGTCCAGTCTCTATGCCCTTCGAGGGTGCCCTTTTCTTGTTCGGTATGTACATCCCACAGCCGGATCGCGTGGTCCCGACCCCCACTGGCGAGGATTTTTCCATCGGGCGAAAAGGCTACTGAATTGACATGCTTTCCTCCATGTCCCTCGAAGGTCGCCTTGCGTTGTCCGGTATGTACATCCCACAGCCGGATCGTGCCGTCCCCACTCCCACTGGCGAGGATTTTTCCATCGGGCGAAAAAGCCACGGAACTGATTCCATGCGCATGTCCCTTCAAGGTGGTCGAGAGTTGTCCGGTACTCACCTCCCACAGCCGAATCGTCTTGTCTGACCAGGCTTCTCCACTGGCGAGGATTTTTCCATCGGGCGAAAAGGCTACTGAATTGACCGGAGACGTATGCCCCTCCAAGATGGTTAAGAGTTGTCTGGTACTCACCTCCCACAGCCGAATCGTCCCGTCTGAACCGCCGCTAGCCAAAGTGGTGCCATCGGGCGAAAAGGCCAGGGTCCTAACCCCATTGATATGCCCTTCTAGGGTGGCCAAGGATTGTCCGGTGTCGGTATCCCACAGCCGAATCGTATTAATATATCCCCCAGATTCCCCCGACCCAGTGGCGAGAGTTTTCCCATCGGGTGCAAACGCCACCGACGTGCCGAAACGATGTCCTCCAAGGATCATCTTGGGTTGTCCGGTGTCGGTGTCCCACAGCCGAATCGTGCTATATCCCCCGGTTCTCCCCGACCCACTGGCGAGGGTTTTCCCATCGGGTGCAAACGCCACCGAAGTAATCTCACTGGAATGTCCCTCTAGGGTAGCGAGAGATTGTCCGGTGTCGGTGTCCCACAGCCGAACCGTCCTGTCTCCCCAGGCTCCCCCACTGGCGAGGGTTTTCCCATCGGGTGCAAACGCCACCGAAAGAACCTCCCTAGTATGTCCCTCTAGGGTAGCGAGAGATTGTCCGGTGTTGACCTCCCACAACCGAATCGTCTTGTCCGAACTGCTGCTGGCGAGGGTTTTCCCATCGGGTGCAAACGTCACCGACGTGACTCCCTTTGTGTGTCCTCTCAGGACCGTCTTGACTTGTCCGGTGTTGACCTCCCACAGCCGAATCCTCGTGTCCGAACTCCCACTGGCTAAGATTGTGCCGTCCAGCGAGAACGCCACCGAAGTAACCCCAGACTTATGCCTCTCCAAAGTGGCGATGGCTTGCCCGGTACTCATCTCCCATAGCCGGACAAAGCCGTCGTCGTCCCCACCGGCCAGCGTGTTACCATCGGGTGAAAAGGCTACCGACGTGACCTCACTCTTTTGCCATTCCAGAGTGGCCAGAGGTCGGCCGGTACTCACTTCCCACAGCCGGATCGTTTGGTCCCGACTTCCACTGGCCAGCGTGCTGCCATCGGGCGAAAAGGCTACCGACGTGACTTCACTGGTGTGTCCCTCCAGTATGGTGGGGAATTGACTAGTACCCACCTTCCACAGCCGAATCGTTCTATCCCAACCGCCTCCACTGGCCAGCGTGCTACCATCGGGCGAAAAAACCAGCGACGTGATCCCAGCCGCATGCCCTCTATCGTCTAGAGCGAGTTCGGTATCGGTGTGGGTATCATAGAGCCAAAAACCCTCGCCACTGGCCACTGCCAGCCGCGTCCCATCAGGCGAAAACGCAACATCATAGGGATCGGCATATGCGGGCAAATCCCATCGGGTATAGTCTTGGGCAACGCTGTCCTGTACCAACAGACCACAGATCCACAAGAGGACGACATTGAACAACAGAGGCTTTTTCATCTGCTGTATGCTCCATTTAAAGGAAGGAAGGAATTAAGCCCAATAAGAGGTGGCCGAGGAGATAGGCCCGCAATGTTTCCTTATTTAACGACGACCATCTTGCGCACTTGGGCGACTGATCCGGCCTGTAACCGATACAAATACACGCCGCTGGCGACGCGCTGTCCTTTCTGATTGCGGCCATCCCAATGGGCGGCGCTGGTACTCGTTAGGTACTGACCCGCTGCGCGATAGCCCAGGTCGATTTCTCGGATCAGCGCCCCTCGGATATCGTAGATCGTCAGGCGCACTTGGGCTGGCTGGTGCAGTTGATAGGGGATATAGGTGTCTGGATTGAAAGGATTGGGGAAGTTGGCTAGCAGCGTCGTCTGCGCTGGTAGCGGCGAAGACGATTGAATGGCTGTTGGGAGAGTGCTGTACGGTGCCACATCCCACAACTGGACCAGGTGATTGCCATACCCACTGGCCAGACGGCTTCCGTCCGGCGAGAACGCCACGGCCGTATGTCCCTCTAAGGTGGTCAAGAGCTGGCCGGTATCGACCTCCCACAGTCGGAGGGTGCTGTTTGGACTGGCACTGGCGAGGATTTTGCCATCCGGTGCAAAGGCCAGCGAAAAGACTCCGTCTGCATGTCCCTCTAAGGAATTCTTGAGTTGTCCGGTGTCGGCGTTCCACAGCCGAATCGTCCCATTATAACTGCCACTGGCGAGCGCGTTGCCATCGGGCGCAAAGGCCACCGAATAGACTGATCCCCAATGTCCTCTCAGGTTGGTTATGAGTTGTCCGGTGTCGGCGTTCCACAGCCGAATCGTGCCATCATAACTTCCACCGGCGAGGGTTTTGCCGTCCGGTGCAAACGCCACCGAACGAACCCTATCCGCGTGCCCTTCGAGGTTGATTTTGAGTTGTCCGCTGTTGACATCCCACAGCCGGATGGTGTAGTCGTCGCTGGCACTGGCGAGGGTTTTTCCATCGGGTGCAAACGCCACCGAACGGACCGCAGCCGTATGCTCTCTCAGATTGGTTATGAGTTGTCCGGTGTCGGCGTCCCACAGCCGGATAGTTTGATCCTGACTGGCACTGGCGAGGGTTTTACCATTCGGTGAGAACGCCACCGAACGGACCGCATCCGTGTGCTCTCTCAGGTTGGTTATGAGTTGTCCGGTGTCGGCGTCCCACAGCCGGATGGTGTGGTCGTCGCTGGCACTGGCGAGGGTTTTTTTCCCGTCCGGTGCAAATGCCACTGAACGAACCCTATCCGTATGCCCATCAAAAGCGGGAAGAGCGGTCTGCGCTGGAAGCGTTGACGAAGATTGAATCGCCAACTGCGACATATCCCATAGCTGGATGGTGTGGTCGACGCTGCCGCTGGCGAGGGTGTTGCCATCCGGTGAGAACACCACCGAAAGGACCGCATCCGTGTGCCCTTCGAGGGAGGTTTTGAGTTGTCCGCTGCTTACATCCCACAGCCGGATGGTGTGGTCCCAACTGGCACTGGCGAGGATCTTACCATCGGGCGCAAACTCTACTGAATGGACCGCATCCGTATGCCCTTTGAGGGAGGTTTTGAGTTGTCCGCTGCTTATATCCCACAGCCGGATGGTGCAGTCCTCGCTGGCACTGGCGAGGGTGTTGCCATCCGGTGAGAACGCCACCGAAAGGACCGCATCCGTGTGTCCTTCAAGGGAGGTTTTGAGTTGCCCGCTGCTTATATCCCACAACTGGATCATGAGCCCCCTAGTACTGGCGAGGGTGTTGCCATCCGGTGAGAACGCCACCGAATATATAGGAACCCAATGCCTCTCCGAGATCGTCTTGAATTGGCCAGTGTTGAGATCCCACAATCGAAGCGCAAAGTCGGCCCCGCCGCCCCCCACACCTTCTCGTGGGACATAAAACTCATTAACACTAGCTAGTGTTTTTCCATCAGGTGCAAACGCTATGGCGAGGGCAGACGATTCGCTCCCTAGGGTGGGTAGGGGTTGGCCGGTGTTGAGATCCCACAATAGAAGTGAGGGGGCCTCGCTACCGCTGGCTAGCGTTTTTCCATCGGGTGCGAACGCCAGCGAATAGACTGGCCCTCGATGCCCTTCAAGAGAGGTCTTACGTCGGCCAGTGTTGACGTCCCACAGCCGAACCGTCCTGTCGAAGTTGGCACTGGCGAGGGTGGTTCCGTCCGGTGAAAACGCTACCGAATAGACAGAACCCTCAGGATCGTCCAAAGTAGCTATAAGTTGACGGGTGTTGACATCCCATAACTGAAGTTTGCTGTGGCCGCTCCCCCCACCGGCCAAAGTGCGGCCATCTGGTGAAAACGCTAGCGAAAAGGCCCAACTCCTCGTATGGCCTTCAAGGGTAGCCTCCAGTTGGCCAGTGTCCACATTCCACAACTGGATCTCGGACCCTCTTCTAGCACTGGCGAGGGTGGTTCCATCCGGTGAAAACGCTACCGAATATACCGTACCCCCATAGCTTCCGAGTATGCGCGTTTGTAGGATGGCCTTTTGCAGGCCAGTGTCCACATCCCATAGACGCACCGAACCGTCGTCCGTCCCTCCACCACTGGCGAGTGTTTTTCCGTCCGGCGAGAACGCTACAGAAAGGACCGAACGCGTATGCCCTTCAAGGGTAGCCTCTAGTTGGCCAGTGTCCACATCCCACAACTGGATCCCGGCCCCCCTAGCACTGGCTAGTGTTTTTCCATCCGGCGAGAACGCCACGGAAGTCACATGTCCCGTATGCTCTTCGAGCGTCTTCTGTTGTTGTCCGGTGCTTACCTCCCACAGTCGGATCGTCTCGTCGTGACTGGCACTAGCGAGTGTTTTTCCATCGGGCGAGAACGCTACGGAAGTGACCCGATCTGTATGCCCCCACAGGGTTTTCTGTTGTTGTTCAGTCCTTGCATCCCACAGCCGAACCGTCTTGTCATCACTCCCGCTGGCGAGTGTTTTTCCATCGGGCGAGAACGCTACGGAAGTCACATAAGCCTTATGTCCTGTCAGGATGGTCTCCACTTCCGTGCGGGTAAGAGGGGTGTGGACAGATGGAGGTAGAGGTGTGATTTCCATATCCCAGAGCAGAATCGTGCCATCCCAACTGGCACTGGCGAGGGTTTTGCCATCCGGTGAGAACGCCACCGAATGGACCCAGTCCGCATGTCCTTTAAAAGTAGCCTTTTGTTGTCCGGTACTAACATCCCAGAGTAGAATCGTGCTGTCCTGACTGGTACTGGCGAGGGTTTTGCCGTCCGGTGAGAACACCACGAAGTGGATCCGATCCCAATGTCCTTCGAGGGTGGCTTGCGGTTGTCCGGTGCTAACATCCCACAATCGGATCGTCTCGTCATTACTCCCGCTGGCGAGTGTTTTTCCATTGGGCGCAAACGCCACGGAAGAGACCTGATCCCAATGTCCTTTGAGGGTGGCTTGCGGTTGTCCGGTGCTAACATCCCACAGTCGGATCGTCTCGTCGTGACTGGCACTAGCGAGTGTTTTTCCATCGGGCGAGAACGCCACGGAGGAGACCTGATCCCAATGTCCTTCGAGGGTGGCTTGCAGTTGTCCGGTACTAACATCCCACAGCCGAACCGCCTCGTCCGAACAGGCACTGGCGAGGGTTTTGCCGTCCGGTGAAAAGACCACGGAGGAGACCGGACTCGTATGCCCTTCGAGGGTGGCTTGCAGTTGTTCGGTGCTTATATCCCATAGCCGAACCGTTTTATCCAAACTGGCACTAGCGAGGGTTTTTCCATCGGGTGAGAACGCCACGGAGGAGACCGGACTCGTATGCCCTTCGAGGGTGGCTTGCAGTTGTTCGGTGCTTATATCCCATAGCCGAACCATCCCGTCTTCACTCCCGCTGGCGAGGATTTTTCCATTCGGTGCAAAGACCACGGAATGGACCATAGCCATATGCTCTTTGAGGGTATTTTTGAGTTGTCCGGTGCTAGTATCCCACAGCCGAACCACGTCATGCCCACTGGCACTGGCGAGGGTTTTTCCATCCGGTGCAAAGACCACTGAGGAGACCCCATTTGTATGCTCTTTGAGGGTATTTTTGAGTTGTCCGGTGCTAGTATCCCACAGTCGAACCACATTATCATCACCGGCGCTGGCGAGGGTTTTGCCGTCTGGTGCAAACGCCACCGAATGGACCTGATCCTGATGTCCTTCGAGGGTATTTTTGAGTTGTCCGGTGCTTATATCCCACAACCGAATCGTCTCGTCGTCGCTGGCACTGGCGAGGGTTTTGCCATCCGATGAAAACGCCACCGAATTGACCCAGCCCGTATGCCCCGTGAACAGGGCGACTTCGGTATCGGTGTGCACATTGTAGAGCCAGATACCGATCTTGCTGGCCACCGCCAGCCGCGTGCCATCGGGTGAATAGGCGACCGCATTGTCACCTCTACCGACGCGTCCTTTCCCTAGGCGGGCGATGGCACCTTCGGGCAAATTCCAGTCTTGGGCACGGCTGTCTTGCACGAACAGAACACAGAACAGCAACAGGGCGACATTGAACAACCGGATATTCTTCATCTGGTTATGCTCCGTTTAAAGGAGGAGACTCGGCGACCGGAGAGACTGACCTGCAAGCGCAAATATACGAACTGGCGACGCGCTGTTCCTTGATATTAGCGCGCCCCCAATGAAAAATTATAGATTATCACCACACGCTACCATCCATCAGGAGAACGCCTTATGCACCTAACCCCCGAACAGGTCGCCCAATTTGCGGAGGACGGCTATCTGCTGCTGCGCGGCGCGTTGACCGACGCCGACCTCGACCCGATCATCGCCGAGTACGAAGAGTACATCGGCCGTCGCGCTGAGGAGCTGTTGGCGGCCGGCCACATCTCATCCCTGTATGCGGACGAGCCTTTCGACCGCCGCCTCATCTCGATCTGCCGCGAAGACGACGCGATCTACAGAGAACTCGACATCATGTACTTGCGCGGGCGGGCCTCGTTTGAATTTTTGCGCAACGACCGCCTGCTCGATATGGTCGAGAGCTTGGTCGGGCCAGAGATCACTTGTAGCCCGATTCAGCACACTCGCGCCAAACTGCCCGCGGGTGTGACGCCAAGCGGCAGCGACCCGCACGTGGCCCCTTGGCACCAAGACGCCGGCGTTACTTGGGAGGAGGCCGATCCGCACTTCATCCTCACGGTGTGGTTGCCGCTGTGTGCAGCGACGCCGGAAAACGGCTGTTTGCAGATCTTGCCGCGCGCGCACCGGAACGGACTGGTGCAGCACCACATCAAGCAGGGTTTGGGCACGGTGATCATCGACGAGGAAATGCCGCAGGCTGAGGCGCTCACCTTGCCGATGGACAAAGGCGACGTGTTGTTGATGGACAAGCAGACCCCGCATCGCTCGACGCCCAATAACGCGGACACGGTGCGCTGGAGCATGGATTTGCGCTATCAGGAGACGGGGACGCCGACAGGTCGCCCCTTCTATCCCGATTTCGTGGCTCGCAGCCGGTCTAACCCCGCGTCTGAGTTGAGGGACTACGACGAATGGTGCAGGCAGTGGGTAGAGTCGCTAGCGGCAGTGCAAAGGCAGGGGATTAAGGCACATCGGTGGGAAGTTGTCCAGTAGCGACGATGCTGCGGAAGGTGAGGTTGAGGCGCAGGGCACACGACCGGCGGGTCTTGGGGACTTGGTGCTGCCAGTGGGTTTGGGTTGGGCCGCGCATGATGATGAGCGCGCCGTGGCCGAGGGGGATTTCGACTGGGGGATGGTCGCGGCGTTTGTGCCGCAGGAGGAAGCGCCGCGTCCCGCCCAAACTCAGCGAAGCGATCGTCGGGTTGGTGCCCAACTCTGGCTCGTCGTCACTGTGCCAGCCCATGCTGTCGCGGCCGTCGCGGTACTGATTGAGTAGGACGCTGTTGAAGGGACAGTCGGCGGCAGCTTCGATCCGCGTTTTGAGGTCTAGTAGCGGTTCGGTCCACGGACGCGGTTCCAGCGCCAGTCCCGAATAGGCGTAGTGGGCTTCTGGGGATCCGTGCCACGCCGAAAGACGCGGCGCGGGATGCTGGCGGCCAAAGACGACGACGTGATGCTGTTGCCACTCAATACCGTCTAACAGTTGCCGCATGAATTGGTCGGCCTCGGCAGGGGCCAAAAAGTCGGGGGCGTAGCGCAGGTCGCCGTCCGGGAGGGGAATGGCCCTCATTCTACTGCGAAGCCGAGGTCGTCTAGCGCCCGGCACAACGCAACGCGGCCCGCATCGTCGAACGGGATGTGGGGCGGGCGGGCAGGGCCTACGGGCAACCCGCGCATAGTTAAAATTTCCTTGACGGCCGCTAGCAAGTCAAAGTGAAACAAGGCGGAGATGACCTCGTTGGCGCGCGCTTGCAGGGCCATGGCCGGCTGGATGTCGCTGGCTTCAAAGTGCTGCCGCATTTCCACGAACAGTTTGGGCATGATGTTGTAGGTCGAGCCGATGGCTGCGTCGCTGCCAGCGACCATGCCGCCGAGGCAGATTTCGTCGGGGCCGGAGATGAGGTTGAGGCGGTCGCCGCCTAGCTGCACGAGGCGCTGGAAGAAGTAGAAGTTGCTGTCGGTGAACTTGAGGCCGCTGAAGTTGGACACGGCTTGCATGGCTTCGAGGAACTGTTCGGCGGTAACGTTTTTGTCGGCCGTGTGGGCGAGCCAATACACGTAGAAGGGCAAATTGGTGGCCGCGCCAATGGCTGCGTAGTGGGCGACCGCGGCTTGGAGGTCGTTGGGCTGATCCACCGGCGCGACCGAAGCCACGGCGTCCGCACCGGCGGTCGCGGCGTGCTGGGCCAATTCCACTGCATTGGCTGTGGAGGTCGCGCCGACTTGGAAGATCAGCGGTACGGCACCGGCGACTGCGGCAATGGTTGCCTCGGTCATGGCTTTGCGCTCGGGTACGCTCATGGCGCTTCCCTCGCCCGTGCCGCCGCAGACGAAGAAGCCGTTCGAGCCAGCATCGATCAGGTGCCTGACGAGCGGCTCGACGCGCGCGGGGGCTAAGGCGTTGCCGTCGTCGGTGAACGGGGTGACGAGCGCGGGCCAGATCCCGCGCGCTAGTTTGTCAGTCATAGTGTTTTGATCCTCTAGTGTTGAAATGGACGGCCCTAAACTACTTGGCCGCCGCGGATGGTGGCCACCGGCTCCCAACAGCCGCCGGGCCGCTCCTCGCCGTTGACGTCGCGCAAGGGCAGGGCCTCCTCGTTCCAGCGCAGCACGGCCAAGTCGGCGCAGGCACCCGGAGCCAAGGTGCCGACTTCGCCTTTTAGGCCCAACACCTCGGTGGGGCGAGCCGTGGCGCGGGCGAACACCTCTGCTTCGTCCATGCCGGCGGCGATGAGCTTGGACATCGTGCGGGGCAGATCGTGTTGGGGGCGGCTGTCAACGTGGCGGTTGTACTGGTCAGTCGAAACCGTATCGACGAAGAAACCCTCGGCAATGGTCGCCTCGGCAATGGGAAAGCTGAAGGAGTTCATGCCGTGGCCCAAGTCGAAGAGGACGCCGCGCTGGCGAGCTTCCCACACGTCGTCGGCAATGCGGTCGCCGTCCAGCAGGTTTTCGGGCAGGGCATTGAGGGAGTAGGTAGCCACGTCGCCGGGGCGCAAAAGGGGGAGTTGTTCGCGGCGGGGCCAGTCGGGTTTGAGGCGAGTGCCCACCAGTAGCGGTTTGCCGCTCAATTCTGCGGCCTCTAGCCCGGCGGCCATAATGGGGCGCGGGTCGAGGCCGTCGGCGCAGGCCCCACCGGTGACAGTGACGGCAATGCCCCAAATGCTGCGGTCGTCCGCGGCAATGGCCCCGGCACAGGCTTGGGCATCGGCGTCGGCTAGGTCGTTGAAGCAGCGCACGGGGTGGGTCTCGCCGCGTTTGCACAGATTGATGGCTAGGAGTACGCGGGTGCGGGAGGCCTCGATCACGGTGCGGCGATAGTCGTCTATATTCATAGCCCCGGCATCGCCTTGGGACATGACGGTGGTGACACCGCGCGGCAAAAAGTGAATGTCCGGGTCGATGCCAAAGCGCGATTGGCCGCGCGCCGGGTGGGCGTGCAGATCGACTAGGCCGGGGAGGAGGAGGGCATCGGGGAAGTCGAACACGGTGTGAGCCGGTCCCTCGACGCTGGGGCCGGAGGCGACAATGCGGTCGCCGCGGATGGCCACTGCGCCGGGGCCATCGAGGCCGCTATCCGCGCAAAAGAGGCGCGGGGCGCGCACTAATAGGTCGTAAGTTTGTTTGGTCATAGTCTATCCAAGCAGATAAGGTTGTCGTAAGCCGATTCGGGTTATGTCCCAAATGGCACCAGCCAATCCTCCTCAATCCCCAAGTCGAAACCCGGTCCGCGCGGCACAAATTCCAGATAGCTGTCTTTGGGCACCAGCGCCCCAGGCTCAGCTACTTCCTCCAGTGGGATCCCCGGGTCTGAGCCGATGTAGTATTCGCCCCAAGGCGTGTTGGGCATAGCCCAAGTCAAGTGCTGGCCATAGGGGTCGCGCCCGCCGCCGTGGAGGCAGACTTCAAGGCCGGCGGCCTCGGCCATGTGGCAGATCTTGATACAGGCGGTCAGCCCGCCGACCCAGTGAATGTCGGGTTGCAGCACGTCGAGGGCGCGGTGCTCGATCATTTGTTGATAGGGATAGTGGGTGTAGAAGTGCTCGCCGCTGGCCAGCGTTTGCCAGGGCAGGCACTCTTTGAGTTTGATGTGACTTTTGACGTCTTCGGGGATTAGGCACTCCTCCAGCCAGCGCAATTTGTAGGGTCTGAGGCGCTCGGCTAGGCGGACGCTGTATTCGACGTCAAAGGCCATGTAGCAGTCGAGCATGAGTTCGCAATCGTCGCCGATCAACTCGCGGACTTCGGCGACCCGTCGCTCGTTTTGGTCTAAGCCCCACAGGCCGTCGGCCGGGCCGTACTGGCAGGGGAGTTTGAAGGCTCTAAAGCCCAACTCGCGGTACCAATCGACGTCGTCGCCGGTGGCGTAGGTGAAGATTCGCTCGCGGGCTGGGCCGCCGATGAGCTGGTACACGGGCTTTTGTTGCAGCTTGCCGGCCAGATCCCATAGCGCTAGGTCCACGGCACTGATGGCGACGGTGGCGATGCCGACGGTGCCGAAGGGTTTGGAGACGCGGAACATCATATCCCATAGCTTGTCGATGGCCAAGCAGTCTTCGCCTATGAGGATATGGGCGAAAGCGTCTTCGATTACAGCGGCGACAGGTCGCCCCGCCGCCGTGCCTAGGCCCCAAGTGCCGTCCTCAGCCGTGACTTTGATTGCGAAGCCGGGCCATTGCTGGGTGGCGTAGAGTTGACGCCGAGGCTTGAAGCGCGGGAAGCGCGACATCGGGTTGGCTACTTCGATTTCGGTGGGCCAGGCCTTGCGGCGGGGTTGGCTCTGCTGGGCAGGGGCCGTCGAGGCGGAGAGCGTCGAGCCGGCTTGGGAATGGGCGCGGAGCGAAGGGCCGTCGGGGCGCTGGATGCGGACTAGGTCGATGGATTTGATTTTCATTTTTTTAGATACCTTAGAGCTAAATTTCCGTGAATGTATCCATGATCTAATGTATCCATAAAAACCAGCGGCGCTATTCGCTGGGGCAATTAGCCACAGTCAACCTCGATCAGTAAGCGGCAGTGGTCGCTTGATCCCCAGTTATCGTTATCTACCTCGTTGAGCGCGCGTACTTTCACGATCTCGTGGAAGCCATGGGACGCAAACGCGTAGTCTAATTGATTCAAAGCGGTTTCCGGCGATCTACCCAGGGAGTAGAACGTCGGCACGTTTTTGGTATCGCTCGGCACGTCTGTCGGCTGAGAACTCGCCTGCCTACAGGCATCTGGCCACTGTGGTCCTATAAACTCAAGTCCTAGTGCCTGAAACCTATCCCATACCGTGCGCTCGCGTTCGGGCAGCGATAGCTTGTGGCCTATCGCACCATAAATCATGTTCAGATCGCCCGCTGCCAAGATGCGGTGCGTCGATGGGTCGCGGCTACCGATGAACGCCGACAGGTCCGAGATGATTCGGTGTGCCGAGGCGTCGGCGTACCCGACGCTCCAGTTTGTCTTGACTGACAGATGAGGTCTTAGCCAACGTGCGTACATCGAGACTGCGATGAACGCCTTGTCCTTGCAAGCGACCGGCGTCACTTTGGCAGCGGCAATTGTGCCGATGCCACTAACGCCAATCGCGTCCTCGGCGAGATCCCTGATTGGCGGGCTCTGCTTGAACCGCTCGACCTCGACGCGATCAGACAGTTTCACGACTAGCGGCCAACGGTCGTACAAGTGCCGGTTCCAGAACACTATGTCCTCGCACTCAACCAAATCCATCAAGTCGCCGGGCGGACTTCCCGCTTCCTGTAAGAGCGCCACATCCGCACCCATCTCCACGAGTTCTCGCCATGGTTCCTCGCGCTTGGCAATGTTCCAACTCACTACTTTGATCATTCGGCTGCCTCTTTACACTTCCCATTGCCGATATTCCTTTGATGGAATATACTGACTGTCTGAAAACCCTGCGAAAGGAAGGATTGATCCCATGAGCGGACGCCATCCCTTTAGTGAGTTGACCAAAGACTTCACGCCGGAGCGCCGTCAGCGCATTGAAGCGAAAAAGGCCGAGTTGCGGGCCGCCATGCCGCTGCACGAGCTACGGCAGGCACAGGTTATGACCCAGAAGGCGCTGGGCGAGACCTTGGCGGTGAACCAACCCGCCATCGCCAAGATGGAACAGCGGACGGATATGTACGTCTCGACCCTTCGCTCCTACATCGAAGCACTGGGCGGACGGCTGAAAATCGTCGCCGAGTTTCCGGAAGGCGAAGTCGCAATAACTAACTTCTCAGACGCGGGCGACGACGAAAGCGGAGTTAGCGGGTAGTCTGTCGGTAGCTTTGCTGGGTGACTTTAATTCTTGTCTTGCTTTTTCGCTTCCCTAATCATTGACAGCAAGAATTTTCCGACACTCTCAGCTTGGTCGAATTGCTTAATAGGAATAGAACGAATTTTTCCATCCACTCGAACACTGATGTCGCTATGCGTCATCCTAAACCAGTTCCCATCAAATTGAAACTGATACTGCTCAACGTCGCTGGGGACTTCCTTAGTCTTAGTATGAACTATATTGGATGTCTTTCTTATCCTACTAATACGGGCCTTCATTAAATGATTATTGGATAAGTCTCGGACTAAGGCTTGAAAATCACGAACATCAGTTATAGTGGCTTGGGCTGCCTGATAAACAATGCCATGGGATTGAGGGACAAGGGAACACCAGCGGACAGACTCATCTGCGATATTATCGGCACGTTGAACCATTTGGCGAGCTATTTCAAGATTCATACCTTCCAGTTCACCGAACCAAGTAGCAATGAGTTTCACCCCAATATGGTACTCCTGAGCTATTTGTAGCTCTATGATATGAGCGACCGCATCGCCGGGAAAGTCCTCTACAAACTTGTTGTACTCATGGATAAGGGGCGAGATACGGGGTTCAAAATCCTGAGACAATTCTAAGACGGCATTCGGAATCTCTTCCTTTTTTATCTTTTCTACTTTCCTTGCTTGAAGGATAGACCCAACAAGGCCGCCGACAGCAACAGTAGATCCAAAAGCTCGGGCCCCCTTGTCCTTGCTGCCGATTGCTACCGCCGCACCCCCCGCCGTAACAAGCCCCCACAAGGCTGCGTCTTCTCCTAAAGCGTCTTTTTTGCCCATTATGACATCGAATAAGAGTTGCCTCTCTTTCCAGTAGGCTTCCATCCCGTTTTTATACAGCATGAACCTGTAAGACATGGCCTTCTTAGCCGCATCTGTCCTTGGAAATTCTGTTACGACCTTATCGTACCACTCACGGGCCATAGTAAACTGATTGATATGGGAAGTGTATATGCCCCACTGTTTCGGCGGGTCCCACCAAAACTGAGCGTTAAGGAGGTAGGATTGAGCCGACACATCACTCACCTCTTCCTTCGCGCTCTCAAGGACCAAGGCATTGTAATCTTCCAAAAGGTATTTAATCCCCGCTGATACAGTCCGGCCCTTTTCTGTATTGGGAAACTCATCAATAAGGAGCCCCCACGTTTCAGTAGCTAGCCCGATGTCCTTATTGTTGAAGGCTATAAGGCCAAGCTGATACAAGGCGTCTGCCTTATCTTCTTCGTGGGCCTCGTCGTTGTATAGCAGGTCGATAAAGGCCCGCTTCGCATCCACCTCAAGGCCGTGCATCTTGAGCATAAGACCGCGACTAACCGATGGCTCGGAATAGCTAGGAATCGACCAAGAGAGGATCAGCATGGCCGCTGAGGTAAATAAGTATTTCACAATATGACTCCTAAATTCACGAGGCTGATCAGTCCTTCCTGAGTTCAAGCAACACATAGACGGCGAAGGCTCGCCGATACTTGACGGGCACTTTCTGAAAGCGACTGAGGACATCCTCCACTTCCTCTATATCCTCAAGAACTTCGGATTTATAAAAAACCTCATCCGGGTCGTAATCCGCACGATGGCGTTTATCCTGCATTTCGACGAACATACCCGCGAAATCCTGAATATCATTCGGAAAACTCTTGATCTTTTGCTGGCGTTCGCATCGAGATCGGGCCGTTCGGTGCTGCAATGCTCGATATGTCTGACGCCACGCAGACTTGCTCCGGTTGGCACCTCGGCCCCCGACAACCGTGTCTGCACAAGTTCGTGCCAAGCAATGAAACAGTGCGTAATAGATCGTGCTGATGGCCCGACGAAGGCTCGCCTGCCGGGGCTTGCCGCTTTTAGATCGGGTCAGGTCCCTCGCCGTCTCAATAAGATCGGAGGGTTTCAAGGTCGCGGTCCCGCAGTTCGGATTTGGCGATAAATGAGATAACCGGGAACGCTTCCGTGCCCACCTCCGCGAGTTTGGGGCGCAGGTGACGTATCAGACCAGAGGTTCGCTGAGCACCGAGGCGGTCCTCATTGAAGATAGCTTTGATAACAAGGATCTCGTCGCCGTATTCATTGAAGTCCGGTCTTACCGCAATCAGTTCAAACACGTCCCCGCATCGTTCTATCAAGGTCTCTTCAATAACGTCTTTGACTCTTGGCAAGTCATGTTCCGTCATTGTCTGCTCCTTTCACTTATAGCCAGCCCCAAGTGAGCGACCGCGATCGATTTTCGTCTCAAAAACAATGAACTCCCAATCTCAGACAAAAACAAGGCTTGGCGGCATGGCTCCGTTCAATTTTTCTTTACCCATTCCCGCCCCACGCCAGCGCCTCGGCTTCGGCTGCCGACAGGGTGAGATCGGCTTCTTCGGCGGCTGGCTCTTTCCACTCGGCTAACAGGTCGGCCAACTCGGCGAGGGAAGCGGTTGTCAGCAGGCGGCGGCGCAGTTCGGAGGCGCGGGGCAGGCTTTTGAAGTAGAGGGCGAGGTGCTTGCGCGTCTCGCGGACGCCGGCGCGCTCGCCTTTGTACGCGGCCATCAGGCGCAGCTGCTCCAGTGCTAAGTCGATGCGCTCTGAGAGGGTCGCGCCGCTGCGGCCGGAAAAGAGCCAGGGATTGGCTAGGGCTGCCCGCCCGACCATGACTGCGGCGCAGCCTGTTTCCCGCTGCATGAGACGGGCGTCATCGAGGGTGAGTACGTCGCCGTTGCCGATGATGGGTAGCGAGGAGGCTTCGACGGCGCGGCCGATCCAGTGCCAGTTGGCTTGGCCCTTGTATTTTTGCACGACGGTGCGGGCGTGGATGGCCACTGCTTGGGCACCGGCGTCCTCGCAGCGGCGCACCACTTCGAGAATATTGATCTCCTCTTCGTCCCAGCCTAGGCGCGTCTTGACGATGACCGGAACCGAGACGGCTTGGACCGTGCGCTCGACGGCTTGATAGAGCCGATCGAGATCGCGCAAATAGGCCGCGCCGCAGCCTTTGGCGACGATCTTGGGTACGGAACAGCCGAAGTTGATGTCCACCACTTGGGCACCGCGCCGCTCGAATTCCCGCGCTCCATTGGCGATCAGGTCGATATCGTTGCCGTAGATTTGCGCGGCCAGCAGCGAGATGCCAGTGTCGGCGTAGATGGGCGCGTCGGAAAAATCGAGCATCTGCATGCTCTTGCGCGAGCGGATGCCGATGGCGCGGCAGTTGATAAATTCAACCCCGACCAGCCGCGCTCCGAGGCGCGCGCAGATGAGGCGGAAGACCCAGTTGCTCACCCCGGCCATTGGCGCTAGGGTGAGGATGGGCATATTCGCCTTGAAGGGGTTGAGTTGGTGCGGGCCGAGTTGCATGATGAAAATTAGGAATTAGGAATTAGGAATTAGGAATTACGAATTCCCAACCCCCAATTCCTAATTCCTAATTCTTAATTGCAGTTCCGCGGCGATGGCCTTTTCTCGTTCGGCTTCGGCGATCATGCCTTTGCGCTGGTAGAACATGGAGAGGCTGGTGTGGACGAGGAAGTCGTCGGGGGCGTGCTCGGCGGCCTTTTGCGCCGCGCCGAGGGCTTGGTCGAGGTCGCCCAACTTCTCGTGGCAATGCGCCATAGCTTGGTAGGCATCGGCAAATTGCGGATCGAGGGCGATGGCTTGAGCTAGGTCGTCCAAGGCACTGGCAAAGTCTTGCTGGACGAATTTGTTCATGCCACTTTTATAGAGGGTCATTTTGTCAGTCATGGTGTAAGCCTGTTTGAGGTGAATTGTTGATATTGAACATTTAAAAAGTAGCGCAAAGTGATATATTGATGCAATGGCGTCAGACTTGGGGAACGAGCGAACAAAGGAGGAGCCATGTTGCACTGGGCCTTGTTGGGCGCGGCTTTGCTGGCCTCTGTCGCCGAGGGGCAACCGCGCTTTGACATCGACTACGTAGAGAGCATCGAGCCGCGGACCTATGTGGCGCATCGCACAGCCGGGGCCATCGACATTGACGGCAACCTCGATGAGCCGTCTTGGCAACGGGCGGGTTGGACCGAGACTTTTGTCGATATCGAGGGCGAACGCAAGCCCGTGCCGCGCCTGCAGACGCGGGTCAAGATGCTGTGGGACGACGAGTATCTATACATAGCCGCCGATTTGGAGGAGCCGCACGTGTGGGCTACCATCGCTAGGCGCGATGCGACGATCTACCAAGAAAACGACTTTGAGGTCTTTATCGACCCGGACGGCGATACGCATCAGTATTACGAATTTGAGATCAATGCTCTCGGTACGGAGTGGGATTTGTTGATGATCAAGCCCTACCGCGACGGCGGCCCCTACGTAAGTGCTTGGGACATCGCCGGTCTGCAAACGGCTGTACGCGTGTGGGGCAGCATCAATGACCCCAGCGACGAAGATCAGGGCTGGTCGGTGGAGATGGCCTTCCCGTGGGCCGTGCTTGCCGAGGCCACGCACAAGAAGGTGCCGCCTGTGGATGGCGATCAATGGCGGATCAATTTTTCGCGGGTGCAATGGGCCTTGGCCAACGATTTGGGCAAGTACGTCAAAATAGAGGGCCGCAGTCCGGACAACTGGGTTTGGTCGCCGCAAGGGCTGGTTAATATGCACTACCCGGAAAAGTGGGGGTTTGTGCAATTTGCCACTGAGGTAGTAGGGCGGCAAAAAGTGTCCTTTCGCCCGGCGGTCGCCGAGGAGGCCAAGCGCGTTTTGCGCGGGATCTACTATCGCCAAAAGAGCTTTCGCCGCGAGCGCGGCTACTATGCGTCTAGCTTGGACTCGCTCGGCATGGAGGAGCGGATCTTGCAGCACTTCCGCTGGCCGCCGGTCATCCAAGTGACCGACCACCAGTTTGAGGCACAGCTAGAGGAAGCCTCCGACTTGGACGCGGACGGCGCGATCAACCGCTGGTTCATCCGCGCGGACTCGCGCACTTGGCGCGATTAGGGCCGGTCGCAAAATTGCCCCGCCGGCGAAATCGCCCTATAATGCCTTGCTCATATCCACGAACCATGTTGCCAAGGAGGCCCTTGTGAAGAATGGAAAAATGATGCTTCTGCTCGCCTGTTGTCTTTTGGCCGCGGCTGCACCGCTGTTGGCGCACTGCGAAATCCCCTGCGGCATTTATGGGGACGAGGCGCGTTTTGTCGCGATTGCGGAAGATCTGACAACGATTGAGAAGGCCATGAAGCAGATCGCTGCGCTGGCCGGCCAAAGCGACGCCCAAAGCGCGAATCAGCTAGCGCGATGGGTGGCGAACAAGGAAGAGCACGCCAACAGGATCCAACACGTCGTCGCCCAGTATTTTATGACGCAGCGGCTCAAGGAGGTGGAAGAAGGAGACGAGGCGCTGGCCGCATACACCGAGAAGCTGGTGCTTTTGCACAAGATGCTCCGAGGGGCTATGAAGTGCAAGCAGACGGTGGATGTGGAGGAGGTGGAGAAGATGCGGGCCTTGTTGCACGAGTTTAAGAACGCCTATCAAAACTGACCCATTCTCAAGCCTCGCTAGTGGAAGCCCCGTCTCCTTTTGCGGAGATGGGGCTTTTTGTTTTAGTGGAGGAGTAGGAGCTTGGCGTAGCGGGGGGAGGTATGTTCGCTGTGGAAGCGGACGAAGTATGGACCGGTCGCCACCCAATGCCCGCGCTCGTCGCGGCCATTCCATCGCATCTGGTGTAGGCCGGCGTGCAGCGGCGCGTCCACGAGCGTGCGCACCCGTTGGCCTTGGATGTTGTAGATGGCTATGTGGACGGAGGCGGCTTGGTCGAGTCGGAAGCCGAGGTGGGTGGTTGCGTTAAAGGGGTTGGGCCACACCTGAAGCGCGGGGGCCGATGCGATGGCCGGGCGCTTGGCTGCTGATTCGAGGGGGGTGTCTGGGGCGCGTCCGGGTGAAAAGGGGGCCTGAGTTGGCGAGGCGGTGGTGTGCGGGACAAACGCGCCGCTATCGGGTGGGGTGCGGACGATAGACTGGTCTTTGGGCCAAATGGCATGGGAGACGCTGGCGACCATAGTGCTGGTGCGGTCGATTAGGTAGATGGCTTCGCCGGTGTCGTTCAAGCCATCGCTGATGGTTCCATCGTCGGTATAGACGGGGACGTTGAATCCCTCCGGGTTGCCACCGCCGAAGACGACCGCGTATGAGCCGGGGGCGATAAAGGCTCCGGGCGGGAAGCGGAAGTAATTGAGTAGGGAGCCTGTGTCGCCCAGCCACCAACTAGCTAAGGAGATGGTATCTGGGCCGGCGTTGTATAGTTCGATGAATTCGTCTTCATGGGGGTGGTATTGACCATCGCCATTGGCATCGCCGGCCGGTCCTTCAGGCGGGTCGGCGAGCACTTCGCTGATGACGAGGGCATAGGTGGGTCTGGGGACGGGTGGTGTTGATCCGGTCGGCGGTTCTGGGGCGTATCCGGGGGAGAAGGGGGCTTGGGTCTGGTCGGCGGTTCTGTGTGGGATCAGTGTGCTGCTGTCCGGTGAGGTGCGGACGAGGGATTGGCCGTCGGGCCAAGTGGACTGGAAAAGGGACGATATTTCATGGCCGTGGTGGTCGATCAGGTGGATGGCTTCGCCGGTGTCGGTCAGTCCATCGCCGATGGTTCCGTCGTCGGTGTAGACGGGGATGGTGAACCCGGTTGGGTTGCCGCCACCGAAGAGCACGACATACGAGCCGGGATCGACGATGGCATCGGCTGGGAAGTGGAAGTAACCGCTTAGGGGTCCGGCGTCGCCCAACCGCCAGCCGGCTAGGGCGATGGGCACAGGGCCGGCGTTGTATAGTTCGATGAATTCGTCTTCGTGCGGATCGCGCCGGCCGTCTCGATTGGCGTCGCCGTCGCGTCCTGGGGGTGGATCGGCGAGCACTTCGCTGATGATGAGGGAGTAGGTCAAGGCTGGTCTTGTTCCTGGGGCGTGTCCGGGGGAGAAGGGGGCTTGGGTTGGCGAGACGGTGGTATGTGGGACGAGTGCGTTGCCGTCTGGTGAGGTGTGGACGAGGGATTGGGCGTCGGGCCAAGTGGACTGGAAAAGGGACGCGACCTCATTGCCGCGTTTGTCGATCAGGTGGATAGACTCGCCGCCGTTGGTCAGTCCATCGCCGATGGTTCCGTCGTCGGTGTAGACGGGGATGGTGAACTCCGTCGGGTTGCCGCCGCCGAAGAGCACGACGTACGAGCGAGGGGCAATGACGGCGTCGGTTGGGAAGCGGAAGTAATTACTTAGAGGCCCGGCGTCGCCCAAGCGCCAGCCGGCTAGGGAGATGCGACGTGAGCCAGTGTTGTATAGTTCGATGAACTCGTCTTCGTGCGGGTCGTACCGACCGTCTCGATTGGCGTCGCCAGCAAGGCCGGAAGGCGGATCGGCGAGTACTTCGCTGATGATGACGTTGGCTGCAGCGAGGGACGGGAGCGAGAGCAGCGTCAGCAGGGCGAGTACCGATAAGTTCATCCTGCCAATATGCAACCGATGTAGCTAATGCACAACCTGCGTGGAAAAGGGGCCTCAGCGGAGTAGGAGGAACTTAGTGTAGTGGGGGGGGGTATGTTCGCTGTGGAAGCGGACGAAGTATGGACCGGTCGCCACCCAATGCCCGCGCTCGTCGCGGCCATTCCATCGCATCTGGTGTAGGCCGGCGTGCAGCGGCGCGTCCACGAGCGTGCGCACCCGTTGGCCTTGGATGTTGTAGATGGCTATGTGGACGGAGGCGGCTTGGTCGAGTCGGAAGCCGAGATGGGTGGTTGCGTTAAAGGGGTTGGGCCCCACCTGAAGCGCGGGGGCCGATGCGATGGCCGGGCGCTTGGCTGCTGATTCGAGGGGGGTGTCTGGGGCGCGTCCGGGTGAAAAGGGGGCCTGAGTTGGCGAGGCGGTGGTGTGCGGGACAAATGCGCCGCTATCGGGTGGGGTGCGGACGATAGACTGGTCTTTGGGCCAAGGGGCATGGGAGACGCTGGCGACCATAGTGCTGGTGCGGTCGATTAGGTAGATGGCTTCGCCGGTGTCGTTCAAGCCATCGCTGATGGTTCCATCGTCGGTATAGACGGGGACGTTGAATCCCTCCGGGTTGCCACCGCCGAAGACGACCGCGTATGAGCCGGGGGCGATAAAGGCTCCGGGCGGGAAGCGGAAGTAATTGAGTAGGGAGCCTGTGTCGCCCAGCCACCAACTAGCTAAGGAGATGGTGTCTGGGCCGGCGTTGTATAGTTCGATGAATTCGTCTTCATGGGGGTGGTATTGACCATCGCCATTGGCATCGCCAGCGAGTCCTTCAGGCGGGTCGGCGAGCACTTCGCTGATGACGAGGGCATAGGTGGGTCTGGGGATGGGTGGTGCGGATCCGGTCGGTGGTTCTGGGGCGTATCCGGGGGAGAAGGGGGCTTGGGTCTGGTCGGCGGTTCTGTGTGGGATCAGTGTGCTGCTGTCCGGTGAGGTGCGGACGAGGGATTGGGCCTTGGGCCAAGTGGACTGGAAAAGGGATGATATTTCATGGCCGTGGTGGTCGATCAGGTGGATGGCTTCGCCGGTGTCGGTCAGTCCATCGCCGATGGTTCCGTCGTCGGTGTAGACGGGGATGGTGAACTCCGTCGGGTTGCCGCCGCCGAAGAGCACGACATACGAGCGAGGGGCAATGACGGCGTCGGTTGGGAAGCGGAAGTAATTACTTAGAGGCCCGGCGTCGCCCAACCGCCAACCGGCTAGGGCGATGGGCACAGGGCCGGCGTTGTATAGTTCGATGAATTCGTCTTCGTGCGGATCGCGCCGGCCGTCTCGATTGGCGTCGCCGTCGCGTCCTGGGGGTGGGTCGGCGAGCACTTCGCTGATGATGAGGGAGTAGGTCAAGGCTGGTCTCGTTCCTGGGGCGTGTCCGGGGGAGAAGGGGGCTTGGGTTGGCGAGACGGTGGTGTGTGGGACGAGTGCGTTGCCGTCTGGTGAGGTGCGGACGAGGGATTGGGCGTCGGGCCAAGTGGACTGGAAAAGGGACGTGGCCTCATTGCCATAATCGTTGATCAGGTGGATAGACTCGCTACCGTTGGTCAGTCCATCGCCGATGGTTCCGTCGTCGGTGTAGACGGGGATGGTAAACCCTAAAGGCTTGCCGCCGCCGAAGAGGACGACGTACGAGCGAGGGGCAATGACGGCCTTGGCTGGGAAGCGGAAGTAATTACTTAGAGACCCAGCGTCTCCCAACCGCCAGCCGGCTAGGGAGATAGGTATGGGCCCGGCGTTGTAGAGTTCGATGAATTCGTCTTCATACGGATCTTGCTGACCGTCCCGGTTGGCATCGCCAGCCGGTCCTTGAGGTGGATCGGCGAGTACTTCGCTGATGACGAGGGGATAGGTCAAAATGGGCCGCGAGGTTGAGGTGTGGCCAGGCGAAAAGGGCAATTCGATCGGCGAGGCGGTTTTGTGCGGAACGAAGGGGCCGCCGTCGGGTGGGGTGCGGACGAGGGACTGTTTAGTAGGCCACTTGTCGTGCGAGACGATGTCGATCTCGTGGCCGTTGTTGTCGAGCAGGCGAATGTCCTCGCCCTTACCGGTCAGTCCGTTGCCGATTTTTCCGTCGTCGGTATAGATGGGAATGGTAAACCCGGTTGGGTTGCCGCCGCCGAAGAGGACGACATACGAGTGCGGGGCGATGACCGCGTCGGGCGGGAATTGGAAGTGGTTTTTCGGAGCCGTGCTATCGCCTAGCCGCCAACCGGCCAAGGAGATGGGATTAGTACCGGCGTTGTAGAGTTCGATAAATTCGTCTTCATAGGTGTCGCGCCGACCGTCTCGATTGGCGTCGCCAGCAAGGCCAGAAGGTGGGTCGGCGAGTACTTCGCTGATGAAGAGGGGGTAGTCCGGTTTGGGGATGATGTGGGTGTGGCCAGGGGAGAAGAGGGCCTTGATCGTCGAGGCAGTTTTGTGCGGGACCAACGCGTCGCCGTCGGATGGATGGCGGACGAGGGACTGTTTGGTAGGCCACTTGTCGTGCGAGACGATGTCGATCTCGTGGCCGTTGTTGTCGAGCAGGCGAATGTCCTCGCCCTTGTTGGTCAGGCCATTGCCGATGCGCCCGTCGTCAGTATAGACGGGGGCGGTGAATCCCGACGGGTTGCCGCCGCCGAAGAGGACGACATACGAGTGCGGGGCGATGACCGCATCGGTTGGGAATTGGAAGGAGTTCTTCGGAGCTGCGCTGTCGCCTAACCGCCAACCGGCCAAGGAGATGGGATCGGAACCGGCGTTGTATAGTTCGATAAATTCGTCTTGATAGGTGTCGCGCTGGCCGTCTTGGTTGGCGTCGCCAGCAAGGCCAGAAGGTGGGTCGGCGAGTACTTCGCTGATGAAGAGGGGGTAGTCCGGTTTGGGGATGATGTGGGTGTGGCCAGGGGAGAAGAGGGCCTTGATCGTCGAGGCGGTTTTGTGCGCGACTAGCTCGTCGCCATCGGGTGGATGGCGGACGAGGGATTGTTTGCTGGGCCAATCGTCATGCGAGATGACGGCGACCGTATCGCCGGTGTCGTCAATCAGGTGGATGTCCTCGCCTTTGTTGGTCAAGCCGTTGCCACCAATTTTTCCGTCGTCGGTATAGACGGGGGCGGTGAATCCCGACGGGTTGCCGCCGCCGAAGAGGACGATGTACGAGCCGGGTTCAATGACGGTATTAGCTGGGAATTGGAAGAAGCTGTCCGACGACTTGCTGCTGTCGCCCAAGCGCCAGCCGCTTACATCGACGGATGCTGAACCGGCGTTGTATAGTTCGATGAATTCGTCTTCGTAAGTATCGCGCTGGCCGTCTTGGTTGGCGTCGCCAGCGGTGCCCGTAGGCGGGTCGGCTAGCACTTCGCTGATGACGACCGAGGCTTCGGCGAGGGACGCGAACGCAAGCAGGAGGACGAGGAGCAGGAGACGGGCCATGCCCCTGCTTATGCAAAGAGCGTACCAAGTCGTCGCCTAACTTGTTATTTCTTTAGGAACAGATAGTTATGTGCAGGCTGTTGATCTTTGCACCCGGCGACAATGACCCATTTGGGACACAGCAGCGCAGACGGCGGGTAACGCTACGGAATTTCCAGACAGTTTTTCAGATCCAGCGATAGGTGCGGGCACCGCGACTGGAGACGCGGGCGAATTTCCAGGCCGTCAGCCACTCTTGGCGGTCGTGGACCACCAGTTCGGGATGCTCTTGGCTGCGGACGAGGAGGCCGGGTAGGTGGGGCCGACCATTGGGCTTGCGGGCGTCGTTCCAGCGCAGGTCCATGCTCCAGCGGATCGCGTCCGAGCGGTTGGGTTGGCTGCCGTGCGGGGTGCGGCAGTGGATGGCGATCAGGCCGCCGCGTTGGACCGGGATGGTGACCGGGTCCCAAGATGGAAGTTCTGCGGGAGCGACGGTGAAGCTACCGCCTTGGTCCGCGGGTGGGCGCACGTGCCGGCGCAGCGGTTCTTGGTGGCAGCGGGGATAGATCATCAAGGTGCCGTTTTCTTCGTCGGCATCGACGAGGGGAATCCAAGTGGTGACGACGAGCGTGTCGTCGGCTTCGGGCAACAATACGCCGAGGTCTTGGTGCCAAGCGGTGGAGCGCGCCCATTCGTTTTGCGAGAAGTTGCCAGCGTATTCGTCGCTGGCTGGGACTTTGGCGCGGATGTGCTGGCAGGAGTTGGCGTAGATTTCCGGGCCGATCAGGGATTCGATCAGATCGAGCAGCCGTGGGTTGTGCAAAAAGGCGAAGATGTTGGGCCCTAGATTGGCGGGAAAGTTGATGCCGGCCGTGGCGCTGGCGTCGGCTTTGGCGAGGGGAAGCAGGCGTTTGGCAAAAGGCAACTCCGCATAGTCGCGTTCTATTTTGCCGGTGGCCAGCAAGCGTTGGGCCGCTTGAGCGACGATTTCCTCTAGTTCCGCTTGGACTGGATCTAGGTCTTCGGGGGCCAAGGCGTCGGGCACATGGACGTAGCCCTCGGCGTGGAAGAATGCGAGTTGCTCCGAGTTGAGGCCGGTCATGTGAGCTTAAAAAGTGCCGATGATCGAGATCCGATGGATTTGGCCTAAATCGGGAGAGGACGAGTAGGCGTAATCGACCGCGTAGCGGTTCATGGTCAGGCCAGCCCCGGCGCTCAGGCCCAATGGCTCCTCGTCTTGGCTGCCGGTCTGTTGGGTGGTGTAACCGGGCCGGATGTAGAGGCCTTCGGCGAGTTGTACCTCGAGACCGAAGGCTAGGTAGGAGTCGTTGTCGTTGGGCAAGTTGAAATCGGCCACCAAGAGCACGGGCACCGGCATGTGCGCGAGGCGATGGGCCATCCCCAAGCGGATGTGTACCGGCAGTGAGTCCTTGAAGTCCGGAGTATAGCCCGAGCGCACAAAACCGAGATTGGCGATAGCTGCGCCGAGGGTCGTGCCCTCGACCGGGGCACGGACGAGGAGGCCAAGATCGGCGAGGTACGCGTCTGAAGAAAACTCGGCGATGTTTGAATAGACGGCTTTTAGGTTGACGCCGACGGCCAGCCAGTCCGGCCCGAGTTGTTGGGCGATGGACAGATAAGCGGCGAGGTCGGTTGCCGAGAAGGTGCCTAGATCGCGTCCTTCTCCATCGGTGTGCAGCAAGTCGCCGTAGGATATGTAATGGACGCTCAGGGCGTGTACGCGCGACTCCTTGGGGGCCGCGATGGAGGCGAAGCCTGCTTGGGAATCGACGAAATAGCTGGTGTAGGAGAGTGCGGCCGTGCGCTCGCTCAAGCCGAAAAGCCCAGCGGGATTCCAAGCCGAGGCCTCGATGTTGCCGGACACGGCCGCGTAGGCCCCGCCGAGTGCAGCAGCGCGGCTGCCGACGCCGATCTTGAGAAAGTTGAAACCCGTGGTGCCGGCGTTGGGGTTGATCGCCGCAGCGGGCGTCAAGGACGAAAGTAGGATGCAGGCCGCGAGGGCATAGTATCTCATGGTTTGATCTCCAGTATTTACTAGCAATTTTGAACGGTTCGAGCGATGGATTGTCTTGTACATCCTATTCTGTTTCTGTGTCTATCTGCGTTCATCTGCGGACCACCTTGTAAATCTCAGGCGGCTGCCCGTTCGAGGGCATGGGCTGCGCGCAGCAGGCGAGCTTCTTCGAGGGGCGGGGCCAATAGTTGGACGCCAATGGGCAAGTTACTGCGGCTGTGGGCAAAAGGCACGGATATGGCCGGAATCCCGGCGAGGTTGACCGAAGCCGTGTAGATGTCGTTGAGGTACATCTGCAAGGGATCGTCGAGTTGTTCGCCGAGACGGAAAGCGGTGGTCGGGGCCACGGGCGAGATCAGTAGGTCGCAGGCGGCAAAAGCGCGGGCAAAGTCTTCGCGGATCAAGGTGCGAACCTGCTGAGCCTTGCGGTAGTACGCGTCGTAGTAGCCGGCGCTCAGGGCGTAGGCCCCGAGCATGATGCGGCGCTTGACCTCGGTGCCAAAGCCCTCGCTGCGCGTGTGCAAATACATCTCTTGCAGGTCGGTGCTGCCTTCGGCGCGATAGCCGTATTTGACGCCGTCGTAGCGCGCGAGATTGGCCGAGGCCTCGGCCATGGCGATGATGTAATAGGTACTGATGCAGTATTCGGGATGACCGGCCACGGGTAGCTCGACATCCACGAGCTCGGTTCCTGCGTCCGCAAGGGCGTTGGCTGCATCTTGCGCGACCGCGGCTACTTCCGCGTCGAGTGCGGCGGGAAAGTGCTCGCGCGCCAAGCCTACTCGCAGACCGCGGACATCCCCTTGGAGCGCGGCCCGATAGTCCGGGACGGGGGCGGTGCTAGAAGTCGAGTCGCGAGGGTCGTGCCCGGCGATGGTTTGAAGCAGGAGGGCGGCGTCTTCGACGTCTTTGGTCACCGGGCCGATCTGGTCGAGCGAAGAAGCGTAGGCTATGAGTCCGTAGCGCGATACGCGGCCGTAGGTGGGCTTGAGGCCGACGACGCCGCAGTAGCTGGCCGGTTGGCGCACCGAGCCGCCGGTGTCTGAGCCGAGGGCGAGGATGGTTTCGTCAGCGGCTACCGCTGCAGCTGAGCCACCGCTGGACCCACCCGGCACCCGCTCGGGGTCGCAGGGGTTTAAGGTGGGGCCAAAATAGGAGTTTTCGCAGGACGAGCCCATGGCGAACTCGTCCATGTTGGTTTTGCCGATGAAGACAGCGTCGGCGTCGCGCAGCCGCTCGACGGCCGTGGCGTCGTAGGGAGCGATGAAATGTTCGAGGATTTTCGAGCCACAGGTGGTGCGCCCACCGCGCACGCAGAGGACGTCCTTGAGGGCCAAGGGAATACCCGCCAAAGGGGCCAAAACCGCGCCCGTTGCGCGCCGCTGGTCGATGTCGTCGGCGTGCGCTAGGGCACCCTCTGGATCTACGCTGATGAAGGCGTTGATCTGGCCGTCGATTGCGCCGATGCGGTCGAGCGCGGCCGCGACTAGCTGGCGGGTGGTGATTTCCCCTTGTTGCAGGCGAGTACTGAGTTCGTGGGCAGTGGCTTGGTTGAGCGCCATGAGTTAGGAGGCGGCTTGGTCCTTGTCTTTGGACTGGGACTCGATCTGGGCTTGGTCCTGGTCTTTAGACTGGGGCTCAGTTTGGGCCGGGGGAGCCGTAGGCTGAGTAGGTTGCTTCGGGGCCTCGATTTCGTCCTGCACATCGCGCATAGCGGTGCGGAACTCGCGGATGCCCTTGCCCAAGCCCTGCGCCATCTCAGGGATGCGCTTGGCACCGAAGATGAGCAGGATGACGACGAAGATGATGAGTATTTCCCAGTGGCCCATACCGAACATGGCTCTAGCTCCCGAAAGATGTTTTCAATAGCTGTGGCGGAAGTAGTACCAGCCGACGAAGAGTCCTAACATAGTGATTAGGTTGAACTTTAGCGCCAGCTCAAACGAAAAGGACAGGATGATGAGGTTGAACATGTGCGGCCCGATGGAATACTCTACGTAGCGCAACAAGGCGAGTTCGACGATGGTGTCGGGGCCAACCATGGCCGTGAGGATAAACCTCAGTATCTCACCGACGATGTTGGCACCGATCATCGTGGTGAAGAGGATGAGGATGAGATGGCTGAGAGGCTTGTCGCGCAGCATGTGGACTCAGGCGTGTTGCGTGACGTCGCCGTGCACAAGCCGGAAGATCCAGCGAGCGGGCCCGGAGAAGACGTACACGAGAATCATGGGAAGAAAAAAGATGCCGTCGTAGATGGTCAGCCCGACTGTGGTGATGAAGTAAAGCTGTTTGAAGCGGTCGCTGAGGGAAGTGCCGCGAAAGTTGGGAACACTGTCGTAATCGAGCCGACTGACCATCAGGAAGGACAGCACTAAAATCAGGAGTACGGCCAGCGGCGTGGCGTGGGGAATGGGCCACGCTTTGACAAAGACCACGTATTGGGTGAGGCAGACCGCAGCCGTGGGAATGGCCAACCCCATGTAAAATTCGCCGCGTTCGCCTTCGAGGCTAAGCGCGTTGAAGCGGGCGAGGCGCATGGCACCGCAGAGCAGGAATACAAAGGCCAGCGCCAGCCCCCAGCCGGTCGGCAGGTGGGCCTGATAGATGATGGCAGCGGGCACGATGCCAAAGGTGCAGGCATCGACGATGGAGTCGAAGTGGAGCCCAAACTGGGAGTCGCGCCCCATGACCCGGGCGAGTTGGCCGTCCATTTTGTCGAATACCGCGCCCAAGAAGATGAGCCAAGCGGCGGGTACATAGTTGCCGTTAAAGGCGTAGTGTAGGGCGAGGAACCCGCAGAATAGGTTGCCGATGGTGAACGCGGTGGGTATGAACTGCCTCATTTTCGCATCCTTCCTGCCGCTAGCGACGCGCCCGGTAGGGACGCTCTGCGAGGGTCAGGTCTAGGTTGTAGTGCTCGTTGTGGCGCACCACGCCGAGCGCGGCGACTTCGCCGACGCGCAAGACGCGCAGCGCGTCAATGACCTCGTCGGCGCTGCGGATCTTCTCGTCGTTGACCGCGACGATCACGTCGCCCTTTTCGAGGCCCGCTAGTTCAGCCGGACTGTCGTTGGCTACCTTGACGACTAGGACTCCATCAGTGGAATCGAGCCTTAGGTACTCCGCTAGAGGCGGGGTGATGTCTTGGACGGCTAGGATGCCGGTCCAAGAGCGGCGCACTTGGCCGTACTGGCGAATTTCCTCCAAGAAGCTCGCGGCCGTGTCGATGGGAATGGCGAAGCCAATGCCAATGGAGCCGCTGGAGTATTCGCCGCCGGTGTAGATAAAGCTGTTGATGCCGATGACCTCGCCGTCGGCATTGACTAAGGGGCCGCCGCTGTTGCCGAGATTGATGGCCGCATCGGTTTGAATCATGTCTCGGTAGTAGTAATCGCCTTGGGGTTCGGAAAAGTCGCGATCTAGGGCGCTGACGACGCCGATGCTGACGGTAGGCCCCAAATCAAAAGGGTTGCCAATGGCAATAGCCCATTCGCCGACCAAAATATCGCCCGAAGTGCCAAGGGGCGCAACCGGCATGTTGCCGTCATCTACCTTGAGGACGGCGAGATCGAAATTGGGGTCTGAGGCCACGTAGCGAGCCTCAAAGATGCGGCTGTCGGGCTCGGGTAGAGAGATCGTGATTTTTTGCAGTCGGCGCGGATCGCCGACGACGTGACTATTGGTGAGAATGTAGCCCTCGTCATCGACGACAAAGCCCGAGCCGGTGGAGACGCGGTCTTGGTAGAAAGGCGAGAAAAGGTTCCAAAAAGGATCGCCGCGATACCTGTATAGATGCTGGACGCGATCGCGATAGCGCACGTAGAGGCTGACGACCGAAGGCTGGACCCGCTCCACGGCTCGCACTACGGCCGTGCGGCGCGACTCCCCAATAGACGCGTTGGCATGGCTCAGAGCCAATGCCAGCAGAGCGAGCGAGCAAATAAGGCGCAAGGTTGTACCTCGGGAAGTGAATTTCGTCAACGACAAGTAGGGGCAACCCTTGTGGTTGCCCTCGTCGGATTCCACTGGCTGAATACGCGGTGTCGCTTGGGCACCCACAAGGGACGCCCCTACATCTATCGATTCGGCCCAAGTGCGTAACGTTAATTATATAATAATCATACACATAAGTTGCAACTATTGCACAGCGGCTAGTCCGGCATTTCGCCGCGCAGACTCAGGATTGCATCAAAGCGGTCGTTTTTGGCGGCTTTATTCCTTTTGAGAATGCCGCATTTGATACAGCGGTGGACGAGGATGTAAGCGCCGCGTTTGATGGTAAACCCCACCGGCTCCATTAAGCCGCGACAGCGCTCGGCGCGGTCGCCTGGATTTACATCGACGTGTTGGCTCCAGAGGCATTCGGGGCAGTGATTGGTGTAGCCATCGCCCCGCACGGGGACGCCACAATTGCCGCAAGTAAAATTTTCAATGTGCCGCTGGAATTTTTTGTGCATTTAGGCTAGGCCATTTCTGCACTGAGGCTATCTGGGTACGCCACCCACAGTAGGCAGAGGCCGCTCGCAGGGGCCGTGGCACCGGCCGCGGTACGGTCGCCGCTGGCGAGTAGGTCGGTGATGGCCGTCGGTGGCCTCATGCCGCGGCCGATTTCGACCATCGTGCCGACGAGGATCCGCACCATGTGGCGGAGGAAGCGGTTGGCCTCGATTTCAAAGACTAGTTCGGGGCCGCGTTGGGACCAGACCGCGTCAAAGACGCGGCAGGTTAGGTGTTCGGGGATGGGGTCTTGTTTGCAAAAAGCCCCAAAAGCGCGTTCGCCGCAGAGCGCGCGGGCGGCTGCGGCCATGGGGGCTAAAGAAAGCGCTGAGTAATAGGTCCACACCTGAGTGCGATTGACGGCCGCCTTGCCTTGGTGAATGCGGTAGCGATAGCGCTTGCGGGTTGCGCTGTAGCGGGCGTGAAAGCCCGCGGCGACCTCGTCGGCGGTGCGCACGGCAATGTCCGGGGGCAAGAGGCCGTTGAGGCTGCGGAGCAGCCGGTCCAGGGGCAGCGTGGTCTCGGTCTGGAAATGAGCCACTTGCCCAAAGGCGTGGGTGCCAGCGTCTGTGCGGCCCGCGCCGATGAGGCGGACCGGCTCTTTGATCAAGGTGTGCAGGGCTTGTTCGAGCGCGTCTTGCACGGTGCGATCGCTCTTTTGGCTCTGCCAGCCGGCGAAGTGGGTGCCGTCGTATTCGATTACTAGGCGCAGCGTCCGCATCGCCCTAACGCAAAAAGTACACGAGCGCGACCAAGCCTAGGGCGGCCAAGGCGAATAGACCGTCGGCGCGGCCAAAGCGCAGCGGGCGATAGTGGGTGCGTTCGGCTCCGCTGGCATAGCAGCGGCTCTCCATGGCCAAGGCGAGGCGATCGGCGCGGTCGCAGGCTGCGACGAGGAGGGGTACGAGGAGGGGTACGAGGTTTTTGCTGCGGCGTAGAAAAGAGCCGCTAAAGTCGGCCCCGCGCGCTAGTTGGGCTTTGCGCAGGCGCTCGGCTTCGTCGAGGAGTACGGGGATAAACCGCAGGGCAATGGAAATCATCAACGCCATGTCGCCAGCGGGAAAGCCGAAGCGGCGCAAGGGACTGAAGAGCCGCTCTAGGCCGCTGGTTATCTCCATCGGCGCGGTCGTGAGCGTCAAGAGTGTGGCGGCGACGATGGCTGCGGCCAGCCGCGCGGTGAAGAAGGCTCCCAAGCGCAGGCCCTCGGCGGTCAGGGCGTGATCGGAAAAGGGCAACGGCAAGACGGTGCGGCCGGGCGTGAGCAGCGCGTGAAGGCCAAAGGTGAACAGGAAGAGCCAAGCAAAGGTTTTGAGCTGGCGCAGGATGAGGCGCAAAGGCACCCGCGCCAAAGCGATAGCCACCAGTAGGAAAGCTCCAAGCAGCGGCAGGGCGAGTGCGTTGGGCGCGGCAAAAGCCGCCAACGTCAGCGCGAAAACGCCCCCTAACTTGGTGCGCGGATCGAGGTGGTGAATCGGCGAGTCGAGCGCGATGTAGCGGCCGAGCGCGATGTCCTGTAAAAAGGCCAAGGGCTAGGGCAAGAAGCGGTTGGTGAAGACCGCGGTGGGGTCCACCACGCCGTCTTTGATCAGGCCAACGGTCACCATTTGTTCCAATAGCTTTTGCCAGTGTTCCAAGGTCATGCTGCCAAGGCCGTTTTGTTGGGCGACCGGATCGAGAACCATGTCCATGGATTCGGCGGCTCCATAGGCGAGAATGTCCATACCCATCTCGGGGTTGAGGCTGTTGATATGGCGGTTGGTGGCCTCTGGCTCGGCGAGGTATTTTTCCCAGCCTTTGACGCTGGCGCGAACTACGGCACCGACGAGTTCAGGTTCGGCGGCGATGCGCTCTTCAGTGGTGATGAGCACGCTGGCATAGGGGTTGAAGCCGGTGTCAGCTACGAGCAGGGCCTTGGGATCGCCGCCTTTGGTCTTGGCGACGAACGGTTCGCTAAAGACGTAGCCCTGCTGGGCAAAATTCTCGTCCGCGAGGAATTGGGCCACATTGCCGGGATAGGGGACGATCGTGACGCCTTCAAATGGGTATTTCCAGCGCAGATAGTGCGAGAAGGCCGGTCGTTGCGACAAGGCCAAGGTAATGTTTTTGATTTGCGCAATGGAGTCGATGCCCGAGCTCTCGTGGACGATGATGCAGTGCGGGTTGATCTGATAGGACGCCATGAGCGCGACTACGGGAATTTGTTGGGCGCGGGCGTACAGGATGTCGTCGGCATTGACTATGCCAAAGGCTACCGCGTCGGTGGCCACGCGCTGGACGACCGGCGAGTCTGGACCGCCGCCGAGGATTTCGACCTCAACGCCGTTTTCCTCGTAGTAGCCGTGGACGGCGGCTGCGTATAGGCCGCCGTGTTCGGCTTCTGGGAACCAATTGAGCGCGAGTTGGACTTTGGGCAGGGCGTCGGCTGTGGGGGCTTCTTTTTCAGCGGCGCAGGCGACGAGTGCGAGAAGGGCTGCCAAGAGCGAGTATTTGAATATCATGGGAATTCTCCTAAGTAGTAGTGGTAGTTAGCGCGCCGCCGTTTCACTCGGGCGCGCCCGTCCAGCGTCTGAGTAAGAAATTACTCAAGCTGCCCACGGTGGTAAATAGCCCCAAGCCGAGCAACGTGCAAAACAGAATGCAGGCGAAGAGGTAGTCGGTCTTGGCTTGGCCGTTGGTGAGGATGATCAAGTAGCCGAGGCCAAAGTCCTCGGTGCCGTAGCCGGCGAAGAATTCGCCGACAATCGCGCCGATGACCGACAGGCCGCTGGAGATGCGGGTGCCGACGAGCATTTGGGGGACAGCGCCGGGGACGCGGAGCTTGAACAGGACCTGCCAGCGGTTGGCCTTGTTGAGCGCGAAGAAATCGAGGATGTGGGGATCGACGCGGGTCAGGCCGTCGGTGGTATTGGCGATGACCGGGAAGAGGGCGATGATGAAGGAGACGGCCACCACGCCTTGGAGGCCGTAGCCGATCCACAGGATGATCAGCGGCGCGATGGCTACGATGGGCATGGTCTGCAGGAAGATCGCGTAAGGGTAGAGGCTGCGCTCAATGAGGCGCGACTGGGAAAACAGCAGGGCGACCAAGAAGCCAAAGGCAAAGCTGAGGACAAAGCCCAAGAGGGCACCCGAGGCCGTCAGCAGGGTAGCCGACAGCAGGCGCGGCAAGTTGTCGGCGATGGCTTGGGCCACGAGCAGGGGACCCGGCAGCAGGAAAGGTTCGATCCCGAGGAGCGAGACCGCCGCTTGCCAAGCGCACACGACCAAGGCGAAGAACAGCAGCGGAGGCAGGGTGTTGGTCGTTAGAGAGCGCAGTCGTTTCATGAGTCGTCAGCGTGGGCGAGTTGGCGCGAAATCCCGTTGATTATGCGGATGAATTCAGGGGCGCTGCGCAGGTACGGCGAGCGCGGATAGGGAAACGGGATGGGGATGTCGGCGAGGATGCGACCGGGGCGTGCGCTCATCACGAGGACTCGCTGGCTGAGGAAGACGGCCTCGGAGACGTTGTGCGTGACGAAGAGGCCGGTCCAGCGGTCTTCCTCCCACAGGCGCAACAACTCCTCGTTGAGCCGCTGGCGGGTGATTTCGTCGAGCGCGCCAAAAGGCTCGTCGAGGAGCAGGATCTGCGGGCGGGTCACCAGCGCGCGGGCAATGGAGACCCGCATGCGCATGCCACCGGAGAGCTGGGCTGGGTACGCATCGGCAAAGTCGGTTAGGCCGACTAGTTCAAGCGTTTGGGCGACGCGCTCGCTGGCATCTTCGTGGCGCAGCTCTAAGGGGAGGGTGATGTTGTTTGCGACCGATCGCCAGGGCAGCAGCGTGGCATCTTGAAAGACAAACGCGAGGCCGAGCGGGTCGTGGCCCTCCACGCGCAACTCGCCGCTGGTGGGCGCGTCGAGGCCAGCCACGAGGCGGAGGAAGGTGGATTTGCCGCAGCCGGAAGGGCCGACGATGGAGACGAATTGACCGCGGCTAATTTCCAGATTGAGATCGCGCAGGGCTTGGACCCCGGAGGGGAAATACTTGTTGAGTCCTGCGGCGACGACTAGCTCAGACTCCATTTAACCTCGGGGATGATAGGTCTTGTGGACCTCTTTGAGATAACTGAGGTCGAGGTGCGTGTAAATCTGAGTGGTAGAGATGTCGGCGTGGCCCAACAGCTCCTGCACGGCGCGGAGGTTGGCACCGCCTTCTAACAGATGCGTGGCAAAGGAGTGGCGCAGGGTGTGGGGGCTTATTTCCCTGCCGATGCGGGCCTTGTCGCCGGCAGTTTTGATGATCTTCCACACGCTCATTCGCGAGAGCGGGCCGCCTTGGGCGTTGAGAAAGACGTGGTCGCTTGAGTCGGGACGGGCGAGATGGGGGCGGCCTTGGCGCAGGTAGCGTCTGAGCGTGCGAGCGTCTTTGGCCGCGATGGGCACGATGCGCTCACTCCGACCGCGGATGCGGATGAGGCCTCGCGCTAGCAGCAGGGCCTCCTGTTGCAGCGCGGTCAGCTCGGAGACGCGGATGCCGGTGGCGTAGAGCACGGCGAGGATGGCCTGATCGCGCTGGCCCAGCGGCTCGTCGGGGTCGGGCGCGGCGAGCAGGGCGGCGATTTCCTCGACCGAGAGCACGTCGGGTAGGCGGCGCTCTAGTTTGGGCGTGTCGAGGAGTTCGGCCGGGTTGTGCGTCGTTGTGCCCTTGAGCAGTAAGTACTGGTGGAAGCGCTTTATCGAGGTGAGGTTGCGGGCCATGGTGGAAGCAGTTAGGCCGGCGTCGCGTAGCGAGTGGAGCAAGCGGGCGATGTGCTGGTGTTGGACGGCTTCTAGGTGCTCGACGCCTTGGGCGGACAGATGGTGCAAATAGCGGTTGAGGTCGCGGCGATAGGCGTCGAGGGTATTGGCCGCCAGCCCATTGTCGCGCTCCATGGCCGTGAGGAAGCGCTCGCAGGGGGTGGACAGGGCCGCTGGCAGCGGGCGTTCAGGGGTCGATTTTGGACGGGCCATGATCCGGGCTGTTGAGATGAGCGAGCAAGGCGTCGGCCTGTTTGCGGCTGAAGCCGGGGAGGTTGGCTATTTCCTCGGCTGGCGTGGCGGCAATGCGCTTTACCGAGCCAAAGGCAACCAGCAGGGCCTTGCGCTTTTGCGGGCCGATGCCGGGGACGTGGTCCAAGGTCGAACTGAGCGTGCTTTTGGCGCGTTGTTGGCGGTGGTTTTTGAGCGCGAAGCGATGGGCTTCGTCGCGCAGCATTTGCAACAGGCGCAGGCTGGCCGAGGTCTTGGGCAGGAGCAGGGGATCGCGCTGGTCCGGCAGGATGACTTCCTCGAAGCGCTTGGCCAGGCCGACGACGGGTTGGTCTGCGATGTCTAGTTCGCGCAGGGCGGCGACCGCGCTGGCGAGTTGGCCCGGCCCACCGTCGATGAGCAGCAAGTCGGGCCGCGGCTCGTTGCGCTCGGCTAGGCCGCGGAAGCGGCGATGGACTACTTGGTGGATGGCGGCGTAGTCGTCGGGCTGGGCGAGGTCGCGGATTTTGAAGTAGCGGTACTGGCTGCGCTTGGCTCGGCCGTCGATAAAGCAGACTACCGAGCCGACCGGGTTCGCGCCTTGGAAGGTGGAGATGTCGATGCCTTCGATATGGCGGGGCGGAGCCGCTAGCTGCAAGTCGCGCTGGAGGGCATAGACGGATTGGGGGATGCGGTCGCGTTTCAGCTCGCGCTTGAGCTGGCGTTCGGCGAGCATCTGGGTGGCGTTTTTGGCGGCCATGTCGAGCATTTGGGCCTTGGCCCCGCGCTGGGGGGTGGCTAACTCGACTTTGCCGTCGGCCTTTTGCGTCAGCCAAGCGGCTACCTCGTCGGCGTCTGCTAGCTGGGCCGGTAGGTGAACCTCGGGCGGGACAAAGTCGTTTTGCAGGTAGAATTGCCGCGCAAAGGCCGAGAGGATTTCCCCGTCTGAGGATTCCATGACCCCGCCGAGGAAGTGGTGCTTTTTGCCGAGTAGGCGGCCCTCGCGGATTTCGAGGACGCTGCAACAGGCTTCGTCGTCGCTGCGGGCCATGCCGAGGACGTCGCGGTCGATCTGGTCGTCGAGGACGACTTTTTGGCGCGCGCGCATGGATTCTAGCGCTTGGACCTGATCGCGGAAGCGGGCGGCTTTCTCGTAGCGCATGTCTTCGGCGGCTTCGGTCATGCGCTTTTGCAGTTCGCGGATTACTTCGGCGTTCTGGCCGCGCAAGAAGCGCACGGCTCGCTCGACGGTTTTGCGGTAGTCGTCAGCCGAGACGAGGTTTTCGCAGGGGCCTTCGCAGCGCTTGATGTGGTATTCGAGGCACAGCGGCACTTTGTCTGAGGGCAACTGGGCGTTGCAGGTGCGGATGGGGAAGACCTTGCGCATTGTGTCGATGGTGGTGTGCATGGCGCGGACGTTGCTGTACGGGCCGAGATAGCGCGAGCCGTCGCGGACTACGTCGCGGGTGGCGAAGATGCGGGGGAAAGGCTCGGCCGTGATGCGAATATAGGGGTATTTCTTGTCGTCTTTGAGCAGGATGTTGTAGCGCGGTTTGTGGGTGCGGATTTGGGTGGCTTCGAGGATGAGGGCTTCCTGTTCGTTGCCCGTTACGATGTAGTCGATGTCGGCGATGTTGCGGACTAGGGCTTTGAACTGACGCCGGCCATCGCCGCCCGACGTGCGAAAGTACGAGCGCACCCGGTCGCGCAGGCTTTTGGCCTTGCCGATGTAGATGATCTGCCCGTCGCGCCTTTTCATAATATAGACGCCGGATTCATTGGGCAGGGCGTCGAGTTTGAGGCGCAGGTCTTCGGAGAGGTTCTTCATCAGAAAAGGATGTGGGTTGACATATTGCAACGAGGATATGCGTTTTGCTGGGTCGCGTCAAGACGGGTGCTTTAGAAAAGAGCGTTGACCGCTTTGTTGCAAACGGCTATAATTATGACAAGTGTGCCATAAATAAGAAAAGCAGCAAGAACTTACTTCTTACACAAAAAAATGAGTGAAGAAGTCAAATTCGAGCCAAGCTCTGGAAATGTGTTTAAGGATATGGGATTCTCCAATGCGGAAGCTGAACGCGAACTGGTGAAGGCCGACCTCGCCTTGGCAATCTATAGTATCCTCAAAGAGCGCAAACTGACGCAGGCCAAAGCCGGAGAAATCCTCGGCGTCAATCAGTCGGATGTATCGCGCCTGAAAAATGGGGATTTTGACCGCTTCAGTGTGGAGCGTCTGTTTGCGTTTCTCAATCGGCTCAATCGCAACGTCGAGATTCGCATTACGTCGGCAGAAGATTTGCAGGGACACCAGCGAGTCGTTGCGGTATAAACGCAGTCGTCTCTTCGGCCAAGACCTCAACGCAAGATAAGAGGCCCAACAGGACGTAGTTGGCGATCTTCATTGTATTGCCTCCGGTTGTGAGATTTATGCAGATTTCAAACTGAGACACCACCAATTTGCTTGCATGAGGCTGGAGACCCGCAAGCTCAATCGAATAGGCTGCGGCGATCTTTCTCCGCCTTGCGCAGCCCTTCTAGAAAGTTTTTCGCGTTGGCGGAGAGTGGAAACCAATCAACAAACTCCTCTTCAATCTCGTCGATAATAGCGACAAGGTCCGCACTGTCCCCTATCTCCAGTTCCAGGTAGGCTCGCACCTTCGTGACGGTATGATCATAATCATCCATTTTCCACCGTACAGATATGCCCTCGTAGCGTTCTAGCGTGGATGCAATTTCCTTGGCAGCCATGTAGCAACGCCATGCGTTATACGGTTTCGTCATCTCTACTTTTTCGTCACGCCAAGCGTTTAGTACTTCACGCCACTGGACCTGCGTTATTCTCCCGTAATCCTTGTATTCCCGATAGAACCTCATTATCTGCTTGAGAGAGCTGTCCGAGGTTTTGAGCTTCTCCTTAAGCCGGAGCTTAAGTTTCTCGTCCGACCAGTCCTCGCGTTCAGCGGTTTCAAAGATGTCCGCCATGATCTGTTCGCGCGAAACGTAGCCTTCTGTCTCCATGAAAAAACCTTCCGTTTCTGAGTAGTGATTTCAAAATAGACCACTAGGGGATTTTGCTAACGAACGCACGAATTCCAGCACCTCTGCTTGTTGGCCTTTTCCCAATTTATGGATCTCATCGAGAATTTCTTTTTTTACAGACGTATCTTTCATTTTTTGCCCTCCGCGTTCACGAGTTATACATGTCTGATCGGGCGATAGACGCGGGTTTTGCCCGATCCGTGCACTCACGAGTTCTGCAATCCGCGCTGGCATTAGGACGCGCAACTCAACGAACTCGTCGAAGTCGGTAGGGGAGAGCTTGTTCGCAATCGCGCCGAGGTTCTCTTCAATCTCTCCCAACCAAGCGAGGGCGCGAACCGCATCGCCGGCCGGTCGGTGCGGTGCTACCAACTGCCAGCGCGGGGCATGACGCAAATGCACTGTCAGGGCACCGAGTTTCAAACGACGGCTGGGGCCAGAGGTCAGGTACACCGACTGCACCGGCGTCTGAGTAGTGAGACCGAGGAAATTCGCCGCCGCACCGCCACAGGGAACAATGGTCTCCCCCCACAGTTCTGCCAGCGCTGCAATGACCTTCTCAACTGCGGGCGGGCGCAGACCGAAGCGAGTCTCTATAGGCCGGACATAGATGCCCTGACAGACCCGCATTAATTGTCCTCGACGTGCGAGGCGCGACAGTGCTTGATCGACTGCCGCTCTGCTTCCGAGGTGGAGCAACGCCCTTGGGCACAATAGCGACCCCTCGGGCAGTTCGGCGGCGCGTTTGGCAATATGCTGAGATAGGCTTGGCATGGTCGTATCCATTGGTATAATGTCAGAAATATAGTAGAGAAACTGACTTAAACAAGGAGAGGATTGGCATATTGCAACGAGGGTGTATGCCTTTCACCCGGCAGTATCAAGAAAGGCGATAGACGCGGGTGTCGCACGGTCAGATTAGTTGCGTTCCCACCGTTCCAGAGAAAGCGCGTCAATTTCTTGAAAGTGATCGTCTCGTGCGACCAAAGTCACTTGATGTTGTAGGGCCTGAGCAGCTATCCAAATATCATTCTCCGGTATGGGACGACCCTTTGCCCGAAGCGCGTTCTTTATCTGGCCATACTGTCGAGCCGTTTCCTGATTGCAGCCAATGACCACCATTGTAGAGGCGAATTCATTTATGCGCTGAATGTTTTCATCCACGCGAATGGATCGCTCAGCGCCATAATACAGCTCGCCTAAGACAATGCTGGACAAGAAAACCTCAACGGCTTGGCGTAGGTGCTCCTGAATTAGTTCCTCTTGAGCAAACAGAGCGATAACGATATTGGTATCCAATAGGTATCTACCATTCATTGGGATCTACGCTTTCGCAATCGGATTGGATCGCTTCAGCCATCTTGGCCAAGTCTTCTCTATCTATTGTTCCTGCAAATCGCAGCAGAGTCTTGCCGGGTACGCCTTCCATCTCGGACTTTGCTAACGAACGAACGAATTCCAGCACCTCCGCTTGTTGGCCTTTGCCCAATTTATGGATCTCATCGAGAATTTCTTTTTCTACAGATATATCTTTCATTTTTAGCCCCCCTCGTTCACGAATTATACGTGTCTGAAAAGATACATGGCGAGTTTGCGTTCACAAAATGTACATCTGCCGCTCATGCTGTTTTCCGCACACTCGTCAGCTACTTGAGTAGGAGCAGTCGCCGGGTCTGCTCGCCGCCGGGATAGTGCAGGCGCACGAGATAGACGCCCGCTGCCAACGCCGTGCCTCGCTGGTCGCGGGCGTCCCAGCGAACTTGGTAGAAGCCGGCGGGCTGGAATTGGTTTACCAGCGTGCGCACGGGTTGGCCTAAAATATTGTAGATCGTCAGCCGCACTGGGCCGGGGGTGGCTAAGTGGTAGGCGATTTGGGTGCTGGTGTTGAAGGGGTTGGGATAATTGGGGGATAGGCTGCTGGTGGCTGGCTGGGCGGATGTTAGCTCGGGAGACGCGACCGCCGTTATGACCTCTCGATAGCCAAGATAGCCGGGTCCGGGATGCAAGCCGTATTCCTTGCCGTCAATACGCGCCCATAGTAGGTCTCTGTCCGTCCGGCTAGTAGTGTGGGAACTCCACCAAGTAATTCTAACTGGACCTAGACCGCGTTGGAAAATTATTTCGCCTGAGAACGCCTCGGTGCCGCAGCACACAAAATGGAACAATCGCTGATTGGAGGCAGAATCTTCCTGCTTAATTATGAACCTGCTCCCAAATGACCCGTAATACAGAGAATTGACTGCATAGTCCAACTCCAAGGTCGGTGAGTCTGGATCGATTACAATCTCATCGAAATCGTAGAGCAACATATCCTCTTGATTAGGATCTAGATTTTTAAAGCGAGAGGACTGCTGGTAGTACTGAGACTCCCGCAATTCGGGGTGCTCGTCCATGCCTCTCAGGAAGTCGCGTATGGCATCGGATGCCCAACTACCCTGTCGTTCCCAGATATTGCCACTCTCGTCTAGGCGGAAAGGGCCAAAGATCAGTCCTAGCTCCAGTCCCCCCCAGTACTGCTTCCCTTCAATAATCTGACTCTCCAATACGTAAGCGGTAGTATCTACGCTTGGCGGACCATAGCCATATCGGTGAGACGCCATAATCCAGATGTTGCCTTCGTGGACTGGCAAAAATGGGCCTGAACTATCTTGGGGAAAGGGAATGCGCTCGGGAATGACCACGTTGAGCGGTGTCCCCTTAAGGAGACGCGCTCCAGTGCTGAGCTTACCCCGTTGTGGGCGAGCCTGACTACTGACGGCCGATGTCGTAGATCGAGCATCCACGTAGTAGGCTCCACCTTTTTGTACGCGGTAATGGCCCGATACCGGTCCCGTTGGATCCGTCTGTGGCGTGTCGCCGCGATCATTGTAGTCAGCCCAGTCATACACCCACTCCCAGACATTTCCGTGCATGTCGAACAGGCCCCAAGAGTTTGGCAGCTTAGTGCCGACTGGGAGAGGAGTGCCCTCAGCATTAGCCTCGTACCACGCGTAAGATGCCAGCAGGCTCTCATCGTCTCCAAAGGACCACCGCGTCGTCGTGCCCGCCCGGCAGGCGTACTCCCACTCGGCTTCGGTCGGCAGGCGGTAAGCGTCCTCGCCAAAGTGGTCGTTCAGCGTCTGGACAAAAGCCTGCGATTCGAGATAATCGACGAGGGCAGGATTTTTTAGGCCCTGAAAATTCTGCCAAGGTGGCCAACCACTCGGCCAGGATGACCAAAGCGAGGTACCCATGACCGCCTGCCACTGTTCTTGAGTGATCTCGTACTTGCCCAGATAGAAGCCTTGAGAGATCGTCACCTCTCTTGGCGTCACCCCTACCTCCGGCGAGCCCATAGTGAAGGTGCCCGGCTCAATCCACACCATTTCCAGCGGCACCCCACCCGGCAACTCAATGGTGATTTCGTCGTTGGCTTGCCCCAGCGTCGCCAACAGGAAAATGAGCGCAAGTAGCCGTTTCATCTTGGCCTCTTTGGAAAGGGGCGATGCGAATTTTCAGCAGAAAGGGATACAGATTGGCTATTGCAACGAGGATATGCCTTTCACCCAGCCGCATCAAGAAGGACGATAGACCCGTGCGAAGATGCACTTGAGATAGCGTCCGTCGGGGAAGGCTGGGTCTATGGGATGGTCGGCTGGGTGGAGGTTGTAGGCGAGGATGCGGGTGCGGACTCGGGCACCAGCGGCGGCGCGGCGGACGATTTGGAAGAAGTCCTCTTGGGAAATCCGCGCCGAGCAAGAGGCAGTCACCAGCAGCCCGCCGTCGGCTATGAGGCGGAAGGCGTTGCGGTTGAGTTTGGTATAGACGCCCATGGCTTGTTTGTACTGGCTGCGTTTGCGCATCAGCGAGGGCGGGTCGCAGACGACGATGTCGTAGCGGGGGCCGCGGTCGGCCAGTTCGTCCACAAAGGGAAAAACATCGGCGATCAACAGGTCGGAGTGGGAGCCTTGGGGGCGGTTGGCGGCGAGGGTGCGGCGGGCGGCGGGCACGACTTGGGGCGATATATCGACGTCGAGGGTGCGGGATGCGCCGCCTTTGAGGGCGTGGGCGGAAAAGCCGCTCGAATAGGAGAAGAGATTGAGCACGCGCTGGCCGCGGGCGAGTTGTTGGAGGTAGAAGCGGTTGGTGCGCTGGTCGAGGAAAAAGCCGGTCTTCTGGCCGCGATAGAGATCGGCGTAGAGGCGCGTGCCGTGTTCTGCGATCTCGACGAATTCGGGCGGTGCTTCGCCGGCTAGCAGGCCGGTGGGCCGGTCGTTGAGCCCCTCGGCGCGGCGGGTGCCTACATCGCTGCGTTCGTACAGGCTGCGGGGGGCGAGCAGGGATTGAAGCGCGTCGAGGATGGCGGGGCGTTGCTTTTCCATGCCAGCGGTGTGGAATTGCACCACTAGGTAGCCGGCGTAGTCGTCGGCGATTAGGCCGGGCAGGCCGTCGCTTTCACCGTGGACTAGGCGCATGGCATTGGTGTGAGCGGACAGGCCAGCGCTGCGGCGGAAGGCGATGGCTTGGGCGATGCGCTCTTTGAAGAAAGCCGCGTCGATGGGGCGGCGGGGGTCTTGGGTGAGACTGCGCACGCGGATCAGCGAGCGCCGATTGTAGAACCCGCGACAGACGAAGCGCTCATGTGCGTCAAAGACATCGACGATATCGCCGGTGTCGGCGTCTTGGGGAGGACGTTCGACCGCGCCGGAGAAGATCCAGGGGTGGCCGTTGCGCACGGTGCGCTCGCTGTTGGGGCGCAGATAGAGGGGTGGATAGTGAGGGGTCATGTTCTTTTTTGCACAGTTTGAGATAAGCAGCCTTGGCAAGACTAATTTTGAGCGTCATTCCAATTTGCACAATGCCTTGACAGAGCAGCGAAAAAAGGTTCTTCATTTTCCCTATACGTTCATGTCCCTAACCAAGAGAGTCTGACTATATGCAACCTGATCATACCTCGGCCGTTGCCCAGTACAGCTTTGGCGATACCCTCGCCGAGCAGGAAGCCCAACTGCGAACGAACCCGCTCCTGCAGCGCTTTAGGACCACCAGGCAGGCTCAGGCCGGCGATCCCGTGCGTCCCATATACCATTTTTGCAACTCGGACGGCCGCTTAAACGATCCCAACGGGCTGTGTTTTTGGCAGGGTCGCTGGCACCTGTTCTACCAGGCCTTTCCCCCAGAAGACCCGCGGCCGCACTGGGCCCACGCAGTCAGCGATGATTTAATTCACTGGCGCGATTTGCCCTACGCCATCTATCCCCATCCCGAACACGGTTGCTGGTCTGGCGCGTCGCTGGTCGATGGGGATCGGGTCATAGTCCACTACTACGGCCACCAAACAGGCAATGTGAGCGCCATCAGCCGCGATCCCCTGTTGTTGAATTGGCAAAAAGTGCCTGGAGGCATCCCCGAGCCCAAGGCCAATGAGCCCAGTCAATCCTATCAGGTGTACGATCCGTGCATTTGGAAAAAGGACGGGGCCTACTACTCGCTTTCAGGGGGCACACTGCCCACCGGCCCGAGGGGCCTGTCGCGCCGGGCGAATTTTCTTTTTCGCTCGGAGGATCTCGAAACTTGGGAATATCTGCATCCCTTTGTCGAAGACGATCTATTTAGCGTCAACGGCGACGACGGGGCCTGTCCGTATTTTTGGCCCATCGGCGACAAACACATGCTGCTGTATTACAGCCATCGCAATGGGAGTCAGTACCTGATTGGCGATTACGACCAAGCGCGAGACAAATTGATCGCCCGCGATTACGGCCGTTTCAACTTTGGTGCCTCTTGGCCCGGAGGGATACACGCACCATCGGCCACCCCCGACGGCAAGGGGGGATTGATTGCGATCTTTAATGTCAATTGGGGGATGCCGAGCTTGGGTTGGAGCGAGGAGGAACGCTAGGTCCGCCACTTTGGCTGTTGGGAAGGGCAGCAGCTTATGAGTCTGCCTCGACGCCTGAGTTTGAGCGCTAGCGGCGAGGTACAGATTGAACCGGCCGGGGACATCGAATCGCTGCGCGGCCGCCATACGCAGATCGCCGACTGCACCATCAAGGGCAATAGCGAAACCGTTTTCGACCAAGTCGCCGGCAATGCTATCGAGCTGAACCTCGAGGTCGAGACCAACGGTGTGCCCCTGATCGAGTTGGATGTTTTGCGCTCCCCGGATCAGCAGGAGTACACCCGGATTGCCTTTTACCGGGACCGCGGCGTCAAGCTCCTTGAGCCCGGTGTCGGGGCCGGTACGCCGCCCAATGGTGAGGGCACCTACAGCCTAGTCGCCCTTGATTCTTCCCACGCATCGATACAGCCTCAGGCGCGATCGCGGCCTCCGGAGATTGCTCCGGTGTTCTTGGTGCCGGAGGAGAATCTCAAGATGCGGGTATTCGTCGACAAAAGCATTGTCGAAGTCTTTGTCAACAACAGGCAATGCCTCGCTGTCCGGGTGTATCCTAACCGCCAAGACAGCGTCGGCGTGGCCCTGCGGGCGGTGGGCCGGGATGTGCGCTTGGTTGTTTTGGACGCCTGGGAGATGAAGAGTATCTATAGCCCAACGGAGCAATGACCTTGGGCATTGCCTGCTGTGTCGTTCTGACTTCGCCGCCTAATCCCAGCTCGGGATCGGGGTCTGAAGCGGATCGTCGATCCAGAGAAAGCGCCCGTTGACGTCGCTCTCGATGATATCGATCACGAGCTGGGCCGCCTTTTCCGGCGGATCCCCACCCGTTTGCTCCACCCACGCCACCCAGTCGTGGTAGCCGCGCTCGCTGACGGTGTTCATCTTGTCGCGAATATCCGCCCACATCGCGGTTTTGACGTCGCCGGGATGGATGACGTTCGCCGTGACGCCGGTCCCCTCTATCTCGGCGGCGAGGTGGCGGGTGAACTGGTTGAGAGCGACCTTTGCGGTGCCGTAGGCGCTGTTCAGCCGCCCGGGTGTGTGCAGCGACGCCGCAGACGAAAGGTTCACGATCCGGCCCCATCCTGTGTCTAGCATTCCGTCGAGGAATGCGCGAGATACGAGATAGGGTCCCACCGCATTAATCATGAGCGTTTCGACCCATTCCTCGGGGTCGCCGTCCTGTACGAGGGCGATCGGGCCGAAGATCCCGGCGGCATTGACGAGAACGGTGGGCCGGCCGAGCTCGGCTTCGACCGCGGTTTTGAGGCGGTCAACCTCGGCTGGGTTTGAGACATCCGCGGTGAATTGCGCCGAGCGGCGCGCAACGGTTGCAACGGCAAGGCCGCGCGCTTCCAGCGCCTCTGCGATTGCCCGTCCGACGCCGCGACTGGCTCCAGTGACGACTGCGACGTGTCCTTCGAGGTTCATGGTCCGGCCTCGGCGGGCACCATGGGATTGTCCGAGTCATTCAGGCGCTTGCGCTCACTGCCCCAGTTGCCGGCACTGCCGTTCCAGTAGCGGGTGTCGGCGGGGCTATACGAGAAGAGGTAGGACCAGCGCGGCTTGTCGGTGGTGTTGTCCGGGCCGCCGTGGACGGTGTATCCGTGATGCACGGTGCAGTCGCCCGGCTGGTAGTGGAAGGGCGGCGAGAGCTCCAGCACGGACGGCAGATTCGGGAACTGCTTGAGCAGGTCGCCCCGGTCGTCGTTGAACACCGAACCCAGCGGGCCTTCGCGATGGGAGCGGCTGACGAACCGCATGGCACCCATGTCGGGTGTGACTTCCGCCAGCGCCAGCCAGAACTGGAGCTCGCCGACTCGGTCGGAGCCGTGCTCAGACGAGTCTTGGTGATAGACGGATCCGGATGCTCCGGGGGGCTTGTTGAGGAGGAGATCCACGCGGTAGCGGAGCGGGACGTCCTCGCCCTTGAACCGCTTCCTGTTCACGAGGCGCGTCGCGTTTTGTGCCATGCGCTCGCTGAACATGAATGAACGAAACGGCTCGGTCTCTTGATTCCGCGCCAAGCCGGCGACCGGAGTCTCTTGGCCGTTGCGATCGGCCCACTCCCGTCCGACGCGCAGGAGTTGTGTGGCGAACTCCGGAGCGACGAGCCGCGGCATCATAACCCAGCCGTATTCGTGGTAGAAGGCCACCTCCTCGTCTGTGACCTCCCGGACGATGGTCTCGATCTGGCGCTTTGTCAGTGCTTGTTCCATCACTCGTACTCCTTTACGCTGCTGTAAGAATCGGAACGATAAGAAGCCTTTATGGACGCGTTGTCAAGGGACCGTAGCTAGGATCGCGGTGGGCGATCGGCAGCGCGTCTCGGCTGGAGATGGCTTGCTTCCGTTGCGCTTATCTTCATGCCAGTATTGTCAGCACGTGTGCATAGGACACGGCCGGAAATAGCATTGTGCTCCCGCAAAGCACTGTTCAACGCATCGCTTACTTCACCATCCGAGAATTCAGTAGCATCGAAGAAACCGAAGATCGTAGCACCGGTCGATGAGAGACCGAATCCTACAATGCTATTGGTGTCGTTGAACGCAGATCGCACCGAGTGGAGCGGCGCAACATCGGGACGACTCCAATGATATCGCTTCCAGCCGGTCTGCTGAAGCGCATTCACTGACGAGCCAAATGCTACAAGATCCATCTCCAAGATTGCAGGGAGAAGACGCATCAGGATCACGTGTGATACGGCCTGAACCTCGTCTATGGGTATGGGGGTGTTAGCCTCCATGAATTCAAGTTCTTGTTGTCCCGCTAGACCCCTGAGATTATCAGGTGTGAACACAACTATTCCCCACGTAGCTGGAAACTCGTAACGCAACAACAGTGGCGGTTGTCGCACGTCGGTCGAATAGTGCGACGGGGCAAACGATTTCTTCTGCGAGTTAACAGAGTGACCGCCGTCAAGAAGCAGGCCACCCTGGAAAAAGGCATTGATTCCTACACCTGATGTGCCCCCACGGGTAGATATTCTGGATAATTCAGCTTGCGATAGCCCCAAATTGAATCGATGATTCAGCGCGGCAAGCAGCGCGAGCCTCAATTGCGTACCCGAACCCAATCCTTGATGCCGTGGAATCATCTTTCGTATTGCGATCTCGATCTCTGGTTCGATGTGGAGTAACCGGCTACTTGCTTGGAGTTCGCTCATCACAACGCGTCGATCATCAGTATCGCCACCACGTATGACTGTCCGCTCGTGCGGGTTGAAGTCGAACACAACACCCGGCCGCTGCAGCGACAAGCCAAGGCCGCCATCGATGCGACCAATTTCACCATTCATGTCGATCAGCGTGAAGTGGAGACGCGAAGGCGTACTAATTCTGTGCGTCGAGGTTGAGGACATCCAGACCCCTTTTTGCTGCTGGGGTGAGGCAGAAGTTACACGCCCTCGACGATTACCACGCTGGCGTTGGCGGATTTGCGGCGGATCTCTCTAAGTTCGGCGTACTCTGGTGAGTTCAGCCACGCCCGCGCCCGGTCCACGTCGTCGAATTCCAATATTACGATGCGGTCAGGCGTCCATTCGCCATCTATGACCTCAGTGGCGCCGCCGCGCACCAAGTATCTGCCGCCGTGCGCCTCAACAGTCGCTGCAATCCGTGCGCGAAACTCAGCAAAGACAGCCTCGTCCGTGATTGCGTCATTTACGATTACATATCCGGCCATGTTGACCTCTCCTTTTGTAGGGTTATGGAGGAAAGTATAGCTCGCTTCAGCAGGAATATAATTGTAGTCTGTGTTACATCAACAGGGCCACCCAAATCAACCGCCACATTTGGACAAGCGCTCTGCCGGTGTGATCTATTGTCGAGCTAAAGCCCGTGTCCCAAAGGGCTAACGCGAGCCATCGACTTGCACTGTAACGATGTCTATACCGTGATATTTCCGGTGGCGCACGGAAGACGCGTAATGCCGCAACAGGCGGAACGATACCTCGCTTTCCTCTGGGGCCTCGACCTGTTCGCTTAGGTACGCTAGCTGGTCTTCGATGTTTTCCTCCTCAAAGACGGCCAAGAACTCCATCTCTACTGTCCCGTTGTCGGGACGCGCAACGAGGATCAACTGTGGCACATTATCAGTCGCGTAGGTACCCCCTAGCTGTAACAGGCTCGACAGCGCCTCCTCACCGGCGGCGCGCAGCCGCTCCGTCGAAGCATCGTTCCAACCGATCTTGGAAGCAAGCCCGTGGAGGAACGCGTCAATCTCGGGCAGAGCGGAAATGTCCAATTCGACCACTAGGCGTCTGCGCCGCGGGCTGGTCAACTCCATGAACGAGGTCAGTAGAATCGCGGTCAGAACGCCGACTGTCATGCCGTTGTCGAGGGACGCGCCCCACGTCCCGCCCAGCAGGTCTGCGAAGATATGCTGATTCTCTATGCTCACGCCGATCGCGAGGGCCACTCCTACCACTAGGGCCTTGCGCTGATCGAGGCCGTCTTGGAAGACCGTCCGCATGCCTTCCACGAAGAGCAGACCCATTATCATCAACAGGAAGGCCCCCATGACGGGAGTGGGAATTGTCAGCAGGATGGTCGCCGCCTTGGGCAAGAACGCCAGCCCGAATAAGATGATCCCAATAGCGTATCCAACGCTGCGCGCCGCGACCCCAGTGAGGTTGATGAGCGACACGCACGAAGGCGTATAGACTACAGTGGGAGGCGTCCCTGCAATTCCAGACAACAGCGCACCCACTCCGTTGGTATTGACTGAGCCTTGGACCAGGCGAAAGTCGATCGCTCGCGGCCTGACCCGCGAAATTTGCTGAATGACAACGCCATCGCCACTGGTCTTGACCGCGGTTACGAGACTCACAATCGCGAACACCGGCAGGAGCGCCCAAAACTCCGCACTCGGTCGCAGATCAAGTCCCGGCCATGCCGCGATATCCGGCATGGCAAAATAGGGTGCTTGGATCACTGGCTGAACGTCGTACAGGCCCAAGTAGGCGGCGGCCGCGCAACCTGAAGCGATTCCGATGAGCGGTGCCCAAAACCGCCAGACCCCGGTGGCTCGCATGGCCAGCACCGTGGCGACTGCTATCGTCACCGCGGCGACGGACAGACCCGCAGATAGCGGCGCTCCCTCGGGCACTTCCTTCAACCTGTCGAATGCGATTGACATGACCGTGACGGCGATCAGCATGAGCGCCGTGCCGGAGACGACCGGCGTGATGATGCGCCGCAGCAGCGGGAGCCACGCGGCCAACGCGAACGGAATTAGCGACGACGCGACGATGAGGCTCGCCAGCATGGACAGCCCACCCTCCTTCAGCGCTAGGACAGAGATAGCTATGAAGTGGGGTCCGGCACCCGTCATGAGCAGGTGTCCCGCTCCCAGCCGTCCGACGCGGCCTGCCTGCAGGACAGTAATAGCTCCACCGATTACCAGCGCCGAAAAGACGGCCCACGCTAGGTAGTGCTCACTCTGGCCGCCCGCCCGAAAGGTTATGGTCACAAATAACACCGTGTTCGCCAGGGAAATCACGACGCCCTGAAGGGCGACTCCAATCGATACGGACGGTGGACACGGATCGTCTGGCTCGTAACGGATGTGTTCGTTGACGCTCACGGGTGCGATTCCTTGCATCGGCTGCACAGCCGCAGACCGCTATTATTGTGACGGCGAGGTTTCCGGCCACAGCATTGTGGCCGCATTTGAGGAGGGATTCCCGCAGCTGAGACGGTCGATGTCGGGGAAGTCGGCATCTCTGGGGTTCACGGTTGGGCCTTTGTCAGCGCGGAACAGGCCTGGACAAACTCCGCCGACGTGGAGGTGTAGCCCACCACGTGCTCGAAGTTTCGCAGCATGATCTTGCGCAGCCATCCCCCTTCCGGCAGGCTGTCGTCCACCGTATCGGAGTATTCGGCCGAATGGGTGCAGTCCCGCAACATCACCACCCGGTAGTTGTGTTCCACCGCGCCGGCACAGGTAAAGTACAGGCAGGACCGCTGCGAGAATCCCACGGCGATCAGGGTCTTGATGCCGTGGCAGCGCAGGTGATAGTCGGTGTGAGTCTCGTGAAACCCCGACCACTCCCGCTTGGGAAAGTCCGGCTCGTGAGCGAGGGGCTGAATCGACGGCGAGTAGTTCGGCTGCACCGGGCTGCGCTCCGGTGCCGGGCGGTCGGCGGCATCTTCGTTGCCCCAGCGGGTGCCGTGGATCTCGCGCTTGATGCTGCCCGGTTCGTCACACAGGGAGAAGTCGTTGTGAATGAAGAACACGTGCATGCCGACGGCGCGGGCGGCCTTCAGCGCGGGCGCAATGCCCTCCTCGACGCAGGGATTCCCCTCACCGCAGTCCGAATCCACGATCATGAAGGCGGTGGTCGCCAACGGCAGGTCGAGGTCGCCGGAACGATTGCCGTCGGGATTGTCGGGGCCGTAGCCGGAATACCATCTTACTGGAAGTTGCATCGTCGCCATGTTTGCATCTCCTTGTTCAGGGGTGGCTCAAAGGAATCTACGCAGCCGGCGATCAGACTTGGTCGAGTGCGTCTTTGAGACTTTTTTCGACGAGGTCGAAGAGTTCGTCAATCTGGGGCTTGTCGATGATGAGGGCGGGCACGACGGCGAACCAGCTCGGATCAACCCGCAGGATGACTCCGTTCTTCAGAGCCGTCTTCTTGAGCGCCCTGCCCAGTTCTGGGAACGGCTCGAGGCTCGACGTATCCTTCACCAGCTCAACTCCCCTCAGCAACCCCTTGCCCCGCACCTCCCGCACGACGCCGAGCGATTTCAGGCCTTCGAGCTTGGCGGCGAGGTAGTCGCCCATCTCGCGGGCATGAGCATCGAGGCGCTTTTCCACGATCTCGTCCACCACGGCGATGCCGACCGCGCAGGCCAGTGGATGGCCAGCGTAGGTATGACCGTGGGCGAAGTTCGCGCCGGGCTCGTAGAAGTACTCCCCCATACCCTCACGAGCCATCAGTGCTCCGAGGGGAATGGCACCACTCGACAGCCCCTTGCTGCCGCAGATGATGTCGGGCGTCACTCCGAAGGTGTGGGCGGCAAACATCGCTCCCGTGCGACCGAAGCCGGTGATGATCTCGTCGTAGATGAGCACGACGTTGTGGCGGTTGCAGGTGTCGCGGATGATCTGGAAGTACTCATCCGTGGGCGTGATGATGCCCCCCGTGTTCGACACCGGTTCGAGGATGATGCCGGCCACTGTCGCCGGATCTTCACTGATGATGACATCCTCGAACTGCTGCGCCGCGAACCGGTTGGCCTCATCCCAGTCGCCGAAGCGGTCGCGGTAGTGCGTTGGGGGGAATACTTTGAGGAAACCCGACGGGGCCGGCTCGAATGGGGTTTTGCGCTCTCCAGTACCACTGGCAGCCATAGCCCCCATGGTGGCGCCGTGGTAGGCTTGGTAGCGGCTGATGAACTTGTACTTGTGCGGATGGCCCGACTGCTTGAAATACTGGCGCGTGAACTTGATCGCCGCCTCCATAGACTCCGAGCCGCCGCTGAAAGCCTTCACGTAGTTGAGATCGTCGGGCGTGACGCTGCCGAGCTTCTCGACGAAGTCGAGCGTCACGTCGGCCGTGCCGTGCATGGGCGGGGCGAAGGCGAGCTTGTCCCATTGAGCTCGCATGGCCGCTGCGACGCGCGGATGGCGGTGGCCGAGCAGGGTTGAGTAGATACCGCTGATGCCGTCGAAGTAGCGCTTCCCGTCCGTGTCCCAGTAGTAGAGTCCTTCCGCCCGCGACACGATGAGCGGATTGTCCATGAACTCGGCCGTCGACTGGTAGTCGAGGAAGGTTCTTCTGAGCAGTTTCTCTTGGCGCGCGTCCACGTTTATCGCTCCCTTTCCGCCGCGACAGCGCGTACGGATCGGAACGATAAGAAGCCTTTGTGGACGCGTTGTCAAGGGACCGTATTGACAACGTATCGATAAGGGCACTTTATCGTTACTACTTGATGTTACGCATGGGCATAGAGGTAATAGATGCTTCGACTCCGCTTCGCTCCGCTCAGCATGACACAGTCAAGCAGCAAACTAGCACTTGTCATGCTGAGCGGAGCGAAGCATCCCATACCTAGGAGCCTGTGCGTAACGTCAGCTCCTAATCCGCACCACGTGGATGGAGGCGCGAAGTTGAGACACTAAAGGAGGAACTATGAACCAGAAGAGTGATCCAGAATCGACGGCGGAGGCCGTCCCGATCCAGGGTTTTGAGAAGGCAGTTACTGACTACGAGGCGTCGAAGACTTGGGATCCCGTGTCCGACCGCGTGATTCGCGTTGGTATCGCCGGGTATGGCGTGTGCAACTTCGGCGCGGCCTTCCACTTCCAGGATCACCCGAATGTGACCGTCGCCGCAGTTGCCGAACTGGACCCCGACAAGCGGGCCGAACTGGCCAGAGCATGTCGCTGTGCGACCGCCTATTCCTCGTGCGAAGAGTTGATTGAGGACGACTCGCTCGAGGCCGTTTTCGTTGCCACCGACGCCCCGAGCCATGCCCGGCTGGCCATCGCCGCGCTCAAAGCTGGCAAACACGTTGCATCGGCCGTGCCGGCTGTGTGGGGATCACTGGAGGATGCGGATGCGCTTTTCGCCGCGGCCAAGACGGCCGACCGCAGCTACATGATGTTCGAAACCTCGTACTTCCACGAAGATCTCTATAACATGCGGGAGTTGTACCGAGCTGGCGCGCTGGGAAAAGTCGTCTATGCAGAGGGCGAATACTGGCACTACTTTCCGACGCCGCTGGCCGCGCACGAGAGCTGGCGCACTGGGGCTCCCCCGCAATGGTATCCCACGCACTCCAATGCCTACTATATGGGCGTCACCGGCGGGAGCTTCACCGAGGTTTCCTGCATGGGCGTGCCGAGCAGCGTCGATCATCTGAAGGCTGCAAACAACCGCTACGGCAACCCGTTTGGCACTGAAATCGCGCTATTTCGCACCAGCGACGGCGGCATGGCGCGGATGGGAGTTAGCTGGGACACGCCGGGTGTCGGCGGGGAGACGGGCCGGATTCGCACGGAGAAGGGGACCTTCTACGGCGCGTTCCAGAATGACGGGCAGGACCCTGTGCCGACAACATTTAAGCGCCCATCTCTTCCTCCGGGGGTGGAGGCCGGCGGGCACGGCGGCTCCCACGGCTACCTGATGTGTGAGTTCGTCGAGGCGATCCTGCTGGACCGCACGCCTCTCGTCGATGTGGCCCAAGCACTGAACATGACGGTCAGCGGAATCGTCGCGCACGAGTCGGCGTTGAAGGACGGCGAACTGCTGAAGATCCCGCAGTATATCCTGTAAGCTTCCATCACGTTAGATCTGCAAGAAATAGTCGCCGCTTCCGGCTGATTACTTGAGGTAGAGCAACCGCCGCGTCTGCGCTCCGTCGGGGTGGCGTATGCGCGTGAGATAGACGCCGGCCGCCAGCGCAGCGCCTCGCTGGTCGCGGGCGTCCCAGCGGACTTGGTAGAAGCCGGCGGGCTGGGACTGGTTTACCAGCGTGCGCACGGACTGGCCCAAGACGTTGTAGATTTCCAGTCGTACTGGGCCGGGATTGGCGAGGCGGTAGGCGATCTGGGTGCTGGCGTTGAAGGGGTTGGGGAAATTGGGGTCCAGGCCGCTGGTGGTTGGTGAGTGCTGCGACGACATTTCGGTAATGTGCGTCGGCGTGGAGGTTGGGGATGCGATGTAGGGCGACATATCCCACAGTAGAATCGTGCCGTCCTGACTCGGACTAGCCAAAGTTTTGCCGTCCGGCGAGAATGCTATAGGAAGAGTAGAATAGATATCATTGGTATGGTCCTCTAAGACAGCTATAAGTTTTCCGGTGCTCACATCCCATAGCTGAACCGCGTCATCATAATTCCCACTGGCTAGAATGTGTCCATCCGGTGAAAACGCTACCGAATAGACAATACCATCCGTATGTCCCTCCAAAATGGCTAGGGGTTGGCCGCTACCCACAACCCACAACCGAACCGAACCGAAATGCTCCCCGCTTGCCAAGGTCTGTCCGTCCGGTGAAAACGCTACGGAAGCGACACCATACCCTTCAAAGTCTATGATGTCTATTGGTTGTCTAGTTTCGAAATCCCACAACCAAATTCCGTCGTAGCCACCTGCACCTACCAGCGTTTTGCCATCGGGCGAAAACGCTACGGAAGGGACCCAATCCGGCCCCTCAAGAGTGGCTTGGAGTTGTCCGGTTCTCACATCCCATAGCTCACGCCCACTGACTAGGGTATATCCATCGGGCGAAAATGCTAACACTAACACTGTTGCAGAGCTATTCCACTTCAGAGTGTCTATTTGTTGTTTGGTTTTGACATCCCACAGTAGAATCGTGCCGTCCAAACTCCAACTGGCTAGGGTATATCCATCAGGCGAAAACGCTACGGAATAGACCCAATCTGTATGTCCCTTCAGGGTATCTATTCGTTGTCTGGTTTCGACATCCCACAGTAGAATCGTGCCGTCCGTGCTTCCACCGGCTAGGGTGTATCCATCGGGCGAAAACGCTACGGAAGGGACCCAAGCCCGGTCCGGCCCCTCAAGGGTGGCTATGGAAGTGGTAGGGGAGGCTAGTGCCGGGGTAGAGATAGACGGCAACATATCCCACAGCAGAACTGTCCCGTCCCGACTTCCACTGGCTAGGGTCTGTCCATCTGGTAAGAACGCCACGAAATAAACCCAATCCGTATGCTCCCTCAGGATGGCCAAGGGTTGTTCAGTGTCTACATCCCATAATCGAACTGTCCCGTCCCGACTTCCACTGGCTAGGGTCTGTCCATCTGGTAAGAACACTACGGAAAAGACAATGCTCCCATGCCCTTTCAGAGTGGCTTGAAGTTGTCCAGTCTCCACATCCCACAACCGAACCGTGAAGTCTCCCCAAATCGTGTCCCAACTTCCACCTCCACTGGCTAGAGTCTGCCCATCGGGCGAAAACGCTACGGAATGGATATAGTTCCCATGCCCCTTCAGGATGGCCATTTGTTGTCCGGTTCTCACATCCCACAACAGAATCTCTCCATAATGTCCGCTTGCCAAAGTCTGTCCATCGGGCGAAAACGCCACGGAATAGACAGCACCCATATGTCCCTCCAAGATGGTCAGGGATTGGCCACTGCTTGCCTCCCACAGCCGAACCGTGCCGTCTTGACCCCCACTGGCTAGGATATGTCCATTGGGAGAAAACTCTATGGAGTTGATCCCATACCGATGCCCCTCCAAAGTGGCTCGGAGTTGTCCGGTCTCCACATTCCACAATCGAACCGTGTCGTCCTCATGCCCACTTGCCAGCGTTTTACCGTCGGGTGAAAACGCTACGGGCCTGACCCCATCCGGATGCTCCACAAGTAGGACGATTTCGGCACCGGTGTGCGTATCATAGAGCCAGATATCGCTACTGGCTACCGCGATCCAAGCGCCATCGGGCGAATATGCGATATCCGTTATCGGACCTTCACCGAGGTGCGCTTTGGCCTCTTCGGGCAAACTCCATCGGGTATAGTCTTGGGCAACGCTGGTCTGCACAAACAGGACACAGACGAATAAGAGAGCGAGATTGAATAATCGAATCTTTTTCATCAGATGACTCTCCCTTTTGTCTGAATGCTATTCGATATGGAGCACCTTGGCAAAAAATTCAGCTCGTCAACTGAGATACTGCTTGGCCTCTTTGCCGACCAACTCCCGCAGGTCGGGATCGTCAACGCAGAAGATGCGGAAAATTTTGGCTTGGTCTTCGAAGTTGTGCAGCAGAGAGTCGCGCAGGCGGGAGACCTCTGGATCGGCAAAGGTCAGGGGGTCGATCTTGTCCGCGGGGAGCGTGCGGCCGTAGAAGACTCTGAGATCGACTTCGGGGGTCTTGTTGAAGCTGGGGATGTCAATGAGGATCTCGTGGCCTTGGAACGGGCGGCCGAGCCGCTGGCCGAAGACTTGGCACAGTTCGATTTCCTTGGCGCGGCGCTTGTAGGGATGGCGGAAGAGAAAATCGAGGCGGTTCATCAGAGGCTGGGTGCGCTCGCTGGGATGAATGACGGCAGCGACCTTGTAGAGGCGGCGGTGGATCGTGCCTTCGAGGAGTTGGGCGGAAGTTTCCAGCCCTAGGCGCTCCTGCTCGCGCTGGAGGCGAGCGATTAGCCCACTCTCGGTGAGGCGGTGGAAATCGGAGAAGTCGAGCCGGTTGTGCGGGTGAAGGAGGATTTCTTGCACTGCGCGCTTGAACATGGCCGACGCCGAGCGCACGCCGTGGTGCCAGTACACGTTGCGGTACATTTGGTAGTTGGTAAAGACAAGGGCCTCGACCGCGGAAACGCCCTTGCTGGTGATGGCCAACCGCTGGCGCTCTGGGTCGAATTTGATGGAGGCGATCAGGCGGTCGCGGTTGACGCTCTCGCCGAAGGGCACGCCGCAGAACATGGAATCGCGCAGGAGGTAGTCGATTTTGTCGGGGTCGAGGGTGCTGCTGAGAATGTTGGCCAAGAGCAGATCTTCGGGGGGAACTGCGCGGCCGATGTTTTCGTAGTCGATGACGTTGGCTACGCGCGCTGGGTCGATCTGGAACTTATCGGCGATTGTCTGGTAGAGTTCGCCGTTTTGGTCCTCGATGATCTGTCTGGCTCCTTCTTCGTGCCGGATGAAAAAGGGCCTTAGTTCTTCGAGGGTATGGGAGAAGGGGTAGTGGCCGATGTCGTGGAGCAAGGTAGCGGCAATAAAGACGCGCACGTCCTCGTCGCTCAGCACGAGGGGCGGGTCCGAGTCGAGGAGACGGGCCAAAAACTGCTTGGCCAAGTGATAGACGCCCAGCGAATGCTCAAAGCGCGAGTGGCGCGCGCCTGGGTACACTAGATGTACGTAGCCGAGTTGGGAGATGTTGCGCAGGCGCTGGAAGGCTCGGGTATCGACGAGGGCGAGGACGGGAGCGGGGAAGTGGATGTAGCCCCAAACAGGGTCGCGGATGACCTTGCCTTCTTCGGCTAAAAGTGGATAATCCATGGTATTGGCCAATCTAGGATTGGCGTGTTACCCTGTCAAGAAATATGCGCCGAACTCATTATGAAAGCGATACTTAGGGCATTTTGTTGCACGGGCCGTCCATTGACACAAAACCAATTGGCTCCTATTTTCCAAGATTTCGTTTGACTAGGGGAAACACTTGCTAAGGAAATAAATTTTATATCTATGGAACGCACGTTGATGATCGTCAAGCCCGATGCGGTCGCCAAAAGCGCCATCGGCCAGATTATTGCCCGCGTCGAGGGGGAAGGGTTTGTCGTGCGCGCCCTGCGCATGGTTGAGCTATCCGCCGAGCAGGCGCGGGCCTTCTACGCCGTGCATCGGGAGCGGCCCTTTTACGGTGAGTTGGTGGAATTTATGACCTCCGGGCCAGCCGTGCCGATGGTGCTAGAGCGCGCCGACGCAGTAGCGCATCTGCGCGACTTTATCGGTCCGACTAACAGCACAGAGGCACCCGCGGGCACGATTCGCGGCGACTTTGGCACGGACGTGCAATGCAACGCCGTGCACGCCTCGGACTCAGCGGCCAACGCCAAGTCTGAGATCGCGTTTTTCTTTGCCGACTGAGCACGCCATGAGCGCCTTGTTAGTACTCGACGACCTCGCAGAGGGACCCAATGCGCTCTCCTTTGAGCTACGTGCGGAGGAATTGGAGTTAAAAGACGAATTTTTCGCCTTTCCGTCCAGCATTGAAGCCCGCATTGAGGTGCGACGTGCGCTCGACAACTTCAAGATCGACGGGGTCGTCACCTGCCGTATTGCCGGCGAGTGCTATCGCTGTCTAGAGGAAGTACAAGAGGGGGTCACAGCGCGGTTTCGCTTGCTTTTGCAGCGCCGCCAAGCTACCCCCGAAGAGCTAGCGTCGGCAGAAAAAGACGGGTTCATCGAGATCGTCGATCCGGGGACGCGCAAGTTCGATTTGCGGGCGTACATTCGCGAGGCCGTAATCTTGGACTTGCCGATGCGAATACCCACCCTAGACGCCGATGGTCGGTGTCCGTACTGCGGAGTTGACGGAGCCGACGAACCCACCGCCGAACAGGAGCGAGAAGCGGACCCGCGTTGGGCTGCACTCGCGCAGATCGAATTTTCCCAACCCAAAGAAGGTTCTTGAGAGGAGTTCCCCGTGGCTGCAGTACCTAAAAGGAGAATTTCGCGCACCCGCCGCGACAAGCGGCGCACTCACTGGAAGATCAAGGCAGCGGCGAGGACTACGTGCTCCCACTGCGGACAACCCGCCTTGCCCCATCGCGTCTGCCCGAGCTGCGGTTTCTATCGAGGCCGCGAATACGTCGAGCCTGAAGTATAGGCTGCTCGGGGCGGATGCTTGCGTGACTGAAGAGGGAAAAAAATTTCGTGCGGCCATTACGGCAACTGCGCACTTTTTGCCCGACAAGGTAGTCACCAACGCCGATCTGGAGCGGTTGGTGGACACTTCGGACGGGTGGATCCGCTCGCGCACCGGCATTTCCGAGCGGCGCTTCCTGCCGGCGGACGAGCCGACCTCCACCATGGCTATTGCCGTGGCCCAAGAGCTATTGGCGCGCCGTGGAATCGACGCCGACGACATCGACCTAATCATCGTCGCGACCATTACGCCAGATATGATCTTTCCGGCCACGGCCTGCTTGGTGCAACACGCTATCGGTGCCAGCCGGGTCTGGGCTTACGACCTGTCGGCGGCTTGCTCCGGCTTTGTCTTTGCCGTGGCGACCGGAGCGCAGTTTATTGAAAGCGGCGCGCATCGCCGGGTGATGGTTATTGGTGCCGACAAGATGAGCAGCATCCTCGACTTTGAGGACCGCGCGACTTGTGTGCTCTTTGGCGACGGAGCGGGCGGGGTGTTGTTAGAGCGCGGCGAGGATGAAGCTGGCATGATCGACTTTGAGTTATACGCCGACGGGGCCGCGGTCGAATGCCTGCACATCAAAGGCGGCGGTAGCCTGCATCCTCCTTCACACGAGACCGTAGATCAGCGCATGCACTACATCCGCCAAGAGGGGCGCACGGTCTTTCGGTTTGCCGTGGAAAAAATGGCTGAAGTGTCGGTCAGCCTGCTGGAGCGCAATGGTCTTACGGGCGAAGACCTCAAGCTCTTCGTGCCACATCAAGCCAACAAGCGCATCATCGACGCCGCGGCCCAGCGCATGGATCTCCCCCCGGAAAAAGTAATGATGAATATCGACCGCTACGCCAATACTACGGCCGCGACGATTCCCATTGCCTTGGCAGAAGCTGCTGATCAAGGTCGGTTGGAGCGCGGCGACCTAGTGCTGATGACCGGCGTCGGCGGTGGCCTTACTTGGGGCAGCGCCTTATTTCGCTGGGGGAACTGAGATGGGCGGGCGCGCCTTTTTGTTTCCGGGACAGGGTTCGCAGGCGGTGGGTATGGGCCGCGACCTATACGAGCATCACGAGTCGGTGCGGGTGCGCTTTGCCGAGGCCGACGAGGTGCTGGGTTTTCCGCTCAGTGCGCTTTGCTTTGCGGGGCCGGCCGAGCGACTGGCGCAAACCAATGTTACGCAGCCGGCCGTCTTCGTCCACAGCGTCGCCGCCAACGAGTTGCTCGCCGCGGCTGGACTCCAGCCTGTGGCCGTAGCCGGACACAGCCTCGGGGAATACTCGGCACTGGTGGCAGCCGGTGTGCTCTCCTTTGCAGAGGCCCTGACGCTTGTGGGGACGCGCGGCCGGTTGATGCAGGAGGCCGGCAATGAGTGGCCGGGGACGATGGGGGCCGTGATCGGTTTGGACGACGACCACGTCGTAGCCTTGTGCCAACAGGTAGCGGATATGGGGATCGCAGTAGCCGCCAATTTTAACGCTCCGGGCCAAGTCGTGGTGTCGGGTGAGCGGGCCGCGGTGGCGCGGGTGAGCGAGTTGGCTTCTCAAGCTGGCGCTAGGCGCGTCGTCGAATTGACCGTCAGCGGAGCTTTTCACTCGCCGCTGATGGCGTCCGCGGCCGTGGAGATGGAGGCTCTGTTAGAGGCGGTGCCCTTTGCGCGGCCGCGCGTGCCGGTGTTGACCAATGTCTCGGCTGCGCCCGTGGAAGATCCAGAAAAACTGCGGTTGCACCTGATCCATCAGATCACGGGTCCGGTTCGCTGGAGCGCGACGATGCAGCGTCTGGCGGCTATGGGCATCAACCGCGCTTTTGAAGTAGGGCCGGGGGCTGTGCTAAGGGGACTGGTGCGCCGCACTGCGCCCAAGCTCGCGGTTGCGCTTGCAGGTACTGTGGAAGAAATCGCCGCGGCAAAAGGAGCGGAATGATATGGGATTCTTGGACGGAAAAGTCGCGTTGGTAACGGGTGGGTCGCGGGGCATTGGCCGGGCTATTGCCTTGCGATTGGCGGAAGAGGGCGCGGATTTGGCAATCTGTGCCCGCAATGTTGCGGCGGCTGGCGAAGTGGCTGTGGCCATTGAAGCTCTGGGCCGCCGCTGCCTCGTGCGTCAGGCCGATGTCGCCGACGCCGAGCAGGCGGCTGAGTTGGTGGCGGCGACGATTGCGGAGTTGGGCCGACTGGATGTGCTAGTCAACAACGCCGGCGTCACCCGCGACAATTTGCTGATGCGGATGAAGGAAGAGGATTGGGACGAGGTGTTGGCGATCAACCTCAAGGGTGCCTTTAACTGCGTCCGCGCGGCGGTGCGCCCCATGCTTAAGGCCCGTGGCGGGAGGATCATCAACATCACTTCGGTCGTGGGATTGCTGGGCAATGCCGGACAAGCCAACTACGCTGCGTCCAAGGCTGGATTGATCGGCCTGACCAAGAGCTTGGCGCGGGAACTGGCCTCGCGCGGGATCACCGCTAACGCCGTGGCCCCGGGGCTGGTGCCGGAAACGGGTATGACGGGCGGCTTGACGGAACAGCAGCAGGAGCAGATGATTGCCATGGTGCCGTTGGGCCGGGCGGGGGCACCGGAAGACGTGGCGCACGCTGTGGCGTTCCTCGCATCGGATCAAGCCGCCTATATCACCGGTCAGGTCTTGTCCGTGGATGGCGGCATGGCCATATAATTTAGGTATTAAAAGAATTTGCCCATCGCCTATATTTAGACTCTAATTTTAAGACCGCAGGCCATTGGCCGCAGCGGTAAAACTGTTCACTCTTATCCCAAGAGGAATGCACCATGGCTTCTATTGAAGAGCGCGTGAGAGATCTGGTCGTCGAACAGCTCGGCGTGAGCCAGGATCAAGTAAATCCCCAAGCGTCTTTTATCGACGACTTGGGTGCCGACTCGCTCGATACCGTCGAGTTGGTCATGGCCTTTGAGGAGGAATTCGGGATCGACATCCCGGACGAGGACGCGGAGAAGATAATGGTCGTAGCCGACGCGATTAAGTACTTAGAAGAGAATAGCAAGGCGTGAGTGGCAGTCCAGTGCAGAAGCGCAGAGCCGTCGTCACGGGCTTGGGGGTCTTAGCGCCCAATGGCAATGACCTGCCCACGTTCTGGGACGCGCTTATAGCCGGTCGCTCTGGGGTCGGGCCGATCACTAGGTTTGACACTTCCCAGCACCGGACTACGATCGCTGCCGAGGTCAAGGGTTTCGACCCAGAGGCGGTTATGGACCGCAAGGATGTGCGCCGCAACGACGCCTTCACCCACTACGCGATGTGCGTGGCGAGGGAGGCGGCTAGCCGCGCCCGGCTCGACATGGAAGTGGTTGATCCCGAGCGCGTGGGCGTCATCTGGGGGTCGGGTATCGGCGGAATCCAGACCCACGAAGAACAGCACACCATCCTGCTGGAGAAAGGCCCGAGGCGCATCAGCCCATTTTATGTGCCCATGATGATTTCCGACATGGCCCCAGGCATGATCTCCATGGATTTAGGAGCCAAAGGGCCTAACTACGGCACGGTGTCGGCTTGTTCGTCGGCTGCCCACGCCCTCGGCGAGTCGGCGCGCAAGATCCAGTACGGGGAAGCTGACGTGATGGTGACTGGCGGCTCGGAAGCGGCCGTTACGCCCATTTCCATGGCCGGCTTTTCCTCGGCCAAGGCCCTATCGACGCGCAACGACGAGCCCGAGCGGGCCAGCCGGCCCTTTGACTCCGAGCGCGATGGCTTCGTGCTTGGCGAAGGAGCCGGGGCCGTCATTTTGGAGGAATTGGAGCACGCGCAAAGGCGCGGGGCCGAGATCTACGGCGAATTCCTCGGGCTCGGTTTTACCGCCGACGCCTATCACCAGACGGCGATGGCACCCGAGGCCGAGGGCGGTGCGCGGGCCATGCGCATTGCGCTGCAGGATGGGGGCTTGACCCCGAGCGACATCGGATACGTCAATGCCCACGGCACCTCGACGCCCATGGGCGACCAGCAGGAGACCGCGGCGCTCAAGACGGTCTTCGCCGGCCACACCGACAGCATGGCCGTAAGTTCGACCAAGTCGATGACTGGGCATCTGTTGGGTGCCGCTGGGGCCATCGAGAGCATCGCCTGCATCATGGCGCTCAAAAGCGGGATCTTGCCGCCGACGATCAACTACGAAAACCCCGACCCCGACTGCGACCTCGACTACGTGCCCAATGAGGCGCGCCGCATGCAGATCGACTACGCCCTCAACAACTCCTTTGGTTTTGGCGGGCACAACGTGGCCCTGGTGTTTGGTCGCTTCACCGGCTGACGCACTTCCCCAGGATCCCCCGAGCACTCCCCGTGCAAACGAGGTTTTCAATCGGGTATTAGGCAGATGAGCTGGATTGCAACTCTTTGGAATCGCCGCAAGCCGGCGAGTGCCCCCAAAGAGCGTACCGCGGATTCGCAGCACGCTCTCGAAAAGCTGTTGGGCTACCACTTTAAGAACAGGGATTTGTTGGTCAAGGCCCTCAAGCATCGATCGTATGTGTACGCGGAGGAGGGCAGTGACCGCATCGAGTCGAACGAGCGGCTCGAATTTCTCGGCGATGCCGTATTGGAACTATTGGTCACCGACTACCTCTATCGCCGCTTTGAGGACAAGGGCGAGGGTGAGTTGACCCAGATGAAGTCGCAGCTAGTCAGCCGCAAGGCGCTGGCGCGCCAAGCGGACCGTCTTGGGCTGGGGGCTTTTGTGTTGCTGAGTGAGGATGAGCGCGAAGCCAACGGCGGACAGCGGCCGTCAATCCTCTGCGACACCTTGGAGTCGCTGATTGGGGCGATCTATCTCGACGGGGGCTTAGAGGCTGCCCGCTCCTGTGTTCGGCGCGCGGTGCTAGCGGATTTTCACCAAATAGTCCAACCGGACGCGAACTTCAACTTCAAGAGCAGGTTGCTCGAATACTCGCAGAGCATGGGTAATGGCCACCCTCGCTACTTGGTTCACGCAGAGCATGGGCCAGACCACGACAAGCTTTTCAGCGTCGAAGTGTGCATCACTGGTCGGCGCATGGGTTGGGGTCAGGGGCGGAGCAAGAAGGAGGCCCAACAGATGGCGGCCAAGGATGCCCTCGAGAGTTTGGACGCGCTCTAATGGGCCTTGCCTGGCGCGTCGTCGATACGGGTGCGAACTGTGGCGCGTACAACATGGGTGTCGATCAGGTGCTCGCCGCGGCCGCGGCCCAAGGCCCGGTGCTGCGGTTTTACGACTGGGATCCGCCGGCTGTCTCCTGCGGCTGGAACCAGCAGCCCGAGCGCGAAACCAACGTAGAAGCCTGCCGCGCGCTGGGCATCGACGTGGTGCGCCGACCCACCGGCGGACGCGCGGTGCTGCACTGGGAGGAATTGACCTACAGCGTCGCCTGCGTCCCCGAGGCACTGGTCGCGAGTGGCGGGATAGAGGCTACGCACCGCACGATTGGCGCGTGCTTGGCCGAAGGACTGCGGCTTTTCGGGGCCCCTGTTGAGCTGGAAAGGGCCGGTCGTTGCAGCGAGGTCTCGCGGTCAGGGCCTTGTTTTGGCAGCACGGCGCGCTGGGAGCTCAAGTGCCAGCAGCGCAAGTTGGTCGGCAGTGCGCAGCGGCGCTACGGACGTCGCTTGCTGCAACACGGGTCGATTTTGCTGGGCCGGGCGCACGAGCGCCTGCCGCAACTTATGCGGATTGACGAGGGCGCGCGGCAAAAGTGGACCCAACAGATGCGAGCGCACAGCACGGATTTGCAGTCCTGCATGGGGCGGCCTATCGACCGGGCCGAGTTGGTCAATTGCTTGGTCGAGGGCTTTAGGCGTCAACTCGGCGCAACAATGCGCTGGGGGGCGCTGGCCGCCGACGAGATGCGCCGGGCTGCGGCTTGGGAAAGGGACAGCGCATGATCGCACAGGATCCCGTGTTAGAGGTCCGCGACTTGCGAACCTACTTCCACACGGAAGAGGGCGTCGCCCGCGCCGTCGATGGGGTGTCGTTTGCGGTGGGGCGGGGCCAGACGCTGGGGCTGGTCGGCGAAAGTGGCTGCGGCAAGAGCGTCAGCGCCTTCTCGATCATGCGCTTAGTGCCCGATCCACCGGGCCGCATTGAGGACGGACAGATTCTGCTCAAGGGGCGCGATTTGCTCGCGCTGGACGAGGAGGAGATGCGCCAAGTGCGCGGCGACGACATCGCGATGATTTTTCAAGAGCCGATGACGAGCCTCAACCCGGTGCTGACTTGCGGGTTCCAGATCACCGAGGCCGTGGTTTTGCACCAGCAGGTTCCCATGCAGGAAGCGCGCGCCCGGGCGGTCGAGATGCTGCAACTGGTGGGGATTCCAGCGCCCGAGCAGCGGATCGACGAATACCCTCATCAGCTATCGGGCGGAATGCGCCAGCGGGTGATGATTGCCATGGCGCTGTCGTGCAACCCAGACGTGTTGATTGCCGACGAGCCGACTACGGCCCTCGACGTGACGATCCAAGCGCAGATTCTGGCGCTGTTGGAGTCGCTGCAGGAATCCCTGCAAATGGCGATTGTGATGATCACCCACGACCTCGGTGTGATCGCCGAGACCGCGGACCAAGTGGCGGTCATGTACGCTGGCCAAATCGTCGAATACGCGGAAACGCAAGCGCTATTTACCCGTCCGCGACATCCTTATACGCGCGGTTTGCTGCGCTCGATTCCGCAGTTGGACGCCGAGCAGGAGCGGTTGGATATCATCCCGGGGGTGGTGCCCGACGCCCGCGCCTTCCCACAGGGGTGTCGCTTTGCCCCGCGTTGCCCGCTGGCCGACGATCACTGCCGGGCTGAGGCACCGCCGCTAGAGGAAGTCGAGGCCGGGCACTGGGCGGGCTGTTGGAAGGCAGGGGACGGATGAGCCAAGCTGCGCCCTTGGTCGAGGTCAAGGGAATAAAAAAATACTTCCCCGTGCGCCAAGGGTTTTGGGGCCGGGTGCAGGCCCACGTCAAGGCTGTTGACGGGGTCGATCTGGCGATCGGACGCGGCGAGACCTTGGGCGTGGTCGGCGAGAGCGGTTGCGGCAAGACCACGCTGGGCAGGGTCATGCTGCGGCTCGTCGAGGCCACGGCCGGGCAGGTGCGTTTTGCTGGGGTTGACCTGCTGGGGTTGGGCAAGGAAGCCATGCGGCGGCAGCGGCGAGACATGCAGATCATCTTCCAAGACCCCTATGCGTCGCTCAATCCGCGGATGACGGTGGGCGGCATCATCGGCGAGGCTCTGAAGGTCCACGGGCTGGCCGAGCGCGCCGAGTTGGACGAGCGGGTGGGAGAGTTGCTGGAGATGGTCGGGTTGCCGGCGGATTGTGTGCGGCGCTATCCGCACGAGTTTTCCGGCGGCCAGCGCCAGCGCATTGGCATTGCCCGCGCCCTGGCGGTGCGGCCGCAGTTTATCGTCGCCGACGAGCCCGTGTCCGCGCTGGACGTCTCGGTGCAGGCCCAGATTATCAACTTGCTGCAAGACCTACAGCGCGATTTGGGCCTAACGTATATGTTTATTGCTCACGACTTGAGCGTGGTGCGCCACATTTCGGATCGGGTGGCCGTGATGTACTTGGGGCGCATAGTCGAGGTGGCGACTCGCGATCAGCTCTACCGCCAGCCGTCCCATCCCTATACGCGCGCGCTGCTGGCGGCCGTGCCCGCGCCCGACCCGCGGACTAAGCGGCAGCGCGTCCTGTTGGAGGGCGACGCGCCCAATCCGGCGGCCGTGCCCTCGGGATGCGCCTTTCACCCGCGCTGCCCAGAGCGCGAAGCGATCTGCACCCGCGTCGTGCCACATCTCGTCGATTTGGGCGGCGGTCACTGCACGGCCTGTCTGCTCCGCTATCCCGCGGAGCTGAAAAACCGGCTGGCTGCCGAGGCCAACGAAAAAAACGCAAGATAGCAGGAGAATTACAGCTTATGATGACTTTATTGCGCCAAAAGACGGTGCTCGTTTTGTGGTTTGTGATATTCGCCTTCATCGGCTTGATCGTCGTCGAGTGGGGAGCCGACTACTCAGGGGCGGGCACCAGCGGCGCCGGCGATACCGTCGGCGTGATCAATGGCAAGACCATTTCGCTCCAGGAGTTCCAAGACGCGCTGCGGCGGGTAGCGAGCCAGATGCCGCAAGAGCAGCGCGCCGATCAGGCCCTGCTCGTGCAGCAGGTGTGGGACTACTACGTCCGCGAGATCATTCTGAGCCAAGAGTACGAGCGCTTGGGATTTGAGGTGACCGACGGGGAAATCGCCTTTTACACGCGGAATAATCCCCCGCAGGCCGTGCGCGAATTCGAGACCTTTCAAACCGACGGCGCGTTCGACATGGACAAGTACGCCCAGTTCATTGGCAATCCGGCCAATCTCAACGACCCCAACAACCAAGCCTTAGTCCTGTGGATCGAGAGCACGATTGAACGGCAATTGCTCGATTACAGACTACAGAGGATGTTGCGGGGCACCGCGCAGGTGAGCCCCAACGAGGCGCGCCAGCACTTTGCCGAGACCAACGAAAAGGTGCGCGTTGAATACGCATTCGCCCCTAGCGACGTTGCAGATGACGAAATTGAAGTCACAGACGGAGATTTGGCCGCCTACTACCAAGAGAACATAGCTGACTACGAGCACCCCGATCAGGTAAAGCTGGAATACGCGTACTTTCCCAAGGTAGCCAGTGCTGAGGATTCGCTGGAGGTCAAAAAGGAGATCGGCCGCCTGCGTCAAGAGATTGAGGCCGGTGAAGATTTCGCCGAGTTGGCTGGGGTGGTCTCGGACGATGAAGGCTCCGCTGCCCGAGGCGGGGATCTCGGTTTTTTTGGTCGCGGTCAGATGGTTGGGCCCTTTGAGGAAGCAGCTTTTGCCTTGGCTCCCGGCGAGCTTTCCGAGCCGGTGCAGACGCGCTATGGCTGGCATCTGATCAAGGTGGAAGAACGCTTGGAGGAAAGCAGCGGGGAAAGGGTACACGCCCGCCACATCCTACTCAGATACCAGCCCTCGCGCACGACTGAAGATAGCCTGCGCAGCCGGGCCGAGGTCTTCCAAGAGCAGGCTGCGGCTGAGGGATTTGCGGCCACGCTCGCAGCCTCTGACACCGAGGCGACGACTACGAATTTCCTGCGCAAGAGCCAAGCCGTGCCGGGCATCAGCGCGAATACGACGTGGCTCGTCAACTGGTTTTTTGAGGAAGAGCCTGGGGCCGTCAGCCAAGTCATCGAGGACGACTCGGGGCTGTGGGTAGCCCATCTAGTGGCCAAACGTCCTGAGGGCATAGCACCTTTGGAAGAGCTAAAGGACCGACTTGAGCCGTTGGTGCGCGCGCGCAAAAAGGCCGCCCGCGCCGCGGCCCAGCTAGAGGCCGTGCGGCGAGAAGTAGGAGCTGGGGCCACCTTGGCCCAAGCGGCGCAAAACGTCGGGGTAGAGTTCCACACTCCCGAGGCTTTTGCACGCACCGAATCAGTGGAGGGTCTAGGTCGTGCTAACGCGGTGATCGGCGCGGCCTTCCGCTTGGAAAAGGGCCGGCTCAGCGAAGTGATCGAGGTTGCCGAGGGCAGCAAGCGCGGGGCTTATTTGCTGAAGCTGCTGGAGAAGACGCCGGTAGATGAGGAGCAATTCGCCGCGCAACGCGAGCAGGTAGTAGCTCAGCTTCAGGCGCAGCGCGGGCAGGAGGCTGTGCAGAACTGGTTCGCGCACCTGTACGACACGGCCGAGATCGAGGACAACAGACATCGCTTTTTCACGTTTTAGATTGGAGAGGAATCATGTCAGCAGCACCGGGGCAAACGCAAATCGGCTTTATCGGCTTGGGGATCATGGGCGCGCCCATGGCCAAGAACCTGCTCAAAGCCGGCTATCAACTCAATGTGTACAACCGCAGTGACCGGCCGCGCGTTGACGAGGTCGTCGCCTCGGGCGGCGTGCGCGTCGGCTCGCCCAAGGAGGCGGCAACGGGTGCGGATGTCATCATCAGCATCGTCACGGACACGCCCGATATGGAGGCCGTACTCGTGGGCGAGGAGGGCGCGATTCACGGAGCCAAAGAGGGCGCAGTCGTCATCGATATGAGCACGGTGTCGCCCAAAGTCACTCGCGAAGTGGCCGCGGCCTTGCAGGAGCGGGGCGTGGCCATGCTCGACGCGCCGGTCAGCGGCGGAGATGTGGGTGCGATCAATGGCACCTTGTCGATCATGGTCGGCGGCGACGAGGCTGTCTTTAACCAGTGCCTGCCGGTCTTTGAGGCGATGGGCACCAACATCAATTTGATTGGTTCCAATGGCGCTGGTCAGACGACTAAGCTCTGCAACCAGATCGCGGTTTCGGTCAACAACATGGCCATGGCCGAGGCCCTGATGCTGGCGGCGACCTCTGACTTGGACGTGCAAAAGGTCATCGACGCCATCAGTGGCGGCGCGGCTGGTTCTTGGCAGTTGAGCAACTTAGGCCCGCGCATTGCCGCTGGCGATTTTGACCCGGGCTTTATGGTCTATTTGCAGCAAAAGGACCTGCGGTTGGTCTTGCAGGCGGCTAACGATGTCAAGCTGGCCCTGCCGGCCGTGAGCATCGCCCACCAGTTTTTCAACATCGTCGAGCGCGCTGGTTGCGCCGAAGAGGGGACTCAGGCGCTGATCAAGGCTTACGAGGCTCAAGCCGACAGACAGGCGCGGGCCGAGTAGCTCTCCGAGGTGGGCGTCGGTGCAACTCGAACTGAAAAAGGTCGGGGTTCTGCCGCGAGATCGGGATTTGGACTATCCGGTCGCCGAGGTGCGCGACTTGTTTGATCCGCATGGGATCGATGTGTGCTTTATCGAGGGCGACGAGCACCCGGGCGACTTGGATTTGGTCGTTGCGCTTGGCGGTGATGGCACAGTACTCCGCGCTTTTGCGCGCTTTCCGCAGCGGCCGGTGCTGGCGATCAATTTTGGCACCGTCGGCTTCTTGACCGCTGGGGACCGCAAGGATTTGGCGCGCATCGTCCAGCTTTTAGTCGATGGCCAGTACTTCGTCAGCGAGCGCTTGGTACTTTCTTGCCGCCATCCCTGCGGCGAGAGTCTGGTCTTCAACGAGGTGACCCTGCGGGCGCACCACAAGATGCTCTCTACGGATGTCTTTGTTGACGATGCCAAAATTCGCACCATTCGCGGCGACGGCGTGGTCGTTGGCACGCCGACGGGCAGCACTGGGCTGTTGCTGTCGATGGGTGCGCCGCTGGTCATGCCGGAAGTGCGCTGCATGTTACTCGACGGCATTAACGAATACAATTTCACGTCGCGGACCTTGATCCTGCCGGCCGAGAAACGGGTGCGGCTGCGCGTCAGTCCCGAGACCGTGGACAGTCAGGTGGCGCTCATTGCCGATGGTCACGAGATATGCAGCCTAGCTCCCGAGCAGGAGGTGTACGTCGGTCAAGCGGAGCATACGGCGCGGTTGATATACCTCGACGATAATTACTTTTTTCACAACTTGTCGGAGAAACTTTCTTGGTAGAGTTGTATTTGTACATTGGCAGACAATCGAGTTGCATTTAGCATATAAAGGAAACTTCAATGCCTATTCATATTGCCATACCGATCATCGCTGGCACCTCGGCAGCACTGGCCGCAGTGGCATTCCTTGTTAAAAAGAGCCATCTCAAGGGCAAGACACTCGCTGTCCTTGGCAAACGGAAGGTAGGAAAGACCTGTTTGATTGATTTTCTTACTACGGGCTCCATACCGAGGAAGTATGAGGCTACCCTTCTTGCGCGAGAGGTCCCCGGTCGCCGTTTTCAACTCAGAAAGCTAAAATTAAACATTCCGCCTTTGAAAGACTTGTCAGGTTCTGCGGATGAATGGGCCGAATGGAAAAGGATCGTCACCGGGGCGGATATAGTCCTATATCTTCTGCGGGTAGATCAACTCATGGCAAGCCATAAACCTACCGAAGACCGCGTCGAGAAGGATATAGGTCAAATTAAAATGTGGCTGGACCAACTCGCGAAAAAGGACAAACGCAAGAAATATCCTCTTTTTATCATTGGAACCTACTGCGATCGTACCGATCCCGACTTTACTACCCTGTCAAAAGCTCAAACCGGGATTTATGTGGGAAAAGTGCGGAACATGCCTATTTTCCAAAAAATTGAACTACTCGGAGGAGGTGGCAGTAAGGTAAGATTCGTATTCGGTAGCTTAAAGACACCGGATACGGCGGAAGATGTAGTATATCAGTTATACCAACAGTTATAACACGAGATAAAAACTTATAAGGATAGAAAGTCAACATGAAAAATTTCGCCCTATCGTTTCGCGCTCAAAGACTGGATAATCAAGATCCCGACCACATGGAGCTAGATCAGCGTCCACTTGCGGAAGAGGATGTAGCCGAACGCCAGGGGTTGGCCCGCCAGATTTCGGGAGTCTCCTTGGACGGCTCTCAGGTATTCTCTGAAGAATCTCATGCCGCGTTTTTACTCGACGACAAGTTTCTCTTAAAGACACCCCCGGATCAGTTGGATGATGCTGGTAGGATCTCGCCGATTGTATGCTATGGTCGTGTACCAGAACCGCCTCCGGCATCGTGGTCTGGCGATGTGGTCAAAGCTGTGGTCGGCTTCGCCGAGCGCATTGGGAGAACTATTTCACCCAAAAGCCAGGAGATCGCAGGTCGTGGTGTTGACGCTATTTTAGCAAAGGCGGAAAGAAGAAGCAGAATGCGCACAATGATGAGAAAGGTGCTGTGGGGAGTAGGGGGCTTGGTGATCGTACTGGCAGTGCTCGGGATGATCTACAAAATCCTTTTCAGAGAATAAGAAGAAAATTCAAGAAGCGACGTCATCATTCAGAGCCTCGTCCAGAACCCACGCACCCAACTATACCAAAGGAACACAACATGACCGATAGCAGTAAATGGCCAGACGAACCTCATCACCGCAAAACTGTGCTAGTGCTGAATCAGCAAGATATCGACGCTCTACGCTATGAAGAAGGTGGGGCGGATCTCCTACTCAACGAAGAAGTGTACATCCTTCCTTCCTCTTTGAAGGAGTCGAACCCAGTCGTACAAGATTTAATTGACAGTGGGCTTGTAAGGCCAGGTGCTATACTGATTCAAAATCCCTTCGATATGAATATGTATGAAAATTTAGCGCAAGCTGTGGAACGTTTTGCGCTGGAGAAATATATGCACTTTTCCCAATTATGTATGTACTTAGGTGCCCGAGAAGTTACAGTAGAGCAGATTGAGCATAAAAACACCAAGGGTTCGGAAAACTATCGTTTTGAGGGTAGCGTACTTATGAAGGGTAGTGGAGATGGAAAAGTAGAAAACGAAGAAGTTGCTTCGTTAGGTAGGCAACTGACCTTGAAAAACACATTCACGGGAGGAGAACCGGATATTGGGGCAGCGAGGGAACTCCTAAAACAAACTGGATTATCGGGCGATGTCAACATGCGTCCGCTCATTGCTCTGCGCCGAAATCCAAACAACTTACTTACAAGCCATGAGATCAAGATGAATATGACGAGCGAAGTAAAACGCAATTTTAATGTGCTGGCCAAGCTTAAGATACCTGCCTATCTCTCGGCGAAAGCGGACTGTGATCGCCATGTGAGTGAACAAACAGAGTTTACCCTCACAATCAAAGTAGATTTCTGAAATGAATTCCATACAAGAAGAACTTGGCATGATACTCGCCAAAGCAGAGCCAGTGGAACTTGGTGCTTTGGCGGAAATACTTAAGGCCGAGAGTCTTCGTCCGGATCATATTGTGAAGGCTTTCTGGTGGAACTGCCAATCCGTTTTTGGCTATCTGGGGGGAAGCGAACCCTCCTATTCTCAGATCGTCTGTCAAGTGGCAGAGAAACTTGATATTGAGCATTTCGGGGTGAAAGTCGAAGATCTTGAAGTTGAGATTGCACGCAAGGTGTTTCAGACAGTTTGGGAGAAGATGACGCCAGAGCAGAAAATGGCGATGGAAGCCGAGTTGCGACGAGCAGCCCAAGAGCTTGACAAGGGCGGGGCACTGGCCGGAAGTACAAGCATCTTTACTGCCCTGACAGCGGCTCAGCTATCTGGATTTGGAGTCTATCTGCTCGCTTCTACAGCACTGGGCACCTTAACAGGCGTTATAGGTGTCACGCTACCGTTTGCGGTTTACACCACCATGTCGAGCGCTATCGCTGTAATAATTGGGCCGGTCGGCTGGATCGGCGCAGGGCTATTCGCAATTTGGAAACTCACAGGAGCGAATTACAAGCGGCTGATTCCTGCAATCCTCTACGTGTCGGCATTGCGGGCAAAACAACAGGGCAATTTTTCCTGAGACGCACTCAAGGTGTAGGTTTTGCCTGTCATTTTAAGAATACGAGGCTATCGGTTTTGGTTTTATCAGGCAGACCTTGATGAGCCGCCCCATGTTCATGTAGGGAAACAAGGAAAGGAAGCGAAGTATAGGGTTGATCCAATTGGATTGGCGCGAGCTAGGCGATTTCGTCCCCATGAGTTAAACGAAATCAAAGGCATTTTAATGGCCCATCGTGAAGATATCATGGACGCATGGCTAAAGGAGCAGGCGAAACGTGGCAACAGTCAAAATTAGAATACAAACGCAAAATGGAGAACGAGCACCCATTGTGCCCGTCGTCGTTCCAAACATCGATGATATCGTAGTGTTTGCGAAAAAACTCCACGATGAAAGACAGCTATGGGTCGGCGAGGCATTTGGCTGGCCGGCAGAATACAATCCCGAAAGGTCTGATCCGCCACTGGACTCAAAAATGACCTTTACTCCCGCAGATTTCTGCATTGGTGAGAGTGGCATTTGGTTTTATTCCCTTATGTGGGAAAATGGTAAAGAAGAAGAGCCTGTTGCTTTTTTGGATGATAGAAATATCACTGAAACAGTGTCATGATTCTGAACAGTACGATGACTTTCTTGGTAGAGGAGATGCTATGCGCGTGGCGATAATTGGGGCAGATCGCTCTTGGGGAGCGCTGCTAGCGGCTAAATTGGGTGCGGAGTTTGAGGTGGTGGCGCTCGGTGTAGAAGAGACCAGCGACCTAGCTGGCTACCGGCAGGTCGATTTGCTTCAGCGCGAGGCATTAGACCCGGCGCTGGCAGGTGTGGAGGCCATAGTTCACGCGGCGGGTGGCGATCCGGCTGGCGACGATGAACAGGCCCTGCTCGACGCAGCGGCGCGGGGGACCTATGTGGCACTGACGGCGGCTTGTGCCGTCGGCATTGAGAAAGCAGTGCTGTTGAGTCGCCTCGATTTGCTGCGCGACTATCCAGAAGAATATCTAGTTGATCCTCAGTGGAATGCTTTGCCGAAGGCCGAGGCCGGGTCGCTGGCACCGCTTATGGCTGAATTGGTCGGCCGCGAGATCGCCCGCACAGGTCAGATCGAAGTGCGCTGTTTGCGCCTCGGCGAGTTGGATGCGGAGACCACGGCTGACGACGCTGTGGAAGCGGTGCGCCAAGCTCTGACGGCTGAGCGCGGAGGACACGACTGGTTACTGGCCCACGTAGCGTCGAGCGGACGCTTCGCCTAAAGGGGACATTATGGCAACGGTGAACGAAGGCAAGGTGGTGTTGTTTGGGACAGGCGGCCCGGTCGGCGCGTCGGCGATTGTTGCGCTCAAAGACCACTACACGTTGCGGGTGACTGATCTTCGACCAATGACGGAGATTGCGGCTGCGCCGCCGCAAAATCCCCGAGCGCCGATCCCGGAGGTGTTGGGCTCGCCGCACGAAAATCGGGTCGTCGATATTACCGACTACGCGCAAGTGTTGGCGGCTTGCGAGGGCATGGACGCGGCGATCAATGTGTCCGTCGTCCGGCCTCATCCAGTGCTGGCCTTCCAAGTCAACATGGTCGGCGCGTACAACGTGGCCAAAGCCTGCGTGGCCTGCGGGATAAAAAGGTTGATTCACACTGGGCCTTTTCACACCTCCTTAAACCACAACGCCGACTATTGGAATGACTTTCAAGTGGAAGCCGATATCCCGCTGCATCCAGGCGACGATCTCTACGCGGTGAGCAAGTATCTCGGGGGGCACATTACGCGCGTGTTTGCCGAGCGCGAAGGCTTGGAAGTACTCACCTTTGTCTATACGCATTTTCGGCCGCGGGAAGTGCTGCCCGAGGAACATGGGCAGAGCGTGCATCCCTATACGACTTCGTGGGAGGATACTGGGGAGGCGTTCTTGTATGGGTTGCGGGCACCCGAGATGCCGTCGCCGTACGAGGATTTCTTTATTTGTGCGCGGCTGCCGCACGACAAGTACCGGCCCGACAAGGCCAAGCGGCTCTTGGGGTGGGAGGCCAAGGACCGGTTTGAGGCGTTATATAGCCATCCTAAATCATTTGCGAGATAATCCGCAGATGGACGCAGATGAACGCAGAATAGTTGTGACTAGACGATCCACATACCGAATCGTTCAAATCATTCCGCATTGCTATATACGCGGCCTTAATGACTGATCCGATAGATTAGACCGGCCTGATCGTCCGAGACTAGCAGAGAGCCGTCGGGCTTTACAAGAACGTCAACCGGTCGGCCCCAGTTCGATTCTCCCTGTAGCCAGCCTTCCGCGAACGGCTCGTAACTGATCGCCCCATCGGCGGCCAAGCGCACTAGAGTGAGGCGATAGCCGATCTTGCGGCTGCGGTTCCAAGAGCCGTGTTCGGCGATGAAGATTTGATTGCGGTACTCCGCCGGGAACATGTTGCCAGTGTAGAAGCGCATCCCGAGGGCGGCTACGTGCGGGCCGAGTTCCTGGACTGGTGGAACGAACTCGCCGCAGCCGCGCTGAGCGCCGAAAGCTGGGTCGGCGATGTCGGTGCCGTGGCAGTAGGGATAGCCGAAGTGCTGCCCATCGGCGGTTACTCGGTTCAACTCGTCTGGCGGCATGTCGTCGCCCATCCAGTCTCTGCCGTTTTCCGTGAACCACATTTCTCCTGTTTCCGGGTGCCAGTCGAAGCCCACGGAATTGCGCACGCCTCGGGACACGACCTCGAAGTCGCCCGTGGCGGGATCCAACCTGCCGATTGACGCGTACGGATCGGGGGAAGCGCAGATGTTGCACGGCGCGCCGACCGGCACGTATAGCAAACCGTCCGGGCCAAAGCGGATGAACTTCCAGCCGTGGGCGCGATCGGTTGGGAAAGCGTCGTTGACGATCTCCGGTTGTGGCGGGTTGTCGAGGTGCGCTTCAATGTTGCGATAGCGCAGGATGCGGCTGACTTCGGCTACGTACAGGTCGCCGTCCTTGAAGGCGACGCCGTTGGGTCTGTTCAGGCCGCTGGCGAGGATGATGATTCGCTCGGCCTTGTGGTTGCCGTCTTCGTCGCGCACTGCGTACACGCGGCCGGCGGACCGGGTGCCGACGAACAGGGTGCCATCTGGGCTGAGGCTTAGCGAGCGAGCGCCGGGTACCCCTTTGGCGTACACGCGAATGTGGAACCCTTCCGGCAGCTCGATCTGCGTCAGGCGCGGGTCATCGGGTGGGGGCGGGTCCACCGATCTGCCAATTCCTACAGGTAGCGACGGGTCGGACGGATCGATGCTGTACGTCTCGATAAGTTGGGCGTCGGTTAGGTCAATCTGCCCGTCTCGGCTGACATCGCCCAAGGATATATCGCCGTTGTTGGGTAGGGTAATGGAGGGGTCTTCGCTGTATAGGACGGCTAGCAGCGCATCGGCCCAATCGACGCGGCCATTGTTATCGAGGTCGCCTAGTAGCCTGCTCGCCGCCCCTTGATCTTGGGGAATGCTGTCGAGTACTTCGACCACGATATCGACAGCATCGGTCCCTACCCGAAAGGCCGGGTCAACGTAGGGGACCAAGCCCTGGCCTGAGACAGTCAATCCATAGACCTGCGCCAAGTCTGATGGCTCCGTGCCTACCAGCTTCGCGCCTACCGGCCCCGCAGAGGTGCCCCCAACTGACCCGTCGAGCAGCACCATCGAGCGAGTCAAACGCACCTCATCGCCAACCAGCCGATACAGATACACTCCTGCCGCGACGCCTCTCCCCGACGCATCCGTGCCATCCCATGTCGCCGTGTGAAAGCCCGCTGGCCGATCCGCATCCACCAATGTCGTCAGACGCTGCCCTAGGATATTGAGAACCTCTAGCTGCACACGGGTCGAGATCGGCAGTCGATAGGGAATGATCGTGGAAGGATTGAACGGGTTGGGATAATTCTGTCCTAAGTAAAATTGTTGCGGCAGGACGGTTTGTTCCGACAGGACGTTCGTACTCAATGCCGCTAAGGACAGGGAGAAATAGCCGGTCTCATTGGTGATAGCGCGGACTGAGCGGCGCAGATCGGTGGCGTCGAACAGCCGCACCTGCGCGTTGGCGACTGGTTGCCCCGCAGCCAGTCGCACCCGCCCCTCGACCAGCGGCTGGGCACTGGCATTGACCACTAAGAGCAACCCCATGAGGTATCCTATTACTGATCTCATAACACTCGTTTCTTTTAAAGAGAATATACGAGTAGCATGGGCAACTTCACAGCAGCGCCGCAGTTGGCTCGGTGAAAGGGTGCGGTTTGCAGGTGCCTACTTCTTCAACCGAGACAATGCGGTCTAAGGAGCCAAAGAGTCCACCATTGAGCGGCGACGAAGTCTTGACAGGGGACGTAGGGGGCCATACCTTGACTACACAATAGGCTGCTTGGATGAAGAAGCATTGACTCCTAAAAAGTCATGGCCAATCAAACAAGGAGCCTTTTTCATTTTATGGCACTACGGAACAAAAATCGTCCGCTCATGCACCAACGCCGAGTTGGGTTAATACTCCTAAGTTCCCAAGAAAGGAGGAGTTTTGGGAATAAATGAAGGAGAACAATTACAGCCGCTAGATGACGAGGGGCACAAGAAGCTATTCGGTTTAGACATCTATCTGACCCCAGTATTCACAATTTCCAGTATCACTATTGTCGCTTTTATCGCTGGGGCGCTCGTCTTCCAAGAAGCCGCGACGGAAGTTTTCGAAAATACCCGCGAGTGGCTGACTGTAAATCTCGATTGGTTTTTCCTAGTTACCGCTAATCTCCTCCTGCTCTTTTGTCTGTATGTAGCCTTGTCGCCTCTCGGCAAGGTGCGTCTCGGAGGGGCCGATGCAAAACCCGAATACTCCAACCCAACTTGGTTTGCCATGCTCTTTGCCGCTGGCGTAGGTATCGGTCTGCTGTTTTACGGCGCGGCCGAGCCGATCTACTACTTCCAGAGTCCACCGCTTGGCCTTCCCGCCGGCACAGAAGAAGCCGCGGCCGTCGGCATCGCGGCAACCGTTTTTCACTGGGGGTTGCACGCTTGGAGCATTTACGGCGTCGTTGGGCTCGCCCTCGCGTACTTCGCCTATAATCGCGGATTGCCGCTCACCGTTCGCTCGGCGTTCTATCCCGTGTTCGGCGACCGCATCTGGGGCTGGCCTGGCCATCTCATCGATACATTTGCCATCTTCGCCGGTCTGTTCGGACTTGCGACCTCGCTTGGCTTGGGAGTTAAACAGCTAGCCTCTGGTCTGAATTATCTGTTTGATGTTCCCGCCAATAACACCACTATGGTGGTGCTGATTGTGGCGATTACGTCCATCGCGCTGACCTCGGTGCTGACGGGTATTAATGTCGGCATCAAACGCCTCAGCCAGTTCAATATCATGCTCGCGCTTTTGCTGTTGGCGGCGGTTATCGCGCTTGGACCGACGATTTACATTTTCCGCAGTATGTTCGACTCGTTTGGCAGCTATTTCGCCAAGATTGTGCCGCTTAGTAATTGGATTGGGCGCGAGGACACGGATTTCCTGCACGGCTGGACGACCTTTTACTGGGCATGGTGGTTTGCTTGGGCACCTTTTGTCGGCACGTTTATCGCCCGCATTTCCAAGGGCCGCACCGTGCGCGAATTCACGCTCTTTGTCCTCATCCCGCCGGTGGTGTTGTGCTTTCTGTGGTTTGGCACTTTTGGCGGCACGGCCCTCCATCAGCACATCGTTGGGGGCTATACGGGTGTAACCGAGAATGTTGCGGCGTGGAAGCTAGAAATTGCATTGTTCAAGATGTTTGACCAACTGCCGGTGACCAAGTTGCTTTCATTGGTCGCGCTCCTGCTGACTACCGTATTTTTTGTCACTTCGTCGGACTCTGGCTCGTTGATTATCGACACCATTGCAGCCGGTGGCCGCGTGGACGCCCCGGTAGCGCAGCGGGTCTTTTGGTGTACGATTGAGGGGTTAGTCGCTATAGCTCTCTTACTCGGCGGCGGGCTGCATTCGCTACAGGCAGCCTCGCTCGCGACCGGCTTTCCGTTCGCCCTAGTCGTCTTGGGCATGGCCGTCTGCGTCTGGATAGGGCTGCGCCGCGAAATGCGTGCAGCGCACTGAATGCTGACGGAGTAAACGTTGCAAAACGAATTCTTAGAAAAAGATATACACCCACTCTTAAATGAAGGAGGCCTACGATGAAATTTTTGCCTAGGCACTTTTTGGTGCTAGTCGCCGCGGCTTTGGTTTGGGCTGCGCCGGCGTGGACGCAAGCGACAGGTACTGTCGTCGTCACCGTAGTCGACGACGATAGCGGCCAGGCGCTGGAGACGGCCTTAGTCTATATCCCGGCCTTGGACCTAGGCGGGATGTCGGACGCACAGGGCCAGTTTACTATAGCCGACGTGCCGGTGGGCGAGCACCAATTGCGCGCCGAATTGATCGGCTACTCGTCGGCGACTGCCACTGTTGTGGTGGAGGCCGGTCAAACCACGACCATCGAGTTGCGGATAAAACCCTCCGCGCTGCTCCTCAAAGAGTTGACGGTGACCGGCACCGCCTTTAAGGAGTCTCCCATCAACTTGCCCTACGCCGTCGCGGTGACTGGCCGAGACAAGATGGTCGAACAAGGGTCGCCGCAGCCGGTTGATTTTTTCAAGAACTTGAGCGCCAGTCACGGGGTGATTGGCGAGCGCAGCAGTTGGTACAACGCCAACCAAGCTGCCACTCTTTCCGAGAGCATTGCCAACGTCAATCTGCGCGGTCTGGGAGCTTCGCGGACGCTGGTGTTGATCAACAGCCGCCGCCAGACCTATGTCCCGGCGCGCTTGATCGGCGGGCGCTTCGTCGATGTAAATGCCATCCCCGCCATTGCCGTGGATCGGGTCGAGGTGCTCAAGGAAGGGGCCTCGGCTATCTATGGGTCGGATGCGGTGGCTGGCGTTGCCAACTTTTTGACCCGCTCCGACTTTGAGGGTTTTGAGGTTTCAGGGGCGCACGAGTATATCGCTGGCGCGGGCGATAGCAACGTCGGCGCGATCTGGGGTGGAAAGATCGGCGAGGCTCATGCGATTGTTGCTGGGGAATGGAGGGGGCGTCAGGCGCTACCGGCCTCCGAAAGGGATTATCTGCTGCAGCCGTGGCACGGCGGCGGGCAGCGCCTCGGGTGGTCGAGCTTGGGGAATCCAGGCACTTTCGCCGTTGGCGCTCCGGCCCCCTGGACCGCTGCCATCCACGCCCCGCGTTGCGAGCAGTTTGGCGGCTTCCGGGAATCTTGGACCTGCCGCTTCCGCTATCAGCAGTATGAGAATCTGATCGAGGACATGAGCCATACTCGCGCTTTTGCCGAGATCAACGGTGCGCTGGACAATGGCACGGAGTATCACTTAGAGGGTCTGGTTGCCCAGGCTGAGATTCCCGAGTGGTACACCACGCCTTCGTATCCTCCCTTTCCCTTGACAGATACGAGTATCATGGAGGTCGCGCCCAACCACCCGGGCCGGGAGGCATTCTGTGCGGACTACGGCGCTGAGGAAGGCGACCTGTACTACAACGAATGCCAAGACGGCGAGAACTGGTATTTCAATGGCCGTCCATTTGGCAATTCGGGTCCTGGGCGCATACTGGGCCGCGACTCCCGCACGTGGCGCGTGGCGGCTTCTGCCAATGGCGACTTTAGTCGAGATATCCATTTTAACCTAGGGCTGTCCTATTCTCGCACTGAGGGTAACTACAACCTACCGGGGGTGTACATCGAGCGGCTGTTCCTCGGCTTCCGCGGGTTTGGCGGACCCGATTGCGGCGTTGGCGTGGAGGCGGATAACACGTCCCTTGCTGGGATGCGGCTCGGCCCGCTCAACGGCCAAGTGGCTGGTCAGGGAGACTGCCAGTACTACAACCCCTTCGGCAATGCCATTGAGTTCGCGGATCAATACGGCGCGGAGTTTGCAAGCCAAGCGAATCCCGATTACCGCGCCAACCTCGCCAACAGCCCTGAGTTGCGGCATTGGCTCAATCAGGAAGTTGATCTACAGAGCACTGCGGATCTGCTGGTCGCTGATGCGACGCTGAGCGGCACTTGGGTCGAGGACGTGGCTAGCTACGCGGCTGGCTACCAGTTCCGCCTGCTCAATGCCAGCGGCGATCCCAACGACGAGGGCGACGTGACCATCAACCCCTGTCCGGTGGTAGGCGATGACGGGTGCTCAGCCGAGGACCGGTTCGGTCCCTATGCGTTTACCAATGTGAATCGGCCGTATGATGAATCGCAGACGGTGCATCGCTTCTTTGCCGAGATCCCCCTGAGCTTGGGACCGCGCTTTGACACTCAGCTCGCCGCCAACTACGAGTTCCACGATGTGGCGAGCAGTTTCGACCCCAAGTTTGGCTGGCGCTATCAGCTAGTGGAATCCCCGACTCAATCCGTGTTTCTGCGCGGCTCGGTGCAGACGACGTTTCGCACGCCATCGCTGGACGATGTAAATGAAAACCCACTTTCGACGCTCGAGTGGATCAATGAGACGGGTGCCTATCAAACGGTGGACCGATTCGGCAGCAAAGACCTCAAACCCGAACAGGCTTTTACCTATAATGCGGGCTTCGTCTTAGTCACCGAGGAGGGTTTTGATGCGACGTTTGACTACTGGAGCTACGATTTCAAGGATGTCATCGGGGCCATGCCGCATGGGGCTATTACTGCCTTATATGCCGATGAAGCGAATAATGAGGCTCTGAAGCAGTTTATTGTCTGCCCAGACGGGATAGGTACTGGCACGTGCGCGGCCTCTGAACTGGAGCGGGTGCAGGTTGATATCGTCAATTGGCCAGGGGTCAAGACCTCGGGAATTGATTTGCATTTGGGTGGGCACGCGGACGCTGGAGCAGGAGAATTTTCGCTCAACTTGGACGCTACGTACACGCTGGAATACCAGACGAAGGCCCTGACGCTCGGCAACTTGGTGTTGCAAGAGGGGGCAGACGCGGCTGGGTATCTGAATTTTGGCAATCCCATTGCAACTTCGCTACCGAAGTTGAAGGGCCAAGTGTCGGCGGGCTATTACTGGGGAGGCTACCGCCTCGTGAGCTTTCTGAACTATATCTCGTCGTACGAGGACCGGGGATCGATGAACTCCGGTAATGATGCCGTTAAAGAAGTATTCGGTACTATTGACTCGTTCGTCACTTGGGACGTGAGCTTTCTGTGGGAGTTGTCCGAGGGCGTCAACATCGCGCTGTCGGGGATGAACCTGCTCGATACTATGCCGCCGCTGGTGAATATTGAGCAGGCGTACGACGGCTTTACGCACGACCCCAAGGGACGGCGGCTGAAGCTGGCTGTGTCCTATAAGTTTGGCGGGTGAAGCCGGATAGCAGCAGTTTAACGCACGGGGCCGTCCAATACCAATTTGGACGGCCCCGTGTCATATTCGAGAGGGGACAGTGAGTCTTATAGCAACCCTACATCATTGACGAGATTAATCCGCCGATGGACGCCGACCGACGCCCAATTGTAGGGGCGAGCGATCGCTCGCCCCTACCGGCAAGGCGATTCGCATATCTCTCAAGTCATTTGGGACTGCTATATCTCTTCCTCCCCTACTTTTTGCTCTCTGGCGGATTGAGAAACAGATAGTTAATCGGATCTTCAGTGAATTCCGCATTGTGATCCAGACCGCAATCATCGGGGAAAGCCTTTTCACAGCCGGTGTTGAACATCAGCGGTCCGCGATTCCTGTACCAGCGGATACAGTGAATCTGCGCAATCATATGCCGCGGTCGATCCGACCGATTCGGCACGCCTCTATGCCAGATTCGCATATCCCTAATCAGCACGCTTCCCTTTTTCGCGCACCCGTTCACGGGGGGAGAAACCTTCCTTTGCGCCTCTTCGGTTTCCTCGTCGATTGCGTTTTCTGGGAAGGGGTGCAGGTGCGTACCCGGCCACAGCTCCACGGCTCCGTTCTCAGCCGTCACATCGTGCGGAGAGATATTTACCGCCACGCTAGCGGTGGGGTGGGGTGGTTCGTGCCCCGGCCATAGATGAGGCCCGTCCCGGTGCAGCGGCTGGGTGCCGCTGCCGGGACAATTGGTGTTGCCGTTGTAAAAGTTGTTGAAGATTCCCTCGCCTAGGAGGGCGATGTTGACCTGAATCACAAACGGATTGGCGACAATCTCGGGGAAAACAAAGGGGGCGAACGGGGGAGCTCCCTGTTGCAAGTGACCTTTGAGCTGTCCGGCGCCGCCCCACTGCTCCCGATCGATCAAGATCTTGGAATCCTGATCCATCTTCTCCCGGAGCATATCGAGCGGCTCATGGGGGACCGCGTTTTCGATGACGACATATCCGTCCCGCCTGATTGCCTCCACCGCCTGTTTGAGGCGTCTGGGACTCAGGTGCCGAGATTCCGTTTCCTTCTTGGTAAGGGAAATAACCACCGGCTTTCTGCCTTTCTTCTCTGTTGAGTTGTCTCTCATGCCATCCTCCGCCTTAGTTTCGATCTTCTGACTCACTCCTGCAACTTTTTCGCTTCTTCCGTGTTTCTTCACAGCAAAGCCTCGGCTAGCTCGGTAAAATTTCCCACCTCCACGTCGGGCCGGTACGGCGTTTCTTCGTAAGGCAGGGCGTTGCGGTTGACGAAGGTACCTCTCATGCCGCAGGCCCGCGCTCCCAGCACGTCGAATGAATTGGCCGAAACCATCATGCACTGTCCCACTTCCAGGTCCAGCAAGGCCGCAGCCCGGCGATACACCCCAGGGTGCGGCTTGAAGGCACCTATTTCCCCAACCGAGATAATGCGGTCGAAGTCCCAGCCAATACGATTGGTCGCCAGATGAGCTAAAAAGTCCGCCTCGCCGTTGGACAGGGCGACTAGGCGGTAGCGTCCTTGCAGCTTTTCGAGGGCTGGCCTCACATCGGCAAAGGGGTTGAGGTGCTGCCAGGCTTCCATGAGTCGGGGGACATCTCCTTCGACCGCGTCTATTCCCTCTAACGCCAAAACGTAAATCAAGGCTCGCCGCACCGTCTCCAAATAGCCGCTGTGGCCCAGCAGGAGGATATTGTCCTGATATTGCTCTAGGCGCTGGCGCGCCCGCCATTGGTTCCACAGGTGCTCGGGCGGGACTGAAGACCCTTTATCGCGCAGATAGGACGCGATGGCCGGAGTCAGACTGCCGCCCAAGTCGAGGACGGTGCCGAACAGGTCGAAAGTGAGGGCTTGTACCGCTGGAAATTTGGTCATATTATTTGCCTCGTCGTGTTTGTTGCGTATGAAGCGATTGTGTAATTTAATCTATCCCTATCCGCGAGCGGTAGAACAAACATCGGACTAAAACGACTAGTAGCAATGTGTGGTATTGTTGGGCTGTACGTAAAAAAACACAACCTGGCCGACCAACTCGGTGCGCTGTTCGCCGAGATGCTGATCTGCATGAGCGATCGCGGCCCCGATAGCGCGGGGTTGGCGCTCTATGGCAATGAGCCGCCGGAGGGCTTTATCAAGGTCACCTTGCGGCACGCGGCCGACGACTACGACTGGCCGGGGCTGGCCGACCAACTCGGCGCGCGCTTTGATTGCGAGGCGCGCCTGCGCGTCAACGCCAACTACGCGGTCATCGCGGTGTGTGCCGACGCCGATGCACTCGGGCGGGAGTTGGCTGATTCAGACCCTAACCTGACGGTGATGAGCATCGGCCGCAGCATCGAGATTCTCAAGGAGATCGGCGCGCCCGCTGAGATCGTCGATCGCTTCGGCGTGCGCAAGATGCGCGGCACGCACATTATCGGCCACACGCGCATGGCCACGGAGAGCGCGGTGACCACCGATGGCTCGCATCCCTTTTCCACGGGCATGGATCTCTGCTTAGTACACAACGGGTCGCTGAGCAATCACAACCGGCTGCGCACGCGCTTGGAGCGCAACGGAATCGAAATTCGCACGGAAAACGACTCGGAAGTGGCCGCTGGCTACTTGATGTGGCGGATGCAGCAGGGGAATACCTTGCAAGCGGCCCTGCAAGAGGCACTCGACGATCTCGACGGTTTCTATACTTTTGCCATTGGCACGGCCGATGGCTTTGCAGTCTTGCGCGACCCGATCGCCTGCAAGCCGGCGGTGCTGGCCGAGACGGATGAGTACGTGGCGATGGCCAGCGAGTTCCAGGCGCTATCGAGCTTGCCGGGGATTGACGATGCGGAGGTGTGGGAGCCCAAGCCGGCGCGGGTGTACACTTGGGGAGGAGCCGATTGATGGGCGCGGAGGTTTTCGACTTGGCGACCGGAGAGTTGCGCCAGCTCAACCAGCGCCTGCACGACCTGACTGACGAGACGGCCAAGACGCCGTGGCGGATTCTGCATCCGCGAGGTGCGCACGCGGTGGCCGCCGGAGTCAATGCGCCCGTGGAAATCGATATCGAAGGCCATGTTGGCTACTATTGCGCTGGCATGAATCAGCGCGCCCATATCACCGTCCACGGGATGGTCGGGGTCGGAGTGGCCGAGAATATGATGTCGGGGGTGGTGAGAGTGAAGGGCCACGCCAGCCAGTGCGCTGGGGCTACCGGACACGGCGGCCTGTTGGTCATCGAAGGCGACGCGTCGAGCCGGTGCGGGATTTCGATGAAGGGGATCGATATTGTGGTCGGCGGCTCGGTCGGCCACAGCAGTTGCTTTATGGCCCAAGCCGGCAACTTAGTCGTCTGCGGCGATGCTGACGAGGCGTTGGGCGACTCGCTGTACGAGGCGCGGATTTTTGTGCGCGGCCGGGTCGCGGGCTTGGGGGCCGACTGCATTGAAAAGCCCATGCGCGACGAGCATCTGAGCGCGTTGGCCGAGCTGTTGGCGCGAGCGGACGTGTCCGATGTGCGCCCCGAAGAGTTCCGCCGCTACGGGTCGGCGCGCCAGCTTTACAATTTCAAGGTAGATAACGCATCTCAGTACTAGACGCCCTATAGCCATTCTACCTCATTCATAAGATGATCCGCAGATGGACGCAGATGGACGCAGAATAGTAGAGAAAGGCGATCCAGAGAAATCATTTAGGATGGCTCTATGACGCAACCAAACCACAGCCCAGAGGGTCTGCGCGAATCGGCGACCTTTGGCCGCGACGTCATCTACGAGATCCAGCGCGCTGCGCAGACCGGGATCTACGATATCCGCGGCTGGGGAGCCAAGCGCCGGGTGCCCCATTTTGACGACTTGGTCTTTTTGGGCGCGAGCATGTCGCGCTATCCGCTGGAAGGCTACCGCGAGCGCTGCGACACCGATGTGGTATTGGGCACGCGCTATGCCCAAAATCCGATCCACCTCGACATCCCCGTCACCATCGCGGGGATGAGCTTTGGCTCGCTGTCGGCGCAGGCCAAAGAAGCGCTCGGCCGCGGTGCCAGCGAGGTGGGCACGAGCACCACGACTGGCGATGGCGGGATGACGCCGGAGGAGCGCGAACAGTCGCGGATTTTGGTGTACCAGTTGTTGCCCTCGCGCTATGGCATGAACCCCGATGACCTGCGCAAGGCCGATGCCATTGAGGTGGTGCTCGGGCAGGGGGCCAAGCCCGGCGGCGGTGGAATGCTGTTGGGCCAGAAGATCAGCGACCGCGTCGCCCAGATGCGGACTTTGCCCAAGGACATCGACCAGCGCTCGGCCTGCCGCCATCCCGATTGGACCGGCCCGGACGACTTGGCGATTAAAATAGTCGAGTTGCGCGAGATCACCGATTGGCAGGTGCCGATCTACGTCAAGATCGGCGCGACGCGGACCTACTACGACACGCTTCTGGCGATTAAGGCCGGAGCCGACGTGGTGGTGCTCGACGGGATGCAGGGCGGCACGGGTGCGACCCAGGAGGTGTTCATCGAACACGTGGGGATCCCGACCCTGCCAGCCGTGCGCCAAGCGGTGGAAGCACTCGACGAGTTGGACATGCACCGCAAGGTACAGCTCGTTGTGTCAGGCGGCATCCGCAGCGGCGCGGATGTGGCCAAAGCTCTGGCGATGGGGGCGGATGCCTGTTCGATTGGCACGGCCGCGCTGATTGCGTTGGGCGACAACAGCCCGCATTTGGACCCCGAGTACCGCAAAATTGGCTCGGCGGCTGGCTTTTACGACGACTTGCAAGACGGCGAAGATCCGGCTGGCATCTCGACCCAAACCGATACATTGGCCGAGCGTCTCGACCCGGTAGTCGGAGGCCGCCAGCTTGCCAACTATCTGCGGGTAATGACTATGGAGTGCCAGACCATTGCCCGCGCTTGTGGCAAATCGCACGTTCACAATCTAGAGCCAGAGGACTTGGCGGCGCTGACCATTGAGGCAGCGGCTATGGCTAAGATCCCTTTGGCCGGGACGGATTGGATTCCTGGAAACACGCCAACTAAAGGAGCTTGTTGTGACTGAACGCACTGAGATCAAAGAACGCCTCGCCCAAGAGGGCATTGAATTCCTACTCGTCCAATTCGTCGATATGACCGGCGCGCCCAAAGTGAAGATGGTGCCGGTGACGTCGCTCGACGACGCGCTTGACGAAGGCGCGGGTTTTGCCGGCGCGTCTATTTGGGGCTTGGGACAGGGGCCGCACTCGCACGATATGCTGGCGCGGATCGACCTCGATTCGTACGCGCGGCTGTCTTGGCAGCCGAACACGGTGCGCTTTGCCAGCGACCTGTTCGTCGATGGGGAGTCCTATCCCTATTGCTCGCGCACCAACCTCCAGCGGGTGCTCGCCGATGCCCGGCAACAGGGCTATGTCTTCAATGTGGGCATGGAGCCGGAGCACTTTCTCCTCGAGCGCGATGAAGATGGCTCGATCCGGCCTTGGGACCCGGACGGGGTGGACTCGCTGGCCAAGCCCTGCTATGACTTCCGCTCCATGTCGCCGGCGATGGAGTACTTGCAGGATTTGACGCGGTCGCTCAACAGCTTGGGTTGGGGCGTGTACCAGTGCGACCACGAGGACGCCAACGGGCAATTCGAGGTCAACTTTGACTACGCCGACGCGCTGACGACGTCGGACCGCATCATTTTCTTCAAGATGGCCACCTCGCAGATCGCCAAGAAGTACGGCGCGATTGCGTCGCACATGCCCAAGCCGTTTGCCGACCGCACGGGCAGCGGCTTGCACGCGCACTACCATCTGGCCGATGCCGAGTCGGGTGAGAATCTCTTCTTGGACGAAGGAGACAAGCGGGGCTTGGGTTGCTCAGAGTTGGCCTATCACTTCCTCGGCGGCATTTTGCACCACGCGCGCGCCCTGTGCGCGGTCTCCAGCCCGACGGTGAACTGCTACAAGCGCCTCCAGCTCGGCGCTGGAATCTATTCGAGCCGTTCGGGTTTTACTTGGACGCCGGCGTTTATCACCTACGGCGACAACAACCGCACGCAGATGATCCGCACGGCCGGCGAGGGGCATTTTGAAGACCGCACGATCAGCGCCGCAGCCAATCCCTATTTGGCGCTGGCCGCCTATTTGGTCGCCGGGCTCGACGGCATTGAGCGCGGCTTGGAGCCGGGCGAGCCCAATCTGGGCAATATGTACGAGCGCCCCCTCGACGAGATTCAAGCGGAAGGGATACAGCTTTTGCCGCAGTCGCTGGCCGAGGCACTAGACGCGCTGCGCGCGGATGAATTGGTGCAGAGCGCGCTGGGTCCTATCGCCGACGAGTTCCTCAAGATAAAAGCCGACGAGTGGGCCGAGTACGACGGCCAAGTCAGCCGCTGGGAGATTGACCGGTATTTGACGTCTGTTTGAGTTTGATGTATGCCCACATTTTAGGGTGGTTATATTTCCATTTCGACGAAAAATCGTTATTATTGAGAAATGATTCACACATTTTCCGTATCTAACTACTACTCGGTCCGCGAGGAAGTAGTTCTCGATCTCCGCATTCCAGGTACTGCTTCCGACTTGCCACGCTTCCGGCGCAGTACGGCCAAGCCGGATATCCGGCTCCCCTCTGTCGTCGTGTTCATGGGACCCAATGGATCGGGCAAGACGACCCTGCTGGATGCGCTGCTCGCTACTTCCCGCATCGCCTCATCCGCATCTCCTGCTGAAGAGACCAGCCCGCTCACCTTTCTCCCTTTCTCTTCGACGGAAACCAGAGACAAACCGACGCGGTTTTGCGTGGAGATCGAAGCGGATTGGCTGGCACCGGACCAAGCCCGGCACTTGTTCCGCTACGAACTGGCCGTGAAACGCGGTGACGCCGGCGTCAAGGATACCTTCTTCCAGCGCGAAGTGCTGTCCTACTTTCCCAAGGGGCGTCCCCGCCGCCTTTTCGAGCGCGGTGCTCCGGGAGAGCCTATATACGTTTCTAGCGAGCTCGGGCTCACTCCGAGGGATGACCGCCTCAAGGCGATTCGGGCGGACGCCTCGGTGATTGCCACGCTCGCCCTGCTCAATGTGCCTTTGGCGGCGCGTATCGCAAAATGGATGCGCGCTTTTTCTTATTTCTCCAACATCATTCACCGCGAGAAATGGCAGCTTCCGACCCGAACAATGGTGGACGCATTCGACGAGAGTCCTCCCGAGGTGAGAGATTGGCTCGTGAGACACATCCAGGCCAGCGACTTGGGGATTCAAGACATGCGTATTTTGGAGCAAGCCGACAAGAGGGAGGTGTTTTTCGACCATCGCGGGCTCGACAGGCCGATTTCTTTGCCCTTCGAGTCCAACGGCACGAAACGGCTGTTCCATCTGCTGCCTCAGCTCTACTTCGCCCTCAACGACGGCATTCCCGCGGTTCTCGACGAGGTCGATGGTGATCTTCACGTGGATATCGCCGGCGAAATGCTCGACTGGTTCCGCTCACAAGAGACCAATCCTTCCGGCGCACAGCTTTTCGTTTCCTCGCACAATGTCGGCCTGCTCGACGATCTGGAGAAGGAAGAGGTCTTCATCGTCGAGAAGGACCGCGGTGGCGCGACCCGTGTGTACAGTGCCCAAGATGTGCGCGGTCTCCGCCGCGACGCCCGTCTCTATCCCAAGTATCGAGCGGGGGTGCTCGGTGGTATCCCGGAAATCGGCTGAGGAGCGATGGGCCGCAGGTCGGTCAAACCTAGACGAGTCAGACGAGTCATTTTCATCGGGGTTGAGGGCAAGAGCGACCAAGCTCTCGTACGGTTCCTCGGCCAGTGTTGTAAAGAAGCAGGTCTGCACCTGCATCTGGATGTGAAACCGGGGAACGGCGGCGACTCTGTAGCTGTTGTCGAGGAAGCTGCCCGCTACTTGAGACGTTCCGGCAAGAGCAACATCCGCAACAGGCTGGTGTTGTTGGACCGAGACCGCATTAAGCAAGACCTGCAGGCCGGACGCGACGCCCAGACAGTAGCATCCAGAGCGAAGCTAAAGATCATTTTTCAGGAGCCGAACCTAGAAGGGCTGCTGATCAGGCTGCATCAAGGACAAGAGAATCGAAAAATTGCGGCAGACAAAGCGATGGCGGAGCTCAGGAAGGTTTGGCCCGAGTACAGCAAGCAACTGACGGCGGACCAGTTAAGTCAGCGTTTCGCTTTATCTGATGTGCAGCGGGCGGCCAGCACGATAGTGGGTTGCAAAGGCTTCTCAAAGTTCTCGGTCTTTGATCTTTCTCGTTCGATGGGAGGGGAGTCACCCCGTCATGCCCTACCGGTTGCTCAAATACGGTTTCAAGAAGGATTACTCCGAGCCGCGTATGTTCCGCTCGCCCGAGCGGCTGCGCGACAGCTATGAAGTGGTGATCATCGGCGGCGGTGGCCACGGGTTAGCTGCGGCGCACTATCTCGCCCACGAGCACGGCATCAGCGATGTGGCTGTCTTGGAGCAGCGCTACATCGGCCACGGCGGCACCGGCCGCAATACGGCGATCATCCGCTCGAATTACCTGACGGAAGAGGGTGCGCGCTTTTACCAGTTCAGCGTGGATCTGTACCGCGATTTGTCGCAGAAACTCGATTACAACCTGTTCTACTCCGAGCGCGGCCACTTTACCTTGGCGCACACGCCGGCCGCGCTGCGCACCCAGCGCTGGCGCGCCGAGGTCAACAAGCACCTCGGCATCAATTCCGAAGTCGTCGGCCCGGAGTTCATCAAGAAGACCATCCCCGAGATCGACCTGAACTGCGGCGGGCACCAGCCGCCCATCGTCGGCGCGCTCTACCACCCGCCGGGCGCGATCGCCCGCCACGACGCGGTGGCGTGGGCGTATGCGCGCGGGGCCGACAGCAAAGGCGTTGAAATCCACCAGCAGACTAGTGTCACCGACATTGAAGTTGAGGACGGCCGGGTCGCGGGCGTGCACACGGACCGCGGTTTTATCCAGACTCGCAAGGTGCTCAGCGCCGTGGCCGGCTGGACGCCGCAGATACAGCGGATGGTCGGCTTGCGCTCGCCGCTGGTGGTGCATCCGCTGCAGGCGTTTGTCACCGAGCCGTTCAAGCCGTGGCTCGACGCGATTGTCGTATCGGCCAGCCTGCACACGTACGTTAGCCAATCTTCGCGCGGCGAGTTGGTCGCTGGTGCGTCTTTGGATCCCTACGAGCTGACGTCCATGCGCTCGACGCTCGACTTTGCCGAAGGGTTGGCCGGGCACATGCTCGATCTCTTTCCCTGCTTGAGCGACGTCAAGGTGTTGCGTCAGTGGGCCGGGTTGTGCGACATGACCCCGGACTTTTCGCCGATCATGGGTACGACGCCGATTGCGGGTTTTTACATCGACGCGGGTTGGGGCACTTGGGGCTTTAAGGCTTCTCCGGTCTGCGGTTACACCATGGCTCATACCATTGCCCACGACGAAGACCATCCACTGATCCGTGCTTTTAATCTGTCGCGCTTTGGTGCGTTTGAGTTGGTCGGCGAGAAGGGAGCGGCGTCCGTTGGCCACTGATCGTAAATTACGAATTGCGAATTACGAATTACGAGTTCTCAATTTTCAATTCCCAACTGATATTACGCACGGTTTCTTGGGTATGGGATGCTTCGCTGCGCTCAGCATGACAAGTGCTAGCACTCCGCTTCTCAGTGTCATGCTGAGCGCAGCGGAGCGGAGTCGAAGCATCTCTATCCTGCCAGGGCCTAGCGTACGGTCAAGACGATGCGTAACGTCAGTTCCTAATTCCTAATGAAAATCCTTACCTGTCCAATCAACGGCCCGCGTCCACTCTCAGAATTCGTCTTCGGCGGCGAGGTGCGCCCCATGCCTGATCCTAAGAAAACGGATGACGCTGTTTGGGCCGACTACGTGTTCAACCGCAGCGGCGATCCGGGCCTCCAGCGCGAGTGGTGGTACCACAGCGCTAGCAGCACTTGGTTTATCGCCGAGCGCGACACGGCCAGCGACGAGATCGTCCGCACCTATTTGTGGGGTGAGGAGGACCAAGCGTGAAACGCCGCCTGTCTGCACAGCCCGGAGAGTGGATTGACCGGACGTACCCCATTGAATTCCGCTTTGAAGGCGAAAAGTTCAGCGGCTTTGCCGGGGATGTGATCGCCAGTGCGCTGCTGGCCAATGGAGTGCAGGTGATGGGGCGCAGCTTCAAGTACCACCGGCCGCGCGGGGCGTACAGCTTGGCTGGGCACGACGTCAACGCGCTGTTTACAGACGGCGAGCGCACGCATCTGCGCGGCGATAGCGAGCCGTTGGCCACGGGCATGGATCTGCGGGCCGTCAACACCATCGGTGGGCTGAAAGGCGATTTGCTCAAGTGGCTGGAGCTTTTGGGCCGCTTCATGCCGGTGGGTTTTTACTACAAGACATTCCACCGACCCCGGTGGCTTTTCCCTTTCCACGAGCGGATCATTCGCCAGATCGCGGGCTTGGGTCAGATCAACCGTGAACAAGCGACCACGGCTAGCCCAAAGGAATACGCTTGGTGCGATGTGCTGGTTGTGGGTGGTGGCGCGGCAGGGTTGGAGGCGGCAAGGGCGGCGGGAGAAGCTGGTGCTCGCGTTTTGCTGGTCGAGGAACAGGCGCGGTTAGGGGGGAGTTGGGCGTGGCAGCACGGTGGGAACTGCGGCGAACTGGTCGAGGTGCTCGCTGGCCTGCCCCATGTGGAGATCCGCTGTGGGACGGTGGCTGGCGGCCACTACGCCGACGGATGGGTAGCCCTGTTCGACGCGGTGCAGATGACCAAGGTGCGCGCCGCGGCCGTCGTCTATGCTAACGGCGCGATCGAGCAGCCAGCGGTCTTTGGGCACAACGACCTGCCGGGCGTGCTGCTCGGGTCGGCCGCCCAGCGGTTGGTGAAGTTGTACGCGGTCAAACCCTGCGACCGCATGGTGGTGCTAGCGGCCAATAGCGATGCGTACGGGGTGGCGCTGGACATGCTCGACGCGGGGATTGAGGTGGCGGCTATTGCCGATTTGCGTCCCGACGCGACTCCGTCGGCTCTAGCGGAAAAAATCGCTGCCGCCGGAGTGCCGATCCACAGCGGCCATGCGATCTATGCGGCCATGCCGAATAGACAGAAGAATGGCCTGCGCGGTGCCGTGGTGGCCCCGCTAGCTGCAGACGGCACCATAGATGCTCAGCGCGGCAAAGAGATCGCCTGTGACGGCCTTGTCGCGTCGGTTGGCTGGATGCCCAATGCCGCGCTGCCCAGCCAAGCTGGAGTGCAATTCGCGTACGACGAGGCGCTGGAGCAGCTCGTGCCGCGGTCGTGTCCAGACGGGGTCTTTGTCGCTGGGTGCGTTCGCGGGGTGTACGACCTAGACGCGCAGCGGGAAGACGGGCGGATCGCCGGGCTTAGGGCCGCGCACTACGCTGGTCACGGCGACGGGGAAGTGCCCGCGTCCCCTCTGCCGGTGCGAGAAGCCTCCAGCCACAGCTATCCGATTTTCGCCCATCCGAGCAAAAAGAACTTCGTGGATTTCGACGAGGATTTGCACTTGGCGGATTTCGTCAATGCGCACCAAGAAGGCTACGACAGCGTCGAATTGCTCAAGCGCTACAGCACCGTGGGGATGGGGCCGAGCCAAGGCAAGCTGTCCAACATGAACGCGATGCGGATTTTGGCCAAACTCAACGGCGATACCATCGCCGCGACTGGCTCGACGACCGCTCGTCCGTTCTACCAGCCGGTGTCGCTGGGGCATTTGGCTGGTCGGCGCTTCCACCCGATGCGTCGGACGCCGATCCACGATTGGCATTGCGAACACGACGCAGTCTTTGCCCACGCTGGCGACTGGTACCGGCCCGAATACTATGCCCGCGGCGACGCCAGCCGCGACGAGTGCATTGTACAGGAGGCGCAGCAGGTGCGGTCAGGTTTGGGGATTATTGACGTGAGCACGCTGGGCAAATTGCAGGTCAGCGGCCCGGACGCTGTCGAGCTACTCGAACGTCTCTATACAGGCCGCTTCAAGAAGCTGGTGGTCGGCCGCTGCCGCTACGGCGTGGCACTCGACGAGAGCGGGGTTGTGATTGAGGATGGGGTGATTGCGCGGTTGGCCGAAGACCGCTTCTACGCGACCACGACCAGCAGCGGCGCGGCGGCCTTTTATCGCGAGATGCTGCGCTGGGCTGCGATTTGGGGTTTGGACGTGACCTTGAGCAATGTCACGGGTCAACTGGCGGCGTTCAACTTAGCTGGCCCAGAAAGCCGCGATGCGCTGGCGGCGTTGACGGACATCGACTTGCGGTCGGGCCCTTTCTCCTATCTGCGGGTGCGCGAGGGCGAGGTGGCTGGGGTGCGGGCAATGGTGATGCGGGTGGGTTTTGTCGGCGAACTGGGATACGAGATTCACGTGCCAGCTTGGGAAGGGGAGCACGTGTGGCGCACGCTGGTGGAGGCTGGTGCGCGGCCCTTTGGGGTGGAGGCGCAGCGCCTGTTGCGCTTGGAAAAAGGGCACTTGATCGTCGGCCACGACACGGACGCGCTGACCTATCCCCAAGAGGCGGGATTGGCGTGGGCCATTGGCAAGAACAAGCGCTTCTTCGTCGGCCAGCGCAGCCTGCGAATCTACGCTGCACGCCCAGTTCAGCGCACGCTCGTCGGCGTGCGGTGGCCCGCTAATTTTACCGGCAAGCTGCCCGAGGAGTGCAACTTAATCATGCGAAGTGGGTGGATCGCTGGCCGCGTAACCAGCATCGCCCCGATCTCGACGCTGGGCTATCCGCTGGGCCTGGCCTTTGTCGAAGCGGATATGGCTGCGCCCGGTACGCAGGTGGATGTGCGCTTGGACGATGGCTCGACAAGCACGGCGGAGGTGACTGCGTTGCCCTTTTACGACCCTGAGGATGAGCGGCAGAAGCTGTGAGGTTGTCGGGGCGGCGCTAGGAAAGGACTGGTCTTGCTCCGACGAGTACCGGCTGCCTATCGCCGGCGCGTAGTGCGCCGCGACCAGACCACGGGCCGGGGTGCTACGGGGCGCGCCCTACTCACTGGCGGCCTCTTGGCGGCCCTCATTGCCATCGGCGTGCCCTATGGGGGCATGGTGATGCAAGGGTCGCGGCTAGGGCTTTCGTCGGCGACGCCGGCGGCGTTTTTCTTGTTGTTCGTGCTGCTGCTGACCGTGCAGGTGGGCTTGGGGGCGGTGCGGCGGGAGTGGGCGTTTGCCCGCGGTGAGTTGCTGACGATCTTTGCGATGATGGCAGTGGCCACGGCCATTCCTACGCGTGGCGTGGTGGGGATGCTGCTGCCGATGATCACCGGCACTTTCTATTACGCCACTCCGGAAAACCAGTGGGCCGAGTTGATCCATCCCCACTTGTCCGACTGGATGGTCGTCGCGGACCTAGAGGCCATCAAGACCTTCTACGAGGGCGCAGGACGCGATGCGCCGATCCCTTGGGACGCTTGGTTGATGCCCTTGGGGCGCTGGCTGGCGTTCTACGCGGCGTTCTATCTGTCCCTGATATGCCTGATGAATATCCTGCGCCGCCAGTGGGTCGATAACGAGCGGCTGGCCTATCCCTTAGCGCAAGTGCCGCTGGCCATGGTCCAAGGCGCAGAGAAAAGTCGGCTCGCGCCCTTTTTCCGCCAGCGCCTCGTCTGGCTGGGATTGGCCATTCCCTTTTTCCTCGGCAGTTTAGATGCCCTGCATCACTACTTCCCCTCCGCACCTTCGCCCGTGCTGGGGACGCGGCTGTCGCTGCTGCGGGAGATGGTTGTCTTGCGCCTTAACATCAACTTCCTGATGCTCGGTTTTGCCTACCTCATCGGCGTTCAGCTCTCCTTTAGTCTTTGGGTTTTCTATCTGCTTCACGCCCTGCAAGAGGGCCTGCTCCAGAGTCTGCACTTGCACCACACCGACGAGTTGGGGTACTGGTCCGAGGCGGGGATGGGGCACCAGATGATAGGGGCCTGCGCCGTGCTCGTCGTTTATGGTTTGTGGACGGCCCGCGCTCATCTGGCCGAGGTCGGACGCCGCTTTTTGCACCCTAAGAAAGACGAAGGAGAAATGGCGTCCTATCGCTTCTCCGTCGTCGGTTTGGTCTTGGGCACGGCGGGCATGGTGCTGTGGCTGTGGCAGAGCGGGTTGCCAATGTGGATCGCTGCGTTGGTGGTGGTGGTGGCGCTGGGTATTTTGGTTGCGCTGACGCGCATCATCGCCGAGGCCGGTACTCCCACTATTACTTCGGGCATGATTCCCGCTGGATTTACCGTCAGTGCCGTCGGTGTACCAGCTTTGGGTGCGCCGGGCGTGGTGGCGCTGGGCTATACCTTTGTCTGGTTCAACGATCTACTGGTTTTTATGACTGCTCCCTTGGCCAATAGTCTGCGGTTGGGCAGCGAGTTGGCGGGTGATCGCCGCCGGTTGCTGTGGGGCTTGGCCGCGGCCATGTTCATCAGCCTTGTGCTGTCGACTTGGTACACGCTGCGCTTGGCCTATACGCACGGAGCCGTCAACCTCCACCAACAGTACTTTTCCACCTTTGCCGCCGCGCCGTCCAAGTTCGCCGCGCAGCAACTGCTCCATCCCACCGGCCCGGACGCCATTGGCTGGCTGTGGACCGGCGGTGGTGCGCTGCTGATGAGTGCGCTGATTGGTGCGCGCAACCACTGGGCTTGGTGGCCGCTGCATCCTTTGGGCTTTGCCGCGAGTATGGCCTGGGTCATGAACCATATCTGGTTCGCGATTTTTCTCGCTTGGTTCTTCAAGACTTTGGTGCTCCGCTTTGGGGGCGCGGCGCTCTACCAAAAGACCGTGCCTTTTTTCCTCGGTATAGCTCTCGGCCAGATCGTAACTGCGGGGATTTGGCTCGTCGTAGATGGGTTCACGGGGGCGGTGGGCAATAGCCTGCCGGTGTATTAATTTTTGTTGATGGGAGAGTGGAAAACATAATGACGACAACGCGACGTACCTCTTCTAACACAGAGGAAAACGGGGCGACCACTGGCTATGAGGCCGAGTTGTGGCAGATGGCCGATGCGTTGCGGGGTAGCATGGATGCTGCCGAGTACAAGCACGTCGTCTTGGGCCTCATCTTCCTCAAGTACATATCCGATGCTTTCGAGGAAGTCTATACCCGGCTGGAGGCGGAGCGGAGCGCAGGGGCCGATCCCGAAGACCCGGACGAGTACCGCGCCGAGAACATTTTCTGGGTGCCTGTGGAGGCCCGCTGGTCTCGTCTCAAGGAGCAAGCGCGGCAGCCCACTATCGGCCAAGTCGTGGACGAGGCTATGGCCGGTATTGAGCGCGACAATCCCGCCCTTAAGGATGTACTGCCCAAGGACTATGCCCGGCCCATCTTGGACAAGCAGCGACTTGGACAGCTCATCGACCTCGTGAGCAATATCACCGTCGGCGACGCCGAGGCTCGCTCCAAGGACGTGTTAGGCCGCGTCTATGAATACTTCCTTTCTCAGTTTGCCAGCGCCGAAGGCAAGCGAGGCGGCGAGTTTTACACCCCACGCAGTGTGGTCAAGCTCCTCGTCGAGATGCTGGAGCCTTACCAGGGGCGGGTTTATGATCCCTGCTGCGGCTCTTCGGGCATGTTCGTCCAGTCGGTGGAATTCATCGAAGCCCACACCTCGGGCAACGGCAACGGCGACAGCGCCCGCTCTGACATTTCTATCTATGGTCAGGAGTCCAATTACACTACGTGGCGGCTGGCCAAGATGAACTTGGCGATCCGGGGTATTGAGGGTCAGATTGCCCACGGCGACAGCTTTCACAACGACCGCCATCCCGACTTGAAGGCCGACTTCATCCTCGCTAATCCGCCGTTCAACATCTCTGATTGGGGCGGCGAGCGCCTGCAAGAAGACCAGCGTTGGCAGTACGGGGCACCGCCGAAGGGCAATGCCAACTTCGCTTGGGTGCAGCATATCGTCCACCACCTTGCGCCCTCTGGTGCAGCGGGTTTTGTGTTGGCCAATGGCTCTATGTCGTCCAACCAGTCGAGAGAGGGCGACATCAGGAAGAATTTGATAGAAGCCGATCTGGTGGACTGTATGGTCGCGCTGCCCGGTCAGCTTTTCTACTCGACCCAGATACCGGCCTGCCTCTGGTTTTTGTCCCGTAATCGGCGCAATGGCAAGTACCGCGATCGTCGGGGCGAGATTCTGTTTATCGACGCGAGGAAGCTGGGTTTTATGGTGGATCGCACCCACCGCGATTTTGCACCAGAGGACATTGCCCGCATTGCTCGTGCGTATCACGCTTGGAGAGGCGAGGGGGGTGCGGGCGACTACGAAGATGTTCCTGGCTTTTGCAAGAGCGCGTCGCTGGAAGAGGTCGGCAAGCACGGCTATGTGCTCACGCCGGGGCGCTACGTTGGTGCCGAGGTACAGGAAGACGATGGCGAGCCTTTTGGGGAGAAGATGCAGCGGCTTACGGCGCAGTGGCAGGAGCAGCAGGCCGAGGCTGTTCGGTTGGATGAGGCTATTGACGCGAATCTGAAAGCCCTCGGGTTTGGAGACAAGCAATGAGCTACACCGACCAAGATCCCGTGCCCAACACCGGATTGGGAACGCTGGACGAAGCGCTTTGGAAACCATTGTTGAGCGCGGAAGGCAGAGCCGAGCCGGAAACGACTATGAAAAAAATGGTCCTTCTAGGACGCGACGAACACGATACGGTGCGAGCGACCGTCGCCGGCCTCCTCTTTTGCAGCCACACACCGGAAGAATGGCTGCCCAATGCCTGCATTACGGCCACCCATTACCGCGGTACGGATCGGGCCTCTGGCCAACTCGACACCCAGACAATCACCGGCCCCCTCAACAGACAAATTGCCGAAGCGGTTGCCTTTGCCGTGCGCAATATGCGTGTTGGTGCCTACAAAGACCCGGCACGCATGGATTTGCCGCAGTACAGTGCAGAAGCCCTGTTCGAGGCTATCGCCAATGCTGTGGCCCACCGCGATTATTCGATGCGCGGCAGTCGGATTCGCCTGTCCATGTTCGCTGACCGGGTGGAAATTCAGTCGCCCGGTGCCTTGGCCAATAGTCTGACGGTGGATGAGTTGGAGTATCGGCAGGCGACGCGCAACGAGGTGCTTGCCTCGGTCTTTGGCCGGATGCCGACCAGCGGTATCCAAGGAGCCGGTGGCCGACTTTTCATCATGGAGCGGCGCGGTGCTGGCGTCCCGGCCATCCGGCGAGAAACCCGCGAACTCGCTGGGCGTCTGCCGCGGTTTGATCTGGTTGGGGGCGCGGACCTTCGCGTCACCCTACCGGCGGCCTCTACCGAGCCGAGCCCGGCCCGTGTGCTCATTACCGTGTGTGCTGGCGACCAGCCGCTTGCCAAGGCGGATGTACTGGTGTTGTTCCCGAACAAGACTTGGAAACAGGCCACGACAGATGCGCTGGGCCAAGCCCTTATCGGCCTGCATACGGTTGATCTACCGATGACCGTGTTCATCGCTGCCCACCGCTTTGCCGCGCACTGCGAACGCGAGTGGATACCCGCAGAAGGTATGCTCACCATTGAACTTGAGCCGCTTCCCGGCGGCGGTGCCGTCATTCTTTCCGAAGACAGCGGCCGAATTCCGGGGCTGAAAGGATCGCTGAATCCTAAACGAGACTCCCTCGACCGGACCTATCTCTACGCCTCGAACATCGCTATCAACCAAGGCCAGCAGCAGCCGGTGCATTTTGTGCTCGGCGAAGATCTGCGGCTCACCGATGTCAATGGCGTCGAGATGACCGGGCGGATTGTGGAGATTGTAGGCCGGTCAGCCCTGGTGGAGTATCGGCCATTCAAGCCTTGATTATGGACACGGGTGACTACGCCGACGATGCTCTGTACATAAGCTGTTTCAGGAAATAAACCGATGATTGATTATGGGAATTTTAGCAAGGCTCTGAAGAATCTTGAGTTGCAGCATGACAACTACAAGAATCTAGACGATGAACTCCCGGAACTTATGAAAGAGGCTGTGGCCGAGTCGGTGATTCAGCGTTTCAAAACCTGTTACGATTGTTTGTGGAAGGTGTTGAAACGATACCTGACTGAAGAACTGGGTATCCCGGATGTGCCCAACAGTCCAAAGCCTATCCTCAAGCTGGCTGATGAGAACGATCTCTTCGTCACGCCGCTAAACAATGGCTGGCGTATGCAGAGGCTCGGATTGATACCGCGCATGACTATAGCGGCGAAAAAGCGCAAGCCTGTTTGGAGATCATAGGCAATTTTATTGACGACGCCATTGGGCTTTACCAGACCATGAGCGGCGAGACATGGGAATAGACCCTGCTATTGACATCACCGCCGAGCAGCGCAAGACGGTTCTTTCGCTATTGGGAAAGCACCTGCCAAACACGACTGCTTGGGTGTACGGCTCTCGCGCCAAATGGACTGCACGCCCCCAATCTGATCTTGACATGGTGGTATTCGCAACGCCAGAGCAAAGCAGTCAGGTTTTCGCTCTCAGGGAAGCCTTTGAGGAAAGCAATCTGCCGTTTCGGGTGGACTTGTTTGTGTGGGACGATGTACCTGAGCGGTTCCGAAAGCGTATTGAAGCGGAGCATGTGGTGTTGGTGGAGAGGGAGGAGCGGGGCACGGGGGATGGGTGGCGAACAACGACACTAGGAGAGGTGGTAACTTTGCAGCGGGGATTCGATTTACCGAGGACCGAGCGCAAGCTTGGCAGCTATCCGGTAATCGCATCCACAGGACCAGTCGGGACACACGATAGAGCAGTAGTTCAAGGTCCTGGGGTCGTAATCGGTCGTTCAGGTAGCCTCGGGGGCGGTCAGTTTATCAAGCATGACTTCTGGCCGCTGAACACCACGCTCTGGGTGAAAGACTTCAATAACAATGATCCCAGATTTTGCTATTTCTTTCTCAAGTCTCTTGATCTTGCACAGTTCAATGCGGGAAGTGGCGTACCGACACTGAATCGTAACCATATTCATCCCCTTCCGGTCCGTGTCCCTCCCCTCTCCGAGCAACGTGCCATCGCCCACATCCTCGGCACCCTCGACGACAAGATTGAACTCAACCGGCGCATGAATGAGACGCTGGAGGAGATAGCACGGGCGCTGTTCAAGTCGTGGTTCGTCGATTTCGATCCGGTTCGCGCCAAGGTGGAAGGGAGGGATACTGGGCTGCCGCCGGATGTTGCCGCTCTCTTTCCTGACCGGCTGGTGGACTCGGAATTGGGGGAGATACCGGAGGGATGGGAGGTTGTGCCACTGCCTGAAATAATCGAGGTCAATCCACCGCGATCTCTACGGAAGGGAGAGGTTGCCCCGTATCTTGACATGGCGAACATGCCGACGAGAGGACATGTCCCCGACACGGTGATAGATCGGCCCTTCGGCTCAGGGATGCGCTTTACCAACGGCGATACCCTTGTAGCTCGCATTACCCCTTGCTTGGAAAACGGCAAGACGGCCTATGTGGATTTCTTGCCCCACGATAGGATAGGCTGGGGTTCGACAGAGTATATTGTCATGCGGCCAATGCCTCCGCTTCCAAATGAGTTCGCCTATTGCCTCGCACGCAGCGCCGGCTTCCGCGAGTTTGCAATTCAAAACATGACGGGAACGAGCGGCCGTCAGCGCGTACCCGCGCAAGCATTGTCTCAGTTTCTGTTGCCCTCGCCGCCGGAGCCGATTGCCGCGAGGTTCGGTAGAGTTGTCCAACCGCTGTTTGCACGGGCCAGCGAGGCTGTTAGCGAGTCCCGAACCCTCGCCGCCCTGCGCGACGCGCTGTTGCCGAAGCTGGTGTCGGGGGAAATACACGTAAGGGAGGGTAATGAATGAATTCTGTATCTGAAGATAACCAAAACCGTCTAATCCTGATGTACAACCAACAGGGGTCAGACCTCTACGGAGCTGTGCGCATCATCAAAGGAGACCTAGACAACCAAATTACAAGCAACCCGTTTATCATCTCAAAGACAGTCAGTGGCCGAGAGATCGTTTATGGGAGCATTATTGTGTCCATAGAAAAATCTATCCGCATAATTTCTCAGTACATTGACCAACAAAGAAGCGCACTAGAAGATTGGTTTACAGAAAGAGGTTTGACGATACCGAAACCTCAATATCAAGATGGATATGCTTTAGTTACCTTCCCTGAATCAGAGCCGGATGAGCACTTCATTCATGACAGAGAATCGGAGACCGAGGATACCATTCTTCTTTTGTCAATCCATTTAAGGACTTTGGTAGAGACGTTTAGCGGGAAATTCAGACATCGCATCCCTTTGTATGGCTACGATAATCAAGCTCTGGGTGAAGCGTCGCTGAAAGACATTTATAACAGGCTTATGCATTATAGGTATTTTGTTATACGTGACGGATACATGATAGATCTGTTCTCGCACGACGGAGCCTTAGACCCTAAACATTTTTTCGGATCGAAAGTGAGGGTGTCCGAGTTTCTTGATGGAGTGCTAGATACCATCAATGGTATAACAATCAAGGAATATGTTGGTGCCTTACTTTCTAGGCTAAGACGGCTTTCTGTTGAATCCGAACCCAAGGATATAATATTCGTGGTCCAAAATGTTCACTCCCTTACCAAGATCGTGGCGGATCGAATGGTGGACAGCCGGGCGAGTGATTTTTTGCACATTATGTTTGATGGCATAGTCAAAGAGCTTTTTGAGAAGACTACGAAACCAAAGCCTAGGGAGATCATATCAATTCCTATTCAATTCACTGCACCCAATTTCAAGATTTCGGATGACCTCTCAAATCTCGGTATCCAAATAGACGTTACGGTCAACGGCAAGCGTGAACGAATCGTGGTCGGTGCTCAGGAATTTCTTGAGCGACTTGCTCAAGTATATGGAAACGATGCCTTGATTCCAGTAGAGAGACGAACAGGGCCAGAGGCGGACTAAGCCCTTGACCACCACCTCCGAAGCCACTGTCGAAGACGCCTCCTTCGCTTGGCTCGAAAGTCTCGACTGGACGGTTGCCCACAGCCCGGACATCGCCTTGGGCTGCCCCGAAACTGGTGTCGGAAGAGTTGCAGGTGGAGGTTGTTGAAGAATTCCTAGGGAATTCGCTTTGTCTATGACCCAGCAGGAAGTTGAGGCAATTCTCTCAGACGATACAAAGGAGATCTCTGAGAACATCATCTGGAGAGATGACGACCATCCAGTGGCTAAGGGATTCAGGGTCGCAGTGAACTCGGAGCTTGGGCATCCTATATTTGTAAGTGGATGGTACAACCCACTTTCGGGGAAGTTGTCTTATGCTATCATCCATCGGATAATAGGGCGGATCTACGGCCTTGACCTAGGTGCAGACCATCGCAATCCCGACGGCAACCTCGTAGGTGAAAAGCATAAACATCGCTGGAAGGAGGACCTTCGAGACAGGGAGGCATACGTGCCCGAAGATATTACCGAACCTTGGAATCGCCCCGTAGAGGTGTGGAAGCAATTCTGCAACGAGGCAAATCTGCGGCATTCCGGTATAATGCTCGAGCCGACCTCAATGCAAGGAGGTATGCTGTTATGAACTCCGACAGACTCTGCGCCGTCATTGGCAAAACACTGCTACTATTCGAGTGTTCACCGGCTCCACAAGAAGGGGTACGGGTAAGAACGTCGCTGATGTATCCCGATGGCGGCATAGTAGATGTGTTCGTTTTGGAACACGACGACGGATACATGGTCACAGATTTTGGCGATGCCTTGGGTTGGCTTCACATGCAATCGGAGAGTATGCAGCAGTCGCAAGAACAGCGTTTGATGATCGAAGATCTATGTCGAACCCTCGGCATAGAATTGCACAGCGGCCAGTTGGTACTCAGGTCTGATTCAGACGATACGCTGGAGAAAACAGTACTTCGTGTAGCGCAGGCGGTCGCAAGCGTATCTGCATCGACGTCGGACAATCCGCCGCGAACTCCCACCCAAAGTCCTACGACCACCCTCACCGAAGCCGTCATCGAAGACGCCGCCCTCGCTTGGTTCGAAAGTCTCGGCTGGACGATTGCCCACGGCCCAGACATCGCCCCCGGCGCTGCTACTGAGGAGCGCACCGACTACGGTCAAGTCATCTTGGAGCAACGACTGCGGAATGCCTTGGCCCGGCTGAATCCCTCGTTACCCACAGATGCCCTCGACGACGCCTTCCGCAAGCTGACCCTCCCGGTAGGCCCAACCCTCGAAGCGCGCAATAGCACCTTCCATCGGATGCTGGTAGATGGCGTGACGGTCGAATACCGGGCTGACGACGGTTCGATCCGTGGGGCGCAAGCGCAGGTTGTCAACTTTGACGATGTGGCGGCCAATGACTGGCTGGCGGTCAACCAGTTCACGGTCACGGAAAACCGGCGTAACCGCCGCCCGGACATCGTGCTATTTGTCAACGGCCTGCCGCTGGCGCTGATCGAACTTAAGAACCCGGCGGACGAAGAAGCCACCATCAGAACCGCTTGGCAACAGCTTCAGACGTACAAGGTCGAATTGCCCTCTCTGTTTGCTATGAATGAAGCGCTGGTGGTCTCGGATGGGGTCGAGGCGAGAATAGGGACGCTTACCAGCGGATGGGAGTGGTTCAAGCCGTGGCGCACGGTCGCTGGCGAAGCGCTAGCGCCGGCTTCCCTACCGGAGCTGCAAGTGCTAATTGAAGGCGTATTCGAGCAGCGGCGTTTCCTCGACCTCGTGGGCGATTTCATCGCGTTTGAGGACAGCGGCGGTGGCGTACTCGCCAAGAAGATGGCGGGCTACCACCAGTTCCACGCGGTGCGGGTGGCCGTGGGCGAGACCCTGCGGGCCGCTGAGCTTCAGCAGGCAGATGAGCGCGCTGCGGATGTGCAAGGGCGGTACGAAGCAGGCTCGAAGCCCGGCGGTGAGTTAGGCGACCGGCGCATTGGCGTCGTCTGGCATACCCAAGGGTCGGGGAAGAGCCTGACCATGGCTTTTTACGCTGGGACTGTCATCCGCGAGCCGACGATGGGCAACCCCACCATCGTCGTGCTGACCGACCGCAATGACTTGGACGACCAGCTTTTCAGCACCTTTTCTCGCTGCCAAGATCTGATGCGCCAGTCGCCGGTGCAGGCAGAAAGCCGGGCCGATTTGCGCAGCAAGCTCTCGGTCGAATCGGGCGGCGTGGTCTTCACGACCATCCAGAAGTTTTTCCCTGAAGAAAAAGGCGACGCGCATCCAGTGCTTTCCCCGCGCCCCAATATCGTGGTCATCGCCGACGAGGCCCATCGCAGCCAGTACGACTTCATCGACGGCTTTGCCCGGCATCTGCGCGACGCCTTGCCGCAGGCTTCCTTTGTCGGCTTCACCGGCACCCCCATTGAGCGGCAGGACGCCAACACCCGCGCTGTGTTCGGCGATTACATCAGCATCTACGACATCCAGCGCTCGGTCGAGGACGGAGCCACGGTGCCCATCTACTACGAGAGCAGGCTCGCCAAGCTGGCCCTAAATGAAAATGAACGTCCGCTCATTGACCCCAGGTTCGAGGAAGTGACCGAGGGCGAGGAAGTAGAGCGCAAGGAGAAGATCAAGACCAAGTGGGCGCAGTTGGAGGCCCTCGTCGGCACAAAGGAGCGGCTGAAGCTGATCGCCCAAGATATCATCCAGCACTTTGAGCAGCGCCTCGAAGCCTTGGACGGCAAGGCCATGGTCGTCTGCATGAGCCGCCGCATCTGCATTGACCTCTACCGCGAACTGGTAAGCCTGCGTCCCGACTGGAACAGCGAGGACGACATGCAGGGTGCCATCAAGGTCGTGATGACAGGCTCGGCATCCGACCCGCTGGAATGGCAGCCGCACATCCGCAACAAGCCCCGGCGCGAGGCCCTGGCCAAGCGGTTCCGCGACGCTACTGATCCACTGCAAGTAGTGATTGTGCGCGACATGTGGCTGACCGGCTTTGACGCGCCGAGCCTGCACACCATGTACGTGGACAAGCCCATGCGCGGCCACGGGTTGATGCAGTCTATCGCCCGAGTCAATCGAGTGTTCAAGGACAAGCCCGGCGGTCTCGTGGTGGATTACTTGGGGCTGGCCCAGGAGCTAAGACACGCCCTTGCCACGTACACGGAGAGCGGCGGTACAGGGCAAACGGCACTGAACCAGAATGAGGCCGTGGCCGTGATGCTGGAAAAGTACGAGATATGCTGCGGCCTGTTCTACGGGTTCGATCGGTCAAAGTGGATCAACGGCACACCGCAGGAACGGCTGGGCCTGCTCCCCGCCGCTCAGGAACACATCTTGGCGCAAGAAGACGGGAAAGACCGTTGTGTGCAGGCCGTGCGCGAGCTGTCCCAAGCCTTTGCTTTGGCCGTGCCGCACGAGGACGCACTGCGCATCCGGGACGATGTGGGATTCTTCCAGGCCGTGCAATCCGTGCTCGCCAAGAGCGCTCCCAGCGGCGCACGGTCCAAGGAGGACATGGATCACGCGGTGCGCCAGATCATCTCGCAGGCCGTGGCTTCTGAGGGAGTAATGGACATCTTTGCTGCGGCTGGGCTGGAAAAGCCGGACATCTCGGTACTATCAGACGAATTTCTAGCCGAGGTAAAGGGGATGCCGCAACGCAACCTCGCTGTGGAGTTGTTGCAGAAGCTGCTCAAGGGTGAACTCATTACCCGCCGCCGGAAAAACGTAGTGCAAGCGCGTTCTTTCGCCGAGATGTTGGAGCAGACCCTGCGTCGCTATCAGAACCGGGCTATCGAGGCCGCGCAGGTGATCGAGGAATTGATTGAGCTTGCCAAGGAAATGCGCGAGGCCAACGCCCGTGGCGAGGAACTGGGGCTTACTGAAGACGAGCTGGCCTTCTACGATGCGCTGGAGACCAACGACAGCGCCGTCCAAGTCTTGGGCGACGAGACCCTGTGCCTCATAGCCCGCGAGTTAGTCGAGACCGTCCGCAACAACGTCACCATCGACTGGACGCTGCGGGAGAATGTGCGGGCGAAGCTGCGCACGTTGGTTAAGCGCACGCTGAGACGCCACGGCTACCCGCCGGACAAGCAGGAAAACGCCACGCAGACAGTCTTAGCACAGGCCGAAGTGCTGTCCGAAGGATGGGCGGCCTGAAACCTCTAACCCTACTAAACCCTATGACCACAACGCGCAAAAGCCCCATCTCCCATCTCGTCGCCGACTCACCAACTCCGGTGAAAGCCGCTTTGCACCATCCGGTTGATATGGTCAAGCTCGGAGCCAAAGGTCCGCGCTTGGTCGAGTGGGCTGCGCAGCATGCGCTTGCATTGCCGGAGCGGATATACGACACGCGGCCCGTAGGAGCGGATGGGGTTTTGGCGCGGGTGGGCGCGGGCGAACTGATCTTGGAGTGCCAGCCCGAAGACGAACTCTGGGCACGTCTGAACGCGGCGTTGGAAGCTGCGGAAGCCGGGGTTTATCGGGTAGAGCAGCAGTCGGTGACCTTGGTGGTGCAAGGGGATGATGCCGAGGGCATTTTGGCGCAGGCGTGCGCGGTGGATTTGGCTCGTGAGCCAGCAGAGCGGATGGTGTATACGCAAGTGGCCGGGGCGGCTTGTGGGGTGCTGCCACGCGGCGAGGGGGGGGAGTGCGCGTACCGTCTGTGGGTCGATTACAGCTTGGCGGCCTATTTGTGGGAAGCGCTCGCCGCCATTGCCGAGGATATTACTTGCGCCAAAACGCCGGGCTGAACAGCACCAAGAGCGTAAAAACCTCCAGTCTCCCAATCAGCATAGCAAAGCACAGAATCCACTTGGCGACCGAATTGATGTCGCCGTAGTGGTGGACGACTTGCCCTAGGCCCGGTCCCAAGTTGTTGATGCAGGCGGCTACCGCTGAAAAAGACGTAGTCAGATCCAAGTCGGTGGCGAGCACGGCGAGGAACATGAGCGTGAACGTCAGCACGTACACTGAGAAAAACCCCCACACCGCTTCCATCACCCGATCGGGAACAGCCCGCTGCCCCACCTTGATGGGGAGGACGGCGTTGGGGTGGATCAGGCGCATAATCTCTCGGCTTCCCTGCTTTAAAATGAGCAACAGGCGCATCACTTTTATGCCCCCTGCCGTCGAGCCGGCGCAACCTCCGGTAAACGAGCCGAGGAACAACAAAAACGGCAGCACGCTGGGCCAGACCGAATGGTCGGCGATGCTAAACCCGGTGGTGGTGACAATGGACACAGTGGCGAAGACGCCGTAGCGCAGGGACTCGCCAGCGCCGTACGCGTTGTGTGTAAAGAGTATCAGCCAGGCGATTAGGATGGTGATTAGCAAAATGACTAGGTAGGTGCGGCACTCGGGGTCGATGCGATACGGATGCAGCGACCGCTGGCGAAAGGCGTAGAAGTGCAGCGTGAAGTTGATGCCCGATAGTACGATAAAAAAGACGGCGACTAGCTCGATGGCTTGGCTGTTGAAAAAGCCGATACTGGCGTCGTGGGTTGAAAAACCGCCGATGGCAACCGTTGAAAAGCTGTGGGCGATGGCGTCGAACGGTTCCATGCCGGCCAGCCAATAGGCCAAGGCACAGGCTACAGTTAAACTCAAGTAGATGAACCAAAGGGCCTTGGCGGTCTGGGTAATCCGAGGCGTCAGCTTTGAGTCCTTAATGGGGCCGGTGATCTCAGCGCGAAAAAGCTGCATACCGCCGATGCCGAGCATGGGCAACACGGCGATGGCGAGGACGATGATGCCCATGCCGCCCAACCACTGGAGTTGCTGGCGGTATAACAAGATGGAGCGGGGCAGGTCGTCTAGGCCTTGGATGACGGTAGCACCAGTCGTGGTCAAGCCGGAGAGGGACTCAAACACGGCGTCAGTAAAGCTCAGTTCAGGCTGGTCGGACAGCATCAGCGGAAAGGAACCGTAAAGGCCCAAGACAGCCCAGAACAAGACCGTCACCAAAAAGCCGTCCCTGATCCGCAGCTCGGCGCGCTGTTTACGCACGGGCAACCAGCACGCAAGCCCGGTGATAAGCGTAATGGCAAAGGCCAACAGAAAGGCGGTTGTAGCCCCGTCGCGGTAGAGGAGAGATACGCCAGCGGGCACTAACATGCTGACGCTAAACAGCATCAGCAGGACGCCTAGTACCCGGAATACAACTGCGGAGCGCATGCGTTCCCGTTCAATCCCCGAAGATTTTTCTCACTTCCTCGTGGACGTAGTGCCGGGCGAAGACCACGGCTTTGTCGCCGGGGTGGATGAGCGTATCTCCACGGGGGATGACCACGCTATCACCGTGGACGACAGCGCCGATGATCGAGTCCCTCGGCAGGCGGATGGAGATCAGAGGTTTTTGGGTGATTTTGCTGCCGTCGTGGGCAATGTACTCGACCGCTTCCACGTCGAGGCCGGGCAGGCTGGCGATGGAAGCGATGCGCTGGTGCCGCACGTAGCGCTGGACGGCGTTGACGGTCAGAAGCTGTTTGCTCAACACCGAATCGAGGCCGATGGCCGGGGTGATGGGCATGTAATCGACGTTGTTGACCAAGGCGATGGCGCGCGGGACTTCAAGGTGCTTGGCGACGAGCGTGGAGATGATGTTGACCTCGTCGTTGCCGGTAACGGCGATAAAGGCGTCCATGTCGGCTAAGCCTTCGACGGCCAACAGGTCGTAGTCGGTGCCGTCGCCTTGGATGACCAGCACGTTGGCGAGTTGGTCGGCGATTTGCCGGGACCGATCGGCGCGGCTTTCGATGAGCCTGACGTGCATCTGCGAAGAGAGCTCCTGGGCGACGAATTGGCCGATGAGGCCGCCGCCTAAGATCGCGATGTCGTTGATGCGGTGGTCGGCAAGACCGGTCAAGCTGACCACCGAGGGAATGAAGTCGGGGTCGCTGATAACGAAGATCCGGTCCTCTGGCAGCAGCGTGGTGCTGCCCCTCGGGATCAAGGTCTGCTGCTTGCGCTGGATGGCGACGATACGCATGGGAATGTCGGCAAGCTGCCGACCCAATTCGGTCAAAGGAGCGTTAAGCAGGGAGGACTGGTGGTCGAGACGCATGCCGAGTAAGACGAGCTTGCCCTCGGCAAACTCGACTAGGTCGGTGGCGCTGGACTGGCGGATGAGGCGGACGATGGCGTCGGCGGTTTCCTTTTCGGGGTGGATGAACTGATCGACGCCGAGTTCACGGGGACTGAAGATAAAGTCGGGTGCGGTGAATTCGGGATTGCGGATGCGGGCGATGGCCGATTGGACGCCTAGCTTCTTGGCCATTCTACAGGCGAGCAGGTTGACCTCGTCGTTGGTGGTCATGGCGGCGACGAGATCCACCTGCTCGATGCCGAGCCCGCGCAGGTCCTGCAAACTAGTGCCATTGCCCTCGGCGACGATGATGTCGAGCTGTTCGCTGACGCGCTTGACGCGGCTGGGATCGGTGTCGATCTGGGTAATGTCGTGCCCGTCTTGGCTCAGTTGCTTGCTCAACTGGAAGCCAATGGCTCCGGCACCTATGACCAAAATGTGCATGGTTTTTTAGCCAAATTCCGTAGGGGCGGTTTGAAACCGCCCCCTACCTAGTCGATGTGGAAGACCTCGCGCAGATCCTTGGCAATAGGGCTGTCGTCGGGGTTGGAGGCCATGATGTCCTTCATGTAGGTCCACCACCGGCGGCAATCTGGCGTCTCGGCGATGCTATTCCAGCGCTCCTCGTCCTCAATTTCCACGTAGGCAAAAAGCTGGTGGGTGTCTGCGTCGAGGAAGATGGAGTAGTTGTGGACGCCGTGTTCTTTGAGGGTCTGCTCCAGCTCGGGCCAGATGGGGTTGTGGCGCGCTTCGTATTCGGCGTGTTGGTCGGGATTGACTTGCATGACAAAGGCTTTGCGGATCATGGCCGTTTGCTCCTTTCCTTTAGATTGTGCCAAGTGTCTGGCATTTAGCCCGCTGAGTCAAATTGAGCGTATATTGCGGTGCCAAATCAGAAGTTGAAGATCATGTTGCCCTCGACGCCGTAGGCCCCGTCGATGAAGAGCCACAGGCAAGCCGTGGTGAAGTCGCCGAGGATCAGGCCTAAAAAGAACGGCATCAAGGTGCGGTAGGTGCGCACCCCGCCGTAGCGGAGGATGGTCGCCTTGAGTAGCCAGGCCAAAAAGATGGACAACCAGCCATAGTAAACAATGGTGAAGGTGGAGGCGATGGGGAAACCCAAAGGGTGCAGTGGCCACCACGCGAAGCGGTGGCGCAAAAAGAGCAGGGCCGCCATGACAAAGCTCCCGCTGGCGGTGAAGGCGAGGCGCGGGGCAAACGACGGCTCGGGCGCGTTGTACACCGAGGCCATATAGGTAAAGGGCCAACGCGGTGCGCCGCTAAAGTACCAGCCGTGCAGGTTGATGCCGCCATAGGTATAGGCTAGGGTCATGGTAAACCAGATCGAGCCGAGCAGTCCTACGGCGATGGCGGCAAACAAGGCCCAAGGCAGCCAGCGCGGCGCGGGCGAGTCGCCGGAGGTGAGCTTGAGGCTGTGCATGACGGCGTTCATCATGTTGGCCGCGGTCTCGCCCATCCACACCGTGCTCAGACCCAAGCCGGTCATGTTGCCAAGGCCGAGGGTCTCGGGGCCAATGCCTCGGGTGATGAAGGCCTGCGGGGCCATCGGCGTCTGGCAGCCGGGGATACCGGCCTCACAGACGATGCGCGACAGGCCGATGAAGACGATGAGCGCTCCTACTACGAGCAGCACCGCCGCGTACAGGGAGAGGCCGGTGAGGGTCAGCCAAGCGACCATGAGCACTACGCCGACGGCGAGGCCGCCAAAAGCCGTGCGCGGGGCCATGAGTTCGCCGGGGGCTGGCTCGCCTTTTAGCGCTTGGCTCCACAGACGGCGCAGATGGCTGCGGGCGGTCCACACCACGAAGAGGGCTAGCATCAAGAGACCGCCGGCCTGCTGCTGGGAGACGGGGACCGAACCGCCACCCGAGGTCCAAATATCGCCCCCGCCGATTACGAGGCCGATGCGAGCGAAGACGACTTTTTCTAGGGTGTAGAACAAAAAGAAAAACCAGATGCTGAAGGAGACGCTGAGCGCCATCAGGTAGGCTAGGCCCAAGATCGGCAGGTTGATCCGCCAAGGCAGGCCGACGCTGCCTTGGAGCAGGGACAGACTGCCGCTCAGGGCGATGGGCTGGAAGGCATCGTGATAGTAGTTGAGCGAGTTCCACGAGTGGATCAGGAGCGGCACGGCAAAGCCCAGCCACAGCAGGCGGTTTTTGAACAGGCGGCCGACAAAGGACGCGGAGTCCGCGTCTTCGAGCATGGTAAGCGGCAAGCGGGTGAGGGGGAAGACGAGCCGCTCGTTGGCGACCCACTGGCCTCTGAGCAACACGCCGAGGCAAAAGAGGACCCAGTAGAAGGCGAAGATAAAGCATATCCAGGCGAATAGTGGGCGGCTCCAAGCGGCCCACGGTATGGCGCTGCCCTGGGGCAGCCCTTCGTAGAACAGGCGCACGGCCTCGGTGTCGGCGGGTGCCAGCCAAGGGTGGATATATTCGACGAAGAGTTCCTGCCAGGCATTCTCCGGCGTGGCGTAGTACGCGGCCCCGGTGATGACCGACAGGAAGCTGCCGGTAAAGCCGGTGGTGACCACGACCGCGCCGACCAGCATCATGGCGTACACGGCGATGAGTTCAGCGCGGGAAAAGGCCCACGCTCGGCCCAGCATCTTGAGCAGGGGCAAGGCTACGGCCGTCAGCAGAAAGAGGAAGAGAACGGCGATTAGAGGAATGGCATTGCTGGTGATCTGCGAGCCCTTGACGATGAGGATACCCCAAGGGCTTAGCACGCTAATCGCCCCCACGAGGAGTAAACCCGTGAGGACGGCGCGCAGGGAGAAGGTGGGTGGGGGGATGGTGCGGGACGTGGGAAACCGCCTATTTGAGACTGCGGATGAAGTAGAGCAGGCGCTTGAAAAAGTTTGGCCGGATGCCGGGGTCCTCAGTGCGTTGAGCCACCACGTGGTAGGCTTGGAGTTGGTGATTGTACATGGCGTGGGACCCGCCCCACAAGTACAGGCGGAAGGCGCGGAAAACCGCTTCGCCCCAGCGCTCAACCACGGTCTGGCGGTTGGCCTCAAAGCGGGAGGCCCAGTGCTTCAGCGTCAGGGCGTACTCGTGAGTCTCATCTACCACTTCTTCCACCTTGAAGCCGTGCATGAGGAACTCTTGCAGCAGATCGGGCAGGCACAGGTACGTGTGAGTGCCGGGGTAGATATAGCGACGCACAAAGTTGCTTACCTTGTATTTTTCGCGCGTGGCCGAGGCGTCCAGATAAATGCGCCCCCCGGGTTTGAGGCATTTCCACACTTGCGCGGCAAAGTCGCGGTAGTGTGGGATATGCTCAATGACGCCGAAGATGACAATGGCGTCGTACGGCTCGGGCGGGTCGTGCTCGAGGAAATCTTCAAGGAGGATTTGGCAGTTTGTCAGCCCTTGTTCGGCGATGAGGTCTTGGTGCAGCCGGTGCGAGTCCTCGGCAATGGTCAGGGCCGTGCTGTGGATGCCGCGCGGACCGGCGTAGCGGGTAACTGCGCCCCAGCCCGCGCCGATGTCGAGCAGGCGGTCACCCGCTTGCAGGTGCAGGGCTTGGGCCATAGTGGCAAATTTGTGCTCGGCGGCTTGTTCCAGCGTTTCGTCATCGTCGTGGAAGAGGCAGTGCGAGTACAGATGGTACTGGCGATCGACGAAGGCCAAGTAGAAATCGTCGCCGAAGTTATAGTGGTGCGCGATGGCAGCGCGATTGAGGCGGATGCGGTTGCTCCAGAGGAGTTGTAGATAGGCCCGCAGCAGGAAGCCGGGACTGACATTGCCCTTGGCGTACTGGCGCAGATCTAGGAAAGAGAGCACATCGCCCTCGATTTCGATCTCGCCCTCGACGTAAGCGCGACCAATGGCGTACTCGTCGAGTCTTTTGCTGAGCACCTCGTCGGAGTGGAAGACGACGCTAAAGGCCGGTTCGCCCGCTGGTCCCAAGCGCAAGGTTTCGCCTTGTGCGAAGGTGAATTGGCAAGGAATGGGAATGTCGGCGAGGGCGGCGTGGATCAGGCGGGCAGCCGCGCATTGGGGCTGGGAGGGTGGAGTTTGCTTTTGCTCTTGCTGTAATTGGGGCTGCGCGGTCACGGTCATGGCGGTTTTTCCTGGTGGCACAATTAGTTGCGCAAAGGGGACGTTTTATGTTGGTGGGGTACAGATTATTAAACTTCGTCCAACTCGTCAAGAAGATGAGAAAAGGAGCGAGGTCATGCAGGTGATTGGATGGGGCAGGATGGTGTGGAGTATCGGCGCAGTTGCGTGGTTGGGCTGTATTCCGGTCGAAGCAGAGCGTCTGATCGCGGCTGAAGCGTCGGCGACGGGCGACATCCCGCAGAGTGCGTGGCCAGAGGCTTGGTTCCGGCCGCCGGCTACGGCTTCAGCCGTGGGATTGCAGGCCTTCCGCCAATCGCCCGAACTCAATGAATTGGTGGCCACCGGTGAATTGCCGCCGGTCGCCGAGCGCCTGCCCGATGACCCCGTGGTGGTCGAACCTTTCGGCGAGATTGGTCGCTACGGGGGCACGGCCCGGCTGTTTTTCGCGGGTGAGAGCCTGATCAACGTGCCAGAGGGGGTGCTGCGTCCGGGGCCGCAAATGCGGTTGAATCTGCCGAATTTTGCGGCCAAGGCCGAATACCGCAACGGCGCGCGGACCTTGCGGATTACCCTGCGTCCGGGCCACAAGTGGTCCGATGGCCATCCCGTAACGGCGGACGACTATGCGTTCTGGTTCGATCACGTGCTGATGAACGAGGAACTCACGCCGGTGGTGGAGCCTCGGTTCAAGGGCGCGCGGATCGAAAAGCACGACGCGCATAGCTTCAGTTATCACTTTCCCCAGCCGATGCCGCTGTTTGTCAACCACCTCGCCCACAACAGTTCGCGCTTGGTGATGCCTGCGCACTTCATGCGCCGCTACCACCCGGCGTTTACCGATCCCGCGCAGTTGGAGCGCGAAGCCGAAGAGCTGGGTTTGCAGGACTGGCTCACCTATTTCGGAGCGGTCAACAGTACGACTGATCTGATTCACTTCAACCGCCCCGTGCTGACGGCGTACGTACTGGTCAGCCGGACCTCGACGCGCGCCCTGCTGCGCCGCAATCCCTACTATTTCAAGGTGGATCCTGAAGGCAATCAGTTGCCCTATATCGACTACTTGGAGGTGCAGCGGGTCGATAGCCCCGAGATTATGGCGGCCAAAGCCTCGACCGGACAGGTTGACTTTGCCGGACGGCAATTTATGACGGCCGATATTCCGCTGTTTAAGCGCTTTGAGCAGCACAATGACTATTCTAACGTGAGTTCGGGTTAAGGTGAGGGCATCCTTTTTGGCTAAACTTAGGTTTGCGCACCATAAAACCTAGCCATCGAGGAGCCCTCGCGATGAATTTAGTCGAATTGTTTTGCCACGTCGATGATTTTTGCCAAGCCTTTGAGACGCAATGGATTGGCCACCAACTAACGACCGGGCGTCGTCGTCGCCGTCGTGCTGGTCGGCTGTGTTTGAGCGAGATTATGACGCTGTTGATTTGGTTTCACCAGTCCCATTATCGGGATTTCAAAGCCTTCTACCGACATCATGTGTGTAGGCACCTCCGCGATGCTTTTCCCCGATTAGTCAGCTACGGACGCTTTGTCGAGTTAATCCCTTCGACGCTGATTCCGTTATGTGCCTATCTGCGTCAGTGTCAAGGAGCCTGCACGGGTATTTCGTTTATCGACTCCACCCCGGTGGCCGTATGCCATCCGCGTCGTCGGCATCAGCATCGGCTGTTTGCCAGCCAAGCCCAATGGGGCAAAAGTTCGACGGGTTGGTTTTTCGGCTTCAAGCTGCATCTGGTTTTCAATGATCGAGGCCACTTGCTCAACGTGGCGCTAACTCCCGCGAACGTCGATGATCGCCAACCTGTACCCGGCCTGGTACAAGACCTGTTTGGCAAACTGTTTGCCGACCGAGGATACCTCTCCAAAAAGCGGAGCAAGCAACTGAAGACGCTCTTCGATCTACAGTTGATTACCAAGCTGCGATCCAATATGAAAAATCAACTCCTGCCGATGGCCGACAAACTCTTGCTGCGCAAACGAGCGCTGATCGAAACCATTATCGATCAACTCAAGAATATCTCGCAGATTGAACACACCAGACATCGCAGTCCGGTCAATTTTATGGTCAATCTCCTCGGCGGATTGATTGCCTATTGCCACCAACCTAAAAAACCAGCCCTAAAAATCCAGCAGCCGCTCCAAGTAGAGGCTGCTTAACCCGAACTCACGTTATTCTACGTACGTCTGGCCGCGGCCGTACGGCTCGGACGTGGTGTTGCAGTTTAACTTGAATCATCCCGACGAGGGGCTGCGGCGGATTTTCCAAGATGTGCGCTTCCGGCGGGCTATGTCGCTGGCCATCAATCGGCAGGAAATTAACGACATCGTTTACTTCGGGTACGGGGTGCCGCGTCAACTTACGGTAGTATCTGCAAGTCGCTACTTTGAGCCAGAATTTGCCACGGCGTGGGCGGAGTTTGACCCGGCGCGGGCGAATGCCCTGTTCGACGAGATGGGACTTGTTGATCGCGATGGAGACGGCCGGCGCGAGCGGCTCGACGGCAAGCCATTGCAAATCACCTTGGAATACATGATCGGCGAGACACCCAAGCAGGTTACCCTAGACTTGGTCTCGGCCTACTGGCGCGAGGTGGGGGTAAACGTCAATCTCAAACAAATCAGCGGCACGCTGCAGAGGATCCGCGCTAGAGCGGGTTTGATGGACATGACCATCTGGCATGCCGACCGCAATGCGGATATCCTCTTCCCCATTGAGCCTTATTGGTACGTGCCGACCAATGGTGGCTGGGAGCAGAGCCAGTGGTCTAAGTGGACGCGGTGGTACTTCTTCGACGGTGCGCTCGGGTGGGAGCCGCCACACAGACACCTAAGTATGGGATGCTGTTGGTGAAGTGGCTGTGCTGCTCAGCATGACGTGAGTTCGGGTTAAGGCGAGGGATTCCTTTTTGGCTAAACTTAGGTTTGCGCCCCATACCGCCTAGCCATCTGATACGCAGGCTGGCCTCGCTCCGCTTAGAGAGGCGGTTGCAGCGTCTCTTGCTCCCGCTCGTCGTCATTTCCCACTCATTACCTCCATCAGGATGCAGGAGACCTGTGGTTATGGGCTCATCGGGCGTCGCCTAATGATCCCCCAGGCTTCGAGGCCCGGTAGGCCTTGGCGGGGCCAATTATACCGTATTGGGGCAAAAAATCATAAAAAAATCACTATAACAGGCTGAAAAATCACATATAAATCACGAATAGACCTTATATTCATAATTCATTCAAACGTGAGTTCGGGATGAGCAGAGGGGCAAAAATCTCGACAGACGAGTTTTTCGGGTTCAAATTGAACGCGCCCAAGCGTATGCTACTAAGCAGATACACGACTCCAGTTAGAAGGCTGCTTAACCCGAACTCACGTCAGCATGACAAGGCTGTAGCGTACCCGCGCCTAAGCGCACAGGCAAGACGATGCGTGAGTCTGTGATTAAAAGGAAGTAGGAGAGATGGACGACGAGGGTAAAGCCTCAGAAATTACGATACACAGGAAATATATAGAGCATGTGCTAGGGCACCGGTACACCGTTGCTGACGGGCTGGCCGGGATGCAGGTGGAAGCGATCTATCAAGATCGCTGGGGGCTACTCTGGATCGCCACAGCCGACGGTGGGGTCAGCCGGTTCGACGGGACTCATTTCGATACCTTTGGCCGAGCGGACGGGCTACCCCACCTGACGGTGATGGCCATCGCCGAGGACGAGGATGGGCGGCTGTTCTTCGGGACGCTCGGCGGCGGGCTAGCCGCCTACGACGGACGGAGTTTTCAGGTATATACCATCGAGCACGGTCTGCCCTGCAACGACATCTTAAGTTTGCAACCGCAGCCGGACGGCACGATGCGGGTCCTGACCCGCGCGGGGGTTGGCTGGTTTTCCAAGGGTCGGGTCGTAGAATCCATGACGGCCATTGGGGGGCAGCCCCTAGGGCCGGTGTACGACATGGCTACCGACGCGGCGGGGACGACATGGTTGACGACGGTGCGCCGAGGGATCATCAGCTTGGATGGTCAGTGCATGAGCATGGACTTCCGCGTGGGGACCGGTGTGCGGCATTGGGCTTGGAAGTTGGCTGAGGACGCCGCTGGCTATCTGTGGATTGCCTTCCAATACATTGGCAGCGAAGCCGTGATCGGCCGCTACGATCCACAGCAACAACGGTTCAACTTAATTGATGTAGGGAGCGAGCTTGAAGACGGGGAGGTGGTGCGGCACGGGATGCGGGATGTGCGCTTGGACGAGCGGGGCTGGCTGTGGGTGGCTCGCAAGGGCGTGTTGGTGTACGATGGGCAGGATTGGTGTTCGTTCTCAGCGCGCTTACCGAGTGCGCACTTTGCGGATACGCGCCTGACGTACGAGGACCGCGAAGGGAATATCTGGGTGGGGCTGTGGGGCGGTGGGCTAGTTCTTTGCGATCTGTTTAGTACCCAGCTATACAGTGAAGCCGACGGGCTTCCCGACCGCGAGGTACGGTGTTTGGCCGAAGATCGAGAGGGTCGAATCTGGATCGGCACAGCAGGGGGATTGGCTTACTTGGAGGACGACCGGCTCTATCCGGTGGCGACGGGTCAGGCGGTTTCAGCACTGGTGGTTGATCAACAGGGGCAACTGTGGAGCGGCGGTTCCGACGGACAGGTCTGCAAATGGGAGGATACAGCGTCCCAAGTGATCGAGGTGGCCGAGGGTCGCCACGAAGAAATCGCGGGGCTAGGTCCAGGCCAGATCGGGCGCATGAGCGTTTGCACATCCGAGGGACGTTTTGGCTGGATCGAAAAAGACCACTTCATCGCGTTTGCGGAGCGGTTGTCCCATCCTTGTCGCGCCGTGTTGCAGGATGGCGAAGGCGTTCTCTGGATTGGTCTGCATGGAATACGACCGGCGTTGTACTGCCATGCGGACGGCTTTTTCCAGGCGTGTGATCTGACCGAGTTAGAAGCCGTTTCTTACGTGAACGCCCTGTGTGAGCACGAGGATACGCTGTGGGTGGGGACGGCGCAGGGCCTTTTTGCCGTGGACTACCGTGATAGGGAGGTGCGTCAGTTTACAGTGGAACAAGATAGGCTTTCGGTCAATGGCATTCTGGCGCTGGCGGCGGATCGGCAGGGGCGAGTGTGGATAGGGACCAACGGCGGGGGCGTCCTGAACTACGACGGCCAGACCTTCCACAGCATCCGGCTGGGAAAATCCGTGCCTATGAATACGGTTGAGGCGATTCTGTGCGATAGCAAGGGTCGTCTGTGGTTTGGGACGAAGGCGAGTCTCATTATGTACCAGCCCAGCGATATACCGCCGGGTATTGTGATCCGTCAGGTTGTAGAGGGGCGGTTGTTGGAATCGCCCTCAGTTGTGTCCTATCCAGAGGATACCCCTGCGATCTCGATTCACTTCCAAGGCATCCGTTTTAGGGTTGGAGCGGAACCGATGCGCTACAGCTATCGGCTGGTCGGCTATGATCCGGCGGCTAAGTGGAGTGCGCCGGCGCTCGACAATACGGTGTCGTATAAAGACCTGCCGGCCGGAGAATATCGCTTTGAGGTGCGGGCCCAAGACCGGGAGGGCTTGCAGTCGGAAGTGGCTAGCCTAGCGGTGCGGGTGGTCGCCGATGAGCAAAGTAAGTGGCGGACTTTGGGGATACTCAGCCAAAGTTCGGTCATAGCCCAGCTCCTGAGAAAGGTAGAGCAGGCGGCCAAGACGGATGCCCAAGTGCTGGTGTTGGGCGAGACCGGCGTGGGCAAGGGTTTGCTCTCTCGAATCATCCACAAGATGAGTCTGCGCTGCGAGCAAGCCTTTATCCCCGTCAATTGTGGTGCACTGCCCGCTGGCTTGGTCGAAAGCGAACTGTTCGGCCACGAGAAGGGGGCTTTTACCGGCGCGGCAGAGCGGCACATTGGCTTTTTTGAACGGGCGCATGGCGGCACCTTGTTCCTCGATGAGATCGGTGACTTGCCGTTGGAAACGCAGCGGGTGTTGCTGCACATCTTGGAGGAGGATCATCTGACGCGCGTTGGCGGCAAGAAGTCTATTGCGGTGGATGTGCGGGTCGTGGCGGCGACCAACCGCGACCTGCGCAAGGCCATCCGGGAGGGGACGTTCCGGGAGGATCTGTACTACCGTTTGAGCATGTTTCCGGTGGTGGTGCCGCCGCTGCGGAAGCGGCGGGAGGATATTCCGCTGTTGGTGACGCATTTTGTCCATCAGTATGCCGAAAAGTTGCAGCGGCCAGTGCCGACGTTGGGCGACAGGGTTATGGAACATTTGCAGGGGCATCCTTGGCCGGGGAATGTGCGAGAGTTGGCGCATCAGATACAGCGGGCGATGATCATCTGCGAGGGCGGAGTCCTTGAGATGGCGGCTGTGTTGTCGGCGGAAGCGGAGGGGGAGGCTGTGTTGCCGTCGGCGGCGGCTCCATCGGTTCCTTTGGTTGAAGCGGGAGTTAGTGGGGATTGGGGGGCACGGGAAGCTGAGGTGGCCAAGGCTGAAAAGCAGCAGATTGAGGAGGCGTTGCGGGCGACCAAGGGGCGAATCTATGGGGAGCATGGCGCAGCGCAGTTGTTGGGGATGGGGCCGGAGAAGCTGCGCTACTATATGCGCAAGTATGGGGTGCAACGACCGAAGAAGTCGTAAAACCTGAGCCGTCGGGTGTGAAAAGTCGTGCAAAATGAACGGAAAAGTCGTGCAAAATGAACGGAAAAGTCGTGCAAAATGAACGGGAATGAGGGTGAGTAACCAAGTATAGAAAAATAAATCGCATCATTCGGGTCTCATTTTTTGCAATCCTTCAGGAGCCTTCGGGCCTTCCTGAAGGATTTTTTTGTGCTCGGTGTGCTACTTGGCACGAAATATGCATACACCACCAAAGCGTCGTTTTCCGTTGGCGGTACGGGTCGGGGTCTTGATCGAATAGAATCCATTCGCGGTTCGAGTCGCAAAACCACTGAAGAGGAGAGGACAAAATGATGAAGAATGTCACTAGTAGGGTCAGCGTTATCTTTTTCCTGTGCTTTTTTGCTTTTCCTGTGCATTCGCAGGGGCAGCCGGCCGCGCCGGGGAGCTTGTCGGCCGCGCCGGGCGATGGGCAGGTAACCCTCAGTTGGACTACCCCCGACGACAACGGCTCGCCGATTACCCACTATGAGTATCGAGTGCGAATCGATGTGGACGACGCCCCTTGGAATCCCGACTGGACGACGATACCAGACAGTGATGCCCAGACGACCAGCTTCACCATAGACGGGCTGACTAACGGCACCACCTACCGGTTTCGGGTGCGGGCCGTCAGCGCGGCGGGAGAAAGCGAGACCGCCCGTACTAAGGCTGCGCCGGTGCAGCCCAATCGTCCGCCGGCCGCGCCGGGGAGCTTGTCGGCCGCGCCGGGCGATGGGCAGGTAACCCTCAGTTGGACTACCCCCGACGACAACGGCTCGCCGATTACCCACTATGAGTATCGAGTGCGAATCGATGTGGACGACGCCCCTTGGAATCCCGACTGGACGACGATACCAGACAGTGATGCCCAGACGACCAGCTTCACCATAGATGGGCTGACCAACGGCACCACCTACCGGTTTCGGGTGCGGGCCGTCAACGCGGCGGGAGAAAGCGAGACCGCCCGTACTAAGGCTGCGCCGGTGCAGCCCAACCAACCGCCGACGTTGGACGGCCCCAGCGCGGTGTCGGTGGACGAAAACAGCACCGACTCCGTCGGCACCTATACGGCCAGCGACCCGGATGACGACTCGCTGACGTGGTCGCTGACGGGCAGTGATGCCAGCGCCTTCGAGTTGCAAGGCAGCGGCACCACGCGCACCCTCCACTTCCAAAGTGCTCCCGACTTTGAAACCCAGCAGACCTACACCGTCGATGTGGTCGTCAATGACGGATCGTTGTCGGCGATGGTGACAGTATCGGTAACGGTATCCAATGTCGATGAGTCCGGCACGGTGACACTGTCTTCGACCCAGCCAAAGGTGGGCGAGTCGGTCACAGCGACGCTTGCAGACCCCGATGGCAGCGTGACCAATGTTGCGTGGACTTGGTCGTCGGGGACCGGCACCGCGGATGGACTTTCTTCGACCTTAAATATCACGCAAGATATGGTCGGGACGCGGCTGCAAGCGACAGCCAACTATGAGGACGGCCAAGGTCCCGGCAAATCGGCCGAGTCGGCTCAGACCGAGGCGGTGATTGACCGGCCGGCCGCGCCGGGGAGCTTGTCGGCCACGCCGGGCAATGAGCAGGTAACCCTCAGTTGGACTACCCCCAACGACAACGGCTCGCCGATTACCCACTATGAGTATCGAGTGCGAATCGATGTGGATGACGCCCCTTGGAATCCCGACTGGACGACGATACCAAGCAGTGATACCCAGACGACCAGCTACACCATAGACGACCTGACCAACGGCACCGAATACACGTTTGAAGTACGCGCCGTCAATGCGGTGGGGGAAGGTGACGCCGACAGTACTACGGCCACGCCGGTGCAGCCCAACCAACCGCCGACGTTAGACGGCCCCACCACCGTGTCGTTTGCCGAAAACAGCACCGATGCCGTAGCCACCTACACAGCCGCGGACTCCGATGGCGACTCGCTGACGTGGTCGCTGACCGGCACCGATGCCAGCGCCTTCGAGTTGCAAGGTAGCGGTACCACGCGCACCCTCCACTTCCAAAGTGCTCCCGACTTTGAAACCCAGCAGACCTACACCGTCGATGTGGTCGTCAATGACGGATCGTTGTCGGCGACGGTAGCGGTGACCGTCAGTGTGTCCAATGTCGATGAGCCGGGCACGATAGAGCTATCTTCGACCCAGCCTCGGGTGGGCGAGCCGATCACAGCGATACTGACCGACCCCGATGGCAGCGTGACCAATGTTCGGTGGACTTGGTTGTCTTTTAACCCAGACGGGACGTCGTCGGAGGAGACCGGCACCTCGGCGGGGCTTTCTTCGACGTTTACCCCTACGCAGGTGCTGCTCGGGAAACGGCTGCAAGCAACGGCGGAATATGATGACAGGCTAGGCACCGACCAATCGGCCGAATCGGCCCAGACGGAGGCGGTGATTGACCGGCCAGACTCGCCGGGGAGTCTGGTGGCCACACTAGGCCATGAGCAGATAACCCTTAGTTGGACGGCCCCCGACGACAACGGCTCGCCGATTACGCACTATGAGTATCGACTAAGCGACGATGGAGGCCCGACGTGGTCGCCCGACTGGACGACGATACCAGACAGTGATGCCCAGACGACCAGCTACACGGTGGAGAGCTTGACCAACGGCACCGAATACACCTTTGAAGTGCGTGCCGTCAACGCAGCGGGAAGAGGCACCGCCGCCCAAGTGTCGGCGACACCTAGACCAAGGCCCGACGCGGTAGCCAACCTTGAGGCGACGCCAGATAATGAGCAGGTGGTGCTCCGTTGGGAGGCTCCCCCATCGGACGGAGAGGCCGAGATCACCGGATACCAGTATCGATATGGCAGTACCAGCCATGACTCTTGGACGGATTCCGAACCGGCATGGGCTGACGTGTCGAGCGGAGCTGCGGCACGCAACCAAACCGTGTCGAGCCTGACCAACGGCACCGAATACACCTTCGAAGTGCGCGCCGTCAATAGTGATATCGAAGGCACCGCCGCCCATGTGTCGGCTACACCTGCCACGATGCCGGAAGCGGTAGTCAACCTTGCGGCGACGCCAGATAATGAGCAGGTGGTGCTCCGTTGGGAAGCACCCGCGTCGAATGGGGGCTCAGCGATCATCGGCTACGAGTATCGCTACAGCAGCGATAGCCACGACACCTGGACCGAGTCGGACCCAGCCTGGGCTGACGTGTCGGACGGGGCTGCGGCACAGAGCCAGACCGTGTCGAGCCTGACCAATGGCACTGAATACACCTTTGAAGTGCGCGCCGTCAACAGCGTGGGAGAAGGCCCCGCCAGCAACACGTCGGCTACACCCGCCACGGTGCCGGAGGCGGTGGTCAACCTTGCGGCGACGCCAGGTAATGAGCAGGTGGTGCTCCGTTGGGAAGCACCCGCGTCGAATGGGGGCTCAGCGATCACCGGCTACGAGTATCGCTACAGCAGCGATAGCCATGACACCTGGACCGAGTCGGACCCAGCCTGGGCTGACGTGTCGGACGGGGCTGCGGCACAGAGCCAGACCGTGTCGAGCCTGACCAACGGCACTGAATACACCTTTGAAGTACGCGCCATCAACGCGGCGGGTAAAGGCCCTGCCACCAGCGTGTCGGCCACGCCTGCCGTCTCTAAGCCGGGGCCGGTTCGCAACCTCTCGGCGTCGCCAGGCGATAGATCGGTGACGCTTCGTTGGGAGGCTCCCGCGTCGGATGGCGGCTCGCCGATCACCCACTACCAGTATCTGCGTAGCGGAGGGAGTTGGACTACCGTGTCAGGCGGTGCCTCCGCCCGCAGCAAAACGGTGCCGAGCCTGACTAACGGCACGACCTATACATTGTATGTGCGGGCGGTCAACAGTGTGGGAGGGGGTTCTTCCACGAGTATAACGGCCACGCCCGTCGAGCCCGAACCTGTGTGCATTCCGTCGCTGAGTCTGTCGGCGACACCAGGCAATAGAGGAGTGATCCTCCGTTGGAGTGCAAATAGCTGCGATGAGATAATTGACCACTATGAGTATAGTTACTCGAGAGGTTCATTTACCACCAAGGGCACTAGCAAGGGCATATATGACCTAAAGAACTGCAAAAGTGAGTCTTTTACGGTCAGCGCGATAAACGCGGGGGGATCCATAATAGCAACCGACAGTGAGTCGGCGACACCAGAAGGCTCCCTGGGTAAGCCTCTCCTATCGATAACATCGCAGGGAAATACGTATGTGAGCCTCTGGTGGAGCACCCCCACCAATAATACCTGTCGGGATCTAACTCTCAAGAATTATACGGTGGGAAGTTATAGCGGTACTAGCAACAACACGACCATATCTAAGCTGACCCACTGTAATTCCTACTCGTTTTCAGTCACCGCCACTTACACGGATGGCACAAAAACAACATCCGGTAGTCGTTTGGTTACGTTGGAGAGGCCGGGCACAGTGTCTCTAACGCCACAGGAGCCGCTGCAAGGATTCCCACTGACGGCGGCGCTGGCAGATCCGGATGGGGAAATCAGCGGGAAGAGTTGGTCGTTCAACGGGGAGCCGACGTCTAGGGCGGTCTATATACCAACGGAGTTGGGGGAATCAGTATCCGTGTCAGTCTCCTATACAGATGCCTGCGGCACTGGCAATTCTGCCAGTGCGACAAGCGATCCAGTGGTGTCCCCGTCAGCTAAACCAGTCGGCCTCCAAGCGATGCCCGATTCGGTACTGGCGGCGGTGGCCGGTCCCAACCCGTTCAATCCAGCCACAACCATTTATGTGCAACTACCAGATAGTAGCCCCGTTTCCCTGATTATCTACAACATAACGGGGCAACTCGTGCGCACCCTCTTGGATGGGCACCTGCTCAAGGCAGGCTATCACGCCGTGGCTTGGGATGGCCGCGACCAGCAGGGATACCCAGTCACCTCGGGCGTGTATCTGTATCAGCTACGAACCAGCAAGCAAGTTCTGATGAACAAAATGGTTCTTATTCGATAAAGTAGGCTCCGCACCAACTCGGTGATGCCTATAGGTTAGGGCCTCTCAGAACCGAAAGGAGCAATCGAGCATACGCAAGGGGAACGGTACCGCACAGGTGCCGTTCCCTTTTTTTGTACAGGACCTCAGCATGAGGGAAGTTATACTGTCTGAATGTGGAACCCTTTTAAGGGCAAGCTGACTAACGGCCAACTGGAAAATCGCATCAACTGGATCATCGTCCGCATAACAGACGACTCGCCCGAGGACGGCGTGGGCGGCCCTACGGTTTTCAACCAAGATATTGAAGTGCATACCCAAATCGGCGGTCGCGACACCGTGCTAGTCGGCAGTCAGCTTGGTTTTCTGCCGCAGATAGAGGGTGGTACCACGCGCAATGGCTTTCCTGTTGCCGAAGGGGCTGGCAGCGAGGGCGAGATTACCTATCGGTACAATTTCTCTTCGGAAGACCCGGCGGTGATGGCGCTGGAAGACATTATCGATGATGCCGACTTGGTCAACAATATCACTGCGGTGAAGTTCCGCTTCCTGCTCAACAACGACTACCGGATTGATGTCACCTCGGACGTCCAGACCGACAATGAGCCTTTGGGGGCTCAATCCAAGTTTTTAAACGTGGTGCGAGCGGACGGCAATGTCCAAGACAACTCCAATCAGCGGTGGGTCGTCTTCGACTACGGCCTGCCGACGGCGACCCAAGTTTTCGGATTCAGCTTCGAGGTCAGCGATTGGGCGGGCTTTCGGATGTACGGCGAGTACAATGTCAACCACCAATTCCGGCAGTACCCCAATATCGCGCGGCAGACGCATCACAGCGCATCCGGCGTGTTGGGGGATGAGTCGGCGACGGGTTGGATGATCAACGTCGCCAGAGAATTTTATCCCTTCTTCCTGTTCGGCGAGGCGTTTAGCATGGACGCCGAGTACAACACCACGTCGTTCCTCGTCGATCAGGGCGGGAGGATCAATTACAGTGACGACGAAGAGGCGCGGTCGGAATTTCTCTACGACTTGGTCGATGACAACGACGACAACGACATCCGCCTCGACCAGCGGCGCGACAAGGAGGGATTGGCCGACGGAGCGGTGTTCCCCGGTCTCGACGAAAACAACGACTTTATTTCCGATTTCAACCAGAATAACACTCCAGTGCGCCCCAATTTCATGCCCGACTACGAAGAGCAGTTTCTGCGCCACTACGTTGATCGGCCGGAATTCGTCTTCGCCATTGACTTGAACAACAATGGTTGGGGCGAGCGCTTTGAAAACGACGACGAGCCGGATTATCCCTATAAGCGCGACCGGCGCGGGTACAACGCCTACTTGGGGGCGTGGCTGACGCCGGAGCTGAAGTGGATGGCGGGGCAAGAGCAAGTGCAGCGCTTATCGACCGGCGCAAAGAACCTGACCCGCTACGCCCTGTTGGCCTACGAGCGCAATTTCCCGACGGTGGGAAATGTTGCCTTTTACAACATGTTCAAGTTGGTGCAGGACGATATCGCCGACGACGTGGTCCAGTGGGTGACAGCGCGGCCCGAGTTGGGCCGGCCGCTGGACTCGCCGGGGTCGATGCAGCCGGTCATGGATCCGCTGGCGATGCGCGACGCCGTCGTCAATCGGCTGTGGGCTGGTTTTACTGGCAAGACCTACAAGGGCATCAATAGCGAGGGCAAGTTCATCCACGAATTCATTCGGCAGCGCGACGCCAATGCCCGCGACCGCGCTGGCCGCAAGATCGCCCGCAACACGCGGCGGCTGGGGCTGATCAACCGCATAGATTACCAATTTTCGCTGGGCCGGCTGACAGTGCAACCGCGCTTCAAGCACGAACTATTCATGGACGACACGCCCTACAATATCGACCGCCTGACTAGCGCCTCGACGGCCGACCGCCAGGACTGGAGCGGGATTTCCTCGCTCTTGCTGCGGCGTTCCTTTTTGAACCACGTGTCGCTGCAATTGGGCGTTGAGCATCTGATCTTCCGCGATTTTGTTCAAGACGAGACGGCCACCGCCGGTTTGCGCGCCGGCGATACGACCGGGGATTTCGACGAGACTTCGCTCGCCGTGCAGTTTTCCATCGACAAGCCGTATCTGGGCTATACCCTGCAAACCCTGATGGGGATAAGGGTAAGCAGACGCTACTTAGAGCGCTTTGAACAGCCGAGTGCTCGGGAGACGGGTGCCCTCTCCTTCGTGACGGTATATGGCAGCATCCGCTAGCGCCTGCTGGCCGTCGCGTCGCAGTTTAATCTTCTACCTAAAAATTGTGAGTTGACTGAATCTATGAAAGCGTACCTGTCCTTGGTCTGTAGTGGAATTATCCTAGTACTTATGGGTTGTGCAAAGGATGCCGAGGAACTAGAAGATCCCGTTTTGGCCGAAGTGGGGAATCGCCGGATAACGGCCTCCCAACTGATCGACTTTGAACAGCGCTTGCCGGCCCAGCTAAAGACGAAGAAGTCAGGCTTAGACGGCTACCGCGACTACCTACAGACGATCATCGACAAGGAGATTTTCCTTCAAGAAGCGATCAAAAGGGGACTCGACGAGGCACCGGAGGTGGCGCAGAAGCTACAGCGGGAAAAAGCCGAACGGGTGTTGAGCCTGTTGTTCGAGCGCGAATTTCTCGCCAAGGTCAACGTCGATGAGCAGGAGTTGCGGGCGGCTTACGAAGCCGCGGACAAGGAACGCGAGGTCAAGCTGCGCCTGATCATCGTCGACACCCAGGCAGAAGCCGAGGAGATCGGGCAAAGCCTTGCCGACGGCCGGGATTTTGCCGAACTGGCACACAGCCGATCGCAGCACAAATCGACGGCACCGCAAGGTGGGGAACTGGACGGCTATCTGACCCCCAAACGCATTCCGATCTACCTGCAAGAATACATAAACGCGCTTGCAGTTGGCGAGTACTCCGATCCGCCTGCCCAATGACCAGTATGGAATCTATCAAGTCATGCACGCCCGGCCCGTGAGTTTTGCCACCGCGAGTAACGAGCTGGAGGCCAAGCTGCGGGAGGAAAAGACGACCGAACTGATAGAGACATTCTTGGCGCAACTGCGGGCTGACATCGACTTGCAGGCCAACGCCGAGACCTTGCAACAGCTACAGCAATGGGTCTCGGCGGGACGTAGAGAGTACACTGAGGCAGAGCGCGCAGCGGTGCTCTTTCAATTCCGCGATGGCAGCATCACGGTGGGGGATTTTTGGGATTACGCCGCAGAGTTGAAGATGGGCTTTTCAGGCGACATTGCCGAGTCGGTGCGGTGGTTTGCCGAAGATGTTCTGCTACCACGTACTTTATTCCTGCACGTGGCCTATGAAAGGGGGATTGACCGCGAAGAGCAGATTGTGCGCTGGTATGAGCGCCGCAAAGACGCGCTGTTACTGTTGGCACTTAGGCAGACGGCGGTCAAGGATCAAGTCCATATCGAGCCGGCGGCGGTCAGGAAATTATACGACGAGCGGCCCGAGTTATTCACGGCACCGGAGGAGGTCACGCTGCAGGAGATCATGGTGCAAACCCGGGAAGAGGCGGTGGAGATCAAAGCGAGAATTGAGGCGGGTGAGGATATGGGGGCACTCGCCGATGAGTACACCTTGCGGACGGCGGGCAAGGGCGCGCAGGGCACATTTCACATCCACGCCTTTGAACAATCCTTTTATCCAGAATTGATCGACGTGGTGCGCAGCGCCGAGGTCGGTCGGTTGTACGGCCCGCTAGCGGTGACGGCGCAGGGTGCCCAAGTGGTCGGCCCGGAGGCCATGCCTCGGGGTGGCGAGTACTATTCGGTGTTCAAGGTGCTGAAGTCGAATTTCGGTAGCGCCCCCGAGCCTTTCGATACCGCGGCGAAGCGGGCGCGGGCGCTGTTGAAACGCGCCGAGGAGAGCCGCTTGGCAGATGCGTTTTTGATGGGGCTGCGGAGGGACTACGAAGATAGGGTTGTCGTATATGAGGACCACCTCAAGACGTTATTGCCCCAATAGGCGGAGCTGTGTACGTTATCATTATTATCGCAGGACATAGCTGAAGTTCAAAAAGAAATGTGGCGTACATTTGAGATTGTAGAAGTCGAAAGCGATTTTTCAGAAGGAGTACACAATGTCTAAAATTACATTTGAATGTCCAGACGACATACTGCAAACCCTCAGCGAAACGCCTGAACGCTTCGCCGAAAAAGGACGGCTACTGATAGCCGTCAAACTATTTGAACTCGGACGTCTGTCTTCTGGTCAAGCCGCTCGGTTTGCAGATATGGATCGCGTCGTGTTTTTAGATGCCTTGAAGCCCTACCAGGTATCGGCCATCAATCTGTCCCCGGAAGAACTGGCAAAGGACTTTTTCCGTGCCAAGAACCTGTAGTGTCGATACATCTATCTCCACTATTTTACTTAAGGGATGAAAATATGCACAAAATTAACCTTACCGAAGCAGAGAGCTGTCTTGCGGCACTGGTCAAAGAAGTGGCCAATGGCGAAGAAGTGGTTATCATCGAGGAAAGCGGTTTGGCTGTTAAACTCGTTCTTATGGCAGATATACCAAGTTCGTCTGGCTCCAGTCAAGACAAGCTCTTTAATCCTGAAGGATTGTGGGAACAGGCGCAGCCAATAACCTCTCAGGACATAGCCGAAATTCGCAAAGAAATGTGGCATAAATTTGAACAAAAAGATTAAGAGTGATGTCTCTGGTTGTAGATACGCACTCATTGATCTGGTTCTTGACAAGATCGCCAGACCTCTCATCCGTTGCTCGTCAAGCTATTGGAGATACAATCTCATCAGGTCACTTAGTCTATGTGTCATCAGTAACAATTGTCGAAGTTATATACTTGACTGAAAAAGAGCGATTGTCTCGACAAAATTTGATTGACTTGAAAGCCACATTGCACCGACCCGATTCAGGACTCAAAGTTGTCCCTTTTGATCTTGCGATTGCAGAACAATTGGAAAGTATTTCTCGCGATCAAATACCCGATATGCCAGATCGCATGATTGCTGCAACAGCACAGCACCTCCGCCTACCGCTCGTCACAACGGATTATCGAATACAGCAATCAGAAGTTGAAACTATTTGGTGAATTATGTCAAACAGCATCAAGAAGGTGGGGAGCTAGGGATTGATCATCCGTTTCTGAGGAGAACAAACCGTGAAAATCACCGATGTCGAAGTTATTCATTTTCGCACCAAACACCGCGGCCGGAGTGCTGGCTCGCGCTGGGGCTATGGCGTGTGGATTGACGACGAGGAAGTGGAAGGCACTAGTGCGATCACTAGGATTTCCACCGACGAGGGCGTTACAGGGCACATGCTGGGCGGCAACAAGGCGACTATGGAAGGTGCCATCAAAAACCTGCTAGTCGGCGAGGATCCCCTCAATCGCGAAAAGCTATGGCATTGGATGGACCAGATGTCCACGTTTGGCCACAGCCTCGCCGAACACGAACTCGGCGTTGTCGATTGCGCGCTGTGGGATCTGGCCGGGCAAAAAGCCGGTATGCCCGTGTACCAACTCTTGGGTGGCACCCGCGACACGGTCGAAGCATACGCCAGCACGTACCCGAACTTGGGTGGCCCCGAGGTGTATGAGGAACTGGCGCGAGAGTGCGTAGCGCGCGGTTATAAAGCCTTCAAAGTACACGCCAACATCTGCTGGAATCCGCACACGCAGGAGCCAGCGCCGCAACTGCCGGGATTTCCCAAAGAGGATGTGGAGATTTGTCGCGCCGTACGAGAGGCCGTGGGCGACGACATCGTGCTGATGCTCGATCCGTTCGGCGTTTATACCTTGGAGGAGTCGCTGTGGGTTGCGCGGGAATTGGAAGAGTTGAACTACTACTGGTTGGAGCACCCAATGGTCGAGACGCGGGTGGAGTCGTACCGCCGTTTGACGCAGCAGACCTCCATCGCCATCTGTTCCCCCGAACACGTCAAGGGCGGTCCCTTTGCGCGGGCCGAGTGGCTGTTGCAGGGGGCCTGCGACATGTTGCGCATTGATGTGAATTACGGCGGCATCACCGGCTGCTGGAAGCTGATCAACTTGTGCCAACTCTACGGCGTGCAATGTGAAATACACGGGGTTGGTGCCCCGCATGTGCATTTGGCCGCGGCTACTCCCGAGGCCACCTGCCGCTATTACGAACGCGGTCTGTTGCGTCCCGGACGCGATTACGACGAGAGTCCACCGCATCTCGATCAGATCGCCGATCCCATGGACGACGAAGGGTGCGTACACGTGTCGCAGGAACCGGGGCTGGGGATAGCCTACAACTGGGATTATATCGATGACAACCGGACCTGATCGGAGGAATCGGCACATGCAAAAGTGCAGTGCGATCCTAACCGTTGGCGTGCTGTGGGCACTGTCTGCCGCCGCACTGGAACGGCCGGATACCACCTTTAAAATTTTTCAGTTCCCCGCCGATCAGATTCCCCGCGTCGATGGGGATGTATCCGACTGGAGCATGGTTCCTGCTGACTACGCCGTCGGCATCGATCAATTGAAAGACACCGTACACGATAGCCCGATAGATACCACCGATCTAGACGTCACCATGCGCGTTGGCTGGGTCAAGGGGCTAAACCGACTCTACTTCCTCTACCAAGCCTATGACGACTACTGGGATTTCAGCCACCGCGATCTGCACAACGACATTTTGGAGATCGTCGTCGATGGCGATTTGTCCGGCGGTCCTTTGATACCCCAACTGCGCGAGGATAAGGAGATCAACGGGCTGGAGGGCCTCGACGGCCACTTCAAATTCCACGGCGTCCACGCCCAGAACTACCACGTCCTGACCCCGGCCGACGGCAAGCCTTGGACTATGGTCTGGGGTGCCAATCAGTGGATTTACGAGTTGCCTTGGGCCAATGCGGCGGCGCACTACGATTTTGCGCCGGGCGACAGCGGGCACTACACGCTCGAATTCTGGATCACCCCTTTCGACTACGCCCCCGCCGACGGACCGGAGCGCGCCGTGGAGTCGAAGCTCGAAGAGGACGCCTTGATCGGCCTGAGTTGGTGCATCCTCGACTACGATGATGTGGAGGTCAAACAGCAGGAGTTCGAGGGCTTTTGGAACCTATCCCACAAAACGACCATGTTCGGCAACGCCTCCGAACTGGTCGGATTCCGGCTGATGCCGCTGGAAAAAGCCTTGCGCGACCCGGTCGAGGCGCAATGGGAATTTACCGTCCTCGATATGGAACGCCGCTTGGTCGCTTTCAAGGATTTGTCCTACGGGGATATCCGCTCGTGGCGCTGGGATTTCGGCGACGGCAACACCTCGACCGAGCAACATCCCATCCACCAGTACGCAGAGCCTGGGACGACCTATACAGTCACGCTCTACGTCGAAGGCCCCGAGGGGAAGGCGCGGATGTCGAAGGTGTGGGACGTGATCGTCCGCTAAAACGGTCGAACTAATCCTACATCATTGACAAGACGATCCGCAGATGGACGCAGATGGACGCAGAATTGTAGGGGCGAGCGATCGCTCGCCCCTACCTGCAAGGCTCTGGCATTGGGGAGGGATCGTCTTTGTACTGGCGCTGAGCCTGCGTTTGGTGCATGCGTTCCAGATGTCGGCCAGTCCTCTTTTTACTATGCCGGCGGTGGACGCGGCTACCTACGCCGAACAGGCGGCCAGTCTAGCCGAGGGCAACTGGTTGGGACGCGGCCAAGGCCCGTTCTGGCAACCTCCGCTCTATCCTTATTTCTTGGGCGTAATCAAGCTCTTATTTCCAGAATCCTTTTACTATGTATCCCGCTTTGCGCAGGCGCTAATCGGCAGCCTTACCTGTGTGTTGCTGTGCTTGGTCGGGCGGCGGCTTTTTGGTCCAGGTATCGGTTTTATCGGCGGCCTCATTGCGGCGGTGTACGGGCCGCTGATCTATTTTGACGCTCGACTCTTGCCGGCTGGGTTGGCCATCTCTTTTACCCTTGTCAGTCTCTTGCTATTGATGCGTGCGGTCGAGCGGCCGACGAGATCCATTTTTACGGCTGCAGGTTTTGCGCTGGGGCTGGCATCGCTTACTGCGGCGATTCTCGCGTCTTTGATTCCGGGCGTGGCTATCTGGTTGTTTTATTGGTTGCGGAAAAAGGCCGCGTTGGCAGTCGTTGCTTTTCTTTTAGGGGCGGTGCTGGCGATTGCACCGATAACGTTGAGAAATTACATCATCGGCGGTGACTTCGTGCCGATCTCCTATAACGGAGGGGTGAATTTCTACATAGGGAACAACGCGAACGCCGTGCAGACGCTCGCTTTGCGCCCGGGATGGGAATGGGAGGAACTGGTTGCTCTGCCGCTGCGGGAAGGTATCACGCTCCCTTCGGCCAAGTCCCTGTTCTTTTACAGGCAGGCTCTTGAGTACATACAGAATGCGCCCTTCGATTACATGGGATTGCTAGCGGCAAAAACCGCCCAATTTTGGCAGGGCGATGAAATAGAGCGCAATCAGGAAATGTACTATTGGCGGAAGTATTCGAGCGTTCTCGCAGGTGCCTTGTGGAAATGGGGGGTGGCTTTTCCCTTTGGCTTGATAAGTCCGCTCGCGTTGCTGGGTCTAATAGTGTACATCCGGCGGCAAGGCTTTGTGCTGCCGGTGCTCTTCGTCCTTGGCTATAGTTTTGCGGTAATTGCCTTTTTTGTCGCGGCGCGCTATCGCCTGCCGATTGTGCCGCTGCTGATTCTGTTCGCCGCGTACGGGGGGAACTGGCTGTATGCGAGATGGCGGCAACGACCCTTGCGTCAGGCATTTTTGCCGACGGCGGTTCTCGCTCTCTTGGTGCTGTTGGTGAATTGGGATCTGCCGCCGATGGATGGGAGGGGCAAGGCCGCCACGCACAACGATTTGGGGAATGCCTACCTGCAACAAGGCCGCTACGATTTGGCGCTGCTGAAATACGAACAGGCCACGCGGCTCGATTCGACGTATTGGCAGGCTTGGTTCAATCTCGGCTCATTGCGAGCGATGCGCGGCGATTTGCGCGGCGCGCTGCCCATTCTTCTGAACGTGTTAGAGCACGAGCGGGAACGCGCTGACGTGTGGAGCAATGTGGCCGGCGTCTATGTGGGATTGGGGCAATATCAGCAGGCGGCCGAGGTTCTCGAACAGGCTGTGGTGGCGGCACCGCGCGAGGATATCTACGCGGCGTTGGAGAGGGTGTACGCAATGATGGGGAAGCCGCGAAGCGATGAGTAGAATTTGGTTTTTGCGTTTGGCGACTGTAGCGGTCGGTGTGGCTTTGGTGGTAGTGGCCGAGGGTTTGCTGCGGCTCGTGCCGGGGTTGGGGCCGTCGCCGTTGGTAGTGACTTTGGCCGAGGATGAGGTGACTGGCGAATCGCTGCGTGCGACAAGTCGGTTTTATGCACAGCGATTTTTTGCGCAATACAAGGGTCGGCTGGCCGCAGCGGGTCAGATGGGCGAGCACTTCTTTGTGGAACCTGCGCCAGTCAACCGCTACCGCGTCGTTTTTGTCGGGGCTTCCACAGTGCAGGGTTTTCCCCATCCGCGACGCTTGGCCGCGGCGTCCTTTTTGCAGGCGATGCTGGAGGATGCGTGGCCGGAGCGGGAGGTGGAGGTCGTCAATTTGGGTATTACGTCCATTGCCAGCTTTGCAGTGGCGCAGGTGATAGAAGATGCATTGGTGCTGTCGCCGGATCTGGTCGTCGTCTATACCGGGCACAACGAATTCTATGGGTTGTATGGGGCCGGGCGGTATCAGCGACTGAAATACTTTTTGCGGCAACTGCATTTGACGCATCTGGTAGATGGGTTGCTAGGGAGTATTGGGACTAGGGACGAGCCGACGGATTTGATAAAGATGGCGGCTGCGCGCGGCGAGGTGCCGTTGCATGGTCCGGGTCGAGCGACGGCGGAGCAGAATTTGCGCGACAACTTGCGGCGCGTGAGTCGGCTCTGTGAGCGAGCGCAGGTGCCCTTGGTGCTGTGTACTATCGTGGCGAATGACGCGGGATTTGCGCCGGTGGGATCGACAGAGGGGGACGGAGGGGCGTGGAAGGCGCAGGTGGCGCAGGCGGCGCAGATACTGACGCGGGGTTACGTTGCGCCGGATGATGCCGAGGATGCGCTGCAACAATTGGAGCAAGCGGCGGCTCTTTCGAGCGAACACGCTTGGTTGTGGTATTTGCAAGGCCGGGCGTTGGAACGATTGGGGCGGGATGCCGAAGCGCAGCGGGCCTTTCGCAAGGCTCGGGATTTAGACACCATGCCGTGGCGCGCTCCCACGGTGCACAATGCGGTGATTCGCGCAGTCGCCAAAGAGCATGGGGTGGTTTTGGCGGATGTGGAGGCTGCGTTTGTGAACGCTGCGCCCGCGCAGGGCGTGGGGTGGGAGTGGATGGTGGATCACGTTCACTTCTCTGTTGCCGGACAGGCTTTGTTGGCGCGGACTGTTCTCCACAGCGTCGCCGGATTGCAGGACATTGACTTGGGATTGCTGCGGAGCGCGGAGGCGTATCGGCGCGATTTGGGCGACCTGCCGGTGGAGCGCGTGGTGGTGTACAACAAGATGGGGGCGATGCTCGCGCAAGCGCCCTTGCATCAGTACAATGGGCACAATGCGCGCTATCTCAAGCAATTGGCGGCCATGGAAGGGCAGCGGCTGTCGCTAGGGGAACGGCGCGGCGTCGAGCAGTGGATGGAACAGGGGCGGCAGGGGCCGTTGGTGCTGGCAGTGGCGGATCAGCTTTTTATCGAGCGGGATTTTGCGCGGGCGCAGGTTCACTACGCGGCTGCACTCCGCGAAGTGCCGTTTACGCAGCGCGGGTTGTGGGCGGCGGTGCAGTGGGGGTGGTGCATCAAGATGCAGGGGATGGTACTTAGTGACGAGCAGCGGGACGAGTTGCGAGTTGCGCTGAAACAGGCGGGGTTTCTCGCGCACGATCCGGCGGTGGGCACGTCCTTCGTCGATTTTGTCAAGGGGCAACTCTATCATCTGCTCGCAGAACACGATCCGGCTTTGCTGCATTTGGAGCGCGCTTTTTTGGCCGAGGATTTTCGTCGGCGCTATGCGTTGAGTTTGTTTCAGGCGTTGGCGGTAGAATTGGTTTGGGCTGGGCGGGTGGAGGATGCGCGGGAATACGCTCGCTTGGTGGGGGAAGAGGTTGGGCAGGAGGCGCATTTTTTGCGGATTGTCGAAGATCAACTGAGGCCGTAGCCATAGGGGAGTCCCGCGGCGCTTGAGCGGAAGCCGCCTGTTGGTGGTTTTTAGTCCTTCGTTTATATTTCCGCCGAGGAAACTAGCCATGAGCAAAAACACTGACCCCCAAGCCCGTGCGACTCCCAAACCCGAAGAAATGCCTTGGGTCATTAGCTATCTGCACGACGACATTCAGGACCTGCGTCAAGACCTGCGTACTCAAATAGGGGCCGTCAACAACCGCATTGACGAGTTCAACCGCTCGTTGAGCGACCGTATAGATGAGACCAATCGCTCGTTGGGCAATCGTATCGACGAGTTCAATCGCTCATTGGACGGCCGTATAAATGAGACCAACAACCGCATTGACGAGACCAACCGCTCGTTGGGCGAACAGATTCGCGCGCTCCACAAGCGCATGGACACCTATTTCCTTTGGATGATGGGCACGTTGGTGACCATCACCGGCGTCCTAATCGCCGTCATCAAGCTCTGAGCATCAGGCATCCCCACGCGTCTTTCTCTTGAAGCTCCATTTCCTTTGACCGCGGCATTGATCTCCGCCTCTACGGGGTTCATTTTGACAGCCTCTCGCGCATTAGGCCGCAGTAGTCCAAGGACGTATCAATGCCTATGCTGGCCCTGTCGAGATCCCTAGCGGCAACTAGCGTAGTGCCCGAACCGGCGAAAGGATCGAGAACCATATCGCCTGGATCAGTGAATAGGCGAATGAACCAGTTGGGTAGAGACAGTGGGAATGCGGCTGGATGGCCCTTGTAGCCACACTCTGTAGATAGATGCAGGACATTTGTCGGGTACGCCATGTCGCGCCCAATCCAGTTTTCGACCTTCTTGCCAAAGCCGTTTTCGGCCTTTGACTCGTCCCTAGTGTAATCGGTTTTCGACAGATTCCGCAGCCGCGCCGTCTTCCAATCGCCCATCGGCACCATCACGGATTCCTGTCTCATCTTGAACTTCTTGTTAACCGTGAAGTGTAGTAAACGCTCCCACGAATCCCTGAACCGATTGGGCCACTTACCCGGATAGCAATTCTTCTTGTGCCAGCAGTATTCCTCAACCCATAGCCAGCCCTGTTTTTTCAGAGCTAGTATAAGTTCTAGGACATAAGTGTGCCTTTGGCCACCAACCGCCTTTTCCTTGATGTTCAGAACGAATGAACCGTCCGGCTTGAGGCTCTTCTTCAGCGCCTCCGCCCTCGGCAAGAACCACTCTACATAATCATCTGGATGGATGCCGCCGTAGTTGTTCTTTCTTTGATCGGCATAGGGCGGTGAAGTGAAAATCAGATTGACCGATTCAGCCTTGACCCTGCCGGATTGGATCACCTCTAGGCAATCACCGTGCAGTATCTGGGGGTTCTCGACGGATGTTGCTGATTCAATGGCTGTTAGAGTAATCATGCTACCACCTCCCGATATTCTGAATTAAGTTATACGTATGTTACGTATGTATAGATGACTAGAACCCTGTCAACCTACTAGATTGGTTGTGCAAGAGTTTAGAAGAGGAGGTAGGACATGTTCAAACGCGCCGTGCATCCGGGTGAAGTCCTGAAAGACGAGCTCGAAGAGGTGGGTATCACGCCCACGGCATTTGCGCGTCAGATCAATGTGCCGCCGAATCGCGTTGGCCAGATCATCGCGGGCAAGCGATCAGTGACGGGCGACACGGCCTTGCGGTTTGGACACTGGTTAGGCGTAGAGCCTCAATTCTGGCTAAACCTTCAGGCGCAGTTCGATCTGGTTGCCGCCGACCAACAAGTCGGCGCGGCCATACGTCGCCTGCCGACTGCCTCGTTGTTGCCAGCCACTTCAAGATGAACCGTTGAATAGCTCTCCAAAGTCAGCCCTCCGCACAAAGCGTATACGAATACAGCTTGTCCTCCGGCAAGAAGCTAAACTGGAGCGCGACCATTTTGCCGCTCAACGAGCGCACGTCGTCCGAGCCACGCCAGCGCACGGGTGCATCTAGGGCGTCCTCAGCAATAGGTTCGCAATCCTCCGCGCCAAAGCCGGCGAACGCCCGTCCGGTTTCGTCCTGAAGCTGCACCTTCAAGCCGCCTGTCGGCGATTGCACGTTGACCCGCACCTCAGCCGCATTCCAGTGATGCGGTCGGGTGACGAGCGTCCCCTCCATGAAGCCGATCGTTTCAACCGAGACAAACCCATCGAGCCGCAAGGTCGCCAAGCCAAAGCTCGGCATACCAGGAATGCCGTGGCGCGTGCTCTCACCGGTGTACATAAAATAAAGTTGGTCGTCACCGATGGCCGGGTATTCGCAATACACGCCGCCCCAATCAAAAGCCCCAGCCTCGCCGCGTGGAATAAAGGGCGCGTCCCAGTGCTCCCAGCGCACGGAATCGTGGCTGAAGGCTAGGTGGCTCTCGGTTAGTCCGTCGTTGCGCGCGGGGTCGAACTTGCGCCGCAAGTCGGCGTAATACGCGCCGAGCATGCCGATATACAGGCCGGCGTACGTTTGGTTGATAATCGGCCCTTGCATGTGGTAAAACTCCAGCCCAGGCGTGTCGCTGAGGCGGCTTTCCAACACCGGCCAGTTGTCGCTCCAGTTGATAAAATCGCTGCTGTCGCGGCGGCCAATCTGGCGAGTCTTCCACGGAGAGCCGCGCTGCCCGTAGAGGATGTAGCGGGCGTCCGGGTCGATGAGGCCAGAGGGCACTTCGTCTAAGTAGGCTAAGACGCCGAAGAGACGGGCGACGTGGTGTTCTTCCGAGGGATAGGAGTGCCAGTGTAGGCCGTCGGCCGAGTGCGCGTGCAAGCGCAGCCTTTGATCTGGAGCCAAGCCGCCGCCGACCGCGCCCTCGTCCGCTTGGTCGAGGTAGATCATTTTGAAACGCTGTTGCGGATCGTCGGCAAACGGGTCGTCGACTAGGTGGCTCAAAAAGGTCCGGCCCGGCGGGCGCATCGAGGGCAGGCAAATGTTGTTGCCCGGATAGCGCTCGCGTTCGACGATGTCGAGGGCGGGCCGCTCCCAGTGAACCCCGTCGACAGACTCGGCGTAACAGATGTGCGATTCATGGACATTTTTGGGCGGATTGTCTCGCACCAACACCCGCGTGCCAATGACGGTTTCGGCCTGCGCCGTGTACCACAGGCGAAAGCGCTGGCGATCGCGGTCGTACAAGACTTTGCCGAGGTGAATCCCCTTTTGCTCCCACGGCCGCTCGGCCTGCATGACCGGCTGCGGCTGCTTCTGCGGCTGATTGAGCACCCGCTTGGCCGCGGTAAGCGTTTCAATGCGATGTTCGTCCACGAATAAATGCTTGCCGGGGAATAATTCGACGCGCATATGAGTTCCTTTCTACGAGGCGGCCTTGACGATTGACGCACCGTCTCCTTTTTGGCCTCCTGTTAATTTTGCCAAGAAGTGCGCCCCGTGCAAAAGAAGAGCCCCATCCATTACCTCGCCCATCTCGATTGCCGTATATTGAGGTCGCAACTGCGAGGAAAGGTATCTGCCGATGAACACTTCCCATTCCCTGCACGTAACCACCGAGGACGTGCAGTTCTACCGCGATCACGGTTATTTCGTCTATCAACATCCGCTCTTTCCCGCTGAAAAGTTCCAGCGCTTGCAGGCATTTTTCGCCAGCTTGCTGGCCGATTTGCCCGCAGGCGAGCGGCCAGAGGCTATGGATGTGCCGCACTTTGCCCATCCAGAGCTTTTCGAGTGGCTGCTCGCCGACGAGGTGCTCGATTTTGTCGAGGCGTTTATCGGCCCGGACATCGTCTTGTGGTCGAGTCACTTTATTAGCAAGCCGCCCGGCGACGGCAAGCGCGTGCCCTGGCACGAGGACTCGGCGTATTGGAATGAGCGGCTCAGCGAACACGAGGTGCTGACCGTATGGCTGGCTATCGATGACTCGACGCGAGAAAACGGCTGTATGCGGGTCGTCACCGATTCGCATCGACACGGCTTTTCAGACTACGTAGAGGTTGATCGCAACACCCACGTCTTCGGGCGCGAGATCGTGGCTGAGCAAGTTGATACGTCGCGGATTGTCGATCTGGAACTCCGCGAGGGCCAATGCCACATCCATCACTCCAAAATGATTCACGGCTCCAATCCCAACACCAGTGCCAAGCGGCGCTGCGGCTACACCATGCGCTATATGCCAGCGACGGTGAAGGTGCGGAGTACAGGACCACACGCAACGCACGCGGTGTATCTGGCGCGGGGCCGGGACCGGGCCGGCAACGAGTACGGCGAGCCGTGGGTGCCGTTTGCGCCGGGTATTCGCTAGGAATGGACGTCATTGATCGGCACGAGTGTTACGACCTGACGCGCGAAGGGCGTTTTCTGATTGCCCGCTTGCAGACGCCGCATCAGGTGCTGAGTACATCGGCCTATGGTGGAGGTCTGAGCACTGACATTCGCTACTTGGTCAATCACCAAAGTTGCGAGGGCAAAGGGCACGAGGCGCGCTTTGCCTTGCTCAAACAACTCGGCGAGACCGGCTATCACCACCACGTATGCTCGGAGCACAACTGGCCCCCGGATGAAGTCGCTCTGATGGGCACGGCGGCCAATGTGAACTATGCGGCTTGCGTCGTAGAAACGCATGCTGAATTGCGCGTGTGTGCCGTTGTAACCGCCGGGGTGGAGGGCAATGCGGGATGCGCGGGCGACCGGGCGATGTGGCACGAAGAAGACGATCCTCAGGCGGGCACGATCAATACCATGCTGTTCGTCAATTGGCCGCTCTCCCCGGGTGCAATGGCGCGGGCCGTGGTGACTATGACCGAGGGTAAGTCCGCGGCCCTGAGAGACCTTGCGATTGGGAGTCGCTATTCGCAGGATTTGGCAACGGGCACGGGCACGGATCAATACGGCATTGCCGCTCCTTTAGACTCTACGAGAAAGCCGAAAACCAGTGCTGGGCATCACGCCAAGTTGGGCGAATTGATTGGTACAACCGTGCGCAAGTCCACGTTGGAGAGTCTGCGTTGGCAAAATGGCTTAGAGCCGTCGCATACGCGCAGCATCGTGCATGCGCTCAAGCGCTTTGGCATGAAAGAGGAGCGCTTGTTGGCGGCTATGGCCGAACGCCTGAGTGTGGACGATTTTGCGCTGTTGCAAAAGAATTTCAAGTCCGTGGTGTACGAGCCGCGCGTTGCCGCCTCGGCGTATGCGCTTGCTGCGGTTTGGGATCGCGTGCGCTACGGCACGCTGTCGCAGGAGTTGGCCGCTCCGGTCTTGCGCCAGCAAGTCGCCATTTTGGCGACCGCGCTGGCCGCCAAACCAGAAGCCTATTTGTCGTGTTACGAGCAACTGCGGATACATGAAGACGACTGGCTGGCGATCGCGTACGATGCTTTGGCCTTGGGGTGGCGTTTGAAATGGACTTGACCATACTCGCGCCCGATCTGCTGTTGCTCGTTTGCGCGGTTGTTTGCGATGGCCTTATCGGCGATCCGGTCTATGCGTTGCACCCCATTCGCTTGGTGGGTGCAACGCTGTCTTTTTTTGAGCGGGTGCTGCGCGGCCTGCGTTTGGATGGATACGTCGGTGGGTGCGTGCTGTTTTGCGTTTTGGCGGCGTTCTGGGTGGGGTTGATATGTGCGTTGGCGATTGTGTTGCATCGCGTCCAAGCAGAGATCGGTTGGCTTTTTCACGCCTTTGTTTTGTACAGTCTCATTGCGCTCAAAGACTTGTGCAAACACGGCTTGGCCATTGATCGCGCCGCAGACTTGGACGGTGCACGTCAGGCAACGGCGATGCTCGTGGGCCGCGATATTGGGAGGATGGATGCGGCGGCGTGTCGGCGGGCGGGTATGGAGAGTTTGAGCGAAAATGCGGTGGATGGTTTTATTGCGCCGATTTTTTATTACGCACTCTTGGGATTGCCGGGGCTCGTGCTTTTTAAGGTCATCAGTACGATGGATTCGATGGTTGGCTTTAAGACGCCGCGCTATCGCTATTTTGGCTGGTGCGGTGCGCGGCTCGACGATGTGTTGAATTTTTTGCCAGCGCGCTTGACGTATGTATTGATGATTGGGGTCGCGTTTTTTTTGCCGCATTGTTCGGCGCGCAAGGCTCTTGTGGTTGGGTGGCAGCAGCACGCGCTCGTTCCGGGACCAAATTCTGGGTGGAGCGAAGCAACCGCGGCCGGCGCGCTCCAGCGGCGGTTGGTTGGCCCTATTTGGCAGGACGGAACGCAGGTTACAGACTTGTGGTTGGGTGCTGCGAACGATCCGGAAGGTGGCCGGCCCGAGGATATGCGCCGCACGTGCGTATTTGTCGTTGCGACTTGCTTGCTCAGCGTGGGATTGGCGGCAGTCTATCTCGTATATGCTAGTTCCTAGGAAAATGGAGGCGTAGAGATGAAACGCGTTATCAAACCGACAGGGCAGTTTAATATCGAAATCGAGGAAGTGCCGGTGCCCGAGCCGGGGCCGGGGGAAGTACGGGTCAAGGCGGTGTGCAGCCTGATCAGCCGAGGATCGGAGATCGGCGCACGCTATACGCGCGAGCACGCGGTCAGTCCCGAGATTATGGGCTATTCGCTGGCAGGGGTGGTTGACGCTTTGGGAGAGGGTGTCAACTGCTATGCTGTAGGGGATCGGGTAGTAGCGCTGGCACCGCACGCTGAATACGTGGTGCGCCCAGCGGTGTTGTCTGCGCCGCAGGACCAGCCGCAGGTGGTGGCGATGCTGTCTGGCGTGGAATTCGACGCGGCACCTTACTGGCCGCTGGTCTCGGGCGCGGTGACTTGGGTGGATATTGAGGAAATCGGCCCCAACCACACGGTAGTGATTTTGGGCCAGGGACTGGTTGGAAGCCTGATGTTGCAGGTGGCCAAGCACAATGGCAAGGGTCAGATCATTGCCGTTGACGCGCTGGAGAGTCGCTGCACACTGGCCGAGGAGTTGGGGGCCGACGCGGTAATCAACGCCGCCGAAGAGGATCCTATTGCCGCGGTGCGTAGGCTGACAGCGGGAGCTGGTGCCGATATCGTCGTCTATGCGGTAGGCGGCCCAGCGGGGATTAAAGCATTCGATCAGGGGTTGGATATGCTGGCCGTTGGCGGGCTATTGCACTTGATTGGGCTTTACGAGGACGCGCCTTTGCCGCTGATGTCGGGCAAGATCCAGCGACGCAAGATGCTAGGCGGCTATTATGGACAGGGTGTAGGCACGGGGACCGCTCGCCGGGCGATGGAGTTGTTGCAGGCAGGAGTCATTCAGACAGGACAAATGACCACACACCGCTTTCCTTTTTTTGAGGCGGCAAAAGCCTTTGACTTGCTTTACAATAACATGGACGAGGCGCTCGGGGTGTTGCTCGATTGGGAGGAGTGAATTGAACATACCGGGGCCATCGGCCTTAAATTTTACTGACAATGGATAGGAGCCAATCATGAAAAATCACGCAATCGTCTCATTACTGCTTTTGGCTGCTTTGCGCGCCGGTGCTGAAGAGTACTGGCCCCAGTGGCGCGGACCCAGTCACAACGGCGTTAGCGAGGCCGTGAACCTGCCGACGACTTGGAGCAAGAGCGAGAATGTGGTCTGGAGCAGAAAGCTGCCCTCTTGGAGTGGAAGTACGCCGGTGGTGTGGGGTGAACGGATCTTTTTGATGTCGCCCAATACGGGCGAGGAGATCCAAGGCGGCGAAAAGCTGCTTTTGGGCTGCTTGTCAACAGCCGACGGCAGCGTGTTGTGGCAGCGCACGCTCGACGAGGGCAATGCCTATTGGCGCAAGCACAACAATACCTCGCCTTCACCGGTCACGGATGGCGAGCGCGTGCTGGCCGTTACGGGCACGGGTATGATCCGGGCCTTTGACATGGAGGGTGAGGAACTGTGGCACTACGACTTGCAGGCCGAGCACGGCGACTTCGGCCTGATGTGGGGCTACGCCTCCTCGCCCTTGCTCTACGACGGCAAGCTCTTCGTCGAGGTCCTGCACGGGATGAATACGGACGATCCTTCCTACCTGATCGCCTTTGACGCGGCTACTGGGGAGGTTGTGTGGCGACGGGAGCGGCCAACCGACGCGCCGGGCGAGTCGCCGGATGCCTATACCACGCCTGTGGTACTCGAACACAACGGCCAGACGCAAATCGTCGTCTCCGGCGGGGACTATGTCACCGGCCACGACCCGGCTACCGGCGAAGAGGTTTGGCGAGCGGGCGGCTTGAACCCGGGCAAGGAGCGGAATTACCGGGTGGTTGGATCGCCAGTTGCGGTCGCCGGGATGGTGTACGCGACGAGTCGCCGCAATCCAGTGCTAGCGCTGCGCGCCGGTGGTAAGGGGGATATTAGCGAGAGCCATTTGGCGTGGAAGTGGACGGGGGCGGGCGGACCAGACGTGCCTTCGGCTGTTACTGATGGCCGCTATTTCTACATGGTCGATGATCGCGGGAGGGCTACCTGTCTCGATGCTAAGACGGGTGCGGTGGTGTGGGGGCCGGAGCGCACGGCCCAAGGGACGGTCAGCTCTTCGCTGGTCCTAGCCGACGGCAAGCTCTACGTGGTCAACGAAAACGCGGTGACGACCGTGCTGCAGGCCGGACCAGAGTACAAGGTGCTGGCGACGAATGAACTCGACGGCGGCTATACGCTGTCGTCGCTGGCCATCGCCGGGGGACGGATTTTTCTGCGGACGGAGTCGCACCTGTACTGCATTGGTCGGTAGGGGCGGTTCGCGAACCGCCCCTACGTGGCCCCTATCCCTCGGCCTTGAGGGCCGCTAGCAGGGGGCGGCGCAGGGCCGAATGACTGGCGGCAGCACACGCCAACAGGCCAGCGGCGAAGACCAAGCCGAGCGAGATGCCCAGCGAGGTCCAAGGCAAGGGGGTAGGGTCGAAGAGGCGGGGGGCCACGGCGATGAGGGCGGCGACGCTGCCTATTCCCTCGCCCGCTAGCAGGAGAAAGCCGTGTTCGTAGAGCAGCATCGTCCCTAGGCGGGCGCGGCGAAAGCCACAGGCGCTCAAGGCCGCCAACTCGCCACTGCGCTCGAGGACGTTGCGCAGGATGAGGATCCCCAAACCCAAAGTTCCCAAGAGCAGCCCGAGCAAGCCCAGCGTCTGAAAGGTCGCCAAGTACGTGTTTTCGACGGCGCGAAAGCCTCGGAGGCGTTCGGCGCTCAAGGTAGCGTCGAGGCCGTAGGCTGCCAACTTCTTTTCGAGCGCGGTGGCGACGACGGCTGGTTGTGCCGTTTCGACTAGGAAGTAGCCATAGCCTTCGCGTTCGGGGAAGTGCGCGGCGAAGCGATCCTCGGCAATGAGCAACTCGCTCTGGAACAGACTGCCGTCCAACAGCCCGACCAACCGCACGGCCACACCCTCCGCAATTGGGATGTCGTCGCCCAGACGCTTGTGCAAAATCCACTGCGCTGAATTAAAGTCGCCGATGGCCGGGATGATGCCTAGTCCCAAATCGCGCTGGAGCAACCGATAGGGGTTGGCGCGCTCGTCTGGCGTTAGGGCGAGGGTCTGCTGGAAGGGCAAGCCGCCGCGTTGGATGAACTCGGCCGGTGCGCCGAGGACGCGCGGGGTCTGGGGTATGTAGAGGTTGAGGCAACTCACATCGTCGCCGGGTAGGACGCGGAAGGGGAAAAAGCGCGCGTCTTTCAAGTCTGTTGATAATCCCAATTCAAAGCGCCCATCTGTGCTATTGAGGTCTTGGTGCAGGGGAATCTCGGCCTCGGCGACGAGTGAGAAACCGCCCGTGCCCGGATCGTCGGACCACTCGACCTGCCGGTGCGCTCCAGCGGCGACGATGACAAAGGTGGCGCAGGCGACGAGGGAGGTGCAGAGGGTGCTGCGGCTGGGTTTGCGGGTGCTGTTGAGGAGGCCCAAGCCGAGGCTGGAATTGAGGCGGCCCGATGTTGGAGCGCGCAACCATACCGCGAACAGGGCTAACAGAGCCAACAAGGCCGCGGTGCCGCTGCCCAAGAAAAGCGCGGCGGCCGTGGCTGCGTCGGCCATACTGGCGAGGACGCTTAAGGTAAGAGCTATAACCAGACCAAGTGCGGCGAGGATGGCACTGCGACGGTTCGGACGATGCAGTGCGGTGTCGAGGGCACCAGCGAGCAGGGCGCGGACGGGCAGGCGGTGGAAGCGCTGCACGGTGCGCCACAGCGCCAGCGAGACCAGCAGTAAGGTGGATAGATAACCCACCGCCAGACTGAGCCAGCTAACGTGGAGGGAGAGAAAGGGCGTGCCGATAGCCTCCAACCACAAAGTGTGCAAGCCGACCAACATCAAATAGGCGTAAAGCGGAGCACCGGCTAGACCGAGCAGTGCGCCGAGCGCGGCCAAGGCAATGCCTTCGCCCAAGAAGCGCCGGCCCACCGCAGCGAGTGGGTAGCCGGTGGCGAGGAGCAGTCCCGCTTCGTGGGCGCGTTGTTCGAGGCCGAACTTGCACAGCAGTACCACCAGCAATGCGGCTGCAGCGATGAGGAAGAGGCTGAAGCCGATAAAAAGGCCGCTGAAGTCCGTGGCCCCGGTTGATGCTGACAGGGCCTCTTGGCGGACGGGGCGCAAGGAGAAGCCGGCCGCTGCTGGAGACACGCGATCCACCAGATCTTGGCGTAGACTCTCATACTGGGCGGACGAGGATGGATAGAAGCGGATGGCGGTCAGCGCACCGTGGCGGCTGCCCCACAGGCGCTGTCCTGTATGGGCGGCGACGAAGGCTTTGGGCGCGGCCCCGTATTGATCCCAGTAGGCTTCGTCCTGCGGGCGGATTTGCCCCATGTCGATGGGGAAGGGCGCATCCCAAGCAGATATATCGCCTTCTTCTTGCAACCCTGGATATTCGGGCGTCAGGGTCGGATCGATGGCCAAGCCGCGCATCTGCACAATCCCTTGGAGGCGGAAGTGGGCCTGCTCGGTCCGCAACTCATGGCGCGGGCCGACTACGTAATAGGTCAGGGAGATCGAGTCGCCGGGAGCTGCGGCCAGTTCTTGGGCCGTCCAAGCGTCGAGGTAGAGGGCGTCGTCAGCGAGAGCTGGCGCGGGCCGACCGTCGGCGAGATAGAGGCCGGTGGGATCGTCGAGGGCGGTAACGGTTGAGTAGGGGACTTGGCGACCGTTGCCCTCAATGGCGTTGGCTAGATAGGTCGAGAAGGTTGCGGTTTTGAGCTGTTGGGCGGCGGCGCTCGCCAAGGCTGCGGCGCGGGTCGAGTCGTCGAGGACGAAGCGGGTGCTGGTGAGCTCGATGTAATTGGAGTGCAGTGCGAGGTCCAGCTTGCGGTCGGCAAGGCTCAGGTGTTGGTCGAGGGCGTGTTGCAGGTTTTGGTGTTGACTGTTCGGCGCAGAGATCAGTAGGGCGTTGACGCGGTCTTGTTGGTCGAGCGCGCGCTGGAGGACTTGGAGGTCTAGGTAGGCGTTGAGCGGCAGATGCTGGTGCAATCGCAGGCCGAAGCGCCCTGGACCGCTGTCGGGCAAGATGCCAGTGAGAACCACGCGCAGAGTGGTGACGAGATCGTCGGTGGCGCGGCGGCCAAAGAGGGATTCGCGATAGGTTGGGCTGGGGCGCTCTAGCGAGAGCAGGACCGCGTCGCCTAGTTCAAGGCCGAGGGCGCGTTGCAGCGAGGCGCTGACGACGAGCGAGGGAAACGGCTGGCCGGGTGCTGATTTGAGGGCGTCGCGCAAGGCGGGATCGCTCTCGGGGAAGAGCGCGGCGAAGCGGACGTCGATGCCTTGGATTTGCACGCCAGCGGCGAGCGCTTGGGTTTTGGTGTGGCGGGCGCTGCCGTTGAGGAGGATGACAGGTGCATGGCCTCCAGGCAGTTCGGTGGTCAAGTCGCTGCGGAAGAAGTGCGCGGCGAGCAATGCGTAGTCGATGTGTCCTAGACGCTCTAAAGCCAAATCGCGCAGACTGCCGCGCATGGAGTCGCCGACGAGGAGGGCACCGGTCAGAGCGGTTGTGGCGACAGCGGTCCCCAGCAACAGCCCTAGGTGAACCCGCCAGTAGTAGATCAGGCTTCGACGCACGTCCCCTCGCGCAAGAGCAGGCGGCGGTCGCAGCGCGCCGCTAGTTCGAGATCGTGGGTTGCGATGACGAGGGCGGCTTGCTCGGCGCGGTGCAGTGTGAAGAGTAGATCGGCGACGGTGGTGGCCATCTGGCGGTCGAGGCTGCCGGTAGGCTCGTCGCAGAGTAAGAGACCGGGCTGGTTGATCAAGGCACGCGCCACAGCCACGCGCTGGCACTCGCCGCCGGACAGCTCAGCGGGGCGGTGATGTAGACGCTCTTCCAGGCCGACGGCGGTTAAAAGGTCGCGGGCGCGCTCGCGTCGGTCGGCTTGGGGCTTCGACCTGAGCTCAGCCGAAGGAAAGGCGAGGGTGGGGATTAGGGCGTTTTCGAGGGCCGAGTACTGGGGCAGTAGGTGGTGGTTTTGGAACACGAAGCCGATGTGCTCGTTGCGGAAGCGGGCGAGTTGTGGTTCGGAGAGGGCTAGTGGGTCTTGGCCGCTGATGGCGATTTGGCCGGAGGTTGGAGGTTCGAGGGTGCCGAGCAGGTGCAGCAAGGTGCTCTTGCCCGAGCCGGACGGACCGATAAGCGCTAGGGATTGGCCCAGCTCGGCATACAGCGCGACGTCGCGCAGCACTTCGACGGTCTGGTCGCCGAGGGCGAAGTGCTTGCAGACGTCGGCTGCGACGAGGGCAGGGGCCGCGTTCATGGGACTTCGGCGAGCTCAGTCGAGTCGTGCGCCGCCAGTTTGCGGGTGATGAAGTCCGGGATGGGGATGGCGCGAATGGCCTCGCCCGGATTGCAGACGCAGCAGGCGATTTTGAGTCGGCCTTGGGCTATCTGCTCGCCGTCGCAGTGGAAGTCGAAGCGAAAGCTGAGAGACTTCTCGCCCTGTTTTTCGAGGTGTACATGGATGTCGAGGACATCTTCGAAGGAGACGGGGCGGAAGTACTCGCATTCGGCGGTAAGGCGAGGCCAGCTAATGATGTCGCCGTCGCATTCGCTGTGGACGCTCAGTCCCAAGCTGCGCCAGAAGGCGTGTTCAGCGGCTTCCATGAAGACGAAGAAGCGCGCGAAGTGGACGATGCCTGCTTGATCAGTATCGGCCCACTCGACGCGGCGGCGGGTGTGGAATTCGACGGACACGTCAGTTGCCGGGTCGGAAGAATGTCACTAGGCAGCCGCCCATAGCGGCCAAGACGATGCCGAGGACAAAGGGCCAGCGCACGGCCGCCCAACCGCCAGCGGGTGGATGTATGAGCACGGCGACGACCGCGTTGACGATGGGGGCACCGGCAAAGACGATGGACATGACCACGGCTGGCGTCCCCTTGGCCCCGAAGGCGAGCAGGACGCCCAATGCGCCGATGGCTCCGGCAATGCCGGCGGCGGTGGACCAGAAGACGCCCTTGGCCGGGTAGATCCAAGTCGCGCCATTGTAGGCTAGGACGATCAGCGAGCCGAAGACCGCGGTGAGCAGATAGGCCAAGCCGACGAAGAGAAAGGCTTTGTAACGGCCGTTTACCGGGTCGGCCATGGCGATCTGGCCGGTGTGCAGCAGGACGCCGTAGAGGCCCCAACAAGAGACGGTGAGAAGAGCGAAGACGAGCCAAGTCATGGGATAATCCTTTCGCTTGCGCGTTTCGCCCATAATGTGGCTAGGAGACTCGCTGCTGTCGAGAGGTCACGCGATCTCGATGAGGTTCTCAAAATGGACGCCACAATCGCAGAGCGATACGGGAATGTTGAATCGCGTCTCCAGTTCGTCGATGAGGCATCGGACGGGCGCGGTCAATGCGCTGGGGTGGCGCGCACCGGCGACGTCGGGATCGAGGTGGTCGCAGAAGGTCAAGGCCAACTGGGTGGGACCGTTGAGTAGGACGGCGGTTTCCAAATGTGGATAGGAGATACCCGAGGCTTTGCGCCGCCGTCGCCCGGTCGTCACGCCGTATTCGGTGATGTCCCGGCGTTCTTCCTCCGCTAGCGTCAATTGCAGTGGTAGGGGGCCAGTGCCGACGCGGCTAGGTAGTGCTTTGACGACCAAGCAGACTTCTGCGATATGACGCCAGTTGAGGCCGACATCGTCGGCAAAGGCGGCGGTGGTACAGTTGTCCGAGGTGCAGTCGGGATAGTCGTCGCTCAGGGCTAGCGACAGGTGGGTGCCTTGGCTGCCCTCGACGACGATGGTTTCACCGCGCAGGCAACTCTCGTTGAGTTCGCGGGCCACGTCGGTGGTATAATCCGCGAGGGTATGCTCGTCGCGGGCTTGGCGCGCTTTGCGCAGGGCGAATTCAGCGCGGGCGACGCCGCTGCCGCTGGCGGTGGTGCCGTGTTCCTGCAGAAAAACGTCGGCCGCTTCGCGTTGGCGGTACTCGGGCAGGATCAGCGGGCAGCGGTAATCGACGCGGGTGCGCTCGCGCAGCCCATAGTTAGGGTCTAGCTGGTCGAGTTCGGCGAAGAACTGCTCGGGATCGACGGCGACGCCGCTGCCGACGCGCAGTTGCGTATCGGGATGGAGAAAGCCGCAGGGTAACTGCCGAGTGCGGATTTCGCTGCCGTCGGCAAAGAGGATACTGTGCCCGGCGTTGGTGCCGATTCCAGCTCGGACGCTGTAGGCGGCTTGGTGTTTTTGCGCTAGGAAGGCGGCGACCTTGCCTTTACCCGAATCGCCCCAGAAGGCGTCAACGACGATGATGGCGCTCATGGCGCTTCTCCTTTTAAAAGAGACTGTTTATGCATCGATTTCCCAATCCATTCGACAACCTTAGGTACTAGCTCAGCTACTTTCTGCTGATTTAGAACAAGCCCCCAATGAGAAGCTCCATCTACACTTAGATGTTCAGCAGGCAGCGCCAAGTCGGCATAGGCTTCTTTTGGCCAGAATTCGTCTAAGGTTCCTGTAATAATGAGCAAAGGACACGCTAAGGAGTCGATAACAATGCCTCGCTTTCTTTCATCACGGGCCAAGACGGATTCCTTACACAGGGATGAAAGGGCGATAGTTCTTTCCTCTGTACTTAGATCTGGCATAACGGTCTGATCTTCTGGGTTGTTACTTGTGATACCATATTCTTCAGATGTAAACTCTCCCGTACGGAGTTCTATAGAAAAATCTATCTCGGATGCTGGAGTGCTGGGCGCTAAACCAATACAAGCCACAGTAGGTATCTTGGTAGCTGTCATTAGCGCGACCAATCCTCCCATGCTCCAACCTATCAGAACGGGCGGTTGGTTAAGCTGGCTAGCTAGAGCACAAACATCGTTGACATAATCATTCATACTAGTTCGGGATAGATCATAGGGCACACTTCTACCATGCCCACGAAGGTCTACAGCAAACGCGGCTGCACCTTCGGCAGATAACGCCTCCAACCAGTATGTCCATACAGATTCTGAATTGGCAGCTCCATGAATCAGAATACACGGAGGCAACTTGGCAGAATGGGGGACTACTGATACGGAGTGCACTAAAGTCATAATGAATGGTCCTTTCATGTTTATATAACGGGCCACCGGTTTGCGAACGCAGATAGGCGTTGCCTAACCAAGGTAGCACATTACCACAGCGAAAATCACTGTGGTGTCTTATGCGCCGTGCAGTTCGCGCAGATTAGGACTCTAAAAACTATTCAGACCCGCTCCAGAACGCACCCAATACCTTACGGACGCTAGGCGTGACTTCGTAGTCTCCGATGTCGCGGATACCTGCCCAAATATGTATGTCATGTTCCGTGAGTTGAATTGGGCTTGTACGGCGCACGCTCACCTCAAAGTTGAACTGGCGCGTTCGACTACCGCTTTTAGACTCGTAATCGAAGTTGGGCAAATAGCGGCGAATATCGACTATCTCAAGACCTGTTTCCTCAAAAATCTCACGCCTAAGGGCACTCTCAAGTGACTCGCCGTCCTCGACCTGACCGCTCGGTAGTTCGTAAATACCGCCCATAAAGTCGTCTGTCTTACGGCGGAGGAGGAGGACGGTGCTTGCTTTAGCGATAACCGCACCGACGACACAGCGCACGATGCCTTCCGACTTAGCCTCTTCAAGGAACGCGTTCGCAGTCATAACAAATCCTTGTGGTAAGCGACAACCTTGCGAAATGCCTTCATCCCGCTTCATTTGACAGGAGTTATCCCGGTTTGGGATCTACGGCTTCTTAGCGACGACTTTATTGACTGGGTGTGTATGCTGAATGCCTCCAGGATGCTCATCATCGAATACATAACTCTGCTCCAATTCGATCTCCCAATCTGCATAAATCGAGAAAATCTCTCCTTCGTGGAACAAGCCTATACATAGGTCCTTCAAGTCATCTGGAGGCGGAAGCCGATCCGTGAACACAACAACCACGTTGATACCTCCCGGCTTGGTATTTTCCTTGAATAGGGGGATCAGTCGTTGCCATGATTCTCGTTCAATTAGATGAAGGCATCCGTGCGATATGATGAGGTCAAACGAATTCGGAAATTCGAAGTGCCGCATATCGGCAACTTCAGTGTGAATATCTAGGTTCCTCTCTTGTGCAGAAACCTGCAACTTGCGAATCCCAGCCTCTGAGATGTCCACGGCAGTCACAGCAAAACCGCGCTCTGCCAAGAAGAGAGCGTTTCGGCCTTCGCCTGATCCTAAGTCAAGGACTCTCGAACCAGTTGGTAGTTGCGACGCGATGTCCCGAATCTCTTGGCTCGGCCCACCGAATGTGGAAGCATTCATATCTGAATATGTGTCTTCCCAAAATGGTTTTCTCATTGGCGATTAGACTCCTTCATTTTGGTGTTCCGTTCCAATGGGCGCTTATATAGCGAGCCACGCCGTCCTCCTCATTGGTATCAATGATCCCAGTAGCTTGTTCCTTAAGAGCGGGGATGGCGTTGGCCACGGCTAGGGCTTCGTCAGCTACCTTGAACATGTCCAAGTCGTTTACTTGGTCGCCAAAGACGACTAGACGACAATCTTCCAGTCCTTGCATGCGCTTGAGACTCAGGATGCCCTGCTCCTTGGTGGCGCGAGCATCGTGAATGGTCAGCCAGTGCCATCCTGGTGAGTACTGATTCTCGTAGCAATGGGTCTGGACCCGTTTGGCATGACGCTGGTTGATCGCCTCATCCAATTTCTCCAGTTCCGGCCCCGGGCCGATAACGGTGAGACAGACCACTTGGTCGTTGAGGCCGCATTGCAAGTCGGCTAAATAGCACAGGCGTGGGTCTTGGTGGAGTTGCCTATTCTGCAGGTACCAAGCCATGCCGTCGTTGGTGATATCGCGATAGTAGAGACGGTCGGCGGTACCGTCGTAGGTCGAGATGAAGGGGGTGTAACCAGCGTCGGCTATTTGTTGCCACAACTCGGACAAAATGTCGCGGTGTAGATCGTGAACCAGATAGTGCTGCCCGCTGGCCAGATCGGAAACAAAGGCACCGTTGAATTCGATCACCGGCAAGCGCAGAGGAAAATCGGCCAGCACGTAGCGCATGGAGGCTATGCTACGGGCGCTGGCCACGGTGAAGAGCAGGCCCTGATCCAACAGCGCGTTGAGGGTATCCCTGCTGTACTGAGATAGCGAAGTATCGTTGCGCAGCAGAGTGCCGTCCAAATCGGAGACGTATAGGGGAGAGTCAGTGGTTTTCAAGGGATTTCTAAAGAGTGAATTGGTTGACACCTCTAACGATAAGCGAAATTGTAGCATAACGAAAATTTATATATCTTATCCTTAGGATAATTGATATAAATAAAGGACTCCGAATGGACCTCTACCAATTGCGCAGTTTCTACGAAATCGTCCGCGAGCAGAGCTTTACGCGGGCGGCCGACAAACTCTTTCTGACGCAGCCGGCCATCAGCCTCCAAATCAAGGCATTGGAGAACGAACTGGACGAGATTCTACTCGAGCGCAATCGGCGGCAGCTTCGTCTGACGCCAGCCGGCGAAATCCTCTTTGCTCATGCGAAGGCGGTTCTCGCCCGGCTGGAGAAGGCGCGCGACGATATTGCGGCGCTCAAGCAGGTCTTGCGCGGGCGGCTGGCGATCGGGACTAGCGATACCAACTGCACCTATGTTTTGCCCGGCGTGCTCGCCGAGTTCCGCGCCCGCTACCCAGAGGTCGAGTTGGACATCCGCAATCGAATGTCGCCGGAGGTGAGCAACCTAGTGCTCAACGACGAAGTGGAGTTCGGGTTGGCGACCTTGCCAGTCAAGCACCGCGACTTGGTCTGCGAGTCGCTTTTCGAGCGGCGGGATGTGCTTATTTGTCCCCCGGACCACGCGCTGGGCAAAAGGCGCAGAATAGGGATCAAACAGCTTGCCGAATATCCGTTTCTGGTCTTGGAACGCGGGAGCACTAGTCGACGGTTGCTCGACGAGGTTTTCCAACGGCAGGGCTTGGCGTTGCAGGTCGAAATGACGCTCGGCGGGATCGAGATTATCAAGCGCTACGTGGAGATTGGGTTGGGTATTGCGCTGGTGCCAGAGGTGGCGGTGGAAGCAGAAGTCGCTGCAGGAAAAGTACGTGCTATACAGGTCAATGGATTGGCCAAACGCCAAATAGGATTAATCGAGCATCGGCAGCGGCGGCGTTCGCCGGCAACGGAGGCTTTCTTGGCGCTGTTGCGGGAATTTGTCAGCGCAGGGAAGATTTAAATCCGCAGATGGACGCAGATGGACGCAGAATAGTTGTGACTAGACGATCCACATACCGAATCGTTCAAATCATTCCGCATTGCTATAGGAGCTTCTTGGACCGCTGTCATTGCTTTTGGATAAAGTCGAGCTAAGGTCGCAATAAACCCCCCTAGTCCGCGAGACTAGGGGGGTTTATTATCGTTCTGTAAAGCCTGTTATTCGCCGAGTTGTTTCTTGAGATCTCGCTTGCTTATGGTGCGGAGTTGGTCAAGTCCCGGGAGGTGCTTGCCACGCGGTTTGGAGGTGCCCGCTTCCCAGCGCAGAACAGTGTTGGTGCTAACGTTGAGTATTTCGCCGAGTTCGGCTTGGGAGAGCTTGAGGCGCTTGCGATGCTTCTTGATCGTATTCGGGGCGATTCGGAGTTGTTTCCTTTTGTCGTCTGCGGATGCTTTGGCGGCTGGTTTGGCAGCGGCTGGTTTGGCAGCGGCTGGTTTAGCAGCCGATTTAGTAGCGGCCTTTGCCTTTGCTGGGCCGATTTGCTTTTCCAAACGAGCGATTGCATCGCGCTGTTCGCGCACTGTTTGCTTGAGCTCGCGCACTTGGTCTTGCACTTCTTTGCGGGCGATCTTGCTGATCTCTTCCTTTAGCAGGGCTGCGAGGGTCGGCATAAAAAGTCCTTTCATCTTGAGTAAGTGTATGTATAACATTTCCAAATTTAAAAAAAATATAGTATTTAGCAAACGCACCGCAAAATGATATTGCACGCGCTAACGGAAAAGTAGCAAAAGAAAGTGCGGCAAATAGTCTCATCTTCTACCGGCGTATTAGAGACGAAATCCTCTTGTCGGTCCAAACAAAGGACAACAATAGGGGTTGTTCTTAATAGCAAGCCTAAATAATTTGAACGATTCGAGTGGTGGATCGTCTCGTGCATCCTATTCTGCGTCTATCTGCGTCCATCTGCGGATCACCTTGTAAATGATGTAGGATTGCTATATAACTGAATTGCTAGCGACTGTATGCGACAAATTGAGTGCGTCAATACAGCTTTTGTCGAACGTTTTTTACGCTAGGCGTTGTAAGCAGTCGACGCTGTCGTTCCTCCACGCCCGGTCCAGTTGGTGTGAAAGAACATGCCGCGCGGCTTATCGGTGCGCTCATAGGTGTGAGCTCCGAAGTAGTCGCGTTGGGCTTGGAGCAGGTTGGCGGGTAGGCGGGCGGAGCGATAGCCGTCGTAGTACGCAAGGGCACTGGCAAAGGTCGGCACGGGTATGCCGAGGGTCGTTGCTGTAGTCACGACTCTGCGCCACGACGCTTGGGTTTGCGCGATTGCTGCGCTGAAGTACGGTGCGAGCAGTAGATTGGCCAGCGTTGGATCTGCGTCAAAGGCTTCCTTGATACGGCCCAAAAACTGAGCGCGAATAATGCAGCCGCCGCGCCACAGTAGGGCGATGCCTCCATAGTTAAGCTCCCAGCCGTATTCGCGGGCGGCGAGGGCGAGCAACTGATAGCCTTGGGCGTAGGAGCAAATTTTGGCTGCGTACAGTGCTCGGCGGATGTCTTCGATGAAAGCGTCTTTGTCGCCAGTAAACGATGCGTCTGGGCCTTGGAGAACTTCAGCCGCGGCCACGCGCTCGTCTTTGAGAAAGGATAGGGCGCGGCTGAAGACCGCCTCGGTAATGGCGGTTACTGGAGCGCCCAATTGCAGGGCGTCGATGCCGGTCCACTTGCCGGTGCCCTTTTGGCCGGCCGCGTCGAGTATTACATCGACCATCGGCTGGCCGGTTTCGTCGTCGATCTTGGCGAGGATATCGCCAGTGATTTCGATGAGGTAACTGTCGAGTTCGCCCTCGTTCCACTGCTTGAAAATTTCGCTCTGTGCCTGCGGCTCGATGCCGAGGCCCTCGCGCATCAGGGCGTATGCCTCGGCGATCATCTGCATGTCGCCGTACTCGATGCCGTTGTGAACCATTTTCACGTAGTGGCCAGCGCCGTCGCGTCCCACCCAATCGCAACACGGACTGCCGTCTTCTACTTTGGCGGCAATGGCTTGGAAGAGGTCTTTGATGTGGGGCCAGGCGGTGGGGCTGCCGCCGGGCATGATGCTCGGACCTTTGAGCGCGCCCTCCTCGCCGCCGGAGACGCCAGTGCCCACGTAGAGCAAACCTTTGGCCGCGAGTTCTTGGGTGCGGCGGGCCGTGTCCTGGTAGTTGGAGTTGCCGCCGTCGATGAGGATGTCTCCTTGGTCGAGCAGGGGTACGAGTTCGGCTATGACGCGGTCCACGGCTTGGCCGGCTTGCACCATTAGCATCACGCGGCGCGGCTTTTTGAGTTGGGCGAGCAGTTCGGTTGGCGAGTGGGTGCCGATGATGGCTTGGCCGCGGGCGCGACCGGCCATAAAGGCATCGACTTTGGCGGTTGTGCGGTTATAAACGGCAACGGTGAAACCGTGGCTAGCCATGTTGAGGACGAGGTTTTCGCCCATCACGGCTAGGCCGATTAGGCCGATGTCTGCTCGGCTCATTGGACTTCTCCTGTGGGGTCGTTGTTTGGGTCTAAGGCGCGGCGCAATTGAGCAATGCCCGAGTTGATGTCTGCGCCTAAATGGATGCGGAGCACGGACCGCCCTTGATCGACGAGGGCTTGGCGGTCGCCGAGGGCTTGGGCTTGGGCGAGGACGCCAAAAGTGATGCTAGAGGCCGAGGCCCCGGCTGCGTCGGGAATCGGCGCATCCTCTGCTGAGTCGGTCGTTAGCTGAATGAAAAGCCCGCGCCCGGCATCGCCCTTGTGCAGTTGGCCGGTCGAGTGCAGGAAGCGCGGCCCAAAGCCGAGGGTCGTGGCTAGGCCGGTGTGCGCTAGTAACTGGCGGCGCAGGTCTTGTAGGGCGGCGGTGGTTGCCGGGGTTGGTGGGAGGTGCGCTTGCAGGGCAATGTACGCGCGTCTTGGTTTGCCGCTTGCCAGAAAGCGCACTAGGGCCTGTGGCAAGGTGGTGCCCTGCACCGGTCCATATAGTGCGAGGCCATCGACGAGGTCGGGTGCGGGTGCGGGCAGCGCACCGCGTTGCTGGTAGGCGGTCACCATTTGGCGGGCCAGTTCCTTGGCTGCCTCGACATCGGGCTGGTCGAAGGGATGGATGTCGAGGAAGAATCCAGCGATGGCCGTGGCAATTTCCCAGTGAAAGAAGGCCGCACCGAGATCGTAGGCGTCCGCTAGCTGGAGACACAGGACCGGATGCCCGGCTGCGGCAATGGCTTGGACGCGGGCATCGGCTGTGTCGTCCGAACGGAGATGGACGAAGAGTCGGTCGGGACCGTAGGTGTGGGCTGCGCACTCAGGTTCTAGATCGACTGGCAGCAGTCCCTTGCCGTCTTTGCCCGTACTCTCGGCGATGAGTTGCTCGATCCAAGCACCGACCGCGCTGGTGGCTGGCGAAGTTATGAGCGTTAGCTTGTCGCGGCCAGCGAGGGTACCCGCGCCGAAAAAGGCCCCGAGTTCGATGCCCGGTTGTGGGTCGGCAAGGGCTTGATCGGCCCGGTCGAGCAGGCGGTCGAGATCCGCGCCAATGGCACCGGCTGGGACTAAGCCATAATACGACAGGGCTGAGTAGCGCCCGCCGATGTTGGGATCGTTGCGGAAGATGTGGCGAAAGCCGAGGCGTTGCGCGAGGGATTCGAGGCCGCTGCCCGGGTCGGTGATGGCGGCGAAGTGCCGTCCGGCTGCTGTTGGTCCGACAGCGTTTGCCGCGCGGTTGTAGAAGTACTTGAGCAAGGACAGCGTCTCTACGGTGCCGCCGGACTTGGTGGCCGGGAGAAATAGGGTGCGGGCTGGGTCGAGCGAGCGCGCCTTGGCCAAGACGGCGTCGGGCTGGGTGCTGTCGAGCACTGAGAGGTCGAGAAATCCATCGGCGGCACCAAAGATCGCGCGGAAGACTTCCGGCGCGAGGCTAGAGCCGCCCATGCCCAACAGCAGGGCGTGGGTGTAGCCATCGGCGCGGACGGCGTCGATGAATTGGCGGATGGGGCCGATGGCGTCCCGCATGACGCGCGGGCTGTCGAGCCACCCGAGCCGATTGGCAATCTCGGTTGGGTCGGGCCGCCAGACCGTGTGGTCGCGCGCGAGGATGCGCTCATAGACGCGCTCGGCGGCTAGGCGCTCGGCGGCCTGTTGCACTTGGGCTTCGAAATCGGCCGAGGCCCGAAGAGCGGAAATGTGCATCGAATGTCCTAGTGATTTGTCTGCTGCGCTGGGAATGCTTAAAGAACTGACGTTACGCATTGTAGGGGCAACCCTCGTGGTTGCCCTCGTCGGATCCCGCTGGCTGCATACGCGGTGTCTCATGGGCGCCCACAAGGGACGCCCCTACACCTATCGGTTCGGCCCAGATGCGTAACATCAGTTAAAGAAAGTACGCGGTCGGACGGGGAACGCAAACGACGCAATTCAGCGAGAGGAACTCTATGCAAGCGACACTTTATACAGACGAAGGAGCGTATTTCATCCGCTTGGGCAATGGTTTGGTACTCAGGTGGTGCCGAGCGGAAGAAGAGTGGAACAAGAGTCGGACCGAGTTGCCCGGCGGGGCTAAACAGATTGACTTTGCGGACCTGCCGGAAGCTCTGCGCGAGGAGGTGTTGGCGGTGTTGGCGCGCGCCGCGGCTGTATCGCGCTAGGCTTTGGCCGCAATGAGTTGGGCGACGAGGTCGTCGAGGCGGGTGTGGGCTGCTGCTAGATCGGCTGGTGTGAAGTTTATAGGGCGCGCTTCGTCTAAGTCGGTGAAGTACAGTGTGGCGCGATATTCGCCCTGATCAGGGTGGAGGCCCTGTAAGCAGAGGGCGTAGATTTCCAACTGCAGTCGGTAGTATTGTACTGCCTCTTCTGTGTTCGCGCGGTGGCCGGTCTTGTAATCGACTAGTTCCCATAGTCCATCGGCTCCGCGTCCCATGTAATCGACTACTCCATGTACTAAACCGCGCTCCAGCGAGAGAGTAAAGCGCACTTCGGTACGAGCCTCTGCATGGGTGAGCCAGCGCGCGGCTAGGGGCGATTGGCGACAGCGGCGCAACAGGGCGGCCAAATCGCGCTCGAATGGGTCGCGATAGGATGCTACGGGTAGGGTAGCAGCGGCGACGAGGTCGGTGGCGAGAGATGTGGGATCGGCGTCTAGGTTGTTGATCAGGGCCTCTATACCGGCGTGGGCGAGTTGGCCGAAGAGCATGCCACGGCGGCGGGGTGCATCTACTTGGCCTAGGGGCCACGGCGGCAGGCCCAGCGCGTACTGGCGATGGTGCGCGGCTGGGTCTGCGGCGAAGAGGACCAACTCGCTGGCTGCAAATTCGGGTCGGTCTTGGGGATCGTCGAGCGGCGATAGCAGATCCAGCGTCGGTTCTGCTGGTTGCGCGGGTGCGGTGTCGAGGGCGTGGAAGGCTGGCTCGGCTTGGTGGGGGGTGGTTTCGGGAACTGGGAACGCATTGGGGTCGGTGTGGATGGGCAAGGGGGACGGTACGCCTGCAACCGCTTTGCTGCCTCGGGCGAGGTCGTCTTCTGTCAGTTCTAAGCTGCCGCAAATCCAACCGAGACAGTCCGCAGCCGCGTTGAGGTCGGTAGCAAAGTGCTTGTCGGTAAGCACGCCGCCGAGCATCAGGTGGTCGCGGGCGCGGGTGCAAGCTACGTACAGCAGGCGCTTCTCTTCGGCGCGCTGACGCTGGCTCGCGTTGCGATTGATGAGGGTGCGGACAAAAGAGGAGGTCCTTTTATAATCCTGCTCGGGATCGAGCGCGCGCAAGCCGATGCCCTTTTCCGCGTCGATGAGCGCAGGGGTACTGTTTTGAAAGTTAAATCGCGCGGCTAAGTCGGGCACTACGACGATGGGAAATTCCAAGCCCTTGGCCGCATGGACGGTCAGGATGTGCAAAGCGTCCGCGTCGAGGAGGGCTTCGCCTTCTTGTTCTTCTTCATTGGTCAACAAGTCGAGACGCGCTGCGAAATCGGCGAGGGGGCCGCGGAATTCGCGGGCGAGGTCGAGGAGCTTGTACACGTTGGCCACGGTCTGATCCCCGCGCTCGCCATAGCAGAGAAAGCCCCAGGCCCCGGTGTCTTCGAGGATGGTGTGTAGAAGCTCGACGAGGGGTACGCGGTCGCGTAATTCTTCCCAGCACTGAAGTCGGGCGACGGCGTCCGCAGCGGCTTCTTGGTCCGCAGGAGCGAGGCGCTGCCGCTGATCCGCGTCCGCGAGATTCTTTGCGAGCCGACTGCCATCGGGTGCGGTCAGGGCGTACAGGGCATTGTCCGAGAGGCCGAAGTACGGCGAGCGCAACGCGCCCATCAGGGCGATGCCATCGCCGGGGTTGCACAGGACGCGGAGGATATTGGCTAGGTCGTAGATTTCTTGGCGCTGGTAAAAGCCCCGGCCGCCGGCCACTTGGAAGGGGATGCCGCAGGCCCGTAGCGCGTCTTCGTACGCAGAGAGATTGCGGCGGCGGCGCAGGAGCAGGGCGATGTCTCTGGGTTCGGGTGGACGCAGACCATCTTGATCGGCGACTTGTAGGTCGTTGCCTGCCAAAAGGTGACTCAGACGGTGAGCGACCAACTGGGCTTCGCGCAGCGCGATTTCCGTCGCGTCGCGGTTGACGTCGGGAGGCAAGAGCAACAGCTCTACCGAACCTTCGCTTACATCGGCGGAGCGGCACCCGATGAGCGGGTCGTAGCCGACTTGAAAAGGCTCGTCCGGGACCGTCTGCATAAACTTGGGGAAGAGCGCGTTGACAAAGGCAACGGGTTGGGCGAGGGTGCGGAAGTTTTCGCCCATGACGAGGGAGCCGAGCCGCTGGGTGGGAGAGGCGTCGAGGAGCTCGCCGTTGTCGCAAAAGGGCTGGGATTCGCGTTTGTGTGCGGCATTGGCTTCCGCGATGGCGTTGCGCACGCGGGCGAAGACGGTGACGTCGGCGGCGCGAAACGAGTAAATCGACTGCTTGGGATCGCCGACGATGAAGAGTTTGTCGCCGGCCATTTGTCCGTCCGGCGATGCCAGCGAGCGGATGATTTTCCACTGCAAGGGATCGGTATCTTGGAATTCGTCGATCAGTGCGAAGCGATAGTGCTGAGCCAAGCGGTGGCGGATGTCCGCGTCGGCGGCGATGAGTTGGTGGCTTTTCTCTAGTAGGTCGTCCATGTCCAGCATACTGCCGTTGCCTTTGCTGCTCTCATAGCGCGCATCGGTGCGGAGGAAGACTCGCGACAGGGCGGGCAGCACTTCAGCAGCGCGCTCGTCGGCCGCACCGAGTTCGAGGCTGAGAAGGTCGGCGTGCGGGGCCAAGTAGCGTCCCAAGGCGGGTACGAGTTCGCGGACGCGGGCGAGTGTGGCCTCCTGCCAATTGGATTTCTTGCCCAGCCGGCTGCCGCTTAGGGGTTTGCCATTGGTCAAAAGTCCCTCGGCTAGGCGCGGAAGGATTGCTAGGGCTTCGTCGAGCGGGGGCGTTTGGCTCAGCCGGCGCATGAAATCGCGGAGGGGGTTTAGTCGCTCGACGGCCGAGTCGCTCGCGTCGGTTAGGGGCGAGAGCGCGGCAAGTTCTGCGAGCATGTCGGTAAAGTGGGTGTCATCGAGCAGAGCGCGGCACGCGGGAGCGCTGGTCGTTTGCTGCATCTCGCGCCAGTTGCTGAGGATTTGGTCGGGCGATTGCTCGGCGTAGTGGTGGCACCACGAGCGGGCGTGATGCTTTTTTTCGAGAAGGTATTCCAAGACTTGTTCGAGATAGCGGCGAGGCCATTCGGCCAAGGTGCGCCGCAGGGCATTTTTGTCCGGGTCGGAGTCGTGCGTGCGGGCTAGGGACTCTAGGGTTTGGCGCACGGCTTGCTGCCGAAGCTGCGCGGCATCCATTCCCTCCAAGACCGCGAAGGCCGGGTCCACATCTGCCTCGATGGGATACTCGCGCAACAAGGCTGCGCAGAAGGCGTGGATGGTGGAAATGCGCGCGGCGGGCAGGTCTTCGCGGATTTGTCGCAGGCGTTGCCGCTCTGGCTCGGGTAGGTCTTGGTCGAGGGCGTCGGCCAGCCGTCGGGCGATGCGTTCGCGCATTTCCGCCGCGGCCTTTTGGGTAAACGTGATGGCTAGTACTTGGCGCACGCCGATCGCGGGATGCTGGCGCAACAGCTCGATGTAGCGCTCGACTAGCGTTGCGGTCTTACCGGCACCAGCGCTGGCGGTGACTGCGATATTGCGCTGGCTGTCGAGGGCCATGCGCTGGACGGGAGTCAGGGGGATGGCGCGCTTCACGACAAGGTCCGCAGGCGTTGGGGATCGAGGCGGCAGCTTTGTTGATAAGGGCAATGCGGGCAGATCTTGTCTGGGTCGTGGCTGGTGACGCGGAATATCCCACGGCGCATGGCCCGCGTGTAAGCAAGGACGAAGCCGCGCACGGCGTCGAGGCGCTGGCGATATGCTTCGTGGTCGTACATACCATAGCGGCCGCTGGCGACATAGGCTGTATTGCGATGGGTGGCATCGGCGAATAGCCCGCTGCGGCCGCAGTCCTCTAGGTCGCGGAGCATTAGGTACGCGGCCCCAGCCCCTTCGCGTAGTTCGATTCCCTCGAACAGGGATTCAGCCGCTAGCAAGTAGAGCGGAAGCTGGAGGTTGAGGCCGGTGTCAATATCGGCTACGGAAGGCATGCGGCCGGTCTTGTAGTCGAAGACCATGAAGCGGCCGTCGGCCGTGCGGTCGATGCGGTCGATTTTGCCGGCGATCCGCACCTCGTTCCCGGTCTCTGAGTCGCTGATGGCATAGGGGGTGGTGGTCGATTGCCGGTCGCGCTCCCCCATGCCGGGGTAGCTGCCAAAGCTCAGTTCGAAATGGGTTGGCATGGCCGGGTTAGCCGCAGCCGCTTGCAGGCGGAGGAAGCGGGGCAAAACGCCCTCGCGTTCCCCATCGTCGTCGGAGCCGAGTAGGCGCTCTAATTCTCGGTCCCAGAAAAAACCCACAAGTCCCATTTCCTCGGCAATTTCGCGGCCTTGATGGCGCAACTCCGCGATGTTTGTCGCTAAGTTTTCCGCGCGTTCGGCCGCTTCGCCGTGGGCTGCATAGAAATGATAGAGGATGCGGTGGACGAGGTTGCCGCGCTTGAGCGCTGAGTCGTCGTCTTCCGGGTCGCGGAGAGGCTGGAGGTTGAGCAGTTCTTGGGCAAAAAACCGGAAGGGACAGCGGCCGTAAAGCTCCAATTGAGTTGCGGAGAAAGAATGACCCGCGCCGAGACGGGTACCCAGCGCGGCGAGCAGTGCTGACTCGTCGAGCACCCCTTCGTGACGGCCGAGACTCTTGGGGATTGTGCGCAACTCGGCGATGTGCAAGCCGCGCACGAGGTGGCGCAGTGCGGTGGGGTGGCCGTCGAGCTGTGCGGCCCGGTTGTAGAGTGCGAGGGCATCGCGCGCTGGGTCGGAGTCGCTCGCCGCGCATAGCCCTTGGCCCAATTTGAGGTGCAACTCGGCAAGGGTGCCTGGAGTACTGTTGGACTCGTCCGTCTCAGGCTGTGGGGCGAGCAGGGCGTCTAACTCGTCGACAAAGGGCGAAGGGGCTAGCGTCTCGCTGCCCGACTGCTCGGGATGAAAGAGACCGAGGCCACGGCGCGGCGCGCATACGGCGCGGTAGAACAGCAAGCGCTCGGCCGCGGTGTTGGCGTCCTCGTCTAAGTTTAGGGCGCGGCGCTGGGTTTCTTCGAGGAAAATGTCGGCTGGCGACAAGCGGGGAAATTCGCCTTGCACCAGTCCGCCGAGGAAGAGGTAATCGCAAGGCGCACTGCCCGCTGCGGCCAGGTCGGTCACTTGAATGCCAGCGCGCGTTGTGGCGGGAACGTGCGCTTGGGAGATGGCGTCGCGCAGCAGATCGGCGAACTGGCTCAGAGTGCGGGGCTGGAGGGCTGCGGCCGGCGTGCACAGTTCGTCGAATAGCTGCAAAAAGCGCGCCAGTGCTCGGCCGTCTTCTGCCATTCCATCCGCGAGCGCGTCCTCTACGCCCAACGCGCTGAGGGCGTGGAGCAGATGGTGGCGGAAGGAGGGCAGATCTTGGCGGCTTTCCAAGGGCTGGAGCAGGTCAAAGAGCGTGGTTAGGCTGGCTCGCAGGGGCTGGAGGGCCTCCAATTCGGGGCGTAGGTCCTCGCGCCGAGTGGGAAAATCGTCGATGTCTTCGGAGAACGGCTCGCCTTCTCGGCCTAGTTCGCTCTCTAAATAGGCGAAGTTGCTTTCGATGGCTGAAAGCCATGTGTCGCGTCCGGTTGATGGCGGAACGTTGCGGGTCCACGCAGCGAAGTCCTTGGCAGCAAGCGTGCGGGTCTGGTCTGAAAATGAATAGCGCAGCCGCACCAAGGGTGAGCTGAGCAGGCGGAAGAGCGCGGCGCGGCTGTAGCGCTCTAATACTGCGTCAATGAGCGCGAAGACAGTGTTCATGGCGGGTGCCGTGGCAAGGGGCCGTCCGCGCGCGAGGTAAAAAGGCAGGCCGTGGCGCGGTAGCACTTCCGCGACCAGATCGGCATAGGTGTCGAGGTTGCGGAAGCTAATGCGGATTTGGGATAGCTCGACCCCTTGCTCTTGATGCAATTGGCGGATGCGACGGGCCATCGCTGCGACTTCGCCGACCCGGTCGGGGCAGGCGACTCGCTCTACGGGCGCGTCAAGGCTAGCGCGACTGTGGGTGAAGAGGTGGCTGGCAAACGCGGCGGCTGGATATTGACCGGTGGTGCTACATTCGGTGTGGACGGCGCGGGTGCGGAGGAATTCGTACAGGGGACGCGTGCGGACAAAAAAACTGGGACCTGCGGGGTCGTAGTCGAGCAACGCGATGGATTCTGGAACGAGGGATAGCAGCTTTTCCAGCACGGGCAAAAAAGGCGCGGGCACTTCTACAAAGCCGCAGAATACGAGTAAGCCGAGCTCGGGGAAACGCTGTGCGAGCACTGAGTGATCGAGGTGGGCATCTACGGCGGCAAAGCGCTCGCGACTCCCACTCCAGCCATCCGCGAGACGCTCTAGATAGGCTGCATAAAGGGCCTGCAATTCCGCGCTGCGTTGGGTTGTTCCACCCAGATCGCTCGGCTGGGCACCTGTCTCCTCCAACCGGCGGAACAACTGAGTCAGCTCCCGGCTCAGCCGTTCGGGGCGACGGCTGTAATAGGGTGCGCTGGTGGCACTGGTGGCGAGGGCGTCTTCGACTAAGAGCCGCTGTGTGCTGAGGGGCAGGGCTGGTCGCTGACGGGGACAGAGGCTGTAGAGGATGTCAGTGAAACTGTTTAGGTCGAGGGCCAAGTGGCCGGTGAGTAGGTGGGTACGGCTGGCGCGGATGAGTTGCCGCCGCATGAGCTGGGCTTGGAAGTGCGTTGGAAAGAGCCAGAGAAAGGACTCGCCGTCGCCCGCGTCGAGGTGCGCCAAGCAGCGCTCGTACGCGGGCGACGCCTTGTCGGGATGGGCTGGGCCGTAGATGAGGGTCAGTTCGCCCATTAGTAGCAAGTTGGGAGTGGCGTGGAGGGGTGTGTTGGCAACGTATCGCCGAGGGAAAACACTGTCAAGACGTTCGATGCATCGCGTTGACATAAAACTGGGCAGATCGCTTTTTATGCCACGCGGCACAGCCGCGCCTTTTCTTTAGGGAACTCGCGATGAAAAAATGGACTGTTGCAATCCTTTTGTGGTGTAGTTGCGCTCCCCTGACCTCTCCTGCGGGAGGCCCGGAGGAATGGCAGAAATCCGAGCCGTCTGCTCCGCCGCCGAGTGCGCTAGAGCAGTACCTGGAGGCGCGCCAGCGCTATGGCTCCGGCCCTCGGCCCGACTTTGTGGCCGTGGTGCCGTTTGTCGATGAGTCGGGGTTTCGCGAGGGCGTGTGGAATGTCGAATACGAGCTGGCCAATATGGTCAGCACAGAATTGGTACCCATCCGCAATTGGAAGATCGTCCCCTTTAACGCAGTTGCCGAGTTGGCGCTGGAGTGGGGGTTTGCCGACTACGAGAAGGCCCTCGCGCTTGGTCGCAAGTTAGGGGCTGATTTCGTAATCGTGGGCCTATTGCAGGACTACGACATGCGTCGCCTGTCGGTGGGGGATCCCTTGTTGGGAGGCTACAAATCCTATTCGGCCGTGGCGCAGATGAGCGTCGAGATTGCGCGAGTTGACGATGGCAGCGCGATCGGCAAGGCTGAGGCACAGCGCGAGCTCACCGACCGCGATTTGGGGCTCGACCTGTTGGGCAAGCCGCGCGAACAGGATCTGCAATTTGCCGGCTTGAAGGAGCTAGAGTTTGGCTCGGAGGAGTTCCGCCAGACCCTGTTGGGTCAGGCGACAGTAGAGACCGTAGGCGAGTTGGTGCAAAAAGTGGCTGCTGTTTTTGAGCCAGAGGGGTTGGTGTTCGAGGGCGATGCGCCCGAGGTCATCGCCGTGTACAGCGAGGACATTTACGCCAATATCGGCAGCGAGCACGGCGTGCGGCCGCGGTTGCGCTTTTTCGTCTATCCCGGCAACGAGCGGATAAAGGCCGAGGGGCTGGCCCCCAAAGAGTCGGTTGCCCTCGTCGAAGTCGTCGAAATCATCAGCACCCGACTCGCCAGCTTGCGAGTGCTCCGCGCCACCGGGGAGATCAAGGCGGGCGACCGGCTCGAGTTAGCCGAAGGAGAATAGCGATGCAGGGAGTGGTCAAATACCAGCGGGGCGACGGATTTGTCGAGTTGCGCGACTTAGCAGATGCGCCGCCCGGCCCCAATCAGGTGAAGGTCGAGGTGCAGGCCACTGGGATTTGCGGATCGGATCTACACGTGTACCGCGACACTATCAACTACAATATCCAGACGCCGGTCGTCATGGGGCACGAGTTCAGCGGCTTGGTGGTGGAAAAGGGCGTGGAGGTCGGCAATCACGTCGAGGTGGGCGACCGCGTGACCGGCGAGCCGAGCGTGTACATCTGCGGCGACTGCGACTACTGCTTGAGCGAGCACTACAACCTTTGCCCCGAGCGCAAGGTCATGGGCTACTGGCACCACGGCTGCTTTGCGCCCTACTGCAATGCGACGTTCGTCCACAAGCTGCCCGAGGGCGTGGGGTTTGAAGCCGGTGCCCTGACCGAGTTGTTGGCCTGCTGCGTGCATTCGGTCATCGAGCAGGCCGGCGTGAAGGCTGGGGACTTTGTCGCTATCACTGGGCCTGGACCGGTGGGATTGTTCTCGGCGCTGGTGGCGTTGGCCGAGGGGGGGGCGGTGATCCTCTGTGGCACGGAGCGGGATACTGAGCGGCTGAAATTGGCCGAGGAACTGGGCGTGCAACATACAATCGATATTACGGCCTGCGACCCAGTGGCGCGGGTGCGCGAGTTGACTGGCGGCTATGGTGCCGATGTGGTGGTCGAGTGTGCGGGGGTGGCACCGGCTATGCGGTTGGCCTTGGAACTTGTGCGCAAGCGGGGGCGCTTTTCCCAGATGGGGCTGCCGGGTGCGCCAGTGGAGATCGACTTTGAGAAGATCGCTTACAACGAGCTTCAGGTCTCCGGCGGCATTGGGCAGCGGCGACCGGCTTGGAAGCGGGCGCTGCGGCTGATCGAGCGGGGCTTTATTCCCAGCGAGAGGCTGATCACCCACCACTTTGCCCTGAGCGAATGGCAGCGGGCTTTTGATATGGCCGAGGGGCAGGAGGGGATTAAGCTGATGTTTATGCCGCAGGGGTGAGGGTAAATATAGAAGGTGCATCGTTTTGACTGATCTATTCTTTGAACAGCCTGTCCTCAACTCGCCTTACGAGCGCCCGAGTCGGCACTGGGAACTGGACGAGACTGGGCAGCCGACGCAGCAGATCGTTGAAAGCCGAAGACAGGCCTCATTCATCTCCGCGGTCCCGACATCGAAGAAGCAAAGGGGATCATCTGCGAATCAAGCCTCCTTTGTGTTCGACAAGGCTGCGAGAGAGCTTGAGACAGATAATCAGCAATACGAATTGATGCAGACTATCAACGGGGTTCGCCAGCAGGTTGACCGCTGGCGCGGTCTGCCGAACCCGAGCCAATGGCAGGTGACTCCAGAGACGGCGCGTCTGCTTCAGCACTGGCGGCACCATCGCTTTAGTGGCATTCGGCCTTTCTTTTGTCAGGTCGAAGCGGTGGAGACTGCTATCTGGCTCACTGAGGTTGCGCCTAACACGCGATTCGGTAGAGACTTCCTCGACCATTTGGAGGCCGCCAACAACAACGCCAATCCAGAGCTGCCACTGCCACGGTTGGCGCTCAAGTTGGCGACCGGCACTGGCAAGACCACGGTCATGGCGATGTTGATTGCTTGGCAGACCGTCAACTCGGTGCGTCGGCCCCAGAGCCGCCGCTTCACGCGCGGTTTTTTGGTGGTTACGCCCGGCATCACCATCAAGGACCGCCTGCGCGTGCTGCAGCCGAACGACCCGGACAGTTACTATCAAAGCCGCGAGTTGGTTCCGAACGACATGCTGTCCGACTTGGAAAAGGCCAAGATCGTCATTACCAACTACCACGCCTTCAAGCAGCGCGAACGCATGGAACTTTCCAAAGGCGGCCGTTCCTTGCTGCAGGGACGGGGCGAGGAACTGACGACCTTGGAGACCGAGGGGCAGATGCTGCAGCGGGTGATGCCCGAACTCATGGGCCTAAAGAACGTCTGGGTCCTCAACGACGAGGCGCACCACTGCTATCGAGAAAAGCCGGGCGAGGGGGAGGAAGACGAGCTCAAGGGAGATGACAGAAGGGAAGCTGAAAAGAACACGGAGGCGGCGCGGCTGTGGATTTCAGGGCTGGAAATCGTCGGCGACAAATTGGGCATTAACCGAGTGATGGATCTTTCAGCGACGCCTTTCTTTTTGCGCGGGTCGGGCTATGCCGAAGGCACGTTGTTCCCTTGGACGATGTGCGATTTCTCGCTCATGGACGCCATTGAATGCGGTATCGTCAAACTGCCCCGCGTGCCAGTGGCCGACAACATCCCCGGCGGCGAAATGCCCAAATTTCGCAATCTCTGGGAACACATTCGCACGGACATGCCGAAGAAGGGGCGGGGCAAGGCTAAGACCCTCGATCCCCTCAGTCTGCCCGTGGAGTTGCAGACTGCGCTGGAAGCTCTGTACGGACATTATCAGAAAACTTTTGAGTTGATGGAAAAAGAGGGCATTGACGTCCCGCCGTGCTTCATCGTGGTCTGCAATAATACCTCGACTTCCAAGTTGGTGTACGACTACATATCCGGCTTCCACCGCGAGAACGACGATGGCTCGACGACGCTGGTAAACGGGCGCTTGGAACTGTTTCGCAACTTTGACGAGCAGGGCAACCAGTACCCACGGCCTCGCACGCTATTGATCGACAGCGAGCAATTGGAGTCTGGCGACGCGCTCGACAGAAACTTCCGCAACATGGCTGCCGACGAGATCGATCGCTTTCGGCGGGAGATCATTGAGCGCACTGGCGATCGCCGTCAGGCCGAGAACATCAGCGACCAAGAGTTGCTCCGCGAGGTTATGAACACCGTCGGCAAGCCGGGGCGGCTGGGGGATTCGATTCGCTGCGTGGTGTCGGTGTCGATGCTCACGGAGGGGTGGGATGCGAATACCGTTAGCCATGTGCTGGGCGTGCGCGCTTTTGGGACGCAGTTGCTCTGCGAGCAGGTTATTGGCCGGGCGTTGCGGCGGCAGTCTTACGAACTCAACGAAGACGGCCTGTTTGATGTCGAGTACGCGGACGTCTTGGGCATTCCGTTCGACTTTACGGCCAAGCCCGTTGTGGCTCCGCTGAAGCCGCCGCGAGAGACCGTTCAGGTGCGGGCCGTGCGGCCCGAACGGGATGCGTTGGAGATTTGTTTTCCTCGGGTGGCTGGGTATCGGGTGGAATTGCCGGAAGAGCGGCTTACCGCCAAGTTCAACGAGGACTCGGTACTCCGATCTGGTTGGTCCGTCGATTACGAGGAATCAGGGGATTATCGGCGAGGGCGTTGATCTCAATTTGGTTCACACCAACGACCTGCGGACCTCGACTCTCCTATTTCATCTAACCCAGCGTCTGCTCTACACCAAGTTCCGCGATCCGGGCGAAGAGCCTAAGCTCTATCTCTTCGGACAGCTCAAGCGCATCGCCCGACAGTGGCTTGATGGCTACCTCGACTGCAGGGGCGATACCTTTCCCGCCCAACTCATGTACCAAGAACTGGCCGACACGGCCTGCGAGCGCATCGCGGCGGCTATCACGCAAGCGGAAATCGACCATCATCCGGTCAAAGCAGTGCTCGATCCGTACAATCCCATCGGTTCGACAGCCCACGTGAATTTCAACACAACCAAGACTAGCCGCTGGCAGGCTGATCCCCGCCGTTGCCACATCAATTGGCTCGTCCTCGACAGCGACTGGGAAGGAGAGTTTTGCCGCGTCGCTGAATCTCATCCGGACGTCAAAGCCTACGTCAAGAACCACAATCTCGGCTTGGAGGTACCCTATCGTCGCGGGTCGGAGATGCGGACGTACCTGCCGGACTTTATCGTCCTCGTTGATGATGGTCGTGGCGACGATCTGCTGAATCTGATCGTCGAGATCAAGGGTTATCGGGGGGAAGACGCCAAGGACAAGAAGACGACCATGGACACCTATTGGGTACCTGGTGTGAATAATCACGGAGATTACGGGCGCTGGGCTTTTGCCGAGTTCACCGATGTGTATGGGATGGACGCCGCGTTTAATCGGTTGGTTGAGGGGTTCCGGGCAAAGGGGTAGGGGGCGAACATTGTATTGATAATGTATATACACCATTGTAATTTCGAGCTTATAGAAACCATGATCCTCGAGCTGCGACGAATCCATATTAAGCCAGAGGTTACGTGAACCATGACCAGCCGACGTTTGCAGATAACATTGCAACCTGAAGTGCTGCGGTGGGCGCGAGAGCGGGCCGGCTTTGATCGACCGGAACTGGCGCACAAGCTGAAAGTGAGTCCAGAGCGCGTGTCGGAGTGGGAACGCAATGGCAAGATCAGTGTTGCACAGGCAGACAGACTCGCCCAACGCACTCATACCGCTCTGGGATTTCTATACTTGGCAGAGCCGCCCGAAGAACGCTTGCCAATACCCGACTTTCGCACCCGAGATAATGCTCCGCCTCCGAGTTCCGATCTACTTGAGACTATTTACCTTATGCAGCGACGTCAGGCATGGATGCGCGATGAGCTTATCGAAGGTGGTGCTGAACCGCTGGATTTCATCGGAGCCTACGGCACGGATGTCCATCCTCGGCAAGTTGGGGCTGCCATGCGCGATGCGCTGCAGCTTACCGAAAATTGGGCGGAAGAGTTAGGTAATTGGAGCGATGCGTTACGGCATCTGAAACATTTGGTTGACGCCGCCGGAGTGCTGGTGTCGTTCAATGGAGTGGTGGGTAATAACGCATATCGAAAGCTGGATCCCGATGAATTTCAGGGCTTCGCCCTCGTGGATGAGTATGCCCCGCTCATCTTTGTGAATAGCGCCGATTTTATGGCGGCGCAGATGTTTACTCTGGCTCACGAATTGGCTCACCTCTTCATAGATCAAAGCGGTATCTCCAATTTAGAAGACCTACAACCGCCGTCGGACGAAACCGAGCAGTTCTGCAACAAGGCTGCTGCCGAATTTTTGATACCGGAGGAAGAATTACGCGCTTTCTGGCCTAGTGCCCGACGAACGAATGATCCTTATCAGACTATCGCCCGCAAATTCAAAGTGAGCTCCCTCGTGGCCGCGCGTCGGGCTCTCGATCTCGATTTAATCGACAAGGATGAGTTTCTCCTTTTCTACAACCGAAGAGTCGATAGGTGGCGTCGCGATCAGCAGCGTCAGGAAAGTGGAGGCCACTTCTGGAATACTCAGAAATGGCGCATTGGCCCTCGCTTTGCCTCTGCAATAGTTCGTGCGGTCGGAGAGGGTCGTTTGCCCTATCGCGAGGCGTACAATCTCACCGGTCTTAAGGGAGAAGCCTTTGGGAACATGCCGAAAAAGATGGAAATACCGCAGTGACGAACCAAGGTATTTCCTCGTTCGTACTCGATGCGAATATCTTCATAGAAGCGCACCGCCGCTATTACGCGCAAGACCTGTGTCCGGGATTTTGGGAATGCCTGATCCATTACTGCCGTGAAGGGCGGGTGTTCAGCATTGATCGGGTTCGTGACGAAGTGCTGATTAGCCAAGATCAACTGTCTGAGTGGGTGAAGCAGGCACCGGACAATCTATTCGTATCATCAGCGGAACAATCGGTTATAGATGCTTTCATGGAGATGATGAATTGGGTTCAAGGAAATAGTCAGTTTCAGCTTGAAGCAAAAGAGGAGTTCGCAAGAGCAGCCGATGGATGGGTTGTGGCCTATGCAAGAGTCCATAATGCAGTCGTAGTTACCCACGAAGTATTCAATGCGAACATAAGAAGAAGGGTGCCTATACCTAACGTCTGCCGTCAGTTCGATGTCGCCTACCGCGATACTTTTACGATGCTGCGCGAGCTTGAAGTGCGTTTTGAGTGGCCCCCGCTTGCCGTGCTTGGACAGAATCAAGGGGAACACGATCAACTTTAGCGAAAAAGCCCTGTTGAATACGACCAAGACTAGCCATTGGTAGGCCGACCCCCGCCGTTGCCATATCAATTGGCTTGTTAGTGTGAATCATCACGGAGACTACGGACGCTGGACTTTTGCCGAGCTCACCGATGCGTTCGGGATGGACGCCGCGTTCAATCGGTTGGTTGAGCGGTTGATGCTTGTAGATGATAAAGGATAAAAATGGAGTTGGAGACGATAAAAGACTGGGCAAAAGACTGGGACCCGATCATAGGGATCATAGGGGTCACAGTATCAATTATAGTATCAATTATAATAGCTATCCTGGCAGCGGGGATACCTAAGAAGTGGTGGAATCGGCGAAAGCGAAAGTCGGAAGTAAAAAGGTGGGCAAAAGGGCAAAGAACGAAGGTGGCGAATAAAATGAAGGGGGTGGGGGAGAGGAGTTTAAAATTAGCGGCGGAAGTGAAAGAAGAGGCTAGAGAGATAGGAGCCGAGGAAAACCACGACCCATGGCCATTGATTTTCGCAGGGGGTATGGGAGCAAAACAGGTGGAGTGGAAGTTGGAGGCGATAGCGTGGTTGGCGGCGGAAATGGGAGAATTGACGGCGGATACGGGAGAGTGGCTGGCAAGGACTAAGAGGGCAAAGAGGAAGGACGTGGAAAGGCGACTATGTAAGCTATCGTATGCGTCATGGGCAACGATGCCGTTAGTAGAGGTGATGGAGAGCGCTGCAAAGGCGAATATATCGTCGATACTAGAGATGGCGGAAGTGGATGAAGAGAAGGCGGAAACAATAAAGGATGAAGCGGGCAATATATTTATGAATGTTAGCGAAGAGCACAGTGAGAAGTCGGTGGAGAAGGTAAAGAAGCTGTTGGAGGAGGTGGGGATAGGGGATCATGTGCTGTGGCAAGCCAAAAGAGCTAGGGCGGCGAGGAGGGTTTTGAATGTTCTGAGGGAAATCAATAAGGTGGGGAGCGAGGCGGATAAAGTAGATAAGGAAATAAGGGAGAAATGAACAGAGATGAAGTCCTAAACGTACTCCGAGCGCACAAGGCGACCCTTGCACAACGCTTTGGCGTCACTGAACTCGCCCTTTTCGGTTCCTTTGCCCGAGACCAAGCTACAGACGATAGCGATGTGGACATTTTGGTTCGCTTTGACAAGCCGGCAACCTCAGACGCCTTCTTTGGCACCCAGTTCTACTTGGAAGACCTACTAGGGCGGCCAGTGGATTTGGCGACCAACCGGGATCTGCGCGTCGAGATACGGCCCTATGTGGAGCGGGAGATCGTCAATATCTGAGCCTAGTTATCAAGCTCCCGTTCTTTGAAAGCCTCTCGAATTAATGGAGGAATAAGCTCATGCAAACAGACCCAATCGTCGAAGAAGTTCGTAAAATACGCGATGCGTATGCTAAGAGCTTCAATTATGACCTAGATGCGATTTGCCGAGATTTACAAGAAAAGCAGAGGCTGGGCAAAAGGAGAGTGATTTCTTTGCTGCCCAAACGTCCGAGAAAAGTGGACAGTAGAGGCTAGAATGTCTCAGAGGATGTGAAATGATGCCCAGATCAAAACGCAGGCGATGGCGAACATCCACTCGTCCCTCCAATCGACCTGTTCGCAGATTTCAACAGGCTACCGGCTCTGCAAAAGCTGCTGGACCCCGCTAACGGAGAGAAGACCTATGAAAACGACCATTGACATCCACGACGAGTTGCTGGCTCGGGCGAAGCAGTACGCGAGAAACACTGAGCGCTCGTTGCGCGCCGTAGTGGAAGAGGGCCTGCGCCAAGTGCTTCCCGCGCCTCTTTCCAGCAGCCGCTACCGTCTGCCCGACCTGAGCGAGGGCCAGATCGGCGCGGCTGATCCATTGGCAGGGTACTCATGGCAGGAGTTGCGTGGGATGATCTACGGAGAACCGGCGGCTATACCTAGGACATCGGGCTCACAATCGAAAGGGGAATGAACATGGAATATACAGCCGTTGTGAAACGCAGTGGCGAATGGTGGATTGGTTGGATCGAGGAAGTTCCCGGCGTGAATTGTCAGGAGCGTACCCATGAGAAATTGCAGCAAAGCCTTGTCGAAACGCTTTTAGAGGCACTGGAATTCAACCGGCGCGATGCGCTAGCTGCCGCGGGCGACGACTATCAGGAGGAAAAGGTCGTCATTGAATGAAGCGGGTTGAACTGCTGAAGTACCTTCGGCGACAGAGATGCGAAATGATCCGTGAAGGCAGGCGGCACTCATGGTGGCGCAATGAGCGAGGTGATCGGCGTTCTGCAATTCCACGACACAGAGAAATCGACGATTTGTTGGCGAGAAAGATCTGCCGGGATCTCGGAGTAGAACCGATTAAAAGGAAATAAGGGAAAAATGAACAGAGATGAAGTCCTAAACGTGCTCCGAGCGCACAAGGCGACCCTTGTGCAGCGTTTCGGCGTTGTGGATCTCGCCTTATTTGGGTCAATCGTCCGCGACCAAGCTACGGACGACAGCGATGTGGACATCCTAGTGCGGTTCGACTCGCCGGCGACGTCAAAGCGGTATTTTGGCGTTCAGTTCTATATTGAAGATCTGCTGGGGCGTCCGGTTGATCTGGTAACGGACAAAGCGCTGCGGGCGGAGGTGCGTCCATATATAGAGCGAGAGATGGTCAATGTCTGATATCTGCATGATTGGCTTTAGCGAAAAAGCCCTGTTGAACACGACTAGCGAGGACTCCGCATAAATGGCGAAACGAAAATCGACCAAGACTGTTGAAACTCTGCGGCACGAGGACGCATCGCGGAAGAATATTCCCACGGCTGAGTATCAGGCGGTGATGGCGGAGGACGACCGGAATCCGATTAGGGTTGCGTATGAGCGGCGCAATCGGGATCTCGATCCGCAGCTTGTTTGGCGGGGGAAGGATGAGCAGAACTGGTCGGATTTGGTGGTGCAAGCGCCGCCGCTGTTCATTCAGGAGAAGGTGCATCCGAAGGTGTTGATTGACGATTTGCGGCAGCGGAGCAAGGAGACGGGAGACGGCGAAGCTAACTTGCAGACGGATTTGTTCGCGGATTTCAATGGGCTGCCGAGTGCGGACGCGCAGACGGAGTTTTATCAGCACGACGCCAACTGGTCGAATCGGATGATTTTAGGCGATAGCTTGCAGGTGATGGCGTCGCTGGCGGAGCGGGAGGGGCTGCGCGGCAAGGTGCAGTGCATCTACATCGACCCGCCCTACGGCATCAAGTTCAACTCCAACTTCCAGTGGTCAACGACCAGCCGCGACGTCAAGGACGGCAACGCCGGGCACATTACGCGCGAGCCGGAGCAGGTGAAGGCGTTTCGGGATACGTGGCGGGATGGGATTCATTCGTATTTGACGTATTTGCGGGATCGGCTGACGGTGGCGCGGGATTTGTTGACGGAGAGTGGGTCGGTTTTTGTGCAGATTGGGGACGAGAATGTGCATCGTCTAAAGGCGCTGCTCGAAGAAGTCTTTGGTCAAGAAAATTTCGTTTCGCAGATTTCAGTGAAAAAGACTGTTGGTCTTGGTTCTTCGGGTCTTACAGGCAATCTCGATTATGTCCTTTGGTTTGCAAAAAAGAAAGAGTCCATGAAATTCCATCCGGTCTATGGAAATCGCCAAATCGGAGAGGGAACTGGTTACTCATGGATCGAAAGGCACAATCGTTTTCGTAGGATGACTAAAAGCGAGATGGAAGTCGCAAATGACAAGTTTGAGTTATCCGAGGTATTTTGTGCAGCACCATTAATGTCTTCAGGGTACACGGAGACCTGCTACTTTGATTTTGCGTTTGAAGGGGAGCAGGTCACACGGCAGAAGTACTCTTGGAAAACAACATCCGATGGCGTAGTACGGCTGATTAAAGCCAATCGGATTCTAAAGACCGGCAAACTTCCAAACTACAAGCTATATGCATCTGATTATAGAGTTGAACCAATTCCAAACTATTGGGGTGATTGTCGCGCGTCTAATCTTACTTACGTTGTTCAAACTGCCAACAAGGTCATCCAACGCTGCGTCCTGATGACCACCGACCCCGGCGACCTCGTCCTCGACCCCACCTGCGGCTCCGGCACCACCGCGTACGTCGCTGAGCAGTGGGGCCGCCGCTGGATCACCATCGACACTTCCCGCGTCGCCCTCGCGCTGGCCCGCGCCCGCGTCATGGGCGCTCGCTATCCCTACTACCTGCTCGCCGACAGCCGCGACGGCCAAATCAAAGAGGCCGCGCTCGCCCGTAAGGCCCCCTCGGAAGCACCCACGTACAACGACATCCGCCATGGTTTCGTGTACGAGCGCGTCCCCCACATCACCCTCAAGTCCATCGCCAACAACGCCGAAATCGACGTAATCTATGAGAAATTCCAAGAAACGCTGGAGCCGCTGCGTCAGGAATTGAACGACACACTCGGCACATCCTACGAGGAATGGGAAATCCCCCGCGACGCCGCCGACGCTTGGCCCGAGGAGGTCAAAAGAATTCACGCGGACTGGTGGGAACTGCGCATCGCCCGGCAAAAGGAAATCGACGCTTCCATCGCCGCCAAAGCCGACTACGAATACCTCTACGACAAGCCCTACGAAGACAACAAGAAAGTCCGCGTCGCCGGCCCGTTTACCGTAGAAAGCCTGTCGCCGCACCGCCTGTTAGGCGTCGATGAAGACGACGAACTCATTGACAACGTCGCCGAAGCCAAGTTAGGGTACGGCGAAAAGCAGGACTTCGCCGAGATGATCCTCGACAATCTCAAAACCTCCGGCGTCCAACAGGCGCACAAAGACGACCGCATCTCGTTTTCCGGGATCAGACCCTGGCCCGGCTACCACGTCTGCGCCGAAGGAACCTACGTCGAAGGCACCGCCGACTCAGGCGCTGAGAAACGCGCTGGCATCTTCGTCGGCCCGGAATTCGGCACCGTCTCCCGCCCCGATCTCGTATCAGCGGTGCGCGAGGCTGCGGACGCCGACTTCGACGTGCTGGTCGCCTGCGCCTTCAACTACGACGCCCACGCCTCGGAGTTCAACAAACTCGGCCGCGTCCCCGTCCTCAAGGCCCGCATGAACGCCGACCTCCACATGGCCGACGATCTCAAAAACACCGGCAAAGGCAACCTCTTCGTCATCTTCGGCGAGCCGGACATCGACATCCTCGACGCGGAAGACAGCCAAATCCAAGTCAGGGTCAACGGCGTCGATGTATTCCACCCCAACACCGGCGAAATCCGCAGCGACAGTGCCGACGGCATCGCCTGCTGGTTCGTCGATACCGACTACAACGAGGAAAGCTTCTTCGTCCGCCACGCCTACTTCCTCGGTGCCAGCGACCCGTACAAATCGCTGCGCACGACGCTCAAAGCCGAGATCAACCAAGAAGCCTGGGAAACCCTCCACAGCGACACCTCCCGGCCCTTTGCCAAGCCGACGTCCGGTAGGATTGCCGTGAAGGTGATCAATCACTTGGGGGACGAGGTGATGAAGGTGTTTCGGGTGAATTGACCGAGGGATATCGACGATGAAAAATGACCCTATCGTAGCTGAAGTTCGCGCAATACGAGACGAACTTGCCGCTCAGTGCGGCTACGACATTAAGGAGATTTTCCGGAAACTACGGGAACAACAGGCCGAGTCGGGCCTGAAGTACGTGCGCTACCCAGCCTGTCGAGTGGCTATAGCCGAAGACGTACGAGCGTCCAACGCAGATAGAAAGACCGGATGAAGGATCAGAGAAAGCTAAAAAAATGAAAAACATAACGCTGAGTGCCGACGAGCATCTGATCGAAGCGGCGAACCGACGCGCCGCGGAAGAGCACACTACGCTGAACGAGCAGTTTCAACTGTGGCTCAAGCACTATGTTCAGCACGAGTCCCGCGAGATACCCTCAGAGGCGCAAGGAACTCTGGCGGACTTTCTCCAAGGGCATATCGGCATCCTGCACAGCAGTGAATACATACCCGGCGGTGCTCGTATGTCGGTATATAGCGACAAAAAGTTTGCGGCGGGACTGCTCAAAAAACGCCAGTAGGAGGAACGATGATCCTGACCATCCAATACACTTCGCCCATTGACGCGCTGATTGCAGTGACCAAGCGGTTGAGTACCTACGAAAATCAGCAACAGATGGATTCAGAAGAGTTCTTTGACCAGTACAGTCGAGGGCAACTATCCGACGACGCAGTATTCGTCGACTGGGCTAATGACTACCGCCACTACTTGCAACTCCGTTAGAAACTAGCGGAGAGCCTGCCCGATCCATGTCTGTCCCAGACCAAAGTCATATAAACCGAGTCCGCGACGCTCTCTGGCAACGTTCGGGCGGTGGTGCGTCCGTCATGATTGGGAGCGGATTTAGTAGGAATGCTCTCCCCGACGCAGACGATCCTCCGACATGGCGTGAAGTTGCAAGAGCGGTATACGACAAGCTATACCCACAAGGTGGTGACGACGATCAGGGAACAGCAAAGAGCGATTTCTTGCGGCTAGCCCAAGAATATGAAGCCGCATTCGGACGAAGTGATCTCCACCGTTTCCTCAGAGAATTGATCCGGGATGACGACTTCTTACCTGGAAAGATACACACCCGACTATTGAGTCTTCCTTGGCGCGACGTCTTCACCACGAATTGGGACACTCTTCTGGAGCGGACGCGTAATTCTGTGGCTAGTCGTGCATACAGCGTCGTCCAAAATATGGACGAAATTCCGCTGGCGAATCGGCCACGGATCGTCAAACTGCACGGCTCCTTTCCTTCGCATTTTCCGCTTATTTTCACAGAAGAAGATTACCGGACGTATCCGACAGAATTTGCTCCGTTCGTCAACACGGTGCAGCAAGCAATGATGGAAACCGTGTTCTGCCTGATTGGATTCTCCGGTGACGACCCGAACTTCCTACAGTGGTCAGGATGGGTTCGCGACAATCTGGGGGATGCGGCACCGAAGATATATCTAGCCGGATGGCTGGAGTTATCGTCCCACAGACGCCGAATGCTTGAAGATCGCAAGGTAGTTCCTATCGATCTTGCACTTCATCCGAAGGCTGGCGAATGGCCGGAGCACCTTCGGCACCAATATGCAACTGAGTGGCTCCTGCACACGCTGGAACGCGGACGGCCTTACGACATCTCCGAGTGGCCCTCACGGCCAAGCTGGCAACATCTGTCGGTACCGGAACTCATTCAGCCTATCGAAGAGGTTGTTTCTGACGAACCTAAAAACGAACTACCTGAAGAAAACAAGCGAGAGTCCTTCTCTGTAAGGAACGTCTTGAAAGTTTGGACTCACAACAGAGAAATCTATCCAGGATGGCTAGCTGCCCCTGCAAATACGCGAGCGTTAATGGAGTGGAACACAGGGCACTATGGGGAGCTGGTTTTGGATGTGCTTCCTGATCTTGCTCCGGTAGAACGACTAGAAGCCATTCACGAGTTGGTGTGGCGCTGGGAAATCCTACTGAATCCAATCTCCTCTAAATTTGAGGCTGCCGCGCAAGATGTCCTCAAGCGAATAGACTGCCAAAATCGCACCATTGACGGTAGCACCGATCCGGAAATTGAATGGGGACCTGTTCGGGAGGCTTGGCGCACGGTCATGCTCGCGCTTGTGACGGTGGCACGCCATAGTCTCGATAAGAACGTATTCAAGCAGCGAATCAAGGCATTGTCGCCCTTTCTCCAAGACGATCCTGATGTTGACTATCGGATTCGTCATGAACGCTGTCTGTGGGCGATGTACTCTATGGATTTTGGGGCATTGGAAGGTTTGCTCAAAGACTGGCGGACCGAAAATTGCGATCCAGTCTGGATGATGCGGAAAGCAGCCTTGCTGTTTGAAACGGGTCGACACGACGAGGCAACAAAGTTGTCCGAACACGCACTTTCAGCAATCCGGGAAATGCCTATCGGAGACCTCAGCTTAGCTGGTCCGTCGAGAGAGAGTTGGGCGTTGTGGTTGGTGGCGCAACCCAAAGATTACCAACTGTTTTCCAAGAGGTGGAATGAACTATCCTCGTTGAAATGCAATGCCCTTAATGAGAGGCGACTTATCGAGGATGCCATCAAAGATAACAGCGGAACGGAAGAAGCACCGTCCTTTGAACTCGGAACGCGGCGTGCGCATGGTCAGAGCTTCTCTAATGCTGATTCCCAGGGTGCCGCTTACCGGGCAATTCGTCTTTCCGAAGTAGCTGGGTTGCCTCCGGCTACTGACCGCTTGGGTATAGCTGAGAATCTCTTGAAATTAGCTGCGGAAAAACTGTTCGCGTCAGACCCAGAAATGGCTGTCCGTCTGGTGCTCAGAGTTTCGAAATACGACCAAGACAAAACGCTCATGCGAGTTTTTTCGCGTACCCGTGTGGCCGCCTTGTCAACGGATTCAGCGAGGACACTAGCCGAAATCTGTAATAGCGTGGTTGAGTATGCGCTACCCCGAATGGTTGGCGCGGATGTACGTGGGCACCGTCCCGTATTCTGGATTGAGCGAATGCGTGTCGCAATGGAAGTGCTGTCGCGGCTGGCCCTCCGGCAAGAGCCGGAGAAGGTAGAAATCATACTCAACAAAGCACTTGAGTACTATCGCAATGATCACGTTGCCCGAGATTTTTGGCTGGAAAGCCCTGTCCGAAACATGTTAGAACGCTCTTGGGAGGCTCTACCACGAGAACGCCGCACTGCTCGCGCCCTCGATTTGTTGAATGCGCCGATTGTCGGGCTGGATAACTTCAATGTAGACTCCAGTAACTACCCGGACCCTGGAGGTCTTCTACAAAATGATCTCCCCCCACCCACTCGTACAGGCCACAACGAAAGCCTTTGGCAAGGAATAGTCAGTTTGTTGGTGAGTGGCCTACGTGCTGGGGGTGAAGCACGCAGGCGAGCGTCCCTTAGAATCGCGCCTGTGGTGTTTTGGGGCCGACTGACAGAAGCTGAACCGTCGCAAGTCGCCCAAGCTTTTTGGGATGAAAAGCATACCAGTCCCAACGGTCTACCCAGTGAGACTTCACTCTTTGACTGGGTATTTCTCCTGTTCCCCGAACCGGAGCTTGGTTTGGGGGAACGGCGATTCCGTCGCAAATGGCTCACCGCCAACAGTACGCCACAAGGAGATGCTTCTAGTCTCGACGATATTCTCTGGCAGGTCGGGAACGCCATATCCGGCTTGAAGAATCGTCGTCGTTCGCTGGAATTATCGGAAAACGAACGAGCCTACCTAACTGAAGTCGTCGAGCAGTGGTCAGATACTCCGGTTCCAAGACAAGACTTCCCTTTTATGGCGAGCCAATCCCACGAACCTACTCGTCGGGCACTCGAAGGTCTGCCTTCAATTCTTGTTGAAATCCAAATCCCTGAGTCTATCGGTGAAAAACTCTATAATAAAATGAAGGACTTGAACGAGTCAGGACTTCCCAAATTCGGACTCATAGCAGGTCTCATCAAGGCCATGCCGAACCGCTTTGATGAACTCATTTCGACGATGAGGATGGGACTGGTATCCGACGATGTCGAGCAGGCTGAAAGCGCAGCGGTAGGATTATATTATTGGTTGACGAGATCGGCCGAAGCTGATTCACAGGTTCAACCTCCGCCAAACGATCTGGTTCGTGAAATCGGCATCATGATCGCTACCCGTAGAAAAAAAGCTCTCGGGCAGGCTCTGGAGGTCGCCAAGTGGGTATTTGACGAAGGGAACGACGCGCAGAAGGAGGCCATACGCGATTTGGCTCTGCAAGGTCTTGGTTATCTGGTCGAGGAACTACGGTACGATAGAGAGCACGATCAGGACGCCGACATCCCCTTCCTGCGTTGGCGCTGCGCTCATCTTGCCTTGGCAATGGCGGAATGCGGCCTCGGCGACGATCCGGCTGTCACTCGCTGGTTGGAGAGCGCCAAGGAAGATCCGCTCCCCGAGGTACGGTACGCGAAAAATTCTGATTTCGCTCAGTCGAGTAGGGGAAGGGAGGGAGCTGGCGACGAGCCACCCGCCCAGACCGGGTAGTTATCTTCACCACCCAAGCTCTCATCCGGCCACATCGCTGTGAAGGTCAGCAATCCTCTAGGGGACGAGGTGATGAAGGGTTTCGGGTGTGAGGATCGGATAACGACGAAAGGGATTAGCTCCAGCCGAGAATAGAAGTCAGGATTTTCCGCATACTACAGTCACTAATCCAACAGTCACCCCAATAGCTGTTATAATAGTAGGAACAAGCCAGTATAGGATAGACGTTTTTAGCTTTTCAACATCTTCCTTAGTAGCAAGACCTCGAATACTTGATTCAATGCCGGAAATACGACCTTCGTTCTTGAGTAGAATTTCTGGTAAATTGCCATATCCCTCATAGCCTGCCATTTTCTTCTCCAAGCCAAGTCTTAAGGGAATCTTCCAAGTTATGTCTTATATTTTTGACCATTTCCATCGCCTCCTTGTTCTTTAGATCAACCCCGTCGATGTTCTTTATTAGAACTTCGACAAATTCCGGTCCCATCTGTGCAACGGAAATCCTCCAAAGGAATTCCAGAGTCTTTATTTGCTCTTCCACAGCAGAAATTCTGTCCTTATCTAATTCCATGTTTTCCATTAGTCGCCCTCCTTTTCACGTACTTAGATTATATACAATACGCTTAGGTACAACGTCAAGTATTTGACCGGCGGCACCTTCCGACGCTGGCCCGCCCCGCGCCTGTTGGGCTTGGGCGTCCTTGTACATTTCCTCCGCTTATTGCGCCGGATCGGCCGGGGTGTTGGCGTTGTTCAAGCGCTCTTGGTCGGCGTAGGGATAGAAATCTCGATTGCGTTCAAACATATCGGCCGACGGGCCGGGTTGCCCCAAGCGTCGGCTGTCTTCCAAGCCAGTGCCATGGAGAAAAAGTTCCGCCCGCCGCTGGCGAAAAATTTCGTTCAACACCGCTTCAAGTGATTGCGGGCCGCTGTACGGCGGCAGCGCAGCCCCCACGCCAAAAGAATCCTCGGCCGGCGTTTTGGTGCGCACCGCGTCGATTTCGGCGATGGCCGCGTCCATATCGCCCAACATGGCGTGGGCTTCGGCGCGCGTCAGGGCCATTTCCCCGGGCAGATAGGCCGGAATAGGCGACGTGGCCGAGTGCCAAAAACCGGCCAAATCCTCAATGGGAAAGTCATTGGGATTGCTCGTCCGCTCGCTCGGCATGGTGTAAAAGGCCAGCCGCGCATCGCCGCTTTCGGTTGCGGGCAAGCCAAAGTGATCGCGTGGAGCGTAGTCGTCGGCGACTACGGCTTGCGCGTACAGGGGGTTTTCGTTTTCCGCGTCGTACGTATAGATCGAGGTCGCTGCTGGATCGACGGCATCGGCTTCCTCAAGCGCCGCTTGATAATTGCCGGTAAATAAGTGGTAGCGCGCTCGATAGGCGTGGATGGTGTTGAGCAGATCAAAACCCTCGCCCAATATGTCCACATTGAATTCGTCGGATGGCGGCGTGGAAGTGGCGGTTTCGAGAGCGCGGTCCAACAAGCGGATTGCTTCGGCGAAAAGATCTTCACGCGGCCTAAATTGTGCCTGTCCATCGGCCTGCACGTCTAGGGGGGCGTGGGCAAACGCCTGCGCGACAAATCCCAAGCACTTGGCTTTGTACAGGTGAGCCAAGGCCACGATACCGCTGCGCGTTCCCGCGGCCAGCGGCACTTGGGGCGCGTGATCAATCAAGTCGTTGGCCATGCCAATGACGCGGTAGGAGCGGGACCAAATGCTGCCGATGGCGCTGTTGGAACCCGACAGCGCCGCGAGTCCGTCTTCCAGTTCTAGGAGATTGGAAAAGGTCGTGTTGGCCGCTAGCTCGCGGCTGGTGATAGCTGGATGACGCACGTACGCATCGACGTTGTTGCTGGCGTAGGTGCGCTGCATCCCAATGGCCACTGCCTTGATGCCGTCGCTGGTGTCCAACACCTGCTCTTCGAACGCTTGGTTGGGATTGGTCACGTCTAAAGAGCAACCCCAGAGCAGCCCACCTACTATAAGTAACCGGCAAAAAGTCGCTTTCATCGTCTTGCTTGTCCTCGGTTGTTAGTAATGCAGGCTGACGCGCAGTGAGAAACTGCGCGGAATGGGCACTTCCACAAAATCGAAGCCGCGCACGGCCGTGCGCTGGCCGGCGACGTTGGTTTCTGGATCGTAGCCGCTGTAGTTGTCGAGGGAAAGCAAGTTGCGCCCCACCAAGCTCAACTGTACGCGGCTGGCCCCTAAAAACGAGGGCTGCCAGCTATACGACGCGGACAACTCGCGCAATTTTACAAAGGAGCCGTCTTCGATCCAGTGTTCAAAAATGCGAAAGACGCGCGCGTTGTAGCCAGCCGGCAGTTCGCCGTTTAACTCGCGTTCGTAATCCGTCAACACGCCAAACGACCCCAACGCGGCCAAGCGCCGCGTAAAGTTGAACACGTCGCCGCCGACTATGGCGTCCCATTGGGCGCGCACCGACCAGCGCCGTCCCACGGCCAACTCGTTGATCCACGAAGCCGTAAAGTCCGGGTTGGGGTCGCCGATGATTTTGCGCTCGGCGGCGCGCCCGGGGAGGCCTTCTTCGTCGAGGGCGATTTGGCCGTCGGCATCGCGGGCAAAGGCCGTGCTAAAGAACATTCCGAGGGGTTGGCCGTTGATCGCCGAGACTTGTGAAAACGAATTGGCAATGATCAAGCGTTCGCCCTCAATGCCATCGACGCGGTTTTTGTTGGCTGCATAGGTCAGAGTCGATTCCCAACGCAGGTGGGAACGGGCCAGCGGAATGGCGCGCACGAGCAGCTCCCATCCCTTGTTGTTCATAGTGCCGACGTTTTGCAAAACCCGCGCATGGCCGGTAGAAGGGGACAAGGTGCGCAGCAACAGCAAGTCGTCGATGCGCTGATTGTAATACGTCAGTTCCACGCCGAGGCGATTGGCCCAAAAGCCAACGTCTGCGCCCACTTCGATCTCTCGCTGCCGCTCGGGTTTGATAGCCCCGCCGAGTTGGGTGCTGGGGACGAGGCCGGGCTGACCGTTGTACGAAGTGGCGTTGTAATTGGTGAAGCGGTCGAATGGGCCGATGGCCGTTTGCCCGCCGGAGGTGCCGATGGAAGCGCGCAGCTTGCAATCGGCCACGAGGTCGCGCAGGGCGCTTCGTGGCCAAAAGTCGGTCTCTGAAATGAGATAGGATGCGCCGGCCTTGGGATAAAATTGCCAGCGCTGATCTCGGCCATAGACCGAAGAGGCATCCATGCGGAACGCGCCGGTCAGAAAGAGCTGCTCGAAAATCGCCAAGGTTTGCTGCACAAAACCGCCGTACAGGGCCTTTTCGCTCCTGAATTCGCCGGTCTCTACGGTAGCCCCGCTGGTCACGGTTCGCGCCACTGGACTGAGGTTTTCGGCTTCGGCGCTGAAGGTGGCCCCCTTTTCGTATTGCATGGTTGCGCCGACGAGCAGGATCGATTGCACGTGGGGTGCTAGGTCGCTTTGGTAGCGGACGTGGAGGTCGTTGTTAAGCTGGAGAAAGTCGAAGGCCGCGCGGCGCGCAAAGCCGTTGGCCAAGCCCGGTGCCGAGGTGCCGGGCGGGATAAAAGCAAGGGCTGTCTGATTGTAGGTATCCAGCCCCAAGGTATAATCGATGCCGAGTCGAGACAGCGGAGTCAACGCGAGCTGGGCATGGCCGGTATAGCGCGAGACGTCTTGGGTAAAATCGTAGCGGTCGATGACCTCTAATGGGTTGGCTAGAACGCCTTCGTTGGGGTACGCGCCCGTGATGGGGTCGGGCCTAGGATCGTAGGTGTTGGGGCCAAAAATAAAGCCCGTCAGTGCTCCGTAGTTCGAGTTTAAGCCGCCGTTGGGAATATCGTTGCTTTGACTCAATGCGAAATGGCCGCTTACCGACAAGGTGGCCCAAGGTGCCAATTCTTGGTCGATGCGCGTGCGCCCGCCCATGCGCCGAAACGAGGTGTTGGACACCACGCCCTGATCGGACAAGTACGAGCCCGAGGCAAAGTAGCGAGTGCTACCGGCCCCGCCCAACGCGGACAGGTAGTGCTCAGTGCCAGCGGCGCGGCGAAAAATGAAATCCTGATGATCGAAGCGCTGCACATCCGCGCCAGCGGGAGTTTTTTCGCCGTTGTTGTCAACGGGAGTCTTGTTGACGGCGAGTGTTTGGCGCACTTGCGAAGTTGAAAAGCGCGCGGTGTAGGTAATTTGCGGCTTGCCCAAGGTGCCGCGCTTGGTAAAGATCTGCACGACGCCGTTGTTGGCGCGCGAGCCGTAGAGGGCGGCGGCGGCCGCGCCTTTGACCACTTCAACGCGCTCTACGTCGTTGGGATTGAAATCGACGAGGCGGTTTTGTGCGCCGCCGCCGAGGAGCAGCAACTCGGGCGAAGCGTTGTTGACGATGACGCCATCGACCACGTAGAGCGGATCGGCGTCGCCCAACACCGTACTGGGACCGCGCAAGCGGATGGTCGCGCCGCCAGCCGGATTGCCCGAATTCTGCTGAATGAGCGCACCGGCCAATTTACCGGTCAGCGCTTTGTCGAGCGCCGAGGTGCCGGTCGTTGCCAACTGCTGTGCGCCGAGGGTGGAAATGGCATTGCCCAATTGCTTTTTGCTGGCGGCCGCAGAAAGCCCGGTGACCACCACTTCGTCGAATTGCAGGGCGTCCACGGCGAGCTGAAAGACAACAGTTGCTAGACCGTCCTCTTGGCGAATGATGCGTTGGGCCGATTTGTAACCCACAAACCGCGCCTCGAGTTGGGTTGCCGCAGCCGGCGTGGGCAGGACTAGGGCAAACTGGCCAGCGGCATCGGCCGTGGTGCCAACGGAGGTGCCAACGACGCCAATGCTGGCACCGGGTAGGGGCTGGCCGCGTTCATCGGTGACCGTTCCCTCAATGGCGAGTTGGGCAAAAGCCACCGTGGGGATGCCGAACCAAAGAAGAACTGCGAATAAGCGCACGGTCCCTACTTCTTGTCGTCGTCCACAACCTTGAAGTCCGCATCGACCGGACCCGAATCGCCGCTCCCTTGCGGTTGACCGGCGGCCCCTTCCGGCTGACCGGCGGCCCCTTCCGGCGCTGGCTCGCCTTGGGCCTGTTCGGCTTGGGCGTCCTTGTACATTTCCTCGGCCAGCTTGTGCGACGCTTGTTGCAGTGCGGTCATGGCCTGTGCGATGGCCTCGTCGTCCGTGCCTTCGAGCGCTTGCTTGAGCGCGGCTACTGCGTCCTCAACGCCTTTCTTGTCGGCCTCGGTTAGCTTGTCGCCGTAGTCGGCCAGCGATTTTTCCGTCGCGTAGATGAGCTGGTCGGCCTCGTTGCGGCGATCGACGGACTCGCGGCGCTTTTGGTCCTCATCGGCGTGGGCCTCGGCGTCCTTCTGCATGGAGTCGATTTCCTCTTGGCTCAGGCCCGAGGACGACTCAATGCGGATGGATTGCTCCTTGTTGGTGCCCTTGTCCTTGGCCGCGACGTTGAGGATGCCGTTGGCGTCGATGTCAAAGGTCACTTCGACCTGAGGCATGCCGCGTGGGGCTGGGGGAATACCGTCGAGGTGGAAGCGGCCGAGGGTGCGGTTGTCGTTGGCAAACTCGCGCTCACCTTGCAGCACGTGGACTTCCACCGAGGGTTGGTTGTCCGAGGCGGTGGAAAAGATCTGGCTCTTCTTGGTGGGGATGGTAGTGTTGCGGTCGATCAGCCGCGTCATCACTCCGCCCATGGTCTCGATGCCCAGCGAGAGCGGTGTGACGTCGAGCAGCAGGATGTCGTCGACGTCGCCAGCGAGCACGCCGGCTTGGATGGCCGCGCCCAAGGCCACGACTTCGTCGGGATTGACGCTGCGGTTTGGCTCTTGGTTGAAGATGGCTTGGATGGTCTCTTGGATTTTGGGGATGCGCGTCGAGCCGCCGACTAAAATCACTTGGTCGATGTCGCTGGCTTGCAACTCGGCGTCTGCAAGGGCCTGCTGACAGGGGGCCTTGGTGCGCTCGATCAGGTCGTCAACCAGGCGCTCGAACTGGGCGCGGGACAGGCTGGTTTGCAAGTGCTTGGGGCCCGTTTGATCGGCGGTGATGAACGGCAGGTTGATCTCGGTCGCAGTGGAAGAAGACAGCTCGATTTTGGCCTTTTCAGCCGCTTCCTTGAGCCGTTGCAGGGCCATGGGGTCGCGGCGCAGGTCGATGCCCTCGCTCTTTTCAAATTCCTCGGCCAGCCAGTCGATGATTTTCTGGTCGAAGTCGTCGCCGCCGAGGTGGGTGTCGCCGTTGGTGGATTTGACCTCGAAGACGCCGTCGCCTAGTTCGAGGATGGAAATGTCGAAGGTGCCGCCGCCGAGGTCGTACACGGCGATCTGCTCGTTGGTGCCGCCCTTGTCCAAGCCATAGGCCAGCGCCGCAGCAGTCGGCTCGTTGACGATGCGCAAAACCTCCAAGCCGGCGATGGTGCCCGCGTCCTTGGTGGCTTGGCGTTGGGAATCGTTGAAGTACGCTGGGACGGTGACGACGGCTTGTTTTATTTCTTCGCCTAAGTAGTCTTCGGCCGTCTGCTTCATCTTTTGCAAAATCATAGCCGAGAGCTCCGGCGGCGTGTGTTCCTTGCCGTCGATTTTGGCCACGGCCATGTCGCGGCCGCTTGAGGCGACTTCGTAGGGGACTTCGCTGATTTCGTTGGACACTTCGCCGTAGCGGCGGCCCATGAAGCGCTTGATCGAATAGACCGTGTTCTGAGGGTTGGTGACGGCTTGGCGCTTGGCGGTTTGGCCGACGAGGCGTTCGCCGTCTTTGGTGAAGGCGACCATGGAGGGCGTGGTGCGGCCCCCCTCGGAATTGGCGATGACTTCCGCGTCTTGGCCTTCGATGACGGCCACGCACGAGTTGGTGGTGCCTAAGTCGATGCCGATGACTTTAGCCATTGTTTTTTCCTTTCGAGAATTGGCGATCCGATTCTTCTTCGTTGGGATCGGTGGTTAGAATGAGGGTGAATTCATGTGGCTTCATGGTGCGTTTCCATTGCTTGTTCAGGCCGCTAGTTCCTTCCGTACCGCATCGCGCTGGCTCCACATGATCGGCTTTACATCATAGCTTCGCAGCGCTTCTAGCGTGTCCAGAGGCACTGTCTGAGCCGAGTCGTTTAGCAGTGCATAGGCACGCGATTCGGGAGTGCGGATTTCCTTCGTGTCAACCCATGCGAGAACTACGGTCTGAGCGGTGGCGCGGTTGGGTCGATTGATCGTCTGAACGATGCGCTCCGGTTGTTGCCGCGACTTCGGAATTACGAGATCGAACAGGTGGTCGTAGCCGGTCGTTCCGGTGAACTTCACTTTGGGCGTGTGCCTAATGTCGTTCGCATCGAACCAAGCAACCACATCCTCGTAAAACAGACTCGTCACCACAGGCACAGCCAGATAGAACATATCATTAACGGCGAGCATTGCCTGTACGAGGTTGTGTTTGCGCGAAGCAAAGTTTTCCGCCGAGGCATGGATCTGCAACGCCTTGCCATCTTGCCTCACGCCAAAACCATTGAGCGTCATCTTGAGAAGTGCTTGTCGCTTGCGGCTGTCGAGTTTGCAGCCGCTTTGCTGCAAGTCATCTATAGTGTACCCATCGTCTGTTAGTAAGAATCCTCCGTTGGTCTTCTTGACGTATATCTGCACATAGTCGTTGTGACGATCGAGGTAGGGCGTTGTGATTTCGACCCATTGGTCCAATTGGTGTAGTTCTGTCTTGTCCTTGAGCCAAGCATAATAGGTAGTGAGCAGATTCTGAATGTCTTGAATCATGCGAGCCCCCGGTTGATGTAGGGCGGTTGCGTGATGTTGCAGAACCGCAGGAAGTCTTCAAATGCCATCCACATGTCGTCGGTTGTGCGGAACTGATCTGCTGGAACAGGTGTAGCCCACCTGTCGCCGTAGTCTTCGCGGTAAACGTGAAGATGGGGCACTGGTATCTCTTCACCGTCCGGGTTGCGATGTGGAGCACCGCCCAAATCGAGACGGACGAGTACGACGACTTGCCGGCCTCGCGTCTGTATCTTGACCTTTTGCAGATTGATGCGGCCACGACTGAGGTCGAGCAGGAATCGTTCTCGTTTGTCGGCGGACTGAAGCGGCAGGACTTTGGATTCGCCCCCCACCGGGAAGTCGGTCTGCTCATCTGTTGCGCGGTGTTTTTCCATCGCGATTAAGGCGTTTGCATCTGCTTGAGTCAGGTTGATGTCTGCCATTACGTGATCGCGCTCGGTTTTTCGGTTTAAGACAGTTTCTCAGTCATACGTGATGGTAAGTTTGGTAATACCCCAGATATTACTGATGTCCACATTTTGACTTGGGTTGTCGTCCAAGTTAGGAGGCCCTGAAAACGACCATAGGGTTATTCTAAGAATTTTTTCAGTTCGTCTTTGTCTTCAATTAGGGGGGATCATGATACTTTCCTTTTTATGGCCGTTGGCTGGATTCCCCTGTCTGGTATCTCCAGCCTGCAGCGTCCAATAGACTAATTTAGAATAGCAAGTCTCGTGCCACACATCGCTTTATTATGTAAAAATATATAACTCTTTGTTTATAAAAGAATAAAAAGAATCTTCAGAAAATTTGCAGAACGCCTATGAGCGACACGATGGCAGCAATTCGTGCTATCGTGTCATTAATATGAACGCGGCACATTGACAGGGTTCTGCCATCCGGCTAGATTGGCCGCTAGCAAGGAGGGTACATGGATCAGTTCAAACTGGTTTCTGAGTACGCGCCCGCTGGCGACCAACCCCAAGCCATCGGCGAGCTAGTCGAGGGCGTGCGGCAGCAGCACGCTCAACAGACGCTGTTAGGCGTGACCGGCAGCGGCAAAACCTTTACCATGGCCAACGTCATTGAGGAGTTGCAGATGCCGGCCTTGGTCATCTCGCACAACAAGACGCTGGCCGCCCAGCTCTACGGCGAACTCAAGGGGTATTTCCCCGACAATGCAGTCGAGTATTTCGTCAGCTACTACGACTACTATCAGCCTGAAGCCTACAAGCCGAGCACGGACACCTATATCGAGAAGGAGGTCGAGCGCAACGAGGAGATCGACCGCTTGCGGCTCAAGGCCATCACCTCACTGTTGCAGCGCCGCGATGTGGTCGTCGTCGCCACGGTCTCGTGTATCTACGGCATTGGCTCGCCCCGCGAATACGACGAGCAGAAGGTCTCCCTGCGGCGCGGCGATCAAATCGAGCGCGACGATATTTTGCGCGCCTTGATAGACATCTATTACAGCCGCAACGACTTTGAGCTGCAACGCGGCTGCTTTCGGGTGCGGGGTGATATCATCGAGATCGTGCCCGGATCGGAAGACCGCGCCGTGCGCATTGAGATGTTTGGCGACGAAATCGAGGGCATTTACCTGATCGACGCGCTCACCGGGGAAGTGCTGGAGCCGCGCGAACACGTCAGCCTCTTCCCAGCCAAAGCCTACGTGACCGACGAGGAGCGGACGGAGCAAGCCTGCGAGCAAATCCTCGTCGAGCTGGAGCATTATCTCCTTGACCTGCGCACCGAAAATAAGCTGGTGGAGGCGCATCGGCTGGAGACGCGCACCAAGTACGATGTGGAACTCATCCGCGAGGTCGGCTTCTGTCCGGGGATTGAAAACTACTCGCGCTACATGGACGGTCGCCAGCCGGGTTCCGCGCCGTATGTATTGCTCGATTACTTTCCCGAGGATTACCTGCTTTTTATCGACGAGTCGCACGTGACCGTGCCGCAAATCCGGGGCATGTTTCGCGGGGACCGCTCGCGCAAGGAGACCTTGGTCGAACACGGCTTCCGCCTGCCGTCGGCCTACGACAATCGGCCGCTGGTGTTCAAGGAATTTGAGGAGCGGATGGGCTGGACGGTCTTTGTGTCGGCCACGCCAGCGGAGTACGAGCTGAAGCAGTCGGGCGGCGTGGTGGTCGAGCAGGTGATCCGGCCCACGGGATTGGTCGATCCCTCGATTGAGGTGCGGTCGCAAGAGGGGCAGATCGACGACCTCGTCGAGGAGATCAGGCAGCGGGCCGAAAAGCGCGAGCGGGTCTTGGTCACGACTATGACCAAGCGCATGGCCGAAAACCTCGCCGATTACTTTGAACAGCTCGACATCCGGGTGCGCTACCTGCATTCGGATATTGAGACATTGGACCGCGTCGAGATCCTCCGCGATTTGCGCTTGGGGGAGTTTGACGTGTTGGTGGGGATCAACTTGCTGCGCGAAGGTCTGGATTTGCCCGAGGTCTCGCTAGTGGCCGTGCTCGACGCCAGCAAGGAAGGCTTTCTGCGCTCGGAGGTCGCGCTGATCCAAACGGTTGGCCGCGCGGCCCGCAATGCCGCCGGCAAGGTGATCTTCTACGCCGACCACGTCACCAATTCCATGCAGCGGGCCATAGATGAGACCTATCGCCGCCGCCACAAGCAAGAGGCGTACAATGCCGAGCACGCCATTGTGCCGGAGACCATATACCGCAGCCGGGAAGAGATTATCCAGGCGACCTCAGTGCTCGAAAGTGTGCGCGGCCTTGCGCCTGAATTGGCCGCCGAGCCGACGATTAACTACCAAGAAATAGAAGATCAAGAGGAATTGCTCGCCGACTTGGAGGATCAGATGAAGGCCGCGGCGGCCAACTTGGAGTTTGAGAAGGCCGCGCATCTGCGCGATGAAATCACGCGGATCAAGGAGCAGCAGGTGAGTTGACAGGTGCCGACAAATGTTGACCTGCGGCGTTGTCCATTTTAAATTGACCTGTTCTTGGAGCAGCAACATCAAATTTAGGAGTACGTTATGTCAAATGGCCGCGATATAATCGTCGATGTCCAAGAAGTCAAGATGGTTTACAATGCCAAAAACCGCGACGAATCGACCCATGTTCACGCGCTGCGCGGTTTAACCGTCCAGGTGTACGAAAATGAGTTTTTTGCCATCATGGGGCCTTCTGGTTCGGGGAAGAGCACGCTTTTCAACATGATCGGCGCCCTGCAGACGCCCACCGACGGCGAGGTACTCATCGAGGGCGTCAATCTGGCCTCGCTCAACACGCAGCAGCTAGCGGCGGTGCGCTGCTTTGAGCTGGGTTACATTTTCCAGACCTACAATCTCTTGCCGGTGATGAGTGCGCTGATGAACGTGTCGCTGCCCACTGTGTTTGCTGGCATGACCACGGCCGAGGGCGAAAGGCGGGCCATGGAGTGTTTGAAGATCGTCGGCCTAGGTGATCGGGCGCACCACATTCCCTCCGAGCTGTCGGGCGGTCAGCAGCAGCGCGTCGCCATTGCCCGCGCGTTCGTCAACAAGCCTCGCATCATCCTTGCCGACGAGCCGACGGGTAACCTCGACAGCAATACGGGGCAAGAGATCATCAGCTACATGAAGAGCCTGCAGCAGGAGATGGGGACGACGATCATTACCGTGACCCACGACGACAAAATGCTCACGGCCGCCGACCGCATGGCTTGGATCCGCGATGGGCGGCTAGAGCGGGTAGCCAATCGCGAAGACATTGAGATCCAGGTGGGCAGCATCAAAGAGCACTAAATCACCGCCGCCCGAGACTGAATCGAAAAAAAAGCGCCCGATGCTCCGTCAGCATCGGGCGCTTTTTGTACTTACTTCGCGATTACCAGGACCTGCGGATGGCTCTCAGCGCAGCAGTAACATGCGCCGATGCACGGCCCACTCGCCTACGTCCAGCCGATAGATGTACACTCCGCTGGCTACCTCGCGGCCTAAGTCGTCGCGGCCGTCCCAACTCAGGGTGTGTTCGCCGGCCTGTAGCGTTTCGAGCTGCAGCACGCGCACGAGCTGGCCCGTCAAGTTGTAGATGCTCAGGCGGGTTGGCTCGCCCGCTAGGCGGAACGGGATCAGAAAGGAAATTGCCGTGGAGGCATTGAAGGGGTTGGGGGCGTTCTGCAGGAGCACCGGCTGGCTACCTTGGGCGTTCGCGGGAATCTCGTAGGCCCGCTCTTCCACCACCACTAGCATGGCTTGGCCCAATCGGGCAAAGTGGGCTAGCTCGGCGGGCTGATAGGTACGGCCTTCGTATAGCTCCTTGGGCATGCCCGGCTGGTAAGCTAGGTCAATCCACACTTCGTCTTCAAGAAAAAAGTCGCGGCCCAACCAGTGGGTCGTTGGACGGGCGTCGTTGATGTCTGTAGAGAAGACCTCTTCGTCGTCTTCTTGATCGGTCTCAGATGGAGCGCCAAAGAGGTCGTCGATCCCGCCGAAGTTTAACGCCACTTGATCGCGCGGTTGGGGATTGACCTCGACGCCGTCGTCGGGGGCAAACAGCGAGGTGCGCCGGGTCACTAGCCGGTATTCCAAGCCCAGTGCAAGGATGTCGTCGAGCAGTTCCTGTTGTTCGCCAAAGCGGGCGATCTGCTCTTCGAGGGCTTGGATCTTCTGGTACGCCCACAGCCGGGGGATCAAGCTGCCTGAGACATCGGTTTGGGTGAACTCCAAGGGGAAGTCCACGCTCACGTTTTCTTCCCCCACGTGGCCGATCAAGCTCAACGTGAAAGTCCCGCCACCCCGGTAGCGGCCCACTTGGAACAGTTCGCGGCCAGCGGCGAGGGTCTCCAGCCCGCGCGGGTGGACATCGTGGATTTCCACTTGGTCAAAGCTCAACTCGTCGAGCAGCAGGATGGGAAAGGTAAAGGATTCAAACAGTTCTTGGAGCGCCGCCTCGATATCGCCTTCTTCCGAGAGGAAATACGCCTCCCCTCGGTGATCCTCGGCCAAGCCAGCCAAGAAACCCTGGTCCACGTCCCGCCCCACGCCGATGGTGAACAGGCGCGCTTGGCCAGCGGACCATTCGCCGATCAATTCACTCAAAGACTCCAGCTCGAGTTCGCCGAGGGTGGGCAGGCCGTCGGTGAGGAAGATGACGTGGTTGACTCGGTTGGCGGGAAAAGCCTGCTGCATGGCGCGGCCCAAGCCCGCCTCAAAATTGCTCACGCCGAGCGCGTCCTGCTGGTTGATGAAGGCGGTGGCTGCCCTCTTGTTGTCTGGATCGGCGGGCACTGGGGCGGCGGCAAAGGAGTTGGCCCGGTGGGTGAAGACGACGATGTTGAACAGATCCGCTGCGTCCAGCGCCTCAATGGCCGCGGCGAGCGCGCCTTTGACGGCTTGGAGCTTGCCCTGCTGCATGCTCGACGAAATATCGATGACAAAGGTCAGGCTGCGCGGCAGGGGATCGCCTTGGGTCAACTCGGGCAGGGGCGGCAGCCACAAGGCGTAGTAGCCTAAGTCGTCGTTTGCCTGCGGCGCAAAGCTGAGTACGCTTGGCTTGGGCCGGTCGTCGGTCTGGCGAATGGTCAGGGTGAAGTCCTCCCGGGGCTTTATCTGCTCGTCGCCGAAGAAGATGTTGGCGGAGCGCTGGTTTTCGGGCTGGTCTATCTCAGTGAGTCGCGGCAGCCCCGAGGTCGTCACCTCAAAGGCGTGCTGGCTGCGCACTTGTGCCTGCAGCACGAATAGCTCCATTTGTAGGGGCTGGTCGGTCTCGGGGGCCAGCGGGAAGGAGTAGTCGAGGCGGCCACTGCGGGATTCGAGGAGCTGCATGTACTCGAATTCGACGCGGCGGCTACCCTGGGCTGGAAAGGGGAAGATGCTCAGGCGAAATTGGTTGGGGGTCACCTGCTCGATTAGAGCCGGGTCGATGCGTTGGCGCACAATATCGTCGTACGTCCGGCGCGCCTCTTCCTTTTCGAGGACCATCCCCTGTATCCGCTTGTCGCCGATCCACAGCACTAGGTCGGTGATGATCGCCCCTTCGGGCAGGGTAAATTCGTAGATGCCTTCCACTTCCCATTCGGCGTGATTGGTGAAGATTTGATCGGTGCGCGTGCGGGCGATGCGCTCGTCGATTTGCACTTTCACGGTGACCGAGGTCAGTTCAAGGTGCTGGCGGCCATCGTCGCCCACGCCGGTGTACACGTAGCCGATGCTGAGGGCGGGGAGGGGGGCCAGCAGGGCGAGGAGGAGGGTGAGTTGGGCTTTCATGGTGAGGTCCTTTCGCTGAAGAGGGACGGAGGGGGATGGGTTAGTAGTGGATGGTGACACCTTGGGCCTTAAGGGCTGGGATCTGTTCCTTGCGGGCTTGGTCGCTGAGAGGATTCCCTTTCAGGTACAGCGAATGCAGATTGGCCAGATTGATCAGTGGGCTTAGATTGGCTATCTGATTGTTCTTCAGATCTAACCACGCCAGGTTTGTCAGGTGAGCCAATGGGCTTAGATCGGCTATCCGGTTGTCTTCCAGATCCAGTGATCTCAGGTTTGTCAGGTGAGCCAATGGGCTTAGATTGGCAAGTCGATTGTCCCCCAGATAAAGCGATCTCAGGTTTGTCAGATAGGCTAGTGGGCTTAGATCGATAAGCTGGTTTTGCCCCAAATCCAGCGATTTCAGGTTTGTCAGGTAGGCCAGCGGGGCTATATCGGCTATCCGATTGTCGGTTAGGGTCAGTTCTTGCAAGTTTGTCAGGTAGGCCAGCGGGGCTATATCGGCTATCCGATTGTTCCTCAGGTTCAGGTCTTGCAGGTTGGTCAAGGTAGCCAGCGGGGCTATATCGGCTATCCGATTGTCCATCAGATCCAGGTCTTGTAGGTTGGTCAAGGTAGCCAGCGGGGCTATATCGGCTATCCGATTGCCCATCAGATCTAGGTCTTGCAGGTTGGTCAAGGTGGCTAGCGGGGCTATATCGGTAAGCCGATTTTGCCATATCACGAGCGATTGCAGGTTATTTAAGGCGGCTAGCGGTGTTATATCGACAATCTCATTGCCCGGCAGCCACAAAGATTGCAAGGCTGTAAAGTACTCGAGGCCCGCCAAACTATGAAGCCCACCACTGTAACTGCTTCCGGCCCTAAGGTTAGTCAGGGAAGCGATTTTTTCTGGTATATGGCTATCTTGCCAAGGGACTGGATATCCGTAGTATCCCAGAGCCCGCGACATGACCCACTCTAGCTTTGGGTCCTCGAACAAAGAGATATGGAGGATCACACCTTCCTGCAGGGTGGGGAGCCCTTCAAATACCTGTACTCTGAGGGGGATGGTTTTTCCAAGCGAAGCTCTTACTGACTGATAGAACTGTTGCAGGTAAGCCACCAGTGTTTCCAGAACTTTCGGGTGATCCAGCTCAACCGCCAAGGAGGTACTGGTATCGAATTGCGCGGCGACTCGTCCTGTCTGGCTCTGCCAGCGTTCCCATAGAAACGCCGCCACGGTCTCCCAACCGATCAGCCGAGTCTCTTTCATTGGTTCCAGTAAAGATGCAGCGCTCGGGTCAATTTGCCAGTCAAGGTAGGCAGCCCCCGCCATCGGGTCGATCGCTTCGCTGGGCTTCAGCATCAAGCTCAAGGGGTCGCCCTCGGGCCGGGTCCAAATCATCGTCTCCCGCACCCCTCCAGTCGGATCAACGCAGTGAATCGCCACCAAGCTGTCGGCTCGGCCTTGGTATTCGACCTGCAGGCCGGCCAGCGCATCCCCCGCTTCATTGACCAAGTGCAGCCACAGGCCGTGCGGATACTGCGGCGACTCGATCAGCACGTGGCCGTCGGCATTGCTCTGCGCCTGTGCCCAGCTGGTGCTATCGACGCCGGTGGCAAAGTAGAGTTCGGTCTGCGCCGTCGCCGCAGAGGTTCCAAGTACCGCCAATGTTAGGAGGATTCCTGATCGAAGGATCGCCACGCGCATGAGGAGAGTCCTTATTCGGTTGCCCTGCCTTCGACGCTTAACTGGGAGACGCGCCCCAATGATTTTATTAGTATCCCGATTCTGCTGCTAACACCATCCGAACACGTTTGATATATCAAATATATAATCTGGGCACCAAAATCAAGTTTGGTGAGCTATTGGGGCGATGCGCTCGTCTATTCGATTCAGCAGAGCAATAACAGATTCAGCGGCAGAGCAATAACGCGGGAGGACAACACCTTGGGGGCCGGGCACGGACAGGCGACTACTCCGAAGGATGCGGTCTCATAGGTATCGAGAAAAGCGTTCAATCCGGCCAAATCCCTGCTCGACGGCCTTGGCGTGGCCTTCACTTCCACGGGGATGAGCCGACGGCCGGTTTCGACGACAAAATCCACTTCGCGTCCGTTAGAGTATAGGGCTTTGCAACCGGGGCTTTATAGTATGTAAATCGACCATGCCTTGAACGATAATCAACCACGACCACGATAGGATCGTCAATGTACGAGGTGCGGGCCGAGAGAGGGAGTTGGGTCTTCAGGTGCGAATGACCGCTTACTGTGTCAAGAACTAGATTGCCGCTTCCGCAGGCCCTCTTGGAGAAAGACCTCGCGGTTGGGAAAGTTGCCGGGCAGGGTAAAGCCGCCGTCAACGGCGATGAGCTGGCCGGTCATGTAGGGGATCTGAGTGAAGGCGTAAGCGGCGAAGGCGATGTCCTCGGGGCGTCCGATGCGGCGAATGGGTTGGGAACCGCCTTCAGCCATCAGACCGTAGATCTCGGCCACGGTGAATTCGCGGCCCGATTGCGGATCTTCCACGCCCGAGGGGCGGCTCGTCAGCGGCGTATCGACGACGCCAGGGCGCAAGGCGTTGACCGTGATGTTGTGCGGCCCGCCGTCGAAGGCCGCGCCGGCGACCACGTGATTGAGGCCGGCTTTGCTGACGCCGTAGGGAATGCGGGTGCTCTCGGGGGCGATATCCGAGATGGAGGTAATCAAGAGGATGCTGCGGTGGAGGGGATCGGCTTCTTGCGCGGCTTGTTCGACCATGTGCTTGAGGGCGCGTTGGGCCAGCCGGTAGGCCCCCATGAGGTTGAGGCTGAGGACGCGGTCCATTTCCTTGTCGAGGTGCTCGACCGGGGTTTCGCTGAAGCGATGGCGGACGAGTTGACCCTGTTCGTCGGCCACGTAGTTGGCCACCCCGCTGTTGCTGACCGCTACGTCAAGGCAGCCGAAGTGCGCGAAGGTGCGGTCAACTAAGTCGAAAGGAGCTTCTGGCTGCGAGAGATCAGCGCCGAGGACTAAGGCTTCGACGGCGTGCTCGGCGCGAATGGCCTCGGCGATTTGGGCGGCGCGCTCCTCGCCGGCGTTGTAGTGGACCACCACGTCGTAGCCTTGGGCGGCGAATTGGCGGACGATGGCCGCGCCAATCCCGCTCGAAGAGCCCGTGACCAAGCAAACCGGGCGCGACAAAAGCCTACCCTCGCTGGGAAAGGACGGTCTCGACGATGCGCTCTTGGCTGGGAATGGTCGGCATCTCGAGGGTGGGGCTGAAGGGGATGGGCACGTCGGCCGCGCCGATGCGCAAGACGGGTGCGTCGAGCCAATCGAATGCCTCGGCGTTGAGGATGGAAGCGAGCTCAGCCGTGGTGCCGTAGCGCTCGACGCCTTCATCAATCACCACTGCATAGCCGGTTTTGCGCACCGAGGCGAGCAGGGTCTCCTTGTCCAGCGGCACGAGGGTGCGCGGATCGACGACCTCGGCTTCTAGGCCTTGGGCGGCAAGATCTTCCGCTGCGGCCAAGGCGACGCCGACCATGCTGGAGGTGGCGACGAGGGTCAGGTCGGTACCCTCGCGCTTGATCTCGGCTTGGCCAAAGGGAATGAGGAAATCGTCTTCTTCGGGCACGGGGCCGGAGTCGTTGTACATCATCTTGTCTTCGAAGAACAGCACGGGATTGTCGTCGCGGATCGCGGTCTTGAGCAAGCCCTTGGCGTCGCGCGGCGTAGCAGGGATGGCGACTTTGAGGCCGGGGATATGGGCGAAAAGCGCGTGCAAGCTCTGCGAGTGCTGCGCGGCTGAAGACCGACCGGCTCCCATCGACAGCCGGATCGTCAGTGGAACTTTGCACTGGCCGCCCGACATGTAGCGGATTTTGGCGGCCTGATTGACGATTTGGTCCATGGTCAACAGCGAAAAGTCGCCGAACATCAGCTCGCACAGCGGGCGCATGCCGGTCATGGCGGCACCGACGCCGAGCCCGATATAGCCGGCCTCGGCAATGGGAGTGTCGATGACGCGCTCAGCGCCGAATTCCTCGAAGAGGCCCTCGCAGCATTTGAAGATGCCGCCGGAAGCTCCCACGTCCTCGCCCATGAGAAAGACGGTTTCGTCGCGGCGCATTTCCTCGGCCGTGGCTAGGCCGATCGCCTCTCTAAACAGCATGTCCCGATCAGGCATATATATCCTCAAAAGCTTGTTCTGGCGGAGGGAAGTCGGCTTCTTTACCAAATTCGATGGCGTCGAGGACCTCGCGCTCTACTTGCTCGTACAGGGCGTCGAGCTCGGCCTGTTTGGCGACTCGGTTGGCGACCATGTACTGGCCCAACAGGCGAATGGGGTCCTTGTTCTCAGACCACCAGCCGACCTCATCGCGGGTGCGGTAGGTTTGGGCGTCGCCGACGTGGTGTCCGTGGTAGCGGTAGGTTTTCGCTTCGATTAGGCTTGGGCCGCCGCCCTTGCGCGCCTTGGTCACCGCGGCGGTTACTTTTTCGTACATCTCCAGCACATCGGCCCCATCGGCGATGATTCCTTCGAGGCCGAGTCCTTTGGCGCGGTCGGCGATGTCGGTGACGCCGGTGACGCTCTCGTAGGGGGTGTGCTCGCCGTACTGGTTGTTCTCGCAGATATAGATGACCGGCAGGTCCCAGATCACGGCCATGTTGATGGTTTCGAGCATGATGCCTTGGTTGGCAGCGCCATCGCCGAAGAAACAGACGCCCACTTGATCGCTGCCGCGCAGTTTGGCCGACAGGCCGGCGCCAGTACAGATGCCGAAGCCGCCGCCGACAATGCCATTGGCACCGAGGATGCCCAGCGACATATCGGCAATGTGCATGGACCCGCCCTTGCCGCGGCAATAGCCAGCCTCCTTGCCCATGATCTCGGCCATCATGCGGTCGAGTTGGCCGCCCTTAGCTAGACAGTGCCCGTGGCCGCGGTGCGTACTGGTGATGTAGTCGTCGTCGCGCAGGGCGGCGCAAGTGCCGACGGCCACGCCTTCCTCGCCGATATAGAGGTGGGCCAGACCGGGCATCAGGCCGCGGGTATAGACATCCCAGACGTGCTCTTCAAAGAGGCGGATTTCCGACATCTTGCGGTACATGAACCACAGTTTATCGGGCGCGGCTCGGAGCTTGGCTTTCTTTGCTTTAGGTTTTTTGCGGGCAGTTGTCTTTGCCATGTACTCGATCTCCGGTAATACTCGTTGGGCAAAAAAATAAGCGGGGCGGGTCCGCTATCGTCAAGCGCGAAAAAGCCGGGAAACCCGTGGGGCGTCCCGGCTTTTTTGCGCAAAGGGCGCGCATTCTAGCTGGTTTTTTCGAACTCAGCCGCGTGTTCCTGCTTCCACTCGTTCCATTCTTCGAGGTCGTCGCGCAGCTCAAAGTACTTGGTGTTGATCTCGACGAAGCGGTCTTGATCCTCGGGCATGTCCTCTTCGGCGAAGATCGCCTCGACTGGGCACTCCGGCTCGCAAGCGCCGCAATCGATGCACTCGTCCGGGTCGATGTAGAGCATGGGTTCGCCTTCGCCGTCGATCGGATGGATGCAATCGACCGGGCAGACCTCGACGCAGGCTTTGTCTTTGACGTCGATGCAGGTTTCAGTGATGTAGTAAGCCATGGGTTCCTCCAGATAAGGTGCTATTGCTTCATTGTTTCTTTGAATCGGGAACTATCGCAAACATACGGGCCACTTTGTCCCTGTCAAGCGGCGAGATTGCCCAGCAGGGTCGCCGTGTCGGCGTTGGTTTGGCAGCGTATTCTCAGGTTGAGGCGCAGTTGGGGGGCATCGTCGCGTTCTACTGCGTACTCGGCACCGGCGAAGAGTAAGGCGAGTACCGGGTCGAGGGCAGCCCGTAGGGTGTTTTCGCCGTCGTCGTCGTTGGTTGCGTTGAGGCGGTCGTTGGCCACTATGAACACGTCGCCGCTGCGGAATTTGACTTTGCCCGCTAGGCTGGGCTCTTCTTCGAGGCGTCGGCAGGCGGTGAGCGCCGCTTTGAAGGCACTGGCAAGCCGCGCGGTCAGATCGCCGTCCGCGGGTTGTTTGCGCGAGTAGAGCAAGCCCATCTCGGCGCTGTGGTTGTCGAGGCTGTAGTTGGCGTCGTGGCCGACGAGCAGGGTCTGGGGCCCCTCATCTAGATGGCTGTAGTCGGCCACGTCGATGAGGACTTCGTCTGGGGTAGTAGGGATCCAACTATTGAAGACGCGAAAAGCCTCTTGGGCCGATAGGGACGAGGGATCTTCGAGATAGAATTTAACGTTGATGCGCTGTAGAGATTCCATAGAGACTCAAGCGGTAGTGCCGGCGGGTACGGCGATTTTGTCGAAGCAGGTGTACGCACCTTCGATGAAGAGCTGCGCTTCCTCGATAAAGCGGTGGACTTGCACCTTGGTCAATTCGCTCGGCGGGTTCTGATGCGCAGCGAAGAGGTAGTTGGCAAATTTCGGGAAGAACAACTCGCTGTCGTAGAAGCGTGCGCGAAATTCGGCTACCACTACCTCGGGCGTTTCCGGTACGTCGTAGAATTGCTCTTTGACTAGGGCGCGGGCTGCGCGCAGCATGGCGTTCAAAGCGCCTTGCCAAGCGGTTTCTAGCTGGCCCTCGTCAAAGGAGACTTGCGCTTCGAAGACCTCGCGCTCGGCTGCGGCGATTTCCATGGTCGTGATGGAAACGACTTCGCCAGCGCACTCGCCCTTGCCGAGATCATCCATGGTAAACTCGCGGGTGTCGCCCCAGTCTTGATAGTACCAACTGTTTTCCTCGTGGGACGGCACTTGGGTCAGATCTTCGAGCATGGCCTTGACTTCGCGCTTGCCGATGCGCGTGATGAAGTCCTTGAAGGTCTCGTCCTCGGCGCGCTCGGCGACAAAGTGCTGGGCCAAGCGGGTGACGACTTCGGGGATGTTCTTAGAGGGTACAGCACCCGTGGCCAAGCCAAAGGAGCCGGCGTTTTCCCGCCACTGGCCGCCCAAGACGACCTGAAAGTGCGGCACGGTGATGCCGTTGATCTTGCGGCTGTTGCCGTAAAAGCCGATGTCGGCCGCGTGGTGTTGGCCGCAGGAGTTGAAGCAGCCGCTGATCTTGATCCGCAGGGCCTCGATTGCCTCGTTGAGCTGGCCGTTTTCCTCACTGAGACGATTGCGCAACTCAGCGGCTAAGCCGCGCGAGGAGGCGATACCGAGCTTGCAGGTGTCGGTGCCGGGGCAGGCCGTCACGTCGGCAATGGTTCCGGCACCAGACTCGGCGAGGCCGAGGGACACGAGTTCGTCGTAGAGATGGGGCAGGTCGGTTTCGCTGACCCAGCGTAGGACGAGGTTTTGCTCGACCGTGGTGCGGACGGTTTCGCGGACGTAGCGCCGGCTGATGGCGGCCAATGCGCGTAGCTGACTAGAGGTGATATCGCCCAGCGGCAGAACTACGGTGGCGACTGCGTAGCCTTCTTGGCGCTGCGCATAGACGTTGGTACGGTGCCATTCGGCGAAGCCTTCGCTCGCGGTTGCGCCGTTGAGGGCTTGGCCCGGTTTGAGCGGCTGCTCGTCAGTGGCGTGCAGGTCGTCGAAAAACGCGGTCCAGCGCGGGTCTTCGGGCAGGATGGCGCGTTCCTCCAACACCAAGCGGCGGAATTCCTCAATGCCAAGCTTGGCGACCAAGAATTTAATGCGGGCGCGATTGCGGTTTTTCTTTTCGCCAAGGCGGGCAAAGACCCGGGCGATGGCTTGGGCGAGGGGCAGCAATTCCTCGGCGGGTACGAACTCGTCGAAGAGCTGGGCTTGGTGGGGCACCGCGCCTAAGCCGCCGCCGACGTAGAGCTTAAAGCCGCGCTTTTCCTCGCCGTCGATGGTCTTGACCACGGCGATGCCGCCGAGGTCGTGCATGTTGGTCAGGCCGCAGGCTTCGTGTTGGCAGCCGGAGAAGGCGATCTTGAATTTGCGCCCAAAGTCTTGGCAATCTGGATGCCCGAGCAGGAAGCGCATGAGGGCTTGGGCATAGGGCGTTACGTCAAAGGTCTCTGTGCGGCAGACGCCGGAGAGGGGGCAGGCGGTGACGTTGCGCACTGAGTTGCCGCAGGCCTCGCGAGTGGTGATGCCCACCGAGGCTAGGCGGCGCATCAGGTCGGGCGTGTCTTCGAGGTGGACGAAGTGGATTTGGAAGTCTTGGCGCGTGGTGACGTGCAAGATTTCCTCGGAGTACTCTTCGGCCACGTCGGCCAGCACTTCCATCTGTTCAGCCGTCAGCCCGCCGAATGGGATTTTGATCCGCATCATGCCGGGGGCGTGCCAGACCGTGTCTGGCCCCTTGGTCTGATGCTCGGGGAAGAGTAGCTGTTGCGTCTGGGCACCGTCGTAGCGCTGGCCGTTGTCGTAGCGCTGGCCGTACACGCCGCGGCGCAACCGCGTCTCGGCGAAGAGCTTCTCCTCCATCTTGCCCTGCTTGCGCAGGTGGATTTGAGTCTCGAAGGTGTCGATTTCGTCGGCTAGCTCAGCGGACATTTGCCCGGCTAGTTTTTCTTTCCAACTGCTTACTGTGCTCATGCCTAAAACCGCCTCTGTGTGGTTAGCGTCCAATTAAACCTTATTAACATTATAGATTTGCAGGAGACTGTCAAGGTGAGTCGTCCGCTAGTTTTTCGCGCAGATAGGCGCGGATTTGCTCGCCCCATTTCGGGTCGTCGAGCGCGTAGTCGATAAAGCTCGTGAAATAGGACAGGTGGTTGCCAATGTCGTAGCGCTGCTCGTCGGCACCCAAGCGCACGGCGCGCACTGGATCACCGGCGGCGATTAGGGCGGCAATGGCGTCGGTGAGGTATACCTCGCCGCTTGGCGAGGGCGCGGTGGCGCGGATGTGGGCGAAAATGGCCGGAGAAAATACGTAGCGCGCACTAACGGCTAGGCGGCTGGAGGTTTGCGCGGGCGTTGGTTTTTCGAGGATGGCGGTCAGTTTGGAATCTGCGGCTGTGGGTACTTCGGGCACCAAGATGCCATAGTGGTGCATTTGGTCTTCGGGCACTTCGTACGCGCCGATGGTGCAGACGGCGCGATGACGCAGGTGGGAGTCGATCATTCGCTGCAATAGGGGCTGGCCGCTGTGCGTGCGCACGATGCTGTCGCCAAAGGCCACGATGAAAGGTTCGTCGGCAGCAAAGGCTTCCCCAGCGGCGACCGCAGTTCCGGTGCCGGGGGGCGGGGGTTGGTGCGCGAAGAAAAACTCGATGCCGCGCTCGCGGTAGCCAAAGTGGCAAGCTGCTGCGCCGCTGTCGTCGAAGTGATTCTCGATTGCGCTTTTGTTGCGTCCGGTGATGAAGAGAATTTGGCGGATGCCAGCGGTTGCTAGCTCTTCGACGACATGGTGGATGACCGGCAGACGGCCCACCGGCAGCATTTCCTTGGACAGGGATTTGGTCGTGGGCAGGAGTCGGGTGCCGAGGCCGGCGACCGGCACGATGGCTTTGGTGATGTTCATGGGATGGGCTCTCGCAAAAAATATGGTTGTGCTTCCAATGTTTGACAAGCAGTAGCTGGCGCAATATTATGGGCGATCCACCGGCAAAAGAGGAGTTATTTCCATGAGTGAAGAGCGGCGTTATCCCGCGCTCAGCGAGGACATGCAGGCGCGCGGTTTGGGGGCTATGCTGCGGATTTTTGGCCCGGGAGCGATCATCGCCTCGGTGACGATCGGCAGCGGCGAGACGGTCTTTGCCTCGCGGGGCGGGGCAGTGTTCGGCTACGCCCTGCTGTGGTGCTTTATCGGCGGTGGTTTGATGAAGTTCGTCCAAGTCTATACGGCGGCGCGCTACATGACGCTGACGGGGGAACATCCGCTCGAACGCTGGAAGTTTTTGCCCGGGCCGCAGGGCTGGGTGGTATGGGTTATGGCGGTGCTGACCGTGCTTTGCTTTCCGCTGTGGCTGTCGGGTTTGCCCAAGATGCTCGGCGGACTGACGGTGTGGATCTTGGGCTGCGAGGGGTTGGCGATATGGGGCGATCCCCGCGTGTGGGGCACGGCCTTTGTCGCCTTGGCCATCGCCATTACCATGGTCCAGAGCTATGGCGCGCTGGAGAAATTTCAGACGGTGGTCGTCGGCGTTCTGCTGCTGTCGATCCTGACGGCGGCGGCGGCCGCGAAGCCCGACTGGTTGGCGGTGTTGATAGGTTCCATCGTGCCGACCATGCCCGCGTATGATCCTTGGCTGATTAGCAAGTATCCGGCGGTGGCGGCGCGCTCGGCTTGGGTGGAGTTGGGCACCTATCTGGGTGCGATTGGCGGCGGCACGCAGGACTACTTTGGCTACATCGGCATGTTGCGGGAGAAGGCTTGGGGACTGTTGGGTCGCAAAGTGGAGGCTGGTGAGGAGGGCGTGGCCATCGCAGTCGACGATGAAAATATCGCCCGGGGTAGGGGTTGGCTGCGGGGGCCATTGGTGGACTCCGGGGTGTCGTTTGCCTGCGTGGTGATTTTTACCATGGCCTTTGTGGTGCTCGGCGCGGCCGTGCTTCGTCCCCAGCACATCGTGCCGGAGGGGATGCAGCTACTGTCAGTGCAGGCCGATTTTCTCACGCTCCTGCATCCAGCCTTGGTCTATTTGTACCAGTTGGGCGTGTTCACTGCGTTTTTTGGCACCATTATGGCCGCGTACGAGCTTTATACGCGCACTACCCACGAGTGCTTGCGGCCCATCGTCCAGCGGGTGCGCGAGGTGCCCGTGGGTCGGCTGCGACCGTGGGTGGTGGGATACTGCGGTATTGGCGGCGTCGCCATTATGTGGATGGGCGGCAACCCGGTGTCGATTGTGACGCCAGCGGCGATCTTCGGCGGGGTTCTCACCTGCGGTTTGTGGTGCTTGCTGATGGTGTGGACCGACCATCGCTTCTTGCCAGCGCCGCTGCGCATGGGGTGGCCGTTGCGAGTGATCAACTTGATCAGCGGCGTCTTCCTCACGGGCTGGGGCCTGCGCGGTGCTTTTGACTTTTTCACAGGGTGAAGCGGTTTGCGCGTCTCCGACGACATCTGGACGCAGGTCGAAGCCGTATTGAACAGCGGCACTCGGTTGGCCTTGGCGACTACTGGCGGGGGCAGTGAACTCGTTAGTTGGCTCTTGAATCACCCTGGTGCCTCGCGCGCGATCGTCGAAGCTCAAGTGCCCTATAGCGAGCAAGCGTTAGCGGCGTATTTGGCTTTTGCGGGGCCGCATGGGGCCAACGAACAAACGGCGCGGGATATGGCGGGACGGGCCTTTGTGCGGGCCGTTTCCTTTGCCGAGCCGGGGCAGGGCTGCATCGGCGTGGGCTGTAGTGCGGCCTTGGCGACGAGCAGGCTGCGGCGTGGCGCGGACCGGGGCTGTATCGCGCTGCGCTTGGAGTGCGCCTATCGCTTGTACACTCTGCGTTTTGATAAGGGTGCAGCCGACCGCTTGGAGCAAGAGGAGGTCTTGAGCCGCTTGGCTTTGGAGGCCATAGTGGAAGGCTGCGGCGGCCCGGTCGCCGGTGCATCGCTGCCGGATTTTGTGCATCTTGCGCGGCGAGAGTTGGCGTTGGACGATCCGATCGGCTTGCTGTTTGCGGGCGAGTTGGACGTCGTCGAAATGCGTCCCGATGGGGTGTTCGCACCTGAGGTCGAGCGCGGGCAGCGTCTGTTCTTGTCCGGGTCCTTCAACCCGCTGCACGAGGGACACGAGCAACTTGTGGCCGCGGCGGGACAGCTAAGTAGCCGGCGGCCGAGTCTGGAACTGTCCATCGAAAATGTCGATAAGCCCCCCCTGCAAAGGAGCGAGGTTGAGCGGCGCTTGGCGCAGATGAGCGGTCGCTTTCCCGTGGTGATGACGCGGTCGCCGACCTTTTTGCAGAAGGCTCGGCTCTTTGGCGGTTGCCATTTCGCGCTGGGATACGATACGGCCGTGCGGCTTTTGCAGGGCCAGTATTATGAGGAAGGGGAGCGGGGCGTGGCTGCGGCCTTGGAGGAATTTGCCGCTGGAGGCTGTCGCTTTTGGGTTGCTGGCCGGGTGGATGGGGATGCGTACCGCACTTTAGAGGATATGGATGTACCTGCACAGTACGCGGATCTTTTCGAGTCGGTGCCCTTTAGGATGGATATTAGCTCTACGGAACTACGCGCTCGGAAGGCTTAGGACCATGACCGAAGAAGACTGGGAAGAGCCTGAAGCAGTGGAAGTGCCCATCGACGGCACGCTGGACTTGCACACTTTCCATCCGCGCGACCTCAAAGAGCTGTTGCCCGACTATTTGGATGCCTGCCGCCAGGCGGGCATTTTGCAGGTGCGCGTCGTCCATGGCAAGGGCACGGGCCAGTTGCGGCGCTCGGTCCACGCCATTTTGGGACGCTTGCCCGAAGTGGAATCATTCCGCTTGGCAGGGGAAGGTGGCGGTGGTTGGGGGGCGACCTTGGTCTGGTTGGCGCCGCTCGACGTTTGACTATGCTAGGCCCCAGATTTTTCTTTATTTATCTAGTACGTAGTACGTATATATAGTAATCATAAGAGAATCCGCAGATGGTCGCAGATGGCCGCAGAATAGTATGGACAAGACGATCCATAGATCGAATCGTTCAAGTCATTCAGGACTGCTATATACGTATATACAGATTGTAACAAGATTGTAACAATCTGTAGCTGGGTCGCTATTGGAGAATCGGTTCTCACCATGGAATATCGTCCTACAGGTCTCCTTTTCAAGCTATTGCAGTCGTTGCAGATAGTCCCTCCTCTGCTGATTCTCCTTCTGCTGCTATCTGTGTGCTCAACTAGCGCGCAGGATGTTTTTACGGTCGGCGGCGACGAACATCCGTGGCGCAATTCTGGCACAACTCCCGGGGGCGTGATCGATTTTGTCGAGCAATTGGGAACTATCGAGGATGCCGACGGCGAAAAAGTGTTCGCCGTTGGGTTGGATTCTCTGCAAAACTGGATCATGCCGCTGCGCTTGCGCCCTGATTTCAACATTTCGCTCGGTGTTCTCGAGCGGGGCGGCTCTATAGATATTCCGGGGCTGGATGCTAGCCAGAAAAGTCCAGAGCAATTGGAGGGCATGCTCAATGGCGACCACCGAGTGGCTTTTGATCGCAAGTTCGTGGCCGGCCGCATCGTGCGCAACAATGGCGTCACCATTCGCATTGACCTTGGGGCGCGCTTTGGCGTGGACCGAATCGTGTTCTATCCGAGGATGACGGAGTCGTTTCCCTTTGGCCACGAATTCATGCGGGGGTATGAGTTGTTCCTCAACGACGGCTTGCCGCAAAATCTCTATGCCAGTGGTCAGCCCATTTTTACCTCGCCGGTGCAGCGAGACTCAGACAACCGCGAGGCCAAAGTAGATGCACAGATCAACCCCCAATTTGTCCGCTTTCTGCAACTCAAGTCGATTACCACGCTCGGATTTGAAGTTGACGAGATAGAGGTGTACGGTAGGGGATTCGTACCGACGGCTAGCTATGTGTCCAATGTGTTAGATCTGGGCGAGGAGGTGGTCTGGGGTCGAATCGCTTGGAGCGAAGTGGTCGCGGGCAATAGCGCGGATTCCAAGATAGAAATCCGCGTGCGCAGCGGGCAGGATACGACGCCCGACGTCTTTTTCCGCAATGCCAATGTAGGTGGTCGGCAGCCTGAGTACGTGCCTACCGACAGCGATGGCAACACGCTGACCAAGGAAGCCTTTGAAAAACTGGCGAAGAACCAGCAGGGGCCCGTCAAATCCGATACCGACAATGGTTGGGTCCAGTGGCAATTGGTCGACAATGGTAGCCCTCTGACGGTGCCAGCACCACGGCGCTACTTCCAGTTTCGCATTGACTTCACCAATCTGAGCCTGGACGCTAGCCGCGCTGTCGCCGACTTGGGATTCGAGTTCGCACGGCCCCCGGTTGATCGCATTGTCGCCGAGGTGGGGCCACCGCGGACCGAGATTGGCAAACAGACGACTTTTACGTACTTCGCCCGCGTCGCCAATACTACGGGGCGGCCGGGTTTCACGCGCTTTGAAATCGAAACCCCGGCCCGCATCGCGGCCCTCCATTCGGTAGAAATCCAAGATGGGTCGGGTAATCGCCTAGATGGAGCTGAGTTCGGCGGCGATCTAGCCGGTGTGTCTTTGCCCCTGCGCGTCGGATCTTTCGCCATTGAGGCGGTGGAGGACGACCACTTTGCCCTAAACTTGCCTTTGATCAACGCCGATGGGACCTTGTTGAAGATTGTCTTTGATGCAGCCGTATTCCGCTATGGTACGCGCTTCCAAGGGCGGGCCTTTGCCGATGCGAGTGTGCAGGTGCCGCTGCAGACCGAGGGCGGGGATGCTTCAGCCGAACAAGATACTGACGAGTTGCTGGTGCGGATTCCCGTGGGCTCGCGGGTGGCTGGTCCGCTGGCAATCCAGCCGCGAACCTTCACCCCCAACGGAGACGGGGCCAATGACGTGGCGGAAATAAGCTATGCGGTTCAGCATTTGCTCGAACCATCGCCGAGCGAAGTAAGTATCTATGACCTGACTGGTGGCCGCGTGCGGCGGCTCGACTCGGTCGAAGTCCAAAACGGTCGCGTCCAGCTACAGTGGGACGGTCGCGGCGATGATGATCGCTTGGTGCCGCCGGGTATATACTTGGCGGTAGTGGAAATTCGCTCTGACCGGGAAACCGAGCGGCGATTCAACAGTGTGTCCGTGGTATACTAGGTGCTAGCCAAGTGAGGAGAGGGATTTTGCACAAGCGCTGTCTGATTGTGGTAGGTGCTGTTCTCTGCGTGCTAAGCTGGAGTGCGCCGACGCCGGTTGGTGCCCAAGCGTACGACTCGCGCATGGGTAGAGTGAAGCAGGGTGGGAAGGTGGATTTTTCCCCGCAAGGACCGGGAGTATTGTTCGGTGCGCTAGATCCGGCCGTGCGCAAATGGTACATCCCCCAAGAATTGTATCAGGAGTACCAGTGGAGACAGTGGGAGTACTCCAATTACGCCCGCGAGCCCTATCAGCGCTATGTAGATACTGCGTTGGAGGGCGATTTCTTCTACGATTTCTTCGGCAATCTAGTCACCAGAGGCTGGTTGATCTACGATTGGCAGCAAGATCGCCCCCGGCAATTCGGCAGCAGCATCCTCAAGACTAACAGGTTCAACCAATGGTTCAACAAAATAGCCGTCTCCTCGGACCACAAGGGACAATACTACTACAGCATCACGATTGGCGATGAGATCCGCACTACTTTGACGCCGATGACTTTTTCTAAACCCACGTTCAACGGCATTCAGTGGGACTTTGCCGCCGACAAGTACCTGGGCACTCTCCTACTAGCCCGCCCCAGTCGGCCGGCCGTGGCCACTTCTCTGGATATTCCCGATCAGAAAACCAGTGTCACCAACTTGCTAGGTGGGCGGGGCATCGTTCAGGTCGGCGACTTCGTCCGGGTCGGGGCGACCTATGTGACCGCCTTCCAAGGCCAGACGCTATTCGACGATTTCACCGGCAACCCTTTTGCGGGTGGAGCCTTGACCACCGACCAGAATGCGCTGCCTATATCTCGCATCATTATCCGGCTGTCGGACGACTCGCCGGCAGACGGAGTGGGTGGGGCGGCCCTGTTCGACGATGAAATCATCATCGAGGATGTGGACGGCAACACTTTCCGCGGCAGTGCCATGGGATTTGAGCCCATACGCGAAGGGGGGTTCCAACGGGTGGGGTTTCTAGCTGCGGACGGGGACGAGCGCATTACCCTCACCTATGACTTTACTGATCCTTTGTACGCCGGGCCCGATCCTACGACTATTGAAAGAGTATTCTTTGAATTGGTGATCTCCAACGACTACAAGGTGGAAATCACGTCCGATCGGCAGACGAACCGGGACTCACAGCCCGTCTTCTTGCTGATCGAACGGGCCGCTGACAATATCCGCGACAACTCCAACCAGCGACTGTTGAAATTCGACTACGGTCTGCCCACGGCCAATACCATCCTTGGCGTTACCTTCGAGGCCAACAAGGTCTGGGGTTTTGACTTTTACGGGGAGTACGATTTCAACAAGCAGTACCGCCAGTATCCCAACCTCAATCTAAGGGATCACCGCAAGGCGGTTAACGACGCCCAGGCATGGATGTTCAACCTGTCCAAGGCGTCCTATCCTTGGTTCGCCTTCCTCGAAGGCTATAGCATGGACGCGGACTATTCTACCCGCACCTTCCTGGCGGGTACTCGGGGACAGGACGAAATCGATTACGAAGACGAAATATCCTATATCTACGAGTTCGTCGAGGACAACGATGACCAAGACCGTCGGCCGGACTGGAACCGCTATAGTATGCTGTCGGACAATGCGGTCTTTCCAGGTTTTGACGAGAACAACGATTTCGTCTCGGATTTCAACCAGAACGATACGGAGGATCGCCAGAACTTCATTCCCGATTACGAAGAGCCCTTCCTGCGCTATCACGCCGATAGGCCCGAGTACCTCTTTGGCGTTGACATGAACAACAACGGCTGGATTGACCGCTTTGAAAACGACGAAGAACCCGATTATCCCTACGGGCGCGACCACCGTGGCTACAATATGTACGCGGGAACCCACATCGGGCCCGAGACCCGGCTAACCGTCGGTCGTTTGAGCGAAAAACTGCTGGCGGGGGATCGCAAAAACGAATCCACGTACCTGCTCTTCACCTATGAAAGGGATTTTGCCCAGTTGGGCCGTTTGCGGGTATTCGACAACTTTAAGCTGGTCGAGGACGACATTCCCGACAACCTCTTCCAGTGGGTGCAGCCGTCTAATTCCCGCGGTACTCAGCAGCGCGTTTTCGATGTGCTCCCAGCCCGCGACACTTGGGTCAACACTTCCTATGTACAGTTCGATTTCACGCTCGTAGGGAACCTGAATGTAATCAACAAGTTTAAGACTGAAATTTACAACCAGCGCCGAGAACAGCGCGACCTGCGCGGCACAGCCAGCTTTGTCGGTCTCATCAACAAAGCGGATTACACTTTCCCCGTGAGAAATATCGAACTTGAACCGCGCTTTAAGAGCGAATTTTTGCGCGAGCGCCCCGTTCGCAGGCGCGACCCAGAGCGCCGCGAGTTGACCGAGACGCTTTTTCTTATTGCCCGCATTCCCTTGCTTTCCCATACGCTCGTCGAGTTGGGACTAGAACTGTCCCATTTTGAGCAGTTCCGCGACGACGAGGAAGGGGTGCCGCTCGATCGCGACTTGGAGCCGGATTCTTTCAGTCGCATCGTCGCGGTGCAATTTAATAATTCCTCGGATTACTTGGGCTACAGGCTCCATCTGCAGACGGGATTTCGCCTGCAGAAGCTGACGTTTGAAAATCTGCCTCCTAGCACGACTAGCAAGATCTTCATGACGGCCTATGCGGGGCTAGAACGCTAGTGGGTTTGACCTTATCAAAGTTGAATCATTAAAATTTCAGTAATATCACATGGCGATCTGTTAGCAGTCGAAAGGAGGAGAAAGAAACAGTCGTCGTTTTACCCCCGGTTGGGGCAGCAAGAAACACAATGACCTCACTCACTAACTAAACAAGAGGTGTTGCAATGAAGAGGATCAATAAGATATCAATTGCTTTACTGGTATCGGCCCTCATGGTCGGCTCGGCTTTTGGCCACCAAGGGGAGATGAAGTTCATGTTCCAGTTCCCAGATCACCTGACGCCAGTGCTGGACGGCGATATGTCGGACTGGGACATTGTTTCCGATGTGTACAAGATCAAAGCCGAAACCATGTTCAACCAGTTCGGCGCACCCATGGATCTGAGCGACTTCAATGCCTCGCTCATTTGGGGCTACAACATCAACGACGGCAAGGCCTATTTTTCAGCTTGGGTTGCCGACGACTACATCAACAACACCGAGAAGTGGTCGACGACTACAGATTGGGACCACTCCGGCGGCATCTTCCGCGGCTTCGACCAGGGAGATGATCACGAGACCCGCTACGCCAGTGCCCAAGCTCAACGCTACGATTTGGCCGGCCCAATTTTCAGCTCTTCCGGTTATTATACCCGGATTATCGATGGCTCCAAAGCTTGGGCGGGCCAACCACCGTACGTGGAGTGGGCCGGCCAGTTTCTCCGCGGTAACGTCGATACCCAAGAGCCAGCCGAAATGTTCGGCGAATACTCCATTGTGCCCTTTGACGACATCCATCCCGACGGTGCCGACCAGAGTGTTCAACACGCTTGGGTCGAAGGCACAGTTGTCGGTATAGAGGTCAACTGGGGTGACAAGGATGCCGATCCCGGCTCGTACGACGATGCCTATTGGTCCGGTTTTGGCGGCGTAGGTGCTTCTAGGGATGCCGATCAGTTCGGCGACTATCTGTTGGCACCCATCGAAGAGGGGTTGCCCGAGGCTAGGACTACCGGAGTCGAGGCCAGCACTTGGGGCCAGATCAAGTCCTCCTTCTGATAAGGCTGACTTGACTGCCTGTACCATAGACGTTGCAGGATAGTTTCAGGCGGGATTTACGGGCGACTGTAAATCCCGCCGTTCTCTTAGTTGGCGATCAAGCAAAGGAGGCACTGGGTGAGACAGGTACTGATTGTAGTCCTGATCGCGTTGGGGATGGGAGCGGGCTATCGGGCCGAGGCGCGCCAATTTTACCAACTGGGAGGCCACGCCGGGAACTCTTGGAGTGAAAGCGGTACTCTGAGTTTTATCGATGTGGCAAGAGTGCCGGGTGCAATCCGCCCGTTCAGCGCCGAAAGCGGCGAGAACCTGATTGCCTCGATGGGCGAGAGGAATGGCGACATTACCAGCTTGGTGAGCATTTACACCCTACCCGCCAATTGGCTAGAAGAGCGCGTGTTGATAGTAGATGGCGATTCGAATACGGCCTTTGTGCATCCGCCGCGCATCAACTTTTTTCGCGGTCCTGGGTTCTTCTATACTACACCGCTGTTCTTCGATCTGGGGGCACCATTCCCCATTGAAGAGGTTCGCTTTGCACCCCGCGCCGATCATCCGGGGCACAAGATCCGCCAATTTAGGCTTTCTGTTAACGACGGCAGGGAAGAGAGCAAAAACGAAAAAGGCAATCTCATCTGGACCTTGGTTCACGAAGAGCAGGACAACTTAAGCCCAGTAGTCGAATTGGCTATCGAACCCCAGATAGCACGCCACGTCTATCTCCATCCCTTGGAAGTGGGGGAGACTTGGGAAGTGGCCGAGTTCGAGGTGTACGGTCAGGGGTTTGTTCCCCAGGCTTCATTTCTATCTGACCCGATAGATCTGGGACGAGAATCCAGTTTGGGGCGCATCTGGTGGAGCGGTCAACTTGATCCAGAAGCGAAAATAGTCATCCAGAGCCGCAGCGGCAGCGATGACCAGCCCGAGATCTACTGGCGCAAGACCGGGGTGGGTGGAGAGGAAGTGCCATTCGGGGCCAATGGCCAGCCTATGAGCCGCAAAAACTATGAATCCATGCCTAGGAATGTGCGAGGTGGCATTACCCAAGATCTGGAAAACTGGAGCGTATGGCACACCTATGAGTATGCGGACGGACTCGCCGGCATCCAGATTCGCTCTCCCAGTCCCCGGCAGTACGTGCAGTTACACATTGCTTTTTTCTCCTCCAGATTGGCGGGGGGACAGATCGACTCGCTGTTTTTTGAATTTTCCCAACCACCTGTAGTCTCCGAGGTGATTGGCGAAATCCACCCTCCTTTTGTGGAGTCGGCTGATCCGGTGCGGTTCACCTATGCGGTGCGAACCCGACTGGAGGCGGAGCAATCGGGTTTCAATGTTTTCGCAGTAAGCACGTCCGCCCGTCTGGAGGCCATCCACGAGGTGCGCATCGACCGCGAGGTGGTCGATTTTACCCCGAGTTTCGATCCGGCAGATCCCCACCAGTTCGCCGTTCAATTTGATCGCATCGACCAAGACCAGACGCTGCTAGAAGTAGATTTCGACGCCCGAGTCTTCAGCTATGGGACGGCCTTCAACGGTGCCGTGTCGGATGCGGACAGCGACGAAGTGCCCCAGAGCGTGATCCCCGGAGATGCTATAAGCGAGTTATTGAGCGACGCCTTGAACGTTCGCACGCCGCTCAAGGGCAGTCTGCTCACCGCTGTGCAGGTGGTGCCCAACCCGTTTTCACCCAATGGCGACGGCGTCAACGATCAAGTGCAGTTCTCCTATACGTTACTGCGTCTGACCGATGTCGTGCCCCTTGAGACGGAAATCTACACGCTGGCGGGAAACCGAGTGCGCACTTTGGGTGCTGGGGAGGGGGGTAGCGCGCTTTATCAGACTGCTTGGGATGGGCGGGATGACCAGGGCGAATTGGTAGATCCAGGACTGTACATTTACCGCGTCGTGGTAGAAGCGGGCAGCGGTCGGGAGGAGCGGTTGGGGTCTATCGCTTTGGTGTACTGATAGAAGCTATGAGCAACAGAAAACCATGGACCTGGCAAGGATGCGGGCTGGTACTCATGTGGAGTCTCGCGGCGTGTTCACCGGATGCGGAAGTCGTCCTCGAATCCGGTGTGGTAGCCCGCATTGATTCCACGTCGATCTCGGTTGCCGAGATGCGCGATTTCGTCGTCCAGATGCCCCAGTCCTTGCGCCTTCAGGAGCAGGGCGACCCAGCGCGGAAGCACTACCTGCGCAGTCTGTTGGGCAAGTACTTGCTCTTATTGGAGGCCGAAGAGCGGGGACTGGATACCGCCCAGGTGGTACAGACGAAGGTGATGCAGTACTGGCGTCAGCACTTGGTCGATACCTATCGCCAGATCGCACTGGTGCCCAATGTGCAGGTTTCAGAAGAGGAAATACGCGACTATTTCGCCGACAGTGGTCTAGACCGCAGACGTCAGATGGCAGGCATTCTGGTGGAAGAGGACAGCACTGCACAGCAGATCTATGAGCAACTCGAAGCGGGCGGGAATTTTGCCCAACTGGCAGCCGAACATACCATAGACGAACGGTCGGCTGCCCAGGGAGGCGTACTAGGATTTATCGATCTAGAGCAGGCCCGCAGGTTACAGATTCCAGACGAGCTGTTTCGCAGTCTGCCGAACGGCCAGCTATCCCCGATTCTGCCCATGGGCACGCGCTACCAAATTGTGCGTTTCCTCCAGGATCAGCCCGTCCCGCTAGAAGAGAAACGACAGCAGATCCGCAATATGCTCTACGAACGCAAGCGACTAGCGCAGGAAAGAGCGGAAATCGCGTCTCTCATCCGCAAGCTGGACGTGCAGCTAGTGCCAGAGGGATTAGAGCTTCTATTGGATAAAGCGGCACTCCACACTCGGGTGCGCCTCACCCATCTGACCGATGAGGAGGTGGGCCAGCCCCTCTTTACCTATAAGGGAGGGCAGATTTCTGTGGGAGATTACCTCAATGCCCTGTGGGGGGATATGCGGGCCCTGTCCGGCTGGGGGGTACGGGACAGTGCCGAGGTGGTTGATACAGCGAGGGAATTGGTTTTGACACCGGTTTTGTTGGCAGAGGCGGCGCAGCGGGCCGGGTTAGAGGAGATGGCGGATGGACAACAGCGATGGCAGGAAATACGCACGGAATTCATGATCAAACAGCTCCGCCAAGAAGAGGTCATTGATCAATCCGAGGCCAGCTTGGAAGAAGCTAGGGATTTTTACGAGGATAATGAGGATTTGTTCAGGGAACCGGCCCAATACATTATCGTTGAAGTGCTGGTCGAGACTGAGGTGGAAGCCGGCGGTCTGCTGCGCGCCATCGCACAAGGGGCGACCTTGGGAATGCTCGCGCAAAAGCACACCATTCGCCCAGGCATGCAGGAAGAAGATGGCTTGATGCATTTGGGCGAGTACGAGCGGCTGACTCTGCCGAGGTTATTCAAGGCAGTAAAGGTGGCCGACCTCGACAAAATCACCGGTCCGGTGCACGTTGAAGACGGATACAGCATTTTCAAAGTTCTCAACCGCCAGGGAGGGGAAGTATCTCCCTTTTTTCAAGTCGAGAAAAAGGCGCGGGCTTTGGTGCGCGGACAGAAGCGAGAGCAACTGTTCGAGGAATTTATCAATGACTTGCTGGACAAGTACAAAGAGCGGATCGCCGTATCTGACAGCGCGTTGGCGGCGGCCCTACCCGATACGTTCCTGCAGCGCCATGCACGGGAAGCCTCAACTAAGGGCGATGGTTCGTAAGTAGATACACGAGCACGTCTTATAGCAATCCTACATCATTCCCGAGATGATCCGCAGATGGACGCAGATAGACGCAGAATAGTAGCAACAAGACGACTCGCAGCCCGAATCGTTCAAGTCATTTAGGGTTGCTATATCTAGGACGATAGGTTATGGAACGCCGTTTCCCTGCGCAGTACTCGATGATTTCGGAGACGACCATGAGGAAATCGGGTCTTTTGTCCACGGTGCTCTGTTTTGTAGCCCTTTTTCTCCTTATGGCTCTAAACGGAGCATGGGCCCAGTCGAAAGGTTACAGTCTGGGTGCGGACCGGGTAGAGGTGCGGACTCAAGCGCATTGGCAGGCTTGGGAGTTCCCGAGCGATATGGTGACTATAACGCCGTCTGGCTCGGTGCAGTCCAGATTTATACAAGTACCGCACAACGCCATATTGAATGCGGCCGACTTCAGCTATCCCATTGATGGCAGCCTGCGAGATCAGTACGCCAATTCGTTCCAGGATGAAAATAACACGCTGCTGGCTCGCGGTGGTATCAAAAGGGCTGGTTCGAATCCGCAGCTAGCGGAGCGGGCCATTGACGCAGATCCAGCTACAGCTTGGGAGCCGGATCCGGCTGATCCCCTGCGGGACTGGGTGTTGGAGATTGATCTTGGCCGTCTGGTGTCGGCCACCAAGGTCGTCGTGCGCTTTGCCGAAGAAGGGGATCCGTTTCTGCAATTCAGGGTGCATTCGGCAGGGGGGCAAAATCCCTTTGGCACGGCCGATCGCAGCGGTGCTTTGGACTACACCCTAGTGGGCGGTACTACCCAACCCAATCGCGACCAGCGAGTCTTTGAGTTCGACCTCGCACCACTGAGCTCCCATACAGAAGAGTGGACCGGCCGCATTGTGCAGTACCTGCGCGTCGCGGCCACGGCCACCAATGGCGAGCGGGCGCAACAGCTCTCTGTCGAGGCGTATCAGGCGTTGCCAGCAGAGAACCAAGGCGCGGTGGAATACGTCTGGAAAATCGCCGACGAGGAGCGTCTAGTAACGGCCGAGCGCTACGACCAGTTGCCACTTGAGCAGCAGGGTGGGGTGCGCTATTACCGCCGCGAACGGCCCCAACTCGCCGAGGTGGAGGTGTGGACTATAGGCGAGAACATTGCCTTGGGAATCGTAGAGCGCGGTGGCAATCTGCACGATGTCAATCCCAATTCTTCGCCCGAACTTGCCGTTGACGGCAACGTGCGCACTGAGTGGCAGGGCATGGTTTACTTCCCCACCGGAGAGACCGCTGAGTGGGGCCTGTTGAACGTGAATCTGGGCTCTCACTTCTTGGTCCATGCCGTGCGCATCATTACCCGCGTCGGAGGCAGAAACCTGATTGGCTATATATTGCGCGGTTCGGACGGCTCGCTGGCGCCCGATGGCAGTTTGATCTGGGAGGAATTGAGTGGTGAGACGCGACAGCTAAACCAGAATACGCGGCTGTTCGAGGATCACTTTGAGCCGCGCCCGATGCGCTTTCTGGAATTCCGCAACCTAGATATTGCCCGCCGCACTAGGGCCCATGAAGGGCACCGGATACTGAGCACGGTGACCGAAATCCAAGTTTTTGCCAACGGATACCTACCGATCCTCGAGATGACTTCCGACCTCATTGATCTGGGGAGTTCCAAGACGCTGACGACTATCGACTGGGAAGCCGACACCCCCTCGGGCACGGCGGTGGAAATCCGCACCCGCACGGGAAACGATCTGCGCGAAGTAAACCGCTATTTCAAAAAAGATGGCACGGAGGTAGCAAACAAAGAAGAGTACGAGAAGCAGCCGTCTTTCTACCGGGGGGAGATCCTTACCGAGTTCCTGCCGGGACCGGGCTGGAGCAACTGGAGTCAAGTCTATGTCAAACCGGGCGAAGTCATACGTTCCCCCAATCCCCGGCGCTATATGATGATCCAAGCGAGACTGCTCAGTGAAGACGCGGCCGAGGCCGCCAGCCTAGAGTCGATCCAGATCCATTTCACAGCGCCGCTGGTGGATCGCATCGCTGGAGAGATAGAGCCCAAGCGAGATGTCCCGAGTGGCGAGCTCTCGGATTTCGACCTCTTCATCCGCCCCTCCTTTGCTGCTCGGAACCCGGGATTCGACCTCATTCGGCTCATAGCGCCTTCGCGGGCGAATATTGAACTGCGCCAAGTGAGTTTGGGAGACGAAAGCGAATTCGCCGCCGGAAACGAGGAAATATTTGCCGAGGTGGAAAAAGGCCGTTTTGAGAATGGGGCGGGGGAGGAACTGGACTTGACCAAGGTGGCAAGTGACACGCTGCAACTCGGCTTGCCAAGAATACTGCGGCGAGGCAGTGCGGATATTGTGCGGGTTTCTTTTTCGTCGCGCGTTTTCCTGAGCGGTGCCACTTTTGCAGCCGAAGTTGGGCGCTCGACGCAAGCGGATAACTGGCAGAGGGTGGACCCAGCGGACCCGGTCGGAGACGAATTAGCCGCTGGTGAGGGGTTGACAGTATTGACGACCGCCCACCGCGGGCAGATCGGGACAATCGAGGTAGATCCCGCCATTTTTACCCCAAATGGCGACGGCATCAACGACACGGCTGTCTTTTCGTTCGCCGTGCTCAAAGTCAATGTAGCTCGGCAAGTAGTGGTGTATTTATACGACCTAGCAGGCAGGGAAGTGAGGCGTCTTTCCGAGAGGCGCAATATGGCGAATGGGCTGTATAGCCTTGCCTGGGACGGACGGGATGAAGGGGGAACTTTAGTGTCTCCGGGCCTTTACCTCGCCCGTATTGAGGTAGATGACGACGCGGGGGATGACAATTCGGCTGCTCGCCTAGTTGGGGTGGCGTATTGACTTTTGTGCTGCGCTGGTGGTTGCACAATGGCCACCGATAATCGCCGGGAGTGCGGGCGGGCCACAGGCCCGCCCCTACCGACTATTTATCAAATTCAATATTGCGGCCACCTACCATTCCTTACTGCTCCACTACTCGTACAGCTCCACTGCGGTTTCACCTCGGGCAAAGCGCTGCGCCGTTTGCACTGCCGACTGACTGCCCGTATTGCGCCGCACATCTGTGGCCCAGCGAGCCAACCCTACCAATAACTGTCCCCGCGCCGGATGCCCAGCGCAACGGCTCCATTCCTCGCTGACCGTGCGCAAGCCGTGTAGCAAATGCCAGCCATTGTCGTCCTTGAGGATAGTCTGGCCCAATTCGCGCAGCAGACGGTCTCCGTCAAAGCCTCGGTGCAAGTACTCGCGGACTAAGCGGCCTACCTCGCGGATCTGGATGGTTTCAATCGCCTCGATGACTTCTGCTAGGGCCTCTTCTTGGCCAGTGGACGCTTCTTCCGGGACTGGGTGTGCTCTCAGGGGCCGAGGCGCGATATTGAGCCAGCGGTTTTCAAAAAATTGCCAAGCCGCGTGGTACAGGGCTCGGGCCGCGACCTGATCACCAGCGAAGCGCCGGGCCGTGCGCACGGACGCGGCTAGAATCATTTCGTGGTTCAAATCGAACCAACCGGGGCTCATATTCACCGGCGTGCGGGCCATGCGGTCGGCTGCCAGCAGCACCATGGTGGAGACTACCTGCTCGATATCGGCTCCCGCTTTTAGCACTTGGGTTACTGCGCCAAAGGTCTCTTCTATATCGCCGCTGACCAAGCCGGCGGCCAGCAGATCCGAGTCGAAATCTCCCGAACTGGATGTGTACTGGGAGATCACCGGCTCCACCTCGGCGAACAAATCGATGGCCTCCCGACGGGCCTCTTGCGGGGCTGGTCGATTGCGGCCCAGCATTTTGGCGGCCAGATTGCACACCAAGAGTTGGGAGCGGTCCCAGCCGAATTCCTCCAGCAACTCGGCTAGATAGCCCAAGTGGATCAGGGTTTCGGTCATGCCCAGCAGATAAGGCTCGACCGCGCACTCGTACAACAGCGGCACAATGCGGTCGTCGCAGTCATCCAAATGCCGAGCGGTCACTAGGCATTTCTCAATGCCCTCCCAGGTCTTGTCGGCGCTGAAGACGCGGATCCAGCGGGATAGTTTGTCCCAGTTTATTGGCTGCGGCAGTGGGTGGATCTGGGGGCGATCTCCGGCTCGTCCGGCAGCCCCCGAGGCCGCCATCATAAGCGGGATGAGGCGGTCGGCTGGCTCGTACAGGCGGGCCACCTTCACGCCATTGACCAGCAAGGCTACATCGCGGCCTCCGTCGGGGCCTCTTTCGGTGGCGATAAAGCGGCCCATGTGTTCCATCAGCAGGTGCAGCGTCTCATCCTCGGAGACCCCTCGGGCTAGCAGAATGGCGATGGCTTTGGACAAGGTCCAATTGTCGCCGCTGAGCAGTCCTTCCTTCAGGAGCAGGAAGTGGGCGTCGCCGCGCTTGGAGTTGGCTCCGGCCACATCGATGAATACCTGACCGTCGCGCTCTTCCACTGGATAAGTGTCCAGATCGTCGCAGCCCCCGGTGAAGCAGCCGCCACCCCGCATGTCGTAGCTCCAGCCGTGCCAGTCGCAGGTGAGTACGCCATTGCGCACCCGGCCTCGGGTGAGGGGGTACCCCATGTGCGGACATTGGTTGTCTGTGGCGTACAAGGTGCCTTGGTGGCGAAAGAGCGCCACGCTACGGCCTTCGATCCGCACGGCCTTGGGTCGGCCCTCTTCCACCTCGTCGGCGCGGGCTACTGGTACAAAAGTACTCGCTTGTTCGGACATGGTTTTCTCCTTAGTCCTCGAAGATATCTACGGCTGTGTGGCCTTGGGCAAAGCGCAGAGCCGCGCGCGCGGCCGAGCCGCTGTCTTTGTTGGTACGCACATCTGTGGCAAAGCGGGCTAGCCCCGTTAGGATCTGCAACCGGGCCGGATGGTCGCTCGTGGCAAAACGCTCCCACTCTGCGAAAACGGTTCCCAGCGTGGGGAGTAGCTGATGGGCTGTATCGTCCCACAGGATGGCCCGGCCCATAGCTTCTATCAGGGGGTCTCCTGGGTGACCGGCTAGTCCGTAGGCCAAGACGCGGGGGCCTACCTCTTGGACATTGAGCGTCTGGATGGCCTCCACAATGGAAGCCGGATCTTCTGTGGACGCCGAGGTAGTTAAAGGCTCACTAAGGGGGCGGTAGGGAATGTTGAGCCAGCGGTCGTCGAAGAACTGCCAAGCTGCGTGGACTAATCCTCGGGCCGCGGCCGCAGGACCTCCGTAGCGCTGCACTGTGCGCAGGGCCGCGGCCAAGTTGAATTCTCGGGTGAGACAGGGCCAGCCCGCCTCCACGTTCACCGGCACTCGGGCCATGCGGTCGGCCGCCAGCAGCAAGCAGGTGTCGATGAGGCGGTCGATACTGACTCCGGCCTCTAGCTGCTGGGTCAAGGCTCCAAAAGCGGTCTCCAAATCGGCGCTTACTAGGGCCTTGACTAAGCTGTCTTCGTCGTAGGGGACCTCTAAGTCGCCGGCTTGGGCTTGGGCTAAGACCGGCTCCATATCGCCCATAAGGGCAATGGCGTCCCTGCGGAAGCGCTCGGGCTCGCCGCGACCTCGACCTACTAGCTTGGCTCCTAGGTTGAAAACTAGCTCCCCGGCCCGATCCCAGCCGAATTCTTCCTGCACTCGGGCTAAGTGGTCCAGCCAGATGATGTGGTCGGCAAAGCCAAGAAAATAGGGGGTTGTCGCACAGTCGAAGAGCAAGGGGAAAATGTTTTCTTGATATCCCGCGTGGCCAGCGGTGAATAGGCAGCGCTCAATGCGCCCGGCTTGGCCGTCGCGGGAAAAAGCGCGCACCCAACGATCAATAGAATCCCATTCCACTGGATCGGGCAGGGGGACCACATCCAAGCGCTCGGCTGCGTCCCCGGCCGCGGCTCCGGCCGCCGTAGTCAGGGCGATCAAGCGGTCTTCTCCTTCGTAGCGCCGCGCCACTTGGAGGCCGGACAACAGGAGTACCACGTCTTGGCCTCCCTCGGCCTCGTGGGAACTGGCGATGTGGCGGCCTAGGTGGCGCACGACCAACTCCACGATGTCGTCTTGGGGCACGTCGCCGCGCAACAGTAAGGCGATGGCCTTGGATTGGGTCCAGCGGTCGCAGCTCAGTAGGCCCTCCCACAAGAGGTTCAGGTGTTCCTCGCGCCGCCGGTAGCTCGGCTCGGGCACTTCGACCCAGATATCGGGCCCGCGCACTTCCACGGCAAAGGTCTGCAAATCGTCGCATTCGCGGTTGAAACAACCGCCGCCTTGCAAGTCGAAGCTGCGGCCGTGCCAGTCGCAGGTGAGCACTCCGTGCCGCACCACGCCGCGGATCAGCGGATATCCCATGTGGGGGCATTGGTTGTCGGTCGCGTAGATTTTGTCTCCCTCGTTGAACAAAGCAATGCTGCGCTCGCGGCCCAATCGCACCGCCCGGGTTTGGCCCGGCGGCACGGATTCGAGCGGGGCGGCGTTTACCCATTGCGTTTTCTGTGCGGACATGACACCTCCTGTATGGGGCAGATTGGGGATAAGGGTTTGCTTTAGTCGGTTCTTTCTCTGAACAAAATAATACTGAACAAATGTTTAGTTGTCAAGAGGCAAAACGCAATCCGCAGATGGACGCAGATAGACGCAGATAGACGCAGAATAGGATGCACAAGACGATCCATCGCTCGAATCGTTCAAATCATGCCGCATTGCTATATCTAGCCGTTGCCGCCACAACGCCTATCCGTCCGCTCCGGCCTTGATACAGCAAAGATTCCCGGTTTAATTGGAACGTACCTACGAAAGCGTAAACTGCTCGATTTTTGACTTTAGGAGATAGGACGTGAGCAATCCGACCCCGATTCTGGCCCAGAGACACGCTATCAGGCGCGGCCCAGACAATCGGTGAACGCCTTGTCGAATTACTACGAACATGGGCCGCTAGTCCTGTTGCAGCGTCCGATTGCCCTCATCGGCTTCTTAGGCGTTGACCAACACGGCTTGGGCCGCGACTTGGCCGCCTTGAGTGGCCTGACCCTCATCGAAGTGGATCGCTGGATCGAACACGAGGCCGGCCAGTCCTTGATTTCTCTCGTGCAGACGCAGGGCATAGAGGCGCTGCGCCAATTAGAAGATCGTTTCCTCGCCCAAGCGTTGGCTACTCGTCCGCCCGGCCTCATCGTCTTGGGCGATGGGGCGCTGATCAAAGAGACTAACCTCCAGCAGGTTCTGGCCAAAGCGACGTTGGTGTATCTCAAATTGTCGCTGGCTAGCACCTATTGGAAGCTGCGTCACCAAGCCGTAGGGTCGCATCCGCTGCTGCTACAGCCGCCCGAAAGTACGGAGGAGCTCCGGCCGCTGTTGGCCGAGCGCCAAGGTGGGTTTGACCAAGCCCACGTGACGTTGGACATGGACGAGATGACGCCAGAGGCGGCCCTGCGCCACTTGTTGGATAAGCTACCCCAATGGGGGACGGCGCGGCCCGTATCTTAGGTTTGCTCTACCTGGCCTCCGGCGATACTTTTTTGATCGCAATGGCCCTTGTTCCCATCATCTCAGGAGACTTGTCATGTTAGACCCTCAGTACCTCCTCGGCGACGAGGAGATGCAGCAGTTCATAGCCGAGGGCTATCTCACCCTCAAATCCTCGCTTCCTGCCTCCCTCCACCAAGACATCTACCAGCGCACCGAAGAGGTCTTTGCCAAGGAGGGCAATCCCGGCAACAACGTTCTGCCCCGCATCCCGGCGTTGCAGCAGGTTTTTGACGATCCGGTCGTGCGTGGTGCTCTCGCTTCGGTGGTAGGGGAGGATTACGTCATGCACGCCCACCGCCACTGCCACATCAATCCGGCCGGCAGCGAGGGCGGTGGCTGGCACAAGGACAGCTACTGGGGCTATCACAAGGTGCGCTATCACCGCAATCGCTGGGTGATGATTTTCTACTACCCACAAGATGTCACCTTGGAAAACGGCCCCACCGCGGTCATGCCCGGCACGCACTACTACAACGGCCGCGCAGACGACGAGCAGGACGAGCGGCACTTGCCGGTCCTCGGCGAAGCTGGCACCTGTACCTTGGTGCATTTTGACTTGTGGCACCGGGCCATGCCCAATAGCACGGACGCCAACCGCTACATGATGAAGTTCCAATTTACCCGCCTCAGCGAGCCGAGCCGACCGAGTTGGAACATCCAAGCTCCGGGGTGGCCGGCCAACGGCTCCGCGCCCTCTAGCAAGCATCGAGTCGTGTGGTCGCGGATATGGGATTGGCACGCGGGAGCCCAAAATCGCGCCGGGGTCAACGGGCAAATTGAGCAACTGAGCGAGTCCCTTAACGGGACGTTGGAACAACGTCTAGAAGCAACCGACGCCCTCGGCAGGTTAGGGGAGAAGGCCGCTCCCGCACTAGACGCGCTGATTGGCGCTCTAGGCGATGAGGCCGAGCCGGTGCGTCTCAACGCGGCGTATGCACTCGGTGCCGTGGGTGCGGCCGCAGTAGGCCCGTTGATTGCAGCCCTTGACGACGAGCGCGAACACGTGCGGGAACACGCGGCGTATGCACTGGGTGCAGTGGGGGAGGAAGCGGTGGACGCCTTGGTTGCGGCTCTCGGCGACGAGCGGGAACATGTGCGGGGTTTTGCCGCGTACGCACTGGGTGACATGGGGGCAAGCGCTGGGACCAACGCCGTGGATGCCCTGTGTAAGCTAACTGACGACCCGGACGCATGGGTGCGGCGCAACGTGGCCGAGGCTCTCGGAACCATTGAGTTGAATCCAGAAGCCTCCGTGCCCGCGTTGGCGGCGCTGCTGACGGACGAGGACGAGCAGGTACGCTTCAACGCCGCGTACGCGCTGGCCCACTTCGGTCCGGCGGCTGCGGCGGCCACAGATGCGTTGGCCACGGCACTCAGCGATGAAAATCGCTACGTCCAGGGGCACAGCACGGCGGCCTTGCAACAGATTGGTACGCCCGAGGCCCAAGATGTCTTGCTGCACCATTTGACCGCGGCGCGCTGGTGCCCCATAACGACTAAGGAGACCACGTTCTGAGCAAATCACGCGTGAAGGCTAGGGTTCATCAATACATCGGCGAGCATCGAGAGGAGTTGCTCGGCAGCGTGCAGACGCTAGTGCGCGTGGATACCACCAATCCACCGGGGCGGAACTACCGAGCGATGACCGACGCGCTCTTGGGGCGCTGTCAGGATTTGGACATGCAGGCCAAAGTCCACCGCGTCCCAGACCAAGAGGTGCGCCGCGTACTCGGCTCAGATGAGTTCCCGCGTTACAACTTGATTGCTCGATGGGACGCGGGCCGGTCGCAGACCGTGCATTTCAACGCCCACTACGACGTGGTGCCCTGCGCTGGGCAGTGGAAATTCGGCGATCCTTTTGAGCCGGGGCTGGCTGGCGATGCGCTTTACGGCCGCGGCTCCGGGGACATGAAAGGGGCCATCGCTGCATTGCTGATGGCCGTGGAGGCGCTCAAGGAAACGGGTGCTGAGCCGGCTTTTAACATCGAGTGTTCGTTCACGGCCGACGAGGAGACCGGTGGTCAATTGGGCGCGGGATGGATTGTAAACAAAGGGCTGGTGAACGCCGATTTTGCGGTCGTCTGCGAGGGGGCAGCCGGGACGCAGGTCGGCTGCGGCCACAACGGCGTGCTCTGGTTAGAGGTCGAACTGACGGGCAAGGCGGCCCATGCTTCTAGCCCAGAACAGGGGGTCAACGCCTTTGAAGCCATGGCCAGCGTAGCGCAGAAGTTGCAAGCCTACAAGCGGAAACTGAATGCGCCCCAGCGCTGCTACGAGGATTTCGACGGTCGGTCGCGCAACCCGACGCTCAATATCGGCGGCACGTTCTCGGGTGGGGAGGGCGACAAGATCAACACTGTGCCCGCCTCTGCCCGCTTTTCGCTGGACCGCCGCTTAGTGCCCGGCGAACAGATTACAACAGTCGAACGCGAGTTGCGACGCGCGGTGGAGCGAGCCGCTGAGCCTCCCTGCCGAGTGGCAGCGCCTTTGCGGATTGAACCTTGCGTCGTCGATGCCGAGCACTCGCTGCCCCAAGCCTTTGCGCAGGCCGTGCAAGCTGTGCGCCGCCGCACCGCTAGCTACCGGCTCAGCTCCGGCTTTACGGACTTGCACTACTTTGCGATTGACGGCGGCCTACCCGGCATTGGCTATGGGGTAAAGGGCGAGCGCGCGCACGGAGTGGATGAGCGCGTGCGGGTGCGCGACTTGGCGTTGACGGCGCGCACGTACGCCGAGTTTATGCTGCGCGGTTTGGAGGCCCATTGAGCGAAAACCTGCGACGCTTCTTGTGGACGGCGTACGACCGCTTGGGCGGGTTGGTGGGCTACAACTTGCTGTGGAGCGCGTTGAGTCTGCCTTGGATCGCGGGGGTGTACGCGCTTTTGCAGCTGGGGTTTGGGCTGGGCGGCTTGGGCTTAGTGGGAGCTGCCGTCCTAGCCGGTACTCTGCTATTGAGCGCACCGGCTACGGCCATGCTCTTCGCTGTTGGGGCCGCTTGGGCGCGGGGCAGGGACTTTGGTCTGCGGGACTTCTGGGCGGCTGGCCGTGCGCTTTTTTGGCGCGCCCTCGCGTTGGGGTTGCTGATGGTCGCCGCAGTCGCGCTGGTGCTGGCCAACGTGGTCTTTTATCAGCGTATCGGCGGCTGGCTGGGAGTGTTTTTGGGCGGGCTGATGGTCTGGTTTCTACTGCTGGTGGGCATGGTTGCGGTGTATGTTTTTCCGGTGCTGGTCACCCAAGAGGGGTCGGTGTGGTCCACGCTGCGCTACAGTTTTCTCTTGTCGGTTGATAATGTAAAACTCTCGCTGGTTTTTTTGCTGACCGCAGGCTTGGCCCTCGGCCTTGGCATCGCTTCTGGCTTGGGGTTGTTCTGCGGCGGCTTGGCGGCTTGGGCTTTGTGGATCAGCGTTGGCTTTCGCGCGCTCTTGCCCAAGTACACGGGCCAGCCGCTGCCCAGCGAAGCCCCGCGTCGGCTGCGCGAACTGATCCGCCCTTGGGAGGCTTGAGCATTGGACTTGCCCAAACTGGTAACGGGCCGCGAAATGGCTGCGGTCGATCAGCGCACGATCGCAGAGGCGGGTATTTCTAGCGCCGAACTTATAGAGCGGGCGGGTACAGAGGTGGTTGCGGCCATTGCGGCGCGCTGGGATGGTTTGGCCGGTTTACAGGCCGTAGTCCTGTGCGGCAAGGGCAACAATGGCGGCGATGGATTTGCCGTGGCTCGGCTCTTGCGCGCTGGCGGTGGGTCGGCGCGCGTCTTCTTGGTGGCAGACCGTGCGGACGTGCAAGGGGCTGCGGCCGAGCACTTGCAGCGTTGCGAACAGGAGGGCGGGGCCGTCGAAGTGCTCGGCGAGGACTTGGCTCCGCTCGACGCTGCGATCCAGAAAGCCGACTTGGTGATTGACGCGCTTTTGGGGACTGGATTGAGCGGGGCTCCCCGTCCCGACATGGCGCGTGTCATCGAGCGCATGGCCCATTGCGAAAGGCCGGTAGTGGCCGTGGATATTCCCTCGGGGGTCGAGGCCGACACCGGACAGGTTCACGGCGTGGCCGTTCAAGCGGTGCTGACGGTGACCTTCGGCTTGGTCAAAGTCGGGCAACTATTCTATCCCGGCCGGTCGCATTGCGGTGCGCTGCACTTGGCCAATATCGGCTTTCCCGAGTCCATTCTGCGCGATGCGGCTTCCCAAGCCCTGCTGCTTTCCGCCGAGGGGCTGGGGCCGCTTGTGCCTCGGCGGCGCGGCGACGAGCACAAGGGAAGCTGTGGGACGGTGGCCGTGGTCGCGGGTTCGGTGGGCATGACCGGGGCGGCCGCGCTGACGGCAGATGCCGCGTTCAGGAGCGGGGCCGGCCGCGTCCATCTAGGGGTGCCCGCAAGTCTCAACGACATTCTCGAGGTCAAGCTCTCTGAGGTGATGACTCGGCCGTTGCCCGAAGTGCGCAAGCGGCGCTGTTTGTCGCTGCGGGCTTTGGGTGAAGTGCTCGCTATGTTGACGCGGGCCGATGTCTTGGCCTTGGGACCGGGGTTGGGGCGCTATCGGGAGACCGAGGAGTTGGTAAGGCGGCTGGTGTTGCAAACCGAACTGCCTCTCGTTTTGGATGCAGACGGGCTTAGTGCGTTTGCCGGGCAAGCCGATGTGCTAAAGGGCCGCTCGGCACCGCTGGTGCTCACGCCCCACGTGGGCGAGTTCGCCCGCTTGAGCGGGTTGGACAAACGGCAGATTATCGACGCGCCCATGGCCGTGGCCCGCGACTTTGCCGACGAACTCGGCGCGACGCTCGTGTTGAAGGGCGCGCCGACCGTCGTGGCTTTGAGCGATGGGCGCGTGGCGGTCAACTCCACGGGCAATGCGGGCATGGCCACGGCCGGGTCGGGCGATGTGCTGACTGGGATCATCGCCGGGCTGATAGGCCAAGGGCTAGATGCGGAAGCCGCGGCCTGCCTCGGGGTCTATGTCCACGGCCGGGCGGGCGATCGGGCGGGCGAACGGCTGGGGGAATGGGGGATGCGGGCGGGCGATATAGCTGATGAAATCGCCTTGGCCATGGTGGACGCGACGCGGTCTGCTTGACATGTTTGAAGCGATGCTTTAATCTGGAAATGGAAGTGAAAACGGAGTGCTGGTGGGGGCGCTTCTTGGCTTTTCATTTAATTAACAGGATTTACAGGGCTTGCGTTATGGCTGACGTCAAAGACGCCATTGAAGAAATGATCGAAGAATCCTACTTGCTGGGGCTTTCGGAAGAGGAGATTCTCGCGGACTTCAGCCGCTTTATCGATACCTGCTATACCGTTATTCAGGACAACGTAAAAAGCCGCGAAGCCCTCAGCCGCTTGGCCGAGAATTTGGCGCGAGAGAAGACCAGTACTCGCATCGCCGACCACTCGATTGATTCGGGCGAGGTCGCGACCAAAGATGCCCAGCGGGCCTGTGCTGAAAAAGCGGCGCGCCGCAAGCGCATGGTCCTAAAGGCCATTGCCGACTACGACCCCCGCCTCGTCCGCCTCATCAACGAGCAGCGCTTTCAGGTAGATCTCCAGGAAGAAGTGGCGCGCCCCAAGTTCAAGGTCCGTCGGGGCCACGATTGGGAGCGCTACGGCCAGCTCTTGCTCAAGGCCGGCTGCATCACTGTAAGTGCGCTCATTCTGTTCCTCATTTACCTAAGGCTTTAGGACAGTACGAGTTGATCGAAACGTGCAGTCCAGGCCCCTTCATTGAGTCGTTCGCACGAGGTCTGCGGAAAGATTGGTTCGGATGGGGATCAGGCCTGTGCGCACCCCCCGAAGTGGGACGCATACTCGGCCCGCGCGCAGTCCCATGTGGTAACCACTCGCCAATTCGCCCTGTTGTGCCGCCGTTCGTCCACGCTTTTCACATTCGCTAGAACTCCATGCCCAAACGCACAGATATTCAAAAAATAATGCTCATCGGCTCTGGCCCCATCGTCATTGGCCAAGCCTGCGAATTTGATTATTCGGGAACGCAAGCCTGTAAGGCGCTGGCCGAAGAAGGCTACGACATCGTTTTGGTCAACAGCAATCCAGCGACGATTATGACCGATCCAGAGGTGGCCCATCGGACTTATATCGAGCCGATTACGCCGGAGATTTGTGCGCGGATCATCGCCGAGGAAAAGCCGCAGGCCCTCCTGCCAACGCTCGGCGGTCAAACCGCGCTCAATACGGCCGTGGCCTTGGCCGAAAGCGGAGCCCTCGCCGAGCACGACGTCGAGATGATTGGCGCTCCACTCGACGCCATCAAGATGGCAGAAGATCGCGAGCTCTTCAAAGCGGCTATGGACCGGGCTGGATTGGACATGCCGCGCGGGGCCTTTGTCCACAGCTTTGAAGAGGCGCAAAAGCACCAAGCCGAATTGGGCTTCCCGACGATTATCCGCCCCGCTTTTACGCTGGGCGGCTCTGGCGGCGGCGTGGCGTACAACGCCGAGGAATTCGAGCGGATCGTGCGCCACGGCCTCGACCTGAGCCCGATCGACGAGGTGCTGATCGAGGAATCGGTGCTCGGGTGGAAGGAATTCGAGTTGGAGGTCATGCGCGATCACCGCGACAACGTGGTCATCATCTGCTCGATTGAAAACTTCGACCCCATGGGGATCCACACCGGCGACAGCATCACAGTCGCGCCAGCGCAGACTTTGTCCGACAAGGAATATCAACACATGCGCGACGCGGCCATCCGCATCATGCGCGAGATCGGCGTCGATACCGGCGGGTCCAATATCCAGTTCGCGGTCAATCCCACCGACGGCCGCATGGTCGTAATCGAGATGAACCCCCGGGTCTCGCGTTCCTCGGCGCTGGCGTCCAAGGCAACGGGCTTTCCCATTGCCAAGATCGCCGCCAAACTGGCCGTGGGCTACAGTCTGGACGAAATCCGCAACGACATCACCCGCGAAACTCCGGCCTCTTTTGAGCCGACCATCGACTACGTGGTGACCAAAATTCCGCGCTTTACCTTTGAGAAATTTCCCAGCACGCCGGACGCACTCGACACCCAGATGCGCTCAGTGGGGGAAACTATGGCCATTGGCCGCACCTTTAAGGAGTCCCTGCAAAAGGGGCTGCGCTCGCTGGAGGTTGGCCGAGCGGGTTTTGGTGCCGACGGCAAGGATTTCAGCGCGGCTAAGGTGGCCGACGAGGAACTGCGCGAGAAATTGATGCGTCCCAACTCCCAGCGCATGTTCTACCTCAAGCTGGCCATTGCCAAAGGCTACACCCACGACGAACTCTATGGCCTTACGGGCATTGACCCGTGGTTTCTCGACCAGCTCTACCAGCTTTTTGAACTCGAACAACAGCTAGCGCGCGAAGACGTGTTCGCCGATGTCGCCTTGTTGCGCCGCGCCAAGGAGTGGGGATTTAGCGACCGCCAGCTAGCGCATCTCAATGGCTGCGATGAGGCCAGTGTCCGTCGGCGTCGCCGCGAGTTGGACATTCGTCCGGTGTACAAAACAGTCGATACCTGCGCCGCTGAGTTTGAGGCCCACACGCCGTACCACTACTCGACGTACGACCGCGAGGACGAAGTGCAGCGCTCGACGCGCAAGAAGATCGCCATCCTCGGCGGGGGGCCGAACCGCATCGGCCAGGGGATTGAGTTCGATTACTGCTGCGTCCACGCGTGTTTCGCGCTGCGCGAAATCGGCTATGAGACCATCATGGTCAACTCCAACCCCGAGACGGTCAGCACGGATTACGACACGGCCGACAAGCTCTACTTTGAGCCGCTGACGATCGAAGACGTGCTGCACATCGTCGAGCGCGAAGCCCCAGATGGCGTCATCGTGCAGTTCGGCGGGCAGACCCCGCTTAATTTGGCGGCCGAACTAGAGCGCGAGGGCGTGCCCATCATCGGCACCTCGCCCAGCAGCATTGACTTGGCCGAGGATCGCGAGCGTTTCGGCCAGTTGTTGAGCGAACTGGGCATCCGTCAGCCAGAAAATGGCATGGCCGCCAGTTGTGAAGAAGCGTGCGCGATTGCCGAACAGATTGGCTTCCCGGTCTTGGTGCGGCCTTCGTACGTACTTGGCGGGCGGGCCATGGTCGTCGCCTACGATGTCCAGGGTCTCGAAACCTACATCAACGAGGCCATTGAGGTCGCGCCCGAGCGGCCCGTGCTCATCGACCGCTACCTGCAAGGCGCGGAGGAATTCGACGTGGATGCGGTGGCCGACGGGACGGACGTGGTAGTAGGCGGGATCATGCAGCACATCGAGCACGCCGGCGTGCATTCGGGCGACAGTGCCTGCGCCTTACCGCCCTACAACACGCCGGCCAAGCACATCGAAGCCATGCGCGAGTACACCCATGCATTGGCGCGCTCGCTTGGCGTGGTCGGCCTGATGAACGTGCAATACGCCGTCTATCAAGGCGAGGTCTATGCTATCGAGGTAAATCCCCGGGCTTCTCGCACCGTGCCTTTTGTCAGCAAGGCCATTGGCCGCCCGCTGGCCAAAATCGCCGCGCGAGCCATGGTGGGGATGAGCTTGCGCGAGCAGGGCTTCACTGAGGAGGTCGCGCCTGCGCACATATCCGTCAAGGAAGCTGTGCTGCCCTTTATAAAATTCCCCGGGGCCGATAGCCTGTTAGGGCCGGAGATGAAGTCCACGGGCGAGGTCATGGGCATTGGCCGCGACTTTGGCACGGCCTTCCTCAAGGCGCAGATGGGGGCGGGTTCGCTGCTGCCGTCGCGCGGTCGAGTCTTTATCAGCGTGGCCGATTGCGATAAAGAGGATGTCTTGCCGGTGGCGCGTAGGCTGCACGCGGCCGGATTTGAGCTAGTGGCTACGCAGGGCACGTGCGATTTCCTTGGCAAGCACGGCATCGCCGCAGAGCGGGTGCATAAAATTCACGAAGGTAGCCCGCATATCGAAGATGCAATTCGCAGCCGCCAGATCGATCTGATTATCAACACCCCGCTCGACGAATCTTCTTACTACGACGACTTTGCGGTGCGTCGAGCCGCAGTCGTAACCGGCGTGCCCTATACTACGACGATGGCTGGGGCCCGGGCTGCGGCTGCGGGCATCGAGGCGCTGCAACGCGCCGAGTTAGGCGTGCAATCCCTGCAGGATTACCATCGGAGCTAGGAGACAGCTCGTGCGGACTGCGCCCTTGGTGCTGTTGCTGACTGGTTGTCTGGCGATTTCGGCCTGCGTCTATTTCAATACGTTTTACAACGCCAAAAAGTCCTTCCGCGAGGCCGAGAAAGAGCGGCGCAAGCACGAAGAGACCTACGCCGACTGGGCTTTTGACCAAGCTGGCCCCGAATTGCAGCGGCGGCGCTCGCCGCAGGCCGACCAACTCTACGACAAAGCGGTGCGCAAGGCGTCCAAGGTGCTCGACCAGTACAAGGAGAGCGACTTAGTTGACGACGCCATGTTCCTGATCGGCCGGGCGTATTACTGGCGCGGCGAGTACCTCAACGCCCAAGAGTCGTTCACCGACTTGGAGACCTTTTTCCCGTCCAGTCCTTACTTCGACCAAGCTCGCTACTGGCGCGCCCGCTGTCTAGAGGAGCAGCGGATTGACGACCAAGCGCAGTCGCTCTACCGAGTGCTTTTTGACGAGGCCGAGGAAAAGATCGCCGTCCGAGCGGGCCTGCACTTGGCCGAGATGGCGCACGACCGCGAGGACTACGTCGCGGCCATTCGGGAATATCGGGCGACGCTGGAAGCCTTTCCCAAGAGCGCGGTGCGCGCTCAGTTGTGGTTGCGTTTGGGCGAGGCCCTGATGGCCTTGGAGGATTCGGGTCGCTTAGACGAGGCGCTAGCGGCTTTCGAGGAGGTGCTGCAGGCCGACCCAAGCGACGATCAAAAATACCGCGCCCGGCTCAACAGCGGCCGCACCCTCTACGCCATGGGCGCGGAAGAAGAGGCCCTAGCCATATACGTCAGCCTGCTCGACGAGGGCGGCTTCCGCCGCTTTGAGGGCCGCACCCGGCTCCTAATCGGCGAATGGTACCAGGGCCGCCGCTTGCTGGACGAGGCGCTGGCCGAATACGAGCAGGTCCGCAACGACTTTCCCCAAACGCCCTCTGCGGCCATGGCCTTGTATCGCATCGGCTTGTTGCGGCTGCAGGAATACGGGGAAACCAAGCTGGCGCGCGAGTACTTTGATGAGAGCAGCCGCGAGAGTCCGGGGGCGCAAGGCGTGCTCTTGGCGCAGGAGATGCTGGGGCACATGCGCCGGCTGGAGCAGTTCCAGCGCCAGATCCACCGCGCTGATTCGCTCTACGCCGACTCGCTGGGCGCGGTGCAGGGGCCGCTGTTGTGGCGAGCGGATGAGGCTCCGGCCGATACGGTGGTGGTGGCGCGGAGTTTGGAGGTGCTGGACGACCTGTTCAGTACATGCGAGATCTATCGCGACGACATTGGCCAGGCCGATTCGGCCCGGGCGTATTACGAGGAGGTAATCCGCCGCTTCCCAGACAGCGATCAATTGCCCCGCGCCGTGTACAGCCTCGCTTGGATCGAGCTGCAATTGCGCGGCGGCGAAGAGGATGCTAGGCCCCATTTGCTGCGGCTGATCGAGGAGTTTCCCACCTCGGCCCACGCCAACGAGGCCCGCCACTTGCTCGGGCAAAAGTCCGAGATCACAGCCGAAGAGCTAGCGGCCCGCGAGTTTGCGCGGATCGAAACACTGCGCCTAGCGCAGCCCGCAGCCACCGAGGCGTATATCCCGCTGTTGGACAGTTTGAGCCATGCCTTCGCCGGTACGCCGAGTGGGGGCCAAGCGGCGTTTTTGGCGGCCAATATATACGAGAATGTCGTCGGCGATACGGTCGCGGCCGAGCAGCGCTATCAATTGTTGCGCGAAGAGTTCGCCGAGACGCGATTTGGCAAGCTGGCCCAGCAGCGGTGGGAAGTGCGCGAGGAAAGGCTCATCGACAAGTTAGAGCGCAGCCTGAAGGCGATCGGCGGCCAGTTCGGCCCAGGGGAGCGGATCGAACTGCTCGCTTTGGAACCGGACACGCTCGACTCCGTGTCCTTGGCGCGCAAATACCTCGGCTTTGCCGAGCGCGCGCAGCGGCGCGGGGACGTTGCACTCGCCCGCGATTTTTACGAGCAGAGCATCGATGAGCAAGTCGCCAACCCGCGCGCCCTGTATCAACTCGGCAACATCAACTGGGAGGAGGGCTATTTCAACGACGCCATCGATTTTTACCGCCAAGCCCTGTCTTTTGACAAGAGGAACCTCAACCTTTACTACCGGCTCTGGCGCGCCTTTGCCGAGCAGGGCGTAGAGGACTCGGCCAACTATTACCTGCGGGAGGTCGCACGGCGCGATCGAAATAGCCCGCAAATTCGCTTCTTGCTGGAGAAGCACCCGGATTTTCAGGGGGGCCAGGACCGCGAGGACTTGGACCTAGAAGCGATGATCGAGCTCGACTTGTCGATTCCCCCCGACGAGTTGGGGTGGAAGGAGGGCGACTTGTCGCTGAGCGATTGGCCGCTGGTGCGGCAGGTGGTGCGGCCAGTCTATCCGGCGGCGGCTGAGGATTCGGTCGAGGTGTTGCTCGACGTGCTGATCGACCGCGAGGGACGGCCCGAGCAAGTGGAGGTTTTTCGCGGGGATCCTCCTTTTGTCGAGAGCGCGGTAGCAGCGGCGTATGGCTATAGATTCTATCCCGCAGTGCGCCGCAACGGCGAGGAGATCAAGTCTTGGGTCGAGTTGGCCGTGCCGTTTGGCCTGCCACAAGAAGAAGGGGAAGAGCCGTGATTGACGAGCAAGCGCGTCTGCTGAGCAACCGCGAAGTCGCTGCGGACTTCTATTTGGCGCGTCTTAACGCACCCTACATTGCAGCGCGGATTGAGCCGGGTCAGTTCGTCAATATCGAGGTCGGCACAGGGGTCGATCCCTTGTTGCGCATACCGCTGAGCGTGAGCGGCGTCGATCGCGAGGCCGGTGTTATCGAGGTATTGTACGAGGAGGTGGGGCCTAAGACCCAGGCGCTGAGCCAAGTCGGGCCGGACGCAATTCTGCCGACCCTAGGTCCGTTGGGCAAGGGGTTCGTGACACCGCCCGAGGATACGCGCGTCGTACTAGTCGGGGGCGGCATTGGCGTGCCACCGCTGCTGTACTGGGGATTGGAACTGAGGCAGCGGACGCATCAGACTGCGCTGTTGGTCGGGGCGCGGACGGCGGACAAGCACCTTCCCAGTGAACTGCTGGAGTCGGCTGCGGACATAGTACATTTTGCCACCGACGACGGCAGCCTCGGGCACGCGGGCTTAGTCACCGATCTGTTGCGGCACGAGCTAGCTGGAAAGGGGCCGTGCGCGGTCTATTGCTGTGGCCCGCATGGGATGATGGAGGCCGTGGCCGCCATGTGCATAGAGGCCCAAGTCCCGTGTCAGGTTTCCCTTGAAGAGTACATGGCTTGCGGCATCGGTATCTGCGTGGGCTGCGCCGTCGAGTTGGCGACGGCAAAAGGCGACACGGACTACGGCCGCTACGCCCGCGTCTGCGTGGATGGACCGGCGTTCGACGCGCGGCAGATAAAATGGGGCAGCACATGGCCGACCTGAGCATAGATTTTGCCGGCGTGCAACTGCGCAACCCAGTGCTGCTGGCCTCGGGCACCTGCAACTACGGTCAGGAGCTTTTGCCGCTGACCGATTTTGCGCGCTTGGGTGGGCTGGTCACCAAGACCATTACTCCGCAGCCTCGAGGCGGCAATCCTCCCCAGCGCATCGTCGAAACACCGGCCGGAATGCTCAATTCCATTGGCTTGCAAAATCCCGGGCTGGAGGCTTTTGTCGAGAAGCAATGGCCCTTGTTGGCCAGTTTGGACGCGCAGGTGGTGGTAAATATTGCTGGATTCTCAGTCGAGGAATTCGGGCAGATGGCGGCGAGCCTCGAAGCGTTGGAGGGCATTGCTGCGCTTGAAGTCAATATATCTTGCCCCAATGTCGAGGCCGGCGGCGATAATTTCGCCACTCGGCCCCAGACCGCGGCCGCAGCCATTGCCGAGGTTCGCAGCCGCACTCAGCGGCCAGTCATTGCCAAGCTGACGCCCAATGTCACGGATATTGCCGAGATCGCCCGCGCCGTAGTGGATGCGGGAGCGGATGCAGTCTCGCTGATCAATACACTCGTTGGTATGGCCATTGACGTGGAGCGGCGGCGGCCCGTCTTGGGTGGTACTACCGGCGGCTTGTCCGGCCCGGCGATTAAGCCGGTGGCCCTCGCCATGGTGTGGAAGGTGGCCCAAGCCGTTGCCGTGCCGGTCATGGGTATCGGTGGCATCACCACTGCGAGCGATGTCCTAGAGTTTATGGTCGCCGGTGCTTCTGCCGTCCAAGTAGGCACGGCCAGTTTTGCCAATCCCAACGCTGGCGTCGAAATCGTCGAGGCCCTCCACGCTTATTGCGACGAGCACGGCATGGATCGGATTGCTTCGCTGGTGGGCAGCTTGCGTTGATGGACTGTTGGATTATGTCTCGTCAGCGAAAATTATCCGCGTCTAAATTGTCCCGCCAAGTTGAGAGAGAATCCCGCCAACGTCGGCGAAGCCAAGGTTTGCCCCTCCCCGTAAGTGCCGACAGTCTCAAAGCGGTGTTCGCCTAATAATAGCACCATCGCGGTTTTTGCATTGGGGTCCACGAGCCAGTACTCCTTCACGCCGTGCCGGGCATACAGATCGAGCTTGAGCGTTCTATCGCGCTCAGCCGTGGATGGCGACAGGACTTCGACGATTAGGTCGGGTGCGCCTTGAATGTTCTCGCGGGTGACGATGTGCGCTCGCTCATGGGAGACGAACAGCAGGTCTGGCTGCACCACATCCGTGTCTGAAAGCACCACATCGGTAGGGGAAATGTACACCTCCCCCAAGTTGCGCTCATCTGAGAACAACCTCATTGCGTGATAGAGATTACCCAAGACGTACTGATGAGCTGTAAGCGGCGCTGGCTCCATAACCAACAACTCCCCGTCCAACAGCTCGTAGCGTTCGTCGTCGGGCGTCTTCAGATAGCTCTCGTATGTAAGTTTGGTTTTTGTGCTGGCCATAGTTGCATTCCTCCACTGACGGTCTGATTTATCTATACTGCGAAGGACGTACATTGGCAACCCCTACTGCATCGGCACGAAGCGCACGGGTAGGAGTTTGCGCTGGCTGAGGCCGGTTGCGCTGCGCTCTAGCAAGACCAAGTGCTGGCGTCGGGTGCCTAATGGGAGGATGAAGCGACCGTTAGGAGCTAGTTGTTCGGTTAGAGAAGGCGGGATGGTCGCGGGTGCGGCCGAGCAGACGATGGCGTCAAAAGGGGCGGCCTCGGGCCAGCCCATGCGGCCGTCGCCGACGCGGAGGGCGACATGCTCATAGCCTGTGTCGGCGAGCACGCGACGCGCCTGCGTGGCAAGTTCGGAAAAGAATTCAATGCTATAGACTTGGCCGGCTAGTTCGGCGAGTAGGGCGGTTTGGTACCCAGAGCCGGTGCCAATCTCCAAGACCCGTTCCTCACCCCGTAGGCCAAGTGCCGAGAGCATGTAGGCCACTACGTACGGCTGAGAGATAGTCTGGTTCGCGCCGATGGCCAGCGGGTGATCGGCATACGCGTAGGGGCGCAGGGCCTGTGGGACGTAGCAATGCCTTGGGACGCGGTCAAACGCCGCGAGTACGCGCAGGTCGCGAATGCCGCGCTGGCTGAGTTGCTCGCGCACCATAGCGCGGCGTTGATCGGCGTAGGAAGTCATCGCTTACTTTGAAGGAGGGCTAGCGCAGCATCTATTGCGGCTGCCGTGGGGATTGCAGCGATGGCGGCGGCTGGTGCTTGCAGGACTTGGCTGCGCTTGCCGCGCGGTGCCCACAGCCCGGGGTCGGTGGGGCCAAACAGGGTCAGGGTTGGGGTGCCGACGGCTGCTGCTATGTGTCCGGGACCGGAGTCGTTGCCGATGAAGAGCGTGGCTTTGGCGAGTAGGCCGGCGAGGGAACGCAGGTCTGGGGGGTGGAGCGCGGGTAGGTCGCCGACTGCGAGTTGGCGTTCGCGTTCGACTGGGCCACACAGGAGCGCGATATGCCAGCCTTTTTTTTGCAGGGCACTGGCGAGGGCGTGGAAATTTGCCACGGGCCAGCACTTGGCTGGCGAGCCGCTGCCGAGGTGGATGACGACTTCGGGCGCGGCGGGGAGCGCATCTACATAATCGTAGTCACCGGGCCGCAGTTCGATGTGTGGGGTACGGTTGCAGACGGGCAGGTCCCATTGTCGCAAGGGGCTTAGCAAGTGATCGACGATGTGGCCGCGGAAATTGGCTGGGGGCCGCGGGTCCCACAGCAGCACGGGGCCGGTTACGGCTTGGCGCAGTTGCGGGCCGAAGTGTTGTTGGGTATCGACCGCATAGGCCAGCACGCGATGCGTAGCGGCGAAGAGCTGACGCGTGGTCGAGGGAAGCGGCCCATCGCGGTTCAGGGGAATCAGGCGCGGGTCGTCGCCGTCGAGGACGGAGGCCGCTGGGCCAAGCGCTAGGGTCGCCGGACGACCGATGAGGCGCAAGTCGGCGGGAAAGGCCCGGCGCACGGCATTGATGGCGGGTAGAGTGAGGACGAAATCGCCGATGGCTCCGCCGCGAAATATGGTTGTCGCGCTCAATTTTGCCGCTCCACTGCGGGCGTCTCTTGCTCACTATGACATTTTTGCGTAATTTTTACACTTCTGTTTGCTAGACAACTATTTGAAGGAGTTGGCCTTATGGGGGCCTTGATTGGCAAGAAATTGGGAATGACGCAGGTGTACAACGACCGCGAGGATCTCACGCCGGTGACGATCGTCGCGGCTGGGCCCTGCCCGGTGGTACAAGTGCGAACCGAAGAGGACAACGGATACTCGGCCTTGCAACTGGCATTCGACGAAGTGCCAGAGCGCAAGCTGACCAAGCCGCAAAAAGGCCATCTGGACAAGGCTGGTGTGAGCGGGCATCGCATCCTGCGCGAATTTCGCGGCGAAGAGGGCGAGTTTGAGGTCGGCCAAGTCTTGGATGTGAGCCAGTTTGAGGTTGGCAACCAGGTCAAAGTGACGGGCAAATCCAAGGGCAAGGGGTTTGCCGGAGTGGTCAAGCGGCACGGTTTCCGCGGCAAGAACGCCAGCCACGGTACGCCCGATACCATACGCCACGGCGGCTCCATCGGCCAGGGCACGACGCCGGGTAAGGTGTGGAAGGGCAAGAAAATGTCCGGCCAGATGGGCAACAAGCGAGTCTCCACCAAGGGGTTGACTGTCGAGCGGATCGACGCGGATCGCAACTTGCTTTTTCTCAAGGGAGCGGTGCCGGGGGGAGCCAACGGCTACGTCCTGATACAGACCATTTAAGCCCCCTGTCTTGAAAGCCTTTGCGAGGCGGTGCCCGATGTGGCATCGCCTCTTTTTTTAGCCTGGCGGCCACTGCATGGGGCGGCCGCCGAGCAAGTGGACGTGGAGGTGGGCGACCGTTTGTCCCCCGTCGTCGCCGGCGTTGATGACCAAGCGATAGCCCGCTGCGGATAGGCCCTGCTCTGAGGCGATCTGGCTGGCCTTGAGCAGCAAGTGGCCGAGCAGGGGGCTGTGCTCGGGCGCGGCGTGTTGCACGCCGGCGACGACTTCCTTGGGTATGATGAGGATGTGCGTCGGGGCTTGGGGCTGGATGTCGCGGAAAGCCAGACAGTCGGAGTCTTCATAGACGATGTCGGCGGGAATTTCGCGGCGGATGATTTTGCTAAAGATAGTCTCTTCGCTCATTGACCTTTCTCGCATGGCTTAGGAGCTTCGTTGCGGCGGATTATAGGCGCGGCGGCTGGAGGCGTCAAGCGGATGTAGCTATGGATTTGAGCATCGTCATACCCGCGTACAACGAAGAAAAGCGGATTCTCATCGCCTTGGAGCAGACGCTCGCGTTGTTGCAGCAGCGTCCGTGGTCCTGTGAATTGCTAGTCGTAGATGACGGCAGCACCGACCGCACGGTCGCCTGTGTTGCGGAGTACGCCCGCGCGCATCCGCAAGTTTGCTGCGTGCAAAATGATCGCAATCGAGGCAAAGGCTATTCCGTACAGCACGGCGTGGCCGAGGCCCAGGGACGGTACATCGGCTTTATGGACGGCGACTACAAGACCGACATTGCCGCGCTCGATCAGGTGATGCCCTTATTGGAAGAAGGGTGGGATGGGGTGGTCGGCGACCGGACGCTGAGCGCGACCGAATTCGTCGTCGCGCGTCGGCGCTACCGGCAGTGGGGGACCGAGGCGTTTGGCTGGCTCTTGCGCGTGCTGATGGGCTTGGGCGAGTTCGGCGATACGCAGTGTGGATTTAAGTTTTTTCAGGCTGCGGTGGTACGCGACCTCTGTGCGCGGCAGCAAGTTGCCGGGTTTATGTTCGACGTGGAGCTGTTGCTACTGGCGCGCCAATCCGGCTACCGCATTGCGAAGATCCCCGTAAAATGGCGCTTCGACCCAGACAGCCGCTTTAATCCGGTGACCGGGACGCTGGCCAATCTCGTGGATTTGGTGCGCATTCGTTGGACGCATCGCCGACGGCAACGTATCCGCAGATGAACGCAGATGAACACAGATGAGAGATGATGTCGATCTGAGTTGCTAAGGACGGCTTCTTAGTTGTCAATCCCTGTCGTCAATCTCGCGGATCAAAGCAGCTAAGCGCCCTAGGCATACGGTGAGAAAAATCTCTTGGGCAACGGGTGACTCTTGCCGCACTGGGCTGTTGGTGAAGCGGCCGATGGCGATGAGGACTACGTACACCGAGAGTACATCGTAGGCTTGGTCACTGGTGGCGGAGAGTCCATCGCGCACGGTGCGCACGACCTGCCGCATGGCCTCGACTAGCGCCTCGGCCTGTTCTTCTTCATAAGCGACGACCACCTCCCGGCACAGGGTTTTTAACTGCGTGCGGTATTCGGCATTGATGCAGCGGGCCGCGCCCAAGGTATCCGTTGCCCGGCGCAGCAGACGGGTGATGGCGGCGACGCGGTCGGTATCCTCGCGCGAGAGCAAGCGGTAGAACTGGTCGCCGGCACCTAGCGCACGGCAGACCCCGTTGAGTAGCTGCAAGCGCACGGCCGGGGAGGGGAAGTCGGGCAGGTGGCTTAGCGCGGGTCGGACGATGCGGCGGTCCTGACGATCGCCGAGGACGTCGACCAGCGTCGGGAACGTCAGAGGGTCGAAATCACTGCCAAATTGCCAGAATAGTAGCTCGTGGACTTCGTCCCCACGGATGCTGGCTAGGCCGCGGATGGCACTGATGCGCACCCGGGGATCGGCGTCGCTCAGCGCATCGACCAGCGGATCGATGCTCGTGGAGGATCCGAGGCGGCCTAGGGCCTCGGCCGCCTCGCTGCGGATGTCCGAGGCCCCGTCGAGCAGTTCGCGCACCAAGGGTTCGGTGGCGCTTTCCGACCGGCTCTCGCCCAAGGCGCGGGCGGCGGCGCGGCGCACCCGGGGGCTGGCGTCGGCTAGCGCTTGGACCAATTGCTCGATGGCGAGGGGGTTGCCCGAACGGCCTAGGGCCTCGGCGGCGCGCGCTCTGGTTCCCTCGGCTGTGGCTAGGCTGAAAATGGTGGCGTTGTAGGCGTAGCTGAGGACATTGCCGCGCAGCATCCGCGAGAGTAGGCTGCGCGAAGTCGCGCTCCGAGCGTCCTTGACGGTGCGGAGGATGAACAAAGGCGCTAGCCGGACCAAGGCGCTGAGGGCAAAGATGACTTGCAAATCGCCCATGGGCACGCCGAACACGGAAAATCGCAGGCCTTCTAGTTGGGCAACGATTAAGCCACCCAACAAGGGGCCGAGGGCACCCATTAAGTTGACCGTCACCGACCAAGTTGCTAGGTACATCGTGCGTCTCTCGCCTTGGGGCAACAGGCCGTAGAGCAGGGGATTGATGCCCACGCCGATCCCGGAGAATAGAATGCCGCTGATGACCAAGGCCACGGGAACCAAATGGTAGGCCCCTGGCTGGTTGAAAGCCCAAAGACAAGGCAGGAACGCGGCCGGCGTCATCAGGATTTGCAGGACGGGTCTGGCACCGAAGCGGTCGATGAGGCCGGCCCAAGCCCGATAGCCGACGATGCTGGTCAGCATGAACAGGGCGTTGAAAATAGAGACCTCGGTGTAGGATATCTGCAGGCGGTCGAGCATGAAGACGCTGTAGAGCGGCCCAGCCAGTCCCACGCCAAAGGTCCATAGGCCAAAAAAGAGCGCGGCGCGGCGGAAGTTGGCGTCGTAGAAGGGCAGCACAAGGTCGCGCAAGCGCGTGCTTTGTTCGTCGGTGGCGGTTGTCTGTTGGGGAAAGGGGGCGCGGAGGAGGTTTAAGTAGCCCAAGAATCCAAAGAGCGACCCGGCGGCAAAGACCCAGACAAAGCCGCCTCCGTCGGGGAAAAGGTCGAGGAATTGGCCGATCGCAAAACCGGCAATCATAGCCACTATGGTGCTGACGATGGTCTGGCGGCTGGCAAAGCGCGCGCGGATATTCTCCGGCACGGCGTTGGCGATCCAAGTGCTGTAAAAGGGCGAGATCGCATAGCCGCTGAACATGCTGAGGCAGACCATCGCCACCAAGGCTGGGAGCCGATACTGCTCTGGGACGAGGAGGGGGATGATCAGCGGCAGCCCGCGGAATACAATTTCCACGTAGCCGCCAATGACGACAAAGCGCTTTTTATCGCGGACGCGGGCGCTCAGCAGGGGGGCGAGCAATTGCGTCAAAGCGAGGAAATACGCGGCCGAAGTGAAGAGGGCGATAAAGGCACCGTCGGCACCTAAGTACAGCGCAAAGCCGGTAAAGGCCGCCGTCCCCAGCCCACAGGCTTGCCCCCAAGCGCCCCACAAGCCGCTGGCGACGACGAAGGACCGGAGGGCGCGATGCACTTGGCCGCGCGAGAGAGAAGGAGCATTTTCCATAAAGAAAAAAATATCGTTGCCACGTCAGAAAAGGGCAACGAACTTTGCTCGTAGTTCTCTGTTTGACTTTGAGTTAGTCCACACAACCAAGGAGGCGGATTATGGCACTCAAGATGGGATACGCGACCCTGCGCTGGCGGCAGCCGGATTTGGCGAAGGCCCTGCCCGAACTTAAAAAGGCCGGTTGGGACGGCTGGGAGGGGCGGTTGCCGCTCGACTGGTTGGGGCCGCCGCAGCGGCTGAAGCAAGTGTGCGAGGACGCGGACATGCCGCTGTGCGTATTTACGGCTAGTGGCTCGCCCGAAGACCGCGACTGGGAGCACACCGAGCGCAACAAGAGGCGGATGGATTTCGCCGCGGAGATGGGCGTGGATTGCTTCATGTTTATGAGCGGCCGCAGGCCGGAGGGGCGGCCGGTGGAACGCGCCGATATCGAGCGGGCGGCCGAGGGGGCCGAGCAGTGGGCCGAGTACGCGGCCCAGTACGGGCTGGAGCTAAGCTACCACATCCACACCAACTTGCTGGTAGATTCGGCCGAGGAATGGCGGCTGTACATGAGCTTGTTGGACAAGACGCGGCTGTGCATTGATGTCTCGCACGCCGAGCTGTGGGACTACGATCCGGTGCAGTCGCTGACGGACTTTTGGCACCAGCTCAACTACGTCCACCTACAGGACTATACGTCTTGCACGGTGCGCGAGCCGGGGCGCTACAATCCCGCGTGGGTTTCGGTCGGCGAGGGCGAGTGCCTCGACTTTGCCGGGGTACTCAACACGCTCTCCGAGCGGGGCTTTGACCGCTGGGTGACCAGTTGTCCGGGAGAGCCGGCCTACGAGGGCGAGGACCCAGTCAGTGAGGCGCGGAGGAGTGCGGGGATGCGCCAGTATTTGCGGGGGTTGGGGTACTAGTGAAAGACGCCATGCTGACCCAGATGGGCGAGCTAGCGACAAGTATCCGACTTGTGGAGACCCACCGGCAGGATATGCAAACAATTCTACAAAATCGGGCTTGAAGCGAACACCTTGGACGAAAGATGAAGATTGAAAAACCACCATACACAATCGCGCCGGAGATCCTTTTTCGCATTGAAGAAATCGGGGAGGCGATTGGTCGGGCGACAGGCACTGTGCAGGATTTGCGCCTGCGGCGAATCAATCGCATCCTCACCGTTCGCGGATCGCTGGCCATTGAAGGCAATGTCCTCAGCGAGGAACAAGTTTCCACCATTCTCGATGGCAAGCCCGTTGTCGCGCCGCTCAGGGACATTCAGGAAGCCCGCAACGCCATCAAAGCCTATGATCAATACCAGCAGTGGGACCCAGCTAGCGAAGCCGACCTGTTGTGTGCTCACGAAGTCTTGATGAGCGGATTGTTGGACGCGCCCGGACACTATCGCCGCACCGGCATTGGCGTGATGGGCGGCGGCGCAGTCCAGCACATCGGTCCGTCCGCTAGGCGCGTACCGCAACTCATGGCCAATTTGTTGGCATGGCTGGGCAGCACTGATGAGCACCCGCTGATTGCCAGTTCGGTCTTCCACTACGAGTTTGAGTTCCTTCACCCCTTTGAGGACGGCAACGGACGCATGGGACGGCTCTGGCAGACCTTGATTCTGACCCGCTGGAAACCCCTGTTTGCCCACATCCCCGTAGAAAGTTTGGTGCATGCCCGACAAGGCGACTACTACCAAGCCATCCGGCAGAGTTCGGACGAGGGCGAGAGCACACCGTTCATTGCGTTCATGCTGAAGATTATTCTGGATGCGCTTCAGACACCCACAGTAAGCGACCAAGTAAGCGACCAAGTAAGCGACCAAGTAGCGCGGCTGCTTGCGGTCTTGCGGACCGGGCCAAAAACGGCTGCCGAACTGATGGCGGCACTGGGGTTGTCGCATCGTCCCACATTCCGCAAAAACTACCTTCGCCCGGCACTGTCCGCAGGACTAGTGGAAATGACGCGCCCCGAATCGCCCACCGCGAAAAATCAGCAGTATCGCCTCGCCGTGCGTGGGCGAAAAATGTGATTTCGGAAAGGGCTCCCCTTAGGGGGCCTTGAACATGTGCCGCAGTTGCTCGGCTAGCTCTTTGGTTTTCTCTAGCGTCTGTTGCTGCATGAGATGTTGCCGCTTTAGGCGCTGGTAGTGTGCGTACTCGGCATCGGCGCGTTCGGGCTGGCCCGTTTTGAGCAGGAGATGGGATAGGGCCCGACGGGCCTGTAGATCGCGGGGGTGGTGTTGCAAGATGCGCTCAAAGCGCTGGAGGGCTTGGCGGTACTGACCTTGGTTGGCCTCTAAGGTGCCCATGCTGCGCAAGGCGTGCACATTGTCGGGATCGAGTGCCAGCACCCCGAGCAAATGCCCTTTGGCTGTTTCCTCGTCCCCCCGCTTTAGCAGTAGATCGGCTAAATGGCACAACCCGGCGAGGTGATCGGGTTGCTGGGCTAGTAGCTGTTGATAGGCTTGTTCGGCGCGCTCGGGCTGGTCTTGGTTTTCGTATAGCTGGCCTAGCAGGTAGTGAGCCGACTGGGAGCCTAGCTCGAGTGCGCGGAGATAGGCCGCTTCGGCTTGCGCTAGCCGACCGGACTCGGCTTCGACCCGACCGAGACGGAGGTACAGGTGGGCTTGATCGGGTTGCCGCACTAGAAGTTTTTGGTACTCGGCCGCTGATTCTTGAGCTTGGCCCCGCAGCCGGAGGAAATCCGCGAACTGGAGGCGGACATCGTCTTGGTCGGGATGGTGGTCGAGGAATTGTCGCCACGTATGGGCGGCATCATCGTAGCGCTGGGTCGCTCCGTACATATGGGCGAGGCCCAGCAGGGCGTGGCGGTGGGACGGGTCCAGTTCGACGGCGCGGCGGTAGTGTTGCAAGGCGTTGGTCTTCATGCCTTTATTCTCATAGACAGCCGCTAGCGAGTAGTGGTGAAAGGCGGCCACGTGCGGACTGGTCGTCGCGGTCCCGGCGTTGGCGACCAACAGCAGTACGGCGAGGGCACCTGCCGACAGATACAAGGGGCTATGGCGCAAATTAGTCAAGGTGCAAGCGCCATAGGCGGCCAACAGCAAGAGACAGGGCACGGCCGGCAAGCGATAGCGGCCCGTGACGAAAAACAACACCACCGACAGCATGTAGATCCCCGCAAAGAGCAAGACGAGATAAGCCACCGGGGTGCGGCGTTCCGGTTTGAGCAGGACATAGGCCGCCCCGAGTAGGGCGAGGGCCGAAACTAGGCCGAAGGGGAATGCGAGGCCGTACTTCCACAGCAAAAGGCGCAGCAGCGGCGAGTACTCAGCGGCGAAGTACGGATCGGTATTGCGGGGGATCTCGGCCCCCTGCCAAAATAGATAGCCCTTGTGCAAAAGCAGGGCCAAATAGTCCCCCGGCTCGGTGCGTATATATTCCCAAGATTTGCCCAAAAGGTAATTTGAGCCGGCCCCCGGCTGGGTGATGCCGGCCTCGCGTTGGGGCAAGTCGATCACGTCGCTCCACCCGGCTCCGGGCCGCGCCGCTACGGTGCGGTCGTAATCTGGGTTGTTGCCGAGGTAGAAGTTGACCCCCGCGTTGAAGGAGATGAGCACCCACTCGCTGCCGACGATGCGGTTGCGCAGCGTCACCGGGCCTACCAGCATCATCAGGCCGACGGCAAAGACCGCCAGGTGGAGGGCGCGGCGACGAGGTGCCGCAGCAGGCCACCAGCGATACACCCACCAAGCCGCCACCGGCGCAAAGAGCAGTACGTTCGGCACGGCCAAGGTGCCCAGTCCTAGGACGAGTCCGGCGACAAGCGCGGGCAGTGCGCCGCCTCGACGCTGGCCCCACAACAAGATCACCAGCAATACCGCGTCGAAAAGCACGGCCCAAGTCGTGGGCAAAAGTTCACCTTCAAAGTAGAGGAAGGGGCCGTACAGTGCCGCTCCGAAGGCAGCTATCCAGCCCACCGTCGGCGAGAAGACCTCACGGCCTAGCTTGAAGACGAGCAGGCAAGTGACCGTGCCGGCTAGGGCTTGGAGCAGACGCGGCAGGTAGTAGTTTTCGCCAAAAAAAGAGAAGAGAACGGCTAGTAAATACGGGTAAAAAGGAGCCTGCCAGAACGGCATAGGCCGCCCAGCCCAAGAGTCGGTCACCAGTTCGCGGGCATATTCGGTATAGCTTCTGGCATCGACAATGGGCGTGTCGAAAAAAGGACTATCGGCGGCTTGGAATAGGTAGCCTAAGCGCAGGCCTAAAGCCAAGACGGCTAAGGCGGCCAGCTTGGGCCAGTGCAGCGAGCGCGCCTTACTTACCCAGGCCAGCATATAGGGTAATAAAGCCTTGGGTCAGGACTTCCGATTCGCGTTCGATGCTTTTGAAATCGCGCCAATCTGCTTTGAGACCCACTTGGGCGGATACTTCGTAGCCCAAATAGGAACTCACATTGGATAGCTGCAAGGCCCCGGCGATTCCGGTGAAATCGTTGTTATCGCGCTTCATATCGTTGGAGAAAGAGTACTCAATTCCAGTTTGAATGCGGGTGTTGTTGAGAATGGGAAACCCCAAGAGAAATCCCACTATCTCGGTCAGCACCGTCTCCTCGTCGGCGGTGAACAGCCCCACGGTTTGGCGGCGGTATTCGCTTTTCCAGCGCGGCTCAAGTTGGACGGTACCTAGATCGTAGCGGTAGCTGAGTTTGTTGATGACGCCAAAAAAGGAGTCCGTCTCGCGCAGGGCCGCCTCGTCGCGCTGGTGAAAAAGCTCCAAGTTGAGATAGTTATACGCCTCCAAGCCCCCTCGGTTGTAGTTGTGTCCAATCCAAGTGGTATTAATCCAGGTGTCTTGGGCCAAAAGTGGATCTACCACTTTTTGCAACTGGCCGTCGCGCTGCGTGTTTTCGGGGAACCACTGGAGCAGGTCGTCCGGGATATTGTCTTGGGCTAACTTGACCATCTGCATGAAGCGGAAGCGCCCCTGTTGGGGATTGTCCCGGTCTAAGCTGAACAGGGCGTAGGACGTGTGGTTGCGCTTGTCGGCCGAGATCAATGCCTCGCGCAGGTGCCCGATGGTAAGGCGAATGTCCGGGGTCAGCCGGTATCCCATATAGACGTTGAAACCGCGATGGTCTTTCTGATAGGGGTAGTCTGGGGATTCGTCGTTTTCAAAACGGTCAACCCACAGGTTGTTGTTCATGTCGATTCCGTAGAGGAAGTCGGGTCGGTCCACGCGGTGTCTGAGAAAGGCCTCGTCGTAGTCGGGGATGCCATTGGAGATGGTTAGGTTGTCGTTTTGGTTGAAGTCCGAGATGAAGTCGTAGTTCTCGTCCCAGCCGGGGAAGACCCGGCGATCGCCGGCTTGTGAATCAGCGCGCACTAGGTCGGGTGCGCGGTCTTGGTCGTCGTTGTCCTCTACCAACTCCACCACGTGGAAGCGCTCGTTTTCGTAGTCGATATTGCCGGCCGAACCGGTGACAAAGGTGCGGGTGTTGTAGAGCGGATCCATGCTGTACGCTTCGCCAAAAAAGAACCAAGGATGGGCCACCTTGGACAGATTGATCATCCAAGCAGGCTCGACTTGCTCCCCGGCCACGCCCGCCGACGTGGTGTGGCTGGTCCGCGTCACGCTGGGGTATTTGCGGTAGGCTATACTCAGATCGTACTCGCCGTAGAAGTTGAAGCCGGCCACATCCCGCAGTTCGAGGGTCCCCCCGATAATTTGGGTCGCCGTGGGCAGGCCGTACTCGAATTTGAGGATGCGCAGGTTGGTGTTGTCCTGCACATTGCCCTCGGCCTGCGCTACTAGCAGCAGCACGGGTTCGTCGCTGCGATTGGTCTGGTTGTTGGATGTCATCCACACCTGATAGTCGTTGCCGATGGTCATTTCGAACTCGACTTTGGCGATTTCTTCTTTGGGACCCGAAGCCCGGTTGACGAAGGCGGGCGTGTCGAAGTCGTAGAGCAGGCGGATTTCTTCAGAACCATCGGCCGAGATGAAGCCCTCTTGGACGAACCCCCCTTGGACGGCTGGTTCAAAGCGGATTTCTCGGCCGTGGTCGACGGTACCGTCGTTGTAGGTAATGATGATGTCCGAACCCACTGGGAAGAAGGCGGCTCCACCGCTGCCGTCTGCGGGCGAGTCGTCGCGCAGGACCAGTTCGATAAAGGAAACGGTCTGGTTCTGGTCAACCGTCAAGGCCCCGGCAATGGGGTTGCCCTTAAAGCCGTCGCGCAGGGTATTGGACTGGTGGGTGTTGACGAAGTGAACACCCATTTGGGTAAAGTCGCCGATCTGCGCGGTGGCCCGACCGCCCATCAGCGTGGTGAGATTGGTGGTGAGGATTTCGGTGTTGTCGGTCGAGGCCCCTCCCGGGGAACTGAGGCGCGAGTAGATGACAGTGCCGTGGTACTTGTCGGTCGCGATGTCGAACTGGACCCCGTCCCAAAAGGGTTTGGAAAAGCTCATGGGGGTGAGCGTGGTGCGCAGGCGATTCGACACCGTCAGGGCGTAGTGATACTGACCCTTGCTGTCCGAGGCAATAGCCACGCCCGAAAACCAGTTATTAAAGCGAGTGGCCTTGACCAGCGAACTGCCAAATTGCCGCGGCTGAGTCTGCGAGTTGCTAAAGATGAGCCAGCCACGGGTGATGGCGTTGCCAAATAGGTCGTAGTAATAGTCGCCCTCTAGCCGGATATCGACGTAGCGCTGGTAGAGGTTGCGGGCGTAGTTGCTGTACTCCCACTGGCGCCAGCGGTACTCGTTGTAGAGCTCCTGCGGCACGTACCACTTCTTAATGGCCGGGTCCAGCGCGTCGAAGAGGACGCCCGGGCCATAAGGGGCATAGCTGGTCTCGCCGCCCCCTCGGGGAACGCCCAGCCGCGTGCCATAGTCGGGTTGGCCGTAGGCTGGGCTTAGAACACAACTCAAGACTACCAGGACAGACGCAGTGTTTAGCCTTATCGCTTCCATAAATCTTCCCTTTGGCTGGTGTACACTAATAGACTACGGCCACGATACGGGCCAAGGCCGTGTCAGTGGCCCGGTCCGAATCGGCACCGAAATCAATCCGACATATATAGAGTCCCGGCGGCACGGTCTGGCCGGCCGCATCGCGGCCGTTCCAGCGGATTTGCTGGGGGCCTCCTGACACTTGAGTGCTGTTTTCCCATATCAGGCGTCCGTCCAATGAGTAGAGGCGCAGACGCGCTTGGCGTGCTTGGGTCACTTGAAAGATGGAAAACGCGACGGTCAGTTCGTCGTTGATCCCGTCGCCGTTGGGCGTAAATGGGTTGGGGGCCAAGCTCAGGTCGCCGAGGACTTGCCCTCCCACGGGGATGCTCAGCGTCAGTTGGCGGCTATCCGTTAGCGCAGTAGCGTCGCCTGGTTCTACTTGCTGCCACAAGTTGCCGTCGGTGCCAGCGGCGGCGCGACGGACAAAAGGCTTAAGGGTGGTTCCGTTGCGAAAGATGGCAGCGGCAAAGCGCAAGTGGATCAGGGGGCCTTGACCCAAGATGGCACCGCGTTCGGCTCTTGGTAACGCGCGATAGGTTGCGCGCGTCAGGGAGTCGCCCAAGGCGTCAAAGGGCGATTGGGCCCCGCCGCCGCGCAGTTTGCGGAAATAGCGAATCGGCCCTTGTTCGGCTGGGGGCAAGTCATCGTACTCAGCGCGGCCAGAGACCGCTGCCACGCCGTCGGCGGTCTGCCGCAAAAAGAGGATCGATCCGCGCTCGGCTTCGTTGAGCAGGCCGTAGGCCGTCTCGGTGATCAGGTCGCCGTCCTCGCCGACCATGACTTCGGCCCCTTGGGGGGTGATGCGGTGGTAGGTCTGAACCGCCTGCTCTGCCGGTAGGGTTTGGTGTAGTTGGGGCAGCAGGACCCAGATGGAGTCGGCGTGGTTGCGCCGCACTTGGGCGATGGCTCCAGAGGCGTCGGTCAGGTGGCCGTCGGCCGCTAGGGTAAACGTCTGCGAGGGACTTCCTTGACTTAGGTCTTCCTCGGTCCCCGTGCTTAGGCTCAACAGGTGCATTGCGAGGCCGGGCGGAGCTTGCAGCAGGATTTCGTCAAAGCCCGGGGTGCGGTCGGCCGCCGGCTCGTCTATGAATAGCGGACGCAGATACAGGTCGAACGTGTCCAACTGGCCGGTCGCGGCTTGGGTGGGCCATACTTCGGCGGTGAGGGCGCGGGCTACGGGTGGGGCCAACTCTACTTCGATTGAGCTAATGGAGGCGGCTTGCAGGCGATCTTGGCTGGTAAAGCGCACCTGTAACTGCATGTAATTGCGCAGCCCGGGGGAACGGATCCGATCGCCCGGCTGTAGGTACTGCTGGCTCCAAGGACTCCAACCGCTGCCGAGAGCAAAAGTGGTGTCAATAGGCCCTTTCCAACTGCTGATTAGCTTGTCCCATTCTTCTTTGGTTTTCTCGTTGCCATTGACGTCGAAATGGAGAATTTGCTGCACCAGCAGATCGCCAGTGCGCGTGCGCACTTCCGCGGTCGTGCCGGGCGGGTGGGTGCCGGGAGGCGGATCCCAGCGGATGGCACCGAAGTTGCGCGGTCCCGGCAGGCGAATGATATCGGACACCAGCGAGGCTTGGCTGACAAACCCCTCGGTGTAGAGCAGGACTTCGGTCAGGTCGTAGAAAAAGCCCGAAGTCCGCTTGATGCCCGGCAGGCGCAGGTTGAGGAAGCGGATATCTAGGGGTGGGTCAAAGCGGTCGGCAGCGCGCTTGAATTCCCCTTCCATGCGGTCGGGTAGGCTGACCTGTCGCCACCGGAGCTGACCGTTGGGATCGCGGCTGCCGTCGGCTACCTCGGTGATGTAGCCGGGAATAGAGGGAACGGCCAAGCGCATGGCGTCGAGCCAGACGCGGGCACCAATATCGACGGTGAGAATGCCAGCAGTGGGATTATTGCTAAACCACGCTGGCATGCGGAAGGTGGTGTTCCAGTCGCCGTCAAAGCCCCCAGCCGGGACTTCCGGTCCGGTAAAGCTAACGCTGCCACCCCCGTCAATTAACTTAGGCGAGAGGTTGTCGCCCCAGCCCCAGACTTCGACTTCGGCTAGGCGAGGCCGCTCGCGGATATAGTACTCTTTGCGGCCCTGCTGCTCTTGGGGGAGGCTCTCGTAAATAGCCTGTTCCACCGGCTCCTCAAAGCCGACGTCGTCGCGGATGTAGTAGAGTATATCGCCCCGTTCATCGACCGTTAGGGCATCCCACGCCGCTTTGTCGATTTGGTGTGCCCGCCCCAGCTTGCTGTCGCCGATGAGAATGCGCACGGTCTGGGCCATGCGACCGGTCCACTCGGTGCGGCCGCCGTCGTCTTCGGAAAAGCCGGGCGTGTCCTCGGAAGAAAACGCCATCGTCCGCTGGTCCGTATTGGGAGCCCGGGTTTGGCCGACCACCTTGAACTGGAGCACGCGGCTTTGGGCTTGAATGAGCTTCTGCTGGGGGGCTAGCATGACGCGGAACTGGCGGAAGGGATCGCCCAAGGTCTCATCGACAAAGTGCAGCACTACCTTTTCAACCACGAGCGTGCGGCCCAAGTCGATCTCGATCCACCACTTATCTGGCGTGGCCGCTAAGTCTGGTTCCCAAAAGGTGTCGCGGTCGCCGTCGACAATGTGGGGGGCTAGGGCTTCGTTGGAACCTACCCGACTGACGCCGACGCGCTGGACGTAGTCGTACACCGGGAAGGCGATTTTGTCCTTAGCGCCAAATTCGCGCGTCGATGTTGCTCCCGTGCGTTCGTCGCGCAGGCTCAGGGTCACGGTTTTGCCGTCGCCACTGAGGGTGGTATCGACGATGGTTAGGAGTCGGTTGTTAATGGGGATCTGGCTGTCGTTGCCAGGGAAGCGTTTGAAGTCCCGATCGAGGAATTTGATCAGTTGCTCGGTCTTGCCGAGGGTAAAGCTGCCGTCCGCTTCCAGCGTTGGGGTGCGCTGGAGGTTCATAATCGCCCGATCCGCCTTGCGAATGCCCGGTTGGTCCACGGGTTTGGCAAATACCGTGCGGTCTTCGGCGATGATGTTATACACGTGGCGAAAGAAATGGGGCTTGACCGTCCCGTCTGGATGCACATCGACTACGTGGGAAGGACCGGTCCAATGTTGCCAGTAGGATGCCCTATCGACGATGATGCGGTCGCCCTGCAGACGGTGCCCTAAGGGCGCTTGGGCACTGGCTTGCTGGAGGGTCAAGCATCCAAAGACTAAGACCCAAACCCGACTCCAACGGCTGTATCGCTTGCGGTTCATGGCGTTTCTCCAAGTTGTGCGACCGTTTAAAAGGCGGTGAGGAAATCGTCGGGCAGGGCCGCAGCTAATTGCTGTTGGTCCACTTGGATCTGATCGGCGTATTGCTGGCGCAGGGTTTCTATATAGGCTTGAAACCGCTCCCGCTCCTCGGCCCGGCGCAGCATGTCACTAACCTGCCGGCGGACTTGGGCAAAAGGCATGCGTTCCCCCGGCTGGCGACGGACGATCTCGAATACGGAGAAGCCATCGTGGACCTGCACCGGCCCGACCAACTCGTCTGGCTGCGCGGCTAGGATATGGGGTACCAAGTCTGAAGTTTTCTCCATGGGAAAGACGCCGCCTCGCGCCCGCGCCCCTCGGCGTTTGCTGCGCTCTTGGCCTAGGGCGGCGATGTCGGTCCCCGCTTCGATTTGCCGCCGTATGGCTAGGGCCTCTTCTTCGGTCTCCACCAGTACTTCGGCCACGTCGATCTGGTCCCGGCGACGGAAGCGCTCGGTCTGCTCGTCGTAGTAGCGGCGCACGGCCTCTGGGGCGATGGTGATGGATGCCACTACTTTTTGCTGGCGCAGTTGGCTGAGGACGACTTCTTCGCGCAGGCTCTGCCGCACCGCTTCGAGGGCTTCGCGGTCAATTAGCTCCGCTTGTCGGGCCGCTGCTGCAAAGATGTAGGACTGGAGCAGAAAGCGTTCGGCGAGTTGGACCAAGGCGGTGCTGTCGGCTACGGCGTTGATGTTGCGGTTTTTGAGTTGGTCGAGCAGCTCGCCTAGGGGCACTTGGCCGCCCGTAAACTTGAACAAAGGCGTTCGTTCTTCCTCTGGCGTCAGTTCCAAGGCCGCCAACGGCTGGCCTTTTTCCAGCAGGAGGCGCAACCCTAGTTCGTGGAGATTCCAGTCGTATTTGTCGGCCAATTGTTCGGCCCGGGCCGCTCGCGCTTCGCCGAGCCTTTCCTCTTGGAGTTCTTGGAGAATTTCGTCCCGGAAGTCGAAGTAGGATACCGGCCGTTCCTCGGTAAAGCGCACGACGCAAAAGCCTGCGGAGTGGGGCAGTACGGGCGATAAGACCCCCAAGGGCAAATCGTAGAACAGCGAATCGGGGAGGCCCATGCGGCGGATGGATTCCACTCGGAGCCAGCCGAGTTCGCCCCCGTTGACTGCGTCGGGCGTGATGGAGTAGCGGGCGGCCACTTCGCCAAACGGGGTGCCGGCGGCCAACTCGGCCACAGCTTGTTCTAGTTCCGGCCGCGCCTTGGCCATGATGCCCCACGTCATTCGCTCTAACGTGCGGTGTAGCCCTTGGCGCTCGAAGCGCTGTTTGATCTCGTCCTCTTCAACGAGGGGCGGTTGCACGGGTTTGCGCTTGAGATAGAGGGCGACCAAATGCCGACGGATTCTGCGCTCTAGTTGGCGCTGGACTGCGGCCGTAGTATCCAAACCGAGGGCTTGGGCTTCCAGCCACATGAGGTGGTAGTCGATGAGGGGTTGGAGGTACTCGCGCCGCGCTGCCGAACCTTCTTGGCGGCTCCGCTGGCTTTCGTTCAGTTCTAGGACATAAGATCGGAGATCCTCGGCGGTGATAGCGCGTGTACCGATCTGAACCACGGTGGGGGATTTCTGCTCACCACAGCCCCACAAGAAGGCCCCGATCAGGGTGCAAGTTATTATAGCGGTTCGTACTCTGTTCATGTCAGTAGGCTACGGATAGAGGGTGTGCCTGCAGGTCGTCGCCTAGGTCTCCGGCCACGGTTATACCCAACAAATACACGCCTGGGGGGATGAGCTGGCCGTCAGCGGCTCGCCCGTCCCAAGTGAGGGCGTAGCGACCGTTGCTGAGCGCCGTCTGCTGTAGGGTGTGTACCAGCCGGCCCGACAGGTCGTACAGGCGCACCGCAACGGCACTGGCCTTGGTCAGCGCTAGGATGTTATAGGCGATGGCGACTTGGTCGTTGATTCCATCGCCGTTGGGTGTAAAGGGGTTAGGCGTCAATTCGAGGGCATCAATCAGCCGTTCGCTGCGGATTATCGAGGGACTGAGCACCGTGGTGCCGGAGCGGGTGGACTGGTCCTCGGCCCCCAAATTGGCGCTATTGCCCGAGGTGGCGTTTTGAAACGAACCCGGTTCGCTCGACAGCGAAGCCTGTCCGCGAAATTCGGTGCTAAAGGCCAGTACGGACGCGCGAAACCTGATTTTCAGCAGGCTGTCATCGGCTTGGATGCGCGGAAAGCGCACGCTGAAGAGGTCCTCTGCAATGGCGTTGATGGCAAGTCCCGAACTGCCAGCCGTATCGCCTTGCGCAAAGGCGTGGGAAGCGACTAGCTGGCCTTGGGCATCGAGAATTTCCACCTGTTCCACCTGTTCTACCCGAATGGGGGTAGTTATCGCAAAAGTATCGAATCCCAGTAGGTCTGGCGAATCCATGCGTATCCGCACGGCATAGGTAAAGGAAGTAGAGGTCGAAACCTCTACTTGGCGGGGGAAAATCTCGGCGACGAATTCGTCGGCCAGCGGTGGAGTCAAGTACGAAAGGGAGATGTGCTCAAGGCGGCGCGCCGATTGGATATCATTGCTCTGAGCGCTGACGCGGAACTGGAGGTAGTGCCGCGGCGAAGGGGAGATGATCGGGGTACCTTGGGGGGACGTGCCCTCGTCGAGCGGATAGGGAGGGCTCCAAGGACTCCAATTTTCCAGATCGTCCTTGATCGAGCCTTTGGACCACATGACGCCATTATCATCTACTAAGGGGAGTTGTTCGTACTCGTCTAGGCGCATGGGTTCGGTGGGATCGGCAATGGAAAAGGGGATCTCGGGGTCGGTGCGCTTGTCCGTGCGCTGGCGGTGAAAAACAAAAGGCGTGTCGTCATTGCCGCTGCGCGTAGAAATCAGCAGGCTGGACTGGGCCGAGTCCCCCACGGCTTTTTCCACCCAGCGAATGCGACCCCAAGCCGCAAGGCCCGTGGCGAAAATATCCGAGAAGTACGAAGCCGCTGGCAAAAAGCCGGTGCCGTAGATTTCGATCTCGTCTATTTCAAAGGGGATGGGCGTGGCCGAGCGCAGGCGGAAGGAGCGGATATAGCGAGGCGGATCGAATTCGATGTCAACAACGGGCTTGGTGTTTTGGGCTTCTTCCGCTATGGGAGAGCCCCATACGGGAAAACCATCGGCCGTGAGGTTGAGTCCGTCGTTGACGAACAGCTCAAACGCGCGCAGAAAGTCGTTTTGGAAGGCGGCCGTGGGCGCGGGATGGACCGTATTGCGCGGATAGAAGCGAAAGCGATTGACGCCGAAGCGGGCCCCTAAATCGCCGATGATGAGGGTGCCGCGCACGTCGCCACTTTTGCGCTCAAAGGCTTGAGTCTCACCGCCCGCTAGGTCGCTGAGAATTTCAGCGAGGGCCTCGATGAGATCCTCGCGGGTGAAGTCGGCGGTGAAGCGCAGCACCGTGGGGGCGGCTATGGTGCCGCCGCGTTCGAGGGTGCCCGAAGCGATGTTTTCGCCCTCTTGCAACTCCCGAGGCGCTAAGACTCGCTGGGAGAAGTCGATGAGCTCGCCCGGAGCGTTGCCTATTAGCACTACGTTGGGATCGACCAAGCTGCGGTACTCTGGATCCAGCGTGCCGATAGCAGCACCAGTGCCATCCCAGTCAATAGGGGCATTCAAGCCCACGCTGAGCGTATCCAAGGCTCCGACTGGGGCCGTGAGGACGAGGGCTGCTAGGCTGTGAGCAAGTAGGCTTCTCAACATGCTCAGGCTCCTAGTAGGCGACCGAAATGGTGCCGACTTGTTCTTCTGCGCCTTCATCGGTGTCTAGTCGAATGCGGTAGATATAGATCCCTGGGGGTACCAGATCGCCGTCGGACCGTCGGCCGTCCCAAGAGTACTCTACTATTCCAGTTTTGATCTGCGTGGTAGCTAAAGCCTGCACCTCGTGGCCCGATAGGTCGTACAGGGCCACTTGCAGGGGCCGGCGCGCGACCACTTCGCGCACGTCAAAGGACAGTTGAACGGTGTCGTTGACGCGGTCGTTGTTGGGGGTAAAAGGGTTGGGATGCACTCGCACATCCGTCAACAGCCGACCACCTACACGGGTGCGCACGGCCAGCACGTCGCCAGCGTAGCGGAAGGTGGCGTTGCCCGGTTGCACCCGCTGCTTGATGCGGTCGGGGTCGTCGCTGTTGTACACCCAGCCGGCAAATTCAGTGCCAAAGCGCAATACTGGCACTTGGAAGTCGACCTCCACCTGCTTGAAGCGGTCGGTCTCCGGGTCTGACAGCTTGCGGTCTAGCGACACGATGAGGCGATCGGTTAGCACTTGGGGAGGGAAGGCCGTTAGATCGACCTCCACGCCGCCGATTTTGACGTGATAGACGGTGTCAACTTGGGTATGGGTGCCAATTTCGAGTCGGTCGAACCCTGTGTCGCCGGTCTGGAAATCCGGACGCACCACGTACGTGAAGCGCTGGGAGCGGGCGTCATCGACTTCGATCGGCCAGATCTCGCCCAGTAGGGCGGAAGCCGACAGGGAGTGGGCTAGCTGAAACTGTAGCTCGTCGAGACGCGGAGCCTCGGTTTCGGTGGCAAACAAGGTGATCTGCAACTGCATATAGCGCCGTGGAGAAGGCGACTGCAGGACTGTGCCGTCGGCCCAAGCGGCCGCCTCCTGAGCGTGGTCGCGCAAGCCGTCCTCAAAATCGTAGGGAGGCGACCAAAAGCTCCAGTTGTCGCGGTCGTATAGCGGAGGTTCGCGCTCGCGGACGGGCAGGCTGAAGTGCTCGTCAAAGCTAATTTCCTCGGCCTCGCCAGTAATGGCGTTGGGCTCCCAGTAGATGTGGGGGTTGTGGTCGCTGCCCGTGCGGGTGCGGATTTCGACTTGGGTGCCGGGGGGGCGCTGGCCACTCCAGCGAATTTTGCCCCAGTTGATGGGTTGGCCAAAGTCGAGAATATCGGTTAGATAGCGGGCTTTGCGCACAAAGCCTTGTCCGTAGATTTCCACCTCGGCGATTTCCCAGTCGCGCACTGGGTCCAAGGCGCGGATGGCCACCCAGCGGATGTGCCGCAGGGGGAAGCGAAAGTCGACCACCACATCGAGGTTTTCGCGCACGCTGCGCAGAATGCTATAGGCCGAATCGTTGCTCACTCGATAGCCGCCGAGGCCGGCCGAGGATAGGACTTTGTGCCAGCGCAATCCTTTGGGGACCGCGAAGGCATCGTCGGCGATGGGGGCGCTGTTGTCGGCGATGCCTATTTCGTACCATTCGAGAAAGTTGGCGGCAAAGCTCTCTTCACCAAATGTGTCGGGATCGGGCTTGGGCTCGGCCATGGCGGCGATGATATGGGCGTCTTCGGTCTTGCTGAGCCGGGGGTAGAAGCGGATGCGATTGATGGGCATTTCAGCGCCGAAATTGGTAATGGTGTTGTTGCGGAAGCCGCGCCCCACCCCTGGGGGTGCCCCCACGCGCTGGACGAAGATGCGGAACATGGCCGAGGTGCGGTCGCCGTCGTAGGCCCGCAGAGTACTAGGCAGAGTCATACCCATGAAGGCCGAATTCTCGCCTTGGGTGACGCGGATATTGCCGCCCAGATCGTGAAAGGGCACTTGGCTCTGGCCGTTTTGGTCCCAACTGACGATGTGGGTCAGGTTCAAGTTGGGGTCAACCCAAGACGGAGTCATGGCCCCATCGGCGTAGTTGATCAGAGTATCGGCACCGACCCACTGGGGGGATGTGCCCACCGACTCGGTTTGTATGATTTGACCGTCGGTGCCGTACACGGTGTAGAAGCCGCCTTCTTCGCCCTCTAGCGCGAGGGGGATGGTCCAGGGGTTGCCGTCCTCTCCGCCCAGCGCGAATTCGGCCCGATCGCCCAGCGCTGAACTCGCTAGCGCAATGAGCAGCCATAACACCCGGTGTTCTCTCATGCAGTTCCCTTTGGATGTATGCCTTTGGCGAAGAAACAAAAAAAGCCCGTGTTCCAGCCTGGAACACGGGCTTCCGAGAGTTGCCCTTTAGCTGGATTGAAGCGATTCCAGCGGAGATGCGACCTACTTAAAGCGGGCCTTGATGCGGCCCCAGCTGTCGTCTTCGACCGCAGTAGAAGCGACAAAGGCTGGGTCCGGCTCAGCCAGAAACCAATCGTTGACAGACGAACAGCAATTATCAAAGGTGCTCCAGTAACCGCAGCAACCGGGGGTGCGATAGTTGTTGAAATCGCCGTCATTGTCGATCTGGACGATGGAAATGTGGATGATCTGACCTTCTTCCAGATCCCATACTTCCAGATCGTCGGGCTGGTATCCGCCCTCTTGGCCCTTGGGATACGAGCCTACGGGCGTGAGACCCATTTCGTAGTAATAGGTGCTCTCGCCGAATTCGTCGCCATCCCAAGTGTAGTTAAATTCGAGCCAATCAGTGCCGGGCCATAGCCACTCGGTGCCGGTCAACTCGCCCGGCCGCAACCAGAACCAGTCGCCGAGGGTCGGATGGACGGGTACCGCGAAGTTGTAGCGGGTATTGATGCCGATGTTCTCGTCGTTGATGTCGACGTAACCGCCGTCATCGGCATAGGCGTCGTGGTTATAGGTGAAGGACACCTCCCACGAATCGTCCTCGCTCCAGTGGCTGGTGCGGTCCATGTTGTGCTCGTCGTCGAAGGTCTGGGTGGCCATGTAGATTTTGTTGTCCGTCTCGTTCCAGCCGACCCGGTGCAACATGCTGAAGTCAGTGACGTCCCAGTCGGCGTTGCTCCAGCCTTCGGGCACTAGGCCGCGGGCGTCGTTGAAGACCGAGTTGTCGATGCCATAGGAAGCGGGCACTCCGTCCCAGTCGCCGTGATTGCCGTCGATGGTGGGGGTAGCCCCGTCGGGAAACTGGACGACAAACCAAACCGTGCCGGCGTCCCAGTGCGCTTGGCCCGTATTGGGCAGGGCCGCCAAGGCGAGAACTGCAAAGAGAATAGCAATGCGCTTCATGAACCAACCTCCTTTGGAAGAGTTCGATGAACGAGAAAAAATCCTTCGTGCCTGCGAATTTCTATATAGGATACAGTGAATACGCCGCAAGCTCAAGTAAAAAGTGAGCGGGGTTTCGTTAGTAGTAGAGGGGGATGCGGTTGCCCACCATGCCAGTAAATCCGTCGATGACCAGCCAGACGCCGCCGATAACGATGTGGCCCAAGGCAAGGCCCAAGAAAAACGGCAGGGTCTGGCGGTACAAACTCACTCCCCCGTATTTGAGCACCAAGCTCTTAAAGAGCCAAGCTAGAAAAAGCGTGAACCAAATCCCGTCCATCACCCGCCCGTGGCTCACCAAGAACCCGAGGGGATGGAAAGGCCACCACAAAAACTGATGCCGGGCCACAAGCAGCAGCCCCATAATCAGCCCTCCCCCGCCCATCCACAAGTACCCGCTCAGGCTAGGACCGGTGGGATTGGTGATCTTTTCGAGGGCAAAGCGGGAGGGCTCTTCGGAGTAGTGTTGGGAAATGAGCAGGTTCATCGAGCCGTAGCGGTAGGCGAGGTAAATGGTAAACCACGCCGACAGGACTAAGGCGATGATCATGGCCAAGCCCACGGCCCACGTCAGACGGCGCTGGCCGCTTTTTAGCTCGCTGCCGAGGCGCAGGCCGTGGGCTAAGGGAGCCATCATAAAGACCAACAGGTCGCCGCACCAGACCATGGTGTAGCCAGTGGCGATCATGCCCTTTACGCCCAAAGCTGGCACACCTACGCTGGACACGGCAAAGCCCGCCGGAATCATATTGGCCTTGAAGATCGGCAGCCCAGTCTCGGAAATGACTCGGGCTAGGCCGATGAAGATGACCAAGCCAGCAAAGAGGAAAACCGGGACGATCCAAGCGGGAATGCCGGTCTGCCATAGCCAGAGCCACATGCCGGCAATGCCACAGGCTGCTCCGCAGACGGCGGCCCGATAGGACATGATCTCGTCGCCGTCTTCTACCGGGGCGTCCCGGCGCCAAGCCTTTTGCAGGACCCGTTTGAAATGGGGGCGGCCTATCCACAGCCCCGAGAGGACCAAGACGATGAGGGCTCCCATCATCTGGTGGCCCATGCCCGGTTCGGTCCACCAGCCCAATTCGGCTTGGGTATCTTGCAAACCGTAGTAAAACAGCAACCCCTCCTGTAGCTGGTGCAGCAAATAGAAAAACCACAAGCTGAAGCCGATCTGGGTATTGATGAAATAACCAAAGCCCAGTATGAGAAAATTGAGCCCAAAGGTCAGGAAAATACTCTGGCGAAACACGTCGACGGAGGACCGGAGGACGACTTGGGGGAACCAGGGAAAGTAGTTGTGCAGAGCAAAAAAACTCATGAAGACCACTGGGATGGCAAAGCCGATCCACATGGTCCAACTGCGGAAAAAGGGCTTTAACAGCCGGCCTTGTGGATCGTCGGCCATCATGGCCAGTGGCACCTGCATGAGCGGGTAGATCAGGCGTTCGTGCTCGACCCACTGGCGGCGCAAAATGACGCTGAGGCAGGTCACGGCTAGATACAGGGAGCAGTAGAGCAGCAGCCAAGCGCCCAAAGGAGGTAGCCAATGCGCCCAAGGGATACCACTGCCGCGACTGGCTCCCTCGTAAAATTCTTTAACTGCTTCGGGGTTGGCTACCAAGATCCAGCTAGGTAGCCACGGATGAATTTGGTCGACCCAGTCGTTTTCCGGAGTGGCGTAATAGAAGGTGCCCGTAATCATGGGCATGAGCAGGCCGTTGACGCCTTTGGTGGGAATGGCCGCAGCCACCATCATCATGGTGAAGATGGTAATCAACTCTCCCCGCTGGAGAGCCCAGCCGCGCCGGCACCAGCCCAAGACCAGATGCAGGGTCAGCAGCAGTACGAAAAACAGGAAAAATGCGATCGGGGTAGCCGAAGTCAGGGCCAGTGAAGTGCCTTGGATTAACTGGCGTCCGTAGGGTGCGCCAATGGCAATGACGGCGCACAGGACGCAGCCGATGAAGATGCCGCGCCCGGTCACGTGGGCAGCAAAGGGAGGTTGCGGACGCGACATGGGCTAATTGGGATGGTGTAGAGGATGCTGGGCAATTGGCTGCGGATAGGCTACGGAGTTCTTAGCTAGATGCCAAATGCCGAAAGTGGTTACGGCTGGCGGAACTCTGGTTTTAGCTCGTAGAAGTTGAGGTACTGCCCGGGGGCAAACTGGACCGAGCGGGGCTGGTAGCGTTCGAAAATCAGTTCGGTGGCGAACATATCCTGTTCCCGCGCCCAGATGTGGGGGTTGTCGTAGGGAATAAAGGGCCGCTTGCGGGGGTCGCGGGGCTGCTCGGTCACATCGACATTGCCCAGCAGGAGGTACGTGGGTCGGCGGCGGAGGACGTACTGACCGTCGTGCTTTTCGTGGCCGGCCCAGCCCCGGCCTAGGCCCGACAGGTTGCGCCGGGCAATGTGTCGGTCGGTCAGGCCGAGCATATCGCGCACTTCGAGCTTGGAGTAATATGCCACCGCGCCAATGGGCACGACGGCAATGCTAGCCCCTGCTGGCGCACTGGCGGCAAACCACTGGCCCACCCGGGTCCAGCGGGGGATTTCCACCTGTTGTTGAAATTGATATGCGCTGTAGTGCGACTTGAGGCGCGGCGGCGACCAGTGCGTATAGGCCCAAGCGCAGCCTAGCACTACCGCTAGGGCTACCCCGCTTTTGCGAGCTATCAAAAGCGAGGGCCGCGCCAAGTCGGAGACACAGGCTGCGGCCAAGGCCGCAAACAGGGGCAAGGGGACCAGCGCAAAGCGATACATAGGGAGGCCGTCTCCGCCCAGCCACGCGACGGCCAGCCAGAAGAGCAACCAGCCGACGGCCACCAAGCGCATCCCAGCCGTGCGGCGCAATAGGGCGAAAAGCGTCAGCCCGACCAACAGCAGCAGGCCCTCGTGATCGGCGGCGTAGTCGCGCAGATAGTCCAGCCCGCGCTGTATTTGGGCCCAACCTCCCCCGGTTTTGGCGTAGTATGTATTGGGTAGCCAGTCCCCGTAGTACCAGCGGCGGAACCCCAACAAAAGGGCGTACGGGCCGCCGCTAACAAGGAGCCACGGCAGCCACGAGCGACCTTCGCCCCGCTTGGCCCGCACGAGTTGGTAGAAGCCTAAAACGAGTAAAACCAGCAGCCCCTCTGGTCGGGCTAGGGTGGCGGCGGCAGTCAAACTAGCTGAAGCCCAATAGCTCCCGGCCAAGGTGGTGGCAAAAGCAGCGGCAACCAGGCCGACAAAGAGCGCAGTCTCCATACCCGAGGCGGCCCAGCAGGCAAAAGAGCCGTTAAAGGCCAGCAAGGCCGGAGCGATCAGGGCGGTCGGCGGGGTCGCTCCACACTGGCGAGCTAGCCAATAAGTGGTCGGGAGCGTCAGAATCGAACAGAGCAAGCTGAGGGCGCGGGCGGCTTCTAGCAGGTCAAAACCGAAGGCCCCAAGTCCGGCCAAAAGCAGCGTCCACAGCGGGCTGGTAAAGCCCTCGACGCGTTCTCCTGGGTTGAAAACCAGCCCGTGTCCGGCGAGCAGGTTGGCCGCGTAGCGCAAGCTGATAAAGGCGTCGTCGGAGACAAAATTGTAGCGCAGAACGTGGAGGACATGTAGCGCGATCAGCGCGACCAAGGTCCCAGCAATGAGGCGGTTGACAGGGGGCTGGGCCACGGCTTACTCCCAATGGGCAAAAGGGTTGGCGCAGGGGAGTTCGTAGGGGTCGTAGTAGGTGCGGTAGCCGACGGTTCTTGTCTCGTCGGCTCCATGCCAAAAGAAATCGCTCGACAGCAAAAACTGCTGGCCGAGCCACGCCTCAGCCTGGGCATCGCCGGCACTGGCCCGACGCAAGAGCGCGTGCTGATCTCGCGCTAGTAGGTCTTGCGCGAAGCGGGCCAAGCCGTCCTCGTCTATCCGTAGGTAGGGTAACAGGCGGCGTACGGTGGCTGCAGTTTGCTCAGTCCAAGGGTCGTCGGGACGGCGCGGGCGGTAAAACCACCGACCTAGGCCGATGCCCAGCGATAGGGCGGCTATAGCTCCTAGGACAGTCCGACGCTTGTTCCAGATCGCCATAGTTCCTATGCCAGCAGATGATGGGCCGCCCACAGGGACAGGGCCGACAGGGTGAGGGTCGGGTTGACCGGCGAACTGGTTGGGAAGGCTCCGCCGCCCAAGACCAGTAAGTTGCGAACTTGGTGGTGGATCAGGCCACGGTCAACAATACTGTGACGCGGGTCGGTGCCCATCGGCGTGGTGCCCAAGATGTGGTTTTCGGTAGGGGAGGGCCGGGGGTCGAAGTCGATTTTTTCTACTGGCAGGGGACGCAAAAGCTCGGGTAGAGCCTCCGCGAGCGCGTCAATGCCGCGCTGGGCGTACTCCGAGTGGTTCCGGTACACGGTTTCGGGTTGGGCGGGATCGCCAGCGGCAATGCGGACGTGGTTGTGTGGCGCGGGTAAGTCCTCAAAGAGGAATTTGAGTACTAGCCGCTGTCGCCACTTGCCCTGTTCCAAGCGCAGAGTGGGCACGTTCCACGATTCAATCAGACAGCCGGCCCGCTGCGATCGGTGTGGTCCGTCGTACAACATGTACCCGTGTCCGGTAATGCTGGTGCTGCCTTGGAAGTTGTCGACTCCGTCGAGGTCGATGGTGGCGGTGACGGCGACTTGCTCGTGGAGGAATTTGCCCAAGAGCGGATGAGACAAGCCCGAGCGCAGCAGAATGTGCGGATTGAACAAGGCATTGGCCCCCAAGACCACCAACTGGCCCTGCGCCTGGACTTCGGTACCGTCTTTTATGTAGCGGACGCCTCGGGCCATGCGGCCGGTAGTTTCCACGCTCTGGACGGCGGCCTCCAGTACCAACGTAACGCGGGGGTCGGCGTAGAGATGGCCCATTTCGTTGAGGACCGTGAACTTGGCGTCTATGGGACACAAGTGGCACACCCCGCTGGCGCAGCAGGCGGGCCGTTGGGCTGTGGCCAAGCGAGCGCGGGCCGTGGGCTGGTGAAAAAAGAGCTCTGGATAGGCTTTTTTAAGTAGCTGATCGGGTTGGGAAAAGCGGTGAGGTGGCTGGGGATAGGGCTGGCTTCGGGGCTGGGGTGCCCCATCGTCCGGCCCGGAGACGGCCATGAGCGCTTCGGCTTGGCAGTAGAATTCCTCTAACTCGTCGTAGCTAAGGGGCCAGTCTGTGCCTACTCCATAGGTGGATTGCAAGGCAAAGTCGCTGGGCATCATGCGCGGCGTCACCGCCCACCAGCAGTTGGAGCCTCCGCCTAGAGCCGGCGTGTAGAACCACTGTTTGTGGCGGTGGCGGTTGACAAAGGTGGCTTGGGGTGGTGTGCTGGCCGGTCGGTGGTGGCGCAGTTGCCAAGCATGGGTGTCTCGGCGGCCTCGCTCTAAGACCAAGATCCGGGCGTCGGCCCGGCAGCGGGCCAGATAGACCGAGAGAAAGAACGAAGAGGCAAAGCCGGTGCCCACGACAATGAGATCGTAGTCTTGGTCCATTGCTGGTCCTAGTGGAAACAGGGCTGCTGGCCGCTGGCGGCCACTGGGCGGAAGTAGAGCAATTTGCGTAGCGGCCACGGGATCGGCCGTCGCAGTTGCGCGTCTGGGGAGGCGCTGGAGCCAGCGTGTCGCTCATAGGTAAGCGAGGTATTGGGGTGCTGTTGAAGCAAGGCGCGCACCTCAAAGAAGGGCAACATTAGTTTGCGCCGCGCCAGACTGGCCAAGAAGCCGGACGAAGAGTTCTTTATTTCTACCAGATCCTGCTGGAAACCAAACAGTTGCACCCCAGCCGGTACCAACAAGTGGTTGCTCTGCCCTCCTTCGGTGCGCAGGTTGGAATACATGGCAAACGCCGTCTCGGTCTTGAGTCCCAAGTAGGGACTACATCCGTTGAGGCCGGTTAGCAGAGGTACCAGCAGCACGGGCCAAGGTCGGAACGAGAATGTGGGCCGCGCCGAAGGCGCTTTGGGCAGGAGGACGAAAAGGAGGATCAGGCCGGCGCTGTACAGCCCCCACAAGGGAAGCACCAACTCAGCCGGCGCGGCAACCAGATCGTTCAGCGCGACCAAAAGTCCCAACCCCACAACTACCGCGCCAACAGCGAGGAAACTCTTACCGGAAAAAGGCATGCCCTCCCACCGCGCCGACTCGAAAAGACGCCGGGTCGGCCAGCCCACGTCGAGGCGCAGGGAAGCAAACAAAAACAGCAGGGCAAAAATCATGGAGGAGAAATTGTAAAATTCGCTTATGGGATTAAAGCCGACCGCCGCGTGGAAGAGGAGACCGAGTAAGATACCGGCATAGCGGGTAGGAGCCCAGCACAGCAGGAGCGGAATGGCCGCTTCGATGGCTAGGGTGAGATAGATGGGGACCGCTCCTGCCAAGGCGAAGGGAAGCGCCTGGAGTTGGGCCGCGTAGAAGTGGACCGCGCAGCTTGTCTGGGGATCGAGGAAGTCGGCGTTGAGTTTGTGAAAGACGGCGAAGAAGTAGAGGATGATCAGTTCGAGCCGGACGATGGGAGCAAAGGTCCGGTATAAGGTCCCCGACTCCACGGCGAACGAGCGTCTGCTCCACGCCAATCGGGCGTAGGCTTGAAGGAGCGTCAGATTTACCAGCCCGGTGAAGAGCCAGTGGTTAGAGATAAAAGGAGCCGTCGTCCAGCTTTCGCACATCTGTAGGACTGCCAGCAATACGAGGCGGTGCGGTTCGGACGGCCGGTGGAGCAGATAGAGTGCGGCGGCAGCGAGTAGGGTGCTGAGCAAAGGAGCTGGCCATGGGTCTTTGGCAACGAGGTGAAAAAGCGTTGCCAAGCCCCAGAGGACGCAGAAGATCGAGTACGTCTTTTGCTCGCTGGTCGGCATGGCGGCACTAAAATAGATAATCCGACTGACACTCAATAGAGGGAAATGCGATTGCCCACGGTGCCGGTTATGCTGTCGATGAGTAGCCAGACGCCACCGCTGCTAATGTGGCCTAGGGCCATGCCGAGAAAAAAGGGCTGCATTCTGCGGTACGCGGCGGCTCCACCAAAACGCAGCAGGCATCTTTTGGTCAGCCAAGCTAAGAATACCGCAAACCAGATGCGCTCCATCACGCGGCCGAAGCCGACGATAAAACCGAGGGGGTGCAAAGGCCACCACAGCAGGTAGCGCCGGGCTGCCAGCAAGCCCGCCATAATCGCGCCTCCGCCGCCAGTCCACAGCCAGCCCGCTAGGCTCGGCTCGGTGGGATCGAGCAGGTGCCGGGCAGCCAAGCGCGAAGGCTCGGTGGCGTAGTGCGTCGAAAGGTACAGATTGATGGCACCGTGGCGGTAGGCCAGATCAAGGGTGTACCACATGGATAGCACCCAAGTGAGGAGCATGGCCGCGGCCAAGGCCCAAAAGAGGCGGCGCTGGCCACTTTTTAACTCGCTGATCAAGCGCAAGCTATTGGCCAAGGGAGCCAGCATAAAGACCAGCAAATCGCCACACCACACCATGGTATAGCCCAAAGCGACCGTCCCGTGGGGCCCCAGCGCCGAAGAACCCACGCCAGACAGGGTAAAACCTGCCGGGATCATGGCCGGTTTGACAATCGGCAGGCCGGTCTCGGCGATGATGCGGGCTAAGACGACAAAAATGGTCAGACCGACTGCCAAGACGAGTAGGGCGATCCAAGCGGGCAGGCCGGTTTGCCACAGCCAGAACCACAAGCTCGCCACGCCGACCATAGTGCCGACTACCGCGGCCCGGAAGGACATGATCTCGCCTTGGCCATCCACCGCGTCGGTTCCATCCCAAGCGCGCTGCAGGACGGCTTTGAGATGGTGCCGAGCGTTCCACAAGACCGCACCTAGCATGACCACAATGGCTCCCATCATAAGGTGCCCTCTGATCGGAACGCTCCAGTGGCCTAAATCGGCTTGGCTGTGAATGCCCATAACGCCGAAGGCCGCGTCTTGGAAATAGGCGATTAGATAGAACAACCACAGGCTGAGGCCGATGCTGAGATTGATGAAATAAGCCAAGCCAAGCATGAGAAAATTGATGTTTAACTGGAGACTGCGGCCGCCTTCGATAGGCTGTACCGCCGTAGAGAGTCCTGGAACGGCCACTTCGGGAAAGTAGTGATGCAAGGCCCCGAGACTGCTCAACAAGAAAGGAATAGCAAAACCTGCCCACATGACCCAGTTCCTGAAAAATGGTTTGAGTAGGCGGTCTTCTGTCCCCTCGTCAATCATGGCCAGCGGCACTTGGGCGAGGGGATAGGCCAAGCGCTCGTAATCGACCCACTGGCGGCGCAAAATCGCGCTGATGCAGAGGAGCGTCAGGTACAAAGCCATGTAGAAGGCGAACCACGCCGCCAGCGGCGGCAGCCAGTGTTCCCACGGGATGGTTGCACCGCCTTCGTAGAAGTCGGTGACGGCTTGGGCATCGTCGACTAAGATCCACCGAGGCAACAAGGGGTGGACCTGCGTGGCCCATTGGTTTTCGGGCGAGGCGTAGTACAAGAAGCCCGTGATGATGGGCAGCAGCATACTGACCACGCCTTTGGTGGGTATGGCCGCGGCCACGGTCATCATCGTGAAAATGGTGATCAGTTCGCCTCGGGTAAAAGCCCACTCGCGGCGGCAACGGCCCAAGAGCAGATGCAGGGTCAACAGCAAGACGAAGAGTAGGAAAAAGGCCACTGGAGTGGCGGATGTCAGGGCGAGGGCTGTCCCTTTGATGATCTGTCGGGCGTAGGGAGCGCCCACGGCGATGAGCGCACATAGAAAGGAACCCACTAGGAGGCCTCTCCAAGTGATGGCTGCCCGGAGATTATGGTGGACCGTGGGGGCACTGCGCCGCGCTAGATAGTCCTGATAGTCCGGCGGTACCTTTGATTGCAAGCGATTAGCTCCAGCCCGATGGCAAAATGCTCAAGGTTTTGATCTAGGGTCGGCCCCCACTGCTTGCAGGACTTCGGCGAGATTGGTGCGGGCTTGGCGGTAGTTGGGTTTGAGTTGTAGTGCGCGTTGGTAGTGGTCAATGGCCTCTGCGAACTGACCCTGGAGAGCTAAGAGCCGCCCCAAATTGTTGTGTGCCTCGGCAAAGTCTGGTTTGAGTTGGAGGGCGCGTCGGTAGTGTTCGATGGCTTCCGCGTCCCGTCGTTGGATCGCCAAGGCAGCGCCCAGATTGCTGTGGGCCAAGGCGAGGTCGGGGACTAGTCGGAGTGCTTGTCGGTAGCGTTCGATGGCTTCTGCGACCGCGTTTTGGCCGAGGAGGGCATTGCCCAACTTGAGGTAGATTTCGACGCGGTCCGGCTCGGCTTTTAAGGCGCGGCGGTAGTGGCGCAGTGCAGCGGCAGACTCGCCCCTAACTCGGTGCGCGTCGGCGAGGTTGAGGTGAATTTGGGCGCTGCCTAGCTCTAGCAATAGGGCTTGTCGGTAATGGCCGATGGCTTGGTCGAGCTGGCCGCGCTCTTTGAGGATATTGGCGAGATTGTTGTGAGCGATCCAAGCGCCAGCGTTTTTTTGCAGGGTATCGCGCCACAAGGTCTCCAGATCGGCATAGACTTGCCCTTGCCGCCAAGTGAGCAGACCGCAGACGGCTAAGATCAACGCCAGTGCGACTGGTCCGGTCGCCGGCTGGCCCAGCCGCGTCCACGCGCGGTGCCCACCAGCGGCGGCCAGCGCCAAAAGCCCCAGACTGGCCAAGTATTGGAAGTGGTCGGCGACAAAGGAGTAGAGCATGGGGTAGAAGTTGAAAAAACCCAGGGCCGGCGTTAGGGTGCCGGCAAAAAACAACACTCCGGTCAATGGCCCCCGCCCCAAGCGTGCCCGAAAAGCCCACAGCAGCGCCCCGACGCCCAAGGCCCCGGCCGGATAGAGGTATTGCCAGACTGCGGTCGCGTCGATTGCCCAGCGAGGGTAGATAAACGCAAGGTTGAGCGGCACGAGGAGTTTCGCCGTGTAAAACCACAGCGCCCGCCCGGCGATCAGGCCGCGCTCCACTAGCGACAAGTCCCACTCTGGCCCCCAAGCACCGACGCTGTGCTTCTCCATCCACACCGTCATTCCACTCATGGCCACCCCTAGGGAAAAAAAAGGCACGAGGGCTACTGCCGTGCGCCGGATTGGCGTTTGGCCCTTCCACCACAGCACCAGCAACAGGGCGGCAGGCAGGGTGCAGGTGACGGTCTTGCTGAGCAGAGCTGCGGCAAAAAGGAACAAAGCGGTCCAGTACAAGCGAGGGCTGCGCGCTTCTTCGTAGCGCAGGTAGGCCCATGCCGCGCTCAGATAGAATACACCGGACAATGTGTTTTTGCGCTCGGTAATCCACGCCACCGACTCGACGTGTACTGGATGCAGGGCAAACAGGGCGGCAGCAGCCCACGCGCCGGGTACTTTTAGTCGGATTAGCAGTCGCCAGACCAAAACGGCGCTTAGGGCGTGCAGGATTACATTGACCACGTGGTAGCCGGTCGGGTTCAAGCCCCACAGACGGTATTCGAGCCAATAGGTCGTATGGACCAGTGGGTAGTATTGGCGCGTGGCTCCCGGCTGGAACCAGATCTGTCCAAGCCCTTCTAGGGAGCGCAGGGTGAGGTTGTCCTGCACGTAGTCGTCGTCGTCCCAGATAAAACCGCCGTTCATCGCTGGGATATAGGCCCCGGCGGTCAGCCCTACCAGCAGGAGGGCCAGCGCGAGCCAAGTGCGGCGGTCTAGTTGGGAGGAAACTGCGGATGGGCACATGGGAGGATTGGGCGTTGGGCGTATTGCGGTGGGCGGACCTTGTGCATTACAATATAGATATGAATATGCACACCTGCTTGAAAATAGGCTCCAGTCTGCTGCTGGCCGTCCTCTTGGGACTGCTGGCTTGTGGAGATCGCCGCACGGCTCCCACAGGAACTGAAGAGGCCAGCGCAGTCGTGCTGCTGACCGCTAAGGTGGATGCTGAAGTGGCCGCTCGACTTGCCCAAGTCGAGGTAGTGATCACTGCGGCCGATATGTCAATCATGCGCCAGCCATTGGCCGTGGATGGCGATCTCATCGTCGGTACAATCTTCGGGATCCCGGCGGGTGCCGCCAGACTATTTGCGGTGGCCGGTTACGATGCGACCGGAGCCTTGGTGGCCAGCGGCTCGGCCAAACTGGACTTATCCCCAGGGCAGTCCGTTCCCCTCGGCCTTACCCTTGCTACTGAGCCGTCGCCTTCCCGCTCGCAGCCATCGATTACCGTAGAGCTAGCCCCGGGCGTGTCGCTGGATATGGTGTGGATCGAGCCGGGCGTCTTCACTATGGGTTCGCCGCTGGACGAGCAAGGCCGCAACGACGACGAAGGTCCTCAGTTCGAGGTTCGCCTGACCGAGGGTTTCTACCTAAGTCAGTGCGAAATCACCCAACGCCAGTGGACGGCTGTGACCGGGGAGCGGCCGTGGAGCCGCTACGCTGATGAATTGAAAGAGGAACCCGACCGACCGGCGGTGTACATCTCTTGGGAAGATGTGCAAGAATTCATAGCCGCCCTCAACGCCGCAGCCGGTGTCCAAGTGTACCGATTGCCTACCGAGGCCGAGTGGGAGTACGCGGGGCGGGCGGGCACGAAGACGCCGTGGTCTTTTGGAGATGTCGAAAAGGACTTGGACCTCCACGCTTGGTGGACGGACAATATTTCCCTCACTGGGTGGATGGCCGCTCAGCCGGTGGGGTTAAAAGTGCCCAACCCTTGGGGGCTGTACGATATGCACGGCAATGTGTGGGAGTGGGTAGGCGACTGGTTGGGAGCGTACCCAGAGGGGCCGCAGACCGATCCCCAGGGGCCGACCGAGGGCACGGCGCGGGTGTTTCGCGGTGGCAGCTTTAAAGACGCGGCAGCGCTTTCCCGCTCGGCTCAGCGCTGCTGGAACGCGCCCGATTTGCGTTTTAGCCACATCGGGGTTCGGCTAGTGCGGGACTCGGACTCATGAGCGACGCTACGCTGACCCAGCTTACCGCTGAAATCCGCCGCTTCGTAGAGGAGCGCGACTGGGCGCAATTCCACACCCCCAAGGACTTGGCCATTGGTCTTTCGACTGAAGCGGCCGAAGTCTTGGAGCACTTCCGCTTCCGCTCCGACCAAGAAATCGCCACCCGCTTAGAAGACGAATCCTTCCGCCGGGCTATCGGCCACGAGTTGGCCGACGCGCTGTACTTTGTCCTGCTTATGTGCGACCGCTTCGGCTTGGACGCTGCGCAAATGCTGGAGGAGAAGTTGGCCATTTCGGCCCAGCGCTATCCAGTGGAAAAAGCCCGGGGCAAAAACCTCAAATACACAGCCTACCAAGTTCCCTCGGCAAGCGACCACACTCCGTAGAGAAGCCGACGAAGCTGTCTTTAGTGGGTGGGCGTAAAGTGGCGCTCGTTGCCGAAGGAGACGCTTTCGTAGGCCGCGGATTGTAGGAACAAGCTAAGTACACGACAGTAAGCTAAACTGTAGTGCAGCCCCGAGTTAGGTCTTTAATGTTAAATAAACCTAACCGCTTTCCTCTCTGGAGTTGGATCGCAACTCGAATATGAAAAAAAAGATCCCTCCAATCTTCCAGGACCACTTAGAGACCCGGCTCGGCTCGGCTCGGCTCGACGAGAAGACGCCGGGTATCACTTTGAGGGCTGTGTCAATTGGGGCCTTTTTGTCGCTGTTCATCGGCGCGGCCGTGCCCTATACCAATATGATCATCAAGGGCACGGTTATGGCTCACAACTTCAGCACCCCGGCCGCCCTTTTTGTATTCTTCGTATTCGTTTTCCTAATAAACACAACCTTGGCCCTGCTAGGCCCTAGAGTTGCCCTGAGCCGTTCCGAGTTGGCGGTGGTTTACATCATGGCGATGCTAGCCACCTCCGTTCCCACAATCGGTTTCACCGAAAATCTGCTGCCTATCATCGCGGGACTCTACTACTACGCCACCCCCGAAAATAAGTGGCAAGAGTTGATTCACCCGCACGTGCCGAAGTGGATCGTCCCGCAAGATGCGGAGGCCATCACTTATTTCTACGAGGGATTACCACCAGGAATGGCCCTGCCTTGGGACGCTTGGGTTGAGCCGCTCTTCTACTGGTGTTTGTTCATCTTGTCATTCTATTGGGTGTCTATATGTATGATGACCATTCTGCGCAAACAATGGGTCGAGTACGAAAAGCTGCCCTATCCGCTAGTCCAAGTCCCGCTGGAGATGATCCAGGATGAAGAGCGAGAGACGCGCGGCCCTAACGAGAAGCGCTCGCTCGTTAAGCCGTACTTTAGGAACCGGGTCATGTGGGTCGGGTTCGCCGTGCCTTTCCTCATAGGTACGGCGAACGCGCTCAGCGGCTATTTCCCTTTTCTGCCACACATCGACACCCACTCCGAGATGCGTCTGTTCAGAGGCAGCACCTCCTTGCGTCTCGACCTGAATCTAGGGCTGATCGGTTTCGCTTATCTGCTCAGCCGCGATGTGGCTCTCGGATTCTGGTTCTTTTTCCTACTATCGACGGTACAGCGGGGAGTCTTCAATGTCTTGGGGATACAAAGTACGGAGACCTTGAGCCGGTTTGCCAATTCGGTTGGTCCCTATCTAGCGCACCAAGCCATGGGTGCCATGATCGTGCTGGTCCTGTCCAGCGCGTGGATGGCGCGTCGGCATCTGCAAGCCGTCTACCGCAAGGTGTTCAACCACGATCCGTCCATCGACGATAGCGATGAAATTATCTCCTATCGCACTGCGGTCTGGGGCCTGCTCGTGGGGCTGGGGGTGATGGGGACTTGGTTGTGGCAGTCCGGGTTACCTCTGTGGGTTGTCCCGATTTTTCTGTTCGGAATGACAGCGATCTTTATCGCCATCACCAGAGCGGTAGCGGAAGGTGGAATTTCCGTGATTCGCACGCCCTTGACCCCGGCTGATTTTGTGATTTCTGGAGTGGGGACTAGCGCGCTAGGTGTCTCCGGTCTGACAGGGCTGGCATTCACCTATGTGTGGAGCGCCAACATACGCATCTTTTTCATGCCCTGTTTTGCCAATGCGCTGAAATTAGCTGAGGAGATTCGCGGCAGTAAAAGAGGCTTGCTGTGGGCCGTTTTTCTAGCCCTTGCCGTTACTCTGATCAGTTCGGTGTGGTCCGTCATGACCCTGTCCTATAAGTACGGCGGGATCAATCTCCACGAGTTCTGGTTCGTGGGAGTGCCGCGCAATGCATTCAGTTTTATCGCCCCTAAATTTGTCGATCCGGTCCCGGCTAGCATATCTGGTTGGGGCTTTACGGCTTTGGGGGCAGTACTCATGGGATTGTTGACTTATATCCGCTACCACTTCGTGTGGTGGCCGATCCATCCGTTGGGCTTTGCCACGGGTACGTTCAACATTATGAACTGGGTGTGGTTCAGTATCTTCACCGCTTGGGTGTTGAAGAGCACCATACTCAAATACGGCGGCTCCGCGGGATATGTGAAGACGCGGCCGTTTTTTCTCGGTTTAATTTTGGGTCAAGTTGCAGTAGCCGGTTTGTGGCTGATCATCGACGGTTGCACTGGAAAGACCGGGAATGTGTTAGGGTATTTTTGACAGGATGCTCTGCACGCGAGGGAAGGCACGAGACTAACAGAAAAAGGGAAGGTGCGCAAATTAGCTCATTAGATAGCTCCAAGCCTCCTCGGATCACCTTGCGTGCCCTGATTCTGGGGGGGCTGACCATTGTCGCTGTATTCTACTACCTCATCCTCGAGGTCGGACAAGCATCGGGGTCAGGCAGCTATGTCCGCTCGCAGTTCCCCATGGTGGCCTTTATGCCCTTCGTGCTGTGGCTTTTTCTCAACGCCGCCTGCGGACACTTGTGGCCCCGGCTGGCCCTAAACCGGGGGGAACTGCTGACCATTTTTACCATGCTCTGGGTGGTGGGTGCCCTGCCGCAGTGGGGCTGGAGCGACTACTGGATTGCCATTATCGGCGCGCCCTTCTACATGGCCACACCTGAAAACCAGTGGTCGGATCTGCTCTTCCCCTATTTGCCCTGGCGCGTCTTTCCCGACTCCTCGCCTCGGGTGCTAGATACCTTCTGGATGGGGCTGCCGCAGGGGGCAGCGGTGCCATGGGATGGCTGGGTCGGGGCGATCATCCAGTGGCTGGGAGCCTCGCTAGGCATGGTGGTATTCGGCTTTTGCTTGGTGGTGCTATTCCAGCGCCAGTGGATGGAAGCTGAAAAACTCACCTTCCCACTGGCGCAGATGCCCCTCGATCTGACGCAGGGTTTTGACGGGCCGAGACGGGTGCCCGACCTGTTCCGCTCAGGTCTGTTTTGGATCGGCTGCGGAGTTGTCTTGCTGCCCCTACTCTACAATATCGGTGCTTACTTCACGCCGGGCTTGCCGCTGTTTGAACTCTATACCAAGCGCTTCCATCTCGAATTGCCTCGCCCTTTCCCGGGCTTGACCATCCGGGTTTTGCCCTTAGTTATGGCTTTGACCTATCTATGCCCGCTGGATATCCTGGGCAGCCTAGTCGTCTTCGCCCTACTGGCTACGGTCAAAATAGGGCTGATGAATCGGGTGGGACTGGTCGTAGGTGCAGAGGGTCAGCCTTTGGCACCGCAGGCGATCCTCTCGCTGGAAAGCTTGGGGGCCATCATTTTTGTGGCCTGCTGGTCTGTGTACTTGGCCCGCCGACACTTGCGAGAGGTGTGGCAACAGGTGCGCACCGGGGAGGGGGATCGGCGTCAAGTCGGGATCTACCGCTTGGCCTTGGTCGGTCTGCTCCTGTCGGCCTTCTACGTCATCGCTTGGGCCTGTAGCTTGGGGATGAGTTTGCCTGTGGCCACCGGTGCCTTTGTCCTGATGGTATCGACCTTTTTCGTCACCATCAAGCTCATTGCGGCCACGGGTTTTCCCTATCTCATGCCCAGTTGGCCCAATGCCAAGGGGAGTTCTTTTATCGTCGATTTGGTGGGCTCGGCTCGCCTGTCGCCGCAGGATCTGGTCGCTTTCAAGATATTCACCGGTCATGCCTTTTTCGGCAATATTCGCCTGCCGGCTTGGCCAGCCATCCCGCACCATCTGCGCATTTTCTCGTTGCGGGATCAGCCTTGGCTGGTGACTGCTGCGGTGCTAATCGCCTTTGCAACGGGTTTTCTAACTGCGGTATGGGCCAGCCTTGAGATGGCCTACGACAAAGGGGGGGCCGTTTTTCTGATGGGTGCGACCGGCATCTTAGACGAGACCGTGCATCTGCTGCAAAATCCCAAAGTCGGGGATCCAGGGAAGTGGGGCGTCTGGGGGTGGGGCTTGTTCCAAGCGGGGGGCATAGCGCTGTTGCGAGCCCGCTTTCACTGGTTCTCGCTCCATCCCATTGGACTGGCCTTTCAACACACCTCGGGCACATCCATCTATTGGTTCAGCCTGTTTTTGGTCTGGATAGCTAAGCTAATACTGCTGCGCTACGGCGGGGTTAGAGCGTACCGCAAAGGCAAGCCTTTTTTTTACGGCTTGGGCGTGGGCTATGTAATCGGCGTTGTGCTCTCGGGAGTAGTGGATGTAATCTGGTTTCCCCTGCAGGGTCACAATGTACATGACTGGTAATACCTAGCTCAGGCATTGACCCCGTAGACCATCGCTGGGTTGTCGTAAAAGGCCGCCTGAGCCACGTCGAGCGCCGTCGACTCGGACAGCAAGCCCTCTTCTAGCAGGGCCCCTAGCGCATAGGCGAAATTACGGCGTGCCATCTGCAAATGTCCATAGACCGTCTCGACCTGCTGCAAGTCATCTCCAAAGGCGATAATTTTGTTGTAGGGCACCATCTGGAGCCATTCTCTCAGGTCTAGCCGAGACCCGAAAGGGGAGATGATGTGGATCCAAGACATGTTTAGATAGACATTGGCGAAGGTCTTGCCCAACACGGCACCCTCGCGCAGATAGGGGAAACCGGCGTGGGAAAAATCAAAGCGGACTTGGGGGAAGGCCTGCAGCAAGGGGATGAGCGGCACTGGACTACACCCTTCCATACCCCCATTGTTGCCCGCTCGCATGCCTAAGTGGAATTGGACAGTCAGATCGGCTTCTGCGGCGGCCCGACAGCACTCGAAGACCAGATAGTCCTCTAGTAATGCGCCTTCTTGCGAATCCAGCCCCGCGTAGTCGTCCTGTAACAGACGATCAAAAATAACGGCGGCTTGGCCGGCGTCCCGCTCTTTGAAGTCCATGCAGCGGTGGTAGGATTGCGACATCTTGACCCCAGCCACTCGGGCCTCCTTCCAGTCTCGGCACACCTGTCGAATTACTTCGACATGCTGGCGCAGATCGCCGATGGACACATCGTAGTCGCGCTCGATCGCGTGGATTTGCTCGGCCGTGCGGAGCATGCTGAAGCGGTTGAGGCGGGGCAGAGGCAGGAATAAGGTTCGGTCCACCTCAATCAAATCTTCCATATTGACCACTGACGTTGCGATATTGGCTCGCTGCTGTAGCACCGTTTTGTAGAAGCCCGGTTTACTATGTGCTTGGATGGCCTCAGAGAGGGGGCCAACTGTGGCGGCCGTCAAGTCGTCGAAGCCGAGCAGATCGCGGAAGCCGGTCAAGATGCACTGGGAGTATCCGGTCAGACGGATCCGGTTCCAGTACGGCTCGAACAGGGACCACCGCTGGTCCAGCGGGCGTCGAGCGTCGAAAAGGGCCTCTTTATTCTCGGGAGAGAGGCCGGCCACCACCAAGTCGGCGGTCGGATAGGCGTGGTTGAAAAAATCGAGGGCGTCCAACTGCTGCGCTAGGCGCTCGGCTTCCGGCCCCATGTGGGAGTGGGAGTTGATACACGGTATTTTTTCGATTTCTGCAAAGAGAGACTCCACTAGTCCCAGATCTGGCGCAGAGACGGTACTTCGCATAATGGATGCTTCCTTTTTTATGGAATCGGGAGTAGAATCTGCCGTCGGCATCAATCTTTCAGGCTGGCGTACATCGTCATAAACACGGTACTATCCATCTGCGACCGGTCATCTTTTTCGACGCGCTCACGGCTGATTCTGCGGATGCTGTAGCCGAGTTGGGCCGTGAGCACATAGCCTAGATACTGTCCCCTGTTCGAAAGCTGCATGGCCAAGACCGTGCTGTTGAAATCCTCGGTGAATTCACCCGCTGCTAAATCGTCCTCATCAACCACCGAATCCCTGAAGAAGAGTTGCTCTATACCCGTCTCTATGGTCGTTCGCCGCAGAATGGGGAATTCGAGGGTCAGGAATAACAAACCAGTCCATTGATCTCGCACAGGGCGCACACCTCCCATAGAATAGGGAGTATTGTCCTTGAGCAATTCGCTCTTGATCTTCGGCCGCACCGTCAGAGTTTTGTACTGGTACAGATAGTCGGCCTTATTGATGATCCCAAGAAAACGCGTATCATCCTTAAAACCTAGGTCGTTGCCTTTCTCCCGCTGCCTCACGGTCTCGTACTTGAATTTATTGGAAAAATTGACTCCGATATTGGTCCGGCGGTCAAGACCTAGCCAAAAAGTATTGATCCAGGTGTCTTGGGCGAAGAGGGGGTCGTCTATTGCTTGGTGCGCTCCGGGCAGCCCTGGAGCTTGTACCCATTGAAAGAGATCGTCTTGAATATCGTCTTCCGCCTTTTTGATCATGTCGAAGATGCCCACCCGTCCGATTCTAGCGTACTCCTTTTCAAAGCTCACTAGGGCGTATGTGGTCAGATTTTGGCGGTCGTCCGAAAGGAGCTGTTCGCGGGCCTGCCCGGCGGTGAGTTGCAGGTGCGGAGTTGCCTGATTGCGCAGGTACAGGTTGTAGCCTTTGCGATCCCTTTTGTAGGGATAATCGGGCAGGTTGTCGTTTTCGAACTGGTCGACCCAGCCGTTGTTGTTGAGATCGATACCGAAGAGGTATTCGGGGCGGTCTGAACCGTAGCGCAGGAAGGGTTCCTCGTAGTCCGGGAAGCGGTTCTCACTGAAGATGTTGCTGTTTTGGTTGAAGTCGGAGATGAAATCGTTGTTTTGGTCCCAGCCGGGGAACACGGCCTCGTCGGCAAACCCTTCGGCGGATCTTCCGGTGCTAGCGGCGCGGAATTCCTCGCCCGTCCTAGGATCTTGGTAGCGCCGCTTCTGGTCGGGTTTCTTGTCCTGATCGTCGTTGTCATCGACGAAGTCGTAGATGCTCCTGGTCCCGTCTTCGTAATCTACCCGGCCGCTGCCGTCCGATATGAAGGGGCTGGTATTGTAGGCCGCGTCCATGTAGAAGCCCTCGACAAAGAGGGACCAAGAGAAGACGGATTTGGACAGATTCATCATCCAGGCTTTGGCGTTTTCGGCACCGACGAGTCCCGAGTACGCCTCGTGTGTCTTCACCCGGCGATTGGGATATTTTCTGTACTGGTGGTTGACATCGAACTCGGTGTAAAAGTCAAATCCTAGGAAATCCTGGGCCTCGATCGTGAAGCCCAATAGCTGGTTAGCCGTGGGCAAGCCGTAGTTGAAGACCACCTCGCGCTTATTCGATCCGTCCTGAATATTGCCTTCGGCCTGGGCCATCAGCAGAAAGACCGGCTGTCCTTCAAAGTTGGTCTGCTGATCGGAAGTGATCTCGATCCGATAGTCGTTGACTAGGACCAGTCTGAAGCGGAGATCCCGGACGTTGTTGATGGCATCCTTGTCGTCGAGAATCACGGCTAGGTCATTCAAGTTGTAACGCAACGTGATCTGCTCCGTACCGTTGGCCGTGCGCACGCCTTCTATGATGGTGCCTCCCTGCCTTTGGGGTGTGAAGCCGATCTCATTACCAACTAACACTGTGTCTCTGTCTCCGATAGTCGTCGCTATTTCTACATTATCCGCTAATAGAACACTCCCTCCGACATCATCGGCTGGTGAGTCGTCGCTCAGCCGGATGACAATAGTGCTGATCTGGTTTTGTAACTGCAGCGAGGTTAATTCCCCTTTGAAGGGATTGCCCTCAAAGCTCTGTACGGTCCCCCGCCCGTTGTGAGAATTGACGAAGACCCCTCCTAGGGTAATGGCATCACCTAGCCGGACCCTGGTCCGGCCCCCTATCAGGTTGGTGTAGTTGTTGAAAGAGGCCGGATTCGGATCGGTGATAAAGCCCGGTGCGCTGATGCGGGAAAAGATACCAGTCAGTTCGACCGCGTCCGACATGAGATCGACTTGGGCACCGTTGTACACAGATTTGCGAAAGGTCATTGGCGTCAGAGTCGTGACCAGTTCGTCGCCAACGGAAATGGAAAAAGAATATTGACCTTTTTGGTCGGAGGCTACAATCAATGAGTTAAAGAAACCAGAATATGCTCCTCTTTTCAGCAGCCGGCTGCCCTCGGAGATTCTCGGGTGATCCTCGGTCCAGTCGTAAACCAACCATCCTCTGGTCAGGAAATTTCCGTACACATCGTAGAAATAATCGCCCCAGAGGCTTTGCGCCACATATCTCTGGTAGGGATTGCCAGCATAGTTAGTGTACTGCCAAGTCTGCCACTGGTACTCTTGATACAGCTCTTGGGGCAGATACCGTTTCCGCACCGATGGCTCCACGTTGCCCAGCAGGGTCTTGGGACCTTCAGAGCGATACACCACTGTGCCGTCGTTGGCTTGGTGCCCTAAGCGAGCCCCATAGTTTTGCGCAGCCCATCCAGTAGCGGACGATAGAGCTAGTGCGCAGAGTATCCCCACAACATACCACGAGCCGTACCTTCTTAGCATGGATCCCTCCTATTGGACTGTGCGCAAAAGGACGGAGTGCCCAAAGCAAGGTCTTCGCTTGCTCCACAGGTGTAATCAGCGCCTGCCATTTACTGTTCCACCCCGGCGTAGATGGTTATAAAGGTAGTGGTGCCAGTCTCGATGGTGGACTTTTTGTCGACCTCCAGATCCATCATCTCGATGGTCTCTAAGGATGTCCTAGACAGCCGGAACCCCGTCTGTAGCAGTAATACGTACCCTAGGTAATCCGTCGTGGTTGACCATTGAACGGCTAGGTTAGTCTCGTTTAGGTCTCCAGTCGGTCCTAAGACGCTCTCTTGGACCAAGGCATCTTCGTCTGCCTTCAATTCCCTTAGCTGCCTGAACTCCGTGCCCATTTCAATCATCGAATGCCTCAGCACTGGGAATTTGAGGATCACCGACAAGAATCCATCCCATTCCTCGATATCTGCCTCGCGGCGCAAGAATGGTGTGCGCTTTAAGTACTGGCTTTTGAAGCGCGGCTGGATGCTCAGACCTTCAAAGCGGTAGGTATAATCCACTTTGTTGATAAGCCCGAGAAAGGACGACCTATTGTGGAGCGGACTTCTGTCCAAAGCCCTGAGATCATCGCTGCGCTGAACGTACAGATCGTATTTGATCTTATTGCGAATGTTCAGCTGCGGAATTCGCGTATAGTCGAATCCGATAAACAGGGAGTTCACCCAGGTATCTTGGGCGGGCAGAATATCGGCGACCTTGGCGGGCAGACCCGCCAAGAGAAATCCCTGTGGCGCACGGCGGTCATCGGGGATGGTGTCTTTGGCTCGTTTTACCATATCGAACACCCGCAAGCGCCCTAGGCCAGCCCAATTTTCATCCACGGTCACCAGTCCGTAGGTGGTTGTATTCTCTCGCTCGGAAGAGAGCAGTTCTTCGCGGGTCTGTCCCACGCTCACCCTGACACCCGGGATGACATGAGCGCCGGAATAGGCATTGTAGCCTCTGTGGTCCCTCTTGTAGGGAAAATCTGGCTCGTCGTCGTTCTCGAAACGGTCAATCCAGTCGTTGTTATTCAAGTCAATGCCAAAGAGAAATTCCGGTCGGTCGACCTCGTACCTGAGAAAGGGCTCGTCGTAATCGGGGATGCGATTGCTGATTGTCCGATTGTCGTTCTGGTTGAAATCGCTTACGAAGTCGTTGTTTTCGTCCCAGCCGGGGAAGATGGCAAAATCGGGACCCGGCTGACCGAATCGCTGCCAATCGGGAGTGCGATCTTGATCGTCGTTGTCTTCGACGAACTCGTAGAAAAACTGGGCAGGCTGGTCGTAGTTGATATCGCCATTTTGGTTGAGCAGGAAGGAACTAGTGGAATAGTCGTGGTCCATGGAAAAGGCCTCGCCGAAGAAGAACCAAGGATAATCCTGAAAGGAGAGGTTCATCATCCAGGCATCCGCTCGGGTCGAAGCCTCCTCAAAGGAACGGTCGTCGGTAAACAAGGCTAGGTTGGGGTACTGTCTGAATTTCTGGTTGATGTCGTACTCGCCGTAGAAGCTGAAGCCTAGGACATCCTGCGCTTCGATGGTAAAGCCGTAAATCTGCGTGGCAGTGGGTAGGCCGTAGTCGAAAACCAGTCTTCTTCGGTTGGAGCCATCCTTGGTATTGTCGGGTGCACGGGCGATCTCGAGTAAGACCGGATTCCTTTCGTCGAGGATCGCTCTGGTCAGCGGCGCTTCCGGCGGAGTTTGCTGCCCGGTCTGGCGGTCGGACCACACCTCGACTTTGTAGTCGTTGGCCAGTACCAAATCAAAGGTCACTTTTACAATCTCAGTCGGGTCGGGACCGATATAGGCTGGATCGTTAAAATCGTAGTTGATGATGATCCGCTGAATGCCGTTGGCCGCCAAGAAGCCCTCTTCCCGAAAACCGCCTTCTATGACTGGCCAGCGCGTTGGATCGTTGGTTAGGTCGGCAAGGCCGAGCGTTTCGCGGATTCCGTTCTGGAAATCTTCGCGCACCACGATCAGATCGTGGGAAAAGAGCGCGGTGCCTCCCTCCCCGTCTTCGGGGGAATCATCGCTGAGCACGAGGGCGATGGCGTTGATAGGCACTCTGGCCTGCCCATCGCCCAGCGTGCCCTTGGTGGGGTTGCTGTCGAAGGAACCCAGCGTGGTACGGGTGTTGTGGGCATTGACCCAAGTCGCGCCGACGGTGACGAAATCGCCCACTTGGGCTAGGGCCCGGCCGCCGATCATATTGGTGGCATTGGTCCGGGTATCGGCGCTGGAGACGGACGACCTGACCGGGCTGCTGATCCTTGAAAGGAGGAGCGTGCCAGCGTATTTATCGGCTGCGAGATCTAGCTGAATACCGTTGAATGCAGGCTTGGAAAAGGTCATGGGGGTAAGCGTGGTGCGTATCTGATCCCCCGTGGTTATGGAGTAGAGAGCACCGCCTTTTGAATCCGTGGCGATCAACACTTGGTTGAACCAACCCTGATACCGCGAATCTTGGTAGATGGAACTGCCCAGAGGGGTCAAGGCTTCCTGACGCCAGTCGTAGATGAGCCATCCCCGATTGACGAAATTGCCGAACGTGTCGTAGAAATATTCGCCTTCCCGAGTAGTGTTGACATAGCGCTCGTAGCGATCTCGGGCATAGTTGGAGTATTCCCAAGTCTGGAAGCGGTAATCGTGGTAGAGTTCTTGGGGGACGTACCATCGTTTCACTGTGGGATCAAGGGCGTCGAAAAACACCCCTGGTCCCAAGGGTTCAAAGGTGACCTTGCCCCCCCTCTGCTGCCCGAGGCGGTTGTTGTAGTCTTGGGAAAAAGCCGTCGTGCTCAAAGCCGCGACTATCCACAGTGCTATCCATACTCTAGACCATTCTCTGTAACCTGTACCTACCATCAGGTGTCCCTCCCGTTAGCAAGCGCTTCTCAGAAGCAATCCATACCCCGGCCAGCCTTCAATAGGCCACGCCTATGAGGCCGCTCGCTTCGGCCTTGCCGCCGTCAGTGTCCAAATTAATGTTGAAAATGTAGAGGCCCGGCGGCACGGTGTTCCCTTGGCCATCGGTACCATCCCACGTCCTAGTGAAGCGACCACTCTGGTTAATCCCGCGATAGACTTCCCGCACCATGCTGCCGGACAAGTCGTATATCCGTAGCCCTACATTGGCCCCACTGATGAGATCGGTTATATCAAAATGTATCTGCGCACTATCGTTGATCTGATCCCCATTGGGCGTGAAGACTGTTGGCACAGCGTTGACGTTGATCAGCAAGTCGCCCTTTTTCGCCACTTGTACCACTAGATTTCCTGGGTCGCGGATGAGCGTGGCATTGGCACTTGCCCGGCTCAGGTCAAAGACATTGCCTCCCACCAATCGTTGCGGCACTTCGCCAGGGGTTTCAGACAAGGCTAAGGAAGAAAAGGCGGTTCCAGTCCGCAGTACCACACATTGGAAAGCCACGTCCAAGACAGTCATCTGTCCCGCTTCTATGCGGCTGTTTTCCACTGTGGGGAAACTGATCTGGAAGCGATCTTCCTCTACTAAATCAATGCGGAAATCCCCTCGCTCCACCGGCAGGTCGCTCAGGTCTGAATCCGAGAAATCTTGTTCGAGGCGGGATCCATCCGGTAGCGACATCCCAATCCGATCTATTGCGTCCACTTTTACTGGCGTGCTGATTTCGAGGGAACTGAAGCCTTGGTCGATTCCGGGCCGCATATCGGGAATGAGCGCCAAGGAAAACTCTGTTTTTTGACCCAGATCCGCTTGGCGCGGGGTGATCTCTCCCACGATCTCTGTGGCCAGCACCGGGCTAGAAAAGTCGAAGGACAGTGAACCGATGCCCTTGGCTGAAAAGAGATCTTCACTCAAATAATCCACCTTGAACTGAAAGTAGCGCCGTGGACCGGGAGACACGATTGACACCCCGCCCATCCCAGCGGATACATTATCGGCGCTAGTTATACCCGCGGTCGCATAGGGCGGAGACCAAGCGCTCCAGTTTTCTAAGTCGTCCCGCACCGCACCTTTATTGCCCGATCTCAGTTTTTTATACTCGGCTTGGGTCAGCGATATCTCGTTCTTCCTATCGAGAGGGAGGTCTTTGTATAACAGCCGAGCCCGCTTTATGTCGAGATCGGGCGAGTCGAGCTGGCTGACGATTTCCCTCGCTTCACTGCCTTCGTCGAATTCCTCGGCCGTTTTCCAAGGCACTTCGGCCCCGTCGAGGTCGCTGCGGAGGCGATTGAACACGACTGGAGAATCGTCAAAGCCGCTCCTAGTGCTGATGGGCACTTGGGAGCGGATGGGGTCGCCTTGGCTTTCCTCCTCCCAGCGCAAATTTCCCCACAGGGCTAAGTTTTCTCCCAGATCGAATACATCTGAATGATACTCTGCTGTGGGCACGAAGCCTTCCCCGAAAACTTGGAACTCGCCTATTTCAAAGCCCACTGTAGTCTGGGATTTTAGCTGGATGTAGCGCACGTACTGGGGCTCTATCTGCACATCCACCACTGGCTGATCGTTCTGCAATACGAGCAGAACGCTGGTAAATACTGGCAAGCCAGCGGCTAGTGTTTCCCGCGTACCGTCGTTGAGAAAAAGCTCATAGGCCCTCATGTAATCGTCCTGAAAGGGAAAATCAGGGGCGAGAAAGTCTGGATCGGCGTTCCTGGGGAAGAAGCGGATGCGACTCACACCAAATCGCGCTCCTAGATCGAACTGGAGGACCACGCCCAGCGCCCGGACATTCTGACCAGGGGAACTTTTCCTTTCAAAGGCCGAGCTGGCATTATTGTCTATCATCTTCAACAAATCTTTTCCTAGATCTGTGAGAACAGTGGGCGCGGTTACGGAGCCGCCTCGGTCTAGCAGTTGTAAGGCGATGTTGTCAGTTTGGTCGGCCTTTTCGGGAAAAATCCATCCCTCCCGCGCAGAAAAGTCGATAATCCCTCCAGGTACGTTTTCGTTCGTCACCTCTTGGGGTCCTAAGATGATTATCGGATCTATACCACCTCCACCGTCCTGCCAAGGTCGGCCTTCCGCGCCACCAAGAATGATCAATTCCTTGGTTTCCCCTATACCCACAGCCCCGCAGGCGGAGAGCAAAATCCCTATAATCAGATATGAGCGTAAATTCGAGCTAAAATCCGCTTGCATCGGAGTCCTAACCTCCAATTGAATTCATACCCCTAATAGGCGACATGTAATGGTTTTACGGCTTCGACCGTTTGGTGGTCGGCTTCGACGGAGACGCGGTACAGGTATAGCCCCGGCGGCACCAGCCGCCCCGACTCATTCTGACCGTCCCACATCCGCTCATAGATACCAACCCCGTCCAATCCCTCATACACCTGACGAACCCGACGACCCGATAAGTCCCACACTGCCACCACCACCCAGGACGGACTTGTCAACTCCACCAAGCTATACCCCAGGCCCACCACATCGTTGTGCGCATCCCCGTTGGGCGTCAAGACCACTGGTCCGGCCTCTATCTGCAACACGTTTTGATGTTGCGCCCGGGTGGCCACCCACACTCGATTGTCCTCATAGGCGGGGGTAGCATCGCCTTCCTGTACGCTCTGAGGCACCTCCAACGGCAGGGCACTGTCCCACACCCGCACGGAAAAGGTCGAACCATAGCGCAGCACCTCTGCCTCAAAGACCACCTCGACCAAAGCGCCCGAATCTTGGGCTGTCAGTCGCGGGATACTCACGACTACTCGGTGTGGCTCAGTCGCTTCCACTGTATAATCTACCGGCTCATCGCCGATGCGGACTTGGGTTACGGGACCTAGTCGCGCCACGGTGGCGACCTCCAATCGGTCAAAGCCACCACTGTCCACCCCAATGGTTGGTCGCATCACGTAGGTGAACTGCTGCGGCTGTCCCACCTTTACTTCGACCGGCCAAATTTCGCCGACCAACTGCGTGGCCACCGGCGGGGAAGCGCGCACTTCGAGAAAGTCGACCTGTCCGCCATCGTCGTCTTGAGGCAAAAAATCGACCCTAAGTTGGAGATAGCGTCTTGGACTCAGGGACACTACGGGGGTGCCGCTGCTGTCGGCAAAGGCATAGGGAGACGACCAGAAGGTCCAGTTGGCTTGATCGTAGCCGATACCGGCTTTTTCGCCGATAGCTAACTTGGCGTAGTCAGTTCGGCTGACGGGTATTTTTTCGTCGCCTCGTCCGGTGAAGCGCCAGAACAGGTTGGGGTCTTCGTCTTGTCCGGAGCGGGATTGGATGAGGACGCGGGCTTTGGGGTCTTGTTGCCCGGCCCAGCGCAGGTCGCCCCAGGCCATGGGCTGACCAAAATCGAGAATGTTCGAGATATAGGTCGATTGTTCGACAAAGCCTTTGGCGTAGACTTCTATCTCGTTGACTTCCCAGTCCTCGTTGTGCTCGCCGATAGTGACTTGAACAAAACTTGCTCTATCGTGCGGTGGGATGGGGATGTCGATGATGTGCTCTCGGTTGTCGCGCACCTCGACGATCCAAGGCGAGTAGGGGCGGGGATGCTGGTAAGTAGCTTGGCGGGGCTGCTCTTCGTTGAGGTGGATGCGAACGTTCTGTGCTATTCTGCTCGGGTCGGTCAACCCGGATACGATCCGAATCCGGTCGATGAGATGAAGAACCCCCAGATTGAGATTTGCTGTGCCTGGGGTTCCGAAATCGTCGACGCAGGTAAGGAAGTAATTCCTTTCCTCGAATTCGGCGCACAGGTATCGTTCCGCTAACCAGAAAGTACTGGTGTCCCCATCCCATACCTGCCCGTTCGTTTGCTTTCTGATATGGCTTCCCCCTCTTTCCTCAACTCCGGGGGCTATATTGAAAGTAGGATCTCGTTTTAGAGCGCGGATGGCGTCGTCGTCTATATCCAGTTCGATGGTTTCTCCGCCTAGGGAAGGATCGAGATCGGTCCAGCTCAACTGGATAAATTCTACCTCTTCGCTGTCTACTTCTGGGGGTGGGTCCAGCGTTTCGCCACCAAAGCGGTAGATGACCAGCCCAGAGGCCTCGTCTGCCGAAAAACCGACCCAAAAACAGAAAAGCCAGATCAGGGTACAAAAGAATGGAGTGATCCTCATTGACATGTACCTCGCAAATCCTGGACGCCGGTCTTGAGCATCCCTCAGTACGCTACATGGACCACCCGCTGCACAAAAGTGTTATCGGCCGAGCCAGAATCCACATCCACCTTTACCCTAGCCAAGTAAATCCCCGGAGGAACTGGCTCGCCCAAATGATCCTTGCCATCCCATCGAAAAGTATAATTGCCGCGAGGATCTGAACGGCGTTCCTCTATCCGGTTGGTCTCAACCCCACTCAGGTCGTAAACGGTCAGAGTCACCGGTCTCTCAGCGCCAACTCTCGCCACGCCAAAGCTGACTACCAGTTCATCATTGACGCCGTCCCCATTGGGCGTAAATACCTGCGACCCCAGCCTAAAGTCTCTAATAATTTCGTCCCCGCTGAGTGCTAGGACGGTGACGGTCTGGCTACTGACCAGTTCCGTAGGATCGCCCTCGTCAACTCGCTGCCAGAATCCAGGTATAGCGGAATTCTGGACCAAGGCTCTAAAGGAGGCGCTATTGCCGAATATGGTGGCGCGAAACCGGACCTGAACTAGTTCCGTTCTGCGGTCAATTTTCTCGTTTAAGCGCAATCTGAGGGAGTCGGCTGGCGTATCGATCAGAGTCAGATCAGCCAGTGCGTAGTTGGTGGTTTGTCCGTTAGCGAAATCATCCTCACTTCCCGTCCGGACTTCAAGCAACTCTATCTCAGCACCTGCGGTGGCTTCTAAGGTGATCTCATCGAAACCTTGGTCTGCCGCAGTGAAATCGGGCCGGATGAAGTAAGAAAATTCCTCTGGGGTGCCCACGGTCTCAATTCGGGTGGGCCATACTTCTCCCACCAGCCGATCAGCAACGGGATCTGAGGTGTTGATGGCAATAGAGCGAAGGGTGGCACCTGCGTCTGCCCTGTCCGTGAGCAATATGAGCCGAAGTTCCATATACTGCCTAGGGCTGGGGGATTTGATCGCTTCCCCGGACTGAGTATGTGGTACGCTCCACGTGCTCCAGTCGTCACCCGGTTCGAATGTGCTGGTGATATCGCCCCTTTTGGACTTAGGCAGCTTGTTGTAGCGCTTCTCGGTGACGACCTTGCCACTGGAATCGTGGTAGATTTTCTCTTCTATCAACTCATTACCCGTTCGGGTCTGTAGCTGGACTTGGGTCCCAGGCGGTGTATCCGCCTCCCACTCGACGGAAATCAGGTTCTTAGGTTCGTTAAATTGAATTAGGTCTGAAGTCAACGATACTTCCGCCACAAAGCCCTCCCCATAGAGCATCACTTCCGTAAAAGCTATGTAGCTGAGCGAACTCAATGGATTCTGGAACGGCGAGCGGATAAAGCGGATCTTGGAAGGCTCAATCTGGATTTCGCGGAATCGCAAGCCACGGGAAGAGGTATGGCCAAAAGCGTCCCTAGAAGTACTTTGGCCCACCCGAGTCCATTTGATGCTGCCATCGGGTGCCCGGGTACCATCGGAAACATCGACGTAAAGTTCGTTGATCGCCGAGGCTCCGTCGGTGAGAAAATGCATGGTATCGATCCAGAATAGAGCCCCTAAATCCTCGAAGTAATTATAGTCGCGATAGCCGAAAATCGACCCATTAACCCCCGTGCTGTAGTTGCCGTCGCTAACTGCAGTCCCAATGTCCTTAATGCCGCCATTGGTCTCGATCGTCACCTGTCCTCCTCGCTCCACCACGCCGATGTTGACATTGTCCCCCTCCGTCACGACCTCGATCTCGGCGATCCTGGGAATTTCCCTCCGGTAGTAGCGGATCGGGCCTTGGCGTTCGGGATCAATGTTGTCGTATTCCCCTTGTGAAATCAGAGTTTCCCGGCCAGACCGTTCTTTCCGATAGAATTCGATAGCGCCTTGCTGTTGTGTCGGCAGATTATCGTACTCCTGCTCAGTCAATTCCTCGGCCTTGGTCGAATCACTATTGATGGCAATTATTAGAATGCGCTCGAGTGGATCGCCCTTGAAGAGCAGATCCGATCCTTCGGTCGGACGGGGTTCAAATTCGAATACGCGCTGTGTCTTGTTGGGCTTTTCGGTCCGGCCGATTTCCCAGAAGTTGGGGACGTTGGTCTTGGGCTCGTCGAGATAGTAGCCCGAAACCGAGCGCGGCGGGGGTTGCCGCCAGGCCAGCACCTTGAATTGCAGGAAGGGGTCTCCCTCGCCTTCTTGGGCAAAGCGTATGACGATTTTCTTGACGACTACTATGCGGCCAAGATTCACCTCTGCCCACCAATCCTCTAGAGGGCTTTCGGGATTGGGGCTCCACATGGTCTGCGGGTCGCCATCTATCAGGTTGTTCGCCGTATTGGTGCCGGAGCCTGCTATCACCCCCCCCTCGCCGGTAGTGGAAAATTGCGTCGCGTTCTGAGCCGCGTTGACCTCTTTCCGTATAAAGGAAGGCCGCACCGTATTGTCGGTAGTGGAAATATCCAGAAGACTCGAAGCCCCTTTCCACACCTGCCAGTGGGCTGCTCGGTTAATCAGGACTTGATTGCCGCGAATGGCGTGGCCCTGTTGCGACCAGGCTTGGAGGGGAAAGATCAGCAGTGTACCGATCCACACCAAGCTGGAGATGCCCCACCGATAAGAGATCGAGTCAGCTACCATGATGCCCCTCCGGACTATGAACTTGTCGAGTGGTTAAACGGCTTTTAGATGCTAAAACACAAAGAGGGGATATCGAAATATCCCCTCTTTGTGTTGGAAAAACTGGAACTATTCTTCCAGCAGGTAATGGGACTTAATTCTGCCCCACGAGTCGTTTTCTACAGCGGTGGGAACAGCTCTTCATCGACCTCCAGCAGTTCCATGTCACCCATGAGATTGGCATTGCGCCAGACATTGTGAACAGCCGGAAAATCGTAGGACCCATCATAGCGGTCGTCGGCCAAGTCGTAGTCCTTAGACAAGGATCCGACGTGGATGATATTGCCTACTTCTAGATCGACGATTGTGCTTTGCTCAGGACCGTCCCAGCTCCAAGTTTCCCACGGAGTCATCATGATCTCGTAGGTATAAGTACCCGGACCACCAGTCTCACCGGTGCGGGACCAACCTACTTGGGCGTACTCGGGAAAGGGGATCTCGCGACCAGTGGTCTCCCAGTCGGTCGCTTCGATGTATTTGAAGGCCCAGTACCCGTCGATGGGCGGCACGTGGATCTGCCACAGTTGGCCCGTGACGAAAAACAAATCCCGGCGCTCGTCTTCGGATAAATCGTTCCAATCGCCGTTAAACATATCGCCACCGCTGTGGTCCGCGTCGAGCACGAAGTGCCAGTCGTCATCCCAGTTGAAAACAGTGGGATCGTCGCGGCTGTTGTGGAGATGCTCATCAACCACAAAGGCAAACGAGAAAACCCGATTCATTTCCTCGTTCCAGGCCCACATGCTTCTGGCGTTGAAATCCGACAGCTCGCCGCTGTCATCTCCGCGCACAGTTTCTACGATGTGGCCTCCTTCCACCGAGATCTCGAAGATATCTGGGTCTATCATGTCCCAGTCGCTTAGATCGCCGTCGATGGCGGGCACGGCGTGAAGCGGGAACTGAAAGGCGAAGTAAACCTCGCCAGGCAGTTCGTGAGCCGAGCCGATACTAGCGCCGACGACCACGAGTGCTAAAACCATAAAGCAACGAATCAGTTTCATTACCTTAACCTCCTGTTAGGTGTTGGATTGAAAAGCCGATTCATCTGTCTGCTCAATTGTGCATCTACGGCATTTACTTCTAGACAAGACCTCCTTTCTCCTAGCTGATTAAACGTTCTGCGGATACTTAATCTAGTAATATACGAGCAAAAAGTCTAAGTACAAAGAAAAATCTCAACCCTCTCCTTCCAACTGCTGTATTCGGCCTGCCGATGGATGATTGGGTGCCAACTCTACCCCCTTCTGCCAGTACGCACGGGCCTGCTGACGCCGTTCCAAGCGCCACAGGGCACGGCCTAGATTGAAGTAAGCCGGGGCAAAATCTGGGTGCAACGCGACCAATTCTTCCCAAGTTTCCACGGCTTTTTCCAGATTTCCCAAGGAGGCGTACGCCACCCCGAGTTCGTTGTACGTCTCTCGGTACGTCGGCTTCAGCGCTATGGCCTGCTCCAAAAAGCGCACCGCTTGCTCCAATTGGCCCACTTGAGCATAGGTCCGTCCCATCTGGGTGTAGAGATAGCGTCCCACTTCTAGGCCGATCAATTCATCGGGCACAGGTGCAATTTCCAAGGCCCGGTGGTACGCCTGCAAGGCACCCGTCCAATCTCTTTCGGCCCTAGCTTGGTGGCCGCGCAAAACCCAGTGCAATGCCTCAAAGTAGGAACGGGCCTCTATCCGAACCGAGGCTCCACTCACGGAGAGTGTGTCTATCCAGACGACAGGTCCTGTCTTTTCTACTTGGGCAAATCCCGCAATCGGCAAAAAGTACCAGTCCATGTGGTCGAAAACAGCCGCTTCCACCCGGCCTGGTGAAAAGACTTCCCGCCATTGGCTCGTCTCTAGGAGGGGTTGGAAATCGGGCGGTATATCCCCGTCGGGGCACACTGGATGCTGATAGTGGACGATGACGACTGGGGCACTAGCGCTGTCACGGGACGTCGACAGCATCTTCTCCACCCCCGTCTCTAAGTACAGGGGCGGCAGACTGTCGCGCTGAGCTAGCAGCGCGTACGCCCGCAGCAACGCTTCGCTGCCGTAGCTCTGTAAATAGTGAGTCTGCCGCACCTGCACGCGCTCGGGTGTCAGCACCTGGATTTGGCCACACCTTGAGGGCACTTGGATCAGGCGCTGGTAGTGGGGAAGGTGGGTCTGGAGCCAGACTTGGGCCTCTATGCGGGTGTCTTGGCCGCTGAGTAAGGATCTAGTGCGGAGCGAGGCGTACAGGGGCTCGGCCACCAGGGTCAGGGTGACCAAGCCACCTACCAGAGGGTACTTCCATCCCATCCCGACCAAACGTCCGATGAGCAAGGCAAATAGGGGGGTAAGGGGTAGGGCATAGCGCATAAAAGTGGAGCCTGCAAGCGCGAGGACTGCGGCCAGGGGGACGATGCCAGCCAGCAAGACGAGTTCCTGCCACTGCCGCTGGCGAACGCTCCAGAGCAGGGACAGGGCTACGGCCACGGCAGCCACCGAGCCCAGACCGTGACGCAAGGTATAGCGCAGGTGGTAGAGCCAAGCCCGTTCCGCTGTGCTCGGCTCGGCCAGCAAATGGGTCCGTCCCATGTCGGCGAAATGGCTCCAAAACTGCCCGGCGTCGAGCCAGACAAAGGGCGTGGCTAAGGCAAAACTCAACGCAGCTCCACTGACGACCCAGATGCGGCGACTTAGTGGCGAAGGTCTACCCAATAAAATCGCCGTGGCTACTGGCACTGCCACTAGGCCCGCCGGGTACTTGGTCGCTCCGGCCAAGCCAGTGAAAATACCCGCCGCCAGAAAATCTCGCACGCGCCCATCCTGCCGGGCCCGCACGGCCCACAACAGGGCCATTACGGCCCAGAAGACAGCCGGCGTATCCACGATGGCCAGATGGGCAAAACGCACGGCTAGCGGCATGGTCGCCAAGATCAGGGCAGCCAAGAGTCCTTCTTTGACGCCGTAGAGGCGTCGTCCCAGACAGGCGACAGCACCTACTGTGGCAACGGCCAACAGGGTATTAACCCCGCGCACTAGCGCCAGCAAATCGCGGCCGTCCACCAGCAGGTGATAGGCCACAAACTGCTCTACTGATTCGGCGCTTGTCGCCAGATAGTAGAGCAGGTACAAAAGGGAACTAAGGTAGAAGTGAAAGGTAGGGTAGTTAAAGTAGTGGGGATTGAGATCACCGCTCCAGAAACCTAGCGGCAGGACTATGAAAGCAATCTCGTCGAAGTGGGTCCAGGACGGCGCAGGTACCGGCCAGCGCAGCGCCAGTGCCAGCAGCAAGATAGCACCTGTACCCCATCTGAAGGGGATGCGCCCTGCGTTCTTCTCTGACATTTGGCGCTTTTCTCGCCTAGTCTGGCCTAATCGCCCGCCTCTGCGGTGAGGATTCCGAGCTAACCGCTGGTGAGAGCGCTTTTCAGATTGTCGTCTCGGATCTCGACCTGAGCGGCGTACTTAGTCCGTAGTTCGGCCAAGAATTGCTCAAATACCTGCTGCTTCTTGATCCAGTTGACTGTGGCCCGCACCCGCTTTTGGGCTTCTTCAAAGGAGGCCCGCTGTTGCTCGCGGGACAATACCTTGAAAATGGAGTATCCCTCGCGCACTTGGAGCGGCCCAGTCAACTGGCCCACGGGGGCTTTTCGGGCCGCCGCTACCAAGTGTCCGTACATCGCTACGGCCGCAACCGTAAAACGCCGTCGGCCCTCCTCGTCGCGCAGCTCTGGAGAGCGTTTGGAGTACTGGCGTGCCAAATCGTCCATGGACTCACCTCGCCGGAGGCGTTCGAGCAAGTCCTTGGCCTCCTCTTCGGTGGCGACGAGGATTTCCTGGATCTCAATCTGGTCGGGCTTCATGTAGCGGTCGGGATTTTCTTCGTATTCCCGGCGGATATCCTCTGCGGAAATGCTTACGCGCTCCTTCAATACTTGGACGCGCAACTGCACGACCAATTCCTGTTCTCGTTTCCTCGCCAGCCATTGCGTCACTTCCTTTTCCCGATCTAGGCCCTCCCGCAGGGCGGCCTCGACAAAGAGCGCATCGGGGGCCAAGGTGCCTTCGGCGTACTCGATGACGGCCTCTTTGCTGCGCAAGTCCAGCGTTTTGTATTTGAGCTGACTGGCGGCATCGAGTACATCTCCGGCCGTGATCGTTCCTCCTTCATAGCGGTAGAGAACTATGGCCCGTACCTCTTCATCCCCAGAGGTGGCTCCCCTGTGCATTGCCGCCGAGAAGGCATCCAACCCCTGCTGGTCCCTTTCGAGTTTGAGGGCTTTTTTGAGGCTGTCGGTCAGGGCAGCCCTCGCTCCGACGGTGCGTTCGATGAAGAGTTGGCGGTAGATATTTTGGAATTGCTCGGCGTCTAGCCCGGTTTCGATTGAATCCAGAGCCTTGAAAAGGGCGAAATGACCACCGATGTCTATGGGCTGGCTCACTTCTCCTGCTTCAAGCGCGAAGAGGGGCGTACGCAGATAGGGCGGCATATCCAGCTTGCCGACATACCGACCGGTGTCTCCTCCTTGCTCCATTGTTGGTTCGTGGATGGACCACTGCTCGGCCACCTCCCCAAAATCTCGCCCCGAGGTGATCTCGCGCAGTGCGGACCAAGCGCTGTCTTCGCTGGTGGTGATGAGTTGAGCAAAGCGGACCTTGCGCGCCAATTCCTGTTCCCGGAAGTAATCATTGACCTCCTGTCCCGAGACTCGCACCTTGATCTTTTTGATTTGGTAGAGGCCAACAAGTTTTTCCTTCCTGTACTGGGCTATCTTATAGATGAAGGCTGGCAGGCGATCTATCCCTTGCCCCTTGGCCTCTAACTGCAGCAGTTCCATATCGATGAGCGTCTGCAAATGGTTGCGTTCCTTCTCTAGTCCTTCACTGTCGCTCTGGAGGTAATTGGGGATTTTGCCGTAGAACGCCCGTAGCTGACCAGCGGTGATGGATCGGTCTCCCACCCGGGCCAGTTCCAGATTCCACTGGGCCGTCGAGTCTGGTGTGGTGACGAATTCTGCCTGCGGCTGGGAGGCTTTTTCCTTTTGCTCAGCGCACCCAGCCCACAAAATAGCCAGCAGCGCCGTCCCGATCACCCATCTTGTCGCGGTGGATACAAGGCGTATCATTGCCTTGGGGCTTAGGTATTTCATCATTTTCTCCAATGTCTTTAGGGCCGCATATTTACAATTTACAACACCCAATAAAGCCAACTTTTTTGCCATTGTCGAGAAACAGACACTCGCTGCCTGCGTCTTGTCTATGTTCACAAATAACCGCTATATCGTCGCTCTTTTCCTCTTGGCCCTGATTCTGCGCCTAGCCTACCTAGTAGAAATCCGCGATGCTCTCTACTTTCACACCCTGATTCTCGATGCTGAAGAGTACGATTATCTAGCTCAAGCCCTGATCGAAGGGGACTGGTGGCTCACCACTCACCACACCTATGTCCACGGTCCGCTCTATCCCGCGCTGTTGGCCCTGCTCAAGCTGGGCGGAGCCGGGCTTGTGGCCACGCGTCTGTTCCAGGCTGTCCTCGGGGCTTTATCCTGCGTCCTACTCTACGCTATTGCCCGTCGATTTTTTCCCGCTCCTACTCCTTTGCTAACTGGCTTGATAGCAGTTGGATACTGGCCCTTTATCCTCTACAACGGCGAACTGCTGGCCACCACCCTGACCATCTTTATCGAACTACTCTTGGTGATCCAACTGGTGCGCTGCACCGACCGGCCTAGCTATTGGTCGGCCGCTGGTGCTGGAGCGCTACTGGGCCTATTAATCGAGACGCGCAGCAATACCCTGTTGCTAGTGCCGGTGGCCCTCTGGTGGCTCTATCACCGGACTCGATCCCGATTACTGGTGCCTTTCTGCGTGGGACTCTGCGTCGTCCTGGCTCCCTTCCTAGTCCACAACTATCTCATCCAAGGCAGACCGCTCCCATTCCAAGGGGCTTGGAGCTTCTACATGGGCAACAACCCTGCGGCTGATGGCACCCCCTATGCACGCCAGGGGATAGACTGGCAACGCCTCGAAATACTGCCTTATGAGGCGGATATGGCCGCTTCGCCAGCTGATAGAGGCCGGTTCTATCTGAGTGCGGGCCTCGACTTTATTGTCGATCAACCGCTCGCCTACCTCCACTTGCTCTACCGCAAATTCAGACTGTTCTGGCACGCCTTTGAAATCCCAGTGAGCGTTGATATCCACTTTTACGAGGCACATTCCCGTCTGAGTTACCTGAACCTTTTCGGCTTTGGCCTTGTTGCGCCCCTGGCTCTCGTGGGGTTGGTGTGGAACTGGAACCGATGGCGCCAATGCGGTTTGCTCTACGGATTCGGACTATCCTACTTGGTCTCGGGACTGCTCTTTACGGTGTGCGCTCGCTATCGGCTTCCCGCGGTGCCTTTTCTGATGCTTTTCGCCGCCGAAGCTCTCCGCCAAGGTGCCCTCAGTCTAAAGGGGCACCAGTGGCGGCGCAGCGCTGCCTTGGCGCTGGCGCTGGGTGCTGCTCTTGCACTGGGTCACACCGGAATAGATCCTGCACAGGTGGATCACCTGCGCTCTGATTGGCTCCAGGGGCAGGTCCACATGCGCAACCAGGCATATGTCCGCGCCGAAGTGGCCTACTTGCAAGCGCTCCAAGCCGGTCCCGATGCAGATGTCTACAGCAGTCTGGGCGCGGTTTACGAAGCGCAGAAGCGGCCTCGTGAAGCTGAGAGGGCTTATCGACAAGCCCTCGCTTGGGCCTCTGATCACACTCGGGCCCGGCTCAATCTGGGTAATCTTCTCCGCAGGGAGCAGCGCTTCGATGAAGCTGAATCCCTTCTCCTTGAGACGCTCTCCAACGATCCTCGACCCGCCATTCAATACGAGGGCCACTACTATCTGGGCTACCTCTACTTGGACCAGCGAGACTATCTGCGGGCTTATGGCTCTTTCGCTAAGGCTGTAGAAGCAGAGCAACGAGCCGAAGGTTTCTACGCCTTAGCTAATGCCTGCCATCAGCTAGGACGCCAAGACGAACAGATCCGGCATTTGTGGCAGACTGTGGACATAGATCCAGAATTTGCCGCTGCCCACCGCAATCTTGGAGCTTTGTACCTGCAGCGAGGCGAGCACTCTCTTGCCGAAGAGGCGCTGCTCCAAGCCCTGAAACTCGAACCTGATGTGGCTATAGCCCACTACAATCTGGGCGTCCTCTATATGCGCACCGGGCGACGAGAATTGGCCCAGACTGCCTTCGAAACCGCCGAGCGGCTACGCCGGGCTGGGACATCTCCCTAAAAAGCAGGGTAAGGCCGTCGGGAATATTGAGGCACTCTTTAATAGGCGACGTGTAGTGGTTTTACGGCCTCGACCGTTTGGTGATCGGTCTCGACGGAGACGCGGTATAGGTACAGCCCCGGCGGCACTAACCGCCCCGACTCGTCCCGACCATCCCATAGCTGTTCATACGTACCAATCCCGTCCAAACCCTCATACACCCGACGCATCCGACGACCCGATAAGTCCCACACCGCCACCTCCACCGAGGACGGACTCGTCAACTCTACTAAGCTATACCCCAAGCCCACCATATCGTTGTGCGCATCCCCGTTGGGCGTCAAAACTGCTGGGCCGGCCTCTATCTGTAACACGTTTTGATGCTCCGCCCGGGTGGCCACCCACACTCGATTGTCCTCATAGGCGGGGGTAGCATCGCCTTCCTGTACGCTCTGAGGCACCTCCAATGGTAGGGCACTATCCCACACTCGCATTGAAAAAGCCGAGCCATAACGCAGCACCTCCGCCTCAAAGACCACCTCGACCAAGGCACCCGAATCCTGAGCCGTCAGTCGCGGGATACTTACGACCACTCGGTGTAGCTCGGTCGCTTCCATTGCATAATCTACCGGCTCATCGCCGATGCGCACTTGGGTTACAGGTCCCAGTCGTGCCGCGGTGTTCACCTCTAACCGGTCAAAGCCGCCACTGTCCACTCCAAGAGTGGGGCGCAGCACATAGGTAAACTGCTGCGGCTGTCCCACCTTTACTTCGACCGGCCAGATTTCGCCGACCAACTGCGTGGCCACCGGCGGGGAAGCGCGCACTTCGAGAAAGTCCACCTGTCCGCCATCGTCGTCTTGGGGTAGAAAGTCGACTCTGAGCTGGAGGTAGCGTCTTGGACTCAGCGACACGATGGAGGTGCCACTGCTGTCGGCGAAGTCGTAGGGAGCGGACCAGAAGGTCCAGTTGGCTTGGTCATAGCCGATACCGGCTTTTTCACCCACAGCTAGCTTGGCGTAGTCGGTTCGACTGACAGGTGTTTTTTCGTCGCCGCGTCCGGTGAAGCGCCAGAACAGGTCGGGGTCTTCGTCTCGTCCGGAGCGGGATTGGATAAGCACTTGGGCTTTGGGGTCTTGTCGTCCGGCCCAGCGCAGGTTGCCCCAGGCCATCGGCTGACCAAAATCGAGAATATTCGAGATATAAGTTGCTTGTTCGACAAAGCCTTTGGCGTAGATTTCTATCTCGTTTACTTCCCAGTCCTCGCCGTGTTCGCCGACAGTCACCTGCACAAATTCCACATCCTCGTGCGCTGGAATGGGTACATCCAAGATCTGCTCTCGGTTGTCTCGCACCTCGACGATCCAAGGCGAAAATGGCTCGGGAGTAAGACTAAAAGAGATGCGCGCGGGCAGCGGCCCAATGTGGATGCGGAAGGTCCGCACAGTTCTGCTCGGGTCGGTCAACCCGGATATCATCCGAATCCGGTCAATGCGATAACGACTGCCCAAGAAAATATTGGCTGTGCCCTGGCGGCCGAAGTCGTCGGTACAGGTTCCTCGGCCGCGGAATTGGGCGCATATATATTTCTCTGCCAGCCAGAAGACATCCCTATCCCCATCCCATACCTCTCTATTTATGTTGGGCCTTAAATGTGCCCCTCCTCTCTCTTCAACTCCAGGTGCGATGTTGAAGTTTGGATCGCGTTTCAGAGGCCAGATACTAGCGCTATCTAAGCCCACCTCAGAGGCTTTCCCTCCGCGGTCTTCCCCTATATCCGTCCAGCTTAGCTGGATGAATTCCACCCCTTCGCCGCTTGCTTCAGGAGGCGGCTCTAGCGCTTCACCGCCGAAACGGTAGATGACCAACCCGGAAGCTTCTCCAGTCGCGAAGCTAATCCACAGGGAGAGAGCCCAGGGCAACGAACGGAATAGGTCGCTCATAAGATGGGCCTTGGGGGATAGGTGACCTATAGAAGAAACAATCCTACGATCACTACATTAGCTACATGTCTTCTACATATAGATACGAATATCAGCTCAGATGGCGAAAGTTGACTTTTCGCGGACGGTCAACGGCAAACGAAAAATTGTTCAATATACCACGTGCAGGAGTCCGGCTTGCTCGACCGCTTGATGGTCGGCCTCGACGGAGACGCGGTATAGGTACAGCCCCGGCGGCACCAGCCGCCCCGACTCGTCGCGACCATCCCACATCCGCTCATACGCTCCCACACCATCCAAACCCTCATATACCTGACGCACCTGACAACCCGATAAGTCCCACACCGCCACCGCCACCCACGACCGACCCGTCAACTCCACCAAGCTATACCCCAATCCCACCTCGTCATTGCGTTCATCCCCGTTGGGCGTCAAAACCGCCGGCTTCCGGCCCATCTGCAACACCCCTTGATGCTCTGCCTTGGTGGCCACCCACACCCGATTGTCCTCATAGATGGGGGTAGAATCGCCTTCCTGCACACTCTGGGGAACCTCCAACGGCTGGGTACTGTCCCACACCCGCACCGAAAAAGTCGAGCCATAGCGCAACACTTCGGCTTGGAAAACCACCTCGACCAAAGCGCCCGAATCTTGGGCTGTCAGTCGCGGGATACTCACGACCACCCGATGTGGCTTGGTCGCTTCTACTGCATAATCTACCGGCTCATCGCCAATGCGCACTTGGGTTACGGGACCTAGCCGCGCTGCGGTGGCGACCTCCAATCGGTCAAAGCCGCCATTATCAACTCCAATGGTTGGCCGCATCACGTAGGTGAACTGCTGCGGCTGTCCTACGGAGACCTCTACCGGCCAGACCTCGCCGATCAACTGTGTGGCCACCGGCAAGGAAGCGAGCACTTCGAGAAAATCTACCTGTCCGCCATCGCCGTCTTGAGGCAAAAAATCGACCCTAAGTTGGAGATAGCGTCTTGGACTCAGGGACACTACAGGGGTGCCACTGCTGTCGGCAAAGGTGTAGGGGGCCGACCAGAAGGTCCAGTTGGCTTGATCGTGGCCGATGCCGGCTTTTTCGCCTACGTCCAAGTCGGCGTATTCGGAACGGCTGACGGGTGTTTTTTCGTCGCCTCGTCCGGTGAAGCGCCAGAACAGGTCGGGGTCGTCGTCTTGTCCAGAGCGGGATTGGATGAGCACTTGGGCTTTGGGGTCTTGTCGTCCCGACCAACGCAGGTCGCCCCAGGCCATAGGTTGGCCAAAATCGAGGATGTTCGAGATGTAGCTGGCCTTTTTGACCAGCCCTTTGGCGTAGATTTCTATCTCGTTGACTTCCCAGTCCTCGCCGTGTTCGCCGACCGCCACCTGCACAAATTCCACTTGCTCGTGGGCCGGGATGGGTACATCCAAGATCTGCTCTCGATTGTCCCGCACCTCGATGACCCAAGGCGAGTACGGCGGGGGATGAGCAACGAGCCTGCTATTCTTCCAAGGCAACTCTGGCGTGATGTAAATGCGGAAGGTCTGCACTATTCTACTCGGATCGGTCAGGCCGGATATAATTCGGATCCGGTCAATAAGATAGAGGCTGCCTAAGTTGATATTAGCCGTGCCCTGTCGGCCAAAATCGTCTACGCAGAGAAGTTTGCTGAGTGCGCTGCACAGATAACTAGCCGCCACCCAAGCCGTACTGACATCGCCATCCCACACTTCCACATTCACATTGGGTTTGACGTGCTCTCCACCATGTTCTTCAATTCCGGGGGCGATATTGAAATCTGGATCGCGTTTGAGAGGACGGATAGCGGCGGCGTCTATATCCAGTTCGACGGTCTCTCCGCCTAGGGAAGGATCGAGATCGGTCCAGCTTAGCTGGATGAATTCCACCCCTTTGCCATTCGCTTCAGTGGGTGGCTCTAGCGCTTCACCGCCGAAGCGGTAGATGACTAACCCGGAAGCTTCTCCAGTCGCGAAGCCAATCCACAGGAAGAGAGCCCGGGATAGAGAACGGAATAGGTCGCTCATAAGATGGGCCTAAGACACTCGAGAAATTGCTCAGTACACCACGTGCAGAAGTCCGGCTTGCTGGACCGTTTGATGGTCGGCCTCGACGGATACGCGGTATAGGTACAGCCCCGGCGGCACCAGCCGCCCCGACGCATCGCGACCATCCCACATTCGCTCGTACACTCCCACACCGTCCTCACCCTCATATACCTGACGCACCCGACGACCCGATAAGTCCCACACCGCCACCGCCACCCACGACCGACCAGTCAACTCTATCAAGCGATACTCCAACCCTGCTGTGTCGTTGTGTCCATCCCCGTTGGGCGTTAAAACCACCGGCTTCCGGCCCATCTGCAACACCCCCTGATGCTCCGCTTTGGTGGCCACCCATACCCGATTGTTCTCATAGGTTGGGGTAGCGTCGCCTTCCTGCACACTCTGGGGAACCTCCAACGGCTGGGTACTGTCCCACACCCGCACCGAAAAAGCCGAACCATAGCGCAACACTTCGGCTTGGAAGACCACCTCGACCAAAGCGCCCGAATCTTGGGCTGTCAGCCGCGGGATACTCACGACCACCCGATGTGGCTCCGCTGCTTCCACTGCATAATCTACCGGCTCATCGCCGATGCGCACTTGGGTTACGGGACCTAGTCGCGCCACGGTGGCCACCTCCAACCGGTCAAAGCCGCCACTGTCTACTCCAATAGCTGGTCTCAGCACATAGGTAAACTGCTGCGGCTGTCCCACCTTTGCCTCGACCGGCCAGATCTCGCCGACTAGCTGCGTGGCCACCGGCGGGGAAGCGCGCACTTCGAGAAAATCCATCTGTCCACTGTCTTCGTCTTGGGGGAGAATGTCAACCTTGAGTTGGAGGTAGCGTCTTGGACTCAGCGACACGATGGAGGTGCCACTGCTGTCGGCAAAGGCGTAGGGGGCCGACCAGAAGGTCCAATTGGCCTGATCGTAGCCAGTGCCAGCTTTTTCACCCACAGCTAACTTGGCGTATTCGGAACGGCTGACGGGTATTTTTTCGTCGCCTCGTCCGGTGAAGCGCCAGAACAGGTTGGGGTCGTCGTCTTGTCCGGAGCGGGATTGGATGAGGATGCGGGCTTTGGGGGCCTGGCGGCCGGACCAGCGCAGGTCGCCCCAGGCCATGGGCTGGCCAAAATCGAGGATATTGGAGATATACGTCGCTTGTTCGACAAAGCCTTTGGCGTAGATTTCTATCTCGTGGACTTCCCAGTCCTCGTTGTGTTCGCCGACCGTCACCTGCACGAATTCCACTTGCTCGTGCGGTGGGATGGGGATGTCGAGGATCTGCTCTCGATTGTCTCGCACTTCGACGATCCAGGGGGCAAAGGGCGGAGGATTCCAAGTGATCCTCATGGTGGGAAGAAGCGGGGACATGAAAACGCGGAGGGAGCCCACAATCTTGCCTGGGTCGGACAACCCGGATTTCACCCGAATCCGGTCGATGAGGTAGCGACTGCCTAAAAAAATATTGGTCGTGCCTGGGGTGCCGAAATCGTCAATACAGAGGAGACTATAGGCTTCAAACTCGGCGCACAGATATCTGTCTGCCAACCAAACCGTACTCTCGTCCCCATCCCAGACTTGTCCATTGACGTTGGGTCTGACGTGGCTTCCTCCTTTTTCTTCAATGCTTGGCGCTATATTGAAGGTAGGATCGCGTTTTTGAGCTTGAATGGCAGCGTCTATATCCAGATCGGCGGCCTCTCCACCTAGGGAAGGATCGAGATCGGTCCAGTCTAGCTGGATAAATTCCACCCCTTCGTGGTTTACTTCGGGCGGTGGCGCTAGCGCTTCACCGCCGAAACGGTAGATGACCAACCCGGAAGCTTCTCCAGCCGCGAAGCCAATCCACAGGAAGAGAACCCAGGTCGACGAACGGAATAGGTCGCTCATAAGATGGGCCTAAGGCAAACGAAAAATTGCTCAGTACACCACGTGCAGGAGTCCGGCTTGTTCGGCCGTTTGGTGGTCGGCCTCGACAGATACACGGTATAAGTAGAGTCCCGGTGGCACCAGCCGTCCCGACTCGTTGCGCCCATCCCACATTCGCTCATACGCCCCCACATCGTCTCGCCCTGCATACACTTGACGCACCAGCCGTCCCGACAAATCCCACACGGCCACCTCCACCGACGCCGCTCCCGTCAGTTCCAATAAATCGTAGCCCAGTTCTACTGTGTCGTTGTACCCATCCCCATTGGGCGTCAAGATTGCTGACGTCGCCCGCATCTGTAACACTGCCTGCTCTCGGGCTGTTGTGGCGACCCACACCCGATTGCCTTCATAGGCTGGACTGGCATCGCCCCCTTGAACCCCCTGATGCACCTCCAGCGGCTGGGCGCTGTCCCATACCTGTGCGGCAAAGGTAGATCCATAGCGCAACACTTGGGCTTGGAAAACCACTTCCACCAAAGCTCCTGAATCCTCGACCGTCAGCCGCGGAAAACTCACTACTACCCGGTGTGGTTCGGACACCTCCACCGCATAGGACACCGGCTCATCGCCAATGCGCACCGCAGCCACCCCCTCGACAATCGACGAGGTGGCTATCACCAGCCGGTCAAAGCCCTCGTCGCTGGTGCCAAGGGTTGGTCGCACCGCGTAGGTAAACTGCTGCGGCTGTCCTACCTTTACCTCGACCGGCCAGATCTCGCCGACCAACTGCGTGGCCACCGGCGGGGAAGCGCGCACTTCGAGAAAGTCCACCTGTCCACCGTCCTCGTCTTGAGGCAGAAAGTCGACTTTGAGTTGGAGGTAGCGTCGGGGACTCAGGGACACGATGGGGGTGCCATTGCCGTCGGCAAAGGCGTAGGGAGCAGACCAGAACGTCCAGTTAGCATGATCGTAGCCGATACCGGCTTTTTCGCCGATAGCTAGCTTGGCATAGTCGGTACGACTGACGGATATTTTTTCGTCGCCTCGTCCGGTAGATCGCCAGAACAGGTCGGGGTCGTCGTCTTGGCCGGATCGAGTTTGGATGAGGACGCGGGCTTTGGGGTCTTGTCGTCCGGACCAGCGCAGGTCGCCCCAAGCCATGGGCTGACCAAAATCGAGGATGTTCGAGATGTAGCTGGCCTTTTTGACCAGCCCTTTGGCGTAGACTTCTATCTCGTTGACTTCCCAGTCCTCGCGGTGTTCGCTGATGGCCACTTGCACAAAGGTCGTTCCCTCTTGTGGTGGGATGGGTACATCTATGATCTGCTCCCGGTTGTCTCGTTCTTCGAAGACCCAAGGCGAATACGGCGGGGGATGATCGATGAGCGATCTATTTCTCCAAGGCAACTCTGGCGCGATGTAAATGCGGAAGGTCCGCACTATTTTACTCGGATCGGTCAGGCCGGATATAATCCGCACCCGATCGATAAGATAGGGACGACCTAAGTTGATATTAGCCGTGCCTTGCCGGCCAAAATCGTCTACGCAGAAAAATTTGCTGAGGTCGCCACACAGATAACTAGCCGCCACCCAAGGCACACTGACATCTCCATCCCATACTTCCACATTCACATTGGGTCTGACGTGTTCTCCACCATGTTCTTCAATTCCGGGGGCGATATTGAAATTTGGATCGCGTTCGAGCGGCTGGATCGCGGCGGTGTCTATATTCAGATCGACGGTCTCTCCGCCTAGGGAAGGATCGAGATCGGTCCAGCTTAACTGGATGAATTCCACGCCTTCATGATCTGCTTCTGGAGGCGGATCCAGTGCTTCGCCGCCGAAACGGTAGATGACCAACGCAGAAACCGGTCCGGCCGCGAAAATAGCCCACAAGAAGAGGACCCAGATCAATGAACGGAATAAGTCAGCCATGGATGGGCATTGATCTCGCTATTGTGGAAGGACGAAAATCACCGGAGCCATTGCAGAGCGATGAATGGCATCTGCAAAAGCTCCGCTCCGCAATTCGGCCCAGATTGTGAAAAATTGAAATAGCGCTTATCTCTTATCCACGTAGAGGAGAGAAAGTTACAAGAAATCAACGAGTATATCAATCAAAATTGCCAGTTCTATCTGCACACGGATAATAAAGATTTCGTTTGGGTCAACTTAAAGATTGCGGCAAATCGGCCCTCAGATATCCTAATCGCGCAGTAAAACTTGACAATCTCCCAAAATGGTGGTATCTGGAAATAGATAAACAGACGTGGGTTGGCAGTTTTCTCGCTCGTCTGTGGCATTGGCCTATCATATTATTATCCCCGCACTTATGGAGGGTAGATATGCGGCGAATCAGCTTTGTACTAAGCGCATTGCTCAGCGCTGCGAGTTGGTCTCTGAGCGGCTGTGATTCCGGCCGTTCAGTAGAGCCTCGGGAAACATCGACTTGGAATGCGATTCAGCACGATATCTTCGCCTCCAACTGCGTTAGCTGCCACAGCGTCGGCACCTCCTTTGCCCGGCAGTCAGGCTTGGTTCTGACTCCAGATTTGGCTTACAGCCAACTGATCAATAGTGTACCGCGCAATGCCGCAGCCGCCCAAGACGGCTTGGTCTTGCTGAGCAATGAGGGACTTGCGGGCCTTTTTAAGAGTTACCTTTGGGAAAAAATCAACGCGCCCGACCAAGAGCACTTCTACGCCGACCATCCCAACTACGGCTCGCAGATGCCGCTGGGTCGTCCGCCTCTGACTAACGGCCAACTGGAATTCATACGCCAGTGGATCCGCGCCGGAGCCCCCGAAAAAGGGGTGGTAGCAGACTTGGCCCTGCTGCAGGACGATGAGCGCTATGCAGTACCGGAGTTTGAGCCGCTAAATCCGCCGTTCAATGGTATCCAGCTCCATTTAGGCCCCTTTGAGGTAGCACCTCAGTACGAGCGCGAGGTCTATTTTTACCAGTCTCTCGACCACGCCGAGGATCTCTTCGTCAACCGCTTTGAATTGTCCATGCGGTCGGGGAGTCACCACTTCATTCTCAACCAGTTTCCCGACTATACCCCAGCCGATGTCATTCCCGAGCCGGAGACCTATCGCGACCTGCGCGACGCCGCAGGCAATTACCAAGACGCCGAAGGGTACGATTTGTTCGACTGGCGGGTCATGCAGTACCAGATCCCCATCGTAATCGCCCAATCTACGCGTCTTGACCTCAGCTTGCCTCCCGGCGTGGCTATGCGTCTGCCCGCTGGAACGGGGCTCGATATGAACTCCCACTATGCCAATGCCACTGATCAGGCCGCGACCGGCGAAGTATTTGTCAACCTGCATCTTATTGAACCCTCGGAAGTGGAACGGGTAGCCGAGGTTTTCGCCCTGAGCAACTTCGATATTGATCTGCCCGCCGGCCAAGTCTCCACCCTAGAGAAAGAGTTCATTTTTAAGGAAGACAGACACATCTTCCAACTTGTCTCCCACACCCATGACCGCATGGAAGAATTCACCGCCGAATTCATCGGCGGACCCCGGAATGGGGAATTGATCTACATCAGCTACGACTGGGAACACCCGGCCCCCCTCAGATTCGATCCACCGCTCATGGTCGAAGAGGGGCAAGGCTTCAGGATTAGGGCCATCTACGACAATGACACCGAGCGGAATCTCAACTTCGGGTTCACGCGTGCCGATGAAATGATGATTCTCTACGGCTATTACTACGCCGACTGAGTAGGCGGTCGATCTGGCCTCTGATATCACTGGGCTTGGGATGAGGCGGGTTTTGGCCGCTTGCCTCCCGCCTGTGGGCACTCCGGTGATCAGCGAAGTCTATCGCCGACGGCTGGAACGGACTGGTCCATGGCAAGTGAGGTGAAAAACTCGGGCGGCGGCATCACCTTCAAAGCTCTGTTAATCGGCGGCGGAGCCTCGATCTTCATCGGCGTTGCCGTACCCTACTCCAATATGGTCATCAAGGGTACGGTACTAGCACACAACTTCAGCACCCCGGTTGCTCTCTTTATCTTCTTCGTTCTCGTCCTTTGCCTCAATCCGCTGTTGCACCTGTTCCATAGGGGCTTGGCCCTGTCCAGAGGGGAATTGGCCGTGGTCTACATCATGGCGATGGTAGCCACTTCCATCCCCACGATCGGCTTTACCGAGTACGTCCTACCCATCACTACGGGGCTCTACTACTTTGCCACCCCTGAAAACAACTGGGCAGACTTGATTCACCCCCATGTACCCGAGTGGATGGTCCCCCAGGACCCCGACGCCATTCGCTATTTCTACGAAGGGCTACCGGAGGGACAGCCACTGCCTTGGGGTGCTTGGGTCGAACCCTTGGCCTACTGGTGTCTGTTCATCCTCGCTTTCTACTGGGTATCCATCTGCGCCATGGTCATCGTGCGCCGCCAGTGGATGGAAAGCGAAAAACTGCTTTATCCCTTGGCCCAGGTTCCCCTAGAGATGATTCAGGACGGTGGGAGACGAAGGCTCCTAGCTCCTTTTTTCTCTAATACGGCTATGTGGCTGGGTTTTGCCATCCCCTTCCTCATCGGCCATATCAATGCCCTGCACAGCTACTACGAATTCGTGCCCCGCATCACCACCTCGACCGATTTCCATCTCTTCCGCGGCACTACGTACCTCCGCCTAGATATGAACCTAGCGCTGATTGGCTTTGCTTACCTGTTGAGCCGAGATGTTGCCTTGGGATTCTGGTTTTTCTTTTTGCTATCCTCTCTGCAGCGGGGCGTCTTCAATGTGCTGGGCATCTACAGCACGGAAAACTTGAGTCGTTTTGCCAACCTAGTCGGGCCGCACATGGCCCACCAAGCCATGGGGGCCATGATTGTGTTAGTGCTCTCTGGGTTGTGGATGGGACGGGGGCGTTTGCGCGATGTCTTCATCAAGGCGTTGCGGGGGGATGATCGCATTGATGATTCTGGAGAGGTACTATCCTACCGCAATGCCGTATTGGGCTTGATGGTCGGCCTAGCGGTGATGATCGGCTGGTTGTGGAAGTCGGGCATCCCGCTGTGGATAGTCTTGGTGTTTCTCTTCGGGGCTGCCGTTGTTCTCATAGCGCTTACCCGGGCTGTGGTCGAAGGAGGGGTTTCCGTACTGCGCACGCCTATCACTCCCGCTGATTTCACCATCTCCGGTCTAGGTACGACCGCCTTGGGGGCCTCCGGCTTGATCGGCGTGGCTTTCACCTACGTATGGAGTGCCAATGTGCGCATTTTCTTTATGGCTTGCTTTGCCAATGCCCTCAAATTGGCCGAAGAGATCAAAGGCAGCAAAAGGGGGCTGCTCTGGGCTGTATTGCTAGCCATTGTCCTCACCTTGTCCAGTTCCATCTATCTGGTTATGGAAATGGCGTATGCCCACGGCGGCATCAACCTGCACAATTTCTTCTTTATCTTCGTTCCGCAGATGGCTTTCACCTATGTGGGGCCCAAGTTCGATAGCCCCGTACCTGCCAGCCTAGAGGGCTGGGCCTTCACTGGCTTGGGAGCCTTCCTGATGAGTCTATTCACCTATATTCGCTACCGCTTTGTGTGGTGGCCGATCCATCCCTTGGGCTTTGCCACCGGCACATTTTACATTATGAATTGGGTGTGGTTTAGTATCTTTTTGGCTTGGCTGTTCAAAACGATTGTGCTCAAGTACGGGGGAGCAGCCGCCTACAGCCGGACTCGGCCCTTTTTTTTAGGGTTAATCCTAGGCCAAGTAGTGGTGGCGGGCATGTGGCTGGTAATTGACTACTTCACCGGTATGACGGGGAATGTCTTGGGCTACTTGTGAGTTCAAGACGGACCTCTAGATCCCAAAAGACATGCGAGAAAATATCCGCGCAGGACACCCCGTTCTTCCAGATGGCGATGGGATGGACAAGCCGGGCGCGACTTTCCGGGCCCTGCTAATCGGCTCACTCATGGCCCTTTTCATCGGCCTCGTCCTGCCCTACACCAATATGATCATCAAGGGTTCGCTGCTAGCCCACAACCTCAATACGCCGGCTGCACTCTTCGTCTTTTTTATTTATGTCGGCATCGTCAATGTAATTCTGGGCATCATCAGACGGCAGTACGCTCTTTCTCCTCGCGAGTTGGCCGTGGTCTATATCATGGCGATGCTGGCCACGGCCATACCAACTATCGGTTTTTCCGAGTACTTACTGCCCATTGTCGCCGGAATCTACTACTATGCTTCGCCTGAAAATAAGTGGGAAGAGATCATCCACCCCTATGTGCCCAAGTGGATAGCCCCCCAAGATCCCGAGGCCATTAGGTATTTCTACGAGGGTTTGCCCCAGGGCCTCTCCGTACCTTGGGACGTCTGGATCGAGCCCATTCTGTGCTGGTGTCTGTTCATCATCGCCAGCTACTGGGTATCTATATGTCTGATGGTCATTGTGCGGCGGCAGTGGATTGAACACGAAAAACTGCTCTATCCGCTGGTCCAGGTCCCACTCGAGATGATGCGGGATGAAGAGCGAGGGGGCAGCAATGGCGAAAAGTGTTCTTGGATCAAGCCTTTCTTCAAAAATCCGGTCATGTGGATAGGCTTTTCCATCCCCTTTCTATTGGGTTCTTACAGCGCCCTGTACAACTACTTCCCCTTCATCCCGGGCATGAGCCAGTTCAGCGACCAAGGCATCCTGACGGGTCAGTTTACCATCTTTAGGAATACGACCGTGCTCATCGTCATGTTCAATCTGGGCTTGGTCGGATTTGCCTATCTGCTCAGCCGAGATGTGGCCTTGGGGCTGTGGTTGTTTTTTCTGGTATCCAATATCGAGCGCGGCGTCTTCAACATTCTGGGCATCCAGAGTGCCGAAAAGCTGAGCCGCTTTGCCAATTCCAGTGGTCCCTACTTAGCGCACCAAGCTATGGGTGCCATGATCGTGCTGGTACTGTCCGGCCTATGGATGGGTAGAAGCCATCTCAAGGGTGTGTTCAGCAAGGCTTTCAAAGGAGATGAGGCGGTTGACGATAGGGACGAAATTCTGTCTTACCGAACCGCGGTTTGGGGTCTGCTCGTCGGCCTACTGATCATCAGCGCTTGGCTGTGGAAGTCGGGCCTGCCCCTGTGGGTCGTCCCGGTTTTTCTCTTTGCGGTCTTCGTCGTCTTCATGGCCTTGACCCGGGCCGTGGTGGAAGGGGGGGTGGCAGTCATCCGCACGCCGCTGACACCGGCGGATTTCGTCGTGTCGGGCTTGGGTACTAGCGTGCTGGGTGCCTCGGGCATCGTGGCTTTGGGCTTTACCTATGTGTGGGCGGCCAATATCCGCATCTTCTTTATGCCCTGTTTTGCCAACGCCTTGAAAATCGCTGAACTGCTCAAAGGAGATAGGAGGACGCTGATCTGGGGGGTGGCCTTGGCTGTGGTGATTGCCTTGGCTAGTTCTATATGGAGCGTCATGACGCTGTCCTACACCTATGGGGGCGTCAATCTCCACGGTTTCTGGTTCATTGGTGTACCTCGCAATGCGGCCAACTACATGGCCATCATCCTGTCCAATCCCACCTCCGCTCATATAGGGGGCTGGTTGTTTACCGGCTTAGGGGCGTTGGTGATGGGCCTGCTGGCCTATATCAGGGCGCGTTTTGTGTGGTGGCCGGTGCATCCGCTGGGTTTCGCCACTAGTACTTTCTTTATTATGAACTATGTCTGGTTCAGTGTATTTGTAGCATGGGCGATCAAGTCGGTGGTGCTTAAGTATGGAGGACCGGGACTGTACAACAGCACCAAGCCGTTTTTCCTCGGTCTGATCATGGGACAGATCTTTGTCTCGGGGATGTGGCTGATCATCGACTATTTCACCGGCATGGTCGGCAACCAGCCCATTGGAGGTTCGTTCGTCTGAAAATCGAATAACGCGGGGAAGTCTTTATGAATGAACACGAGAAATACTTTTTCGATGTGAATGGCTATCTAGTCGTGCAGAAAATACTGAGCCCAGAGCTGGTCGCCGCCTTGAACGAAGCGATTGATCACAATCAGGACAGGGTGCGACTTCGCAAGGGGGATCAGTTGCTGTCAGCAAATTCCCCAACGCTGAAAGGGGCCCACGGCCGCGGGGACATCATGGGAATTCTCAATTGGCCAAAACCTTGGTGCCAGCCGTTCCGCGATCTGCTTTCGCACTCACCGGCGCTGCGCTACATGTTCAACCTGATCGGCGACGAGTTCCGCTTTGGCAATGCCAATGGCATCAGCATGACCGAGGGCGCAGAAGGTTGTGTGCTGCACGGGGGCGGCACGCTCGTACACAAGCACACCTATCGCTATGTCAACGGCCGCATGTGGAATAATCTCGTCGGCGTTTGTTATCAACTCGCCGACATCAATCCCGGAGACGGCGGTTTTGTCTGCATCCCCGGTAGCCACAAGGCGAACTTCGATACTCCAGCCGATGTCCTGACTATGGAGTACGATCTTGGCTGCTACCACCACGTTGCCATGCAAGCCGGAGACGCCCTCATTTTCACCGAGGGACTCACGCATGGCACGTTGCCGTGGAAGGGCAAGCACGAGCGCCGTACCCTCCTTTACCGCTACGCGGCTGGCTCTTTCGTCAACGCCAAGGGAATGAACCGCCTTGAAGAGTACTGCCCATTCTACGACGAACTCACGCCGCTACAGCAGGCGATCATGGAGCCTCCTTACAATCCGGGGCGGCCCAATATCGCCGCCTTGCTCGCCGAGCAAGAAGCAGCCTAACTACAGAGCTTGCCCATGCCGAATAAACGCCCCAACATACTGTTCGTCCTCACCGATCAGCAGCGGCCGGAATGGGTCGAGATGAATCCGGATATTCCGGTGCGCACTCCGTATCTGCGGCAACTCGCCGATCGCGGGATCTGGCTGGCCAACACCATCTGTCCGTCGCCTGTTTGCGCTCCTTCGCGCTCCTGCCTGGTGGCCGGGCAGGAGTACGATCGCACCCAAGTGTGGGGCAACGACACCTATCCCCCCGACGATTTGCCTAAGTACCACCTGCGCCTGCGCGACGAGGCTGGATATCACGTTATGGCGGCAGGCAAACACCACGTGGGCAGCAATCAATCTGGAAACCCTCCGCAGTTTCACCGAGGAGTTGATGGCCGACAAGGATTGGAAGAATGGGGATTTTCCGACGCGATCTTCAACGCCGGCCTGAACCAAGCGACCATCCTGATGCGCCGCAACGACATGGTTCCGCAGGATTCGTACATGGCGTTCCTGCACGAGCGCGGCTTGGCACAGGAGCACATTGCCGACTACGCGCGTCGCAACCAAGAGGGGGTGTGGACGGCCACTTTTCCGACGACGCTACCAGACGACGCCTATTTCGACACTTGGATTACCACCAACGCCCTCACCTTGCTCGATCGGGCACCCAACGACAAGCCGTGGTACTTAGAGGTGAATCTGCAAAACCCCCATCACCCTTGGGACATCACCGAATCGATGCACCGGTGGTACCGCGAACCGCCGGTCGATTTTCCGCCTCCTCTGTTCAATACCGAGGATATTTCTCTTGAGACGCATCAGGAGGTGCGCCGCAACTGGGCCGCCACTGTCGAACACCTCGATCAGTGCCTCGGACGCTTGGTAGAGCGCGTTGGCAAGAAGGGTGATTTGGAGAACACGGTCGTTGTCTTTACTAGTGACCATGGCGAGATGCTCGGGGATTACAATCAATGGCAAAAGCTGTCCCCTCTACAGGCTTCGGTTGGGGTTCCCTTGGTAATAGCGGGCCCGGGGGTGGCTGCTGTGGGGCGCGATGACGCTCCGATGACGACTCTCGATCTGACCGCTAGCTTTCTTGAGTGGGCCGGGCTGACGCCTAATGAAGATCTCGACAGTCGCTCCCTTGTCGGTTATCTCAGAGGAGGGGGGTACAGGCACCGAGATCTGGTGTTTTCTGGCCTGAGTGCTTGGCGTATGGCCTTCGACGGTCGTTTCAAGTTGGTGCGTGGCTACGACCCAAGGAAGCGCATCGGCGGGGACATTTTTGAGTCGATGCACATTCCGCCTGACGAGACGAAGCGCCTGCAGCGCGATCGGCCCCAAATACTGTACGATCTCAAGCGCAACGAAAGGGACGACGCGTCCTCCGCGTTTCCCGAGGTTCTTCACCGGCTCAGCGTCGCTCTCGATGAGCATTTGGCTTTATAGTGTAAAGTCCATCCCATGTTGGTGAAAAGCGGTTTCCCCAAGCGGCCTCAAATCCACCATTTCCCCGATATCGACCTCTCAGAACGCCGTCGCCTACACGGCAGCGGTCGCATAATGCGGTCCACTGCCGTGCAGGCGGGAGATAATATCGATCTAACGCTGCGATTTGGACTCGGCGAGACCGCAATTCCTGCCGGTGGGCACTTACGGGTCGCTTGGCTGTGGCCGTTCGACTGGGCTATGCTGCAGACGAGCGATCCCGACGCTCTGGGGTACGTTCGCGCATGCTGCTCGAAGCCGGAAGTCAACTTGCGGGTAACTTTTGCCTTCCGGGGCGACCTGATTCCGTGGAATCACCATATCGATGTCGAAGTTCTCTCCGGTGTGCTGACCGAGGGAGATGCGGTTGAACTGACCTGCCGGGAGTGGCGTGTTCCCACCTTTGTCGTACCCGATGCTGAGCTGCTCTTTCTGATTAATCCGGATGGCAGAGACCGCTGGGTCCAGCTACCGCCTGTGCGAGGATTCCCCATTGTAGCTGGTGTCCCGGCGCGGCTGTTCGCCCTCGCTCCGGCGGATGGGCTCGTCGACGAAGATATCGCACTGACGTTGCGCGTTGAGGACGAGTGGGGGAATCCCTTGCTCATCGAGGACTCCGTTCCAGAGGTAATCCCTGCCGACGGAGTCAGCGTGGTCTCCATTGAACGCGCTGGCGACATGCCTGCTTACCGGGCACGGGTGCGTGTCGCCAGTCTGGGGATTCATCGCATTGAGGTCGTGGTTCCTCGCTTCCAACTGCGGGCAGAGAGCAATCCGGTGCGCATCGCCGCTGAGCCTCCTCCATTGCGCATCTTCTGGGGCGACCTGCATGCTGGCCAAGGCCAAATTGGCTGCGGCGTCGGCTCGGTGCGCCACCATTTTGACTACGCTCGTCACGTAGCAGGTTTGCAGGTCTGCTCGCACCAAGCAAATGACCACCACGTCAGCTTAGATCTGTGGGAGCAAACGCGCCGCGAGTCGGCTGCCGCCAATGAGGAGGGACGTTTTGTCGCCTTTCTCGGGTGCGAATGGAGCGCCTACACACCGGACGGCGGCGACCGCAATGTCATGTACCGTCGCGATGAGCCGCGCTTGCGGCGTTCTGGTCGCTTCTTTACCGAAGACGTGCCCGATCCGGAACCCGACCTTGAAACGGCGACCGAGTTTTTGGACGTCATGCGGGATGAAGAGGTATTTATCAACATGCACGCCGGCGGCAGGCCGACCAATCTCGATTTTCACGAGCCGGGAATCGAAACTCTCGCCGAGGTTCACTCCACCCACGGTACTTCGGACTGGTTCGTGTTCAACGCCTTGCGTCGCGGTTATCGCGTTGGGGTAACCGCCGGAACCGACGGTGTTGCCGGTCGGCCCGGATGCGACCATCCAGGCAGTCGGCTTATCCGCAACGCGCGCAGCGGTACCACCGCTTTTCTGGCCTCCGAACTCACTCGGGATGCGTTGTGGGAAGCGATAGCAGCGCGGCGGTGTTACGCCACTGACGGACCTCGCATACTGCTCGACGTCCGAGCCGACGGCCATCCCATGGGAAGCGAATACGCAACGACCGATTGTCCCCTTGTGTCGATTGAGGCGGAGGGGACAGCGGCGATTGAGCAGATTGACCTGCTGTGCGGTCCCGACTTGCTGTGGACATGGCGACCGACGATGGCATCTGCCGAAGGTGCCTTGCGCATCCTCTGGGGAGGAACCGAACGGCACGGCAGCGCTCCCGACCAGCGCGTCTTTTGGCAGGGCCGGTTTGTCGTCGAAAACGGACGCATCGCCAACGTCGATCCTGTCGCTTTGGTCTCTCCCTTCGACCGTCTCGAATGGGTTGACGGCCAAACGGTCTGTTTCGATACAGTTACTGCAGGCAACCGGATGGGGATGTGCTTGGAAATCGAAGCAGACGCGGAGACATTGTGCCGCTTTGAATCCCGCCATGCGACCTTTGAATTTGGCTTGGCCCAAGTGCGAGAACAACCGATGCGAGTGGATGCGGGGGGTGTCAGTCGGCACGTCATCGTCGGACAGGCCCCGAATCCGAACCTGCCGCGACGAGCAGAATTCTCTTTTCGGGACACGCGGCCGGTAAAGGGGCTGTGTCCCTATTGGGTGCAACTGACGCAGTGCGATCAGCACCGCGCTTGGAGTAGCCCAATCTACGTTCAGCGCCAGAATTGAATAAGTGACGTTACACACGGTCGATGTAGGGGCGTCCCTTGTGGGCACCCATGCGACCCGGTGTATTCAGCCAGCGGAATCCGACGAGGGCAACCACGAGGGTTGCCCCTACAATGCGTAACATCAGTTGAATAACTAAAAACGTCCGTTCAACGACTCAGCAGTACGATAACAACAGTCGATTAAGCTACTGCCATTGTGCATTGGTCTCACCCGTTGCATATTCATGCGGTACATCAAGATAGCACCTTTTTGCCATGGAAGAATCCCAGATGAAAGACTCTGCGATCTACATTCCCGCCTGCGACTGGGACGCGACCGCATCCCTGCCGCAATCTTGGGGGGCTCCGCCTCCTGGCTGGAAGTACGCCAAGCGTCTAGTGTTGGTGAACGATACGGCATGCGAACGCCGAGGCGAACCAGTCGAAGCAGACGTGGACATTCACGCTGACCACATTACAGACCTCGGCCGTGAGATCCGCGTCGCCCGTTCCAACGGTGAAACCGGGCCTATAGAAGTCGTACCAAGCCAGGCACAACTCATAGACCGCGAGGACGAGTTGCTGCGCTGTCGGTTGTTTTTTCTTGCCGATGTGGCCGCCAATAGTTCGGCGACCTACATCCTGCTATACGGCAACCCGGAAGCCCCCGAGCCCCACTACGACACCGACCTCAAGGTTTCGGGCGAAGGGTATGCCCTTGAGGTGGAAAACGAGCATTACCGCGCGGTCCTCGGGAAGATGAACGGCAACTGGAAGAATCACTACTCGAAAAGGGGGCCAGCAGAACTCGTAAACCGACACGGCCACGGAGTCGAAGGTACCATTCACTGGGGCCCCGACTGGAGCGACGAGCGCGTCGGCCGATACCGGCTCACCAACTGGGATGGTCCGCCCCTGTTCGACTACGATGTGGTCAGGGGGCCGGTCTGCGTGCGCATCCGCCGCTGGGGCCACCCGATCCTGTCAATCGGTCCCCAAGTCGGCCGCCCCCACAAGGTCATGGCTACAGTAACCTACAGCTTCTGGGCCGGTCAGCCTTACGTCATCATGGAATCGAAGCTCGAAGTTCTCGAGGATGTGCGTTTCCGCGACTGCCGCAACGACGAGTTTGTCATCGGCGAACAGCTACCCGAACGAGCCTGGATGGGACCGGAAGGAGAGATTGGGTTTGGGGCCCGGGGCTGGCAGCGCGAGGACCCTCAATGGGTGACCCATTTCAACCGCGAAACCGGCGAAGGATTCGGCAGCATCCACCTCGAATTCGAGAACACCAACCCGAGTTGGCCGCAGCCGGCCCACGCCGGATTCTCACACACCGGCACTTGGGTCCGCTATCCGGTACAGCTCGCGGCGATGCGCGCCGGCGAGCATGTGTACGAAAAAAACGCCTACGTTCTGCACCGGTACGAAGAGGGGAGAGAGCACAGCGGGCTTGCCGACCTCGTTGACCACCAGGAGCGTCTTACCAGCCCGATCACCCAAGGGGAAGCCGCTCCGGCTCCTAGGCCGATCAACCTCGACAATGTCATGGACGCGTTGCGGGCCACCAACGAGTTCGAGCTCTACGTCGAGGGATCGCCTTGGGGACAGCGCCAGCTCAGCTTCGTCGATATCGGCATCGTACAGGAGATCGTCATCGAAGGAAGCGACATCCGCGTCGATATCGTCATGCCGTACGCGGGGCGCGAGACTTGGTTCGACTGGTTTTCCGATGGCATTGAGGAGCAACTCCGTGCCCGCCTGCGCGACATCGGCGAGGTCGAAGTGCGCCTCGTCCGCGCGCCGAAATGGACCCCGCGGCGATTGAGCGACCGCGCCCGCCGCGTCATCGGGCCCCGAGAAGAGTAGCCTCTTATAACACCAGTTTGTCCGGTGGCTCGTAGGCGCTTTTGCGCGGGTCCCAGCGGGTTCCGCATTTGTCGCTGATGACCACCCATTCGCCCGAACTGAGGTTCCCTTGATGGTGGTAGTTGAAGCGCCGTAGCCCTGTGGCCTCAGCGGCGTCGAGCAACATCTTGAGGTCGCGCGCCGACATCGGATCGCCGTCGTGGGGAAAGCGGCCGGTGTCGAGCCAGGGCACGATGCGCTCCGGGTCATCGACCGCAGCCAGCGCTCGTCGCGTCTCCTGCGTTACCACCTGCTCGAAAAACTCCGGATTGAGGGCGCTTTCAAAGTCGAGCATATCGTCGCCCACGCCCGGCAGGACGATGCCGAAGAGTGCCTGCACGACATCGAGGGTGTCGGCCACGCTGATTCCTGGATTCCACTCCAAGAGCGTCTGCGAATAGCGATAGACCGTGCCGAGGAAACCGTCGAAACCTCGGTGAAAGAAGTAGTGCTTCGGTAGCAGAAAATCCATGAACTGAGCCAGATCGACGAAGTCGTACCCACACAAGGGAGCGAAGGCGGCCGAGCGCGGGCCACATCCTAGGCGCACCGGGCGTTCCAATTCGGCGGCAACGCCTGCGCGGATGCGGCGAAAATAGCGAGTCAGCGAGTCGGCCCGGAACGACAGCCAAGCCATCAGGTCGGGGTCGGCTCCGAGCATGCGGTGGGCACCGACTAGGCCCCCACGGGCATGTCCGCGGATGCGCACCGGGTCGAGGTTGTGGAACAAGGATAAGAGCCTGTCTTTGGCGGCTACCATGGCTTCGTAGTCGTACCCTAGATCCGCGGCCATCGGCGCTACAGATTCCGGCAGGTCGTGAAAGAAGTAGGAGCGGTGATTCATGTGATGGGGGGCAATTTCGTATCCCCACTCCGGTCCGTCCATCACGGCACCGTCCGCCATCGGAAAGTGCTCTAGCGTATCGACCATGCGCGCCACCCGCGACGCCAGCGTCTTGTCGTCGTGCAGGTGGTGGCCCGACCCGCCCGGACCGGCACCGCCGTCGGCGTACATACAGTAAACCTGCATGCCGCGGTCCTTGGCGGCGTTCATCGTCTTTTCTAACAAGGCCCTTTTCCCGGGCAGCTTGTGTTTCGGTGGTGGCGGTGGCTCGACGCCGAGCCGTGCGTACACAGCCGGGTTTGGATCGTACGCTTCCGCCACAATGTCGTCAGTGGGAGCGGACACGGCATCTTTCGATAGTTTTGCGGTGCCGAAAACGAGTGGACCGAACACGACGCCGTCGACGCCGCCCTCTGCCCACGCGTCGAGTATGCGCTCGTGATCGTTCATCACGCTTTCGAGATCGCGCATTACATCCATCCATAGCTTCATGGTCAACTTCCTCCTTGCTTTTTGATATTGCCTCTCAATGGGTAGGCGTAAAGCGGCACACGCCGTCGAAGGAGACGCGCAACCGGGGGTGGCTCTCGTAGGGCCACGGATTGTAGGAGCGGGGAATGTAATGGCCAGCCCAGCTATGGCGGAAAGCGCCCTCGTCTAAAATGGGACCGCCGCGATGGATTAAGCGGCCGTTGAAGAACACGATGTCGCCTTTGTCCGCTTCAATGGCAATTTCCGGCAACCCGTTGCGCGCGAAAAGGGCGTCAAAAGCATCGTCTTGCTCCCAGCCATACCAAGGGCTTGGCCCGCCGTTTTCATCGCGGCGGAATTGGCGCTTTTCTATTAGCTCTCCCTTGTGAGAGCCTACCTGAATGTGAATGCTGCCGTTGCGGGCGCTAACTTGCTGGAGAGCAACCCAAGCCGACATGCAGCCCGGCAGGAAAAAGGCGTCTTGGTGCCGGCGTTGCTCGGAACCCTTGTAAAAGTACATGCTCTGGACGCCGTCTGGCTCGTCGCCGAGAAAGGTACGCAGTGGCTGGCGCAGTCGGGGATCGAGCATCCAAGCTAGGCCAGCGGGATGGTGTAGGCTGCGGCTGATTAGGCGGCTCCAATCGTCCGGCTGGCGCGGGGGATAGCCCTCGACGCTAAAGCGGCCGGCGTGGAGGTCCATCATGTAGGCGACAAAGCGGTTGCACTCATCGGCGGTAAAGCCGCCGCGGACGATTGTATAGCCGTCGCGTTCGTATTGTTCTTGGTGTTGGGAGGTTATTTCCAGTTCCATCGGATGCTCGTTGTGTAATTGTGGGCATGGAACTGACTGAATTAACGTTAATTCAGTCAGTTCCATGTCTGATATTGACAATAACGACATTAGAAACGGACTGATGCACTAGTACCCCTTCTTCTTGTCGATGATATTGAGCACCGGCTCGCCCTTGAGGTAGCGCTCCAATTGGGCGCAGAAGAACTCATAGACTTTGCGTGGTCGGTGCTGTGAGGCCCCGGCCCGATGCGGGGTGAGGATGATGTTGGGCGCGTCCCACAGTGGGGATTCAGGGGGCAGCGGCTCGATTTCAGTGACGTCGATACCGGCACCGGCGATCTGCCCGTCGTGCAGTGCTTGGCAGAGAGCGTCCTCGTCGATGATGCCGCCCCGCGTCACGTTGATCAGATAGGCACTCTCCTGCATCAGCGCCAGTTCTTCGCGCCCGATGAGGTGGTAGGTCTCCTCGGTGAGCGGACAGGCCATCATCACTACGTCGGCGCGACGGAGGAGGCTGTGCAAGTTTTCGCGGGTGTTGTCTTTGAGTTCGGAAATGCCCGGCGGCCGGTCGCGGCGCACCGGATCGATGGCGATGATCGGCATGTCGTAGCCAGCGGCCCGCTTGGCCATTTCAAGCCCGAAGCCCCCCAGTCCCACAAGACCTAACGTCTGTCCGGTTAGCTCGACGGTAGTGCCGCCAGCCCATTTGCGCTGGGCGTTGTGGCGAATCGACTGATCGATGCCCCGAGTCAGGGCGAGGAGCAAGGCCCAAGCGTGCTCGCCGCCTTGGGGAGCGTATAGCCCAGCCACGTTGGAAATGGCGACTTCGTCGCGGGCGATGATCTCGGGGAAGAGGAATTTGTCCATGCCGGTGCTGAAGGACTGGACCCAGCGCAGGTTGGGGGCAGCGGCACAGACTGAGGGCGGGAAGTGGCCGACAATGATGTCGATCTCGCTGGCTACGGCGAGGGCCTCTTGCTCGTCGTTGGCCACAAAGACTTCGTGGCCACCGTTATCGCGCGCGATTTGGCGCAGGCGGTCGTGCTGTTCGTCAGTGAATGGGTAGTGGACTAGGATCTTCACGCGGGCCTCCAGACTAGGTTGAGAAATGGGATAGGATGTGAGCGATGCGATCGGCGAGCGATTGGTCTAGGCGCGGCCCGAAGCGAGTTACCACTTGCGCGGCGGCATAGCAGCCTAAGCGCGCCGAGTCTAAGGGGCTGTACCCGTGGGACAGCCCGTAGAGTGCGCCACCGGCGAAGAGATCTCCGGCACCATTGGTGTCGATAGCTTGCACCGGGACGCCGGGGACTTGGTCGTGGACCCCATCGGCGTACACTAGGACCCCGTCGGCTCCGCACGTTACGTAGGCCGTGCCGACTTGGGAAGCTAAGGCCGCGCCGGCGGTTTCGCGGTCGCTGGTGCCGGTGCTGGCAAGAGCCTCCTCCTCGTTGCAGAAAAGCAGATCTACGCCGCGTTGCAGGAGCGCGTCAAAGCGCGCCCGAAAGGCTCGGACGGCAAAGGGGTCGCTCAGGGTCAGGGCGACGGCCGTGCCGTGGTGCTGGGCCATTTGCTGTGCTTGGCACGCAGCGGCAAAGCCGTCGTCCGAGCCGAGGAGATAGCCTTCTATATAAAGGTATTGGCTGTCGGCGATGACCTCTTCTTGGAGCTGGGCTGGGCCGATGGCGCTGCTGATGCCCAAGAAAGTGTTGAGGGTGCGGTCGGCGTCGGGAGTAATAAAAACCAAACACTGGCCGGTCTTGCCCACGCCGCGGTTGGCCGGATGAGTGGCCACGCCGGCTGCTTCGAGATCGCGTTGGTAAAAGTCGCCCCAAGCGTCGCGGCCGGTCAGGCAGGCGTAATAGGCTCGGCCGCCATAGCGGGCGACGCCGATGAGAGTATTGGCCGCCGAGCCTCCCGAAGCCGAGGCGACCGGCTCGTCGTCGATCGCGGCTGTGAGGTTGCGCTGTCGCGCCTCATCGACGAGGGTCATAACTCCTTTTTCGACTTGGTGTTCGGCGAGGAACTTGGGGGCGACTTGATATTGGATGTCCACTAGGGCGTGGCCGACTCCATAGACGTCGTACGTGCGGGCCATGGGCTTTCCTAAGGGTGAAAAATAGGCAAAATAACGTATTCGTTCATAGCTGCCAAAGAGGGAAAGGGCAAATCTTTGCTTGTTTTAATTCGCACTGAGAATATATTAAAAACTCTGCGGGAAACGCCCGCGCTTTCCACCCTTTACGGAGGTTGATGCAATCGCAGCAAAGAAAAAGAGTTTTACGAGAGTAAACGATGATATTCGCGTGCCCCAAATCCGACTCATTGGGTCCGATGGGGGACAGGTGGGGATCATCGAAACGGCCCGTGCATTGGCCATGGCGGAGGAAGCCAATCTCGACCTAGTGGAAGTGGCCGCTGAAGCGCGCCCGCCGGTCTGCCGGATTATCGACTACGGCAAGTTCCGCTACGATCAAGAAAAAAAGGCCAAGGAAGCGCGCAAGAAGCAGCACAACGTGCAGATGAAGGGGATTCGCCTCGGCTACGCCAATATATCCGAACACGATCTCGAATATCGGATGGGCCATATCCGCACGTTTATCGAAAAGGGGAATCGGGTCAAAGTCAGCGTCCGCTTTAAAGGGCGGCAGATGGCCTATCAGGAACGGGGGCACCAGCTACTGCAAGAGCTAGCCGGCAAGCTCAAGGATGTAGCCATTGTTGACCAGGAGTCCAAAATGGAGGGCCGCGAAATGTCGCTCATTCTCAGGCCCCTCTAAGGTAGGTTCTGAGGAGCGCAAAAAGGCCGGTGTCCGCACTGCGGGCGTCGGCCTTTTTTGTTAGCGCGTTGACGATGTCGCCCGCCTCGTTGGCACTTAGGGGTATAATCTCTTTTTTTAGGACGGCTGCTTCAGGAGGCGACTAGCACGTGCTCGGCTGCGCCATCGAGGCCAGCGATGACAGGGAAGGACTTCGACTGTGGGCCGTTGGCCCCGGGCACGTAGCGCACATGCGGTGAGAAATAGGCGTAAAGCGCGGTGTTGCGCGAGTGGTCGGTCTGGTTGGGGCCGGAACCGTGGACCATCAAGCTGTGGAACAGCACGGCGGACCCGGCCGCGAGTGGCACGTCGATCTGGCGCGAGCGGTCGATACCCTCGCGGTTAGTCAGCGGTGCCCCTTGCTTTTGAGCGATGTGGCCCCATTCCTGCAAGCCCCAATGGTGGCTGCCGGGAATGATCTTGATGCAGCCGTTGTCAGGGGTGGCGTCGTCGAGGGCGATGCTCACAGTCACGAGAGCGGGTGGCTCCATTGGCCAATAAGCTGAATCTTGGTGCAGGGCGTGGGCCGAGCCGTGGAAGGCGGGCTTGAGCATTAGGGTGCTGCGGAAGAGGAGTAGATCGTCCTCGAGCAGCGATTGCACGATGGCGACGAGGCGTGGATGGGCCGCAAGTTGAGCGAAGCACGGCGACAGGGCGCGGGTGTTCTCGATTTTGCGCAGCACCGGCAGGCCGTTGCGGTTTTGGTCCTTAGAAAAAGGCTCGCGCTGAAAGTGCCTGCTGAGCGGGTCTTGGCTGGCCTCTAGGTCGGCGGCTAGTTGGTGCAGGCGTTGGATCTCGCGCTGGCATTCGGCGACTTCGCGGTTGTTGAGTAGGCTAGGGACGATTAAGTAGCCCTGTTGCTCGAAAAAGGCTCGCTGCTCGTGTGGGTCCATGCGGCACTCCCGCTGTTGAGGTATAACTCCCTAAGTGTACACTGGCCGCCGACTAGGTGTCAACCGGTCTCTAGCGAACGCATGAAGCGATTTTTCCCATTTATCCGTTGGCTGCCCGAACTCGGCCGGCCGGGCGTCTGGCGCGCCGATGTGGTCGCGGGCCTCACCGTGGCGACGATCCTCGTGCCCCAGGCTATGGCCTACGCCGAGTTGGCAGGGCTGCCGCCGGTTTATGGGCTGTACGCGGCCTTTCTGCCTCCGGCCATAGCCGCGCTCTTTGGCTCTTCCCGGCATTTGTCCACCGGCCCGGTGGCCATCGCTTCGCTCATCAGCGCGACGACCGTGCAGGGGCTCGCCCCCGAGGGCGGCGAGCTATATATTGCCTATTCGCTGGCTTTGGGCTTGCTGGTAGGCTTGATACGGATTGCCTTGGGCGCGTTGCGATTGGGCTTGCTGATCGACCTGCTGTCCAGCCCGGTAGTCGTTGGCTTTACCAATGCTGCGGCCTTTATCATCGCCATCTCCCAATTGCACAAGGTATTCGGGGTGGAGCCCCAACAAGGGGGTCATTTGCTGGCGGCCCTCCGAGTCATCGACGTGGCGCTGTTAGAGGTCCATTGGCCGACACTGGGGATGGCGGTGTTGGCCGGGGGGCTGTTGGTGGTTTTGCGCCGCGGTCGCTGGAAGCTGCCGAGCATGTTGACGACGCTGGTGGTCACCACGCTCGTTTCTTGGCTGGCTGGATTTAGCGGAGAAGTAGTCGGCGATGTCCCGCGCGGTTTGCCACGGCCGTTGGTGCCGGACTTAGACGTGGAGATCCTGTCTCAGTTGTTCGTAGGTGCTTTGACTTTGACCCTGCTCGGCCTGATGGAGGCCATGGCCATTGCCAAGACCCTCGCTGCGCGGACGCGGCAGCATCTCGATATCAATCAGGAACTCATCGGCCAAGGCATGGCCAACGTGGTCGGCGGGCTTTTTCAAAGCTATGCGACTTCGGGTTCGTTCTCGCGGTCAGCGGTCAACTACCAAAGCGGGGCGCGGACGGGTTTTGCCTCGGTCGTGGCATCGCTAGTTATCGCCGCGACCCTGCTCTGGCTCACGCCGTTGTTGTACTATCTGCCGCAAGCTACGCTCGCCGTTGTTATTATCGCCGCTGTCGTCGGCTTGGTGCGCATCCAGCCTCTGGTGACAGCTTGGCGCATTAAAGCCCACGACGGCTTGATTGGGATCGCAACTTTTGTCGGCACGCTGGTCTTGGCACCGGACCTGCATTTGGGGGTTGCCCTCGGCGTGGGAGCCTCACTGGTGCTCAACTTCTACCGCACCATGCGGCCCCGCGTGGTTTTTCTCGCCCGGCACCTCGACGGTACGATGCGCGAAAGCGACGTGGGGCTGAGGCCGGATCAGCAGATCGCGATTATGCGCTTTGACGGCCAATTGTACTTTGGGTCTGGCCGTTATTTTGAGGATAAAGTGCTCGAAACGATCGCTTCGACACCCGAGCTAAGGTACTTGATTCTCGATGCGGACGGGATCAACCGGATCGACGCTTCTGGCGAGCAAGCGCTGCGCAATGTGGTTGAACGCCTGCGCGAAGTTGGGCTGGACCTGTACTTCACGCGGGCTAAACGGCAGCTTACCGACGCGCTGGAGCAGTCGGGGCTGATGGAGCATATTGGCCGCGATCACTTTTTTCGCTGGAATCAACACGCGCTCGACTATCTATGGGCACGGCTCCATCCCGACTACAAGGCGCGGTGTCCGCTCAATGTGCCTCACTCCCAAGAGTCTGGGAATGGGGAAATCGAGTATTATATATGAGAGAGAATCAGAACCGCTTGGCGTCGGTGGGGGGATTATCTGCGGCGGGGGCGTCGTCGGACAGCAACTGAGTGAAGGAGTCGATGCGGGCATCGGCTCTGTTGAGCAGCGCGTCCTTGTGTTGGCGAGCGGTGAGCACTTCTTCGGCAATATTGAGCGCGGCTAAGATGGCGATATCGAGCGGACCCCGATGCCCGATCGCAGTGGCAATCTGCTGCATCTTCTCGTCGAGGTAAGCCGCGGCGAGCCGGATGTATTCGGGGTCTTGGTCCTCGTTGTTGACGAGGTGATAAGTCTGATTGTAGATGCGGACAGTAACAGGTTGTGTTTGCGACATGAGATCCCGGGAGATAAAAAGTGGGGACTTCCGCGATCTCCCCTTGTCCCGGAAGCCCCCTCTTTTGCGCGCTAACCACGTGGCAAGTAAACAATCTATTGGGGCTAGAAATGGTTGTCAACTACATATTGGATATTTTTAGAAAAAAAATGAAAAACACGTTTGTAAAAAATAAAAAGGTGGCTAGTGCGAGAATTTGACGGCTTGTGGAGTGCGTTCTTAGTATTGAAATGTCCCTACCAAGGCGCTAGTCCTCTTCGGGGAGAAGAAGGCGTGCGCTAACCGATCAATGCCTTAATATGGATAGAGATACATTAGAAATGGCCTTGCAGCAGGCCATCCAAGGCGAGGTGCGCTTTGACGCTGTTTCGCGCCTGCTCTACCGCACTGACGCCAGCATCTACGAGATGGAGCCCCTCGGGCTGGTCGTGCCCAAAGACGAGGCCGATGTAGTCGCCGCGGTAAAAATTGCCGCAGAGCAGGGGGCGGCGGTCTTGCCACGGGGTGGCGGGACGAGTTTGGCGGGGCAGTCGGTGGGAGCGGCGGTTCATCTCGATTTTTCCAAATACATGAACCGGATCTTGGAGTTCGACCCAGACGAGCGCTGGGTGCGGGTGCAGCCGGGCTTGGTGCTCGACGAGCTCAACGCTTACTTGCAGCCCTACGGCCTGATTTTCGCGCCCGATGTCTCCACGAGTAGCCGGGCCAATATCGGCGGGATGATCGGCAACAATTCCTGCGGTGCGCACTCCATTATATACGGCAAGACCATCGACCACGTACAGGAGCTGAAGGTGGTGCTGGCCGACGGCTCACAAGCGGTATTCGGGCCGCTAGACGACGCGGAGTGTGAGCGCCGCGCGGGTTTGGATAGCCTCGAAGGACACATTTATCGCGAAGTTCACCGCATCGTCGGCGAGCGCACAGAGCAGATCCGCACGGGCTTTCCCCAAGTGATGCGCCGCGTCTCGGGCTACAATCTCGACGAGTTCATCGACGGCGCTCCCTTTGACTTGAGCAAGCTGGTCGTCGGCTCGGAGGGCACGCTCTGCGCGGTGGTCGAAGCGCGGCTGAACTTGGTGGAGCTACCCGAGCACAAGGGCTTGGTGGCCGTCCATTTCCACGACTTGGTCGAGGCCATGGAGGCCAATCTGACTGCATTAGAGACTGCGCCGGTCGCCAGCGAGCTGATCGACAAGATTCTGCTCGACCAGACCAAAGGCTCGGTTGAGCACGCCCCGAGCCGCCGCTTCATCACGGGCGATCCGGCGGCCTTGCTCATAATCGAGTATTATACGGACTCCGAAGCCGAACTGAGTCGCAAGATGGACGAATTGGAAGGGCGATTGCGGGAGCGCGGGATGGGCTACGCGTTTACGCGGGCTGTGGCCGCTGGAGATCAGAAGGCTATCTTGGAGCTGCGCAAGGCTGGATTGGGGCTTTTGATGGGCATGAAAGGCGACCCCAAACCCCAACCCGGGGTGGAGGATACCTGCGTCCCGGTAGAAAAGCTACCCGACTACGTCCGCCGAGTGGTCGCGCTGATGGAGGAGTTGGGCATTGAGGGCGAATACTATGGGCACGCGAGCGTCGGCCTGCTGCACATCAGGCCGATTTTCAGCCTCAAAGATCCCGAAGGCATAAAGCTCCTGCGCCAGATGGAGGAGCGGATGAGCGATATGGTGCTCGAATACGGCGGAGCCATGTCGGGCGAGCACGGCGATGGCTTGGCGCGCAGCGAGTGGATCGCCAAGATGTTTAGCCCGGAGTTGGTCGCGGCTTTTGTCGAGGTTAAGGACGCCTTTGATCCGCAGGGGATTATGAATCCCGGCAAGATCACCCGCCCCCCTCGGATGGACGAGAACCTGCGCTATAACGAGGATTATCAGACGCCGCAGGTGGAGACGTTTTTCAGCTTTAGTGAGGCAGGCGGCTTTCAGGAAGCCGTTGAAATGTGCTCCGGGGTGGGCCACTGCCGCAAAAAGCTGGTGGGCACGATGTGCCCTTCGTACATGGCGACCTTGGACGAGGAGCACACCACTCGCGGTCGTGCCAATGCCTTGCGCGCCGCGCTCGCGGGCACGTTGCCCGATGGCCTGCACAGCCATGAAGTCCACCGCGTGATGGACCTCTGCTTGGAGTGCAAAGCCTGCAAAGCCGAGTGCCCGTCGAGCGTGGATATGGCCAAGCTCAAGTACGAATTTCTCGCCCACTACCATCGCCAGCACGGCTATCCGCTGCGCTCGCGGCTCTTTGCCGACATAGCTCGTATCAGCCGCTTGGGATCGGCGTTGGCACCGCTGTCGAATTGGATCGGCCGCAGCGGGTTTAATCGCTGGCTGTTGGATGCGTTTTTGGGCATTGACCGGCGGCGGCGACTGCCGGCCTTTGCCCGCCAGCCGTTTTCGCGCTGGTTCGCCGGCCGCCGGCCGGTTCGCGGCACCAAGGGCCGCGTCGTGCTCTTCAACGACACCTTCGTCGAGTACAACGAGCCAGCCATTGGCATGGCGGCGACGATTATCTTGGAACGCGCCGGATACGAGGTCGTCTTAGTCGCAAACAAGGTTTGTTGCGGCCGGCCGTTCATATCCAAGGGCTTTCTCGACCGCGCTCGCGCATTGGCGCAGCGCAATGTGGAGGTTCTCGCGCCTTGGGCTGAGGAAGGGATACCAATCATCGGGCTGGAGCCGAGTTGCGCGTCGGCACTCAGCGACGATTACCTAGATTTGGTTGACGACCCGCAAAGTCGACTCGTAGCGGATCAGGTCGTCCTGCTCGAGGACTTTCTCGTCCGCGAGTCGCCGCTCGATTTGGAGTTTGCTCACACCGCCCGCCATATTTTGGTGCATGGCCACTGCCATCAAAAGGCCCTGACGGGGACAGCCGCGACATTGACTGTGCTCAACATGCCGCCCCACTTTAGCGCCGAGGAAATCCCGTCGGGCTGCTGTGGCATGGCCGGTAGCTTTGGCTACGAGAAAGAGCACTTTGAAATATCGCGTGCCGTGGGGCAGGAGCGGCTCTTTGCCGTACTAGAGGAGGCAACAGAGGACGTGGAAATCGCGGCCGTAGGCACTTCGTGCCGCCACCAGATTGCCGATTTCACCGGGCGGCGGGCGCGGCATTGGGCCGAGATTTTCGTCGAAGCACTTTAACGCGAAGTGAAAGGAGTACGATGGCATTTAACGTCAAGCAACGCGGTCGATTAACCTACTACTACGGTGGGGACCACCCAACCTTATCGGCCTTGGTGACCGAGGCGCTGGACAACGGCGACTTGAAGATCTACTTCGCCGGCTTGACCGGTGGACATTCGGCGCATGGGATCCTCGGCCGCGACGAACTGGTGAGGATGACGCCTTCCGTCGAAGTCGAGCTGGTCTTCCGCTGTTGGGAGAAGTGGCTGCAAGAAGCCGAGATTTGCGATTCGATTGACCAAATAGATTTCATCGAGGTACACGCCTTCGGCGCTCAGCCCAAGGACGTCAACCCGCTGACCGACCCGCAGCGCTTTCACGAGGAACAACAGCGCATTTACCAAGAATACGCCCAAGCCTATAGCAGCTTTTTCCGCGATCACATGCCCGACACCGGAGTGCCGGCTCGCTTTACGGTACATGTGGTTGATTTCCCGGACAAAGCTGCCTCTTATGAATTCTACAGCGTGGGCCTGTATCAGCCGGCCCTGCACGGAGCCTGAGCCATGCCGATTTTCGAATACGCCTGCAAGGAGTGCGGCGCGGAATTCGACGCGCTCATACAGGGGGCGGCGACAGCCGCTTGTCCGTCTTGTGAGAGTGCGGAGTTAGAGAAGAAGCTGTCGAGCTTTGCCGTTGCTGGTCGCGCTGCCAGCGAGCGCGAGCCAATAGGTCCGTGTGGTACCTGCGGCGACCCGCGCGGTGCTGGTGCCTGCGCTTTCGATAGTTGAGGAGGTCCCATGGCTGAGACGAAAATCGAGCTACCCTTTGGCGACTCTCAGTTGCAAGTTGACGTGCCCAGCGAGCGTCTGCTAGGCGTCGTTCTGCCCAAAGCAGAACAAGGTGACGACGGTAAAGAGCGGGCGTTGGTGCGAGATGCGCTGGCCCGGCCCGTGGGTACGCCGGAATTGCGCACGCTGGTGCAGCCCGGTCAGAAGGTCGCAATTGTCGTCAGCGATATGACCCGGCCTTGCCCGACGGATCGCCTGTTGCCGCCAGTGCTAGAGGAACTCGCCGCAGCCGGCGTGCCGGATGCCGACGTGACGGTAGTTGTGGCCTTGGGACTGCATCGAGCGCAGACCGCAGCTGAGTTGGCCGCCTTGGTAGGGCCGGAGGTTTATGCCCGGGTGCGGGTGGTGAACCACGATCCACAAGACGTGGTGCGGCTGGGAGTCACTTCCCGCGGTACGCCCGTGGAGCTCTTTCGTCCCTTGGTGGAGGCCGATGTGCGGATTTGTTTGGGCAACTTGGAGTTTCACTACTTCGCCGGTTTTTCGGGCGGGGCCAAGGCGATCTTGCCCGGCTGTGCCTCTCCGAGTGCCGTAGCGGCCAACCACGGTTTGATGGCCCGGCCCGGCGCAGAGACTGGGCGGCTTGAGGGCAACCCGGTGAGGGAAGATTTAGAAGAAGGGGCGGCCATGTTGGGGATTGATTTCATCCTCAATGCGATCGTCGACGATCGCCACCGCATTGTCGCCGCCTTTGCTGGGCACGTGCGAGAGGCTCACCGCAAAGGGTGTGAGCAGGTAGCCAAGCGCGGAGCCGTGCCCATTGCGCGATGCGCTGATATTGTCCTCGTCAGCGCGGGCGGCTATCCGCTGGATGTCAATATGTACCAGGCGCAAAAGGCCCTCGACAACGCCGTGCATGCCGTGCGCGAGGGAGGCGTCATCGTCTGGGTGGCCGAATGCCGCGAGGGGCTGGGCAGCGCTACTTTTGCCTCTTGGTTGCAGGAGGCGGATTCGGCCGATGGGATTCTCGCGCGCATAGAGCGGGAATTTGTCTTGGGCGGGCACAAGGCAGCAGCCATCGCTGCGGTGCTGAAAAAGGCTCGCGTGTATTTGGTTTCGTCGCTGCCGGCCGAATCCATCGGTCGCGTCGGCTTAGTGCCCTTTGACGACCTTGGCCAAGCTCTGGCAGCCGCGCACGAAGTGGTCGGCCCCGAGGCCCGGATCTGGGCACTGCCCTATGGAGATTCGGTATTGCCGCAGGCCGCGGCTTAGGATTTTTCGCCGGTAAACAAATCGAGCTGCTCAATCTCTTCGTCGTCAAATCCCCCCAACCCAATGCCGAGCAGACGCGTGCCCAAGTCGCCGACCTCTGTCTGGTCTAACAGCTCACAGGTAGCCGCGAAGACGGCTTGGGCGCGATCGGTAAAGGCGGCTAAGCGCAATGTGCGCGTCGCGGTACGAAAATCTGGATAGCGCACCTCTATGGTCGCGTAGCGCGCTTGCAGTCCTCTGCGCTGCAAGCGCCCGCAGAGCGCGGCGACTAGCTCGCGCAAGGCATTGTGCATTTCTTCACGGGTGTACAGCGGGACGGCAAAAGAAGCTTCCTCGCGGATTTGGTCTAGCTGTTCGGCTGGGGTGACCGGGTTGTCGTCCCAACCTTGGGCGAGGTGCCAAAAGCTGCTGCCCCGCTGGCCAAAGCGGCGCACAAGTTCGTTCAGCGGCACTTGAGCTAGCGAGCCGACGCGTTCTATTTGCATGGCCGCGAATTGCTGGCGCGTAACGGCTCCCACGCCGGGAAGCTGGTCAATGGGCACGTCGGCGAGAAAATCCCCTATCTGTTCAGGTAATACGACTGTTAGGCCATCGGGTCTCTGGTGCTCCATAGCTAGCCGCGCCAAGAATTTGCTGGGTGCCAACCCCACGGAAACCCTCCAGCCTAGCTGCCGCTTGATATCGCTCTTGATCATCTTGGCGACGCGTGTTCCAAAGGGGATGTCGAGTTTATTGTCGGTGACGTCGAGGATGGCGTAGTCGTCGCCCCATTCGATCCAATCGGTGTATTCGCGCAGGAGCGCGGCGAATTCGGCGCAAGCTTGGGTGTTGTGGTGCGGGCCGCTATCAAGCCCAATGTGGACTATCTTGCGGCGTCCGCTGGGCCTAGCGGGACTCATGCGACAAAAAAGGCAGGGATACTACGGTGGCCTGCGGTCCGCCCGCGTCTAGTGCAGTGCCCTCGGCGCAAGCGCTGCGCCGCACATAGGCGAGGGCAATTGGGCCGAGGCTGGGGGAGTGGACCGCGGAAGTAATGCGCCCTACTTCGCGCACTTCATCGCGCAGCGGTTGCCCCGTTGTCGGCAACTCGGCAGCGGAGAGCCGCAGCCCGACTAGATGCTGTTTGACTTTGTCGTAGGTATCTAGGCGGGCGATGACTTCTTGGCCGATATAGCAGCCTTTGTCTAGATGAATAGCGCGACCAAGCCCTGCTTCCCAGGGGTTGTAATCTTGGGTCAGCTCTCGCCCGAGCAGGGGAAGGCCCTGTTCGACGCGCAAAATTTCCCACGTCGCCGCTCCTATTGGAAGAGCTCCTGCGGCGGCGAGACGCTGCCAAAGAGCCTCCACGGTTGCGGGCGGCCCGAAGGCGCGCAGCCCCGGTCCGGCTGTGCGCGCTAGCCACAGGTCGGCGGCGATCTGCGAGTCGAGTAGTTGGTGATCCTGAAGTCTTGACAGATCCGCGTTGAATGTGTGGGTGACTAGCTGAGCGGCTTGCGGGCCGATGAGTTCGAACATGGCTGTTTCGTCTGTGCGGTCTGCCAATTCGAGGGCCTCGGCAAAGATAAAGCGGTCCAACCAATCGGGGATCGCGGTGCGCGAATCGGGACTCAGGATCAAGGCGGTGGCGTCCGGGCCGCGATAGCAGGTGGCGAGGTCGAGAATCCGCGCCCGGTGTTCGATAAAGACGGCTTCAAGGCCGTACCCTATTTGCAGGTTGTGGAAGTCGTTGGAAGTCATGCGGTGCAGGAAGTCGAGGTGATCGGCACCGCGCATGTACAAGCGAAACGAGGCTTGTGCGTCGCGTAAGGCCGCGCCAGTGTGGGCGGCGTGGTATTCGTCGCAATGGTCCATAACAGGCAAGAGGCTAGGCGTGCTGCGTCACGGAAAAACGCGAGCCTAAGTCGGGGTGTTTGGCGACCTCGATTTGCACTGGAAAGGCCGCCTTGAGTTGGTCGAGATGCGTGACGATCAACACTTTTTTGAAATCCCCGCTGATTTTTTGGATGGCTTCGATGAGTTGTTCCAGCCCTTGTTCGTCTTGAGTGCCGAAGCCCTCGTCGATAAAGAGGGTGTGGAGGCGGGTGCCCGAGCGCATGGCCAGCACCTTGGAGAGCGCGATGCGCAAGGCAAAATTGGTGCGGAATGCCTCGCCCCCGGAATAGAGGTGATAGGAACGCTCGCCGACTTCGTCGGCGATCTTGACGTCGAGGGTTTCGCGGGTGCCGCCTTTTTTGAGGTCGCGCAGCGATTCGAAGGCGACTTGGATGCGGTTGTCGGTCAGGCGCGCGAGAATGGCGTTGGCTTCTTCGGCGATTTGCGGCACGGCGTTTTCAATGATCAGCGCTTGGATCCCATCCTTGCCGAATGCCTTGTCGAGTTGTTGGTATATCCAGGTCTGTCGCTGGGTGCCTTGGAGTTTTTCACGCAACTGGTCTTGCTCCTGGGCCAACTTGGCGCAACGTGTGCACTGGGCCTCTAGGCTACCCCGGCGCTGGAGGTGTTGATCCCTCTCGACCCGCAGCTTTTCCAATTGGGCTTGGTTTTCACCGAGTTGCCTATCGACGTCTTCTAACGCGCCGGTCCGCTCGTGCAATTTTTCTTTTTCTTCTTTTATAGTCTGCAATTGTTCCGCTAGAGTGGAGGCTTCGGCCTCGTAGCGCATCCGCGATTCGTCGGATGAAGTGCGGCGTTGGCGGGCGTGTTGCAGGCGCTCGAATTGTCGCGCGCTGTCGCGCAGATCGTCCTGTTGCTGGCGCAACCGCTGGTGACCGGCACTGTCGTAGCCCAAGGCTGCAATCTGCTCCTCGACTTGGTCGAGTCGTTCCCGTTCTTCTTGGGCATAGTGGGCCTCGGCGAGTTGGCGGTCGGCCCGCTCGAGTTGGTTCTGGGCTTCGGCCCGCTCGCTTTTGAGCTGGTCTGCTTGGTTTTTGGCGTCCTGCAAGCGGGCGTGCTCGGCCTCGACCGGGCGCAACTCGGCGAGCTTTTGGCCTAGTGTCTCGTGCTCGGCGCTGCTGTAGCCCAACAGCTCAATTTCTCCGACTAGCTTGTGCAGGCGTTCGCGTTCTTGGGGAGCGTATGATTGGTCGCTGAGTTCGCGGTCGAGGGTGGCTAATTGCTCGGCTAGCGACTGGGCCTCAGCGGCCGATTCCCGTATTTGCGCGAGACGAGCCTCCCTGGTGGCCAGGTCTTGATGGACTTGCTGGAGGGGCGCGATTTCCTCGCCAAGGGCCTTGTAGTGCGCGCGCATCTTTTGCAACTGGTCGGCGAGCGTGGCCAACTCGCTGCCGAGAATGGCGATGCGCTCTTGGCGGCGTTCTTCCCGTTGCGAGAGTTCTGCCGCGACCTGCTGGCGGTGTTCGGCGTCGAGTGTGCTGCCACACAATGGGCAATTGGCGTCGTCGGAATCGGCCAAGGCCTGAGTCTGCTGGCGCTCGTTGGCCAATTCTTCCTCTTCAGCGCGAAGTTTCTGTTGCCTCTCAGTGATCTGGGCATTGAGATCGCGGCCTTCGTCCGCGAGGCGATCCCTTTCCTCTGCTTTGGCCTGCAATTGGGTCTGCTGCGCTTGCAACTGATGGATGCGTGCTGCTAGGGTTTTCTCCTCGGCGATGGTTCGACCCAACTGTTCTGATCGCTTGGCGAGTACTTGGCGCTGACTTTTGCGGTCCTGCTCCTCCCGATATAGTACGTTTTTGAGGTCGCGGCGCTCGCTGAGGAGATCTTCGTAGCGGATTCGAGCCTGCTCTAGAGCTTGGGCCTGCTCGCTGAGAGTTTTGAATTGGGCGTAGCGGATGGCGATGGTTTGCTCCCGATTGAGCAAGGCTTGGTGATCGTCGAGTTGTCGCTGTCGCTCGCCGAGAGTGGCCGCCCAGCGCTCTTGCTGTCGCTCCACTTCTTGGCGCACTTGGGCGATTTGCTCTTCTAACTGACGGCGGCGGGCCGCTAACTCGCCGTGCTCCTGCGCTTTTTGTTCGAGTAAGCCGATTTGGGTGCGAAGCTGGCTGTAGGTCGCAAAGTCTCGCTCGATGGATGCGGCGGTCGCTAGAATTTCGCTGTCTTGGCGCTGCTGCTCCCGCAGGTCTTCGAGTTCAGCGGAGACCTGCTGCGTCCGTTCGGTAACGCGCTGCTGTTCCCGCTCTAGCTCGGCGACGCGCTGGTGGATCTGCACCAATTCTAGGCGCTGGGCCTCCAACTCGGCTTGTGCTTTTTCTCGGCTGCTGATTTCGCTGCCGAGTAGAACGAGGTGGTCATCGACGGTGCGTAGCTCGGATTCGTAGTTTTCGCGCTTGGCCAATTCGGCATCGAGTTCACCGAGGCGGGTCTGCAGGATCTCGCTCTGGCGCTGGTGCTCTTGATAGCGGACCCGAGCCATGCCTTGGAGTTGGTCGTAGCGCCCTAGTCCGAGGATTCGCCCGAGGACTTCTTTGCGCTGTCTGGCGTTTTTCTGGGTAAACTCGTCGGCGCGTCCTTGGACGATGAAGGCCGAGTTGACGAAGGTGTCGTAGTCCATAGATAGGAGCTCGTTGATGCGCCGCTGGGTGGGGTTAATGCCCTCGCCTTCGCTGAGCGTGCGGAAGACGCCGTCGCTTTCTACTTGTAGGTCTAGGGCCGGGACGCCCCGCTTGGTGCGGCGCCAACTGCGGATGACGCGGAAGTGCTTTTCGCCGAGGGCGAAGTCGAAGTCAACTCGCATCTCTCTGGCTCCGATCCGACACAGTTCTTCATCGCTGCGGCTTTTGCGGGCTTGGCCCCACAAAGCGTAGGTAATCCCGTCGAGTAGGGCGGATTTGCCGTGGCCATTGCCACCCGTAAGGCAGGCGACGTGGAACTGAGTAAAGTCGAGCGGCGGTACCTTCTCGCCGTAGCTGAGAAAATTGCGCAGCGAAAGGGAGAGAGGGATCATTCGTCGTCTTCGTCGCGTTGGCCAGCTTCGAGCTCGCGCTCTAGGTGGAGGGCGTAGTTTTTGAGCTCGGATCGGTGTGTTTGTAGATCTGGGCTGTTGTCGATGTAGCGGTCAAGGGCGTCGCCTAGCTCGGCCTCTTCACTGATTTCGGCACGGCGTTGGATATCTTTTGGGGCAAAGCGCGGCTGGATGGAGGCGATGTGGAAGGCCGGTTCGAGCGCTTGCCGCACCTGTTGTAGATCCACCGGTGTGGCATAGCCTGCGGGCAAGTCGTAAAGGATGCGGACTACGGCGTCTGCCAGATCGGCTTGGGCGCAGGCAGCGACGATGCGCTCGGTGGCGTCTTGGCCATCGAACACCTTTAGCTTGATAGTCACAAAGCGCCGCGCCGGGACGGGGACGAACTCAAAGGTGGTCGCCCGGCCTCTCGGCGCGGTTGCGTCCTCGGCGATGCGTACGAGGCAGAAGCCCTTGTCTTCGCCTTCCTCGCCAAAGTCGATGCGCTCTAAGCTGCCCGAATAGACCACGGGCGGATGTTGGCCGAGGTTGAGGTCTTGATATTTGTGGATGTGTCCCAAGGCGACGTAGTCGTAGGTGGGATTGGCAAGGGTACTGGTGAGCCAAACGGGGTCTTGGCCGATGATGGCGGTGCGTTCACCTCCAGAATAGATGGCGTCGGCGGCAGCGAGGTGGGCGATGAGTACGCCCGGCAGCTTTGGGTCGAGCTGTCGGGCGTACTCGTCGATCTGGTCCGCGTAAATTTTTTGGATTTCGCCGCGGATTTCCTCTATCGACAAGTCGCGGTATTCGTCGCGGGTGAGTAGGGCATGGCGCGTCGGCCAGGGTAGGCCAGCCACTTGCACTAGACCGTTGGCCGTCTCGATTCGCAGGAGCTCTGGACGGCGGATGACGTGAGTGCCCTCTAACTGTAGAGTGCTGAAAATGTCAACTGAAGTGGCTTTGCCAAAAGCGCCCGGCGCGTCGTGGTTACCCACCACTAGCACGATGGGGATACCGGCCGCTTGTAGGCGCTGGAGTTGGCGGGCCAAGACGCGTTGATGGGTCGGGGTCGGATCGCAATTCTTGTACATGTCGCCGGCGAAAAGGACCAGATCAACCGTCTTTCCAATAGCTAAGTCGAAGACCGTTTCTAGGCTGTTAGCAAAATCTTGAACCCGCGAATGCAGTCCGGTGCTTGGGTCGAGACTGCCGTGGTTTTCGACGCCTAGATGAAGATCGGCAAAGTGCAGGATTGTCAATGCCATGAGACTCGTGAGTGCGTTGTTTGGGAAGGAGTGGCTCGGTCTGTGAATTTATTAAAAGGAGGGTGGCGAACTTGGGCAAGTCCCTTAGCTTGCACCTAGGCACCGTTTTTAGTACATTAATTTCCTTGAGTAGCGGAAGCGGTAGTGCGCTTCCGCTTTTTGTGTTGAATAGCGCATGTTGTTCTCTCCTGCTAGAGGCTTTGTATGAGTGAAGTATATCTTTCGCGAGAAGGCTACGAAAAACTTCAGGGCGAGTTGAAGGGACTCAAGGAGACCGAACGCCCGGCAGTGCGCCAGGCGTTGCAGCGGGCGCGGGAGTTTGGCGACCTGTCCGAGAACGCCGAATATTCGGCGGCCAAAGAAAGGTTGCTCTTCCTAGAGCAACGCATTGGCAAGCTCGAAGAGACACTCAGCCGGGCTCGCCTACTAGAAAACGAGGCGATCCCGGAAGACAAGGTCTATATCGGTGCCACCGTAGAGCTAGAGGATCTCGCGAAGGCACGGCAGTTCACCTACACGCTCGTCGCTCCCGAGGAAGCGGATTTTGAAGCGGGTAAAATTTCCACGGTTTCGCCGATAGGAAAGGGGTTGCTCGGACACGAAGTTGGAGAAGAAATCGAGATTGAAGTACCCGTTGGCAAGCTGCACTACAGGATTGTCAAGATCACGCGCTGAACGCGAAGATCCAGTTTGCTTGGCGACTCCCGGATAGGCGTGTACCTATCCGGGAGTTTCGCGTTTTGGGCCTGTGTCCCGTCTTCTTGACATATTAAAAGGGCTATCATATATTTAAACTTCTGTAAATTAAACGGGCATTAATCCAGCTCGAGCGGGAATAGCTCAGTTGGCTAGAGCGCGAGCCTTCCAAGCTCGGGGTCGCGGGTTCGAGTCCCGTTTCCCGCTCCAGATCACCAAAACGATTGAAGCCGATGTAGCTCAGTCGGTAGAGCGCATCCTTGGTAAGGATGAGGTCACCAGTTCAATCCTGGTCATCGGCTCCACTTTCCTAAGTGCTTCCATCTAAACACGGCCAATTCCGATGCCAAGAGATCAAATAACGCTAGAATGCGAAGTCTGCAGCCAGCAAAATTACACTACGACTAAAAATAGACGAAACCAGCCAAGCCGCGTGGAGTACAAAAAATATTGCCGCTTTTGCCACAAGCACACGGCCCACAAGGAAGCCCGCTAGGCATAGGGCAGTAGCTCAATTGGTAGAGCACCGGTCTCCAAAACCGGCGGTTGCAGGTTCAAGTCCTGTCTGCCCTGCCAGGCTTCTGCATTAGGGAACGGGATGTGGAATAAACTTACTAATTTTGTCAAAGATGTGCGGACCGAATTCTCCAAGGTGAGTTGGCCCACTCGCGAGGATTTGGTCAGTTCCACCGGAGTGGTATTAGCTTTTTCGGCGGTCTTTGCGGTTTTTATCGGCATGTTCGACCTGATTATCTCCTTTGTTTGGGGGATACTCCTAGGGCAGTAATTCTCGCTGGTCCTATCTAAGGGAAGCGGCGCATGGCATGCACCGCTTCTTTTCCTTGTTTACGCTCGGCAAACGGGAGCTAACAGCGGATTGAAGCTATGGCACAGCGTTGGTACGCTCTGCATACATATTCGGGGCACGAAAATAAAGTAAAAACTTACTTGGAGTCGCTAATTGAGTCTGGGGCTGCCAACGGTGCAATTGCTCAGGTCATTGTGCCGACCGAGGAAGTGGTCGAACTGCGCGCTGGCAAGAAAACCAAGACTAGGAAGCGCTTTTTGCCTAGTTATGTGCTAGTGGAAATGGAAATGTCCAAGGACGCTTGGTACCAAGTGACCAACATTCCTGGAGTGACCAACTTCGTCGGTCCAGCGCGCAAGCCGCAACCGCTGCGGCAGGAGGAAGTCGACCGCATTTTGGGGCACGTCGATCGCCGCAAAGACCAAGAGGTCGAAGAGATTCCCTTTGCCGTCGACGATCAAGTCAAAGTCAACGACGGCGCATTCAAGGATTTTATCGGCACCGTGCAGGAGGTGCTGCCGGAGAAGCGCCGGTTGAAAATCATGGTGAGCATCTTTGGGCGCGGCACATCAGTGGAATTGGACGTGTTGCAGGTCGAGCCGGTCCAAGAGGCGGTCGGCGGATTTTCAGAGGGGTAGTAACTAAATGGCTAAAAAAGAAATAGCCCAAATCAAATTACAGGTTCCGGCTGGTCAGGCAAATCCGACACCGCCCGTTGGGCCGGCGCTGGGTCAACACGGTGTCAATATCATGGAATTCTGCAAGGCCTTCAATGCCCAGACCCAAGACCAGCAGGGGTTGATCATTCCCGTAATCATTACGGTGTACGCCGACCGCACGTTTTCGTTTATCACCAAGACGCCGCCGGCTGCGGTCCTGCTTTTGCGGGCTGCTGGGCAACCCAAGGGGTCGGGTGTACCCAATAGGGACCACATCGGCGTTGTATCTACAGACCAAGTGCGCGAAATCGCCGAATTGAAAATGCCCGATCTGAACGCGGCCTCAATGGAAGCCGCGATGTCGATGATCGCGGGGACGGCCCGCAGCATGGGGCTTTTGATCGAGTAGTTGCTTCGCATCGCAACCCTCATAAGAGGTTTAGGATATGGCCAGAGGAAAAAAATACAGGAACGCCTTGGCGTCTTTCGACCGCGACAAAGCCTATTCGTGGGAAGAGGGGATCAAGATCCTCAAGGGATTCCCAGCGTGCAATTACGACCCGACTATAGAGCTTTGTTACAACTTGGGGATTGATGGCCGACAGGCCGACCAATCGCTGCGCGGCACGGTGATGTTACCCCACGGTACCGGGAAGGAACTCCGAGTCTTAGTCATTACCCAAGGGCCGCTAGTACAGGAGGCCGAAGACGCTGGGGCCGATTTCGTCGGCGGAGCCGATATGGCCGAGAAAATCCAAGGCGGTTGGCTCGATTTCGACCTAGTCATCGCCTCTCCAGATATGATGGGACAGGTAGGCAAGCTGGGGAGGATCTTGGGGCCGCGGGGCTTGATGCCCAATCCCAAAACGGGCACGGTAACGCGCGAAGTAGCCCAAGCCGTCCGCGAGGCGAAGGCCGGACGCATTGAATACCGCGCCGATAGCAAGTCCGGCAACAACGCTCAAGTCCCCATCGGCAAGCTGTCCTTTACTGATCAGGCACTGATCGAAAACGCGCAAGCGTTTACTGACGCCATTTTGCGTGCTAGGCCAGCTGCGACAAAAGGGCAGTACATCCGCAAGTTAGTCCTCTCGTCGACGATCGGGCCGGGCATCAAGATCGACCGCGCCCAATTCGCTGCGTAAAGAAAGTTCTGTACTATGGCGACGGTAGAGAAAGAAGCAAGAGTAGAAGAACTGAAGGCCATCATGGTCGAGGCCAAGAGCTTTTATTTGGCCGATTTTACGGGTATTGATGTAGCCTCGGTGACCGAGCTACGCAACAAACTACGCGATGCCGATGTCCAATACCAAGTGATCAAAAATCGCCTAGCCATTCGCGCGGCCGAGGAAGTGGGCATCGCCGGTCTCAAAGAGTATTTCACCGGACCGACGGCCTTGGCCTATTCAAAAGAAGATCCCATCGCACCGGCTAAAATTCTGCAAGACTTTGTCGACGACGGTGGGAAAATCCAGATCAAAACCGGCTTTATGGAAGGCGAAGTCATCGCCGCCGATAGAGTCGAGGCGTTGGCCAAGCTACCCTCTAAGGAAGAATTGCTAGGCAAGGTAGTCGCCAGCGTCCAGAGCCCGCTCTACGGGCTAAGCGGTGTCTTGAATGGATTGCTCAGGGGCTTGGTCGGTGCGTTGTCAGCCATCGAAAAGCAACGGGTAGAAGGCGGGGAAAACGCCTAAATCCCATTCGTTCCTTATCAACAAACTCAAATACGGATATACAGGAGGCTGTATCCCATGACCGAAGAAACCACTGCCACCACCGCCAACAGCAAGGTAGGCGAAATCATTGAGACCATCGGCGGCCTGACGGTCCTAGAACTAGCCGAATTGGTCAAAGCTCTCGAAGACCAGTTCGGTGTGTCGGCCGCAGCACCAGTGATGATGGCTGGCGCGATGCCCAGCGATGGCGGCGGCGAAGAAGCCGCTCCGGAGAAGGATTCCTTTGACGTCGTGCTCACTAATGCCGGTGAGAAGAAGATCCAAGTTATCAAGGTCGTTCGCGAGATCACTAGTCTAGGACTGAAAGAGGCCAAAGCACTCGTCGACGAAGCACCCAAGCCCATCAAGGAAGGAGCGACCAAGGAAGAAGCCGAAGAAATTCAGAGCCGGTTGCAGGACGCCGGAGCCACGGTGGAACTCCAATAGGGAACTGCTGCGGATGTAGTGGTTCATTTGTTCATACCTGCTTTTCTGCAGCGCGCATTCATGGAGCTATTGGCCAATAGCTCCATGAGCATTTGCCTTAAACCATAAATTGAGGAGTTGGACTTTGGCAAAGACGAACGGCAGTATTAAACGGCGCTCTTTTGGCAAAATCAAAGAAGCCGCAGAGATGCCAAACCTGCTTTCGGTTCAGCTTGACTCCTTCGAGGACTTCCTGCAGCTCTCCGTGCTGCCCCATCAGCGCCAGCGGCGTGGTTTGCACTTAGTCTTCCAGAGTATTTTTCCGGTCACCGATGTTCATGGGATATACTCTCTGGAATACGTCAGCTACTCTATTGGCAATCCCCGCTACAGCGAAGAGGAATGCCGCGAGCGGGACATGACCTTCGCTGCCCCGCTGCGCGCGACCCTTCGCTTAGTGACCCGCGACAAGGAAAGTGCGGACCTCCCAGTCAAGGACGTGGTCGAACAGGCCGTATTTCTGGGCGAACTACCCCTGATGACCAGTGAGGGCACGTTTATTATCAATGGAGCTGAGCGCGCAGTCGTCAGCCAGCTACATCGATCGCCTGGAGTGTTCTTCGACGAGACTTTGCACCCCAACGGCAAGCGGCTGTTCTCGGCGCGCATCCTTCCCTACAAGGGGATGTGGCTGGAGTTCAGCATGGACATCAACGACATCATGTACGTGCACATCGACCGACGGCGCAAGCTGCCAGTGACCTCGTTCTTAAAGGCGCTCGGCTGCTCTAAGGATGGCGAAATCCTCAGTCTGTTTCGCGAAGAGGTCGAAGAGGTTGTAGACGAAGAATTGGTCAACCGCTATAACGGTGGCGGGGACATCGTCGACAAAGATAGCGGTGAAGTTTTATTGGATGCCTACGAGCAGATAAGCGGAGAAAAACTAACGGCGCTACAGGCGGTCAACATCGAGAAGTTGAAGGTTTTGGCTGCCCCGTCGGACAAGGATCCTGGGGTCATAGAGAACACGCTCGCGAAGGACCCAAGCGAAGACGAAGAAGATGCTCTCACGCGCATCTACAACCTCCTGCGTCCCGGCGACCCGCCCAATATCGCGACCGTGCGCGAATTGCTGGATCGGCTCTTCTTCAACGCCAAGCGCTACAACCTAGGCGATGTGGGCCGCTATCGCATCAACCGTCGCTTGGACGTGGGCATTCCCTTCGAGAGCACGGTGCTGCATCTAGAGGATTTCATGGCGATAATCCGCTACTTGTTAGGTTTGCGGGTAGGTCAGGGCAACACCGACGATATCGATCATTTGGGCAATCGCCGCGTGCGTTTGGTCGGCGAATTACTGGCCAACCAATTCAGCATCGGTCTGACGCGGATGGCGCGTACTGTTCGCGAGCGCATGAACCTGCGCGACGAGGATCAGATCACGCCGCACGACTTGGTCAATGCGCGAACGGTTTCGACCGTAGTCCAGGCCTTCTTCGGTTCGAGCCAGCTCTCGCAGTTTATACAGCAGACCAATCCGCTCGACGAGTTGACCCACAAGCGCCGCCTGAGTGCCCTTGGCCCAGGGGGATTGAGCCGCGACCGCGCAGGTTTTGAAGTGCGAGACGTGCATTATACGCACTACGGCCGGATATGTCCCATTGAGACGCCGGAAGGTCCCAATATCGGACTGATCTCCTCGCTGAGTACGTACGCGCGGGTCAATTCCTTCGGCTTTCTAGAGACGCCGTACCGCAAGGTGATCAACGGGAAGGTGACAAATGAAATCGAATATCTGACGGCGGCCGAAGAAGACAGATACATCATCGCCCAGGCCAATGCGCCTATCGACGACGAGGGCAAGTTCCTCAACTCCTTGGTCAAAGCCCGCAAGCGGGATGATTATCCGATGGTAACCCCTGACGAGCTTGACTACATGGATGTGTCCCCCAATCAGCTCGTCAGCGGAGCGGCAGCCCTAATACCCTTCCTCGAACACGACGATGCCAACCGAGCGCTCATGGGATCCAACATGCAGCGCCAGGCCGTGCCGTTGCTCTTTACCGAAGCACCTTATGTCGGCACTGGGATGGAGAAGAAAGTCGCGCTCGATTCGGGAGCAGTCGTCGTAGCCCGGAACCCTGGCACGGTTGTCAGCGTCGATGCGGAGCGCATTATCGTGCGCCGTGACAAAAGGCGCAGTACGCGGCTGACGCCATTGGATACTGCGGACGTCGATGAGTACAAATTGACCAAATTCACCCGCTCCAACCAGGATTGCTGCATTAACCAGCGTCCCTTGGTCCAAGTCGGCGACAAGATAAAGACCGATCAGCCCTTGGCCGATGGTGCTGCTACGGATCGGGGCGACTTGGCACTCGGCGTGAACATACTGGTCGCCTTCATGCCTTGGAACGGCTACAACTTTGAAGATGCCATTGTCGTCAGCGAGCGCCTCCTCAAAAAGGACATTTTCACTTCCGTACACATTGAGGAATTTGAACTCCAAGTGCGCGACACCAAACGCGGTCAAGAGGAGATTACCCGCGAGATTCCCAACGTCAGCGAAGGGGCGGTGCGCAACCTCGACGACGAGGGTATTATCCGCATTGGAGCTGAGGTAGGTCCCGGCGATATCCTAGTCGGCAAAGTGACGCCCAAGGGAGAAAGCGAGTTGTCGCCTGAAGAGCGCCTCTTGCGGGCAATTTTCGGCGAGAAGGCTGGGGATGTCCGCGATGCGTCGCTAAAGGCACCTCCCGGCATGGAAGGCGTGGTCATCGACCGCAAGGTTTTCTCACGTCGCGAGCGGAGCAATTCGCCGCGGCGTCGGGAGAGCATCGCCGCATGTGAAAGAGAGGCCGCCGAGCGCAAGGAGCACCTGATAGCCGAACGCAACGCCATGTTGCTGGAGGTAGTGGGCTCCGTCAAGTTAAGCACCTTGTACCACCAAGACGGCGAGCTAGCAGTCCGCAAAGGTACTCAATTGAGCGAGCGGCTGCTCGAGCGGGTGGATTTCTCCACGGTGCAACCCGAAGGAGACTGGACCGCAGATCCCAAGGTCAGTGCAGAGGTCGCCGAACTCTTGCGCTATGCAGAAGAGCAGCTAAAGCTGATCGACGAGCAAACAGAACGCCAGATAGAGCGCATCACGCGCGGCGATGAACTGCCGCCGGGCATCGCGCAGCTAGTCAAGGTCTATGTGGCCAAGAAGCGCAAGCTCTCGGTCGGCGATAAGATGGCCGGTCGCCACGGTAACAAGGGCGTGGTTGCTTACATCGCGCCGGAGGAGGATATGCCCTTCCTCGAGGATGGTACGCCCGTAGATATCGCCCTCAATCCCTTAGGTGTGCCCTCGCGCATGAACTTGGGCCAGATCTTTGAAACCCATCTGGGCATGGCCGCTCACTCCTTAAACTTGCATGTGGCGACCCCGGTTTTCGACGGGGCATCCCTCGATGAGGTAAGGGAGATGCTAGACGAGGCCGGGATGCCCAACGACGGTAAACAAGTGCTCTACGATGGGCGGACCGGCAACAAGCTAGACAAGCGGGTTACTGTAGGATACATATACATGTTAAAGCTTTCACACTTGGTCGCCGACAAAATTCACGCTCGCTCCATTGGGCCGTACTCGCTGGTCACTCAGCAGCCCTTGGGTGGCAAGGCGCAGTTCGGCGGCCAGCGCTTCGGCGAGATGGAAGTGTGGGCGTTGGAGGCCTACGGTTCGGCTTACACACTCCAAGAGATGCTGACCGTTAAATCCGACGATGTCGCCGGGCGTTCCAAAATATACGAGGCCATCGTGAAAGGAGAGAATCCGCCGGAACCAGGCATTCCAGAATCATTCAATGTACTGGTTAAAGAATTACAGAGTTTGTGTCTGGATGTGATCCTTGAAGACAGTAGGATCGTCGAGACGTACTGAATCGCAGAGCATTCGCATAAAGCGCAAAGGGGGTGCCAGTGTTACAGACTGCCAATGCATCGCGCAAACCAACTGATTTCGATTCCATCCGCATTCAACTCGCTTCTCCCGAGACCATTCGCGCTTGGTCGCAAGGGGAGGTTACCAAACCCGAGACGATCAACTACCGCTCCTTTAAGCCGGAGCGCGACGGATTGTTCTGCGAACGCATCTTCGGTCCGGTCAAGGACTGGAACTGCCACTGTGGCAAGTACAAGGGCATCCGCTATCGAGGCGTAGTATGCGACCGTTGCGGCGTCGAGGTCACGCAGGTCAAGGTTCGCCGCGAGCGCCTTGGGCACATCGAGCTAGCCGTACAGGTTTCCCACATCTGGTATTTTAAGTCGCTGCCTTCGCGCATCGGTGCCCTGCTCGACATCTCGATGCGCAACCTTGAGCGCATCCTCTATTACGAGTCCTATGTCGTCATTGACCCGAGGGATGCACCTGTGGAGAAGTTGCAGCTTTTGACGGAGGAGGAGCTCTTTGAAGTGCAGGAAGAGGGTGGCGATCCCGAGGTCGAGATGGGAGCACCCGCAGTCAAGCGGCTCTTAGAGGAGATCAATATCGAAGAGCTTTCAGGCGAGTTGCGTTTCTTGGTCGGGAGGGAGACTTCGATCCAGCGCAAGCAAGAGTCACTCAAGCGGCTCAAGGTCGTCGAAGCCTTCCGCCAGTCCGAAAACCGGCCCGAGTGGATGATTCTCGACAACATTCCGGTCATTCCACCGGATCTACGTCCCTTGGTACCTCTAGAGGGCGGTCGCTTCGCCACTTCCGACCTCAACGACCTCTACCGTCGAGTAATCAATCGCAACAATCGCTTGAAGAAGCTGATCCACATCAAGGCTCCCGAGGTCATCCTGCGCAACGAAAAGAGAATGCTCCAGGAAGCCGTTGACGCTCTCTTCGACAACGGGCGTCGCTCGCGGGCCGTGCGCGGCGACGGCAATCGCTCGCTCAAGTCGCTCAGCGATCTGCTCAAGGGCAAACAGGGCCGTTTTCGCCAGAACTTGCTAGGTAAGCGCGTTGACTATTCGGGTCGTTCGGTCATCGTCGTCGGTCCAGAACTCAAACTGTATCAGTGTGGTCTGCCCAAAGGAATGGCCCTAGAGCTGTTTAAGCCATTTGTAATCAAAAAATTAGAAGAAAAAGGGCTAGTGCAAACCGTCAAGAGCGCCAAGAAATTGGTCGAACGCGAGCGTCCGGAGGTCTGGGACATTCTCGAGGAAATCATTCGCGACCACTGCGTATTGCTCAATCGAGCACCGACTTTGCACAAGTTGGGCATTCAGGCTTTTCAGCCCATTCTCGTCGAGGGTAAAGCCATTCGTCTGCACCCGCTGGTCTGTGCCGCCTTTAATGCCGACTTCGACGGTGACCAGATGGCCGTGCATGTTCCGCTCTCGTTCGAGTCCCAGATCGAAGCACGGCTCTTAATGCTTTCTACCAACAATATTCTCAAGCCAGCCGATGGCGAGCCGGTCATTATGGACAACCCTCAGGACATCGTGCTCGGCAGTTATTACCTAACCAAGGTTCGCTTTAGCGAAGCCGGTGGAGTCGAGCGCAGCTTTGCCAATAAGACTGAGGCAGTTGCGGCCTTTGAATCGGGCCGCATTACTTTGCACCAGCCGGTTATGGTGCGCATCGATGGCGAGATGGTGAATACAACCGTCGGTCGCTTGCTTTTTAACGAGGTGCTTCCGGAGGAAATCGACTTTATCAACCGCACGGTCGACAAGGGCGATATCAAGGGGATCACCTCCAAAGTGCATCGCCTGCTGGGCAACAGGAGAACGGCCGAGTTCGTCGATCAGCTCAAAAATATGGGCTACCACTACGCAACGCTGGCCGGCGTATCTATCGCCGTTGACGACGTAGTCGTACCCGATACTAAAACCAAGCTTATTGACGGGGCGCTCAAGGAAGTGGAAAAAGTCCGCGACCAGTACGCCAACGGCATCATTACCGACGGCGAGCGCTATAACAAGATCATCGACGTCTGGATGCATTCTACCGAATCGGTTTCGCGCGCTGTGCAGAGTACGCTCGAGGAAGCCGAAGAGGGCTTTAACTCGGTTTATATTATGAAGGATTCCGGCGCGCGCGGCAGTGGGGATCAGATCAAACAGCTAGGCGGCATGCGCGGTCTGATGAACAAGCCGCAGAAAAAGATGACCGGTGCCGTCGGCGAAATTATCGAGACGCCGATTATTGCCTCTTTCAAAGAAGGTCTGTCGGTGCTCGAGTACTTCATCTCGACACATGGAGCGCGCAAGGGCTTGGCCGATACGGCCCTGAAGACGGCCGAAGCCGGGTATTTGACTCGTCGGATGGTCGATGTGGCCCAAGATGTGGTGATTAGCGAAGAGGACTGCATGACTAGCCAAGGGCTGAAGACCGGTGCTCTCAAGGACGGTGAGGAGGTAATCGAGCCGCTAGCCGACCGCATCGTCGGTCGCGTATTGCAAGAGGACGCTCTCGACGCCGACGGCACTGTGGTAGCCCAAGCAGGTGTCTTGTTAGAAGAGGAAGACGCCAATCGCATTGCCCAAGCTGGCATTGAAGAAGTGCTCATCCGCTCGGTGCTCACATGCGAGTCCGAGCGCGGTGTGTGCATCAAGTGCTATGGCCGCAACATGGCTACTGGCCGCGAGGTCAATGTGGGCGAGGCAGTTGGGGTCGTGGCCGCGCAGAGCATTGGCGAGCCAGGTACTCAACTCACGCTGCGAACTTTTCACATCGGCGGTACGGCCAGCCGCATCGCCGAGCAATCACAGATTACTGCGGGCCGGGCCGGCTGCATTCAATTTTTCAATATCGATACGGTGCAAAACCCGACGGCCGGCGTCACGGTCGTCGGACGCAACGGTGAAATCGGGTTGCTCGACGAACAGAATCGCGTGCGGCGGCGGATCAATGTCCCTTATGGTGCAGTCCTCAAAGTCGAAGAAGGCGAGCAAGTCGAGATAGATCAGGTGTTGTACGAATGTGATCCATACAACAATGTGATCCTCACAGATCGCCCGGGCAGGATCAAGTTCGACGATATCATTGCCGGGGTAACTATGCGCGAGGAATTCGACGAAAGTACGGGCATGAGCGTCCGCGGCATCGTCGAACAGCGAGATCGCTCGCTGAGTCCGCAGATTGAGATCGAGAGTAAAGAATATGGGGCCCGTTCCTATATCATCCCAGTCGGTGCTCGTCTGCTGGTCGAAGACGGCGATCGAGTCGCACAGGGGCAGGTGTTGGTCAAAATCCCGCGAGAGCGTTCCAAGACGCGCGACATTACCGGCGGCTTACCGCGCGTTGCCGAACTCTTCGAGGCACGCCGTCCCAAGGAACCTGCGGTAATATCGGAAATCGACGGTACTGTGAGTTTTGGCGGTCTGGTTCGCGGTAACCGCGAATTGTTCGTTACCCCGCTGGATGGCGAGAAAAAGAAGTACTTGGTGCCCTACGGCAAGCACCTGCGCGTACACGAAGGCGACCGGGTCGAAGCAGGAGAGCGCCTCTCCGAGGGGTCGGTCAACCCACACGATATCTTGCAGGTCCAGGGCGTGAATAAGGTACAGGAGTACTTGGTCAACGAAATTCAGGATGTCTATCGCCTACAGGCAGTGGAGATCAACGACAAGCACATTGAGGTGATTGTCAAGCAGATGCTGCAGAAGGTGCGCATCATTGATCCGGGCGACACGAATTTTCTCGAAGGAGAGGAAGTGGATAAAATCCGCTTCAACAGGGAAAATGACAAAGTCCTCTACGAGGGCGGTGACCCGGCTACCTGCCAGCCGATTCTGCTGGGCATTACTCGTGCCTCGCTGCGCACGGATAGCTTTATCTCTGCTGCTTCTTTCCAAGAGACGACGCGCGTGTTGACCGAAGCTGCCGTGCAAGGCAAGATAGACCACCTGCGTGGTCTCAAAGAAAACGTCATCATCGGCCGCTTGATTCCAGCCGGTACAGGCTCCTACCAAGGGACTACCTATGAGAGCTTGGAGCCCGAAGGCAATGGCAAAGCTGAATTGACCGAAGTGGCCGCTGCGGAAACGGGTGTTTTGGGCGAGTAGTATTGACAGTCATACGATTTATATGTAAATTATGAGCTTGCTATTTATTACGAAATGACGAGGAGAAACAGCGTTTGCCAACGGTTAGCCAGCTGGTCCGCAAAAGCCGGCAAAAATCACTAAAAAAGACGGACTCCCCAGCGCTAAAAGGTTGTCCTCAGCGCCGTGGCGTTTGTACGCGCGTTTACACCCAGACGCCCAAGAAGCCCAACTCGGCTCTGCGCAAGATGGCTCGCGTGCGTTTGACTACGGGGATGGAAGTCACCGCTTACGTACCAGGTGAGGGCCACACGCTGCAGGAACACTCCATCGTCTTGGTGCGCGGGGGCCGGATCAAAGACTGCCCCGGCGTGCGCTACCACATCGTGCGCGGCGTTCTTGATGCGACAGGCGTGGCCGACCGCCGCCAGGGTCGCTCCAAGTATGGCACCCGGAGGCCAACTTAAAGGTATAAGCAATGTCGCGGCGTAAAAAAGCAATCAAGCGCAAGCTGCTGCCGGACCCGAAATTCCACAATGTCTTGGCGGCGAGGTTCGTAAATTCGCTGATGAAGCAAGGCAAGAAGAGCGTGGCCGAGCGCATATTTTACGACTCGATTGACTTGGTCGTCGAGCGCAGTGGCCAAGACGGAATTGATGTCTTCCAGAAGGCGCTGGAAAACGCCAAGCCCATCGTCATGGTTAAATCGCGTCGAGTCGGTGGCCAAACGTATCAGGTGCCGGTCGAAATGCGGCCAGATGAGCGCACGGCGCGTTCGATTCGCTGGTTGATCCGCTGCGCTCGCGAGCGCTCTGAGCGCACCATGGCTGAGCGGTTGGCCAACGAGTTTATTGCTGCGTCAAGGGGGGAAGGTGGGGCTGTGCGCATGAAGGAAGATGTCCACCGCATGGCCGAGGCGAACAAGGCCTTCGCCCACTACAGATTTTAAGGGAGTTCTCAAGCGAAATGGCACGACAGTTTTCACAACAAGACACGCGCAATATCGGGATTGCGGCTCACATTGACGCTGGCAAGACCACTACGACCGAGCGGATTCTCTACTATACTGGCCGAGTTCACCGCATGGGGGAGGTCCACGACGGTACGGCGACGATGGACTGGATGGAGCAAGAGCGCGAGCGCGGAATTACTATCACCTCTGCGGCGACTGCTTGTGAATGGAAAGATCACCGCATCAACATCATCGACACGCCCGGCCACGTGGATTTTACCGCCGAGGTCGAGCGTTCGCTCCGCGTACTCGACGGTGCCATAGGCGTCTTCTGTGCGGTCGGCGGAGTCGAACCTCAGTCCGAGACCGTCTGGCGCCAAGCCAACAAATACGGGGTTCCACGCATTGCTTTTGTCAACAAGATGGATCGCAATGGGGCTGATTTTTTCCAGGTCCTGAACATGCTCCAAGAGCGGTTGAACAGCAATTTCGTGCCTGTTCAGTTGCCCATCGGCGTTGGTGAGACGTTCAACGGCTTGATCGACTTGATCGAGATGAAGGCTATTACCTACGAAGAGGCCAGCCAAGGCGTCAAGTTTTTCGAGGACGAGATTCCCGCGGATTTGCTCGAGAATGCCTTGCAATACCGCGAAAAGCTGCTTGAGGCGGTGGCCGAATTCGACGATGGGCTACTCGAGAAATTCCTCGAAGGAGAGGAAATTCATCCCGACGAGATCCGAACCGCGTTGCGCCAAGCCACTATCGCGCTGAAGGCCGTGCCCGTAACGTGTGGTAGTGCGTACAAATACAAAGGCGTCCAGCGCTTGCTCGACGCTGTGCTGCACTATCTTCCGTCTCCAGCCGACATCGGCGAAGTCAAAGGCATGCTGCCGCATTCCAGTGCGGAGGCGGTGCGTCCCGCCCGCGACGATGTGCCTTTTGCCGGACTGGCCTTTAAGGTTATGACGGATCCTTTTGTCGGGCGTCTCACCTTTGTTCGCGTCTATTCGGGTGTGTTGAGTTCGGGCACTTACCTCTACAATGTGACTACTGAGCGTCGCGAACGGACCGCGCGCTTGCTGGAGATGCATGCCAACGACCGCACCGAGTTGCCTCATGCCTATGCCGGCGATATAGTCGCTGTGGTTGGCCTCAAAAATACAACTACTGGTGATACGCTTTGCGACGAGCAGCACCCTATCGTCTTGGAAAAGATCGAATTTGCCGAGCCGGTAGTCCATGTGGCCATTGAGCCAAAGACGCGCGTGGATCAAGAGCAGCTATACATTGCCCTGTCCAAGCTCAGCGAGGAAGATCCAACCTTTCAGATCAAACTCGATGACGAAACCGGGCAGACGATCATGTCGGGCATGGGCGAACTGCACCTAGAGATACTCATCGATCGCCTCTTCCGCGAGTTCAAGGTCGAGGCCAATGTCGGCAAGCCCCAGGTGGCCTACAAAGAGGGCCTGGGTAAGGCCGTCGAGAGCACCGGCCGGTTCGTACGGCAGACCGGTGGCCGCGGACAGTACGGGCATATCGAGTTGGAGATCGAGCCGGGCGAGCCGGGCAGTGGATTGGTCTTTGAGTCGAAAATTATCGGCGGCAACATCCCCAAGGAATACATCAATCCAGTGCGCGAGGGCATCATTGAAGCGATGACCACCGGTCCGGTTGCCGGTTATCCGATCGAAGATGTTAAAGTCGTGCTGGTAGATGGGTCGCATCACGAAGTTGACTCATCGGAAGTCGCCTTTAAGGTCGCAGGGTCTATAGGATTCAAAGACGGTGCCCAGAAGGCAGCTCCCTATCTCATGGAGCCGATTATGGAGTTAGAGGTCGTCGTCCCCGATCAATATCTGGGCGACGTAGTGGCCGATCTCAATTCGCACCGCGGCGAGATACAAGGCATCAATCCTCGCTCCGATGCCCAGGTAGTCAAGGCCTTCGTGCCGCTGAGCGAGACTTTTGGCTACGCCACTCGCCTGCGTTCGCTGACCCAAGGACGGGCGCTTTTTACCATGCAGTTCTCCAAGTACCAAGCCGTCCCAAGTCACATTACCGAAGAAATAGTCGACAGCACTAGAGGTTAAAGCTGTAACCGCCTGCCCAGAAATACTAAGGAGAGGATTAAGGAAATGGCTAAGGAACAATTTCAGCGCAACAAACCGCACGTCAATATCGGTACCATTGGCCACGTTGATCACGGCAAGACCACTTTGACGGCGGCTATCACCTTGCACTTGGCCAACAAGGGCTTGGCCCAAGCCAGGAGCGTCGATGATATCGACAATGCTCCGGAAGAAAAGGCACGCGGAGTAACGATCAATGTCTCTCATCAGGAGTACGAGACCGATAAGCGTCACTATGCACACGTCGATTGCCCCGGCCATGCCGATTATATCAAGAACATGATTACCGGTGCCGCCCAGATGGACGGTTCGATCTTGGTTGTCAGCGCCGCCGACGGGCCGATGATCCAGACCCGCGAGCACATTCTATTGGCCCGCCAAGTCAATGTGCCCAGCATTGTCGTCTATCTCAACAAGGTTGATCAAGTAGATGACGAAGAGCTTTTGGACTTGGTCGAGCTGGAGACGCGCGAGTTGCTCTCCGAGTATGGCTTTGATGGCGACGATACCCCGATGATCCGCGGTTCGGCCCTCGAAGCGCTGGAAGGGGTGGACACTCCGACCGGCACCCAGTCGATCGACGAATTGATGAGCGCCGTTGACGAATTCATCCCCGATCCGGTGCGCGACGTCGATCAGCCTTTCTTGATGCCGGTCGAAGACGTGTTTACGATCCAAGGACGAGGTACGGTTGGCACGGGTCGCGTCGAGCGCGGTCGGGTCAAAGTCGGTGAAGAGGTGGATATTGTCGGCATCAAGGAGACGCGCAAGACCACGGTCACCGGCGTCGAGATGTTTCGCAAGTTGCTCGACGAGGGCGAGGCCGGAGACAATGTTGGTCTGCTGCTGCGCGGCGTTGAGAAAGCTGAGCTAATGCGCGGGATGGTCGTCTGCAAGCCCGCTTCTGTTCAGCCGCACACCAAGTTTAAGGCCGAGGTCGTGGTGTTGACCCCCAAGGAAGGTGGTCGCGAAAAACCCTTTTTCTCTGGCTACCGGCCCCAGTTCTTCTTTCGCACCACCGACGTCACCGGGACCATTGCTTTGCCCGAGGGCACCGAGATGGTCATGCCCGGCGATAATGTCAATATGCAAGTAGAGCTAATCCAGCCGATCGCCATTGAGCCGCAGCTGCGCTTCGCTATTCGCGAGGGGGGTCGAACTATCGGCTCCGGCGTCGTCACCGAGGTCTCCGATTAAGGATATCCGCATTTAGGGAGATGCGAGCCAGTGGCAGTCGACAGAATACGCATTCGCCTCAAAGCCTACGACCACATGGCGTTGGACAAATCTGTAGATGAGATAGTCCAGACGGTCAAGCGGAGCGGGGCTCGCATTGCCGGCCCAGTGCCGCTGCCGACGGCTCGCACCATATACACCGTGCTGCGATCCCCACATGTGGATAAGAAATCGCGCGAGCAGTTCGAAACGCGTATCCACAAGCGGCTCATCGACATTTACGATTCGACGCCGCAAACCGTGGACGCGCTCATGAAGCTCGATTTGCCTGCAGGCATTGGTATTGACATAAAGGTTTGATTGGACAATGGGTGCGCAGGTAGAAGTGATAAATAGCGAAGGGCAGGCAAACGGCTCCGTGGAATTACCCGAGGATTTGTTCGGCATTGCGGTTTCGGAATACGCCCTCTACCGCGCGATCGTCGCCCACCAAGCGAATCAGCGACAGGGGACGGCCTCGACCAAGACTCGGTCCGAAATAGCCCGCACGAGCAAGAAGCATCATCGCCAGAAAGGCACAGGTTGGGCACGTCGGGGTTCGCTGCGCTCGCCGTTGGTGCGCGGTGGTGGCGTGGCCTTTGGTCCCCGCCCTCGCTCTTATTCTTCCAAGCTGCCCAAGTCCCTTAAGCGTCTGGCATTCCGCTCGGCACTCACGCTCAAAGGTACAGAAGGGCAGGTCAAGGTCGTCACCGACTTCGACTTCCCCGCTCCCAGCACCCGTTCCTTTCAGCAGGTTATTGAAGCGTGCGGTCTCAAAAACCAGAAGGTCCTGTTTGTTACTATGGAAAGCTCTCCGGTGTTGATCAAATCGAGCCGCAATCTGCCCAAGGTGAAAATTGCCCATCTCGGCTCGCTAGCGACCTATGACTTGCTAGCAGCGGATGTGATATTGTTTACTCGCCAAGCCTTTGACCGGCTCATAGAAACCCATGGCCATAGGGGCTGAGAAGATGAACCCACGAGCGATTATTCAGGAGCCGGTGATCACCGAGAAAGCTTCAGTGCTGCGCGAGGGAAACAAATACGCCTTTCGCGTCCATCCCAAGGCGAACAAACTCCAGATCCGCCAGGCAGTAGAATCCATTTTTTCGGTCAAGGTCGAATCCGTCCGCACCATCAAAGTCCCCAGCAAGCCCAAGCGGCAAGGGATGTACCTAGGGCGGCGTGCCGGTTGGAAGAAGGCCTACGTGACACTCCAAGCTGGCGACTCCATTGAATTTGCAGAAAATACCTAGCTAAACTGGACTTGAGATGGCAGTCAAGAAATTTCGCCCTACAACTCCGACGCTGCGCTACAAGACGGTCAACTCCTTTGAGGAACTGACGCGCAGCAAGCCCGAGAAGTCCTTGCTCGCAGCTGCCGTTGGCAAGTCGGGTGGTCGCAACAATCAGGGCCGCATGACCATGCGTCGGCGCGGAGGAGGGCACAAGAGGCGCTACCGCGTCATCGATTTCAAGCGCACCAAGCTCGGTGTACCTGGTCGGGTCACCGCGATTGAATACGATCCCAACCGCTCGGCATTTATTGCCCTTGTCGTCTATGCTGATGGAGACAAGCGCTACATTCTCGCGCCTTTGGGGTTGAAGGTTGGGGCCGAGGTCATCGCCGGTTCCAAGGCCCCCATCCAAGTCGGCAACGCCTTGCCGTTGGCCAATATTCCCTTGGGGGCGACGGTTCACAATGTCGAACTCAATCCCGGCCGCGGTGGGCAATTAGCGCGTAGCGCGGGTGCTGAAGTGCAGCTTCTCGGCCGCGACGGCGGGCGGGCGCAACTGCGGCTGCCTTCCGGGGAAAACCGAGAAGTGCAGGTCCAGTGCATGGCGACCTTGGGGCAGGTGGGCAATATAGAACACGCCAATATCGTCATCGGCAAAGCCGGCCGCTCTCGCTGGTTGGGGCGCAGGCCCAAGGTGCGGGGCGTAGTTATGAATCCGGTTGACCACCCGCATGGGGGGGGTGAAGGCCGATCTTCGGGCGGACGGCACCCGGTCACTCCTTGGGGCAAGCCCACCAAGGGATATAAGACGCGCAAGCGCAAAAACCAAAGCAATCAGTGGATCATACGCCGGCGCAACGCGAAGTAGCGAGGAATTATGGCAAGATCGGTCAAAAAGGGACCTTTTATCGACGGGCACTTAGCAAAAAAGGTCGAACACCTCAATCGCACGGGCGACAAGCAAGTCGTGCGGACTTGGTCACGGCGCTCAACCATTACACCCGACTTCGTCGGCCATACGCTAGCCGTTTACAACGGCAATAAATTCATTCCGGTGTATATCACAGAGAACATGGTTGGGCATAAGCTCGGCGAGTTTGCGCCGACCCGCACCTTCCGCGGTCACGGTGGCCGGTTGACCGAGCGCGGCACGAGGATTCAATAGCATGGAAGCCCAAGCCGTCCTCAAACAAATTGGCGTCCCGACCACTAAGGTGCGCCAGCTCATCGACCTGATTCGCGGCAAGCCGGTCTCAGAGGCCCTTACCATTCTGCGGTTTTCGCCGCGCCCGGTGGCCAAGCTGGTCGAAAAGACCCTGCGTTCGGCCATATCCAATGGGATAAATCAGGACGAAGAAAATCCGGTCGACGCCGATGATCTCTACGTAACTCGCGTCTTCGCCGACGAAGGACGCGATCTCAAGCGCATTCGTCCGCGGGCTCGCGGCTCGGCCGATCGCATTCGCAAGCGCCACTGCAATCTCACGGTCGTCGTCAGCGACGAGGTCAACTAAGGAGGACACCTTGGGCCAGAAAACACATCCATACGGCTTCCGTCTCGGGGTCATCAAGCCTTGGCGTTCAAATTGGTTCGCCGAAAAGGATTTTTCCGAGTTGCTCAAGGAAGACCTCATGCTGCGGCGCTACGTGCGCCAGCGCCTACAGCGAGCTGGCGTGTCCCAGATCAACATCGAACGCCAGCCCAAGCGGGTTACCGTTGAAGTGCATACGGCTCGTCCTGGTATTGCTATTGGTCGCCGTGGGGCCGAAGTCGATAAGATTCGCGACGAGCTCAAGGCACTGACCAGTAAGGATGTCTCACTCAATATTCAAGAGATCAAGAAGCCCGAACTGGATGCTCAGCTAGTGGCCGACAATCTCGCCCGTCAATTGGAGCAGCGCGTTTCTTTCCGCCGGGCCATGAAGAAATCCGTCGCCTCGTCGATGCGCATGGGGGCCGAGGGTATCCGCATCGTCTGTTCCGGGCGAATCGGTGGTTCGGAGATGGGGCGGCGCGAGCGTTCTGAGCCAGCCGGTCGGGTTCCCTTGCACACGCTGCGCGCCGATATTGACTACGCCATGGCGACAGCGTACACCGTATCGGGGACTGTGGGCGTAAAAGTTTGGATTTGCCACGGCGAAGTCGTAGCTGAAGAAGAAGGGGCCGCGCGGGCGGTCTAATTTTACAGCGAGGCACTCTCATGTTGATGCCCAAGAAGTCCAAGTGGAGGAAGCAGGCGCGAGGCCGCATGCGCGGCCAGACCAAAGGCGGGGACATGGTCTCCTTCGGCGAATACGGTCTCAAAGCCCTCGAGCCTTGTTGGGTTACTAGTCGCCAGATCGAGGCTATGCGCGTGACGATTAGTCGGGCGATGAGCCGCACAGGTAAGATGTGGATCCGCATTTTTCCCGATAAACCGATCACCAAGAAACCGGCCGAAACCCGCATGGGCAAAGGCAAGGGTCCGCCCGAGGGATGGGTTGCGGTGGTCAAACCCGGACGGGTGATGGTCGAGCTTTCCGGGGTGCCCGAAGACATGGCCCGAGAGGCATTCCGTCGTGCTGGCCACAAACTGCCCATCAAGACCAAAGTCGTCAAACGAGTTTGAAGTTATGAAGGTCAGCGAATTGCGCGAGATGAGTTCAGAGGAAGTGCAAAATAGGTTAGAAGAACTGCACGAGGAATTCTTCAACCTGCGTTTTCAGCACGTGGCCGGCCAGTTGACTAGCCCTATTCGCTTGCGGCAGGTGCGGCGCGATATTGCCAAGGCGCACACCGTGCTCAAAGAGCACGCCCTCGGGATTCGTCCCTTGGCCAGTGGGAAATAAGGTGGGAAATGGCTAAACAAAAAAGAGGCCGGCGTCAGGCCGAAGGCCGGGTGCTCAAGGCCAACAACATCAAAACGCGGATCGTGGCGATTGAACAGCGCATTCCGCATGCCCTGTACGGCCGGATCATCCGCCGTACTGCCAAGTTCGTCGCCCACGACGAGCGGGAAGAGTCACAGGTTGGCGATTTGGTGCGAATTGAGGAGTGTCGGCCCTTGAGCAAGACCAAGCGCTGGCGGCTCGTCGATGTATTAGAGCGTCAGTAAATCAAAAGTTAGGCTTGTAGAAACAAAATGATTCGGGAATACAGCGTAGTCAAAATGGCGGATAACGCCGGGGCCCGCACAGGGCGCTGCATTCGCGTTCTCGGCGGCTCCCGCAAGCGCTATGCTAGCATTGGCGACCTGATCGTAGTCGCCGTCCACGGCGTAGCGCCGAACGGGCCTTTAGAGGAAGGTCAAGTCGTCAAGGCCGTAGTCGTGCGGACCAAGAAGGAATATCGCCGTCCCGATGGCTCTTATATTCGTTTTGACGACAATGCCGCCGTATTGGTCAACGACGACAAAGAGCCAACAGGTACTCGCATATTCGGGCCTGTAGCTCGCGAGCTACGCGAGAAGCAATACATGCGCATTGTTTCGCTGGCCCCTGAGGTAGTCTGAGGAAGAGCCAATGGACATTCGCAAAGATGATACAGTACAGGTCATAAGCGGCAACGATAAAGGGCGGCGCTCAACCGTACTCAGCGTATTTAAAGACCGGGGGAGAATCATCGTCGAAGGCGTAAATATGCGCAAGCATCACACCCGTCCCACATCGCGCGATCCCCAAGGAGGTATCGTCGAACGCGAGGCCCCTATCCACGTTTCCAATGTCATGATCGTTTGCCCCAAGACCGACCAACCGACGCGCATCAGCCACAAGAAGCTGGACAACGGGAAATACGTGCGCGTCTCAGTTCGCAGCGGCGAAATGATCGACCCAGAATGAATAAAGCCATGTACGAAGCCAGACTAAAAAAACAGTACAGAGAAGAGGCGTTGCCTCAGCTCAAGGCCCAATTTGCCTTTGAGAACGACATGCAGGTGCCGCGCTTGCAGAAGGTCGTCGTCAACATGGGCGTCGGCGAAGCGGTACAGGAGCCTAAAGTACTCGAAGGCGCTGTGTCCGAATTGACGGCGATCACTGGCCAAAAGCCCGCCATCCGCCACGCCAAGAAGGCGATCTCAAACTTCAAGTTACGCGTCGGCATTCCCATCGGCTGCATGGTCACTTTGCGGGGCATTCGCATGTACGAGTTTCTCGACCGCTTGATCAGCTTCGCCTTGCCGCAGGTTCGAGATTTCCGCGGGGTTTCTCCTCGGAGCTTCGATGGACGCGGCAACTACAATCTAGGCATCAAGGAACAGATCATATTTCCCGAGATCAACTATGATATGATTGACCAAGTCCGGGGCATGAATATCACCATTGTCACCTCGGCCAAAAGCGACGAGGAAGGCCAAGAGTTGCTCCGGTTGTTGGGTCTGCCCTTCAGTCAATAGAGTCAAGAAAGCCCCTGCTAATGCCAAAGAAATGTTTGATAGCCAAAGCGCAGCGCAAACCCAAGTTTTCCTCGCGAGCCTATACCCGCTGTCACCGCTGTGGACGCCCGCGTGCAGTATATCGCAAGTTCGGCCTGTGCCGCATCTGTTTTCGCGAGTTGGCCCTTAAGGGCGAAATTCCGGGTGTTAGCAAGGCGAGTTGGTAGCGAGCTGGAGAAATCAATAATGAGCATGACGGATCCCATAGCGGATATGTTGACCCGCATCCGCAACGCCTGTAGTGCCAAGCATTCGAGAGTTGACGTGCCTGCTTCTAGGCTGAAGCGAGAAGTGGCCCGAGTATTGGCCGAATCCCGTTTTATCGACAACTTCGCCTTTATCGAAGATGGCAAGCAGGGTATTTTGCGGCTCTATCTGCGCTATGATCAGAATGACAATAGCATCATTCGTGGGCTAGAGCGCGTCAGTAAGCCTGGGTTGCGCCAATATGCGGGCAAAGCCGATATCCCGCGCGTGCTCCGGGGGCTGGGCATCGCCATCATCTCCACCTCTAAGGGAGTGATGACGGATAAAGAAGCGAGGATGAACGGCGTAGGCGGCGAGATCCTCTGTAGCGTCTGGTAAATGAAGCCACTGGGAGAATGTTAGATTGTCGCGCATAGGTAGTAAACCTCTTGCCCTACCGCAGGGCGTCGAAGTCGAGTTAGCCCCTGCCGAGGTCTCCGTAAAAGGGCCAAAGGGTCAGTTACAGGTGCCGTTTGTCGCCGAGCATCTCGCGGTGGCTCAGCAAGATAGCGCTGTAACAGTGACGCGTAAAGACGAGAGTAAACAGGCTCGCTCTCTACACGGATTGACCCGCTCCTTGATCGCTAATGCGGTCGAGGGAGTCACTGAGGGTTTTTTCAAGAACTTGGATTTATTTGGAGTAGGGTACCGAGCCGAAGTTCGGGGCAAACAGCTCGTGCTCCACGTAGGATATTCGCATCCGGTAATCTACGAAGTGCCTGAGGATATCCAAGTCGAAGTGTCCGACGGCACTGGAGGAGCACAAGCCCGCATCGTCATCCGGGGCATCGATAAGCAACTCGTGGGTCAGGTGGCCGCCGACATTCGCTTCAAGCGCCGCCCGGAGCCCTACAAGGGCAAGGGGATTCGCTATGAGAACGAGACTATTCACTGGAAACAGGGCAAGGCGGCAGTAGCCTAATGAAAGACAAAAAACACTTGGTCGAGAACCGCCAGCGGCGCCAGCGGCGCCGGCACCGATTGCGCAAGATCGTCTCTGGTACGTCCGCGCGCCCGCGCATGGTAGTGCATCGTTCCCTACGCCATATCGAAGTGCAACTAGTCGACGACGTGGAGGGTCATTCCCTTTTAGGGCTTTCCACCCAGTCTCGGGAGTTGAGGGAACGGCAGTTTGACAGTCGCGTGGCGCAAGGGCACGAGGTCGGTAAGATGATCGCCGCTAAGGCGCGAGAGCAAGGCATTGAGCGGGTCGTCTTTGATCGCGGCGGCTTTCTCTATCACGGGGTGATCAAAGCCGTGGCCGACGGAGCACGGGAAGCTGGCTTGAATTTCTAAGGGAGAACGGCGTGGCGAAAGCAGATACTAGCAGAGCGAAATCCGATTCCAGCGATGCAGAGCTGAGCGAAGTTGTCGTCCAAAACAGCATCAAACGAGTTTCGCATGTGCGCAAGGGAGGGCGGCGCTTCAGCTTCAGCGCGATGGTCGTAGTTGGCGACCGCAATGGCCGAGTGGGGTTCGGCGCTGGCAAGGCCGGCGAGATTGCCGAGGCCATCCGCAAGGGTGCCGAGGCGGCCAAAAAGAACGTCGTCGATGTCCCGGTCACCGACGGGACCATACCGCATGAGATCGTCGGGGCCTTCGGCGCCGCCAAGGTCCTTTTTAAGCCGGCTACCCCGGGGACTGGAATCATCGCCAGCGGTGGCACCCGTATCGTACTAGAACTGGCCGGCGTCCACGATATTCTGACCAAATCCCTTGGCTCCAACAACGTGCAGAATTCAGTGAAGGCGACTGTCAAAGCACTGGCGCAACTGCGCAGTGCCGAGATGATCGCTCGGGAGCGCGGCGTGCCGGTGGAATCGCTTCGCGCTTGGGATTAACAGCCAATGAAACTGGTCATTACACAGCGGCGCAGTGCCATCGGTCGCGCCAAAGGTCAAAAGGCGACGATCGCGGCTTTGGGGATCAAGCGCCTGTATCAACAGGTCGTACACGACGACACGCCGCAGATCCGGGGTATGATCGCCAAAGTCAAGCATCTGGTCGCAGTTGAGGAAGTAAAAGAGTAAGCGAGAGCGTGCCATGCGTCTAGAAAAAATAAAATGCCCTCCGGGGTCTAAGCGGAGTCGCAAGCGGTTGGGACAAGGGCCAGGTTCGGGGACGGGCAAGACTGCCGGCAAAGGCCACAAAGGCCAGCGGGCTCGGTCCGGTGCTAGACGCGGTAACCGCGTTGGGTTCACTGGCGGTTCGCTGCCGCTGTTTCGCCACATTCCCAAGGTAGGTTTTTCCAACCGCAAGTTCAAAACGATCTATCAGGTCGTCAACCTGCGGGATCTCGAAGAGAGAGGACTCAGCAGGGAAGTCGGGCCAGAGGAAATGGCTGCTGCCGGCTTGATCGCTAAGCCATCAGGACTGTTGAAGATCCTAGGCGAAGGGGAACTGAGTCAGCCCCTGACAATAAAGGCGCACAAATTTTCCGCTGCGGCCACAGAGAAAATTGTCAAAGCGGGTGGTCAGGTCGAGGTGATTTGATGCAATTGGTGCAAAGTTTTCAAAACTGCTTCAAAATTCCCGATTTGCGGCGTCGCATCCTTTTCACCTTAGGGCTTTTGATCGTCTATCGCATCGGTGGTCAGATCACGGTCCCCGGCGTCGAGTTGGTCGTGCTCAAAGAGTACTTTGAAAGCGCCGGCAATACCCTTTTTGGGCTGTACGACATGTTTGTGGGTGGTGCCTTCACCCGCGGGACGATCTTCGCTTTGGGCATCATGCCCTATATCAGCGCCTCGATTATTTTGCAGTTGCTGGGCGCGGTTATTCCCCACTTCCAGAAATTGCAGCGCGAAGGCGAAGAGGGGCGCAAAAAAATAACTCAGTACACGCGCTATGGCACAGTCTTTCTCGCGGCCGCTCAGTCCTACGGCGTCAGTTTCTTCATTACCAGCATCAAAGCCCCGTACTCGGGTCAGCCGGCAGTTGCCGATCCGGGCATTGGCTTTACGCTGGCGACTATGCTGACGATCACTACCGGCACGATCTTTATCATGTGGTTAGGTGAGCAGATCACGGAGCGCGGTATTGGCAACGGCATTTCGCTGATCATCTTCATCGGCATTATCGCCGAGTTGCCCTACGCGATCAATCAGGAGTATGAACTTTTTGTTATCAATCGCGGTTTCAGCAAGAATATCATCGAAGAAATTTTCCTCGTCGCGCTAATGTTCGCCGTAGTGGCCTTTGTGATCCTGCTGACCCAGGGGCTGCGCAAAATTCCCGTGCAGTACGCAAAGCGCGTCGTCGGGCGTCGAGTTTACGGTGGTCAGACCACGCATATTCCGCTGCGGATCAACACCGCGGGCGTGATTCCGATCATATTTGCCCAGTCGATTATGTTTCTGCCCGGCACGATCACGCAGATGTTCCCAGGCCATGAATTCATGCTGGCGATTGGTTCGTTTTTCTCGACCGAATCCATGTTTTATTGGTTCGTCTATGGGCTAATGATCATCTTCTTTTGTTATTTTTATACTGCCATCGTCATGGATCCCAATCAGCTTTCTGACAACATGAAAAAGCACGGGGGATTCATCCCAGGTGTCCGCCCCGGTCCTCGGACCGCTCAGTACATTGATGGCATTATGACGCGCATCACCCTGCCGGGCTCTATTGCCCTCGCACTGGTGGCGATTTTTCCCTTCTTCGTCACGAAGCAATTCAACGTGGCCCCTTCTTTTGCCCAATTTTTTGGCGGTACAGGGCTCTTGATCGTCGTTGGCGTGGCTTTAGATACCTTGCAGCAGTTAGAGTCCCAGCTAATGACTCGCCACTACGAGGGATTTATGAAGCGTGGCAAAATCCAAGGACGCCGAGGCTAAAATATCGGCAGCGAGCAGTAAGTCTGTTTTGACGCGACTAAACCTCATTTGGAGCGAGTATCGTGAAAGTTAGAGCATCCGTCAGCAAGCGCTGTAACGAGTGCAAGATCGTCCGCCGCAAGGGGGTCGTGCGCGTTATATGCAAGCGCAATCCCCGCCACAAGCAGAAACAAGGCTGAGGAATAACACTATGGCGCGTATAGCAGGTGTAGATTTACCCCGCGACAAGCGGGTCGCCATCGCATTGACCTATATCTTTGGCATTGGGCATACGACGGCCAGTCGCATCGCCTCCCAGGCGAGGATTGACCCCCAAACTCGCATCAACGAGCTGAGTGAAGACCAAGTCAATAGTTTGCGCTCGATCATCGAGGTCAGCCACAAGGTCGAAGGCAGTCTGCGCGGTGAAACCACCATGAATGTCAAACGGCTGATGGACATCGGCTGCTATCGGGGGTTGCGGCATCGCCGCGGGCTGCCGGCCAACGGCCAACGCACCAAGACCAACGCCCGCACGCGCAAAGGGCCGCGACGGGCTATTGCCGGCAAGAAAAAGGCCCCAGTTAAGTAGATCAACCCAAACGGAGAGGATTGACCTTTGCCGCCCGAAAGACGCAGACGCAAGAAAGCAAAACAGGTAGAGGCTGTGGGCGTGGCGCATATTCTGGCCACGTTCAACAATACGATTATCACCCTTACCGATACCAGCGGCAATGTGATTTCCTGGGCGACTCCGGGGAAAATGAGCATCAAGGGCAGCCGCAAATCTACGCCCTTTGCCGGCCAGCTCGCCGCTGAAAGGGCCGCCCAAGAAGCCATGAATATGGGGTTGCGCCGCGTGGAGGTCTGGGTCAAGGGGCCAGGAGTAGGGCGCGAGTCTGCCATCCGCGCGCTGCAAAACGCCGGGCTTGAGATTTCCGCCATCCGCGACGTGACGCCCATGCCGCACAACGGTTGTCGGCCGCCCAAGCGTCGTCGCGTTTAGAGGAGCTAACTACGTTATGAGTAGGCACACAGGGCCCAACTGTCGCTTCTGTCGCCGGGAAGGGGCCAAACTTTTCCTGAAGGGCGAGCGCTGCAACCTCGAAAAATGTTCTTTTGAGCGGCGCAGCTATGCCCCGGGTCAACACGGCCAGGGCTTGCGGCGCAAGCAATCCGACTACAGCGTGCAGTTGCGGGCCAAGCAAAAATTAGCTCGGCTTTACGGAATCCGCGAAGGCCAGTTCAGGGGCTACTACAAGGAGGCGTCGCGAGTGCCGGGTGTCAGTGGCGAAAACCTGTTGCGCCTGTTGGAGCGCCGCCTCGACAACATCGTCTATCGGCTCGGTTTTGCGCCATCGCGCAAGGCCGCGCGCCAGTTAGTGCGCCACAACCACATCGTGGTAAACGGCAAACGGGTCAATATCCCTTCCTATTTGACCCGGATGGGCGATGTGGTGCAGGTTGCCGAGCGCAGTCGCCAGCTAGAGGCCATTCACGAATCGCTGCGGCGCTCGCGGGAGACTGTGCCTTGGCTGGCCATAGACAAGGTCAACTTGACTGGGACCGTAGCAGAAATCCCCGGCCGCGAAGACATTCCCACAGTCGCCGAAGAGCAACTGGTCATCGAGTTTTATTCTCGCGTCTGAAGTTTTATTTTACTCCGCCCAATCCATCAAGGGGTAAGAGGCTAACATATGAAATTAGAAGGTCTCCAGATGCCGAGGCTAGTCGAGGTAGAAAAAGAAAGCCTCAGCGAGACGTATGGCATGTTTGTTGTCCAGCCGCTTGAGCGCGGTTTTGGTGTCTCTATAGGGCACGCCCTGCGCCGCGTATTGCTGTCCTTTATTCAAGGAGCCGCGATCAAGCAAGTTAACATCGAAGGCGTGCATCACGAGTTTTCTACGCTTGCCGGGGTGCGTGAGGATGTGCCGGAGATCATGCGAAACTTCAAGGAAGTGGCACTTCGCTATCGCGGCGAGGAGGATCGCGTCTTGCGCGTCGAGTGCGCGACAGAAGGAACCTTGGTGGCCAAGGACCTAGAAGTGGACCCCAGTGTCGAGGTGATGAATCCCGATCTGCACATCGCCACCTTGGACAAGGGGGCCTCCCTGAAAGTGGAATTGACGGTCGGTTGCGGTCGCGGCTACCAGTTCGCCGAGGAGAACAAAATCCCCGACCAGCCCATAGGCGCTATTCCACTCGATACGAACTATTCGCCGGTCCTTAAAGTCCACTACGAGATCGAAAATGCACGCGTTGGGCGGCGCACCGACTACGACAAGTTGATTTTGGAAGTCTGGACTGATGGCTCAGTGCATCCCGAGGACGCCATGTCCCAAGCCGCTCAGATTCTGACCGAACATCTGAGTCTCTTTATCAGTTTCACAGAAGAGCCCGAAGGCTTCGAGGAAAAGGAAGTTGACGAGGAGGCTAAGAAAATCGCCCAACTCTTGCAAATGCCTGTCGAAGAAATTGAGTTGACAGTGCGCTCAGCCAACTGTCTCAAAGCCGCAGGAATCACCCATCTCAGGGACTTGGTGTCGCGCACGGAGGCCGAGATGCTGCAGTATCGCAACTTCGGTCGCAAATCGCTCAACGAGTTGCAGAAAATACTCGAGGAAAACAATCTTAGCTGGGGCATGGACCTGACTCCGTACGCCGGCATTGAAGTCGACCAAAATGCGGATAACCAGTTGGCGGAAGAATTCTAGCCATGAGACACGGCAAAAAAATAGCCAAATTGGGGCGCACGGCTCCGCATCGCAAAGCCATGTTGTCCAACATGATGGCCTCGCTCTTTATCAACGAGCGCGTCACCACCACCCAGACGCGCGCCAAAGAACTCAAGCGCACGGCCGAGCGAGTGCTGACTTGCGCTAAGAAAGGCGACCTGCACGCCCGGCGCCAAGTGTTGCGCGTCATAGCCGACAAACAGGTAGTTGCCAAGCTCTTTGACGAACTGGGGCCGCGCTACAAAGGCCGCAACGGAGGCTATACGCGCGTGATCAAATTGGGCCCGCGGCGCGGCGATGGGGCATTTATGAGCATTGTCGAACTCGTGGATCGCCCCGGGGTGGCCGCAGAAGAAGCTCAGCAGGACGAGACTGCAGAAGAAGAGGCTCCTAAGGCCGAAGAATAAGGTGGGCGTCCAAAGGTAAGTAGTGACGGGGCAAGATGATGACCATCTTGCCCCGTTTGCATTTTAGATAGGTAACACGTGAAACGAGGAGACCGCATCGAGGTCGAGATCGCCGCGCTCACCGCCAAGGGCGACGGGATGGCTTATGTCGGGCAGCGCGAGGTAGTTGTGCGTCAGTCTGTTCCTGGAGACCGGGTCGCCGCCCGGGTCGTAAAGAAACGCAAGGGGCGCTTTGAGGCCGAGGTAGAAGAGTTCCTTACAGAGGGCTACAAACGCGAGGAGCCTCGCTGCACCCATTTCGGACATTGCGGCGGCTGTCGCTGGCAGGAATTGCCATACGCGGCCCAGCTTGCCGTCAAGGAGCAGATGGTCGCTAGCGCATTGGCGACTAGTGGGCTAGCGCTGCCAGCCGTAGCGCCGATTTTGCCCAGTCCGACCCCCTTTTTCTATCGCAACAAAATGGAATTTTCCTTTGGTACGGATCGCGCGGGCTTGCTGCAACTGGGCTTGCACGTACGCGGGCGTTTCAATTGGATACTCGATGTCGAAGAGTGCCATCTACAGTCTGACACGTCCAACCGCATCGTCGGAGCAGTCCGCCGTATCAGCCAAGCGTTGGGTCTGAGCGCGTACGATCTGAAGCGGCACCAAGGGCTATTGCGCTTCTTGGTCGTCCGCGAGGGCAAGCGGACCGGAGAAGTAATGGTAAACCTCGTCGTGTCCGCGTATCCCGACTCGGGCGTCCAACAGCTCGCTGGGCAACTGTTGGATGCCGTACCTGAAATTGATGTTTTACTCGTCACCTTACACACCGGCAAGGCCCAAGTGGCAGCCGGGGAGCGCGAGTTTGTGCTCAAGGGAAACGGGCGCATCACCGAAGTGTGCGCTGGCCTCGAATTCGACATTTCTCCCCAGTCCTTTTTTCAGACGAATTCGCTGCAAGCCGAGCGGCTCTACGAGGTCATAGCCCGCGTGGCCGGGCCGCAAAAGGCGGTGTTAGATTTGTACTGCGGTACCGGCAGCATCAGCCTGCTTTTAGCGCGCCAGTCCCAGTTCGTGTTGGGCATCGAAGTGGTCGCCGAAGCGGTAGAAGACGCCAGGCGCAACGCCGTGCGCAATCGGATAGAACACTGCGAGTTCGCGGTTGGCGCAGCCGAGGACATACTGGGAGAATTGGCGGTACAAGGTCAGCATTTTGATTTGGCCATCGTCGATCCACCGCGGCCTGGAATTCACAAAAAGGCGCTGGCCGGTCTGTGCGCGTTGGCCCCGCCGCGCATCATTTACGTCTCCTGTAATGTCCACGCGCTAGCCAGCGATTTGTGCACCTTGGGTCAGGCTGGCTACGGCGTCCGCAGTGTACAACCCGTAGATATGTTTCCCCAAACGCCGCACTGCGAGGTGGTCGTTGAGTTGTGCAAGCAGGTTGTCCCGTGAGTGAGAAGCGCCATACGCAGCCGCGGCTCTTGGTTGTGCTGCCCGAATCCCAGCAGGCTCGATCGCTGATTTTCTATCTAGAACAGCGAGCGTACGAAGTACTCTGGGCGCACGAGGGACAGAGCGCGTACGACATCCTCGACGCAGATGCAGTTGACGCGCTGATCTACGCCCTGCGCGAGAAGCGCATCGACGGGTTGCGAGTCCAGCAACTTGCCCACAAGCGAAATCCAGCCATCTGCACCATTGCCATCGCCGATCCAGAAGACATTGAACTGGGGGTTGAAGCGATGCGCCAAGGGGCTTACGACTTTCAGTTACAGCCGCTGAATTTGGCCAAGGTCGGCGCAGTATTGGAAAAGGGCCTGAGCTACCAGCAGCTAGTAGGGGAAGTCTCGGATTTACAGCGTCGCTTGGACGAGCGCTATCGCTTTGACGACATCGCTCGCCGCTCGTCGCCTTGGCAACGCATCTACCTCCAGATCGAACAGGTGGCCCAATCGCGGACCAGCGTTCTGATCGCCGGCGAGACCGGCACGGGTAAGGGCGAGGTGGCAAAGGCCATCCACCAACGGAGCCGTCGGCGAGAAAACGCCTTCGTTGAGATCAACTGTGGTGCCCTGCCGGAGAGCTTAGTCGAAAACGAGCTGTTCGGCCATGAAAAGGGGGCCTATACCGGGGCCGGAGCAGCGCGCAAAGGGCGCTTTGAACTGGCCGATCAAGGCACTTTGTTTCTCGACGAAGTGGGGGATATCTCCCTGCCGACGCAAGTAAAGCTGCTGAGGGTGATTCAGGACGGCTGCTTTGAGCGGATCGGCGGCACCCAGACCCGGCGGGCCGATGTGCGCTTGATCGCGGCGACGCACCGCGATCTAGAAGCCATGGTGCGGGAGGGCACCTTCCGGGCGGATCTCTTCTACCGGCTCAACGTGATCAAGGTCGAGGTGCCGCCACTGCGCGAGTGCCGCGAAGACATACCCATTCTGGCCGATGCGTTTATTCGGCAGTTCGCTGCCGAGAACAACAAGCGCATCGCGGGCATCCGGCCGCGAGCCTTAGATGTGTTGCGCGATTACGATTGGCCGGGCAATGTGCGGGAATTGAAAAACTGCATCGAAGGCATGGTAGTAATGTGCGCCCGAGAAGGCGTACTGGAGGTCGGGGACATCCCGCGCTACATAAATCGCCAAGAGCGCGTGTTCTCCGGGTTGGGTTTTCGCCTGGGCATGAGTATGGCCGAGATTGAGCAGATGGCCATTGCCGAAACCTTGAAGGCGGTTGGCAACGACCGACGGCGGGCGGCCGAAATTCTGCAAATCGGTCTCAGTACGCTCTACCGCAAGGTAAAGCAATACGGCGGGATTTAGCTGCGTTGATTATAGTAGTGTTTGACGAGTGCGTTGAGTATTTCTTGGGGATCGGCCACTACATCGGCGTCGATGCAAAACTGGCTCAATCCGGTCAGTTTGAGGCCGTGTCCGTAGTCGCTGAACATTTCTTCGCACAATTCGCCGGGTGCGATGTTCCGCGCGCTAGCTAGGGCCTCGATTTGTGCGGAGGCTTCCGGCGTAATCTCTAGGGCGATGTCGTGTTCGCGTTGAAAGTTGTCGATAAAACGGCGCAGCGAGTTGTCTTGGAGCAAGCGCTCTAGACCGGTCGCTGGGTCGAGTACGGTATCAGACTCGACCGTAAAGCGCTCGACGCCTACGGAAGGGAGTTTTTTTTCGTAATTGATCAGTACCTTTTCAATAGCGCTGACCAAGCCGCGAGCGCCGATGTGCTCGGCGTGGGCGCGCTCGGCTAACAGGGCTAGGGCCTCGTCGGCAAATTCGACCTCAATGTCATAAGCGCGGAAGTCGCGCTTTTTGGACAGGATGACGCTACTTTTGGGGTTGCGGAGGATTTCGAGGAGATCTTCGGGACCGAGGCCGTGCAGCACGGCGATGACGGGCAAGCGGCCGATGAACTCAGACTCGAATCCGTATTCGATCAGGTCCTCGGCCCGCACATGGGACAGGAGCTGATCGGCATTGAGATGGGCAGGATCGGCTTGGGAGCGAAATCCCATAGTGCCCTTGTTGAGTCGGCGACCGATGATTTCGTCGAGCCCGGAAAAGGCACCGCTAACGATAAAGAGGATATTGCGAGTGTTGACCTTCTGGCGTTCGATCTTGCCCGTTTGTTGCATCTGGATGACGGATTCCATCTGCGAGGCAATGTCGTGCGGAGCCTTGAGATCGACGTCGGTTTCCTCCATCAGCTTGAGCAGGTTGCGCTGGACGCCCGAGCGCGAGACATCTGGGCCGTGCACTCCCTGCGCAGAGGCGATTTTGTCGATTTCGTCGATGTATATGATGCCGTACTGGGCGCGTTCAATGTCGCCGTTGGCCTCGCGGACTAGGTCGCGGACCAAGTCTTCGACATCGCCGCCGACGTAGCCGGTCTCGCTGAATTTAGTGGCGTCGCCCTTGACGAAAGGGACGCCGATTTTGCGGGCAATGAGGCGGATTAGATAGGTTTTGCCCACGCCGGTAGGGCCGATCATCAGCACGTTGTTCTTGATGTTGCCGACGAACCCCTCGTCTTCTTCCGGGGGCAGTTTCAGGCGGTTGAAGTGCGTGCAGATCTTGGTGGCGAGAATGGCCTTGGCCTCTTGCTGCTTGATGACGTATTGATCGAGATAGGTCTCTAATTCTTCCGGTTTGAGGTCGAAGTGGATGGCCTCAGACTCGACCGTCTGCGTACCTTCGCCTTGGGTGGAGGACGCCTCGGGCTGGGCTGGCGCTTGTTCTTGTTCTTCGATTTGTCTAGCTAGGAGGCGACGCAGTTTTTCTGGGTCGATCTCCACTTTTTCAGCACGCGGTTGCATATATTAACCTAAGAAGAGGTTGGAAATGCCGTGGCGTAAAAAATATACTCGCCCTCTCAGATGTGGACAACCTAGGCCCCGTGCCTTCTTTTTTTCGCCTGCTGTCATGCAGCCCATTGTTCGCTACGTATGCGTGGTTCTCGCGGCTGTGTTGGCACCGAACTTCGCCGAAGGGCAAGCGCGCACGTGGACGTACTCGGTTGCCGCCGAAAAGATCTTTGGCAACGGACTTGAAGCATATCGGGAGGGGCGTTTCGACGAGGCTCTCAACCACCTGCGGCAGCTAGCGGAGTTCCCGCTCAACCAGCGGTCCAGTGCCGGTCAGTTCCTCGTAGGAAAAGCCCTGTACCGCCTAGGGCACTTTGCCGAAGCTATTGACGCGGCCTTGGCCTTGCAGCGCAGGTTCTCCCTCAGCCGCTATCTGCCCAATGCCCGGCTGTTGATCGGCGACTCGTTTTTCAACATCAAGCACCACGGCGAGGCCGCGTCCCAATACGGCCGTTTGTTGGCCACACAGGCCCCTCTTGGCATCCAGGCCCAAGCGGCCGAGCGGTTGGCGGCCATGGATTGGAACGGACAGATAAAAGAACAAGATCTGACGCGCCTGCGTCAGGCCGTAGGTGCCGGGCGGTTGCGCGAAGCCTTGTTCTTCGGTCGGGCGCGCTGGTATCAGCGCCTCGGCTGGGGAGAGAAAGCCGCCCAGGCGATGCAGACCTATCGCGACAGCGTTGCCAATGGCATATTCGCTCCAATAGCCGCTGTCTGGGGGAGCGTTCAGCCCGTCCCGCGCCCGGGCGTTGGCACGGGGTCTCCCCGGTTGGGTTTGCTGCTACCGCTTACCGGGCCGTACCAACGGATCGGCGAAGAACTCCATCAGGGCGTACTGTTGGCCAATCGGGAGGCCGGCAGTCCTTTCGAACTTGTAATTGACGACACCGGGGTTGACTACGGGAATTTGCCCATCGGCACTGATCGCGGCGGCGACGTCAGCGAAAGCTCGGCCAGCGGTTTGTTGCGCGTGGCGTACGGTGCTCAACGGCTGCTGGATCAAGGTGTCGTGGCCATCATTGGCCCTCTCTTCAGCAGCTCTAGCGTCGTGGCGGCCACGGTCGCCGCACGCGCTGGCGTTCCCCTATTGGTACCGCTGGCTCAACAGAGCGGCTTGGATGCACTCAGCCACAGCGTCTTCCAGTTGAGAACAGTCCCCAAAACGCAGGCGCGCCTCTTAGGCGAGTACGCGACCCTCGTTCTCGGCTTGGAGCACTTGGCGATCATTTCTCCCCTCAGCGACTACGGCTGGGACTTCGCGCGCGAGTTCACCCGCATTGCCGAACGCAATGGCGGCCAGATCGTGCATAGCGATTGGTATGTGCCCGAGGAGACGACGGATTTTCGCCTCGTCTTCGAGGAGATTCGCAAGGCCGGTTTTGCACTGAGGCCGCCGCCGCCCGATACGCTTGAAGTGGTCGAGGGAGAGCTAGAAGTCGAGGAAGAGCTAGAAGCGGACATGTTCATCGACACCATCGACGGGGTGGTGGTGGTAGTCGAGAGTTTTGAAGACGCCAAAACGATTGCGCCGCAAGTGCATTTTCACCGCTTGCAGACTCAAGTCCTCGGCAACGATGCTTGGTGGGATCCCGAGGCCATCCGCCAGATGCGCCCGGGCGAGCGCAAGAATTTCGACGGGGTCATTTTCGTTTCCGCGCGGCAGACCGAGTCCGCGGCTGAGCAGTCGTTTGTCAGCGCCTTTCGCAAGCAATTCCGCCGCGACCCGCTCTACTCGGCAACTAGCTACGACGCCACTCACTTGCTCATCGATGGATGGGAACAAGGGTACCGCGATCCAGCCGTACTGATTGAGTGGTTGGCCACGGTCCGTTTCTACGAAGGAGCCTCGGGCACCATTTCCCTGTCGCCGGACGTGCGCTCTAATAACGCGCTGACCTTGCTCAAAATCGAGCGCGACAAGGTGCGCTCCCTCGACACGGGCGATCTCCCGCAAATGGGCGATGCCGAGTAGGACTTGGCGCATCGCCAAGTATTGCGTCCCTAGTTGACCGAATTTATATTAATAAGTTTGTATTTTTAGTTACAGCGAGAGCATAAAGCCATGCCCACATACGAATATGAATGCCAGCAGTGCGGCCACCGATTTGAAGAGTTTCAGAGCATTACGGCCGAGCCGCGCAAGACCTGCCCGGAAGCAAATTGTAAAGGCCCAGTCAAGCGGCTTATCGGCATGGGTGGCGGCCTGCTATTCAAAGGGACGGGCTTTTACATAACCGACTATCGCAGCGATGGATACCAAAAGGCGGCTAAGGCCGACAAAGACAGCAGCAGCAGCAAGGCGGGCGACAAAAAGGGCGATAGCAAAGCGAATGCCGCCAAAGCCGATTGAGGAACTTTCCCACGCGATACGTGGTTAAAACGTAGATGTCTAAGATACTACTAGGAATTTTTATCGCCGGGTCTTGGTGGGGAGGTTGCGGCCAGCAAAGTGCTGAAGAGCTGTTCGCGGCCGGCGAGGCCGCGGCGGCCGACCCCGCCACGGCCGACCAAGCGGTTGCGCATTTTACGGCCTTTATCGCGCGCTTTGGCCAATCCCCCAAAGCCCCAGAGGCGCTGAGAAAACTCGCTGGCTTGGCCCAGCAGCAAGGGAAGATGCAGGAGGCCATTGGTTATTACGAGCGCGTGTTGGCCGAATATCCCACTAGCGAGCACGGCGACGAAGCTCAATTTATGATCGCCTTTATATATGAAGAGTACATCCGCGATCTAGAGGAAGCGCGGCGGGCCTATCAGCGCGTGATTGATAACTACCCAGATTCCGAGCTCGCAGCTAGTGCCCGGCATCTGTTGCCCAACGTCGGACGCGCGCCCCAAGAATGGGTCCAATTTCAGGACGAAGCCGCCGTTCCTTAAATACATTAGAAGTTGCCATAGAGGTTTGAGGCAGATGGCCCAGCCGCTTGCGAATCCGCAGGGCGGTTTTTTATTGGTCGAGTCCCAGAGCATGTCGAGAGTACAGCCGATGACGCAAACAACAATAGACATCCACGCCATTAGCGAACAGGTCCAGCGCGAGAGCGCGGTGGTGGAGCGAATCTTGCAGGAAATGGACCGGGTCATCGTCGGCCAACGCGCCATGGTGGAGCGGATCCTGATGGGACTGTTGTGCAACGGCCACATCCTCCTCGAAGGGGTGCCCGGACTAGCCAAGACCCTGACGGTGGCGACGCTGGCGAGAATCGTGGCGGCCCAGTTCAAGCGAATCCAATTTACCCCCGATCTTTTGCCGGCTGATCTGACCGGGACCACCATCTACAACCAGCACCAAGGGGTCTTCATACCCAAGAAAGGCCCGATTTTTGCCCATTTGATCTTGGCCGACGAGATCAACCGAGCACCGGCCAAAGTGCAGAGTGCACTCTTGGAGTGCATGCAGGAGCGGCAGGTGACCATTGGCGAGGAAACCTACGCGCTCGACGACCCGTTCTTGGTCATGGCCACCCAGAACCCGATTGATCAAGAGGGAACCTACCCGCTGCCCGAAGCCCAAGTCGATCGCTTCATGCTCAAGGTGAAAGTCGATTATCCATCGCGCGCCGAGGAGCGGTTGATCTTGGATCGCATGGCCAACGACAGTCTGATCGAGGTAGAGCAAACGGTGGGCATCGACGAAATACGCCGCCTGCGCGAGGTGGTAGAGATCGTCTATATCGACGACAAGATCAAAGATTACGTCGTCGATCTCGTCCAGGCCACCCGGCGACCGGCCGACTACGGGCTGGCCGACATGGCTCAGTTGATCGAGTACGGGGCCTCGCCGCGGGCCGCTATTTTCCTCGTGCGCACAGCGCGCGCCCACGCCTTCATCCAACGCCGCGGCTACGTTACCCCAGAAGATGTCAAGGCCGTGGGGGCCGATGTGCTCAGGCATCGGATCATTGCCTCGTACGAGGCCGAGGCCGAGGAAATCGACAGCGATCACATCGTGCAGCAGCTTTTCGACCACATCGAAGTTCCCTAAAGCCAAGGCGAGCCGAGCCGTGATTCCCAAAGAGATACTCGACAAAGTTCGCCTGATCGAGATTCACACCCGCAGCATGGTGAACAACCTCTTCGCGGGCGAATACCACTCGGCGTTTAAGGGGCGGGGGATGGAGTTTGCCGAGGCGCGTGAATACCAGCCCGGCGACGACGTGCGCCACATCGACTGGAACGTGACGGCGCGGGTGGGAGCGCCCTTCATCAAAATATTCGACGAGGAGCGCGAGCTGACCGCCGTGTTGGTGGTAGATGCCAGCGCGTCTGGGGCCTTTGGCTCACAGCAGCAGATGAAGGGGGAAATTGGGGTCGAAGTTTCGGCCCTGTTGGCCTTTAGCGCGATCAAGAACAACGACCGCGTGGGCTTGCTCATCTTCACCGACGAGGTCGAGGTCTTCGTGCCGCCGAAGAAGGGGCGCAAGCACGTCCTGCGCGTCTTGCGCGAGCTACTGTACTTTCAGCCGCAGGGACGCAAGACCTCCATCGCCGGAGCTTTGGAATACCTCAGCCGCGTCCTACACCGCCGCAGCGTGATCTTTGTCATCTCCGATTTTCTCGACCAAGGCTACGAGCCAGCGCTGCGGCACTTGAGCCAGCGTCACGACTTGATCGCCGTGGTGGTGAGCGACCCGCGCGAGTGGGACCTACCTGATGTTGGTTTTATCAACCTGCAAGACGCCGAGACCGGCCAACAGGTGCTCGTCGATAGCGGCCACGAGGGCGTGCGCGCGTTTTTCGCCGCCGAACAGCGGGCCGCGGCCGAGCGCCGCAGCACTCTATTGCACAAGGCGGGCGTCGACGAAATCGCGATTGATCTGTCGCGCCCTTATGTCGAACCCCTCATTCACTTTTTTCGCGCGCGGATGCAGCGACACTAAGGAGGAAATACGGTGATTGAAGTACGCGAACTGTCCAAATACTACGGAGATGTCGTCGCCGTGGAGAATGTATCCTTCGATGTTGACAAGGGTGCCATCCTCGGATTCCTCGGCCCGAATGGCGCGGGCAAAACCACGACGATGCGCATACTTACCTGTTATCTGCCGCCTTCGCAGGGCGAGGCCAAAGTCGCTGGTTTCGACATCATCGAAGAATCTATGGAGGTGCGCAAGCGCATTGGCTATCTGCCCGAGCAGCCGCCGCTGTACCACGATATGACGGTAAACGCCTATTTGCGCTTTGTCGCCAAAATCAAGGGCGTGCCCAGCGCGGCTCTCAACAGCCGGATCGACGACACCATGGAAAAAACCGGCATTGCCCACCAGCGCCACACGGTGATCGGCCACCTGTCCAAGGGCTACCGGCAGCGCGTCGGCTTGGCCCAGGCCCTCGTGCACGAGCCGGAGGTGCTCATTCTCGACGAGCCGACTGTGGGCCTCGACCCCAAGCAGATCATCGAAATCCGCGAGGTCATCAAGGGGCTGGGGGGCGACCACACGGTCATTCTCAGCACTCACATCCTGTCGGAGGTGAGCATGACCTGCGGGCACGTGGCGATCATCAACAACGGCCGCATCGCCGGCCAAGGCACGCCCGAAAGCCTCATGGCTCAGCTCAAGGAGGGCGAGGTGCTGCGTGCCCATATAGACGGCCCCAGCGAGCAGGTGCTGGGCATGATCGGCCAGCTAGAGGGCGTGCTGGAGGTGGAAGTTAGTGGCGAGGAGGGTGCGTATGTGGTGACGAGCGCACCCGGAGCTGACGTGCGCGACGACTTGACCCGCAAGGTCGTGGAAAGCGGCTTCAGCCTGCGCGAATTGCGGCCGCTCGACATGACCCTCGAAGACATTTTCCTGAGCCTGACTAGCGAGGAGGTAGCAGCTTAAAATGCGTAATTTTGCCGCCGTGTACACCAAGGAGATGCGCTCCTATTTTGTTTCGCCGGTCGCCTATGTGATCGCTGGCGTGTTCCTGTTTCTCTCGGGCTATCTGTTTCGCAACATCCTGATGCAGTTCAACCTCTGGTGCCTGCAGTTTGGCCAGCGGGCGCAGATGGGCATGGGGGGGATGCCGGCGCTCAATCTCAACGAGATGGTCATCACCCAATTCTTCGCGGTCATGGATTTCATCTGGCTCTTGGTCATCCCGATGCTGACCATGCGGCTCTTTGCCGAGGAGAAGAAGTCGGGGACCATCGAATTGCTGATGACCTCGCCTTTGCGCACCATCGAGGTGATGTTGGGCAAGTTTTTTGCCTGCTTTTCGCTCTATGGCATCATCGTCAGCCTGACGCTGATCTACTTTCTCATCCTCGAAGTGTACGGCTCGCCCGACTGGGGTCCGATTTTTTCCGGCTACTTAGGCTACTTGTTCCTCGGCGCGACCTTCATCTCCGTGGGCATCTTGGCCTCGGCGCTGACCGAAAATCAGATCGTCGCCGTGTTGTTGACCTTTGGCATGTTGCTCCTGTTTTGGCTCATCGACTGGTCGGCGAGCTTTGCCGGCCCGACGGCCGCCAAAATTCTGCAGTACCTCTCCTTTATAGCACACCTCGAAGATTTCCAGCGCGGAGTCATCGACACCAAGGACGTGGTGTTCTACCTGAGTTTTACCTTTTTCTGCTTGTTTTTGACCACGCGTGTCATTGAATCGCGGAGATGGAGGCGCTGAGCATGAAGGCATATACCACGCCCTTGGGGCTGGTCGGCGCGGCACTGATGGTCGCGGGTGGCACGGCCTATCTGCTCAATGCCGAGAGCGGCTCAATCGGGCTTTTCAACTTGGCCCTCGGTGCCCTGATGGTGGCCGCGGCCGGATTGCTCAACCCGGCGCTTTTCCGCCAGTACGGCCGCTGGCTCAACGCCTTTTGGGGCGGCATCATGGTCTTTGGCATTGTGGCCATGGTCAATTTTTTGGGCAACCGCTATCCCGAGCGCTTCGACCTGACCGAGGGCCGGCTACACAGCCTCGCCGACTTGACGGTGGAGACGCTCAAGGCGCTGGACAGGGATGTCCACGCCCTCGCCTTTATGGAGGGGGGAGAAAACGCCGAACTTGAGTTGCTGCTGGCCGAGTTGGAGACGTACAACACCCGCTTCAGCTACGAATTCATCGACCCGGACCGCGATCCGCGCCGCACCGAGGACTACGGCATCCGCCGCTACGACACGCTAGTATTGGAAAGCGGTGACAAACAACAGCAGATCACCGAGCTTGAAGAGCGCGAGATCGTCAACTCGCTGCTCAAGCTGACGCGCGAGCGCCAAGACCGGATCTACTTGACGGTGGGGCACGGCGAGCGCCAACTCGCCAACCAACCCGATGGGCTGGAGCAGCTCCAGGCCCAATTGGGGGCGATCGACTATGCGGTCGAAGATTCGCTCTTCCTCGCCCGCGAGGGGTCGGTGCCCGAAGATTGCGCCGTGCTGGTCGTAGCTGGCCCGCGCACGCCCTTCTTCCCGGTGGAGGTCGAAGCCATACGCTCCTATCTAGCAGAGGGCGGTGCCCTGCTGTTGCTTTTGGATCCGCTCGCCGACAGCGGCCTAGCAGAGCTGTTGGGCGAATGGGGCGTGGCGGTCGGCGACGATTTCGTCATCGACACCAGCGGCATTGGCTCGCTTTTTGGCCTCGATTTTACTACGCCGGTTGCCCTCTCCTACGGCGATCATCCGGTCACGCGCAAGCACCAAGGCGTGATGACTTTCTTCCAACTCGGGCGTTCGGTGCATTTTGACGAGGGCAGCGGTCGCGAAGGGGGCTCCTTGGTTATGACCTCGGAGGCTGGTTGGGCCGAAACCGATTTGAGTGTGCTCACCACTGAGGGCAATCAGACGGTCAAGCTCGACGAGGGCGTTGATCAGCCCGGGCCGGTGTCCTTGGCCGTCGCCGCCCGAGACACCGAGGCCGGGGGCCGCTTGGTGGTCTTTGGGGATTCGGACTTTGCCACCAACCAGTACTTCGGCGTCCAGGGCAACGGCGACTTGGTGCTCAATGCCTTGAGCTGGCTGGCCGAGGACGAGGCGCTGATCTCGATCCGTCCCCGCGAGCTAGGCCACAACCCTATTGCTCTGACCGAAAGCGACGGCGAGTGGATTTTCTGGCTCAGCGTGGTGCTCTATCCGGGGCTGATAGCCCTAGTTGGCATTGTGGTCGTCTCGCGCAAAGGGCGCTGGAGCTTGGCCGACTTGAGCGCGGCCGGGTTGGGCATTGTGATTTCGCTCGGTATTGCCGCGCTGCTCAACTTCCTCGGCGACCGCTACCACCTCCGCAAGGACATGACGGCCGACGCGCTGTTTACGCTCTCGGACGATACTCACAGACTCCTCTCGCCCCTCGAAGACAACAGCCAGTACGTCAGCGTCAAGACCTTCATGGGCGAGATGGAGAACATGCGCTTTGAGGATCTCTTAAGGGAGTACAGCTATGTATCGCCCAACTTCGACTACGAGTTGCTCGATCCGCAGAAAAACCGGCTGCGCGTCGAGCAGAACAACATCCGCGAGCGCGGGACCTCGATTATTGAAGTGATTGACGAAGGGCAGGTGCGCACGGAGCGCATCACCGCCCAGAGCGAAGAGGCGTTGAGCAATGCCATTCTCAAGGCGCTCAAAGGCCGCGAGCTAAGGGCCTATTTCACCAGCGGCCACGGAGAGGCCGAACTCGACCAAGTAGATGAACTCGGCTATTCCACCCTCAAAGGCCGCCTCAAGGAGCTAAACTTCGCGGTCGAAGGGGAATTGACGCTCGCAGAGCCGGTGCCCGACGACGCTACCTTAGTGGTGATCTTGGCGCCAAAGGAGCGCTTTGCCGCGGCTGAGGTCGAGGTGCTGGGGCAATACTTGGCCGGTGGAGGCAGCGCGCTGTTTTTGCTCGATCCGGGCCAGCCGACCGGACTTGAAGCGCTGCTGAACGAGTATTCGATCGAGCTGGGGCAGGACTTCGTCGTCGATCTGAGCGGCTTGGGCCAGCTCTTTGGCGCAGATGTCTCAGTGCCGGTAGTCATCAACTACGGCGATCACCCGATCACCGAAAAGCTATCCGCCGGTACGATGAGCTTCTTCCCGCTGGCGCGCTCGGTGCAGCTGACCGAACACCGGCTCAAGGAGCCGGACATCGCCGCGTTGGCGTACACCCACAAAAGCAGTTGGGGCGAAGCAGACCTAGCGCCGATAATGGGTGAGGGAGGTGAGGTGGATTTCGACCCGGAAGTAGATATGCGCGGCCCGGTGCCGCTGGGCGTAGCGGTCTCCGCAGCCGCTGACACCAGCTTAGCACCCGAAGGACGGACGCGACTAGTGGTCATCGGCGACGCGGATTTTGCCTCCAATCAATACTTTGCCCAGCAGGCCAATGGCGAGCTATTCCTCGGCAGCGTCAGTTGGCTTACCGAGGATGAGGACCGCCTGACCATCGCCGACAAGCAACCTGCCTTCAATCCCATCAACCTGATCGGCAATCAAGGCGCGGTCATACTCTGGGTCTCGGTGTTCATCGTGCCGTTTGCGGTCGCGTTGTCGGGCATGGTCATGGTGCTCCGGCGCGGCTATCAGACCTATGCCGACGGCTTTGTGTCGTGGCTGGTGTACACCTTTTGGGGCAATGCGATGTTCTTCTTCATCAGCGGCATCATTGCCACTAGCGAAGGGGCGATCTTTGAAGGCGAGATCAAATTGATCGCGGCCTTGGCCTCAGCGGCCATTGGCTACGGCCTCTATCGGCACGCAGCGTGGGCTTGGCAAGCCGGCTTGGTGTTTGCGGTGCTGTGCGCCGGCGTGGTCGCGCTGACGATTTTCACCGGTGCCAGCCTTGGGTTCTCGCTGATTCCCAACGAGACGGTCCAGCTGATATACGCCGCGGTTTTCGTGGTCAACGCGGCCATTCTCGTGTGGATTAAAAAGGTCTTTGTCCAAGAGGAGCAAGCATGAAATTCAAGACCAATATCGCAATCGGTGCTGTCTTTGTGGCGCTGTTGGCCTTTGTCTATTTCTACGAGATCAAAGGCGGCGAGGAGCGCCGCCAAGAAGCCGAAAAATCCAAGCAGCTATTTGTCTTCCAAGACGATGATGCACAGCGGCTCGAACTGTTGCGCGGCGACGATGCCTTGGTGTTGGACAAGGGGACGGGCGGCTGGAACCTGAGCGCACCCATGACTGACGGCGCGGATCAAGAGGCCGTAGAGCGCTACTTGCGCAATTTGCGCGAGTGCGAGCGGGAAAAGGTGGTCGTCGATAGCGCGGCTGCGAGCGCAGAGGAAGCCGCCCAATACGGGCTTGACGCGCCGCGACTCAAGGTGCGGCTGCAAACCGAAGGCGGTGCCGAGCAGGTGGTGGCTTTTGGGGCGGACAGTCCCACCGACCGCTTCACCTACGCCCAGCTACAAGGCGACAATCCCGAGATCTTTGTGGTGCGCGCGTGGCGCTTCGACAACCTCGACAAGCGCGCTTTTGACCTGCGCGACCGCCGGGTGCTGGCCTTTGCCAAAGACGAGGTGATGCAGGTGCAGCGGTGGGGCACAGACGGCGAGATCGTGCTAGCCCGGGCCGAACCTGACTGGCAAATGCGCGAGCCGGTAGCCGCCCGGGCCGACGCCGACGCGGTAGATGGCTTGCTGGACAAAATCGACCAAGCCGAGATCGCGGCTTTTGTCTCCGAAGATCCAGATACCGCTGCCTTGGCCGCTTACGGCTTGGGGGAGCGCGCGTCGCAGGTGGAGATCGCCCTGCTCGTTGGCGAAGACCGGGCCGAGAAGCGCTTGGCCATTGGCGGCGCGGACGAACAGGGCCGTTGGTACGCGCGCGACGCCAGCCGGCCGCAGGTCTTCTTAGTCGATTCGACGCTGGTGCAAGAGCTTACCAAGGGCATCTCCGCTCTGCGCGACAAAGAGCCGCTGCGCTTTGAGCGCGAGCAGGTCCAGCGCATCGTCCTGACTCGCGGGGCTGCGACCGCGTTTGCGGCTGACAAGGACACGAGCGGTGTGTGGCACTTGTCCGAGCCTATGGGGCGCGACGCCAAATCGTGGAAGCTCAACAGCCTCTTGAGCGACTTGGAGCAACTCGAAGTCGAGGATTTTGCCGAGGAACTGCCCGCCGAGGCTGCGTCGGTCTTCAGCATCGAACTCCACGGCGAAGGGCAAGCCTTGCTAACCGCTCGCTTTAGCTCAGCCTCCGGGACCTCGTACCTGCAACAGGAGGGCGACGATGCGGTGTACGTCGTGAGTGGCGATGACTTCGCCGAGTTGGATCTGGATATAGACGACGTGGCGCAAGCGCCCAAAAAGCCGGCTGTACCCGCCGCCAGCAGCGAAGATCCCGACGACGGCGGCGCTGACAGTCCGTAATGTATCTCGGCGGTCTGCTCGCCGCGCTCGTCGTCCTCGCTGAGGGGCTGCACGCCCAAGCCCCTCGGGCCGAGGCGACTCTGGACACGGCGGTTGCTCGGCTCGGCGATCCCATCCGCCTGACTTTGACGCTCTACCACGACGCCACCGCGCGTCCCGAGGCCCCGGACCTGCCCCAGATTCTCCGGGATTTTTCCCCCCGCTGCACTGGTTGGCACCAACGCGAGATCGCGACCGAATTCGAGCTAGCGCAAGAATGTGAACTGCGTCTCTACGAGTTGGGGCCGCACGAGGTGCCAGCCGTGGCCGTGCCCTTTGTCACCGTTGCGGGCGACACGCTCCTGCGCGCGACCCAACCCTTAGCCATAGAAGTCATCAGTGCCCGAGGCGAAGGGGAGGACCAACTGCGCGACATCAAACCGCCCGTGCTAATCAGCGGAGGGGTGCCTTTGTGGGTGGTCGTCGCAATCGGATTACTGGCGTTGGCGCTTTGCGTGCTCGGCGGCGTTTGGCTCTGGCGTCGTCGCACCCGCACCCCAGAGCCTCCGCCCCCGCCCGAGCCGATAGACTACGCAGCTGTATTCGCGCGCATCGCCGAGAGCGATCTGCTGGAGCGCGGTGATTTCAAAACATACTACTCGCTGCTAGCGGAAAATCTGCGCCGCTTCTTGGAGGAGAGCGTGGAGATTGAGGCGATGGAGCAGACTACGTCTGAGTTGGCGGACGCGCTGCAGGAGGCTGAAGTCGATACTGCGCTTCGGCAGCAGATCATCGACTATTTGGCCGCGGCTGACTTGGTGAAATTCGCCCGCTTCCATCCGGCGCTGGACGAGGCCCGGCGCGCACCGGATGCCGGCCTAGCCATATTGCGCGCTATTGAGGAAGCGGTCGCAAGCCGCGCTGCTGAGATCCATGCAGAACATCCGGTTTGAAAACCCCGAGTGGCTGTTGTTGCTGCTGTTGTTGCCCGTTTTGCTCTACAGCTATATCCGTGCGCACCGGGGCCGCCGGAGCAGCGTGCAGTTTTCCGACCTCGGCGTGTTGCGTCGCGCCACAGCATCGCTGTGGACCAAGCTCCGGCACGGCCTCCTCGTATTGAAGCTACTCGGCTTGAGTTGCCTCATCGCGGCCATGGCCCGCCCGCAAGCCGGGCGCGAGGTGCGAGAAATATCGGGCGAGGGCATCGACATTATGCTGACGTTAGACATTTCGTCGAGTATGGAGTTGAACGACCTAGACGAGGGTCAGAAGAGCCGCTTACAAGTGGCCAAGGAAGTGGTGGCCGACTTTATCGCCGGCCGCCACAGCGACCGCATCGGCATGGTAGTTTTTGCCGGTGAGAGCTTCACCCAGTGCCCGCTGACCCTCGACTACCGCGTATTGTTGGAGTTTCTCCAGGGCGTGGAGATCGCCAGCGAAGAATGGGATGGCACGGCCATTGGTATGGCGCTGATCAACGCCTGCAACCGCCTGCGCGACTCGGATGCCGAAAGCAAGGTGATTATCCTGCTGACCGATGGCGTGAACAACGCCGGCGAGGTCGAGCCGTTGACCGCGGCTGAGGTGGCCGCGGCCGTGGGCATTCGAGTCTATACGATTGGCGTGGGCAGCGACGGGGAGATTCGTCGGCCCGTGCGCGGGGTTTTCGGCACCCGCTATCAGACCGTTCAGGTGGAAATCGACGAGGAGACCTTACAGGAGGTGGCTGTGCGCACCGGTGGCCAGTACTACCGGGCAACCAGCGAGGAAAAGCTAGAGGCCATCTACCGCGAAATCGGCGAATTAGAGGCGACCGAGATCAAATCCGAAATCCACCTGAGCTACTCGGAGCGCTTCGCCTATTTCCTCTACGTGGGCTTGGGCTTGCTGTTGGTGGAGATGCTGTTGGTCCATACTCGTTTCCGCTCGCTGCCTTGATCCGCAGATGGACGCAGAATAGTAGAAACGAGACGACCCGCAGTTAATCATTTAGGCTTGCTATATGACAGGGGTGTGTGAGGTCAGTTAATATGCGCTTTGCGAACTTGTACAATTTTTGGTTGCTGTTGCTGCTGCCCTTTCTGGCGGTCTTTTTTGCTTGGGCGCTTTGGGCGCGCCGCCGCGCCTTGGCGCGTTTTGCCCACGGCCCGCTGGCCGAGAAGCTGACCCGCAACCTGAGCCGGGGCCGCCAAGTGGGAAAGCTGGTCCTCTTGGGGCTGGGGACCTTCTTTGCGATCCTCGCGCTGACCGGCCCCCAATTCGGCACGCAACTCGAAATGGCCGAGCGCAAGGGCGTAGATGTGATGATAGTGCTTGATGTGTCGCGCAGTATGCAGGCCGAGGACGTCAAGCCGAGCCGCTTGGCACGAGCCAAATACCAAATTCGCGGCCTGTTGGACTTGCTTCGGGGCGATCGGGTCGGGTTGGTCGTCTTTGCTGGTAAGGCTTTTGTTCAATGCCCGCTGACGACCGACTATGGTGTCGTGGAGTTGTTTCTCGACGTGCTGGACGCCGGAGCTATACCCGTCCAGGGAACGGCCATTGGCGACGCCGTGCGGTTGGCCGTGCGCTCGTTTGAGGAAGGCGCGGGCCAGCACAAGGCCATCGTGCTGTTCACCGACGGCGAGGATCACGTGGGGCAGCCGCTGGCAGCGGCGCAGACAGCCGCCGCACAGGGCGTACGCCTCTTTGCCTTGGGGCTGGGGACGCCCGACGGCGAGCTTATCCCCACCGAGGAGGAGGGTGGAGGCGTGAGCTTTCACAAAGACAAGCGCGGCCAATACGTCAAAACCCGGCTCGATGAGAGCACCTTGCAGGACATGGCGCTGGAGACGGGGGGCGATTACTTTCGCACTACCTTGGGAGGCGCGGAATTGGACGCCTTGTACGGCCAGATCGCCGAGATGGATCAGCGCGAAATCGGCTCTACCCGTCTCACCCGCTATCAGGAGCGCTTTCAATGGCCCCTATTGTTGGCGCTTTGCTGTTTCTTCGCCGAGGCTTTTTTAGGCGATGCGCGGGTGCAGGCCCGCGAGTGGAAGGGGCGGTTTGCCTAATGGGTACACTATGGGTCATTTTGGGGGTCTGGCTGGTCGTCTGCGGAGCGACTGTGGGCGATCCCGTGGCCAGTAAGAGCGCCAAGGCGTTGGAGCACTATCAGCGCGGCGAGTACGATCAGGCCCTACAGCTCTACCGCGACGCCCTGCTCGACCGGCCCGACGCGCCCGAGCTGCACTTCAACGTCGGAGACGCGCTTTTTAAGCGCGGCGAATACGACCAAGCCCTGCGCGAATTCGAGCGCGTGCTCAGCGCCGAGGAGCAGAAAATCCAGGCGCAGGCCCATTACAACATGGGTAATAGTTTCTTTCAGCAGCAGGCGTTTGAACAGGCTGTCGCCGCGTACAAGCAGGCGCTGGAGCTAGACGCGGCCGACGAGGATGCAAAGGTGAACTTGGAACTGGCGCTGGAGAAATTGCAGGAGCAGCAACAGCAACAGCAGCAAGATTCGGAACAGGATCAACAGGACCAAGAGCAACAGCAGGATTCAGAGCAAAATCAACAGAATCAAGAACAGCAGGAGGATTCGGAGCAAGATCAACAGCAACAACAGGAACAGCAGCAAGATTCAGAGCAGGATCAACAGGATCAGCAGCAACAGCAACAAAGTGAGCAGGACCAACAGCAGGAAGAGCAGCCCGCCGAGGAGCAGTCTATTAGCCCCGAGGAAGCTCAGCAGCTCATGGACGCACTCAAAAACCGCGAGTTGGAAGCTCAGCAGCGCCGGTTCCGCGCCACCGGCAAGGCGCAGGCTAGGGATTGGTGAAAACTCGACTGACCATACCGTTAGCGCTGTGGGCGCTGGCGACATCCAGCGCTGCGGCGGCGACGATTCAGTTCGAGGCATCCGTCGATCGCACGCGCGCTAGTCAGGGCGAGCCGATTCGCCTGACACTCCGCATCACCTCTGACAAGCAGTTAGACCAAGTGACGCCAGCGTTCGACCTAAAGGATTTCCACGTCGAAGGGCCAGCGACTAGCACGCGGATGGAGATGAGCAACTTCTCCAACATTAGCTACACCCGCGAGCTAAAGTACGCCCTCTATGCCAAGCAGGCTGGTACCTTTACCATTGGCCCATTCCAGCTAGAAATGGACGGCGAGCGCTATCAGACCAAGCCCATTACCATCGAGATTGTCCGAGGCACTAGCAGTACGCAAGCAGGCCAAGAAGAGAGTCCCATCTTCGTATTGGCGCGCGCCGACCACGAGCGGGCCTACGTGGGGCAGCAGGTCACCGTATCCTACGACCTGTTCTACCGCATCCAACCGCGCAATGTCAGCTTCAACAAACTGCCGACCTTTGTCGGGTTTTGGACCGAAGACCTCTTTGTCGCCCAACAGCTAGATTCGCATCAGGAAGTGCGCGGCGGCGTGTCCTACAACGTCGCGCCGCTGAGACGCGTGGCCCTTTTTCCCACTGGTGCGGGGACTCACGCCGTTGGCACGTTGGCCGTTTCCTGCGACATTCCCCAACAGCGCGCGCGGCGCGGCAGTGCGCTTGACGATTTCTTCGCTGGCGATCCGTTTTTTGGCCGCTCTCGCTCGGTGCTCCTGCAAAGCGAGGAACTGAAAATTGAGGTCCTGCCGCTGCCCGAGCAGGGCCGCCCCGAGGAATTCACCGGCGCAGTGGGGCGCTTCCAACTCAGCGTCGAGGCCCAGCCGACCCAGATTGCAGTCGGGGATCCGGTGACACTGCGCGTGCTGATCGAGGGCGAGGGCAACATGGCCGCGGTGCAACCTCTGCAAGTCGATGCAGCCGCTGGCGTCAAGCTCTACGACCCCAAAGTCGAGGAAGAAGAGCAGATTACCAACGGCGTGTACGGGGGCCGCCGCCTCTTCGAGTACATCTTGATTCCCGAGCAGGGCGGCACCCTGAACATCCCGCCGTTGCGCTTTGCGTACTTCGACCCACATCAAGCGCGCTATGAGGTACTCAAATCTGCTCCCATCGCCATTCACAGCGAGGGGAGTGTCGAAGAGGAAGGGGTGAGCTACGGGCTGAGCCGACGCGACATCGAAGCCGTCGGGGAGGACATCCGCTACATCAAGCCCGACGTCGAGGCTCTCGTTGCCGACGCCATGCTACACGAGAGCTATTGGTTTTGGTCTTTGCAGGGCGCGCTGCCCCTCGCCTTTTTTGCTCTACTCTTGTGGCAACGCCATCAGCGGCGCTTGCAGGGCGATGTTGCGTACGCGCGCCAGCGCCGAGCCAAAGGCGAAGCTGGCCGTCGCCTAGCCCACGCCGATGCCTTGCTTGAAGCCGGTACCGAAGCCGAGTTCTACGGCGAGGTCCGCGCCGCCGTGCTGGAGTTCGTGGCCGACCGCCTCAACCTCGCCGCAGCCGGTCTGACTATTGAGGTCTGCGCCGACGCCTTGGCGGCGCGCCAAGTCGAGGCCGAGACGATTGCTGCGTTGCGAGATCTGCTGACGCGCTGCGATTTTGCGCGCTTTGCGCCCGCGGGCGGCCCACTGACGGACCGGGCGGCGGCGCGGCGCTTGGCCGGGGAGGTGATCGCGGGTTTGGAGAAGCGGATATAGCAATCCTAAATCATGCACAAGTTCACGAGATGATCCGCAGATGGACGCAGATGGACGCAGAATAGTATTCACAAGAGTCTTTCAGGATTGCTGTATGATGCGCACACTGGTGTTGTTACTCTTGTTGGGCACTCAACTCCACGCCGGGGCCGCGGCTGGGCAGTACAACGAAGCCAACGCGCTCTATCGGGACGGGGATTTTGCCGCGGCGCGGCTCAGCTACTTGGAGGTGGTGGAAGCTGGGGTGCAAGACGCTCGGCTCTACTACAACTTGGGCAATGCTTGCTTCAAGTCTGGGAAGCTGGGCGAAGCGATTCTCTGGTACGAGCGAGCGCGGCGCTTGGTCCCACACGACGAGGACATTGAGGCCAATCTGCGCTTTGCCAACCTAGTGAAGAAGGACCGCGATCCGCAAACTGAGGACGGTCTCGGCGCGTTGGTGGTCGCGCTGGTGGCCGCCTATTTCTGGCCTACATTTAATCAGCTCAGCCTGCTGTTCGCCGCAACGTTTTTCGCAGTCTTTGTCTTGGGGGTGCGGTGGTTGTTCGCGCAGACGCGCCCCGGTGCGCTGTGGCTAGGCGGGGTTTTGCTCTGTGCGGGGCTGAGCGTTGGGTCCGCGCTCTGGCTGGGGACGCGCCTCCGCCATCAAGAGCAGACGAGCGAAGCCATCGTCACCGTTGCCGAGGCGCACGCGCGTTCTGGCCCTGACCTCGGGCAGACCGAGGTTTTTGTCGCACACGAAGGGACGAAGGTGCGCTTGGTGCGGCAGGAGGGGGGGTGGATGCTGGTGCGGCTGTCCAACGGCCTCGGCGGATGGATGCCGGCGGAAGCCCTGACGCAGATATAGCAATGCAGAATGATTTGCACGATTCGCGCGATGGATCGTCTTGTGCATCCTATTCTGCGTCTATCTGCGTCCATCTGCGGATCACCTTGTAAATGATGTAGGATTGCTATATGAACCAGTCTAAACAACGGCGACCACAAGGGTCGCCCCTACATTTCGCGTAGATCAAACCACAACCAAAAACAAGGATAAGCCATGAGCACGCTCAAAGTAGGTATCGTCGGCGTCGGCGGGATCGCCCGCACGCATCTCCCCGGCTGGGAGGCTTCTAGCGAGGCCGAGCTAGTCGCTGGCAGCGACATTAGCGAGGAGGCGCTAAAGCGCTTTGGCGCTGAAAACGGAGTCACCAAGCTGCACACAGATCCAGAGGCGCTGTTCAGCGACCCCGATATCGACATTATCGACATCTGCACGCCCAATATGTATCACGCTCCATTGGCCATTGCCGCGCTGTCGGCTGGCAAGCACGTGATCTGCGAAAAGCCTTTGGCTCCCACGCCCGAGGATGTTTGCCAGATGATCGCGGCGCGCGATGCTTCGGGTAAGGAACTGATGACGGCGCAGCACTTTCGCTTTCAGGGTTCGTCCCGCGCGCTAAAGGACGAGATAGATGCGGGCGCGCTCGGCGATATCTACCACGCCCGTAGCTGGATGCTGCGCCGGGCTGGGGCACCGGTCGGCGGTGGGTTTATTCTCAAGGAGCACAGCGGCGGTGGCCCCTGCATCGACATTGGGGTTCACATCCTCGACCTGACCTTGTGGTTTATGGGGCATCCCAAGCCAGTGGCTATTTCGGGCGTGGCCCGCGCTGAATTGGCGCATCAAGAAGGGGCTTTCAGCCAATGGGGCCGCCAGACGATCCCATCCCATTACGATGTCGAGGATTTTGCCGCGGCCTTTGTGCGCTTTGACAACGGCGCAATACTGATCTTAGAGGTGAGCTGGCTTCTGCACCACCCGACCCAGGGCGAGGATATGCAGATGTGGCTCTACGGCACCCGAGGTGGCGCACATTGGCCCCAGTGCTCGATTTGCGAGAGCAACAACCAGACCCGCCAGCAGTACGACCGCAAGCTCATGCTGATGTACGACGGCCTCGAAGCCCACGCGCAGGAATGCGTGGAGTTCGCCGCGGCGATTGCCGAGGGGCGGCCTTCGCCGGTGCCGCCGGAACAATCCCTACAGGTGATGAAAATCCTCGATGGGATCTACCGGAGCCAGGAGGCGGGGCAGGAGATACGGCTGGACTGAGGGAGGCTGATGGCTAGGGAGGCGAATTTACGGCTCCGTCAGCCAATCGACGAAAGCTGCTGGCGACTCAACCACTACGCGGCCGTTGAGCGATTCGTGTTCAAAGCCGCACATTTGGTCGCCGACAAAGGCGAATACGCCGGTGGCCTGTGGGGTAAAAGCCAGTTCAAAGGTCAAATCGGGCACGGCCACCTGATGTAGGTCGAGATGGGGGAGGGCGAAGGTGTAGATGTAATCCCGACTGGTCAGTTCGACTTCAATTTCTATGCCAAGTGGAAGGTGTAACTCCTTCCCCTGCTTGGTTATATCGTCATCATTATGTAACGTGCCATCGGGGCCTGGATAGCGGAATTGCCAAGTGTACTCTTCCCCGGTGATTTGGATGCGCAGCGGTCCTGGGAGCAGGGCGGGAGTGCAACCGTCCGCCCCTAATAGGACCAGGCCCCAGAGCAAAAACCGGATATGGCTGCGCATGGCGTATCCTCTTCTTGAACAGTCAGTTAAGTCCAATGCCTTAAGGCTAAGTATTTGCGCTTAAACGCAAATAAACCAGCCCGTCGCCGCGTGTCAAGCAGCTTTACACGCGCTCTTGATCTCCCTAAGATCACCCTCACAGCCCTTTACAATCCTCTCAGGAGTACGGACATGCCCGCCATAACCGCCAATATCCCGCTCAACGCGCCAGCCCATTGGGCCGTGTGGCAGCGTCGCCTCTTCGACGCCTTGGACCAATCGGTGCAGCCCTTTCTCGACCACTTCACCCGCGAGGACGGCGAATTCATCTGGCAGGACGAGTGGGGCGGCGGCAGCCCCGACGATTTTTACGAGCCTTTTTTTAACTGGCCGCTCGTCTATCTGATGGGCGGCGGCGAGCACCTGTTGCACTTGGCCGACCGCCAGTGGGAGGCCATTACGCGCCAACTGACCCGCTTGGGCACAATAAGCAAGGAATACGGCATCCGCGAAGACCAGATGCACCAAGCCGAAAGCGATATCTTCTTTTACCACTTGTGCTTGGCCCATCCCAATGCCCCTCGGCGCGTCGAACGGGCCTGCCGCTTTGCCGGCTTTTACCTCAACGAAGACCCCGAAGCGCAAAACTACGACCCTGAGCACAAAATCCTGCGCTCGGGCCTCAACGGCAGCCACGGCCCCTATTTCGCTCCGCTGGCCGAGCGCGACAAACAAAGTTACAACCCTTTGGGCGGCAGCATGGAAGTGTACAATCTGCCCTTTTTCGACTTGCCCGGCATCACTAGTGTGCAGGACTTGGCCGATCCGGCCAAAGCTCGCTTGATGGGGCAGACCCTGTTCGATCGCTGGCGTCAGGGCGACACGCCGACCAACTTGGCCGTCACCTCGCTGGTGACCAATGCCTTCCTGATTACCGGCGAGGAAAAATACCGCGCTTGGGTGGTGGAATACACCGACGCTTGGGGGGAGCGGGCACGTGCCAACGGCGGCATGTTGCCGGACAACGTCGGTCTTTCCGGCCAAGTGGGCGAATACTGTGCTGGCAACTGGTACGGCGGGCGCTACGGCTGGACCTTTCCGCACGGCTTTTTGACGTTGCAGAAAGCCACGCTCGACGCGGCAGCCAATGCCTATCTGTTGACCCGCGACCGCGCCTATCTGGACCTGCCGCGCCAGCAGATGGACCGCATCTTGGAACAAGGGCGCATGGAGGATATCCGCGACCAGTACATGAGCGTGGCCGAGCGCTGGGCGAGCCAATTTGCCGCTATGGGCGAAAAAAGCGAGACCTTGCTGGTGCCCTACCGCTACGGCGACGCCGGCTGGTTCGACTGGCAGCCCATGAGTCCGGTGTATCCGGTGACGCTGTGGAATCTGTCCATGGACGAGGGCGACTGGGAGCGCATGGAGGCGATTCGGCAAAAAGAAGCGTTCGACTGGGCTGCGGTGTTCCCCTTTCACAACAAAGAGGACTCGGGCCACGAGGCCCCTTGGGTGCGCTTTCTGGCCGGGGCTAACCCGGCCTATCCAGAGCAAATGTTGCAGGCCACGTACCAAGTGGCCGGCCGCCGCTTGGCCCAACTGCGCGCCGATCAAGACGTGGGCACCCGCCACCACGTCCACCACTGGCAATGGGGCAATCCGGTCTCTTCCGAAGCGCTCATCCAGCTGACTATGGGCGGTCCGCAACCTATCTACAACGGCGGCCTGCTGCACGCCCGCCTGCGCTACTTTGACGCCCAGCGCCGCCGCCCCGGCCTGCCCGCAGACGTCGGCGCTTTGGTGGAAAAGCTCGAAGCGAACCGCACGGTCGTGCGCTTGGTCAATTTGAACCACAACGAGAGCCGAGAACTGGTCATTCAAGGCGGCGCTTTTGGCGAACACCGCTTTGGCCGGGCTGCGTACCACAGCCGCACCAGTGAATATCCAGGTTGGATGGGCGGCTATGCCGGTACGTACGCAGCTCCGCCCTTGGAGACCGAAGAGCGCCAAATAGCTGTCGATGGTAAGCACCTAAGTATCACCCTGCCGCCTCATTGCGAAATCACCCTTGACCTAGAGACCCAGCGCTACGTCAACGAGCCTTCGCACCACGCCGGGCCGTTTTAAGCGGCTTGACAGGTCATCGACGCTTTGGTTTATTCCGAATAAGTGCTCGAAGGGAGCCCTCAGGTCCGCGGTAAGGGTCAAACCCACCTCTCAGCAAAATAACAGCCTTCTTTCAGCCTGCGACGCGGACACCAGGCACTAACGAGAGAGGGTTGGCATGTCTAGAGCACTTCCCCGTAAGCCCCATATAGATTCCCTCAAAAAGCAGGCCCGGCAGCTACTCCAGGCGCACCGCGAGGGCCGGTCGGAAAGCCTTCGCAGCATTCGGACCTATATGCCTCATTTAGGCTCATTGTCCGACGAGGCCGTCCTGCAAAGGCCATTTACCTTGCAACAGGCCCAATGCGTCCTCAGCCGCGAGTATGGGTTTAGCAATTGGGCTGAATTGGTCCGAGCTGTCGAGATTATCCGTCAGGCCGAGTCGGCTATGCTGAGCCAAGTCGATGCCGCCCTGCGCAAAGATCAACCTATCCATGTGTTGATCCCCGGGTACATGGCGGCGGATATCGCCCAAAGGCTGATCGCTCATTGTGGCCAGGATCGGGTACTCTTAGTACCTCGCACTCGCATAAGCCAAGAGCCGATCAATGTCTGGATTGACCGGATCGCGGAGGCGGCAGTTGTAGTTAGTCATCCTGGAGAGTTGGGCTTTCTCCACATGCGTGAACGCTTGCAAAAACCCGAAGGGCCATTGGATTTTGAGCGACTTTTATCTGGAATCCATGCCTTCGTGAACGTGCCGTTCAGAGATGAAAAGACGCCTGCGATTATCTCCGGCCTAGACGAAGAAACAGGTGTTGTCCGCGAGTTGATTTCCATGTATCTGACGGAGTTCTATGGGTTATACGGCTCAATGCTGGACCATCGATATTGACCTCTGGCAGTCAAATAGGTTGTAGGGCTAACCTTTTCCCTACAAAGCAGTTAGGACGTCTGTGACCTGTTCTTCAGTAGGCGTGCTACCATCGAGGACCAAGTCCGCGTAGCGGGCGGTGGGCTGGATGTGGCGGTGGTACATTGGGCGGACCTGCTCTTGATACTGGGCGCGGATTGAGGCGGGGGAACGGCCGCGCTCGACGCGGTCGCGGGCGAGGCGGCGCTCCAAGCAGAGCTCGTCGGCAGCCGTGACAAAAACGCGCAGGTGGTAGAGGGCGTTGATGTCGGGCCAGTAGAGAGCAAAGAGTCCCTCGACAATTAGGAAATCGGTGGGGGTGAGGCTTTGTTGGTTGGTTTGGCGCGTATGGGTGGCAAAGTCGTATACGGGGATTTCGACGCGGCGACCGGCGGCGAGTTGGTGGAGGTCCGCGGCGAGGCGTTGGTGGTCCATGGCCTCGGGGGCGTCGAAGTTGACGCGGGCTCTTGCGGCTGGGGAGAGATCGGCTAAGTCGCGGTAGTACGCATCTAGGGAGAGCACAGTGGCTGGGCCGGGCAGGTGGGTCTGGAGGGCGCGGGCGAGCGTGGTCTTACCGGCACCGGATGGTCCGGCTAAGCCGATGAGGCGGGGCAGCCCTTTAGCTTTGGAACCAAGCGGCAATGGCTTCGCGGCTGAGCGCGTTGGGGATGTCGGCGGCGCAAAGCCAGCCCTTGCGGGCAATGCCGATGCCGTAGCCGAGATGATCTAGGCCGGCGATGCTGTGGGCGTCGGTGTTGACGGCGATTTGGACGCCGTGGTCGCGCGCCTTTTTGACGTGCCGCCAGTCGAGGTCGAGCCGCGACGGGTGGGCGTTGATTTCAAGGGCTACCCCACAGCGGGCGGCGGCTTCGATGATCGAGTCGATATCGACGGCGTAGCCTTCGCGGTCGAGGAGCAAGCGCCCGGTTGGATGGCCGACGATGGTGGTTGCCGGATGCTCGATGGCGCGGACGATGCGGGCAGTCATGGCGTCGAGGCTCAGGTTGAACTGCGAATGGACCGAGGCGACCACGAAGTCGAATTGGGAGAGCAAGTCGTCGTCGTAGTCGAGCGAGCCGTCGCCGAGGATATCCGATTCAATGCCCTTGAAGATGCGGAAGGGAGCCAGTGCTTCGTTGAGCTGGTCGATTTCCTCCCACTGGCGCTGGACTTCCTCTACGCGAAGCCCACCGGCGTAGGCCGCGGCTTGGCTGTGGTCGGCAATGCCCATGTACTCAAAGCCATGTTCTTGCACGGCGCGGGCCATAGCCTCCAAGCTATCGGCCCCATCCGAATAGGTCGAATGCACATGGAGCATACCGCGAATGTCGGCGGCTGTTACCAACTCGGGTAGTGTGTTGGCGGCTGCGGCCTCGACTTCGCCTTGGTTTTCGCGCAACTCCGGCGGGATGTAGGCGAGGCCCAAGGCGGCGAACAAAGCCGCTTCATCCGCGCACTCGATGCGCTCGTCGTCGCGCCAGAGCCCGCGTTCGTCGAGGACTAGCCCGCGCTCGGCGGCCTTGGCGCACAGTGCGGCGCGGTATTCCTCGCTGCCTGTGTAGTAGTGTAGGGCCGCAGAGAAGGTTTCGTCTGAGACCACGTGCAAGTTGGCTTGTAGTCCGTTGGATAGCCGTCCCGTGCCCGGTGTGAGGACTTCGGCGATGTCTGGATGAGTCGTGAAGGCCGCAGTCGCGGCCTCGGCGTCGGTGGTGCTAATTACGAAATCGAGTTGTTGGACCGTTTCCCGCGCTCGACGCAGTTCTCCGGCGATGGCGAAGTGCTGCGCGTGGGAGCACAGGGTTGTGAGCAGGCTTTGGGCGCTTTGGTGCGCGCTATCGACGCGGCAGTGGCCCTCGTGGGCGCGAATGAACTCGACGCCCTTGAGAATGGCTGCTTGGGTCTTGGAGCCAAAGCCCTTGAGGGCGGAGAGTTGGTCCGTGCGGCAGGCTTGTTCGAGGGAGTCGAGGGTCTCAATGCCGAGGGCCTTGCGGATGGCGACGATCTTGCGCGGCCCCAAGCCGGGGACCCGCAGCATGTCGAGCAGCCCCTCGGGCGTTGCGGCCCGCAGCTTTTCATAGGCTTGGGCCGTGCCGGTGTCGGCCAACTCGGCGACTAGTTCGGCCACGCTGTCGCCGATGCCTTTGACCTCGGTCAGAGTCCCGGCAGCGAGAAGTTCGTCGAGAGGGGATGTTAGGGTTTCGAGGGCGCGTACGGCATTGGCGTAGGCGCGAACCCGGAAGGGGGAAGCCCCGCTGAGTTCGAGGAGGGTGGCGTACTCTTCGACAAAATCCGCTGCAATCCGGGCTGTTATCATTGCTTTTGCTCGTGCATCAGGTGGAGAATGTGTGATACCAGCGTTGCGTTGCCCGCGGCGAGTCCGCCAGGGATGAGGGTATCGGCTTGGTTGTAGGTCCGCACTTGGTGGCCGCACGTGTGCATGAGGCCGCCGGCCTCGCGTACCAGTAGATCACCAGCGCAGACGTCCCACTCGTTTTTGTCTTGGATGCTAAAGTTGAGGTCGCAGGCCCCCGCAGCCACTAGGGCCAGCTTGTAGGCCACGCTGCCGACGGGGCGGATTTCGCCGAGGTGCGGGCGAAAGGGGTCGATTCCGCCGCGTTTGGTCTCGCTGCGGCTGACGACGGCCGTGGCTTGGCCGAGGGATTGGACCTCGCTGCAAAACACGCGCTGGCCGTTGCGGAAGGTGCCGCTACCATATACAGCGGCGAAGATTTGCTCCTGCGCGGGATTGTAGATAACCGCTAGGGTCGGCACGCCGCCTTCGACTAGGGCCACGGCGACTACGTATTCGGGAATGCCTTCGACGAACTCGCGGGTGCCGTCGATTGGATCGACGATCCACACGGCTTCTTTTGCGAGCCGTTGGCGGTCATCGACGGTCTCTTCGGAGAGCCAGCCGCAGTCTGGGCGCAGATCCCGCAGGGTTTTCTTGAGGTAGGCGTCGGCTTGGAGATCGGCCGCGGTCAGCGGATCGTTCCTGTCTTTGTAGGCAACTTCAAGTGGTCCGCCGAAGTACTGCAAGGTCAGCGCCCCGGCTTCGCGGGTGGCTGCTATAGCTTGTTGGAGTTGGGCCTGCATGAGAGCATTTGAAAATAGGGGTTGGTGCTGGGAAGAGCAATGGGCCGAGTCGGGGTCATGGCGGCTTGACAAGACGAAGAGGCGTCGGGTAGATTGAGATAGCAGAATCGACAATTTCAAACGAGGTGAAAATGCGTTGGATACTATGGATTTGGCTGCCGGTGATCTTGCTGGTGGCAAGCGGGGCTGAGGCGGCCATGGAGACAGAAGAGGTGCGGAGTCTGCTGGAGAAGATGCAGGCCGAAGAGGCGTGGGGCGAAGCCGTGCTTACCGATGGCCGGGTGCGCTCGTTGCGCGTGGAGGAGATTGAGGCGGATTCAGTGGCAGTCGTCGAGGTCGTCGGGGCCTTGCAGGAGCGGGAGGCCGCGTATGCGCTGGCTGAAATTCGCTCGCTGCGCTCACTGGGGACGCACCGCATTCAGGCGCGCCACGCCGCGTACCAACAGTCAAAGTCCGGGTTGTTGGCCTTTCTGCTGGAGCTACCCGTGCCGGGCGCGGGCTATTTCTACATTGGGGAGCACAAACAGGGGCTCGCACTCATGGGCATGACGGTGACGGCGGTGGGGACGGCCATTTTGACTGGTGAGGATACTGCGGCCGGTTGGGTGCCGCTGTCGGCGTGGGTCAAGATCGCGTCGCTGTTCCATCTGCGCGACCAAGTCCAAACCATCAACAAGTTGGCCAAAAGCGTAGAACTGGGCGCTCTGCCCGGGCGCGAAGCCGCCGTTCCCGCCCTGCGGCTAAAGCTGGATTTTTAGCGGTGCCGTCCCTGCGCTTGACCGGATTTTTTAACTGTACGCGGAGTACGTCTTGCACATCGACTATATAGCCCAACCGGATAACCAGCTTGGAAACGTTCTATCGAATATGCTCGACGCCGATCCTCCGGCGTCGAGCATAGTTTTTGTTTCATCCTTTGTGAGCGTTCAAACCATTATGCGTGTGAAAGGGCAAATCCTTGGGTTGAAAGGAACAGGCAGCGATATCCGTTTCGTGCTCGGAATAGACCTTGGCGGCACTAGCCGAGAGGTACTTGCCGAACTTCTCGAATGGGATATAGATGTTCGCATCATCAAACACCGCATTCCAAGACATACTTTCCACCCGAAGCTGTATTTTTTTCAGTGGACTGATCGCGCAACCGTCATTATTGGATCAAACAACATGACGGAAGGAGGATTTTTCGGAAATTACGAGGGCGCGGCTTGTATTACCTATTCATTTCCTGAAGAAACCGAAGCCTTTGACACTGCACGTAGTCAATTGGATCGCTTTCTTCAACCGGATGGTCCCACCGTATATCGACTAACCAAAAAACTTCTTGCCGAGTTGATTGATAGGAGGGTTATCCCAGCCGAAGCAGAGGCCAGAAAGGGCCTCGATACGGCTACCAAGAGCGAGGCATCACCCAAGCAAAAGAGCCGACCGATCTTTGGGAAGGAGGATTTTGTCTCCCCGCCGCCTCTGCCGCCTGAACTGATAGCTCGTCTAGTAAAAGACGTTCGGGCACGACGGAAAGCGGCGAAGAAGCAAGCTGCAGCGACGTTGCCCGTGGACGACCAAACCCGCGATCCCCTCCTTCCAGCCGCTTTCTATATGACACTCCCTACCTTGCAGGGACCCAGCATTCCTGGAGAGGGGCGAATCCCGCTTGAAGCGATTGAACTAGCGAAGGAGTTCTGGGGTTGGCCAGATGAATACGCAAGAGAAGTTAGTACTCGAGGTAAGAGCATCAGGGTGTACTGGAACTGGCGGCCCACGTGGAAGGTATGGAGTGTGAAGACACCAAATATTATTGCCACGCAAGAGGTCCGTATGTACATGTACGAAAACAGCTCGGATTTCCGCTTTTATGTACGCCCTCTAGTCAACGCCGGCGGTAATCTTGGGGATGTCGTGCGCATACGACGAATTGCCGAACCCGATGCGGAGTACGAATGCGTACTGGCACGTCAGGGGACACCTGAATATAAAGAGTGGATCAATGCGTGTACGCAGCCTGTCCGCAATAGTACAAGGTGCTTTGGCTACGCCTGAGCGCGTTTAAGCCTTCAGGCGCAATACTACATTCTCAGTGATCGCGTTCTTTATATGAACTAAGTTTTCCGTTGTCACTGAGATATCAATCCGTTCGATCAGCTCCATCCCGCAGTGTATTGCGATGTCCTGAACAAAGTCCGTCGTGGGGATTCGTTCATAAGCATCGTCCACGCGCATGCGGTTGTCGCCGATGACTATCATAGCCTCACCGCTTGGGCGAAGAACGCGACGGCAATTCTTTAGCACCAACGCCATATCCTGAAAGAACCGCTGCAATAGAGCGGGCATATTCTTGCGCCGGAAACCGACATCTGCTTGGGAAATCCGTGCGTATAGCTCCTGAAGATAGTTATAAGTAGTTTCGGGCAAGACGCCCTCACTGTCCGTTATAGCCTGCTCCAGCCTATGTCGCTCTTTAGTCGCGATCTCACGGCTGCCAATAAGACTCTGTTCAATGGGCCTCCGCGTCGACGAATCCATTCCGAATAGTACAAGGAGCGATAGTCTATCCGTATCAATATATGGAAGGGCCGTAGCATACGGTGGACTTGTAAGTACAAGATCCACGCTATTTTCTGAGAGATCGAGAGCCTCAAAGATCCTTTGGGTGCGGGCGTCCCCTTCGACAACCCTGCTAGGACAGAACCGATGTGGGGAATAGCCACGCACAGACCAGAACTTCTCAATGCGAGTATATTGAGAATCGAGGGTATCAAGATACATTTTGAACACATCGGCATCCGCAATGGGTTCCTTCCTCCGTCGTATCCTCAAGTCGTTTGGAGCCTGCTGCGAAACCTCGCGGATGATACTACTCAAGACCACTTCTAGGAAATCCCTTATGACACCCTCGCTGACTGAGCGGATCGTACCAAGAAGCCAGTTTATCTTTGAGATAACTGGAGTGGGAAACCATCTATGAATTTCGCTCAGGCAACTTGGAGCAAACTGATCCCCTCCCTCTGCTGGCTTCGCTGGAGCATCCTCAATCATACCGACTAGGACGCCGAGTGTTTCTCGCACGATGTCGGGATTTACTTCGAGAATACCTGTCTTTGCCTTGGCGATCTTGGCCGCTAGAGGATTGATGTCGCAACCAAACGTCCGTTGCCCATTCAGATAGCCTTCCAAGAGAGTTGTACCGCTTCCGCAGAATGGGTCGAATACTCTAGCTCCCGCACGGAGGGCACAAACATTCATCAACCCCTTGGCAAGTTGCGGATAGAACTTCCCCTTGTAGGAATGCAGGCCATGAGTGACGTACTTGGGATCTTTGCGGGCCGAAGGTTGTCGTGCGAAGCCGTTTTCGAGGATAGCTTGCCACGTAGGTTCACTGTCAAATGCCGTCAGTCCGACTCCGTGAGTAAATACGAGTTGGCGAGTCTTCGTCGTAGAATAAGGGTCCAATTCTAGGCTGGGACTGCGGGTTGTTGGAACGCCTACTACGGACTCAATTTCACGTTTCCTCAACGCGTTTTCGTAGGGCCACAACTTGTACGGGGGAGACGCCAACCATACGGATACCTTCTTAGGGGTCTTGCGGATGACGAGAAGTTTTTCAGTGGTGGCCCTTCTCCCAGCAGCCGCGAAGGAACGCTTTGACGAATGGATTGCGCGCTCTGTTATACAAACACTTTCAAAGCCAATTTTTTCTGCTGAGTCGCTCAGTGCCTCTGCCGCCGGATAAAGGACTTTCTTATAGATCGCATCACCTACAATGAGCACGGCATACCTGCCAGGCTTTAAGAGGCTGTGCATCCCTGACAAGCTTTGTTGCATCTCCGCGAGGTACTCATCGAATCCCGATGCCTCCTTCTGATGGCGAAGGTGAGATCCAATCTCGATCTTTGCGAGGTCTCGCGGATTGTATCCCAACCACAGAAGCCGAAAACGGTGATAAAGGTGATAGTCTGTCGCGTTTCCGTAGGGTGGAGACGTAACAATCAGGTCAATAGTCTCTGGCCTGCATACCCCATGTCCCAACTCTCGTGTATCGGCCGTTGTGAAGTTGCAGACACCGTACCGAAGTACGGCCTGCGTCCTGACTACATTGCGAATGATCTTATCGAGGGCACCGAGGAACCGCTTTAAGGTCTCACCTTGAGGTATATCACGTGGCTTGCTCGTATAACGAGTCTCAGAGTCCTGGAACGAGGCAGCTAAAACAATACGCGAAAGGGCAAGCAAGGCTATGTCGCGGGCCTTCTCGCGTTCGATCCGCTCAATGCGAGACCTGATTAACGCCAGTTCTCCCCGTGCAGTACTAGAAAACCACTTATCGATATTGGGTATGTCTGGTATGTATTCGGCATTTGCAGCACACAGGGATTTGGCATCAGGAAGGTCAAAGAAGTAGGTAGTCAGGGAACTGCGAATAGTGTGGAGATCCCTAGCGGCTTTGCGGTCCAAGTTGCAGGTTTTTACGCGCCCAATCAGGGTGCCCACTGCGTTAGCGTCAACACTCAGTGCCCTTCTCCCTAAACGGACAGCTTCCAGGGCGGTAGTACCGCTGCCGCCAAAAGGATCGAGCACTAACTCACCAGGGAATGATAGCTGAGAGATGCAGGTTCCGGGTAGCTGAGGAATGAATTTCGCGGGATACGGATGCAGATCATGGGTCAAGAAACCCGTGTTGTCGGTAGTAAACGACCAATCTATCGCTTGGAAGGTATTTGCGACGCGCTCCGTACTTTGGAGATCATCCGGGGAATGAATCTCTTCGTACTGAGGAAATGGCTCCTCCCAGTCAAGCGCGTATTGGCCTCCTTCTTCTCGGACAAGGGACGCACTAAGCTCTGTTTCATACAGATATCTTCCCTTTCTCGACATCGGCTTTCTCCTTTACTATTCTGGGAACAAAGTATATTCCCAGAATAACCATGTCAAATACATCCAGCAGGATTAGAGGTCGAGAATAGTCAGCGACCGGCCCTTGCGGGGCCGGTTTTTTTATGCCCTCCCAACGCGGCCGATCCAAGCTCTTAGATCCTCATTGCGAGGCCGGGAGATCAGTTGCCCGCGCCGCATCTGCACCTCATTGCGAGGCCGCTTCAGCCATCGGCCTAGTTCCTCATGCGGGTGGGCGAGAACCTTCTCGTAGGAGAGAGCCGGAAGCGGTTGGTGCCGGAGCCGGCCCGTAGTATCCCGCTGCGGTCCGACTATACACACCCCGGGAACTCGCGCCCACGGATCAGGGGCCAGCCGTTGACAGGTTCCGGCCCGACAAGGCAACCGCGCTGTTTAAGGCGTTCGGTCTCTTCTGGTGTACCGATGTAACGCGTGTCCGAAGAGACGTAGTGAATCGACCAGCCTCGCCGCCGGTACGGCGTTGTATTCGGGCCGCTGCAATGGAGTGTTAGGCTGTGGTGAAAGGTCGCATCACCCGCCTTCAGTGGAACAGCGACCTCTTGGGCGAGCACATCCTCTGTCAGCATGTAGGGGAGATGGTCCCAGTTGACGAGGCCGAAGTGGTGGCTGCCCGGGATGAAACGCACACAACCGTTCTCGACAGTCGCATCGTCGAGCAGGACCTGGCATGTGACTTGGAAGTTGCTCGCGAAGAAGGCCCAGAAAATGGAATCCTGATGGTAGCGATTCGCTTTGGCGTATGGCGGCTTCGCAAAGACCTGGTCGTAGTAGAGCTTGATGTCCGGCCCCATCAGGGATTCGATGATGTCGACGATTTTGGGGCTTCGTACAAACGCATTGAAAACCGAATGGTGGTACGAAGGCAGGTTGAGATGACTTACCGTATCCAGCGGGTCCTCAACCGGCGTGCGATCTTCTGGGGTGGTTACTTCCCCTTTCGGGTAGACCTGAGTGCCGCGTCGGTCATGTCGGCTTCCGTGCGGTGTGGGCGGTTCCGCGGCTTGAGCCGTTCCCGGAGTGTGGTGAGAGACGTTGCCTTCCGGGTAGTCGGGGACGCGACCGAGCGCAAGGTCGGCGTAGTGGTTGCGCAGGGTCTCGAGTTCGTCCGTGGTCAGCAGGTCTTTGACGACGATATAGCCGTCTTGGAAAAATTGGTTTTTCTGTTCTTTGGTCAAAGTCATGAGCGTCTCCAAATGGAAAGATTCAATCGTTATTGAACGCGGGCGCGACCTGTTCCGAGAACATCCGCAGGGACTTGCAGACCAGATCGGGGCTCAGGTCGCCAATGCGGGTCCATCCCATGAAGTTCTGCAGTCCCGTGTGTTTCTGGATCCAACCGATTTTTTCGGCGACAAAGTCCGGATCGCCTACGATGGCGTGATCGGTTAGGATCTCGTCGAAGGTGATGTTCGAGAACTTCTGTTTCAGTCCCTGATAGAATTCCATCTGACCGGGAGGTGCCATTTCCGGCGGCGGCGCGATCACCTCGGCAAGCAGGGTGCGGAAGTACCACATGAGTTGGTCGTGGCATTCCTCCCGGGCTTTCTGGCTGGATTCGGCCACATAGAGGAACCTCGCCAGGGGGAAGTCCAGTTTGCCCGACATTCCGCACGCGTCCGCGGTCTTGTGGTACGACTCGTAGAGCTGGAAAACCTCGTCGTAGGGGTGCAGGAACGAGGTCAGGACGTTGTAGCCGTTTTTTATCACCCATTCGTACGTGGAGGGACTCACCGCGGCAACGTAAACCGGCGGGTGGGGCTGTTGTACGGGCTTCGGGATGACGTTGACTTTCCTGACCTTGTGAAACTTGCCGTCGTATTCGACAGGGCCCGTCCAGGCTTTCAGGATGATTTCTAGTTCTTCCTGAAACCGTTCGCGGCTTTCCTCGAGGTCAATTCCCCAGTTGTAAAATTCCTCAGCCTGATAACCGCGCCCCACTCCGAAGAGGAGCCGCCCTTTCGACATGATATCAACGGTGGCGAAGTCTTCCGCGACAATGACGGGATTGTGGAAGGGCAGCACGACAACCGCAGTGCCGATCTTAATGCGTTCGGTAATGGCCGACGCGTACGCGGCCATGGCATGGATGGACGATGTGATCGAATAGTAGTTGGCCCCCGGTGCCTTATGGTCGAAGTGGTGTTCCGCCAGCCAGATGGCGTCCCAGCCCGTTTCGTCCATGAGTTTGAACTGTTCGAATGCTTCGTGATAAACTTGCACGTGGTCCTTGCCGGGCGGGGTTTCCAGCAGATAGAATTGGCCGAATTTCATTAAAATTCTCCTGAGGTTTCGCGACAATGAATAAGGCACTGATATCGGTACTATCAATTCGCTGAAACTGTTGTCAAGGGTCCGCCGGTCAGGGCGGCGACGATCCGCAGGCACCCGCCACAGGCCGCCCTTACATCACCCTCCCGGCGCGGCTGATCCAGGCCCTCAGGTCCATGGCCAGGCTGAGGAACGTTGGCACCAAGAAGAGGGTGAACAGGGTCGACAGCAGCAGCCCCCCAATCACCACACTTCCCAGACCTCGATACAGCTCGGACCCGGCACCGGGGAAGATGACTAGCGGCAGCATTCCCAAGGCGCTGGTGATCATGGACATGAAGATCGGCCGCACGCGGCTGAAAACCGCGTCGCGGATGGCCTCTTTGATGGGAGTTTCGGGCGCGTCGCGCAGGATATTGAGCGTTTGGTGGACGATGAGGATGGCGTTGTTGACCACCACGCCGATGAGGATGACAAAGCCGAGCATGGTGAGGATGTCGAGCGGCTGATAGGTCAGCGTGAGGTTGACGACCTCCAGCCCGAGGATGCCGCCAGCCAGCGCCGGCGGTACGCTGAGCATGATGACGAATGGGTAGAGGAAGCTCTCGAAGAGCGCGGCCATCAGCAGATAGGTAATCACCAAGGCCAACAGGAAGTTCCACTGCAGGGCTTGGCGGGTGCGCCGCAGGTCGTCGGCCGAGCCGGAAAGCTGGATCTGGTAGGGAGGTGCCAGCTCGCCCGAATCGACGAGGGGTTGGACGATCTGAGTCTGGATATCATCGAGCACCGTCTCTAGGGCGATGGTCTCCGGCGGGATGACTTGGACGGTGATGGCCCGGTCTCGCTCGATGTGGTTGATCTGCTCGGGGCCAGTGGTTACTTCGACGCGAGCCACGGCGCTGAGTGGCACCAGTTGGCCGCGCGGAGTGTAGATGGGCAGGGCCTCAATGTCTTGGGTGCGGAACCAATCCTCCTCGCCCCGCAGCACTAAGTCGATTTCCTCACCTTGAAACTGATAGCCATCGACGAGGGCGCCGTCTAATAGCGCGTTGACCGCCGAACCAATGTCCCGCGCCGAAAGTCCCAAGTCGGCGGCGCGCACGCGGTCGGGGAGGATACGGACTTCTGGATTGCCCAAGTCGAGGCTGGGGATGGGGCGGGCTTGGGCATCAGGCACGACTTGGCGGACTTGCCCGAAGATCCGACCCCCTAATCCAATGAGGCGGCCTAGATCGGGCCCGGTGATCTCGATGTCAATGGAGCGCCCGCTGCCGGTGGCGCGCTGAAAGAGACTCGACTGCCGCACGATGGCGAAGGTGCCTGGCACCCCACCTAAGACTGGCCCTTGGATGATCGGGATCAGTTCGCGCACCCGCTCTGGGTCGGTAGAGCGGGCGCCCATAAAGGCCGAGCGGCCAAACGCCACGAAGAACATGTTGGCAATCGGCGGTCCCGGCAGCGCTTGTGCCTGGGGACTGTCGGGGGCTGCGGCCGCCTCCCAGTGGGGCCGCAGGACGTCTTCAATGGTCTGGCCGACTTGGATCAGTTCGTCGAGGTTGTAGCCGGGGGGCGGCAGGACGATGCCGAAGATCAGGTTGCGGTTGCCGGTGGGCAGGTATTCGGATTTGGGCAACAGAGTCCAGGCGATGACCAGCGAGAGGCCAATCAGCCCGGTGATGACCCCCAAGCGCAATACCGTGCTGCCGCTGATGCGGAAGACGCTTTGGGCGATAAAGTTGCGCGCCCAGCCGCCCAAAGCGGCCAGCACGTCCCCGCGCGGCTTGTCGCCGCCGAGGATTTTGTTGGCCAAGCTGGGGATGACGGAGATGGCTACGATCAAGCTGAGCACCACCGAGCAGGAGACCGCGATGGCGATGTCTCGGAAGAGCTGACCGGCCTCGTCTTGGACGAAGACGATGGGCAGGAAGATGGCCACCGTGGTCAAGGTGCTGGCCAGAAGCGCCCCCCAGACCTCCGAGGTCCCGTCCAAGGCCGCGCGGACGCGGGTTTTGCCCATCTGCTGGTGGCGGAAAATGTTTTCGAGCGCGACGATGGCGTTGTCAATGACCATGCCCACCGCAAAGCTCATCCCGGCTAGGCTAATGACGTTGATATTGCGGCCCAAAAGCCACATGGCCAAAAAGGTGCCGACAATTGAAATCGGGATGGACGTGGCGATGATCGCCACCGAGCTGACGCTGCGCAGAAAGATGAAGAGCACCATCACAGCCAGCGTGCCGCCGATGATGATGTTGGAGCGCACCAAGCCGATGGCGCTGTCGATGTAGTTGGTCTCGTCGTACACCTGCGTGAGGTAGAGGCCCTCGCGGGCCAGCGGCCCTTCGTTGAGTTCCCGGATAGTGCGGCGGATGCCGTCCATTACTTCGAGGACATTGGCTCCGGTCTCGCGCTGGGCGTTGATAGCAATGGCGGGTCGGCCCTTTTGCCGCACGGACGCCACGGTGCGGACGTAGCCGAGGCGGGTACGAGCGATCTCGCCGACAGTAACGCGGGTGCCATCGGCCGAGCGGACGACGACCTGCTCGATGTCGCTGGGCTGCTGGTACTGGCCGACGGTGCGCACAATGTAGCGGCGCTTGCCCTCGTCAAAAGTCCCGGCACTGGTATTGGCGTTTTCGCGGGTGAGGGCTTGGGCTAGGTCTTGCACGGTGATCTGGCGGGCGGCCATGGCCTGCGGATCGACGATGACCTGGAGTTGGCGGTCGTAGCCGCCATAGATATCGCTGCGGGACACGCCGGGCACGCGCTCGAGGGCGGTTTTGACGACTTCCTCGGCGTAGTCGCGGTAGCGCTCGATATCCAGATCGTCGCGTTCTGGCAGGGGTTCGAGCATGATCCAGGTGATGGCTCCACTTGGGCCGCTGCCGCCAGACGAGATTACGGGCCGCTCGGCGTCGAGCGGATAGCCAAATACTTGGTCGAGCTTGTTGGAGACCAACAGCAGCACCGCGTCTGGATCGACGCCGACGTTGAATTCGAGGGTTACTACTCCGCGACTGTCGTTGCTCTCGCTGGTCATTAGCACTAGTCCCTCGACGCTTTTGAGCTGTTCCTCTTGGCGCTGGACGATTTCTTGCTCGACTTCTTCGGGGCTAGCGCCTGGCCACACGGTAGAGACTGTGACCAAGGGTCGGTCGACGTCTGGAGTGAGCTGAACGGGGATGCGGAAGAGGGATATCAGGCCGAAGAGCGCGACAAAGAGCACGCCGACGATTACGCTGACGGGTCGCTTGATGGACGTATCGACTAGGCGCATGGTGGGACTATGGCTGCCGGCGGAGGATGCGCACGGCTTGGCCGTCACGCAGCCGCTCGTTGCCGCGCACCACGGCTAGATCGCCGGGTGCGAGTTCGCCCGTAACGGCCACGTAGCCCTTGTGCGCCAGCCCAGTTTCGACGGGGCGGCTGAGGGCTTTGCCGTCGCGGGCGAGGTACACGACTTGTCCCTGCGGGCCGGAGACTAGGGCGTCCTTGTGCACCAGAAGCGATGCCGTGGCCTGCGCGATCTGGAAGCGCACCTGTGCGGACATATTGCTGCGCATCCGGCCTTGTGGATTGGCGGCTTCAACGATGACTGGGAAGGTGCGGGAGGAAGCGTAGCCCTCGGCGGAGATGGCGGTGACGAGGCCGGCGATGGGATCGCTGCCGAGGGCATCGACGACAATGGCGACGCGGTCGCCCAAGGAAAGCTGCGACACGTGGCGCTCGGGCACCTCGACGATCACGCGCACCGTGTCGATGGAGATTACCTGTGCGATCTCGCCGCCGCGCCCGACCCACTGGCCAACCTCGGTAAAGGTGCGGGTGATGTGTCCAGAGAAAGGAGCGCGGACGAGGAGGTTTTCTACTTGGGCTTGGAGGCCGGTTAGCTTGGCTTCGGCGCGGGCCAATTCGTAGGCCTTGTTGCGCAAGTCCTGCTCGGAGACCGAGTCGGTGGCGCGCAACTGGCGGCTGCGGTCGTGGTTGAACTGGCGCAGAGCGAGATCGGCCTCTGCTTCGGCTAACGCGGCTTGGAGCGGATCGTTGGTCAGCGCGAAAAGGGGGTCGCCAGCGCGCACAGTTTGGCCGGCGTCCTTGAAACGCTTGACTACTTGCCCCTCGGTCTCGGCGGCGACGCGGCTGGAGCGCACGGGCAGGATGCGCCCGACAAAGGAGAGGTCTTCGACGAGCGGTTGTTCGAGAACCTCAGCGACGATGACCGGCGTTGGCGGGCGCTCTTGGCCTAGGAGTGCACTGGGCAGCAAGGTCAGGAGCAGGAGGAAGACAGGGAGCATTTAGATTTCCTTGGAGGCGTGAAAAAGCTCTAAGAAGGTAGGGGTTGGATTGAACCGAGACAATGGTGCGCTACTTGCGCCGCAAAACGGCGGTCTCCCGCACAAACCGTGCGCGGTAGCGCTGGCCTTCGCTGGCTCCGTACTGGCCGATCAGGCGCTCGATGCGGCGGATCCGCTCGCTGGTAGGAGGGTGGCTGGCGAACAGGTTTTCTAAGTCGGAGCGCCGACGCGCTTCCAGCTTTTTCAGTTTTTCAAAAAAGCGCAGCAGGCCGTGCGGATCGTACCCAGCGGCGATGGCGTAGCGGACGCCGAAGGTATCGGCTTCGCGCTCGTCGTCGCGGCTGAAGCGGGCACTGCCGAGCTGGGAGGCGATCTGGCCGAGTTGGTAGGGATCTTCGCCGAGGGCGAGACTGGTGAGGAAGTCCATGCCGAAGCGGGCGGCGAGTTGGTTGGCGGAGTGGCGGCCGACGATGTGGCCGATCTCGTGGGCGAGGACTCCGGCGATCTCGGCCTCGTCTTCGGCGATCAGCAGCAGGCCGCTATAGACGTAGAGATAGCCGCCGAGGACGGCGAAGGCGTTTATTTGTTTGGGATCGTCGAGGACTCTAACGCGGTAGCGGATGCCGGGGCGATCTTCTAGAGCAGGGGGAAGCAGGGCCTTGGTGACGCGCTGAATGTAGGATTGGAGGCGGCGGTCGGGGTGGAGGCGTTGTTGGGCTTCGATTTGGGCGGCGAACTTCGCGCCGAGTTTGATTTCGGTTTTATCGGAAATCAGGGCATAGCCCAGCTCACGGCGGACGGTGGCGCAGCCGGACGAGAGGGTGCAGGCGGCGATGAGCAGGACGAGGAGGGGGCGTTGGAGCATGGCCGTTGGCTTCCTTGCGATGGGTACAGGTTAAACACCAAACAGCTAGCGCCGGTTACTTTTTCTTCTGCGTGCCAAATTCGATCACTTTTTTTTGCGGCGAGAGGTTGATTTCGTCGAGCACCGTGCCGTCGCGCGCGGTCAGGGCTTGGACGATGACCTCGGCGATGTCTTCCGGCAGGATGTAGTTGTCGGGATCTGGGCCGGGGCGGAAGTCCAATTCGTCGAAAAAGGGCGACTGGACCATGCCGGGGTTTACCAACGTGACGCGGACGCCAGCGCGGGCGCACTCGGCGCGCAGGGCTTGGGCGAGGCCGCGCAGGGCGAATTTGGCCGCGCAGTACAAGCTCCCTTGAGCCGTGCCGGCGAGTGCGGCTTCCGAACCCATAAAGATCAAGTGTCCGTGCCCAGCCTTTTTGAGGGAGGGGAGGAAAGCGCGGGCGACGAAGACATGACTGGTGAAGTTGAGGTCAATCAGGGCGCGAATTTGGTCGTAGGAGAATTGCTCTAGGGCGCCGAAGCGACCGGCACCGGCGTTGAGGACTAGGGCGTCGAGGGCCGGGTAGGCGGCGACGAGATTCTGTAGATGGGTGGGGAGTTTGTCGAGGTCGGCAAGGTCAATTGTGTGCGCTTCAAAGCGGTGATCATCGCAGGGGAACTTACTGAAGTCGCGGGCAATACCGATGACGTGATGGCCGTCGGCGAGCAGCCTTTCGCAGACGGCGCGGCCAATGCCGGAACTGGCACCAGTGACTAAGACGCGCATATTCAGATCTGTAGGGTAGTGGAGGGACAGGGGAAGAAAAGCTCGGCGGGAATGTACTGCAGCAATTGATCCGCGCAAAAGTCGTGTAGCTTTTTGGCCAAGGCGGGCCGGTAGGAGACCATGCCGTCTTTTTCCTCCAAGCCATAGGCGAGGAGTTTTTCGTCCGGGTAGAGTTTGTACATGGTTTTGTACATGCCCTGCGGCAGGCGGAACTGGCCTAGGCTGACTGAGTGCAGGCCGTCGCGGCGTACTTTGGAGAACACGAGGGCGAACAGGTCGCGGTAGCGCTCTTCGTAGGCGCGGTCGTAGAGCAGTGGATCAAAGCGTAGGCCAATGGGCCAGCCGCGTTCTTGTAGGGTGGCGATGGCCTCCAAACGTCGGGCCACCGGCGGCGCGCCAACCTCGAATTGGTCGGCCAGCGCCGGTGGGGTCATGCTGAAGGCGACGACGCAGTTGGGCAGAGGTTCTGTGACGAGTAGAGTTTTGATGCGCACGCTCTTCGTGCGCAGTTCAAAGTACGCCTGTGGATGATCGGAAAAGAAGGGGAGGAAGTCGGCTGTAAAGTGGGTAATGCCCTCTAATGCGAGGCTGTCGCAGTCGTAACCAGAAAAGAAATAGGGCGCATCAGGTGCGTCCTCAGCGATGTGCGCGGCGATGTCCTGTTGGAAGTCTTCGTAGTTGACAAAGAGGACTAGGTGCGCCGAGCGGTACAGCCCTTGGAGGAAGCAGTAGCGGCAGTCGTAGGGGCAGTTGAGCAGGTGCGAGAAATAGTAATTGCGCTCGCCGCCGATGCCGTAGCCGTTGGGGGCGGGGAGGACGCGCCGTCCGGCCTTGTGGGCGAGGATGAGCGCGGGGCGGCGCTTTTGCAGGCGGAAGTTCTGCGCCGTGCGGTTGAAGACCTCGCCGTAGCGGGCGCAGGGGACTAGCTGAGCGCGGGGGAAGCGGTCCAGCAGGGCGCGGGTGCGCGGGTGGTCGAGGATGGACTCTTCGGCGTAGATGAAATCGAACATGTGGCGGAGAGCAGATGGCTATAAACAATTTCTTATTTATAATAGGTCACACAGAATAGCTCGACCTTGGTTCCATGAGCAACGTCATTTGTTGTTCTGTCTCGAAATTTGGTTCTTCTGAGTGGATGAATTGTTCCAATTCTTCCAGCCTTCCAAGTTGTTGTGCCACAGAGACAAATGAGATGCGTCGCAATATATCGATAGTGATCGGTCGCTTAGCATCTGCGAATACTAAAGATCGAAGAAATGCAAGTGCAGGCTCGGATGAGAGTAAGTCACAAAGCAAACGCGCTTCAGCCTCAGTATTACATGGAATCGAGTAACAAGTATCGTCGACCATAACCGGACGATTCGCCAATGGTGGGATAACTGAAAACGAGAAAGACTTATACAAGCCCGAAGTAGCGATTTTCCATGAAGAGAAGGAATATTTACCTATACCAAATAGGGAGAAACGAGGACGGTTTTTGTAAATAGAACTTTTTCGACCATCGAGAATCGCCGCATGGTCTATCAGATACTGCCACGTCTTAGGAGCTTCATTCTCGATTATTGATGTATCATCGCCGATATGTTTCTGCGTGACTAAAACGGCCTTACGCGGCACGATGCGACCGTTGCCAAGATCAGACGATTTTAATAATGGATAAAGATAACGATCTTCTAGCTCGATCGTCTCACCCAATCCATTCCGGTACAATCCACCTTCGCGAGTAAACTCCATGACCTTGGCTGCATCATGCTTGATTCCAGACCTCCAAGTATAGGCTAGTGATCCGCTACCAAATTCTCTGAATCTTCTATATATGTTGATGTCAGAAACCAACTCTCCGTCAATAAATCCGAACTGTCTTGTAGGAGATTTTAGACATAGATCATCATAGATTGTTGCAACCCGTTCATTTGTACGCACGCCAGTTAGAAACAAAAGACAGGCGTCAACGGCAACAGCAAAAAAGGCCTTGGCATCTATCCGAAACAGACAAGCCCCTTTTCGCCCTCCATCTGTTTTCCAGAAATGTCGCAAGACCTTTCGAGCCGTCATTGTCTTGCACAACATAGCGACGACGCCATTAGGTGGTATTGCTTCAATCAATCGAATAAGCATCCACTCGGCAATGTCAAAATTGGACTTTCCTGTGCGAGCATCCAAGCCCCGCAATTTCTGAAAGTTGGTCTCTTGTGGCCGGTTCTGACTACCTAAAAGTCCAAGTTCAGAGTTTGTAACCCAAGGAGGATTGCCAATTACTAGGACCTTGCCCGATGCTGTTCGGTTGAGTACCTGCTTCCAGTTTAGGGTAAAAAAATCCCGATTAAAAAGTTTAACTCCACATGTTTTTAGTGTCTCGTATGCTCGAGCTACATAGTCTTGATTAATCTCGTATCCCTCATACTGGCATTCTTTTCCCCACTGAGCATTTGAGGCATTGAGAAATGAGCCGATCCCTGCTGTTGGTTCAACTACTAGATCGGGGTTTCCATAAATATCAGAAACTAGAGATGTTACCTTAGTTGCCAATTCTTGGGGAGTCTGAAAGTCACCAAATTCTTTTCTTTTATTCATAATTTTTCGATGCCGACGACTGTTCCAGCTTGCTGAATCACACGGCTGTACTGGAGCCGTCATTGAAGCGCATTAGAGATGGTCAGATAGCCGATTTCAGGAGGGTTTGCTAGTACTTCTTCTGCGAGTTCCCGTGCTTGAATATCGTCGAGTGGCAGCATTCTATCACTAAAGAAGGCGAGCATATCGTCGAGATTTGCGTCATTTTCAAGAATGCTTCGGGTGCCACTTGTTGTCTGAAAATCTGCGGTTCGTGATTTATCGACAAAAATTGCGTGATGAATATTTAGACTACCTGTCTTTGTTTGCTCGTCGTCAGACTTTTCATATACGAAGACAAGTAGGTTGTATCCGAGTCCGTAAATTTTCTGTCGTGCCGATTTGAAAGGACAAGAAGATTGAGGCTGTTTAATGCTAGTGACCTTGATGTCTACATCCAACTCAGGAAAATCAACTCCTTTGGCTGAAGATCCTTCAACGTAATCATATTTTTTATGAAGATTTGCTTGAAATTTTTGCTCTAGATAGGTACCGACTGCCTTGCCATCCGTCACGCCAAAGAGAGACGGTTCGGCGTGAGTAGATTCTTGGGCAGCAAACGCGGTGGCCTCCATCTTGAGGCAAGGAACCGTCAATTTTTTTAGCATTATCGTTTGTTCCCGAACCAATGGCGTTGTTACATGAATTCGCGTTCACTCTTTAGATTTAGTGACGACGAGCTCCTTATTAAATTAGTCGTCCAATAATCCTTTCACGCCCAAGGTATCGTACTGTCTGCACCTGGTCAAGGACTGCCGTCGTTGCCTAACGTCTTGATGAAAGAAAGCCTGAAGTCCCGACTAGGATCTATGCTCGATTACCTAGCCAGTGATGCTGAGAAAAAGCGTCCACCCCAAGTAAACGACAGTGATCTAAATTGCAGTGCAGCCGCGAGTTAGGTTTATTTATTATCGTCTAAGATTTCAACGACCCGAGGCGTATTCAACGTCGAGGACTAGCACCCTACTTATAGGAGAGGGATCGGCAGGATGGGGATTGGGATACTGTGTATGTTTGGGGTGTTCGCGTTGTGGAGCGTCATTCCGGTGCTGGTGAAACTGCTCTTTCCCGTTTTCGATCCGTTCACGATCGCCTTTCTCCGGTTGCTGCAAGGTGCGGCGGTCGTATCGGCCGCCTTTTTCGCGCGCGGCCATACCCTGCGGGACATTCAATGGTCTTGGTGGCATCTGATCGGGGGGCTGGGCATGAGTCTGAACTTCTCGCTCTATGCGTTTTCGCTGAGTTATACCACGGCTAGCGCTGGCTCATTGGTCGTCCAAGTACAATACGTCGTGCTGACGGTGCTGGCCGTCGCCGTGCTGCGCGAGCGGTTGGGTGCAGGGAAAATAGCGGGTATGGCGCTGGTGCTGGCCGGAGTCGCGGTGATCGTGGGGGCGCGCGAGGATGTGGGCCATCTGTTCGCACCGCGCTATGTACTGGGCAATGTGCTGATGCTGTTCTCGGGGTTGGGCTGGGGGATCTACGCGCTCGCCAACAAGGCGCTTGCACAGCGGGTGGGGACCGCGGCGATACTGGCCCCAATGATGACGATGGGCGTGGTGGTCACGGGCGCACTCGCCGCGACCCATTTTCAACTGCACTCGGAACCGACGGCGGCCACGTGGATTATAGTGCTCGTTCTGGGCGTGTTGGCCACTGGCTGTGCGTTTGTTTTGGTCTCGGAGGGTATGAAGCGGCTCAGTGCCGTGCTGGTTGGTACGCTGACTGCTACGGCACCCATCGGGCAGATCGCGCTGGCCCACTGGGTCTTGGGGGAGCCAGTGACTTGGAGCCTGACTGGCGGTGGGGTTTTGATCTTGGCCGGCGTGCTCGGCATGGTGTATGCCGAGCGATTCCAGCGGCGAGATCGCGGCTGATGTTTTTCTAGTCCTCAGCTACTAGGTGCGCTCGTTCGGGCCGCAGAAGCTCTCTTAGTTTAGCGTCGTATTCTCGCTTGGTCGCCGCCTGATTTTCGGGCAGGCCGATTTCGACCCCCGCCGCCGTATAGGTCATAACCAGCGTCTTGCGCGGCTCATCGTCTATATTGGTCGATCCGCCGTGGACCATGGACGTCGTCAGCACGGTCACCTGTCCCGCCTGCGCCAAAACTGGCTGCGGCGCGGAGTATTCCGGCGGCAGGTCCACCATTTTGATGCCTTGGACTCCCGGAATCGCGTCTTTCAGCAGCGGATCGGCCGAACGGGCGGCGGCTACTAGGCGGTGGCTGCCTGGCCGGTACATCATCGGTGCACGCCGTTCATTGACGTCGGTCAACCACAGAAAGAAACTGCATACGACCCGCCGTGGTATCACGACCCAATCCTCCAAGCTGTACTGGATATCGGTGTGCTGGTCGTAGCTGAACTCGCTTCCCGGCTGGGGATAAGAAGCCACAATCGCCGTCTGGAAGAAGCGGATTGCATCCGCGCGCAATACTCGTTTGGCGACCGCTTCAAAAAAGGGATGCTGGATCAGGTCCAGTAGGGCCGGCTCGTAGTAATTGCAGGTCGCCCCGTAGCGAAAACGCGGTGCCTGATTCGGTTCGGCTGCTTTAAAAGGCAGGAGTGCGTCGATGGCGGCTGCGGCCGAGGCGATTTCTTTGGTCGTCAAAGGCGTGTCGATGGTGACAGCACCTTGCTCCTCAAAGAGACTTAATTGTTCAGCGCTGATCATAGCTCCTCCCTTGCTAAAGCAGCACATATAGCAATGCGGAATGATTTGAACGATTCGGTATGTGGATCGTCTAGTCATAACTATTCTGCGTCCATCTGCGGATTATCTCGCAAATGATTTAGGATGGCTATAGCTAAGTCAAAAGGCGTCGTACAAATCGTCCAAAGCGCCTATTAGCTCTGGGTCAATTACGACACCATCTGGGCCGACCCAAACGTACGAGGGAAATCCGCTTATGTGGTATATCTCAGTTGGCTTGGTCTCGTTTTCGACTTCGATTACCTGGGGCCATTCGATCCCGTTCTCCTCAACATAGCGGAGCACCGCTTCGCGGCTCTTATCACTGCTAATGCCGATGATTTCTAGGCCGTGCGCCTGCTTCGTCCCATATATCTCCACTAGCTCTGGTGTATCCTCTATGCATGGTCCGCACCTTGTGTGCCAGAAGTCGAGCAGAACGTGGCGTCCCCGGAAGTCAGCGAGGCGGAGCGTATCGCCGTGGACATCTACAACCGCAAATTCGGGCGCGGGTTCACCTTTTGTTATAGCGGTCTTGGGGGGGACTTCCACATCGGTCGGTACCAGCACGATCTTATCCCCGGCCGGGCTGATCATCTCAACCTGAAGCGATCTGCCGAAGATGTTGAAGGGGCTATCGGTCCGGTAGGTCTCGCGGGATTGCATTTTATTTTCAAAGAGCCCATCCTTGTTTAGATCCCAAAGGATGCGGCCGAGATTGTCGTGATAGGTGGCTGCGTCGAGCCTGCTCACTACAGCTAGTCTGACTTCCTTGCCGCTTAGTTCGACTGATCCTACCCACATGTCGAACACATGCCCCCTAAAATAGGGATTATCAGGGCTCCTGTTTTCTGGAAAATTCTCGAACTTGAACACCGCGACGGATACGGTCTTTTCTTTTTCTTCCTCGCCGTCGGTATATTCGAAGTGGACCTCTGACTCTGCGCGAATTCCATAAACAGTGTCGCCAAACTTAGAGTTCGAGGGATAGATCGGCTTCTCGTCCACGAAGTCCTCGTCGTTGTCAGAGTCAAAGTAGAAGACTTCTTTGCCATCGGCGTCCAGCGCATTGATCCAGGAAACTTGGGAGTCGGGGAGTTCGCGGCGCGGAGGCGTCCACAGGCGCTCCAAGCCTCGCTCTGGCGAACGCGACAAGAGGACGGATTCCGCACTAAGATCGAATATGCCGTAAAACAAGATCCTATCGGTTGACGGCAGGCCCCGGAGACCGACTTCGATGGGCTCCTTGCCGACCCAGTTCTCGTCTTCAAAGTCGAGTCCTGGCCAACCATAAAAGTCGCCGAGCACCTCCTCACTTGGCCGCACCCACTGCAACGGGATGACGATCTGGTCGTCTTCGCTACTCGTGCCCATTACCTCACTGGTGCAGAAAAAAGTTAAGAGTGCCAAGAGTACCGCTTTCTGTTTTGAACTATCGCCATTAGGCTTTTGTCTGATCATCTTGCGCCGCCTCTGGAGTTAGGGAAAATTCTATATCGTCTAGCTGACGTTGAAGATGGGCTAATACTTCGTCGCGGTGTTGCAAGGCTAGCAAGTCGTCGTTGACAATGGGTGTCGCCGGTGCCAGCGTCTGCCAGCGCGATCCTCAGAACTGGTATAGCAGGCTGAGGCTTGCGCCCCAGAACTGGGTGTTGTCCGTGGTGATAGTGTATAGAATCGGCTCGCCGCGTCCCACTGTGGAGTCGTGGCTGCGCAGTTGATCCCACTCGGTTTTTTCGCTTTCGAACTCGCCGGAAGCCATCCAGCGTAGCTTGAAATCCAGAGCGGCGCGGTCGCCGATCTGATAGGCCGCGCCGGCGAGCAGTTGATAGCCTATGCGGCGGTCGGTCAGCCGCGCTTGGCCGATCGTGGTTGAACCGGCGATTTTCGCGTTCAAATCCGGGTCTGCAAACGTCCTAATCCGGCTGGGGTCGTCGTTGCGCTTCCAATTGGTAAAATAGTAAAGCGACGTGCTTGCGATCCCTGCTCCAGCCCCGGCGTACGACACGAGCGCCGGCCCCAACGCAAAGTCGTAGTAAGCGTTGGCGAACAGGTTGTGCGCTAGCAAATTATCGATCCCGGCGATGGCCAATTCGATTTCCTGATCCTGCTTGTCGAGGGTTATTTCGTCGAAGATGGCAATATCGGAGCGCTCGTCGTAGGTCGCGCTGCGGTGGAAGTACTCCCCCTCGATTCTGAAGGCCCCCCAGCGATAGCCAAGGGCGAGGCCCGACCCGATTCCAGCGCCGCCGCCAAACGCATTTTCCCATTCGGTTGGGGCTGGCACTGAATCGCATTCATCGGTCACTTCCAACCCGTCTGGATTGATGATTCGGTCGCACTTGGTGCTCCAGTCGTTGTCGGTGCCCCGCACGTCCATTGCCGGAGCAATGGCGATCCCCAAGCCCATCTGAATGTACGGGCCGTCTTGGCCTAGGGCGTGGTTGTAGAAACCCAGCATGGCGACCGTCCACAGCAGGAACTTTTGCGGCATCATAGTTTCCTTTCTTTAGGATCGGTATAGATGAAACGCAAACGAGCCGTACTATTCGTTTGCCAACGCTATTTTCAAGTTATCCAACCGTCGTTAGGCTTCTGTCTAATCATCTTTCGTCTCCTCTGAAATAAGAAAAAACTCCACATCGTCTAGCTGTTGCTTAAGATGGGATAATACTTCGTTGCGGCTCGGCAAGGAGAGGACGTCGGCGCTTCTAAACGGTTCCCCCGTGAGCGCTTGCCAGCGTGCGAGCAAGCCGCGCAACTGATGCTGTTGCGTGGCCGTGAATTGCCAACGGGCGGTTAGCTCGGCAAGGCCGGGTGGATCGGCGTGTAGCGCGTGGAGTTGCTGACTGAGTGTTCGCAGGTGTTCGCCAACTTGGGCGACCGTATCGAGGTGGGATTCTATTAACGCCTCTACTTTCGTCGCATTAAGTGTTTGATAGGAGGATTGCGGGTTGTCGGAGATGACCTTGAGGCAGTGGATTCGTTCGCTGGTGGCAAAGCGCTGGGCGGCCTCGCAAAAGCCGCTGGCTTCCATGTCGTACGAAGCGTCACCGGCAGCCGGTTGCGCGCGATCGACGGTGTGTAGCAAGGTGGTGCGACAGGGCGGAGGCGCAGTGAAGGTGGGGTAAAAGGGCTTGCCGCTGGCTGCATCTACGACCTTGTGTGCCAGCAGAGCTGTGCCCACCGCTTGGCTGCCGTGGCCGGCGATGCCGATATTGAGCCAAGCCGCCGGCGCATCGCCGATCAGTGCGCGCAGGTACGCCGTGGCGGCTGCTGCGGCCACTTTGCCGATGCCAGAGACGATTAAATGCGTCTGTTCGCCCGCGCAGATGCGATAGGGATGGCCGCTCACGCCTTGGAGGCGATAGGAAGCCAATAGCGGGCGCGCCTCGGCCGCGAGAGCTACTACTAAGCACAACATGAGGCTAATATACCGGCTGGTCACTCCCCGGCAACTTGGTTTGACCCTGCTTGAGCAGGGGTTAAGTTCTATAAGACAAACGAGAAAGGGCACGTATGGAAAACGAATTTTTCAAGGGTCACGGCCTCGGCAATGACTACATTGCCGTCAATCCGGCTGCGCTCAGTTTCGAGCTGACGCCAGACAATATCCGCGAGATTTGCGACCGCCATTGGGGCGTGGGCAGCGACGGCATTCTCGCGCTGGCGCCATCGCAAAAGGCCGACTTTGGCCTGAAAATCTACAACCCCGACGGCAGCGAAGCGGAAAAGTCGGGCAATGGCCTGCGGATATTCGCCCGCTATCTGCACGCCACCGGTCAGGTGCAAAAGCAGCAGTTCACCGTCGATACGGAGGGCGGCCTAGTAAGTATCGATTTGCACATTGACGATCACGGCGACGCCAGCTCGGCTACGGTGGAGATGGGGCGAGCTACGTTTGCGCCAGCGGCTCTGCCCTGCACGCTAGAGGCCGAAGAGTTGGTCGCACAGCCGATCGACGTCGACGGGCAGGCCCTGACCTTTACCGGCGTCAGCGTCGGCAATCCCCACTGCATCGTCTTTCGCGAGAAGGGCGAGCAATGGACCGCGGACGAGTTGTGTTCTTTGGGACCAAAGCTGGAAAATCACCCGCTCTTTCCCCGGCGCACCAACGTGCAATTCGCCGTGCCTGTGGAGTCCCACGCGATCTACATCCTGATCTGGGAGCGCGGCGCGGGCCAAACGCAGGCGTCGGGGTCGTCCGCGTGTGCGGCTGCGAGCGCGGCGGTGCGGCTGGGCTTGGTCAAAAGTCCGGTGGCGGTTAGGGCACCGGGCGGAACCTTGCACATCGACGTGAGCGCAAGCTACGACCTGACGATGAAGGGGCCGGTCTCCGAAGTGGCGCGCGGCGTATTTAGCCCGTCGTTTGTGCGCCACTTGCACTGAGCGGCACGTGGTAGAGATTGCCATGCGCCGCTTGGCTTGGGTCGCGTGCGGTTGGATACTGGTGGCCTCGGCTGCCGACGGCCAGGGCTTTGGCCGCAACAAGGTGCAGTACGCGGAATTCGCGTGGCGGAAGATGGAGACCGCGCACTTTGACGTGTACTTCTTTGCCGAAGAGGAGGAGTTGGCCGCGTATGCTGCGCAAATGGCCGAGCGCCAGTTCGCCGATTTAGAAAAGAAGTTCGCCCACACAGTGCAGCGGCGGGTGCCGCTGGTGATCTATTCCTCGCACATCTACTTTGAACAGACCAATATCATCCCCAATCTCCTGCCCGAGGGGGTCGCTGGTTTCACCGAATACCTCAAGGGGCGGGTCGCATTGCCGCTGAGCGGCTCCCTGCCCGAGTTCGAGCGGGTGCTACATCACGAGTTGGTCCACGTCTTCACGTTTGACCGGATCGCGCGGGTGCTGGCGCAGCACGGGATATTGGACTTTCGCCCGGCGCCGCTGTGGTTTTCCGAAGGGCTGGCCGAGTACTGGTCGAGCGAGCCCAATAGCTTTGGCGACATGATAGTGCGCGACGCGCTCTTTGCGCGGCGGCTGGTGCCCATCGCCGAGATGTACCGCATCCACGGCACCTTTCAGATGTACAAGGAAGGTGAGTCGATCTGCCACTTTATGGCGGCGCGACACGGAGCCGACGTATTTGAACAACTCTTTGCCAATTGGTGGCGCGGCGAGACCTTTGCCGAAATTTTTGCCATCACGACCGGCGAGAGCTTAGACAAGTTCGACCAAGCTTGGCAATACCATTTGCACAAGCGCCACCTGCCGGCGATTGCCGACCGCGATCCTCCATCTGAATTGGCCACCGCCCGCACGCAGCGCGGCTTTAACATCAAGCCCGAAATCGTCCCCGGAGACAGCAGCGCGTTCTACCACTTCCGCAACGATCAAGGCTATACGCAGATCGTCCGCACGCGCCGCGACGGTAGCGATCCCGAGGTCGTGGTCGAAGGCGAGCGCCTACCAGTCTTTGAATCCCTGCATCCGCTCTCGACGCGGCTGGCCGCCTCCCCGGACGGCAAGTGGCTGGCGTTTGCGGCCAAGAGCCGGGGCCGCGATCACCTGTACATCTGGGATGTGGAACAAGAGCGCACAGTGGGGGATTTGTCGTTTGCAGGAATTGTCGCGATTGCGTCGCCGTCGTTTGCACCCGACGGCAAGCGGTTGGCCTTTGCCGGCAGCGACGAAGGGGGCTGGACCGACATTTATCTGGTCGATGTAACAGGCGATAGTCTCCGCGCCTTGCGCCGCGACATTTATCACGACCACGAGCCCGACTGGTCGCCCGATGGCCGGCACATCGTCTTTAGCTCCGACCGCTGGCCCGGGGGGCGGCGCGGCCGCTACAATTTGTTCCTATACGATTTGGCAACCGAGCAGATCTCGGCCCTCAGCCACGGTGAACACAGCGACAGGCAGCCACGCTGGTTGCCGGATGGCAAGCGCATCGTCTTTAGTTCCGACCGCGCTGGCGCGTACAACATCTATGCCTTGCAGCTAGCGGACGAGCGGACTGAGACCCGGCGTTTGACTCATGTGTTGACAGGTGCGTTTGATCCGGTGCTATTGGCCGACGGCCAGCACCTGCTCTTTTCTGGATATGAGAGCGGCGGCTTCCAGATCTACGAACTCGCTGTGGACTGGGCCGACAGCGCAGAGGTCAGCTATCAGCGCATAGAGGAGGCAGCGGCCGAGCCGTGGTCGCTGGCGAGTCTGCACGGCCAAAGCGAGGTCGCCAGTCGGCCCTATGAGCGCAAGATGAGCCTCGACATAGCCCAAGGCCAGATCTCGCAGGATCCAGAATTTGGCACCTCGGGCGGCATCCAAGTGGCTCTGAGCGACGTGCTGGGCAACGACCAGTATCACTTTGTGCTCTCGCACATTGCCGCCAGCCGATCTGGTTTCTTCGACGGCCTGAACGTGGCCTTGACCCGTCTCCACCTCGGTCAGCGGCTCAACGCGTATTGGGGCGTGTTCCGGCTCAACGACCGCTTTTCGAGCCGCTTTGGCCGGTTCGTGCGCGAAGAGCGCTTGGGTGCCCACATTGGGTTGAGCTATCCCTTTTCCCAACACGACCGCATCGACACTCGGCTCTCGCTGCGCCACGCTGAAATCGACCGGCAGTTCGAAGGGCGGAAGCTGTCGGGCTGGCTGGCCAACAACTACGTCAGCTATACCCATGACAGCAGCCTGTGGATTCCGACCGGGCCACTGGAGGGCCAGCGCTACAGCTTAGGGCTGGCGCAGACGATCGACTTTAAGACCTCGCGGCGGTTCAATATCGCGCTCTTTGGCGACTACCGGTACTACTTCCGCCTCTCGCAGCGCAGCGCGTTGGCTCTGCGCCTGATGGGCCGGCGCTCCACCGGCGCGGTGCCCGAATTCTTCTCCTTGGGGGGCAGTTGGACGCTGCGGGGTTATCACTGGCGCTCGCTGTGGGGCAGCAAGATGGTGCTGTACAACCAAGAGTTGCGCTTCCCCTTGGTCGATCGGTTCTTGCTCCACTTTCCGTTTGGGGCCATAGAGTTTAGCGCCTTTCGGGGCGCGCTCTTTTTCGACGTGGGCAATGCGTGGAACTCCGACTTTGACCAATGGCGCGCGGCGTTTGGTGCGGGGGTGCGCTTGGCCTTGGGCGGGGTTTTCGTCTTTCGCTTGGATGCAGCGCGGCGCACGGACTTCAAGTCCATAGATAGCGACACGCGCTGGGACTTTTTCTTTGGCTGGGACTATTAGATAGATGCGCTACGCCCTGCTCGGATTCTGTCTCTTGACAGCCTGTGGCGAAAAGGTGCTCTACCTCGGTGAGCCGGGGCGTGGCACCGTGGGGGTTGAGCCGCCGCTGCAACTTTTGTGGACGCACAAAATGGACGGCTCGCCACTGGGCGGTGCGCTCTTTGCCAGCGACCTGATCCTACAACTGACCACCGCTCCTACGCTCTATGCATTGGACCGGCGCAATGGTACCCGGTTGGGCAAGCATGGATACGACAAGATGGCGTGCGCCCCTGGGCAGTTGGCCGGTGCGCTGTACGCGCTGGGGATGCTGGGCCGCAAGCCCGCCTTGAGAGTTTTGGACCGGCGGACTGCGACTGAGCGTTGGCGGCATGAGGGGGCGTTTTGTCAGGTGCCGATCGTGCGCGGCGATACCCTGATCGCGATTGATGATGCAGGTGTGATGCAGGCGTTGCACCTCGCCGACGGGCATTTGCTATGGCGCGCCGAATTGGGTGGGCTGGCGCGGGCTGGAGTGTCGCTGAGCGGCGGTCTCGCGTTTGTCGGCACGGCGTCTGGGGACTTGGTGGCTTTGAGCGCGACAACCGGCAACGAGCACTGGCGCACGAGCTTGGGAGAAGCTGTGCGCTCGCAGCCTGTACCTGATGGCGAGCATGTGTTTGCAGCGACGGCCTCTGGTCGGATACTAGCCGCGCACCGCGACTCCGGTCGGGTGGTATGGGAGCGAGCCTTGGGCGCACTGCCGACCCCGGGGCTAGCACTGGCCGCCGGCGTATTGGTGGTCGGCTGCGCTGACAGCCACTTCTATGGACTGGACGCGGCCACTGGAAAGGTGCGGTGGTCGTTTGCCACTGAAGGTGTGGTACGGAGCAGTCCAGTCGCCACGAATCACACTTCGTATGGCGCTTCCAGCGATGGACATCTCTACGCTTTGGATCTGCAAGGCGGACACCTATTGTGGAAATACCGATTGGATGGCCCCGTCTTGGCACCGGTGTCCTTGGGCGCGAGTATCGTTACTGTCGCCACCGAGAAGCGGCTCCTCCACGTATTTGGACGCCACTGAGAGAGGGAAACGCATGAAAAAGGCGATTGCTTGGTGCTTGCTGCTGGCCACGGGTGCGCCGACGTGGGCCGAGCCGTTGGAACTGCCTCGGCGGTTGACTCCGTTGGAAGCGGCCTTAGCGGCACAATGGGCCGAGCAGCCGATGCTTAGGCAACAGTCGATGCCAACTGCGTCTGCGGTTCCGAGCAAGAAAAAACGCTCGCGCAAAAAGCTCTACCTGAGCGCGGCCTTGGCCGTGGGGGCCGGTGTGGTGGCCTACTGGAGCAAAGAGCGGGCCGACGCCGCGTACGACCGCTATTTGCGCTCGGCTAGCGTGGCGCGTCAGCAGCGAGAATTGGACGAGGCCAAGCACTTCGACCGCGTGACTGGCGCAGCGTTCGTCGGCATGGAAGTCGGTTTGGTGCTCAGTTCGTACCTGCTCTTTTTTAGGTCGAGGTCGTGAGACGCTGTTTCTGGATAGGGTGCTGCTTCGCCGCGCTGGTCTTAGCTTGCAGTGACCGCCCGCGGCGCAATCCCCTCGACCCGCAAGCCGAGGATGTGCAGAGCGAGTCGTTCAGCACTTTGACGGCCTTGGCGCTCGACGGCCAAGTCGAGTTGCAATGGGATTTTTCCCACTTTATCGACATCGAAGGCTACCGACTCTACCGCCGTCAGCCCAAGGGCGAGTGGGAGCCGATCACTCCGGTGCTGGCACCGGACGCGACTGCGTACTCGGATGCTGGGTTGCAAAACGGGATGGACTACGAGTACCAACTCAGCTTGCTCGTCGCCGGGGAAGACGAGCGTCCTAGCGGCAGGTCCGTGTCTGCTACGCCCGGGCCAGAAATCGCTTGGGTGGCCGACCGCCACTCCGGGTTGGTGTGGAAAATCAGCGCCGATGCGCGCAGCGCGCATTTTGCCCAGGGTCGCTTTTTCGACTTGGCGACGATTGCGCTCGACGTGGCCGATGGTTCGTGCTGGGTCAGCGACCGGGGGTTTGCTGGGCTGTACCGGATTGCGGGAGATGGCGAGTTGGCTGCATTGGCCGCAGCGGTGGAGACGCCCGGTGCTCTGGCCATTGACGCCGCAGCGCGGATTGGCTGGTTGGCCGACACGGGGCGGCAGCGGGTCTTTTTCTTTTCCTTAGACGCAGCCGATTCGCTCGCCCTATTCTCGGTCGATGTTACCTTTACCCAGCCCGTGGCGTTGGCCGCGCAGGCCGGGGGCTGCTGGATCGCCGACCAAGCCCAAGGCCGCGTGCTGTTTTACCAGACCGACGGCACCCGCGCCGTTGAATTCCGCGCGCTGACAGCCCCCAAGGCACTGGCGGCAGGTGCGGAGGGAGATGTGTGGCTGTTGGGTGGCGAGGGGCACAGCTTGACGCGGTTGGATCGCACTGGCACTGCTCTCGACGTGGAGTTGCCTTTTGCCGCGGCCGTGGGGCTGGCCGTGGATGGCGCGAGCGGCGACTGCTGGGTGCTGGGGGAACGGGATCTGGCAGTGTTGGCGGCCGACGGAACCTTAGAGCAGCACTGGACCGAAGTGCCTAGGGGCAGTGCTCTGTCCTTCGACGCGGTGCAGCGGCGGGCGTGGATTGCGACCGGCAACGCGCTGTTGAAATTCGCGCCCGAGGGCCAGACCTTGGCGCGGCTCGACGGTTTTTCGTCCATCGTCCGCATTGCCGTGAACCCAGGCCGCTTAAACCGCTAGCCTTCTCTTGCATGAGATTTACTCCTTAGCGACCTTCCTATTTGTAACTTCAACCCCACGAGAACCAGTTATGACCGAGCGAGCCCCCATTCACAGCATGACCGGCTTTGGCCGCGGCGCGGCCGAACGGCGGGGTTTGCGGCTCGCCGTCGAACTGCGGTCGGTCAATAGCCGCTATCTCGACATACAGGTGCGCTGCCCGGCTGATCTCCAGCCCTTTGAGCTAGCCATCCGCGAGCGGATTCAGGCGCGGGTCAGTCGCGGCAAAATAAGCGCGCACATCGCTTGGGAAGAGGAAAACCAGTCCGAGGCTCTGCCCCAGTTAGACGAGGGAGCCGCCAAGCACTATCTGGTCCAACTACGGCGGCTAGCTGAATTGGCTCAGATCGAAACTGCGGAGAGTCGGGCTACGATGCCGTCGTGGAAGGCGTTTTTTGCTCGCTTCAAGGGACCAGAGCATTTCAATGTGGGCATTGAGCGGGTGCTGTTGGCGAAGCTGCCCAATCTCTTTCGCGTCCAAGCCGCAGAGCTGGATAGCACGGTCGCGCAAGAGGTGTTGCGGGTGGGGTTAGACCAAGCCCTGGCCGAGTTAGTGGCCATGCGCGAGGCCGAGGGACACACCCTCGCCGCGGACTTGCGCGCCCGCGTCGAGGCGGTGGGGGGGCATCTGGAGCGCGTGGCCGAGCGAGCACAGGCGACCCGTGGGCAGGTGGCCGAGCGGCTGCGGGAAAAGATCGCCGCCCTGCTCACGCTCGGAGAGGTTGCCGAAGATCGCCTCGCCACGGAGATCGCCCTGATCGCCGAGCGCAGCGACATCGTCGAGGAGATCGTCCGCTTCCGCAGCCACAACGCTCAGTTCCTCGATACCTTGGCGCAGGGTGGCGAAATAGGGAAGCGCTTGAACTTTCTCTTGCAGGAAATGCACCGCGAAGCCAACACCATCAGTGCCAAGGCCGCAGACGCCGAGATTGCCCATTGGGTCGTAGAGATCAAAGAAGAGATTGAGCGTCTGCGCGAACAGGTGCAAAACTTGGCGTGAAAGCATCTATGGCATCCGTGCAAATCATCACCATCAGTGGCTTGGCCGGCAGCGGCACCACCACGGTGTGCGACCGGCTGTGTGCGCGGCTGGGTTGGGCTTATGTCAACGCTGGGGCTGTCTTTCGGCGGCTGGCCCAAGAGGCGGGCGTGAGCTTGGCCGAGTTTGGCCAGCGGGCCGAAGCCGATGGCTGCATCGACCGTCAGCTTGACGAACGCTTGGTTGAGCAAGCGCAAGCGAGCGCGCCGGTCGTCGTCGAAGGGAGGCTCACTGGTTGGATGGCCCAGCGGCACCAGCTTCCGGCCCTCAAGGTCTGGCTGCAAGCGGCGCTCGCCGTGCGGGCTGAGCGCGTGGGGCAGCGCGAGGGCAAGCCGCTGGCGCAGGCCCTCGCGGAAACGCGCCAGCGCGAGGCGTCTGAAGCCCAGCGCTACGCCGCGCATCACCAAATCGCCATCAGCGACTTGTCGGTGTACGACTTAGTCGTCGATACCGAGTGCTGCGACCCCCAAGCCGCCTGTGCGCACATCTTGGCGCACCTCGATCAGCCATGAGTTTGCAGGGCCGCAACATTCTGCTTGGGATTACCGGCGGCATTGCCGCGTACAAGACGCCGGAGATCGTGCGGCTGCTGATGGCTGAAGGGGCTGAGGTGCGGGTAGTGCTAACCCGCGCGGCTGGCGAGTTCGTCGCGCCCAAGACATTGGAGGTGCTTTCTCGCCACGTGGTGCACAGCGACTTGTTCAGCCGCGACGCAGAATTTCCCGTTCTGCACGTGGGGTTAGCCGAGTGGGCCGACTTGATTTTAGTAGCTCCGGCTACGGCGCACTGCTTGGGGCGAATAGCCGGCGGCTTGGCCGACGATCTGTTCACCTCGGTGTTGTTATGCGCGGACGTGCCCGTCCTGCTGGCACCGTCGATGGAGGAAAACATGTTCGCCAATGCCGCGGTCGAGGCCAATGTGCAGACCTTGGCAGAGCGGGGGTTCCACTTGCTCGACCCGGGAGTGGGGCCTCTGGCGTCGGGTGCGGTTGGCCGCGGACGGATGCCCGAGCCAGCGGAGTTGGTCGCGGCGGTGGCAGCGCATTTCAGCGGCGACTTGGATGGGCTGAAGCTGCTGGTAACGGCCGGTCCCACGGTCGAGGACCTCGATCCGGTGCGCTTTATTTCCAATCGCTCGTCGGGCAAGATGGGCTATGCGATAGCCGAACGGGCTGCTGCGCGTGGCGCGCGCGTGTGGCTGATTTCCGGGCCGACTGCCCTGCCCGCGCCCGCTGGTGTGGAACGGCAGTTGGTGCGTTCGACGCACGACATGCAGCGCGCGGTAGAAGCCTTGTTTGAGCAAGTAGATGGGGCGATTTTGGCAGCGGCTCCGGCCGACTATCGTGCCAAAGAGGTGGCCGAGCAGAAGATCAAGCGCGATACGGCATCCCGCTCTATCGAGTTGGTCGAAAACCCGGACATTGCCGCTGGGCTGGGTCAGTGCAAAGGCCCGAGGTTGCTGGTCGTCTTCGCGATGGAAACGGAAAAAGGGCCGGAGCGGGCGCGAGAGAAGCTGGCGCGCAAGGGGGGCGACTTAATCGTGCTCAACATGCTCAACGACGAGGGGGCTGGTTTCGCCGGCGACACCAACCGAGTTACCCTGATCGACGTTGAGGGCCAAGAGGAAGCTCTGCCCCTGTTGAGCAAGTCCGCAGTCGCCGATCGCATCCTCGACTGGCTGCGGGCGCGGCGGGAAGTTTAACCCGTACTGAGCGAGGATGTCGCCATGAAAGAGCGGAGCGAGGATGTGCTGGCCGAAGCCCGGCGCTATCTGTCCGATTTAGTGATTTTTGAAGGGACCCGATTCACAGCACCGGAGGCGATTGTGGAGCACAGCGCGGAGGAAGCAGTGGTTGATACTCTAGATGCTTTTCGCCAGCAGATTTGCGGGTGCACCCGCTGCCGGCTGGGTGCGACGCGGCAGAACTTTGTGTTTGGCAGCGGCGACCCAGCAGCCGGCATTATGTTCATCGGCGAGGCCCCAGGGGCCGAGGAAGACCGCGCGGGCCAGCCCTTTGTGGGGAAAGCCGGGCAACTGCTGACCAAGATTATCGAGGCTATGGGCCTATCGCGCGACGAGGTCTACATCTGCAACATACTCAAGTGCCGCCCGCCTAATAACCGCGACCCCCAGCCCGACGAGATCGAGCAGTGCGAGCCGTATCTCAAGCGCCAGATCGAAATCGTCCAGCCCCGCGTCATCTGCACCTTGGGCCGCTTTGCCGCGCAGACTTTGCTCCGCAGCAGCGAGCCTATGGGCCGCTTGCGCGACCAGGATCACCACTACGAGGGCATTCCCTTGGTGGCTACGTACCACCCAGCGGCCCTCTTGCGCAATCCCCAGTGGAAGCGCCCGACTTGGGAGGACATCAAGCGGGTGCGGCAGCTCTACGACGGGGTTGATCTCTAAATTTTTGGATCTATCCGCAGATGGACGCAGATGGACGTAGAATAGTAGAAACAAGACGATCCGCAGTTCGGATCGTTCAACCATTCAGGATTACCACACTATGACCCAGAGTCCAAATGGTGGTCAAGATCTCGGGCGGATGCCGCCGCAGGCCGTAGAGGTCGAGCAGGCCGTGCTCGGGGCGATGATGCTAGAGCAACGGGCCATCGTCCGCGCCGTTGAGACCCTCGACGAAAGCTGTTTCTACCACGCCCCGCACAGCCGGATATTCGCGGCCATGATCGAGCTTTTTGAACGGGGCACAGCGGTCGATCAGCTAACCTTGACCGAGGAACTCAAGCGCCGTGGCCAACTCGACGACGTCGGCGGGGTCGTCTATCTGGCCAAGCTGGGGTCTGAAGTAGCCACGACGGCCAATATCGACTTTCACGCGCGGATCGTTTTGGAGAAGGCGCTGGGCCGCAAGTTAATCGAGACTTCTAGCGAAGTCATTGAGCGAGCGTACACGGCCGACGAGGATGTCCAGACCCTGATTGACAGTGCCGAGCAGAAGCTTTTCAGTCTGAGCGAAAACCAAATCGGCGAGGGCTTTGAGCGGCTGAAAGAGGTGATGGGAGAAACGGTCGACCACCTCGATCGCATCCACGCGGGGGCGGGTACGGTCTTGGGGGTGGATACGGGTTTTCCCGAGCTCAACGATCAGATGTCGGGTTTTCAGAAGGGCGATCTGGTCATTCTCGCGGCGCGGCCCAGCGTCGGCAAGACGGCGCTGGCGCTGACGCTGGCGCGCAACGCGGCCGTGAATGTCAAAGCCGGGGTGGCGATTTTCAGCTTGGAAATGTCTAAGATACAACTAGTTCAGCGCCTGCTCAGCATTGAGACTAAGGTCGATTTGCACAAGCTTCGCACTGGGCGGCTGAGCGACGAAGACTGGATGCACCTAACGCATAACATCAATCGCTTGGCCGAAGCGCCGATCTTCATCGACGACACGCCCGGCATCTCGGTACTCGAAGCGCGAGCTAAGGCGCGGCGGCTGCAGCGCGAGTACGGGATTGACATGGTCATAATCGACTATCTCCAACTCATGAGTGGGCACATCAGGACGCAGAGCCGCGAGCAGGAAATTTCGCAGATCTCGCGCGGCCTCAAGGCGATGGCTAAAGAATTGGACGTGCCGGTTTTGGCCTTGTCGCAGTTGTCGCGCGCCGTAGAAAGCCGCACGGACCGGCGGCCGCAGCTATCGGACCTGCGGGAGTCGGGCAGCTTGGAGCAAGACGCCGATGTGGTGATGTTCATCTATCGCCCGGAGATGTACGATCTCAAGTCCCCAGACGGCGAGAGCCTCGAGGGACTTGCCCAGATCATCATCGGCAAGCAGCGCAACGGCCCGGTTGGCTCAGTGGATTTGATGTGGAACAAGGAAAGTGCCACGTACGAGGCGATGGCACCTGGATGGCGGACGGAGCCGGAAGAGTATTAGTCGGTCCTCATGTTCATCGACGAAGTGACGATCACGGTGGAGTCGGGCCATGGCGGCAGCGGCTGCTGTTCGTTTCGGCGCGAGAAGTACGTGCCGCGCGGCGGGCCGGACGGGGGCGACGGGGGCGACGGGGGCGACGTGATTTTCCGCGTCGATGCCCAACTCAACACACTGCACGATTTCCGTTATCAACGCCACATCCGCGCCGGTCGCGGTGCCCACGGTGAGGGCAAGCGCCGGACGGGTCAGCGCGGCGAGCACGCGATCATCTGCGTGCCGCCGGGCACCATCTTACGCGATGAAAAGGGCGCGCTGATCCGCGACATGGTCGAGGATGGGCAGGAGTTGGTGCTGCTGGAGGGTGGGCGCGGGGGCCGAGGCAATGCCCGCTTTGCCACGCCCCGCGTACAGGCTCCACGGCGCGCTGACCCCGGGCGAGAGGGCGAGCAAATGGTGGTGCGGCTCGAGCTGAAGTTGCTGGCGGATGTGGGGCTGGTGGGCTTTCCCAATGCGGGCAAATCCACGCTGTTGTCGCGGCTTTCCGCGGCCCGTCCCAAAATTGCCGACTATCCCTTTACGACCTTGGAGCCGCACTTGGGCATTGTGCAGTGGGCCGAGGGCGAGAGTTTTGTGTTGGCCGACTTGCCGGGGCTGATCGAGGGGGCGCACGAGGGCAAGGGCTTAGGCATGCGGTTTTTGCGCCACATTGAGCGCACGCGCATCCTGCTGTTTGCCATTGATTGCACCAGCCCGGATCCGCGCGGCGAGCTGGAAGCCCTGCGCGGCGAGTTGGATGCTTTCGACGAGGGGATGCGGCACAAGCCCGCTGGCATTGCGCTGACCAAGGCCGATTTGCTGGGGCCGGACGCGGATTTCGAAGACCCTTTTGCCGATCTGCGTGCGCCGCGCTTTTTGGTCTCGGCCGTCAGCGGTCGCGGAGTGGCTGAGATGCTGCGTAGTGTGGGGCAGGCGGTGAAGAAGTTGCGGGCTGACGAAGCGGGGAAAGATGATTCTTGAGGGATTTTGCAGAACTCTGAATCGCGTTCTTCGATTCTTCAGGGTAATCCTGAAGAATTTTTTGTGCGCGTCCTTCAGTTAAAGCCGAGGAAGCTCCGCGCGGTCTCGCCCATGATGAGTTGGCGTTGATCGCTGTTCAGGTCGGGTAGCAGGTGGTCGAGGACCTCGACGCATTCGCCGTAGCCGGGGTCGGCGACAATCCAGGGAAAATCCGAAGCCCATAGCAGGCGTTCGGCACCAAAGGCGGACAGCAGGCTGCGGTGCCAAGCGGCTAAGTCGGGATAGGGATAGGCCGCCTTGCTCATGGCGTATTGGCCCGACAGGTGGACGCAGACGTTGGGGGAGTCGGGCGCAGGGCCGAGGAATCTGGTCGGCGGCGGCATCTCTACGTCGATCTGCGGGCGGCCCTTGGCGTCCCAAGTGAACCGATCCTCACTCGGACAGACCATGAGGTGATTGATCACGACGCGCACTTGGGGGAAGTCGGTGAGGAATTGGGGCACCAGCGGGGCGGAGGTGGCGCGCAGGTAGAGCCAGAGTACGTAGTCTTTGCGGGCGGCGTGTTCCCATATAGGACGGGAAAAGTCGCCGAGCGAGCGGAGCCGGAAGCCGATGATTGAGCCGTCTTCGGCGAGGCGATCCATGTGGTCGGCGGGCGCGGGCGCGTCGGGCGGTATCAAGCCGATGCCCAAGAAGCGATCGGGATAGGTGCGCAGGCAGTGTTGTAAATAGGCGTGGTGCGCGAGACTGGTGCCGCCGGTTTGCACGAGCACGGCCTTGTCGATGGCGTGGTCGGCCATGTGCGCCAAGAGATCCTCGACGGGCGCTTCGCGCTCGGCGGGCATGCTTGAGGTGATCTCGCGCGGGAACTCGGCGCTGGGACGGGCGAAGACGTGCAGATGAGAGTCAATACGCATAGTTTTATTGGGTTGGGATTAAGGTTTAGGTAAAGATGGATAAGAGAGCCTCCACGGACAAGGTAGTGAAACAGGTGCGGGTGCGCGCACCTGCTACGTCGGCGAATTTAGGAGCGGGTTTTGACTGCTTGGGCCTGGCACTGGAATTGTACATGGATTTAACGGTGGAAGAAAGCGCGGGCGAGGGCTTGGAAATCGCGGCCACGGGCGAGGGAAGTGGGAGCGTGCCCTTGGACGAGCGCAATGCCGTGTATCAGGGAATGATGCGCGCCTATGCGCGGGCTGGCAAGACGCCTAGGCGGCTGTGTCTGGCGATCGACAGCCAGATTCCGCTGGCCAGTGGGTTGGGCAGCAGCTCGGCGGCTCTAGTCGCCGGTTTAACCGCCGGTGCCGAGTTGTGTGGAATGGGGCTAGATCGGGAAGAGGTTTTGCGGCAGGGTGTGGCCGTGGAGGGACACCCGGACAATGTTGCGCCCTGTGCGTTGGGAGGAATCGTCATCGCGGCTTTGGACGGCGAAGAGGTTGCATGGGCGCGGATCGAGCCGCCGAGGGATTTGGCCGCGGTCGTAGCCATACCGGATTTTCCCCTGCCCACGTCCAAGTCGCGGAGCGTTCTGCCCGAGCGGATTGAGCGGCGAGATGCGATATTTAACATCGGGCGCGTTGGCTTGTTGGTGGCCGCGCTGCAACAGGGCGACTACAGCCTGCTGCGGACCGGTATGCAAGATCGGTTGCACCAGCCCTATCGAACGGGCCTGGTCTCAGGGATGGAAGCGGTATTGGCTGCGGCTACAGAGGCTGGGGCGTTGGGTGCGGCGTTGAGCGGGGCCGGGCCGACCGCGTTGGCACTGGTCCGCGGCCGAGGCGCAAAAGTGGCCGATGCCATGCAGAAAGCGTGGGCCAAAGAAGGGATTGCCGCGCGAACTTTGGTCCTCGGTCTAGCCGCCGAGGGCGTTCAAGGCGTAAAAGAAAGGTGAATATGGTTAGCGAAGCCGCGCTCATAGACGACATGACGACTCCGACGCCCGAAGTCGTAGAGGCCGTGCATCAGTTGGATGGGCCGATTCTGCTGTTAGGGGTCAGCGGCAAGATGGGGCCGACCTTGGCCGAGCTGTTGGTGCGGGCCGGGGCGCAGCAGGTGATAGGGGTGGCGCGCTTTACGGATGCGGAAAAGCGGCGCTACTTGGAAAGCGTCGGCGTGCAAACCATTGCCTGCGACTTGCTCGCCGACGAGGCGCTAAAGGAGCTACCCGATGCGCCCAACGTCCTCTTCCTCGCCGGGTTTAAGTTTGGTGCCACGGGCAATGAAGATGCGACTTGGGCGATGAATGCCGCGTTGCCCGGCGCGGTGATGGCGCGCTACGCCCAGTCGCGGATCGTCTATGTGAGTTCGGGCAACGTCTATGCGTATGCCAAGGCTCCGGGAGTGGGGGCGGACGAAGACGGGGATTTGGGGCCGGTGGGCGAATACGCCCAATCGCGCTTGGGCGGCGAGCGGGTTGCCGAGTACGCGTCGCGGGTGCGGGGAACACCCTTGGTCATTGTGCGGCTGTTTTACGCCACTGAGCCGCGCTACGGCATCATCCGCGATCTGGCCGATAAGGTGTGGCAGGAAGAGCCGATAGATCTGACTATGGGGTACGTCAACCAAATTTGGCAGGGCGACGCCAACGCCTATTTGTGCCGCTTCTTCCCCTTGTGCCACAGTCCGGCCGACGTCATCAACCTGACCGGCCCAGATACCTTGTCCGTGCGCGAGTTAGCCGAGGAGCTAGGGAAGATCATGGGGAAAACGCCCTGCTTCACGGGCACAGAGGCTCCAGACGCTCTCTTGGGAGATAGTCGGCGCTTGTGCGCGAAATTTGGTCGCCCGCGCGTTGGCCCGGAGCAGATGCTGCGCACGGTGGCCGAATGGGTCATGGCCGACGGTCTGAGCTTGGGTAAGCCGACCAAATACGAATCCCGCAGCGGGCAGTTCTAAATGACATCTTACATCACTAACAAGATAATCCGCAGATGGACGCAGATGGACGCAGAATAGGATGTTCCAGACGATCCACCGCTCGAATCGTTCAAATCGTGCTGGATTGCTAAATGACTGAGCGAATTATCGAGGCGGCTGCCAAGTCCGTCGAGACGCTGTTGGCGGACGGCACGGGTACCAGTGCGCTGCGGGACGGTCAATTGTTGTGGTCGCTATCGCATTTGTGGGATCAGCCGCGCTATCGGGGGCTAGCCGAGCAGGTGGCCGAGAACCGTGAGCACGACGAGGCTGCGGTTCGCGATTCTTTTGCGTTGGCCGAGGGACTGGCGGCCTGTGGCTATTGGGAACGTGCGCGGACGCTCGTGCTGCAAAGCTTGGCGCGTTGCGACGCAGCGGATTACATCGGCGAGTCGCCAGAGGGGCAACCCATGCCCAAGGGGGCGCGCTGTCTCGATGACTGGGCACAAGTGCTGAGCGTGTGTACGCGCCTTTTGCACGACCATGCCGACCGCGAACTGCAAATAGCAGCCGCTCGCGCCGTAGCTGCCATCTTGAACTACCACTACCACCCGGACTTGGGGGGGGTGCTCTTTGCCGTCCGCGGCGATTTCTTCCACTTTGACGAGTACTGGGGAACCTGCGTCTACAGCGAGGCAGCCCTCGCCGCGCTGACTGCGATGTTGGATGAGGCCGGTCGCCGTGGGGAGACGCACCTCCGCGCCTTGGTGGGGCGCTACCTGCGCCAACACGTAGAGGCGGCTTGGGATCCGATCGCAGGCGGCATCCGCAGGGAGTACAGTGCCGACGTCTGGAGTGCGGAAAAGCCCGGGAACGTCCAAGCCGCAGCCGTAGGGGCCTTGGCGACGTTGCACCGCTATCAGGGCGGCGATTGGGAGGCTGAATGGCTGGAGCGGGTGCGAGATTACCAACGGAACTGTCCTACTGATCCGCTCACCGAACTGCGCTGCTTAGTTCGCTGCACGCGGAAACCGAACGAAAAACTTGACATTGTGAATTGAGAAAGCCATTCTGACCGCAGACGTTTTGACTAGTCAGGAGGTCCATCATGATCGTCTATCACGGCACCACGCGCCGCGCTGCGCGTCAGATTGCCCGCGACGGCTTTCAGCCGCGGTCGCCCTCGCGGCGGGTGTGGTTTTCGCGGGGCAAGAGTTACGCCAAGCAGCGGGCACACTCCAAATCGCGGCACACGCGAGATCGCCCCGTTGTGTTAACCGTAGATCTCGACTTGAAAACGCTGCGCCAGCGCTACGGCAGTCGGCAGGTGCGCGAAAGCGGCGGGGTCATCTCGATCAATGGAGCCATTCCCGCGTCCTCGCTGCGCAGCCACTACGGGCTGGGTCTCCCGGAGACTGCCGAGGAGATCGCCCGCTGGATCAACGCCGTCTTGGGCGTCAAAGCGCACAAGGGCGTCAGCGCCCGCGACGAGGGCGTCTTGCGCTTGGCCCGCTGGATTGACAATCGGCTGGCGACCCGGCCTACTGCGCGGCTCGGCGAGAAGGAGTTGCTCGCTCGCGCTGCGCAGTGGCTCCCCGACCGCTTTGCCGGGGTGGAAATCGACTTCGAGCACTTGCGGGTCTGGCCCAAGGTGGCGCGAGAGGCCGAGGCGCAGCAGGTCGCGTTCGAAATTCCAGCGCCCGTTGATAATCGCGAGGAAGAGGCTAGCGCTTGCTTGGAGTCGGACAAGCCGCAGCGGCAGGTGCGCGGCCTCCAGCTATTGGCCGACCTAGATGATCCGGACCTGTTCGAGTGGTGCGTATTGCTATTAGGCGAGAACCAGCCGCAAAGTGCGGTCGGCATCCTCAAGGTGATGCGGCATTGCGAGGACATTCAGCCGGAGGTGTTGGTTCCATACGCGGAGAGCGAGCACAAGGCGGTGCGCGGTGCGGCCATTGAAGTGCTGGTCCTGCGCAGTGGGGAGGAGGCCCCAAAGTGGTTTTGGCGCGGCCTGACCGACCCGGTGCCGCACGTGCGGCTGAGCGCGGCTAAATTCCTCGATCGCCTGGACCCGCGCACGCACCGCGACAGCTTTGAGGCCGCGCTCTACGACCCGCACCCGCAGGTGGCGCAAGCGGCGCGCAAGCTGACGCAGCATATGGGATTTGAACCGTTGGCTTGGTGAATACTCAGTAGCCAAGGTAATCCCCGATCTTCTCCAGTTTTCTAGAATTCTACTCGCCCGCCTGTTCGGCCAAGTAGTGCTTAGCTGTTTCGTCGGCGGGGTTGATCTCTATGATCTGCCGGTAGTGTTCGCGGGCGCGGGGGACGTCGTGGCGGATGGCGGCGCTGGCGGCTAGGGCGTGGAGGATGTTGAGGTCTTGGGGTAGGCGTTTAAGTAGCTGTGCAAGCTGTAGCTCAATGTCTTCGATGTAATCGGGAACCTCGCGCTGCTCATCTGTTGGCGTCTTCTCGTCCGGTTTGAGCGACGAGATCAACGTCCCCACCATCCCGAAAGTCGCCCCCAGCCCTCCAGTGCCCCGGCGGGACTGGAATGGGACTTGGATGTCGAGCGCAGTAAGGCTCAAGGATGCGGCTTCGACAAAGGCGGTGGCGGCTTCGGCATAGCGCCCGGCTTCGGCGAGGGCGCTGCCTAGGTTGTAGTAGATGGCCGGGTTGTTCAGCCCGTAGGTGGCAAGCTCGGCGTAGATGGCTAGCTCGCGGTCGCGGTCGTTTGCCGCAAAGGCGGCAGTGGCTTGGTCGCGGAGGGTGCTGAGGTGGTCTTCTACTTTGTGCAGGACCGCGATGGCCGCCGAGGCGGGGCGGGGGACCAGCAGGGTTAGCTGGCCGCGCGGGTCGTGGCTCAAGACCGGGGTCTGGACGGTGAAGGGCAGTCCCTCGTCGGCTAGGGCCGTGGCGATTTTTTGCATGTAGCGGGGTGAGCGGGTGCGGAGGAGGGGCTGCCAGCTATCGAGTTGATAGGTTGTGCCTGCGAGGTGGTCCCAATCCGCTAGGGTCAGGAAACGGCGCAGCAGGTCTTGTAGGGACTGGCTCTCGGCGACGAAGAAGGAGAAGGCATACTCCTCGCCCCGATAAACGTTCACCAGATAGGAGCGCAGCTCGCGCTGGACGACGAGGGTATCGCCGAAGTAGTGGGTAAAGGCCAACAGATGCCACAGCGGCAACTCTTGGCTGGCTTTTGCGAGGGCTTGGGCGATGGTGCAGGTTGCGGGGGCGTCTGCGTGGTAGCGGACTTCGACTTGGTCGATGAAGGCTTGGGGATCGACGTTGCGGCGTGCTAGTTCGGCGGCGACGCTGGCTAGGTAGGGGGCCTGATAGTTGGCGCGTTCTAGGGTGAGGGCGCGGACGAGATCCTCGTCGTGATAGGCGGCGAAGTCGTCTGGCTGCATGTTTAATCGAGCGGCAAGCGCCGACGCGGGCGCTCCTCTTCTTTGGGGCGTTCTAAGCGGCCGGCCCCACTGGTCGCTTGGCGGTAGAGGCGGACGAAACTGCGGCCTACCCACCAGACGAGGACGAGAAACGCGGCGATAGCGTAGGCCGAATGACGGCTTTGGAGGTCGGTGAGGTACTCCCAAACAATATCCATTGCCGACTGATTGTAGCCCCTACGAGAGACGTATGCAAGCCAATTCGCCGGTTACTTCTAGGCTGGCTATATTAGAGGCGGTTCACAACTCCATTTCATCAACTAACTAATCACAATGACTGACAAACATCGCGTAGCCCTAGGGGCTATTTTTACCGAGTGCAATCAATTCGGCGGCGAGCCGATTGATCTGTCGTGGTTTGAGCGCTATGAGCTGCGGCGCGGGCGCGAGGTACTCACAGCCGAAGACGGGGTGGTCGGCGGTATGCTCAGCGTGCTGGCGGCGCGCGGCGTGGAAGTAGCGCCCCTGTTGTTTGCCAGCACCTGTCCCGGCGGGCCGCTGACACGGGCTTGTTACGACCCGCTCAAGGAAGAGCTTTTGGCGCGGCTCAATGAGGCGCTCCCGGTAGATGGCGTCCTCATGCCGCTGCACGGGGCGGCAGCGGTGGAGGGTGGCGTCGATTTAGAGGGGGATTTGCTGGCTGCCGTGCGGGACGTGGTCGGGGACACCGTGCCCATCGTCGCTACGCTCGATTTGCACGCCCATATTTCCGCGCAGATGATGGGCGCTGCCGATGGCTTGGTGGCTTGGGAGACCTATCCGCATCGCGATGCCTTTTCCACGGGCGAGCGCGGAGCGCGCCTGCTGTGCGACGCACTCGGCGGTACGTGCAAACCCGCGATGGTCATGGTCAAGGTGCCGGTACTCACCGGGGCCATTCACGGCTCGACCGAGGACGACGATCCCTTCGCGCAAGTGATGGCCTTGGCCAAGGCCGGTGAGCAGCGCGACGGCATCCTCTCGACGAGTGCGATCTTGGTGCATCCCTATCTCGATTTTGCCGATATGGGCAGCGGCGGGCTGGTGATTGCCGAGGGCGACTTTGCCAAGGCCGAAGCCCTCGCCCGCGAGTTGGCCACGGCGTACTGGGAGCGGCGCTTTGCCTTAGAGCCAGAGCTGTACGCGCCCGAGGATGCCGTGCGCGCTGGTTTGGCCGTGCAGGGTGGCCCAGTGGTGTTGGTGGAGGCTGCGGACTGCTGTGGCGGGGGAGCGGCTGGCGATAGCGTGGCGGCGCTGGCGGCGCTGTTGCAGGTCGAGTTGGATGGACCGGCGCTGGTGCTCTTGGTCGATGCTCGCGCGGCTGCGGCTTGCCACCAAGCTGGCGTCGGGGCCGAGGTGGAGTTGGCGCTGGGGCATGGGCACGATCCGCGTTGGGGACAGCCGATTGTCGTGCGCGGCCGGGTGTTGCGGTTGAGCGATGGCCGCTTCCGCTATCGGGGCGGCATTTGGGAGGGGGTCGAAGGGCAGATGGGGCCGGCAGCCGTGCTCGCGCTGGGCTTCGACCTGAGACTTCGGCGAGCTCAGTCGAGTCGCTCAGCCGAAGGACAGATACAGGTGTTGTTGGCGTCGCATCCGACATACGAGTGGGACAACGAGCAGTTTGCAGCTCTCGGGATGGACGCGGCGCAGGCGCGTTTTATCGTCGCCAAGAATCCCATGAACTACCGCCTCGCCTACGGAGCCATAGCCCAGGCCGTTTTTGTGCTCGACACGCCGGGACCGACGCCAGCGACAGTGCGGCACCTGCCGTTTGTCCGGCGGGCGCGGCCGTTTTTTCCGTTGGATTCGGATATGGAGTTGGAGATGGAGGTGCTGCGCGCGGAGGCGCGATAGGGGAGGCTTGAGTGTCTTGATGCGAATTGGGAGGATGTTATCTTGCGACTAAGAAAAGGAGACACAGCATGGCCGTTAGGGAAATCATTATTGATTCGACGTGGGATCCCGAAGCGAACGTGTGGGTTGCCACTAGTGACGATGTGCCGGGCCTAGTCCTCGAAGCAGAAACGCTCGACGGCATAATTGAGGAGGCTCGTAGTCTAGTGCCGGAATTGCTGCGTCTGAATGGCGTTGCAGATGACACAACTGTCTCTCTTCCGTGCAAAATTCACGGCAAAACAGTGCTTGAGTTTGTATAGGTGGCAGATTTTTCAAGGCAGGTCAGAAGACTGCTCACAGATATCGGATGTCATAAGGTCCGGGATGGAAAGGGCAGTCACGAAATCTGGTATAGTCCTCTGACGAAAAGACACATTACCGTTGCTAGAAAAATAAAATCCCGGCACACAGCCAATCACATTCTAAAGGAATCGGGCCTAGAAAAAGCCTTCTGAGGAAAACTTGGGCGGTTCATCAGCCGCGATGATACACGGAGGGCAAAACGGGCCATGTTCGGCGAGACTGAACTTGCTCGTCAGCGGCTGGCTAGGCTGCACTATGGGAAAATCCAATGAGTACTGAATACACTATCGTCATCGAGAAAGACGAAGACGGTTATTACGTTGGGAGCGTCCCCGGCCTTCCGGGCTGTCATACCCAAGGAAAGTCAATCGACCAGTTGCTTGAACGGATGCAGGAGGCAATCGCACTCTGGCTTGAAGTCTAACAGTGCTTGCAAGTATCGGCGTAATGTCAGCATGGACAAGCTCACTCACGTCCAGCTTTTCTCTGTCGCCATCAACATCCCCCCAACCCTCCTCGTCATCTCCGCAAAGTACAGCACTTCCTCCGGCGTCAGCACCCGCCCAAGCACATCGCTTTCCCGATACGATAGCCATCTCTCGGCGCGCGATGAACTCCTGCAAGGCGCGGTTGACGGTCGCCTTCTTGGTCTTCTCGCCGCCGACTTTTAGTGCTCTGTTGAGTAGCTCTTGGTCTATAGCCAAGTTTGTCGCCATTGTGTTATCTCCTACACATATAATTACACATAAATTAATCGCAAACGTGTGACGCGGTCAAGCTGCTCATCAACCTTTCATTTGGCGGCCCGCTCCGCGCAAGTTTAGCCGCGTATTTAAGGTGCCCAAAGGGCTAATTTTACTATATATTGTGGCTCCTCCTACCGGCGGTGCAAGCGACGAGTAGGTCCGGCTAAACGAGAGTACGCGAGAGAGGATGGAGCGATGCAGATGGAAAAATTAATCGCAGCTATCGACCGAGAATGGGTGGCCGAGCGGACCCGGGAATTGGTCGATATTTACAGCGTAACCATGGCCGAAGCCGAAGTGTGCCGCGCCTATGAGGCCATGATGCGCGAGGTCGGCTTAGCGGTCGATGTGCGGGAAGTGACTCCGGGGCGCAACAATCTCTACGCGCGCATTGCGGGCCGGGGAGATGGCCCCGCGCTGATGCTCAATGGCCATCTCGACACCATTCCCGTGGGGTCCTGCCCGCCCGCCCGCCGCGAGGGCAACCGCGTGTACGGCCGAGGGGCGACCGACATGAAGGGGGGGATGGCTGCGGCGTTGGCCGCAATCAAGGCGCTCTTGGAAAGCGGGGTGGAGTTGCAGGGCGACTTGTGGCTGACGGCCATTGTGGGGCACGAGGAGGTCGAAGCGCAAAAGGACGGGCCGCTAGCGCTGATCGCCGATCGCAACAGCGGTCGGATTGGCGGCGACCGGATCTTGATCGTCGAGGGCCGCGACGCGCTGTGGGTGATGAGCATGGGGTCCATGGTCTTTACCATTACACTCGAATCGGACGCCGGCGGCAAGCACACCCAGTACGTGCCCTTTGCGGAAAACCCGCTCCGCTTTGTGGGCGCGCTTATCGAACGGATCCACCAGTATCAGCTTGAACTCGACGCGGGGGATGCGCACGCCTTGGCCGGTGCCGAGCGAATTGACCTAGGGATCGTCACCGGGGGCGACTATTTCAATCGCACGCCGCTGTGCTGCATGCTGACGGGGACTCGGCGCTGGATGCCGGGGCGCTCTGCGCCGCAGGTGCTAGCGGAGTTAGAGGATCTAGCGCGGCCGTTAGCCGAGGCCGGGGGGTTGGGTCTGCGGGTCGAGATGGAGCACGAGCGCGAGCCTTTTGAGACGTCCGTCGGCGATGCGGCCGTACAAGCGGTGGGGCGGGCACACGAGCAGGTGGCTGGCCAAGAGGCAGAGCTGGTGGGGATGCGGATTGTGGGGGACGCCAATTTATACGTGCACGGGACGGGGGTGCCGACTTTTTACTATGGCCCCTCAAACGAGACGGCACACGCGGATGTGGAATGGGTGGAGGTGGATCGGCTAGAGAAAGCAGCGCAAGTGTACGCGCTGGCCGCAGCCGACTATTGCGGCGTCGCGTCTCCGGATTGAATGCTATGGATATCCAAGCGATTCGCCGCGATTTTCCCGCGCTGGAGCAATACACTTGGTTCCAGAATGGGGGAGTGAGTATTACGCCGGTGCCGGTGGCCGCTGAGTACACGCGGTGGACGGAGGAGATGGTGCGGCGGGGGCCTTTGCACATCGTCTATCCAGAGGAGGAGTATCCCCGGCGCAAGGCGGCGATGGAGCGGCTGGCGCAGTTTTTCGGCGTGGCGGCTGGGGAGTTGGCATTGATGCGGGGGGTGAGTGAGGGGTTTCAGACGGTGGTGCGGGGGATGGAGTGGGCGGCTGGGGACGAGATTGTAATCAGCGCGGACGAGGAAGCAGCGCTGCTTTTGCCGGCTCTGCACTTGCGGGATTTGTACGGGGTTGAGGTGGTGAAGGTGCCACTGATTGACGACGACGATGGGCAGGTGCAGGCCGTGGAGGAGCGGCTAGGGGAGCGGACCAAGCTGGTGGCCCTGAGCCATGTGACGACGGACTTGGGATACCGTCTGCCAGTGGAGCGGATTTGCGCGGCGGCGCGGGCGCGGGGGGTGCGCAGCTTTTTGGACATGGCGCATTCGGCGGGGTTATATCCTTTGGACTTACGCTCACTGGGGTGCGACTTTGCCGGTTTGCTCTCCTATAAGTGGATGTACGCGCCCTATGCGGCGGGGTTGCTCTACGTGCGGCAGGAGGCTCTCGACGCGGTGCAGGTGCGCTATGCGGGCGGGCGGGCCGAACAGTGGTTGGACCCGGTGGCGGATACTTTCGCTCTGCGCGAGACGGCTGAGCGCTTTCAGTACGGGCCTTGGTGTTGGCCGCTAGTGTTAGCTTGGGCCTTTGCTACTGAGTATCTATCGGCCATCGGGCTGGAGGCAATCTGGGCGCGGACGGTGGCGTTGGCCGGGCGGCTGAAGGAGGGGTTGACGCAGATCCCGGGCGCAGTGCTCTACACCCCACGCTCTCCGCAGCGGTCTGCGGCGTTGGTCAGCTTTGGGCTGGCTGGCTGGAAGGGAGAGGAATTGAGCCAAGTCCTCCGGGATGAATGGAACATGGTCATCAAGCCGCTGCCGCACGGGCGCGAGGGCTTGCGCGCCAGCATCACCTTTTTCCTACTGGAATCCGAAATCGACGAACTGCTCGCGGCGCTGGGGAGCCTGGCAAAGCAAAGGAGCTAGGCGCGAAGGTCGCGTTTATTCCGCATCGCTCAAAAGCTATCGCTCATAGCGTAGCGACACGATGTCGTAGATAACGACAGGATGACGTATGAGCGGACGGGCAGGGTGGCTTAGATTTTCTGCGGGGGGACGCCGTACTGTATGAGTTTCCGCTGGAGCGTTCGCAAACTGATGCCCAGAATCTTGGCTCCCTGAGTGCGGTTGCCGCCGGTGTGCGTGAGCGTATCTAAAATCATCTCCTTTTCAACTTCGTCCAGTCTCCTCGGCACAAAACTCAGCCGCTGAGATTCCGAATCGTCTGTGGGAGCGATTCCACTACTAATTGGCAAAATGGACTCGATGTCTTGTTCTTCGATGACCCTGTTGCTGTCTGCGGCATAGATCACCAGACGCTCGACTGCGTTCTTTAGCTCTCTGACATTTCCCGGCCAGTCGTATTCGGCCATGCGGTCGAGACACCGATCCGCTATTTCGATGGGAACGATTCCATTCTGCTCTGCGAAACGCTCGGCAAAAACCTGCACCAATAGCGGGATATCCGACCGCCGAGCTCTGAGAAATTGCCGGACAGTTGGGGCCGTTCTACGACCTAAGTCTGTTTTGAGGGATCGTCAGAGGCTGTATCCTCTGCGGAGCGATCGTCGGTATCGTCCATCAATTCGTGCAGGACGGCATCGACTACCTCGGTCTCTATCTCTTTGCCGAGTTGGGCAGCCGATTCAACGGCTGCTTGTGCCGCCACTTGCCCCGCCTGCTGCTCTGAAACGCCGAGATCAGCAGCCGCTTCGCGCGCTGCCTTCACAGCGTGCCTGACGGCGTTGCCCACATGTAGCCCGGCCTCGCTCGTCCCTTGGATAACGCCGTGTGTTGCGCCGCGCAGCGCGTCGAGCGGATCGGTCGCGGTTTTGGCGAGAGCCTGCATGGTGCCCTGCATCGCTTCCTCCGCGACGCGCCCCACTTCCATTGCGACGTCCGCTGCTGCCCACATGGCTCCTTCGGTTGCACCCGTCGCTATTTCGGCACCCTGCTTGCCGATCTGCTCTACCGCGTCAGTTGCTTTTTCGACCGACTGTCTGACCTGTGCAGTCAATTGGCCAGCTCGCAACTGCCCGTAGTTGAGTCCTTCGACAGTGGCTTTGATCGTGGAGGATAGCTGGTAGGAAGTGACTCCGACGGCCACATCGAGTCCGGGTATGGGGGGCAGTCTGCGCAGCGACTCCACTGGAAAGTTTGCTACGAAGCTCAAGCCCGGGACAGAGGTCAGCACCCGCAGGTTTTGGCGCGTCTGCGACACGAGTTCGTCCATCACGACTTTACTTTCCGCTTCTCCCTCTTCCCGGATGCCCGCCAATACGCCGAGGGTGAAGAGACCGAGGACGAAGGCGATGGCGAACAGGAAATCAAAGCCGGTCAGGAAGACCGCGGGAAAATCAATGCTGCGCACCGGATCAACCCACTGCACTGCGATTTCGAGGTGACGCACGCTGAAAAAGTCGGCGAAAGCGCCGCCGAGCAGGGGGCTGACACCCGCGCCGAGGTTGGCCGCTAGGGATGCGGCTGTCAGGTAGGTCATGGCTTGGGCTTGCGGTGCCATCTTCATGCGGATTGTCGTCGTCGAGATGTTGATGCCGGCGCTTGCGATCCCTATCAGCATGTGCAAGGCCACGAGTAGGGGTACTGTGAAGGCGTGTTTTTCGGGCAGCGTGGTGAAGGTCCAGCCGAGGATGACGAGGAAGTAGAGAGACGAGGATAGCGACAGCACCACCTTGCTGCCGAACTGATCGACGAACGGTCCCCAGACCCGCAGGAAGAGGACGTTGGCGAGCTGACTCAACACGCCCAGCCCCACGACCCACGTCAGGTTCATGCCGAGCTTGGTCAGCATGTAAACGGTGAAGAAGGGGACCGCCAACTGAGCGACGAAGTTCCATATGAACAGGAACTTGATCAATTGCCGGAAGTTCCGGTCGCGGAATGGTGCCCCGAGGCTGCTGAACACCGAGGGGCGTTCGCCTGCGGGGACGACCATCTGTGGCTCCGGCATGCGCGCCATGAACCCGACGGCACCGAAGCCCAGCACGACGCTGCCGAACAGCATTGCGTACGAATAGGCGAAAATCTCATCGCTCGGGCCGGATGTCTTCCACCAGTCGATGTAGAGAGCCGCAATGAGTCCCGCCGCCGCCGCGGAAATCGTCGCCACCCGCAGACGCTGGGCGAAGAACTTGCCCATCAAATCCTGCGGCACGAGGTCGCGCAGCCAGCCGTTCCAACTCGCGTTCACGAAGGCGTTGCTTATGCCTCGCAGTGCTAATGAACACGAGCATGAGGGTCACGGCACTCGGGTTGGGTACCTCGATCAGAAAGGGGAGCAGCGCGATCGGGATCCAGGTCGCGTAAGCGAAGAAATAGGCCGTGACCGCGACGGCCTTACGCAGTCGCAGTCGCTCGATGGCGAGCACCGCGATTAGCTGTAGGGGCTGCATGACGAACGGGATGGCCGTCATGATGCCGATGTGGAAATTGGACGCTCCGAGAATCAGGGCGAACGAGGCTAGAAACCCGCCGGATGCCAGTCCGTCGGCACCCGCTGCCGAGATTGCCTGCCGGGTCATATTGCCCAACCCGCGCTGGCGCTCTTCGTCGTTGAGTTCGGGAACGGGGCGGAAGAATTTGGGGATAGCCATGTGCGTTTTTAGCGAAGCAAAACTGTGTTAAGGGCGCGCTCGAATTGATGCCGAGTAGAAAGAGTAGAAAACCCGCGTCAGGCGGGCAAACTGTGTTTGTCTGACGCGGCGCGATCCCCATATATTACGCAGCATGGAGAAACTGAACTCTGTCAATTGTCAAAGAATAAGGGTTGGAAAACATGCTTAAAAAAGAGATGCTGCGAGGGCCGGTTTGAAAGAGCAGAGCAAGTCGTTCAAGGACAGCGTCGACCGGATGTTCGAGGCGGCCGCCGCCACGATGGAGCTCGAGCCGGGGCTCGCCGACCAGATCAGGACGTGCAATTCCGTGTTCCAGGTCAGCTTTCCCGTTTACATACGGGGCGAGTTTCGGGTCTTCACCGGTTGGCGTGCCGTCCACAGCGAGCACTTCCTGCCGGTAAAAGGCGGGATCCGCTATGCGCCAATCGCCGATCAGGACGAGGTCGAGGCCCTAGCCGCCTTGATGACCTACAAGTGCGCCATTGTCGATGTCCCGTACGGGGGATCTAAGGGGGCCCTGCAGATCGACCCGCGCGACTACGACGCGGCCGAGCTCGAGCTGATCACTCGCAATTTCACGATGGAGCTGACGAAGAAAGGCTACATCAGCCCCAGCCTCAACGTGCCGGCTCCAGATATGGGTACGGGTGCACGCGAGATGGGGTGGATCGCAGATGCTTACCGCGCCCTGTATCCCAACGACATCAACGCCGTCGCCTGCGTCACCGGCAAACCCGTGCACATGAGCGGAATCCGCGGCCGCAACGAGGCGACGGGGCGCGGAGTGCAATACGCCCTCAGGGAATTCTTCCGCCATCCCGAAGATGTGCAGAGGGCCGGGATGGATGGAGACTTGGAGGGCAAGCGCGTAATCATCCAGGGCTTGGGCAACGTCGGATACCACGTTGCGAAATTCCTGTCCGAAGAAGACGGTGCTAGGGTGGTCGCCGTGATCGAGCGCGAGGGGGCCGTGGTGTGTGAGGACGGGCTAGACATTGAGGAGCTCGCCACCTATCGTCGCGAAAAGAGCGGCAGTCAGGGCTTTCGGGACTCCGAGTTCGTGGAGGATGGCAGCTTTTTACTGGAAGCAGACTGCGACATCCTGATCCCCGCGGCTACTGAATCGGTGATCACTGCGGAAAACGCAGAGCGCATTCAGGCATCGCTGATCGCCGAGGCTGCCAACGGTCCGATTACTTTCGAGGCGGACAAAATCCTGCGCGATCGCGGCAAGGTGATGATTCCGGACGCTTATCTGAACGCAGGGGGCGTGATCGTCTCCTACTTCGAATGGATCAAGAACCTGTCCCACATCCGCTTCGGCCGCATGGACCGGCGCATCGACGAGCTGCGCGGCCAGCGCATCGTCGAGGCTATCGAGACGGCGGTCGGCAAACCCCTGCCCGAAACCCAGCGGCACGATCTGATGCGCGGAGCCGATGAGTTGGACTTAGTACGATCTGGCCTAGACGACACGATGCGGCAGGCGTACAACGAGATGCGCGAGGTGTTTTTGAGCCATGACAAGGTGCATGACCTGCGCACTGCGGCGTACGTCGTGGCGATTGAGAAGATCGCGCAGAGCTACCGAGAGATGGTGTACTGATGGCGGCTCTGCTCTTGCTCACTCGTGCAGGCTTGCGCGTCAGCATCGCCTTTTCCTTACTTGAGGCCGAAATTGATCAACCACTCGCGGCGTTGGGCCGCTTGCAAAGGAGCTAGGCGTGAAAATCACCAAAGTAGAAACCATTCAGATAGAGACTCCGCGCTACTACGGCCACATCTCCGGGCACGTACTGGTCAAGGTCTTTGTCGATGATGGCCCGGTCGGCTGGGGCGAAGCGTCCGACAGCCGCGCCGAGGATTTAGCGGCCATTGCCCGGCAGTACAACGAGCTGTTGGTGGGACGGGACGCTGGGGCTATTACTGAGATCAACGAGCTGTTGCGCGGCCACGCGTTCCACAGCTCGGTAACTAATCTCCACCTCGCCTCGGCGATTGACTTGGCACTCTACGATCTCCACGGCAAGGCCCAAGGGGTGCCGGCCTATCGGCTTTTGGGAGGCAAGATGCGGGAGAAGCTCTATTGCTGCTATCCGATCTTTGGCTGGCAGGTAAAAGAGGATTTCGAGCTCACGCTGAGCTATCTCCAGCGGCTGCTCGACTTGGGCCACCACCTGTTTCGCTACTACGTGTCGGGCGATAGCGCGCTCGACGACCGCTTCTTAGACGAGGCCAAACGCCGCTTCGACGACCAGCTCAAGCTCAAGTCCATCGACTTTTCCGGGCGCTTCACCGAGTGGGAGACGGCCGTCCGCTACGCCGATGTCCTCCGCCACCACGCGCCCTATCACTTTGAGCAGCCCTCGCGCAGTCTGCGGGTCTCGGCCGAATTTGTGCGGCGCGTTGACCTGCCAGTGAGCTGGCACATCAATAGCCTAGAGCTGGGCATGGAAGCCATTGAGAAAAGGGCCTGCACGGCCTTTAACGTCGCCTGCGTCTGCGGCGGTCCGACCCATATCCGCCGGCTTTTTGCTTTGGCAGAAGCGGCTGGGTTCCGCTGCTTGATTGGCACGGATCAAGAATCGACGCTGGGGGTTTCGGCGCAGGTCAGCGTTGGCATCGCCATGCCCAACACCAACTTGCCCTGCGACCCGATGGGGCCGGTGCTGTACACGGAATCTCCGGCTGTAGAAAGGGTGCGGGCCGAGGGCAGCTACTTGTATCCGTTTGAAGGGCCGGGTTTGGGCGTGGAAATCGACGCGGACAAGCTGCGCACCCTGACGGTGGAGACGGCCTAAGTGCCCGTCGCATCCCACCTCTGCGCTCATCTGCGTTCATCTGCGGATACATTCCGCCGCACGCCAACCGCTGGGGGTTTGACCTTTTGCCGGTTGTGCCGCAGTATATATCCTTTCGCCAATACTTGAGTTACACATAAACAGGAGCGAGGAATGAGCGAGGAAAACCGCGCGACTTGGGCCGACAATTGGCTCGGGTACCGGGAAGAAATCAAGGTCGTCGATGTCACAATCCGCGATGGCGGCTTGATGAACGACCACCAGTTCACTGACGAAGTAGTAAGAGGCGTGTACGAGTCTTGCGTCGAGGCCGGGATTGACTACATGGAAATCGGCTATATCAACTCGCGGGAGCAGTTTCCGCCCGGCGAGTTCGGGCCGTGGAAGCACTGCCGCGAAGAAGACATCCGCCGCATAGTCGGCGACAACAACACCTCGCTGAAGTTGGCAGCCATGGCCGACGCCGAAAAGAGCGATTACAAGACGGACATCCTGCCGGCGTCTGAAAGCGTGTTGGACATGATTCGCGTGGCCACCTACATCCACCAGATGCCGCTGGCATTGGACATGGTCAAGGACGCCTCGGACAAGGGCTATGAGACGACCTTAAACTTAATGGCCGTTTCTACCGTGCCAGAGTCCGAGGTCAAGAGCGCGCTGGAGATGCTGGTGCACTCGGATGTGGGGGCTGTGTACGTGGTCGATAGCTTTGGCTCGCTCTACAGCGAGCAGATCCGCGCGCTGTGCAACATGTTTTTCGAATACTGCGAGGGCACCCCGATCGAGGTCGGGATTCACGCCCACAACAATCGGCAACTGGCCTTTGCCAATACCATCGAAGCCGTAGTGTTGGGGGCCAACTGCGCGGACGCGAGTTTCGCCGGCTTGGGCCGCGGCGCGGGCAATTGCCAGATGGAGCTTTTGTTGGGCTTTTTGCACAACCCGAAATTCCGCTTGCGCCCAGTGCTCAAGTGCATTGAGGAGCACGTGGAGCCGCTGCGCTCTCAACTGCTGTGGGGCTACGACTATCCCTACATGATCACCGGCTTGCTCAACCAGCATCCACGAGCCGGCATGGCTTTTAACGCTTCTGAGGACCGGGGCAAGATCGTCCAGTTCTACGACCAGATGGAAGAGCAGGAGTGAGTCTGTTCAATACCAGAGATAGCTGGCGTTGAAGGCGATGACCAAGCCCGTGACCTCGGCTTTGATCTCTTGGTTGCCGATCGCGGCCTCCGCGCTTGGCGCGCCCCAACCGACAGTGCCTTTGACCATCCAGTTCTTGCGCACCTCGTAGCCTATGCTGCCGGCCAGTCCGAGGCCATCGAGGACGTTGTCGCCTCCATCGTCCCAGCGAGCGGTGCCGATGACGGCTTCGACAAAAGGCGATGGGGCGCGTTTTTTGAAGAAATAGGTTGCGCTAAAGCCGTCGATCTCAAAGCTGGTGTTGCCCTTGGCGGTCGCTTTGCCGAGGAGCTTGGTTTCGTCGGCGTTGGTGTCGTTGCCTAAGTCCAAGATCCAGCCTAAGACGAGGTGGTCAGTGAGGCCGTAGCCGAGCTGGAGGGCCATCCCGAATGCCGAGTCGCTGTTCTTGTGCCGGGAAGGTTTACCGTCGATGAGCCACTCTTGCTCGATGGACTGATAGCTCGGCCCAAGACCCAAACCGAACTGAAAGCCTTGGCGTCTTCCATCAAAGGCGTGGGCGGCCAATGGCAGAGTTAACAAGAGGGCGAGAAGAGGCAAAGCGCGCTGCATAATGAAGCTCCATTCAAAAGTACGAGGTTGGATAGGCAAAAAAGCGGGACTTAAACGGGCTGTCAAATTATCTAACACCGCTACCGGCTGGAAATGCCACCGCGCCCCAAACACCTTTTTCACGCGAGAATCCGCTCCGCAGCGGGCGGTAGAAGGAGCTTGTGTCATGCGAGAACACTCGGTGCGCCGCTCATTGCAAATCTACGAGCGCGCCAAAGCGCTCGTTCCCGGTACCACCCAGCTCATCAGCCGGCGGCCGACCCGGGCCGCGCTAGGTGTCAGTCCCATCTACGCCGAGCGCGCCAAAGGTTGCCGCATCTGGGATGTAGATGGCAACGAATACATCGATTGGACCAGTGCCGTGGGGCCGGTGATCTTGGGCTATGCCGACGAGGTCGTCGATGCCGCGGTGCGCGCCCAAATCGACCGGGGGACGATCTACAGTATCGTCCAAGAGTCGGCCGTGGAGTTGGCCGAGGAGTTGGTGCGGATCGTACCCTCGGCGGAAATGGTGCGCTACTGCAAGGGCGGAGGCGAGGCATGTACCATTGCGGTGCGGATCGCGCGTGGGGTTACCGGCCGCGACAAGGTGCTGTTTTGCGGGTACCATGGCTGGCACGATTGGTATCAGGCCGCCAATATCGGGGCCGAGCGGCTAGACACTCATCTCTTCAATGGCATTGAGCCGATTGGCGTGCCTCGCTGCTTGGAGGGCACGGCTATGCCTTTTACCTATGGCGATGTCGATGAACTCACCGCTCTGCTCGAAGCGCACGCTGGTGAGTTGGCCTGCATCATCATGGAGCCGATGCGCTCGGACGAGCCGCCGCCGGGCTATCTTGAAAAGGTGCGGGAGTTGGCGTCGCACTACGGAGTGGTGCTCATCTTCGACGAGGTGTCGTCTGGGTTTCGGGTGGCCTTGGGCAGTGCCCAGGAATACACGGGCGTAACGCCGGATATGTCCGTTTTTGCCAAGGCCATCTCCAACGGCTATCCAATGGGTGCGGTGGTCGGCAAGCGGGAGTTTATGGCCCCGGCTCAGCAGATGTTTATCTCCAGCGCCTATTGGGACGACAACATCGGCGTGGCGGCCTCGCTGGCGACCTTGCGCGAGTTGGAACGCCGCGATGCGGTAGGCCACTTCCAGCGCATCGGCACCTTCTTTAAGGAGCAGATCGACGCGGCCGCGGCTGCCGTCGGGCTCGACGCTAGTTGCGAGGGAGTGGCCGCGCATCCCCGCATCCGCTTGGGCGCGGAGGACGCCGCGACGACCGCCAAGGTCAACACGCTGTTTATCCAGGAAAACGCCCGCCGCGGCGTGATCTTGGCGACTGGGTTCATGTTCAATTGCGCCCACGGCGAGGCCGAGGTCGAGCAGACCGCGGCCGTGGTGCGGGAGAGTTTTGCCGTTATTGCCGAGGGGCTAGAGCGCGGAACCTTGGACGAATTGCTCGAAGTACCGCCCCAGGAGGATCTCTTCCGGCGGCTAGTGCGCTAAAGTCTGGGGAGTAAGCTCGGCAAAGACGGCGATTAAGCGGGGGAAGAAGGCGGCGAAGGTCGGGTAGCGGTCGCGCTGGGATTCGTATGCTTCGAGGCGGCGGGCGATGGCGTGAATGTAGCGGAAGCCGCGCCCGGATTCTTCGCGCAGTGCCCGGCGGCCTGCTTCCGCGCCGAGGTGATGATGGGCAAGGCGCGCGGTGATGGCGCGGATGAGGTGTTCATTGGCGCAGTCGAACCAGTGCGTGTAGCCGATGGTGGCCATCTGTTCGGCCAGCGGGGCGAATAGATCGGCGTGGGGCCTCAGCACTGGATAGTACTCCTCGCTGAGGGGGTTGACGAAGGCGTGGCTGAACTCGTGCCATACAATCTGCAACAGTTGATCGCGAGGGCCGTATTCGGGTAGGCCGCGTGTAGCGTCTGTGGGGCCAAGTAGCGTATAGACATCGTACGGCCCTCCGTGGCGGCCGATGTGCGGGCCAAATCCCCCGTGGTGCAAAAGCGGGCTAAGGATTAGATGGTAGCTGATTTGGCGGGTGCCGAAATAGGCCTCGACTTCGCCGGTGGGATCGGCATCGGCCAGTTCTTCGCGGAGGCGCGCCTCGAGGAGCCGATAGAGCTTTTGGCTGCGGGCGAAGAAGTGGTTGAATTGGGTCTGGCGCGCAAAGTTGCGCAAGGCGTGGACGAAGCGCGTAAAGTTTTCCTCGCCGCGAAAGGCGCGATAGATGTGGGGAGGAATGGGTTGGGTTGGTTCTAGTACGGGTGGGTCGGACAGGTAGAGCATGGCGGTTGGGTAGGCGTCAGACCACCCCGTGTCCAAGCTCAGGCTGCGAAAAAGGGCGACGGCCTGCTGAGGGGGATAGCGCGAGAAGTGAGTGATGAGGTCGCGTGCGTAATCCACCCGATAGGGCGTTAGATAGCGATACTGGCTGAGGAGCTGGACTGCGATGAGCAGTTCGATGCGCGGATCAGCGCCGATGTGCAGGCGTTGCTCGGCGCGGATGCCGGAAGCCATCAGCAGCGCAAGGCCAACGCATAAACAATAAAAGCCGACTCGCAAAGAGCCGGCTTTTAACTTTTTAGAGCAAATTTTCAACGATATCAGGGGGACCAAGAGCCGCCGGGATCTGGCGCGGCTTGGTCGGCGACGGAGTTGGTGTCGTGCAGGGCTTCTTTGAGCTGTTTGCCCGGCTTGAAGTGCGTCTTGCGGCGGGCGGGCACGTACACGACCTCGCCGGTGCGCGGGTTGCGCGCCGCGGGCTTGGGCTTGGTGTCTTTGACTTCGAGGACGCCGAAGCCTCTGATTTCAATGCGATTGCCTTCGATAAGCGTCTCGCGCATGGCCTCGAAGAGGCTATCGACCATTTGCAAAGTCAAGTTGTTTTTGCAGCCGAGCGTGTCGGCCACCGACCGCGCTAGATCTTTCTTGGTTATCGTGGCCACTAAAACCTCGCTAGATGAGGAGTTAAACCGGCGTTGATTTTGTTCATAAGTGCTTGTATTATACGAAATTCTGAAACTTAATCAAGAGAAAAGTAACAGGCGTCACGGGGTCTGTAATTGAGGGTCGGAAAGGGTTTTCAAAAAGGCCACGAGGGCGCGTTTGTCGGCTGGGTCGAGGTCGAGGTTGGGCCGGACGAGCAACAGTGGGTCGGTGAGGATCGTGCGGTGGAAGTTAGAGTCGTAGTGCTCGACGACTTCCTCTAAGGTCTGAAAGCGGCCATCGTGCATGTAAGGCGCGGTGTATTCGATGTTGCGCAGGGTGGGCGTCTTGAATTTGCCGCGGTCGAGGCGTTTCCCGGTGAGCACGGCCAGCCCCTCATCCGGGGGATCTAGATCCAGCCCGTTGTTGTGGAACTCGTTATTGGTGAAAAGCGGTGCGACGTGGCAGTGGAAGCAGTCGCCCTCCTCGTTGTGGAAAAGGATGAAGCCCCGTTCCTCTTCCGGGGTAAACTCCGCTTGACCGGCCAGCCAGCGGTCGTACTTGCTGTCGGCCGAAATGAGGGTGCGCTCAAATTGGGCGATGGCTTGGACGACAAGTCGCCGGTCGATGGGCACGTCGCCAAAGGCGCGGGTGAAGAGCGTGGGATATTCGGCGTGCTGTTCCAGTTTGGCTATTACGCGGTCCCAGTCCTCGCCCATTTCCACGGGCATTTCCACGGGTTCGAGGGCTTGGTCTTCGAGGCTGGCGGCGCGTCCGTCCCAGAAAAAGGACGGGCTCCAGAGCAAGTTGAAAAGTGGCATGGAGTTGCGGCTGGTGACACCGCCGATGCCTTGGCTAAAGGGCCGCGGATCGGAGAAGGCGTGGTCGGACAGGTGGCACGAAGCACAGGCTATGGTGCTGTCGACGGAGAGGATGGGGTCGGCAAAAAGCCGCTCGCCAAGGGCGATGCCCTCAACGGTCAGGGGATTGTCCGGCGGGATTTCTGGCGCGGGGAATCCCGCCGGCACGACCAGTTCGTAGGGGGTTGGGGCCGGCGGAGGGGCAGGGGGAACGCCGGCGTCTTTGCCGCAGGCGACTAGCCCTAACAGGATCAGTGCCCCAAACTTCATGGATTATCCCTCTACGTGTTCGTCGTGATCTTGCGCTGCACGGTCTTGTTCGACTTCCTCTTCCCCGTGACCTTGGCCGACGTGGTCGGGATGCCCGATGGGGCCTAGAGAAAAGACGGTAGTGCCGTTGCCTTGCAAGGTCAATTGCGCGTCGGCGTTGCCCATAATCCCGCTGCGGCCGTTAAAGTCGTACAGAGACGGCGCGTCGTACCACTCGTTGAGGTCCATCACCACGGCGATTGCCCACTCGTCTCCGCTGACTGTTAGGGAAAGCGGCAGAGAGACGGCAAACGAAAAGTCTTCCCCGCCCACTGGTCCAGTGTGCGTGAGAAAAGCTCCTTCGCCATCGGCGGTGCGGAAGAGGCCCTCCATGCGCATGTAGTGGTAGCCGCCGCCCATGGGAGCCGGCCACGCCATGTTGTTGAAGTGATCGACGCTCGGTAGCGCACCGGCTTCGTTTTTGGCACCGTCGATGCCAAAGGTAAAGCGCAGAGCCGCGTATTCGCCACCGGGCACCTTGGCCGAAACGCCGTGGGTCGCGCCCACAAAGGCATTGCGATAGTGGTATCCGGCTAGCTCGACGCGCTTGCCCTCAGCCGTTTCTAAGGCTATATCCGAGACGATGTACTCTAGGCGAGTGACGCCGTATTCGTTGCCCGCGGCGTTAGTGTAGAGGATCTCCCCGTGCTTGAGATCGGCACCGGCGACGGTGTGGTTGAAGTAGATGGTTACTTCGCCTTGGTCATTGTCGGAGTTGCCGCAGGCTAGCAAAAAGCAACAAGTGGTCAATATGAGATATCTCATGGGGTATTCCTTTTGCAAAGAACGAGAACCACAGCCTCCGCTTGTTCGTCTGTTTTTAACACGGTACATTACCAAATAGGATGTGCAATTTGTCGAGTCTGTCCAAATGACCAAGGGCAAGCCCGCCTCCGGTGAACGTCCTCGGACGCGGATCGGCCACAAGCTGATTTTGAGCTTCGTGCTGCTGGTCATGGTAGTAGTAGGGCTATCGGGCTGGGTGCTCTTTGAGCTGACGGACCGCAGCTTGGAGCGGCAGATGCGCGACCACCTTGTATCGGTTGCTACGCTAGTGAGTACGAAGCTGTCCGGCAACGTGCTGCGCTACTTGCACGAGGGCCGCGAGCACTCCAATCTCTATCGGAACCTAGTGCTTAAATTGCAGCGCGCCGAACAAGGGGTCGGTGCCCGGCACATCTTCGTTTTCGACCGCGAGTACCGATCGATACTGGACACGGATGGCCTGATGCCGATTGGCCGCGAGTACCCCAAACTGCTCTTCCACCGCCGGGAGCTAGAGCGAGTTTGGCAGGGCCATACCGCGCATTCGGTACTTTTTTACGACGGCGATGTCCCGTACATGACGGGTTACGCCCCGATTTTTCACGACGGCGAGGTCGTCGCAGCCGTCGGGGTCGAAATCGGGGCCGGGTTTGTGGATTCCATTCGCGTCTTCGGGCGCTCGGTGCTGATCTTTGCCGGGTTGGGTGCGTTGCTCACCGTCGGGGTGGCGTGGGGGTTGGCGCGGACGCTGACGCGGTCCATTCAAAAGCTGGTCGAGGCCGCGCGCGAAATCGGTCGGGGCAACATGAACCAAGAGGTGGCCACTGCGTCCGACGACGAAATCGGCTATTTGGGCGAGACCATGGAGGAGATGCGACGCAAGCTGGTCGCCCGCGACGCGCAACTGCGCCTCATGCTGGGGGGCGTTGCCCACGAGATCCGCAACCCACTGGGCAGCATTGAGCTATATGCCGGCCTAATCGCCGGTGACTTGCCCGCTGGCGACGAGCGCAAGCAACACATCGAGAAAGTCATTGGGGAAGTGCGCCGGCTCAATCGCGTAATTTCCGAGTTTCTCGAATTCGCCCGGCCGGCACCGCCGCAGCCGCAGCCGACGGCGCTAGCCCCGCTGGCGTCCGACGCGGCCTTTTTGCTGGCTCCGGAAATGCAGAAGGCAGGTATTCAGTACGAGATGCACGTGGCTGCCGATTTGGAAGCGTACATTGACGGTGCGAAGATAGAACGGGTGCTGATCAACCTAATGAAGAACGCGGTCCAAGCCATGCGCGATGGCGGACACTTGTCCGTGCGGGCCACTGCCGGCGGTGGAGAGGTCATCGTCGAGGTGGCCGACGATGGCCCAGGTATGTCGAAGGAGGTGCAGGACCGCCTTTTCGAGCCTTTCTTTACGACCAAAGAGAAGGGATCGGGTTTGGGACTGGCGGTGGTCGAGCGGATAGTCGAAGAAAACCGCGGCCGGATTGAAATAGAGAGCCGGCAAGGCGAGGGCACGGTGTGCCGCCTGCGCCTGCCGCAGTCTGAGGATGGGATATCATGGGCAGGATTCTGATCATCGACGACTACGAACCCTTCCGCGATGGGCTGGGATTGTACTTGCAGCAGAAGGGGCACCAAGCCATCGCCGCAGGTAGTGGTCGCGAAGGCTTGGTGCAGATGAAAGATCACGCCTTTGACTTGGTCATCACCGATTACCGGATGGAAGAAATGGACGGGTTGGCGGTGGTTGAGGCCGTCAAGCGCGAGGTCCCGGAGACCGATGTGATGATGATGACCGCCCACGGCGAGGATACCCACTTTTCTGTTGGGGTCGAGGCCATGAAGCGGGGCGCGATAGACTTCATTGAAAAATCCTTCTCGCACGACCAGTTGTGGTTAAAGATCGAGAAGGCACTCAACGACCAAGCTGTGCGCCGCGACCGCGAGCGACTCGGCGAAGAAAACCGCTACCTGCGGGAAGAGATCGAGAGCCGCTTCGGCAAGATCGTCGGCGAGTCCCCACCTATGCAGACTGTGCTAGCGCAAGTGAGCAAGGTGGCGTCTTCGGAGTCTTCGGTGCTCATCTACGGAGAGAGCGGCACCGGCAAAGAGCTGGTCGCCCGCGCGGTCCACTACCAGAGCAAACGAAGCGAAGGCTCCTTCGTCAAAGTCAATTGCGGTGCCCTGCCAGCCGGCTTGGTCGAGAGCGAGCTATTCGGGCACGAGCGGGGGGCCTTTACCAATGCGGTGCGGCGACACAAGGGAAAATTCGAGTTGGCCGAGGGGGGGACGATTTTTCTCGACGAAATCGGCGATGTACCGCTAGATACGCAGGTGCGGCTGTTGCGGGTGTTGCAGGAAAAGCAGTTCAATCGGGTGGGGGGCGAGCAGACGCTCGACGCAGATGTGCGGGTCGTAGCGGCCACCAACCGGCCGCTCAAGCAGATGGTCGAGGAGGGGACCTTTCGCCGGGATCTCTTTTATCGGTTGGAGGTCATTCCCCTCAGCTTGCCGCCGCTGTGCGAGCGGGGGAAGGACATCGAGCTGTTGGCCAAGCACTTTATAAGAAAAAAATGTGGGGAAATGAATATCCCCCTCAAGCGTCTAACCTCTGAGGCGCTCACCGGCTTGGCCAGCTACCCTTGGCCGGGCAATGTGCGCGAGTTGGAAAACGTCATTGAGCGCACCATCGTGTTGGCCGATGGCGACGAGATCGGCTATCACGATCTGCCGCTGGCGTTTGACGAGGAGGTGGCTGACAAGGAGATGCCTAACGAGGCGGCCACTGACGACGGTGAGCTGCTACTCAACGAGCGCCTCGACGCGGTGGAGCGCGACTTAATTGCTCGGGCGATGGAGGAAGCGCAGCACGTCAAGACCAAAGCGGCTGCGCTCTTGGGGATCAAGACAAGTGCTCTGTACTACAAACTCGACAAATACGGTCTAGATTAGCGATGAGAAGCCCATTCGTTCTTTTTTTAGTCTTGGGGTTGGCGCTGTCCGGATCCGCGCATGGGGATTCGGGCAATTTGGGCGACCTAAAGGCCCGATATCGCGCCTTGGAAAGCCAGCGCGATTCCCTTGCCAGTCAGCGCTTGCGGGTTGCAACCGAAGCCGAATCGCTGTCGGCCCGCATCGACAGCCTGAGGCTGAGTACAGCAAATTCTGCGGAACTGCACTCAGCTCTGCGCTCCTCGCTCGGGTTGGTGCAGCGCATGGTCGAGATCGAGTGGGAGTTGGTGGCTTTAGAGGTGCGGCAGGATAGTGTGGCCGAGCGCTTGTGCCTCGCCTATGACTGGGAAATCGGCGTACTCATCCAGAAGTTGGCCGAGCAACCAGACCGGGGCCTGTCGGCCCAACTCACGCTCTATCAGGAGGCGCGGGAACAGCTCGGGGTCGGGGTCCGCAGCGCGAATCTGCACTACAGCGGGCAGATGAGGATTGAGGTGGACGACGGGCCGGACGAGATTCAGCAAAAGCAAGAGCTATTGGAGGATATCGCCGACCGCCTCAAGGTCGAATGGAGCGCCAACGCCGACCTACTGCGTCGCTTGGAGGCCGAGCATCGGCTGTGCGCCCGGGTGGAGCAAGAGCGAGCCAAGGCGCGGCGGCCCGGGGAGCGGGTTTTGGTGAGCGGGGAACAGCCGCGTGAGCAGGTGCGGTTTCTCAGGCAAGACGACGAATCCTTGGCCGAATTTGATCTCGAATCGTCAATCGCCGAAGTCGCGTTGAAAATTCACAAGCTGAAGGCGCGCCAGCAGGAAATCCTCCAGCTACAAGCCGTGATTGAAGACCGCGCCGAGGCGTTTAGACTTTACTTGCGCAATATGTTAGAAGGCGCGGAATAGCACGCACTTTTGCCGGCGGGGAGCCTCACTCGCCCGCGTGCAACCCTCGGCTGACTTCCACTACATTGTCCCGCGTCGCGCCGAAGGCGCACTTGAGCCGTTGATAAGCTGCCCACGGGTCTGTCTGGTGGCCGCAGGTAAAGAGGTCAAGGGCAGCGTAACCGCGCTCGGGCCACGTGTGGACGGCCAAGTGGCTCTCTTGGACGATAATCACACCGGTGACCCCCCTTGGACTGAAGCGATGGAAGGCCGTGCCCAAGACGCGGCTGCCAGCCGCTTGGGCCGCAGCCTGTAGCTCGGCTGCGATGTAATCTGGGTCGTCGAGCCGGGCGCGGTCGCAGCCATAGAGATCGACGAGCAGATGGCGGCCTATGGCCTGCATTGGAGCGAGCCTGAGCGGTATTGCAGCAATGTGCGAACTGCAACGAAATTCTCAGACATATTCGACGATGTCAGTGGGCAAGCACTTGAGATCTCGGCATATATTGGACAAGGTGTACGGATCCATGTCCTCCGTGCCTTGGTCGATGGCCTTTTTGATGTGCTGATAGGTGGTCAGATTGATTTCGGGTTTGCGCTCTTCGAGCATCTGTTCGATCGCTTCTTTCTTAAAGCGGATCATGCGACCTCCTCGCTTGCGGGTGGGGTAAGTAAGTAAGGTCTCGCGGCGGCTGCCGTCAAAGTAGGGGGCGGTTTCAAACCGCCCCCTACTATTCATAGCGCAGGGCGTCTATGGGGTTGAGGAGGGCGGCTTGGCGGGCTGGGTAGATGCCGAAACCAATGCCGACGGCGGCCGAGACCCCAAAGGCGAGGACAATGGTCCAAGGCTGAACGATGGTGCGCCAGCCCGCGTACAGCGTGATCACTTCCGGGATGGCGTAGCCTAGCATGACCCCAATCAGGCCGCCGAGTAGGCTGACCAACAGCGACTCCACCAAAAACTGCGCGAGGATGTCGCGTCGCCGCGCGCCCAAGGCGCGGCGGATGCCGATTTCGCGCGTGCGCTCGAGCACGGAGGCCAGCATGATATTCATGATGCCGATGCCGCCGACTACTAGGGAGATACCGGCGATGCAGCCCATGACGATGTTGAAGATCTGCTGCGTTTTCTGGCTTTGGCGCAACAGCTCTTCGGGAATGGCGATCTTGAAGTCCTCGACGCCGCGATGCCGCCGGTTGAGGATGGTGCGGACGATGGCCGCGGCCTCTGGCAATTGGTTGGAGTGGGGGATTTTGACCGTGATTTGGGTCAACTCGGGCTCGCCCGACTCCCAATGGAAGCGGTTGAGCAGGGCCGTCAACGGGACGTAGATGTCCTCGTCGGTGTTGCGCACTTCGAGCACGCCGCCGATTTTGCCGCCGGCCGCCCCCTTGTCTTCGAGCACGCCGATGACCGTAAACCACTGATTGCGGATTTTGACCCGGCCGCCCAAGGGATTGTCAAAAAAGAACAGCGCCCGCTTGGCGTCTGCCCCCAACACGCAGACGCGCTTGGCGGTGTTTAGGTCCTCGGCCGAAAAAAACACCCCACTGCCCATGCGGGCGTCGAGCACGGTCAGATAGTCGGGGGTCGTGCCCACCACCATGGTGCGGAAGGTGTGGCCTTGGGCTTGGGCTTTGGCTTTGAGTTCACGCTGGGGGGTGACGTAGTCGGCCAACAGGCAGATGCGGGCAATCGACCGCGCGTCGTCCCAAGTCAGGCCCGCAGAGCGATTCTGGTCGACGTCAGCTTCGGTCTCCTCGTCGGCTTCTTTTTTCCAGTGCTGGACGATGATGTTGCTAATGCCCATCTGACGGATTTGTTCGAGGGATTCTTGCTTGGCCCCCTCGCCGATGGAAAGCATGGCAATGACCGCGGCCACGCCGAAGATGATGCCGAGCATGGTCAGCAGGGTCCGCAGCTTGTGCGACAGCAGGCCGACTAGGCTCAACGAGGCGGTTTCGCGTAGATCCATTCGCGTGCCTAGGGCGAGGGCAAGGCGTCGGCCGATTCCATCAGGCCGCTGGCGTCGGTCGCTTGGAGTGGATCGCGCAAGGCGATGCGGTCGTCGGGCGCAAGCCCTTCTTCGACGATGACGAAATCTTCGTTTTTTTGGCCCAGCTTCACTTCTTGCTCCTCGGGCTGACCGCCCACTAGACGATAGACGAGGGTGCGCCCATCTTGTTCAAAGACCGCGTCTAGGGGGATGTAGAGGGGCATGGGCGCGTCGGTAGCGACCTCGGCGGCCTCGCTTTGCACGGAGTCTGGAGCGGCCGTCGGCCTAGGCGGGATGGTCTCGACGACGACGTGACAGGTGGCGGTCATGCCGGGTTTGAGGCGGACATCTTCTTCTTCGATTTGGATGATTACGTCGAAGACTTTGACGTTTTTTTCGCCTTCCTTCTCGCGGCCGAGCGAAGCGATGCTCTTGATTTTGCCGTGGAAGGTTGGTTCGGGCAGGGCATCGAGCTTGATGGTGGCGACTTGGCCGGTGTCGAGCTTATCGACCTCGATCTCGTTGACGTAGGTTTTGACCTGCATGTGGGACAGATCGGGCAGCGAAATGACGTTGACGCCGCCCCAGATCTCGTCGCCGACGCGGATCTTTTCCGGCCGCTCGCCCTTCCAGACCTTGCCGTACACGACTAAACCGGGCTTTTCGGCCTTGATGGTCGTGCTGGCCAGATCGTCGCGCGCCTTTTTCAAATCGCGCTCTTGGCGTTCGATGTTGAGTTGGCGCTTTTTGACTTCAGCGGCGTTGACGATCTTTTGCGAGGCCAGCTTTTCGATGGCCTGCTGATGGCTCAGCTTGGCTTTGTGGGCCTCAATTTCGGCTTCTTCCTTTTGCACGGTGGCCTCAAAGACCATGCGCTCGACCGTTAGCTCGGCCAAGCGCAAATTGGCCTCCTCGTTGGCAATGTCGGCTTCGAGCTTGGCGATTTCGGCCTTTTGCGTGGCTAGCGTCTTTTCTAGGTCGGCCTTGGCGGACTCGACCTCCTGCTCGTCGTCCATGACCCGCTTCTGAAAATCCGTCTGTTCAAATTGGACCAATAAGTCGCCGACTGCGACCTGCTCTCCTTCGGGAAACAACTCGACGATTTTGAGCTGGCCTCTGACGCGGGGCGCGACGACGTTTTCGGCTTCTACCGCTTCCAACTCGCCGCCCTTGAGTTTGAGTTTGATGACGAACTCGCCCTGCTGGACCGGATAGGTGGGGATGGAGGATTCGGCTTCCTCGTGCATCAAGTGCTCACCAAGCCAAGCCCCGCCCAAGACGAGGACTAAGAGCAGGGAGAGAATCCACCAGCGGCGGTTGATCTGTGTCATAAAAGCCCTTCCGCGTCAGCGCGCATTGGGGTTTTGCAGGGCGACGATATCGCCTGCGGCCAAGCCAGCGGTGATGACCGCTGCGGTGGCATTTTTCGGCCCGATCACTACGGGCACTTCCACGAATTTGCCGTTGGCGAGGCGGAAAGCGACTAGGCCATTCTCCCGCTCGAAGAGGGCATTCAGCGGTACCGAGAGGGTTTCAGGAACGGTTTCGAGGACGATTTCGACCTCGGCCGACATGCCCGGCTTGAGCCGTTCGTCTTGCTCGTCGACGTCGATGACCAGCTCGAAGACGTGGATGTCCGGCGCACCAGGCTGGGGGGATGCCATGGGGGCTAGTTCGGATACCGCTCCATTAAAGACCGGGCCGGGAAAGGCTTCGAGCCGGATGTAGGCCCGCTGGCCGACGCGCACGCGCTCGATGTCCATTTCGCCGATCAGGCACAGCACTTGCATCTTGCGCAAATCGGGTATTTCGAGCAAGGCGCGACCACCCCATACCTGATCGCCGACGGCGACTTTGCCCTCCTCGTCGGTGCCGGGTTTCCAGATTTTGCGATAGACCACAATACCCGGTTTGGTCGCATAGATGCTGGTGCGTTCGTGGTCGCGCTGCGCCCTTTCGTAGCGCTCCTGCCGCCGGGCGATGTTCAACTCGTGCTTGCGAAAATCCACGCGATTGACCACTTCTTGGGCTACGGACTCCTGCCGCGCTTCCGCTACGGCGCGCCGGGCCTTGGCCAAATTGATGCGCCCTTGCTCTTGGTCAATAGTCGAGGCGAACTGTTGGCGTTCTTGGTTGAGCGTGGCGAGCTTGAGTTCGGCCTGCCGCTGCTGGATTTTGCGCTTGATGTCGGCCAGGCGTTGCTCGCGCTCGGCCTTGGCCTTGGTGAAGTCGGAGTGGGCCTGTTCGAGCTGCCCTTCGCGGTCGAGCATCTCCCGTTCAAATTCGGCCGGGTCGAACTGGAGGATCAAGTCGCCGACCTCCACTTGCTCCCCTTCGGGCCAGAGGTGGATGATTTTGAGTCGCCCGCCGATCCGCGGCGACGCCACGACTTCGCCGCTGGCCGCGCGCACCTCGCCCCCCTCAACGTGCGTCACCGCAAAATCGCCGCGCACGACCTCGGCCGTGGGCAGGTCGGGCGACGCGCCCTGACAGGCGCACAGGATGAGGACGCACGCGACGGCTTTCACGTTGGGCCATCGCTTTCGATGCGGCCATCGCGGAAGCGGACGATGCGGTGGCTGCGGCGGGCGAGGTGCTCTTCGTGGGTCACGAGGAGGATGGTGTTGCCCGTGGCGTGTACTTGATCGAAGAGGTCCATGATCTCGTCGCCGGTGCGGGAGTCGAGCGCGCCGGTCGGCTCGTCGGCGAGGATGATGGAAGGCTGGTTGACGAGGGCGCGGGCAATGGCCACGCGCTGCTTCTGGCCGCCGGACAGTTCGTTGGGCCGATGGTCAATGCGATCGGCCAAGCCCACGGAGTCGAGGGCGCGGGCGGCCTGCTCGCGGCGTTGGTTCGCCGGCAGGCCGCTGTAGATCAGCGGCAGTTCGACGTTGCCCAAGGCGTTGGCACGGGGCAGGAGGTTAAAGGTTTGGAAGACGAAGCCGATCTCCTGATTGCGGATTTTTGCTAAGTCGTCATCGTCCATCTCGCTGACGCGGACGTTGCCGAGGGCGTAACTGCCCGAGGTGGGCACGTCGAGGCAGCCGAGGATGTTGAGCAGGGTGCTTTTGCCCGATCCCGACGGCCCCATGATGGCCACGTATTCGCCCGTGGCCACGCAGAGATCCACCTCGCTTAGGGCGTGGACCGCGGTTGCTCCCATATCGTAGGTCTTGGTCAGGTTGCGTATTTCAATAATTGAGTCCATCGGCCTTCTCAATCGTTTGCACTTGCCCTCGCTCTAGCCACCCGACCTCCGACGCTGGCGGCCGGCGCACGCGCACGTAGTCCGCTCGCTCTTCCTCGACGAGCAGGACTGCACCCGCCTCGACGCGGGCCAGCATTGGGGCGTTGGGAGCAGGGGCAGTGCGCAACACGCCGCCAGTAGGTGCGTATACCATGCGCTCGACAAAGTCGTCAACCGTGGCTCTAAACACGGCCATGGCGTCGTGGGCTAAGTCGCCGTGGGGCGAGACCCGCACGGCCGCTAGCTTGCTGTAACGCCAAGTGACCCCGGCACCCGCCGCTCCACTCTGGGCGCGCAGATGGGCCAGCTCGGGCACTGGAGCAGATGCCTTGGGACCGGCTGTGGTAAAGACCGCGGTGACTAAGGTTTCGGTCTCGGGATTGTAGGGGCTGGGTTGAGCCTGCCAGCGGAGCAGTTGACCGTCTTCGTACACTTGCAAGATATAGGCGCGGGTGAGTTCGTCGAAGCTGGCCGCAATGCCCCGGTATTCGCATTCGGCGCGTTGCAAGTCGTCGATGTCGCGGGCCATATCGCGCACGACGCTTGGGTTGGGGGAGGGGAGTAGGACGAGGGCGGGCGCGAGTATCGTCTTGAGGGTGCGGGCAGCTAACATGGCGTTGGGTATAGTAAAGATGCTAGCTTAGTGGTGTATCCTTGTCAATACGTACAATAGTTGTCGACATTGAGGAACGCGAAAGTAGGCCAACTGCTGGTTGAGCTTTTCTCCTATGATGGAGAGCTTGACTTACGCCATGTAAATCAAGTACACCAAAGCCCTAGATTGGGATTAGTTTTAGGGGGTAGTGGTCGTATTTTAGGTGGCTCCTGTAGTTAAACCTAATTCTTAGGAGAAAACATCATGTCGTTTGCCCTAGCTGACCTTGAAACCAATGGGGTTTACGGATTTCCACAGGATCAGGCCAGCGTACTGTGCGATAACGATTTCTTGCGGCTGTCTGTTTGGAATAATCGCGAGTACCTCTTGGTGCAAGCAATCCTGTGGAAGGTGTCAGAGCATACCCTTGGGAAGACAGAGGATAACAGAGACATTGGCAACTATTCTAACTTGGTGATTGCGATGGCGGCGACGGAAGGCAAACGGTCCTTTGGTATTGACCGGAGGTATTCCCTCAATCCTTGGCCGCATCTTCCTGGGCTATACTACCAAGTTCTTTTAAGTGAGAATGCGACCACTGGTTTGGAGAAAGACTCCAAGGGACGAGGGGGTATTCGCTACCTAGAGACCCGCGATCGCCAGCCGGTGCGCGTCGATAGTTACCTCATTCCGTTGTCCGAGATTGCTAGGTCTCTGGGAGATCGAGTGGGGCTTTGTTATTGGAGCTTTTCACCCAATCCTGTGCAAACAGTGAACTCAGTCGGATACGAACCAGCCGACGAGGCGTACTCATCGCACTCCATTCCACTTACCTGCTACCACGACTATCAACTAATCTCTGGCCATGAGATCGATCCGCACGACATCCCGGACGATCGGTCGGAGGCACCAAAACCAAAGCCGATGCAGAAGCCGCAAATCGGTGCGATGGCTCCCGAGATTATTGCTGAGGATTGGCTCAATACCGATGGTTGTCTGAACTGGGAGTCTCTACGTGGGCAGGTTGTGCTGTTGGACTTTTGGGCCACTTGGTGCGTCCTCTGTTTGGCGGGTATCACGCATCTCAATCAGATGCACAAGGTGCACCGCCAAGATGGATTCCAAGTGGTCAGCTTGGTGTGTGAGAGAAAGCCATTTATGGAGAAGGTCGTTGAGGAGCATGCCGTCCGCTATCCCGTTGGCACAAATACTTCCGGCGAGGAAGCCTATGGAGTCGACGAGGTTCCGTATGCTTTCTTGGTTGACCGGACTGGCAGAATACGCTGGCATGGATGGCCTGATCCTCAGATTGTAGAGGAAGAAGTAGCCAAAGCTGTGGCCACGTGAGCCTTCGATAGGTGCTTTGGGCGCGGATACGAGCGAGTGCGTATATTTTTGTTGCCCAAGCAAGGAGAGCACTCCAGCCGTGATCCTAGCCCTGCCAACAGACAAGCTGACGCCGCGCACAGCTGACGAATTCCTCGTAGAGTTTCTCGACTACGCGCACGGAGCCGTGCCCGGGCAGCCCTTGGAGGTCGATTTGCGTCCCCTGCACTTTATTGACCCGTACGGCTTGGTGGCCTTGTGCTTGATGGCGCGCTACGGGGACGCGCTCTCGTCGCGGGTCGTCTTTCATCTGCCCGAAGCCTTTGCCTTGCGAACTTATTTGGGACGAGTGCGGTTCGCCGCGGCTGTGGATGAGGTTGAACTCGCCGGGCCGACGCTCATCGTGGATCAGGAGCGGGAAAAGGAAGAGAGCGAGGCCCTGTTGGAAATCACGCGCATTGAGGAGCGGGCGGATATCGAGACCGTGCTGGGCAAAATCGGCCAGCGCGTAGAGGCGATTCTGGCCGAGGAATTGCGCTATACTGAAGTGGAGATCAACCAGTTCAAAAACGTCGTCGCCGAGCTGTGCCACAACATCCTCGACCACAGCGAGAATTGGGGCTATCTCACGGCCCAGCGCTACTTGGACTCGCGGGTGGGAAAAAAATACGTGGTCATCGGGGTGGGGGATCTCGGGATCGGCATCAAGAAGAGCCTGTCGATGCGCTATGACGCGGCGGACTGGTCGCACGGCACGGCCATACTCAACTCGTTGCAGAAGCACTTCTCCCGCGACGAAACTCGCGGCCTCGGGCTGTATATCGTCAACCAGATTTGCAATCGCTACAACGGCTCGTTGCACATCCGCTCGGGGGATACGCGGGTCTATATTCGCGGTCGGCGGCACTGGGAACACGCCTCGGTCCACTTCCCCGGCACCCAGATTGCCATTGCACTCTATCAGCGCGAAGGAGGCGAGTAGGCGATGTTTGGCCAGTATCACAAGCCCCCCAAACCGCCCCGCTACGAGCCTTGGTTGCTGTTGGCCTTAGCGGTGGTCATCGCCGGCCTCGGCGTGGCCTTATACGTGGCCGCGGGCATTTTATTTCCCGGCTTCTAGCCCCATCATATTGGTATTCGTCTAATTCCACATCGCTCATTTTGTGGTAGAAATTGCTTGACAGTCGGGAAATCTCCGCGTAAGTTTCCTTAATTGAATACAGTTAAGCTGTTTTTAACTACACGAAAGGCGCGGCTCATGGATCCAGCCGTTGAAGAGAGCCTACAACAACAGGCCATACACCAAGCTCCCGCATACCTTTTCGCAGGCGAACAGGGCATCCTCAGCGGGAGGCCCCGAGGGGCCGAGTTGCTCGAAGAATTGATGCAACACCTGCTCAGCGGTCCGACCGACTCGGCCACGCCGCTCGACTTTTCCCGCGTTTCATTCATGGATGTCTCGTGCGCCGACGAGATGCTCAACAAGCTGCTCTTGCGCCTGACCAGCGGTGAGATAGGGCATCGCTACGTCTATATCGCCGAGGCCAATATCTCGGTGCGCGAGACCGTCTCGGCCGTGTTGCAGCTCCGCGAGTTGGCCGCGCTGTACAAAGAGGGAGAACACGTCGAAGTACTCGGGGTGCTCAAGACGCCGATGCGCGAGGTACTCGACGTACTGCTGGCGCATAAGTGCGCGACCTCGGCCGAGATCTCCGACGCACTCGGCAAAAACATCAACATCGTCTGCAATCGCCTCAACTCCCTGCAACGCCTCGGGTTGGTGTGCCGCCTGCGCGATGGGTCGGTCGCCGGCGGCGGGCGGCAATTCTACTATGTCTCGATTGTCTAAATACTCCCTCGGAGCGGCCTTAGCCGCCGCCTTGGCTCTGGGAGCTGTAGCGGCCAAGCTGCGCAGCGACCACAGCTTCGTCGTCGAGGCCAGCGTGGAAAACTTTCGCGACGCGCCCAACGGCACCAAGCTGGGCACGTTGCTGGCTGGCACGGAGATCGAGTCTATCGGCGAGGAGGGCCGCTGGGTGCGCTTCCGCGTCGAAGGTTGGGTTTGGGGACCTTCCTTGGAAGGCTATGTCTCCGAGGAAGACCGCGACGAGGCGGAGGAAGAGCCGATCCCACCGCTCCAAGACGAACGCCCCCGGATTAAGGAATTGGTCAACGACCGCTATGGGGTATTCTATGGGGTTGGGCTGGACGAGGATCTCGGTCGGCTGTGGCTGCGCTTCCGCGTCCGCGACATCGAGCGCGAGGCTTGGGAGCGGCGCGCATTTGCCGTGCAGCGCGGCACGGTCGAGCTGTTGCAGGGCCGCGTCGAGTTCAGCGAAATCCGCATTGAGACCAATCGGCCCGACGGCAGCGGCGAGGTGGGCCAGTACATCGCCGCGACAGCTGCTGCCGACTTGGCTAGCGCTGGCGAAGATTGGGCGGTGTGGCGGCAGCACACGCGCTTTTCGATTGATGGGGGCGAAACGTGGGAAGAGGCCGAATAAATGCGCGCATCGCGACGGGGGCGTTCCAGAGCTGGCCGCAAGGCTAATGCCATGTTGGATCTCTATTCGGTAAAGACCCAAATAGACAGCATGGTGGCCGACGAGCGCCGCGTGCAAGAGGACTTTCGCGCCAAGCTCGAACTGGCTTTGGCCGAGTACCAGCGCTGGCTGCCCGAGTGGGAGCGCTTGGCCCGCAAGATCGACGAGAGCCGCACCTCTTGGCTATTGCCCGGCTTGGGCGAGGGCCTCGGCGGCGGGATCGACGCGCCCGACCGCCCGAGCACCATCAGCATCGCCGCCACGGACGGCTCGCAAATTTTTCCCGACCGCCACGAGATCTCGGCCTGTTTTCTGATCAATATCGGCTACATCCTGCTGCACTACGGCACGGGCGAGAAGCCGCTGATGAGCAGCAAGCCGCGGCTCTACTACCGCGAGGAGGAAATCTACGAGGAATGGGGTGGGGCGCGGGTCTTTGTCAATCGCGAACTCGTCGGCTTCAAGCGCGGTCTCATGGAGTTTACTGAGTTGGCCGATTTGGCGTTGGCAGCCCACGCCGAAGGGCATCGGACGCTGGCGCTTTCCGATGGCACGCTGATTTTGTGGAACTTGGAGGGCAAGCCACAGGACTTTCGCGCTGCGCACCTAGAGGCCACTATCGCGGCGATGGGCGAGTTGCGCGAGGCGCGGGTGCCGGTAGCTGGTTACATCAGCCAGCCGGGGAGCCAAGAATTGATCAACGCCCTCAAGCTGGGTCTGTGCCCGCTTGCCGCAGCCGACTGCGACCGCTGCCCTTATCAGGAAGAAAATCAACTCCACTTCAGCCGCGAAGAAATCGACACCCTAAACGGGGATTTGTGGCAGGGTCGCGGCTTGCCCTGTAGCCCCCTTGAGGGGCTGAGCGACGCGGTCTTGGTGCGGCGGGTACTGCGCCCAGGGCAGCGCACGCCGCTCTACCGCAGCGCGTCCAAGGTCCTCGCCGAGTACGGGCCGCATTACATCTACTACTTCTACCTGCACGTGGGAACGGAGATCGGTCGGGTCGAGGTGCCAGAATGGGTGGCGACCGATCGCGAGTTGCTCGACTTGGTCCACGCCTGTTTGTACGACCAAGCCGAAAAGGGCCAGGGCTATCCGGTCGCCTTGGCCGAGGCGCACGAGCGCGCCGTGGTGCGCAGTGCGGACCGCGAGACATTCTATCGCTTTTTGCGCGACACCTTTGTCAAAAACGACCTGCAAACCCGCTTGTCGACAAAGAGCTTTAAGAAGCGCTACACCGGCATTTAGGGGAGGCCCACTGTGGACATGGAACATAGCGCACCGCAAGGTGCCGCGGCCACCATCAAAGAGCGCGAGCAAAGCCCGCTGAGCCGCTTTCGGTCTGAGGGTCTGCCGTTGCCCGACGACACTGAGGACGAGCGGACTCACGTGGGCGAAGTGGTCGAGAGCAGCACCACCGAGTTGATCGCCCAAGCGCGCGAGCTGCACGGCGCGCCCTCCTTTGGTCAGTTCGTCCGCGTGGAAGCTGATATGCCAGTGGTCGGCATTGTGTTCAACGTCTTCACGCACTCCATCGAGCCAAACCGCCGGCCCACGGCCTACGGCAAGACCGAAGAGGAACTGCGCCTAGAGCAGCCGCAAATTTTCGAACTGTTGCGCACGGAGTTCCAAGCCCTCGTCATTGGCTACTTGGACGGCGATGAGTCCGTGCAGATCTTGCCGCCGCAGCCGGCGCGCATCCACAGCTTTGTGTACTTGTGCTCAGACGAGCAAGTGCGGGCTTTCACGCGCACCGACGACTATCTGCGCAGCATTCTCAACACGTCCAAAATACCCACTGACGAGCTGGTGATCGCCGTGTTGCGCCACACGGTGCGCGCGCACGCGCACGCGCCGTCTTATTTGGTGCAGATGGGCAAGGAACTGTCGCGGCTTCTCAGCGACGACTACGACCGGCTTAGCTCGATTATCCGACGGGTGGTCAATTGACGATGGCAAAATACGCGCACAACGGAGTGCCAGCCGCGGGCGGTCGCGGAAAGCAAATCGGGGTGATTACCAAAGGCTCGCTAGTCGAGGGGCTGGAGATGAAGCTGGACCCCGAGCAGAACGTCGAGGACATGAAGGCCGGCAAATTCGTGGTCATCGAAGGTGACAAAAACGATTTCTTCTCCATGGTCACCGACATGCGCCTCGACGCCAACAACCAAGAAATTCTCCTGCATCCGCCGGGCCAGGAAGACGCGCTCCTGCGCCAAGTGCTCGCCGGCACCAGCACGTACAACATCGTCTCGTTGCGGCCCATGCTAATGATGCCCAAGGACGCGGTGGCCGACGAAGGCCCGCGTCCGGTCAAGGCCATTCCGAGCCACTTCTCCGAAGTCCAAGAGGCCATGGCCGACGACGTGGCCAAGATCTTCGGCTGCGAAGGCGACGCCGAGGGCCGCTACTTCAGCATTGGCAACCCGCTCGACATGGACACGCAGGTCTGCCTCGACATGATCCGCTTTGCCGAGCGCTCCAACGGCATCTTCGGCAAGACCGGCACGGGCAAGTCCTTTCTGACGCGGCTGGCGCTGTGCGGGTTGATTCACTACGACAAGGCCGTCAACCTGATCTTTGACATGCACAATGAGTACGGGTTTAAGGCCATGAAGGAAAACGGCTCTACCACGACTTTTGTCAAGGGACTCAAGCAGCTTTTTGGCGAGCGGGTGGCGATTTTTTCCTTAGACCCGCAATCGACCCGCGCCCGCGGCGTGCAGCCGGATCACGAGGTCTATATCTCCTACGACCAGATCACCGTCGAGGACATTGCTCCGCTGCAAGACGAACTCAAGCTCAATCCCACGGCCGTGGAGTCGGCCTACTTGGTGTACGCGATTTACAAGGAGCGCTGGTTGAGCACGCTCTTGAAGTTGGAAGGCCCAGATGTAGAGGAATTTGCCCGCGAGATCGGCGCGCACGCCGGGTCTTTAGTGGCTCTACATCGCAAGCTCAAACGGCTGGAAAACTTCCCCTTTATGGTCTCCAAGCTACGAGACGGCGACGTGGTGGACCGCATCATGGAATACCTCGACAAGGGGATCAACGTGGTGCTGGAGTTTGGGCAGCAGACGAGTATGCTGTGCTACTTGCTGGTGGCCAACATCATCGCGCGACGCATCCACGAGATGTACGTCAAGAAGAGCGAGCGCTTCTACGCCACCCAACGCCCCGAGGATCAGCCACGTCAGCTCATGATCACCATTGAGGAGGCGCACAAATTCCTCAACCCCATGGCGGCCAAGCAGACCATCTTCGGCACCATTGCCCGCGAGATGCGCAAATATTATGTCTCGCTGTTAGTCGTCGATCAGCGACCGTCGAGCATTGACGACGAGGTGCTCTCGCAGATTGGCACGCGCATCACGGCCCTGCTCAACGACGAGAAGGACATTCAAGCGGTGCTCACCGGCGTCAGCGGCACCGAAGGACTGCGCAGTGTGCTGGCCAGCCTCGACTCCAAGCAGCAGGCGTTGATCATCGGCCACGCCGTGCCCATGCCGGTGGTGATCAAGACCCGCGACTACGACGCTCAGTTCTACAGTGCAATGGGCTGTGTGGACGATCTACCCGCCGAGGAGCGGCGGGAGAAGGTAGAGCGGGATGTGGCGGCGTTGTTTGGGGAGTAGGGGAGCTTACTTAAGCAACAGCGTCTCGATGGTAGAAATTTTGGTCCGTGCTGCCGAGTCGGTCGGCCACGGAAAAAGCGGGCAGTTCATAGACGAACTGCCCGCTTTTTCCGCGTTACTAAAATAAAGTTACAAGGCCGGTTATATGGCCGAAAACAGGAAAGGATGCGGTAGTTTGGCGTTGTAGACAACCTCTACAAAGCGCCACATTGTCCGCTCTGGATCCCAGACCAGCCGACAAAAGAAGGGCGTGCAGATCGGCCCTTGAGACCCGGCGAATTCGGCCGGCTCTTCGGTGACAAACGCGATGTCGGTGAAGACCCGCTGCTCGCCAGCCCGCAGCGCCGATTCAACCTCTTTCTGCAATTTGAACTTGGCCTTGGCGACGCCCCTCGGGTACGACTGATAGCTCTCGTAGTGGCCCTGCATCTCGAACACCTTGAACGTGCTGTGGCGAAAGAAGGCCTTGCCAAAGCGGTATTTATAGCCTTGGTCGTCGAGTACGGTTCGGTGCATGGCACGGAAGATGTCAAAGGGCGTGTCGTCTCTGGGAATCCCCCAATCCGCTAGGGTCTCTTTCATATTTTTTATAGCTCTGGGGTTGTTGACGCCCTCGCGGAGGTAAAACTCGGCGGCGAGACTGTCGTTGCCGGAGGCGGAGAAGGCGACGAGAAAGTCGTAGAGCCAGTCGCGCAGGTCGGCTTCTTGCTCGGGGGTGATAGGGACGCCCGTCGCGATGGGAATGGACTCGATAGCCTGCCACAACTTGGGACCGGCTTTAACCTTGATCTTCTCCACGGTGTGGACATAGTCAAGCAAGCCCTGGAGTTTGTCGAGGCGGGGCTCAAAGCCGCCGTGGGGATACTTGGTCTCGACGGCCGCGGCGCTGGAGATGGTGATCAGCGCGAGAGATAGGATGCGAATGGCTAAGGGTTGCATGATGCCCTCCTTGTGGAAGAGTGCGGGTTGTTGCTTCGGTACGCACTACTGCAACTATCGTGCCAATGGAGTGGCCAGCGGTTGCCAATCGCGCCGATTGTTTTGCTTCTGTATGTATAACTTACTGTTAAATAATGTCTTACAAAAAGAAAGATAATTTTTCATTTGTCTCGCAAGCTCTTGCTGCCATCCTTTAATATTCTAAATCTGGCGGTATCCGCCGTTTGGATGATCTGCTCACTGTGCGCCAACGGACAGCAGGTGTTCGCCAGCGGACAGTAGGGGGTAGTTAATACGGAACGCGTGGAATCGCGGACGAGAATGTTTGCGGCAGTTCGGATTTAGCAGCTGCTTTTAGAAGCTGCCGAGAGGCGGGAAAAGGTGGAGCGGGATGTGGCGGCGTTGTTTGGGGAGTAGGGGAGCTTATTTGAGCAACAGCGTCCCGATGGTGGAAATCCAACTGGCCAAGACGACGCCGAGCGTCCAGTGAAATTTGGTATTCATTTCCTTGCGCAGTCCCACGAACCCAGTGTTCATTTCTTGGCGTAGCTGGTCGGTCTGGGTGTCGATTTTTTGATCTGCGGCTTCGAATCGGGCGTTCATTTCCTTGCGCAGTCCTACAAACCCGGTGTTCATTTCTTGGCGTAGTTGATTGGTTCGGGCGTCGATCTTTTGGTCTAGGGTGTCGAACCGGGCGTCGGTCTTTTGCTCTAAAGTCCCGAATCGCTGGTCCCATTTTTGATCTAGGGTGCGTAGGTCGTCTTCGATGAGGGTCAGGCGGCGGTCTACTTGGAGTAAGACGTCGCGCGTCGTCAACTCAGCGAGGGGTTGTTCGGCAGGCATGGGATTGGGACCTCTGGTCACAGATTAAAATACGCTCAAAAATTGAGTATGCAAAATTTGGGCCACTGGCGTTATACAGAGGAAGTCGGCGGGCGACATGGCCAGCCTATGTAGAGTTTCTAAGATGCAGTGTTTCCTTTTAGACCCTATTCTCCCACCCTAAGCTGAGCGTATTTAAGTTTGTGTGCCCTAATCCTTAGGCCGCAGGCAGGACGGGTCGCTCTACGTATTCGACGTAGAGGCGCTCCAAGTCGGCTTCTTGGAATTCGTCGCGGGTGAGCGTCTTGACGAGGTGGCCCTCGACCATGATGCCGAGCCGGTCGGCGATCACGCGGGCGCGGAACACATCGTGCGTGGTCATCCATATCGCCTTGCCCTCGTTGCGTAGCTCGTCCAACAGCTCCAAGAATTCGGCTCCAGACTTGGGATCGAGGCCCGATGTAGGCTCGTCGAGCAACACGATGCGGGCGTCCTTGGCGATGGCGATGGCAATGCCTAGCTTTTGACGCATCCCCTTGGAAAACTCCTTGACCCGTCGGTCAAATGCCTCCTGTTGCAGGCCGACGCGCGCCATGATTGCGTCGTAGTGCGCGGCGTCTTGGGGCGGTCGGCCGCTCCCGTGACTCCCGAACCGATCACGGGAGCAAAACCCGTAATCCACTTCATGCCCCCCATCGCGCCACAAGAGGGTTCCCGCTGGCCCGCGCATGGCCTCTATATGCGGGTGGTGGATCCACGTGTAGAAGGATTGACGCATGGGCCGTGCCAGATAGTGCCCGTCGTCGGCGTGGAGCAAGGTCGCGTAGCCGGTTTTGCCGATGCGGACGAGATTTATCTTTTGCCAGACTCGGTGAAAGTCGAGGCGAGCTATTAGGGCTTGCTGAGGTCGCTCGTCGTCCCGTTCCACATGGTAGCGCGACAAAGAGCTTGGGCGTCTCCTTAAATTCTTTGATCAGGGTAACGTACAGGCCATCGGCTGCTACCGTCGCCCAAGTTGCTGCCCAGTCGTAGGAAGCGGGGAATGCAACCGACGCGCTCGCGGCCTGTATTTGGTTTGGGGCGTCCACTAGGTAGAGTACCTCCACCTCCCTAGATTTGAGGGCGTTCTTTTTGAGCAAAGCATCCACATCCTGTGGCTTGGTTCCCACAGTCCATGCGAAGCTTTCCAAGCCGGAGGCGATGTTGGAAAAGATGCGGGCGATTTCCGCGGCCGTGCGGTGCTCCATTTCGCGGCGGCTGTCCAGCACGGCCTCTTTTATTGCATCGCGGGCCGTGTTCAACACGAAGATATAGCCATCCTAAATCATTTGCGAGATAATCCGCAGATGGACGCAGATGGACGCAGAATAGTTATGACTAGACGATCCACATACCGAATCGTTCAAATCATTCCGCATTGCTATATCAACTAGCAACACGGGCACTAGCCCTAAGCCGAGGTAATAGCCCAGCAGGCGCAGCCACAGCCGTTGCCTTTTACCGCGCCAGCCTTTAAGCCTCACGGCCCAAGTTTTCAGGCTTGAGATCATCCGTCGCATGTGCTGTGCAGCCGTGAAAAAGCTGCTTTCTCCGTTTCTTGCTTCCGAAGCCCTTCAGCGGCCGACGATGGCCGACGAAAAGGTGAGGATGCCGAATCGGTTGGCACGGTGGAAGTCGGCTTGGGGCGTGCCGGTATCGGACCACAGCCCAAATTGGCCTTGGTAGCCCTTGGTGCGGTTGAGTCCGGCGCGCCATTGGTCGCCGTCTTGGGGCGGGATCTGCCCACCCAAGTGGCGGAAGTTGTCGTGGGGAATGGCGATTTCGAGGATCCAGCTTTGGTCGGTGTCCGAGTGGTCGTTGAGGGTGCCGTCGTAGGTCGTGGCAATGACCACGCCTTCGCTCTGCCAGGATGGGTGAATGGCTTTGGTGCGCTCCTTGCCGCCGCGGAAGGCGATGTAGTCGAGCAGCGTGCCGTTGATGTTCATTTCATAGCCGTAGTAGTTGCCGGGAACGGCCGCGTTCGGGGTGGCAAAAATCTCGACCGCGTCCTCTTGATACACCGCTCCGTCGTGCTCGGTTACTTCTGAGTGCAGATACGGATCGACGCACTCGTAGATGATGTAGAGGTTGTCGTCGTCCCACAGCAAGCGGGCCGTCGTGGATTGCGGCTCCTCGTTTTCGAGGTCGCTCCACGGCATGACAAAGGCAATGGGCGCGGCGCGCTACCAGTCGGCCTCGTCTAGGCGACCATCGACTTGGATTCCCTCGTTGGTGCGGAGGACTTGGTAGGTGGGTAACTCATCAGGCGGAGCCTGGCCGCTGGCAGAGCCAGCGAGGACGAGGGCGAAGAGCAGGCTGTAGAGCATGGTCAATCCTTTCAGTAGAGGTTGGGTCAATCGCGGTGCAGGGAGGGCGTCTCCCCACGCGAAAATGCTTTGGCGATCTGGTCGCAGCGCTCGTTGTCCGGGTCGCCGACGTGGCCAGGGGTGTACCGCCACTGGACAGCGGGCGTGTTGAGCTGGTCTAGCGTCTGCCACAGGTCTTGGTTGAGTACGGGTTTTTTGCTAGCTGTGAGCCAGCCCCGCTTCTTCCAGCCGTGAATCCACGCGGTGATACCTTGGCGCAGGTACTGGCTGTCTGTGACAAGCGTGATAGCGACGCCGGATGGGCTTCGACTTGAGCTCAGCCGAAAGGCGGCTTTTAGCCCTTCAATGGCCGCTTGCATCTCCATGCGGTTGTTGGTCGTCTTCGGGGCAAAACCGCCTAGCTCCTCGACGCGGCCATCGCCGTAGAGCAGCCTCGCCGCCCAGCCGCCTGGTCCTGGGTTGAACGAACAGGCACCGTCGGTGAAAATGGTCACGGTTTGCGCGGGATTGGACTGCTGTTGTAGCACGGGATTTGCCTTTATGTAGGGTGAGCCGCTAGTTTGGCTACAATAAAACATGGGGCGAGTAAGGGCAATCGAGGTGGGGTATTGGCGCTTATTTGTGCCCAAGGTGATAGCTTTTACATTAGGGGATTCTTTTAAATTTTATGATTGAGTTACGCATCTGCGCCGAATCGGTCCGTGTAGGGGCGTCCCTTGTGGGCGCCCAAGCGACCCGGCGAGCCAGCGGGACCCAAGAGGGCAACCACAAGGGTTGCCCCTACAATGCGTAACGTCAGGTATAATTAGAAAGAACGTACAATATGGCAGCGTATGATGTGGCAGTTATCGGCGGCGGCCCAGGTGGGTATTCAGCCGCTATTCGCGCGCGGCAGTTGGGGTTAAAAACCGCGCTGATTGAGGACGCCGAGTTGGGCGGGACCTGTCTCAATTGGGGCTGCATTCCCACCAAGGCTCTGCTCAAGCAAGCCGAAGTGTACCAGCTTTTCTTGCGCGCCGAGGAGTTCGGCTTGCGCGTTGATGAGCCCGAGGTGGATTGGGATGCGGTCATTAGCCGGAGCCGCGAGGTAGCAGCGCAGTTGTCCAAAGGCGTGGCCTACCTGATGCAGAAGAACCAAGTCGAGGTGTTCGCCGGCAGGGGCCGGTTGACGCCCAGCCGCCAGATCGCGGTTGAGGACGCCGAGGGCGAGGTCGTGGCCGAACTGGAGGCTGCGCATGTGGTGCTGGCCACTGGCGGCCGCCCTAAATCCATTCCGGGCGTGGAATTCGACGGCGAGCGGATCATCGCCAGCCGCGAGGCCATGGTCGTTGCCGAGCAGCCCGCTTCCCTCGCCATCATCGGGGCCGGGGCTATCGGCGTAGAATTCGCCTATTTCTATCGCGCTTTTGGCAGCAAGGTGCTGCTCTTGGAAGCTCTGCCCCAGGTGTTGCCGCGCGAAGACGAGGAGATCGCCGCAGGATTGGCCGAGAGCTTAACGCAGCAGGGGATCGAAGTGGCGACCGGAGCCCGGGTCGAGGAGGTCAAAAAACAAAAGCGCGCGGTCGCGTTGCGCTACCGGATCGGCGACGAGGAGCAGACGCGGAGAGTGGATCGAGTACTGGTTGCCACTGGGGTCCAGGGCAATATCGAGGGGCTGGGGTTAGAAGCGATGGGCATCCGCACCCGCGATGGTGCGATTGTGGTCGATGAGCGGATGCAGACCAGCGCCAAGGGCATCTACGCGATTGGCGATGTGGCCGGTCCGCCGCTGTTGGCTCACGCGGCCACGCAGGAGGGAATTGCAGCCGTCGAGTTTATAGCTGGTCGCGACCGGCCCACCCTGGACCCGCGCCAAGTGCCCAACTGCATCTATTGCCAGCCGCAAGTGGCTAGCGTCGGCCTGAGCGAAAGTCAAGCGCGCGAAGCCGGGTACGATGTCAAGGTCGGGCGCTTTCCGTTTGCAGCAAGCGGCAAAGGACAAGCAGCCGGGGAAACTGAAGGACTAGTCAAGTTGGTTTTTGACGCGCGCTACGGCGAGTTGTTGGGCGGGGCTATTCTGGGGGCCGAGGCCACGGAGTTGATCGCCGAATTGACGCTGGCCCTGCGGCTTGAAGCCACGTATGAAGAGCTGTTGCTGACCTCTCACGCCCATCCGACGCTGTCCGAGGCTGTGATGGAGGCGGCTGGGCAGGCATTTGGCGAGGCGATTAACTACTAGGAATTGGGAATGGGGAATGCAGAGTCAAGTGGCATAAAGCCCCCCGCGCTTCCGCCGCTGGATCAGCTCCTACCGGCCGAGCCGCTGCTGTTGATGGGAGCCGGACCGGTGCCGGTGGCGACGGAGATCGCGCGGGCGGGTGGCATGGTCATCAATCACTTGGGGCCGACGATGGATCGGCTGGTCGAGCACATCAAGCAATTGGCTGGCTACGCCTTTCAGACGGTCGATAAGCACATCTTGGGGGTTGGGGGGCCGGCGTCGGCGGCCATGGAGATGGCGATGGGCAACCTGCTGTGGCCGGGCCGCCGCGCCTTGGTGCTGCAAAACGGGTGGTTCAGTGGGCGCTTTGCCGAGATGGCGGCTGGCGTGGGGGCGGAGGTCGAAGTGCTGGCTGTGCCGGAAGGGCAAGCTATTTGCGCTGAGCGCGTTGAGGAGTACCTCAAGAATCAGCGCTACGACGTGGTGACGATGGTGCAGGGCGAGACGTCGAGCGGCGTCTGTACGACCGAGCTACCGGCGATTGCCCACTTGTGCCGCGAGCACGGGGCGCTGGCGGTCGTCGATGCGGTCTGCACGTTGAGCACTATGCCATTGGAAAAGGATGCTTGGGGCGTTGACGTGGTTTTCACGGGCAGCCAGAAGGGGCTGTCGTCGCTGCCGGGCGTGGCGCTAATCGCCTTTTCTGACGTGGCTTGGGAGCAGGTGCAGCAGCATCCCGGTCCTAGGCCGCACTGGTGTTTGGACGCACTGCGGGCAGAAAACTTTTGGCAGCAACACCAGTACCACTACACGGCCCCGGTCTCGGGGTTGTTAGCCCTGCACGAAGCTCTGCGGCTGGTCTGCGAGGAGACGCTGGAGCGCCGCTTTGCGCGGCATCGGCACTCGTCGCTGGCGCTGCAAGCTGGCATCGAGAAGATGGGACTGGTGCTGGCCGCGCCGCGTCGCATTCGCCTTAACTCGGTGGTGGCAATCCAAGTGCCCGCTGGGGTAGATAGCGCTCGGGTGCGCGCTGATATGTCGAACCGCTTCCACGTCGAAATCTCCGGGGCCTTTGGCCTCGACATCGTGCGCATCGGCCAGATGGGGGAGCAGTGCCGGGCACCCCACCTGTTCCGCGTGTTGCACGCCTTGGGCGGAGCCCTAGCGCACGAAGGGGCCAGCGTGGATACTAGCGCGGGTATGGCGGCGCTGGAGTATTATTTGGCGGGCTATGCGGACGATTTGTTTTAATCTGTTAAAGGCAACCAAAAGGATCGATAGGTCGATCGGCTGGCGTTTCTGTAGAAAGGACCACTGATGAGTCGTGCCCTAGCATATCCAACCTACGAAAGTCTCGGTGTGCGTCCCCTGATCAACTGTCAGGGGACCTATACCATCATCAGCGGCTCGCTGATTTTGCCCGAAGTGCGGCAGGCTATGGTCGAGGCCTCTAAGCAATACGTCCACCTCGACGAACTGATGGAGGCCGTCGGAACGCGCATCGGCGAGCTGATGCAGTGCGAGTGGGGGCTGATTACCAATGGTTGCGCTGCGGCGTTGTGCCAAGTTACAGCCGCTTGCGTGGCCGGCACGGACCGAGAGAAGATGGCGCGGTTGCCCGACACTACGGGCATGAAAAACCAAGTCCTCGTCCAGCCGAGCCACCGCCACGTGTACGATCACGCCGTGCGCATGGTCGGCGTCGAAATAGTCGAGGTCGAGACGCTCGCCGAACTCGACGCGGCCTTGTCGGACCGCACGGCCATGCTCTTGGTGTTTGGCGATGCGGCCGAGCGGGGGCCGATCTCAGTAGCGGATATGGCAGCGGCCGGGCAAGGGCACGGCGTGCCGACGTTTGTCGATGCAGCCGCTGAGCGACCGGATGCGCCCAACTGGTATCTGGAGCAGGGAGCCGATGCAGTGGCTTATTCGGGCGGCAAGTGCCTGCGCGGGCCGCAGGCGTCGGGTTTGGTCTTGGGGCGCAAGGAACTGTTGCAGGCGGCCTTCCTCAATGGGGCACCGCACCACGCGCTGGGGAGGCCGATGAAGGCGGGCAAGGAAGAAATCATGGGGCTGTTGGCGGCAGTGGAGCAGTGGGTGGTGCGCGACCACGCGGCCGAGTGGCGGGAGTGGGAGCGGCGCTTGGCCGTGATCGCGGCGGCAGTGGAGCCGTTTCCGTCGGTGGCGACGCAAGTCAATCAGCCCGGGCGTTCGAATGTTGCGCCGAACTTGGCGGTGCGCTGGGATCGAGAAAAGCTAGCCATCAGTGGCCACGAGCTTGCGCGCCAGCTATCGGCTGGCCAACCGCGAATCGAGATCGCCGCCCACGAGAACGGCTTTGGTATCAATCCCTATATGATGGAACCTAACGAGGAAGACATTGTGGCGCGGCGGGTGAGTGAGGTTTTGGCCGCAGTCTGCTGATCGAGTTTTCAGTTAGGCCGCTCGCCCCGGCGCAATGCCACAGACACCGGCTGAACCCCGTCCTCGTTGGGCTCTGAACTTACCTCGCCGGTGCGGGGATCCACGCTGTGGATCATCACGTCCCCGGGCACGTCAAAATCCTTTTCCGGCCGCCCTTCGTTTATTGCGATCATAAAATCCGTCCAGATAGGCACGGCTCCGTTGCCGCCGGTGATTTGCACCCCGCGCGTATCCACCAGTTTATGGGTGCGGCGCTCGTCGAATCCCACCCAGACGCTGGCGATTAAATCCGGTGTGAAGCCAGTAAACCAAGCGTCGGTATTGTCGTTGGTCGTGCCGGTCTTGCCAGCGGCTGGCCGCGCGAAGCCCAACTTGCGCACTTGGTGGCCGGTGCCGCGATCCACGGTCTGACGCAAGAGGTGGACCATCTGCGCGGCGAGGTCGGGCGCGATAGCTTGGCGGATCTGCGGCTGGTGGGTAAAGATCTGCTGGCCGTCGGCATCGACGATCCGCTCTATCAGGGTCGGCGTCACTTGCAAGCCGTAGTTGGCAAAAATCCCGTACGCCGCGGCCATTTCCAACACGGTGACTTCGGCCACGCCCAAGGCAATGCTCTTGTAGGCCCCTATTGGCCCGGCAAAACCCAAGCGGTGGGCTGTCTCGACAACCCGGGGCGGACCGACGAGCTCGGAGATTTGTATGGCCGTGGAGTTGGCCGAGCGAACTAAGGCCCACGCTGCGGTCGTTTGTCCCAAGTAGCGTCCGCCGTAGTTGCGCGGTTGCCACTTTTTCTCGTTGTCGATATAGGTGCGCGGCTCGTCGATAAAGACAGTGACTGGGCTGATCTCACCCGCTTCCAAAGCTGCTAGGTAGGCCATCGGCTTAAAACCGGAGCCGGGCTGGCGGCGGGCGGTGAGGGCCCGGTTGTAGTAGCTGACGAAAATGTCCCGGCCCCCGACCATGGCCAGCACTTTTCCGGTCGGCGACAGGCATACTAGCGCGCCTTGGACGTAGGCCGGGCGCTCGGCCATCGACGCTTCCGAATAGGGCTTAAAGCCCAGCCGCTCATCCAACTCGACCATCCCCTTGGCCACCGCTTCTTCGGCCGCTTCTTGCATTGTAATGTCCAAGGTGGTATAGACCTTCAGACTCCCGTAGTGCAGGGCCGACGGTCCCCACTGCTGGACGATTTCTGCGTTGATGGCTTCGACCCAATAGGGTACTGGGTTGCGAGGCGGGTAGCCGGGATTGATGAGGTCTTCGGCTCGGAAGGCGGCGTATTCCCGGCGCGTTTCTAAGTCGAGGAAGCCGCTGGCAACCATGCGGTCGAGCACGTGTTGCAGCCGGACGGTGGCTCGTTGGGGGTGCCGCAGGGGATTGTACTTGGTCGGGGCGTTGACTTGGCCTACGAGCATGGCGGCGCGGGGCAGGCTCAACGAGTCTGGGGTCGTGTCGAAGAAGGTGACTGCGGCGTCGTGAATGCCGTAGGCGTTGGTGCCGTAGAAGACCTCGTTGAGGTACAGCTCTAAGAGGCGATTTTTATAAGTGGGTTGCCCAGCAGCGTTGGTGTCTGGGTACGAGGCGGCAAAGAACGCCTCTAGCTGCAAGGCGAGGAGCGCTTCCGAGAGCTTGCGCTCAAAGGTTTTCTCTGGCGAAAAAAACAGGCGCTTGACGAGCTGTTGGGTCAAGGTGCTGCCGCCGCGGGTGAGGCTGCGCTTGCGCAGGTTGTCGCGGATCGCGCCGACGATGGCCGTCAGGTCGATGCCTCGGTGGTGGTAAAAGTGCGCGTCTTCCGTGGCGATGAGCGCTTGTACCACGTGGGGGCTGATGCGTTCGAGGGGCACCCATTGGCGGCTCTGATTAAAGGTGTAGATGCGCTCGCCAGAGGCTGCGTACATCTCCGTGCCGGGGCGGATGCCTAGCTCGCGAGGATCAGTGGGCAGACTGGGCAAGTTAGGGGTCATGCGCCAGATGGCGTACCCCACTCCCGCCCCGCCCGCCAAGACGAGGAACACGGTCAGGACCGCGCCGATGAGCAGCGCGCGTCTCATTGCTCTTCTAGTCCAAGGTGTTGTTGCACGAACTGGTCCGGAAGCAAGAGCGCTGTGGCCTCTTGGCCCGGCACGAGCGCGTACGCGGCAAATTGGTCTTCGTCTCCAGTGCGGGTTAGCCGCAGTTCAAAGCCGTCTGCGCTGTCCCAAGCTGTGAGTAGATGCTTGTTCTCGCCCTGGCGCAGCGAATCGGCCCGCGCTTGCACGACCTCCGCTAGGGCGGCTGTGATGATCGGCCCGGCATCGCTTTGCGCACGCTCGGGGTCAGGTCCTAAAAGCGGCGCTAAGTGCTGACGCCAGTAGGCCATGTCTTCCTCTTTCATCCTCAGAAAGGTCCAGGCCTCGGGTTCGTCTTTTGCCAGCAGGCATTTGTGAAGCTGGTAGAAGAGCGAGCCGTCCTCTAAGGCTATTTGCGCGCCGACGAGGGCGCGGAGATACGAAGCGTCGTCGGGTACGGTGGCTTGGGTTAGTAGGTAGCGGCCCTGCTCGTAGATCTGCAGGGAATAGGCGAGCTCGCGTAGGTTCTCCGGACTAAGGCGATCTGGCTGAAGGGCCGTGTCGCGCCGTGCGACTGCAAAGAACGCCGCGTGGGTGCCGTGGTACTGGAACTGGTAGTGGTTTTGCAAAACTGGCAGTGGGGTTTGGCTCGGCTCTAGTGGCACTTCAGCCAGCGAGTCGGATAGGGCCATGCGGGTCTGCCGACTGGCGAGAATGCCTTGCCAGAGCGCGCCTCCTGGCTGGCGCTCTGGGTTTTGCTGCATCAGGTATTGGCCGATGTAACGGGCTGCGTATTGGTTTTGGTATTCGAGAAAAAAAAGAACGCAAGCCGCGCAGAAAGGCACCAACACACATAGGGCGATGCGGGTGAGTCCATAGAGCAAAGACAACATAGCGACACAATAACTTCGAGGCGGCTATTTGTCAAAAGTGCTTGCCCATTTTGGGAGGCTAATGGTACTTTTGGCAGTGAGGCGATTAATCTATCTGGGGAGGTAGAAAAAATGAAACGCCTAAAGTTTGCATGGATTGTCGTCGTCATCGGCTTGTGGCATTGCGGCGATGACGGCGAAAAGGGCACCAGTCCCATCGCGATTGCCGATCCTCTGCAGGCGCCGCGCGCGCTGAGTGTAGAGCGTATTGGCGATGGCGAGATATGGCTCAATTGGCAGGCCGCCGAAGGCGCGGACGAGGTGCTCTACGTCGTCTATCGCTCAGTGGGGAATGACGCGTCCGTGGCCATTGACTCCACGTTCCAGACCCGGTACAAGGATCAGGGTCTACGATACGAGCTGGAGTACACCTATCGAGTAACCGCGATAAACGGCGGCGGCGAGAGCGATCCCTCGAATACCGTCAGCGGACAGCCCCTCAACAGCCTGACTCCGCAGGTGCCGACTGCGGTGCGCGCCGTAGCGCACCACCTCGAAGTATTCGGCCAGCTCAACATCGCACTCGACTGGGCTGACAACGCGGAGACCGATCTCGCAGGTTACCGGGTCTATCGCTCGACTGAGCAGGGTTTCACCCCGGGCGTTGAGCATTTGCTGATGCAGGTATCGGGACCGGGCTTCATCGACGAGGAAATCGAGGTGGGCACGGTGTACTACTATCGAATTACGGCGATAGATCTCGGCGGCAAGGAAAGCAATGCCTCCGAGGAAGTGGGCGATGTCGCGCTGCCCTCGCCGGTGTTGTTGGTTCCGGTTGCCGGGGAAGAGACCGCTGCGCCTTTGACCTTTACTTGGAGTCGCTTGCCCGAGGCGCGCGCATTCCGAGTAATCGTCACTACCTCGCTGACTAGCGGCGAAGTGTCGGATATGCCGTTGACTAGCGATACCACAGCCGTATTTACCGGCCGCATTAAGGAAGGGCGCTTGGTCTCGCTCGAACCTGGGCAGGTGTACTACTGGAAGGTCGTGGCTAGTACACACACCGAAGGGATTGAGAATTCGGTGAGTCGGGTTGAGAGTTTTAAGGTGGCTGAGTAGCTAGGATGGACGCAGATATAGACGCTGGGGCCCTGCGCGTCGTCGAGACTTTGCGCCGGGCCGGCTTCCAAGCCTTGCTAGCCGGTGGTTGTGTGCGCGACATGGTGTTGGGACGTGCGCCCAAGGACTGGGATGTGGCTACGGATGCCGGGCCGGAAGAAGTGGCCGCGCTTTTCGCTAACACGGTGGCGGTGGGCGCGCAGTTTGGTATCTCGGTAGTGATGCTCGACAAGGGCGACTACGAGGTGGCGCGCTTCCGCCGCGATGGCCCGTACCGCAATGGCCGCCGTCCCGCATCCATAGAGCCAGCCGACGCCCGCGCTGACGCCCAGCGCCGCGACTTTACCATCAACGGCCTGTTCTACGACCCAGCGAGCGACGAGATCCTCGATTACGTCGGCGGGCAGCAAGACCTCGACGCCAAGGTCATCCGCGCCATCGGCGACCCGGCCGCGCGCTTTGCCGAAGACCATCTGCGCCTGTTGCGGGCCGTGCGCTTTGCGGCCCGGCTCGGCTTTACCATCGAATCCAAGACGTGGGACGCGCTCTGCGCCCAAGCCGCGCGCATTGCCGGCGTCAGTGCCGAGCGCATCCGCGACGAGCTAACCCTGCTGTTGACTGAGGGAGGGGCTGTGTGTGGCCTGCGCCTTTTGGACCAGTCGGGCTTGCTGCAAGCCGTGCTGCCGGAAGTCGCGGCCATGCGCGGCGTGCAGCAGGACGCTAAATTTCATCCCGAAGGCGACGTGTGGACCCACGTCCAGCTTCTGTTTGAACACCTCGACGAGCCGTCGGCTGAGCTGGCTTGGAGCGCGTTGCTCCACGACATTGGCAAGCCGTCAACTATGGTGCGAGCCGAGCGCATCCGCTTCCACGGCCACGACGCGGTCGGGGCCAAAATGGCGGCTGCGATTTGCGGGCGGCTGCGGATGTCCAACGAGGCGCGGAGGGTCATCTGCACGCTCGTGGCCGACCACATGCGGATAAGCCACGTGCGCCAGATGCGCCCGAGCACGCTCATGCGCCTGTTGCGCGAGCCACACTTTCCCGAGTTGCTCGAATTGCATCGCGCCGATTGTTTGGCCAGCCACGGCAAGCTCGACCTGTACGAGTTTTGCCAAGAGCAGTTGGCCGCTCTAAAAAAGGAGCATCTGCGTCCGCCGGCTTTGCTCACGGGAAACGACCTAATCGCCTTGGGCTTTGCTCCTGGGCCTCTGTTTAGGGAAATTCTCGCTGCGGTCGAGGACGCTCAGTTGGAAGGGCAACTCGACAGCTACAGATCCGCGCTGCGTTTTGTGCAGCGCAAATTCAGCTCTGAGCCTGCTGCCTAGTCGGCGGGCTGGTTGGATCTAGTCCCAGCTACTTAATGATCGTGATCGTCGTGAATGCCGGCGGCGCATTCCACGGTTCTGGCGTCGAGTTGTTCCCGACTGATCAAGCCCCTAGCAATGACCAACTCTTCGAGAGAAGCGACCCATCGGGCATAATAGCTCGATGGGTTTTTGTTTTGTTCGGCCACCGCGATTGCCGCAGCTAACTCCGCACTGAACTCGCGCCATTCGTAGAGCTCTTGTTCGTTGAGTGCAACGGCGAGGCCAAAGGCACGCGCTTCCCAAGGTGCCTGAAAAATTAGTTCGCCATTTTCTCTCGGTAGGGCGATTTGTGCTTCCATTGCGGAGATTTGTCCGTCGGCTTTTTGCGTCATCTCGGACTCACTTTGCAGGAGATTCGATCTTAGCCACGCCGATCATCGAGTCGCGCGTGACAAGCGCAACGAGTTGTTCTTCGGTATGGTCTTCCGCGCCAGCAGGGCGCTCGGGCAGCACCATGTAGCGGAGATCTGAGTTGCTGTCCCAGACGCGGATTTCGACCGAATCGGGTAGATCGAGGTCAAATTCTCGCAAGACCGCTCTCGGCTCTCGCACCACGCGAGAGCGATAGGCGTAGGATTTGTACCAACTCGGCGGCAGGCCGAGTACGGACCAGGGATAACAGGAGCAAAGGGTGCAAACGACGACGTGGTGGACGCTTGCTGTGTTTTCCAGCACGACGATTTTGCTGCCGTGGGCGTCGCCAAAATCCAGTTCGGCAATAGCCGCGGTGCCGTCTTCGAGTAGCCGGCGTTTGTAGTCCGGGTCGCTCCAGGCGCGGGCAACTACTTTGGCACCGTTGAGCGGGCCTACGTCTTGTTCGTATTGCTGTACGACTTCGTCTATGATATTCGTTGTAAGCAAGCCCTTTTCGATCAGGAGCGATTCGAGTGCTCTGGTGCGCAGGGCGGCATCTGTCTCGGTATGGACGGCTTCGCGAGAATTGTGCATGACAAAAATCCTTTTGCGATTGGGGATTGGTTACGCCGGTTCTAGGTAGCTTTCCCACATATCCAAATAGACGGCACTTTTTGTTTCAGCGGCACTACCCCATAGCTCCTCGGCGTCAAAGCTCACAGCGTATAAGGGTTGCTGGCGCGTTGTACACCCTGCGGGCAGTTCGGCGTCTTGGAGGTTGTAGATGCCGTAGAAATTGGTGACTGTGCCGCGTTTGCCCCGCGCGTAGCGGGGAAGTCGGGTGTGGCCTGTGGGGTGGATGTTGCGCGACCGCACGCGATCGCCGGTGGAAAATTGTGGCTGGATATCCATTTTCTGTGAGGGTGGAGCCGTAGGACGCGAGCGCTTGAATTCGGCGCGGACGGCATCGGGGTCGGGATGCACCGGGGTTTCGGCGTCGGGATGATCCTGGAGAAGCGCCATCCGCGTCTCCAACTCTTCTGGGGTTAGCACGCCGGCGTCAATCAATCCTTTGATGCGGGAGTGCAGCCATTTTTCGTAATAGCTGGACGACAGGTAATGTGCTGGATCCATGTTTTCGATGTTGTTGCGAGAGCCGCCGGGGATCGGTACAGGTGTCGCTACAGTTATGGCAAGTACTCGGCCCTCCCAAGGATGGTGAAACAAGGGTTCGTTTTCCTCGCGTATAATGGGGCCAAATCCATGCATCCCACCCATGTCGTGAATGCCGTCCATGGTTGCTCCTGAGGGTTTAGCTATCGTGGATGGTTGAATCTCCGAATGTAAGGCTCACTTGCTAGGTTGCCCAGCGGCGGGCGGTTCGATCTGGTCCAATAAATGTATGACGTCCTTGGGCTGGACCTTATTGCGAAAAAAGAAAACTCCGCCGGGCACGTTCTTAAAATCGTCCTCGCTGACATTGAGGTTGGACGAGACGGCCACGAGCAAGTCCTTGCGTTGGGCTTGGCGCAGCTTTTCGAGCTTGCGCCGTAGATACTCCGGTCGCCAGTAGCCCATGATTTCCAAAAGAGCTATGCGGCCATCGGGATGGCGGAAGGTGAAGTCCGGGATCATCACGGTCTCTTTGAGGTTGACCACTTCGCTCTCGCGTTCGAGTTGCCAGGCGGTTTTGGCCTTGTCAAAGCGCGCGGCAAACGTCTCTTCTAGCAGCGAGTCGTACAGGGTCTGGTCCCGGTAGTGAGAGACTAGGCCCGACTGATCGTCGAGGACGAACTGCTGGCGGCGGCCGTCCTTGCGGACGATATCGGCTTGCATTGACCAGCGGGTACACAGCAACAGGGCCGGGAGGAAAATCGCCATTTGCAGGCCGTATTTCTGCGAGTGGCGGAACATGCTCACTGGGCCGTCGAGCCCGATCTCATAGCCGGCATCGACATCGCCTTCAATGGTGTGGATCAGCCGGTAGAACTTGATGAATTTGAAAAGCTGCTTATAGCGCACCGGCAGGTTGCGATACACGCTCAGGCGCAAGACTTCGCAGCGGTAGAGCATGGCTTGGGCCAATGCCACGTTGTAGCGCAGCAGCAACTCGTTGGCCGAGGGCGCGGCAAAGGTGGCAAGCTGGTGATTTTCAGGTAGGTCGGCGTATAGTCCGTCGAGTACGTCTTCGCTGCTGATTTGGTGTTTGAGGGCGACCTGCTCCAGCAGGTCTTCGCGTTTGACTGGATAGATGAGGCTGGGCTCGCGGACGACCGGATGGTGGGCACGGGCTAAGGTAAAAACGGCGTGGCGCAATTCTTCAGGGGGCTGGGGGCTGGCGATGTGGAATTCGCAGTAGTGGTCGCAAAGTAGCTTGGCTAGGCCGCGCTGGATGCGGTAGTCGGTGCGGTCCCCGGCGAGCAAGTCGAGGGCTTGCTGTAGCTCTCGTCGGGTTTTGCCTTGATGTTCGGCGTGGATGTCGATGAGTGCTTGGGCTAGGTCGATGAGGGCTGGCCCCTCGACATCGACATAGCGCGGTTCGATGTAGGGGCCACGCGAGCGAGTCAGCAGGAGGTCCGAGGTCAGCACGGTGCTTACTCGTAGGCTTCGTGGCGGCGGCGCCGGTCGCTGATGCGGTCTTCGACCGTGTTCTTGGAGACCACTTCGTAGAGTACGGCTTCTTTGCCTTGGCGACGGCGGAGGATGCGCCCGAGGCGCTGGACGTGCTCGCGGATGGTTCCCGAGCCGGAGAGGACTACCGCGACATTGGCTTCGGGGATGTTGACGCCCTCGTTGAGTACTTTTGAGGCGACGAGGGCGAGGTATTCTCCCTTGTTGAAGGCTTCGAGGATAGCCTTGCGCTCTCGCGTGCGGGTGCGATGGGTAATGGCTGGGACTAGGAAGGTGCGGGAGATCTGATGGACGGTTTCGTTGTCGTTGGTAAAAATCAACACGCGGTCGCGCGGGTGGGCCTTGAGGATGTCTTCGAGGACGCGGATCTTGGCGGTCGCGCCGAGGGCGAGTTGGCGATGGCGGCGGTAAGCGTGCATGGCGCGCCGGCCGCTGGTGCTTTTGGCCGAGAGCATGACGAAGTGCCGCCAGCCGTCTTTGGTGCCGAGGCGGATGTTCTTGTCGGCGAGGAAGGCCTGGTACTCGTCGCGGGCGGCCTCGTACTGGACGCGCTCTTCGGCGACCATATCCACTTGGCGGCGCTCGACGCGATAGTCGGCCAAGTACTCGCCGGACAAGGCGCGGATGCCGCGCTCATAGGCTATCGGACCGACGAGGGTGTCGAGAAGCACGTGGCGGCCATCGGCGCGTTCCGGCGTGGCCGTCAGCCCTAGGCGGTAGGGCGCTAGGCACATTTCAGCGGCATGGCTGTACATTTCGCCGGGCAGGTGATGGACCTCGTCGAAGACGATGAGGCCGTAGCGGTTGCCGTAGCGGTCCATCTGCATGTAGGCGCTGTCGTAGGTGGCGACGGTCAGGTCGGCTAGTTCGTGATAGCCGCCGCCGAGCAGGCCGACCTCGACGGCAAACGAGCGGGTGAGCAGGTCGTACCACTGGTTCATCAGGTCGATGGTCGGCGCGACGACGAGGGTGCTGCGCTGGACTTCTACCATCGCCATGAGCGCGACTTGTGACTTGCCCGTGCCCGTGGGCAAGACGACCACGCCGCGGCAGCCGTGCTGTTGCCAAGCGGCGATGCTTTCAGCTTGGTGCGGGTGCGGCTCAGGCGCGGTTCGCAGTTGGAGGGAAAGGGTATTATAACGCGGGGCCGTATTCTTGAATGCGACTTCGTGCCGTTTGAGGTGTTCTACGCTTTCGCGGTAGAAGTGGGCTTGGGCACGCCAGTGATCAACGCGCGCGTCCCAGACAAAGGCCGGGGGCGCGTCTGGGCCGACGTAGTCGCGCAGGAGCAGGGTGCCTTCTTCAAAGGTCAGACGCATAGGAGTAGATTGATTAGGAGGATGAGAAATGATACATTGGGGCCAGAGAGCGGGCAAGGCATTATCAACCAAGGAGACATGAGATATGAACACAGCCCGAGTGGGTTTGGCCCGCGCCGGTGCGCGGCAAGCCAACGTATATCAAGCGCTAAATTTGGTGCGTGAGGACGTCGAGCCGAAGCTGGCCGCGCAAGTGATGCTCAAGCCGAACTTCCTGTCCAGCGAAAATCCCCTCGCCTCGACCCATGCCGACGCCATGCGCGGTGCCATCGACTTTCTGCTGAGTACGCCGCAGCCGCCCGAGGAGATCGTCATTGCCGAAGGCGGCAACGAGAAGTATTCGGGCGAGGCGTTTGTCAATTTTGGCTATGACGCACTAGTCGAAGAATACTCGGTACCGATTCGCTTGGTCGATCTGCATCAGGAGACGCGGTGGGAAGAGACGGCGATTTACATGGCCGGTGGCGTCGAGGCGACCGTGCGGATGCCGAGCGTGGTCCTCGAATGCCCCTGCACTATTTCGGTGGCCGTGGCCAAGACCCACGACGTGTGCGTGGTTACTTTGGCGCAGAAGAACATGATTATGGGGACACTGCACAAAGAGGATCGCATCAAGATGCACGGCTATCCCTCGCACGCCGAGCGTGTGTTGCCCAGCGAGGCCGAGGTGCTCAACGTGAACTTGATCCGCTTGGCCCAGTACCTCAAGCCGGACATTGGGATCGTCGATGGCACGGTGGGCTTGCAGGGCAATGGTCCTGGGGGAACCGATGCTGTGCCTATGGATGTGGTCGCGGCGTCGGCTGATGTGTTTGCCGTGGATGCGGTCATGGCCAAGGCCATGGGCTTTGAGCCGATGGAACTGGGCCTTTTGCACTACGCGGACACCTTAGGCTACGGCGTGGCCGACTTGGAGCGGATTGAGGTGCGGGGCGTGCCCATTGCCGAGGTCGCCTGCGCCTTCAAGCCGCACGAGACGACTGCGCAGCAGATGCAGTGGCGCAGCACGGCAGTGGCGCAGTTTTTGCCGTAGGGAGTGTTGAGATGAGAACAGCTATTCCGTTGGAATTAATGCAGGAGACCAAGATATGAGAACCATACAGATGACCTTCGATGAGGAACTAATTGAGGAAGTTGATAAGGTTGTGAAGAAAATAGGCATAACGAGATCGGCCTTTGCGCGGGAGGCTCTATACGCTGCGCTCAGGCGTGCTAAACTAAAAGAAAAGGAGCAAAAACACCGGGAGGGATATGCCCGCAAGCCGGTTCAATCAGGAGAATTCAGCCAGTGGGAAGACGAGCAAGTTTTGACGGCTAATTCTATAATACCGTAATACCGTTTCAAAAGGCCCCTTCCACCATGACGCCTCCCAACATCCTCTGGATCTGCACGGATCAGCAGCGCTACGACACGATCGGCGCACTCGGTTATGATCACGTCGATACACCGCACGTCGATCGGCTGGTTGTCGAGGGCGTGGCTTTTACGCACGCCTATTGTCAAAGCCCGATCTGCACGCCGAGCCGCGCGAGTTTTCTCACTGGCCAGTACGCCAGCGCCGTGCACATCAACGGCAATGGCCTCGACAGTTTTCCCGACCACCCGCCGCTGGTCACGCGGACGTTGGCCGAGGCTGGGTACGACTGCGGGCTGATTGGCAAGCTGCACTTGGCCAGCGCCTATGGCCGCATTGAGCCGCGCGTCAACGACGGGTATCGCTATTGGGAATACAGCCACGCGCCCCGCGACGACTGGCCGCAGGGGCACGGCTATGCTGACTGGGTGCGGGAAAAGGGGGAAGTCTTAGGTGAGTTGATGAAGCAATATCCCCACGGGCTACCCGCCGAGTTCCACCAGACGACGTGGTGCGGCGAGAAAACCATTGAGTTTATGAGCCAACAACGCGACGGCCCTTGGCTGGCCAGCGTCAACATTTACGATCCACACCCGCCGTTCAATCCGCCGCAGAGCTACCGCGACCGTTTCGATCCAGTGGCCATGCCCGGACCGCTGTTTGCCGACAGCGACTTGGCGCAGCAGGAAAAGCTAGCGGGGATTGATTTCCAGTCCAAGGGACGGCGTCCCGATCAACTCGATATCCGCGATCCCTTGCACCAAGACCGCCCGACGCCTGGCGCCGACGCGCGCGTGTTGCAGGCCGCGTACTGCGCGATGATCAAGCAGATCGACGATCAAGTAGGCAGGATGCTGGCCGCGCTCGAAGACACGGGCCAGCGCGACAATACGGTGGTGATTTTTACGTCCGACCACGGCGAAATGCTCGGCGACCACGGGCTGATCCAAAAGGGTTGCCGCTTCTACGAGGGTTTGGTGCGGGTGCCGCTGATTTTTTCTTGGCCGGGACACTTTGAGGAAGGCTTGGTGCGCGACGATCTGGTCGAACTGACCGACAAAGCGCCGACGCTTCTGGAGTTGGCCGGGCTGGAGGTGCCGGAGCGGATGACCGGCCGCTCGCTCTTACCGATTTTGCGCGGAGAGAGCGCGACACCGCACCGCGATTTTGTCCGTTGCGAGTACTACGACGCCTTGGACGCGCCCGATGGAACCTTTGCCACTATGTACCGCGACGAGCGCTACAAATTAGTGCTCTACCACGGGCACGACTTAGGTGAACTGTACGACTTGGAAGAGGACCCCGGTGAGTTTGAAAACATGTGGGACGAGCCGGAAGCGCAGCCGCTCAAGCTGGAGCTGATGCAAAAGAGTTTCGACGCTTCGATGCTGGCGATGGACCGGGGGCCTCGGCGCGTGGGGCCGATGTGATGGAGCGGCAGCAGCGGGTGACGCAGCGGTCGATCTGGCGCTTCCGCGAGGCGGACAAAGCGGCCGAAGACGACCAAGTAACGGTCGAGGAGCCGCTGGAGATCCGCGTAGAGGAGACGCCGATCGCGGTAGTCATGCGCACCCCGCGCCACGACTTCGAGCTAGCGGCTGGCTTCTTGTGTACCGAAGGCCTGATCCAATCGCCGCAGGAGTTGGGCGCGATCTCGTATTGCACGGCCGCGGAGCCGCCCAACGAGGAGAATATCGTCGAGGTCAAACTGGCCGCTGGCGTGGAGTTTGATCGGCAGCGGCTCCAGCGCAACTTCTACGCCTCGTCGAGTTGCGGGGTCTGCGGTAAGGCCAGCATCGAGGCTATCACCTGCGAGGCTCCCGTGATGACGGACGATTTTACCGTGCCGCTGGCCATGCTCTACGACCTTAGCGAACGCATGCGCCAAGCACAGGATGTATTTGAACAAACCGGCTCGCTGCACGCGGCGGCCCTGTTTGACCAAGCGGGCGATTTGCTCGTCCTGCGCGAGGACGTGGGCCGGCACAACGCAGTGGACAAGCTCATCGGCCACTACGCGCTGCGCAACGAGTCGGTACCAGCGAAGAGCGTGCTGATGGTCAGCGGACGCACCAGCTTTGAGATCGTCCAGAAGGCGCGGATGGCGGGGATTGCGGTGGTTGCCGCTGTATCGGCACCGTCGAGCTTGGCGGTGGATCTGGCGCGAGAATCGGGGATGACGCTGTTGGGATTTTTGCGCGGGCGGGGATTCAATGTATATACCGGAGAAAAGCGAATTATCGTTTAGGAGCGGGGTTCCTCTCGTCCTTCCCATGTGAGATCGGCACCCCGATAGGAAGAAACTCAACGAGGATATAACGCTATCATGCCAGTACAAATCACCATAAGAGATGTCCCGGAAGAGGTGCGCGACGCGTTGGCTGTCCGTGCCGCCCGGCAACGCCAGTCCATGCAGGCATTCCTCCGCGACGAGTTGGAACGAATCGCGTCGCGTCCCTCGGTCAGCGAGTGGCTGCACCAAGTTCGCGAGCGCAAGAAAACGGCCGGAATACGAGTCCGTCCGTCCAGTATTCTACAAGCTCGGGATGCCGATAGAACGTGACTGTTGTTGTTGATTCGTCAGTACTCGTCTCGGCACTTGTGGACTTGGGCCGCGCAGGCCAGTGGGCGGAAGCAGCTATTGCAGAAGGTTCTCTGATCGGTCCGGAGTTGGCCTTAGTCGAAGCCAGCAATATATTGCGCCGGTTGGAAATATCCGGCGAAGTCGCACGACTTGAGGCTACAAGCGCACACAGGGATCTGCTACAGCTCGATATTGCGTTATTCCCCTTCGCGCCGTTTGCCGAGCGCGTATGGGCATTGCGTAGCAACTTGACCAGTTACGATGCTTGGTACGTGGCCTTGGCTGAGGAGACTGGTTGTCCACTGTTGACGCTGGACAGAAGGCTCAGCCGTGCCAGCGGCCCCAAGTGTGAGATCGTTATCCCGCCTTGGGAAGAACGGGAAGAAGATATACATGCAAAGTAATCCTCATTAGCTGTGGCCCGGTCGCCAACGAGAGCGAGCGCAGAGCCTTTGAACAGATTAAGGCGGGACTAATTTCCAAATTGGGCAATGGCGAGTGGCTGCTGTTGACGAATCTCATGTCTGCCGCTACCCTCTAAAATTACGACCGGATCGACCGGATAGATCATTTACTGACGAAATGCTGCTGAATACGGAGGAACCACAATGTCGGAAACAAGCTTTCGCGAACTGATTGTTCGAACTATCGAATTGTACAAAGAAAGAAGGAAAGTCGATAAGGAGCTAGAAGAAAAAAAAGAGGCGATACGTCAGCACTCAGAAGGTAAAAAGAACAAGTTCTCTATTCTAGGCCTTGGCAAGGTTTTAGTGGCAGCAAAAAGGACTAGAGATATTGAGGTGGATCTTGAAAACTTGAACAATCTTAACCGGGAACAACTCGCTTGGCTCATCAACAAGAATGTATTGAGAGTTTCACTGAATAAATCAGTTTTTAAGTTGCTCAATGAGAAGACTAAGGAAGCCATCCGGTCCACGGGATGCATTAAGCAGATCGAATATGAAGATGGCCAGCTTAGACAGCGGGTCTCCATAAGGGTTGAGGAGGATGAGGAAACCCATGACACTGACTCCAACCTCCCAAATAGCCGGGATGTAAATGACATTGAAGAAGAAATAGACGAAGAGTATGATGACGATGAAGGGTATGATGACGATGCTGACTTGATCGCAAAGGACCTTGATGACGATCGCGAAGAGTTGGCACGATCCCAAGAAGATGGTTGGCCTTACGCTGACGATGACGGCAAATCGGCAGAATAGAGACGGTCTCAAGAAGAAGATTGCCCCTACTGCTATAGGTCAAAAAGACCGCAACTCAAACTCTGGGCCACTACGAGGACCCTGACCAAAGTCTTTGTTTTACAGCAAGTTATCGTTTTAATGTCAGGTTTCGCAAACTATTGTTCGCTAACGAGTTACCGTTTTTCGTGCTACAAAGCCGTTGACAAGTACCACTTTGTACCTAGCTTGGGACAACCTCTCATAAGAAGGTTCCCTATGCTTCGATTATTTTTGTTCCTTATGGCGGCCGTTGCGATAGGCTGTGCTACGCCAACAACGCGCCGCCCTACTATTACGCTGCCAGAGCTTGAGCAGGAAATAACCTTTCAGGTCAGAGAAGAGTATCGCCAGTTGATGCAACGACAAGAGCGTATAAATAGGATCGCCGATCCCTTGCTAATGGCCAGTTATTGGTTGTGCGAAGTCAAACAGAGAAAACGCGAATTTGGATTTTACTACTTTGACCAGCAGACCTTAGAAAAAGTTGATCACGTATCGAAAATCCTCTTTCTCGACTATTACGGCTTAGAAGAAGTGCCTTATCCGTTTGTTGCCGGGATTCGCGCTGGATCAAATGCGAAAAAGAAAGGTTTGCTTAAAGGAGACCGTATCTTGGAGATCAACGGCAGCCCCGTCAATACTCACTATAAAATGGTCAAGAAAAAAAACTACTATGATAGTAGGACAACATACAAGAAAAAATTGATGGTCAGTATGGCGGATACTCTTGCACATCTGCACCATAATGCCCGATTTAAAATAAGGCGCATAATACAATCTGGGCCTGTCATAGACATTTTTAGAGATCCTCGATCCGCGTATAAAGACACAACCTTAGAATTGTTGATTTCAAAAGAAGGCATCTGTGGCAATAAGGTATTCCACATAGAATCTGGACAAGTTAATGCATTCACGGACGGAGAAAATATCGGCATAACCACTGGGATGCTTGATTTTGCCTCAGACGAAGAGCTGGCCTTGGTAATCGCGCACGAATTGGCTCATTGCACAGAGAATCACATCAGTAAAAAGAAAACCAACTCTTGGTTAGGGGCTTTCGCTGGGGCCTTGGCGGATGGCTTGGCTGGCTCTATAGGAATGCATACCTATGGCAGGTATTCCCGTGAGGGAGCTAATATAGGGGCGGCAGCTTTTAGCCAAGCCTTTGAACTCGAAGCTGACTATATTGGCTTGTACATTCTCGCTCGGGCTGGATTGCCCACAGAGAACGCAGCCGACTTTTGGCGAAAAATGGCAGAAAGGGACCCGGATAAGAGCAATAGCTTTACTGGAACTCATCCACCTACATCACAACGCTATTTATTGCTTTCCAAGACCCACATAGAAATCGAACAGAAAAAGGTGGCGGGCGATCCATTAATACCCAATCGCCAAGACGCGGAATAAACTCACTCAGAACAGACCAAAAAAGGGGGGATGAGCCCAATAGTTCGCTTGAAGTAAGATTCTACACAATTCCAAATATGTTAAGTCTTTAATCTTCTATCTTTTTACGTTCTCCATTGATGAGGACCCATCTTTCTGAATAATTATCATTTTTTTCACAGATTTTCCTAACTCATTTTCTTTCATCGGGTTACATCTTTTTGGTCACTCGCGTATATAATTCTCTGATTTTTTCCATGTACATGTAAAGGAGAGAACAATGGCTAAGAAAAAGCAGGCTAAAAGACCGCAGCTCAAACTCTGTGCTGCGGCATGGACGTTGACCAATTATCCGTCCGAAGCCAAGCAGTGGTCCATGGACCGCAAAGTCCGTGCGGCTAAGGACGCTGGCTTTGTCGGCTTCAGCGCCGGAGCCGATCTCGAGATCGCCGAGGCGTGCGCCAAGCACGGGCTACAACTCGTCGGCGGAGTCGATATTGCCACGGTAGAAGAAGCCGGGCCAAAACTGGCGGCTTTTAAGGAAGCTGGTGCCGAGCACATCAACGTCCAGCTCTGCGACCACGATACCGAGATCCGCAAGGCGGTGACCGTGGCGCGGGCAGTGATGAAGGCGGGCAAAGAGCTCAAGCTCAAACCGGCGATTGAATGGCACCGCGACACGTGTACTGAGACTCCTGAGAAGGGGCTGGCGCTGGCCGAGCAGTACGAGAAGCGCTACAAGGAAAAGTTGCGCACGAATTTCGACCACTCGCACCCGGCGATCATCAAACAGCTCCGGCCCACCAACTTCTGGGAGCGCATCGCCGAGTACCGCCCCGACCTGCTCAAAATGAGCGAGTTGATTCACTTCCGCACCTTTACGGGCAGCCATTGCCAGACGCCGGTCACCAATGGCCGTGGGGTGCTGGACGCGGATTTTATCTCTTGGCGCGACAACTTCCTCAAGCACTTGCTCTACAACTGGGTCAAAGGACAGCGCGGCGCTACCGAGCTATGGGCTGTCGTCGAGCTGGGGCCGAAGGGTTCGGGCTATGCGCTCGACTGTTTCCCCGACGTGTGGAAGGACGCAATCGTCGCACGCGGTGAGATCGAGAAGGCGTTTAAGGGGGCGCTGAGGAAAGCGAAGAAGTAGCGTTTTTCAGAGAGTGATAGGGACATGTTGCCGAGCACGTGGTCGGAGGGGCAGATCGTCGTACGGGCGGTCGAGGTAGCGCAGACGCCGGCGCTGCATGCTGCGGTTACGGAATGCGTAGATATCGTCGCTCTTGATCCCACTTTTGCCGAGGTGCCCGAAAGCGAGGTCGGTGAGTTGGTAGAGAAGTCGGTAGCGGAGGAGGCGCAGGAACGCGGCTTCCGTATGAGGAGCATCCACGTTGGACCGGATGAAGAGCTGGCCGGGTACTTTCACCTTATGGAGGACGTTCCCAACGCAGGGGACGCCTGGCTCTCGATCCTGGCGATCCGGCCGCGATTCCGGCACAGCGGCGTCGGCACGACACTCATCAAAAGCCTCAAGAGGGTGCTGGCCGCCGAGGGTTTTCGCTTCGCCCTCGCCCGCATCTATTTGGCCAATGTTCCGGCCTTGCAATTCTGGACTCGATTGGGTTTCACCGAAATCGTCCCCCATCGCGGGAACTATGTCGGCCAAGACTTGGGGAAGGCCTGTATCGTCCTGCGAGCATCGCTTGAGGGATAGCCGATCCTGCGAGGGCCGGGTCACATTCCTTCCCGAACCTTAACCGAACCGAGATGTCTCGCGCATCGGCTCACGCGGTGGTATGTCCAGTTCCACACCGCCTAAGGGCGCGAAGCGAGCGCGTATGGCACGGGCTAAATTGGCGGGGGGCGCAGGTTCGGCAAGCGCCGAGCGCAGAATTTCCCGCGCTTCCTCCTCCATTGAGCGGCCGTGCTTGGCCGCTTGGATGTGCAGACGCTGCTTGATGTCATCGTCGAGGTTGTGGATTGTCATGCTGGCCATGTTCTTCACCTCCAATTATAGAAAATCATGTTCCCCGCCCGCCCGGGTGATGTCGTCCAGGGCGGCACAAATAAGACTCCCGTCGCCCGGATCTTCCTCGGCACATGCTTCGAGGTAAAGGCGCACGTCTTCTTGGGTGCGCAGGTGCTCCGTGACATCCCATTTCGTGAACGATTCGGTCATGTCTGTCTCCAGTCCTTCGCCAGCCGTCCAGCACACCCTTTGAAAGTGACAAGGGGCGACCTTTGGTGTCAAGCAGTATCATCCCCGAACCTTAACCGAACCGAGTTGGTCCTGCGGCGCGCAGATCGTCGCTCGCAGCGAATATATCGCGGCGATGCGTTATTTTTTTCTGGTCCCGAGCATTTATAGGGCGAGTGCACTCGAAAAAAGGAGTTTTCGTGAACGATGCCCAATTGGTAGAGGCGTGCTTGGAGGGGGACCACCGCGCCTACGCGGTCTTGGTCAATCGTTACCGCTATCCCGTCTTCGGGCTGTGTCTGAGCTATGTCAAGGATTTCGACGCGGCCGAGGACGCGGCGCAAGAGGCGCTGATCGCTGCCTACCTGAAGCTGGAGAGTCTGCCCGAGCCGCAAAAATTCGGCCCGTGGCTGCGGACCATCGCCGCCAACCAGTGCCGCATGTGGCTCCGGCGCCAGCGCCGACAGGTCGCCATTGACGAAGAAAAGGCGGTGGTTGACCCTGCCCCGTCGCCGGCTGAGCAAGTGCTTGCGCGCGAGCGCCGGCAGCGGGTTCTGGCCGCCGTCGACCGACTAAGCCGACCGCAACAACAGGCCGTGGTCCTTTTTTATCTCGAGGGCCTCTCACTAAAGCGGATCGCCGCCTTCCTCGATGTTGCGGTACCTACCGTCGAGCAACGGCTCTACCGGGCGCGTCTCAACCTAAAAGAGGAGATGGCAACTATGGTCGAGGAAAACCTGCAAGAACACCGCCTACCCGAGGACTTCACACAGGAAGTAGTGCAAGAGGCCCTAGCCCGGGGCCGACACCTGTTGCAGGAGCGCCAGTGGCCCGAAGCCCGCAAAGCCTTCAACCGCATCGTCGCCGCCGTGCCGGATCACCTCGAAGCTCACCGAGGTTTGGCCCTATCCTTCGATGGCGAAACCCGCGAGGCCCTGCGACAGGAGGCGCACTTCAGCGACAGTCGCCTGCTCGACAACACCTTCGCCGCCCTGCACAAGGTCTGCGAACTGGGTGCCGATGATCCAGAAATCACCCGCGCGCTCGGCCAGCTCTACTCGCACTATGGCCGCCACGAAGAAGGCGGCCAATGCCTCGAAAGGGCGGCCGACCGCCTCGACGACTGGCGGCGCAGCGTGCCGTTGTACAAAATGGCCATCTCCGTCTATTACCACGCCCACTACACCGGACGCGGCGACCATATGGAAGCCTGCGTGCGTTGCCACCGCCGCGCCCGCCAGCTCGTGCCTGCCGACTGGCCGCCGCGCCGCCGATTCGCGCTTTGGCAGCCCTCTGGGATGAGCATGGCCTACGCGCATTTGGGATTGAGCCAGGAGGTCTTCAACGAGTTGGAAGAACTCAAGGCGCAGAGTGAGGACGAGTGGTCGGTGGAGGAGTGCTTCCAATATTACGGCATCTGCTCCAACCAATACCGGGAAACGGGCCGGTGGGACGAGGTGGAGGAGCACAGTCGAGCCTATGTCGATTGGGCCAAAGCTCTGACCGGCGACGACCCGCGCCTCCAGATCCGGCCTTTGGCGCTCACCGAAGAAGGCGACGAAAACGCCGGCGCGCACAAGGGCGATGACTTCCGCTGGTGGACGGTGTGCTACGCGCTCGCCGACCGTATCCTACGGGCGAGGCACGAGACGAGGCGTGCCACCGAGGACATCCTCGCCGAACTCGACTGGGCACTCGACCAGCACCAGAGTGCCGGATCCTATTCCATCGCCGGGCAATCCGCCTGCGAAACCGGCCACTACTCGGAGGCACTGCGCTATTTGCGCAAGGAGGAGGAACTGGGCGGTCGGCTCGCCAATCGCGGCGACATCTATCTGGCCGCCGCACTCATCGCGCTGGGGCAGGTAGAGGAGGGGAAGGAGCGGCTGGGCAACATCTATGGCCGACTCGTGACCAACGGCCAGTGCCGGAGTTGGTTCGGCAAGCTGTCCGCCTTTGACGCGATCCGCGGGGACGCGGACATGGTCGAACTGGTCGATGCATGGGAACGGGCCGAGCGCGTAGGCGAGCCTACGGCGAGCGCAAATCCGCAAGTTATGCGATAGGCTGTAGGTTGTTGAGGAGGTTGGATATGGGAATTTTGCCGAAGCGTTGAGAAAGGGGACTCGCCGTATGACTAATTTAGAGCGTGCGTATCTTGATGGAGCAAGGGACGATAAGACCGTGAAGGCTCTTGATCGGCTCTATATCAAGGAAGGACGTTGGGTCGATGCTGCTCTTCCCTACGAAGGTGCTGCAGAAGACCCCTCGCGAGAGTGGAAGAACAAGATATGGTACCTAAAACGCGCATGTGCTAGATACAACCGCGTGAAGGACATGAAGGCATTTGTCAGGTGCCACCGAAAGGCAAGATCACTTGTACCGGATGAGGTTGACGCAACGCTGAAGTTGGATATTTGGTGGCCGCCAGGCTTGGCAACGGCGTATCCGCACGTTGGTGCCGCTGATGAAGTTCTCTCCGAATTGAGTGCCGTAGAGGAAGCAATAGGGGAAAAGTGGACCATTTACGGCCGCTTCGTATTCCACTTTGCCCGTTCTCTCGTATACAGAGAACTTGAAAACTGGGACAAGATGATCGACGAGTGTACTCAGTTCCTCGTTTGGGCGGAGAACTTGTCCGAAGCCGATGGCCAGTTCCAGCGAATGCACATCAACATCGACGAAGATGGGGCACCCGAATTAGTTGGCGAGTCAGGCAGATGCTACTGTGCCTGTTCTGTCCTTTTCGAAGGCATAATCCCGGCTGAGCGGAAGCTTGGTCGCGATTCAGGCAATACACTTGACGATTCGGACCGATGGTTAACGCGGTATGAGAAGCTCTATCAATCCACACAGTGCGAGTCAGACGGCCACCCCAATGACCAGAGCCTACGTGCACTTGCGGAGAGATACAAGAATCGCGTCGCAACCTGCTACGGCAAGGCTGCTGTCGCGGCGTTCGAAACTGGACAGACTGCGAGGGCACTGGCGTATTTTCAGCAATCGGAACGTCTGGGGGGCAGAATCGACGGCATCTGGCAATTCTACAAGGCAGCCGCTCTGCTGTCTGACGGCCAAACGTCTGAAGCCAAGACATGCCTGCAAGAGATTTCCGGGCCGGTTGTGTCCGATGGTAGTGGTTCAGCAATCTTCGATAAACTCAAGGAGTTCGACAGTATCAGAAACGACCCGGATATTGTCGATCTTTCAAAACACTGGAAGGATCGCAACGTCAGGCTTTGAGTGCGTAGCATCAGGTACTCAATTGGATCCTGGGGTGATTGAACGGAAATCCACGAGTGTCGCCCCCGCTGTTCAGACGATTCCCCACTGTACTCGTCCCAACTCGCGCGACCGCTCTCGGTCGTATGACGGATCTATGTCGAATTCGCGATCCAGCCACAGCACCTCCTGTTGATCGGGACTCAGCGCATCGAGCAGCTCAGGCGTCAGGTAATCACCCCACGTGAAGCGATGGTTGTCGATCGCGTGGGGATGGAACAGCCAGTGGCTCAGATACCGGCAGTCACTGGTGCGGTTGAGCCACGTTGAGTGAAACAGCTTGGCATGGCGGACGATTAGCTGGTGGGGTTCGACCTCTAGGGAAATCTCGTCGTCGAGTGCGACGTCTTCCCAGCCGTCATCGGCCTGCGAACCGGGGATTCCCCGTTCATCTCTGAGCCGGGTGGCTGTCTCTTGGAGAGCGGTGGGCGGCCCGGTGTGACTGCCTGGGACGATGCGCAGACACCCATTGGCGCGCGACGCCCCGGAGAAGTAGTGCATGAACTCCGCCCATCCTGGACCTCCGTCGATGTGCCACCCGACCGACCGGTCCGGGGCCTGCTCGTTGATGCCGCCGTTGCGCAGATAGATGTCGCGGTCCTCGTTCAGTTGGCGGGCGAGTTCGATGATTTCGGGGTGCAGGATGATCTGCATGAACGGCAGGGAGTGATCGAGGGCGCACCAGTACGAGTCTTCCACCTGCGGCCGTAGGTAAAAGTGATTCCTCTTGCTACCGTCTGCCGGCCCCTCCGATGGATCTTGGACCGCCTTTTCGACCGCGGCCATGCACGCCTCGGTGAGACTTTCGGGGAACGGACAGTCGACGATGACGTAGCCTTCAGTGCGGTACTGCGCCAATTGTTCCTCGCTGAATTTCATGCTGTTTTCCTCGCGCGGTGTGGCGTCAATGTCCTCGCTGCACGGCGTCCATGAGCGCCCGGATGTACCCCAAGGCGTAGGAGCGCGTGCGGAGCTACTCTATGGTGTGGCGTCGATCCCTATTGCAACCTGCGGTTGGGTGGAGTCCGCAAGGAGTGGGTCTCGATATCCCAGTCGCCATCGAAGATGGTCACAGCGTCCCCAGCGGCTGCTCCAGCGTCGGAGGCGAGATCGATGAGCTTGACGGCCGAATCTTCGGGCGGCGACAGGACGGGGCGCGACTCTCGCTCTGCTTCGTCGGCGGAGCGGCCTTCCTTTGCGGCCGTCTCGCGGATGACGCCTAGTTTCATGTTCGTCGCCATCTCTCCTGGAGCCACGGCGTGGATGCGGATGTTCAGGGGACGAAGCTGTTCACGGGCCACTAGGACCAGCCCGCGGACGCCCCCTTTGCTCGATCCGTACGGCAGGGAGGAACTGCCGCCCAATACGCCGGCCCCGGATATGACGAGCAAAACCACGCCTCCACCCGCCTTCTGCATCAGGGGGACAGCGTATTTCAATAGCAGGAAGCTGCCGGTCAGGTTGACGTCGATGACGCGCCGCCAAGATTCTTCGGAATATTCGTCGATGCGCGTTCCCGCATCGACGAGGATGGCCGCTGGATTGATTAGGATGTCGAGGTGGCCGAAGCGCTCGCCAACGGTGTCCATCAAGCGGCGCACGTCTGCGGACTGGCTCAAATCAGTATGCACGAAGTGAGCTATGCCGCCTTCGTCGGAGATCAGTTGGGCCGTCGCTTCGCCGCCAGCCTCGTCGATGTCGGCGAGGACGAGCCGCGCTCCTTCGCGCGCCGCGCCGATGGCAGTGGCGCGGCCAAGGCCGGTCGCGGTGCCGGTGACGACTGCTACCTTGTTTGCGAGTTTCACGCTTGATCCCGAGAGATCGGCCTACTGAGCGGGCCGCATAAAGTGGGCGAAGAAGTCGTTGCCCTTGTCATCGACGACGATAAAGGCCGGGAAGTCCTCGACCTCGATTTGCCAAATGGCCTCCATGCCCAGCTCTGGGTATTCCAAGACCTCGACCTTGCGGATGCAGTCTTGGGCCAGCCGCGCGGCCGGCCCGCCGATAGAGCCGAGATAGAAGCCGCCGTGCTTTTCGCAGGCTTGGGTGACTTGGCGCGAGCGGTTGCCTTTGGCCAGCATGACCATGCTGCCGCCGGCCGCTTGGAACTCATCGACGTACCCGTCCATGCGCCCGGCTGTCGTCGGCCCGAACGATCCCGACACATAGCCTTCGGGCGTCTTAGCCGGACCGGCGTAGTACACGCACTGGTCCTTGAAATACTGGGGCAGCCCTTCGCCGGCGTCGAGCCGTTCCTTGAGCTTGGCGTGGGCAATGTCGCGGGCCACGATCATGGGGCCGGTCAACGAGAGTCGGGTGCTGACCGGATGTTGGCTGAGGGTGGCGCGGATTTTGTCCATCGGCCGGTTGAGGTCGATCTCGACGACCGCGCTGCCGAGTTCTTCGTCGCTGATTTCGGGTAGATATTTGACCGGCTCGGTCTCCAAGGCTTCGAGGAAGAGGCCCTCGGCAGTGATCTTGGCGAGGATTTGGCGGTCGGCTGAGCAGGAAACGGCTAGGCCGACTGGGCAAGAGGCTCCGTGCCGCGGCATCCGCACCACTCGCACGTCGTGGCAGAAGTACTTGCCGCCAAACTGCGCCCCAATACCGATCTCCTGACTCAGCTCGAGTACCTCGGCTTCCATCTCCAAGTCGCGGAAGGCTTGGCCGTACTCATTGCCTTGGGTCGGCAGGCTGTCGAGATAGCGGGTGCTGGCGAGCTTGGCTAGCTTGAGGGTGTGCTCGGCCGAGGTGCCGCCGATGACCAAGGCGAGGTGATAGGGCGGGCAGGCAGCCGTGCCGATCATGCGCAGCTTGTCGTCGATAAAGGAGCGCAGCCGCTCTGGGGTCAGTAGCGCCCGAGTCTCTTGGAAGAGGAAGCTCTTGTTGGCCGAGCCGCCGCCTTTGGCCATGAACATGAACTTGTAGGCCGCGCCCTGCTCGGCGAAAATCTCGATTTGGGCCGGGAGGTTAGTGCGGGTGTTTTGCTCCTCGAACATGCTCAGGGGGGCCAGTTGGCTGTAGCGGAGGTTGGTCTCTTGATAGGCTTTGGCAATGCCGGCCGAGAGCGCGGCCTCGTCGTCGCCTTCGGTCCACACCTGATGCCCTTTTTTGCCCATGACGATGGCGGTGCCGGTGTCTTGGCACATCGGCAGGACCCAACCGGCGGCGATGTTGGCGTTTTTGAGCATGTCGAGCGCGACGAAGCGGTCGTTGTCCGAGGCTTCCGGATCGTCGAGAATGCGGCGCAGTTGGGCTAGATGGCCGGGGCGCAACAGGTGGGCTGAGTCGCGGATGGCTTGGTCGGCGAGCAAGGTCAGGCCCTCGGACGCGACCTTGAGGATCGGGCGGCCTTCAAATTCGCCAGTGGAAACGTAATCCGTGGTCAGCAGGCGATAGGGGGTTGGATCATCGCCGAGGGGGAGGAGTTCGTAGTGGGTGTAGCCGTTCATTGGAATCCTTGGTTAGGGGTCAATAGTGTGGTATTTGACCTGTCCCCAACTTTGAGGTACAACTTCCGTTGGAATGCGGTTAGCATAGAATATATTACAAAAGCGCACTTGGGGAAGCGGTCGTTGGCCGAGCTTTAGGGGCTCGGATCGGTCAAGAGGTAATTGCTCAAGATGTGCGCGGAGAGGAGAGCGACATGCCGGATTTGAACCTGTACTGGGGCGAGTTGCACAATCACAACGAACTCGGCTATGCCCAAGGCAGTCTCGAGCGCAGCTACGAGATCGCTCGCTCCCACCTCGACTTCTACGCCTTCACCCCGCACGGGTTACATGCTGACGGCGGTGTGCCGGACGGCTACCCCGTGGTGGTCGCCAATTGGGAGCGAATCCGTCGGGCTGCCAGCGAAAACAATCGGCCGGGCGAGTTTACCTGTTTCCCGGCCTACGAGTGGCACTCCTCGGCTTGGGGACATGTACACGTGCTCAGCGCCGAGGATATGGAGTCGATGTACTGTGCGCGGAGTTTGGCTGATTTACAGGACCACTTCAGGGATAGACAGGCCATCTTGGTGCCCCATCACACGGCTTACGAGCGCGGAGTGGACTGGGAGGGCTTTGACGAGGCATTGTCGCCGGTGGTGGAAATCTTTTCCGAGCACGGCTCGTCGGAGCGCGACACTGGCCTCTATCCCATGCTGGGGCACAGCGGTGGTCCGGCCGGGTATCAATACACCGTGCAACACGGCTTGGCTCTGGGCAAGCGGTTTGGCCTTGTGGCCGGCACCGATAACCACGACGGCTATCCAGGGGGTTACGGGTTAGGACTGACGGGAATTTGGGCCGAGGAGAATAGCCGCGCTGCGCTCTTTGACGCCTTGCAGAAGCGGCGCACCACAGCCGTCACCGGAGATCGGATCGAAGTGTGTTTTCGCGCTGGGGAGGCTTGGATGGGCGAGGTGGTGAGTGGGCTAGCGGAGCGCAGACTGGATTACCGGGTCGAGGGTTGGGACGCGCTCAAAAGCGTGGAGGTTGTGCGCGACAATTTGCCGATGCATATAGAGGTACCCGACTACGGCACACCACAGGCTGCACAGCCGCAGCCCTATCGCCTGCGCTTTGAGTGGGGCTGGGGGCCGATGAAGGGATACCAAGTTTACGACTGGCAGGGGCGACTGCAGGTCGAGGGAGGAAGGCTTTTACAGGTCGCACCCTGCTTTAGCTCCGATCCCTTTGACGAGGTGCGGCGCAAGCGCGTCCTCGAATGGGACGAGAGGCGGTGCGCTTGGCAGTCTCACACCTCGCGCGGCTCGGTCTTCACCACTCGCAATGGCTCCACAGCGCCGAGGGCCAACGACGCTCTGTGCGTGGAGGTGGAGGGGACGGAAGAGACGCGGGTCGAACTCGAATTCGACTGCCGCACTAGCAAGAGCCTGCTGGCCACGCCTGCCGACTGGTCGCTCACGGGCAAACTCGGCCGTTCCCAGGCCAACTTCAGCATCGGCGAGCTTTTGCAGGGGCGTCAGGGCTGGCGCGTGGATGGGCTACCCACTTGGGTCGTGGCTCACCGGGCCTTGCCCGAGTCGCTCTACGCCCTAAAGGGCCACTTTATCGACCAGAGAGAGATGCCGGCCTATTACTATCTGCGCGTCACCCAAGAAAACGGCCAGTTGGCGTGGAGCAGTCCCATCTGGTTTGAGGGATAATCGCCGGTCGGAGCGCTGCACTGGAGATTTTTCGAGATACCTCTTCCTCAGGTTGGCGTTGTCCGCGGCGTCCGATCGTCGAGGATACGATGCTCTTCAGACCGCGACTCCTTCGAGCCACGGCAAATCTACCTCAATGCCAAAGCCGGGTGCGTCGCTGGGCACGAGGTAGCCGTCTTGGATGGCTGGCGTGCCGGGCAACAGGACCATTTCGTGAAGCGGCACCCCGGGCGGGGACACGCTTTCCGAGCGCTCGCCCCAGACGATGGCGGGCATGGCAAAAGAAAGATGCTGGCCATAGGGGTAGTTCATGCCGCCGTGGGTGATGACTGAGACGCCCGCGGCCTCGGCGAGGTGGCAGATTTTGACCCCGGCCGTTATGCCCCCGACCCACAGCACGTCTGGTTGCAGAATATCGACGAAGCGGCCGTCGAGCGCTTGGGCAAAGGAGCGCGGCAAGTACCAGTGCTCGCCCGAGGCGAGGGTTTGCCAAGGGAGCCGCTGGCGCACTTGGGCGTAGCCGATCCAATCGTCGGCGGGCAGGTAGTCTTCAATCCACTTCAAGCGGTAGGGACGGAGCATCTCGGCGAGGCGGACTAGGTGCTCCACGTCCTGCGACAGCCAGCAGTCGAGGCACAGTTCGATGTCGTCGCCGATGAGCTGGCGCGTGGTGGCTACGAGTTCCTCGATTTTCACGAGGCCGTCGAGGCCGTCGGCCGCGCCCCACGGGGTGAAGAGCTTGGTCGCCTTAAAACCTAGCTCCATATACCACTCCTGTTCAAACCCAGAAGCATAGCAGAAAATTTTGTCCTTTTGCGGGCCGCCGAGCAGCTCGTACACGGGTCTTTGCAGTAGCTTGCCCTTGAGGTCCCACAGCGCAGTATCCACGGCACTAATGGCGTAGCTGGCCAGCCCTTGGCCGCCAAAGGGCGCGGTGGAGCGCACCATGACGTCCCACAGCTTTTCCGTGGCCATGCAGTTTTCGCCGACGAGCAGGGAGGCGAAGTGATCGTTGATGATGGGCAGTACGGGCGGCGAGTGAACGGTTAGCCCGAGGCCCCAAGTGCCGTCCTCGGCCGTGACCACGCAGGCGATGCGGTGCCACGGTGGGGTGCCGGTGCGGTCGGTGCGGAAGCGGTCGTAGCGGTCGAGTGGTCGGTGTAGGGTGTGGTCGGGCCGTTGGGCGGGGCGCGGGGTTGTCTTCTGGGGGGGCGTGAGCGCGATTTGCGCGGCGCGGATTTCCTTGATTTTCACGGGAGCCTGTCTAGGTGAGTTGGGAAAAGCGGTTGGGCGTGAAGAGGGTTTGTAGAGTTTGGGCGATGCCAGCGCGGGTTACTTGTCGGCCAGCGTCGTGCAGGTCTTGGTATTTTTTGGTTAAGACTTTGGCGAGAATATCCCGGAAGCGCTGCCACTTGGGGATGAGGTTTTCCAGCACGCGGGCGTCCGAGTTGAAGGGGATGAAGCGGTCGCCGGTCATCTCCAAGCGCATCCGCAAGTCCTGTTCGACCAGACCTGGATGGTAGTTGAACCACCAGTGGCCAATGACCATGATGTTGTCGTTGTGGCAGGAGAGGACGCTGGCGTCGTATTGGTTGGCGTTGTGGAGCGGCGTGATGAAGAAGGCGTTGTCGGGATGGCGGCGCACTAGCTGCTGGTAGGGATACATGTCGGCCAGGCCCACGCCGTCGCCGGCGTCGCGCCACTCGGGTTTGAGTTGGCGGATGGGGCCGGGCATCATGAAGAAGGGCAAGTTGAGTTCGCACAGGGCCGGCAGCACGGAGTGGTGGAGGACGGCACCTTCTAGTCCGCTGAGGTCGTGGACTTGGCAGTGGGGCGGGAACGAGCACGCGCCGTACGCGACGCCGTGCAGCTTGTCGTACCAGTCGGCGAGGAAGCGGCGGATCGCATGGGCTGTGGCTGGCTGGCTGGGGTCGTTGCCTACCTCGTAGCCCCAGGCGTTGAGCTTCACGGCCGCGCGCGGGTAGTGCAAGACGAGTTCGTCGAGGCGGTAGCCGGACAAATAGCACTCGTCCCACTCGCCGCTTTCGTAATAGGCGCGCTCTTGGTCGTTGAACACGTCCTGGGTGCCGACGATGCGGCGCACACCGGCCAGCTCCATGCAGCGGCGTTGGATTTCTTCCGGGGCGGTGTCCGCGTAGAACTGACGCGCTTCGTCGAGGGTATCGGCGTTGGGATCAAGGCCTAGGGCTTCTAGTGCGACGACCACGCCGCGACAGCCTTCGTCGAATGGATCGGAAGCGGCGTCAGCAAAAAGCTTCTGCCAAGTAAAGTCGCCTTGTTGTTCTAGGCTCCACGAGTAAAAGGTAGCCGGGTCGATGTGACCGGCGGCGAAGAGCTTGCGGCGCACGTAGTGATAGGCGAGTTGCTGGTCAATGCCGTACAGGCAGAGTTGGGGGCCGGCTTGGGGGCCGAGGAGATGGGTGTGCCAGTCGTCGACGATCAGCCGTTGGGCTGAGGTTTCTTCGGCGACGACGGCGGGGATTTGGTCGCGGAATAGGGGTAGGGTAGCGGTGCTCATGGCGAAAGGCTCCTGTCGAGTTAAAGAGCATAACAGTAGGCCAAGAGCATCGGGGCGTCAAAGTTGCTCTTGTGTGCCGACGGACCAAGAGCTTTCGCCGTTACTGTGTCGCTTGTTATTTTTTTGAAACAACAACGAGGTTTTATATGGCTACAACAGTTACTTTAGACTCGGGAATCCCACGTATCCCGCCTCAAAGGGATTCGTGAAAGGAAGTTGACGGAATACAATGTCTTCTGCCCGCTGTTGAACGTCTTTGGGAAGCGATGCAAGTTCCTTCAAGAATGTCTTTGTATAATCAACCTTCCAGTCCATCTTTTAGTGCTCTATAGTGATTATAGGCATCCTCTCCTGTAAGACGTTCCTCGTCTTGTACTTCATCTATTAGTTGTGCAAGACCATAATTTTCAATGACTTCTTCTAGGCGCTCAAATTCCGGTAGCGGAATCTGCACAGCTATCGGATTTTGATTCTCATCGAGAACGTAATGCTTGTGAATTTCCAACATCTCTATTTCCTATTCGTCATTGGATTGTAAGAGTTCGTCACGTCGCCTTCCATTGTAATCTACCCAGCCACCTCGCTTTCAACCAGCGCCTCAATGCGCACCGGGCAGACTTGAGCTCGGCGGTGTGGGTGACGGGGTCGTAGCCGGAGCCGGTGAGGATGTTGATTGGCACGTCGTTGAAGCTGAAGCTGGCAAAGACCGTGCCGCGCGGCGAGCGGGTGGTGCCCTTGACGCGGATTTCAATGGCACCGCGTGCGCTCGACAGGCGGCACAAGCCTCCATCGTCAAGGCCCCAATCGGTGAGGTCTTCGGGGTGGACTTCGAGGCGCTCTTCGGCGAGCAGGTAGTCGATCCCCTGGGAGCGGCCAGTCTGGGTGCGGGTGTGGTAGGCTTGGAGCCGGCGGCCGGTCGTCAGCCAGACCGGGAACTCGGCCGAAATGGTCTCGGCCGGGTCGCGGTAGCGGATGATTTTGAAAAGGCCGCGGCCGTTTCTGAAGGCCCCCTCGTGCAAAATCGGCGTCCCCGGATGGCCCTTTTCGGGCACGGGCCAGTGGTACTCGCCCTTGTCGATCCGCTCCCAATCGAGGCCAGCGTAGATAGGTGAGAGGCCGCATAGCTCGTTGAACACGTCCTCGGCCGAGGTGTAGTCGAAGCCGCTAAAGCCCAGCCGCTGGGCGAGCTGGCTTATAATCCACCAGTCGGGTTTGGCCTCGCCGGGCGGGGGCACGGCTTGGCGCAGGCGCTGGACCCGGCGCTCGGTGTTGGCGCAGCTCCCGTCGGTCTCGGCAAAGGCACTGGCGGGGAAGACCACGTCGGCCAGCGCCGCGGTCTCGGTGAGGAAGATGTCGATGACCACGAGGTGATCTAGGCTCTTGAGGGCGTGCTCGCAGTGATGGCGGTCCGGGTCGGAGACGAGGGTGTTTTCGCCGTCGATAATCATGGCAAAAATCTCAGTGCCACAGCGGTTGAGCGCTTGGACCTTGGTTATGCCTTTGTCCAGATCCATCTCCCGTCCGTAGAGCGCGGCGAATTTTTCCCTGTTTTCCGGCAGGTCAGTAGGTTGGAAGCCGGGGTAATTGGATGGAACGGCCCCGGCGTCGCCAGCGCCTTGGATGTTGTTCTGCCCGCGCATGGGGTTGAGGCCAGTGCCCTCGCGGCCAATGTTGCCGGTCAGCAGGGCGATATTGCACAGGCTTTGGACGTTGTCAACGCCGCAGATGTGCTCGGTGATGCCGAGGGTGTAGTAGATGCCGGATTTATCGGCGGCACCGTACCAGCGGGCGGCCTGTTCAATGTCTGCGGCGGGCACCTCGGTAATGGTCGAAGCCCACTCGGGTGTGAACTCGACGACGTGCTCTAGGAACTGTTCAAAGTCGGCCGTGCGCGCTTCCATAAAGTCGCGATCTACTAGGTCGTCGCGGACAATTACGTGCGCCATGGCCAACAGCAAGGCCACGTCCGAGCCGACGCGGATGGGCAGGTACAGATCGGCCATATCCGCGAGGTCGGTCTTGCGCGGATCGGCGACGATCATCTTGGCCCCGCGCTTGAGGGCCCTCTTGATGCGCGTTGCCGCGACCGGGTGGCACTCGGTCATGTTGGTGCCGATACAGAAGATCAGGTCCGGTTTGTCCATGTCGGCCAAGGGGTTCGACATGGCACCGCGTCCGATAGTGGCTGCCAGACCGGCAACCGTGGGGGCGTGTCAGGCACGGCTACAGTTGTCTATGTAGTGCGTGCCGTAGCCTCGGCGGATGAATTTCTGTAGGCAGTAGTTGGCCTCCGAAGGCGTGCGGCCGGAGGCGACGCCGTAGATGGCATGGCGGCCGTGCTCGGCGAGCACCTTGGCAAAGCCTTGGGCGGCGCGGTCGAGCGCGGTGTCCCAATCGGTGGGGTGGAGTTGGCCGTCCTCGCCGCGGACTAGGGGCTGTGTGAGTCGGTCGCTATGCTGGACGAAGTCAAAGGCAAACTGGCCCTTGATGCACAGCGCGCCCTCGTTGGCCGGGCCGTCCATGGCCGGTTGGATGCCGACGAGCTTATCCTCTTTGGACAGCAGATCCACTGAGCAGCCAACGCCGCAGTACGGGCAGACTGAGCGGGTCTTTTCGATCTCGCCGGGTAGGTCGGCGGCGCGCAGGGCCTTTTTGTCGGCGAGGGCGCCGGTGGGGCAGGTCTGGACGCATTGGCCGCAGAAGGTGCAGGACGAATCCTTGAGCAGGCCATTGAACTCGGTGGTGATCTGCTTGTGGAAGCCGCGTCCCATGGCGGCAATGGCGTGGTCGCCTTCCTGCTCGGCGCAGACGCGGACGCAGCGGTTGCACGAGATGCACAAGTCGTAGTCGCGCAAGATGAAGGGATTGTCGTCGGTGGGATGCGCTTGACCCGATTGCGCGCCTTGGAAGCGGCCGGAGCGGGCTTGGTAGCGATCGGCGAGGTCGGTTAGCTCTTGCGAAGCGTACCCGCGCAGGGGATCCACCTCGACTTCGCGGTTTTCCGAGACGACCATTTCCAGCAGTGTCTTGCGGTGCTTTTCAATAGCCGCAGTCGATGTTTTGACGACCATGCCGGGCGCAGCTTGCGACGTGCAGGAGGCGACCGGATTGCGCGCTCCTTCGACTTCGACCACGCAGAGCCGGCAGGCCCCAAAAGGTTCTAGGCGCGGGTCGTAGCAGAGGGTGGGAATGTCGTGGCGATGGCGTTGAGCGACCTCGTAGAGGGTCTCGCCGGGAGCAAAGGCGACTTCTTCGCCGTCTAAGGTCAGGGTGTGTTGTTTACCATTGGTATTCATGGCAAAGGCTCTCGTTCAAGCGCAGACGCGCTGGGCTACTTGGTCTGGAAAGTACTTGAGGAGGCTATCGGTGATAAAGGGAGCGGCCATGCCGAGGCCGCAAGCGCTGGTGGACTTCATGACGTCGCCGATGTCAGTTACTTCGTCGCGCCAAGTTGCTAGATCCCTAGGCCCTTCGCCATCAAGCCGCTCGGTTAGCCGCTGGGTGCCGATGCGACAAGGGAAACACTTGCCGCAGGACTCCTCGGCAAAAAAGGCCATGGCTTGGCGGGCAATATCCACCATGTCGCGGCGGTCGTCAAAGGCCATGATCCCACCTGCGCCGAGCATAGAGCCGCGGGCGCGAATCGCCGGTTCGTCGAGAGTGACGTCGAGGTCGTCACCGGCGAGAAAGCCGCCCGAGATGCCGGCCATAGTAACGGCTTGAATCTGACGGCCTGGTTCCGGCCCGCCGGCCCACTCGTGGAGCAAGGTGTCGAGGGGCAGGCCAAAAGGGACTTCGTAGTTGCCCGGCCGCTGCACGTCGCCCGAGAGGCTGATGACCTTGGTGCCTGGGTGCCCGTCGAGGCCCAGCGAGCGATACCACGCGGCACCGCGTCGCACGATCTGGGGCACTGAGGCCAAGGTTTCGACGTTGTTGACGGCCGTGGGCAAGTCTTCAAAACCGTGCGTCACCGGGAAGGGCGGGCGATTGCGCGGATAGGGGTGTTTGCCTTCGAGGCTGTTGAGCAACGAGCCTTCCTCTCCGCAGATGTACGCGCCAGCACCGCGACGGATGTGGAGTTCACAAGAGAAGTCGCTGCCGAGGATGTGCGGGCCGATCAGGTTGGCGGCGCGGGCCTCGGTCAGCGCGTTGGCGAGGATGGCGTTGATTTCCGGGTATTCGTAGCGCAAATAGATAAAAGCGCGGGTAGCGTCGGTGGCGTACGCGGCCAAGAGCATGCCCTCGATGACCGCGTGTGGGTCCCATTCGAGAAGGGCTCGGTCCTTAAAGCAGCCCGGCTCGCCCTCGTCGGCATTGCAGACGACGGTTTTGGGCGCGCCTGGGGCCTCGGCAACGGCCTGCCACTTCTGGCCGGTGGGAAAGCCCGCGCCGCCCCGGCCGGCAAGCTGGCTGTCGGCAATGAGGGCCACCAACTCGGCAGGTTCTCCGGCGAGAGCTTGTTGCAGTGCTTGGTATCCACCGCTTTGGCGGTAGCCGGACAGGGTGGCGCGGCCAGGGGTGCGGATGTCGGCAAAGACGCATTCCTCGTACCCGCCGGGATTGGGCGCGGGCAGGGGCGAAGGACTAGGTGCAAGGGTTTCCGCGTCGGTTCCGACCAGCACTTGATCGCCTTTGATGACCGGAATGGGATCGTCGCAGCGGCCGGCGCACGGCATGGGCGTGGCATCGGCGAGGCTGGCACAGAGTGCATCGGCTCCGCGCAAGGCGCATATCGGGCCGGTGCAGACGCGCGGGGCACTTTGACCGGGCGCTTGGCGAGCGAAGTGGTGGTAAAAGGTGACGGTGGCGAAAAGCTCGGCGAGGGGGACTTTCAGGCCCGTTGATACGGCCTTGAGCGCTTCCTCCGACAAATAGCCGTCGCGGTCGTGGAAGGCGTGTAGAAGCGGCAAGAGGGGAGCGGTTTCGCGCTGCCAGCGTGCGACGAGCGCGTCGTTTGTAGGGGAGATCAAGCTAGATACCTTTTATTTCGTAGCCGCCGGAAGGCGACCGCGTTGCGTATATAGATTAATAATTTAGGAGTTGCGCCAACGGGGGGCAACTGAGCACGGCGGCTGTGCATAGAGCTAGCCGCAAGCTGGTAAACGGAGCCGAAGTGCTCAACGCCGTGCAAGCCGCTTGGTCTCGGCGGCGCACTCTTGGCCCGCTCCCTATCGACCGCGGCTTGGTCGGTAGGGAGCGAGCCTCCCGTTTGTCCTAACAAAGTGGCCGGGGTGTGTGCTACTTGAGCAACAGCATCTTCTCGACTGCGAGGGATTTTCCACCGGCTTGGAAGCGGTAGAAATAGATCCCCGCCGACACGCTGTGCCCGCTGTCGTCGGTCGCGTCCCACTCCACTCTGTAGTGCCCGGTGCGCTGGTGCTCGGCGACGAGGGTGCGAACTGCTTGGCCAACGACATTATAGACGGTCAATTCCACATCCATCGCGCTCGGTAGCGCATATTTGATCGTCGTCGTTGGGTTGAACGGGTTCGGATAGTTATGCGATTCAAACGTCAGCGGCGGACTGACGCCCTTGGCAGAGGCTAGGGACGGTATCGCTGCGTCGGTCAGCGTGATCGTTGCCGAGCCGCCAGCCAAGCCCTCAATCGCACTGTTGAGCGCGATCGTCTCGTTGCCCTCGTCCTCATCGTCGGCGATTGGAGTGATGGAGAAGGCTATCGCACCTGCTATCGAGCCGGCCGGAATCACGAGCCGCGGATCGAACAGCGCGGAGTAATCCAGATCGCGCTGGGCGGACGAAGCAGCGTCGATGGAGAGGGTTGCGGTCGCGTCTTGGGCCAACGCCTTGCCGTCTAAGGTCGCTGTTACTGTAATCGCGGTCGGCCCGGTTCCTTCGCGTACTATATGTGGATTCACCGACAGCGCGATGGACGTACTCGCCGTTTCGTCGTCGGCGATCTTTATATCCGTCTGGGCCGAGCCACCGGATGCGGTGGCCTGTACCCCCAAGAACGTATCGCCATCTGCCTTGTCGTTGTCGAAGGGGGTGAGGCGAAGCGTTGTCGTCGCTTGGGTAGCGCCGGCTGCAATGGACACTGACCCCGCCAGTGTTGCGGAGTAATCCACATCGCGCACGGCCGCTATGCCTTGGGTGGGCGCGACAATAGTGAAGCGGACGGTCTCGGCCGCGGGAGCGGCCGCGGCCAAGGTAGCGGTCAGAATGATTTCCGTCGGTTCTCCATCCTCGCGCAGTGACGAATGCGTTGACGCCACGCTCGCGACTGCAACTACGGGCGGCGGGGCCTCAGAGATCGCGATTTTGAAGATCATGACTGCGCTTTCGGGCTTGGTAACGTCGCCGTCGATCACTGTGTAGATGATGGTGGCCGTTCCGACCGCAGTCGGCGTACCGGCAATGGTCCGCGTGGCTCGGTCAAACGACAGGCCAGCGGGCAGAGTGTTTGAGACGCTGTACGTCAGATTGCCATCGCCCCTAGCTGGCGGTAGTTCCAGCGGTCGCATTGCCTTGCCAACCGTGGCCGAGATGTCCGACTGGTTCTCGACGAAGGCAGGTGCTGTGTCGCCTGTCGGACTTGCATCCGTCGCCAGCCCCGTATCTTTTATCGTGATCGTCGCGGTGCCGACCGCGATTTCCTTCCTATCGTCGTTTTTGGGATTTTTCAGCGCTTTTAGGATGATCTTCTCATCCGCGTCTTCTATCCCGTCGTCATTGGGAGTGATGGAGACGGTCCGGACGCCCTGTACTTGGCCAGCCGGAATCGTCACCGAGCGCAGGAGTGCTGTGTAGTCGATAGCGTGCGTCGCCGTAGCAGCATCGCTAGCGTCGAGGACCAAGAGCACGGTTATGTCCTGCGCCAATACCTTGCCGTCTAAAGTCGCGGTCACCGCAATCTCCGTTTCGCCCGCGTCCTCCCTCAGTTCATTATGACTCACCTCCAGCGTTATGTTCTCGCTCGTGGTCTCGTCGTCGGTGATCTTGATACCCGTGAGCAAATGAGTTGTGCCGACCGTGGCCGTCAGCTTGAAAGCCTGCGCCGAATTCACTTGCTCGTTGTCGATGGGGGTGAGGGTAAGCGTCGTCTTCCCCACGATCTCACCCTGCCGAATAGTGAGACCGCCTATGGTCGCGGTGTAATGCACATCGCGTACCGCAGGCTCTGCGTCCGAGAAAAATGCGTTGAGGGCGTCGTTGCCGCTAAGATCATCGACATTGTCCGCCATAGTGAACAGCACCTCCGCGTCCGCCGCTAGAGCGTCGTGCAACTCAACTGTCAGCTCGATGTTCGTCGGCCCCTGATCCTCGCGTATCACGCTGGGCCTCGCCGTCAGCCCTTTAATAGCCGCAGCGGGAGGATCCTTTAGCTCAATTTGTTGGTGGCCAATGGCTATGTTGGGGTGGGAACTGCGCCGGCCTACTAGCCGGATAATGCCAGTCCCCTGCGCCTTGGGAGTAATGGTAATCGTCGTCTGGCCCGACGCTTTGTTCTTTGGGATTGTTATACGGCCCAAGTTCGTCGCCGTGTAATCGACATCGCGCACCGCGTGGTTTGGTTCGGTCTGAATACCCAAGTTAAAAGTCAGGGGCGTGGTTAGTACCTTTCCATTTAATTCTGCTCTTACGACAATATCGGTCGCACCCGCCTCCTTGCTGAGCGCAGACTCAGAAACCCAGAGGGAGATATCCGTACTTGCCTTGTCGTCGTCGGCCAAGTGAAGACGTGGCCCGGTGGTTACTTTATGAGCACCGGCATTGCCCGTGATCTGGAGAACGAGATCGTCGCCGTCGCCCGGATTATCCTCCGGAGAGTCGTCGCAGGTACCTTCTCCTTCGTCGTGGGTATCGTTTCCCTTGAGTTCGTCATCAATGGGAGTGAAGATGATCGCCTCGGTTGCTTCGCTCTTGCCCGCTGGAATAATGAGCGTGGGTAGCGTTATGCGGTAGCGACTGTTGAGTCTAGAACTACAACCCCCTTGGCTTTCGATCCCCAAGTTCACATAGGTATCCTTTTCGACGGTCTCGACCGAGGTGGTGCCCGGGTTACCAGCGTAATTTTGGGCTGTTATCTCGATCGCGGTCTCACCAGCATCCTCGCGTACGAGGACAAAGTTACTGGGGTAATACTCGTGGTTCAGCGTTAGCTCAATGGCCGCTGCTGCCTCACCAGCCCATCCCAACACCCCACTAGCGGCCATCAGCCACAGCAACAACTGCGGGCGAATCATTACGCAACCTCCTTCTTTCCTAGGGAACGCATCCCCATTGTGAAAGTGATTTAACAGGAGGACGATCTCGTCCGTCCTTGGCACACGGAGGCGGCCAAAGCATACGGCACCGCGACAATAGAGCCGTACAGACCGCTAGCGCCCGGCAGCAAGTGGAGTGCGAAGGTGATCGGCGCTCTCTTGGTATAATCCGAGAGGTCGCTAGCTAACGAAGGAGGAAATAGGAGAGAATAAGTGTTTGTTTTAAAGAAACTTACGGTGTATTGACGGGAAGTCTTGGAACTGGAAGGGGGATGTAGCCACAGCAGTAAGCTCTGCTTGTGGCAACGTCATATTAGATGGTGATTGCTATCTTCCCGGTTATTCTTGCGACGGGCGGAAACTCCGTTGCGGTATTACGCCGAAAAGGGTAGTGAAAAGGTAAAGGCGTTGTCAAGAAGGTTGCCTAGGAAAGTGTTGGGGCTAGAGCGTCGATTGGGACTGGAGTGCGGTTTAGCACTAGCGCCAATACCTTTAGGCGGTGCATCTGCGAAAGTTTGACGCGGTATTACAGACGCATATTTTAACCCTATAAAAATATGCGTGTGAGAATTTTATCACGGTTGTATTATGTGCGTAGAGGAATGACGTGTTTCGAGCCGCAATTTGCGATCTGAAAAAATGGCAGACCAAGCCAAAGCGCAAGCCACTGGTGGTTCGGGGATCCCGGCAGGTGGGGAAGACCTATCTGATCCGGCAATTCGGCCATGAGTGCTTTCACAGTACGGTGGAGTTGAACTTCGAGAGACAACCAGACCTGGCACAGTTATTTGCGTCTAAAGACCCCAACCAGATTCTCCCGTTGATCGAGTTGCAGTACAACGCAGCTATCAATCCCGGGGAAACGCTCCTGTTCCTCGACGAGATTCAAGCGGCTCCACAGGTCTTTGAGGCGTTGCGCTACTTCTTTGAGGAGCGCCCCGATATCCACGTCATTGCCGCGGGTTCACTGCTCGAATTTGCGCTGACAGAGCCATCCTTTGCTGTGCCTGTCGGCCGCATTGAATACCTGTATCTCGGTCCTATGACCTTTGAGGAGTTTCTGCTGGCCCAAGGCAAAGAGCGCCTCGTTTCTTTTATCCGTTCCTTTGAGTTCCCCGCCACCATCCCCGACCCTTTGCACCGTCAGCTATTGGATACCGTGAGGGAGTACCTAGTGGTAGGAGGGATGCCGGCTAGTGTGTTTGCCTACACTCAGTCTGCGTCGCTTGCCGATACCGAGTCTGAGAAACAATCGATCCTAGAGACCTTTGCCGAGGATTTTGGCAATTACGCGCGCAGAGCCGATCTCGACCGGCTGCGCAAGGTGTTCACCCGCCTGCCGCTACTGATCGGTCAGCGGCTGAAATACGCCCATATTGACCGGGACGATCAGGCGCGCAATCTGGCCCATGCTTTGTCGTTGTTGTGCAAGGCCATGGTCGCTTGGCGCGTCCATCACAGTGCCTGCAACGGCGTCCCGCTGCGGGCGGAAATCAAAGAGACTGTGTTTAAGCCGCTGTTCCTCGATGTTGGCTTGATGTCCAGTGCCTGCGGTCTCAACCTGCTGGACTTTACCAGCGCAACGGATGTGCTGCAAGTGAATCAAGGGAGCGCCTGCGAACAGTTTGTTGGACAGCATCTGCTCTATGGGCAGCCGTCCTTTGTCCGGCCGGAACTGTTCTTCTGGATGCGGGAGAAGCCATCTTCCAATGCGGAAGTCGATTACGCGATCAGCATAGGGACTAAAATCATCCCCGTCGAAGTCAAGGCGGGCAAGACCGGCACGCTCAAGTCGTTGCAGGTCTTTCTCAAGACCAAGGCCCAGAACATAGGAGTGCGCGTGAACAGCGGTCCTCCTACTTGGCATACGGCTAGCTACGCCTTGCCTGGGATGGTGGAGCAGTCCTTTGAATTGGTCTCGGTCCCGTTCTACCTAGTGGGGCAATTGCGTCGGTTGCTCGGAAAAAAATAGAACACTGGATTTTGGGAATTGTTGGACCGGTCGGGGATGGGAGCCGGGCGTCTTGCCCAAGCGTTTGAACCCCACCGGGAACGCGGTGCAGGTCGGCTAGGGTCTTCGCCGTCGTGGCTTGGAGCCGCGAAGCATCGGAGCCTCAGTACCGCGACAGCGCGAAATGCGATGCTTGGGGGGTGTGGTACCGGAGCTAGTGCTCGAACCAGAGGGCGAGTAATTTAATAGGCGGTCGGCTGGTTAGCCGCTGGTTAGTTTGGTCCACAATTGTAGCAAAATCACCACAACGCCCAACACGGCGATTCCACCCTGTAATTGGTTCAAGCCCTTTCTAACTTCCTTTATCTGACTCGTGAATTCCTTGCTTAACTCGGCTTTGAGTTCGGCCATATCGGTCTTGAGCTCGGCTATATCGGCCTTGGTAGAGAGGTGATTGTACACGCCTTCGAGCTTGGCTAGACGCTCTTCGGGGGTTAAAGGGGAATTGGTCATAGCTGTCTGTCTCCTTGGGTTGGAAGGTACAGGATGGCGTGGAGCGGTGTCAATGCGCCTGAGATTAGAAGAGCAATATCCGTGCCCGTTCAAGGCATAGTACTCGCGTGGTAAGGTTGACATCGCGTAGGCCAGCGGCCTTATTTGCGCCCTCTAACTAACAGCCAAAGGAGCCTGAGAAATGCCGGATGTTATCGTCGTCGGAGATGGACCGGGCGGATTGAGCGCTGCGCTCTTTCTAGCCAAAAACGACATGAGTGTCACCGTCTTTGGCCAAGACAAGACCCTCATGCACAAAGCCATGCTGTACAATTATTTGGGCATTCCCAAGATCGCCGGCCCCGAGTTCCAGCAGATCGGCCGCGAGCAGGTGCGCGGCTTTGGCGGGGAGATTCAGGACGTCGAAGTCAGCAGCGTTGAAAAGGGCGAGGGGGGGTTTGTCGTCGAAACCGCTGATGGCCAAAGCCACCAGTCTCAATATCTGATTTTGGTTACCGGGCCGAGCAACCCGCTGGCCGAAAGCTTGAGCGTGGCCAAAGAAGCCGATGGATTGGCAGCCGACCGCAATGGTCGCACTTCGGTCGCAGGGCTATACGTCCTTGGCTGGAGCACCCGCCTGAAGAAGATCCAGGCCATTATCTCCGCTGGCGACGGGGCCTGCGCCGCGTTGGATATCCTCTCGGCCAAAGCCGGAGAGGACATCCACGACTTCGATCTGATCGAAGACGAGTAGGCTAAAGCGAGACGACGCGCCCTTCTATAGCGGATTGGGTGGCCGCGAGCGTCACGGCTAAGGTCTTGACCGCCTCTGCGTAGTTGCAGCGGATGCCTCCGGCATCGCCGGTTTGCACGGCTTGGAGAAAGGCGCGATCCTCGGCTTGGGTTGGATTGTTGCCCTGCCCGACGACTTCTTGGCCGCTGGGGCGGTCGATGGTGAGCGCCCCGGATGCGATGCGCAGGACTTGGTCTTTCTGGTAGAAATCCAAGCCCACGTGCCCGCCTGCGGATAGCATACAGGCCGAGGTGATGCTGGCCACTGCGCCGCTGTGGAAGCGGATATTGGTGACAGAGGCGTCGTGGACATCGTAGTTGGAGACGTCTTCCATCAGGCCGGTGCGCGCCATGGCGTGGACGCTTTCCACCTCGCCGAGCAGGTAGCGGGCCAAGTCGAAAATGTGCGTGGTTTGTTCGACGATCTGGCCGCCGCTCTCGGCCAACACCCGCCACCAAGACACCCCGGGCATGCCGCCAGTCCAAGCGCCGAGGGCAAAACCCACCGGCTCGTCGCCGAGGAGTTCGATTGCTTTGGCGGTCGTATCCATGTAGCGCCAGTGATAGCCCACGGCGCTGATCAGGTTTTGGCCGCGAATGGCCGCTTCCACGGCGCGGGCTTGTTCTAGGGAAGTCGCCACGGGTTTTTCCACGAAAATGGGCAAGCCGCGCTCAATGGCCGCTAGCTCGGGTTGCGCATGGGCAAAAGGCGGCAGGCAGATATAGACCGCGTCCAGCGCTTCGCTGTCGTATAGGGTTTCGTAGTGGCTGTAGGCCTTGCCGCCGTACTCGCTGGCCGCTGCCAGTGCCTTTTCCTCGACTACGTCGCAGAAGGCAACAAGCTCGGCCTCGTCGAGTTGGGCGAGAGTGCGTAGGTGGTGGTTGGCAATGCCACCCGTACCGACAAAGCCGATTCTGACCGTCATAGCGACCTCCTTTTACCAGAAAGATTCAATGATGGGCAAGGTGTTATACAGCGCGGTGCAGCCGCTGTCAAGCTGAGTACCATGACTGGACAGGATCGACAGGGTGGACGAGGTCGGCTGACTCGCAAGATCGGCGTTGTGGCCGCTGGACGCGCGGCCAATACCGCTAGTCTCATAGCCATCTATGCGCTGGTCGCCCGCGCTTGGGCCCCGGAAGAATGTGGGCTCTTTATGGCGGTCTGGGTGGTGGGCAACGCGCTGATCCCGGTGTTTTTGCTCGGGCTGCCCACGAGTTTGCTCTACTTCTTTCCGCGGCGGAGCGAGCCGCGCTTGCTCGTCGGCCAAGTGCTGCTGTGTTTGGCTGCGTCGGGTTTGATATTGGCTGGGTGCCTGTGGTTGTGGGGGCCGCAGTTGGCCGATGTGTTGGTGCAAGAAGGCGGCGATAGCGAGCAGGTTGCCGCGTACCTGCTGCCGTTTTTGCCCTATCTCTTTGCGGTGATCGCCGCTGGTGGGGCCGAGGCGGCCTTGGTGGCCGCGGACCGCGAGCACTACTTGGCCTGGCTGCAACTGGCTATGGGTGGCGCATTAGTCGCCGGTGCGGGGGGTGCTCTATGGCTGGGCTGGACGCCCGCGCAGGTGCTGGCGCTGTTTTCTGGGTTGGGCGTGTTGCGCTTGCTCGCCATCTGCGGACTAGTGCGCTTGGCGTTGGGGGGAGGGCGCTGGTGGGAATGGGAAGGGTTGGGTGAGTTGGTGCGTTATACGCGCTTAGTTGGTTTCAACGACGCCGTGGGTAGTCTTTCGCGCTATGCAGATCGCTTTGTGGTAATGCACTTCTTCGCGGCCGGCGCGTTTGCCGAGTACAATTTCGGGGCCATTGAGGTGCCGATCAGCCTGCTGCTGTCGGCGGTGACAGCCGTGTTGATCCCGGAGGTCAGTCGGCTCTTTCAAGAGGGGCAGCGCCGCGAGATACTGGCACTGTGGCAGCGCGCGGTCTCGCGCTTGGCCCTGTTGGTGTTGCCGCTGGCGGCCTTCTTGCTCGCTTTTGCTGGGTCGCTGATCGGCTGGCTCTTCCCGGAATACGACCGCTCGGCTTGGGTCTTCCGCATCTATCTATTGGTGCTGCCGCTGCGCTGCGCTGCGTACAATCCGCTGCTGGTGGGCATGGGCAAGGCCCGCTGGGCGCTGTGGGGTAGCGTGGGGGATCTGTGTTGCAACATTGGCTTGAGCTTGGCACTTGTTGCCTATTTGCAAACGGCGCGTCCCGAGTGGGCCTTCCTCGGTCCGGCCGTGGCTACCACACTGGTGACGTACTTGCAGGTAGCCTTCTTGTTGGTGGCTATTGGCTGGCACTTGCGCTGTGGCTGGTATCAGCTCATGCCTTGGGGTCGCTTGCTGCGGATCGGCGCGGGAGCTGGGGCGGCCGCCGTGGTCAGCCGTTGGGTTAGCGCAGACTTAGGCGGCGACTTTTTGCAGGTGGTTATAGGGGGGATTTGTTTTGTGGTACTGATGGCCGTCTTGACTTGGGCTCACCCGCAAGACCGGGCGGAACTGACCCACACTTGGAGGGCGTTGACGCGGATGCGTTAGTCGCTGAGGAGGGCGCTGGCGATCTCCTCCCATTCTTCGGGCAGCGACGCCTCGCTGTGCGGCTTGTTTGCCCGCCGGTACCAATATCCAGCGTTGCTTTCGTCGCCCTCGACCCGGTGTAAATAAGCGTGGACCCAAGCTCCGATGGGGTCGGGCGTTTGCTGGGCTAGCTCGTGGGCTTTGTCCCATTCGCCCTTGGCATCGTACCAGAGGGCTTGCAGGGCTTGGGAGGTCTCCGGTGGAGTTTGTTCTTGCAGGCTCAGTTTGAAGGTTTTGAGGTCCATAATGGTCGGCTCCAATCGTCGTGTGTGTCCTTAATATAGCCTATCTCAGTGCGGCTATCCACCGGCGCGACTACCTTGCCCCAAAAGCGCGATACCCTCTATATTTATAAGTTTTAACTGACGTTACGCGGTAGGGGGCGGTTTGCAAACCGCCCCCTACTTGATGCGAAACAAGGAATTGGGCAAAGACATGCCAGTAGGAGTGGGTTTGATCGGTTTGGGCACGGTCGGCAGCGGCGTGGTCGAACTGTTACAGGATGCACCTGCGTCGCTGCGGCGGCGCAAGCATGTGGATTTTGCATTGCGGCGCGTGGCCGTACGCGACTTGGACAAGCCGCGCAGTCTGGCCTTGTCACCGGAGTTGTTGACCGCAGACGCCGGGGCGGTCGTAGCCGATCCGGAGGTGCAACTGGTGGTGGAACTGACCGGCGCCTCCCCGGCCTTTGAGTGGGTGAGCGAGGCCCTGCGGCAGGGCAAGGATGTGGTGACGGCCAACAAGGCTCTGCTCGCCGAGCGGGGCGAGGAGCTTTTTGGATTGGCGCTGGCCAATGGGGCGGATTTGATGTTTGAAGCGAGTGTTGCAGCCGGCATCCCCATCATTCGCTCGTTGCGCAACGGCTTGGTCGCCAATCGAGTCGAATCCCTGTACGGCATTCTCAACGGCACTACGAACTACATGCTCACGCGCATGAGCCGCGGCGCGGGCGACTACGCCGACGTCCTTAAAGAGGCCCAAGACCAGGGCTATGCCGAGCCGGACCCGACTATGGACGTGAGTGGCATGGACGCCGCGCAGAAGTTGGCCATCCTCTGCCGCATTGCCTTTCACTGCACGGGTACGGGCCGCGACGTATTTTGCGAGGGCATCGAGCAGATCGAGAGTCGGGACATTGAATACGCTCGCGAACTGGGGTATGCAATCAAGCTGCTGGCCATTGCCAAGCAGCAGGACGGGCGCGTCGAGGCTCGGGTGCATCCGGCCATGGTGCCGGAGGACGCGCTGTTGGCCAACATCCACGACGAATTCAATGCCATTCAGGTGCAGGGGTCTGCGGTGGGGCCGCAAGTGTTTTCTGGTCGCGGCGCTGGGCGGTTGCCCACGGCTAGTGCCGTAGTGGCAGATATGGTCGAGCTGGTCGAGCGCAAGGCCGCCGGCGCTAGCACGTCCATCGGCGACATGATCTTGGGCGAGGACGCCACTGCGGTCGTGCCCATTGAGGACGTGCAGATGCGCTACTTTATCCGCGTCTTAGTCCGCGACCAGCCCGGGGTGCTCGCGGGTATTGCGCGCATCTTGGCCGAGGAGCGCATCAGCATTGCCTCGGTCATCCAAAAGGAGCGCGACTTTGAGGGCGGCTCCGTGCCACTGGTCATCGTCACTCACGAGGCGCGCGAAGCCGCGATGCAGCGGGCGCAGCAGGCTGTGGCCACACTCGATGCGGTGCAGGGTGCGGTGAAGCTCATTCGCATGGAGGATCTCTAGCGTGCGCTACGTCGTGTTGGTGCCCGATGGAGCGGCAGACTATCCGCTCGATGAGCTGGACGGGCAGACGCCGTTGGAGGCGGCCTCCACGCCCTGTATGGATCGCTTGGCCCGCGAAGGAGCTGGAGGATTGGTACAGATGATTCCCGCGCAGCGGCATCCGGGCAGCGACATCGGCAATCTCGAAATTTTCGGCTACGACAGCCGGGTGTACTATACGGGCCGCGCGCCGTTGGAAGCCGCGAGCATGGGCGTTGATTTGGGCGACGACGGGGTGGCCTTCCGCATGAACCTGATCTACGGAGAGGGAGACGTGCTGGTCGATTACAGCGCCGGCCACATTGACAGCGAAGAAGCCGCCGAATTGGTGGAGGCCTTGGCGGATGAGTTGGGAGGGCCGTCTTTGCGCTTCTATCCCGGGGTGGGCTACCGCCACTTGCTGGTGTGGGATCGCGGCCCGGAAGAAGTGGAGACCTATCCGCCGCACGACATCATGGGCGAGTCCATGGCCGCGCATGAGCCTACAGGTGAAGGAGCTGAGAGAATCCGCGCCCTCATGGATGCAGCCGGCCCCATTCTCGCGGCCGCGCCGGTCAATGTAGCCCGCTCGGCTCGCGGGGAGCGGCCAGCCAACGCGATATGGCTGTGGGGGTCTGGACGCGCGCTGCGGTTGACGCCTTTGTCGGAGCGCTACGGGTTGCAGGGCGGCGTCATCTCGGCTGTTGACTTGGTGCGCGGGATCGGCAAGAGCGCGGGCTTAGAGGTCATTGAGGTGCCCGGTATTACCGGATACCTCGACACTAATTACGAAGGCAAGGCCGAATACGCGCTGGCAGCCTTGCAAGATGCCGATTTTGTCTATGTCCACGTCGAGGCCCCGGACGAAGCTGGGCACAACGGCGACCCGCAGGCCAAAGTGCAAGCGATCGAGGATTTCGACGCCCGCGTCGTTGGCCCGATCTTGGCGGGGCTAGAGGCGATGGGGCCGCATCGGGTGCTGCTCACTCCAGACCACCGCACGCCTATTGTGCGGCGCACTCACAGCCGCGAGCCCGTGCCCTTTGTGCTGTGGGGGACGGGGATTGAGGCTGACTCGATGCAAGCCTATGGAGAGCGGGCGGCCGAGTGGGGTAGTATGCAGGTAGAGCGCGGACATGTATTAATGGATTATCTCACGGAGAGATGCAGGTGACTGATACGTACAACGTAGCTATTATGGGCGCGACTGGCGCCGTGGGGCAGGTGCTGGTAGAAATACTCGCCGAGCGCGATTTTCCCGTCGGCGAATTGCGACTGTTGGCCTCGGCCCGCTCGGCTGGACGCGCCATTTCCTTTAACGGCGGCTCGATTCAAGTGCAGGAGCTCGGAGAGGATTCCTTTGCCGGCGTGGATATCGTCTTGGCCTCGGCTGGGGGCAGTTTGAGCAAGCAGTTTAATCCACACGCAGTGGCCGCGGGCGCGGTGGTCGTCGATAACACCTCGGCCTATCGCATGGACCCGGATGTGCCGCTGGTGGTGCCCGAGATCAATCCCGAGGACTTGGCGGCGCATCGCGGCATCATCGCCAATCCGAATTGTTCGACGATCATTATGGATGTGGTGGTCTGGCCGCTCTATCAGCGGCAGCAGATCAAGCGCATCGTGGTCTCGACCTATCAGGCCGTAAGCGGCGCAGGAGCGCCGGCCATGCAGGAGTTGGAAGAGCAGACGCGGCAAGTGCTCGCCGGGCAGGAAGCCGAGCCGGCTGAATTCCCGCATCCGATCGCCTTCAATTTGTTTTCGCACGACTCGGCTGTCGGGCCGGAAGGGTATTGCGAAGAAGAGCTGAAAATGGTGCGCGAGACCCGCAAGATGTTCCACGACGATGCGCTGCAAATTTCGGCCACGACCATTCGCGTGCCCGTGCTGCGGGCGCATTCCGAGGCGATCAACGTGGAGTTTGCCGAACCCTTTCCGGCTGCCGAAGCCGAGGCCATATTGGCGCAGGCTGAGGGCGTGCGGATCGTGAATGATCCCGAACAGAATTATTTCCCTATGCCGATTGAGGCCTCCGGCTGCGACGAAGTACTAGTCGGGCGCATTCGTCAGGATATTTCGCGGCCCGAAGGGACCGGGCTAGACTTGTGGGTTAGCGGCGATCAGTTGCGCAAGGGGGCGGCTCTAAACGCCGTGCAAATCGCCGAGGAGCTCATCGCACGAGAATTGTTGTAACAAAGGGGACTGCCATGGATGTCTTGAGCAGGGAAGACCTAGATTTCTTTGCCGAACAGGGGTACGTGGTCGCTCGCCAAGTGATCGATCGCGACCAAGCCGAGCGCACCCAGCGAGCGGTGTGGGCGTTTACGGGCATGGACCCGGACGATTCCGAGACTTGGTATCCAGAGGATCGGCGCGGCATCATGGTCGAGATTTACCACCACCAAACCATGTGGGACAACCGCACGGCCCCTCGGGTCCACCGGGCCTTTAGCCAGATTTGGGGCACGAACAAGCTGTGGGTCAGCCACGATCGAGCCAGCATCAGTCCACCGGCCTTAGACAAAAATGCGCCCGAGCACAATCTGCACTGGGACGCGTCCTTTGATAAGCGTCCGTTGTCCTTTGGGGTGCAGGGCGTGCTCTATCTGAGCGACACGCCGGCCGAGCAGGGAGCCTTTATCTGCGTGCCAGGATTCCATCAGCGCCTAGAGGCGTGGCTCGACGAACTGCCGGAGGGGGCCAATCCCCGCGAGCAAGATTTGCTAGCCTTGGGGACGCGGCGCGTTGGTGCCGAAGCGGGCGATTTGGTTATCTGGCGCACTGCGCTGCCGCACACGGCGAGCGTCAATCGCGGCGATGCACCGCGCGTGGCGCAGTACATCACCATGAGTCCAGCCGGAGAGAGCGAAGAGGCGCGGCGGTCGCGCACGGATTTTTGGCAGCGGCGGCTGTCCGGGCTAGGGCGCTACGCCGAAGAACGCGAACACTACGAAGAGAAGACGGCGGAGTTGACGAGTGTGGGGCGGAAGCTGGCGGGGGTGGATCTTTGGGATTGAGGGGACGCGAGATGTCTCCTGATCCGCTTTATCATCTTACTTTTATCGCTTAATTAAACGAGTTCCGACGTTCGCTATTTTCGGCATCTAAACGCAGGTGTGCTCGATGAAGCGGGCGTAGAGATCGACGCCTGCGTGCAGTTGGTCGGTTTTGATCCATTCGTTGGCGGTGTGGGCTTGCGCAATGTCGCCCGGGCCGAGGACGATCATTTGTTTCATCTTCTTGAAAAAAGCCATGCCGTCGGTGCCGTAGGCTACTGTGGTGGGTTTGCGGCGGCCCGTTAGCTTGAGCGCCGTGCGGACCAGCGGAGCGTCCACCGCGGTGTAAAGCGGCTCGCCGCGATGTTTGAGTTCGAAGTTGAGGCCGTGTTTTTGCGCGCTTTTGCGGGTTCTGTCGATGATATCATCGACGTCGATGCCGGGCATGGGGCGGTAGTTGAGGGTGCAGATGCTCTGGGCGGGGGAAATGTTGGTGGCGCGGTTGTGGTCGTTGATGCCGATGCACCACTCGGAATGCGGCGGCGCGAATTCCTCGTTGCGGTAGCGGCGCGCGCTGAGTACCTGATCGTTGAATCGCTTCATCTCCGCGAGAAAGGGAATCATCTTGAGGTTGGCGTTGGTGCCCTTCAAGGTACTGGTGTGCGCGGGCCGTCCTTTGGCCGTGACTTGCATGGCAAGCGAGCCTTTGTGGGCGTGGACGACGCGGAGGCTGGTGGGTTCGCAGATAATGCCGCAGCCCGTGCTGGCCTCGGCAAAGAACTTGGAATGGGCCGTGACCTTTTGCGCGCCGACGCAGAGGACCTCTTCGTCGGCCGTGACGACGATGTAGAGCGGGGCTTTGAGATCGGCGGCCTTGAAGCGGGCGGCCGCGCAAATCGAAGCGGCAAGGGGGCCTTTCATGTCGCAGGAACCGCGGCCGTAGAGCTTGCCGTTTGTCTCGTAGGCTTCGTAGGGGTCGCGAAGCCAACCGTCGGCGGGATTGGCGGGGACGACGTCGTCGTGGCTCATCAGGGCCAGCCCGCCCTCTCCAGTGCCCAACTTGCCGACGATGGAGAGCTTGTCCACGCCCGCCTCATCTGTGTAGGGCACCTCTTCTATGTGGAAACCAAGCTGGTCTAAGACCCCAGCTACGTGCTGGGTGACTTCTACGTTGCTGGTTTGGCTTTCCGAGGGATAGGCAACCAATTTTTGGGTCAGTTGTACGACGTCGAGTTTCATTGCAGACCTGATTTCGCTGAGGGCACCGAGGAGAGTGGGCGGCACAAGGTACATATTTAGTAGGAGGCTAGCAAGGGCGTTGACAGCCCGGCCAAAAGGCGGTATGAATAGGCGAGCGGTAAACAACAAAGCGGCCCGCCTCCAACGAGAGGAAGCGGGCCGACAGACGAGTAGGGCACGTCCTGTTAGCTCAGGGCATTGTGCAGTTCAGTCCAGTCGTCGAGGTTGTTGAGGTTGACGGCGTCGAGGATGCTGCCGTCGTCGCTGAGGCCAGCGGCACCGAGGATGTCAGTGCGGGTTTCGTCGTCGTGGTTGTAGCCGCGGATGGCGGCGTTGGAAGCGTCGATTTCGCTCTGCGGAATGGAGCCGCCGCGCTGGGTCTTGACCCAGTTTTCAAATTCGATGTAGCTGGCCTTGTTGTCCTTGACGTAGGCCACGGCAGCGTCGCGATCGATGCTGAGGCCGTCGAGGACCATCTGATCGAAGCCTGCGCCGCATTCCGGGTAGTCTGCGGGCAGTTCGCCAGCCGCGCTTAAGCGCAGCTTGGACCACAGGCGGGGCAGGTGAATCGCGCCGAGCGGCCCGGCGATATCTGAACTAATGTTAGGTATAGTGGCCATGAGATTCCTCCTGTAGGGAATGGGTTGAAAAAACGGCCTACAACAGTACGGTTGTTCGGGCCGATTGTCAAACAGTATAGACCATGGACAAAATACGTTTTGGTGTGATTGGTGCTGCTGGCCGCGGAAGTGGCTTTATCCCCACCTTGCTGGCCCATCCGGCCACGGACGTTACCGCACTGTGCGACATCCGCCGGGAAGAGGTTGAGCAACACGCGGCTGAATTGGGTGTCGAGCAGGTCTTTACAGATACCGACGCAATGCTCGACTCTGGGGGGGTGGACGCGGTCGTCGTGGGCACGCCCATGCCGTGGCACGCGCCTCAGGCCATCGCGGCCTTGGAGCGCGACATTCACATGCTCAGCGAGGTGACGGCCGGGGTGTCGGTTGAGGAGTGCCGCGATTTGACGCGGGCGGCGCGGCGCAGCCGAGCTGTCTATATGATGGCCGAGAATTACGCGTACACCAAGCACAACACACTGATAAAAGCGTTGGTCGAGCGCGGCTTTTTCGGCGAGTTGTACTATGCCGAAGGAGCTTATATCCACGAACTGAAAGAGCTCAATGAAATCACGCCTTGGCGGCGGCGTTGGCAGACGGGCGTCAATGGCTGCACCTATGGCACGCACAGCTTGGGGCCGGTGCTGACGTGGTTTGCCGGGCAGCGAGTGGTGGCCGTCTGCGCCGTGGGCACTGGGAATCACTACCGCGATCCGCGCGGCGATTTGTACGAAATGGAGGACTCGGTGACCATGATGTGCCGGCTTTCAGGTGGCGGGCTGGCGCACATTCGGGTCGATATGCTCTCGGATCGGCCGCACCACATGGTGCACTATGCGTTACAGGGGACTGATGGCGCGTACGAGTCGGCCGACGGTTTTGAGGCTGCGGCCAAAATCTGGCTGCGCGACCGCAGCGCGCAGCCGCGCTGGGAGCCTTTGGAGGCCCTAGAGGAGTTTTTGCCTGATCATTGGCGGCACCCGCCCGCAGAAGCCCTCGCCGCTGGACACGGCGGCGGCGATTATTGGGAGGTACAGGACTTTGTTGCGGCCATTCGCGGGGAAAAGGAGCCGGCCATTGGCATTGACTTGGCGATGGACATGACCTTGCCCGGCCTCGTCAGCCAACAGTCGATTGCCCAAGGGTCGTCTTGGGTGGCCGTGCCCGATTCGCGCAACTGGACATAGAGGAGCGAGACTATGCCAAAGCCCAAAATCATGTTTTACCACGACGGTCGGCACCCGCTGATCTACATGTACGAGCCACCGATGCAGAAGGAAGAGTACGAGCAGGGGGTGGACGAACTGTTGGGCACGCCGGTCGAAGCTATCATGTTTTGCCTCGGCGATGGCCGCACGGTCCTGCACGACACTGAGGTCGGGGAGTTGTGGGGGCACAATGTGAAGCGGTGGCCGCATTTGATCTTTCGCCGCGCCCATCAAAATGCCCGCGACCTAATCCGCAAAGGGCACGATCCCCTGCGTCTGATTTGCGATCGCGCCCACCAGTACGGCAAGCAGGTCTATCCGACGCTGTTGGTGCAGCAGGGCCGGGGGGCGCGGGAAGAGGACGTGCGCTGCTCGGACTTCCGCTTTGACAACGCCCATCTCGAAATCGGCGCGCAAGACGGTGTGCCCGACGACTATCCCGGTTACACCTGTCTCGACTTCAAGCACAAAGAAGTCCGCGACGAGCGCTTTGCCTTGATTGCCGAGACGCTAAAGAAATATCCGGTCGATGGCTTTGAACTGCAGATGAACTACCAGCCCTACTACTTTCATCCAGACGAGGTTGACGCTGGGCGCGAAATTATGACCGAGTGGGTGCGCAAAGTATATCGCGCGGTCAAGCGAAGCGGCAAGCAACGCGAGTTGGCCATCCGCATTCCCTATAGTATCGAGGGGTGCTATACCGTCGGCATGGACGTCGAAGCGTGGCTGCACGAAGGGCTGGTCGATGTGCTGATCGGCCAGGCGTTTTCCGGCCCGGAACTGCTGGACTCGACCGTTGATTTCCGGCCCTTGGTTGCGGCGGCCGAAGGCACGGGCTGTCGGGTCCACGCGGCCTTGCAAAGCCACGTGGACTCGGATCGCTTGGGAGAGGCGACCATTGAGATGGTGCGCGGGGCCGCCTGCAACTACTGGGCGCAGGGCGTCGATGGCCTGTACTTGGCACACTGGTTTGGGAATTGGCCGTATCAGGCTTCTTTTTACGAGAAGTTGCGGGAATTGCCCTATCCAGAAGTCATGGCCGCGCGCGACAAAATTTACTACATACCAACCGTGACCGGGCGCTACCCCGAACCCACCACTGAGCCGGGGACGACCATGCAGCTGCCGGCCTATTTGCAAAAGGGCCGCAAGGCTTCCATCACCCTGTCGGTCAGCGACGATCTGCGGCGCTGGGCCAAGGTTGGCCGGGTACACGAGGTGTTACTGCGGGTGCGGGTGATGAGTCACACTGAGCGCGACCGACTGAAGTTCTATCTCAATGGCCGGGAGTTGCCAGCCAGTCTGTTGCGCAAGATCAACGAGATGTACCGGATGTCAGCTCCGCGCTATCGCACGGGATCGGGGTATTGGTACGCGTTTAAGCTAGACGCCAAACACTGGCCGAAAAAGGGGAACAACACGCTCGCAGTCGAATTGGTGCGGCGAGACGCCCAAGCGCTGCCGGAGGTTTTTGTGCGCGACGTGGAGTTAGACATCAAATACCTGATGGGGCGCAATTATCACCGCGGCCAAGACATAGATCTGGGGCCGAGCGAACCGTCGGGAATATGAGCGGATAAACGACCTTAACCCATCAAACCGAAAGGAATCCCATGCCCAGAGGTATTCGCAACTTCGCCATTTTTGCCATCGCCCTGCTCTCGTCTTGGATCATAGGTGCCAATGTAGCGCCGACGTGGACGATTGAGCGGATCGAGTTGGACGTGAAAACGGACGACGAGGGCAAGCTGTACTACGTCTATCGCGAAAAACCCGCTTATTTCGAGGCCGTGCCCATGGCGCAAGCCCAACTCGACCCGGCTAAGATTGAGGGGTCGAGGACAACACCGTCGGTCATGGAAGAATTTGTCTCCGTGGCGGAGACCGGCCGCTACTACAAATTGGTAGCCAAACGCCACTGGAGCTATTGGTCGCTGCTGCCAGCGGTGGTGGCCGTGCTGTTGTGTTGGCTGACCAAAGAACCGGTCACCTCCCTGTTGGGCGGCATCATCGCTGGTGCTCTGCTGATGGGTCGCTACGACTTCACCGGCGAGGTACTAATTCCCTCATTGGCGACCGAAAGCGCGGCCGGAATCCTGCTGCTCTACTTGTGGTTGCTGGGAGGGCTGATGGGGATATGGTCGCGCACGGGGGCGGCTCAGGCTTTTGCCGAGTTTATGACCGTGCGCTTTGTGCGCGGCCCCAGAAGCGCCAAGTTGGTCGCCTGGCTGCTCGGGGTCATCTTTTTCCAAGGCGGCACCGTCAGCACGGTGCTGGTCGGCACCACGGTCAAACCGATTGCCGACAACGAGAAAATCAGCCACGAGGAGCTGGCGTACGTGGTGGATTCAACGGCCTCGCCAATTGCCTCTCAGCTTGCGTTCAACGCTTGGCCCGGCTATGTGCAGGCGTTCATCTTCGTCTCTGGCGTCAGTTTCTTGGCCACGGAAGCCGATCGCATTGCCTTCTTTTTTCAAAGCGTGCCCTTTTGTTTTTACGCCATTTTTGCCGTCTTGGGCACTTTCCTGCTCAGCATTGAAAAACCGCTCTTTTTGGGTTCGCAACTCAGGGCGGCAATGGAGCGCTCGCGCGCAACCGGCCAGCTCGACGCTCCCGGTGCCGATCCCCTGAGTGCCAAGGAGCTGCAAGGGAGCAACGTACCCGAAGGCTACACTCCGCACGTCCTCGAATTTTTCTTGCCACTAGGCACGCTCATCGCCATTGCCGTAGGCACCTTTATCGTCAGTGGATCGCCCAATGTGCAGTGGGCCTTTGGCATTGCGCTCTTGTTGGCTGCGGGTATGGCCTTGGCCAAGGGCATGGCGCTCAGAGACCTCATCGCTGGCTTTCACGATGGCATTAAGGGCGTGGTGCTCGGCTCGGTTATTTTGCTGCTGGCGATCACTATCGGCGGTATTAGTAAGGAGACGGGCGGCAGCATCTTCTTGGTCGAACAGCTCGGCGAGGCCATTCCGTATTTCCTCCTGCCGGTCTTACTGCAGCTTCTGACGATGGTTATTGCCTTTTCTACTGGTACTAGCTGGGGCACCTATGCGGTGGCTTTCCCGCTGGCCATGCCGCTGGCTTGGGCGGTGGCTGGTGCTAACGGTCTGGCGCATCCAGAGCTTTTTATGACGTTGTGTTTTGCTGCGGTCATGGACGGCAGCGTGTACGGCGATCAGTGCTCGCCGATTTCGGATACTACCGTACTCAGCTCCATGTGTACGGGCTGCGACCTGATGGATCACGTCAAGACGCAAATCCCGCAGGCGACGCTTGCGGCGGGCGCGGCGGCTTTGTGCTGGACGGCCGTGGCGTTCTTTACCGCCTAGGTCTCCTGACTAAACCCGGATTCACGTTAAGTACTGATGTTACGCAGTACGTGGCCGGTGGTTGGTTTTCGGTCCGATTCTCTTTGGGATCGCGGGCAGGACGCCCTTGATTCGACGAGGCCGATGGCCGTAGGGGGCGGTTTGAAACCGCCCCCTACCCGGGTGCGTAACATCAGTTAAGTATTAAGAGACACCTATCGACGTTAGCATTCTTCTCTATTTTGGGAGCCTGTGTTATGCCGATCTTTATCGACTCAACCCCCATCATCGACGACCCGTCTGCGCTCCGCGATCGCATGCGGCGCGACGGCCATCTCTTTGTCAGCGGCCTGCTGCCCGCCGATGAACTCGAAGCGCTCAGGCTGCGCTTTTTGGTCATTGCTCGCGACGCTGGCTGGGTTCAGGCCGACGCGCCGCTGGAAGATGCCATCGCCGACCAAGACGGTTTCTGCGTCGAGCCGACGCCCGAGTATATGGACGTCTATAGCCGGATGTACGCGCTGCCCGAATTCCACGCCTTGCAGCATCACCCCGCGCTCGTTGGCCTGCTCGAAAAGCTGTTCGACGGCCCGGTGTTGCCGCACCCCCGCCTCATCGGCCGCACCATCTTTCCCAAGCGCGAATCCTTTACCACGCCGCCACATCAGGACTTCATCCCCATTCAGGGCACGGCTGAGACCTATACAGCTTGGTTCCCGCTCCACGATCTGCCGCCGATTATGGGTGGGCTGGAGGTGGCTGCTGGTGCGCATCGGGGGGGCGTTTATAATTTCCAGCCGGCTTTGGGGGCCGGGGGATTGGCGATTACCGACTCCTTTGAATGGACCGGCGGCCCCTTTGCACAGGGGGACGTGCTGTTCTTCCACAGCATGACGCCCCATCGCGGCGTCCCCAACACCGGCGAGCAACTGCGCCTATCCATCGACGCCCGCTACCAGCGCGTGGCCGACCCCATCTCCCCAGGTAGCCTGCTGCCGCACAGCCAGCCCAATACCTGGGAGGCCATCTACGCCGACTGGCCCGACGACCGCTTGCAATACTACTGGCGCGAGCACGAACTGGACTTGGTTGAATACGACGATAGCTATCACGAAGAACGAGACCGCCAAGCCTTGGAGTTGGGCGAGCAAGGCGATCCGCTAGCGGTCTCGGCGCTCCAGCGCATCATCGCCCGCGATAAAGATCCCGACAAGCGGCAGCGGGCTGCCGAACTGCTCTCGGCCATGGAAGAAAAATAGCGACAGCGCTTGGAGAGATTCTTTGAGCAGGATTGCAAGAGCCGGCGGCCATGGACCGTCGGCTCTTGTTGTTTGATGCCGTCTGTAAGCAGCATCTTGTAAATTGAGTACGTGGGGACATAATTTTTTATCGCAGCAGAAGTAACACTCCGCGCCACCATAGGTGTTTAAGTAGTAACATCGCCAGGGAATACATGGACGTAGATACACTGTACCGTCGCTACGGGCCGATGGTCATGCGTCGTTGTCGGCAGCTTTTGCGCGACGAAGACCAGGCGCTCGACGCCACTCAGGACGTGTTTGTGCGGCTATTGACGCGGCGCGACCGCCTGCGGGATGACGCGCCCTCCAGCCTGCTCTATCGCATGGCCACCAACCTCTGCCTCAATCGCATCCGCGATACCCGGCGGCGGAAGACCACGGCCGACTCGACGCTGTTGGAGCAGATAGCCTGCTGGCAGGACGCCGAGGGCCAGATAGATGCGCGCGCCGCGCTCGCCAAGCTCTTTGGCCAGCAGCTTGAGTCAACGCGCACGATGGCCGTCTTGTATTACGTGGACGGCATGACCTTAGAGGAGGTCGCTAGGGAAGTGGGCATGTCCGTGTCCGGCGTGCGCAAGCGGCTGCTCGGCCTGCGAGCATCGCTGCAAGAGATGGAGAAATCATGAACCAGCAAGACAAGCACCCCATAAGCGACTACCAGCTAGAGCGCTACCTGCTGCGCGAGGGGACCGACGACGAATTGGCGGCCTTGGACCGTCGAGTGGCGGACGATCCAGAGCTCGCACAGCGGCTAGCGGCCCTAGAGCGCTCCAACGAGGAATTGCATCAGCGCTACCCACCCGAATGGATGCGCGGCCAGATCGAGCTAAAACTCAAGCGGGCGCAGGGCCGGCGCGTCCAACGAACGTGGAGTGGGTATCGCCTTTGGGCCGTGCCGGCCGTGGCCCTAATCCTGGCGGTGGTGGCGGTGCCCACTCTCCTTGACCAAGAGACCTCGGAAGCACCTACGACGCGCATCAAGGGCAGCGAGCAGGAGCCGCGTTTGCTGGTTTTCCGCAAACTGGCCAGCGGTGCGGAGCGTCTGCAAGACGAAGCCTTGGCCAAAAGCGGGGACTTGGTGCAGCTCGCCTACCGCTCGGGTGGCTTGCAGTACGGGGCGATCCTGTCCGTCGATGGGCGCGGTACTGTAACCCAGCACCTGCCCGCGACTGGAGCAGAGGCTGTGCCGCTGGCGGCGCAAGATACCCTCGACGTTGCCTACGAATTGGACGACGCGCCGCGGTGGGAGCGGTTTTACTTGGTGGCGGCTGACCGCCGCTTTGGCTTGGCAGCAGTCAAGGCCAAGCTGGTCGCTGGCGATGTGGCGTTGGGTGATGACGTCCGCCTATTCCGATTTACTGTGAAGAAACCTAGGGAGCCCTAGCCCCGCCTCGGGCAACCACGAGGGTTGCCCCTACAATGGTGGTTGGCAACCAACGACGATGAGTGGGCGTCGTTGCGTTGGCGTTGTAGGGGTGCCCCTTGTGGTCGCCCTATTGTCTCTGAGGAGTTGTGCCCATGTCTTTGGTGCGCGTCCTGCTGATCGTTGTTGCTGTGGCGGGTCTGTCCCAGTCGGTGGAGGCGGAAGTGCGCCGGTTGATACTGGCAGCAGGGGCCAACAACGGCGGGGTGGATCGCGAATTGCTGCGCTACGCAGTCTCGGACGCGGAACAATTCGTCGAGGTGCTACAGGAGATGGGGGGCTTGGACCCGGCCGATGTATTGTTGTTGCGCGATCCCGATTTGGCAGCCTTTGAACAGGGACTGGCCGATCTGGGCCGGCGGGTGCAGGTGGCTAGCCGACGGGGGGACCGCTTAGAGGTGCTGCTGTACTACTCGGGCCACGCTGACGAAGAGGGCTTGTTGTTGGCTGGCGACCACCTCGGCTATCAGCAATTGCTCGACTCGCTGAAGACGGCCAACGCGGCGGTCCGCATCGCCGTCCTCGACGCCTGCAACTCCGGGAGCATAACCCGCATCAAGGGCGGCAAGCCCAAGCCGCCCTTTTTGGTCGATGAGTCCTTTGACATGCGGGGTTATGCCTTTCTCACGTCGAGTTCAGCCGACGAGGCAGCGCAGGAGTCGGATCTGATCGAGGCGTCTTTTTTCACCCACTATCTAATTTCTGGGATGCGCGGCGCAGCCGACGTTACCGGCGATGGCCGGGTGACTCTGCACGAGGCGTACCAGTTCGCATTCGACGAGACACGGGCGCGGACTCTTGGAACTGTGGGAGGCACGCAGCACCCAGCCTATGAGGGCCAGATGCGCGGCACCGGCGGCGTGGTGATGACCGAGGTGCGCCGCAACGCCGCGGGCCTGTCGCTGGACGAAGCCCTCGCCGGTCGGGTCTCTATCCGCAATGGCCAGCAGCGCCTAGTCGCCGAACTGAACAAATCCCCTGGGCGAGAGGTCGAGTTGGGATTGGTGCCGGGGGATTATACCCTGTTTTGGGAAACGTGGGATGAGGACTGGCGCTTGGCCGAATTGGTTTTGACCGAGGGCGAGTTCGCCGAGGTGAGTAGCGGCGACTTTCGCACCTTGACCCCGGAGGACACTAAGCTGCGCGGCGGCTCGGGGCGGAGGATTACCTTGGGGCGTCAGATCGAGGTCGCCACCCGCGAGGGCTACACCTTGTCGCTGGGGTTGTTGACCAATACGCAGGACGAGGCGTTTCGCGGGGTCCAGTTCGCTTGGCTGGTCAACCAAGCACGTGGGCGGACGGGGAGTCAGATCGGCGGGTTGGGCAATTTGGCGCTCAGAGAAGTCGATGGCTGGCAGGCATCCGTCGTAGGCGTCAACTGGGCGATGGGGCCGTTGCAGGGCGGACAGGTGGGCTTGATCAACATTGCCTCGCAAGTGCGCGGTTGGCAGGTGGCGCAGACGACCAACATCGTCGGCAAAATTCGCGGTTGGCAATTGGCTGGGGTTACTAATTTCGTCGGCGAGGTCAAGGGCGGTCAGGTTGGAGTGTTGAACGTGGCGAGCGAGGTCAAGGGGTGGCAGGTGGGCTTGGTCAATCTTTCCGGCCATATCGAAGGCGGCTTGCCCATCGGGTTGATAAATTACTCGCGGAGTGGGCTTTTCAACCTCAGTACTTGGCGCGATGAAATCGGCTTTACCATGTTCACCCTCGCCTCGGGCAGCCGCTCGTTTTACACTGCTTTTACCACGGGCTTTACCGACGAGGCCGGCCAGCGGCGCTGGGCCCTAGGCGTGGGCGGTGGGGTGCAGAAGCGCTGGCAGAGGTTCTTCCTCGGTCTCGATGTACACAGCTACCGGATCAGCCGCGATCTCGATGACGATTACAGTGCGGGTATTGGATTTTGGCCACCCGCAGTGGACTTTGGTCTAGACCGTTTGGCTAGGGACAACTATCTGGCGCGGATCAAACTTGAGACGGGGGTCACTTTGCACAGCCATCTGGCGCTGTTTAGTGGCGTCTCCCTGAACCAGTTGTGGACCGATGGCCATCAGCGGCTGATTGAGTCGGGCAGTCGCTACGAAAAGGAGTGGGAGGATGGGATTTTCACGTGGCCGGGTTTTTTCTTTGGCCTGCGCTACGGGCGTTAGACGTTAGGAGAGGGTTGGACGATCACGGCTGGGCGCGGTTTCCCAAAATCGCCCGCGACTGCCACTGTTACGACGTCACCGCGTCTCACACTCGTCAAATTCAGACACGGCCTCGACCCATTGGAGCGCGTCGGCTTCCTGAGATTGGTTTAAGCGGGCGACCGAGTTTGCTACCCGTCTTCGCACCTTTTCCGAGCGGGGATTTGGCAAGGTTATACGAACCTGACGCTTGCCGGGGATAGCTACTTTTGCTTGAGATGCTGGCATGGTAGTTCCTCTGCAATTGGTTGGAAGCATTCTTCGGGAAAGCTCCCAACTTCTTTATAATACAACGGCTGGGCGGAATTTTCACAAGGTACAATCGATTTCCGCTCGTGTCGTCAATCCTCATAGAGGATGACTATCTCGACATCAGTTAGTATCAAGTCGCAAGCAAGTTGGGGATGGCGTTGTAAGAGAACGACTTCTAAGCGATGGCGGCCGCGGGCGGCTTGGTCGGCTGTGAGCGCGAAGCTGTGCCAAGCGGCGGCGCTGACATCGGAGATAGGTTGGGGGTTTCCGCCGTGGCAATAGCTGATGTCCGGGTCGGCTAAGACCTCGCCATCCCAGCAGCAGCGAACCTCGTCGCCAGCGACCCAATCTTGCAGACGCAGACGCAGAGTAATGGTCGCCGGTGGGTCTGCGCTCAAGTCGTCGGCGAGGTCGAGATCGAAGTGGGGGCCAGACTCCCGCATGGTTGGGTAGAGGGGGACGGGTAGGGTGCCGCGCAGCCGGTCGTGCTGGTACGCGCCGCGCCACTCCCCGGTGTGCTGGCGAAAGCGGTGGGTTGCGTTGTAGAGTTTGTCTTGGCGGCGCAGGGTCTGGACCGCGCCGACTTGGGTTAGCAACTCGCGCTTTGAGTCGCGGTCGGCGTGCCAGTTGAAGGCGTATATGCCGGTCGCGCCTTGGCCGTGATACTGCATGGCCGTGGCCTTGGTGCGCATGTTGTGGCGGGCCGCTTCGCCTTCGGGACCGGCTGCCGGGCCGGGGACACCGCCGTCGAAGCCTGGATAGAGGGCGATGTCGCGGTCGGCGCAGAGGGCGCGGAAGGCGCTGACTTCAATGGCTGGATCGGTAGCGGCGGCACCGGCTGGGATTAGGATATCGACGAGGTTTTCTTTTGTCAAGTTTCTACGTCGTAGCCAATGCGGTGACAGCCCTCGATGGAGCCGGCGACGCGAGCCGCTAGGTAGAAGGGGCGGCCGCGCTCTTGGGCTAGTTCGTCGGTCAGTTGCCGCGCCGCCCGCATGAAATCGGTGAAAATGTAGCGCAGGCGATAGGCATAGTCGGCGGGGAAGTGGAAGGGGTGGCGTTGCCAGTCGAGTTCGACGCCGTCCCAAGGGTAGTTTTGGCAGAGTTCGCGCAAGTGTTGGAAGCGATTTTCGCGCACTTGGGGGATGGCCATATTCCACGACAGGGCAAACCACTCCTCGGTATCCTCGCCGAGGAGCCATTCGGGGTGGTCTTTGCGCAGTTCGGTTAATTCGACGTGGTGCATGGTCTGGAGGTCGCTTAGTTGGGCACCGTTGAAGTGATTGTCGTTCATGCGCAGCGAGGCATAGACGTGGAGGTTTAACTCGTGGCCGCGGTTGATGACGGCCTGTTGGGGATCTTCACCCCGATCCAACATGCGGCGGATGTTTTCGGTGTGCGTGTAGCTAGCGGCGTTCTCGTAGCGGCGCTGATGCGCGTCGCCGAGGAGTTCGAGTGTGTCGCTTGGCCAGCGGGTGGCGTGTTCGCCCACGCACCAAAACAGAGCACCGACTTGGGTGTCTTCGAGGGGGGCGTACGTCTTGTCGAGAAAGGCGTCCATGGACTGGGAAACGGGCGAGTAGCCGTGCGGCGCACCGTCCCAGTTGTAGATGATGCCGTAGTCAGGGGGATGGGACATAGGTCAGCTCCTTTGCGAGTTTGGCTCAAAGTACGGAGATTGTCAGAGGCGGGCAACGGAGGTTAGGATGGCGAGAAAGTGGATGCTCTGCATGGCGTTGGTCGGTTGCGGGCTGAGCGATCCTCAAGGACCGACCGATCTGCCTAAGGATCCGTGGAAGCGCGCCGAGGAGCAGCGGCTGGAAGCGCTTGAGGAAAATTGTAGTGGTCCGTCCTGGGAGCGCGGGTGGCTCTGTCCGCGCGGCGCAGCCGATGTCGATACAACTAAAACTCAAGGTGGGTAAAGGAGTGCCAAGGATGGAAGACAACATATTACAGGCTGTCGATGAGCAGCGCCTACTTGATACGGCTAAGAAGTTGATTGCGGTGCCCAGTCCAACGCTGGATGCTGGCGCGGTGGCTGATGCGTTGGCGTCCATATTGGCTGAGGAAGGATTTGCAATAGAGCGGCCCCAAGCCGATTGGCCGCAAGCACCTGCCGTGGTCGCTCGCTTCGACAGCGGGCAGCCTGGGCGGGTGTTGCAATTCGATGGGCACTTGGACACGGTGCATCTGCCCTTTGTGCCGCCCAAGGTAGAGGATGGTCTGCTCTATGGGTCGGGGTCGTCCGACATGAAGGGGGGAATCGCTGCCTTCGTCGAGGCACTCAGGGCGTTGAGGGATGTGGGCGCACTGACTAAGGGAGCGGTCTTGCTTACGGCCCACGACCACCACGAAGCGCCATGGGGCGACCGCCGCCAGCTTTTGGCCTTGATTCGCGAAGGTTTTGTCGGAGACGGGGTGCTGCTACCGGAGTATCTGGGCGACGCGCTGCCAGTTGCCGGGCGCGGGATGGCCGTGTTTAGCGTGGAGATCGAGCGCGACGGCGAGCCAGTACACGAGGTACTGCGGCCCGCTGGGCTGCCGGACGTGATCGCCGCGGGGGCCGAGGTGGTGTTGCGGCTGAACGCGCTAAACGAACATCTGCGCGAGCGGACCGCACCCTACGTCGGCAGCGATACGCTGTTTATCGGTCGGGTCGAAGGTGGCCAGATCTACAACCAGATGCCGGTCCAGTGCCGCGTCGAAGGGACTCGCCGCTGGGTGACGGCCGGCTCGGGGCCTGCGGCACGCCGCGAAATGGAAGATCTGCTCGCCGATGTAGCTGCGGCAAGCGGCACCCGCATCCGGCTCGCCGACTGGAACATGCCCGGCGACGCCTTTGCAGTAGATCAAAACAGTCCGCTGGTGGGCGCGTTCCAGGCCGCGCACGAACAGGTAACGGGGGCACCACTGTCCTTGGGCGGTAAGCCATTCATCGACGACGGCAATGTCTTTATGGCTGCCGGTATTGAAGCCCTAACGCACGGTCCCTGCGCCACGGGAGCGCATACGACCGACGAGCAGGTGCCAGTGGCCGAGTTGGTGCGGGTGGCGAAGGTGTATGCGCTGACGGCGCAGGCGTTTTGCTAAGTGCCCTCAATGGCGCGTGCCGCGGCTGTGCCTCGCTCCTCATCGACGAAGTAGAGGCAGACCCCGCCGGCGACGAAGAGGACGACGATCGACAAAATCCCCACGCGCGGGCTGCCGGTCAGCACCCCAATCCAACCCACGAGCACCGGGCCGATAACCGCGGCGAATTTGCCCAGCATGTTGTAAAAGCCGAAAAACTCCGCTGCGCGGTCGCGGGGAATGAGCCTTGAGTAGAGCGAGCGGCTCAGAGCTTGTACCCCGCCTTGGACTAGGCCGACGGCGACGGCCAAGGCGTAAAATTCCCAGACAGCATCTAAAAAGTAGCCCCAGACCGTTGCCGCGATATAGACGGCTAGGCCGATGAAGATTCCCTTGCGCGTGCCAATCCGCTCGCCGAGCCAGCCAAAGGCAATGGCCGCGGGAAAGCCCACGAACTGAGTAATGCCCAAGGCGATGAGCAGGTCGTTGGTGTCAAATCCAAGGGACAAGCCATAGTCGATGGCCATGCGGACGATGGTATCGACGCCGTCGATGTACAGCCAATAGCCGATGAGGAAGACAAAGGTGGTGCGTAGCTGCCGGATGTCGCGGCCGGTCGAGATGAGCTGTCGATAGCCGGCCGAGACCGCGCTCCAGCCACCGCGGGCGTGGACTGGGGGCGATTCCTCGACCCACAAAAAGAGCGGCAGTGAAAAGCTTGCCCACCAGATGGCGACTAGCAAAAAGCACACGCGCACTGCCTCGCTGGCATCGACCAATCCAAAGGTCGTGGGGTGGAGGACCATGACCACATTGAGCGCAAACAGCAAGCCGCCGCCCAGATAGCCGAGGCTATATCCGAGCGCCGAGACCGAGTCGGACTTGTCGCGCCCGACTACTTCCACGATAAGCGCATCGTAAAAGGTGTTGCCACCGGAGAAGCCGATGGCGGCCAAGACATAGACCACAACCGCCAGTTCCCACGCACCTTGGGCGACCATGTAGAGGCACCCCGTGGCGAGGACGCCTAAGAAGGCAAAGGCGAACAGGAACTTGCGCCGGGTGCCGCCTTGGTCGGCAATAGCCCCTAAGAGGGGGGCTAGCAGCACGACGATCAGGCTGCTGAGCGAGTTGGCCAGTCCCAGTTGGAAGGTGCTCTCGGTGACATCGCTGCCGGCGCTCCAGTAGGACTTAAAAAATACTGGGAAGAAGGCGGCGATGACTGTGGTGGCAAAGGCCGAGTTGGCCCAGTCGTACAAGGCCCAAGCGATGATCGGTTTTTTGGCGTTGGTCGGCATGGTATTAGGGAAACACCGTTGGTTGGAATCGCGTACCGCATAACAGTATAAGGCAAAAAGGATGTGGTTGCCGCTGGTGCCCTTTATGGCTAGCGTAGGGAGGTCGCTACGAAGGACGATCTGTTATGAAAGACGAAATGTTCCACCCACTTGATGTCGCAGAATGGCTGCGTTTTGACGCCGCGACCAATCCGTATGGTCCGTCGCCCAAGGTCCGGGAGGCGATGGCCGCCTTTGCCCGCATCGGCGACTTTAGTCGCTACGACGACGAGGAGCGCGCCGAGTCGCTGCGCGGGGATTTGGCGGCATATTGGGGGCTTTCGCCCGATCACTTCATCGTGTACAACGGGTCTGGGGAGGCCGTGGTCTGGCTTTTTTTAGCGCGGTTGCTACTAGAGCAGCAGCCCTTGCTCATCCCGTCCCCGTCGTACGAGCGCTTTGTGGCGTTGGGACAGCGGTGCGCGGCTGAAGTGTTCCTGGTGCCGCTGCACGAGGAAAATTTTGCGCTGGTGCCCGAGCGCTTTATCGAAGCAGGTCGCCAGTCGGGTGCGCGGGTGTTGCTGCTGAGTAGCCCCAACAATCCCACTGGCAATCTCCTTTGCGGCGATGTGGAGATGGCGCATTTGCTCGACGAGTTGCCCGACTGCCTGTGCATCGTCGATGAAGCATATGCAGACTATGCCGGCCACAGTTACGTGCCTTGGGTGCAAGAGCGGGAAAACTTGGTGGTGCTGCGGACCTTTTCCAAAGCATACGGCATGGCTGGTTTGCGAGTTGGCTACGCCATTGGACCTAAGCCCGTTATCGCCGCCCTGAGCCAGATGCAGGTTCCTTGGGCGGTCAATGCGCTTTCGCTGGTGGCGGCACAGGCCGCGCTGGCCGACCAGAGCTATTTGCAGGAGGTCGTCGTCCAGATCCGCAGCGATTGTCAGGCGCTCTACGAGGGGCTGAACGAGCGGCCGTGGTTGCGGGCCCATCCGAGCGCGGCGAATTTCTTTTGGGTGCGCTGCGAGGGGATCGGGCCGGAGCGGTTGCGGACGGGTCTGGAAAAGCGGCGGATCCGCGCGCGCTGGCGGCAAGATGCGCCCGGCTTTGTGCGGCTGACGTCGCTGCGCCCCCAAGACAACGAATATTTGTTGGCGGCGCTCGATGAGGTCGGGCAATCAGACTAACACAAGGAGATGGCTATGGAATATCGCAATTTGGGCAAGGCCGGCGTCAAGGTGTCTAAGGTGTGCTTGGGCGCGGCGTTTCGCGGCCAAGAGGACGAGAAGGTTTGCATTGAGGTGGTGCAGCGGGCCTTGGACTTGGGCTGCAATTTTATCGACACGGCGCTGTATGGTGGGGGACGCTCCGAACAAGTGGTGGGTAAGGCCATCAAGGGACGGCGCGAGGAAGTGGTGCTGACGACTAAGATTTTTGGCACCTTGGGCAATAGTCCCAATCACGTGGGGTTGTCGCGGGTCAATCTGCTGCGGGGCATTGAGGCGTCGTTGCAGCGGCTACAGACCGATTACGTCGATCTGTACTTGATGCACACCTTTGACCCGGTCACGCCGCTGGAGGAGACCTTGGGTGCGCTCGACGACATTGTGCGGCAGGGCAAGGCGCGCTACGTGGGGTGCTCTAACTTTCCGCCGTGGAAGATCGTCGAGGCGCTGTGGATTTCGCAGCGCGAGCGCTTGGCCTCCTTTGCCTGTATCCAGAATCAGTACAATCTGCTCAATCGCTGGGAGATGGAGCCGGAGCTGATGCCCATCTGCCGTCAGTTCGGCTTGGGCATTATGACCTACAGTCCGCTGGCCATCGGCCTGCTCTCTGGCCGCTTCCGCCGCGGACAAGCGCCGCCGCCGGGGACGCCGTGGAGTACGGACGAGCTGCGCGGCATGAGTCCGGGCAAATACAATTTCGCCGAGGCCATGACCGAGCGGGTCGATACCATCGTCCAGACGCTGATCGATATTGGGGCGCAGCACGGCAAGACCCCGGCACAGGTAGCTATTGCTTGGATTTTAGATCACGACGAGATCAGTGCCCCTATTTTGGGGGCCGACGAGCCGGCGCATGTGGATGAAATCTGCGCCGGCTTGGACTGGTCTCTGGCACCGGAAGAGCGGGCTTTGTTGGACGAGGTATCCGAGGTGAAGATGCCGCAGAAATACGCCTGAGCTGAACCGTGGTGGTCGTCATTCTATTCGTCGTCTATCCACCCATTCGAGAACACCCATGCGTCTCTGTGACTTTCCCATACTGACCTTCGACACCTACGGCACCCTAATCGACTGGGAGACGGGGATCTGGGATGCGCTGCAACCGCTCTGTGCGCGTCTGGCCGACCCACCGACTCGCGAGGCGGCCCTCGCTGCCTTCTCGCAGGTGGAGTCCGCCTGCCAAGAGGCTAATCCCGACCTGCTCTACGCCGACCTCTTGGCGGCTACCCATCGCACGCTAGCCTGGAACTGGGGCAGCGAACCCGACGAGTCTGAGAGCATACGTTTCGGCCAGTCGGTAGGGGATTGGCCGGCCTTTGCCGATGCAGCGGAATCGCTCACCTATCTGAAGTGCCACTACCGGCTGATTACTCTTACCAATTGCGACCGCGCCAGCTACCGGGGCAGCTCCGCCCGCCTCGGCGATCCTTGGGACGCGATTTTCACCGCCGAGGAGATCGGCTCGTACAAACCATCGCTGGCTAACTTTGAATTCCTGCTTGCCCGGGTAGCCGCGGATTTCGGCGGCGATCTCGGAAGCATCCTGCATGTCGCGCAGAGCCTCTTCCACGACCATGTGCCGGCCAAGGCAATCGGACTGACGACGGCGTGGATTGACCGGCGGGCCGGGCGTGGCGGCGGCGCGACGGCACTGCCACAGGAGGCGGTGGAACCGGATTTCCGTTTCAAAAGCATGGCGGAACTGGTCGCCCAACATCGCGCCGAACGGGCTGAGGTGTAACGCCCGCTCGCGTGAACGTCAGCAGAATGCGCCGCTAATTTCTTGGGAATCCTTTTTGTCGGAGATCAAACCTCCATGAGCACACCTCTCCACGGTCGCATCGCCTTAGTAACCGGCGCGGCTGGCGGCATCGGCCAAGCGATATGCCGGGCCTTGGCCGCCGAAGGCGCGACGGTCGCTCTGCATTACCACACGCAGAAGGACGCTGCCTACGCGCTCGCCGCTGAACTAGGCGGGGCTGCCTTTGAGGCCGATATAACCGAGGCGGACGCCGCGCAGTCGCTGGTTGAGCGCGTGGTTGGGGAATTGGGTGGGCTGGATATTTTGGTGAATAACGCCGGTATCACCATCGGCGGGCAGTTCGTGGCCGATATGGCGTTGGCGGATTGGCACCGAGTGCTCGATGTCAACCTCAATAGCGTCCTCTACATGTGCAAGGCCGCTCTGCCGTTGATGCGGACGCGAGGCGGCGGCGCGGTCGTCAACATTGCCTCGAATGTGGTCAACACGTTGCCGGGCGGTGCGGCGGCTTATGCGACGACCAAGGCGGGGGTCGTGGCCTTGACGAAGGTGCTGTCGAAAGAGGAAGCCGAGCACGGCATCCGCGTCAATGTGGTGTCGCCGGGAATCATTGACGCGGGGATGGGGAGCGGGGCGCTGGCGCGGCGGACGCCAGAGGTGCGGGCGCAATTTCTCAGCAGTATTCCCATGCGCCGGGCGGGCGGTCCTGAAGAGGTGGCTGCGGCCGTAGTATTTCTGGTGTCACCGGCGGCTAGCTATGTGACGGGACAGCACATAAGCGTCAACGGCGGCGACCGCACAGAGTCCTACCAGTAGGGTTAGACACCCAGACTAACAGCTTATATATTAGAGACATAGGCCCTTCTGGAATGTCGGGATCGATTCTACTGGTCTGAACGACCTTACTTAATAAAAATTGATGAAGTACTTGCTTACCGGCGGCGGCACGGGTGGCCACGTGTACCCGGCCTTGGCCATTGCCAACGAAATTCGGCAGACGCGGACAGATGCCGAATTCCTCTATGTGGGCCATCGAGACAGGCTGGATGCTTGGGTCGTGCCCGAGCAAGGGTACCCCATCCGCTTTGTGCGCGCCCGTTCCTTCCCCCGCACGCGTTCCCTTGTGCCCTTATTGCGATTTGCCAGTGTGCTCGCGGTCGGGGTCGTCCAAGCGGCGTTCATCCTCTTGCGTTATCGGCCCCAAATTATCATCAGCACGGGTGGTTTCGTCAGTGCGCCGATCCTCTTCGCGCACGGTGCTATGGCGAAGGTTGGCCTTTCTCGTGCCCGCGTGTTTCTCTACGAGCCGAATGCCTATCCCGGGCTTTTGAACCAAATTACCGGGCGGCTGGCGCAGCGAATTGGCGTGGCATTTGAGCAGGCGGGCCGCTGGTTCGACGCGGAGCGAGTGGCTGTGGTCGGCTATCCGGTGCGCCGCTCTTTTCTGAACCTCGATCGGCTGACTGCGCGGAAAAAGTTGGGCATTGACCAAGGTCGCAAGGTAGTGCTCGCCTTTGGCGGGTCGGGGGGGGCTAAGGCCATCAACGAGGCCGTGCTCGCAGCCTTGCCCCGCTGGCAAGCGGCTGGGCTGGAGGTCATCCACGTCACGGGCCGCTACAAGGGGCCGGATTACGATGCTGTAGCGGATACCGAGGCCGCTTTGGCCGCAATGGGGATGAAGGGCGAATGCGACTGGTACCGACGCCTCGATTACGCGGATCACATCGTCGATCTGATTGCGGCAGCGGATCTGGTCATTTGCCGGGCGGGCGCAGGTACCCTCACCGAGATGGCGGTCAGTGGGACGCCCACGCTGATCGTGCCGCTGCCGACATCGGCTGAAGACCACCAAGCGCTGAACGCGCGGGAGATGGAGCGGATAGGGGCTGCTCAGGTACTCTATCAGGAGGCGTTTTGGGACAGCGCCTCCATCTATAGCGGACTAGACGGCGAGAAGTTGGCGCAGCAGGTACTCGCGTTGTGCGCCGACGAGGAGCGGTTGCAGGCCATGAGCGCGGCCGCCAAGACTATGCCCAAAGCCAACAGCCTTGAACTGATCACAGCTGAGTTGGATGGCCTTATCGCTGGGCAGCGTCCGCCGGCGCTGCGCTTGGAGTTACCCTCGACCAAAAGCGGCTTGCCGACCGCCCCTAACGCCCTGCTGCGCTGGGTGCAAGCACGGGTCAAAGAGGTAGGAGGTGTGGAGGAGATGGAGCGCGGCGAACTGGCCTATCTGCGCTATCAAGCCGACCGCCTGCTCGCTTCCGAGGGTTGGTGCGAAATCCCGCTGGGACGGCGCAATGTGGGCATCAAACTCGTTGCGGTCTTAAACTACCAAGAGCGACTGCCGTTGCTGCTGCACATTCTCACCGACCGCACTCCGACCGGGTGGATGCGCCGTTTTTGCGGCGGCGATTTTCGCCACGGAGGCATTATACGCCGCAATGTCGTCGAATACGGCCTGCGCGGTTTAGGGGCGACTGACGCTCAGACTCGGGTCGCGTTGCTTAACGCGCTAGAGGCGGATCCCTATTTTGAGGTGCGGGCGTGGTCGGCGCAGGCCCTCGGCGAGATGTTTACAGCCGATGACGAGATCGAAAGCGCGCTCTGCGCAGCGCTTGACGAAAGCGCGCCGGAAGTGGTCGTCCAAGCCCTGAGTGCCCTCGGAAAAATAAGCCACAATCCCGACCTGCTAGCGCGGCTACGCCGCTTCTACCGACACCCGAACTGGCAGTTCCGCGAGCAGGTCGTGCTGGTGCTGATCGAGTTTTTGCAGCGCGGCGTTTTGGAACCAGCGCAATTGGAACGCGATCCCGACCAAGTCCTGATCTCAATGCCTTATTTTGAGCCGGAGTTCACCCTAGGCGCGAACCTGCGCGAATTGGCTGAACGCGTGCGCGCCGGCTTGCCACTGGCGGCCTCGCAGCGATGATCTACTATCTCGGGATCTACCTGCAAGATGTCGTTGAGGCCCTGTCGTTTTTGCGCTTGGTCGATTCGATCAGCTTTCGCGCCATCTGCGGCGCGATCACTTCGTTGATCCTTACCATCCTCTGTGGCGGGCGGGTCATTCTCTATTTTTACAGCCGGGGGCATCGCGATATGCCTCGCGACTATCTCAGCTCCGAGGCTGTCAGCAATCAAGCCAAAACCTACGGCGGTGGCCTAATCGTCGCCGCGATCTTGATCAGCGTCGGCCTGTGGTGCAAGCTGCACAGCCTCTTCGTCCTGTTCTGCGTGGGAGCGATTGTCTGGTTTGCCGCACTCGGCTGGATCGACGACTTCCTCAAGGTGCGCCATCGCTCTAGCGATCGCGGGCTGTCTGAGATGGCCAAGTTGGCGCTGCAAATAGCCTTTGGGGTGGGGTTTGGCACCGCCTACATCACCCAAGCCCTCCCAGCGGAGTCGGCTGGCTTGGCGACCCAGCTCTATTTGCCCTTTTTCAAAAATCCGGTGCTCGACCTTTCGTGGGGCTATGTGCCTTTTATCGCCTTCACGGTGACGGCCATCTCCAACTCGGTCAATCTCGCCGATGGGATCGACGGCTTGGCCATTGTGCCGACTTCTTTTGTCGTGGTCGTTTTCGGGGTGTTTGCCTATGTGTCCAGCCACGCCGAGATCTCGGCGTTTCTGATCTTTCCCTTTATGCCGGGCGTGGGGGAAGTCGCCGTGATTTGCTCCATCGTCTTTGGGGCCTGCCTCGGCTTTTTGTGGTTCAATTCCTATCCGGCCAACGTCATCATGGGCGATACCGGGTCCATGGCGCTAGGCGGCTTGTTGGGCACGGTCGCCGTCTTGGTCAAACAAGAGTTTCTCTTTCTAATCGTCGGGGGAATCTTCGTCGGCGAGACCCTGTCGGTGGTAATCCAGGAAAAGATCGGCATTCGGTGGCTGGGGCGGCGCTTTTTTACTCGTTCGCCGATTCACCACCACTACCAACAGCGCGGTTTGGCCGACACCAAGATCGTCATTCGCTTCTGGATCGTGGCCGGCATCTTGGCGCTGTGCGGCCTGGCAACGCTCAAGATCCGCTAGTTTAATTACGAATTACGAATTAGGAATTACGAATTGGGGTGGGGTAGGGTAATTCGTAATTCGTAATTCTCAATTCCTAATTCCCAAGAGGCAGAGGAGGACGATGGCCGTGCCTAGCAGGAGGGCCGCAGACTTGGGGAGCGGCGCAGGCAGGCGGTTGAGTTCGCGCTGATAGTGCCTGTACTCTGCCGCCAAGATGCTGTAGCTGGAAACGAGAGCGGCGATGAGGCCCGCGATGAAGCAGGTGAGGACGACGGGGTCGGTCGAGAATACGCGGGCGATGCTAGCAGCATACGCGCCGATGTTGATCAGCAGGCGGCGCGTCTCCGTCAGTAGGCCGTAGAGTACGAGCCCCGCGCAGAGCGAGCCGACGACCAGTGCCGCGAAGATCGACAGCCAGTCGTGCGCAGCAGAGAGTGCTAAGAGGCCCGTGCTAATGAGCAGGTGGAGCCACATCCCGACATAGGCGTAGAAGAACGGTGCGCGTTTAAACGGCGCGTGCCCCATTAGATAGTGGGCGAAAGCAGTGGACTTGGGCATGGCAATATGCGGCCAAAGATAGGCTGCGGCCCAGGTACGTCAACGCATGGCCAACCATGGAAATTCTGTCCATTCCCATTGAAAAAGTCAAAGGCGTAGGGGCCAAACGCGCGTCTGCGCTCAAAGACGTAGAGATCCTGACGCTGGGAGATTTGTTGTACTATCTGCCGCGCCGCTACCTCGATCGCACGCAGATTTTGCCCATGGCCCGGGCTCCCATCGGCCAAGAGGTGACTCTCATCGGCCAAGTGCGTCAGACGCGCTTCATCCCCGGGTCGCGGCCTCGCTTCGTGATGGTAGTCGCCGACGAGACCGACGATATCACCTGCACCTTTTTTCAAGGGGGGCGCTACTTACAGCGCAACTTTGCCGTCGGCGACGAGTTAGCCATAAGCGGCAAGGTCGATCTCTTCCAGGGGCGGCGGCAGATCGTTCATCCCGAGTACGAATTCATCCACGGGGAGGAGCGACTCCACACAGGCGTCGTCGTCCCGCTCTATACGACCAGTGCCGATATGAAGGAGCGCGGGTTGCGCAGCCGGGGGTTCCGCCGTTTGATAAGCGAGGCGTTGGAGACCTTTGCCGAGCGGATCGAGGACGATTTGCCCACCTCCTTGCGCCAGCGCTTGGGCCTTGCAGAGTTGGGCGCTAGTCTGCGCCAAGTGCATTTTCCCGCCAGCCTTGCCGAAGCGGAGCGCGCGCGCCAGCGCTTGGCTTTTGGCGAGCTTTTTGCCTTCCAACTGCGCTTGGCGCGGCGGCGCAAAAAAAGCCGCGAGCAGGCCGACGGCATTGCCTTTGCGCCCAGCGAGAAACTGGTGCCAGCCCTGTGGGATTCCCTGCCGTTTGACCCGACTCGCGCCCAGCGCCGGGTCGTCGCCGAGATCGCCGCGCAGATGCAGCGTCCCCAAGTTATGAATCGCCTCGTCCAAGGCGACGTCGGCTCGGGCAAGACCCTAGTGGGCCTGAGCGCGATGCTGACGGCTGTGGAGAACGGCTATCAAGCGGCGATGATGGCCCCGACCGAGATCCTCGCCGAGCAGCACTTTTTCAATATCCAAGCCCTTGTCGAGCCTCTCGGTTTGACTGTGGTCTTCCTCAAAGGTGCCCAGCGCAAGACGCTCCGGCAGGAGTTGTTGACGGCTATTGAAAGCGGCGCGGCCCACATTGCGGTGGGCACTCACGCGCTGATTCAGGAGGAGGTGCAATTTGCCCGCTTGGGGCTGGCGGTCATTGACGAGCAGCACCGCTTTGGGGTCGTGCAGCGCGGCGCACTCTACAAGAAGGGCACCAAGCCCGATTTCCTGGTGATGACGGCCACGCCTATCCCGCGCACCTTGGCGCTGACTCTGTACGGCGAGTTGGACGTGTCGGTCATCGACGAGTTGCCTCCCGGGCGCAAGCCGATCCGCACGGCCTTGCGCGGCGAGGACCGCCGCGCGGCGATTTTTGAATTTGCCGGCGACCAGGTGCGCCAAGGGCGGCAAGTGTACGTGGTATATCCGCTGATCGAAGAGTCGGAAAAGGCGGATTACAAATCCGCGGTCGAAGCCTACGACGAGCTGCGCTACGGCCCGTTGGCCGAATTTTCGGTGGCCTTGCTGCACGGGCGCATGGCAGCCGAAGAAAAGGCCGCGGTCATGGAGAATTTTAAGCAAAACCGGGTCCAGGTCTTGGTCTGCACCACGGTCGTCGAGGTCGGGGTGGATGTGCCCAATGCCACGGTGATGATCATCGAACACGCCGAGCGCTTTGGCTTGGCGCAATTGCACCAGTTGCGCGGCCGCGTGGGGCGCGGCGGCGAGCAGTCGTTTTGCATTCTCATTAGCTACGCTCACGCTGGGGCCGAGTTGGCGGATTCGCGCGAGCGGCTCCAGACCATGGAGCGCACCCAAGATGGCTTTGAGATCGCGGAAAAGGATTTGCAACTGCGCGGCCCCGGCGAGTTCTTCGGCGTGCGCCAGGCCGGGATGCCCACATTTAAGGCGGCGGATTTGGTCGCCGACGGGGACTTATTGCAAAGCGCGCGCGAAGAAGCCATACGGATTGTAGATAGCGAATAGGAGTCCTATATCATTCATGCGATGATCCGCAGATAGACGCAGATGGACGCAGAACGGTATTCCAAGACAAGCAGTCGCTCGAATCGTTCAACCCATTCAGGATGGCCACATGACAAGCAAAAGCCTCATTTCTCCCGCGGATTTCGTCGGGCTCGACTCGGTGACTCATCTCTGCACGGGGGGCGAAGCTCCTTGGTTAAAAGGGCAGAGCGCGGTGTACGCGGAATTTGCCCAGCAAAAAAGCGGCGGTGACCGCGGACGGCGCGCCATCTACGCTCGTGGTGAACGCTGCCGTCAGCGCATGGGACAGTTGTGGGGAGTTCCAGACGAGCGGATCGCCTTTACGCCTTCGGCGGCTGAGGGCATGGCTTGGCTGGCGCGGGGTTTGGACTGGCGGCCGGGCGATAACGTGGTCACCACCAACTTGGAATTTCCCTCGGTGGCGTACAATTGGCGCAACGTGCGCGAGCAAGGAGTCGAACTGCGGCTGGTGCCGCATTGCGACTGGTTGGTGCGGGAGGAAGATCTGTTGGCCGCAGTCGATGAGCGCACTCGGGTCTTGGCCGTGAGTCAGGTCAGCTTTTATACGGGGCAAAACCTCGATATTGAGCAGCTTGCGGCCGGGCTTGCTGGACGCGATGTGCTCTTGGCGGTCGATGCAACGCACGCTGCGGGCGCGGTCGCAGTACCGGCCGCGTGTACCGACTTGTGCGTCAGTTCGTGCTACAAGTGGCTGTTGGCGACGCACGGGGTTGCGCCGTGTTATCTGAGCCAACGAGCCGAGGCGCAAGTGCGCTCCACGGCTTTTGGCTGGCGCAACTTGGCGGTGTGGCCGGCGCAAGGGGCTGTGCGCGCACCGGATGCCGACGAAAAGCCAATGCCCGATAAAATGGAGCCGGGCAATCCGGCCATGGTGGCGGTGCTTTACCTCGACTGCGCTTTGGGGCGGCTATTGGACGTGGGGATTGAGCAGATAGCGGAGCACAACCGCGACTTGTCCGAACAAATCAGCGCCGGGCTGGAGCGTCTCGGGCGGCAGGTCATTTCGCCGAGCGCGCGGCCGCAGCGCTCGGGCAATACCTGTTTTGCGGACGACGATGCGCACGGGTTGTGTGAGGCTCTCGCCGACCGAGGGGTGTTGGTGTGGGGAGAATACGGACGGGTGCGGGTCTCGGGGCATTTGTATAATAACAGCGACGATGTGGAGCGATTTTTGGGGGTTTTAGGCGAGTTGGTGTAGGGAGGCTGAGACATAGAATATGGAGACGACAAAACAGGAAACTTAAAAATGAATATCGCAGCCCCGGAAACGTTTATATCGACTATGGTGGACCGCATCGTGGAAGCCTTCCAGCCTGCACAAATCGTCCTTTTCGGGTCCCATGCACGAGGAACGGCAACTGAACGGAGCGACGTGGATTTGCTCGTAATTCTGCCGAATGTGTCTGACAAACGGGACACGGCTATCAAGATCCGCCGGGTCTTGGGGGATCTGCCGGTTTGCAAGGACATAGTGGTGGCGACTCCCGAAGAAGTCGCTCGTCGCGGGCACCTTGTGGGAACCGTATTGCGCTCAGCTCTCCGCGAAGGGAAGGTTATTTATGAGCGACTCTGAACTCGTTGACGAAGCTCGCCGCTGGCTTCGTTTCGCGACGGAGGATCTCGATGTTGCACAACGCTTACTAGCAGTGGATGGGGCACCTCCTCGTCACGCCTGTGCTCTAGCCCAACAAGCTGCCGAAAAGGCGTTGAAGGCAGCACTGGTACTTGAGGGAATAGACTTTCCATTCCGACACGACTTAGATGCCTTGCGCAACCTGCTCCCGGACACTTGGTCGGTACGGTGTACGCACACTGATCTTGCTCAATTGACAGAGTGGGCTGTCGAGGCACGATATCCAGGCGATTGGCAAGAGGCCACAGCAACCGATGCCGAACAGGCGGTGTCTCAGGCACGAGGAGTTTACAACTCGATAGCGGCTGAGTTTGAGCGGCGTACAAACGCTGACTGAATCTGGCTCGTCGCTTTCGCCTTGAAGAGGACTCAACGTTGGGACTCAAGCACGTATCGCCGTCCGGCGACCGCTTCGACGAATCAGTTGTTCCCCGCACCTCGCCAGAGCACCTCGACGAGGAACTGACGCGCCGGTTTCTCCGCGAAGACGCCGAGCTGACCGAGGACACTTTGCACAAGCTCCGCATTGTCGCTGCCGATGAGGAAGACGTCATACGCCTCACGCTCGCCGGCGTTCTGCTATGCACGCGGCAGCCGCAACAATGGATGCACCACGCATACATACAAGCCGTCAGCTACGTTGGCGAGCGGACGGATGTCAACTATCAGACTGACGCCCGCGATATTGAAGGGCCGCTCGACGAGCAAGTTGCGGAAGCCTTGCATTTCGTACGGCGGAACATGCTGGTGCGAGCGACCAAGGTAACGGCCCGGGTCGATCAACCGCAGTTCAGCGAGCGGGCTGTGTTTGAGGCGCTCGTCAACGCCGTGGCGCATCGGGATTATTCGATGGGGGGTTCGCGGGTGCGTCTGCACATGTTCGGAGACCGGCTTGAGCTATACGTCCCCGGTGCCTTGGCGAATACGCTCTCACCAGACAGCCTGCATCTGCGGCAAGCCAATCGCAATGAACTTATCGTGTCTTTATTGGCGCGTTGTCCTGCACCAGCCGGTCTTGGACGGACGCACTTGATGGACCGACGCGGCGATGGCGTGCCGATCATCCGAGAGGAGTGCCAGCAATTTGCGGGTCGTCTCCCCGAATACAGCCTGATTGACGACAGTGAGTTGCAGTTGGTGATTTGGGCGGCGTAGCCCAATCAATCGCCAAAGAACTCTCCGTAGAGCGAGCGCACGGCCGCGGGAATGTCCGCAGCCGCGATCCCGAACATCATGCTGACCTCGCTCGATCCCTGATTGATCATCTCTATGTTGACGCTGGCGCGGGAAAAAGCACGGCAGGCACGAGCCGCCAAGCCAATGGTGTGGTGCATGCCCTCGCCGACGACCATCACCAAGGCGAGGCCGCGGGCGATCGATAACTCATCTACCTCTAGCTCAGTGCGAATCCGGCGCAGGACTCGCTCTTCGGCCGAGTGGTTGAAATACGACTCGCGCACGATCACCGACATGTTGTCAATGCCCGACGGCGTGTGCTCAAAGGAGATCCCCTCGTCCTCAAAAATGGCCAGCAAGCGGCGGCCAAAACCCACTTCGCGGTTCATCAGGTACTTGCTGATATACACGCTGCAAAACCCGTCGGTGGCGGCGATGCCGACGACGGGGTGGTCGCCGATCGCGCGCTCGGGGACAATGCGGGTGCCGGGTGCCTGCGGGTTGTTGGTGTTTTTGACGACGACCGGGATCCCAGCGTGGAACACGGGTTCGAGGGCCTCGTCGTGAAACACGGAAAACCCCGCGTAGGACAACTCGCGCATTTCGCGGTAGGTGATTTCAGTGACGGCGACTGGGTCGTCCACGAGTGCGGGATTGGCCACAAAGACCGAGTCCACATCCGTGAAGTTTTCGTACACAGCCGCATCGACGGCCGCGGCGAGAATCGCGCCGGTTATGTCCGAGCCGCCGCGCGAGAAGGTGACGACCCGACCCGTGGGCGAATAGCCGAAAAAACCGGGGAAAATGGTGACGCCCGGCCGGTCCTTGAGCTGGCGCAGCTTGCCGTAGGACGCCTGCAAGACGCGGGCATTGCCCGGCTCTTCCGAGAGAATTAGGCCGCCTTCGCTTGGGTCGAGATAGTGGGCCTCGGTCCCACTGTGGCGCAGATATTCGGCGACTAGGCGGGCGCAGTTGTCCTCGCCGCCGGCCTTCATGGCGTCCGCGTAGAGCGCTTCGTCGCTCGTGCTCATGGCCAGCCGCCGCTCAAAGTCGGCGACAATGGGCGCGAGCGCGGTGTCCGGCAAGCCGAGGTCGGCGATGATGGCGGCGTAGCGGTCGATGACGTGTTCCAGTGCGGTGTGGCCGTCTTGGTGAGTTAGCTGGGCGCGGACCACCTCGATGAGGAGGTCGGTCACCTTGGTGTCTTCCCGGTCGCGCTTGCCCGGAGCTGAAACCACCACGAGTCGCCGCTCTGGATCGGCAGTGACAATGGCGCAGATTTTTTTTATTTGCTCGGCTGACGCGAGGGACGAGCCGCCGAATTTAGCTACTTTCATGGCATTCCTTTGCGAATACAGGTTAGCAGGATAAAAAATACACGGATCGCCATTTTTACAAATTTGTCTTACAAAGATTTTGTGGTTATCTTAAAAAGTTTACTACTGAATGATAAGATGTCGCTGAGCCAGCGGCCCCTATCCCATACAAAGGTTCACAATGAAAGCAGTGCGTTTCCACCAGTGCGGAGGCCCTGAGGTCCTCACCTATGAGGACGTGCCCGCGCCCACAGCCGGGCCGGGCGAAGCCGTAGTTGAAATCAAAGCGGTAGGCTTGAATTACATCGACACCTATCACCGCGAAGGGCTATACCCAGTCGAACTGCCCTGCACCCCCGGCATGGAAGCCGCCGGAGTCGTCGCTCGCGTCGGCGAGGGCGTGGAGAGCGTACAAGTGGGCGATCGCGTGGCCTACGCCGGAGTGATGGGGTCGTACGCCGCAGAAGCAGCTGTGCCCGCCGACCGCTTGGTGCCGCTGCCTGATTCAGCTTCCCATCAGGAGGGAGCCGCCGCTTTGCTCCAAGGCATGACGGCGCATTACCTCGCGCATGGGTCCTATCGGTTGGGCCACGAAGACACGACCCTGATCCACGCCGGAGCCGGCGGCGTAGGCTTGCTTCTGATTCAGATGGCCAAGCGGTGTGGTGCGCGGGTGTTTTGCACAGTCTCGACCGAGGAAAAGGAGCAGTTGGCAAGAGGCGCTGGGGCCGACGAAGTCATCCGCTATACTGAACGCGACTTTGAACAGGACGTCATGGCACTCACCGACGGGCGCGGGGTTGATGTGGTGTACGACTCTGTGGGCCAGGCGACCTTTGACAAGAGCTTGAACGTGCTCAGGCCCTTGGGCTACTTGGTGTTGTTCGGCCAGTCGAGCGGTCCGGTGCCGCCCTTTGACCCCGGCATCCTCAGCACCAAGGGGTCGCTCTTTCTGACTCGGCCGACCATGCTGCACTACACCCAGACCCGCGAGGAGCTAATGGAACGCGCTGGTGCAGTGTTGGCATGGATCGCCAGCGGCGAGTTGGCGCTGCTCATTAGCGAGCAGTTTGCCTTGTCGGATGCGGCTGAAGCCCATCGCGCCCTACAGGGGCGCAAGACGACCGGCAAGGTCGTCCTCATACCCGATTGAAGTAGCCAAGGAGTTAGGCGATGACAGAGGCAGATTCCAAGGACGAACTCACCCCGGCCGCAGAAGGCGCTGAGCAAGGCGCGGACTTTGCTCAGATGCTCGACGCCGAAGGGGCACCACCGGCCCCGGCCACCAATGAGGTTTCAGTCGGCGACGAGGTCAGCGGCGTGATCGTCAAGGTCGAGGACGAGAACAGCTTTGTCGAGTACGGCAGTCGGGACGAGGCCATAATCCGCACCAGTGAGCTCAAAGGCCCCGATGGAGAAATGCGCTACAAGGTCGGCGACCCGATTGCGGCGTTTGTCGTGGCCGTCGGGGACGAGGTCCAACTCAGTCGCGGGTTGAGCCGCCAGGATGCCCAGGCCGACTTGCTCTATCAAGCGTACAAAGCCGGGCTGCCCGTCGAAGGCCGCGTTGACGCGGTCAACAAGGGGGGCTTGGGCGTGACCATCGAGGGCGATGTGCGCGGTTTTTGCCCGATTTCGCACGTCGATACCCAATACGTGGAAAACGCCGAGGAGTACCGCGGCCAGACTTTGACCTTTAAAATCATCGAATTTCGTCACCAAGGCCGCGTCATCGTTCTGTCGCGCCGGGCCTTGCTCGAAGCTGAGCAGGACAAGGCCGCTGGCGCGGTGCGCAGTCAGCTAAAGAAGGGTGCGCAACTGGCGGGCAAAGTGACGCGGCTGGAGTCTTTTGGTGCGTTCGTCGATCTAGGTTCCGGAGTAGAGGGCTTGGTCCATGTCTCGGAGATCCGCCACCAGCGCGTCGGCCATCCCGAGGAAGTCCTCGCGGTGGGGCAGCAGGTCCAAGTCGAGGTCTTGCGCACCAAAGACTTGGGCAAGCGGCGCAAGGAGCGGATATCGCTGTCGATCAAGACGCTGGAAAAGGACCCTTGGGAAGAGATAAAAGAGCAGTTCGCAGTCGGCACGGTCGTCACCGGCAAGGTCGATGGGCTGGAGGATTTTGGCGCGTTCGTCGAGCTGGCCGAAGGCGTGCGCGGGCTGGTCCACGTCTCGGAGATCGCCGACCGCCGCATCAGCCACCCGCGCGAGGTCCTCTCGCTCGGGGACGAGGTCAAGGTGGTGGTGCTCGAAGTGGATGTCCGCCGCCAGCGCTTGCGCCTGTCGATCTCTCAGGTCGATGCTCTCGAATCCGAGGCCCATCTCGCTGAGTTCCGCCAGCGGCAGCAGCAGGAGCAGGAAGCGGAGCAGGGCAGCAGCGCCATGCTTGAAGCGCTCCGGCGCGCCAATCTGACCGATTGAGATGGGGCTGACGGACGCCATTTTCAACCACCCGCGCGCCGGGTACTACGGCGAGTACGGTGGGGCTTTTATCCCCGAAATTCTGCGCACGACCCTCGACGAATTGACTCAGGTTTTTGAGGACGCGCGCCGCGATCCTTCCTTTTGGGCGGAGTTCGAGCAGGTGATGCGGACGTATTCCTGTCGGCCGACTCCGATTACCTTGCTCGAAAATCTCTCCCGCGAGGTCGGCGGAGCGCGGATCTTTCTCAAGCGCGAAGATCTCAACCACACGGGTGCCCACAAGGTCAACAACGTGATGGGCCAGGGCTTGTTGGTGCGCCGCATGGGCAAAAGCCGGGTCATCGCCGAGACGGGTGCCGGTCAGCACGGCGTGGCCACGGCGACGATGGCCGCTCGCTTGGGACTGGAATGCACCATCTACATGGGGGCTGTCGATGTGGAGCGCCAGCGGCCCAATGTGTTCTGGATGGAGCAACTGGGTGCTGAGGTAGTGCCCGTGACTGATGGCTCGGCCACGCTCAAGGATGCGATCAATGAGAGCCTGCGCGATTGGGCCTATTCCATGGCCGACACGCACTACGTGCTCGGCACGGCTTGCGGACCGCATCCCTTCCCGCAAATCGTCGCCTATTTCCAGCGGATCATCGGCGAGGAGAGCCGCCAGCAGATGTTGGACTCAGTGGGGTGCCTGCCCGATAGGGTGTACGCCTGCGTTGGCGGCGGGTCCAACGCCACAGGTCTATTCTTAGGGTTCCTCGACGACGCGGCCGTCGAATTGGTCGGAGTTGAGGCGGGAGGCCGGGGATTGGAGACGGGCGATCATGCCTCTCGTTTGGCCGGTCTCGTCGGCACGCCCGGGGTCGCCCAGGGCTACAAGACCTTCTTCTTTCAAGATGCTGAAGGCCAAATGCGGCACACGCACTCGGTGGCGGCGGGGTTAGATTACATCGGCGTCAGTCCGATTCTCGCCCACTTGGCCGAAGTGGGCCGGGTGCGCATTGAGGCCGCGACCGACCAAGAAGTGATCGCGGCTCTCAAGCAGATGATGCGCAGCGAAGGGATCATCGGCGCACTCGAAAGTACCCACGCCTTGGCCGGTGCCCTGCGCGAGGTGGGCGCGATGACGCCCGATCAAGTGGTGCTGATTGGCCTGTCGGGCCGCGGCGACAAGGACATTTTCACGATCGCCGATGCACTTGCGGACGAAAACTGGCAGCGCTTCCTCGCCGACAAGGCCGCCCGGTCGTGAATCTGCAAGCCTATATCGAAGAGCGGCTCACCGAGCGCAAGGTTCTGCTGATGACGCATCTGATTGCTGGTTTTCCTTCGCTGGAGGCCAACTGGCGAATGCTGGAGATCATGGCCGATGCTGAGGTAGATTTGGTCGAATTGCAGATGCCCTTCAGCGAGCCAATCGCCGACGGGCCGACCTTTGCGCGAGCCAACCAGCAGGCCCTCGAAAGCGGCCTTACCCTCGACGAATACTTCGACTTGATGCAGCGCGCGACCGCGGCTTTTCCCTTTCCGCATTTGATGATGGGCTACTACAACACGGCGTTCCGCTTGGGGCACGGTCCGTTCTGCCGCCGCTTAGAAGCAAGTGGGGCCTGCGGATTTATCCTGCCGGACTTGCCGGTCGAAGAGTACGGCGACCTGTGGGCAGCAGGTGCGGAGTGCGGGCAAACGTCGATTGTGCTGATGACCCCGACCAACACCGACGAGCGACTGCACCAGATCGGTGCCCAAGCCAAGGGTTTTGTCTATGCGGTGGCGCGCAAGGGCGTAACCGGCCGCCAGACCGATTTAGACGACGAACTCTATCGGTTTATCGCGCGCTGCCGCGCGGCGACTGATCTGCCGCTGGGGGTCGGCTTTGGCCTGCGCAGCGGGGAAGATTTGCGCCAGCTGCAGGACCAGGCCGAAATCGGCATCGTCGGATCGGTGCTGTTGGAGGTCTGGGAACGGGAAGGGGAGGCGGGCTACGCCGCCTTGTTGCGCGACTTGGCTGCTGGTCGTGCGTAGGGGCGGTTTCAAACCGCCCCCTACTGATCAACGCCGGTGCTAGGGTGTTTGCACCTGCGCAATCAGTCCATGTACAAACCCCCGTTGACGTCGATGGTTTCGCCGGTGATGTGCCGCGCGTCGTCCGAAGCTAGAAAGAGCGCGCAGTTAGCTACGTCTTCGGGCTGGCCGGGGAAGCCGAGGGGGATGGAGGCCTTGAGCTGGTCGTGTTCGGGGGCGGCGGTCATGGCGGTGTCGATGACGCCGGGAGCGATCGCGTTGACGCGGATTTGGTCAGGGGCAAGGGCGCGCGCTAGGCCAATGGTCAGAGTGTGGACGCCGGCTTTAGCCGCTGCGTAGGGAGGTCCGGCGGCTAGACCGCCGGTTTTGGCGGCTAGGGAAGTCATATTGATGATGACCCCCTGGCGGCGCGTCTTCATATAGGGGATGACCGCTTGGGCGCAGAGGAAAGGGCCCTTCATGTTGACATCGACGATGCGGTCCCAGTTCTCTTCGCTGCACGATTCAAAGGTCGTATAGACCAAATAGCCAGCGTTGTTGACGAGGATGTCGAGTTGGCCGAACTCGTCGAGCACTTGAGCGGTACCGGCGAGGACTGAGGTTTTGCACGCGACATCCATTTCCAATCCCAACGCGTTGATCTCGGCGGCCGTGACGCAGGCGGTGCTCGAGTCGATATCAGCGACAGCCACTCGCGCACCTTCGCGGACAAAGCACTCGGCGATGGCGCGCCCAATGCCTCGGCCAGCACCGGTGATCAACGCGGTCTTGTGCTGTAATTTTCCCGTCATTGTGCATTTCCCATTCGCTGTTGACCAGAAGGTTAGACCAGAACATATACTATTTTGTATGGCGGCCCAATGAGAACGGGCAGTGGCTCGTGCTTGCTAAGTTGGGAAAAATCTATAAGTATAAGGCCGCTTAGGAGAGCCACGCCGAATTTTAGGAATTGGGAGTTTCAGTTATGAGGAACGTCATTGGAGTCATCCTCGGGGGTGGGCAGGGCGCGCGGCTTTTCCCGCTGACTCAGCTTCGCTCTAAACCGGCCGTGCCGATTGGCGGCAAGTACCGCTTAATCGACATTCCCATCAGCAATTGTCTGCATTCTGGGGTCAACCGCATTTTTGCCCTAACTCAATTCAATTCCGCTTCGCTGCATCGCCACATTAGCACAACGTATCGCTTTGATTCTTTTTCCGATGGCTTTGTCGAGATCTTGGCTGCCGAGCAGACCCAAGATAGCGCTGCTTGGTACCAGGGCACGGCCGATGCAGTGCGCCAACAGCTCAGGCGCTTGCTCTCGCGCCGGGCCGAACAAGTGCTAATCCTGTCGGGCGACCACCTCTATCGCATGGATTACCGCGCCTTTGTCGAAGAGCACCGGGCGCGCGGTGCGGACGTGTCGATTGCGGTCAAGCCGGTGACGCGAGAAGCTGCGCCCGGGCTAGGAATCGTACAGATGAATGCTCAAGGGCGGATCGTGGATTTTCGCGAGAAGCCGCAAGACGAGGCTGAACTAGATGCTCTGCGGCTGCCAGTGGCTGCCGACCCGGAGGCGTGTTATATGGCCTCTATGGGCATTTACGTGTTTGAACCCCAGGTCTTGGTCAGCCTACTGATGAGCAGCGACCAAGACGACTTCGGCAAGCACATCATCCCGGGTGCGATCCACAAGGTTGGCGTTTTTGCCCACACCTTTGACGGCTATTGGGAAGACATTGGGACCATCCGCTCTTTTTACGAGGCGAACTTGGCACTGACGGATCAGCAGCCACCTTTTAACTTTTACCGGGCCGACGCACCGATCTACACGCACGCGCGCTTCCTCTCTGGCACGCGGCTGGAGAATTGCCACATTGAGCGGGGGATCATCTGCGAAGGCTCGTACATACGGTCTGCTCGGATCGAGCGCTCAGTGATCGGAATCCGCTCAGTGATTGGTGCCAATTGTCAGATTGCCAACACCATCGTCATGGGTGCTGATTCGGATGAGTCGCCGGCCGACCGAGCGCGCAATACCGCCCAAGGCATTCCAGATATGGGGATTGGCGCCAACAGCACGATCACTGGGGCAATCATCGACAAAAACGCGCGCATCGGCGAGCGGGTTCGCATCACCAGCAAGGACCGAGGCGTCGAAGCCGATGAGACAAACTACTACATCCGCGACGGGATCGTGGTTGTGCCTAAGGACGCGGTGATTCCGGCGGGGACGGTTGTCTAGCAAAAACGCGAACAAAAAACGGGGATGGAGGGAACCATGAATGACACGGACATGAGACAGCCCCCATCGGGAGCGCATTTCTTTAAGTGTGCGCTACAAGTGAATCCGTTTGAATATCTCGTCGCACATGACAAACCCTCGTCGTTTACAAACGAGAGCGAATATAACGCAGCGCTCATTGAGGCCTGCCAAGAGCAGAAGATCGACGCAATTGCTGTGACGGACCACTACCGCGTCCGCTCTTCGGCGAGCCTGATTGAGTGTTCCAAGGCAGCCGGAATCATGGTGTTTCCCGGTTTTGAGGCGGTAACTAAGGATGGTGTTCATCTGCTCTGCCTATTTGACCCTGAAACAGATCTCAACGAGTTGGAACGGATTTTAGGGGCTTGTGGAATTCGCCGAGAACACCAAGAATCGCCCACAGGGAAGTACGATGTCATGGAGTTTCTAGACGAGGCTCAGAACTGGAGGGCAGTTTGTATTGCCGCCCACATAGCCTCCGACGGTGGTCTTCTTCGTAAGCTGTCGGGACGATCGCGCATTAATGCCTGGCAATCGCCCAACTTGTTGGCTTGTTCTCTGCCCGGTCCAGTCGGAGACGCTCCTGATGACCTGCGGCTAATTCTAAAAAATAAAAATGCCGATTACCGGCGTGAGCACCCCGTGGCGGTAATCAATGCGAAAGATGTTAGCTGTCCGAGCCACCTAGAGGATCTCGGTACTTCGTGTTGGATCAAGATGTCCGAGATTACTATTGAAGGCCTGCGCCAAGCCTTTCTCGACCCGGACTCGCGGATTCGCCTGAATAGCGATCCCGAGCCGGAAGATCACGCAGAGCTTCTCACTTTGGCGTGGGAAGGTGGATTCTTGGATGGCGAGGCCATTCACTTCAACCCGAACCTGAACGTCCTCGTTGGGGGGCGCGGTGCTGGAAAATCTACGATCATTGAAAGCTTACGCTACGTACTTGGCCTTGATCCCATCGGCGAGGAAGCTCACAAGGCTTATGAGGGGATCGTGCGTCAGGTGCTGCGGAGTGGGACAAAAATTTCGATCCGTGTACGCTCATATCGTCCAGCGAAGCGGGAGTATCTGATTGAACGAACCATTCCGAATCCTCCCATAGTTCGCGACGAGAACGGTCAGATATCGAATCTACTCCCTCAGGAGATCCTTCCCCGTGTCGAAGTATATGGACAGCACGAGATCTCAGAACTTACCAAGAGTCGTGAGAAGCTAACTCGACTACTATATCGCTTCGTGGAGCGCGATGAGTCTCTCGATCGGCGCAAGGCTGGCTTGCGAAGGGAGCTTCAGAAGACAAAACAAGCCATCCTAGATGTCCGCTCCGAGCTGCATCAGATCAATGAGAGACTGTCGACCTTGCCTGGTCTTGAGGAGACGCTTAAGCGATTTCAAGAAGCCGGACTCGAAGATCGCCTGCGAGAGCAGAGCCTTCTCGTTCGTGAAGAACAGATACTCGATTCAATCCCCGAGCGAGTGAAGGCGTTGCGAGAGTGCCTAGAGGTGTTCCGCCAAGAGTTACCCATTGATCGGGCGTTCTTGTCGCCGAAGGCTCTCGAAGAACTGCCAAGCAGGGAGATTATCGCCGGAGCGGACAGGGTACTCGAACGCTTGAGCCATGATATAGAGCAGGTGGCGCGACAGCATGAGGAAGCCCTCGAACGGGCTGACGAAGGAATTAATGGAATTCGCAGTCATTGGGGAGAGCGCAAGCACGAGGTCGAAGCTGCTTACAACAAGATACTGCGTGAGCTTCAGAAAGAGGCCGTGGATGGGGAGGAGTTTATGCGCCTGCGGCGCGAGATTGAAAGTCTACGTCCACTGCGCGAGCGCCTGCCTTTGCTCAAACGATTGGAGCAAGAGTCTGTAGAGAGACGGCGTGAGTTACTCGCGGAATGGGAGGATGTTAAAGCGGAGGAATTCAGGCTCGTAAACCGCGCCGCAAAGGTAGTAAACACTAGACTCAGTAATAGTGTCCATGTCGAAGTAACCGCAGCGGGTAATAGGGAACCGCTCGTCAATCTGCTCAAGGAGAAGATTGGCGGCCGCCTTGCCGAGGCGATTGAAAAGATTAGGAAGGTTCCAGACCTTTCGTTGCCGGAACTCGTCAATTGGTGCACAACAGGTGCGGAGGAGGTTCAGAAAATCTACGCAATCCCGTCGACTCAGGCAGAGCGTCTCGCAAAAGCCCCGCCTGATGTTCTGATGCAGATTGAGGAGTTGGAACTGCCACCAACGACTGCTATCCAACTCAACACTGCGCCCGCTGGCAAGCCTCCTTCTTGGCAGGCGCTTGAGGATCTGTCGAAAGGTCAAAAGGCCACTGCCGTCCTGCTATTGCTACTACTTGAATCCGAGGCTCCCCTAATCGTGGACCAGCCGGAGGACGATCTCGATAACCGATTCATCACCGAGGGTGTAGTGCCTCGGATGCGTGAAGGGAAACGTCGTCGCCAGTTTCTCTTTTCGACCCACAACGCCAACATTCCGGTCTTGGGGGACGCCGAGTTGATTCTCGGACTGACCGCTGCGGGTGAAGCCGACGAAGGGCAGGCACGCATCGCTCCCGAGTATATAGGCTCAATCGATACGCCTTCAGTGCGAAAGTTGGTTGAGGAGATTCTCGAAGGAGGAGAGGTCGCCTTTAAGCGTCGGCGACTAAAGTATGGATTCTGAGGGTGAGCATGAATAGAACCGAACTAGCAGAATTGATACGCAATGGCGAGAACTCTGGCGTCGAATTCAAGCGGGACGACATACAACCGGAGCAACTGGCCAAAGAGATCGCCGCCCTGCTGAATCTGGAAGGCGGATACATTCTTCTTGGTGTGGAAGACGATTTCACAGTCTCGGGACTGACTCGCGATTCCAAGAAGGCGGAAGAATGGGTTATGGAAATTGCGCGTGTCCATGTTAGACCAGCTACAATACCCGTTTGGGAAACATTTGCATGGAGCGACGGGAAAATCATAGGTATTGTGTCGCTTCCTGCGGACTCTCCCGACAAGCCCTACAAGGCAAAGCGCGGCTCCGCTTGGGTTACGCAAGTGCGTGCGGGATCGACGACACGCGACGCCAGCGACGAGGAGGAGATGCGGCTGTACATGCAGTCTGGGCGCATTCAGTATGACCGCAAGGTGCTGCCGGGCTCGTCTTTTGAGGACTTTGATTTGCGTAGGTTGGTCAATTACTTTCGCGATATTCGCCAACAAGAACACCCAGCGGAGGATGATCCCGAATCTTGGATAACTTTGCTGGTGAATACGGAACTGATGGTTTGGGATCGAGGGTACGCCATGGGGACTGTTGGCGGCATGCTGCTCTTCGGCAAGAACCCCAATAGGTATCTGAAACAAGCCGGCATCACTGCTACTGCGTATTCTGGTACCGAGAAAGATTACGACGCGAAGGCCCGAGCCATGCTGCGTGGCCCCGCAGTTTCGCTGTTTACACTGCCGAACGCTGACCGGCCATATCCACCTCTGACGGAAACGTTCTCGAAAAGTGGAGAAGAGGTGGAAAGCGGGATCGTTGAACAGGCTATGGAGTTCGTAAAACGCGCTATTGATATAGAGGCGTGGCTCGAAGGCGCAAGGCGCGTTGAACGCTGGGACTACCCGCTGCCGGCCATTCGAGAATCGCTTGTCAATGCGGTTGTACATCGCGATTACACGATAATCGGTACTGACATTGAACTCTCTATCTATGTTGACCGGATCGAGGTCGTCTCGCCTGGGCGGTTGCCGAACTCTGTGACGGTAGAAAAGATGCGCGACGGATGTCGAGCTGCTCGAAACGAGTTGCTCAAAGAGACTATGCGCGACTACCGATACATTGAGGCCAATGGGCTTGGTGTGCCACGAAGGATTGTTCGGGGTATGCAAGAGCACAACGGCACGAATCCCGACCTCATCGAAGAAGAGTACCGCTTCACTGTTCGGTTGTGGAAAGAACCAAGGCCCGCGTGACCCCAAGAAATGCAAATGCCTCGCCGAGGCGGACGTTGAATCCGATGAAACAAACTACTACATCCGCGATGGGGTCGTGGTTGTACCTAAAGACGCGGTGATTCCGTCGGGGACTGTGGTGTAAAGAAGAGAGCGGACGTGCAAAAAAGCGGGACGGGTTTTACACCCATCCCGCTTTTCTTTTGTTCTGCGAAAAAATCCTATTTGAGTAAGGTCATCTTGCGGTGCAGGACTTGGTCACCAGCGCGGAGGCGGTAGAAGTACGTGCCGGCGCTGAGGTCTGACGCATCGACGGCGACCGAGTAGGTGCCCGCCATGCGCCATCCTTCGGATAGTGTTGCCACCTGTTGGCCGAGGGTATTGAAGAGAATCAGCTCGACGTGGCCATCAGCCGGAATGGCGAAGGCAATGGTCGTGCTGGGGTTGAAGGGGTTGGGATAGTTTTGGTTTAGTGTGTACGCATTGGGTATGGCTGCCGACACCTCGGACTCTGAGGCGATGACGGTTGCCATCTCGTTAGGCATGATGCCGGCCGTCGCGAGGAAGGTCCAACCCGAAGTCCACAGTTCGTTGCCAAAAGCTCCGACGTAGTCAACTTGGGTGTAGAAGCCGTCGTCGGGAATGGCGCCGCTGCCGTTCCAAGCCGGGCTAGCGTCTTGGAGCCTGGGATCGAGTCCGCCGTCGCGAGCACGGGAAATGCCCATGAGAAGCGGATCTTCGAGGCGGTTGTTGTTGGCTACGAGGTGAGCGAGGGCAAACTCGGGAGCAAGAGAAGTAACGTCTTCACCAGCGCCAAAGCCCCACCAAATGTTGTTGGCCAAGACGAGGTCGCCGGCCTCTAGGCGAGCGCGACTGTCTTCACCCGACTCTAAGTCCTCAATATCGACGCCTTCACCGGCGAAGTCGGTGAAAATGCTGTTGTGGTATTTGCCACCGGCATTGTCGCGGATTTTGAGCACTACGTCATTGTCACCGTTGGTGGAAAAAGCACCGGAGCCGATATAGGTGGCGTTGTAGATGGCTGGCGTGGCGTAGGGCGTGCCGTCCTCAGGCGTGGTGCCGCCGTCGTGCTCACCCGCGCGGTTGCCCGTCTCAGCATCTTGAATCACGAACCAGAACTGGCCTTTGCCGCGGAAGCCTTCATCGTAGTCAAAGGCGTCGTCGCCGTTGAAAGCCGACACCAGATACTTGGTATTGACCGTGCCGCCGAACCACTCAAAGCCGTCGTCTTGGTTGTTGTACACCTCGACGTATTCGATGACCGTGCCGCTGCCAACGCCGCCCATGGTCAGGCCGTTGATTTCGTTGCCAGCGCCGATGTCGGTGCCACCGTGGCGGATGGATGCGTAGCGGAAGACGCCGGAGTTGTCGCTATCGTCGTCGCCGCCGTAGAGGCCGCGCGGCTCGGTGGTGGGAATGCCCTCAATGGGGGTTTCACCTGGCGTGGAATTGAGGCTGGCCCGGCCGAGGATGATGACGCCACCCCAGAGGCCGCGAGCGTCGAGTGGCAAGTCGTTGGAATTGCTAACGTCGTCGGCCTCGGCGGTGAAGATGATTGGCTTATCCGCTGTGCCCTCGGCGAAAATTTTGCCGCCGCGAGCGACGACGAGGGCGCTGGCGTTTTCGCCTTGTCCAGGCTTGCCCTTGATGACCGTGCCCGGCTGAATCGTCAGCGAGGATCCCTCACTGACAAAAACTAAGCCGTTGAGCACGTACTCGTTGTCCGCGGTCCATTCCACGCTGCCACCGACTGGAATATCGGCGGTGGTGACGTCGATGGTGGCCGCTAAGGCAATGGTCGGCAGCAGGGCGGTGCCGACTGCGAGCATTATCTTGCGCAGCATAGTATCCTCCTGATACTGGATAAAAGTAGTGGACGTCAGCGACTCAAATCGCTGACGTCCACTATAAAAGCACAAGCCTGTACCAATAGTATGGCAGTAATGTGAACAGTCTGTTACAACGCCTCAGTGAATGTGTTAGCGATTGTAATTGACCGAAATCGAGAACGAACGGCCTTTGTAGTACTGGCTGGAAAGGTAGTCGTTGTCTTGGTAGCGGTACGCCTTTTCAAAGGAAGAATCGAGGAGGTTTTTGGCACTCAGCTTGATCTTGTACTCGTGCCACTGCTGAGAAAAGGTGCAGTCGAGGGTGCCGCGCACTTCCTCGAACACGTCTGGGGTTCCGCCTAGACTGACTTCTGCCAAGCGCTGGCCGAAGATGTTGTAGTAGATGCCGATAGCTGTGCCGGTGGCGAAGTTGTCGTAGCTGAGATCGAGGTTGATCAGGAAAGGCGACTGGCCTTGGAACTGGCGCGTGTCCGCGGCCTGTGGGTCGAGGGCCCGACGCAGCTTTAGCTCGGTGGAGTCGATGTTGACCTCGGAACGGACCAATGAGAGGTTTCCGCCAGCGCGGAAGTGCTCCAACTGCGGTATGAGGAATCCAAGACCGTGCCGCGCCTCGAACTCGACCCCGGCCACTTGGGCGGCTTCGACGTTCTGGAACTGGACCTCACCGTTGACGGTGAGAATGACGCGCTCGATGGGGTTTTTGAAATCCTTGTAGAACACGCTAGCCGCGTACAGCTCGCCGGGGTTGCCGAAGTGTTCCCAGCGCAAGTCGTAGTTGTTGATCAAGGTTCGCTCTAGTCCGGCGTTGCCGATAAAGGTGAAGCCGCCGACGAAGCTGAACGAGGCAAACGGGGCCAATTCGCGGAAGGTGGGGCGAGCGAGGGTGCGGCCGTAGGAGGCGCGCAAATTCATGCCGGGGCGCATCTCCCAGACGGCGTTGAGCGAGGGCAGTAGGTCGTTTTCGGAGAGCTGGCCGGGGGCCTTTGTCGAGTCTTGGCTGGCTACGTCGATGCGCGTGGATTCGAGCCGAGTACCTCCCACGAGGCGCAGTTGGGTATTGATGGGCAACTCGAGCATGGCGTAGCCGGCGTAGATTTGCTGGTCGCCGTCGAAATTGCTCGAAAGCTGGGTGGCGTCCTGGACGTAGGAGCCGAAGCGGTACTGACTACCATTGCTGCTGATTAGCCCAACTTTTTCGGCGGCAAAAAAGGAGTCGGGTTGGCCGTCGTAGTCGATGTCGTCTTGATCAAATTCGTAGCGCCGCTCGCGAAAAGTGCGCGCTTTGTCCAGTGCCAAGAAGCCGGTTTTGAAATTGCTGTTGATACCTTGCCATTGCTTGAAGGGCAAGGTCAGGTTGAGCTGAAATTCGCGGTTGCTTTCGTCGAGATCGCGGAAGTAGCGAGTCGGCAGCGGGTAAATCGAGGGCGAGATTGAGTAATCAACGATGTCGCCCCGCAGTACGTTGCCTTCCGCGTCGCGCATGACTTCTCCGTTTTCGTCGCGCAGCGGGCGGTTTTTGAGGGTTACGTAATTATTGGTAAAAAATCGCAGGTCAGGCTCTTCTTGGGCTGAAGAAGAAGCAGACGCCGACCATTCGGCCCGTAGGTCGCGCAGACTGCCAAAGTGGTGTTTGCCCGCCAGTTGCAGCGATTGGATTTGGCGTTCGGTAAACTTCAAGACGCGCGTCTCGTACATGGCGTCTTCTTCAAGGTCGCGGGGAAACGCGCCAGCTAGATAACGGGCGACGTCTTCGCTGTTGCGGTTGTACATGTTGGTGACCGACAGTTCGTGCGTGGGGGTCGGCTTGAGGGACAAGGTAACGAGGCTGCCCCAGGCGATTTCCCGCGATCCCCGGGTGTCGGCGAGGTTAAAATTATTGGTCAGGGTACTGGCTTCCTTACTGGTGAGCTGCCAGCGGGCCGAGGTGCCGTTGTCGTAAAAGGAGGAGTTGTTGCTGTAGGTCAGGGTGCCGAGAAAGCCGAAGGGTTTGTCCAAGAGCGAGACTTGGTTGCCCAAGGCGACCGAGTAGCTCTGGTTCAGCGGCGCGGCCGTGGTGGTGGGGGCCATGACCGAGGAGAACGACTTGGAGTGCTCGTCGAGTTGGAGGGCCTTTTCCCCGTCGTTGTACGCGGCACCCACATCGGGGATTTCTACCTCGCCGTTGTCCAAGGCCGCGGGGATTTCTCGCGTCCCATCATCGACCCCGATCCAATCGAGTCCGCCGCCCTCGTAGGTGAGGAATTGGTCGTTGAACGAACTCTGAGTGTTGAATTTGGTCGAGGCCGAGACGGAAAGGGTGAAGTTATCGGGAAACGCCTTGGTGCCAATGTTGACGGCACCACCAGTGAAGTCACCGGGCTTGTCTGGGGTGAAGCTCTTGGTGGTGACGATGTTGTCCAATAGAGAAGTGGGGAAGAGATCCATGGGGACGGACCGCTTGTCGGGATCGGCGTTGGGAAGCGAAGACCCGTTGAGTTGAACCGAGCTATAGCGATCACCTAGGCCGCGGATATAGACGTACTTGCCGTCCACTACGGAAGCACCCGTCACGTGAGACATGGCCTCGGCCGCGTCGCCGCTTCCAGCACGCGAGATTTCCTCGGCACTGATCGCATCGCTGACGGCCGGGGCCTTTTGGCGCTCCTTGAGCAGGGCAGCACCGGTATTGCGCAGGGCTTTGGCTTCGACGACGACCTCGTCGTCGAGTTCTAGGGCCTCGGGCATGAGGGTGATGGTCAGCTTGGCGACCTCGCCGTCTTGCACCTCAACGCCGATGATCGACGCATCCTGATAGCCGATCATTGAGCTGGCCAACACATAGGTCCCGATCGGGACGTCGAAAAGCTGAAACCGACCCTCGATATCGCAGGTTATGCCGATCTGGGTGCCTTCTAGAAAAACAATCGCACCCACGAGCGGGTCGCCGGTCTGGCGATCGAGAACCGAGCCGGATACCGTGCCGGTCTGCGCGAGGGTGGGATGGGCAAGGGCCAAAAAGGCGAGGGCGACAATGGACAAGCAACGCTTCATGGCTGAAAAACCTCCCTTGAAAAGATTTAGTCAAAAATGATAGAGAGGCTGTGTTGAGAAGAGGTTACTCTGAAATCACAATCCGGTTACAAGGGGCCTTGGAGGCAGTGTATCTATCGCGGGATGAAGGAGGAAAACGTCACTGTTTTGTAACAATACTGTGACAAAATCGTTGCATAGAGAGTTCATTTTGTAACATAGGACGAGAAAAACGCCAAAAGAGGGAGGATTGTAACACCAATGAAAAAAACGATGACGCTTGGTGTATTGATCTTGGGTTGGGTTTTTGCTGCACGAGCGGAGGGGGGCACGATCAAGGGCGTTATGTTTGGTGAATACTACTATATATTGGCCGCCGACGAGACCGACGCCAAGCAGCCTCGCAAGCGCAATGCTTTCCAGTTCCGCCGTCTATACTTCACCTATCAAAAGGACATCGCCGCCGACTTTGCGATTCGCTTTCGCCTTGAGGCTAAGGACGCGGGGTTTGCCCAAGGTGCGAAGATGGAACCCTTCGTCAAACACGGCTACTTACAGTGGAAGAAGGGGCTGGGCGATGCGGATGTATATCTAGGGCTTTCAGGGACGCCGACTTGGGCGGTCGCCGAAAAGGTCTGGGGGTACCGCTCGATAGCCAAGACCGTACTCGACTGGAATAAAATTGGCTCTTCGGCCGACTTGGGCGCGGCCCTTAAGGGCGCGGCGGGCCAACTGAGCTACCACCTGATGGTCGGCAATGGTCCCGGACAGAAGCCGGAGGACGACCACGGCAAGAAGTTCTATGGTTCGCTGAGTTTCAAAGCTGCGGATCGATTGATATTGGAGGGCTATGCGGACTTTAATGCCAAGCCAGCCGGTCGCAACGAGCGGATCTTCAAGGGCTTCGTCGGCTGGCAGGGAGCAAAAGGCAAGGTGGGGCTAGAGGCCTTCTCGCGCACCAACGAGCAGGCCGGTGCTGGCGGCGAAGACCAAGTCATCACCGGGGTCTCGGCCTTTGGCTCGTTGCCGTTGGGTGCCGCGTTTAAGGGCTTTGGCCGGGTCGATGCGGTCTCCTACGACGCCGAGGACGACCGGGATTTGCTCTTCATCGCCGGCCTCGACTACGCCGCGGCGAAAGCCGTCCACCTGATGCCCAATGTGATCGTCGAGTCGTCCACCGGCCGCGATGCCAATGTCCAAGGCCGGCTGACATTTTTCTGTAAATTTTAGCCCTATTGTAACACAGGTTTTATCCATGAGACACGCGAATGTAACACAAACCCTTCAATCTTATACCCTAACCTGAGAGATGCACTGATGAAGATAAAATGGAGCGGAGTAGCGCTGATGTGTTGGGTGTTTGCCGCGGGCGTCCAAGCGCAGACCATAGCCGTTGATGAGCGGATCGCGCCCTACGAGAAGGTGCGCGGTTTGGCCGGCAACGCCAGCAGCATTGGCTCCGATACGATGAACAACATGATGGCCCTCTGGCTGGAGGCCTTCCGCAAGTACTATCCCAACGTCAAGATCCAGATCGAGGGCAAGGGATCGAGTACTGCGCCGCCGGCCTTAATCGAAGGCACGGCTCAATTCGGGCCGATGTCGCGGCCGATGAAGTCGAGCGAGGAGGACAAATTCGAGCAGGCTTTCGGCTACAAGCCAACGCCCTTGCGGGCGGCGCTAGACGCGCTGGCGGTCTTTGTCAACAAGGACAACCCCATTGAGGGCCTGAGCCTGCCGCAAGTCGATGCGATTTTTTCCAAGACCCGCCGCAGCGAGTTCCCCAATGACATCGCCAGTTGGGGCCAGTTGGGGTTGGAGGGAGATTGGACCAAGGCCCAGATCAGCCTCTACGGCCGCAACTCGGCCTCGGGCACCTATGGATTCTTTAAGAAGCAGGCCCTGTTCAAAGGCGACTACAAGGACGAGGTGAAAGAGCAGCCCGGCTCGGCTTCCGTGGTCCAGGGTATCACCGAGGATCGCTTTGCCATAGGATACAGCGGTATTGGCTATCAGACCTCAGGTGTGCGCGTCGTGCCCTTGGCCAAAACCGAGGGGCAGGAGTTTAAACAAGGGTCTATGGAAAACGTACTGAATGGCTCTTACCCTCTCGGGCGCTTCCTGTACATTTACATGAACAAGGCTCCCGGCCAAGCCATGGATCCGCTGGTGAAAGAGTTCTGCAAGTTCATTTTTTCCAAAGAGGGTCAAGAAATTGTCGTCAAGGATGGCTATATGCCCGTGCCGTTTGAAGTAGTACAAGCCGAATTGGCCAAGTTGGATATCTAAGGACGCGAGTGCGTGGGCGAAAAGCCATATAAGCGCGGGATCACGCCGCGAGCGCGAATCTTCGACTGGCTGGCTGGGCGCTGTATCTCCATCGGCGGCATCGGCATTATCGCCGCGGTCATGGGGATATTCTTCTTCGTCCTCTCCGAGGCGTGGCCGCTATTCCGCTCCCCACAGGTAACAGCAGAAAAAGCACCCCAAGTGGTCGGCCCATTCGCCATTGGACTCGACCCCTACTACCAGACCGCTTATGCAGTCGGCCCCCAAGGGGTGGATTTGTTGCGGTTGGACAGTGGCCAAGTCATCAGCCGCGAACGGCCAGCCGAGCTGACGGGCCGCAAAGTAACGGCGGCACAGCGGATGCCAAACGACGTTTTGGCGCTGGGCACGGACGACGGTCATTTGCTAGTGGCGCGGATTCGTTTCCAACTCGATTACAGCAGCGGCCAGCGGCAGGTGGTGACGCAGTTTGCGGTTGAGCGCCTCATCGCAGTCGATCCGGCGGGCGAGTCGCTGGTGCAGGTGGCCTTTCGGGAAGGAGACGATGGCCGCTCGGTCGCAGCGGCGATTACGGCGAGCGATCGCTTGGTGGTGATGGTGGCTGAGCAGCAGCAGGGCCTATTGGGGCCGGGCGAGCGCCGAGAAAGACAGTACGAACTAATAGCTGATTTCGACGGCAAGGCCACGCAGGTACTGCTCGACGGTCGCATTCGCCAGTTGCTCGTGGGGACGGATCAAGGGCAAGTGTACGAGTGGCGGCTGGGCGGAGTGGAACAAGCGCCTGCGTTTGTGGGGCACATTACCGTCTCAGAGGTCTCGGTTTCGGCGTTGGCGTACGCGCTGGGCGAGGTGTCGCTGGTCGTCGGCGACGCGGCCGGCCACGTCAGTACCTGGTTTAAGGTCGAGGAAAATGGACAACGGTCGTATCGCAAAATCCACACTTTTGCTCCCCATGCGACGGCCGTTACCCACATTGCTGCTTCTACGCGCGACAAGCAGTTTCTCACAGCCGATGCCGAAGGGGCCATCGCCCTGCACCACCTAACCTCCGAACAGACGGTCTTCCAACTGCGGGGCGACTCCCCGGCGACCGCGTTGGTTTTTGCGCCCAAGGCCGACGGATTTTTGGCCTTGGGCCAAGATGGGTGGTTGCGGCGCTTTGCCCTCGACCATCCCCATCCCGAAATCAGCGCAGCCGTGCTATTCGGCTCCATCTGGTACGAGGGCTACGGGGGACGCGAATACGTGTGGCAGTCCACCGGCGGCACGGACGAGTTTGAGCCCAAGCTCAGCTTGGTGCCGCTGATTTTGGGCACGGCCAAGGGCACGTTCTACGCCCTGCTTTTCGCGTTGCCGTTGGCGATCTTAGCGGCGATTTACACGGCTGAATTTGCCTCGCCGCGCGTACAGGGCTTGGTCAAGCCGTCCGTGGAAGTCATGGCCTCGTTGCCGAGCGTCATCTTGGGCTTCTTAGCTGGCTTATGGCTGGCCCCACTGCTCGAATCGCACTTGTTGGGGACCTTGCTGCTAATGCCGGCGGTGCCAACCGTGGTCATAGCTGCGGCTTGGGGCTGGCAATACGCTCCAGAGGCTTGGGTGCGCCAAGTGGAGCGGGTGGGGGAGATATACTTGCTCGGCGCGGTGACCCTGCTGGTCGCTTGGTTGGCGTACGCGCTGGGGCCAGTCTTTGAAGACTTGGCTTTCGACGGGCACTTTCTGCGCTGGCTGCGGCAAGACGCGGGCGTTGGCTACGACCAGCGCAATTGCTTGGTCGTGGGGTTTGCCATGGGCTTTGCGGTCGTTCCGCTGGTCTTCACCATCTGCGAGGATGCGCTCTCTAGCGTGCCCAGCCACTTGCGCGCTGGCTCGCTGGCCTTGGGAGCCACGCCTTGGCAGACGGCCATCAAGGTGGTATTGCCCATGGCCCTGCCGGGCATTTTCTCGGCGTCGATGATCGGCCTTGGCCGCGCCATTGGGGAAACCATGATCGTGCTGATGGCCACGGGCAACACCCCGATCATGGATTGGAATATCTTCAACGGCATGCGCACCATTTCGGCCAATATCGCCGTGGAGTTACCCGAAGCGCCGCACCAAGGTACGCTCTATCGAGTGCTCTTCCTCAGTGGTTTGCTGCTGTTTATGGTCACCTTCTTTATCAATTCGCTGGCCGAGATCGTGCGCCAACGCTTGCGGGATAAGTACAATCGACTGTGATGAAATTCTGGCAGCGGGGCGACCCTTTTATCTGGCTTACGGGCGGGGCGCTGGCCCTGTGTTTGGCGATGATCGCCGGTTTGGTAGGGATCATTGTCTATCACGGCGCGGGCGTGTTCTGGCCGCAGGATTTGACCTTGTTGCGCCTCAAAGACGGTCCGTCGGTCATGGGCAAACTGATGGATCGCCAGCCCATTCCCGGGGCCGCCGGGCACTATCGGGTGCAGCTAAAGGTCGGCAACCGCGACGCGTATGGCCAAGACTTTCGCTGGGTGGATGAAGACGCGATTGCCGCGCGCGAAACGCCGGCCGAGGCCGTGGTCTTTGAGCGGCTCGAGTGGGGCGATATGCACGGCTTTATCGCGGCCTTGTACGAGGAGGAGCGGCTGCTGGCAAAAGGGGAGGGGGTCTGGGAGGTCTTACAGGAGCTGCTGGATCAGGTCGGCGAACTGGACGAGCGCATCCACTCCTTGGAGCGCGGCGAACTGGACAAGCTCAACCGCGCCATAGATGACTTGCGCCGGCAAGAGCGGCGCTGGCAGCGCGAGCAAAATGAAGCACAACTGACTGCAATTGAGATACGTCGCCAGGCCCTGTGGGACGAGCACGAGGCCCTGTCTGGCCGCTTGGACGAGTTGCGGGAGCAGCAGGAACGCTGGAAGGTGGAAGTCGCGCTAGCCGGAGGCGAGACGCGCCGCGTCGCGGTGGCGGCTATCGTTCGCGCCTATCGACCCAATTTGATGGGCTTTTGGGCCAAGGTCCAGACCTATCTGTCCAAGGGCTGGGAGTTCGTGGCGGGCGAGCCGCGCGAATCCAATACCGAAGGCGGCATATTTCCCGCGCTGTTTGGCACGGTGATGATGGTGATGCTGATGAGCTTGGCGGCCGTGCCCTTTGGGGTCCTCGCGGCGCTCTACCTGCGCGAGTACGCCCGGCAGGGCCTTCTGGTGCGCCTCGTGCGGATTGCGGTCAACAACTTGGCGGGCGTGCCTTCCATTGTCTTTGGCATGTTTGGCTTGGGATTTTTTGTATATGGCATCGGCGGCAGTATTGACCAGCTCTTTTACGCGGATGCCCTGCCGACACCCACCTATGGCACCGGTGGCATTCTCTGGGCCTCGCTGACGCTCGCCCTGCTGACAGTGCCGGTCGTCATCGTTGCCACTGAGGAGAGCTTGGCGGCCGTGCCCCGGGAGATGCGCGAAGGCGCACTGGCTTTAGGGGCGACTAAATTTCAGATGATTTGGAGCGTGGTGCTGCCGAGTGCTCTGCCGGGCATTCTTACAGGTGTCATCTTGGCCACGGCGCGCGGGGCCGGTGAGGTCGCGCCGCTGATGATCACCGGTGTCGTCAAGTTGGCGCCGGACTTACCGCTCGATGCGTTCGCACCATTTTTTCACTTGGAGCGCAAGTTTATGCACTTGGGTTTCCACATCTACGACGTGGGCTTCCAATCGCCCAACGTGGAGGCGGCCCGCCCCATGGTGTACACCACAGCCCTGCTGTTGTTGACTATTGTGTTGCTCCTGAACTTGACGGCGATTGTCGTCCGCAACAAATTGCGCAAGAAATACGCCAGCGCGGCCTTTTAGGAGATGCCATGAGTACGCCCGTAGCCTCGGACCATGCAAATCCCATTGTCGAAGTGGAAAACCTGAACATGTTCTACGGCGAGACTCAGGCTTTGCACGACATCGACCTGAGCATCCCCGAGCGCGAGGTGACCGCGTTTATCGGACCTTCGGGCTGCGGCAAATCGACGCTCTTGCGCTGTCTCAATCGCCTCAACGATCTGGTCGAATCCGCGCGCATTGAAGGCTCGGTGCGGGTAAGCGGTCTCGATATTTACGCACCCGACTGCGATGTGATCGACTTGCGACGGCGGGTGGGCATGGTGTTCCAAAAGTCCAATCCCTTCCCCAAATCCATCTACGAGAACGTGGCCTACGGCCTGCGCGTCGCCGGGGAAAACCGTCGTTGGGTGCTCGACGAGGCCGTGGAGAAGAGCCTGAAGGCCGCGGCGCTGTGGGACGAGGTCAAGGACCGGATCAAGGACAACGCGCTGAGCTTGTCCGGCGGCCAGCAGCAGCGCCTGTGCATCGCGCGCACCCTCGCCGTCGAGCCGGAGGTGGTGCTGATGGACGAGCCGTGCTCAGCGCTGGACCCGATTGCCACTGCGCGGGTCGAGGAGACGATCACCGACCTGAAGGCCGATTACACCATCATCGTCGTCACGCACAATCTGCAACAGGCGGCGCGGATTTCTACCTATACGGCCTTCTACTATCTAGGCTCCTTGATCGAGTTCAGCCAGACCGAGGACATGTTCACCAATCCCCGCAGCAAACAGACCGAGGACTACGTAACCGGCCGCTTCGGCTGAGGGAGGAAGGTGCCATGGAACGAAGATTTGACCAGCAATTAGACGAGCTCAAACAGGACATATTAAAAATGAGCGGGGCCGTCGAGGAGTCCATTGAGCAGGCCGTGCGCGCCCTCGTGGACCGCGACGACGAACTGGTGCAAGTAGTGCTTGAGGGGGGGAAGAAGATCGACGATTGGGAAATCGGCATTGAGGAGGCCTGCCTGAAGGTGTTTGCGACCCAAGGGCCGATGGCCAGCGACCTGCGGCTGTTGGCCTGCATCCTGAAAATCAACGAAGACCTAGAGCGGATCAACGACGAAGCCGTCAACATCGTCCAACGCGCCGAGGTGCTCAACAAACTGCCGCTGCTCAAACCGCTGATCGACATACCGAGGATGTCTGAATTGGCCCAGAGCATGGTCAAGGATGCCCTCGACGCGTTCGTGCGCCGCGATGTGGACTTGGCGCGCGACGTCGGTCAGCGCGACGAGGAACTCGACCTGTTGCGCGACCAGATTTTCCGCGAGCTGCTCACGTACATGCACGCGCCATCGATTGGGCCGGACACCATCGACCGTGGCATTTACCTGATCTTGGTGTCGCGGCACCTCGAAAGGATCGGCGATCACGCCTCCAATATCGCCGAGAACGTGGCGTTCCTCGTCGAGGGGCGCATCGTGCGGCATCAAAAAGAAGAATGGTGGGAGGAAAAAGACTCATGAACGACAAGATCCTAGTCGTCGAGGACGAGCCCGACATTCTCTCCTTGGTCTCGTACCATCTAGAACAATCCGGTTTTGCCGTCGTGCCAGCCGAGGACGAGGAGCAGGCCCTGAGTGCGATTGAGCAAAATCTGATCTGCCTCGTGGTCTTAGATCTGATGCTGCCGGGCATCGGCGGCTTGGAAGTCTGCCGCCTCCTCAAGCAAAACCCTCGCACCAAGGACATACCGGTCTTGATGCTGACGGCACGCGCCGGCGAGGTCGACCGCATCGTCGGCTTGGAATTGGGGGCGGATGATTACTTGGTCAAACCCTTTTCCCCGCGCGAGCTCGTCTTGCGCATCCGCGCTATATTGCGTCGCGTCCAGGGTCGCGGCGAAGCGGAAGCCGTGCAGATCGTGGCTGGTCCCTTGGCCATTGATCCGGTGGGATGTCAGGTGCAACTCGACAGCGATCCCATCGAGCTGACGGCAACCGAGTTCAAGCTCTTGACGACCCTTGCACAGCGGCGCGGGCGAGTGCAGTCGCGCGAGGAGTTGCTCAAGGTGGTGTGGGGCTACGAGTACGTTGGCTATCGCCGCACGGTTGATACGCACATCCGTCGCCTGCGGGAAAAGCTCGGGACGGCCGCCGAGATGGTCGAAACCGTGCGCGGCATGGGGTATCGCTTTCGCAGAGAGGGACGATAGGGTGTACCCCGGATGGATCTTGCTCCTGAGCAACGCGCTGTTAGTCGTGCTCGTCTGGTGGAGTGGTTACATCGTACTTGCGCTCGTGTTGGCCGCGCTTTGGAGTGGCGGCCAAATTTGGTTCTGGGGCCGCACGGCCCGCCGGCAGGGAGAGCGGTTGCGCCAGCTCGACAAAGCGGCTCCTGGCGACTCGGCTTGGCTGGAGGCGTTCCATCCCGAGTTGGCGCGTCCGCTCGAGGAACTCGCCGAGCGCATTCAACAGCGCGTCGGTCAGCTAGAAAGCGAAAATAACCGCTTAGAAGTCATTCTCGAAAGCATTACCGAAGCTATCTTGGTCGTCGACCGCGATAGCCGGGTGGTGCTGGCCAACAAGGCGCTGGCCAACCTGTTTGACTTAGATCCGCCGCTAGAGGGGCTGTTGACCGCCGAGGTCGTGCGCTACTCGGCTATCCAAGACGCACTGGCCGGGTGTTTGGCCGAGGGACGAAGCCGAGAAATGGAAGTAGAACTGACCGGAGCGCCGGAGCGCCATCTGGACATGCAGGTCGCGCCCGTCTTCGAAGGGAACGAGTGCATCGGCGCGGTGGCGGTCCTCTACGATATTACGCGCCTGCGTGAATTAGAGCGGATGCGCCGCGACTTTGTCGCCAACGTGTCCCACGAATTGCGCACGCCATTGACAGCCATTAAGGGCTATGCCGAAATTTTATCCGATGGTGCGGTCGACGACCGGGAGACGGCGCGCCGCTTCACTGGCATCATTGAGAATCACGCCGACCGCTTAACCCGCTTGCTCGGCGACTTGCTTGACTTGTCGCGGCTGGAGTCCGATCAACTGGAAGTCGAGCTGATCCCTTGCGAGCTGAAACTCTTGGTCGATACGTCCGTTGGTCCGGTCAGTCAAGCGGCCGCGCAAAAACAAATCGACATTCACTGCGACATTCCGCCGTCTGTCCAAGTGATCTGCGATCCCAAATTGATCGAACAGGCCCTAATTAACTTGCTCGACAACGCCGTTAAATACACGCCCGCCGGCGGGAAAGTCCGCGTTGGTACGCGGCCCGTAGAGGACACTGATCGCCTAGCGATCTACGTCGAAGATACCGGCGTTGGCATTCCCTCTGAGGACTTGGGGCGGATTTTCGAGCGCTTCTACCGGGTTGACAAGGGGCGCTCGCGCGACCTCGGCGGCACGGGCTTGGGCTTGTCTATCGTGCGCCACATTGCCGAAGTCCACGGCGAGCAAGTGTCCGTACAGAGCAAATTAGGGGCGGGGACGACCTTCAGCTTTGAACTGCAAAGCCGCGGTTAAGATCGCGATATTGCGCTGGGCGTTGGCGGCGTTAGCGGCTGGCTGCGCGGGCGAGAGCGACGACGCCACAGGCGCGGTGGAACAGGGCAAGGCCCTCTTTATTCGCAATGGGTGCGCGGTATGCCACGGGCCAGACGGTCGCGGCGATGGTCAGATCGCGGCAACGCTCAAGCCGCCCCCGCGCGATTTCCGCGATCCCGCAGCCTACAAAAACGGCCACAGCAAGGCTGCCATCGCCCGGACGATTCAGAAGGGAATGCCCGGTACTTCCATGCCGGGCTATGGACATCTCGCGGCGGAGGAACGCGAGCAGATTGCTGCTTATATCCGCTCTTTGCTAGAAGAAAAGGAAAATGAAGACACGCCTTAGTTTGACACTCACATTCGCACTCGTCCTGCTGTTTTTTGCTTCCCCCCACACAGTCCGTGCCCACAAGCTCAACACCAGCTACACGAATTTGATCGCGGAGGGCACCGCGCTCAAAGTGCACGTGCGCATGGACGATTTCGACCTTCTGAAAATCGGCATCGATCAAAACGGGGACAGCCTGCTGTATTACGAAGAGATGGTGGCCGGGCTCGACGACGTATTCGCCTTTGTCGAAAAGCAGATGCGCCTGCGGGCCAACGGCGAGCCGCTCACCCTCGTGCGCGACAGGGGAGACGTCACCCCGGATAACCAGGGCAATATGTTTGCCAACGTGTACTTCAGCGCCGAGTTGGAGGAACCCGTCAACGAATTGGAGGTGTGGGTCGGTTGGCCGGAGCGCTTTGGGGATGCACACAAAAATTTGGCCAAAATCATGTTGCCCGGTCAGCCGCTCGTCCAAGCCGTGTTTTCGGCGGAATCGCCGCAGCAGACCTTTGCTGGAGAGAAGTCGCTGTGGGATCATCTATACGAGTTCACGGTGCTTGGGGTGGAGCACATTTTTCTCGGCTATGACCACGTCATGTTTCTGCTGGCGCTGATCGTGGTGGGCGGTCGGCTGCTCACTTTGGTCAAGGTAGTAACGGCCTTCACCGTTGCCCACAGCATCACCCTCTGCTTGGCGGCGCTCGAAATCGTCCGCTTGCCGAGTCAGTGGATCGAGGCTGGCATTGCCTTGAGCATCGTGTACGTCGCGGTGGAGAACTTCTGGCTCAAGCGCATGGATTACCGCTGGATAATCACCTTTGCCTTTGGGTTAGTACACGGGTTTGGCTTCGCCAATGTGCTGCGCGAGTTGGGGTTGCCCACGCGCGGGCTGGTCGCCTCGCTGTTTGCGTTCAACGCCGGCGTGGAAATCGGCCAAGTAGCTATTGTCGCGCTCGTCTTTCCTTTGATCGCTTGGCTCAGTCGGCAGTCCTATCAACGCACGGTCGTCTTGGTGGTGTCGGCTGCTATTGGGCTCTTCGGGCTGGGCTGGTTTGTTGAGCGGGTCTTTGAGTTGGAATACATGCCATTTTAGCTGTGGCCGATCCTGAACGCGATATTCCAAGTACGTGAAACGCTTTGACAAAATTTTCACAATATGTACGTTAAAGCTGTACATATAGCAATCCTAAATCATTCACGAGATGATCCGCAGATGGACGCAGATAGACGCAGAACAGTAGAAACAAGACGATCCGCAGCTCGAATCGTTCAAGTCATTTAGGGTTGCTATATCACGGAAAATCAAGTGACCACCGTTACAACTTATACCCAAGCCCGAGCCGAACTCGCAGCGCTATGCGACGAAGTTGCCTCCACGCGCGAGCCGGTGATTATACGGCGGCGCAATGCCGAAGATGTCGCGCTGGTTTCAGCCGACGAATTAGCTAGCCTTCTCGAGACCGCTCATCTCCTCAGATCGCCCAAAAACGCCCAACGCCTTCTCGCGGCTATTAACCGCGCACAGAGCCGGGTGCTGTCGCCTTCTTCCGTAGAAGAGCTCCGCAGAGAACTCGGTCTTGGCGAAAAAGAAAAGTAAAAGAAAGGATGCTCCCGCCACTCGCGAGTGGATAGGGGTATTCCATCCTGAGTTCGTTGAAGATCTGCGTTACTGGGTGCATACTAATCGCAAAATAACTCTGCGCGCTTTTGATCTGATACAGGCCGTGCTCCGCGACCCATTCTCAGGTATCGGCAAACCCGAACCCCTCAAATACTTGCCGTCGGGAACTTGGTCGCGGCGTCTTACGGAGCAACATCGCCTAGTGTATATGGTAAGCGAAGGACGTATAGATTTCCTACAGGCACGCTACCATTACTGATTCCGGCTCAGTCAGCTTTTTCTGTCTCGGCAGACCTCGTACGGTCTGGCGCAAGTGCGCCGGGGCGAAGACCAGATTGAGGTTGAGCGCTATCAGCCGCAGGTAGTGTGATAAGATCACAGATTAAAGGGTCATATCTGCCAGATCGATCAGACCTCTAGTCCAAATGCATGACTAAATAGGTCGGCTCACTCTGCTCGTTGGCCATTGTCGCGCCCGTCTTTCCCTTGATCGCTTGGCTCAGCCGGCAGTCCTATCAGCGGACGGTTGTCTTGGTGGTATCGGCCGTTATTGGGCTGTTTGGGTTGGGCTGGTTTGTCGAGCGGGTTTTGGGGCTGGAGTATATGCCGCTGTGAGGCTTGTATCGAGTAGTGGCAGTGGGAGTTGTGAACGAAATCTACAACCTTACGCCTACCTGCAGATACGATTTATGGAGCTTTACGTATGCAACGCTTTAGGGAACTCCTAGATTTAACCGTGGACCAGGTTACCTTCGATGTCGGTCGTACAGAGATGGTGGGCGGGCGTGTTCAGACATCTTTCGCGTCGAGACCTGATGAGGTCATTTCTCCAGAGGATCTGCGCGAGATTCTTGAACGTAACAGGTGGGATGACCAAGAACTTAACAGGGTAAGAAGTGCTCGATTGATTATTCCCGATGAGTCAATTTCACAACTGGAAAATCATCTTCGACTTCTTCTCAAGGACTATATAGATACGGAAACAGACCGCATAGGATACGCGCTACCCAGAATTGGTCAGGATGGACATAAGCGAGAAACAATTCAAGCCAATGGACTGTTCACTATCGACTGCACGTCATCGTTGGACGGTTTCACTAAGGGATTGATCAAAGGAGCAGCAATTCTAGGGGTTGAGAGGGTGACATGCTTGCTCTCGGGATGGTTAGAAGGGCAGCCAATTGAGTACCGCACCTCAGCCATACTCAACGGTGTGACTATCAGTGAGCCACTCACACCGATAGACGCAGTTCACATTGAACCGCTTCCCTTGTCGAGTGACAAACTCCCCGCTCACTTACCCAAGCGTGGTGAGATGTCGGCAGATGCCTACTTGGGTCGCACTGTGCTATCCATTGATTGTACCGCTTCGCCGGCACTGTTCCGTCCACAGACTGATGAGTCGGGTAAAAATGTGCAAGCTGCTGCTATACCAAATGTTGATATCGACACCGTATGTCAAGCACTCTCATTGGAGTGCGATAGTCAGGTGGAGGTGGAATTCTATTGGCATGACTATCAAGAACTCGCAGCCTTCTTCCTTACCGATAACAACTCCAGTTGGTCCCTCGGGGCTGCGCGCTTCAGACACCGGTCATTGGGCTGGTCGTTGAACACGGATTTCACTACAGGTGTGACTACGTTAAGGCTAGGAGATCAATCAATACTGGATCTGGCGGAAACACAGCTTCGCAGCATACTCAGAGCGCTTGAAACGCTAGACTCCAAGACTCGCATGGCCGTCTCACGATGGATGAAGTCAAAAGACTCAAGTGAGAATCTTGCGGACAGATTCATTGATTTACGCATCGCTCTGGAATCGCTGTACCTGAAGGATTTCCCTAACGGATACAGGCAGGAGATGAGATTCAGACTCGCCCTTTTCGGGGCTTGGTATCTAGGCACCGACTTTGAGGATAGGAAACGTATCCTTAAGAGGCTACGTGAAGCCTATGACGCGGCGTCAGGAGCAGTTCACAGTGGAGACCTCGACTTCACCGCCGAAAATCAAAAGCTACTTTCAGACGGCCAAGACTTGTGTCGTCGAGGAATTCTAAAGTTACTCAAGGAAGGGCCTCCACCCGACTGGGGCGACCTAATCTTGGGTGCTGAGGACGGTGCCGACTCGGGCTAGCAAGAAGCTGGATTACAGGGATGAGGCAATTGAAGCTGTATTCTATGATGAGGAAGCCGGGGGTCTGGCCGCGAATTCAACTGGCTGTTTTTCGCAGGGATCCAAAAGAACCTTGAACTCGTTTGTTCAAGGCGGCAGCGATTCTCCGAAGCATGGCAAGTGAGTCCCCTTCGTAACCTGCGTTTTCAAGTTTACATATCATGGATGCTGACGTACCGCTCTTTTTTGCCAATGCCCGTTGGGATAGGCCAAGTTGAGTTCTGAGTTGATAGAGTTCAGCAGCGACTTCGGCGCGTATCCGCTCTTTCTGGACCAGAACTTCCATTTCCGAATCACCCTCAACATAGCGCTTGTGAAGAATCTCCACGGCATCTGTGGTTTTTTCGGCGTCCATCATCCATTCTCCAGCGAATAGGTGTGTTGCTCGGGGTTCTGCTCAAAGGTTCTTTTTCTCTGCACAGCGAGGTCGATTTCTCCGGGAGGTACGCGTTGTTCTTTAACGATACCGTGTGAAATCACAGCGGTATTGCGCCGATAAAAAAAGTAGAGAAGCCGATACTGAATGCTACGGTACGCGATGCGAAGCTCGTAAATATCGTCTCTCAAATAGTCGGCTTCAGGTCTCCTAAGCTCATGTCCTAATTCTCTAAGTCGCTCAATCTTTACGATACATTTGGCTCTGGTCTTAGGGAATAGATCGTCGAGCCAAGTCAGGAGCGGAACGGTTCCGTTCGCATCTTGATAGAATATAACTTGGATTTGCGGCATTGAGTATTGCGGTTTTTCTAACTCTAATCTCCAATTCTAAAAATCCGCGAATGCTCCGTCCTCTGGGTGGCGGCGCATCGTCCGCTGTCGCCAAGGGCCGCGGTGGGTGGCCGCCTCCAGATCATCTGGATCGATCTCTACGCCTAGCCCCGGTCCTCTGGGCAATTCCACAAATCCATCCTTCATTTGCAACGGGTTGGTGAAAAACCCTTCGCCGCCACCGCCGCCGTATTCCATGATGAGGAAGTTGGGTGTGCCGGCCATCGCGTGGACGGAGGCGACGATACCGAGGGGGTCGGCGGCGTTGTGGGGCGCGACGGCGATTTCGTGGACTTCGGCTAGGGCGGCGATCTTCTTCATTTCGAGGATGCCGCCGCAGTGGCGGATATCGGGTTGGATGATGGCCGCGGCCTTGCGCTCGCACAATTCGCGGAAGCCCCAGCGGGTGGCGCAGCGCTCGCCGGTGGCGATGGGGATAGAGGTCGAGCGCGTCAGTTCCAGTAGGGGGCCGATATTGTCGGTGGAACGGGTCGGCTCCTCGACGAAGAGTGGCTTGAGTGGCTCGAGTTCGCGCAGGAGCACTTTGGCCAACGCCGGGCTGGTGGCGCGGTGGAAGTCGATGGCAATGTCGATGGAGGGGCCGACGGCTTCGCGCATGGCCGCAATGTGGGACACGACTCGTTCAATGCCCGCCGGGGTCTCGATGGGACGCACGGGATTGGGGAAGGGAGTGGTTTTGAGCGCTGTAAAGCCTTGTTCGACGCGCTGGCGGGCGGCTTGGGCGGCTTGCTCTGGTGTAGCGCCTCCAGCCGCTCCATAGACCCGAATTTTCTCGCGCACCGATCCGCCTAATAGCTTCCACACAGGTAAGTTAGCGGTTTTACCTAAAATATCCAGACAGGCCATTTCTATGCCGCTGAGAGCCGCCAACAGGATCGGCATCTGGCGGGAATAGCTGGAGCGGTAGAGCGTCTGCCAATGATCTTCGATTTGCAGGGGGTCGCGGCCGATCAGGTAATCGCCCATGTCGAGGATGGCCCGCTCCACCGTGCGGCCGTGTTCGTAATTCATGGGCGCACCCAGACCGGTGAGGCCAGCGTCGGTTTCGACTTGAAGCAGGAGGCCGCGATTGTTGAGCGGCGTGACGTCGAAGCGGGTTATTTTCACTCTCTTACTCCTTGAGCCACGCCTTGACCCGTGGGTGGTCGAGGACCTCTAAGTTGAGGATGTGTTCGGGCTGGCGGCCGGCGATGGCGGCTGAGATCTGCTCGATGCCTTTGGCGTCGAGACGCATGGTGGATTCGACTGTGATGCCGGCGTTGTGGTTGGTGCAGATGATGCGCGGGTGGTCCTTGTGGATGGCGCGGGTGTCGTTGACTGGATCATCGACCACGTAGTAATAGAGTTTTTCCTCTTCGATGGCGCGGTGGACGTCCGCGTCGTTAACGAGATTGCCGCGCGAGGGATTGATCAGCGAGGCATGGGGCTGCATCAGGCTGAGCAGGTCGTAGTGGACGATGGTCTCGTCTCCCGAGACGTGGAGCGAAACCGTGTCGCACTCGCGAAAGAGCGTTTCGGGCGAGTCGGCGACTTCGGCCCCGTATTGGGCGGCGATGTCGGCGATGTCGGGGCGGGTGTCATAGACGAGTAAGCGACCGCCCTCGCCTAGGAGCGGCACGGCGCGCTGGGCTACCTCTTGGCCTATACGGCCGCAGCCATACAGGCCGAGGGTGGTGTATTGGGCCTCATAGGTGCGGATGATGGAGAAGTCGCCTCGGTGGGAGAGGTGATTGAGGGTATAGACTCGCTTGAGGGTGGCCATCCATTGGGCGATGGCGTATTCGGCGACCGCGTCCATGTGAACCGGCGTCACGGTGATAATCACGCCGTAGCGCGTGGCTCCTGGGATATTGACCTTGTCAAAGCCGACGCCCCAGCGGGCGACGATGCGTAAATCCTCGGCCGCGGCGTAAAATTCGTCCGTATAGACCGATGAACTGGCGATAGAGGCGATTAGATCGGGGGCGTGCTCGGCGGTGAGGACGGCTGGTTCTGGGATGATGGTGCCTAAGGAGCGGAGCTTTTCGAGGCCCTGTTCGCGCTCGCTGGAGGCGAATTCGGCGTTTCGGAACTGGGCGGTGAGCATGATATTTGGCATCGTATTCCTTTCTACTACAATGAGTTAGTCTATTTCATCTGCGGCTGGGATTGAATCCATGGCCCCCGGACGAGTGACACACAGAGCCGCGGCCTGCATCGCGCGGGCCATGGCGTCTCGCGCGGTCATGTCGACGGTCAGGCCGTGGAGAAAATAGCCGATGAAAGTGTCTCCCGCACCTGTCGTATCGACTGCTTCGACCTGCGGCGCTGGGAGGTGGAATTCCTCGGTTGGGGAGCGGTACTGGGCACCAGCGGCCCCCCGCGTAAGCGCGATTTGGGCATGGGGGCAGAGTGCGGCCAGTGCAGCGAGTGTGGATGCGCCCGCAAGGCCGGTGGCCTCGGTTTCGTTGACGATGAGCAAATCGACTAATTCGAGGGGATACACGCGAACTTCCGGGCCAAAAGGCGCGGGGTTTAAGCATATTGTCAGACCCCGCTCAGACGCTGAGGTGATGATGTAAGCAATGTCGTTTATCTCATTCTGCAAGAGAAGGATATCCCCTTGGTCAAAATGGGATAGCGCGGCATCTATTGCCCCTCTGTCTATTTCGGCATTGGCCCCGGCAAAGAGGACGATGCTGTTTTGCCCTTGGCGGTCAACTTGGATAATGGCGTGGCCGGTAGGTACGTCGCCGACGCGGATGTGCTGCACATCCACGCCCAGCCCAGCCAGTTTATCGACCAGCCATTGCCCGTCTGGCCCAACTTGGCCGGCGTGAAAGACGCGTGCGCCAGCGCGGGCAAGGGCGGCTGATTGGTTCGCTCCCTTGCCGCCGGCAAAGACTTGGTGAGAAGAACTGGCAATGGTCTCGCCCGGGCGGGCGATGTGCTCGACTTGATAGACGAGGTCGATGTTGAGCGAGCCAAAGTTGAGGATGTTCATCCAGCCGTGGCTTCGCGGTAGGCGGCCTGTGCCGTGGCCTCCAAAAACCGCATGTCGTTGCTGAAGTCAATGAACTGGAAACCCTCGGCGACGCGCCGTTTGACTTCGGCGGAATCCTTGACCGGAATACCGCTGGGTTTGCCGACTTTGGCGCAGCCGGCGCGAAAAGCCTGCAAGGCGGCCTCGTGGTCGGGGTGTCCGGCGGCGACGCCCATGGACATGGCTAAATCGCCCGGCCCGAGGAAGCCGATATCGACGCCTTCGACACGGGCGATAGCTTCGGCGTTTTCAATACCCTCCATGTCCTCGATCTGCGGGATGCAGAGGACGGCGTCGTCAAAGCTTTGGCGATAGTCTGGAGCCAATGTGACGCAGCGGCCCGTGCCCACTGACCGGTTGCCGCGCGGTGGATAGCGCACGGCTTGGGCTAGCTTCTCGGCCTGCTCTGGGGTGCTGACGTGTGGAAAGACCAAGCCCCAGGCTCCGGCGTCGAGCAGGCGGGCGGCCGTGGTCGGGTCGTGGTCCCAGGCGCGGGCCAAGGGCAGGGCACCCCGCGCCTCGATGGCGCGGAAGGTGTGGGCGATGTGGCCGAGGTCAAAGGCCGAGTGCTCGGCATCGACTACCAGCCATTTGAAGCCGGCCGCAGCCATGACTTCGGCTGACAGCGGCGAGGTTAGGTTGAGCCAGGAGCCGATGGAGGGCTGCCCGGCGGCAAGTTGTTCTTTGATAGGGTTTTGCATGGGATACCTAATCTGTGGATACAATTGTGGTTGAGGTCTGAAGCAATGCAGCTCGGCATACTGCTAGCGCGACAAGAGGATCTAATTGGCAGCAATCAGCTCGTCAACTTGATCTTTGAGCACGTCGAGCACTTCGTCGTATGGGAATTGGCCGATGAGCTGAGGGCCGCGCTTGAGGTTGACGAAGTTGGGGGCGCACCACAGACCCAAGTCGGCGTCGTCGGTCTCGCCTGGGCCGTTGACCCGGCAGCCCATGACGGCAATGGTGATCTGGTGGTCGCGGGCGTACTCGGTCAGCTCGCGCACTTGGTGGGCTAGGTCGATAAAGGCTTCGTTTTCTACCCTCGAACAGGAAGGGCAGGAGATGATATTCAGCCCGGACGGGAGCGACTTGGGGACCGAGCGGAAGCGGCCTGAGTAGATGTCGTCGAGGATCTGCCGCCCGACTTTGACCTCTTCGCCCTTGTCGTCAAACGGCAAGGTCAGCGACACTCGAATGGTGTCGCCAATGCCGGCGCTGATGAGCTGTTCAAAGGCAATGCGGGTCTTGATCACGCCTTCGGGGGGCATCCCGGCCTCGGTAACGCCGAGGTGCAGCGGCACATCGGGCCGCTGTTGGGCAAAGCGGGTGTTGGCGGCAATGACCTTGGCAGGGTCGGAGTCCTTGAGCGAGACACAGTAGCACGTAAAGCCCAGGCCGTCGAGCAATTCGCAGTGCTCTAAGGCCGAGGCGATCATGGGCGAGATGGAGTCCTCGGTCGGAAAGCGCTCGGCTTGGGCCGGATCGACCGAGCCGCAGTTGACTCCCACGCGCAGGGCGCAGTCGTGCTTGGCGGCCTCGTCCGCAATAAAGGCGACCTTGTCGGCGACTGGCTTGTTCTTTTCGTGGTGATAGAGGTGCCCGGGGTTGTAGCGTATTTTTTCCACGTGCGGTGCCACGCTGCGGACCAAGCGGTAGTTTTCTTGCAAATCCACGGACAGAGGCACGTCAACGGTCGGCGCGATTTGGGCGAGGGCTTCCACGTCTTTTTTGCTATCTACGGCAACGCGGATGACGTCTGCCCCAGCCTCAGCTAAGAGCCGGAGTTGGCGGATGGTGGCCTCTGTGTCTTGGGTGCGGGTAGCGGCCATGCTTTGCACGGCAATGGGGTGGTCGCCGCCGATGGTCGTGCGGCCGATTTGCACCTCGCGGGTGGGATTTCTCGTCGTTGAATTCATGTTCCAAAAGTTAAACGCGAGGTGCTGTTTGTCAAAGGAAGAAGGCGGCAGCGGGGCGTTGTCTCTTGCTGGAAACGCGCCTCTTTGTGTATTTGTGTATGTTGTAGTGCATTCAATTGATTAAGGAGTTTTTGCAGTGAAAGTATTGGTACTAGGATTCGCCGGTTTTGTGGGAAACGCGCTAGGCCAGGAAGATGGGCGTGACCGTGCCGCCTAAAGTGCCCCAGACAAGACCCAGTATCTCCGAGGAGGATGTAGCTGCGCTGCTTGAGGATTTTGCTCAGATCCTCCGCAGCGGACGACTGACGATGGGGCCTTACTTGGAGCGGTTCGAGCAGGAGTTTGCCGAGTGTGTGGGCGCGGAACACGCCGTGGGTATGAGCTCGGGGACCGCGCCGTTAGAGATAGCCTTGCGCTATTGGGGGGTCGAAGGGCGGGAAGTGGTAGTGCCGACGAATACGTTTATTGCCTCGTCCAACGCCGCGCTGTTGGCCGGAGGACGGCCCGTCCTCTGCGACATCGACCCGCAGACCCTGTCGAGCGGCCTGCAGCAGATTGAGGCGCAGGTCGGGGAAAAGACGCGGGCCGTAGTTGCGGTCCACATCGCCGGCCTAATTGCGCCCGACATCGAGGACATTCGCTCGTTTTGCCACGCGCGCGGACTGTTGCTGCTCGAAGACGCGGCCCACGCTCACGGCGCTAGCGCCGATGGTAAGCCGGCCGGGAGTTTGGGCGATGCCGCGGCTTTTTCCTTTTTCCCGACCAAGCCGCTGACGACGGGTGAGGGGGGCATGTTGAGCACCAACGACCGCGATTTGGCCGACTTTGCGCGGAGCTTCCGCACGCACGGGGTCAGTACACAGGGCCGCTCGTTGGAGCGCTTGGGCAACAACTACCGCTTGCCCGAACTGAGCGCGGCACTCGGCTTGCGACAATTGGCGCGGCTGGCCGAACACACAGCCGCGCGCAACCGCCTCGCCACCTGCTACCGGGACGCGCTCACGCGCTTGGGGTGCGGTGAGGTGCTCTTGCCGGAATTCGCCGACCGAGTACACGCATATTACAAGTTCCCCGTGCGCTTGCCCGCCGAGAAAAAACGCGAATGGGTGGTCGCCCAGTTGCGCGAGCGCTGGGGGATTGAAGCGGGCAGCGTGTATTGGCCGCCGTGCCACCTGACGCCGTTTTACCAGCGGGAGTTGGGCTATGGCCTTGGGGATTTTCCCGTTGCCGAGGAAGTGCTAGCGCAGGTGGTGAGCCTGCCGATGTTTCCGGGCTTGAGCGACGAGGCCGTGGAAAGGGTGTGCTGTGGCTTGGCGGAGGTATTGGCTGTGAGGGAAGGAGATTGTCGTGACGGCAAATAACCGAGTCTTGGTGCTCGCGCCGCATACAGACGACGGCGAGCTTGGCTGCGGAGGGACGATCAGCCGCATGGTGGAGGAGGGACGCGAGGTGTACTACGCGGCCTTTTCCACGGCTGCCGAGTCGGTGCCGCCGCCCTTTCCGCCCGACATTCTGGAGAAGGAGGTGCGGGAGGGGACGAAGGTGCTGGGGATCCCTGCGGCGAACCTGCTGGTCTATAAATACAAAGTGCGCCACCTGCCCCACATGCGCCAAGAAATCCTCGAAGAGTTGGTGCGGATGAAAAGAGAGATTGACCCAGCAACCGTGTTCTTGCCCAGCGCCCAAGATCTGCACCAAGATCACCAGACCGTTCACATTGAGGGCCTGCGCGCCTTTAAGACGGTTACAGTGCTCGGCTACGAACTGCCGTGGAATAACTTGAGCTTTGACTATCGACATTTTTGCGTGCTCACCCGCGAGCACGTGCAGACCAAGATTGCCGCGCTGCGCTGCTATCAGTCGCAACAGCATCGTCCGTACACCCAAGAGGAGTTTATATGGAGTTGGACGCGGACTAGGGGTGGGCAGATTATGGTGGAGTACGCCGAGGCGTTTGACGTGCTCAGGTGGGTAAGGTAATGAGCCGGGTGCTGGCGGCGCACCAGCCCAACTTCCTGCCTTGGCTGGGCTTGTTTCACAAGGTGGGACAAGCCGACGTGTGGGTCTTGGCCGACGATGTACAGTACAGCCGCGGCGGCCTGACCAATCGCAACCGCATCCGCACGGCCGATGGCTGGCAATGGCTGACCGTGCCAGTGCTGACGCGGGGCCGAGGCCAGCAGCGGATATGCGATGTGCAAATCCCGCCCGACGGCGATTGGCGACGCAAACACTGCCAAGCCCTGCGCTGGCACTATGGCCACGCGCCCTTTTTCGATGAGTACGCTCCGACCATAGAGGACTTATACGCAAGTGAGTGGATCCAGTTGCTCGACCTAAACGTGGCTCTGCTGCGCCACCTGTTGCAGCTCTTGGATTTGGAGGTCGAAGTCCGCTTCAGCTCGCAGATGGACCTGCGGGACGAGCGGACCTTGCGCTTGGTGGATATGACCCAGGCGTGCGGCTGTCAGGTGTACCTGGCGGGGGAGGGGGCCTCGAAGGCGTATTTGGACGCGGAGGCATTTGCCGCAGCCGGTCTTGAATGTCGCTTTACCGAGTTTGAACACCCGGAGTACCCTCAGTGTCACGAGGGTTTTGTCGCTGAGATGTCGGTGTTGGATTTGCTGTTTAATTGCGGCCCGCAAAGCCGGGAGGTGCTCTTTGGCTGCGCCTGAGGTGTACCACCTGACGAATGTCCACAGCCCGTTTGACGCGCGGATTTTCTACAAACAAGCGCAGACGTTGGCGCGTGCGGACTACGCGGTGACAGTGGTGGGGCCAGGGCCGGAGGAGTGGTGTGGAGAGCGAGCAGGGGTGCGCGTGCAGACCGTGCCGGTGGCGCGAGGGACTGGCCAGCGGATTTTGAACTTGTGGCGCTTGCTGCGGGTCGGGTTGGGTGCAGAAGCCGCTTGTTTCCACTTTCACGATCCTGAACTGTTGCCGGTGGGCGCGGTACTCAAGCTCTGCGGTCGCCGAGTCATCTACGACGTTCACGAGCACTTCCCACTGGTGGCCATGGTGCGGCCGTGGGTGCCCGAGCGGCTGCGGCGGCCCCTTGCGCGATTGGTCGATTGGGGGGAACGCGCGATTGCTCGCTATTTTGTCACTGCTGTGGTCGGAGTGGTCGAGGAGCAAGGCGACCGCTTTGCCAAGCGTCCCTTTGCGGTGGTGAAAAACTACCCGCGCTTGGAGTGGTATTCCCCTGGCTGTGGTGAGTTAGGTCCTTGCGCCCTAGTCCACATTGGCTCGCTATCCGAAGATCGGGGCGGGCTGTTCCTGCTCGAAATCATGCGCGAACTGGCCAAGACCCATCCGCAGGTCCGCCTCTTGAGCGTCGGGGCGTTTCACTCGCAGGAGCTGCGGGAACGGTTTGAGGCCCTCCGACGCGAGTGGGGACTAGAAGAGCAGATACACTACAGTGAAAAGCGCGTGCCATACGACGAATTGGGGGCGTCGATCGCCGCGTGCCAGATCGGTTTGATTCCGGGGCAGATCTCGCCCAAGAATTTGGCCTCTTTCGTACCGACCAAGCTCTTTGAGTACCTCGCTTGCGGCTTGCCCGTAGTCGCCAGTGATTTACCTTCCATACGCAGGTTTCTCGCGGTCGCGGATTGGGGTTTGCTCGCAGACCCGAGCGACCCGGTCGCCCATGCGCGCGCCATCGGGTGCTTGCTCGACGACCCGGTAACAGCGCAGGCCAAGGGGATGCAGGCGCGGCGGGCCGCTGAAGAGCATTTTAACTGGGAGGCCGAGGGCGAGAAGCTGCTGGCACTTTACGAGCGGATTGTACCGCGGAAAGGGGTTAGGGAATGCGTTGGTTAGCAATGGGCCTGTTGGCCCTGTGTTGTGCAGGAGAGAGTTGGGCTGGAGCTTGGAGCCAACCTCGCGGTGGCTACTACGCCAAGCTCTCGGGGATCCACTACTCGACTACTGAGGTATTTAACGACATGGGCAAACGCGCGCTCATGGGCATGGACGACAATCAATTCCGCGCCCGCCAAGTCCTCGCCTACGGCGAGTACGGGTTGCTCGATCGCTTGACGCTGACCGGGCAGGTCGGCGCGGGAAGGCTGGTGTCTGAGGATAGCTTCGTCGAGCGCATCACTTGGGGGCTGGGCGACGTGCATCTCGGCGCGAAATACCAGCTCACTGAGGGCAGACTGGTGCTGTCGCCGCAGGTTGATGTCGCGTTTCCCAGCGGGTACGACCGAGAGTACGACCCGGCTCTTGGGACTGGTTATTCCGAACAGGGGGCGCGTCTCTTGGCTGGGCTGTCGCTCTATCCGCTGCCGCTCTACGCGGGTGGTGAGGTAGGGTACAAGCTGCGCGGTGGTCCGTTTTCTAATCAGGTGTCCTATTTTGTCGAGTTGGGGGCTACGCCGCGGCCGTGGCTGTTTGCCAAGGGATTTGTCGCCAGTGTGTACACGCTCGCGGCGGACTCGGAGGGGGGAGTGGTCGGAGTAGTGCAGGTTTCAGAGGGGGATTTCACCGAAGTAGGTGGCAATGTGGCCGTGCAGGTGGCTGGCCCGCTGTGGATCGACTTATTGTGGAAGTCGGTTTTCAAGGGCGAGAACATCGGGGCCGGATCGTCGTTGGGTCTAGGGTTGGCCCTCATTCGTTGAAGGAGTTGTCATGAACAGATCAACTAGACGTCAGTTTCTCAAGTCGAGCGGGGCGGTTATCGCCACCGCGATCTTCCCCACTTGGGGTTGCGACGGCAACGAGGTGCGCTTCAAGAGCATGCCCACCGGGCCGGACATGGACATTATGGACATGGACCTAGAGGAGATGTCCGAGGAAGATATGCAAGATGTGCTGCCGCTGCCGCCTATTACTTCCAATGCGCGGCACTATCTCCAGTCGATTAACGGGAAAAATTACGACCCGAAGATCGCGGCCGATAGTTGGCGCATGGTAGTGGATGGGTTGGTGGACCAGCCCCACGCGGGCTGGACGTATGCGGATATTACCGCACTGCCCATGCAGCGGCAGGTTTTGACCATGCAGTGCATTGGCAACTGGATCGGCGGGCCGTTGGTGGGCAATGCCGAGTGGGGCGGCACGCCTTTGTCCGAGGTGCTGAACATGGCCGGAATCAAGAGCGAGGCGACCCGAGTCAAGTTTTATAGCGACAGCTCCGATGGCTATACCACGTCGATTCCGCTAGAGCGTGCGCTGCGCGACGAGGTGATCTTAGCTTGGGAAATGAACGGCGAGCCGCTGCCCTCCAAGCACGGTTTCCCCCTGCGCTTGATAAATCCTGGGCACTACGGCCAGAAGATGCCCAAGTGGATCACCCGCATCGAGCTGATCGATCACCCCTATCTCGGCTATTGGGAAAGCAAGCCCGAGAACAAGTCCTTTAAGTGGTCAGACGATGCCGTGGCGACTGTAAATTCGCGGATTGACGTGCCTCTCTCGTTGTGGGACGATAAAAAAGACCCGGCCAACGGCGGCGTTACAAGGGTGTTGCAGACCCTGCGCGGAGCCGAAGGCAGACCTTATACCATCCACGGGATCGCCATGGCCGGCGAGCGCACGGTCGAATCGGTCGAGGTCAGCACCAATGGCGGGCGGTCTTGGAACGAGGCGCAGATTACCACACAGCGCTTGCCCAACATTTGGGTCAGGTGGGCCTACGAATGGGAATTGCCCGCAACGGGCGAGTACGAAATTGTCGCACGGGCAACAGATAGCGCGGGGGATATACAGCCGAGGACCGATGCTGGAGCCGATTTATACGATGGCCGCACGGGCTGGCATCGCGTGCCAGTGAAGGTCGCTAGCAGAGCAGGGTAAGCGGCGCGTCTATTCTGGAGGGAACCAGTCTTGTATCTTGTCGCAGATCGCGCGCGCCTGCGTGGCGCTTGACACTTCGAACTTGCTGCGCTGCAAGAAGGTGCCGTCGCGCTTCTGATAGCGGCGAATAGATATTTTGTGCGGACCGTACTCGCCGGTTTTGCGGTCGAGGTCTTGGTAGAGATACATGATTGTTGCCCAAGCCCCCTTGCTGAGCACTTCCTTGGCCACTTCTTTGCGCAAGACTCTGCTGTCTTCCTCGTATTGGATGGTGAGTTCGTCAATCGTTTCGGCCATTTTAAACTCTACGTTGTGGATTAAAGGTTGGCGTGCGTCTGCGGCACGTTATCTATTATACATAATATAAGATAACACGGACAAGAGCTACGGGAGAGCGTAGCTCAAGAGCCTCTTATGAAGCTGGACATTCAGGACAAGTTTCTACAGCGCGACGGCCGGGTCTTTCTCACGGGCATGGAGGCGATTGTGCGCCTCGTGCGCGAAAAACAGGAGTGCGATCAAGCCTCCGGCTATGTCAACCAGACCTATTTCACCGGCTATGAGGGGTCGCCGCTGGGCGGGCTGGACCTGAAGATCGTCGCCCAACTCGAAATGCTCAACGAGTTGGGGCGCACGGTACACCAGTTCGGCATCAACGAGAAAACAGCGGCTTCTGCTGTATTGGGTAGCCAATTTGCGGCGAGTGGGGATATAGATGCCTTTTGGTATGGCAAGGCGCACGGCACGATGTGGATCCCCGACGAGGTGTGGTTGGCCAACCTCAGCGGCACGGGAGCACGCGGCGCGATGGTCCTGCTGTCGGGAGAAGATCACCGCTCCAAGAGCTCGGTCTCGCCCGGGGCCAGCGATTGGGTGTTGCGCAGCAGCATGGTGCCGATTTTCTATCCGGCCAGTATCGAAGATGTCATTCGCTTGGGGCTGCACGCAGTCGCTTTGTCGCGCCACGCTGGTGTGGTAACCGCGCTCAAGCTGGCGACGCCGGTGTGCGATGGCGCGAGCACGGTTGACTTGGCCGGTGTGCGGCCAGAGATCGCATTGCCCGAGCGCGCGTTTGCCAAGCGCTTCAACCAGATCGTCATGGCTACGGGCGCGTTGCCCATGCAGCAGCAACTCGTGGAAGAAAAGTGGCCGCTGGTGGAAGCGTATGTCCGCGCCAACGACCTCAACCGCATAGTGGATGGGGACGCGGGCGGCGAGGTCGGCATCGTGGCTGTAGGCAAAAGCTACGCGGACGTGCGGCAGGCCCTCGACTACTTGGGGTTGCGCGTGCCGGTGTTGTTCCTTGCGGTGAGCTACCCGCTCGACTACGAAATTGTGCGCACCTTTGCCCGTGGACTGCGGCACATCTACGTGGTCGAGGAGCCAGGCCCTTTTGTCGAAGAAGGCGTCAAAGCCGCGCTGTGGGGAATGGATGTGGAGGCCGTGTACGGCCAGTGGGACGAGGATGGGCAGCCGCTGATTCCAGCGCACGGCGAAGTGGATCCCGAGGAATTGGCGCTCAAGCTCGGCCCGCGTTTGGGGGCGGCTCCCGAGCGCCTCGCCGAGTTGCAGCGCGTGCTCGATCGCACCTATCCGGCTGTGCCTCGCGTCACGCCCATGTCCTGTGGCGGCTGTCCGTACAACACCTTCCGCGACTTGCATGAAAAGCCGGGGGGAGCCATCGGCTGCTCCTCCATCCGGGCGATTGAAGCCTACGACTCTGGCGTCCTCTACATCCCCACCATGGGGGCTGGTGGGTCCATTTACAGCGGTTGGGCACCCTTCAACGACAACCAGCACATCTACCAATACTTGGGCGACGGCAGCTATTTCCACAGCGGTCGAGGCGCGATCCAAAGCTGCGTCCAAGGCGAGGTGAACATTACCTTTCTGCTGCTTTTCAATGGAGCGGTCGCGCTCACTGGTGGGCAGACGCCTGGTGGGCAGCGGCCAGTGTCGGATGTTGTACAGGAGCTTTTGGGGCTGGGGGTAGTGAAGGTGGGGGTCGTCAGCGAGGAGCCCGCGCGCTACCGCCACTTGGGCGGGGAGCGGATCGAGGTTTTCGGCTTGGAGCGCCACGCCGAAGCCCTTGAGGAATTTAAGAAAATTGCCGGGACGACCGTGCTCATCCTCGACAAGGAATGCGCCACCGAGAAGGGCCGCCGCCGTCGCCGCCAGGGTTTGACGCCCGACGAATACGTGCTCATCGACGAGGATATTTGCGAGGGCTGCGGCGACTGTTATGCCCAGTCCGAAGGCTGCGCCGCGCTCTACAGCGTGGCGACTGAGTTTGGCGACAAGACGCAGGTGCGGCAGGCCCAATGCGCCCAAGACGGGCTGTGTATCGACGGCGAGTGCCCGTCCTTTGCCGTGGTCAAGCCAGCCAAGGGCACGCGCTTGCGCCGCCGCCGCCCGGAGCCTTTGGATGAACTGCCTGAGCCGCCGGAGTGCCCGCTGGACCGGCCGTACGCGATCTTCGCTATGGGGCGGGGTGGGACGGGCGTGGTGACGATTTCCCATCTCATTGCGTACGCGGCCATGATGGAGGGCAAGTACGTGTATTTGTCCAACAACACCGGCTTGGCGCAAAAGGGCGGGCCGGTCGAAGCGCCGATTGTGATAAGCGCCGCTGGGCAGCCCGTGTTCAACCGCCTCTTCCCCGGGGAAGTCGATTTGTACTTGGGATTCGACCTGCTGCGGGCGGCCGAGCCGGACAATCTCAAATACGCCGCGCCCGAGCGCACCCGCGCCTTCGTCAGCACCGCTGAAATCGCCAATGCGGAGATGAATCGCAATCCGCGTACGCAGCCCTTTCCCGACGCGGCCCAACTGCGCGCCCTCATCGACCGCTGCACGAGCAAGGACAACATCTACCTTGATACCTACTGGTTGGCCGAGCGGCTGTTCTCGGACACGATTTTTGCCAACATGCTCTTGTTGGGGGCTGCGTATCAGGCCGGGGTGCTGCCTCTACAAGCGGCGTCTATTGAGCAAGCCATTGCCTTAAATGCGCAAGCCGTGGAAAACAATATCCAGGCTTTCCGCTGGGGGCGCTTGGCCGTGGCCGATCCGGCGCGGGTAGAGCGGACGTTGGGGACTCAGCAAGTGTCCGCGGACCAAACGTTGGCCGAGGTGAAGGAGCGGCTGGCGCACGACGCGGCTGCTCGGGCGCTGCTCGACGAGGGGTTGGCTGCGTTGGCAGATTTGAATGCGGAGGGGCAGAAGGAGTTGGGGGTGCGGCTGGCCGAGTTGTGCGCGTATCAGGACGTCGCATACGCTCGGAGTTACTTGGAGTTTGTGCGCCAAGTGTGGGAAGTCGATCGGGGCTTGTCGCACGGCTTGCAGCTCACGCGGGCCGTAGTGCGGGGTCTGTACAAGCTGATGGCGTATAAGGACGAATACGAGGTCGCGCGGTTGGCGACGCGCAATGGCAGCGAAGAGCGGATGCGCTCCCTGTTCGACGGGGAAGTGGAAATCGTCCGGCAACTGCATCCGCCTACGATGCGGCGCTTGCTCAAGGGTAAGATCGGCTTCGGTAAGGGCCTGCGTCCGGCGTTGGTGTTGCTGAGTCGGCTGAAGGGGTTGCGAGGAACCACCTTCGACATCTTCGGGCACACGGCGGCGCGGCGCTTGGAACGCGAACTAATTGGCTGGTACTGCGGGTTGATCGAGGAGGTCTTGCCGGCACTAACCGAAGAAAGCTATGAGCTGGCCGTAGAGATCGCCGAATTGCCGGACGGTATTCGCGGATACGAGCACGTGAAAGAGGCGTCAGCTGACCAAGCCAAGCAGCAGGCGGGGCGCTTGTTGACGGAGTTGCGTGCGAAACCGTAAGAGGGCCCGATATGCAACCCTACCACTTTACGCTGATTGTCGAGGGCCCCAATATGCAAGATGAGGTTATGATCGATGCCCTCTTTGAGAATGGCTGTGACGACGGAACTGTTGGTCGGTCAGATGGGGTTCAATTCATCGTTTTCGATCGCGAAGCGGCGAGTCCTGTCGAGGCGGTGCGGTCAGCGATCAACGACATTGAGCGCACTCCAGGGCTAAAGGTCATTAGGATTGCCGACACCGATTTGATTTCCCATTACGGCATTACGGACTGCATCAAGGCGAAGCATCCCGTTTGACCAACGCGTAAAATCAGGAGAGGAGATACTCTATGCCTACGACCCTAAAACCGGAAATGGAGGCCCAAATCGAGGCATTGGCGGAACGGCTGGCTCTTAGGGACCCCGATGCTCACGAGCGGGTGCTGAAAATGGCCCTTGATGAATTGGACGCAAAAGTTCCTCCACTGAGCCGTAAGATGACGCCGGAGGAAATCGCCGAGGAGAAGGCACATTGGCTGGAAGTCGGTCGCCAGTTACGTGCAAAATATCCTTACGATGACGACCATCCGCCGTCCAAAGTCTGGCAAGAGGAGCTATACGACGAGCAGGGATTGCCGAAATGATGGTAGCCGACACTTCCGCGCTAATGGCCGTACTGATGAACGAACAGGAGCATCAGGAATTTCTCGATGCGATGCTAAACGATGGGGAGGTGCTGGTATCTACGGCCACTGCCGTTGAACTTATGATCGTCGCAATAGGGAAAGGCGATGCCTTCTACCAATCCGCCGTTCAATTTCTAAGGCGGCCTTTTATCCGCCTGACACCGCTGGACGAGACGCAGCTATGGGCTGCTGTTAGGGCCTATCAGGGTTTCGGCAAACGCCGCCACCCGGCCAGTCTGAATTTCGGCGATACCTTTTCGTACGCTTTGGCTACGACGCGTCAGCTACCTCTACTGTTCAAAGGTGACGATTTCGTGCAGACAGACATTAGGTCGGCGATGTAGCTTGGGTTTTTAGCAGGCGACCAAAACCGGCTGGCGCGTCCTCAGCGCTCGCCGCAGACCGCTGAGCAAGGCTTGGCCATAGTCGCCTGAGTGCTTGCTCGTCGCATTCTCTTTTTCCAAAAAATCGCGCAACCACGCTAGTTCGGCTGGGGGTGTTGCCGCGTCGGGTACGACCTGGGTTCCCTTGGTGCTGGCTAGGGCAATTCCGCTGTGCGCGGCACTGGCTGAGATTACGCCGCCTCGGCCTAGCAGGGTCAGTTCGGCGAGCGCCGACTGGGGGGCGACGACTAGCTGGATCGATGCGCCACTGGGAACAGTAGCGGTCAGCGCTACTTGGTAGGCACGACCGTGGCGGTTGGCGCAAAGATGTACCTGGGTAGGGCTTTCGCCCAGCAGGTCGCTGGCAAGGGCTAGCTGACCACAAATGGCCCACCACGCCGGCAGCAACCCCGGCTCTTGGACGCCAGCCACGAGGCGTAAATAGACCGGCTCGGCAAACGAAGGATCGCGCCGCTGCTGGAGCGCCTTGGCAAACAAGGGCGACCCGCGATGGATGCCGCCGCTGGCGATGGGCTGGTCGGCCTTGGGCACTGGTCCGGCGCAGAGGACGGCGACACCGGCTCGGAGGCAGGTGTGGACGTCGTTGTGGAGGTCTGCGTAAGGCGAGAGAAAGGCGCAGACGCGGGGGCTGGTTGTCTGGAGCATGGTCGGCAAGTCGCCAAAAAAAGGCAGGTCGGTGTTAGGGGTCCGACGCGCTGGGTAGTACAGGCCCTTGATCGGCAGGGCATCGGCGAGTTGGCCGACGAGTGGGTTGAGGGCGGGATGGGCGCTGAGGGCGATAGTCATAGCTCTTGCTCCAGCGGCAGGTCAACGGCCGCGTTGCACTCGACGGCGCGGTAGCCAGCGAGGATAATTTCCATTAAATCCCGCGCTTGGCGCACGCCATAGCGGGGCGGTCGGTCGTCGTCGATGGCGGCGACCAAATCGTCGAGCCCGGCTGCTAGGCCCGCTGTGTCCTCGGATAGGGCGACGGTTGGGACGGGTGGTCCTCCGTGCCACTGCATGGGATCCTGAGGATCGGGCTGATAGTCGTAGTCGGTGCTATAGTCGCGTAGATAAGCGTCTAACGCCGGTCTTTTCGCGTCTATGGTGGCGCTCTGGCGGGTGCCGATTAGGTACGCTCGCGACGGCCCGCCTTGAGGGTGGGAGGCCGTGCCGATGCGCCCGCCGCACAAGGTCGCCACGCGGCCGTCGGCATCGGTCATGGTTAGCGTGCCAAAATCGTCGCAGCCGTGTTCGCCGTGTTCGGGGAAGAAGAAGGCCCCAGCGTGGCCGACGACGTGGCGGATGGGGCCGAGGCATTCTTGGATTAGGCCGACGGCGTATGCGCCCACTGTCAGCAACTCTCTTTTGATATCGGGGTATTTCCACCGGCCGTTGGGTGCGGCAAAGGCGCGGCGTTGGGTTATCGGGCGCGGCCAGCCCTTGCCGAACATCACATCGACGTGGACGCCGAGCAGGGTGCCCAAGTCACCGCTGGCGAGGACTTGGCGGGTGTGCTGGGCGAGGGTGCCGTAGGCGTAGCCGGGGATGATCGCTCGGACGCCAGCGCGTTCGACTGCTGCTGCGGACGCTTCGGACTCGGCGAGGGTGGCCCCGGGAAATTTGTCGATCCACAGGTGCTTGCCGGCCTCGGCAGCGCGGACGATGAGCGCGGACCGCCGTTCGATCTCGCAGCCAACGCTGACGATATCGATGGCCGGATCGTTGATGGACTCGTCGAGGTCCTCTGAGTAGGGGACGCCGAGTTGGCCAGCCCATTGCTGATTGTAGGCGCGCAAGTCCGGGTCGATGTCGGGGTAGTCGGCGACGCCGATGATGCGCAGGCGGGGATGGGCCTGATATAGGGGGATGAAGTGCTGCTGGTGGCTGTGTTTGCTGAAGCTGACCAGCAGAATGCCGTAGGTTTCAGCGGGCATAGGATGGTTCCTCGTTGGTATATAGAGACGCACTGGCGGCTTGTCCAGTGCGCGAGATAGTATAATGGTCCTTCGGATGATCGCCAAAAGGGCGACTGGAGTTTGCACTTTTATCCGCATAAAAGTGCTGCTTACTTACACTTTTATCCGCATAAAAGTGCTTTACCGGTTTCCGCCTTATGACGGAGTTGACGGGCGAGCGATTGGCTATCGGTGGTACGAGACCGCGTGCCAAGGAGCCCCTCGCGTTGCCAATAGGCGACCAATTCTGCACCCGTGGCTGGCGCAGCCTCAACAGGCGACCTAGTGGAGAGAAGACGTAAGACGTACTCAGCGAGAGACACCCCCATTTGTGTAGCTTCCGTTGTCAGTTCACGTTCCAATTCTTTGGGTAAGTCGAGCCTGATACTCATAGTCCGTCTCCTTGGCTTTCTCTACTTCTGCTATCGCTGAGTTGGGTAATGACGATAGTGGCACCGATGGTGCCTTGTTGGCATCTAGCTTGTCTGGCACGCGAGACAGTATAACAGCCCTGCGGATGATCGCCAAAAGGGTGCCTTTGACTTGTCCGATACGAGGTAGTAAGATAACGGTTCGTGGATATGCATACCGACGATAATTCAATAGAAATAGATTCGAGAGAGAGCCTGAGCACCGCACCACCAACACTGCCCGAACGTGTCCCTTGTGTAGGTGAACTGGTCCAGCTTCGCTCGCGCCGCTGGTTGGTCGAGGAAGTGGTGACCAACGGAGCCGCCTCTCCTCTTGTTCGCCTCGCCTGCGCTGACGACGACGCCCAAGGCCAGAGCCTTGAGGTCTATTGGGACTACGAGATCGACCGCCGGATTCTCGAAGAAGAGGGCTGGGCCGATCTCGCGGACAAAGGGTTCGACTCACCGCGACAATTCGCGGCCTTTCTCCACACCCTGCGCTGGAACTGTGTCACGGCGACAGACCCGAACCTGTTCCAGTCTCCCTTCCGCGCTGGTATCAAGATCGACGCCTATCAGATGGAGCCCCTGCGCAAGGCGCTGCGTCTGCCTCGGGTGAATCTGTTCATCGCCGACGACACCGGACTCGGGAAGACGATTGAGGCGGGGCTGATCGCCCGGGAGCTGCTGTTAAGGAGGAAGGCGAAGACCATCGTGGTATCGGCTCCTCCTTCGGTGCTTGAGCAGTGGCGCAGCGAGTTGGAGGAGCGTTTCGGACTGGTGTTCGAGATTCTCGACCGGCGCTACTTGGCGCGAGTTCGCCGCGAGCGGGGATTCGGAGTGAACCCGTGGCGGACGCACAGCCGATTCCTGATCTCACACAATCTGCTGATTGATCCGACGTACGCCGATCCGATGCGGGAATGGCTAGGCGGGATGCTGCCGGGGAGCCTGCTGATCCTCGACGAGGCCCACCATGCTGCGCCGTCGAGCGGTGGCCGTTACGGGATTGAGACGAAGTTCACGCGCGCTGTCCGGGATCTATGTGGGTGCTTCGAACACCGGCTGTTTCTCTCGGCGACTCCGCACAATGGCCACTCAAACAGCTTTTCTACGCTGCTGGAGCTGCTAGATCCGTATCGGTTCACGCGCGGGGTGAAGATCCGCGGAAAAAGCGATCTCGAAGAAGTGATGGTACGTCGTCTCAAGGAGGACATTCGGGAGATCCAAGAGGGGTTCCCCAAGAGGATTGTCGAGAGGGTAGAGATCGACGGCTTGCCATCCGACGCTCCCGAAATCCGTCTGTCGGAACTGCTGGATCAGTACCGCACGATCAGGGAGGAGCGGCACGCGACAACCTCGCAGAAGGCTCAGGCGGCAGCCGGGCTACTTATCGTAGGGCTACAACAACGGCTGCTGTCCTCCATTGAAGCGTTTGCGCGCACGCTGAAGGTGCATCGCCGTACCGTGGTGAGGCAGTGGGAACGTCAGCAGGAAGCCGCAGCCGAAATCGCCGCCTCCGAGGAGGAGGTCAGCTTGTTGCAAGCGGCTCCGGACGCGGACGATGAGCGAGGGGAGTGGGAAGAGGATCAGCTAGAGGCAGAGGAAGCCGCCGAAGTCGAGGCGATGACGGTCGCATCCGAGGCAGGTGGGGTACTAGACGCGAGGACGGAAGAGCTATGGCGTAGGGAGCAGGAACTGCTGGACCGGATGGAGCAAATTGTCGAAGAGACCCGGCATCTGCCGGACGCGAAAGTGCGGCGGTTGATCGAGTGGATACGGGAGAACCTGTGCCCTGGACTGCCGGTGTTCGGCGAGCTTGTGCGAGGTGCGCCGGCTCGGTGGGATGAGCGCCGGGTGCTGATCTTTACCGAAAACCGGGAGGGGACAAAGCGCTATCTGAAGACGATCTTGGAGCAGGCAATCTCCGGGACGGACCGTGCGGACGAGCGCATCGAAGTGATAGACGGGCTGACGAGTTCGAGACGGCGGCGGGAGATCCAGCGGCGCTTCAACACCGATCCTGCCAAAGACCCACTGCGAATCCTGCTGGCGACGGATGCGGCGCGGGAAGGACTGAATTTCCAAGCGCACTGCACGGATCTATTCCATTTTGACCTGCCTTGGAATCCGGGGCGGATCGAGCAAAGGAACGGTCGCATCGACCGCAAGCTACAGCCCGCCTCAGAAGTGCGCTGCCACTACTTTGTCCTGCCCCAGCGGGCCGAAGATCGCGTTCTCGAGGTACTGGTCGGGAAGACGGAGAGGATCAAGCGGGAGTTGGGCAGCCTATCAAAGGTCATTGACGACGACATCGAAAGGCTGCTGCGCGGAGGTATCCGCCACGCGAACGCCGAACAGCTTGCCGAGGAAATTGAAAAGGCTGACCTGAATGAAGAGCGCAAGCGGGTTGCGGAGGAGGAGTTGGAGGATGCCCGAGAGCGCCAAGAGGACTTGAAGGAGCAGATCGCCCGCTGCCAGACGCTGCTCGAAAATTCGCGCAAATGGGTCCGGTTCGAAGAGGGAGCCTTCCGGGATGCACTATCCTGCTCGCTGGAACTGCTGGAGGAGAAGCCGCTTGAGGAGAGTCGCGACCAAGAGGGACAGCAGGTGTGGCAATTTCCGGCTCTCGACCGGAGAGCGGAAACAGACGCTAGTTGGGCGTCCACACTCGATACACTGCGACCGCCGAAAAGACACGACCAGAAACTGACCGAGTGGCGTCGGGAAGCGCCGATTAGGCCGGTCGTATTCGAGGACGCGGGCGTGGTCACCGAGGATCGCGTGCACTTGCACCTTGAGCAGCGCGTGGCGCAGCGGCTTCTGGCGCGGTTTCGGGCGCAGGGCTTCATCTACCAAGACCTGTCGCGGGCCTGTCTGGCGCAGGCTCGGGATTCGATACCGCGCGTAATCCTGCTTGGACGGCTCTCGCTGTACGGGCGTGGGGCCGAGCGTCTGCACGAGGAGTTGGTTCCGGTTGCTGCGAGATGGATAGAGGCGTCGAAGCGGCAAGAGCCGCTCAAGGCATACGCTCGGGAGACCGAACTGAGGACGCTGGACCTGCTTGAGGAGGCGCTGACCGGAGACGGAGTGCGCGTGCCGAACGAGACGATTCAGCACCGGCTCTTGGAGACCGCTGCGCAGGATATCGAGGAACTGCTGCCGCAACTGGAACCGCGAGCGGCTGAGTTGGCCGAGATCGCTGCTGAGCACTTGATCAAACGCGGAGTCCGCGAGGAGCAGGACCTGCGGGCGACGCTTGAGCGCCAGCACCGCCGGGTGGTCGAGGAGCTGACCAAGTACGATCGCGAATTCAACCAGTTGACTCTGGGCTTTGACGTGGAGGAGCGCCGACAGGTCGAAAACAACATGCGAGGGTGGCGACGGCGTCTTGAGCAATTTGAGAAGGACCTCGAAGAGGAACCGACCCGCGTACGCGAGTTCTATGAGGTGCGGGCAACCCGAGTAGAACCGGTCGGCTTGGCCTATCTGTGGCCGGAGACCAACTGAGCATGGCCAAGCTGAACCCCCAAATTCTCAGACACCTAGAGTGGATTGGCTTTGTCCAACCTAGCGGGCTCGTCGTCTCGGGGCCGGCGCTGGTGCGCGTTGGCGCAATCCTAGACCGGCAAGACACAGAAGGGCAGCGGCTGCTGCGCGAGTGCGTCAAGGATAGGGCATTTCGGCAAGGGGACGATCCAGAGCCGTGGTTGCCCGATTTCGAGACTTTTGCGCGGACCGTTCTGGAATGGAATTTCTCGCCGCGGGGCTACGCTGGTAGCGAAGGGAACCCTGTTCCCAACGAACTCCAAGTTATGACAGGGGATGGGGAACTCCTCGCGCCCGACTTCGCCGTCCGCGAGCGGAGCCCCGGCGAGGGAGAGTCAGCTTGGCAGCTCCTCGTCCAGGAACTAGAGCCGGGGCAGGATTTCGACAAAGAGGTGAAGGGCTCTGGCGCACTTGAAGCCTCACCGCACAGCAGGATGGAGCGGCTGCTCCGGCGCACGGAAGTAAAGGCTGGTCTGTTGTTCAACGGCTTGGCAATTCGGTTGATTTCGGCACCGAGGGGGGAGAGTTCGGGTTGGATGGACTTTCGCGTGGCGGAGATGGTGCAGACCTCTGGCCGGCCAATTTGCGCTGCGCTGCGGCTGCTGTTGCGGCAGAGCAGGCTGTTGTCGGTGCCTGGTCCACAGCGGCTGGCGGCTCTGCTGGAGGACAGCCGGAAGTTCCAGAACGAAGTCAGCGAGCGGCTCGCTGAGCAGGTGTTGCACGCGCTGTACGAGATGCTGCGAGGTTTTCAGGCGGCACACGATGCCTCTACTAACCGCAACCTGCTGCGGCAGACACTCGCTGAGAATCCCGATCGCGTTTACCACGCCCTATTGACGGTGCTTTTGCGGCTGGTGTTCCTGCTCTACGCGGAAGAGCGGGACATGCTGCCGAAGGGCGAGATCTTCCAGCAGTACTACTCCCTCGTGGGGCTATACAAGCGCCTGCGAGAGGACGCGGCCTTGTTTCCCGACACCATGGACCAGCGGTACGGCGCTTGGGCGCAACTGCTGGTGTTGTTTCGTCTGATTCACGACGGCGGCGAGGCTAGGGAGATGCGTCTGCCTAGGCGGCACGGCGTTCTGTTTGACCCGGATCGGTTCCCGTTCCTCGAGGGACGGATGGTGGCGCGCCAGATTGGTGAGCGCATTGAGCCGCCGCTGGTGTCGGACGGCACTATCTACCGCGCTTTGGAGAAGCTGCTGGTTCTCGACGGCGAGCGGATTTCCTATCGGGCGCTCGATGTGGAGCAGATCGGCTCGGTCTATGAGACTATGATGGGTTTTCGTCTTGAGACTGCAAGCGGGAGGTCGGTGGCGATCAAGGCGGCCAAGAAGCAGGGCGCTCCCACGGCAGTGGACTTGGATGCGCTCGTTGTGGAACCGGGGGCCAAGCGCGAGAAGTGGCTCCGGGACCGCACTGATCGGAGGCTTGGCGACAAAGTGAAGAAGGTGGTGAAGGAAGCTGAGACGGTGGAGGATCTGCATGCGGCTCTCTTGCCGGTGATTGAGGTTGATGCAACGCCCGATCTCGTGCCGCAGGGAGCGATGGTGTTGCAGCCCAGTGAAGAGAGGCGGCGCTCGGGCTCGCACTACACGCCGCGCGAGTTGACCGAGCCGATCGTGCGGAGGACGCTGGAGCCGATCTGGGCGCGGATGCAGGGAGAGAGTGGGAAGGCCCCACGGCCTGAGCAGATTTTGGACTTGAAGGTTTGCGACCCGGCTATGGGCTCGGGGGCGTTCTTGGTGGAAGCCTGCCGTCAGCTCGGCGACGCCCTCGTCGAAGCTTGGCGTGCCCACGGTGAGGTGCCGGAAATTCCGCCTGATGAGGATGAGGGGATTTTTGCCCGCCGGTTGATTGCTCAGCGGTGCCTATACGGGGTGGATCGCAATCCGATGGCGGTTGATCTAGCCAAGGTGTCTCTCTGGCTCGTCACCTTGGCTAGAGACCACGCGCTGACCTTTGTCGATCATGCGCTGCGACACGGGGATTCCTTAGTTGGTCTGTCCCGGAAGCAGATTGAAGCGTTCCACTGGAAGGAGGAAATGCTGAGCGTCCGAGCAGGCTTTGAAACCATGATGATTCACCAGCAGATGGAGAAAGTCGCCGATTTGCGTCGCCGTATTCGCGAAGCGGGGGAAACCACTAGCGACCGGGAGCTGCAACTGCTGTGGATGGATGCTCGGGATGAACTGGACGAAGTAACGCTATTTGGCGATTTAGTGCTGGAAGCGTTCTTCGAGGGAGACAAACCGAAGAAGCGGGAGACAAAGCGCACTGAATTTGCCAATGTGGTCGCAAGCGGCGATGCCGACTGCTACCGAGGTTGGCTTGCAGAGTTGCGAGAGCAAGATCCGCCGCTTGCGCCGTTCCACTGGGAACTTGAGTTTCCCGAGGTATTTGAACGCGACAATTCCGGCTTTGACGCCATTGTGGGGAACCCGCCCTTTGCAGGGAAGAACACGGTGACTGCCGGCAATGTCGATCATTACCCCGACTGGCTCAAGCAAATGCACGAGCAGAGCCACGGTAACGCCGACTTGGTAGCCCACTTTTTCCGACGGGCGTTCAACCTCGTCCGCGAGACCAGCGCGTTTGGGCTGATTGCTACCAACACCATCGCTCAGGGCGATACGCGCTCGACGGGACTGCGCTGGATCTGTGAGAACGGCGGGATCATTTACGACGCCACTCGCCGCTGTCGCTGGCCGGGACAAGCGGCGGTGGTCGTTAGTGTGATCCACATTCACCGAGGGACTTGGGATGGGCCACGTCGGTTGGACGGGGACGAAGTATCCGACATCACCGCATTTCTGTTCCACGGGGGCGGTCACGATGACCCGGCGCGGCTCGAGGCCAACGTGGGCAAGAGCTTTCAAGGATGCATCATGCTCGGTATGGGCTTCACGTTCGACGACACCGACAAGAAAGGCATTGCCACATCTCTCGCTGAGATGCGGTGGCTCATCGAAGCGGAGCCCCGCAATCGGGAAGCGATTTTTCCCTACATCGGTGGAGAGGAGATTAACACAAGTCCAACTCACGCTTGCCACCGCTACGTGATAAACTTCCGCGACTATCCACTACGCCGGGAGAATTTGGGAAGGCAATGGGTGGATGCGGATAAAAATCAGCGCCGCGAATGGCTGCAAAGAGGGATAGTACCATTGGATTATCCCAGTCCGGTGGCGGCTGATTGGCCGGAACTGTTGGCCATTGTAGAGGATCGGGTGAAGCCTCAGCGGGAAGCGCTGCCACAAAAAAACAGCATCAACCGTGATGCCGCTAGGAACTGGTGGCGTTTCTTGGCTTATCGTCAAGGGCTGCACGCCGCTATCGCTAATCTAGAGCGGGTGTTGGCAATCTCGCGAGTCAGCCAACAAGTGGCGTTCACATTCTTGCCTACAGACATGGTGCACGCCGACTCCACTGTGGTCTTCCCCTTCGATACCTACGCCGCCTTCTGCTCCCTCCAGTCCCGTCTCCACGAGATCTGGGCGCGCTTCTTCGGGTCTTCACTTGAAGAGCGATTTCGCTACACGCCATCGGACTGCTTTGAGACCTTCCCCTTCCTAAAGGGGTGGGTTACTTATCCCGTCCTCAAAGCCGCTGGCGAGACGTACTACGAGTTCCGCGCCCAACTGATGGTTGCCAACAACGAGGGCATGACCAAGACTTACAACCGCTTTCACGACCCCTCCGAGACCGGTCTCGAAATCGCCAAGTTCCGCGAGTTACACGCCGCCATGGACCGCGCCGTTCTCGACGCCTATGGCTGGGACGACATACCGATCGACTGCGAGTTTCTGCTTGACTACGAAATCGACGAGGAGGAGTGGGGCAACCGCAAGAAGCCCTATCGCTACCGCTGGCCCGACGAGGTGCGGGACGAGGTGCTGGCGCGGCTTCTTGAACTGAACGCACAGCGGCCCAAGCGGGAGACGGGGACGAAGCCGTCGTTCTGGGAAGAGGACGATGAGGAGTAACGTCCTTAAAAAATCTATCGGCTCAGGATCGGCTCAACGTTCTACAACTCTAATCACCAAGAAGAGTAATTAATGACTGATACCGCGTACTACTACCCGGAACCGCACTGGGGATTGAGGGCCAGTGGTTGGATCAAATCGCTTCTGCTGTTTTTCGACGACGTCGCCATCCTGTTGCCCAATTACATGTACGGTCGCCATACCAATGCAGATCCAACGCTTGCTGAGCCACTTGAGGATCGCGGTCTCTTGCGCGTGCTTGAACCTAACGACTGGGTTGACGAAGAAGTGACCAACAAGCTTGCCGAAGTCGTTGTTGAACTGCTCACCAACGGCGCGTTCGATGGGCTACCACAGGCGGTTCATTTCGCGCCGCTGTCCCGTTCCCGGATGGGTTATGGTGCCGATGTAGGCTTAGCGGATTTTTTGGTTGACGAGCTTCAGACGCGAGGCCTTGCACGTCCGAGTGAAGACGGAGTTTCTATCCCGCTCCATCCAGCCGTGCGCACCACTATCCTTGTAATTCTCGCGCAACTTGCCCGTGTTGCCGGCACAAAGCATGGAATGACCATTCATCCGGCGACCAACAATTTTCGCGCTGTTACGGACTTGATCGAGACATTGTCAAGAGAGACAATGCCATCGCGTGACAAGGTAATTAAACTCGATCTTGAGCCCGTAACATTCGACTTGGAATCTATCCCTCTTGACGATGTTCTCCAGTTCCGTAAGGACCATAAAGACGCTCACCGGGCATACATGCGCGATCTTCGGGGTTTCATGGCCGAGCTAGCTGAGATCGACAACCCCGACGAACGAGAGGCTAAGGTATTGGAACGCCGACAGGAAATCGCTGACGCGGCCCACGACATCCAACGGTCTACTCGACGCGCGCTCCGCAAGAACTTGGCTTCCTTGTCTTTGGGAATCACGGGCAGTGTTTGGCCATTAGCCGGGGATCTATTCGGATTGGCTCTCAGCGTAGTTGGCACTATTGTGGGGGCTTTACCAAGCAACTCAAAGCAAGTCAGTGCGTATTCCTACATTTTTGATGTCAAGCACACGTTCTCGCGTCCGGCTCATTTCGGATGAAGGGTCGGTGCTTGGTTTTCCGGTCGCCGTGCTCCTCTTACTCTTGTACAAGGGGAGGGGGCCTTAGACTTGTCACCGTCTCTCCTGTTCCCGTCATTTTTATGAACGCTTGATAGCTACTTTTTCTATGGCAGGAGTGCCTGTTTCTCGCCCTATACGACTATTTTTGTAATCGCGATGATGGCTACCACAACATGGGCAACTGGATAGAGGAAACAGTCGAGGATACGGGCCTATGAAACGAAGGAGCCAACATCGTGAATTACCGAGAACCCCTGCCTGATGGGTGTCCTCCAGACACCGCAGAGGATATTGTCCAGCCCCGCGACGTATTCCGCCTAGTTCGCACTGATCCGCCGACGGAGGAGGACTTCAAATCGCAGCGAGAGGAAAATCCGCGCCGTACTTTCCGCGGGGTTGACGAGTGCCAAGCCCGAGGACTGTCGGTTCACACCGAGCGGAGCGACTCGGAGAACGCATTGAGGCTCCCGACGCTACGCGGGCGGTTGATCTGCCGACTGCGATTGGGGTTGGGCGCAGGTAAGATTCAGCAAACGGGGCGGCCTTCGCACCACACATGGTGGCCGCTGGCCGACTACGATGTGCTGGCACAATGCACGGTGGAAACCACATGACGACGATACGTCACACGACCACGCTGTTCGAGTACGACGGCCCACATCTATTCGAGGCCCGCGACGACGATGGCGGTCAGTATCTGGCGCTACTGGTGGACAGCGAGGAAGAGCAGGATCGTTATCTGGTCGTGCAGGTTGATCCTGAGCTTTTGCGCCGGTTCCTCGCCGGTACCCTTGAATTGAGGCCGCTGATTGTCGAGGCGAGCAGAAACCAGTGGTATCTTGCGACCTCGACGAACTTGGACGAACCATTGGCGATTGAGCCCCAGAGAATGCCCATAGAGGAGCGTTTTCTGCCAGACGAGGGTTTCATGTTGGCCGACTCGCCTCCAGAAGATGGCGTGGTTGAAACAGACGCAGAGCGCGATTCCGGTCCACCGTCCAATTCCGTCGAAGTCCGTGAGCGCTTGATCGAGGCTCTCAAGCTCGACCTCGTCGGCCCTTGGGCTGGCCACGAGCTCGCCGAAGAGCGCTTGCCGGGCTGGGTTCGGCCCTCAAACTGGTATCTTACCGGCTTTCTGATCCCGTCGGCTACCCCTGCCGATCAGAAGGACGATGATGACGACGATGACGACTTTGGCGGGGAGGTAGCCGAGGAAGCTGGCCTACCCGAGGAATCGAGCGAAGAGCGCAAAGCCGCCAAAAAAGGCTACTTTCCGTCGTCGATGGGGCTGAGTTTCCTCGCGTCTAAGGAGGCGGAGAAGCTCCACATCACTGTGCGCTGGGGAGATTACACGGCGGCGTCAATCGAAGGTTCGGACGGCAAGTCCGTCTCCGTTTGGCAGCGGACCCCATGCGCAGCAGAGGTCGAAGTGGCCCTCGCCGGGGACGACCCGATGAGTGAATACGACGTTCCTGATTCCGACGGTCTTCGTCTCCACGTGGTCAAGCGCCAAGTCGGTACAGAGCAAATCCCTCCGGGTACACAGGCGGTCTCCGTCTTTTTGGTCAATCGCCGTGCCCTGTCGAAGGATAAAGATTCTAGGTATGCGTTTCAGGCGGAGATTGAGGTGCAGAGCGAACATCCCTTCGTGCCTCGGCCTGATCCACGCGGGGCGCAAGCCGATGATTGGGACGATAAGGTCGCCGACCTCCACTATGCCGACGTGCCCGAGTACGCCACCGGCCACGGCGTTTCGGCCGAGTGGGAAATATTGGACGGCCACTGCCAGATGGTGCGGACCGCCTGGATTCCAAGTGCAGAGGTGGAGAAGACCGAGACTGCCGAAATCTCGGATGTCGAACTGTCGATGGAAACATTGGGAGCACTGGATGGAGGGGACGCCGCTCAAGTCGCACTTTCTCCGCTCGTCGTGCAATATCGCCGTTGGATTGACCAACAGCGACAAGAAATCGCGGGGCTTGAAGGCGAACGGCGCGAAACTGCGAAACAATTAATCCAGTCCGCCTCTGATGCCGCTGAGCGAATCCAGCTCGGCATCGACTCTTTGGCTGATGACGAAGACGCCCTTGATGCCTTTCGCGTAGCCAACCGGGCCGTGGCGCGGGCATTGCGACAGCGTCTCAAGATTGATGAGCCGCAGTGGCGTCCGTTCCAGCTTGCCTTCATTATGATCAATCTCCCCGGCCTCGTTGATCCGCAAGGCCCCGACCGAGGAATAGTAGATCTGCTCTTTTTCCCGACCGGCGGTGGCAAGACCGAGGCATACTTAGGGCTTGCGGCGTTTGCAATGGTACTGCGTAGGCTCCGCCACCGAGAGGGTGGTGCAAAAGCCGGTGCTGGCGTCACCGTGATCATGCGCTACACGCTGCGGCTGCTTACTCTCGATCAACTCTCCCGCGCTGCCGGGCTAGTCTGTGCTTTGGAACTTGAACGCGAAGAGGACACTGGCCGCTACGGCGAGTGGCCTTTTGAGATTGGCCTTTGGGTGGGAAAGGCCGCCACGCCTAACTTCTTGGGGTACAAGGGGGATAAACGCTCTGATTCGGCGCGTAGCAAGGTTATTCAGTTCCAGGACAGTCCTAAAAGCAGACCTTCGCCGATTCCGCTCGAAAACTGTCCGTGGTGCGGAACGCGTTTTGAGCCGAACTCGTTTTCTCTTGAGCCTAATACAGACAAGCCACAGAACTTGCGCATCGTCTGCCCGGACTTTGAGTGCGATTTTTCTGGAGAGCGAGCGCTTCCCATCGTCGCCGTTGATGAGCCGCTTTACCGGCGGCTTCCGGCCTTTCTGATCGCCACGGTTGATAAGTTCGCGTCGCTCCCATGGGTTGGGCTATCGGGAGTGCTCCTCGGCGGGGCAGATCGCTACGATAAGGAAGGATTCTATGGTGCGGCGGAACCCGGTAAGGGGACACCGCTCGAAGCGCCCCTTGCGCCGCCGGATTTGATCGTCCAAGATGAGCTACACCTGATCTCGGGGCCGCTTGGTACGATGGTAGGACTCTACGAATCGGCGATTGAGGCGTTGTGCGTCCGCGGTTTTAATGGCCGTGCTGTACGGCCTAAGATCGTCGCCTCGACCGCTACCGTGCGTCGTGCCCAAGATCAGATACACGCCCTCTTCGGGAGATCCCTGACTCAAGTGTTTCCTCCACCTGGACCTGATCGGCGCGATTCCTTCTTTGCCCGTATCGTTCCAGCCGCCGACAAACCTGCTCGGCGTTATCTCGGCATCGCGTCGCCCGGGCGGAATCCCAAAGTGCTGATGCGTCGGGTGCTGCTGGCGCTCATGGGTGCTGCCCAGCGGGCTTGGCTGGACGCTGGGGGAAGAGAAAACCAAGAGAATCCTACAGATCCGTACATGACTGTACTCGCTTACTTCAATAGTCTGAAAGAACTGGGTGGGGCGCGGCGGATCATTGAGGAGGAGGTCCAGAATACTCTCAAGGAGTACGGAACACGTCGGCGGATCGGTGGGGATCGGGGGCTTTTCCGCAATCGGCGGACATTCTCCGAAGTGGTGGAGCTGACCTCGCGCGTTCCCACCGACAAGGTAGCTGAGGCGAGGCGGCGACTCGGGCTCCAGTTTCACGAAAAGCAGCGCGTTGACTGCGCGATTGCAACAAACATGATCTCCGTCGGCCTCGACATACAGCGCTTGGGGCTGATGGTGGTTCTAGGCCAGCCCAAAGCCCACGCTGAGTACATCCAAGCGACGAGCCGGGTCGGTCGCGACGATGAGCGACCCGGGCTTGTGCTAACGCTGCTAAATGTCCACAAGCCGCGCGACCGCTCCCACTACGAGCGCTTCCGGCACTACCACGAAACCTTTTATAGGTCGGTGGAAGTGGGGAGCGTAACGCCGTTTGCGGCCCGTGCGCTCGACCGGGGGTTTGCCGGGGCGCTCGTGGCCTTGTCCCGTCATGCTGAGGCAATGCTGACTCCGGCGGAGGGCGCAGAGCGGATTGCAGAGGTACGGGCTACACTTGAACGACTTCTTCTCAACGCATTTCTCGAGCGCGTCCGCGAGCAGCCCTTAAACGAAGAGGAGCGGGAAGAACGGCTGCGTAGTATCCGGAATCGCGTCGGCGACCTGCTTGATTCGTGGTGCAAAATATTCGGCGACTACTCCTCGGTGGGAGCTGAACTGCAATACCAGAAGTATGAACTTGAGAGGCCTCGTCCACTGCTGCGGGACATGCTGGATACGGACTTTGAGTCTGAACATCACCGGAAGTTTCGCGCCAATCGATCACTCCGAGATGTAGAGCCTGAAGTGAACCTGTTCTTGGAGGACTTAGCTTCATGAATACTAGGGCTAAAGGCCATGGTCAGATTCGCCGCAGCCAAGTGATAACTACCTACGGGCCGGGGGCGTTGATTGATCTACCGAAGCACTCGGCGATAGTCGGCGGCTTGGACAAGTGGCCAAGCGAGAGCAAACTCGAAGAGATCGACGAGCCGAGGCTCTCGCGCAAGCTGCAAATGGTGCTAGGAGGCGGTAGCTTGCCGCGCCTATACGCACCACCTGCCCCTTCAAATGTCCCCGGCGAAGTGATTGGAATAGGGGGTTGGCGTTTTCCAGAGTGGTTCGTCGTTCTGGAGGCTCCAGCGGCTGGAGAGCGCCAGCGCTCCCGGCGGTTGGTCCATCGCAAGGCACTTGAGAGAGGGCGATTTGAAGGCAAGGATGTCGTGGCCACTCGCTTCGTGCGCGCCTGTCCCAAGGGGCACGTAGATGACATCGACTGGTACGCTTTCGTACATGGTCCCGAAAACAACTGCCGTCTTCAGCTCTGGCTTGACGAATCTGGAACGAGTGGCGATTTGTCCGATCTCACGGTGCGCTGCGAGTGCGGGCAGAAGCGAGGTATGGACGAAGCAAAGGATATCGGGGCAAAACCGTTGGGAACCTGCCAAGGTACGCGTCCGTGGTTGGGTAAAAACGCAAACGAATCTTGCGATCAGCCGAGCCGTTTGCTGATACGCACCGCCTCAAATGCCTACTTTCCCCAAGTGATGAGCGTTTTGTCGCTGCCGGATCGCGTAAGCGACATCGAGAATGTGGTATCAGAACTATGGGCCTATCTCCAGATTGTAGATGGTCCTGCTGCTCTTGAAGTTATAAAGAGAATGCCGCAAGTTGCCGACGGACTAGCGCCGTTCAGCGATGATGAAGTCATTAAGGCAATCGAGCAAAGGAAGAATAGTTCTGCCAGTGAACGACCGGTAAAGCAGGTCGAACTGGAGGCGCTGATGGCCGTCCCCGAGGGCTTCGGCGATGACATACCGATCGACCCGGATTTCCATGCACGGAGGCTGCCGGATCGCGTTTGGCGTCGTTCTGACCAATTCGGAAGCATTAAGGCAGTCATTCAGGTACACCGCTTGCGAGAGGTGCTAGCGCTTGTCGGCTTCACGCGATTCGAGGCGGTTATGCCGGATATCCACGGCGAATACGAAACCGATGTGGAGCTTGCTCAGATCGCCCAAGAGCCCTCGTGGTTTCCCGCCGTTGAAAACCGGGGCGAAGGCGTATTTCTACAACTCAGTGCGGATGCTATACGTACTTGGCGCAATAGACCTAGCGTACAAGACAGGATAAGCGCTCTTGCCGAGGGCCATCAGCAATGGGCTCAGCAGCGCGATAGCCAGCGCCAATTTCCCGACGGCCCGTACGTGCTGCTACACACCCTTTCACACCTCCTGCTCCAGTCGCTTGCTATGCGCTGCGGCTATCCGGCCACCTCTATCCGCGAGCGCGTCTATGTTGACGACGAGGCAGAGCACTATGGCCTGCTGCTGTACACTGCGAGTCCGGACGCCGAGGGAACCCTTGGCGGTTTGGTCCAGCAGGCGCAGTACATCGAAGACCATCTAGCGCAAGCACTGCGGATGGGGGGTTTGTGCTCCAATGATCCAGTATGTGCCCAGCACTCTCCAGGCCAGAGCATGGAGGAACGCTGGCTCCATGGTGCCGCATGTCACGGCTGTGCGCTGGTCGCCGAGACCTCGTGCGAAATGAGGAACGACTACCTCGACCGTGCGCTCGTCGTTCCAGTGCTCGGTGTCGAGGGTGCTGCGTTCTTTGATTCGGTAATATGATCGAGGCACTCCTAGCGCTTCCGTCCCATCTGCGGCGACGATTCGCCGATGCTCTCGATGCTCAGCTTCTTGATCTATCCAGTTCACCTGCTGCCGTTCAGGCTACCCTCGGGTTGAGCGATGATGATTCTAAGGTGGTCGTGGAAGCGCTGCGTGAGTGGAAGCGGTTGGAAATTTCTGGTACCGCTGCGGCCGCATGGCTCGGTAGCTTGGAACAGGTGGTTACCCGAGTCGCCACGCCTGATTTCGTTTGGTCCGGTCCCAAAGTGCCCGGCTTGTACTCCCGCGATACTCGTCAGGTGTACGAGGAATTAATGAGCACTGCTAGGCAATCTATATGGGCCAGCACCTACGCCTATTTCGATGGCCCGCGTGCCTTTGAGACGCTCGCACGCCGCATGGACGCTGTGCCGGATCTGGAGGTGACGCTGCTTCTCAATATCGAACGCCGGAGGGGTGACACAACAGCCGAAGACCATCTCGTTCGTCGGTTTGCCGACCGCTTCTGGGGAGAAGATTGGCCGGGCTCTTCGCGCCCACGAGTTTATTACGATCCCCGCTCCGTTGCACTCGAAGGCCCCACCAGCACTCTCCACGCCAAGTCGGTTATTGCCGACGAAGAGACCGTCTTTATCACCTCGGCGAACCTCACTGAAGCGGCTCTAGACCGCAATATTGAAACGGGTCTGCTGCTCCGCGACCGGACGATAGCTGCCACCGCACTCAGTTACTTCCAAGGATTGATCGATCGCGATAGGCTCCGCGTCCTGCCAGCGACCTAGCCTAGCTGATTAGCTTGACAGCAGTCGGCCCCCAAGCCTATCCTAGCGATTCCACACAAGGAGGAAATTATGGTCAATATCGGCATTGTCGGCATCGGTTTTATGGGTATGACCCACTACAAGGCTATGGCCCAAGTCCAAGGGGGCCAAGTTGCGGCCATCGTCTCCCGCGACCCCAAAAAGCGCGCGGGGGATTGGAACGATATTCAGGGTAATTTCGGCGATAGCGGGGGAGTGCAGGACCTGTCGGGAATACGCTGCTACGAAACGTTGGACGAGTTGCTCGCCGATGGGGAGATAGACTTGGTGGATATATGTCTGCCGACGAACATGCACGTCGAGACCAGCATCCGCGCTTTATCTGCGGGCAAGCACGTGCTATTGGAAAAGCCCATTGCACTGGCCTTGGACGACGCTGATCGGATCGTGGCGGTGGCTGAGGAGCACCAGCGACAGTTTATGGTTGCCCATGTGCTGCGGTATTTCCCGGAATTTCGGCTGATTAAACAGCTCGTCGCCAACGCGGAACACGGCCCTGTGCTCGCCGCTCATTTCAAACGCATCATCTCGCGTCCGGCGTGGTGGGCACCAGAAGATCTGGAGCGCACCGGCGGCCCCGCAATCGACCTGCACATCCACGACGCTGACTTCGTGCAGTTTTTGTTCGGGATGCCCACGGCGGTCAGCGCGCAAGGATACATTGGCCGGGGCGAGACGGTCGAATACATCAACGTCCACTACCAGTACGACGGCCCAATGGCCATCAGCGCCGAAGGTGGCTGGTTGGCGCAACAGGGCTGTCCCTTTGAGCACGGTTATGACGTGTACTTTGAGGAGGCCACGCTCAAGTACAATTCGTCTTGGGGCCAACCGCCGCAACTGTTGACCAAGGACGGCGAGGTCTGCACGCCATCCCTGCCGAGCGAAGACGGTTTCGTCGGCGAGTTGCAGGAAGCGGTGGATGCGATCGCGCAGGGCAGGGCGTCGCAGGAAATAGGCGGTCAGAGTGCGCGGAACTCGCTGCTGCTGTGTTTGAAGGGAATTGAGTCGGTGAAGACGGGGGAGAAGGTGGGGATATAGCTAATGCCCTTTGTGCGTCTCCATGCCATGTCCGTGGATGGCGCTGGATTCAACGTAATATAGTATGTAGGCGAGGCCGATCCCCACGAGGAGGGAGACGATGAGCTTGCCGCGATCGTGGCTGTGGAAATGGATCTCCGGTAGCAGGTCGCTCAAGGCAATGCACAAAAACGCGCCCGCCGCAAAAGCCAGCACATAGCCAACTGTTGCCCCTCCTGCTAGGCCAAGCAATTCCACACCTCCAAAGCTCGCTATAGCCACCACAGGGCACAGGATGGCAAAGCCGACATTGGTCCATGTCCGGGCGCGCTGGCTGTGACCGGCGGACTTCATCATGCCGATAATGGAGTACGCATCGAGTGGCTTGTGCAGTAAAATGGCGAGAAATACCCCCAGGCCCGCCAATGCAACTCCGTCTTCATGCGACGGCCCTACCTGCATGATGGTACCCAGCGCGATTCCTTCGGTCACGGTGTGCACCCCTAGGCCTATGGCAACGCCGAACAAACTCCGCGAATGGACGACACTGTGGCCGTGGTTGTGGTCATCGTCATCGTACAGATCGCTCGCCTCACTGCTGAAATCGTGCTGATGAAAGTGAAAGATGCGCAGCAAGAAAATCATCAGGACCATGCCGAGCACCATCCATCCCACGGCTTTTTCTACAATGCCTGTCCCGGAAATGCGCTCGAGGCTGTGGGGTAGAAGGTGAAACATGGCGACGCCGAGGATGAAGCCGGCCACAAGACTCATCACGATCTGAGTGCGCGTGTGCGTCATGGTACCCAAAGCCGCCAGCTTCCCGCCGAGCAGGGAAGCCGCAAAGATGGCGGCTGAGTAGGCCGACAAAACCAGTAGAGCGTTTGCATCCATGATGTCTATAACCGGAAGCTAGCTGGGTAGCCGGGGATCGCTGTTTTCCGCAACGTCATTGCCTTTTCCTTGGCGATGTCGGGTTGTGCACTACGCAGCCTTGTTCGGTCCGGGAGGACTTATTATATACAAACAAAGTCGCGGTTGAGCTCAGTTCATGCCACTACTGAGATCTCGCGTTGACGGTCGCCGATCCCCATACATCATTCCCGGAGTACATGTGCCGCATTGCACAGGAGGGCAAGAGGTATGCACATGCACGTAGAATTAAACGAAAAAGAGAGACTTCAGGAAGCTACGACCATCATCGCTGCAGGTGGCGTCACAAACGGCATACTGGGAGTCGTAAAAGTCGTCCTCGGCAGCATTACCGGGTACCTGCCACTGACTGCTTCAGGGGTCCACTCGCTATCGGATATTGTATCCGATGTCGTCGCGTGGGTCGCTGTGCGGATGGGATCGCAGTCTGAGAAACAGGGGGAGGATGTACGGTTCCATTACGGCCGACGTCGCATTGAAACCCTGCTGGCACTTTCTGCTGCGTTCTTGCTCGCGTTCGTGAGTGTGGAACTGATCATGAGTGCTTTCGGCTATCACGACCACGGTCATGGAATGCCCACAGCCATTGTGGAAGAAGCGGAAACCCATGGAATAGACGACCACGATGACCACGACCAAGAGCACGCCGCAGAGCATGGCGAAGAGGGCTTAGGTCATTTGCTCTTTCTCGTTGGTGGGGTGATCCTCGTTTCAGTGATTGCCAAGGAAGTACTTTTTCGCGTGACTCGGCGCAAGGGAATACGCCTGAACAGTCCCATGCTGATTGCGAAAGCATGGCATCATCGGGCCGATTCCATCAGCGCGCTAGCCGTCCTGCTGAGCATTTTTATTTCCTCCTATTTTCCTGCTCTCTCATTGATTAACCCGATCACCACGGTCATAATTGCCGGGCTGATTTTGCACAGTGCCTGGGAAGTTGGCAGCAACGCGGTCAAAGAGTTAATAGACTTCTCGCCCTCGCTAGAGACGATAGCTCTAATCGAAGAAATGGCAGAAGAGGTAGAAGGCGTAACATTTACGCACAATATTCGCATACGGTCCATGGGGGGTGCTTTGTATGTTGAGTTGACGGCGGAAACCGATCCAGAGCTCACGGTGGCAGAAGGGTACGCCGTTGTTAAACAGATCCGCGAGAAAATAATGGATAAAGTGCCCAATATAATCGACGTCACCACCCAGCTAACACCTAAAGGCGAGTACATTCGTCAGTTTCTGGGGTCAGAAACGTGAATACGGGCAGAAGACCTATTGGTGTGGAGGGAAGATGACGCTTGGCAAGATCAGGTGTTTTCACACCGATCGCCCGTGCTGGACCGGAAACGAAGATTGAGCAGCATATCCTCGTAGCCACGGCGCAGGGCACCGGCGCGAAAGCGCCAGACGATCAGGGCGATGAGGAGCAAAGCGCTGCCCCATTGCAGAAACTGAACAGCCGGCGCATGAGAGGCGTCGAGGTTGACGGAAATCGCCAGACCAACCGCGAGAAGCAGCGCGTCAATGGCGATGCCGAGGACGACTGTAACCGCGATGACTGCGGCGACGTAAATGGATGCGAAGCGGGAGCCGAACTGGCTGACGATGATGGCGATGGTGCCCGTGTTGGTGGCCGGTCCAGTCATGAGGAAAATCAGCGCTGCGCCGGGGCTGATCCCCTTGGCAACGAGCGCGGCGGCGATTGGAGTACTGGCGGAGGCGCAGATGTAGAGAGGGATGCTGATCAGCACCATGACCGGATAGGACAGCCAACGGGCGTACTCGTGCGCCATCAGATCGCTCGGAAGCGCCAGAAAGAGCACGCCGCCCAGCACGACCCCCACCAACAGCGCAAAGAGAATGTCGTCGGCGATCTCAATGAAGCCATAGCGCAAGATGTGCTTGACCAGCTTTTTGAAGTCAAGACCTTGATTGTCGGTGGGGACTTCTGCCGCAGCAGAATCACCGGTGGATTGTCGGCCAGCGATTCCCTTCAACCAGTTGACTAGTAAAATCTTCAGTTGTGCGGGACTGACATAGCAATCATCTCTACCAGCTATGAGGGATTGGTGCGAGTCGTGGTCACAGTCGTGGCAGTGGTCGTGGTCGCTTGCCTCGGCTTCGTCGCGGTCGTCTCTTATGAGACCAATACAGAAGATACCGGCGACGACCGCGGTGATGAAGCTGATAACGGGCCGAACGATGGCAACGATGGGGCCGAAAAAGGCGTTAGTGACTAAAATCGAATCCGCACCCGTCTCCGGCGCGGTGATCAGGAAAGACATGCAGGACGAACGGGATGCCCCCTTATTGCGCATCTCGGCCACTACGGGTACGACCGAACAACTGCACAGCGGCACGGGTACGCCGATGGCCGAACTCAAGGTCACGGATTTTAGGCTATCGTCGCGGAGCCAGCGGAGAATGGCCTGACGGGAAATGAATACGTGGATCAGACCGGAGAGGAGGAGCCCCAGCAGAAGCATGGGGGCCAGCAGTAGAAAGGCGGACCAGAGAAAGGCAAAAAAACTGGTTAATATCCCAAGAGATTCAAAGGCCATTGTGATAAGAAGGAAACATTGCCTAGAAAGGGCAAGCTGCGATCAGGGCAGCCGCTGAGGGTTGAAGTTGCGTTTTTTGTATAGGACTACTAAAATCAAAGGTCATGCTAACGCGCAAAACGGACATCTCGATAGGCTCGCCTTCCGCGCTGGCCCTGCTGGCGCTGACCGTGCTCTTTGCGGCTGTAATCGGCGGCCTACCCTTCAGCCACCAGCTTTTCCACGAGAGCCTCATCGAGCCTGAAAATTGCCCGGCTTACCTGTTGCAGAGCGGTCTAGTGCTCTTTTTTGGGGGTTTGGCACTTGCGCTCGTGGTGCTGAATGCCTCTGCGTCAAGCCCGTCCGCGCCGCGCACAGGACTGTTACCTCTTTTTTCTCCTCGCTTTACCCATCTCAACCGAGGCCCGCCCCGGTGCTAGTGCATCCACGCTGGTAAATCGCCTCAGGGCGTGGGTGTCTCTCTCCAGATCCAATTCGCGTACCATTAACCTCCCATCTTGTGCGCAAGCCTAGGAAAGCGTGCATGGACGACCAAACCATTGGAGACTAGCACCATGTTTAAAAAAAGTATGTCTGCGTTGAGTATTTTCGCCTTGGCCTTCTTTATTGCTAGCTGCGGCGACGACGACAATCCCGTCGATTCGGAGCACGAAGAACACGCCGAGGCCGTCGGCCTGATTATACGCGATAGCGGCACTGAAATTGTCCGCGTTGAAAGCGGTGATGTGACCGGCGAGATTGAGGTCGGCCACGGCAAGGAAACTGCCTTGCTTTCCGTGCGCTTTATCGCTGAAGACGGCGATCTCTTTACCCCAGACGAAGACGAGGAATACGCCCTTGACTGGGAAATTGCCGACGAGAGCATCGCCGAAGTCGAGCATCATGCCGAGGACGGGGCTTGGGCTTTTCACATCCTCGGCTTAGAGGAAGGCGAGACTACCATCCGCATCAAAATCAACCACGACGGCCACGCCGATTTCGTTTCGCCGGAGATTGAGATTCACGTCAGCGAGGACGGACCTGGTGAGGAACACGACGATCACGACGACGAAGGGTAAAGCGGTTAAATCCGCTGCAGTTCTTCATAGGTAAAAGCGACGCGGGACCGGAGGCAAACACCGGTCCCGCGTATTTATGTCAAGGTCAATTGGATAGCCGACAGACAAAAGGTTGAAGTTGCGTTTTTTTGCCAGACCACTATAATCAAGGATCATGCTAAGGCGCAAAACGGACATCTCGATAGGCTCGGCGTCCTCGCTGGCCCTGCTAGCGCTGACCGTGCTCTTTGCGGCTGTAAGCGGCGGCCTACCCTTTGGCCACCAGCTTTGCCACGAGAGCCATGTCGAGCCTGAGAACTGCCCGGCTTGCCTGTTGCAGAGCAGCCTATCGCTCCTTTTTGGGGGCTTGGCGTTCGCGCTCGTGGCGCTGAATGCCTCTGAGCCAAATCCGTCCGCTCCGCGCACAGTACCGTTACCCCTTTTCTCTCCTCGCTTTACCCATCTCAACCGAGGCCCGCCCCGGTGCTAGTGCATCCACGCTGGTAAATCGCCTTAGTGCGTGGGTGCCCCTCTCCATATCTAATTCGCGTACCATTAAATTCCCGTTCTGCGCGCAACGCCTAGGGAAAGTGCGCGTGGACGGTCAAACCATTGGAGACTAGCACCATGTTTAAAAGAAGTATGTCTGCGTTGGGCATTTTCGCCTTGGCTCTGTTTATGGCTAGCTGCGGCGACGACGACAATCCCGTCGATCCTGACCACCATGATGATCATGCCGAGGCTATCGGCCTGATCGTGCGCGATAGCGGCGCTGAAATTGTCCGCGTTGAAAGCGGCCAAGTGACCGGCGAAATTGAAGTCGGTCACGGCAAAGAAACCGCCCTGCTTTCCGTGCGCTTTATCGCCGAAGACGGCGACCTCTTCACCCCAGACGAAGACGATGACTACTCCCTCGGTTGGGAGATTGCCGACGAGAGCATCGCCGAAGTCGAGCATCACGCCGAGGACGGCGCTTGGGCTTTTCACATCGTCGGCTTAGAAGAAGGCGAAACTACCATCCGCCTCAAGATCAACCACGGAGATCACGTCGATTTCGTCTCGCCGGAGATTGAGATTCACGTCAGCGAGGACGGTCCCGGTGAGGAACACGACGAGCACGACGAGCACGATGATGAAGGGTAAAGCGGTTAGATCTGCTGCGGCCTTCATAGGTAAAAGCGACGCGGGACCGGAGACAAACTTCGGTCCCATGCACTTATGTCAAGGCCAATTGAATAGTCGGCAGATAAAAGCCACAGGCCGCAGGTTGCTTTGGAAACTCGCATCCATACTCGGCCTAGCAGTCGGTCCCGTTTGGGGCGACCAGACTGGTGCTCTCGCCGGGCACGTGATTGACGCTGAAAGCGGCCAAGCCGTCGGTTGGACTACCGTCGTCATCGAAGGGCTCGAACGGGCGCGGATGAGCGACGCCGAGGGGTACTTCTTTTTCGCCAACGTACCCTCTGGCGCGCACGTCTTGCAAAGCCTACACGTCGGCTACCGTGAGGAGCGCTTTAAGGTCGAGGTCGCCGCCGGGGATACCACCCATGTCGATCTGGTTATCGGCCACGAGTCCCTGCAGGTAGAGGGAATTCTCATCGAAGGCGAACGCAAGAGCCCTGTTTCTCCACTGCAAGCACCCGAAGTTGTCTTCAGCGGTAGCAAGCTGCGGCAGAATTTGAGCCGCACCATCGCCGAGACCATCGCCTACGAGCCGGGCATTGCCCAGCGCTCGATGGGGCCTGCGCCCGCGCGTCCGGTGCTGCGCGGGCTAGGCGGCGACCGCTTGCTGCTGATCGAAGACGGCGAGCGCACCGGCGATTTGTCTGCCACCTGTTCGGACCACGCGGTGGCTATCGAGCCGATGACGACCGAGCGCATCGAGGTCGTGCGCGGCCCCCACACCTTGCTCTACGGCTCCAATGCTTTAGCCGGAGTCGTCAACGTGGTGCGGGGATACGTGCCCTCTGAGCGGCCCGATGGTCTGGGGGGATCTGTGACCTATCAGGGGGAGAGCGTCAACCGAGGTTTGTCTGGCGGCCTGACCCTTGAACAGCCGCTCGGTCCACTGGCCCTGCGCTTCGACAGCAGCCTGCGCAATGCCGACGATATTGCCACGCCGCATGGCGTACTCGCCAATACGGATATCCGCACGGGCAATGCTTCGGTCGGCCTGAGCCTGGTGCGTCCTTGGGGGCACGTGGGTGCGTCCGGTAGCTTGTACAACTCCGACTACGGCATCCCGCCTGACCCAGAGGGCGGCCACCCGCACGGCATATCCATTGATCTCCAGCGCCAGCATCTTGAAGGGCGCGGCGAAATTCTTACCGGGCCGGACTGGCTCCAGCGCCTAGAATTGCACCACGCGTTTTCGCGCTATCAGCACGGCGAATTCGAAGCTAGCGGTGCCTTGGGGCTGGAGTTCGGTGTGCTCCAGCACAACACCGGTGCGCTGGCCCACTTGGATCGCATGGGGCCTTTTGCCAACGGTGCGATTGGCCTGTGGTACGAGTATCGCAACTATGCCGCGGCTGGGCTCAACTATACGCCGCCGGCCGAGGAATACGCCGGTGCTTTGTTCGCGTACCAGGAGTGGGAGCATGGGCCTTGGGCGGCCAATGCGGCTTGGCGCATTGACGCCCGCCGCGTCGAGCCGAGAGAAGAGCGCTATTCGCGCCGGGTCGGCAGCATCCAGACGCGCGACTTTGCTGGGATGTCTGCCGGTTTGTCTAATCACTATCGCGCCAGTTCGACTTTGACGTTGGGCTCGACCTTAATGCGCACTTTTCGCGCTCCCGGCATCGAAGAGCTGTTTTCCGAAGGGCCGCATCTGGCCGCCTATTCGTACGAGGTGGGCAATGGTGCTCTCGACAGCGAGCGCGGCTTGGGACTGGAGCTGTTCGCCGACTATCACCGCGAAAAAGGCCATGTACACTTAGCTGTCTTCCGCAACGCTATTGACGGTTACATTTTCCCCAAGAACACTGGCGAGCGCAGTCTGCGGCGCGCCGATCTCTTTCTTTACCGAACCGTGGGGGAGCGCGTCCTCATGCACGGTGCCGAAGTTACCTTCGATTGGCATCTGGCGGAGCCTTGGAAGGTGGCCGGTAGCCTCAGCTATGTGCGCGGCCGGCTCACTGATCTCGACGACGAACCTCTGCCGCGTCTGCCGCCCCTGCAAGGGCATCTGGGCCTGACCTGCGAACCCACTGAGGCACTGAGTGCGACTATTGACGTGCGCTTGGCGGCGGAACAGGACCAGGTCGGCGAGTTTGAAGAGCCTACGGAAGGCTACGCAGTGCTGGATCTTTCGAGCCAGTACTACGCGCAGTGGGGGGGACGGCTGCACACCTTCTCTCTGACCTTGGAAAACGCCACTGACGCGGTGTACCGCAATCACCTCAACCGCGTCAAAGAGATCCTGCCCGAGCCGGGCCGCAACCTGCGCCTGCTGCACAAGATATTCTTCTGAGAATTCGTCTGAATTCACTCATCGGACTATGGAATTGCACAGAATGACCTTTGATTTTCTTGGGATATTAACCAGTTTTTTTGCCTTTCTCTGGTCTTCCTTTTTACTGCTAGCCCCCATGCTTCTGCTGGGGCTTCTCCTCTCCGGCCTGATTCATGTATTCATTTCCCGTCAGGCCGTTCTCCGCTGGCTCCACGACGATAGTCTAAAGTCCGTCACCTTGAGTTCGGCCATTGGCGTACCCGTGCCGCTGTGCAGTTGTTCGGTCGTGCCCGTGGTCGCCGAGATGCGTAACAAGGGGGCGTCCCGTTCGTCCTGCATGTCCTTCCTGATAACCGCGCCGGAGACGGGTGCGGATTCGATCTTAGTCACCAACGCCTTTTTCGGCCCCATCGTTGCCATCGTCCGGCCCATCATCAGCTTCATCACCGCAGTCGTCGCCGGGATCTTCTGTATTGGTCTCATAAGAGACGACCGCGACGAAGCCGAGGCAAGCGACCACGATCACCGCCATGACTGTAGCCACGATCATCACCAATCCTTCATAGCCGACAGGGATGATTGCTATGTCAGCCCTTCGCAACTGAAGGTATTACTGGTCAACTGGTTGAAGGGGCTTGCTGGCCGACCATCCACCGGAGAAGTCCCCACCGATAATCAAGAGTCTGACCTCAAAAAGCTGGTCAAGTACATCTTGCGCTATGGCTTCATTGAGATCGCCGACGACATTCTCTTTGCGCTGTTGGTGGGGGTCGTGCTGGGCGGCGTACTCTTTCTGGCGCTTCCGAGCGACCTGATGGCGCACGAATATGCCCGCTATCTGTCCTATCCGGTCATGGTGCTGATCAGCATCCCTCTCTACATCTGCGCCTCCGCCAGTACTCCAATCGCCGCCGCGCTCGTTGCCAAAGGAGTCAGCCCCGGCGCGGCGCTGATTTTTCTGATGACTGGACCGGCCACCAACACGGGCACCATCGCGATCATCGTCAGCCAGTTTGGCACCCGCTTCGCATCTATCTACGTCGCCGCAGTCATCGCGGTTACAGTCGTCCTCGGCATCGCCATTGACGCGCTGCTTCTCGCGGCGGGTCTGGCAATTTCCGTCAACCTCGACGCCTCTCATGCGCCGGCTGTTCAACTCCTGCAATGGGGCAGCGCTTTGCTCCTCATCGCCCTGATCGTCTGGCGCTTTCGCGCCGGTGCCCTGCGCCGTGGTTACGAGGATATGCTGTTCAATCTTCGCTTCCGGTCCAGCACGGGCGATCGGGACCTGTCAGCGCGAGACCTCAGCAGTGGCAAGTCTTAACCCAAACTCACGTTAAAGGAGAATTCTATTATGAACACGCCGCGCAAAGTACCTGTTACTATCCTCACCGGCTTCCTCGGCTCTGGCAAGACGACCCTACTCAACCGGATATTGAGTGAGGAGCACGGCAAGCGCATTGCCGTGATCGAGAACGAGTATGGGGAAGTCGGCATCGATCAGGCGCTCGTCATCAACGCTGACGAGGAGATATTTGAGATGTCGAATGGCTGCATCTGCTGCACGGTGCGCGGAGACCTGATTCGCGTGCTCGGCAATCTCATGAAGCGCCGCGACAAGTTCGACTATGTGTTGGTGGAAACCACAGGGCTGGCCGATCCCGGGCCGGTCGCTCAGACCTTCTTCATGGACGACGAGCTTCACGCGGAGTTCTCGCTTGACGGAATCGTCACGCTCGTCGATGCAGCCCACATTGAGCAACAGCTCGGCCGAAGCGACGAAAGCACGGAGCAAATCGCGTTCGCGGACATCCTCGTGCTCAACAAGACGGACCTCGTCAACGGCGAGGCGCTCGACAGGCTCGAAGCTCGGCTCCGAGACATGAACCGAATGGCGCGAGTCGTGCGCAGCGAGCAGGCGAACGTCTCCGTCGATACGGTACTCAATCTCGACGCCTTCGACCTAGACCAGGCGCTCGAGCGTCGTCCCACCTTCCTCGAGCCGGAGTATCCATTCGAATGGACTGGAGTCTATTCGCTCGATATGGGCCGCTATGAACTCAGCCTCGCCGATGGACCGGACCCGGCGATGTCGCTCGTCGTCGTGTCCGACCAGGGCACGGATGACGCGGCCCTCCGCGAGGGTGCGGAGTGGTGTGTGCGGCGGTACGCCGAACCTGCGGAGCTCATTTGCCCGGGGGGAGATATTCCGCTCGGAAAGCATGTGAACCTCCAGCTCGATTCCCGAGGGCGCAAGTCGTTCTTCTTGGAGGTCGATACACAGGTGCAGGTTGGCCTCTACGCCCAGCACACCGCGGAGGAGTTCGATCTCCAACTGACGAACGCGGATGGAGCGACAATCAGGCAAGAGGTCGAGCGCATCTGGGTCGCCCAGCACGAGCACGACGACGAGGTGGGCTCGATCGCGATCGAGAGGGACGGCGACGTCGATCCCGCCAGGCTCAACGCCTGGCTTGGCAAACTGCTCGGTGAGCGCGGAGTGGACATCTTCCGCATGAAGGGCTTCATCAGCCTTGCAGGTGAGTCGCGTCGCTTCGTCTTCCAGGGGGTTCACATGCTCTTTGACGGCCAGCCGGAGCGCGAATGGGGGGACGAGCCCCGCCGCAATCAGCTCGTCTTCATCGGCCGCAACCTCGATGAGCAGGGCATGCGGCAGGGGTTTGAAGCATGTCTGATTTGAATGTCGGCAGCCCGAGGGGCGCTCTTCGCCGGGGCTGGTCTGCGGCGGTTGGCGACTACGCTATCGCCGGGGGTTGGAGCCTACGCGGTGAGGCGCTGATGGTCGGTGATGCTGCGGGTGGCGTTTACGCATTCGACGGCAAGTCTGGCGCGACCGCTTGGGAGCGGCGCGGGGTTCACGAAGGCGGTGTGCTGGCGGTGGCGATCCACCCAAGTGGAACTGCGTTCGCTACGGCCGGCCAGGACAGCCGAGTCTTAATCTGGAGTGCCGCCGAAGGTCAGGTAAGCCGGGCTATCGACGTCGGAAGCGGTTGGGTAGAAAACGTGGCGTGGTCGCCGGACGGCCGATGGTTGGCGGCCTCTTGCTCCCGGCAGGTTCGCGCGTATGGCGCGGACGGCGCGGAGGTTTGGCGATCTGATGATCATCCCAGCACCGTCAGCGCGATCGCCTGGTCGAGCGTAGGGGAGCTGGCGACGGCCTGTTACGGTCGAGTGACGTTCTTCGACGCGTCCACTGGCGAGCCGCGCCAGAAGCTGGAGTGGCAGGGATCCTTGGTGTCGATGGTACTGAGCCCGGACGGGGACATCGTGGCCTGCGGCAGCCAAGACAACTCGGTGCACTTCTGGCGGCGCTCCACGGAGGAGGACTCCATGATGTCGGGATATCCTGCCAAGCCGTCGGCCCTAGCTTTCGATGACACCGGCACCCTCTTGGCCACTGGCGGAGGGGAGGCGGTGACGGTCTGGAGCTTCCAAGGAAGTGGTCCCGAAGGCACGCGGCCCGGCGTTTTAGAGCTTCATGTTCAACCCATCACGACGCTTGCCTTCGCTCCCGGCGCGATGCGCTTGGCATCGGGAGACCGCGATGGTGCCGTAGTTGTGTGGTCGCTTCAGAGAGACGGAGAAGGCGATCCGACAGGAGTTGCGCTTGTGGCAGATGTTGTCGGCGGCTTGTACTGGCGACCAGATGGACGCGCGCTTGCAGCCCTCGACGCTCAGGGTGGCGCGACGGTTTGGCGAGTGAGCAACAGGTGAAGCACGGCCGCAACAGCATGAATTGCAGAGCCTTCCCGCTCGTGTTCTCCGCCAACCAGGTCCGAAGGGATCGCCGAGGGCCCGTGAATCTGGCAGTGCTCTGCTTCGGAGTCCCTGCTGATCGGACTCTAGTCGCGTCGTTCCTCCCAGGTGCCCAGCGTGATGTTGCGCAGAGATCCGATCCGCGCGAGACGAGCCTCTCGCCCTAATGGGCCTAATACAGGTATTTCGGTCACTCTAGAAAATGAACTCGGGAAGATGTGCCGTGCCTAAGACCATGCTCTTGCGACGAAGCTCCTCTCCTTGCTCTTGTATCTGGCTGATGTTTTGCACTCCGAGCAGTTCCATGGAGCGAAGTAGGTCTTCCTTCATTAACTCAAAGGCTCGGGTTAGACCCAAGTGACCACCGGCTCCTAGTCCACCTGCGGTCACTCTGCCCAAGCCCACAGCCTTCAGGCCGTAGCTCAGCCCAATAAGAACATCCAGTCCGCTTCGGATACCGCCGTCCATCGCGCAATCGAGTTTGGACTTGGCCGCGCCCAACTTGGGCATAGCCTCGGCGACAATCTGCAGGGACGGAATAGCCTGACCTAACTGGCGACCGCCGTGGTTGGAGAAAATTACTCCATTTGCTCCTAGCTCCTCCGCTTTTAAAGCGTCCTCCGCGCAGTGAACGCCTTTGACGATGAGCGGTTGCTCACCCCATGTTTCTTTAATCCATGGGAGGTCGCTCCAGGTAACAGCCGAGGCAGCAAGCTGCTCTCCAATACCGGCATATGGCATGGGCTCGCCGCATTCGTCGATGATGTTAACAAAGGGAAGCAATCCACCGTCACGCCAATGCCTCCGTAACCACCCCATTCGAGGGACGACCTGTGGTGCTAGCTTCACCTTGTGTAACGCGCGCTTTAGCTTTCTTGGACCAGAGTAAATAGAGCCCACGGCATCCATCGGCTTCATCCTGGCATGTTCTATTCTGTTCCCCGACACCGCGGTGTCGATAGTAAGGACCAGTGCAGAAAAACCCGCATCTCTTGCCCGCCTGATTCCTCGTTTCGCGGTTTCCACTCCGCCGCACAGGTAGAGCTGAAACCACTTCGGACCGTTCGACGCGTCGGCCACGGCTTCCATGGGCGTTTGTGAAAGCGTCGACAGCGTCATGGCCGTTCCAAATTCCCCGGCGACTTGGGATGCGACCGCGTCGGCCATCGGCCACAGCGTGCGCAGGCTCCCAACCGGCGCGACGAAAAAAGGAAGAGAAAGTTCCTGGCCGAATATGCTCGTCGTCGTGTCCAACGTCTTGTGTTTGACGGCTCCGGGAGGCGCGAGCATCGTCTGTTTAAAAGCTAGGACATTCGCCTTCAGCGTAGTCAGCTCATCAGCGCCACCGATAAAGTATTCAGCGGCGATCGGAGGAACTTCTCGCAGCATAATCCGCCAAATATCTGCTGTTGTCAGCGCATCGGCGATTTCGTTTTCCCTGATTCGGAACATAAGGTGTTCCCATATTCGCGGCGGCTTGGGGTGGGTGACTGCCCGCAAACGGATTGCTCACGGGGTTCGGAAACAGCGAACCGTTCAAATCGGTGGCGACCCAGTTCAGCGGGCAATTCGAGTAAAACACCCGCGTCGCGCGAGGCTTTGGCCCAATCCAGGAGCAAGCCGTATTGCCACTGTTCCTGGAGGCCGCCAAACCACTGTATCCCCTGAGGCGAGATGACACAGGCGACATTGGCCAGATCGCACGGGCCAAGGCATCCGGAGATCGTCAGTTCCACCGTCCTGTTGAGTTTTTCCTCTTTCCACTGCTGCTCGATCCAGTCGCAGGGCACGGGTTTGAACCCTCTGTCCGTCCGACCGCAGCAACAGCCTTCGCAGAGCAGGATCTGCCCGAGAGCGCGGCTCCGGGGCGTAGCCAGTGCTTCGCGTCTGTCGAGCTTTTCGCGGATGCGATGAGTCTGCGCATTCATGGGCGTGCCTTTGGCGCATCGGCCCCGCAGTCCGGCTTGTTCTTTTTTCTGCCAGCGTTAAAGCTGGTAAAACGCACGTACTCCTCCACCACCTGTCCCTCTACAAAGTGCTCCTGCACAATGCGATCAATCGCCACTTCTGTCAGGTCGCCGTACCAGACACCATCCGGATAAGCCGCCATTAACGGCCCGTGATTGCAGGGATAGAGACAGCCGCTTTGCGCCACCAGAACGCGGTCATCGTCGGTGAGCTTGTGGGCTTTGAGCCGTTCCCGCAGGTGGGTGGAGAGCTGATCTGCACCGGCGGCGGTGCAGCGCGGCCCGCGGCAGAAAATGACGTGGTGCGAATGCCTCGGTAACTTGGACCAGCCCGCGGGATCAGTCGCCCAGTTCTCCGGAGGCGTCTCTCCAACATTGCGGATGTAGACGCTAGGTGTTTGCAGCGCCTGTACCACGGCTGTGCCCATCGCCTCGTGTTCGCTTATCGGCTCGGCCAAACAGATTGTAACACCGTTAGCGTGCCATTGACTATGCCAACGTTTCATCACCTTGGCCAGCCAGCGTTGCAGGTTATCATCGCCGGGAAAAAATATGGGCAAAACGGTGATGTGCCGAACGCCCGCCTCCGCGCACTGTTGCAACGCCCCCGGCAGCGAGGGCTCCCCTTTCTCTACCATCGCGTCTAAAACGAAAATATCTGACCGGGCTGCTTGAAGTGAGGCAACCACTTTGTTCAACTGCTTTTGCGGCGCGTGGCTGTAGCCGCCTCGGCTGAGCAGGATTACAGCTTGCGTGGTCTGTGTCATATAATTTGCCCCTTGTTGTTTCCATTCAAGCGATGCCCCACTTTTTCCGGGAAAAACGTAATCGTTAGCTTGCCCGTGAGGGGATGGGTGGATACTTCTGACCACACGTCGTAAACATCGCGGATCAAATCGGGACGTAGCACAGCTTCCGGGGTGCCTGAGGCCACCATCCGGCCCGCCTTGAGCACGTACAGACGGTCACAGTAGAAGGCCGCCAGATTGAGTTCGTGCAGGGCGGCGACGGTGGTGACGCCTAGGTTTTTGACCAGCTCGAGAATTTCAAGCTGGTAGTGAATATCCAGATGGTTGGTGGGCTCATCCAGCACCAGAACCTTGGCTTGCTGGACCAAGGCGCGAGCAATCAGCACCCGCTGCTTTTCGCCGCCGGACAGGGTGAGGAAGGATCGTTGGGCAAAATCGGTCATATCAACCCGGGCCAGGGCGTCATCGACCAGTTGAAAATCGTGAATGGTGTCTCGGTCGAACATGCCCTTGTGCGGGTTGCGGCCCATCATCACAATTTCGTTGACCGAAAAATCAAAGTCTCCTGTGCGCTCCTGCATCACTACAGCCATTTGTCGGGCGACCTCGCGGGGGGCAATATGCCACACATTGGCACCATCCAGCTCGATGACGCCGGCATCGGGTTGGAGAATGCGGTAGATGGTGCGCAGCAGGCTGGATTTACCGCTGCCGTTGGGGCCAAGCAGACCCACAAACTCACCTTCGGCCACGGCCAGCGTCACCGCATCAACAATTTGTTTGGCTTCAACCGACCAGCTTACGTTTTCTGCTTGCAGGTTCATTGCATGCCTCCCCGCTCTTTCATCTGTCGGTGCAGCAGCCACAGAAAGAAGGGGCCGCCTAGCAACGAGGTGATGACGCCCACCGGCAACTCGACCGGATCAAAGGCGGTGCGGGCGATAACATCAACCAAAATCAAGAAGATACTGCCCACAAAAATGGAGACTGGCAGCACCCGGCGGTGGTCGGTACCGACCATAAGCCGCACAATGTGGGGGATCATCAGGCCGATAAAGCCAATCGCCCCACTGACGGCTACCATTACGCCCGTAACCAGCGAAACCACCCAAAAAAGCGAGCGGCGAAAGCGGGTCAGGTCAACACCCAGCGTGGCCGCAGTTTCATCGCCTACAATGAGCGCATTGAGGCCGCGCGCCTGTAGCACAAGATAGACGCTGCCAAAGAAGAGTACCGCCGTCGGCAGGGTCAGTTCCTCCCAGTCGGTGCCGGCCAGGCTACCCAACAGCCAAGCCAGCACGGCCCGGGCCAGTTCCCGGTTATCGGAGGTGAGGGTGATGAAACTGGTGAGGCCAGAAAAGAAGTAGGCCACCGCTACGCCGGCCAAAATGAGCCGAGCTGGATTCAGCCGACCGTTGCTTTGGGCCAGCAGAAAGACAATAAGAAAGGTGAGGATGGCGCCGAGAAACGCGCCGACGGAAATGGCGTAAATACCGGCAAATGCAAATGCGCCAAAGGCCAGCACCATTACCGCACCTACCGATGCCCCGGATGAGATGCCCAAAATGTAGGGATCGGCCAGGGGATTGCGCACCAGGGCCTGCATTGTTACCCCCACCACGGCCAGCCCCGCCCCCACAAAAACGCCCACTAGCACTCGCGGAAAGCGAATTAGCCAGATGATGTTAAATTGTGCCTTGGTCCAGTTTGCCTCGATGTTGACCCAACTGTTCAACTCAAGCGAGGTGATGTCTGACAAAACGTTGATCGTTTCCGAGGCCGCAATCCGCCAGACCGCGCCGACCGGAATGTCAACCGGCCCTAGGGTGACGCCCAGCGTGATGGAGACAAGCAGCAGCGCGGTCAAGCCACCCAGCAGCAGCCAAAACCGAAGCTGCGTGATGCGGCTTTGGTTGGCCGTGGTGCCTTGAATCGGCGCGAGCGTTGACATAAAAGTTCCCTGCGCGTGTTATTCTGGCATTTGTGAAGAATGATGTTCTATAATCATCCAGCGCGCACCATTCCATTGGTACACAAATGTAAACCTGGCTTGCACGGCGGATCCATCTTTGAATGTAAACGTATAGAGACCGGAGTTGATTGCCATTTGACTAAAGATTCGGACGTTTGCCTCATCAATTCTGCCCACCGGCCCCTTTGCCATGAAATGGGCGAAATAGTCCTCAATTTCTTCGTGATTTTGACGAACCTTATTGGACGCGGTAGGGAGCAAGACAGCGTTGCTTTCATAAAGCGCCGCCACTTTCTTCGGGTCTCCTGTCTGAAGGGCACGATTCCACTCATCAAAGAGTGCAGTAATTTCGTCTTTCAAATACAAAGCCAACTCTCCTCAAACTGCTTTTACTCAAACTTATCCGGGTACAGACCTTTAGCTACATCTTCAACGGCAGCCACATTGCGAATGCCGAGCGTGGTCGCGCTGAACGGCAGGATGATGAAGCGCTTGTTCTGCACGGCGGTGATGTCGGCGTAGACCGGGTTGGTGGTGAGCAGCTCGATTTTTTCATCAGCAGTCGACCGGTCGGCTTCGATGATGACGATGGCCTCTGGGTCGCGGTCAACCACTTCTTCCCAACTGACGGTAGCCCAGTTGCCCTCCGCATCGGCAAAGATGTTTTCGGCGCCCACCTGGCGAATGATCTCGTTGGGGGTGCCACAGCAAGCCCCGGCAAAGACATCGTCGGTGCCGCTGTCGTACCAGAAGATTTTTACCGGTTCAGCATCGTCGCCAATCGTTTCGGTCACTGCTTCCAGCCGAGCCTGCATCTCGGCTACCAACGCCTCGCCCCGGTCCGGCACGCCAAAGATGGCGGCGATGTCTTTGATTTCGGCGTAGATGGTTGCCATGGTGGCGGATTCCGGACGGAGCGCCTCGTCTTCGCAGGAAACCACCGACAGGTAGGCGTTGATGCCCAGACCCATCAACTCTTCACGCGGCCCAGCGGCTTCATCGCCAAAGGCGCTACGATACGCGCCGTAAACAAAGTCCGGCTCGCCGGCAAAGAGAATTTCCTGCGAGGGGTACTCCTCGGCCAGCACGGGCACGCTGTTGTAGGCCTCGGCCAGCGACGGCAGGATTTCGTCATCCATATAGGCGGTGCCAACCATTTTGTCTGCCAGACCCAGCACCAGCATCACTTCGGTGGAGGCTTGGTTCATAGTGACGGCTCGCTCCGGCGGGGCATCATAGGTGTAGGTCAGCCCGCAGTTGTCGATGGTCAGCGGGTATTCCGTCTTTAACGACTCGGCGGCGTCTGTGGCAGCTTCCTGGCTGCTAAACTTGCCCGAGTGAAAGGCTTCGGCTAGGATGCGGGTGCTAGCCACGTTGCGCGGCCCGGGGGTGGCTTCGACGTAGGTTAGCACCACGAATCTATCGTTTTTAATGGCATCAACATCGGCCAATTCAGCCTGACTTTTCAAAAAGTCAATTTTGCCTTGGGCGTCCGGCTCATCATAGTCGATGATGACGATGTGCTCGGGGTTGCGGTCAACCACGTCTTCCCAATTAACGCGCGTCCAACTGCTTTCCACATCGTTAAAAATGTTGGTGCCACCAGCGGCTTCGATCATCGCGTTGGGCATGGCAAACTTCGCCGCAGTCAGCGGAGTATCTTCGCCACTGTCGTAAACAAATACCCGTAGCGGATCATCAACCGCACCGATAACCTGCTCAATTTCAGTCAGTTCAGCCCGATATTGTTCTACCTTTACCTGGGCCTGGGCTTCTACGCCAAAAATACGGCCAATATTGAGCAAGTCGGTGAAGGTGTCTTCCAAACTCACCTGCTCGCGCGCCATTATGCGAATACACGACTCTGTCAGTACGTAAGATCTGATGCCGTACTGCTCCAACTCAGCCGGAGTAATGCCTGTCTCTGCGGAAAAACCGTAGTTCCACCCGGCAAAGAAAAAGTCCGGCTCGGCGCCCACTAATACTTCTAGATCAATGTACTTGGGCGAAAGCTGGGGTACATCTTCCAGCAGTTGGCGGTAATTCGCCCCAACATCGCGGACATCGCTAACGCCGCTGTAGCCAACAAGCTTATCTTTCAACCCGACATCCAGAAAAATTTCGGTAATGTTGACATCGTTAGTGACGGCTCGCTCCGGCGGTGCATCAAAGGTGACCGGCTCACCGCAGACTTCCACGGTGACCGGGAAATCTTCCAAGTTGGCCTCAGTGGCGGCCGCTATCTCCTCCTCCGTATTGGCATCTTCTGCTGTGCTTTCTGCTGCGGCTGGAGCAGAAAGCACAGCAGGCTCCGGTGGGGCGGCCTCGGGCGCTGCGCCCCCACACGCCGCCAGAACTAGGACGATTAAACGATAAGCGGTCTCTGCGCTACACATTTTACATTTTATAGTCTGCCGCTATAGCTGAAGGTCAGGAGGAAATTGCGCGTTTTGCCCGGGAAAAACTGGTTGCCGAAGATGGCGTCGGTGAAATGGGTTTCATCGAACAGATTGTTGATATTGAACTGCACCTGCACCTGCCGGAAACGGTAAGACACAACTGCGTCAATTAGGGTATAGGCAGGCAAGGCGTAGGTGTTATTGCGCGCTGTGAAATTCTCGCCGACGTGATTCATACCTAAGCCAAGCCCCAGACCGCGCAGATTTTCGAAAGGTACGTCGTATTGCGCCCAGAAATTCAATAGGTGTTTCGGAGCGTAACGAACTCGATTGCCGGCATTCGGGTTGGTCTGATCGGAAGAATCGAAACCTTTATACTGGGCATCGGTGTAGGCATAGCCGGCGTTCATATGCATCCCATTTACAGGGGCCGCCTGAAAATCGATTTCGACTCCTTTGGAATCGGCCGCGCCAATACGTTCGTACACGCCGCCGCCAAGGGATTCAACCAGATCTTGCTTCAGTAAGTAGAAAGTGCTCAAGTTCAATGAAAACCGCTTTCCTTCCGCACGCAGGCCAAGCTCGGACTGGTAGCCGTTTTCAGGATCGAAAATCTCACCATCTCCGGTAATTCGGCGGGAGGGCTTGAAATAGGTGGAGTAAGAGCCATAAAACGACACGGGCTCGGACAATTGATAAACCAGCCCACCGCGAAAGGTCGGTGTGGTTGCGGGTACCTTTGTCCGCTCGCCGCGTTCCGTGATGTTGCGATCGGTATCGACCAGATCGGTGAAATACGTACCCTCGAACTTGTCGATACGGAACCCGAGCAGGGCCTTGAATTGGCTGGAAAGGTTCAGCCAATTTTGCACATAAAGCGCGTGAACCGTCTCTTCCTTACCCTGGAAACGCGTATCGACATGTTGAATATCTCCTTGGTTCAAGACAGGGGCGACAACCGAAACCGTTGCGAATTTGCCTTCTCCAGAGATATCACCGCGGTATGTCTTGCGGTCCAGGATACTCAGGCCGTATCCCACGAGCAGCTTATTGGAAGTATTGCCGACATTAAAGCGGTAGCTCAGCTCCAGCTGATTTTGCAGGGGCTTGGTTTCGTGGTTGAAATAGAACGGGAAGCCGCGCGTGAGCGAATCGAGTGTGGCATTATACTTTAGGAATTCGGTCGATAAATAATCGATGTCGTCATCGTAATAGGAGAGGCGATTGGACAATTGCATGTTTTCCGACATTTGACGCTGATACTTAAGTTGCGTGTCGAAACGTTCGTGTCCCAGAAAATCCGACGGATCGTTAAAACGCGTGGTCACATCCATTTGAGCGGGGAAGCTTCCGTCCTCCAGAACCGGAATACCTGTGTCCGTATCATACAAGTCATTATTGCCACCGATGCTCAGTTCCAGCCGGTCGCTTGCGTTCGGGGTATAGTGGAGCGTGAGTGATCCGTTCTGGGTTTTGGTGCCGAAATCGCGGAAACCGTCGGCACTCGTGGTGCCGAAATCCACGCGGTAACGCAATTTGTCGGTAATGGGGCCTCCCGCCCCGACTTGCGTGCGCACTGTGTTGTAACTCCCGCTGGAAACGGAGTAATTGTAACGCATATCCAAGGTGGGTTCTTTACGCACCAGATTTATGATACCCCCGAGAGCAGAATGGCCGTACAGCACCGAGGCCGGCCCCTTCACCACTTCCACTCGTTCGATATTGGCTAGGTTTGAGCTCGGAGCGCTCGTTGAAATATTGTGCCGCTCATCTCGTACCTCGTCGTTCAGCAAAACAAAATTATTAAATCCTCTAATGCGGAATGTCTGAAAGCCGCCATAGCGATTGATGGGACGCACGCCGGTTATATTTTTGACAGCCGCGCCGATATCCTCGGCCGCACGCTGCTCTATAAGCTCGGCGTTGATCGTTTGGGCAGTGATAGGCGTTTCCCGGATCGACACATCCAGTTTGCTGACGGATACAATTCGAGATTTAGAGGCTGTGACCTCACTTGCGCCAATCTCCAGAACAGACCTGGTAAGCGTGTAGGTATTCGTGGTTATCTGACCGGCCCAAACGTCTATCTCTTGTTGCAGCGACTGGTAACCGATAAAGGTGACTTCGAGCGAATGGCGGCCCACAGGCACGTTTGCGATTACGAATTTGCCATTTTGATCCGTGCTAGTGCCATAACCACTGTTCACGATGGCCACATTGGCATTTTCGAGGGGCCTGCTATTTTCGTCGAGCACTGTGCCTTCGATGATCCCACTTGGGTTTTGTGCAAAGGCAACAGCGCTGAGCAAAAAATAAATCAGTGTTACTGAGAGTAATTGTTTCATGCGAAATCCTCCGTTTTGGGTGTGGAGCCGAAAGCTCTGGTTTGTTTGGTAGCGAGACACCGCCGCAAATTGACCGTGAATCAAGCGAAGGCAGCGATTTTTAAATGATAACGATAACTTATTATCATTAACGAACAAATAAAATACCGATTATTCAAGATCGACTGTACTCAGGATCGCAATGATGGGCTGCAAGCCGAAGTTCATTTCTAGGCCAGCCAGCCGCTCGATCACGGTCGGTCAGAGCTGGGTGGGATTGGGGGCGTCACCATAGACCTTCTGGGGATCAAAAACCTTCTGTGTCTCCGTGAATCCCAGTGGCTGGCCGACCTGATCGCCAAAGGGCACGGCGCGGTAGAAACAGGATCGATACCCTACATGGCAACTGGCCTCACCTTGGACGTCCACACGCAGCCAGATGCAATCCTGGTCGTCATCGATTCGGATCTCGCGAACTCGCTGCACCAGGCCGCTCGTTGCGCCCTTGTGCCAGAGGCACTTGCGGCTCCGGCTCCAATAGACGGCCTCGCCCAGCGTGATCGTTTGCGTGAGTGCCTCGGCGTTCATGTAGGCATGCATGAGTACTTCGCCGGTTGTGAAGTCCGTGGTAACTACGGGGATCAGCCCGTGCTTATCGAACTTGGGGGCCAGCTCGACTCCTTCCTCGACCTGCTCGACGCTCTGTCTATCTGAGAGGGGCGAAATGCTCATTTGTTCTCCTGTTGGTTGTGCGGCTCAGCATTGCGTAGGTGAAAGCTCTGGTTTGTTTGGTAGCGAGACACCGCCGCAAATTGATCGTGAATCAAGCGAGGGCAGCAATTCTTGAAAGGAAGGGCACCAATGCTTGAAATAATAATGATAATTCATTATCATTAAATAGGCAAGTCGAATACCGAACATTCGATACCCCACCTGATCCATCTCGATCCCCCGCTCGTCGGGTATATCCTTCGGCATGGATTAGGTAATCCGGCAACGACGCATTCCATCCAAACACTCGATGCAGGTCAACCACATTGCCTCAATCTGACGCGATCATCTGGAATGTCGACCCAGTCCTTTTCCAGATCGGTCCGCTCACGATCAGATACTACAGTATCCTCTTCGCGCTCTCGTTTTTCATCGGATACAACATCATCCGTTCCGTCTTCAAGCGAGAGGGGAAGCCGGAATCCGATCTCGCAACGCTCCTGACGTACATGATGGTCGGCACGATCGCGGGCGCGCGCCTAGGGCATTGCCTCTTCTACGACCCGGGATATTACCTCAGCATTCCGCACAAGATGCTGATGGTGTGGGAAGGCGGGCTCGCCAGCCACGGTGGCGCGATCGGCATTTTGACAGCGCTGTTCATCTACGCCCGACGCCACCCCGATCAACCCTATCTGTGGTTGCTCGATCGGATGGTCATTGTCGTCGCCTTCGCCGGACTGCTGATCCGACTCGGTAATTTCTTTAACTCGGAGATTCTCGGAGTCCCCACCGATCTTCCCTGGGCCGTCATCTTCGACCGGATCGACAATACACCGAGACATCCCGCACAGCTCTACGAGTCGATCGCCTACGGAGCGATCTTCGTGGGGTTGTATCGACTCTACATCCGGCTCGAAGCCCGAACGCCACGCGGTCTCTTGTTCGGCCTCTTCCTCGTCTCCGCCTTCGGGTTCAGGTTTCTGATCGAATTCGTCAAAGAACGACAGGCGGCGTATGGTGCCGACCTTGCCCTCGGTGTCGGCCAGATCCTCAGCATACCGCTGCTCATCCTCGGGATCGCACTCCTAGCAAGGGCGCTGCGCACCGGTTTCTCCGAGCCCGATTCGGTCGAATAGGCGGACTTGGCCGGAGAGGCCCTGGTGACGCGAAAGCCTTATTTCGCCGCAAGCTGCCGAAGCAAATCAAGATCGGCATCAGACGCGGTATCCTGATGAGGATCCTTTTCCGTTTGGCACGCATCGAAGCGGCTTTGCAGCTCGCAATCGTCGATTCCACCTTCCTCACCGATAAAGACCAACTGGGTCCCCGGACTCTCGTCGCCCCACGGCTCACCAATAATCAAACGCGCCCGTTTGCCGGCAACGTGGACGATTCCCTTCCGACTGGGAATATCGGCGAGGTAAACAATTCCTTTGGCGCGGTAGATGGTCGCAGGTAGAGTTTTCACCGCATCAAGCACGGCCCCACGTGACAGAGGTTTGTCAGTCGTATAGCACCACGTGTTGAAAACAAGCGTATGGTCGGTATGGGGTTCGTGATGATTCCCGTGCGGGTGGTCGTGTTCATGCGCCTCGCCGTCCGCATGTATGTGAACATCCAGACTTGGTTTCCCCGCAAAGCGGTGGAGGTCGTATGTCCCGACACCGAGTACCAAATCGAGCGGAACCTCACCAAAGGTAGCTTCGAGGATACGCGCTCTCGGAACGGTATCTCTGACAAAGTCTGCCAAATCCTCCCGCTCTTCATCATTGACCAGGTCAAGCTTGTTCAGCACCACAATGTCTGCCATGGCGATCTGGTCTACCGCGAGTCTGCGATGTTTCTCGTCCACCTGGTGAATCTGCTCCGCATCGACCACGGTCAGCACACTGTCCACTCGGGTCCGAGACTGCAATTCGGGAGCCAGGAAGGTCAATGAAACCGCCGCCGGGTCAGATACGCCGCTCGTTTCAACGACGATATACTCCGGCGGGTTTGGGGCTTGGATCAACTGAACCGTTGCTTCAAACAGGTCATCGCGAATCGAGCAGCAGATACACCCGTTGGTAAGGTTGATGGTGGATTCCCCAGAGACCCCGGAGACCAACTCGGCGTCAATGTTGATCTCTCCGAAGTCGTTGACCAGGACCGCCACGCGCAATCCGTGGTCGGCGTTGAGAATGTGGTTGAGCAGGGAGGTTTTGCCCGCACCTAAAAAGCCGCTGATAATTGTTACTGGAATAGGTTCTTTCAAGTTTTGATTTTCAGCCATTGATTCGCTCCCAGGGTACCGCTCACCGAGCTACCGCCGCCTGTAGGGCTCGATCGACTCGACGTCCATCGAGTAGCCAAAACTGACATTGGTGATGGAGTCGTAACCGTCCTCACTAAGCTTGCTGGTAGCGTGACCAGTCTTCAGGCGGCCAGAGATCCAGACCGGCCGCCACATCTCCTGCAGGTCATGGGCTTGCTCGAGGCTGCAGCGGATGACCTGGTTGGCCGGCGGCGGCGGGGTGTGGAGACAGGCACCAAGATAGGGCATCAACAGGAATTCGCGGATCCGTGTTCCTTTGTATTCCAGGGGCAATACGTAGCCCGGAATTCTGACCGTCTGGCCATCGAGCTCCTTGATCACCGGCGCCTTGTCGAGCATTTCCTGGGCCTTCTCCCGCAACGCGAAGAACTCTTCGTCGCTGAGTGCGACGTACTCTTCGTCGCTGAGTTCATCGAACACGGCGTAGGGGTTCCAGCCCTCGGGAACGAGCTGGTCCCACAGGAGCTCGCGCGGTGAGTCCGAAGCGGCTGCGCTCGTAAGGAGCAGCAACATGAGCAATCGTTGGCGAAACATGGGCATGGTCCTCCTGATCTGCGACTGAGAGTGTCTCGCGCTCACAGTCGGGTCGACAGTCCGTCGGCGAGCGAGTTCCGGTAACAGCGCCAAGCCGGCACCAGGCCAACAAGCAGGCCGGCAGTCATCAGACCGCCGAGCAGCGGCCATTCGCCCGCAGTGGGCAAGCCGATCGGCAGAAGCAGGCCGAAGCGCTCGACGATCCAGGGCTGCAAGGCCCGCAGCGCCAGGTTCTGCATCGCTACTCCCATTGCGATACCGACCAGTGTCAGCATCGCTGACTCCATGATGAGTAACTCCATGACGTGGCGATAGCCGGCGCCGACCGAGCGCAGCACTGCCATTTCGCGCCGACGTTCGTTGAGTCCGGCCAGTGAGACCGCCAGCAGACCCGCCAGCGCCGTGGCAGCGACAAGGATCGAGACGACCTGCAGCGCCTGTTCACCAATGCGCATCAGGTCCCAGAGTTCCTGCAGCGCCACGCCCGGAAAGATGGCGAGCAAGGGTTCGGCGCCATACTGATTGATGTCGCGCTGCAGCTTGAAGGCGGCGAGTCGGTTGTCGAGGCCGAGCAGGAAGGCGGTGATCTGGCGCGGGGTCAGGTCCTGACCCCGAGCGCGCCGGAGATCGGTCTCGACGCGGTTCCAGTTCATGTGCATAGCCTCGATCCCCGCGAGGCCGACGTGAACGGTGCGATCGACGGGCGTGCCCGTCGGCGCCAGGATGCCGGTGACCTTGAACGGGTGGTTGTCGTGGTCGCCGAAGCCTTCTGTCCCGATGCCGTGGGTAACGACCAGTTCGTCGCCGAGACGGTATCCGAGCTTGCGCGCCACTTCTGTGCCGAGGACGGCATCCAGCGTCTCGGCGAAGGGGCCACCCTCCGAAAAGCCAAGACGACGCTTGTCGGCGTAGCGGAAGTGCTCGAAGTAGTCGGTAGACGTGCCCATGACGCGGTAACCGCGGTGCGAATCGCCGAGCGAGATCGGGATGGCCCAGCGGACGCCTGGCCAGGTCGAGATGTCCGTATAGCTGGACCAGGCGACATTGCTGGTGGCGTTGCCGATGCGAAAGACCGAATAGAGCAACAGCTGCACCGAACCGCTGCGCGCGCCGACGATCAGGTCGGTACCGGACACGGTGTTGGCGAAGCTCAGGCGCGCGTGGGAACGGACCTTCTCGACGCCAAGCAGCAGCGCCACGCTGACCGCGATCGTCAGGACAGTCAGCGACGCGGTATCGCGCCGGTTGAGCAGACTCTTCCAGGCCAGACGCAGCACGTTCACGGGCGAGTCTCCGCTCGGAAGTCGTCGATATAGACTGTACGGTCGAAGCACGCCGCGAGGGTTGGATCATGACTGACGAAGACCAGCGTCGCTCGCGACGCCTGAACCTGCTCAAACAGCAGCTCGATGAAGCGTGCTCGTGCATCGAAGTCGAGTGCCGAGGTCGGTTCGTCCGCAATCACGATCTCGGGATCGCCAACCAGGGCTCGCGCCGCGGCCACGCGCTGCTGCTGGCCGACGGAGAGCCTGGATACGGGTGCCGTCGGGTCCAGCTCCTCCTCGACGAACAGGCGCTGCAGCAGCAACCGCGCGGCAGCGTTCACGCCACCGTGCGCCTCGGCCGCGCGCGTGGCTCGGCGCCGGGAGAAGTGGCAGGGCAGGACGACGTTCTCGGCCAGGTTGAGGTAGGGGACTAGGTTGAATTGCTGAAAGATGAACCCGATGTGGTCGGCGCGAAGTCGGTCGCGAGCGGCCGCGGCCAGCGATCCCGTATCCTGCCGCATCAGCAACAGGCGGCCCGAATCCGGCGTCAGTACCCCTGCCAACAGGTTCAGCAGCGTCGACTTGCCGCTACCCGAGGGGCCGCGGATATACAGGTGTTCGCCGCGTCGCAGGAGGAAGCGGTCGCAACTGAGCAGAGGCGCAGCGCCGGGCCAACCGAAGCGCAGGTCCTCGATTTCGATGAGCTCTTCGTTCACCTCGGGCATCGGCTCGCGTAGCTATCTCAACCGGATCACCGGGTCATCCGCCTTGGCAACGCCACCGAACTGGCCGTCCGGCGTCAGTGCCTGCACACGGATCGCCTCGATGCGCGGCCAGTACTCGAAGAGACGAACCCCGATCGTCTCGATGGCTGATCCATTGCACTCGCAGCGATAGCGTGCATGGAACTCGGAGTGCGTGTCGTGCTCTTCGTCGCCGGCGTGTCCGTGCTCGTCGTGGTCATCGTGTTTGGCTCCCTGGCCGGAGTGCGTGTCGTGCTCTTCGTCGCCGGCGTGTCCGTGCTCGTGGCCGTCATCGTGTTCAGCGTCGTGCCCGGAGTGCGTGCCGTGCTCTTTGTCGCTGGCGTATCCGTGCTCGTGGCCGTCATCGTGTTCAGCGTCTTGTCCATGACCATCTTCGCGCTTCTCTTCTTCTCCGTGTCCGTGCTCCACTTCCGCGACATGCAAGCTGCAGCTGGCCGCAAGGGGCAGGTCGAACAGCTCGTTGCCCTTCCTCAGCTGCTCGATCGCATCTCGGATCGCCCGACGCTCGGCGGCAGTGACGGCTTCGTGCTCGAAGCCGACGATATTGCCGGCCGGTGACACGAACTCGATCTCAAGTTCGTCGCCTTCCATTGCCAGATTGAGGGTTGCGATCCCGTGAACGTGTGCGGACTGTTGAGCTGCCGTCACACCGGTCAGCATCAACAGGGAGGCCACGACGGGCAGAAATCTACAGATCATACGGCTCATCCTCCGAGCGGGTACAGTCACATCGGCTTGCGCGGCACAAGCGGTAGTTGCGGACGTGGGCGGAGATCAGAACGACGGCCGCCGCGAGCGTCGCTGCGCGCTCACCGGACTCGCCGAGGACATCATGCAACACCGTGGCGGCCAACAGGATCCCAAGTATGCCGATGGCACCCAGGGCCAGCACCCAGGCATCGCGGTGCTCACGGCAACCCAGGCTGAACGCCACGATTCCGGCAGGGAGAACCAAACACAGCAGGCCGAGATGGAAGATCTCCTCGCCCATCAGCGTGAGAGGCAAGGTGGTGCCCAGCACTAGGCTCAGGGGGAGGATGGCGCAGTGCAGGGCGCACAGTGACGATCCGACGGTGCCCACAACGTCGGCGCCGAGTTGTAGGGCTGGCGACTTGGATTTCAGCATTTATCCTCGCTGGTATTTGGCGTCTCGGCCCCTGACCGTTCCTATGTAGTCCAGCGTCTCCGAGTTCTTGAAACCGCTGAGGCGGGATCGGCCTGTGACGCTGGAAACCCACGCCGAGGTGCCTCTCCTAATCAACGGTAAACTCTCTAAGGTAAGCTCTCTAAATTCGCCCGGCAATACGGCGTCTCGCAGCACACAATCCAACGCATCGCCTAAGAATCGCCCATCCAGACCGTGGACGAGGCCGGGGCTCGACACACCCGGGCTGTCGGTCGGCTTGGTGTGCCTGAGAATACCCGGACTCGACTGAGGCAGCTCATTGCGGAGGACGCCGAGGCGTCGCCGGATAGCATCCTGTTCAAGCCTGTTTCACTTGTCCGCGCTGCAATCGCTGCATTGTCCGTACAGCGTGATCTCGTGCCCTTCGAGCTCGAAGCCCGGCGGTGCCAGCTGCGCGATACCCTCGGCACACCCGTGGATGTCGAAGGCTTCGTCGCACTCGCGACAGAGAAAATGGTGATGATGACCCCGGTCGGTCGGCTCGTAGCGCACATCATTGACGCCCAGATCCACGGCCCGCACTTCACCGGCGTCTTGCAGGCGCCTGAGCTGCCGATAGACCGTTGCAATGCCCAGCGTCGGCACTATGGGGGACGCCAGGTCGAGGATTTCCAGGGGGCGAAGTGGGCCGGGGGCGTCGCGAATAACCCTCACGATGGCGCTGCGTTGGCTGGTGCGTCTGTTGCTCATGAGGATACCTCCTTGGTCTGCCGGATGCCGGATCGGACCTGGTTGTGGAGAATTACGCTTTTTGGCTGAGCGCTTGAATCAGCGTTCCCAAATTGTGCTCGAACATCTTCTCGTAGCTGGTCGCCGGGCCGCCGCGTTCCGAGAGCGCGTCGGAGAACAGCCGGCCACCGATCTGAATTCCGGTTTCGTGCGCGATCTGCTGAACCAGGGATGGGCTGGTGATGTTCTCAACGAACAGTGCGCCGGCGCCGACGGCCTTCAGGTGATCGATCAGCTTGGCGAGGTCCCGTGCCGACGGCTCGGCATCGGTGTCGATCCCGACCGGGGCCAGAAATGTGAGCCCATAGGCTGCCTCCAGATACCCAAAGGCGTCGTGGGCGGTCACGACCGTCCGCTGGCCGGCGGGCAGTCTTTTGAGTTGGCCGAGCGCGCGGTCGTGTAATGCCTTTAGTCTCGCGGTGTAGGCGCGGGCATTGGCCTTGTAGGCTGCCGCGTTTTGCGGATCGGTTTCCGCCATGCCGTCCGCAATATTGGCGACATACTTCATGCCGTTTGTGAGCGAGTTCCAGGCGTGCGGGTCGATTGCGCCGTCAACCTTCAAAGGTGTTATGCCATCCGTCGCGACGAACACTTTGGCCTGGGTAGCGGATGTCTCGATCAGGGTTTGCGACCAAGTCTCGAAGCCCAGACCGTTGACAAAGATCACCTCGGCGTTGGTCACTGCTTTGGCGTCGGCCGCGTTGGGGAGGTAAACGTGCGCATCCGCGTCTGGGCCGACAATGGTTGTCACCTCGGCTAAATCGCCGGTGACTTGGCGCACCATATCGCCGAGGATGGAGAAGCTGGCGACGACCTTGATTCTGTCCTGGGCGGCCGCCGGGATTGAGGTCAACGCCAGGCCCGCTACCAGCAGTGCGCTGAAGAGTCGTTTCATGGTTTTTTTGCTCCTACATTGAGTTTCTGTTGATGGTCAGAGGTTCGCGGCGGTACGGGTTGAGGCGTGCGCCGACCTGAAATCCTTGCGGTGCGAAGATCAGGCTGAAAAAGAAAAAGACCGCCGCAACCAGCACGATTGCGGGACCTGAAGGCACGTCCGACAAATAGAACGAAACGATCAGCCCGATCCAGCCGCTCAGCAGCGCGAATATGAAGGTCACGATCAAATAGCCGGTGATTGTCGAGACCCAATAACGCGCCGCCGTCGCCGGCAGGATCATCAGCCCGACCGCCATCAGCGTGCCGAGCGCCTTGAAGGCGCCCAACAGATTGAGCACGACCAGAAACATGAACCAGTGGGCCACGAGGCCCGGGTGCTTGGACTGGCTCTCATGGAAGACTGGATCGATTGTACTGATGATCAGCGGCCTGATGATCAGCGCGAAGCTCACCAATGTGATTGTAGCCGTCATCCCGATCAGCAGGAGGCTTTCGTCGTCGATGCCGAGGATCGAACCGAACAGGAAACTCTTCAGCGGCACCGCCGAGCCGGCGGCGGACAGGATGAAGATGCCGAGGGCGAGGGCGGTCAGGTAGAGCGACGCCAGACTCGCATCCTCGCGGATGATTGTCGTACGGGCAAGCAGGCTGGTCAGCGCGGCGACGGTGATACCGGCGGTCAACCCGCCAACGATCATGGATCCCACCGACAGACCGGCAATCACGAAAGCGATGACGATTCCCGGCACAATAGCGTGAGCCATCGCCTCGCCGGCGAGCGACAGGTGCCTGAGCACTAGGAATGCTCCGACCGGGGCGACGGAGAAACTCAGCACCGTCGTCGCGGTCAGTGCTCGGACCATGAACGCGTAGTCGAGCCACTCAAACATCGTCTGCTTTCGATTGCGAGTACATGTCTTCGATCCAGGCGGCCTGACTTTGCGACAGGTACCGGTGAACGACCAGATTGTCGGGCGTAAGCGTTTCTTTCGGGGCACCGAAAAGCGCGCGGCCATCTCCTAGGAGAAGCGCTGAGCTGCAATGTTGTAGAACGGCGGAAAGGTCGTGCAGAACGAGGATGATGGTGCGTCCTTCCGCGGCCCAGTGATCGATCAGCGTCAGCAGAGCCGCTTCCGTTGTCTGGTCGACGGCCGTAAACGGCTCATCCAATAGGATCAGCGGTGCATCCTGAACCATGGTCCGGGCAAATAGCGCCCGTTGCAGCTGACCCGCGGATAGTTTGTGCAAGGGCATATCGGCGATCTCGGCGGTGCCTGTGCGCTCGAGCGCGCACCCGATCCGAGCCCGGCACTCACTATCGATGCGGCCGAAAAACCCCAAGTTGGGCCAAGCACCCATTGCCGCCATGTCGCGGACCCGGATGGGAAAGCGGCTGTCGAACTCGGTCCTCTGGCCTAGATAAGCAATTGTCGGTGGCCGCCCGATGGGCCAGTTGAGCGTGCCGGCAAGCGGCGGCAAGGTGCCCAACAGTGTTTTGATCAGGGTCGATTTTCCCGATCCGTTGTGACCGACAACAGCAAGCACATCGCCGAGCGCAAGGTTGAACGCAATGTCTTCAGCGACGGTCTCGGTCCCATAGCCGAGCGAGAGTCCAGTTGCCGAAAGGAGCATTGGATTCGCCATCGGCCTCTGTCGGACTCAGATGCCGAGAGTCGCGATGATGATGCCCCAGAGTCCCACGCAGGCAACGCTGACTGCAATCAGATAATGGAGCGTACTGACAACTGTAAGATCGAATCCCGCCACGCTTTGAGTCAGTAAGTTTTGCGAGCTCATTATTTTCTCTTTCAGGGGTATGGCCACTGGGTTCCCTGTTATGCATTCCGCCTTCGGCCTCAGGGCACCAAGCTACTGCTCCATAGCAACCCTCTCCCCATCGTTCAACCTATACTGTTACTGTCCTCCAATGATATTCTATTATCATTAAGCAGTCAACCCAACTCGGGCGGATAGGAATGTTTCTGTTGCGTCGGCCTACTCAGTCGCCATCTTTGCCGCATCCCTGCTCGGCGGCAAATTGGCGGCCTTGGGCACCATGACGCATACGCTCACTCAGGTTGTGATGAGTCTCGTAGCTGGCTTCATCCTAGGCATCGCCGTGTTTCACCTGCTACCCGATAGCCTCGATCACATTCCTGGACCTAGCGCTATAGAAAAAGCCGTGGGATGGATGGTGTTAGGCATGGTGCTGATGATTCTCTTACAACATATCTTTCACTTTCACCAGCACGACTTCAGCCGCGAGGCGAGCGATCTGTATGAGGTCAATTGAATAGTCGGCAGATAAAAAACACAGGCCGCAGGCTACTTTGGAAACTCACAGCGATAATCGGCCTAGCAGTAAGTCCCGCTTGGGGCGACCAGACTGGCGCTCTAGCTGGCCACGTGATCGACGCTGAAAGCGGCCAACCTGTCGGTTGGACTACCGTCGTCATCGAAGGGCTCGAACGGGCGCGGATGAGCGACGCCGAGGGGTACTTCTTCTTCGCCAACGTACCCGCCGGTGAGCACGTCTTGCAAAGCCTACACGTCGGCTACCACGAGGCCCGTTTTAAGGTGGAGATCGTCGCCGGAGATACCACCCATGTCGATCTAGTGATCGGCCACGGGGCCCTGCACGTAGAGGAGATTATCATCGAAGGCGAACGCACGCGCCCTGTTTCGCCACTTCAAACCCCCGAGGTTGTCTTCGGCGGCAGCAAGTTGCAGCAGAATCTGAGCCGCACCATCGCCGAGACTATCGACTACGAGCCGGGCATTGCCCAGCGTTCGATGGGGCCAGCACCCGCGCGTCCGGTGCTGCGCGGACTGGGCGGCGACCGCTTGCTGGTGATCGAGGACGGCGAGCGCACCGGCGATTTGTCCGGCACCTCCTCGGACCACGCCGTGGCCATCGAGCCGATGACCACCGAGCGCATCGAGGTCGTGCGCGGCCCGCGCACCTTGCTCTACGGCTCCAATGCCTTGGCCGGGGTCGTCAACGTGGTACGAGGGTATGTGCCCTCTGAGCGGCCCGACGGCTTGGGGGGATCTGTTACGTATCAAGGGGAGAGCGTCAACCGAGGTTTGTCCGGCGGCCTGACCCTCGAACAGGCGCTCGGCCCACTGGCCCTGCGCTTCGACAGCAGTTTGCGCAATGCCGACGATATTTCTACGCCGCATGGAGTACTCGCCAATACGGACATCCGCACGGGCAATGCCTCGGTCGGCTTGAGCCTAGTGGGTCCTTGGGGACACATGGGCGCGTCGGGCAGTCTGTACGACTCCGACTACGGTATCCCCCCTGACCCGGAGGGAGGCCACCCGCACGGCGTATCCATTGATCTCCAGCGCCAGCACCTCAAAGGACGCGGCGAAATCCTCACCGGGCCAGACTGGCTCCAGCGCCTAGAACTGCACCACTCGTTTTCGCGCTATCAGCACGGCGAATTCGAAGCCAGTGGCGACTTAGGGATGGAGTTCGGCGTGCTCACGCACAACACCGGTGCGCTGGCCCATTTGGATCGCATGGGGCCTTTTGCAAACGGTGCGATTGGCCTGTGGTACGAGTACCGCAATTATGCCGCGGCCGGGCTCAACTTTACGCCGCCGGCCGAGGAATACGCCGGCGCTCTGTTCACGTACCAGGAGTGGGAGCATGGGCCTTGGGCGGCCAATGCGGCCTTACGCGTTGATGCCCGCCGCGTCGAGCCGCGCGAGGAGCGCTATTCGCGCCGGGTCGGCCGCATCCAGACGCGCGACTTTGCCGGTATGTCTGCCGGTCTGTCCAACCATTACCGCCCCAACTCGACCTTGACGCTGGGCACGACCTTGATGCGCACTTTTCGCGCTCCCGGCATCGAAGAGCTGTTCTCCGAAGGGCCGCATCTGGCCGCCTATTCGTATGAGGTGGGCAATGGTGCTCTCGGCAGCGAACGTGGCTTGGGACTGGAGCTGTTTGTCGATTACCATCACGAAGAAGGCCATGTACACGTGGCCGTCTTCCGCAATGCGATCAATGGGTTCATTTTTCCCAAGAACACTGGCGAGCGCAGTCTGCGGCGCGCCGATCTTTTTCTCTACCGGACTGTGGGGGAGCGCGTCATCATGCACGGTGCCGAAGTTACCTTCGATTGGCATCTGGCGGAGCCTTGGAAGGTGGCCGGTACCCTCAGCTATGTGCGCGGCCGGCTCACTGATCTCGACGACGAACCCCTGCCGCGTCTGCCGCCCCTGCAAGGGCACTTGGGCCTGACCTGCGAACCCACTGAGGCGCTGAGCGCGACTATTGACCTGCGCTTGGCTGCTGAGCAGAACCGGATCGGCGAGTTTGAAGAGCCTACGGAAGGCTACGCAGTGGTGGATTTTTCAGGTCAGTACTATGCGGAGTGGGGGGGACGTTTGCACTCCTTCTCCTTGACCTTGGAAAACGCCACTGACGCGGTGTACCGCAACCACCTCAACCGCGTCAAAGAGATCCTGCCCGAGCCAGGCCGCAACCTGCGCCTGCTGCACAAGATATTTTTCTGAGAATTCGTCTGGATTCACTCACCGGACTATGGGATTGCACTGGGTGTAGCACACCAAACAGATCTGGCTCGTGTCCTCGACAGTGAAGGAGGGATAGTCGCCGCTTGGCAATTGAAATTGCGATCCATATCATGTATTCTATCTTCGGCTTAGGGTAGCCTTAGCCAAGCTCTAGAGAGGTGAGTTATGAAAGCCTATCGCGTCGAAAAAAAGATCGCCGCAAACGGAGAACTGAAGCTGAATGCCCTTCCTTTTCAAGAAGGGGATGAGGTAGAGGTAATTATATTGTCGCACGAAACCGTCCACCATCTTGGGACGCCGTCACCCCTGCGTGGTAAGGTCATTGAATATCTGGATCCGACGGAGCCAGTAGCTAAAGAGGACTGGGATATTCTGAAGTGATTATTCTGGATACTCACCTGTGGATTTGGCTGGCCGATGAAAATGAGCAATTGACCAAACGCCACAGGGATATAATTGAGGAAGAGCGGTCGAGCGGCCTTGGGGTATCTGCAATCTCTTGCTGGGAAGTCGCCAAGTTGGTGGAGTACGAGAGGCTGAAATTGGCCTGCCCTGTCGAGGAGTGGATGGACAAGGCGCTGGCCCTACCCGGGATTCAACATATTGAGTTGACCCCGAGGGTTGCTATTGCTTCGACCAAGTTACCCGGTGAATTTCACCGCGATCCAGCCGATCAAATCATCGTTGCAACCGCCCGAGAGTACAACTGTGAGCTACTCACAGTTGATAAAAAAATACTGCAATACGCGCACGTAAAAACACAGTAGATTCACCCACATCACACTTCAATCAAGCCGGGACCACCTCCGGATACGAACCATAGTATCAGGCACCAGCGCCATCATCCACTCTGCCTGTCGCCGGGCGGAAAGTATTGCAAAAGAGATCGGCGAGTTCATCACCGTCGATCAGGCGCACAAGCCATTTCGGCGCATTCTGGAGGACCAGCCTATCCTCGCCCGCCCGGCTCGTAGTTCCTCACTAGGTCGCAATCTGCGCCTGCTGCACAAGATATTCTTCTGATACTTAGCTCCCCGGCTCCCATTCGTTGAGCGTGCGGGCGAAGAGGATATCCGAGCGGGTGACGGCTCCTTCGCTATGGGTTGTTACCGAGACGGCGACGGTGCGCTTGCCGGTATCCAAGGAGAAGTCAGGGTGGTGGTTCTGCTCGGTGATGGTGCGGGTCAGGTGGTTGAGGAACGAGGTGATGTCCTTGAAGTTGGCAAAGACGAAGTCGCGCGAAATGATGATGCCGTCGCGGCTCCAACCGTCGAGAGTTTGCAATTCGGCATCTACTTCGGCGGCGCTGAGGGTGGTTTTGTCTTCGGTCATGGCGGATTGCTCCTGGTTGGGATGGTTAGGTGGTTAGAATTCGATGGAGGCGGTCGGCGATGATTTCGGCTTCGCCGTCTAAGAGGGTTTGCGGTCCAACGCTGAGCGCGGTGTCGCCGCCGCTGACGAGGATCGACGGTTCCCCCGCTTCGAGCGCGCGTACTACGTCGCTGGCCGAGAGGGGGGCCGCGTCGCCAAAGTGCAGATGCACGAGCGGCGAGGCCGGCGGAAATTTGTTCTCGTAGGCTTTGGTAAAACTAGCCTCAATACCGGCGATGCCTTCGACGGCCTCGGCGACGATCCGACAGCGGCGCTCCCACTCGGCGACGACCGCTGCTTCGTCCATTTCAAAGAACAATTCGACGGCGCGGAGGAGGCCGCAGATTTCCTCTTTGCCGACTTTCATGCCGCGGCCGATGGCCGAGTGCGGATTGGAGTTGAGGTGGCACGCGGCAATCAGATCTTTGCGCCCCAAGATCAGGCCCGATGACTGCGGCCCAAACAGGCCCTTGCCGCCGCTGAAGACGGATAGGTCGCAGCCCATGGCCGGCAGGTCGGTCAGGTTGGAGCGCGGCGGCAATTGCGCGGCCGCATCGACGATGACCGGCACGTTGCGCTCGTGGGCCGCATCGACGAGCGCGGGCAATTCGGATAGGGGCTGGCTGCCGAGGAAGTACACTACGGCTGCGGTCTTGGGACCGATGCCAGCGACGTAATCGTCAATAGTCACAGACTCTGTGGTCCCCACTTTGACCAGTTCGCCGCCGCTGAGGCGAAAGCCCTGGTGGATGTAGTAATGCGAATCGACCAAGCTGATGACGAACTGGTTAGGCCGATCTCCAACATCGGGAAGCTGGGCAATGGCGCGGGTGTCGGTGCCGGTCAGGCAGGCTGCACCGGCTAAGAGCATGCCACCGGCTGCGCCCGAAGACACAAAGGCCGCTTCAGCGCCGGTGAGTTCGGCGATGCGGGCACCGGCTTTTTCGTGCAGTTCGTTGAGGTGGACGAATTGGCGCGACGCTTCGGCCATTGCCTCGACCACGGGCGTGGGCATGATGGAGCCGCCGAGCGTGGTGATGGTGCCGCGGGCGTTGATGAAAGGGCGAAGGCCTAGGCGTTGGTATAGGGTGGACATGGGTAGGTCCTTAAGGAAGGAGTGGATTACAGGCGCGCATCTAACTCAGCAATTCGTTTTGCAAAATTAAATAACTGATGTTACGCAGTACGTGGCCGGTGGTTGGTTTTCGGTCCGCTTCTCTCTGGGATCGCGGGCAGGACGCCCTTGATTCGACGAGGCCGATGTCCGTAGGGGGCGGTTTGAAACCGCCCCCTACCCGGGTGCGTAACATCAGTTAAATAAAAAGAAAGCGGGCGGGATGAAACACCCCGCCCGCTTTTGCACGTTCGCCAAGCGTCCCTTAGTGCGGGTGCGCGTGGCCGTGGCCGTGACCGGTGGCCGCTTCTTCTTCCTCTTCCGGCTCCTCGGCCACCAAGGCGTCGGTGGTCAGCAAGAGGGTGGCAATGCTAGCGGCATTGCTGAGTGCGGTGCGCACGACCTTGGTCGGGTCGATAACACCCATGGACACGAGGTCGCCGTATTCTTCGCTTTGGGCGTTGAATCCGTACGCGCCCTCTTTGCTGGCGACTTCCGCGACGACGACCGCGCCTTCGTGCCCGGCGTTGTCGGCGATCTGGCGCAGCGGCTCCTCTAGGGCGCGCCGCACGATGCGGACGCCCGTGTTCTCGCCTTCGGTCTCGCCAGAGACAGAGTCCAACCCGGCGATAGAGCGCACGAGCGCCACGCCGCCTCCAGGCACCACGCCTTCCTCGACCGCGGCGCGCGTCGCGTGCAGCGCGTCCTCGACGCGGGCCTTCTTCTCCTTCATCTCGGTCTCCGTGGGCGCGCCGACCGCAATGACAGCCACGCCGCCGGCCAGCTTGGCCAGCCGCTCTTGCAACTTCTCGCGGTCGTAGTCCGAGGTGGTCTCGTCGATCTGGTTGCGGATCTGCTCGACCCGGCCCTTGATGTCAGCGGCCTTGCCCGTGCCCTCGACGATGGTGGTGTTGTCCTTGTCAATGGCGATGCGCTTGGCCTGGCCGAGATCGGTCAGTTGGACGCTTTCGAGGTTGATGCCCAAGTCCTCGGTGATCACGGTGCCGCCGGTGAGGGTGGCGATGTCTTGGAGCATGGCCTTGCGGCGGTCGCCGTAGCCGGGGGCCTTGACCGCAGCCACCTGCAAGGTGCCGCGGATCTTGTTGACCACCAGCGTGGCGAGGGCCTCGCCCTCCACGTCCTCGGCGATGACCAGCAGGGGCTTGCCCGCCTTGCTGACCTTTTCGAGCAAGGGCAGGAGATCCTTGAGATTGGAGATTTTCGTCTCGTGGATCAGCAGGTAGCAGTCCTCCAAAGAGGCTTCCATGTTCTCCTGATCGGTGACGAAATAGGGCGACAGGTAGCCGCGGTCGAACTGCATACCCTCGACCACGTCGAGGCTGGTGTCCGTGCTCTTGGCTTCCTCGACGGTGATGGTGCCGTCCTTGCCGACCTTGTCCATGGCTTCGGCAATTAGCTGACCAATGTCGCTGTCGCCGTTGGCAGAGATGGTGCCGATTTGCTCAACCTCGGAGTGATCCTGGACGGTCTTGCTCTGGGTTTCGAGGCTTTTGACCACCTCGGCGACGGATTGGTCGATGCCGCGCTTGATCTCCATGGGGTTGTAGCCCGAAGTGACGGCCTGCAAGCCTTGGGTGTACATGGCTTCGGCGAGGACCGTGGCGGTGGTGGTGCCATCGCCGGCCACATCGCTGGTCTTGGAAGCGACTTCCTTGACCATCTGCGCGCCCATGTTCTCATAGGCATCGGGCAGTTCGACCTCTTTGGCGACGGTGACGCCGTCTTTGGTGACAGTGGGCGAGCCCCAGCTTTTGGCCAAGACGACGTTGCGGCCCCGAGGCCCGAGCGTCACCTTGACGGCCTTGCTGAGCTGTTGGACGCCGGAGAGGATGCTCTCGCGGGCGTCTCTGCGAAAGGCAATCTGTTTGGCAGCCATAAGTATTGTGCCTCCCTTAGCCTACGATGGCGAGGATGTCGTCCTCGCGCATAATCAGGTATTCTTCGCCCTCGATCTTGACCTCGGTGCCCGAGTACTTGCCGATGAGGACCTTGTCGCCTTCTTTGACCTCCAAGGGAATGCGCTCGCCGTCATCGCGGCGACCGCCGGGGCCGACGGCGACGATCTCGGCTTCTTGGGGCTTTTCCTTGGCCGTGTCCGGGATGATGATTCCGCCGACCTTCTGCTCTTCTTCCTCGTCGAGACGCTTGACTAGCACGCGGTCGGCGAGGGGTTGAATAGTGATAGTGGCCATGTTAGCTCCTCCTTTTATGGGTAAAATGGCTATGGCACGCTATATGCAACTTTCGTGCCAAAGGACGAAAAATTTGCTAGTGGTTTGTTTATAAAGCACTTACGACTTATCTTGACGCAAGATAATAAATGGGAATTTTCTTATATTGAGAATATAAGCGTAAAAAAGATATAAAAACAAAGATAAGTACATTAAAAATAATTTATTGTGCTATTTTCTCTAAATGACAATTAGGACGTAAAATTCTCATTATGAAAAAAATCGAGGGATAATGAATTGGGATGACCAGCGGGTTGTACTGACCGGAGCCAGTAGCGGCATCGGTCGCGCCTTGGCCCTCGTGCTAGCCGAGCGGGGGGCGCGCTTGGTGTTGGTGGCTCGCCGTGCCGAGGCGCTAGCCGAACTGGGAGCGGCCATTGAAGCAAGCGGCGGTCGCCAGCCGTTGGTGGTGCCGTGCGACGTGAGCGATCTGGCCCAAGTCGGTGCTTTACACGCCGAAGTGGAGGCGCAATGGGGTGGGGCCGACGTGCTGATCAACAACGCGGGTCGGGGGCATTACAACTTTTTTGCCGACGCGGATGTGCGCGAATGTGAGGCTGTGGTGCAAACGAATCTGCTCGGCACCATCTACTGCACTCGGGCGTTTCTACCCGGTATGCTGGCGCAAGGGCAGGGCCGGTTGGTCTTTATATCGAGTATTGTCGGCGAATTCCCCGTGCCCAAGCACGCAGTGTATAGCGCGACGAAATTCGCGGTGAGCGGCTTGGCTGAAAGCCTCGATTACGAGTTGGCTCCCCGAGGCATTGGGGTGCATCTCGTGGAGCCGGGTTTGGTGCATACCGAGTTTGCCGCGCGGGCCGGCACTAAGCACCTGCCCGTGCAGAAAAAGTTCGCCAAATCGGCAGAGGAAGTGGCCGAGGCCATTGCAGACGCCGTAGCCGCGGGCAAGCGCAAGAGCGTCCCAGACGCGGCTGCGCATTTGCTGATCAAGCTGCGCCAGCACTTGCCCCGCTTGACGCGGTTCGCTTTCAGGAGGGTCTGCCGTCGGCTCTAGTAACGCCAGTGGCGTTACTTATCTGGGCCGAACCGATAGATGTAGGGGCGTCCCTTGTGGGCGCCCAAGCGACATCGCGTATTCAGCCAGTGGGAGCCGACGAGGGCAACCACAAGGGTTGCCCCTACTGAGAGGTGTACCCGCCATCGACGACTAAGGTCGCCCCGGTGGTAAAGCCCGATGCTTCCGATGCGAAGTAGAGGACGGCCGTGGCCAATTCAGCCGGGTCACCCCAGCGGTCCATGGGGACCTTGGCGATCATTTCGCGCGCCTTGGCTGGATCTTGCAGCAGGATGGCGTTGATCGGGGTGATAAAAGGGCCGGGGCAGATGGCGTTGACGGTGATTCCGTGCGCTGCCCATTCGAGGGCGAGGGTCTTGGTGAGTTGGACGATGCCGCCCTTGCTCGATGCATACGGCGTGCGGTCGGCGATTGAGACCTGCGACACCGTGGATCCGAGATTGATGACGCGGCCGTAGCCGCGCTCGATCATCTGCGGCCCCACGGCTCGGCAGTAGTACATCGGGCCGGTGAGGTTGATGGCGATGACCGCGTCCCAATCCTCGTCGCGCAGGTCGACGATAGGGCTGCGGATGTTGATGCCGGCGTTGTTGACCAAGATGTCGATGGGCCCCAAGGCGTCGTTGGTTTGGCTCACTGAGGCTTCCACTTGGGCGCGGTCGGCCGCATCGGCTTGGAAGGCGAGCACGCGGCCGTTAGTGTGGGCACTGATTTGCTCGGCTGCGGCGCGGGCTTCTTCTACATTGCGGCTGGTGATGGCCACGTCGGCACCGGCTGCCGACAGCGCGCAGGCCATAGCTTCGCCGAGGCCCTTGCTGCCGCCCGTCACCAAGGCCGTGCGGCCCTTAAGGCTGAAGAGGTCGAGCGAGGAGGGGGGAATCATCATAGTGAGGACCAGCCTTCGGCCTCGACCATGGACTTGGCGAGGTCGCCCAATTCGGCGACTAGCTCCGCTTGGTCTTGGGCTCGGGCCTTATTGGTGATCTGCATGGTTAGGGCGATCAGCCCCAAGCCGAAAATACGCTGTAAACTCTGCGGCGAGTCTGGTTCGAGGTCGGGAATCAGCTCGGACAGGCGGTTGAGCAGGTCGCGGTGCTCGGTGGGAATTTCAATGACTTCCAAGGACATAGCGGCGTTAAAAGTAACGCACGGTCTAGACGCGGTCAAAGTGGACTGTGATTTGTGGGATTTACAGGATGAAAAGCCGCGGTCAAAGTTCGACATCGCGGGTGACGAAGTGTTCGCCGTCTTGGGCGATGCGGCTCCAAGAGGCGTCGGGATCGTGGTCCCAGGCGACAATCCACTCCTGAGCGGCGGCTTCTGAGGTAAACTGCTGTTTGCGAGTTAAGGTCTGGTAGGGGAACATGTCGTAGGCCATGTTCCAATAGGGCCGCAGATGGAGGCGCGTGGGGATTAGCTCCCCGGGATAGACTAGGGTGTGGTTGCCGGCCTCAAGGCGAAAGCCCTGATGAGTGCGGGTGTGGCCGCCGGTGACAAAAGTCGTCAGTCCAGGTGCCAATTCGCTGTCGCCGTCGAGGAAGCGCATCTCGACTTGGCGGGCGAGAGCGTGGAGCTCTTCGGGCCGATAGCTGCTCCGCATGGTGCTGCGACCGGCCAAGGCGTCGTCCCGCTCGCCGCGCTGTACCGCGTGGATGGCGTTGGGAAACAGCGGGATCAGGCCCGCAGACCCTTCGACGAGACAGCCGCTGAAGTGGTCGAAATGCAGATGGGTGAGCGCGACCATGGTAATCGCCTCTGGGGCTACGCCGGCGGCTGCGAGTGAGCCGCGCAGCGTCTGCGTGCCGTCCATGCCGTACATGGTGCGCTCGCGCGAGGAAAAGCGCTCGCCAAATCCAGCGTCGAGCAGCACGAGCTCGCGGCTCATTTTCAGGAGTAGGCAGTTGCACGACAGGCGGATGCGATTGTGCTCGTCGGCGGTTGTGACGCGCTGCCACAGGGCCTTGGGCACCAAGCCGAACATGGTTCCTCCGTCGAGGCGAAAGTCGCCGCCGGGCAGGTGTATGGCTTCTGCGTCGCCTAGGTCGAGGGAGCGCATTAGGTGTGGACGAGGACCTCGACGCCCTCGGTGGCAAATTGGCAGCGCATCTCGCGCAGGCCCTCTTGGGCCATGCTTGTGCGCAGCTTGGCGTGGTGTTCAGCCGGGCAATAGAACATGAGGAAACCACCGCCACCAGCCCCTAGCAGCTTGCCGCCGAGGGCACCAGCGGCGCGGCCGGTCGCGTACCAGTGGTCGATATCCGCATTGGATATCTGCTGCGTCCGCTGCTTTTTGGCCAGCCAGTGTTCGTGGAGCAATTCGCCGAAGCGGTCGAGCGCGTCTCGTTCGAGCGCCTCCTTGATCTGGTAGCCGATCCGCTTGGTCTGATGCAAGCTGTCTATGACTCGGTCGTCGCCTTGTTGGGTGTCTTGATTTTGCTGAGCGAGGATGTCCGAACTCTCGCGCCGGATGCCGGTAAAGAAGACCAGCATGTTGGCGGCTAGGGTCTCGGCGGTAGGTGCGGAAATCGCCAGTGGCGTGACTGCGACGTGTCCGCTGGTGTCGATGTCGAGGCAAGTTAGGCCGCCGAAGGTGCCCAAGTAGTGGTCGTGTTTGCCCGCTGGCTGAGCAGCTCGCACCGTTTCGATATAGTGGGCTTCCTCGGCTAGCGCTTGGGGGGAGGGGTGTTCGCGCTTATAGGCGTGGAGCGCGGCCAGCAGTGCCACGGTGAACGCGCCCGACGACCCCAGACCCGTGCGTCCGGGCACGTCGGACATTGCGCTGATTTCGATGCCTCCTTCGATCCCAGCGTAGGTCAAGGCTTCGCGCAGCAGGGGGTGTTGGATCTGGCCGGGTGCATCGACCTTTTCGGTCTGCGAGTACTTGACGCGGATGAAGTCTTCTACTTTGAGGTCGTTGAGCTGGATATAGACGTATTTGTCGATGCCAGCGCTGAGTACAAAGCCTCCGTAGTGGGTGTAATAGGAGGCTAGGTCGGTGCCGCCGCCGCCGAGCGGAATGCGCAGAGGCGCTCTGGTGATGATCAAACTGTCCTCGTTTCAAGGAAGGGCAAAGGTCCCCGAGTCCACGCACTGACAGGCATGGCGGTAGCGCTCGGGCGTATCGGTCGAGAGGAGTTGACCGCGCATAGGATGCCCGAGCAAGGGGCGGCCTGCGGCGAGCAAGTCGGCGAAGACCTCGCTGAAGTCGCAGGGGGTGTCCGGTGGGATGCGATCGAGGATTTCGGGTTGTAGGGCGTAGATCCCGGCGTTGACCCAATAGTTGTCGAATACTTGGTCGGGCCGCGGTTTTTCGACAAAGCGCTCGATGCGGTGGTGTGCGTCGAGGCCGATGATGCCCCGCGTGGTTGGGTCGTCCATCCACAGGAGGCCGATGCTGGCGATTTCGCCCTCGCGTTGGTGGGTTTGCCACAAGTCCCCTAGGTCGAAGTTGGTCAGGTTGTCTCCGTAGTACAATAAAAAAGGGCCGTCGAAGAAGTCGGCAACTTGCCGCACAGCGCCAGCGGTGCCGAGTAGGTCGTCCTCCAGCGAATAAGTGATCGACACGCCCCAAGCCCGACCATCGCCGAAATAGTCGGTGATGACTTGGGGCAAGTGGTGGAGGTTGATGACGAGGTCGTCGAATCCGTGCTGCGCCAACAGGCGCACGACGTATTCGAGCAGGGGTTTGTCGGCAAAGGGGACCATCGCCTTGGGGATCGCGTCGGTGAGCGGGCGCAGGCGCGTGCCGCGCCCAGCGGCTAGGATCATCGCCTTCACGCGCTTGCCCTGCGGAGGACGTTGGCGGCGCGCATATTCGCTTGGGCCGCGGCGTAGAAGTCCGCGAGGTTGGGCTGCCGTTTGACCCATTCGATGTATTCGCCAATGGTCTGTGCGAGCGGGACCTTGGGCTGCCAGCCGAGGGCTTGTAGGGCCTCGGGGGAGGAGACGGTGTGGCGGGTGTCGCCAAAGCGGTATTCGCCGCTTACGAGCGGTTCGATGGCCCGCCCGGCGATGCGCGTTACTAGCTGGGCGTATTCGAGGACGGTGGTGCCGCGCTGTCCGGCGACATTGAAGGAGCGGAAATCGGCGCGCTCGTTTTCGAGGCAGAGGACATTGGCGCGGGCCACATCGCCGACATGGACGTAGTCGCGCAGAGCTTGGCCGTCCTCGTAGCAGACGGGGGGTTGGTCGTGCAGGACGCGAAGGGCAAAAATGCGGCCGATGCCCGAATAGGCATTGAAAAAGGAGTTGCGCGGCCCTTGGACGATGGAGTAGCGCATGTTGACTGTGGGAATGTCGTATTTGCGGCCGAGGCTGAAGGAGGTCAGTTCAGCCGCGTATTTGGAAATGCCATAGGGGGTGTGGGGGTTGACGGTGTCTTCGGTGATCGGCTGGTGTTCGAGTGCAGCAGTGCAATGGGGACAGCGGACTTCCCACTCGGCTCTGGCTAGCTGCGCGTCAGAACGGGCGTCGGGATAGACGACGCCGTGCTCGCCGCAGCGGTACTTGCCCTCGCCATAGACGGCTTGCGACGAGGCTAGGACGACTTTCCGCACGGGGAGCTTCTCGGCGACGATCAGCTCGTAGAGTAGGGTGGCACCGACGGTGTTGACGTGGTGGAAGGTGGAAAAATCCGGCATGTAGTCTTGGTAGGCCGCTAAGTGAATGACGCCGTCGATGCCGTCGAGAGCGGCCAGCCAGTCGGCGCGTTGGCGCACGTCACCGCGCATCTTTTCCACGTCTGTGGGCAGATAGGCGGGCCAGCCTTCGGGGTGGACTCGCTCCTGAAGGGAATCGAGGATGCGGACGCGATAGCCCGCAGCGACGAGGCGATCTACGGTGTGCGAGCCGATAAAGCCGGCACCACCTGTGACTAGAATGTGGCGCATGAGTTAGGGCAAGAGTACTTCGCTACACAGTACGGCATTTTTCATCAACCGATGGAAACAACAAGGTTCAAATTTTCTTTTCGCAGCATATCTTGTAATGCAAGCTGAACCCAAAAACTTTCTGGTTCGCCAAGTTTTCTGGCAATTTTAGCGGCCCTACTGGGACTTGGAATTCTTCTTTCTTTTTCAATATCACAAAGGCTTTGAGGTGAAATACCCAAAAAAATAGCAAACTCTCTCTGGCTTTTTTCTTCTCCTATTCGATAGCTTGCCAGAGCATTTCCAAATGTCAGACATCCAAAGTCTTTCTCCAAATCAGAAATCCCATATTGTCCTTTAGTAATCATGTTTGTTGATCGGGGCGTAGGTCGGTGGCTAAAACGGCGGCGCAAACCCGTCCTTTCCTTCACCTAAAGGCGGCAAACCGCGATTGCGCAGTTTGTTGTCGAGCACTCCGAAGAACTGCCGATAGCGTTCCAGATACTCAGGTTCAAAATCACTGCGCCCGCAGCCCAGTTTCTGCGCCATCAGGTCGTACGCCCCGTCCCGCGTGCCGGCTAGAAATTTCCCTTGTCGGAAGTGAAAAGGTTGGGCGATGAACTTCTCGACGCCAGTATCAATCAGGGCATCGGCAAAGTCGCGGTTGCTATTGACCAGCAGCAGGGGTGTCATCGTGATGCAAGTATCAAGGCTGGCCGCCTGTACTTCCTTAATGGCCTCCAGTCGCCGGTGATTAGCCGGGCAGAACGGCTCAAAAGTCCGCCGGATGTCCTCGTCGTCGGTAGTGACCGTCATATTGACCTGTACCCGTCCACCGTTATTCGCAATGCGCTGGAACAGGTCGCAATCCCGCGTCACTAGTGGGCTGCGGGTTTGGACGACCAACTTGGGCTTGTGCCGCTCGGCCATAATTTCCAGCAGGCGGCGAGTGAGTTCCAGCTCTCGCTCAATGGGCTGATAAGGATCGGTGACGCTACTCATATAGATAAGCTTGTCGTCCAGCGACTTCCGGCGCTTACCCAGCAGCTCTATTGCGTTTTCTTTTACATCGACCCAATAGCCCCATGTGTCGCGCTTTTCGGCATCCCGGCTGAAAAACGCCGCGTAGCAGTAGGTACAGCCAAACGAGCAGCCGCTATACGGGTTGAGCGTAAAATCGTACGCGTTCATAAACCCGGTCGGCTTCGTCAGCAACTGCCCCGTCTGGACATACGTCACGTCAGCCTTGCCGGATTTATCGGGGCCAGAAACGTCCTGCGACACACCGGGATCAAAGGAATTAAATAGGTCTTGCTGTGTGGGGGCTGTCATTGCAAAAAATCCTTAGGAAGGCTTAATGATAACAGAGCGAGTGCGATACGCTTAGGTTCTACCTTGATTCGGATGACTCGAACTCGAACTTATCGATTCAGTAGCTTTGAGCTTGGCTGCCGCCTTTTCATGCCGTAACTATTCCGCATAACAGGAAGAGACGCGCTGGAGCAAAATGCTGTTTTTCGGCAGACTGAATCGGTGACGACTCCAGTGGCGGACAGATTTCCCCGGGTCTCTTTCCGCTTCAGGGACTTCAAAGCCAAAATAAACTGCACAGTCGGTATAAAGAGGAGACTTGCTTGGAACACCAGGATGCTTGGGAATATCTCTATCTGTTCCGAATTCCTTATCCCAATCGTGGGAATCGTCCACCACTCTAGACAGAGTCTGCTGTTTTTTATTATGGGTGGTGAAAATACCTAAATCAGGGCTAACTATACGAAATGCTTCCTTTAGATTCTTGGCAGACTCTACATCTTCTTCTCGATAGAGCCAGGACTGTTGGTTATCCCAAGGCAGACTCAAATGGAATGACGTAACCACACGTACTGTATTAGCCGGAAGTTTAGACGGCTCTTTCGGAGGGTTATATATATAGGAATCCCTAAAATAATCAGGCACGGATTTTCGAAACGCTTGCCAAAAAAAATAACCTGCGGACTGCATCGCTCTCGCTGGTTCATGAGCGCCAAAATAGATGTCGGGTTGTTTATCGCATTTGGACAGGGCAAGAGCTAAACCTACACGACCAGCCCCAGTACCCGCTCCCACGTCGTAAACGTACAGGGTATTCGGAACATCAACTCGATCAAAGATATCCTTAAACGCCCAGTACGCCATCATACAGTGTGATAGGTGGTAGTTGACTATATACGCAGCAGCGACATCTCGGTCGTCATATTTAGGATCAGAGCCTTTTTTCAGTCCATCGATTAGATTGCTCAGCGCATTAGCGGCCTGCTTGCGATGCACTTGGCATCTTGCGTCATATCGGTGATGGCATAGAAAATCCCGGAACCCTTTTTCGTGGGCATCATCTAGTGCCCGCAACAAGTAAGCATCAGGCAAATCGTACGTGGTCTGTTCGGACATGATTAGTTCTGGGTTTGAAGTTGTTGTTTTTACGGAGTTGTTTACGACGCCGGTGGCGGTAATGTCCACTCCCGTATTGTCCTTGATCTTGTTGAGGGATTTCTGATGCGCCGGTTCAATATAGATAAGGCTTGGTATCCCGGCCAAGGGCGTCGCGGTTGACAGCAAATCGCTGTTGTATGGATTTTCAGAGGTCGCAATAAATATTGAACGGATGAAATGGACAATGCGCTACGCACCCAAGATAGCCCTCGCACTGGCCAGCTTAGTCATCGGGATCGTGCTGTGCGAACTGGCGTTGAGCTTCTTGCACCCGCAGCTCTTCCGCCGGCCCCCCGTCTGGCGCTACGATCCCGAACTGGGTTGGAGCCACATCCCGGACCGCGTCGGCCACTTGGTTACTCCGGAATTCGACGTGGAAATGCGGATCAATAGCATCGGGTTGCGCGACCGCGACTTCGCGGATGCAAAAGCTGCGGGCGTCCGTCGAGTGGCCCTGTTTGGCGACTCATTTGTCGAAGGGTGGGGCGTCCCCATAGAAGCCGCGGTCAGCCGTCAGCTCGAAGCCTGTCTCCGGCGGGAGGAGGTTGCGGTAGAGGTGGCCAATTTCGGGGTGGCTGGCTACGGCACCGACCAAGCGCTGCTGTTTTTCGAGCAACAGGGTGCGCGCTTTGGGGCCGATGAGGTGGTGCTCTTTTTTTACGGCAACGACCTGTGGAACAATGCTTCGCGCCGAGGCATTGGCGCTGAGCGGGGCTTCAAGCCTTACTTCCGAGTGCGGAGCAATGGGCAACTCGCACTCGCAGGAGTCCCGGTAAAGGAGTCGAGCTTTTGGCGACAGCCCGCAGACGCATTGCCCCTCGCAGTAAGGTTGCAGCGCTATTTCTCGCAGCACTGGCACTTGTACCGGCTGGTGCAAAAGGCGTGGCAGCCGGAGGTGCCGCGCGGGCAGCAGCAGGATTTTTACGCGGGTTTGTACGGCGAGGATGCGCGCTATGCCCCGGCTTGGGAGCTGACGGGCCGCATCCTCGCGGCCTTTAAGCACAGCGTCGAGCGACGCGGTGCGCGCCTAACCGTTGTGTACGTGCCGTCGATCGTCCAAGTAGAAGAAGACAACTGGCGCGCCAAGCGCGAGCTGTACGGCCTGATCGGCGAGTTCGACCTGAGCAAGCCCAATGCTAGGCTAGCCGGTTTTGCCGAGGAGTACGGATTCACGTTGATCGACTTGCTCGACGAGTTCAGGGCAAAGGCCCAAACCCAAACCCTGTATTGGCGCGATAGCCACTGGAACGAGGCTGGCCATGCCTTGGCGGCCGAGCGGCTCTGCGCACATCTGCGGAGGCCCTAGCCCGTGGATTGGCGCAAGGACTTAGGTGCGGTAGGGCTGCTCGGGGCGGCGGTCGCCATTTTCTTTTGGCCGGCCACTGTGCTAGAGGGGGCGTTTTTCGTGCAGGACGTGATGGTGCAAAACCACCCGTTCCGCGACTTTTTCGCCCGCGCCCTCCGCGAGGGGCAATTGCCGCTATGGAATGCGGCCATCAACTGCGGCTTCCCCTTGTTTGCCGAAGGCCAGGCTGGGCCGCTGTATCCGCCCAATGTGATTTTGGCGTTGCTTCTGCCTACTTGGGCTGCGCTCAACTGGAACATTGTCTTGCACCTGTGGTTGGCGGGCGCGGGCATGTACGCACTGGTGCGCGCTTTTGGCGCGGTGCGACCGGCCGCGCTGTGCGCCGGGCTTTGCTACGCCCTGAGCGGGTACATGGTCGTGCGGGCCATGTCGCCCAACTTCATCGCCGTGTGCGCTTGGTTGCCGCTGCTGTTTTGGCTCGTCGATCGCCTCCTGAACCGGCGGCACTTTTTTTACGTGTTGCTCTTTGCCTTGGTGATTGGCTTGCAACTGCTGGCTGGCCATCCCCAAGCCACTCTGTACGGGGCCGTCGCCGTTGCGGGCTACTGGCTCTATCGGAGTTGGGTACAGGGTGCGGGATGGATCGCTTGGCCGCTGCTGGCCGGTGCACTCGTGCTGGGGGCGGCTCTAGCCGCGGTCCAGCTAGTACCTACCGCCGAACTAGTGCAGCTATCCAATCGCGGGGCCGGCTTGTCGTGGGCCAGTTTTGTGGCGATGTCGCTGCCGCCCGAGCGGTTGGTGACTTTATTGTGGCCCAACTTTTTTGGCAATTCGGCGCACGGCACGTACGGGAGCCGGGAGGTGGGCTTCTTCATCCAGCTCTGCACTTACGTCGGTGTGATACCCCTGTTGTTGGCGTGGGCGGCCCTGCGCGAGCGGCGGGATGGCCAAGTTGGTTTTTTTGCCGTGCTCGCCCTTGTTGGACTAGTCCTCGCACTGGGCAAATACACGGCCATCTTTTCCTTTTTTTATCAAATTCCAGGGTTTAGCCTGTTCCGCATCCCGACGCGCTTTTTGTTGTGGTTTGCCGTGGGGGCATCCGTGCTTTGTGGCCTCGGACTCGACCAAGTGTTGCGCCGCGAGCGGCCTCGGCCCGCGAATGGTTGGCTGTTAGCCGCGGTCCTCGGCGCAGCTAGTGCGGGCCTGCTATGGGCTAGCGGGATCGCGCTCTTGGGCGACGGTTCAGAACCAACGCGCTACATCCACCACTTGCGCGGCGACGGTCTGCGGCTCGTGGGGGCGTTGATAATTGGCGCGTGGCTGCTCGGTCGGCGCGCGCGACGAGCCGCAGCGTGGGCTGCGCCCGTGGTCATTTTTGCCGAGCTGTACAGCTTTGGCGCGGATTTTAACGGCACTATAGAGCCAACTGCGTACACCGAGACTCCGGCGACGGCCCGCGAGATTTTAGCCGACCACACGGCTGTTGCGCCGCCGCGAATCGTCAGCTTGGTCAACGAGCGGAACTCGCCGTTTGACTGGCACGGGGGATGGGCCTACGACTTGGAGTCCTATCGGCGCTATAACGAGACCTTGCGGATGTATTCGGGGGGGCTGTACGGATTGGCCAACGCGCTGCCGGGGTGGAGTCCGCTGCACCTGTATCGCCACGGGGAGTTCGCTCGCGGCTATCCGGCGTTTGCCTCCTTGGCCGGCGTGGAATACGCGGTGCGCTACAGCCGCGATGAGGGCTTTGATGTGCAGCGTCTGACCACGGCCTTGCCCCGCGCGTATGTAGTGGGCCAATTCCACCTCGCCACTAGTCCGCGAGCTGGGCTGAGTTATATGGCTCGCGGGTTTCCCATGCGGCACAAGGTCGTCTTGGAGGAAGCACCGACTGCCTCGATTGGGCCGGGCGGCGCAGCGGAGATCGTCCGCTATGAGGACGAGGAAGTCGCCGTGGCCCTTGCCGACTCGGCCGGGGGAATTTTGGTCTTGAGCGATACGTATTATCCGGGCTGGCGAGCCTTTGTCGATGGGGTCGAGCGCCCGATTCTTCGCGCCAATCACGTGTTCCGCGCCGTAGTGGTTCCGGCCGGGACACGCGAGGTCGTCTTTTCTTACGAGCCGAATAGTTTCCGCTATGGCTTGTTGGTCTGCGTGGCTGCGGTCGCGCTCTGGTTGGGGCTGGCTTGGGGTGGCCGGCGGCTGATCTTGCCGCCGGTGGAGAATATGCCGGTGGACGCGGGGGCGCGGTGGAGGGTCCGAGCCGTGCTGGGAGTCTTGATCGTCGTGATTCACGCAATAGCCACGCAGGGGCCTTTGTGGAGCGAGTGGCTCGAACGTCTGCGGCTAGGGGTGGGGTCGTGATGGCTGGGATTGTCGGGATCGCCGCAGGGGTTGCCGCGCTCGTAGTCTATGGGACGACGCTGTGTCCGACCGTGTACGTAGAGGGGAGCGGCGAGCTGATCGGCGCGGCCTATGGGTTGGGGACGGCGCATCCGACGGGGTATCCTCTGTTTTGCCTTGTCAGCCGCTTGCTCGCGCTGGCTCTGCCGTGGATTAGTCCGGCCATGGCGATCAATGCCGCGTCGGCTCTGTTTGCCGCTATCTGTTGCGGAGCTTTGGCGGGCTTGCTCTACGGACGTGGGGTGCGGCCTGTGGTGGCTTTGGCCGCGGCCTTGGCGCTGGCGTTTTCGCGCACTTTTTGGTCGCAGGCCGTCATCGCCGAAGTTTATGGCTTGGCTTTGTTGCTGGTAGTTTTGGTTCTGGCCCAAACCCTTAGAGCGTGTGAGAGCAAGGAGCCGCGCCAAGTGCTCCTCTTGGGCTGGCTCATGGGCTTGGGGCTGACGGCTCACTTGATGCAGGTGCTCGTCTGGCCGGGCGTGGTCGCGGTCTTGGCTTGGCGCTGGCCCGCGCTTTGGCGGCGGCCCTTGTTGATGGCGCAGGGGATGCTCGCTGTGATGGGTGGGTACAGCTTGGTAGCGTACCTACCGCTGCGCAATGGTCGGGGCGCGGGATTTCACTGGGGGCCGCTCGATGACCTAACGGCCCTGTGGCAACACTTGAGCGGCGCGCTGTATCGCTCGTCTTTTTTTTCATTGCCCTTAGAGGGTATGCTGCTCAACGCCCAGCGCTGGCTAGAGCAGGCGGCGGGCGAGTTCCACCTCGCGTTGCTGCCGTTGGTCGCTTGGGGTGCGTGGGCGGCTTGGAACCGCGATCGCAGTACATTTGTCTTGGTTGGGGGAGCAATCGCTTGTAACTTGATCGCTGCGCTCAACTACCACCGCGATCCCAATGGTCTGCCGGTGTTTTACTTGCTCAGCGTAGTGGGATTGGCCGTGTGGTTGGGCATGGGCTTGGACGCGTTGGCTAGCCGGGTGCGGCCGGTCGTCTCAGTGCCGCTCGCTGCGCTCGTCGTCGCCTTGGTGCTGATCTCGCACTACGAAGAATCCGACCGCAGCGAAAATTGGGTCGCCGACCGCTATGGCCGCGACATTCTCGCTGACTTGCCCGAGGGCGCGATCTTGATTGTCGAGGGGGACGATGCGGCTTTTGTGCTCGACTACCTGTTGCGGGTAGAGGGATTGCGCCCGGACGTGACCTTGTACAACCGCATGGGACGGGGGACGGATGTACTCGCTTGGAGCGAGTACGCGCTGTCGCCACTAAAGCAGGAGCGGCTGCGCTGGCGGCGCGAGGCCGCATTGGCCCGAGAGGGGCGGCCTCTTTTTTATTTTGTTCCGCGCCGCTCGCCGATTTCGGGGTGGGTGTTTGTGCCTGCGGGCTTGGTCTATCGCCTGCAAGCACCCGACGATAGTACTGGAGTCGCCCCGCAAATCGAGATGGGCAATGCGTTGGCCACGGGATTTTTTCGCGATCCTTGGGTGCGAAAGATTCAGAGCAATTATTATTTTATGGCCGGTGAGGAGCGCCTGTGGGCTGGGGATCGGGCTGGGGCGGCGGCCGCGTACGAGCAGGCGGGGGCCCTCGCTTTCGACTCGCGCACTACGCGCTTTAACGTGGCGCTTAAGCTGTTTGAAGCCGGTGAGTTGGATCGCGCTATGGCCCATGCGGCGGCGGCGGCGACCATCGACCCGTGGCAGCCTACTCCCTATCGCTTGATGGCGCACATCGAGCGGGAACAGGGTCGCTATGACGAGGCGCGCCGCTGGAACCAAAAAGCGGGTGAGTTGCAACGAAACTAGCTGCTGCGGTTTCCCCTTTACCTGTTGAGGGCGACATGGAAAAATTAAGGCGCATACTCGATCCGAATAAAGTCGTCTTAAACCTCGCGGCGCAGCGCAATTTTGACGCCATTCGCGAATTGGCTACTGTGCTGTGGCAAGACGAGGTCGTGCCCGACCAGAAACACTTGATCGCAGCCCTGATTCGGCGCGAGCAACAGGCCTCCACGGGCATTGGCAAGGGTGTGGCCGTACCTCACGCACACGAGGAGGGGATTCAGCGCCAGCTCTTGGCCATCGGCATCTCGCAGGTCGGTATTGACTTTGACGCGCCCGATGGCCAGCCCGTACACATCATCGCGCTATTAGTCACCCCCCTCAAACATCAAAAACAGCACATGGCACTACTGGCGGCTCTGTCGCAGCGCTTGCAGCAAGAGGAAGTGCGCCAGCGCCTGCTGCAAGCGGCTGCTGCGGCCGAGGTTGTCGATATTTTCACGCGCAACCCACCCCCGGGCTGAGCACAGCGCAAAAAATCATGGTTCCAGAATTCACTAGGGCGGTGCATGCCCCCTTATTCGAGCGGCACTCTTGCTTTCTCGCGGGACCGCTCGTAGCGGGGCAGCGACAGGCCCTGATCGAGCGGCTGCGGGTTTTGCTCGCAGCAGGAGTGCCCGGGTATGCGATCTTGGTGCTGTTGCCCGACCGGGCGACCGCGCGGCGCTTTCGCCGAGCAGTAGATCGGCTCGACTTAGGTCCATATAGTACCGTTGATCTACAGACGTACTACGGGCTAGCGTGTCGGTTGGTGCGGCTGTTTTGGCCGCTGGTGGCTGGCAAGGCGGGCTTTGCGGCCCCAGCGCAACCGCCGGTCTTCCTCAACTACGAGGCCGCTCAATACCTAATGGGGCAGGTGGTCGAGCCGCTGCTCGCCGAGGGCTATTTCGAGGGCCTGTACTTGCGCCCTCAGCGCATTCTCTCCCAATTGCTCGACAATTTGAATAAGGTGGCCGTAGCGGATTTTGCGCTCGCGGAGGTGGGTCCGCGCCTGAGTCGCGCCTGGGCTGGGGAAGAGCAGCGGCTGCGCGTGTACGAACAGGTGCAGACGTGCATCGACCGCTACCGCAGCCACTGCCTGCGACACGGGTTGCTCGATGCGTCGTTGGTCTTTGAAGTGTGCAATCGCCACCTGATCGCGCAGGAAGAGTTCTGGCGCTACTTCACCGAGCGCTATCGCCACCTCTTGGTTGACTCGGCCGAGGAACTGGTGCCGGTGGCCGGCGATCTGGTGGGGAGACTCTTGCCGAGGTGCGATTCGGCCCTATTGGGTGGGGATGCGCAAGCTGGCTTCCGCATCTTTTTAGGCGTTGATGCGCCTGGTGCCACTGAGCTACAGCAGCAGTGCAAGGAGACGATCGCCGTGGTGCCGGAGGCATGTGCCAGCCGGGATATGGTGGCCTTTGCCGACCGCATTGGCGCGAAGTTGGGGCAGGCAACCGAAGGAGCCTCGGGAGGGTCGCCGCGGCTGGCGGTGGCGGATGTAGTGCAGGCCCGTTACCGAGGGCAGATGATCGAGGCTGTGGCCCAGCGAATTGTCCAGAAGATCGCCGAGGGCGTGGCCCCGGGCGAAATCGCGGTCGTGGCCCCACACGCCGACGGGGTGTTGCGCTTCCTCTTGTCCGAGGCTTTTCGCGCTGCCGACATTCCCTTTGCGATTGTGCGGCGCTACGAGACGCTGCGCGAAGAGCCGGTGGTGCGCACCTGTCTGGCGCTGGCCATTCTCGCCCATCCCGATTGGGGACAGCGGCTTTCGCTCTTCGATTTGTCCGGGGCGTTGGAGCGGGCGCTCAAGCCCCTGGACCGGCTGCGGGCCGAGTTGATAGCGCGGCACTTGTACGATTCGCGTTCAGGCCAACTCAAACCTGCGGGCGAGTTGAATGCCGCGATGGGTGAGCGGATAGGCCGGAACGCACTCGTCCGCTACGAGGGGCTGCGTGCATGGATCGAGGTGTATCGCCGCGGCGCGGCCGACCCTTGGGATCACTTTTTGCGCCGGCTCTTCGGGGAGGTGTTGTCCCATGCGGCGCTGGAGCCTGAAGAAGCCGAGGTGTACAGCAAGCTGATTGCCTCGGCTGCCTCGTTCCGCGAGGTGGCTCCGGCTATGGCGCTAGCCGGCGCGGCCATTGGTCAGCGCTATGTCGAGATGATATGGTCTGGAGTCGTCGCCGCTCAATACCTGACCGATGTCGATCTCGACGAGGCTCCAGAATCCATTGCCCTCGTCGCACCGGTCTATACCTATTTGCTCTCCGGCCACGTGGCGCGCTACCAGTTTTGGCTAGACGTTGGCTCGGCCAACTGGTGGGAACCGCTGCACCAGCCCTTGACCAACCACTACGTGCTGACTCGGCGCTGGAATTCAGAAGATCGCTGGACCGACGCCGTGGATTACTCGATTCGCAACCGCAACCTCTACCGCTTGGTGCGGGGCCTGTGTTTGCGCTGCCGCGACGGGATTTACCTGTGCTCCAGCGAGTCGGAAGGGCACGGCTCGGCACAAGACGGTCCGCTGATGATAGCGGTGCAACAGGTCTTGCAGGAGGATCGCGCGTGAGGCTTCGACCTGAGCTCAGCCGAAGGTTTGAGCCGCGCGCGGGACAGCGCGAAATCTTGGCCTACCAAGGCGGCCTGCTGGGCGTATCGGCTGTGCCCGGCAGCGGCAAGACCACCGCGATTGTCGCCTTGGCGACTCGACTGATCGCCGAAAGGCGCGCCGAAGGGGGGCAGGTGTTGATCGTGACTTACCAAAACGCGGCTGTGGACAATGTCCGCGCTCGCATCGGCGAGCGCTTGCAAGAGATGGACATGCTCCCGGTCGGCTACGACGTGCGGACCTTGCACAGCTTGGCCTACGGCATCGTCCAAGCCAATCCCGGGCTGGTGGGGGCTGTGGCCGAGTTCACGGTCCTCGACGAGCGCGCCAGCGAGAGCCTGCTCGACAAGGCGGTGCGGACTTGGAACGACGACAATAAGGGAGTGTGGGGACGATTGGGGCCTGGGGAATACGTGGATCAGCAGTGGGAGCAGGAGTGGCGCGACATTGCGCGGAAAGTCGCCCGCACGGTCATCACCACGGCCAAGAACCGTCGGCTGCGAGCCGAGGACCTCCTAGCGCGAATCGGCGGTCGGGAGGACGACAACCAGTTTTTGTGGATCGGCGCAGAAATCTACCAGCTCTACCAGCAGCAAGTCGAGACCATCGGCGGCCTCGACTTTGACGACTTGGTGTGGATGGCCGTAGAGATGCTGCAGCAATACCCGGATTTGTGCAGCCGCTACCGGCGGCGTTGGCCCTTTGTCTTGGAGGACGAGGCGCAAGACAGCGTCCCCTTGCAGGAGGAGCTGATCGCGCTATTGGTGGGGCCGGGCGGCAATTGGATCCGGGTCGGCGACCCCAATCAGGCGATTATGAGCACCTTTACGGCGGCCGACCCGCGCTATTTGCGCGACTTCTTGGATCGCGAAGACGTCGCGGTCGCAGAGATGACGATCTCCGGCCGTTGCGCCCCCAAGATCATGGATTTGGCCAACTTTTTAGTCGAGTGGGCCGCGGTCGAACACCCCCTAGCTGAGGTGCGCCAGCGCGCTTTCCGACCCCAGCAGATGCAGCCCACCGAACGCGGCGACCCCCAGCAGAATCCCGCAGACGCGGACAGCATCATAGGGTTCCGCGAATACAACAACCGCCACGATGAATTCGACAGCATCGCGCGCCGGGCCAAGGGCTTTGCCGAGAGCAATCCAAGCTTGACGGTAGCGGTGCTAGTGCCGACCAATCGCATCGGCTACGATATGGCCGAGCGCTTGCGCCAAGCCGGAGCGGACTTCGACGAGGTGCTGCAAAGTCCGCGCTCGGCGCGGCGAGTGGGCGAGGCCCTATGCACAGTATTAGATTTTCTTTCGGATCCTTTGGGGCGCAATCAATTAGAGAGATCCTATCGCGCCTTGGTCGGCTTTTGGCCCGGACCGAGTGGGCCGGGGAACGAGGAGGCCGTGTCCATGCTGTTGCGCAGTTGCTATCGGCCCGAAGCGCTGCTCTATCCAGAGGCTGGCCAGCGCATGGAAGCGGCTCTGCCACCGGTGGAGAAGATCGAGCCGCAGGATTTGGAGGCCATTGACCTCCTGTGTGGCTATCTGCGGCGCTGGCTGCGGGCGGTTGCGCTGCCGGTGGATCAGCTTTTGATGACGGTTGCCCAAGATCTGCTGAAGGAAGAGGATATGGCGCGGGCGCAGCAACTGGCGGTCTATGTGCGCACCCGGGCTGACCAAAACGCAGACTGGCAATTGCCCGAGTTGGTGCGCGAGTTGAGCGAGGCTGTGCAGGGTCGGGCGGGTGTGCTTGCCGAGGCGGATGATGCATTGGTTCCCCAGCCTGGGCGGATTTTTCTGACGACCATGCACAAGGCCAAGGGGATGGAGTGGGATCTAGTCTATGTCATGGGGGTTGATGGCGACTGGTTTCCCCACGACCTCGACGCGCGGTTTTTGGGCGAATACGAATTTCTTGGCGGCGATCCCTGCGAGGATGCAAAGGCCGAGCTGTTGGACTTGATCGGCGAAATCGGGTCGAGCCGGCTGTCGGCCACCGATCGCTCGCACGCCGAGGTGATTGCCGAGCGGCTGCGACTGCTCTACGTGGCCATTACCCGTGCGCGGCGCTATTTGGTCCTGAGCTGGAGTCGCCAGATTCCACGTGTGACGCGGACGCAGCCCGTGCCCATGGCTGAGGTGTTCCGTCAGTTGCAACTCTATATCGAGCAGCGGAGCCGATGATACCGCAGGGATTCAATTACAGCCAGAGCAGTCTGACGGCCTTTGATCGCTGTCGGCGGCAGTTTCTGTTGCGCTATGTCGAGCGGTTGGCGTGGCCAGCGCCGTTGACCGACCAACTCGACGAGTGGGAGGCCGCAGCCGACCGGGGCCGGGCGTTCCACCAGTTCGTGTTGCAGGAGAGCTTGGGCATGGATGTGGAAGACGCAGTGCAGCGGAGCCGCGATCCGCTGCTGGCCGCTTGGTGGCGCAATTGGCGCGAGCAGCCGCCGGTTGTGCCCGAGGGAGCGGTGTTCGGGGAAACCATGCTCTCCGTGCCTCTAGCCGGGCGGCGTCTCGTCGCCAAGTTCGACCGCGTGGTACTGGCCGACGATGGGCGCGCTTGGATATTCGACTGGAAGACCGGCCGCAAAAAGCCAGAGCAAGCCGCCTATGCCCAAAGCTGGCAAACGCTGGTTTATCGCTTTGTCTTGGTCGAGGCCGGTGCGGTTTTGAACGAGGGCCGATCACCGGCACCCGACGACGTGACATTGGTCTATTGGCACGCGCAGTACCCGCAGGTACTGCAGCCGATTGCCTATTCGGCTGCCGAGCACGAGCAGGCACGGGTGCTTTTGTCAGAGGCGATTACCGCCATTGAGGCCCTCCCAGACGCGGAGGCGTTCGCCAAGACCGACGACGAGGGCGAGTGCCAGCGCTGCGCATTTCACACCTATTGCAACCGGCCAGCGGCGCGGAGCGACGATTGGGATATCGACGAGGACGAGCTGGAGTGGGAGCAGATTCCCGAAGCAGAGCTTTGATGCTGGTCAGCCTTTGAGCGCGCCGAGTTGGATGCCGCGCACAAAGAATCGTTGGCCGAAAACAAAGAGCACGATCATCGGCAGCATCATCAGCACACTTCCCGTCATCAACAGCGAGTAGTTGGTCCCCTGTGAAGAGTCGAAGTAGCGCAGGGCCACCGGCAGGACCCGCATGTGCTCGGAATGGGTGACGATCAGCGGCCACGTAAAGGACTGCCAAGTGCCCATAAATGAGAAGATCGAGAGGGTGATCAACGCCGGCTTGGACAGGGGCATGACGATGGTCCAGAAGGTCTTCCAGAGATTGGCACCGTCGATCTCAGCGGCCTCTTCGAGCCCCCTAGGCAGTCCGGTCATAAACTGGCGCATCATAAAGGTACCAAAAGCAGTGAACATGGCTGGGATGATGAGCGCTTGGAACGAGTCGAGCCAGCCGAGGCTTTTGAGAATCACGTAATTGGGCAGCAAGGTGACGATCCCGGGGACCATCAAGGTGGCCAAGTAGAGCAAAAAGACGGCGTCGCGGTAGCGCCATTCGAGGCGGGCAAAGGCAAAGCCGGCCATGGCCGAGGTCACCACTTGGCCGACCATCACGCAGACAGCGACAAAGAGGCTGTTCCAGCCGTAGAGCGAAAACTTGATGTCCTTGTCGCGCAAGACCCGGATGTAGTTGGACCACATGAAGCGCGGCTCGCTGATCTGCAACACGTCACTGCCGTACACGATGCGCAGTTCGTCCTCACCAGGGAAGCGGGCGTAGAGGACGTCGCCCCCTGATTTTTCTGTCAGCGGGTCGTCGTCGCTGCGGAGCAGGGGAAAGGCCGAGCGAAAGGGAATGGTGTTGCCGTCGGCGTCGAGAATCGGCTCTTTGGCTTGGACGTCCAAAACCGGGCCTCCGACGCGGTCCCAAGAAATGTCGCGGTAGGTATAGGGTGTGCCGTCGGTGCGCAACAGCGGGGTACCATCGGCCAGCACGACCGAGGCCGGTGGGAGTTGCTCGGCCGTGCGCCAGCCCTCGCGCTGCTGCACGAGCCGCTGCTGCCACTGGTCGCGCAGGGCTTCGGTCAGCAGCAGGGGGGCACCATCGACGAGGACTGGGTTCCAGCGGTTTTTGTACACGGCGATGCCGCCGCGTTCTTCGACGTTTTTGCCGGGGATGGGCTGGCCGTCCGGGTCGTAGATCAGGCGGCCCTGCTGGTCGCGGATGGGGTCGCCGGGGGCACCGAGTATCACTGGGTTGCCGAGGGTGATGCGGATCGGCTCGCCTTGGGCGTCGAGCAGTGGTTGGCCATCGCGGGTCCTCAGTAGGTCTCCTTCGTTGCCGAGGCGCACTTCCTGTGGCCAGACATGACTCTGGAAAACCTCGTTTTCGCTCTTGAGCGAGGTGAGCACCATCCACAGGAACGGCACGAGCGTGGTGAAGCCGAAGAGGACGAGCAGCCCGTGGCTCAGCGAGTGGATCGCGGTCGTTTGCGCGACTTTGGCCATGCGCCTTTCTCCTCAGTTGACCGCGCCCCGACCGAAGCGCCAGTTGAATAAAGTGATGGCAAATATGATGACGAACATAAACCACGCCACCGCGGCCGCGTACCCGAACTCTAAGTTTTCAAAGGCCGAGCGGTAGATGTAGTAGCCGAGCGTGACCGTGTTGTCCCCGTCCTTGCCTGGGCCGCCATTGGTCATCAAATAGGCGATTTCAAAGCCCCCTTGCAGCCCGCCGATAATAGACATAACGCAGATGAAGAAGGTCGTAGGGGCGATCATCGGCCAAGTGATGTGCCAAAATTGCTGCCACTTAGAGGCTCCGTCGATGTCCGAGGCTTCGTATAGCTCCTCGGGCACATTGGCGAGGGCCGCGAGGTAGAGGATCATATTGCCTCCGCCCATGGACGCCCAGATGCCCATAAAGATGATAGCCGTCTTGGCCCAATAGGCGGCTTGCTCTAGACCGAGCCAAGAGAGCCAGCCCAAATCGACGCTGCTGGAAAGCCAATTGGGCAAGTCATCGATGCTGTTGAGACCAGCGAGGAGGGGCAGGCGTCCCGACAGCCAAGCCCAGAAGCCGCCGTACTCGTATGGGCCGATGATGACCCAATAGAGCGCAAAGGCCGAGAGGAGAGCGAACAGGACTTGGGCGGGTCGCTCAGACATGGCCTTACGCGCTAGAGATTTCAGGACCAAGCCTATCAGTAAGAGGATCGCCACGCGCACGGAGAGTGAAAAGTAGGGCCACGAGAGTACGGGCAGCAGGACTGAGTTGACGAGGCCGTACTTGGGGTTGTAGAGCCACTTCCACAGCAAGAACAGCGCGACCCCATTGGTGACGGTGGGGAGGTAGAAGACGGTGCGATAGATGATGATGCCGCGCAGCTTTTGCGAGAGGACGATGGCCAACAGGAGCGAGCCGCCGATGGACAGGGGCAAGCCTAGCATGAGAAAGACCGTGTTGTAGAGATAAAACCAGAGCTTGGGATCGGTCAGCAGCCGAATGAAGTTGTCGAAGCCAATAAAGCGAGGCGCAGAGAACGTGTCCCATTGAAAAAACGCGAGGCCAAAGGAAAAGAACACCGGCAGGGACGTGAAGATCAAAAACCCGGTCAGATTGGGCGCGAGGAAGAGCAGCGCCCAGCGCAGAATTCTCTTTTCGCGGGGCTTCAAGCGTCCATCTCCGCGCGTTGCCGCCGGGCGTAGAACGCCAGGCCGACGCCGATTGCCACTAGGAGGGCTGCGATCCCGAGGAGGTCGAGTGCGTGGCTGCGACTAGAGAGCGTGCGGTTGCGCTTGGCCTTGGCCAAGGACTCGCGCATGCGGATGGACATTTCAGTGACGGCCGCTTGACCGACCGTGGGATTGCTCACCACGCTCTGGTCGGGCATGCGGCCGAGGAATTGGTAGGTCTGGCGGGCTGTTGAGTCGGCGGGTTGGTACGCCGCGTTGATGAGGTTGGTGCTCAACGCGCCCTGCAAGCGGGTGATGTCAAAAGCGGCTCCGTAGGCTGCGGCCTGCTGGATGACCGTGTGCTCCATGGCGTCGAGCAAGGCCGAGCGGTGTTGGTCTTCGTCGGGGAATTCGGGGTCGGGCTGGGAGAAATAGCGCACCGAAAACTGCTTGCGACTGCCGAAGGCATCGGCGTCCTTGGTCAACAAGTTATTGAAATCTGGGCTGGACAAGTATTCCAAAAAGTAAAAGGCCTCTCGCTCGTGCTGAGTGCCCTTGCGGATGGCCGTCACCCGCCCGCCCATCTCGGCGGCCTTGCCTCGGTGGCGGCCGGTCTCGCTGATCTCGCCCCAAGGGCCGTCGCGCAGGCTCGGATTGGCGCGTATCTCGGGGTCGCTCATCCAGCGCTCCCACTCCTCGTAGGGCACGTAGCGGGGCATGGGGTAAATCTCGGTGGTAAAGCGGGCTTCGCGGCGCACCTTGATCAGCCCCCAGCGACCGATGAGGATGGTGCCCAGTTTGCCCGCCGAATACAGGCCTAGTATGGATTGCCCACCCCAACCTCCTCCACCTGTTTGCGCGGATTGATCTTCGGCCGAGGGCACGACGTGGAAGGTGTTGACGAGGTCGTACAGATATTGGGCGGCTGTAGCGCCGGCTGGGGAATCGAGGGTGATTTCGGTGCCGGCGTCGTTGAGGAGGCTGCCGCCGGCTTGGTAGATGAAGTTGTTCAGTCCCCCGCCAAAGCCCGCCCCGCCCGAGCCAAAGGTCTCATAGCGCCGGCCATCGGCGCTCTTTTTGGTCAGGGCCTGACACAAGAGGACATAGTCCCACCAAGTCCAATGGTTCCACGGCAAGGGCGACATGGCCAAATTCTGTCCTTGGCGCTCGCGCTTGATCGCGTCGTAGAGCGAGCGGTTGAGAAAGGTGACGCTGGTGGAGACGTTGTTGGGGACAGCGTACATGTGAAAGCGCTCGTATTCGTCGGCTTCGGCCGGCGCACCGGCTACGGGCACGGCGAGGGCATTGCGCCGGTGCAGCCAGAAATCGTCGAGGCTCAGCTTGGCCTCGCGCATGTAGTCGTTCAGTTCGACCATGACGCCCTTGGAAGCATAGAGCGCAAAGGTCGCATAGCTGTAAATGTCGAAGACGTCCGGCCCGGAACCAGCCGCTGCTTGGGTGAGGATCTTTTGCACATCCGCGCTTGGGTCGAGGACGACGCGCACTTTCTTGTCTTCGTAGAGCCGGTTGAAGAGGGCCATTTGTTCGGTACGCGCCGGATTGGGGTCGGACGCCCAGCGGATGACAGTGTACTCGCCGCCCGCGGATGGGTCGTCTGGATAGACGGATAAGACCCAGCGGTTGAGGGCGTACCAACTGACCAGGATCAGGGCGAGGACGGCGATGGTCGTAGCTAGATCGCGCAAGGAAAAACCCGTTGAAGATGCGAGGTGAAAGAGTTCACAGGGACGTTGATTGCTCCGATGGCTTTTTATTTTAGCAGGACTAGTTGCTTGGTGGCTAAGTAAGCCCCGGCGCGCAATCTATAAAAATAGGTGCCGCTGGCGACTAGGCGACCGGCGTCGTCGCGTCCATCCCACTGGGAGCGGTAGTGGCCGGCGTTCAGGTGCCCGGCGAACAGGGTGCGGATTTTTTGGCCGGCTGCGTTGTACAGGGCTAGCTCGACGCCTGCGGGAGCGGCGAGTTGGAAGGGGATGGTGGTGACCGCGTTGAAGGGGTTGGGGTGATTTTGCGCGAGAGCAAACTCGGTGGGCGAGGCCGCGGTCGCGGTTACCGCAGTCGGTGTACCCATGCTGGCAATCCATTCCGCCATGAGGTCGGCACCGCGCTCGTCGATGATTGAGGAAGCCAGCGGCGGCATGCGAAAGGTGCCCAGCGTCAGCAGCCGCAGGTAGAGCGTGGAAAGCTGCGGTTCCCCAGGGGAGAGGATGAGGGCCTCTGGCTCGCCTATATCGCCGAGTGTGGGAAAAGCCCCGATAGTATTGGTTTCGGCCAAGGGCGTGTCGTAGCGCAGGTCGATGATGGTGCGGCCGACGCTCTCGGGCCGGTGGCACGGTGCGCAGTTGACGTCCAGGTACGAGCGGGCGCGCTGGTCGAGCGGGATGCTGGGGTCGAAGGGGTTGGGCAGGTGAGGCAAGGAAGACAGGTCGGTTGGCAACTCCTTGGTGAAAAGGCCCTGTTGGGCGAGGGTGTGCAGCTGATTTTGCTCCGCGCCTGTGTGGAGCTGGGCCGTGTGGACGCCGAGGACGTAGCCCGCGCCCTTGGTGTGGCAGACCTCGCAGTCTTGGCGTGCGGGAAAGTAGTACTCCTGCAAGAAAAATCCCACCGGGTCTTGGGGGTCGTCAATCACGTATGCAACGGTCGTGCTGTCGGCGAGCAAGGTGGCGTTGGTGCCGGCTTCATTCCACAGATAGCTATAACCGTCCCAACCCGGGGCACCCACGCGCTTGATGAGAAAGCGCGTTTCGACGATGCGCTGGCTGGCCGGATCGCCGCGCACCAAGTCGAGATAAAAGTTCTTGATCAGGAGGGTTTCGTCGGGAAAACCCCAAGGCCCACGGCTGGCAAAGGCAATGCGCTCGCCGGGCGGCAGGCGAATAAATCGAGTCTTTGTGGTGCCGTCCGACCAAAACGGCGCGTTGACTGCGTACGGCACCACGTCGGCTGTGGGCGTTTGCGTGGGTAGATCGCTGAAAACCTGTGCGTCGGCCAAACTCTCAGGCGGAAATTCCTCAGCGGCCGGCAGGATGATTTCCCACAGCCCGCGCTTGCCGCTCCATTCGATCACATAGAGGCGATGGCCGATGATTTCCGCGTCAATGGGGTTAGAAAACCCGCCGACGATGCGGGTGACGCGTGCCTCGTAGTTGTCGCCAACTTTGGCCAAATCGAGGTGCAGCAGGTCTTGGCTGGGGTCGTTGAACGGCCCATTGACGCTGTCGCCGTCGGGGTCACCCCGAGTCCAACTGAGCGTGAAGCCGTCGCCGCGGAACGGCTCGGCGAGGGCATGGTCCACGTCGAATACCAATCCGAGCGGCGAGCGATGTGCGGTGAAGGTGCCGAACCGCACACCTTCTTTGCTGGCGTCCTTGATGCGGCCGTCGGCTGGATCGCGGTAGGCATCGGCGTCTGGTCCGAGATTGATCACTGGGTCGGTGAAATCGCGCGGCGGCGGTGGGTACGTGGGATCGTTGTGGTAGTAGCCTTCGCGCACGGCCGTGGAGCGGGGGGAGAGGAGGAAGTCGGTGGCCGGGTCGTAGTCGGGAAATTGTTGCGGGGTGTCGTCGAGTCCCATGCGCCAGGGGAAGCCGTAGTGATGCCCTTGGCGCAGCCAGTTGAGTTCCTCGGGCATGTCGCGGCCCGGTCCATTTTCCGTGGCGAAGAGGTCGCCGTTGGGCGCGAAGGCGAGGTCGTAGGCATTGCGCAAGCCCTCGGCAAAGAGGAAGTCTAGGTCGAGGAGTTCATAGCGGCTGTTGGGCAGTACGAGGTCGCGGGCATCGGTCGGAACGCGCAAGATGATAGCTGTGAGCGCAGTTTCGCGCAGTCCCGGGAAGTGCCCATTGCCGTCTTGTATTTCGCCGTGATCGGTGCGCGAGCCACTGTTGATAAAGAGTGTGCGATTGTCGGGGCTGACGATTAGCGCGTTGACCTCGTGGTTGTAGATGCAGTCGCAGCGCTCATAGGGTTCAGTCTCCGCGAGGGTGAACCAAGTGCGCTCGCCGCTGCTCGGATCGACTTCGCCCTTGGTGATGGTAGCGATGTTGTAGATGGACAGGTCGATGCGTTTGAGGACGTAAAAGGTGCCGGCTTCGTCGATAAACAGGGCGCTCGCGCGGCTGAAGCCGTGGTCAGCGGCTGTGTACACTACGCCCTCAGGCAAGAGGGTGATGTCGCCATTGGTCCTGATGAAGTAGCGGTTGGCGGTCGTGGGGTCGCGGCCAAAGATGGAGGCGGTGAGGATGTCGTCGAGGGGAACGTCGGCGGGCAGGCTGTCCGGGTCGAGTTGTTCCCACTGCCGCTCGCCCGTTTCGGCGTCGAGCAAAATGCCGCGGGCGAGGGCAAATTGGCCGCTGTCGCGGGGGCCGTGGCGATTGGACGCCAAGTAAAACGCGCCGTCCGGTCCGATAGCAAAGCCCGTAAAGCCGCTGCTGATGCCGTGGTCGCGGTGGGAATATGTTGGGACGCGCCTAGCCGTCGCTAGGTCAATGCGTTCGATTGCACCGTCTTGACGCAAGATATAAAGCGCGTCGTCGCGCGGATCCTTGGCGATGCGGATGGTGCCTTGGGAGACGTTGAGGATGCGGCGGATTTCGATGTCGTCGCGGGTGGCTTGCGGGGCGGCATGCGCGGTGGAGCAAAAGGCGGCGAGTACAGCGAATGAGAAGCAACGGGTGAACATGGGGTTCTTTCGGAGAGTGGAACGGGTGTAAAAAGAATTTAACTCGCCGGTGTTTGACCCGCTATCGAGGGTCAGGGCCGAAAGATTTTTAGATCGAGTTCGTTGATTTCGCGGTAGTGTTTTTTATTGGCTGTACAAAGTGTTAAGTGATGTTCAATAGCGGTTGCGGCAATCAAGGCATCGGCTAGATACAGTGATGTCTTAAGGGTGTATTCTTCCATATATACAGACGCTCGGTGGCCGATGTTTTCAGTGAGAGGTACGGTCTGAAAGGCGTGATCCGTGAGAAAATTCTTGATCTTTTTTAACTCCTGCCGATTTCTCGCACCTTGGATAAATTCCATATACGTAACAATTGATATCTGACGATCAGCGATACGGTCAACGAGGTTTGCAGCCCCTTCATGGCCTCTGAAAATCCATATCACAACATCGGTATCAAAAATCACTCAAGCGGCCTTTGCGCAAATTGCGAACGTACGCATCGACATCGGTCATATCTTTTCTGTCGCGCCACAGACCAAAAGCCTCGTGGTCTTTTACAGATTTGCTTGTTTGCTGTCGGCTGGGCGACAGGATGGCTTTTTCCTTGCCGCGATAAAAAATGGTGACCGATTCGTTGCGGTCGAGCGCGAGCAAAACATCTTTCATACGTCGTCTTAAGTCGAGAATAGATGCTTTCATAAAATCTCCTTAAAGTGTACACATAATGTGTGCAATCGGAAATAAAATATCAAGCGGTGAATTGGGTTCAAGCCGAATCTGAATAGCGATGTGAAGAAGTCAACGCGGTCGTGGATGACGCAGTCGCTCCGACTTTTCGGAAGGCGTGTATTTCCGCGTTTGAATGCTTACGACCGGAAGGCGAGAATCTGTAACCTTTTGTCTAACAGAGCACGTTTATATAGCAATCCTACATCATTTACAAGGTGATCCGCAGATGGACGCAGATAGACGCAGAATAGGATGCACGAAACGATCCATCACTCGAATCGTGCAAATTATTTAGGCTTGCTATATCACACAGAGTCGTCAATGCGATCGCCAAAGAGGGTGTGCGAGGTGGTGCGGGCGATGCGGATGGCTACGAGTTCGTTGCTTGCTGCCGGTTGTGGAAAAATCGCCGTCTTGCCCTGCGGGGTGCGGCCGTAGTAGCGAGGCTGACCATCGGCGGCTGGCCGCTTGGACGGACCTTCGACGAGCACCTCGACCGTGCGGCCAACTTGCCGCTGGTTGACCTGGCGCGAGATTCCTTCTTGCAGGGCGATGATGTGCTGGAGGCGCTCGCCCTTGACGGCTTCGGGGACGTCGTCGGGCAGCTTCTTGTGGGCGTATGTGCCCTCGCGCTCTGAGTATTTGAACATGAAAGCCGAGTCGTAGCGGATCTCTTCCATTAGATCGCAGGTCTGGCGGAAGTCCGCATCGGTCTCGCCGCAAAAGCCGGTGATGATATCGGTCGTCAGGGCGAGGTCCGGTAGGGCGGCGCGCAGCTTGTGTACGAGCTGTCGGTATTGATCGATGGTATACCCGCGACGCATGAGGGCGAGTTGCTCGTCCGAGCCGCTTTGGACCGGAAGGTGCAGGCTTGGGCAGACCGGGCCGACCTCGGCCATAGCGTCGATCACGCGGTCGGTAAAATCGACCGGATAAGGCGAGGTGAAACGCACCCGCTCAATGCCTTCAACTTGGCTGACCTGCCGCAAGAGATCGGCGAAATCCACGTTGCCGGCGCGGTAGGAATTAACAGTCTGGCCGAGTAAGGTGACTTCCTTGAATTCCTCGGCAGCGATGCGTTGGACTTGACGCACGATCTCGTCGGCGGGCACGCTGCGCTCCCGACCGCGCACAAAGGGCACAATGCAGAAAGTGCAGAATTTGTCGCAGCCGCGGATGATGGTCACCCAAGCATTGGTGCCGGTTGTGCGGTGGGGATGGACGTCGCTGTAGTTCTCGGAGCGGTCGAGCCGCACGTCTAGGAGCGCGTCGTCGCTGGATTGGGCGAGAAGCTGGGGCAGGCGGCGGTAGGAATCCGGCCCCATGACCAAATCGACGAAAGGAGCGCGGTCCGGCAGAGTCTTGCTCAGGTGTTGGGCCATGCAGCCGAGGATACCCAAGGTAAGGTTGGGATGGTGGGCGCGCAGACCGTTGAGCTGGCTGACGCGGCCAATGACCCGCTCCTCGGCGTGCTCGCGCACTGCGCAGGTATTGAGCAGGATGATGTCGGCCTGCTCAGCTCGTTCCGTAATCTGGAATCCGGCGTCGGCGAGGATACTGGCCACCAACTCGCTGTCGGCTACGTTCATCTGGCAGCCGTAGGTCTCGATGTACACGCGGCGGCCCGCCGGACCGGGGCGCGTTGCTACGGGTTGGTATTCGGTCGTTTCAAGGAGAGGCAAGTTCATCGGCGCACTCCAAAAGTTAGCTCTTCGCGGGCTTGCTCGATTTGCACGTCCACAAACTCGTTGGGTTCAGCCGGGCCGGCGAAGAGAACCTTGACGTAGTTGTCGCTCAGGCCGACCTGCAAGCCGGTGGCTGAGTCTGAACGCCCCTCGGCGAGGACTTGGAGCGAGCGGCCAACAAAGCGCTGATGGAAGGCGAGTCGCTTAGCTGCGCCGAGGGCGATGAGCGCTTGGGCGCGCTCCTTTTTGACCGCAGCTTCTTGGTGCTCGGGCAGACGCTCGGCCGGGGTGCCTTCGCGCTGGGAGAAGGGAAAGACGTGGAGATACGTCAGCGGTAGGTCGGCCAACAAGGCGCGAGTCTGGGCAAAATGCGCGTCGGTTTCTCCGGGGAAGCCGACCATGACGTCGGCTCCGATGGCGCAATCGGGGATGCGGCTGGCAATCCGCTCGATCCGCTCGGCGTAATAGGCGCGGGTGTAGCGCCGCCCCATGCGCTTGAGGATGTGGTCGTCGCCGCTTTGCAAAGGCACGTGGAAGTGGCGGCAGATCACCGGGAAAGCTGCCGCTTGGTCGATCAGCGCGTCGGTGACGTAACCCGGCTCAATGGAATTGAGGCGAATGCGCTCTAGGCCGTCGATTTGCTCCAGTGCTGCGAGCAGTTCGACGAGGGCCTCGGGCTGGCCTTGGTCGAACCCGTAGCGGCCCGTGTGGACGCCGGTCAGGGCAAGTTCGCGGTAGCCAGCTAGGACCATGCGTTGGGCTTGGGCGATGACTTCGGCGGCGGGGCGGCTGGCGCTGTGCCCACGCACCGCCGGGATGATGCAATAGGTGCAGTGTTCGTCGCAGCCGTCTTGGATTTGCAGGCTGCCGCGCGTGCGGCCTTGGGGCACTGCGCCGTCAATGGCGAGAAATTGCTCAGTGCGCGGCCTCGTTGTCGAGGGCGTGGGGATCTCGGTGCCCGCTAGATGCGCTTCGAGCAACTCGACGAGTTGGGCCTTCTGGCTGTTGCCCACCACCAAGTCGGCACCGGCCGCAGTGAGGTCGGCTGGCCGCCTCTGGGCATAGCAGCCCGTGGCGACGATCTCCGCGCTTGGATTGCGCCGTCGGGCGCGGCGCACGGCCTTGCGCGAGTCCGCATCACCTGCGCCGGTGACTGTGCAGGTATTGACCACGTACACGTCGGCCTCCGTGCCGAAGGGCACGACTGAATAGCCGCGTTCGGTCAGGCGGTGGGCGAGGGCTTCTACTTCGTAGGCATTGAGCTTGCAACCCACGTTTTGCAGGGCCACGCGCGCGTTTGCGGATGTTGGAGTGCCCATTGGAGTGCCCATAAGTCCGTCAAGGGAAACGAGATAAACAATAGAAACTAAAGATCGGCCCTCTCTGGGGCAATGGGCCGCTTAGGCAGGTAGTGGCTCAATTTGAGATTCGGCGATGTGCTCTAGGTAAAGCGGCACGGGTCAAAATCCCTTAGTCATCTCCCAGCAAGCGGGCTACAACTCCCTTGCCAGCGGCCTGCTTGCGGGTGTAGTGGGCAGGCATCTGGCTATCGGTCCAGCGACCGGCGTTCTGCAACTCGACCAAACTAGCGCCGCGTTGGACAAGCTCTTGGGCCGTTCCAATGCGAAGGCTGTGGCCGCTTACTCCCTCGATACCGATCTGATTGGCGGATGCTTTGATGGCTAGCCGAGCGCCGTCCACTGTCAAGCGGTCGCTACTCATGTGGTCGCCCTTCAACATCCGGCGAAACAGGGGACCTGTTGTGTAGCCGGCGCGGGCCTGTAGCTGGCGGATCGCCTCGACGGTGCGGGTGGTCAAGTAGAGGCTTGTGCCTTTCCCCTCTTGGTCGGTTTTGCTTCGGTGAATCGCAAGTCGTCCGCTCCCGTCGTCCTCGGTCGTGATGTGCTCGCAGTCGATGGCTACGGCTTCGCCGATCCGCAACAGAGCGTCGCTCATCACGCGGAACAGGGCGGCGTCTCTCAATCCGGCCAGAGTGTTGGTCGTAGCTGCTTTATGGGCCATGTGTTTGACTACCTCGCGGGTCAATCCAGTTACCTGGCCTCGGCCTCGGCCTCGACCTTCGCGGCGGATTCCGGCTAGGGTGCGGGTCGTCAACGGGCCGACACTCGACAGGCGGCCTTCTAGCTTTTCCCAAAACCGGACGGCTTGAACCACTAAGGCGACAGAGGACGGGGCCAAGCCTCGGGCATGTAAACGGGCCAAGTAGTCGGCCAGCACCGCGTCGGTGGGCGACTGCCCGTTCAGGTGTTCGGCCAGTTTGTCGAGAGCGGTGCCGTATGCTTTCGCCGTGTTAGGCGCGATGCTGGCCTGCATCAAGCGGGTCAGGTCGATGGATGCAGGCACGGGTGTGGGGTTGGAGACGGGTTGTAAGGAGATATACTGCTGCATGGTGTGCTCTCCTCCGTGGTCCGTCGCCCGGACGCAGGCGCAGGGGAACTGCTCAGGAGACATCGTGGCTGCGGCGTCGGTTAGTCCTTCGCCGTGTAACTCGACGATGTGGCGGGTTTGGAGGCGGATTTCGCGCTGATAACGGCTTGGGCTGCTCGACATTGGCTAGCGGCCAAGCAGTCGGCTGCGCGACTTGCAGTCCATCGCGGAGGAGGCTACCTTACAGTTCAGCATGGCTTGTTCTTCTTTGTCTGGGGTGGGCTATGTGTGGCCTCGTCGATGTTGCCGCATCGCCGGGGCCTTTGTCTGGGTGCTGATTTCTACAGTGTTTACTCCATTTAGCTATAATTAGACGTAGCTATATTGACAAGTCTAAAATGCTTGGCGAGGCGGCGACCGCCCAAGCTCTCCTCCTCTCTTTGGCTTGACCTAGTTACCAGTTCCGCAGTCCGCATCTCCGGTCTTGTACCGGCGATTTCTCGGCCAACTTCTCGACTATCCCCAGAACCACAGTTCGCACCAACCGACCAGCGTCCAGATTCCCTGTCTGTTCGATCCCTACAGCTCTGTTGCAGAGGGACTACATCCCTATGAAACGGATGAAACGTAGTAGGGGTTTATAACAATATCAAGGCGGGGACCACATTCCTGTGCAACGGATGAAACCCCTTGAGCGTTAGAAGAACAGAGAGATGTAAAAGGTTGACAGCTTCCCCATGCGGTCAAAGGAGCAATTTATGTCCTGATAGTTATAGTTATAAGCACTCTATGATTCGGCCTCGCTTTCATAGGAGCCTTTTTTATACGCAGTGCCTCAGTCTAAAATTCTCGGGAGATGCCCCGATGCGCGATTTATCTTGTTGCCTACTCTCCCTTTTTGTCCTCTCCTGCTCACAAGGCCCGCACCTTTCTTCCTCCTCCGTCTCTGATGAACAGTCGGGGCCTTGGCAAACAGTCTCGATTAATGGCGTAACCTACCAGCGTGTGGATGCCAAGGCCATAGCCACCCGAAGCGATTTGCTCATCGCGATTCCAATTCGGGACGAGGCCGAAGAGGGCCAGATTCACTTTTCCCGGTGCGGTGGTCATTGTTAGGTACACCTGCTAGATTAATCCTTTTGACAAGTGCTGGTTTGCTGCTTCCCTGTGTCATGCTGAGCGTAGCGAAGCATCGTATATAGATGCCCATGCGCAAATCGCCAACCCTTACTGTCCGCTGGCGAACACCTGTTGTTCGCTGGCGCACAGTGATTAGATCACCAAAACGGTGGATATCGCCAGATTTAGAGTGTTAAGGGATGGCTGAGGGGACTTGAGAGATAGACAAAAAAATCGTCTTAATTTTATAACGTGTTATTTAACAGAAAGTTAGACATAAAAAATAAAAGAATCAGCGCGATTGGCGACCGCCGAGCCTCTCCATTGGCACGATAGTTGCCGTAGTGCTTACCGAACGGCATTGCCAAGTGGCAGGTGCGCAGAGGAGAGATATGGGATACAACCTCATTGAAGAACCGATTATTCGCGTTGAACAGGCATCAGGCGCACAGGAAACCATGACTCTGCCGCAGGTGTACGGTGCGCTTGTAGCCGACCAGATCGTTCACTATCCGGCACTTCGGCCGCACCAAGTATTCGCTTGGCACGCATTTTTGGTGCAGGTGGCCGCAATGGGGCTAGAAGCACTTGAGTGGAATGAGCCGCCCGGAGACGATGAGATCGCTTGGACCGAGATCCTACGTGCGCTCACACCCGATTGGTCCAATGACGAGCCGTGGTCGCTAGTCGCGCCGCCAGATCACCCGGCAGTGTTACAGGCCCCCGTATCCAAAGCCGATCTCCCGCAGTACAAAAAGGAATTCAAGAATGAAATAAGCACACCAGATGAGTTGGACATGCTGGTAACCGCGAAAAACCACGATTTAAAAGGTTCGCGCATGACGCATAGTCACCCTGATGACTGGCTGTTTGCCTTGGTCTCACTGCAAACACAGGAAGGCGTTATGGGTAGCGGCAAATACGGCATCGCACGGATGAACGGCGGCTATGGCAGCCGATCCTATCTTGCGCTTCGTCCAGCGGAGGCATCGATTGGAGCAGCGTTTTGGCGCGATCTTACCGTCATCCTTGAGAAACGGGACACCCTGTGGGATACGGCACAAACGCATGGCTTTGCCAGACAGCAAGCAATTCCTCTGATCTGGACAGAGGCATGGAGCAGGGGGGATCAACCCCTGCCGCTTTCGCGCTTGCATCCGCTATTTGTCGAAATGTGTCGGCGGATTCGTTTAGAAAGCCGAGATGGCCGCCTCCTTGCCCAGACCGCCGGCTCTAGATATGCGCGTGTTGCTGCAAGTCACCTAAATGGCGACCTCGGCGATCCGTGGACGCTGGTTGAACTTTCCAATCCGCCTAAGTCGTTGTCGATCACGAGCGAAGGGTTTTCCTATCGGCGTTTGAGCGAGTTGATATTCGGTTCGGACAAGCGATCCTACCGCTTACCGCTCCTTGCGGAACCGAGTGAGCCAGAACGAACATCGTCAGCACAACTCGTAGCAACGAGTATTGCACGAGGACAAGGCAAGACGGAGGGGTTCCATAGCCGAGTCGTAGATATACCGCCAAGGGCTGTTTCGTTGTTAGCGGGTGACAGGCAAGGCATTGCACAGAGAGCACAGGAGCGCGTCCGCCGAGCCGGAGAAGCGCAAGACAAATGCCTGCGATCGTCCCTAATCGCGCTCTTTCAGATCCAGAGTGGAAGAAACCATCTTAATGATGGCCTTACTAAGCCGTGGTTAGACCGTTTTGACCATCGGGTAGATCAACGTTTCTTCGCAGAACTTTGGCATTCTCTCGAAATGGACGAAGAAGATGCCAGCCATGAGTGGGACAAGACCTTAGCAGACATAGCCCGCAAGACGCTGGATGCGGCTAGCGAAGCCGCTCTAGGCCTCGACGAATGGCGCATCCTGGCACAAGCCCGGGCGAGAAATATGCTAGAAGGTGCCCTTTACAAGCATCTGCCTAACTTACGCCGAAAAAAGGCGACTATAGAAGCTAATGACGAATCACAATGAAGTACCTAGCTGGAAACAGGAGGCAGGTTGGCTTGCCAAAATCGCTTCCCGTCTTGCGAATGATGGATTTTCAATGGGAGATTATGCCGCCTTGCGGCGCATGAATCCGCAGACTCCGTCTAGCCACGCCGAAATAGCAGCCGAGCGACTGCTTGCCTCCGCCGGCGCAAAGCCTACGGGAGAAGCAGACCGGCAACGTTGGTTGCTAATTATCCACTGCTTGGCCCTGACGCGAGGGCAACACTCTCATCGTGCCTTCACAGGTTCCGTTCTTGCACAAGTGCAGTATTCAGAAGAACGCATCAACCGCTTGCTGTCTTCTGACTTTGAGGTGATCGCCGATGTGCTACCACGGCTCGCCCGATTCTTAGGGGCCAAGGGTGCGGCCATAGATTGGCTGCCCCTGGCTCGTATTGCCCGCTGGACTGGACGCGCCGAAAGCCGCGCCGACCAAGCTCGCAACCGAGTGGCACGGGAGTACGCCCGCGCCACCGCTAATTGAGGGGAACGCAGTATGCCCTCAGCCCGATTCATTCAAATCCACTGGCTTGCTTCCTATCCCGGAGCCTTGTTAAACCGCGACGACGCAGGCTTGGCCAAGCGCCTACCTTTCGGTGGGGTCACCCGCGGGCGGGTATCCTCTCAGTCGCTAAAGCGCCACTGGCGCTTGGCCGGTGCCGATAGCCTTGAAAATGCTGCGGACAATTCGTGGGCGCTGCAAAACCTTGAAATCCCTATGGGGTTCCGCACCAAGCTCGCCGTAGAGAACAAGATCATGCCGCGTGCACTCGCAAAGCAGCCCACCGATGACAACATCGCTAAAGCTGTTGAGGAGGAACTGCTCAAGGGAGTGTACGCCAAAAATGCGGCCGATCCGAAGAAGCGCCAGGCCCTGTACTTCGGTGAGTCGGAACTGGAGTTTCTGGCCGAACTTGCCGCGCAAGCACTCGCAGAAGATACCCCCGAAGAGGCGGGCGAAAAATTGGCCTCCCTAATCAGGGAGCAGCGGGCGAATTTGCGGGCACTAAAAGACGGTGCTGGCCTTGGTGCGGCACTATTCGGACGCATGGTTACTTCCGATCCGGCAGCTAATACCGACGCTGCTATTCACGTCGCTCACGCCCTCACTGTCCATAAGCTGGAGCGAGACCTTGACTACATGACCGTCATTGATGACTTGAAAAGCCAAGCTGAGGGAGACGATTCGGGATCGGCGGGTATCTTCGACATGGAACTGACTAGCGGTCTCTACTACGGCTATGTTGTCGTGGACATCGGCCTACTGATTTCCAATCTCTCACAAGATAGGGAGATCGCCGCCCAGGTGATTGAGCGCTTGGTACATCTTATTGCCCAAGTTTCTCCCGGCGCGAAGAAAGGCTCAACCGCACCCTATGCGTGGGCCGAATTGATGCTGATAGAGGCCGGACCCCGCCAGCCGCGTACTCTCGCTAATGCCTTCCGCAATCCAGTTGATGTGCGGTCCAACGGGTTGCTCAAAAAGGCGGTTGGGCAGATGAACGCACATCTTGCTAGCTTGGATGCTGCCTACGGAGGTGACGAAGTCCGGTGTCAACTAGCCGTCGATGCAGATGCCGTACTATCCGCGATAGACCAAAAGAACCTCGGCGACCTCGCTCAGTGGACTGCTGACGTAGTGCGTGGCAGCGTGGGAGCAACTGCATGAATAAGGATCACCTCATACTGCGCCTCGACGCGCCGCTGATGAGTTTCGGAGGAGTCGTTATCGATAATTTCGGGGATACGGACGATTGGCCTAGTGCTTCTTTATTGGTCGGCATAATCGGCAATGCCCTCGGATACCGGCGCACGGACAGGGAAGACTTACAGGCTCTGCAAGATCGTCTAGTATTTGCCTGCCGAGCCGACTGCGAGGGAGAAAGGCTTAGGGATTTCCAGGCCGCGGCCTTGAACAAGAACGACAAAGGATGGATGACGCACGGGCAACCCGAAGGGCGCGATGGCGGTGCTAAGACCTATATGGGCAAGCACCTCCGCTATCGCTTCTATTGGACGGACCGAGTAATTACCGTGGCTCTGCGTCTGGAGCCAGCGGAGGGTGATCCGTCCCTTGACCGGGTCGCCAGAGCATTGGACTATCCGGCGAGACCTCTGTTTATCGGCCGCAAGCCGTGTTTGCCGACAGCACCACTGCTCGTCGGTCAAGGAAGAGGAGAGAGTGCCTTGGACGCGGTCGCGAAAGTTCCAGCGATGGTCGCTAAAGAGCAACGGCAGAGGCAGGTCGATCACATTGCGTTTGCGCCGGTTCACGACAGACCGCATCCCTTCGTCGGGGACCAGCACCGGGAAGTGCGAGTAAGCGGCAGACGCAATTGGGTAAGTGATGTGCATGGTGGGGAACAGCGCTGGTTGGAGGGGCGCTTGGCCATCTCGGCAGAGGACTCGCTGTGACTACTCCCCTGTCGCTTATTCGTTTGCATCCCAATACGACAGCCTTGGTGCATTGGGCCATCGAGAAGGGCTACCTTCCCCGACGTGGAGACGCTGACCTAGGCTACGCTCTTCATGCGGCGCTAAAAGAAGCGCTAGGCGACTTCGCGCCTAGGCCCTTCGTCTTTCAGCAACCACGCGAAGGGGAAGGAGCCGTACTCGGCTATGTTCAGGCAAAGCCCGAAGCCATAACAGAAGCGGCTGGCCTGCCGCCGATTCGTGCATCGGCAGACGCACTTGGTCTCCAGACGATTGAGGCCTACGCCATGCCAGAAGATTGGCGGACGGGTGCCCGTTTCAGCTTTGAGGTGCGTACACGTCCCATTGTGCGTTCTCGCGGTGCCGGGCGTGACGGACCCAACCATGAGGTTGATGTCGCAGCGTGGGCAGCTCGCCGCGCCGCAGAACGCACCGCAGGGTTGCCGGCAAAAGAGGATGCGTATCGAGAGTGGCTAGCTGTACGCTTTGATTTGCATGGCGTTCGCCTGATAGCTGCACAGCTCGTCTCTATGCGACGGACACGCGTACTCAGACGGCCGATCATTGGAGGCAATCGGTGCGCACGGGAAATCGAGGGGCCGGACGTTCTTTTTCGCGGAAATTTGGAGATAACCAACGGCGAGCGCTTTACCGAAGTCATTACGTGCGGCATTGGGCGGCACACGACCTTTGGCTTTGGCTGCCTGCTTTTGGCTCCTATAGGTACTTGGGGGTAAATTATATACTTACTTGTGTTAGAGGTTGCCCTACCTACGCGGGGATGGCCCCAGTCCTGACGACAGCGTCGCGTCGCCTCTCTTGGTTGCCCCGCCTACGCGGGGATGGCCCCTTTCCATGTGCCGGTCGTTGAAGGGAGGTTTTGGTTGCCCCGCCTACGCGGGGATGGACCCTTGCCGAGATCGGCGGTTTCCTGCTAGGCTTTGGTTGCCCCGCTTACGCGGGGATGGCCCTATGTGCACTGGCACCGCTTGTTAGGCCCAGTAGGTTGCCCCGCCTACGCGGGGATGGTCCCCGATCAGACCCGCTTCAGAATTTTTAGGGAAAACAGCCCTCGTTAAAAATTATTTTCAACCTGACGCACTACACTTAGGCGGGTTCGAGCTGGGCGTACGCGACGGCGATGCGTTTGGTCCGCGTCCCAAAGCGGATGGAGAGCTTCATCTTTTCGCCCTGCCCTTCGCGGCTGACGATCTGGCCGCGTCCCCATTGGGGGTGGCGCACCCACTGGCCAACGGCGAGGAAATCGTCTTGGTCAACGAACTCGTCGAAGCCGGGCGGCTGCTCGGCGTCCCACTCGTAGTGGACGCCTTGGGAAGCTGGAGCCTTTTTGCGGGGCGGTGGGGCGACGCGCTGTCGCGAGCGGTCAAAGCCGCGGTCCAACTCGTAATTCTGGGTCGTCAGCTCGGCGGGGACTTCGCTTAAAAACCGCGAGGGTTCGGTTGAAAGCAGTTTCCCGTACGCATAGCGGCGCAGGGCATAGGTGAGGCTGAGCTGCTCTTGCGCACGGGTCATGCCCACGTAGCAGAGCCGGCGCTCCTCTTCGATGGCTTGGGGATCGGGATCGTCGACGGCCCGGCCCGTGGGGAAGAGATTTTCTTCGAGGCCGCAGACAAAGACCAAGGGGAACTCTAAGCCCTTGGCGCTGTGCAGGGTCATCAAGGTAATGGAGTTGCCATCGCCGTCGCTTTCGTCCGCCGAGGTCAGCAGCGACTTTTCTTCGAGATAGGTGGCTAACGTCGAGTCTGGGTTTGCGTCGGCGAACTCGGTCATATCGGCTAATAACTGGTCGAGATTCTGCAAGCGCGCCTCGGCTTCAGGGGTATTTTCCGCTGCGAGCATGGCGCGGTACCCACTCTTTTCGACGACGGCAAAGCCCAACTCGGGCAGGGAGAGTGCCTCGGTAGCGGCCATCAGTTCGCTGATTAGGGCGGCGAAGGCAGCGAGGCTTTTTTGCGCGCGGCTAGTGAGGTTGGGTACATCGTCGAGGTGCTCAAGTGCAGTGGAGAGGCTCCAGCCTTGGGCTTGGGCAAAAGCTTGCAGGCGATCGAGGGAGGTGTCGCCAATGCCGCGACGGGGCGTATTGACGATGCGGCGCAGGGCAATGTCGTCGGCTGGGTTGACCAACAGGCGCAGATAGGACAGCACATCGCGGATTTCGCGGCGGTCGTAAAAGCGGATGCCCCCGACGATTACATAGGGCAGGCCGGCGCGTTGCAACTCTTCTTCAAAGGGGCGCGATTGGGCGTTGGTGCGGTAGAGCACCGCGGCGTCTCCGAGACCGTAGCGGCCCAAGCGGTCGTAGCGGCGGATGGCATCGACCACGTGGCGGGCCTCGCGGCGGTCCGAGTCGCATTCGACGACTGCGACCGGGTCGCCCTCGGGGCCGTTCGTCCACAGCTCCTTGCCCTTGCGGCCTTGGTTGTGGCTAATGACGGCGTTGGCCGCGGCGAGGATGCGGCCAGTGGAACGGTAGTTTTGCTCCAGTCGCACTATGTGGGCGTCCGGGTAGTCGCGTTCAAAGTCGAGGATATTGCGGATGTCGGCCCCGCGAAATTGGTAGATCGACTGGTCGTCATCCCCGACCACGCAGATGTTGCGGTGGTGAGCCGCCAGCTGGCGGCAGAGCAAGTATTGGGGCCGGTTCGTGTCTTGGTATTCATCGACGAGCAGGTGTTCAAAGCGCTCTTGGTAGGTTTGTAGAATGTCCGGGTGGCGGTCGAACTGATGCACAACCTCGATGAGCAGGTCGTCAAAATCAAGGGCTTGGTTGCGGCGCAGTTCGCGCTCGTAGTCGGCGTAGAGTTCGGCGATTTGCCGTTGGTGCTCGTTCGCTTGGTGCGCGAATTCCAACGGGTCGAGCATGGCGTTCTTGGCGCGGCTGATTTGGCTAACGACCGCGCGCGGGGCGAGGTCGCGTTCGTCGATCTGGTGGGCGTCGAGGACGCGGCGGATGGTGGCGCGGCGGTCGTCCTCGTCGTAGATGGAGAAATTGGGATCTAAACCAAATCCCTCAGCTTGGCGGCGCAGGATGCGCGCACAGACCGAGTGGAAGGTGCCGATCCATAGTTCGGCTGCCGCCGGTCCGACTAGCTGCTCGATGCGCTCGCGCATTTCGCCCGCAGCCTTGTTGGTAAAGGTCGCGGCTAGGATGCGCCATGGGGGTACACCGACTTCTTTGATGAGGAAGGCGATGCGATGGGTGAGTACGCGGGTCTTGCCCGAGCCGGCCCCGGCGAGGATCAACAGCGGGCCACCTTCGGCCTCGGCAGCGCGGCGTTGCGCTGGATTGAGGGCGTCTAGTATGGACATCCTCAGTTCGTCTGCATGCGCTGGGATCGCTTGACTTGGCGCTTGGCGCGCTCGTGTTCCCTGTTGGTGCGGCTGAAGATGTGGGTGCCGTCGCCGCGGGCGACGAAGTAGAGATACTCGGTTTTCGCGGGGTAAAGTACGGCGAGAAGGGCCGCGCGGCCGGGGTTGCTGATGGGGCCGGGGGGCAGACCGTGGTAGCGATACGTATTGAAGGGCGAATCCACCTCCAAGTCGGCATAGGTCAGCCGCTTCTTGTTGGTGCCGAGCGCGTAGTTGATGGTCGCGCAGGATTCGAGGCGGCGGTTGAGCTTGAGGCGGCGCAGGAAGACGCCGGAGATAATGGGCTGCTCCTCAACGGCCACAGCTTCGCGCTCGACGATCGAGGCCAGTGTCACAGCTTCGTGCAGCGAAAGGCCGAGTTCATCGAGCCGCTGGTGTAGGGAGTCGGCGAACACGCGGTGGAATTGGTTGACCATGACAGAAGCGATGGCGCGTTCATCGGTGTTTAGATCGAAGAAGTACGTCTCGGGGAAGAGGTAGCCTTCGAGGCTGGGCGCGGCTACGCCGAGCTGGCGGATGAGGCGCGGGTCTTCGGTGGCGGCGATGAAGCGAGCCGAGTCGGCTACACCCACAGCTTGGAGTTGGGCCGCGATCTGGTGGCGATTGAGGCCCTCGGGGATCGTCGCTGGCTGGGTTTGGATGGGGGCCTTGAGCAGGGATTGGGCAATGGCGGCTGTCGTGCCAGTGCCGTCGAGCTGATAGGTGCCGGCCTTGAGCTGATGACCGAGGCCCTTGAGCCGAACAGTCCAAGCAAAGACGCGTGCGTTGTGGATTAGGTTTTCTCGCTCTAGCAACTGGCCGATCCAGCGGGCGCTCGCACCCTGGGGGATGTGAATTTGCCGTGCCGGGTATTCGTAGGTCGGTTGGTTCAAATACCACAGCGCTCCAAGCGGCAACGCTGCCCCCACTAGGGCGATGGCCGCGACGAGTAAGAGCGCGCAGTACCAGCGTGCAGACTTGGCTTTAGTTGACATACTGTCGGCCTTACCTAGGAAGAAGTGATTCGGGTGTGCCGGCTTCGCAGCCATCCACAGGACGCGGACTGCGAACTTAATAGTGCAAAAGTTATGAATCGGGAATTGTTTTACAACCAAGGCTGAGACCGCAAATTTATGAGAAAAGGCAAGTAGTGTCAATCTGTATCGCTTTATTGACGCTGGCTAGGAATCGGTTAATTTCTCAACTTTTTGTCTTATTGCCTCAACGCGACCGGCCTTGCGGCTGCAGGAGATTTCCGTTGGACTCCCAAGTACTCATCAGCATTTCGCAGCTTTCCCACGTCTATGCGGGTACCCGCAAGAAAACGGGCCACCGTGCGCTCCACGAGATCGATCTCGACATCCACTCTGGGGAGACAGTGGCCTTGTTAGGGCCTAATGGCAGCGGTAAATCCACCCTCCTGCGCGTGTTGACCACTGCATTGGTGCCGACCTCGGGTGCGGTGCGAGTCGGCAGTGTGCTCTTGGAGCAAGATCCGTCTGCAGTGCGCCGCCAATTGGGGGTCGTCTTTCAAGAGCCCGCGCTCGATGGGAAATTGACGGTCGGCGAAAATTTGCGGACGGCGGGCTTGCTCTACGGCATGGGCCGCCGCGCCGTGCGCCAGCGCAGCCAACAGTTACTGGAGGCTGTCGGCTTGTGGGAACGGCGCGACGAGCGGGTGGAGAAGCTGTCTGGGGGGATGCGGCGGCGCGTCGAATTGGCCAAAGTGCTGCTGCCAACGCCGGCGATTCTCTTGCTCGACGAGCCGACGGCCGGGTTGGATCCAGTGGCGCGCCAAGATTTCTGGAACCAGGTGGAGGAACTCAAAGCAGACGAGCAGCTCACCGTCGTGGTCTCGACCCACTTCTTAGACGAGGCCGAGCGCGCGGACCGAGTTGCCATTTTGCACCAAGGGGAACTGCTCGTCTGCGGCCCCCCAAGGGTCTTGCAGCACCAATTGGGGCGCGAAATCCTCACGCTGCGCAGCGACGATGCGGTCGCGTTGCAAGCTGCACTGCGCCATGCCATAGGACTAAAAGGTATAGTCGTCGATCAGGACCTGCGCGTCCCGCTCAAAAGCGACATCAGCCTCGACGAGGTATTCCAACGCTTCGGCCCTCAGATCCGCTCGCTGTCGCTGGCTCCTCCCTCGCTCGACGATGTGTTCGTGCGCTATACCGGCCAACACCTCGAAGAGGGGAACGCTGCTTGAACGGTGTTTGGATTTTGGCCCAGCGCGAAGTGCTGCGCTTTTTTCGCCAGCCTTCTCGGCTTTTGGGAAGCTTGGTGCAGCCGCTGATGCTGTGGCTTTTCATGGGCTCGGGTTTTGCCGACAGCTTCGTCAATAGGGGCAGCGAGCTGAGCTACGGAGAATTCTTCTATCCGGGCGTCGTGTTGATGCTCCTGCTCTTCGCAGCGATTTTTTCCACTATCACCCTCATTGAAGACCGCAGCGTCGGTTTTTTGCAAGGCGTGCTGATAGCTCCGGTGCCGCGCCTGAGTATAGCGCTGGGCAAGCTGGTCGGCGGCACGCTCATCGCCCTGTTGCAGGTGCTTGTGTTTTTGCTGCTGGCGCCGGTGGTCGGCATTAGCTTGGCAGTGGAGATGATATTGGCGCTCTTGGCTCTCTGCGCGCTGATCGGCATGGGTTTTACGGGTTTGGGCTTCGTGGTTGCGTGGAAGTTGGATTCAGTGGCTGGCTACCACTCGGTGATGAGCGTCGTGCTCATCCCCTTGTGGTTTCTTTCCGGCGCGCTCTTTCCCATTGAGGGGGCTGCGCCTTGGCTCGAGTGGGTGATGCAGTGCAATCCCGTGACCTATGCGCTAGTCGTTTTGCGCAAGGCGTTCTATTTGGCTCCGGCCCAACTGATAGCCGATGCGGCGTTTGTGCGCGCTCTGCTAATCACTGGTGGCTGGACGGTGCTGACGACCGTTGGGGCCGCTTGGATGGTGGCCCGCAATCGCGGCCCCTGATTTCAGAGCCGGTAGAGCATTAGATAGACGACTATGCCGCTAACCGAGACAAAGATCCACACTGGCCAGACCCAACGGGCCAACCGGCGGTGGCGGACGAAATCTTGGTTGTAAGCGCGCCAGACGACGAGGGCCACGAAAGGGGCCATCAGCGCGGCGAGGACGATGTGAGGTAGGAGCACGGCGAAGTACAGGGGACGGGTCCAGTCGTGGTGGGGATAGGGCACTGAACCTACCTGAACGTGGTAAACCAAATACGAACATAGGAAGAGCACAGAGCAGGCGAGGGCGGCTAGCATGGACTTTTGGTGGGCTTGACGCGCTCCTCGACGGATCTGCAGGTAGCCGTGCACGAGCAGGAATACACACAAGATGTTGAGGCAGGCGTTTAGCGTGGGGAGATCTGTAACAGACACAGGCTGAGTGGGAAGGGGACCAATTTAAACGCGGGCTGGCGACTAGCGCACAAGCCCGCGTTGTGTTGTGGAGCCGCCACCCGGACTCGAACCGGGGACCTACTCATTACGAGTGAGTTGCTCTACCAGCTGAGCTATGGCGGCCATGCTGTGCAGTAGAAACTAGACGGGGCTAGCTACGGTGTCAAGAACCGCTCCAATATTCACTGCGCATTAAAAGAAATTGAATAGTTTGCCCAGCGCGTGGGCTACGCCATTGCGGGGCCGGTCAGCGTCGTGCGCCTCGGCTGTTGTGCTGTGTTCATTGGCGACAAAGCGCAACAGCCCGATCGCGGTAGCATAGCTGGGGTCGCTGACCGTGGCTGGGGCGATCACGTCTTGAGGGACGCCTAGGCGGACGCGGTGGCCGAGCACCTCTTCGGCGAGCGGCGCGATCTGCTCGAGCGCGGCCCCGCCGCCGGTGAGCACGATGCCAGCGGACAAGCGGTCGTTATAGGAGGAATTGACGAGAGCTTGGCGCACGTATTCAAAAATCTCGCGCTGCCGGGCTTCAATGATCTCGCTGATTTGCTGCCGGGTTAAGGAGCAGGCACGACCAGCGGTCGTGTGGTAGGTGACGATCTGGTCTCCTTCTTCACCGGGGCAGCTAACGCTGCCGAAGCGGCATTTGAGCTGCTCAGCTTCGCGGAATGGGATGCTCAAAACAACTGAGAGATCGCGCGTTATATCGTCGCCGCCCAGCGGAATTTCCTCCACGTGCCGCAGCGGACCTAGGAACACAGCTATATCGCAGGTGCCAGCACCAAGGTCGAGCAGGGCCACGCCCATGTCGCGTTCATCTTGGGACAAGGTGGCATGGGCAGCGCCCATACTTTCGAGGACGACGCCGGCAATCTCAACGCCGGCTTTAGAGGCGGCGTGGCGAAAAGCTGTGCATAGATGCTCGGCCACGGAAACGGTTAGCACTTCGATCGCTAGGCGATTGCCGTGCAGCCAGAGCGGGTTTTGCACTAGCTCATCATCGACGGCATAGCTCTGGACGAAGCGGTGTAAAACCGTCTGGTCCTCGGCGACCTGCTCCTGTGCGACGGCGAGTAAGGCGCGGTCCCGGTCCTCTTCGGAAATGGGGTTGGAGCCGGAGATGCCCACCGCGCTGGTATTCGTCCGGGCGCTGATGCCTTCGCCGGCCATGCCGAGATAGGCCCCGGCAATTTTGAGACCGGTTGAGCGTTCAGCTTCAGCTATGGCTGTGTGGATTGACTCTGCCACTTGGGGCATGTCGATGACGGCGCTGCGGCGCAGACCGGTGCAGGGGCTTTGTCCTAGGCCCAAGATTTTGACTTGGGAATTGTTCTGCACCTCGCCGACTAGGCATAGAACTTTTGATGCACCAACATCGAGAACGACGACGGGGGATCCAGCCATGGTTGGCGAACCTTCTTTCTAAGCGCAGCCGCAAAATGCAGCGCAGTAGGAGCAAGGCGAGGACATACAGGGAGGGGAAAAGGCTGCCGCCTAGAGGCGGCGATGCGACACAACAAATTGGGGTAATTGACCCCAATTACTAAGCTTACAACGCCGACAAAGGGGGGGAGTCGGCTCACCGTAAACACTTAGTAATAGTTGAGATATGAAGGATAGGGAAGCTGCTAGAGAAAGTCAAGCCCACCGCTGGGTTGGGGGCTGGCCTTGACTGGGCTAAGGCTTGCGCCTAAGATAAGCGAAATTGCGAACATTAATGGGTGCGCTCGCGCTTGCGGCGCGCCCGCAAAAAGGAGCGAATATATGGCCCGTGGGGTAAACAAAGTAATCTTGATCGGCAACTTGGGCAGCGATCCCGAAGTGAAATACACGCCGGACGGAGTGCCCGTAGCCAATTTTAGCTTGGCGACCAACGAGTCTTGGAACGACAAGGACGGCCAGCGCCAAGAGCGAACCGAGTGGCATCGGCTCGTGCTCTGGCGTAGGCAGGCTGAGGTCGCCCAGCAGTATCTCAAAAAGGGTGCTAAGATCTATGTCGAGGGCAAATTGCAGACCCGTTCTTGGGACGACCAGAGCGGCCAGAAACGCTATATGACCGAGGTCGTAGTCTTCGACATGCAGATGCTTGACTCACGTGGCGAGGGCGGTGGTTCGGGCTATGGTGACGAAGGCGGCAGTCGTGCTGGCGATGGTTCGGATTTTGGCGGTGGGCGCGCTGGCGGTGGTTCGGGCTATAGTGGTGATCGCGCTGATACCCAACCCGCCGCGCCCCCGCCGCCGGGTGGCGACGACGACGACCTGCCGTTCTAGCGTTTGGCGGGCAGCTTCTTCCACTTGTGGCTGGCCGAGCGCGTCTTTCCCCTAGTTTTTGGCGACTGCGCGGGCGAAGACGAGATGCCGGCGGCCTTTGCCGCTGGTTCCGTAGGCCCGGACATTGGTTTTTTCCCCGGCGGCCCGGCGGCCTTGTCGCATCGCGCGCATCTGGAGCAGTGCGGCGACTTTTTGCGCGCCCTGACTCAAGAGGCTGCCAGCGCTAGCGAGCGGGCGTTTGCCGCGGGTTGGGGACTTCACGTTTATACAGATATGGCCGTGCATCCTTGGGTTGAGGACTGCGTGGCCGCCTTGCTCAGCGAGGGCACTCGGCCGGCTGCTCCCGACTTGTGGCACCTGCGCTTGGAATGGGGAATTGATTGCCGCTTGCTGGCCGGCGAGGGGGTGGAAGGGCTGTGGAACGCGCGCTTGCACTTTCCCCGCCGCGCTGATGGCCGCAGCTTGCTAGGGGAAGTGGGGGAGGCCTTCTATGGCGGAGATGCCGACGAGCGTCTGCTGGACCGAGGGGAGGAGGCCACCGCCCGGTGGCTGCAGCGAATTCCCAAAATCCTCTGGTGGGGAGGGCACATCCGCGTGGGCGGACGTCGCCCTAATCCCCTGTGTACATTGGCATTTGCCCACTTAGGGCGCAAGGTCCTCGGGGATTGGCTCCAGCACTGGGCGCGCTTTAAGGATGGTGCGGCCTTGGCTCGACCGCTGTTGCCCTCAGACCAAGCCTACGAGAAGGTCATCAAGCTAGGCGAATCGGCTGTGGAAAAGTTTTGCCAAGGGCTCGACGAGGGCTTCGCCGAGTTGGGCAATCCCGATTTATACACGGGCGAAGTAAGCGATGGCTAGCGCCGAAGTACTACTAAGTTTTGGCATGGGGCTGGCCGCTGTGGGGTTGATTTACGCAGGGGTGCGCCTCTGTCGGTCACGGGCTGCTCATTCTCCTCTTTTGGCTGATCTTTTAGCTTCCCGCGTACAGTACGCGTTGGCCGGGCTAGTTTTTGGCTTGCTCGCACCGTTGAACATGCGGCCCATTCTCGGCGCAGCAGCCGATCTGGCCACCTCGTTTTTGGTGGGGATTTTCGGGTTGGTGGTCGGATGTAGCGTTGAGTTGCGCCTGCTTGGGAATATTAGCCGACCCCTGCTACTGATGGAAATCGGCTATTTGGTCTTGTTGGGCTTGGGTTTGTGGACGTTAAGCTATGATTTTTCTCAGGGAGATGTGGAGTCAGCCGCATTATGGGGAGTCTGTGGCTTGTGTGCCGCTTGCTGGATGCGCCATAGCCGTAGGGTGAGTAGTAAAAAGAAAAAGAGTATCGGTTGGTTACCCTCGGCTAGTGCACTGGCTGGCTTGTTATTGGCCGGTGTGGGGCTTATGCAGTTGCGTCCGGGGGGCTTTGAGATGCGCTTGCCGCTGGGCTTTCCTTCGGTCGTCGTTGTCGAAGGGACATGGGCAGAATGCGGGTCGTGTCTAGTATTGGGCGCTTTGGTCGGCTTGATTGTCGACTTAGCGACCCGCGGCATTAGTAGGGGATACTTATACTATATGATAGCCGTCGGGCTTCTGCTAGGCAGCGGCATGGCCGGTGTCTTGGGCTTGGAACCCCTGTGGGTCGGGGCTGTGGCCGGAATTTGGTTGGTTAATGCGACGATGCGCCGCTTAGATATCTTGCACGCCTTGGAGCAAGGCCAAGACATGGTGCGAACGGTGTTGCCTGGGGTCGCGGGATGGGCCCTTGGGGCGGCGCTCGTCGCGGGAGGCTTTGAATTTGTGTTTGGGGCTTGGGTCTTCTTGGCCTTGGTTGCTGTGGTGCCGGGGATGCGATTAGGGGTGTGGTATGGGATGGGGAAGCTGCTCGACCGCTCTGTGCGGCAGCGCACCGGCGTAGGGCCGAGGCAGCTTTTGGAGCTAGACGACTTGGGGCTGGTCATTGCCCTGAGCTTGGCGGCCGTTCTACCCGCCGGACAAGGAGCGGCCCTTTTGGCGGCCGTGCTCTTGGGACAGCGGCTGCTGCACGTCGTCGCGGTGTGGGCAGGGAGCAGACTATCCGCGGCGTAGGTTGTAAAAGGCGGCTTGTTGCGGGTAGAGTGCTTGTTGTCCGAGGCTTTCCTCAATGCGCAGAAGTTGGTTGTACTTGGCCACGCGGTCGGTGCGCGAGGCCGATCCGGTCTTGATTTGGCCAGCGTTGGTCGCCACGGCAATGTCGGCGATGGTCGTGTCTTCAGTTTCGCCCGAGCGGTGCGAAATGACGGCTGTGTAGCCCGCTCGCTTGGCCAGTTCAATGGCAGCGAGCGTCTCGCTCAGGGTGCCGATTTGGTTGACCTTGACGAGGATGGAGTTGGCGATGCCCTGTTGGATACCGCGGTTGAGCCGCGCGGTATTGGTCGCGAAAAGGTCGTCGCCCACCAGCTGGACGCTATCGCCCAAGGCGGCGGTCAGCCGCGCCCAGCCGTCCCAATCGTTTTCGTCGATGCCGTCTTCAATGGAGACGATGGGATAGCGGTCGGCCAGTTCGGCGTAGAAAGCGACCATGTCTTCGGCGCTGTGCTCTTGGCCCGAGGACCAGTGCAAGGTGTATTTGCCATCGGCAAACAGCTCGCTGGCGGCCGCGTCAAGGGCCAGCAGCACGTCCTCGCCCGGCTGATAACCGCTGCGTTGGATGGCTTCGACAATGATGTCGAGGGCCTCGTCGTTGGAGTCGAGATCCGGGGCAAAGCCGCCCTCGTCGCCGACGGCTGTGTGGCGTTTTTGCTCTTTTAGCACGGCTTTTAGGTGGTGAAATACTTCGGCTCCCATTCGCAGAGCTTGACCAAAAGAGGGCGCTCCGACGGGCATGACCATGAATTCTTGCAGATCGACGTTATTGTCGGAGTGCGCGCCGCCGTTGAGGATATTCATCATGGGCACCGGCAGCGTGTGGGCCGCGGGGCCGCCGAGATAGCGATAGAGGGGGAGGCCGCAAAATTGGGCGGCGGCCTTGGCGCAGGCCAGCGATGCGCCGAGTATGGCATTGGCACCCAAGCGGGCTTTGTTGGGGGTGCCGTCGAGGTCGATCATCGCTTGGTCGATTTGATTTTGCTCGGTCGCTTCTAGGCCCTTGAGCAGTGGCGCGATTTCTCGGCGCACATTGTTCACGGCCTTGCGGGTGCCCTTGCCGAGATAGCGGGCCGGATCGTCGTCGCGCAACTCTACGGCTTCGTGTTCGCCGGTGGAAGCCCCCGAAGGCACTGCTGCCCGCCCGAGATGGCCGTCTGCGAGGCGTACATCGACTTCGACGGTGGGATTGCCGCGCGAGTCGAGGATTTCGCGGGCGTGGACATCGGCGATAGTAGGCATGGAATTTCCGGCTTTCAAGCGATGAGTGAAAAAAGACGTAAACGATTAATCAACAAGCCTTTGGGAATGCTGTCAACACAGGTTCTATTGGGCTTGCTGATCCTGTTAGGCACCGTCACCGCCGGAGCGGACTCGTCGGTTTACGTACCTTTGGAACACTGGGTTTATCGCTTTGTCGAGCGGCTTGAAGCCCAAGGACGGGCCAACGGCTTCGCAGACGGTATTAAACCATACAGCCGCAATAAAATAATAGAATTACTTGATGTAGTTGATAAAAACTATCGCCCCGAGCTGTCGCCGATTGAACTGGGCGAACTGGACTTGTTGCGCGGCGAGTTTACGAGTGAGCGAGCCATGTTTCAATATCGCGCCCGCGGAGGGGCCGTTTTCGCCGACTTTCTCGCCCGCCAGCAAACAGATCGCTTTAGCGGCCGCGGGCGGTCGGAGGCCGAAGTGGTGTACCGCCATCGAGGTGGGGGTATCGTCCGGGGGCATATAGGCCGCAGCGTGGGTTTCCGCATGGCTTTTGAACAGGTGCGGGAGCAAGGCTCGCGCGATTACGAGTATCGCCACGACCTGTACGAGCGGCGAATTGACCTGCCGCAGCTAAAGGGCGGGGCAGCCGATTTTCACGAGGGCACGGCATACGTCAAGTTCGCGGTGGGGCCGGTAGATGTGCAGTTGGGCAAAGATGAGGCCTTGTGGGGGCCGGCCCCGGGACAAAATTTGGGACTGAGCAACAATGCGCCGTCGTTTAACATGATCCGCTTGCAGTCGCAGCTTGGGGCCTTTAAGCTGGTCAGCATCTCCGCCGAACTCCGCCCTTGTCCCAACCGGTCCGATTCGCCCCTTTGCGTGGGGACGGCTGATTCAGCGGCTACGTATGCAGTCAACGGCGCGACGAACGTGCGTTTGTTGGAGCGCCAAAAGTACTTGGCGGCTCACCGCTTGGAGGTCGCGCTGACCCCTTGGCTCGACTTGGGCTTTCAGGAGGTGGTAGTGTACGGCGATCGGGGGCTAGAGCCTAGCTACGTCAATCCGCTGATGTTCTACTGGGCTGCCCAGAGCCACTTAGGCGACAAGGATAACCTCCTGATGGGCATAGACTTGGACATCCATCCGGGGCGCGGTCGGCGCTATTATCTGGCATACGTAGTCGATGACCTGAAGAAGGCTCGCGTCTTTTCCGACGATTTTGCCAACAAGTTTTCTCTGCAGGCCGGGATGCTATGGGTCGATCCACTGGGGTTGGCCGATTCCGAATTGCTGGCCGAATACGTGCGCATCGAACCTTGGCTTTACTCGCATCGATTTCCCATTAACACCTTTCGCCACTTCGACTCGCCGCTGGGCCACGCTCTTGCGCCCAACAGCGACCAATGGCAATTGGGCCTGACCAAGAGGGCAACCCGAGACCTAGAGTTTGCGGTACATGTCACGCGCAGTCGCCACGGCGAGAACGAGTTAGAGGCTGACGGTACCATTCGCAATGTCGGTGGCGATATGCACTATGGCTGGCGGCCGGGGGACGAGCGCGAGACCAAGCAATTTCTCGACGGGCATCGCATGCAACGGACCGAATTGGGTGCTGGCTTGCACTGGCGGATCTTGCCCGATCTCCAGCTAGAGGCCGAATACGCACGGGAGTGGGGCCAAGGCGTGCCGCTGCCCCCGGCTTGGGGCCCGGCCGTGCCGCTGGCGTGGCGCTCTGGCTACGGAGATGGACGCCAGCAGCACCTGCGCATTGACCTGCGCTTTAACTACTTCTGAGGCCGCCTTTATGGAGCTTATGAATCTGCAAAAGGCGGGCCTGCTCCTAAGTGGCGCGATCTACGTGGGCAGCGTTCTCTGGTTGTGGCGCGGCTTGAACGGGCGGCCTAGCCCGGCTTCAGTTAGTAAGCAGCCCTCGGTCAGCACCATCGTCGCTGCGCGCGACGAGGAGGAGACTTTGCCATACTGCTTGGACGCACTCGCCCGGCAGGACTATCAGGGGGAGTTTGAAGTGATCGTCGTGGATGACCGCTCGCGCGACCGAACTTGGGACATCATTGCCGCAAAGGCGGAGACTTGGCCGGTACTCAAGGGCGTGCAGGCCGCGCCAGGCGGGCAGTTTAAGTGCCCGAAGAAAAGCGCGCTAGCCGAGGGGATTGCAGCGAGCAGTGGGGAGATATTGCTCTTTACCGATGCGGATTGCCGCCCACCCGCAGATTGGGTTAGCTCGATGGTGGCGCATTTTGCGCCGGAGGTTGGCTTAGTCGCTGGGTACGCGCGGCCCGATCCGGTCTCCGGCGTGCTGGCCAAGGTTTTGGCCGTGGACAATATCGGAGTTGGGGCGCTGGGAGCGGGCAGCTTTGGCATGGGGCACCCGCTGTCGTGTACAGGTCGCAATTTGGGCTACCGCCGCCAAGTGTACGACGAGCTGGACGGTTTTGCGCAAATTGGGCATTTAATCGGGGGCGACGATGTGTACTTTATGCGTCTGTTGGGTGCCCAGAGCAAGTGGACTATGGTGTTCAACCGCCAGACTGTCGTCCTCTCGCAACCACCGCCAGCTAAACTCGCGGACGTGATTCAACAAAAGCTCCGGCACGCGGCCAAAGGAGGCCACTACAAGGGCCGAGCATTTTATTTAGCCGTAGGTATCTATTTGTTCCACGGCTTTCTCGCCTGGGGGCTGGTGCAGATGCTCTGGACCCAAAGCTGGAATAGCTGGGTCGCAGGTGTGTGGTTTATGCGCTGGGCCGTTGACTTTTTGCTGCTCAAGCAGATGGTCGTGCCCGAAGAGCGCGCGCTCCTGCGCTATTTGCCACTAGCGGAAGTTTTGTATATTCCCTACGTGCTAATTTTTACGGTCGTCGGTCGTTGGGGATGGTTTCGCTGGAAAACCTGATAAAGGAGCTGATTTGGCCTACCTAATCACGCCTAAAGCACTGCCGCGCTACGTTCGGCGCTACGCCCGCGCATTTTCTTGGAAGCGGCTGGGCAATTTTCTCGCTGTTTTGGCGTCCATGGGGCTGTCGTGGATGACCCGCCGACCCATCGTGTGGGGGCGTCCTTTTATGCTCATGGTCGAGCCGACCAACTTCTGCAACCTCAAGTGCCCCTTGTGCCCTTCGGGCAACGGCGAGATGCGCCGCCCCCGGGGTACTATGGGTTTGGAGGACTTCAAAAAGCTGGTTGACGAACTCGGCGATGAGGTCTTTATGATGATGCTGTGGAACCAAGGCGAGCCGTATATCAACAAGTGCTTCAACCAGATGGTGCGCTACGCCAGCGACCGCGGCATTTTCACCTTCACCAGCACCAACGGCCATTTCGTCCGCAATCCTGAGCAGGCGCAGGCCATCGTCGAATCCGGTCTGGATGAGATGATCGTCTCGCTGGACGGGGTTGACCAAGCCACGTACGAAAAATATCGAGTCGGCGGTCAGATCGAGCGCGTCTTTTCTGGGGTCCGCCTGCTCGTCGCAGCCAAAGAGGCGCTGGGATCGCAGACGCCGCTGATCAACTTGCAATTCATCGTTATGAAGCACAACGAGCGCGATCTGGCCACGGCCGAAGCGCTGGCTAAGGACTTGGGCGTTGACAAGTTTTTGGTCAAGACCGCCCAAATTTACACGGATGCGGACGCCGAGGAGTTCTTGCCCGAGGACGAACAGTACAGCCGCTACGAGCGTGCGGAGGACGAATTGGTGGTCAAGGGCCAACCCACGCGGGGTTGCAAGGTGCTGTGGTACAGCTCGATGGTCAATTGGAACGGAGCGGTCGCGCCCTGTTGCTTCGACAAGGACGTCGACTTTGGCATGGGGCAGGCCTTCAACGGCCGTTCTTTTGACGAGATCTGGCGCAGCCGGGCCTATATGGACTTTCGCCGTCAGGTCCTCGCCGACCGCAATAGCTTCGATATGTGCCGCAACTGTTCCGAAGGCTATCGCGGCATGTTCTCGCTGATCAAGGAAATCAAGGGCTAATGCCCGGGCTGTCCGCGCCCGAATACCTCTTGGCGTTTTGTGCGCTGGCCTATTTACTCGGGGCTTGTTGGTTCGTCACCGGAATGCGCCGCCGTCGCGGCCATGCCAATTCCGAGCGCGTCCAGTTAGTCTCGGTCGTCGTCGCCGCCCGCGACGAAGCCGCGCACATCGCATCCTGTCTGCGCGCCCTGCTGGCGCAGGATTATCCCCAAGATAGCTACGAAATCATCATTGTTGACGACGGCTCCACCGATGGCACTGGCCACATCGTGCGCGAGTTCAACGGGGAGACGGCGTCCGTGCGATTGCTGCGCACCGAAGGGTCGGGTTCTAAGAAGGCCGCGCTCAGCTTGGGAATCGCAGAAGCGCGGGGGGAGGTGATTCTCACTACGGATGCCGACTGTCAGGTTGGTTCAGGATGGATACGTGGCATGTTGTCGCACTTTGCCGACGGGGTGGGCATGGTCATTGGCTTTTCGCAGATTGGTTCGCCATCCGAGATCAAGGGTTGGCGTCAGGGGTACGAAGCCGTTGACTTCACCTGTTTGATGGCTTGCATCTGGGGCAGCACCGGTTGGGGGCATCCCATGGCGGCCTCCGGGCAGAATTTGGCCTTTTTGCGGGAGGCGTTTTTCGCTGTTGGCGGCTATGAAAAGATCATGCACCGGGCTTCTGGAGACGATGTATTACTCATGCAGGCCATGCGCCGCTCGGGCCGGTGGTCCATTGTCTTTGCCAATCAGCCAGCGACTTTTGCGCGGCATCCGGTGGCTGGGTCTTGGGGTGGGTTATTCGGCCAGCGCAGCCGCTGGGCCTCCAATGCTCCGGTCCTCGCTCGCCTAGATCCGCTCTTTTTTGGCTATATGCTGCTCACCTACGTTTTGAGTTGGGCGATGCTCATGGCTCCCTTGCTGTGCTTGGCCGGCTTGCTGGATCCCCTGTGGGCCTTGGGCGCGGTAGGGGCGAAGGCGTGGAGTGAGTGGGGCGTATTTAACGGCGGAATAGCGCTATCGGGTCGCCGCGAATTGCGCCGCTATTTTCCCTTTTGGGCCTTGTTGCAACCCCTGCACGTAGTCTTGGTAGGTACCGTTGGCTGCTTGGGGATTTTTCGCTGGAAGGGTCGCGTCCACCTGTGGGGCCGGCGCGTGCGAGGGGCTGGTACCGGCGTTGAGCTATCCGAGCCGTCTCGACGCTGAAGAAGGGGAATCCGAGGTGGGGAAACGCGAAGTCGAGCGGGCACAGATCGTCTGTAGGGAACTAAAGAAAACCATTCCCGAACCGAGAGTAGACCTCAACTACGACAATCCCTTGGAACTGATGGTGGCCACTGTGCTCGCGGCGCAGAGTACGGATGTCAAGGTCAACGAAGTCACCGCAGTGCTATTCAAAAAATATCAGTGCGCTGCTGACTATGTGGCGGTAGAAGCCGAGGAGCTAGAGGAAGATATCCGCCCAACCGGCTTCTATCGGCAAAAGGCCAAAAATATCCGCGCGACCATGGCGATGCTTATTGACGAGCACAACGGCCAAGTCCCCGGGCACATGGACGCCTTGCTCCGCTTGCCCGGCATTGGTCGCAAGAGTGCCAATGTCATCCTCGGCAATGTGTATGGCGTGCCCGGCATCGTGGTAGATACGCACGTGGGGCGGGTGAGCCGGCGCTTGGGGCTAACCGCAGAAACGGATCCGGTCAAGGTCGAGATGGCTTTGGTAAAGCTACTGCCGCCCGAGGAGTGGACGGCTTTTGGACAGCGCGTGGTTTTGCACGGTCGCTACGTGTGCAAGGCGCGCAAGCCCCTGTGCGACGAGTGCGCACTCATGCCGTATTGCGATTATTTTGCCAGCAGCCAGATCGAGAGGATTTAGCGGCTCGGTTGCGGCAGGCGCTTGAGCACGGCGGTTATTTCTGCGGGCGTCTGCGAGGCGAGCATGTCGTGGTGGGTGGTGTCGGCATGCATCAAGGTCGCGATCTGGGCGAGGATCGGGATATAGCTGCGGTAGTTTTGTTCCGGGGTCAACAGCAGGAAAATGAAGTGCACCGGATCCGAGGTCGGACCTTCAAAGTCGATGCCCTGTCGGCAAATTCCCAAACAGCCGATGATTCCGTCCAGATCGGGAATAGGCGCATGGGGAATGGCGGTGCTGTGCCCTAGCGAGGTCGAGCCTTTGCGCTCGCGGTCGAGCGCGGCCTCGAGTACGGTCTGGCGTTCGCTGGTGGGGATTTGCTTTTCTTCTATTAACGCATCGACCATCTGGGCAATGGCATCCCACTTGTCTTTGGGGGCGAGGTTCAAGCGGATGGTGTGTTCCCAGAAAATGCGACTTAGCTGCAAGTCGTTAGCTGCGGCCGAGCGGACCATTAGCACTGAACAAGGCACCTGATAGGCGATCTCGTCCGGGATGGAGCCAGCGAGGTGTTCCTCTTGGCGCCAGTCGTTTGAAGCACCGAGCACGATCAAATCGTGGTCTTGCGCCCTTGCTACGATGGCTGGAACCACATCGATGGCCGGGATCACCGTCAATGGCACATCGATTTTCAGCAACTCTAGTTGCAAGCGCGTGTCGGCGGCTAGTTGCGCACAGTAGCGCTGGAGGATGGGGTCGGAGGGGTCGCGGGAGTCGCGGACGATGCGGAGAATTTCCAGTTCGGCTCCCCAAGTTTGGGCCAGATCGTAGGCGATCTGCACGCCTACCAGCGCGTGATTGCCGCCACCGAAGGGCACGAGAATCCGGCGCACCGGCCCGCTCTTCTTTTCTTTAAAAATCAAGGTATCGACATCGACGTCCTTGGTCAGGGCGCGGTTGGGCGCGGATAGAATTGCGTCGCGCTCGACACTGGCTTTCCAGGCCATGAGCATCATGTTGCAGCTCCAGCGGCGGACGGCCCGCTGGATTCCGCTCGTCACGTCCTCGTCTTTTTCCAAATGCGCGATCGCACCGATATCCTGGGCCATGGCTCGGTCGGCCGAAGCTTGGAGTGCCTGTTTTATGCCGGGCAGAGGCTCGGCGTCGGGCGTCAGGATGTGGGTCAGGTGCAACTCACCCCAAGGCGAGGGGGCGAGGGTCGCGGCCAAGTCGACGAGATTGTGCTCTTGGTGCGGATTTTCGAGAGGAACTAAAATGCGAAGTTGAGCAGGTGACATCTTCGTTGTGAGGCGTCAAGCCAAGGACCAGCCTAGGGAATGTTATCTCTTTAAATATAAAACAGGCCGTCATCTTTTCCAGCCTTCTTTCTCGCCACGGTGGGGTTGCCAGTATTGGTGCGGTGTGGTTTGTTGTTGGTAATTCAATCGGGAGGTTTGCGTGCGGATATTGATTACTGGCATTACTGGTCGCATTGGTGCCAACTTGGCCAAACAGCTCGTCGAGCGCGGCCACCAACTGCGCGGGTTGGTCTGGCCTCGAGATCCGCGGGTGGAAAACCTCAAGCAGATGCAGGTCGAGCTCGTCGAGGGAAGTTTGACTGAGCCGGTCGCAGTCGAGCAAGCGGTCGAGGGGATTGAGGTCGTCTATCACTTGGGGGCGGCCTTTCAGGGCGGTGGTCCCTTTACCGACGAGGAATTTTTTGAGATCAACGTGCGCGGTACCTTCAACATGCTGGAGGCCGTGCGCCAGGTGAAGGGGATAGGCCAATTCCTGTTCGCCAGTTCGGACGCGCTCTACGACAAATACGTCCCCGGTGGCATGAGCGTGCCCATTGATGAACAGACGCCGCGCGTGCCCAAGGGAGCGTATGCCTTGACTAAGTCGCTGGGCGAGGAATTGTGCAACGGCTATTGGCAGAGCTACCAAGTGCCGACGACTATTTTGCGTTTCGCCATGGTCTGGGCGGCCGACGAAATTTTAGAGTTCCCGCAGTTCTACCTGAGCAAAATGAAGGAGGTGCATCCAGAGCTGGCCGCCCTGTGGCAGGGTGAGGAGTGTGCGGTGCTGTTAAAAGACCAGCGCGATCGCCCTTTCAAAAAACACATCGCCGATGTGCGCGACATCGTGCATGGGTGTCTCTGCGCCTTGGGTAAGGAAAGGGCGTTGGGCGAGACCTTCCAGCTAGCTGGCCCGCGCCCTTTTACTTGGGACGAGGTCAGTTATCGGCTCGCTGAATTGCGTGACATGCCTCACGTCGAAGCAGCTGTAAAGGCCATCCCTACCTTTTACGAATTCAACCTGCGCAAGGCCGAGGAATACCTAGGATTTAGCCCTAGTTACGACATCGTGCGGATGATCGTCGATGCGCTTAACTATCAGCGCGGCGAAGACATTGGGGTGTTGCCACACGGCTGAGGCTCAGGTCTCGTGCGGCACTAATTCTGCGGCGATGGCGGCAAGGACATCCTCGGTGCGAAAGGGCTTGTAAAAAATGGGACATCCCTTGAGAGCTTGCAGCACCTCCTGCAAGTCATCGGATGAGCGCCTTTGGCGCGGCAGGAAGGCGATGAGCTTGGTGTTGTCGAGCAAGCGACTCGCCGAGACAAAAGGGGCGGGATCGTCAACCTCGACGCCGAGGAGGACTAAGTCTGGGGCGTTGAGGCGGTAATGATCGAGTCCGTCGGCTAGTTGATTGGCGACTTCGACCTGATAACCGGCCCGTTCAAGCAGTCCGGCGAGGGTTGCGCCAAATACGGGATTGCGGTCGATAATAAGGATTTTGTACAATGCAATGACTCTGGGCAGGTTTGAGGCCGGACGAAAGATTGCGGCCTCAAAAAATTAAGGGGAGCGCTATACCTGCGCAAGTTAGGGGATTGCTTGACAACCCCAGTGATGTCGGCTATACTGGCCGACCTAAAAAGACGGAGATTTATGCGGAGCAAAGAAGAATTAAAGGCTGCTGTGTGCTCGGCCATTGATCGGCAAAGCGAGTGGATCATCGGGTTGGGAGAAGCCATCATGGACCAGCCCGAATTAGGCTTTAAGGAGGAGCAAACGGCTCGCCGCGTCTGCGAAAGTTTTGCCAATCTCGGATTGCAGTACGAGCGGGAATTGGCACTGACCGGCGTAAAGGCCCGGCTCAAAGGGCGACAATCAGGGCCGACTGTGGCGCTGATGGGCGAGCTCGACGCGCTCATCGTGCCCGATCACCCACGTGCCGACCCTGCAACCGGGGCGGCACACGCCTGCGGCCACAATGCCCAGATCGCCGGGATGGTAGGAGCCGCCTCTGGGCTTGTAGCGGCCGGTGTCAGCGAGGAACTGGCTGGGGAAATCGCGTTTTTCGCCGTGCCCGCAGAAGAATACGTCGAGATAGACTATCGCTTAGGACTGGTCGAGGAAGGCAAGGTCGCGTTTCTCGGGGGCAAGCCCGAACTGGTCGAATTGGGGCACTTCGACGACGTGGATATGGCTGTGATGATCCACACCAAGAGTTCGGCCCAAAACGAGGAGGCGGTGGGGATTGCTCGTTCGTCCAATGGCTTCTTGGCCAAGAACGTGCGTTTCATTGGCCGGGCTGCCCACGCCGGAGTCGCGCCGGAGAAAGGCGTCAATGCGCTCAGCGCGGCGACGCTCGCCCTCAGCGCGATTGACGCCCAGCGCGCGACCTTCCGCGACCAGGACTGCGTGCGGGTGCATCCGATCATCACGAAGGGGGGCGATATAGTCAATATCATCCCGGCGGAGGTGCGGCTGGAGACGTACGTCCGCGCCCGGACTGCTGAGGCGATGCTCGATGCGTCTCACAAGGTTGATCGGGCGCTGCGGGGGGCGGCAGTTGCCCTCGGCTGTTCGGTTGAGATCGAAACTGTGCCTGGATACCTGCCGCTGTGCAATGATCCCGACTTAGGGGAGCTTTTCAAGGACAACGCCGCGCGAATTTTCGGCCCCGATCAGTACCGGGATTATCCCCACGGCGGCGGTTCCACTGACGCTGGAGACCTCAGTCAGATCATGCCCGTACTGCACCCGGCTATGACCGGGGCCAGCGGCGTGGTCCACGGCCCCGATTGGGGCATCGCCGACCCTGCCGCTGGGTACCTCGCCCCGGCCAAGGTCTTGGCCATGATGGCCATTGACCTGCTGTACGGCGATGCATCCACAGCCCAAGACATCCTGCAAAGTCACGCACCCAACATGAGCAAAGTCGAATATCTCCAACAGCAAAAGGCACTCTTTCACCGGGAGCTCTTCGCCGGTGATCAAACGGGGAGGAATACAACGTGAAGCTCGGCATGGTGACCTACAATTTGGGCCGCGATTGGGATTTAGAGACGCTGATTACCTATTGTGAAGAAGCCGATTTTGCCGGAGTTGAGCTGCGGACGACGCATGCCCACAGGGTTGAAGTGTCGCTCAGTGCAGCTGAGCGGGCCGAGGTCAAGAAGCGCTTTGCCGACTCGGCGGTCGAACTGGTAGGCTTGGGTAGCGCTTTTGAATACGACGCCGTCGATCCGCAGGTCCTGCAAAGTCACATCGACGGGACCAAACAATACGTGCGCTTGGCCCATGATCTCGGCGTCGGCGGAGTCAAGGTGCGTCCCAACAATGTCCACGTAGATGAGGGGATCCCCATTGAGCAGACCTTGGAGCAGATTGGCGTCAGCTTGCGCGAGTGCGGCGAATTTGCCCGCGACCTAGGAGTGCAGATTCGCTTGGAGGTCCACGGTCGCACGACCTCGGATCCAGCCAACATCCGCAAAATCCTCGACTACGCCGACCACGACAATGTCTTCGTTTGCTGGAACTCGAATGCGACAGACCTAGTTGATGGCTCCATCGACGGCAGTTTCGCTTCCTTACAGGAAGCTATTGCCTTGGTCCACATTACCGAGTTGTGGAGCGATTACCCGTGGGAGCGGCTTTTTACCCTGCTGCGGCAGAGCGGCTATGCCGGTTATTGTCTCGCTGAAATCCCCGAAAGCTCAGATCCCCTGCGCCTGATGCGCTATTATCGAGCCTTGTGGCAGGCCCTCGCCAAAGGCTAGCGAGGGGTGATGCCTGAGATCGCCTATGTCAACGGTCGCTTCTGTCCACTGGCCGAAGCTGTGGTGTCGGTTGAGGACCGGGGTTATCAGTTCGCTGATGGCGTCTATGAGGTCGTTGCCACCTACGGCGGGTGCCCCTATGCCTTAGAGCCGCATTTGGCGCGCCTCCAGGGCAACCTAGCAGCGATGCACTTGTCGTTGGATATCCGCGAGTATGGCCTTAGGGCCAAGCTGATGGAGGGCATCAAGCGAAGCGGTTTTGGCGAGACCTTGGTCTATATCCAAGTTACGCGCGGGGCCGCCCCTAGGCAGCACGAGTTTCCCGCTGTTCCTGTCACGCCCACTGTCGTAATGACGTTTAAGGAATTGCGCCGCCTGCCCCGGGATCTCTATGAGCGAGGCGTTGAGGTCGTTAGTACCGAAGACTTGCGCTGGAAGCGCTGCGATATCAAGAGCATTGCCTTACTGCCCAACATCTTGGCTAAGCAGTCGGCGGCGCAAGCGGGGGCCTTTGAGGCGCTGCTAGTCGATGCGGAGAGCCGGGTTACCGAAGGGGCTTCGACCAGTGCCTTCTGCGTGCAGGCGGGACGATTATGTACCGCACCTATTGGTCCCCACATCCTGCCGAGTATCACCAGAGGGATTCTGCTCGATTTGGCTCGCAAGCTCGGCATACCTATTGACGAAGAGTTTTGCACGCTGGATCAATTTAAAGAAGCCGATGAGGTCTTTCTCGCTGGTACTACTACCGAGGCGATGCCGGTGGTAAGAATCGATGATGCCGTTATCGGCGATGGTACGCCAGGGCTGATTACGCAGCAGATCCGCGCCGCGTTTCTGGAGTCTCTGGACTTGACCTGAAGGGGCAGGGGTACGACATACAAAAAGGGGGGACACTCAGCGAGAGCGTCCCCCTTTTTTTGTGTTGTCAGAAGTTTTTAATGGATGACGACCATCTTGGTTTCCGTCATTTCCTCGACCGCGTACCGGGGTCCCTCTTTGCCCATGCCGCTTTCCTTAAGGCCGCCATAGGGCATCAGATCGGCGCGCCACTGAGTGCCCCAGTTGATGTGGATGTTGCCCGATTCCACCTGCTGGGCAAACTGAAGGGCCCAGTTGAGGTTCTCGGTAAAAATTGCGGCGCTGAGACCATAGTTGGTATCGTTGGCCATGGCGATGGCTTGGTCAATATCGTCGATCCGGCTGATGCCGAGCGCTGGGCCGAAAATCTCGTCGCAGGAGACCTTCATCTCCGGGGCCACATCGGCTAAGATGGTCGGAGCGTGCATCGTGCCCTCGCGGGTGCCGCCCGTGACGACGCTGGCCCCAGCCCCAACGGCTTCTTGGACCCAAGCCTCGACGCGTTCGGCGTCTTGGACGCGGATCATAGGCCCCATCTTGACGTCATCGTCGAGGGGATTGCCGATCGTCAGGGCCTCTACTGCGGGTTTGAGAGCATCTATAAAATCCCCGTACACCTCGCTGCTGGCGAATACTCGCTGAGTCGAGATGCAGACTTGGCCAGCGTTGGCAAAGCCGGTATTGGCGGTAGCGGCGGCGACCTTTTCGAGGTCGGCGTCCGGCATGACAATCAGCGGGGAGTTGGAACCCAGCTCCATCGTCACTTTCTTCAGGCCAGCGACCTGACAGATGTGTTCGCCGACATCGCGGCTGCCCGTGAAGCTGATTTTGCGGACCTTGGGATTGGAACTGATCGCATCGCCAATGACGCCGCCCGAACCCGTGACGCATTGAATGGCTTCCGCCGGTAGGCCCGCATCGACAAAAATCTCGGTCAGTTTGAGGGCCGAAAGCGGGGTGTCGCTGGCGGGTTTGACGATGATCGCGTTGCCAGCGGCCAGCGCGGGCCCGACCTTGTGGCAGACGAGGTTGAGCGGGAAGTTAAAGGGCGTAATGGCGGCTACCACGCCACAGGGAACCCGCAGCGTAAAGCCGAATTTGCCCGCCCCATTAGAGGCCCCGCTCAGGTCGAGCGTTTCGCCAGTCAGACGCTTGGCTTCCTCGGCAGACAAGACGATGGTCTCTTGGGCACGGGACGCCTCGCCCATGCCTTCGGCGAGGATCTTGCCTTCTTCGAGCGTGATAGTGCGCCCTAGGTCGTCGAGCCGCTCTAGCATTAGATCCGCTGCCCGATGGATGATCTCGTAGCGCTCATAGGCGCTCATTGCGGCCATGACCTTGGCACCGCGCTCGGCCGAGTCTATGGCGCGGTCGATGTCTGCGGCGTCGCCCCTTGGGACGGTGTCAACGACTGAGCCATCATAGGGGTTGACGACGTCCATAGTTTCGGCTTTGTCAACCCATTCTCCGGCGATGTACATCTTCATAGTCAACTTCCTTTTTAAGGTGAGTGGTAAGTAATCAACAAGTTAAGTACGCGCTTTTACCTGTCAAGCGAGCTTAAAGTTAAATACCCAAGCGATTTTTATAGTCCAAGGGTCGTCCCTCGGCATCGAGTAAGGGCTGCGGTGGGGCCTTCTTTTGGGTTAGTAAGCTGACTGTTACCAAGGCGAGGGCGGAAAAGGGCACGGCCAGAAGGTCGGCTGGCAAATCCGAGGAGACTACCCTCAGTACCTGCCAGGCACACAGGCCGACCCCTATGGAGGCCAAGGCTCCGGGGCCATTGCTCTTGGACCACCACAAGCCAGCGGTTAGCGGGACGAATAGCGAGGCGAGGAGTACGGACCAAGAATCGACCATCAAATCGTACACCGAAGCAGTCCGGAGGGCCAACAGTAGAGATAGCACGCCCAAGAGGAGGACGGACAAGCGCGTCAGACGCAGTGACGCCCGCTCTTCGGCATCGGGTTTGAAGTAGCGCAGGAGGTCCCAGCCAATGACGCTCGCTGGAGCGAGGAGGGCACTGTCGGCGCTGGACAGGAGAGCCGAGACGAGGGCACCCATAAAGAGGACCAAGGCTATATCTGGAAGGTATTTTAGGGCGAGGGACATCATAACCAGGTCGGGATCGGCCAAATCCGGGAGGATGACCGCACCCGCCATGCCGAGAAAAACGGGCAACAGCCCGACTGTTATATAAAGCAGCCCAGCGAGGTAAGCGCTGCGGTACGCCACCTTTTCGTTGCGGCTGGACAGACTGCGCTGGATTAGATCCTGGCCCGCTAGGTTGCCAAGGCCGATGACCAGCCAATCGCGCGCATAGGCCAACCAACTGGCTGCGTCGCCGCGAGGGTAGAAATCGAAGCGGGAGGCCGGAATTTGGGCGACGAGGGCCTTCCAGCCGCCCATGTCGCCGAGGAGGATCGGCGTTAAAATAAACAGCCCGAGCACGAGGATGGTAACTTGGATAAAATCGGTTAGCGTGACGGCCCACATGCCGCCGGCCCAAGTGTAAATCAGCACGATGACTGCGGCTGCGCAGATGCCGACAGCGGGATCGATGCCGGTCAGGCTTTGCAGGATCCGCCCAAAGGCCACCAAGAGCGAGCCGGTCCAGCCGACATAGGCGGGAATGGTGCAAAGGCTGGCCAGCAGGCCCGCCCGTGGACCGAAGCGGCGGCTAAAAAAAGATGCGATCGTCATCAAGCCCATGCGCCGCATCAGCCGGACGTAAAAAAGGCCGGCGAGGAACAGGCATAAAGCCGCACCAAAAGGGTCGGCAATGACCGCGAGGATGCCGCCCTTGTACGCAGCACTTGCCGCACCAATGCAGATTCCACCGCCAAACCACGTCGCCGCGAGCGTTGCGGTGCAGAGCAACAGGGGCAGGCGTTGGCCGGCGACGATAAAGTCCGTCGAGTTGCGGACGCGGCGACCAGCGTATAGGCCAACGCCGAGCATCACCGCGAGATAGACACCCAAGCCGATTAAGACCAATGGATTGGCCATGGCAAGATCCTTTGCGAAGATTTGTTATAATAACTAAAGGAGTGAAAATGGCCAATGACGCCAGCCAAGTGGCGAATCTGGCCATTAACAAGTAATAATTTGATCTATGTTTTTTCTGTAATACAATGATCTGTAATAGATTATGGTCTTTTTAGCACTTTTGGCACAGACCTTGCAGGTTAGAGGCAACGCATGATAAGATTCACTCAATCAAGGAAGGTGTGCGATGGCTAAGGGAGCCTTTTCGAGGATAAGCGATATCCTCAAGTCCAATATCAACGAGATGCTCGACCGGGCCGAAGAGCCAGACAAGATGATCCGCCAGATGGTGCGGGACATGGAAGAGGCAGTCGGCAAGGCCACGGCCTCGGTAGGGACTGCTGTGGCCAACCACAAGCGGCTCGAGCGCCAGTTCAACGACAAGCAAAGCCAGATCGCCGAATGGCAGGGCAAGGCCGAACGAGCGGTGGAAGCGGGTGAAGATGCGCTGGCGCGGCGGGCGCTGGAGCGCAAGGCGGTGTTTGCCAAAGCGGCCGAGGATCTGGCTCCGGCTGTGGAGGAAAGTCGGCAGACGGCCGAGCAGTTGCGCGAGCAGCTGCGCGAGCTGAAGACCAAGCTCGAAGAAGCGCGGACCCGACAGGGCACGTTGATTGCTCGCCACCAAGCTGCCCAGGCCCGCAAGCGGTTAGCTCAGAGCATTTCCGGGTTGGGTCAGGATGCCTTTTCCAGCTTTGAACGCTTTGAGCAGAAAGTCGAAGAGAGCGAGGCAGAGGCGGCCGCGCATGTGGAGATTTCGGGCGAGATGGAAGACGTTGAGAAAGAAATTCGCCAACTCGAAGCTGACCACAGCGTTGACGACGAATTGAAGGCCCTAAAAGACAAGATGAAGAAAGATAAGTAACCCTATGGCCCGCAGTATGTTCTGCGGGCTTTTAGCAGGTGAGTTATGAAATTCATCGACGAAACCAACTTCAAGGTAGGCAGTGCTATAGAGAGCGGATGCAAGCGTTTAGGCGCTCTTTTTCTCAAGGTGCTGGCCGTACCGATCGTGCCAATAGGGTTGGGACTTATGCTCTACGGGCTTTTTCAGATGTTTAGGCCCGAAGCTTCGGACAGCGATTTTTTTGAACCCTTCGCCATTGGCGTCACGCAGGTCATCTTCGGCAGCTTGCTCTGGATATTGGCTAAAAAACTCGATGCGGCCGCGCACTTAGTTCGCTACCGGCGGCAGCAGAACCGCGTCGTGCGCTTGGCCCGCCAGCGCGGTGGCCGCCTGACGGTGACCGAAACAGCGGCCGATACCGGGCTGACGGTCGAGGAAGCCTCGGAGATTCTCAAGCGCTTAGCCGATGGAGGGTTTGTCGAGGTCGAAATAACCGATTCGGGCCTGATCGTCTATCGCTTTCCAGAAGTGCTTTTCGCGCATGAGAAACACTGGAGCCGGGGCGTGGAAAGTGCCTGATACAAACAGGCTATAGCTCCGAAAGGGAGGGAGCAAATGAGTGGGTTTTTGCAGGTCGCCATTGGCGTCTGTTTCATCATCTTGTGTAGCGGATTCGTCAAGTGGGGCAACATGTATTTTTCGAACCGCAAGGGACGAGACAAAAAAGCCAAACAAGAAGAGGACCGGATCGTCAAGAGGTTAGAGCAAGTCGAGCAGCGGCTGACCGAGGTGCAGGACGTGATGATCGCCCTCAGCGAGAAGATCGACCGGTTGGAGGTGAGAGAAAGGAGCTAATGCTAATCATGAACAAGAATAAAGGGATCGTCTTCGGGGTCTTCGTCGGTATCGCGTCGTGTGTGCTTTTCTTATTTGCGGTACAAACCCACGAAGGTGCTGTACTTTTGTTGGTTGCTGTGGCGATTTTTGCCATCATCAAAGGTGCCGACTACTTCAAGCTCAAGGCGACTGTATCCGAGGACAAGGGCATTGAGTCAGACGAACTGCAGGAACGGCTGGCCGGGGTCGAGCAGCGGCTGACCGAGGTGCAGGACGTGATGATTGCTCTTAGCGAAAAGATTGACCACATGGACGAAGTAGGATCGAAATCTTGGGAGCACCAAGAACCGCGAGAGCAAGGCTAGGCCGTGAACTGGCTCGACCGCGCTGTAGAGGCTTGTGAAGGTGCGCGTTGGGCCGAGGCTCTGGACTGGTGCGAACGCGGCCTAGCGCAGGTGCCCGACAACTTGGAACTCCAGCATCGCAAAGGGCTTTGCTTCTTGGAACTGGGGGACGAACAAGCGGCCATCGCCGTGCTGGAAGCGACTGCGGAGAGTGGACATCTAGAAAGTCACTATCAACTCGGCTTGCTCGCAATGCGCCAAGGGCGGCGGAACGCCCGGTTCCGCGAGCAGTCGCTAGCGCACTTTGAGGCCATCGTGCACGCGACCGAGAAAGGGCGTGAATATCCAACTCTCGACCGCGTCTTTTTCGCGCTTGGTAGCCAGTATAACGAAGATCCACAGCGCCGTGGAGAAGCCATTCGTGCGTTCCGCCAGGGGTTGGCGCTCAACCCGCTTTCCGCGGTGGGCCACAACAGTTTGGGCCAGCTCTTGCTGCAAGGCGGTCAGGTGTTGGGGGCGATGGGGGAATTCAAAGTTGCCATCCAGCTCGACCCTAAGCTCAGTCAGCCGTATGCGAATTTGGCCCGTTTATTTTTTCGCCACGTAAAACCCCCTGAATTAGAACAAGAATACCAGCACATCTGCGAGGAGTTCGCGCAAAGTGCTCCGCAGGTCCTCGCGCGTTTGTCGCTGGAAATGGTCGAATTGGGGAAAGAACAGGTGTACGAGGGGTTTTACACGAAGGGACATCGCATCAAAAACCTGATGGGGATCATCGGCAGCCGCTTGCGGGGGCTGGGACGCAAGGCCGAAGGGGCGCAACGGGGGGAATTGAATCGCTTAGGGGGCGAATACGAGGCTCTGTACGACGAGTGGGTGGGGTTCTTGGAAGCGATGAAAACGGATAAAATCCATCCGGCGGTAATCGATCTCGGGCGCTTGGTGCGCCGGGTGGCCGCTGGATTTGACCGCCAAACTTGGAAATCTGCGATTCAGACGCGGGTCCAAGAAGGCTTGCCGCGCGTGGAGGCCGACGAACGGATGTTGCGCGAGGCTATTACCAACCTCTGCCTCAACGCTTTGGAAATTCTCGAAGAAAGCCACGGTGGCCGGGTGGTGCTGAGTGCTGGCTACGACGAGGATCAGTCACTGGTATTTATTGAGATCGAGGACGATGGCCCAGGTATTGAGGAAGAGCATTTGGAATTGATATTCGAGCCTGGATTTACCACTAGGGAACGAGGTAATGGCTATGGCTTGAGCATTGCGCGTCGCATTGCCCAAGCCCATCAAGGTGTGCTACGCGTTAAGAGTAGAAAGGGACACGGAACCGTTTTTCGGCTCGATCTGCCGCTCAATTTCGCGGGCGGCGAGACCTAGCCTTTCAGGGATTGAACGAGGGCGGGCATGGCAGGCAAAAAACAGAAAGCCGTCTTAATCGCCGATGACCAGCAGGAATTGCGCGAGATGTTGGCGGAGAAACTACGCAGCTTGGGCAAGGAGGTCATTTCGTTTTCCAATGGCCAGCGGTTGCTCGGACATCTGGCTGCTAGGCCGGCGGATGTTGAGCTTGTGGTGTTGGACTTTGACTTTGGCGTTGGCCAGCCCAATGGCCTCGAAGTGCTGAAAGAGATCAAAAATCAGTGGGCCGAGCTGCCGGTTATTATCCTCACAGGCAAGGGGAGCGTCGACTTAGCGGTCGAAGCCGTGCAGGCCGGGGCAGCGGACTTTATCGAGAAGGACCTGTATGTCGAGGACAAGCTCGAAATGGAGATGGAAAAGGTCGAGCGAATGTTGACGGTATTGCGCGAAAACGCCCGCCTCAAGGCCGAAAATGAGGCCCTAGATCGCGCCAACACCTTCTACCGGACCCAGCTAGGTCAGCGCTATCAGATAGTCAGCCACAGCCCTCTGATTCAGAACCTCCTAAAGCAAGTTGAACAAATCGCTTCCATACCGCGGCCTGTGTTGATCTGCGGTGAGCGCGGCACGGGCAAGGAACTGATCGCTGCGGCTTTGCACTACGGGAGCAACCGTCGCGAGCGAGCCTTTGTCAAGATGAACTGCGCGGCGCTGTCGGATACCCTGCTCGAAAGCGAGCTGTTTGGCCACGAGAAGGGGGCCTTTACGGGCGCGACCGAGATGCGCCACGGCCGATTTGAAGCAGCAGATGGAGGTACGCTTTTTCTCGACGAGATTGGCAACACTTCGCTGGATTTCCAAAAAAACGTATTGCGCGTCATAGAATACCAAGAATTTGAACGCACAGGCGGGACGCAGACGCTCCATGTTGACGTGCGCGTCGTGGCGGCGACCAACGCAGATCTGGAGCGGGAAATAGCTAGCGGGCAATTCCGCGCCGACCTCTACGACCGTCTGCGGTTTAGCGTACTCCAGCTACCACCCTTGCGGGAGCGGCCCGAGGACATCCTGCCCTTGGTTGAGTACTTTACTCAGCAACTATGCGACGAAGTGCCGGCGATTGAACGACGCCCGTTCGCCGAAGGCGTTTTGTCCACGCTAGAGACCTACGCTTGGCCGGGCAATGTGCGCGAACTCAAATTCGTCGTCGAACGCGCGCTCTGTGTTGCGCAAGGAGACGAAGTGGTCGTGGAAGACTTGCCCCCGGAAGTGCACGGCAGCAGCGGCGTTGCCCTTCCTGATGGGGGCAGTTTCGACGAACAAGTCGAGCGCGTCGAGCGAGGCTTGCTCGACAGCGCGCTCTCCCAAGCGGGCGGGCGGCAGAAAGACGCGGCCCAGCAATTGGGCTTGACCTACGACCGCTTTCGACACTTGCTCCGCAAATACCAAATCACCGCCAAATGACCCACGGCGTCTTCTAAGCCGAGTCTTGTTGACAGTGGAAACGCGCCGGGTATATTAACCGCAATGTTCCCACACGGGCGGGAGGCGCATGGAAAAAGTTTACAAAGTCGAGACCACACTTTCCCACAGCTTGGCCGAACTCTATGCCGGCCTCGAAGAAGAGTTCGCCAACAAAAGCAGTATCCCCCTTTCGGACATGAACCGCACGTTGTTGCAAACGGGCTTGATTCACCATCTGACGATGATGAGCGGATTAGGGCTGATTGAGCCTGAGAAAGCCGAGCGGCTGCACGAGTTGATTGACCAAGTAGCAAAGGATACTATACTGTGGGATATCTTGCAGATGGTGCGGACCTATTGGCGGGATTGCGGTTCTGGTGGTCCGGGCGGTGCTGGTGGCCTCAAAGTCTGATGCGGTGGCTCTAACTCGTTGTACAGATTGCAGTTCAGGGGGATGTACAGTTGACAACTTCCGTGGCCACAAGTATTATACAACCCGTTTCTTGAATCTCTTTACTAGGCTGTCGAAGCGAGCAGATGACCTCCTTTAGCGCAGCGGTTTTTGACCATTATCGGCATCCCCGCAACGCTGGCCAAATCGGCGATGCCAATGCCTCGGGGCAAGCTGAAAATCAGGCCTGCGGCGACGCGATGCAGCTTTTTGCTCGCGTCGAAGACGGTCGCATCGTCCGCGCTAGCTGTAAGACCTTTGGTTGCGCGCCTTCGGTCGCGGCTGGTTCGGTGCTCACCGAGTTGCTGGCAGACTCCCTGCTAGTGGATGTAGCCCAGCTAAAGCCAGCAGCTATTGAAGAGGCGCTAGGAGGGCTACCACCCATGAAGCGCCACGCCGCCCAACTAGCTGCTGACGCGGCTCGGGCCCTAGTGAAAAATTATCAGGCCAATACGGCCTCCTAACGCATTTACACTCTGCGTTTTTAACCTCAAGCCGAAAGGATTGCACCATGGCTCACTCTCTTCCCGATCTCCCCTACGCCTATGACGCGCTAGAGCCGATCATAGATGCCCGCACCATGGAGATTCACCACACCAAGCATCACAATACCTATGTGACCAGCCTCAACACTGCGCTCGAAGGGCACGACGACTTGGCCGCTAAAAGCGTCGAGGCCCTCATCAGCAACCTCGACGCCGTCCCCGAGGACATCAGCACGGCGGTGCGCAATCACGGCGGCGGTCATGCCAATCACAGCCTATTTTGGCAGATCATGGCTCCAGCAGGAGAGCGCGGCGAGCCTTCGGCTGAGCTCATCGCCGCCGCCGAAGCCAAATTTGGCAGTCAAGATGCAGCCCGCGAAGCCTTCGTGGATGCCGCGACCAAGCGATTTGGCAGCGGCTGGGCTTGGGTCGTAGTCAAGGACGGCGAGCTCGACATCCTCAGCACTGCCAATCAGGATAATCCCCTAATGGACGGCAGCGGAGTGCCCATCCTCGGTATCGATGTCTGGGAACACGCCTATTATCTCAACTACCAGAACCGCCGCCCCGATTACATCGCCGCTTGGATTGAGACTATCAACTGGAACGAAGTTAATCGCCGCTTTGCCGAGGCGATGGGGAGTTAGAAGATGGCGATCCAAGTAGGAGACACAGCGCCCGCGTTTACCCTCAAGAATGCGGATATGGAGGACGTAAGTCTCGGGGATTTCGCTGGTAAAAACGTCGTCTTGCTCTTCGTGCCGCTGGCTTTCACCGGCGTTTGTACGCAGGAGTTGTGCGAGATTTCCGCCGGAATCAACGCGTACCAAGAGCTCGATGCCGAGGTTTTGGGAATCAGCGTCGATAGTCCGTTTAGCCTCAGCGCTTGGGCCGAAAAAGAAGGTATTGAAATTCCGCTGCTCAGCGATTTCAACAAGGAAGTTTCCGCTGGGTACGGTGCCCAACACGAAGACCTGTTGGGCTTCAAGGGCATTGCCAAACGCTCGGCCTTTGTCGTCGATGGGCAAGGCATTGTCCGCTACGCTTGGGTATCCGACAATCCCAAGGTTCTGCCGGATTTTGCGGCCATTAGGGCTTGTTTGCAATCGCTCAACTGAAGCACTTCGTTTTAGCAGTAGAGTGGGGCAAGGCACAGACGGCTTTGCCCCACTGTTTATAGAGCCCGCAAAGGAAGGTGCGCAATGGAAGATGTGACGGCAGGGTCGCTTAGCGAGCGAGATACCCCGAGCTGGCTCCAGGGCCAAAACAAGGCCAAGGCTGCCGAAATAGCCGGTCATTTCGCCCAAATTATGCAGGTTTTGGGGCTCGACTTGAGCGACCCGCACTTGCGGGGCACCCCAGACCGAGTCGGGCGGATGTACATGGAAATCTTTCGGGAACTGGACGACCAAGGCGAACCGGAAATTACCTGTTTTCCCAATAGCGATGGCTATGACAACATGGTGATCGTCAAGGACATCGAGTTCTTTTCGGTTTGTTCCCATCACCTGATCCCGTTCTTCGGTAAGGCGCACATAGCCTACATACCCGGGGACGCGATCGTCGGTTTGAGCAAAATCGTGCGCATCGTCGAATTTTACGCCCGCCGGCCCCAGCTCCAAGAGCGTCTCACCCAGCAAATTGTGGACTTCCTCGAAGCCAAATTGGCACCCAAAGGATCAATCGTCGTAATGGAGGCCCGGCATTTGTGCATGGAGATGCGGGGGGTGGAAAGGCCCGGGGCGGTGACGACCACTTCGGCGCTCCGGGGCCGTTTTACCGAGCCAATAGTGCGCGAGGAATTTTTCAACTTAATCAAGAAAGATTGAAGCAGCACGGGACGGACCCATGTCTGATATTCAAGAGCAGGTACTGACGCCGCCTACCAGCGCGCTAGTCGACATCTCCCACCGGGACTTGCGCGACGACGAGTATTGGCGCGCCATTCCCGCCTATGCCGATTTGCGTGCAGATGAGTTTCACGAGCATCGCTTTCAGAGCCGCAATAGTGTGACGAGCTTGAAGAAACTGCGGGAGGTACTTGGTAGCGTCGTTTCAGAGGCATTTTATCGAGATGTCGAACAGGGACTTTTGCGCTCGCCGATGAGCCTGCGGATTTCTCCATATCTACTGAGCTTGATCGACTGGTCGGAGCCAGCCGAGGATCCGCTGCGCATTCAGTTTCTACCCATGGGATCGCGGATGCGGCCCGATCACCCAGAACTCGCCCTAGATTCGCTGCACGAACAACTGGATTCCCCCGTGCCGGGCCTGACGCATCGCTACGCGGACCGGGCGCTGTTTTTGACGCTCGACACCTGTCCGGTGTACTGTCGTTTCTGCACCCGCTCCTATGCGGTAGGGTTGGATACCGAGGACGTGGAGAAAGTGCATTTTGGGGCTGTTGTCCAGCGGTGGGAGCAGGTTTTTGCCTATATCGCATCGCGCCCCGAGTTAGAAGACATCGTCATCAGTGGAGGCGATGTGGCCAACCTCAAGGCCGAACATATCGAATACATCGGCACTCGCTTGCTCAACATTGAACACGTGCGACGGATGCGCTACGCGACAAAAGCGCCAGCGATCATGCCGCAGAAGCTCGTCACAGACCGCGAGTGGGTTGATGCCCTTACGCGGGTTGTCGAAGCGGGACGCAAGATCCACAAGGAAGTCGCGCTGCACACGCATTTCAACCACCCGCGCGAAATCACGGCCATCAGCGGCCGCGCACTCGACGAATTGATGGAGCGCGGCATCTGCGTGCGCAACCAAACCGTCTTGCAAAGGGGCGTCAACGACGATGTTGACACCATGCAGCATCTCGTGCGACAGCTCAGCTACCTCAACGTGCATCCATATTACACCTTTGTTCACGATATGGTGCGTGGGGTCGAAGAATTACGCACGACCCTGGCGTCGGCGATCTACTTGGAGAAGGCGGTTCGGGGGCGGACCGCGGGGTTCAATACGCCGACCTTTGTGCTCGACACCATGGGGGGCGGTGGGAAGCGCGATGTCCACTCCTATGAACACTACGATCGCCAAACGGGCATCGCCGTATTTACCAGTCCGGCTGTGCGGCCCGGCGAGTTCTTTTTTTTCTACGATCCCCTAGATGCACTCGATCCGCAGAGCGCCCAGCGCTGGAGCGACCCGGCCGAGCGCGCGGCTATGCGACAAGCTGCGCTAGAGGCCGCTCTCCAGACGTAGCAAGTAGAAATCCACAAGGGCCGACATTTGCCCTTGTGGACTCCTATACCTTATCTATTAGTAACAATTGAACCTTAAGTAGATAATATTAAACCTTAAAGACTATGAAGGCTTACAGCAATGGAATATCCAGATATGATCCAAGCATTGGTGGGCTTAGGCCTACTCGCTTTGGGCGGAGGTCTGGGTTTTCTGCTGAGTTACCTATTGAAAAGGGGCGTCCTGCCCCAAGTGGAGAAAGAGGCAGAAGACCGAGTGCGGCAGCAGTTGGCCGAAGAAGAGCGCACGGTGCGGCTGAGCTTGCTCGAGGAGCGGGATGACTGGTATAAAACCAAAGCCCGCCAAGAGGCCGAATTAGAAGATCAATTGGCCGATCTGAACCGCCGCGATAAGAGCTTGGCCCAGCTTGTGCGCGACCTCAATAGCCAGAAAGAGGAGCAGAGCCGGGCGTGGAACCGCCTCAAAAATCAGGAGCGCCGGATTGGCCAGCGAGAACGGACCTTAAAAGAAAAAGAAGAAGAACTGGGCCAGATGCGCGCCGAGTACCAGCAACGTCTAGAGCTGGCCAGTGGGCTGCCCGCAGACGAGGCGCGCGAACAGATGATGGAGCATCTGGCAAGCGAGGTCCGCGGGCGGGCGGCGGCCATGATCCGCAGCGAGCGCACCAAAGCGAAGGAAGAGTCGGACCGAGAAGCCAAAAAAATTATCGCCCAAGCTATTCAGCGCTGTGTGGTTGAAGAGACCGTCCATTTGGTTACCTCGACCGTACCCTTGCCCAATGAGGGGATTAAAAGCCGCATCATCGGCAAGGAAGGGCGCAACGTGCGCGCATTTGAGACGGCGACCGGAGTCAAAGTAGTAGTCGATGATACGCCCGATGCCGTGTTGCTTTCGTCCTACGATCCAGCGCGGCGCGAAGTGGCTAGCCGTGCGATGCATCAGCTAATCGGCGGTGGCGGCTTCACTCCGACCAAGATTGAGGAAGTGGTAGAAGAGTGCCGCAAGACCCTAGACAAAGACATGATTGAGGTTGGCAAGAGCGCTCTCAGCGAGATTGGGGCTAGTCAATACCACGCCGATTTGCCCTATTACGTGGGCATGCTCAAATATCGCGCTAGCTTTGGGCAAAACCTCCTTCAGCACTGCCTAGAGGTCGCCCATTTGTCGGGGGGGATGGCCGCCGAGGTCGGATTGGATGTGCCGTTGGCTAAGCGGTCGGGGCTCTTGCACGATATCGGCAAGACCGTCAGCAAGGAGCTGGAAGGGGGCCACGTCGAATTGGGCATTAAGCTAGGCGAGCGATTCGACGAACATCCGATCGTCAAGGAAGTAATCGCCGAACATCACGAAGACCACGATCGCCTTTCGCCGATCTGCTTCTTGGTCAAGGCAGCCGATACCATATCGTCGATACGGCCCGGGGGACGGCGCGAAGACCTCGAAGGCTATACCCGTCGTATCATGCGCTTGGAAGAAATTGCGACTTCGTTTGAAGGCGTCAAAGATGTGTACGCCATCAACGCTGGTCGCGAAATCCGCGTCATGGTCTGCGGCGAACAGATCGGGGACGAAGACGCCGAGATGCTGGCGTTCGACATAGCAGAGCGCGTCAAGGCCGAATTGACCTTTGCGGGCCAAGTCAAGGTCGTGATTGTGCGCCAGACACAGGTGGTACGCCATACTGAGCGGAGTCGCAGTGACCGGCGCAATAACGATACCCGCAATGGGAGCGGTCGTCGGTCGCGCAACGGGGGGCGCAGAAGAGGAGACAGCAGCTAAGTTCGCCCCAACTGAAATGGCTGATGACCTTAAAAAAATTGTCCTCCTCGGCTGCACTGGGTCCATTGGCGACACATGTTTCAAGGTTCTCGAAAACTTGGGAGATGGGTACGAAGTCGTGGGCTTGGGTGGTGGAACAAAGGTCGAAAAGCTGATTGCGCGTGCACACCACTGGCAGCCGCAAAAAATTTGCGTTATAGACGCCGAGGCTAGAAAACAGATACAGAGCGCAGTACCACGAGTCGAGGTGGTTTGCGGCGCAGAGGGGCTGTGCGAGCTGGCCACCATGTCGGAAGCCGACCTAGTGCTCAATGGACTCGTCGGTGCCGTCGGCCTCGCTCCGACGCTGGCGGCTTTAGCGCAGGGCAAGACCGTGGCCATGGCCAACAAGGAGCCCTTGGTTATGGCTGGTGGGCTAATCCTGCAGCAAGCCCAGCGTGGGGGGGGGACCGTGCTGCCGTTGGACAGCGAGCCCAATGCCATTTGGCAGTGTCTGCAGGGCGAAAACCGCAACAGCCTGCAGCGGATCATCCTCACGGCCTCTGGGGGGCCCTTCTTTGGGCACAGCCGCGAGCAGATGCGCGATATCACCCCGGAGCAGGCCATAGATCACCCCACTTGGAAAATGGGTCCCAAGATCAGCGTGGATTCGGCAACCTTGATGAACAAGGGCTTTGAAGTCATCGAGGCTGCTTGGCTTTTTGGCGTGACGGTCGAACAAGTGGACGTAGTCGTCCACCGTCAGTCGGTTGTGCACGCACTGGTTGAATTCGCCGATGGATCGCTGTTGGCTCATATGGGCAAGACCGATATGATGCTGCCGATCCAATATGCGCTGACTCACCCAGAGCGACGAGAGGTACCGCTCGACAACCTCGACCTCAAACAAGTAGGCCAACTGAGTTTCGCCGCTCCGGACAGAGAGAATTTCCCCTGTCTGGATCTGTGCTACGAAGCAGGCCGGAGTGGAGGGACTTATCCAGCCGCCCTCAACGCGGCCAATGAGGAGGCTGTGGTGGCCTTTTTGACGCGGAAAATCGGGTTCCTCGATATCGCCGACCTGAACCGCGATGTGCTTGCACGCTGCGGTACGCAGGAAGCAGTTTCCCTCGAGTCCATATTAGACGAGGACCGCAGCGCACGGCGGCTGGCCCGGGAGTGGGTCGCCGAGCGACGGGATAATTTATGACGGAAGACACCAACGCAGCACGGCACAAAACCCTAGCGCTATGCCAGAAGATGCTCCGCATCAATACCGGGGTCATACTCGCGGCTTTCGCGCTCATCATAATTCTTACCACGGTCTCGACCGCGGAGTGGGTGCGAGCGACCGGTAAGGTGCTATACTACGTCATTGTGTCGCAGGCCCTCGCATCGGCGATGACTTGGTACTACCGCACCCGCTTGGAGAAAGCCCTGGCAGAGGTCGAGGGAGATAGTTCGCATGGAGACCATTAAGGCGCGGGGCAAATTCCACGCCGCCCATCGGCAGCTAGATTACGACGGCAAATGCGCCTACGTCCACGGACATACTTGGCGCGGCGTGTTTGTCGTCCGCACCGAGCGCTTTCCGCGGCTCGAAAAACTGGATATGTCCGTGGACTTCGGTGCGCTCAAGGACATCTTCAAATTCTTGGATCACAAAATGTTGATTTCCGCGCGGGATACGACCTTTCTCAACGCCAAGCTCTTCGATCCGCAAGGGGTCGTGGTCATGCCAGGTGAAAATCCGAGTGTGGAAAACGTGGCCGAGTACTGCCTCGACCAAGCAGCCGGGGTATTACAGGGGCTATTCCCACAGCGCGGCTATCAGTACCACATCGAAGTTTCCATCCAAGAGACCGACAACAATTTCTTCGTCGCCGACCGCCATCTGCGTTGCTGAGCATTTGGGTGCAGAGCTATGGTGCAGGAAAAAATGATGATCGCCGGAGAGGTCGCCGCCTATCTCCGCTGTTCACCCTCTACGGTGCGTCGCATGGCCCGTCGAGGCCAGATTCCCCATTATAGATTTGGCAAGCTAGTGCGGTTTCGTCTGAGTGAGATTGAGCGCTGGTTAGCCTTGCAGCAGGAGGGAGCGGCACTCTTGCAGGGGAGGGCGATGTCAGCCAATCCAGATCAACTCTCCCTCTTCCCGACGGGAGGGGAAAATGGTAAATGAAAAGGTGAAAAAGGTGGTGGTGCTCGGTGCTGGGGTCATGGGAGGACAAATTGCGGCCCTGCTCGCTGGTGCGGGCCACAAGGTGCGTCTTCTCGACTTGCCGTTGGCAGACGATGAGGTGGGCTGTGCGCGTCAGGGGTTGGAGAAAGCCCTCGCGAGCCGACCTCCCGCTTTCTATCTAGCGGAGATGGCCCAATACATCCAGCTAGGGAGCCTGGGGGATTTAGCCTGCGTTGGAGAGGCTGATTGGGTTATCGAAGCTGTTGTAGAAGAAAATGCGCCCAAGCGAGCGTTGCTGGCTCGACTGGAGCCATACCTGCACGACGGATTAGTCATCAGTAGCAATACCTCAGGGCTATCTATCGCCGAGCTGGCGCGCGACCGCTCGCCGGAGTTTTGCCGCCGCTTCCTCGGGGTACATTTTTTCAATCCGCCGCGTTACATGAAGTTAGTCGAGGTCATCCCCGGACCTGATACCGAGCCGGCCGTTGTACAGCAGATGGTCAATTTTCTCAGTGGGGAGTTGGGCAAGGGCGTGGTCCGAGGCCAAGACACGCCTAATTTCATCGGCAATCGCCTGTGGATTTTCGCCTTCTGCGACATGCTGCAAAGGATGGAGCGGGATGGACTAGGCGTGGCTGAAGTTGACGCGCTGACCGGTACTCTGATGGGGCGGCCCCCAAGCGCGACCTTGCGAGTCTGTGACATCGTGGGCTTGGACACAGTCGCGCACGTGGCTGAGACCAGCTACGAAGGATTGTCAGCGGATCCGTGGCGGTCACTTTTTGCTCTGCCAGCATTTTATCGGCGCATGTTAGAGGAGAATTTGCTTGGAGCCAAGGTCAATGCCGGGTTTTATCGCAAGGCCGAGACGGGCATTGAGGCCCTCGATTTAGATACCTTCACCTACCAATCCGTGCAAAAGGTGGATTTGGGTGCCTTAGAATCGGCGTTGAGCGAGCGTTCACCAGCGCGCCGCCTCCGCGCCCTATGGGAGGATCCGGGCCCATGGGGCCAACTCGGGCGTGCGCATCTCACGGCCGTGCTGGCCTACGCGGCCGAGCACGCGGCCGACATTGCCGGCGATATCGTTCAAATTGATCAGGCGATGCGCTGGGGATTTAACTGGGCACTAGGGCCATTTGAATTGTGGGATCTCTTCGGCGTCGAAGAAGTCATCGGCACTCTGACAGCCAACCAACAGCGCGTCCCCGATCTCGCCGCCCAATTGCTCGCCGCAGGTGAAACGCACTTTTACGGGGAGCAGAGCACGTTCTCACCGACTCGGTTGCAGCGCGAAAGTTGGAAACCACCTGCAGACGATTGGGAGAAACTTGCTGCCGAGCGAACCATCTGGGCCAATGATGGAGCGTACTTGGTCGAGCTAGACGAGGGACTGGGAGCGCTGGTTTTCAGCGGTAAGATGAACGCCTTGGGGCCAGCGGCACTGGAAGCCGTCCACTACGCGGTGGATACGGTTCCTTTTACTGGCTTGGTGCTTGCCGGCGCTGGCTCTTTGTTCTCGGTCGGGGCCGACTTAAAGCACGTGGCCAAGCTCGTCGATGAGAGCGACTGGGCAGGGCTAGAAGCGTTTGTCGCGGCCTTCCAAGAGGCCGTGCAAGCGTTGCGCTACGCGCCTTTCCCGGTCGTCGCGGCCCTCCGCGGTTTAGTATTGGGAGGTGGGTGTGAGTTCGCCTTGGGTGCTGACGGGCGCGTGGCGACGGCTGAATTAGGCATGGGTTTGGTGGAGACCAAAGTCGGCCTAATCCCCGGCAGCGGTGGTTGTATGGAGATGGCACGAAAGGGAGCAAGCGATATAGGAGCCGCGTTTGAGACGATTTTTGCCGGAAATTTCAGCGACAATGCTTTCCAGGCCCGAGCATGGGGCCTCCTCGGTACTGACGACGAGATTGTCTTTGCCGAGGGGCAACTCTTAAAGCGGGCCTTAGCTAAATTGCGCAGCCTGCTCGCCGCAGGCTATTGCGCCAGCGCACCGGCTTGGGTAGAGGTCACTGGAGACGAAGGGCTAGCGCTTTTGCACGAGCGCATAGATGCAAGCCGGGCTGCTGGGCAGCTCAGCGAGCACGACGTGGTCGTAGGACTCGGTCTGGCACGGGTACTTACAGGAGATGGCGGAGCGCGCCGGAAAGTAGAGGAGTGCGACTTACTCAATTTGGAACGCGAGGTCTTTCTGCAACTGTGCGGCACCGAGCGCACGCGAGAGCGCATCGCGCACATGCTGCACACGGGTAAACCACTGAAGAATTAAAAGGGAAGAGGACTTTATGGGCTTGCGTAGTGCCGCCGAATTCAAAGAGGGCTTGCGCGACGGGCGCGAGGTGTATCAGCGGGGAGAGCGGGTCGAGGACGTAACCGCGCATGACGACTTGGGGATTGGGGTTGATCACGTCGCCTTGGATTTTGAACTGGCCGAGGATCCAGCACACCGCGATCTAATGACTTGGTCGGATGAAGACCTAGGTGAACCCGTCAGTCGTTACTTTAAAACACCGACGGATGCCAAAGATTTACTCAATCGACGCGAGATGATTGAGCGTTCGACGCGGCTGGGCAACAGCGTGGTATTGCTAATCAAGGAAATTGGTACCGACGCGCTCTTCGCCCTCGACTTGGTCTCCGACCATTTGGATAAAAATGCCGGTGGACAATACAACTCGCGCGTGCAAGCCTTCCACCGTGCGTGCAAGCAGCGCGACCTGAGCCTGGCCGTGGCCCAAACCGATGTAAAAGGCGACCGCAGTCTCTTGCCGTCGCAGCAAGCCCACCCCGACTACTATGTCCACATTGTCGAGGAGCGGACCGATGGGATCGTGGTGCGCGGGGCCAAAGCCCATACGACATGCGCCCCGTATGTCGATGAACTCATCGTCTTGCCGACCCGTGCGCTCAAGGAAGAGGACGCGGCTTATGCCGTTGCCTTTGCCACGCCAGTCAATGCTCCGGGGATCAAGCTGATCGCCAGCCCCTTTGGCTCACCGCCGGTGAGCCAGTTCCACCACCCGGTCAGTTCTGAGCATCGCATGATCGATACGCTGACGATCTTCGACGATGTCTTTATTCCCAACGAACGCGTCTTCCTCAAAGGAGAGTGGCAGTACGCCGGGCCGCTGGCCAACGCCTTTGTCGAATTCCATCGCTTTACAGCCGCCTCCTACAAACCGCCGCTCTGTGACCTCTTTATCGGGGCGGCGGCGCTCCTAGCTCACTATAACGGCATCGCCAAGGCTGGCCACGTGCGCGAGAAACTGACCAAGCTCATCACTTATGCCGAGACCGTTCGCGGGCTGACCTTGGCCGCGGCCCACGATTGCCGCATCGCCGCAAACGGCACGGCCGTGCCCAATATTGTCTTTACCAACTTGGCCAAATTCCACTTTGCCAATAACTACCACCAAGCTGTGTCTTGGGTCCAGGACATTGCCGGAGGTCTAGTGGTGACTGGGCCGTCGGAAGAGGACTTGGCCAATCCCGAGACCAAAGGCTATATCGAACACTTCTTGGGTGGTGGAAGCGGCGTCGATGCTGAAGTGCGGCTAAAGGCGATCAATTTGGTGCGTGATCTGACGGCTTCGACCTTTGGTGGTTACAACGAGCTGTTGGCTATTCACGCCGAAGGCTCATTGGAAACCCAGAAAATCACCATTCTGCGCGATTACGATGTCGAGCGCTGTGTACGGCTGGCCCAAGAAACTATCGGCATAGATTGAGCCAAATAGTTGAGGAACAAAAAAGAACGAAAAGAGTTGATTATATAACATATAGGCACTATATTAACCTGCATCCTCCTCTATGCGGTTTATTCAAAACCGTTTTATTTTCGGATGTATTTCCCCCACATCCGAAACTCCCTGCTCTTCCATATTAGGTACCATCATAGCTTAATGCAGCCAAGAGTCCCCATACTGGCTCATTAGCAACAGGAGGCGTCAAGTTATGACTACCTTGCAGACCGATTCTATCGTCGATCAGTATTTCCACGAGATCGAGGATGCTGTCGGATTATCGTCCGAGGACGAAGTGGCCATCGCCCAGCAAATAAAAGAGGGCGATGAAGAAGCCCTATCCGATTTGGTCAAAGCCAATCTGCGCTTTGTCGTAAGCGTGGCGAAGCAATATCAGAATCTGGGCTTGCCGCTTTCGGATCTGATCAACGAGGGGAACTTGGGGCTTATCATCGCCGCCAAGCGCTTTGACGGCACGAAGGGCTTCAAATTCATCTCTTATGCCGTGTGGTGGATCCGCCAGTCAATCCTGCAAGCATTGGCCAATCAGTCGCGCATCGTGCGGTTGCCGCTGAATCGCATTGGCGAACTGACGCGCGTCAATAGAGTACTCAACAGGCTTGAACAGGGATTGGGGCGTCCCCCAGAAGTAGAGGAAATAGCTGAAGAGCTAGAGGTCGAACCCGGTGATATGGAGCTCTTGTTGCGATTGGCCCAAAGACCCGTTTCGCTGGAGATGCCCTGCGACGAATCCGAGCCGGATCGCTGTTTCGGCGATCTGATCCCCGACTATAGTCAGCCGCCTAGTGACGAGGCTCTCTCTTGCGACGAACTCAAAGAAGAGATCTTCAACGCCATGCACGCCCTGACCGAGGGTGAGGCGCGCGTCTTGAAGATGTATTACGGATTGGATGGGCACGAGCCGATGACTTTGGAGAAGATCGGGGCCTATGTCGGGCGCACGCGGGAGCGGGTGCGGCAAATCAAGGAAAAGGCCCTGCAGAAGCTCCGCCATCCCGCTCGCTGCGACTCTCTCAAGGAGTACTACGCGGACTAATTATCCGCTGCCGCGGGGCGAAAAAAGTGGGTGAACAAGGCCGCTGGCGGCTTGGCCTTATTTGATTTTTGCCCGATTTTTCGTTAATATATCTGTTTATTCCGCGGTAGCTCAGCTGGCAGAGCGGGTGGCTGTTAACCACTTGGTCGTAGGTTCGAATCCTACCCGCGGAGCCACTTAAACAACGGCCGGACCAACCGATCCCGATTCTGGGTAAGGTTGTCCGGCTGTTTGCATTTTTGCAATGGCATCACACTCAGAACACATCAAGATCATAACCGTGTCGAAGGACGCGGAATTGACAGTTCGGCTCGCAGGTCTCTTCCCGGGGCGTGAGATATCCGTCAACCAAGAGCCGACCATCGATCGGGTATTGGAGCGGTTTGAGTCGGAGACGTATGATATCCTGCTGATTACGGACGCGATGTTCAAAGGTGGGGAGATTGACGGGGTCGAGTTACTTGAAGTTATCATCAATCAGAGTTCCTTAACTCAAGTGTTGTTCTTGCTAGAACGGAGCAATATTCGCGCCGTCCGTTCGGCTCTCACGCCGGGCACATACCAACACGCCCGATTGCCGGTGGGCGACGAGGAGTTTCGACTGCTCCTTGAAAACGCGCTCGCACAGCAACCGCAATTCGGTACCAATCGGCTGCTGAAGACGAGTACATCCCCAGTGCAATATGCGCAGATAGTCGGGCGCTCTCTACCAATGCAGGAGGTCTTCCGCCAGATCCGCCAAGCCGCCGCCACGACGATTCCCGTGTTAATTTTGGGCGAAACCGGCACAGGTAAGGACTTGGTCGCCCAGGCCGTACACCAGCAGAGCGAGCGCCGGGAAGGACCGTATCTTCCCATCAATGTAGGCGCGCTGCCGACGGAGTTGGTGGGTAGTGAGTTGTTCGGCCATGAAAAGGGGACTTTCACCGGTGCGCTCGACCGCCGTATCGGAGTTTTCGAGCAGGCACATGAAGGTGTGGTATTCCTAGATGAGATCGGTAGCATTGATGAGAAGGTGCAAGTGAGTCTGCTCCGGCTCATTGAACAGAAGAAATTTCACCGCTTGGGGGGACGACGGTCCATCGCCAGCGACGTGCGGCTGGTCGCCGCGACGAATGCGGATCTGATGGGTCTAGTGCGCCAAGGTACCTTCCGCGAAGATCTCTTCTACCGCTTGGACGTGTTCCGCATTAGCTTGCCGCCGCTACGCGCCCGCCAGGGCGATATCCCGCTGTTGATCGACGAGTTTGTCCACCGCTACAACCAGTCGTTCCAGAAGAACATCCGAGGCATCGCACCTGAATGCGTCGGTCTGCTGGAGGGGCATGAGTGGCCGGGCAATGTCCGCGAATTGAAAAACGTGATTCAGCGGGCGGTGCTGGTATGCGAAGGGGAGGTGATTATGTCCGAGCACCTCCCAATTCGCTTGCGGACCGGCCGACCAGCCGATTCAGTCGTGGCCTTCAAGGTGGGAACACCCCTCGCCGAGGTCGAGCGCGAGATGATCGTACGCGCATTGGAAGCGACGGGCAATAATCGCAAACGCGCAGCTGATTTGCTAGGTATCAGCCGACGGGCGCTCTACAACAGACTCCATAAATACGGCATCGCTTGAGCGAATGCGTCATCGCCGATGCCTCGCGTTGAGTAGCATCAGCAGCAAACCATTCCATATCCGTTGTATCTGCTTTCCCGATTGAGCATTCGCCTCTCCAGATCAGGAAAATAGAACAAACTGTACTATATCGGTACAGTTATCCTGTCTGGATGAGGCTGTCCGTGGGGCGTCGGGGCAGGCGGAGACTGTCGCTAGGCTCCGCCCATAGGACCACGTGCGCGATTTCACCACACCTAGCTCAATCAAACTGGCTGACGCAGTTGATTGCTACTCCTGTTTCCTTGTTTAGGGGAGAGGAAGACACACCCTCGTCTGGTAGCAAGGGGCGAGTAGCAAGGTGTGTATTATAGCACAGGTGACTATGGTTTTGTAGAGCAAAGTGTACCTATCGTTCACATATGGAATGAAAACTTGCTTTAAAAGCGTCACCAATACATGCCCCCCACGTACCGATTTATAGGTATATCCATATAAAACAATGAGTTATCAGTCTATGCGATTTTTCTGGCATACAACTTGCTCTGGTGTGAGGCTGAGTAATTCAAGGCTAACAAGACACGTGGAGGATGAATGTGCATGCCCGACAAGAGCAAGCCCACCCCCATTACCATCCGCAAACCTACGATTGAGGATGGGACGAAGATCTGGGATCTCGTCCAAGAGTGCCAACCCCTCGAACCCAATACCTCTTATGCCTATGTGCTATTCTGCCACCACTTTGCCGATACCTGCGTGGTGGCCGAGTGCGAAGGAGAGATCGTCGGCTTCGTCATGGCCTATCGCCCGCCTCCGTCGCCCGCCTCCGTTTTTGTCTGGCAGATCGCCGTCCATCCGAAGATGCGAGGCAGGGGCGTGGCAATGGATTTGCTGAATGAGTTGACCGAGCGAGATGATTGCAAGGACGTGGAAATGCTCGAAGCTACGGTCTCGCCCTCCAACGAGGGGTCGCAGGCGCTTTTTAGGGCCTTCGCCCGAAAAAATGATACCCAATGCGATGTCCTCCCCTATTTCCCACCCCAAGTCTTCGGCGAAGTGGGGCACGAAGAAGAAGATCTGTTCCGCATCCAGCTAGCCAATTCATAACAGCAGAACTCCCCTGAACAGCCACAAGTAAACCCACTAAACTCCAAAGGAGAACACTCCATGCTGCATACTTTTCAGCGCCTCGAATCAGAAGTAAGGGGCTATAGTCGCTCCTTTCCCACGATTTTTACCCAAGCCAAAGGTGCCCGGCTGTGGGACGAGCAAGGTCGGGAATACATCGACTTTTTGAGCGGTGCCGGCACCCTCAACTACGGTCATAACAACCCGGTCCTCAAAAAGGCCCTCATCGCCTATATGGAACAGGACGGATTAGTTCATGGCTTGGACATGGCCAGCAAGGCCAAGGAAGAGTTTCTGCGGACTTTCGACGAACTGATCCTGCAGCCGCGAGGCTTGCAGTACAAGATTCAGTTTCCCGGACCGACGGGCACTAATGCGGTCGAGGCGGCGCTGAAGCTGGCGCGCAAGGTGACGAAGCGGACCAATGTCGTGTCGTTCACCAATGGCTTCCACGGGGTGACCCTAGGAGCGGTGGCGGCGACGGCCAATGCGCATTTCCGCAACGCGGCCGGTATCTCGCTCAATCACACCACCTTTATGCCCTATGACGGGTATATGGGCGACGAAACGGATACGCTTGAATACTTCCGGCGCGTCCTAAAAGACAAAAGTAGCGGCGTCGATCTACCTGCTGCGGTTATCGTCGAGACGGTGCAAGGCGAAGGCGGGGTCAACGTGGCTAGCCCGGAATGGCTGCGGAAATTGCAGGGCCTGTGCCGGGAATACGGCATTGCACTGATCGTTGACGACATCCAGGCCGGCTGCGGGCGCACGGGCACTTTTTTCAGTTTCGAACAGGCGGGGATCGTGCCGGACATGGTGACCTTGTCCAAATCCATCGGTGGCTACGGCCTGCCGATGGCCATTGTGCTGATCAAGCCCTCGCTTGACCAGTGGAATCCGGGTGAACACAACGGTACGTTCCGCGGCAACAACTTGGCTTTTGTCGCAGCCACTCAGGCACTCAAACACTACTGGGCAAACGCCGAGTTCTCGGAATCGATCCGGCACAAAGCAAAGGTCGTGCGCGACCGGCTCAAAGCAATAAGCAAACGCTATCCAAAGGACGTGAGTGTTCGGGGGTGGGGGCTGATGCAGGGGCTGAATTGCTCCGTGGCACGGCACGCTGGAGAAATCAGCCGAGCGGCATTTGATCGGGGGCTAGTGATTGAAACTTCGGGGGCCGAGGGCCAAGTGGTCAAGCTGTTGCCGCCGTTGGTGATCGAGGAGGATGTGTTGGGCAAAGGGCTCGATCTCTTAGAGGAGAGCGTTGAGGCCGTGTTGGCCGATGAGGCCGTTGCCAAGGCCGAGGTCGGAGCTTTAAATGGGTCGCCTGAGACACTGGAGACGATCAAGGGGTAATGGCAAATAAACACGCAACCGCAACTCAGCAGTGGTGCTGGAAATTGAGAAGGAAGATAGCATGATTGTGCGCAGATTGAAGGAGTTGGTCGGAACTGAGCGAGACGTTGAAGCCGAGACTTGGCATAGCCGCCGCCTGCTATTGAAGGACGACGGCATGGGGTTTTCGCTCCACGATACAATCATACGCGCAGACACCGAGACGACCATGTGGTACAAGCACCACCTCGAAGCCGTGTACTGTATTCAGGGCTCCGGCGAGATCGAAGCGCTCGACTCGGGCGAGGTTTACCCGATCAGCGCGGGCACGATGTACGCCCTCGATCAGCACGACCGCCACGTCCTGCGCGCCCAGACCGACATGCGCATGGTGTGCGTATTTAATCCCCCCTGCACCGGAACCGAAGTGCATCGCGAAGACGGGGCCTATCCGCCGCCAGTGTTCGCACCAGTAGAAGGCACAACGACAAAGAGCAAGGTATAAGACGATGAATCTGCCGGAAGCAGAAGACATGTATCCATCGAGAGTAGAAGACAAACCCGCCATCGGCCAACGCCAAGACCCGGTTGTGTACCGGCGCGGGGAGGAGATGGGGAACGCGCCTTTGGACCAAGGACAACTGCGCCACTACGAGGGGCAGGGCTACTTGTTCTTTGAAGCGCTTTTTGCCGCCGAAGAAGTGGAGATTTTCACCAGCGCACTCGACACTTTGTGCGCCTCGGAAATCGTGAAGAATTCGCCGGCGGCCATTACCGAGCCGGAAAGCGGCGAGGTGCGCTCGCTGTTCAATGTACACGGGGCGAGCCGTCTGTTTAGCGAACTGGCGCGGGACAAACGCCTAGTGGACATCGCTCGCTATCTGCTAGGCAGCGACGTGTACATCCACCAGTCGAGGATCAATCTCAAACCGGGTTTCGAGGGCAAGGAGTTCTACTGGCACTCGGATTTCGAGACCTGGCACGTAGAGGACGGCATGCCGAGGATGCGCGCTGTTAGCTGCTCGATCTCCCTGACCGACAATTGGGTGTTCAACGGTCCGCTGATGATCATTCCCGGATCGCACAAATACTACGTCTCCTGCGTCGGCGAGACGCCGGAGGACAATTACAAGACCTCGCTGAAGAAGCAGGAACTAGGGGTGCCCGATCACGAGAGCCTGCGCAAGCTGGCCGACGAAGGGGGGATCAAAGCGCCCACCGGGCCGGCCGGTTCGGCGCTGTTTTTCGAGTGCAATATTTTGCACGGCTCCAACGGCAATATCACCCCCTATCCTAGGAGTAATGTATTCTTGGTTTACAACAGCACGGAAAATGCGCTGGTAAAACCTTTTGGCAACCGACCGCCGCGCCCGGCGTTTCTCGGTTCAAGGGACTTTACACCCCTCGCATCGAAGGAGCCGGAATACAAGCGGTTCGTCTGATGGAGAAGGGAATTCTTCGTGCTATGTAGTGAGAAAACATTGTAAAAATAAAAAACGCAAGACATCTATGTTGCGAAGCGATTCGCAAATTACTAGTGGCGAAAGGTAGATAAAAGGATGAAAGCTGAATTTATGTACGAACGATGCGCGATGTTGCTGGTATTGATCCTCTGGCTGCTGGTGGGTTGCGGTGGTGGGGAGACAAAAAGCGACAAACAGGTGTGGAAATTCGCCATCGAGGAAATCCAGGGCAGCGTCCAGGACGCGTACGCGCAGCAGTTCAAGGAACGGATTGCGGAGCTCTCGGATGGGCGGATTGACGTGACCATCTATCCCTATGGCGCACTGGGTACCTCGGCCCAACTCACCGAGTTGGTGCAGTCGAACTCGATCCAGTTCGCCATGGCCTCGCCGGGCCACCTAGGTTCGGTTGTGACCGAGGTACAGATATTTTCGCTGCACTTTGTCTTTTCCGACGACGAGGAGGTCAACCACCGAGTGCTGTCGCAAAGCGAGCGGCTCCGCGCGTTGCTGGGCAAAGCCTATCGCGCTAAAAAGCTGCACTTGCTCAGCGTCATTCAGGAAGGCTGGATGGTGTGGACGGCGAACAAGACCCTGCGCACACCGGCCGATTTCAGCGGCGTCAAGATGCGCACTATGGTCTCGCCATTGCTGCTCGAAGCCTACAAAGCCTACGGTGCTAATCCGACCCCCTTGCCCTACTCCGAAGTGTATAGCGGCCTCCAGCTCAATATGATTGACGCTCAGGTCAACCCGGTCTTCGCCATCGAAGAGATGAGCTTCTACGAGGTGCAGGACTACATGATCTTTCCCAACCACCTGCCCTTCGTGGCCACGGTGGTTACTAGCCCCACTTTCTTTGACGGGTTAGAGGAACGAGATAAGAAACTGGTGTTGGCTGTCGTCGGCGAACTCGACGATTACATCTTCCAAGTACAACGAGATTTTAACCGCGAGCGCCTCAAAAAAATACAGCAGGCCAGCGATATCGAAATCATCCGCCTCACCGACGAGGAGCGGGCGGTTTTCCGGCAGGCGAGCATGCCGGTGCGCGATAAATATCGGGAATTGGCCGGAGCGTCTGGTGATACGCTGCTGACGGCTTTGCTGAGCGAGATCGAAAGAGAATCCTCAGCCCGCTGAAATCAGCGGAAAGCGAGGTCGCGTAGGAAGAGGGCGATCTGCGGGAAGAAGATCAGTAGGGCAGTGGCCAAAAGCAGCATGGCGATAAAGGGCGGGCTGCCCGAGATGACGCGGAGATAGGGTTGGCGGAAGACGGCGATGGCCGTGAAGATGTCGCAGCCAAAGGGGGGCGTGGCCGAGCCGATGGCGACTTGGAGCGTGACCAGCGTACCGGCTAGGACCGGGTCAATGCCCGCCGCGTCGATAATGGGCGCGAAGATAGGGGCCAACACGAGGATGACCACGATCGGATCGACGAACATGCAGCCGACGAAGAACACCGCGGCGATAGTGACTAGGACGCGAATCGGGTCGGCAGGGTCGAGTTTCAGAACGTCGTGAATGAGTTGCGAGGGGAGTTGGGCAAACGAGATGACCCAAGAAAAGGCCGCGCCCGCCGCTACCAAGATGAAGACCACGGCGGTGATCATGCCGGTCGAGCGCGCTAGCTCGGGGATATCGCGCAGCGTGAGGACGCGGAAGACGAGCATCTCTAGGACCAGCGCATAGAGCACGGACACGACCGCCGCCTCGGTGGGGCTAAAGAGCCCGGTGTAGATGCCACCGACGATGATCACTGGGAAGCCCAGCGGCAGCAGGGCCTTGCGCACGCTCACGCGGCGCGCGCGCCAAGAACTGCGAGGCTGGGTGGGAATATTCCAGTAGCGTGAGGCCAAGTAGCAATAGAGCGAGAACAGGGCTAGGATCAATAGGCCCGGCCCGATACCGGCGATGAACAATTCGCCGATGGAGGTGCCCGACACCACGCCATAGACGATCATGCCAATGCTGGGGGGGATGAGCAAGGCGATATCGCTGGAGTTGATGATCAAGGCAAGGGAGAAGGAGTCCTTGTAGCCTGCTTTTAGCAGCCGGGGCCGCAGGGGGCCGCCCATGGCTACCACTGTAGCTTGGGTGGACCCCGAGACGGCACCGAAGAGCGTGCAGCTAACGGCGGTGGTGATCGGCAAGCCACCCCTGACGTGGCCGACGAAACTCATGACCAAGTCGAGCAGGCGATTGGCAGTGGCTCCCCGGGTCATAATGTCGGCGGCGAGGATGAACATCGGTACGGCGATCAGGGCCGCCGGTTTGATACCGCCAATCATCTGCTGCACCAAGATCATCGGGTCCATGTCGGGAAAGTAGAACACGAAGGCGGCTAGGGCGGCGACTAGCAGCGGGACTTTGAGCGGGAAGCCCAAAAGCAGCAAGACGACCATAATCAGTAGCAGAGTCGTTAGCATAGCTTAGTCTCTGGCTGGATTTTCACAGCGGACCGCCCGTCTCGTTGCTGAGTTCGTCGCGCTGGTCGAAAGAGAGATACACGTCCTCTGCAATCAGGTTGCGAATGGCGGTCAGCGCGTATTGCACGCCGCCCAGCGCTAGGCCCAATGGCACGGCCAGATAGACTAGGTAGAGGGGTAGCTGCAAGCCGGGTGTGACGCTGCCGACGGTACGCACATGAGCGACGTAAGCGGCGGCGTAGTAACTAAGCGCAAAGAGCAGGACCGCAGTCGCGCCAGCAATAGTTACTATGAGGACTTTCTGGATTCGGCGGCCGAACTGGTCGTAGAGGGCCGTCATGCGGATGTGGCGGCCTTGGCGGGCGGCGTAGCCGACGCCGAGGAAGGTGACGAGCACGATCAGCACCTGATTGATTTCTTCGGCGAAGCTCAGGCTGTGGTTGAAAAAATTGCGGCCTAGGACATTGGCCATGCCGAGGCCGACCATCAGCAGGATGCCCCAGCTCAGGGCCCAGCCTTCGAGGATGGCGATGAAGCGGTTGACGGATTGGAGGAGGCAGAACAGGGGACGCCCAGAGGAAGGATCGGACATGCTTTCTCTGTTTGTCATGGATAAAGAAAGTATAAAATCGGGCCGTCGGTGCAAATGGCCGGAGTTTATATCGCGCAGTTGGTACAAGGGGTATAAAGCGCGTTATCTGCGATCAAGGTGCTCCTATCGAACCAGAGGGGTTCTGCCGTGCCGCAAGAACCTCGCGTTTATTCAAACAGAGCCGCGTACTCGCCGTATCCTTCCTTGGCCAAATCCTCGACGGGAATGAAGCGCAGGGCAGCCGAGTTGATGCAGTAGCGAAGCCCGGTGGGAGGTGGGCCATCCGCAAAGACGTGCCCGAGATGCGAGTCGGCGTATTTGCTGCGCACTTCGACACGGGTCATAAACAGAGAATTGTCGGTGTGTTCGACGATGTGGTCCGGCTCTAAGGGCTGAGTAAAGCTGGGCCAACCGGTGCCGGATTTGAACTTGTGCTGCGAGCTAAAGAGGGGTTCGCCAGAAACGATATCGACGTAGATGCCCGCGGTCTTGTTGTCCCAGTACAGGTTGTGGAAGGGCCGCTCGGTGCCGTCTTCCTGCGTGACCCGAAATTGCAAATCCGTGAGTTTGGCACGCAAGGTGTCGATGGGAGGCTTGGCGTATTGGGCACTGGCCGTGGGCGTCGGCAGGTCTTTGCTCCAAGTCTCTTCGATGAAGCGGTCACGGCCCGATCCCCGACGGTAGCGCTGGTAGTGCTGGGAATTCTTGCGATAGTAGTCTTGGTGGTACTCCTCGGCCTGATAAAAAGTAGCGGCTGGGCGGATGGGCGTGACGATGGGTTTGTCAAAGCGGCCCGACGCGTCGAGGGCTTGTTTGCTGGCTTCGGCTAAGGCGCGTTGCTCTTCGTCGTGGTAAAATACGGCCGAGGTATATTGATGGCCGCGGTCGTAAAAGGAACCCCCCGGGTCTGTGGGGTCGAATTGACGCCAGTAGATGTCGAGGAGCTGGCTATAAGAGATGACCTCGGGGTCAAAGGTGACTAGTACGGACTCTATGTGCTTGGTCGCACCGGAGCTGACTTGCTTGTAGGTCGGGTTTTCGCGTTCGCCGCCGGTGTAGCCAGAAACGGCTGAGACGACCCCTTCGACCTTGTCAAAAGGTGCTTCGATGCACCAGAAACACCCCCCGGCAAACGTCGCTTGGGCGTGATTTTGGGCGCGACTGGTTTGAATGCTAAGCACACACAGGACCGCGCCGAGCAGAACGAATAGTCGGGAGTTCATAGCTCCTCCTTTTGCGTTGGTTTTTTAATAGACGCTCCAAGTATGCCAAAAGGTTCGCACTATCAAAAGTACTGCCCCAATCCCACGGATAACTCGTACGAGCCCTCCTTTAATCCGTAGGCGATATCGCCGCGCAACACCGGCGTGTTGTACACCTTGGGCCACCCTAAGCGAATGCCCAAGCCAGGAGAACAGACCATATTGGCCCTTTCCTTGTTAGGTGTCCAAGCTGCGCCGCAATCCACAAAGGCGGCACTGGCGAGGGTGTACCAAGGTCGGCGGACCAGAGTGGGGCGCGCTTCTAAGTTAAAAAGTACACGCCTGGTGCCGTCGTAGCGCCGAGGAGCATAGCCGCGCAAGCCGCGCGCTAGACCGAGGAGGAGTTGGTCGGCGTCCTCGCTACGGTGCAGGGCTTCCCAAGCGGCGCGCAAGGCGAGCGAATGAGCCGTTCCCAGCCGGAAGTACGCGGTCGCAGATGCCGAGGCCAGGAGGTTGTAAAATTTCCCTTTGCCTCGGTACGCGTTGGTGAATAGGGTCAGTTCGGCGTAGCTGCGCTTGGTAGGCTCGAAGCGGGGAGCCAGTTGGGCCTGATACAAAGAAAAGGTCCGATCCGATCCCAAGGAGCGATGGACAAAGCCCCAACGCAGCGACAGCCAACTGCCCGTTTGTAAATCCTCTAGCGGGCCTAAGTTGCGGATGTAGCGGGTGCGCTTGTAGCGGGGACGCCACACGAGAAGGCTGACGCTCGGTATAACCCGCGTCCGGTCGGAGGGCGCGTATCCATCACTCGTGTTCGCGGTAAAGCGGCGGTGAGAGACCTGCAATTGCACTGAGGGGCGCACCTTCGTCTGCTCGCCATAGGAGCGGACCAGCCAGATGCGGCTGCCGTCGAGCGCATCTTGATAGCGCGTTTTTAGCTGGCCCCCCGAGTACAAGCGCCGCACGGCCTGTTGGCTGAACAGGGAAAGGCCATAGGCGCGGCGATCGGCTAGGGTGGCAAAAGGACGCGAGAAGGTTAGGGCATGGTCGTGGCCTTCGGCACCTGTGGCGAGCTGGACCGCTAGGGAGCGTCGGCTTCCGCCAAGGCGCGGCTCGGCAAAGAGCAGCTCGGCCCAAGGGCCGGAAATGGCTTGGTTTTCGAGGACCAAGCGCAGGCGTTGGCCGCGGCCGCGAAAGTTGTAGTCGAGCGCGATCGCACCAAAGCTCAACTCGTCGATTTGCCCCGAAATCAAGGGGGAGAAGGCGCGGGAGTAGAGATCTTCTACCGAGACCGTCACCTCGACGCCTTCGGGCCGGTCGAGTAAGCGGATGTGTACTTCGCCGATAAACAGCAAGCGCCGCAAATTGCGCGCTGTTTCGGCAACGAGGGTGGAGTCGAGAACATCGCCTTCGGCAAAGAGCAATTCGCGGCGAATGACATGTTCGTCGGTTCGTTCGAGGCCGTGGATGACAATGCGGTGGATGTGCGGAGGATCATCCCCGGCGTGTGCATGTCCGGCTGAGAGCAAAAGGATCGCGAGCAGGAAACTCCGACCCAACGGGAAATATGGGTGGCTGCAGTACAACATGGGCTATGAAGGCAGGTACAATTTGGCAGCTATCTCAACCGATACAGTACGCAAAAGTGCGCCGGAAGCAAGTTGACAGCTAGCGCGAGAACGGCCTTATTCTCGCGCTCTAAGTTCGCAGTCGTACGATGAACGAGGGTGCCCCAACAACCGTCAAAGTGCTGCGCGAGCAGCTAGTGAATGCGCGCCAAGAACGCGACTTGGGCTTGTTGCGCGATGTGGAGGAAGGATTGCGCCAGCTATGCAAAATCGGCTACCGCTGTTGTTTAGTTGATTTCGATAGCTGTCGGCTGCGCTATTACGTCCGCCTCCTCGGCTACGAACAGGCTCGGGTCAAAGCGCAGATCGAATTTCCCATCTCCCACGAAATCGCCCCGGTGCAGTGGTTGCCGCTGTCGCATCTGGCTGATTATGGCGAGGCCGAAAATGCGCAAAGCATTCGCCGTATATACGAGGGGATGTCCCACTACATCCAACACAAGTCGCCGACGCTACAAGTGGGGACGCTCGCTCTCAACCGGCCTAGGCGGAAGCTGCCTAAAAGACCGCGACGACGCAGGCGAAACAAGGTTTGGTTTTACGTAGGGGGCTTGGTCGTGCTAGCGACTCTCGCTGGCTTCATTGCTTGGGGGAATTTGTGATGCTAAAGAATATTCTTCGATCTCGGGGGCGACCTGCGTGGATCTTTGCTGGGATACTCGGAGCCATCGGGTGCAGCCAAAATTTCAGCGACCAAGAGCCGGCGGTGGCCATGGCCGAGCGGGGATTCACTGCCCGTTCCACAACCAGTGCAGCACCAGCACCCGCTTTGAGTCAGGCGGGTGGGTGGCAGGCACTGGGGCCACTCAGCGCGGTGGCTCCCAAAGGCTGGGTGGCGCAGCAGCCGTCCAGCTCCATGCGGGTGGCCCAGTACGGCCTGCCCGGCCCGGCCGGCGAAGCGACACTGGGCATCTTTTTCTTCGGTCCGGGGCAAGGTGGAAGCGTCGAAGCCAACATCGAGCGCTGGTTCGGCCAGTTCAAACAAGAGGACGGTCAACCGGCCCAAGGGCGGCGTTGGACGCGGCAGGTGGGGGACATCGAAATAACCGGAGTTGATGTCAGCGGCACCTTCTCTGCGGGAATGGGGATGGGAGACACAACGCCCCAAGCTGACTACCGAATGCTCGGAGCCATTGCCGTCCACCGCTCCGGTACGGTGTTTTTCAAGATGACTGGACCGGCCCAGACTGTCGGGCAATGGGCCGCTAGCTTTGATGAGTTTTTGGGCACTTTACAAGCCGGCTCCGTTGAGCCTAAATACTGAGGGAATATGTACACGCAATTAGAAGACGAATTCGGCGACGTCGTCGCCAAGGCCCGGCGCGGGCAAGAGATTGCGGTCGCAGCATTGGCCGATCGGGTGGGACTGACTGCCGGGGACATTGCAAAAATCGAAGACTACGAGCTAATTCCGGCCGCGGATGCCATAGAGCGGCTGGCCCAAGCGCTCGGCTTGCATCCGAGCAAATTGCAGGCGAGCGCCGCGCAGGCGTTTTTCCCGCGCGATTCAGTGGGCCGTTCGATGGCCGGGGCGCAGGTGGAGATGATGGTGCTTGGCAGCGGCTTTCTGATGAACGGCTACATTGTCGGCTGTGCGGCAACGGGCCGTGCCGCGATCATCGATCCGGGATTCGACGCGGATAAAATTCTCCAGCGCTTGGCCGCCTCTGGGCTAACGGTCGAACAGATTCTGCTGACACACGGACACCAAGACCACATCAGCGCCCTCGCCGAGATTGGTCGTGCGACGGCTGCGCCGGCACGGATCCACAGCGGGGACTTGGGCCTAGCAGGCAGCTTGGCGGACCAAATCGCAGGCGAACTAGCAGAAGGCGAAGTTGTGGATATCGGTGAATTGCGCTTTGAGGTTCGCTCTACGCCTGGGCATACGGCGGGTGGCATCAGCTTAGTCCACGAGGAAATGGCCTTTGTTGGGGATGCGCTTTTCGCGGGTTCGCTTGGGGGCACTCGCAGCGTGGGCAACTACCGGATGCAGCGCCAAGCCGTGGCCGAGAAGCTGCTCAGTCTAGACGCAAACGTCGCGCTCTTTCCCGGGCATGGACCGGCTACTACTGTGGGGGAAGAACGGGAGCACAATCCGTTCTTTTTGTAAAATTCCCCAGCGGCGTTGGGACGATTACGGGGAGTCTGCCGCTGGGCGGGGGCTTCCCGTTTCTTTGTCTTCGTTGAGCGCCCAGTCGTAGTCGTTGTATTCGATGGTTATATCTTCGGTTAGCCCAGCGGCTAGGGCCGGGGGAAGGTACGGGCGCAGGTAGTTGACGATGGTGGGCATGTTTTTGGGATTGGGGCGGTCAGTCGGGAACCAAGCGGTGAAATCCTCTCCGTACCAGTCGAGAATTTTGGACAGGTGGAGTTGTTTCCCTTGCAGGCGCACGTGGTTGGGATCTTGGGCAAAGCGCGTCAGCGCCCGTTCCAAGCGGGCGTCGAGGTCGGGGGCGGTAAAGGCCCGGTTGTCCAGTTGCGGGCAGCTAAGGGCCGCGCAGTTGACTGCAAAGTGAATGCGCGGCTCTTGATAGGTTGGGCGGATAATTTTGTTTTCAACGTGATCCAGCGTCATCTCTTGTCCTCCAGCGACAAAGGTCTGGCGGTTGAAAAAGCCGCTGAGTACAAAGGCATCCTTGACGCTGGCGATGGGATAGGCGTCGATGACGCCCCGCAGGGTAAAGGCGTTGTACGCATTGATCCAGTAGGCCAGTTCGTGTTCGCGGGTGGGGAAACGGTCGGGGTGGCTTTCGGGGCTATAGAGGCCGAGGCTATCGACGTAGGCGTCGAGTTGGGCTCGGTCTTTGGCCAAGGCGGCATAGCGGACCAAGCCTTGGTCATCGACGTATTCTTGCAGGACTTGGTCAAAGGGGGCGTGGTCAAAGGGAGAAGCCGCGCCAAGGGCGACTGGGACGAGCAGCCACAAAGGCAGGAAATAAAGTGAGCGCATAGTTTTTCCAAATGGGTTAGGATGGTGAGTAAGAATGTATGACTAGACTAAATTTTATGCTAATTACAGCAGATGATATGAACTGGGATGCGGTGGGGGCATTTGGGTGTCCGACCGAGGGAACAACGCCCCATATTGACCGATTGGCTGCCGAAGGATTGCGCTTTAAGCACGGTCATGTGACGATTGCGGTGTGTCAACCGAGCCGCTCGGCATTGATGACTGGGCGCTATCCGCATCGCAGTGGGGGCGAGGGTTTTTATCACTTGCGCTACGAAGGCGTGCCCATTCTGCCGACTATTTTGCGCGCTGAGGGGTATGATGTGGGCATTTTGGGCAAAGTTCCCCATTCGACGCCATACCAGGAATTTCAATGGGATATGGCACGCGATCAGAGCCATTTGGGGCAGGGACGAAATCCCGAGGTGTATTATCAATATGCAAAGAATTTCGTGCAGGATGCCGTAGATGGAGGTCGTCCATTCTTTTTGATGGCTAATTCCCACGATCCGCATCGCCCGTTTTACGGCAATGACAAACCCGAGTGGTATGGCGAACTCGATCCGCCGGCCGTGCCTCCTTCGCGCACGTTTACGCCAGAAGAAGTAATAGTCCCCGGATTTTTGCCGGATATACCGGATGTGCGGCTGGAAATAGCCGAGTATTACAATTCCGTGCGCCGCTGTGATGATACGGTGGGGCGACTACTCGACGTGTTAGATGAGATGGGTGTGGCGGAGAATACGCTAGTGATGTTTTTGTCGGATAATGGCATGGCGTTTCCATTTGCAAAGACCAATTGTTATTTGAACAGTACGCGCACACCTTGGGTGGTACGCTGGCCAGCGGTTATTCAGGCCGGGCGCGTGGATGCCAAGCATTTTATTTCGGGGATAGATTATTTACCTACGGTGCTGGATGCAATTGGCGTGGATATTCCAAACGGCGTCAAGGGCAAATCGCTTTTGCCGGTATTGCGGGGTGCAGAGCAGGCTGGATGCGAGCAGGTGTTTACGCAATTTCACCAGACTTCGGCGCGGCGCAATTATCCCATTCGGTGCGTGCAAAATGCGCGGTTTGGTTACATTTTCAACCCTTGGTCCGATGGCGAGCGAGCGTTTCGCAATGAGTCCCAGAATGGCCGGTCTTGGCAGGCGATGCAAGAGGCAGCGGTTAGCGATTCAGAGTTGGCGGTGCGCAACCATTTGTTTACGTATCGCGTCTTGGAAGAATTTTACGACTTTGCGAACGACCCCAATGCGCTGAACAACCTGATTGATGATCCCAACTACGCCGATGAGATTCAGGAGCTGAAAAATGCGCTTGAGGAATGGATGGTGGAGACAGACGATCCGGCGCTCAACGCGTTTCGCGGTCGCGCATCGCAGCAGGCACTTGATGATTTGATGGATCACCTAGCGGATGCGATTGGCAAGCGCGTGGACGAATAGGTGATGAACGTAATCCGACGAGAGTGGGCCATCCTGTGGGGCTTGGCCCTGTTGTGGCTTTTGGTATTTGTGGTCTCCATGCTCTACCACACGGGTGGCCGCTTGGCCCTGCCGCTGGACGATTCCTTCATCTATTTCCAATACGCGCGGCAAGCCGCCCAAGGGCACTTCCTCGAATACAATACTGGCGCTGAGCCAACGGCCGGCGCGACTAGTCTGCTGTACACCTTGCTGCTGGTGCCGGGTTTTTGGCTGGGGCTGGATGAGATGGGGATTGTGCTGTACGCGTTGGCATTGGGGGCTATGTGGCTTGGGTTGAGTGCTCGGCTACTCCTGTTGCTGGGTCGCAAATTGGGCGGCCCGTTTAGCGGCTGGGTAGCCGCGCTGATGTTCCTGTTGTGCGGCCCGCTGCTGTGGGGTTACTACAGCGGTATGGCGATCGGTCTGTTTGCCTTCGCCATCTTGCTGACCCTGTATCTGTACCTAACAGAAGACCGGCGCGCTCCACTGGCGGCAGTCCTATTAGTATTGGCGCGGCCCGAGGGGATCGCCTTGGCCTTGCTGCTGATAGCGCTGGTCGCCTATCGCCGGGCGTTGAACTGGCGATGGGTGGTGCCTTTGGGGGCGTACGTGTTCCAGGCCCTGCTACTGGCTTGGTGGACGGGAGAGGCCGAGGCCTCTGGAGTCGAGGCCAAATGGCGCTTTGCCGAACCCCACGGGTCATTGCCCGAGCAGATTCGCGCTGTCTTTTTCGACTTCGCCGAATTTGTCAAAGGAATTCTCGCTGGGTCGCTGGGGCATCAGACCAGCGTCAATTTATACGCGTACGATGGCAACTATCGCCGCATGGTATTTGCTCCGTTTGTAGCACTCTTCTTTTTGGCGGAGCTAAGCTATCGGCTCTGGGGTGAGCTGTCCGAGAGGCGGCTCGGGGTGGCGGCATTGGGTGGAGCGTGGTTTGTCGGTGGCGTTTTACTTACCTGCACTCTCGTCGAATACGACGCTCACTTCAATCGCTATCAGCAGCCCTTCTTACCGCTCTACATTCTCTTTGCCGCCTTGGGCTTGGGGCGCTTGGACGCGGCTGGAGGGGAATGGGGCAGTAAGCTGGCGCGGGGACTGGCTTGCTTTTTTGGCTTGTGGGGATTGATGTCGGTGGGGTTTTTCGCGGTTGCGTACGGGGAAAATTGCAGCGATATCCGCAACCAGCAGGTCGAGATGGCGCGCTTTATAGACGCCGAGTTGCCGCCCGACGCGCGCATCGCCGTCAACGACGCTGGTGCCCTACGCTACTTCAGCGGCCGCCAGACGATTGACTTAGTCGGGTTGACCACGGCTGGGAACAGCGCGCCTTGGAGGCACGGGAGCGGGTCGCTATTTGAGCGGCTGGAAGCTATGCGGCCGGAGCAGCGCCCGCAGTACTTCGCCATTTTCCCCAATTGGTTCAATTTCCCCGAGGGCCTTTTTTTGCAGCCGCTGCACCGCATCCGCGTTTTTGAGCCGTCGATTATAGATGCGGAGAAGGTGTTGTATCAGGCGCATTGGACTGCTGGCCTCAGCGGCGAAACCATCCGCAACCGGACGCTTTTAGCGGAGGGTTGGCGGGTGGTTGATAAAGTGGATGTGGCCGATTTGGCAAGTGAACGTCGGCACGGCTACCAATCCACGGTGTGGGTGCCCGGTAGTGGGGAGGCGAATCTGTTGATGGCGCTGAGTGCTACCGACGATCCCCAGGCTGTGTACATCGACGGGGGCCGGACGGTAACGGGGGGCGAGCGGATGGAGGTGGCGCTGCAGGCTGGTCGACCGGCGGCGGTGATTATGCGCACGGTTACGGGTATTGCTCAGCACTTTGCGGTGGTAGCTAATGGGAAGAAGATTGCCAACGTGGAGCTACCGGGGGGACGGGGCCGTCAGTGGCTTGAACTAACTGTCGGCCAGATAGCGGCCTCGGATGTAAGCGGCCGCGTCGAGATTGAGACGCAGCCGATTCACTTTGGCGGTGATTTGCGGCCGATTGTCTCGTTTCACTACTGGGTTTTGCAGCCGTGAACTGTTCTAGCGGTATCGGCGTGGTGCGGTCAAGGCGAGAAGGAGCCATTCTCTGGGCGATTCTAATCGCCGCTCTCGGCGTGCGCCTAGCCTATCTCTACCAAGCGGTTGATACGCCACTCTTCGACGTCCTCTTGATCGACTCCGAATTCTATGACCGCCGCGCCCGGGCCATTGTCGCGGGCGATTGGTTGGGCGACCAGCCTTTCTTTATGAATCCGTTTTACTCCTACTTTTTGGCCGCCATTTACGCGCTTTTGGGGGCTGAATATTGGTGGGTTGGCTTGGTGCAGGCGGCGCTAGGGACGGGAAGCTGCTATTTGATCTACGCCTTGGGCCGAAAACTGTGGAGCGCGCAAATTGGGCTGTTGGCCGCGGGCATGGCGGCGATCTACCAGCCGTATGTGTTCTACGACGGGGCGCTGCTGACCGCCGCGCCGATAACCTTTTTAAATCTCGCGGCTCTGTATTGCTTGGCGCACGCGCAAGGTGCAGCGCGTTGGCTGTTGGCCGCGGGCCTGCTGTTGGGGCTTTCGGCTACGGCGCGGCCCATGGTCTTACTATTTGTCGCGGCAGTCGCGGGCTGGTTTGTCGCGCAGTGGGGACGGCGCGGTTGGCGACAGTGGGGGTTGTTGGCCGTGGGCTGTGGCCTCGTGGTGGGCACAGTGGCTTGCCGCAACTATCTCGTCGGTGGGGAGTGGTTGCTGACCACCTCTTCAGCCGGGATGAACTTCTACGTGGGCAACCACCCCGAGGCCAACGGCATCTACGTGCAGGTTGATTTCCTACCCAGCGCCGAGCCGGATTTGGAGCGCGAGGCGTTTATCCGCGAGGCCGAGACGCGCACGGGCCAGGAACTAACTCCGGCCCAAGTCTCCAGATACTGGCTTGTGGCTGGCTTGCGCTTTGCCGTGGAAAATCCCCTCGCATATCTGGCACTACAAGGCCGCAAGCTCTACATGTTCTGGAACGGAGTCGAGGCGCAAAATAACCTGAGTCTGTATTTGGCGCAGGATTTTGTACCCCTATTGCGCTGGTGCGTTCTGGGGTGGGGACTGGTGGCCCCGCTGGCGGTCGTGGGCTGGGCTACTAGTCGTCGCTTTTCTCTGCTCGACCTGTATCTGGCGAGCTATCTGGCTGCGTGCCTGCTGTTTTTCACGTCCTCGGAATACCGCCTACCCGTCGTGCCAGTGATTTTGCTCTACTCCGCTTGCTGGCTTGCTAACGTCGCGGCTTGGACGACGGATGGGGAGCATCGTCGGTTGCTGGGGGCGTGTCTATTGGTGGCCTTAGTGGCGCTACCTATCAACTATCGGGACGCAGGGGCCGAGCGGCTGACTCGCAAACGGGTCGATTACTACAACTTCGGTGCCTTGTACCAACGCCGAGGAGATTGGACTGCGGCCGAGAGCATGTTCCGCGAGGCGCTGCGCATCGATCCGTCGTTTGCTCCCGCCGCCTCTGGTCTAGCGGCTGTGTTGGCGCAGCAAGAAGGCGGAGACCCGGACATCAGACGCGGGTTAGAGTTGTTCGGTGCGGGGGAATACGAGACGGCGATTTCGGTCTTTAGCCGCGCCCAGCCTTCGCCCGGTCTGCACAACAATCTCGGCCTGTGCTATTATCGCCTTGGCCAATTGAGCGAGGCCGCCGCGCACTTCCACAAGGCCCTCGCGCTCGATGCCAGCTATGCCCGAGCGCATTTTAATCTCGGCCTAGTATATGCCAAGCAGGGCGATGACCAAGCCGCGGCGGATGCCTTCGCCCAAGCACTCGAACTCGACCCCAACCACGCCCAAGCGCACTATCGGCGCGGGGAAGTACTGTTGCGCTTGGGGCGTCCCGGCGCAGCAGAAGCCCACTGGGCATTTTTGCGTGCGCGCAACCCCGACGACGCGCGCTTACAGACAAAAATCGATTCCATGATGCAGGCCAACCCTTGAACGCTACTCTCTGTGTACGCGGTGCCCGGGCGGGTGGTCTGGCCAATGTCGATATGGATTTGCCGTTGGGCCGGATTATTTGCTTTACCGGCCGCAGTAGCAGCGGCCGCCGCGCCATGGCCTTAGATATCCTGTACGCGGAGAGCCGTCGGCGCTATATGCAGGCTTTGTCTCCGACCGAACGCGAGAGCGTCAGCGGGACGGCGCGCGCGGATGTGGACGAGATCTCGGGCTTGCCGCCAGCCATTTACTTGGGGGCACCGCGCCGTGGACGCACGGTGGGGGACTACTTGCAGCTAGACGGGATTTTGGCGCAGATCATGCTGGAAGAGGGACAGATGCACTGCTTCGAATGCGGGGGCGACTGCCGCAGCTATGCGGCCGATGAGGTTGAGCGCGAAGTCTCCCGCGCCCATCCGGCCACCCGCTGTTTGGTGTTGGCCCCCTTGGCCCTGCGGAGCACAGGGATGTGGCAACAGCTCGTACAGGCTGGTTTTACGCGGGTCGCAATCGACGGCCAGATCCAGCGGTTGGAAGGCGACGGGCCAGCATTGCCGAGCGACGAAAGCGAGGTACACGTGGTGGTGGACCGGTTGGTACCGGACCCGAACACCAGCGTGCGCTTTTTGGAATCCGTGCGCGTGAGCCGTTCGATCTCGTCGGGGCAGACGGTGATTTGGGTGGACGGGACCAGCGAGATGATGCACCTGAACCAACAGCCGACTTGCGGCGAATGTGGTCGCCAGTACGAGTCGCTAGCTGCATCCGACTTCGGCGAGGACCAATCCTTGGCCGACCAGATGACCTTGCACGGACGGACTATGGGCGAGCTAATGGACGCCCCCCTCGGCTCGTTGCGCGAGTGGCTGGCCGCTGCTAGTCAAAAGGGCCAGGGACACGCCAAAGTAGAAACAGCACTCGCCGAGGCCTGCTGCTTGGGACTGGAGCACCTGCCGATGAGCCGTCGGCTCGAATCGCTGGCGGCTGGCGAGTGGCAGCGCCTGCAATTAGCGTGCTGCCTGAGCAGCGGTCTAACGGGTATCCTCTACATTCTGGAGGGATTGGGCAGCCAATTGTCAGGGGAAATGCTAGATGCGGCTGCAGCGGGTCTGCGCCGATTAGTCTCTGGTGGCAATACCGCGCTATTGTTGGATCATACGCCTAAACTCGCGGCGGTCGCGGACGAGGTCTGGGCGTTTGTAGAGGGGCGGGTGCAGAAGGGGGAGGCGACTGAAATGGAACGGGATGAAGCGGATGAAAAACGGGTCGCTGAGCAAGTTAAGCTGGCATTGACTATTCGTGGGGATGGTGTGGTCGGGCCGCTTGCCATTGAGCTGCCGCATGGGAAGTTGACCTGCGTATGCGGGCCTTCCGGCAGCGGCAAAACCCGCTTTCTGCAAGAAGTCTTGCTGCCACTGCTCAAGGGGCGGTCCGCCGAGTACGCTGCCGCCGGTATGCCGAGGAACAGCCGCGTTGTAATGGTAGAACCCCCGAGCGGCAAAGCTACAGTTTTGGAAGGGCTGGGCCTTTTCGAGCGCGTCGCCGATCTGTACGCCGCGTCGCCGGCCGCGACGGCGCGTGGCTGGGATCGGGACACCTTCTTGTTGGATCGGCCTGGGGGCCGTTGTCCTAGCTGTGAAGGCCGCGGCCAATGCTACTTCGACTTGGAATTTCTAGAGGATATAGCGATGGTGTGCGCCGCTTGCGAGGGCCGCAGGTACCGAGACGAAACCTGCGCGGTTACTCTGCACGGCGCAAGCATCGCCGATGTGTTGGGCATGACCTTGAAACAGGCTTGTGCCCACTTTGCCCGGCACGATCCCATCCGCCCACGCCTAGAGGCAGCCGTCGGCTGCGGTCTTGGCTATTTGCTTCTGGGACAGGAGGTGCAGGGGCTGGAACGGGGGGAGTGGTTGCGGTTGCGGCTGGCACTCGAATCGACGCGGATCTCCCGGCGCACTTGGGTGCTGATTGACGATCCGGCCAGCGGCGATCATCCAGAAGACGTGCGCTTGATGATGGCGGCCTTGCGGGGGCTGGTGGATCAGGGGGCCACAGTCGTCGTCACCAATCAGCATCCAACGGTAAAGGCCGCGGTGGATTGGGTCGTGAATTTAGCGCGTAAAAGGTCGTAACTTCGTTGCAACATATTACCTTGCGGGATGTATCCCTCCTATCTATCTTAAATTTGATATAGATGATCCAGTAAATGAGGTGAATAATGCGGTATCTAAGCCCCGAGAAAGGGGCTTTCCAATGAAGGTCGTACAGAAGTTACAAGAAGAGGTCATCGGCCATCTGGATCTGGACGGGTACGTCTTGTGCGAGCCGCAAGAGCCGATCGTCGAAGTACTCAAGAAAATGCGCCACCAACACGTCAGTGCTGTGCTCGTAGAGGAGGACGGCCGCTTGGTGGGAGTTTTTACCGAGCGCGATGCACTCACCAAGGTGGTCGACCAGCCGGCGACGTGGACGCAGCCGGTGGCCGAGTTGATGACCCGCGCTCCGCACAGCTTGGACGCCCAGCAGCCGATTAGCAGTGCCCTGCGGCTGATGAACGCTGGTGACTATCGCAATGTGCCGATTGTAGATGAAAACGGCCGCATAAAGGGGAATTTGCCCCAACACGAGGTCATCCGCTTTCTCACCGATCAATTTCCCGAAGACATCTACAATCTGCCGCCTGACCCCGAGCGCATAGCCCGCACCAAAGAGGGAGCTTGAGCACATGCGCTGCGGATTGAGATTTTTTCCTTTTTAAGGAGGTCGTGTGCATGGCCGAAACCGTGGCCCCGTCGGCACCTACAAGTAAGCGAGAGTACTCGCAAGAAGAGCGCCAATCTGTCGTCATCTCATTTTCCGGCGATTCAGGCGATGGGATGCAGCTAACCGGCGGGCAGTTTACCAATACTTCGGCCGTGGTCGGCAACGACGTCAGCACCTTTCCCGACATTCCCGCCGAAATCCGTGCCCCGGCTGGGACTATCCCCGGGCTGAGCGGCTATCAGGTCAACTTTGCCGCCAACGATCTCTACACGGCTGGCGACTCGCCCCAAGTGCTAGTGGCGATGAACCCGGCTGCCCTCAAAGCCAATTTGCCCGATCTCGAGCCGGGCGGGACCATCATCGTCAATACCGATCCGTTCAACCGCAACGGCCTCCGCAAGGCCGGATACGAGAAAAACCCGCTTGAAGACGATAGCCTCAGCGGCTACGACGTGCATCCGGTCCCCTTGACTACCCTGACCCGCAATGCCCTCGCCGACATCGAGGGCATGAGCAACCAAGCAAAGGACATGTGCAAGAATGCCTTTGTCTTGGGCTTGGTATTCTGGATGTTCGACCGCCCGCTCGACTACACGCTCAAGTTCTACCAGACCAAGTTCGCCGGTCGGCCCGAGGTGGTTGAGGCCAATACGAGGGCCTTGAAAGCTGGTTACTACTACGGCGAAACGGCCGAAACCTTTCAGACACAGATTTCGGTGCCAAAGCGGCAGATTGTCGAGCCAGGGGTGTACAAGCGGATTACGGGCAATGAGGCAATTGTCTTAGGGCTGGTCACGGCTGCGCAAAAGGCTGGCAAACCGTTCTTTTACGGTTCGTATCCCATCACGCCAGCCAGCACCATCCTAGAGGGCTTGGCGGCGCTGAAGAACTTCGACGTGCGGACGTTCCAGGCCGAGGACGAGATCGCAGCCATGGGGTCGGTGATTGGCGCGGCCTTTGCCGGCAGTCTCGCGGCTACCGCCAGTAGCGGCCCGGGCATCGCGCTCAAGAGTGAGGGGATCAACTTGGCCGTAGTTATGGAACTGCCACTGGTGGTCATAGACGTCCAGCGCGGCGGTCCTAGCACGGGCTTGCCCACCAAGACCGAGCAGGCCGATTTGCTGGAGGTGCTCTACGGACGCAACGGCGAAAGCCCAATCCCAGTCATTGCGCCGGCGACCCCAAGCGAATGTTTCGACATGGTCATCGAGGCCTTTCGCATTGCCGTTCGCTATATGACGCCGGTTTTTGTCCTGTCCGACGGGTACGTGGCCAACAATTCCGAGCCGTGGAAAATACCAGACCCGGATTCTATCGCGGCCATTGAGGCCGAGCCGTACACCGATCCCGACGACTACCAGCCCTACATGCGCGACCCGCAGACTTTGGCTAGGCCTTGGGTCTTGCCGGGGACGCCGGGGCTGGAGCACCGAATCGGCGGCTTGGGCAAGCAGGATGTGACGGGCAATGTCTCCTACGCGCCCGAAGATCACGAGCGCATCGTCCGCGTCCGGGCCGACAAAATCCGCGGCATTGCCGATTTCATTCCCGAGTTGGAAGTGACCGGTCCCGACCAAGGGGACTTGCTGGTCTTGGGTTGGGGGGGAACCTATGGGGCCATTCGCGCAGCGGTTGAGCAAGTGCGGGACGAGGGCCTCGACGTGGCCTACGCGCACCTGCGCTACTTGAACCCGTTTCCCCGCAATCTCGGCAACGTGCTCGGCCGCTACAAGCAAGTGTTGGTACCCGAGCTAAATCTCGGCCAATTGGCCCTGTTGGTCCAAGCGCATTTCCCCGTGCGCGTCGTCAAGCTGAACAAGGTCCAAGGAGCCCCCTTCCAAATTCGGGAAGTGGCCGACAAAATTCGCCAAGTGCTAAGCTAAGGCAGGGAGGTCGAGATGGCCGAAGCAGTGGTAAAGACTGGGTTGAGTCGCAAGGATTTCGTTTCCGACCAAGAGGTTCGCTGGTGCCCCGGGTGCGGCGACTACGCGATTTTGGCCCAAATGCAAAAGATGCTGCCCGAAGCGGGGATCGCGCGGGAAGACCTCGTATTCGTCTCTGGGATCGGCTGCTCTAGCCGCTTTCCCTACTACATGAATACGTACGGCATTCACTCAATCCACGGGCGCGCGCCCACGATCGCCACGGGAATCAAGACGGCCAATCCGGACTTGAGCGTCTGGGTTATCACCGGCGATGGCGACGGGCTTTCCATCGGTGGCAATCACCTCTTGCACAGCCTCCGGCGCAATGTCGATCTGAAGATTATTCTGTTCAACAACCGCATCTACGGGCTTACCAAGGGCCAATACTCGCCGACCTCACTAATAGGGCACCGCACCACGTCCACCCCCATGGGGTCAATTGACTATCCGCTCAACCCCATATCCGTGGCGCTAAGCGCCGAAGCAACCTTTGTCGCCCGCACGCAGGACACCAATACCAAGCATCTGAGCTACGTGCTCAAGCGCGCGGCCGAACACCAGGGGGCCGCTTTTGTCGAGATTTACCAAAACTGCGTCGTGCTCAATCCCACTGCTTGGGAGCACACCACGGATTCGGACGTGCGCGACGACAATATCGCGTTCTTAGAGGAAGGGGAACCCCTCATCTTTGGCAAGGATCGGGATCGGGGCATCCGCATGAACGGCAGCGAACCCGAGGTCGTCGCGCTCAGCGATGTGGCTCCAGATGAGTTGGTCGTGCATCGCGAAGGGCGCGAAAACGCCAGCTACGCCTATATGCTCAGCCGGATGGAGTACCCGTCGCTGCCGCTGCCCTTTGGCGTGCTGCGCGCCCTTGACAGGCCGACGTACACCGAGTTGCTGTTCGACCAAATCGACGCGATGACCCAACAGCGGGGTGAAGGCGACCTCGCGGCCCTGTTTAGCGCGGGCGATACTTGGGTCGTCGAATAGGAGAAGAGCCATTGATTTGCCCTTCGTGTTCCCACGACAATATCCTTGGAGTTGACCTCTGCGAGGAATGCGGCCAGAGCCTGAGTGAAGCGTACCAAGACTGGAGCAGCGAGGAGTTCAAGGAAATTTTCACCGAGCCGCTTTCCGCGCTCAATCCGCAGGAGATGGTCTGCGTTTCGCCGACCACCTCGCTGGCCGAGGTCATCTCACTGCTCAAAGAGCGCCACGTTGGTTGCGTGTTGGTGACTGGTGAGGGCGGGCAGTTAATCGGCATATTTACCGAGCGCGACATCCTCTATCGGGTGGCGGGCTTGATCAGCGATTTGGAACAGATCGCGGTCGAGAGCCTGATGACGCCGCGACCTACGGCGCTCAAGGCCGATGCGGCCGTGCAGCACGCGCTGCATCTGATGAGCATTCACGGCTTCCGCCACGTGCCGCTGTTGGACGATGACGACCGCCCGGTTGGCTTGGTCTCGTTTAGGTACATCGTCCGTTTTATCGAAGAGAATTTTTCCTCCGCAGCCTGAGGGAGTTGGCCGCTAGGCTAGCTCCAGTTTTCTTGAAAGGCGGTTGTGCTATGTCATTGAGCCGCACGGCGATATGTTCGCTCCTCGCGTTGGTCCTGTTGAGTCCTCTAGGGGTTAGGGCTGAACTGGACTGGGCCACCCTGAACAGCACGCGCGAGGTCACCGAAGCCGAGTGGTTGCAGTTACAACTGTCCGTATTGGGGTTAAAACTGAGCTATCCGGCCTACCGCATTGACCTAAAGCTGACCGAGGACTCGGCGATTGAATTTACCTTTATCGCCAGTAGTGGGATGGCCAAGCATCTGACCGAAGAGCTGGGCAAGAGCGAAGCCGACGAGGTTATTTCCTACCACGCGCAAGGCATAAGCGACCAAGTAGAGGCATTGATCCGCGACGAGTTCCCGGACTTGTGGTCGGGCTTTGACCTTAGCGAAGATATCCGCGGGCAATTTCTCGGCCCAGGCGAAAAGTGGAACGACCCGCCGCGAGAGATCGGCACTTGGTTGGAAAACAAATTCTCTTGGGGGCGCTGAGGGCTGGTGCTCTTATTCCGGGTCGCGGTGGGGCATTGTGCCTTGCGTTGATTCGTCGAGGGAGATGTCCTTGTCGATGACCGGCTCTTCGGTGGTCACGATCCAGCCGCGCACCCGCTGACCGAATACGTCAATCTCCTCGCGCCGGGCGTCGATGACCTTGGACGACGCCGTATGCCGTTCTTTGTTGATGCAGAAAAAGGTGTGCCGTCGGGTCACGCCTTTTTCTTTGCCTGCCATGCTTTCCATTCGTTTTACCCTTTCAAGTTTGCGCGAATTGGTGGACCGCATCCACTAGCGATTTGACCTTTTCATAGGGTGTGTCTGGATAGACGCCGTGCCCCAAGTTGAAGATATGGGGGCGACCTTGGCCCTGCTCTAGAATGCGCTGGGCAGCAGCGGCAATACTCGCCTCCGAGCCGTAGAGGGCGCAGGGATCTAGATTGCCCTGTAAGGGCATGGAATCCCCGAACAATTCATAAGCCGCATCTAGGTCGATCCGCCAATCGAGACTTAGGACATGGGCACCGACGCGGCCAAAGCAGGACAGGTTTTGCGCCCCGGCAAGTGGGAAGTAAATAATTGGAGCATTCAGCGATGCGAGACTGCGGCAAACCCGCTGGAGATAGGGCAGGGCGAATTCGTTGAATTGCGCCGAGGACAACAAGCCAATGGAAGTGTCGAAAATCTGGACGGCTTGGGCACCGGCTTCAATCTGGGCGCGCAAGAAGCGGCCGACGAGGTCACTGAGCAAGTCGAGTAGCCGACGGGCGAGGTCGGGGTTGCTGTGGATCATGCGGCGAAAAGCGGGGAAATCCTTGGCATGGCCTCCTTCCACTAGCCAAGTGGCTAGGGTAAAAGGCCCGCCGGCATACCCAATGAGCGGGACGGCTGGCGGCAGGGCATTGCGGGCTAGCCGCGCGGCTTCTAAGACGTAAGCGAGGTCATCCTCGGGGACGGGGTTGCGGAGGCCAGCGATATCGGCAGCGGAGTGGACTGGACGGGCGAAAACCGGGCCGGGTGCGTAGGTCAGCTCGCAGCCGAGCGCTTCCAAGGGCGTCACTAGATCGGTAAAGAGAATGGCCGCATCGACCCCGAGTAGATCGACCGGCATGAGGGTAATTTCAGCGGCGAGTTCGGGGGTTTTGAAAAGTGTGAGCAGAGAGCCGTGCCGCTGGCGCAGATCCCTGTACGGCTTGAGAATGCGGCCGGCTTGGCGCATGATCCAAATAGGGGAAGTCGCCGGTACTTGGCCCCGACAGGCTTGGAGAAAGGGGGCGGACGGATCGGACAAAGTGCTAGCGGCCAGGTTCGACCATCCACTCGGGCAGGGCGATGCGATAGGTGACCACGTCTTCCAGCGGTTTGAAGCGGACGCGGTCTCCTTCCATGTCGGCTCGGTAGATGTCGGGCTCCTCGTCCTCGGACTTGAAGGCCAAAAGGCGCAACGGAGGCAGTTTGCGGTCTGGCCAATATTGGCCTACGTCGATTACTACATCGGCTTGGCACGCAAAGGGCACTACGTCAATTTCCCATTTGCGCTCTTTAATGGCAACGGCACCGTCGAGTTCCACAGGGCCAAATTGCCCCCGTTGTCCTCGGGTATCGACAAATAAGTAGTCCTCGCAAGAGGCGTAGTCTATGTGCCCCGAGCCAGCGTCGGCTGAATAGACCAGCAGCGATGAATCCTTCCAGGCGCAAAACGAACCTGGGGGAAGAAGGTAGGCCACATCGCCTCGGTGGACGGTCCAAGGCTGCTCCCAGCCGAGGTTGGCATAGACTTCGAGGCCATTGTCGTACGTCACTCGCACCTGTCCTTGGGCAAATGCGCCGGAAAGCAGCGCGTCGTTGGTCTCCAGAAACTGGTCGTTGTGGCCGTAGGTGATGGAGCGAACAGGGACGCGGAGATAGTGCTTTTGCAGTTCGTGGAGCATGTAATAGGACTTGACCGCAGAAGGGATGCCCCACTCTAGCTGATCGGGAAGCAGACAGGCGTGGCCAAAGGTCGCGGTAGCGGCGAGATAGCGGTCTAGATAGGTGCTGCGGCTGTGTTTCTCCTCTTGGGGGATATGCCCAGCAAAGTACTGGTCGATAGTGCCCACACCTGCATCGGTCTCAATGGTATGGAGATTTTTCAGGTCGAAGTCCACTAGCGGCGGGATGCGGCTGGGGTCGGCCCCGACCATGCGGGCGAGGTAGCCGGTCAGGACGCCGGCGTAGAACCAGTGGTTGCCGCCGTTCCCGATGGCCAAGCTGGCTTGAGCTTGGGATTGGAGGAGGCTCTGTTGCAGGCTATAGCTGCCCGCTAAGCTGCCGGTCGCTGACGCGTCGGCGCTGAAGTCGTTGAATTCCCAGGGCGGGACCTCGGCATGTTCGCTTACGTACAGTGCGTCGCAGGGGTATTTGTCGACGATGGTGCGCGCGTGTTCGGGTGCACGCGCCAGTGCTTCGGACGGCTTGAACAAATGGAGTCCAGGTCCGGTTGGGGTCGGGCTCCCGTCGGCGAGCTGAGCCGCCAATTCGGGCTGCCAATTCGAGTTGGTAGGAGCGATGTGGCGATAGTTGACCTGAAGACTGGTTTTATAGCCGAGGTCCGACAGGGCCTCGAGGTACTCGCTGAGGGCGTCTTCGCCTCCTTTGGCCGCAGCACCTTCCACTGCGAGCGCGGTATTGTCGTCGCCGTCGTGCCAAGTTTCGCTGGGGTGGTTGATCAGCACGTGATTGACGCCCATCAGCTTGAGCTGGAGCATGTTCTCGTATAGCTCGACGTAGCTCTCCTGGGATGCGTCGATATAGGGGATGTTGTACCAGACCCAATCGGCCAGCGTTTCGCTTTGCTCAGTCTGGGTTGTAGAAAAGGTTGGAAGGACTTCTTCGTATTGAGTAGAGACCGTTATGAGCCAGCGCTCCTGAAAATCGCTGCGTTTGCCGTTGCCTTGGCTGGCGTAGCTACAGCCGCCGTTGAGTTGTACGAGGCGCTGAGATTCTGCTTCGGGCGGGGCGTACAGAGAGGAAGCACGCGAGTAGTGCCAATCCACAAAGCTAGACAGGAAGTAGCCTGAGGTGCAGAGGATGTGCGGGTAGTTATCGCCGAAGTTGAAATAGGGAATGGCGATCAGGCGCGGGTGCAAGGCCCCAGTGACGCGACCGAGCGATAGGCCAGTGCCCTTGCCGTGCCCGCCCTCGATTTCCACGACGAGGGACTTGCCGCTGATTCTGAACCGGTAGAGGAAGTTGGCTTGTTCCTCTCCTAGCTTCCACTGCCAGCGAGCCTCGACGCAATCGCCGACTTGCTCGCAGGAGATAAAGTGCCGCTCTACTTCTTCGCTGTCAGGCGACCAAACCGAACCGCCCATTTCCACGGCAATCCCACCGTCTTCGGCCGGTGTGATCGGGTCGCTATTGTTGACTTCTACCTCGATATCGGCGAAGGTTCCATCAATTGGCGTGTAGATGAATTGGACGACAGCAGAGACGGAGCGGCTCTCAAAGACAAAGGAGATACCCTCTTTGCGGATCGAGGTTTCGACTTCTTCGTGGAGCGTGGGAAAAATAGAGGTTTGGATTTGGCTAGTGGATGCGGGCTGTTGCTCGCCCATAGCCGTCGCCGCCCCTGTGAGGTCTGCCATGAAATGTCCTGACTCAGCGCGTTTTTAATTTTTCCAAAGTTAAAAAACTTAGATAATAAACGAGAGTATGTCAAACTGGAGGCCTTTGGTTTGACCGAGGGCCAGAGCTGTTCTATCTTATTGTTTTTTAATAATTAGCTATGTGGAAACAGACTTGAAATCAGGGGATTGCATAGTGGTCGGTGGTGGGGCCGCCGGGATGCTGGCGGCCATTGTCGCCGCCGAAGCGGGCGAGCGGGTGACTCTGCTCGAAGGCAGTGGAAAATTGGGGCGGAAAATATTGATTTCGGGCAATGGGCGTTGCAACCTGACGAATAAAGCAGCGGACGATCCCAGGCACTACCACGGCACGCATCCGCGCTTTGTCCGCAGTGCGCTAGAGCAATTCCGCTTAGAGGAAACCCTAGCGTTTTTTGCCGATCTAGGAATCGAGTTCCGCGAAGAAAAACGGCAGCGCCTTTTTCCGGTATCGGATCAAGCGCAGGCGGTCGTCGATTTGCTCGTGGATCGGATGCGCTGCTTGGGCGTCCGCGTCGAAACCAATGCCAAGGTGGTGGGCATGGACCGCGCTTCCGCCTCGTCTCGCTTTGACCTGCGCGATGCCGAGGGGCAGCACTATACCGGCGGGCGCGTAATAATGGCCAGCGGCGGCGTCAGCTTAGCCCGCTTGGGAGCCGACCGCTCGGGTATGGATTTGGCCGTGGGCTTGGGGCACCGGCTCACCGACCTCAAGCCCGGGTTAGTGCCGCTAATCAGCCCGGAAAAATACGTCGCTCGCATGCAAGGGCTTAAGGTCCGGGCCGAAGTGCGCGTTGCGCTCAAGGGAGGGCGCGAGGCCGTTGATACAGATGACTTGCTCTTTACGAAATACGGGGTCTCGGGGTTTACCATATTAAACCTCAGCGCTCGCTTGGTGCCCGAGTTAGGAGCGAAACGCGCCGTGCTCCGGGTCAATTTCTTTCCCGGCCGCAGCCCGGAAGCAATCAGCCAATTGCTCAAAGAGCGCTGGCAGCGCCACCCCCATCGCTCGCTTGAATTGAGTTTTGCCGGCCTGCTTTCCAGCAAATTGGTGAGGCCCCTCTTGGACCATCTGGGGTTTGACGCGGCGCAGCGGGTTGATCAGCTTGGCAAGGGCGCGCGCTGGCAGCTTGCTCAGAGCCTGACAAATTGGCCGATTGCGGTCAGCGGCCCGAGGCCCTTTGATTACGCCGAAGTGACCATCGGGGGCGTGTGTACCGAGGACATCAATCCCGATACGCTTGAATCCTTTTTGGTGCCCGGTCTGTACTTTGTCGGCGAGATGGTTGACATCCACGCCGACTTGGGAGGATTTAACTTCCAATGGGCTTGGGCCAGCGGCGTTCTCGCCGGTCGCCGGTTGGGGTCGTGAGCACTGGCGCGATTTGCCTGTGGGCGTAGATTGAAATAGATGCGAACAGATGAGACTGGCCGGGTGGCCGGCATCATTTTGGCGGCGGGCATGTCCACCCGCATGGGGCAGCTCAAACAGCTATTGCCCTTGGGGGGACGGGCGGCTATTGAATGGATCGCCGAGGTCGTGGGTCACCGGTTGGACCAGACGGTGGTGGTGCTCGGCCACCGCGCTGAGGAGATTGCCCCGGTATTAGCTCCTTATCCAGTCCGTTGGGTCGTCAATGCCGACTATCGGATGGGCATGCTCTCTTCCGTACAATGTGCTGTACGAGAGTTGAATACAGGAGTTGATTACTTGATTTGTCTAGGTGATCAACCCCGGCTGAGCAGAGCCGTAGTAGAGCAAGTGTTGCAGGTGAGAAAACAGGTCGATGCGGGCATCATCATACCCACAGTCAACGGAAAAAGGGGCCATCCCGTATTGATTCGCAACGCCTACCGAGCGGAAATTTTGGGATTGCCCCTGGATGTGGGATTGAACGCGGTGACGCGGGGCCATCCCGAGGATACGTACGAACTGCCCGTGGCAGAGGACGCCATTTTAACGGATATGGACACGCCCGCCGACTACCAGCGCGAGCTGGAGCAGTGGCCAGAGTAAACTATGGAAGACATCCTCACTGAAATTGTTCGGCGCAAGGAGCAGGGTGAACGAATGGCCTTGGCTTCGCTCGTGTGGAGCACTGGCTCGATTCCCATGAGCGAGCGAGCCAAAATGATCGTCGCCGAGGAAGGGGACGTCGTCGGCACCATCGGCGGTGGATGCCTCGAAGCCGAGGTCTTGAGCGCTGGCCGCATTGCGCTGGAGACCGGAGAAAACCAGCTCATGCGCTACACCATGACGGAAAAACAAGCCGGGGAGAGTGGCTTAAATTGCGGCGGTAGCGTGCGGATTTACACCGAAGTTATCGAACCGGACGGGGGAGCCGACCTCTATAGTCGAGTACTGTCGGCGCGTCAGGCGCGGAACGGTTGCGCGCTGGCTACCCTGCTCAAGAGCCGTTTTGACGCCACCGGGGAGGGGAGGCTGTGGCTAGGGGCTGACGGCAGCACCTATGGCTCGTTGGGCGCGTCCGAAGCCGACCTACAGGTGGAGGAGCATCTGCCCGAAGTGCTCGAGCGCGAGCGCGGCCTAGTCTGCGAGCTGGATTCGAGTGCCGAGTTGGGAGATACCGCGGAGGTATTTATCGAGCCGTTCCTGCCCGAGCCTGTACTCTACGTCTTCGGCGGAGGCCACGTAGGCGGGCAGATTTGCGCGCTGGCCAAGAACGTGGGCTTCCGCGTCGTCCTCATTGACGATCGTCCGACATTTGCCAATCCCGAGCGGCATCCGCAGGCCGATGAGTGCTTAGTCGCTGGCATGGAAGAGGTGTTTGCCGATTTGCCCATCGACGACCAGTCCTACATCATCGCAGCCACGCGCGGGCACCAGCACGACGAAATCGTCGTCGAAGGGGCGATCAAGACGCCGGCGCGCTACATCGGAATGCTGGGCAGCGAGCGCAAGAAGCTCATTTTGTGGCGGCGGATCGCCGAGCGCGGCGGCGACTCGCAGCGCTTGGACGCCGTCTTTGCGCCGATTGGGTTCAACATCGGGGCGGACACGCCGACCGAGATCGCGGTCAGCGTCGTCGCCGAGTTGATCGAGCAGCGGCGCGGAACGCCCAAAGTGTGGAAGACGAAGAGAAAAACTCATGGCGGATGAACTGCGCTACGGGGTGGCCGCCTGTCAGGTTGACCAACCCAATCCTACCGACCGCGCTGAAATGGCCCGCAACACCGCTCGCATGGTCGAAATGGTCGATATGGCCGTTGAAGGCTACGGGCCGTTTATGGACATCAAGCTGCTGGCCTTTCCCGAATTTGGCCACGCCGCGCCGATCTATCCCACCGCCAAGAGCTTGCTGGCCAAATTGGCCGTTCCCATTCCCAACGAACACACGGCCCGCTTGGAGGACAAGGCTCGCGAATTGGGTGTGTACATCCAAACGGCTACTTTTCTCGAAGAAGATCCCCAATGGCCGGGCAAGGTGTTCAATACGACCTGCCTGCTCGGGCCGGAAGGGCTGTGGTACAAGTACCGCAAGGTCAACCCTTGGATCCCTTGGGAAGTCCACGCTAGCCCCCACGACTTGGCCGACTACGAGGAAGAACTGTTCCCGGTGGCCCAGACGCCTATCGGCTGCATTGGCGCGGCGATCTGCTACGACTGGCTCTTTCCCGAACCACTGCGCCAGCTCACAGCCAACGGCGCTGAAATCCTCGTCCGCGTCTCGGCCTATATGGACCCTTGGGGTGCGACGCCGCCGATGGATTGGTGGACGACGGTCAATCGCTGTCGGGCCTTGGAAAATACGGCGTATGTGCTCGCCGCTAACCAAGGGGCCGAGTTGAGTCACTATCCGCCTTTTTCTTGGCCGGGTGGTTCAATGGTCGTCGATTTCGACGGCCGCATCCTCGCCCAAGCCGATCCAGGGCCAGGAGAAAAAATCGTCGTCTCGGAAGTCGATATTGGGGCCTTGCGACACATCCGCAAGCGACGCGCTGGGCACCACACTTTAGCCCATCTGCGCAGCGAGGCGTACCCCATGTACGGACAGCCATACTATCCGCAGGGCAGTTTCTCCGCAGAGAACAATCACACCGTCGCCATGAACCAAGAGCGCATCGCTGAGGTTAAGCAGAGGATAACCCGGCAGCCGTGAAGTGCTATGGCGACCGGCAGATTCGCCGCATCCTGAGCAAATACGACACTCGACAGGTGCGCCGCACCTTGGCAACCGGCTGCGAGCTACAGATGGCGGCAGTCGGCGATGTCGATGCCTTGGTGGACCGCATGATCGAGCGCGAAGGGCGGCTCCAGAGGGTGGAGCGCTTTCCCTATTGGGCCGAGCTGTGGCCGACGGCGTTGGCTATGGCCCAGTGGTTTTGTCGCGCCGAGGAGCCAATTCCCAGAGGTTGGGCCTGCGAACTCGGTTGCGGATTGGGGCTGGTAGGCATTGCCTTAGCCAAGTTAGGTTGGCGCGTCGAAGCAACTGATTTCGTCGAGGATGCGCTGATTTTTGCCGCCCACAATGCCCGGCTCAACGAAGTCCAGCACAACCACCGGGTGGCCTACTTGGATTGGCGCAATCCTGTAGGAGGGTCGTACGAGTGCTTGGTGGGGTCGGACATTGTTTACGAAAAAAAGAACCACCGCTATCTCGAGCGCATTTTGCGCAAACTACTGCTACCCGGTGGTCGCTTTTACCTCGGGGATCCGCAGCGCAAGGACGCCGCTGCCTTCGTCTCCCGGCTCGTCGCCCAAGGCTATAGTCAGCGGCAGGAAACGCACGTCGAGACGTGGAATTCGGTCGAACACCAAGTGGCTATCTACATATTTACCAAGCCTTAGGAATTAGGAATTGGGGCGGGGTAATTCGTAATTCGTAATTCTCAATTCCTAATTTTTTAAGGCAGACGACTCAACTCACTGCACTAGAGTGAACTTGCGCGTCTGCAGGAACGAACCGGCCTCCAAGCGGTAGAAGTACAGACCGCTGGACACGGCGTGCCCGCGCTGGTCGCGGCCGTCCCAGGTGATGGAATACTGGCCGGACGCCAAGGCTCCCGACAACAGAGAGACGACACGCTGCCCGCTGAGGTTGTATATCTCCAGCCTCACGAAGAGATCTTCGCCCATTCCGGCATCGGGGATGTTGAAGGGGATGATGGTGGTGCTGTTGAAGGGGTTGGGGTAGTTCTGCCCCAGCAGGAAGCTCGACGGCAGCGGAGCGTCGCTGCCCCCGGTCACGGCCGTGATCATACCGAAATTGTCGCCCCCTGGCGTGGGCTGGTCGAGGAAGCCGAAGCGGGACGGGTCCTCCGGCAGACGCCCATAGGAGACATCGTCGAGCTGGCCGCCAAAGGACACGAGATCCAGCAGTGCCCCGCCATTGCTCGCCGCGTCGGTGAGGGCCACCACTTCGCCTGACTGCGAGAGCTTGAAGTTGGCGTGCAGCCCCGGGTTGTCGCCTTCATCGTCATCGGCCCACACCACGAGGCTGGTGCCTGGAGCCAGTACCGTCCCTGCGGGCAGACTCCACTTGTGCAGATCCTCGGTGTCGTCGCTGAGAAACATCCCCGACAGGTCCACCTGATCGTCACTGACATTGGTCAACTCGATCCAGTCGTCGCTGTCGCCTTGGGGATCAAGGACGGCCCCCCGATTGGCCGCCATCAGCTCCGTGATCCAGATCGGGCTGGTGGTGGCCAGCGGCGCGTTGGCGAGCAAGGCGTACACATCGTGCTCTGCACCAGCGGGAGCATAGGCGACCGTGCCGAAGCCGTCGTCGGCGCGGGCCTCGACATAGTAGCGGACCCAGCCCCTGTCGGGCAGAGGTAGGTGGGCACCGTAGGTGCCGTCGTTGGCCGAGCCATCGCCGTGGGCACCATCGTCGAGCATGACGAGGGTGCTGAAGGACCCGGTCAGACCGGTGGACCAGTGCAGGAGCACCTCGGCCACGGCGGGCGTGGCCGCGAGGCTAGCGGTGATGTGTGCCTGCGTGTTGGTGCGCTCCGTGTTCACGGCGAGGATCTCGGGCGAAGGCCGATTCACCTCGGCGTGGGACAGGAGGAAGTCGCGCCTCTCCCTCACAAAACTCTCCAACTCGGCGGGGCTCGCCTCAAAGGCCTCGGTGGTGTAGAACTTGCGGGGGTCGGCTCGCACCTCGGCCTCGATGAGCTGCTCGTACTGCTCCACCTGTGATTCTAAGGTCTCCCAGGTCAGCGACCGGTTCAGCACGGTGCGCACATGTGCGAGGTAGCGCTGCCGCAGGGCAGGCACGCTCAGCAGTTGGCTGATGACGGGTCGATCGGCGTTGTTTTCGCCGTCCATGGGATCGCGGGTGCTCAGCCGGGCGTTGAGGGCTTCGTTACCGTCGTACTGGAGGGGGTGCATGCGCCCGCTCTCGGGCTCGTAGTAGAGCTGGTAGTCTGAACCCTTGGTCAGGTAGCTGTCGTCGTCCCCAAGGACGCTCTCCACGGCGAGGAACCACAACCAGCGGTCCACGTCCATGATCGGTTCGAGATCCCCCTCAAGCTGGTCGGCGGGCGTGCTGTTGAGCACCTCACACAGCGCGATCAGGTGCGCCCATGGGTCATCGGTGTTTTCCGCCTTGAGCAGATAGAGGGACTCGTACGTGGTGGGATCGTCGCCCAGCCAACTCAGAGCCCTGTCGCCGCCGAAGGCACCGCCCCCTGGCGGTTGCCGGCTCGGCTCGGTTCCCGTCGTGTCAGCGCTGGGTGGTGCCCCGCCTCGTGGAGGCCGTTGGCCCGGGTTGGTTCCCGTTGTGTCGGCGCTGGGTGGTGCCCCGCCTCGTGGGGGCCGTTGGCCCGGGTTGGTTCCCGCGCCATCCGGTTGGCCACCTCCCGCACCGCCGGTCTCGACCTTCCAGCGGTCGCCGTCGTTGCTGGGAAACCACTCGGCCACCATGTCGGCGTTGATCTGCTGGACATTGGCGTACACTCCCCAGTTCTGCCCGTTGATGGTCAGATGCACGTGGTTGGCCTTAGGCGTGGGGACGTAGTTGCGGGCCTCGTGGAAATAGAGGACCTCGCGCATGAAGGAGGGATCCAGATAGGCATTGTTGAGATTGAGGGTCCGGTAGCCCATCAGCGTCTGGTCTTCGTCGACGAAGTCCATCTCGATGTTGAAGGACTTCTTCTCGGAGTCCCCCGTCCTCGTGTAGGACGTGTTGCCGCGGAAGCGCACACCCACCTCGGGATAGGTGACGCCCTCCACGGTCAGGTCGGCGAGGATGTTCTCTCCGGTGCCGTAGTTGGCGGTGAGCTGGTCCCACCAGTCGGCTGACTTGAAACGCAGCTCGAGTGTCCGCAGGACCGTCTCATCGTATAGGGTACTGGCCGATGGCCCGGATTGGATCAGGGTGGCCCCATCATCGCTCAGGTGTATGCTGGGCGACAGATCAGCCTGCAGAGCCGTCCTTGACAGCAATGAGAAGATGAGGAGTAGGGCACCCCCGATGGGGCGCGAGAACTGACCGGCTGACATGGCGTTGTCCTTTCTGAATGGCGAGTGGTGGAGTGATTAGTCGTAGTCTTCGTCGAAGAACAGGTTCACGCGACCGATCTGGGGCAGGGCGCGTAGTTCCGAGACCAGACGGCTGGAGGCATCCTCGTTCCGAAGACTCACATAGAAGGATATCTCGAGGCCGTCTCCCCCGGCTTGGGACTGAGTGTTGACGAGGTGATGGCGGCGGCAGAAGCGGCGTAGGATGTCGGGGTAGGGTGCTTCAATCCCGGCACTCGGTGTGTAGGTCATCTGCAGCAGGTAGTCGCGCTGGCGGCGGGAGCGCGACTGGACCTTCTCGACACCCAACATGGCCAGACCGATCACCATGGTCCCACCGAGGGAGATGGCGGCCAGACCGACACCGGCCGCCATGCCCCCGGCGAGGCTGAAGAAGATGAAGACGATGTCGCGCACGTCCTTGACTGCGGTGCGGAAGCGGATGATGGACATGGCGCCGACCAGCCCGAAAGCCCGGGCTAGGTTGTTGCCAATGACCATGATGACGACGCAGGTGATCATCGCCAGAACGATCAACGCGCTGACGAAGGCGTTGGCATTGCTCGATCGATGCGTGACCCAGCGGTAGAAGCGAGCCACCATCAGACCGCACACGAGGGCCACGGCCAAGTTGGTGGCTGCCTGTTGCAGATTCAAGGCCAGTGGTGAGACTAGGCCACTCACATCATAGAAGGCATTCACTGGCTCACCTGCCGCCAGCCGGGGCCCGATGATCGCCGGGGCAGATCGTGATCGTCGAGGCAGTTGCAGTACTTGGAGAACGAGGCGCGCCTCAGACCGAAGTCGCTGACGATACTTTTGAGCCACGAAGGACTGGTGCCGTAGTGCTTGACCTCGACCACCGTATCGCGCCGTGCCCGCACCACGGGCTGCCGGCCGAACAGCTCGGTGGCTCCGGGGAAGGCGCGGCTGCGGAGACTGCTGTCCAGCGTAATGCGCAGATCGTTGTTGAAGCGTCCGAAGTAAGCCTCGCGCTCGTAGCGGGTGAGGACCACCGGGCGCAGCCCGTGGCGGCGGATCCGGTACAGGAAACGGCACATATCCTCCTTCGCCCGGTCATCGTTCTTGCTGGCCAAGGCGTAGCGCTCCACATCGCCGGTCGCCAGTAGGGCGTCGAGGTCGCGGTGCAGCGCCCAGGCCCGGGCTTTGGAGACGACGCGGTCGTCCTTGCGCTTGATCTCGAGCACCACCGGGGCGTCATCGGCACCCTCGTTGTAGCCGCGAAGACGCACCTTGTACCGGTGCTGCAGTCCGTCCATCTTCTGGTGGTAGGCGTCGAAGCCCGGCGTGTCGAAGTAGATGCTGTGGATGGTATAGCCCACCTTGCCCGGCGGCGTGTGCTTGTCCCGGACCACGAAGGGTTCTAGGGCACGTCGTAGGGGCTCCAACGTGTCCTGAGTCGCCGGGTACTTCAACTCGTATCGGTCTCTTCGAGCGTCCATCCAAAGTCCTGTGTCTGTGTTGTGTGTTTTGACATTGTCGTCGGTCTGGGTTAGTGCGCCAGAATGCGTTGCAGGCGATCGAGAAAGGTTTGGGAGTCGGCGGCAATACGGCACTGCCCCACCAGTCCGGGCACGAGGGCCCCGTCCACGCTGTCCAGTCGGGCCACAACGGCCACGAACTGTCGCCCGTCGACGGAGGAGAACGCCTCGGTTTTCAGCCGCGTCAGTTGCCCCGTCGACGGTGGCAGACCGGCATCCCACTGCAATTGGACGCGGAGGCCCGGTTGCAGCCGCAGGTGGTCGGTCCAGGCCACGGGCATGATGGCGGCCCAGGCCGTGGTATCCTGTACCACGGCCAGCGTATCGCCGTGGCCCCCGAGGAAGCGGCCGTCGATGGGCGAGCGCACCACATCGGCTTCGATGTCGAGGCGCACTTGGTCTAGCTGGCTCAGCAGATCGGCGATCCGGGCCTCGATCCACCGGATCTCCTGCTCGGGGCCGCCCGTCCGAGCCGTCTGTAGCTGGGCCTCGGCGATGCGGACGCGGAGGTCGGCGGCCTCAACGGCGGCCTCGACGAGCTCCAGATCGGCGGGGGCCACCAGGTCACGCTCGAAGAGTGACCGCTGACGAACCAGCGCGCGCCGCTGCTGGGCGGCCTCCGCCTGCGCCAGGGCGAGGCGCACGTCAGCCTCGCGCACCAGGGAAGCCTTGCTGCCGGAGCGGGCCAACTCCAGATAGGCCCGCTCGACGTTTAGCTGCCCCTGCAACTCGGCCTGTCGCCGAGCGGTCAGCGCAGAGATACGGCGGCCGATGGGATCACCAGCGGCCACGGCCACGCCTGAAGCCAACTCCGGTAGGGTTTCGAAGCGAATGCGGTCGCCACGCTCGGCACCAAGAATCGTCCGACGGAGGTGCCGCCCCTGTAAGTGGTCGGTGAGTGAACCGGTGATCACCCCATCCGCGTCCTGCTGCAGCACCCACTCCTGACTCGGCACGGCCCGGGCCGACACGGTCAGACCGCCGGTCAAGGGGTTACAACCGGTTTCCAGACCGAATACTAGAAGGAGGGGCACCGAGAATCCGATCGATCCCATGGGTCGTGCGGCGAGTCGGAATAGAGCGTGGTTGAGGAAGCTCATTTGTCTCCTCAGCGAGTCGGTGGACCTTGTGCCCGATTTAGACTTTACCACAGCCAACCAGAAGCAGGATTGAAGTTGTGCAGATAATGTGTCTCATCTTCTCCCATTCCTTACGCTTATCGCTATTGACTGACTGTTGCCGATAGCGGGTAATGTCCGCTGGGTGTTATTTAGACAATCCATTCCCCTCGCTCATTCCCGACAGTGGCGAGAAATTAGGGATTAGGAATTAGGAGTTACGAATTGGGGCGGGGTAATTCGTAATTTTTTAAGCCGCCAGCAGGGCCCTTAGGTGAGCGGCCACCGAAGCGGCGGTCGCCTCTAAGTCGTAGCCGCCCTCTAGCAAGGAGACGAGGCGGCCCTCGCAGTGGCGAGTGGCTAGCTGGACCACTAGTTCGGTTAGCTGGCCATAGCCCTCTGCGCTGAGCAGGATTTGCCCGAGGGGGTCGCTGAGATGGGCGTCAAAACCGGCTGACAGGAGGATGAAGTCGGGTTGGAACTGGTCTATGGCTGGAATGATGGTGTCGGCGAAGTGGCGGAGGTAATCGGCATCAGTGCTGCCGGCCGGGACCGGGATATTCAAGGTTTGGCCGCGGCCCGTTCCGATCCCACGCTCATCGGCCGCACCAGTGCCCGGATAGAGGGGGGATTGGTGGATGCTGCAAAAAAACACCGAGCCGTCTTCTTCAAAGATGTGCTGCGTGCCATTGCCGTGATGCACGTCCCAGTCGATGATCGCCACTTTGTCGCAGCCGCATTCGGCCCGCAAGTAGTGAGCAGCGACCGCCACATTGTTGAAGAAGCAAAAGCCCATGATTTGCTCGACTTCGGCGTGATGCCCCGGGGGTCTCATGCAGCAGAAAGCATGGTCGGCGTGGCCGGCGAGTAGGGCGTCGATGGCGGTTAAGGGGGCACCGGCCGCTAGGAGGGCGGCACGGTACGTGCCTGGAGAGAATTCGCTATCACGGCTCACATAGACGGAATACTCGACCTGTGCGAGGTCCGCTACTCGGTCCAAATGGATTGGTGAGTGGGCTCTGAGCAGGGCGCGACGCGGTGCTGGCTGCGGCTGGAGGTGCAGCACTTCGTCCCACAGCGAGCGATCTTTTAAGTGTTGGACAATGGATTCCAAGCGCGCGCGGCGCTCTGGATGTCCCGCGCCCGTGTCGTGCAACAAGACGTCGGGGTGATAGATCAAGGCCGTCCTAGCCACAGTTTACCACTTCTCCTGCGTCGATGGATGCAATGGCGCGGCGTCCGAGGATGCGGATGTCCTCGGCGATTGCCGCATCGCCCAAGGCGGCGTGGTCACACCAGCGCAATTGCGTGGATTCGCGGGGATTGACGCGGGCGTGCCCGCTTACCACGCGGCTAAAGTAAATCAAGTCTATGTGCTGATGGCCCGGTTCGATGTCCTCTAGGAGGATACACGCGGGTTGGTACAGGACGGCGACCTGTCCCCATTGCTCTTGTCGGCCTAACAACTCAACGGTCAGGCCAGTTTCTTCGCGCACTTCGCGGAGGGCGGCTTCTTCGGGCAGTTCGCCCGGGTCGATGTGGCCGCCCGGGGGCAGCCAAGCCTGCATTTTTTTGTGCCACAGCAAGAGGGTGGCTCCCTCGTGGACGACAAAGGTCGTCGCCGTAAAGTCGCGGGTGATTGCCGCCAAGGTGTCCGCTCGTCGCGCGTTTGATGGAGGAAAAAGTAAGGGCGTTTGCAGTGCGCCGGAGGTCAATATAGCCGGTCACTTGGTGGAACGAAAGCCCGCGACAGACCCGCGCTGCATTGACCAGCTTTTCTCGCCAATTATTTTACAAGGCTGACTTTGCATCCCTTCAGACTGAGAGAGATATGGCTACTGAGATCGTCATGCCCAAATTGGGGCTGACCATGGAAAGCGGCGCAATAAGCGCTTGGTTGGTAGAAGAAGGCCAGGAAGTGCAAAAGGGCCAAGCCCTGTTGGAAATCGCCACCGATAAGGTGACGATGGAAGTCGAGGCGCAGGCCGATGGAATCTTGCGCAAAATTCTGGTGCCGGTCGGCCAAGAAGTGCCAGTATCGACGACGATCGGCGTCATTGCGGCCGCGGACGAAGACATCGACTCGTACGTAGCTGCTGCTCCAAGCGACTCGACTCCTGCCACTGCTCCGAGCGACTCGGCTCCACCGGCAACTCCAGCTCCTGTTGCTGCTCCATCACCAACTTCGGCTCCGGCTGCATCAACTCCGGTCTCGCCGGCCCCCGCCCCCTCCGTTGCTACCGACGGGCAGCGGCCGCATAAGACCTCGCCCAAAGCGCGCAAAATAGCTGCCGAGCACAGTCTCGATCTGTCCGGCGTCAGCGGCAGCGGCCCCGGAGGACGGATCGTCAGCGCCGATGTGCTGGCCTTGGTCGAACAAGCCCGGCTAGCCCCGGCTCCGACCCCAGCAGCCCCGGTCGCCGAAGGGCTGATTGAGTTGAGCCGGGCCGAGCAAGTGGCCGCCGAGCGGCTGACGGCTAGCTACCAACAGATCCCACACATTCACATCAGCATGGATGTGTCAGCCGTGTGGTTGCAGCAATTCCGCACCGGGTACCAACTCGAAGGCAAAAAAATCTCCTTCAACGATTTGATCGTCAAAGCCACGGCCCGCACCCTAAGCGAATTCCCTCGCGTCAATAGCTTGGCAGAGGGCGGTCATTTCCGCTATGCCTCCCAAATCAACGTCGGCGTTGCCGTGGCGGCCGAGCAGGGTTTGGTGGTTCCGGTCATTCGCGACGCAGCCGAAAAGACGGTCGAGGAAATCGCCTTAGAAGGGACGCGGCTGATCGACGCCGCACGTCGAGGCGAGCTAGGCCCCGACGACATGCTGGGCGGCACTTTTACCATCTCGAATTTGGGCATGTTCGGCGTCTCTCGCTTTACCGCAATCATCAATCCCCCCCAAGTGGCAATCCTAGCCGTCGGGGCTATAGAAAATAGGGTGGTAGCTTCTGGGGCCGACGCATTTGCCGTGCGCCCGCAGCTAACCCTGACGCTGGCCGCGGACCACCGCGTCGTTGATGGTGCGCTGGCCGCTCGTTTCCTCGCGCGGCTCAAAGAGGTATTAGAAACGCCCGGCTTGCTCGGCTAGCAGTCCCTCACCTTGACCCTATCTAGGCCGCCGATTATTTTCAAAAATTTGGCCCTTTTACCCTTGCGTACGTTGCGTACCACCCGCCCCGAAGGGTGAGCCGAGCAGGCGCTGAAAGTCGGGTGCTCGACCTGCCAAAAGGGATACCGTCCACATGGAACCGCGTCAAGTTTGAACCTACTCAGCAAGCCAAAACGCCTTGTGCGTTGCGGCTGCATCGCCGTTTCAATCCCTATCCCTCTGCCGACTCAAGTCGGCAGTCTCACGGGAAGTATCTATGAAATTTGAAAAAAAGACCCAGCTTTCCATTGCGTACGCCGTCCTTACGCTACTCCTGCTCTTGAGTCTGCAAGACTATTTCGCCAACCAAGTTGAAACTCTTCCGTACAGCCAGTTCCGGGGGTGGATCAAAAGCGGGCAGGTCATTGAATGTACCTTCCGCGGCGAGTTCATCCACGGCCGCGCCAGTGTCGATGGCCGAGAGATTAACTTCCGCACCGCGGTCATTGACGATCCCGAGCTCATCGGCCTGCTTGAAGAACACCAAGTCGAGTTTACCCGCCAGCCCAGCAACAATTGGTTTACGCAGCTTTTGTCGTGGATCTTGCCCGCGCTGATCTTCGTGGGGATTTGGCTGTTCATCATTCGGCGCATGAGCGGGGGGGGCGGTGGTCTGATGTCCATTGGCAAGAGCAAGGCCAAAGTGTACATGGAGAAGGGGACGGGCTTTACTTTCGACGACGTGGCGGGCATTGACGAAGCCAAAGAAGAGTTGCTAGAAATCGTCGAATTTTTACGCACCCCCGAGCGATTTCAGGCCCTCGGCGGTCGGATTCCGCGCGGGGTCTTACTCGTGGGGTCTCCGGGCACGGGTAAGACGCTGTTGGCCAAAGCCGTCGCCGGCGAGGCGAGTGTGCCCTTTTTCTCCCTCAGTGGTTCGGATTTTGTCGAAATGTTCGTCGGGGTGGGGGCCGCGCGCGTCCGCGATCTTTTTGACCAGGCCAAAAAACACGCCCCGGCCATTATCTTCATCGACGAGCTCGACGCCTTGGGCAAGGCCCGGGGGGCTGGCTCTTTTGGCGGCCACGACGAGCGCGAGCAGACGCTCAACCAGCTCCTCACCGAACTCGACGGCTTTGACACCAACGCCGGCGTGATCCTCATGGCGGCGACCAACCGGCCGGAAATCCTCGACCCGGCCTTGCTGCGCCCCGGTCGCTTTGACCGCACCGTGGCCGTGGACCGGCCCGATGTCAAGGGGCGCGCCGCCATCCTCCAGATCCACGCCAAGGAAGTCAAGCTGGGCCCAGACGTAGATTTGCACAAACTGGCCGTGCGCACTCCGGGTTTTGCCGGTGCAGACTTGGCCAATGTCGTCAATGAAGCGGCTCTCTTGGCGGCGCGGAGAGATAAAGATTCCATCACCATGTCCGAGCTGGAAGAGGCGATTGAGCGCTCGGTGGCTGGGCTGGAGCGCAAAAGCAGGGTGCTCAACGAGAAGGAGCGTCGGATCGTCGCGTATCACGAGGCTGGCCACGCCATCGTCGGCGAGATTTTGCCCGAGGCCAATCCGGTGCAGAAAATCTCCATCGTATCGCGGGGTATCGCCGCCTTGGGCTACACGTTGAATATGCCGCTGGAAGATCGCTATCTAATGACCAAGGAGGAGTTGCAAGATTCCTTAGCCGCGATCTTGGGTGGCCGGGCGGCCGAGGAGATCGTCTTTGGCGAAATATCCACCGGCGCAGCCAACGACTTGCAGCAGGCCACGCAAATGGCCGAGCGGATGGTCAAGGAGTTCGGCATGAGCCAGCGAATTGGCTTGGTCGCCCATCGAACGGACCGCTCGCAACAGTTGCTGGGTATGCCCCCAGCAGATCGCGCGTACAGCGACGAGACGGCCAAGCTCATCGACGAGGAAATCAAGGGCATCATCGGCGCGGGATACGCGCGGGCCAAGGACCTGCTCACCCAGCATCGGCAGGCGATGGAGGATGTTGTCGAGATACTCTTCGAAAACGAGGTGATGGACGGCGATCAACTGCGGAACCTACTCTCAGAGCACGGGATAGAGCTTCCACCTAGACCCAAGCAAGAGGCGTCGTCCGACAGTCCCGCTGCCGAGCCGCAGGCCAATGGCAATGCCCCGCGGTCGGAAGAGCGCGAGGCCCCTTAGCCCACGGCGGCGATGACTTCCAATTCGACGGCTGCTCCCAGCGGCAAGCTGGCGACGCCGACGGCCAAGCGCGCGTGTATCCCCTTATCTCCGAGGACTGCGGCCAGCAGATCGGAAGCGCCATTGACCACGTTGGCGTGGGCCGAAAAACCGGGTGCCGAGGCTACGTATCCTCCCAAGCGGACAATGGAGACGGTGTCGAGACCGCCGGTTTCGGCTTTGAGAACGCTCAGGGCGTTGAGAGCGCACAACTTGGCAGCCTCATATCCTGCTTCGACATCCAAGTCCTCGCCTACGATTCCCGCGTATTGGATCTGGCCGGCTAGTAGGGGCAACTGACCTGCGACGAAGATCAAAGGGCCGCTTTGCACGGCGCGGGTATAGGAGCCGGCCGGTTGGGGCGGAGGGGGAAGTTGTAGGTTTAGGTCTCTTAGTTTTTCTTCCACAGACATGTTAAATCTCCCATGGCTTCGGGCTGGTTGGCGCGAGTAATATAGGATGCCTAATGCTTCCAGCAAGAGAGCGGTGCACAGCATGAGATTCGCCAAAGGGAGCGTCCTCGAACCCTTGGCCAACGGCGATTTCGTGCGCCTGTGGTTGGCCAACGGCCTTTGGTGGCAGGCCATGTGGATGGAGATGCTGGCGCTGGGGTGGCTGGCTTTGGAGCTGACTAATTCCCCGTGGTGGGTGCAGGTCATTGGCTTTTACCGCGCCATCCCCCTGCTGATTATGGGTTTGTTCGGCTCGGTGATTACCGATCGCTTTAGGCGGCGCTACATCGTTTGGACCTTGCAGTTGGTCAATGTGCTGGGGACGGGGCTGTTGGCGCTCCTGCTCTTTTTTGGGCGGCTTGAGTTATGGCATTTGTCGGTGGTGTCGCTGGTATTGGGGGCCTCTTGGGCGCTGGATTGGCCGACCCGGCGCAGCATGGTGCCCGATCTAGTTGGCAAGGCCCGCACGGTCGATGCCATGGTGCTGGAGAACGTCATTCAGGGGTTTACGCGCATTGCTGGCCCCTTGGCGGCGGGCTATGTCACCGCGGCCTATGGCAGCTTGGGTGCTCTGTTGGTGTTGGTCGGGCTAGGCACCTTGGCGTTGTTTTTGTTAGCGGGTCTCAAGACAGACTCCAAAGCGCCCAGTGCGGGCACATGGGCGTCGGGCTGGGCTGGGCGACAGGGATGGGCTAGTATGCGGGCTTCTGCGCCGATATTCGGCGTTTTTCTCATCACGATCTTTATGAACGTCTGGGCGTTTCCCTACATGAATCTGTTGCCGGTTTTTGCGCGCGACGTATTCGGCCGCGGCCCGGAAGCCATGGGGTGGTTAGGCGCGGCTAGCGGGAGTGGGGCGATTGTGGGCTTGGCCGCGGTGCAGCTAAGCCGCAGCAAGCTGAGCAACGAATGGCTCTTTGTCGCCGGCTCGTTGCTGGCGTGTACGGGTATTGTCGCCTTTGCCTTTAGCGGGACCTTTGGCATTGCCTTGCTGATGCTGTTTTGCTCTGGGTTGGGGCAGGCGGGCTTCAGCATTATGCAGAGCAGCATCATCTTGGTCGAATCCTCGGACGAGATGCGGAGCCGAGCGATGAGCACCTTGGTCGTAGCCATTGGCGTCGGTCCTTTTGGCCGCTTACAGAGTGGGGCAATGGCCGAGGCTTGGGGAGCACAAGGCGCGGCGGGCGTCATGGCACTGCTGGCGGGGCTGGGGACTGTGGGAACGGCGGTTTTGGTGCGGGGATTTCTAGGTAAGAAGTGAATCTGGACGGATTCCCGATTGCACGGTTCGCCTAGCATATCTACCTTGCAAATGCGTTGATCCGACCTAATTAAAGGAGCAGATTCCATGTCCCAGTCTTTGTTCAGCGACGCCAGCCAACGGCTGGAGGAAGCGCTCGCGTACGCGTCCATTTCCGATGACGCCATCGAGCGGTTCAAGTTGCCCAAGTCGAGTTTGAAAGTCTCGATCCCAGTGCGCATGGACAACGGCGAGTTGCGCATTTTTCCCGGTTACCGGGTGCGCTACGACGACACCCGAGGCCCGACCAAAGGCGGCATTCGCTACCACCAAGACGTGTCCATCGACGAAGTGCAGTCCTTGGCCTTCTGGATGACTTTCAAATGCGCGGTGGCCAATTTGCCCTTTGGCGGTGGCAAAGGCGGTATCACGGTCAATCCCAAGGAATTGTCCCCTTTTGAACTGGAACGACTCAGCCGGGGCTATATCGACGCCGTGGCCGACTTCATCGGCCCGGACATCGACATTCCAGCACCGGATGTCTATACCAATCAGATGATTATGGGCTGGATGGTGGATCAGTACAGCATTATCAAGCGGCAGATCACGCCCGCGGTCATCACCGGCAAACCCTTGACCATGGGGGGCAGTCTAGGGCGCGATACGGCGACCGCGATGGGGGCCTTTTTCACCATCGAGGCGACTTGGCCCCAGCTCGGCTTAAATGGCTCGCCAGCCGACACGACCGTGGCCGTGCAGGGCTTTGGCAATGCCGGGGCCATCATCGCCGAATTGCTCTTCAATGCTGGTTACAAGGTCGTGGCTGTAAGCGACTCTAAAGGGGGGATTTACCGGCGTGAAGGACTCGATATCCCCAGCGTGCGCCAGTTCAAGGATTCGACCCGCACCCTCAAGGCGGTGTACTGCGAGGGCAGTGTATGCAATGGCGTCGAGCACGACACCATCACCAACGAGGAATTGCTCGCGCTCGATGTCGATATCCTAGCTCCAGCGGCTTTGGAAAACCAGATCACGGAGGCCAATGCCCGCGACATTAAGGCCAAGGCGGTGTACGAACTGGCCAACGGCCCCACCACGCCGGGTGCCGACGAGATCCTGCGCGAGCGGGATGTGATCGTATTTCCCGACATCTTGGTCAACGCCGGCGGCGTGACGGTGAGCTATTTCGAGTGGGTGCAGAACCGCCAGGGCCTGTACTGGACCTTAGAACAGGTCAACCAGCGACTTAAGCAGATGATGGTCGAGGAGACCGAGCGCATTTGGGCCATTGCCCAAGAGCAGGGCATAGCGCCGCGCACCGCGGCGTACGTCCACGCCTTGAACCGGATCGGCGACGCGGTTCAAGCCAAGGGCACGAAAGATTACTTTACCGATGGGCAGTGACGACACTCGCTGGCCCGCTTACGAGAGCATTCCCGCCCCCGACGCCCTAGATCACGCAGCCCTAGCTTTGGAACTCTTGCAAAAACAACCCGTTCTGTGGGATAAAATTTCCTCTGGGACCCACGTGCAGGGCCGAGTAGTCCCTCACCTACTGACCGAAGTTCTGCGTTTCCTCCACTTGGTCGCCGCCTGCGATCAGGTTCTAACCCCATCCCGTCCCGTCGATCTAGCTTGGCACGAATTCATCCTCTGCACGCGCACTTATGGCGATTTCTGCCGCCGGTACTTTGGTCGCATGATCCACCACCAACCTGGGGGCATGGAGGACGAAAACAACAGCCAATTCGACCAAACTCTGGCCCTGTACCAGCGCTACTTTGGCCCGCCTCCTGCGGCCTATTGGCTGCCCGGAGCCGACTGCGGAGCCTGCCGCAGCGCCAATTCCTAGCCCGCCCACCGAGGAGGATTCCCATGTACTTCAACGGCCAACTCGCCATTGATCCGTCCCAAGAGACCTTGGTCGAAAAGGTCAGACCCACCAAGGTCTTCGGTCGCATGCTCTACTACCTGACTGCGGGTGGTCTGTCCGACCGGGAAGAACAAGAGACCTTCACAGCGGTGGCCATCTTGCAACAGCTCAACATGGCCCTGCGCTCTATGGGGGTGACCAACATCGTCCGCTTGACCAAGGACCAGTACGACTTCTACTTTGACGAGCAGGGCCTGGAGGACGATCTCAAGGCCGCCATGGAACAGTTTCACATGGAGACCGACTACTACGAATCGGAATTGTTCGAAGCCCTCTATCTAGTCGTCGAGCACGCCGACCGGGAACTGACCTATCTCATTGAAATTGAGATCGACCGACTCCACCCCCCGGACGTGTACCCCATTACCATCACCGTCAATGGCACGGCCAACGATTTTGCCCAACAGCCCGGGGAAAGCGCCGATAGCCTGCGCCAGCGCATGGAGCCCGTCTTCCAAGCCCAGGACGCGTACGAACAATTCCAGCGCCGGAAAGAAGCCCATTTCAGCGACTTTATCAGCCGCCTCAACCAAGCCGTGGCCACTTATATCAAATGCGACGATGTGCGCCAGACTCTCGACACTCGCGTCATTCGCCCCCGAGAGCCAGTGGACCGGCCCGAGCAATTGCAGGAGCGGCGCACCGGGGCTGATACGCCTCCGCTCTTCCACGGCTATCACGGCTTTGACGCTTTCTTTCTCTACGCCTGGATGTGGTCGTCCATGTCATTCCACCACAATATCCACTACCACGACGTATCCGTGGTAGATGAACAGGGCCAGACAGTATTCGATGTCGGGGCCGCGGGTTTCCACGCCGGGGAGAGCAATGCCCTCAATCCAGAGGCCAACTTCGAGTCCCCGCCCGCCAGCGATGTCGAATACTATGCGGACCACAGCTATCAGGACGGCCTTGAGCAGACCGTCTCGGGCCAGGAAGCGGGCGCTGAGTCCGGCGAAAGCTCGTCGTGGCTGGATTTTGGCGGCGACAGCGGCGACAGCGGCGACAGTGGAGCGTCCTGTAGTTCCTGCAGTAGTTGCAGTAGTTGCAGTTCGTGCGGCGGTATCTGAGGGAGGCAAGGCAGATGTTCAACGCCCGTTCCACCCTTCGAGGCCCGACGCGGGTCGGCCGTGGCCGCCGCGCCTGTGGCGCTAGTGCGATTAGGGGCTACCCCCTTGGGGGTGGCCCCGGCTACGCCGAGATCGTCAAGCTCTCCGGCTCGCCGGTGTGCCACCTCGACGAGTTGATCGAGGCCCTAGCTGGAGCCCGCACCGGCGACACCGTGTACGTCGCCGGCGACGCCGTCATCGAGTGCACGGAACGGGTACACATCGAGGAGTTGGTTCTCGAGCTACCCGGCGGTGTGACCTTGGCCAGCGGTCGCGGCGTCAAGGGGGCACCCGGTGGGTTGATCCGCTCCGACACCTTTGCCACGAGCCCTCTCATCCGGGTCACGGGCCCGGATGCGCGTCTCACCGGCATCCGCCTGCAGGGACCGAACCCCCGCCAGTGCCTAGAGCACCACTCCCGTTCCTTCCGCGAAGGCCACGGTGGACACCACTACTACTACCGATTTCCCACGTCCGCCGGCATCGAGGCGAGACACTCACGGCTGCGCGTCGACAACTGCGAACTGGCCGGCTGGAGTCTCGGTGCCGTGCATTTGGTGGACGGCGACGGGCACCGCGTTCAGCACTGCTTCATCCATCACAACCAGTACCAGGGACTTGGGTACGGCGTCTGCCTCAACGAGGCCGAAACGCTGATCGAGGGCAACCTGTTCGACGCCAACCGCCACTCCATTGCTGGCTCCGGGCGCAGCGGCTCGGGGTACGAGGCGCGCAACAACGTCGAGATGGGACGCAGCCTGAGCCACTGCTTCGACATGCACGGCGGCCGCGACCGCAAGGATGGCACGGATGTGGCGGGCGGCTGGATGCACGTGCACCACAATACCTTCCGCGTCCCCGGCCAACGCGCCGTGGTCATCCGCGGCACGCCCGAGGATCAAGCTGTGATCGAGCACAACTGGTTCCACCACCGAACCGAGCGCGGTGCCATCAGCTGTGAGGAGCGCGTCACAGTGCGCGACAACGCCTGGGGCCGGACGGACCCAGTGCTGCGCTGAGCCATTGCCGGCCTGCGGCCGGGCGTGACTGATCCTCGAAAACGAGCAGCTCACAGACGGTCTTCCCTTTTCAGGGTCTCGGGCACCCCCAACCACAAAGTGAGGGCCGCGGCCAGGCCAATGCCCGCGGCTGCCAATGGAGTTTCGGTCAGGCCGACCCAATCGGCGATATGGCCCATGGCCAAGGGGCTGCCCGCCCCACCCAGATCGCCGACAAAGCGCCACAGCCCTAAAAAGACCCCCCGCCCGTCGTCCGGGGCCAGATCCGCGCCCAGAGTCATCATGGTCCCCGACCCTATGCCGTTGCCTAGGCCCACTACCACCAAGGCTAGGAGCAGGCCCGAAAAATCCTGCGCGAGGGGAATGGCGGCCATGCCCATGCTCTGGACGAAAAAACTGGGCACCGAGGCGTACTTGCGCCCCCAGTGGTCCATGATCATGCCCGCTGGATAGAACATGAGCATGTCCACGGCCGCGGCAATGGATATGATCACCCCCACCTCCTCGACCCCCAAACCGAGGACATCGGCAGCGTAGAGCGGCGCGATGACTAGGCGGGCCGTGCGCACCATTTGGGCGCACAACTGGGCCGAGCCGGCAGTGAGCAAGATGCGGTAGTGGCCGCGCACAACATCGCCGACCCGTCCGCTGGACCGGTGGCTTGCTCCCGGGGAGGCCCCGCGGTCCTCCACCCAGAGCAAGACCGCCAGCAAAGCCACCACTGCCAACATCCCGTACAACAGGAAGGCGGCCCGAAAGCCGTACGCCCCGGCCGCCAGGCCGCCGAGTAGTGGTCCGGCAAAGTAGCCGATGCGTCCTATGCCCCCGAATACGGCAATGGCCCGTCCCCGGAGTGCCGGCCGAATGGCCCCGGCCAGATACGTATGGCGCGAAATATTCCACAGGGCTGTACCGATCCCCGACACTAGGCGGCAAGCACTCACTTGCCACAGATCAGTGGCCACCAGCAGGCCGAAAATCCCCGCCAAGACGCAGCCCACCCCCAACAGCATGGCGCGCTTTTCGCCCATCCGCCGCACCACCACTCCCGCGGGCACATCGCCCAGCAAAGTGCCGATCCCGTCTGCGGCTAGGACCGCGCCCACTAAGCTGTACGATACCTCGAAAGAGCGGGCGAACAAAGGCAGGACGGGCAATAGCAAGCCCCGGCAGACCGACAGGATCAGGGCCGGCGCGTACACCGACAAAAATAAGTTTACTACTACCTCCTGTTTCCGTTTCGACACTTTGTCAATCCTCTTACCAAATGGCCTTTAGAATACAATCTCAGCCAGAATATCGGCAAGAAGCCCAATGTCTGTAGGGTGGGGAGCAGTCACGACAAGCTGACCATGGATTTTAGCTAATGCTGAATTGATGTTAGCAGGGACGGCGGCTATATTGCGCGGGGTAGTGACACAATTGGCTGGCTTAGGGGTTAAAAGACTGAGCGACGGAGCTATTCTAAATCCTATGTCATACAGAGTTCGCCAATACTTTCTGCTCGCCTTCATCGGTCTCGCCAGTGGCGTCTGGGCGCAAACTGAGCCAGTGCATACACTCAGCGGCTATGTCGAAGATGCTGCCAGCGGCGAGAAGCTGATCGGTGCTGTCTTGTACGAACCTACTCTGCAGAAGGGGGCCACGACCAACCGCTACGGCTTTTTCAGCCTGACCCTGCCGGAGGGGCCGCTGCAGGTGGTCGTCTTCCACATCGGCTATCAGAGCGATACCCTCGCCACCCAGCTCGACCAAGACCGCCAGCTAACCATCGCCCTCCAGCCCACTCCGCTAGAAATGGGTGCCGTGCAAGTGGAGGCCGAGCGGCTCGACCCGATCCAAGAACAAAGCCAGATGAGCGTGGTGCAGGTGCCGATCCGGCAAATCAAAAATGCGCCCGTCCTCATGGGCGAAGTCGATGTACTCAAGACTTTGCAACTTTTGCCCGGGGTCCAGTCTGGGGCCGAGGGTATGAGCGGCCTGTACGTGCGCGGTGGCAGCCCAGATCAGAACCTGATCCTGCTCGATGGTGCCCCAGTGTACAACGCCTCGCATCTGTTCGGTTTTTTCTCGGTCTTCAATGCCAACGCCATCAAGAACGTGCAGCTAACCAAAGCCGGATTTCCAGCGCGCTACGGCGGTCGCCTCTCGTCGGTGCTGGAAGTCGATATGAAAGACGGCAATATGAAGACCTTTGAAGGCGAAGGCTCCGTTGGCTTGATCGCTTCCCAGCTAACCTTGCAAGGGCCGCTGCGCAAAGACCGGACCTCGTTCATTGTCTCGGCCCGACGCACGTACATCGATCTGCTGATTCGCCCCTTCCTCCCCAGCGACGAGAAGGGCGGCTACCACTTCTACGATCTCAATGCCAAACTCAACCACATCTTCTCGCCCAACAGCCGGATTTTTCTAAACGTGTACGGGGGGGACGACCGCTTTTGGAGCGATATAGAAGACGAGTACACTGGGGTCAACTACCGAGAGAAAGACGCCATCGCGGCGAATTTTGGCTGGGGCAATATCACCTCCACCCTGCGCTGGAACTACCTGTTTAGCAACCAGCTCTTCGGCAACCTGACCGCGATCTACAGCCGCTACCAACTCTCCACCGCTGTTGACAACCGTTCCACTAAAACTCTGAACGGAGAACGGGAGACCGAGACCTTGCGGCTGCGCTATCGGTCGGGGATCCGGGACTGGGGCGCAAAGCTGGACTTCGACTACATTCCCAACCCCGCTCACTACATCCGCTTTGGCGGCAGCGGCACCTTGCACACCTACAGCCCGGGAGCGGCGCATATCAAAAGCAATCCGGCCGACGGTGCTCCTGAGGATACCACCCTTGCCGCCCAGGTCACCGATGCGCTGGAGTATAGCCTGTACGGCGAAGACGATGTTCATCTCACCGACCGCCTGAAGGCCAATGTGGGACTGCACACCTCTGGCTTCCTCGTCAACGACGAGTTCTACACCTCCTTGCAGCCCCGGGTGTCAATGCGCTACCTGCTGCCATCAGACTGGGCGGTGAAAGCCTCTTATGCCCTGATGCGCCAGTACATTCATCTGCTCTCCAATAGCACCGTCGGCTTGCCGACCGACCTATGGCTGCCGGCTACTGAGCGCGTGCGTCCCCAAAGGTCGCGGCAATTCGGCTTGGGACTGGCACGTCAGTTCAAAGACCAGTACGAGTTTAGTCTGGAGGGGTACTACAAAACCATGACCAACCTGATTGAGTATCGGGAAGGTGCGAACTTTCTGGTCGGCTTTGGCGAGAGCGAAGACTGGCAGGACAAGGTGGAGATTGGGCGGGGATGGTCTTATGGTGCCGAGCTGTTCGTACAGAAAAAGCGCGGCCGCACCACCGGCTGGATCGGCTATACCCTTTCTTGGACCAAGCGGCGTTTCGACCAGCTGAATCAGGGGCGCACCTTCCCCTATCGCTACGACCGTCGGCACGACCTCGCTTTGGTCCTGACCCGTCAACTGACGCCATCCACCAGTTTCTCCCTCACTTGGGTGTACGGAACTGGCAATGCCGCCACCCTTCCGGTCGCTTGGTACTACGGCTCCCGCGAACGTTTCGTAGGGGGACGCGAAACTTGGATACCCCATCATATTTTGCCTTATGAAACCCAGGTCTACGGAGACCGCAACAGCTATCGCATGGCCGCCTTCCACCGCCTCGATTTAGGTTTTAACTTTGGCGACAAACACGGCTTCGGCCTTGGGGTGTACAATGCGTACAATCGCAAGAATCCCTACTTCATCTACTTCGATGAATACGACGATCCCAATACCGCCGACGTACAGCGCCGCGCCAAACAGGTGAGTCTTTTTCCGCTTCTTCCTTGGGTCAACTACCAGTTCAAGTTTTGAATTGCCGGATTCGCACGATGAAAAACGCACTCCTCGGCCTTCCGCTCCTCTTCTCATTATACGCTTGTGAGCAGGTAATCGAGCCGGACCTGCCCGAGCATACCCCCCGCCTCGTGCTCCAAGCGTTCTTTACGCCCGACAGCACTTGGGTCGCCTTTGTCGGCCGCTCAGCTGGCATTCTGGAGTCCCAGCCCGAGCGCGAAAGGGCGGTCGCCGAGGCCACGGTGGAGTTGCTGGCCGGAGACCGAGTCATCGACGAGTTGGAGTTTTTCGCGGGAGAAAGGTTGTACGGGTGGGAAAAGGGGGCACTGCAAGCAGGGGAATCCTACTCTTTGCGAGTATCGGCCCCCGGCTTTGCAACGATCCAAGCTACGGACGCGATTCCCAGACCCGTGCCGACGGCGATTGCGTCGTATCGCACCAATACGTCCTCCCGCTCTGAATCGAGGATCAGCGGCGATTTCTCGATCAAACTCGAGATTCAGGATCCACCCGGCGAGACGAATTACTACCAGATCCGCTTTTTTCGTTCAGGGCATCGTTTAAGGCGGTACGAAGAACCGTTCGAAGAACCGTTCGAAGAACCATTCTATACAGTTGAGGAATCGTTCTCTACACAAGACCCTTCAATCAGTGCAGACAACGATGTTGATGATCTTATCGAGGGATTGATCACCGCACCCTTTTTCAAAGACACCCTGTTCGACGGCCAAACCCATGCGATCGAACTGTCCGGCGACTACGATGCACCCGAGCATTCGCGTTTTTACATCCAAGTTTTGTACGTGAGCGAGACGTACTACGAGTATCTCAAGAGCGCCAGACTCCACGAATCCACTCAGGACAATCCGTTTGCCGAGCCAGTGAGCGTGTACAGCAACGTGGAAAACGGTTACGGCATCTTCGCCGGGTACAGCTCGCAAATCTTCGAACTCGTGCTCGAATAAGCGCGAGGGCGGAGCCGATGCGGGTGGGTCCCTGTATCTGCTGACAAGCAATCGTAGACTTTAGCTGCCGCTGAATTGACGCTAGGAGAGACGGCGGCTATATTGCGCGGGGTTCAGCAAACACAGGAGACCACATGCCTACTTCAGCGATTGGCGCGCAACTGTTTACAGTGCGCGATTATACCAAAACCCCCGATGACATCCGCCAGACCTTTGCCAAGGTGCGAGCACTCGGCTACGAGGCCGTGCAAGCCTCGGCCTTCGGGGCGATCTCGCCGGCCGAACTGGCCGCCATAAGCGAAGCCGAGGGAGTGCAGATCGCGGCCACGCACACCAACTACCAGCGCATCTGCGACGAGCCGCAAGCCGTCATCGAGGAGCACCAGATGTGGGGGTGCCGCCACGTGGCCATCGGCGGCTTGCCCCAGGAATACCGCAACCGCGAGGGTTTTGTCCGCTTTGCAGCAGAGGCTTCGGCGGCGGCGCGTCCGCTCATCGACGCGGGCCTGACCTTTAGCTACCACAATCACAGCTTTGAGCTGGAGCGCTTCGAGGGACGCACGGGGCTAGACATCCTACGCGAGGAAAGCGATCCAGCCGTCTTTTCCTTTGAAATAGACACCTATTGGATCCAACACGGCGGCGGCAACCCAGTCTCGTGGTTGGACAAGTTCCGCGACCGCATGCACATCGTCCATCTAAAAGACCTGAGCATGGACGGCGCTAAGCAATGCTTTGCCGAAGTAGGGGAGGGGAACTTGGAATGGGAACCTATTCTCTCGGCCTGTAAAAGAGCACGGATCGAATGGTACTTGGTCGAACAAGATACCTGCCCGGGCGACCCCTTTGACAGCTTGGGTCTGAGCCTGCACAACCTGCGGGCTATGGGTTTGGACTAGGAGGAACATCATGCAGGAAATTTTCGTCCCGTGGGCCGCTTGGTACGGCAAGGCCCCGTTCAAAATGGAGTTTCCCGATCACTGGGAAGTAGAGGTTCACCACATGCGCGGCGGGCCGGACATCGGCGACGCCGGCATTCGCCAGGCATTGCAGGAGACTATCGGTGCTCCACCCCTGCGCGAATTCGCCCGCGGCCGGTCTTCGGCAGCTATCTTGGTTGACGACCTCTCGCGTCCCACGCCGGCTTTTCGGCTCTTGCCCTATGTGCTTGAGGAGTTGGCTGCGGCTGGAATTGGGGCCGACGCCGTAAAGATCATCTGCGCGTTGGCGGCCCATCGCCCGATGACTCGCGACGACTTGGTCAAGAAGGTCGGGTTGGACATCGTCGATACTATGCAGGTGCTCAACCACAATGCCTATGAGAACTTGGAATTCTTAGGCTACTCTAGCCGCGGGATACCGATTTGGGTCAACCGCGATATGACCTCCTGCGAGGTGCGCATCGCCTTGGGGATGATCACGCCGCGCGGGGGGATGTTCGGCGGCGGAGCCAAATTGCTCATTCCCGGTGCTTGTGGGCAGCAGACGATCCTGCTCAACCACCGCCACGTACACGAAAATTTTCGCGCACACCTGTCCGAGGTGGCGAAGATGGCAGGGGTCACCTATATCGTCAATCCGCTGCTCAACGAGAACTTGGAGATCTCGGCCTTGGTCGCCGGGGACACGGACGCGGCCTTTGCGCGGGGCTGCGAGTTGGGACGCGAGCAGTACGCTACCCAAGTACCGGACGCCTTCGACATCGGCGTGTTCAGTGCCTTCCCCAAGGATACGGAACTGTGCCAAGCTGGATTGGCTATGACGCCGTTGAGCGGCACCAAGAAAAATCCTTTCAACGAAAACTCGACGACTGTCATGTGCTCGGCTAGCCCGGAGGGGCTGGGCTGGCACTCGGTATTGGGGCCGGGTACCGCGCTGCGGGGAAAGGCCGGGCCGCCTGCCCGGCGCACCATTCTATTTTCGCCTGGGATCAACAAGTGGGATGCAGCCTCGCTCTTTGGCAAGGGGGTTATTTTTTGCAAAACTTGGGAGGCCGTATTGAGCGAATTGGAAAACTACCACGGGGCTGACGCAAAAGTGTCGGTCTTTCCGGCTGGCGCGCTGCAACGGGCTGCCGACGCCGAGTATTAAAGAGGAGAAAAAATGCCACCGCTAGCGCGTTTTGGTCTAGAGGGTAAAATCGTCATTGTCACGGGAGCTGGTCGGGGGATTGGCCGGACGATTGCTTTGGAATGCGCCCAGTCAGGCGCACGCATCGCCGCTGGCAGTCGCACCACGGCCGAGTTGGAAACGCTGGCCGCGGAGATTGAGGCTGCGGGCGGGACGTGCTTCTACCATAGGCTCGACGTAACGGACGTAAGCTCTATTGAGCGTTTTATGTCCGCAGTCGTCGCGCACTTTGGGCGGATAGATGTGCTCGTCAACAACGCCGGCTACAACAAGGTCGGCAAAATCCTCGACTGCGACGAAGAGCTCTACGACTTGATCGTCGATGCCAATCTGAAGAATGTGTTTTTCTGTAGCCAGATCGCCGCGCGGCAGATGATTGCCCAAGGAGAGGGGGGTAATATTATCAATATCTCTTCTCAAGCGGGCGTAGTCGGCGCGCCGGAGCGCGGCCCTTATTCGGGTGCCAAGGGCGGCGTCAACAACCTGACGCGGACTATGGCTGCCGAGTGGGCCGAGTATCAGATACGGGTCAATGCGGTCGCCCCAACCGTGACCCGCTCGCCGCTGGCCGAAACCGCAATGCGGGAAAGTCAGGCCTTTGCCGATGCGGTGAAGACCAAAAATTTGCTGCGCGGTGCCTTGGCCGAGCCGGAGGAAATGTCGGCGCCGGTGATCTTTTTGGCGTCAGATGCTGCGTCGATGATCACCGGTCACACGCTCGTAGTGGATGGGGGATGGACCATCGTCTAGGTGATCCGCAGATGGGCGCAGATGGGCGCAGAATAGATAAGAGATTGAACGATGATGCAGACATCAGTCGCCGTTTTGGTTGGGCTGGTGTTGTCAGCCCCTGCGGTCGCCGAGCCGTTGGTGGAGGGGCGGGTGCGTCTTGCTGCGGGCCAAGCGGTGGCCGCAGCGCAGGTGCTGTTGTTCGATCTGAGCGATTTGCGGCGCGGGCCAGTGGCGCGGGCGACGACCGATGCAGAAGGCTATTTCGCGCTGGCGTCGTTGGGTAGCTCTGCGCTGCCGCAGGGGTTTGCGCTGGGGCAGAATTATCCGAATCCGTTCAATCCCTCGACGATTATTCCCTATCAATTGCCGACAGCCGTGTGGGTGCGGCTGGAGGTGTTCAATGTGCTGGGGCAGCGGGTTGCGACGCTGGTGGATGCGGCGCGGCCGGCGGGTTTTCACGCGGCGGCTTGGGACGCGACGAATGCGGCAGGTCAGGCGGTGGCCGCAGGGGTGTATATATATCGGCTGACCGCGGGTGGGGAGCAGCATACGCGGCGGATGGTGCTCATTGATGGGCAAGCTGGGGTGGCGGCTGGTGGGGCTCCAGCGGCGATGAGTTCAACGGCATCGGTGGATCGGACGTATGGTCTCGCCGTGGTGGGTGCGGGCTTGGCGACGTACGTAGATGCGGATTTTCGCGTAGGGACGGTGCCGGTGGACCTTGTGGTGGAGACGCTGAATAGGGTGCCGCGGGCGAAGGGGCTGACTGGCGGCCTTTTGGGCGATGTCAATGCCGACGGCCAAGTGGATCTGGCCGACGCGCTGGCGGTGGCATTATACCTTATTGATTCGTCCATCGTGCCGCCGAACAACGGCGATATCAGTCTGGGCGATGTCAATGCCGACGGCCAGCTTACGACCGCGGACGTGCTGCTGCTTGCGGCGTATAGTGCCGATCCGTCCGATCCGTCGCTGCCGGCGGGGATTGGGCAGGTGGTTGGTGGCGAGACAGAGGCCCTACGCCGGTTGACCGCCGATCCGGCCGCCGACTGGTCGCCCTCGTTTTCGCCCGATGGTCACCACATCGCCTTCATGTCCAAGCGGGACGGCAATTGGGAGATCTACGTGATGGGAGCCGATGGCAGTGATCCGACCCGGCTGACCGCCGACCCGGCCGATGACTTTTCGCCCTCGTTTTCGCCCGATGGCCGCCACATCGCCTTTGTGTCCTCGCGCGACGGCAACCGAGAGATCTACGTGATGGGAGCCGATGGCAGTGATCCGACCCGGCTGACCGCCGACCCGGCTTACGACTTTTCGCCCTCTTGGTCTCCCGACGGTCGCCACATCGCTTTCGAGTCCGAGCGCGATGGCAACCAAGAGATATACGTGATGGGTTCGGATGGCAGCGACCCGACCCGGCTGACCGCCGACCTAGCCGATGACTTTTCGCCCTCGTTTTCGCCCGATGGCCGCCACATCGCCTTTGTGTCCTCGCGCGACGGCAACCGAGAGATATACGCGATGGATTCTGATGGCAGCAACCCACGTCGCCTAACCCACCACACAGCATCGGACTGGTCTCCTTCATTTTCGCCCGATGGCCGCCACATCGTTTTTGCGTCTTATCGCGACGGCAATTGGGAGATCTACATGATGGGAGCCGATGGCAGCAATCCGACCCGCCTGACCCACGACCCGGCCGGCGACTCTGATCCCTCATTTTCGCCCGATGGTCGCCACATCGTTTTTGCGTCCGCGCGCGACAGCGAGATTTATGCGATGAAGTTTCGGGAGGAAGGCGGCGAGATTTATTCTACAACTAGCTTGGAAGTCGCCGATTATGTAACGTGGCATTTGCCGGAGGGGGTTCTTGCCCGCTTGGGAAAAGGAACGGTTGAGGCGGTGGCATTCTCGCCCGATGGACAGGTGCTAGCGGTGGCTAGTAGCATTGGTATCTGGCTGTACGATGTGGTGACCTACCGCGAACTGGCGCTTCTCACCGGGCATACGGGTAGGATCGCTTCCGTATCGTTTTCCCCGGACGGTTCTATGCTGGCGTCTGGGGGCTGGGGCAACGAGGTGATCCTTTGGAATGTAGCGAGTCGCAATCAACTGGCCACCCTGTATGGCAGCGGTCCGGTGTCGTTTTCGCCGGATGGCTCCCTGCTGGCGTCCGGGGGACGGGATGACGACGTAATCCTTTGGGATGTAGCGAGTGGTAGTGAAGTGGCTACTCTGCAAGGGCATACGGGTGGGGTTTCTTCCGTGTCGTTTTCTTCAGACGGCTCTGTGCTGGCGTCTGGGGCATGGGATAATACGATAATCCTTTGGGATGTATGGAGCGATAGTCAGCTAGCTACTCTGCAACATACAGAGAGGGTCGAATCCGTATCGTTTTCTGCGGACGACTCCATGCTGGCGTCCGGGTCAGGGGACGGCACGGTGATCCTGTGGGATATATGGAACGAAACTCAGCTAGCCACCTTGGAAGGACATAGATGGCGGGTTGAATCCGTATCGTTTTCTCCGGATGGTTCCATGCTGGTGTCCGCGGGGGGAACCGACGTGATTCTGTGGGACGTAGCGAGCCGCAGTCAACTGGCCCCCCTATATGGCAGCGGTCCGGCGTCGTTTTCCCCCGATGGCTCCATGCTGGCGTTTGAGGGCTGGAACAACGCCGTGATTCTTTGGGACGTATCGAGTCACAGTCGGCGGGCTACTATGTATGGGCATACGGATAGGGTCGAATCCGTATCGTTTTCGCCGGAGGGCTCCATGTTGGCAGCCGGCGGGGGGAGCGATGTAATTCTTTGGGACGTAGCAAGTCGCAGTCGGCTGGCTACCCTGAACGGAGACCGTCCGGTGTCGTTTTCTCCGGATGGCTCCGTTCTGGCGGCTAGCAGCTGGGGCAATGAGGTAAGCCTTTGGGACGTAGCAAGTCGCAATCAGCTAGCCGTCCTGCAACACTCAGCTACGGTCGAGTTCGCGTCGTTTTCTCCAGATGGTTCGCTGCTGGTGTCCGGGAGTTGGGACAATGACGTGATCCTTTGGGATGTAGCGAGTGGTAGTCGGCTGGCCACCCTGCAAGAGGCCACGGATAGAGTCTGGTCCGCGTCATTTTCTCCAGTCGGCTCCATGCTGGCATTCGGGAAAGTGGACGGCAAGGTGATCCTTTGGGATGTAGCGAGTGGTAGTCAACTAGCCACTCTGCAAGGGCATAGATCTGTGGTAGAATCGGTGTCGTTTTCCCCGGATGGCTCTATGCTGGCGACCGGGAGACGGAATAACGAGGTGATCCTTTGGGATGTAGCGAGTCGCAGTCGGCTGGCGACTCTGCAAGGGCATACGGATAGGGTCGAATTCGTATCGTTTTCCCCGGATGGCTCCATGCTGGCGTCCGGAGGACGGAGCAACGAGGTGATCCTTTGGGACGTAGCGAGTCGCAATCAACTAGCTACCCTGCAAGGGCATACGTGGGTCAGGGCCGTATCGTTTTCTCCGGACGGCACACTGCTGGCATCCGGGTCAGACGATGGTACGGTCCTGCTCTGGCGGCTTGCTTCTATAGTTTCAAGTCAATAGGAAAGCGACGGTGGAGTGCCTGTTATTTTTACGCAGGGTGTAGACAGTCGCGGTATTGCATTAGGCGGTCGGCGAGCATGGAGTCGAGCGCGGCGGCCGATGCCGAGTATTAAGGAGAGAAAAAAATGCCATCGCTAGCGCGTTTTGGTCTAGAAGGCAAAACAGTCGCCGTTTTGGTTGGGCTGGCGTTGTCGGCCCCTGTGGTCGCCGAGCCGTTGGTGGAGGGGCGGGTGCGTCTTGCTGCGGGTCAAGCGGCAGCAGCAGCGCAGGTGCTGTTGTTTGATCTGACCGATTTGCGGCGTGGACCAGTGGCGCAGGCGACGACCAATGCAGAGGGCTATTTTGCGCTGGCGTCGTTGGGCAGTTCTGCGCTGCCGCAGGGGTTTGCACTGGGGCAGAATTATCCCAATCCGTTCAATCCTTCGACGCTTATTCCCTATCAATTGCCAACGGCGACGCAAGTGCGGCTGGAGGTGTTCAATGTGTTGGGTCAGCGGGTTGCGACGCTGGTGGATGCGGCGCGGCCGGCGGGTTTTCACGCGGCGGCTTGGGACGCGACGAATGCGGCAGGTCAGGCGGTGGCCGCTGGGGTGTATATGTATCGGCTGACCGCGGGTGGGGAGCAGCATACGCGGCGGATGGTGCTCATTGATGGGCAAGCTGGTGTGGCGGCTGGCGGGGCTCCAGCGGCGATGCGCTCAACAGTGACGGATCGGAAGTATGGTCTTGCCGTGGTGGGAGCGGGCTTGGCGACGTACCTAGATGCGGATTTTCGCGCGGGGCTGGCACCGGTGGACCTTGTAGTGGAACCGCTGGATAGTGCACCGCGGGCGAAGGTGCTGAGCGGTGGCCTTTTGGGCGATGTCAATGCCGACGGCCAAGTGGATCTGGCCGACGCGCTGGCGGTGGCATTGTACCTTATTGATCCGTCCATCGCGCCGCTGAACAACGGCGATATCAGTCTCGGCGATGTCAATGCCGACGGCCAGCTTACGACCGCGGACGTGCTGCTGCTTGCGGCCTATAGTGCCGATCCGTCCAATCCGTCGCTGCCGGCGGGGATTGGGCAGGCGGTCGGTGGCGAGACAGAGCCCCTACGCCGGCTAACCGCCGACCCGGCCGCCGACTTTTCGCCCTCGTTTTCGCCTGATGGCCGCCATATCGTCTTTGTATCCGAGCGCGACGGCAACGCCGAGCTTTACGTGATGGATTCAGACGGCGGCAATCCGACCCGCCTAACTGACCACTCGGCCGCCGACTTTTCGCCCTCGTTTTCGCCTGATGGCCGCCATATCGTCTTTGTGTCCTACCGCGACGGCAACGCCGAGCTTTACGTGATGGATTCAGACGGCAGCAACCCGCGCCGTCTGACCGCCGACCCGGCCACCGCCGACTTTTCGCCCTCGTTTTCGCCCGATGGCCGCCATATCGTTTTCGCATCCGACCGCGATGGCAACGACGAGCTTTACGTGATGGATTCAGACGGCGGCAATCCGCGCCGTCTGACCCACCACCCGGCCGGCGACTTTTCGCCCTCGTTTTCGCCCGATGGCCGCCACATCGTCTTTGTATCCTACCGCGACGGCAATACCGAGCTTTACGTGATGGATTCAGATGGCAGCAATCCGACCCGCCTGACCCACCACACAGGATGGGACTATGATCCCTCGTTTTCGCCCGATGGCCGCCATATTGTCTTCATGTCCTACCGCGATGGCAACGACGAGCTTTACGTGATGGATTCAGATGGCGGCAATCCGCGCCGTCTGACCCACCACCCGGCCGGCGACTTTTCGCCCTCGTTTTCGCCCGATGGTCGCCATATCGTTTTCGCATCCGACCGCGACGGCGAGATTTACGCGATGGAGCTTCGGAAGGAAGGCGGCGAGATTTATTTTACAGACGGCTTGGAAGTCGCCGATTATGTAACGTGGCATTTGCCGGAAGGGGTCCTCGCCCGCTTGGGAAAAGGGACGGTTGAGGCGGTGGCGTTCTCGCCCGATGGGCAGGTGCTGGCGGTGGCTGGTAGCATTGGTATCTGGCTGTACGATGTGGCGACCTACAGTGAACTGGCGCTTCTCACCGAGTCTATGGCTCGGGTTTATTCGGTATCATTTTCTCCGGATGGCTCCATGCTGGTGTCCGGGTCAGGGGACGGCAAGGTGATCCTTTGGGACGTGGCAAGTCGCAGTCAACTGGCTACCCTAGAAGGACATAGCCGGCGGGTTTATTCGGTATCGTTTTCTTCGGATGGCTCCATGCTGGTGTCCGGGTCATGGGATAACACGGTGATCCTTTGGGACGTGGCAAGCCGCACTCAACTAACTATTCTAGAAGGACATGAGGCTCGGGTTTCTTCCGTGTCGTTTTCTTCAGACGGCTCCATGCTGGCGTCTGGGTCAAGGGACGGCAAGGTGATCCTTTGGGATGTATGGAGCAAAAGTCAGCTAGCCACTCTGCAAGGGCATGGGGATAGGGTTTATTCGGTATCGTTTTCTGCGGACGGCTCTATGCTGGCGTCTGGGTCAAGGGACGGCAAGGTGATCCTTTGGGATGTATGGAGCGAAAGTCAGCTAGCCACTTTACAAGGGCATACGGGGGGGATCGGATCCGTATCGTTTTCCCCGGACGGTTCCATGCTGGTGTCCGAGGGGAGCTTCGAGGTGATCCTTTGGGACGTAGCGAATCGCAGTCAACTGGCCACTCTGTCTGGCGGCAGTCCGGTGTCGTTTTCTGCGGACGGCTCCCTGCTGGCGTCTGGGGGCTGGAGCAACGGCATCTTCCTTTGGGACGTAGCGAGCCGCAGTAGGCGGGCCACTCTGCAAGGGCATACGTCTGGGGTCGAATCCGTATCGTTTTCTCCAGACGGCTCCCTGCTGGCGTCCGGGGGCTGGGGCAGCGACATCTTCCTTTGGGACGTAGCGAGCCGTAGTCAACTGGCCACCCTGTATGGCAACGGTCCGGTTTCTTTTTCCCCGGATGGCTCCCTGCTGGCGTCTAGGGGCTGGGGCAACGACATCTTCCTTTGGGACGTATCGAGTCGTAATCAGCTAGCCACCCTACAAGGGCATTCGGCTCCGGTCGGGCTCGTGTCCTTGTTCGTGTCGTTTTCCCCGGACGGCTCCATGCTGGTATCCGGGGGACAGGACAACGAGGTGATCCTTTGGGATGTAGCGAGTGGTAGTCGGCTGGCCACCCTGCAAGAGGCCACGGATAGAGTCTGGTCCGGGTCATTTTCTCCGGTTGACTCCATACTGGCGTTTGGAAAATTGGACGGCACGGTAATCCTTTGGGATGTAGCGAGCCGTAGTCCATTGGCCACTCTACAAGGGCATAAGTCTGTGGTCGAATCCGTATCGTTTTCTGCGGACGGCTCCCTGCTGGCGTCTGGGGGACGGGACGGCACGATAATCCTTTGGGACGTAGCGAGCCGTAGTCAGCTAGCCACTCTGCAAGGGCATACGGAGAGGGTCGAATTCGCGTCCTTTTCCCCGGACGGTTCCCTGCTGGCATCTGGGGGGGACGGCAAGGTAGTGAGCGTAGACGGCTCCCTGCTGGCGTCCGGGGGCGGGAGCAATGAGGTGATCGTTTGGGACGTAGCGAGTGGTAGTCAACTAGCCACTCTGCAAGGGCCTATGGAGGGGGTCTCTTCTGCGTCCTTTTCTCCAGACGGCTCCATGCTGGCATCCGGGTCAGGCGATGGCACAATCCTGCTCTGGCGACTTCCTGGGAGGCCGTAGTGAACGAGTTGGAAAACACTACGGGGTTGGCGCACTGCAACGGGCGGCCGATGCCGAGTATTAAGGAGAGAAAAAAATGCCATCGCTAGCTCGTTTTGGTCTAGAAGGCAAAACAGTCGCCGTTTTGGTTGGGCTGGCGTTGTCGGCCCCTGTGGTCGCCGAGCCGTTGGTGGAGGGGCGAGTGCGTCTTGCTGCGGGTCAAGCGGTGGCCGCGGCGCAGGTGCTGTTGTTCGATCTGAGCGATTTGCGGCGCGGACCAGTGGCGCGGGCGACGACCGATGCAGAAGGCTATTTCGCGCTGGCGTCGTTAGGTAGCTCTGCGCTGCCGCAGGGGTTTGCGCTGGGGCAGAATTATCCGAATCCGTTCAATCCCTCGACGATTATTCCCTATCAATTGCCGACGGCCGCACAGGTGTGGCTGGAGGTGTTCAATGTGCTGGGGCAGCGGGTTGCGACGCTGGTGGATGCGGAGCGGCCGGCAGGTTTTCACGCAGTGGCTTGGGACGCGACGAATGCGGCGGGTCAGGCGGTGGCCGCAGGGGTGTATATGTATCGGCTGACCGCGGGTGGGGAGCAGCATACGCGGCGGATGGTGCTCATTGATGGGCAAGCTGGGGTGGCGGCTGGTGGGGCTCCAGCGGCGATGAGTTCAACGGCATCGGTGGATCGGACGTATGGTCTCGCCGTAGTGGGTGCGGGATTAGCGACCTATGTAGATACGGATTTTCGGGTAGGGACGGTGCCGGTGGACCTTGTGGTGGAGACGCTGGATAGGGTGCCGCGGGCGAAGGGGCTGACTGGCGGCCTTTTGGGCGATGTCAATGCCGACGGCCAAGTGGATCTGGCCGACGCGCTGGCGGTGGCATTATACCTTATTGATTCGTCGATAACGCCGCCGAACAACGGCGATATCAGTCTCGGCGATGTCAATGCCGACGGCGAGCTTACGACCGCGGACGTGCTGCTGCTTGCGGCCTATAGTGCCGATCCGTCCGATCCGTCGCTGCCGACGGGGATTGGGCAGGCGGTTGGTGGTGGCGGGAACTTGGTAGCCGGGGCCTTACGTCGCTTGACCGACGACTCGTCATGGGACAGCTCCCCCTCTTGGTCTCCCGATGGCCGCCACATCGCCTTTGTGTCTCACCGCGACGAACACGACGGCAATTGGGAGATATACGTGATGGGATCCGATGGCAGCAATCTGACCCGCTTGACCGACGACCCGGCCGGCGACTGGTCGCCCTCTTGGTCTCCCGATGGCCGCCACATCGCCTTTGTGTCCGAGCGGGATGGCAACTTCGATCTTTACGTGATGGATTCCGATGGCCGCAACCCGACCCGCTTGACCGATCACCCAGCCGACGACTGGTCGCCCTCTTGGTCTCCCGATGGCCGCCACATTGCCTTTGTGTCCGAGCGCGATGGCAACTTCGATCTTTACGTGATGGATTCCGATGGCCGCAACCCGACCCGCTTGACCGACCACCCGGCTAGCGACAGGTCACCCTCTTGGTCTCCCGATGGTCGCCACATCGCCTTTGAGTCCAACCGCGATGGCAACTATGAGCTTTATGTGATGGATGCGGACGGGAACAACCCGCGTCGGCTGACCCATCACTCGGCCGGCGACTGGCGACCCTCTTGGTCTCCCGATGGTCGTCGCATCGCCTTTGTGTCCGAGCGCGACGGCAATCGGGAGCTTTACGTGATGAGTTCCGATGGCCGCAATCCGACCCGCTTGACCCACCACTCGGCATGGGATAGCTCTCCCTCATTTTCGCCCGATGGCCGCCACATTGTTTTTTATTCTGGGCGCGACAGCAAAATTTACGTGATGGAGCTTCGGGAAGAAGGCGGCGATATTGCTTCTACAGATGGCTTGGAGGTCGCCGATTATACAACGTGGCATTTGCCGGAAGGAGCCCTCGTCCGCTTGGGAAAAGGAAGCGTTGAGGCGGTGGCGTTCTCGCCCGATGGGCAGGTGCTAGCAGTGGCTGGTAGCATTGGTATCTGGCTGTACGATGTGGCGACCTACCGCGAACTGGCGCTTCTCACCGAGCATACGGGTGGGGTTTTTTCGGTATCGTTTTCTTCGGATGGCTCCATGCTGGCGTCTGGTTCTGGGGACGGCACGGTAATCCTTTGGGATGTCGCGAGTCGCAGTCAACTGGCCACCCTAGAAGGACATAGCCGACGGGTTTTTTCGGTATCGTTTTCTTCGGATGGCTCCATGCTGGCGTCTGGTTCCGGGGACGGCACGGTAATCCTTTGGGATGTCGCGAGTCGCAGTCAACTAACTATTCTAGAAGGACATGCGGCTTGGGTTTCTTCGGTGTCGTTTTCCCCGGACGACTCCATGCTGGCGTCCGGTTCTGGGGACCGCACGGTAATCCTTTGGGATGTATGGAGCGATAGTCAGCTAGCCACTTTGGAAGGGCATATATCTGGGGTTTCTTCTGTGTCGTTTTCTTCGGATGGCTCCATGCTGGCGTCTGGTTCCGGGGACGGCACGGTAATCCTTTGGGATGTATGGGGCGAGAGTCGACTGGCCACTTTGGAAGGACATGAGTATGGGGTTTCTTCGGTGTCATTTTCCCCGGACGGCTCCATGCTGGCGTCCGAGGGAGGATCCGACATCGTTCTTTGGGACGTGGCGAGTCGCAGTCAACTGGCTACCCTGCAAGGAAGAGGTCTGGTGTTATTTTCTCCGGATGGTTCGCTGCTGGTGTCTAGGGGACGGGACGACGATGTGGTTCTTTGGGACGTAGCGAATCGCATTCAGCTAGCCTCTCTGCAAGGGCATACAGGTGGGATTTCTTCCGTATTGTTTTCTCCAGATGGCTCTGTGTTGGCAGCCGGATGGGGGTTTGACGTGGTTCTTTGGGACGTAGCGAGTCGCAGTCAACTGACTACCCTGTACGGGGGCAGTCTGGTGTCGTTTTCTCCGGATGGCTCTATGTTGGCAGCCGGAGGGTGGCAGGGGGACATCGTTCTTTGGGACGCAGCGAATCGCATTCAACTGGGCTTCCTACAAGGAGAAGGTCCGGTGTCGTTTTCCCCGGACGGTTCGCTGCTGGTGTCTGGGGGACAGGACAACGATGTGATTCTTTGGGATGTAGCGAGTCTTAGTCAACTGGCCATCCTGCAAGAGGATACGGATAGAGTTTGGTCCGTGTCCTTTTCTCCGGCCGACGCCATAGTGGCGTTCGGGAAAGTGGACGGCACAGTAATCCTTTGGGACGTATCGAATGGTAGTCAGCTAGCTACCCTACAAGGACATACCTCTGTGGTCGAATCCGTATCGTTTTCACCGAATGGCTCCATGTTGGCGGCCGGGGGACGGGACGGGACGGTGATCGTTTGGGACGTATCGAGTGGTAGTCAATTAGCCGCTCTGCAAGGGCATACGGCGTGGGTCGAATTCGTGTCCTTTTCTCCGGACGGCTCCATGCTGGCGGCCGGGGGACGGGGTTCCGAGGTAATCTTTTGGGACGTAGCGAGTGATCGTCAGCTAGCCACCCTGCAAGGGCATACGTGGGTCAGGTCCGTATCGTTTTCTCCGGCCGGCACACTGCTGGCATCCGGGTCAGGGGACGGCACAGTCCTGCTCTGGCGGCTTGCTTCTATAGTTTCAAGTCAGTAGGAAGGCGGCGGTGGAGTGCCTGCTGCTACACGGGGAGCAGGCGGTCGCGGTATTGCGCTAGGCGACCGGCGAGCATGGAGTCGAGCGCGGCGGCTGAATGCGCCAGACCGGTGCCAATGCCGCGCTGGGCTACGTGGACGAGCAGGCGTACCAGCCCGTTGGCATCGTCGAGATGGATGTACTCCGGGGCCAATTGCGCGCCCGGCCCCGAATTGTGATAGTTGCCGAGGGGCAGCGCCACCGCACCTGTCCGGTAAGCGGCTTGCATTAGCGGGGTAGCTTCGCAAGCACCGCTGTCCATCAGTTTGCGTTGATAGCGGAAAGAGGGCTGCTGGGAGGCCAATTCGTCGGCTAGCGCAGCCAGTCCGCCGCTGATGTCCGGGTCGAACACCCAGAGCCGGTCGCCTATCCGCAAGATCGGCCCCGCACCCAGCACTGCTCCAGCCGCCACGCTAGAGCACTCGATGTTGATGTAGAGGGCGTGGCGAGGCAAGAACCCGGCGTCTAGCGCGGCGAGCATGCCGACAAAACCCACTTCTTCGGCGCGCGTGAGCAAGACGCCGAGGCGGACCGAGGCTTGCTGGCGGATCAAGGAATCCAAGACGCACAAAGCCACGGCTGCGCCGGCCAAATCGTCGATCGCCCGCCCGCTCAAGCGTCGATCCCGCACCCTAAAAGCTGGCAAATCCCACATCGCAAAAGTCCCCGGGCCTTGGGGACTGTCGCGTGCTGCCGCCACTTCGACTAGGGGATAGCGCGCTCCTTCCTCGTCTACTGTTCGGATGATGGTCCCGGGGATTCCGCGCTGAGTAGCCGGGCGATTCAGGTCGAATATGCGCACGCCCGTCGCTAGGGCCTGATTCAGTTCGACGCCGCCGAGGATTTCGAACAGTGCTCGACCTGGTCCCTGCGAGGTCCTCCACACTAAGCCGGGGTGGTCGAGATGAGCGGTTAAGACGATAAATTCGTCCTGCTCCCCTTGACCCCCGCCGTCGTAGAGCAGCAAACTATTGCCGCAGCGGTCGTGAAGCACTTGGATTAGAGGCCGCTCGGCCGCGAATGAGCGCGCAACACCGAGGGCAAAATGTTCGTGGAAAGGGGCTGTAGGGGTGCGGATGAGCGGCTTGGCAAGCTGGAGGAAGTCGAGTTCCATGACACGGAGAAAAAACCCCAAAAGACCAATGCCGTCAAATCGCGTTGTCCCAACCGATTAAGCTACTTATTATATCAAGCCTATCCGCGATACAGCAGGGGGTTCCAACTTGCTAAGACGCTTGCCGACTCACTACCTGCACCACCTCGCTGGCCGCGACCAAGCCCTGCTTGCGCCGCCCGGGACCCAGCAGCTAACCATGCGTGCGTTTTGGGTGGGATCGTTCCTCAGCTTTTTCCTAGCCGTCGGCGCTCCGTACGGCAACATGATTATACGCGGCTCCTACATGGCCTTGGATTTCAGTACTCCGGGGGCCATTTTTTTGTTTCTAGTGCTCATCGGGCTGCTCAATGTGCTGTTCAAGGTTGCCGCTAGTCCGTCGGGCGCAGTGAGTTGGGCCCTAGTCGCGTGTGCGCTTTATGGCTTCTACTATGGTTGGGTGGCTCCCCTCGATCCCTTTGCCCCGGGTTTTTTCTTTGCCACTTTCATTCTCGTCTCATCCCTGCTCAATATGGTTTTGGTCTCTTTCGGGCGGAGTTTGGTCCTCAATCGGGCCGAGCTGATTCTCGTTTACGTCATGCTGTTGATCGTCTCAGCCCTCTGCACCATGGGCCTGAGTGAACAAATTCTGCCGATGATCACGGCGGTGTTTTACTTTGCTTCGCCGGAAAACAAGTGGCGAGAAGAGCTCTTTCCCCATTTTTCCGCGCGAGAAGTGCTCGTCAACGATGGGAGCGACAGCAAGACCTTTTACGAAGGGTTGGCACCCGGCGAGGAGATCCCCTACGCGGCGTGGGTAGAGCCTTTGTGCTGGTGGGCGATCTTTCTCTTGGCGCTATACGTGACCATGGTGTCGGTTGCGGTTATCGTCCGTCGGCAGTGGATGGAGCGCGAGCGGCTGCCCTATCCGATCACGCAGGTGGGGCTGGCGATGGTGCGCGGCGAGGAGCACGGGCTTAAGATCAATACCTTTTTTCGCCAGCCGGCCATGTGGATTGGTTTTAGTCTGCCGATTTTTTTTGGCAGCTTGAAGGCTCTGCACCGCTACGACGCGGCTTTTCCGGTCTTTCCACTGAGTTCGTCGATATCCTTAGTCGGCAAGCAAACTTTGGAACTGACCGTCAGCTTTGCCATGGTCGGGTTTTCGTACTTCATCAATGCCAATATCGCTGCCGGCATTTGGTTTTTTCACCTCTTGGCCAAGTTTGAAAAGGAAATCTTCGCGCTTGCTGGCGTGACGTCCGAGCAGAAGGTCGTCTTCGGCGTGGCCGATGTTTCCCTGATGGCTTACCAAGGGGTCGGTGCTTTGCTGGCCATGGTTGTGATTGGTTTGTGGGTGGGGAGGGAACACTTTCGCAATGTGTGCAAAAAGGCCCTCGGCTTGGCACCAGAGGTGGAGGATGGGGATGAGATCATGTCCTATCGCTGGTCTTTTTTCGGTGCGGTGGGTGGGGTCTTAGTCATGTCGTGCTGGCTGTGGATCATGGGGACGCCGCTGTGGGTGGCGTTTGTTTTTGTCGTCTTGGCCCTGTTTATCTTTCTTGGGTTGACGCGGATTGTCGCCGAAGCCGGCTTGGCGGCCGTGCGCGCTCCAATGACGGCACCCGACTTGGTGATCCTAGGCTTGGGGACCGACTTGGTGACCCGGACCGGGGTATGGAATCTGTCGTTGGCCTATATGTGGGGCGCGGATGTGCGGGTGTTCGTCATGGCGACCTGCACCAACGCTCTCAAGCTAATCGAGGAGATGGAGCCGCGGCTGCGGCGGCTGGTGTTTTGGGCTATTATTCTCGCGCTCTTCATCGGTGCCCTCGGTGCGTTTTGGATGATTTTCCACATGGCCTATAAGCACGGCGGCGTGAACCTCAATGGTTGGTTTTTCAAAGGTGCGCCCGAAACCGCGTACAACACCGCGTTTCGCAACATGGAGCCGGCGGGCGTACACTGGCCGGGGCTAGGCTTTTTGTCCGGCGGCGCGCTAGTGATGGGGGCGATGATGTGGGCGCGGCAGCGCCTGCCTTGGTGGCCCGTGCATCCCATCGGCTTTCCCATTGGGGCCAACGGCATGCTCAATTTCGTGTGGTTTAGCGTGTTTTTGGCTTGGTTTATCAAGAAGATGATCATGCGCTTTGGTGGGGTGGCCTTGTATCGCCGCAGTCAAATGTTTTTTTTGGGGCTGATCTGCGGGCAGGTTTCGTGTAATGGAATTTGGTTGGTCATAGATTACTTCACAGGAAAAGTGGGGAACTCCATTTTTTGGGCATGAGGCACTCGGCTTACTACATCATCTGCGCCCTCGTGCTGACCGCAAACAGCGGTTGGGCGCGCGAAGACGGCGTGCGCGAAACTGTTGCTTATCTATCGTCGCTCGGCTCTAGGGTGAGTGGCTATCCCGGGGCGGCTAAGGCTGCGGATTACGTCGAGCAGCGCCTGCGCGAGATCGGGTTTGCCGAGGTCGCGCGCGAGCCCTTCGCAGTCACCGTGCCCATCGACCAAGGGGGCGAGTTGTTCCTCCCAGAGAGTGGGGAGCGCTATGGCCTCTACGGCTTGTGGCCCAACTTAGTCCGCACCCCGACTCTGCCCGAGTACAAGGGCGAGATGATATACGGCGGGGACGGCGAGTGGGAGGAGTACGCGGGCCGCGAACTCGACGGTCGGGTAGTGCTGATGGAGTTCAATAGTTGGAGCAAGTGGTTGCAGGCCGCCTCGCTGGGCGCGCGCGCCATCGTCTTCATCGAGCCGGAGGAAACCACGCGCAATCAAGCTGCGGCTAAGTACTCCACTGCGCCGCTGGACATCCCGCGCTTTTGGATTGAAAGAGCCGCCGGATTACAGCTCAAAGAGCGGTTGCTCCAGCAGCCGACTTCCGTAGTGCTCAAGGGGCGGATGGACTGGCAGCGCAAAACGGCTTGGAACATCTGGGGCCGGCTCCCCGGCACCGATCCGGCACTGGCCGACGAGACCATTGTCATCGAAAGCTACTACGACGGCATGTCGGTGGTACCGGCCTTGGCTCCAGCGGCCGAAGCGACCAGCGGCATCGCCGCGTTGCTGGCGCTGGCCGAGCATCTAGTGCAGCATCCTCCGCGACGCCCGGTCGTGCTGGTGGCCACGGGCGCGCATTTCCAAGCTCAGCAGGGGATTGTCCACTTCCTCGATCGCCACGCCCGCCTCCATCCCTACTACGCCGAGCGGATGGAAGAGCCGCTCAAGCCCGAGCTCTTCATCTGCATTGATCTGACGAGTCAGTCCGATGGGCTGGGGATCTGGAACAATACCCTTAGCTACGACCTCAAGCGATTCTTCGTGCCTTTTGGACGGCGTTTTACGGCCTATGCCGAGGAGGAGTCCGCTCGGTTGGGGCTGGAGTATGAACGGCCGCTGGCCAATGGGATCAGCCCGATTCGCGGCATGGACTGGTCGACTTTTGTGCCGAGTGGGGTCTCAGTCAGTGGGGAGCAGGCGCTGACCGCTGGGATCAAATCGCTGTCGTTTGTGACCGTCAACGACGCCCGCTATCTCGTCGATACTCCGTTCGATACGCCAGAGCGGATGAATATCGAAAATCTGTCCCGCCAGAGCCGCCTGCTCAACGCCATGCTGGCGCGGGCCGTCAACGACGAGGACCTGTTTGCCGACCTCGAAGACTTTGGTCCCGTGCTCAAGGACAAATTGCGCTCCCTACGGGTCAAGATTCGCTCGTTTCCACGCAAAAGCCAAGTGCCGGACCGTCCGATCGCCAACGCCATTGTAGTAGTTAATCCTTGGTTCAAATCGCACAAGGGACTTCGCATGGCGCGGTACCACCTCACAGATGACCAAGGTGTCGCCAATATCGACGGCTTGTGGACCGGGGCCTATCCAGTGGCGGCCTACCAAGTTAATCCAGCGACCGGACAGATCGTCTATGCGCCCGATCTGTCCAAAAGGGGCCAGCAGTTCAGTGGCTCGGTCGTGAATGGTTGGATGATCGACAGCAAAATTCGCTGGGATATTAACGAAAAGATCATTGTCGTCTTTCCCTGTATCTCGCGTCCCTTCTACAGCATGATTGATCCGCGCTATCTCCGGTCGTTCAAGGGGATCAATATCATCGATGCCAACGGGGTGGAACCTCGGCAGTTCGGGCTGGCGCGGGGGTTGGGCGATGGCGAAGCCGTCGGTGTGGTCTTTGGACCGCAGGACGCCGACGAGGACGACGGAATCAAGATGATCATCGACAACCGCATGCTCTTGCTCAACAGCGAGGGATACGAAGACGAAGATCAGGCGCGGGGACGAGGCTACGCGCTCAGAGAGGAATCGCTGATCCCCACTGGGATGCTGGCCGTCGAGGACATGTGGCAGCTCAACGAAGCGCGGCTGCGCACCTTGCGCGAACACGCCATTGAAAACCAGCGCTTAGCCCGGTTGCACCAGCGCAGCAAGGGGCTAATCGAAGAGGCGCGACAGGCCGAAGAGGTCAGGGATTGGGAGCGCTATGTCGAGCACGTCCGGGCCGCACTGGGGGTGACATCCCGGGCGTACCCGGAAGTACTACAGACGCTCAACGACGTCATCAGTGGGATGGTGTTTTTCCTCGCCTTGGTCATCCCGACGGCCTTTCTGGGCGAGCGGTTGCTGTTTGCATCATCCGATATTCGCCGGCAGCTAGCGGGGTTTGCGGGGTTGTTGCTTTTGATCTGGATCGCCATCTCCCAGGTTCATCCAGCCTTTGCCATCGCCCATCCACTGGTGATTTTGCTGGCCTTTGCGATCATGGCGATGGCGGCCTTTGTCCTAGCGATGCTTAGCGCCCGCTTCAACCGCTATATGAAGGCGTATCAGGCGCGGGAAGCCCACCTCCACGAGACCGATATCAGTCGCGCCAGCGCTAGCTATGCGGCCTTTATGCTCGGCATTTCCAATATGCGCCGGCGCAAGATGCGCACCGGACTGACCTTGCTGACTTTGGTCCTGCTCACCTTTACGGTACTCTCCTTCACCTCGTTCAATACCCAGATCCGCTACATGGCCTTTGCGATGGATCACGAGGGCACCTACGAAGGGGTGCTGATCCGCGACCGCAATTGGAATGTACTAAACCGCCCGACGCTCGATTACGCCCACTCCCACTTTGCCACCGAAGGAGTGGTCGTGCCGCGGAACTGGTATGTCGCCTTTGACGACGAGCAGAAAAAGTACATCGAGGTCTTCGGCGATACTTCGGTGGTGCGGGCGACCGGAATGCTGGGGCTGATGCCGGAAGAAGTGCGCGTCACTGGTATAGACCAAGCGCTGGTGGGCGGGAGCTTCTTCACGCGCGAGGACGAGTCGTCCTGCCTGATGGCCGAGGGCATGGCCGAAGCGCTAGGTATAGGGCCCGCGGATCTGGGCACGACGACGGTCCGGGTATTCGGCCGGGACTTGGTGGTGCGAGGCGTGTTCGATCCCGACCTCTTTGAGGCGGTGCGCGATCTCGACGACGAGTCGCTGACGCCGGCGGATTTCCAGATGTCGAGTGCCCAAGCGTTGGGGCCGGTAACTCAGGACAAGATGAGCATCGCCCTAGATGAATCCTCACACGATATTCGTCCGTTCATCCACCTAGAATCCGACAACGTGCTGGTCTTGCCATACGGGACGTTGCGGGAGGCAGGGGGCATGTTGCGCTCGGTAGCGGTGCGGATGGAGGATGGGGAGCTCGCACAGGAACTGATCGAGGATTTTCTCCTGCGTCTGGCCATTACGCTCTTTGCCGGCCTGCAGAATCCAGACGAATCCGCCATTAAGGTGTTTTCCTACACCTCGATTGGGTTGACCGATGTCGAGGGCTTGGGGGCCTTGGTGATACCGATGTTCATCGCTGCGCTAATTGTGCTCAATGCGATGATGGGGGCCGTCTATGAGCGCTTCCGCGAGATCAGCATTTATTCATCGGTGGGATTGGCTCCGCTGCATATCGCCCTGCTTTTTGTGGCCGAAGCATGTGTCTATGCAATTATTGGCGTTACTTTGGGCTATATTCTCGGCCAGAGTTTGGGCAAAGTACTCATTGTGCTGGACCTGCTGCAGGGAATAAGCCTCAATTACTCGTCGATGGCGGCGATTGTCTCGGCGCTGCTCGTGATGGCCGTAGTTTTGCTTTCGACTATATATCCAGCTAGGGTAGCAGCCCGCACGGCCGTGCCCGATACGGTGCGTCGCTGGACCCCGCCGGATCCTAGCGGGGACCACTGGGAAATGGAGTTCCCCTTTATGGTCAGCGAGGGGGAAGTGCGGGGCTTGTGCGGATTCTTGGCCGGTTACTTCAGCGCCTATAGCGAAGAGTCCATCGGCGACTTCTATGCGGAGAAAGTCCAGTTGGTCGAGGAAGCCGGCGAGCGCGGGCCGGAGTACGCAGTGCAACTCCTGCTCTGGCTGGCGCCGTTCGACATGGGGGTGAGCCAGTTTATGCAGCTCGAATTTTTGCCCACCTCGGTCAAATCCGTATATACAGTGGAAATCTACATTCAGCGGATCAGCGGTCAGGACACCTTTTGGCAGCGGGTCAACCACCGATTTATCAATGGGTTGCGGAAAGAGTTCCTGCTCTGGCACACCCTCGCTACAGAGTCCAAGGCCCACCATCGCGGGGTCGCCGAGAAGATGTTGGCCGCGGCCGCAGAAACTGAGCACAGCGCATGAACAACGACAAAGACGACAAAAAGCAAAGGCGTCGGGAAGAAAAAAGGCAACGTCAGTGGGCAGAGGTCGAAGAGTACCGCGCCTTGCTTGAAGCGCCCGAGCCCAACCGCTTTGATGAAGGTTTTACGATCCGCACCGTTATCGGCGTGCTCTTTATCTCCCTGATTATGACCCCGGGCGAGATGTTCCTCGGGCTGTACACGGGTGGCGGCGTTGGCGCGGCAGCGCAATGGGTGACGGTGATCCTCTTTTTAGAAGTCGCCAAACGCTCGTTTACCTCGCTCAAGCGCCAAGAAATCTACCTGCTGGTGTACGTGGCCTCCGCCTTGATCGCCCGCGAGGAAGGCGCGTTTCTCGACCTGCTCTGGCGTCAGTACTTCGTGCGCTCGGCCGAAGCCGAGCTATTTGGGATCTCGCGCATTTTGCCGTGGTGGTGGGCACCACCGCCCGATTCGGAGGCCATTGCCGAGCGGACCTTTATCCACCGCGACTGGTTGGCCCCGATCCTGCTGTTGGTACTCGGGACGATCATGGGCCGCATCGCTTGGTTTACGTCCGGCTACATGCTCTTCCGGCTCACTTCCGACCGCGAGCAATTGCCCTTTCCCACCGCGCCGATGTCGGCGTTGAGCGCCATGGCGCTGGCCGAGGATTCGGGCGCCGAGCGGGAGACGTGGAAGTGGCCGGTGTTCAGCATTGGCGCGGCCATCGGTGCATCGTTTGGAGTCATCTATGTAGGGGTGCCGGTGGTCACCCAGCTCTGGGGATCCAAAGTGGAGATTCTGCCGATTCCCTTCTGGGACCTGACGCCCTATTTCGGCAATATCTTACCTGCCACGCCGCTGGGGATCGCCGTACACTTGGGGCCGATATTCTCTGGGTTGCTCATGCCCTTCTGGTCGGTGGTTGGCTCCTTTTCTGGGGTGATGTTGCACACGGCCATCAGCCCCTTTCTCTACGAATTGGGCTATCTTCCGCGCTGGGAAGTCGGCATGGACACCATCCAAACTTCCATCGCCACTGGGATCGACTTTTGGCGCGCCTTTTCCATTGGCATCACCATTGCCGTCACCATCGTCAGCTTCTACCAACTCTTTAGCACCGGTCGCGAGAAGCGGGCCGAACTGCGCGAGAAGCTGCAACTTGAGAAGGCCGACCAGCCGACGGTGTGTCAGCACTCGGACTGCCATCGCCCGTCTGAGGTGAGGGGATACTGCTTAAAGCACCTCGGCCGCGGCGATTTCAATCTGTGGATCTGCGCTTCGCTGTTTTGCGTAGCGGCGATCTACCCGATCGTCTTGGCCAAGACCTTGTTTCCCACGTTGGTCAGCACGGGCCTGTTGGTGATCTTCGTGCTCATCGCCTTTGTCTATGCGCCGATTATGTCCTTTGTCAGCGCCCGGCTCGACGGCTTAGTCGGCCGGGAGATTTCGATCCCCTATGTCGAGGAGGCCATTCGCTTTATGACTGGCTTTCGCGGAGTCGAAATCTGGTTCGTGCCCTTTCCTACCCGCAACTTTGGCGGGCACGCCGAGGGGTTTAGGGTCGTCGAGTTAGTTGGGATGAAGTTTACCAGCCTGCTCAAGGCCGAGCTCTTTATGTTACCCATCGTCTTGGTGGTGAGTATGATGTACTGGACCTTCCTCTGGCGCTTGGCTCCCATTCCCTCAGAGAGCTATCCATACGCGCAGCTCATGTGGCCACTGCGGGCCTTTGATCAGGCGCTCTATTTATCTAGCACGATGTACAACAAAATGTGGCGTGCCGGAGAGGAGTTGGAAGGAGATATTGTGCCCGGCGGCCACGCTGTGTGGAGCCCAAGCAATTTGCAGGACGGTGGTTGGTGGTACTGGCGGGTGCGTACTACTAGAGATTTTGAGGTACCGGATCCGGTAAAGCGCTCCTATGGACCTTGGTCGCAGACTGGCTACTTCTATACCAACTTCAGCGGCGGGGACGCACCACCGCCTCCGGAGGCCGCTCAGAGGATCGACGCCGAGGCGGGTACTCCGTCGGATGGCCCCCAACTGCTTTGGCCGGACAACGGCATGACCATTGCCACGCCGAACCCCAACTTCCAGGCGGCAGTCGAACTGGCCCCTGGCGATTCGGTTGATTTCTATTTTGAAGTGGATCGCCTGCCCAGCTTTGACGGCGATTTTTTGCAGCGCTCTTCGGACAAGCCCTTGCTCTTTGAGGTACTGTGGCACGACATGCGCTTTACGGGCGACCGCAAAGACGACGACGGCGATCTTAACATCGCGACTATCGTCGCTGACGTGGAACCGGAGGGGCTGGGGGGGCAGCTCGGGCTGACGGAAGGCGACCGTCTCCGCGCGGTAAACGGCGTCGAACTCCGCATACCCCAATGGGATACCGAGCGGATCGACCGGTATTTTACTCAGGGTGCGGACTCGGTGTTTGCCGCTTGGGAGCGGGATGAGAAGACCATGCGTCGAGCCGTGGTGCGCCGGCCAGGGGAAGCACTGGGGCTTGAGTTTGCGGCGGACACGTCGTTCGTCGAAAGCTGGACCGAATACGACGCGGTGCGCGTCGCCACCGTAGCTGAGGAGGGATTGGGTCCCCGTTTGGGATTGCAAGCCGGGGACCATCTTATGACGATTAACGGCGAGGGTATCGACCAGGACACGTGGCGCAGTGAGGAGGTGGTGGCCGCTTTTGCTGCGGTCGTGGAGGAGACCGCGACAAAGGTGCTGGTCGAGTGGGAGCGGGATGGGGATCGGCACGAGGGCTGGGGGGTCGCCGCGCCGCCCGCTCAGTCGGGGCTGACCTATCGGGCAGGGGTCGTCGAGGGCCTCGACGAAGAACTGCTTAACAACGAAGACGACGACGGCGACGGTCTGATCGACGAGGATACGCACCACCCCCTCGACGGCAGGAAGTGGCCCATCATCCTCGGCGGCGCGGGATTTGGCCTGACGGCGTATTTCACGCTGGCCTTTATGGGAATGCCGATTTTTCTGATCTGGGGATACGTCCAGAGCGTCAACGGCATTCCGCACTTTCTCATTCCGCAAATCATCGGTGCCCTAATCGCCAGACATTACTTCTGGCCGCGATACGGCAAGCAGGACTGGCGGCGCTATGCCATGGTGCTGAGTGTGGGCTTCGGGGTTGGCATGTCGCTGATCGGCATGTTTAGTGCTGCTTTGGCGATGATCAAAAAGGCCGTCTCTTCCCTCGCCTATTGAGGGGGTGGACAAGGTCCATTAGCCCTTGTATCTTCGCCACTTATGGACTTGCTTGCGCGCATATTCCGCGTTGTGCGGGCGCACACTGCGGCCAGCGAGCCGAGCGATGCCTACGGGCATTGGCGGCCCCCGGAGCCGGCCCCAGCACCTGCCGAAGATCCGGTTCTCGCTGGATATTACGCCAATCTGGAACTCCCCTATGGGGCGAATCTGGAGGAGGTGAAGGCGGCGTGGAAGCGATTGATGAAACAGTATCACCCCGACCGCCACGCCCAGGATCCGGCCAAGCGCGAGGTCGCCAACGCGCTGTGCGCCCAGTTGACGCAGGCCTATAAAGAGCTGGAAAAGTCTCTGACGACCCATTAAACTAGCATTGGAGGAAGCTTATGGCTGATTTTGCCACCGTAAAGGAGTACGTCCTCGAGTTGGGCTTTGCCATCGCCGAAGAGATTCCCGCAGAGGAAATCATCATTGTCAACGACGAGGAGCGGGGGGTGCAAAACTTGGTTATTGATTGTGAGGATACGGTGTTGGTGATCGAGCAGCTTATCCTCCAGGTCGCGGTCGAGGCCGTCGGGACGTATAAGCGGATTTTGCAGATGAACCGCGACTTGGTCTTTGGTGCCTTCGTACTCAACGAGGAAGGCGATTCGCTGCTCTATCGCAACACGCTGGCGCTGGAGAATTTGGACTTAAACGAACTGGAAAGCACGATCAACTCCCTCAGCCTCGGTTTGGCCGAACACGGGGAGGAATTACTGGGGTTTGCCGCCAAATAGGAGGATAGGATATGGCAGGTATATTTCAACGCTTGTTTAAGACGGGGCAGGCCGAGGCCCACGCCATGGTGGATAAGCTCGAAGACCCGATCAAGATGAGCGAGCAAGCGATCCGCGACCTAAAAAAGGACTTGCAGGAAAGTCTCAAGGCTCTGGCCGAGGTCAAGGCGATTTCCATCAGGCTCAGCCGCGAGTCCGAAGACCACCGCCGGCGCGCCGAAGACTACGAGCGCAAGGCCATGCTGCTGTTGCAAAAGGCCGAATCTGGCCAGATGGAGGAGGCTGAAGCCGACCGCTTGGCGCGCGAATCCTTGACCCGCGTCGAAGAGTCCCAGAGTCGGCACTCAGAAGCCTCCCAACAGGCCCAAGCCCAACAGGCGATGGCCGACAAGCTGCAGAGCAATGTCAACGATCTGAAGTCGAAAATCGCCTCGTACGAAAACGATCTGGTAACCCTCAAGGCGCGCACCAAAACCGCCAACGCCACCCGCAAAATCAACCAGCACTTGGCCAACATCGACTCCAAGGGTACCACGGCCCTGCTCGAACGGATGAAAGAAAAGACCGAAGAGCAGGAAGCTCTCGCCGAAGCCTATGGCGATATGGGAGACGCGGCGACGAGCGTTGACGACGAGATCGACAAGGCCCTCGCCGACAGCAAGGGAGCCAAGGTCGATGATTCCCTGGCCCAACTCAAGGCCAGAATGAAGACGGCGAAATAAGGGCTGTCGCCCGTGGCTCATGGGATGAAGGCCCTTAGCCGCAGGCAATTTTTCGGCGCGCTTGCCGCCGCTGGTAGCTGGGCCGCTTGGAGCGGTTGCTCGTCCGATCACCAGCGGCGGCCGATTCCTGGGCGGATCGTCAATGAAGGACCGCCGCGTGGGCACCTGCTGCGCGATGTGCATTCTTGGGCAGACTTTGCCGCGGCTGAGCCCGCGTGCGATGTCGCCATTGTCGGCGGTGGGATCTCCGGTTTGGCTGCGGCGTGGAAGTTGCGCCGGTCGGGGGTAGAGCGGATCCTCCTCTTCGACCTTGAAGACCAGCTAGGAGGCACCAGTCGCAGCGGCCAATGGGGCGACTGGGTATTTCCCTGGGGCGCTCACTACATCAACATCCCTCCCGCCGAAGCCGACTGCATCCACGAAATACTGCAAGATCTAGGCGTCATCGACGGCTACGATGCGGCGAATAAGCCGATGGTCGCCGCTGGGACGATGCTGCGCTGGCCGCATGAACGGCTGTTCTATCGAGGTCGCTGGACCGATGGATTAGACCCGTTTATCGACGCATCGAGCCGGGAGCGCGAAGCGTTATTGCGCTTTGAAGATGAGATGCTGCGCTGGGCCTTGCACCGCGGCCGAGACGGGCGTCGGGCCTTTGCCATGCCTTTGCACTACAGCACGGCCGATTCACGGGTGCGGCGTTTGGACCAGATTAGTATGGCCCAGTACCTCCGCGAAGAAGGATGGCACGAAGACCGGCTCTACTGGCTGGTCGATTACGCCTGCCGCGATGACTACGGCAGTACAGCAGCCCAGGTCTCGGCTTGGGCCGGGATTCACTATTATGCCTGTCGGTTCTACGACTACCGGATTGAGGAGGCGTATCCAGCCCACACGCTGACGTGGCCCGAGGGCAATGGGCACCTAGTTGTGGAACTCGCTAACAGGCTGGGGAAGAACGAGATAAAGCGACAAGCTCTAGTGGCTCGTCTGGCCGAAGAACGGTCGCAGGTGCGGTTGGGATACATCGACTTGGCGACCGGGGAAAAACGGCAACTGACCGCGCGGGCAGTGGTGTACGCCGGCAAGCTCCACACAGCTCCTTACGCGATTGCAGACCTGCCGGATGCACAGTCCAAAGCTATGGCGGCTATCGAGTATAGTCCTTGGTTAGTGGCGGCGATTTTTCTCAAAGAACCGCTCTCGGTCGGGCAAACTACTTGGGACAATGTCTTCTACGACAGCCCGTCGCTGGGCTACGTGGTCGCAGACCACCAGCAGGGCAGCGGTCGTGTGTTGATGTACTATTGGCCCTTTGTCGATCAACTCGCGGATGCTCGGCACACCTTGCTCGCACAGAGCCATTCATTCTGGGCCGAACAGATCATGGCCGATCTGCGCCGAGTCCACCCGGAGCTAGATGACCTCGTAGAGCGCGTCGATTTGTATCGCTGGGGGCACGGGATGATGCGGCCTAGTCCTGGGGCGCTGTGGGGACCGACGGCTGCTTGGCGGCGGCAGCCAATGGAGCGGATATTTTTTGCTTCGTGCGATGCGCCTGGGCTGCCCTTGTGCGAAGAAGCGATATTTTCTGGTATTCTGGCGGCGGAGCGGGCCATGGACTGTCTCGGCGTGGCGTATTCCACCTCGCTGGGGGGGCTTGTGGATGCCTAGGCTGGGTGCGCTTTTTTTGCTGGTGGCCATTTTCTCGGCCGCAGTCTGCGCCATCGTCTATCAGCTACTCATCGGCAGCGTGTCGTCCTACTTTCTCGGCAATAGCGTCGAGCAGTTCTCTCTGACGATCGGCTTTTTTCTCGCCGCGATGGGGCTTGGCTCTTGGCTTTCGCGCTTTGTCGCCGACCACTTGCTGTTGACGCGGCTAGCCCAGCTAGAGATCTGGCTGGGGCTTTTGGGTGGGATTTCGGTTGGCGTACTCTACGTGCTCTACGGATACACCGGCCACTTTAGGGCTGGCATGTTGGCGTTGAGCACGGCGATTGGTGCGCTGATCGGCCTAGAAGTGCCGCTGATTACCCGGCTTTTGCGCGGGCACGGTACGCTGCGCGCGGCGTTGTCTAATGTTTTGTCCCTTGATTATCTGGGGGCCTTGTTGGCCTCGTTGCTCTTCCCATATATCCTGTTGCCCTTTCTCGGCAGCCTGCATACGGCGTTGGTCGCCGGCTTGGTCAATGCCGGTCTTGGGCTCGGCGTGGTACTTGCGTTTAAGGGAGTGTTGCTAGAGCAGCGCGCCTTCCATTCGCTAGGGGCGCAAGCGGTTGTGGTTATTGCGGCCCTAGGGGCGTTGGCTTGGCAGGGGGAGGGGTTGCGGGCGAGGTGGGAAAGCGACCTGTACGAAGATCGCATCGTCCACAGCGAGCAATCGGCCTACCAGCAAATTGTCCTGACCCGGCGCGACGAACACCTGCGACTCTATCTCAATGGGCACTTACAATTTGCTTCCATTGACGAGCACCGCTACCACGAGGCCCTAGTCCATCCGGCTATGGCGCTGGCTCCCTCCCGCGAAAGGGTGCTCATCATCGGGGGAGGGGACGGGCTGACGGCGCGTGAGGTGTTAAAATACGAGGAGGTCCAGCACGTCGACTTGGTTGACCTTGATCCGGCAGTGACCCGATTGGCCCAGCGCAACATCTACCTGACCCGGCTGAATGACAATGCCTTGAATCGCCGTCAGGTGCGCGTGATCAACGAAGATGGTTTTGTCTTTTTGCAGCGCGAACACATGCCGTATGGCGCGATACTAATCGACTTGCCCGACCCTCGCGAGGAGAGCTTGGCCAAACTCTATTCGGTCGAGGCCTATAGGCTGTGCCGCAAGTTACTCAGCCCGCAAGGCGTCTTGGCGACCCAGGCTTCCAGCCCGTACCACGTCCGCGAGGCGTACTGGAGCGTTGCCGCCGCCTTGGAAGAAGCGGGTTTTGCCGTTCACTCTTATCACTTGCATGTGCCCTCTTTTGGCGAGTGGGGGTTCCACTTGGCTGGATCCGACGGGCTGGATCCAACGGCAGCCTCCTTTGTGGTGCCCACGCGCTATATCGACCGCCAAGTCTGGGGTGCCCTCTCGGTGTTCGACGGCGATATGGCCCGCTTGCCCGTGCAGGCCAACCGACTTGATAGGCCGGTGCTGGCGCGTTATTATCGACAGGGTCGGGGTACTCAGTTTTGAAAGGACATGCCAGATGGGTTTAAGGAAATGGTTCGGTGGTCGCCAAAACGAGGACGAACCGACCTATCAAGAGTATTCGCTCAGCACCATGAAGGTGGGCTTTCTCGTCGATTACGACCTCAAAACTTGGCAGGTTACAGGCCGTGGAAGCTATGACTACGACGGCTATACTACAGAGGAATGGGAATTGCAGGCCGATGATCAGGTGCGCTTCCTCGAACGCGCCGTAGAAGACGGCAAAGCCTATTGGACTTTAACGCGGGCGATTGGTATCGACGAAATCGAAGGCGATATTGCCGCGGCGATCATTGCCGACGGCGACCCGCCTGAAACTGTGCGATTTGAGGGTGATGAATACGCGGGGAGCACGAGCGACGCAGGCCTGTACCGCAAAGACGGCACCGAGGCGGAGCGCGAATTTGTCAACTGGTCGTTTGAAGGAGAAGAGGGCAAAGTGCTTTTTATTAGCCAGTGGGGCGAGCGCGACTTTGCTGCGTACGCGGGCTTGGAGGTAGAAGAATACCAATTCACCGACATCCTGCCGGTGGAGGAGGGCACTTGAAATGGCTTGGCGCGTAGCGGCCTTGGCGTTGTGGGGCCTGATCGCCTGTGGGTCAAAAGACCCGGTGCGGGAACTAATACGCGACTTAGATCGCTATCCCGAGTACTCGCTGATCGTCGATGATACCCGCGTCGAAGGATCGTTTTTCCCCGACTACGCCCTCCGCTTTCAGGTGTTAACTGCTGCGGGACAGCGCGTCGCCGGGCGCGATACCATCGTGTACGAGGAACGCCGCACGGATTGGATGGAAGTCCGCGAAGAGACCTTCTACCGCTACGAAAAGTATGTCGGCATGGTCGTGGCCTCCAAGTCGCTTGACGGCCGCCGCACCGGCACTAGTCAAGCGCACCCGCCCGGTTATCAGTACGTCGGCAATCCCCACTACGGGTTTTGGGGCGGCGGTGGGTTTTGGCAATTTTACGGCCAGTACGCGCTGATGCGCGACTTGATGGGAGGGTGGGGCGTTGGCCGGGGCGATTGGGAGGACTATCGCCGCAACCGGGAAAGGGGTCGTCCGTACTACGGGCCGACGAAGGGAGGCCGACCCACTTTTGGGTCGCGCGGTTCGCAAACCCAAAAGACGCGACCGCAATTCTATCAGCGCCAGCAAAGCCGCCGCCAGGCCTTCAGTGGCCAGGTCAAAAACCGCATGGGCCGCACCACTTCCGGGTGGGGACGCGGTTCCTCGCGCTTTGGAAAATAGGGGGAACCAGTGGATACTTTAATGACGATGGCTCAGACCTTAGTCTATCTCTTAGAGGCTTTCGTCCTGCTTTTTGTTGCCAAGCAGGTCTATGCCCGGGTTTTTCGCCGGGTTGATCTCAAAGACGAACTCTACGGTCGCAACAACCACGCGATGGCCGTTGCTGTGGGCGGTTATTTCTTTGGGATTTGCCTAGCGCTGGGGGGAGCGTTGAGCGGTCCTTCGCTCGGCTGGCAAGCCGATCTGATTGGCATCGCCGGGTACGGCCTCTTGGCGATTGTCTTGATGCTCATTGCTGGCGTGCTCTGCGAGCGAGTGCTCCTGCCTCACTTCGACAATCGCAAAGAGGTCATCGAGGATCAGAACATGGGGACGGCCTTTGTCGAGGCGGGGATGCACATTGCCAATGGCTTGATTGTCTTGGCTATCGTGCAGGGCGAGGGGCCCCTGTGGAGCGGCGTGATCTTCTGGCTCTTGGCGCAAGTGGTGCTGGTGGTGGCCGGGTTGCTCTACGAGTGGATTACTCCGCATTCGGTTCACAGTGAACTAGAGCGCGATAATGCCGCGGTTGGCTTGGCGTTCGGCGGCGTGCTGGTGGGGATGGGCAACATCGTCAGCATCGCCGTGGCCGGCGACTACGCAGGGTGGCTCATCGGCCTCAAAACCTTCGGTATGGATGCGGTATTTGGTTTTGTCGCGCTTTACCTAATCCACAAGTTGACCGATGTGCTCCTAGCACCCAAGGTGCGCTTGGGTGCCGAACAGGTCGAAGAGCAGCCGAATGTGGGTGCCGGACTGATAGAAGCCTTCGGCTACGTGGGCGGATCGATCCTAATCGTCTGGATCTTCTGAACTACTCCGCCGGCTCCGGTGCCACTGCCATAGCAGAGTTGGGCCGCCAACGAAGACATAGGTCAGAGTTGCTAAAGCATGGGTCAACGTGGCGCAGGCCAAGGCGGTGGCGAGAGGCACCGAGTAGAGGCGGTGCATGGCTTCGCCGAAGAGGAAGTGATACGAACCGATTCCTCCAGGCGTTGGAATGATCACTCCGATAGACGATATGGCCATGACTACTAGCGCCGCTGCTGCGTCGAGGTCGTATGTCTGATCCAAGCCCATGCCGACAAAAGCCGCGTAGATAATAAATACGTAGGCCGCATTGAGTAGGACTGAACTAACTAGGATTTCAAAGTACGCGGTCGGTTGTTGCCGCAGAGCGGAGAGCCCACCGATGAAGGTCTCGATGATTTCGAGGATTCGCTCGCCGCGTCCCCAGGCGAGCCGAGCGAGCAGTGGGCGAATTCCAGCCACAATTTTTTCACGATAAACCGATACCAAGACCAAGGCGCTCAGTGCGACCAAGCAGCCGACTAGGGCCAGTAGGCCAATGGTGTCCCGATCTGTACCGACCGCCGTCCAAAGCGCGGGCAAGGCGATATCGATATAGACGATGAGCCAGAACAAGACGATAAGCCAAAACAAATCGAGAATGCGCTCCACCACGATCGTGGCCATCAGGGCGCTGATGCTCGTCCCGGTGGTCCACTTGAGGCTGACGCATCGCAATATTTCGCCCGAACGCGGCACGGCCACATTGGCCGCATAGCATATAGCTAAGGCGAGCGATGCGTTGAGGTTGCTCACTTGCGGCGCAAAGGGTCGCATGAGAACCTGCCAGCGCCAAGCTCGCAATACCAAGGTCCCTAGCGTCACGGTGCACATGACAGCGCCCCAAACCGGCGAGAGGCCGGTCATGGCATCCCATAGTTCCCTGCGGTTTATCCCCTCAAAAGCCCAATAGATAAAAAGCCCCATCAGGCCTAAACTTAGGCCGTACTGGAGGGCTTGTTTCAGTATCTTGTGCATCGCATTAGCAAACGCAAAACAGGGGATCTGGCGATCCCCTGATGCATGGCGGAAAGAATAGGCTGGGTGGGTTTGTTCAAGCCTGTATGGATTGAATTTTGCCCATTTTCTCTAATAGCTCGATGATCTCCGCGGCCGCCTCCGCGGGGGTTGCTGTGTCAGTTTCGATGACCAGTTCGGGGCTTTCAGGCTCCTCATAGGGGTCTGAAACGCCGGTAAAATTGGGTATTTCACCGGCTTGGGCCTTTTTGTAGAGGCCTTTGGGATCGCGCTCGGCGCATACTTCGACCGGGGCGCTGACGAAAATTTCGACGAAATCGCCCTCTGCCATAAGGGCCCGCACCCCGTCGCGGTCGGCTCGATAGGGGCTAACAAAGCTGGCAAAGGTTAGGAAGCCCCCATCGACAAAGAGCTTTCCTACCTCGCCGATCCGCCGGATATTTTCCGTCCGGTCGTCAGCGGAAAAGCCCAAATTTTTATTGAGCCCAAAGCGGATGTTGTCGCCATCTAGCACGTAGGCCAAATGGCCGCGGGCCGCCAAGGCGTGTTCGACTGTATAGGCAATCGTGCTTTTGCCAGAACTCGGCAAGCCCGTCAGCCAGAGCAATACCCCTTGTTGGCGCAACAGGCTTTCGCGTTGCTCGCGGCTGACATGGCCCTCGTGTCGGACGATATTGGTCGCTTTGATAATGGTCAAAGTTCACCTCGTGAGTTTAGAGATACATTCCATCGGAAACTCATAATAACGACTATGCGGCCTTAATTCGTCAAGGAATTGGCAAAGGCGCGAGCGGGGCTGTTTTTTGTTGACGGTTAATAGTTTATATATTTATACTAAATAGCAATGCACAGTACAAGCGCATCTCACCAAGCGGAGGAGGCAAGCGTATGAAAATTGCAATAAGCATCACCTGTGCGGCCCTGCTGGCGACTGCCAGCGAGGGAGTTGTCAACATTCAGAATGTGGGTTCGGGTGCTCGCGCTCAGGGTTTGGGCAACAGCTTTGTGGCCGTAGCCGACAATGCGGATGCGGTGTTTGCCAATCCGGCTGGCTTAGGTCAGGTGTCGCAGCGTCAGGTGTCGTATACGAATGTGTCGCTTTTGTATGCCGGCATTGAAGGCGACGATTTGGGTCAGCATGTGGTTTCCTATGCCCAACCGTTAGGCGACAAGCTGGGCTTGGGCTTGGGCTATGAGCGGATTGGCTCGTCTTTGATGAGTGAGAATGGGGCGTTTGTGTCGCTGTCGTATCAGGTGGAGCGTCGGCTGCAGGTGGGCTTGTCGGCCAAGTATTTGTTTTGGAGCGTGGGTTCGATTCCCGAGGATAATGGGCGGGCGGATCCGCTGTCGAACCAGAGCGCGGGCAACGTAGGGGTAGATTTGGGTTTGTTGTGGCAGAGTCCGGTGCAGGGGGCGCAGGTGGGGGTGTTGTTGAAGAATATCAATCAGCCGAATGTGGCCTATGGTGAGGTGGCAGGGGATGCGGATGCGGGTGGGTTGCCGATGGACGTGCACGTGGGGGTTGGGTATCGTCTGAGCAGTCAGTCGTTGGTGTCGGTTCAGTATGTGCGTCGCGATTTGACGGGGGAGGGTTCGGATCAGTCGTTGGTTGTTGGTGGGGAGACGCAGTTGGTGGAGGGGTTGTTGTTGCGGGCTGGGGGTCGTCGTTTGTTGACGGAGGATGCTGGGAGTGGTTTGAATGCGGGGTTGGGTTATCAGTGGAACCAGTTGGTGTTCGACTACGCGTATGACATTGGTTTAGATCTGACCGAGACCAATGGCGCGCATCGGTTCTCCTTCGCATACGAATTCTAAACGCCCATCCTTTGGATGAATGCAAAAGGGCCGGCCTGCTTTAGGTCGGCCTTTTTATGTTTTAGGTATAGGAGTCGGTGCTCGTGAAAATTGGAATTAGCATCCTCTGCATAGCCTTACTAGCCTCTTCGAGTGCCGGATTCGTCAATATCCAAAATATAGATTCCGGCGTTCGGTCTCTAGGGCTGGGCAGCAGCTTGGTGGCCGTGGCGGACAATTCGGATGCGGTATTTATCAATCCAGCGGGGTTAGGGCAACTGATGCGGCGGCAGGTGACATATACGCACGGGGGAGTACCTGATGATCTGGGACGGTATATGGTATCGTTTGGTATGCCGCTGAATTCAAAGTTGGGTTTGGGCATGGGTTATGAGCGGATTGGCTCGTCGCTGCTAAGCGAAAACGGGGCGTTTGTGTCGCTGTCGTATCAGGCCCTGAGTGGGCTATATATGGGGGTCTCAACCAAGTATCTGTTTTCGGTCTGGAGTCGTCTAGACCAATTATACGAGGGGGGGAGAGAAGGTGTGTGGGGGTTGGACATGGGCTTGTTGTGGCAAAGTCCTTTTTCCGAGGCGCAGTTAGGCTTGTTCTTAAGCAACGCGAATCAGCCGAGCACAGGGAAGTCTAGCGCATTGACATTGCCGATGGATATGCATGTGGGGGCGGGGTATCGGGTGGGGACACTGGCGTTGCTGTCAGTGCAATATGTGCGACGCGATGTGACAAAAGTTTCCTTTACTACTTATCGCCGGTGGATGGCGGGGGTTGAGGTTGACTTTTTGGAGGAGTTGGTGTTGCGGGTGGGAAGGCTGGAGAGGTTGGATGCTGGCGGAGTGTCGCTAAGTATGGGATTGGGATATCGCTTGGAGTATCGGGGGATTAGGCTGTTGTTGGACTATGCCTATCACGAAAGTGGGCTATTACCGGCGCACAGGTTTTCCTTTGCCTGTGAATTCTAAAGGCTGTCCCCGGATCGGGACGACCTGACCGTTTAGGCTTGGGAGCAGTCAATCTACGATATCTTCATCGACGTCTGCCACCAAGGTGCCTATGTCTTGACCACGGCAGATGCGCTCTATGGTTCCCTTGTCAGAGAAATCAAAAAAGTGCATGGGCATCTTGTGATCGCGCGCCAACAAGACTGAGGATTGATCGGCGATGGTGAGATTTTCTTGGATGATCGTGTTGTAGTGCATTCGCCGGTACAGCCTAGCTTGGGGATCGGTCTGGGGATCGGAAGTAAAAATGCCGCTGACTCGATTCTTGGCAAAAAGCAGGGCTTGAGACCTCGTCTCAATCGCGCGCTGGGCCGCGGTGTAGTCCGTAGTGACGTACGGATTGCCAATGCCGGCGGCGAAGATGACTATGTAGTGCTTTTCTAGGTGACGAATCGCGCGCAGCCGAATAAAAGACTCGGCTACCGTGTTGATGGGAATGGCGCTCATCACCCGGACTTCGACATCGGATTTAGAGGTGAGAACCCCGCGCAGCATCAGGCTATTGATCACCGTGCCCAGCGTGCCGATGTTGTCGGCTTCGGCCCGTTCAATGCCCCACTGACTGGCGAGTGTGCCGCGGAATATATTGCCGCCGCCAATGACGATAGATATTTCAACCCCACAGGAGTGCAAATTGAGGACTTCGTCGGCAATGTGCTCTAGGGATTCAGGGTCAAAGCCCACATCACGCGTGCCGGAGATGGCTTCTCCGCTCAGCTTGAGCAGGACTCGCTTGTATCGCATGGAGGTCAGAGCAGCCGCCCCTTTTCGATGGCGTGCGCTTCTGGATGGGCCGCGGCCAATTCTTCTACCCGGCTTACGAAAAGCTCGACTTGCTCGGTGGCCGCGCCTGTGAGACCGCGACTGCGGGAGATCGTAGCGGTGATCTCCCCTGCGCTGAGCGGAAAGCGAGGATCCTCGCCCAAGCGATGCGCCAATTCGCTGGTGCTCCGGCCTTGTTCGCGCATGTCGATAGCCGCGGCTAGGGCGTGCTCTCTAAGTGCGGTGTGGGCCTGTTCGCGGCCAGCACCGCGTTGGATGGCTTCCATCAGCAGCGTCGTAGTAGCGAGGAAGGGCAGGTAGCGGTCGAGATCGCGGGCAATTACCGCTTCATAGACGCCCATATCGTCGAGGATATGGAGCGTGGTTTCGAGCATGCCGTCAAAGGCGAAGAATCCATCGGGGAGGGCTACGCGGCGCACGACCGAGCAGGAAACGTCCCCTTCAAACCACTGATCGCCAGCCAGTGCACCCAGCATGTGGACATAGCCGCCAAGGACGACCTGCAATCCATTGACTCGCTCGCTGCTGCGGGAGTTCATTTTGTGTGGCATAGCCGAAGAGCCGACCTGTCCGGCGGCAAAGCCTTCAGTGAGCATGTCGTGGCCGGCCATCAGGCGGATTGCACGGGCCAGATTGGCGATGCCAGATCCGAGTTGGTAGAGGCAGCTGAGCACCTCAAAGTCAAGGCTACGGGGATAGATCTGGCCGACGGCCCCTAGTTCCCGTTGGAAGCCGAGGTGGTGCCGCACTCGGGCCTGGACCTGGACGAGCTTGTCGGCATCGTCGGCGAGCAGGGTCAGTTGGTCGATGGCTGTGCCGACTGCGCCTTTTAGCCCCCGTAGAGGATAGCGCTGTACGAGTTCGTCGAGGCGGTCAAAGGCGACCAGCATCTCCTCGCCGAACATGGCGAGGCGCTTGCCGAGCGTCGTGGGTTGTGCGGCTGCGTAGTGGGTTCTGCCAGCGACCGCGAGTTCCTTCCATTGCAGCGCCCGTTGGCCTAAGCGCAGAAGAAGGGCTACGTACTTGACCTGCATTTGTTGCAAGGAGCGGAGAATCTGGTACTGTTCGACATTATCGGTCAGATCGCGACTGGTCATCCCCTTGTGAATGTGCTCGCTGCCGGCCAGACTACAGAATTCTTCGATGCGCGCCTTGACATCGTGCCGCAAAACGGCTTCGCGGCGCGCGATGGATTTGAGGTCAACTTGATCTTTGACGCGCTCGTAGGCGCTTATGGCTGCGGCGGGCACATCGAGCTTTAGGTCGCGCTGTGCTTTGAGGATGGCAATCCACAGCTCGCGCTCGAGGACGATGCGACCGCGTTCAGACCACAGATCTTGGATCGCCTGGCTGGCGTAGCGCTGAGCGAGGACATTGGCGATGGCCGTAGGCATGACGTGATTTATCATAAGCATTGGACATCATAAACGCCAATGGCGCGTCAAATCAGCCCTAGCCACCGCCAATAGAGCAGGTTGAGTGGACAGAGCAGGACCAAGGATGCTGTGGAAATAAGGCCCTGGGCGAGAACGAGCTGCTGCATGGAGAGCTGCCGAAAACCATAGGCCACCATGAAAGGTGCCGACTGATAAGGCAAGAAGGCTAAGGTCGTGGCCATAGCTACACTGAATGCTGCCGGCAACGGCGCGACTCCGTGCTGGGCTCCTAGCTCCATCAGAGGGATGGTTGCCACACCGGCTACAGCGGCGATGTCCATCAGGAAATCGAGCGGCAGAGCGACTAAGCAAAGCGACAGGTGCTTGCCCAGCCAGCCGTATTCCTCCAACGCCAGATACTTACTGCAAGCCTTGATGAACAGGGGGTTAAATCCGGTCGCGTCCAAGGCGTGGCCCAACGTGAGCAGAGCGACAATGTAGGCTATGAGCGAGAAACGGACCTTGACTAAGTCGCCAAAACGGAGCAGTCCCCAGCGTGGCCAGATAAACAATACCACTAGCCCCAAGCCAACATAGGCGGGTTGGATGTGGTGCAAGAGGTCGGTGGCCCACAAGCCCACGCCCGCAAGGAGAATGCACAGGGCGCGTCGCTGGACGCGGGTCAGCGGTGCGCTGCTCGGGGAAGGGACGCGCTGGATGACGTGGCCATTGAGGTGGCGGCCGAAAAGCATCCAGATCGCGCCGAGCGAAACCAACGTGCGCAAAAAGCCGATGACCGGAAACATCCAATACAGCCAAGTGGCCCAAAATATGGGTGCGCCTTGGGTTTTTTCGTATTGCCCAGCCAAGACCAAGTTGGGCACAGAGCCGGTCAAAAGCCCACAACCACCAAAGTACGTGCTGCAAAGCAAGGAGAGCAGGACAGCGGCCTTGAGATGCGACGATGGGCGAATGTGTAAGCGCTCGACGAGGGAGATGCCAATCGGCATCAAGAACAGGACGCGGATTACTCCAGACGGGATCAGGAAGGCCGTCACTAGCCCGATCAGGTGCAATTGGCAGAGCAGGAGGAAGGGGCGCTGCGACAGACGGGACTGAAGCCAAGACGCCAGCGCGTCTCCGAGACCCGTTTTGGCCACGCCCAAGCTCAGGGCCATGCCAGCGAGGACGAGCCAGACAGTCTTGGAGACGAAAGGAGCTAAGCTCTGCTCGAAACTCAGCAAGCCAACGGCCGGGATCAGGGCGAGCACCCCCACCGAACTCAGCGCGATGGGTATGGGTTCGGTAGTCCAAAAGAGCAGGGCAAAAAGGGCGATGCCAAGGGCATTTTGCACGGGGCTAGGCAGCGCAGTCAACGGGGCGGCAAAGCCTAAAAGGAGGGCCGCGATACCCAATAGCAAGCCCACCCATTGTTTGGGCGCTAACTTGGATATGGTCAGAGAGAGTCGGTGGATCAAGGGACCTTGGGGGCTTGAGGGAGAGCAAAAAATAAAAAAAGCCCCGCTTTTGAAAAGAGCGGCCCAAACCTATTATCTTGCATAGAGGATACGTGCAATGGCTCAATTAAAATCTATCCGCCTGCGCTTAGACAAGCCTTTGACCGGGCCGTACGATCGCCTTTTGCGCCGCCCTGGTCCTGAAGTCGCCGCCCTAGTAGCAGGCGAAACTGTGGCGATCATCCGCGGCACGCGGCTACTAAAAGCCATGCCCTTATGGGAAAGTGAAGTCGCGTGTTATTACGCCAAGGGGAAAGCGGACACGGGGTGGTCGCCGGGAGACTTTAGAGACGCGGAGCAAGCCGAGTGCTGGGCAGAGAAAGAGCTGGTGAATTCGCTGGCCGTGCCCATCGGCTACTTCAAGCTGCCCAATGCCACTTGGGTCAGCGCGCTGGCTGCCGAACTGACGCCGTGGACAGACCAAGTTGTCGAAGCATGGCGGGCGGGGATTGAGCGGGACATTTGGCTGACCGTGCTGAGGGTGTATCGCTGTGCGTCCGTTAAACCGAAATTCTTGCGTCAAACGGGTTTGGACCTACGCGTTAGGCCCTTTGAGGTCGAGCAATTGCAGCCGGTCGTTTTAGAAAGAGAGCTTGAGCGGCGAATGGAACAGATACAAGGGGCAGTAGAACGTCATGCTCGCGACGGTACCCGTGTGGGCGCAAGCTACGACCCCCAAGCCTTCACCGCAGAGACCGGCTACAGTGCCGACCAATTGAAGGGCTGGATTGACCAATGGCGGCGCAAGCAGCAACTCATTCTATACGGCCCACCCGGTACCGGCAAGACATACTTGGCCGAGCGCTTGGCGCGTTATCTGGTGGATGGCGGCGGTTTTAGCGAACTCGTGCAGTTCCACACCTCGTACGCGTACGAGGACTTCGTCCAGGGGATTCGGCCACGGGTGGTAGAGGGTGCACTGCACTACGAATTGGCCGCTGGGCACTTTCTGCGGTTTTGCGACAAAGCGCGCCAAGCCGGAGAAAAGCCCTGTGTGCTGATCATCGATGAAATAAACCGCGCAAACCTCGCGCGCGTTTTCGGCGAGCTAATGTACCTGTTGGAATACCGCGACCGCCCAATCGCGCTGGCCGGTGGCGGCCCCGAGTTTTCGATTCCCGCCAACGTGTATCTCATCGGTACGATGAACACGGCCGATCGGTCGATCGCCTTGGTTGACCAAGCTATGCGGCGGCGATTTAGTTTTGTCCGCCTGAGACCGAACTATCAGCTTTTGGCCAATTATCTCGCGAAGAGGGGTTTGCCCCCGGAGGGGTTGGTCGCACTACTAAAAGAGGTAAATCGATCCATTGGGGACGAAGACTGCGAACTGGGCATTTCTTTCTTCATGGTCGCCGATGTCGCAACGGCGCTGGCGCATATTTGGCAAGGAGAGGTCGAGCCGTATTTGGAAGAGGCGTTTTTCGATCGTCCGGACCAGATGGCGCGCTTTCGCTGGTCCAAGGTCGCCGGGCGTTTACAGGGTTAGGCGTGCGACGCTACGAACTGATCGAAGAGGAAATAGCCGCGATTCCGGCGGCCGAGCTTGCGGTCGAACAGGCCATGTACCTGCACGCCCAATATCCAAAAGAGCTGGAGTTCGGCTTCCCTAGCCCACTCAATGGCCAGTGTTATCAGCTTAGGTCGCGGGGCTATGTCGGCGTGGTGCCACTGGGCGCGGATGCCGCCTTGGAAATCAATCCCAAAATACGCTGCTCACTGCTCTTACCCATGCTGGAGTACGCCTATCAGTTGCCTAAGATCAGTGAGCACAAGGCTCCAGCCACGATGGGGGATATTTACGAGTTTTGGGCCGAAGTCCTCGCGCGTAAGGTTTTGCAACGGGTGCGGCGCGGGCTGTTTTGGGATTACCAAACCCGCGAAGGTCCCAGTCGGTGGGTGCGAGGACGCATGTACCCCGAGCGCAGCGGTTTGGGCGTCCATCCCTACTGTCGGTTTGCAGAGCACACACCCGATATCACCGACAACCGCATCTTGGCCAGCGCTCTGCATGGCCTGAGGCGCTTTGCCTTTCGCCGTGAAAGCGTTCGGCAGATGGTTGGTCGAGCTTGGTGGGTGCTGAGCGAGCTAAATTACCGCCACATTCGCCCTGCAGATTGCCTCGGCGTAGCGTACCACCGGCTAAATGAGGACTACCGACCCATGCATGCCCTGTGTTATCCTTTGCTTCAACAGCGCAGTCCGGCTTGGGGGCTTGGGGACGAGGACGGGCCGGCGTACCTGTTGCACATGCCGACCTTATTCGAGCGGTTCTGCACGGCATTCATCGACCACAAGCTCAACCACGAGGTCGAACTAAAAGCCCAGTATCACACGCGACTGAAGGGAACAGAGCGGCTTTCCTTCCGCTTGGACATGGCTCTGTTTTCAGCGGCAACCGGGCAGCCACTGGCGGTAATAGATGCAAAATACAAGGCCGATGGTCCTGTAGAAAGCGATGTGCAGCAGGTGGTTGCCTATGCGGTGCAACTCGGTACGCACCGCGCCTTTTTGCTCTATCCGAGCAGCGATACGGACGAGCAGTTTGAGGTCGGGCCGGTAGCTGTGCAAGTGCTCGGGTACGATCTTGAAGCCGAGGACCTAGAGAAAGCGGGCCAACACGTGATTCGCAGAATAGAAAATGTCCTATAAAATTTAATATGTAAATAAAAACAACAAAAAAATTTAAGACTCAACAAGAAACAAACTCAAATCGGCCCAGTAGGTAATCACAACCAAGCAAGCCAACAAGATCAACAGAAAAGGCAGGGAAACGCGGTAGAGCCGGTGTACGGGCTGTTCAAAGCGAATGCTGGCAATAAAGAGGTTGAGTCCAACCGGCGGCGTCGAGTAGCCGATTTCCAAATTGGTCAAAAAAATGATCCCGAGGTGAATAGGGTGGACATCGTATGCTTCGGCGATGGGCAGGATCAAGGGCACGACGATGAGGAGCGCGGAGAACATGTCGATCATACAACCAACCGCTAGCAGAAACACATTGAGGAGAATCAAAAACAGCAGGCGGCTACTGATGTGGGTCTCTATATAGGCGAGCAAGCGCGTTGGAATTTCCGCATCAATGAGGTAATTGGTATAGGCCATAGCCGCGGCCAAGACGACGAAAATACCTCCGACGAGTACCATGCTGTCGCAGATGATCTTTGGCAGTTGCCCGATGGAGATTTCGCGGCGGATTAGCACGACTACTACCAGAGCGTACAGGGCGCTCAAGGCCGCGGCTTCGCTAACGGCGATGATCCCTCCATAGATCCCCCCGAAAATCACCACTGGCAACAGAAGCTCCCAACTACAATCGACAAAGGCCTGCGGCAATTCGCGCCATCCGGTAGGACGCTCGGGCGCGGCACAGCGCCGGCCTTGGAATAAGCTGTAGCAAGACAGGGCACCTACCAAGAGCAAGCCAGGGGCGATGCCAGCGATAAAAAGTTGATCTACCGGTGTCTCGGATACGATGCCGTAGATGATCAGCGGCAAGCTCGGCGGAAAGAGCAATCCCAAGCTGCCCGAAGTGGTAATTAGCCCGAGAGAAAACGAATCGGGCAGGCGCTGTTGGCGCAGAGCGGGTAAGAGCAGTCCGCCGAGCGCGACAATCGTCATCCCCGACGCTCCGGTCAAAGCCGTGAAGAGGGCACAGACGACAATGGCCATAATGGCCAGCCCCCCTGGCAGCCAGCCGAGCAGAGCTTGGGAGAATCGCACCAGCCGAGACGGTGCGCCGCTTTCAGCGAGGAGGAAGCCCGTGAGGGCAAAGAGCGGGATGGCCGTTAAGGTCGGCGTTTCGGCTAGCCGGTACATCTCGATAAAGACGACGGTTAAATCGATCTCGGCGATGGAGAAGTGCAAAAGGGCCATCGCGCTGATGACCACAAAGAGCGGGACGCCGGCTAGGGCGACTAGGGTGGCTAGGAGGCTGCTCACGGGCGCTCTGCCGGAGTGTGAAGGCGGCGCACGCCTTGGAAGAGGAAGCGCAGCGCCATCAGCCCAAAGACGAGGGGAAAGCACAGTTGGGCGATCCAAGCGGGGACAAAAAAGAATGCCGTCGTGCCGAATGCGCGTTCGTCGAGCACGAAGCGCCCAGCGATATAGGCTAGATAGGAGCAAAGCGCGGCGGCAAAAAAGTCCGCGCAGCTCAAGACAATAGCTCGCGCCCGGGCAGGTAGCAGGCGCAATGCAGCGTCAATGCGGATGTGTTTGTCGAGCCGGGTGGCCACCAAAGCGCCGACTAGCCCAATCCACAACACAAGGTGCCGCACGAGACTTTCGGTGCCCAAGAAGGTGATGGAGAACAGGTTGCGCATGAGAATCTGCCCACAGGTCAGCACTAGCAGGCAGACTACCAAGAGAACGAGAAAGCCAGTTTCAAGGCGATGGAGGATAGGCTGGCCGCTCAAGGGGAAGTCTGGCGAAAGTCTTGGAGGTGTTGCGCTATTTGCTCGTGGGCCTCACGGGAAAAGGCCCGGCCCACGAGTTCTGCTTCGGCGCTAGCGACGAGGCCCTCGAAGGTCTCTACATCCTTTGGGTTAACCTCAACCAGCGACAGACCATTAGCCTGCAACACGGTCATGGCTTCGTCGTTTTCTCGGCGGTTGCGCTGATTCAGAGCGGCCATGTGCTGCCGAGCTATGCGGTGGATGTGTTCGCGATCGGCTGCGGGAATCTTGGCGAAAGTTCGCTTGTCGATCAAGAGAGCGCCTAGGGTGTAGTTAATGGGGAGTTGGGTGACGTATTTTGCGCGGGTAAACCATTGGAGGACGATGGTCGCCGATGGCGAGGCGTACACCACATCGATTAGGTTGGTCTGCAACCCGAGGAGGACGTCCGGGATGTTCAGGGGAACCGAGGTGACGCCGGCTAAGCGGAAAAGCACGGAGGTAAGTGGTTCATCGGGTAGCTGCCATACCTTTTGGGCGCGCATGTCCTCGACGGTAGCCACGGGTTGCTGCGAGAGAATGTGGACAAAGCCAATGTCGGCCCAGCCGAGAAAGACATAGCCCCGTTCCTCGTATCCCTGTCGGTAAAAGGTGTCCATTTTCTCAAGTACGTAATCTACTTCGGCATAGCTATCGAAGAGAAAAGGCATTTGCAGCGCGAGCACATCGGGCAAGGTCTGACTTACTCCTTGGCCGCCAAAATTTCCGCCGTGAAGCTGGCCGATGCGCATCTTGCGCAAGACGACCTTCTCGTCGCCTTGGACGCCGCCGGGATAGATTTTGAATCCCACGTTGTCCCCTGTCTCCCGCCGCACATCCGCATCAATGGTGCGGAGGACTTTGGCCCAGCTACTACCCTCTGGGGCGAGGGTTGCAATTTTGAGGAGGTGATTGGGTTGGGCCGCGACAGAATTGGCTATGAGCGCGGCGACGACCGCAAAAAGTCCCTTAAAAGAAATCATCGGCTTGGTCTAGTAGGATCTGCGCCTGTTTTTGGGCGGCGATGTTTTGCAAGGTAAGCTCCGGTACGGCGTCCGCCGGGCTAGCTAGGGCTTGGTTGAGCAGGGATTCGTATAGCTCCCGATCGAAAGTGCTCCGAGCATAGAATTTGGCCTTGGCTACGTACACCATGAGCACCTGTCCTTTGCCGATGGCCACGGCTCGGTCGAAGTGCTCGGCGGCCTTTTCCGGGTTGCCGCCCAACATCGGCGGCAGGGCTGCGTAATAGGACCCCAAGAAGACATGGGAAGTCCCGTATTGAAAGGTCTCGTCTTGGGTCACGATCCACTGCATGAGTTTAATGACTTTGGGCAATTCGGCCAGCGCCGCCATGGATTCAATGTTAGCACTAATCCAAGCTCCCCAACTTGAAGCGGCCCAAAACACGGCTGGCAGGTCTGAAGCCTCCAAGTCCTCAGTAACGCGGATAAATTCAGCATAGGGATCTTGGAGCAAATCTGGTTGGCTAAGGCGTAGAGCAAGGGCTTTGAGGCCGTTTTCCTTGCCCCGGTGGTACAGGTTCTTGGCCCGTTCGGGATCATCGACTTCGATCAATGTGGCGTAGGAAGTATATATCTCAGCAGCACTTAAGAGCAATTGTGGATCTTGGGGATTGGCCACCAGCAGCCCCTCTAATAAAAGCAAGAAGGTAGGCACGCCCGAGGCAACTAAATCCAAGTCGTCGTGGCGGGCGGTGGCCGCACTGACGTCCTCGATCAGCGACCCCACCAGCGCAGACTGCAACCTCGCCGCGCACCCAATCGGCCCAAAGGCGAGGGTTGCCAGCAAGAGCATTGTCAAGAGGTGTTTAGCTACCATTCGGACCCGAGAAATCGGCTAAGAGGAGTTCCTCGTTGGTTTTCTAACCCCTAAATCCATGAGTTTTGTCACTGTCCATCTATAAAATAATCCTTGGTGCCTTTGGCTTGAACTGCGTCGCCGACCCAGTCCTCCTCGGCCTCTGTTGTGACGCGTAGGCACTGCCAGGGGTCGTCTTCTTCAGCACAAGCTGCAAAAATCTCCAAGGCACTAGCCAAGTCCTCGCCGCGCGCGCGATAGACAGCGGAAAAAAGTGTTAAATTGGCGTTGTAGCGACGATAAGACAAGAGTTGTGCATTATTCAGTTCCCACCGGAGGAACCCATCGTACTGGTTGTGAATAAACTGCGCCTTAATGAGGGCGAAATCGCGCTGGCGCTGGGCAAAAACGACTTGCCTGTCGCGCAGTACAACGCTGCGGGGCAAATCTAGCGAGTAGAGACTGTCGAGTGCAGCGACGGTCTCGGCCATGAACCGCCGAAAGAGAGCCGCATCCGCCCGGCGTGCCTCGGCCTGTTGCAAGAGCGGAGTCTCGGTGCCGAAGTGCTGTGCCAAGAAAAGCAGAGACCCTTGGCGGCCGACAAAGGTTGCCAAGCTCTCGTTGTAATCGGTCTGCCCTGGGGCATAAACGAGGGCGTGAGTCAACTCGTGGAAGATCAAATCAGCCAGCTGATCGGGCGCGTAGCCGAGCATTGGGCTGAGAATTGGATCGGAGAAAATGCCCAAGGTGCTGTAGGCACTGACCGGGCGGACAATGGCGTCGTACCCTGCGGCGGCGAGGGCATCGCGTTGCTCGTCGGCTAAAGCGCGGCGAAAGAAACCTTTGTAAGGAACCTCACCGACGATTGGAAAATCCCAAGTATAGGGCGAGAAGCGATCGGGTGGACAAGCGCTGACATTCCAGCTGATCGGGCCACCACCCGTATCGTAGAAGGTCGTGTAATGGTCGTCTGTTCTCAGACCAACGCTTTCGGCGTAGCGAAGGATGGCTTGGGTCAGCTCTAGTTGCGTCCGAGTTTGCTCGGCCAAATCAGGTCGGGCGAGGAGGGTTTGGACTGATATGCGCTTGTACACCACACGGCTTTGGCCGCGGGCCAGATGCCAATAGTAATTGAGATTGCAACCACAGAAGCCCAACAGGACAAGCCCGATAAGAATTCGATATAGAAGAAGAGGCATCAAGTCGGATCGCGGCCAGCGACCACTTGTGCGTCTTAATAGGAGAGCAGACCAGTTAACCTAGAGTTTGCCAACGATCTTTTCTCCATCGAAGATCACATTGCCCTCTTTGTCGAGGACGCGGCCGTCGCTGGTAAACTCGTACTTCATGGATTGACCCAAGGTCAGGTGGCGCTGTACTTCCTCTAAGTCTTGGTATTTCTCGATTAGCTTTTCAATCGGCCCCTCAAACGAAGTCTGCTGCCACTTAGGACGATTCTTGTTATGGGCGGCCCGCTCTTCAGCCGTCATAATGGGCAGGCGCTCGGCAGCAGGGGTAAACCGCCCGGCCATGGCCTGTTGGCGGCGATATTTCTCGTGGCGTTTCTCCGACTCGGTCAGCATTTCATCGGGAATGGTCTCGAAGCTGGTATCTTGGTCAGCTCCTTGTTCCCGGCGTTTTTGCTGCTCTTCTTGAACCTCGCGCGAAAGGCGCTGTTGGCGCTCTTGGTCCAAGCTAGTATCGGTGCCTAATCTCCGCAGTACATGTCGCGCGGCTTTGTTCATAAGAATGCGCTGCCTCCCTGAAAATTGCGTGCAGTGTGTTCAAATTGGCTAGCCATAAAAAATATAAGGGGGGCGGGTGATTTGGCAAATCCAAATGACCTTAGTTATTATAGATAGGCATAGCGGATGCTCTCAATGCCGGGGTGCTCAGACCAAGGCTTACAGAGTTGAGATTTAACTTTTTGGATGGAGATACAGAATGAGCGTTTTATCGCGTTTCTTTTCGCATGAAATAGGCATAGACTTGGGCACCGCCAATACCTTGGTGTTTGTCAAAGGCAAGGGAATCGTCCTCAACGAGCCCTCGGTTGTAGCCCGCCAAGTCGCCACCCAAAAAGTCATTGCCGTCGGCGCAGAAGCCAAGGAGATGATGGGGCGCGAAAACGCCGGCATTCAAATAATTCGCCCCCTGAAGGACGGCGTCATCGCCGATTTTGAAGTTACCGAAGAGATGATTCGCAGCTTTATCCGCAAAGTGAAAAAAAACAAACTTTTCGTGCGGCCCAAAATCGTGGTAGCAGTCCCGGCAGGCAGCACTGAAGTAGAGAAGCGGGCCGTGCGAAACTCCTGCGAGCGCGTGGGGGCCAGAGAAGTCCATCTGGTCAGCGAACCGATGGCCGCAGCCATCGGCATGGGCTTACCAGTTGATCAAGCCGTCGGTTCAATGGTCATCGATATCGGCGGTGGGACGACAGAGGTCGCTGTAATCGCCCTTTCAGGTCTCGTCGAGCACGAGTCGCTGCGGGTGGCTGGGGAGGCCATGGATCAGTCAATTGCCGAGTGGATGCGCAGAAAGCACAACCTGCTTATTGGCATTCAAGGTGCCGAGACTATCAAATGGGAAATCGGGTCGGCGACAGAGTTGGATACAGAAGAGAGTATCGCAGTGCGCGGTCGCGATACCGTAGCCGGTTTACCTAAAGTCTTGCAAGTAGACTCAGTTGAGATACGAGAAGCCCTATCCGGTTCCGTAGCCCAAATCGTCGCCAGCGTACGCAGAGTATTGGAGAGGATGCCGCCCGAATTGGCGGCGGATATACTCGATAGGGGCATGGTACTCTGCGGCGGTGGGAGCATGCTGCGGGGGTTGAAGGAGCACCTACTTGAGGCGACGAATTTGCCTACCTATGTCGATAGTGAAGACCCCCTCTCGGCCGTGGTGCGAGGCAATGCCCGCATTCTCGAAGAGTTTGATAATTACCGCCAAGTTTTGCTCTAACTGATTTATGGCCAATACCCGAGAGCTCCTCACTATTGGGCCGGCCGTTGTCTGCGCCTTGATTTTGATGAGCTTACCTCGCCCCTATAAGATTTACATCGCCGAACATTGCCAAGCCGGTTTATTGGCATCAGGGCAAGCACTGTTTTCGCAAGTCACTCGCTCTGCTCGCAACGAGGAAAAGAGCCGTTTTCTCCTGACTCAAAATGTAGCCCTAGCCTTGGACAACATGCAGTTGCAGGAAGCTGGATGGGAAAATATGCGCCTGCGCAAGGCTCTGTCCTTTCGGCCTCTAGACGGGGGCACGCGCGTTATTTCTGCCGAAGTGATCGGCCGAGACCCCGACCACATTTACGACACGATCGTCATCAACGCTGGCCGTGACCACGGTGTAGATAAGGATATGTCCGTGGTGACGCCCGAAGGACTCGTCGGGCATATTGCTCAGGTTGGTGTATCAGACTCGGTCGTGCAGTTGTTGATGCGTACGCGGGTTAGTGCTTTGATCCAAGCGACGCGAGCCCAAGGCATTGTTTCGTGGATCGACGGCCAGTTCCGGTTGCACTTCGTCGAAGCGAGCAACAAAGTGCGGGAAGGCGATCTAGTCGTGTCGTCGGGATTGGGCGGGCGATACCCCAAGGGTATACCGATTGGCACGGTGGTGGAGGTGAATCAGGAGAAACGGTCCCCGGTCTTTCTACGGGTCGTTCTCAAATCGATTGTGGATTTCTCTGTACTCGAAGAAGTTTTTGTACTCGGCAAAGACCTCGGCTCGGGCTAAGAGGGCGGTGTTTGCCTTGACAGAGCATGAGTCGTGCTATATCCTTTAACTCTGTGCTGGCGTGATAGTTAACGCAATTTCGACCCACCCGAATAGAGATTACGGTCTTGACAAAAGCTGATATCGTGCGTCTAATCGCCGAGGGGACAGGGCTAACCAAGACGGATACTGCGGCTGTTGTCGATGGCTTTATTGGATCCGTAGTAGAGGCTTTGGAACGGGAAGATCACATTGAAATTCGCGGTTTTGGCACCTTCAAAGTCGTCGCGCGGGCACCGCGCACAGGTCGCAATCCACGCACGGGTGCCGAAGTAAAGATCGCCGGTCGCAAGGCCCCGACATTTAAGCCCTCAAAGGAATTGCGGGCGCGTGTCAATGGGGAAAACATAGAGGACAAAGGTCCAGGAGATAAAAAAGATGCCCTGTGGCAGGAAGAGAAAGCGGCATAAGATCGCTACGCACAAGCGCAAGAAGAGACTGCGCAAAAATCGACACAAGAAGAAGAACATCTAGGCTTAAAGGGCTAATAGCTCAGCTGGATAGAGCGCCGGTCTCCGGAACCGGAGGTCCCAGGTTCGAATCCTGGTTAGCTCACCATCTTGTCGCCAAAGTATGGTCGGATAATTAAGTCGGGGTGTGGCGCAGCCCGGCTAGCGCGCTTCCTTGGGGTGGAAGAGGTCGCTGGTTCAAATCCAGTCACCCCGACCATTTTTTATAGTAAGGTAGAATCATAGCTTTTGCTTATCCATGTCGGGGTGTAGCGCAGCCCGGCTAGCGCACCTGCTTCGGGAGCAGGGGGTCGCCGGTTCAAATCCGGCCACCCCGACCACGAATTAAGTCCCTGTGAGATATTGACTTACGGGGACTTAATTTATTTGTGATATGAGGTATGGCTCTCTCCATCGGCATAATCGGCTTGCCCAATGTTGGCAAATCAACGCTCTTCAACGCGCTAACGGGAGATGGGGTCGAGGTATCTAATTACCCATTTTGTACCGTGGGGCCCAATGTGGGTACAGTCGAGATCCCGGATCAGCGATTGGAGCGGCTGAGCGAGGTCATTCAGCCGGAATCCACAACGCCTACAAGCATTCACTTCGTCGATATTGCCGGTTTGGTGCGGGGTGCCAACCAAGGTGCTGGGTTGGGCAATCAGTTTCTCGCCCACATCAGAGATGTCGATGCCCTAGTCCATGTGGTGCGCTGCTTCGATGACGCGCAGATAAGCCATGTGGATGGGGAGATCGATCCCTTGCGCGATATCGAGACCATTGAAACGGAGTTGTTGCTGGCCGATTTGGCAGTGATGGAAAAGGCCGTGCCCCATCTAGACAAAGTGGTCCGCTCCGAGCCGCGTAGCACGAGAGCGCAAGAGTTGGCGGCCTGCACTAAGGTCTTAGAGGGATTGCAGCGCGGAACAGGTATAGCAGCGGTGGGGCTGACGATCGAAGAAAGGGATGCGCTCGCTCCGTATAGCTTGCTGACGGCAAGACCGGTGCTTTATGCGGCCAATATTGGGGAAATAGAAGCGGATGCGCCGGAGCCATGGGTGGACCAGTTGGTCGAGTGCTATGGAGCGGATCGAGTGCTGGTCGTCTCGGCACAGTTCGAAGCGGAAATGGCCGGTCTGAGCCGAGAAGAGAGAGCGGAGTTCATCAGGGAATTGGGTCTGGAGCGCGGGGGGATAGAGCGCTTAGTCCAAGCCGGATACAAGCTGTTGGATCTGATTACCTTCTACACGCTCGCCAACAGCAAGTTGCAGGCTTGGCAGTTGCCGCGCGGAGAAAAGGCTCCGCGAGCAGCCGGGCGGATCCACACGGACATGGAAAAGGGGTTTATCCGCGCTGAGCTAGCCGCCTGCGATCAGCTAATCGCCATGGGTGGGTGGGCACCGTTGAAAGCGGCTGGGCAATTGCGGAGCGAAGGCCGGGATTACGTCGTCGCCGATGGGGACGTAATCACTTTCCTTTTTAAGGTTTGAGGCTCAGAAAAATCGTCTTGGGAATGCTTTTTGTGTTTTGACGGAAGGTGTTAGGTCGCCTATCTTCTGCCGTCTAAACGATAACGAAATAGACCAATGGGACGCGCCCTAGGCATGATTGAAACCCGTGGCTGGGTGGCTGTGGTCGAAGCGGCAGATGCGATGGTCAAAGCCGCTGAGGTTGAGATGGTTGGCTGGCGGGAAGTAGGCGGTGGCTTAGTCTCGGTCATCGTCCGCGGAGACGTGGCCGCTGTACGCGCAGCTACTGAGGCTGGCGTCGTGGCTGCGGTGGGTGAAATCGTTGCGTTCAGCATCATTCCCCAGCCACATGAGAGCACGGAAGCAGCGTTGCCCCCAATCCACCCCCCGGCAACAGTATGGTAATCTGGGCAAAAATCATTTTGGCCATGGCCTTGCTCGGCTGTGCTGTATGGTATCTTGAACCGGCTGAGTTGCTTGCGGCCGCGGGGCAAGTCGGTAGGGACAAAGTGCTCATCTGCGGGGCGATTGCCCTAGTGGGCATCGGCGTACAATGGATTAAGTGGCAGCTATTGTTGCGTAACCAAATCCCCGAGGTCAATGGGCGCGATGCGCTCTATTCGTTGCTGGGCGGCGCAGCTCTCGGTTTGGTGACACCGAGCCGTTTAGGCGAACTAGGACGCGGCGTTTTCTTGGGGCGGAGCCGGGCCAAGGCCGCGTTGCTGACGGCTGTGGACAAGTTGAGTTCGGCCGCGGTCACGTTGGGTTTGGGCGGCGCTGCGGCATGGATTTTATGGCCCCATCTCAGGGGCTTTTTGCTGTTGTTGTTCTGCATCCTCGGCGCACTGCTGTATTGGGGCTGGTTCCGTCGGGAAGCGAGCGGGCCGGTTGCATGGGGAGCTATCGCCGGGTTATCCGTCTTGTTCAACGTGGTATTCATGGCGCAATTTTTCTATTTGGTCACCTCTAGCGTGGGCACTGACTCAGCCGTTGTATTGGCGGTGCCGGTGGTCTTTGCCCTGAAAACCCTGTTGCCCTTGGGGTTTTTGGATCTAGGGGTCCGCGAGGCGGCCGCCATTTTGGTGTTTAGCAGCCTCGGCTTAGAGCCGCAACCCGCTTTTGTGGCCAGCATCCTGATTTTTGCCTGCAATGTGTGCTTGCCGGCTGGCTTGGGCTGGCTGTGGATTGGTAGCCGCCGACTGCGGACGATGGGAAAGGTCGCCTTATGAATTCGGCGTATGCGATAAAAAAAGAAATATGCGAAGTAGGGCACAGGGTCTATCGGCGAGGATACGTAGCGGCCAACGACGGCAACATCAGCGTCCGCATAGAAGACGACCAAGTGCTGTGTACGCCGACAGGAGTGAGCAAGGGATATCTGAGCGCAGACATGCTGGCCACCTGCGATATGGAGGGTCGGCAAGTAGCGGGATCGATGAAAATATCATCGGAAATCCGCATGCACCTCGAAATCTACAAATTGCGGCCCGATGTTCGCGCCGTCGTCCACGCCCATCCGCCGACCGCGACCGGTTTTGCCGTCGCTGGCATTGAGCTGACTCAGTGCGTATTGCCCGAGGTCATCGTCGGCCTCGGGGGCATTCCACTTGCGGACTACGGCACGCCCGGAGGTCCTGACATCGTCGAGCCGATGAAGCCGCTTTTGCGGCAATACGACGCCGTTTTGATGGCCAATCACGGCGTGGTAACCGTGGGCCAGCACGTCATGGACGCCCATTTCAAGATGGAGACCGTCGAACATTTTGCCCAGATAGCCTTGGTCGCACACCAACTCGGCGGGATACGCACGCTTGGGGGCAAAGATGTGGAAGATCTCACGAACCTGAGAAAGCGCTTTGGGATTGGGGAGCGACCGTCCTGTGAGACAGCTGGAGAAAGCGATCTAGTCGAGCGGATTACCAAGGAAGTTCTGCGCCAACTGCGCTAGCTCAATTGGCGATGTGGGGGAGTATGAGGTTTATAGGATTGATCGCCGCTGCAATAGGGATAGCAACTCCGGCGAGTGGCCAAGACATCGTCGAGGCGGTCCAGCTTGGAGACTCCCTGTTGGCACAGGGACAGCCTAAACAGGCGTTAGCCGAATACGAAAAGGCGCGCGAACTAGGTGCTGGCAGCGCGATGTTTCTCAATCGCTTGGCCAGTCTCTACATGCAGACTGGCGGCTATAGCCAAGCGGCCGAATCGCTGCAACAATCACTCGCCGAAGACCCTAGACAGCTTCCCGTATATTCGGCGTTGGGGGAGGCCTTTTTGGCCATGGGCCAGCTAGACTCGTCCATTTTTTACGTCGAACAAGCGAGTATTTTGGCTCCTTCCTCAACCAAAGTCCACAGCACCCTCGGTTATCTCTACATGCAGGCCGGGCAGAGCGAAAGGGCACGCGAACGCCTCGACCGGGCCTTGGCACTGGATGCTAAAAACGCGGAAGCCTATCGCCTATATGGATATTACTACGCGGAAAAGGACTCGGTAGATCAAGCTATTGAACACTATCAAAAGTTGGCGGAGTTGTCTCCGGACAATGTCGAGGCTTACAACAACATCGCCTTCCTCCTCGCCGGGGTCGGGCGCTATCCCGAAGCGCTCGAGTATTACAAATTGGCTAAAGATCGGGCGCAGGATCCCTACCTAGCCCAAGCAATCACGGCCAAAATAGAAGAGGTCCAAGCGTTGCTGGCCGGTGAGATGCGGGCGCGCTACATATTGGTTGAAACAGAAGCGTCCGCACTTGAAGTCCTCAAAAAACTGGCCCAAGGTGCCGATTTTTCCCAGCTAGCACAGCAGCTTTCCATCGCGCCCAATGCCAATCAAGGTGGAGATTTGGGGTTTTTTGGGTCGGGTGAACTCATGCCCGAAATCGAGGAAATCGTAGTGCAACTGAAGGTTGGGGAACTGAGTCAGGTCGTGGAATTGCCCATGGGGTATATCGTCGTGCAGAGATTGAACTAAAAATAAAAAAGGTAGCGGCCAAGACATCTTTCGATGTCTTGGCCGCCAGGGAGGGATACGAACCATGACCGGAATGGCTCGCATAGGTTAAACGCTCCGAGGAAGGGAAGGGTTCCACGTCCGTAGTACTTTTTTAGGGTGTTCAATATCGGATAGAGGCAGCTAGGATGAACGAGGACGACTTGCGCGATGTGGCGGAGCGGCTCGAAGCCTTGGCGTCGCTGGCCAAGCTGTTTGGAAATTCGTGGCTCGAAGATGTCAAGAACCAGATATCGGACGAAAAAGTAAGGGCCTATCTGACGGTTTTTGACGATGCTTTTCCCGGCATGGATCACGTCGTCGAATTCGTGTGCCAAAATGCCCACGCGCTTGCTACAGGGGAGGATGTCCAAGAAAATTTTGCTGGTTTGGCGCAGGCGCTTCTACAGCGGGAGAGCGCAGACTCGGATTCTCCTTCAGTAGAGAACGACATGGAAGTTATGGAAGAACCCCTCGCTCCCGAGGAACAGGACGACACCCGCGTCGCCGAGGAGAACGTCGAGATCGTGCCCGATGCCGAGCAGGAGGACAAAACAAAACCGACGAGTGATAAAGAACAGTCGAAAAACGAGGACCAAATAGATGCCCTTTTTGGCTGAACAAGCCCTGATTTACCCCAACAGAACGAGCTGGCATGCCCTATTCCTATGATGCCTGGTTCCAGTGCATCAATTGCGACGACGAGCGCTATCCGTTAAACGAAATAGTCTATCACTGTCAAAAGTGTGAAGGGTTGCTCGAAGTTCGCCATGATATGGAACCTCTACAGCGACGCTCGGGCGGCGAGTGGCGGGCGCTCTTTGATCAGCGCTACATGAGTTCAGTGCATCCGTATGGGAGTTCGGTTTGGGGCAAGAAAGAGATGGTATGCCCCCTCGTCGAGGACGAAAACGTGGTCTCCATGTACGAGGGGGGGAGCAATCTGCTCTGGGCTGAGCGCTTGGGAGCCGAACTGGGCATGGAGGATTTGTGGATAAAGCAGTGCGGCAACAGCCACACGGGTTCGTTTAAGGACCTGGGCATGACCGTGTTGGTTTCCATGGTCAAACAGATGATTGCCGAGGGCCAGTCTATACCTGCGGTAGCCTGTGCCTCGACCGGGGACACCTCGGCGGCGTTGGCCGCGTATTGCGCGGCCGCCGGCATTCCGGCGATCGTCTTATTGCCCAAAGACATGATTTCGACCTCTCAACTCATCCAGCCCATAGCCAACGGTGCGTTGACGCTGGCCCTGCGCACCGATTTCGACGGGTGCATGGACTTGGTGCAGGAAATCTGCCGCCGCGACCAAATCTATCTGGCTAACTCAATGAATTCGCTCCGCATTGAGGGGCAGAAGACCATCGCGATTGAGCTGTTACAGCAATTTCACTGGGAGGTCCCCGACTGGGTCATTATCCCGGGCGGCAACCTGGGCAATGTTAGTGCCTTGGGGAAGGGGTTTATCGAGGGTAAGGAAATGGGGCTTATAGACAAGCTGCCGCGCATTGCCGTCGCCCAAGCAACCCAGGCCAATCCGCTCTATCTCAGTTATTTAGACGGATTCCGCACCTTTGAGCCGCAAACGGCCCGCGATACCTTGGCCAGCGCCATCAAGATCGGCAACCCCGTAAGTAGGGAGCGGGCCATTCGCACTTTGCAGCACTTCGACGGTATCGTCGAAGAGGCCACGGAAGACGAATTGGCCAACGCCTGTGCAAGGGCCGACCGCAATGGGCTGTTCACCTGTCCTCACACAGGCGTCGCCTTAGCGGCGCTAGAGAAAATGGTTGCAGCCGGGCACGTCGAACCACAGAATCGGGTGATCGTAATATCCACGGCACACGGGCTGAAGTTCCCAGATTTCAAAGTGAAGTACCACGAAGACCAATTGCGGGAGTTCCACGTCGAGCCACAGCATCGCAATATGCCTGTTGAGGTCGAAGCTGAATACGAAGCCGTGCATCGGGCTGTCCTCGAAGCCGTAGAGCAGCGGACGCTGGCCACTGCCCGCCACTGAAAGAGCCAATACAATGAATCGCACTGACGATGGTTTTGCAGGGGAATCGACCCGCTCCGTTCACGGGGGAGTGGAACGAGATAAATTTGCCCAATCCCTCATCGAACCGATTGCCCAGACCGCCACTTATACTTTTGCCGATTTAGATGAATTTGTCGCCTTTAAGGCCGGCGAAAAATCGCTCTACGAATACGGGCGCTATGGCAATCCAACCCAGCGGGCAGCCGAGCGCAGAATAGCCGCCTTGGAAAATGCCGAAGCCGCCTTGCTCTTTTCGTCGGGGATGAGCGCCGTTACCTCGGTTCTCTATGCGATGCTGCGCAGTGGGCAACACTTGGTGCTCATGGAAGATTGCTACCGCATGACGGCCAAATTCTGCGAGGTCTTGGCCAAATTCGGCATTGAATCGACCCTAGTGAAACCCGGTGATATGGATGCGTTGGCGGCGGCGGTGCGCCCGGAGACCCGCTTGATCTTTACCGAGTCGCCGACCAATCCCCATTTGCACGTCCTCGACTTGGAACAGCTCGTCGCTTTTGCCAAACAGCGGCGTCTCAAGGTCATCATCGACAGCACCTTGGCCACGCCGGTCAATCAGCGGCCGCTCGATTTCGGGGTTGATCTGGTCATCCACAGTGCCACCAAATACCTCGGTGGACACAACGATTTAATGGCGGGTGCTGTCTGTGGCAAAGCTCCTTTAGTCGAGGCCATTGGCGAATACCAACGAATCACTGGTGGGGTCGTTGACCCTAACACCTCGTTTTTGTTGATCCGAGGGTTGAAGACGCTGGCACTACGCGTTCTGCGGCAAAACGATACGGCCCTGACAGTAGCTCGGTTCCTAGAAGCTCATCCCAAGATTCGCCAAGTCTTTTACCCGGGCCTCGAAAGCCACGTCGATCACCGCGTCGCCAAAGAACAAATGCGCGGTTTTGGCGGGCTGATCAGTTTTGAAATTGACGGCACCCTTGAGCAGACGCGGAATTTTGTCCATCGTCTAGCTGTCCCTTATATCGCGCCGAGCTTGGGGGGAGTGGAGACGCTGGTTTCGCACCCGGCGACCGTTTCCTATTACGATTTAAGCCAGAAGGAGCGGCTGGCCATCGGCATCACCGACCAGTTAGTGCGCTATGCTGTGGGTATTGAAGACGCCGATGAGCTAATCGACGATATAGAGAGGACACTGGAGGAAGTCTAAGGGATCAGAAGTTCAAGTCGGCCAAGAGCACAGTCCAGGGTAGGGAGGCGACTTTGCGGTACAGGTCGCCGTCGCTGGTCACGGCTTGGCAGCGGAGATGGGCACCTAAGGCGATGAAGCCGGCGGCATACATGCTGATGGAATGCTCAAAGGCAATTTGCGTGGCTCTGCGAACAATTTCGGAGTTGTAAGGCACGATATCCAAGTGCATGTACTCCAAGCTGGCCAAGGCGTCGTCGATATGCGTGCGATCGAATTGTCGGCTTTCCTTGAGGACATGGGCAAGTTCGTATATAGATTGGTCGAGCACAGTTAGCTCGACCCGTTCTGCTAGCTGCTCTTGGCGAAGTTCAAGGGCCTTGTGAGCATCCACGTCGTGCGCTGGAGAAAACCACCGCAACATAACGGAGGTATCTAGCGCGTAGCGAATCACTGCACTCGCCGTTCCGCGCGCAAAATTTGGAGCGGATCCCAAGGCAGTGCCTTTTTGCGCAGACTGTCTTGGAGCGTCATTCCGTGTTCAATAGCCGCCTGTTTACGCTGGTACTCGTATGTTGCTTCTCTTTGTTGGCAGTACGCCATAAAGGCCAAGCGCAGGAGTTTGCTGCGGCTTACACCTTCCTGCTGCGCAACTTGATCGATGCGTTCGAGTAGATCGTCCGGCAACATAATGTTCACGCGTGCCATAAACTCCTTTCCTTTGACCTAGCCAGCGGGCGTAAAGTTGCCAAGTTAGTTTTGCACCAACAGGCTGTCAAGGCGGCCCACTTGCCTTAGTTTGGGTCGGTCTTTAATGTTACAATTGGGATTAGAGCATGAAAAATCACCTAAAAATATTGTCGGGTTCGAGCAATCCAGAATTGGCTCAAGAGATATGTGATTACTTGGCCATCGTGCCCACTCGCCGCCAGATCGTCCGCGAGCCCAACGACAATATAAAGGTTAAAATTGAGGAGAACGTGCGCGAGGACGACGTCTTCGTCATCCAGACGTCAGCCCCCCCGGTCAATCATCACTTTGTTGAACTGCTGTTGCTAATCGACGCACTCAAGTACGCATCGGCGCGCCGGATCACGGCCGTGCTGCCTTATTATCCTTATGTGCGCGCCGACAAAAAGGACGAACCGCGCATTTCCATTAGCGCCCGCCTCGTCGCCGACTTGCTCCAAACAGCCGGGGCCGACCGGATCTTGACCATTACCTTGCACAGCCCGCAAATCGTGGCGTTTTCGCGTATTCCGGTTGACCAACTGTGGGCTACTAGCTTACTGTGCAATTTTATGCAGATGAAAGACCTCAGCAACGCCGTAGTGGTGTCGCCCGATGTGGGGAGTGCCGACGAAGCCAGCGCATACGCGCGTCGGCTCGGCTTGCCGCTGGCCATTATGGACAAGCGCCGCCACGCGGACGACGAAAAGGTGGAAATCAAAAATATGATCGGCGAGGTCGATGGCCGCGACGCCTTGCTCTTCGACGAGGAGGTGCTGACAGGGGGGTCCATGATGGAGTCGATACGGGTTCTCAAAGAAAGGGGCGTGCGCCGCATACTAGCCGGCTGTACGCACGGCGTTTTTTCCGGGCAAGCCTTAGAGAGGATCGATGCCTCCACGGTGGAAGCATTCGCCACCACGAATACTATTCCCTTACCCGAGGGCAAGCCGAGGAGCAAAATCGCCGTATTGAGTGTCTCCCGCTTGTTAGGGGATGCAATTAAAGCCATTCACCACGGCGAATCAGTGAGCCGCTTGATTGAGTGGGAGGGCTAGGTAATGCCAAGTAAACTGAGTATTTTCTCTGAGTTATGGGATTTTATGAAGGTGCGCAAAAAGTGGTGGTTGGGGCCGATATTTGCTACTTTGATCCTGTTAGGGCTGTTGATTGTCACGACCCAAGGGTCGGCTGTAGCTCCCTTTATTTACGCTCTGTTTTGAGTCCTATAAATTTTTTTATGTAAAATGAACATAAAAGAACTCATCCGCGAAATCCCCAACTTCCCGCAAGACGGCGTCTCGTACAAAGACATTACGCCGCTGCTCAAAGACCCCGCTGGTTTGTCCGCTGCGGTCCAAACCATGCTCGCACCCTTTGCGGACGCTGAAGTGGATCTAGTCGTTGGCATAGAGGCCCGCGGATTTGTGTTCGCGACGCCCATGGCACTCGGGTTGGGATGCGGTTTTGTGCCGGTGCGCAAACCAGGCAAGCTACCGGCGGCTACGCTGAGTCGCGATTACGCACTCGAATACGGCGAGACAGCCTTAGAAATCCACACCGATGCCATCGCACCAGGACAAAAGGTGTTAGTCGTAGATGACGTTTTGGCCACCGGCGGGACCTTGGCGGCGACGTGTCAAGTGCTTGAAGAACTGGGAGCGGTAGTCGAGGGCATCAGCGTTTTGGCCGAGTTGAGCTTTCTGTTGGGCCGCGACCTTTTACACGGATACAAGTTGGAAAGCGCTATCGTATATTAGAAGCTAAACCTAAAACTATGGAGATGCCATACCTTCATGTCGAGTGAACGCCGTAAACTGAGCAAGAGTGAACTCCGCGAAGATGAGTTCGTCGAATGGATCATGCAGGCGGTCGAGTACGTCAAAGAACGCGCTAGTCTCTTTGGCGGTGGGGCCGTCGCTGTGATTGTGATCATTATGGCCATCAATTATTTCATCGAGTCCAAGGAGGCAGATCGACTCAAAGCCGCGGCCCTACTCGGCGATGTGCTGATGGTCGAGCAGGGCAGTGAGCCAGCCGAAGCAATTCGCCTGGCCAAAGAGTTGGTGTCCTCTTATGCCGGGACCCCGGCCGCAGCCCAAGGGACCGTGCTCTTAGCCAATCTCCACTACGCGCAGGGCCGCTATGTCGAAGCTCGGGGTTACTATCAGAGTTACTTGGACAACTACGAGCCTTTGGATGTGTTGGCTTATGCAGCCCAGAGCGGTCTTGGGGCCTGTCTTGAAGCCGAAGGGCAATTCTTGGCCGCGGCCCAGCACTACGAAGCCTATGCAGCCCAACAGGTCGGGACCATCCGCGAGGCCATGGCGCGGATGGAAGCCGCCCGCATATATGGGTTGGCCGGCGACAGCGACAAGCAACAAGCCCTACTCGAAGAAGTCAGCCGCACATTCGCCCAGTATCCGATTGCTGCTCAAGCCCGCGCTGCACTGGCCATGTTCTAAGGGGCCTATTGATGGGGAGCACGGATCTCAAGGTTTTCGCCGGGCGGAGCAATCCGGCATTGGCAGAGGGCATTTACCAGTCACTGGCCATTGAGCCGGGGCGCATCGAATTTATCGACTTTAGCAACGAAAATATAAAGGTAAAGATCTGTGAAAATGTACGCGGTCGCGATGTGTTCTTGATTCAAACCTCATGTCCGCCCGTTAGCGACTACTTGATGGAGTTGCTCATAGCCCTCGACGCCCTAAAATACGCCTCGGCTGGCCGCATCACCGCCGTCTTGCCATACTATCCCTATGCTCTGGCCGACAGCAAGGATGAGCCGAGGATTTCCGTGGCGGGCCGCTTGGTGGCAGATCTGATCGCCGAAGCCGGGGCAGACCGGATTCTCACCATGACTTTACACAGCCCGCAGACTATGGGTTTTAGCCGGATTCCCGTCGATCAACTGAGCGGCGTCCCGGCGATATGTGCCTATTACGCTGACCTCGACCGAGACAACTTAGTCGCAGCTGCTCCGGACATCAGCCGCGCCAAGGTCACTGAGACCTATGCCCAGCGGTTGGGGTTGCCCCTCGTAGTCGTCGATCAGGGTGCCGGGGAAAACAGGGTCATTGGCGACGTAGCCGGCCGAGATGTCGTATTCTTCGACGACGCGATCATTACTGGCACTTCCATCCTCAAGGGAGCCGCCGCCGTCAAGGAGCGCGGGGCGCGCAAAATCTACGCTGGTTGCGTCCACGGCACCCTGACCAAGGAGACGATAGCGCGGCTGGATCAATCCAGCCTGCAAGCCCTCGCCATTACCGATACGATTCCCTTATCGGCGGACGCCCGCATACCTATGATACAGGTGTGCTCCGTGGCCCCTCTCTTTGCCAGCGCCATCCGCGCTATCCACGAAGAAACGTCCATTAGCGCACTATTTAACTGAGGCGGGGCCTTTTGAAGATCGCAGTGCTCGCCGATATTCACGCCAATCTCGAAGCGCTAGAGGCCGTATTGATCGCCGCGACCAACGCCGGTGCCGAGCGCATTATCTGCTTGGGGGACATCGTGGGGTACGGCCCTGATCCTTTGGGCTGTATCTATCGGCTCAAGGAAGTAGAGTCACAGATCGTCCTAGGTAACCACGACCAAGCTGTGCTGGAGCCGGTGCGCATCCAGTCTTTTAACCTGTTGGCCCGCCCTTCGCTCTATCAGGCATGTGAGGTGTTGGGAGAGGAAGAACGCGACTTTTTGCGGCAAGGGGTCTTTCGGCGCGTGGAGCGCAATGCGGCTCTGTCCCACGCCAACCCTCTCAAGCCCGAAGAATGGGAACCTCTCCTCATGTATGATCGCGTCGCTTGGTGCATGAGCCAGCTCAAGTGGCCATTGGCTTTTGTCGGCCACACACATGAAGCGCGCATTTACTGCAAGATGCGCGATAAGCCCGTACCGCTGACCTCGGCTACGGCCGCCATAGGGGATCATCAATACTTGGTCTCCGTCGGCAGCGTCGGCCAACCTCGAGATGGCGACTGGCGGTCGGCATACACCCTGTGGGATACCGACGAGCAATGGGTCGAACTCCAGCGCGTCGAATACCCGATTAAGCTGACCCAGCAGAAAATCGAAAACCTTGGCTACCCCAATTATTTAGCCGAGCGCCTCGCCAAAGGGGAGTAGGCAGAGGCGGGCAATCATGCAGGGCCGTATCATCAGAGTCTCTGGGCTACAGTGCCTCGTCGAGGTCGAGCGAAGCCACTGGCAATGCGAGATTCGGGGCCGTCTCAAGGCAGGGTTCCGAAGGACTAGTTCCCCGGTCGTCGCCGGCGACTGGGTTGATGTCGTACCTACGGCCGAACGGACCGGAGTCATCGAAGCGGTACATCCCCGATCTTCCAAGTTCTCACGTGGAGCCAGCGGGGCGCGCCCGTTTGAGCAGATTCTCTTTGTCAACATGGAGCAATTGGTCGTCGTCGTGGCCGCTTGCCAACCGAAACCTCGGCGCGGTTTTATCGACCGAGCGATTGTCATGGCTATAAAGGGAAATCTTCAGCCTCTGGTCTGCATTAACAAGGTCGATTTAGCCTCCAGAGAAGCCGTGGGCACGTTGACGGCACCCTATGAGGCTCTTGGTTATCCAATCTATTGCACCAGTGCTGTGCAGGGCGATGGGATGGGTGAGTTTAAAGAGGCTCTGATCAATCGGAGCACGGCTGTGGTCGGCCAATCTGGAGTCGGCAAATCGACCTTGCTCAACGGCATCGAACCAGGATTGGGATTAAAGACAAAGGAAATAATGAAACACCATGACCGGGGCCGTCACACAACCACAGTCGTGCATTTGTTCAGGTTGCAAGAAGGTGGCTATGTGGCCGATACGCCAGGGGTTAAAGAGCTTCGCTTATGGGGGGTAAAACCCGCTGAGTTAGAGACGTATTATCCCGAGCTAGAACCTCTACGCAGCCAATGCCAATTCGGCGATTGCAGCCACTTGCACGAACCCGATTGTGCAGTCCGCGCAGCTGTGGCCGCCGGCCGCATCGCGTCGGCACGCTACGAAGGATATCGGCGTATTTTTGAGAGTTTGAGTAGGGATGAATGAACTGACTATCAAGGATCTGCTAGCTACCTACGGGCAGCAACTGCGACTGAAGCTCATCGCCGGAGCTAAGGGGCTACAGCGGACCATCAACAACAGCGACATCCATCGCCCTGGCCTAGCCCTGACGGGCTTCGTCGACCTGTTTACCTTGGATCAAGTACAACTTTTGGGCAACACCGAGGCGGAGTATTTGCGCAGCTTATCCCCAGATCGACGGCGGCAGGCTCTCAAAATCATATATCAATTCGATATTCCATGCGTGGTCCTGACCGGTAGGGGACGCGTGTACTCCGAGTTGCGGGCACTAGCCGATGAGTGCGCGGTCCCGTTGCTGAAATCCGGATTCAACACGGCCGAGTTTACCCATCTCATCCGCTTTTACCTCGACGAGGTGTTTGCGCCCCAGATATCCATGCATGGGACGCTGGTCGATGTCTCTGGGGTAGGGCTGCTCTTTCGCGGTCGCAGCGGCATAGGCAAAAGCGAAGTCGCCTTGGATTTGGTCGAGCGCGGGCATCGGCTGGTGGCCGACGATGTGGTTATCATCAATCGCAAGCCCCAAGGCATTTTGGTGGGGTGTAGCTCGGAGATGCTTCAAGACCACATCGAAATTCGTGGCATCGGTATCTTAGACGTAAAAAAGATGTTTGGCGCGTGGAGGACTCGGCGGCAGAAGCGGGTGGAGGTATTGGTCAACCTCGTCGATTGGGATGAAAAATATGCTTACGAACGCCTTGGCCTCGAAGACAATAAGGTGGTAATTCTCGGTGTCGAGGTGCCGGAGGTCTTCATACCGCTATTTCCCGGCAAAAATATCACGGTACTCGCCGAGGCCATAGCGATAGATTATCTCTTGCGTTTGGATGGGGATCACGCGGCACGGACATTTAGCCAGCGGCTCCAGGAGCGAATTAAGACGAGCGAAAAACCATGATGACGCTCGGCGTAGCAGGCCATGCCCACGAGGTGGCCGTCCATCGGAATGCCTTGGGGGGCTGCCGCGATATCCAGCTCGTACACCGAGCCGATTGCGCCTCGGTCTTGGAACAAAAAATAGATGGCTTAGTGGTGTTACATGTGGAGGATAAATCGCATTGGATTGGCTCGGCAGTGGCAGCCGGTCTGCACGTTATGGCGACCCATCCCGTACAGGGCCCGTTTGCCAACAGCCATCCCAATGTGTGCGTGCTTTCACTGGGGAGGCATACGTACTTTTGCACAGCTCTGGCCGCTCAGCAGGGCGTAGCGCATTACTCCCTAGAGCTTTCTTTTGATTCGGCTCTCTTCGATTCCATCGGCCGCGAGATGATCTACAACCAAGCGGCCTTAGACGTATGCGACCTGTTGCTGAGTACTTGGGGGCCGGTAGATGTGCTATACAGCAGGATGCGCAACTTCTTTCATCTTGGTCGCATGGAGGACGTGTCGGTTGTGCTGCTGAGGATGCGCAACGGCATTGAGGGCTCGGTCGCACTTATGGACTTTCCGGCTGTGGCCCCAGTTTTGCGCATCCGCTCGTATGCCCAAGACAAAGTCGTCGACAAAACTTGGCCTTGGGCATGGGACGTAGAGAGTTTGGCGGCGTATTATCGAAATTTCGTCGCCTGTATCCAAGGGCACGCGCAGCCGCTGTTGGCTTTGGGGCAGGCGGTCGAAAGCTATCGTCTCTTGGAATGGATGCGCACGTCGGCGAGACAAGATGCGGTTTTAGATCGTAGGCAGGTAAAATAAAAAGTCTTATAAATAATTTTATGTAAATAAAAATAAAAATAAAAACTAACTACCAACCTTAATATAATCAGACGCATTATCAAGCAGCCTCTCGCGGTTTTCGTAGTAGCGCATAGTCGTTTTTAGATCCTTGTGGCGCAAATGGGCTTGCACCTGCTGGGGTTTGGCACCGCCTTCAATCGCCAAGGTGCAGCACGTGTGGCGAAACATGTGCGCGGTGACGTTTTGGGGAAGGCCAGCGCGCAGGGCGTACTTCTTGACGATGTGATTTACCGACTGGTCGGTCAGCGGCTGGCCGCGAGACTGGTTGCGCGACAGGCTGATGAAGACCTTACCAGTCGCCGGCCAGCCCGCCACCTGTAGCTGTTGTTTGTATAGTTCGAGATGATGTAGAACGACGTTTTGCAGTTTGATCTCCTGCGCCACGCCCGATTTAGTCTCCGGCAGGTGCAGGATGTAAAAGACGCCCTCCAAGGATATATCCTCCCAAGCGATGCCCGCCACTTCAGAGCGGCGCAGCCCGCCGAACGTAAGCAAGTGAAACATGGCCGCATCGCGCGTGCGAACTAAATCGTCTTTTTCCTCGGCAATGGCTTGCTGGATCTTGTTTAGCACCTGATTGGAAAGTGCTTTGCCAGCCAGCGTTTCATCTACCTTGTAGCCGCGCACCAACGTAGAGTCTGCGGGATTCTTCGCGATGTGACCCAAGGCGACCAGCATCTTGAACAACGACTTCAGGCTGGACAACTTTCTATTGATGCTGCTGCGCTTGTAGCCTTCGCTGGCGAGCTGATTTCTAAAGGCCACCACGTGCTCAAAGGTGATTGACCGCAAGACGGCGAGCGACACTTCATTTAGTTTCATGTCGATAGATGCGAAGAAATGCTCGAGATCGGCGCAATACGCACGCCGCGTGCGCTCGCTGAGCTGGCCGCTGAGAAATTGTTCCAGAGGGTCGTCCGCTACCAACGCGGGTGCTGGCGTCAGCTTGCGGACGACCGGATTGAGTGTTGCGGCCACAGCATTGCGGCCGGACTGCTCGCTCATAAATGCTCGCTGAGGCTTAATTGGTGTCTAATGTCCCAAATATAGCGAACATCGCGGGATTTTGCCGCCGCATATTACAAGGGATTCGCCTAGTTTTTATACTCCCGATAATGCCTGTTATCGGGAGTATAATAGCTAAATTAAAAAGAACTATAATTTTCGCAACAGACGCTCCATATCATTCAATTTCATCCGCGCCATGATTGGCTTGCCCGCTGGGCTTATGTACGGCGAGTTGGCCTTTAGCAACTCGTTGATCAAGTGCGCCATTTCCTCGTCGTTCAGTTTCTGTCCCTTCTTGATGCTCGCTTTGTGCGCATAAGCCAAGACGAGTGCTTCGCGCCAAGACAGGTCCGAATGCTGGCCATCGCGCACGTCGTTCAATAACTGATAAAAAACATCGCCTTCGCCAAAGCGATCCAATTCGGCGGGCACAGCTTCCACCAACACCGTCCGCGCGCCAAAATCCCGCACAACAAAGCCGAGCTTGGCAATATCATCCCGCACTTGGTTGAAGATCTCGAAATCTTCTGCGCCCATTTCTAGCCGTATGGGAAAAAGCAACTGCTGGCTTTCTCCGGCCACACCATCCATTTGCGCCATAGCCCGGTCGTAGTTGATGCGTTCGTGCGCGGCCTGCTGATCGACGAATAGCAAGCCGTCGGCTACCTCGACGAGAATGTACTGGTTGTGGACTTGCCACATCGCGGTGTCTTCGGCGATGGCGACTTTGGCTGCGGCTGGAGCGACGAAGGTCAGGGCGAGCTGATCGTCGGCATGAACGGCTGATGACCCAAGTTCTTCGGACGTAGGCTGCCTCTGCAACACCGGTGCCGTCGGTTCGCCCACGCGCACCGAAACGTCCCTCTCGCCGACCGAATGGTCGGAGCCTACCGGACCGCTGCTGGGCTCGCTGAAGTGAGGTGAGGCATAGACAAAGGATTGCACATCGGGCAGGCGCAAGGTCTGCCGGACGCTGTTCTCAATAGCCACGATGACTTGTCCTTCGTTGGCCAAGCGAATCTCTCGCTTCGTCGGATGGACATTGACGTCGATTTTCTTGGAATCCATATCGATCCAGAGCATGAATACCGGATGGCGTCCCCCGGGCAGTAAACCTTCAAAGCACCGCTGTACAGCGGCAGCCATCAGCCGCGAAGAGATGGGCCGCCCCTGTACGATGAGATACTGCTTGCCCTTGCTCCGACCGCAGTGTTCGGGACCGGCTAAGACCCCTTCGATTTTGAGGCCCTCTTCTTCGTGAGCGAGATCCAACAGTTCGGCGGCTGAAGCAGTCCGGCCTCCGTATGGGGGACGCATGCCCAGCAACTCGGCCGCCCGCTCTCGACGAGATGCCGGGGCGTAGTTCAATACTTGGCGATCCTGGTGCTCTAGTTCAAAGCCAAGAGCCGGATAGCCAGCAGCTAAATGGATAATGGTTTGCGCCACGTGGCGGGCTTCCGCATCAACGGATCGGAGGAACTTGCGTCGCGCTGGCGTATTAAAAAACAGGTTCTTTACCACGATGGTCGTGCCGCGCGCTCGGCCGATACTGTGCATCTCTCGCTCTATCCCCCCCTCCACGACTAGGCGCGTCCCGGCTTCGTCTTCCTTCGCGCGCGATTCTATCGTCAAGTGAGCTACCGCACCAATACTGGCTAAGGCTTCACCGCGAAAACCCAGCGTCTGAATGCAGAACAGATCGGCCATCGAGGCCATTTTGCTCGTGGCGTGACGCTGTACGCACAGCGCGATATCCTCTCTGTTCATGCCCGATCCATCGTCGATCACGATGATCGACTGCTTGCCACCGGCCTTGATTTCCACGCGGATTTTAGTGGCACCCGCATCAATCGAGTTTTCGACCAATTCCTTCACGACCGAAGCTGGCCGTTCCACGACCTCGCCGGCAGCGATTTTTCCAATGAGACTTTCGTCGAGAACGCGAATGGTACTCGCCATATATCCTCACAATTCGGCCCAGAGCCGCTCGGCCTGCTGCCGGAATTCGGCTTGGGTAATTTTGCCTTGTTTGAGCGCGGTTTCCAAATCGCGCAAGCGGCGGCGCGGTCCCCCTCCCCCTTTGAGATCCAGCCGTATTTGCGACCAGATGTGCCATCCTCCTACCCCGAGCAACAAGGCCATGAAGATTACCCCCCCCCACCACGAAGTGTCGTCCTCTTGGCGCACCGCTCCTCCTTTTTGTCGCCAGTCTTCGGCCACGGATGAGTCAGGCTCGGCTAGTGCGATCCGCTTGGCCTGTGTTGCGCCATTGGTCCCTTGGACGCGCACAGCCCTTTTGAGCTGCCAAGTAAATCCCCGGGGTTGCACGATCAGATACTCAATGAGATCAGCCTCTCTTATCTGATCGAACTGCTCCCTAGTAACCGGCACGGCCATGGGGCTGAGCAGGTTGAACAACAACACGATCGCCAATAAGAAAGACGCTAACCCAAGAGCGAAGTACGCAGATGGCGTGGATGAGTTATTCATTGATTTTTGTTATTTTTTGTTTACATAAAATTATTTATAGGACTTTTCGTTTCGTCTTAATTCCTACACCACGATATTGACGATTTTATTCGGCACCCATATAAACCGCTTTATCGCCGCTTCGTCGGCCACGTATTTCTGGATGCTCTCCATCTCAAGCACCAAGGTCTTTATTTTATCCTCTTCGGTGCGGACCGGCACTTCGACTTGGCCACGCATTTTGCCATTGACTTGAATGGGCACTATGATCATGTTATCGGCGGCCTTAGCGGCATCCCAGTCGGGCCAACTCTGGCGACTGAGGTCTCCCCTCCCGAAGCCAGCCATTTCCCATAGCTCCTCGGCAATATGCGGAGCAAAGGGCGAGAGCAAGACCAAGAAAGGCTTGGCAACAGCCTGCGGCACTTCGTCTGAGGACACCAACAGGTTGTTTAGCTCGATCAAGGCGGCAATGGCCGTATTAAACCGCAGTTCCTCTATGTCCTCAGTTACCTTTTGCATGGTTTGGTGCAGCTTGCGTTCCAAGTCCGACGCCAACGCAGCGCTGTCCCCTATTCTCACGCGTCGGTCTGCATCGACGAAGTTGCGCCACACGCGCTGTAAGAAGCGCTGCATCCCGCGAATGCCTTCCATGCTCCACGGTGCACTCGCTTCAAGCGGCCCCATGTACATTTCGTACAGCCGCAAGGTATCCACGCCAAATTCCTCGCCGACCTCTTCGGGCGGCAAACCATTTTTGTAGCGTTTACCCATCTTGCCGGACGACCGATGCAGCGTCTTCCCCGTTCCCTTCTCAACAGGCTCCCCATCGCGGAATTCGACCTCGCGGATGTCGATATACACCCCGCGATCATCCTGAAAAGCATCCGCGGTCATCATGCCTTGGTTGAACAGCTTCTTAAACGGCTCGGGCGTGGATACGTGGCCTAGGTCGTAGAGGGCCTTGTGCCAAAACCGGGCGTAGAGCAAGTGCAACACCGCGTGTTCAGCGCCGCCGATGTAGAGATCAACCGGCATGAAGTAGCCCTCCTTGGCCGAGTCGCAGAAGGCTTGTTCGTTGTGCGGATCGATAAAGCGCAGATAGTACCAACAGGAACCGGCCCATTGGGGCATGACGTTGAGTTCGCGCTGGCAAACCTCTCCGTCAATTTTTACCGTCGTCCACTCCGCTCCAGCCCGATGCAGCGGCGGCGAAACGGGCCGGGCAGGATCATCCGAGGTCTCCGGTCTGAAGTCCTCTAGGTCTGGCAGCACTACCGGAGGAGTTACCGCAACGGAATAGCCATCGGGATGCGTAGCCAGTGGAAAAGGTTCGCCCCAATAGCGCTGCCGAGCGAAAGTCCAATCCCGCAGTTTGTAGTTTACCGAGGCTTGCCCTTGCCCTTGGGCAGCGAGTGCAACGACAATCTGGGCTTTGGCCTCGGCTGTTGCCAACCCAGTGATAGCGTATGGATTATCACCGCCGTCTGCCTGCACTACTGGAGGCGAATTGATGGCAGTCCCCTCCCCCGCATACCACCCTTCAAGAACTTCTTCCTCTTCAGCAACTACTTTCACAATGTCCAAGTTATAGGCGGTGGCAAAGGCGAAATCGCGCTCATCGTGGGCTGGCACCGCCATAATGGCACCCGCGCCGTAGTCCATGCTGACGTAGTCGGCGACGAAAATGGGGATTTTTTGTTCATTGACTGGATTGCGAGCGTAGATGCCGGAGAAAATGCCTGTTTTTTCTTTGGTTTCATCGGCCGTGAGCGTGGCGGCTTGGGCTGCGTACTCGGCTACGGCTTCGCGGATCGAACCTCCACTCCCCTTCCACTGCTCAGGCGTTCCGTCGGGCCAAGCATTGGGCACTAAATAGGATTCCTCGGTCGGGTCCACCAGCGGATGCTGCGGGGCAAGAGCCATGAAGGTTGCCCCAAAAAGCGTGTCGGGGCGGGTCGTGAACACGGGCAACTGCCCGACGACCACATCGCTTTCCGGGTCGAGGACATCGAAGCATACTTCAGCCCCTTTGCTGCGGCCGATCCAATTGCGCTGCATCCGCTTGATGGCTTCTGGCCAATCGAGCCGGAAGGGCTCACCGTTGCGATCTTCCAGTTCGAAATCCAAGTCCTCTAACAGCCTCTCAGCGTAGGCTGTTATGCGCATCGTCCACTGCCGAAATGATTTGCGATATACGGGGAAATCGCCCCGCTCGCTACGGCCTTCATTGGTCACCTCCTCGTTGGCCAACACAGTGCCCAAGCCAGGGCACCAGTTGACGACGGCCTCCTGCTGATATGCCAGCCGGTAATTGTTCAACACGGCTTGCCGATCAGCCGCAGTTAAAGCAGACCAATCCGCATCGGTGCCAATGACTTGGCGATCAGCTGCCGACAAATCCCTGCCCGCCGCAAATTGGGCCTCTAAGTCGGCGATGGGCTTGGCTCGTCCCTTTATTTGGCGTCCATTGCCGTCTTCCCAGACCTCGTCTTCGTCGAAATAACTGTCGAAGAGCTGGGCGAAAATCCACTGGGTCCAACGGTAGTACGACGCCCGCGACGTGACCACTTCGCGGGCCCAGTCAAACGATAGCCCGAGGAATTGCAATTGGCTGCGCATCGCATCGATATTCTGCTCTGTTACAGCCGCTGGATGGATGTTGTGTTCGATCGCGTATTGCTCGGCCGGCAATCCGAAACTGTCGAACCCCATCGGATGCAGGACGTTAAATCCCTGCATCCTTTTGTAGCGACTGTAGATGTCGCTGGCGATATACCCTTTGGGATGGCCGATGTGCAGCCCCGCTCCACTCGGATAGGGAAACATATCGAGGATGTAGCACTTTGGTTTGTTGTGGTCGAAACCGCGATCTCCCGGCCCCAGTGTTTGATAGGTCTTTTCCTGCTCCCAGTGGGATCGCCATTTGGTTTCGATGGCTTGAAAGTTGTACTGGCCTTTTTTGGTTTTGGTTGACATAATTACCCTTATAAGACATTTATGGATAGAGGCGTTGCATCATGCGCGGAAATGGAATGGTCTCGCGCACGTGCTTGACGCCGCACAACCAAGCGACCACCCGCTCGATTCCCATGCCAAAGCCAGCGTGTTCAACCGAGCCGTAGCGCCGCAAGTCGAGATACCAGCTAAAGGCTTCTTCGGGCAACTGGTGCGTGGCGATTTTATGCTGCAAGACGGCAAGGTCGTCTTCGCGTTGCCCGCCCCCAATGATTTCCCCATACCCTTCGGGTGCCAACAGGTCCATACACAGGGCCAAGCGGCGATCTTGGGCATCTTCCTTCATGTAGAATGCTTTGACTGCACTGGGATAGCGGTGGACGAAAACCGGCACCTCGAACTCAGAGGCAAGGAGGGTTTCGTCGTCCCCACCCAGATCACTCCCCCATTCGATGTCGCTACCGAGGGCTGTCAAGCGCTCGACGGCTTCGTCATAGGTCAGGCGCGGAAAGGGCCGGCTGACCTGTTCCAGCTTGGCGGTATCTCGCTCGAGCAGCTTTAGCTCTTCGCGGCGGCGGTCGAGCACGCGGTCAAGCACGTACAAGACCATGGCCTCGGCCAAGGCCATGGCACCCTCCAAATCGCAATACGCCATCTCCGGCTCGATCATCCAGAACTCGGTCAGGTGCCGGCGGGTCTTGGATTTTTCAGCGCGGAACGTCGGGCCAAAACAATAGACCTTGCCCAAGGCCATCGCGGCCGCTTCCATATAGAGCTGGCCGCTCTGGGTCAAATAAGCCGTGTCGTCGAAATACGCGGTTTCGAACAGGGTTGAGGTCCCCTCACAGGCCGCGGGCGTAAAAATCGGCGCATCGACCAAGACAAAGCCGCGCTCTTCCATGAAGTCGCGACAGGCCTTGCCGATTTCGCTGCGGATCTTGAGAATGGCCCCAGGCCGCATGGAACGCAGCCACAAGTGGCGGTGGTCGAGGAGAAAGGACACTCCGTGTTCCTTGGGCGTGATGGGATAAGGCCCGGCCTCCTGCACGATTTTGAGATCGCTGACCCCCACCTCATAGCCGATAGGTGCGCGCTCTTCCCGCCGCACTTGGCCGCGGACTACGAGCGAAGATTCTTGCGGCAAGTGATCGCACCGCTCGAATAGCTCTGACTCGACATCCCCTTTAAAAACAACGCATTGCACCACGCCGCTACCATCGCGCAGTTGCAGAAAATGCAGCTTGCCGCTCGAGCGCTTGTTGTACAACCAACCGCGCAGCACCACTTCTCGGCCCTCATAGCAGCCGATATCAGCCACCAGAATCGACTCCATTTCCTTATCCATATACCATAACAATAAGAAAAGACTATCGAGATAGACTCGATAGTCTTCTCATCCTGTGGCTCAAGATCGACACCTACTTTTTTAGCAGGGCCTTGTGACTGAGTCGCATCTTGCCGCCGGTGTCGATTTCGAGGACCTTGACGGCGATCGTGTCCCCTTGCCCAACGACGTCTTCGACCTTGTCCACGCGCCGATGCGCCAGCTCGGAGATGTGCAACAAGCCCTCCTTGCCGGGCAGAATCTCGACGAAGGCCCCAAAGGGCATGACCCGCTTGACCACCCCGTCGTATTCCTTGCCCACCTCGGCGTCAGCGGTAATTCCCTCGATCATGCGCCGAGCTTCTTCGGCTGGGCCGGCTTCAACCGAAGCAATGGTAATCGTGCCGTCTTCGTCGACATTGACCGTGGCACCAGTCTTTTCGATTTCGCGGATGGTCTTGCCGCCCGGGCCGATGACCGCGCCGATTTTGCCCTGGTCGATCTTGACAAACTCAATGCGCGGTGCCCAGCGCGAAAGCTCGGGCCGCGCCTCGTTCAGGCATTCATCCATAATGGCCAAGACTTTGTCACGCCCCTCCTTGGCGCGGTCTAGGGCTTCCTTGAAAATGTCTAGCTGCAAGCCCTGAATTTTAATATCCATCTGGATCGCGGTAATCCCGTCCTTGGTGCCAGCGACCTTGAGGTCCATGTCGCCGAGAAAATCTTCGGCGTCGCGGATGTCGGTCAGCAGCTCGTAGGCGTCCCCTTCCTTGACCAAGCCCACACCCGTGCCGCACACCGCGGTTTTAACGGGAATTCCGGCGTCCATCAAGGCCAAAGAGCAGCCACACACCGTGGCCATGGAACTGGAACTGCTCGACTCGGTAATATCAGACACCAACCGAATCGTGTAGGGAAAGGACTCGACCGATGGGATGACCGGCTCTAGGGCGCGCTCGGCTAGATGCCCATGGCCGATGTCCCGCCGTCCCGGACCGCGCTCAAAGCGCACTTCACCGACCGAATACGGGGGAAAGTTGTAATCCAAGTAATAGGACTTAAACCGCTTGCCCTGCAGGTCGTCGGCCATGCGCTCGTCGAGCTTGGTGCCCAGCGTTGCCACGCAGAGCGCTTGCGTCTGCCCGCGGGTAAACAGCGCCGAGCCGTGAGTCCGCGGCAGTACGGTGCTCTCGCAAGTGACGTCGCGCACCGCGTCGAGCGCGCGACCGTCGATGCGCCGCTTCTCCTTGAGGATCATGGTGCGCATCTCGGCCTTGAGCAGCGCCTCCAGCTCGTCCTTGATCAGTTTTTCAGACTCTGGAAAGCGCTCGGCTAGGCTCTCCAAGACATCGGCATTAATCGCGTCGATGCGCTCTTGCCGCTCTTCTTTGAGCGGGCTTCTGTTGGCCTCGGCGATCCGCTCTTGTGCCAGCTCAGTAACGGCATGGACCAGTTCGGGATCAACTTCCTCGACCTCGATGGCAAGCTTCTCCTTGCCGACCTCGGAGACGAGTTGCTCCTGTAGCTGGACCAACTCGGCGATGCACTCGTGGCCAAAGGCCAATGCATCCACCAGATCTTGCTCGGCAATCTCGTGGGCACCCCCTTCGACGCTGACGATGGAATCGGCCGTGCCACAGACTATGATTTCAAGATCGGAATCATCTAGCTCGGCTGGGGTCGGATTGGCGACAAACTCGCCATTTATTCGCCCGACCCGCACGGCTCCCATGGGGCCAGCAAAGGGAATGTCGGATATGCTCAGGGCCGCTGAGGCCCCGATTAAACCCAAGACATCGGCGTCGTTTTCTCCATCGTACGAAAGCACCGAAACATAGACTTGGATCTCATAGGGGAACTTCTTGGGAAACATCGGCCGAATGGGGTGATCGATTAACCGAGCACTCAGGGTCTCCTTCTCGGAGGGACGCCCTTCGCGCTTGAAGATGTTGCCCGGTATCTTGCCACCAGCGTAGGCCTTTTCCCGGTAATCTACGATCAAGGGCAAAAAGCCCCGGTCCTCTGGGATGTTGGTTCGGCAGGCCGTGACTAGCACTACGGTCTCCCCGTATTGCATCCACACGGCTCCGTTGGCTTGCTTGGCGATTCTGCCCGTTTCAATCGACAGATTCCGCCCGCCTATTTCACGTTCGAGTTTAGTCATTAGATATATCTTTTGCTCTTTCCTTTGAGGTTTTGAAATCTGTGCAGCATCTGCGCCAGCAGACACCGCAGTGAGTAGCTCTGTGCGAGCTAACGGCGCAATCCGAGTTCGCGGATCAACGCCGCGTACGCCTGCGGGTTTTTCTTTTGGTAGTAGGTCTGTAATCGCCTCCTTTTGCCTATGAGTATGAGTAACCCCCGTCGCGTGGCAAAGTCCTTTTGCTGGTCTTTGAGATGTTCGGTCAGGTTTTCGATGCGCTCACTGAGAATGGCAATCTGCACCGGGGCGGATCCAGGCCCGCCCTCTTGGCCAAATTTTTCGATCAGTTCTTTCTTGCGCTCTGTTGTTATTGACACCTTCAACCTCCGTATTTCGCGCCGCCCTTTCCGCCTTCAACACTAGCAGCGAACAGGGCACGTGCTTGGTGAATGTCTCTGCGAATTTGCCCTACCAGCTCATCTGGACAGGCAAATGCGCGCTGGTCGCGCAGCTTTTTTACAAGGGCAACCTGTAGCGTTTGTCCATAGAGGTCGCCGGTAAAATCGAGTATGTGCAACTCGATGACTAGCGCTGCTTCGGCAAATGTAGGCCGAGGGCCAATATGGGCCACGGCCTGCAATACCTCACTTCCGGGATATTGCACCTCGGCGACAAACACCCCCTGGGGCAAGGGCTTATCGCCTTGGGGCAGCAAATTCGCCGTGGGAAACCCCAGGGCTCTACCGCGTCCTTGGCCTCTCGTGACGCGACCGGAAAAATGAACGCCAGCGCACTCCATCTAAGGTTGGCGCAAAACGCACAGGGGCCGCAATGTCCCTTTCTCCCATCGCGCGAGGCCAAACAAGGTTTCCGCAGCGTCAAAAACCGCGCAGACCTCGCGCGGTCCCGCACCAGCCGGATACTCGATCTCCTTCCCATGGGCGAAATCGACTAGCTTGACCTCGTTTAGCTCAACGGCGGCTAGCTCACTCAGCGCCAGCCGCGGATGGACGAGGGCTTTTTCAATTTGGCCCGCTCTGCTAAGGCTTGCTGCTTGGTCCAACGTCAGGGCTTTGTCTAAGCCGAGACCACCGGCGCGCATCCGACGCAATTCCGCCAAATAGGCACCCGTTTCCAAGGCGCGCCCCAAGTCGGCGGCCAGCGAGCGAATGTACGTTCCCGCCGAGCAATGGATTCTCACACTTAGGCTAGGAAAATCGTAGCTGAGTAATTCCATTGCGTGGATATGCACCCGGCGGGATTTGAGGACAACCTCATCCCCGCGACGCGCCCGCTTGTACGAGCGCACTCCCGCCACTTTTACTGCTGAATGGGCTGGCGGCACTTGGTCTATAGCTCCCGTACAATCGCGTAGGGCTTGGGCTACGCTGTGGTCGTCGGGAGGCGTGCAGTCCTCTTGGTCGTGGATCGGGCCCTCAGCATCCCCCGTATCACTTACAGCCCCTAGACAAATTTCGGCCTCGTATTCTTTATCTGCGCCGCAAAGCCACCGGTTGAGCCGGGTATAGCGACCCAAGCAAACGACCAAGACCCCGCTGGCCAAGGGATCGAGCGTGCCGCAGTGACCAATGCGCCGCAACTGCAATAGGCACCGAAGCGAGGCGATTACGTCGTGGGAAGTAGGGCCTTTGGCTTTGTCGATAACCAAAACCCCAGTCAAGGCCGGATCAGTCATCCTGCGCTCCACCGAGGCTATCGATCAGGGCCGTAACGCGCGCGGCGCGCTCAGTGGTGTCGTCGTATGCAACTCGCAACTGGGGCGCGTAGCGCAAGCGCATGCGCTGGGCGATTTCTCGGCGCATAAAACCCAAGCCCCGGTGCATTCCTTGAAGCACCTGCTTTTTGTCGCCTGCGTCACCGAGCGTGCTGACAAAGATCGTGGCATAGCTCATGTCGGCGGAGAGTTCTACATCGACTACTTGGACTAGCTGTAATCTCGGATCCTTCATCCGTCCTACAATGTCGGTCAGCTCGCGCAGCAACTGCCCGCGCACTCGGCTAATTCGTTGAGGGGAGGCCACCTGCGTTCAGTGTACTTCCATTTGGTAGTCGAGAATCTGCACTCGGGGATCACCTTCGACGAAATTGACAATTTTGGTCAGCATCTCGTCGCAGTGTTCAACGGCCGAACTCACCACGGCGACCCCTAGCACCGCCCGTTGCCAAAGCGCGTGGTCATCTACTTCGGCCACAGCCGCGTTAAATCGGTTGCGAATGCGCCCCTTGAGGCTGTTGAGGACTTGCCGTTTGTCTTTGAGCGAGTGGCTATCTCCGATATAAATCTGCACCGCACAGCTCATAACGATCAAAACAGGTCAACCGCCCTAGAGCGTGCGCTCGGTCTCGACTACGACCAAGGACTCGACGATGTCACCTTCTGCGATGTCGTCGAACCCCGCAAACCCCATGCCGCATTCGAATCCCTCGGTGACCTCTCGCACGTCGTCCTTGAACCGCCGCAACGAGGTAAGCTCCCCGGTAAAGACGATTTGGCCAGCGCGCAAAATCCGCACCTGATTGCTGCGGGCGATGGTGCCGTCTTGCACCAAACAACCACCGATTGTCCCCATGCGGGATGAGGTAAAGATCTGGCGGATTTCGGCTCGGCCAACGACCTGTTCTTCGGTCGTCGGGGCCAAAAGGCCAGCCAAAGCAGCCCGCACATCCTCGATGACTTCGTAGATGATCCGGTAATTGCGAATTTCCACGCCCCCCTGTGCGGCGAGATCTCGGGCAGAAGGTTGAATATTTACATGGAATCCGAGCAAAATGGCACTAGAGGCCGCCGCCAGTAGTACGTCCGATTCCGAGATGGCCCCTACTGCGCTGTGAATAACGTTGACCCGCACTTCCTCATGGGTTATGCGGCCCAGTTCTTCGGCTATGGCCTCGACCGATCCATCGACATCGCCTTTGACCACCACCCGCAGTTCTTGGATGTGGCCCTGCTGAATCTGATCGTGTAAATCGCTGAGCGTGACCGTGCGTAGCTTGCGGTGATCCTGCTCGCGCTTGACTAGCTGCCGCCGCTGGCTTAGATCCTTGGCCTCGCGCTCGGAATTGGCAACGGCAAAAATGTCCCCCGCTTGTGGAACTCCGGGCAACCCAAGCACTTGGACGGGTACGGAGGGCTTGGCTTCTTGGACGCGCAGGCCATGCTCGTCGAGAAGGGCGCGAACCCTGCCGCTGTAGACTCCAGTAATAAAAGGCTCGCCAACGCCTAGCGTCCCCTCTTGCACCAAGACCGTGGCCACGGGACCCCGCCCCTTGTCGAGGTGGGCTTCGACGATCGTCCCGCGGGCTTTCTTGTGGGGGTTGGCCTCCAACTCGCGCAGCTCGGCCACGATGAGGAGAACTTCCAGCAAGTGGTCTATGCCCTGTCCAGTCTTGGCGGAGATTTCTGCACAAGGAATCTGTCCTCCCCACTCTTCGACTAAAATTCCCCTTTCTGCCAACTCGCGCTTTATCTTATCTGGATCAGCCGTAGGCAAGTCTATTTTGTTAATCGCGACGACTAAGGGGACCTGAGCAGCTTTGGCGTGATCGATCGCTTCAATGGTTTGCGGCATGACGCTATCGTCGGCCGCCACGACTAAGATCACGATGTCGGTTACCCTCGAACCGCGCGCCCGCATCGCCGTAAAGGCCGCATGTCCTGGGGTGTCGAGGAACGTCACGCCGCGACCATCTTCCATGTTGATCACGTACGCCCCGATGTGCTGAGTAATGCCACCAGACTCGCCTTCAGCCACCTTGCTTTCGCGCAAGTAGTCGAGCAACGAGGTTTTGCCGTGATCGACGTGCCCCATGACGGTGATGACCGGCGGACGCGGCTCGGATTCGCCGATTTCTTCCTCTTCGGCGATCTCATCCAACTCGGCTTCTTCGGCCTCCAGCGGGACCACTTCGCAGCCCAATTCGTCGGCCAGCGTCTGCATGGTGTCCATATCGAGGCGTTGATTGATGGTCGCCATGGCACCCATCTGCAGACACAGGGCGATCACTTCACTGACCTTGACTCCGAGTTGTTCGGCAAATTCGCCGAGCGTGATAAACTCGCTGACCTTGATCTGGCGACTCTCACCGTCTTCTCCGGCACCGTCTTCGCGCGGGCCGCGCTCGTAGCGGCGGCGCACACGGCCTTCATTGAGTTGACTCAATGTCCGCCGCACGCTCTCTTGGACCTCCTTGGCATCTGGCACCCCTTTGCGCCGCTTCCCGCGTCGGCGCTTTGGGGGTGCTCCAGACAAATTGGCCTGAGCGGTTACTTCCCGCTTTTCACCCAATTCCTCGCGGATACTTTCCAAGCCCTCTTGGCCCTTACCGCGACGGCGGCTACGACGACGACCTCCCTCGGCCTTGTCGGGCAGCGGCGCGGCGCGCTCCTCGGCTAGTTCTTCAACGCCCTGCTTGCGAGGCGCTGGGCCCTTTTCGCGGCGGCGCTCGGGCCGGGAGCCATCGGCTTGTTTGCGACTGTCTTCCTTGGCCTTCTGCCGCTTTACTTCCTCTATCGAGCTTTTCTTCTCTTCAGCTAGCTTGCGGTTGATGGCCTCCAGCATCTCGGGTGTAACTACGCTCATGTGGCTTTTTACTTCCATATCCATACCCTTGAGCATGGATATGAGCGCATCGCTGGATAGCTTCTGTTCCTTGGCTACTTGATAAACCCGGCGCTTTTCCAAAACCATTCCCTCAGCTACTCAGTCGTCTGGTCTGCTTCATCTTCTCCACTTGTGCCCACAGCGAGAGTGGAGATTACCTTCCCTTCCCCTTCTTGCTCAGCCGCCTCTTCCCGCTCTTGCTCAACCACTTCTTCTCCCTCATCAGCATCCAATGTATCGATGTCAACCTCGCCGTGTTCGGCAAGATACGAGGCAGCTGCCGCTTTTACCCCGTGGGCGGATTCGGTCGTTTCTAGGCCTGGCACGGTCTGCAATAGCTCTGGACCGGCCTCGGCAACCGAGGCAATGGAGTCGAAACCGGACGTGGTCAAACTCAGGGCAATCAACTCGCTAATGCCATCTATCTGGCGGAATACTTTCTGGTACTTCTCCTGCTTGGCTCGGCGCTCTTGGTATTGCTCATCGGTGATGACATCGAGCCCCCAACCGGTGAGTTGACTGGCGAGTTTTGTATTTTGACCGCCCTTGCCAATGGCCAGCGATAGTTGCTCCTCTTCGACAATCACGATGGCGTGCCGGCGACGCGAATCCGTTATACAGCGCACCACGGTAGCCGGGCTTAGTGCCCGGCTTATAAATATATCCGGCTCGTCGATCCAAGGAACGATATCAATGCGCTCGCCGCTCAATTCTCGGACGATGGCTTGGACCCGCGATCCCTTCACCCCAACACAGGCCCCCACCGGATCGACTCGTTCATCGCTACTACTGACCGCGATCTTTGCCCGCTCACCTGGCTCGCGTGCCACGCCGTGAATCTCGACGATGCCCTCGGCTATCTCCGGCACCTCCGTAGCAAAGAGCTTTCTGAGGAATTCAGGTCTAGTGCGGGAGAGCAAAACCTGAGGCCCCCTGCTCGACTTGAGCACTTCGTATATATAGCCCCGTACGGCATCGCCTTGGCGGTAGCGTTCGCGGCGGATTTGCTCTTTGTATGGAACGGCCGCCTCGGCCCGACCGAGGTTGAGGATGATGTCGCCGTGGCTGATCTGCTGTACGGTACCCGATTCGACGAGGCCGACGCGACCGATAAATTCGTCGTATATTCGCTCTCGCTCGGCTTCGCGGACCCGTTGAATGAGAATTTGTTTTGCAGTCTGTATAGCGTTGCGGCCAAAGTCGGCGAAATTGAGTTGCTGCACTAGCACGGAGCCTAGTTGGGCATGAGGGTCGATGTCATGGGCGTCGGCGAGGAGGATCTCCATGGACGGCTCGATCACTTCTTCGACGACAGTCTTGCGGGCGTACACAGCCATCTTGCCTTGAGCCGCGTCGATGTCAACCTCGTAATTCTCAGTATTGCCGTAGTGCCTTTTAGCGGCTGATATCAGGGCGTCGGCGAGGGTCTGCACCACTAATTCCCGGTCGACGTTTTTTTCGCGGGCAATCTGCCCCAAGGCTTCGACAATATTCGCGTTGTTCATAATCTTTTGCTCGACCTTCACTACTTACAATTCTGGTTCGATGTTGGCTCTAGCAATATCGGCCCGCGCCACGGATTCGGCTGGGCTGTCGAGTTGAATCTGGTCAGCTTCCCAAGCGACTAGACGACCTTTGACAACTCGACCGGACGCGAGCACGACTTTTAATAAACAGCCCCGGGCGCGAGTGAAATCCCCATCGGTCTCTAGGGGCCGGTCCAATCCCGGCGAGGTAACTTCAAGCCGATACCGTCCAGCAATGGGATCTTCTATGTCGAAAAGATCGGCCACTTCGCGACTGATTGATTCGCAGGTGGCCAGCGTTATGCCGCAATTTTTGTGAACCAATAATCTGACTAGCTGATTACCTCGGACGCCGCTGAGTTCGATATCGACAAGTTCGGCCTCGTGCTCGCGGATAATGGGTTCGACAAGAGCTAGTAAATCGGCCTTCAATGCGAATTTATCTACGGCGGAAATACGCGCTTTTCCCCCTTAAGAAAAAAGTGGGCTATAACGCCCACTTGGGATTATAAGATATAGGATTATATTGATTTAGGCAAGACGACTTAATAGCCTTCACCAAATGCCAAGCTAGAGGAGGCGCAAAATTTCGCGCAGCTCTTTTTTGGTCTCTTCAATCATCCTGAATGCGGCCCCCCAATCCTGTGCAGGTTCGGGGTCAGTCCGCTCCACTACTGAAGCGGAACTGCTTTTTTGTTTAGCAAGCAAAGCAGGTATTTGCTCTCCGATTTGGCGCAGGAGCTCGGGTTCGTCTTTGAGCTTCTTCTTTACGCCCTGTGTCGTATAGCGCTCCTCGTAGAAGAGGCGTTTGAGCAATAAGATGATCCCTATATCGCGCGCTCTATAGGCCCTGTTTTTACCACCGCGCGCACGGCGCGGGCGCAAACAGGCGAACTCCTTCTCCCAAGCCCTAAGCGTATAGGGTTGTAGCTGTGTGAGTTCTGCGACTTCGCTGATGCTGTAATACAGCTTGTTTTGCAATGGATTCTTCACGATCGCATTTCCCTATACCCCTTGCGCCGACGCCAGACGATGCGCAAGGGCGTTCCCTCGAAATCGAACTCCGACCTCAGTCGGTTTTCGATGTGGCGTCGGTAATTCCCCGGAACGGAACGGGGAAGATTCGTAAAGATCGTAAACGCCGGCGGATTAATCGCGTGTTGGGTGGCGTAGAGCAGACGAATATCTCGGCCTTCTTGAGTTGCTAGGTACTCACCGGAGAACTGCTGAATGATCTTGTTCAAGCGCGAGGTGGCAATTCGCGTCCGGCGCTTATTGCCCACCGCGGCCACCACTTCGAGGCACTTGTGAACCCGCCTCCCGGTCAAGCCCGATATGCACAGCACTGGATAATCGCGCAAAAAGGGATAGCGATCGCGCAACTCGCGGCGGAACTCATCTGCGGTACTCTCGGCAACTAAATCCCATTTATTGATTGCCACTACCAAGCCACAGCCTGACTTTATCACCTGTTCCATGATGCGGGCATCTTGCATGGCCCACCCCTCGGCACCGTCTATGAGCACAACCGCCACATCGGCTTGGTCAATGCTGTTGGCCGCCCGGCGCGTGCTGTAGAATTCCACCGGATCATCAACCTTTGATCGCCGCCGCAAGCCGGCCGTATCCACGAACAGCAGGTGGCTATCCTGCCACGTCAAGCGCAGTTGCGTTGGGTCCCGGGTCGTACCAGGCTGATCGTGGACGATGGAAACCTGATAGCCGGCGAGGTGGTTGATCAGCGTAGATTTGCCCACGTTGGGCCGACCGACTAAGGCGACTCGAATCATCTCTTCGTCCCATTCCGGCCCATAGGCATCCACCTCGTCAAAGAGCGCAATGAGTGCGTCGAGCAAGGCACCGGAACGCCGACCGGTAACGGCTGAAACTGGCAGGGGATCCCCCAAGCCAAGCCGGTAGAATTCGTCGAGCGGCACGACTGGCCCTACCTCATCGACCTTGTTGACGGCCAGCAAGCATTTCCCTCCCCCGCGGCGCAGCATGGCTCCCATCTCTTGGTCGAGATCGGTCAAACCCGTGGTTCCATCGCAGAGAAAAATCGCTATATCCGCTTCTGCCAATGCCTTGGCCGCTTGCGAGCGCACGGCCGCGGATAGCGCGTCTTTGGCACTGGGGATATAGCCTCCCGTATCGACCAAAGTGAAGGACCGCCCTCCCCACTCAGCCGCGGCAAATATCTGATCGCGCGTGACTCCAGGCTGGCCGTCGGTTATGGCCCACCGGGTTCCCAAGATGCGATTGAAAAGGGTCGATTTGCCCACATTGGGGCGCCCGACAATCGCCACGATGGGCCGGTGATGGCTTTCGACGGTTTGAGTGCTCATTTTTCGCGCCCTTTGAGTGCTCATTTTTCGCGCCCTTTGAGTGCTCATTTTTCGCGCCCTATATAATAACCTAGCTCGGTTAGCTGCCGCCCCTCTCCTTGTACTTTCACGCTCTGAGCGGTCCAAAAGCGCTCGAGTGATTCAACCAAGTCGTACTCCCCTACCGCGAGAGGGACACCAACCTCTTCCGCAAGTTGGGGCACGGTCATGTCGTCCAGTGTCAGGCCATCGCCATTGACGCAATTGGGTGGGAGCAAGACCAAATCCCGCTGAATTCCGTCGCGCACTCTCGCCGCCATATCGCGACCGGTCAGCAGGCCCGACACCGTGATGCCGTGACCGAAAAAGTCATTATCTACCGGCAGGAGATCAATCTGTACGTTCTCAATTGCGTTCAGCCTAGTCACTAGGGGCGCGAGAATTTGCTCGGCCAATCGTCCGGTCAACAGACCGATCCGCATGGCCGCGGCCGCGTGTACTGGCAGCCTCTTACTAGCCTCGTCCCAAGTGTCGAGGAAAGAGCGGACCATGCCAATGCCGTTTTCTAGCTGGGGAAACGCATCGTAATATGACGCCTCTGGCACGGGCCGACCCGTCAGCAGAAATATCTCGTCAGCCGCATAGACGAACCGCTCGCCAAAGCGAGCCTTGAATTGCAAGCCCCATGCTTCGGCTGCGGCCGCATACTCAGCAGCCTTGACCGGGGTCACCGGGTCAAGCCGGACGAGCTTGTGCCGATGATCGGTCAGCCCCACGGGCACTAGTGCCACCGAACGAACCGCGGGATAGTACGCGGACAAATCGGCCACTGTGCGCTCTAGGTGCGGCCCATCGTTCCAGCCCGGGCAGAGCACGACTTGGGTGTGCATTTCAATGCCATTATCAGCTAGTTTGCGCAAGCGCTCGTTGATATCGACGGTCGCTTTCGTGCGCCCGAGCATGACTTGCCGCAGCGCGGGATCGGTGGCGTGGACTGAGATGTATTGCGGTGTTAGCCCTTGTTCAATAATGCGGTCGATATCACTTTCGCGGACATTGGTCAGGGTCACGTACGAGCCGTGGAGGAAGGAGAGCCGAAAATCGTCGTCCTCAAAATACAGGCTGCGCCGCATGCCCTTGGGCATTTGGTGGATAAAGCAGAAGACGCATTTATTGTTGCAACTGCGCAAGCGCATATCCTCAAAGATGAGTCCTAGGGACTCACCGCTGCGGCGCTCAATTTCGGCCTCGTACAGGTCTTTGCCGCGTTCAACTTCTACGCAGACCACTTCCTCGGCACTGTTGACCTGAACGTCAATCAAATCGCGCACTTCTTCGCCATTGATGCGCAAAATGCGGTCGCCAATGCAAAATCCCGCACGCGCGCCGAGGCTGTTGGGCTCTATCTGTTTTACGACAACCATAGAGAATTAAGCAATTAATCTACGTATCATAGTGTGGGGCAAGATGTTTTATCGACAAAGGTATATGGATTTTATTCCGACGGCAATACCTAGAAAAAATAAAAAAATCCGCCCGACCCCGTTGGCCAGGCGGATAATGGAGCGGGAGACGGGAATCGAACCCGCGACATCAAGCTTGGGAAGCTTGCGTTCTACCCCTGAACTACTCCCGCTGATTTTTGCGCATAAGGTAGGCGAGGCCCCAATCGCTGTCAACCCGCCCCACGGCCCCATCGGTACTCCCACTCACCGACGATGCGCTGGACGACGCCAGCCTTTCCCCATGTGTCGAGATCTAATTCGCGCAAGCGGCGGTCGCGGCGGCACCACGTTGTTTGCCGTTTGGCCAAATGGCGGGTGCGCTTTTTGGTCCGCTCAACAGCTTCCTTCCAAGGGCAATGCCCTGCCAGCGCACTGCATATTTCGAGATAACCCAAAGTCCCCAAGGCGCTGTTACTTGGGTCGTATCCCATTTCGCGCAAGGAGTGGACTTCCTCGATCCATCCCTGCTCGATCATCTGTTCAACCCGCTGGTCGATCCGCTCGTAGAGCCGACTGCGCTCCATGATCAGACAAATCATCTGCGGCCGCTGCATAAGGGGCTGCCCCTTGCGCTCCCGCCACAGCGCGCTGAGCGTGCCCTTTCCGACCATCGCGACCTCCAACGCCCGGAGGATCCGCTGCGTATCCCCCGGCTGCAAACGCGCTTGCGCGACCGGATCTCGACGGCCCAACTCCTCGTACAGGGATGCCAGCCCCTCGCAATGCAGGCGATTTTGCAATTCGGTGCGGATCGACGCGTATTCAGTTGTAGCGTCTGAAGTCGCGGTGAAGTCGTCCTCAAAGCATCCGTCGAGTGCACTCTGCCAGTACAGACCCGTCCCTCCAACCACAATAGGCAGGCCCCCCCTGTTCCAGACCTGCTCAATGATGCGCCGCGCGGCTCGCTCATACGCTCCCGCGCTGTAGTTTTCCTCGGGGGAAAGCACATCGAGCAAGTGATGGGGACATTGGTTTTGCTGTTCAGTGGTTGGTTTGGCCGTGCCGATATCCATGTAGCGGTAGATCTGCCGCGAGTCTGCCGAGATGATTTCCACTTTGGGCAAGTGCTGAGCTACTTCAAGGGCTATTTCTGTTTTGCCTGTAGCGGTGGGTCCGGTAATTAAGATTAGTTGTTTATCTAACATATTATAGGTTATATGACTATTCAGTCGATTCTTTCTTTAACAAAGCCGGCTCCACAACGATCGTTTTCTCGCGGCGCAACAGCGCCTGCCCAGGTGTGCCGCCACGCGGCTTGGTGACGTGTTTTACCATGGTGTACGCCACGGAGACCTTTTTCGCTGTTTTGCCTTTGCTCCAATACGCGGCTAAGGCCGCAGCCTCTTCAATAGTCTGCTTGCTGGGGGCTTCCTTGCGGCCTTCGCTCCGCAGGACGACGTGCGAGCCCGAGTACCCTTGGGCGTGAAACCACAGATCGTTTTGGGCAGACATTTTGTGCGTCAGCACATCGTTTTCCTTGTTGTTGCGCCCGGCCCACACCGACCACCCCGTGGACGTCCTGTAGCGCCGGGGATGGGCCTGGGGCTGCTTGTTTGCCGTTTTGTCGGTACTGGTCACCTTGCTCTCCAACCAGTTTTGCAGCGCGTCGTCGGCTTCCCAATTACCGGCATCTACCGCACTAATCCAATGCTCGTATTGATCGCACTGACGCCTAAGTTTGGCTAGGCGCTGCGGCAGGACTTGTTGGCGGCGCGCGTATTTTTGCGCAGCCTTTAGATAGGATGCGGCGTTTTCCGCCAAGCTGCGGTTTACATCCAAATCAATTCGCAGGGTCGAGCTCCCTTCTGAATCGAAGAGGTCGGCCAGGTCTACTTGCGCGGGCCGACCGGATAGCTGCCCGATGTTGGCCCACAGCGCGTGGCCCTTTCGCTTATACTCCTCGGCGCGCGCAGCCTCGTCGAATTCGACTTGCATGACAGCCAAGCGCCGCCGGGCATTTTTCAACGCTTGGCTCAGCCGCCTGCGGGTCTGTTGCTGTGTCTGCTGTGTTCGGCGCTGTTCCCGCCCCTTTTGGCACGCCGTCCATATCCCTGAGCTGACCGTGTCAAACCGCTCGTAGGCCCCTTGCAAACGGTGCGGCTCAAGGGCAGAAAAATAAAACCGGCCCGCCTCTTGCCATACGTAGCTGCGGCCAGCCGTCGCACTAGTGTACGCCTCCGTGGCCGCGGTCCACAAAGCTGTAGCTGGCTCGTCTGCGTCAGCCATACTGCTGGTAGGAAGCGCCTCACCCTGCTGACTGCGGAAGATCAACTCGCGCACCACCGAAGTATCCGCTCCGGCCAACCAGCGCCTCGCCCCCTTTTCCAAGGCTGTATCCGCACTCGCCAGCCGGTCGCGCCACGTGCTGAGTTCGTCCGTGCCGGGCAACAAGCGGCCCGATGGCTCGGGTGGTTGGTACGGATTGCCTACGGACGACTTGTCCTTGGCTGTTCCCCAGTAGCCCAGAATCTCGTCATCAGCTTGGCGATGGAGAACAAACCGCACTTTGTTGGGAATGAGTTCACACACTAAGACGCCAAAACTCGCGCGGCCGTCGCGGTTCCGGCGCTCTAAGCGCAAGCGCAAGATGCGCTCGCGGTGCTCGGCCTCCACGGCCACGATCCGCGCACGCACCAAGTACTTTTCCGGACCGTCGCCCGCCCGCCAAGGCCGCGGCCATGCCTCGCGCCGCAGGCAGAGCAAGCCCTCCCGGCCGCTCGCGCCGTATAGCCAATCACCCCCATCGACTGCGAAGGCCAGTTCTGTCGGCTGGGCATAAGCCCGCTCGATAACCGCCCCTTGCAGGCGTCCCTGTAGCTCCTGTGCAAGAGCTTGAATGGTGAAGTAATCAAACGCCATCTAGGCTTCGACGAGCTTGAGGCTGGCGCTTAGCTTCTCCTGGGTAGCGCGGTATTCGGCTTGGCGTTGGCGCTCCTGTGCGACGATTTCGGGCGGAGCTTTGGTGAGGAAGCGCTCATTGGCGAGTTTGGCGTCTAGGCCCTTGAGCAGACCATCCATCTTTTGGATTTCTCGCTTGAGCCGCTGCCGCTCTGCAGCTAGGTCAATCAATCCCTCTAAAGGCACGAAAATTTCGGCCGCAGCCGTCATCGCGCTACCCGAAGCTGGCGGTCGGACGAGCTCTTGGCCAACTTGCACGGATTCGGCTCGGGTCAATAGCGAGATGTAGGGGATGGCTTGACGCAGGGTTTGTTCAATCGCGTCCGAGGCCGCCGAAATCAAGACCTCAACTTTGCGGCCCGGTGGAACATTCATCTCGCCGCGAATGACCCGCACTCCAGTCACCACCTCTTGCAGGCACTGCATTTGCGCTTCGGCCTCCTGGTCTATCAGCGCAGGATCGCCTTCCGGCCAAGCCGCAACCATGATGCTGTTAGCCGACGATCCGTGAGGCAGGGCCTGCCACAAGGTCTCGGTGATAAAGGGCATAATGGGGTGCAACAGCCGCAGAGCGGTTTCGAGTACGCGCACTAGATGCTCTTGAACTGCGCGCCGCGCTTGGGAATCACCTCCCTGCAAGTGCACCTTTGCCAATTCGAGGTACCAATCGCAATAATCGCGCCAGACGAAGTCATAGATCGCCCGCGTCAGGTCGCTGAAGCGATAGGATTGCATCGCCTCGGTCATCTCGCGCACGGTCACCTGCAGTCGGCTCCAGATCCAGCGGTCGGCCCATTCTACCCGCTTGTAGGCGAAAGGCTCGTATCCGTCGATGTTCATCAGCACGAAGCGGGTCGCATTCCACAGCTTGTTGCCAAAGTTGCGGCCGGCCTCCGCGCTGGCCGAAGCCTGCACTTGGTTGTTCTCGACCGCGGCATCAAAGCGCACGTCTTGGACGGCTCCGGCCTGCGCCAACAGACAGTAGCGGGTCGCATCCGCGCCGTAGCGCGCGACCAAGTCGAGCGGATTGAGGCCCGTGCCCAAGCTCTTGCTCATGCGGCGACCGTCTTGGGTCAAAATGGTCGGGTGGACCAGCACCGTCTTAAAGGGAATCTGCTCTACGAACTCTAGCGAGGTCATGGCCATCCGCAAAACCCACAAATAGAGAATGTCGCGGGCCGTGATCATCAAATCCGTGGGATAAAAGTACTCCAGCGCGTCGCGTCTCTGTGGCCAACCGAGGGTGGCAAATGGCCACAGCGCGGAAGAAAACCACGTGTCGAGCACATCGGGGTCTTGCACCCAATCTTGGCCACCGCATTCGGGACAGGCCTCTGGCTTAGCCACACTAACCACGGGCTTGGCCCCAGCCGCCACCGAAACCCTGAAGTTGCCCTCGCGCAGGGCTTGCTCCCGGTCCAAGTTGCCCATGGCGCTCAGCCCATCGGCGCTGCAATGGGTGCAATACCAAGCGGGAATGCGATGCCCCCACCAGATCTGTCGCGACAAGGCCCAATCGCGTATTTGGTCCAACCACTCGATGGCATAGTGGCGGAAGCGGTCGGGCGCGTATTGAATATCCTGCCGCACGAGCACGGGCCGCACCTTGGCCGCTATCTCCCGCATGTTCATAAACCACTGCTCCATCGGCAGGGGTTCGACGACTGTGCCGCACTTGTCGTGGTGGGGTACGGCGTGTTCGTGATCTTCTATTTTGTCGAGCAACCCCTCGGCTTCCAATGCGGCCACCACAGCCTCTCGGGCCGCGTAGCGATCCAACCCGGCGAAGCGGCCGGCCGCCTCGGTCATAACCCCGTCAAAGCCTATGACTTGGATTTGCGCTAGGTCGTGGCGCAACCCAAGCTCGTAGTCGTTGGGGTCGTGGGCGGGTGTAACCTTAACCGCGCCGCTGCCCAGTTCGGGATCGGCGTATTCATCGGCGACGATGGGGATGGCTCTATCCATCAGCGGCAGTTCGACTTGCAGGCCGATGGCTTCGCGCCAGCGGTCGTCGTTGGGATGGACGGCCACGCCCGTATCCCCCAGCATGGTCTCCGGTCGCGTGGTGGCGACCACGATTTGTAGCGTCCCCTCTTGGGCCGGGTAGCGAATGTGCCACAAGTGGCCAGCGACTTCGCGCTCTTCGGTTTCTAGATCGGAAATGACGGTGCGACACTGCGGACACCAGTTGATCATCCGGGTTCCGCGGTAAATCCACCCTTTTTCCGCAAAATGCTCAAAAGCCTGCAATACGGCTTCGACATACTCCTCGTCGAGCGTGAAACGCTCCCAGCGCCAATCGTAGCTGGCCCCGAGTTGGCGCAATTGGCGATAGATGGCGTCTCCGTATTTTTCCTTCCACTGCCAAATCCGGTCGAGCATGGCGTCGCGTCCCAAGTCGTAGCGATTCTTGCCCTCAACTTCTAAAAGCTCCTGCTCGACCTTCATCTGGGTGGCAATGCCCGCGTGATCGGTACCCGGCAGACAGAGCGTCTCAAAACCCTGCATCCGCTTCCACCGCACCACTAGGTCGTGGATGGCGTGTTGAATCGCGTGGCCCATGTGCAGCTCGCCCGTCACGTTGGGTGGAGGAATTACTATGCTGTAAGAGGGCTTGTCCGGGTTGATCCCCGCGTTAAAATGGCCGTTTTCCTCCCAGAAATCGTACCATTTTTTTTCAATCGCCACGGGATCATACGTCTTGGCCAATTCTTCCGTCATGCCGCGTCCTTATCCTTATGTTTAATATGAAGGTTAAACTAAAAATATAACCCTTTCCCCTGACCTGACAATTTTGCTCGCCGCGCGCGGCTGTCTATTTTGTGTCTAGTTCATTTCACCTGTGCTAGGCGATTCTATATGGGCAATTGGTCCAAACTGCAAACTGAACAGCGCAATCCAGCTACTGAGCACATCGACGAAATCTCAACGCTAGAGATGCTGGCGATCATCAATCGAGAAGACACCTTAGTGCCAGCCGCAGTCTCCACGCAATTGGCTCCCATCGCCGAGGCGGTTGACTTGGTAGCCAGCCAGCTTGGGAACGGAGGCCGTCTGTTCTATCTCGGCGCGGGCACCAGCGGTCGGCTCGGCGTGCTAGATGCCGCTGAATGCCCTCCCACCTTTGGCGCAAGTTCCCAGTTGGTGCAGGGCCTAATCGCCGGCGGACCAACGGCCCTGTGCCAAGCCGTAGAAGGTGCGGAAGACAATTGCGAGGCTGCACCCAACGAATTGGCACAGCGAGGGTTAGGGGCAGCCGATGTGGTCATGGGCATTGCCGCCAGCGGCGTAACCCCTTTCGTTATCAGCGGCATGGAATACGCCGCGCAGCAGGGTTGTCCGACGATCTTTTTTACTTGCAGTCCCACGGCCGCCGAGTCCGTTGCCGCCTCGATCAAGATCGTCCCCGAGGTCGGGCCAGAAGTCATTACTGGATCGACGCGGATGAAGGCCGGAACAGCGACCAAGCTGGTGCTCAACATGATCAGCACCGGCGCAATGGTGAAATTGGGCAAGACCTACGGCAACCTCATGGTCGATCTCCAACCCACCAATGCCAAGCTGCGCGACCGCGCCGAGCGCATATTTGCGACGCTGACCGGGGCCTCGCCGCAAGTGGCCGCTGCCCGTCTGCAAGAGGCCGAAGGCGGCTTGAAGCTGGCGCTGGTCATGGAGCTGTGCCAACTAGATCGCGCCCAAGCAGAGCACCTCCTCGACACCTGCGGTGGGAGCGTCAAGGCCGCCACTCTCGCCACTGGAAACCCTTGCAATACGCAAACCTAGGACGCACGAACTTGCGCCTGTCGGCCTTGGGCCTTGGCACCGTGCAATTGGGCATGGCGTACGGCTGGGATCAACAGCCGCCACCGCCTGATGGCCACGTGATTGGCCTAATCCGCCGCGCCTTGGAGCTAGGCATCAACTACATCGACACGGCCGCGGAGTACGGCCGTAGTGAAAGCCTCGTGGGCCGTGCGTGTGCTGGGCTGACGTGTCAGCCCGTGATTGCCACCAAACTCTCCATCCGAGATCCCGATAACGCAGGGCTATTGACCGGGCAGGCGCTGCGCCAGTCCGTCGAGCAGTCGCTGAGCCAGAGCTTGCAGAGGCTCGGCGTCGATGTACTCGAACTCGTGCAACTACACAGCCTCGACACGCGCTTTGCAACCCCGGAACTGCTGGACCTGCTAGCGCAGTACTGTCAACGCGGCTGGGTGCGCTATTGGGGCGTCACCACGTACGGCGAAGAGGCTCCGCTCGACGCCTTAGATCATCCCGAGCTAATTTGCTCGCTGCAGATACCGTATAGCGCGCTCGACCGCCGGATGGAACGCAAGGTAATCCCCCGCGCCCAAGCACAGGATTCGGGCGTCATCCTGCGCTCTATATTCCTCCAAGGCGTCCTGTCGCATCGGCTCGATTCGCTCCCGACCTCGCTGGCTGGTCTGTCCCCGTTGGTCACCCCCCTGCTGCGGCTAGCCCAAGACGCAGGCATGGATCTGGCCGAACTGGCTTTGCGCTTTGCCGCCTTTGCTTCCGGCGCTCATTCAGCTATTTTCGGCACTACGAGCGTCTCCGAACTCGAAGCCAATATCCGCGCGGTCGAAGCCGGTCCTCTGCCGCCTGATATAGTAGCAGCCGTGCGCGCAATCGAGGTCGATGATTTAACCCTACTCAACCCCGGCAACTGGAGGGTATCTACGCCGTGAATGAACCCATGCCTGGCCAAGTCCTAGACGATTTAGAAACCCCGGTGCTGCTGCTTGACCTCGACCGCTTTGAGTCCAATGTGCAGCACATGGCCGCGTATTGCCGCGACAATGGCAAGGAATGGCGGCCCCACAGCAAGGCACACAAATCCCCGGCCATAGCCCATATCGAGCTGGCCAACGGGGCCTGCGGCATCACCTGCGCCAAATTGAGCGAAGCCGAGTGGATGGTCGCGCATGGCGTATCTTCCATCCTGCTGGCCAACCAGATCGTCAGCCCGGTGAAATTCGCCGCCCTAGCTCGCCTGCAACACCGAGCCGAAGTCATTGCCGCAGTGGATAATATCGCCGTCGTCGAACCGATGGCCGCCGCGGCCGTCGCCGAGGGCGTCCGCATCCCCGTGGTCGCGGAAATCGACATTGGCATGAAGCGGGTCGGCGTGGAGCCTGGTCCTCCTCTTCTCGCCTTGTCTAAAGCCATCAGCGACCAATCTGGGCTGGCGTTCAAGGGCCTGATGGGCTACGAGGGCCACGTGCTCGACTGTTGGCCACTGCCGGCCAAGAAAAAGGCCTGTTATGAGGCATTGGACATATTAATAGAATCGCGCAACTTGCTGGAGGACAATGGGATACAGGTAGAAATCATCACTGCCGGCGGCACGGGATCATACGAGCTCAGTGCCCTCCACGACGGGGTCACTGAACTCCAAGCCGGCGGCGGCGTGTTCATGGACGCCATGTATCGTCAGAAATGTCACGTCGAAGCCCTCACCCCCGCCCTGACGGTACTCACCACAGTCACCAGCCGCGCGGCCGACCGGGTCGTCGTCGATGCTGGCTTTAAAACGCTGTCGTCCAGCCATCAGCCGCCGGAGGTGCTGGGCCGAGACGATCTGCGCTTGCGCGGCCTGTCTGCTGAACACGGCGTCTTCAACATCGTAGAAGGCCAAGCCGGGCCGGCCTTGGGCGAGCGGATCGAATTGCTCGTCGGCTATTCGGATTCGACGACCTTTCTGCACAATTACTTCGTCGCCGTCCGCAAGGGACGCGTGGAGAAAATATGGGACATCTCGGCGCGGGGCCTCTTGCGCTGACGCCGAGTAATAGCAACGGAGAAAACAGATGACTAAAGCCGAAATCGCCCAGCAGTTAGCTCAGAGTACGGGCCTCTCCCAAGTGGACACCGCGGCTGTTATCGAGGGTTTTATCGAAGTCATAGCCCAAGCATTGGAAGAGGGCGACCACGTCGAAATCCGCGGCTTTGGCACCTTCAAGGTCGTGGAGCGTGCACCGCGCACTGGCCGCAATCCCAAAGCCGGTGCGACCATCGCAATACCCAAGCGCAAAACCCCGACCTTCAAACCCTCCAACGCCGTAAAGAACAGAATCGTCCAGCGCCAAACATGAACCTGCTGTTGATTTCGGTCGATAGCCTGCGCTTGGACTTTGCCCCCGGGGTCAGTGCGACCGTCCGCACACCCCGATTTTCCGCTTTGACGCGCGATTTCCGCATTTGCCAACACTGCTTTTCGGTTTCTTCGGCGACGCGCCCAGTCCACACCTCGCTCTTTACCGGGCTATACCCATTTGAACACGGCATCGAAGGCCAGCACTCCTCCGCTATGCGGCGGGGCGTTGCCGACCTTTTCGACCTCTGCCGCATAGCGGGTTATGCAGTCGGGGCGTTCTCAGAGGCCCCGGACATTTTCACCGGACTAAGCTACGCCGACTATATAGCCCCCTTGCCCACAGACGAACAACTCGCCGGCTGGCTACAGCGCCGCGAGCCGACCGTTCTCTTTCTTCACTACTGGAGCGTTCATCCTCCTTATGGTGCCGCAGACGGACTAGCCTTTGGAGAAGTGGGCCAATTGCTAGCGGCTGGGCGCATTGACGTGGTGCAGGCGCGCTATCGCGCTGCCATTGAACAGGTCTTCGAGCGGCACATCGCCCGGCTGTTGGCCTCCTTGGATCTTGGCACATGGGCGGTCTTCATCATCAGTGACCACGGCCAGAGCTGGCGGGCCGACGAACCCTATCACGGTCAGACCCTGTGCAACGATGTGCTACGGGTACCTTTGTACTACCGACTTCCCTCGGAAGAACCTGTCGGGCGCAATCTCATCTCGCTGATGGATCTCTTCCCGACTTTTTTATCGCTGTTGCAGTTGGATTATCTCTACAACGGCTTTGCCCACGACATCCGCTCCTCTTCCCCACCCGAGTACTACGTAGCCGAAATCGATCCCGGCCCAGCCGCACAACACGGCCGCCAATGGTCCCTCTTCGACGCCAGCGCCAAATTCACCTGCGATCAATCGACCCAGCGCGAAACTTTGGCCGAGACGTTTAGCGAGCGACCACTCGCGGTGCTGGACACGCGCCCATACCATCAAGCGTACTCGGCACTCAGAGCGGCTTCCAGATATGTACAAGCAGAGTTTGCCCCGGCCGCCGACCCCTCCCTCTTGCAACAGCGGCTCCGAGATCTGGGTTATCTCGATTGATCTGAGGAGACGAATTCGGGTTTTAGAGCCTGATAATCCGCCCCCAAAAGGGCAAAGATGTCGGCCCACCGGCGCGGGTAGGATGGATGACTGTTATTGGGCGCGAAGCCCAGCTTGAGATAGCAGCGCAGGGCCGGGATGCGGAAGTCGTCGGTATGCAAATAGATGGGCCACGGACCTAGCTCTTTGGCTTGGGCCACGGCCGCCCCGACAATGAACTTGCCTAAGCCGCGCCCTTGAAAGTCCGGGTGGACCGCAACCCAACCAATTTCCCAACACGGCCGCAACCCGCGGGTTCCCGTCGGGCTCAACGGGCGGCCTGAGCGGTGGAAGGGGCTACGGTAGTTGCAACCCGTACAGGCGACGATCTGCCCCTCGCACTTGACAAAGAGCTGGACCCGGGTTTCTTCCAGGACATTCTCTAGCCGTTGTCGATCCCAACGGCCCAATTCGCCGTTGGCCTGCAATAGAGCTAACCAGCCCTCCTCGTCGCCCGGCTGGTACGTCCGCAGTCGGCAGCCCTCTATCTCCGGCAAGTCCGGAACCGCCTCTCGCCCATACCAGAGGATGAGTTGGGGCAGGGAACTCAAGTGCGGCCTTCCTGACGCCGGAAGAGGGACGACTTAAACTGCTCGGGGTGATGGGGCTGGAGAACGACGATTTCGCACTGGGGGAAGGCTTCGGCCAAACCCGCTGGCCTCCTTTGGTCGTAACCGAGGGCGATAATGTGGGGCGCGATCTCGCTGACGATGCGCAAAAAATTACACCCCTCGTGGCCGAGGCGAACTTCAGTGACCTCGGGCAGCTTTGCCAGCGCGGCTTTGCGCTCCTCTTGGGATTGGTCGGGATAGTGCCCCTTGATGCGCCGGACGTTTTCGTCGCGGGCGACCACGACGAACAGTTCGTCGCCCAACTCAGCCGCCTGCGCGATGAAGGAGCGGTGGCCTGGGTGCAGGTAATCAAAAGTGCCGCAGCACAGTACGCGAGTTTTATTCATCGGCGCGCCGGGCTATCCAATACTCGACACCGCGATCCTTGGCAAAAATGCGGCCAAAGCGGTCGGCGTCGGCGCGGTTGGCGAAATAGCCGATCCGCACCCGCACGCCGGCGTCGCTCTGCACGCTATAGGCCGGATAGCCCTCGTCCTTCAATTCGCGCACCTTCTGATCGGCGCGTTTCGCGTCCCGATAGACGCCGACTTGGACGGTGAATTGGCCGTCGGGATCAAAAAATACGGGGTTAGCATCGCTGGTATCATCGGTATCGCTGGTATCGCTGGCATCGCTGGTACCGGCTGGGGTAGACACAGAATCAGCCGGCGTTAAGATGACTATTTCGCGACGGCCAGCGGGTTCGGATTCGAGTGTCGGTTCGGATTCGCGGACATCGCTGTCAGCGCATCCCCCGACCCAGAGGATTGTCCAAGCGAGCATCCACAGCCTATTGGGGTTCGCCGTACTCAATGCACAGCCTTAAGCGCGTCAAAGTGAATGCGGAGGGTTTCTTCGATATCCCCTTCCCCATGGGCGAGCGAGGGAAACATGCATTCGTATTGGGAAGGAGCTAGGTAGAGGCCACGCTCTAGACAAGCCCAGAAATAGCGCTTAAAGCGTTCCAGATCGACTGTTTCGACGCTGGCAAAATCCACCACTAGGCGCGAAGTAAAAAACATGCAGAGCATGGCACCAACCCGGTTTAACGCGTAATTCAAGCTTAGTTTTTTCAGGTTGTCGGCCATGCCAGCCGCCAAGTCGGCGCAGCGGCTCTCCAGCGTTTCGTAGATTCCCGGTTCGGACAGCATGTTCAATTGCTCCAAGCCCGCGGCCATGGCGAGAGGATTACCCGATAAGGTACCAGCCTGTGAGACCTTTATGCCCAGCGGAGATATGTTTTCCATGATCTCCCGCTTGCCTCCGTATGCAGCAGCCGGCAAGCCCCCCCCGACGATCTTGCCCAAACACGTCAAGTCGGGCATCACGCCGTAGCGCTCTTGCGCTCCACCTAGGCCGACGCGGAACCCCGTAATGACCTCGTCGAAGATGAGGACGATCTCCTCTTCGTCGGCTATCCGGCGCAACGCGGGGAGAAATCCCTCGCGCGGAGGTACGGTTCCCATATTGCCGGCCACTGGCTCGACGATGATGGCGGCGATCTGGCCACTGTTTTCCCGTGCGGCCGCGCGCACGGCATCTGCGTCGTTGTACGGCAGCGTCAAGGTCGAATCAACCACGCTTTGCGGCACGCCCGGGCTCGTGGGAACCCCCAAGGTTAGGGCCGAAGATCCGGCCTCGCTCAAGAAGCTGTCCCCATGCCCGTGCCAGCAGCCCTCGAATTTGGCGATTTTTTCTCTGCCGGTATGGCCGCGGGCCAAGCGCACCGCTGCCATCGTGGCCTCAGTTCCCGAACTCACCATCCTCACCATTTCGATGGAGGGCACCATCTTCACAATGCGCTCAGCCAGCGCGATTTCCAGCTCAGTTGGGGCACCAAAACTGGTCCCCTTCACACAGGCTTCCTGCACGGCCTGTACGACGCGGGGATGGGCATGGCCGAAAATGAGCGGCCCCCAAGAGCACACGTAGTCGATGTATTCGCGGCCGTCGATATCAAAAATCCGCGAACCAACTCCCCGGTCGATAAAGCGAGGACCACCTCCCACTGCGCCGAAAGCCCGGGCCGGACTGTTCACGCCCCCGGGAATGACCTGCTGCGCTTGGGCAAAAGCCCTAGCCGAATTCGTTTCCATATGCATCTTTTTAAATAACGCCTAGATTTTCGCTATATCAAGGGTCGAACAGCCTCTCGAGAACGACCAGCCGATAAGCTCGCCCGCGCTCGGGCAAGCTCAAGTCGGCCAAGACGGCCAGCGGATAAGCTCCGATCTCCAAATATCCGATGAGGGAGTCAAAGTCGGCCATCTGGATAGCGGCCACCCCACCCAAGTGCAAGACGCGCGTCAGTTCGGCCAGTAGCGCAGCGCAATCGCCCCTAACAAAGCCGAATGCATAGTCGATGCAGTCCTCTGCCAAGGGCAAGCGATCCAGCGCGGCGACGACTCCGGTCACTCCGTGCCTGCTTCCTGCTGGCAGGATCCCTACCAATACACTCGGCTGGAAGAGGGCCTGCAAGGAGACCAACTCACTCGGGTCGCGGCGCGCCCATAGGATGCAGGCTCCCGGCTGCATGGCCAATAAGCGGCCCAAGCAATACGCCACGGCTGCATTCGGTGCTGTTCCCGCTCCCAACCGCAGCCCCAACAGGGCGCGTCGCCCGGTCAGTTGTAAGTGAAGGCGCAGCAGATGCGGCCCTTTGCCTGGACGCAATCCGTGCTCGTCGCGCAAAACCGCCGCCACGGCCGCGATCAGCTCGGCCTTGCTGAACCGATATCGGCCCTGCAGCGTCGCGCTCAGGGCAAAAGCATGAGTGTTAATCGCAGTGGATTGGGCCTGCGCGAGGCTTTTGACCGGTGTCAGATCGCAGCGGGCGATGCGTTTGCAGATGTATTCAAGGCCTGGTCGTCCCACTGTAACGCCGTGCATCTGGCTGATTAAACCGGCACACTGCACGGCTGAGCGCAGTTGTAGCAATAGCCCCGGGCTGCGCTTGTACGTGAAGAAAATCTGACCTACGCGCCCGCCCGGTTCGACTTCGACCTGCTGTACCTCAGGCGCGTACTCGCGCAACTCGTCGAGTGCTACTGCCTCCAACCCGCTCGGCACCGCGATCCAATAGCGATATATCTTGTCGGCCATTACTCCGTGCGTCCGGTGGGCACAATCTGCATCGCGCTCAGGTGCAGCGGCGACAAGCAGCTATCCAGTACCTCGAGGATGTCGCCGACCGCGACCTGCTCATGCACGTCAAAATAGACGCTGGGGGCCGCCCCACTAGCCGCAGCCGAGCAGAGCATATCGGCCACATCCTCGGCCTGCTCCCACGCGCGCAGCAGCATGCCATAGGCTTTGCGCTTGGCGCGGCCCACATCCGCAGAGACAATGCGCTCGTCGAGGCTGGCCAAAGCAGCACTTATTTCCGCGCACAACCGCTCGCTTTGCTGGGTATATCCGCCCACTGTGCAAAAGCAGAACGTCGGCTCGGCATAGACCTCGGCTCCAAAGGCATCGCCGTCGATCAGCCCATCTTCGTAGTGCGCGGCAAAAAAATCGCTCGCCGGCCCCAAGGCGATGTCCAAGGCCAGCTCTAAGGCCAATTCCCGCAAGAGCAAGTCGCGGCCCGACTCCCCCGCCTTGTCGTCGCCGAAAAACAGCAAAGTATAGGGCCGACTGACCGGCAGAGCCAAGGTCCCGAGCGGCTGCGGAGCCGGCAAAACCACCGGCCGCTCCACGCGGTCCCATGCGGGGCACGGACGGCGGTACTTTAGCAAAGTGGACTCGACGGCCGCACAAGTGGCCTCTACATCAAAATCCCCGCACAAATACAACCCCATGTATTCAGGTCGATAAAAGACCTCGTGACAGCGAGTTAGCGTGGCCACGTCGATCTGCCCGATGCTCTCCCGCGTGCCGGCCATATCCCACGCCAAGGGGGCATCTTGGTACAGCCCTTCAAGGCCGTGCAAAAACCCGACCCACTCTGGGTCGTCGCAGCTTATCTGCAGCTCGTGGTCGATGATTTCGCGCTCCTGAGCGACGCCAGCCGGCAGGACATGCAGGTCCAACGCGAGTTCAAAGAGCAGTTCTAGGTGGGCGACAAAATGTTCAATGCACGTCAGAGAAAAAACGGTTGAAGTAAAACTAGTACTGGCGTTTACGTCGCCGCCGAGGCGGTTGATTCGCTCGGTGATATCGCCGTAGGGTTTTGCAAAAAGGCGGTGTTCGAGAAAGTGCGCGGTTCCAGCCGGCGTAGTTTGTACCTGCCCGGAGTCGCGGGCGCGCAAATGCAGATCAACCGAACCGTAGTCTGTGTACAGCACGGCCGCCTTTTGCCGACTGCCTGGCCGCGGCACTGCCCATACATCGAGGCCGCTTCCCAAGCGACTGTGGTACACGACGTCCCCTAATAACGCATCCACGATCACGTTCTCACGTCCCGTGCAATAGAAAGGCCGTGTCCGCAGCAATGCCACCGGCCACGCGGGTTAGGTCCTCGACGTCTACTTGCTCAATGCGCTGCCACAGCGCTTGCGGGGACTGACTATCCCCTGTCAGCCCCTCCCGCAATTGATAGCGAAAAAAGCCCTCGCGGTCTTCGGTCAGCCCCAACAGTCGCGCCCTCAGCAAGCGCCGGGCTGATTCGATTTCCCCGGGATCAAAGGCCCCAGAGCGCAACGCCTGGAATTGTCCCTCCACCTTATCCCGAACATCGGGGTAAGCCGAGGTCTCAATGCCCGCAGCTACGAAGAGCAACCCACTCAATGACTCGATATGCGATGCGATGTAGTAGCACAAGCCCTGCTCTTCACGGAGGTGTTTAAACAGCCGCGACGGACCATCACCACCGAGTATCGAGTTTAGGAGCACCAAAGCCGGATAGTCGTTTGTGCCGTTCGCGCCATAATCAACTTGGGTGCGATAGCCCAACACCATTTTTGCCTCTCGCACTTTTTGACATTCAAAAATCTCGCGCCGCGGACCAGCAATGCGCGGTCGTGGCCGCCGGCGCTGGGGCTGGCTCGCCGCGCGCTCCCAAGTAAAGAGCGACTCCAGCAAGGGCTGAATCTGCTCCAAGCGCAGATCGCCGCTTACGAATAGGTCTAGACGGTCGGCCGCCGTCCGCTCGCGGTGGAAAGCCCACAGCTCGTCGGCCTGTACAGCGGCAAAGTCCGCGGGATTGCCCAGCGGCGACAAGCCCATGGGTTCGCCCCGGCACATCTCTTCGCTGCACCGCCTTTGTGCGTAGCCCAGTTTGTCGTTGAAGCCATCGGCGATTGCCGCGCGAGACGGTGTTTTTCTCGCTCCAGATAATCGCGCTGAAAACCGCTGCCATCGCGCAAGACGTCGCGCAGGAAGGTTAGTCCTCGCTCTAGTATCCCCTTCTCCCCAAGGAAGTTATCGTCGATAACCTCCAGACATAAGTGAATGAACTGATGCTCTCCCAAGCGATCGACTTGCACCGAGTGATGCGCCCCGTAGAGGTTGTCGATAAAGCGGTTGAGGCTCTGTACATCGGGCAGGTTGTGCGTGCCCCGGGCCAATAGTCGGCTGCTCAAGGCTACGAGCGAATGTCTCGGCGCACACAGCGGCGTGCTCAGACACACATCCACCCGGATTGTCTTGTACAGCCCAATGCTGTGCAGATGCAAATAGACACCGTCTGCGAGTTGGACGCGGGTGAATTGACCTGCTGTATGCATTGGCGCACAGTATCCTTCTTGGTTTAGTTTGGCAAGCCGCATGAACCCTCTCGACAACATCCGCGTCGTGCTCGTCGAGCCGGCGACGCCCGGCAATATCGGCGCTACGGCCCGCGTACTCAAAACCACGGGCATCAGCCAATTGGCCTTGGTCAATCCCGGGGCATGGGATACGCCGGAAGCGCGAGCCTTTGCCCACGGCGCGGGCGATATCCTCGACGGCAGCCAAGTCTTCTCCAGCCTCGCAGCGGCCGTAGCCGATTGCCATATCGTCGTCGGCACCACCCATCGGCAGGGACGCTTTCGCACGGTTACTTCCGCCCCGCTCCCTCTGATTGACCAACTAGCCTCCCAAGTACATCACCGCCGCATCGCCCTTGTGTTCGGACGCGAAAGGGACGGCTTGTGGCACGAGGAACTCGCACTCTGCCACCAAGTGCTGAGGTTCCCCACAGCCGTGGCCTATCCCTCCCTCAATCTCTCCCACGCCGTGCTCCTATTCACCTATGGCCTATATGCAACCGTGAGCGAAAAACCATCGGCCCCGCCCGTGCAACTGGCTACGGCTGGTGAACGCGAGCGAATGTTCGCTCAGATCCTGCAAGCCCTTGACGAGATAGAGTTTACCCCGTACAACAACGAGCCGGATCACTTTGGTCGAGTGCTGCGCCGCTTCTTCAACAAGGTCGATTTGGAAGTTCGCGATGTGCGGGCGATTCAGACGATATGCGGCCAGATCCGCAAATTCAGCCGCCGCTATCGCCGCAGTGCCGGACGCACTGGGGCCGACTGATGGGCCACCTGTTCCAAGTCCCAGTCAACCATCTGCTGGACCATTTCCTCAAAGCCGACCTCGGGCTCCCAACCTAATTTTTCCCGCGCCTTAGTCGCATCGCCCAACAGAGTATATACCTCTGCAGGGCGCAAAAAACGCTCATCCAGGACCACGTATTGCCGCCAGTCTAAGCCGGCGTGGGCAAAGGCGACCTCGCAGAACTCGCCAATGGTGCGGGAGGTGCCCGTGGCGATGACGTAATCATCGGGTTCGTCCTGCTGGAGCATCATCCACATCGCGCGGACAAAGTCGCCCGCATAGCCCCAATCGCGGCGAGGAGCTAGGTCACCAAGGCGCAGCTCTTGGTCCAAGCCGCATTTGATGCGGGCCACGCCATGCGTGATTTTGCGGGTGACAAATTCGCGCCCACGGCGCGGCGACTCGTGATTGAAGAGAATGCCCGTGCAGGCGAACAGACCGTAGCTTTCTCGATAGTTGATGGTGATCCAATGTGCGTAGAGCTTGGACACCCCGTAGGGCGAACGCGGATAGAAGGCCGTTTGCTCGTTTTGCGGCGATTCCTGTGCGTTGCCGAATAGCTCGCTGGTGCTGGCTTGGTAAAAGCGAATGTTCTCGTCGCAGGCGCGGATGGCTTCCAAAAGCCGCGTCACACCCAAGCCGGTGATCTCGCCGGTCAACATGGGTTGCTCCCAAGAGACCGGTATAAAGGATTGAGCGCCTAGATTGTACACTTCCTGCGGCCGCGCGGTCTGCAGCGCCGAAATCAATGACTTCTGGTCCAACAGATCGCCGGAGATCAGCTCGATTTTGTCCTGCAAATGGCCGATCCGCTCGAAATTGACCGTGCTACTGCGACGAACTAGCCCGAAGACTTCATAGCCCTTTTCCAGCAGCAATTCGGCTAAATACGAACCGTCCTGGCCGGTAATACCGGTGATTAGGGCGCGCTTTTGGCTCATCTCATTCCTCTTGTAAGTACGTTTCTACAGGCGGACAGGAACAGATCAGGTTGCGATCGCCCTGTGCGTCGTTCAGTCGCCCTACGGCCGGCCAGAATTTGCGCTCCAACAGCCAAGGAGCCGGCAGAGCGGCAACGGTTCTAGAATAGGGCCGATCCCACTCGTCGGCCAGCACAACGTCCACGGGGTGCGGCGCGTGGACGAGCGGGTTGTCGGCGCGGTCCATTTCCCCGGCGGCTACCTGCTGGATTTCGCCGCCAATGGCGATCATGGCCTCGCAAAATCGGTCCAATTCGGCCTTGGACTCGCTCTCGGTAGGTTCGACCATCAGGGTCCCGACGACCGGGAAGGATACCGTTGGCGCGTGGAACCCGTAGTCCATCAAGCGTTTAGCCACGTCTTCTACGCCAATGCCGTGCTCCCGCGCCCAGCGCAGATCGAGAATACACTCGTGGGCTACGCGCCCGTTGTGTCCCTTGTATAGCACGGGAAAGGAATCGGCGAGGCGGCTGCTCAGATAATTGGCATTGAGGATCGCCACTTGGGTCGCTTCGGTAAGGCCCGAGCCGCCCATCAGCCGCAAGTACGCCCAAGATATGAGCAGAATCGAGGCACTGCCCCACGGAGCGGCCGCAATGGAACCAATCGATTCAGCCCCACCAGTGTGGACGAGGGGGTGTGAGGGCAAAAGCTCCACCAAGTGATCGGCCACGGCAATAGGCCCCATCCCCGGGCCGCCCCCGCCGTGGGGGATGCAAAAGGTCTTGTGCAAGTTCAAATGGCACACGTCAATGCCGATTTCCCCAGGCCGGCACAATCCGACCAAGGCATTCATATTGGCACCGTCCATATAGACCTGACCGCCCGCTTGATGGACAACCTCGCAAATTTCGCCGATGGCCTCTTCAAACACCCCGTGAGTCGAGGGATACGTCACCATCAGGGCCGCCAACCGCTCGCGGTGTGCGTCGGCTTTCGCCCGCAGGTCCGCCAAGTCAATATTGCCCTCGTCATCACAAGCGACGACGACCACGTCCAAGCCAGCCATAGCCGCGCTGGCTGGATTGGTCCCGTGAGCCGAGGCCGGAATGAGACAGACGTTGCGCTGAGCTTCTCCGCGCGTCTGGTGGTATTTGCGCACGATGAGTAGGCCGGCGTATTCGCCCTGAGAACCTGCGTTGGGTTGCAGCGAAATGCCTTTGAGGCCGGTGATTTCGCGCAGCATGTCCTCCATCTCGGCGAAAACTGCCGCGTAGCCTTGGGCTTGCTCTACGGGCGCAAATGGATGTAGCCCAGCGAATTCAGGCCAAGTAATGGCCACCATTTCTGCGGTCGCATTGAGCTTCATGGTACACGAGCCGAGGGGAATCATCGCGTGGACCAAGGACAGATCCTTGGCTTCGAGCCGGCGCATGTAGCGCATCATTTCGGTCTCGGAGTGATGCAACCCAAAGACTGGATGCTCCATGAAGCGCGAGCGGCGCTCGTGGACATGAGCCCAAGCAGGCCCTTCATCAACTTCGGCGGGCAACTTGCCGCCTAGCAAGGCGAAGATGGCTTGCAGATCGTCCTTGTCGGTCGTTTCGTCAAGGGCAATGCCCCAGTGCCCGTCCCCCAGATCGCGGAAGTTCATCCCCTCAGCCCACGCCTGCGCCAACAGCTCGTCTCCCCGCGCTCCCACTTCAACGCGCAACGTGTCGAAATACTGGTCGTGGACAACTCGGTATCCGGCTTCCTCTAGCCCGCGAGCAAGCGCTCGCGCCTGGCGATGTATACGATGGGCCATGCGCCGCAAGCCGTCTGGCCCGTGATAGACTGCGTACATGCTCGCCACCACGGCTGGCAAGACCTCGGCCGTGCAGATGTTGCTCGTCGCCCGTTCTCGTTTGATGTGCTGTTCGCGGGTTTGCAGGGCCATGCGCAGGGCGGGTTGGCCGCGGACGTCCTCAGAGACGCCAATGATGCGCCCAGGCACCTGCCGCTGGAACTCGGGTCGCGTCGCCAAAAAGGCTGCGTGCGGACCGCCGTATCCCATTGGCATGCCAAAGCGCTGCGCGCTCCCGATGGCTGCATCCGCTCCAAACTCCCCAGGGGACCGCAGCAAACACAAGGCGAGCAAATCGACTGCTACGCACACCAGCGTCTGATGGACGTGCGCCTGAGCACAGAACTCGGCGTAGTCGTATAGAGCGCCGTCTGAGGCCGGGTACTGGAGCAAGGCGGCAAAGGCCCCAGTCGCAAAATCGTATTCTCGATGATCGCCCACTTCGACCTCCCACCCCCGCGACTCGGCCCGGACCTTGACCACCGCTATGGTTTGCGGGTGGCAGTCCGCCGAGACAAAGACGCGCTGGCTGGCGTTTTTCTTTTGCACCGCCCGCAGCATGGCGATGGCTTCGGCCGCGGCCGTGGCTTCGTCCAACAAGGAGGCATTGGCCAAGGCAAAACCCGTCAGGTCGCCGACCACGGTCTGGAAGTTGAGCAGGGCCTCTAGCCGCCCTTGGGCGATTTCGGACTGGTAGGGCGTGTACTGAGTGTACCAGCCTGGATTCTCCAAAATGTTGCGCTGGATCACCGGAGGAATTATACAGTCTGAGTAGCCCATGCCGATAAAACTGCGGTGTATGCGATTCTGGCCGGCCAATTCGCGCAATCTACCCATCAGCTCGTACTCGCTGATGCCTTCTCCTAGCGCCAAGGGGCCTTGCATCCGAATCGCCGCCGGCAGGGACTCGGCCATGAGGTCGTCCAAGCTGTCGGCTCCCACAGCCGCGAGCATGGCAGCTACATCTGCCGCCGTAGGTCCGATATGCCGGCGGACAAAATCATCGCTAGGTCCAAATTCGTCGCTCATGCAATCTCCGTTGCACTGCCTAAAGGCAGCGGTTAAGGCTTTCAGTCCTTCATTTAGGGGCCGAAGGCACAAAGGGCAGCTTGACTACCACGGCGGGTTGCCGCTTGCCCTTCATGTCAATGTATACTTGAGTGCCTATTTTTTGCGCACCGCGCTGTAAATAGGCCAGCCCGATCCCCTCGCCGAGCACCGGCGAGTGCGTCCCACTCGTCACGATACCCACCTGCTCCCCGCGCTGGTCTAAAACCGGATACTCCGGTCGGGGGATGCCTCTTTCCAGCATGCGGAAGCCGCGCAGACGGCGATAGCCTCCGGCCGCTCGCTGCGCCCTCAGCGCTTCGACCCCGACAAAATTTGCTTCTTTTTTTAAGTCTAGGGTCCAGGCCAAACCCGCCTCTAAGGGGGTCGTCTGCTCGTCCAATTCGCGGCCATAGAGGCAAAATCCCATCTCGAGGCGCAAGGTGTCGCGCGCACCTAGCCCACAAGGCTGGGCACCGGCCGCGCGGAGCTTCGCCCACAGCGCGGCGACTTGGTTGGCCGGGCACATGATCTCAAATCCATCTTCTCCGGTGTAGCCATTGCGGCTGAGTAAGGCTCGTATCCCGGCGATCTCCATTACCGAGCAGCGATAGTACCCTAGCGCCACGCTAGCCGGCCCAGCGAGTGTTTCAATTAAGGCGGCGGCCCGTGGCCCCTGCACCGCTACCATGCCCTTATCATCGCTCAAGTCCTCGATTTTCACATCCGACCACCCCGCTGCGCGCGCGGTAATCCACTGCCAGTCAACAGTTTTCCGACTCGCATTGACCACCAAGAGGTACTCCTGCTGTGCGAGCCGGTACACCACCAGATCGTCTACGCATCCCCCCTGTTCATTGCACAGCGGCGCATAGAGCATCTGACCGATAGTCAACTCGCGCACCCTCGCCGGCAAGAGTCTATCGAGAAAGGCCAACCCACGCTCCCCAGAAACGGCGATTCGACCCATATGCGAGATATCGAACAGACCAACCTCTCGGCGCACCGCCCAGTGTTCGCTGCGGATACCCTCAAACTGGATGGGCATTTCCCACCCACCAAAGGGTACCATACGCCCGCCTTCAGCCATAGCGACCTCATAGAGCGGCGTCCGCTGCAAATCTTCATTTGTCATGGCTGCTTCTTCCCTGCTCGGTGCCAATCAGTTCGACCCACAGTGTTTTCGCCTGCGCGGCGAGTGCGGTCAAGTCCTTGTTGTTGTCGATGACAAAGTCGGCGCGGGCCTTTTTTGCTTGTGGATCCATCTGGCGAGCCATTCGCTGCCTAATCTCGCACACCGGCAAACCGCTGCGCTGCTGCACCCGCGATATGCACCGTTCCTCTTCAGCATCGACCACCACGACCCGGTCGAAGTTCCCCTCGTTCCCCCACTCGTATATCAGCGGTGCGTCAAATACCACGACTCCGCCGTCGGCTTCCTTTACAGCCTGCGCCAGTCGGCGCTCTATGGCCGATGCCAGAGGCGGCCGCATGATCGCCTCTAACCGCCGGTTTGTCTCGTCCGATCGCAGGGCGCGCCGCCCCAATTCCTGGCGGTTCAAGCGCCCATCTAGGCCGAGCAGATCGCGGCCAAACGCCGCTTGCAGATTCTCGATCACCGCTGGGATTGCCGCTACCTCGCGGGCCACTTCGTCGGCATCGACCCGCAGTGCACCAAATTCGGCGAGCATCTCCGCCAGTGCGGACTTTCCTGCACCCATGCCACCGGTAATGCCTACGAGCACGCGCACCTAGGGCCAACTGGGGCTAAACAATAGAATTCAAAAAATCGTAGCACTATGCCTTGCAATGGATTAGGGACTTTACCTTCGGCGGGCAGCAACGTGCTGTAAACAGAGTAAAATGTACCGCACCAACCCAGCGCGGTCAACCGACCTGAGCGGTGCCCGTTGACACTATACTGGACATCGCCTATAGTCCATTAATCGGTAAATAGACTCTCTTCTAACGACAGATAGCACATGGCCATCGTACCCGTAGTAATCGAACAGACCGGTCGCGGCGAACGCGCCTACGACATTTTCTCTCGCCTCCTCAAGGAGCGGATCATCTTCATCAGCACCCCGATCGACGACCACGAAGCCAACCTCGTCATCGCTCAATTGCTCTTTCTAACCTCGGAAGATCCCAAAAAAGACATCTCGCTCTACATCAACAGCCCCGGCGGCAGCCTCACAGCCGGCTTGGCCATCTACGACACCATGAAGTACGTCCCTTGCGACGTAGCGACGCTCTGCATCGGCCAAGCGTACAGCATGAGCGCGATTCTCCTCGCCGGCGGGACCAAGGGCAAGCGCCACGCCCTTGCTCATTCTCGGCTCATGCTGCACCAGCCCTGGGGAGGCGTCCGCGGCCAAGCGGCTGACATCGAAATCCATGCCCGCGAAATCGTCGAGTGGCGCGACCGGCTCAACCAGATCTTGGTCCAAGATACCGGTCAGCCACTCGAGCGCATCGAGCTAGTCACCGAACGCGATTACTTTCTGTCGCCCGAAGAGGCGATCGACTTCGGCCTAATTGACGGCCTGCTGACGTCCGAAAAAGAGCTGGCAGCCCTCGCCGATTAATGCCCCAGCGGAAAGGCGATCACCTCGTCTAGACAAGACGCGCCGACAACAATCATCACCAACCGATCCAACCCCAAGGCCACACCACCAGCCGGTGGGATACCCCGCTCCATAGCTACGAGAAACGCCTCGTCAGCCGGTGCGCCCCCCGCCTGCACACCCCGCGCAAAGCGCTCGCGCTGTTGGGCTGGATCGTTTAATTCCGTATAGCCGTTTGCTAGCTCCACTCCCCCCAAGTACGCTTCCGTCCTCTCAGCTACAGTTGGATCGCCTCCCTTTAATTTGGCCAATGCGGCCAATTGCCGGGGATAATCGAAAAGGTGGACAGCCCCCAGTTTAGCCAATTCTGGCTCGACTCTCTCCAGCAGAATTTTGTGGTATAAATCCTCCCAACTATCCCCCCGTTTAGCGCTGTCATAGCCTAGGACACGTGCGCGGTGAAAAAGCGATTCCGCGTCTACACAGGCATCCAAATCGATAGCGGCCCAGCACGCAAAGGCATCGCGGATACTGAGCCGCTCCCACGGCGGCTGCAAGCCGATCTCGCGTCTTTCTCGGACCACGCTCGACTGTCCTAAGACGCTTCCCACCACATGGGCCACCAAATTCTCGACATCGGTCATGATTTCTTCGTAACTGGCGTACGCCCGATACCATTCGATTAGGGTAAATTCGGGATTGTGTTGTGGCCCCATCTCCCCATTGCGGTACGAGCGGCTGATCTGGTAAATCCGCTCAAAGCCCACCCCTAGCAAACGCTTCATGTACAGTTCGGGAGAAGGAGCGAGATAAAGCTGCTCTTGTTCCTTATCCCCTTGGTACTCTGTGGCGAATAGCTGTATGTGCTCCTCTTGGGCCGAGGCGCGGACCAAGGTCGGCGTATCCACAAAGAGAAAGTTCTCATCCCGAAAAAAATCGCGTACAGCGTCTAACACGGCGGCCCGCACTCTCATATTCTCCCACAGCCCGTTGGCGTGGAACCGCGCCCAATCCCCCTGGCACCATTCCGTATTACTAGGAGCTAATAAACGAGCTTGAGTAACCTCTATAATTCCTTCTACCACAATCCCATATAATTCTACTATGTCCCCGGCCTTTATCCCTTCTATCCACGTCTTCACGACAAAATCAATCCCCCCACTCTCGTCTGTGATTCTCCCCCGCCCTTCGGCGAAATGAAGGAGCCGCCCCCGCACGGCGACTTCGCCGACCGCAGTGGCCGCGGAAGCCGCAGGCTGATGTCGCCACTGCACCCGCGATGGATAATGCCTAGACTGCATTGCGCTTTTCTCACAAAAAAGCCCCTTCTCCAATAGCGCGTACTCACCAGCGGAAAAGGGACGCAGTTAAGGCTCAAAACCCGGTTTGGGAATTAAGCTCGCTTCTTGTTGTACACGAAAGTCGGCGGAGCCTTGTGTTCGATGAATTCTTTGGTAATAACGCATTCGGCAATGTCGTCTCGGGCCGGGAGATCGAACATGATTTCAAACATGATAGTCTCTAAGACCGCGCGCAAACCGCGCGCGCCCATCTCCTTTTCTTGGGTCAATTCGACGACCTTCTGCAGAGCTTCTTCTTCAAACCGCAGGGCAATGCCGTCCATCTCAAACAGCTTTTGGTACTGCTTGACGAGTGCGTTTCGCGGTTTGAGCAGGATGTCCATTAGCGCCTGATCACTGAAGGGGTGCAATATACCCACCACCGGCAAGCGGCCAATCAGTTCGGGAATTAGGCCGTACTGAATCAATTCCTCGGGTTCGACTCGCGCCAACAGATTGGACTCGTCCGATTCCTCGCGGTCGTCGAGGAGGCTGCCAAAACCCATGGACCTAGTTCCGATGCGCTGGCTGATAATTTTATCCAGCCCATCGAAAGCTCCTCCGCAAATAAAGAGAATGTTTTTGGTGTTTATTTGCACCAAGGGCTGTTCGGGATGCTTGCGCCCGCCCTTCGGTGGCACCCCCGACACCGTACCCTCTAAGATTTTGAGGAGTTCCTGCTGGACGCCTTCGCCTGAAACGTCGCGGGTTATGGAGGGGTTGCCGGATTTGCGGGCGACTTTGTCCAGTTCATCGATAAACAAGATCCCGCGCTCGGCTTGTTTGACATCGTAATCTGCGGCTTGGAGGAGCCGCACGAGGATATTTTCCACGTCCTCACCCACGTATCCGGCCTCGGTAAGGACGGTAGCATCGACTATGGCAAAGGGCACTTGTAATATCCGCGCCAGCGTCTCCGCCAAAAGTGTCTTGCCCACTCCGGTGGGGCCGATAAGCAGAATATTACTCTTGCTGAGTTGGACATCCGCAGCGCCGGAATGCACTCGCTTGTAGTGATTGTACACAGCAACCGAGAGCGCTTTTTTGGCGCGTTCTTGACCGATAATATGTGCGTCGAGGTGGGTCTTGATCTCAGCCGGTTTGGGCAGGGGACGACCGTTGAGATTGGGCTCGTGCTTGTCGTCCTCTTCTAGCACCTCGTTGCACAAGCCAATGCACTCACTGCATATATACACCGAAGGGCCCTGGATAACCTTCTCGACTTGGTCGCCCCCCTTGCCGCAGAACGAACAGGCTATATCAGGCGTTTTTTTCCCCATCTTCCCTAGGGCCTGTCCTCGTCTTGGGAATCCGGGACACTGCCTTCGCTTTCGCTTTCAGAGGGCTCGCCGTCGGCTTCGACGTTCTCGGCCTCCCCGGTTTCGTCGTGGGACTCGGTTGTAGCCGGAATGTCCGAGGTTTCCGAGGTCGTCTCCTCTTCGGCCTTGTCTTGGCCGGCCTTCATCACATTGATGGCTTGGAATCCCTTGGCGGTGCGGGTTACCATGAACTCAACTTCGTCATCTTGGGTCAAACTCCGGTCCCAAGATGAAATATCGCGCCAGTGGACGAAGACATCGACATGGCTATCTGTAGAAATAAAACCATATCCCTTATCGTTGTTAAACCACTTGACTACGCCGCGAGTCCAAGTGTTTTCCGCCAAGGCACGGCGATCATGCGTCGGGGGGGTACTCTCTGCACTGCCGGGAAGCGGACGAGGCGGCTGTTTCTTTCCCTCGCTCTCCAGAACGCGGGCGAGTAGATCTTGCTTGAGCCCTTGGCCGCCATCGGCACCTTGGGCAATCCACTCGACAGCCGTCATCATACCTATGACGTAAGGACTATCGTTGCCGTAGAGCTTGCGGGCATCCCCTATGCGTTGAGCCAATTCGCTCACCACAGTGCTTTCTAAGTGTATTGAACTACCCAATTAGTCTATTCCTCCTACCCCTTAAGGGCCTTAAATACCTCTTACCAAAGTTCGGGATATCGGGGATGTAGTTAAGCAATATAGGTAGGTTTGTCAACCTACTCTAAAGCGGTATTGTCTGATCCCTTTGTAGATGGTTTGGCCACTCACTTTCGCGATGCCCGTGATCGGTACGGCGATCAGCATCCCGACGATGCCCATTAGCTGGCTTCCCACCATGACGACAAAGAGGACGACCAAAGGGTGCAGCTCGACGCTTTTGGCCACCATAGTGGGTTGAATGAGTACGTTGTCGATCAGTTGAACGATCAAGAACATAACGATCACTTTGGCCACCATCGCCAAGCCACCGCCGGTAGCCAAGGCTACGATCGAAGAGCAGACGATCCCGATCAATGGTCCGAGATACGGGATTACGTTGGCCAACCCGGCGAGCAGCCCCAAAGGCAAGGCATAATAGACGCCAATAATGGACAAGCCGCTAATCGAGAGCACCGATACGACGAGGACGGCCAAAAGCTGGCCGCGGATATAATTCCCGATCTGTTTATTGGCTTGGTGTATCAGGTTTAAGCACAATTCAAAATAGGCGTTGGGAACAAGTGCAATCAAGCACCGCGTCAAGCGCCGCCCCTCCTTGAGAAAGAAGAAGGCCACAAACGGCACGATCACCACAAAAGTAAGGCCCGAGATCACGCCCTCGATAAACAGCGTCGTGCCGCCCAACATGGTCTTCATCAGCCGCTCTCCGTGTTCCCGGATCAACTCGGCGAGGCGGAAATCGCTCCCCAAATAGGGCTGTAGTATGGGCTCTATGTTTGAGGCCCTAGCGCTGGTTTCCGTCAGAATCCTATCGCCGATTTCCACCAAGACGTTGGGGGCGGCCTCGCCAAAGCCAATATCGGCACGAGAAAACACAACGGAACCAGATTTGCCGATCGCTTGGCTCCCGGCGACCCCACCGCTATTGCCGTGGACGCTAATGCGCTGACTGTACTCGTCCTTTCCCTGCGAGTACGAGATCAAGAGCGCGTTTGCAGCCGGTGCGTGGTCTTTAGGCACAAAGCGCAGATGAATTGCTAACTCCTCTTTGGGAGCAATCCCTAGCGGCCAACGGTGTTCCTCTCTTAGGACAAACGGCTGTTCCCTCGAGTCGTCTTCCCAAGCCATTCCTTGGATGATTAGGAGTTTGTCGCCAGTGTTGGCAATAGTAAAAACCCGATCAACCGTTTCTCCGGTCAGCTTATCTCCGACCTTGAATGCGCCTATCCCCAACCCGGCAAAAACGATTGAGAAAACGAGAAGAGTACTCCAAACTCGCCCCAAGCCCCTCCTCTCCATCCAATCGACGATCGGGTAGAGGATATAGGCTAAGACGAAGGCGAAAACAAAAGGAGTAAGAATTCCGCGAATCTCGTATAGAAACCACCCGAGGACCGCTACGGCCACCAAGCCGATTGCGACTTTAACTTGCCAATTCATTGTATATTACCTGCGCGCCGCGCCCCTTTTAGCAGGCGCTCGGGGGTGCGTAGCTGCACCGAGAATTTCTTTATCAGTTCGGGTACGTCGGTCGAGATCATTTGCGCTAAGCCCTCGACCATCTTCAAGGCGAGTGAGGTGTTGTTCTCTAGGAGTTCGAGTAAGTCGGGGCGGCAAAACACGAGGAGCCTACAAGGCTGAAGGGCGTAAGCTGAAGCGGAGCGCGGCAATTCATCTACAAGGGCCTGCGCGCCGAAAAAATCTCCACGTGTCAAGGTGGCTAGCTGTTTCTCAAACCCATCGTCGCCTATCTGTGCGATCCGCACTTGGCCGGAGGCGACGATGTACATCCCCATCCCGGGATCCCCTTGGTTGATAATCGTTTCGCCGGCTCGCCAATTCCGCGGCCCGTAGAGCATCTCTTCTATCTTGTGCAGCTCGCGCCCGCTCAGGTCCTGAAAAATGGGCACTTTCTTCAAGAGCCTACAGGTGGAGGACTCTTCCTCCTTGCGGCCGCTCCCTACGCTCTCTTGCAGACGGCGAAAGACATGCCTCCAGAGAGGATTAGACGGCATCTTTAGCACTCCCGCTCAGACCGACAACACCCCCAACCCTCTCGTCCGCACAATTAGGCCAAGGCGGCCTCTAGCTTTTCGGTGATTTGCACTTTGGGGACGGCACCAATGATCTGGTCGGCGACTTTGCCCCCTTTAAAAATGAGTAAGGTGGGGATGCTGCGGATACCGAATTCGGCCGCTGTCTTCTGAGCCTCGTCGACGTCTAATTTGCCCACTTTGGCTCTGCCCTCGTATTCACTGCTCAATTCTTGGACAATCGGCGCAATCACTCGGCACGGCCCACACCACGTCGCCCAAAAATCCACGAGTACAGGCAAATCGGCGTTGAGGACTTCGGCGCTGAAATTGTCATCGCTTAAGACGATAGGTTCGTTCACGATAGATCCTTTACTTGTTAGTTTATGCTTTTCAACATGTTATAAACACAATACCTTGTGTTTAAATTATAGCTCTGACACTACCCATTGTCAAGCTTAGCGCTCCCTACACAACTTGGCCACCAGCAGTTCCAAAACCAAGTGCTCCTGACGTCGTCCCTGCGATTTCAGGCACCAATCGGCCTCCCTTAAGGCACTCAATCCTGCCCACAGCCAAGAGGCGGAGCGGCGCTGGGCCTGCTCCAAATACCCAGGCAAAAAGAACGGCGCAACACCTAATTCGGCGGCCATTTTGTCGCGCGGCAGCGACTTGTTCATTAGCCCCTTAGCCTTGAGTAAAAGTTGAAAGTGGCGGGTGACCATGGCTACGGCGCGGGTCGGCTCTTCTCTCTGGCTGAGAAACTTTTGCATCAACTCTTGAGCTAGTTTACCCTGCCCTTTGCCGAGGGCATCGGCGAGATCGAACACGCTAGCCCCGCGCGTGATGCCGGCGACTTGTTCGACCGCAGAGACGGTAATCGACTGCCCTACCCCAGCAAAACTGACCAATTTTTCGATCTCGCTAACCAACTCACGCGGCTTAGCCCCCACGTACTGGCTGAGTAGCTGGACGGCCTCAGGCTCGATTTGGACCCCTTGGCGCTTGGAGTATCGCTGTATCCACTGCGGAACTTGGTTGTCGTAAGGCGGCCTAAACTCTAACGCGCGGCCCTGTCGAGAAAGATCGCGAAAGAACTTCCGCCGCATATCGACCTTTTGGCCCACGACCAGCAGCCGACTCGTCTCCACCGACGCTGCAAATACGCGTTCTAAACCGCGACATTGGTCGGTCGTCAGAGCCTCGGCATCGCGCAACACAATCAGCCGGGTCTCGGCCATCATAGGATAGGTCTCATAAATCTGAAAAAAATCCAACACCTCCAAGCGCTCGGCCCTCAGTACGTCGAGATTGAAATCCCGCGTCGGGGCTGATACCAAGGCTTCTATCACAGACGCGGCTAAGGCTTCGCGCTCGTATTCCTCATCCCCGTGTAGCAAATAAAAGGGCCGAACATCCCCCTTGGCGATTTCGGCCAGCAACTCTTCGGAACTCAGCCCTTTGGCTCTCTTAGCCACGCTTTTCGCTTTCAGTCTCTTCTTCGTCCAATATGCTGTATTCGGCCTCGGCGACTTGACTCGGATCGATGCTGCCGCGCCGGTTGGACGCGCCTCCGCGCGGGCCGCCCTTTAGGTGCCGGTACACGGCGTAACACAGCAACACGACTGCCGTCGCCAGTAGCAGTTTGAACAACATGAACATCATGGCTTGTTCATCCCTTCTTTCTGCCCAGAAATTTAATGCAAAAAGCTCCCCCTGTTACCGGGGGAGCTCTACGCACTGCAGCGAGCGGCGGACTCGACTATTCCACGGCTTCCCACTTGAGCGGAAAGGGTTCGGTCTTGCCGGCCCTCTCCCACATTATCTCTAGGTTGCCATATATCTTGGTGAATTCGTCTTCAAGGCGCCCAATGCTCTTTTGGGCATTGGGCACAAAGGTCGGGAAGTCCGGCTCGACCAGCTTGCGCATCGCCGCCTTCAAGGCCCGCTTCTTGGCGTTGTGCAAGGCCCGCAGGCGCTTGTCTTCGAGCTCGACCTTCTCCAACTCGTCGAGCAAGGTCTGCATGACCTGCTCGACGTCGTGGGCCTGAGAGGTCATGCCCTCGGTCGTTAGGTAGCGCTGATAGCGCATTAGCTGTTGGCTATGGCTTTCCAAGCCCTGCAAAGTCTGGATATAAGGAGTTAACTCATCTCTTTTTTCCCCACAGGCCAAAAGCCCGCTGACGACGAGTGCGATTATGATTGAATTTTTACGCATTGGTTCCTCCATTTCCCAAAGACATTACTACTATAAACCCCAACCTAATAATCTGTCGGGTATGCGTCAAATGGATGGCGGCGGCGATAGAGCACCGCGTTCAATTCGCCGCCCAACAGTAATGAAAAAGCCAGTAAGTACGCAGACAGCAAGAGGATGATGGCAGTCCCTAGTACGCCATAGATGATGTTGTAATAGCTGAACCGCTCTATGTAATCCAAGGCAATGGCAATGACCCCTGCCAGTCCAGAAGACATCAAACTCCCCGGCAACACGTCCGACCAACGCAGACGCACAGCGGGCATGATGTAGTAAATACAGGCGGCCGTGGTGACCATGCCGACCACAACCACTGCGCGCCTCAACAAGGCCACCAATGGAGAAAAGTGTGAGGAAGTCCAATAGTCTCGCAGCCAATTCTCGACGTGTTCGCCGAATATGATGAGGGTAAAGAAAAAAACAAAAGAAATTCCCAGGACCACGATTAAGGCGAGCGAGAGAATGCGCCGCTTGTAGAAGGACCGATGCTCTTGCACGCCATAAGCTCGGTTGAGCGCCATCATCGTGGTGGACATGCTAGCCGATGCCGGCAAGATGACGCCCAAGAATCCGATGACAAACAAACTTTGCGACGAGAGGAAGCTGATATTGTCTTCGACGGCCTCCAATAGCGGGACGGGAATGACAATGCCCAAGATTTCAAGCACTTTGATAAAATCCTCAGACGATATGCCTAGGAAGGCCAATAGAGCCGTCAGAACGAGAATGCCCGGGAAAATAGCAAATATAAAGTCAAAGGCCATGGCCGGGGCCGCAGTCGTGCAATCGTGGCGGTACGTCGCCACCACGGCATCGCGGCCGACTGCTAGGCAGAAGGCAATTCGGCTCCTGATTGCGCCAATCACTGCGTCTGATCCAGATGCCCCATGATGGATGCAAAGAGATGGCCGTTGGAAGAGAAGGCGTCTTTGCCGTATATCGTCGGCACCCCCTGCCAATCGGTAAAGGTGCCTCCAGCTTCCTGCAGAATCGGCAGCAATGGCCCGCAATCCCACGGATTCATAATGGGGTCAAAGCTGGCCTCGGCCCGGCCGGTGGCCACGAGTATGTGGCCGTAACAATCGCCCCATCCCCGGCGCAGCCGAGTGCTGTCAACCAACTGCTGCCACTCCTGTTCGCGGCTCTGTTCGGCAAAGCTCGGCCACGATGTATAGCAGATACAGGCTTGGCTTAAATCGGTTACAGCGGATACCGCCGCCCGCCTACCATTCCACCAACAGCCTTCACCCCTAGCGGCCCACACCATCTCGTCAAGGGCCGGCATATAGCAACAGCCTACGTCAACCCCATCGGGCCCTTCTCGCGCGATGAGTACTCCGTAGAGCGGCACCCCTTGGACAAAAGATTTGGTCCCGTCTATGGGATCGATGATCCAACGCGTGCCGGAGCTTCCCCCAACTTGGCCAAACTCCTCGCCGACAATTCCGTCGTCGGGATAGGCTGAGGCCAATAAGTCCCGTATCTTGACCTCAGCTTCGCGGTCAGCGACGGTCACCGGCGATAGGTCTTCCTTCCACTCGGCGTGAATACCCGACTGGAAGTAGCGCAAGGTGATCTTGCCCGCTTGCCAAGCCGCATCTACTGCAAAATCCAAGCAACTCCGCAGCGACGTGCTCAACCCAAAATCTCTCGGCGCAGATCGGTCAGAAGCTGTAAGGCCGCGCGGATATCCCCGACTTGGTCCGGGGCGTACTCGCGCTCAATGGTCAGCGGCCCCTCGTACCCCAAATCGCGCAACTTCAAGAGGAAGGCCCTGATGTTGACGTCGCCTTGGCCAAGCGGCGCATCCTCGTACCACGGCTGGCCCGGGCGGCGCTCGATCACGGCGTCTTTGCAGTGGACGCTGCGAACAAACCTCCCTACCCGATCCAATGCCTCTATAGGTGGACCGGCTTGGTAGAGGATCATATTGGCCGGATCGAAATTGACTGCGAGATTCTCGCGGTCGACGGCCTCGATAAAGGTGAGAAGTTCGTCGGCGGTCTCTTGACCGGTTTCCAAGTGAAAATACTGCCCGTGCCCCCGGCAGTGATCGCACACCGTGCGCGCAACTTCGACGACCGCAGCAAAATCCGAATCCGAATCCTCCGGCATAAAGCCCAAGTGCATGCCAACGGCATCCACGCCTAGTGCGGCAGCAAAGTCTGCGATGGCCAAGGTCTCTTCGAGTCGGCGCTCTCGGCGGTCTAAAGGCACGAGCCCGACCGTTTGCTGGGCGATTTCCGGCGTGGTGTAATCGTCGTCGGGAAAACCAGCAAAAACCACGCTGATTTCAATCTCGGCCGCGGCGAACTGGTCCTTGATTTCCGCAGTTTTCTCTGCCGTGCGAAAATCGCGGCCTGGCGCGTGCAGATGCACAGTGGAGACCCCTAGCTCCTTCACCGAATCCAATCCGGCCCCTAAACCCTCGTCAATCGAGGTAAATATGCCTGTTGCCCATTTGTCCATTTCGGTCCTCTCCATTTGGTTGCAAACAAATTAAAAGAGGGGACAGCCAAGCCATCCCCTCTTTGGTAAATCCACGCGCCGCTTATCTTCTCGCGCTTCCTTCCTTTTCGTTGCGCCGCGTTCCCTCGGCCTGGGCAGCGTCCAAAACGGCCCGCACCCGCTGGCGAAAATCTTTGATCTGATTGTCAACTTCGTCGATGGAATTCAGCAGATCCTCCTCAACTGCATCTTCTGGCATGGCATACTCCTGCGACTATTGGGGAGCAGGGGAGCCTGTTGGGGGGCGTATTCAAGCGCGGCTGTAGGTGCGCAGATGATCGCAACGGCTGGGGTGCCGCAAGCGGTGCAGCGCTTTCTCCTTAATTTGCCGGACTCGCTCGCGCGTAAGCCCAAAGCGCATGCCGATCTGGTCCAAGGTCATAGGCTCTTCTCCATTCAACCCAAAGTAGAGACGGAGAATTTCAGCCTCGCGCCCGATGAGCCGGCTTAGGGCCGAGTCGATCTGCCCGCGCAGACAGCCGCGCATCACTTGATTTTCAGGAGATTCTTGGCGCTCATCTGGCAGCACATCAAGTAGACTGTGGTCCTCTTCACCGAGAAAGGACGCGTCTAGCGACCGCATTGAGCGACCACACAGTAAGGTCTCTTTGACCTCTTCAACCGGGACGTCGAGCTGCTCGGCAATGGCTTCTGGGTGGGGATCGTCGGTGCGCTCTTGCTGCAAGGCGCGGGACGCCTTGGATATCTTGTAGAGCAAGCCGATTTTATTTAGCGGCAGGCGGACCGTGCGCGACTGCTCGGCCAGCGTCTGTAGGATGGCCTGGCGAATCCACCAAACCGCATAAGAAATAAATTTGAACCCCTTGTCTTCATCAAAGCGCTCAGCGGCCGTAATCAAACCCATGTTGCCTGCACTGACCAAATCGGCGAGGGGAACGCCGCGATTTTGGTATTCCTTTGCCACGCTGACCACAAAGCGCAGATTCGCTTCGACTAATCTATTGCGGGCGTGCTCATCCCCTTGTTTGATCTTCCGCGCCAGATTGACCTCGTCGGCCGGGGAAAGAGGCTTGGAATGGGCAATTTCAGCCAGATAACTCCCGAGGCAATCTTCCATATCCCAAAATGGAGCTTTAGTCATTCCCACCATGAAACCATCCTCTTCGTTATAGAGTGGGGAGGAAAAGGAAAGCTACACGTGCATTAAACTAAAGATGTGTTATAACTTAGCCGGGGTCACAAAACCTGTCAAGCAATTTCTCCCAACCCCTAAGCTCCCGTAAGTGCGCTTAAAACAGACTGTTGCACGGCGAGTAGACGCTCTATACCTATAGCCGCCAAGTCGATCAGTTCGACGGCTTGAGCACGAGTAAAGGGACGCCCCTCAGCCGTGCCTTGGACTTCGACGATCCCCCCCGAGCCGGTCATAACGACGTTCATATCAGTTTCGGCGCAGCTATCTTCCTCATAGCACAGATCCAATAGAGGCTGATCCTCTACTATCCCCACGCTAACGGCGGCAATCTGATCTACGAGTACATCCCCTTGCAGCGTCTGCAACGCCTCTACTAAAGCCACATAAGCCCCTGTTATTGAGGCTGTGCGCGTTCCACCATCTGCCTGTATGACATCGCAATCGACATACAGTGTCTGCTCGCCTATTTGCTCCAAATGCACTACAGATCGCAGCGAGCGACCGATCAGACGCTGAATTTCCCGCGCCCGGCTATTGGATTCGCGGGCTATTCGGCGCGCAGAGGAACCCGGCAGCATGCTGTACTCGGCGGTCAGCCAGCCCTTGCCGGTCCCCACCAGAAAGGGCGGCACTCCATCGACGGGCGAGACCGTGCAGAGCACCTTTGTATCGCCCATTTCGATCAGAGCCGATCCAGCCGCCGTTTTCAGGTACCTCGGTGAGATCTGCACCGGTCGCAATTGATTGGGCAGGCGTCCATCGCTGCGTTCCCAGCTTATCTCACTCATTGAGGTGCATCCGATAATCAGGGCCGTCCATGGGGATGGGTTGACACATCTCTACTAAGCGCGAGTAGATGCGGCCCTTGGCGAGATCTTTGAGTTCGTCAAGGGGCTGGTTGGTGGTAACGACCGTGAACCGCTGGTCGCCGTAGCGGGCATCTACAAGATCGTAGAGCATTTCTATTTCCCACTCGGTCCCCCGCTGGATGCCGAAGTCATCTAGAACAAGGTAGGGCATAGTGCACAACTCTTCGAGAATTGACCAAGTGTGGCCATAGCGCTCGCTGTCGGCTGAATAGGTGTCGCGCAACTTCTGAAAGTACGTGCGCGACAGACTGAGAAAGCGGCCTGGCTTGGCCCAGCGCAACATGAGTTCATTAAGCGCGATGCATCCCATCAAGGTCTTGCCTGTGCCGGGATTTCCGTGGAGGAGATAGCCGCGCTTAGGCTCCTCCGCTGCTTCGATCAGGTCTTGGTGAATGCGGAGATAGACCGTGGTCGCTAGATCAATAGGCGTCCCGTCTGGCGCCGCCATTCGGAAGTCGTCGACGAACTTCCACTTGTAGCGCTCGGGGATATCGGCTTGGCGAAATAGGCGGTTGGTTTCCGTCATTTTGCGGCGATAAGGACGGCAGGGACACCACTGGTTGCGCGAATCGTCGTCCCAGTACTGGTAGGGTACCCTCCCCTCACAGCGGCACTCGACGCACTCGCAAAGCCGAAGTGTACCATAGCGGCCCACTTCGACTATCGGGTCGTAATACAAGCCTCCACCACCACACTTAGAACAGCGCGGCACTTTCTGGTTGGTCGCGGGCAAACTCACCTGTGCCGCTCCTTAAGGGCCCGATCGACATCGCGGTCGGCCTGGCGCTGAGCCAAAGTCTGGCGCTTGTCGAACTGCCTCTTGCCGCGGACCAGTGCCAACTCCACCTTCGCTCTGCCGCCCTTGAAATAGATCTTTAGTGGCACCAAGGTAAGGCCCTGCTGTTGCGTCCTCCCCGTCAGCCTGCGGATTTCGCTGCGGTGCAAGAGCAATTTTCGCACGCGCTCCGGATCGTGGTTGAAGCTGTTACCTCGCTCGTATTGGGCAATGTGGACATTGTGCAGGAAAATTTCGCCGCGTTCAACTAACGCGAAGCTGTCCTTGAGATTGGCTCGTCCGGCGCGCAGCGACTTGACCTCTGTGCCGCGCAAGACAATGCCGGTTTCATAGCGGCCCATTATCTCATAGTCGTGCCGGGCTTTGCGATTTTGCACGGCGATTAACTCTCGCTTGGCACCGCTTTCCATTTTGGCCATAACCAGTCTATTTTCGCGAAAGGGAACGGGCTTGACGGCTGCAAACCCTGCATTTAGCTTTTATTTTTCAGTTGCCGAAGTGGCGAAATTGGTAGACGCGCATGGTTCAGGACCATGTGGGGGCAACCCCGTGGAGGTTCGAGTCCTCTCTTCGGCACCACTTTTCGCTTCTTACTCCCTAACTGATTTAATCTACACGCCTCGTTCTAACCCGCGCAAGGGACTGCCTGCACACGCAGCAGCCTCTTTATAAATACAACCCGCGAAAGGATGTCCCTATGGCTCGCCTCCTGCACACCCGTATCCGCGTCAGCGATCTAGACCACTCTATTGAGTGGTATTGCACCCACCTTGGCTTCGAAGTCCGGAGCCGCTCCGATAAATCGCCCGCTGGCAACCAAATCGCCCATCTCGAGCTACCTGGCAATGAACACACCTTAGAACTGACCTATTCCGCCGATTACCAACTCGCCGTCCCCGAAGATCTCATGCACCTCGCGATCGCGGTCCCCGACTTGATCGGCTTTTGCGACACTTTGGAAAACAACGGGATCGAAATATGGCCTAGCGATTGGCGTACGACCTTCCCCACCGGCCGCAAGATGGCCTTTATCGACGATCCCGACGGTTACGAAATCGAGCTACTCGAAGATTGATTTGACTTGCCCTTGTCGCGCAAGTACTGCGGCAAATAGGCGTCGATGAAGTCCCGCGCCGTCCGGCCTCCTACTAAATCGTGGTTGTGCCGCATCCGCCAAACTTCGAAAGCGGCCAGTAAGTCTTCTTCCGACAGGTCGATCCCCGCTCGACGTGCATAGGACAGGACCATGGAGCGATATTGCTGCCTGCTAGGCAGGTCGAGGAAGACCTTGAGGGCAAAACGGTCGTCTAGCGCCCGCTCCTGATCGAGGCGTTGCAGTTGTTGGGGGTCGTAGAATTCGGCCTGAATGCCTTGGTTAACTCGGTTGGGACGCTCGTCGTCTAGCTGCATTTGGCCCAACCCTTGCGGGCGCTCGCCCTCTCGGTCGACTAAATCCTTGTAGTTGGAGGTCGCATAGAAGACCAAGTTGTCCGGGCACGCCTCGAGGCCTCCATCGAGCGTCCGCGAGAGCAGATGCAGACTGTCGTCACCTCGGCCCAAGGACACATTGTCTAGCACACCCACAAAACGCTGGCGACGCCCTCGGACGAGGGTAAAAAGATCAGGCAACAGATGATAGCAAGACGGGGAGATCTCGATGGCGCGCAGGCCGCGATCAAAGAACTTTCCCACCAAAGCCCGTATCAGCGTCGATTTGCCGCCGCCCCGCGGTCCCCAGATCAGCGCGTTGTGCGCCCGATAACCGGCGAGGAAATAGCGCGTATTTCCCTCAAGGACTTGGATTCTCGCTTCGTTGCCCTCCAGCCAGCCGAGGGGAAATTCCGCAAAGTGGCGAATGGGTTCCAAGCTGGGCTTGTCCTCCCTATCGACTACGCGAAAGGCCGGGAATCGGCGCAGCGCACCCCGCCCGTACTCGCGTATCAAGCACCCGAGCGCCTCAGCCAACTCGGCCCAATCCTCGCTGCGAGCAAAACGCTCTTTCAGTTGACCAACGGCTGCGGGTTCCACCCCATCCCCGGTCATGGGAGCCAATGGTTCTACATCGCCGCCGATCAGCCGCAACCATACTCCCCAAGGGGGACGAGCCAAGGTCGCGGCACTTTGCAAATCTCGCCGTGCAACCTGGTGCAGTGCAGCGGGAACATCGGCTGGAGCTTGCTCTTCGCAAGCGCGCAAAAACGAGTGTCGGCCGTCGAAGAGTCGGTTGAGCAACAGCCCTTGTAAATCCGGCGCGCCACCAGCCCAATCGCCGTTGAGTGCTGCCGCTAGGAGCACATCGGAGCAACGCTGATGTTGGACAACCAATTCGTCCGCCGTGCGCTGAGCCTCTTTACCCGCCACCAGCCTATCGGCACACGCCTGAGCACAGCGCAGCAAGGAACGCAACTGCTCAATCTCAGCGGGCTCAAGTAGCTGGCTGAAGGAGGAGAACCGGTCCAAAGCAGTCAGCATGGCTTCGACTTGACCGGCAATCTGTAATGTCTCTTCGCTCCTTGTCATCTCAATGCAAAACCTATTGACCTGAGTTATATGATTCGCTGTTAGGTGGGAACGTACTGCAATGCCATAATTTCTTGGGAGGCAACCAGTTATAAAGAAAAGAACTACCCCCGGGCGGATTCGAACCGCCGACCCACAGATTAGGAATCTGTTGCTCTATCCTGCTGAGCTACGGGGGCTATAGGAGGGACGCTATTCATATTATACTGCGAGAGACCCAAAGTCAAATGCCTAGGTTTTTTATTCTATGTATTGACACCAAATTAAACTGGCCTAATTTACAAGACTGTTTTGGCCTGAAGAGGTAAGGTCAGCTTTCTACAACCTCAGCTAAACTATATAAAACATGGCTCAAGTATTTCCGCGCAGCGCTAACTGGGCTTCCAAAGCCAGCATCCTCGTTGGCCTCGTCCTAGTTGGCAGTATCCTCGCTATCGTCCTCAACATCAATCGCATTTACTTCGTCAACCAAGTCAACGTGCCCATCGACCAGCCCGTTCCCTTTAGCCACAAACACCACGTCACCGGCATGGGCATCGACTGCCGCTATTGTCACACCACTGTCGAGGAGAGTGCTTTTGCCGGCATTCCCCCGACCGAGACCTGCATGACCTGCCACTCGCAGATCTGGACCGAAGCACCCATCCTCGAACCCGTGCGCGTCAGCTTCCGCGACAACGTGCCCATCGAGTGGAATCGCGTCCACGACTTGCCCGACTTCGCCTATTTCAACCACAGCATCCACGTCAACCAAGGCATTGGCTGCCAGTCGTGCCACGGCCAAGTCGATCAAATGCCCCTGATGTGGAAAGCCGAATCGCTGAATATGGAGTGGTGCCTCGATTGCCACCGCGATCCCGCCCAGTACATCCGCCCGCGCGACCAAGTCTTTAATATGAACTACCAGTACCCAGCCGACCAAGAAAGCTTGGGTGCGCAACTCGTCGCCGAATACGGCGTGCAGACCAGCCAACTCACCAACTGCTCTATCTGCCACCGCTAACATGGAAACCAGAAAAAACATCGATCTCTCGGCCATCCGCGCCCACCTCGAAGCTGCTCAGGGCCAAGAGTACTGGCGCAGCTTGGACCAATTGGCCCAGACCGAAGAATTCGCCGCCATGGTCCAGCGCGAGTTCCCCGAGCAGGCTGCCGAGTTGAAGGATCCGGTAAGTCGGCGGAATTTCCTCAAGCTCATGAGCGCATCGCTGGCACTAGGCGGGCTTTCAAGCTGCACGATTCAGCCCAGCGAAAAAATAGTCCCCCAGGTCCGAGCTCCCGAAAACGTCATCCCCGGTAAGCCTCAGTACTTTGCCTCCGCCACCTCGCTCGGCGGTATTGGCATGGGCATCCTAGTCGAGAGCCACATGGGGCGACCGACCAAAATTGAGGGCAACCCCGAGCATCCCTCCGGCAGCCGCGGCTCGAATGCGCTCGTACAGGCTTCGATTCTCGACCTCTACGACCCTGACCGGTCGCAAACGGTCAAAAACGCCGGTCGTATCAGTGCTTGGAGCATCTTCCTAGCTGATCTGACGCAGCGGCTGAGCTTGCACGAATCCACTAGTGGTGCCGGCCTGCGCATCCTAACCCAGACGGTGACTTCTCCGACTCTCGGGCACCAGTTGCAGGCCCTGCGGGATAAATTTCCCCAAGCCCAGTGGCACCAGTACGAACCGGTCAATCGCGACAACGCCCGTGCCGGGGCTCAAATGGCGTTTGGCGAGCCGGTCCATGCGTTTTACGACGTAGCCAAAGCCAAGGCCATCCTATCTCTGGACGCGGATTTTACCTACAGCGGTGCTGGCAATGTCCGCCACGCTCGGGATTTCGCGGCCGGTCGCAGGGTTCGCAACGGTTCCAAGGCCAGCAATCGGCTCTATGCAGTCGAAAGCAGTCCAACTGCCACCGGTAGCATCGCCGATCATCGCTTGGCCCTAGGCACGGCGCACATCGAAGCCTTGGCCTTAAAGGTGGCCCAAGGACTTGGCATCGATTGGAAGGGGCCGAGCGTTCCCGCCGACTTCTCCGCTCATGACGCCTGGATTGCAGCCCTAGTCGACGACCTAAAGTCCCACCCTGGCCAAAGCCTCGTACTCGCTGGTGACCAGCAAGCCCCAGCCGTACACGCGTTGGCCCACGCGATCAACCACGCCCTAGGCAATGCGGGCACAACCGTACACTACACCGAACCCCTCGAAGTCGAGTCGGTTGACCAGCACGAGTCGCTAGCCGCTTTAGTCGCCGACATGAACGCCGGTCGAGTCGAGTCCCTGTTCATTCTCAGCGGCAATCCTGTGTATGACGCACCCGTGGATCTCGACTTTGCCGCAGCGCTCGACAAGGTCGGTTACCGAGTCCATCTCGGCTTATACGACAACGAAACATCCGAACTCTGCCACTGGCACATTCCGGAATCGCATTTCCTCGAAGCTTGGAGCGACACCCGCGCCCACGACGGCCTCGCCGCGATCGTCCAGCCACTGATTCGCCCACTCTACAAGAGCAAATCAGCGCACGACCTCTTGGCGGTGCTCACCGGCCAGCCCGGAGTCCCCGATCTCGACATCGTGCGTCAGTACTGGGAGGGCCAAGGGCTGGATGCGATTGCTTGGCGTCGCGCATTGCACGATGGCTTCGTCAAGGGCACGCGCCCCGAAGCCCAATCTGTGGAGCTAGACACTTTGCAGTTGCCGGCAACGACTGGGAGCCTTCCCGAGGAAGAAGATCTCGAAATTCACTTTCGGCCCGATCCCATGGTGTGGGACGGTCGCTTTGCCAACAACGCTTGGCTACAGGAAACTCCGAAGCCCATTACGAAGCTCACTTGGGACAACGCCGCCCTCGTCAGCCCAGCCACGGCCGAGCGCCTGCGGCTCAAGAGCGAATTCCTCGCCGAGCTGCGCTTTGACGGGCGCACAATCAATGCAGCGATTTGGATCGTGCCCGGCCAAGCCGATGGCGTCATCACCTTGCACTTGGGCTACGGACAGCAGCGCAGTGGGCGCGTCGGGCGAGACACGGGCTTCAATGCCTATGCCCTGCGGTCAACGGCGGCCTTGTGGAGCGGCGGCGGCCTACAGGTCAGCAGCTCGTACGACAACTATCGCCTCGCCTGCACCCAAGATCATCACAGCATGATGGGCCGCAATTTCGTGCGCCAAGCCTCGCTGGATTACTACCAAGCGCATCCGCATTTTGCCCACGAGGGAGCCCACGATCCACCCGATGACCTGACGCTGCACAACCGCACGGACCACCAGTACACTGGCTACGCCTGGGGTATGGTTATCGATCTAAGCTCCTGCATCGGCTGCAATGCTTGTTCAATGGCCTGCCAAGCCGAAAACAACATCCCCATCGTCGGCAAAGACGAAGTCCTCAACGGTCGCGAAATGCCTTGGATTCGCGTCGATCGCTACTACCAAGGCTCGCCCGACAACCCCCAGATCGTGCACCAGCCCGTGCCTTGCATGCAGTGCGAAAACGCTCCTTGCGAGTTGGTCTGTCCAGTCGCAGCGACGACGCACAGCGACGAAGGTCTCAACGACATGACCTACAACCGCTGCGTCGGCACCCGCTACTGCGCCAACAACTGTCCCTACAAGGTCCGGCGCTTCAATTTCCTCCAATACGCCGACCGCGATACCGAGAGCTTAAAACTACAGCGCAACCCAGATGTCACCACGCGCTCCCGCGGCGTAATGGAAAAATGCACGTACTGCGTCCAGCGCATCAATCAAGCGCGGATTGAGGCCAAAAAGGCCAGTCGCACCATAGGCGATGGTGAAATTGTCACCGCCTGCGAACAGGCCTGCCCGACTGAGGCCATCGTCTTCGGCGACATCAACGATCCCAATAGCCGGGTCACCGCCCTCAAGGCATCGCCGCTCAACTACGGCATTCTCACCGAGTTAAATACGCGACCCCGCACTACGTATTTAGCAAGTATCAAAAACCCGAATCCTAAGATTGCCGAGGCTTAGCATGTCCGAAGCTGCGAAAACGCCTTATCGCCCCCCAGTATCGGAACTCGGCCCGAGCCAGACCTCGTACACTTCGATCACCGACAAGATCAGTGGGATCGTCCTGACCAAAAATACCCCCTTGGCGTGGTTCCTCTGTTTTGCTTTGGGCTTCTTGCTGTTGCACGGGTTCATGATAGGCGTTCCCTACCTGCTTTTTGAAGGCGTGGGCATCTGGGGCATCAATAACCCCATAGGCTGGGGTTGGGCCATCATCAATTTTGTCTGGTGGATCGGTATCGGCCACGCCGGCACCCTGATCTCGGCGATTTTACTGCTTTTCCGGCAGCGGTGGCGCACCTCGATCAACCGCGCCGCAGAGGCTATGACCATCTTCGCCGTGCTCTGCGCCGCGCAGTTTCCGCTCTTCCACACGGGGCGACCTTGGCTGGCCTGCTACTGGCTATTGCCCTATCCCAACTCCATGGACATCTGGCCGCAGTTCCGCAGCCCGCTGATCTGGGATGTCTTCGCGGTCTCGACCTATTTGACGGTGTCGCTGGTCTTTTGGTTTGTCGGTTTGGTTCCAGACTTAGCGAGCCTGCGCGACCGCGCCAAAAATCGCATCGCCCAAGTCATCTACGGCGTGCTGGCACTCGGTTGGCGCGGCTCGGCCATTCACTGGGAGCGCTACGAAATGGCGTCCCTCCTGCTGGCCGGCCTCTCCACGCCCCTCGTACTTTCTGTCCACAGCGTCGTCAGTCTCGACTTCGCCGTAGGGCTCATACCCGGATGGCACACGACCATATTTCCCCCTTATTTCGTCGCCGGAGCAATCTATGCGGGCTTCGCCATGGTGCTGACCTTGATGATCCCCATGCGCCTCATCTACGGCTTGGACGACTTCATAACCGAGCGCCATCTAAACAACATGGCCAAAGTCATGTTGGCTTCCGGGCTAATTGTGGGATATGGCTATTTCATGGAGCAACTCATCGCCTGGTACAGCGCCAGTGTCTATGAAGGCTTCATGATGCAAAACCGCATGCTCGGCCCGTACGGCCCCTACTACTGGGCCTTGATCCTCTGCAACATAGTCGTGCCGCAGCTTCTGTGGTTTAGACACTTCCGCACGAGCATGTTCTGGCTGTTTTTCATTTCCCAGTTCATCAACGTCGGCATGTGGCTGGAGCGCTTTGTCATCGTCGTCACGAGCCTACACCGAGATTTTATGCCCTCTTCTTGGGACATGTTTCATCCGACGATTTGGGACATCGCCATCTACGCGGGTACCATCGGCCTGTTCATTGTCCTATTTTTCTTGTTCGTCCGCGGCCTACCGATGATTTCCATCCACGAGATCCGCAATCTGCTGGTCTCCGGAGACCACAAGTGAGCCATTGAACTTATGCAGCAGCACGAAGAATCAACGCACTACGGCCTGTTGGCCGAATTTGAATCTCCCGACGACTTGCTGGCTGCGGCCAAGGCGACCTTTGCCGCTGGCTATCGCAAGATCGACGCCTATTCGCCCATGCCCGTCCACGGCTTGGGCGAGGCCATCGGCTTTCCACGCACTAGGTTGCCTTGGCTGGTTTTCGCCTTTGGCCTACTTGGTGCCATCACGGGCTACTCCCTGTGCTATTGGGTCTCGGCCATCGACTATCCGCTCAATATCGCCGGCAAGCCCTTGCACAGCGGGCCAATGTTCATCCCGGTGACCTTTGAACTGACCATTCTCTTTGCCGCGCTCAGTTCGGCCTTTGGCATGTTCATCGCCAACGGTTTGCCCCAGCCTTATCACCCCGTCTTCAACGCGCCCAGTTTCGCCCGCGCCAGCCAAGATCGCTTCTTTCTCAGCATCGAGGCCGAAGATCCTCAGTTCGACCGCGAAAAAACCGAGGAATTCTTGCGCGGCCTGAATCCGCATGAGGTTGTCGAAGTTGAAAAGTGAAATGACCATCGCCAAGCGACGGCTCGCTGCCCTGTTGGGAGCGGCACTATTGCTGATTGGCACCGCCGGTTGCGAGCTGCGGCAGGCCATGTACGACCAAGAAAAATACGAGCCGCTAGAAGCCTCGGTGTTCTTTGCCGACGGCATGTCTTTCCGCTCGCAGGTTGACGGTACCGTGGCGCGGGGCCAATTGATGCTCGACGAGCACTTCTATCACGGCAAAATACAAGGTCAACTCGCGGAGACCTTGCCGGTGGCCGTTGACCGCCAGTTGCTAGAGCGCGGTCAAGAGCGCTACAACATTTTCTGTGCCCCCTGCCACGGCAGGACCGGCGCGGGCAACGGCATGATCGTCCAGCGCGGGCTCAAACAGCCACCAACTTTTCATCAACAGCGGCTGCGCGAGATGCCGGTTGGCCACTTTTACGATGTCATTACCAATGGATTTGGCGTCATGTATAGCTACGCCTCCCGCATTCCCGTGGCCGACCGCTGGGCCATCGTCGCCTATGTCAAGGTGTTACAGCTAAGCCAGAACCTCGAATTCGACCAATTGCCGGCCGAGGACCAAAGGCAACTTCAATGAACGAGTCGATTACCCAACAGTCCACTGCCCTGCATACCTATTTAGACAACCTCCAGCGCTACGCGCTAGTCGTGGGCTTGGTCGGCTTGGCCGCCACTGTGGTCGGCTACTTTACGGCCGAGGAGCAGTTCTTCCGCTCTTATTTGCTGGCCTTTACCTTCTGGATCGGCCTGCCCTTGGGCAGCTTGGGCATTCTCATGATCCACCACGTCGGCGGTGGCACTTGGGGATTTTCGATCCGGCGGCTGCTCGAAGCCGGGACCCGCACCCTGCCGTTGCTGTTTGTGCTGTCGCTGCCGATCCTCTTCTTCGGCCTGCACGACCTCTACGAGTGGACGCACCAGAACGTCGTGCAAAAAGACAACATCCTCCAGCAAAAGGCCCCTTTTCTCAACGAGCCGTGGTTTATCGCGCGCACCGTGCTCTACTTCGCCATCTGGGGACTGTTCGCCTTCTTGCTCAACCGCTGGTCGCTGCAGCAGGACCAGACGACAGAGACGCATCCGACCCATCGCATGCAGATCCTGAGCGGTCCGGGCATCGTCATCTTCTTTCTCACCGCGACGTTAGCTTCTATTGATTGGCTAATGTCGCTTGAGCCGCATTGGTTCTCGACGATCTTCGGCATCATCTACATCATAGGCATGGCGCTAATGACCTGGGGGTTCATGTACCTCATCGCCGTCCCCCTCTCGCGACGCGAACCACTACAGGGCATGATTACCGAGCAACACCTGCGCGACTTAGGCACTTTTATGCTAGCCTGCGTCATGCTCTGGGCCTATACCTCGTTCTCCCAGTTGCTCATCATCTGGTCGGCTAATTTGCCCGAGGAAATCACCTGGTACATAACCCGCTTAGAGGGCGGCTGGCAATACGTCGGCTACGGGCTGTTGGTGTTTCACTTTGCCGTCCCCTTTCTATTTCTCATATCCAGCACCATGAAATCCAAAACCAAGCTGCTCGCCACCATTGCCGCCGGCTTGGTGTTCATGCGCTTGGTCGATTTGTACTGGATCACGGCACCGACCTTCACCAAGGTCCACGCTGAAAAGGGGCCGAGCTTCCACAGCACTGGGATCACCCTACACTGGCTCGACCTAGCCATTCCAATAGGCATCGGCGGCATCGTCCTTGCGCTTTTCTTCGCGCAACTAAAAAAGCGCGCCTTAATCGCGCAAAACGATCCCCGCTTTGCAGACCTCTACAGTGGCGAAAGCAATCATGGCTGAACAAGCACACGACCAAAACAACGCCGGCTACGAGACGACGGATGCGCGGGTAACGCCGCTGGCACAGACCGGCCTTTTTCTCACCGCGTTAGTCATCGCTTCCTTTATCGGCATGATCGTCTTATTCAGGGTTTTCGACTATTATCAGCCACTTTTTGACAATCCAGTTCCGCCACTCGTCGAAAACCGCGTTGCCAGCGACGCGCCGAGGCTACAGGTGGACCCGCCAAAGCAAAAGTTCGAATTGGCCCAAAACGAAGCCGCAACCCTCAACTCCTATGGCTGGATCGACGAACAAGTGAGGGTAGTGCACATTCCCATCGAGCGAGCAATTGATCTGGTGAGCGAGGGCAAAATGCCGCTCATCGCGCCGCCAGCGACACCATGAGCAGACCTATAACGACATTCGCTCGCAGCGCGATCTTTTCGGCATTGACTCTGCCGCTTTTGCTAGCCGGCCAGACTGGGGCGCAGAGCTATACCCAGCAGTTGCAAAAGAGCATCGGCATCGACCAGAAATTGGGAGACCAGATCCCCTTGGATCTCGAATTCACCGACTCCAATGGCAAGCGCACCGCGCTGCGCCAATACTTCGGCAAAAAGCCCATCGTACTCACCTTGGTGTACTACGAGTGCCCCATGCTCTGCACCCAAGTGCTGAATAGCCTCTTGCGGGCAATGAACGTGCTAAGTTTTGGCATTGGCACGGATTTCGACGTCTTGACCATCAGCGTCGATCCCGGGGAAACTCCGGAGTTGGCCGCGGCCAAAAAAGCCGAGTACAGCAAAAACTACCGCGGCCGCGACAGTTCTACAGGATGGCATTTTCTCACCGGCGAGCAAGACCAGATCAAGCAACTAGCTGCAGCGGTCGGCTTTCGCTACGAATACGACGAAGACACCGACCAGTACATCCACGCCAGCGGCTTGATGGTGCTGACGCCGGAAGGCAAACTAGCGCGCTATTTATACGGCATCGACTACCCCCCGCGCGACTTGCGCTGGGGCCTCGTCGAAGCAGCCGACGGTGCCATCGGCAATCCGGTCGATCAGCTTCTTCTGCTCTGCTATAGCTACGACCCAATGACCGGCAAATACGGTCTCTACATCCGCAATTCCCTGCGCATCGGGGGGCTGATTACCGTGCTCGCTCTCGTCGTCTTTATCGTCGCTATGATCAAGCGGGAGCGCCGCAACAACCTGCACCAGCCTCAGCTCAACTAGTTCGGAGCCTTGAACCGCATGTCCGACTTTCCACTTTTTCCCGCCCAAGCCTCCACCATCGCCTGGCAAGTAGATGCCCTGTACGCATTCTTGCTCGTCTTGACTGTGATTTTCTGCCTGCTCGTCTTCGGCATGGTAATCATCTTCGCCATCAAGTACCGCCGCCGCTCTGAAGACGAACAGCCCGAGCAGACTCACGGCAATCTCGTCCTCGAATTATCTTGGACCATCATCCCACTCTTTTTGGCACTTTTTGTCTTTTTGCTCGGGGCCGATGTCTTCTTCCGGCTCCAGCGGTCGCCGTCCGACCCTTTGGAAATCTACGCGGTCGGCAAGCAGTGGATGTGGAAAATCCAGCACGAATCGGGCAAGCGAGAAATCAATACCCTGCACGTACCCAAGGGCCAGCCCGTCCGCCTGACCATGACCTCAGAGGACGTAATCCACGACTTTTTCATTCCGGCCTTTCGCGTCAAAAACGACGTGTTGCCCGGGCGTTACACAACGCTGTGGTTCGAGGCCACGCAGACGGGCGAGTTCCACTTGTTCTGCGCCGAGTATTGCGGCACCCAGCACTCGGGTATGATCGGCAAAGTGATCGTCTTAGAGCCAGCGGATTACCACGACTGGCTGATGGGAGCGTCCAGCGGCGAATCCATGGTCGAGGCGGGCGAGCGCCAGTTCCAGCAACTCGGCTGCGAGACCTGCCACAAATCCACGGCCACGGGACGCGGGCCTTCGTTGGTCGGAATTTACGACAAGCCGGTAACGCTCAGCAACGGGCAAGAAGTCGTCGTCGATAGCGACTACATTCGCGAGTCCATACTCCAGCCCACGGCCAAGATCGTCGCTGGGTACGAGCCGATTATGCCTATCTTCGAAGGGCAGGTCAGCGAGCAATCGCTGCTGCAAATCACGTCTTATATCAAATCCCTGAGTGAGTCCGCAGAGTGAACATCTCAACGAGGTCATTCAAGCCATGAGCCACGCAGTCAGCGCCAACGGCGAGCCGAGAAACTATCTCAACGAAACGTATGGGATCAAATCTTGGCTCCTGACCCTAGACCACAAGCGCATCGGTATCCTCTACTTGATAACGCTGGCGGTCTTCTTCTTGGTCGGCAGCATGTTTGCCAGCCTCATTCGCTTTGAGTTGATGACGCCCAAAGGCGATTTGGTCGAAGCAGAGACCTACAACAAGCTCTTCACCATGCACGGCGTGGTGATGATCTTCTTCTTTCTGATCCCCTCGATTCCGGCGGTGTTGGGCAACTTTCTCATTCCCCTGCAGATCGGCGCGCGGGATGTGGCCTTCCCCCGCTTGAATCTCCTCAGCTATTACCTCTACGTCGCCGGCGGGGCCTTCGCCGTGCTGGCCATCATCATGGGGGGCATTGATACGGGTTGGACTTTTTACACTCCTTATAGCAGTACATACTCCACTTCGTTCGTTTCCTTAGCCTTAGTCGGCGTTTTTGTCAACGGCTTCTCTTCGATCCTCACCGGGGTCAACTTCATGGTCACCATCCACAAGATGCGGGCCCCAGGTATGACATGGTTCCGCTTGCCACTTTTTATCTGGGGGCACTACGCGACCAGCTTGATTCAGGTCCTAGGCACCCCGGTGGTGGCTATCACCTTGTTGCTGGTCTGCTTTGAGCGCGCCTTCAAGATCGGCATTTTCGATCCCAATTACGGCGGTGATCCGGTGCTTTTTCAGCACATGTTCTGGTTTTATTCGCATCCGGCCGTGTATATAATGATCCTGCCGGGCTTTGCCGTCATCAGCGATGTCATAGCTTGCTTCTCGCGCAAGCGCGTCTTCGGCTATTCCTTTGTGGCTTTTTCCTCACTGGCCATCGCCGTCCTCGGTTTTCTCGTCTGGGGCCACCATTTGTTCGTATCGGGCCAATCCACCTATGCCAGCATGGTTTTTTCCTTCATCACCTTCTTCATCGCCGTACCCACGGCCATCAAAATTTTCAACTGGTCTTTCACTCTCCACAAAGCCTCGGTTAAACTAGACTCGCCGATGCTCTACGTGATGGGCTTTATCGGCCTTTTCACTATCGGCGGGCTGACGGGCCTGTTCCTCTCTACCTTGGGCCTAGACGTCCATCTCCACGACACCTACTTCGTGGTCGCCCACTTTCACTATGTCATGGTGGGCGGCATGGTCATGGGGTTCCTCTGCGGCCTGCATTTTTGGTGGCCTAAAATGACCGGGCGCATGTACTCGGAAGGAGCGGCCAAGCTCGGCGTCATGTTTGTCTTCGCCGGCTTCAACTTGACCTTCTTTCCGCAATTTATCTTGGGTTACCTAGGGATGCCTCGGCGCTATCACGCCTATCCCGAGGAATGGCAGGCCCTCAACATCATGTCCACCGCGGGTGCCACTGTCCTCGGGCTGGGCTTCTCACTGACCATCGTCTATCTCCTTTGGTCCTTGTTTAAGGGCGAGAAGGCCCCCGCCAATCCGTTCCAAGCCAAGGGGCTCGAATGGGACATCCCCTCGCCACCCATAGCCCACAATTTTGAAGCCATCCCGATAGTTACTTGGGAAGCCTACCCTTACGGCGAGGAGGATTCAACGGAACCAAGCACCGAGGCCGTACCTGAACGCGCTAAGGAGGATGAAGTTGTCTGATCACGCACATAGCGCCCACCACCTACACCAGTTCGAGACGGCGCAGCAGCAATACGAAGCCGCCAGTCTCGGCATGTGGGCGTTCATCATCCAGGAGATCCTGTTCTTCGGGGGGCTGTTCGGTGCCTATACTGTGTATCGCAACGAATACATCGAAGCCTTTACCGCTGGCTCTCACCACCTCAGCATCGGCTGGGGCACCTTCAACACCATCGTGCTGATCGCCAGCAGCCTGACCATGGCACTGGCTGTCCGCGCCGCGCAGACCAATGCTGGTCGCAACGCGATTACGGGGTGGCTCGTCGCCACGATCATTCTCGGCTGCGCCTTCTTAGGCGTCAAGTACATCGAGTACAAGTCCAAATACCTCGAGAACCTCATCCCCGGAAGCATGTTCCAGTGGAACGACCCGGCTTTCCCCGAGGTCACGCTTGGCAACGCCAAGATTTTCTTCTCGTTTTACTTCGTAATGACCGGGATGCACGCACTGCACATGGTCGTTGGCGTCGGCATCATGTTGTGGATGATCGCCAAGGTCCGGCGCAACGAGATCTCGGCGCAGTACTTTACGCCGATTGAAATCAGCGGCCTCTATTGGCACTTCGTCGATATCGTGTGGATTTTCCTCTTCCCGCTGCTCTATCTGATTGGACGTCACTAATGTCTGAACATCACTCTGAACATCACGTCGTCCCACTCAAGATCTACTTTCTGATCTTCTTCGCCCTGATGATCGGCACGGTCCTCACGGTGGCCGCCGCCTTCGTCAACATGGGCTTTTTGAATACCCCGGTCGCCCTGATCATCGCTTTAGTAAAGGCATCGCTGGTCATCTTGTTCTTCATGCACGTGAAATACAGCCCCAAGTTGGTCGGACTTTTTGCGGTCGCTGGTTTCTTCTGGCTATGCATCCTGCTGGCCTTGACCATGCAGGACTACTACACGCGGGGCTGGGGCCAAGAAGCACCGGTGGAATTTCTCAAGCAAGGATCGTTCTTCTAAATCCTAAACCCTCTACAGTATTTTACAAAAATAGCCCGGGCCGCTTGAGCGATCCGGGCTATTGTATTGCTGCAGTGTTCTACCTTGCTGGTCGTCCTCACTCAGAACCGGCTATCATGGTTTCGGCCAACGCAAAGCAGCAGGAACTGCGGGCTTGCCCCAAACTCTTGCTCCAAGCGTCGCGGAGATAGGGGCGGCCGGGAACGGCCATGCCGTCGAGTTCCATCTGTCCAGCGGCGGCAAAAATCAGCGCCGTGAAGACGATATGGGGATTGATGGTGGGCGGGCCGACTAGGGGGCTTTCCAATTGCTCCCAAGTGGCAGTCAGAGTGTGGTGCTCACTTCGGATGATCCAAGAAGGATCCCGGTCAATGCGGCCGGCGCGGCTGAAGGTCGCTCGCCATTGCGGCAAATCGCGGTCGAATGGATTATTACTGCCGCGAATCATGGTGGCAGTGATAAAATCGGCCAAATCGGGAGCGTCAGTGCAGACAGCGGTTAGTCCCGCAGGGCCAGGAATGTCGATATAGGCCACCGTTCCCCGACCTGCGGGGCTGTAGGCCGCGCTGTACAGACTGAGTTGTCCGCTATCGACTTGGCTTCCGGGCGGGCGCAGGTAGAGAATCCAATGTTCGCCAGACCAGAGGAGCGGACCTTGACTGAGAGTGGCTGAGGTCATGGATTGCTCTCTTCGCGGCCCCTCACGCAATGTCGCGGACGAGCACTAAGATCGCCGCCTGCGGTACGACAATGAACTTCTCGTCGTCGAACTTGATTTCCACTGCGTCCTTGCGCAGGAAAATGGCGTGGTCGCCTTTTTTTGCCTGGAGGCCGATATAGCGCATCTGCTCGCCCCCCTCTTCCCAAGGTGCACCGTCGTCATCGGCTTTCGGCGGCAAGGGAACGCCCGGCCCCACTTCTTCGACGCGCCCGCTTTGTACATTCTCCTTTTCCAAGGCGGTCGGCGGCAAATAAAGCCCCACGGCCGTGCGCTCTTCCATGTCGTCAACTCGGATTAGCACACGGTCGCCGACTACGTATAGTTCCTTGTCGCCCCTAATCATCTGCTCCTGTGCTCCTCCTAAGTTAAGACGCCAACCGCAAACATTCGCTGTAGCGCTCGAAGCGCTCCCCTTCTTCCTCTTCTGGATCGACGTACTTGAGCCAAAGGGCACTGTCCTTCTTATCGCCGCTGAGATCGCGGCGGCTGCCCAGATTGCTCGGATCGACGCCGTTCCACACCACTTGGCCGTCCTGTAGGTAGATAAATTGCCCGCCATAGCGGCCAATCAGTTGATCCTGTTGGTCTTGGTAGATCAACCCCTGTTCACAGGTAGTGCGCCGCCAGTTGGCCACCGTGGCGTCTGAGTCCGTAGATACGGAGTCGAATTCGGCTAGCGGACCCTCGACCTCGCTCACAAAGTCAATCTCGTCCAAATCCACTGTGCCAAAGCCGCGCGCGGCCGCGATCAGCAAGTGATTGCGGTCGCGGCGAAAAGGCGGGGTCGGCCAATCGGATTGGGGATCGTGGCCCATCAAGGTCATGCCGCAGGCATCTACGGCCACGAGCTCGGCTGTCGTCCGCTCCCGCAACAGGCGCAACACCGCACGAGCCACCGCGTCATCGACCAATTCCCGCCGGCGGCCAGCGAAATACTCAACGCGCTCTGGGGGTTTGATCATGTTGAACTTCAGCACAATCCGCCGCGCCTTGGCCAACGTCTCCCACGAGCGTTCCAGCGGTTCGGTCGTGCGCTTGAGCACTTGATATATTTCTTCGTCACTGGCCTGATGGTCGCAATGCGAAGCTCGGACCTTGTACTGTTTGTCGCTCATGGAACGCTCCTTTGGGGCCTTTTCACTGTGCGTGCTAGATGATATATTGGAAAACATATTGTGCGACTCTTCTATGTCAAGCCAGCCGTTCTTCCCTCTCATCCACAGCAAAGGGCACCCCATGAGACCGCTGGTCCTGTTCCACGGAGGCTGCAACGACGGCTTCTGTGCCGCGTGGGTCTATCGTCGCTACGTCAACCCGCAAACCGAGTTTAAGGCGGTTCAATACAACACCGATCCGCCAGCTACAGCTGACCGCGACGTCGTCATCCTCGACTTCAGCTATGAGCGGATGCAGCTCATGGAGATGCACGAACAAGCCCGCTCGCTCTTGGTTTTGGATCATCACGAGACGGCCGCGGAAGCCTTAGCTGGACTCGACTACTGCATATTCGCCGAGGGCAAGTCTGGGGCGCGCATGACTTGGGAATACTTTTTCGATCCCCGCTCTCAGGTCAGTGCCGACGACGTTCCCTGGCTAGTGGCCTATACCGAAGACCGCGACCTATGGCGATGGACCTTGCCTGATTCCAAAGCCGTCAACGCTGCCCTCGCCTCGTACCCACGTGACTTTGCGGTGTGGGACGAAATCGCCGAGCGGGGACCGCAGGCTCTCGCCGTGGAAGGCCAAGCCATTCTCCGCTTCCAACACCGGCTCATCCGGCCACGCGTGCGGAATCACGGTTGGACTACCATTAGTGGCTTTCGCGTCCCCATTACCAATGCCACGTTTCTGACCTCTGAAATCGGCAATGCCCTCGCCGAAGGGCATCCTTTCTCCGCGGTGTTCTTCGTCCGCCCCGACAGCAAGGTCGTGTACAATCTGCGCTCCAAGGGAGATGCGGCCGCGGATGTGGGCCGCATCGCACGCGATTACGGCGGTGGAGGGCACAAGCACGCGGCGGCTTTCACCCTAGAGACCATGTTGCCGATGGAAGTCAGTACATAAATGACCCCCGAACAGCGCTATCTATTCGACATCAACGGCTATTTGCACCTTCCCAACGTGCGATCTATGGCCATGCCCGACAACGAATTGCCCAAGAGATCGTCAAGGAGGACGTGGTGCGGCTTACGTAAGCCAAAATCAAAACCCAAAAAACAGGCACCTGCGAGGGAGATCGCAAGTGCCTGTTTTACTTGGTGAGCCCACTGGGAATCGAACCCAGGACCTACGGATTAAAAGTCCGGTGCTCTACCAGCTGAGCTATAGGCTCTATTGGGGTTGTATCTAATTCAAAATAGACGGTTTGAGTATCCATCGCAAGGCTTCCTACCCCACGCGATACTTCTCCACGGCCTCCATGTCCAACTCAATGCCCAGCCCGGGCGCATCCGGTACGGTGACGAAGCCATCAACCGGTGTCAGCGCACCGCCGATTAGGTCGTTTTCGCGCGTGAAATGCAGGCTGTCGGAGGGAATAGTCGCATTGGGAATGGTCGCGTGGATGTGCGTGCCATACGCGCCCGACACGCCCAGCCCCAGCCCTACGACCTGCAACCAGACCGGCATCCCGGCCGCTGCGGCCATACCGGCGCAAATCTGCGCACTCTCGAGGCTGCCGCCCAGATTGAAGCAATCAGCCGCCTCGGCGCGGATCGCGCTCAGCACCATTTGCGGATCGCCTAAATGGGGCGCGAGCCGGATGCGGGTGTGACGGCGAAAATCGCGGTACTGATACCAACCCGGCAAGTATTGAAAGGGATCTTCAAATGCCTCGATGTTATACGGCTCCAATGACTCGGCCAGCCGCAGACTGGTGCTCAAATCGACAAAGGAGAAATTCGGATCAACGATAATGCCGTAGTCCGGACCGGCGGCTTTGGCCATCAGCTTGACGGTCTCGACTATGTTCCAAGGCCGCGCCTTGAGCTTGTGAGTCTTAAAACCTCGCTTGACCCCTTCCTCGGCCATGGCGGCGAATTCACGCGGCTCCAACGGCGGGGACCACCAGCCCACTGGCACTCGGGCCCAGTGTTTGGATCCCATCAGCTTCCAAGCCGGTACCCCGAGGGCCTTGCCGACGATGTCGTATAGGGCCATGATCATTGCTCCGCCTTTGTCTCCTAAGTTGACCTGCATAGGATCGACGCCGGTCCACTCGGCCTCCAAGCTGGCCAACGAGCCGCCACGCCCTCCTTCGCCCACTCCGCAGATCCCCTCGTCGGTATGCACTTTAATCAGGCTGATGGGCTGTTCCAAGTAATGGCCGGGACGACTCTTTTCGATTGAGGGGATGTGCGGCACCGCGGTGACAAACTCTTCAATCTGGGTGATTTTCATGGTTAAACCTCCTTTAGCCAGTGCTCGGGGATGTCGATCCCAAAGCCGGGGCCTTTGGGTAGCCCGAGTAAGCCGTTTTGTGGCATGTTGGTCCCCGGTGGAACTTTATCGTGTCGTTGCCCCGATTTTGAAGGCGTCCCGATATAGCACTCCGCCAACGGCACCCCGGGCAGGGAGCCGACGAAAAACTCGATCAGCGGGGTATTGGGCATTGCCGCCGTCCAGTGTTGGCCATACGGGTCGTTGCCTCCGGTGTGCAGGCACATCTGGACCCCTTGCGAATCGGCGTAGTGAGCCAGCTTCATCGCCTCGGTAAAGCCCCCTATCCGCCTGGACCAAATCGACGAGCCGCTCCTGAACGGCCCTCATGCCGGGATGGCGAGTGGACCAGTGCTCGCCGTCGGCTAGCGTCTGCCAAGGCACGCGCTGGCGCAGGGCGCCCTTGACCCAGATCCACCCCACCCGGCTTGGGCATGATCCGTTCCTCGGGCGCGAATTTATCCATCGGCGTGGCCTGCCCAGGTGCCCAAAGCCACGACTGCTCGAGCAGCGGTCGGGTGCCTTCCTCGCTCGACGGCGGGGGTACCAATTCAAAGGTTTGGATGGCAACTATTTTCTTGGCGCACATTAGGTTGATGTAACCATTTAATCCTTACAGTTCGAGTTGGCAGCCTCGTTCAGCCGCGCCGTACGCCGCCTCGACAAAGCGCATAGCCTGCCAAGCATCATCGCCATTGGTGATGAAATTACCCTGTCCACGGCTGGCGTCGACAAAGTCGGTGATAAAATCCAATCCGGCTGCCCCGCCATACCCGGGGGCCTCGCCGACCGAGAGGTCGAATTGGCGGTACTCGTCCTCGGTCCAGCCCTCGGCTTGGCTCTGGACGACGAGCCGGTCGCCGCGGCCGTCCCAATTTTGCATCACCCAAGTTGCATCTCCTGCGGTCCCCCTGAAACACAAGTAGATATCGCCGTAGCGGCGCGGCAGAACATAGCCAGCGTGGAGACTGCCCAGCGCACCGTTGTCCATGCGAAACGAGGCGGCGAGCACGTCCTCAACGTCAATGCCGGTGCCGCTCAGTGTTGCCTTGTGCGCACTAACGTCTTTGTACTCCAAGCCGCTGATATAGCGGATCAGATCAACCGTGTGGATCGCCAGCCAATGCAGGATTCCCCCACCCGCCTGTGCGCGGTCAAAGAGCCAGTGCTCCGGATTGCGCTGCTGGACCGTGCTGGTAACCATCCGTCCCTCGATGGAGACGATGCGGCCCAAAACGCCCGCGGTGACGAGTTCACGCGCTTTTCCAGCAATCGGATGGCAGCGGTTCAAAAAGGCCGTTGCCCACAAGATCTGCTTTGCGGCGGCGATTTCGTTGAGACGGGCGATATCAGCAGCCGTGCGCGCGACCGGTTTCTCGGCAATGGTCGGCACGCCAGCCTGCAAAAGCTGCGCGATGAGGTCTGGCGCTTGGTCGTTGCGCGTACACACTATGGCTAAGCCCAGCTTCTCGTCCGCCAGTAGCTCATCTAGGTTGCCATACACCTGATCGACATCAGCGCATTCTTCGGTCGTACAGACTACTAAGCGGTCCACGGCCTCGCAGTGCTGTAGCGAGGTCAGCCAACCCTTGCTGTGGGGATTGTCTAGCCCAATGAGGGCAGCGCATACTTTATCCGTCATGGTAATCCACTACCTTTCCTTCCCGCGCCGAGCGGTAAATATTTTCCAACAGCGCCACCGTGCGCCGGCCTTCGCGGCCATCCACCCGCAGAGCGGTCCCGTTCTCCAAGACCGAGACGACATCCTCGACGACATTGGTCAGCGAATTGTCTATTGCCAGCAATTTCTCTTCTAGCCCATCGCCAAAGACGCGCATCTCGCCCGACAGCACGGCGTCCAGCAACACCCCCCCTTCGCTGCCGTGTACCTCGGCACTAAAGTAGGGGCTTGCGGGGAAGGTCGTCGTGCCCAAGATCCCTCCCTTGGCTCCGCTTGCGAAATTCAAGATGGCCTGACCAATATCCTCGGTCTCAATGTCGTGGTTCATAATCGCCGTCTCGCCATAGACCGTCTTGGGTTCACCCATAAACCACAGCAAGAGATCAATCAGATGCGACCCTTGGTTGGCCAGCGACCCACCCCCGTCCATCGCCCAAGTGCCGCGCCAGCCGCCGCCGTGTCCAAAGTACTCTTGTGAGCGAAACCACTTAAAGCGCACCTCGCCGAGAATGGGCCGGCCCAATAGGCCCTGCTTGAGGGCTTCGGCGACGCGATAGTTGTTATCGACGTAGCGGCTTTGGTAGTCGACGCCGAGCAAGAGTCCCCTCTCCTCGGCTGCGGTGATCAGCTCATCGCAGGCTTTCGTGCTGACGTCCATGGGCTTGGTGGTGATTACGTGCTTGTCGGCTCTGAGCGCCTCAACGCCGATGGACGCGTGCAGCCCACTCGGGGTCATCACCAGCACGACATCCACATCATCCCGCCCCAAGGCCTCTTCGAGGGCCGTACACCACGCGCAGCCCATTTCCTCGCCTACTTGGCGAGCCAAGTCCTCGTTGAGATCGACAACCACGCGCAGTTCGGCTCCTTCGGTCTCGGCCACTTGCCGAGCGCGATTGCGCCCCATGCCCAGCCCTACAACAGCAAATCCGATCATTTTACCACCTCCTTAGCAGATTCTTGCATTGGCTACATTAATAGACCGAGCTCACACCCGTCAATCTCCATCTCTAGTGGCACACCTGAACGGCGCTATCGGCCGAGGTTTAGACCCAGTTTTCACATTGCAATCCCCGAATCCGGCTGAACTCTCTCAGATTATTGCCCACTAGAATGCACTGCTGACTCAGGGCATGAGCAGCAATTAGCAGGTCCATATTGCCGATGGGTTTGCCTCTTTTTTTTTAGCAGGAGCACGAAAAGCAGAGCACTCACTGCTATCCCCTGAGCAGCGGCTCAATATGGTCTTTGGCCCGCAACAAGCCTTCCTGTTGCAACTCGGGCGTCTGCCAGAAGTAGTGGTCTTCGAGTTCCACCGAGAGCACGCCGTCGTAGCCCGCGTCTTCGAGTCGGCGTATTACAAAGTTCCAATCCACTTCGCCCTCGCCGGGGATGGTATAGCGCCACCAGCCCTCGCCGCACACGTAGGTCGAACTGTATGCCTCGCCCAAGTTGCCGGATTCGTAGAGCTTTTCCGGCATGATCTCGGTATCCTTGAGATGGACGTGCCGCACGCGGTCGCCAAACTCGTGCAAGAGCCGCTGATAGTCTATCTGCAAGCGCACGAAGTGGGAGGGATCGTAGCAGATGCCCAGCCGTGGCGACGGGCACGCCGCGAAAATCAAGCGCAGGCTCTCGGGCGAGCAGCCCAGATTGGGGTAGTGTGGTCGGCCACCCGGCCAAGGTTCAATGGCGATATTGACGCCCACCTTCTCGGCGTGGGCCACGACCCGGGGATAGACCTTGGCAAAGATCTCAAAGGTCTCGGCTTTGGACATGCTGGGGTCGTCTGGGCCAAGCACGGTAAAGAGCGTGTGGCCGCCGTGCCGGGCGATTGCGCTCAAGCTCTTTTTGATCTCGGCCAAGCCCTTGCGGCGTTTGGCTGCGTCGCGGGTGAGGACCTGGCCGCCGCCGTCCGAGGTGCCGATAGCCAAGCCCAATCGCTCGCAGGTGCGGGAGATCGGACGGGTCAAAGGCGGGGTATCGACTGCGCCAAAACCGTTGTCGGCCAACCACGCGGCATAGGCGTCAAAACCGATTTGATGGGAAAACGGGGGCATGCGGGTGCCAATTTTCATGGTATGTTCCCTTCTATTGGATTAAATGGGTATGCGGCGCTGCTTCTCTGGATCGACCCACTGGGTTACTACCAGCGAGACAAGGGCTATGAGCGCACCGCTGATAAAAATGATCTCGTAGCCAAAAAAGAGCCAGACGTAGCCGCCGACTAGGGGCGCGGCCACCGCGGCGACGTGGTTCATGGTCACCCCCATGGAGAGGGTGGGTTTGAGTTCGTCTGGGGGCGCGATCTTGTGCGCGTAGGTAGTCAACGCGATTCCGCCGAAGAAAATGAGGTTGTCGAGGCAATAGAGTGCGTACAGACTCGGTCGGTGTTCCACGATTGCGTAACCCAAAAAGACGAAGACCAACACGCTATAACTTAGTGTGAGCATCCGCCGCTCGCCAAAGCGATCGACCAAACGGCCCATCCACGTAGCCGTCAAGGTAATGAGCACTTGGTTGATCAGAACTAAGACCATGGTCGTCTCCACCGGCATCCCGTGTACTTTCACGAGGGCGAAAATGGCGAAGGTAATAAACATTTGCTTGCGCAGGCCCTGGAGGAAATTCAGGGCGTAATAGAGCAGATAGCGCCGCTTGAGCACCAAGCGCTTCTCGCCTGCGGGTGCGTCCTTGTTATCGGCCCAAAACAAGGCCAAGCCGCCCATGGCCGTACACACTCCAGCCAAGACAAAAACCCCCTCGTAGCGCAAAAACTCCAGCCCCACCATGCACACGCCAATCGCCGCTAGCCAAGCCAAGCTGCTGATGCTGCGCAATTGACCCAGCCAGCGGCCCTTGTCCGCGGTTGGGCTGTAGGCCAAGCCCATGCTCTGCTCTAGCGGGAGCCAGCAGTGAAAGCCCAAGCTCCACACCAGCGAGAACGAGGCCAACATGAAGACCGAGGCCACCTCCGCGTACGCGGCAAGCCCAATGCCCATCACCACCAGCGCAACCGCGGCAACTTTCGGCGGGGCCCAGCGGACGATCAGCGCCAAAAAGAACGCGTTGAGAAAACCGGGGACTTCGCGCAGGGCCTCGACGTAGCCCAATTCGTGCGGCTCAATGCCCAGCCGCTCGACGATAAAGTTGTTGAACAGGGTTAACTGTACCCCGAAGAACACCCCTGTTCCGGCCACAGCCACGGCTAAGAGCGCGAAGTTTTTATTCCACTCAGCGAAAGGATTGGCGATGACGACCCCCTTGTTGATGTAGTGAATTCAAGTATGCTTTTCCCTCGCGGTCAACCGAATACCCCAACCACTTGACGCACAGATAGACAGCCGTTAAGCTACCAGCCCCAACCAACCAAAGGAGATTGTTACGATGGCTGACGAACGCGTCTTTGTTGGCGACCTGACCCGCAAGGAATTCCGCGAGCGAATTCAAGCGGGTACGATTAAGGCCGCCATCGTGCCCACCGCCGCAACCGAACAACACAACGAACATCTGCACATGATTCACGACACCTTCCACGCCAGCTATATGGCCGAGCACGCGGCCAAAAAGCTCCTGCCTCAAGTGGTGGTAGCCACGCCAGTGGGCATCGGCGTTTCCGAGCACTGGATGGAGCACATCGGCACCCTGACCGTGCGGCCGGAAATTTTCTGCGAATACGTCTTCGACGTCTGCCATTCGCTCGTGCGCGCTGGCGTTGAGAACATATTGGTACTCAACGGCCACGGCGGCAATGTCAAACCCATGATGCGCCGCATTGACGAATACCGGGAAAAACTCGGCATCAACCTCCGCTTCCAATCCTATTGGGACGTATATGACCCCGACTACGTGCAGCAACACATGGAGCGAGGACGCTTGCCTGGGCACGCCGACGAATTCGAGACATCGACTATGCTCTACCTAGCGCCGGAGCGCGTGCAGCCTAAGGCCATCGACAACCCGGCCGCGGCCTTGGGCACACGCGCTAAGGGAGAGGCCCTAGTCGGACCAGCCGTGGACGGGGTCGCCGCGCTGTTGGAGCAAATGATCGCCGGCGAAGAAATCGACCTGCCGCCAGTGACCTTCTATCCAGAGGGCAAGCGCAACCTCGTCACCGGCGAGCCGGTTTGATCACGACCCCCAGCGCCTCGGCCGGCGACTCGACGAGTACATCTACGGCCGCGGCGATCTCTTCGAGCGCAAACTCATGGGTATAGAGTGATTGGACGCGCAGTTTCCCGGCGGCCATGGCGCGCAGGCACTCGGCTAGGTTGCGCCGAGTAGGCCACTCGACAAATACCTCGGGATACGCTTGGCCGCGCTCGTATGCTGGGTCGTGATAGCCGGGGCCGGTGCGCGCCGCACTCCGCACATCCACGTTGCCCAGTGCGGATCCAAAGCCGTGCGTTACCTGTGCTCCTCCCACGAGGACAATGCGCCCCATGCGATGCGTATCCGGCGCTTGCTTTAGGCTCTGATAGATGGTGCCAAAAGCATCGCTGGCCTCGCCGCCAAAGGCAACGACGCCGAAATCCATGCCATATCCTTGGGTAAACTCCCCGGCCTGCTCGACCACGTCCTGCACAGCCGGATCGACGACGCATTCTATGCCCACCTGCCGAGCAATGTCCCGACGGCGTGCAAAGCGATCGGCCCCCAAAACGTGACAGCCGCTTAACTGGGCAAATTGGGCCGTGAACTGGCCGACCAAGCCCAACCCGACAACGATCCCGTTTTCTCCGTATAAAGGAGCTGTGCGGCGCACCGCGTGTAGTCCAGTCGCCGCCAGATGCACACACGCGGCTTCGTCAAAGCTAACGCCCTCGGGTATGGCCGCGCACAAATTCTGCGGCACACAAGCCCAATCAGAATGCAGGGCGTACCCACCCCCCATGCAGGCCACGCCTTGCCCCACCGCGAACTGCTCTACCTCGGCTCCGACCTCCTCGACGACACCGGCGTTGCTGTAGCCAAAAGGGCGCGGTGGCCTGTCGGGTTGAGGGTTTTCTCGCATGGCTCCCACCCTCCCCAGTTCGGTTCCTGGACTGATCAACGAAGCCTCCACCCGCACCTTCACCTCACCGAGGCCGAGGGCAGGCATGGTCTCCTCTAGACATACCCCCTGACCGCGGCCGTCAATAGCGGCGACTTTCCGCTGCATAAGCACCTCCTTCTCTCGCTGGTTGCGCCCTCGTGGACTGCTGCATTACTTTATTTAATATGTCTATTGCCCTATTCGAGGCCCTGTGAACGTCATCATCGCTGCAATTTTAGGAGGTATCCTCTTGGTTTGGGGCGGGTTTTTGGGCCTGCTCCGCATCGCGGATCCCTTTGAGCGCAAACACGTGTTGATCCTCGCCGCGTACACCACCGTCGTCGTCGGCTGTGTCATGGGCTTGGTGCTCTTTATCAATCACGAACGACAAAAGGAACACCGCTATCAGCTAGAGGCACAAATGGAAGACTTCTCCACTCGCCTCTCCGAGCTGAGCACCCGGCTTATTGGCCAGCTAGAGGAAAAAGCCAATCTGACTGCTTCTGAATTCGAGATTCGCTCCCTTCTGCAAAACGAAAAGGATCACCACAAGCGCACCCGCAACCAATTAGCGACTCAAATCGATCGCAACAACGCACTACAAAACAAAATGGACACTGAGCGCAAGGAGCGGCTGCGCTACCAATCCGATATCGACCGCAAGCTTGAAGAACGCTTCCAGCAGGAGGATTTGCGCTACCAAAACCTCGCCGATACCCACAAGCGCTCCTTGACGAGCGTGCAGGCCCAGTTCGGCCCCCTCAACAGCACGTTGACCCGCCTGCAAGAGCAAACCGCGACCTTGCAGCGCAACCAGCAAGCGATCATAGACAAAATCGCCGCCGCCCGCGAGACTCAGACGCTCTCGGCCCAAAGACTCGATGCGCTCGCCCGCAGCCTGAGCGCCCTGTCCAACGACTTGAACCAAACTATGGCACAAGTTGATAGCCTATATAATATGCGCACTGTCCCAACGCCTTAAGGAGCCAACAATGAAACGCACCCTCATCCCTTTCATCGTCTTGTTCCTTGCCTCCTGCACCAATAAGGAGCAGGAGATGCTCCTCCTTCAATTACAAAGCGACATGGTCCGCGCCAACGCCGCCATTGACTCGCTGACGTACTCGCTCGACGACTCCAACCGTTTGCTCGACGACATGCGGGCACAAGTTGACAGCACCCAACAGGTCAACGACAAGCTGCTCGAAAACGTGCAAAAGCTCAACAAGGAACTGCGGCACTGGAGTAAACTGGCCACCGAATACAAGCAGAGCAATGAGCGATTAAAGCTCGAAATTGAGCAGCTAAGACAGGAAAAGCAAGCGGACCGCTACACCATTTCTCAGCTGCGCGCCGAGACCGATCGCCTCAATGGCGAGTTGCTGGAAACCCATAGCAGCATCCGCCGCCAGAGCGATCACATCCGCCGCTTAGAGCAAGAACTGGCCCAGACCAAGGCCGAACTGGACGAAGCCAAGAAAGCCGCGCAAAACGCAGTGTACCTCTACGCTGCCAAAGAGACCCAGCTCGTAGAGCAGGGCTATCTCAAAACCCACCGTCCCTTTGGCAGCGGGTTCCGCAAGCAGTACGAGTTGGTAAAACAGATCCGTCGCGACAGCCCGGGCACCCAAGTCGCGCCTATTGGCCAAACCATCACGCTACCAGGCGAAGTCGAGGCCCTCGTCGATCACTACGGCAAGCTCAGGAGGGGGGATGACTACGAAATGACACGCGGCGAAGCCGGAGTACAGGTCGCGTTCCTCAACGAGTTGGCCGGTGGCACGGGCGTCTTGGCGATACTTAAAGAATAGCTTGGCATTCACCATGTATGGACATAGACCGCCGAGCGCACCTTTTCCCCGGCTTGGTCGGTCGAAAGCAACGAGTCGGCAAACGACGCGTGTTTGGCCAGCCGCTCGCGGCTACCCCCTTTGAGAAACAAGTGCAAACTAGCTTCGGGTTCGGCGGCGAGGCGGCGCACCATCCGGCGAAACTCCCACTCGCTCAAAGGGCTGTCGATGGTGTAGCCATCGCGCGATAGCCCCATGTCCGCGCTCGTGTACAGCACGACCCGATCCCCAGGCTGTGGGTCGTGGCGATGTACCCGCCAAACCGGTTGCGTCACGTTGAGGATCATAATACCCAAGCTCAACATCAGCATCATAATGCCCAAGAAGAGTTCCTTGCTAATATCGTGCTCTTCGAGTTCAGCGGCTTGGCGTTTGAGATAGCGGCTCACAATCTTCTATTCCTCTCTCTGACCCAAGCGTCCTCCTGCCGGGCGAGCCGCTGGACCAAGTAGTCGGCGATCTTGCGCAACGGCAAGTACGCTAAGAGGCCGACGAGCGTGGTCTTAAAAGCCAAAACCAAGCCTTCGGCCATGGCACTGAGTGCCTTAAAGGTCTGGGTCGCCTCGTCGATCTGACTCAATTCCTGCGCGGTCAGCAGGATACCGCAAACCGTGCCCAAGTAGCCGTATAGAGGGATTCTTGTCAGATCGCGGCGCACATGCGTCAAAGGGTCGCCGAGAAAGCCCACGAGTTCGTCCACCAACTCCTCGTCTCTGCTCTTGAGGTCGCTGTAGCTGGCGGATTGGCGCTGCAATTCTGCTAACTTTTCCATTCTCTGGCGACCCAAGGTGTTAGGGCCGGGACCGCCGCGCCGCACCCAAGCTCGCTCCTCGCGACGGAGGTGCAAACTAATGTGTGCCAAGCTCAACAGATGACCTCCAGCCGACCAAGCGATCAGCACGTATGAGAAACGGCCAATCCACGCAAATGGACTGGCTAGCTGCGGGTTGATGAAGAGGTAATAAGCGGGCAGTGCTCCGACGATCAACCCGGTCAGCAAGCCGATACTGCTAGCGAGGAACCGCAGGCGGGACACGTATAGAGAGTACGCTTCGTCGTGCCGACGCATACGCCGGGCTCGTCGTAAGTGCAAACAGCTAACGGTGACGCCGCCGGCCAGCGTCAACAGGATGCTACTGCCTAATACTAATTCGTCGTTCAAGAAGTCCATCCCTTCGCACTCAAGAGCTTCCACCATTGCCGACTTGCCACCCCCAGATAGAACAACAGGCCGGTCGCAATTGCCCACAGCTCCCACGGCGCGCTGCGGCCAATGCGGATGCCCCGAGCAGACGATTCCTGTATCCTTCCCTCCGATCCCGTAGAACGGCCCTCACCTTTGGCTGCGCCGCGGGCGGCTGGGGGTGCGTAGTCTCGGCGGCGGTCTGCTTCCCCGCTCGCCGCGCCAGTCAAGGCCCGCTGCGGCACGACGTAGCTCGCACCTTTGAGGGCCTGTTTTTTGGGGAAAACCAACTCGCGTTCCTTGGCGGGCAGTTTCTCGGTCCAAGCGAGCAGCTTTTTCGCCGCGTCTATGCTTTCGACTTCGGTTAATCTGCTCGCTTTCCCGAGGGAAAAAGCCAGCCGCCCGCGGACAAACCCCTGATAGAGTACGTCCTGTGTCGCGCTCCGGCGCACTTGGAGTTTTTGCGCCAATTCATCGCGTTGTTTTTGCAGATGCACCAGACGGCTGACGACCATATGCGTCTCCATAGGCTGGTGCCGCGCCGCGGCCGCCGCGCCGGTGAGCGGGCGTCGGCGCGCAGCGCGGGCCAATTGTGCGGCGTCAAAGCGGACCTCTAATTCGACTTCGCCAAATAGCTTCATTCCCCAGATGACCTCAGCCCCGGGAATGTCAGGTAAGCTGTGGTTGTAAAAACGCGGCTCGGCCCGCTGGCCGTCCACCCACCAGCTGCCGTCGCCACTAGCCAACACCTTGCGCAAGCGACCGCTACCGTCTTGCAAGTACAAACCGGCCATAAAGCCGCTCTCGACCCGGTCGGTGTCCCAGCAATGGGCGCGTAGGATATTGGACCTGAGCAGGTAAACAACGGGAATTTCGACTCGAGTTGGGGTCAGACGCGTCTCCCCGATCCGGTGCCCATTGAGGAACAACTCGGCTTCGTCGTCAGCCCAAAAAATAAGCACTAGTTTGGAATTGGCCGGCAATAGCTGACTGTCTCCTTTTCGCTTTGCCAATTCGCGCAGCTTATCCCCCCCATAGAGGCGGACCAAGGTGTCAATGCTGGCGGACACTTGGTTGTACTGTTGTCTGAGTGCCACCACGTCATCAGCCGCGGTGGCCGCAGCCCAGCCAATCCCGCACACCGCCCAAGCCAACCAACACATCGGGGCGTTCAAAACTTTAGGGGACTCCCGAGCAACATCATCCCACCTCTGCGCTCATCTGCGTTCATCTGCGGATTAGATATTCGACTTGGATTGCCCCCCATCGACATTGATGCAGGCACCGGTCACCCACTGCGCCCGATCGGACGCCAAAAAGGTCACCACATCGGCGACCTCTTCCGGGGTACCAAAACGACCAAAGGGTATATTGGCGTCGATAAAGGCTTGGATTTGCGCTGGATTTTCCTTCATCCGCCGTTCCCAACTCCCCCCGGGAAAAAGAATGGAGCCGGGAGCCACGGTATTGACGCGGATATTCTTTTTTGCCGCTTCAATGGCTAGGTTGGCCCCTAGGCTGATCAGCGCTGCCTTGGCGGCATTATATGAGATAGGCCCACCGGTTTCGCGGCCAAAGATTGAAGAAATGTGGACGATGCTGCCGCCCCCGCGCGCTTCCATCAAGGGAATCGCCGCACGGCTCACCCGCACGGCCGAAAGAAAGCTCAAGTTGATGATGTCGTTCCACTCGGCATCGTCGATCTCGACAAAGGGAGTCCACTTCGATCCGCCAACATTGTTTACGAGAATGTCGAGCCCGCCAAAGCGATTTCTTGCCGCCTCCACTACGGCGATTGCACCCTCTGGCGTCGTCACATCTTGCGCGGTGGCCTCCACCTCTGCGCCTTGATCTACTAAGTCGGCAGCCGCTTCCGCCAGCGCGTCCGCACCACGTGCGCAGATACAAAGCCGGGCACCCTCGGCGGCCAAGGCTGCGGCGATGCGCTTGCCAATACCGCGGCTCGCTCCTGTCACCAAGGCGATTTTGTCTTTGAGTCCTAGATCCAAACTACACTCCTTTATTCAATGCCCGGAGCCAGCGCACCGGGGTTGGTCGCGAAAAGCGCGATCAAATAAGCAATGCACAACGCCAACAATACCAGACCTTTCCAGCGGTTTAACTCGTAGCCAATGCGCATCAACCCGAGCATCGTCAACACGATCGCCAGCATCCACGGGAACATAAAATTGACCACGTTGGCCGGAACCACTAGCGGATTGGCCAGAGCCGAAGCGCCGGCAATCCAGCAGATATTGAGGATGTCGGCTCCGAGGATATTGCCCACCGCCAAGGCTCCTTGGCCCTTGCGGGCGGCGACAATGCAGGTGGCGACCTCGGGTATCGAAGTGCCCAAGGCCACAACCACCAAGCCTATGACCACATTCGGCAGCCCCAATGCCTCCCCTACCACCGGGGTAGCCACGACGATAAAGTGGCTGCTGACGACCACGCCAGCCAAACCGCCGCCGAATAGCAAGGCGATCAGCCAGAGGCTACGCGAGGGGGCTTCCTCTTCGACTATCTCGGTGCGCGGTCGCCGCTTCTGCTCCCAGAACGAGTATATTAGGTATAGGACAAAAAGACCCACCAACGCGCCGCCTTCCATCCGGGCCAGCGTCCCGTCGAAGGCCATGTACCAAGCCACAAGATCTACGGTGATGAGAAAAATCGCTGCCGAGCGCAGCACGATGCGGTCGATGGCAATGGTCGTAGTGGCAAAAAGCGCAGCCATGGGCAGAGCCAAGCCATCGTCGTAAATGACCGACCCTACGGCATTGCCCAGTGCCACTTCGGGCGAGTCCCTAAGGGCGGCGGTCACGGAGACCGCCAGTTCGGGCGCGGTAGTGCCAAGGCCGACGATGACGATGCCGATCAAAATCGGCGGAGCGTGGAGGTAGCGTGCAATATCAATGGCTCCCTCCACCAAATAGTCGGCGCATTTGGCCAACAGCACGAAGGATAGGACCATCAGGCCCGCTGCCTCCCATACCCCCATATTTATCTTTCGGCCGTCTTCACGGCGTAGGCGTATCTAAATAGGAAGACAAGAGGCGCTCGGCGTTTTGATAGGCGATCTTGTCAAAGGCTTCTGCAGGTAGCTCAAGGGTGCGCAGAAAATCCATCAGTTGGGTGTCAAAGTAGTCCCGACCAAAGAGCAATTTATCCTGAAATTCGAGGAGAAAATCGCGCCCAAAGTCCCGGTCCCTTTGCAGCGCGCGCAAACCCGACCCGGCCGACAGATCGGCATATAGGTTGCGGTACTGGCGCATCATCGGAGCCAAGCGCCCATTCGGCAGCACCGGACCACTCGGATAGCTCTCCTTGTCATAACGATCATCCCCGGAAATATGGGCCCAGAATCCAGGGGCATGACCGATAAAGACCGTCTGCGGACTGGCCGCAACCGCGCGTTCAAGCGCGTCGAGACTGCCGCCGTACCACCAGTTTGGGCGCGGGTAATCGCCGCGACCGTGGTCAATCGGATAGTCGAGATGGATCGTAATGGGCAGGCGCAGCGCGCCACAAGCCTCGTACAGGCGCAGCGCGTCTGGATCGTCAAACGGCAGGCGCACTTTCAACTCGGAGGCGACCTGCACGCCGTGGATTTCAACTGCGGCTTTGAGCCGATCTATGGCGTCGGGCCGCTTGGGATGCGGCATGTAGCCGAGGACAAAGCGATCAGGCGCTTCCCGGCCGACGGCTAGCACATCTTCAAAGGGAATCCCCAAGCCCGTAGGAGACAACACCGAGTGATACGAAGGCGAGTACTCGTCCTCAGGGACCTCCCACGAGAAAAGCCACATCTGGTCGATGTCCTGCTCGTCCATGTTGCGCAGGATTTTGGCGGCGTTAAAGCCGTGCCAATTGGGGTGATTATGAGCGTCAATAAGCATTTGTCAATGATATTCTTGCGGGAGAAAACTGTCAAGGTAAAGTACAATTTATCTATGGTCCTAATCAATAATTATTCTTGATTAACAATTTTATTCATTAAGTTATTTACTATTCACAAAAGCACACAAGGAGCAACCATGAACATCGCAGATCTAAAGGGACAGAAGATCATGCTGGCCGCGTCCGGTGGCCTCGATAGCTGTACCATCACCCATTGGCTTCAATCTCAAGGCCTAGAGGTCATCGCCTATACCGCCGATCTGGGCCAGCCCGACGAGGAGCGCATTGAAGACATACGGAGCCGGATGCAGGCCTGTGGAGCCACTGAGATGATTCTCGACGACCGCAGAGAGGCTATTTGCCAAGCCGGCATTCAACTCGTCCAAGCTCAGGCCCGCTACGAGGGGGGGTATTGGAACACCACCGGCATCGCCCGGCACGTGACCGTGGCCGGCATGTTGCTCCACATGCAGGAGCGCGGCATCCAAGTGATGGCACACGGATGCACTGGGCGCGGCAACGACCAAGTCCGCTTCCAACTGGCGACGCAAATGCTCGCGCCGCACATCGAGGTGTACGCTCCCTGGCGCGACCCAGTCTTCTTGCAAAACTTTGGCGGGCGCAGCGAAATGATCGCCTACTGCCAGGGGCACAGCCTGCCCATAACCGCCACCCCAGCCAAGCCCTACTCCACGGATGCCAACATGCTCGGGCTGACGCACGAAGCCGGCCAGCTCGAAGCCTTAGACACCGCGGCCAGTTTGATTGAGCCCGGCATGGGCTGTTTTCCGCAGCAGGCCCCAGATACCGCCGAGACTTTTACCGTGCGCTTTGAACGAGGCGTCCCAATCGCCATCAACGGCCATGCTGTCGGCCCGGTCGCGGCCATCGAGCAAAGCAATGCCATCGCCGGGCGACACGGGGTCGGCATTGGCTTACACGCGGTGGAAAATCGCTTCGTTGGCATCAAGTCGCGCGGCGTCTATGAGGCACCGGCGTTAGAGTTGCTCGGCCAATGCTACGATTACTTGCTCCAACTCATTCTCGACCGCCGCGCGAGGCGGATTTTCGCCGTTGTCTCTGGGTTTATTGCCGAGCAAATCTACCAAGGCTATTGGTTTGACACGGCGACCCAAGCGAGTTGGAAGGTCATCGACCACTTTAATCAATTGGCGACCGGGACTATCTCCGTCTCGCTCTACAAGGGTCAAGTCGCCTTTTGCGCAGCCAGCGACGCTCCCCACTCGCTCTACAGCGAGGACACCGCTTCCATGGAGGCCGTCGGCGACTTTGACCACCGCGACTCCGAGGGCTTCCTCGGCGTCTTGGGCGTCAGCGCCCGCGCGCTTCATCAGGCTGGGCAGATTGCGCAACCCAGTGGCGATACAGCGGCTTGACCGCAGCGGGCAACCGGTCAAAAACCTCCCACTCAATCGGCTCCATCTCGTAGTTTTTGCCTCCGGTCTCTACCACCATCGCCTCGTGCTCGGGCCGGCCGATGAGCGTGGGGTTTAGATTCAGCCACCAAGGGGCGTAGCGCACGATAAGGGCGACGCGATCGCTTTCGCTTTGGTTGGGAGCTACGGCGTGCCAAAGTCGGCTGTCGTACACCAAGACGCTGCCAGCCGCTCCTTCGATCTGGCACTCGGTCGGATAGGGCGCGTCCTGATCCATTTCGGGCATGTCCCCAGCCGCGGGATTGCGCGGCCAGCGGTGACTGCCTGGCACCACGAAGGTCCCCCCTGTCTCAGGAGCAAACGGCGTCAGCATCCATATCGTCGAAAGGTGCAGGACCGCGTTTGGATACGGCGCGGGGATGTGCGAGGCGTTGGTGGAGTTGTAAGGCCAATCGGCGTGCCAATAGCCTCGCGCATTGCCCGGGTGATTGACCACGCAGTCCGTGCAGGAAATCCGCGCCCACGCCCCGAAAAAAGACTCGACTACCTCTAGGAGCCGGCGGTCGGCTAAGTACGGAGCAAAGGATTGCACCTGATTGATGACTTGTTTGAACTGGGCCACGCCCGAAGTTCCGATCCGGTGACCGCGGCGGCGAATTTCGGCCAATTTGGCGTCGGACTGCTGGCGATTGTGCTCGACCACAGCCACTAGCTCGGCGCATATATCCCCGACTAGTGCCTTGGGAATCACTTGCTCGATGACGCAAAAGCCGTCGCGCTCGATGCGCTGTTTGTAGGTAGTCACTTTACCCTCGGAAGAGTGGTGCGACGCCCGACCAAATGATCTCCAACTCGGTCAGCGCGTCGCCGTCTAGGATGGGCACGGGCGCCCGGCAAACCGTCGAGCGGATCAACCCGCGCTTTTGCAAAATCCACTTGTAGATCGCAATTCCGTAGAGCCGCTCGTAGTTCATCAGCGGCAGGAGCTGATAGAAGTGCGCCCGCGCCGTCGCCTCATCTCCCGCCTCGAGGGCATCCCAGATCGCCGCCATAGCGTCGGTCACGTGACAGCCCGGCATATTGCCGCAGGCACCGCGCCGATACTCATCGAGCAAATAAACGCCCCCTTTCCCACCCAAGACGCCCTTGCAGGCCGCGCCCGCCAGCGCCAGCGTGCGGCTGACCTGCCAAGGCTCGGGAACGGTCTCTTCCTTGATGTAATCGACGCCCGCCAACTCGCGGCACATCCGCCCCAATAACTCGCCGCTCATGGGTGTCCCGACCGGCGCGTCGAAATTCTGCACGCAGATCGGGACTTCAACCGCAGCCGCCAACTGCTGGTAAAAGGCGTAGCAGCCTTCTTGGTCAACGCGCAATACGTGCGGCGGCATGGACATGATCCCGTCGGCTCCCGCGGCTTGGGCGAACTGAGCGAGGGCCACGGCCGGCAAGGCATGGCCGGAGGTGACGGAGGCCACTACGGGTACGCGACCAGCAGCGGCGGCGACGACGATCTCGATCCAGCGGCGGCGTTCCTCGTCGGAAAGGGTCGAAAATTCGCTGGCATTGGCCGGCCCCACCAAACCCGTGGCACCCGCTTCAATACTAAAGGCGACCAAGTCCTGCAAGGCCGCTTCATCGAGCGCGTAACTATCGGTAAAGGGGGTCACCACAATCGGCATAATTCCGCGCCACGTTTCAGTCATGGATATCTCCTTTTAGGCCGAGCAAAGCGGCCACGGCAAAAAGCCCATCCACCACGGTGCACTCCCCCAACTCCAACCGACGCCGACTTTGGTGACCGGAAGGCAGCAGGACGCAATGGACACCGAGCGCAGCGGCCACCTCAATATCGTGTAGAGTATCGCCGATAAGCAAGATTTCATCGCTCCGGCAGTTGAGGTCCGCAAGATGCCGATGTCCGCGCTCAATCTTCCCCTCCCCCAAGCCATTATCCACCCCGGCGACTGAGGCAAAGTGGGACCGCAACCCGTAGTGAGCGACCATTTCTTCAAGGTCCACTTCGTTAGAGGCCGATAAGAGGGATTGTTCGATCCCGTTGCAGCCCAGTGCGGCCAGTACTTCGCGCGCTCCCTTGCGCAATCGGCTCTCGTAGAGACGCTGGCTGTAGAGGATGTTGAACTCGTCGCCAAGGGTCGCAAAGTCCTCGCGCTCTAAGTCAAAGCCTACGCGCTGGTAGTAGATCCGCAGGGGAAACCCGAAGACCTCGCTGTATCTGCACGGCGTGGTCAGCGCGAGCCCTCGGCGCGCCAACAACTCGTTGACGATCTCGACGCACAGCCAAGCATCGTCTACTAAGGTGCCGTTCCAGTCCCAAATTACATGGCGCGGCTTCATAGGCAGCGGTCGTAAACTTACTCTTTGTAAGCGACTACGCGCAGACGCCAGTAGTCGGCCTGCCAGCCCCCATCGCCGTACAATGCCGGGCGTACGGCGTCCTCCACTGCTTTCCACAGCTCTTCGCGCATCGACGAGGGGACACCCTCTGTAAGCGTCTCGGCGAACATCTCCATCCAATCGCGCAACCCGCTCTCGCCTTCTAGGGGGGTTGGACGAGGAAAGTGGCTGGCATAAGCAACGCGCAGTCCAGCCTGCTCCACGAGCCGCGTGTATTCTCCCAAGCTGGGAAAATACCAAGGCGACTGCGGATAAAAGTCCCGCGCGACCAACTGGTCGATCAGCCCTCGGCTGATGGTGGCCACGTTCCGCGCACCGCCCAACTCGGCGACAAAACGCCCTCCCGGCCCCAGACAGGCGGCAATGCACGCAAGTGCTTCTTCCGGCGGCTTAACCCAGTGCAAGGCTGCGTTGGAAAAGACCGCATCGAACGGCTCGGCAAAAGAAAAATCTCTCGCATCGCCGACGACAAAAGACAGATCCGGGAACTCCTCGCGGGCGGCCTCGATCATCTCGGCCGATAAGTCTATGCCAACGACCTCAGCTCCGGCTGCGGCAATCCGGGCACTCAGTTGACCGGTTCCGCAGCCCAAGTCGAGGACGCGTTCGCCTGCTTGAGTGTCCAAGATCTCCACCAAGTCGGTACCTGCGGAGGTGACATAATAGTGTTTGGCTTGGTAGCGCTTGGGGTCTTGAAACATATCAGCCCAAGAGATCGGCGATGACCGCGCGCTCCTCTTTGAGTTCTTCTTCGGTGGCCTTGATCTTCGCACGGGCGAAGTCGCTCAGTTTCAAGCCCTGCACGATTTCCCAGTGGCCTTGACCGTCGCTGCGAATGGGAAAGGAGAACATCAACCCCTCGTCAATCCCATAGCTACCGTCCGAATAGACGCCAGCTGAGAAAAAGTCGCCATCAGGCGTGGCACTCTCAACACTGACGATGTGATCGAGCGCGGCATTGGCAGCCGACGCGGCCGATGACAAGCCGCGGGCGTCAATGACAGCCGCGCCCCGCTGCTGGACGATTTGGATGAATTCCTCGCGCAACCAAGCGTGATGGCCTATGACGTCGTGTGTCGGACGCCCCTCAATCCACGCATTTTCGGCATCTGGGTACTGCGTGGCGCTGTGGTTGCCCCAGATGGCCATATTGGTCACCGCCGAGACTTTGACTCTGGCTTTTTGGGCAAGCTGGGCTTGGGCGCGGTTTTGATCCAGCCGGGTCATAGCTTGGAAGCGATCTCGGGGGATGCCGGCCTTATGGCCGTGACTCATGGCAATCAAGCCATTGGTATTGGCCGGATTGCCCACTACCAAGACCCGCACGTCGGCGGCAGCTCGGGCGAGAGCCTGACCCTGACCGACGAATATCGGGCCGTTTTCCCGAATTAAGTCGCCCCGCTCCATACCGGGGCCGCGCGGCTTGGAGCCAATCAGCAATCCCCAATTGATCCCGTCAAAGGCCTCTTCAGCTTGGTCAGTAATCACGATGTCGTCGAGCAGTGGAAAGGCGCAGTCGTCGAGTTCCATAACTACGCCTTCTAGAGCTTTGAGCGCCGGAGTAATCTCCAGCAAGTGCAGCGAGATTCGAACGTCGCGGCCGAAAACCTCGCCCGAGGCCAAACGCGGCAATATAGCATAGCCGATCTGGCCAGCCGCCCCGGTAACGGCTACTTTCACAGTGCGTGCCATGTATTCCTCCTAAAGGCAGTCTAAAGGCAGTTTTTAATACGTAGGCAAAATCTGCCAAAAAAATGCGCCCTATGCAATTCGCGGCCAGCCATTGACCTCCCCTTGGCCTGCTGATTATTCTACGGTGTTTCCAACACGCAGCCCACGAGCGAAAGGACAGCCATTATGAGCGGCGACTTTGATCTCATCATCCAAGGGGGGCACCTGATCGATCCCAAAAACGATCTCGACTGCCCAGCCGATATTGCCATCAAGGACGGGCTAGTCGCTGCGGTCGCCGACCGAATCGAGTGCAGCTCAGCAAAGGTCATCGACGCGTCCGGTCTCTATGTCACCCCGGGCTTGATCGATATCCACGTCCACGTCTATGGAGGGTATCAGGGCTGGCTCTTTCCCGACCAGCACGCCCTGCCCTACGGCGTGACCACCGTAGTAGATACAGGTGGCTCTGGGTGGAAGGATTTTGCCGATTTCAAGCGCACCATCATCGACCCCGCCCAGACCCGCGTCTTGGCCTTTGTCAATATAGTCGGCGCTGGCATGATCGGTGCTCCCGAGCAAGATGTCAGCGAAATGGATCCCGCGCTCTGCGCCGCGGCGATCGAGCAGTACCGCGAGCACGTTGTCGGTGCCAAGTCGGCCCACTTCGGCGGCCCGGGTTGGGAATCGGCTGGCGGCGCAATCGAGGCGGCGCGACAGAGCAATTCCATCGCCATGATCGACTTTGCCCCCCAGCCCACTCGCTCGTACGAGGAATTGCTCGAGCGCATGAGCCCAGGGGACATCCACACGCACCTCTACGCCGCTCATATCCCCCTACTCGACGCGAACAAAAAAGTCGCAGACTACGTGCGCCAAGCCCGACAGCGCGGCATCGTCTTTGACACGGGGCACGGCAATGGCTCCTTCTGGTTTCGCATTGCCGTGCCCTCCATGGCCCAGAACTTCCCCCCGGATACCATCAGCACAGACCTACACAAGGCCAGTCGCATGCTGCCCAACGCCACCATGCCCATAACTATGTCCAAATTCCTGAACCTCGGCATGCCCCTTCAAGAGGTCGTCTATCGCTCGACATACAGACCTGCCGAGGTAATCAGGCACCCAAAGTTAGGCCACCTCAGTATCGGGACCGAAGCCGACCTAGCGGCTTTCGCCCTGCACGAAGGAGATTTCGCCTTTGTCGATTCGGGCCGGGCGCGCATGCAGGGTCGGAAAAAACTCGAATGCGAGCTAACCCTGAGAGCGGGCCGAGTCGTCTGGGACCTAAACGGCCGCAGCTTAGTGGACTGGGATAAGGCCGGAGAATACCGCCACCTTGCTTAAGACACGCAAGTGTATTCGCAAACAACTTGACGCAGCGCTACTCCTTATGTATAATCAGTTAGTTTCGCCCGTACTTATGCTACGTTTACCATTGCACCGAGAGTATTTCGCTGCTGTGAGACACGGCACAAGATCTGCCGTGCAGGCAACTCCCCTGTACGATGAGAGGCTCTATGCATAATCTGCACGACGAGGAAAACACCCTGCGGCTCTATTTCGACGATATTGCTGAGTCCACGCCCCTTTCGAGAGAACGCGAAGTAGAACTGGCCGATCGCATCAAAAATGGCGATATGCATGCCCGCGAAGAAATGATCAGCGCCAATTTGCGGTTTGTCGTCGATGTGGCTAAGAAGTACCAAAACCGCGGTTTGTCCCTTTCCGACCTGATTAGCGCCGGTAACCTCGGCCTTATCACGGCAGCCGACCGCTTTGATGGCACGAAGGGCTACAAATTCATTTCATACGCGGTTTGGTGGATCCGCCAGTCCATTCTTCAAACCCTCGCCGAGCACGTGCGCACCGTGCGCCTTCCCCTCAACAAAGTCAGCTTACTCAAGGATATTTCCAAGGCCTCGCGCAAATTGGGCCAACATCGCGCCAGTGAGCCTGACATAGAGGAAATCGCCGCCGAACTCGAAGTCCCGGCCGAAGAGGTTTTAGAGACCATCCTCAGCGCCCGCGCCGTGTGTTCGCTCGACGAATCCTTCACCGACGACGACGAGCGCAGCCTGCTCAACACCTTGGCCGACAACACGGCCGCAGCCCCGGATGCCGACATCTTGAGCGAATCGGCACGAGAGCAGCTTGAGACGGCCTTGGAAACCCTCGAGGAGCGCGAATTGCGCATTATCAGACTTTATTTTGGCCTAGATGGTAACGAGGCCCTGACGCTTGAGGAAATCGGCGACATGATGAATCTCACGCGCGAGCGCATCCGCCAGCTCAAAGAACGGGCCCTCAGCAAGCTGCGCCATCCTTCACGGCACCAAGTGCTTAAAACGCTGGCTAGCGGCACCTGAGAATCTGCCGAAGGGGGGATACCGAAGTGGTCAAACGGGGCAGACTGTAAATCTGTTGGCTTATGCCTTCGCAGGTTCAAATCCTGCTCCCCCCACCACTAATACAGAAAAGGCCGTCCGTTTCGGGGACGGCCTTTTCTTTTGCTGTAAGAACCAGACCCAAGCGCACTTATTACTCCTCTTCCACGATCCGGTCCAGTTCCAAGCTCAAGGCGTCAGCCAGTAAAAATCCCGCCCGGGTCAAACGCAATCTCTGTCCTTCGAGCGCGACGTATCCAACTTTCTCCAGATCGTCAAAGCGTTTGCTGCTCTGCACTCGACCGACCTCTTCTTCAGTCAGTTCAATCCCCTCTATGGTGCGCAAACCCATCCATAGACGTTCCCTGCGAGCCGTGTCCGGGGCTATGGTCTCCTCCCCTGTGCACGGCGACTGGCCTTGGGCCATAGCGTCGAGATAGGCATTGAGATCACGTGTATTCCAAAATCGCTTCCCATCGACGAAGCTATGGGCCCCGAGGCCAACACCTAAGTAAGGAACTCCCGTCCAGTAGCTCCAATTGTGGCGCGAGCGGTAGCCAAGCCGAGCGTAGTTTGAAACTTCGTAGTGTTCATAGCCAGCCGCCACCAGCTTTGTATCAGTCCATTCCAAGGTGCGAGCTTGCCTGTCGTCTGCGACCGGTTTCAGCAGGCCCTGACGCTGCCGTTGGGCCAAGATCGTGCCTTCTTCAATGGTGAGGCTATAGACCGAAAGATGCTCTGGAGCCAAGGCGATAGCCCGCTCGACGCTAAAGTGCCAATTGGCCTCTGAGACTCCAGGTACATTGGCCACTAAGTCCAAGCTCACATTGGCAAAACCAACCGCTCTGGCCGCTGCATACGCCCTTTCGACATCGGCCGCGCTATGCTGCCGACCTAAGTGCCGCAAATCAGCATCGCGAAAAGCCTGCGCACCGATGCTGATGCGGTTGCACCCCAGTGCTTTTAGCACAGCGAATTTCTCGCGATCAACCGTTCCAGGATTGACTTCAACGGAAATTTCCGCGTCTGAGTGTAGACCCAAATGCCGCTGAGCGGCCTCGAGCATCTGCCCAATGAGCACCGGCGCGACTTGGCTAGGGGTGCCTCCGCCCAAGAACACGGTCTTCACCGGCCCCGACAAATGGGCCCAAGACTCGATTTCGCGGCAGACCGTCTCGGCATATAGGTCGTGGCGGTCTTCTTGGCCAACGACCGTGGCAAAGGCGCAGTAGGGGCAGCGTTGGGGGCAAAACGGCACGTGGATATAGAGGCCCAACGCCATTATTTACTTTTTCGGGATTAGGGTACGCAGGGTCGGCAAGTACGCCTCTTGCTCGTAATTAGGCTTCCATCTTGAGCGCGGCCAAAAACGCTTCTTGGGGGATTTCTACCTTCCCAAACTGCTTCATGCGCTTCTTGCCTTCCTTCTGCCTTTCGAGCAATTTACGCTTGCGGGTCACGTCGCCGCCGTAGCACTTGGCGGTCACATTTTTGCGGAACGGCTTGACCACCTCACGGGCAATCACCTTACTCCCCACCACCCCTTGGATGACCACTTCGAACATCTGCCGTGGAATCAACTCCTTGAGCTTTGTGCAGAGCTGCCGGCCCCACTCATAGGCCTTGTCGCGATGAATGATCACCGAGAGCGCGTCCATCGGCTCGCCATTGATCATAATGTCGAGCCTAGATAGTAACCCGGCTCGCATCTCTAGATGCTCGTAATCGAATGATGCATAGCCTCGCGACACCGACTTGAGGCGGTCGTAAAAGTCGATCACTACTTCGGCCAAAGGCATCTCAAAGCTCAGGATAGCCCGGCTACTATCGAGATACTCGGTGTTACAATAGCTCCCGCGCCGCTCAGTGCAGATTTTCATCACGGCACCGATGTATTCCCTCGGCACCAAGATTTGGACGGCGAGAATCGGCTCGCGCACCTCGTTGATCTCAGTAGCAGGCGGCAACAAAGAGGGATTGTCCACGTCGATCAGTTGCCCGTCCTTGGTCAGAATCTCGTAGAGCACATTGGGCAGAGTCGTGATGATTTCGACCTGGTACTCGCGGTCGAGGCGCTCCTGGACGATTTCCATGTGCAGCAGCCCTAAGAAGCCGCAACGAAAACCAAATCCCAACGCGGGGGAAGTTTCCGGCTCATAGGAGAACGCGGCGTCGTTGAGCTTGAGCCGCTCTAAGGCGTCGCGTAGCACCTCATAGTCCTCTGGGACAACGGGATAAAGACCGCTGAAGACCATAGGTTTGAGCGGTTGGTATCCAGGCAATGGCTCCACTTCAGCCTCTGCATCAACAACCGTGTCACCGACGTGAGCCTCGGCCAGCTCTTTGATTCCAGCGATGAAATAGCCGACTTCACCCGTCTCAAGTGCTTGGGCCGGTACCCGGTTTAAGACCAAGTGGCCGACTTCTTCGACTTCGTAGAGCCGTCCGGTGGAGTAGAAGCGAATTTTCTGCCCCTTGTGGATGCGTCCATCAACGACTCGAATAAAGCAAATTACGCCTCGGTACTGGTCGTAGAGCGAGTCAAAAACCAGTGCCCGTAACGGCTCCTGCTGACGCCCGGTCGGCGGAGGTACGCGGTCGACAATGGCCTCCATCACCTCCTCGATCCCAAGCCCTTCCTTGGCGCTGATTTGCAAAATATCCTCGGCTTCACCCCCCAACAGATCGAGCACCTGTTGCTGCACCGCTGTGACCTGAGCAGCGGGCATGTCGATTTTGTTGAGCACCGGGATGACGACTAGGTCACTGTTTAGCGCCAACAGCAAATTGCTTACAGTCTGGGCTTCTACGCCCTGTGTGGCGTCGACGACCAATATCGCCCCTTCGCAGGCGGCCAAACTACGCGACACCTCATAGGTAAAATCCACGTGTCCCGGCGTGTCAATCAAGTTGAATTGGCAAATTTTACCGCCGGCCGCCTGATAGTGCATTCGCACGGCATGAGCCTTGATTGTAATGCCCCGCTCGCGCTCCAAATCCATGCTGTCTAGCACTTGCTCTTGCATCTGCTTGGCTGTCAGGGTCGCAGTTTTTTCGAGCAGGCGGTCCGCTAGCGTTGATTTGCCGTGATCAATGTGGGCAATGATGGAGAAATTGCGAATCTGTGCGATACCCATAAGTTGGTCGATAAGGTTAGTGAGAAGGACTCGGCAAGCAGTCAGGATATGCGCTGGCGATATAGGCTTTCGTCTACTGCGCTAGCCATTTGCCACACATCTAAGGGAAGAGCGAGAAAGGTCTTAATCTCGTGGCTTGTAGCAAGCGGGTCGCGCAAGACAGCGGCGTAGTCGACATAAAACACTTCCATTTGCGGATGCTCCGCCAACCACTGTTGCACTGCACTTAAGTGCCGACTGAAGGCGGCGGCCATTTCGGCGTCGGAAACCCGGTCTGATGGCAGCCCGCGCCGCGCTAACATCGCCCGCTGCGAAGCCAAAATCTCGTCCATTTTCCGGAGGGCGAATACGATTTTGTACGGCTTGTGGAGCGGCAATTGGTCGAGCAGTTGGGATATGACCTTGACGGCTTTACCTCTCGCCGATTCGAGCCATGTGGCGTCTCGTTCTATCTGCTTGACCTTTTCGAATTCGTAATATCCCCCAGGATTGTCGGCGTCGGCTGCGCGAATGCCATCTGTTAGAGGCGGCAAGCCGCCCGCGACCAACATCTTCATCAGCATCGAGGTGCCAGAACGGGGGAGACCGGACACAATAGTTATGTACTCGTCCGGCTGTGGAAGTAAGGTGGGATGAGAAGGCAAAGTAGAGACAGCATGACACGACACACGCTTCCAAAGCTTAGCTCCGGAAGCGTGTGTCGTGTACTACATGGTGTGCGTGAATTAAAAAACCAAACGCCCACGCAACAGGAGTCCATGCGAGGCACCGGCCATGCGCTGCCAGCGAGAACTCTCGAGGCTCACTGACATCGACGAATCCACCTCAAAGCGCGTACCTAAGCGCAACTGCATGCGCTCTGGCGCTTGCGTCATCCCGCTGTATACAGTGTATACTCCCCGACCGCCAAGTGCGGCTAAACCGTAGCCGACCTCGGCTCTGAGCTGGCCTTGCGCATTCGCAACACCCCGGTCCGCTATCTCGGCTACGCTGCGCTCCCACAGCGTCAGGCTGTTCGCCTGCGTGCCGTAGGTCGGCATCACCCGCAACGACAACCCTCGACCACCGGTGCCAGCCGAGCGCTGGAGCAGCAGATGCGCTCCCCATTCTTTGTACTCGACCGCGTCGTCGCCGTCACTCACCAGACTCCGCGCCATAGCTTCCAGCGTGAAGCCCCCCCCCTCATAGCGCAGGCCACCGCCAACTTCTACACCGGACCCGGTCTGTCCGTCGCCGCCATCTTGGCGCAAAGCAACCTCTAACTCGGGTGTCACCTGCCCATCCATACCTGCTTCGTAAGCATGGGAGGCTTTGAGTGCCAGCCTCAAGCGGTTAGCACTCACCGTCTGTTCGGCGATCCGGTTTCCTTGTCCATTCTCGACTTCTCCACCCTCGACTTCGACCTGTGCTACAGTAGCAGCAGCCTTGAGCCGCAACTGAGTCGGCCCACCGGAGAGCAAGTCACCGCTAGCCCCTACACTTCCAGTCCGCAGCGACGTATCGCTCGACTGCTGGCCTACGGTTCCCTGTTGGTCGTCAATATCGAGGTTGCCGCGTCCTAAGCCCGCCGTCAACCATACCCCCAACCGCCCTGGCGAGAACCCGACGTACGGATGCAGGCTCAACATGCGAGTCTCATAGGTACCGTCAACTCGCTCTTCGCCGAGCAACGGGGCGGTATAATCGAACGATCCTTGGGCCCAAGACAGTGCCAAACCGGTTAGCATCTCAGCACCTGGCCGGGCGTCCAAACCAATCTGAGCACGGCTTAGGTTGCCGTCCCAATCCAGCGAACCGTCGTCGCTAGACATTTGGCCGTAGTCTCCCCGGCCCCAGAATGTAGGACTGCCAGGACAAAGAATACATCCTCTGCCGAAACCGAACGGCACTGCAAAGGACGAGCCATTCACAACCTGTGACATATTGACCGGGCGATTCTCAAAGATCCGGCCAGATTGAATCATGTCGTGGAGGGTAGACTCGGCGGCGAATCGAAAAGACCTATTCACATCGCCGGCTCTGTCCATATGCTCAAGGCGATTTTCGATGGCGCGATTCGTCCCATCGGCAATAGCCAATGCGAACTTGGACAAGATCTGTTCGTTGAGTTCCGCAAAACGGTCCGTAGCCGATTCTTCCACGCGAACCTCGAAGCTGAGAATAGCTGCATCCTCAGCAGTCATATTGTCGTCGAAGTCGTGGGCCGTATATGTCAAGGTATAGATTCCAACCTCTGTCGGCGTACCCGAAAGCATCGGCGACATCGGGTTGGGGTCAAACGTCAGCCCCGGCGGCACGTTATCTAAGGTATACGTCAACTCGCCGAAATCGACCTCGCCATCCGGATTTAGCGAGAGCAAGTTGCCGCCCGAAGCCAAGGGCAACACCAAGTCTTCAATCGCCTCACCATCTATGTACGTCTGGTTGGCCACGTCCCCGCTAAAGCTGGGCGCGCCATCTACCGTTATGTGAAAGGTCAACTCAGCCGAATCGCCATCTTGGTCTTCCACCTGGTAGATCAAGCGATACACGCCAGTGTGCGTCGGCGTGCCCGAAAGCGTCCGCGCTGCAGCGTCGAAACTCAGACCCGGCACATTCATATCTAAACTATATGTCAAGTCGCCGTTACCGCCCGCAGCCGCTGGGAATTCCCACGGATCCATCGCCTCATTCTGACGCAAGATTCGATCCTCAATGATCGCGTCAAAAAAGGTAGGTGTACCGTCGACTGTCAGGAAGAAGGCCAACTCAGCCGAATCGCCATCTTCATCTTCTACCCGGAACGTCAACGCATAGCCCTCGGCAGGATGCGACACATGAAGCTCCGGCGTACCCGAAATCGTCCGAGCCTCGGCATCAAACACCAGACCCGGAGGCAAACTCTCCTCATTCAAGCTATACGTCAACTCACCGTTGCCGCCCAAAGCCGCAGGCAACTCCAACGGGGCCATCTCTTCCCCTTCGGGAACCCTCTGATTCGTAATAGTTCCCTCAAAGAAAGGCGTAGCATTCACCGCAATCGTGAAAGTCAACGGGTCAGGCTCTTCGCCATCGACATCCGCCACCCGATACGTCAACGCATAGCCCTCGGGAGAATACGACACTTTAGGCGACAACTCACCCGAAATCGTCCGAGATGTGGGATTAAACGCCAGACCCGGCGGCAACTCCCCATCCAAGAAATACGTCAACGCGACATTCCCACCAACCGCCTCCGGCAACTCTAAGCTCACCGCCTCGCCGGCCGTGTACTGCTGATCGTCTACGACCTGATCGCCGAAGCTAGGTATGCCATTCACCGCAATCGTGAAGCGCAACGTCACACTATCGCCATCCACATCCGTCACCCGATACGTCAACGCATAGCCCTCGGCAACATACAAGTAATCGGCCGGCGGCGTACCTGAAATCGTCCGAGCCGCATCATCAAACGACAACCCCGCAGGCAACTCCCCTTCCAACGTATACGTCAAACCATTATTCCCACCGACTGCCTCCGGCAAACCTAAGCTCACCGCTTCGCCCGCCTGGTACAGCTGGTCGTCTATGACCTGAGCGTGGAAGCTGGGCATGCCATGCACCACGATCGTGAACTCCAAGACCTCGGGCGCGTCGCCATCCTGATCCGTCACCTGATACGTCACCACATACCCCTCGCTCTCAGCAGCATACGTCGCATCCGCCGACAGCGTACCCGAAATCGTCCGAGTCCCACCGTCATAGCTCAGACCCTCCGGCAACTCCCCAACCAACTCATACGTCACCTCGCCGTTGCCACCCGAAGCCGAGGGCAACACCCAAGGATCGATCGTCTGCCCTTCGGCAAAGGTGACTTGCTCCGACACGCCTTCGTCGAAGCGAGGAATACCATCCACCCGAATCGTGAACACCAACGGAGCCGGCTCTTCGCCATCGACATCTGCCACCCGATACGTCACTGTATACCCGTCAAAGGTATACCATGCAAACTCCGGCGGCGTACCCGAAACCGTCCGAGTCCCCGGATCAAACGACAGACCCGGTGGCAACTCCCCATCCAAGCGATACGTCCGCGCCACATTCCCACCTTCCGAATCCGGCAACTCCAAGCTCACCGCCTCGCCCGCCAGATACGGCTGGTCTTCCTGCTCCCGGACGAAGCTGGGGATGCCATTCACCCGAATCGAGAAGGTCAACGTCACACTATCGCCATCCACATCCGTCACCCGATACGTGAATGCATAGGACTCGTCATAGGTCACATCCGGCGGCGGCGTACCCGAAATCGTCCGAGCCGCATCATCAAACGACAACCCCGCAGGCAACTCCCCTTCCAACGTATACGTCAAACCATTATTCCCACCGACTGCCTCCGGCAAACCTAAGCTCACCGCTTCGCCCGCCTGGTACAGCTGGTCGTCTATGACCTGAGCGTGGAAGCTGGGCATGCCATGCACCACGATCGTGAACTCCAAGACCTCGGGCGCGTCGCCATCCTGATCCGTCACCTGATACGTCACCACATACCCCTCGCTCTCAGCAGCATACGTCGCATCCGCCGACAGCGTACCCGAAATCGTCCGAGTCCCACCGTCATAGCTCAGACCCTCCGGCAACTCCCCAACCAACTCATACGTCACCTCGCCGTTGCCACCCGAAGCCGAGGGCAACACCCAAGGATCGATCGTCTGCCCTTCGGCAAAGGTGACTTGCTCCGACACGCCTTCGTCGAAGCGAGGAATACCATCCACCCGAATCGTGAACACCAACGGAGCCGGCTCTTCGCCATCGACATCTGCCACCCGATACGTCACTGTATACCCGTCAAAGGTATACCATGCAAACTCCGGCGGCGTACCCGAAACCGTCCGAGTCCCCGGATCAAACGACAGACCCGGTGGCAACTCCCCATCCAAGCGATACGTCCGCGCCACATTCCCACCTTCCGAATCCGGCAACTCCAAGCTCACCGCCTCGCCCGCCAGATACGGCTGGTCTTCCTGCTCCCGGACGAAGCTGGGGATGCCATTCACCCGAATCGAGAAGGTCAACGTCACACTATCGCCATCCACATCCGTCACCCGATACGTGAATGCATAGGACTCGTCATAGGTCACATCCGGCGGCGGCGTACCCGAAATCGTCCGAGCCGCATCATCAAACGACAACCCCGCAGGCAACTCCCCTTCCAACGTATACGTCAAACCATTATTCCCACCGACTGCCTCCGGCAAACCTAAGCTCACCGCTTCGCCCGCCTGGTACAGCTGGTCGTCTATGACCTGAGCGTGGAAGCTGGGCATGCCATGCACCACGATCGTGAACTCCAAGACCTCGGGCGCGTCGCCATCCTGATCCGTCACCTGATACGTCACCACATACCCCTCGCTCTCAGCAGCATACGTCGCATCCGCCGACAGCGTACCCGAAATCGTCCGAGTCCCACCGTCATAGCTCAGACCCTCCGGCAACTCCCCAACCAACTCATACGTCACCTCGCCGTTGCCACCCGAAGCCGAGGGCAACACCCAAGGATCGATCGTCTGCCCTTCGGCAAAGGTGACTTGCTCCGACACGCCTTCGTCGAAGCGAGGAATACCATCCACCCGAATCGTGAACACCAACGGAGCCGGCTCTTCGCCATCGACATCTGCCACCCGATACGTCACTGTATACCCGTCAAAGGTATACCATGCAAACTCCGGCGGCGTACCCGAAACCGTCCGAGTCCCCGGATCAAACGACAGACCCGGTGGCAACTCCCCATCCAAGCGATACGTCCGCGCCACATTCCCACCTTCCGAATCCGGCAACTCCAAGCTCACCGCCTCGCCCGCCAGATACGGCTGGTCTTCCTGCTCCCGGACGAAGCTGGGGATACCATTCACCCGAATCGAGAAGGTCAACGTCACACTATCGCCATCCACATCCGTCACCCGATACGTGAATGCATAGGACTCGTCATAGGTCACATCCGGCGGCGGCGTACCCGAAATCGTCCGAGCCGCATCATCAAACGACAACCCCGCAGGCAACTCCCCTTCCAACGTATACGTCAAACCATTATTCCCACCGACTGCCTCCGGCAAACCTAAGCTCACCGCTTCGCCCGCCTGGTACAGCTGGTCGTCTATGACCTGAGCGTGGAAGCTGGGCATGCCATGCACCACGATCGTGAACTCCAAGACCTCGGGCGCGTCGCCATCCTGATCCGTCACCTGATACGTCACCACATACCCCTCGCTCTCAGCAGCATACGTCGCATCCGCCGACAGCGTACCCGAAATCGTCCGAGTCCCACCGTCATAGCTCAGACCCTCCGGCAACTCCCCAACCAACTCATACGTCACCTCGCCGTTGCCACCCGAAGCCGAGGGCAACACCCAAGGATCGATCGTCTGCCCTTCGGCAAAGGTGACTTGCTCCGACACGCCTTCGTCGAAGCGAGGAATACCATCCACCCGAATCGTGAACACCAACGGAGCCGGCTCTTCGCCATCGACATCTGCCACCCGATACGTCACTGTATACCCGTCAAAGGTATACCATGCAAACTCCGGCGGCGTACCCGAAACCGTCCGAGTCCCCGGATCAAACGACAGACCCGGTGGCAACTCCCCATCCAAGCGATACGTCCGCGCCACATTCCCACCTTCCGAATCCGGCAACTCCAAGCTCACCGCCTCGCCCGCCAGATACGGCTGGTCTTCCTGCTCCCGGACGAAGCTGGGGATGCCATTCACCCGAATCGAGAAGGTCAACGTCACACTATCGCCATCCACATCCGTCACCCGATACGTGAATGCATAGGACTCGTCATAGGTCACATCCGGCGGCGGCGTACCCGAAATCGTCCGAGCCGCATCATCAAACGACAACCCCGCAGGCAACTCCCCTTCCAACGTATACGTCAACGCTACATTGCCGCCTTCCGCCTCCGGCAAACCTAAGCTCACCTCATTGCCCGCCTCGTACAGATGATTTTCCTCCTCCCTGACGAAGCTGGGCATAGCAACTATCACAATCGTGAAGGTCAACTCAGCCGAATCGCCATCGGAATCCTCCGCCCGATACGTGAACGGATATGACGCGTCATACAACACATCAGCCGGCGGCGAACCCGAAATCATCCGAGTCGCCGGATCAAACGACAAACCCGCAGGCAACTCCCCGATCAAGCTATACGTCAGAGCGTCGGTGGACCGACCCACTGGCAACTCCCAAGGCTGTTTTATCTCTTCGCCTGCAGTAAAGGTTGTTTGACGCGCAGCGACCGCCGCGAAGGTCAGCTCCACATAGATCGTAAAGGTCAATTCCTCGGCGTCGCTCTCTTCCATATTGGTATCGGAATCTTCGACCCGGTAGGTCATTTCATACGTCCCGGCTATGGTCGGTGTACCCGAAAGCGTCCGAGCCTCGGCATCAAACACCAGACCCTCCGGCAACTCCCCGACCAAGCTAGTTGACACAGATGACAAGCTATATCTCGGAGGTTTCTCATACTCTCCCACCGAAGCCGGAGGCAATTCTAGAACTCCTATATCATCGCCTGTCCGGTACGACTGATCAGGAATCGTCGCCCCCTCAAAGCTCGGCCTTGTATCGACTTCTAGCTCAAATGTCAACGTGGCCGTATCGCCGTCGGCATCCGTCACTTCGTAAGTCATTAAGGAAATAGCCACTTCCGAAGGGGTACCCGAAAGCGTCCGAGACGCGGCATCGAATGCCAATCCCGGCGGCACAGGCCTTAAAGCATACGTCAAATCGCCGTTGCCACTCGAAGCCGCAGGCAACTCCAAAGCCTCTATCGCCTCCCCAGCCGAGAACATCTGGTTGGGAACCGTCTCATCGCCAAAGCTCGGATCTACATCCTTCTCCTCTACTGAGATATTGAATGTCAATGTGGCCGTAGCACCATCGGCATCCGTCACTTCGTAGACCATCAAGTAAAAGATCTTTTCCGGGAAGGTGACAACATCCGACGGCGTGCCCGAAAGCGTCCGAGTTGCGGCATCAAACGCCAATCCCGGCGGCAAGGGACTCAGAGCATACGTCAAATCGCCACTGCCACCTGTGGCCTCAGGTAGCACCAGATCCCCTATCGCCACCCCGGCCTCGTACATCTGGTTGGCAACCGTCTCCCCCTCAAAGCCCAGTGCATCCTGGGCTTCGGCTTCCGGAGCCAACATCAAAGTAGCCGCCAGAAAGAGCATACTCAGGCCGAACAGCGATCTATTCCAAACAAGTTTGTTACTAACTGCACACCCGCTCATAATTGACCCTCCAATGAGAGATTTAAGTTTTAAGTTTAAGTTGTAACGCAACTTTGTGCGCTAGACCGCCGCCTCGCCTCTCTAAGGCCGCAACCACCTCCATCACCACCCTGCTTATGTCCTCCCTTTTAGCGACCCTTACAACAATAGCTTAATTGAAGAGCGTGTAGAGAAGCCTGAGATCATTTTACGTACTCAATACAAAATACGCATCTACTATCCAGGATGCAAGAGGTAGTTTCTAAACTACATGGCCCATCAGCACCTAGCACATAAATAAGGTCAAGATCTTGCAAAAAGAGGAAGATCGTGGCGCAACTCGGCTTCCAACTTGGAGTGGCAAGAGGGGCAAACTGAGATCAGATGTTCCAGCTTATTGGCCTCTATATTGGAAGAGAAACTGCGGTAGGGAATCTTGTGATGTACGTCAAGCTGACGCCCCAGTTCCTCTTCGCTGACCCCACATACCTGACAGATGAAGCCATCGCGCGTCCGCGCCTTTAGCGCTTGGAGTTCCCAATTGGCCCCCCGCCGTTTGGAAGTCTCCCCTAAGCAAACCTCTAACGAGGGCATGGCCTCTGTCCAAGCGCGGCGGCAGGACGCGTCGCAAAAGTGCAACTGCGCTTGCCCTGCATACCAGGTCGGCACCTCAATTTCTAGGCGACAGTGCGCACAGCGCGTAGCGATCTGCTCATTTTCGCCAGCAGGGCATCGCTCGCCAAAATCAAACCCCATCTGACTGGAAGAAGCCATGATAAAACCACAGGGCTAATTTATGCAGGATTTCAGTTCGGTCTGGCCTTCGCTCGCCTCTTTTTGACGATTCATAAAAGAAGCCGGGTTAATAGATATCAGAAACCCTGCCTTGCCCCTTCTCCTCACTTCCTATATATTTAACTATTCTATTAAAGGAGCGCAAAATTGCCCAAACTCAAGTCTGCCAAAAAGCACCAAGCCACTAGCGCCAAAACTTACTTACGCAACCGCGCACTCCGCTCGCGGTTGCGCACGGCCCTTAGAAAAGTTCGCCAAGCTTCGGACAAAGCTTCGGCCGAAACCGCTCTACAAGCGGCGATCTCGACTGTCGACCGGACCACCAGCAAAGGCATTATCCACAAAAATGCTGCCGCTCGCTACAAGTCGCGGTTGAGTCGCCTTGTGCGGACGATGGCTTAGTTTTTCCCCTCATTCAAAGGCACGCGTACTCAAATAGCGCAACCCGCTGTCGCAGAGGATAGTCGCGACTCGAGCAGTCGGTCCCAGCTCTCGAGCGACTTGGGCGGCGATATAGGTGTTGGCTCCGGCCGAAATCCCCACCAGAAGCCCTTCCTCTCTTGCCAAGCGGCGGGACATTTCATACGCGTCGTCGTCGGCAATAACTCGCACCTCGTCGATAACTTCGAGGTTGAGAACCGGCGGCACAAAGCCCGCGCCGATGCCCTCTATATAACTGAACCCAGCTCCCCCCCCTGAAAGTACAGGCGACCCAGCAGGCTCGACAGCGATAACTCGCACTGTGGACAGAGCCTCCTTGAGCACCTCGCCAACCCCAGTCAACGATCCCCCAGTACCCACACCAGCCACAAAGGCATCAATTCGGCCATCTAACTGTTCCAAGATCTCACGGCCGGTCGTACGGCGATGTATCTCAGGATTTGCTACATTCATAAACTGCTGTGGCAAAAAATAATCTGGATGTTCACGCTTGAGTTCAAGCGCTTTATCTATAGCACCCCGCATGCCCTCGGCTGCTGGCGTCAACACGACCTCGGCACCATAAGCCTGCATCTGTAAGCGGCGCTCTCGGCTGGCCGTATCGAACATGGTGACAATGAGCTTGTAGCCCTTGTAGGCAGCCACCATGGCCAAGCCAATACCGGTATTGCCGCTAGTCGGTTCAATGATCGTGCCACCCTCAGCTAGCAGTCCCTCCCCTTCGGCGGCTTCGATCATCGCCAGAGCGATGCGGTCCTTGACACTGCCACCGGGATTGGTCACCTCCAACTTGCCCCACACCTCGGCGACATCCTCCCCGACGACTCGGCTGAGTCGGACCATAGGTGTAGCCCCGATTAACTCCAGCACATTGTGGGCGCGCTTCATCCTGCCCCAAACCTAACGCTATCCGCCTGTGCGAAGCCTTCAACTGCCGCCAGCAATGGCCGGGACGATGGAGACGCTATCACCGTCGTTAAGGGGCGTGTCTTTTCCATCAAGGAAGCGAATATCTTCGTCGTTGACGAAGATATTGACGTAGCGGCGTATCTCGCCGCCCTCGTCGAGCAGTTTTTCGGCTAAGCCTGTATAAGTACCTTCGAGCCCATCTACCAACTGGCTAATAGTCCCTGCCTCGAGTTCGACCTCGGCCTGATTCTGGGTCAATCTCCGCAACGGCGTGGGAATGTGAACAGTAACCGGCATTTCATCCTCCATGTGGTTAATTTAAGCGGCTCCACCGCCCGCATTCTATTCATTCAATAGCGACTTTACTAAACTATTTCAACACCCGTTTCGGCGTAGCGATTACCGTCCCAAGCAAAACATTTGTAACCTTGCACTTCTCGCTGGCTGCCTGCCTCTTCGCCACATACTGAGAACACCAGATACATTGCGTCCGGATCGTCCGGATCGTCTCCCGCCTCTCGGCTGTTGAATATCCAAGTGCGTCTTTCGTCTTCATCCGAAAAATAGGCTGCGCAATCAATGTGGGAATGGTAACAACCCGAGACCCGGCCACCAGCCTTTTCCGCCGCTTCCACAATGCGTAGCTGTTCGCCCGCGTCGATCAAATAAGCTGTGCTTGCATCGCGGGGATAGTGCTTGGGATCTTCTTCGTGTCGCTGCTGCTGCACATTAGTACAGGTATGGGCAATAGACACCCCACTCAACGCCTTCTCGACCAATAGACCACAACACTCATGTGGGTACTCGGCCAAGGCTTGGGCACAAATCCGTTCAAAGTCCTCGCGGGCGATGCGCAACATTCAGCCATCCTTTTACTTACGTGAGTTCGGTTTAAGGTGAGGGCATCCTTTTTGGCTAAATTTAGGTTTGCACACCATACAACCTAGCCAGCCAGGAGCCCTCGCGATGAATTTAGTCGAATTGTTTTGCCACGTCGATGATTTTTGCCAAGCCTTTGAGCGGCAATGGATTGGCCACCAACTGACGACCGGGCGTCGTCGCCGCCGTCGTGCCGGTCGGCTGTGTTTGAGTGAGCTTATGACGCTGTTGATTTGGTTTCATCAGTCCCATTACCGGGATTTCAAAGCCTTCTATCTTCATCATGTCTGTCGGTACCTACGCGATGATTTTCCTCGATTAGTTAGCTACGGACGCTTGGTCGAGTTAATGCCTTCGACATTGATTCCCCTATGCGCCTATCTACGCTCCTGCCAAGGAGCCTGCACGGGTATTTCGTTTATCGACTCGACGCCGTTGGCCGTATGCCATCCCCAGCGTCGGCATCCCCACCGGCTGTTTGCCGACCAAGCCCAATGGGGCAAAAGTTCGACCGGTTGGTTTTTCGGCTTCAAGCTGCCTGTGGTCGTCAATGATCAAGGGCACTTGCTCAACGTGGCGCTAACCCCCGGTAACGTCGATGATCGCCAACCCGTACCCGGCCTAGTACAAGACCTGTTTGGCAAACTGTTTGCCGACCGAGGATACCTCTCCAAAAAGCGGAGCAAGCAACTGAAGACGCTCTTCGATCTACAGTTGATTACCAAGCTGCGATCCAATATGAAAAATCAACTCCTGCCGATGGCCGATAAGCTCCTACTACGCAAACGGGCGATTATCGAAACCATCATCGATCAACTCAAAAATATCTCGCAGATTGAACACACCAGACATCGCAGTCCGATCAATTTTATGGTCAATCTGCTCGGTGGATTGATTGCCTATTGCCACCAACCCAAAAAACCAACCCTAAGAAGCGAGCAACCGCTCCAAGTAGAGGCCGCTTAACCCGAACTCACGTTTTTACTTAGTAATGCCATCGAAGGCTAGCCGCCACATGGGGGTACTCATGTACTTGTCGCCACCATCGCAAAATATCGTCACTACCACCCCTGTATCTAGCTGGCGAGCAACTTCCAGCGCGGCCCAATAAGCCCCACCCGAAGACTGGCCGACAAGAATCCCCTGCTCGACCGGCAGACGCAGTGTAGTATCATAAGCATCATCAGTATCTATCGGTATTTTGTAGTCGAGGAGAGTCTCATCGTAGATACCGGGGACAATTGAACTCTCCATGTGCTTAAGACCCTCAATGCCATGAAACGGCTCGGCTGGCTCAGCGGCAATGATCTGGATTGCCGGATTGAATTTCCTAAGACCTCGACCGGTGCCCATCAGCGTCCCGCTAGTGCCGATAGTGGCGACAAAATGAGTAACGCGGCCCTGGGTCTGCTCCCAGATTTCGGGCGCAGTAGTGTCGCGATGGGCGTACCAATTCGCGGGATTATTGTATTGGTCCGGCTTGAAGTACCGGTCGGGATCGGCTTCGTATATTCGCCGCGCCTCCCGTATAGCCCCGTCGGAAAGCTCCCCCGGATCAGTGTATACCACTTCGGCACCATAGGCGGCGAGAATAGCCTTGCGCTCGCGACTGACATTGGCGGGCATGGCCAACTTTACCCGATAGCCCTTAGCAGCACCGATCATAGCGTAGGCGATACCGGTATTTCCAGAAGTGGAATCCAAAATGACCTTGCCCGGCCCCAGCGACCCGTCCTGCTCGCCATCCTCGATCATCCGCCGCGCCGGCCGGTCCTTGACCGATCCCCCAGGATTGAAAAACTCCAGCTTAGCATATACTTCCACCCGCGATGGAATCGCCGAATCCCTCAGCCGCAAAAGCGGCGTATCACCAATCTGCTCGACGACCGATAGGCCAGCCACAAAAATCTCCCCTCACGATTAAAAGAACCAAACTCCACCATGTCAACCAACCCCGTCCTTTCTTGACACTCTTCAAGCTACCTTCTACCTTATCCTTTTCCCATTTATATAATTAGGTGTAACTAATTTATGAAAGAACCGAGCGCAAGCTTGGGCGACTGGGAGCGTACGCACGACTGCGGCACTCTCACGGATAAAGATATCGGTCAGCGCGTATTGCTAATGGGCTGGGTCTGGCACCGCCGCGACCACGGCGGCGTTATTTTCATCGACCTCCGCGACCGCTACGGCATTACCCAAATTGTCTTCAACCCGCAGCGCGACCCCACTGCCTACCAGCAGGCCGACCACTTGCGCAGCGAGTACGTCATCGCCGTACAAGGCGAAGTCGAGGCCCGCCCCGAAGGCATGGTCAACCCTCAATTGCCCACCGGGGCGATCGAGGTAAACTGCGATCAGCTACGCCTCCTCAACCGCTGTCAGACCCCGCCTTTTCTCATCGAAGACCAAACCGACGCTGGAGAGGAAATTCGGCTCAAGTATCGCTATTTGGACCTGCGACGGCCTCGCGTCCAAGGCAATTTGCTACTCAGGCACCGGGGCTACCAAATCGTGCGTCGCTTGCTCGACGAACGCGGCTTTATCGAAGTTGAAACGCCGTTTCTGACCAAGAGCACTCCCGAAGGGGCCCGAGATTACCTAGTCCCCAGTCGAGTCCATCCTGGACAATTTTTCGCTCTGCCCCAATCGCCTCAAACCTACAAGCAGCTCTTGATGATCGCGGGCTACGACCGCTACTTCCAGATCGTCAAGTGCTTCCGCGACGAGGATTTGCGCGCCGACCGCCAGCCCGAATTTACCCAAATCGACATCGAAATGGCCTTCGTGCGCGAGGATCACGTCATGGCCATAGCCGAGGATCTGACCCGCGCCCTTTTTGCTCAGTTGCGCCAAATCGATTTACCCAATCCCTTTCCGCGACTCACTTATCGCGAAGCCATGGAGCGCTTCGGCTCCGATAAACCCGACCTGCGCTTCGGCCTAGAGATCAAAGATGTAGCGGCAGCAGCGCGAGCTTCCCAATTCCAAGTCTTTCATTCAGTTCTTGACAGTGGAGGTCAAGTCAAAGGCATAAATGCTAAGGGCTGCAGTGGGTCCTCACGTGGACAAATTGACGATTTAATCGCCTTCGCCCAAGGATTAGGTGCCAAGGGTCTTAGCTGGATCAAACACACCGACGTCGGCCTTGAATCCTCCATCGTCAAATTCTTCCCCCAAGCCGCTCAAACCCAGTTGATCGAGGCCCTCGAATCCGTCCCTGGCGATCTGATGCTTTTTGTAGCAGACCATCCCAAGCAAGTCGCTCGGGTACTCGGAGCACTGCGCTTGGAGTTGGCTCAGCGCCTCTCATTAGTACCAGAAGATTCTTGGCAGCCCCTTTGGATCCGCCAATTCCCATTGCTAGAACGCGATGAGGAAACCGACCGCTTTACAGCCGTGCACCATCCCTTCACAGCTCCCCTAGAAGAGGATTGCGCCCTATTGGATAGCGCCCCTGTTGAGGCTAGGGCGCGGGCCTATGACTTGGTCCTCAACGGCAATGAAATTGCCGGGGGCAGCATGCGAATTTTCCAGCGCTCAGTACAAGCCCGTCTCTTTCAACTCTTAGAGATCGGCCCCGAAGAAGCCGCGGCCAAATTCGGTTTCCTGCTCGAAGCACTCGACTACGGAGCCCCGCCACACGGTGGCATTGCCTTTGGCTTTGACCGACTGATCGCCTTGCTCGCCGACGCGGATTCAATCCGCGATGTCATCGCCTTCCCAAAGACCAATAAGGCCGTGGGCTTGATGGAAAACACCCCTTCTTCCATCGATTTGGGCCAGTTGCGCGAATTGGGCATTCGGTCTGCCTGAAAACGTACGGGCAGGGTAATATTTTCACTTGTACTGCTTGACATCCACTCTAGGTCGCCTATATTTGTGCCAATATCCCGTATATTAATTAAGATCACTGTTTGATCCTTAAGCTTAGGTGGAGGAACTACTTAATGAGCTGTCTTTCCACTTTGTCCAGTTTGAGATACTTAGGCGTTGCCTTGGCGGTAGTCGCCCTGTCTCTCGTCACTAGCTGCTCGCGTGTTCCTTCGCAAGAGGACATGGAATACCTAGAACAACGGCGCCAAGCTACTCTAGCTGCCGAAGCAAAAGTAACCGAGCTACAGGCCCAAAAAGCACAGCTCGAGCGCGACCTCGCCGAGCGGCAAGCCACCCAAAAAGCATTAGAAGCCAAACTAGCCGCTACCAAGAACAACCTCGCCAACCAAGCTAATAGATGAGAAAGGGTTTGACCATGAAGAAGTTGTCCGTTGGTGGGTTGGCTTTAGCATTGCTAGTCCTAGCAAGCGAAAACATTTCTGCTCAAGAGCAGCAGATGACCTGTGAGGAATACATGGCTTTGGGTCAGGAGATCGTCAACCGCGAGGTTGCGGCCAATGCCCAGATCGAATCGCTAATCGCCCAGATCGAATCGCTTAATATGCAGATTGCCCAATTCGACCGGGCCAACGCCGACCTCAATGCCCAGATCCTCGCAGCAATCGGCCACTCCGAATCCGAAGTCATGGCCTTTGGGCGCGAGCTCGAGGCTATTATTGCCCAGATCGAAGGTCTGATGGCACTGGCTCCAGAAGAACTCATTATGCGGCGCGGTGAGGTCTCCGCTATCGAATCCCGAGTTGCCGAGTTCAGGCAGAGCAACATAGCCGCCCTGCCCGAAATGATGGATAAGCTAGCTACCATCAACCAGATGCTCGCCGATCTCAAAGCGCGCATAGCGCAACCCGTGGTCATCGACTACAAGGTCGTACGGGGCGATAACTTGTGGAACATATCTAAAAAAGAACAAATCTACGACGATCCCTATATGTGGCCCCGCATCTACCGAAAGAACAAGGATCAAATCAAAGATCCGGATTTAATCTACCCCACCCAAGTCTTGGCCGTGCCGTTCGGGGTAGCTGAAAATCAGTACTTGGTCACTCGAGGAGATTTCCTCTTCAAAATTGCTGCCGAGCTTTACAACAATGCCGGCAAATGGCATAAAATATACGAGGCCAACAAGCAGCAAATCGTCGCGCCAGATTTGATTTTTCCTGCTCAAGTCCTCGAAATTCCCCAGTAACTAACAACTACTTGATCTAAATAAATTTCAAGACTTTAAGGGGTTTGATTCCTCCAAGACTTTAAGGGAGGGATTTCAAACCCCTTTTTGTATTTTTGTCCAACTACTAGGTCTATGAAGGACATTTCCATCGCCGGAATCGATCGCCGCTCCCTCTTCGGGCGCAACGATCAACACTTGGCCTATCTCGAAAAGAGATACGGCATTCGCCTAGTCGCCCGCGGCGACACGCTTACGCTCAAGGGAGCCGACGCCTCGGTACGCGAGGCCGACGGTTTCCTCAGTCATCTGATAAAACGCATGCGTCACGGCCCACCCCTCGAAGCAGCCGAGGTGGAGGATTTGATTAACTGTAGTTCGACCCCGCCTATAGGCGACCACAGCACCTGCCCAAATCCCATAGCGCACACCTATAAGACGGCCATCTATGCCCGCACCGAGGGCCAAGCGAAATATCTCGCAGCCATCGACAACAACGACGTGGTCTTCGCCATCGGCCCAGCGGGCACCGGCAAAACGTACCTAGCGGTGGCCATGGCCGTTGCCGCGCTGCGGCAGAAGCAAATCTCTCGCATTCTGCTCGCTCGACCCGCGGTTGAAGCCGGCGAGAAGCTCGGCTTTTTGCCTGGCTCTTTTGAAGACAAGGTTGACCCCTACCTGCGCCCGCTCTACGACGCACTGCAAGACCTCATGGAACCCGAGCGACTGAAGCGGATGCAGGACATGAAAATTGTCGAAGTCGTGCCGCTGGCCTACATGCGCGGCCGCACCCTCAACGATTCGTTTATTATCCTCGACGAAGCTCAGAATACTACGCCACAGCAGATGAAGATGTTTCTCACCCGGCTGGGTAGTCACTCAAAGGCCGTAGTTACTGGCGATATTACCCAGACCGACCTCAGCGATGACCAGCCCTCGGGCCTGGTCGTCGCACCCAAAATCCTGACTGGGATCGCCGGCTTGGCTTTTGTTCGGCTCAACGAACGGGATGTGGTGCGCAACCCGCTCGTGCAGAAGATCATCAAAGCCTATGACAGCTATGAGGAAGCCCACGACTCGGCCGATTCATGAACGCGTTTAACTTCAAGTGGTTTGGTTTCAAACGCCGCAGTAATCAGCCCAAATCTTGGCACCCGCATAGTTTGAGAGTGTTCCACATCGCTTTGGCAGGCCTAGTCATCGGTCTGCTCACCTACCTATCGCCATATCAGCGCCCTTACAATGTCGCCCAGCTACGCGTCGGCAGCGTCGCCCAAGAGCGCATCGAGGCTCCTTTTCTCTTTAACGTGCCCAAGAGTGAGGCCGAATTGGAGCGCGAACGCCAAGCAGCAACCGCCGAGATACCCTCCATCTTGCACCGCGATCCCTTAGTTCAAGAGCGACAGCTAGCCCAGTTAGACTCGGTCTTTGCGGTGATGATCCCCAATATCCGGGTCCAGATGGCCGACTCGCTCAAGCAACGCGCCCTCCAACGCGCCCTTCCTCGAGTCATTGGTTCGCTCTCGCTCGATGCCCTTTCGACCCTCATCGACGTTCTCTCCACGGCCAGCGAACCTTATGTGCACGATTTCCAAGCCATTTGTCGGCAGATTCTGGCCAATTACTATACCGCGGGCATCATTGCCTCTAAACAACCGATCCTCTTAAGTCCCTCGACCCAAGTCCGTCTCGGAGATCGGGAACAGCACATAGAAACCCTCTATAGTGAAGAAAAGCTCAAACAAGGCGAATTGATCTCGCGCATCCAAACTTATCACACAATCGCCGACCGCAACGCCGTCCAAGCTGTTCACGAACTCCTAAGTCTCTTTGTGGTCCCCAATCTGACTATTGACGAGCCGGAGACCGCTCGCCTCAGAGACGCGGCGCGACGCGGCGTGGCCAGCATCAAGCGGATCTATGCCCAAGACGACCTCATCGTCGACAAGCACGCCACCGTCACCGAAGAACACGTCGATGCCCTCGATGCACTAGCCGCCCGCATCGCCCAAGAGCAAACCCGACACCCGGTCAAGCTCCTGATTCAAATAGCTGCAGCCGCGACGATATCCGGCCTCCTAATCCTCGTCTTCGGCTACTTTCTCGCCACGCATGAACGCGCGGCCTTTGATCAGCCTAGCCAGCTCATCCTCCTAGCTATCCTGACCGTTGCCATAGCCGCCGCAGCCGCCTATATCAAAACGCACGACCTCTCCCCCTACTGGGTGCCGATTCCCCTCGCCGCCATGCTAGCGACGATCTTGCTAACGCCACAAATTGGCTTGGTGCTTTCGTTTGTGCTCGCACTTTTTGTCGGCAACCTCTTTGCCGACTTCTACGTGGCTATAATCTGCGCCCTAACGGCGGCGATAGCCGTCTATGCGGTGCGGCACGTGCGCCACCGCAATCAGTTCTATCGCCCCATGATCTTCCTGCCGATCTCTTATGCGCTACTCATCGCGGCGGCAGACTTGTTGCGCTTCTTCCCAGTCGAGCAGATATATAATCACATCCTACCTGGCATCGTCATCGGCACGGCCACCCCCATTCTCACCATCGGCCTGCTGCCGATCTTTGAAAGCCTCTTTCACATCACCACGGACATCACTCTGTTGGAGTTGTCGGATCCGAACCGGACCTTGCTCCGCCAATTGGCTATCCGGGCACCGGGGACCTATACTCACAGCCTGATTATGGCTAACCTCTCCGAGAGTGCCGCCGAGGCCATCACCGCTAACCCTCTTTTGGCCCGCGTCGGCTGCTATTACCACGATATCGGCAAGGTGAGCAAGCCTGAGTACTTCAGCGAAAATCAGGGATTGCAAGGCGGACGCAATCCCCACGATAATCTGATGCCCTATCTGAGCATGCTCATCATTGCTTCTCACGTCCGCGAAGGGCTCGAATTGGCCGAGGAACATGGCCTCCCTCAATCCATCTGCGACCTAATCTCCCAGCACCACGGTACCACCGTCATCGAGTACTTTTACGAGCGTGCTGTGGAACTGGGCGACCGGAGCGTGCGCGAGGAAGATTTCAGGTACAACGGCCCCAAGCCTCAGACCAAGGAAGCCGGCATTCTAATGTTGGCCGACTCGGTCGAAGCGGCAGCCCGCACTCTCGCCGAGCGCACGCCCAGTCGGATGCGCCAGTTAGTACACAAAATTATCCAGCAGAAATTCACCGCTGGCGAACTCGACGAGTGCGCTCTGACCCTGCGGGATTTGCTCAAAATAGAAGACAGCTTCATCCGCGTGCTGATGGGCGTCCTACACAGCCGGATGGAATATCCTTGGCAGAAGGCCAATCGCACATGGAGCACCGTCTAGATAGGCCCTTCCACATAGTCCAAGACGCGGGCCTCGTCCCCCTGCATGCAGATGTGCTCGCAGTCCTGCACCGGATCGCCGCACAGGTCGCCCGCATCCACGCACTACCGGACGCAGTCCAACTAGTCCTCATCGACGACGACCACATGAGCAACCTCAACACCACTTATCGCAGCAAGGACGGCACGACGGATGTCTTGTCTTTTGACTTAGGGACCATACCTGGTCAGGACAGCAGCGGTGAAGTGTACATTTCGCTGCCCCAAGCGCAGCGACAAGCCGCTGCGCTCAGCGTTCCTCCCTTAGTGGAGATATCCCGCCTATTAGTACACGGTCTACTTCACCTAGCTGGCTGGGTGCACGACACGCCCGCGCAACTAGCCGCGATGGAACGCGAAACAGATCACTTTCTTACCACAGCTTTCCTCTCCCCCTAAGCGGCCTTGGCCGGCCGCCTTACTCGAAAGGAGCCTTTTTGGAACCCCCACAAGTTGACCTATCCTCCATTGCGTACGCCGCGCTGGTCAGTGCGATCAGCCTCGTCTGGCTATTCTTGGTAGCCAGCTATGAGACTACCTTTGCCATTCTCTCCAAATCCGTGCTGGAGAAAATGGCCGAAGGAGGCGTATCGCATGCGCGCGCCATGCTCCACATCTACGAGCCGCGCTTGCGCCTGCGCCTGATGGCCCGTCTCGGTGAGGCCATCGGCGTCATCGTCCTCGCCCTCGCCCTATTCTTTCTCACGAAGGCTCTCCTATTACCGTACGCCTTTCCGAGCTATATCCCTGTAACAGGGGCCGTATTGGGTGCATTAGGGCTTTTCATGGTTGTAGCGACGCCTCGTCGCATTCGCTTCGACGAAGAGGGAGATGAAGCACGCATACCTATCGGTGCCTTGGCCTATGCGCCGGTACACGCGCTGCTCCTACCTTTGACCAACCTCCTCGAACTCCTCAGCAGTTTTGACTACAGCGACGAGGACTTTCGCGCTGAAAAGGAAGAGGAACTGCGTAGCATCGTCGAATCAGAAGGCGAGTCTGGCGTACTAGAGGAAAGCGAGCGCGAGATGATCGAGAGCGTCTTTGGCTTCCACGACCGCATCGTTCGCGAGGTCATGGTCCCTCGCGTCGACATGGTCGCCATCGATCAATCGGCATCTCTGCAAGACTTGCTCGATCTCATTAGAGACAAGGGCCACTCGCGCCTGCCCATCTACCGGGAAAGTCTCGACCACATCCAAGGGCTGGTGTACGCCAAAGACCTGCTGCAGATCTTGGTGTCCCGGCCCGAAGTCGATCTGGCGACGCCCATAGACCAACTACTGACCAGTCAACAAGAGGGCGACTTGCGTTTTACCCACGAGCCCTATTACATCCCTGAGACCAAGAAAATCGACGTCCTGCTCAATGACCTGAGAGCCAATAGAATTCGCCTCGCCATCGTCCTCGACGAATACGGCGGCACGGCTGGCTTAGTCACCACCGAGGATCTCGTCGAGGAAATCGTTGGGGAGATCCAAGACGAGTACGACGAGGAAGAGGAGTTGCACCACTGGCAGGTTCCCGACGAGGTACTCATCGCCAATGCCCGTATCGACATAGACGATCTCAACGAGTTGCTTTCCACTGATCTTCCGAGAGCGGGCTTTGAAACTCTTGGAGGATTTATCTATGACCACTTGGGGAGCATCCCCGCGGAGGGCTTAGTCTTCACGGTCAATCATCTAGAGCTCGACATCCTCAAGGTGGAGGGCCAGCGCATCGCCCAAGTCAAACTCCGGCGCTTGACACCCGTCGCCGATTGAGAGGGTTGCGTCCGCCTGCCCCATCCTTTAGATTTATTGCACATAGCTTGTTGCGGGGTGGAGCAGTCTGGTAGCTCGTTGGGCTCATAACCCAAAGGTCCTAGGTTCAAATCCTAGCCCCGCTACCACCTTTTCAGGGAGTCGCTCGCGGCTCCCTGATTTTTTCTATGCCTATCTACAATAAGGTTCCCGACAATCCCACCACCACCTCGGTCGAGCGCATCCGCCTCGACGAGCGCTTTGTATCCTTGCTCGTCACCGAAGATGCCCAAGACCACCTCGAAGCCCAAGAGTTGCGCCAGCTTGTCCATCGCGCCCTACAAGCCCTTTCCGACGATGAGATGCGCGTTATTCAGTTCCGCTATCAGTACAAAAAATCGCCCGGCCAAGTCGCGACGCGCCTAGGCCTTTCCCGCGACGCGATGGCTGCGCTTGAGCAGAGCGGGTTAGAAAAATTACGCCAAGGGCTCGAGGATTGGCACCGAGGCGTCTGAATTGCAGCAGCGGCTCTTTCCCCTGCTGGCACCGGCCTTACTCTCAGGCCTGCTCTTCGTAGTTAGCATCCCCAAATTTGATCAGTATTACTTCGCTTGGATTTGTCTGCTACCACTCTTTCTAGCCCGGCACTGGCTGCCCGCCCAAAGCTACTTCGCCCTCGGGCTGGTCGCTGGCCTCGCCTGGGCCACCGGGCGCACCTACTGGATCACTGAGACTCTGCAATTATACGGTGCCCTCTCCTGGGGGACCGCCGCGGCGACGAATGCGCTGCTTATCTTATACATGGCCCTGTATCTGGCCTGTTTTGTCGCGGTGTGCCGCCGCCTAAACTTTTCCTCCCCGCTCTTTGCCTGGTCGGCAGCCGGCGTCTGGGTCCTTTTGGAGTGGGCGCAAAACTGGATGTTGAGCGGCTTTCCCTGGCAGCTACTAGGCGACTCGCAGTACCTCAACCTGCCCTTCCTACAATGGGCAGCCGTAACTGGCGTCTATGGCCTGAGTTTCCTCCTCGTCCTCTTCAACGCCGCGTTGGCCCAAGCCCTCTCGCACCGCGCCTTCATCCGCTATCTGGCCCTACCTCTTTTTCTCTTAGTCGCCGTTCATCTATGGGGCTTCTATAGACTGCAAGACGCGCCGGATCCGCCGCTCGCCACTCTGAAGGTCGGCATCGTCCAAGGAAATATCCCCCAAGACCGCAAGTGGAAGGAGAATCGGCTGGCTTGGACGGCTCGGCACTACGCCGCACTCACCCGGGATTTGGCGGCTGCGGAAAAACCAGCGCTGATTATCTACCCCGAGACGGCCTTGCCGCTCTATTTTGGCGACCCCTTATACTCAGCCTATGTCGATTCGATTACAGCCCTAGCGCCGGGACTAGATACGCCCATGCTGGTAGGCAGCCTCAAGGGGGATTCGCAAAACCGCACGGCTCCAGTCTATAACCGGGCTTTCCTGCTCAACGCTCAAGGGGAGGTAGTTGATTACGCCGACAAGGTGCACTTGGTGCCTTTTGGCGAGTTTCTCCCCTTTCCGGCTATTTTTCAGTATTTGGGAGGGCTTACCGCAGAAAGTGGCATCTTCGCCCACGGGGCAAGGCACAAAGTACTGCGGCTTCCGCGCAACGACATCTCATTCGGGGTCTTTATTTGCTACGAGTCCATCTTTCCGGAAATTACCCGCGCGCTGATGGCTCAAGACCCAGACTTTCTGGTCAACACCACCAACGACGCTTGGTTTGGCACCACCGCGGCCCCTCACCAGCACTTTGCGCAAGCTGTCTTGCGGGCTGTGGAAAGCGGGCGGGCTGTCGTCCGCGCGGCCAATACCGGCATTTCCGGCTTAATCGAACCGAGCGGGCGCATTGCCTATCGCACGCCGCTTTTTGCTACCGTGGGCTTTGCCATAGACGTACCCCTGCACCGAGGACAGACGGTCTACACGCGCTGGGGGGACTGGCCGCTCCTGCTCTGCGCCCTCGCGCTAACGATAGCCGCGGCCCGCAAAAGTCCCTCCTAAGCCGGACAAGCGGGAGTATCGACCCACCGCCGCTCGGCCGCGGCTTGGAGGATGGAATCGGCAACGGCCTGCGCCCGCATCCCGTGGTAAAACGACGGTACGCAATCGCGTCCCTCGCGGATGGCGCTGACGAATTCCCACGCTTGGTCGTAGCGAAAAGTCTGCACGGGATCGCCAACGGACGGATCGCGCGGCGCATTGGGCCGCGTGAGGAACTCGGAAGGCACGGGTTGGCTCTGATAAGGCTCGCCGCGAGGAGCGAAGAGCACCTCGTGTGGTGAGTGCAGGCGATAGACGACGGAAGCATCCTCTCCGTTGAACTCGGCCAAGTCGTGGTCGCCCCTCGGGCCGTACCCCTTGCTCAGCTTGCCCATTTCGAAGACGCCCGTGGTGCCGCTTGCAAACTCGGCGATCCACGCGATCCAATCTTCCACGTCCTGCGGTGGGCACGGCTGGTCTTCGCGGGTCCGGTCCCGAGGTACCAACTGCTTAGCCGCGCTGCACACAGCCTCTATCGGCCCTAACAGATCCTCGGCAAAATCAATGCGGTGAATGCCCATATCGCCCAGTTCGCCCGACCCGGCGTAGCGCTTGTACTGCCGCCAGCCAATGGCGCGCTCTCCCCAGTCTTGCAGACGCTGGAATCGAGCGTGGCGAATCGCCCCGAGAACCCCGGTCTGCACCAAGTGGCGGATGTAGTTCATGGCCGGTACAAAGCGATAGGTAAACGCCGTCATGTGGCGACGACCCGACGCCTTGCCCCTAGCGTATATTTCCTGAGTTTGGGCAAAGTCCATACCTAGGGGCTTCTCGCACAGCACATGGCAGCCAGCGTCTAAGGCTTGGACGATCAACTCGTAGTGATAGACGTTGGGCACGGCGATGCAGACCGCGTCTGGGGCCACGGCATCTAAGAGCGCGTCCAGCCGGTCAAAAGCGTCGGCAATACCCCACTCCGCTTGCCGCTTTTGCCGCAACGCCTCGTCTGGCTCACAGATCCCAGCGACCTCGACACCGGGAATCAGCCGCAGCCCTGGATAGTGTACCCCCGCACAGACGCCGCCTGTGCCCACCAGCCCCACGCGCAGTGCATCTTGGTTCATACGGCCTCTTTCATTTGCATTTGCCTCTCTGTCTCGCCTAGCTTATCAACGAGCGCGTGCAACCTCGGCAGATCCTCAGCGGCCACATCCTCGGCAAAAGGCACCACCGGCCCTCCGGCCAGCCCGAACCGCTCCATAGCCGCGTGCAGCGCCGAGCCACTATAGCACGCCGCCCGCTCACCGCGCAGATCCTCAAACGGCACCATCTGCTGCCGAATCTCTTCCGCCCCGGCGCGATCCCCCGCCGCAAAGCGCTCTAGGAGCGTCAGGCTCATGTCAGGGACGAAGTTGGCCATCCCCGAGCTAAACCCAACCGCGCCAGCGGCCATATAGTCAATACAGGGATCCTCGGCCATACCACAGACCATGGCCGCGTCTTCCCCAGCACCAGCGACAATCCTCCGGAACGCCTCCAAGTCGTCAACGGCGTATTTGAGCCCCACCACTTCGTCTAGCTGACACAACCCTACTACTTGCTCAACCGGCATAATATCCAGACGGCGCTGATACAGAATCGTAGGCAACTGGGTCTTTTCGGCAATGTCGCGCAAGCCAACGGCAACGCCCCCGGCTGAGGCCGGCCCGACGATGGGCATAATCATCACCCCAGCGACGCCCAAAGAGCGGGCAATCCGTCCCATTTCCAGCGCTCGGCCATACCCCGGCCCGATCCCCGGCACCACCAACGCCTCTCCGGCTGCCGCCTCCACAAAGGTCCCAACAACAACCTCGTATTCGTCTAATGTCATATCGTACACCAGCCCCGTGCCGCACGCTGGCATGATAAAATCGACGCCCCGCTCACAGAGAAAGCGCACATTGCGACCAATCCCCACCAAGTCAATGCCCCGTGCCGCGTCGCGGGGCGTAATCGCCACAACCAGCACGTTGTGGCACTGTTCCTTTTGCAACATCTGCATAGTATTCTCCTTTATTAGCTAAGCCCAAACGGTCTCAGTGGAAGTTGTGGCGTGTTTATTGTAGTGCTCTATGTAATCCTCGCGCGGCGGACTGAAGATGTCGAGGATTTTGGCCGGTCCTTCTTCGACGATCCCCCAGTGGACCACGTTCGGCGGAATTAAAAAGGCATCGCCCGGACCGGTGACGCGTTCCTCTGACCCAATGCGAAAACGGAAACGCCCGGCGAGCACCAAACCAGCTTGCTCGTGCGGATGGCTGTGCTCGGGCACTTCGCAGCCTTCTTCCATGTCCAAAAACGACAGCATCAGTCGCTCGCCAGCCACCAAGCCGCTGTTGATTTGGGGAAAAAGCTCCACAGCCGCAAGTTCTGCGGGATTGATAAAAGGCATAGTCTCCTCTCCTATTCGACAAAGCTGCGCAACCAAGCATCGCCGCGATAGCGCGGCCACAGCGTAACAAAGCGGCCGACCATCAGGCCGCTATAGGCCATCCAAGCACCGGCCAATTCCCAATCCAACCAGTATATAAAAACCAACGCCGCAGGCAAAAACACTCCAAAGGTAGCCAGTGCCATAGCCTTGAACAGATACCCCATATCGCTAGCGCCGATGAAAATTCCGTCAAAGACGAAGACCACGGCGTTCAGCGGTTGGAGCAGCGCGATGAGTACGTAAAGCGCGCCGACCTGTTGTACAACTTCCCGATGCGGAGTAAACAGCGCGGCAATAGGCTCTAAGGCCACAAAGTAAGCCAAGCCAAATCCCGCTCCCAGACCTAACCCCCAGCAGATGATCCGCCAAGCGAACTGCCGGGCCTCGACAAAAAGGTGCGCTCCTAGGCAGCGGCCGACCAGCGTCTCGGCCGCATGGGCAAAGCCGTCGACGGCGAAGCTAGTCAGCCCCCAGACCTGCAAAACCACGGCGTTGGCCGCCAGCGGTGCTTCGCCCATCCGCGAGACCATGCCGAGCGTGAAAAAACCGGCAAATTGCAGACAGAGGGTGCGGCCAAAGAGGAAGGCGTTGGTCTGCATCAAGCGCTTCATCGCGCGCAAATCCCACAGCCTTGTAGGCCACTCCCGCAGATAGGGGCGGTAGCGGGAGAACAACCAAAAAACCCCGATGGCCAACGCCGCCGCATTGCCCAGTACAGACGCCCAAGCCGCCCCTTCGACGCCCAGCTTGGGAGCGCCCAACTTGCCGTAGATAAGCACATAGTCCGCGCCGATGTTGACCAAGTTGGCAACGGTCATAACCCAGAGCGGCGCTATGACATTGGCGGTCCCGAGGAAAAAGCCGTTGAGCGTCATAATGCTCAGGGCCAAGGGCGCTTCCCACACCCGGATGGCGAAGTAGCGTATGCCCCAGTGCTGAACTTGGGGCGACCCACCGGCCAACTCAAACCCAATCCGGCTGATCCAGCCACTGGCCGCCACGATCCCCATGCCGAGGCAGACGGCCACAATAAGCGAGCGGTAGAGTACTCCTGCGCTCTGACGACGATCCCCTGCCCCACTGTACTGGGCTACCAGTGCCGTGGTTCCCATCCGCAGAAAGGCCAAGCACCAGAATATGCCATTGAAGATCAAACTCGCCGTGGAGACCGCGCCCATAAAAGCCACTTCCGGCAAATGGCCGATCATCGCAGTGTCGGCGAGGCCGATTAGCGGCGTAGATAGGGCAGCGAGAATATTGGGGACGGCGAGACTGAGAATCCTGCGGTCGAGTGAGTTCAATCCTCCGCCTCAGGTCGCCAGCCAAACCGTTTCAGGTCGATGCGTTGCGCGGTAAAGACAACGCCCTCGCTGGCCAAAAGCTCGTACTGCACCAGATGGTTGCTGCCGCTGCGCGGCGAGACCTTGCCTTGGGCGTTGATGATGCGGTGCCACGGCAGATCCGACTCCCCGGGCATTCCCGCCAAGGCGAACCCGACCTGCCGCGCCCGCCCCGGGTAACCGGCCAAGGTGGCGATCTGCCCGTAGGTGGCCACCTTGCCGTAGGGCACGCAGGCGATGGTCTCGTAGAACGCCCGGCGCATCGGGCCTTCAGCAGTTGGGAGCTGCGGCCTCATCGCGCCCTTCCAAAAAATCTAGGGCCTTGGTATAGCTGCGCTTCTCCAAGTAGTGGCGCAACATCGGCGGGGCTTCGCTACCCAGCTCTTGTCCGAGTTCTTCAAGCTGCCGCAAATGCGCGGCGATCAACTCGCCCTCGCGGTTATCGATAGCCGCCATCAGCGCTTGTAGTTCGGTGTGCAATTGGTCTAGTGCCATAGCTCAGGCCGCCATGATGAGGTAGGAAAGCCACTCGGCGTGCGGGTTGCGAATCGCGTAGCGCGTGCCCGGTGGCAGGTGGATCATATCTCCTTCCCGAATCTCCTGCTCTTCGCCATCAACTTCCAAGACACCGCTGTTTTCCAGCACGTAATAGACCTGCTCCAGCTCTTCGCAGCACCGCTCAACTGTCTGTCCACGCGGCTGCACAGCCTCCCGATCAATACAGCGCAACCCCTGCGTAAAACCCACACCCTCCTCGCCGACTAGCCCTAGCTGGTGCCAGCGCACCGCGCCCGCGCCATCGCCCATCGCTGGTACATCGCGCCAGTTGCGGATGGCAAAGTCGCCGCTGTTGGCCGCAATCCTTTGGCTAATCACGTGGTGTTCGAGCCAGTCTTCGCTGGTGTCGTTAAACATTTGGTGGTGAATGCCCGACGGCAGGTACACCGCGTCGCCCTCCTGCACGGGAAACCGCTCCTTATCAAAGAGTACGTGGCCGCTACCCGAGAGTATGTAGTACACCTGTTCGAGGTTTTCGTGCTTGTGGTAATCCGAATTCTTGCGGCCTTGGAGCGCATGGCGGGCAAAGCCCTGTAGGCGCTCTAGGCAATTGCGCGGATCATCGTCGCCATCGCGGTCGCGCAACCCACCCCAATGCACGGCGCTCAGGTGGGCTATGTTGGGTTGGATATCGCGCCAGTTGATGATGTACACCATGTCTTATCCCTCCTTATGTTTACAAAGCGACGATCTGGCGCATTCGCGCACCGAGATCGATGAGTTCCTCGCGGCTGCCGCCCACTTCGTGGATTAGCGTGGAATCGTATCCCACCGCCCTCAACTCGGCCATAACCGCCGGCCAGTCCGTATCCCCTTCGAGCAGGTTGACGAAGCTGTGCTCGCCGCGGCGGAAATCCTTGAAATGCACCTTCTTGATACGCGACCCCAACTCGCGGATCCAGTGCTCTGGATAGCCGTAGGCCATCATGTTGGCCGTGTCGAGGTAAATCCCCACCCACTCGCTGCCGATTTCATCGACAAAAAGTCGAGCTTCAAGCGGGCTGAGCAGGAATTTGTTCCAGACGTTTTCCAAGCCAATGGCCGCCCCCATTTCCTCGGCCAAAGGAGCTGTGTCAATGAGCGCGTCCCGCAACCCATCCCAAGCCTGCTGATAGGTGCCCTCGACCGCTAACTGCCCTGGGTGCAACAGCACCCCATCGACCGCCAGCGCACCGGCGATCTCAAGCGAGCGCCGCAAGCATTTGAGACACCGCTCGCGCTCGCTGGCATCGCGGCTGAGCAGGTTGCCGCGCTCTTGATACCAGACAATAACGCTGCCGATTTCAACGCCAGCGTCCGCGCACTGCCGCCCGACCTGCGCGATTTCGTCGGCGCTCATGCTCGGATCTAGCTCCTTGCCCTCGGCAAAGACCAACTCCACGGCTTGGTAGCCAGCATCTTCGCACAACCGCAGCGTGTCCTCCAGCGACATGTTCCCCAAAATGATCTGTGTGATTCCTATTTTCATAGCACACCTCTATTGAATGTATTTAACGCGCTCAGTATGTTATGGGCCGTTACACGCGACCCGCTATTCGCACTGCCCCTTCAACAAGGAGAACAAAATGGCTAAAAGAAAATCCATCAAAAGCAAAAAGGGCAAAAAGGACTTTCAGATCGGCTTTGTCGGCGTCGGGCGCATGGGAGCCAACATGGCCCACAACCTCAACGACAAGGGTTTCAACATCGCGGCCGTATTCGACGCCAACAGGCGTTCCGCCAACAAACTAGCCAAAGAGCTTAGCTGCGCCGCTCCCAAGACCCTAGCCGACGTTACGGCCCTCTCCGACGTGGTCATCACCGTAGTCACCGACGACGCAGCCATGCGCTCGATCTTTTCCACTTCTGGCGATTCGCTGCTGACCGACGCCAAAGGCACGACCTTTATCAACTGCGCCACCATCTCGCCCGCGGTTCACGTCCAAGTCGAAAAGCGCGCTGCGGCGGTCGGTGCGTCCTCCCTCGAAGGCTGCATGGCCTCCAGCATCACCCAAGCGCGCCAAGGCACGCTGTACCTAATGTGCGGCGGCAAGCGCAGTGTCTTCAACCGCGTCCGGCCCATTCTCGACGCCTTGAGCGTCGATCTGCGCTACATCGGTATGGCTGGCCAAGCGGCCCAAGTCAAAGCCCTCGTCAACATGGTCATGAACATCAACACCGCCGGCTTAGCCGAGGGCTTAGGCTTAGGCCAAGCCCTCGGACTGGACCTGAAGACGCTAATGAAAGTCTTCTCCCAGACCGGTGCCAATTCGCGGGTACTAGAAACCGACGGCGAGGACATGACCATCCGCGACCACGAGTGCTATTTTTCCGCGGACCACGCGGCTAAGGACTCCGGCATCGCCCTCGCGCTAGCCCGGCAAAATAAGCTCAGCCTGCCGCTGGCACAGGCGACCAAGCGCCAGTACGACAAAATGAAAAAACTAGGCCTCGGCGACCTCGACAAATCGGGCATTGCCGAGCTGACCTTTCCCGGTCGCAAAGGCTCCAAGTAATAGACATTTTCCGAGGGGCAGGTCGCCGCAGGCCTGCCCCTTTTCTCGCTAGAGCCGCCCGTGCCGGATGTCCACCATCCGCTGGGTCAGTTCAAACCGCAGCCCTTCCCCACTAAAGAATCGCACGAACTCATCGACCATTATTGAGAAATAACGGCCAAACGTCTCGGGTGCATACCAAGCTACATGGGGACTGACAAAAGCGTTTGGCAGGTGGCGCAGGCGGCTGTCTTTGGGCAGCGGCTCGGGGTCGAAGACATCGAGACCGGCGATTAGCTCACCCCGTACGAGCCGCTGCGTCAGTTCCTCGTAATCCACCACCGGCCCGCGACAGCAATTGATCAGGATGCGGCCGCGCCCCAGCAAATCGAGCTCCCGCGCTCCGATCATTTTTTCGGTCTTAGGCGTGTGTGGGACTTGGACGACGAGAATATCCGCGTGTTGCAACACCTCGTCGAGCGAGCCGCGCACAATGCCCAGCTTCGCGGCCACTTCCTCGGGCAAATATGGGTCGGCGACGCGCAGGTCCACCCGAAAGGGACCTAGTAATTCAACCAACCGCTGTCCCACATGCCCGCAGCCGACCAACCCGACCTTCTTCCCGGTCAATTCGCCGTGGACAAAATCGTCGTTGCCCGCCCGCGCCCATTGCTCCTCACCCGCTATCATCTGCCGATAGACCCCAGCCCCATTGCGCAAACACAGTAACATCAGGGCTAAATCCCACTCGGCCACCGGCGCGGCCGAGGCAATGTTGTCGGTATCCACGGCCAGCACGCCGCACTCCCGAGCAGCCGCCAAGTCAATGCCCGTGCCAAAGCGATCCCCGCTGACGCCGGCGATCCGCAAGTCAGGAGCCCCTTCAAAAACAGCCCGCGTCAGTTCGGGTAGCCGACCCCCGAGACGGATCACGCCTTCACAACCAGCCAACGCCTCGATAAAGGCCTGCTCGGACAGGTGCTCTTTCGGCTCGACGACCTCGACCACTTGCCCTAGACGCGCCAAGTCCTCTGTTTGCGCATAGCCATGTGGATCCACCAACACTTTAGGTTTCACATCCTAGCCCCTCATCTCGACCGCATGGCGAGCCATTTCTGCGTCTATCTGCGTCCATCTGCGGATCACTCTCATTCCGACCGCGTGGCGAGCCATTCGACAGCAGCTTGCCGCCGCGCCTTTGGCGTGTCCGCATCCGCTGGCAAGCGGTGCAATTCCCAAGCGATTTCGTGCGTCAAAGTTTCGCCCACCTGCAAATAGACCCAAGGGCTCAACAATTCTAACTCGGTGTAATCCGGACAGGTATAGACCTCGGCACTCAGACCCCCATCCGGGTAGCGCTGAGTCGCATCGCGGCGAAAGAACTCAGCCATAACCACGTCGCCGACAATACCGGCCAGCCAGCGATCCGAGTCGGCCCCGGTCTTTTGCGCTTCCTCCGGGTCGGGCACAAAAATGCCAATGTCGCCCTCGATGGTGAAGTTGCGTATGGCCGCGCCTTCGGCAAAGCCAAAGGGATGATAGCGCAGATCGAAGTGACTGTGCGGATTGAGCGGATAGAGCGTTTGCTCGGGCGGCTGGATCTGGGTGACGTTCCAAATGGTGTAGCGCAACGGCTCGACCTTGGCGGTCGTTAGCTTTTCGATCCGCTGGAGAATTTCCACGCGCGTGCCCTGTTCCGCCAAGCGGATATCGCGCACGCTGCGCGCTCCATTGTATTCGCTCACTGGACTGTATATCAACACCCCTTGGGACCGCAATTCAGCCTCGTGTACCGCACCGTCGAAAGCGTGATCGGGCGGCCAAGAGTAGCCGTTGATTTTGACAAACTCGCTTTGCTGATTGGGCCAGACCTTGTCGCCACCAAAGTTGGTCCACGCGTACTGGCCTTCTTCATCGACGTTGGGTTGGCCGTCGGGCAACACCTGACCGTGGAGCTCGGGATCGGACCAGAGGATGTTTTCGCCCCCGACGAACCCGTAGTACATGATGCGACCAATAGCTGGCACCACAACTAGGCGCACATCGGGATTTGCAATTTCAATCGAGTTCGCCCAGCCCTCATACTCGATTTCTTCAACTGTAACCTGGGCCATAGCGGGCGCGGCCAGCGCCGCCAACATAACGCACTGCAACCATTTCATCGTATGCTTCCTCATCTGAGCGCTGAAACGCCACCGCCTTTGAGAGCGCGGGCGACTTCCTTTTCGACATCGTCTCGCGTGACCATGGTGGTGTCGCCAATGCACTCCTGCACCAAGATGCCGTGGGCGGCTCCCCACTGCACCGCATCGGCGGCCCCCCGACCGTCGAGCAGCGCCGCGATCACGCCCGAGGCAAAAGAATCGCCGCCGCCAGTGCGATCGGCGATCTCTATGTTTTCGCGCACGGCCGCCTGGTAGATTTCGCCTTCCTCAACGTCGAAGAGCACCGCGCCCCAGTTGATGCGATCCGCGGTCAGCGCACCGCGCAACTGAGTGCCGATGTACTTGAGGTTCGGATAGTCGTTGGCGACTTGGTGCAGCATCTTGGTGTAGATTTCCAACCACTGCTCAAAACTGGCGTCTTTGGCCACCTTTTCGGTTTCGTAGCCCAGTGCGTCGTCAAAGTCATCCTGGTTGCCGACGAGGAACTCGACGTGCGGCACAATAGAGCGATTGATCTGGCGAGCACGCTCCTTGTCCGGCTCGACCTTGGAGCGGTAGTTGAGGTCAAAGGAGCGGCCTGCGCCGTGCTCGCCGGCTTTCTGCATGGCCTCTAGCGCTAGCGCGGCCGTCTTCTCCGAGAGCAAGGTGTAAATCCCGCCGGTGCTAAACCACCGCGTCCCCAACGCGCCGAAGAGATGGTCCCAGTCCACATCGCCAGGCCCGATTTCGCGCACCGGAGCATGGGCGCGATAGTATTCGGTCACCGAAGGCAAGAGACCCTTACCGGCCCAAGTGAAGTTAATCCCATTGTGCAAAGTCCCCTTGGCGTCGGTGCTGAATGGTCCCTTGCCGCTGTTGTTAAACCAGATGATATGCCCAGTGTCCAGTCCAGCTTCACGCAATTGGTTTTCAATGTTGCGGCCAATGCCGTCGTCCACAAGAGCCGTAATGACAGCAGCGCGCAAACCAAAGCAATAACTCAAGCCCTCGGCGACATTGGTCTCGCCGCCCCCGTGCCAGATCCGGGCGGTACGCGCCCGGGCCGTGGGCACTTGGCCGGGATCAATGCGCATGAGGACTTCTCCTAGGGCGATGGCGTCGTAGTGGGTTTGGTCTGCTGATTTGAGTTGGATGGTCATACTACCGTCTTCCTCCTTGTGTTTTGACGTTATCGTGGGTTGCCCAACGCACAGAGCCGTTCGACAAAATAACGGGCACTAGGACATTGGTCGTGCAGGGCTGCTCGTCTGACATCAAATCCGTGATTGCGGATGAACTTCCTGGCAAAAACGAATCCTTCTCTCCCCGGCCCTCTGCCTCTTTTATCGCGAAGTTCCTTCAGCCGATCCCAAGGCATTCCGGTTACTGTTTCCGGGGCGACCTCATAGAAAGCGTTGTCGCCCAACCACTCGCGCATTGCTTCCGTATCGGCGAGAAACCAAGATTCTATCGCCTTCTTGGCAATTGCGACCAAATCAATGCCTTGGGAACCAATGATTTTCTTGCGCGCTTGCACACATGGCACATGCTTATCGGGGTCAAGGTCGGCCAGCACAACCACCTTGTCGGGATTTGCCCTCGTCCTAAGATTCTTGATGGAGGCTCCAATATTACGGCTGTGCATATTACCGTTCCCAGCGGCATCGACAACTGGGTCAACCACTTCCAAGTTGCAATTTTCACGCAGCCATTGCCGAAATACTTCGCTTTTGACCAGCAGAGTTTCTGACTCTCCTTCCACCACGAATCCCACCGTCACCATGGAATCCCCCCGGCCAAAAGATTTGAAAGCCACGCTTCGTCGAGACCCAACGGAGCTAGGTCCTCTTGGGAGATGTTCCCGTCATCGGCAGACTTCATTGTAGTGCGACCGTCAATTTTATCCACGAGAACGAATTCGCTAAGTTTTAGCGCCCGAACAACTGACTCGCTATGAGTAGTCAACCAGATGGGATTTTCAGGCGAAGCCTGCTGCCGCATCAAATCTATCAACTTGCGGATGGCCTTGGGATGCAACCCTCTTTCCGGTTCCTCAATCAACGTCATTCCACAACCTGAAGGCATGTCGAGCGCGATGACCAACAAACAGAGCGCGTACATCGTCCCGTCTGAAACTAGATGGGCTGGGAACGGACTCTCGATCCCTTCCTCCTTGAATCGCAGAGCGGTCCTACTATCCAGGCTCTGGTGTTCGGTCTGGACATTCTCGATCCCCGGAACGATCATCTCCATCCAGTCTTGAATCTCTTCGCGTATCGCTTCATCGCCCTCTAAACGATGCAAGACACTCGCCAGATTATTTCCCTTACTCCCTAATTGCGTTGAATCAAAGTCAGATTTATCCGGCTCCTTTGCACCTGTAGGATCAATTCGGTACACATTCAAATTTCTCAGGAGTTTGGTAAGCGGATGGTTTCGATGCTCGAGCGATAAATTTGAATAGATACGGTCCTCATAAGAGATACGGTTCTCACTTACAACGAGCCGTTCTCCCACGGAGTCAATCTCTCCCTTGTCCTCTTTCCCACTAATAGCTTGTCCCTCATTGAACTCCAAGTATTCTTTGATTCCGGGTTCGCTGTCGAGGTCGTTAATGCTCAACGAATAGTAAACTTCCTCCTGTTCCAAAAGATCACATTCAATCTCAAAGCTAAACGTTTTGGAATCTGCCCCTTCGCGTTTCCTTGATTGGATGTTTTCAAATCCCCCATGCGCACGCAATGCAATTTCAAGCCCACCGCGCACAAAGAGACCGACAAAGTCCAGCGCATCAAAGAAATTGCTCTTGCCCGAGCCATTCGCCCCCGCGAATACCGAAAAGGGAGCGAGCCCCTTTACTTCCAAAGAGTCAATGCTCTTGAAGTTTTCGATCTTCAATCTGCGAATGGTTTTCTCGGTCATAGCTGCACTCGCACCCGGCTCTTTTTCACCAGAGATTTCTCCAGCGCCTCCAGCACCGCCACCGGCCCCAACATGGTCTGCACAGTCTCGTCAGTTTTACCCGTGCGGAACATGGTGCAAAAATCGCGGATGCCGCTCAGATACGAGCTTTCGTCGAATGTGATCGGCTCGTCCATGCGGCCCTTTTCGCCGATGGCGCTCAGATGGAAACCGGGCGCAGCGCCCCCCACCAAGTTCAGGGTAGCTACGCAGCCGTCGCGGTAGGTAAGGATCGCCGTGTGGTTAGCCCCAGCCCCGCGATGGATCTCGGCCCAACGTATATCCGTGCCGAGCAGGCGCAGCACCATATCTACTTGGTGAATGCCGTAAAAAAAGACGCCGCCCCACTTCGACTTGATGTCGCAGGAGCCAGTGGAGACCAAAGCCTGAATGGGGCCGAGCTGACGCATCTTTTTGGCAAAGGCCCGGTACGAAGCCTGTTTGGGCAACGTAGAAAAAGAACAGACCGGCACGCCCAACTCCGCAGCCCGCGCCAAAAAGCGCTTCCCCTCGGCCTGGCGGTAGCAAAACGGCTTGTCGATAAAAAGCGGAATCTTGGCCTCCAGCAGCGGCCGGGCTGCTGGCAGGTGCTCCTTGCCGTGGCGATGATCGACCACCGCCGCATCGACTTGGCCAATTAGCTCTTCAGGCGTGCGAACGATGTGCGGGATTTGACCGGCCGCCGCAGCAGCTTGCGCGTATTGGGCGGTCTCGCCCCACACGTGGGTCACCCGCACTCCCCGCACTCTTTTTTCGACGTTGAGTACCTTGGCGATGGCAGCCGTGTGGCTGTTTTCCGCTCCGACGATGCCGATGTTTAGCATCTTACTCTTCCCCGAAATTCCATAGCTTTAACACCGTCTTGCCCAGCACCCATTCCAGATCCTCCGGCGCGATGAATTTCATCTCGTCGCGCACCACCGTCAGGGCCTGATCGTAGCGGGCCTTGGACAGGCACACCGGCCAATCCGTGCCCCACATAATGCGCTGCGGCCCAAAGGTCTGATATACTTCCTCAACCATCCCGTGCGTATCGGCCCACGGATAGCCCTGCTGGGAAATCGACCATGTGTGGCTGATCTTGACGTACACGCGGGGATAACGGGCCATGTCCATCAGCAATCGCCGCTCCTCCGGGTTGTCGGGATGGGCGTCGGCCATGTGGTCGATGCAGCAATCCACATCTGGGTAGCGGTCGAGGATCCGCGCCAAATCCGGCATCCGGCTCGCTCCGGTCAGGATCAGCATTGGAATCCCCAAATCTTGGGCGCGGGCGAAAACTGGGTCCATCCCCGGCCCCTTGAACCAATCGCCGCTCGCATCCCGCGACGGCGAGAGCCGCATCCCGTGCAGGCCGTGTTCCTCCGTCCACATCGACATGTGGTCGGGCGAGGCCGGATCTTCGGGATTGATCCGTCCCACGGCCATGAAGCGGTCGGGATATTGCTTGATAACGTGGGCGACATAACTGTTGTCCCAGCGGTAGTGGATGACCTGCACCAGCACAGTTTTTTCCACCCCGTTAGCATCCATCAGCGCCAGTAGTTCTTCCGCGGTGTGGTCTTCGGCGGGCGGATTGGGATTTTCCGCTGGCCAGGGAAAGGCCGGATCGTTGATCCATACGTGTACGTGAGGGTCGATAATGCGCATTGAGCATCCTTTCTGCGAAGTGTCGGGGCGATAACATGCGAAAAAGGGCCGCGCTCGTCCAGCTTGCGAGGCCGCGTCCAGCCGCCTAGATTGACCAGCACCTTTTTCCCACAGGAGACCTGACTTGTTCGACCTGATCATTCGCAACGGCACCATCATCGACGGCACCCGCGCCGACCGCTATCCCGCGGATATTGGCCTCCGCGCCGACCGCATCGCAGCTATCGACGACCTCGGCGATGCCGAATCACAGCACAGCATCGACGCCCAAGGCAAAATCGTCGCCCCAGGCTTTGTCGATGTCCACAACCACTCCGACGGCTGGCTCTTGCAAAAGCCCAACTTCCTCCCCAAGACCCTCCAAGGCTTTACCACTGAAGTTCTCATGGCCGACGGCATCTCCTACGCCCCGGTTGACGCCGCCACTCGAGCCCATTGGCTCTACTACATGCGCTCCCTCAACGGCCTGATGCAAAGCCATTACTCAGGCTGGGAGAGTCTCGCCGATTACATGCAGCTACTCGACGGCCGCACCGCGCAAAACACCATCACCCACCTCCCCTACGCCCACCTGCGGGCCATAGCCTGCGGCTGGGACCGCCGCGTCCCCGACGACGTGCAAATGGAAGAGATTCTCGCCGGAGTCGAGCGGGGCATGGCCGAAGGCGCGGTCGGCATTTCGACCGGACTCGACTACATCGCCGAATGCTTTGCCACCACCGACGAACTCGTCGAAGCCTGCACTGCCATGGCAGCTCAACAGGGCCTCTACGCCACCCACGTACGCTACAAAAAGGGCACCCTCGCCGGCGTGCAGGAAGCCGTCGAAATCGGCCGCCGCGCCGGCGTCCCAGTCCACATTTCCCACTTCAAGGGCACCTCCCCCCAGCAAATCGACGAACTCCTATCGTACGTCGATCAAGTCGCAGTCAAAGAGGTGGACTTCAGCTTCGACGTGTACCCGTACCTGCCCGGCTCGACCATGCTCAACTTCATGTTGCCCTATGAGGTGTGGGAGGACGGCCCGTTGGGTGTCCTGCCCAAGCTCAACGATCCCGCGATCCGCCGCCGCTTCGCCCGCGTCCTCGACCGCTACGCCAACCCCCTCAACCGGATGACCATTGCCTGGCTGCCCGGGCGGGACAATGCCCGCTTTATCGGCCGCACCTTAGACGAATACGTCCAACAGGCCGACGCACCTCCGACCGACGCGCTCTGCGACCTGCTGATCGAGGAAAACTTGGCGGTTCTTCTCGTCTTCCACCACGGCGACGACGCCTTGGTGCACCCTTTCCTGTCGCATGAAAAATACATGCTGGGCAGCGACGGAATTTACTTCCCCGACGGCGCGGTTCACCCGCGCTTATACGGATCGGCCGCACGCCTGTTGGGACCTTGCGTCCGCGATCACCAGCTCTTTTCGCTCGAAGACGCCGTGTACAAGCTGAGCGCCCACCCGGCATCGCGGTTTGGGCTGACACAACGGGGGCAAATTGCCGAAGATTTCTACGCGGACTTAGTCGTCTTTGACGCGGAGACTGTTGCGGATCGCGCCACCTACGCCGACCCCCACCAGTACTCGGTCGGCGTCGAGCACGTCCTCGTCAACGGGGTTCCCATCGTCCACAACGGATGTGCAGTCGAAGATTTGGGGCCGACTTGTCCGGGCCGCTATTTGAAGTTCAGGGCCTGATTAGTACTTGCTCATCTGCCCGCCGTTCCAGCACTCGGCGGTCTCGCCCTTGGAGTTGAGGAGCGTGGCCGATTGCTCGCCCAGCTTGACCCATACCGTCTTACCGACGTAGATCCAACACCAAGAACAATGCTCTTTGGGGTCGAGCAACCAGACATCTCCGTCCGGCAACCGCACCAACAAGTGCCCCTCGGCAAAGCGGCGCATCAGATGGGCCTCCACATAGCCACCCTCGGCCAAAAGCTGCGCGGCTTTGGGCGAGGGTTCCGGGGATGTAGCCGGCGCGGCAATCAGCGCACAGCCCCCGATTAACACGGCGCAGACGACCGCCCCACACGCCAGCAACGCCTTGGTCGCAATCGGCTCTACGGCCTTGTGCGCGAGCTTGGCGAGATGTCCAATCGGACCGCTCATAAGGAGACAGCCATGAGCAAACGCAGACTGCCCATCGGCATTCAGACCTTTCGCAAAATTCGGCAAGACGACTGCTACTACATCGATAAAACCGCTTACATCCGCCGGCTGCTCGACGAGGGGACGCATTATTTCTTGTCGCGTCCGCGTCGGTTTGGCAAGAGCCTGTTCCTAGACACGCTCAAGGAACTGTTCGAGGGCAACCAAGGGCTGTTTGCAGGATTGCACATCCACGACCGCTGGGACTGGTCGGTGCGCTATCCAGTGCTGCGGCTGGACTTTGGCCGGGGCAACTTCAAGGAATCCGGTTACGTGAAGGCGAACCTGATGGCGCAATTAGACGCGGTCGAGCGGCGTACTGGAGTGGCGTCGGACTACGCGACCGAACCAGAGCGCTTCGCCCACCTGCTAGAGATGCTGCACGACCACGCTGGCCAGCCGGTCGCCGTGCTGATCGACGAATACGACAAACCGATCTTGGACGCTTTAGAGGTACCGGACATTGCCCGCGCCAACCGCGACTTTCTGCGCGGGCTGTATGCCGTCATCAAAGCCAGCGACGCGCACGTCCGCTTCACCTTCATCACCGGCGTGAGCAAATTCTCCAAAGTCAGCTTGTTTTCCGGGTTGAACAACCTCAATGACATCACGCTCGACCCGCGCTATTCGGCGATCTGCGGCTATACCGAAGCGGACTTGGAGGCAGTGTTCGCGCCGGAATTGCCCGGCTTGAATCGGGAGCAGATCCGCGACTGGTACAATGGCTATCGTTGGGCTTCGACAGGCTCAGCCGAAACGCGGGGCGACGAGCAAGTGTACAACCCCTTCGACATCCTGCTGCTGTTCGACAGCCGCCTGTTCAAATCCTACTGGTTTGAGACCGGCACGCCGACGTTTTTGGTCGAGACGCTGTGCCAACGCCACATCCGTTCCTTGGACTTGGACGGCATGGAAAGCAGTGACGAGTTGCTCTCGACGTTTGATGTCGATGACATGGCCACTGAAGCGTTGCTGTTCCAGACCGGCTACCTGACCATCATTGACGCCAAGGATCGCGGGGGGAGATGGTTCTATCGGTTGGGCTATCCCAACCGCGAGGTGCGACAAAGCCTCAACGAGAGCCTACTGCGCTACTTGGTGCAAGATGCGACGCGACAGACGGCCAACAGTGGACAGCTCTACGACCTATTGGAAGCCAACAACTTTGATGGGTTGCAGACGCTGTTTCACTCTTTCTTCGCCAGCATTCCCTACGAGTGGTACACGAATAATGACATCGCCCGCTACGAAGGCTATTACGCCAGCGTGTTCTATTCGTATTTCGCGTCGTTGGGTATGGATATTCGAGTGGAGGACAGCAGCAGTCATGGTCGCACGGACATGGCGGTTTTGTTCAACAGCCACGTCTATCTGTTTGAATTTAAGGTGGTCGAGATGGCGTCAGCGGGTGCGGCGCTGGCGCAGTTGCAGGAGCGGCGCTATGCGGATAAGTACCGCGCCTTGGGGCAGCCGATTTACCTGATTGGAGTGGAGTTCAGCAAAGACGAGCGCAATGTCGCGGCGTTTGACGTGGAGCGGGCGTGATAACGAGCGACGGGCACCGTCTAGGTCCCGCTTAGGCTTGACGCTGTTTTGTACTCTCGTCGATATTCAGTACATCATTCGCGATTGGAGGATGCGACTATGGAGGTTTCGCACACAAGCACCCGCAATGCTCCAGCCGACAAGCAATGCCCGTCCATTGCGGCGATCTCGCCGCCCCCATTGGAAAACGGCGACAGGCTCACCCGGGCGGAATTTGAGCGACGCTATGAGGCCATGCCAGAAAAAAAGAAGGCGGAACTGATCAATGGAGTGGTATATATGAGTTCACCGGTTCGCTTTCGCGCTCATGGTAGGCCGCACGTATTACTGCTCACTTGGCTAGGAACGTATAGTGCGCTCACGCCAGGAGTTCTTTGCGCGGATAACACCACAGTTCGCCTCGGGGCCGATAGCGAGCCGCAACCGGATGCTTTGCTGCGCCTAGAGCCAGAAGCGGGTGGCCGTTCGCAGATTAGCGCAGATGACTATGTTGAAGGCGCGCCAGAGTTGCTGGCCGAAATCGCGGCTAGCAGTGCCTCGTACGATCTACACGACAAAATGGATGTCTATTGCCGCAACGGAGTGCAGGAATATGTCGTCTGGCGCGTGTACGACGAGCAACTCGACTGGTTCGCTCTCCGCGACGGTGAGTACATTCGTCTAATGCCTGATGAGTCTGGCGTGATTTCCAGTCGGGTGTTTCCGGGGCTGCGATTGGCCCTATCCGCGTTACTGGCGGGTAATGCGGCTCAGGTCGTGGCCGAATTACAGAAAGGACTGGGAACGACCGAGCACGCCGCGTTTGTCGCCCGCTTGGGAAACGTAGAGGCCCCGTACAAATAACAGCAAAAAAGCAATAGTCCTCGCCGCCGGCACTCGAGGCTATTTCATAAATGCCAGCGCGATGACTCTCCAACCAACAGCCTCAGCGCGAGTAGTAGGAAGATCATAGATTATCAACATATCATCACCATTGAACCCGGCAAGCGCAGTGGTAAGCCGTGTATTCGCGACATGAGGATTACCGTTTATGACGTGCTTGACTATCTCCTAGAGCAAGTGGCCGAAGGCGGAGAACCTATTTGCATCCATAGCAAGCGAGGATCAGCGATGCTCATTGCCGAGGACGATTGGCGTTCGATTCAGGAGACCCTGCATCTGCTCTCCATTCCCGGAATGCGTGAATCTATCATCGAGGGCCTGAAAACGCCCGTAGAGGAGTGTGCCGAGGAACTCGACTGGTGAGTTGGAAGCTAGTATTTAGCACGCTAGAGACGACCCTGTTCAAGATAATACCATTGTACAAGGCGATACAAGGCGATTACCGCTGGCTTGACGCCTAGTGTGTGAGACCTATACCTCATGGCCGGACATTTAGCCGAAATTTTGCCCGATAGGTCATAGGCACTTGATCGGAATAAGACCAGCTTGCTTATTCTTTATTTTTTATAAGATAGAGCGCTTACACTCTACTAACCCCAAAGAGTTGCTATGAATAATGCCTCATCTCCTTTTGGACTTCCGCTTGAGGCGGGTCCCTTGCAGGGTATAAATTTAGGCGACCCCTTGAATGTAACTGGAATAGATGGAAGTCTGTCTGCATACAGCGTTAATCCCCCGAATCCCCAACCTCCGTTTGACTCTTATTTTGTCTTGGTACATGATGAGTTAGGAATACTTGAAATTAACGGAATAGGCAAGAAACATAAGAATGATAAGTATGGTCAGGCTGTTCGAAGTGACTTTGACCGTGTTGTTAAGTCCCTAGATGGCAAATACGGGGCGAATCTCATATTAAGAAAGTCCTCTAGTATCTGGAATATCTGGAATATCTGGAATCGCGACAGCGACTTTTGGCGAGCGTTGAAAAACGGCGAGCGTTTATTAGTTAAGCATTATTCTCTTGAGGGGCATGATCCTCTCTCTAAGATTTCTGTAGAAGCAAAGGCACTTTCCCTTTACGAGAGTTACTTAACTGTAACTTATCAAGCTACTAGCTTTGAAGGCGCTATTAACGAGTGCCCAAAGAAAGCCAACGCGGCGCACAGAAGAACTCAGAAACCAGCGGAAGACAAGCAGAAGACCCACAAGTGCGACCCCGGCAAAGTCGATACACCGCCCGTAGATCCAGAAAAACTCCAGACATCCGCGCCATCTCCCAAGCCATCATCTGAAGCCTCTTCCCATCCCAAGATTCGTCCTCCCGGAACGACGGGTTTGCCGAATGCATATGAACGGCCGCTTAAACGGGAAGTCTCACTAGACCTACCAGCCGATGCGGATATTCCCGATCGCTTCATTGCGGCTCTCGGAGAGCTAATCCAAGAAATGAAGGCAACTGGAACGGGTCAGAAACGATATGAGCTTAAAGAGGGCCTTCGTACCGAGGCAGCGGGTGGTGACATTTTCTACCGTTTCCCTTTTACCGATAAGGTGGAGCGGGAAGACCAAGTCGAGATTCAAGTCGGTCAGCGGCAGGTTGAGGGAACAATCGTGTCGATTGGGGATGGTCATCTGGTCTTGGCCCTGAATAAGGACATAGGCGACGAGGTGCGCTCTGCGGTGCTTCTGATTAATGAGACCGGATTATTGGAGGCACTCAAGGAGAAAATCGAAGCGGTCAATAAAGGGAGGATCCCGTTTAACCGCACTCTCGCCGATGCGGTGGTCCAGCCGGGTGCCTTGCCAAAAAGGCCAACTCGGCCAATCCGGGCGGATGATGGTTCTGAATTAGAAGCCAGTCAGCATAAAGCCTACCAGACTGCACTTAGAGAGGCACTAACGTTCATTTGGGGTCCTCCCGGTTGTGGTAAAACCATGACGTTAAGCGCGATTGTGCACTCGGCGTTCAACAGCGGGAAGCGAACGTTGATCTGCTCCAACACGAACAAAGCCGTAGATCAAGTTCTCTATAAGATTTGCGAAACACTTACCCCTGAGCACCCCGCCATGCAGGAGGACAAAGTTGTTCGTTTAGGCCGAATCGCCGATGACAAACTAGAGTCCAAATATCGCAAATATGTGGCAATTGACGAGATTGTGGAGCGGCGCTCAGGCGGGCTAGAGGAGAAAAAGCGACAACTGGAACGCGACGGGTTGGTCACCAAGCTACGCGAAACAAGGAAGGAGATCGCAGCACTTTGGAAGACAGTGTTACGGGATGCGAGGATCGTTGGAGCGACCTGCACTAAAGCATACCTCACAGAGGATATAGGTCAATTTGACTTGGTTATCGTTGACGAGGCGTCAATGGTTTCCCGGCCAGAGGTATGGTTCTCGGCTGGTCTGGCGAGCGAACGAGTAGTAATCTCGGGCGATTTTCGTCAGATACCATCTATTGTAACGACCGAACAGGAGGCAATTTTCCAAGAGCTAGGGCTTGATTCCTTCACCGCAACAGAACGGACAAAAACCGATGCTCCCGGCCTAGCAATGCTGACCACACAGTTTCGGATGCATCCTGAAATCTGTGAACTTATCTCTGGGCCAATGTACGAAGGTAAACTGACGACATCCCCAATACGAAAAAAGGTATCTGGTCGTTTGCCACCAAATCCGTTTGAAAAGCCCCTCACGATCATTGACACGTCTGATCTTGAGCCAATCGAGAGCCTGGATAAAGGTTCACGCTTGAACAAACTCCATGCATTGCTCGTGAGGAACTTTGTGCGCCATCTTCGACAGAACGGTGTGATAGAAACCAACCACGACCTCGGCGTCTGCACACCTTACTCCGCGCAGGCGCGCCAGATTCAAAAGCTGCTCAAAGAGGATAGCCTCGATAGTTTAGTGCATTGCGGAACAGTTCATCGTTTTCAAGGTGACGAACGTCGAATTGTGCTGTTGGAAATTCCCGAAAGCGGCGCACATAGGAATCTGGGACAGTTCGTGCGCGGAGTACCGCCTGACCATATTGGGGCGCGTCTGATCAACGTCGCGATTAGCAGAGCGCAAGAACATTTTGTGGTGCTTACCAATCTGACCCACCTAGACAAGCGCTTGCCATCACACTCTCTTCTGCGAAGTATTCTGCACAAGATGGAACAGCAGGGTCGCGTTGTTCCGGGTGGAGAGTTTGACAAGTTACGTCCCATTGACAGTGGTCCGACCTACTTGCCGCCCGCGCCGTCCTCCAAACCACCTTCTGAACCTCCTTCCCCTTCCAAAGGTCCTGTAGCGCACGCACCCTCTCCTTTCGGACTTCCGCTTGAGGCGGGTCCCTTGCAGGGTATAGAGTTAGGTGATCCCTTTAATGTAATAGGTGGAATTCTGTCTGAATATATAATCATTAATCCCCCGAACCCCCATTCTCTGTTTGCCTCTTATCATGTCTTAGTACATGATGAGTTAGGAATACTTAGAATTACTGGGATAGCAAGGACGAATGAGAATGATAAATATGGTCAGGCTGTTCGGGGTGATTTTAATCGTGTTGTTAAGTCTCTAGACCGCAAGTACGGGTCAAATCTCAGACATATTGTAAATGAGTCAGTATCATCGGTAGATCAATCTGGAATCGCCCAGACTCTTGACTATTTAAAGCCCTCTAGTATCTATAGTCGCGACGACGATTTTTGGCAGGCGTTGAAAAACGGCGACCGTTTATTAGTCAAGTATTATTACCTTGAGGGGTATAATCCTCTTTCTAAGATTTATGTAGGAGCAATAGCACTTTCCCCTTATGAGAGTTGCTTAGGTGTAAGGTATGAAGCTATTAGCTTTCGTCGTATTATGGATGAGACCGAGTCAGCGCAAGACGATAAGGCTCTCTGAGATACCATTCTAAGGTAGTGCGTCAGTTTGAAATCTGGGCCATTTAGGCGATTTTTAGGCGCGGGATTTACTTTCAATTCAATTAAAAACAGAGATGGTATTTGAATCAGTCATCGCAAGTCCTTTCAGGGGGATAATTCTGCCAAAAAATAAAAAGGGTAGTCACGTCGAAGCCCTGCTATCCCAACTCATCCATCTTATTCCAAAAGATGGTCGTAATTATTATTCTCACTTAAATACTCTTCTCGTTCATTCAGTCTGTCCTCCCACTCTTCAAGTTCCCTTTCTTTTTCATTTAGGCGTTCTTCTCTTTCTTCGATATTTTCCAGTTGTCTTTCGATTATTTCCATATCTTCTGGCCTCCACACCTCAACATTTGCCCCAGCTTTTCTTAGCTGATTTATCCAAACTCTCTGTGAAGCTGACAACTCTCCCGTATCTGTTTTTAGCTCTCGAAAAAGAACTTTATCACGCACTAAAACAAGATCGGGAAAACCTGGCGGTCTCCTGCCATCTTCATAAGGAACATGATAAGTTTTCCACCCTTTTTCTTTAGCAATTTCCTCTACTACCTTTTGAAATTGTTGTTCTCCACTCATCGTCTTTTCCTCCTTGGTTAGATTAATCGTGGCTGACAACCTGGAGCCGAGTGCTCTAGGCTGCCACCATGGTGCTAAAAGTCGAGAGGCATCTTAGAATCTTCGGCCTATAACTCCATTGGCAAGATAGAGGCCAAAAGACCGTACGTACCTGAAGCTCTTGTCGAGACTCGTTACCGCGAAGTAGTATATCGTTGGCTCAGGAATATTGGCCCAAAGGATAAAGCCGTCATCCTCCATCAACACGTTCCCTTCGGAGTCCAATAACTGTCCCCTAACACACGTGTTTCCGATTGACGAAATCGTGATGAAGCAAGGATGGATAATAGAAGTTATCTCATAGACAGTCAAACAGCTTGGCTTATCCCGTAGGTCTATCATCAGCAAGTACAGGAGATTAAAAATGGCTACATCCGGCGATAGTGATGCAGTGCTGCTCCTGACGGCGCACCTTTCCAGCTCTGATGACAGCGGAGCGAAACCTTTAACGACGGAAGAATGGTGGGCATTTGCACATTGGCTCAAGGAACGGAATGCAACCTTAGAAAACCTCTTGGAGAATGCGGATGAAGTCTTGGGAGGCAGGTCTGACCCTAGGGGAACTACGGAGCGGATCAAGAGGCTTCTAGACCGAGGAAGTGCCTTGGGGCTTGCCAAGGATAAGTGGGCGCAAGCAGGCTTGTGGTGGTTGACGAGTGCCGACGAGGACTATCCGGCCCGCCTAAAGAAGCGGCTTGGCCGAGCATCCCCCGCAGTGCTGTACGGCTGCGGCTGCCGAACTCTGCTGTGCTCTATGAGCTATAGAGGAATCGCGGTCGTCGGTTCTCGAGATGCCTCGGAAAACGATCTTTCTTGGACTCAGGCGTTCGGCGAAGCTGTAGCTAATGCCGGTTACTCCGTCGTATCGGGCGGAGCGCGGGGGATTGACCAAGCCGCAATGTCTGGGGCATTGAATAAGGGAGGCACTGTTGTCGGCATTCTTGCGGACAGCCTGCTACGCGCGTCGTCAAGTAAGATGTACCGATCCTATCTACGGTCTCAGGATCTGGTGTTGATCTCGTCATTTAACCCCGAAGCAGGCTTCACTGTCGGCAAGGCTATGCAAAGGAACAAATACATCTACTGCCTGTCTGACAAAGCGTTAGTTGTTCATTCCGGTATAAAAGGTGGCACTTGGGAAGGTGCCATTGAGAACATGAAAAAACAATGGGTGCCTATCTGGGTCCGCCGAGACAGCGATGGTTCTGGCAATACGGCCCTTTTAAGCGTCCATCATGCACAAGGTCCCCCGCAGGAAGTAATCCAGCAGATTTGTGCCTCGGACCAATCAGCCGCCTCATCAGGTCAGGTGGATAACGACTCCTTATATGCAGTCACTGAAGTAGAAACCGCTCCTTCCGGTGCCGGAAACGTCTCGGAACAGCCCAAGCACACTAGGCCGCAGGAGCCATCTGGCAGCTCTGACTTATACGGGCACTTCATTCAGTCGCTCCGCGAACTACTTGCAAAAGGATCTATCAAAAAAGCAGAGTTGGAAAGCCATTATGGCCTTGAGAAGAAGCAGTTCAACGTTTGGATGGACAGGGCTATCGAGCAAAAAGTGGTCACCAAGGAGTCGAGGCCAGCAGTGCTTAGTTTGAACCAACAGCCCGAACTGATTCAGTATGAAGTCTAAGCCCGCTTACTAGAGGATAAAAACAAAAAAGGCGGCCATCTCGCTTGTAGAGATGGCCGCCCTCGCGTTATACAGCGCCAAATCCTAAGCTACCGCCAGCAGCTCGTCGGCGGTCATCTATATCACCCCCCCATCCCGCAACGCCTCCATCTCCCCTTCCGTCAGCCCCAAGACGCCACTTAAGACCTCCTCGGTGTGCTGCCCCAACAAGGGCGCTGGCCCGCGCAGCTCGACCGGCGTCGCGGAAAACCGCAGCGGCGAGTTGGCCACCGTCTGCCGGCCCGCGACCGGATGCTCCAGTTCGACGATCATATTCCGCGCCGCCACCTGCTCGTCGCCAAAAACCTGCCCCACATCGCACAATGGCCCGCTCGGCACGCCGGCCGCCGCTAGTATGGCGCACCATTCATCAACGGTTTTCTCGGCCAGCACCTGTTCCAACACCGGCTCTAAAGCCGCGTGATTCTCAGTGCGAAGCGCGTTGCTAGCAAAACGCGGATCATCGGCCAACTCACCGAGGCCCAGAGCATCGCAGAGCTGATGCCAGAGCCTATCATTGCCTGCGGCAATGACGATATGCCCATCGCGGGCGGCGAAGAACTGGAAAGGAGTAATGGCCGGATGCCGCGACCCGAGCGGCTGGGGCACTTCGCCAGATACGGCGTAGCGAGCGAGGGCATTTTCCAGCAGCGCCACCTGACAGTCGAGCATGGAAATATCGACTTGCTGCCCTTCGCCAGTGCGCCGCGCCCGCTCTAAGGCCGCGAGGATGCCAATGGCCCCAAAGAGCGCCGCGCTCAAGTCGGCAATCGACGAGCCGACCCGCACCGGCGGCCCATCGGGCTGCCCAGTGATGCTGGCCAGCCCTCCCATCGCCTGAATGAGTACGTCGTACGCGGGCCGCTGCGCGTACGGGCCGGTCTGGCCAAAACCCGAAATCGACGCGTACACCAAGCGCGGATACAGCGCGTGTAGGTCCGCGTATCCCAACCCAAAGCGATCCATGCTACCGGGACGAAAGTTCTCAATCAACACGTCGCACTCGCCGGCCAAACGCCGCGCCAAGTCCTGGCCCTGCGCCTGCCGCAAGTCGAGCGTCGCGCTCTTCTTGCCTCGGTTGACGCTGGCAAAGTACGCGCTCTCGCCGTTTTGGAACGGCCCAAACCCCCGCGCCTCGTCGCCCGTGCCCGGCAGCTCGATCTTGATCACTTCCGCCCCCAAGTCGGCCAGCACCATGGACGCGTACGGCCCAGCCAAGACTCGCGTCAAGTCGAGCACCCGCACACCGTCCAATAAATGTTCCATCTCAACCTCCTTGGGGCGCGGTGAGCAAATCGGCTCCTTCGCCGGGTACGGCCATCGCTAGCTCCGGCTCATGGCCTAACTCCGTGCGCAACATCTCTGCGAACGCGGCGCGGCGTTCCCCATCGACGAACGCACGGTGGACTAATCCGCCGATATTGCCGCCCCAACCAGCGCCCAGCCGCTGCACGGCCCCCGCCGTTGGTCCCTCGGCGGCGAGAAATCGATTGACCACCCGCACGGCCCGATCATAGGCCGGCGTCATCCGCCCGTAGCCTCCCGGCAAAAAGCGCAGTTGCGCTCGCTCCTCCCCGCGCTCGGCTCGCTCTGCAAGCTGGGCTAAAACCTCGTCCTCGACTTCCCGGTCTAGGTCTCCATCGTGCGAAATGCGGATCAGTTCCAAGGCCGTGGCCATATCGCCCGCATTGAGATAGGCGAGCATACCAGCCACCCGGTCCTGCTCAGCCAAGCCGTAAACACAGCGCCGACGAATAAACAACGGTGTGTCCTCGGATAAAAGCTGGAACTTGCCAGCGACCTCGCGCTGGCACATGGCATCGAAATGCGCCCCGACTCCGGCTGCTTGCGCTTCGGCAGCTGACTCCGCCAGACTAGTCTGCCGAGGCAATTGGCCCAAGACCCGGTACAGCTCCGCAAGCGACAGCCCGAGTGGCTCGGGCGCAATATCCCGCAGATAGCGGATGCGCTCGCGCACAGCGCGACTTTTGCCCAGTCGCGGCAAAATCAACTCGCGGGCGATAAACGCGCCGAGCGGATAGGCGATAACCGTCTCTTCCTTGACGGCCTCATCGTATTCGCGCACGACGCCACTGTCGAGCACTATCGCCGCGTACTCGTCAGGCAACGCGGCCTCCCCTTGCACGCGGGCCGGAAAGACGCCGACGCCGACCAGCTTGCCCGCCCGGCCCAAAATCATCCCTCCGTGGTCGGCCGTGCCGCCGCGAGTGCCGCGCATCCACTCCGAGGTACCTAGCCCATCGACCAAGTCCGCTTCGGGCATATCGCGTCGCGGGTCCAATCCGTGAACCCCCATCGCCGCCAGCGCCGTCGCCACCACCAGCGCCGAAGACGAACTCATGCCCCCGCTAGGCGAGACACTGCTCCACACCAGTCCATCGAAGCCGCCCAAGGCCAAGCGATCGCGGAAATAACTCTCCAAGTACACAAGCTGCCCCTCCACCAGCACCGACCAATCGCGGGCCAAGGCGCTACCCGTGTGCTCTAGGCGCTGGCGGCACACTTGACCCGCGTAGTCCATCAGCGCCTGCCGCTCGGCCACGCGGGCCTTCGGCAGAATAGTCTCCAAGTCTATTTCAATGGGCTTGAAGCGATCTGCAGGCGCACTTGAGCTGCGCAGGAAGCTGGCCAACCGCACCCGCCGGCTGGACGCCGCCCGCGCCACCACCAACGTATCTGCACCGCGCACGGCCATCCGCACCGAGGGCATGCCTCCGTAGTCAATGTGCATACCCATTACGTTCATCTGCCCAGGACAGCGCGCCACGACCACGAGGCCCTCGCTGCCGTAGCGGGCGGCAAAGTGCCGCAGGGCCTCCAAGTAATTAGCCCGCCAAGCCGCTACCTGTCCCCGCCCGTAGATTCTCTCGAACTCGCAGTCGAAGCGGCCCTGCTCAATGGCGGCCTGCCACTGGACTATACTAGCTGTATAGGGATTGTTAGAGCGCACCATCCACGCTCAAGGAAATGCGCCGCAAGGGACGTATTTTGCGCTCGATCGTCGCGTAGTAATACTGCAGCGCGTTGTCCACTCGCAGGTTGATCTGCAAGGGGCCTAGCTTGTGGCTCAACTGCACGTCGAGCAAGTAAATGGGCACATAGTCGCGCCCGCACTCGGCAAAGAGGCCGGATACTCGTTCAAAACGGCTGAGGTATTGGAAATTTACCCGCCCGCTCGTGGGGCCGCGCTTCCCCTGGAGACCCAGATTGAGGACGTGGCGCGACCGGTAAGGCAGCGGTGCCTGATCGCCGTAGTCGCCGTGGCAATAAGGCGGCAGCACTTGGTCCGCATCGAGAAATTCCACGCCATCGACCAAGGTATAAGCCGCCCTAGCGCCTAGACCCATTGGCAAGGCAACTAGGAGCTCGCTTTCAAACCCGCCGACCCGCGCCTGCGCCAAGTTCATAAAGCGGGCTATGGGCACGGTTCCTCCAGCATAGGGGTCTGGACGCGCCTCAATGAATCCTCGGTATTCGTTCCAAAACAGCGCCATATCTAAGGCCAACCACTTTGTCAGTTCCTGCTTGATCCCCACCTCGCTAGACCAAGCCCGTTCAGGATCCAAGGCCGGATTGGGACAGACACGAATACCAGAGGCCTCGGCCTGGGAAAAGACTTCAACCACCGCAGGCACGCGAAAACCCCGACCGATCGAAGCCCGCAGCGCGGTCGCCTCCGACAGCCGGTAGGAAAAGCCAGTCTGGGGACTAAATTCCCCGGTGCTTTTGCTCTCGACCGATGGTACCCCGCACGGTCCTCCTGCCAATCCAGAGGCCTCAGAGAGCCGACTCCAGTCGTAGCGCAACCCGACTGTCCACTCGGCCAGCGGACTGATTTCGTACACGCCTTGGGCGTAGCTAGAGACAGTCATCAGGGAGCGCACGCCGAGAAAATCGCTGGGCGAGCGCACCAGATCAGCTATCCCGGCCAGCCCCAGTGTCCAATTCCAACCACCCAATCCCGTGTAGTCAAACTGACCTTCGCCCGAAATTTTGTGGCCAGCCGAGGCCAACCCCCCAGCCGCCGCGTTGTTGGTAAAATCCGTGCGGTAATACCCCAGCTTGAGCCGGTAGCCCAAATCACTGTGTACCAATCGGTAATACTCAGAATTGAGATGCAACTTCCACGAGATGGTATGGGCCGGCGCGTCGTTTTCGGGCACGGCCAGCGGATGACTGCGGTCGCGCCACTGGATGAAAACCCCGTGGTCGTCTAGCGCCCAGTTGCCCATCACGCGCCAATAGCTCGTCGGTGAAAAGCGATGCACGGCCTTGGCGTAAAGGTGGTAGCGGCGGCTATCGCCGTTTTGGTGATAGCCAGTGCCCCGGTTGTGCCCCCCACTCAGCGCCAAGCCAGTTCGTCCCAAAACCCGATTGTGACTCAAGTCAAACCCGACAAAGTGCATCGGCGACTCGCGCCAGCGCCACTGGCTATGCGCCGGCTGGCTATACAGCCCGCTGAGCAGCCGAAAGCGAGTGCCCGGATCGCGCGCCGGATCGCGGGTAAGCACGTTGATTACCCCGCCCAAAGCCCCCGTCCCGTACAGGGCCGAGCCAGCCCCTTTGACCACCTCCACGCGCTCGACTTGCTGCAGGGGTATGGCATCCCACTTGATGTCGCCCACATCCGACGACAGCATGGGAAATCCATCCACCAGCATCAGCAGCCGACTGCCCGTGCCACGACTGTAGCCGCTCGACCCGCGCACGACGGGCTGGCTACCTACTTGGCTGATGCCCGAGACATAGCGCAGGGGGCCGGTCAGCGAGAAGGCATTGTGATCGGCGATGCGCTCGGCATCGGCTACGGAGATGCTAATGGGAGCTTGGGCAAAGGTTTGGGAGCGGCGGGCAGCGGAAACGACTAGCTCGGGAACTTCGACGGCCGTAGGTTCGAGGGCGACGACGCGCGCCTCCTCCCCGGGCGCAACGCCGCGCAGGGTATGCGAGCGATAGCCAATATGCGAACAAAGCAGGTCGTATTGGCCGGGCGGCAAGCCCTCGACCCGGCAGTAGCCCTCTTCGTTGGCGTATCCCCCGAATTCCGTCCCCAGCACCGCCAACGTCGCGCCGGGCAGTGGGGTTTGGTCGCTGGCGTCGAGGACGCGGACGACGATATCAGCGGCCGAGCTCGGCCAGCAATTCAGCAGGCAAAGCGCGCTCGCATAGAGCAGTGCTAAGCTCGGTCTCATGGTCCAATACAGCGAAGTTGACTTCGATATCTATGTCAGAGACAACCTCCCCGGAGCCGACTTCTACCGGCGAGGGGAGGTCGGCGTCAGGCAGGTAATAACAGCCCAAAAGCGAGGTAAGATCCCAAAACTGATCCTCTTGGCGCCAAGCCACGACAATCCACTGATATACGCCTTCCCCATCTAAGGGAACGAAATAGTCGTACGACTCGACCCCGAGCGCCACCTCGGTGTCCCAGCCGTTGATTCTAAAAAAATCGGCCAGCGAAGCAGGCGGCTCGCGATAGACGGCCACGGCCACCTGCCCCACATTAGCGGGCCACTCGCCGACAAAGTGCAGCCGACCGGCGATCCCGGTCTGCCCGGTGGCCTCGGCATCGAGACCGCGGTCGCAGCCCCAACACAAGGCTAGGGCCGCGACCAAACACCAAAACGGCACGGCCTACTAGCCAGCAGCAGCGGCAGCCTCGGCAGCGGCGGCGGCAGCCGCCGAAACTTCGGCGACGTCAAATTCTGCGCCGTTAATGGTTATCGTCCCGGTAGCAGAAAGGCCGTCGGCCCCGACCGAAAGCTCCATATCGAGTCCCAACTCGGCTTCATGCGATCCAGAAAGGGTAACCTCTCCGCTCAGCGGAATGGGCGTCTGATCCAAGCCGACACTCAAGGTGCCGTTGGCTATCAACTCGCCATCGGGTGAATACTCATTCAACGTCCAATCGTTGCCTGATATCTCCACCGAGCCGCCACCTTCCCCCGGCACCGACGTCGTACCGGGAACTAGCGCGGCGAAGAAGATATTCGTAAAAGCGGTGACCACCGTACTGTATAAGCCGACGATTTCAGGCGTTATCTCAGCCGCTGCCGGCTCGGGCTCCACGGGCGCGGCATCGTCGTCGTCGCCACCACAGGCGACCAGCACCAGAGCACCGCACAGGACCAAGGCCGTGGTTTTATCCAGCCATTTGCGCATGATACTATCCTCCTAAAGGGATTAAGTGCGCCAAGCGTCTGCCCGACGCACAGGATGGTAAATAGTTGCCTCGCTCAAGAAGCAGTTTCGCTCCCCCGAACGTAGCGCACCAGAGCTTTTTCGTCCAGCACGCACCCCAAGCCCGGCTGCATGGGCGTGGGCACGTACCCATCGACAAAGGGGATCGGCTCGACGATCAGGTCGTCTTCGCGAGTCCAGCTCCCCACAAAATCCGAAGCCATCGTGCAGTTGGGCGCAGCCGCGGCTGCGTGGACGTATGCGGTATCGACGATTCCCAAATCGTTACCCGACCCGTGCCAGCAGCGCAGGCCTGCCGCCGCCGCCACGGCCGCGTTCTTCTGAAATCCCACGAGGCTGCCGCCCAAGTTCAGACAATCGACGACCTCGGCCTTGATGGCGCGGATAATCTGCGGCCCGCTCCCTACGTGCATGGCCACCGGCAGATTGATAGCCTCGTGGATCTGGATATAGCCTTCCAAGTCGGACTTAGGGATCGGGTCTTCAAAGACCTCGACATTGCCCACGGCCTCTAGCTGCTGCGCCAGCTCAATGGTCTGCTCGGCCGTGTGGAAGCGCTCGTTGGGATCGACCGTCACCTTGAAATCCACGCCGCCGACCTCGCGCATGGCCTGAAGTCTCTCGACCATCGGCTCCTCGATCTTGCACTTGATCTTGACGCCTTTGAACCCGTGCTCAAGCGCCCGCTCGACCGCCCGCTTGCCGTCTTCAGGCGTCTGGTGGCCCATCCAGTAGTCGGCCCGCACCCGGTCGCGCACCGCGCCGCCTAGCAGGGCGTGTACCGGGACCTGACGAGCTTTGCCCACCAAGTCGAAGATCGCCATCTCAAAAGCGTCGTACGCCGGCCCGGCTCCCACTGTCGGCAACTCCTCCGTACCGTCGTACCGGGCGGCGAAAATATCCTGCAAGGTCAGTTGCTCGGGATCTTTGCCCAAGAGCTGGGCCGCCCCTTCCCGGACCTGTTCTATCGGCACGCCGCGCCCAGTCTCGCCCAAGCCCACCAGCTCGGTATCCGTATTCAGGCGTATGATGTGCTTGGGCATTTGGTCCCACCCGGTCTCGGCGACCCATTCCGGGCTATGCACCCGCCCGGGGATCGTCGGCACCACTACGGTCCAAATATCGACAGACGTTATTTTCATGGCTCCCTCCTCAAGGAGTAAAGTCAGCCTCGGCATCCACAGAAAGCACGAACTCCGCCAATAGCTGTGCGGTGTGGTCCAAGTCGGCCAAGGACGCGATCTCGACCGGCGTGTGCATGTAGCGCTGCGGCACGCTGACCAAGCCAGTGGCCACCCCGGCCCGACTGAGCTGGATGGCGTTGGCGTCCGTGCCCGTACCTCCTGGTTCGGCTTGGATTTGATAGGGAATTTTCTTCTTTTCTGCCACCTGTACCAACTGCTCGTACACGACCGGGCTGGCGTTGGCCCCGCGCAAAATAACCGGCCCCCCACCTAACTTGCACTCGCCGACTTGGCGCTTATCAATATCTGGATGGTCCGTCGCCCAAGTAACATCCACGGCAATACCCACCAGCGGATCTACCCCATACGCACTAGTCTTGGCTCCCCGCAGCCCCACTTCCTCCTGTACGGTAGCCACCGCATATACCGCAGCACGGCACTTGCGCTTGGCGCGGCTCACCCGCCGCAGTGCCTCGGCGACCACCCAAGCACCAGCCTTATTGTCAATCCCTCGCGACACCACCAACCCATTGCGCAGTTCCTCAAAGTTGGCGTCGTAGGTCGCTGGATCGCCAATGGCCACTAGTTGCCGCGCCTCGTCTGCGTCGGCAGCGCCGATGTCGATCCACAAGTCGTGTTTATCCGGTACTTTGGTGCGATCCGCTGCCTTCATCAGATGAATGGGCTTTTTGCCCAGCACGCCCAAGACCGGCCCTTGCGCCGTGTGGATGCGCACCTTGCGGCCCGGCACGATCTGCAAGTCAAAGCCGCCGATGGTGTCAAAGTACAGATAGCCTTTGTCGTCGATGTAAACGATCTGGAAACCCAACTCGTCGGCGTGCCCGGCAAACATGATATTGGGGCGACCGGATTCGTTGTGGACGCCGATGGTATTGCCGTGCACATCGACCTCGACGCGGTCGGCGTACTTTGCCACCGCATCCTTCCACACCGCCCGCACCGGCCCTTCGTAACCCGAGGGACCAGGAGCACTGAGTAGATCGACGAGAAATTGCTTGGATGCTGGACGCATAGATCTCCTTCTAGTCTGATATCGCTGGTTTACAGCAGGTGCCGATGGCGCAGACCGCCGCGTTGACGACGAGGCCAATCACCCCGGCGTGAAAGCCCCAGATCATCGGTTTGCCCCAAAAGGTCAACCCCAGCGCTACCGCCAGCCCGCAGACCATGCCGAGCAGCGCCGTCCGCGCCGACAGCCGCTTCCAGTACAGCCCGAGAAAAAAGCACGGCACGACCTGGATCAAGACCTCGAACTTCAGTTCCAACAGCCGCACCAAGGTCGCATCAGTACCAATCGCCACCGCGACCAGCACGGCGACGATGACCCACGAGCAGATCTTGCCCACCTTCGTCAGCTCGGCCTCGGTGGCCTGCGGTCGGAAATACGGCAGATAAATGTCCTTGGTGAACATCGACGAGATCGACAACAGCGCCGAATCCGCCGTGGACATCAGCGCCGCCAACACCGCAGCAAAAATCGCCACCACCAGCCAGTAGCCCAGCGCGGACTCGCCCATCACCAGCGCACAGAGCCGGGCCAGCACTTGGTCGCTTTCGACTTTGGTCAGATTCAGATCGGGCAACACCACCACGGCCGTCACGCCGCACACCAAAGCCACCAACGTAGTAGTCAGCGGCATAAAAGCCATCAGGGTTAGCGAGCGCTTGAGCACTGCGACCGAGCGGCTGGCGTACAGCCGTTGGATCGCCTGTGGGTAAATAGCCGCCCCGCAGCCCAACAGCAGCACGTAGCTGATCCACTTGTTGGACCCCTCTAGGCTCGGCGCTTGGACTTTTGACGGATCCATTTCGCTCAGTTGGGCCACCACATGCCCCAGACCCCCACCTAACTTCTGCGGAATGAGAAAGACTAAAATGCCAAAGCCCAACAGCAGCACACCTCCCTGCATCATATCCGTCCACGCTACCGAGCGCATCCCCCCCAAGGTCTCATAGATGACCATGATCACCGCCAAGCCGATAATGCCGTAGCTGCCGGGGACTGCGCCATCGGTGATCCCCTCGACGGCCGCGCCCATCGCCTTGAGCTGGGCCAGTGCGTAGTTGCCCAGCGCGTAGATCATCAAGATCGTGCTCAGCAGCGTCAGCACCGCCGAGCGGAAGCGGTGCGTAATGTAGTCGCCAGGGGTGATAAACCCCTCTTTGCGCGCCAGTGTGACCAAGCGCGGGGCAAAGAGCATGTAGCCGACGATAACCGAGAACATAAAGAGCACCGACGCCGTCCACCCAAAGCCAATGCGATAGGCCGTGCCCGTGTAGCCAAAGAGCGTATTGCCGCTGTACTGGGTCGCATAGAGCGTCAAAAAGAGCACCAGCAGGCCCATCGAGCGCCCTGCTAGATAGAAGTCGGCCATGCTGTTGGAGCGCCGGCGCGTGCGCGCAATCCACCCCACGCCGATCATCGAGACTAAGTACAATCCTACCGCGATGAGCGCACCCGGACCAAACACCATGCCACCCATCACGCTTCCTCCTCGGCATTAATCCAGTAGCGGCGGATCACAAAAGCCGTCCAAGCGGCCAACAACAGCACCGCCCCTAGCGACACCGCCACCCACAGCGGAAAGCCCAACACCAGCGGCCCCCGATACCCTTCGGGCCAGTACCAGGGAACAGCCACCGCATAGAGCAGCAAATAGACGATCCAGACGTAGCCGACCTTGCGCGGCTCAGAGACGAGTTGTTCTTGAGAATCATTCATAAGCAGCAAATCAAAGCCCAGACACCGGAATTGACAAGACCGCTGCCGCTATTGGAGCGAGGCGACCGTTCTGCCGGACCTAGTCCTAAATCCTGTCGAAAGGCACTGTGCTCGCCCCCTGCGGCCGGGGTCCGGTAGGACGGATGGGCATGTTTTCGGGGGCCTGGTACTGCACGTCTAAATGCGGCGTCTCCAGCCGTATATGGCCCTGGTGACGCGAATCCATCAGCGCGTCCAGACCGCCGCTTACCAGCAGGGTGCGTTCCACCGGGTATTGCGGCTGGCCCGTGAGAAACATCTCCTGGATATTGAGACCCAAGTAGCTGAAATGGGGATAGGGCGGCCCGTGCAAGCGCAGGCCCGTGGCCTGTACCTCGCCGTTGACGCGGGCCGCGTACGACCATTCCTCGACGTACCCATTCAACTGCAGCAGAGTGGCTTTGAAACCATCCCTGTATTCCAGCAGAAAGGCCGCTGGATTTTCGCAGGCCTCCTCCATAGGTTCGGTCGAGGTCTTGCCCACGGCTGCGGCCGCGGCGGCCAACTCGCGCGACCACAGGCCGTCAGCACCGGCCTGCCACACGGCCTCGCCCTCTAAACACTGCACGGTCGCCAAACCTGTCTCTCCGCCCCGACGCCGCTCGACCATGGCCTGCAGGCCCTCAAAGCCGTGATAGCCGTAGGACTCAATGCCGCCAAAGCTGAGCATGAGGGCGTCTTCGATGGGGGCATCCCGCTCGTGTTCGAGATAGGGGTCGCGCCAGCCCAAGGGCACTGAAGAGCCAGCCATAAAGGGGACGTTCAGTTCCACTGCCCGGTCGTACATCCACTTGGCGTCGCTCCAGTTGTAGGACAGGTGCTTGTCGCTAAACACCGGCACCGAGCGGCCGGAGGTGGCCATAACACCGCAGATCTGTTCAAAGAAAAAGCGCCGGGGATACAGGTGCTGGCCCTTCTCGTTGAAGGCGTACGCACCGTGTTCGCCAATGGAAATTACGCCATCGACGGCCAATTTGTCGCCACCTAGACACAGAGCCGCGGGGATACTCTGGTACACGGGTATATCGTATTCTTTGGATACTTGTAGGCCGATATCATTGTCGGGTATCTGGTCCAAGTACATGGAGGCGATATCTACCTGCGGCTCCTGCATGCCTTCGTCCGTGGGAAAACCCTTGATAAACTTGCCGACAATGACATCGGCGTGCGCCGGGACGCGGTATTCGGTGATAATAGCGGCGATCTTTTTGCGCTGGGCCATGGTTACCTCTCTATTGTTGGATGGTCTCCATCTAGTTGATGGATCAAGATAGTATCCCAGCGGCAGTCCGCAATCGCCTTGGTAACTCTGGCCGCCTCTCTGCAAAACCGGCCGCATTTACTTCGTTGGGCTATTTGGTCTATATAAAGGTACTCCCATACTGTCAAAACCACATAACATTAGGTCGCAGGAGGTTTTTCAATGACCAGTTCACAACCCATCAAATGGGGCATCCTCAGCACCGCCAGAATCGGCATCACCGCCTTCATCCCCTCGGCTCGCGCCACGCCCGGTGCCCAAGTCCATGCCATAGCCAGCCGCAGCCAAGCCACCGCCGATGCCTTTGCCCGCGACCACGATATTCCCGTGGCGCTGGGCAGTTACCAAGCCATGCTCGACCACCCGGACATCGACGCCATCTATATCTCGCTGCCCAACTCGCTGCACGCTGAATGGACCATCAAAGCCGCCGAGGCGGGCAAACACGTCTTTTGCGAAAAACCGCTAGCCGTCACCGCGGCCGAAGGCCAGCAAATGGTCGAGGCGTGTCGCAAGGCCGACGTGCTGCTCTTTGAGGCCTTTGTCTTCATGCACCATCCCCAAAGCCGCCGCCTCAGGGAAATCATCGCAGCCGGCGAGATCGGCACCCTGCGCCACATTAACGCCGGCATGACCTTCGTCGTCAACGATCCCAGTAACATCCGCCTGATTAAAGCGCTGGGCGGCGGCAGCATTTACGACGGCGGCGTGTACCCCATCACCTTTTCGCGCTTTATCGCCGGCACCGACCCGGTTAGCGTCCAAGCGCACATGCGCTTTGACGCGCAAGCCGGGGTAGATGTGGCCACCTCGCTCATCCTCGAATATCCCGACGGCCTCACCGCGACCTTGTACTGCAGTTTCGAGGGCCGCGGCGGTGCTCATGCCCTCATCACTGGCGACCAAGGCCGACTGGTTGTATCCGCTCCGTACCATCCCGGCGCGGAGAGCAGCTTTGACGTGGTCATCGGTTCCGATGAGAGCCGCAGCGAGACCTTCCAGACCGGCACGCCGCCTTTCCAGCCGGCCATCGACTTTTTCCAGCAATGTATGCGCGGAGAAGAGCCCCCCGCCTATATGGCCGACCACGCCGACGGCACGCTCAGAGTAGTAGAGGCGGCTTTTGAATCGGCGCGCAGTGGGCGGAGGGTGGAGCCGTAGGATTACTTTCGCTGACTAGCCCCGTTACAGATTGGGTTACACACGCTGTTTGGCGGGCTGTGCAGGTGTACCCATCAACATGCCTTCTGCACTGATGTCTTCATCGATATCCGGCCAGTGAACGCCCTGCCCATCGCCGATAAATTCATAGTTTTGACGCTGAGCGGGGGTTGCATCGGAAAGCCGCCAAGACCAAACGAGTGGCACACTGATTGTTCGACCGTCGAACAAGTCAGCGATGATCAAGTCCTCGGTAATCCTGATGGATTTGATGCGAGGTTCCGTATTATTCACAGGGAACTTAGAATAGATCGCCGATATTCAGCGTGAAGCCCTGTAATGCCGGCGAAGTCAATGTCTCTCCTTCTCCGTAGGTATCCACGACCTCGTATCCGCGCTCGCCGAGCAACAGGACTGTTATGTCTTTTGCGGTGGGGTCCACCATCCAGTATTCGTTCACTCCGTGATTGGCATATAGCGCACGCTTGAACGTCTTATCGCGTTCGGCTGTGGAGGGAGATAGGATTTCGACGACCAAGTCCGGTGCGCCCTGAATATTCGCGGAGGTGATGATGTGGTTGCGCTCATTGGAGACGAACAGTAGATCGGGCTGCACCACATCTATGTCCGACAGCACCACGTCAAAAGGCGCTGGATAGACCCGCCCCAAGCTATTCTCATATGCGAATTGAACCAATTTCGATCCTAGCAGGATGGAAATGCTCTGATGAAGTTCTCCGGGGGTAGGGATCGGAACCAACTCTCCGTCCAAAAGCTCGTAGCGCTTGTCTTCCGGCGCATTCAAATAGTCTTCGTAGGTAAATTTGACTGTGGGATTGGGGATAGCCATGGTTTCGGTGGTCTTTGGAGGATGGACGACCGCCTGACTTGGCTGGCCCGCCGCGTGCTCGATCGCTTCAGTCAATCCTTGTTTGATACTCTCAAAAACGCTACTCATGGGGCCTTCTCTACGCTCGACTGATTCGCTGCGACGCCAACTCCGCGACGTCAGTTCACGCTACTGCCTGTAATCCCTTCCGCGCGACAAGCGTAAGTAGTTTGAGCGAAGCCCCATGCGGATGCCTTTCGCCGCGCTCCCACTGGCTCACCAAGCCCGACGGCACATTCAGATAGCGGGCGAAAACCGATTGACTCACCTGCTCGCGTAGCCGGATTTGACGTATCTGTTCCGGCGTCAACTCTTCGACCGGCGTCAGGCACATCTCGTCGAACGTCCTCATGGTCACTTTGTTCAGGACGCCCGCCTCGTGAAGCCCTAGGGCTGTCTCATATACGGCCGATAATGCCTCGCTTTTGAGCTGTTTACTCATCATTTGGTACTCGTAGCTGATTCATATTTTTGGCACGATCGATTACATCCAAGGCGTGGGCTATAAAAACGGGATCATATCCAGCCTCTTCAAGGCATGCTTCCAAGTATAATTGTATATCTTCTTCAGTTTTAAGGTACTCTGCTGAATCCCAGCGAGTAGTATTAACAGTCATAATACTTCTGTTTTCCGGATCTAGTCTCTATGGATTAGGTGCCGTTGTCAGCAGTCGCTTAGAAATCCGAGTTAAGCGACATCTTAATACAATTGACGACTACAGCAATGGTTCATTCTCAAATGCTTCGAGCCCGTTAGGTAAACCTCTTCGCAATGATGAAATCGCCTGTGAAAGAAAAAAGATGCCATAGAAAAGGAAAAAGCCTACGCCAACGAATAAACCTATAGACGGCTCTATCTGTGAGGTAGTACTTTCATAAAGCATGAATCCAGGTAATAACAACGCAACTAATGCCGCAACTATGAAACCACCTCCCTCCCTCTTACTACGAATTGAGGGAAGGGGAGCATCTTTCTTTTTTATTCCCTTGACACTCTTGATATCGCCAACGATTTGGATATCCGATTCTTTGATTCCTGTGTGGATAATCTGTACGATTGCACCTTGTCCTTTGTCGAGATAGGCAAAGTCTAGTTTTGCTGATTTTCGATCATTTACAAGTTCGGTCTCAAACTGGCTGGACGAGCTATTAGTGAGAGAAACAGAGACATCTAAGATCTCAATCTCTTCATCTGCCTCAATGCGTAGCGGATTAATAGTTTCGATGTCGTGACGATCCAGGGTCTCTGCACCTTGGTTCCAAAACGCAATACGTGCAATGGAGAGGTTCTCAACCTGTTCGTCCTTGAATCTGATGTCAAGCTTACCAATCTTGGAAGAATACCCTTCAATTAAGACGTTATTTCGAACGGACCAACACGGCTCCTTCGAGCGGCGGCTTCTTCGATAGAAGACATAAGCTAAAACAAATCCGATAATTGTAAGAACGTAGTCCAAGAAGTTCATCTACTATATCTCTGGACAATAATTTGTGACAGCCTAACGATTAAAGTTCATCGGCAGCAATGAAGCGCAAAGGAATTGCCGCCCGATGCGTATTCAAATAATAAATTCAAGTCTATTTTCGCAAAAGGAATGTCCCCCTCAGCCCAACACATACACCGGACTCGACCAAGCCATCTGCCCGTCGCACTGAATAGCCTTGACGAAATAAGCGGCCTGCCCCTCCCCCGGCGACTCATCCACAATCTCCAACGTCAATTCCAGCGCCTCCACCCGCTCGGGATAGCGCTGCACCACCAACTGCATGTCCAAGCCTCCGTAGCCGAAGCGCAATGGCTCGCGACCTAACCCCGCCAAATCAACCTCCGTCGTCCCCGCCGCCGACTCGAACACCAAGCTGCCGACCCGCCCATCGTCCAACACCAACTCAATGCCGTCGCAATCCCCCGTAGTCTGCGATTGAAAAGCCACGGCCTGCGACTCAGTCGCAGTGATCCCGTCGGCCGCAGAATCAAAGCTAACCGTGGTTGCCTCCAAGATGGTCGCCTGAGTGGTGCGAATAACCCCAGACCAATCCACTCGCCGCCCACGCCCGCGCATCCGCGAGCCAGACCACATCAGGCGCACCCTATTGGAATCCCCCAAATCCCGGAATTCAGGCGGCTGCACCTCGGCGAGCAATTCCCGACCGCGATACACTTGCAGCGCCTCCAGCGGTGCCGCCCCCACAACCCGAGCGCGAATATCCACCGAGTCCACGTTTTCTACCACCGCCCCCATGAGCGCACCCGCTATCTGTACATCTAGAAGTATGCGCGCACCAGTCGTGCCGTAACAGCGCCGACTGCACAGAGCCTCCCACACGCCCGCGCGCGACAACTCGCCAGCCAACACGCAAGTCAAACCGCCAGCAATGCCAAACTCGCCAGCCCCCGGCCCCTCAGCCCCAGGTCGCCCCTTGTGGCCGTCGCTATTGCACATAACCCCGACCACGTGGCCGCAGTCCAGCGCGTCGAACAGCATCCACTCGAACACGCCCCAGCTCGAGACGACCTCCACCAGATTGTGCGCCTCGGGGTCGAAATACGCCTTCACGTCGGCCCAGCGCCCGCCCACGTGCGAGCCGATAATCACTTGGTCGCGCGGCACCAAGCGAGCGAGCCGGGCGAAAAACACATCGGCCGGATGCGCGGGCGACACCTCGTCCTCGGGCACGTGCGGAATCTGCCAGTGGCTGTTGCGCACAATGGGTAGCCCCTCGGCAAAGTAAAAGACGTTGCGATCCCCACCGGCCGGAGAATTGGCCGACCACTCGTAGCCGGGAAAGACGACGAACTCGCCGTCCCGGTGAAAAGCCCGCACCGTCTCGTTGAGCCGCTGCCAGTCCTCGTCGTCAACCTGGAAATCATTGCCCTGATGCGAGGCAAAATCCACCCTCGCCCAGTCGCGCGCAAAAGTGAAGTACTCTTCTTCCGTGCCTATGCCCACAGTAGCGTCGGACTGAGCGTGCAAATCCCCCCAGTAGCGGTGCCACTGAGGCGCTGTCTCAGAAACGGCGACTGGATTGCTGTAACAGCGCAAACCGTCCGCCGCAGCAATCAGCCGTCCACTACCTGGAGCGCAAAAAGACACCCTACACCCCTCAACCACGACCTCCCCTTCCCCTTCCCAACTCAGTTCAACTGCCCCTGTCACCGCCGTCGGATTCCCCCATATATCCTGCCCTTTGACAAAAACCTCCACCGCCTTGCCCACCACCGCCTGACTCGGCGCTATACACACCAGTTCCACGGCCTCCCCAGCGACAATGGGAAACTTGGGCGAATCCGCCACGGGCCGAGCCACCGCAGCATTGGTCGGATCGACGAAAACGCGGAATTCATGAGCTGACTCGACAAAGGTCTGCACCCGAATCCCCGGCGAACCGCCGCTGCGCTCGCCCAAGACCACGGTCACGGTATCACCGGGCGCGAGGGACCCGTCGTACACATCAATCACCACGCACCAGATCATCCACGGCCGCTCGTGTCCCTTGGGGGCAAAGCGCGGTGCCAGCTTGGCCGCCCCGTTAGTCTGCACCGTGCAATAAGCTGGCGCAGCCGAATCGCTGAACTGGGCCGGCTGCATATCGCAGGCGAGGCGCTGGGCGATCTTAATGGTGCCGCCCTCGTCAATGCCGTAGCTGCCCACGGTCAGGGTCAAAGTCCATTGCTGGTAGCTACCGGCCACCACTGGCGCGCAAGGCTCCAGCGTCACCGTCCCCAGCCGTTCCCGCCATTGCTGTTTCATTCTAAACTCCTGTGTTCCTCATGTAGTTAAAAGCCAAGAATCTCCTCATTGCCCCGCCCCGCTTTTCTCCACAATCTCTTTTTTCGCTAACTTAACCGGCATTATAAAAAAAATCTGCGCGGAATTGAAATCCGCCCCTTCAGAAAGGATCGCAGCGTGAAGGTCGTACTGACATATGATATGGGGGAATCCTTCGTCGAAGAATTGCAAACGACGTTCCCCGAGTTGGACTTTTGCCCGGCGTATGGCGAAGTGGAGCAGATGCAAGAGGTGGCCGATGCGGAGGTTGCGTTTGGGTTGATGACACGGCCCGTATTTTTGGCGGCTAAAAAACTCAAGTGGCTGCATTACGTGGGCATCGGCTTCGACTCGGTCGTGCGCAATATACCGGAGTTCCGCACGGGCAACGTGGTGATGACCAACGCGCGCCAGACGCACGTCGTGCCCATGGCCGACCACGTCTTCGCCGCCATCCTCTCGTACGCCCACCGCATCCCCGAACTGCTCGAAGACCAGCGCAACCACCAGTGGAATACCGCACGCTATGTGCAGCGCATTATCGAATTGGCCGGGACCAAAATGGGGGTGCTAGCGATGGGAGATATTGGTCGGGCCGTGGCCACTCGGGCCGCAGCCTTCGGAATCGAAGTGTACGCGGTGGATATCCTGCCGATGGAACCGCCGCCGGGGGTATGCGCGGTGTGGCCGGTCGAGCGCTTGGACGAGATGCTCGGGATGACCGACTGGCTAGTGGTAACGGCCCCGCGAACCGAGGCGACGACCGGAATGATCAACCGACAACGGCTCGCCTTGCTCAAAGAAGGAGCGTTTGTCGTAGTCGTCTCGCGTGGAGGAATCGTCGATGAAGAAGCACTGGCCGAGGGTCTGCACACAGGCCGAATCGGCGGGGCCGCACTCGACGCGACGGAGGTCGAGCCGCTGCCGCCCGACAGCCCGCTGTGGGACGCGCCCAATATGCTGATCTCGCCGCACACCTCAGCCGAGTCCGTGCAATTGATCGAGCGCCGCAAGGCGATCTTCGTGGAAAATCTGCACCGCTATCTGGCGGGCGAAGACCTATTGAACGTGTGCGATCTAGAAAAGGGATACTAAATGACGGCAAAACCCCACCTGCCCCCATCCCCCATTGACGAAGGCAAAGTCACCGTAACCGCAATCGAATCCGTGCAGCCGCTCGACCTGTTCCCCGACTTGCTGCTGGTGCGCATCCACACCGACGCCGGACTCATCGGCCACGGCGAAACGTACTACTGCGCCGAGGCCGTACAGGCCATGCTGCACGACTGGATGGCGCGCCGGCTACTCGGTGAAGACGCGCTGGCCATCGAATCGCACTGGCGCTTCCTCTACGAGCGCGCCGCGAATTTCGGCGTCCGCGGCACGGAGATCCGCGCTTTGTCAGCGCTGGACGTGGCGCTATGGGATATTCTCGGCCAAGTCTGCAACCAGCCGATCTATCGCCTGCTCGGAGGACCAGTGCGCGACAAAATCCTGGTGTACAATAGCTGCGGCAACCCACAATACGGGCCGAGCACCACCGGGCGCAAGGGTTGGCCGGGCTTTGGTGCCATCGGCGAGCCAGGACCGCTGGGCGATTCGTGGAAGCTATTTCACGAACCAGTGGCGCTGGCCGAGGAACTGGTCGAACTGGGCTACAGCGGCCTAAAAGTCTGGCCCTTCGATCAAGCGGCCATCCAGTACGGCCCGGCACGCATTCCGCACCGCGCAATCGAGGAAGGCGTACAACCCCTGCGCGAGATCCGCGACAAGGTGGGCATGGACCTCGACATCTTCGTCGATGGCCACGCGCATTTCCAGCTCCCAGCGGCCCTGCGCATCGCCGAGGCATTGCGCGAGGTCGCGCCGCTGTGGCTGGAGGACGTGATCAAGATGGATAACCTCGACACGGTCGCCGACTTCCGCCGCCAGAGCCGGATGCCCATTTCCGTGAGCGAGATGCTGTTGAGCCGGGCCGATTACAACTCCGTGCTGATGCACCAAGCCGCCGATTACGTGATGATCGACCCAACCTGGGTCGGCGGGATTTCCGAAACTGCGAGAATCGCCCATCTCGCGCAGACCTATAACGTGCCGGTCAGCATGCACGACTGCACCGGCCCGCTGACGCTTTTCGCCGGCTTACACGTGGGAGCGGCGGTAGCCAATTGCTGCTATCAGGAGACCGTGCGGGCGCAGATCCAGACGGTGTATCGAGAGCTGATCGACGTGGAAGTGGAGATTAGCGGCGGCTATGTGAATCTGCCCCAAGGCAGCGGTCTGGGCGTCAGGCTAAACCCCGATTTGTTCAAGCCGGAACGTCCCGGCTATCGTATTTCGCAACTTTGACGGAGAAATTTTCAATGGAAAAGGTCAGATATTCCGATTTGTTGCCGTGTGAATTTCGCCAGCGGCTAGCGGCTAAGCCAGTTGCCTACCTGCCGCTGGGCACGCTTGAATGGCACGGCGAGCACTTGCCCTTGGGCAGCGACGCGATCCAGAGCGAAGAGCTGATGATCGAGTGCGCCAAGCGCTTTGGCGGGATCGTCATGCCGCCAATTCACCTCGGGCCGGATCGGGCGTGGGATCACGGCAGCGGCGAAGTGCTCCACGGCATGGACTACGCCGACAGCACCAATCCCCACCGACAGCTAGACGGCAGTTGCTACTGGGTATCGGACGGGTTTTTCGGCGTGCTCGTCGACGCAATCTTAGCGCAGATCAAGCGCGCGGGTTTCAAGTTCGTGTTCGCCGATGGACACGGACCGAGCCGCAGGGCTTGGCGCGAGGCCATGGCCGAGCGAGAGCAGCGCTTCGGCCTCAAGCTGGCGGGGGTTACGGACGAAGTAGCGCAGGAATGGAAAAGCCAGATGGACCACGCCGCACGCAACGAAACGTCGCTGGTGATGCACTATCAAGAGGATTTGGTAGACATCGGGCAATTGTCTGCAGATCGGAGCGTGTGGCCGCAAGGAGTCGGCGGCGAAGACCCACGCGACGCCAGCGCCGCACACGGGCGGGAGTGCATGGAGCGGTCCGTAGAAATTGTCGGACGACTAATTGCAGCAAGCGGGATTTGATTACTGTAACCGGCGACCAAGATCGCCATCCGCGAAAGGACGACCTATGAAAATCACCCAAGTAGAGACCATTCGCTTCAAAACCATCACCAATACCGAGCGCGACTCCGACGGCCACGGCCATCCCGGCCCCGAGCGCGAAACCACCCAAACCCTGCTGCAAATAGACACGGACGAAGGCGTCTCCGGCTACTGGTTTGGTGCCAATGCCCAAGTCATCGACACCCTCGTCAAACCCGCCATAATCGGCGAAGACCCCTTTTACCGCGAAAAAATCTGGCGCGACCTCAACCATCGCCAGCGCCTCAATCTGGGTACGCTGTCCGACCAAGTGCTCATGGCCGTTGACCTAGCCCTGTGGGATCTGGCCGGCCGCGCCCTAGAGCAACCCGTGTACAAGCTGTTGGGCGGCTTGCGCGACAAAGTGCCGGCCTACGCCTCCACCATGTGCGGCGACGACCTCAAAGGCGGCTTGGCCACGCCCGAGGACTACGCCAATTACGCCCAGTGGTGCATGGAGCGCGGGTACCCCGCCTTTAAACTGCACACTTGGCAGCCTCCCTACGCCGGCGCGCCCGACCCCAAACGCGACATTGAAGCCTGCGCCGCCGTGCGCGACGCCGTCGGCCCCGACGTGCCCTGTATGCTCGACCCCTACCACTACTACGACCGCGAGGCCGCCTTATTCCTAGCCAAGGAACTGGAAAAGCTCGACTATTACTGGATGGAAGAACCCATGGACGAACACAGCATGTCGTCCTACATCTGGCTGTGCGAGCAGACCAGCTTGCCCATTTGCGGCCCTGAGACCTGCGAGGGCAAAATGTACGTGCGCGCCGAGTGGATCAAAGCCGGTGCCTGCGACATCAGCCGCTGCGGCGTAGGCGACGTGGGCGGCCTCACCCCTTTGATGAAAACCGTGCATCTGTGCGAGTCGTTTGGCATGCGCTGCGAAATCCACGGCGGCGGCCCCGGCAATCTGCACGCCCTATGCGCCATGCACAACGGCGAATTCTACGAACGCGGCCTGTTGCACCCCTTCATCGACTTCGACCAGCCCGCCCCTTGGCTCCACGAGCACGGCGAGTTGATGGACGAGCAGGGTTTTGTCCACGTCCCTCAACGGCCCGGATTGGGGATGAATATCAACTGGGATTACATCGAGAAGAATAAAATCTGAGCTGATACTCCTTACCGAATACCGCTCTGCCCATTGACGAAGGAGCAAGCTATTGGCCTCTATGACATTTCCAAAAGATAACTGGGAGACGGTCCCCTCTGATAAAGCCGGCTTCGATTCTGACCGCCTAAACAAAGCCAAAGTCTGGCTGGACGAGCGCGTAGCAGACCGCAAGTACCGCTTCGCGATCGTGCGGGGCGGCAAGCTCGTCGTCGAGTGGAACCATCGGGTCGAGCGCGATGAGAAGTTGGCGATAGCCTCGACGTGGAAGTCGATGCTGTCGAATGTATTGGGCATCGCCGTCGCCGAAGGGAAATTGCCTTCGGTTGACGCGGCGATCTACGATTACTGGCCCGAATATATGGATGTGCCGGAAGGGACAGGCCCAAAGGACGGCCGCTACGCCTTCCCGAAAGACCGCCAGATTACTTTTCGCCAGCTCATATCGAATACCTCCGGCTATATGAAGCCCGGCGAAGAGCCTGGGACGGTGTTCCACTACCAGAGTTGGGGAATGAATATCCTTTCGCACGCCGTGGCGCACCTATACGGCTATTACGACGCGAAAGATCCGGAGAAATCCGACGGTTGCATGCGGCTGATGCGGGAGAAGCTGGCGGAGCCGCTCGGCGCGGCATGGACGTTCTCATCGGGCACCATGGAGCTGCACCCCTTGGCGCGACAGAATATTTTCGGCTATGGCACGAGTATCTCGACTACTGCGCTCGACTTGGCTCGCGCCGGGTGGCTGTGGTGCAACTATGGCCGCTGGGGGGATGTACAACTCGTGCCGGAAGCGTGGATGCGCGATTCGACTCAGGTCGCGCCGCATATCAAGACGCACTCCCCCGAAAATGACTGGCTCTACGGGAACGGGTTCTGGAGCAACTCCGAGGGCATGATATGGCCTGAGTTGCCGCGCGACGGCTTTCATTCGTGGGGTGCCGGCGGCCATTACACCGCCGTGTTCCCCAGCGAGGAACTGGTGATCGTGCAAAACCCGGATCCACTCGGAGTGCGCGGTGGCGAAGGGGCCAATCCGGAGCTAATCGAACTGGTTTTCGCGGCCTGCGACTAGACGGACCGCTGGGGTGTATCTGGTGCGCCTGCACTATCCGGGAGGCGTGCAGACCCAGCGCATGATCTACCTCAAATAACCAGCCTTGCGACACCGACAAGCAGGGTTTGAGCGCTGTGGATTGCGCCCTTCAGTCCGTGCCGCCAACTCGCTCCCGCTGCCAGTCTTTGCGCCCGCCGTAGTAGTAGCCCTCGTCAAAGAGAGCTGTCGCCGTCTGCGCTAGGGTCCGACCGTACACGACCATGTCCACGTAACGTCCATCGACCCGCAGCCGCCGCTTGAATCGCGCCTCCTCGCCAAATCCCGCTTCCTCAAGTAGCCGCTTCTGGTCGTCGTCGCAGTCGGCCAAATAAACATGCAGGATCGCGATCTCCAAGTCCGCGCACCGCTCGACGGCCGCGTTGAGCAAATCCGCAGCTTGACCGCTGAAGGCCGGTGCCACGCGAAAGCTCAATATGCCTGTGTGCTGCTCGGCAAAAGTCCCCCGCCGTTCCACCGTGGCCAAGCCGACCAAGCGGCGCTTGGCGTTTTCCAGAGCGAGGCAAAACCCCCGTCGACCTTCTAAGCGCCGCAAGGTCTTCACAAAGTGACTCTCGTAGCGAGTGTCTCGGAAACTCTGGCTCAGGTAGTCCTTAACGATCCACCCCGGCTCGGGATGATTGTAGAGCACCGAAGCCCCCGGCAGATCGGCCCAAGTAGCGTCGCGAACCTCGGCCGGACTGCCGCCGTCGAGGTAGTCGCGGTCAAAGTCTTCAGCACCGGGTGCCAAATAGCGCATCCCATCCCCGACGAAATAGCGGAATCCATGGCGCTCGTACAAGCTGCCGGCATGGGGATTAGCTGTACACAGATAGAGCGCCAAGCCCCCAGCCTGCGCGAAATCCTCCACGAGCCGACCGAGCAGAAGCGAAGCAATCCCCTCGCGCCGATGCGCCTCGTCAGTCCAGACGAACTCGACGAGCCCCACCTCGCGCGTATCCGCGGGTGTCTGGCAGCCCATGTAGCCCACCAACTCTCCGTCGATTTTTCCCAGGTAGTAGGGCGTGTACAGCCAAGGCCGCAGATTCCCAGCCATCAGGTCGGCGGCAATATCCCCCCACCAGCAAAGGCTGTGCTCTCCACCGGGAAAAGGCGGCTCGCACACCCCGATCGTCAACTTTTCGCCGCTGCGGAGTTGAACTGTCGTCTCTACACTATTCATCATTTCTACCTCACAGAATACGAGTAGATGCGGCTCTCTCGGAGAGTTCCTGTCGGGACAGCGCCTGCCAGATCGACGCCACCACGGCCCAGTAAATCGCCGTCTGCACTATACCAGAGCTGGGCAAGATCTCCACGTCGTACCCCGGCACCCGCGTCACCGCATCGCCGAAGGGCCACTTCGGCCGGATGACGTAGTCCGGCTGCGGCAGGCCGTCCGATCCGTCGCCGGTAATCACTTCGACGATCCGCGCACCTGCCCGGTGCGCGACTTGGTAGGCTTGCGTTGGCCGCCGATAGTATCCGAGAAAAAAGAACAGATCCCCTCGCTGTAGCTCGCGCTCGAGTTCGGCCACCGACGGCGACTCCCCATCGAGCCGCGCTAGACGACGCATGTACAGCGGATCACCGGGTGCTCCGTGCTGATACACTGGAAAGTGGGAGATCATACCTGCATGGATGACGCGGCCATTGTTGAGGACCTGAGCACAGACCGCACCGACTTGGTCAATCGCTCCCGTCTCCTCCGCGATCAGAGTGCGCAGAATCCCTCCAATTGCATCCAGATAGTCCCCACCCACCTGTCCTAGAGGAATCTCCGGCACTTGATGCGTCTGGTGGAACCGCGAGCCGGCAAATCGGGCATTGCGCTCCCTCGCCCCTGCCACCAGCACGCTCTGATACATGGCCGGCATCTGCCCGATCCGGCTCAAAGCGGCCACGATCTCGCCGGTGAAGGTCCACAACACCACTAAGTTCTGCAGAGAAATCAGCGGATAGCCCTCGCCACCGAAGGGAGCGGTCACCACCTCTGACAGGGGAATTTCGCTCTCCAAGAACAGGTCGGCCCCCAACTGCGCATCCGCTCCAGCCCACGAGGCTGGCCCAATGCCGACGATCAGAGCACCCGAAGCGCGCAGATCCCGCAGCAACTCCAACTCCTGGTCCGGCGAGGCACCCGACCAGCCGAGAATCACCACATCATTCGGCGACAGCACCGTCTCGGACGTCCACTCCTCAGCCAGCATCAGCCCACCAGAGCGGATGAAACCCTCCGACGTAAAATCCGGCCGCACACTGGCCAGCAGTAACCGTCCGTCCGCCGCAAGCCGTCCAGCAACTTGATCAGCGGCCTCCGAGATTGCCGGTAGTCGCGGTCTCAGGCCCTCAATACCTGCCAAGAGCACTGCGAGATAATCCACGCAATTCACTCTACCGCAGCCAGTTCCAGGGTCCGAAGTGCCCCATCGGTCAAGACCCGATCCGCGTCATCGCGCAGAAAGCGCCCCTGATGGCTCGCCCTCGCATCGAGGACCTCATAGCCCCCATAGGGCACCTCCTCACTCGTCGGCACATAGCCGATGGCACCGTTGGCGTACCCCACGGGCAGGGTCAAGGAAAAAGGCGATGCCTCGGCAATGGCCAGCCCCGTCTCGACGAAGATCTCCCCTGGCAGGCCGATGAGAGCCACGTCGTCCAAGGCCACAACCTGCAGTTCTAGGGGCAGACCCGTGGCCACCGAGCCGCTCTGACACGCCTCGAACCGCTCCTTTGCGGTAAAGTAGCGGCGGCAGACCTGCCAGCTCCGGTGGTGCTCGCCCTTGAGTTGACGAAAGGCCGGCTCCCACTCCGCCAGTTCGCGCTCGCACTCCTCCTGCGACGGCATGGGCTGGAGGGGCAACTCAAAGGCGTGCTGGGCACAGCGCAGCCGACCGCCCCGTCTCAGGTCGTCTCGGGCCAACACCGTCTGCAGCACCGCGTCACCGGCTCTGGTGCCGTGGCGTCCAGCAAGGGCATAGGAACCGCGCGGATGGGGGTTGATGTTGCCGGCACAGCCGTTGACGAACAGCGCCGTCACGCCCGACAGTTGGGCCTCAATCAACTGCATGGCGTGGCCCATCCAATCGGCTGTGAACAGGTAGTTGTCACTTACTAGGCAGGTTCCGTGGGCCGCGTGCTGGTAGATCACCGCCAGTGGCCCGCCGTCGTCGCGTTCAAACCACACCGCATCGACCCAAGGTGCCACCGCTCCGTCGGGGTTGACGCCGATGCGGGTCGTGCCATCCTCCTGTCGCTCCCGGCGGTTGACGCCGACCTGCAGCGGATGACGGCCCGTGCCCCAGCGCACGGGCACCGCCGAGGTGGCCGCCTGCAGAGCAGCGCCGGCCATGTAGTAGCTCACCGTGTCGATATAGGTGGCAACCTGTTCCTCCAGTGCCGAAAAGTCAGAGTACATCTGCGGACCGCCGTGCGTATGCGAGAAGGCGAGGAATACGTGGGCCGCAGGCACCCCCGTCGCCGCGTGCACCAGCTCGCGCACGCGAGCGACCTGCTCTGCCCGCATGCCGAGCAGATCGTTGGCGATGATCACGGCCTGAGTCGAGCCGTCGTCGAGGAACAAGGCATGAGTGTTGAGGTGGTCGTGCACACCCTCGGCCCCGTGGTCGCGGGCACCGTACCCGCCCATGGGGCAGCCGATCGGTGGAGTGATCCGGGCACCGCCGGCTCCGGCTAGTAAGTCGTTCATCTTCTTCTCCTGCTCTCGTTAGTTAAGGGCCCCGTAGGACCTTCTCAATGGCAGCGCGCACGATTTTTTCCGACCGACCCGACACAAAGGCGTCCACCGGCTCGTATCCCCCCTCGGCAAAGGAACTCGCCAAGGTTATATACCCGGTCCCCAAATCCCCGTATCCCGCCACCGCGACAAAGGCATCGGGGCGACTCTCCTGCGCGTGCAGTTGATATTCGATAAAGATCTCGCCCGGCAAATGGACCACCGCCACCCCATCGTTGAGGTGCAAACAAGTGATGGGAATGGGCCGGTCTCTGCGGCGCAGATACGTCAGCATGAGGGCGGCTTTGCTGTGTACTTTGGCCCCGGAGGCTGCCGAGGCAATTTGTGCCAGCAGGTTTTCCTCGTCCATATCCTCCCGCGGCGGCAACCGCACCGGCTCGACCGTCCAGCGCACATGCTCCAGCGACTGCCGCGTACTGCCCTGATCTGCCGCCAACATGGCCCGGTGGATCCGCTCGGTGAACAACTCCCGGTTGTCGTCTATACCGTCGTTGTACTTGCCCGCAGTGACATTGCCCGCGCAGCCGGTGAAGTATAGGTGCGGCACGCCGCTTTCCTCCCTGCGGCGGTTGCGCGCCAAGCCGACGAATTCAGGCGTCACCAGCCCGGTGCCGTCCTCGCTAGTGGGATGGACGGCATAGTAGTGCAACAATGCCAAGGGCGTCTCTCCCTGATAAAAGCCAATCGTCTTGAGCATGGGGTCGATGATACCCTCGGGAGCATCCCGCACTTGTGGATCGCGGCACTGGGTCCAACGCACCCCAGCCACCTTGCCGTCTGGCCCCATCACTCGCCGATTGGAGGCGATCCGCTCGACTTTGGCCTGCCCCACCGCAATATCCGTGCAGGGCTGCAACTTGGTCATAGCCTCGCCCGCCGCTTGCGCCGCTTCGGCCCGCACCTTTTCGGCCCAATCCCCAGTCATAATGATATTGGGACAGCCGTGGGCGTCGAGAATGTCCTGGGCATCGCGGTCGGGCCAGGGCGTATCGTGGGCGTGGATGCAGTGCACGGCCACGCGCTCGGCCTCGGTACCCACGGCCTGAGCCAGTTCCCCGCGCCAACGGTCGTAATCGCCGTTGCTCAACTCAGCCCAATCCAAGGCGTACAAGATCATGGGCAATTGATCGTCCGGCACCAAAATCAGTCCCAAGGCGGACAGCGGATCGGCTATCCCCTTAGCCGGTGGATACCACCCCGCACAGAGCGGATGGCCCAGCGGCGGCGTAACGTCGGATTGGAACGTGGCGAGTTGGAGCATGGTTTTCTCAATACGGGATGATTGCAGGTATTCCGCGCCGCCCTAATATACGCGCCCACTACCTTGACAGGCCACCACCCAAGTCAATTATTGGAGACCCAATCAGAGCTTTTCCAATAGGAGCTTCCCATGAAAATCGCCCACATCGAACAAATCCCCATCGCCATGCCCCTAGCCAAGCGCTACGACAACCACGCCGGCCGTATGCGCATGCACGACATGGATCAACATCTAGTGGTTAAAGTCCACGGCGACAATGGGTTAGTCGGCTACGGTGATTACGAAGATAACCCCAGGCCCGTACCCCAAGCCGAGATCGACGCACTCATCGGCACCAATCCTTTCGACTATCTGCTCAACAATTTTCACATGGCTTTGGGCATGGCGCTCTACGACCTGATGGGCAAGCACGCAGGCGTGCCCGCGTACAAACTGATGGGCCAAAAAGTGCGCGACGCCGTCCCCTGCGCCGCCTGGACCCGCCCCTGTCCCCCCGACGTTTTCGCCGGCGAGATCCAGCGAGCTGTCGATCAGGGCTACCGCGTCTTCAAAATGCACTCGGACGCCCGCTACGACGTCATCGAGCAGACCCGCGCCGCGGAAAAAGTGGCACCTCCCGGCTTTAAACTGCACTGGGATCTCAACCACAACCGCACGCTGGGCACGATCTTGCCCATTATCGCCGAACTGGAAAAATCGCCGATCGTCGGATTCCTTGAAGACCCACTGGTCTGGAGCGACATCGACGGCTGGCGCACCCTGCGCGAGAAGACCAAGATCCCCCTCATCATGCACGTCCCCCAATTGGGCGGCATCCAAGAAGTGATCCGCGGGGTCGCCGATATCTACATGATTGGCGGTCGCATCGGCGACACCTTGACCTCGGGTTTTGCCTACGGCAAGGCCAATATCCAGTGCCTGATCCAGCAATGCGGCAATACCCTGATGAAGGCCCTCACCCTGCACCAAGCCGCCGTCCTGCCCACGGCCTCGGCCCACACCATCAACTTAGACGACCAGTTCGAGTCCGACATCGCTGAAAAAATTCCGGTCGTCGAGGGCTTTTCACCCGTGCCCGAAGGCCCGGGGCTAGGCGTGGAAGTGGACGAAGAAGCCCTAGCCCAAGCCGCCGCCCGCGCCCACCTGCCCAAGTACGACTATATCGGCGTAGTGCACTTTGCCGGCGGCCACAAAGCCTACAGCTTGGGCAGCCCCAATATCAACCGCCTGACCGGCACCGAGGAAGGCCGCCTCGAGGGTCTCAATTTTGAATACTGGACCGACGACGGCTCCGCCGAATACGCCCGCGTCCTCAAGAGGTTACAGGAGGAAGGGCCGTTTATCGAGGGTTAGGAGGAATGCACAACCGCCAGAATAAACAACAAGAAAAATCCCGGTAAAGTCACTGGGTCAAGTGCATCCTCAAAAGGCGTGCGCCAGTAGTGTTAGAGGGAAAGTCTGGCGAGCCGTAGAAGCGATGCGCCGACCAGAGATTCAGAGCGTCCTGATAGAAGGATCCGCCCCGGACGACGCGACGGTAGCCGGTGACAGGCCCCGGAGGATCGATCCGAGGTGAACGATTATAATAGTCCTCTCCATACCAGTCCTGCACCCATTCAGATACATTCCCGTACATATCGTGCAACCCCCAAGGATTTGCGCGCTTCAGACCCACTGCATGGGGGTACTTCTCGTTCACATCCCACGCACTCGCAGAATACCACGCATAGTCAGCTAGCTGACGCTCATCGTCTCCAAACGACCACTGCGTCGAGGTCCCCGCGCGACACGCATACTCCCATTCCGCTTCCGTCGGCAAACGATACAAAACCGAATCCGCCGCAGAATTCAACACCCTTATAAAATCCTGCACGTCTTCCCAAGAAATATATACCGCCGGATGAGACGGATTCTCAACCACATAATCCTTTCCGTCCCGCGACCAAGGTTCGGCCCATGGCCGTTGTCCCATCACCGCCTCCCACTGCCCTTGGGTGATTTCGTACTTCCCCAACCAAAACCCTTCGCTAATCTCCACCTCGTGCCACGGACGTTCACTCGAATCCCGCCACGCCTCCGAAGGCGGTGAGCCCATGAAGAACGTCCCTCCTTCAATCCAAACAAATTCCATCTCCTCCCCACCGGGCAGCAGAAACGTCTTCACATCGCCCGTCGAGTTGCCGCAAGCGACCAGTGCCAAGGCTCCGCATACAACGAGTGCCGTCAAGAGACGCAACCTATGGCACAGCATGCGATTCTCTCCAGATAAGGGATGAATGCGCCAAATATCTCGCCAAACACACGGGTGGGCCCCCAAAACACAAATTCCCCCACTGAAAGATTACATCGTTCAATACCCAGGTACGCCGGTCTTCTCCCCGATCCAATCGATCATAGCACGAAATGTCGGACACTGTTCCGCCACCTCTCGTAGGTCTGCGTTTCTGAGAATAGCATAGCTATCCGTGGTTTCACGATAGGACTGCTTGCGATGTCTCCGAAAGAGGTCCTCAATAATTCTCTTCGGCGGTCTGTCTTGATTCTGCTCTTCTGGAGGTTGTCGCCAGCCGCTAGGCCTGTTCGACATCTTGAGTTGGGCCTGAAGTTGACTCGTCGCAGCAAGGATCAGCACTTCCAAATCGTGTTTCAACGCGCTGGAATAAAAACGCGCCATGTGACTGGCAATATCAGTCCGTCTGCCCACCTGCTCCCGCAATTGCTGTTTCACCAAGCGCCTTTGAACGCCTTGAAGCTCTTGTAGATTGTTGTGTCTGTAATCCGTATTCGCATAATCTCGATTTGGGTAGAGATCGGGTAAGCCCACAACGAGATCGCACGTATCATTCTCCAACTTCTCGGCTGCACGGGGTCCAATTTTTTTGAAATAGTCGGACTTGCTGTCTAGATCTATTAGTTGAATACCCCAGCCGTTCTTTCTAAGCTGCTGCTTCCAGCCGTTCAACAATGCTGATAGTGCCTTAACCTCCGATTTCCCTTCCACAAAAATCCACACCTTCATGCCCCGGCCTCCAATTCGCCGGAGCGATGCAGGTCACCCAACGTTTCGCCAGTAACATTATTGAGCATTTCCACAAGTGTCTTGCGATTCGCGGGACTATGCCACGCGACTTTTGCGTCATCCGTATTGCGCGCCATCACGGCAACATCGGCTATATCGAAGCAGTTGAGCAGGTCCGGGCTATGTGTCGTCACGATTACCTGGGTGCGCTCCGCCGCTGTCTTGATCATTTCGGCGACAATCGGCAACAGGCCGGGATGCAAGCCCAATTCCGGTTCATCGATGGCCACCAGTGGCCGCGGCTGCGGATTTAGCAGGGCCGTTGCCAAGCATAGGAATCGCAGCATGCCGTCCGACAGCTCCCACATCTCCATAGAACGGGACATGCCTTGTTCGCGCACCCGGACGAGCACTTGCGGTGGTGTTCCATGTGTGGTATCACAGTGAATTTCCTCGAATGCGGGATAGGCCACACGCAGAAAATCGCGTAACTCCTCTGCTGCTGAACGGTAATCATATCGGGTCAGGATTTCGTGCAGCACGGTCCCCAAGTTGTCGCCGTTGGATGATAATGCTGTATCCGGTTTGATATCGGCGGCCTTGGTGCGGAGCGTGGAAGATCTCGTCACGTCGAAACCCGGATAGAACGCCATACTAGCCAATACAGCATGTACCCAAGCAGGAACGGGAAATTCATTGAAGAAGTAGATTTGTGAAAGCAACAATGCGGGATCTTGTTGTGCGCCTGCCCGTCCGCTTCCCGGGGGGACTGACACTGAATCGGCATCGCGGACGACAGCGGGCGAAGATTGCGCTTCATCAAATGGTATCAACCGACTTTGTTTTTTGTCGAATATGTGCCTCTTATGCGGAGTTGCTTCCAGAAACTTAAGAGGTTCCGTGTATCCCTGTATTGGCTCTCGATTCCTTAGAACCTCGTATTGTGGGTACATCTGGCCCTGTGCATCGGCTTGCAGAACAACTTCGTACACCCAAGATTTTCCCGGCTCCAATGGAATATCATCCCATGCGGCGGGCTTATGGAACGTGATTTTCCAAGTCAACTGCCCATTGCTGTTCTCTGCCGTTAGCAGTGATGCGGTCCCCCAATGCCGCCCCATGACGGTGTTTAGCGGAAAATCGCAACACTCACCAATCAGTTGCAGACAATCGATCAGCGTACTTTTGCCGACGGCATTGGCACCAATTACCACGGTCAGCGGCTTGAAGTCTGCCTTAAACTCATCAAGAAGTCGGTACCCTCCGATCTCAATCTGCGTAATCATGCGATATTACCTCTCGCTCCAATTGTCCACAGTCTCACTCGCCGCCCTAGGCCGATCCTCCATACCAGTCTTGCAACGCCGGATAAAGCGCCCGGTAGCGATCAAAAGCCCGCCGGTAGTATTCCACCCGCTCCTGGTCGCAGCGCACCGTCTCGGCCAACTTGACCGTTCGCTGGCAGGCGGTGGCAAAATCCGCATAGAGTCCGCCGCCAACGCCCGCCAACAACGCCGCCCCTACCGCCGACAGATCGTCCGTGGCGATCCGCACTACGTCGCGCCCCAAAATATCGGCCTGGATCTGCCGCCACACTTCCGAATGCGAGCCGCCCTCGCCAATCCGCAACTCGTCGATGGGCAAGCCGATTTCGGCAAAGCAGTCGAGCGAGTGCCGCAAGTCGAAGACGACCCCCTCCAGCACCGCCCGCACCAGATGCCCCTTCGTGTGCCCCAGCGACAGCCCGACAAAACCACCGCGAGCGTGGGTGTCGGGACGCGGCGTGGCCCTTCCTTCGAGCCAAGGCATGAAAAACGCCCCCTCAGCACCAGCGGGAACCGCAGCCGCAGCCTCGGTCAACTCTTCATAGCTTCCCCCGAATTCCTCCTTAAACCACTTGAGCGAGGCCCCTCCAGTAAACGAGCAACCCAGCCAAGCGTATTTGCCGGGGATGGGGTGGCACATCGGCCAGAGCTTGTCAAAGGCCCGCGGATCCAGCGTCTCGGCAAAAGCCGTGGCGTGCGCCGCCGTGCCGATCCCCAAGCTGATAATGCCCGGCTCAATCACTCCAGCACCAAGAATCATACAGGGCATGTCCCCACCGCCAGCGACGACAGGTGTGCCCTCGACCAGCCCAGTCTGCTCGGCAGCCTCTTGAGTTATGGCCCCGACCACTTCTGGCGAATCAACCAAGTCCGGGAACAGCCCCGTATCAACTTCCAATGCCTCCAAAATTTCCCCAGACCACTGGCGCTCGTGCAGATCAAAAGCCGCGGTTGTCGAGGCATCCGACACCTCTGCTGCTATCTGTCCAGTGAGCCGGTAGCGCAGCCAATCCTTGGGCAACAGCATCCAGCGGCTTTGCTTGTAAACATCTGTCGCATGGTCTTTTACCCACAGCACCTTCGCCAGTGTATTAACCGGCCCCAACCGCATTAGCGTCCGCTCACGTAGCAAATCACCCGCGCGCTGCTCGGCCCAATCGCACTCTGCTTGTGAGCGGTGGTCGAGCCAGATCAGCACCCGCTGTAGGGGCTGCCCGGCGCTATCGACAAATACCGCGCCGTTGATCTGCCCCGACAGACCGACGCAGGCGACCTGCGCTGGGTCAATATCAGCGATAGCCTGACGCGCAGACGCGCACAGCCCTTGCCACCAATCCTCCGGGTCTTGCTCAACCCACCCAGGATGCGGCTTGTAGAGCGGATACTCGGCCTGCCCTCTGCCGACGAGGTCTCCCTCCTCGTCGAAGAGGACGGCCTTAGTGCTTCCAGTGCCCAAATCAATGCCCAGTGCGTAATGCATCTGCCCCTCCTATCCGAACCGATCCACGTTGCACAAACTCAAATCAAAACCCGGCTTCTCCCCCTGAACCACGCGCGCGGTCACCACCCCGGTCACCGCGCCCAGCGAGACCCCAACCATGGCGTGTCCAGCCGCCACCGTGAGATTGTCGTAGGCCCGCGGCCGTCCCAAAAAGGGCAGGCCATCCGGCGTACAGGGACGCAGCCCCCGCCACACCTCGATGAGCTCTAACGCATCCGACGTCCACGCCGGTACGTAGCGCGGCACCGCATTGACAATCGCGGCGACCCGCCGACGATTGATCGACGTATCCATGCCCGCCAATTCGAGCGTACCAGCAAAGCGCAGCTTGTCGCCCATTGGAGTGGTGCCGACGCGAGCCTCTACCAACATCAGAGGTACCTCCGGGCACGGGTCCGGCTTGTGGACGGTGACGCTGTAGCCCTTGGCCGGCTGCACAGGCAGGGACAGGCCCAGCTCGCGGCCCACGCCCGGCGACCACGCCCCGCTGCACAGCACGACTTCGTCAGCGGCAAAATCCCCGCGCGTTGTCTCGACTACTTGCAGACGACGACCCTGTTTGCCAAACCCCAACACCTCGGTTTTCTCGTTTAGCTGGACCCCGCGCTCGACGCAGCGCGCGGCCAAGGCCCGCACAAGACGCGCCGGGTCTAAGTGAGCATCTTGCGCGTAAAACGCTCCGCCCACGCAGTCCAATTCCACGACCGAGGCGCGCTGCTGCGCCTGTTGGGCGTCGACCATTTCCACCTCTATCCCTATCTCCTGCATCAGTTCGGCCTCTTCATGGACGCTTTCCATCCCCTGCTCGGTCTTGCACAGCAGGAGTCTGCCCTCGTGCCCAAAGGCAAAATCCAATTCCGCGGCCAGTGCCTCATAGAGCCGAAAGCTCTCCAAGTGCATATCGCGCAACAGCGGCATGGCCTGCCGCACTCGCCGCATGGTGCTGGCCTTGCGGAACTGCCACAGCCAAGCCACAAGATCGAGATCCCAGCGCCATTTGATGTAGAAGGGGCTGTCCGGGTCGAACATCCAGCGCAAACCCTGGGCGATAACCCCCGGCTCGGCCAGCGGGACGCTGTGGCTGGGCACAATCAGCCCGGCGTTGCCATACGAACTCCCCGCGCAAACCACATCCTTTTCGACCACAGTAACCTCGCGGCCCTGCTCCCGGAGAAAGTGCGCCGCGCAGATACCGACGACTCCGCCGCCGATGACCAGCACATCTACCTGTTGCGCCATAGCCAAGCCTCGCGTTTGTCCGACCGGTTGTGTTTCACTCTGCGTATTCAGGGACATTATACGCTGAAAATCTGCATTGAGCCACCAACAAAAAGGAACTATCCATGCACTAGAAAATGTCCTCCTTTAAGCTGACGCTTCCCGCCCGAACCGCTCGATAGCCTCCAAGGTCTCGCGCACATCGTCCCAAGTCGTAGTGTGGTTGACGATGCACATCCGCAGCGAAAACTTTCCATGGAGAAGGGTCGATGATACGAAGGCATGGTCGTCCCAAAAGACGTGGGCGAGCACCGTCCTGTTGACTTCTTCGAGGGTTTCCTCGTCGAGGTCCATGTCGGCGGGGTTGACCCGGAAGCACACGATGCTCAGCGACGCGGGGGTCAACATCTCCAGGGTCGGGCTCGCCTGGATGTACTCCTCGGCTTGGTCGGCCAACTCCATCCCCTTTGACACGGCCTGCCGGAACGCGGCCATCCCAAAGGTCTGGACCGACATCCAAATCTTCAACGCCCGCACCGAGCGGCTCAGTTGCAGGCCGCGATCCGAGAAGTTCGGGTGATTCGCGCCCCATATTGTGTCTTGGAGAATGTCGTGGTGAACGCCGAAAGCGTGCTCAAGCGTGCTCAGATCCTTCACTAGTAGGCAACCGGCTTCGTAAGGCTGGAAGAACCATTTGTGTGCGTCTAGTCCAATCGAATCGGCGCGCTCGATTCCGCGCAATAGCTCCTTGCCCCGCTCGGTCACGACTGCGAAACCACCGTACGCCGCATCGACGTGCAGCCAGATGCCTTCCGCTTCGCAGTAGTCGGCCATGGCTCTGATCGGATCGATGGCTCCGGTGCTGCCCGCGCCGGCGTTGGCGCATATCGCGATGGGATTAAACCCCGTCGCGCGGTCGTCGGCCACAGCACGCGCGAGCACCTCCATGTCTAGGCGGAACTGATCGTCGCTCGGAAGCAAGCGTACGCACGCCGGCCGCACGCCGATGATCTTGGCCGCACGGATGTGTGCGCTATGGCTTTGGTCGCTCATGTACACAGTCATCTGCTCGGGGTGACCCGCTGCTTCTCGCGCCGCGACAAAGGCGTCGAGGCTGGCCGCCGAACCGCCGCTGGTCAACAGCCCGCCGGCGCTCTCTGGGTAGCCGAGCCAACGCCGCAACCAGTCGATGACTACCAGTTCCAGTTGGCTCGGGCCGCTGGCGACTAGCCAAGTGCAGGCGTTGGCGTTGTATCCGGCGGCCATGAAGTCGGCCAGCACTCCGGGCCAAGTGGGCGCTGTCGGGATGAACCCAAAGCAACGCGGATGGTCCAGCCGCGTCGCAATCGGGAGGATATCGCGCGCGGCCTGCTCAATGACCTCCGCTGCCGGCCGGCCCGCCTCGGGAGGCTCCTCCAGCAGCCACTTCTCGAGTTCGCGCCGGAATTCTCCTTCCCAAGCGTTTTCTCTGGGTAGGCTGTCGATTCGCTCCACCACGAGTTCTGCGGCCTTGCGCGCAAGATCGAGCATCTGCTCGGGGGGCATCTGGAGGCCGTTGCTATGTTCACCGACTTCCCGTTTTCCCGCTGATTGTTCCATTCTATCCCCTCGTATGTATACCCAAGTGCATTTTTGCCATCTCTTCCTTGATAAAGTAGCCCACGAGATCGTTGTACATCTTCTCAATCGCGTCTGGACTGAGGCCTTCCGCCGCCGCCCATTGTCTTCGTTGCTCTAGCATGGATTTTAGTCGTTCTGGAGCCTTCACACTTTCCACACTCGTTTTGAATTGTGCTGCTGCTTGCACGTATTGAAACCGTTGACCTAGCAGCGCAATAACCTCTTTATCGATTCGATCAATCTCCGCACGTATATCCCCCATATCCGCACACTTATCTGGCATCTTCATTCACGCCACTCCTCGCGTTTGTCCGGCACCTTGACGCCGGTTGTGTTTCGCTCTAGGTATTCAGGGACATTATACGCCGAAAACCTGCGTTGAGCCACCAGCAGAAAGGAACTATCCATGCTAGATCGCGCCGTGCGCATCGGAATGATCGGCTGCGGCACCCAAGCCAACGTCCACTTTGCCGGTATCAAAGCACTGGGCGCGGACCAAGCGATGGTTGCCGCTGTCTGCGACCTCGACGACGAGCGCCGCGCCCAACTCCGCGCCGGCGAGCCTTGGGACATGCAGGATGCCCGCCAGCTACTCAACCTGCAAAAGGTCGTCGATGCCTGTTACGAGTCAGCACGCATGGGCCGAGAGGTTGTATTATAATCTATACTTCTACAACAAGTTGACGTGAAAATTTTACAATTATTCGCAAGGAAATCTCATGACCCAGCCCAACGTCTGGACACCCGCCGAGGCCCATAGCACGGCCGACTTGCTGCACAGCCTACCCCGTCCTCTCACCGCCTTGGCCGACGGAGACGTCCCCGCCGTAGTCCTGCGGGGTGCCTACCCGCCCGACCACTGCCTCGGCTTGATGCGCCGCTTTGAGGAGCGGGGCTATTTCGATCCGGCCACCGTGGGCCAGGCTTCCCAACTCAGCGGCGGCCCCTATCTCGACTTGGGCACCAGCCTCGGACGGCTCGGGGCCGACCCAGACGCCTTCTTCGCCCACGCCGCTCGCACTCACGAGTTGTTCGCCACGCTCTTTGAGGGGTTTACAGACCCGGTGCGCACGATGTACGCGGCCCTATCCGACCTAGCCGAGGGCAAAGTCGTTCAAACCGCGCGTGAACCAGACGGGCGGCTCTACGGGCCAGCCATCTTCCGCATGTATCACGCCGCCGAAGGCCACCGGCCCCACTACGACTCTGTGGCCAAGCGCTCCCGGCCCGGCTACGAATACGCAGTCGCCGACTTCCAGCGCCAATTCGCCGGGGTATTGTGCTTGCAAACCGGCGATGAAGCAAGCGCCGACGAACCCTTTATCTACCGGTGCTGGGGCACCCAACCCCATATTGAGGAAGTCCTGCGCGAAGACCGCTTCGCCGAGTACGCGGCCGAGCACCACATCCCCCGCGTCCAAGTCCGGTTGACGCCGGGCGATCTCTACTTCTTCTGCACCGAAAACATCCACGAAGTAGAGCGCCTAACGCGCCAGCGCCGCCGCGTCGTGCTAGCCTTCTTCTTCGCCATGTCGGCGGACAAACCGGAAATTTTCGTCTGGTCTTAGGATTTCAAAAAAGGAAAGAACAAGGTTGCCTAGTGCAACGGGGATGGAGTTGGTCAACTGATCGCCGCTTTACGTAAGATTTCAAACTGGGTCATTGATGTTACGCGGCGGGCCTACTCGTCGGCGTCTAACAAGTGTCTGAAGGCTTCGAGATTGGGCATCTGGACGGCTGCCCGAAACAACTGCTTGAGGCGCTGTACATCGTCAATGGCCCCAATGCGACTGGCCAACAGGTGCGTATCCTCTGACTGAAAGCGCAGGGCCAACACTTCTTGGATGCTTTCTTGGATCCCTTGCCCAATGCCCTTTTCTGTGAAATACTGCACTACCGACGATTCGTACATGGTCTCCTCCGCGATGATAGCCACAATCGTTTCTAAGTTATACATCAACCCGCCCAAAATCGCAAGATCGGCCAAATAATTGGCTTTGAGGGTCTCATCCATCGGCACCTGCTGCGCCCGGTTCACACACTGGCGCAGCCATGCCTCCGCAGCCACACTCGACGGACGCTGCATCAACGGCGTAAACGGGATCAAGCCAGAATGTCCTTCTTCAAGAATGCGTTGGCCGTCTAGGGCACTCAGCCGAATCACCTGATATTGCACTAACACGCGGAAGCCGTGGCGCTCTTGGATATAGTGCCCCGGATCGGTGCGGCCAGCCTCGGGACGCAGATAGATGACGCTGGAGTAGATCGGCAGGCCGTGTTGCTCAATGCCACGCCCGATATAGCCGGCCATGCGGCGCGGCATGGGTGGGCTACTATCGGTGGTTTGAAACTCGTGATGGACCAACGCCTCCCCGCCACCTCCGAGGCACACGCGGATGAGGCTGTCGGTGCGGTGGGTTTCGACGGTGGGTTGCTCGGTGTCGATGACGTCGAGTACCTCAAGGTCGTCGTGCTGAAGGGCAAAACGGGCGAAGTCAGCCGGGTAGGCGTGGATGAGGTGCTTGGCGATGGTGTCAAATTCGGCCATAAGCCATGCCTTGGACGGGTGAGACGACAGGGCCGTTCCACGGAGAACCGACCGCGTAACGGCTGTTCCTACGGCATTGCAATATCCATGCCAAGGCGGCAGCACAGCGGGGAGGAAAAGGATGTGCGGGTTCGACTGTATCGGACACAACCCACGAATGAGACCTTTAGGGACTAGATTGACCCGGAAGTCCATGTCGGCGGTCAAACCGACGATTTTCGTCTGATCCTAGGGAACTCTGATATGATGGATTGGAACCCTCTTGCGCAAGGTGTACTTTATGCGTAGGGTTTACATAATGTCTTCCTTGGTTGCATCCCCCGCGCCCAAGTCCGCTTGACGCCGGGTGCGATCTTTACTTCTTCTGCACCAAAATAACGCACCAGTGCTGCCGAGTCGTGCTAGCCTTCTTCTTCGCCATGTCGGAGGACAAACCAGAGATTTTCGTCGGTCGTAGGAGGTGCTGATATGACGGTATGGGACCAAATTGAGTCGGAATTGAACAAAATAAAGGAGTTCATAGGCCCGCTGGTCAAACCACTTGAATCTGACGATTCACTACTATGGCACTACACAGACACGCAGGGACTCGAAGGTATCGTCGGCAGCCAGACCATTCGGCTGAGCCATCCCGGCTTCCTGAATGACCCAAGTGAGTTGCAGTATGCAAAATCGATATGTGACGAAATGCTGGCCAAGCTTGCAGATCAAGGTGATATCGCCCAAGAGTTCGTCAGGGGCTATCAAACCTATACAAAAGACAACGATTCCCGCGTTCCTTTTGTTGCTAGCTTTTGCAGCGAGCGTGACAATTTGGACCTTTGGCGTCTGTACGGCGATGATGGTCGGGGATTTTCTCTTGGCTTCCGAATACAAGAGTTGCTGGAGGTTATAAAGAAGCTACCAGAGGCAGATGTGTGGGAGATTTACGTCTTGAGAGTTCTCTATGATGAAAATGAACAGAAAGCTCACATCGACAAGGTACTGAACAAATTTCTCGGTGAGTTCAGGAAAATCCATGAGACTGGCGAAAGCGATGTCTTTAAGAGCCAATACAAGGAGGTGGTATACTCCTCGTTGAGTCTCATACTATATCTTTCAATTACCTCTCTCAAACATCCATGCTACGAGAATGAGCAAGAGAATCGGCTAGTTCTAAAAGGCATTCACAAAGTCGACGACAACATGAGATTTCTAGCAAAACGGGGGTATTTTAAGCCATACATCGATTTAAAAATCGGGGAGGACAAGGCTTTTCCGCTCGACACCGTGGTGGTTGGGCCAGCCAGCCACCATCTATGGAACAAGAGATCGATGCCGTGGCGTAAAAGATCGATTGAGATGTTCCTCTCTAACCATCGAAAGAACCATAATATTAAAATTGAGTCCTCCGCTCTCCCATATTTAGGTAGTGGGCCTTCATAACAGCTCACTGGAGCAGCATTGTGAAGAAAGACAAGTAGTTACGGCGGCGAAGACGACCGCTGTAACGGTTGTGTACTTAGTCGACCAACACGGACTACGAAGTCAATTTCGCGGCACCTCAGCTTTAGCGCTCGAAGAGAAAACGAATGAATGAGCAGAACATACCTAGCCCCCTGAGCCGTCGGATCGCTTTGGTGCTTAACTGTCTCCTCGTTGGGACATACATCGCGATCGCTGTTCTCGCATCGAGTCCATGGATCATGTTCACATGCTTTCTCATCCTCGCAGTTCTGGTCCGGTCTGCGACAATATACTGGATGACGAGGTGGGCGAGTCGAGAAACCGGAGAACCCGTACAGTCAGCATTCTTGGTGATTCTAACAAACCTGATTCTAGGGCTGCTTTTCAGTGCAGCCTTAATTGCGGGTTTGTGGTGGCTGGGACGATTCTGGCCTTCTGGTGTCAAAATCATCGTGCCTTGCATCGCCGTCATTGTTGCCTTCAAGTCCACGTTCCCACTTTCTTGGCCGCACCAACGAAAAGAACCTCCAAACAGTAGTGACTCAGTTTGAAGTCCGGGGCGCGCCAGCGCCGCCGCGTCATGCTAGCCTTCTTCTCCGCCATGTCGGCGGACGAACCGGAGATTTTCGTCTGGTCCTATGAGAATTCTGATCTGATGGATTGGACCCCCCTTGCGCGAGGTGTATTTTATGTTTATGGGTTTACATAACGTCTCCCGTGGGTGCGTCCCACGCGGGAGACACGTGTATCCAACTGGTTTACTGAAATCGAAATCCGCCATATTATTACGAGTGCCACTAAGTCTGTGCAGAGCCCGTAGGTCGGGTTATCTGCTAAATACAACAGCCCGTAGTATGGTGCGGGGTAGCTCCCCGCACCAAGGGCGAATAGGCAGACTCGTCTCGCTTCTCTGCGCAGACTAGTGGCATGGCCCGGCACCTATTGGAGGGCCGGGCATCCCCTAGTGCCACAAGGAGATGCGTCATGGCCTATCGATTCGCCCTTTGGGCTTTATCTGCCCTTTTCGTCCTCTCTTGCTCACAAGAGCCTCCTGTATCATCCCCCTCGTCCGCCTTTGCTGAAGAGTCGGGGCCGTGGCAAACGGTCTCGATCAATGGAGCGACCTACCGCCGCGTAGCCGCCAAGCCCGCCGAAACGTCCCAAGCGGACTTACTCATCACCATCCCGATTAGCTATACCGTCGAGGGGGGCCTGATCCGCTTCTCCGATACGGTCCAGATTGCGGGGCGCACCTACACGGCCGACTGTTCTGCTACGGGAGGCATCCAAGACGGAGGTGACGATGTGGGCGACACGCAGGCGACGGCGACCGACCTAATCGTGCCTCAGGCAACATCATCGGCGACCGGAGAATTCTGGTCCTCTCCGGCCTATGTGCTAACCGCGGGCGATGTGGACTATTTCCGCTTGAGCGTTACAGGTCAAACAATTGATCTTGCTATCGGTTCCCATGGCGGGACCGACACCTATGGTCAACTACTTGATTCCTCGGGCTTGGTACTCGCTGAGAATGACGATAGGTTCTCTAGCCCTCCAGACTTTTTTGTCCTAGCTCAGGTCGCACCCGGCACATACTACCTGAAAGTGAGAGGGGCAAATTCTAACACGACGGGAACGTATTCTCTTACAGTTGGCGCATGGCTTCCCTCTGCAGGGAAAGTCGTAGCCGCAACGTACGAGCAACAATTACCCTAGCCATGCTTCGTCTATGCTGGGTCGTCCTTTCCCTTTTCGTCCTTTCCTGCTCCAAAGAGCCGCCCCTTGCCTCGTCGCCGATGAAAGGCAACGCCGCGCCCAAGGCGTTGGCGTTGCCCACGGCGTCCATTCAGCCCAATCCTTCGCTCTATCGCTTCACTGTCACTCCGGACGAATGGCTCCCCTTCACGGTTTACACCGATGCGGATTCCGTGCGCGTGATCGTCAATCCGACCGGCTCGGACGCGGTGCTAGAAGTCGCCAGCGGGAACAGTCCTCCATCAAATAGCTATTGTCCTGCCGAACCCAATGAGACGCCGGGGGCTTTCAAGAACGGCGAGACGCTGTATTTGCAAGCCTGCGGCGTAGGTAGGACGGAAATTCGGATCGAGGAGTTCTACTACGACCATCCCATCCAGCACTATCGCGGGATACGCGTCGAGCACGCCGATCTGGTGGGCGACTTTCGGGCTACGGCCATGTCTTTGCCGGCCTCCAACGAATACGATTCCCCCGAGTACACCCTGACGACGACCGACGTGGACTATTTCCGTTTTGATCTCGACCGCGCGGCCCTAGTCGAGGTCTTTTCGTCTGGGACGACCGACACGCATGGCACGCTTGAGGACGCACGGGGTAACTGGATGGACGCGGATGACGATGGGGGGACAGGACAAAACTTCAAACTGAGCAAAGCACTTCAACCGGGCACGTATTACATCCGCGTGCGCGGCTTTTTCACGCATAGAAGCGACGCCTATAGGCTGCACCTGCGCGTAATAGGTGAAGAGCCGAAACCGGAAGGCGGCGACGTTTCAGGCTTCAATATCGAAGTGGTCCACTTCAGCGAAGCACTGCTCAGCACGGATCAGAAGGCCGCGTTCCAGCGCGCGGCCAACCGCTGGGAAGAAGTGATTACGGGCGACCTGCGCGACGTGAATTTCAGGCTCTTCCCCTACGACGAGTGGAATGACACCGTCAACGCCCAGATTACCGTCGCGGACGTAGTGGATGATTTGCGCATCTTTGTGCGTATCAAAAACCTCAAAGAAGAGGTGGCCGGCATAGGCGGCCCGCTTCAGATACGAACCGAAAACAGTCTGCCGATCCTAGGCGCGATTGCGCTTGACCGAGATGAGCTAAACAGCGACCTCGACTCTTTCTATTCGCTGGTGCTCCACGAGATGGGACACTGCTTGGGTTTTGGAACCATTTGGAACGACCTCGGCCTTTTGAATGATCCGTCCATCGACAACCCTTTGGCAGACCCGCACTTTTCGGGTTTTATGGCAAGGGTCTGGTTCAACGCGCTAGGCGGTTCAACGTATCGCGGAGCCAAGGTGCCCGTCCAAAAAGGCAATGATGGACACTGGCGAACAAGCGTGTTCGGCGATGAGTTGATGATCAGCGGGTGGATGCCGCCCTACCAAGCCCCTCTTTCGGACGTCACGCTGTCCTCAATGAGAGACATAGGCTACGAAGTCAACTGGGACGCCGCCGATAGGTACAGGGTCCCTCGCCCCGCAGCCAAGCCCGTGGCGGCTGAGACCCCGCCGCGTTGCCGCATTGTTCGTCATCCGATCCATATCGTCGCCGAAGATGGGCGCATCTTGGACACCATTGACCTATAGGAACGCAAAAGTTGACGTCTTCCGGTAGTGTCAGGAGATGTAAAGGGCTGAACAGGCGTTTAAGCAGGCGATTTGAGTTCCTCGCCCTCGTTAAAAAGCCATTCGATGGTTGACTCGTTCAAACCTTCCAGATTCAGTTCTGTTCGGCTCCAGTCAGTGAAGCGATAGCGACCTCGAATATCCGCTCCTGACTTGTCCGTAGGATTGTAGTCGAGGATTCGTATTGGAGTCTTTTTCCTTCCTTGGAACTCAAGATTAGGCTGGTCCTTGTAGTTCAAAAACATGCGATAAAAAGCCTGCCGTGCATATTCGTCGTAGGTCGGTAGTGAGTAACCAACGACACAAATTGAAAGGTTGAACCCGCCCATCTTACCAATCCCATTCCACAAATCACGTAAGGGCCACGAATAGAATAGCTTCGACTCCGATGGAGAAAGGATGAGCGGGCAACATTCCCAGAAACGTCTCTTCCACATATCACTATCAAGGAGTGGTTCAAGGTTGGGGACGCGATAGATTCTCGCCAAATAGTCGTCTTTACTACGCGGCCCATCAGTTATCTGAACTGGCTCTACAACCCGATTTTGTCCGAAGACTGGGTCTTTGTCCTCATACCGTATCGGGCACGTTTCCATGACTTCTCTCTTCCTTTCATAGACTGTGCAATCATACCAGTCTATCGACCCGTGGAGTTTAAGAACGACAACCTCCTCCTTGGATTCATCAACCTCATTATGACCCCAACAAATTTTCGAGAATCGGTGAGGGTACAGTCTATAGGGTATCCCTTCGGCTTCAAGCGCAGACTCAAGCAAAGTGTCATAGTTGAAGGTGAGAACCCAGTCTGATGGGTTGAGCTTTCTGACAAAAGAGCGATATAACGCTGGAGGTGTTTTGGGTGTTCGTCGATAAAGAATTTCAGCGATAGCACGTCGCACCCTCAACTGCGATGCGTTGCCCTCGTCGCTCAACCTATCACCACCATCGAAACCGAGGAAATGTTCTGTGTCAAGAAAACCCAGAAACTTCTCATAATCGATCGAATCGTCTGTGATCGTTCTGCCTTCAGTGGCGTGTACATATTTCGTGTACCGCTCGATATCGCTTTCAACAGACCTAGAGCCGTGATCGTGCCTGATTAACTTGCGTACTTCCCCAAACAACTCCGATCCTAGCGGGAGACCCGCCGGCTTAGAGAATCCAGATCCCAAAATTAGAATTCTGAAGGTCTTAGACATATCTTCCCTCCTTTCGCTCTGGTCTGGTACGCCGCCTGTTGGGAAACAGCGCTTCCAAGTCGACAGAATCGGTTGTCCTACCAAAGTTGGGTTTATCTACATTGCGATGATCCATCTGGTTAAGGCTTGCATATCCCCGCCGTTCAGCAAGCAGCTCCTAATCCCCCGCCTTCTCCACAGCCGCTTGATAATACTCCCGGAGCAAATCGTCGAGGGCCGCAGAAGTTTGGTTGTAGTTGGTCCAGCCGTACGGCGTGTTGTCAAAGCGCACATCGCCCACGAGGGAATCGGCTCCCTGCGACAGGAGAAAGCGGGCCATTTCGAGCTGGTCAGCGACGACGGTTTTGTGCAGGGGCGTACTGCCGCGGTCGTAGGATCGGAACGCGCCAGCAAAACCGTTGATGTCGGCCCCGCGATCCAATAAGAAGGCCGCCGCTTCCAACGCGCCACTGTAGGCAGCAAAGTTGAGTGCCTCGACGAGAATTTGCTCGTCGGTGAGCACAGTGTCCGGGTCGGGGTGATACAAATGGCCAATCCCCTGTTTCAGCTTGCCCTCGGCGTTGAAAAACTCGGCCATCAAATCGACGCGATTGGCTCCGGCGGCAAAGCGCAAATCGACCGTGGCCCCAGCCTCAATCAATAGCCGCGCCAATTCGGGATTTTCGGCGATCAGGGCCTTCCACACTATGCGGCCGCGATTGCGATCCAAATCAGCCCCTCGATCGACCAAGAGGCCGACCAACTCGGCCTTGGTACCGGCCCAGTCGAGCTGGGCACTTTGGGCCACCAGTTCCAGCACCGTAACTAAATCGTACGTGGCGGCGTTGGGATCGGCCCCGGCGGCGAGTAAGACAGCGGCCAGCTCAACGGCGTTTGCGGGCAGCGGCACTCGCTGCGGCTCGCCGGCCACATGGTGTAAGAGAGTGGCCCCGCGGAAGTAGGGGTATTCGTAGTACTCGTCAAAATAGCCCTGCGCGGCCGTTAGTTCGGGATGTTCGGCGAGTAGGGTCCTGAGCGTCTCTACGTCGCCGGCGTCAATGGCTTGGATGGCCCGGTAAAAGTCTGGGTGCCCGGCATCGCCGCGGTCGCGGCCTTGCGGCGGCAAGGATTCGCCCGCACGTGGGATGGCCAGTGCCACCAACTCGGGCGGGCGATCGGGATCGCCAAAATCATTGCCTACCGGGACGATCACATACTGGCGTCCATCCGCTACATAACTCATCGGCGCGCCGTAGGCATTGCTGGGCAACTCGACGCGGCCGATTTCCCGGCCCGACGCCAGATCGTAGGCGCGTAGGTAGGCATCGCGATCGACGAAGTAGTCCGCACCAGCATCGCTCAGGTCGTGTGGGTCTTGCGAGGCGGCCAGCAGCAACCGGGGAGTGGTCAGCACGAAGGTGCGGTTGTCCCAGCCCATATCCGGCAGGTCGAGGCCCTTGAGGGCCGGGTGGTCCACCGGCCCCTTGCCCACCGTCGTCCGCCACAGGTGCTCGCCGGTGTTGAGGTCAATGGCGGTGATGCTGCCGTACGGAGGCTTGATCAGCGGCAGACCCCGAGGGCCGAGGACGTGCTGGTTGTTGCTAGCAGAAAACGCCGAATGAGCCTCCGGGTCATCTACCCGATGCAACTGCACGGTGGTAATGGCCATGTGCGACGGCACGTAGAGCACACCCGTGCGCGGGTCCGCAGCACCCCCAGCCCAGTCGGCACCGCCCCATTGCCCAGGCACCACCAAAACCCCCTTCTCGGTCGGCGGCGCGTAGAGCGGGCCGTAGTCGTAGCGGGCGAGGATCGCCTTGGCTTCCTCGCGCAGTGCGGGCGTGAAGTCAATCAGGTCGTCTTCGCCAATGCCTTGGCGTTCAAACGGCGCAGGCTTGGTTGGAAAGGGCTGGGTCGGCGAGGTCTGCTCGCCCGGCACCTGCGACTGGGGCACCGGCCGTTCGACAATCGGCCAGATTGGCTCGCCGCTTTGGCGGTCAAACACAAAGCAGAAAGCCTGCTTGGTCAGCACGGCGACGATCTGGCGCGGGCGCCCTTCTACTTCCACATCCAGCAACACCGGCGGGGCCGGTGGATCGTAGTCCCACAGGCCGTGGTGGACTAGCTGATAGTGCCAGACCCGCTCGCCGGTCTCGGCATTCAGACAGACAATCGACTCGCTGAACAGATTGTCGCCCGGGCGCTCGCCGCCGTAGTAGTCGTGGCTGGCCGTACTCACCGGCAAGTAGAGGTAGCCCAGTTCTTCGTCCGCGGTCATTGAGGCCCAGACATTAGCGGCACCGTAGGTCTTCCATGCGTCGCTTTCCCACGTCTCATTGCCGTATTCGCCCGCCAGCGGAATCGTGTGGAACTCCCAGACCTTGGCCCCCGTCCTTGCGTCGAAAGCCTGCACGTCGCCGGGAGGCGTGTACTCAGCCGGGGGACGGCCGCGCCAGTCGCCAATGGCCGAACCGACCGCGACCACGCCACGACAGATCACGGGCGGGGCAGTCACGCCGTAGTTCCAGCGGTCGCCGTCGGTCAGTGGGCGACGCAGGGACGCGCCCAAGTCAACCCGGCCATCTTGGCCAAACGCCGGGTCTGGAAGGCCAGTCTTGGCATCAATGGAGTACAAATAGGCGGTTGAAGTGGCGAGAAAAATCCGCTCGACTTCGCCGTCGGTCCAATAGCTTGCGCCGCGCAGGTTGCCCAAGAAGCGAGGCTCAATGCGCCAAGCTTCTGGATCAAATGTCCACAGTTCCTCGCCGCTAGCTCCATCGAGGGCGACGAGGATATTGAACGGCGAGGCGTAGTACAGCACCCCATTGACGGCGATGGGCGTACCGCGGTGCTCGTCAAAGTCTAGGTCGAAATCAGTCGTCTCGTATATCTGCTGATCGGGCGGGCGAAAGCGCCACACGACGCGCAATTGATCGAAATTATCCGGGCCGATCTCGGCGGCGGGCGAATACTTGGTGCCACCCAGATCAGAGGTGTAGTAAGGCCAATCGACCGCTTGGGCCGAGGCTACTGCTATCAACATCAGCCAGACGATCAAGGTGCTGCAGGCGCGTTTATTCACTCGTTGCTCCTTTCTGCGCGGTTTCTATAAGTGTCCTAAGTACACTACAGTAATCCAATGGACGTCAGGCATGGGGGTGCTGAGATGCTTCGACTCCGCTTCGCTCCGCTCAGCATGACAGGTGATGACGCCTCATGCTGTCATGCTGAGCGAAGCGAAGCATCTCATACCGCTCTACTGTCGTGTACTTAGGTAAGCGTCTTAAAACGGACGACGGGGCGTTGAACAGTGTCAAAACCCCGCCGCCGTCTGTTCCCTGCCCTCCTGAGTGCGCATATTCCTCCCATTCCCTCCAACAAACGGATGCCCCTATGCCCATCACCCGCCCCATCGACACCCTAGTCCTCGGCGGCGGCATGGCCGGCACCTTTGCCGCGCTCGCCGCCAAAACGCCCGCTACCACCGTTGCCATTGTCGAGCCAGCCAATGTCTTGGGAGGCCAAGGCACGGCTGGGGGCGTCGCTGGTTTTTGCGGCGACAGCCAGCGCGTCAACACCCCCTTTGCCCGCCTCGTCGAGACCTTGGCCCAGCACGAGCTCATCGCCGAGTACGACCCACTCGCCGACCGCCGCGCGTACGACTTGGAATTGTGCGCCTTCTTTTTACAGGAAATGGTCGCCGCAGCCGGCGTCGAAATCCTCTTCCACGCCCGTGCCTTGACGGCGCAACGCTCCGGCGGGCACATCGCTTCGGTCGAGGTTGCCTGCGCCTCTGACCGCATTGAGTTCCAGCCTAGCATGATCGTCGATGCCACTGGCGACTGCGCCCTAGCCCACGCGGCCGGGTTCGAAACCATCCACGAGGGAGCCAACAAACAACTACCCATGAGCCTTTACTTTGTGCTGTGGGACACCGGCCGACCTGTCACCCCCTTCCTGCCGCCGGGCTGCCCGACTTGGGACGACGACGAGTCCCTGCCTATGACCACCTTGCACGTGTTCCCCTCCGGCAAGGTCGAAGTCAAGATGAAAGTCGTGGGGTTTGACGCGGCCGATGGCCAGAGCCTGTCCCGCGCCGAACTACACGCGCGGCGGCAGATGATGGGCTTGATTTACTACTTGCAGACCAAGGGCTACGCCGGGACCCGGCTCGACACCCACGTCCTCGCCTCAGTCTCCCGGCACATCGGTGCCCGCGAGGGACGGCGCATTGTCGGCGAATATCTCCTGACCGAGGAAGACGTCACCCATGCCTGCACTTTTCCCGACGCCGTGGCGGTGGGCACCTACCATCTCGACTACCACTGGCCCGACCGCGTCGAGCGTGCTGGCACGGGCATTACCACCATGGTCGAGCCGTATCACATCCCACTGCGCAGTCTAGTGCCCAAAGGGGCCGCTAATCTGCTAGTGGCCGGGCGCTCGGCCTCGGGCGACCAGATGGCCATGAGCTCCTTCCGCATCCAAGCGACCTGCGCCCAGATGGGCTTTGCGGCCGGCACGGCGGCGCGAGTCTGCCAGCGCGAGGGGCGCGATTTACAGGACACGCCCCTCGCCGCCATCCAGCAAGCCATTGAGGCCGGCGGCCAGTCGCTCAACCTGTCCGCCTATGGCGACTACCTGCGCCACTTAATCCACATCCGCGAGCACCTCTTTGCCGACGACCGGCCCTTCGCCCAGTGCCACGCCTCAACCTTGGTGCAGCTCAAAAACGGCGCGTTTCTCGCCGCGTGGTTTGGCGGCACCCGCGAGGGCCAAGCGGATGTCGGGATCTGGGGAGCTGAGCGCCGACACGGGCGTTGGTCGGCCCCGCGCTGCTTGGCTAAGGTGCGAGACTGCGCCCACTGGAATCCAGTGCTCCACGCCAGCGACGACGGCTGCGTCTATCTATTTTTCAAGGTGGGCGAGCAGATAGCCGATTGGGAGACTTGGGTAATGGAATCGGACGACGATGGCCAAACTTGGACCGAGCCGCGGGCACTAGTACCGGGCGACCAAGGCGGGCGCGGGCCGGTCAAAAACAAGCTCCTCGTGCTCGCCGACGGCACGTGGCTAGCCGGGGCCTCGCTGGAAAAGGAAGGATGGGAGGTCTTTGCCGATCGCAGCGCGGATCAAGGCACGACTTGGCAAGCGAGCGATCTCATAGCACGCGACCGCTCGCTCTTCACCGGCCGCGGCGCGATCCAGCCGACGCTTTGGGAATCGGCCCCAGGGCAGGTGCATATGCTGGTCCGCACCACCTGCGGACAGATCGGCCGCAGCGACTCAGCGGACGGCGGACGGACTTGGTCGCCGCTCTATCCGACGGACCTACCCAACAACAACAGCGGCCTCGACCTAGCCCGCCTCCACGACGGCACCCTCGCCCTCGTCTGCAACCCAGTGGAGCGCATGCGCACCCCGCTCTCGATCCTACTCTCATCGGACAATGGTCAGACGTGGCCGCGCCGCTTGGACTTAGAAACCGCCGACTGCGAGTACTCCTATCCGGCGATCATCCCCACCCAAGTCGGCATGGCTGTTACCTATACGTGGAAGCGCGAGCGGATTGCCTTCTGGCACGGGTCGGTGGAACAAGTGCCGAATACCGATTAGCATCATGCCGCATTAGTCCTGGTACACCACCACCTTTATTCCATATGCCGCAGCCCAAGGTTCCAGCACAGCATCACCTTTGGTGCAAATTGCAACCGTATCTATGCTACGAGGTCGAAACGGCATCATCAGATGTCGCGAGAATAGCGCCTGCCCCAAAAGATACATGCCCAGTCGGCTGGCCTTTGTTTGAAGCACCACAATATCTTGATTCTCGATTTCAACTTCCCGATGGTTCGCAATCAAGTGTGGAGCATCCAAGATCACGACGCCATCTAGCAATCTCCTACCTTGATTGGGGCCACGAGGGACGGCCGGGAACTCCTCTATCAGAGTGCCGCCGATCTCTCTCCAATAGCGTCGTGTGAGGGGTGTTTCGCGTTTCGACATGACTACCTATCTCCTTTAGCCATCTTTGTCCTCACTTCGGTCGTCGTCTTCCAACATGCGCCGGGCCTTTAGTCGGGCTCCCGCTTCTGTAATGACATACTGCTGGTTCGACGCCCGGGGTTTCTCCGGGTTGGTCATTGCCACAATCCCGGACTTAATCAGCGGATCGAGGTGGTGTTCCTTGAAATAGCCCCGGTTGGTCACGCCAAGAGCTTCTAGAATATCGGCCAGACGACGGGGCACATCGCATAAATCAATGATTTTCCAGTGGATCGCAGACAACTCTGTCAAAGGCTGAACTTGTGCAGTGGACAAGTCGGACTGCACAGGCTGAACTTGTGCAGTGGACAAGTCGGACTGCACAGGCTGAACTTGTGCAGTGGACAAGTCGGACTGCACAGGCTGAACTTGTGCAGTGGACAAGTCCCCACCCCGTGCATCAGGTTGGTCAGAATCTCGGTCAGTTTGGCGAAACCGATCCTCCAGATGCTCAGCCAAGGCGTACTTTCTGTCGGCTTCGATAGTTCTGAAGAGCACTTTTGTAACCAAGGCTTCGGCAAGCTCCCTAGCATCCGGTCCTGCAAGACCCGTTACGGCCTTGATCTGCGAAAGCGTGATTGCCTGTTCCCGGCAGCCAAATGCGAATACCCTTGCCTGTTCGTCGGTGAGTTGTACGCCGAGGCTTGCCTGAAAAAGAATCTGCTGATCCGACAGAAGTTCTTCCCTTCTCAGGATGAGTTCAAAGCACTTATGTCTCTTGATGTTGGCAATAGTGGGTGGAACGTAGCCTAACTCCTGCCAGTTGCGGAATACATCGCGCAGTCCCCATCCGGCATTCTCGCTTAGCCCAATGCGCCGGAAAGCGGTTACGATCCGGGGATTGCGAACCTCCTTTTCACCGGGTTCAAGTAGATCGGCATCCGTAGCGAATGCATCGCCGGGGTTCCAGAAAACGGTCTGGTCGGTATAGTGGTGGATACTCGCCTTACGAGAATGATCGGAGTAATCTTGGTGGATGAGAAGGTTGACCATTTCGGTGCCTGATTCCGATAACCCTTTGAATATCAGCACTTTTCTTCGCTTCTAGGCAGGCACTGAAGACCCTAATTATCCAAGGTTCGACTTGTCCGGCAGCTTGTCCAGTAGCATCTAGTCCTCCGGCTGCATGTCCTCGCCGCGCAGCAGGAAGGCGCGGATGTCGTAGCGGCCCGGCCTCTCTACCGGCAAGTCCCCCGCCTCAATCATCACTTCCAGCGGCGAAGCCATCGTCCGCAAGGGCAGCGCCGTCACCTCGTGTAGCCGCGCCGACTCGTACGTGGCCATGATGATCTCCACTGCCGCTCGACCGTTTTCCGCTTGGCCGCGATGCTCGACCTTGCCTTCGATCCACTCCACGACCTCGCGCTGCTGCCCAACGCTGGGATCCTCGCCCTCGCCCGGCCGCTCCTCCCAAGTGCCAGTCTTGCTGCTGAGCAGCCGCACCTTGCTCTCGTCGAGTTCAATTATGCCCTCCGAGCCGTAGAAAACCCCGCCTTGGTAATTCGGACCAGCCAACTCCTGCAAAAGCTGGCCAATGGCCCCGTTGTCAAACTGCACCACGCACAGACTGCGATCCTCAATGGGGATGTCGCGCTCAAAGCGTTCGGTCTTGCGCTCGACATTGCCCATCACCCACATCGCCTGCGGATCGCCCATCACATAGCGCATCATGTCCAACAGATGCGAGCAATCGTTGAGCAAGCCCTGTCCGCCGCGCGCGTTGACCTGCCGCACCTCGCCGATGGCCCCTTCTGCCACCAGTTCCTTGGCCAAAGTCCAAGCCGGATTGAAGCGGCGCTGATGGGCAATGGCCAGCTTGACGCGGTTGCGGCGGGCGGCGATTAGCATGTCGTCGCAATCGCCTAAACTGGTCGCCATGGGCTTTTCGCACAGCACGGCTTTGGGCTTGCGAGCACAGGCGGCAATCGTCATCGGCGCGTGCAACTTGTGCCAAGTGCAAATCGAGACGATGTCGAGCGCCTCCTCGTCGAGCATCTGGCGGCAATCCTCGTAGCGTTGGTCGATCCCATGCCGCTCGCCGAATTCCTCCCGCGCCGAAGCCACCGGATCGGCCAATGCCACCACCTCGACTTGATCCACTCCGTTCCAGCCTTGCACGTGGTAGTTGGCGATGCTGCCGCAGCCGATAATGCCCACTCGGTACTTTTCTGCCATGTCGTCTTCCTTTGTTGATGGTTAGCTATCCGTACTAGTGGATCCACTCGACAATCGCATCCTCACTCATCCCCTCGGCCTCAACCACGAGCTGCGTTCCCTTACCCGCCGCCCGATAGCATCGCCTAGCGACGCGCTCCGGGAAATCATCTCCTGCCCCATACACCAACAGTCGCCCCGGAGCACACAATGCCAGCGCCGTCCGCACATCGCCCAACGCGCGAATCCCCGGCGCGAAAAGCGCTCCGCTCCACGTCTCGTCGTCTCCCAAATCGCAGCCGTCCCAGTCCACTGCGGTGCTGCCGACGCCACTAGCCAGCGCCCGCGCAAACAGACACCAGATGCCAGCTTCGCCCTGGCCAACGAGGTGGCGCTTACCCACGCGCAGGTGCTGGTCCAGATAGGCCAGCCCCGTTAGGATGTCCTGCACCCGGCAAGCCATCGTCGCTTGATTGTACGTGTGGTACAGGGGATCCATTTCGTCGTGTCCTTCCCTCTCCGCCCCATCAGTCAGAAAAGGAGCGACGATCAGCACAGCCCCACCCGCCTGCAGCAGCCCCTGCACCAGCGCACCTAGCTCATCACCGTCCCAATTCGCATCGGCAATCAGCGTCGCCGGCACCTTGCCTTGGGGACCACGCGGAAGAAAAAACATCGCGCGCACTCGCTCCCCGCAGCCCACGCGCCCCAAGACCAGCTCCTCGGCTACATAGCCTTCCTCCCGGCGGAAACCCAAGCTCTCGACCACTACTTGGGGCGCGGCATCCACCCCGAGCAGACTCGCCAGCGCTGGACGCGTCTCCCACTGGAAGCGATGGATGCGGGCTGATGCCAGCCGAGTTGCCAATTGCTTCTCACTGCGGGCGATCACGGCGTCAAAGATCCCTTGTGCGTCGAGCGCATGAGCCGGTTTTTTGCGCCCGCTGAACACCAGCAAATCCTCGTCCTCCTCTACGGTAAACGGCTGTTCGGCTACCTTCCCCCGCCCGCCGAGCAGGTGGCGCTTGAAAAACGCGTACACCGCCTCGCGGCTCGGCTGGTTGTAGTTGTGCGGGGCGTCTATCTGCACCTCGCTCACCTTGTTTTGTGCCCCGTAGAGACTGTAAATCGTACGCACAGCCGGGAATTCGACCTCCGGCGTGTTCGCCGTCCAGTCGCCAGTACACGACACCATCAACAAGGGTCTCGGCGCCATGCAGCTCGCGATTTCTACATTGTTGATGTCCAGCCGCAAGTGGCCCTGATTCTCGCAGCGACAGCCGCCCTGCATAAAGACCGAGACCATATTGACGGGAGCCGCCGCTTTGATCCGCTCGTCAACCGCCATCAGCAAAAAGGTCTGCGTCCCCCCGCCGGACGCACCCGTGCAGCCAATGCACTCGGCATCTACATCCGCCAGCGAGGCGAGGAAGTCAACCACCCGAATGCTGTTCCACAATTGCAAGCTCAGCGCACCAATCCCCCACAGGGCCTCGCGCCGCCCCCCAATCTCCCGATGCACGAATTGGTCGCTGTCGTTGTACCCAACCATGTCGTACGAAAAGGCCACCATGCCCTGCCGTGCAAAGTTGATGCAGCGCCCAGCAATCGACCCCAGTTCAGTGTTTTCCAGACGCCCCCGCCCCCAGTGGCCGTGCGGACAGGCAAGCGCCGGAAAAGGCCCCTCTCCCAGCGGCCGGTACAGATTGCCGCAGACGAAAAAGCCGGGCAAGCTCTCGAAAAAGACCTTTTCCACTGCATAGCCCTCCCGCTCAATCCGCCCGAAAACCTGCGCCTTGAGCGGCGTCTTCGCCGGCAGCGGCCACAATCCCGCGCAGACGAGAATGTGCCGACGAATCGCCGCCGCCCGCTGTTCCCATTCCGCCAGCGTCCGATAGCGGCGCAAGGCCCACGGCGTGCTAACGTGTTTGGCCGCGCCTAGCCGTGTATCCATTTCCAAAGTCCTTTCTGTTAGGAGAAGGTAGGGTGTCGCTTTTCACACCCAGTAGAGCCCGTGCCCCTGTTCGCCCGTGATCAGGTCGACGATCAGCCAAAAAGCGATAACGGCGAATTGACCGAGGATAAGCCCCAGAAAAAAAGGCCGCACTGCCTTGAGCACCCGGGGGCCACCGTAGCGGGTCAGCACGGCCTTGAACAGCCACACTAAAAAGACACTGAACCAGATGTGGCGGGTCAGCATCATCTGCGAGACGGCCAAGCCTATGGGGTGGATGGGGAAGGTCAGCAGATGACTGCGGATCCAGTAGAGGGCGGTCATGACTGCCCCGCCCAGAGCCATCAGGCCCAAGCCACTGTAATCTGGTCCGGCCGGATTGCGCAGATAACTGGCCGCAAAGTCAACGGTATAGCGGGGGCCGTTGAGAAAAAACCAAGTATTGGCGTTGTTGGCACCGCTCTCGTAGGCGTAGTACAGGGTCGTCCACACCGATACGCCCAGACTCAGGACCACTGCCAGTATCATGCTGCCCAGGACCAAGCCTTTGTTGCGGATCGATTCGGTCAGCTTGAGGCCGTTGGCCGCCGCAGCCATGACAAAGGTGCGCACATCGCTCATCCACACCTGGCCGAAGGAAAGCACGCCTATGGTGCCGGGGGCGCCCAGCACCTGGGTACCGAAAAAACTGCGGACCACCGTGGGGGTGATCAATTGAGCTCGGGTGGCGGCCAAGCCCGATTCGCAGAGAATGCGGGTGATGCCCAGAAAGGTGAGCGAAGCCATCAGCACAAAAGTAAGGGCGGCCCACCAAGGCACCCCGATGGCAATAAACCATCCGGTCATCAGCGCCAAGCCCAGAAACAGTTGCAGATAAACAGCCCGGGCCGAAAAGTCGGCGTTAGAGGCGGTTTTCGGACGCAGGGCCGCCTTCCAGCTCTGCCGCAGGTGCCGACGGGCGATCCACAGGGTGTGGCCCACCAAGGCCATGAGGGCACCGAACTGGACGAAGGCCATGATCGGGCCGCCATCGCTCTGCGTGTAGATATCGACGTCGAGGGTGCGGGTGAGGCCGACAACGCTGAAATAGCCTTTGAGTATGTAGCCCAGCAAATAGAAAAACCAGACGCTGAGCGCCACTTCCTGGTGAATGAGGTAAGCAAAGCCCATCATGGGGAAACTGAGATTGACAGTCAGATTCTCCATGCCGTGGAAAACAGGGACGCTGGTGTTGAGGACGATGCGGGGGAAGAAGTGGAAGTAGGCGTTGAGGCCGTTGAGCGAAGTGACGATGAAGGGGACGGCAAAGCCGCTCCACATCACCGGATTGCGAAAAAAGGAATTGAGCGCGCGACCGGGCTGCTGGGTGCCCATCACCAGGGGCAGTTGGGCCAAGGGATAGGCCAAGCGCTCGTATTCGATCCACTGGCGGCGGAAGAGAATGGCCAGCGCGATCATGACCATGTACAGGCCCAACAAGACTGGCAGCCAGTTCAGCAGGGGGCGGATCCAGGCCATCCAAGGAATGGGCTGGTCGCGGGCAATGCCCTCGTAAAAGCCGCGGATGACGTCCTCGCCTTGGGGCACCAGCCAGTGCGGCACAAAAGGATGAATGAGTTCGGCCCATTGGTTTTCGGGGGAGGCCATATAGGAAATCGCCGGCAGGATGGGAATCAGGTACAGAGTCAGCCCCATGGTGCATATAGAACAGGAAATCGCCGCCATCACATAGGCAATGGACAGTTCCCCCGAAGACAGGGCTAGGTAGGGGAGGAAACGGCGCAGCAGACCATTGACGAACAGGGCGAGGAAAAACAGCAGGAAAACTGCGGCCGCGGTGGTAAAGTCAATAGTCAGGTAGGAACCGCGCACCACCAAGCTATTATAAGGCCCCCAAAAAGCGACTAGAACGCTCAAGGCCGTCCCCGCGGACAAGGCCCAGAGCGGCCGGACGGGGGCCGGGGTCAATGGATGGGCGTTGGCGACCACGACTTTACCAATTTGAACGTCTTGTGCATACCATAGGTATATCTAATCAAAAAATTAGGGCAAGAGGAAATCACCTTCTTGCCCATGGAGTTCTCCTCACGCCTTAACCGCACCCGCCATCAAACCGTCTGTCAGCCGCTTTCTCACCAGCAGGAACAATAAGATCGTGGGTACCGTCGCCACCACTGCGGTGGCCATCAAATAATTCCACTCCACCACGTTGTTTTTTTCCCAAGCGTAAAGCGCCATGGTAATCGGCTGCATGGTCCGTTTGGAAACCAGCACCAACGCAAAGATGAATTCGTTCCAAGCGCTGACAAAGGTGAAAATAGCCGTAGTCGTCAGCCCGGGGGCCGTCAGCGGCAGGGCAATTCTGAAGATCATCCCCGTCCGCGAGAGGCCGTCGATCATGGCGGCATCCTCCAATTCCTCTGGGATGTTCTTGAAAAACCCTCGCAACATCCAGATAGAAAACGGCAGGGTTATCGCCGTGTTCACCAAGATCAAGGCCGTGTACGTATCCAGTAGCTGCAAGGCTTTCATCATCTCGAACAGGGGGATGAGGACAATCACCGGCGAAAACATCTGCACCACTAGGATGCCCATGCCGAATAGACCGCGCCCACGAAATTTGATGCGCGCCATTGCATAGGCCGCCGGGGCCGCCACAATGAGGTTGAAGAATACCGCGGCCAAGGCGATGAACAGACTGTTCAACAGGTGCCGCGCCATTGGAATGCGGACAAAAATATCCACGTAGTTGTACCATACAAACGCGCGGGGGATCAGCGTCGCCGGCGATTGAAATACTTCCCCCATAGTCTTTAACGAGGTGCCAGCGACGACTAACAGCGGAAAGAGCGTGAAGAGCGCAAGCCCCGCCATAAGCGCAGTGCGCAACAGCGCGCCGGGCAGTGTGGAAACGGATCTCACGACTCAGCCTCTTCCTTGTAGAAAAGACGCCACTGGAGGAAGCTGACGGCGACCAGCAGCAAGAAGGCCAAAAAGGCCATGCTGCTGGCTTGGCCAAAGTTGAAGTAGCCAAAGGCGCGGCGAAAGATCTCCGTGACCATGATCTGGGTCTGGTTGGCCGGCCCACCCCCGGTAATCACGTAGATGAAAACAAAGCTGTTGAAGGACCAGATGAAACTAATCAATAAAACCGCCAGCGCGACGGGACGAAGCAGGGGTATGGTGATATACCGGAACTTCTGCCATGCCGTAGTCCCATCTATAATAGCGGCCTCGTACAGATGGACCGGAATGGCCTGCAAAGCCGAGAGGAATGCAAAAGTAGTAAACGGCAACGCCGTCCACAGCCGGGCGAACAGAGCACCGCCAAACGCCGTAGAAGCACTCGTCAACCACTGCACGGGATGATCGACGATATGCAGCGACAGCAACAACGCGTTGAGGTGTCCGTACTCGCCGTTGTACATCCACTTCCAGGCGATGGCCGCCACGACCAGCGGCGTGGCCCAAGCCAAGATCAACGAACTGCGGATCCATTCGCAGATGATCGTACTGCGACTCAACAATAGAGCGGCGGCCAAGCCCGCTCCCACATTCATCAGTACGGCGAGTGCCGTCCACACGGCCGTGTTTTTGAGCACCAGCAGAAAAATATCGTCTCCGATCAAGCCCGTATAGTTCTGTGCCCCTACAAAGACCTCCCCTTTGTAGGAAGTGTGGTAGAGACTGGTCTTGAGGATTTCGACTATGGGAAATCCCATGAACAGCAACAGCCAGAGGGCCGCTGGCGCAATGTAAAAATAGGCCAGCCGACGTTTTTCTCTCTCCACTATAACTCCCCTACATCCCCCGCGTGAAAATGCGGCTTCAAGGCGTGGGCAGCGCCGGGTTTTCCAACTCTTTCAGCAAGCGATCGTACACAGTGTTAAGCGCCTCAGCAGGTGTCGCCGTGCCCGCCAAGACCATCTGTATTGCTTCGCCCCATCCATCCTGAATCTTGGTCCATTCTGGATGCTTCGGCGTCAATTGCAGCAATTCCCTTTGCGCCTGATAATTCTGTATCGGGATCGACTGGTAGTAGGGATCGTCGGCCACGTTTTTCGTCATGGGCACACCCCCTACTTCCATATCGATCAACCGGCGATTTTCCAAGCGCTGGATAAAACGCATGAATTCGTACCCTAGGTCTTTGTGCTGCGAAGTGGAAAACATGCCGAAGACATCGACAATCAGCAGCATCTTCCGATCCTCGCCGTCCGGGATCATCAAAGGCTCGCATTCAACGCCTGCATCCCGGCACATCTGGTCCTGCCACGGTCCACTGAACAACATCCCCACCTTGCCCGCGGCCATCTCGGCATAACATTCGTTGGCATTCAAATTCAGAATGCCCGGAGGCATGACCTGGTCCAAAAGGTGCATGTTGGTCAAAAACTCGACGTAGGCAATGGCTTGGGAGCTGTTGATCGCCAGCTTGCCCTCCCGGTCGAAGAAGTGGGCCCCAAAACCCCACATCATGGCGATCTGATCCTGCATCAGGTGTTTCTGCCGGCCAGCACCGATACAAAACCCATAGCGCTCGGACGGCTGGTTGAGCGCATTCGCCAGCGTGCGGACCCCTTCCCAAGTCGTCGGATCATCTGGCGCTCCCACCTCCTGCATCCAGTCCCGGCGCACGTAGAGCGTCCGGTTAGCCCCCACCAGCGGCACCCCATAGGTCTTTCCCTTGTACTCGCCCGCGCTCAGGGCGACGTCAATCCACTCTGCGCGCTCGGCAGCAGTCATAAGAGCATCGAGCGGCTCCAACACACCCCGCTCGGCATATTCGGGTATCATGCCCATGAAGAGAAAACCCAGATCGGGCAGATTCTCGCCCTGGATCATGGTATTGTAAAACGTCGGCCCTTGGTCGTAGGAGACGTATTGCTGTTCAATGGTCACGCCGGGATGTTCCGCCTCGAACCCCTCTTTCCATATCCCATAGGTTTCGAGTTCGGGCCCCATCCAGACGATCTTCAAGACCACGTCTCCGTCATCGGGAACATCGGAGCAGCCGGACCAGACCGCGCCAAGGACCAGCAATATCCACGCGAAGAGGGAGCGACGAGTCGCGCCGTTCGGGATCGTCATAAACGCACTTTCTCGCTTGAGTGGGTTGCGAACATTGGATGTCGTGCAATTTTTCGCCAGCAGTCAAAATAGGTAGAATACTAAGCCCACAACAGCAAATTGCATTTCATCTTGGAGGATCTCCCAACATGAAGCGAAATCTGACTGGATTCCTAGGGCTGGCTCTGCTAACCCTCGCCCCTGCCCAAGCACTCGAACGCCCCGACAAAGAGTTCGCAATCTTCCAGTTCCCCCCCACTATGATACCCCGCATCGATGGGCAGACCGACGACTGGGAAATCGTACCCGAATCCTATGTAATTGGCACTGAGGAACTCGCGGAAACTGTCAAGGGCAGGGGCACCAACCACGATCTAGAAGATCTAGACGTCGCCGTGCGCGTGGGCTGGGTCAATGGTCTAAACCGGCTCTACTTCCTCTACGAAGCCCGCGATGACTACTGGAATATGCACTACCGTCGCGGGGACATTTTTGAAGTCGCCGTCGATGCGGACCGCTCGGGTGGTCCCAACATCAACAACCCCCAGTTGGACCAGTGGGACAGCCACTTTGCGTTCAAAGGAGTACACGCGCAGAACTACCACATTTTCACGCCGCCCGGCGAGGGCCGCGACTGGGCTTTCGTCTGGGGCTGCCAGCCGTGGATCGGCCGACTGCCCTACGCCAACCACGCGTACTCCTACGATTTTGCCGAGGGCGAGAGCGGCCGACTGGTGCTCGAATTTTGGATCACGCCTTTTGACTACGCCCCCTATGAAGGCCCCGAGCGAGCGGTAGTATCCAAACTGGTGGAAAACACCCTCATCGGACTGTCGTGGGCCGTGCTCGACTACGACGAAAGCAACAGCTCGTACGAGGGGTTCTGGAACCTCTCTCACGAGACCCGCATGGACTCAGACGCCTCGAATTTGTGCGCCTTTCGGCTCATGCCGCTCGCGAGCCACTTTCGCCAGCCGCTCGAAGCGCAGTGGGAATTCCAAGTGCTGGATATGGAACGCAGATTAGTGGCCTTCAAAGACCTTTCCCACGGCACCATCACCTCTTGGTCGTGGGATTTTGACGATGGCACCACCGCGACCGAACAACATCCCATCCACCAGTACCAAGAAGCCGGTGAATACATAGTCGTGCTCACCGTACAGGGTCCAGAGGGCACTGCGCGCCGCGTCAAAGTGCGGCAAGTCGTAGTGCGCTAGCGGCTCAAATGTACCCAGTCGATCCATCCGGCCGCACCGGACAGGTGCGCTGCCAATGGACGTATTTGTCCTCGCTTATGGCGTCTTCGTTTACATCGATGCCCAGGCCCGGTCGGTCGCGCGGTTCGAGATAGCCGTCCTTGGGCAGATAAGGCTCGTCCACCCAATCCTTCCACTCGTTGCTCAAGGGCGAGATGTACTCCAGAATTTTGAAGTTGGGCGTGGCCGCAGCAAAGTGTACGTTGACCGCAGTGGCCACCGGCCCCATGGGGTTGTGCGGCGCTACGCTGACGTAGTGGGCCTCGGCAATGGCGGCGATTTTGCGCATTTCGAGCAGACCGCCGCACACGCACACATCCGGCTGGATGATGTCCACGGCCTGGGCCGCCATCAAGTCGAGAAATTCCCAGCGGGTGTAGAGGCACTCGCCAGTGGCCAAGGGAATTTGCATCTGCTGACGCAGCCGCGCCCAAGCGGCCGTATGCTCGGGACGCAGCGGTTCCTCGTAGAAATAGGGGTCGTAGGGTGCCAGCGCATTGGCCAACTGCAGGGCGCGGACGGGCTCGAAGATCTTGGCGTGGGGATCGAAGGCAAATTCAAAGTCTGCGGGTGCGTGCTGGCGAATCTCCTCAAAGTATTTGGCCGCCTCCGCGCAAATGCGCCCCCAGCGATTGACATCCGGGCTGAGGCGGAACGGACTGAGCTTGAAGGCCGTAAAACCCCACTCCTCGTTGAGGCGCTGGGCGCTGTTAGCTGTCTCCTCACCGTCGCGCCCCCCCGCCCCCTGGTACACACGCACCCGATCGCGGCAGGAACCGCCCAGCAGCATGTACACCGGCAGACCAGCAGCTTTGCCGGAAATATCCCACAGAGCGTGGTCAACGGCCGAACTCACCGCTAGACCGACGCCGCCGGGGGGAAAGCGGAATTGTTGGGTAAGTTTGAGCATGATGTACTCGATGCGGCGCGGGTCTTCGCCCTTGATCATTTCGAAGATGTAATCGGCAATAGGTTCTATCGACAGGTCGGGGCCAATGGAATACGCCTCGCCCCAGCCGTGAATGCCCTCGTCGGTTTCGACCTTTATCAGCCCGCGATTGCGGCCGCTGAATAGCCCCATGAAGGTTTTAATCGCCGTGATTTTCATATTAGTCTCCTTCCCTTCGGGAAAAGTTGGTTGAGGGGTGATTAGGCCCTATTTTTCTCGGCAAGCAGGATGCCGATGATCTAGCCATAGATTCAACTCGGGGAACAATGCAATTCGTCCAATTGACCCGCGCCCAGCGCCGCGCTTTTGCAGCCGACGGCTTTCTCATTGTCCCGCAAGCCATCGATGCCGCCACCGTGGCCTCCCTGACCAAAGCAAGCGATCGTTTGATGAAATCCTTCCTCGACGATCCAGCAGAGATCCAAATGCAATTGCGCCAGGGCGTCGTCCAAGAAGAAGCGTTCGACCAACTCGTCTCCAACTCGGCCACCGTTCCCCTAGTGGTGCAGTTGCTCTCGCCCAATATCCACCTCCACTCGGCCTCGGTGATCTACAAAAAGCCCCAAGATCCACACACCACAGAGCCGCGGCGCGGCTGGCACCGAGATATTGGCATTGCCGAAGATCTGGGACAAGCCGGCTTGCCGCGCCTCGGCGTAAAAGTGTGCTATTGCCTGACCGACTTTGCCGAACCTAACTCCGGCATGACCATGATGGCCCGAGGCACCCACCTCAATGAGACGCCCCTAGCCATTCCGACGGGTGCGGTCGATCCGCCGACGGTGGTCGATCCACTATTGCGCGCCGGCGACGCCATCCTATTCGAAAACCGCACCTTCCACACGGCGGCACCCAATTTGAGCCAGCGCACCTCCAAGGTGATAATCTACGGCTACGCCTACCGCTGGATGAAGACGGATCAATACCTCGATCCACCAGACCAACGGGTATTACAGCGAGCGACCAACGACATTGACTGGCAGCTCTTGGGCGGCTATTACAACGTCGATGATCCTCCCCGTGCACTGATTGACTGGGCCGAGCAGTACGGCGTCAATCCACCCACTGTGATCTGGACTACGGACGCTCTGTAGCTGGTCGGTAATGGGTGCGGAGAAAAGCAGGGGAAAAACTCATGCTGGGACAACCCTGCTGTCATTAGGAGATATTGCAGACGCTTCAAAAGGAGCAATGATATGACGGACGAAAAATCGGCCTTTTTGTTCATTGATGATGAGTCTATCGAAAACCTCGACAACGTCGCAAAAGGGGTTGTCCCCGCCAAGAAGGTTTCGCAACGACCGCTGATCGAGAAAGATCAGGCTTATGAAGAGGAGTGGCTGATCGGCAGCTACATCAACGTCATGTACGACGACGAAGAGAACATCTTCAAGATGTGGTACGGCGTAGGCCGCAAATTGAGCGACGCGCGCGGCGACCAAGCGGACGGCCTAGCCTACGCCGTCTCCCAAGACGGGATCCACTGGGAAAAACCCATCCTCAACCTCTTTGAGGACGGCGGCAGCAAAGAGAATAACTTGGTCTTTCCATTTTTCAGGTGGGGAGCTGGGACCGGCGTCATGAAAGACCCCATTGAAACCGATCCGGCCAAGCGCTACAAGATGCTCTTCATGTTCCAGAGCGGCGACATGATATTCGCCGGCATTGTCCAACCGGTCTGCGTGGCGTATTCGGCCGACGGAATCCATTGGGATGTGCCCCAACGCTGGCTCAACCCGGTCATTCCCGAGGGATCGGACACCCATCTGGTCGCTTATTGGGATGCCAAAATCCACCGCTACGTCGTCTATCTGCGGGGCCGGCCCAACGTGCGCATCATCTGCATGGCCGAGAGCAGTGATTTTGAAAACTGGACCCCGCGCCAGATCATCGTCGCTCCCGACGAACTCGATCCCCCCCAAGACCACGAGTTTTACGGCATGAGTTCGCTGGCATACCGCGACTTGCGCATCGGCTTCCTGTCCGTGTTTCACACGCTCTACGAGGGGTGGATCGCCCAGAACCAGATCGAAGATTGGATGCCTGAATGGATGAACCAGATGGACGTTCAGTTGACCTATTCGAGGGACGGCCGCACCTGGCATCGAGCGGGCAACCGCGAACCCATTCTGCTCTGCGGTCCTCCGGGCAGCTATGATTGTGGATCTGTCTATCCCCCGCATGCCCCTTTTGTCTTGGGCGAGGAGATCTGGGTCTATCACGGCGGCTCAAACGATCTACACGGCGAGCCCCCGCGCGGCGGCGAGGAATCCCAGCGGGGAATCAATCTGGCGAAAATCGAAAAGGACCGACTGGTCTGTCTGAAAACGGACGCTCAGGGAGTTGTGACTACGGTTCCACTGAGCATTGATCCTCATGCCTTGTGGATCAACGCCGACGCGAGTGACGGCTCGCTGCAAGTGGAACTCGTCGATCCGTTTGACCGGGTCGTGCCGGGTTTTGGCCGCGACGACTGCATACCCTTCTCGGGCAATGAGACAGAATATCAGATACAATGGAAAGGCGATCCGCAAGACGCCGACGGGAGCAAGGCGGGCGGTCTCGAACAGAAGATGGTCTCGCAGATGCGAGGGGGACTCAAGGTCAAAGTGTACTTGGACCGCGCTAAACTTTTCGCTCTCTACACTTTTTAGAAGCCGTTTTAAAATCTTGGGTGCATCCCGAGCACAAGTGAAAAAGCAGCGGTCGCCTTCAGAAAGCGCCGGATTCGCTAACTCTGCTAGGGGAGAAAAGTTCACCAAGCACCAATACAAAGTCGTCTGAACGGACTTCGCTCCATTGAAGACCCGCCTCCATTGCGCCTTTCCTGAGACGCAACAAGCCGATGCCTTCGAGGTTTTTGAACTCGTTACGCACGATGGTGGATGCAGCGACGACAGCTTCTGAGTCGGCATAACTAGTGCCCAGCTTTCTCACCAAGTCATACTCTTCACGTGTTAGCATCGACACGATGCGATAGATGTCGAGGGCATGGTGAGCCCCTAGGTTTTTGCGTTCGTCTTTCATTTGATCGCGGAGTGCGTGCAGTTTCATCAGCAGATAGGTGAAGGGGTTCGGGATATGGACCACAAGTTCAGCCGAACCGCCATCGGAGCGTTGTCCTCGGAGCGTCAGTTCAAAGGGCGACAGGCTGAGCGCCAGCGCCTCCTTGGTCAAGTAAGCGTGCAACTGAACGTTGCCGCCGGGCCTCACTCTCGGAGGGTTCAGCTTCACCTTTTCTACATGCTCCGCTGGCACATCGCACGTCAGCAGATCGATTTTCACCGAGCCTCTTGGTGTTTGCTTTGAGAACTGGAAGAATTCCACATCGGGCTTGTATCCAAGCCGGTCGAGAGCCGCGCGAATCGAGCGCATGTACTCGAGGCTCACGATCACTTCGGTTGGGAGCAGTAGGTCGACATCTTGGGTCGCGCGGGCCGGAGGCCACAACTCGCCAGGGATGAGCGTTTCGATCGGCGGCGGCTCTTCCTCCATGTGACGCTGCTTCAGGTACAGACCAAACCCGCCGCCAATGAGCATCGGCGTGGGAAATTCTGGAAGTTCCCCCGACAGATCCAGCAGGGCCGTGACAAGGGGGTCCATGCTCATAGCCATAGTCATCCATTCTGTTGCAATTCTTTAAGAATCCGATCTCGTACCCCTGACCCTGCGTCCCGCTGCCGCTTGTCGCCTGCTTGCAACTCAAGCCAGCATTGCACTGGCGAGGCAGCAGAGACCGTGTCGTCACTCCGGCGGTCGAAGAATACCGTCGGGTCGCATGTCTCAGCGAGGTCAAGGTCCGGGAATATGGGAGACTCCTCAAGCTCGCTTCCTAGCCCACGTTCGATGGACTCGATTGACGTGCAATAGCACTGTATCGTTTTCTCTCTAGGCATCACGCTGTACCGCTCGACGGAGGCGGCACCGGTCAGCACAAGCTCGCTATTCCAGTCGCAGAGTCGACCGACCAACTCGTTCGCTGGACCTTTCCAACGGTACTTCTTACGCGCGTCGACGCGAGGCGGCTTGAAACCGGCTGCGAGCCGATCTAGCAGCTCGTCCTCTTGCAGTAGGATGCTTGCCCGGCCCTTCCGGCGGATTATCAGATCCTCTTCAAGGTTCTTGAGAACCTTGGAGACAGTACCTAACGAGACCCGACCGCCACGCTCGGTCACCTCGTCCATCACCTCTTGAACGCTGTCGTAGCAGGGCCGGGCTAGGAAAACGCGCGCCACCAGCGAACTGGTGCCTTGATAGACATTGCTAATCTTGCGGCTGGCTGGAAACCGGTTCGGATTGCCGGTGCGCACCACGAGTAGCTCACCGGGAACCATCACCACGCCGTTCCCACACAGGTCGATGCCGCTCACGCACTGCACTTCCAACTCCTTCAACCGCTCTGGTGCGAGGTAGGGGCTCACGACGAGCGGACGTAACTTGGTCGCCTTGGCGTACGAGCGGGCCTGCTCTATGGCCTCGCGGAATGACTTCGGAGTAGCTTGGGCCTTAAATTCGGAGACGAAGCGGAAGACGCGGCCTTCCCATCGAACGTCTATGTAGGCGTCCGGGCGTAGAACCCACTCTTTGACTTCCAGTCTCGGCTCGACCTCAGCTAGTTCGATCACTAAGGGGGGCAACTCGACTGTGCCGTCCCTAAAGGCATTAAAGATGTCCGATTCTCGCATCATTATTTTCCTGTTTATCTCTATTTTCTCAAACGAGAAAATAACTCAAATCAGGAAAATTATCAAATAAGACGCACTACGCACTAGAAGATACGTGCCGAGATGGGGCGCTCTTGTGAGTAATTCCCTTTTAAAACGGCTTCTTAGTCAACGCCGAGTTCCACATGACTAAGAAGCCCTCCCGCCAAGCTGCACACCACACCGCCGCGGCACGGCCACAGCCCGCGAATTTCCGCTTCCAGCGCCACAGCGCCCGCACACCTGCCGTCTGCATCGCAAGCTAACAGCGCACCCTTTTCCACGGCTGCGACAATGTATTCCCCCACCGGAGCGATAGCCCGAATCCACTCGCCGACCTGGACGTGCCAGCGCAATTCCCCTCGGTAGCCGAAGGCGTAGAGTTCGCCAAATTCGCTGGCCGCAACCAATCCCCAAGGAAAGGCGATGAGACCTACAACTTCGCCGACGATATTGACGTGCCAGACCTCGGCCCCATCCTGCGGTTTGACCGCGTAAATCCAGCCGTCCTGCGTGCCGTAAGCAATTTCGCGCACCCCGTCTCCATCGACATCGACCAGTTGCAGGTGGGTGAGGCCGATACCGCGGCGCGGCGTAGTGGCATTGCCCTCAGACCCCACCTCTTCAAAGGTAGTCCAGCGAAAGGACCCATCGCTATTGTGCACGTTGAGCGGGGTGGAATATTCGGTCCCCGCAATCACCTCGGCCTGCCCATCTCCGTCCACATCCGCTGCCGCGAGCGCCGTGATCGCATGATAGCGCACCCACTCCGCCCATTCGAGCGTGCCATCCGCAGCAAAGGCGTTTATGTACCAGCCCACGGTGGACGCCAACACACTCGTGCGGCCCTGGCCCTTTAGATCGGCCACGGCTAGGCCGGAGACTTTTGCACCCCATCCCGAATCTTTCAAAGTTTTGCACCAACGCTGCTCGCCGCTGTGGCCTGCGAGTGCGGCCAGTTCACCATCGTCCGTGCCCACCAGCGCTTCCACGATTCCATCCGCGTCGATATCGGCCAAGAGCAGGGCGCTGGGCGCACTGTCTGGATCCAGTCGATGCGACCACATCGCCGCACCGTCCCCGAGCCCCAGTTGGACGACCTCCCCTCCCTCAGTGCCAGCAAGTAAAATTTCATCGTGGACCGCTACAGCACTTATCTCGGTCGAACCCAAGTCCCGGCTCCACTTGACGGTCCAACCACCTTCTGGCCGAAGCCGGGAAGGTTCCACCGCAGCCGGGGAAGGTTCTGGAACGACGGCGTCCAAGGCGTCGCAGATGCGTTGCGCCATTTCGCTCTGTCCCACTGTGAGCGTCGCGGGCTCCCCGTCAAACACCTGCCAGTCCCAATCCTCACCCTCGGCAAAGCCCAGGCGTTCAATGCCCTGCAAAGTCAGGCTATCTCCCTTTAGAGAAATCCCGAACATTTCGGCTTCAATTGCCAGCACGCCTAGCCGAGTATGGCCGACGCCCAAAATGGTCGTCTCTTCCCCGTCGCGGATCTCGACGGTCCTTTCATTTAGGCGCGCTATGCGGATGTCGGGATGCGGCGTCAGCAGGTTGATATAGACGAGATTCTCCCCCGGCTGCATGGTGCGGGCGGCTTGCTGGTGCAGGACGTGGAGTATGTCCCCGGCGTGTGGATAGTTGTACCAGCGGCTTTTCACGTGCAAGTCGGCGACGATTTCCTGGGCCGATCCATCGGCATTGCCGATGTAGAAGTGTTCGCCCTCTTGATGCAGACACACCTGAGATCCCCTGAGTTCAGCTTCGCCGACCAGCCGCCACAAGCAGTAGCAGCGATAATCCCCAGCCTCGGTGCATTGCAGTTGATCGATCACCGCGAAATAACGCCCCTTGCCCCAGAAGATATTGCGCCGCCAGTCCACTCCGTTGTACCCGGCAGCCTCGGTCTGCACTAAGCCCAAGTCAGCACTTTCGCTGCTGTAGTTCAGCGAGGCCAGCAGCGGCATCAGCAGCCCATCTCCCGGCGGCTGCAACACGCCCACGCCATCGCGGATGACGGCGATTGAATTGTGGAATTTGGGTGCCGCCCGGATATAGTCGCCGTCCCCCAACCAAGCCCGGTCGTTCCAAGTCAGCCGGACGATGGTATTGCTGTCTTCGTGCCCGTGGCAGAACGTGCCGCTTCCTTCGAGTAACAGGTACTCACTCATCGGGTCGAAGTCGCGCCGCAGCGAGAGCTTGTCGAAGTAGTCTTTTTGTAGGTCGGGCTGGTTATCAGCCGGAGCGTACGCGCTCACCCACTGCAGCGCTTTGGCCGGCAATCGCATCGCGTATATACCAAGAAGACCGACCGGTTCCTCGGGGATGCAATCGGCGAGCGCCAATCCATCTTCTCCCCACTCGACGCCGGCATAAAGCCCTCGCAACACGTGCACCAGCGTCGGCCTCTTGCCCGCACCCAACCAGTTGAGAATCCACAGATGCTCGGGGTTGTGCGCATACCAAGTGGAAACCATCGGCGCCCACAAGCGGCCTTCCCATCCCCCGGACGGAGAAAAAGGCGCGTACCCCGCAGTATCCCCGTGGTTGCTCTCGCTGCGCATATTGTCCGTAGTCACCACCGCTAGCGTACACAAATCGGCAATGTGGCCATTCTCGATATACTCGTAGTCGTTCTTAAGCAGAGTGTACGAGAGCGTCTCCTGGGGCACGAGCCAAGCGTACCCCACGCCACCGTCGTCGTTGGATCTGTAGCAATCGCTCTGGCCAGCAAAAATCCGCTCCACCACTTCCTCGGTGGGATCGAACTCGCGAATGCCGTAGCGCTTGCTCAGGTAGTTGTGACCCGCGGCCAAGTCCATGGCGATATAAGTAGTGTGGTTCTGGCGAATCTGGTCGGGGGGATTGACTGTTTCCTCCATATAGAACAAGCCGGCCAAGTGGCGCAGCATCTCGCCCATCATGGTCGCCACCCCTCGGCGGTCAGCCTCGGTGTAGAGCGGACTATCCTCGATCAGTTCCCAGAGATGAATGAGGCTGTGGAAGTGGAAAAAGCAATGGTAGGTCTCCGGGTAGTCGCGCCGCTGGGCCAGCCAGGGTTCTAGGGAACCGGCGAAGATAGCCGGCACGGCGCGGCCCCACACCGGATGGTCGGTCAGATAGTAATACCAAGCGTAGCTCTCCACCTGACCGCCCCGAAAAGGCGTGGAGACCCAAGCGCCTTCCCAGGTCTTGAGATCGTCCTGCACCATCCTCTCCAGTTGTGCTTTCTCGGGAAACGGAGGCAGAGAATGCTGGAACTGAGCGGCGTGTACCCGCTGCAATTCCCCGTCACTAGCGCGGACCAAGTCCTCGAACACCGCAAAGGCCGCCAACAGCCCTTCCCCGCTGCTGGCCCCGAGGACGATACAGTTTTTGCCATAGCCGAAGGGATCTGAGATCGACTTGACAAAATAGCCGTCCCCACCGGGAAAAAAGGTATCGACAAAACAGCAGCGGGCCGCGTAGAGCCGCCGCAATGCCGCATTGTTCGTCATATTGCCGCCGGCGATCACCTGTGCACTGCCAAAGAGCGTCTCGGTGAAATCCCGCTGCGCGACAATGTCGGGTGCTCGCCCCCCCACGGCGGCAATAACGCCCTGTAGTTGCACAACGGTCGGGATCGCTTGGAGACCATCCGGCACCACCAGGACCGTATCCGCGGCGAGGTCAGTGCGGGGAAAGTGTCGGGAGTGCGCAAAGGCGAATTCTATCATGTCAGCTAATAAATCCTTGCAGTACCTGCCACTCCTCTTCGCTCATATCCGAGTAGTGCCAGTAGATGAGGCTTTGCAGGCCGCTGGCGGCAATGGCCTGCAAGAGCAATTCGAGTTCGTTGGACGAGATCCGCACCCCGCCGTGGTGCAGGCCGACCCAAGGTTTGAGGCGCTCCACCGGACCAGTGCGGAAAATCATCTTGGCGATTTCCCCAGGTACGGTCTCGCGGAAAAAGGCTTCGTTGAGCGGCGCTGACAACTCGTCTAGAGTGCGCACGCCGGGCATGGTGAAGCCGAACAGTTTAAAGACAAAATCCAGCGCCAACCCCTCGTCCACCTCCTCGTTCAATTCCACCAGCGTTTTGGCGTAGCGGTACACCGTCCCCTTCAGCCCGTCGATGCCGTGCTGCCAAAAGTAGAGCTTGGGGGCGATAAAATCGGTCACTTCACCTAAGCGCCGATAATTGTATCCAGTCAGCGGCGCAAAGGCCGAGATTCGGGGCCCGCAAGCCAGCTTTAATTTCGGGTCAATCTCTTTGACGCCGCGGTAAAATGCACCCACGTAGTGCTCGATACACGTGGTCTTGAAGCGAATCCAGTCGAAGAGCGCGGGATCCTGCAAGAGCAAATCCACTGCGTCAAAAGGCCCGGTCTGCGCCTCGATAAAACCGCGCATCACGGCCGGACTCAATGCGCTCAGGCGGGACCGCAGGCGCTCGGCCGCTTCCTGCATGGCAGCGAAATCGCAGCCCAATTCCCGCGCCTTGTTCTCGCAGTGGCGGCAGAAACACCCGAATACGTCGCTGCGGTGTCCCGGCTCAATTTCGTAGCCGTATTCGGGGCCATCGAGCACAAAACCGCCGGTGTCGGGATATTGGGCAAAGGTGTCCCGGGTGCGCGCCAAGCCGTAGCGCACCTGCTCGGGATTGTTCAGGCACGAGCCCGACTCGAACCAGCCGAACTGTCCCCAATCGTGGAAGTAGATGGCAAACCCCTTGTCCGCGGCAGCTTTTACCGCATCGCCAAAAATGCGGCTCGACGCTTCTAGGTCGGCGGGCAGTTGCGGCGGTTGTTTTTCACAGCCGTGGTAAAAATCCACATTGGGGGCAAAAGAGGGGCCCTGGGTCTCGCCTTGCCGCAAGATCAAATCGCCCAGCACCAATTCCCTGATGCCTCCGTCCCACAGGCGCTCGATAATGTAGTCCGCGCCGTCGTTTTCAAATGCCTGAATCTGTCCCATGAACATCACAGGTCGCATGAGCTATCCTCCTTTGTCGAGGTCGAATTGATCTAGTCCGTTCACTTTTTCTCCTAAGTACACGACAGTAGAGCGGTATGAGATACTTCGCTGCGCTCAGCATGACAACAGGGGCGTCATCACCGGTCATGCTGAGCGCAGCAAAGCAAAGTCGAAGCATCTCAGCGCTCCCATGCCTAACGTCCATTGGCTTACTATCGTGTACTTAGCTTTTCCTCTAAGGCGAGGTATTTGTCGAAATCGCGTCGCGCTCTGTCGAGATAGGGATGGTCTCCGGCTTGGTAGCATTTGACGCGCGCTTCGAGCAAATCGCGCTTCCAAGGCACGTGTGGTTCCAACTCGTTGAGCACCTCTATGCAGTTTTGCGGAAAATTGAGTTCATAGCCCAAATTTAACAATGCGTTCAGTCGCGTCTCCCGCGCGTAGTCCATGACAAACGGAGAACGCAACGCCGCGTACAACCGCTCGGCATGAGCCGCATCCCGGCCACCGAGGTCCACCGCTAGCGCCAAGCCGCGCTGCATGAGTGCCGGCCAAGCCCAAGGATCGCGGCCGTATCCCGCAAAAGCGGACTCTAGGGCGGCGACTGCGTCCGGTATCCGTCCTTGGCGCGTGTGCAAAATGGCCAAAATCACATCCGCTTCAACAGGCTGGAGGAGACGCAATTGCTCTATGTACTGAGCGGTTTCCTCGCGCTGGTTAACCGCCATCATGTAGGCCACAGCCGATACTTCGTGCAGCCCTCGCGGCTGGCGCGGCTGACTTTGCCACCACGCCAGCCCATTGCGCGACCGCGCGTCCCACCAAGCCGATAGCGCTCTCAGGCGATATCGCTGGTTCATCGTCAAATCCGGGTACCGGTTCGGGCGAATCTGTTCCCCTTGGCCAATCAAAAAGGCGAGACGCTGGTCTGCAACCCATTCCCAGTCCACGTCCCCACCCGTCACGCGGGGCCGATCCTCTCCTCGATCACGCGCCAATTTTTCCACCGTCTCAATATTGAAATGCCTCCCGAGCCCCAGATGGCGGGCAAAGGCGTACTCCACCAAGGTGCGATCATCCGTATTCAACGCTTGCTCGTGCGCCAATTCGCGCGCCACCGCAGGACCGGCTACATAGTGGGCGAGGAAGCCTTCGAGATCCGCAGTGCGCCAGACCGCGGCCAGCGCACTGCGGTAGGGCTCCTCGGCGATCCGGGCGCGCAATCTGGAAACATCGTACGACACCGGCCCGGCAGACGACAGCAGCAGCAAATCCCCGCGCTGGGTCTGCCAAGTCTCTACGTGCGCAAAAACCGAACTCAGGGTAGCGTAGATGGTGCGGATAGTCTGCTCGTCCACCTCGTACATCTGCACCCACTGCGCGAACAGACCGCCGTCGCGCAGCAGCGGAGCAACCCCTTCGTAGAATTCTCGCGTGTACAGGCTGGCGACCCCCGCCCGATAGGGATTGGAAGGCTCAGAGAAGATGAGGTCGTAGGATCGCCGGGTAGTCAGGACGACCTCCCGCCCATCGCCGACCACCGTGTGCACCTTGGGATGGCCGACGGCATTCACATTGACCGGACCAAAGACGCTGGCCGCTTCGACTACAGCCCCCTCCAACTCCACCACATCGACGCGCTCCATTGCGTCGATAGCAGCCAGCCAACCGGCCGTAGATCCGGTCCCCAGTCCAATAACTAGAGCATTCCGCGGCTGTGGATGCAGAATAGCTCCGATCATCCCACTCATGATCTGGGTGGAGGCGTCCCCCACCGCAGATCCCTCGCTCTTGCCGTTCAAAAAGAGCACCGGCCCCCGGTCGGACACGCGAATGGCCACCGAGCTTTCAATACCTTCCCGCTCCCAGCGCACGGCGCGCCGCTGCCCTTGCATCCATCCCCGTATCTCATTGTCACTCAAATTGGCCAGCATTTTCAGCCCCGCTCCAATCGGAGTGTGCCGCCACGCCGCGGTGGGTCCGGTCGCCAACAATAAGGACGCGGCGACCACGGCCAAAACAACGGCTAGTCCCGACCGCAGGCCAATCCATTTTGCACTTTCCCCCTCCCGTCTGCTACTCACCCACGCAAACGCAGCAATACCGCCTCCCAAAACCGCGAGCAGTACTACCACGAGTTGCCACGCACCCGGTGCGGAAAGCCACGGCAACAAGGCGAAGCCACCGAGCAAGGCACCCAGAATAGCACCGAGTGTGTTCCAAGCATAAGTCCAGCCCACATCGAGCCCGAGCTGGCGCGCGCCAGGGCCGAGCAGCGCAATGAGGAGCGGGAACTGATACCCTGCAACAATAGCCGTGGGCAGCACCACAATGCCCACCACTACGGACCACGACAGCACCAGTCCGCCAAAACCCAGCGTCCCCCACTCGCGCAGGCCGCCCGCCAGCACAGCTAATTGATCGCCCAGCGCAAAGGGAATGGCTACACACAGCGCTTCTAAGATGCACGTCAGCGCTAGCCCAGAGAGCGCAGGAGTCCGCTTGCGTCCCCACAACGCATAGGCAGTCCCCCCCAAGCCGATCCCCAGCAGCGCCACGGCTAGGATGAGACCAAAAGTATAGGTGGTGCCCCCGAGCAGCGGTGCCAGCATCCGGTACCAGACCAGTTCCATGAGCAGAAAGGCCATCCCGGCCACCGCAGCAGTGGCAAAAACCAGCAGTCGCACGTAGCCAGAGCGCCGCACCTCTTTATCTGGAGCTTGTGCAACAGACACCTGCTTGTCAAAGACGGCGGGATAGGCGCGCGCAATCCAGAGGGCACAGCCGCCGACAACGGCGTTTAGCACAGCAGCGGCCCACAGGGTTGCATCGGCCCCTAGACGTTCCAGTAGTGCGAAAGTAGCCAGCAAAGCCCCAGTCACAGCGCCGAGCGTATTGATTCCGTACAGCACGGCGACCCGGCGTCTCCCAGCATCCTCATCGCCCCCGACAGCTCTGGCCGCAGCGGGCAGCGTTCCCCCCATGAGAAAGGTCGGAACAGCCAGCGCACACGCAGTTAGCACGAGTCGCACCAGCGTGGCCACGATCGGCCCCAGCGCTAGGACTCCGCCCAAGGCGACGTAAAACTCGCGCGCTACCCACACCAGCAATGGCGTGAGGGCAGCCGAGGCCGCAATGAACAGTTCAAGGTAGGCGTAGAGGGCTAAAGGCCGCGGGTTGCGGTCAACGCGCCGCCCGAACCAGAAGCCGCCCGCGCCAAGGCCCCCTAGAAAGACGGACAGCACCGCGGCCGATGCCAGCGTAGAGGCACCAAAGACAAAGCGGAATTCCCGCAGCCAGACCATCTGATAGATCAGGGCGCACATCCCCGACCCAAACAACAAGCCGGCGACCAATATCACGTGTCGCAACATTTAGCAAGCCTAAATAATTTGAATAATTCGAGCGGTGGATCGTCTTGTACATCCCGTTCTGCGTCCATCTGCGTCCATCTGCGGATCACCCTGTACATTCTATTAGCCATCAAACCTGTCTGATATAGATCCGCCGTCGATGCAGCCCCCGATCGAGCCGCCAAGTCCTGATGCTAGCGTCGTCGATGTGCATGGTAATGTCGTAGAACCCCATCCGCGCGGGTTCCCACGCATGAGACCAGAGCGTCCAAGTGTCGTTGGTCTCCTGCGCGTAGGGCATGTTGACCGGAACGGGATCTCGGTCCCGACCGAACCGAATCATCAATTTGTCCGTCGGCCGCTCGCCCCCCCACATCAGGCCGACCACTCGATAGACGATCCGCTCGGCGACCCGCCATTTCTCAACGCGAATGGGCAGTGCCGCTTGGTCGATCAGCGCAGGGTTGAAATCCCTGGCGAACTTGGGATCGCCCTGCTGGTTGATGCGGCCGGCAAATTCCAGCATCTGACTCGTCGCCTTTGCGCCGTCATCGACCAAAACAATCTCATTGACCCATTTGATGTCCACGCAACTAAACCACCGGGGCACGACTAGGCGCACGGGGAAACCGTGATCGTGCGGCAGCGGTTCGCCATTCATCTCTGTGGCTAAAAAGGCACCGTATTGCTCAAGCTCTGCAAAAGTAAAAACCCAACTCGCCCCTGGAATCGAAGAGTGCGGTTTGGTTGAGTATTCGTCAAAGCCCGAGATCAGGACGCGGGTCGCCTCGGCTTTGATATTCAGCCTCGCTAGCACCTCGGTCAGGGGGACGCCCGACCACTGGGCCGCGCTCATCAGCCCAAAGGGTCTGCGCTGATTGCCGGCGCACTCCAGCAGCACAGTACCCATCGGTCTGACCAAGGGCTTTAACTCCTCCAGACCAATTTCCACTGGCCGCTCGACCAGTCCGCGCACCGCGATCTTCCACGGCTGGACAAAATCGAGCAGATCGGAACAGCGCGTGCGCACAAAGAACTGCTCATTGGGAATGATCAAGGTGGCGGGCGTGAGCGCGGTCAAATCAGTGTGGAACCGCGCGTCAAGTCCATCCCCTAGTTGCAGGGGCTCTTTGCCGTCGAGGAAGCTCTGATTCCCCAGCAATTCGCCGCTAGCAAAGGGGTCGGAGTCGCTCTCTGGACGGGCGCACGAAAAACCCAAGGCCAGCGCACCACCCGCGCCAAGCGCTTGCTGGATAAACGTCCTGCGCGTCCATTCCTCCATCGTCTGCCCTCCTAAGGTAGCCTTTTTTATTGACGTTACGCATCGGCACCGAACCGGTCGATGTAGGGGCGTCCCTTGTGGGCACCCATGCGACACCGCGTATGCAGCCAGCGGAATCCGACGAGGGCAACCACAAGGGTTGCCCCTACAATGCGTAACGTCAGTTTTTTAGGGCCTCAGCCACGGCCTGTAGCACCTCCAGCCGCATCTTGAGCAACTCCCCGGGCGTACCGCTGTGCAGATCCACCTGCACCAAATCGGCCCGGCCATCCTGCCTATTCACCAAGCGGGACGGACCTTCGCGGTGGAGTTGTGCCAAACCTGCATCACCGGTTTTTGCCGCGACAGTGCCCAGATGACGCCACAATTCGACATCCTCAATGCCTTCTCGCCAAGCCTCCCGCCGCTTGCTGGTGATCGGCCCGTGCTCAGTGGCATAGACCATGCCGTAGCTGGGATAGCGGCCCGCGTAGTCGTTGAACTGTCCGCCGTCGTCGCCCCAGACCCACATGCCAGCGCCGTCCAACCCCAACTCGACCGTGGCCATGTGGTGCAGGCGATAGTACCGGTGGGGATCGCTGGCTTTGGAACTTCCCACGACGTACTGAGAGCCAGCGTGTTCTTCCGCCAGCACGTGGGCGAGAATTTCGGGGTGTTGGCGGTAGTACTTTAGCGGACAGCAATGGATGTCAATGGCATCGGGGTGCTTTTCCAGCATCTCCAGCGAAATTTGATGATCCTCCCAAATGAGGATCGTCGGATCAACCTCCTTGGCGAATTTCGACGACGGAACAATGTACTCCATAAATCCATCGTCTCCAGGCTCATCAACCCAGTAAAAGGCCCATTTATCCGTCGGATAGCCCCGCGCCTGCATGTGGTCGCGGATTTGCCGCACCCACTCTTTGAATAGGGCTTCGTGCTCGGGGGTGCCGACCTTTGGCACATGAGTCGCGCGGTGATAATTGAGATCCATGAAGCCGAATTCAAAACCAGTCCACAGCAACCACTGTCTCACATAGGGCCGGTACGCGAGCATCTCGTCGAGTTTGGCAAAGTCAACCTCAATCGGTTGGACAAACTCACCAGTCGCCTTATCGACCTTGGGCCAAGGGATGTACGCGTGGTGCAGTACGTGGGCGTTGGCATAGCAGCGCTCGAGTTCCGCAGCGGCCTGCTGCTCGTACCCCTGCGATGGCGTCCAAGTAAAGTAGCCCCACGACTGGGCGATATACGTCGGATCGACGGGCATTTCCACCGGAAACACCGTGGCGCTGAGCGGAATCTCAAAGTGCGCATCGCCGACGGTGACCGCGACCTTGCCTTCGTACTGTTGCGGCTTGAGGCCCCGCGAGTGGAGTATCAGCCACACTTGGCGCGTCATGCCCGGCGGCAGAATCGCGCCGCCGTCTTCGAGGGGAGGCAAAGCGTCGTCGAAAAACAGGAATCCACTGCCCACGACATGGGTTGCAATATGTCGTGTGATCTGCGCGTCCGGCCAGATATCCCCTCCCCTACCCCCCCTCAATGCACCCACTTCGACTTGGATATTCAACGGCTCAGTGGTGTTGTTCGACACGTTGAACGCGACCGGTTCGTACTCGCCGATCATCATGTCCGCGTGCAACTTGGGTGCGACCTCGGTTATCGGTCGCGCAAACGGGTTGGTCCGATGCGACCACATCGAGTCAGTCGGCTGCCAGATGATCGCGGCTCGGTCGTCGCGGCGGCTGAAATGGGCACCCATTGCCGCGCAAATTCTGCGGCCGACCTCGGTGTGGGGCAGTCCTTGGGAATAATCCACTTCTTCGCCGCCACTACTGGTGAAAACGACGCGCTCCAAGGCTTCAAGCTGGCGCAACACAGCGGCCGCGTCTGCGCCCTGCATGGACATCACCTGATCGCGGGCGGCTTGGACAAAATAGAGGTCAATATTCTTCTGCACGGCGTGCTCGGCGCGCTTTAACGCATCGCTTTCGATCGCACTCTGGTCGATTCCGGCCTCTGCAAAAGAAACAGCCGCCTGATCTCCGCGACCCTGCATCACCTCGATTTCATCGACGAATCCGTAAAAGCCGCCCTTGGCGACGTATATTGCTAAGTGGCGCCCGCGGGTTTTCAGACCTTGGGCGACAAAGCGATGGCGCACGTACTGATCTTGGGGAATCGCCTCATTGATCAGATCGGCCACATAGTGCCAAGTCTGGCCGTCGTCGGACACATAGGCGAAGAGCGCCGCGGGAAAGGTGACTTGGGACGCGCCGGAAGTGGTGTCAAAACCAAGGGCATCGATAGCGTAAACATCCCCTAAATCGACAGAGATGAGGACGCCGGGCTTGCGGCCGAATTGCCAGCCGACCGTTCCCTTGTCGGTCCAGAAGCCGGTGTCACCAGGCTGCCAGAACTCGCCATCGAAGAGATCGGTTTCGTCTCCCCCGGCACACAAGCTGTAGTTGGGCTCTAAAGAAAAAGTCGCGCTCTTGCCCAAGGCTAGGTTCGTTCCCGCCAGCGGCTCTATTACTGTATCAGCGCTAGGGCCTGTCGCCGTGGCCATACCCAAGGCGACGATGAAGCATGCTTTCTGCCAGCTATTCATCCGATTCCTCCCTCTCGCGCGGGGCGAGGGTCAATGGCTCATTGAGCGCCGTGTTGCTGGACGTAATCCTGCGCCTCTTTGAGCGCGGGCAAATCGGCATCGGCATTGCGCCAGATGTCGAGGAGTTCGCGATAAAAACGCACGGCTTCTCCCCCGTTGCCCAAGGCCGCTTCGGCCCGCGCCAGACCGAGTACGTATAGCGGGTCCTGTGGCCGCAGCTCTAAGAGCTGGGCAAACAACGAGCGAGCCTCTTGGGCATTCCCCTGCTCTACGAGCAGTTCCGCGTACAGCTCACTACCCAAAATGTCGGGCGGGGCCTTTTCCCGTCGCTCCCCTTCCATGGCCCGTCGAGCCGACTCCAGCGCGGCAGCAGCATCGCCGCGCGCCCGGGCGTGGACGGCGTCGAGGTAGTGGGCCACGGCCTGAAGGTAATTTTTAAATCTCCCCAAGACCGGCATGTGCGAGTAGGCTCGCACGCGTCCGACGGAGAGACGAAACAGCGAGTCCTGCCCCGCCACCGCGGCGCGATAGCCAATAAAGCGCGCGCCCTGGCCCGGCCGCATGGAGGCCACATCAACTTCCTCTGTGACTGGAAACCGCACGTCGGCGCGACCCACGGCCAGCGCGGCCCTTTGGTATCGGCTTTTAAACATGATCGCATTGTAGGGAATGAGGTCCAGTTTCTCACCCCGCCGCTGGGCTTCGCGCGCAACGGCGTCGAGTTCATCGAGCACGCCCTGCGCGTCCTGCAAACGACCGAGCTTCAAATAGGCGTCCAACAGCCAGTCAATCGAATGGAAGTCGCGCTTATACAGGGGCCGCCCCGTCTGCTCCTGCCACTGCACGGTCGCCGCGTAGGAATCCTCGTTTGAAGCAGCCATCTCCTCCCACATGCCGAGCCAGCGAAAAATGTGACTCGGCATGTGCAGCGCGTGCGACGAGGCCGGTGCCAAGCGAGCATAGAACCGGGCCAAGTCCAAGCCCCTATGAGCGAAAGTGCGCGAATCGTACACGTGGATCAGATAATGCACCACGCCGGGATGCTTCGGCCGGCGCTGGTACACTTCCTCCAAAATAGCGGCGAGCGGCTCCACAAATGCGGAATCGTCCCAAGTGAATCCCCTTTGGACCCGGGCGGCGCTCATGCGGGCCAATGCCGCGAAGATGACCGCTTCGTCGTCATCTGGGTAGCGCGCGGCGAGTTGCTCCATAGCCGCGGCAAAAACCCGGCGACCTTTTGGACTGCCCCGCTCGCGATAGAGCGGCCGCAGCGCATCGACGAATCCCTGCTCGCGCGCCGTCCAGTTCAGCTTTCCCTGCGCTTGCAGTTCATCTAGCTGGTCGAGAATTGCTTGGCCCACCTTTGAATCCTGCACGCCCCGGGTGCCCTGTAGTGGGGCATCGTGCGTCATGGCCTCGCCCCAATAGGCCATGGCGAAACCAGGGTCCAGTTCCCGCGCCTTGCGAAAGTGGTCGCGCGCCTCCTCGTACCAGAAACTGTGCAGCGCCAGCACCCCCAGTTCAAACTCCTCTTGGGCCGCGGGCGCACCGGAAGTGGGAAAGTCGATTCGGCCGAGGAGCATAGGTTGGTCTGGCGGCGATTCTTGGGCTTGGTCCGGCGAGTGCTCTGCGGTGCCACACGCCCAATACATGGCTGCCGCTACCGAGAAAACAAGAGCTGATATTCGCATCACGTTCAATTCCTCCAATACTGGAGAGCAACATAGCGGCCAAAAAAAGATGACACAACACCCTTTCAACACTATCTTCCGAGATACAATTCGCGGGATGAACGTCGATGACAGTAGCACGCTTCCTTTTTCTATTCTGGATTTTTTCTTCGGCGCTCGGTTTTTGGGCCAGCCCAGCCTCGGGTCTGACCATTTACCGGTTCGGCGGTGAAGATTGGCCCAAACCTTCTGAGGAAGGCCATGCCGGGGTGGACTTCAGACAGTTGAGCTGGATGGATTTCGATGCCGAACCTCATGGGGAAACCATTGACTTGGCCGTAGATAGTACCGGCATCCAGCCCCTCAAGCGCAATCCAGACTTCAACATAGCACCCGGAATCGAAGAGAAAGGAGGGGCACATTTAAGGGCCAATATAAATAAAGAAGTGTGGGATGGTGATACGGGTACTTTCTGGCTGGCGGAACAGTATCTGTGCGCCGATCACAGTATCAGATCCGGGGCCTGCACCGATGATTTCAGTCGGGCGGGCACGGCCAATATCTACCTAGGCGGCCTTTACAACATCGACCGGCTTCGGGTGATATCCGGGTTTACCGACCCAGGCCGAACCGTGGGCATCCTCCGCGTCCACCTCGGCCCGCGCCCCATAGTCAACTACGGCATCGTTCCTCCGAAATCGCCCTGGATTGTCGAAGTGAGAGACAACCGAGAGCAAATCCTCGACATTCCCATCCCATCGCACGAGGCAGTAGAGTTTGTCCAGGTGGCCTTGGCCGAGCACAACACAGACTGGGAAGTGAACGAAATAGAAGTTTACGCCAAGGGGTTCGTCAAACAGGCCACTTATATTTCCGATATCATCGATTTCGAGCGGCCTATGGCTTGGGGAGACCTGCGCTGGTCCGGGGTTCAGGAGTCCGGAGCCCAAATTCTCATCCGGACCCGTAGCGGCCTAGATGACGATGCGGACGTATTCTGGCGCTTCACCGGCCGCGGCAGCAAAGCCGAGGTGAGTCGCGCTGGCTACAGCGGCCTCAAGCTCAATGAACGGGCCGGTATCACCCACGACCTCGACCACTGGACCTTCTGGTCGGCCCCCTATGACTTTGCCGACAGCAGCGGCACGCCGGTGGTGTCGACGAGCCCCAGACGCTACTTCCAGTTCAAAATCGACTTTCTGCCCCGTGAAGACGCCGGTGGCCGGGTGGGGTTCGTGGAGTTGCGCGCCTCCGAGCCGGTGGCGACGAACCTAGTGGGCGAGGTCTGGCCGGTCGAAGCAAAAGTAGGGCAGCAATCGTCCTTCACCTATGCGTTACGGCCGACGATTCACCCAGGCGATGTCGGCTTTGACCGGCTGGAAATTGAGACTTCCTCGATTATCAGCGCGGTGGAGGCCGTGCGCATCGGCGATGTGCCCGTGGCCTTTGCGGTCGAAGCCAAGGAGCCGCATCGGCTGGCGGTCAGTTTCCCGCGCCTCCAAGAGCAGGACTCGGGGACGCTGGTCGAGATCGACTTCGCGGCCCAGGTGCTGCGCTACGGAGCAATCTTTGCAGCGCAGGTATCGGACAGCGACCAGCCTTTGGAGGTGCCGCAGGGGGTCAATCCGGGAGACGCCACGGCGAAATACGAGGGCAACCGGGTGTCGGTGGCCACCGCCGCACAGGAGCAGAGGCTGTTGCAGGTGCAAGTCGAGCCGACCATCTTTACGCCCAATGGCGATGGCCGCAACGACCAGATAGGCATCTTCTACCACATTCTGGAAATTACGGGCAGTGCGCAGGTAGCGGTGGAGGTGTGGGACTTGTCGGGTCGCCGGGTGCGGCAGGTGTATTCGGGCGCGGATGGGATCGGCGAGTACGAGCGGGCGTGGGACGGTCGGGACGAGGCCGGCGGTTTGGTGCCGCCAGGGATTTACCTGTATCGGGTTTCGGTCGATGCCGACCGGGACAGAGTCGAAAAAACCGGCGTCTTGTATGCGACGTACTGAAAGGTGCCTGTCGATGAAACCGCGTGATTCCTTTTAATGGTCGCTTTTGTTCAAAGTGGCAACGCCGGGAGGAATTTGCGTCTAGACTCTCAGTACACACTAGCCACGACGGTAGCCACCGTGGATTCACCAACACTCTCTGCGTCCACCTCTGGACCGACCCGGCAGATATACAAGCCAGGCGGCAACAGCACTCCATCCCGGTCCCGGCCGTCCCAACTCACCTCCTGCACACCCGCGGCGTGCGCCACCGATTGTGCTCGACGATGCACTAGCGATCCGTCGAGCGCATAGACTTCCAATACCAGCGAGGTCTGCCCCGGCATCTTAAATACGGGGAAGACGAATCTCACCGCATCGTTGATACCATCTCCATTCGGCGTGAATGGATTTCCCACTATCTCCAGATCGCCTACCAGTCCACCGGCCACCGGCGTCAGTACGGTCAGGCCCTCGCCCGAGGACGTCGCGTCCACTCGCTGCCACACCACCGCCTCTTCCTCTCCTAGTCCCACCGAGACGAGAAAGGCATTGCTCGCCAAGTAAAACGCACCCGAAAAACGCAGCACAACTTGGGACTCTGGCTCCCGGACCACCTCGGGCAGGCGAACCCACAACGAGTCAACTCCAATTTTAACCTCCAGTTCATCCGCCGAGTACACCTGTCCTCCCCCCACCTCCAGTTCATTCCCTAGTCCCACGGTCACATCCATCAACTCCACCTCGGCGCTCGGAGGCACTTCAAAGAGCACTTGATCGAACCCCAGCCTCTCCGAGCCCTCCTCGTTGGGCGGAATGACCAGCGACAACGCGAACGCCTCGGGTTGACCGCTCTGCTGAGCGCGGCGCGGCGCGATTTCGCCCAGAATCTGATGCACCAGCGGATCCCTCAAGCCGATATTGAGGCGGCGCAACACCGCGGATTGGCTGGGATCGTCCGAGAGCAGAGCAGCCTCAATCATTATGTAGCGCCGAGGACTAGGCGAAGTGATGGCCGCGCCGGATCGCTCGTAAAACTGACTCCACGGACTCCAATCCCCCTCGTCGGGCACAAACGCCACCGTCGAATCCCCCCGCATAAACGACAGCGTCTTGCGATAGTCGGCCTCGGGGATTTCAACCCCCTGTTTGTCGAAGAAATGCTTGTCTTCGGTGAGTCGGTTTCCGGTTCGGGTGCGAATCTGCAGCTGAGTGCCGGGCGGCGTTTGAGCATCCCAAGAGATGGTAGAAAGGATGCGGGGGGCATCTCCCAACTCGATCGCCGGCGTTTGCAGGGTAACCTGCGGAAGAAAACCAAAGCCATAGAGCAAAAGCTCCTTTACACCAGAACGGATCAACCCGGTGGTGACGACGCGATAGTCAAACCTGAAAAAGCGTCCCTTGATAGGGGAAAAGATATTGGCCTGCATGAACGTATTCGTCGGCAGCGACCCGGCGGGCGCAAGAGCCTCGCGGCCAAGCGTGACATCGTCTCTGCCGCGCGCAACCACGGATGTAAATATCTGGCTGCCATCAGGTGCCAGACTGCCATCCGAAAGATTGAGCACATAATTGGGGAATGTAGCACTGCCATAGACAATAAAGGCGCGATCGACCCAGTACCAGGTGCCTAGATCCAATAAGAGGTCTCGGTCCCGGTTCTTGATCAACACAGCGAAATCGTCGTCTCGACTGCCTATGCCCTTAGTGGAAAATCCCGCTTCTGCACTCCAGACGGTGGTATAATCGCCATCGACTGCATTGGAATGTCCGCCCGCTTCCCCAAATCCCTCGATCGACCCCCTGCGCTCCTTCCAGCCCAGACTTATATTCTCCCCCACCGTCCACACCTCCACTTCCGCCAACCGAGGTCGCTCCGAACGATAATAGCGGATCGGTCCCTTAAAACGAGCCTCTCGAATCGCCTCATACTCCACCTGCGTCACCTCTCGCTCCACCCCCGTCGACTCCCGACGAAAATAAAGCACATCCCCCCGATCCGACGACGGCAAACCCTCCCAACCCGAAGCGCTCACCTCCGCACCACGACGACCATCGCTGGCCGTGGCCACTATCTGAACATACTGAACTAAATCCCCCCTCAAGCCCGGATCCGCCAACTTGGCCGGACGCAAAGCATACTCGAAAACCCGCTGCGTCTTGTTCAACCCCTCGCTGCGACCAGCCACCCGATAGTCGAGACTCTGACTGCCCTGGAAAGCCTCATCGCCATTGGAGGTGAGCACCTTGAACTGCAAAAACGGATCGCCCACCCCTGCGGCGACGAATTTCACCACCACTTTCTCAGCCCACACCACCCGACCCAAATCCACCTCGACCCACCAGTCGCGCAGCGGCGCGTCCAGCGCCGGCTCCCAGTAGGTTTCCTCCCGCCCGTCCATGATCTGCGCGGCCCCATCGAAATTGGTTCCCGCCCGTCGGATGCCGCCGGTCACATCCTCGCGGCTGAAGGCCCCTGCGTTCAGCGCGGCATTGATCTGCCGCCGCACAAAATGGGGCCGGACGCCTGCGTCGCTAAAATCCACACTGCCGGCGGGGAAATTCCACCCCGGCCAATCGCTCTCGCTGATGATCAACTGGTTTGGCTCAAGGCGATAGCCCTGAGCCCATGCCATAGCGGAAAACAACAAGGTATAGAGAATGAGGCGCAATCCATTCATGAGATTCGCTTCATCGTCCCAATCGACTTTCGTCCCCGGACGGATCAGTGGTCATAGATCGCGGACCGGAGAAGTCGGCCTGCTAATCGAACACAGCGTCGGGGTATGTGAGGGGTTGGGGATCGCCCGCGACATAAAAATCGTCGTCCAGTTCGGCGAGTAAAACTTCTTTCCCTCCAAGCTCGAGATGCGATTTAAACCCGGCGAGGAATGCCGCCGTTTTCTCCAAGATGTGGTCGTGCGATTGCTCCATACCCCGCCCCTCGATAATGCGCTGGAAGGCTAGGAGAGGAGGTATGAAGCAATACTGCATACGAGTCTCTCTGGTCCCGCCCCACGGCAGGGCCTGTTCGTAGACCGTATTGCGGAAATTTATCCTCATCGAGGCGTTGCCGCCGAAACCGACCGTATTGTGTATGGTGGCGTAGAATACAGGATGATCGTCGCGTTGTCTGAACTTGACCGTCCAGGTGTCGGAGCCGTGCTCGTAAATGCTCGTTATACTCCGGTGCACCGCAACGCTCTCGATGCCGCCACCAGCAGCGGCCAGAACCAGCCACAGGCCGTGGACATCGTGGGTGATCTCGTTGGAGGAGTTATAAGCCGTTATACCGCGAATCTCGGACAAGCCGAACTGCTTGGCCGCTTCCTGGAGGGCGTACGCCCCTTCCGCGTACTCCCAGGCGGAAGCGACGATGATGGGGGTGCCGTGCTTCTGCGAAAGCGCGACGATCTCCCGGGCCCGGCCGAGCCGCGGCGTAAAACAGCGATTGAAGAAAACGGGGATGCCCGCTTGCAAATAGGGCGCCGCGAGCAGGTGGAAATAATCGCCCGCGCACAAATTGGTGAGCATGATGCCGTCCACTTTATCGACCATATCGTCGTATCGTTCCACCGGAACCGTGCCGAATTTGGCGCAGAAGCTCTCCACCCGTTGGGGATCGTGGTCCCAGATATGGGTCAGTTCCATGCCGGTCATGCGGGTCGGGGTGTAGTCTTCCTCCATCGGCACGCACTGAATGAGGGGGCCGTAGATGTTCGGCATGTGGTGATGGGTGGGATGGCAGGTCAGGACCCCTATGCGGTGAAGTTTGCGCGCGGGCATAATCCAATTACCTCGAATTTTGGTGGGTATCTGCGTTGTCCAGACTGAGTCCCTGGATCGACCGGGCTACGCTCTGCAGCATCCGGCCCACCTCGACATTGTACAATCCCAACGAGCGGCGTGTCAATCCGTCCGCTCACAAGACCTGGCACGCGAGTCCGGCGGAGCCTGAGGCCGCGGCTCCGCCGACGGTTTGACCTCCGTCCTGGCCTGCCATATATCTTCTGGGACGACACCCCCAACCAGGCGAGGCAGTCCGACAGAATCGTCGCGCGACAAGGAGGGTCAGTGAAAAATGGACCAACGCAAAAGCTATCGAAAAATAGCCCCTATCTCCACTGTCGTAAAAAGGATCGGCAGAATGGGGCTGGGCCCAGCGGCGCTTCTGCTAGTCGGCACCCACTGTGCGGAAGAGAAGCAGGAGTCGGCCCCGATCCCGGACCCAGATCCGATAATCGCCCAAGTAGGAGACAGGGCGATCACCCTAGGACAATTTCAGACATTCAGCCGCGACATCCCCACATATCTCCAGAGCGAAAAAACGGGGATAGAACGCGTCAGGAACCACCTGCAGACCATGATCGACAGGGAGCTTTTGGCGATGGAGGCCCTAACCCAAGGCATCGACCAGAGTCCCCGCTTTTTAAAGAAAATGCGCCGGTTCAAAGAGAAAAGACTGTTGGCCGTTTTCCAGGCGAGAGAGATAAGGGTAAAAATAACCCAGGAAGAAGTAGCGGAATACTTCGAAAGAGAAGGGTTGTCCAAGGCGGTCAGATTCGACGAAATACTGGTCGAAGGCGAGGACAAAGCGGCGGCCGTGGGGGAACTCAGGGCGGGCAAGAGCTTTAGCGAGGTCTCCGAAAAGTATTCGAGCGGCGCGCAGACTGCGGCCAGAGGCGGCGACGAGGGCACTTACATCACCCCGCTGGATGTCCCGCCGGACGTGCGAGACGCGTTGTTCTCCCTCGAGGTGGGCGAGGTATCGGAGCCCGTGCAGCGCGGCGAAAATCGCTTTGCCATTTACAAACTCACGGATGCGGCGACCCTCGGTCTCAACGACGCTGTACTGCGCAAAATCTACCGGACACTCTACATAGAGAAATACGCCGACCAGAAAACGGCCATCGCAGCCAAGCTCAGGGATGAATACGGCGTCGAAATAGACCGGGCTGGCTGGCACCTCTTCTTAAAAAAAATAGACGACCAAGCATCTTTTGAGACCGCGGAAGAGCGCAGTATCACGCTCTACAGACACCCCGGCGGAAAAATAACCGCAGAGGACTTTATCGATGCGGCTAGGACTGCAAAACTGCCGCTCGCCGGTTTTGCCGACAGCGCCCAAGCCGTCTCCTTTGCAGACCGCACCGTGGTCGCCAACGCCGTGATCGCAGAAGCGGCTCTCCGCGCCGGGATACACAGGGAAGAGGCGGTAGCCCAAGCTCTCGACGAGCGGCGCGAACAACTCTTGATGATCTTACTCCGGGAGCAATTGATGGAGGACGAACTCGCGGTGACCGCCGAGGAGGTGCGGTCCTACTACGACAGCCATCGAGACGATTTCGCGAGGCCCAAGCTGTACTTGCAGGAGATCCTCGTAGATACAGAGGAAGAGGCCCAGAGTCTGGCGGAGCAGGTCCGCGGCGGCGCCTCGTTGGGCGAACTGGCCAAGACGCATTCCACGCGGCCAGCCGAGCAGCAGGACGAAGAGGGGAATATGCACATCCACGACTTCGAAAGAGCGCGCTACAGTCGCCTGGTACGCGCCGCCCAGGAGGCCCCGCTAGGGGAACTCACAGGCCCCGTCGAGGTAAAGGGTGGGTATTCAGTATTCAAAGTGGTTTCTAGAGAGGAAGGGAGCCAGAATTTCGCGCAGGTCAAAAAGCGCGTCGAAGCGACGGTGAAATGGCTGAGGAAGCAGGTGATATTCGAACAGTATTTGGCAGAATTGCGGGAAAAATACGCCGCCGAGGTGACCATTCGGGAAAACCAGCTTGAGCTCGCCGCCGGAGCCGGTTAATGCTCCCTTTGCAGCCGCTTGAAAACGCCCGCTGACAGGGCCGACTCTTTCGCCCGCGCTCGGGGCTCTCCGGGATTTTCAGAAAGCTCCTCAAAGCTTTGTCCAGCCGCCGGGCGGGGCGGGACAAAGTGCGCAAAAAGCTTGCTCCTGTAATATTATATCAATATATATTATCTCATTAAATTGGGGCCGAGAACCCCCATCCCCTGTCGCCCCGTCGCCGAGCCGAGATGCAGTTCGTCGATAATCCATCCACGATTCCGAGCGCAAGCGGCGCGCCATACTCGCCATCTAGCTGGAGAAAGCTGTCAAACAAGAAGGAAAGGTCTTGTGCTGATTCCTCGTCTAGTCCCGGTTATCCTGACCGGCTTGATAGGTTTTCCCGGATCGATCGGCAAAGCGCGGGGAGACACCATCCGCCTCGGCGGAGAAGGAGGGCGGCTCTGGCAAGAGGGCGGTGGACACATCACTCCCGTGTTCGTGGCAGGTCCCCAGGAAGTAGGCAGCGGAAATACCCCCGGAGGGGTCGTCAATTTCGCTTTCAGGGAAAACTGGATATTCCCCACCAGCGCGGATGTGACGGAAAACATTGCGCTGGGACTCCTCGACAGAGGAGGCGCGGTAACAGCGCCCACTCTGCTGGAAAACCTCGATGCCGAACTGCTGACCGTCATAGACGATAACGGCCGTACCGCCTTCGAGAGAAAGAGCACCTCGATCCGGCGGATCAACGCCCTCGGCGTAGTCGTCCAGCTCGACCTGGGGGCTCGCTTTGGGGTGAGCCGCATCGCTTTTTTCCCGCGCAACGCCCATCCGGATTTCCCCGCTCCCAACCTCCCTTTTCAGGACGACTACTTGAGGGGTTACGAGATCCTGCTCAACGACGGGAGGAAGGAGACGCAAAGCGGCGGACTGCCGATATTCACCAGCGTCCGGCTCGACCTGCAAAACGAAGATCCAGTGGTGGACCTGCCAATAGATCCCCAGTACGTCCGCTTCATCCGCATCAGGTCGCACACGACCATCGGCTTTGAAATGGCCGAAGTCCAGGTCTTTGGCGAGGGTTTCGTGCCAGTCGCGTCCTACCTGTCCGACGTGTTCGAGCTGGGGCAGGATCAACATCTGGCCCTGTGGGGGAACCTGCGCTGGGTGGAGGAAAGTCTGGGCGATCCCCGCCGGTCGCGCTTCGAGATAAGCACGAGAAGCGGCATGGACGACACGCCCGTAGTATTCAACCGCGTCAGGATCGATCTCGATCAAGAGTCCGTGCCCTGGAAGAAGGCGGACGCATTCGACGAAGGGGCGGATGAAAGGGAATTGATAGCCCTCCTCGACCATCCCGACCTCGGGGTGCGGAAAGCCCTGGTCCTGTTCAAAGATCTGTCCCTAGACCAGAGGAGTGAGATAGCCCTCACCCAAGAGGATTACAGAAAACTGAAGACCGCGGAAAAAGGCCTAGTGCGTGACGATATCCAGGATTGGAGTCCGTGGACACCGCCTTATTCTTCTGCCGGAGCCGTGACGGCGGAAGAGATGGAAGCCGGACGAGGGGGCGTCAAAATCCTCTCACCGGGAGCGCGCCGCTACTTCCAGTTCAAGGTGGATTTCTCCAGTGAAGACCTCTTTTCCGCCAAGGGTGTCGGCTCTCTGTCTTTCGATTTTTCCACCCAGTCCCTAGCCCGGGAGATCATAGCCGAGATATCCCCCCGCAAAACCGAGCTGGGGAAAATCACGGAGTTTTCATACGTCGTCGTGCCCGACATACGAACGGCTTCCGATCTGGGATTCAGTTCGTTCGAAATTACCACCCCCGTGCAGGTGGCATCGATCGGCACCGTCGAGTTGTCCCTAGCGGACGGGACCCGCATGGCCGAGGATTTCTCGCAAGAAGCACTCGCCGATCTGGCCGGGCCTCTGGTCAAGGGGGAATTCAGCATAGACCTCGTAGAGGACGATCGCTTCAGGATCCGTTTCCCCGGGATACGGGACAGCCGTCCAGAAGCGGGAAATCCGGCGCTCCTGCACGTAAATTTCAAGGGCACCGTACTGCGAAATGGAACGGCGTTCTCCGGCAGGGCATTGCCCGACGATCCGGCAGGCTTTCCCCAAGAGACGACCGGGGGCAACGCGCTCGAGGTGAGCGGCGGCAGCGCGCTCCTGCGCAATCCAGCGAACCTAGTGGTAAAGGCACCGATAAAAGGGAGCTTCCTAATCAATGTCGCGGCGAGCCCTCAAGTCTTCACGCCCAATGGCGATGAGGTCAACGACCACACCACGATTAATTACGATCTCACTAGGCTGATCGGCGGGGCCAGAACTACCGTGCGGGTGTACGACCTGGCGGGTCGGCTCGTCAAAGAAGAGGTAAAAGACTACAAAAGCGGCAGGTATACGTGGCGTTGGGACGGCACGGACCTGTCGGAGAAGGTGGTGCCGCCCGGGATATACCTGTTCAGACTGGCGGTCGCCACCGATACCGGAAGTCAAGAAATGAGCGGGACTGTAGCCGTGGTGTATTAGAAGCCGAATGCCATTTATCTCTCAGGCAGGAGATAGACCGGATGGCAGCGAACAAAAACCGGGTAGTCGCCGAGATCCTAGTGGGTCTCCTCGCTGTTTTAGCCTTCACCATCCCTTCCCACGCCCAGACGTCCAGTTCTCGCCTCGGAGAGCGTCGGGGTGGCTCCGTCACCTTCGAACCGATAGGTTCGGGGGTACTCTTCGACGCGCTCGATCCCACGGTGAAAAGATGGTACGTCCCGCAGGAACTCTACCAAGAGTACCGGTGGAAGACCTGGGAGTACTCCAACTACGCCAGATCGCCCTACCAGCACTACGTGAACACCGCTCTCGAAGGCGGCTATTTCTACGATATCTACGGCAATTTCGTCACCCGAGGATGGCTCATCTACGACTGGCGCCAAGACGTATTGACGCCGCTGGGCAGTTCGATATACCAGGATCCGAACTACAACAATTGGTTCAGCCGGCTGATAGTGGCCTCCGACTCGAAAGGGGGGGCCTTTTACGCCGTGACTATAGGGGATCAGATCAGAACGACGCTGACCCCCATGACCTTTTCAAAACCTCTGTTCAACGGCATCCAACTCGACCTCGCCTCGGACAAGTACGCCGCCACCATGCTGTTTTCGCGTCTGAGCAGCCCTCAGGTCGGCGGCCGCCGCGATCCAGAAAGGCGGACCAATATCACCAATTTGGTCGGCGGCAGGACGACGGTCCAGGTGGGCGATTTTGTCACAGTCGGGGCTACCTACCTCAATGCGCACCATTCGCGCACCACCCTGGGCTCCTTTTTCAGTTCATCCTCCTTTAATGGTACCCTAGGCGAAGGCCAGGCCAGCTTGCCGGTCACCGCTATCGCGCTCGTACTCAGCGACGATTCGCCCGAAGACGGTGAGGGCGGAGCGGCCCTCTTTGAGCACGACGTAATCGTAGTCCACGAGGACTTCCAGACCGGTGTGCGGCAGGACCTGAGACTGGAGAGTCTCACCAACGATCCGACGCGCTGGCCGATTATCGAAGGCGGTTTTCAAGAGGAGGGCTTTCTGTCGGCGAGCGGGCTGCAAAAGATCATAATCAACTACGATTTCACCGACCCGGCTTACATCGGCCCTGATCCGACCGAGATCGTCAAGGTGACATTCGACCTGGTCCTGGCCAACGACTACCGCGTCCAGGTCTGGTCCGACCGGCAGACGGGGCGGGCGGCGCTGCCGCAGGCCCCCCTCACTAGGGAAGTCCTCGACGAAGGGGAACCCGTACTCTTCGACATGGCGCGGGCCCCGGACAATGTAAAGGACGGCTCCAACCAGCGGCGAGTCGTCTTTGACTACGGCTTGCCCACGGCCCATCAAATATACGGGTTCACCCTCGAAGCGCGGGATATCGCGGGATTCGATCTCTACGCCGAATACGACGTCAACCACCGGTTCCGGCAGTACCCCAATCTGGCCCTGTTCAACGCCGAAAGGGATTTCGAGGACGCTTCTTTCCGGGCCGACGCGTGGATGGTCAACCTCTCCTACCTGGCCTTCCCGTGGTTCTTTTTCGGGGAAGCCTTTTCCATGGACCACGGGTACTCCACCAGTCCCTTCACCGTCGATACGAGCGGGGACATCGCCTACGACAATCCGACCATGTTTTTCTACGAGTTCGTCGACGACAACGACGACCAAGATCGCTTCCCCGACTGGTCGCGACCCAATCAACCGGGGTCCGACCGGCAAGTCTTTCCCGGCTGGGACGAAAACAACGATTTCGTCTCCGACTTCAACCAGAACGACAACGAGACGATCAGCAACCGGCTGCCCGACTACGAAGAGCCTTTCCTGCGCTACGGGGTGGACCGCCCCGAGTTCCTCTTCGGCATCGATCTGAACAACAATGCCTGGATAGACCGCTTCGAAAACGACGAGGAGCCCGATTTCCCCTACAAAAGGGACCACCTCGGCTACAATGTCTACGGCGGCGCAGAACTGGCACCCGGTGTGCGGCTGAGCGTGGGCCGGACGATCCAAGAGTTGATGTCTTCGGCGCGGGACAATGAGACCATGTACGGGCTCTTCACCCTGGACAGGGATTACGCGAATGTAGGACGGCTCAGATTCTTCAACATGCTCAAAAAGACCCAAGACGATATCCCCGACGACCGCTTCGAGCCGACCCCGTTCCTCAAGGCCGGCCTTCCCGGGCGCGTCGTGGATCTCCTGCCCGCCCAAGACACCTGGATATACACTCTGTGGTTCGGTCTGACCTACACCCAGATCCCCGACTTGAACGCGTACAACAAGGTCAAATACGAGGTCTTCTCGCAGCAAATCGACGACCCGAGGGACCTAGACGGAAACCCGCTGCGCGACAATTCGACGTTCTTCGGGCTCATAAACAAGGCGGATTACACCTACTGGCTCGGCGAGCTGTTTATCCGACCGCAGGCCAAGAGCGAATTCCTGCGGCAGACGCCCTTCCTGCAGCGCGAAGACAAGAGAAAACAGTGGACGGGCCTCCTCTCCCTGCTCGCCCAACTCCCCGTGATGCAAAAATCGTCGCTGCAGGCGGGCGTGGAGTACATGCGCCTCAGCGACCTAGCGGCAGACGAGGACGAGTTGGAAGACCGGGGCACGCTCGGCCCCACAGGCGACTTGAACGAGCTCAGCTTGGCCCTCCAGTGGTCTACCGTCACGGATTACCTCGGTTATAAGCTCACCTTGCAAACGGGCTTTAAATTGACGCGGCGGTCGGTCGAGGCGATCACCGGAGTAAACGATAGAATCGTCAAAGCAAGCGATTCGGAGACGAATAACGCCACCTTTATCACGATTTACTCCGGCATAGAATAGCCGGTGGAGACGCGCCGTGCCAAGCACCAGACCGCACTTCGAGAAACCGGCGACAGTCAGGCGATCCCGCAGGAGGGTTCCATGACGAGAACGGGTCCGCTACTTGGCGCAACCCTCTTCTTCCTGCTCGCCGCGCCTGTGGAGCGCGTTTTTCCGCAGCAGGACTACGGCAACCGGCTGGGATACAACCGGGGCGGGCAGGTGGCGTTCCGCCCGCAAGGTCCATGGGTCGATACAGGTGCCCTAGATCTGGCGGTGAAGAAAAGGTACCTGCCCCAGGAACTGTACCAGGAGTACCGCTGGAAGACGTGGGAGTACACCAACTATGCCAGACGGCCCTACCTGCGCTACGTAGATCCTTTTTACGAGGGGGACTACTTCTACGATTTTTACGGCAATTTCCTAACCAAAGGATGGCTGATCTACGACTGGACCGAGGAGCGTCCGCGCTCCTCCGAGGGCAGCCGTATCCTCCAGCGTTCCGAGTACGCCGGCATCTTCGGCAACCTCGTAATAGCTTCCGACCTGAAAGGACAGTACGCCTATTCCATCACCATCGGCGACGAGATTTTCACCACCTTGACGCCGATGACTTTCCGCAAAGCTGTCTTTAACGGCATACAGGTGGACTTTCGCTCGGACGATTTGTCCGTGACCGGCTTGTCCTCCCGCATCAGCGCGCCCGGCTTTATCACGGACCCCAATCCAGCTTCCTTCAACAGCTACACCAATCTACTGGGGGGCCGAGCGACGGTGAACCTAGGCGACCACATCACCGTGGGCGGGACCCTGGTCAATGCACACACTGGCCGGGTTACCCTAGAGAGCTTCAAAGGCAATCTGTTCAAAGGAGCCCTCACCTCCAGACAGCTCGAAGACCAGATCGAGTCCATCGTCATCCGGCTCAGCGACGACTCTCCCGCAGACGCCGAAGGGGGGGCGGTCCTCCTAGCCGAGTCCATAGAGATAACCACAATGCTCGGGGAGCGGGACACGGTTTTCACCGGCGGCGCGATAAACAGTCTGCTGGCGGAGAAATACCGCACCCTCGCCGAACAACCACCCCCGTTCCCCCACCGGGAGGGCGGGATCTTCAGAGAAGGCGTGCGAGTGGCGGACGGCAGCGAACAGATATTGCTCAGGTACGACCTGAATCTGCTCGCCGAAGCCGTTGGCGATGTAGATATCGCCAACCAGATCAAGGGCGTTAGGTTCCGGCTCGTTCTGGTCAACGACTACAAGGTAGAGATCACCTCCGACGCGCAGACCAACGCGGAGGCGCAACCGGTTTTCCTGCTGGTGGCCCAGGCCGAGGGCAACGTCAAAAACGGCTCAAACAGGACCGAAGTCGTCTTCGACTACGGCCTACCCACGGCGAACCAGGTCGTCGGTTTCACCGTGGAAGTGAGGGACCTGATGGGGTTTGACCTGTACACTGAATTCGACGTGAACCACCGCTACAGGCAGTATCCCAACCGGCGCCTAGAGACCCACGCGGCGACCTCGGGCCTGGTGGGCGACGAGGCCGCCGCGGCGTGGATGATCAATCTGGCGAAAGTGGCCCATCCGTGGTTCTTCTTCGCCGAGGGCTTTTACATGGAGGCGGAATACAACACCAGTCCCTTCATCGTGGATGGATTCGGCCGGGTCGACTACGAAGACCCGACGAGGAATATCTACGACTTCGTGGACGACAACGACGATCAGGACCGGTTGCCGGACCAGAAGCGGCTCTTTCAAGATCCCAGGACCGGCCTCGAAAGAGGGGCAGAAGGCCGATCGGCAGAAGGGTTCGCCGACGACGCCGTCTTTCCCGGTTGGGATGAAAACAACGATTTTATCTCCGACTTCAACCAGAACGACAATTTGTTCCAGCGCAACAATTTTCCCGACTACGACGAGCCCTTCCTGAGATACGCCTCGGATCGTCCGGAATTCCTCTTCGGCATGGATTTGAACAACAATGGGTGGGTGGACCGCTTTGAAAACGACCACGAGCCCGACTATCCCTACAAGAGGGACCACAAAGGGTACAATATCTACTTTGGTGTCGATTGGACGCCGCACGTGAAGTTGACTGTGGGACAGGTGCGCCAGTCGCTCATATCGGACGACCGGACAAACCAGACCACCTACGGACTTTTCGCCTTTGAGAAGAACTACGCCGGGATCGGCAAGATCCGCCTTTTCAACGTGTTCAAGAAGGCCAAGGACGACATCCAGGACGACCTTTTCCAGTGGGTCCAGCTCCCGGGGGCACCCGGATCGCATCGCTCCATAGAGGATCCCCTCTTCGCCGAAGACGCCTGGATCAACACCGCCTACGCGGAAGTCGAGCGCCGCTCCGATGTCGGGGTGCGATCCGTCAACAAACTCAAATACGAGACCATGCGCCCGCACCGGGACGGGAGCCGCCTCGGTGCCGCCAGAGACACGCGCTTTTTCGGGCTCATCAACAAGGTGGATTACCTGTACCAACTGGGTCGCCTGAGCATCCAGCCGAAGTTCAAGAATGAGCTTTTAAAAGACAATACCCCCTACTCGATGGCCAGTGCAGAACGCGAATCGTGGTCCGGGCTCTTCCTCCTGGTCTTTAAGTTCCCACTGATGAGGAAGACCACTATAGAAACGGGACTCGAACAGGAGTTTTTCCAGGACATGGTCGCCGACGAGGAGAGCCTAGATCAGGGAGCACCCACGGGCGATCTGCGCAATACGGTCGTGGCCGCGCAGTTGACCAATAGAGGTGATTATCTGGGGTACCGGCTGACCACCCAGCTCGGAGTCAGCTTCAATCACAGCAGTCTCGAGATCGCGGCGCGCAACAGGAAAACCCAGACCGGCAATTTCGTCTATGCGACCGTGTACGCCGGACTGGAATAGCGGCTGAAAATCGCGCTATCAAGGCGTCTAAAAAGTCTAAAAAGACTTGAGTTCGAACTGTATTTTCCCTTTATTGACGACATGATATGAGCTCCGACAGTCCGGCCCAAGTCCAGTATTAGGGCCTATCCGAAAATCTGTGTGCCCCGAGAGCGAGCGAAAAGACTGCGGAAAAGGCGGTTTTGGTAAAAGCTCTCGCTAGAAAGGAGGTCGACAATCGGCGCACATCCACCTCTACCGCGAAGCGATGATACAACATCCCCATATCATCAAGGAGGAGAAGGAGCCATGAAAGTATCGAGAATCTTTTTGGCCGCGTGTCTTACAGCGGCCTTGTGCACGGGGCTGGCAGCGCACGAGCCGCCCGGTGTGACCTACTTCGCCTTCGGGTTCCCCGCCCACGCTCTGCCGGTCATCGACGGCGATTTGAGCGACTGGGACATGGTTCCCGAGAGCTACCACATAGACCTAGGAGAAGATTTCTGGGAGACGGTGCGCGGCATCGGAACCGATCTCGACTTCTCGGACTTCAACGCCAAGTGCATCGTCGGCTGGAACGAAGAGACCAACCGGATCTACTCCATGTCCGACGTGGTCGACGACTTTCTCCACAACAAACGAGAGACCCCGTCCGGCCACAACTGGGACGACGACATCAATTTCGTGGTCGATGCCGACCACAGCGGCGGCGAAGCGTTCGAGGGGGGGCATACCGCTTTACACGAGCTGTCGGACCACGAGCGCCTGCAAATAGAATATGCTTACATGCAGCTCTACACAGCGCTGGTGCCGCCCATTGATGGGTGGTGGCTGTTCATGTACCACCACGATACCGAGTTCCCCTGGCTGACGGACGGCAAGACCACCCCCAGTCCGGAATACCTCGAAGCTGGCTGGTCGCGCACCGGCGAGTCCGATGGGCCGGGTACCTACACCTACGAGTTCAAAGTGACGCCCTGGGAATTCCTAGACTACCAGGGCCCGGAAGGCAGCACGGAAGTGGATCTTGAACTCGGGAATATCATCCACATCGGGTATCTGTTCAAAGACTACGACACGGACGACTCCTACGAAGGTTCCTACGATTTCCCGCCGGTCCACGATGTCTGGAAAAATGCCAGCCTCGCGGCCGACTTCGAGCTAGCGCCGGTCGAGATGGGCCTGTTCCCCACGGCCGTGGAGACCGATTCCTGGGGCCGGATCAAGTCTGAGTTCGTCAAATAAGGCCAGCGTCGTTCGGCTCTGTACAGAAAAAACCTGGGGGAATTCGTCCTCCAGGTTTTTTCGCTTTCGAGGCAGAAGACGGTTCAGTAGGCCACGTGCAGGGTGCCGATTTCGTCCGTTTTTCCCTCGTCCGTGTCCACCGAGACGCGGTACAGATACACGCCGGGACGCACCAGCCGCCCGGCCTGATCTTTTCCGTCCCATGCCCGCCGGTAGTGACCTACTAGATCGTCCCCGGCATAGACCTGGCGCACTAGGCGACCGGTCAGATCCCGTATCTCGATCGTCACAGACCCCGAACCCGAGATCTCGAAAAGGTCGTAGGTTATGTGAAAACCGTCGTTGATCTGGTCCCCGTTCGGGGTAAAGACCGGAGGCGCGGCCTCGGCCCTTAGCCGGATTTTATCCTTGATCGAGGTGATGACGGATACCCGGTCGCCGGCGGACGCGTCGGTGGCATCGCCTGGGAGCACCCCCTGGGGGACTTCGAGGGGGCGACGGCTGGAGAAAACCCTAGCGTCGAAGGTGGACCCGTAGCGCAAGGCAATCGCCTCGAATACCACCTCGATCAGGACGGCGGTATCTTCCCGCTCTACGGCCGGCAGGGCGATGACCACTTCCTCTTCGGTCTGACGCTCCACTGCGAAGTCGACATCCACCCCTCCCAGCCGCACGGTTTCGACGGACATGATCCTGTTGGAAGACGAAGTTAGTTTCAAGCGGTCGAAACCAATATCCCCGTCTCCAATGACCGGCCTGAGAGCATAGGTGAATCGCGTCGTCTCCCCCGGCTCGACTTCGAACGGGTAGATCTCGGCCACCAGTTCGGAAGCAAGAGGGGGCGAAGCGGCGTGCAACTCCAGAAAGTCCAGTTCGCCACCGCCGTCCGTCCCCGGAAAAAAGTCCACCTTGAATTGGAAAAAGCGGTCCGGACTCGCCGAGATGGCCGTCCCCGCGCTGTCGGCGAAATCGTACGGTGCCGACCAGAACGTCCAGTCCTCCCGATTGTAGGTGGTACCGCCCTGCTCGCCGGGCTTGAGCCTGTTGTACTGGGATCGGGTCACCTCCACCTTTTCGCTTTCATTGCCGATGAATTTCCAGTAGCGCAGAGGGTCTTCCCCCGTCCCGCTCCGGGTCTGTATGAAGACCTTGGCTCCGGGAGCCTTGCGTCCAGCCCAGCGGAGCTGGCCCCAGGCCACCGGCTTCTGGGCATCGATGCGGTTGGAAATATAGGTAGAGCGCTCAACGAAGCCTTTGGCGTAGACCTCGATATCGTGGACTTTCCAAGGGTGGTCGTGTTCGCCCAAGGCCACCTGAAGGAAGGTGCCGTCTTCGTGCGGCGGCAGCGGTATCTCGAGATATGGATCGTTGTTGTTGTGCACCTCGACGATATAGGGACTGAGCGGGGGATGGGAGTGGCTGCTCATGAAGGGCATATTGGCCAGCGAGGAGATGAAGAGACGCACGGTGCGCGCCACCCCGGCCGGGTCGTTCAGGCCGGATAGGATCCGGACCCGGTCTAGGACCATGGTGCCATCGCCGAGAATGATTTGCGTCGTTCCCGACTGGGCAAAGCCCTCGCGGCACTGGTGGCCGGCGGTGCCGCGAAACTCGATGCACAGGTAGCGGGTGGCATTCCACACTGTGTTGATATCCCCGTCCCACACCTGCCCATTAAGGGCTGGCAGGATGGGTTTGCCGCCTCTATCCTCGGCCGTTGGTGCTATGTTCACCTGCGGATCGTACTCCAGCGCCCGAATGCCCAAGGTGTCCATATCGAGCTGATAGAGCTCGCCACCCTGGGCCTCCTCCACTTCCAGCCAACCCAACTGAACGAAATCCACATCCTGTTCGCCAGCCTCCGGAGGCAGTGGAAGCTCTTCGCCGCCCAGGCGGTAGATGACGAGCCCCGAGGCGCTCTCGCGCCCTGGGAAGAGCAGTAGGACGACGACCCAGAGAAACACGGATGCCATATCTCTCATCTCCATCCTCCTCAGTAGGCTACGTAGACCAAGCGCTGTGCCGAAGTTTCCACTCCTGTTTCCACATCGGTGTCGACTTCGATTCTGGCCAAATAAATCCCCACGGGGACCAGCTGATCCGAGGCATTTTCTCCGAACCACAGCACATCGTACTGCCCGCGCGGATCCGCTTTGTCTGCCGCCAGCTTTTTGACCAGAGCACCGCTGAGGTCGTATATGCTTACGCTCACCCCGTCGCTCTGGATCAAGCGGGCGATGCTGAAACTGAATTTCAGCGCGTCGTTGACACCGTCGCCATTGGGCGTCACGACCCTGGAGTCAAGGCGCACGTCTTTGATGAGTTCGTTGTCTCCCAAGGCCAGCACCGTCGTAGTCTGGCTGTCCACCAAGTCCGTGGCTTCGCCGCCGTCGACCTTCTGCCAGAAACCAGCAGCGCCAGAGCTTTGCACGGCAGCATCGAACGAGGCGCTATTGGCAAAGATCGTCGAGCGGAAGCGGATCTCTACCATGTCCACGCCCCTTCTCACCGGATCGGACAGGCGGAACCAGAGGGTATCGAGCTGGGTTCGATGCTCCGCCAGTTCAGCAGGGGTCAAAAGAGTCGCCTCGTTGTTGAGAAAATCTGCGTCGCTGCCCAAGCGCACTTCGAGCAATTCCTCCAGGGCCACTCCAGCCGAGGCGGCAATGGTGATTTCGTCGAATCCTTGCCTAGAGCCGCTGAAAGAGGGGCGCAGGAAAAACGCGAACTCCTCGGCTTTACCCGTGGTCTCGGTTCGGTTGGGCCACACCTCTCCCAGCAGTTGGTCGGCCAGCGGATTGGAGAGATCCACAGTGACGGATCGCAACGTGGGGGCCGCGTCGGCGCGCTCCGACAGCAGCAGCGCCCTGATCTCCATGAATTCCCTAGGGCTGGGGGACAGGATGAGCTCGCCGCTGTGGCGATGGGGAGGGCTCCAGGTGCTCCAGTCCCCTCCCGGCACAAAAAGGCTGGTGATCTCGCCCTGCTTGAAACCGGGCAGCTTGTTGAAGGCCACCTCCGACACGACCTTGCCGCTGGTGTCGTGGTAGATCTTGATTTCGTCCAACTGGTTGCCCGTCCGGGTCTGCATCTGGACCGTGGTGCCGGGCGGCGTATCTGCCTCCCAGTTGATGGCGATGAGGTTTTTCCGGGCTCCCAACTCGATCAGCCCCGAACTCAGCACCACCTCCGGAACGTAGCCTTCCCCGTAGAGCATCACCTCGGTGATCCCTATGTAACTCAGTCTTCGGGTCGGGTTCTGGAAGGGCGTGCGGATGTAGCGGAGCCTGACCGGCTCGATCCTGAATTCGCGGAATTTTGACCGGACCAGATTGGCGGCCACCCGGGTCCACTTGATGGTGCCGTCGGGCGCCCGGGTGCCATCGGATATATCCAAAAAGAACTCGTCGATGCTCGTGGCTCCGTCGAGAATGAACTGCATGGTATCGACCCAGAACAGAGCGCCTAGGTCTTCGAAGAAGGTGAAGGTCTGGTCCTCAAAGATCGAGCCGTCGTGCCCGGTGCTATAATCCCCGTCCGTGATCGAGCGGCCCAGGTCCTTTGGCCCGGCATCGGTTACCAGATGGAGGATTCCCCCCCGCTCGGTGGCCCCCATGTTGATATTTTCACCGGGGGTCCAGACCTCGATTTCGGCCAAGCGGGGGATTTCCTTGCGGAAGTAGCGTATCGGGCCTTGGTTCGCTGCGTCGATCGCCTGGTAATCCTGCTCCGAAACCAGGGTTTCCCGTCCCGAGGCATCCTTCCTGTAGTATTCCACCACCCCGCGCTTTTCGGGCAGCAACGCCTCGTAGGCCTCCTTTGAAATCTCTTCGGCCCGAGAAAAATCGCTGTCCGTGACGATCACCCGCACCGCTTCGATCGGATCCCCGGTGAACAGCTCATCCGTGGATTGGGTGGGCTCGACGACGAATTCGAAGACTCTTTGCTGCTTGTTGGATTTGTCGGTCCGGCCGATTTCCCAGAAGTTCGGGATATTCGTTCCCACCAGGGTGTAGGGCCGATCCCAGGCCCCCTTGGGGCCCTGGCGCCAAACCAGAACCTTGAACTGGAGAAAGGGATCCCCCACGTCTTCGGCGGCAAAGCGCAGGACGATTTTCGAGGCGACGACAATCCGGCCCAGATGCAGGGTGAAGCGCCAGTTTTCCAGAGGGCTGTCGGGATCGGGGCCCCAGGATGTATTCATGTCGCCGTCGGTCAGATTGCGCGCCTCCAACGGATTGGAGCCGACCTCAAGCCCGCCGGGGCCGGTGGAATTTTCGAACTGCTCTGCATCCAGCGCCGCATTGGTGTTTTTCTGGATGAAGCGAGGGGCAACCCGACCGTCCGGCGAAATCTCGACGAGGCCGCCGGCTATCTCCCAGTTTACCCAGTGGGAACGCCGGTCGATTGCGAGCTGGTTGCCGCTGAGGCGATACGCCTGCGCCTGGACCTGGATGGACAAGAGCAGCACGGCAAACCCGGTGCTGGCCCAGTGAAACACCTTGGGGAAGTGCATGTTTTAACACCTCCGCTGCAAGAGAAGGATAAACCCGAATCTCACTTCCACCCGAAGGTTGAATGTACGTTTTTTACCGGCTCGATGCACGCGAAAAATGCCTGTGCCCGCACAGTTTAAGCGATTTCGGGCTGCTGTGCTCCAGTCGCTTTTCTGCAGCTTGGCTCGGGGCAGTTTATTGCTGTATATTACTGCCGTTTGCACTGTATTTTGTCAGATGGGGATACCTGTTTGGACAAGAAAGTGCCAGAAGCATTCCGAAGGTATTTAACGGGGTCCTCTAGGGGAGAAGCCGGGGATATTACCCTCAGGGCTGTCGTTGTCGGCGCCTTGATGGCACTGTTCGTGGGTATCAGCTCCGCCTATATCAAGCTGATGCTGGGAGGCACCTCGCCGGCGCATAATTTCAGCACGCCCGTTTCTCTGTTCGCCTTCTTCGTTTATGTAGTGCTGATCAATGTGGGCCTAGGACTGGTCAACAGAAGGCTGGTCCTGGCCCGCGCCGAGCTGGCCGTGGTGTACATCATGGGCATGGTCGCCGCGGCCCTGCCTACCATTGGTTTCACTTCCTATGTGCTGCCGATCATCGCCGGGGTCTTCTACTACGCCACGCCCGAGAACGACTGGGCCAATCTCATCCACCCCCACCTGCCCCGGTGGATGGTAGTCGACGACTACCGGGCGGTGAAGGTCTTCTACGAAGGCCTACCTCAAGATGAGTCCATACCCTGGGAGGCCTGGCTGGAGCCGCTGTTCTACTGGAGCTTGTTCATCATCGCGCTATTCTGGGTCTCCCTGTGTATGATGGTCATCCTGCGCAAGCAGTGGATGGAACAGGAAAAGTTGATCTACCCACTAGTCCAGATGCCCCTAGAGATGATCCAAGATGAACCGCGAGGGACACGCAGCCCCGAGGCGCTGGCCCCGCGGATCAAGCCGTTCTTCAAGAGCGGGCTCATGTGGGCGGGGTTCGCAGTCCCCTTCATCATGGGCAATATCAATGCCCTGCACAATTATTTCCCCTTCGTGCCAGGCCTCAGCACCTATACGGAGCTAAACCTGTTCAGGGGGAGTACCTACCTCCGCCTGGATCTGAACGTGGCCCTGCTTGGCTTCGCCTATCTGATCAATCGCGATATCGCCTTGGGCTTCTGGCTCTTTTTCCTGTTGTCGACCCTGCAGCGGGGCGCGTTCAATATTCTGGGTATTCACAGCACCGAGAACCTGAGCCGCTTTGCCAATTCGGTCGGCCCGTACTTAGCGCACCAAGCCATGGGTGCCATGATCGTGCTGGTGCTGTCCGGTCTGTGGATGGGGCGGGAGCATCTCCGAGCGGTCTTCAGAAAGGCCCTGAAAGGAGACCCCGAAATCGATGATAGCGGCGAGATCCTGTCTTATCGCACTGCGGTCTGGGGTCTGCTCATTGGGCTGGGATTGATGGTAGTCTGGCTGTGGAAGTCCGGGTTGCCCCTGTGGATCGTGCTGATCTTCCTAGCCGCCGCGTTCGTCATCTTCATCGCCCTTACCCGGGCCGTGGCAGAGGGAGGGATCTCGGTGATCCGCACCCCGTTGACGCCGACCGATTTCGTCATATCCGGGCTGGGGACCACCGCCCTGGGCACCTCCGGGCTGATCGGCGTGGCATTCACCTACATCTGGAGCGCGAATATCCGCGTGTTTTTCATGCCGATTCTCGCCAATGCCCTGAAACTGGCGGAAGAGATCAAAAGTAAAAGGAAGGTGGTGGGGGCGTTGTTCTTGGCCGTTTTAATTAGCTTGGTCAGTTCCATATGGCAGCTCATGGACCTGGCGCACACCCATGGCGGGATCAATCTATACGGCTTCTTTTTTGTTTCGATTCCCCAGAATACGGTCTTCACTTTCATAACCCCTAAAATCAACGATCCGGTGCCGGTCAGTTGGTCCGGGTGGATTTTCACCGGAATCGGCGCGAGTCTCATGGGGGTGTTGACTTATGTCAGGTACCGGTTCGTGTGGTGGCCCGTACACCCCATAGGCTTTGCCACCGGCACGTTCTACATCATGAATTGGGTGTGGTTCAGCGTGTTCTTGGCGTGGTTCTTCAAGACCATCATCCTCAAATACGGTGGATCATCGCTGTACCAGAAGTCCAGGCTGTTTTTCTTGGGTTTGATCATCGGCCAGATCGTAGTGGCCGGGATGTGGTGGATCATAGACTTCTTCACCGGGAAGATCGGCAACGTCCTCGGATATTTTTGAGCGCCGCTTCGTTCACCGAACGCGGCCCTCGATCCTTTCGAGGAGCCAAAGTGCCCTAGTATGCGCCGGCACCTCGGCCAGCACCTCCCGTGCAGTCCGCTCGGCCAACTCCAGTTGCCCTGCCTGCAAGGCTTTGTCGCCGCGGTCGACGATCAGGTTGGCCAAGGCGTACAGATTTTGTTTGCGCATTTGTTCAATGCGGGCCATGCGCCTCCCATCGAGCTCAGCAGAGGTCGCCTTGCTCAAGGGTTTTTCAATCTCGAGCAAGGCCCCTACGGTGCGCACCTCGATATCTTGACGCGGATCGAGTTCGTAGTCAAACCTAGGCACGTCATCCGCGAGAATCCGCCCACTGCGACTTAGGGTGCGCAGATCCTCAGTCGCCGCTAGGAAGCTCCCCAAGACGCTGTCGGACTCGTTGAGCCACCCTGTATTCGCATCCAGCGGGTGCCGGTAGTGCAGATCGCGGTGAATTTCGGGCCTCCCCAGCCTCTCTTTGAGGGACGGGATGTCGAGCGCAAAGGCATCCGCCCGGCGGCCGATCAAGACAAACTCTGGCCCATTGAACCAGAGCTGACTCTGCGGAAAGACGCTGATGAAGGTGGCGACGATGTCGAGCACCTGCGACGTAGAAAGCATCCGCACCGGCACGAATTGCGTCACTAGACCGTCTGGCTCTAGCCGTTGTCTAAGGCGCTGGTAAAAATCTTTGGTATAAAAGGAAATGATACCCGGGCGAAAGAGTTGGCCCACTTCAATGCCGATCACATCGTAGCGGGCTTGACTGTGGCGGATGTAATCCCGGCCGTCTTCTGCCAAGGCGCGCACTCGAGGATCGTCCAGCCAAGTCGCGCCAAAGTAGCGGCGGGCGAGATCGAAAACAGCTACTTCCACATCGAGGCAATCGAGCCTATGGACATCCCACAACAGAAACCGCCCCGCAGCTTGGCCAGTACCCATCCCCACTACGAGTACATCCGTCCCATTGCCATCGCCGCGCAGCAGCATGGGCAGATGGCCGGCAAAGGTCTGTTGGTTCTTCTTGTTTGAACCCTGCCACAAGCGGTCGATCCCGAGCAGCACCTTGTCTTCGAGTTGCACTACGGCAAGGCTGGCACCTTGGCCCTCCACTACTTCGAGCAGGGTCCCCTCGGAAGACAGATGGTCGTGTGGAAGCCTCGTTTTGAGCAGGGTCGCGGCGAGTCCCCACCCGATTACACTGAATGCGATCAGCAAGGCAGCAACCCGCCGCCCTAGCTGGCGGCCCACTCCTGCGGCAAAGGCCACGCAGCCCCCGACAATGGCCATGCCGGTGACCGTCCGCAGCGCGAGGTCGAGCCCCAACCAAGAAAGCCCCCAAGCCATGATCACCGCGCTCGTAATGGAACCTGCAGTATTGATTGCCGTCAGCCGGCCGATCGTCCAACTCGCGTCGGCTACGTTTTTTGACACCAGTCGGACCACGAGGGGAAACGAAGCACCCGAAGCCAGCGCACCCGGCAGCAACATGGCACCGTGCAGGCCCATGAAATGGTTGGCGCTTATCAGCTCTGGAGCGGCCTGCGCGAGCGCCGTCCAGATGTCCCGGGGCAGCTTCAGGACGACCAAGACGCTCAGCCCAGTGAAAGCCTGGAGGCAGCCAAAGACGGCGACTGGATGCCGGCTGCGGTCGCACAGCGGCGCAATGACGAGGCTACCGACGCCGATGCCGAGCAGGATCACGACGAGCGGCAGCGTGTACGCGTACACCGAACTGGTGATCATCAAGGGCAGGTAGCGCGCCCACAGAATCTCGATGGCCACGCCGACGAATCCGGTCAGAAAGAACAAGGGCAGCAGGACGGGAACCCTCAGCGTTCTTCTCTCGTCTGCCGCTTGGTCTTCTCGGTCGGACTGTTCGGCAAGCGGCGCAGAGTGCGTTTGCCAACAGACCAGCAGCACGGCGACGCCACACAAGACATTGAGACCCGCTCCCAAGTAGATGGTCGCAGCGAGCCCCAGACCCGGTAGGGTCACAAAGCCAGCTAAGGCCGCCCCAGTGGCAGCTCCCAACGCGTTGATTCCATAGAGGCCACCCGCGGCAAATCCGAGGCTGCGGTGTCGGCGGATAATCGCCCTAGCGAGCAAGGGGACCGTTGTCCCCATCAGAACCGTGGGCACGAGGATCACGGCTGCCACCAAGACCAAGCGCGCCAGCGCGATCCAAGGCGCTGAGCCGTCGGCCCAGCGATAGAGCATTCCATAGCCGTCGTCGGCCACGTCCAACAGTGCGTTGCTCGCTAAGCCCAACACTGCAATGGCCAGTTCGACGATCCCATAGATTCGCAACGGACGTTGCAGCGACATCGACAGGCGACCGGCTAGGACATTGCCCACGGCCAGTCCGAGGAAAAACACGGCGAGTACCGTCGCCAAGGCGAAGGTCGTACTGCCAAAGAACAGTCCGGCCTTTCTGATCCAGCAGACTTCGTAGAACAGGCTCGCGGCCCCCGACAGGAACAGGCAACTGAGCGCCGTTGCCATCTCGAATGGAGAAGGTCCAGACGCCCCATTGGGGGAAGCATGCTCTAGCGCGGCCACGCTGCGCAACTATACTTGGGTGAGGAAACTGTCCATGTGGCCGGTAAAGTAATCGAGGACCAGCCAGACTCCGGCCGCCACAATTTCCCCTAGGATGAGGCCGAGAAAAAACGGGCGCAAGTTGCGATACAGTTTGGGACCGCCATATCTCAGGATGACCAATTTGAGGAACCAAGCGAGGACTACGCTGGCGTAAATGTGACTGGTCTTCCAATTGGCGCTGATCAAATAACCCAGCGGACTGAGGGGCCACCATAGGGCCTGATGTCGAACCCACATCAATCCCGCCATCACCGCCCCGCCAATGCCCATGAACAGCCAAGCATCGAGACGGGGGCCCGTAGGCTCCGCGACAATGCGCGGGGCCATATCCGTGGGGCCAATGCCCCCCTTCCAGCCGAAAAAGAGCGGATTGAGGTTGATGCCGCCGTATTTATAGGCCAAGTACAAAACCATGTACGTAGAGCCTATCAGGCTGACCACAATGGCGATGACCACGGCCCAGAACAGAGGGCGTTTGGAGCCTCTGATGACTTCGCTCATTTTTAACCCATTGGCCACCGACGCCATCACAAAAGAGCGGATTTCGGAGTGCCAGCCATAGGAAAAACCCAGCGCCACCAGCCCGGAAGCCCCCAAGACTTGGGTGCCACCTCCCGAAATGACAAAGGTCGAACTCATCACCGGCGGTCTCATGGCCGGGACGCCACCTTCGGTCACAACGCGAGTCAAGCTGAGAAAAATTACCATGGCACTGAAGATGAACATCAGAGTGCCCAACACCGGTAGGCCGCTCACCCACAGGCCAAGGCCAAAGAGGAACAGCGAACCGAACAAACCCAGCACTGCCTGCCGATAGGACACCACCTCGCCGGAGTCGTCTATTTCGGGTGCGCGTCCAAGCGCCTTGCGGAATACATCGCCTAGGTGTTCGCGCGACCCCCACAACATGATCAGCACGAAGATGATCATGGCCCCCATACCCTGATGGGAGGTGTACGTATCGCGAGCGTAGTGGTCTATCCGCTCTGTGCTCTGGATGCCGACGACGTTGAAGATTCCCTTCTGAACTAGGGTGAGGGTGTGGAAAACCCAGATGGACGCGGAAATATCGAGACCGACGAAATAGAAGAAGCCGAGCCAAGACGGACTGAAAGAGAACCAGAGAGTGACCGTATCGCGGAAAATGGGCAGCCTGAAGTCCCGCTCAATGGACGGAAAATAGGGGTAATAGGAATGCAATCCGTTGATGCTGATCAGAATGAACGAAAAGGCAAAGGCGACCCACATTGATCTATTGGTAAAAAAGGACTTGCCAATAATTCCCTTTCTCTGCTGCTGGATCATCTCCATCGGCACCTGGACCAAGGGATAGACCAGTTTTTCGCGGTCCGCCCACTGCTTGCGCAGAATGATCATTGCGAACGTCATGACCAGACAGAGCGAGAGGAAGAACCCGTACCAGTAGGCCAGCGGCACAACCCAAGGCTCCCAGGGAATGGGGGCACCCTGGGGCAGTCCTTCGTAGAAATAGCGCGCGACGTCTTCCCCCTGCGGAATGAGCCAGTTGGGTATGAACTGGTTGTACACTTCGGCCCAGTCGTTCTCAGGAGTGGCGTAGTAAATGGGGCCCACCAGTTGGGGCAGCAGGACCGGCGTCAACCCCATGCTGGGGACGCAGCAGCTCACTATCATCATGATGTAGATAGTGATCAGTTCGGTCTGGTTGAGCGCTAGGGGCCTGCGGATGAGAGCTACCAAACCGCTGGCCAGCACCAGGATAAAGAAGAAGAACAGGGCCGCTGGCGTGCTAAAATTCAGGGTCAGATACGACCCGCGTATCATAAGGGTGCAATACACATCGAGGAAATTGATCAGAAAGGCGAGCACCGCACCGATCAATATGCCCCTCAGGGGAATGCCGGTGACACTTTGCTGCTCAGCTTCCAAGTCGGTCTCTTTCGTCAGGTATCGCAGGTACTCTGCGGGGATTTTCTTTTTCACACCACCCCCTGTCCCAAGCGGCTATAGGGACCGGCTAGTACTCGCCCTGCGGTTGGGCAGGCGATGGAGGAATGGGATCAAAGGGACGACGGGGTCGCCGCCAGCCCCTGCCGGAGCTACGGCAACGCCGGGAGGAATTTGCGTCTATACTCTCAGTACACACTGGCCACGACCGTGGCCACCGTAGATTCACCAATACTCTCCGCGTCCACCTCTGGACCCACCCGACAGATATACAAGCCAGGCGGCAACAGCACTCCATCCCGATCCCGGCCATCCCAACTCACCTCCTGCACACCAGCGGCGTGCGCTACGGGTTGCGCCCGGCGATGCACTAGCGATCCATCGAGAGCATAGATTTCCAATATCAGCGAGGCCTGCCCTGGCATCTTAAATACGGGGAAGACGAATTTCACCGCATCGTTGATGCCGTCTCCGTTCGGCGTGAACGGATTCGCCACAACCTCCATATCGCCTACCAGTCCACCGGCCACCGGCGTCAGCACGGTCAGGCCCTCGCCCGCGTCGGTCGGATCCACCCGCTGCCAAATCACCTCCTCTTGCTCTCCTAGTCCCACCGAAACAAAAAAGGCATTGCTCGCCAGGTAAAACGCACTCGAAAAACGCAGGGCTACCTCGGTGCCGGCCTCTTGCACGACCGCGGGCATGTGAATCCACAGCGAGTCAGGGCGAGTCGTGATCCCCAGTTCACTCGCCGAGTACACCTCCTGGCCCACGGTCACATCCACCAACTCCACCTCGGCGCTAGGGGGGATTTCAAAGAGCACCTGATCGAACCCCAAACCCGCCGACCCTTCCTCGTTGGGCGGGATCGTCAGGAACATCGTGAACTCCTCGGGTTGACCGCTCTGCTGGGCTCTGCGGGGCGTTACTTCACCCAGAATTTGGTGGGCCAATGGATCTTTCAGACCAATATTCAGGTTGTGCAACACCGCGGATTGATGGGGGTCGTCCGAGAGCAGAGCAGCCTCAATAATTATATAGCGCCGAGGACTAGGCGAAGTGATGGCCGCGCCGGATCGCTCGTAAAATTGGCTCCACGGACTCCAATCCGCCTCGTCGGGCACAAACGCCACCGTCGAATCCCCCCGCATAAACGACAGCGTCTTGCGATAGTCGGCCTCGGGGATTTCAACCCCCTGTTTGTCGAAGAAATGCTTGTCCTCGGTGAGTCGGTTTCCGGTTCGGGTGCGAATCTGTAGCTGGGTGCCGGGCGGCGTTTGGGCCTCCCAAGAGATGGTGGAAAGGATGCGGGGGGCAGCTCCCAACTCAATCGCTGGCGTTTGCAGGGTGACCTGCGGAAGAAAACCAAAGCCGTAGAGCAGCAGTTGCCTTATATCGGCTCCCCACGCTACCCGCCCGACGTTGATCAGGCGATAGTCGAACTTGAAATAGCGCCCCTTTATCGGGGGGAAGGCATTGGCCTGCATGACCGTATCCGTCGGCAGCGATCCTGTGGGCGCTTGGGCCTCGCGGCCAAGCGTGACATCGTCTCTGCCGCGCGCAACCACGGAGGTAAAGACCCGGCTGCCATCGGGTGCCAGACTGCCATCCGAAAGACTGAGTATATAATTGGGAAAGATGTTATTGCCATAAACAATGAAGGTGCGGTCGACCCAGTACCAGGTGCCCAAGTCGAACAGTAGGTTTCGGTCCCGGTTCTTGACTTGCGCTCCGCCTACGCCGGAAAACGACACTTCTGCATTCCAAGCAGTGGTGTAATCGCCGTCGATTATATTGGATTGTCCGCCCACGCCCCCAAATGCCTCGATCGACCCTCCACGCTCCTTCCAGCCCAGACTAATATTCTCCCCAACCGTCCATACTTCAACCTCCGCCAACCGAGGACGCTCCGAACGATAATAGCGGACCGGGCCCTTAAAACGATCCTCGCGAATCGCCGCATACTCCGCCTGAGATACCTCCCGCTCCAACCCCGACGACTCCCGGCGAAAATAAAGCACATCCCCCCGATCCGACGACGGCAAACCCTCCCAACCCGACGCACTCACCTCCGCACCACGACGACCATCACTGGCCGTAGCCACGATCTGAACATACTGGACTAAATCCCCGCGCAATCCCGGATCCGCCAACTTAGCAGGACGCAGCGCATACTCGAAAACCCGCTGCGTCTTGTTCAATCCCTCGCTGCGACCAGCCACTCGATAGTCGAGGCTCTGACTGCCCTGGAAGGCCTCATCACCATTGGAGGTGAGCACCTTGAACTGCAAAAACGGATCGCCGACCCCTTCGGCGACAAATTTCACCACCACTTTCTCGGCCCATACCACTCGACCCAGATCCACCTCAACCCACCAGTCGCGCAGCGGTGCGTCTAGCTCCGGCTCCCAGTAGGTTTCTTCCAGCCCGTCCATGATTTGCGCGGCCCCATCGAAATTGGTTCCCGCCCGTCGGATGCCCCCGGTCACATCCTCGCGGCTGAAGGCCCCCGCATTCAGCGCGGCATTGATCTGCCGCCGCACAAAATGGGGCCGAACCCCTTCGTCGCTAAAATCCACACTGCCGGCGGGGAAATTCCACCCCGGCCAATCGCTCTCGCTGATGATCAACTGGTTCGGCTCAAGGCGATAGCCTTGGGCCCATGCCACAACGGGGAGCAACAAGGTATAAAGAATGGTTCGCATGCTGTTCATAAGATTTGCTCTACCCCCTTGCGGCCTAGTAAACCACTGCAATGGTTCCAGTTTGCTGATCGTCCCCGTTTTTGGCCTTCACGACGATGCGGTACATATAGAGGCCGGGTGCCACCAGTTCTTGCTGATCGTCTCTGCCGTTCCACGCAAAGTTGAATCGACCGCTCTCGTGCAGCCCTTCCTGCTGGCGCAACAGCCGACCGGACAGGTCGAAAATTTCCAGTCTCAAGGGCACATTTTCCGTTACCTGTAGCAGATTCAAAGAGAATCTGGAAATATCGTTCACTCCATCCCCATTGGGGCTGAAGACCCTAGGCTCAACCAGTAGGTCTGCCAGCAGACGCGGGCTCAGCGAAGTGCGCACCGAGAGGGTTTCGCTCACGAATTCGGGCGCGGCATTGCCCGGGTTGATCCGCTGTGCCAATTCCAAGGGACGCTCGGAATCCCGAACCCAGCCGTCGAATGGGGTGCCGTAGCGCAACACGGGGGCGCGAAAGTACACCTCGACTGGCCCACCTAGATCGCCCGCTTCTCGGCGCGGCGAAAGTTTCACGGAGAAGAGGGTCGAATCCGGGCTCTCGACCTGGACAGACCAATCCACTAGACCCGTGGCCCGCACCGAATCGACACCGGCAAAGCCAAAGGGGGTGGCTATTTCAATCTGATCGAAACCAGCGTGGTCCGGCGTCATGGTGGGCGAGATCGTGTACGCGAATTGCGAGACCTCTCCCAAAGGCACTTCGGGGGGATAGACCTCTCCTACTACATTCTGGGCCAAAGGGGGCTTGGTGACCGAAAACTCGACGAAATCCACCTCCCCACCCTGCAGGGCATCGGGCTGGAAATCGACGCGGAATTGGAAGACGTTATTGGGGCTTGGCGAGATCACGGAAGTGCCGAGGCTGTCGGCGAATTCATAAGGAGGCGACCAGAAGCTCCAGTTCTCGATATCGTAGGTAATTTCCGCAGCCTCGCCGGTTTTCAAGCCGGCATAGCCCTTGGCATCCAGCAGCTTCCCATTCTCGTCAAAGCGGGAAAGCTCGTCCCCCCGTCCGGTATTGCGCCAGTAGACATTGGGGTCCAATGTCTTGCCGGAGCGCGAATGGATATCGATTCTGACTCCTGGGTCTTTCCGGCCCTGCCAGCGCATCTCGCCTAAAATGGCCGGTTCCTCCAAGTCGAACATCTTGCTGACATAGGAGGCCCTATTGACAAAACCCTCTCCATAGATCTCCACCTCGGCTATTTCCATATTTCTACTGGTCGTCACGGTGATCTGCAAGCCCACCTCCGTGGCCCGCATAGTGGGAAAGACCGCTTCTACGGTGTCTTGGGTATTTTCTACTATGGAAAAAACCGCCCTGCCGGGATCCACGCCGCCGTATGAGCCCCGCTCTACAATCTGGGGAATCGTGCTAGTAGTGATTAGGAGCTTGTCTGGATAAAGGGAGGTGCCCTGCGTACTGATGAGCCGAACCCGGTTTACGGAGAAGGCCCCCCCCAAATCGAAGATGAGCCAACTCGAGCGGTCCCCGGACTGAAATACATAGCCGTAGGGCTGCTTTAGGTAAAAGGTACTGAGATCCCCATCGACCATCCGCGTAGCATGGCAACCGTCGAGGAGAAATTGGTACCCTCCGCACCCGCGCGAAAAGGGGCCGCCACCGCGCGTCAAACTAGTCAGGGCAATATTGTCCTCTGGGGTCAGAAAGAGGGGCCGCAGAATGTCCTCCTCGGCAAATGCCTCGTCGTCAAAACCGTCCTTCTCCAGAAAATCACTCCACGGCACTGGGGTGAAAGTGACCGAGGGATCCGACGCCTCCGGCGGTGGCGGCAAATTTTCGCCGCCAATGCGGAAAATCTCCAAGGCACCGGATCGCCCCGACAGCATGGCTAGAGCCAAAGCGGCTATAAGCAGTGAAATCGGCATCGTTCTTTTCATGCCGCTACCTCCGGGTGTACCCCGTTCGAGGGCCGCGCACTGGCGCGCGTTAATCGAGTCCTGCGATTACAGTAATGAACTGCGATATGCCCGTAGAGGGATTTTGTCCCTTTTCGTCTATGCGGTTGATTCTTACGCCCAACTGGGTGGTCAAAGCATATCCCAGATAAGCGCCTGTATTGGAGTACTGGAGCGCCAGCACCAACTCCTGAAAATCTTCCTGCAGACCTAGAGCTTTCGCATCTTCTTCGAATTGGTTGAATAGGGTGTACTCGACGCCCACCTGTACTTCCGAGCCGGTCAGTATCGGAGTCTGGCCAATGAGGAAAAGGATCAGGGTGTCCTCTTTGCGCACCGGCTCGTTGCTCAGCAAGGGCGTTTCAAAACGCAGCTCGTTTTTGATCTTGGGAAAGAGCCGAAAGCGTCCCAACTGTTGCCGGTACTCTGCCTTGTTGATAAGGCCGAAAAACTGGTACTTGTCGCGAAAGTCCGCCTGTTCCTCTCGCTGATGCCAGACGTCGTATTTCACTTTGTTGACCAGTTTCAGCTTGGCGCTCCCGGTGTAGTCAAAACCGAGATAGGCGGAATTTATCCACGTATTGGGAGCGGCCAGCAGATCTGGAACCCGCTGCAGATTCGCCTCGGTACCCGCCGGCTGTACCCACTGGACGACATCGTCCGGGATGGTGTCCTCGACCAGCTTGACCATGTCGAAGACCCGCAGCCGGCCCAATCCGGCTATATCCCGATCCCAAGTGAACATCCCGTAGCTGCTGTTTTCTTCCCGATCGCTGGCCAGTGTGCGCTCCTGCTTGCGGCCAACCGTCACCCGCATCCCAGGCATGATGTGAGCGCCGACATAGATATTGCCTCCGCGGCGGTCGCGGTCGTAGGGGAAATCGGGCTCTTCGTCGTTTTCAAAGCGATCGATCCAGAAATTGTTGTTCATGTCCACTCCGAAGAGGAACTCGGGGCGATCGACGCTGTAGCGCAAGAAAGGTTCTTCGTAATCGGGAATGTAATTCGGCCGGAAGTCGGTGTCGTTCTGGTTGAAATCGGAGATGAAATCGTTGTTCTCGTCCCAACCCGGGAAAATTTCCCGGTCTGGTCCTGCTTGGTTGGAGCGCTGCCAGTCGGGCGTGCGATCCTGATCGTCGTTGTCCTCGACGAATTCGTAGAAAAACCGGCGTTCGTTGGTATAGTCGATGTCCCCGTTCGCTTCCGTGAGCAAGCCGGTAGTGCCGTAGTCGTAATCCATGCTGTAGATTTCGCCAAAAAGGAAGAAGGCATAGCCCCGCCGCGCCAGATTGATCATCCAGGCACTAGCCTCGTCGGAGTCCATGAGGTGTTCGGTGAATTTGCGATTGGGGTATTTGCGGAAGCGCCGGCTGCGATCAAACTCGGCGTAGAGGTCAAAGCCCAGCAGATCGTTTACTTCGATAGTGCCGCCAAAGATATCGTTGCCCGTGGGCAAGCCGTAATCAAAGCGCACCAATTGCAGATTCGAGCCGTCTTTTACATTGCCCGCGGCTCGCGCCTGAGTCAGGAAGACCGGCTGGCGCTCGGGCAGATTGGTCTGGCGATCCGACCCCATCTCAATGCGGTAATCGTTGGCTACGGCCAATTCGATGGTGACCTTGCGGATGGTGGAGAGATCCGGGCCGTTGTACGAGCGGTTCTCGCTGGTGAAATCATAGGTCAGCACGATCTGCTCGCTGCCGTCGGCGGCGAGAAAACCCCGCCGGCGAAATCCCCCGTTGATGAGGGCACTGAAGCCGATCTCGCTGCCGCGCACCGTCTCTTTGCGGATTTCGATCTTCTCTTCACCGTCATCTGTTACAACCACAACCTCGGTCTCGGCCTCGATGATAATATCGTGGGAAAACAGCGCGGCCCCCCCTTCGCGATCCGTGGGTGAATCATCGCTCAGACGGACGAAGATCTGGCTGATGGGTTCGAGGTTCTGCCCCACGGTCAGGGAGCCGCTTATGGGGTCGCCCTCGAGGCTCTCTAGCAGGGTCTGGGAATGATGGGCGTTGACATACGTGGCACCCACCTTGACAAAATCACCGATCTGACTCGTTCCCCTAAAGCCGAGGAGATTGGTGCTATTAGTCCCTTCCACCGTTATAGTGCTTGCTCTACCCGGCGAGTTGATGCGCGACATCAACACCGTTGCCGCGTACTTGTCGGACTGGAGATCTACTTGCACCCCATCGAAAGCCGGCTTGGAAAAAGTCATGGGCGTCAGCGTAGTGCGAATCTGTTCGCCAATAGTCAGGGCCGTGTGGTACTGGCCGCTGCGGTCCGAGGAGATGACCAGCCGGTTGAACCACGACCCAAACCGCGGATCTTTGAAAATGGCGCTGCCGAACTGCTGCGGCTGCTGCTGACGCCAATCGTAGATGAGCCATCCTTTGGTGATGAAAGACCCATACAGGTCGTAGAAATAATCCCCCTCTATATCGGGACTCAAATAACGCTGGTAGTGGTCCCGGGCATAATTAGTGTACTCCCATTGTCTCCAGCGATAGAGTAGGAAGAGTTCCTGCGGCACGTACCAGCGCCGCACGGCCGGGTCCAAGGCGTCAAAGAGCACGCCCGAACCCACTGGTTCGTACGACACCTCGCCGCCGCGCTGCAGGCCCAATCTGTGGCCATAATCGATTCCTTGGGCTACGGCTCCGTCGGGTACTGCTGCAATACTCAGTAGTAGTGCGATACCCGTAGTTGGAAGAAAAAGCTGTCGGCCCGCACGCGCACTCCATCTGGTCATATGGCCCCCCTGTTGATGCTATGCTAATAGACGACTGCGACAGTACTGCTGCGGCTCACCGTGCCGCTGTCTGTGGCCACTTTCACCTGCAAGACGTAAAGTCCCGGCGGCAGATACCGACCTTGGTCATTCTGGCCGTTCCAGTGCACCAGATGACGCCCACTCTGGTTTTTTCCCACCGGCAATTCCGCCACTTGTCTTCCGGCTAGGTCGTAGACCTGCAAAGAAACCGGAACGTCGTTTATCAAGTGCAGTAGATCGTAGCTAATGGTCGTCTGATCGTTGATCCCGTCTCCATTGGGCGTAAAAGGGTTGGGTGTCACAATCACCCGGTGGACGACGGGGTCCTGATTCAGCGGCACCCGCACGCTCAGATCGTCGCCGAGCATAGATCCCGCTGCGTCTCCTTCTTCAATTTCCTGGGGCAAGCCATCCGACTGGCTGTCGCGCAGGCGCCCGCTAAAAACCGTCTCGTAGCGCAAAATCGCGGCGTCGAAAACCACTCGCAGGTCGTGGTTGCCGCTCTGGTGGGGAAAGGTCACCCTCAAGCCGCTCTCGTGGGACTCCGCGACGAAATCCTCCACCTCCAAGTCGTCGAGGTGCAGCGACCGAACCGTGTGCACCGGAACAGAGCTATCGATCTCCAAGCGGTCGAAACCTCGGCTACCGACCACTTGGACGGCATAAGTAAAGACCGTATCCACCCCAACCGGCACATCCTGGGGCCATATTTCCCCGACGATGGACTCCGCTACTGGATCGGAGAATTCAAAAGCCAGCGAATCCACTGCGGTACCGTCCTCCAGCCCATCGCTTTCAAAGTCCAAGCGGAACTGGAAGTATTGCCTCGGTGCTGGCGAAAGAATCGGGGTATTTCCGCTCAGGTAGGGAGCGGACCAAGGGCTCCAGGCTTCCGGCTCATCTGTAGGAGACGGACTGGTGCCGCTGCGGGTGCGGATGAAAAACCGGGACTTTTCGGGATGTCCCACGGCCTCGGCCGCCCAGTGCAGTTGGCCCCAGAGCGTGGGTTGATTGAAGTCGAAGACTTGGGACAAATAGTCGGCCTCGGGGACAAAACCCCGACCGAAGACTTCAATCTCGTCAATTTCCCAATTGGATCTGTCCGTGGCCTGTAACAGGAGATAGCGCACATAGCGCAAGGGAAACTGCACGTTTACAGTATCCTGGCTATTGCCGGTCTGCTGATCTATCTGGGCGAAGAGGTTTTTACTCGGCAGCCCATCGACGGACTCGGCTACGAATTCAGCCCCGAAAATACCGTCGTTGATGAAGAGCGCATAGCCCCTCATGAAGTCATCCGGAAAAGAGGTGCGCGGGAAAAAGCGGATGCGATTCACCCCGAACCGAGCGCCTAGGTCAAAGATCACGAGAATGCCCGAAGCCGTTATGTTCTTGACTTCAAAAGCCGTCTGAGGATCTCCGTCCACCATACTCTCTAGATTTGCCGCCAGCGTCTCCTTGTCTCCCCGCAAGACGGCCTGGGCATTTGGCGAGACCACTCTGCCACCGCGCGCTAAAGTCCCCAAGGCGATGTTGGTGGTAGTATCGATAAAGCTGGGCAGGATCCACCCGGGACGGCTGGAAAAATCAATGATCGGCGCGGCCGCGGCACGCTCCTCCCAGCTCTCCCCGCCGGCACTGCCGCCGACCACTCGGATATCTGCAGCCTGCGCTGCCGCCGCCAGCGCCAACCAGAGCGGCACTAGCAGGGGCCGGTAAACCCGCGAGATTGAATAATCTCTCCTCATCTGCAACTCCTGCCCCTTTCGGTGCCATGCTACCACGTATACAAAAATGCCGCCATGCCAGAAGAAACTCTCGGCATGGCGGCATGGCGATCATGTGCAGCCAAACCTCTACTGCGCAGTGCAACTACTCGGCAAAGGTGGCCTTTATATGGCCCCAGGTCTTTTCCTCCACCGCTGTGCCCGCTCGGACTTGCGAGGCCCAGTCGATGTCGGGATCAACCGGACTGAGAAAAAAGTCGCTGAGGAAATCGGCGTGGTGACAGCTATTGGTGTCGCCACTCAGGGTCCAGTAACCATCGTATCCGCCACCGGTGTCCGAATCCAGGACCGTGAAGTTGAATCCAAAGATCTCACCTTCTGTGAGAATATGTTGGACGCTGTTCGGCACGTCGGTCCAGCGCAGATCGTTCCACGGGGTATATGCATACTCGGCATAGAAGTTGCCGGGCTCCCCTGGACCGTTGGTGCAAGAGAAGGCTGCGTCGCCAAACGGTGGCAAGGCGTGCTCGTAGGTCTTGTGCCAAGCGTAGCGTCCGTTCGGGCGCAGACCGTAGCCCTGGGCCTGCTGGCCGTGCAGAATGTCTTTTTCTTCCTGGGTCAGGGATTCGTCCCTCCAGGAGTTGAACTGACCGCCGCTGTGGTCGCCGTCGATCTGGATCTCCAGGAAATCGCGGGCATTGCCGGTACAGCCACTGCCTTTGGCGTTTTCCCAACTGTTATCGCCCACCCAGACGGCGTCATCCCAGCGGTCTTCCATGATGTAGACTTTGTTGGTCTCCGGGCTCCAACCGACGAAGGCCCGCAAGGCCAGATCCGCGGCATCGCGCTGAGTGCCCAGTCCGGTCACCGTCTCGGTCAAATCCTCGTGGGTGATCAAATAGGGATCGGTAACCACGTCCCAATCGGACAGATCACTGTCGATGATGGGAAGGTGTCCGGTGGGAAAGTGAACAGCCGGCCTCACCACCCCTTCGGGCAAATGAGCCCAGCAAGTAGTGGAGACTAAAATAGCTCCAGCAATAAGGGCAACTTTCTTCATGGTTTTAAACTCCAAGGTTGAGGTCAATGCGAAACGTCTGGGCTTAGGCCCAGGTACTAAACTGATCTACTCCGATTTACTCCGACGAAAAAGGGACACCTCCTTTCTGTCACAAGATATTAATTTTTAAAGTCTTATCACAACTATACCGGAAATATTCCAGTCCACCGGTGTATTCGACGTGATGTAAAGATATGGAGTTAGAATACAAAATCCGACTGATTAAAATCAAGTCTTTTTTCCCGTGCTCCCGCCTGAGCGGCCCGTCCGCATCCAATTTCACATTGGCTTACCAAGGAATCGCGTCGTACAGGAAATCCCCTGCTTCTCTGTGAGCTCGACTATTGGGATGGAAATCCGTCGGGTGGACCCAGTAATCCCATTCGTCCTTGCCGGCAAATTGAGCGAGGAGATCAACGTAGTGTATCCCCTCCTGCTGGGCAAGTGCCCCAAGCGTTTCGTGCACCTCTGTTAGGGGATAGGCTTTGAGTTGGTAGAACACGGGGAAGACGACCAAAGAGAATTTAATACCCTTATCGACGCAGGATTTCCTCATTTTGCTGAGCAACTTCCGGGTCAGGGTCCAGCCTAGGTTATCTTTGTATAGTTGTCGGTACCACTCAACGGTATCTCGGGAGATCTGCTTCCTCTCCAAGCGCGCGGCAAACCAACGCAGCGTATAGCTATTCCTCCCCGCCAGAAATCGGGCTAACCTCGCATTGGATCGCAAGTGCATAAAATCGGCCAATTCCCTTTCCATCTCCAGCAGACGCCCGCTCCTAAATGGATCGTTTAAGGTAAACGAATACACAACGCGTTCGACCCGAGCAAAGTACTCGATATAGCGCTCCATAGTCTTGGCGATCTGCTTGATATTCATACCCGGCACACAGGCATTGAAGAACTGATAGCGCTCCGCTGGACGCTCCCGATTCAATCGGATCTCCAAAACATTCGCAAAGCGCTCCGCGACTCGGACCCCCTGCCCAAAGCCAAAGGAGTCGCCGATTACTAGAACGATTTTGGCATTTTGCGCGTCGAACTCGGCCATCGGCCGCTCGCGCAACTGCTCTTCGTTGCGGCGCATCTCAATGGCATTGGGCACTTTGAGCGGCGCTAGATTGGCGAGGGTGGAATCATTGTTGGCGTTGCCCAGATAGGTCAACTTCCCGTACGGATGTGCCCGCCGCAGATCCCAGTCGGCAGTGCCCGCAAAGTGTTCATCGTAGCACCACAGATCGAGATTTGGATCGTCCGTCCGGTAATAGACCACGGGATAGATCCGCTCAGACCGAGCCAAGAGCCAAAAAGAGACTTCAATGACGAGCGAAGTAACGGCCAAACTAGCAACTACCAACAGCAGCTTACCGCCAATCTCGATTCGATCCATTTTCTAATGATTAAACCGATAGGACCATCGGGTCGAGTTGTATCTATTCCCCCACCAGCCTAGCCGCGTCCCTCTGCGGTCAATTCCCGACCCAACTTTTCGATGTTATCGTCGAAATAGCGCACTTCATCTTCGTACGAGGCGCGCAGGTCTTTCAACCAGTTCCCAAACAATTCTCTTTCTCTCTCCTTGCGGATGTTAGCTCGTATCTGCCTCTCGCGTTCTTTGTAGGGACGCGCTTTTGATTCCCGCCGACTGATAATTTTGGCAATAGAATAGGAAGGCCCAATCTGTATGGGCCCGATGAGCGAACCGATCTCCCCCTCAAAGGCCGCGGTGACCAAATCCCCAAAGCGCGCCGTCTCGTACCAGTAGAGATGGTAGTGGCCCTCTGTTTCGCTAGCGCCCGGCCGCAGGCTGCGGGTGGCAGCCAGTTGCCGCATGATGTACTCTTCGGCCAACTCGTTTGGACTCGGTGCCGTAGCCATTTCCTCCAAGATCGTCTCCACTCCGCCCCGCTCGTCCAACCGCTGGCGGAGCCATTGCAAAACCTCGCGATCGTCGTCCATCTCCCGCAGTGCCTGCACTTCCTCGGTCAGGTCCCGCCCGGCCTGCTGCTTTTCTTTCATCCTCGTGAGCAGGTCGATCAAAGGAGAGGCCCGCCGGAAGAGGACGCGAATCTCGGCAAGCAGCGTCTCAGCCTCGGCCTCGCTGGCCAACTGGATCTCTACCACGTTCACCTCCGAGGCGGTCCGGTACTGGTCCTTGGTTTCTTCGTAATAATCGAGTACCTCTTGTTCGCTTATCTCTTCGTCGGTAGAAGTGGCGATCTGGCGCATGGTCACAATCAGCACTTCTTCTTCCTTGCGCTTGACCCATTCTTCGAATTCGCGGTCGAGCTCCAGTTTGTCCGCTTCCATCCACATGAGCTGCGGTATGACTACGTCGCGTTGCAGAAAATGGTCCACTCTCGCACTGTCGGATACATCTCTGCCTTGGCGAATGAACGGGGATTGCAAGATGGCTTCCCCGAGCGCAATCTGTCCCCCCTCATACCTGAAGAGGGGCGTCTCGGCCGCACCTTCTGGAATCTGAAACGTCTTTTTGCCGGTCTCCGGATCTTCCCCACCACTGCGCAATATTTCCATCAGGACGCCCAAACCGTGCGGATCTGGAGTCAATTGGAACTGCTCGGCCAGCGAATCCGCATACGCCTTTTTGCGAGCATCCAATCGCTCCTCGGACAGCGTTTCAAAGAGAAATTTCCTAGTTTGCTCATAAGTTCCTTGTAACTCACTTAGGACCTTGAAAATTTCGTAGCCTTGGGGGACGGCTATAGGCTCTGATATTTCCCCCACTTTGAGGCTAAAGAGTACATCGCGCACCAGCGGAACGGCGTGGAAGCGGCTGTAATACATGGGTTTCACGCCCCCGAGCGAGGCCGTGCGCGAATGGGTCGAAAATTCGCGCGCTACTTCCTCAAAGGGTGTACCGGCCCGCAGAGCCGCCATCGCCTCCTCGGCGCGCTCCTGAGTGGGTACGACGATATGGGCGATTTTGATCCAACGCTCCCAGTGCTGCTCGGCAAACACGCGCCGCATTTCCTCCTCGGTAATGACAACCTGGTTATCGACAGCGCGCTGCTCGATCTCTCGTATCAGCCGCCGCCGCAAGGCCGTCGCCACTTCGCTGACAAACGCCGGACTCCGGTCTAATTTGCCGGCGCGCACTTCTCGGAGAATGAGCGTCCGATCGATCAGCGACTGCAAGTATTCACGGACCTTTGCGCTGCCCTCCTGCTCGCTTTTGGCCCACTCGGCCACATTGTCGATCAGGTAGCGTATGTCCCGATCCGTGATCAATTCCTCGCCCACCTGAGCCAGTGGCAATGCCTCCTTTTGGGCGCTCGGCTCCTGCTCTCCACAGGCGACGAGCGCCGCAATGCCCAGTGCGCTCCACATCGATAAATTCCGCAAGTACATATTCTCTCCTGTTAATGTGGCCAGAGCAGCGCCCGCTCCGCATCAATGCGCGGATACACGGTCTCTCCCGGGGCAAAACGCCGTTCCTTAGACGCAATGATGTGGATGGACGCCCCGGCCCAATCCACCCATAAAATCCACGCGGCCCCAGCGTCCTCAACAACGCGCACCACGCCCGGCACATGCCCTCCTGCGGGCGCGATGTCCTCCGGCCGGACGCCGAGCAGCATCTCGCCTGCCCCATTCAGCGCCGGCATTCGCTCGGCTTCGTTCGGACCAATCCACGCATCTCCGCGCCGCTGGACGCTGAGGATGTTGATCGCGGGTTGCCCCAATTGACGCGCCACTACCGGCGAGACCGGCTGGCGATAAATAACCTCCGGACTGCCCTGCTGCAAAATCCGTCCCTCGGCCAGCACGGCAATGGAATCGCCCATGGACAGGGCCTCGGCTTGGTCGTGAGTCACGTAGATTGCCGGGATACCCAACTCCTGCCGCAACAGGGCCAGCTCTAGGCGGAGGGACTCCCGCAGCTTGGCGTCCAAATTAGTCAACGGCTCGTCAAAAAGAAACAGTCGCGGCCGCCGCACAATCGCCTGCCCAATGGCCACCCGCTGCATCTCCCCACCCGACAGACGGGCCGCCGGCCGGTCGAGCAGCCGCTCGATCTTCAGCAGCTCGGCGGCCCAACCGACGCGCTGGTCAATCTCGCCGCTTGTGAGCTGCTGGCGCGGTGCCTTGAGCGGAAATTCCAAGTTGCGCCGCACGCTCCAGTCGGGATACAGAGCGAAGTGTTGGAAGACCAACGCAATGTCGCGCTCGGCCGGTGGCCAGTGCGTCACCTCTTCGCCGTCCATCTCGACCTGACCCGCGTCGGGCGAGTCTAACCCGGCGACGACCCGCAGCAGCGTGGTCTTGCCCGCGCCGGTCGGCCCCAGCACCACCAGCATCTCGTCGGCTCCCAGCGACAGGTCGATGCCACACAGAACCTCGGCCTTGCCAAAGCGCCTCGTCACTCCTTTTAGCTGCAACCAGGACATCTTAGAATGCGTTCGCTTCGTTGGAAAACATCGACCGCGCGCAAAAAGCCGCTTAACTGAAGCGGCGGAACGGTCTTTGATTTCGATGAGAAGCGTATGTTGGGAAAGAATTGGGCCAAGCGCAAGCTATCGGCCGCGCCTAGCCGTTGGTCGTGCGGTCAACGCGCCGATGGAGAAGCAGTAAAGAAGCAGGCGCGTAGGTCGGCAGCATCCTCCGCGCCCGCTTCTGTTGAATCAATCGTCCGCATAGACCGGCACAGGCTGCCCCTCAAGCGAGCAGAAGGGCAACTCGTCGGCGACGGGTTTCGCAGCTGTTGAGGAGGGTAGCACGTAGGGATCGGCTTCTGAAAGATCGACCGAGTAGCCCAGATCGCTCAGCGCTTGCAGCGTTATGGCTGAAAGAGCATCAACACTACTAAAACTTGGTACCATAATCTCACCAGATAAGACGCTACTGCGCCAATGTGCACCATCCTGCTCTGTTGGGACTTTTGCGCCTTGATAATCAGTGCCCCCAGCTTGATCAAAAGCCGCGATAGCTTGCGGACCAGCAAAGTGAGTATCGGCGTTTAGATCGCGAAGCATTCCGCTATCATCCCAGATAGTACCGATTCCCAAAACGTGTCCTATTTCATGGAACCCTACACCCCATAGAGGATGACGGGCTCGGGGATCAGACACAATAAATAGAGTATTATATTGGACACAACCAATAATCGGCAAAGAACTCGAGCGCAATAGACGGGGGGCTCCAGTGCCCGCTGGCCGCCGCCAGGCGTCTTTGCTGGGAAACCTCGTCACATAGATTCGCAGGTCGTCTATCTGTTCACCAGCAGGTATTTCAATCGAGTGCTCGCCACATGTTCCAAACCATGTATCAGGAAACGTGTAATTGGGAAGCTCAGTCTGTATCGCCGCTTCCCAGCGCTTCGCAGCATGGCGCAATATCTCTTGTTCCTCCACTGTGGAATCGCCGAGAAAGACCAAATCAATACTGAAGGGACTCCCCGTATCCGTGGAAGACGAAAAAGATACATCGACACCACGACTTTGAAGCGTTGGGATATGTTCATTGATAGAGGCTTCACTTAAAGGATTGTTCCAAGTCTTTAGTACTCGTATTCCCAAGGGGGGCGACGCTAATCCTATCAATGGCGATAAGTCAGAAACCTGATTGCCAGAAACATCTAACTCTCGCAGCCGAGTTAAGTCGGCCAACGGTGTCAAATCCGAAATCTGATTATCATCAAGAGATAAGTAGTTCAGTAGGGTTAGGTTGGCCAACGGTGTCAAATCTGAAATCCGATTGGAACGAAGATATAATTTTCTCAACTGGTCTAGGTTAGCCAACGGCGTCAAATCCGAAATCCGATTGGAACGAAGATTCAATCGGATCAGCTTGTCTAGATTGGCCAACGGCGTCAAATCCGAAATCGCATTGATAAAAAGAAATAAGTAGTTCAGTTGGGTTAGGTTCGCCAACGGTGTCAAATCCGAAATCTGATTATCAGGAAGAGATAAGTATTGCAGTTGGGTTAGGTTCGCCAACGGTGTCAAATCCGAAATCGCATTGAAACCAATATATAAATCTTTCAACTCACCTAGGTTCGCCAACGGTGTCAAATCTGAAATCCGATTGTGAGCAAGGTGCATGTTTTTCAGCTTGGTTAAGTTCGCTAAAGGTGTGAGATCAGAAACCCGATTCTCCGCAAAAGATAACTCTTTCAACTCTTCTAAGTTGGCCAACGGTGTCAAATCTGAAATCTTTTGATTGCGATCAAGAGATAAGACTTGCAGTTGGGTTAGGTTGGCCAACGGCGTCAAATCCGAAATCTCATTATCGCGCAGAGGTAAATATCGTAGTTGGGTTAGGTTCGCCAATGGCGTCAAATCCGAAATCTTATTGTCAGAAAGAGATAACTGTCGCAGATTCTTCGCTGCTTCTAAACCTCTGATGTCCTTAATCCCTAAATTATCTCCACCCAGTAGGAAGTCTATCGTATTCATCTCTGCTTGCGTGATCGTCTCCCCAGGACTCTTCTTTAGCACTTTCTCTATGTATGTTCTTAGAGCTGTATCTGGGATAAAAACCACATCAGACGCAGAGGAGTCTGAGTCAGATGAAGCCGCAGAACTGTCGGATGAGGTATCTCCTTCCGATTGATCTCCGAAGCTATCGAAAAAGTCACAAAGGGCACAGTCGTCGTCCGTGGCCTTGCCAGCGGGTGCAGTCGGCGGCTGCTCTTTTGAACAGGAGAGGACACAGCATAGGATGAAAAATAGGACGAAGCGTAGCATGGGAAGTTCCCTTAGGGTGAGTTCGGTATAAGCGTCGTCTAATGAGGATCTTCCGTTGTTGGTAGCCCTAACTTGCTCAGCCTATCTAATTATGGGCACTAAAGTATATAATTCCCGTGAAAAAGTGTCAATAAAATATTACAATACGGAGTTCTTATTTTGGGGTATTTTTATTTAAGATAGGAGACTATATATGGTCTAAATTATAAAAAGGACTATATATAGTCTTTTATGAACTTCTTAGAGCCGCTTACCACTTACCGGATCGAACAACAACACCCGGGCAAAGTCCAAGCCCAAGGCCGCTCCCACGGCCTCCCGCTCCCGACCCGCCACCCGCATAACCAACCGACCACACTCGGCCTGTAGGTGAATATAGCGACACGCCCCTTGGTACTCATCGCGCACCACCTCGGCTTGCAACCGACCTTTAGCGTCCGGCCACACAAACTCAGGCCGCACCCCCAGCGTCGCCGGCCCCGATCGCAACCGCTCAGCTAACGGCCAGACCAACCCAGGTGCAACAAAGCAGTCCTCGCGGATTTCCCCAGTGATGAAGTTCATACTGGGACTGCCGATAAAATGCGCCACAAACAGATCGGCCGGCTGGTCGTACACCAAGGCCGCGTCTCCACTCTGGCGGATCCGGCCCTCGTCCATGACCACCACTTGATCGGCCAAGCTCATAGCCTCCTCTTGGTCGTGGGTCACATACAAGGTGGCAATCCCCGCGTCGAGCTGCTGGGCGCGAATCATCTCCCGCATCTCCAGCCGCAACCCCGCATCGAGCGTGCCCAACGGCTCGTCCATCAGGTAAATCTGCGGCCGTCGCACCATGGCCCGTGCCAAAGCCACCCGCTGCTGATCGCCGCCCGATAGCTGCCGAGGATAGCGCCCGACTAACGCGCCCAGTCCCAACCGCTCGACAATGTCGGCTACCCGCTGCCGTCGCTCCCGCCGATTCAACCCCATGCTCTCCAGCGGAAAGCCGATGTTGTCCTCGACCTTCAGGTGCGGATAGAGCGCGTAAAACTGAAACGCGAACCCCACGTCCCGCTCGGCGGGCGAATGGTCAGTGATGTCCGCGCCGGCCAGCACGATCTGCCCAGCCGTGGGCTTTTCGAGGCCAGCGACCATCCGCAGCGTAGTCGTCTTGCCGCACCCAGAAGGCCCCAACAGCACGGCGAACTCACCCTCGCCGCAGCGTAAGTCGATACCGCGTACCGCTTCCGTGCCGTCGGCAAAGGTCTTGACCAAATCCCGGCACTCGAGAAAACTCATGGCTCGTCCATCTGCCGCCGCGAAGTCACAACGTGCAAAAGCGTGCTAAAGGCCGCGACAAAAAACCCATACTTCAGCCCCGTCCCCCAGAACGGTTGCAGCATCAATCCCACTCCGGCGACCATGCCCACGCGCGCGCAACGATCCAACCAGCGGCTCATCGCTTGATCGTCCCAAAAGTGACGCCGCGCAACAGATGCTTGCGTACCAAGACTGTGAAGACGATGATCGGCGCGACAAAAATCAGCATCCCCGCGCTGATCTGCGCCCACGGCAAACCCGACACATTGCCCTGCAAACCAGCAAAGTAAACCGGCACTGTAACGGCCTTTTGGTTGTTGAGCGTCATGGCAAACCCGTACTCGTTCCACGCGGAGATCAAGCAGAACACCGCAGTTACCGCCATTCCAGGCACGGCTCGCGGCAAGACGACCAAGCGGAAGGCTTGGAAGCGGGTATAGCCAGCCACCAGCGCGGCCTCTTCATACGCCGTGGGTATTTCGTCGATAAAGCCCTTCATCAGCCACACGGCCAGCGACATATTGAACGCCGTGTACAGCAGCACCAAGCCCATGTGGCTGTTCTGGAGATCGAATTCGCGATACATCATCAACACCGGTACCACCACGGCGAGGGGCGGCAAAAAACGCGTCGAGAGGATGAAGAACAGCCAGTCGCGTCCTCCGGGGATGGCAAAGCGGCTAAAGCCATAGGCCGCGCAGGTGCCGATCAGCACCGAGCACAAAGTGCTGAGCAGACCAATGATCAAGCTGTTGCCCAAGTAGTGGAAAAAGGCGTGATCCCCGCCGGCGTACACTGCGGCCAGTTGGCGGTAGCCGTCGAGATTGGCGCGGAAGTAGATCCCGTCGACCGCGACCTCTTCGGCCCAAGTAGGCACGAACTTCGGATGCACGGCAATGCTGTCGTCTCGCGTCTTAAACGAGGTCAGCAAGAGCCATATCAGCGGCAGCATGGCCGCGCAAAAGTAGCCCCCGACAAAGGCGATGCGCAGCGCTTTCACTGTACCCCGGCCTCCTCGCGCCGCTGCACTGAACTCATGTAGCGCACAAACACACTGGCCAGCGCGAGTACCAACACCAGCACCACGTACGAATACGCCGCGCCCAACCCCACTTTGCCGTCGCGGAACACCACCTGATAGAGCAGCGCGCTCACCGTTTGCGTCGCCGGGTCGTTGGGGCCGGTGATGGCCATGACCAAATCGAACTGCTTGATCGCGTCCGTGGCCCGCAGCAACACGGCCAGTCCCAAAAGCGGCGCGCACAAAGGCAGGGTAATCCGGCGGAAGACCTTCCACCGCGAGGCCCGGTCAATGGCCGCAGCCTCGTACAAATAGCCGGGGATGGCATTGAGCGCCGCCAGTGCGATTAGCATCATAAACGGCGTCCACATCCACACGTCAACCAGCAAAATCGACAGCAGCTTGAGGTCGGGATCTGTAATCCACTGGGGTTGGCCCAGCCCCAGCGCGCCGAGGCATTGATTGAGGATACCGTAGTGCCCGTTGAGCACCAGCTTCCAAAAGAGCGCGATCACGGCCGGCGGCAACATCATCGGCACCAAAAGCGCAGTCAGCGCAAACGCCCGGCCTCCGAAGCGATCTTTGAGCGCCAGCGCCAAGGCAAAGCCCAAGACCAGTTCCACGGTCACGGCCACGCAGACAAACAGCGCAGTGGTCCGCAGCGCGGCCCCGTACTTGGCGAACTTGAACGCCACGGCGTAGTTGAATCCCCCCACGAACTTCCACGCCCCGCCGACCAGATCTACATTGGTGAAGCTGAGCGCGATGCTGTACAGCAGTGGGAAGACATTGATGCCGATGAGCAAAAGGAGGGCCGGCCCCACGAACGCATACTGCGTCCAATCGCGACACCGGCCCATACTACCCCTCACGCCGCCTCCTATTCCATCTCTAGCAAGCCTGCTTCCATCAGAATCATCTCGTGCTCAGCAGCCAGCGCGTTGAGCGCATCGGCACTCGCGCTCGTGCCGTCGAGGGCTGCGCCCAAGTGGCGCACAGCCGCGGCTAACAGTTCGTTGTACACTGGCACGTTCCAAAAGTCCTGCAAGTGATCCAGCGACGCGGCGAACACCGCGTTGTACGGCGCAGCTGCGGCAAACTCCTCGCTCGCTAGCAACTCGGTATTAGCCGTGAACGAGCCGGGATACGATATCCACTTCTCCTGGACGGCGGTCTGGGAAAACCAAGCGATAAACTGCTTGGCCCATTCCTGCTTTTCTGGCGTGGTCTTGGTCGAAATGCTAAAGCCCTGCCCGCCCAGCGAGATAACGCGCTGGTCTCCGTGGCGCGGCACCATAAAGAAGCCGACTTGGTCCCCCATGCTAGCGACGATTCCCGGATAGAATGGAAAGTAATCCAAAACCATGGCCGTAGAGCCGTTGGAGAAAGCCTCTAAGTTGAAGAAGTAATCGGCATTGGTGCCGCCTTCGGGCGTGAATTGCAACAGGGACTTGAAAAACTCCAGCCCCGCCACAGCCCCTTCGGTGTTGAGGTGGCCCTGCACCTTGTAGCTCTGCGAATCGCCCCAAGCGCCGCCCCAAGCCCACAAAAAGGGCTGGAACCCCATGACGATGGAGTCGTAGCCCCGGCCCGTCAGCAGCGAGCAGCCATAGCGCTTTTGCTCCGGGCGGTGGAAAAACTCGGCTACGTCGCGGAACTCATCCCACGTATCGGGCGCGGCGAGCGGGCGGCCATAGCGGGCGGCAAACGCCTCCTGCTCGGCCGGGTCTGTAAACCAGTCGCGGCGATAGACGAAACCAATGGCATCCGTCTGGCAGGGCGCGGCGAAAAACCGGCTGCTGCCCGGCGGGTATTCGCACAAATAGCGCGCGGCCCGCGGATGGATCGCGCCCACGTCAACGGCGTCGGGCAGCCAATCGGTCAGCTCCAGATACAGCCCCTTGGTCGCGCCGCGGCCGATCCACTGGCTGTCGCCCACGACGATGTCGAAATCGGTCTGCTTGTTGCCGAAATTGAGAAAGACTTGATCCTGATAAGCTGGCCAGGGAATCTGGTACACCTCGACGGCAATCCCGGTCTCTTGGGCGAACTCGTGGCCCAGCTCTTGTAGCGCCGCGGCCGGATCCCATTGCGCCCACCAGATGGTGATCTTTTTGTCTTCGGCGCGGCCCGTTTGCACCGCCAACAGCAAAACCGCCGCCAGCCCGAATATCCGCATCCTCATACGGTTTCCTCCTCTTAAAAGCGTGTTTGAACGTCGATTTGAACTCGGTGCGCCGACCATTCCATGGGCGCGTCTTGGAGGAAGGCGCTCAGGAGGCCAGAGTCAACGTTGGAATGAGTTGACGCTCGTTCTTGCGGTAAATCGCAAAATCGCGATCCAAAGTGAAGACGACCCCTTTCGCATGGCGTTCAGCCATCCGAACGATACAGCCATCCGCAAGGGACATGGGAACGTCCCGGTATTTCTTTAGCAACCGCGAGATAGCTGCTGTTTCTTCGGCCAGAGAAAACGATAGGTCCAAAACGCCGCGCCGGACCAACTCGAGCACGGCCCCCTGCCCTCCGGCGAATGGCTGGACGATGAAGCAGGCTTCCGCGATGACCGCTTCGCAGGTGAACAGGGGCGGAGCTATACGCGCCCACTGGTCCTTCGCCCAGCGATGATGCTGGTCCCGGCGATTCAGCAGCGCGACCAGCGGACCGGTGTCGAGAATGACTTCCTTGATCAACGACCGAATTTCCGCAGGTAGTCCTTATTCGCGGACAGGTCTTCAGGCCCGGAAAGTATGCCCCTGAGATCGCCCACCTGCGAGAGGGCAGAGCCGGCTGGTTCAGCTCCGTCCGTTTGCAGGTACGCCTCCAGCGCCTCGCGAATCAACGCCGACTTGCTCACGCCCCTCCGCTGCGCCATTTCAGCGAGTTCAGCCGCGAGCAGATCGGGCACCTTTAGCGAAATAGTATTCATTGCTCCTCTTAGGTATTACCACAGCGACGGTCTAATAATACTCCAGCCTGCAAAGTAGGTCAATCACTCGCCCAATATCTGACCGATTGGATCGGAGCACAATGGCCGCCTCAGTGCCCTGCAACCGGACCGGCTTTGTGCCGTAGAATGGTTGTCGTTTAACGCTGTGCGTTATATACTTAATACACATGATACGGTCCTTTAGAGATCGAGAAACCGAACGGGTATTCCAACGCACTCGATCCCGAAAGCTGCCCAGCGACATTCAACAAATCGCCCTTCGCAAGCTCCGCATGCTCAATCGGTCAACTACGCTAGCTGATCTTCGCGTGCCACCAGCCAATCGCCTCGCAAAACTCCGTGGCGATCGAGTGGGCCAGTACAGTATTCGAATCAATGACCAGTGGCGCATCTGTTTTACGTGGCGAAATGGCGATGCTTATGACGTTGGGATCGTAGATTATCACTAGGAAAAGGCTTATGCGTACTCAGAAATTAGCTCCTGTCCATCCAGGAGAAATCTTGTTGGAAGAGTTCCTCAAGCCGATGAAGCTCAGCCAAAACCGCCTCGCGCTTGCCATCGGCGTTCCGCCTCGACGCATCAACGAAATCGTCTTGGGAAAACGAGGCATTACGGCTGATACCGCGCTACGGCTGGCGCGTTACTTCAACATGTCGCCCCAATTCTGGCTGGGCCTGCAGATGGATTATGCGCTAGACGTAGCCGCAGACGAACTATCTGACCGCTTGGAGCGAGAAGTGCGACCGCATCTGGAGACGGGATAAAAGGCGTCGTAGGGAATGCGATCCCTGTCTTGGGGCCCATCTTTAGCTAGTGCCTATTCCGCTCCTGCAAAGCTCCACACCTGCAAAGCCGTGCGGTAAAAGAGCCACGCCTTGTCGTCGTCGGTGAGAAAATCGACGTGGTCGCGGAACATCTCCAAGGCCGGTCCGTACCCCACCCCTTTCATTACGCCGGGGAAATTGGTTCCCCACATCAGCCGCTGTGGCCCAAAGGCGTCGTAGATCCGGCGGAAGGCGGGAAATGTATCCGCGTGCGGAAAGGGCAACTCGGACTTGTGCGCCTGCGGCGTGAATTTCACGTACACCTTGGGAAAGCGCGCCAGATCGAGCACGTGGCTCAACAGCGGAAAGGGCGCTTCCTCATCAGTCGGTGCCCCACCGATGTGGTCCAACACCACCGGCACCCCGGGAAAGCGGTCGATGATGGGCTCCAAGTGGGGCAGGTTGGCCGCCGGGCCGTGGACGATAAAACAAGTGCCCAACTCCTCCGACCGCCGCCACAGCGGATCCTGGTCGGAAGCGGCCCATTCCGAGGGATGGTCGAGCCGCGACGAGTGAATGCGCAAGCCGCCAAAACCGTCCTCGCGCACCAGCTTTTCCAGCCGGTCGGGCGCGTCCGGGGCCTTGGGATCAACCAAGCCAATCGCGGCAAAGCGGCCCGGAAAGCGGCGCAGACAGTCGGCCACGTACCGGTTGTCGAACAAATAGTAAATCGGTTGCACAATAACTGCTTTGTCGACCCCAACCTCGTCCATGGTCTGGTTGAGCAATTCCACGGATCCACCACCTACCTGAGTCCGACCCTCGGCAAAGGGATAGCGCTCCGCGTCGTCGCTCCACACGTGCAGATGAGTGTCAATGATCACGAGTCCCTCCTATGGGTAAAAAATGAATCGCATGAGCACCCCATTAACTGCTATTATCCACCACGCATTCAGGAGCCAGCGCCTCCACGGCTAGACGGGTAACCTCGGCAATGGCCTCGGCAGCGGCAGGCCCGTCGCTGCGAGCCAAGGCAAAGGCCACCACGACCAAGGGGCCTGCGGGCAAAAACACAAGGCCAGCATCCCCTTTGATGATGCCGCTGGAGCCGTACTTGTGCGCCACCACCACGTCCGGCTTTAGGTAGCACCGGATCATGCGGGTATCCCGACCGGTTTTGAGCAGCTCGATCATGGCTTTGGAAGCCGCCGCACTGACGATTTGCCCGCGGTATATAGCGGCCAATAAAGAAGCCAACTCGCCGGGGGCGGCCACGTTGTTCTCCAGCGAATCCCCAAAGGATACACTGTCGTAGTCAAGGCCCTGCGTGCTGGCCCGCTCCCGGTACACTGCATCGTTGGCCCGATTGGTGGGCACCTCGTCCATCCCCACCATGCGGTAGTGATAGCGGCCCATGGTCGCGGCGGCCCGCACATTGGCACAGCCCAGTCGGTCGAGGGTGGCGTTGATTTGGTCCAGCCCCAGCAGCCCCATGAGAAAATCAGTGGCAATGTTGTCGCTGATGCCCATCATCAGGCGGGCGTAGTCGCGCAAGGTCAACTCGGGCTCGTCTTGGGCGATTTGCAACACCCCCGAGCCGTGCGTTGAAATATCGCCCTGCAACCGGTGCCGGTCGTCCAGCGACAGCCGTCCTGCCTCGGTCTGGCGGAACAACTCGACCAACACGGCGATTTTGATGACCGAGGCCGTGGGAAAGCGCTCGTCGGCCCTGTACTGATGCACTTGGCCCGTGGCCAGATCTTCTATATGCCAGCCCATGCGACCGTCAAAAGCCGCGGCTGTCTGGCGCAGGGCCGCATCGGGGAAAACGCCCATGTCCGACTCTCCTTTCATTCTCCGTCGGCGTGTAATTTGTCCAGCACCTGCCACTGCTGGCGCTGGCGGCTTTCAGCCGAGTCGAAGACCTCGCGGACGAAATGGTCCCGGCTTTTGCCTCCGGCCAATTCGGCCAAGCGGTTTTGCAAATCGTCGTGCGAGGGATCGCGGTCGAGCGCCGCGCGATAGACCCCGCGCACAAAATCTGCCTCGGTCGCTTCGTCGAGCAAGTCTTGGGCCTCATAGGCAAAGGCTTTGAGAGTATGGGCTAAAGAAGCCGCCAACCAAGCCTTGTGCTCTTCGAGCGGACCCAAAATACCGTACAACTCAGCGCACAGTTCCACATCGCCCACCACCTGCTGAGCTTCTTCCACAGACTTACCTTGGGACCAAGCTTGCAAAGTTTGCACATACGTCTTGGCCCGACCCCGGCGCTGGTCGTCCATTTCCCAAGCCCGGGTGAGCACATCGACGGCTGGGCGGCCGGGATAAGTGCCCTCGCCGATGGCGCGGACGATCCGATCGAGGTTGTCAAAGGCACAGTAGTGGGTCAGCGAGTCGAAGCGCGAGATCAGGGCGCGGATGTGGCACACTGCGTCGGGCAGTTCCTCCAGCGGAGCGACCTCGGCGTCGATGCGTTGCATGGTCTCGTCGGGTTCGTCGTGGTGGTGCAGAATATTGCGCCAATGGGAAGCAAGCATGTGTTCTCCTGTCATCTCTTATATCACATGCCGCCGACGGCCACGCTGCCGCGCCGACGCTCGAGCTCCTCGCGCACCTGATGGGCTTTTTCCTCGGTGAGGTCATACACCACAATCGCCCAGATCGCAACGCCGGAAAAGATCATGGGAACGACAACGTCAAAAATCCTCAGCAGAAATAGGGTACTCGCAGCCTGATTTCCCTCCAAGGCCACATCAAATCCGGTCAGATTGAGCAGGCTGCCGCCAACGGCCAACGCCATAGACTGACCGAGTTTTACCATCCACCAATAGACCGAGCCAAATAAACCCTCCCGGCGCTCGTGGGTCTCCAATTCGTCGAGGTCGCAGACGTCTGCGACCATAGATGGCATCAGGGTGAACAGCCCGCCCAGACCAAAGGCAATCAATGGCATCGGGAGCACCACCAACCAGGGGATCTCGGGATCGTAGCAAAACCACTTCATCCCATACCCCAAAATAGAAATACCTGTAGAAAGAAAAAATGCACGCCGCTTGCCGATCTTCGTCGCCACCCAGGTTACGATGATAACGACGACAAATGCAGATATGGTCGATGTTGTACCAGCATAGGCCGCGTATTCTGCCCCGAGCTTTTGATCACCGCCAAACACGTAATAGATAATCACATAGACCTGGAACGACGCGATCATGATAAAGCCATTAAACACCAGAAATGTCGCCGCGCAGAGCTTGAGAAATGGCCGGAATTTCAGCGTGGTGGCAAACCCCTTAAAGAAGGAGATCATGTTTTGCTTAAACTCTGCCCATGCGCTCTCCGTTGTCTTTTCGGCGGCCGCGGGGACTTCCTTAAATCGCTCTTTGAGGAAAATCGCCGGCAAAATGCCAACGGCGATCGTCACGACGCCAATTGCGATTGCCAGCCCCGCAGCCCCATCGACCATATCCGCAAATAGCGGATCGTACTGCATAATCCACAAAAACCAAGGCGGCAGTAGGTACGCGAGTTGACCGATGAAATTTTGCACCCCCATGAGGCGCGTGCGCTCGTGATAGTCGGGGGTAAGCTCGTACCCTAGTGCGACCCAAGGCGTTGCAAAAACTGTATAGGCGAGAAAAAAGAGAATAGAGCCGACGAGAAAAAAATAGAAGTAGAACATCTCGCTCTGGCCCTTCGGCAACTGCCACAGCAGCGCGAAGATAAGCCCCGCGGCAATCGCGCCGCAGAAGATATAAGGCCGCCGCCGTCCCCATTTCGACCGGGTATTATCGGAGATGTAGCCCATCAGCGGATCGGTAATCGCATCCGTCACGCGCGGCAGGGCCCCCAGCAAACCCACGAGCGCGGGATTCACCCCCAGACCAAGGTTCAAGACGATTACCATGCCGCCAATCGCACCGGCGAGCAGGTTATTGACGAAGGCACCGAACCCGTAGATTAACTTTTGCCCAAAGGAAATTCGATCTTCTGGTGCGGTTTCGTAATGTACCGTTTCGCTCATAAGGATTTGTGGCGGTCATCCCCCGCCGGCATTTTCATCGGTGAAATAGACATTGTCGAGCAGCAGCACATCCCCCGCATCGCCGCCAGGCCCCGTCAGATTCAACGGCGAGGAAACCGCCGATAGATTCAGGCCAGCGGCGACAAAGTCGGCCAGTGGAATGACCAGCGTGTGCCACGCCCCGTCGGCCGCATATCCATAGGCACTGGCCAAGACAATGTGGCGGTCGCCTTCAGCACCCGTCATGCCGATCTCGACATCGGCAAAGCTCGTCGATTGAAAGCTGATGTACAGCGTGCCCCACCCACTCAGATCGCGAGCGCTGTCCCAGTGAACCCCCAGCCCCCACCAAGCACCTCCTGCGTGAATAATGCCGTCCGCGAACTGCCCCTCAAGACGATCTTCCGCAGCCTCTATTGCCACGGTATTTTCGTACAGGTAAAGGTGCGTGTCCTCGTTGTTAACCGCGACGCTGTCGGACTTGCCGCCTTCATAGAAGACGCCAATGCTGAGCCGCTGTTCGCCTGACTCGAATGGATCGATGAGTGGATCGCTGCTGGAGATGCTAACAGCGCCGACATTTTCATCGGTGAAATAGACATTGTCGAGCAGCAGCACATCCCCTGCATCGCCGCCAGGCCCCGTCAGATTCAACGGCGAGGAAACCGCCGATAGATTCAGGCCAGCGGCGACAAAGTCGGCCAGTGGAATGGCCAGCGTGTGCCACGCCCCGTCGGCCGCATATCCATAGGTACTGGCCAAGACAATGTGGCGGTCGCCCTCAGCACCCGTCATGCCAATCTCGACATCGGCAAAAGTCGTCGATTGAAAGCTGATGTACAGCGTGCCCCACCCACTCAGATCGCGAGCGCTGTCCCAGTGAACCCCCAGCCCCCACCAAGCACCTCCTGCGTGGGCGACTTGGGATGACTCAAGCCCTTCGAGACGGTCGCCCGAAGAACTCAGCGCCACGGTATTTTCGTACAGGTAAAGGTGTGTATCCTCCTGGTTGATCTCAATGTTTGCAGAACTTCCACCTTCGTAAAAGCCACCAATGCTGAGCCGCTGATTGCCCTCTACGTATGGATCGGGACCAACGATGGAGTCCAAACCAAAATCGAACGGCACCTGATCTTCGTAGTTGGAATTGTTGGTTCCCGACCGACACCCGGCCAGAAGAACGAGAAGCATCAAGCCTGCAATCGCCCTTGTATTCATTGTTTCACCGCCTTCAAATTGCCGTCGGCTCCCTGCACCAGAATCCAGCCGCCAGTGGGCGTGCCACCGAGTTCGACGATTCCATTGAACGCCGCGGTCACCAATTCAAAAAAGGTTTTGCCCTGCGCGTCATAACTGACCGCAGCGGGAAAATTGTCGAGCACCGACTGGTACGCGCCGATAGCCATCTCGCGCACCGTATCTAGTTCTTCGGCCTCGCCATGCGACCATATCTGATGCAGACTAACGGCGACGTAGTACTGATGTTCGCCCGTAGGTTGCTTAACCAGCCACGTCGCCCAGCTATAAAAGGCCGCCACGCGATTGCCGCTGTTGTGGATCTCCCACTTGGTCGTCTCACCTGCAGAGGAGAGGGCAAACGGGTTGTTGGGATCGTCGAGAACTATTTTGCTCGGGTGGATGCCCGCCTCCTCGTCGAACACCACAAACGGCGCATCACTGAATGAACTGCCATAGATAAAGTCGCCCGGTTCAGAGCAGCCCCCCAGGACCAAAAGCCCCAGCAGGCAAGCGACGCTTCTCATTAATTTCATGTCATTCCTCACATACTAACGTTGACGTAGATGCCAATCTCCAACTCCCGACCGCGCTCATTCGAGCCGTCGGGACCGGGCGCGAATTCTGCAGAGTTTTCGTCGAGTGTGCGAAACTGCGCGCGCACGCCAAACCGCGTTCCAAGCCCTTCCAGACCCGCAGGTGCCAAACCATACGAGGCGTCCAAGTACCACTGTAGCGGATAGGTCAAGTTGAAGTCGCGGTGAAAGTCATAAGGCCCCCAATCGTCGAAGTGCAGTTTGGTGTCGATGCGAAAGGTGCGCCACCACGTGCGCATATCAACGCCATAACGCCTAATCAGACGCGGATCTTCGCCGCGCGATTGTCCCTCACCGGCGAGGAGCGTGCTCACTACGCGAACATCGCGGCTCGGATTGTGGACCGTGTGCAGCTTGACTTCCCATACATCCTCCGCCGGTGGTGCCGCGCCAAATGCGGCGATGCTGCCATCGCCAAGCGTGAATGTATTGGCATCGCGCCGTTCGGGCTGATGGCGATACCAGATGTCGAGGGCCGCGACAAAATCGGCGTTTTCCCGAATGTCGCGATCCCAGGTGTGGAACCAAGTGCCGGGCGTCGGATCGTACACGAGGAGCAGTTCCCCGGCTATGGTCTCCCGATTATCGTGCACGACAAAGGGATCGTCGATAATGTTGCGCGGGCGCACAGCCGGATAGTACATACCCGTAACGCGGTTGTAGAAGTCGTCGATTTGCGGATTGGCCGGTATAATGGGTTTCTGATACAGAAACTGCGGCGCAATCTCGAAGAAACCGGCTCGCGTAGAGACTCCAGTCGAAACGGCCCAGTGGTTGCCCCGCCCACTCTCCTTCACCGTCCAACCGGTCAAAAGGATGGCGTGGTTATGGCCCCCATCGGCAACAGGTCCCATCAAACTGCCTTGCCCATACCAGCGCAGAGGTGCTCCGTTGTACGTAATCCGCGCCCTGCCGCCGACCGTATCGCCCCAGCGCACTTCGTCGTCAATGACCGCATAGCCAGAGTTCAAATAGCTGCTGCCATCGGTCTTTTCGACCCAAGTAAACCGATCGCCGACCTTGGTCGATCCCGAGAAAATCCCGCCGAGTTCGAGCGTCACCGGTCCGCTATCATAGCCAAAGTATAACGTTGACCGCCGGTTCAATGGTTCGGGTACCGCGAAACTAGTCTGTGCACCAGCAGCTTCGACAATGTCTTCGTGGTGGATGAGGGCATAACGCCACGTGCCAAAGGTGCGGTAGTACTTGACGAGCACGGCGGCATTGGCTCCCCACCACAACTCGGGACCGACAGCCACTTTCAGCCCCTTCGTCGCACCTTTCCCAGTAAACTCAAGACCGATAGGTGCTTGCCCGTTGTAAATATCGAGATTGGGACCGTAGTTGGCTTCGGGATAAAGACCAAAAAAGTCGCCCTCGTACCCCCAGTGGAAGTGGCCGGTGCGGAAAAACCCATTGAGCGCGAACTCGGGTTGTTCAATCGCGAACTCCGCGCGATAAACGGCAAAGCGGTCGTCAACTTTGCGCACTTTGCGCGAGGGCGCTTCCCCGGCTTCGGGCACGACAGTCTCTAAGGCTCTGGTTTCGTAAAAGATGTTGTCGAGCCGGTTCTGTGCCACAGCACCTACGCCGTGCAGGGACAACTTGGCACTCGCGCCGGGTTTCGGATTGATTTCAAAGTCCGTCCAGAACGATTCAGTGTGTCCAAGTAGTCGCTTTTCACCGCGTTCGGTTTGCGTGTTGCCCCTGCTGACGCTCGACTCGTAGTGCATGCGCACGTTGCTCAGACGCACCGCGCTCAGTCGCTCGACTTCAGACAGGACGCGACCCGTGGCGTAATGGTGAATGTGGTCCGCTACGCGAATACTGCCGAAGTGCTGCGCGATGACCGCGGCAGAGGTCGTCGGAGCGTAGGGGTCGAGGGCAAATGCCTCCTGCAAAACATAGTAGGCCGTCCTCGGCGTTACAGTGGCGAAATTATTCTCATCGGGCCAGTTTTTCGCGGTAATCCCCCACCACTCCTCGTTCATGTTGTTGCGTCCCTCGACGTAGTCGTGCGGATAAGCCGCCGTAACCCAACTCGCATTGGTGTCGTGAACGTCGAGATTTTCTTCCTGACGGAATTTCCACCAACCGTCGGACCACTGAAAAATAAACCCACCGATGGAGGTGCCGGCTTGCCCCTTGCCATGCGACTGCTCGTAAATTTCCCGCCACTGCCCGAGGAGGTAGCCAGCCTGAGATACGTCATCCTCCTTTTCGAGCCGCGCATCGTAGGCATCGGCCCCGAACTCGGTGTAGATAAAGGGCACCCCCAATTCCTGGCGAACGCGCTCAAAGAGATCGCCGCTCGATATGCCGCGGTAAACATTACCCCCCATCGCGTCGATGTCTTTGCAAGTGCGGGCGATAACGTCGAGGTATTGAATATCGCCGTTGACAAGCGCCACAGGACGCTTGTCGTCGAGGTTTTTGACCAAGGTCGCGGCCTCGCCCATGAGCGAATAGAGGTGTTCGGCACGCGGATCAGAGGCCCCTTCGGGCAAATCTTGGATTTCGAACCCCGTCCATGCCAAGCCGTAGTTATTCTCGTTGCCGAGCAGGTATATCAGCACGCCGCGCGTATCCCGATAACGCTCGACCGTCGCGCGCAAATCGCTTAGAATGGCCTGGCGCGTGGCCGCATCGCCGTAGTCGGTATTGGGCACGAAAACTCCATTGACTTCAAAGCCGTAGCGCCCCATCAGATGGTTGACCGCCGACATGATGCCGTATTTCTCATAGATGTATTCCACCCAGCGCGGCGGAATATCCGAGAACAAACGAATGGCGTTGATGCCCATGTCGCGCATCAACGCCATTTCGTTGTCCAACACTTGCATGATGAACTCGTCGGACTGATCCCACAGTGAGTAGCTATAGTTTTGGCCGATGGGGATGTAGCCCCAATTCATGCCAAAGACCATAAAATCTTTGCCATCGACCTGGAGCTTCCAGCCTCGGTCGTCGTGGAAGACGACTACTTCGTTGGGTTGCGCTCGAACAATCTGGGGTAACGAGAAACTCGCCAGCAGCAACACAGCTACAAGATGTCGGTTCATCATAGAAACCCGTATTGTGTAAAGAGTTAGGGTTCAGCGGAACAAATGGCCCTCGATCGGCAAACTCACTTCCACGCCCGAAGTGGCCGCCTGCAAGCCAGCTTCCATAATCTCTTGAGCGTGCCGAGATTGGGTGGCATTGGTCGTGCCCTGGGGCGGCTGGCCCGAGCGGATGCAGTGGAGAAAATGCGTGGCGGCATTGCGTTGGGAGGCGGACAATTCGTCAAGCTCCACCTCTGTTCCCTCGCGCTTCTGGCGGGTGTACACCGTCACCTGATTCCCCACCACCATAGTCCCTTCCGTGCCGTAGAGCACCACGTCGTGGGGCGGCACGTGCGGCACGGCTTCAGTCCAGCTCATTTCCAAGCGGCATAGAGCCTCGGGGTAGCGCAGCACCATAATGCCGTTGTCGTCAACCGGCAGGTGAGTCTTGAGCAAGCGGCCGGCCATGGCCACAACGCTGTGCGGCCGACCCAAGAAATGGACGCACAGGCTAGCCCCGTACCCACTGTAATCGTTGAAGGCCCCGGCTCCGTTGAGTTGGGGATCAAAGAGAAAGCCGCAGAATTCGTCGGAGCAACCCAACTCGTCGGGGCCGCAGTGCCCGCCGCGCCAAGTGAGCTGCCACAATTGCCCAATGGCCCCTTCCCCGACGAGGCGGTGAGCCGTGTGCAAGGGCCGCGACCAAGCCGTGGGCCAGTTGACCATCAGGCAGGTCTGGTGGCGCTGAGCTGCGGTCAGCATGCGGTCGGCCTGTTCGAGCGTGGCGGCCATGGGTTTTTCGACCATTGCGTGAATGCCCCGGGCCGCGCATAGTTCGACGATGGGGGCGTGATGGGCAGTGGCCGAAAAGACGAAAGCTGCGTCGGGAGTTTGCTCGTCGAGCAGGGCTTCGTACTCGCCGTACACTTGGTCGCAGCCTGTGCGCTCGCGGAAGCGGTCCTGGAGCACGGGGTTGGGGTCGGCACCTCCCACGAGGGAAGCGCCCTCCTGATCGGCTAGTTCCTTGAGGTTGCCCCACAAGTGATCGTGGGCCATGCCCAGCACGGCGACTTTGATCGGGTCAGTCATGAATAATAAGCTCCTGAGTATCGTTGAGTGTGCGATATGGAAGACGTCAACTGCTCTGGTCAATCTATATCCCAGAGGACGATGGAGGCAAGCCACCTTGAAAGAGGAAGGGCCGCCCGCTATAATACCCTTGCTATTATAGCGCGGAGAAGTGTCGCCGTTATTTTCAAAACAGAACGAAAGGATCAGCCATGAAAATCGCTTTGGCACTCGGACCAGAGGCCAGCGCCGTATCGACCTTCGGTTCCCAGTGCGGCGTCGAGCATGCCGTCGGCACCTTCGGCCTCGCGCCGATACCAGATAAACCGATCGATGACGAAGCGCAGCCGTTCAGCCGCCAGTCCCTAGCTCATTTCAAGGCGCAGTACGAGAAAAACGGTTATCAGCTGTCGGTCATTGAAAGCCGTCCTCCCATGGAAAAGATCAAACTAGCCCAGCCGGGGCGCGACGAAGAGATCGCCGTCGTCTGCGAGTTCATCCGCAACATGGGGGCGGTCGGCATCCCGGTGTGGTGCCCTGCGTGGATGCCGATCCTCTTCGTGATCCGCACGTCGTCCGACATCCCGACGCGAGGCGGCGCCAAGGTGACCGGCTTCGACCTCGAGGAATTCAACAAGACTCACCCCGCCGGCGAGCACGGCGAAGTCACCGAGGAAGACCAGTGGGACAACCTGAAATACTTCCTCGAGCGCGTTGTCCCGGTCGCCGAAGAGGCCAACGTCAAGCTCGCCATGCATCCCGACGACCCGCCCCTGTCGCCGATCCAGGGCATCGCCCGCATCGTCAGCAGCGTTGAGAACTACCAGAAGATGGTCAATCTCGTTCCCAGCCCGGCAAACGGCATCGGCCTCTGTCAGGGCAACTTCGGCCTGATGACCGACGACCTGCCAAGCGTCATTCGCCATTTCGGCGAGCAGCAGAAGATTCACTTCGTCCATTTCCGCGACATCAGAGGCACGCCGGAGAAGTTCGACGAGGCCTTCCACGACGACGGCAAGCACGACATGGCAGCCTGTGTCAGAGCCTATCGCGACACTGGGTACGAAGGGGTCGCGCGCCCCGACCATTTCCCGCAACTGACCTACGAGGACTTCGTCGATGTGCACTCAATGGAGCGTCTCTACGCCATTGGCTACATGAGAGGCCTGATTGAGGCGGTGTACAGCGAATGACTGCGGAGTTACTCGCCCACCGGTCGCAGGTCCCTAGCTGCGATACCGTTTCTCAGGAGGATTGCTTGTGAAAGTAGCCATTATAGGTGCTGCTGGATGGGTCGGCCGGGCCGTGCTGGAAAACTTCGCCGGTCGCCATCAAGTGCGCGCCTTCGATTACAGCCCCGAAGCTTGGGCAACGTACCACCGCTTTGACGGGGATTGGGAGGGGGAAAAACTCTACGGGGACATCGCCGACTTCCATGCCGTCCACAGGACCTTGGAAGGCATGGACGGCGTCGTCCACCTAGCCGCCTACTTTGGCTACGAGAACCCGGCCGAGGACGATGTGAACCCCTTTCTCATCAACCTCAAGGGACTGTGGAACGTCCTAGAGTCGGCCCGTCGCCACCAACTCAAACGAGTGGTACACATGGGTTCCTGCGTCGTGCAACATCCAGACGGCCTTTTTCTATCGTCGGATGTCCGCAGCAAGGAAGGAAGCCTGTACGGCATCTCAAAGCGTCTGCAAGAAGAAATGTGCCGCCAGTTCCACGACGCCTACGGCCTGCGGATCATCGTCTTTCGGCCCTGTAGCATCGGCGACAGCAGGCTCGGCATCAGTCGGGACGGCAACCCCGCTCGCGGCGGCGTCAGTTGGGTCTGTCGGCACGATTTGGCGGAAGCTTGCCACCTAGCCCTCACATCCGAGACCATTGATTTCGACATCATGCACACGGCCAGTCACCCAGACGCAGATAAGTACTGCAACGTCGCCCGGTCCCGCGAGCTATTGGGCCTAGAGTACAAAGGACACTTCCCCGGCGACTAAACCTGCGGAAGACAACCTCGTGTCGCGTCTGGGAATTCGCTGGGTAGTCCTCTACTTCCTGTCCATTCTCGTGCCAGCCGCCCTGCTGGCCTTGCTAAGCGTGCGCTCGCTGCGCGATGTCCACGACAGTGTGCGCCGAGAATTGCGCTCCAAGGCGGTGCTAGTACAGGACGCCTTCGACCGCTTGATCAACAGCCGCGCCCAACTCCTAGCCGCATATATCGAAGACAGCGCAATGGACCCGCGCCTGTACGCGGGTTTTTCCGAGATTGCGCAAATCTTCGCCGTTGATCCCACGGGAGTGCTGCTCCATCCCTCGGTGCAGCCCCTGCGCTTACAGGTGCCTCGGGCGGCCTTCGCCGCTCAGATGAAGAAGGCCGAAGAGCGCGAATTCGGCCACCAAGACTGGGCGGGCGGCGTGCAACTCTACCGCCAAGCATGGAAGGAGGCGGCCAGCCCCGCAGAGGAGGCCGAAGCCCTCAACGCTCTCGCCCGCTGCGCCTTTAAAGGGAAAGACATGGAGATGGCAGAGGGAGCGCACCAGACGCTGGCGGCTCTCTACGGCCACGTCTTCGACGCCGACGGGGCTCATCCCGTTACCCTAAGTCACTTGCGCCTAGGGCGCTATGCTGAGCCCGAGCAGGCCCAAGCCAGTCTGATGACTTGGACCGAGGCCCTGCTCGAAAGCCGCTACCCCCTCTATGTCGGTTGCCAGCAGGCCCTGCAGGAAGCCCGCGCGTTGGCCCAAGGGCGGCTGGCGGAAATGGAAGACCGTCCCGTCCTCCTAGAGAGGTTGGCCCTGATCGAGAAGGCCCTTGATTTTGCGCTACGCTTCGGCCCCGTGGTGGAAGATCAATGGGCCACGGCCCGAGAGCGGGGTTATATATCGGGAGTAGGCGACGACGGCACGAGTTTTCTCATGTACCTGGGCGCGGCTGAAGGAGGCGGCGCGGTGGGCATTCTATTCGACTGGGCCGAGCTGACTACCCTAGTGCAGGAGCAAGTGGAAGGTCTGGCGGAGCGGGATTTTGCCCTTGCCCTGTTCGACGCCGACGTGGAGGCCGCCTTTGCAACGGCACATCGGGAGACCATCTACGAGACCGGGCCGGCTAGCCGCTGGATGGACCGGGTGCGTCTAGGGATCTGGGCGGCCGATACTTCTGCGGCCACTGGGTACTACCGCACGCGCAACTGGTTGGTTGGCGGCGGCATTTTCGCCTTGGCCGTATCCGTAGTTTTAGGTGGGCTTATGATCCTGCGGGATGCTGGCCGCGAGGTGCAGGTAGCCCGCCTGCGCTCCGAATTTGTCGCCAATGTATCGCACGAGTTGCGCACTCCGCTCACGTCCATCCGCATGTACGCCGAGACCCTGCTCTTGGGCCGCTACCGGTCGGACGAACAGAGGCAGGACTATCTGACCACCCTCCTGCACGAGAGCCAACGCCTGTCGCGCTTGGTCGATAATGTGCTCGATTTCGCCCGCCTTGAGCGCGGCGACCGGACCTACCAACGCCAGCCCTGTGACCTAGGGGACACGGCGCGGGCCGCGCTGGAGACCTTTGGCGGAGTATTTGCCGCGGAGGGCTTTGAGGTGGAGGAAGCCATTGCTGAGGAACTACCTCCGGTACTAGCCGACCAAGAAGCGGTGGAAGGTGCCGTGGCCAATATCCTAGGCAACGCAGTCAAGTACTCGTCCGAGCACAAGGCCATCCGCCTAGCCGTGGAACAGCGCGGAGCTGAGGTGGTTGTCGAAGTAGCCGACCGAGGCATCGGCCTCTCCGCGGGCGAGGAAGAGCGCATCTTTGAGCAATTCCACCGAGGAGCCAACGCGGCCAGTACTGCGGGCACAGGCTTGGGATTGTCCCTAGTCAAAAGCGTGATGGAGGCACATGAGGGCCGGGTAGAAGCCGCCAACCGGCCGGACGGCGGCAGTGTATTCCGTCTGTACTTCCCGGTGCATACCGAGGACAAAGCTCATGCCTAGGATTCTAGTAATAGAGGACGAAGCGGCCATCGCCCGGGTGCTGGTCGATAATCTGATCTTTGAAGGCCACGAGGCCGAGGCGGTCGCCGATGGAGCCGAGGGGCTGGAACGGGCCTTGGCTTGGCAGCCGGACCTGATTCTGCTGGATGTGGTGCTACCCACTATGGATGGATACGAAGTGTGCCGTCGTCTGCGGGCGCAGGGAGCGGCCACGCCCATCATCATGCTCACGGCGCGCGGCGAAGAAGTCGATAAAGTTTTGGGCTTGGAGTTGGGGGCTGACGACTACGTCACCAAACCCGTGGGCGTCCGCGAACTCATGGCCCGGATCAAAGCGGTATTGCGGCGCGGAGAATTGGCACCAGCCACGGGTGCGGTACTGGAGTTCGGACAAGCGCAGATCGACTTCGACCGCTACGAGGCGACCGTGGATGGCCAAGCCGTACATCTGTCCCCCAAGGCATTTGGCGTGCTACGCCTCCTGTGGGAGAGCAAGGGCCGCGCCCTGACCCGAACGCAGATCTTGGAGCAGGTGTGGGGCTACGAAGTGTACCCCACCACGCGCACAGTAGATAACCACATCGCCGAATTGCGCAACCGCTTGGAGGCCGACCCGGCCCAACCGCGCCACATCCTCACAGTACACGGAGTCGGATACCGCTTTGTAGAGTGAGGCCATACCCCTGTGGCCGAAAAGTACAATCTTTTTGCACCTCCATGACAAAACCGTGACAACTCGGACCGCGCCAGCGTTTAGGTTCAGAGGTGAGCATACAACCGCGCATTCACCCACCTGAACGAGGAGGTCCATCATGGCGCGCGCTATCGCGATTTTCCTCAGTTGCGTATTGCTGACTGCCAGCGGCCTGCTAGCTAGCAGCGTCGAGGAGACATATCAGGCGGCCCTCACGCAAGAGAAGGGCGAGGGCAATCTGAAGGAGGCCATTCGTCTCTATAAGCAAGTGGTTGAGGCCCACGAGAAGGGCAAGGGAGACGAGAAGATGGCGGCCCGGGCGCAGCTACGCATCGGCGTGTGCCAAGAGAAACTGGGGCTGGCACAGGCGCGCCAGACCTACGAGGCTGTGCGCGACAAGTACCCCAACCAGCCACAGGTGGGGGCAGAAGCGGCACAGCGCCTAGGATCGACTCACCAACGCGAGGCGACGATAGAGAGGCCGTCCTCCCTCACCGCCTCTGAATTCGAGACCCGCTCCCTCCTGCAACAGTCCGAGGAGTGGCCCTCGCTGATCGTCGGAGCCGACTCGGTGCTCATCGAGCAGATGCGCAGGATACAGGATACGATGGGCAGGATCGACTCTGCGTTCATCAACGAGCGGGTGCACCGCCAGTTAGAAGCCGCCCAACGGCAGATGGAACAGGCCAAGCGGCAGATAATGGAGCAGGCCGAGCGGCAGATAGAACAGACCGAGCAGCAGATGGAGGCCCTCCAGCGGCAGCTAGAGCGGCAGCAGGAAAAACTCCAGCGGCAGCAGGAGCAGATGAAGCGACAGTTGCAGGCCATCCAAAGGAATCCGCTACGGGATGCGCGGATCAGGCCCCGACACTTCTTGGAAAATATATCGGGTCAACGGTACTACCACTACGCCAACACGCCTCCGGTGATCCCCTACGCCTATGAAGAGGTAGCCGAGGTGCCCGTGCAGTGGAAATTCCGTCTCAATGAGAGCGAGTATCCACAGCGGCACCGCGCCTACGCCGCCCCGGACTTCGACGATTCGGACTGGGATACTATCGACATTGGGCAGGCCTGGGAAGATCAGGGCTATGCAGGCTACGACGAGGGTGCTTGGTATCGAACCCGGATTGAGGTGGACGCGAAGGAGGGCCGACCGGTGCTCATGGCTTTCGGCGGCGTGGATAACAACGCCTCTGTGTACGTCAACGGCCAATGGGTCGGCGGACACCACGCGTGGGACCGGCCGTTCATTCTCGATATCAGCGACCAAGTCGTGCGCGACGGAGAGAATACCGTGGCTCTATATGTGTACGACGGGACGAACATGGGAGGAGTGTACGGCCTGATCAATGTGCATCAACCCACAGACGAGGTGGAAACAGACGACTTTGCCGCCAACCGAGGCGGGCACTTGGAAATGGTGGAAGGGAGGAGCGGCTGGCCGGTTTTCAAGGTCCATTTCACCAGCAGTGAGCCTTATAGACGCTACGCTCGTCGGCCTCCGAGCATTCCCTACGCTTATAAAAAGGTCGCCGAGGTGCCCGTGCAGTGGAAATTCCTCCTCAGCCCCTACGCGGAAGAAGACCAAGAGCATCAGGAAGTTATCCTCAGCCGCGCCGATTTCGACGATTCGCATTGGGCCGATATCGACATTGGACAGGCTTGGGAAGATCAGGGCTACGTCGACTACGACGAAGGGGCTTGGTACCGAGCCCAGATTGAGGTAGACGCGGAGGAAGACCGGCCTGTACATCTAGCTTTCGGCGGCGTGGATAACAACGCCTCTGTGTACGTCAATGGCACCTTTGTGGGGGAACACTACGGGTGGAACAACTCTTTTATCCTCGATATCAGCGAGGCGGTCAATTACAAAGGCCAGAACGCGGTCGCCGTGTGGGTGTACGACGGGGCGAACATGGGCGGCATCTACGGCACCATAGAAGTAATCCAACCTACCGTAAAGGGAAATCTCGACCGCTACTTGGCCAATCGCGGTATCTCGGCGCAGCAGAAGCAGACTGATCGCGACGAGGAGGAGAAACGGAGCTTCTGGAGTCGATTTTTCTAGTGCTAGGATAGATAATTGAGCCTTCTTGGTTATCCACCTCTCACGCAATTCCTGAGTAAAGGAGCGAGTACCATGAAAACTTTAGCATCGCTGCTGTTAATCGCATACTTGTCGGCCGCGGCAGCCGACTCAGCGGAGGTCTCCTACGAGGTCCACTTCACCGAAGAAGAGATGACCTTGGATGGACGCGCCGCCGAGCAGAGTTGGAGCTTGGCTCCAACTATCGAACTGACGGACCGGGCCTATCCTAGCCTAAAGCCGATTAGCTCTGCAAGCACGAGGGTGAAAGCCCTTTGGAACGAACAAGGACTCTTGGTCTTGTATCAGTGCCAAGACCAGAACATTTTGGCGACGATTACCAAGCGGGACAGCTCCGTGTACAAAGACGATGACGTGGAATTGTTTCTCGACCCAGACATGGACGGCACCCACTATGTCCAATTGGCCATCAACGCGCTTAATACGCAGATGGACGTCCTTCAATCCGAGACGGACGACAAGCCCTCTTTTCCCAACTGGGATTCCGGCGCTAAAAGTGCGGTCGTAGTAGCGGGCAGCTTGGAAGATAGAACTGACCGGGACGAGTCGTGGACAGTGGAACTCTTCTTCCCTTGGAGCGGTATGGGCCAAGAGGCGCTGGAATTAAACCGGCGAATTATTCGGTCTTGCTCGCTCGCAAAGGCGGTTGCAAAGGGAGAAGAGGTGCTCCTGAACGAAGAAGACTACAACTACTACAATGTGAACGAGAGAGATGTGTTGGGCGGCCAATCGGTTCCGCCGAAGGCCGGGGACAGGTGGAAAGCGAACTTCAACCGCTTCGATCACGGCTGGGGTGAGGTTGAGGACACGGATCACGGCTGGGGCGAGATCTTCTACAGAGAAGGGGATATAGCCAGCGGGTGGGGAGCGTCCCCCACTTCGGGTTCTTTTCACGAACCAGCGCATTGGGGCGTGCTAGTCTTCGTCAAGTAAATCACAGACTTCCGCATCGTCCCTCCTGTGCGTACTATCAGTGAATCACGCTCACAGGAGATAGACAATGGACAAGGCGGCAGCAGCTTTAGCGCGTATGAAGGGACCAGTGGTCCCGCTTAATTTGTGCTTTGACGAAAGCGGTGCATTAGACCACCAAGCAGTGGCTGCGTACGTGGATTGGCTCAGCGCACAGGGAGCGCCCATTCTGATGTTGACCTACGGCAGCAGCGAATTCGCCTGCCTAGATGACGAGGATATATGGGCGGTGACCGAAACGGTGGGCCAAGCCTGCGCTGGCCGGGCCTTCTGCATCGGCGGTACGGGTTTTTGGAAGGCGGCAAAGACGCGGGATTATCTGGCCCATGCCCAAGCCGTGGGCATGGACGCGGTCAAAGTCCAAGTCCATCCCTATCTGGGCAATACCACGCCGGTCCTAATCAATTATTTCGACGCCTTGGAAGGAGCCGCTGATATTCCCCTGCTGCTGTGGGCCGGCGGCCACCCTCCCTTCCCCTTGGAAGCAGCCGTGGAACTAGCCCAGCGCCCCCACATCATTGGCATGAAAAACGACGGCGACCAATTCTACACGTATTACGACCTAATCCGGCAGACGCGCAATTTTGGTTTTGGCGTGATCAGCGGCGGGCAGATGCGCAATTTCGCCTTTGGCTATCCGCTCGGCTCCCCCGCCTATTTATGCACAGTCGCACCCTTCCGACCCGATATTGCCAACGCCTTCTACAATGCGCTAGTCAACGGCGATGCGGCCGGGGCCTGGAATTTGGTGTACCGCTATGAAGAACCGTGGTTGCAGTGGGCGATCAAACACAACTGGCTGGCTTCCATAAAAGCGGCCATCCAATTGAAGGGCCTCTACCCCAACCACCGCTTAGGGCCGCCCCATCCAGCACCAGAGCCGGGACTCGTCGAAAAGCTCAAAGTCCTGTTTGACGAGATATATGAGGGAGAATTTTAATTCACAGCTTAATGGCAACGAGGTGCGACTTCTCCAGCGACAAGATGTAGGGTACCGTAGCGCCCTCAGCAATTTCTCTTCTTGCGGATTTAGCCAAACGATCCCACTGCTCATCCGTTGTGGCCTCAAAACGTTCTGTCCAAGCCTGTTCATCTTTTAAGTCAGTTAGAATTCGGGCGGCAATGGCATCCCGCTGGTCGGCTGGCAGTTTCTGTATCTCTGAGAATACCTGTTGAAGTAAATCAGCCATTTCTGTGACTCCTTAAATATGGACGCGCTTTGGACGTAGTCCTCCAGATCGCAACGACCCGCTCAGGACGTAATAGAATATATCCGATTTAGATGCGTAAACAAAGGCGGTCAGCACTTGATCTCGCGGCAGCAAGACAAGCCGATAGCCAATCTGCGTGGCTTCATCGCTCCTCTGATGCGTGCCCTGCTAGCTCCGCTGCTCAGGCCAGCTTAACGGCAATGAGGTGCGACTTTTCCAGCGGCAGGATGTAAGTCAGCCAATCGGCAGTCTCGTCTAAGCGGCTTCTAAAGGCAGCCCAAGCCGGATTCTGATCCCATTGTTCGACTTTGGACCAGCCATCGACAAAGAGGAACGCCCCTGCCACCAGACGGCTTTCCAGCATGGTGAACATGGGCGCAAATGCGGGTAGGCCAAAATCCACAAAGACAAAGTCCACGCGTTCGGGGAGGATCGCGATAAAGGCTTCCCCTTCCCCAGTGTAGCATTCCACCAAGTGGTCCAAGCCAGCTTGGCTCAAATTGGCCCGCGCCGCCGCCGTTTTTTCAGGCACTCGATCTAAGCTGAAGACGCGGCCCCCGGTGCGTTGAGCCGCAGCGGCCAAGTGCAGGGTAGAATAGCCGTGCGACGTGCCGAATTCGACCAAGGTCTGAGCCTGTTGATGGATCGCGGTCAGACAGAGATAATGGGCCACTTGGAGGCTGACGGCCTTGAGACGCAACGGGTCCGTAGAGCCGGCTTCGCGCTCCTGCTGATCGCGTCTGTGCAGACCGGCGACAAGGGCTTGTTGCGCTGGCGTAAAGAGATCTTCGATGTGCATTTAGTCGGCCTCAGCAAAAGGCGGCACCACTCCGTCGTCCAGCGGAAAAATGGGACGCACGCAGTGCTGGTAGGGCAAGGTTTTGAGATTGGCGCTGGTGGACCCGGGCACATCAACAGCGACAATGCGGGCGGCGATAGCTTGGTAGTGGGTACGGAAGCCGTTGGGAGATTTGCACACAACCAAATCGTAGTCGGCCGGATCGTGCCCCTGGCTTTGGTACACCTTGCGACCGACGATGGGGGCGGCTTCTTGGGTCACCAGCAGCGTGAGATTGTCACTAGTCAAAATGGCGGTGCGGCTAGGCGGCACTACATACCCGAATTCGGTGGTAAAAGCCCCGTCGGATAGGCTTTTGACGTACAAAGGCAATTCCACCGGTGCAAAGCGCTCCGAGTCGAGGGTGCCGCCCAAGGGCCAAGTGAACCGCCCCCCTACTCCAGTCCGATAGGCAGCTTCCACCGCGGGTGCATCCACTATGGGAATGAGCGCGCGCTTGCTGTAGTTGTATTGGAGCAGCCCCTTGAGAATGGCGTTGCTATCGCCGCTGGCACCCGAGGCCGTGGAATCCGCAGCGTCCGAGAACACCGTAAGTCCCTCGGTCTCTTCGGCCAGACGCACAGCTTGTTCGAGCGAGGTGAGTTTGGGGATCCAGTGGGGGCGGTTTTCCCACATGAAGCGAGCCAATTCCAGCGCCAGTTCTTGGGCTTGCGCTGGATCGTCGTCGGTGGTGACGATTGCATTGGACTGCAAATCGGGCACGTCGGTAAAGGGATTGCCAATGATGACGCCAGCGGCTAGACCACCTAGAGACGCCTCAATTTCACGGCAGCGGCGGATGGCTTCGCCAAAGTGGCCGCTGGCGGTGATGAGTTCATCGCCGCGGGCCAATAATGGGATGGATACGCGGGCCGTGGTGGGCTTGACTTCCTCGTCCAATTGGCGCAACAACAGGCGGGCCGCGCGCTGGCCAGTGTCGCGCATATCCGTGTGCGGATAGGTGTGGAGAAAGACCAAGGCGTCGGCTGCATCGACCAGCCGTTGCGAGATGACCGCGTGCAGGTCCATGGCCGCGACAATGGGCACGTCGCCGACGATCTGCCGGATGCTAGACGCAACGCGGCCCTCGGGATCGATTTCAGTTTCGCCGGCCATGGCCCCGTGCAGCGACAGACAGACCGCATCAACTGGAGCGTGGGCCTCGACAGCGGCCAACAATTCGCCGATGAGGCGCTCCATATCAGGACCAGCGACCAAGCCGCCAGTGGTATTGCACCAAGCCCCGTACGTAGGCACCAGTTCGATGTCGGAACGGGCCTCGAGAATGTCGATATTGCCCGCCAGCGTGGAATTGGAAGAGCGGGTAGCTTCTAGCAGGTCTGCCCCCCGGTGGATCGTGAAGTCGTCGTAATAAGTAAGCTGGGGGTTAAAGCTGCCGACTTCGTGGTTGAATTTGGCCAAAAGAACGCGTTTCATAAGGAACCTTCCGCGGAGACGATTGTGAGGTGGGTTGCAAGGACACAAAGCTGGCGTGAAACTTAGTGAGACGAAGAGTTCGCGCCAAAATGAATGAATACTACTTGCGAGAGGAGCACACTCATGAACGTACCCCCCACTGACGGCATCCGCGTCGCCGTCAACGACCTTGAGGCATTAGTCGCCGAGATTTTCAAGGCAGTGCCGCTACCGGCAGATCACGCTCAGCTCATCGCCAGTAAACTAGTCGAATGCGACCTGCGCGGCGTCGTCAGCCACGGCACCCTCCAAGTCAATCGCTACGTCCGCTCATTCCAAGACGGCACCGTCAACCCGAACCCGCAAATCCGCGTACTCAAGGAAGGCCCAACCACTGCCGCGCTCTCCGGCGACGGCGGCTTGGGCTACCTCGTCGCCACCAAGGGCATGGAAATGGCCATCGCCAAAGCCCAAGAATTTGGGATCGGCGCAGCTACCTCCACCTACCACGCCCACCTTGGCAGCACCGGCAACTACGCGCGCATGGCCATGCGCGCTGACCTAATCGGCATCTCCACCTCCGGCCGCAATGCCTCCGACCACTACAATCGCGATTCGACGATCCGAGGCTCCATCCAAGGCAGCCCGCCCTTGGCCTTCGGCATGCCAGCCGGAGAGGGCAAACCGACCTTCCTGCTCGATTTCGCCAGCCACTACGCAATCGACGACGAGACCTTCCTGAAGTACCCGCCGGTTTTCATCAAGGCCATCGGCATTTCGCACGTGGGCAATATCCTATCGGGGACGCTAGGAGGGCAGATGCTGACGGAGTTTTCGCGGGGCAACATCGAGTTCACAGGTGCCGATCAATCGGGCTTCTTCCTCGCCCTAGACGTGAACTGCTTTTCCGATCTCGACGCCTTCAAGGCCGACATGGACCACCTGATGGACGAGGCCAGTCGCATGAAGCCACTACCCAGTTTCGACGAGTCCTTCCTACCTGGTGGCAAGGAGTTGGAGCGAGAGATCGAGTACCGCCGGGATGGCGTACCGATTTCGGCGCAAGCGGTCGAGGGGCTTGAGGAAGTAGCGGAGGAATTCTCCATCGCCACTCCGTGGTAGCCCTAGCGCATACCGTTCCATGCCTTCCGCAGTACGCGACCCAGAAACGGAGCTAAAAAAAATGAATATCGCGCTCATCGTGATTGACACCCTCCGCTACGATTATATCGGTGCAAACGGCAATACCTGGATCGAAACGCCGAATATCGACCGCTTTGCATCAAAAGCATGGGCATTTGACCGCGCCTTCTGCGCCAGCTTCCCAACGATCCCGTACCGAACTGATGTCATAACCGGTCAGTACGGAGGCCCCTTCCATCCGTGGCAGCCGCTGCGACACGAACGGCAGACCCTCCCCTCGGTGCTGGCCGAACGCGGCTATGCCACGCAACTGCTCCACGATACCCCACACTTGGTCAACGGCGGACACAACTTCGATTGGCCGTTTCACGCGTGGACGTTCATCCGTGGGGCTGAAGTTGATCGCGACTGGATCGACGATTCCGCAGACTGGCCGGACAACTGGTGCCACCAACCAATGTTTGCCTGCCTCGGCGAAAACGCCGCGAGAAGCGGGGGCCTCCAGACCTACGCCCGGGCGAACCGCAACCGCAAAAAACCGGAGGATTGGAACTGCGCAAAGTTGTTCAGGAGCGCGGCCCAATTCCTCAAAGACAATGCGCGGCGCGAGAATTTCTTCCTCTGGGTGGATTGTTTCGACCCCCACGAACCGTGGGATGCACCGCTCGAGTTTATGAAAAAGTACGATGCGCGGCCGGACTACGATGGGCGCGTTGACCCGCGCAGCCTCTTCGGCGGGCGGAACAACAAAGACCTCCCCGACGAGGCCAAGGAACACATCAAAGCGCAATACCCGGCGAAATTGACCTGGATGGACCACTGTTTTGGGCAATTCTTAGACGCGCTCGAATCCACCGGGCTCGGCCGGAACACGGCCGTCATCTTAACCGGTGACCACGGCACCAACGTCGGTGAGCGCGGCACTTTTGGCAAAGGGCAGCCGGTGCGCGAGGCCGAAGCGCATGTCCCGCTCTTCATCCGAACGCCGGATGGCGATACCGGACGGAGCGATGTCATTGTGCAACCGCAAGACTTCTTCTCCACGATCCTCGCAATCCTCGGCGAAACAGAACCGGAAGGCATTGAGGGCTGTGATATTTTAACCCCTGCCCGGCGCGGTGAAGCCGGCCAACGGCAGCTCGCATTGGCAGGTGGGAGCCTCGAACGCTGGAATCAAGCCGGGCAGCATCCGAACTTCGTCCTCTTTACCGCCTTTGACAAAACCTATAGCCTCGAAGTCGCCGCAAAGCCGGAACACTCGCGCTTGGCACGACTTGGTTCGTTGGACTACGTTGGGCAGGAGCATCCAGAGGTCGTCACTCAAATGCACGCCGCGGCAATTGATGAACTCGAACGCCGCGGCACGGACCCCGGATTAATCGCTTGGTTCCGCAACGGCGGCGAAGGCGAACTACCCGCTAATGCCCAATACTGGGACGGATATCCCGGCCCAGCCGGTTTTAGGCCCTACTTTTCCAAACTCTACACTGGCAGCTAATAAAGGAGCACATTATGCCGCGCACCTACAGAGCCTGTCTGATCGGCTGCGGACGGATGGGCGCGACCATTGACGACGAAGTCGCAGGCCGTCCAGATCGCTATCTGTGGCAACCGTTCTCGCACGCCGCCGCCGCTGTCGCCTGCGACAGAACCGACCTCGTTGCAGTTTCGGACATAGTCGCCGAGAAAGCGGAATCCATCCGGCAACGCTACGGTGCCGAGCGCGCCTACACCGATTATCGCCAGATGATTGAAAAGGAGCAGCCGGATATCGTCTGCATCGCCACCCGCCCCGGGCCGCACGCGGACATCGCGGTCTTCGCCGCTGAAAACAACGTCAAGGGCATCTACTGCGAAAAGCCGCTCTGCTGTTCGATGGAGGAAGCGGATGCGATGGTCAATGTCGTCCAAAAGTACGGAGTCAAATTCAACTACGGTACGCAGCGCCGCTACATGCCGGTCTATCGCAAGGTACGAGAGTTGGTGGATGCGGGCGAAATCGGCAATATCCAGTGCGCGATCGCACAATACGGCGCGAGTTCAGCACTCTGGGGCTTGACGCACGCCGCCGACATGCTGCTCTTCCTCGCCAGCGACCCAGAAGTCGCCTTTGTCCAGGGAACCATCGTCTGTAGCGATGCGGATTGGGATGGCAATCGGCTAGACGTCGATCCGGCGATTACCAGTGGCTACGTCCGTTTTGCCAATGGCGTCCACGGCTATAACACGGCCGGCACCGGCCCCGAATTCGAGGTCTGCGGTAGCGAAGGAAAAATCCGCATCCTCAATAACAGCCGAGAATGCCAATTCCGCAAAAAGAGCCAGACCTTCTTTGAAGAGGTACCGTTCCCAGACGTACCTCGCACCACCGGAACAGTGATGGGCATCGCAGACATCGCAGAGGCGATTGATACGGACCGCGAGACCAAGGGGCCGGTTCACCTCGCTCGCCGGAGCCAGGAGATGTTGATGGGCATGATCGAGTCGCACCGGCTGGGCGGGCAACGCGTCGCGCTCCCAATGACCAATCGGAGCCTGTACGTCGGCCGCCGAGACTGGTAATCTCAATGCCTTCAAGGGCGGGGACGGCGTGCTGATTTCGGGTGCCCACAGATCGCTTTCTGGGATGGCTGTTCACTCCCACACCCGCTCCTCCAGCACCCCTTCGCACTCTCGCCCGTCCTCAAAGACCACTCGTACCTCCACCTGTTGCCGGTCAAAGTCGGCCGGCAACTCCCACAGGTGCGTCGCCAGATCGCGCGACGATTCGGCCAGCGGATCGATCCGCGCTAATGGCCCCAAGTCCCCCACCTCGACCTGCGTGCGCGGCGAACCATCGAACACATTGACAAAGCGGCGACCCGAAGCCTGATGTCGGCACAATTCCACCGCCTCGTCTTGGTGTGGCTGGAAGGCGTGATACTGGTTCCTGAAATTCCCTTCCGCATCGACCTCGACCACCCGATACCCCTGCGGCTCGCGTCCCTGTGGGCCGCGGCTTTCCAGCCCCGTCTTCCACCAATTGCCCGACACCGCCGCGGTGGTCATAACCTCCATAGCGCCGACGAAGTGGCGATCGTTTTCATGGTGGTGGCCGTGCAAGGTGATCACCCGTTCAAAGGGCTGCAATAGCGTCAGCAAGCGCCGCGCTCCAGCGATCTCGTTGGTGGGAAAGGCCATATCCGGCACCTGACCCGAGCGCTGTGGAAAGGTCGTCGATACCGGCACATGGCTGGCCACCACCAGTGGCGCGGCCCGGTCCACCTCCGCCAAATCCGCAGCCAGCCACTCCAACAGCCCCTCATCGGCCAAGACGTGCCAGTTGGACGGATGATCCTCGGTCGGCTCGAAATAGTGCACCACGTCCAGCAGCACAAAGTGGACGCCGCCAATATCGGCGCTGGCGTGCGCCGTCCCCCCTTGTTCCCGAGGCAGATAGCCGCTGCACATCTCGTGGTTGCCGTGGCTCAACAGCACCGGCACAGATACCCTCTCCATGGTCTGGGCGTATTGCGCTAGCGCCTCGGGTATGAGGCCCACATCGCCGCCGTTGATCAGGACTTCAGGCTGATGCTCCAGCATGGATTCTACACACAACTCAAATCCCCGAAAGGCGTCTACCCCGGAGTCGAGGTGAATGTCGGTGAAGTAGATGAATTTCATCGGCTATTCCTTATCCTTAAGAAGCGTTCCTAAAATTGTTTTCGGGCGGCTTTTGAGCCATCCCCAAGACCGATCTTCAACCGACGTAGAAGCGGTTGCCGGATAAAAGCCAGAACCTAAGACAAAATCTTGGCCGAGAGCAGAATAGGGGATAGCATAGCTCACTTTAGGCGAGCCGGTGTCCCCTTCTATCTCTGGATGGGGCCAAAGGTACTCGACAAAACCGCCGCCTTGAGCCGCCGCGGCGATGAGTTCTTGGGTCATTTTGACACCGTTGGCGTCTTCAAGATCGTAGATGTTTTGGCCTTCAAGGTCTGGGTTGGCTCCGTTAAGGATTAGGAGCCCATCGGTCGTCCCAGCAAAGAGGTAGACAGATCCCTGCTTCCAAACCCCTTCGGTTCTGAATTCCTGCAAGATAGCCAGATACTCGGGAAGGCTTGCAGCGTCGTCCAAGTACGCCTTCGCCGCATGCACAAAGGCTTTCAGGGTTTCCCGATCCACCACATCGCCGGCTGTTACCTCCGGGTCTTGAGCGATGGCGGGATACGCGGCGGGCAAGAGGATGATTAATGCCATAATGAGTACTGCTGTTAGGTGTTTCACGACGACTCTCCTTTTTGAGAAGCCAAGCGGCGGTCTTGCTCACTTCAGTAATCAACATAAACTTACCCTGCCAACGCAATTGCTTCCGGTCGATGCACAAGCGGATCGCATGACGGCTCCGGCTGGAACAAGCTCTCCAAACGGCAACTTTCACCTGTGAAAGCGAGGATTGTATGGCCTTCGCCCGCGTCTCCCGTCCTGCTCTTTTCCAAGCCCCTCTAGGTCAAGGCATCGCCACCGTCCTCGGCCCCCAAGGCTTGCGTCTGACCGGCCTGACCAGCTTTCACCTCGACGAGGGGCCCGACTTTGCTTGGCTCAATATCTACCGCACCCTAGCCGACGGCCGCCAACTCGAAATCACGCGCGAGCGCACCCCAGACCAAGTGGTCCAAGAAGGCGATGGCGTCGCGGTGCGCTGGGCGGCCTGCCCCGCGGTGCAAGCCGAATTGCAGGCGCACTACCGCATCGCTGGGCCTGATAGCCTCGACGCCACCTTCAGCGCCCGCCTAGCAGCCGATTACCGACGTTTTGAATTCTTTATAGCCAATTATTTCACTCCCCACTACACGCCGTACTTTCCCGTGCAGGACGACCGCACCCACCCCGAAGGCGTCACTTGGTACCAAAAGCAGTGGTACGGCCACAACGAGGCCGAATCGTGGGCGCGCGATGCAGACGCCGAAGCCGTGTTCCGCGACGGCCGCTGGCTCGACGGCTATCCTCTCAACTGGCGTCGGGGACCGTACTACGCCCATGCCCTGACTCTGCAAGAGCACCGCTACGGCCACGCCATTCTGCTCATGGCCCGGCCCGCCGACTGCCTAGGCCTGTCGGGTTACAACAGCTACCACAACGCCCAGTACTTCCACCTGGGCGGCGACGATGTCCAAGCTGGCCAACACCTGACGTTCACCATCCGCTTGGTGCTATTGACCGAGTGGGACGATCTGCAGGCAGAGGCCCTGACGCGCTATCATCAATGGTTGGAGGAATAGAGGAATAATGGAACTGCTCAAACTCGGCGTCGTCGGCTGCGGTTGGGCCGGCCAACAAGCCATCAAGGCAGCTCAGGCCAGCTCCCTAGTCGATGTCGTCGCCTTAGCCGATCTGGACGAACCGCGCCGCAGCCGCGTCGCCAGCGAAGAAGGCGTGCCGCGCCAATACGGCCCCTACCAAGACCTGCTGGCCGACGACCAAGTACAGGCCGTGCTGCTAGCCGTCAATCCGCCCGCCCGCTACCCCATGGTCCTGGACGCTTTTGCCGCGGGCAAACACGTCTTGGTGCAAAAACCACACGCGGTGCGAGCTGCGCACATCTTGGAATTCGAAGCGGCTGCCGAACGCGCTGGCACCACGCTGCAATTCTGCTACTTCATGCGCCACTTTCCTCACAACCGCAAATTGCGCGTCGCAGTACAAGAGGGCTGCATCGGCGAGCCATACCACGCCCGAATTTTCCTCAAATTCAATTCGCGCCCGCCGGCCGACAGCTTTGAAAGCTGGACCAATGTGTATGGTCACAAAGGCGGTGCCCTAGGCCAACACGCCTCGCACGAGCTCGACCTCGCTTGGTGGTGGATGGGCTGCCCCAAGCCGCAGTGGGCCTTTGCCGCCAAGCATACCATCGAGCCGCTATATCACGGCCCCGAGGGCGCGGCCGAGGATTATTTTTCCGGCCTAGTCGGTCTGGAGGGCGACAAGACCATCCAGATAGACTGCTCGCGCTGGCTGCACTGCGACACCCCCACGACCGTGGAATTGTACGGCAGTGAGGGTGCTCTATCTCAGGGAGTTATATGGCACTGGGAAGATGGGCAATTCACCGCGCGGGAATCCGCCGCAGAATCGGATATGCCCCACACCCAACCGCCCGCAGACGGCCTCTCCTTCTACCACGAAATCGAGCACTTCGCCCGCGCCGTAGCCGGCCAAGTCAAAGCCGACGTCGACGCCCAAGACGCCTATCACTTCATGCAAATACTCGACGCCTTATACGACAGCGCCCAACGCCGCGAAAAAGTAATGATCGACTGAAGAAGTGATGTTACGCACAGGCCCAAGGTATGAGATGCTTCGACTCCGCTTCGCTGCGCTCAGCATGACAGCGATGGGTGCTTTCCTGTCTTGTCATGCTGAGCGCAGCGAAGCATCTCATACCCCAAATGTCTCCTATGCGTAACATCAGTGAAGAAGAAGCTCACCGACGCCAAGCCGCTTTCAGGTCGCCCCAAGTAGTTTGGACGACAGCGGTAGCATCATCAATGCGGTGGAATTCCAAGGTTTCGACCCCGCCCTCCTCCGTAGTAGTGATGGACAGGGTGTCACCCTCAATGGCATAGGTACTATTTATCTCCTCGGATCCACCGAATCCGAGATCCGCGAGGAACTCGTCCTCATCGAGTTCGGCGAGGAACTCATCGACGAATGCCTGTTCAAATGCCGGGTAGTCCTCGTCGGAGATTCCCTCCAGATCCGCGGCTAAACGAGCGAAACCACGGGCGAAGCCAATGAAGAATTCCTTCATAAACTCGACGAACTCAACGGGGGTCATCTTCTCATCGTCGATGATATAGTACAATTCGACTATATCAACCCACAGGCTATCGCCCGCAACTCGATAGGTGCCGGAGAACTGGACAGAGAGTGTCTCTATGGGAGATTCGACATCGTCTTCTCCCCCCTCGATGTTTTGGTCGAGCGCAAAGGTGCCATCCGCCTCGAAGGTCAGGCGCATGGTAATCTCACTGCTTTCCTCATCGATATAGGTCCCCTCCCAAGTGCCGTGGAGAGCCTCTTCCTGAGCGGCGAGCGGCAGGGCGATCAGGCAAAGGAACGCGATGGACGACAGAAGTTGGTGCATGACGACCTCCTTTGAAGGACAAAGAGTCAGGATAAAGGTGTCCGGGACAGCGTCCAGCGGCAACATCCCACCCCCAGTTGACGGGATAAAATTCAGACGCTACTATCCGTCTTTCGTTCCACTTCCTCACAGCAGAAAGCACGCGCCATGACCGAACCCATCCCCATCAGCAAGAACATCACCCAAGGCCCGTCCCGAGCTGGGGCACGCGCCATGTACCGGGCCGCGGGTTTCGACGCCGACGCCTTGCGCAAACCCCTCATCGGCATCGCCAATACCTGGACCGAACTTGGCCCCTGCAATTTTGGCCTGCGCGGCTTAGCCGAGCACGTCAAGGCCGGTATCCTCCAAGCTGGCGGCACCCCCCTCGAATTCAATACGGTAGTGATCTCCGACGGCATCACCATGGGCACCGAAGGCATGAAGACCTCGCTCATCTCGCGCGAAGTCATCGCCGACTCCATGGAACTGGTGGTGCGCGGTCACATGCTCGACGGCTTTGTCGCCCTCACCGGCTGCGACAAGACCACCCCAGGGGCCATTATGGCCATGTGCCGCTTGGACATCCCCTCAGTGCTGCTCTACGGCGGCTCGATTATGCCCGGCCGCCACGACCAAGTCGATATCACCATCCAAGACGTGTACGAAGCCATCGGCGCCCACGCCACCGGCCGCATCGACGACGACCAATTGCGCCTCATCGAGGAGAACGCCTGCCCCGGAGCTGGCTCCTGCGGCGGTCAATTCACCGCCAATACCATGGCCACCGCGGCCGAGATCCTCGGCGTGGCCCTCATGGGCTCTGGCTCGGTGCCAGCCACCGACCCGCGCAAGGAAGCCGTCGGCACTCAAGTCGGATCCTTAGCCGTCGAGTTGGTGCGTCAAAATCGCAAACCCTCACAGATCATCACCCGCCCCGCCCTCGACAACGCCATCCGCTCCATTGCCACCACCGGCGGCTCGACCAACGGCGTACTGCATTTTCTGGCCATCGCCCGGGAGGCCGGATTAGAACTGGACATTGAGGACTTCCAGACCTTGAGCAGTTCCACCCCACTCATGGTCGATCTCAAGCCCGGCGGCCGCTTTGTCGCCCCTGACTTGGACAAAGCCGGCGGCATCGCCCTAGTCGCCCGCCGCCTCAAAGAAGCCGGCCTGCTGCACGAGGACGCCCTCACAGTATCGGGCCGCACCATTGGCCAAGAGGCCGACCGCGCCGTGGAAACCCCCGGACAACAGGTCGTGGTCTCGGTCGATAAACCGCTGAAAAAATCGGGAGGTCTAGTCATACTCAAGGGCAATCTCGCCCCCGAAGGCGCGGTGGTGAAATTGGCCGGCCACGAACGCGCCCAGCATCAAGGCCCAGCCCGCGTCTTCGACAGCGAGGACGAGGTCATGCCAGCCATTGAGCAGGGTCACATCCAGCCCGGCGACGTGGTGGTCATCCGCTACGAAGGCCCCAAGGGTGGGCCGGGTATGCGCGAGATGTTAGCCGTCACCGGTGCCATCGTGGGAGCGGGTCTGGGAGACTCCGTGGCGCTGGTCACCGATGGCCGCTTTTCGGGTGCCACCCGCGGCCTGATGATCGGCCACGCCGCGCCCGAAGCCGCAGTGGGTGGCCCCTTAGCCGTCCTGCACGACGGCGATACCATCACCATCGACACCACGGCCGGCCGATTGGACGTAGCATTAGACGAAGCCGAGTTGCAGGCCCGCCTAGCCGCCTGGGAGGCCCCGCCACCGCGCTACACTTCCGGCGTGATGGCCAAATACGCCCGCTCGGTGTCGTCGGCGGCCCAAGGGGCGGTGACCAGCTAATTGATGTTACGCACGGGCTCCCCGGTAGGAGATGCTTCGACTTCGCTACGCGGAGTTTATCTTGAGCGAAGCCGAAAGGCTCAGCATGACAAGAAAAAAACGCGCTAGTACCTGTCATGCTGAGCACAGCGAAGCATCTCCTACCCAAGAAGCCTGCTGTGCGTAACGTCAGTAGCTAATCGTTGGGGAAACGCTGATTCTTTGCTGGAGCTACCGGGAGACCATCGTTACGACCCCTCCCACCGACTGACCACCTGCTTCTCCTTCTGGACGCGCTCGTACAGATTCTGCCATTCTTGCGAGCCATCGTCCTCCAAAATTTCGGTGCGCACACCCTCCACATAGGTTCCCGGCGCACTGAGGCTTTCCATGTGTATGCAGGTGTCGTCGGGATAGACGATGGTGCTGATCAGTCGCGGTTTCGGATGGATATAGAGCTGTCCCTGACGCGCGTGTTCGTCGAGCTGCTCCTGCGGCACGCGGTATTTTTCAACCGCCGCCTCATCGACCTCGACGCCGAGGCCAGGCCCATCGGGAACCCGCTGGTGCCCATTGATCACCTGAACAGGCTCGGTCAACAGATGGTGGCTATACATATTGATACAGCTAATCGCCGGCCACCGGGCCTGCCTTAGCACCGAGCCGAGATGGGCGTCCCACGTGGTCGTCAACCCATTGCCGACGATCTGCAACCAGAACGGCATGGAAACTTCCGCAGCGCACTGCCCCTGGCGCATGGTCATTGATTTCCCGCCCCCAATCACAAAGCCGTCGCAAACTTCTTCGCGCACGGCCGTGAGAAACGGCGGCGAACCAAAGTGCATGGCCACCGGTCTGTTCACGGCCTGACGGATCTGGCGATTGCCGAGAATATCATCCTGCGGGATGGGCGTTTCGAACATGGCCACGTTTTCGTAGCGCTCGAGCTTCTTTATGATTGGAATGGCATTGGCCGCGTTCTCCCAGGAGCCGTTGGGATCGAGGTCGAGATGGAAATGGGGAGGCACCACCTTGGATATGGCATCGACCTGCGCGACGATGTCGTTCCAGGGCCGCGGTTTGTTCTTGAGATTCGTGTACCCTTGCGCCACGGCCTCGGCTGCTTCCGCGGCCCAGTTTTCCGGCGAGGAGTGACTGCACCACCAAGAGATCGGCGTCCAGTCGCGCACTTTGGTACCCAGCAGCCGGTGCACTGGGACTTCGAGTATCTTGCCGACCACATCAAACAGCGCCATCTGCAAACCAGCGCCCAAGCTGTCTTCGTTCATCAGTTCGGCCGGACTTTGACCGATTGTGCGCGCAACTGCATCATCGGTCACGCGGCCATAGGTGTAGTGAATGACGGTCTCTCCCCAGCCCACGTGGCCCGTGTCGGTGGCTACCTTGCACAGCTCGAGGATGGACCAGTTGTAAACCGACTGGCGGGTTATCTCCTGCTGTCTAGGCGTGAACGGGACATCGACGATAATGCGTTCGACATTGGTGACTTTCATGGGATTTTCCTTTCAAAGCAGGGTGTCGGCACAGGATCGGGTGCCTTGTTGAAGGACAAATGGATACCTATATCTTTTACGAACATGGAAGTGGTCCCGAATCTTCACTGGTAAGATAGTTTCACCTTAGCCAGTGTTCCAGTCTTCAGAGTCCACTACACTGCCACCGCTACCGAGAGACGACCACAATGACTGACCGCAGCAACGAAAGCAATACTCCCAGACGCCGCCCGCCCCGCATTCGCCTAAACGCAGGTGCCTGGAGTCCACTCGTTGACATGATCGACGTCTTTCCAGGCCACCGTGGCTCCAGTCGGCACGAAGAGCTGGAGCTCTACGACGCCCCGCTTGGCATCCGCTTTGAGATCGAGGAGGCCGTCAAGTCCGATCCGATCCTGCAGGCCACCATGGAGTGGGAAGGCACCCACGTCTCGCCGCTCTACATCTGGCAGCGAGACGGGCGCTATCACTTGCTCTACGACAGCCAGGGCGGCCAGTGCTACGCAGTCAGTGAAGATGCGTACAACTGGACGCGAACCGTCCTGAACGAGGCCGAATTCAACGGCTCGTCCAACAACAACCTGCTTGCCAACTCATGCAAAGGGGCCACCGGCATCTTCGAAGACCCCAACGCACCGCCCGAGGAGCGCTTCAAGGCGATGGGCGGCCGCATGTACTGGTGGGATCCAGACACCGGTGAAGAGCTGTCTGGCGAGGAGCCGTCCCGGCGCATTAAGGCCGAGCAGGAGCAGGAAAACTACACCGGTCCCCGAGCCGAAATCACCGGCCACATGCTCGCCTGGACATCACCCGACGGCCTCCACTGGACGCCCTTCCCAGAGCCGCTGGCGTACCGGCCGGTCAACGGCGGCATATCGGCCCGCTACGACGAACACCGAGGCAACTACTTCGCCTACATCCAACTAATGGGCTATCCCGCCGAACTGCTCGAAGGTATTGGTGTCAACAGACTCGAACAGGGCATGCAGATCCGCACAATCGGCTTTTCGCGCACCTCCGACTTTGCCAACTGGCCCGCTCCAAAGCTGATCCACCATCCCGATACCGAAGACCCTCCCGACATCAGCTTTTACGGTGCCAACTACTTCCCGTACCCCGGCCGCGACGACCTGCACGGCATGTTCATCCCGGTGTACCACCAGATCGCCAGCACCATCGACGGACAGATCGCCTTCAGTCGCGACGGCCTCTACTGGTCCCGTCCCGAGCGCCGGCCAATCCTGCCGCTGGGTGCCGAGGGAGACGGCGACGAGTGCATGGCCCACTTCTGGCGCAGCGGCCTCGTCGAACTACCCGATGGCTACTGGGCCTGTCCATACGCGGCCTTCTCAGTCATCCACGATTGCCCAGCCGACAAGGTGCCCGAGCTCTTTCCTTTGCGGCAACCGCAGCAGATTCGCTGGGCGCGCTGGCGTCCACACCGGTTCTGCGGAATACGCGCCAGTACCGAGGGCTGCTTCTCCCTGCCCTCCCTCTTCCGCGTCCACGACGAACTGCGCCTCAACTATCGCTGCGAGCCGGGCGGCTGGATTCAGATTGAACTGCTAGAGAAGTTGCCGTCGCTGATGCTTCCCGATGCCGACCCACTACCGGGGTTCACCTTTGCTGAGTGCGACCGTCTAACGGGCGATTGCGAAGACCGGGTGGTAACCTGGCAGGGCCGCTCCGACATCTCCGCGGCCGGCGAGGCAGTCGGCATCCGGGTGCGCATGCTCGGTGCCAAACTGTTTGCCTATCGCGTCTAGAATCTTCGGCCCGCCCCTTTCTCACTCTTCAGTCAGTCCCATCAGCCGGCGACCGACGTCTGTGAGGCGATTCGGCGTCCAAGCCGGCTCCCAGGTCAATTCAACAACGACAGAACGGACGCCCGGGAGCTGTTCCAGCCGCGCCCGCAGTGGTTGGGCAAGAAAATTGTACTTCGGTCGCCCTCGGTGCGGCATCGTCATCACCACGCGCACATCGTCGCCGCGCGTGCGCACGTCGTAGATGTAGCCCATGTCCACCAAGCTGGCGTCCACGGTGTTGAACTGGTCCTCGCGTACCTCCCGCATGGCTTCCCAGAGGGCGCGCTTCCGCGGCCAGTCAGCGGGGCGCTCGCCGATACGAGCCAAAGGTTGGCCCCCCTCCGACGCCCCATCGGTCCAGTCCGCAGGTGCGGGCGCGTCGACCGCGACAATCAGAGGAGCCAACAGTCGCTCGCGCAGTGCTTCCAACCCAGCGGCACCGCCCTGCTCGGGGTACGGTGCCAGCAGGTAGGCATTGCGCTGCACAAGGGACAAGCCGGTCTGGAGCCAAGCGCTGTCGCGCAGCATAGGTCGGCACCAGACCGACGCGTGCGGCGGCTGGCCCGGCTTGGCATGGTCGAGGGTCATGTCGAGGTGCTGATAGAGCCTGGCTTTTGACGTCGCTTCCGGGCCGGCAGTGGGCGATCCTTCGAGGTGATGGTCCAAATAGATGGCAAAGAGGCTGTCCCGACTCTGACGATGGTAGAAGCCCACGCCCCAGACGTGGTCAATCTGCTCCGGCGGCACCGGGCCCTCGTGGACGCGACCCGCTTCGTCCATCCACAGGGACGCGTCGAAAGGCCGACCGCCAAAGTACCACTCGTCATCACGGGCCACATGCGCACAGAAGTCGCGCGTTGCCTCCATGCGACCATCCTTCAGGAAATAGGGGACTCCGGCGTAGAAGGTATAGGTCAGGTCCATGAAAAAGCGGCTGGGCGTGAATAGCGGGTGTACTGGGCTATGCGGAAAGCCGAAACGCCGCACACGGGCGCACAAGGGACCGCGCACCACTTCGTAGTGGGGGCACTCGGCCCAGTTTGTCACCCGCATTTTCTGAAAGGCACCGGCCGTGGTGTAGTCGTGGGCCCAGTCGATATTGGGTGGCTCGCCGTGGCCGTTCCCGTGCGTGGACAACCGCAGCCCGCCTAGGTGCCACTTGGGGGTCAGAGACTCCAGTTGACCCATCTGCCGGGAGAGGGCGGCCACGTAGTGGGGGGTCTCGATCTCCACGCCGACACCCTCTCCCCGGATGCTCAGGCGGCTCGGGTAGTCGGGCAACTCGGCGGCGGGGTTGCCGCAGAAGACGAGAAATACGGCCTGACCGGCGGCGGGGACGTCGGCTTCGAAGACCAAGTGGGCGAACCAGTATGGCCCGCGACGGATCTCGCCATAGACTTGGCTGCAAACCTCGCACAGCCGGCCGCTGTCGAGCCGGGCGACGCGCAGTTCGCGTTCCGGCGCAGTCACCCTTTCCGCGGGCATCGCCACGAGGAGGTCCAGCGGCTCGGACTGCCGCGCCTGGCCGATGGGCTCGCTGAGCCGCACGGTCTGGCACAGCTCCCAACCGTCGGCCCATCGGGACCAAGGCTTGGGTAGCTGCTCAGTCAAATGCCACCCGGTGGCGGGCAGGTCAACAGGCCCTGGGTCTGCACGCAGCATCCGCTCGTTGGCAATGGTGTCCTTGATGGAGTCGGCCACACCCAGAGCCAGTTCGTGGTTTCCTGTGCGTAGCGCCTGCCGCAGAATTTCGACCTTGGTGTCAACATCGTCGGTGCGGTGGGCCCAAGTGGGCTCAAGGTCTTGCGCGTCGGCGGCCATTGGTATGTCCTCCAAGTAAGAATTTCATTAAGACATCACGTGGTATATTATTGTAACTGATGTTACGCAGTACGTGGCCGTTGGTTGGTTTTCGGCCCGATTCTCTTTGGGATCGCGGGCAGGACGCCCTTGATTCGACGAGGCCGGTGGCCGTAGGGGCCGTAGGGGCCGTAGGGGCCGTAGGGGCCGTAGGGGCCGTAGGGGCCGTAGGGGCCGGTTTGAAACCGCCCCCTACCCGGGTGCGTAACATCAGTTATTGTAAAAAGGCGTAAATTTTAAAGTAATCCTAGCCGCTTAGAACCGATAGTCGCGGCAGCACACACTGCCAATCCCCAGTTCACCTATGCCTCTCACCTTCCACTGCTCCGCCTGCCAGGCCCCCTATCCCCAAGCCCCGGCCCCCTATCGCTGCCTCGCCTGCGACGCGCCCCTCGAATGCCGGTCCCCCACCCCGACCTTCCCCCTCGATCAGATCGCCGCCCGCCCCGCAAATATGTGGCGCTTCCGCGAAGCCCTACCCCCGGTGGGCGACCCCGTTTCTCTCGGTGAAGCCCGGACTTCTCTAATCCCCTTCGATCTGGAGGGTCTGACGGTCCTAGCCAAATGCGACCACACCCTGCCCACCGGCTCGTACAAGGATCGCGGGGCCGCCCTGCTCATGAGCTATCTACACGCCTTGGGCATAGAGGAAGCAGTAGAGGATTCCTCGGGCAACGCCGGGGCCGCCCTAGCCGCGTACGCGGCCCGCGCCAAGGTGCGCCTCAAAGTCTTCTGTCCGGCTTCAGCTTCTGCGGGTAAACTGGTGCAGATCCGCCTGTACGGCGCCGAACTGGTTGCGGTGGAAGGACCGCGTCCCCAAGCCACCGAAGCTCTGCTCGAATACATCGACCGTACTGGAGCCGTGTACGCCTCGCACCTGTGGCATCCCCTCTTTATAGAAGGTCTCAAAACCCTCGCCTTTGAACTGGCCGAGCAACTCGACTGGACCGCTCCCGACGTAGTAATCTGTCCAGTAGGGGCCGGCAGCATCTTACTCGGCCTGTACCGCGGCTTCCTCGATTTGCAGCAGGCCGGATTGGTCAACCGCTTGCCGCGCCTCATTGCCGTCCAAGCCGAACACGTCTCGCCGCTGTACCAAGCCTTCCACGCCGACTCGGACGTGGTCCCTCCCGCCGCTTCTCCGCGTCCCACCCGAGCCGAAGGCATTGCCCTACCCCGCCCGGTTAGAGACCGCGAAGTCATCAATGCTTTGCGCCAGTCAGCAGGTACCGTAGTCGCCGTCTCCGAAGAGGCCATAGTCCAAGGCCTGCGCCAGTTGGGCCAGGCCGGTTTTTGCGTGGAGCCTACTTCGGCTGTGATATGGGACGGCCTGCGCCAAGCCCAAGCTGCCGGTCTGGTGGAGCCGAGCCAGCAGATTGTGGCCGTGCTTTCAGGTCACGGCCTGAAGGCCGCCCAACCCATCGGCGAGTTGTTAGCGAACGGCAATCCGTAGGGGGCGGTTTAAAACCGCCCCCTACCCGGGTGCGTAATATCAGGCGGGGCGACCGGCCGGTCGCCCCTACCACCGCCTCTAAAAAAATCTTGACTTCTCTATAACAATAGTGTATTATGTAGATAGAACACTATTACAACAAGACAAAAAAATGAAACCCACAACAGAAAGGAGCGAGAAGATGCCGCTCGATTTTGATCCCACTCGACCCATCTATTTGCAGATCATCGAGGCGGTGAAAAAGCGCACCGCTCAAGGGATCTATCAGGCCGGAGGCCCTTTGCCGTCAGTGCGGGAAATGGCCAAGGAGATGGGCGTTAATCCCAATACCATGTCCAGAGCCTACATGGAATTGGAGCGCGAAGGATTCATAACCACGCGACGCGGCGAGGGATCGTCGATAACCGAGAGCGCCAAACGCATCGACAGCGAGCGCCGCGCCCTAGCCGGGGCCGCACGCGACCGCTTTGTCGCCGAGATCCGCGACTTGGCGCTCTCACGCGAACAAATCGACGACCTGCTGCGCGAAATTTCAGAGGAGGTGACACAATGATAGAAGTAAAGAACCTGTGGAAGCGATACTCCGGCGTGACGGCCCTGGGGGGCATCTCCCTAACCGTCGAAAAAGGCCGGGTAATGGGCATTCTCGGCGAAAATGGCAGCGGCAAAAGCACGCTCTTCAAAATCCTCGCCGGCGTCGCCCACGCCAGCGAAGGCAGCGCTAGCATCTCGGGCCGGCCGGTCGGCGTAGAAACGCGCCGCATCACTTCGTACCTACCCGAGGTCAGCCCGTTTTACGACTGGATGCTCGTCAGCGAACAGCTCGAATTCCTAGCCGCGTTCTTCCCCGGCTGGGACATGGACAAATCCCACGAACTGCTCGGCCTGATGAACGTCGATAGCCACCGGAAAGTCGGCACCCTATCCGATGGCCAACGGGCGCGGCTAAAAGTAGTAGCTGCCTTTTCGCGGCCGAGCGAGTTGGTGCTCATGGACGAGCCGCTGGGGCGGATCGATCCGCCGTCGCGCCGACGCATCTTGGAGACCTTGCTCAGTGAGTTTCGCGTCGGGGAGCAGACGATCCTGATATCGACCCATCTCGTCAGCGAGGTGGAAGAGCTGATAGAAGAAGTGGTCTTTCTGCGCCACGGCGAAATCGCAGTCAGCGGCAACATCGAAGAGTTGAGACAAAATCGCGGCATGTCGCTGAGCGACATTTTCGAGGAGGTGGTAGCGTGAATACTTGGAAGACGCTGTACATAAAAGAACTGAAAGACAACCGCACCCTGTTCCTCGTGCTGGTGGTGATGACGGCCTTTCTGGAGGTCGTTGCGGTATGGTCGGTAGGGTCCAACATCGACATGTGGTCGCCCGATATACAGGGGGTAAACTTCTCGCCCCACTTCATGTGGAGCGTGGTGCCTTACGGGGTGCTGCTGATCCTGCCCTTCTTGCTCAGTCACTCGTTCGTCCAAGAGGTAAAAGGACAGACCCATTATCTGCTCCTTTCCCTACCGGTATCGCGCACGCAGATCTTCGCGGCCAAGGCTGCGGCCGTGGCGACGCTCGGCATCGTCTTATTCGCGTTGAGCAGCGCCGGTTTCATCACCGTTATCGGCAAATTGCGCGAGTTCGCAACCCGCGTAGCGGATGTAAGCATTGCCCCATTCACCGCAATGGACATGCTGGTTATCAGCGGCGTGTTCTACCTGTCGGCGATGGCGGTGTTGCTGGGCATTGCCGGCGGGGTTGCCGGCCTGAGGTTGGTAGTGCAGCGCTTTGCTGGCCTCGCGTCTGTGGCATTCGCCATCTTCGTGCTGTACTGCTATTTCAGTACGCTGCCCGAAGTGCTCTCCCTACCCGAGATCTTCGGCACCTACGAAGTACCATTTTGGATCGGCTCCACAATTCCGGGGGCACAGGTGGACATGGACTCGGAGTCCATTGAGATCAGTTTCACGTTCCTCGCGTACTCAATTCTCGTCGGCCTAGCGTCCATGGGAATCGGGATGTGGCTGTTTGAAAAGCGGGCCGAAGCCTGAACGTAGTCCAAATATATCCAGCCTCGCGATCTGAGCAGGAGGACCTGACTGGATAGTTGCGATAGCTCTTACAGAAGCAGCAATCCACACTCTTCCACCAAGGAGGACATCATGCAACCCTTAGCCATTCGCATCCTATATGTCGCCCTGATCGCCGTCTATGGTGGCGTCTCCAGCGCAGCGGCCGTTGAGACAAAGTACCCGCAGGGCGACTTTGAGCCTCGCCTCGACAAACTCCAAGGCTTGCTGGACTATATCCACACCGTGAAGAAGATCGAGGTCAAAGCCGGACCCAAGTTATGGCAGGCCATTGAGTCCATTCCCGTCGTGACTGGTGTCCCCATCACCCCCGAGCAAGAAGCCAACCTGCGCGACTGGCTCTACGACTTTCTCGTCGCCTTCTCCGCCTCTGGCAATGACAGCCTCGCCGCCCAGTTTTATCTGCGCGAGGGCGTCAACAACCCCAGGGCCTTAAAAAACATGGAAGAGACCCTAGCGGATTGGGGCATCGCAAAAGGCGACACGCCCTCTGACCTCTTCCAAGCTATGCACCGAGCCGTCCTCGACGATCAAGGCTATGAATACCGCTTTGGCAATGCCTTCTTTCGCCACAGTACGTTCAAGGTGTTCGAGATGCAGGGCCAGTACGAGCGCTATCGGTCGTACCCGAGGAACGTTGTCAAGGCCAAGTTCAAATTGCAGCAAGAGGTTGAGACGGCGCTGCGAGCGGGTGAGAAGCGGGTCTTCACCGACATCGCGTTCGTCACCGAAGAGCCGGCGGAGTTCGCCGGGTCGGAAGACCCGATCTGCACGCCCTTCTTCTGTCGGCTGGTTTGGGATCCCGAGCGGGCGATGTGGCGCTTTGTAGAGGTCTTCTACACCTCCAAACTGCCGCACCCTTTCCTGTTTTCGGCCATATAACCGGCCTTGAGACTGCTACAACAACGGTTTCCAACCATTTAATTTCACGTGATCCAGCTTTGTAGGAAACGCGGGAGAAGCGGGCAGCTCATAGACGGGCTGCCCGCCCCTAAGCAGATCGCTTGCGCTCGGCCCAAGTGCGGCGCTTGCGGCGGTGCAACGCCACATCGTCGCGGTAGGCGTCGGGGTCGCGGTCCAAGCCGGTCTCGCGGTCGAGGAAGAGCGGGAAGTCGGAGGCCGGGGGTTTGGCGTTGTGATAGGCGTTGGTGTAGGAACGCATGATGATGCGCTGCTCGCGGTTGAGCGTTGCGAGCCAAGCGGGATCGGACTGGAGGCGGTCGGCTGGGGTGACCCAAGCCGGGCAGTAGGCGTAGAAGATATTCTTGCGCACCACGTCGCTCTCGTTGGGCTCGACGCGATGCCAGATGCTCGAGTGCATAAAGGTCATGGTGCCCTTGCGCAGGCAGACTACCCGCTCGCTCGGGATCGGCTCGTGGCTGTCGTACTCATCGACGTATTGCTTGCGGTGGCTGCCGGGCAGGACCACTAGGTTGCCCATCTTGGCTCGCGGCAGGTCGGTCAGCCAGAAGCCGATCTTGATTTGCAGCGGCAAATCGGGCGAGAAGGTGCCGTACGGCACGGCGCGAGCACCGTCGGGATGCCAGATATTGTAGCGGTCGCCGCCGGGCGGACGAATAAAAAACTGGCTCTGGTGCAGCTTGAGCAATTCGCCGAAGAGGTCGTAGGCGTAGCCAATGTGACGAGGGTGATCAATGAGCGCGGCAAAGGCGGGATCGCGCTCGACGATATTTTGGCAACCGAAGGTCTCCCCCGCCCGGTATTTGGGACTGGCTTGACAAACGCGATCAACCGCGGCCGTGAGTTCATCAACCGCCTCTTGGTCGAGGGCGTCTTCAAAGAAGAGGATTCCCTCGCGGTTGAAAGTTTCCCACTCGTCGTCAGTAAAGCCCGGTGGGACGATGCGGTAGGTGGAATCGGTCATCGTTCAAGCTCCTGTGTGAAAGATCAATAGGTGTGGGTTAGCAAAGGTCGGCCCGGTACCAGCCCTTGCAAGAATTCGCCGCAGGGCAGACAGCGTATTCCCTGTATCTCGACCTGCTCGTCTCCCCTATACAGCAAGCACACCTCGGCTTCGGGATAGTCTTGTTTGAAAGCACGCAGGCCGTTGAGATCGCTCGGGCGAATGGTGCGGGTGTTTTTGACCTCCAAAGCCCAAAAGCCTTCCGGCCCGTAGAGGACAAAATCGACTTCTCTGCCCGACTTAGTGCGCCAAAAGAACAAGGTGTGGTGATCGCCACCGTACGCGTTCCAAGCCCGCAGATGCTGGGCCACCAGCCCCTCTAGGGCGCTGCCGTGTATTTCTTCGGGGCGATCGAGCGGGCCGGACGGCCGCAGCGATCGGAAGACGCCGACATCGAAGAAGTAGAATTTAGGATGGACGCTCAGGTGTCTTTTGGCCCGCTTTGAAAACACCGGCACCCGAAAACACAACAACAGATCTTCCAAAATGTCTATGTACCCCTCGACGGTCTTCCGCTCGACCTGACACTCCCTAGCAACTGCGGCAACACTCAGCACCGATCCATGCGAAAAGCTGATGGCTTCCAAAAAGCGCGAGAAATTACCGACGTTGCGCACCAAACCCTCCATCTGGACTTCTTCTCGCAGGTAAAGAGCGGCATACGCGCCGAGCGCCTCTTCGGGAGATGCTGAGTCCACGACCAAGGGCACAAGCCCAAAGCGCAGGGCGCGCTCTAGCTCAAAAGCAGCCCCGAGTTCAGCGGCCATAAAGGGGTGCATGGTCTTGAGAACAGCTCGTCCAGCCAGTAGGTCAACCCCGGTGCGCTTCAGTTTTCTCGCGCTAGAGCCGGTGAGGACGAACCTGAGCGATCTATGCTGCTCGATGAGCTGGTGGACCACGTCGAGTAACTCGGGAAGCTTTTGCACCTCGTCGATGATGACAGTGTTCTTGGCGGGATTGCCAGCGATAAGCTCCCGCAGGCGTTCGGGACGGGCCGCGTAGAGCCGATAGGTCTCTGGAGCAAGCAAATCCACGAGCAAGGCGTCCTGCAAATGAGCATGAAGCCAAGTCGATTTGCCTGTGCCGCGAGGACCAAAAAGGAAAAAACTGGTCTTCGATGCCTGGAAAAATCGCCTCTTTGTTTCCATTTTTACTTCTTTTTCGGAATTATTAACTCCAAAATACCACTTAATGCCCGTCTGTCAAGCAAACTGCTATGTCGATGCAGCTTGTTGAATGCGCTGTTGATCGAGGAGGGGCTATCGCGCTGTCAGTGGCGGCGGACACTCAGCCGTAGAAGCGGTCTGATTCGGGAAAGGTGCGTGCCGCGTCAAATTCTATGCGCGGCGCTGGTACGCAATGGCGTAAAAAGCCTGCGACTGGCCGCTGCGGTTCGGCTCGCTGCGGTGCCAAGTGTAATTGCTGAAGAACAGCCCGTCCCCCGGCCTAGTGGCGATTAGTTCCTCCCGGGCAAAGTCCACCTGCTCCAGAGGCACGCGATGGCGTTTGAAAGGCTGGAATCCGTCGTCCCCCACGTGGCCCATGGGCGGATCGTCGTAGTACGATTCGTGCTCGATAAGCCGCCAGCCTTGGTGGCTGGACGGCATCACGGCCAAGGCGCTGGCTTCTATCCCGACTTCCGTCAAGGGTATCCAGCAATTGCACCCCAACTCTGGCGCTATTTTCCAGTAGAACGAATCTTGGTGGAAATAGCTACAGCCCCCCTGCTCTTCGACGATCGCGGCGTGCTTGACCCCTATCTGATCGGTAAAGCGCTCCACTGGCCCTCCCAGCAGGGCCGCCATGACCTCGGCCAAGCGCGAATGGTCAGCGATCCGCGCGAACACATCCTCTTGGCTGGCCGGCTGCTGAATGCCGCCCGGCAGCGGGCTGCCCCCAGCGGCTTTATAACGGCTTGGATCGAGCACTTGGAAATGCCTTGCCGACCAGTCGGGTAAGTCCCCAGCTATTTCCATGGTGCGCTGGCGTGCGGCCTCGATCAGATCGTCCGGAATCAATTCTTCGACTAGGCAATAGCCTTCTTCGCGGTATTGCCGCAAGTGCGTCTCTGTCGCTAAAACCATAATTTTCTCCTCCCGCGAGTTATGCGTCTGATCCTACCCTGCCTCGACATCGGAACGGTACGGTACGCGCCCATGCAGCAACGCATCGCACGCCGCTCCCACCGCCGGATTGCCGCCGGTCAAACGTCCCATGGCCCGCGCTTGAGCCACGGTCAAGCCGCCGGCAAACAATTGCGTAAAAGTGTTAATGTCGCAGCACAGCGCGTCTTTGTCTGCCTTTTCCGAAACTTGCACCTGACCTCCTTCCGCCTGCACCGTCGCGGCCAGCGGCTTGTCGGCATTCACTACCCAATCGGCGACCTCAAACGAGACCGTCGCCTGCAAATTTTCAGGCGGCTTGAGATGCGCCAGAGCTTGCCCCACGTCCAAGACCCGCAGGGCCAAATCGTGCTCGACGGAAGCATCAAAGCGCTCAGGAAAAGCGTGGAGCAACAGGCTGTCGGGCGGCAGTTCAAGTCTCAGGGCGGCTACCCCGTCCATATCGGCCAAGGACCGGACAAATTTCAATTGAGCGGCAAAAGAAGCCCCGTGCAACTCCCGCACGGTAATGCGCTTGCCTTGGCCGCGCCCCATATCCCCTATTCCCATTACAGCGGAACAGTCTATGCCCCCACCATCCCCCTCCAGCACCCAAAGCTCGCGCCTTATATCCTCCTTTTGCCAAAACGCTTCCGAACGCACCGACTGCCCATTGCGCAATTGCGCTCCTTCGGTATGCAACCGATGCACAGCGGTCTCGTCGTCCGCAGTCGCCCGCCGCACCTTCCCCACCGTCGCCGTGGCTTGACGCACCAGATCCGGCCATACTTTCAGTTCCAATCTCGGCGCTGGACAAGCCCATCCGAACTTGCCGTACCACCTAAAGGAAAAAGGCCATAGAGGGCTGATACAGCAACCGCGTTCCCGCAGTATGTGAATGGCCCGCACCATGAGTCCACCCGCATGACCGCGCCGTTTATACTTGGGATCAGTAGCCACCCCGCCAATGGCCCCAGCCGGAATCTGCGCCGCGCCCCACCACAGCGATTCGGGCTGATAGCCCAAAGCGCACACCATAGTCTCTTCCCCATCGAAGCCAGCCAGCGTCGTCTCATCCTCCCCGTACCAATCTTCGGCGTGTTCCATAAAGGCGCGTCCGGCCACTAGGCGGGCATGGGGTAAATCCTCCGATCTTAGCTGGCGGACGTCTAGGTCTTTATTGTAATGGGGTTGCTGCATTGCCGTTCTCCTCTTTATGGCATTGTCCATTCTGCACAAGTATCGCTATTATACCCACGATCTTCTCAAACAATAAGACATACGCACCGCACAATGAAAAGCGGCTAACTTGGAGTATCAAAATGAAAATCAGCAATCAAGGCATCATCAACCGCGGCCAGCCCAATACGCCGCGCGCCTTTTCGACCTTTCCCGCGCTCACCCCGCTGGCCGACGGCTCGCTATTGGCCATCTACCGCGTCGGCAGCAGCAAAGATTCAGCGGACGGCACAATCGAACTGAAGCGCTCGGACGATGGCGGGCAATCTTGGAGCGCACCTGAGACTCCTTTTGCCACGACCTTAAACGGGCTGAACGGCTCAATCAGGGTCGGCTATGTCACTGATCTAGACAACGGCCACTTGTTGCTCGCCGCCATGTGGGTGGACCGCCAGACCTATCCGGGCCAACCCCTCTTTAACGAAGAGACCGAAGGCTGTCTGCCGATGGAGATCGTCTTGGCCGACTCCCACGATCTAGGGCGCACTTGGTCCGACTGGCGCGTCGTGTCCGTCCCTCCAGACGTTGGCCCGCCCAGCCTGACCAACCCCGTACTCATCCTGCCCAGCGGCCGACTGGCCTTGAGCATCGAGACCAATAAAACCTATTTGGACCGGGGCCAGTGGCTGCAACGAGTGGTGTATTTGTACTCGGAAGATCAGGGCCAGACCTGGAGCGAACCCGTCACCACCTGCCAAGACCCCACCGGCCGCATCTTCAACTGGGACCAGCGATCCGGCGTTTCCCCCGACGGCCGCGTAGTCACCTTTACTTGGACCTACGACCGGCAGACGACCCAGTACCTCAATATCCAGCGCCACCTCAGCTCAGACGAAGGCGCGACTTGGTCTGCCCCCGATGACCTCGGTTTTCCCGACCAAGCCGCGCATCCGGCCATTTTGCCCGACGGCCGCGTGGTCTTGGCCTGGGTCGATCGCTTCCAGTCGCACTCGATTCGCGCCCGCCTAGCTCCAGCGGCAGACGCCCCCTTTGACGCAGCCACCGAAGTAGAACTGTACCGTCAGACAGCCGAATCCTCGCAATCCGCTGCCGGCCAAGGAGACACCAGCGACCTGCTGGCCGAAATGGGCCTGTGGAGTTTTGGCTTGCCCTTTTCAGCAGCCCTGCCCGACGGCGATGTCATGGTTGTCTATTACGCCGGCGACGACGCCTGCATGGAAGTGCGCTGGGCCCGTCTGTCTTTATAGGAGAACCTCCATGCAACAGCGCCCCAACTTACTCTACATCCACTCCGACCAGCACAATCCCTACGTCATGGGCTGCGCTGGCGATCCGGTGGTGGAGACGCCGCATTTGGACCGCCTCGCCGCCGAGGGCGTGCAATGCACCCAAGTGTACTGCCCATCGCCGGTGTGCGTGGCCTCGCGCATGGCCATGCTCGCGGGACGCTACCCCAGCGACATCGAAGTGTGGACCAACAATCAGATCCTCAATTCGGGGGTGCCGACGATGGCCCACGCCATGGGAGCGGCTGGATACCGGCCCGTGCTGATCGGCCGCATGCACTCAATAGGCCCCGACCAATTGCACGGCTATGTCGCAAGGCCAGTGGGCGACCACTCCTCCAATTGGCCCGGCGGCGGGCGAGCCCCGGCCATGAGCCGCAACAGTCTAGAGAAAGCCGGACCAGGACAGAGCTCGTACCAAGTACACGACGAGGACGTGACCGCAGCGGCCGTGTATTTTCTAAATCAACTGGGAGTACAAAAACGCGCCGGTCAATCCGAAGGCCCCTTCAGTCTCAGCATCGGCTTTATGCTGCCGCATTCCCCTTATTTAGCGCGGCGTCCCCTGTACGATTATTACCGGGAAAGAGTTCGCCCGCCCGAGGTGCGCGAGTCTTTTGGCGACCACCTCCATCCGGCGATCCGCTGGTGGCGAGCCCACGGCGGTTTGCAGGAGATTCCCGAGGAATGGGTGCTCAACGCCCGAGCGGCCTATTGGGCCTTGGTCGCTGAAATGGATGGCATGATCGGCCGCATTTTAACGGCCTTGCGAGAAAATGGCTTGGCCGACAATACCCTAGTGGTGTATAGCTCGGATCACGGCGAGTTGGTCGGCGAGCACGACTTGTGGATGAAGCGGACTTTTTACGAAGAGTCGGCCAAAGTGCCAGCCATTGTCTCCTATCCCGGCGTTCTCCCGGCTGGGACGCAATGCGACCGAGTCATGAGCGCCTTGGATATCAACGCCACCATGCTCCAAGCCCTAGGTGCCCCGCCCTTACCCAATTCGCCAGGGCGGTCGGCGCTGGAACTGCTGCGCACGGGCCGTGGCGATTGGGAGGATGTGGCCTTTTCGGAATACGCCCTGCGCGAGGGCCAAGTGCAGCGCATGGTGCGGCGCGGGCCGTGGAAGCTCGTTTATCACTGGCGAGAGCGCCCCCAGTTGTTCAATCTAGAAGAGGACCCCCATGAGCGAGTGGATCGGGCCGCCGAGCCAGCGTGCCAAGAGTTGGTGGCCGAGTTGACAGACTTAGTCTTGGACGGGTGGGATCCAGCCCAAGTCGCGGCGCGGCTGGAGGCGCGGCAGGCGGATATCGATTTGATCCGCGACTGGGCCGAACAGACTAACGCACCCGACCAGTTCCGCTGGGAGCAGCGTCCGGACATGACCTATCAGGAGCCTCCATCTGGTTGATCCCCCACCTTTAGACGCCTATATTGCCCGCGCCAGGAGCATCCCCATGAGCACAGAACTTTTCGACTTGACCGACCAAGTTGCCGTGGTAATCGGCGGGGCCCGCGATTTGGGCCGCGACATGGCCGAGAGCCTAGCCGACGCCGGTTGCCATCTGGCCATTACTTCGCGCCAAGAAGCCAGTGCCCAAGCCACGGCTGAACGTCTCAAAGAGACCTACGGCTGTGAGGTGTACAGCACCGCCCTCGACATCTGCGACCACGCCGCCCTCAGCCAATTCGCCCAAGACGTGTTCCAGTGGCAAGGCCGCGTCGATGTGGTAGTCAACAACGCCGGCGGCGGCTTGGGGCTTTCTACCACCGACCTATTTGAGCGCAAGCCCGAAGACGCCCGCCTGCTCATCGACACCAATTTGACCGGCCCCCTCTTCTCCTGCCAGATCTTCGGCCGCATCATGGCCGAACAAGGCTCGGGCTCCATTATCAACATCGCCTCCATCGCCGGACTAGTGGGCCGCGACCGCCGCATGTACGAGAACAGCGGCTTGGGCCAGCAACCGCTTGACTACGCCGCGGCCAAAGCCGGCGTCATCGGCCTGACGATGGACGCGGCCGCCTACTTAGCCCCTATGGGCGTGCGGGTCAACGCCATCTCGCCCGGCGGCTTTGAGCGCGGCCAACCCCAGGCCTTTATCGACGCGTACAGCGACGCCACCGCCTTGGGCCGCATGGGCCGCGACGGCCTAGACCTGAAGGGAGCAGTGCGTTTTTTGGCCTCGCCCGCCGCCGACTATATCACCGGGCACAACTTGGTAGTGGACGGCGGCTTCTGCATGTGGAAGTGATGCTTGAGTCTCAGTGTCGCGCCATTGGTAGCCCAAAGATGAAGATATTCCGCTCAAAGAGTGGGCGGAGAATTATCGGTCTAACTTAAAGGAGGAGACCGTCCCGTGACCCAACAAACCCTGCGCCACCTCACCCCCGATCAAGTCGAGCGATTCTACCTCGACGGCTGCCTGACCGTCGAAGATGTGCTGACCCCCGACGAGGTTACCTCTTTAGCGGCCCACACCGACCGCATCGCCACCGGCGATTTGGAGCACATCCCCGACACCAGTATCCAACTCGAACCCGTCTTCCGCCGCGGCGAAAAAGCCGTCACCGATCAGGTACTGGCCGTGCGCAAATTGTACAACATAGCGGTGTACGACGACGTAATGTGGGCCCACGTCACCCACCCCAAAATCGCCGACATCATCGCCGACCTGCTCGGCACCGATGACATCAAGATGTACGGCGACCAGCTCTTTATGAAAGCGCCGCGCACGGGTTCGGCGCAGGGCTGGCACCAAGATTCGGCCTCTTGGCGCGACATTTTCCCCATGGACTTGGTCTCCGCCTGGACCGCCATTGACGCGGCCACCCGCGACAACGGCTGCCTCAACTTTGCCCTGGGCACTCACCGCTGGGGCATGTTGCGGGGCGAGCGCTTGGCCCCTTTTGTCGCCGACCTTGAAAGCGGCGGCTGGCCCATCCGGCCCGCTCCCCTCCGCGCCGGCAGCATCAGCTTCCACCACAGCCTAACACTGCACCAGAGCAACGCTAACCTGACCGGCACGCGGCGCAGGGGCTATGCTGTGCACTACATGCGCGCGACTTCCTGGCGCGACGAGGCGGTCACCGACGCACCCAAGATGCCCCCCTTTAAGCAGGTGCGGGGACGGTCTTTTCCGGGGAGGGTTTAACCGCCCAATTCGGCGCATCTGCCGACGTTGCCTGCGAACTGGCCTCTGACCACTCACTATGGTACCTTAGATTGCATAGATAGCGGCTAGAGGTCTCTATGGCGCAAGCAAACATCCTCAACACTCGCACGATCAACTACATGGAGTTGATCGGCAACGGCAAGCTATACCGCGTACCTCCGTACCAGCGCGATTACTCTTGGTCGCAAGAGCAGTGGAAAGATCTCTGGAACGACATCGTCGGACTACGGCCTCGTTCGGAAGACCGCCACTATATGGGTGCCTTGGTCGTCGAAGGAAGGAGCGACCGCGAATTCTTGGTTATTGACGGCCAGCAACGCCTAGCCACATTGAGCCTGTTTGCCCTCGCTGTGATCGACAGGCTGCAGGCGATGGCCGCCCAAGGCATCGAGGCCGATGCCAATAGAGAACGTGGTCGAGAGCTTCGCAATCGCTTCATTGGAGAGAAGGACCCGGCATCGCTCACCGAGAGAACGCGGCTGTACCTGAACGAGACGGATAACCCCTTCTATCAAGACTACCTAGTTCAACTCAGGAAGCCACTCAACCCGAGGGGGCTGCCCAAGTCGAACCGGCTACTCTGGGAATGTTTCCTCTACTTCAGGGGATGCCTCAAAGAGGACAAATTACAAGACGACGGCAGAGGCATAGCGAGCCTCCTTTCCGAAACTCTGGCCCGCCAATTCCTGTTCATTCTGATCACGGTAGACGACGAACTGAACGCCTATACCGTTTTTGAGACACTCAACGCGCGCGGCCTAGAATTGACGACCACGGACCTGCTCAAGAACTACCTGTTCTCGCTAGTACGCGTTCCCGCCGACTTGGAAGCGCTCCAGCGCCGCTGGCAAGCACTCATTGAGACCGTAGAACAAGCGCGTTTCCCTGAGTTTCTCCGCTATCACCTACTTTGCGAGCTACCACAAGTTCGCAGCCAACGCCTTTTCAAACTAGTGCGCGAGCGAACGAAGACGACGCAAGATGTCTTTACGCTGCTCGACGCGCTGGAGACGCGGGCGGAGCTGTTTGCGGCGGTTTCAGACCCGGGTCATAGCTACTGGATGGAATTGCCGGCAGCAAAGGCATTCATCCGTGAGCTAAACCTTTTTCAAGTACGCCAAGCGATGCCACTGCTGTTCGCCGCATGGGAATTTTTCTCAAGCGAAGACTTCGTCCGCATTCTGAAACTCGTCAGCGTGATTTCGTTCCGTTACATCGCAATCAGCCGCCTCAACACCAATGACCTCGAACCCGTCTATCACAATGCCGCCAAGGCCGTGCTCGATGGCGAGGCTGCCAGCCCGGTCGAGGTATTCAAATGCCTGAAGTCGATCTACGTAGAAGACGATAAGATGCACCAAGATTTTGCCCTCTTTACGGTGCCTACCCGTGGCCTGGGGAAGAAACTGGCAAAATACATCCTCGCACGGCTCGAAGGAGATGCCGCTGGCCACCATTGTGACCCAGACACGGACCCCGGCACGATCGAGCATATCTTGCCGGAGAACCCGGCAGAGGCTTGGGGTGAGATCTTCGCTCCCGAGAGATGGGAAGTGTCGATGTACCGCCTCGGCAATCTTACCCTTCTCGAAGCTGCGACCAATCGAACCATTGGGAATGCAGAGTACGCCGACAAATGTGCTGCGTACAATAAAAGCTCGTATGTCCTTACCAAGAAAATTCCAGAAATAGCACCCGAGCAATGGACGCCGGAATTGGTAGATGAACGCCAACGGCAGCTTGCGGTAAGGGCTGTACATCTGTGGAAATCGGATTTCGCGTGAACCGCCACTCTCGGATCGGCGTAGATCCACCAGCCACCTCCTACAAAAAGCCCATTGAAGTCGCCCTGCCGTTCGACGCGATTAACGCGGCGGCGCAGACGATGACTTCCGCACAGATGGCCGACGATCTCTCAGTTCGCCCAAAGCTCTTTCCGACGCTGGGACCGCAATGATCTACTACCTATCAACCGTGCATAGTAACCGCCAAGGCTTCGAGAGCATCGGTGCCCTCGCCAAGGCAGCCAAAGGTCTCTTTGCCGATCGGCTGGAACTAAATATGTCTCGGGTGCGCTCTTTCGACGCCAACATGGCTGCACCTCTGGGGGCGATTCTTGCCCAAGTGGCTAACAAATTCAACATCGTGGAGATCGTTGCTGTTCCTACTGAAGTGGAACAGATACTGCGGAAAAATCGATTCCTAACCAATTATTGGTATGAATCGCTCAATGACACTGACCACATAACGATGCCCTTTCGCCGCCTGCGCCTTAGTGACGAAGGCGAGTTCGAGGAGTATATCCATCGGCAACTCAGCGGCAGAGGCATCCCCAAGATGTCCGCAGGGGCGAGCCGGGTTTTCAAAAAAAAGGTCTTTGAGGTCTATCAGAATGCCGTCGCCCATTCCGAATCAGAACTCGGCGTTTTCGTCTGTGGCCAATTCTTCCCGCAACGGCATCACCTCGATTTCACCCTTGCTGATGCCGGTATCGGGATTCGCGAGAATGTCCGACGTTACTTCAATAATCGCCGCATCGATTCTCTCCCGGCTCTCAAATGGGCTCTTGAACCATATAACACCACCAAGCATGGCCCGCACCCCGGTGGGTTGGGTCTTGAATTTCTTCAGAAATTCGCCTGCCTCAACAAAGGGAAAATTCAGATCGCCTCCCGTTTCGGGTTTTACGAGTTGAACGATGGCAAAGAAACCTTTGCAAAGATGGCGACGGACTTCCCCGGAACTGCCGTAACGATTGAGATCAACACAGCCGATGATAGCGTATATTACTTGGAGAGCGAGATCAATGCGGACGACTTGTTTTAAAAAAGAAAGAGGAAAACCATGACTGAACCAATCACTGTGCAAGTGTTTGACATCATCGGCGGCCCCCTGTGCGTATCCACCAGCGACGGCCAGCGTCTGCACGATAAGATCGCTCCGCTCTTGAGGAAGGAGACGCCGGTGGTCCTTTCCTTTGAGCGAGTGGAAATTATTATCTCCGCATTTCTCAATGCGGCGGTAGGTCAGCTATACGGCGAGCTATCCGAGGATCGCATCCGCGAGTTGCTTTCCGTTCGCGATTTGGCTGCTGACGACCTCGACATGCTTCAGCACGTCGTCGAAAACGCCAAGCTGTATTTCAGCCGGCCCGAGGATTTTGACCGAGCATGGCGTGAGGAACTGGGTGATGAAGAATAAGGCGCACAATCTGACTGCCTATTCGTTCAGCAAGGGTGAAATTTTCCTATTCGATGCCAACGTATGGCTCTACCTGTATCCACCACCATCCACAAGCAAAAGCAAATTCTCCGCTCAATACACCAATGGGTTAAAATCCATGCAGTCCGCAGGCGCACAATTGATTATGGACGCGATGGTGCTCAGTGAATACCTGAATGCCTACTGCCGCATTGAATGGAAGGCCCTGCACCAGACCCAGCATCCTGAATTCAAATCATTCCGCAAATCGGAAGATTTCAAAGCGGTTGGCAACGGTGCGGCTTCCTCTGCACGCTCCATGCTCAAACTCTGTACCTGCCACGATCATCCTTTTGCTGCGGCCAATGTCAAGCAAGTGATAGCTAATTTTGCGTCGGGAGCAACTGATTTCAACGACGGCTTGCTGGCCGAAACATGCCTCCACAATGGCTGGAAACTGGTTACGAATGACAGCGATTTTACGTCCGGTGGTATTGAGGTCTTGACCACGAACTCGAAACTCTTGGCTATCTGCAAATGACGTCTCCCCGCAAAAAGCTCATTGAAGTCGCCCTGCCGCTCGACGCGATCAACGCGGCCGCGGCGCAGACGAAGTACCGGAACGGAGCATGAAGATATGGACGATCTAGCCACACAAGACGCCCTTGAACTCGAAGTGGCCAATTTCGGGCCGATCGTCGAGGCCAAGATCGATCTGCGTCCGCTGACCGTATTCGTCGGGCCGAGCAACACCGGCAAATCCTATTTGGCGATCCTGATCTACGCGCTGCATCGGTTTTTTAGTGGCTCTGTGGGTTTTGGGATGTTCTGGAACGCCATGCCTCGGGAACTTCCCCAGAAAACCATTGACGCTATTGACAAATGGGTGAAACAGACGTTTGCGGATAAGAGAGTCGAAGGGAGCCTGGCGACGCGAAGTGGCGGGAACTTGCAAGTCTGCTCAGCGAGGTTTTTACAACGTCTGGGATAAGAGGCAAGATCGGAGAACCGACAGCCCCCTACGGCAGTGGCGAGATCCCGCGTCCAGTGCCCTCCCCTACACAGAAGCTGGTACTCTTCACGGAGCACCGCGACACGCTTCACTACCTGCAAGACCGCATCACCACTCTGCTTGGACGTGCGGAATCGGTAGTCGTCATTCACGGGGGCATGGCCCGCGAAGCTCGCCACCAAGCGCAGGAAGCCTTCCGCCACGACCCAGCGGTACAGGTGCTGCTGGCCACCGATGCCGCTGGCGAAGGAATCAACCTCCAGCGGGCGCACCTGATGGTCAACTACGATCTCCCCTGGAATCCAAACCGCCTAGAGCAGCGCTTTGGCCGCATCCACCGAATCGGCCAGACGGAGGTGTGCCACCTGTGGAATCTGGTCGCAAACGAAACCCGCGAGGGCGACGTGTACCAGCGACTGCTGACCAAACTAGAACAGGCGCGGCAGGCCCTAGGCGGTCAGGTGTTTGACGTGCTCGGCAAGCTCGAATTCGAGGGGCGGCCGTTGCGAGACCTCCTGCTCGAAGCCATCCGCTACGGCGAGCAGCCAGAAGTGCGCGCCCGTCTTGACACCGCGGTCGATCAGGCGCTTGACCATAGCTCGCTACAGGACCTGCTGGAGGAGCATCAACTCGTCCATGACGCGATGGACGCCAGCCGCGTGCAAAAGGTCCGCGAAGAGATGGAGCGAGCCGAGGCACGCCGCCTACAGCCACATTACATCGAGGCGTTTTTTCTAGAGGCATTCCTGCAAATCGGTGGATCAGCCCGGCAACGCGAGCCACGCCGCTACGAGGTTACGCGTGTCCCCGCGCTGGTTCGCAACCAAAGCACGTCGGTACTCTCCCGCTACGAACGAATCGCCTTCGACAAGTCCCTAATCGCGCTGCCGGGCCAGTCAGCGGCGGCATTCGTCTGCCCAGGACACCCCTTGCTGGATGCCGTCCTCGACCTGACGCTGGAACAGCACCGCGATCTACTCAAGCGTGGAGCAGTACTCATTGACGAGCGCGATCTAGGACAGACACCGCGAGTGCTATTCTATCTTGAACACGCCATTCAAGACGCAGGCCGGACGCGGGCGGGCGACCGCCGAATTGTCTCCAAGCAGATGCTCTACGTCGAAATCGACGCCGCTGGCAACACGCACCACCTCCACTACGCCCCCTACTTGGACTATCGGCCGCTGGCCCAAGACGAGCCTAGCGTTGAGGCCATCTTGGAGCGGCCAGAATGCGCGTGGATCAACCTCGAAATAGAGCAGAAGGCACAAGCCTATGCCGTGGCTCAAGTCGTCCCCGAGCATCTAGCCCAAGTCCGCGATCCCAAGTTGGCGTTAATCGACAAGACCGAGGCCGCGGTCAAGGACCGTCTGACCAAGGAAATCTCCTACTGGGACCACCGCGCCGAACAACTCAAGCTACAGGAGAAGGCTGGTGCCAGCGGTGCTCGGCTCAACTCGGACGAAGCGCGCAAACGGGCCGATACGTTACAGGTCCGGCTGCACAAGAGGCTGCAGGAATTGCAACTTGAAGCACAACTCTCGCCGCTACCGCCAGTGGTGCTCGGGGGCTTGCTGGTGGTGCCGCAGGGATTGGTGGACGCCATGGCGGGACGCCGATCACCTGTGGATACTCAGGTGGTTGCCGCACGGGCACGGGCTATTGTCATGGAGATAGAACGCGGCCTCGGCTATGAGCCGACGGATCGGGAGTTTGACAAACTCGGCTACGATATCGAGTCGCGGGTGCCCAGCACGGGGCGGCTGCGCTTCATCGAAGTCAAGGGCCGCGCAAGTGGAGCGGCGACTGTCACTGTGACCAAAAACGAAATTCTCTACAGCCTCAATAAACCCGACGACTTCATTCTCGCTATGGTCGAGTTTTTGGACGGCAGCAGTCATCGCGTAAGGTATCTGCGCCACCCCTTTCAGCGCGAACCCGACTTTGGCGTCACCAGCGTCAACTACGACTTCGCCGAGTTGCTAGAACGGGCTGAGACCCCAGCCTGAGCAGCTTGTCTCCTATCGTCCTGTTTAGTTCGCTCCCTATCAATCATAGTCCAAGGCTTGGACAAGAATAGCCATCGCGCTATCTTGATCCTTGGCCGTCCGAAGATCAGCATGTGGACAGAGCAATAGGCAATACCAACTTCGGCCAACCCAAAGGAGCAAAGCCGTGGACAAATACCTCTACACGGTCTCAGAAGAAGAAAAATACTACTTCGACCTGCGCGGCTACCTCGTAGTTCGCAACGCCCTCACCGCTGAGGAAGTAAGCGAATGCAACGCCGCCATCGACCACTTCGCCGACCAGATCTCCGTTTACCCCGGCACCCTCGCCCGCGACTCGCGTGCGCTGCAAGGCACTGCTAGCCGCCAGCAACTCTCCGGTATGCTCGGTTGGCCGTCCCCCTACCGCGAACCCTTTCGCCGCTTGCTGGTCCATCCCACCGTCGTCTCGCGCCTCAACGAATTCAGCGGCCCTGGCTTTCGCCTCGACCACGGCCCCCTGCTCATCAGCGCCACCGAGGGAACCGAAGGGCACTACCTACACGGCGCGGGCGAGCCTTTTAGCCCCGCCACTTGGTATCACCAGCAAAACGGCAAAATCTACTGCCGGGGTATCACCGTGGCTTGGCAACTAACCGACTGCAACCCCGGCGACGGCGGCTTTGCCGTGATCCCCGGCAGCCACAAAACCTGCGAGCCGACCCCGCCCGAGATCCGCTCGCTCGCAGAGTACGGCGAATTGGTCGTCCAACCCGCCATGCGCGCCGGCGACGTCCTCTTCTTCGCCGAGACCGCCACCCACGGCACCCTGCCTTGGAAGGGCAAAACGCAGCGGCGCTCCGTGCTCTACAAATACGCTTCCCGAGGCGCGGCCCGAGCCACGGGCAAATACTTCACCCCACAGGCGCGCTACGGTGCCTGGACCGACGAACTCACGCCCGAACAGCAAGCCGTTCTCTACGGACCAGGCGTCCACCACAAGGACCTGCCCCTACTGGAATCCGACGGCCAAAAAACCTCGATTGCGGAGGGTTAAAATGGATGCACGCGAACGCTACTTCTGGGATCTCACCGGCTATCTGGTCGTCCGCAACGTCCTCACTGCCGAAGAATTAAGCGAATGCAACGCCGCCATCGATCACTGCATGGACCAGATGCAGCAATCCCCCGACAACGGCGGTGCCCGAGGAGAGTCCAACGCGCTTCAAGGCACCGGCCAACAGACCCTCCCCAACCTGCTCGAATTGCCCCATCCCCACTGCGAATCCTTCCGCCGCCTGCTGGTGCATCCCCAAGTCGTCTGCCGCCTCAACGCAATGTGCGGCAAGGGATTCCGCCACGACCACGGCCCCTGGATCTCCTACAGTCCCAAGGGAACTGAGGGCCTCATCTTGCACGGAGCGGGCGAACCTCATAGACCTTACGTAGCCTACCATCACCAGAACGGCCAGTTCCACTGCGCGGGCGTCACCGTGACTTGGCAGTTGGCCGACTGCAAGGCCGGCGATGGCGGTTTTGCCTGCGTACCGGGCAGCCACAAAGCCAAGTTCCCCATGCCCGCCGGCGTGCGCTCTTGCGACGAGCCACTGGACGTGGTCCACCAACCCGCACTCCAAGCCGGCGATGTCATTTTCTTTATGGACGGAGCCCAAACCCACGGCACCCTGCCCTGGCAAAGCGATGTGCCGCGCCGCTCTGCCCTCTACAAGTACTCAAGCCGCACGGCCACCCGCTCCGGCGTCTCCATCGAGTTAGCCGAACCGGAAGTCTATTGGGACGAGGCTATCGTAGAGGGTATGACACCCGAGCAACGCGCCGTCATGTACGGCCCCTGTTCCAGTATCTCCCAGAAGCTGCATTTGCAGGTGGACGCCGACGGCAACGTCGTGCTCGGCAAGTAAATTTCTCAGCAGAGGCGATTATGCTCACTGACGCACAGATCTACCATTTTGCCGTACACGGCTGGGTGCTACAGAAAGCCGTGTTCAGTCCAGAAGAATGCGAGGCTTTTAAGGCAGCGCTAGACCGGCTCTACGCGGCCGATGTCTCGACCATGGTGCATAAGGACACCGACGACATCAAAAACATCGACAATATGGTCAACCACGAGGCCATCTTCCGCGAGTGGATTGTTCACCCGAAGATATTGCCGGTTTTGCAACAACTCTTGGGCACGCCCCCGCGCTTTGAGTGTTGCCACGCCATGATCAAATTGCCCCACCCCGCGCGCCAGAGCGAACGCAGCTCTTTGAGCGATCCTGCGCAAATGTCGTGGCATCGGGGTATCCGTCCCAAATACGGCATTGTCCCGGCGAACAACCACCCCTACATCAACACTACCTTCCTCAACAATATCACGTTTCTGACGGATGTAGGGCCGGACGACGGCGGGACTATGGTCTTGGACGGTTCACATCAGATCGAGGCGCAGGATTGGCGTCAGATTTTTGATCCATCCTCGGTAGTGCAGATTGCGGCTGACGCTGGGGATGTGTTGCACTTCACGGAAGCGCTCGTCCACACCGGAGTGCCCATCCTGTCGGAGCGCACTCGTTACACCATGTTCTACGGGTTTACGCCACCTTGGATGCAGTGCTGGCCGGGCTGCTCGCCCACCCCAGAGGCCATTGCGGCCTGCGAAGGGGAACTAAAGGAGATTCTGGGGGCGCGGACTGGATATATGGGTCAGTACGGCCCTGAGTAGCACCCATTAAGAAGCTGCCTGAAGACTCCAGTCCTCGCACCCGGCAAAGGGCATGTGCTCCCCCTCGACGTACTGCGGCCGCGGCGCGTACTTGTTCCCCACTGCGGGCATCACCTCGCCTCGGCACATAATGCAAGGGCTGCGATCCACGGTGACCTTGGTGCTGGTCGGAATGTAGCGCAGGGTAAGCCCGACCCGCCATTGGTCCGAAGTATTGGCGTTGGACCCGTGGATGATACTGGGGTGGTGAATGGAAATATCCCCCGCCTCCAGCTCCAGATCGACGGCATCGGCATCGTCAATCTGGTCGGGGTGGATGCCGACACCCAGGACGTACTTATCCCTATCGAGATCAACCATCTCGCTGCGCTTGAGCAGGCGCTTGGTGTGCGTCCCCGGCAAAACCCGCATACAGCCATTGGCCACCGTCGAGTCCGTGCCGGCCACCCACAGCGTGGTGACTTCCATCGGCTCCAAAGGCCAGTACGAGCCGTCCTGATGCCACTGCACGGCTTGGCCGGTGCTGGGTTTTTTGGCGATATAGTGCGCCGCAAACATGGCCACATTAGGCCCGAGGAATTGCGCCGCAATATCGACCAATCGGTCGTCGGTGACTAGGCGGTGCATGAAGGGATCATTCACCATCAGTTCGTGGTGCAAGTGCTCGGGGCGCGTCCCTGGATTCTTTTTGACCAACCAGTGGACGTGCTCCACGGTCTCGGCGGCCAACTCCGCATCAATGGCTTTGCGGGCGATGCAAAAGCCCTGCTCGTCGTATTCCTGGCGCAGTGTCGTTTCCATTCGCTCTCTTGCCCTCCTAGGCTCGCCACGCTGGGTGGGTGACATGCAGCAAATAGGCCCGCTCCGGTACGGTGATGATCGTCTGCGTACCCTTCTCAATATAACCCAAATCACCTACCTCGTATTGCACCGGCTCCTGACCCTCGACTTGGACCTCCAAGTACCCCTCCAACATGAAAAAAACCTCGTCGTAATCAAAGGTCCACACCAACCGGCTGGCCTCTAGATACTCGGTGAAACCGGCCGACAGTTTGTTGCCGACGCCAACGATGGGATCGGAAACCTGCACCGTGGCACCGGGCACGTCAAAAGCGGCTAAATTTCTCTGGTCCTTCTCGACTTTATAGATCATGGCGCACTCCTATTTCGGGTTCTTTTTATCCAGCTTGAATTTCGCCATATTTCCTGCGCTCATGGCGCGTCGCTCTTCGGGCAGATATAGTAATCCTACATCATTCCTAAGAGAATCCGCAGATGGACGCAGATGGGCGCAGAATAGTAGAACAAGATGATCCACATCTCGAATCGTTCAAGTCATTCAGGGTTGCTATATGATAGAGCTAACGTACGGGAATCCCACAATTGCACCAACAAGGGCACTCGCTCCCAAGTGCCTAGGCCACAGGAGCTAGCCGCTTTGTCCCACCCGTCCATTCCTCCAGCCACAGCCCAAATCCTAGGACTGCCCCCCCAGGACTTGGCCCCTTTCTTCGTCGACCGCCCTCGGGCTCAAACTCTAGAACGACTCGAAATTCTAGCCGCCTGGATGGCCGGAATAAACACTCAAAACCACGACGGCGTGACCTTGACCCCGGCCTTGGTAGAACACCTGTCCAGCGGCGATATCCACGCCCGTATCGCCGATTTGGACCAGCGGCGTCGGGCAACCAGTCTGGGCCAATTTGACCCAAACGACCTTTTACAGCGGGAGCTAGAGTACCGGCGCTACGCCTCCGAGGCAAGACGCCAGCCGACCTGGCCTCAGGAAGAAGTAGGACAACGGCGCGCCTTTGACGCTTTGGAGCTCCTCCCGCCCCAGCAGGAAGAGGATTGCATCCTAACCGACCAGGACCGCCTCGAAGTCCAGCGAGCGGCCTGGGAGGCGCACGGCCTACTCGATTTCCTGCGCCATTTCCGCGCCCACACCCAAAGGCCCATCGTCGTGGTCGGCAACGAGCGCTACGGCCGCCTCTTTGTCGTCGACCCCCTAGAGCCGCATTTGGCCGGCGACTTTGCCGTGCGCTACGAGCGCACCCCCTCGCACCTCTCTATGCGCCTGACCGTGCCCCACTATACCGAGCGCTTTCAGCGCAATGGCTTTGCTCCCGAGTTCATGCGCCATTTGAGCACCCACATGCCCCACGTGGTACTCGTAGATGTGTGCAGTCCCCGGGGCACTGAACGCTATACCAAAGTCCCCCGCGGCATCCGCGATCTGGTCAATTGGTTCATGGTCTTCAACCACCTCCGCTCTCAAGGCGACCGCAGCCAGTACCAGGATCAGAGCGGCCTACCTCATCACTTGCTAGACGAGTTGGAAAAGTGGTACGAGTTCGTCGTCGTGCGGCGGCGCATTGGCCCGTGGATAGACCCCGGTCCGACTTACGCCATCAGTCACTGGGCTCCCGAACTGAAAGAGGAAGTGCTCATGGGCGATCTGGCCATCCCCCGGCGGCCGGCCATACCCGGCGACCAGCCCCAGGTCATTTTGGCCAATCCCGCTCTGTATCGCACCGAGGGGACGGACCTGCCCGAGTTCATGCGCCGCACCCAGCCCTATTACTTCAACGACCCGGAGAAGCGCATCCGCGAAGAGATCGTCCCCGGCTTTGGTGCCCACGGCTTTGAGACCCGCGTGCGGGGCTGTACCACGGATCAGTACGTGGCCGCGGTGCAGCGCGCTATGGGTCAAGCCTTGGAAAGGTGCGAGTCTCGCTAGCCATGATCCGCTGCCGACTCACCATTACTTCGCCCCTGCCCGGCGATTGGGGCCGCATTCCCTTTTCGCCCGTCGTCGACTTTGGCCGTCTCATTGCCCAAGCCGGGGCCCAAGGCGTGCTCGACCCCAATTCCATTGTCGTGGTCGATCTCGCCAGCGATGCACCCGTTGCTTTTGCCCGCAGCGAGGACCTAACCTACGGCGATCGGGGCCGCATTGAGTGGACCATAGACGGGCCCGACCACATTGAATACGAAATCCGCTTTGCCACGGCCGACTGCCGGCCAGCGCTAGTGCCGCAGTCCTACGTCCCCTTGGTGGGCAACGGCGACCTGCTGCGCTACAACGCCCCTGACCCGCGCCCCTTGGTCCTGAGTAATTCCCTGCATCTGATCGACCTGACCGGCGACGGCCGAGCCGATCTAGCGGGCTGCTGGAATTACTACCACCGTCCCGGCGCACCCGTAAGCGGCTTGGTCTGCTGTCCACGCATTGGTGCCGCGGAGGACTTGCTTTTTGGCGATATGGCGCGCCTGCGCTATGTCGAGGACGGCGAATTAAAGCACTTTCCCGGTGTGTACGTGCGGGTCGCCTTTGCCGATATGGACGGCGACGGACTGGTCGATTTGGCCTTTGCCGACCGCAGTTGCAGTCAGGTCGCCTTCTTTCGCAACACTGGCCAGCGCGACGAGGGCAACCTGCCGCTCTTTGCCCCCTATGGCTCTATTGAGACCCCTTTTGCGACCATTGAGCACTTGATTCTGCAAGATATCACCGGCAACGGCGTGGTCGATCTGGTGGTCAACGGCCACCTCATTGCCAATCTCGCGGCCACCGGCGCTCCCTTCCGGCCCGGCCCACCCCAAGACTTGGGCAGTGGCCCACACATTGCCTTTCTCGACCTAGATGGCGACGGCCGTTTGGAACTGATCGGCCTCGAAGGGAGAGCTTCCGCCTACCCGCCCCCGGACCAGCCGCACGCGCTCCACTGGCGCTGTCTCACCAGCACCAACCCCATCCAGTACGGCCCACCCCAAGCCCTGCCCGACGTACCCGACGCCGCGGACTGCACCCAACTGGCCGCCAGCGAGGAGCCACACCCCGGCCTCCTGTTGCAGTGCAACACCTATCAGCATCTAGTCTTTTACGAATTGACCGGCCCCGGTCAGCTAGTGAGGCGCGGCCCTCTCCAAGCCCCATCGCCCCCGGTCTCCTGGAGCGATCAGGCTTGGCCCTGCGCGGCGGACTGGGACAGTGACGGAGTTTGGGATCTGGTCATTGGCGGTGGCTACGGCTGGCCGCGCCTGGTGCACAACCGGGGCGACAACCAGCGTCCCGCCTTTGACGAACCACAATTGATCCCCTCCACCGAGGGCCCCATCCGGGTGCTGCGCGGCGACTTGCTGGGCGGCGATCACTGGCACAATATGGGCTACCCCTATCCCGTGCTGGTCGATTGGGACGGCGACGGCCTGCTCGACCTGATGCTGCCCAATGAGACCAACCGCATTATCTGGCATCGCAATATAGGTACTGACAAAGTCCCTTATTTTGGGCCGCGCCAATTCATCGAAGTGGAAGGCTTCTCCGACTCGCCCCTGACCCGAGCCGAATCGGGCCTTTTGAGCGCCGACCCCGACTTGCCCAATCACCCCTACCCGACCGATCCCCGCTCGCCTTTCTTCTGGCGCACTGGCGCTGCTTTTGCCGACTGGAACGGCGACGGCCTAATGGATTTTATCACCCACGGCTATCAGCGCCAGGCTACGCTTTTCATTCAGTACATGCACGATGATAGCCAGCCTCGGGTCAGAGCGGCTGGACCAGTGCTATTGGAGGACGGCCGCCCCATTGACGATAGCATTGTCGGCCGGCAAAAACACTGGACCGAATCCTTCCGCGCCTGCGATTGGGACGGCGATGGCTTGATCGATCTCATCTACAATCTCGCTGGCACGGGCGAGATATACCTCTTGCGCAATGTCGGCTCTCCGCAAGAGCCCGTCTTTGCGGCCCCCCGGCAATTCAAGTGCTACGGCACTCCCATTGCCTGTACCATCCACGGCCCCAGCGCCTGGGCCGGCGATCTCAACGGCGACGGCAAGCCCGATCTCTTGGCCTGCGTCGAGTGGAGTGTGTATCCCTTTTTCGCCCACGCTGCCCTAGAGATGGAAAGTCATCCGCAATATCGGATCGAATTGGTGGCGTCCACAGGAAAACGATGTTGCTGAATCGGAGTCGTCGCTTTATCTCCCGTGGAAACGAGAATCCGTGAAAATGAATACCGCGGATCCCGGCGCTTCAACCTCCAAAATCTCGGTGCCAGTCCAGCCATTGTATTGCTTGCCCGGCAGTATGTCTAGCAAGGCTACCGACATCGTCTGCCCAATATAATCATCCGGGTCGTTGTACTGAAGGCAGTTTTAGGTAGTAGCGAATTGTTCGCCATGGCATTTTTCAATACTTTGGCTGCTGACGCGACCCCCAATGTCGGAGCTTCTCCAATGAAAGTCCTCGTACGCCAGCGCGATCTCTCCGACGACTCCCTGCGCTTCGCCGTACAGATCGGAGCAGATGGCATCGACATTCACAACGCCGAAAGCCTGCCCGGATTCGCCGAGCAGGGCTACCCGCACCTAGAGGAATTGCGCAGACTGAAAGCCCGAGTCGAGGCAGCCGGACTACACATCTACCGCATCACCCCGGCCGAACCCGGCCGCTTCCTGAGCGGCGAGAGGCGCAGCTCGACGCCGGGCTTGCCAGTCACCAAGGAGATCCAACGTGAAGGTGGCTAGTGTCGAACTCACCAACCTCGACATGCCATTCGAGCAGTATGCTGGTCAGCACCTGCAGTACTGGATCGCGCCGTGGCGGATCGTTCAGGTATGCAAGCTGACGCTGGACAACGGCGTTGTCGGTTGGGGTGAGACCATCCCGAACGCCACCCATGCCCGGGTACCTGACGACATCGCAGAGCGCATCGCCGGCGAAGAGGCAGCTAGTCTATTATGGCGCGACGATCTCGGTGCCGGCGTGCAGATCGCCCTGTTCGATGCCGTGGCGAAAAACGAAAACGTCCCGATCTGCGACCTGCTGGGGCCGCGGGTGCGCAACGGGTGTCCGATCTCCTGGTGGACCTGCGACATGGGCCCGGAGGATTGGGCGCGACAGTGCGAGATGGCGGTTGCGCGAGGGTACATGTCGGCCAAGCTCAAGACGAGGCCGTGGCAGGACCTGCACGCCTGCCTGCAGGCGGTGCTGCGCGTGATTCCGCCGCAATTTAAACTCGACCTCGATTTCAACGGCCACCTAGTGAATGCCGCCAATGCAGTCCCGCTGCTAAAATCGCTCGAACAGTACGAGCAACTGGCGATGATCGAGACCCCGATACCGCAGGAGGACATCGCCGGCAACCTCCAGATTCGGTCGCGGATCAACCGGCCCATCGCCATGCACGTGGACAGGCCTCCGATCATGACAGTGCTGCGCGACGACATCGCGGACGGTCTGATTATCGGGGGCGGTGCCTCGCAACTGATGCAACAGCAGGCCGTAGTCGCAGCCGCCAACAAGCCATTCTGGCTGCAACTGGTCGGTACCGGCATCACCACAGCCTGGGCTGCTCACGTGGGGGCAGTCTGCCCCGAGGCCCGGTGGCCGGCCATCACCTGCATGAACATCTACCAGAGTCAGCTACTGCAGAGACCCATCGAGGTGCAGGGCGGCTACTACCCAGTTCCCGCAGGGCCCGGTCTGGGTATCGAGATCGATGAGGCGGCAGTGCAGAAGTACGCGGTGGACTACTCGACGGTACACGAGGTCCGCCACTTTTATCGCTATGTCCGCTCCGGCGGCGAGAGCGCGCACATCGCCGGCAACAGGAGCGCTTTCCACGGGCGCTACCGACAAGCCGGACTGCCCCTTTTCGAGGCCGGCTCGACGCTCGAGGTCATCGCCGACGACGGCAGCAGCGAATTCGCCGAGTTCTACAGCAAGATCGAGCGACACGGCGTCCTCTTCGGAGAATGAGAACCATGCCCAACTACTGCCCTGACTCCCACAACTGGCAGCGCCACAGCCCTGCCCAAGCTGGCTTCGACCCCGACAAACTGGCCGCGGCACTGGCCTTCGCTCAGACCCAAGAAATCCAAGCCTCCACCAATTTGGCCGACATGCTGCCCAAGGGCGACCGACACCCCAACGACCGCCCTTTAGGCCCGCTCAAAAAACGCGGCCCCACAGCCGGCCTGATCGTGCGGCAAGGGTATATAGTCGCCACCTTTGGCCCAGTCGACAGCGTCGAAGTCACCTTCAGTTGCGCCAAGAGCTATATCTCGGCGCTGGCCGGGGTGGCCTTTGACCAAGGGTTAATCCGCGACCTAGACGAACCCGTCGGCCGCACGGTCGCAGATGGCGGCTTTGACGCGCCGCAAAACCAGTCAATCACTTGGCGTCATTTGCTGCAACAAACCAGCGAATGGGAAGGCGAACTCTTCGGCATCCCCGACTGGATCGATCGCGGCCGCGAACTAGGCCAAGGTGCGGCCGAAGCCACGGTCGGTGGCGCAGCTTCCAGCGCCGACAATTACCGCTCTTTAGAACCGCCCGGCACCTTTTGGGAATACAACGACGTGCGCGTCAACCGCACAGCCCTCAGCCTGTTGCGCCTTTTTCGCGGCCCCTTACCCCCTGTGCTCAAAGAGAGCATCATGGACCCCATTGGGGCCTCTTCCACTTGGGAATGGCACGGATACGAAACCTCCTATGTCGCAGAAAGCGGCCAACGGGTCCAATCCGTCTCCGGCGGCACGCACTGGGGCGGCGGCCTGTGGATAACCTCCTACGACCACGCTCGCTTTGGCCTGCTCTTCCAGCGGCGCGGGCGCTGGAACGGCCATCAGCTCCTCTCCGAACAGTGGATTGCTCACTCCCTCACTCCTTGCCCCATCAAGCCCGAATACGGCTTCCTGTGGTGGCTCAACCACCAGCACGACATGTCCGATTTGGCCTGCCTCGACAGCTTTGCGGCGCGCGGGGCCGGCGGCAACATCGTCTTCGTCGAGCCGGAGCGCGAGATGGTCATCGTCCTGCGCTGGTGCGGCAATGCCAAGGCCGTAATCGACCGCATCCTCGCCAGTGAAGTTTGAGGGGATTTATATACATAGCACCACTACACAGGCTGGTGTTCGGATAGCAGCCACATGGCCGCGAACCATTTGCGGAGGGGCAGCGGACTGCCCTCGTAGATGGTGCCAGTGCGGACACTGAAATCGCGCTTGCAACTACCTCAGCGAAATCGCTTCTTGCAGGTGTAAATCTTGCGAGACTGGCAGGTTGGGCACTCGATCCCATTCGGCCAACGAGTCTTGGCCAAGTGCTCAGCGCAGGCTTGTTCGTTGGGGAACTGTTTGAGCAGGTCGATCAGGGAATCCATAGAACTTGACCGTTGGGGATCAAGGCTTATTGTTCTTGCTCTCGTAAGTGGCAAGAGTAAGGGGGATCGCGTACATGCCCTTAAACCAGGGTGAGGCCGTGTCCTCTTTACCTTGACCCTTGTCCTTGCCACACCCTAAATTATAATAAAAACAGATACTTAAATCAAGAAAAATATGGCTGAAAGGGGTTAATATGCTTGCTCGCTTCGTGGTTCTCTTGGCGGTTCTTGTTGCCTGTGAGGGGCCTGTTGGTCCACAAGGCCCGCAGGGCGAGAGAGGCCTCAGTGGTCTTGATGGCAAAGACGGGGTGGATGGTCGGGATGGCCGAGATGGGGCCGACTTGTGGATTCAAGTTGCAGAAGGGACGATCTCGAACCGGCATTACACAGAGGGAAACCCGAGATATGTTTCAATCCCTCTTAGTGATTCTTCAAGAGAGCCGACTGTGCTTTCTTTTGATGTCGAAAGCGATAATGGTGGTTACATCGAGATGCAAAGCGATTTCCCTGTTATTGCTCTTCGTCAATACAGGGGCGATTTGTCAATCTCGGGTTATGAAGACTGGTGGTATGCTTTGGTTTCTGATAGACACCAAGACCTTCTTGGCTACAACTACCGGGTGAAGTTTGTCCAGTGATCCGAGGTGCTACGCCGGAAATAGAGACTCGTCAGAGGGTTGGCCGTCGATGCGCTTTTGTTGTAGAGCGATTGTGTGGTGTAGGAGAGTTTCTATAACATGGGTTGCGGCGATATTATAGCTTTCCCGGATTTCGACGGGTTCGCCTGTCCATATTTCGTATCCATTATCTCTGCTAGAGAATATGCCTATGTACAGATGTGTGCCCCAAGAGTATTCTTTGTAATGGGTAATGACTCGGGCGATTCTTTGGTACCAAGTATAGAGTAGGTATTGTGTCGCATCTTCCCACTTTGACTGGATTCTTGGGGACTTTTTTGGAAATCATCTTTGGGGAAGCGGGCGGTATAAGCGATCTGGCCGAGGGATTTTGGTGGCTGGTCAGGTTGGGAAGGGTAGAGAGATCGAGGCGAAGGCTGGCCGTCTATCCGTTCCTGTTGTAGGGTCATTGCACGGAGTAGGATGGCTTTCATGGCTTGGGCTGCGGTTTTTGTATAGACGGCTCGGGGGATATTTACTATTTGAAGGCTGATTTTGAGATCGGCCAGAGCCAGAAATCTTTTGCGATGCTGATTTCTCCGTACGATCTGCTTTGCTCACCAGATTCTTGAGAAGATTGATCCACGCCACCAAAAAACTTCTTAAACCAGTTTCTCATTTATTCCTCCTATAAGGGTTGGTCCTCGTTTGATTCGTTCCGATTTTCGTTCTAGGTTTTCCGCATCCATTCACTCAAAGCGCGGGAGAGTTATGATGGTCTTCTCTGATCTTTTTTGTTGTGAGTGTCCATTCGGGCCTGAGCTACTTAGAGACTTAGGCCGTGATAGGAGGGCGGAAGTTGTAAAAAGTGCTATAAGCATAGAAGAAGGGGAAAGTCAGATGCATCGCTGTCGTTTAGATAAGGGCATCTGTCGAATAAAAATGCTGGTTGACTTCCCATAAATAGGTTCTGGTAGAGTCTTTCCCTTTCCATTGGTGGTCCTTTCTGTGTTTTCAGGAAAAAGCATAGGTGGTTAAATGGCTGAGAAGATTGTAGCTGGGGTTGTGATCGGGCTTCTTGTTTTGACTCTTCGGTCTATTGGAGTCTGGATCATCAAGAAGTTTCGTGGGCGGGAAGAGCCGAAAGAAACGGACAAACAGAGAGAATTGAGAGAGGGGAGCGAAGCTCTTACTGAAGTCTGGCGCGGGTTGGGCAAAAGAAAAAAGAAAGGATTTTGAGGCCGCGATCAGGCGGCGCGAGGCGGTATGACACCAAGCGCACAGCCCGGTGTAGAACGAGACGAATGAGAGCGCGAAATCTTGCGAAAAAGTCGGTTGGTGGTGTCAAGTATATAATTCCCAGTTTGAGGCCCACCCTAAGAAGCGACCGGGGCTGACTGGCTTGACTACGTTATCCTAAGCATATATAAAAGAACAGACGTTGAAACCCAATGAGGGCAACATCATGGAAACTCCGCTGCAAGCAGTAGAACTGATCGGCACAATTGACGAAAAGGGGCAACTGCATCTGGACGAGCCAATCTCCGCAGTTGGCCAAGGGCGAGTTCGCGTTATTCTACTCCCGGAAGAAGCTGAAATCGGGGAAAATGAGTGGCTAAAAGCTGCGGCTAGTAATCCTGCTTTTGACTTCCTAAAAGATCCAGCCGAAGACATTTATACGCTGGATGATGGACAGCCATTCAATGACCAGAGGTAAAATCGTTCTTGTTCCCTTTCCTTTCGATGATCTATCAACTTCCAAAGTAAGACCCGCCGTTTGTCTGACCGAGCCAACGGGTCCGCAGCGCCATGTTGTGCTCGCCTTTATTACCAGCCAAGCCCCCGACAAATTACTCAATTCAGACGTGCTGCTGAGCGACCAGACCTCTGATTTCCCCGCAACCGGTCTACGTCTTTCTTCTACAATACGCTTGCACCGTTTGCTGACGATCTCTACTTCACTGATTCAACGTGAATTGGGCCGATTGCCCAATTCAGTACAAAATGAAGTAGCCGAAAAACTCCGTACACTTTTTCGATTAAGTTGAAAACTGAAAGCATCAGTTCCGCATCTCTAGTTCACCCATCGCCCCCGATCCATAGCCCGCAGTATGCCAGACCAATATCTGCGAACAATTCGCCATTTCAATCGCGACGTCCGTCTGTATCTGTTTGCTTCTGGGCTAGTTGGCTTTTGTCTATTCAGCGGCATTTACTCGCTATTGTTCAATTTATATCTGCTGCGGCTGGGCTACGGTCCTGCATTCGTCGGCCAAGTCAACGCCGTCGGTGGCCTAGCCTTTGCCCTATCCAGCCTACCGAGCAGTTTCCTCGGCAGCCGTTGGGGCAATCGCCGCATAATGATCCTCGGCCTTAGCTTGGCCACCATCGGCCATGCGCTGCTTTCCCAAGCTGAGTTCGTCCCTACTGTCCATCAGCAAAACTTCATTCTCAGCATGAACTCCCTCGGCTTACTCGGCATCTCGCTGTACATCGTCAACGGCTACCCCTACTTGATGAAAATCTCCAGCGCCGCCCAGCGCCACCACGTATTCTCGCTCCAAGCCGCCCTCTTCCCCCTTGCGGGTTTCGCTGGTAGTTTGGTCGGGGGTTTCCTGCCGGGCGGCTTTGCCAGCCTCTTACAACTTTCCCTCGACCATCCCGCCCCCTATCGGCATACATTGCTCTGCGCCTCCCTGCTACTCACCCCAGGCGTATTTGCCCTTGTGGCGACAAGTCAAGAAACCCGCGAACGCCATGAAGACACGCCAACGGATGCCGCTCCCTTGCCGCTGAAGCTCATCCTGGTAATCTCTTTTATTGCGTTTCTTTATACTGCCAGTGAAGGTGCAGTCCGCACTTTCTTAAATGTCTATCTAGATGACGCATTAAATGCGAGTACCGCTCTAATTGGCACGCTGGCTGCCTCGGGACAATTACTCGCCATTCCCGCCGCCCTCATGATGCCCTTTCTAGTACAGCGTTTTGGTCGCACCCGCACATTCAATGGAGCGGTTTTGTGCTCGGCTCTGATATTGGTCCCCCTCGCTTTAATTCCCCATTGGGCCATTGCCGGTTTATGCCTTATGGGCACGATGTGCCTGGCGGGGATCCGCCGACCGGCCTTCACCGTTTTCCAACAAGAAATGATGCCACTGCGCTGGCGGACCGCGATGGCCGGGGCAGCGGCGACAATGACCGGCTTTGGGTATGCTGGCGTATCGCTAGGTGGGGGTTATGTGATTGAAGCGGTAGGATATCGCGCTCTATTTCTCATGGCAGGTTGCTTAACTGCCTTTGGCGCAGCGGTTTTTTGGCTTTGTTTTAGGCATCGCGACGATGGTGGTGAAGCAGGCTCTGGCTAGCGTTCTCGTCGAAGTCGCAAGCGACCACACCACCTAAAACACCGCAGTAGGACCACCTCGTCTTCTCTAGATCCGTCGAGTAAAGTTTGAACAGCCGATTTAAACCAGCGCGTCGGCTAGCTCCTGGGCTTGGACCATGCGGGCGTAGGAACCATCTCGGGCCAGCAAATCTTGGTGGGTGCCGCGCTCGACAATGCGGCCTTGGTCCAGCACCAAGATCAGATCGGCCCGGCGCACAGTGGACAGGCGGTGGGCAATGACCAAGGTCGTGCGGTTGTATATGAGCCGCTGGACAGCTTCTTGGATAAGAACCTCGGTTGCCGTGTCCACCGAGGACGTAGCCTCGTCAAGGAGCAGGACCGGGGCGTTTTTGAGCAAGGCGCGGGCAATGGAGAGGCGCTGCTTTTGCCCACCCGACAGGCGCACGCCGCGCTCGCCGATCAAGGTGTTGTAGCCTTCGGGCAGATCGCAGATGAATTCCTCGGCATTGGCCGCTCGGGCCGCTTCCTCCATGTCGGCATCGCTGGCTTCGGGGCGACCAAAGAGGATGTTGTCGCGCACGGTACCGTGGAAGAGAAATACGTCTTGGGGGACGGAGGCGATGTGGCCGCGCAAATAGTCCAAAGGCAGGCTCCGCACATCGTGTCCTCCCAGTTGGACTTGGCCCTTTTGCGGATCGTAGTAGCGCGGCACCAAGGCGGCAATAGTGCTCTTGCCAGCACCCGTGGAGCCGACCAAGGCCACCACCTGTCCGGCTTCTACCTCGAAATCAATATCGTGCAGCACGGGCTGATCTGGCTCGTAGCCAAAGGTGAGACGGTCGAAGCGCACAGACCAGTCCAGATGGGCTGGAGCCACCGCGTTGGGCGCGTCAACGATAGTGGGCTTTAGCGCCAGCAGAGCGAAAATCCGCTCGGTGCTGGAGGCCGCTTTCTGCAGCACATCGTTGATAGAGGCCAAGCGCAGGAAAGGCTCGTAGATATGCGCCATATAAGCGACAAAGACAAACAGGTCGGCCACGGAAATGCCGCCTTGCAGTGCATCAGTGCCCCCCGCCCAGATCACCAGCACCACCCCGACCCCACCGGCTCCTTCGATTAGGCCGGAAGGAATAATCGAGATCTTGTTGGCGTCGATCATCCGGTCGCGGTAAGTCTGGCTGCGGGCCTCAATGCTGCGGGCGCAGCGCTCTTCTTGGACGAACGATTTGATGACCGAGACGCCGGACAGGTAGTCCTGCACTTGGGCCACCAGTTCGCCCAAGCCGCCCCGCACTCCAGCCCACATGCTCCGCACCCGCGAGACGTAGCGAAAGACGAGAAAGGCGGTCAGCGGGATGGGCAGCAGCGCGATGAGGGCGAGGCGAGCGTCGAGGATGAACAGCACGGTCAACATGGCACCGGGAATGACTATGGCGATAAAGGTCTCGGGAATGCCGTGGGCGATAAAATCCTCCACGGTCTCCACGTCGTTGATGGAGCGGGACATGAGTTCGCCGGTGCGGCGCTGGTGGAAAAAGCGGTGCGGCATCCGTTGCAAATGGCGGTACACCCGAATCATGAGCTGGTGCATGACTTGATAGGCGGCCGTGTGCGAGAACAGGCCGTACCCATAGCGCACCAGTCCTCGGATCAGGTAAGAGCCCAGCAACAAGAGCGATAGTTTCAGCAGACCAGCCGAGGAACCGCCTCCTTCGGTGAGCCATTGAATGAGGCGGCGGATAACTAAGGGCGGTAGTAGGTTGGCAGCGACAAAGAGGAATCCGCAGCCAATGGTCAGGGCCAGGAGAGTGCGTTGAGGACGGACGAGGCGATAGAACTGGCGAATGAAATTCACGGGGCGGTCGGGTCCATGGTTTTTCTGGCCAAGGTTCAAAAATAGAACAGCAGCAGCGGGATTTCTACCTCGTCTGGGGTCAGCCCCCCGTGGGCACCGTGCTTGTTCATCTCGAATTTGTCTTTTTCGTACCACCAGACCGATTCGCCAGCAAAGGGCAAGACGACCAAGTTGCCCACTCGGTCGAGGAAGCGGGAGGACGGGGGCAATGGCCCAAAGAGGCCATCTTCTATCAGATCCGCAGTGCGGCAGACTTGGGCGCGGCCTTCGAGTTGGCGAGTCAACAGGGCGTGGGCTTCGTCGAGCCGGTCGTCCTCGACGTAGAGAAAGAAATCGCGACACGCACCAGCCGGCACCAGAGGACGACCAGCGCGGTCAGTGCGCAGCATCGGAACCAAACCGGGAAAACGGACCTCGTCATTGAAATACACAGTAGTCTCCGGATTGACCGAAGCCTGACCGTGATCGGCGATAAGGGCGAACAGAGTGCGCTGCAAACGGCCAGCTAGCGGACGCCAAAAAAGCCGCTCGACCGCGGTCAAAAAGGTGTCGATTTCGACTTGAAACTGCGGCGAGTCCGGCCCGTAGCAGTGGCCTATAAGGTCGATCTGGTCGAAGTAGAACAGGAAATAAGCCGGCCCCGAACGCGGTTTTTGCATCAGCGTGGCCAGATTGGTCAGGGCCTCGGAAAAGGTGTAGCAGGGATGGACTTGCGCGCCTTGCAAGTATGTGTCAGAGCAGGTCGAGGGAGTAAAGGCGCGGCTTTGAAAAACGAAACTCTCGACCCCTAACTGCCCCAACTCTTGGTACAACGTGCCTTGGGGAAAGACGGTCTGGGCCGCTTCCCGAGGCAGCGAATTGGGCTGTTTGCTGTCGGCGCGGGCAAAAGGCAGCGGGGTGATAATGGCGTCGAGGCTCGGCTCGTAGTACTGCCATTCAAAAACGCCGCTGCGCCCGGGTGGCAGTCCCGTGTGAATACAGGTGATGTGGGCGGCGGTAGTGGATGGGAACTGGGAGGTAATACGGGCCACCGATCCCCCGCGGCCAATATCGCTGAGGAAGGGATAGCGGTCTTGGTAGCGCTCAAAGAAGCGCCAGCCAAAAGAGTCAACAAAAAAGAGCACCACGGTGTCACAAGGGCCCACAGCCGTCAGCAGCGTCGGATCGAGGCTAGGCGCTCCTTGGCCGGTCAGGATCCACTTGATGGTGGCTGGCAGGTCGGCAAAACAGTAGCCGTTATAGCGGGGGCGGATGAAGCGGTCGTCGAGCACATTGTTCATAAACTCTGTTCGATCGTCGGTCAAAGCAGGCCGCTAATTAATAAAGAGTTGCCTCAGGCACGCCTGACGTCTTGGTCGCCATAGACATTTTGCTGGGCAATGCCCCTTTCGTCGAGCCAAATCCTCAAGTCCAGAACATGCAGGCCCATTGCTTGGGCCAGCTTACCCAAGCTGATATAGCCGCCTTGGTACGCGGCCAAGGCCCGGCTTTGCTGCAGCGGCAGTTCGGCCGTGGAGATCTGATAGCAGGCCGAAATGGCTTCGCGTGCCAACTGCCCCTTGCTCTTGCGGCGACTTTGGGCCAATCGTTCGAGTTGGGCGTCCATCTCTCGGTCCAACTTGATGCGTAGGGTCGTTTCTCGGTTCATAATTCCTCGTTGAAGCTAAAATGTCTGAAGCCTTGTCCAAACAAAGCTTAAACATAGAACAACAGCAGCGGGATTTCTACCTCGTCCGGGGTTAGGCCCAGTGGGCCAAGCCGGGGTCGGCAAAACAGTGGCCGTTATAGCGGGGGCGGATAAAGCGATCGTCGAGCACGATGCGCAGAGCCTTACAAAAAGCGCGTAATCCCAAAGCCCATGCGCCAGTTGTCAGGGGCTGCGTCGTCGGGTGCCCCCACCAAGTACTGGGCTGGACTAAGGCGCGTATTATTGGTGGCGAAGATGTAAAAGGTATGCCCTCCCGTATCTATGGACAGGCCCCAAGCCAGCGAATTGTGCGAGCGGCCTGTTTCGCCCGGCAATAAAATACCCTGGTATCCGGTCAGGGTCGGACTGTACTCCAGCCACACGCCCCACGTATCGTCAAAGTAATACTGGACATACGTTCCCAGCGTAAAGGTGTATTGCGTCTCGACGCTGAAAACGGCGCTGTTGTACAGATAAGAAGGCACCAACCCGATGCCCAACTCTTCGTCCAGCAGTGCATTGAAAATCAACTGTCCATAGTACTGAAAATTGTCAGCCGCAGCCGCCTTGCGCTCGACAACAGCCGGCATTTCCGTATTCCAAGCCACGCCGACGTTTAGGGCCAAGACCGCTGGCAAGCGCTCGTGAGGGAATTGCAGCCAATGGTACTGCAACTGCAAGTCCAAATTGTCCAGCATATTACTCCGCCCCAAAGTCGCCATCAGCCGGTCGCTGAGGCCGTAACTAAGCGAGGTGCGGATATTGGCCGGCCCATCAAACCCGAAATTAGCCTTGTACCCCTCGTCAATGGCCGGGAGAAAGCGGTGCGAAATCTCGTAGTGAAAATCGCCTTGGGACAGCGTTTCCGCGGTGGGATAATTGGCCGTCCTGATCGCGCTGAATAGCTCCAAGCGATTTTTGATCGGCATGGTCTCCTGCCACGACGGCTGAGCACCAGCCAAAGCCGGCAACAGCACTCCCAAGCACAAGACGCGAATGTTCACGGTCAATCCCTCCTGCTCTCTTGTACGTGTCTTAAGTAGAACGAGACCTCGATGGCAATTTCCTGGCTTACCTTGACAAAGGCCGCCAAGGAAGGTGCCTCAATGTTGTAGTCGGCCAGTTTAATGGTAAAAGCCGCCTCGACCTTGGAGTGTCCCTCTTCCACCACTACGGTACCGGGCACTTCAATGGCGCGATCCACCCCGTGTAGCGACAAGATTCCCTTGGTTTTGACGCGGTAGGCGACCACCGTGGAATCGACCGCGGTGTGTTCGGCGATCTCCCCTTTGTACACGGCCTTGGGCCACTTATCCGTGTCCAGCACTTGGCGCATATCGCGGTCCCGCTTGCCAATGCCCGTATCAAAGCTGGCTAGGTCCACTTCAAAATGCAGTTGGTCCTTTGCCGCAAAAAGCGACTCGCCTTCCCAATAGATAAAGCCGTCGATTTTATCAGTCGTGCCGGTAAAAGTGAGGGCCACCACTTTGGAAGTGAACGCGACTTGGTTGCCCTCGGCCTTTTTATCGACGTGCCATTCGCCGCCGTGGACGGCCAAGGGCGAGCAGATCAGGAACGAGACGAGCCAACGCATACACGTTGCCCGACGCGAATTAGTCGCTGGGAGCCCCATTTTCTATCCAAGCACGCACCATTTCAAGCGCGTCCGGCGTCAGGTACGGCCCGCCAGGGGGCATGCGGGAGCCATCGATATCGGCGTCTGCCAACAGCTTGAGATACAGGTAGCTGTTGTCGGGGTCGCCCGGCTCGACCAGCGCTATGCCCCGGCTGCTCTCCACATTGACGATGTTGTCGTATGCTTGGCCGGCGGACAGGTTGGGCCAGGCGCTGTCGCCGTGGCAGCCGCTCAAAGCGCAGGAAACATCGAATACCGTCTCTTGCACCTGTGCAAAGGTCGCCGGTCCTTCGGCGGCAGAGTCGAATACCATATCCGTGCTCGTGGTCGGACCGGAACAAGACGTCCCCGTCCATGCCAACGCGACGAGCACGACGAGTGCTTTCATGGTCTTTCTCCTTGGGATTGCACTATATCCGCAAGCTAACCACGCCGGTCTGGCTCTGCAACACGCGAGAGAATGGGCTTGCACTCCCGAGGGCGTCCGTTGAAGCCGGCACAAGCTCTTCTTGATCGCCGCTACAATCGCGTCTGTTTGGATGACGGGCAGAAGTGTTCGCCGTAGGTTACACACTCTCCTATATTCTTAATGTAAATGGATGTTGTTTATGTCTTGTAGATTTCATAAAACCGAGGATACATCTCATGGGTACAACTGATTTGAGCGTCGAGCTTCCTTCAGGTCTTTCTGGAGATGAGGCAAAAACTTTTCTCGCCATCAAACTCTATGAAGTTGGCAAAGTGTCGCTGGGCCAGGCAGCAAAAATCGCTGGACACTCCAAGCGGACCTTTATGGAGATTCTTGGGCATTACCAAGTTCCTACCTTTGCTTATTCTCCTGAAGAATTGCGTCAAGAGATCACCTAGAGTTATCGAGACAGTAGGTACTTTGATTCTCGCCAAGCAAAGAGGAATTCTGCCCACCATCAAGCCTATGCTGCAAAATCTAGATGATACTGGATTCTACGTCAGCGCTGCTTTGAAGGAAGAAGCTCTGCGTCTCGCAGAAGAATAGTACCTTACAAGCTCTTCTCGATCATCGCCACAATCTCGTCTGTATCGCTCATTCGCCTAAGACGCTCTACGATCAATCCTTGCGAGTCCACCAAATAATACGAAGGCAAGGAGTTCACTTGGTAGGACTTGGCCACATCCGAGCCAAAGCCGTCCGCACGCACATGGACGCCTTCGATCTCGTGTTTATCAATCGCCTCTCGCCAAGCGACCTCATCCTCGTCCAGCGACAGGTTGAGGATGACGACCGGCAGGGCAGCCGTCTTTTCCTTGATTTTGCGGAGATCAGGCAAGTCAACGATACATGGCCCGCACCAACTCGCCCAGAAGTCGAGCAGCACCACCTGACCCTTGAACTGGCTCAGCGACACGCGCTGACCGTCGAGGTCGTGGAGGGTGAAAGCAGGCGCGGGGTGCCCAGGTTGCAGCTTAAGCACCTCATATAGAACCGCTTGGACGGCCTCGGTGTATTCCGGGTGCGGGTTGATCTGCTGAAAATCTTCCCACTTGCGCTGGACCGATGCAAATTCTTCTCCTCCGCGCTTGAAGCCACGGGTCAGCTCTCCAGCCAGAAACCAGTAGAGCACTCTCCCCTCCAATTTTTTCTTGGCCAGATCGTACCTTTTCGGAAAAAGCCAGCCTGTCTGGTGTCCTTTATCGGCCACCTTGTCTAACCCCCAGTCCAAGGTGCGTCCCAGAAAGACGCGGTAATTTCCCACACCTATGGCCTTTTCGTTGACCAAGGGAATTTTATCGAGAAAGTCGTAATACTCCGGGGAGATCTCGCTGTTGTCGTGGCCGTTGGCACGATGGTACTCCGTTGGGTAGGAAATCATAAGTCTGGCCCACCCGTAGTTGAAGTAAGTCGTTGCATAGTCGATGAAAACCGAAGAGAGCGCGTATTTTTCGCGCTCTTTAGCTAGAAATCCCAACTGATCCTGCAGCCACTGGTCCGCTTGGCGAGAAAAGTCCTCCACCTTTAGGGCCTCGTAGTCCAAGCGAGTGCCGCGTAAACGCGGAAGCAACTCGACAAAGAAGCGATTGTTGTCCGCGTTGGGGCCGCTGAACGTGTACGTGCCCTCTTCCACGACGATGTGCAAGCTGTCGCCGGGTTCGACGAAGAACATCGACCGTCCGTCATCGCAATAGGCCCTGACGAGGGCCCCTCGGATGACGGGCAGTTCGCAGGCGAAGCGGTTCAGGCTGTCGAGCACAACCCGCTCCTCAGCACTGCCTAGCGCCGACAGAGGCTGGTAGCTAAATGTGATTTCCCGCGACGTTGGTTCCCTGATTTCGCCGGTGATAATCGCAACCGATGACTCGCTCTGAGCACTGGCCAGACAAGCGCTCGACGCGATAAGTATGGCCATTAGGACGCTACCATATGTATTCGTCATGAGGCTTCTTTCAAAATTTAGGTTTAATAACTGTCATTTATACGGATTGGACCGCAATTTCGTTCAAGGTGGCGAGGGCTCCGATGAGTTTCATATCGTCCTCCAAACGAGCGTTGGAAATGCCCATCAGTCGTCCTGCAGAGCCTCGAAGACGACGAGGTTGTTTCTCATAATCGCGCAGATATGATCGCCTGCTAGGATGGGAGCCAAGTAAGGTTTCATATCGGAGGGATTGTAAATGTTCCACCTCCCTTTCTCCTCTGCAAAGCCCAGCGTCTTCCGCCTCCACAAAGCACCGTACTCGGCCACGGCATAGGCACCGATTCCGTTCGGTCTGAGAGCGTAGGCAAAATCCTCGTCCATGGTCAGTCCACTAGAGAAATACTCATTGGGAACATAATCGACCTCCACCGGCCTCCGCAGATCGGCTATGTCTAGCACGGCTAGCTCTTGGGGCCAGTATCGCTGGATATATGCTTTGTCATCGCTCAGCGAGATGGGTCCCAAGCCCGGCGGCACAGCGATCCGGTAGATGTGCTCGCCGTCAGGTCCATGCTGGCGCATCTCCAGTGCCTCTAGCCCCCACCTAGCCTCTTTCAGCCTTATTTGGAACGAGACAGAGAGCTGGTGATGGAGTTTTTCGATGGATTCCTCATACCGCTTGGAGGGACCAAAACGGCGCAAGGGCGTCCGGCTTAGCTCTTCAGGCCGACGAGGATCGGTTAGATCGAGAACGACAAAATCGTGGCCCAAGGTCATAAAGGCATGCGGGCCAGCCAAGCGCATCTCCCAGTTGTTGTTGAAGACGTGTTTAACCCGCTCTGCGATTGGCAGCACGTGGACTGGTTGGGGCAGGCCGCCTTCCCTCACATCGAAACTGTGCAGTTCAAGCGACTTGTTCCCAAGCAGACCAGCGTACAGATATCCGTCCCATGCAGCCCACCCCACCAGCCTAGGAGTCTGCTTCAGCGAGAAGAAGTCCCCCGCCCCAATGGAATAGAGAAATCGCCGTGCCCGCAGTTGGGGACGCTCGGGCTGACTGAGATCGAATACGGCCACCCCCACACTGTCTTGCGCCACGGACGATCCCCAGACGTATGCAGTCGAGCCGGACAGGGCCAGCCGCCAGAGCTGCCAGCCCTTTATTTTCGCCCGGCCGATTTCCCTCGGTGCCCGCCAGTCCGCCACATCCACCACGCTCACTCTCTGCTCCAACAGCACCACCGCCAACCGGTCTTGCAGCGCCAAATCTACGACGGACTCCTGCTGATACCAGAGGCGGCCCACCGGCTCGGTCGGATCATACGCACGGTGAGACTGCGCGACATTCAACCACATCACGATACTCCCGGAGATCAGGGCGATTGCGCCTACAGTCCACTGAAACCGTCTGCTCGCCTGCGCTCTAAACGCCCGGCAGGTCCACAGCAACACACCCCCTGCTAACAGGACGGCACCCGCGACCCTGGCCAGCAGCAGCGATGGGTCGAACGCTTGACGTAGAATCTTGGCATCGCGCTCCAACACCGTGTGGAAGACCAGCATGAGATAATACGAGACGGGCTCGAAAGACAGTACGATGAAGCAGAATAGCCCAACCCAAGCCGTCATCAGGCCGATTATCACTGCTTGGGCGGAACGGTCGGAAAAAGCCGAGGTGAGGAACACCGCAGTGTACAGGATCAGAAAGAGAAAAAACCACAACAGGACAATGCGGACGTACCCGACATCCGTCAGGATCGCCTCCAGATACAGAGGGGGGAAGGAAGTAACCGGCTCCCAAGAAAAGCCCCACAGGAAGTGGGGATTTCCCCATTCCGGCAGCCCGAGGTACACTCCTGCCCAGTACGCAGCTAGCACAACCAGCAACCCGACGGCCCCCACCACAAACTTCGCCCCTAGCAACCGGCCTCGATCCAATGGGAGGATAAACAGAAAGGGCAACGTCCCCCGGCTCCGCTCACCAGCCACCGCGTCCATGCCCATCAGCACAGCGCCGAACAGACCTACCAGATAGGCTACTATCTCAAGAGAGACGTGGACCAGCAGCCCGACGAACAGCCCCAAGCAGGCACCAACGGCGATTTTGTAGCTCGCCTCGCGCCCTTCTTTCCAGATCAGCGCCCGTAGTGGATTCACGATTGGCCTCCTTCCGCGTCGTGTTAGAAGTATTTCTAAAGCCCCTGTAAGAGTCAGTGGCAAGGTCTCCGATGAATTTCATCTTATCCTCCAAACGAGCGTCGGAAATGCCCATCAGTCGTCCTGCAGAGCCTCGAAGACGACGAGGTTGTCTCTCATAACCGCGCAGATATGATCGTCCGCCAAGACGAGTTTATTGGATTGGGAGGCTAAATAGGGGGCAGGGTCGTAGGAGTCGTAAATGCGCGAATTCCCTTTCTTCTCTACAAAATCTAGTTCCGCCAGCTCGGCTAAGGCACCGTACCCGAGCACGGAACGGGCCTCGATCTTAGACCATTTCCAGGAGTAGGCAATATCGCCGTGAAAAGTCAATCCACTAGAGAAATATTCCCCAGCAACATAATCGACCTCCACCGGCCTCCGTAGATCGCCTATGTCCAGCACAGCCAGTTCTTGGGGCCAGTGCCGCTGGACATAGGCTTTGTCACCGCTCAGCGAGATGGGGCCTAGACCCGGCGGCACAGCAATCCGATAGGCGTACTCGCCGTAAGTTCCATACCGGCGCATCTCCAGTTCCTGCAGTCCCCGGTAGGCCCCTTTCAGCCTCAGTTGGAGCGCGACAGAGTCTGGTAGCACTCCGGGAGCTAGCTGGCCATGGAGTTTTTCAATGGATTCCTCATACCGCTTGGAGGGCCCAAAGCGGCGCAGGGGCGTCCGGCTCAGCTCTTCAGGACGACGGGGATCGGTTAGATCAAGGACGACGAAATCGTGGCCCAAAGTCAGAAAGGCATGCGGGCCAGCCAAGCGCATCTCCCAGTTGTTATTCCAGATGTGTTTAGCCTGCTCTGCGACCGGCAGCACGTGGACTGGTTGGGGCAGACCGCCTTCCCGCACGTCAAAACTGTGCAGTTCGAGCGATTCGTTCCCAAGCAGACCGGCGTACAGATATCCCTTCCATGCGGCCCACCCCACCAGCCTAGGAGTGTGCTCCAGCCACAAGGTGTGACCCGCCTCAATGGGATAGAGGAAACGCTGTGCTAGCAGTTGGGGGCGCTCGGGCTGACTGAGATCGAATACGGCAACCCCCACACTGTCCTGCGCCTCGGACGATCCCCAGACATAGGCAGTCGAGCCGGACAGGGCCAACCGCCAGAGCCGCCAGCCGTCTATCTCCGCCCGGCCACTCTCTCTCGGTGCCCGCCAATCCGCCACATCAACCACGCTCACCCCCCGCTCCAGCAGCACCACCGCTGACCTATCTTTCAGCACCAGATCTACGACGGGAACCTCATAAGGTAGGCGACCCACCGGCTCGACCGGTTCTTGCGAATGATGAGAGAACACGGCTGACCCGATGACGACTGCATAAATCAGAACGAGCGCACCCACGACCCACTGGAACCACCTGCTTCCTTGAACGCTCAACCCCCGACGCGCCCACAAGATCGCGCCGGCTGCCAATAGGACGGCTGTCGCGATCTTAACCAGTATCAGCATGGGGTCGAAGGCCTGCCGCAGTATCGCGACATCCCGGTCTAACTCAGGCATGAACACTTCCGACATATAGTACCAGACTACATCGTCGGGAAGTAGGAACATTGTAAAACCCAAGAAGGAGAACGCGACCCAAGCAATTATCACACCGCCCACCGCTGCTTTGATAGTACGGTCGGCAATCATCGAGGCTAGGAATACTGCCGTGTACAGGTTTAAAAAAAGAAAGAACCACAGCAGCAGGATGCGGCCGTACCCAACATCCGCCAAAATCACCTCCTCATACAGGGAGAAAGAGGTGTCCGGCTCCCAGAGAAAGCCCCACAGGAGCTGGGGATTGCCCCATTTCGACAGCCCATGGTACACTCCGGCCCAGTACGCGGCTAGTACGGCCAGCAGCCCGATGGCCCCCACCACAAACTTCACCCCCAGCAACCAGCCTCGGTCCAGCGGTCGGATAAACAGGAAGGGCAACGTCCCCCGGCTCCGCTCACCAGCCACCGCATCCATGCCCATCAGCACAGCGCCGAACAGGCCTACCAGAAGGGCAGAAGAGTCCAAGTCGTCTTTAGGGATCAGCCCTACGAACAGCCCCAAACAGACACCAATGGCGATTTTGTAGCTCGCCTCGCGCCCTTCTTTCCAGAGCAGCGCCCGTAGCAGCTTCACGATTGGCCTCCTTCCGCGTCGTGGACGTGGGCGACGAAAGCATCCTCCAAGCTCAGATCCATCACGTCCGCGATCCGGCCGCCCTGCGCTTCTATCTGGGCGGCTTGTTCTGCGCCGTATCCCACCACCGTCAACAGCCGCTGCGCCCCCTCGCCCCGCACCTCCCGCAAGCCGGAGATACCTGTCAATTCGCCCGCATCTTCCGCCAAGCGCACCACCACTCGCTTAGCCGACTGCTTCAACTCGTCCACCGTCCCTTCCACTTGCAGCCGACCCGCCTCGATAATGGCCACCCGATCGGCCACCCGTTCCACTTCGTGCACCAGATGGGACGACAGAAAGACCGTGCGCCCCTCCTCTTGGATCAGCCCGATGATGCTCTCGAGAAAGTCGCGCCGCACCACCACGTCCAGCCCCGAGGCCGGCTCGTCGAGGATCAGCAGCCGCGGCTCGTGCCCCAAGGCCAAAGCCAAGGCCAGTTGGGCGTTCATGCCGCGAGAGAGGTGCTTGACCTTCTGGTCTGGGTCCAAGCCAAAACGATCGATGAAGCCCTCGACTTTGCTTTGGTTCCAAGTCTCGTAGAACTGGCCCGTGAACCAGGCCAACTCCCGCACCTTCATCCATCCGTACAGGATCGGATTCTCCGCTACGTACCCTACCTGCCGCCACAGCGCCAGCGAGTCCCGTCCCGGATCTAGCCCTAGCACTTCCACCTGCCCGTCCGTGGGTTGGAGCAGATTCATCAGTATGTTGATGGTCGTGGTCTTGCCTGCTCCGTTGCGCCCCAAAAAGCCGCAGACTGCGCCGGAGGGCACCGCTAGCTGGAGATCGTCCACCGCCGTGCGCTGGCCAAAGCGGTGGGTCAAACCCGCGATGGCGATTGCTGTATCAGTCATGTCGATTCGCTTTCTTCTTTGCCAAACTGGTCTAGACGCTTCTGAAAGAGCTGCTGCATCTCCGCCGGACTCAGCCCGAGTTCAGTCGCCTGGACCAGCGCTTTGTCGAGCATTTGCCGCACAATCTCGAATTTTTCCTCCTGACTCATGCTTACCTCCTTTTCGGCCACATAAGTGCCCATACCCCGTTTTTTGTAGATCACTCCGTCGCGCTCTAACTCCAAATAGGCCCGTACCACGGTATTGGGATTGATCAAGTACTGGCCCGACAAGGCCCGCACCGAGGGCAATTCGTCGTGCGGCTTGAGCACTTTGGTGGCGATCTGGTACTTCACCTGCTCAATGATCTGCAGGTAGATGGGAACCCCGCTAGATGGATCTATGCGCAATGGCGACTCTCCTTAGCTGTCCTGCCCCTGCCTTGTGGTAATTGTGCGCCGACTGTTGCGTTTCATAGTGCCTCCTCGTCGAGGAATTTTTTGCAGTGTCAGTGTATCGCTATACCGACACACTGACATAATAAAACATCCTGTATGCTCAGGCAAGTATTTTTTTCCTAGCAGGCAAAAAAATGGGCCAGCGTTTCAACACTGACCCATTAATTGAAAAAGATATATGGTACCAAAAGCCTAGGCCGGGAAGGGCCGTGAGGAATTTGCCGGGGCTTACAAAGGACGCCTACTCAGCTTGCTCACAAGCTCTTCTCGATCATCGCCACAATCTCGTCTGTATTGCGTAGTATCCTAAGACGCTCCACGATCAACCCTTGCGAGTCCACCAAGTAATACGAGGGCAAGGAGTTCACTTGGTAGGACTTGGCCACGTCCGCACCCCAGCCGTCCGCGCGCACGTGGACGCCTTCGATTCCGTGTTTATCAACCGCCTCTCGCCAAGCGGCCTCGTCCGTGTCTAGCGACAGATTGAGGAAGACCAAGGGTTTATCGGCCGCCTTTTTCTTGATTCTGCGGAGATCGGGCAGATCCGTGATACACGGCGCGCACCAACTTGCCCAGAAGTCGAGCAGAACCACCTGCCCCTTGAACTGGCTCAGCGATATGGGCTGACCGTCGAGATCGTAGAGGGTGAATTCGGGCGCGGGTTGCCCAGGTTGTAGTTTCAGGGCCTTATATAGGGCCGCCTGGACGGCCTCGGTGTATTCCGGGTGCGGGTTGATCTCTTGGAACTCTTCCCACTTATCCTTGGTCTCCGCAAAGACTTTGCTGCCGCGCTTGAAGCCCCGGATCAGGTCTTCGGCCAAAAACCAGTAGAGCACTCTCCCCTCCAGCTTTTCTTGGGCCAAATCGTATCTTGCCGAAGAACTACTCCACGACTCCAGAGTAACGATCCCTGTAGGTGTAGCTATCGAATCGAGCTGGGCCTGCACCGCCTCCGACAGACCAAGGCTCGATAGATCGATCCTCTCGGACAACTTGGGCCGCTGGGGGTGTTCGTACATCGAATCGAGTTGGGTACGGGCTGGTTCTGACAGCCACGATAGATCGAGTTTCTCAGATAGCTTGGGTGGCTCTTTTTTCAGAGAATCCTGCTTTATTTTGAGCGGCAAGTAGAACGCCACAGAGCCACCCATCGTATCCACGCTAGCCTCCTCTACATTATTTGAAGTGAAGAAGCTATAGGATTTGGACTTTTCATATAAGGAGTCGATTCGGGCTTGATCAGCCTCCGAAAGACCAAACACCGACAAATCAAAACTCTGAGAGAGCTTGGGCAGTCTCTTCTTTTCGTATATTGAGTCGAGCCGGGCCTGAGCAGCCGACAACAAACCAACCGCCGACAGATCAACCATCTGCGACAGGCTGGGGCGTCTGTTCGCTTCGTACAAGGCGTCGAGTTGGGACACGGTCTCTTCCGACAACTCCAGATTCGATAGATCGTACATCTCGGACAGCTTGGGCCGCCTAAATGGGTTGGACATCTTGCCTAACTCCCCGCCATCTCTGGGCGGCCGGCCAATAGTTTCACTTGGCCGGCCAAAGGGTCCGGCTTCATCTCGCCGTTCCCGCGCCTCCCAGTTCAAGGTCCGCTCCAGAAAAGTGCGATAGTCCATCGTGCCAATAGCCTTCTCATCAACTAGGGGAACTTCCTGCAGGAAGTCGTAGTACTTCGGGGGGAGGTCTCTGTTATACTCGCCGTTGGCAAAGTAATACTCCGTCGGATAAGAGATCATGAGATTGGCCCACTCGTAGTTGAAGTGTGCCACCGCATAGTCGATGAACCCTAACGACAGCGCGTATTCTTTACTCCTTGCGGCCAGAAACCCAAACTGGTCTCGACGCCGCTGATCTACTTGGCGCTTGAAATCCTCGGCCTCCAGACCCTCGTAATCCAGACGGAGACGACCAAATTCGGCCATCCACTCAACCGCGAAGCGGTTATTGTCAGCTCCTGTACCACTAAACGAGTAGGAAGAGTCGGAAAAGCCCTCCTCCACGACGACATGCAGACTGTCGCCGGGTTCGACGAAGAACATCGCCCGCACTTCATTGTAATAGGCCCTGACGAGAGTCCCTCGGACGATAGGCAGTTCAAAGGAGAAGCGATTCAGGCTGTCGAGAACGACGCGCTGTTCGGAGTCTTCCAGCGCCGACGGCGACTCGTAGCCAAATGTGATTTCCCGCGAAGTTGGGGACTGGATTTCTCCGGTGATGATCGCAACCGACAGCGGGTTCTGAGCGCTGGCTAGACAAGCGCTCGACGTTATGAGTATGGCAATTAGGACGCTACAATATGCGTTCGTCATACGGTCCTCCATTTAAGGCCTGCTCAAGGGACGCTTGGGCCACAATCCGGCTAATCCCAATAAAGATCAACAGCGCCAATCCAATAAACACCGCCACCACCTATAATTGCACCCCCATCAGCCACAGCCACCATCGTCCCCACGCCAGCCAGCAAGACAGACCGCACCACAATACGGGATGATCTCGTTCGCAAAGCGCAGAGTTCTCACAAGCCCTGCTCGATCATCGCGACAATGCTGTATGTATCTCTTATCTTTCAGCTAGCCGTACGCGCCGTGATCGAGGAAGCCGAGCAGCCGTTTCAACCGGGGATTCGCATTTTCGTACACATGCGGCGGCATTTGGTAGTTCATAAACGGGTAGTACTTGTGCCCGACGATCCGGCGCGCATACGTCACCTGGGTGATGTACCGCGTGCGGTCGCTGCGGTTCGGCCCCCCGCGATGCCATGTCTGATTGTTGAACATGACGACGCTCCCCGCCGGAGCGCTGTTGTGGACGATTTTCTCTTCCCACTCAGAGCCCTTGATCTCGACCGGCTGTTTGCCGAGCAGATGCGTTCCCGGAATCACTTCTGTTCCTCCGTGCGCCGGCGTATCCACATCGGTCAGATAGTAGTTGGCCGTGAAGAACAGCACCGGGAGGTGGACGTTCATAGGCGGCTTGCCGTCTGTGACGACGTAGTGCGGGGCATCGTCCTGATGCCACGTCGAGAGGCCGCCGCCCGGAAACGTCTGGAACGAGTTGTTGTGAATCACGTGGCAATTCGGTGCCACAAGCTCCTCGGCGAAGCTCACAATCGGTTCGAGATCGAACAGGCGCAGGTTCGCTGCGCTCGTCTCGAATAGCCGATGCGCGAGCTTCGTGCGCTCGCCGTAGTTGTTCAGTCCATTCGGATTGTCCGCCAGTGCCCGGTCCAGATCGGCCCGCAATTGCGCACACCAGTCCGGCGGCAGGACGTTTTTAACGAGCAGAAACCCATCGCGGTGAAATCTCTCGATCCACTGGGCGATTTGTTCGGCGGATTGTTGGACCCCGGCGAGGGACAGTTCTTTTGGCATTTTGGGCAATCCCATGTTTTGTGTGCGAAGGCGATTGGCGCATCGCGAGGACGATGCCTTTCTTTTGCTAAGTGTATATAGGCAAAATCTGGTGTGGTAGCCACCTAACCCAAAGGAGACGCCATGTACATCCAAGACCAACTCCCCCACGACCGCATCACCGACGACAACCTGAGCTACTACAAAGCCATTGGCGTCGATTACTTGACCATCAACTCCCTCCCCCTCGACCTGCACACCTACCCCGAAATGGTCGAGTATCTACGAGAAGTCCGCACCCGCGCCGAAAAAAACGGCCTCCGCTTGTACAACGCCGCCCTAACCGGCCCGGACGAAATCACTCTCGCGCAACAAGATCGCGACGCCAAGATCGAGGAGTGGTGCAACTGGATCCGGGCCATGGGCACCGTCGAAGTCCCAACCCTCGGCTACAACTTCAAACCCGTGGGTAACTTCCGCACCCCCTCGGACACCGGCCGCGGCGGCGCCCACTATAGCACCTTTGTCTACTCAGAATACGAAGAAGAGCACCACGACTATCCAGCAAAGCACATCGACGAGGACGGGATGTGGGCCAATATCGCTTACTTCCACCAGCGCATCGTCCCCGTCGCCGAAGAAGCTGGCGTTACCCTGGCCCTACACCCAGACGATCCCCCGCTACCCGAGCCAATGGGCGGCGCCGCGCGGATCGTCTCCACCTTGGACCAATACGAGCGCATCTTCGCCCTCAACCCCAGCCCCCAAAACGCCATGCTGTTCTGCCAAGGCTGCGTCACCGAAATGGGCATTGACGTGTACGAGGCCATCCGCCGCATGGGCCGCCAAGGCAAAATCGCCTATGTCCACTTCCGCAACGTGCGCGGTACGCCCAAGGATTTCAGGGAGGTCTTCGTCGACGAGGGCGACGTCGATATGTACAGAGCGATGCAGACCTACAAGGAAGTGGGCTTTAACGGGCCGTTTATGATGGATCACACCCCATCCATCCCCGACGACACAGGCGGACGCCAAGGCCACGCCTTCGCCACCGGCTTCATCCGCGCCATGATCCAGGCCGTTTATCGCTAGCATGACAACAGCAGCCCAAACTCAGATCACCGCTCATGGCGAACGTTGGCTAATCAACGGCCAAACCACGTACAAAGGGCGGCATTACCTCGACTGGGATGTCGAGGGGTTATTGATGAACAGCCGCATGACGAATGCGGTGTTCGACGACGAAAATCCCGTGACGCGGCCACTTTGGGCGTATCCAGACACGGGCGAATGGGACGCGGAACGAAACACCGATGAGTTCATCGCGCAGCTACCAACCTATCGAGCGCACGGGCTGTTGGCGGTGACGGTCAATCTGCAGGGCGGGAGCCCTACAGGGTACTACCGCGAGGCGGGTTTCCGAGAAATTATGGCCACACGACGCATGGATGCCAGCGACGATGTAATGTGGGCTGGCCTGCCGAGTCCGGCTTCGCAACCTTGGCACAACTCGGCTTTTGCGTCCGACGGTTCGCTAAAACCTGAGTATATGAGCCGGGTCGAGCGGATCGCATCGGCCTGCGACGAATTGGGGATGGTGGTGATCCTCGGGTATTTCTACTTCGGGCAGGACGAGCGTTTAACGGACGAGGAGGCGGTGTGCCACGCGGTGGATGAGGCGACGAAGTGGGTTTTGCAATCGGGTTACCGCAATGTGTTAATCGAGATCAACAACGAGACGAACGTCCCGCGTTATGAACACGAGATACTGCAACCGCATCGCGTAGCTGAGTTAATCGAACGGGCACAATCCCACGAATTGAATGGGCGACGGTTGGTGGTGGGTACTTCGTACGGTGGTGGCCGGGTGCCGGACGATGATGTGGTGGCGGCGTCGGATTACATCATGTTGCACGGCAACGGCGTTACCCAACCGGCGCGCATCGCTGAGATGGTTGCACAAACTCGCGCCTTGCCCAGTTACACCCCGAAACCGATTCTCTTCACCGAGGACGATCACTTCGCGTTCGACGAGCCCGACAACAACTTCCTTTCTGCGCTGTCGGCCTATGCGTCGTGGGGATACTTCGATCCCGGGGACGCGGCTGGCGGTTCGTCAACCTTCGGCGATTACCGCGATGGCTATCAGAACATCCCGGTCAACTGGGGCATCAACACGGATCGCAAGCGCAGTTACTTCAAGCTGTTGGCACAACTTACTGGGGCACAGGGATAAGTCGAGTGCGGGAGACGAGTATTCTCCCCCACCTCCGCGCCATGATCCAAGCCGTAAATCGCCGCTCAGCCCGCGGCCGCCCGAATCGCTTCACCCATCTTCCGCAGCTTGACCTTGGTGTTGTTCGGGTGCATGGGCACCAGTACGGCGCGGGCCAAAACGTCGAGTGAGTCTTGGCACGTATCCAGCTTGTATTTGACCCGTGCCTTGCGGTTGGCCGGTAGCTTAAAGGGATCGAGCGCCGGATGGTGCGCGCCTTGGTAGCGCAAAATAGGCTCCCAGCGCGTATAGACGTGGCGGCCAGTATCCATGGGCAAAAAGGAGGACACGCCTTGGTCGGCCAGTCGGTTGCGAAAAGAGCGCGCCTCGTCCTCGGTAGCAAACAAAAAGCCCAGGTGCGTGCCGCACTCGTAGTCCAAGCTGTTGTTTTTTACCGACTCTAGCCCGGTCTCTAGCCCGACCTGGAGCAATTCCTGCTTGTGGGAGCGCATGGTCTTGAGCATCCCCCGGATTCGCCGCAATTGCACGTTAAGTATGGCTCCCTCGACTTCAGAGCCCCTGAAGTTGGGGCCGGCAAATTGCAGCTCTTCGCGCTCTTCGTCGGGATTCCAGTAAAACGAGCAGCAATCTACCGCTACCGAGCCGCGCTGATGCACCGCCTCCGTATTGGTTACAAAAGCCCCACCCTCGCCGCAGGTCATGTTCTTGAAAAAGTTGAAACTAAACGCGCCGGCGTGGCCCCAACTACCCAACATCCGGCCCTCGTATCCGCCGCCCACCGCCTGACAAGCGTCTTCGAGAACGAGCAAGCCGCGTTTGCGGGCGATCTTGGTAATGCGCTTCATATCGCAGGGTAGGCCGACCATGTGCACCGGAATAATCGCCCTAGTGTGTTTGGTAATTCGTCGCTTTAAATCCTTGGGGCACAGCGTCAAGGAATCATCTACATCGGCGATGACCGGAATGGCCCCAGCCCCCAGCACCGCCAAGGCGGTCGCCATGTAGGTATAGGCAGGCACAATCACCTGATCCCCCGGTCCCACGCCCAGTCCCACCAATGCTGCGTATAGCGCCGAGGTCCCCGAGCGCGTCATCCGACAGTGCTCCACGCCCACGTAGCGCGCCCAATTCCGCTCAAAGCGGTCGCACTCCCCACCCGATCCATAGCGGAAGATCGCGCCGCTGTCGAATAGCTGCTGTAGTTGCTTAATTTCTGCTTGGCCAATGCGATACATGATGTGCTCCTTTAATCCGCAGATGAACGCAGATGAACGCAGATGGGAAATCGCGAATAATCTATAATGGCTATCTGCGTCCATCTGCGGATAATTTTATACATGATACGCTTCCTTAGATGAGTTCCAGTTCGACCCAGCGCCGAACTGAGTTAATAAGGTAAAGGGCGTCGGCCCGCGCCAATTCGCCGATGGGCAATGGGCGTTCGCAAAGCTGGCCCTGCGCCAACAGTTCGGCGCGGAAGGTACCAGCCAACAGCCCGGATTCGACCGGAGGCGTGTAGCGGACGCCGTCGCGCTCCAGCACCAAGTTGCCGATGCAGCACTCGGTCAACTCGCCGCGCTCGTTGTACAGCACCACGTCGTCGCAATCCGGGCGCGCCGCCAACTGTCGGTCGTACATAGCCCGGTGAGTCGTCTTGTGGTACAGCAAGGGATCGGTGCTGTCCACCGGCTCGGCGGCAAGGGCCACCCGCAGTCGTCGTGGCGGAGGGAGCGCTTGGTGCTGCACGCGGACCTCGCCGTTGCGGGCCAGCAGCAAGCGCATCCTGCACCGGCCCTCCATAGCCTTAGCCGCGTCTTGCAACTGCACCCGCACGCGGTCGTCCGCATAGCAAAATCCCCAGTAATCCGCCGACTGAGACAACCGCTCTAAATGTCTCTCTAACAGAAAGTACGCCCCTTCTTCGTACAACAGCGTCTCCAACAATTCAAAAGACGGCTGCGGCCGGGTGCGCAAGACCTCGGCCTTGATGAGGCATTCGGCGTATTCTCCCGCAGCCGACGATTCCCAGACGATCCCGCCGCCCACGCCAAATTCGAGTTGTCCGCTCTCTCGGTCGAGATGCGCCGTGCGAATCGCCACGTTGAAGCACGCCTCCGGCCCTGGCGACACATAGCCCATGCAGCCAGTGTAAATGCCGCGCGGAGCGCGCTCCAGTTCGGCGATGATTTCCATGGTCCGCACCTTGGGCGCGCCGGTCACCGAGCCGCAGGGAAAAAGCGCGGCAAAGATGTCGGGCAGACTCATGCCAGCTCTGAGTTGGCTTTCCACCGTGGACGTTAGCTGCCACACCGTGGGATAGCGCTCGACCGACCACAGGGCCGGGACTGCCACGCTGCCGACTTGCGAGATGCGCCCCAAGTCGTTGCGCAGCATATCCGTGACCATCAGGTTTTCAGCGCGGTCCTTAGCGGAATTTTGCAGGTCCTCGGCCTGCTGCTGATCCTCGGCTGCAAAGCGACCCCGTGGCCGAGTCCCCTTCATGGGGCGCACCGTGCAACGCTCGTCCTGCAGGCGGAAGAACAGCTCGGGCGATGCCGAGATCAGCACGTGCCGGCCCAAGTCGAAATACGCACATAACGCGGACTCCTGCACCTGCCCCAGATCGCGGTACAGCGCCAGCGGATCGCCCCGGAAGCGGCTGTGCAAGCGCAAGGTGTAGTTGACTTGGTACGTGTCGCCGGCCGCAATGTAGGCGCGGATGCGCTCGATGGCAGCCTCGTACTCCTTCCGCGACACCGACGGCCGCCACTCGTCCAGTTCATAGGTGCCCAAGCCAGCGCTAGGCGCGGCTACCGGCGTCCGCTCCTCAAAGAGGCCAAAGTAAACCAAGGGAAGTGCACCAGCGGGGCGTGTGGTAAAGGCCGAATCCAAACCAACCGCGGCCTCGTAGCAGATAAAGCCCGCGGCGTGCAGCCCTTGGGCCACCGCCCGCTCCACCGCGCTGAGGGCCGGGCGCACCTCATCCGCCGTAGCAGCCACCACCTCGTCCACCGGCTGGGCAAACGCAAAGGAGCGCTCCTGTCCGCAGCGGGCGTACGACGACAACAGCACTGGGCTTTCTAAAGCCATGTCTTTGGAAGAATCCTCTTGGCACCGCCAACCACGCCTCGCCGGTCGCTGAGAACGCTAGGATCGTTGCTAGCCTGCCGCCTCGCCGGGCTGGTACTCAATGCGCCGCATAAACCGCTCGCCCACATCGTAGTTTGGCTGGTCGGAGACAAAGCGCCACAAGCGCACGCGCTGCATCAGTTCGTAGCGCTGCTCGTTGCCTTCCCAGCCGTGGTTGGTCGACAGGATGCGACCGATCTCGGGGTCGTCCAGGTCCGCGGTGTCAAAGTTGCACACCTGCGGCCGCGTCGGGTTGAGTCGCAACTTGTACATGAAGCGATCCCGATCCGTGTAGTTGCTGCGCGCCCCGTGCCAGACGCGGGTGTTCCATACGTACATAGTCCCCGCTGGGCAGGTCGCCCAGATCTTGCCGCGCATGTGGTGGTAAATGGAGATCTCCCCGGTGCGCACATTGCGGAATTGCGTTCCCGGCACCAAGAAAGTACCACCCATCTCGTCTGTGGTATCCGCAGGGAACAGCGATAGCTGGATATCGAAGTAATGGTCGCGGAAGTCGATGACCGAGTCTTGGTGCATATTGGGCCCCTTGGTTTGCTCAGCCTTGGTCAAGTGCGCGGCGTGGTGGTCGTACAGGGGATCGGGGCCGACCAAGGAGTGGATGAGTCCCTGCACCTGCGGCAGGCGGAACGCATCGCCCAAAGCCGTACCTTTGGGCCAAGTCTCCTCAAAGGGGGTCCCCACGGCGAGATAGCCCCGGTTGTGGTGCATTTCCTCAAGGCAGGCTCGGCACAAATCTTTGGGCACCATTTTTTCGAACTTCAAATATCCCGAGGCAACGAATTGCGCCATCTGCTTCGAGTTCAAAAGATGATCTTTCACGATGAGGCTCCTTCCTCTTTTTGCAGCTCGTTGAATTTCGACAGCACGATCTGGTAGGGCAGCGGCCCCAGTTCATAGCCCTCTTGGGGCGAGCGATGTTTGAGTTCCGACATCTGGATGACTTGCCAGCCGTCGCGCATGGCCGCCATAGCGTTGTGGTAGGGGGGATCGCTCTCCTCGACCAAGTCGCCTAGGCCCGTGCCCTTGGATGCTTCGTAGCGCGCCCAAGCGACGACTTGGGCGTCGAGCGCGGGCGTGGTCTGAAAAAATACTAGAATGTCTTGCACTGCGGCCATGAAAATCCTTCCGGTGATATTGGGTTGAAGTTGCCGAGCGGTATTCCATTTAAAAATAGAGAAACGACAGACTTGTTCCCAATCGAGAGTATTGTGGAAGGTCGCCGTCCTCCTCAACAAATCGCTGGCACGCAATTTGCGTAAGTTTGCGTAAGATCAAGAGACTCTATTTAATACCCCAACATCCTTTCTTCTATAAGGAGACTCACAATGAAAAACCTGCTCTTATCGTCGGCGCTCACCGCCATTTCTTTGGTGCTTTTCGCCACAGGAGCCGCCCAAGCCGACACCGCGCACCAGTCCTTTGACGTGGAGCTGGGCGACCGCCTAGTAGTGGACACTGAATGGGGTGCCATTGAAGTCCATACTTGGGATCGCTCCGAGGTAGAACTGGTCGTGGAACGAGCCGATAAACTCGATCTAGCATACGACCAAGAGGCGGGTACCACGACCATCCGGGGCCGCAAAAAAGATGCCGGCCTGTTCGACTTTTTCGGCCTTGCGAAGGGACGCCCCCCCCTGTTCCGCCTCACGGTGCCGCACCAGCACGATTTGGAACTGAACACCTCCGGCGGTGGCATTGAAGTGGACGATCTTCAGGGCCGCGTCTCGGCCCGGACGTCGGGCGGCAGTCTGAGCTTTGGCCACATCGAAGGACCGATCGAGGGCAAAACTTCGGGTGGGTCCATCTCTCTAAAAGGCTGTTCCGGTACGGCGTCGGTATCTACTTCGGGGGGCTCCATCCGCATTGGCGAGGTGGACGGGGAGGTACGAGCTAAGACCTCGGGCGGCTCCATCCACATCAGCCGGGCCCAAGGCTCAGTGCAGGCCAAGACCTCGGGCGGCTCTATCAAAGTGGATGAAGTGCTCGGGCCTATCGATGCTCAGACGTCGGGTGGCTCCATTCGCGCCCAACTCTCGCAGCAGCCTCACGGTCCCTGCCACCTCAAGACTTCGGGCGGCAATGTAGAGGTCTCCCTCGCTACGGATATCGGTTTGCAGGTAGATGCCCGCACGTCGGGTGGGCGCGTCTCCACCGACTTCCCGGTAGTAATGCAGGGCACGCTGGACAAAAACAGCCTCAAGGCCGCGATCAACGGCGGTGGTCCCCTCATGACCCTGCGCACCTCGGGCGGGTCCATACACCTGCGCAAACTGTAGTGCTGCGCTGCACCGCCTTTTGGTCAAAGGGGTGCGGAGCGACGGCTTCGGGTCGTCGAACCCCTTTTTGCGTTTTTAGGTCGTTGAGCCGGTCGCAGCAGCTAATGCGTCCGCGCCAAGGGCGTCCACCGTGAGAGGGCGTCTAAGGCTGCTAATTCCTCGTCCCCCAACTCCACCTCCAACGCCCCCAAGACCTCCTCCACGTGCTCCGGGCGGTCTGGGCCGATGATCGGCGCGGTAACATCCTCGTTGGCCAAGATCCAAGCAACGGCAACCTGTGCTGGCGTCTTACCCTGTGCCCGACCGATCTCGGTCAGCTTCTGCACAATGCGCTCGGCTTGGTCGTTCATGGCTGCGGCAAAGCGGTCGTCGTCCTGCCAAGCGCTATCGGCCGGCGGCTTTTGCCCGCGCCTAAAACGGCCGCTCAACAAGCCGACAGCCAGCGGACTGTAGGCCATCATGCCGAGCCCGTACTGCCGACACAAAGGCAATAGCTCCGGCTCTATGTGACAGCGGTGCAACAGATTATACTGATTTTGTAAGGTAAATAGTGGATCCAGTCCCCCGCGATCGGCCGTCCACAGCGCCTTCACCACTTGGGCAGCAGTAAAATTGCAGGCACCCACGTAGCGCACCTTGCCCTGCCGCACCAAATCGTCAAACGCCCGCAGCGTCTCGTCGAGTTCGGTGTCTGGATCCCAGTTGTGTAGTAAATAGATATCCACGTAATCCGTGTTCAAGCGCTTCAGCGACCGCTCGATCTCGCGCATGATGGCAAAGCGCGACAAGCCGCGATCGTTGGGGCCGTCGCCTATCTGGCTCCAGACCTTGGTGGTGATCACCAAATTGTCGCGCTTGCCCTTGATAGCCTTGCCCAACAATTCCTCGCAGCGCCCCTGAAAGTAGAAGTTGGCGCAATCGAGAAAATTGCACCCTAGATCAATAGCCGCCTCGACCGTGCGCCTAGCGGTCGCCTCGTCCGTGTGCCCATGCCAGTATCCCCGAAAGGCCGTGCCCAAACACAGCCGCGAGACCTTGACCCCGGCCCGTCCCAATCGCACGTAATCCATGTTTTCTCCTAATTCAATCGATTATAGATGTAGGGGCTGCCCGCGTCCTCACCAAGCCGATGGCAAGTCGTATGTCGGCGCGTTTACATGTCTCGCCAAGCCGATTTCGAGGCGGATTTCAGTCCCCGGCGGCAAGGCCACCGCAAAGTGCGTGTCGTGGATGGCAACGCGCTTGGTCACCTGCTCCACAGGCGGCGCAGCATAGCTTCCCACCGTACCCGGGTACGCGCTCTCCAAGGAATTGTACGCGACCTCCCCAAACCGATGCTCGGCCAAGGTGCCGGCTTGCAGCAACACCTTGCGACTATCCAGCGCACTCAGGTTCACCAAGTGCACCACGAGGCGATCCCGCTCCACAGTCTCGACGAGCGCGGCCACATCCGCTGGCAGGCCCGGTCGTTTGCGCTCGGCGTCAAAGTAGCGCAATGGGGCCATTAAAATGCCGCCGTTGTACAGAAGCTGCGGCGCGCCCAAGGTCAGTTGGATGAGCGCCTCGGTCGTCACCGGGTTTAGCTGCTGCCACCAGTGGATGTGGTTGTCGCGGGGGTCGCTCTCGTCGCGGCGGATAAGCTCCATCCGCCGATAGACCTGCGAGAGAGCAGCTTGGAGGATCTGCACTGGGTAGTCGGGGTTTTCGCCCTTGAGATAGCAAAACCACGGCGGCTCGTGGTACGCGTCCTCTTTGTTGTGGAACGGCACCACTGTGCGCCAGTCGTAGCGCTCCTTGGAGCGGAGCATTTCGAGCATCTCCCAATCGACCGCCGCCCCACTCGCGTTCCACAGCGCGGCCGGATACATGGCCGCCAACGGCTGGAAGTCCGACCACCCCTTGGCCCCGTAGCAATAGGGCACCACAAAGCTGACCTTGTCGTCGCCGAGCGCGGTTAGCTGGCCGATCCAATGCACGCCCAAGCTCATCTCAATTTGGCCCAAATCGGCCATCTTCCCCTGCTCGAGGACCTTTCTGAGCTGGGTGCGGGGCAGTTCGAGATACTTCTCCTCGCCGGTCAGCAGATAGCAATGAGTCCCGGCCAAAATGGCCGCCATGGCGATGTTGTACAACCCGTGCGGCCACGTCCAGCCGTACATACTTCCATACCAACGTCCCTCCATGTATTCGCCTACCTGCCCGCTCAGCCCCACGTTGTCGGGCAACAGGCCCCCATTGGCCGCGGCCCGTTCGATCCACGCATCCACGTATTCTATCAGCCAAGCGCGGTATTTGTCGTCGCCGGTCAGGTAGAAGGCGTTGGCGATCAGCGAGGTGACGTGCAGGTTGGTGGCGCAATCGCCCCGAGACATGCGTTCCTTCATGGCCTGCCCCATGCGCCGAGCCTTCTCCGGATCCTTGAGATCAGCAGGCGTGTCAATCCCCTCTAAGTCCTCGTAGGGCAGGCCATAGCACGCCATCCCCGGGCTGTACCCATACGACGGCTCCTCGTCCTCTTCGTACAGCCAGCGCGGCCCTTTGCTGCCGTTGTGGGCGCACTTGATGATCTTGTGCTCTGGGTCGTAGTTGAGGGCCTCTAGGTCTTCGTTGAGATAGAAACCCGCAAAGCGCCGCGCCCGCACCACATTCTCGGCGTGGGTCGGATCGGCCATGCACAGCAGGTAGAAGTAGATGTAGCTCTCGCTTTGGTGGAACTGGTCGTAGCCGATCTCGTATTCTTTGTCCACGTGGCCGTACTCTACCATCAGCTCGGTAGTAGCCTCCCACTGCCGCTGGCCCAAGGCGAGCAAATGGTCGCCGCCGCCGAGCAAGTACATCAGCGGCCAGTTGTAAAAGCTCTCGTAGAAGTCATCGGCCCCGTCGCGGGAATGGCGCAGGCCGTCGCGCCAAATCAAGCGGCCGTCGGAGTGGGTGTACTTTTGTAGGAATGGATGGACGGCGTCCTCCATCGTCTTGATTAACTGCCGCTCCAGCACGGCCCAAGCCGGGGGCTGTACTAGTGGCAGAGTGGCCTCAATCGCGAGCATTGCTTTTTGCCTGTGGGAAAGTGCTACATGGAACCTGTCGCAAAATTGAAAACGCCCCCGTAGCATACTGGTGGAAGCACGCTGTAGAACGCGCCGCGCTGGCGGGCTTCATAATATAAGGCTTGTTAAAGGAAAGGCACTCTTTTGCCGACGCATTCCGTCGGCGGAGGGACTGGAACACCGCGTCGCTGCGGCCATCCCACGCGATCTGGTACACAGACGCTACACCTTAGTGTAGTTTTCGCTACAATCATTCCCTCCCAACCTCACTAGGGGAGCGCGAAGAGGGATAGAACATGTCAAAGGCATTCATTGCTGGATACTGCATTCGTTTGCAAGCTGGCCCTAGAACCTGATCTTTAGGCACGAAAGTTGCTAACGATTCTCTGTTGACATCCCTCTATCGCGTCCAGTATTTTCGTGGTACAATCAAGGAGCACTGCGATGCCAGCCCCCACACCTCTAACCGCAGAGGAACGCCTATCCCGGTTGGAAGGCGTGTACGATCACCTAGCCACCAAAGCCGATGTTGTCCGACTAGAAGGCGAGATCAAAGGCGAGATCGCCGGACTGAAAACCGAATTGTACAAGGGTCTGAACCGCAACCTCTACATCACAATAGGAGCCATTGCTGTTGTGGCTGCTCTTGTTAAATACTTGCCATGACGCGCAGATAGAGTGATTTCGCCTCACCCTTTCCCACCCTTCACACTCCACACCGATCCCGTAGTGTACGTATTCCGCTCCGAGCACAAAAACTCAATCACCTCGGCCACCTCCTCCGCGTCTGAGTAGCGCCCAATCGGGTTACCCGGATCGCGCAGGTGCTCCTCGTCAAAGCGCGGCACCACCATGTCGGTCAGCGCCCGGCCCGGCTCGACGCCGTTGACGAACACTCCCTGCCGCGGCCAAGCATCGCCCAGCGCCTGAATAAACGACCACACCGCCCCCTTGGACACCGAGTACGGCACCTGATAGGGACTGCCGTGGCGTCCACCTGAAGAAATCGTCACACAGCGCCCCCACCCCCGCTCCAGCATGTGCGGCACCGCCGCCTGATGAGCGTAGTACACCCCGTGGACATTGATCTGCATAACTTTGGCAAACTGCGCGGCCGTCTGCTCGAAAAACGGCTTCTCCCACCCCAAAATACCGGCACTGCACACGAGGATATCCAGCCGCCCAAAAGCTGTCATGGTCTGCGCCACTGCCTCATGTACCTGCCCCTCGTCGGTCACATCCGCCTCGACAAAGAGCGCCTGCTGTCCCATGGCCTCGATCTCCCGCACCCGCTCCTGCGCTGGTTCTGTCAGCACATCGACAATGACAATATGCCGCCCAGCCTCGGCCAAGCGCAGCGCGGTTGCACCCCCGATACCGCGTGCGCCCCCCGTAATCAGGGCCACCCGCTGCTCCACAGGTGCTGCAAATCGCAAATGTGCCATACTACCCTCCCCTTGCTTGCGCAGTCGCGCAGTTTTTATAAAAATAAGCAGCCTAGCGCCACTAATAACCAACCCTGCCCCTTTACGATATATATGGAGCACAGAAAATGAAAATCGAACAGATCGAATCCCTCCTCATCGGCAATGGCTACGTCGTCCGCATCACCACCGACACCGGCCTGACCGGCATCGGCCAAACCGCCTGCTGGGGCTATCCCACCGCCGTGCAGAGCATCGTCGATGTCTTCAAAGAATACCTCATCGGCCAAAATCCCCTCCGCATCGAACACCACTGGCAGCACCTCTACCGCATGGCACCCTTCCGGGGCACGGCCATCATGGGAGCCGTCTCAGCCGTGGATATCGCCCTCTGGGACATCAAGGGCAAGCACTTTGAGGTGCCGGTGTGGGAGCTGCTAGGCGGCAACGTCCGCGACAAGATCCGCCTGCACCTACTCTCCGGGGGCAGCACCCCAGAGGACAACTTCAACGCTGCGCAAGCCGCTGTTGCCGAGGGCTTTACCGCCATCAAGTTCGACCCCATCAAAACGGACTGCCACGACAAAGGCCAAGCGCGGATGATCCAAACCGCCGTCGAACTGACCGCGGCTGCGCGCGAAGCCGGCGGCCCGGATTTGGACCTAATCATCGAGCTGCACCGCAAGCTGACGCCCATGGTTTCCCTAGCCCTCGCCGAGGCCCTCAAGCCCTTCCACGTCTTCTTCCTCGAAGACCCGATCCAGATCGACAGCATCTCAGCCCAAGCCCACATCGCGCAAAAATCCACCGTGCCCTTTGGCAACGGCGAGCGCTTTGTGTCTATATGGGAGTTCCGCGAGTTGTTGGAGCAGGGCGGCCCCCAGTATTTGCGACCGGATGTGGCTTTGGCCGGCGGCATCTCGCACTGTAAAAAAATCGCCGCCATCGGCGAAGCCTACCACTGCGCGGTAGTGACCCACAACTTTTTGGGGCCGCTGGTCACCGCTGCCTCCCTACACCTCGACGCCTCAATTCCCAACTTTATTACCCAAGAGTACACCAAAGGCGACGAAGCCCCGCACAACGCGGTCTACCGGTGCTCGTATAAGCGCGAGGGCGGGTACATCCCGATTCCCCAAGCCCCGGGTCTCGGCGTGGAGCTAGACGATGGATTAATCGAGCAAACGCCCTACAAACCCATCAACAACGCCTCCACGCCCCTGCGCGTCGACGGCTCGGTGTCCTATGCCGTATGAGAGGAGCCGCCGACTGACCTCTTCAGCTAAATAGAAACATGCCGACAACCACTACCCTAACACAGGAGGCCACATGAACGTCCTAATTTTATCCGGCTCAAACCATGGATTTGCGGCCAGTGCCCCGGTCATCCACGAGTTTTTGAGCGCGCACGACGATCTGTCCGTCGCACTCGACGACGACAAGGACGTGTTGGCGTCAGATGGTCTGCGCGATTTCGATGTGCTGATCCACGGCTCCGGCTTTACGCGAGGCGAGCGGCAGGAAGACGGCACCGTGCAGCAAGTGCCCGAGCTGACGCCCGCGCAAGAAGAAGGGGTGTTCGACTTTGTCGCCGGTGGCAGAGGGTTGGTCGGCATCCACGGCACGGCGTGGTGTATTGGCGGCAAAGCCGTCGATTTGCTCGGCGGTCACGCCAACTGGCACCCGCCGGGATCGGCCTTCACCGTCTCCATTATCGACGGCGATCACCCCGTTACGCACGGCGTGCCCGACTTTGACGTGGAAGACGAGATTTACATGTCGGCGTGGGATCCGGCCATCCGCATCTTGGCCACCGCCGAGTGGAGCGGCAAGCAGCATCCCCTAGCGTGGGTCAAGCCCTATGGCGCGGGACGCGTGTTTTACACGGCTTTGGGACACGGCCCGGGAACATTTGCGCGCTTGGGCATGCAGCAGATGATGACGCAAGGAGTGCGGTGGGCCGGGGGCAATTTATAAAAACCGGATAGTGGGTCACTTTGAGTGCGACCTTAAAGTGACCCACTGCCCAAATTTCTCATTCCACGAAAGTAGAAACTTGCACCGTATATGATCCTGTGTCGCCCCTTCCTTCCGGACTTACTCTCAGATAATACTCTCCCGGATCCAGGTCCATTTGGATTGCAAAATTACCTCTATCGGCCCACATCCCTGTCCCTGCAATCGCTCGAATTCTATCGCCCTCTAACTTGTATAGGTCGCCCCATGTATCGGTTTCGCCAGAGCTTCGGACGAAATAATGCCTTCTTTGGTCTATCTCGAACCGAAAGAAGTCATCCCCTCCATCGCTTAGGTTAAACGTAGTACTGTGAGAAATCGGAATCTCGTCTTCTGTGTAGCCCCGTCCCGGAACTATCTCCCGGACTTCTATTTCAAAGGCATCCTTAAATCGATCAAGTAGATAGTTCTCGTTACCGTCCACCTTCAAGCGAACATCGGCAGCCGACGGTGCAGAAGGCGGATTTCGCAAGCCTCCGCATGTAAAATCAATGTCTCTTTCGCCTACCCCATCTTCACAAAATTCATAGTGGGGAATGCTTGGATTTTCTCCGTCTAATCGTCCAGTGTCTGAACAGTCGGCTCGGTATTCTCTACCGTCAATTTTAACGACGCTGATATAAGCTTCCCCGTTTATGACTTCATAGGTCAAGTCAAGGGATATATCAGCGGCGACTGCATTGGCCTTAGCCGCCATTTGCCGGTACGGTACGCCGTCAATCTCGATTTGCTGCCAAGCGGAGCTTTGGTCGGCTGTGGACGTGGTGTTATGCTCTTGGGAGCAAGAAACCACCGACAAGACAAAAATTAGTAGGGATATAAAAAACATGGGGAATTTCAAAACATCTTGACGACAACGCGAGTACGATACACTATCGTTGACTTCACACAGATAGGAAGGTATCCTTGGAGCAGTCATTGATGATTCTCCTTCATTCGCGTGATGGATTGCGGCCCTCGGTGCTGATAACACCGAGGGCCTTTTTACTGGTCAATCCAGTTTCCTCTAAAAACTGAATCCCCTGCTAAAAGTCAAGTTTCAGAATACCCCACTACTTAAAAACCCACCCCTCGCGTCCGACCACTGCCCACAGCGGATTTCCAAGGTCCGCGCCACCGGCGTCCGCAGGGCGATGAGCACCCGCAAACGCCCTTCGTCAATCTCGCTGTTGCGCATCCGCCACATGGTGTGATCCATAGCCCCTGGGCCAAGGCGGATGGCGTCGTCGCCCACTCGGTAGAGCGCGTAGCCCGCTTTGAGAAAAACCGTGTGCCCGGCGCGGCCCTCGACGAGCGCGCTGTCCATCTCCAAGGTTCCACCCGGCTCGAAGACCCCTTCAATCTGAAAGGGTACTCCATCCACGCCTCCTGTGGTGCGGATGTGGAGGTCAAAACCACCTGCCACCTCCTCCGCGTGCAACTCGACTTCCAGCGGCGGCAACTCATACGTCTCACGCCACCCCCGCACCTCTTGCCAATTGTCGGCATTGACTTGCTCGGCAATCGGCAGCCAGTAAATCCCCCCCACGTAGTTCTTTTCCGGGTAGATGCGGTTGCGGCCCTTGTGCTGCATCCGCACCCCCTTGTCTGCTTCAGCAAACTCCTCGCCGATAAATTGCCCGGTGGCAAAATAAGTCGATGATAGCTTCACCGCCGCCAATTCGGCCTGCCCGCAAACCACGCTAAAGGGCGCGGTCAGGCCAGCCGCAGCCGTAGCACTCACCGCGCCTTGACGCACTCGCCACAAGCCGGACGCGGGATAGACGCGGCTATAGTGCTCGGGCAAAGGCGTCCGCTCTATACACGTCGTTCGCCACTCGGGATACAGGACATAGTTCGGCAGACAGACCAAACCGCTGCCGCCGCGCGCAACCAACCAGTCGGCCACGGCTGCGTACAAGCCATTGCCGTCTAAATGGGCCAAAGCGTGATAGCCATCGGCCAAACCAGTCGGCACAGCTCGCGTGTCGCGGTCTTGGCGCGTGGAAATGCTCGTCACTGCGGTGGCGTCGGCGTGGAGGAGATGATAGGACAAATCTAAATTGCGCCGCACGGGATCCAGCAGGTCGGGCCGTTCCAGCACATGCGCCGCACGGATTAAGGCGCGGTTGACCACGGCATTGTACACGCCCGTGCTCCGCTCGCTGTACTCGCCATCGGCGTTGATGTCAATACCTTCGCCGAGGTACGCATCCAGGGTCGTGCTCACTTCAAGTTCTGGATAAAGAGCTTGGGCTTGGGCCAGTGCGGCGACCAGCACCCAGCGGTGATTGGGCGTGTGGAAACCACCAGCGACCATACCCGGGGCCGCGGTCTGTATCAACTCGCCCAAGTCGTCCGCAATCTCGGCGGCTCCCTCGTCGTCTGCAGTCTGTTGCCGCGCCGCAAACACGACCGGCGCGATGGCCTGCACGACAAAGCCTGTGTCCGGGGCCGAGTCAAAGTTGGTGGTCAGTAAGTCGAAACAACCCGACGGATTTCGATGCCGACGAGCAAATTCAGCGGCGAGGAGGATCCGCTGCAAAAGCTCTTTGTTTCGGTAATGGCGCGACTCAGGTAGGAGATAGGCGTAGCCAAGCGACGCGACCGCGCTGATGCTTTGCGAACCCACCAGCCGGTCGCCATCCATAAAGCCGCCGCGATACGGGCTTTCCTCGTCCAGCACTTGGCGCGTCAGTACGCCCTCGACCTGCTGATCTAGCTCGCTGACGAGCGGCGCGTACGCAATCATCGCCGCTTCTGCTCCACCGACCGATACGCTGCCTCGGTGAACTTGGCTACTGCCACGGCAAAATCCGCCTGCTCATAGCCCTTGCCGCCGTTGCGAATCCAGCGCAAAAAGGCCGTGTCCGGCGTGTCTTCCCGCACCCGCTTAGGCACTTCCAATGGCTCCCCATTCAGCAACACTTCCCGCACCTCCCACTGGTGCAAGTGAAAGACCAAAGTCCCCTTGTCGCCGTGGATGGACAGCCGCTCGTCGTGCCGGCTCGCGCTGCCGAAAAAGCTCAGCGACCCCAGCGCGCCGCCGCGAAACCGCGCATTGACCACGGCATCCATATCCACCGGCTTGCCCCGCTTGTCCATGAAGGCCGAGACCTTTATCGGCGTCAAGCCGGTAATCCACAGCACCGCGGCCACCAAGTGACTGCCAGTGTCCATGAACATTCCGCCTCCTGCCAGCCTCGGGCACCATCCGCCATCCCCTGCCGCCCCAATTTTGCGTCACGTACGCGACGACCCCCTTGATCTCACCGAGCGCCCCCTTCTGCACCAGTTCCCGCGCATAGGCATACGCCGGGTAAAAATTGCGCTGATAGCTGACAACCAACACGCGCTCCCGCTCGGCAGCTATATCAATTAGCGCCTGGGCGTGGCGCGCCTTCGTCGTCAGAGGTTTTTCGACCAGAACGTGCAAATCCCGCTCTAGCGCATAGCGCGCCTGCGTGTAGTGGGTCGAATGCGGCGAAGAAATCAGCACCCCGTCGAGCGCGTCTGCGTCAATCATCTGCCGGTAGTCGGCATAATAGGCGGCTTCCGTTCCCCACGCTTCCAGCAATCGCCGCGCCGATGCCTCCTCGGGATCGGCGACCCCCACCAGTTCCACGCGGCCATCGGCTTTCAGCCGGGGAATGTGCGCACCGCGCATGTTGCCGCCACAGCCGATCAGGCCGAGGCGAATCTTCCTTTTTCCCATTGCGTTTCTCTTAATTCACTAGATTAAAAAGCGGCGCGACTCCGCCGAACATCCCCGGAAAGCGGAACACGGCCTCGTCTTGGTCGCGGATGCGGTCGAGGACTGCCTCGTCGAGCAAGGCGCGCTGGCGGTCGAAAAGGGCTTGCTCTTCTTCAACCGCGTACGAACCCTCGCACCGCGCCTGCTCTTGCACAGCGGCAATTTCAGGATCACCGGCTAGCTTTTCCTCCATAGTCCCGAAGAAGCGTTCCAACAGTGGCCGATGCCCGCCGTCGGACGCCGCGTCAAAGGCGGCGTGGCACTTCACCAAGCGCTCGCGCCAGTCGTCGGGCACCTCGCCGTCGAGGGTAAAGGGCGCGGCGTGTCCCAACAGCGGCGTGCGATCCTCGGTCTGGAAAGCCACGAGTACACAATGGCGCTCCAAAGGCCGAGCGCGAAACCGGACGACGCTCCCCGGCTCAATATCGGCGATATCCCCAACGGCGAGCGGCTGTGTTTTTACCCCATCCATAGAGAGCACGTCCAAATACGCCTCAGCACAGAAGTGGGCGACAATATGCTCGTGGGGTCGCCCTTGTATCCCACAACGCCCAAAAGGCAGCGAATACACCCAGTCGCCATCTATCGCGCCGTTGTCCTCTCCACTCAACTGACGCAAGGCGCGACAAAGGCGCTCGGCCTCACCCGCCGCATCCGTAGGCCGCGGCACAACCGCCCCCGCTGCATCCACCTCCACCCGATAAGGCACCCCGTACCCAAACAGCCGCGCTCTCAACGGATCACTCATCGTTATATCGCTATCTTGAATAATGCTATCTGCGTCCATCTGCGGATAATTCTATTGCTATAGGTATCCATCAAAGTAGTTCCTCGGCACACTCGGCCACCTTGCGAAAGGCCGTGGCGTATTGCTCGATGATTGTGGCATCGTGGTGCTTAAACCACGGAATCGAATAGATGCGGCCGGTCATGCGCTCAGTCACCGGCAGACTGCCCGGCCTCTGCCGCAGATCGCGGTTGGAGTGGGCGATGCGCGTGGGTTGGCCGTGTCCGTAGATGTCGGCCTCGTTGAGCACCGGGTGCAGGTGCATCAGCTCATTGGCACCCGGCACGATCCTGTACGCCCCAGTCTCGGCCGTAACCGCCGCGCAGAAGCGCTCGACCGGCAGGCCGCCTAATTCCTCGGGCGCGTACAATCCCTTAGCCGCGTACCATCCGCCCATCGTCGAACCACTGTCGACCGGCGGCCGATGCGCCTTGATCCCCGGGACGCCTTCAAGCAGGTCCCAGAAGTAATTCATCGCCTGCTGGATCTCCTGCATCCGCTCGTCGTAGTACTTTAGCTGCGTGCGGCCCACCGCCGAAGACAACTGATGCATCCGGTATTTGTACCCGCCCAGCGGCATCCCGGCAAAAGGCTTTAGCGCAGGATTTTCTAGGGAACGGGTACGCTCATAGTGTCCGAAGGCCGCGGCGCGCTCGTACAGAGCTTGGTCGTCGGTAACCATAAAGCCCCCCTCGCCGCAGGCCAGCGACTTGCCCGACATAATCGACATCGCGCCGATGTGGCCGATTGTGCCTAGCAGCCGCCCTTTGTAGAGTCCTCCTTGAGCGTGCGAAACATCTTCAACCACCTTCAGCCCGTGCCGCTCGGCAATGTCCATGATCGGATCCATATCGGCTGGATAGGCGCAGTAATGCACGGGGACAATGGCCTTCGTCCGCTCGGTAATGCGGTGCTCGATGTCGTCGGGGTCCATCGTCAAGGTGTCGGGGTCGATTTCGGAAAACACCACCGTGCCCCCCAGCGAGAACACCTGGAGCGACGTGCCCCAAAAGGTCATGCTCTGCGAAATAACCTCGTCGCCAACGCCGACGCCACAGGCCCACAGCGCAGCCTGGATAGCCGATGTGCCCGTGTTGTGGCAGAGGGCGTGCTGCAAGCCAAAGTAGGACTTTAGGTCCTCTTCAAAGGCCAAGGTTAAGTCCCAGCCCGACATCGCCCCGCGACGCAGCACGTCCAGTACAGCCGCTTCATCCTCGGTGGTGATGATCGGCCAGCGGAAAATATCGCCTTCGTCGGCAGTGACGGCTTTCGGACCGCCGAAGAAGGCCAACTTGCTCATTGCCATACTACTAAGTCCGCTCCTTTCATCCTCTAAGAACCCGTAATTTTGCGCAGCCGCGCCTGCGTCGGCAGGTAGTTGCTCTCCCACACCTGTTGCACCACCCCATCGGCGATATAGGCCAAGCGCGGCCAGCCGTGGCCAAAAGTCAAGCGCCGAAAGTCCGTTATCGATATGGTGGCAATGTCAAAGCGCGGTTGCAACTGCTTCTTGAAGTCAATCATTTGCGGTGCATCCTGCGCGAAACTCGTCAGGGCGATGAGTTGCGGCAACTGGGGATCTTGGGCGAGGATGTTCATCTTGGGCACTGCATTTTTGCAGTGGCTGCACGTAGGGCTGAACAATTCGATCAGGTATTCGCCCTGCATCAAATCCACATCCACGCCTTTAAGTGCCAAGCCGGAGAGCCGCACGCCGCTTTTGAGGTCCGACTGCGCGATGCGCTCTAGTTCGGGAAAAAACCGCACTCCGCCTACCGCCAGTCCGACGACGAGCGATCCTAACACCATCCGACTCGCCAGCGGCCAGACAGGCGCGCCACCCGCTCCCCACCAATTGGGCCGGCCAGCCACGGGCGCGGCGTTTGCACTGCGGCGCATCCCCCACCACGCAAACAGCAGCACCACCAGCATGGCACCATCTTCTATCGTTGCTTCCCTTGGCCCGCGCTCGACGAGGGCACCAAAGCAGCCGCAGTCAATCGAGGCCCCCATGTGCCAAGCCCTGGCCGTCAGCGCGGTAAACACTGCCATCAGCACCGTCGCCACCGGCAAGCACAGCCGCGGCTGCCAGTTTAGCAGCAGCGCCCATCCAAGGACGAATTCAATCGGCCCCAACACAATGGCCGCCTTGGCGACGGCTGATGCCGACTCCCATTCCACTATCCCGAGCAACGGTGCATAGGGGATAGCCTGCCAATAGAAAAGCACTGGCTCCCATACCTTCATCGCTCCAGCGATGAGGTACACGACTCCGATAATCATCTGGCCAACGCGTGCGGCCTTGCTTATACCGTCCATAATTAGGTACTCCTCAGTTGGTCAATTCGGCAAATACGGCCGAGAATACGCGCCGCGTCTGTTCCATGTGCGCCTCCACCTCGGCTTCGAAGGCCGCTACGTCTTCGGTGCCGAGGGCGCGGCTCAATATCTCCAACTCCCGGCCGGTCGGCAGGGCGTCGCTGGCCCTTTCGCTGGCGAGCCGCATGCCCTTTTCCACGGCTCGTAGATATTCGTACGCGTCGAGGAGAAAGTGGCCCCGCTCCGGGTCTAAATAGCCCTGCTCGACGAGTAGCTGTAGTGCGCGTCTCGTGCTGCCCACGCGCAAGCTCCGGTCTCGATAGCCCCACTTGAGCACTAGTACCTGCGCCACGAACTCAATATCGACGATACCACCCGGACCGCGCTTGATGTTGATGCGCGTCTGGCGCTTACCCTGCGGCTCCATCCGCTGACGCATCTCCTGCATCTGCGCGACCAAGGCCGCGTCCGCTTCTCGGCTATACACGAAGCGCTCAATCACCCGCAAGACCCGCGCGCCGAACTCGGCATCACCGGCCACTTGGCGCGCGCGACTCAACGCCATCCGCTCCCAACTAGCCGCCCGCTGCGCTAAGTAGCGGCGGTAGCCGACCAACGAGATGGCCATGGGGGCGCTGGCTCCTTCGGGCCGCAGCCGCGCATCCACCGAGTACAACCCCTCCTCGGCTAACAGGGCGATTAGATGCTGGCTGAACTCAATGAAAAATACACTATTGGGCACGCCGCGGCGCGTCTTGCCGTCGCTTTCGTACACGAAAAACAAATCCAAATCCGAGCCGAAATCCACTTCGCGGCCCCCAAACTTGCCGCCGGCCAACACGGCGAACCGCACGTCGCGGCCCTGCCGATTGCGCGGCTTGCCCCACCGCCGCGCCAATGGACGCCAAGCCAGCCGATAGGCCGCTTGCAAGACCTCTTCGCCCAACTCCGTCAGCCGCAGGAAGGTCTCCTCCTCGGTCGCCAACCCCATCAGGTCGTCGGCCCCAATCCGCAGGAGAGATTGATTCTGCATCCGCGCGATGGCGTTCAGATCGCCGCGCACCTGACCAGGCTCCGGTCCTTGGCTAGCTTGGCTAACTAAGCTGTCTAGCAGAGCCGGATCGCGGCGCAAAAGATCGGCGAGAAATCGGCTCGCGCCACAGATGGAAATGAGCAAGGTGCGAAAGCCTGTGTGCTCTTGTAACAAGGAGTAAAAGGCACCCGGCGCACCATACGCCTCGACTAGCTGCGTGAAGCGCAAAAGTCCTTGGTCCGGGTCGGGGGCCGCGGCCAGCGAATTTAGCAATTCCGGCAACAGGGCCTCAAAGTGGGCGCGGCCCCCGCTCAACAGCAGACCTATGGCCGCCAGCCGCTGCAAGCGGCGATGTGCGGCGGCCCCATCGACAAAGCCCCGCGCCACCAAGTCGGCTTGCGCTGCCTCGCTACCGCTTTCGACTTCCAAAAGCCACGTCGGCGCGCGCGGAGTTGCCGCGTCGCCGTAAAACAGCGCGGCAAACAGCCGGCGCACTCTCAGCCGATGCCCAGCTAGCGCACCGGTAAAGGACCGTGCATCTCCATATCCCATGAGCAGAGCCAAAGCGCACGCATCTTCTGGGATGGCGTAGTCAGGCCGACCAGAGGCGATTTGCAACAGATTTTCAACGCGGCGAAAAAACTCGTACGCGTTTTTTAGCGCGCGGGCCTCGGCCGCAGTCAAGGCCGACACCTCGGCCAAGCGATCGATGGCGGCTAGCGTGTTGTGGACGCGCGCTTGCGGACGGAAGCCCCCGTAGAGCAACTGCAGGTACTGCACGATGAATTCGATATCGCGGATCCCCCCCGCTTGCAGCTTGATGTTGTTTTCGCCGCGGGGACGCTCGCGGATGCTCGCCTCAATCCGCTCCTTGATGCGGCGAATTTCCTCGTGCGGTGCGGAATGAAAGTGAGCTGGGTAGATAAAGGGCTGGAGCATGGCCTCGTATTGCTTACCCAGCGTCTGCGATCCCGCCACGCGCCGAGCCTTGATGAGCATCTGCCGCTCCCACAATTCTCCGCGCGTCTCGTAATAAGTCCAACTGGCGCGCAATGAGTGAGTCAAGGTGCCGCTTGCACCCTCGGGGCGCAGCCGCATATCGACTCGGTAGAAAAATCCCTCCTTGGTCGCCTCGGTCAGCACTTGGACTAGGCGCTGGCCCAAGTGGCGGAAAAACTCGCTGTTCGCCAGCGGCGTTCCCTCCCCCTCAGGCTGGGTCTCGCCTTCGCCATCCCACACGAAAATTAGATCGATGTCCGAGCTGTAGTTTAACTCCTGTCCTCCGTATTTGCCCAAGCCGACGACGAGAAAGCGCGCCGGACGACCGCGTTCATCCAGCGGCTGCCCGTATTCCTGCCACAAGGCGTGCTCGCACGTTTCGAGGGCCAACTCGACCACCACATCGGCTAAGTCGGTCAGCTCTCTCCCTATTTGCGCAACTGGCTTGGTGCCGAGGATTTCGGCGGCACCAATGCGCAAAAATTCGCGGCGATGCACCCGTCGCAATACCTCCAAACGATCCTCGAATTCGGAGACATGATCGATATCGGTACGCAAAATCTGCCGCAGGACATCCCGCTCCAGCGGCTCGACTAAGTGCGGTGTCTCGGCTAACAGCCACAGCAGGAACTCGGCATTGCGCACCAAGATGTCGGCGAGGAAGGTGCTGTAGCTCAAGATCTGTACCAAGCGCTGGCACAGGATGGAGTCGGCCTCCAAATGAGAAAAAAGCCCCCGAGGGCTGCCGTACGCCATGGCCAAGCGCGCCAACTGCCGCAGCCCTTCGTCCGGCCGGCCCGTCGCGGCTAGCTCGGCCAACGCGAGGACTGGCAACGGCGCGGATTGCGGCGGGCCGCCGATCCGGTCCAAGGTCTCTAGGGCTTGGACCGGATCGGCAAAACCCAGTTGCTCTAGTGAATTTAGGGCTTTAGCCGCATCGGCGGTGAGGGCGCGACGGGCCAGTTCCAACGCGGTAGGCACTGCCGGAGCTTCAGAGGGCGTTTTCGCCGGTTTCGCCGGTGCGGATGCGAATGGCCTCGACCAGTTCGGAAATGAAGATCTTGCCGTCGCCGACCTCGCCGGTGGTAGCCGACTGCATAATGGCCTCTACCGCTTCGTCGAGTAGGCCATCGCCAACGGCCAGTTCAATGCGAATTTTGGGCATGAAGTCGAGTTGGTACTCGGTACCGCGGTAGATTTCGCTGTGGCCGCGCTGGCGACCGCAGCCGCGCACCTCGCTGACGGACATTCCGACGAGGCCAATCGCGGCCAAGGAGCTTTTGACCTCGTCGAGTTTGAAGGGCTTGATAAAGGCCACGATGTTTTTCACGGCATCCCTTTCAACGAGGCGAAAAGCGGGGCTTGCGACCGTAGCTTATACCGCCGGGTGCCGGCATCTGGGCGACGCCGAGAGATTGTTGTTGGCTGCCGTGGATTGGGCCAATGCAATTGGCCGGGATTTCTTCGGTTAGCACGACCGCGCCGCGGGCAAAAAAGCGACAGCCCTCCTCGTGGGCCTTGACCGCGAGAATCTCCACCACGCAGGGGGTGTCGCGTTGGTGGCTATGCGACTCGGCCGCCTCGTGCGTCAGGGATAGATGAACGTAGTAGCGATCGCCTGGGGAAATGCCCTCGCGGGCAAAGCGCTGGGCCGCGCTGCGAGTCGTGCCCATATAGAGCCGCTCGGGCGGCGGATCCATGGGCTCGCCATCCATATCGACGAAAAAACTGTGTCCGTACAGCGCGCGGATGCCGAACTCATTCAGCTCAAAGCGATACTGCTCCGGGTCTTTGACGAGGTCGACGATTTCGGCTTCGGCGACCTCTGCGTAGCGTTCTTGTACTCCTTGTACCACCTGATCCAACGGCGCATAGCCGTAAGCATCAATCTCCAGTCCAAATTCGTCGGGCCGATGCCTGAGCATCAGCGAAAGCAATTTGGAAATGCGACTTGTATTGGCCACTGCTCATCGCGTCCTTTCAATTAAATAGAGTGGTTAGTGGCCAGTGACCAGACCCTACCCCTCAGTGATGCAGGGCGGGGACTGACCACTGACCACCGACCACTAATTCTAGGGGTTCCACTGCGCGCGATAAGTTTCAATGGCTTGGGCAACCGCCTCGTCGGATAGGGCGATGATTTGGGCCGCCAGCATGGCCGCATTGCGGGCGTTGTCGATGCCGACGGTCGCCACCGGGATTCCCGGGGGCATCTGCACAATGGAGTAGAGAGAATCGACTCCACGGAGCGCACCCGAGGCAATGGGAACCCCGATGACCGGCAGGATAGTATGCGCCGCTACCACTCCGGGCAGGGCCGCAGCTAAGCCGGCACCAGCGATGATCACCTTGAGGCCGCGGCCAGCCGCCTCGCTGGCCCAAGTAGCGGTGCGCTCGGGGTTGCGGTGAGCCGAAGATACAATCATCTCGTAGCCGAGGCCCAACTCTTCGAGCACCGCGGCCCCCTTGCGCATGATGTCCTCGTCCGAGGCACTGCCCATGATTACGCCAACGCGAATATCTGCCATATAAAAACGCCCTCCCTGCGAATGCTATCGCGCACAGTAACGATCAAGCGTTAAAATAAGCTAAATCGCCCGCGCGCGACAACCGCCCTAAGAGGCGTTCATCTTGCGACGCAGGAAGGTGGGAATATCCAAGTCGCCAACTGCGGGGCGCTCTGGCTCCTCCTGATGCTCCTGGGGGATGTCGTGACCGTTGCGCAGATACGTGGGCACGTCCAAGGAGGTGCCCCCATTGCCGACGAGCATCGGGCTGCCGATGGTCAGCGGATCCGCATCCACATCCTGCGCTGGCTCCTCTTCCTCTTGTGCGCGGGCCGCTGGCTCGGCTTCGTCGCCCTTGTTCAGGCTGAAGCCCGTGGCTATGACCGTCACGCGAATCTTCTCGGCCAAGCTATCGTCGGTTACAGTGCCAAAGATGATCTCGGCATCCGAGCCGGTGGCTTCGTTGAGCAGCGATATGACCTCGTTGGTCTCGTAGAGCGTGAGATTGGAGTCGCCGGCGATATTGATCAACACGCCCTTGGCCCCAGCGATCGACACGTCCTCCAAAAGCGGGCTGTTGATTGCCTTGTGGGTGGCCTGCTCGGCCCGCTCTTCGCCGCTGTGCTCCCCGAGGCCCATGATCGCGTCCCCTCCCTTGGAAATCACCGTGCGCACGTCGTTGAAATCGAGGTTGATCTCGCCCGGGATCGTAATCAGGTCGGAAATGCCGCGCGTGGCCTGCATCAGCACTTCGTCGGCCTTGAGAAACGCATCCTGAAGCGTGGTGTCGCGACCGCAGACGGTCAACAGGCGCTGGTTCTTGATCGTGATCAGGGTGTCAACTTGGTCCTTGAGCTCGGCAATCCCACTTCTGGCGTTTTTCATGCGCGGGGAGCCTTCCATTAGGAAAGGCTCAGTGACGATACCCACCGTCAGGGCCCCCTGATCGCGGGCGATTTCCGCAACTGTGGGCGCGGCCCCCGTGCCCGTGCCGCCACCCATGCCGGCCGTGATGAAGATCAGATCTGAGTCCTGTAGCTGCTTGGAGACCCTGTCGCGGTCTTCCTCAATGGCTTGCCGGCCCACTTCCGGATCAGCACCAGCACCCAAGCCCCGCGTGACGCTACTGCCAATGCAGATGGGAAAGTCGGCCCGCGAGGCCTCCAGCGCCTGCGCATCCGTGTTGACGGCGACGAATTCGACGCCGTGCATCCCGGACTCAATCATGCGGTTGATGGCATTGCCACCGCTGCCACCAACGCCGACGACCTTGATTCGCGCCCTATGTTCGTTGTCGATCAACCTAATTGCCATGGTATCCTCCTTGATTTCGGGACCAGCACCGCCGCTAGTCCCTTGGTTGTAACCACCTTTTTACGCGACCGAATACTGAATCGAAGGAGTCTTCGACCAGCACCTGCGCTTCTTTTTGGTTTCTCTCCTGCTGTCGATCCGCTCCGTAGAGGAGCAGGCCCAGCGCCGTAGCATACGGCGGACTAGCTAGCTCTGACGCCCCCTCAAACCCCACTGGGACGCCCAAACGCGCCGGCATGCCAAAGACCCGCTCGGCCAAGGCCACGACTCCGGTAACTTGCGCTCCCCCGCCCGTGAGGACGATGCCCGCGCCTAGCGCGACATTGGGCGACGCGGTATAGATCTGCTTGCAGGCTAGGGCCAATATCTCCTCCATCCGCGCCTCGACGATGTAGGCAACGGCCTCGCTAGACGAGCCCGCACACTTGACCTGCTCAGCCTCAGCTCTCGTGGTGCGCAATCCAACGCCGATGTCGTTGGTCACATTCTGCCCGCCCAATCCGATGATGCCCGAATAGCGCAACCCTTTGCCAGCGAAGACTGCCACATCGGTGGTACCCCCGCCGATGTCGAGCAGGCAGACCCCCATCTGCTGCTCGTCCTCGCTGAGGACGGCGTAGCTTGAAGCAAGCGGACCGAGAACGACACTGCGCACATCGACGCCAGCGCGGAGGATGCTGTGGCAGATGTTGCGCACCGCGGCAATTGAGCTGGTAACCACGTGCACACTCGCCTCTAAGCGCACGCCATACATACCCACGGGATCGAGAATGCCCCGCTGGCCATTGACGGCAAACTCTTGGGGCAAAACGTGCAATACCTCGCGGTCGAACGGCACTTTGACCACGCCGGCCGTAGCGAGGACTCGGGCGCGGTCTTGTGCTCCAATCCATCCGCCTTCGCTGCCGACAGCCACCATGCCCGTGCTGTTGAGGCCGGCGATGTATTCGCCAGAAATGCCGGCGTACACCGCGTCGATCTCGACTCCGGCCATCAACTCGGCTTGACGCATGGCCTCGCCAATGGCGTACACCGTCTTCTCTGCATCCACAATCGCCCCGCGCTGCATCCCCTCTGAAGGGCACTGGCCCATGCCGATAAGCCGCGGCTGCCGCTCGGCAAGCTGTTCGGCAATGACGGCACATATCTTGGTCGTACCCAAGTCTAGCCCGGCGATGATGCTGCTGCGCTCTTCACTCCCACTCCACTTCATCCCGATTTCGCTTTCTTTTTTCCGACGACCATCTGGCCGGTATAGCGCAAGTCGATATAGGCCGGATCGGGATGGCTCTGATGGACGCGCGGCATCAGTTCGCGAATGGTGCGGAGCCGGCGACCGGCTCCGTTTGCGGGCAAGCGCACTTCGAGTCCGTCGCCTGCCATCTGCAAGCGAATGCCCGCCCCGGACATTGGCTGGATGCCAGCCACGTTGAGGCAGAATTCCGCATCCGCGACCTTGGCCTCCTCCCACCAGCGCAGTATGGCCAGCAGCGCGGAATCCGGCACCGCCACGCCGGGCCGCAACGAGTCGGCGGTGACGGATAGCCCGGATATAACGGGCAAATTGCGAGTGGTTGGGCCTACGGGAAGCAGGAAGCCACCGGGTGCGAGCCCATAGGTCTGACCCAAATCGACCCAAGCCACTTGGCGGTGCTCGACGATATCGATGGCAACGCGGTCAGGCGGCTTGCGCACCACGAAGGCCTGCTTGATCCAATACATGGCCTCCAGCCGCTGCGCGACCTCGTCCAAGTCGATGGCGAAAATGTTGGTCCCGGCCGCGAGACCGCTAGCGGCACGCACGTCCTCCCCTTTGAGCCGCCGCAACCCATCCACCTCAATGGCCTTGAGGTCAAAGAGGGAGGCTTGGCCGAAGTAGGTGGCCACTTGATAGGCCGCCAAGGTGCTGCCCGTGGCCAAGATCAAGAGCGCAATCCAAGGCCAGCGGGACTTGTTGCGACCCCGGGACTCCACAGTGGGCGACTTCTTGCGCGCCTTGGTTTTCTTGTTCTTGGGATTCACGAGTGCTCTCCATCCACCAAGGCCGCGATCAGCTCCACTGCCGTCTCGCCGATGTCGCCGGCCCCCATAGCCAGCACTAGGTCGCCTTGGCGGCAGATATCCACCAAGTGGGCGACGAGTTGCTCCTTGTCGGGCAGGTATTCCACGGCTTTGTATCCGCGGGTGCGCAAGGCTCTTGCAATTAGCTCCGAGTCCACGCCGGGCAGGGGGGGCTCCCGCGCGGCATATACGGCGGCTAGCACCACGCAATCGGCCGCGGCGAGCTCGCGGGCAAAGGCCGCCGCCAACTCGCGGGTGCGCGAGTATAGGTGGGGTTGAAAGACGGCGATAACTCGGCGACCGATCTGCCGCGCGGCAGTCAAGGCCGCCGCTAATTCAGCCGGGTGATGGGCGTAGTCATCCACGACCAGCACGCCAGCGAATTCCCCCTTGCGCTGAAAGCGTCGGTCCGCCCCGCCAAACTGCCCCAAAGCGTCGGCGATAGCCGCAAACTCCACCTGTAACGCGCAGGTCAATGCAGCGGCCCCAGCAGCATTGCGGACGTTGTGTACGCCGTGGACCTGCAACTCGATTTCGCCGAGCTTTTGCCCGTCGAAACACAGGGCAAACCGGCTACCCCAAGCCCGCTCTTCGAGCTCGGCAATCCGATAGTCGTTGTCGCCATCCATGCCATAGGTCTGATGGGGGCGCTGCAAGCCGGCCAGCACCCGCTCCCCGACCAACCCATCCCCGGCCAGCACGCTGCGGCCGCAAAAGGGCAAGCGCGCGAGGAATTGGCCGAAGGCCTGTTCAAGAGCCTCCAAGCTCCCATAGTAATCGAGGTGCTCGGCATCTACACTTGTCACGAGGGCCAAGCTCGGATACAGGTGCAAGAAGCCGCCAGCAAATTCATCGGCCTCCACCACGAAGACCTCACCGCTTCCCAACTCGGCCTGGGGCCGCCCGTTGATCCAGCCCCCGACTAAGACCTGGGGGTCGAGGCCAGCGCGGCGCAAGATCGCCGCGGCCATCGAAGCAGTCGTCGTCTTGCCATGAGTGCCGGCTACGGCGAGGGTCAACGGCATACGGGACAACTCCCCGAGCACTTCGGCTCGGCTCGCCGTGGGAATGCCCTCGTGCTCGGCGGCCCGCCGCTCGGGGTTGTCAGCCGGTACGGCGGCCGAGAACACCACTAGATCTACGCCTTGCACAAGCTGGCCGTCGTGCCCTACTGAGACGGCGAATCCCTCTTGTCGCAGCAACGCAATGCTGCGCGAGTCGGCCTGATCTGAGCCGCTTACTACGCAGCCCTTGGCGGCGAGAAGCCGGGCCAAGCCCTCCATGCCTGCTCCGCCGATGCCGACCAGATGCACGCGGCGATATTGGTCCAAGAGCGTCTTCATCGCTGCCAATGCACTAAGCCCTCTTGGTGTCTAGGGGCCATGCGGGCAACCCCCAGCAAGATGCCCACCCCCGCCATGTTCGCTATCAGCGACGAGCCTCCGTAACTGACAAAGGGCAGCGGCAAGCCGGTGGTAGGTAATACTCCGATAACTACGCCGATATTCAGCAGAGCGTACACCGAAATCATTGACGTAATACCGACGGCGACCAAAAAACCATACGTATCGCCAGCGCGCGCCCCGATGCGCATCCCGTAAAACGAGAAAGCTGCGAAAAGCCCTAGTACTACCAGCGTACCCATAAGCCCCATTTCCTCGCCAATGACCGAGAAGACAAAATCCGTGTGTGGCTCGGGCAGGTACTGCTCTTTTTGCATGCTGTTGCCCAAACCCACCCCAAAAAGACCACCATTGCCCATGCCGCGGAGCGACTGCAAGAGTTGGTGGGAGCCATCCTTATCGCGTTCTGGATCAATAAAGTTGACCAAGCGGCGCATCTGATAACTCGAATGCATCAGGGAAAGCCCAATGCCCAACAGCGCAAGCAACCCGGCCCCGACCAAGTGGTACAAGCGCATTCCGCCGACCCACAGCATGATCAAGGCAATCAGCCCCAGTGCAATAGCCGTCCCCAAGTCGGGCTGTAATACGATGAGCACGAGAGCGAGGCCGACGACCAACAAACGTGGGACAAACCCGCGGCTAAAGTTGTGTAGTTCGTCGCGCTTGCGCACCAAGACATCCGCCAAGTAGAGCACCAGCGCCAGCTTGGCGAATTCAGCCGGCTGAAAGGCCAAGCCACCGCCCAAGGCCGGAATGCTCAACCAGCGCTGGGCCACGCCATGGCCCCACGTTAAGACCAGCAAGAGCGACACGAGGGCCAACAACATGATGGGACGCGAAAGCCGTGCCCACCAATGCACAGGCAGCCGCGAAAACGCGAGCATGAGCACCAAGCCGATAAGGACGCGGATGAATTGCTTCTTTAGAAAGAGGCTCGAGTCGCCAAAGTCCACGTTTGCCAAGACGGAACTAGAGCTATAGACCATGACCAGCCCCAGACCTACCAGCGTCAGGCAGATCAGCAACACTAACATGCTGTCGCGCTGAACAGCTATCATCAGCAAGGAATTCTTAGGTTGTTAGGGGATTGGGAACGCGCCCGGTGGGAGCGAGCTATCCCAACTACTGCAGAATGCGCTTGACGATTCGGTCAAAGGCCATGGCCCGAGAGGCCTTGACTAAGACCACATCGCCGCGACGCAATTGCGCTACGGCGAATTCGCCGAGTTGCTCGGGTTGCTCAAAGTGGCGGGCCGCGTCTTGAGCCATGCCAGCCGCGTGGGCCGCAGCCACCACGTGCGCGCTTTCGCGACCGGCAGCCAGTATGATATCGGCGCACTCGGCGGCCTTCTCGCCGACGGCCGCGTGCAACGAGCCGCTCTCCGCTCCGAGTTCTAGCATATCGCCGAGCACGGCGATTTTCCGCGCACCGGGCACGTCGACGAGGAGATCGATCGCGGCCGACATCGAGCCAGGATTGGCATTATAACAATCGTCGATTACTGCGATCCCATTTTTGCACACGATCTCGCCGCGCTGACTCACCGCTTGGAACTCGGCGAGGGCGCGCTGGATCCCTTCCCACGGCACGTCGAGGATGCGACCGATGGCGGCCGCCGCCAAGGCGTTGTACGCGTTGTGCCGCCCTGGAATATTGAGATCAATGGGAACATGGTGTAGAAGGAAGTGGCCGCAGCCCTTCTGGTCGAGTACGAGCCTCTCCCCACGAAACTCGCTCTCACGCGCAAAACCGAAGGTCAGGAGTCTCCCCTTTGTCCTCTTTACCTCCTGAGCCACGACACGGTCATCGGCGTTGACGAGAGCCGTTAAAGACTCGTCCAGATAATCCAGAAGCTCCCCTTTGGCCTTGGCCACTCCTTCTACAGACCCAAAAAATTCTATGTGTGCAGTCCCGATGTTGAGCAAAACCCCAATGGTAGGTTCGGCAACTGAACACAGGTAGCGAATATCCCCTATCCGCCGCGCTGCCAGTTCCAACACCACGGCCTCGTGACTCGGCGACAGTTGCAACAGAGTGCGAGGCACCCCTATCTCGTTGTTTTCGCTACCGATGGTTTTCAAAACGCGGTACCGCTGCCCCAACACAGCGGCGATCATTTCCTTAGTCGTCGTCTTGCCCGCGCTACCTACGACGGCCACCACTGGTACCTCCCAGCGCCGCCGATACGCCCGCGCTATATCGCCCAGCGCTTGCAGTGTCGAATCAACGGCCAACAGCGGACCGGGAACTGCCCGGTCCAACCCTGGCCAGCGGCGTTCCACTAAGGCCGCGCACGCGCCGCGGGCAAAGGCGGCCTCGACGAAGTCGTGCCCGTCGAAGCACTCGCCTCGCAGCGCGACGAACAACTCGCCCTCGTCGATGGACCGGCTGTCGGTCGCCACCGCTTGCAGGGCGCAATCCGGCTGGAGGCTCCCGACCGGGTCGGCAGCCGTCCACTGCACCATCTCGTTCAAGGTCACAGCGCGCATAGCGGCTGTCCTTCCCCAGCGCGCAAACCCCGCAGCACGCGCCGGGCAACTTCGCGGTCGTCAAAGGCCACGACGCGGTCGGCCAGTTCCTGCTCCTGTTCGTGCCCCTTGCCGGCAATGACTACGACATCCCCGCTGTGCGCAGCGGCCAGAGCCGTAGCAATCCCCTGTGCGCGGTCAACCTCGCTGTGAACCGCGCTGCTGTCGGGCATGCCAGCGGCCATCTCGTCGATGATGCGCTGTGGCTCCTCGCTGCGCGGGTTGTCCGAAGTCAAGACCGTCCAATCGGCCAACTCGCCGGCGACGCGGCCCATCAGGGGTCGTTTGCCGCGGTCTCGATCTCCGCCGCAGCCACAGACGCAGATCAAGCGGCCACTCCCCAAATCGCGGGCGGCGTGCAAAATCCTTTCCAGTGCGTCCGGGGTGTGAGCGTAATCCACGATAACCGCGAAGTCCTGCCCCTCGGCGATTCGCTCGCCGCGGCCTGGGACGCTCTCTAGGGTAACCAATCCGCGGCACAGCGCTGCGGCATCCAAATCCAAGGCCAACCCGGTAGCCACGACGGCCATAGTATTGTAGTAGTTGAAACGACCGATCAAATGCGTCTGCACCTCAATAGAACCGGTTGGAGTGTCCAAGCACAGATGCGTCCCTTGCGGGCCAGCGTCGGCGCTTTGCAACCGCACCTCGGCCTCTGGGCCACAGCCGTACGTCACAACGCGCGCCTTTGTCCTGCGGGCCAATTCGTCCGCGTGGGTGTCGTCGGCGTTAATCACCGCAATCGCGCCTTCTTGCAGGCATTCGAAAAGCCGGGCCTTGGCGGCAAAATACGCCTCCCAAGTCCCGTGAAAATCCAAGTGATCGCGCGTCAAATTGGTAAAGACCGCTGCCCGGAAGGGAATGCCCTCCACCCTCTTTAATGCCAGCCCATGGGAAGACACTTCTAGCACGGCCGCTTGCTTGCCGGCATCGACGAGCCGACGCAGTAAGCCGTGTAATTGGACGGCCTCGGGCGTAGTATTGTCCATCTTCTCCAATTCGCCATCGCACCAAAATCCCAAGGTCCCCAAGTATCCACACGGCAGGCCAGCGGCTTCGAGGGCCCTCCTGAGTAGGAAGGCTGTGGTGGTCTTGCCGTTGGTGCCGGTGACGCCGACGTTGAGCAGCGCTTGTCCGGGAAAGGCGTAAAAACGCGCCGCCATTCGGGCCAGCGCGGCCCGGCAGTCCGCCACCTGCACCCGCGTTACTCCAGTGCAATCGATCTGATCCTCCACCATCACGGCGCGGGCACCGCGGGCTATGGCATGGTCGACGAAGCGGTGCCGGTCCTGCTCCTGCCCTCCGCGCACGGCTACAAAAAAATCGCCTTCCTCCACGCAGCGCGAATCGCAGCGGATCTGCCCTAGCTCAATATCTTGGTCGCCCTCCACGCAAGCGTCAGGTAGCTCTTCGAGCAGGTATCTCAGTTCCATCTAAATACCTCTCGAGCCTTGGGCTGGAATGTTTCCAACGAGGCGCGCCTGTCGCATGCGGGTGCCCTCATCACCCAGCGTGCAATTGATCTGCGCGACGCGGTCGGCACGACCCGGCAGAGGGGACTGATTGACGACCACGGTACCTGCGCCGGAAAAGACCACCGGCAGTCCTCGCATCTGCGCCTGAAAGCGGGCCATGGGCATGGGCATGCCTCGCAGGTCCGGCACGGCCGGTCTCTCTTTTGGTGGATGCTTGGCCGCCGGCTCGACCAATAGGCCGCCGGGCAGGCTGATGATCCGCTTCATCGCCCGGCGGAAGGCCGGAGCTGCCACGTATCCTCCCCATCCGTTCACGCGGGGATTTTCGACCATGATCACGCACACGTACTGAGGATCGTCAGCCGGCAGGAAGCCGACGAATGAGACAATACTGGCGTTGGGATCGTAGCCACTGCCATCGGCTAAGGCGCGCTGAGCCGTACCCGTCTTCCCAGCCACAGCTACGCCCTTGATGCGGGCCTTTTGCCCGGTACCCCTTTCCACGACTCGGGTCAGCGCCTCGCTCAGCGTCGCCGCCGTCTTCCGGCTCACGACCCGGCGGACCGGCTGGGGGCCGCCGCGATCTTCGAACTGACCGCCCGGGCCAATCGTTCCGGCGACGAGCCTTGGTGCCATCAGCACGCCGCCGTTGGCAATCGCCCCGTACGCCATGGCAAGTTGTAAGGCCGTCACGCCAATTTCCTGCCCGATGGCGATGGTCGCCAGCGACCGCCGGGACCACTGATCGACCTCTTGCAATAAACCAGGCGTTTCTGCCGGCAGGTCAATGCCTGTGCGAATCGCAAAGCCAAAGTTGCGGATATGTTCGTAAAAGCGGGACCGCGACAGTCGCTGCACCAGCTTGATCGTGCCGATGTTGCTCGATTTTTCTAAGACCTGAGCAAAGAGCAAATCGCCGTAGGGTTGGATGTCGCGAATGGTGTCCCCATTGGCCAATCGGAGCGTCCCCCACTCGCAAAAGATGCGATCTTGCAGGCTGACTAGCCCGTCTTCGAGGACCGCAGCGACCGCGATAGCTTTGAAGGTCGAGCCGGGTTCGTACACGTCAGTTATCGCGCGGTTGCGCCTGAGTTCCGGCGATGAGTGAGACGCCTTATTGGGATCGAAAAGCGGCAGGTTGGCCATGGCTAGCACTTCGCCGCTGCGCGGGGCGACAATGACGCCCAAAGCACCTTGGGCCTTTGAGCCGTCGATGGTCCGTTGCAGCTCTTCCTCTAGGATGCTCTGATAGACCGCGTCGATGGTCAGCATCAGGTCGCGACCGTGCTCGGGCTCTTCGCGGCGCTGATGTCGCCCGGGCACTTGTTTGCCCCACGCATCCACGTATTCCAATATCGAACCGTCCTTTTCGCGCAGGATGTCGTCGAAGGCCCGCTCAATCCCCTCGCGACCGCTGTTGTCGATGTTGGTGTGCCCGATGAGTTGGCCGGCCAGCGGCCCTAAGGGGTACTGGCGTCGGGTCTCCAGATGCTGAAACACACCAGCGTACGCGACCTCGCCCAAGCTCGCGTCAACTATCTGACGCGCCAAATAGACGAACGGCTTGTCTCCGCGCAATTGGCGCTCAATGAACTCAGCCCGTTTATCGCTCAGGGATGCGAAATGGGTGGCTACGCGCTTGGGTTCCTCGACCTGATCGGGATGGGCGTAAAACGACGTAGCTTGGACATCTACGGCCAAGTTATTGCCGCGTCGATCCACCACCCGACCTCGACTCGCTTTCAGTGGGCGGCTCGCAAGGTACTGCTCGCGGGCCTCGGCACTGTACACCTCGTGCCTGAAGATCTGGATTTGGACGAGGCGTGCCGACAGACCCAACCACGCCACTGCGCCCAAAACCGCGACCCAGCGCAACCGACCAATGCCCGTATGTTGCACCCGTGGCCCCATCAATCTCCCTTCCAATGCGCCAATGCACCGCTCATGCCATCCACAGTTTTCGACGGATAGACCATGCCGAGCTGGCCAAAAGCCACTTTCTCGACAAAACCGGAGTTTTTCCGCACCGAGATGGCTGCCAATAGCTGGGTGCGCTCTCTGTCGAGTTCAACTATCTGCGTCTCAGCCGTGCTGATGCCACCGGCAACCCGAGCCATTTCGACCTTTTGCCAGACGTGGAAGAGGGCCGCCCCGGCTAGCATCCCTATGAGGAGCACGCACTTCACACAGGAAATTCCGCCTCTACTCATATTAGCCTACCTCGGTTTTTGCGTAGATTCTCAAAATGGCGCTGCGCGCTCGAGTATTTTGTTTGACCTCGGCCTCGCTCGCCTTCTGCAACTTGTGCCCCACTCGTTTGAACGACGGTTGCCGCCCGCAGGTGCAAACGGGCACGCGCGGCGGACAGATACAACCGCGCATCAGCGTCGCGAGATGCTGCTTGACTAACCGGTCCTCCAAGGAGTGATAGGCCACAACGGCTAGCCGGCCGCCGGGCTTCAGTTCCGTCTCCACAGCCGCCAACCCCGCCTGCAACTGCCCCAACTCGTCGTTGACGGCAATGCGCAGCGCTTGGAATACGCGCGCTAGGGTCTTGTTGAGCATCTGGGGCCGCGTGGCCGCTACGGCCTGCCGCAAAGCCTGCGTAGTGGTCAAAGGTGCAAGCCGCTGCTGGCAGATCGAGCGCGCGATGCGCCGCGCCGCGCGCTCTTCCCCGTAGCGCGCAATCAACTCGGCTATCTCGGCCTCGCTGCACGCTGCGATCAACTCGGCGGCCGTTGGGCCAACTTCTGCATCCATGCGCATGTCGAGAGGACCGTCGGCCTGATAACTGAATCCCCGGGCTGGTACGTCGATTTGATGCGACGAAACCCCTAAGTCGAACAGGACTCCGCTCAACGGCCCGATCCCCTCCTGCGCCAGCAACTCGCTCAATTCGGCAAAGCAGCCTTGCCGCACGACGACTCGCGTATCTGCTGCCAACCTCGCTCGCGCTGCCGCTACGGCCTCCCGATCCCGATCCACTGCAAGTAGCCTCCCCTTGGGACCGAGAGCCTGAAGCAATGCCCAACTGTGGCCTCCACCGCCGACCGTCGCATCTACGTACGCTCCGTCCGGATCGGCGACCAGCCCCGCGACCACTTCCGCGACCATGACCGGAATGTGATAGTCCATAGTTCATAAGGTTTTAGAGATCTATCTCAAAGTCTTCCAAACTCTCGGCGAGGTCTTCCATCGGCGGGAAATCCTCGCTGTTTTCCGGGCTCCAAAATTCCAATTTGTCCAACGCACCGATGATGACCATCTGATTGGTTATGCCGGCCTTGGCCAGCAACTTGCGCGGAATGCCGGTCCGCCCTTGGCGGTCTAGCTTCACTTCTGATGCGTGCGAAACCATCGAGCGGATAAAAGTGCGCGCTTCGCGCTTGGTCGTCGGCAGACGCAAAAGCTGTTCGGCTTTCGCTTCCCACTCGGGTCGGGAGTAAGCCACCAAGCAGTTGTCGAACCCGCGCAGCACCACGAGCGTGTCATCGGCTTCTGGCGGTAGTTTCTTGCGGAACTCCGCCGGCACAAAAATCCGTCCCTTGTCGTCGACGGGAACCTCGTGTCTGCCTGTGAAAAACTGTGCCATTTGATGCTCATATCAAGTCAAATTTCCCGTTCCACCACTTTCCACCACTTTCCACCACATCCCAATAATACACCTATATCAACAGGACTGCAAGCATATTTTTCCTATATTTTTCAGATAGATACGGCCATTTTAAGCCTCTTTATACACTTATTTGTGTGCATATTACACTTATTTGTGTGCATATCAATTACCGTCTGCTCTCTTTAATTATCACCTCTACTGTCATATTGACATAGAAAAGGGGTTGGCCATCGCGTGGTCCAACCCCTTTTGCTTTGTACTCGGCGGGTATCTTTACGTCGACATTTTCTCCATAACTCGGCGGTAGATCGGCTTGCCCTGTGCGAGAAACTTGTCTTCGTAATTCGTCCGCACCCCCAGCCACTCAACATCCGTCTCCGCTAAACACGGGCTAGTTTCCAACGCCGCGAGCATGACGTCGAAATAGTCGGCGTAATCCGTGGCTAGCCACAACTGACCGCCCGCGCACAAAGTGCGCTCGACCTCGCGCAGAAATGCCTCATTAAAGAGTCGCCGCTTGTGATGCCGCTTCTTGGGCCAAGGATCGGGAAAGTAGATGTGATAGGCCCGCACCGATGCCGCGGCCACGAAAAATTCGACGAATTCCCGCGCATCCAAGTGCGCGAACCGCACGTTGTCGAGGTTGCGGCGCGTAGCGCGCTGGCAGGCAATGCGCAAGTATTTGGCTGCCCATTCGACCCCGACAAAATTCACTGCGGGCTGGCGGCTGGCCGCGTCGATGATAAAGCGCCCTTTGCCAATGCCGATTTCGACCTCCACCGGCTGGTCGTTGCCAAAAACTTCCCGCCAATCCAACGTCGGATCTTGGTCTGGGTTATCCGGTAACGCCAAAAAACCCGCCCCGGTCTGCTCCATCAAATGCTCCCCACAAGAAAAGGCGCCCCCTAGGTGCGAGGGAGCGCCGTACAAACAAAACTGCGAATCGAGATCAACCTGCGGCTTCGCTGTGCGAAGGCAGACCGCAAAATTGCTCGTAGTCAATCAACTCAGTGACGGTCGGGCTGTCGCCGCACACCGGGCACTCACTGTCGCGTCGGAGCTTGAGTTCGCGGAATTTCATCTCCAGCGCGTCGTAGAGCATCACTCTCCCCACCAAGGAAGTGCCCTGCCCCAACAGCAGCTTGACGACCTCGGTGGCCTGCACTAGTCCGATGATGCCGGGCAAGACTCCCAAAACCCCACCCTCGGCGCAACTCGGCACCTCCCCGGGCGGCGGCGGCTCGGGATAAAGGCAGCGATAGCACGGGCCGTCCCCGGGCACGTACACGGTGGCTTGGCCCTCAAAGCGAAAAATACTGCCGTCCACCACGGGCTTTTTCTGCATCACGGCCGCATCGTTGACCAAATAGCGAGTCGGAAAGTTGTCGCAGCCATTGACCACGATGTCGTAGCCGTCCATGACCTCGAAAATATTGTGCGACGTCAACAGTTCGTAGTGCGGGAGTACCTCGATGCCGGGGTTGATGTCGAGCAACCGGTCGCGGGCAGCCTCGACCTTGGGCCGGCCGAGATCAGACTCGCCGAAAAGCACTTGCCGCTGCAAGTTGCTCTTATCGACGACATCGGCATCTACCAAGCCGATCTTGCCGACGCCGGCCGCGGCCAGATACAGGGCCGTCGGGCAACCCAAACCACCCGCCCCGACTAGCAACACCCGGCCCTTGAGCAACTGTTGCTGCCCCTTCTCCCCGACCTCGGGCAGGATGAGATGCCGGGCGTAGCGCTGCGAGTCCTCTTCGGAGAGCAGGCCACCCTGCTCGATTCCATAGCCGGCGTCCTTCCAGCCTTTGATACCGCCGATCATGGACTTGGCATTGGTGTAGCCCATAAAGGCCAAATCGCGCGCTGCCAAGGCCGAGCGGTTGCCCCCAGCGCAATAGAGCACGATTTCCGCGTCGCGATCTATGGTCACGTCTTCTTCGACGTTGAGTTCCAAAAAACCGCGTGGGATCAACTCGGCTCCGGGGATATAGCCGTCCATGACCTCTTCCCGTTCGCGCACATCTATGACGTGAACCGGCCGGCCAGCTTGGAGGGCCGCTTGGACCTCAGCCGGAGTCACTTCGGCGATTTCGGCTTTTACGCTCTCTAGTAGCTGATTGGATGTAACAGTCATGCTTTCTCCTCAATTGCTAATGCACAGTCGCGCAAGCGCTCGACCTGTGCGGCTGTGCGGTCGATGGCGAATTCCACTTCTGCCATAGTATTAAAACGTCCCAACCCAAAGCGCAGGGAAGCCCGCGCCAAGTCGTCGCTGGCGCCGATGGCTCTGAGGACGTGTGAGGGCGCGCTCGTCCGCGATGAGCAGGCAGAGCCAGAAGACAACGCGATCTCGCGCAATCCCAAAAGTAACTCGGTTCCGTCCACCCCGGGAAAGCTCACGTTGAGGTTGCCCGGCAGGCGCTCTTCCGCATGGCCATTGACGACCAAAGGGCCGAGCGCGGCCTCCAGCCCGGCACACAGCCGTCGCCGCATCTGCACCAGTCGCGCCGCTTCCGCGGGCATCTCCTCGCTCCCCAACCGACAGGCGCGTCCTAAACCAACGATCCCCGGAACATTGAGGGTGCCGCCACGCAGGCTGCGCTCCTGCCCGCCGCCCTCAACTTGGGCCTGCAAGCGCACGCGCGGCTTGCGCGAACGCACGTAGAGGAAGCCGACGCCCTTGGGAGCGTAGAGCTTGTGGCCAGAAGCCGAGAGCAGGTCGATGCCAAGCACCTCCACATCGAGCGGCACCTTGCCAACGGCTTGGGCTGCGTCGCAGTGCCACAAGACGCCGCGCTCGCGGGCCAGCCGCCCGATCGCCGCCAGCGGCTGCAAGACCCCAATCTCGTTGTTGGCAGCCATGAGCGAGATGAGGGCTGTCCGCGGCGTGATGGCCGCCGCGAGTTGGTCGAGGTCAATCTGGCCGCAGCGGTCCACAGGTAAATAAGTTACCTCTACCCCTTGCTTTTCCAAGGTGTGGCAACACTCTAAGACGGCCTTGTGCTCAGTGGTACAGGTGACGATGTGCGCTCCGGGAGCCACCATCTGGACTGCACCTTTGATGGCCAAATTGTTGGCCTCTGTAGCCCCGGCTGTAAAGACGATCTCCTGAGTGCGCGCGCCGATTAACCCGGCGATCTCTTCCCGCGCCTTTTCGACCGCGTCGGCAGCTGCCAAACCAAAGGCGTGGGTCTTGCTGGCTGCATTGCCGAAGTGCGTGCCGAAGTACGGCAACATGTCCGCCAAGACGCGCGGGTCAACCGGCGTGGTAGCCATGTTGTCCATATAAACTGGAATTTGCACAGCCCGTCGCTCAGGCGCTGAAGGACTCACCGCAGCCGCAGGTGGTGCGGGCGTTGGGATTTTCGATCTTAAAACCGCCCCCCATCAGTCCGTCGTGGTAGTCGAGCGTTACGCCGTTGAGGTAGAGGCTGCTCTTCATGTCGATGAAGACTTTGACGCCGTCGATTTCAAGGACGTGGTCCATGTCGCCGGCACTTTCCTCGAAATCCAGCTTGTACTGGAACCCCGAACATCCCCCACCCATCACGCCCATGCGCAGCCCGTGCTCCTCGTTGCCCTGTTCGCTGAGCAAGTCCTTGATCTTCTCGGCCGCGGCTTCCGTTATAGTTACCATATTATATCCCCTCAAGATTCGTAAATGGCACATTCGATGAGGTCGGGAACCTCGTCGTGCCTCCGATAGACCTCGCAGTGGTGGCAATCCCGTTCGATGACCTTGACCTCACAACAAAAACAACCACTGAGAATTTCAATGGCTCGCCGGTTTCGCTCCTTCATCAGCGAATACTGGCGAATGCGCTCGTCGATCCGGCGCTCTTGCTCGGTTAGGTGCTCGACGAGCACGCGCGCCAAGCTGCCCCCCGATCCGTTACCGTGTTTCAGGTTGAAGAACGCGCTGATGTGCTCTAGCCCGAATCCCAAATCCTTGAGGCTTTGGACGATTTGCAAGCGGCGCAATTGCGCTTCCGAATACAGGCGAAACCCGCCTGCAGTGCGCTCCTCTGGCTCGACGATTCCCAATTCTTCATAGTAGCGAATCGTGCGCGGCGTGACCCCGGCTTTGGCAGCCAAATCACCTATTTGCATGGAGACATCCTTCGCTGCGAGGTTCTGGCAAGCAATGTACTTGACGTAAACGTAAGTGTCAATGAATCGACAACAGACCTCATTATTCTATAATATCTTAAATTAACATATCCGAAAGAGCGAGTACCCCAAGTCCTTGGGCAACTTTAATCGCTCCCTAGCGTCTGTAGTAGATATTGAATTCTATTGTATCCCTGAGGAGATAAGCGCAATGATCGTTCGCACTGCATTCTGCCTAGTCTGGTTAACCACTCCACTTGCAGCTACTACAGTCCAGCGCTTCGATTTGGCGGCTCTGACTGCCAATGCCGAACGCATCGTCGTCGGGGTCTGTAGCCAAGCCCAGCCCCAATGGGTGCGCGGACAAATCTATACCCGTTATGTCTTCTCCGTTTCCCAAGCCGTCAAAGGACCAGCGATCTCGCAACTGGAATTGCACCTGCCCGGTGGACATCTACAAGGCGCTGTTACCCGTATCATTGGCATGCCCGTCTTCGCCCCCGGTGACGAGGCCGTGCTCTTCCTCACCGCGGCGAACGCATTGGGACACTCCTGGCCGGTCGGCTTGGCCCAAGGACACTTTGCCATCAAGCGCAGCACAACCAACAGACCACGCGTCTTCCAAGAGCTAGACGGCCTTACACTGCACACCGGGCCGCAAAGTGCGCCTAAAAAGGCACAGCCCGACGAACCGGTCCAAGGCATGCCGCTCGACCAGTTTTTGACGCGGGTGCGCGCCCTGACCGCAGATCAAAGCCCGGAGACACGCGATGCGCGCTAGCGGCTTACTGCTCGGCGGCCTGCTCGTCGCCATGCCCAGCCACGGCTTTCTCATCCAGACCGTTGAATCCCGATTTGGGCACCAAGTCCAGCAGACCTGGCGACACCCCGACCGCATCCCCTTCGCGCTCCACGCCGCTGGTTCCGACGACCTATCCCCTGCTCAGACCCATGCGTTGATCCGCGAAAGCTTCCAGGTCTGGCGTGACGTAGGTACGGCGCGGGTGGACTTTGTCGATGAGGACACAACCCGCAGCGTCCCAACGCAAAGAGATGGGCGCAACCTGATCTACTTCGACGAGACGGGACGCTACCTAAACGCCCCGCCCGAAACCGGCGTCATCGCCATAACCCGCATCCAGTCCCATTTTTCGACTGGCTACATCACCGACGCGGACATCATCTTTAACGGGCGCGACTTCCGCTTTTCCGCTGGTCTATTTGTTCAGCCCGGCAATTGGATAAATCTCAAAGACGTGGCCGTCCACGAAATCGGCCACCTGCTCGGGCTTGAACACACCCCGCTCGACGCCCCCCCGCATATCCGCCCGACCATGAACCCCTTCAACCACAGCGACGACTCCGGCCAAGCGCAAAGCCTCGAACCCGACGACATCGCCGGCATCAGCTTTCTCTATCCGGCCATTGGCTATCAAGCCAGCGTCGGCAGCATCGCCGGCCAAGTCCGCGACTTCGACCAACAGCCACTCTTCGGCACGCACATCAAGGCCGAAAACCTCGACACCGGCGAACTGTTCAGCACCGTCTCGGGTGCCGATCCAGGTGCCGTTACGGTCGGACACTACCGGCTGCACGGCTTGACCCCGGGCCGCTACCGACTGGGGCTCGCGCCCATTGCCGGGGCGATTAACGAAGAGAACTTCGGCGGTATTTTCACTGATTTTGCCACTGGATTCCCCGCGGAGTTCTACGACAACGCCCGCGACGACACCTACGCTCGCGTCCTCGACTTGGCCGCGGCTCAGCACATCGACGATGTCGATTTCATCTCCGATTTTGCCGTGCCCGGCTATCCCTTCGTAGTCCCCATAGCCATAGTCTCCAACACCCCCGATACCCAAGGTCCTTATCCAGTGCGCGTCGCAGCCCGCGATGCCGCCAGCGTGTGGCTCCTCTATCAGATTGACGGCGGGAGCGTTCAGCACTTGCAAATGCAGCAGCAAGACAGCCTCTTCGTCTCCCAAATTCCCGGCCAGCACGTCGGCGCGCGCATCGCCTATCAAATCGAAGCCCGCGGTGCCGACGGCAAGGTCTCGTATTTTCCCCATGCGGACGCTTGGCTCGACTTCACCGTCGTCGAACTGACCGGAGCCCCACTGGCCTTTACTGCCTTGCGTGGCGACGACGCCATCGGCGTGGTCGATACGGGCACCCGCCGCGAGCTAGCGCGCATCCCCGTCGGCGACGAACCGATCCAAATGATCCTAGCCGGCGACCAACTCTTCGTGTCCAACCTCTCCTCGAACGACCTCCGCATCGTCGACACCGCGACCTTCCAAGTCCAGGCGCATATCGAGACTGCGGTCCAGCCCCTCGACCTAGCCCTCTCACCCGACGGCAAAACGCTCTACGCGACCAATTCGGGCACGAATGCGCTGACCATCGTCGATATTGACTCGGGCCAAGCGCGCACCGTTGAGATCGCCGATACGAGTGAAGGACTATACGGCGTTGCCGCCACCGCCGACAAGATATTCACCACCGACATCGCTGGCAGCCAAGTCCTCGTCCTCTCGCCGCAAGGCCGCATAACCGGCCGCATCCCAGTGCCACCGAAACCGCGCTCGCTCGCCCTCGCACCCGACGGCAAGACGCTGTACGTAACCAGCATGGACACGGGCCGCTTGACCGCTATCGACGCCGATGACGCAACCGTCGTGCGCACCATCGACTTAGACGTCAGCGGCACCTTTGCCATCGCACCCAGCCCCGACGGCCGCAAGCTCTATTTGACCGCGTATAGCGAAGGCACCCTCCTAGTCGTCGATGTGGCCAGCGGAACCCTGCGCCAAAAGCTCGCCATCGGCCGCAATCCACGGGCCATTGCCTTTTCGCCCGACGGCACACAGGCGTACGTCACCAGTTCCTTTTCCAATGAGATCCACATCGTCGATGCCGTGCGAGACTCCGTTGTCGGCCACTACGCAACCGGCCAGAATCCACGCGGCATCGCGCTGACACAGCCGGTGTGGCCCACCATCGAGTCCCAACACCCAACCCATTTCGCCCTAGCACCAGCCTTCCCCAACCCCTTCAACGGCTCGACGCAAATCACCTACACACTCGCCGCCGAGTCCCCGGTCGAACTGCGCGTGTACAACGCCCTCGGCCAAGCCGTGCGCACTCTCTTGCGTCAGCAGCGGGAAGCGGGGACGCATCAGATTCATTGGGATGGAAAGGACAATCAGGGACGACCGCTGGCCAGCGGCACCTACTTGCTCATCATGCGCGCGGGCGCGGTCCGCCAAGCGACGAAGATGTTACTCCTGCGCTGATTCTCCTGAGTCGATAAGTCCATCGACGCTGAAATAGCGAAACCCAGTATCGCAGAGCATGGTCACCAGCCGGGCCTCCGGGCCTAGAGCACTGGCCACTTGCAAACTGGCCGCCACATTGGCCCCAGACGAAGGCCCCAACAGCAACCCTTCCTCGCGGGCCAAGCGGCGGGTGTAGTGAAAAGCCTCGTCGTCGTCTATCTGCACGACCAGATCAATCAGTTCCCGATCGAGGACTTCGGGCACAAAACCCGCGCCAATCCCCTGAATGCCGTGCAAGTCGGCTGCGCCCCCCGAGAGCACGGGCGAGCGCTTAGGTTCGACCGCTACTATGCGCACGTCTGGCACGGCCTGTTTGAGCACTTCCCCAACGCCGGTTATGGTACCGCCAGTCCCCACCCCGGCAACAAAGGCGTCCAGTTCTCCTCCGGTAGCCGCGAGGATCTCCGCGGCCGTGGCCCGGCGGTGGGCTTCCGGGTTGGCCGGGTTAGAAAATTGCTGGGGAATAAACACGCCCTCGGGATCGGCGGCCTTGAATTCTTCGGCCTTGCGGATGGCTCCGGCCATGTCTTCGGCTGCGGGCGTCAGTGCAATTTTCGCACCGTAACTGGCCATGACTTGCCGCCGCTCCAAGCTCATGCTCTCGGGCATGGTCAGCACTAGTCGGTAGCCCAGTACGGCCGCGGCAAGAGCCAGTGCGATCCCAGTATTGCCGCTGGTAGGCTCGACGATGGTCATGCCCTTTTTGAGCTGGCCGGCTGCCTCGGCGGCGCGAATCATGCTGACGCCGATGCGGTCTTTGACGCTGCCGGTTGGGTTGCGCGCTTCGAGTTTGCCGTAGAGCTGGCTGCCGTTGGCGGGCGCGACGCGGTAGAGGCGCACGAGGGGGGTGTCCCCCACTAACTGCAACATGTCGTCTGCGATCTTGCGCTTGCTCATCCCTCGACCTTCAGTTGCTCCACCAAGTCTGCGGTCGTAGTTAGCGGCCGTGAGCAAGTCGCGTCGCGGCACACGTACGCCCGACCGCCAACCTTCAGCTTCCCCTCTAGTAGCGGCAACGCAGCCTCGGCTTCATCCGCCCCAACCCCAGCAGCTAACACGACCTTATTGGGCACAAAGCACCGGTGCAGCGCGGCTGCAAAAGCACGGCACTCTGCTCGATCCCCCACCAAGGCAACCTCCGTGGGCTTAGCCAAGTAGAAGTCGAGGGCACAGAGCATTTGCGCCCCAGCGGCAGGAGCGCGGCGCAACAACTGCTCGAAGAGGACGAGCGTTTGCTCGCCCTGCTGCCACAACGCCTGATCGCCCTTCATCGCCCCCAAGCGCAAAAGCGCCAACGCACCTATCGAGTTGCCCGAGGGCGTGGCATTGTCAAACGGGTTCTTGGTGCGCACGATCAAGTCAGTCGCCTCGGCCCCTGCATAGAAAAACCCCCCGTGCTCCTCATCCCAAAATCGCGCAACCATCTCGCCGGCCCAGTGCTCGGCGGCGGCAAAGAAGCGCAGCTCAAAACTCGCCTCATACAGGTCGAGCAGGCCGTTGATCAGACAGGCGTAATCGTCCTGATAGGCCGGAATCCGCGCCCGACCGTCCTTGTAGGTGTGCAGGAGACGACCGTCGCAGACCATGCGTTCTAAAATAAAGTCAGCCGCCTCGACAGCCGCTCGTAGATAGCGATCCTCCCCGATAACCTGATAGGCGCGGGCCATCGCGCTGATCATCAGCCCGTTCCAAGCCGTCAGAATTTTGTCGTCGCGCTCGGGGGCAACGCGTTGTTGCCGCGCCGCAAGCAGCACCTCGCACCCGCGCTCTACGACTTGTGCCAGCCGCTCCGGCGCTACCTTGAGGAAGCGCGCAACTCCCGCTAGCTCGTTTTCCACGTGCAAGATATTGCGCCCGTGTTCGAAGTTGCCCTCGGGCACAACGCCGTAATAGCGGGCAAAAAGCGCAGCATCTTCTTCGCCCAACAGATCCTCAATCTCCTCTAAGAGCCAAGTAAAAAACAGACCCTCTTCGCCCTCGCTGTCCGCGTCCTGCGCTGCGTAGAAGCCGCCTTCGGGCTGCGTCATCTCGCGCAGCACATAGCCGAGGGTGTGCTCGACGACCTCGCGGTAGAATTCATCTTGGGTCGCCTGATAGGCTTCGAGATACGTCCACACCAGCAAGGCGTTGTCGTAGAGCATCTTCTCAAAGTGGGGCACTAGCCAGCGCTCATCTACCGAATAGCGGTGAAAACCCCCGCCAAGTTGGTCGTACATCCCTCCCGTAGCCATGCACTTGAGCGTGTGCTCCGCGATCTCTAGCGCGCGCTGATCGCCTCGTCTAACATAGCGCCGCAACAGCAGGGACAAGCTCATGCTCGGCGGAAATTTGGGCGCGCCACCAAATCCGCCAAACCTAGAGTCGTATGTAGATTTGAGCTGTGCACAGGCTCCGTCGAGGACCTCTTCTCCGGGGATGCCGCCCGGCGTCAAAAACTCGGCGTGTTGCTGGAGCGCGCGCATGAGTTCGGCGGTTTTTTCGGCGACGCCAGCGCGGTTTTCCCGGTAGTAATCCGCTATCGCTTGGAGCACCCTCGGAAAGCCCGGTCGCCCGTGGCGATCTTCGGGGGGGAAGTACGTCCCGCCGTAAAAAGGCTGCAAATCCGGCGTTAGAAACACCGTCATCGGCCAGCCCCCTTGGCCGGTCATGGCCTGCACGGCCGTCATGTAAATCTCATCGACATCGGGCCGTTCTTCGCGATCGACCTTGATGTTGATAAAGTGCTCGTTCATGCGCTGGGCGATTTGCTCATCCTCAAAGGATTCGCGCTCCATGACGTGGCACCAATGACAGGCCGAATACCCCACTGAGAGCAAGATGGGCCGATCAGCGGCCCGGGCCGCGGCCAGCGCTTCCTCACCCCAGGGATACCAATCGACGGGATTGTGGGCGTGCTGGCGCAAGTACGGGCTAGATTCGTCAGCGAGGCGGTTGGTGTGCTTGGGATCGGACATGGTATTAATAATACGATTCGCTGGGCGTTGGCGATAGAGCGACTGTAGGAATGACCTATTGCCGTCGCGTCTGCAGGTAGTCTTCTAGATCGCCGACGATAGCGCGGAAACGCCGCTCGGCCTCAGCTCGAATGTCCGCACGCTCGCGGCGGCAGTGCAGGGGCCACACTTGCTCTCGATAGCGCCTTTCGAGAGCATCCTGATAGGCCGAGGGCAAGGCCGCAATCTGCAACGCGCGAATTTCGCCAAAGCTGATATTCGGCGTACCCACTCCGTTGGCGTAAGCGGCGATCTGCTCTCGTCCCAGCCGCGTTTTTAAAAAAAACCAAGCGTAAAACGGATTGAGCCCCTCCAAGCGGATCAAATCGACAAAACAACCCACATTAGCCGGCCCACTCCCCAGATATACTGCTAGGCGGTTCCGGCCCAAGGCCCCGGCTCCAGAGCGCGACAACAGCAAATCCCCGGGGCGCACGCGGCTGCGCGGGGGATCGTGCGCACCGGCGGGCACAACGCGCAAAAGCGCGTGCTCGTCGAGCCCGGTTTCGGCGATGTCGCCCTGCCGAATGACTGGCACTCCGGCTTTTACGTGCTGAGGACGGCTGCCTGTGACAATCGGTCCGTACGTCAAATGGCAGATGTATTCCCCCAACGGGACCAGTGGCAAGCGACCCGCCAAGCGGCGCACGGCTGCGCGCCCTTGCCAGAAGCGCGGATCCCAACGCTGAGTGCGCAGCGCGCGCTGCCCTACACTCAGGAGCGAGGCCTCCGGCCCACGGCGCGCCGACGCGCCGAGCAAGAGCCGGGTGCGCTGCGCGTACTGCTCCATGCTCGGCCTCTTCCCAACTGGTGCAATCAGCCACGCCGCAGCCCGAGTCTGCGGCTTGCCGCGTTGCAAGACGACTAAGGCCGTCTGCACCTTATTAAAGGCTCCAGGTAGGGCGACGACAGCCCGCACCTCAGCGCGCGCTAATAGCCAGTCGCGCATGTCTTGCCGGCGGGCATTGGCGAAGAATCCCTCGGGCAATATCAGGGCCATCCAACCAGTGGGCCGGATCAGTTGTAGTGCGCGCTCGACAAAAAGCAACTCCACCGGGAAGGAGCGCATCTGCTTTTGTCCATCGAGTAGCCTAAAGCGCCGGGCGAGCCGACAGGGTCCATCCGTCCCAAACAAATGCAACATCGGTCCCAACTTGCCAAAAGGCGGGTTGGCCAGCACGCAATCGAACGACTCGTCCTCCACCTCGGGAAAGGTGCCGAGCAAGCCGTCTCCGGTGTAAAACCGATCCGCTTGGCTACGCCCCCGCTCGGCTAGCTCCCCGTCAATCTCAATGCCCGTGGTCTGATAAGCTCGTCCGACGCCAGCCAACAACGCCCCTTCGCCCGCCGCTGGATCGACCACGCGCGCACCAGCGCCCAACTCTTTTCCCGCGAGCGTGCGCACTGCATCCCAAGCCAGTTGCGCTACTGCTGCGGGTGTAAAATGCTGCGCTAGGGTTTTCGCGTTTCCCGCATTACTCATTGGTGTATCCCATTGGGAGCAATGGCTACTTATTGCGGCTCGTCAAACGACCTCTATAACAAATTGCCGAACAAACCATTGGGTACCTAGTCGGCTCGTTGGCACACTTTCTGCTAGTACCATATCCACGCAGTCCGCCAACGGACGCCTCACTCATTTATCCACGTTCATCTATCAGGAGGAACCCCATGCCGACCTTAAGGATGCCCAACATCAACCAAGTCGCCCTCAGCGGCCGCTTGGTGCAAGAGCCCGATTTCCGCTTCATGGACAACGGCGCCGCCCGCCTGCGAGGACGAATCGCCGTCAACCGCTCTTATCGCGACCGCAATCAAGAATGGCAAGAGGAGACCTCCTTTTTTGACATCATCCTCTGGCAGAAAGCCGCCGAGACCTTGGCCAAACGCCTGCACAAGGGCACGCCGGTCTTTATCACGGGCCGCCTGCAAAGCCACTCTTGGCGCGACGACGACGACCAGCCCCGCTTCCGCGTCCAAGTGCAGGTGCGGAACTTGCAAGTTCTAGAAAAAGATGCGGAAGACATGCAGGAGGAAAACGCGCAAGAAGAAACCGCCCTGCGAGTGGCTTGAGCAAGGAATGTGCGCGGGCCGGCGGGTGCAGTCGGCGGACGAACGAGACGCGCCGCGCCCGGCCCGCGCTTATTCCATTCGCTCAAAGAGCGCGGCAATGCCCATCCCCCCGCCAATGCACAGCGCAGCTATGCCCAGCCGGACGCTGTGCTGTTGCATCTGGTGCAAAAGCGTGGTGGCGATGCGCGCGCCGCTGGCACCGACGGCGTGGCCGATAGCAATGGCTCCACCTTGGACGTTGACCTTATCCCAGTCCCAATCCAGCTCCCGGCCCACGGCCAAGCTCTGGGCGGCGAACGCTTCGTTGAGTTCGATCCGATCTACGTCTTCGAGCCGGGTACCAGTCTGGGCCAACAGCTTGCGGATCGCAGGTGCCGGGCCGATGCCCATAATGCGGGGATCGACGCCAGCACTGGCCGTTCCCCGCAGATAGGCCAACGGCACTAGCCCGCGCGCCTTGGCCCCTTCTGCGGTCATCAACAGCAACGCGGCGGCTCCATCGTTGATTCCCGAAGCATTACCCGCAGTTACGGTCCCGTCTTTCTTGAACGCCGGTTTGAGTTGACTTAGCTGCTCGACGGTGGTCCCGGGGCGCGGATGCTCATCTGTTGCAAAGACGGTCTCCCCACCTTTTTGCGCGATGGATATGGGCACGATCTGGCCTTTAAATGCCTCTTGCTCCTGGGCGTTGGCCCAATGCTGTTGGCTTCGCGCGGCGAATTGGTCTTGGTCGGCGCGAGTAATCCCGTATTCTGCGGCCAAGTTTTCGGCTGTAACCCCCATGTGGCAGTCGTAAAAACAATCCCACAGCCCATCGAGCAGCAGCATGTCCTCAACTTGGCCGTGCCCCAGTCGCTGTCCCCACCGCCCCCCGTGCAGGACGTAGGGTGCTTGGCTCATATTTTCCATGCCTCCCGCCAGCACTGCCTCGGCCTCGCCGGCCCGCAGGCTCTGGGCGGCCAGCGCAACCGCCTTTAGCCCTGAGCCGCAGAGCTTGTTGACCGTCATCGACGGCACCTCGTACGGCAGTCCGGCGGCGATGGCCGCCTGGCGCGCCGGATTGGCCCCGGCCCCCCCCTGATACACCATGCCCATCAGCACTTCATCTACTTCACACGCTCCCACCTGACACTCCGCCAATGCAGCGGCAAGTACCTTGCCGCCCAATTCCGCGGCCGTCACGTCTTGCAATGCACCGCCAAAGCGGCCCGTGGCCGTGCGCCGGGCACTGACTACAACTGGATCTGCCATGTTCTACCTTTCGCTTCTGCGTAACCGCGTTGACGCGGTGCAGCCACTAACTTAACTTTTTCACACCGGATATGGGGCTGTAGCTCAGCTGGGAGAGCGCGGGCTTTGCAAGCCTGAGGTCGTCGGTTCGATCCCGATCAGCTCCACCATACATCGCGTCGCAATCGGTAATCAACGACAATTTCGCCGAAACCCTTGAGTCCTGCTACAAAGAGCGATATACAGCGCTGCGATGGTCTATATGGTTGACACTAACCTGTCTTGCGGCGTCATCAATTTCATAGATGACGCGGTACTGACCAACGCGAATCCTATAATGTCGCTCATATCCCTGAATCTTGCGAACACCGGACGGACGTGGATTTGCTGAGAGGTTATCCACTGCAGAGGCGATTTGTCTCCTTACATCCAAGGGCAATCTGCGAAAATCCCTAGCACCCGAAGAGGTGAACTGAACAGAGTATCGTTCAGCCACCTGTGCTCCTCTGCCGTTCCACCTCTGCCTCCATTTCCGCCTTCAGTACTTCCCATGGGATTGTGGATTCTCCCTGTCTGGCCTCGATAATTATGCCGTCGTATATGTCTTCCCAAAGTTCGCCCCATTCCTCAAGGTCAATGAGGACTGATTTCGCGTTTCCGTGTTCGTCGACTAGAAATTGGATGCCTTTCATGGTCTGGTTGTCCTCTCAAGCATATTGCTGGATTTTTACAAAAAATAAACCTTGCTCAGCCTAAAGGCGAGAGATTTCCACCCTTCCCCGCTTCGCACTTTCTATGATGGAGGACAAGATGCCGCACGACAAATGGAGACTCATCTACGTCAGCGACCCCTCGGGCAATGCCAACTACGATTTTGACCCGGGCATGGCGCGCCCCCTCATCACTTCACACCCCGCCAAGCCAGAGGAGCTGCAGCGCATAATCGACAACGTCGCCGCCAACAGGCCCGATACCTTTATCCAAGAGGTCTATAACGCTGGCTGGACCTTGTACTTCCGCTCCCCGCGCTTTGAGTACGACGCCCGTCCCCAGCACCGGCGCTTTATTCCCATGATGGACGACGGGATCATGCCGCTGCAGGTGATGCTCGACCAAGCCCGCAAGCACGGGATGAATTTTCTCGCTGGTTTTCGCATGAACGACAGCCACGGCGCACCCGACCAAGGGGGGATGTTTCTCCACAAGAATCCGCAGTGGAAAATTGCGGAGATGCCGCAGGGCGCGGCCTTCGTTCCCGGCAACAGGATGGATTTCACCTTTGCCGAGGTGCGCGATTACCTCTTTTCGGTGATGGCGGAAGTCGTCGATCAATTCGACGTAGATGGGCTTGAACTGGTCTTTCGCGAAGGTCTTTACTTTCCAGCTCCCCAAGGCGATAGGAGCCTAGCGCGCGAGCGCCAACCGCTTATGACTGAACTGATCCAGCGGGTGCGGGAAATGCTGGACCAAGCCGGGAGCAGCCGGGGCCGCGACCTGCAGTTGGGGGTCCGCGTCCCAGAGACGTTGGAGGAGTGCCACAACTGCGGTCTCGACGTCCCCACCTGGATAGCAGAAGCGCTCATCGACTACGTCGCTCCCCAAGACGCCATGTATTCGGATTGCAACGCTCCACACCAAGAGTTCAGCCAGCTCACCAAGGACACCAAGTGCGAACTCATCCCCGGCCTCCTTCCCTACTGCGCCAATCTCGACCGCACGGGTCCGCCGTTGACGCTTGAAAACTACCGCGCCTTGGCCCACTCGTTTGCCCGCCAAGGTGCCGACGGAGTCTCCATGTACAATTTTCAGATGCACTGGGATGCCTTCTGGAAAGCGACCCGAGATCCAGGCTCAGAGGCCATGTATCCTCTAGCCCTTAGCTACCTGCGAGAACTGCGGGATCCAGCCAAAATTGCCGCTGGCGCTCGGCACTATCTGTTCCATCCCATGTGGGGCGGCTCTACGGCTTTTGGAGCCCCGGGCAAAACCGCGGGTGGGATTGTCAGAGACGATAAGATTCTCCTTGAGCGGACAGAGCAGCAACCTTATGGACAGTATCATTTTCGCCTGTACGAAAACTTCGACGAGATCGTCTTCGCCAAGCTGTTCTTCCGCGCTACGGGCTTGGGGCCGTACGACCGCATTGAAGTCGATATCAACGGCACGGCCATCCCCGCCGACAAAGTTCGCCACATCTGGCACAGCGACGGTCGGCACCCAAATCAAGGACGGCCGCTTCCCGCGCATACGACCTGCATTATCGATCTGTCGTCGCCGCCCATACGCGACGGCGACAATGCCCTAGGCGTCCGCTTGCTGTTCTCCGGCCTCCCCGAAGGGTCTGTCGTCATCGACGAACTAGAAGTTACTGTGCTGCCGCGATAACTCCCGCTTTTCAGCTAAGGAAGAACCTTGTCGAGAAGCGATCCCGAGTTCTGGAATCGACGCACGAGCGCGACGGCTATATGGACCAACCTGCGCTGGACCCTTGCCCACGTCTGGGCGCACGGCCGAGGGCCAGCCTTGGGCATCGTCGCCGTGCAAATACTTCTGGGCTTCCAGCCCGCGCTACTCATCTACATCACCCAGCACCTCATCGACACCGTTGTCGCCTCCGCTGGTGCGGGAGGGGCTGGCTTTGAACAAGCCTTGCCATGGCTTATAGCATTCGGGCTCGTGCTCCTGCTCACAAGCGATGTGCAGTGGAAGATCCGGGACACGCTCCACCTGCGGCTCGAACAGAACCTCGAACACGCGCTCGGTCGTCGCTTTCTAGCCAAGGCGTCGAGGCTGCCGCTCGTCTTCTTTGAGGTAAGTGCGTTCTACGATCGCTTGGAACGCGCCAAAACCCCGGGGCACGCGGTCAATCGGTTCTTCTTCGCGGCCATGCACCTATTCCAGGCTGGCATTCGAGCCCTCTCCATTGCGGCCATGTTCGTCCCAGTCTCTGCGTGGATCTCGCTGGCTCTGCTGATTGTACTGGTACCTCAAATCCGGCTGGCGATCAAACAAAACCGGCAGTTCATGAGTTTTAACTACGGTCAGACCGAGGAAATGCGCCGGGCTGGCTACGTCGATCGGGTCCTAACCGGCCGAGGCGAACAAAAAGAGATGCGCCTCTTTGCCCTCCATCAGATGCTGAGCCAGCGGTGGCGGTCAATGCGCCAAGCATTGCGAGAGCAACGCTGGCGACGACAAAAGCAAATGGTCCGACGAGAGCATCCCGTCACCGGCTTGCGCATCGGCGTCTCGGCCGGCGTCGCCATTGCTTTGGCTTATTTTCTCGGCGACCGGCTCCTCACGCCCGGCCGCTTTGTCGCCCTATTCCGGGGAGTGGACGATATGCTGGGGGCCGGTTCCAGCCTCGGCTTCTCATCGCGGGACGTGCAGACATGGTCCACTAAGGTCGGCTATGTGCGCGAGTTTCTCGACTTGCCCGAGGACGACGGCGCTTGGATGCAACGACCACCAGCCGACCGCGAACCAACCCGGTCTTTCCCCAAACCGCTGCGCGAGGGGTTTGCCGTCGAAGATGTCTGGTTCGCCTATCCAGCAGCCGAGTCAGCCGAGGCCGAGAACTCCCGTCCCGTCCTACGGGGAGTAAGCCTGCGCCTCAAGCCAGGAGAACGAGTGGCCCTCGTCGGTGAGAACGGCGCGGGAAAATCGACCCTCGCCAAGCTTCTATTGGGCCTGTACCAACCAACAGCGGGCGAGATCACCGTCGATGGAGTCCACTATGACGAGATCGACCGAACCAGCCTTGCGAGCGCAGTAAGTGCCGCGTTCCAAGACTTCTTCAACTTTGAACTCACCGCCTCCCAGTCAATTGGAATCGGTGCCCTCGGCAGCGGCGGTAGCGACCAAGAAGCCGACTTGTGGCCGGCGTGGTTGTCACCCGACCCAGCGGTGATAGAAAACGCAGCGCGGCGCGCCGGAGTTGATGCCATCGCTGCACGCCTGCCCCAAGGCTACGACACCCCGGTGGGACATGTCCTCGACGGCGGACAAGGGCTTTCCGGGGGCGAGTGGCAGCGCATGGCCATTGCCCGCGCATTTATCCGCCAGCCCGAATTGCTGATCCTCGACGAGCCGACTGCAGCTCTGGACCCCATGGCCGAGGCCGAGGTGTACCGGCAGTTCGGCGACCTGCTCGCCGGCCGCACCGCGCTGTTAATCAGCCATCGGCTGGGCTCGGCCCGCATGGCCGACCGCATTCTCGTCCTCAAGGACGGTCGCATCGTCGAGCAAGGGCCCCACGACGACCTAGTGGCAAAGGGCGGCGTGTACGCTGCCATGTGGGAGGAACAAGCCTCGTGGTACCGGTAATCCTACAGGATACAACGGTGGCCCGCCCGCCCACCATGCGTACACTCCTGCGCTTTCTATGGTGGATGATCCAGACAGACCCCCGCCACTCCATCCTCTTATTGGTGCTCCAGTTCGCCACCGGTCTGATGCCGGCCGCGTCCGTGTGGGTCGTGCGAGTACTCTTCGATCACAGCCTCGAGGTGTACGAGGGCCGCCTGCCCGTAGCAGACATGCTGGTGTGGGTCGCTCTGTGGGCCGTGCTGACCTTGGCCGATATAGGAATCCGCATCTGGACCCGTACCCTGCTCCGCGAGCGGCTGAAACAGGAGATGGAGGACCGGCTACTCACCCAACTCCAGCGCAAAGCAAGCGTTCTGCGGCTCGAGACCTTCGAGCGCACCGATTTTCACGACGTGCTGCGCCGGGCACAGGAGGCAGCCTCGCCCGGCTTCTTTCTCAACCTCATCGGCGAGATCAACGCAATAATCACCGGAACGCTGACGGCCGTCTCCGTCGCCTTGGTCGTCGGGCTGTGGAATCCGCTGCTCCTGATCGCCATCGCCTTAGTCTCGGTACCGCCGCCGCTGGTGCAGATGTTCCAAGGGAAGACCACCTTTCTCCTCAAGCGCGAGCAGACCCAGCGCGAACGCCTGCGGGCCTACTTGGAGCGCATTCTCACCGACCGCACCGCCGCCAAGGAGGTGCGCGTCTTCAACTTGGGATCGGCCTTGCTCGGTTGGTGGGACTATCTCTACTGGCAGGTAGCCGACCGGCTCTTTCAGCAGAAACGCTCGCAGGCTTCGGTCAACGCCTTGCTAGCGGCTTTCAGCCTGATCGGTCTAGCCGCCGGCATTGGCTGGTCGGCTTGGGCCGTGGCCAACGGCGGCCTCTCCCCTGGACAGTTCGCCGCCATGATGGTGGCACTACAGGAAGTCAGGACGCACGTCGATCGAGTCTTCTTTCGCACCGGTTATCTCGCCAATTACCTCCTGTACATCGCCGATCTATTCTCCTACCTCGACTTGGGACCAGAAGAGCCAAAGGATGGCGTGCCAATAGACAGCGTCGGCGAGGTCCCGATTGCAGTTAGCGGTCTTTCCTTCCGCTATCCACAGACGGAACGCCCGGCAATCGACGACATCTCATTCGCCATCCAACCCGGCGAGCGCGTGGCCCTCGTCGGTGCCAACGGCTCGGGCAAGACCACACTAGTCAAAGTGCTGTTGGGATTGTTCCACCCCACGCAGGGAAAAGTACTCTACGGCGACGTCCCCCTGAACCGGGTGGATCGGAACGGCCTTTGGGACCAATCGGCCGCAGTGTTCCAAGACTACACCCGTTTCGCCTTTTCTCTGGGCGAGAACATCGGCTTGGGACGCACCGAGCGCATGGGCGACCAAGCGGCCGTCGAGCGCTCCGCGCACCAAGGCGGAGCCGCCTCCATCGCCGAGCAACTGCCGGAGCACTACAACACCCTTCTTACCAAGGAGTTTGCCGGCGGCACCGAACTGTCTGGCGGCGAGTGGCAGCGCGTCGCCATCTCAAGGGGATTCATGCGCAACGCGGCCCTGATCGTACTCGACGAACCAACCGCGTCGCTCGATCCCCAAGCCGAGGCTGATGTGTTCCGGCGCTTCCTCGCCATGTCCGGCGAGCGGACCACCATCGTGGTCTCCCACCGCTTGGGCTCTGCCCGTCTGTGCGACCGAATCTTGGTTCTGAAAGAAGGCCGCCTGCTCGAAAACGGGACGCACGGCGAATTGCTGTCTCAAGAGGGAGAATACGCCCGCTTATGGGCTTTGCAGGCGCAGTGGTACGGCGAGGGGGAAGCGAAATTGTGGGATACAGGAGAATAAGCAAGGACTGCGATATGCTTCTAAAGCAAGAGGGAGCCGCCTCCAAGGAGATCAAAAATGGCTGAACGGAACATCGCCGCCGAAGTTCTTGCGGGTCTGCACGAAATTCGAGAGCACCGAGCTGGCAAGCGCACGCTGCGGACCACCCGGGTTGAGGCGAAGCCCCTGCCCGGACTCACGCCCGATATGATTAAGAGGATTCGCGCAGAGCTCGACGTTTCAAGGGCGGTATTCGCCCACCTGCTGCGCGTACCGGTGCGCACCGTTGAGGGCTGGGAGCAGGGCAGGTCCAGCCCACCGGATGCGGCGGCGGCGCTCATTCTCATGGCCCAGAAATACCCGGATACCTTCGAGCGGCTGGCATCCCTGTGAGCTGCTCTGATTTGGATCGCACTCGTGACAACGCCGGTATGGCATAGCGCAACGTCTCCCTGATCGTGCTCGACGAGCGACCGCATTACAGACCCTAGACGAATACGGCGGGTGAAACCCCGAACCGTTCGGACAAAGTACGTATCTGCCGGACGTTCAGCGCCCGCTTCCCACCCAGAATCTCCGAAACAACCCCTTGCGAACCCACTTCCGGCAAATCCGACTGGGTTAGGTCATGCTCCTCCATGAGAAATCGAAGGGCCTCCGCTCCCTCCAACTTGGGCATGGGATAGTGTTGTTCCTCCCAGGCATGAACAACGGTCCCCAGCGTATCGAGCAGAGAATACAGCGGATGTCCCTCATCAGTGCCCACTTCATCAATCAGGCCGTTGAGACGCTCTAGTGCCAAATCATAATCCCGCTCATTTTGAATGTTGAGTAAGGCACTCACTTGCGTCCAAGATCGCTGAAGCTGTGGGGTAATGACGCTCATGTCTTCCATCCTCCACGGTCGTAGGCTTGATGTGTCAGTACGTGACGGATATATACTTTTCCCCGATTGAAGTGAATAGAGGCAATCAGGCGGTACTTATTGCCGGCGATGTTAAACACGACGAAATCCCCGACTTTGTCAGCCGAGGGAAAAGCACGCCGCAGCGCGGTGAAGCTGCTAAACTGAGTCTGCCGCATGATTTTGAACCAACGATTCAGAGGCATCTTGCTGTCGGGATGCTGTGCCCAAAACACTCGGAGGGCTTTGCGTGAGATGACGTGCATCCTATATAGTATCGCAATCTGCGATATATTGCAAACAACCTCTGCGCGCACCACTATCTTGCCCGAAGCCACGGTAGGAAGTACTTTCAGCGCGCATTTCTATACTCGCTCCGTCCGGCGAATCCGCAACCAAGAGATTGTCCATGAGAGCATTGCACACGCCCACGCTCAGCGCCGCCGCTTTGTGAGCCGTGGCCGCCTCTTACCCCATTGTCAACGGTGCCGAGCACGCTTGGGTGCTCCACGACCCCCGCTTTAAGCCCGACCCGCGTCTGTCTAACTGCCCCAACGCCAAGCCCGACTATGAGCAGTCGGCCGAAGACCTCATCGAACACATGCGGACCTATGGAGTCGACAAGGTCGTCATCAGCCACGTGTGCTACTACGGCCGCGACAACCGCTATGCCAGCCACTGCGTACAGCGCTATCCCGACCGCTTTGCCGCCATCGGCCTTCTAGTGGGGCACCGGCTGCACCATCCGGCCGATCCGGAGAATCCGACGCGCTTGGAACGGGCCGTGCGAGAGGAGGGCTTGGCAGGGCTGCGCTTGAGTCCCATCTACGACCGCGACGTGGTCTGGCTCAGTGATGAGGTCAGCTATCCACTGTGGCAACGGGCCGAGGAGTTGGGAGCGGTGTTCAACATCTTCTTAGCGCCGCACCAAGTGGGGCAGGTGGCGGCCATGGCCGAGCGCTTCCCCGGAGTCAAAGTGGTCATCGACCATCTGGCGATGATCGATATCAGCGCCCCCGATAGCGAGGGCTTTGGGCCGCTGCTCGATCTAGCCCGCTGGCCCAATGTGTACATCCGCACCTCGCTGCACAATCCTTCTAAGGAACGACCGCCCTTCCGCGATGTATGGCCCTTTTTGGAGCGGGTGTACGACCGCTTTGGGCCGCGGCGAATGGTATGGGCCAATTTTTACGAACTGCTCATCATGCAGGAGTTGATCCCCTTTTTCAGCGCTGAAGACAAGACGTGGATTTTGGGGAAGAACGCTCTAGAGCTCTACTTTAAAGGTCAGAGCTAACGCCCATTCTGCGGCTGGGTTTAGGGTGCTTCCACGGCGAATTGCCGCAGGTCGCGTTGGGAAATTCCCGATCCAGATATGCACATATAGCAATGCGGAATGATTTGAACGATTCGGTATGTGGATCGTCTAGTCATAACTATTCTGCGTCCATCTGCGTCCATCTGCGTCCATCTGCGTCCATCTGCGGATTATCTCGCAAATGATTTAGGATGGCTATATCGCCTACGGATCCACCTGCTGATAGAACTTCTTCGCCCCATCCTCAATGGTCATAATGACCGCGCTTTTGGTCGGGTGGCGATTTTCGTTGTACCCGGCAATGCGCGTCGCCCCAGCGTACTGTTCGGTAGCCAACAGTTGTTGTCGTATCGCATCTGCGTCGAGACTGCCCGCGCGTTCTGCAGCTTCCAAAAGCAAGCGCACCGCATCGTAGCTCACCGCATCGCCGCCGGTGGGAACAATCCCGTACAGGGCTTGGTATGCGTCGATGAATGCGCGCGCACTCGGCTCGTCTGTGTCCGGCGAGAAGTGGCTGCTGAAAAAGCTGCCATCCACAGCGGCTTCCTCATTGTCCAACAGCGTCGGATTGTCCCAAGCATCGGCCCCGAGAAAAAGCGTCGGTTCCCCAGCCGCGTTTTGCAGCGGCAGGGCGCGCGCCTGCTTGGTCACAAGCGCAACCTCCGGCGGCAGACCCGATAGGAAGACCGCCTCGGGAGCCGCCGCCGCGATGGCGGTCAATTGCGCGGCAAAATCCGTCGCACCGCTCTCGTAGAACTCTTCGGCGACGATCTCTCCCCCAAAGTCACTAAAATGGGCAATAAAAAATTCGGCGATTCCTTCGGTATAAACTTCCCCGCGCTGCGTCAAAACAGCCGCTGTATTTACCCCGAGCGTCTCTTTGGCAAACTGCGCCATGACGCGCCCTTGAAACTGGTCGGTAAAAGCAGCCATAAAGACAAAGTCGCCAGCGGCGGTCACGGCTGGGTTGGTGGCCGCGGTGGTAATCATCGGCACGCCGTGGCGCTGGGCTACGGCCCCTACCTCAATGGCATGCGAGGAGCGGTTGGGGCCAACGAGGGCGACGACTTCGTCGGTGAGGATCATGGTCTCAGCGGCCTGTACCGCAGCAGCCGCTTCCTGTATGTTTATCTGGGTTACCAATTCAACGGATCGGCCCAACAGCCCCCCGCGCTCATTGACTTCGTCCACCGCAATCTTAGCCCCATTCGGATAGGTGATGCGGTCGCCCGAGACGAGGAACCCAATTTTAACGGGAGTGCCATCGCCGTCCGCAGTAGAAGACAGGGAACTCTTATCCTCACAAGCGACGAACGTGAGGACCGCAATGCAGACGATGTAGAACAGTTTCATGGCAGATTCTTTTTTAAAGGTGTGGACGGATTCGGTGAACCTTTGCTCGCTGACATCCGCCTTGAAAAATAAAAAGCAGATGATGCGAGGAGATGACTTGGGAAGAGGATCTGCCCCACACCGACTGCATAATCATCAATGGAGCGACCTACGTACACTACTACGACAACCTGACGGACGCGGCCTGGGGCATTGTCGATTGATAGTCAATAGCGAGTGGAGTAATGATCCGCGACCTCAATGCGCCGTCTCCACCCCCTCAGACAACGAACCGCCTGCACCCTTTATGTCGTAGGTCGTTTCCGTATAGGTGATGATCGTCACACTCCGCCCCGTACGCTCATTGACAGTGCGACAGCTAGGACAGTTCGGCCCCGTACGCTCGAGCCGATGCGGAGTCAGTATTCCTTGGACGGCCTCGTAGTCCTCGTATGTCGTCGTCCAAACAGGAGATCTCTGGCGATAATTCTGGCGATAGTCCCTTTGTTCGGCAGCAGTCAACCCGTCCCGCGTGGCTATCAATAGTCCAGTGCTGCGCGAAAAGAGCGCCTCGTAATAGTTGCCGTACAAGGTATCGTCCACCCGGATGACATCAGTCAATCTATCGCGGAACCGTTCCGTCTGTATGTATCGCAAAACGACCCCGTCGCCGAAAAAACGGTCGAGAAAATGCCAGCGGCGCGTCTCGCCCATTTGGCGCGCTTGACGGCTTGCGGGTGTTAGGAAGTCCCACCGCAGATTGAACAGGCGGTAATAGCGGCTTAGCGACTCGGCTGGGTTGCGCATCTCGCCATCCCTGTTAGCGGCAACAGCTTGCCCTCTTTTTTCTTTTAAGGAAATGTCGGTAACTTCGCCCCATCCTTTATAGTGCCTATTGGAGACGGGATACAAATAAGGGCTTACCTGCCGGACCTCCCGACCCATCCGGTGATCCCAGGCCTTGATCGACGTTTTGATCCGAACCCCCTTAATGGAAGCCAGAGCGCGACGTCCCCCCATCTCGGCGATGGCCCGTTCTACGATCTCTTCGGCGCGCTGGCGGCTCTTGTACGCGGCAGTTCCCGGCGTTACGGCCTCTAAGTAAAAGCGCACGTGTTGTTCCGCCTGTTCCGCTCGCTCGCGCACAGCGCGCAACGCCAATTCGTTGAGATCTGCCATCTCCACGGGCGGCGCTTGGAACTTGCGTGCCTTGGCTGCCACCTCGATCGTATCTATCGCCAACTCGGCAAAGGGCGTGATGACGGGCAGTTTCCCGACGCCGACGACCTCGGGAATCGATTCGGGCGGATTGGGGTTCTCGGGGCCCGCCGGCAATTCTAGGCGTTCTAGGTGGTGCTGCAATAGCCGCGGACTATCCGCTGTGAAGGCAGCGGATTTGGACATCACCAGAACCGGGGGCGGCAGTCGAAACACCTGCACCTTGAGCTCTGTTGTGTCGCGCCCAGACGGAACGATCCAGAGCAACAATAAGTGCAATGCCGCGGACAGGACGAAAAACGGAACCATCCGCCAGCGATTCCTAGGTGTTCGACAATCCATTTATCCACTCGCGATCCGTTAAGAGGCGCTCCCTGCTCAACGCGTTCGGCGAAGTTCCTCCGCCAAGTAGTCTTCCAGCAGTTGCGCGATTTTTGCTGCCGCCTCTTGGCATAGCGGGTCCATAGGCTGCCTGCCGCCCGAAGTAGATTTCTCCACATACACGATTAAAGGAGGGGTCTGTTGAAAAAGAACTCTTCTTTCCGACAAGAGAATCAACTGCACGCCGATTTGGGCGGTGCTAGTTGCTTGGGGCCTATTGCCACGTCTCTCGTGATCGGACCCGAAATCGAGTGCCATAATGTCGAAAGCCAATTTGTAGTCGCCTCTCCAAGGATAGGTCCTCATAGGCGACTCGCCAATCTGCTCGACCAAAGCAGACACTAACGACTGGTGAAGATCGGCCGTCTGCCCTCTTATATATGATACATCAACCGTGCCAAAATAAGCGTAAAAGGGGCTGTCGCGAGGAGCCCCCTGTCGGGCGGCAAACCTGTCTAACTCCAGACTAAGCTGATGACTACTGCGCCCCGCAATAAGCAGCCCCGACTCCGCCGGCACTTGTGCGACGAATTCGCTGTTGCCCGCAGGCAGCGGTAGCATACTGCCGCCCTCATCAGGGGCTGCCGTAGTCGCATCGTCGGCGACAACCGAGGCGGCTATTCGCTGCAAGATCGCCCGGTGTTCATCCTCCAATAAGGTCTGCTCTAGGATGAACCTCCTCTCCGTCTTATCCTTGGGGAACGACGTTGCGCTAAACGAATACCATTTCGCTACGATCTCGCCGCTCCTGCGATCCTTTAGTTCATAGCGCGCCATAAGACCGCGCTGGTTGACGATCTCCCGCTTACTCGTTTCCGCCACCCAAGCGGGAACCGGTGCATCGACAAAATCCTTGGCCGTTATGCTCTCCTGCTCATGGCGCGCCAACCAAGCTGCGTATACACTCAACTCATACGCCGGCTTTAGCTGGTAAGACAGGGGATCTTGGTAGTACGTGACGTGCTCAAATAGCTCCAGACCTTCCATTTCCCGCAACAAAGCCCACCTTAGGGAATAGACTTCTAGAGGAGTAAGTGGGGTAAAAGCCCTCTCGGCCTCACGCCATGAGTACGGATCGGAATCCCTTGCAAGGACCAGAACTACCAAGTTCCTTTCGTTCAGGTCCTTGGACGCTTTACTGCCGCCGCTGACGGCGCAGCCGTATAGACAACAAACTGCAACCGCCAAAAGGACGATCAGGTGGCTGTATCCTACATGGTTGCAGTGCCACCCAAACAAATATCTCATAGTTCGCATCTCCGATAAGGGGAGTAAGACGTTTGAACAAAACACGTCTATGAGCGATCCTCCACGGTCGTAGGCTTGGTATGTAAGTACATATTGCAATCTGCAATGTATTGCAAATAGCCTCTGCGCCGCTGGCTGCGCGAGCATTCCGCAAGAGTCCTCTATGAAGACCTGCGCGATCTAGAGCATGTCCGCGAGGTATCCATGCTAGAACTGCTTCATTCGCGATACGGACAAACGCGAGGTGGACTTCGTCGTTTTACGCGATGGCCGAGCGGCATTCGTCGTAGAGTGCAAAAGCGGCGAGCAAAGCGCTGCGCCCGCCTGCCGCTACTTCAGGGAGCGGACAGACATTCCACGGTTCTATCAGGTACACCTCGGCACAAAAAATTTTGGCAATGCCACCGCCAACACGCGCGTGCTGCCATTTTCTACCTTCTGCCGCGAAGTAGGGCTGCCCTAATCCGGTGTTCCACCTCCAGAAAATAACCCCGCCACCGCCGGCTTATTGACTTTTTCCAAGCATCCACGTTCTTTGATTTAGTTCCCCTTTACCAATAGGAAAAAATCCTACTATGACGACGACCAAAACTAAAAAACGCAAACTTTTCAAACTCTTAGCCCCGCAGGCGGAAAGCGTTTACTTAGCCGCCTCCTTCAACGATTGGAACCCGCAGGCCCGCCCGCTAAAAAAAGACGCCCAGGGCCTGTGGAAAACTTCGGTCACTTTGCCTCTGGGCAAGCACGAATACCGCTTTGTGGTCGATGGCGAATGGCGCGATGATCCCCACTGCGAGGAGCGCCACCCCAATCCCTTCGGCACCACTAACTGTATTTTGCACGCCTGATTCATCGCGCCTTTAGGCGTACCCCCTACACTTCACGCATAAACGACACAGAAATCTCCTCGCTGCGCGCCGGGAACGAATTCTTATTCCCCGTCGCGAGGCCGGTATTCGCCGCGGGCGTTCCAGCCGGGATACTGCGCTTCTAAGGCGGCGAGCGTCTGGCGAGTGTAGTATGGATGGTCAGGCGGAGGAAAGCGGAAGAGCTGGCGGTCGGCAGCAGTAAGACCAGCGATAAACTCGCAAAAGTGCGGGTTGCGCCCCACGTGGGTGTAGTGCTCGACGCCTTCCCAATAGTGGTCGGCGCGACCATAGGCAAATTTCCAGATATAGCGCTGCCCGTCGGCGCGCCGATAATCGCTGGCGGCGTGCCAAGAGTAGTTGTGGAAAATGGCTACCGAGCCGCCAAGAGCGACCATTGGCTCAGCTCTGGCCGCGTCCTGGTGCTGGCCATCCCCGTCGGCGACGAATAGAGTCGGGGCCTGATCCTCTTCGACATCTTCGAGGCAGAACCAGAAGTTGAGCTGGCTGTGGCGACGGTCGGATTCGGTGGGTGGCAGCAGCGAGTTGTTGCCATTGTCGATGTGGAACGGCCCACCCTTGCGGCCCGGATAGGAGACCAGACCCAGTCCGGGCCGATAGTGTATTTGGTCGGTGCCGAGCCAGCGGCGGGCAAAGGCGATGCCCTCGCGGTCGACGATGGCGCGGTTGAGGCATTGTTCGGGATAGGGAAAATAGCAGGAGCCGATGCGGTCGTTGGGCCGGTTGTCCGCGACTTCGTCCCAGGGTTTGAGGATGCGGCGCAGGGCAGCGGCCATGGCAGAGCGTTGGGCTTCGGGGAGGTAGTTGTGGACGATGACGTAGCCGCGCGTGGCAAGCGCTTCGAATACTTCGTCGTTTAGTCTTGGCTCCTGCATGGTGCGTCCCTTTAGGCAACGTATTTCTGGATGCCGACGATGAGTGCGATGCTCAGGGCTGAGACTAACGCGACACCGACGAGCGTAATTATCAGGGTCTCGCCTATGAACAGGTATACCCCCAAGCCCATCAGGAAGGTCACCATTCCCATGAGGAAGGTCATAAGCCCCACCCAGCGAGCCAACGCGTCCTTGTCGGCGACCCGGTCCGGGTTGAGACCAGAGATCAGACCGATGCGTTTCTTAACCCCGATCAGATAGGCGATGACATAGAGCGGCACGGCGGCGAACAACATGACGAGGAAGATAATTAGGCCTGTGTCCATCTGGATGTCCTTTCATGGGTTGAGAAGTTTCACGACGGGAAGGGTACAGGAATCCCATCGCCGTGCCACGGGAAGGCATAGCTCGGCGCATTGCAGAAGCGATCTAGCCCAGCTCCGACGCGAATCGCCGTAGAAGGCGGCAGTTCCACCGAGAAATACTTCCCTTCTACAGTAGCTGCTGCCTCGCCATCCTTTCCTGCGACGCGGTATTTGAGCTGCGTAAAACGGTGCTCGCCAAAGGCACCAGCCTGTACAATGAGGCGGCGCGTCTCGTGCCGCGACGTGTTGACGAGCTGGATGCCAACTACGTCCGATCCCAGTTCATCCACCAAGGCAGCCACGTCTAAGGGCAGCCCCGGACGCAGGCGCTCGGCGTCGAAGTAGCGCACCGTAGAGCGCAACAAGCCACCGTTATAGACCGACTGCGGTGCCCCCAGCGTCACCTGGGTCAGCCCCTTGGTCAACACCGGCTGCGACGGGAGTCGGTTAGTCGCAATGATATCCAAGGGACTGCGCTCGTCGGCGCGCATTGCTTCGTAAGTCTCCAGAGCCTGCTGGTACTCCGCCCGCAGGATCTGCTCCGGCCAGCCTGGATTCTTGCCGTCGTAGTACTGGAAGCGGGCGAATTCAGTATTGCCCCAGTTCTTCTCTCCTAGGGCTGTCCCCACGTCGTTCCAGTCGCGCTCCACATCGCCGTCGCGCACCGAGGTAATCAGCTCGTAATCTTCCCGGGCCATAGAAGCGTGATACAGGTGCATGATGTCCTGACCTCGCAGCGGAGTGGGTTCCAGCCAGTAGCCCCGCATCTCAATGCCGTCGCTTACGTGCAGCCCCGGCGCAGGATTCCAGTCCCATCCATCCGGCCCGTAGCGCACCGGCACGAGGAATTGCCCATCCTCCCGCTTCCTGCCATTATCGACTTGCAGCTTGATTTGTGAGCGCAAAAAGTCGAGGTATCCGCTGTCGCCGGTGAGCAGTTGGGCGCATTCGACCGCGATGTTGATGCCGTGGTACATGATGTTGTAGCCCTGGTAGTGGTTCCAGCCGTACTGGCCGCCCCACCACACGCCTTCGCGCCCCCCGCCGATGACGCCTTTGGCATCGACGTTGTCCGGACAGATACCGCCGTTTTTCTCGGTGCGCTCCATCCACGCTTCGGTGTAGTCGAGAACCCACTGTTTGTACTTGTCGTCGCCCGTGTACAGATAGGCATTGGTCACCAGTGCAGTGGCCGCCAAGCTGTTGGGCGTGTCGCACTGCAAGACGAGCCGGTCGAACAGATCGACGATCTGCTTGCGCCGCGCGGGATTTTCAAACCATCGAGTCTCCAAGTTTTTGACGATGGGATACAGACTGGCGCGCACTCCGTAGTAATTGGCCTGCCCGCCCAGGCCGCGCCCGGCCAGCAGCATGGTGTTGGCGTATTCCGCGTCCGCGTGGAGCTTGGGTCCTTGGCTCGAATGGAAGGGCGAGCGCAGGATGCGGTATTCAGGATCCCAGTTGGGCGCTTGGGGGTCCTCGCCGATAAACATGGCCGCAAAGCTCCGCGCCCGCCGCATGTTTTCCGATACCGTGGGATCGGCCACCCCAAAGTCGTAAAAGGCCATATTGCCCTCGCCCAAGTGGTGCCACTCCATGGCTTGTTCGAGGTTCCAGAACTCGTTGTAGATGGACGGGCGGAAGACCTTCTTGTGGTCGTTATAGCGCGTGCGGTGATTGATGCGATCGTCGCTGATGCGGGTGACGGCGTTCCAGTTGCGGAAGTGGAGGTCGAGCAAATCGTCGGCCGCGCCAATAGCGTAGAACAGGCCAAAGTTGTACACCTGTTCGTAGAGGTCATCCACATCCTCGGCCAACAAGGTGCCGCCGCCGCGCTCAAAGTACTGCTGGGCGAACAGGCGGCCCGACTCCTCCATCAGCGCGATCAAATTCCGCTCCATCAAAGCCCACGCCGGCGGGGCCGCGACCTCGGTCGCCTCGATCTTGGTCATATTATTTGCTACCATCGCCTACTACCTCCTGTGCGCGAGAAAGGGTCGGAGTAATTCTAGGCGGCGGCACCTGAGCAGGCAAGCGGCCCACTTTCAGCCGGGCCGCTTGGCCGCTCCAGACGCATCCGTTACCTTAAAACCCATGAACAGCAAAGACTACCTACACGCCCTCTTCGGCTGCCAAGGTCGCAAAGCCATCGTCACGGGTGCCTCCAGCGGCTTAGGAGCCGAACTAGCTCGTGTCCTCGTCTCGGCCGGTGCCGACGTCCTCGCCGTCGCCCGCCGCCAAGAGCGCCTCGAAGCACTCGCCCACGAATTGCAAGACCGCGCCGGCACCATCCACGCACACGCGGCTGACCTCAGCGACAACGCCGCCATCACCGCCCTGCCCGAGCAAGCGCACGAGCGACTCGGCGGGTGCGATATTTTGGTCGCCAATGCCGGCACAGCCACCCGCGTCCGCCTTGAAGACATGGCCGAACAAGACTTTGCCGCTGTCGTCGATCTCAACCTCAAAGCCCAGTGGCTACTCGCCAAAGCCTGCTTTTCTCTGCTCCGCCAATCTGAAGCCGGCCGCATCGTCAACATCGCCTCAATCTACGGCTTGGGAGCCTCGGTAATCAACGGCCTGAGTGCCTACACAATCAGCAAGCATGGACTTGTGGGATTGACGCGCTCGCAGGCGGTGGAATGGAGCAGACACGGCATCACCGCCAACGCCATCGCCCCCAGCTATTTCCCCACCGAAATGACCGAAACCGCCCTCGACGACGAGAAGATGAGCACCCGGCTGCGCACCTTCACGCCACAAGGGCGCTTTGGCCAGCCTGCGGAGCTAGCCACCGCCCTGCTCTTTTTGTGCTCAAAGGCCAGTGGCTACGTCAACGGAACAGTCGTGCCGGTGGACGGCGGCTGGACGGCGTGGTGACTTATTAGGATAGGCCCGCTAGCAGATCTGTTAGACCGGCGGCGCTTCCAGAAAGACGCGCACCCCCATATCGGCGTAGCGCGACCGGCTCTCGACCGTGCCATTGCGAAAACAGACCGCGGTATCAGTCCCCTGCAAAGCCTCGACCACATGGCGCACGCAATCGTCAACGATTTTGAGATGGGGATGCCCCCGGTGGTTTAGATCCATTTGCAAGTCAGTAGGGCCAAAAGAGAGGCAATCGACCCCAGGCCGCGCCAAGTTGAATGCACTCGTCGCGGCCGCTACCGATTCGACTTGCAGCCACAATACCCCGTACTGGTTCCACCAATCCGCATACGCTTGGGGGCCGTTGCTCGCGTCGCCGACGCGGGCACCGCCGCCGTGGCTGCGCACCCCTTGCGGCAAGTAATAGAAATTGGCCACGGCCTCTTCAGCAGTCGCCACGGTTTCCACTTGGGGCACCTCGATCCCCGAAGGCCCCAAGTCCAAGCAGTTGCCGATCAGGTAAGTGTGGCGAGTGTGCTTGATGCGAAAGTGCAGCGGCAAGTCGAACTCCCCAATCATGCCTGCCAACGCGACCAAGCGGTCTTCGCTATAGGGCGAGTGCTGGCTATCAACAAAAACAAAATCGCACGCGCCCAACTCGGCAATGCGCTTGAAGGCATCGCGCTCGATGTCGCCGCGAATGCCAAACCCCACCACCTGTTCGCCCCGTTTGATCTTCTGCTTCAAATTCGCTGCCATGCTCGCGTCTCCTTTAAGAGAGTGCCAATGCCTCGGTTAGGCGTATAGCCCGAATATGCTAGCCGCCAACCAAAGCAGGGTGTTGACCTGCAAAGGCCGATCACTCCAGACGACTGCCGTCGGGTCGTCCCCCTGCCCCCGGTGATATACTAGATAGAGATAGCGCAACACGCCGTAGAGCACAAAAGGAATCGTCCACTGCATTTGTGTGCCCTCTGCGCCCACTCCCATCGCGTACAGCGCGTAGCAGACTATGGTCACGGCCGTGAGGACGGCGATCATCTGGTCGAGAAAAGGCACGCTGTATTCTTCGAGGATAGCGCGGTGATCCGCAGCCTCATCCGCCAGTTGCACGATCTCCTGCCGACGCTTGACCGCCGCCATGAAGAGCACCAGCGCGAAGATACAGACGATAAACCACGTGGAAATAGATACCTCAATAACCACGCCGCCGCCGACGGCGCGCAGCAGGTAACACGCGGCCACGATCAGTACATCCACCAACACCACGTGCTTGAGCCGGAGCGAGTACGCCGCGTTGAGTGCCGCATAGAGCGCGGCTACCCACCCCAAATGAGGGTGCAGCCAAAAAGCGCAGGCCAATGCAAGGACCAACGCGACCAAAGCCGCCCCCCAAGCCAACGCGACCGACAGATGGCCGGCGGCAATCGGTCGGTGGCACTTTTGGGGATGCAGGCGGTCGTACTGGCGGTCGAAGATGTCGTTGAACAAATAGACGCCCCCGCTCAGCAGGACGAAGCAGAGGACCGCCCCTAAGCTGCGTACTAGGTAGGAAATTTCAAAGAGATGTTCGGAAAATACGAGGGCAGGAAAGACGAAAACGTTCTTGATCCACTGCCGGGGGCGCATGGACCACAGGATGTAGTAAAGCGACAAAACAGGGCTATGCTTCTGCACAACCGGAGAGCAGAGGCCGTTCAGACCTCCATGATCTCCTTTTCCTTGTTTTCGATGATCCCGTCAATGGAGGCTACGTATTCAGCGGTCAAATCCTGCACCCTTTTCTGCGCGCTACGCGACTCGTCTTCGGAGATATCCCCGTCTTTTTGCGCTTCTTGGAGCAAGTCTATCCCGTCGCGCCGTGCATGGCGCACTGCGACCCGCCCTTCCTCGGCGCGGTGCCGGGCGACTTTGGTGATTTCTACCCGCCGCTCCTCAGTCAGCTCGGGAATGGGCAACCGGATGATGGTGCCGTCGTTGGCCGGGTTGAGACCCAAGCTCTTGTCGGCGAGAATGGCTTTTTCAATCACGGGAATCAGCGTGGCTTCCCAGGGCTTGATCGCCAACAAGCGCGGCTCGGGGACACTGATCGTCGCCACCTGATTGAGCGGTGTTTGTTGGCCGTAGTAATCCACCCGCACATTGTCGAGCATGGCGGCCGAGGCCCGTCCCGTGCGGATAGAGGCTAAGTCGCGGCGCAAGGACTCGATGGCCTTATCCATAGCCTCTTGTACTGTTTCAATGACCTCTTCCAACATGGCGGCCTCAATGTGCTTTCAGTCGTCTTCTCCCAAAACGAACCGCTCAAAGCGACGCACGGTAATTTTCTCGCCGATTTTGGCGGTTATCTCGGTGACTAATTCGCCAATGGTCTGGTCGGGATTTTTGACGAAGACCTGTTCCATCAGACAATTTTCCTGATAGAACTTCTCCATGCGGCCGTCGACGATTTTCTCGGCAATGTGCTCGGGCTTGCCCTCGTTTTTGGCCTGTTCGAGGTAGATGGCCCGCTCTCTTTCCACCGCGTCGGCGGAAACGCCCTCCCGATCGACGGCCAAAGGCTGGGAGGCGGCAATGTGCATGGCCACATCCTTGGCGAACTCTTGGAAGTCGTCGGTGCGGGCGACGAAGTCGGTTTCGCAGTTGACCTCTAATAGCACTCCGAGACGGCTGCCCTGGTGAATATACGCTTGGATCAATCCCTCGCTGGCGTCGCGACCAGCTCGCTTCTCCACGGCGGACAGGCCCTGCTTGCGCAAGTACTCAATGGCTTTTTCACTGTCGCCGCCGGTCTCTTGCAGGGCTTTCTTGCAATCCATCATACCCAAGCCTGTCTTCTGCCGGAGCATTCGTACGCTTTGTGCGGTAATCTGAGTCATCGTGGTTTACTTTCAAAAGTAGTAGTCTGGCTACGCGGTGGTCTCGGCTACGTCCGCCGGGACCTTTTCGGCTTCTGCGGTCTCTACGGCCTCTTCGGCCTCTTGCTTGTCGTCGCGGGCTGCTTTCTCGGCCTCGGCCTCGGCCCTGCCCTCAATCACCGAATCGGCGATGAGGCGCGTGATGAGGGCAATCGAGCGGATGGCGTCGTCATTGCCGGGGATCGGATAGGTCACTAAGTCGGGATCGCAGTTGGTATCGACGATGGCCACGGAGGGAATACCCAGCTTGGCCGCCTCGCGCACTGCAATATGCTCCTTCTTGATGTCTATGATAAAGACCAAACCGGGCAGGCCACCCATGTTGCGAATGCCAGCCAAGGTCCGCTGGAGCCTCGCGCGCGCTTTTTCGAGCAGCAGGACTTCCTTTTTCTTTAGGTTCTCGTAGGTGCCGTCGGTTGAGATGCGGTCGAGATGCTCTAGGTGCCGGATGCTCTGGCGGATGGTCTGCCAATTGGTCACCATCCCGCCGAGCCAGCGCTCGGTAACGTGAAACATGCCGCAGCGCTCGGCCTCCTGACGCACGAGATCAGCGGCCTGCTTCTTCGTGCCGACAAAGAGCACAGCGCGCCCGGCGCGCACTGTCTGGCGCACGGCCTCGCAAGCGGCTTCGACCTTGCCGACCGTTTTTTGCAAATCGATGATGTGGATGCCGTTGCGCTCGGTGAAGATGTAGGGCCGCATTTTGGGATTCCAACGCCGGGTCTGATGCCCGAAGTGGGTCCCTGCTTCCAGCAAATCGCGGATGGTGAAGTCAGCCATGATCACTCCTAAATGGTAGTTGGGCCTCCGCCTCCTTCATCTACACACAGAAGCCCCGCGGACGCCGGACGCCCACGGGACACTCTCTGCCGTGCATCGGGAAGCGTGTGTATTGGAATAGGACTAGCGCTTGGAGAATTGGAAACGCTTGCGCGCGCCGGCCAATCCGTACTTTTTGCGCTCTTTCTCGCGGGCATCGCGCGTCAGAAAGCCGCCTTTCTTCAACACTTCCCGCTTTTGCGGGTCGTACTGCACCAAGGCGCGGGCAATACCCAAACTCGCGGCACCGGCCTGACCGCGTAGGCCACCGCCGCGAGTAGAAATGTGGATGTCGAAAGTGTGCCGAGTCTCGGTCAAATCCAGAGGCTGCACGAGGATCATCTCCAAAGAATCCCGGCGCAGATACTCGCTGATCGCGCGACCATTCATGTAAATACTGCCATCGCCGAGTTTCAGGCGCACTCGGGCTACCGAGGTCTTTCTGCGGCCAGTCGCTTCGTAGTTTTCTGCGGGCATGGGCGTGTTGCCTTTGGCTTAAAGTTCGAGAGGCTGGGGGTTTTGCGCGTTGTGCCGGTGTTCGCCGCCGGCATAGACGCGGAGCTTCTTTAGCTGCATCCGGCCCAGCTTGGTGTGAGGCAGCATGCCCCGCACGGCTTTGCGGATGATCCGATCGGGATACCGCTCGGCCATGCGGCGATAGGGCGTAACCCGCAAGCCACCCGGATAGCCGGTATGGCGATAATAGACCTTCTTTTCGGCCTTGTCGCCCGTGACTCGCACCTTGTCGGCATTAATCACGATGACGTGGTCGCCCACATCGGCATGCGGAGCATATTCGGGCTTGCCCTTGCCGCGCAGCACTCGGGCGATTTCCGAAGCTAGCCGCCCTAGTACCTTGTCAGTGGCATCCACCACAAACCACTGTCGCTTGATTTCGCCCGCTTTAGGGGCATAAGTAATATCGTTCATCGTCTTTTCTCAGATTAATATAGAAATTATTTAAGCTAAGTCCTCTATCCTTGCTTGTCAAGGTGAGGCCACCCGCCGCTTGCGCCACCAACGCCAGAGTAGCACCGCCCCCACCAAACACAATATCCCCACCAACAATCTATTGTATTGCGCGAGCAGTTCAGTAACCTGCTCCCAGTTCTCGCCCACCAAGACTCCGGCGTAGAGCAGCAATCCGTTCCAAACCGCCATGCCGATCGCGCCGCATAGCACGACGGTAGGCCAAGGCATGCGGCCTATACCAGCACCGATGGCAATGACCGACCGGATGCCGCTCAAAAATCGGTTGCCTAAAATGAGCGCGACGCCGTAGCGACTGAGCCATCGCTCGGCTTGGGCCAGCTTCGCCGTGCCCCGACGGCCGGCGAAAAAGGCGCGACCCCGGCTATAGCCCAAATAGTACATGGCTAAGAAGCCAGCCGTACCTCCAACACAAGTAGCGAGAAAAACCGGCCCTATATCCAAGAGGCCGCGCCCCACCAAATAGGCGCTAAACACCACCACCGTATCGCCCGGTATGGGCGGCACGATATTTTCTAAAAAGGCACTAAGCAACAAGATGCCATACGCCCACAGCGGATCGACATCCGACAGAGCCGCGAGCAGGGAATCCAAATAGGCCGCCATGCTTTAGAGCTCCAAAAGGGCCACGGCTTGGGCCTCCATACCTTCCTCGCGCCCGACGAACCCCAAGCGCTCGGTCGTCGTGGCCTTGAGCGAAACCTGCTCCACCTCTAGGCCCAAAGTCGCAGCTAGCGTTTGGCGCATCGCTGCTATGTGCGGCGCTAGCTTGGGCTGCTGGGCCGCGACGACGGCGTCGATGTGCAGGACCCGCGCCCCTCGTTCCGCTATCAGGGTGCCGACCTGCTCGAGCAGCACCAAGCTCGATATATCCTTGTACTGCGCATCCGAGTCGGGAAAGAGCTGACCGATATCCCCAGCCGCCAAAGCACCCAAGAGCGCGTCGACTATAGCATGCGTCAGCACATCCGCGTCCGAGTGGCCCGCCAATCCCCGGGCAAAGGGCACGACGACCCCACCCAAAATTAGGGGCCGTCCTTCCTCCAAGCGATGCACGTCGTAGCCCTGTCCTATGCGCAAACCCATAGTAGGCACCTCTTCCCTTGCGCATACTCGCCACTCAGCCCAGGCCAGATCCTCGGGCATGGTGAGCTTGCGGTTGTCGGCTTCGCCGGGCACGACGCATACCGCGTGGCCCAGCCGCTCGACTAGCGCGGCGTCGTCCGTGGCCATCGCATCGATTCCGGCCGCGTGGTATGCCCTCAAGAGCAACTCGCGGTCAAAGCCCTGCGGGGTCTGCGCCTGCCACAGCCGCTCGCGGCGCGGCGTGCCAACGACCCGATCGTCCACCACTTCCTTGATCGTCTCTACCACCGGCAAAGCGGGCAGCGCCGCACCGTGCTCGCGGGTGGCGGCAACCACCCGCTCCAGCAGTTCCTCCGAAATAAACGGTCGCACGGCGTCGTGTACCAAGACCATATCGGCGCGGGTCTCCTGTAGCCCCTTATACACAGATTCACTGCGCTCAGCCCCCCCGGGCACGAGAGCGGAGACTTTGGCAAAACCTCCGCTCGTGCTCAAGTGGCGGCGACAATAGCCCATGTCCTCGCGCCGCACGACCAAGACGATATCGGTCACCACCGGGCTAGCTTCGAGACGCGCGAGTACGTGCCAGAGTACGGGTCGGCCCCCTAACGGGAGGTACTGCTTGGGCCGCTCTGTTCCCATGCGCTGCCCCCGGCCGGCGGCCGGAACAATGGCGGTTATGCGTTCCACAGCGTCACACGATCATCATGGCATCGCCATAACTATAAAAGCGATAGCCTCGCTCTATGGCCTCGCGGTAGGCGGCCAAAAGCCGTTCTCGCCCGACGAACGCCGCCACGAGCAACAACAGACTCGAGCGCGGCAAGTGAAAGTTCGTCACCAACATATCGACCGCTTTGAATGCGTAGGGTGGATAGATAAACGCATCGGCCAATCCCCCACAGGCACACACATTGCCCTCGGCATCGACGCTCGACTCCAAGGTCCGCACCACAGTAGTACCGACGGCGACGATGCGGCCACCGGCCGCGCGACAATGCCTGAGCGCAGCCGCTACCGATTCGTCGATTTCGCAGTATTCAGACTCGAGTACATGCTGGCGTGGGTCAGCGCAGCGCACCGGCTCGAACGTGCCTGGCCCCACGTGCAAGAGTACCTTTAAGACAGCCACACCCTTGGCAGCAATCTCAGCGATTAACTGAGGGGTAAAGTGCAGGCCAGCCGTGGGCGCGGCAACGGCTCCTGGGCGCGCCGCATAAACAGTCTGATAGCGCTCTCGGTCCTCAGCCTCGGGCAGACGCCGAATATAGGGAGGCAGCGGTATTTCCCCGATCTCTTCCAGACGCGCCAGCACGTCCTCGACGGCGAAGCGCACGCGAAACCGCCCCGGCGCAAGCTGCTCGACGATGTGCGCTTCCACCGCTCCATCGCCAAACTCCAACCGCGTCTTTGGTTTTAAACCCCGCCCAGGCCGCCCCATAGCCAGCCAATCGCCCGCAGTTAGCGGTCTGAGCAGCAGCAACTCAACCCGCCCTCCGGTAGCGGACTTACAGCCCCGGAGCCGAGCCGGCACAACCTGTGTTTGATTCAATACTAGGGCGTCGCCGGGCGCAAGCTGATCGACGATGGCCCCAAAGTGCCGGTGCTGCAATGAGCCATCCGCCCGGTTCAAAACCAACAGACGCGCTTGGTCTCTCTCAGGCAGCGGGCGTTGGGCGATCAGAGCATCGGGCAGGTCAAAATCGTAGTCCACCAATTGCATTGCGCGGTGCCAACCTATCCCCGAGACCGCGTAGGACGCCACTGCGCATAGCGGAAAATGGTCCAGAGAATTTTGTATCCAGCCCGCAGCGTGCCACCGAGCGTGCCAGTGATCTTGGAGGTGCCGATGCGGCGGCGATAGCGCACGGGCACTTCGGCTGTGCGCAGGCCCAGCCGAGCGGCTTTGACCTGCATCTCTGCGGTCCAACCAAAGTTGCAATCCTGCATCTCTAGCCGTATGAGCGCGTCGTAGCGCAATGCGCGGAAAGGCCCTAAATCCGTAAAAGTGACGCCGAACAACAGGCGAATTAAGAAGGTGGCCAACCAGTTGCCGAACCGAGCCTGGGGCAAGAGAGCCCCTTTTTCTCGCTGACCCAAAACCCTTGAGCCAATAACCATATCGGCGCAGTCTGCGACGATCGGACTTACTAACGCTGACATATCCTCGGGGTAATCGCTGTAGTCGCCGTCGAGGAAGACGACGATATCCGGACTATCGAGATGGGCCATGCCAGCTAGGCAGGCTTGACCATAGCCGCGGCGCGGCTCGACGACAACGCAGGCACCCAAGCAGCAGGCCACCTCGGCGGTGCAGTCGGCCGAGCCATTATCGACGACGATAACCTGCTGTGCGATGTCCGGTATGTCTTGCAGCACCTTGCCGATGGCTTCTTCTTCGTCGCAGGCGGGAATGACGACGGCAATGGCCGGAGGCGAGTCCATGCGCTGGGCACCGCAGGTGGAATGCTATCTAGAGGTTTTTCTCCAACCAGCGGAAGAACCGATCCTGCGCCTCGGCATCACGGTCAAGCAATGCAAAGCCGTGATCAGCCGAGCCTTCAACAACGTGTAAATCCTTTGGCTCGGCCGTCAGCGCCTCTAGACTACGAGCGAAATCGACATAGCTGAGAATAGTATCCCCGGCCTGAATTTGGTCCTGATCGCCCACCATAAAGAGCATCGACCGCGGGTCAAACGATTCGAGGCCGGCTCCGATGACTAACGGTTCTAGCGAAGTGGAGCCCCATAGCCCAGGCGAAAGGGAAACACCGGTCTTTATTTGCTCGGGAAAAATGCCCGAACTCACGTAGGCCACATTCCCCCCCGAGCCACTACCCACTACCGCGATGCGGCTGACGTCGACTTTATCCTGACTCTGCAGCCAGATTAGCGCAGCGTGGACATCGAGAAAGCTCAATTCCAGATCGATCAATTCCAAGACCTGTCGGTCATCGGGCAGCGGGGTGTCGCCGTGCCCGCGCATGTCGATGGCCAAGACGGCATATCCGCGTTCGAGTAAGGCCACGTACGTGTCGGTGGCGCTCAACCAGTCGGATTTGTTCCCACCCAGATCGTGTAGGAGGATCACCACCGGCAGACTGTCGGCCCCCGGCGTGCCAAAAAGCGCGCTCACCTCGACGCCGTCGTTGGACGGGAAGCGAACGGTCGAAATGGTATAGGCGCGGCCCGGCCCCTCGGGCAGATCGGGGCCTACGATCCGTAGCTCTTCCTCCGATTCGCTGCATCCCACGATCCCAACGGCGAATACCCAAACCCACCTGCACAGTACCTTGCTCATAAGATCATATCCTCGCCAAAAAGCGCGTTGCGAGCGCACGCAATTGGCAACGCTCCTAATTTTCGTAACTCCTTGAGTTTGAATAAACAATCTCCCTCTCTAGCTGTCAACTTGACGCCTTGACGGCAAAATTCTTTTGCCGTATGCTGCCGCCCTATGATCCGCGTCGAAAAACTCAGCCTTAGCTATCGCGGGGGCCTAGCCGCCTTACAGGCCATCGACCTCCACATTAGTCCTAGAGAAGACATTGCCCTCATCGGCGCCAACGGTTCGGGCAAAACCACCCTCGCTCGCTGCCTAAACGGACTGCAACAGCCCCAAGAGGGCCGAGTTCTCGTCGATGGCATGGACGCCAGCGACCCGACCCAGTTCCGCTCCATCCGCCAGCTAGTTGGCATGGTCTTGCAAAACCCGGACGATCAGCTAGTCGCCACCACGGTCGCCGACGAATTGGCCTTTGGCTTGGAAAACCTAGCCCTAGTCAGCGATGAAATTCACTGCCGCGTCGAAGAAACACTCGCTGCTTTCAGCCTTGAAGCCTACCGCCGCTCTCCGCCGCACAAGCTCTCCGGCGGAGAGAAGCAGCGCGTGGCCATTGCCGCAGTAGTGGCGATGCGACCGCGCTATCTCGTTCTAGACGAATCGACGGCCCTGCTCGACCCCGGCGAAAGACAGCAAGTGGCCGAGTTGCTCCAGTGGCTGCGCACCGCATACGGCATCGCGACAATACTCATCACCCAGTCTCCAGAAGAAGCCGCTCGCGCCGACCGCGTCATCGTCCTCCACGCGGGTCGAGTCCATGCGGACAGCCCTCCTTCTGCCCTCTTTGCCGACTCGTCTAAGCTCCGCGCCCTCGGTCTCGACCTCCCCTTCGCAAGTGCCCTTGCCGCTCACTTGTCACTGGGCGAGACCCTCTTGGAGCTAAACGCCTTGTCCGACGCATTGGCTGCGCTAAGACCCCAGACGCTCCTAGCGCCTTGGACTCCCCCTTCTCCGCCATCGCCAACCCCGAGCAAACTAGCGGCCAAAGAACTGACACATCTCTACGACGAGCATCTGCCTACCCAGCGTTGCGGCATTTGCGACATTGACGTAGAAATCCCCACCGGCTCCGTCTTGGCTCTCGTGGGCACCAACGGCGCGGGCAAAACCACCCTCGCCCAGCACTTCAACGCCCTGCTCAACCCCTCGCGCGGTCGCGTGCTCCTCGATGGCTGCGACATCGGCTCCCAGCCCCCGGCTCGCGTGCGCCAGCGCGTTGGCTTGGCCTTCCAATTTCCCGAAATCCAGCTCTTCGCCGAATCCGTGGCCGAGGATGTAGCCTTTGGCCCGCGCAATCTCGGCTTTGCTCCCGAGCGCGTCGATTGCCTCGTGGCTCGCGCCCTCGCCATGGTAGGTATGCCGCTGGAAGAATTCGGGCCGCGCCAACCCCTCTCGTTGAGTGGGGGCGAAAGGCGTCGCGTCGCGCTCGCCGGCGTCCTCGCCATGGACCCAGAGGTCTTAGTGCTCGACGAACCGACCGCCGGTCTCGATCCCCAGACTACAACTAGCTTGTGCCAACTCTTCGCCGAGCTAAGCAACCAAGGCCGCACCCTCGTGCTGATCAGCCACGATATGGAGTTAGTCGGCCGCCTAGCCACCCACGTAGTGGTTCTGCGCCAAGGCCGCATCGAACTACAAGGGCTGGCCCGCGCCGTGCTCGCCCATCCCAAGTTTGAGTCTATCAGCGGGCTTGTGCCCCCGATGTCCGTACGGTTGGCCCGCCGCCTGAGACAACAAGGCCTAGCCCTCACCGGCGATCCGTTGACCCTAGAAGAAACCATCGACTGGCTCGCCCCACTTGTCTCCCTCTCCCATGTCTAAATTTTCTGCCGACTTACTCGTCCGCCAAGGACGCCTCATCGACCCAGCCAATGGCACCGATGTCATAGGGGATACCCTCATCCGCCAAGGAAAAATAATCCAGTCGGCCCCGAGCCTCCCGGCACCTCCAAGCGTACCCGTTCTGACGGCCACCGGCTTGGTCGTCGCCCCGGGTTTTATTGACATCCATACCCATCTCCGCGAACCGGGTTACGAACACAAGGAAACGATTCAGAGCGGCACCGCAGCAGCAGCAGCCGGCGGCATCTGCGCAGTAGCCGCCATGCCCAATACCAACCCTCCCCCAGACAGCAGCGACCATTTGCAACTAGCGCTGGAGCGAGCGCAGACGGCTAGCGTGCGCTACTATCCAATCGCCTGCGTGACCGTGGGTCGCCAAGGACGCGGTGCGCTCGCCCCCCTCGCGGAATTGGCTGAGTTAGGCGCGGTGGCCTTTTCCGACGACGGCGACCCTGTCGAAGACGAGGCTTTGATGCGTCGCGCCCTCGAAATCGCTCGCGACCTCGACCGGCCCATCTTCCCGCACGAAGAGGTCAAGTCGCTTACGGCCGGCGGCTGTATGCACGCAGGAAAAGTAGCCGCGCGCCTCGGTGTCAAGGGAATGCCAGCCGCCGGTGAGGAGGAAATGGTGGCCCGCGATATAGAACTCGTCCGCCAGACCGGCGGTCCTTTGCACATCGCCCACATCAGCACGGCCGGCACCGCGCAATTGGTCCGGCGCGCCAAGGCCGACGGCCTACCCGTTACCTGCGAAGTGCTACCCCATCACTTTGTACTTACCGACCGCGAGGTCGAGCACCAAGGCACGGCCGCCAAGATGAGCCCTCCGCTGCGCGAGGCCGCCGATGTCGAGGCTATGCTCGCAGGGCTCGCCGATGGCACTATAGAAGTCATTGCGACCGACCATGCTCCGCATACGGCTGCGGAAAAAGCCCAACCCCTAACCCAAGCTCCCATGGGCATTGTCGGCCTAGAGACGGCCGTCGGCCTCACCTTGACCCATTTGGTAGATCGCGTTTTGCCCCTGCACGAAGCCATCGCGTGCTGGACCTGCCACCCGGCGCGCATCCTGCGCCTGCCCGGGGGTGCGCTCACCCCGGGGATGCCTGGGGATCTAACTCTGCTCGATCTAACGCGCGAATGGGAGGTAGTCCCCGAGCACTTGCGCTCCAAATCGCGGAACACTCCCTTTGCCGGTTACCGCCTAAAGGGCAAGGCCGTGGCCACCATCGTCGGCGGCCAGATCGTCTATAGTGAGTTGGCCGCTTAGTCGAGGACCTTAAACGCGTCCGGCCAATGCTCAATTTTCGCGCCGGCCGCGTGTAACCACACGGCGATCACGTCGAAGCGGCAGACCGTATCGGCCCCGGCGCAGTATTGGATATAGTGCTGGGCAGCCCGCGTCAGACGCTGCCGCTTGGCGCGATTCACCCGTTGTTCGGGGCGGGACGCGCGCTGGCTGGCCTTTACCTCGACAAAGACCAACTCACCCCGCTCTTCGGCCACCAAGTCGATCTCGCCGCCAGCAGCGCGATAGCGGCGCGCCCGGATCTGGTAGTCTCGTTCTTCCAGATAGGCCGCGGCCACCGCTTCGCCCCGCCGCCCGATGTCCCCCAACCTATCGCGCTGCTCCCGATAGGCCCCTCTTAGAGCTGCTATCTCTTCAGCCGTCAACTCGTCGGCGGCCTCTTTGACTAACTGTCCCAACCTCTCAAGCTCGGTGAGGTTGGCGCAGTCGTATATGCCCTCTTCAAAAGAAAGAAAAAGCTCCGAGCGCGGCTCGGCGATTCGTGCAGCTACCGGGCCAAAACTGCGGCGGTGCAGCGGGCAAGGGCCATGGGCGTCAAGCGCGGCTAAGTGCGCGGCACTGCCGTAGCCTTTGTGCGCGGCAAACCCGTATTCGGGATAGCGGATGTCGCATTCGCACATCAGGCGGTCCCGGTGTACTTTGGCCACGATTGAGGCCGCGGCAATCGACAGCGAGCGGGCGTCTCCGTCAATAATGGCTTGTTCGGGATAGGGACTGCGCGCCGGCAGGTGTCCGTCGATCAGCACCCGGTCGGGCGGGGTGGACAACTTCTCCAATGCCAAACGCATGGCCTTGAGCGAGGCCTGCAGGATATTCAACCTGTCGATCTCCGCGGCCTCAACCTGCCCTATTCCCACAGACAGGGCCTTGTCCGCGATCTCCTCGTACAGAGATTCGCGCTGGGTCCGCGACAGCTTCTTGGAATCGTCGATCTTGGCAATGACACAGTCCGGCGACAAGACGACCGCGGCGGCTACCACAGGCCCCGCCAAGCAGCCGCGCCCAGCCTCATCGACGCCAGCTACTCGGCGTACCCCTTGTGACCAGAGCTGCTGTTCAAAGTGCAGGAGTCGCTCGCGCCGCTGGGACTCTGCCTGCTCCCGCGCATCGCGCCGCCGCCGCTCGACTACCAAGCGCCGGACGCCGACGCGGCGATCTTTTTCGAGCAAGGCCCAGCCCGGATCGCCGCTTTTCCACTCCGCCACCTGCGCGCGTATCTGGGCAATCGTCATTCCAGAGAGTTCGGTCGCGGCGTCCCGTTGGCAGGAACGGCTCGTGCTGGCAGGCGTCTCATCTATTGACATTAGGTATTGACCTAGTATATTTGCGAAAAGCTACCAAGAGGAGCCTTAACATGAAGCGCTACACGGCGTTAGTTGCCTGCTTGTGCCTCGTTTTGCAACCCGTCATGGCCCTCGCCGAGACGGAATCGGCACCTATCACTGGGGCAGACACCCGGCTCTATCTGGCCGATGGCAGCTTGGTGGAAGGCAATCTAATCGAAAAGGCCCAAGATCTGGTCATCATGCGCGTCAACGACAAGATCTTCACTTTCGACAAGACCGAGATCGACAAAATTATCACCCTCGAATCGCTGGGCGGGGGTGCCCACACGATCTCGGTGACCGAGTTCCCCTACATCAGTTTTCTAGGGGGAGCCCTCGCCTTCGGCTTGCTCTCTTGGCTGCAATTCGACCGGGCTTCCGACAACGAAGCCGAAGCGGCCCTCAACCGCGAACACGGCCAGCTTTCCCGCGCCCAAAAGCTCGACGACAAAGCCGATCGCGCTCGCCTCTACGGTTGGTCCACAGCCGTTCTCGCCGCCGGTAGCTTCGGGGTGTCCCTAATCCCGCGCAAGAGCACCCGCCGCGTTTTTCCCGAACTCAGTTTCCGCGACGGCGAGCCGCGCGTCGGCGTATCCTACGTCTATTCTTTCTGAGCGCCTTCCGCAGCACCCCTCAGGTGATGCACCAAAGCCTCTAGCCCAAGCACGTAGCTAAAACTGCCAAATCCGGCGATTTGCCCGAGACAGACGGGCGCGATGACCGAGTGTTGGCGAAACGCTTCCCGGGCGTGGACATTGGACAGATGCACCTCGACGGTCGGCAATCCCTTGGCCGCCACAGCATCGCGCAGGGCAAGGCTATAGTGGGTAAAGGCCCCCGGATTGAACAGCAGGCCCTGCTCTTGGGCTTGGTGCAGGGCGTCGATTAGCGCGCCTTCGCAATTGGATTGGTAGCAGCGCACCTGCACCCCGAGCCGCTGCGCGTGGTCGGCGATCAACGCGTCGATTGCGGCCAAGGTCTCCCGACCATATACCTCGGGCTCGCGCGTTCCCAGCAGGTTGAGATTGGGTCCGTGTAGGACTAGGATGCTAGTCAAATTGACCTCCACTGTTTCGCGCTACCACGCAGATCCACGCCTCTTTTGCCAAAATTGTATCGACCTCCAATTTAGCCTCTGTGACCCAGCGGCAAAATGCCGCTTCTTCCCGCGCCAGCAAACCCGAAAACGCAATCCGTCCATCCGCTGCCAACAAGCCGCGCAAAGAGGTCAACAGGGGCCGTAGCACGTGGCTTTGGATGTTGGCCAAGACCAAGTCAAAGGACCTTTCCACGACTGCCTCCACCCCTCCCAGCCGTACCTCGACCTGCTCTGAGTCGATGCGGTTGTGTGCCAAGTTTTCCTGTGCATTGGCCACGGCCTTCTCGTCGATATCCACGGCGAGCACTGGCCCTGCCCCCAGCAGCGCAGCGGCAATGCTGAGAATGCCGCTGCCCGTCCCCAAGTCCAGACAGCGCGCCCCGGGACGCAAATAGCTTTCCAGCGCCTGCAAGCAAAGCTGGGTCGATTCGTGCGCTCCCGTGCCAAAGGCCATTTTGGGGTCTATGCGCACGGCGATTTGGCCCTCGGCCATCTCGACGGGGATCCACGAAGGGTGGACGACGATTCGCTCGGTGGCCCACACCGGCGCAAAAAACCGCCGCCACTCGGCCTCCCAATCCTGTTCCTCTACGCATTCGGTGCCTATCGGCGACGCCAAGCCGAGCGCGGCGAGCCTATGCGTTAGCTCGCGCCGCACCCCAGCCAAATCGCACATCGGCTCAGCCGCAAAGTACGCGCTCAACCGAGTTCGCTCCCCTGCTTCCTCGGCCTGCAGGCCGCAGCTACCTAGCTCATACGCCCACGCGCTCACGTCCTCGGCGCAAGCCGCAGGCACCTCTAGCCGCAAGCAGTGCCAAGCCCGCTTATTCACTAGTCTCTAAGCGCCGCAACTCGGCAACTAATCCCTCGCCGATTGTGGCGAAAAGGGGGTCTGGTTCGGCCCGTCCTTCATCCCCGCTTTGACGGATTGCAGCCGAGAGGGGCAGCGCACCCAAGAAGGTCAACCCCAACCGTTCCGCGGTCTCGCGCCCTCCACCGCACCCGAAGATCTCGTGGCGCTGGCCGCATTGGCTGCACAGATAATAGCTCATGTTTTCGACGATCCCGAGGATATCCACCTCGACCTTGGAAAACATGGCAATACCACGCTCCACATCCTCCAGCGCCACGCTCTGCGGAGTGGTCACGATCAAGGCACCAGACAGGACTACGGCCTGACTCAAGGTCAGTGGTACATCTCCAGTGCCGGGCGGCAGATCAATCAACAAATAATCGAGCGTCCCCCACTCTACTTGGTTCAAAAACTGCTGCAACGCCCGGGCCAACAGCGGCCCCCGCCAGACTACGGGCGCATCCTCGCCGGCGATAAAACCAATCGACATCAGGGCAACCCCGGCCTTGTACACCGGACGCATAGTGCCTTGCATCCCGGTTGCCGGCTGCTGCCTGATACCCATCATCAAGGGAATGCTCGGCCCGTAGATGTCGGCGTCGAGCAGGCCGACGCGAGCGCCTTGGGCCGCCAGACTCACGGCCAAGTTGATACTTACAGTCGATTTGCCCACGCCGCCCTTGGCGCTGGCAATGGCGACGGTATGGCGCACTTGGGCTAAGGGACTGGTTTGGGGAATGGACAAGGGTACCTATTCCTTAGGAATGGAAGGCCTTGCGCATTTTGGCGAAGAAGCTTTCGCCCTCTTTGGCGACGCGCTCTTTTTCGAGTTCGGCTAGCTCGGTGAAAAGTTCGCGCTCTCGTCGGCTGAGGCCCTCGGGAGTCCACAAGACGACCTCGACTAGCTGATCGCCGACACCGCGGCCGTTGACGTCCGGGATTCCCCGGCCCCCCATGCGGAAGACGCGCCCAGATTGGGTGCCAGCGGGGACCTTCAACATGGCCTTGCCGGACAAGGTCGGGACTTCTACCTCCGTACCTAGTGCGGCCTGGCCAAAACCCAAGGGCAATTGGTAGATCACGTGATTGCCATCGCGGATGAAATAGTCGTGGTCTTTTTCCTCTATAAAGACCAAGCAATCCCCGGCCGCCCCACCGCGCGGCCCAACTTCGCCTTGGCCGCGCAATGGAATGTAGTTGCCCTCTTGGACACCAGCGGGAATGCGCACCGTCAAAGTCGTTTGGCCGCGCTCGCGCCCCTCGCCTCGACACTCTGGACAGGGATTGGACACAATGTGGCCCTCCCCTTCGCAAGTCGGACACGTCACTACGGTCATCGACTGCCCGAAGATAGTGCGCGCCATCTGTTGCACTTGACCTCGTCCGCCGCAAGTGCCGCAGGTCTTGCGGCCCGCTTCACTGGCCGCGCCGGTCCCTTCGCAGCTTTTGCAACGCTGCAAGCGTGTCAGCGCGATGTTCTTTTCCACTCCTGTGGCGATCTCCTCTAGGGTCAAGGCCACTTTGATCTTCAAGTCGCGGCCTTTTGGCTTCACCGACCCTCGCGACCGCCGACCGCCGCCGAAAAAGCTTTCAAAAATATCGCCGAAAATGTCTTGAAAATCGCCAGCGTGCGTAAAATCCGACCACTGAAAGCCACCGCTGCCAAAATTGCCCTCAATGCCAGCGTGACCATAGCGATCGTACGCGGCCTTCTTTTCTGGATCCGAAAGCACCTCGTATGCTTCGGATGCCTCCTTGAATTGCTCCTCAGCCGCGGCGTCTCCGGGATTGCGATCTGGATGGTACTTTAGCGCCTTCTTGCGGTAGGCCCCCTTGATCGCGCTGTCGCTCGCGTCCCGCTCGAGGCCCAGTACTTCGTAGTAGTCCCTTTTGGACATTCGCTTCCTCAGCTCTCTTCGCTCGCCTTGCTGACGACGACGCGCGCGTAACGGACCACCTTGTCGTTAAGTTTGTAGCCCTTCTCCATCTCCTCGATGACCGTGCCGGGGACATGCTCGTCGTCCGGGACTTCGGCTAGGGCCTCGTGGACTTCGGGGTCAAAAGGCTGTCCCACCGCCTCGATTTCGGCTAGCCCATAGCCTTTGAGAACATCGTTGAATTGGCCGCAGATCAACTCGACGCCCTGCTTGAGCGACTCGGCTTCTTGGGTCTCCTGACGAAGGGCGCGACGCAAGTTGTCCAATACGGGCGCGACTTGTAACAAGACATCGCGCAAGGTCTCATCCCGCGTTTCCGCGCGCATCCGCACCGTGCGTTTGCGATAGTTATCCAACTCGGCCACCGCCCGCACATAGCGGTCGTAATTAGCCGCAGCCTCGGCACGAACTGCTTCGAGCTCAGCTAGTCCATCGGCCTCCGGCTCCGCTGCTTCTTCTTGCGACTCCGTCGCTACTGCTTCTTCCTGTGATTCTACCGCCGCTTCGCATGGCTCTGCCACTTCTTCCTGTGACTCGACGGCACCCTTCGTGCTCGCCTCGTCGTCCATTGCGACGCGGTCCTGAGTTTCGCGCTCACTCATCGACGCTCCTTACTCTTACCTGTGTGAATTAGATTGGGACAAAGACTCGTCAGCAGATCAGATTCGCCGCTCGGGAGGCCGCGCAATTGACCAAGTTCACCAAGGGCCTATAGGGCATGCGCGTCGGGCCAATTACGCCGACCGCACCTTTGGCCCCGGCGACCTCGTAGCTGGCCGTCACCATGCTGCACCGCCCCATAGCCTCCGGCCGGTGTTCGGAACCAATGGTGATGACCACGCCTTGCCGCTCGCTCATAAGCTGGGCGAGGAGGTCCTTTTTCTCCACCAAATCGATCAAATCGGCCACTTCGCTCGGATCGTCAAATTCGGGCTTGAGGCAGAGATTGCGGGTCCCCGAGACGTGGAGGTCGGCACCGCGCGTAGTAGCCAAGCCTTCGATCTGCCGCACAACGGCTTCCACAACCGGCCACGGGACTGGCCCCAACTCGACCATTCGCTCCTCGACCGCATGTTGGATCTCGGCCATTGTCAACCCGTGCAAGCGCTCGTTAAAAAGTCGGCTCAGTGCCTCTAAATCGCGCTGCATCACCGCGCAATTTACTTCGACCATCAGGCTCTTTGTCAGTCCTCCACGCATCGAGATGATGAGCAACAGGCGACGCTCCTCCAAGCGCCAAAGCTCTAGCTTGTGAAAGATGCCCTGATTAAAGCGCGGTGCCAAAACCAACCCGAGTTGATTCGACAAATCGCCGATAGTTCTCGCCAGTTGATGCAGAATCTCCTCGTAGTCACCCTCCTGTTGTGCGGCCTCTAGCTGCTGCCGCAGGGTGATCTCAGCCTCGTCCAAGCCAACGTCTGCCGTCTCCATGCAGCGCTGTACGTAGAATCGGTATCCCTTTTCAGAGGGAATGCGGCCTGCCGAGACATGGGGCTGGGAGATGTAGCCTTTTTCCTCTAGAGAGGCCAAGGTGTTGCGTATGGTAGCCGGACTAACGCCCAGATTCTCGCGCTCGTTCAACGTCTGTGAGCCAACCGGAACACCGAGGGCAACGTGGACTTTAACCAAGGCGAGAAGAACTTGGATTTCGCGTTTGGACAGTGGGCTAGTGGCCATGGCCGGGAAGCATATTCAGCGGCATAAACGCCAGATAAATACCGAGGTTCTGAGATATAATAAAAGCCGCCGATTGCTTGTCAAGGCTCGCTTACTAGCTTGCTTGACAGCCAATTTACAGGATTGTACTATTAAATCTTTGTTTTTTTCCAACCACCCTAAAGCATTGTTCGACGCGAGAAAGGAATTCTCATGGCCAAAGCCAAAGCTAAAGCTAAAGCCAAAACGAAAGCCAAAGCCAAAACGAAGTCGTCCGGGCCTAGCGCGGTCTCGTCGGCGCTGGCCTTAGCACGCAACCAAAACGCGCAGATGGTCGATTTCAAGTTCGTCGATCTGCCCGGCACCTGGCAGCACTTTACCATGCCCATCGCCGACTTGGAACCTGACGTATTCGAAGAAGGCCTCGGCTTCGACGGCTCATCCATTCGCGGCTGGCAGGAAATCAACGAATCCGACATGCTCGTCCTGCCCGATCCGACCACCGCCGTCATGGATCCGTTCACCCAGGTGCCCACCCTGTCGCTGGTCTGCTCCATTGAAGACCCCATCACCCGCCAGCCCTATGCCCGCGATCCCCGCGGCGTCGCCCAGCGCGCCCAAGCCTACTTGCAGCGCACCCAACTGGCCGACACGGCCTACTTCGGCCCGGAAGCGGAGTTTTTCATCTTCGACAACATCCGCTTTGACCAGCAAGCCCATCTGGGGTTCTATGAGATCGACTCGGTGGAAGGCCGCTGGAACTCCGGCTCAGACGCAGGCCCCAACTTAGGCTACAAACCCGACTACAAGGGCGGCTACTTCCCCGTGCCGCCGACGGACTCGCTGCAAGACATCCGCACCGAGATGGTGCAGACCATGCTCGCCTGCGGCATCGACACCGAGATTCACCACCACGAGGTGGGCACCGCCGGCCAAGGCGAGATCGACATTCGCTTTTGTCCGCTGCTTATTTGCGGCGATCGGATGATGCTGTACAAATACATCGTCAAGAATGTGGCGCATCGGCATGGCAAGACGGCCACGTTCATGCCCAAGCCGCTGTTTGAGGACAACGGCACGGGCATGCACACCCACCAGAGCCTGTGGCAGGGCGATACGCCGTTGTTTGCCGGCAGTGGCTATGCGGGGCTGAGCCAGATGGCGCTGCACTACATCGGCGGGCTGTTGCACCACGCGCCAGCGCTGTTGGCGTTTACCAATCCGACGACCAACTCCTACAAGCGGCTGGTGCCCGGCTACGAAGCGCCGGTGAACTTGGCCTATTCACAGCGCAACCGCAGTGCGTCGGTGCGCATTCCAATGTATTCGCCTTCGCCCAAGAGCAAGCGGGTGGAGTTTCGCTGTCCGGATCCGTCGTGCAACATCTACTTGGCGCTGTCGGCGATGCTGATGGCGGGATTGGACGGGATCGAGCGTCAGTTGGATCCGGGGGAGCCGTTGGACAAGAATCTGTATGATCTGTCGGCCGAGGAGCGGGCGGGGGTGCCGCAGACGGCCGGTTCGTTGGAGGCGTCATTGGATCACTTGGAGCAGGATCGGGACTTTCTGTTGCAGGGGGATGTATTCTCCGACGACCTGATCGACGCGTGGATTGACTACAAGCGCACCGAGGAGGTCGATGCCATCCGCTTGCGGCCCCATCCCTATGAGTTCGCACTCTACTACGACGTGTAAACAACTGTAACTGCGGGTACTCGGGGCAAGGGAAGATTTCCACTGGGGGAATCTTCCCTTGCCTATATATACCCCAACGGCCACACTTCGTGAAACTCGTTATCGGCAGCCGCGGCAGCCAACTCGCCCTCGTCCAAGCCCACGAGGTCCGCAACCGCTTGCTAGCGCTGCACGATGGGCTGGACATTGAGATCTCAACCATCCGCACTACTGGCGACGCGACGACGGGTTCGTTGCGGAACTTAGGAGGCGCGGGCGTTTTTACCAAAGCCCTCGAAAACGCCCTGCTAGCCGATGACATCGACCTAGCGGTCCACAGCCTAAAAGACCTACCGACCCAGATGCACCCCGACCTCGCCCTCGTCGCCACGCCCGAGCGCGAAGATGTGCGCGACGCCCTCGTCGGCCCCGGCATATCCTCGCTAGTCGATTTGCCGGATGGTGCGCGAGTGGGCACGGGCAGCCTGCGCCGCCGCGCTCAACTCAAGGCCCTGCGACCCGATCTGAACATTCTAGATATTCGTGGCAACCTAGATACTCGCATCGCTAAGACCACGCGCGGTGAGTGCGATGCCGTCGTCTTGGCCGTTGCCGGACTCAACCGCCTCGGCTGGCAGGAGCGCATCGGCTACTACCTGCCCCTGAATCAGGTTCTGCCCGCGCCCGGCCAAGGCGCTTTAGGACTGCAAATGCGCGCCGATCATCCCGCGCGTACCACCGTCGCAGCCCTCAACCACGACCCAACCCTAGCCTCGGTGCAAGCCGAGCGCCATCTGCTGCACACCCTGCGCGCCGGGTGTCACGCGCCCGTCGGCACTTGGGGCCGCATCGAGGGCGACCTCCTCGCGCTCGACGGCTTGGTGGGCCATCCTGAAGGCACCCGGTTGCTGCGCGCCGAACAGCGCGCTCCTCACACCTGTGCCGAATCCCTAGCCGAATCCCTTGCAGACGACCTACGCGCCCAAGGTGCCGACGATCTCTTACAGGTCTCCTGATGTCCGCTGAATACACCACTCCAGGCACCGTGTATATCGTCGGGGCCGGCCCCGGCGACCCCGGCCTGCTAACCCTCAAGGGCCTGCGCTATTTGCGCGAGGCCGACGTCGTCCTCTACGACGACCTCCTCGACAGCCGCTTGCTCGACCTAGTACCCAGCACGTGCGAGCAAATCGCGGTCGGCAAACGCGGCGGCCGCAAAAACCCCTCTCAAGACGAGATCCATGCACTCCTCGTTGATCGCGCCCGTCAAGGCCATGTCGTCGTCCGCCTCAAAGGCGGCGATCCCTTCATCTTCGGCCGCGGCGGCGAAGAGGCCCTGCACCTGCGCCAAGCCGGCATCCCCTTTGAAATCGTCTCTGGCGTCTCCGCGGCCTCTGGCGTCTTGGCCTATGCAGGCATTCCCCTGACCCATCGCGGCACCGCCTCGGCCGCCCTGCTAGTCACCGGCAACGAGGATCCAGCTAAGTCCGACGCATCTATCGACTGGGATCAGCTAGCGGCCTTTGACGGCACCCTCGTCATCTTCATGGCCGTCCGCAAGCTCGCCAGTATATGCCAGCATCTCGTCGCTCGGGGTCGGCCAGCCTCGACGCCGGCCGCAGCCATTGAATGGGGTACTTGGCCCGACCAGCGCACAGTCGTCGCCGATCTGCAACACCTGCCGGACCGCGCCGTTACCCAGCAAATCCGCTCGCCAGCCCTCATCGCAGTCGGCCCAGTCGTCGCACTGCGTCAAGAACTCAATTGGTTTGAGAGCAAACCGCTTTTTGGCCGCCGCCTGCTCGTCACCCGCAGCCGCGAACAGGCCGGCCCCCTCCAGCAGCGCCTCGAAGCCGAAGGAGCGGCTGTATCAACGCTGCCCCTTTTGCACATCGGCCCGCCCGATGACTGGACGGCTGTGGATACGGCCCAAGACCGGCTCGGGAACGCTGCTTGGGTCGTCTTCACCAGTCCCAACAGCGTGTCTTTTTTCTGCGACCGGCTCTACCAGCGCGGCCTCGACGCCCGGACCTTTGCCCACACGCGCATAGCGGCCGTCGGCTTGGCTACGGCCGCGGCGCTGCGCCAACAGGGCTTAGTTCCCGACCTCGTGCCTCCGCGCCAATCGCAGGCCGCGCTAGCCAGTGCCTTTGCCGCATTCGATGTGACCGACCAAGAAATCCTCTTGCCGGCCTCTTCCATTGGACGCACCGAACTTGCCGACACGCTCGCCGCACGCGGTGCCCAAGTTCACCACCTAACGACGTACGTAAATCGCCTACCGGACCAAGTCGAGCTCCCCTCCGCACTAGCCGAGAACAAACTCGACCTCATCGTCTTCGCCAGCCCCTCCAGCGTCCACAATTTTCAGCAGGTACTAGGACCAGAACGCGCGGAGGCCGCATTCGCCCGCACCCACATCGCCTGTATTGGCCCCACCACGGCTGAAGCTGTGCGCCAACTCGGGTTTGCCGTTCACGTGCAGCCCAACGAAAGCAGTATCCCCGCTCTCGTCCAAGCCATCATCGGCTTCTACGCCCCGTGAAGACTTACCCAGCCGGCAAGCTGCCTCCCGCTGAATTAGGCCGTCTGCTGTCGGCCTATACCCACCGCCACGAACGCCTGCTCGTGCCACCGACCGTGGGCGAGGATGCGGCGGTCATCGACTGCGGCGACCGCTTGCTAGTGGCCAAGACCGACCCCATCACTTTCGCCAGCGACGAGATTGGCTGGTACGCGGTCCACGTCAATGCCAACGACATTGCCGCTATGGGAGCGACGCCCCGCTTCTTCCTCAGCACCATCCTCCTCCCCACAGAACGCGCCACACCCGAGCTAGCGGAATCCATTTTCCGCTCCATCCACCAAGCCGCCGAGGACTTGGACATCGCCGTCTGCGGCGGCCACACAGAGGTGACCTACGGACTCGACCGTCCCCTAGTCATAGGCCAAATGCTGGGGGAAACCACGCGCGACCGCTTGGTGCGCTCTTCGGGTTTGCAGCCCGGCCACGCCCTGCTCCTGACCAAGGGCTTGGGCATTGAAGCCACCGCTATCATCGCTCGCGAAAAACGCGCGCAACTGCGCGATCTTGGTTGTACGCCCGCCTTTCTGGACACCTGCGCCGACTTCCTCCACACCCCCGGCATCAGCGTCGTGCGCGATGCCCAAGTCTCCACCCAAGCCGGACGAGTCACCGCCATGCACGATCCGACCGAAGGCGGGGTCGCCACGGGGCTGTGGGAACTGGCCACCGCATCCGCTGTGGGCGCGGAAATCGACTACCACGCATTGCCCATCGATCCGGCCACAGCGCGTCTCTGCGCAGCCTTTGCGCTCGATCCCCTCGGCGTGATTTCCTCGGGTGCGCTACTGATCGGCTGCGCGGCCGATTCCGCCGACACCATACTCGCGGCCCTGCGCGACGCCGACATAGCCGCAGCCCGCATCGGCACGGTGCGTCCCTCTTCCTTCGGGCTTCAGCTACGCCGCGACGGCCACCTGATGCCACTGCCCACTTTTCCGGTGGACGAAATAGCGTCCCTCTTTGCCTAATCGTGGTCTTGCCAGTTTATCTTGGCATTGGCAACGCAGCGATAGAGTCGGATGCTTGACGAGACGCCCCTCTCCCATTCATTTACGATAATCGTGACCGTATTCTCGTCCTCAGTCATCATCAGGCTCCTTTCTTGTGTCCCACTATCTATTGGCACTATCAAATTTCGGTACCCTAATTTATTTTGTATACAGCTCTATATACGACTCTCTCCGCGAAGCCGCCCCGGACGAGCGATCTTGTGCATGAACTTGCGCATCCTCTCCTCGATCACGGATTGAACCGGATTGGCAAGAGAGATCGCAAGGAAATAACTGACTTACGCAGCTTTTGTCCCCAACGTCCCATCTCTGTATCCTTTCCGCTACACTCCAGCGCCTCATATCCCCTTCCTCTCCTTTGAGCCGCCGCCTTGGCACAATTCTTGCTCGTTACGGGTACCATCCCACCCGCAACCCAAGGCATGGCTCATGGCCGAATTCGATACCATCGCCAAACATCTCATCCACACCTACCCCCACGACTTCGCCCGCTTCGCCCTCCACCACGACGACATCGAAGTCCTCGGCGTCGTTGACACCGAGCAACCCACCGTCGAGGCCCACCGCGCCGACAGCCTTATCCACGTACAAGTCGGCGGCGAGGAGGCGTTGGTCCATCACGAATTTCAAATCACCGATAGTAACCCGGCCATGCCGCAGCGCATGGCCGGTTATATCGGGCGTGCCATTGAGCAGCACGGCCTGCCCGCCTACTCCAACGTCATCTATCTGCGTCCCGACGCCGGACGAACCGATCTGGGACGCTATCTCCAAGAGCGGCACGGCTACCGCGTGCTAGTGCAATACCAAGTGATTCGGCTGATTGAACTAGAAGGGCAACGCATTCTCGACGAAGGGCCTTTGGGCTTGCTGCCGTTTGCACCGTTGATGCAGCGGCCAGTGGGAGTGGATGCCGAGGCGTGGTTGCGTCAGTGTGTCCACAGGGCGCAAGTGGTGCCGGTGGACGAAACCCTCAAGGCCAATTACTTGGCCGATCTTGCGATTTTGAGCGGTTTGGTGTATAGATTAGAAACGATTATGACCATCATATCGGAGGCGACCATGTACGAATCGTCGGTAGTGCAGTATTTCACGGAAAAAGGCATCAAGCAAGGCATCGAGCGAGGAGGCCGAGAACGCGCCGTTGAAGATCTGCTCGACGTGCTGGAGATTCGCCTTGGGCTGGCCGCGTCGGATCCGTTGGCCGCTCGCCTTGGGGCCATCGACGATGTGCAGCGGCACCTCAAGCAGTTGTTTCGCGCGGCCATACAGGTGCCTAGCCTCGAAGCCTTTAGACACCTGTTAGACAAAGCCGAGTAGGGCCACTGCGTAACGTCAGGAAATAATATGGAATCAGCGAAGAAATGGTACGATACAGATTGAATATCACTGGAGTGTTCAAACAGACCCGGACACTCATAAAAAAGACCTGGTACCCATGATAGCGAGGTGTCGATGGAGACCGTCACGGCAATGCAGAGCTCAGGAATGTTCCAGCAGGCGCGCACCGTTATTCAGTTGCGAAACACCCCAACCGGAGCCAATCGCAGCTACTTGCGGTCGTCTGCGATACCGCCGCGTTTCTCGCGTCTCCTAGAGCCGGAGTGTCGACTATGACCTTACCGTTGCCATTCCCAATCAGCGACGCCGATCCGTTCAATGAACGCCTACGAAAATTCAGAGATTCGCTCGGATTCTCTCAGGAGGAACTTGCAGCCGAACTTGGAATCTCGCCTATAACGCTCTACCGTTGGGAAACCGGGAGTACGCGGCCTTCGTCAGTCGATGCAGAGAAGCTCGCGGCGATGGGATTCGGGATCGTTGCATCGGGTGAGACTGATATCACGACTGTTCCTCGCCTCAAGAATCGGACAACAAAGGAGGGTGCAACCGCCGCCGCCAAACTTCGTGACGGGGGAATGATCGTGCTTGGAACACCAGATAAGCGTATGACCGTGCTTCCTGCGCCTTTCGTCCGCAACGGTCCTCCAGACCAAGCGGCTTTCCATCGCAGACTCCTAAACCTGCAAATTGACTCGACGCTCCCGGAATCGGACCTGAATCGCCGGCTTTCGATGGTCGAAACGGTTGAAGGGTTCGGCCACACGAGCCAACATCTTCTTGAGAAGCCGCGCCATGTAGCCGTATCTTGGAACTCAAACTATGGAAGTCATGGCTGGCACCGATATGTCGGACGATTTCCGCCACATGTCATTCGCGCACTACTAAATCACTTTGGAGCGGATTCAAGTTCGGTCGTCTGCGATCCATTCGCGGGCAGCGGAACGACCGCAGTTGAGTGCCGTCTCCTCGGCATTCCGTTTGTGGGCATTGAGATATGTCCGTTGTCGGCGATGATGACCCGAACGAAGGCAGCGTTCCCAAATGACCCTAAGCCCCTCTTTGCCCTTACCCAGAAATTCATCTCTTTCTACGACGCTAGGTGGAAGAAATTCGTCGGAGAGAGTGACATCGCTAAGATTCCCCATAGGGCAATCCTTGAGCGGAAAGGCAATAGCATCCCACCCTTCACAAACGTGGAACGCTGGTTTTCCAGAGAGGCGCTTCTTGGGACTTCCATAGCTGTTGAGTTTGGGATGAAACAGAAAGGCTTCGCTCGTGAGGCTGTTCTTCTGGCTCTCTCGGCTAAAATGCGCAGTATAGGCAACGTCGATGTGGACGTAGTTCGGGCTGAGTATAGGAAGACGCCTCGTACCAATGTGGATGTTGCCAAACTCGTTGTCCGTCAACTAACCAAGATGACCAAAGACGTCTCCCTCAGTCTGATGTCACACTCGGAGCTTATCGGCCCGGAGTCGGACATCACGGTTCACGAGGGTTCCGTACTGGATATTGATCTTGGTAAGGGGTCCGTTAGTCACATCATCACTTCGCCTCCTTACGGTATCGAAGCGATCAGCTACCTCCGTACACATCTTCTCTCGTATAGATCGCTTATCGAATATTTGGACCATGACCCGTACGATACTCGGGAAAAGACAATTGGCTCCGAGTACTTGATAGAGATTGAGAACGATGCTGGTGTCAGATCGAATAGTCACTCACAAACTTGTCGTATCTTTTTTGAGAGCAATCAACAGGCTGACAACGCAAAGTACAGTCAGCGCCGAGCTGCCATGATGCAGTTCTGCGACGATATGCTTACTGTCGGTGAGAAAATGGCGCGCTGGTTAAGACCTGGTGGACAACTCGCCTTCGTGATCGGCAACAAGCGTCTCGGAGATAAGGTCATTCCGATGGGAACTATTGTGCCCGAGCTATTCGCTACGTGTGGCCTTCAGTTAGTTGATACTATTCGCCACAAGCTCAAGACCAACAACAGTAACTCGCAGGTACCTTGGCAGGAGAAGATAATTCAGGAGGAGTACATTATCTTATTTCGGAAGCTTGGAACATGAGGTGGTCTGAAGGTCTCATCCATCTGTGTATGAGAGATTTCCTCAATCGGCAAGGATGGCAACTTATCGCTGGTGAATATCCAGGGGGATCTGACCATGAGCTCTACCCCCTCAATGTGGTCGACCCTGCCCTTGCCCGCGACGAGAGCCCGGACCCACGCCGTCATAGCTTAGGCGAACAAATACCCGACCTTGTAGCTTTACGTAATCGCGACCTGTTCATCGGGGAAGCGAAACTCCAATATGACGATGGTGACCGCGCCAAGTTGGCATCCTTAGTTAGCGAGAGAAGTAGCCATTTGCTCGCAGCCTTGCAGACTTTTGCTTTGGAGCGGCGAGTTGCGCAACTGCTCCCGGTAGAGACGCTTGATATGCACCCCGTGCTGGTATTTCGGTCAAACGCTAATGCTCCGTCACCGCCCCCAGGCTTCAGCTATCTTCGCATCATTAATCGGAATGAAGCATGTTTCGAGGGAGTTCTCGGAGATCCCACATGACCAGTCACTCGGTGACGACAACTGACGGGATATCCACTGAAGTGCTGAGTCCGCCTTGGGAGTATGCGAACTCTGACACTCAACATCTCACCCATAACATCCATCGCTATTCGGGCAAGTTCATTCCTCAAATAGCGGCACGCGCAATCTCTCTTCTGACTCAGCCTGGCGATCTGGTTGTTGATCCATATTGTGGCTCCGGTACGACTTTGTTGGAATCCGCGCTACTTGGCCGCCGAGCGATCGGGGTTGATCTCAATCCGCTCGCCGTTCTAATAGCTCGAGTTAAAACAACACCGATTCCTGAAGCCACATTGAACGGATTAGTCCGCACGCTCGGCAATGCACTTGGATTAAGTGGTACTGATGGCAGTTTGTCGCTATTCCGAGACTCGGCTGAGAAGAAGGTTTCTGAACCCGATCAGGATCCTCGCTTCTACCACGAGTGGTACCGCAAGTGGTTTCAACCTCATGTCCTTAAAGAGCTACTCGCGATTGATTTGGCAATCTGCGAGATTGATGATCAGGCACTCAGAGCCGTCGCACACGTAGCGTTCAGCGATATCCTTCGCCGTAGCAGCAACGCGCATTCGGGCTATCCGAACGTCATGTTCGACAAAAACTCTCCCACAAAAGGATCACCCATTCCGCCTTTCCTCAAGACTCTCAAGCGTAACGTAGAGATGGTGGCGTCACTTTCAAGTGTAAATGCTTCATGGTCCGATGTGTGTGTAGTCCATGGGAACGCTACTGTTTTGCCAATGGCTAATGGCACTGTCGATGCTGTAATCTCTCATCCACCATATGTTGGCTCGGTTCCGTACGCCGAATACGGAGCACTGAGTCTCAGGTGGCTTGGTGTTGATCCCAAGCAGCTTGATCGGGAACTCACCGGAGGGCGTCGTCAATCCCGAGATGTTATTCAGCGTTTCGAAATCGGCTACCATAACATGCTTAAGGAGACACAGCGGGTGCTTCGGCCAGGGCGATATGCTTTCCTCATGGTTGGAAACCCGATAGTGCGAGGCAAAATTGTAGATTTGGCTCAAATGACGCTCAGGTTTGCCTGCGACACCGGTCTCGAATTGGCTGCGCGTACTGAGCGCCGTGGCATCAATCGTCGGGCTAACAATATGGGAGCGGAGCACCTCCTGTTCTTCCGTAAACCTTAAGGAAAGTGATAGCGTCCCGAAGACGAGGCCTAAGCCTGACTCCGAGAGAATCAGAGATCGTCGCGCAATACTAAGTTATCAGCAAATAGGATTGCGTCTGCCGCAATTCGGAATAAACGCACGTCCTTCCGATTGTTGCTGGCTGCGGCCTTCCGCCACATAGCCTCTGTCATGCTAGGGAACCAGAGGACAAGGACTCGCGAAGGTTTCTCCAAGACATATAGGTACCTATACATTATCGCTGTTCCAGTATAGGGGTCCGATCGAATATTATTCATCCCGATTTTGTAAGTGACTAACTCGTTAGCACTCTGAAGCTTCCTATCGACCTGTCCGTGGCGTTGGTTGAATTCAGGAAGGGTCAAGATTTCAACTGAGGGTGGCGGACTATTATATTGCTCCGAATTACGGATTGAGTCCCTAACAAAATTATTTCGCTCGGTGATCATGCGGTGGTGAATATCCGATAGGAGAATACCCTCGTTGAGTTGGTCCAAGTTCGGTTGATTTCCGTAGAGTGCGAGAAAAGTCGAGAGATATTCTCTCACATCTGCGTCCTTCGCTTGGTCGCGGCGGACTTCAAAATGCTTATCTACAGGCCAATTGATCGTCGTGACAGGGGTGCCCGTTACCCTTTCCACTACATCAAGGGCCTGAAAGAGACGAGCATTCATATATCGAGGACCAGCAGTTATACCACCATGCTTCTTCGCGACATAGGGACAGAAATACAGAAACGGGACACCGGCCTCCGCAGCTGCCGCGACCCGGGCGAATCGTTGCCCGACATTGTGGCCACTGGGAACCTCCACGGTTTCTTCAACTACGAGAATGGGCATTCCCCTATCGAGCAGCACAATGTCCGGGCGATCATACGATAGAACCTTCTGCATACTTGGCCAAGACTTTGCGTCAGTGATAGCTACCTCTCTCGCATTCGCCAAGCTGGTGTTTAGCCTGCGGAACCACGCAGCTTCCTGGGGCTCATCGTACAGGATCGTAAAGTTAGACATAAGTTAGCTCCAATCGTTGTGCCTGACCTATTGGCGTGCATCCACCTTGAGCCCGTGAGGTAATCACGGGTCCCATCAGTGGCCACAGGTAGGCGAGGTTGCTGATGAGACGGTTATCCGTCGCCATGGTCATTCTTTTAGCCACAGCGTGAACGTGGTACTTTCACGCTGTGGCCCGATATTCAGTTGTGTAGTGGGATAGCAGCCACATCTTGGCTCTCTTCGGCAGGACCTAGGTTATGGATTCCTACCTTGGACTCTTCGACTAGCTGCTCGGGGAGATGTGGGACTGTGCGACAGCCCCCAAATGACCTAACGTCGTCTCCGAAACCCCCTGTGAGTCACTTCCTGAACTGTCCTCCGCTGCCCCAAAACCACCTTCAGTGTACCCGTCACCGCTACTCAACTACGTCGAACGCACACTACGTCTTCACGGCTAAGCTTGCTCTTTTGGAATTGATTCCCGAAACAAGGAGTCTTCTACCTCGCGTATGATGCCACACGCATCTACGTCCAAGGCTCTACAAACTATGATGAATTCCAAGACATCTAGTCGCCGCTCTCGGCGTTCGAATTTGGATACAAATGACTGAGGCTTATTGAGGCGACTGGCCAATTCCTGTTGCGTCAACCCGGCTTTCCTACGTGCCGATACCAGCCTCTGGAGAAATACCTTGTATTCGTCTGTGAAGACGGATTTCAAATCAACCGACCTTGTGACAATTGCTCGGAGATCATAAACCCTAATTTATAATATCCCAAAACGGGTTATTTAATAGGTGCCGGCACTGCGATGTCTGTGCTGAGAGTGGCGAGCGTGCCAGTACGAACACGGCCTGTGACCAAACAGCATCGGCACGGTGCCCTACCCTCCCTCGGGCTTCAGCTACGCCGCAATGGCCACCTGATCCCATTGCCCACTTTTTCGGTGGACGAGATCACGCACCTCTTTGCCTAATTGCGCTCTTGTTGGTCAATTTGACATCGGCAAAGAGAGCGGAAACGCAGTGTCGAGTAGGGAGGGAATCTAATGTATAGGAAGTCTTGCAGGAGATCGGGTCGAGCTAGGGCTATCGTGGCAGTGGCGCTTGGGATGGCCATGTGCAGCCTTTCTCACGCTAATCTCCCTTCCCCAGCCGTGGTCTGGTGGTCGGCACCGGTCATGCCCGGTGAAATGGCGGGAACTGGGGCAGCGATCTCAGAGTGGAGATCGCGTCGATCCGCAACGCCGAGCCGGGCGAGGCGGCTACGGGGCGTACACCCGCCATCGATGATGTGCGCGTCCTTCCCCTCATCCACTGCACAGTCGACGAAGACATTTTTTCGTGTAGATGAATAGTCTCTTCTAAGTCAACAGAGCATGACGATAAAATTTACCCTTTTACTTTTGACCTTATACCTGGGCACATCACCTGTTTTTTCCCAAGAAACGCAAACGGATTCTACGCGGAGTGAACGGCTGACCTTTTCGCTGACGCCTACCTGAGTGGGCTGACCTGGCGAAGGCGCACCACTTCGGGGAAGTGGCATTCATACGAAATTTGCACTTTCGGGGAGGCGAAGCAGAATCAAGCAGAGTTGATCGAGAAGTTGGTGGTGCCGGAGCCGGCGAGCCTTCGGGTCAGGCGGGCCGGTCGTCGTCGGGATGCCAGTGGGTCACCGCCACATGGGTGGTCCCGTCGGCGGGAGTGATGTAGTAAGCCGTCAGGATCCTGCCGTCATCGAGTTCGGTCGAGATCGGATACCCCACGTCCGAGCTGCCGAAACCGGGTTGGACGCGCTTCTCCGCCGGCCACGCCGTCGATGCGGTTCCGCCGTCGTCCCGCAGCACGTACTCGTGCTCGAGGTCCCAGGTAGCTCCCCCGTCCTCGCTGATCAGGGCGCGCACCCCCATTGGTTTGCGCCGGTACCCGAAGCTGCAAACGATCCGTCCATCTCTCAGCTTCAAAAGGTGATTAGGATACCCTTGGAAAGCGGTTTCCAGCGGCTGCGTCCAGGTCCTACCGCCGTCCTCCGACCAGACCTCCAGCGCGTAGATGCGGTCATTCTCGGGATGCCCCCAGCGGTAGCCCGAGCGCAGGTGTCCCAGCACCTTTCCGGGAGCGACCTCCACCACTGCCCACTCGTTGCACACTCTCGGAACGCACAGGTGTAGCCGCCACGTCTGCCCGTTGTCGCTGGAGCGAAAGATGAGGCCGTCGCCGCCGTCGGAGCGGCTGGTGTAGACCGGGAATAGCCAAGTGCCGTCCTCGAGGATGGTACCGCGCGGAAAGCCGACCAGGGAGGCGTAGCCCGGCACCGTCCAGGTGCGCCGCTCCCAGCTAGTGCCCTGGTCTCGCGAGCGGATTACCGACAGGCGATGGCCCGATACCACGAGCTTTCCGGGGAGCTGCCCGCTGACAATGTCGTCCTCAATGATCCGCAACCCCCGGGCCTCCGCCTCGGCCCGGCGATCCGGGTTCCAGCACTCGTACCCGACGGAGCCGACGGCCATCCAGGTGCCGTCGGGCAGGACGCCGCAGAGGCGGTCGTACTGCTCCCGTGGGGTGCTGCCGGGCCAATTGGGCGGCAACGCGGGGTCGTCCGAGCGGCTCCAAGTCTCGCCGCTGTCCGTCGACTCGAAGACCGGCCAGTCTCCCATGGCCATGTGATCGCCGACGGGTGAGGAGACGCAGCCGATGGCGAGGCGGCCATCGGCGAGCTGGTGCAGGACCGGGAAGGCGTTGTAGCGGCCCTCCTCTCTCAATACGATGGTGTGTTTCACAGCAGATTCCTCTCGTTGAATGAGTCTTAGTATATAACTCGCCCAGCTAATATGGCCGATGGCCCGGAGTGCACTCCGGGGTGACCGACACCGGGACTGCCCCGACTCTTACCTGCGCTCAGCGCCTTGACAGAGAATCCCCCAAAGGGCCTTTTTTATTATACCCGAACTTTGCTCCCGAAACCCAATAAATCCCATGACACAAATAATCTCCACTGTCGACTTTGACCGCGATGGCAAGCAAATCGGCTGGCTGCATGTGCCGCATTCGGTCACTCGCAGCGCCTACGGGGTACTGCCCATCCCCATCGCCGTCATTCGCAATGGTCCCGGACCGCAAATCCTGCTGACAGCCGGCAACCACGGCGACGAGTACGAGGGCCAAGTGGTCCTGACGCGCTTGATCCAAGAGTTGCAGCCCGAGCAAATCCGCGGCGGCCTCATCATCACACCGGCGCTGAATCAGCCCGCCGTGCTCGCAGCAGCGCGGGTTAGCCCGCTGGATGCAGGGAATCTGAACAGGGTCTTCCCGGGCGACCCCGGGGGCGGACCGACGTGGAAAATTGCGGACTATGTCGAACAGCATCTGCTGCCACGGGTTGAAGTGGTGGCCGACTTCCACGGCGGCGGGGCCTCCCTGGACTACCGACCGCACGCCAGCACCCACTTCGGCCCCAACACGTCCACTGAGCACAAGCGCCTAAGCCTCGATTTGGTTTCCAAGCTGGGTGTGCCGCACGTAATGGTTTTCGAGAACCGCACGGATAAGGGAGGACTACCCGATGCCGCCATCCGGCAGGGCGTGGTCTCTCTGGGCGGGGAATACGGCGGCACAGGCAGCGTATCGCGGTCTGGGGTAAAGCTGGTGCAACAGGCGGTTGACCGATTGCTGGCAGCCCTCGGGGTTAAGGGCACACTGCCGGATGACCTTGAGACGCCGCAGGTCCTCCACATCTTCGGCCCCGACGCGTACGCTTATGCACCGGAACCAGGCCTGTTCGATCCGGCTACCGATCTGGGCGACGAGGTGAGTGCCGGCGATCTGTGCGGTCATATCCTGTTTCCGGAGAATCCTTCGCGCCCCCCCGTGCCCGTCACTTTTCGCGGCGAGGGAACGGTGGTCTGCAAACGGCACCCGGGCAGGGTGGAAGCCGGAGACTGCGTCGCCCACCTGGCAGTCCCTATGACGGATCCCTAAACCTCATTCAATTTCATACACCACAGCGACGGTCACGGTAACAGTGAGCTCGCCTGGGGCAATGGGAGTGGAAGAACGCGCGGCGTCATCAAAGGCTACTTCTGCAGTCGCAAACGGGATCGGCGGACCTTCGAAATAGGTACTTTCAGCAATAGTAACAGGTTCCCCTAGCCTTACACCACTTGCTTTCGCTAGGGTTTGTGCTTTCGCTTCAGCATCCTTTACCGCCAAACTACGCGCCTCGGTTTGCAATGGTGCGGTATCATCAATCATAAATTGGATAGAGTTAATAACAATGCTATTCCCTCCCGCTTCGGCGGCACCATCTATGACCTCACTGAGGGTTGCCAAGTCTCGGACCTTCGCCCGTACGGTGTTGTTTACTCTGTAACCGCGCAGTACGCGTCCGTCGTCTGTATAGTCGTACTGGGGATAGATACTGAAATTCTCCGTTTTAATGTCTTTTTCAGCAACGTTGTTTGCTTGCAGAGAATTTATCAACGCGGTCATCGCACTCGCAGCTTCTTCACGAGCCTCTGCGACGGTTTCTTTCTCAACAGACACACCTAAATCGAGCGTTGCAATATCTGGTTCACCAGTAACTGAACCGCTCCCGGTCACATGGATAGTTCTGTCAACTGCTGAGGACGATAATACCTCTGAGGCAATATTCACATCACAGGCAGTGAATGTTAAAAGCAGCAATGAGCTGATCGCTAAAAACCAATAATTACATCTTTTCATTTGACCTGACCTCCTAAAAAGCCTTTATAATTCCTAATACATTAGTGGGGCTTTTTATTGAGACCCCAATCTGTTTATCTCCCAGTAGTTTGTCAATGATACCAACACTCCGCGCCCAGCGCACGAGGTGATCTGTGGCACGCAAAGATAGAAAAATCATCAGCAACGACGACGGCTGGATCATGAGCAACATGACCAGTCCCGTAACGCCGCAGACCATCAAAGAGCGCATGATCGACACCTATGCCGATGCGCCCATTGGCGCGGTGTCGTGGTGCGTCGGCAATAGCGAGACCTACGAATACGAAACGGAAGTAGGCGAGCGCACAGGGGACGGGTACACCCATTTTGCCGACGAGCGCCACGCCTGGCAGCAGCGGAACCTCCACAGTCTGATCGCCTCGTGCGGCGGCCCCTTGACCGAGATCGCGCGCCAGTTCCACGAGGCCAAGATCGACGTACTGCCTTCGGTGCGCATGAACAGCCACTACGACATCTCCTACGACTCGCCATCTCACGGCCAGTTCCGCCGCGACCACCCCGACTGGCTCATTGGCCGCCCCCACGAGTACATCCCCCATCCCACCCTCGAACACGCCATCGCCAGGGGCCTCGACTACAAATATCCCGGCGTCCGCGCGCACATGGAAAAAATCATCTGCGAACTCTGCGAAAAATTCGCCGTGGACGGGGTCGAACTCGACTATTTCCGCCACCCGGCATTCTTCCGAATCGAAGAAGCTTATGCCAATCGCTATCTCATGACCGACTTTATCCGGCGCATTCGCCAGCACCTAGACGCGGTCGGCGCACAGCGCGGCAAACACCTCGACCTGCTGGTCCGCGTCCCGCCGACGCTCTACGACTCGCGGCGCATCGGCCTAGACGTCGAGGCCTGGATCGGCGAAGGGCTGGTGGACATTGTCGCGGCGGGCGGCGGCTTTATGCCCTTTGAGCAACCCATTGGCGAATTTGTCGCCGCGGCCGCGGGCACTGGCTGCCAGATCTACGGCAGCTTCGAGGCGCTGCGCTGGGCTCTCGATGAGGAGGTGCTCTATGCCTTAGCAGCGCGGTTTTGGGACGCCGGCGTCGACGGCCTCTACCTGTTCAACTATTTCAATACGTCCAACGAGTGGAAGAGGCGCGTACTCGGCAACATGGTCGACCGAAATCGGCTGCCGCGCCTGCCCAAGCGCTACGAGCTCGATCATTCAGACCGCATCAATGCCAAGGAACACCATGTCGGCGCGTTCAGATACGCCGTGCCCTGGGCCTCTTTGCCGGTGTTCATGGAGGAAACGCAAAGCGGTGGTGGATCTGCGCTTTTTATGAACATCGCCGACGATGTGGACGGTGCGCGTTCCGCAGGAGCCTTGGGCGGCTGCACCCTGAGCCTCGGGTTCGACCATATCAATGACGACGACGAACTAGACGTCCACATCAATGGCGAGCCCGTACCTTGGGATAAACGCCAAGTTTCCCAGGACGGCTGGAGCTATACCGTCTTCAACGGCGATGTCTACCACACGACCATGGCGACGGAGCGCGTCGAGGGCACTCTGATACAGTTTGATGTGACCGATCTGCCGATCAAGATGGGGAACAACGAATTGCTCGTGCGGCTCATCAAGGGTGCCGAACCACATTTTGCACCGGTGACCCTGACCGAGGTGCGGTTGGCGATCGACTATCGCTGATACCGCATTCAGTCTATAGCGAGGAAGATCCCATGTCCCTTTACGAACCCTTTACCGAAGAAGAACTAGCGCCGATTCTCGAAGATTTTTACCAAAACGGTGCGACCATCATTCGCAACGTCTTATCCCGAAAAGAATGCGAGCAAATATGCAGACGCGTCGACCAGATCTTCGCCGAACCTTATTTCACCGAAATGCGGAATGTAAAAATAAGACCAGAGCTCGATGGCAAAGCACCCATCGTTGTCCATCGGCTATTTGAATGCGACCGGATGTTCCGCGATCTGCTCGTGCGCGAGCCTATCATATCCATTGCCGAAACAGTCCTCGGCCCACAGTGCCACTGCATGGCGCAGGGATGCATCTTGAACCGCCGGGATATGGGCATTAACCGCTTTCACGTAGATGACAGCCTGGAATTTCCAATTGCGAATGACAATATCAGCAGCCATGACCAGCGTCTGCAGATGCCCGTTTTTCGCATGTCGTTCCAGATCGCCCTGACCGACCAAGACGAAGACCAGTATGGCCCCAGCCAATTCGTGCCGGGCAGCCACTATGCGGGCAGGCACCCCAACGATCCAGAAAATCCAACCTTCGACGGCCAAGGCCCCGCGTCCCTGCTCATGCAAGCGGGCGACCTCTACCTCCTCAGCAGCCAAACCTGGCATCGCGGTGCCCCCAATACATCGGATCGCGTCCGCTACCTCTTTCACCAAGTCTATGGTCAGCGCTTCGTCGCCCAGCGCTTCTGGCCCTACCTCAACTATCACATGCCCGATTACGTCCTCGAAGGTGCCGACGAACGCCTCTTGCGCGTCCTTGGCAAACACCCTGAAATGGCTTATGGATAAGCCGCGACGACAGACATAGCGGCCTGATTCGTCGATACTATAGCAGTCCTACATCGTTCGCGAGATAATTCGCAGATGGACGCAGAATTGTAGGGGCGAGCGATCGCTCGCCCCTACCTGCAAGACGATCCGCATCTCGAATCGTTCAAGTCATTCAGGACTACTATAGGACAATAAATCAAGCCAAGAGAGGAGATCATTAGTGGCGTACCAATTTCAGCCGGGCGTAATGTACCTCATGCCCACCCACTTCGGACCGATGACGGGACCGCGGCGCAGTCCCGATGGCAAGGGGTATGCCTGCATCGACACCCCCAAGTCCACCAGCTACTCGGTCAGCTTCCTGACCAACGCCGAACAGCTTGAGGAGCTGCTGCCGGAAGGATTAGCGCTGCACGGCGAACCGGTGGTGACGGTGTACCAGACCCATATGAAAGAGATCGAGTGGTTGGCCGGACGCGGCTACAACATGATGGGCGTAACCTTTCCGGCGACCTACACCGGCAAGCGCGACCGCGCAATGGGACCGTTTCTGACCGTCCTGTGGGAGAACATGACCGAGCCGATCCTCACCGGCCGGGAACAGCTCGGATTCTCGAAGATCTACTGTGAGTTGCCGGACCCGGCCGTGTGCCGGGGTAAGACCCACGTCACAGCGCACTGGCAGGGGTTTCGCTTCCTCGACATGAAGCTGATCAACATGCGCGAGGTGGCACCTGCCGACTATCCGGCACCGGCAGCGCCGCGCACCGACGACGTGCTGACCGGGCAGCTTCATTACAAGTACATCCCCCGCACCGGCCACTGGGGCGAAGCGGACGCGGCCTACGCCTGCCTTACCCCAGCGGAGGGCAGCAACAGCCGCCTGACCGAGTTGTGGCAGGGCGACGGGACAGTCGAGTTTCACCTAGCACGCTGGGAGGACATGCCGACCCAGTACATGATCGTCAACGCGTTTCACAACTTAGAAATCAAGGAATTCCGCGGCGGCACCATCAGCAAGACCGTGGGCAGCAAGGATCTCAGCGACCAGCGCATGTTGGTGTAGGGCCGCGCACGCTGCTTTCGCGGCCACAGGAGAATCACTGCGGCGTCACGTTACCCGCAAAGGGTCCGTACATGCCCTTCCCCCATTCGATCCGCGCCGTTTCCACACTTGCGACAACTTTGGGATCGGCCGGCGCTGACGCGATCTCTGCACCATCTTGGGCGATCACAACTCGGTCCCCATCCGCGAGGAATTCCAGTGTGGTTCCCCCTTCTCGCCAAGCCACTGGACCTGCGGCGCAGCCCGGCTTGCGCAGCCGGTGCACCGTCCGATACTCGTTCCAGACCGCGTCGTCGTGCAGGAATTCCATTCTCATGTCTCTTTCCGGACAACTCTTCGCGCTAGTCGAGATGAAGAGCGAATCGCCCATCGGGGCCAGGCCCGTGGTTCGATTGCCCCAGTCGTTCCAGACGAGCTCTGCGCTGTGCATCTCGTTGTAGCCAGTAACCCGGTCTTCCCAAGGGTGGTTCATCTCGTCCGTAATTGCGGGATACTCAAACATCCTGCGGACAAAGTGCCATGCGTCACCGTGGTGATCGTAGCGCCATAACTCGGCCCACGGCCAGACCCCTACGTACACATCTCCCCCAAACAGGCAGGTGGTCTGCGCCTCGCGTACAGCGGTCGAAACACCGGGCATCACCGGTGGCCAATCCTCCAGGCGCCGCAGTTCCGTCCCCTTTTTCACGTATTCCAAGAGGTTCCCGGTCGGATAGTGGCCGATCAGCATTCGATCATACCAGTTCAGCATCGAATAGAGCTGGTGACTGACGCCCGTCTGAGACTGGCGAATAATCCTCCACGCCGAGCCGTCAAAGGCATAGACTCCTCCAACATTCGAGGACTGAATGATCTCGTCGCCCAACTGTCCTGCGGAGAACGAGGTTTCGCCCGCATAGCGCAGATCCAGCGTAATCGCCCGGTCCAGATCGAGCGGACCATCGTCCGGCCGCCAAGGAACCGCATGCAGCTTGCTCCATTCGGGATCGTTGTTCTGATAGAAGACGAGGTGGCCGTGGGAGTAATAGAAATGGTGGTAATGGCCCTCATCGGGCTTAGTCAGAATCTTCGCGCCGTCGTACCATGCCTCGCCGCCCTTGAACTGGAGCAGTTTTCCGGCCAGACGCATCATCCCCTCGCCGCTTGCCGTCTCCTTGACGCCAAATCTTTCGTCAACGACCCAAGCCTTGGATTCGTCATCGTACCATCGCGCGGTGCGATCGAGCTGATTGCTGAACTGATAGACCCTGCCGTCGAGGTCGAACAGATAATTGCCACCGTCGTCGGATGGAAACGGCAGCTTCTCGTACGTCACCTCTCCGCCGTCGTGACGAACGAAAAACTGTAGCGTCCAGCGGTCCATGCGGAAGTGCGTGTTGAAAAGCCCCATAAACCCTGCACCAAACAGCACCTGACCGTCGCTGTCTCGGGCTTCAAACACAGTCCCTATGTTTTGTCCGAGATCCTCCCCGAAATTCACCTGCACAGTAATCTGCATGCCTATCCTCGTCTTGGTCTAGCTTGTGGGGTTGTTAAGATATACAGATGCATAGGAATTATAAAGATGTGTGTCCAGCGGAATAGTTGTCCTAGCGACCTGTTAGTTGCCGATTATGCACGTCAATGCCGACGAAAACGGTTGCTTGGTGCAGCGACTTTTCGTATTCCTAAAGCATGTCAGCCTCCCATGTAGGAAGATGCGCCAACGCGTGCTCTCTGGTCTGCTGATGTTATGCCTAAACTATACAAAATTCAGTGGATTACTCTAGTTGCGCTGCTAAGCTGGTTCGCGGGGACCGAGGCGCAGCAAGCCGGGCACCGCATCGCCGATTCCCAAATCATAGTCAACAGCCCGCGTCATTGGCAAAACTGGGTATTCGCTCCGGGCACGATAGAGATATCCCCGACCGGTGAGGTGCGGCCCAACGAGTTGCGCAAAAACACCAATGCAACGACCCAAATCGTAAAATTCCTCCGCTTCCACCCACCGGATGATCTGGCTAAAAAAGAACCAGAGGAGTTGACTCTACTCGATGCCATTGAGTCAGGTTCGAATCTAGCCGATGTAGTCAATGTGATCGACGGCGATCCTGCTACCTACTGGGAGCCGGAGGCGCTGAAGGGCGCAGCAGATGTACGAGGCCAGTGGTGGTTCGGCTTGGATCTGGGACGCCTAGTTTTCGCCCATAAAATTGTCTTGCGCTTTGTCGAAGAAGGTATGGGGGATCCCTTTCTGCTCTTCGATGTGCTAGTTGCCGAAGGCTTAAAGCCGAGTCGCCTGCCGGGCGGGGACGCCCTGGACTTCAAGACAGTGCTGCGCACGGTGCAGCCCAATAAGAGCCAGCGCGTTTTCGAAATCGATCTGCGGAACGCCAACCACGAAGTCCAAGGCGAGCCCTTGCGCTTCGTCCAGGTGGTGGTAACCGGAACCGATTCAACCCAAGGTCGAGAAGTCTCTCTCGCAGAGTACGGGCAACTGGCCGAGGCAGACCGAGGTACCATCCGTTTTTTTAAACGCCAGCCCGACGGTCGAGAAACTGCGGTGACACAGGCCGTACACCAGCAACTGGATGAAGGGCGGCAAGGGGCCGTGCGCTATTTTCGCCGCGAGCGTCCCCGCCTAGCCGAGTTGGAGGTGTGGCACGAGGGAGATGAGATAATAAGCGGCATAGTCGCGCGCGGCGGCTCGATGGCCCTCTCGGCCAAAGAAGTGGTTAATCTGGGCGCTTTTATCGATGGCAATGTGGACTCTAATTCGGGCGTGCTTATCTCTGGAGCCCAGGCCGTCTCAGACCCCGAGCGATTTTTGTTTTTCGATCTGGGCAGCTTCTACTGGATCGATGCCCACCGCCAAGCTTATGGCCGAGGTTCATACCGGGGCAGCTTCGCCAATTACCGACTCGATTTTTCAGACGGCTCACTGGCCCCCGACGGCAGCCTCTGGTGGACTAGGGCTGTAGATCGAGACCAAGCGCGAGTGTCGGGACGGCCCTATGAGGGCAACCGCTTCGATCCAGTCAAAGCCCGCTTCTTCCGCATCCACTGGTCAATGCAGGTGCGCGGTCTGATTGTCGCCACACTGGCGGAGGTACAACTCTACGGGGAGGGTTTCCAACCGGAAGTGAGCCTCGAATCAGACCTGATCCAGTTGGGCGGAACTCGCAACCTGATCTTGATCGAGTGGGACGCCGATACCCCCGTCGGTGCCCAGGTCCAAGTCCAGACCCGCACCGGCAACCAACTGGGTGAACACCTGCGCTATTTCAAGAAGGACGGCACCGAGGTGACCGAAGCCGAGTACAACAAATTGCTCTCGCTCTTCAGGGGGGATATCGTCGCTGAGCCGATGCCCGGCAGCGACTGGAGCGACTGGAGCCAGCCCTACGAGAATAGCGCCGGCAGTCCTATCACCTCGCCGTCGCCACGCAAGTTTTTAACGATTCGCGCGACGTTGACTTCGGACGATCCGCAAATCAGTGGCGCACTCCGGTCCATTCGCCTTCACTTCGCCGATCCGGTGGCCCAAGATCTGGTCGGCGAGGTCGCGCCCGTCGAGGTAGATTCGCTGGGTGTGGAGCGCCCCTTCTCTCTCTATATCCGGCCCCAATTCGTCGCGACCGATCCCGGATTCGATGGCTTGCTAATGGTCGTGCCCCCTGATATGCGACTGGAGTTTAAGAGCCTGTACGCCGGGAAGGCTACCGATTTTGCCGTGCCCACCGCCGATCTGTCCACGCTCGTGCAGGACCAAGTCGAGGTTCTGGCAACGGCTGGGGATACCTTGCGTCTGGCCTTCCCTACGATCAGCCCCGCAACAGGCGTCGAAGTTTTGCGTCTCGACTTCGACACGGCCCTATTCTCAGCCGGAACGATTCTGCGCGCGGCGCTGAGCAACAGTGCTTCAGATGAACAAGCTTGGCAGTGGCTCACCCCGGGTAACGCGCTCGATCAGGTGACGAGCAATACGACCACCTTAGTCGGAGCGGTAAAACGCAAAGAATTGATCGGCCAACTGTCACTGCACCCCAGCGTATTGACCCCCAATGGCGACGATATCAACGACCGGGTCGAGATCGCCTTTTCGGTAGTCCTAGTCGGCGACAACAGCCCCGTCCGGGTGCAGATTCGCGATTTGCACGGCCGGCGGGTGTGGTACGCCGTCGAGCACAAAGCAGTGGCTAGGGGGCATTACACCGTGTCCTGGGATGGCAGAGACCAAGCGGGGAATTTAGTGCCTCCCGGCCTCTACGTGATCGAAATCGACGTCGCCGCCAAAACAGATCAGACTGGCATCGCGCGCGGCAATGTGCTGCGCACCGTAGCCGTCGCCTATTGATTGGAGCTCTCATGCGATTGCAGCTTTTCCACTGCGCGTTGGCTATTCTCTTACTCGGTTTTGTCCGCCCTAGTTTTGGTCTGACGATTTTCCGCCTCGGCGGCGAGACCCTGCCCCGTCCCGAGTTGGACGGCCCCTATGAATTCGTCCAACTCAGTTGGAACGAAATTGAGGCGCAACGCCACGGCAGCGCCGAACGGCTGGACTTTGACCCCGATTTCATCCGTCCGCAGCGATTGGACCCCAAGGTCAATCTCATCCCGCTCATCGAGGATCAGAGTAGGCAGATCTTCAACCTGACATGGCATGGTTGGGTCGCGCCTCAGCAGGAAAATTTTCTCATGTACGACGGGGATCCCGAGACCTTCTATCTAGGCGATGGCCGTTTCGCCGTACACGGACCGCCCATCAAGTTCACAATCTTCGATTTCGGTGCTCCTTTGTGGCTCGAACGCATCCGCTTTTTTCCGCGCCCGAAACACCACACCGATCGCTTTATGCAGCGTTTTAGAATTGGCATAAACGATGGTGATCCGCTCAAAGACGGCACGCGGGAACTGCCCGTGCGGCGCGGGGACGGCTTTTCCGATTTCGACATTGCCTACCAAAGAACAGAAAATACCGAAGCCGTCGTCGACGTCGAATTGCCCGCCGTACCCGTGCGCCGCCTGCTCTTTGAGGCCTATGAGAATACGCGCGGCGTCTGGGAAATCGCCGAGCTCGAGATCTATGGCAACGGCTATGTCCCCTTCACCAGTTACGTCTCCAACGTGATTGATCTGGGCGGGGCTGCCAGTCTGGGGCAGCTAAGCTGGAGCGGCCATATCGACGCGGGAGCCCAAGTCAATCTGACCATGCGCAGCGGCGTTGACGACGATCCCAATACTTACTGGCGCACCACCTTCCGCGGCAGCGAACGCACCCGCTTCGACAGCAAGGGCATACCGCTCAACCGAGCCTCCTACAACAAGTTACAGCGCGGCGAACAAGACGGCATCACCCACGACACTGAAAACTGGGTCTTCTGGAGCGCGCCCTACGACTTTGGCGCTGGAACCGGCGCGATGCTCGGCGACGGCACCCGGCGCTATGTGCAACTGCGCGCCGATTTCACCTCTACTCAGACGGCTGGTAGCCAGCTAGACTACGTCCAATTTGCCGTGTCGATCCCCCCAGTGGCCAGCCGCGCCCTAGCCGAGATCGTCCCGGTCTCCGTACCGCCGGGGCAGGTGACGTCCTTTACCTACAAACTGCGTCCGACCATAGACTCCGAGGATTTGGGCTTTGACAGCATTGGCATCGACACGCCGACCAAGGCGAGGAGCATCGACCAAGTGCGCATTTCAGGAGTCCCCGTAGATTTTGAGGTGGTAGAAATGGGCTCGACCGGCTTTGTCGTGCAGATCCCGCGCATCGACATCCAGCTCACCACCGAGCTGATCGAAGTAGACTTCCAGACCGAGGTGTTCAAGTTTGGCACGGTGTTTTCGGGGCGGCTCTTCGATAGCCAGCAGCCGTTGGAAGTGCCGCAGAGCATCGCGGCGGGCGACGCCGATGAATTGGAAGACAGCAATAGGCTAAGTGTGGATTTGGCGCGTTTCGGCGAACGCTCGATCGGCTCGTTGACCCTTGATCCGCCGGTGTTCAGCCCCAATGGCGACGGCGTCAACGATGCAGTGAAGATCGACTACGACTTGCTCAATCTAGTGGGCGCGGTGCCGGTACAGGTAGAAATTTTCGATCTATCGGGTCGCTCGTTGGGCGTGGTATGGCAGGAGCCAGCGGCGAGCGGTCGCTTTTCCATTGCCTGGGGCGGGCGCGACGGAGATGGTGCGTTGTTGCCGCCGGGCCTCTATCTAGTGCGCCTGAGCGTGGAGTCCGACAAGGCAGAAGACTCCCGGCAGGCCCTATTGTCCCTCGTCTACTGACGAACTAAGTACACGACAGTAGAGCGGTATGAGATGCTTTGCTTCGCTCAGCATGACAACATGGGCGTCAGCACCTGTCATGCTGAGCGGAGCAAAGCGGAGCCAAAGCATCTCAGATCTCCCATGCCTAACGTCCATTGGATTACTGTCGTGTACTTAGCTGACGAATACTTCTACTCAGGATATGGGCCATGATTAAACTGGGTATGATCGGCTGTGGCGGGATGGGCGGTGCTCACATGCGGCGGTTTCACACCCTGAGCGATCGGGTCGCATTGACCGCGGCAGTCGATCTAGTTCCCGAACGTGCAGAAGCCGTCGCGCAGCAATTTCCAGGAGCCTGTGTGGCGACGGATTATCGCGAGATTTTAGACTCGGTAGATGCCGTATTGCTCGCGCTACCCCACCATTTGCACTCTTCCGTTGGACAGGCATGTCTCAATGCGGGCGTTCACGTCTTGCTCGAAAAACCCATGGCCAATAGTGAAGCCGCCTGTCAAGAACTGATGGAAGCATCGGCGACCTCGGGCAAAGTGCTGATGATTGCGTACTGCATGCGCTTTCATCCCATTGTCCAGCGTTTGCAAGCATTGTTAAATGCAGGCGCGTACGGCGATGTATTTCAAGTGTCGATCTGGACCGAACAACTCACTCGCTATCCCCCCGGTCACTGGGCTTCGAGCCAAGAGCGCTTGGGCGGCGGGCAGCTATTTAGTCACGGCTGTCATTACATCGACTTGCTGCTCTGGTTTTTGGGGCGACCTGTGTGCGGCATGCACATGGGCACCAATTTTGGCACGCCGTGGATGGAGCGCGAAGGCACCAGCAATGTGACGATGGAATTTGCCGATGGCCGCCTCGGATATCACTTCGGCACTTGGGGCGCGCGGGGCACCCGATTGCGCTACTCAATCCACGCGCATTGCACCGAAGGTATGCTCGACGCCGATATCTCAGGCGGCAAACTCGTGCACATCCTGCGCGGTCAAGAGGAAGTTTTGTTCGAAGCAGAACCGGGCAAACACACGGAAAACGAGATGGCCCATTTTCTCGACTGCATTGAAACCGGGCAAACGCCGCTGACCGATGGCAAAAGCAGCTTGCAGGGCTTGCGCGTGATCTGGCGGCTATACGAAGCCGAGCAAGCAGGGCAGATTGCAGATTTGACGGGCTTGGGTTTGGACGGGGCCTAACCTGCGACTACGAACTGTATTGCTCAATCTTCGCTTCGTCCACTTCAACGCCCAATCCTGGCCCCAACGGCACGCGGATGCGTCCATTTTCAAACTGCAGGGGTTCAGCCAGCACATCATCCGTCAGGCCGTGATAGCAGGTGTCATTCGGCCCGGAAAAATTGGGGGTTGCTGCCGCAATGTGCGTGATGGCCGCGGTCTTGAGTCCGAGGTCGTGCGAACAGTGCATCAGGCACGGCACGGCATACGCCCCTGCGACAGTAGCGACTTTCTTCACAGGTAGCACTCCGCCCGCCGCTGGAGTGTCTGGCATCAGCATATCAGCAACCTCGTTGGCCAGCAAGTTCACAACAGTGTCTGCCGTGCCAACGCCCATGTTTACCAAGATACCCATGCCGATTTCCGTTCGGCATCGGATCAGCGTATCGGGGTACTCGGGCGAGCACGGGTCTTCAAAATAGCGAATCCCAAGGTCTTTCATTTTTCGCATTATAACTTCTGCCTCTTCGGGGGAATACCCGCTGTTTGCATCTGGGCGGAGTATGGCTTCGTCGCCAACAGCGGCTTGTATCGCCTCGGCAATCTGCAGATCCTGTTGGGAGTCGTCCCCCGCTTTTGTTTTTAAAAACCGAAACCCCCACCGCTCCATGTACTCGCGGGCAGTTGCCGCGGACTCCGATGGTGCCTTGAGTCCCATGCAGGCGCAGAAGTCCACTTCCTCCCGCACCACGCCGCCGAGCAGTTTACAGACCGGTAAATCCGCTCCCTTGCCCATAGCGTCCCAAAGTGCCATCTCAATACCAGACATCGGGCCTTTGCTTATGCCACCCGCTTCCAGCGCTGCAATGGCCCCTTCGATGTTGGCCACATCTTTACCAGCCAGCATTGCGTTTGGATCCGTTTCAAACCTTCCCGTCCCTTCGCCCCACCCTACTACATCCGCGTCTGTTTCAACTTTCACAATAAGTCCGGCTGCGCCCAAAGTGCCACTACCGCCACCGCGTCCAACGTAAGGACCAACGGGCGGAGCGTATGGGATTGCGACGCTGGTTCCTGTAATCCGCTTGATTTTCATTTTCGCACCTCGAATGAGATTGGTGGTTTCCGCTTGGCGTAGCCTAACACCCTTCGCGCCTTGTTGTCAATGTTTGGCTGGTTCCTGTTGACGAGTGTTCGGGGGGCGTTACCTTACGGCAAGACTTCACGGGTGCATTGAACGCAGCGCAAAACCAACCTTCTACGGAGGTCGATCCGCCGGTAATGATGATCTCAGAAAAAGACAAAGAGACGTACGCCGAGCAGGGATTTCTCATTCTGCGCCAAGCCTTTACTCAAACTCGCATCGCGGCGCTGCTTGAAGGGATCGAACGCCTGATCGACAAGGGGCTTGCGGGCGAGTGCGAGATAGGCTGGATTGACCGCGAGCGCCGTCTGCCGTCCCGCACTGGCCACCTGCTCAACCCCGATAAGTACCACCCTGCCTTCGCCGACTGGATCGACGCGGACCTCGCACCCCATCTCGAAGCCCTCGTCTCCGGCCCAGGAGTGCGTCACAGCCTGTTCGGCATGCTCGCCAGCGGCGGAGAGAAGCCCTACACCCAAAATTGGCACCGCGACCTCTGCAAACCGGGCGACGAGGAAGAAACCGCGTACTTGCGCCGGCACGAGGGTACCTTCGTACAGTTCAACGCCCCGCTCGTTCCTAGGGATCGCTTCCTCAATATCGTCCCCGAAAGTCACCTGCGAGCATCGACGGCCGCGGAAATCGAAGCGTCCCGCAGCGAATCGAGAGACATGCCAAACGCTCACGTCGTCGAACTAGAACCGGGCGACATCGCCTACTACAACGCCAACCTCTGGCACCGGGGCTGGAACCCGGAGGGACACAAGCGCTGGACCATGCACTGCGCCTTCTGGAATGCAGGGACGCCGGTGATGGCGCACGAGTACGGACAGCGCGAGACGCTGACCCAGCAGGGACATCTGGAGCAAATGCCCCCCATTACGCGGCAGTACATCCAGAGCTATCTCGACAACTATCCCGAGGGAGACCCGCCCTCCATGTTCGATCTGTAGCCATGCACAACTCGAAAATGTTCAGAGACAAATAACAATGGGCGCAAAATACGAATGGCGCTGCGTCACTGAGAACGCAGCCTTCGCAGCTCGCGATGGCGCTGGCGCATTGGTGTTCCATAATAAAATGTGGCTGCTCGGCGGCTGGAATCCCGGCGATAAAGTCCACTTCCCGCTGATCTGCAACAGTGAGGTCTGGTCGTCAACCGATGGTGCCGCCTGGACGCTTGAGAATCCCCAAGCTCCCTGGGAAGGGCGTCATACAGCCGGATACGTGGTGCACAACGACCGGATGTGGATCGTGGGCGGCGATTGCAATCAGGGCCATTATCAGAACGATGTCTGGAGCAGTGCGGACGGCATTCATTGGGAGCTGGCAAATGATCGCGTGCCGTGGGCTCCCCGGGTGCTCCATTATACCTTGGCCTTCGACGGCAGGATCTGGGTTATGGGTGGGCAAACCATTCCTAATTTTGCCGACGCTGACGAGGTCTTCCACAACGATGTGTGGAATTCGGACGATGGAGTAAACTGGACTCGAGTTGCCGAGCACGCTCCGTGGGTGCCCAGAGGGATGATCGGCGGAGCCGCTGTGCACGACAACAGGATGTGGATCCTCGGTGGAGGTACATACGATACGCCTGCAACTCCTATGCGCAATTTCTACAATGATGTGTGGAGTTCGGACGATGGGATTAACTGGAAACAGCACACAGCACACGCCCCGTGGACGCCCAGACAATACCACGAGGTGGCCGCGTTCGACGACCATCTGTGGGTGTTAGAAGGCTATGCGGCAGAGAGCGGCAATCGCCGCGATGTGTGGTATTCACCCGATGGCGTGGACTGGAGCGAATTGCCCGACACCCCTTGGGCACCCCGCCATGCCGGGAGCGTGTTCGTGTACGACGGGTCGCTGTGGATGGTGGCGGGAAATAATATGGAGCCGGATGCTTGGAGACTTTCGCGCAGAGAATAGATGTCTTATGGACCGCAGAATGGAAGAATACCGCGCTCAAGGTTATACCGTATTCGAGGGGCTGTACGACGAAACCACCATGCAGGCCTGGCGCGACGAGCAGGATCGGCTACAAACCATCTCCACGGAGGGACCCGGTGTGCAAGAACCGACCACTTGGTTCGGCAATATGCTCGAACGAGCGCCGCAGCTAATGTGGCCAGCAGTAGCTCATCCGGTCATTCTCGACTTTGCCGAACAGGTGGTGGGGCCTTTCGTGCAACTCGATAACCTCACCTTGGCCGCCTTTCCCCCCATGGATCCGGAAGAAGCCGCCGGCAAGGTCAGTGCTTGGCACCGAGACCGCTGGGGTCGCATGCCCAGCGGCGTGTACGAACGCCCGCTGGCCTTCAATGCCATCTGCTATCTGCAGGATCTGGACGACGAGTACGGACCGCTCAGGGTTCTGCCCGGTTCTCATGTCGAACCCATTGCCCTAGCCGAGGACGAGATCAGCAAGCCGCACCAAGACGAGCTGTTGATCTACATGAAAGCCGGCGATGTGGTTTTAACCCACAATGGCCTGCTGCACTCGGGGACACCCAACATTTCGGGACGCAAGCGCTACTTCTTCAGTGTGTACTACAATATCTCTTGGCTCAAGCACACGGATACGTTCACCGGCCCCAACTGTCAACAACTCATCAATTGGGCCCGGAGCCAGCAGGACCACCGGGCCCTGCGCCTGTTGGGTCAGGACGAGCACTTGCAAAGCCGCGCCAACAGCGGTTTCCAGCAGCCCGACGAAGCGCGCTGGCGTCAGTGGGCTCAGGACGACCGACGCGCTCTGGAAGAGGCCGCCAGACGGGAATAGTGCCCGCGTGGATAGCGCGGCAGTTGTCGACGTGAGCGGAAACGCGGTGAGGGAAAGGCGCTTTAGGATGACATCTCGTGAGGCCCCAATTGACATTAAACGCCTTGCAGTCGACGAAGGACTGCGTCTACGCACGATTCGGTTGCGGGCTCTGGCCGACGCGCCTGACGCCTTTGGCAGTACCTATGACGAGGCCGCTGCCCGACCTCTGGATAGTTGGACGGCACAACTCCAAGAGATCGCCACCTTCGTAGCGGTCGTGGATGGAAAGGACGTGGGCCTAGTGCGGGGCGCGCGCGATGACTTGCAACCTGATGCCGCTTGGCTGATTTCGATGTGGGTGTCCCCAGAGGTCAGAGGACAAGGCGTGGGTGAAGCGCTCATTGACGCCGTCGTTGAGTGGGCGCGGGTCAGTGGCGCTCGGCGGGTATTATTGGATGTCGGAAACCATAACCAGCCAGCTATCGCCCTGTATGCCCGCAAGGGATTTGAGCCCAACGGGATAATTAGTTCTCTGCCGCCGCCACGAAGCCATATTCGCGAGCATCAACGAGAGTTGCAGCCTAACCCCAGCAAACGATGACCATGGGAGCTGTGGTATAATGGTGCCTTCGCAGCCGTCATCTATCAACCAGCGAGGCATTGGCTGGAGTGGGAGACCCGGCTCGCGCGGGTTTTTGCCGCTCTCAGCTCAAGACATCTCTAGGGCGCGCTTGACCGCTTTGGGGTCACGGGCGATTACGCGCAGGAGTGTACGGGCTGCCTGATCCGGCTGATAGCGCCCCTGTTCCCAGTCTCGTACCGTCGCCAAAGAAAGCTGAAACGTAGTGGCGAATTCGCGCTGAGTTAAACGCAGTGATTTGCGGATCGCCTTGGTGTCAGGAACGCGCTCGAATGCTGCGAGTTCTTCATCCGTCAAAGGCTGATTGTCGGGGTCGGACAACGCGGCTTTCTCGATATCCTCGTCGCTCATGGAATCGAGACGTTGCGCTTGGGACTTGCTCAGACGCGGTAGGTTCTTTTCGTCCAGCTTAAATTTCGTGGTATTTTCTTCGCTCATGACGCGTTGCTCTCCGGGCAGAGATGATTCGTGTTCCATAAAACGAATATACGGGATTCCCGTAGTTATCTAATAAAGGCTCGGGCTACCAACCCAGCCCTCGCCGATTACCTTGACGCCGGCGACGAGCGCTAACTACTTTCCCTCTTGCATCAGAGGATTGTCCATGCCCTTCCAAACATAGGACGCGATGTTAGCCTTCAAACCACCTAAACCGAGCGTGACAACGATTCAAACTATACAAGCCCTGATACCGCTTGCGAATCGCTTGTATTTGAAAGGGCTAACGCTGGATGTTGATGCAGAGTCCATTGCTCGGTTGGAGGCGATACGTGGGCATTCTACGGTCTTAGCCCCTAACCATCCGGCGCACGAAGACCCTATGGTTATGTTCCTCTTGTCAAAGCAATTATCGCAACCGTTCTACTACATGGCAGCTCGGGAAGCCTTCGACAGGGGTAGATTTGGGGCTATCCGATGCTATCTGATGCAGCGGTGCGGTGTGTACTCGGTGGTGCGCGGCACTGTAGATAGAGATGCCTTCCGCACGACGCGGGCGCTTTTGTTTAAGGGCGACTGGCCGATTGTCATCTTTGGCGAAGGGGAAATTTCGCGCCAAAATGACACCGTCATGCGCTTTGAGAGAGGCATTGTCCAGATGTGCTTCTGGGCTTTGGACGATATGGAAAAAGCGAACGTCGGCAAACCACTCTACGCGGTACCCGTCGGCATCAAATATCACTATCCGCACGACATGTGGAATTCTATTGATGCTGCTCTCACTAGGTTAGAACGGTATATCCTCCCACCTGCCGAACAGACGCCAGTAGAACGCTACGATCGGTTGCGCCGCATTGGTGTCGCGATAGTCAGGACACTCGCCGCGGAATATCAGTATAAGATGGACGAAACCGTGTCCCTTGATGTACACATCGAAAGGTTGAAAGATGCGATCCTGTCCCATGCCGAAGGGATTATGGGCATCCAAACTGAATCCGACATACTCACAAGGACACGTGCGTTGAAAAACATAGTCGATGCCGAAATCTATAAAGACATTGAGCAGATGACGGAGTACGAGCAGAAAATACACGGAGAGCAGCTCCAGAAATTTCAACAATTCTATCCCGACCTGGAGCGATTAATCAATTTTATATCTATCTCTGACGGATATGTTGCTGAAGAACCGTCGCCAGAGCGGTTTCTCGATGTGATTCTCCGTCTTGAAAGAGAAGTCTTCGGTAAGTCAGAAATGCGCGGACCGCGAGTAGCATCAGTCCGCGTCGGCGAACCGAAAGATCTCCGGGAATGTTACGATACCTACAGAACTCAGAAAAGAGAGACGGTAGAACAGATAACCCATGAACTTGAAACATCGGTTCAGAGTTTGGTCGGCGGGTCATCCTAACTTTATGCAGATAGCGCCCCTCCAGTTACCTTGACATCAACGACAAGCGCTAGCTACTTTCCCTCTTGTACGCAGAGGATCGTCCATGCCCTTCCAAACCCACTTCGACTTCCGTCACCCCACTCGCATCGTCCACGGCCCCGGGTCTATCGCCTGCCTGGCGGATTGCTTCTCGCCGGCCGACAAGGTCCTGATCGTCTCCGATCAAGTCTTAGGAGAAATCGGCACCGTGGAAGCAGTCACCGCTGCCCTCGGCGACATCCCCCACGCCGTCTATCTCAAAGACGGTTCGAGTGAGCCGACCCAAGAATCCGTCGAAGACGGAGCCCAAGCTTACCGCCACGAACGCTGCACCGCCATTATCGGCCTCGGCGGAGGCTCGCCCATGGACGTGGCCAAGATGATCGGCGTCCTCGCATCCAACAACGGACGCATCACCCAGTATCTGGGCAGCGACAAAGTCGCAAACGACCTGCCCTATCTCGCCTGCGTCCCCACGACCTACGGCACCGCCAGCGAAGTCACGCCCTTCGCCGTGCTGGACAACCCCGCCAGCGGCAACAAAGACCCGGTCATTAGCTGGAAAATCGCGCCCCAACTCGGCGTCCTCGACCCCGACCTGTCGGTCGCCCTGCCCGCCCTTGTCGGCGCGGCCACTGGCATGGACGCCCTGACCCACGCGCTCGAATCCTATATCAACTTAGCGGCCACGCCCATCACCGAAGGCATCGCGCTGCACGCCATCCGCCTCATCGGCGACAACCTGCGCCTGGCCTGCGCCAACGACCACGCGCTAGCCGCCACCGAAAACATGCTCATCGCCAGTATGCTAGCCGGCGTCGCCTTTTCGCAAACGCGCCTCGGCAATGTCCACGCCATGTCCCATCCGGTCGGCGCGCACTACCACGTGCATCACGGGCTGCTCAACGCCATCTTGCTGCCCTATGTGATGGAGTTCAATTGGTTCGCCTGTCCCGGCAAATTCACCGCCATTGCCGAAGCACTCGGCGCGCACACTTCCGAGTTAGACCAACGCCAAGCCGCACACGCCGCCATCGCCGCAGTGCGGCACATCAACGCCGACTTAGGCATCCCTGCCAAGCTAGGGGATGTCGGCGTCGATACGGACCGCATCCGCACGATGGCACAAACCGCCATGCAGAGCGGCAACATCGCCGTCAACCCGCGCAAAACCAGCCAGCGCGACCTTGAAGTTCTATTCCAACAAGCCATTTAGGAGGTCCACCATGTCCCTGCCCCGTATGCTCCGCGTCCGCCAGATTTTCTCCGCGCCCACCGTCGAGGACATTCCCGCGGCCGTGCGCGCCGAGGTCCAGCGCCTCGACTTAGGCCCCAAAATCAATCCCGGCGAGACCATCGCCATCTCCGTCGGCAGCCGAGGCATTGCCAACATTGCGCTCGTGATCAAAAGCCTCGTGGCCGAGTTCAAGGCCCTCGGCCTCCAGCCCTTTCTCGTCCCCGCCATGGGCAGCCACGGCGGCGGCATTGCCGAGGCGCAACAGGAAATCATCAAAGGCTACGGCGTCACCGAGGAGTACACCGGCGTGCCCATTAAGTCGTCTATGGAAACCGTACAGGTGGGCGCGACCGAGGACGGCGTCCCCGTCTTTTTCGACAAATATGCCTTCGAAGCCGATCACGTAGCCGTCGTCGGCCGCGTCAAGCCGCACACTAACTTTGTCGGCGAAATCGAAAGCGGCCTGCACAAGATGATGCTCATCGGCTTGGGCAAGCACAAAGGCGCGGCCCTGTACCACCAAGCCATTGTCCACTACAGTTTCGACCGCATCATCCGCTCGGTCGGCCAAGCCGTCATCGACCAGTGCGGCGTGCTCATGGGGCTAGGCTTAGTCGAAAACCAGTACGACCAAACCGCGCTCATCAAGGGCGTGGGGGCCGACGAGTTCGTGGAACGCGAAAAGGAATTGTTAGTCCTCGCCAAGGAATGGATGCCGCGCCTGCCCTTCGACGAGGTCGATCTACTCATCGTCGATGCAATCGGCAAAAACATCTCCGGCGCTGGCATGGACACCAACGTCGTCGGCCGCAAATTCCACGACAACCACGCCGCCGACAAGGAGTACCCCAAAGTCACCCGCATCCTAGTCCGCAGCCTGACCGAAGAAACCCACGGCAACGCCTCGGGCATCGGCATCGCTGAATACGCCCACAAGCGCGCCATCGAGGAGATGGACCGCGAGATCACCTACATCAACTGCATGACCGGCAACCACCCCTCGGGCGCACACATCCCGCTCTACTTCGACACGGACCACATCTGCATTGAAAAGGCTCTAGAGACCGTCGGCCTAGTCGAGCCTGAAAACGCCAAGGTTCTGCGCATCCACAACACCTTGGAGCTAGGCGAACTCCTCGTCTCAGAAGCCTATCGCTCCGAAGTCGAACAGCGCGAGGACTTGGAAATCATCGTCGATGCCGAGGAAATGCCCTTCGACGACAACGGCGACTTGCCGCTTGCATTTTAGCACATGGCAAAAAAATCGCGGGGCGTGTCCCCTATTTTCTTGGACGAGAAGCCGCAACATCCATCAACCGTAGGCTATACGCGCCGCCGCATTGTGTTCGGCTGGTACGGTGGGAAGTTCTCTCACCTCGATTGGCTGCTACCCATGCTGCCGGAGTGTCATCATTACTGCGAGCCGTTTGCCGGTTCTGGGGCCGTACTCATCAACCGAGCACCGGCTCCTGTCGAGACCTATAACGATCTCGACGGTGAAGTAGTGAACTTCTTTCGGGTGCTGCGCGACCAGCACCAAGCCCTGATCCGTGCTATCGCCCTGACGCCGTTCTCACGCGAGGAATACTACTACGCCATCTACGGCAGCGCGGAAGACATCACTGACTTAGAACGAGCTCGACGTTTCTACATCAGAGCGCGGCAGACCCGCACTGGACTGGCGCAAACGGCCTCTCTTGGCCGTTGGGCCAATTGCAAGAATACGAGCCGCGCTGGTATGTCTGGTGTAGTTTCTCGCTGGTTAGGGGGGGTAAATGCGCTCGACGAGATTGCCCAGCGTCTGATTCGAGTCCAGATTGAAAACCGACCCGCTGTCGATGTGATTCAACTCTACGACAGCCACAAAACCTTGTTCTACTGCGACCCTCCCTACTTACACGCCACTCGCGGCGATGCCAAAGCATACGGCTTTGAAATGGACGAGGCCGAACACCGCGCGTTGGCGGAGGTAGTCAATGCGTGCGAGGGTAAGGTGGCCATGTCCGGCTACCATCATCCCTTAATGGACGAGTTGTTCCCACCGGATCGTTGGTTCAAAACAGAGGGCCCGGACAAGACCATCCATTCCACCAAGGACAGCCGGCGCGAAGTGCTGTGGACTAATTATGAGCCGGAAGTACAAAAAGAGTTGTTTGAATGACACCAGAAGACATCCTGCGTGGTATTTACGAGCGTGCTGAGGCGGCTTCAGATAAATCCGTTATCCCCGACCTATACATCAGAGAGCGTGCTAACTACGTCTGCCGCTGCATGAGCAACCGCGCCGGGGTACGCTTGCTTATGTCGTGTCTACTAGGAAAGCTAGACAAGCCCAACGTCGATCCACGCAAACCCTATACTGAAATTGGCGACTCAGACAGTTTTTCTGGCCGCACCTATGATGAACAACACCTAGCTCCATTCATCAATGAATACCGCTTGCCCGTTAATCAGACGACGGCCTTCCTTACACCAACGCTGAGGAACATCGATCATCCGCTGACCACGGACCGCGAGCTTGTTGGCAGACCACGCGACTTGTATAGAAAGACCCTTGAACTACTCGAAGATGTGGCCGAACAGCGAGTAGCCGCTGATGTGCTATTTGTCGAAATCGTCCGCCTCTTGCTTCAGATGCGCGATGAGAAACTCGCCCGTATAGATTCGCTGCTCAAGGGATTGCAACAAACCGAAGGAGCCTTACCCCTATCCTCAGAGGCCATCGTTACCCTGCTCAAACAGCACTTGGCCTGCAAACATGCAAGCCGTTTACCGGTCCTCGTCGTAGCGGCTGCCTATCAGGCAGCCGGAAAGCGGCTTGCCGAACGCATATTGCCGTTAAACCCACATAATGCCGCCGATCTGCAAACCGGATCATTGGGAGATGTGGAAATTTGTCTCGTTGGAGAAGATTCTGTTGTAACGGCTTACGAAATGAAAGCGAAGCGAGTCGATTACACTGACATCAACGCGGCACTAGGCAAGATCATCGGAGCACCGCATAGGATCGACAATTATCTATTCGTCACCACGGATGCAATCGATCCGAGGGTAGCCGAATACGCAGCCGGATTTTACGAACAGACCGATGGAGTCGAGATTGCTATCTTGGACTGCATCGGGTTTCTGAGGCACTTCTTGCATCTGTTCCATCGCATCCGCGCCGACTATTTGAATGCCTACCAAGAATTGGTTTTGAACGAGCCGGATTCAGCCGTAAGTCAAACACTCAAGGAGGCTTTTCTAGCCCTGCGACAAGCAGCCGAAAGCGATGAGTAATGGATAACAACGGCCAAGACTACCTCTTCGACCTCCAAGGTTATCTGATCTTAGAAAATGCACTCTCGGCAGCGGATTTGCGCGAGATGAATCAGTGGATCGATGACCACGAATCGTATGTACAAGAGCCGTGGTCAACCGATGGTGATCCAAAGAAAAAAGGCCGCTGGATCGGTCACATAGAAACGCACACCTACAATGAAGAAAATGGGGTCAACTTCCAAAGCATCATTGAGGGCGGCCCTGTTTTCGAGAAACTAATAGATCATCCCGCCTGGATCGACCTGGTCAAGAAGTACATCCACTCCTCAGTAAACGGCCTTTCCATTCACGAGAATTTTCTCAATGTCCGCGGTCCGGGTGGTTACCTCCACATCCACTGCGGTGGCCATGTTCCGCTCAGTTATCTGACATTTCGCCAGAATAACACCGGAGAATGGATGGTCGGACAGATCAACGTATTGATGGCTCTCAACGACATCGGCGAGGGCGACGGCCCACCGGTCCTAATTCCGGGCAGCCACAAGTGCACCGAAATCCACCCTCGACTAGATGTAGATGGCCGAGGATTGATTTACGACAGCGTGAGCGGCAAACCCGCCGGAACAGCCATCGCCATGCAAGAAATGTATCTGAAAGCGGGAGATGTTTTGTTATTCACGGATGCGATAACACACGGCGCGGCGGAGCGCACCAATCCCGGCCATCGGCGAACGATTGTTTACCGCTATTCTCCGAAATACGTGCGCGAGCGCTTCAACTATAAAATTTCAGAAGAACTGTTACAACGCTTGACTCCGGAAAGACGGGCCATTATTGAGCCCAATGCGCCGCGGCGACCGCCGTCCGCATAGCGTAGCATAGGCGAGGTACGGAATCAGTGCCGCTACATCGATCATCCAGCACAATTCGCAAGCAATATCCACCCAACCCACAAAGCCCTATTATGACTATTGAACACATCGGCATGACCCGCGACGCCATCGACACTCCAGTCCTCTTGGTCGATCTCGACGCGCTCGAATACAACATTGACCTACTCGCCGAGCACTTCCGCACGGCGGGCAAAAACCTCCGGCCGCACACTAAGTCGCACAAAACCCCGGCCATCGCCCACCTCCAGCTCACAGCCGGCGCGCAGGGAATCACCTGCGCCAAGGTCGGAGAGGCCGAGGTCATGGCCGACGCCGGCATCCATGACATTCTCATTGCCAACGAAGTAGTAGGCCGCCGCAAGATCGAGCGCCTCATGGCGCTGGCCGCCCGTTGCGACATCATGGTCGCGGTCGATGACCCGCAAAATCTCGCCGACCTCAACGAGGCCGCTCACGCCTACAAGGTCAGCCCCCGAGTACTCGTGGAAGTCAATATCGGCCACAACCGCTGCGGCGTCGCGCCCGCCACCGTCGTCGATCTCGCCCGCGCGGCCACCCAAGCACCGCACCTGCACTTCTGCGGCCTGATGGGCTACGAAGGCCACATCATCGACCTCGAAGACAAAGACGCCCGCGACGACGGTGCCCGCACCTGCCTCCAGCGCCTCGTCGATGCTCGCGACGACGTGGAACGCGCCGGCCTCGACTGCCTAATTTGCAGCGCCTCGGGCACGGGCGATTACTACATCAGCACTTCCTTCGACGGCATCACCGAGGTCCAAGCTGGCTCGTACGCGCTGATGGACGCGGCGTACGCCAAGCTGAGCTTGGGCTTCAAAAACGCCCTCAGCGTGCTGACCACCGTTACCAGCCGCCCCGCGCCCGAGCAGGTTATCACCGACGCCGGTCTAAAGAGCCTGACGCCCGAGCACGGCTTCCCCCTCGTCAAGGACCGCCCCGATTTGGAATGCCATGCCCTCTCCGAAGAGCACGGCCGCCTCAAGACCACAGCCGGCCCCTGCACCGATCTCCACCCCGGCGACCTGCTCGAATTTATCCCCGGCCACGGCTGCACCACCGTCAACCTTCACGACCAACTCTACGCGCTGCGCGCCAATCGGCTGGAGGCGATTTGGGAAATCGCCGGCCGCGGCAAAGTCCGCTGACTACTCATCATCTATCCACGCCTGTAAGCCCCAACTTTCCAACGATCTCTGTATAGAAGGAGCGAGTTTCTGGAAGCGCAAAGTCAGGCCCAGTTGCCCCAAACCGATTACGTCTCGTTCGAGCAATGGACTGATGCTCCGCACTTCGTTAGCCACTATACAGACCTCCCTTACTCCCTCCTCGACATACGACTCCATGCAGTCATGCAGGATATCGAACTCCGTCTTATTGATATACCCCATGAGTTCGATGGTTAAGGTCCGACCGCAGCGATTCAATGTGTTAATACGCACCATGCTGATGCCTCTAATCTCGGCCCACAGCGATTCTTCATGGGAGCTTCGTCGTCTTCTTGGTTTCTATTTGTCCGTCCACCTCGACCTTATAGATATACACCCCAGCGGCCACCGCCTTACCCGTCGCGTCGCGGCCATTCCACACAAACCGATGGCTACCCGCCCGCAGAGGCCCTTCCCACAACTGCCGCACCCGGCGACCCAACACGTCGTAGAGTATCAAGTGGACCCGCTTTTGGTCCGTCGCCAAATCAAGAGGAATTACCATCGCGGGATTAAACGGATTGGGATAGGCATCGCCCAGCCGATGCTGCTCTGGTTGCCCTATCTCTGGAGTCATCACCGCCGTCGTCTGCTCGGCTTCGACCACTAGAACGAGGTTACGCGGCGCAACTAAACCCGTGACGATGTCTTCGATATTTGCGCCGTTGAGGTCGGCACGCCGGATGCGCCCTTGCGCCTCCGTCCAGTACAGCTTGCCGCCCGCAATATCAACAGCAATGCCTACCGGAACACTTGATAACGCGACGAAATCTTCGACGTTTGCGTCGTTGAGGTTGGCACGTCTGATTTTGCCGCGCGTCTCGTCTATCTGCTCAGTCCAGTATAGATAGCCACCACCTACAGTGATGCTCCCGAGTGTATCCGAGCTGGTCGCGAAAGTTTGGATGTTTGCACCGTTGAGGTCGGCGCACCGAATGCGCTCCCCTGCCTCCGTCCAGTAGAGCTTACTACCCACCATATCAACGGCGATATCCTTGGGAGAATCCAAGCCTGTTATGAGGTTTTGAATGTTTGCGCCATCGATATTCGCACGCTGAATGTTGCCCTGAGAGGTCGTCCAATAAAGAGTGCGTTCCTTGGTATCTATGGCAATGTCGAGAGGGGCACTCGCTGATGTGGCGAATGTGGCGAGTTCTTCTCCTCTTTCGTGGAGAAATCCCAGTGAAGCGCGTGCGATTCCTTCGGCATCATGTGGCCAATCCACTTCTCCGGTCCAGTAGAGCTTGCGACCCGAAACATCCAAGGCGATATCCTTTACAAAAATTCGCCCAGCACCCACCACTGTGGCGTGCGTGAGGAGGTTGATGTGGCCACTCCTCCTGTCTATCCAATACATTGGTGGGCGTTCAGACTCACTGACTAGCACCCTTGGTCTAGAACTAGCCGTAAAGGTAACTTGATCAGCAACACCGGCGACGCTCACTTCAACTGTTTGAGAGAAGTAACCCCCGGGCATCAGAAAACTTTGGGCCTGTCCATTGGAGTCGGTCCGGGGATTTGTAGCAGAGAGGGTTCCGATCCGAAACGCCACCTCAACCCCTACAACAGGCTCGCCATCTGCATCTAGCACTTCAACCACAAATGGATCTTCAAGCCAATTATTGGGGGGGCCGTATTGGTTGTCTCCAGATACCTTTTGGAGCATCGCCGGTACCCGGTCGTCAACATCAATCACACCGTCTCCGTTGATGTCTATGCGATTGTCAATATCTACGCGTACATCATCCTCCCGTATTAGATAGCTTCGCTTTGTGAAGTTTCCATGCACATCAATAACCGCGACCCTTGCCTCGCCATCGGGACCTGCTGAAAATTCGGTAGTGACAAATTCAACGCTACTGCTTTGGCCGTTTAATCGTTTATAAGCGATCAAGCCAGGTCCAAACCTAGATCTCCTACCGCTTGCAGGGCCAAACAACTGCACTTGATGGAGTCCATCGGGATCCGTTATCTCAAAGCGGAGGCGGATAGCATTCGGTGGATAGGCGAGCGGCGGGAGCTTCTGAACCGTTGTGCGCGCGTTGTCGGAGGGTTGGCTGGTGTTTGAATTGAAGTAGCTGTGTGCATCCAACCATTCGGCTGAACACTTGGACAACTGGACGATGAGTCTTGGCGAGTAAGACATGATGTACGCATCGTTGCGCCAATCATGTCCCAATCCAAAGGCGTGCCCAAGTTCGTGAGCAGCGAGAGTGAAGAAGTGAGACCCCGTGTCATACCAATCGCCGTTGGTGGTAATGAATGCATACCCTCCCCTCGTCCCTTGCTGGCCACCTACTCCCCCTTCTGCCGAACCATAATCTGCCACAATGAAATAGATATTCTGTGGCAGGTGAAACTGTTTACTGATTTCTAATCTTACATCCTGAACAGCGGCATAGCCTGGGTAATGTGAACTAGCGAATTCTCCGTTCACATGATGCACCACAGCATTTCCATGTTCATCGGTTTCAAGCGCAAATGTTTTTCTGCCGAATCCGTGGCGTTCCATCTCGTCAGCGTAAAACTTCTGTATGCGTTTTATTAGCGTATTCAGCTTTGCATCTATGTCTTGCTCGGGCGCGCGATCATTGGCTAAAAAATAGATGACCCGCACTGTGCGCGGTTCGCCCACGTCCAGATCCACCAGCCGCTTGGCGGCAAAGCGAGGCTGGTCTCGCTCCGACTGCTCGGAATCGATTAGCTGGCAGAAATGCGCACTATTAGGGAGCGGGAACGACTCGGAGATGGCCAGCGGCGCGAGAATGAGACTGGGCAACGCGCAAAGGCGGCGTGAAAGAAAGAGGGGTTTCATAGGTTCGAATGTCTCCACAACACCACGCATACAACAACGGCCAGCTTCAACATGCCATCATCTCCATACCGAAGTCCAAAGGATAACTTCCTCACAAGCTTTCCTTGATTTTTGCCACAACCTCATCAGTGTCAAATAGCCTCAGACGATCCTCCACAATCAGCCCTTGGGGATCCACCAGATAATACCGAGGAATGCCGCTCACATTATAGGCTTGCGCTACTTGCTCCGAGCGCACGTGGACGCCTTTGATCTCGTGTTTGGCAATGGCCCGCTTCCAAGCTCCTTCATTCGCGTCTAATGAGACATTGAGGAAGACGACCGGCTGAGTGGCCACTTGTTCTTTGATCTTGCGAAGGATTCCCAAATCGGCGATGCACGGGCTACACCAACTCGCCCAGAAATCCAGCAAGACCACCTTGCCTTTGAATTGGCTCAGCGATACAGGTTGGCCGTCGGGGTCATGGAGGGTGAAGTCGGGAGCGGGTTGCCCCGGTTGCAGCGTCGAGAGCTTGTTCATTTCCGCTTGCAGGGCTTCGGTGTATTCGGGGAAGGGATTGCTCTGCTCAAAGGATTGCCAGCGGGCATCTACATAGGCTTCAAAGTCGCGCCTAATTCCATCCATCAACTCTCCGGCCAGAAACCAGTAGAGCACTCGTCCTTGCAGCTTTTGCTTGGCTAGGTCGTATCGTTCTGGAGCTCCTAGCATAATAGAAAAACTCGGTCCGGCGAAGATGGAATCGAGTTGGGCTTGGACGGCCTCTGACAGACCCAAGGCCGCTAGATCAACCCTTTGCGATAGCTTGAGCGGTTGACGATTTTGGAACATGGAGTCGAGTTGGGCTTGGGCGACTGGCGACACCCCTAAATCCGACAAGTCAATCCGCGCCGATAGCGGGCGATTGTTTCGGTATTCGTACCACTCTTTGAGTTTTGCCGATGGTATATGTAAGGTCAACTCCCCGTCTGTCGTATCGATCCTAACAGTATCCTCCCTACTATAGGCCGTAACATAATCCTTATACGAATCGAGTTCGGCTTGGGCGGCGGGCGATAATGCCAACCCCAACCAAGCGGCCTTTTCGGAGGCTTTCACTCTGCCAGCGTTTCGGTACATAGAGTCAAGTTGGGCATGGGTCTCTTCCGCTAGCCCCACCCTCATTATATCAATCATCTGCGATAGTCTGGGCGGGCTGTTCGCACGGTACATGGAGTCGAGTTGGGCGTGGACAGACTCTGACAGCCCCAACCCCGACAGCTTGTACCTATCGGCAAGTCTAGATGGCCTGTCCGACTTCGCCGCCATGTTTTTCGCTTCCATGTCTAGGGTGTTCACCAAGAACCAGCGATACTCTCTCACGCCAATCGCCTTTTCATCTGTCAAGGAAATTTCTTGTCGGAAGTCGTAGTAGTCCGGGGGAACCGCTCTTCGGTCGGATGGTTTGACGTGGAATCGGCGCACCCAATGGCCGTTTCTAAACGCATACATCGGATAAGAAATCATCTGATCGGCCCACTTGTAGTTGAAAAAGGCCGTCATACAGTCGATAAACCCCGGAGAAAGAGCGTATTTTTCGCTCCCCTCGGCGAGCAAGGCAAATTCATCCTGACGCCGCTGTTTGACTTGGCGTGTAAACTCTTCGTGCTCCAGCGCATAGTCTAGGTCGGAGGAATGAGGATGATGTTGAGGCCAGAATTCGGCTAAAAAGCGATTGTTCTCTGCTCCCCGACCGCTAAAAGTCAGGGAATAGGCGGGCGGGGCCTCATCTTCGGTACTGTCCAAACTGTCAGATTCCACTGCCGCCGCAGAATCGGCCTCCGTCACCTCGGCGAAGGTAACAACCGCGTGCAGGCTGTCGCCGGGTTCGACAAAGAAGGGGATGAAGACGTATTGCTCGCCTTTGTAAAACCCGGTGACCAAGACTCCTTTGGAAATGTTCAGGAGCAGGGCAAAGCGGTTTTGCTCGTCCAAGACGATGGGGTGTTCGGACGGCCCAGGAGCGAGTAGGGGTTCGTGGCTGAACTCGATTTCCCGCGACGGAGGATTGTGGACCTCGCCGGTGACGATTGCGGCGCGTGGTGCTTGAGCTAGCCCTACACTCGCTGTACTGAGCAGGGCGACGAGGATGCGAAGGTATAGCTTCATTGGTCTTTTCCTTTCTAATTGGTTTGTAAAAGACCACCCCCTCATGGGAGCTGGGTCATCTTCTTGGCTTCTATCTGTCCGTCCACCTCGACCTTATAGATATATACCCCAGCAGCTACCCCCTTGCCCACCTCGTCACGGCCATCCCAAGTAAAACGATGCGCACCCGCGCCGAGCGGCCCTTGCCACAACTGCCGCACCCGCTGTCCCAACACATCGTACACGCTCAGCGATACCCCCGCCGCGTCCGTCGCCAAATCAAGGGGGATCACGACTGCCGGATTGAACGGATTGGGATAGCTGTCGCCGAGCCGATATTCCGCCGGGCGAGCTATCGTCGGCGTCTGCACGGCCGTCGGCTGCTCGCTCAACGAACTTTTGAGCACATGCACCCCACCCAACAGCGGATCTAACACGACTAAGTCGAGATCGCCGTCGCTATCGACATCCCCAGAAAGCACTTCTACTCCATCACCCTGCAGGCGATGTCTTTCCACTTCTCGGGTTGGATTCACGCCTCCGCCCCATTCGACAAACACCCCAAAGCCCGAGGCGCGGTCTCCACCGACAAACACCCAATCCTCCACCCCGTCGGCGTCCAAGTCGCGCACCATCACCGACGAGCGCAGAAACAGCCGATCGTCGTATAGAACCTCCTCTTCTACTAAGCCCCCAACTCCCCTTCTCTGCACGACTAGGCCTTTAATGCCTTCGTTTAGGATATCCACGAACGCCGTGAGCAAGTCCACCTGCCCATCGCCATCAAAATCGCCCACTCGTAACACAGGCCCCGCCAAATTCTGTTCAAAATTGCCGAAGGGTGTATGTATAACGGGATTCTCCACTTCAAATTCCATATCGCCCACTCGTAACACAGGCTTATACTCCTCGAATTCAACGAACTCTCCCCCCTGAAGATCAATGCCCAAGGGCCCCACGACCCGCGTGTTCGCCTTCCCGCGGATCGGTAGCCACAGCACCTCCAGCATTCCATCGCCCGTAAAGTCGCCGATCCGAGCGGGCCGATGGTTTTCAGCGACAGCCACCTCGGGATCGGTCCACATCCCGTTCTCTACATCCCAGACATCTAACGTGCTGCCGTGCCCTACAAACAACTCGACATCGCCGTCGCCATCCCAATCCGCCACATCCCTCAACCAACGATCATCTATCTCGGTGAGCATCTCCAGTTGGAGGTCCGGCCCGATAAACCAAACCTCGGTCGTGTCCGTCTCGGCGCGTCGAGACATCACTATTTCGTCCTTGCCATCGCCGGTCAAATCACCGCCAATCACCTCTATTAACCCAAGTCCGATCTCCTCTGTGCGCACGGTCTCAAAGGTACCCTCGCCGTCATTGAGGGCCATGGTCCAGCCGCCTTCCTCTGTAAATGTAAACCTCTCACTATTCCAAGAGGCGAAAAGGTCTGCATCGCCATCGCCATCCAAGTCCGTCAAGATGCCGGCTCTCTCTCCATAAGCTGCCGCTCTCCCTATACCCGGCGCAATCGGATAGAAAACCGGCGGCGCAAAAAGTCCGGCCCCATCAAAGCGAAAATACTCTACGTGCGGCGGGGAGAGTTCACCCTGTAGGAGTTCTTCAACGCCGCTCAACTCGATCCAATCAATCTCAATCTCCCCAACCACGACGTCCTCGTTCCAAGCTGGGAAAAAATTCAGCCGAATATCCCTTAATAGTCCTTCCCACACGATCTCGTCACGGCCGACGAAGGAAAACTCCACCTCCTGCCACTCGGTGGTATAAACGAAGTCCATTTGTCCTGAAAGCCTAAATCGATTTTTGACCTGATTATCTGGGTCCTCACCTGGAGATATCAGGTTGTGCTCATTGGTCCAAACGAGCCGAAAACCACCAACCGTAGGGCTGTGATGTACGGTGCGGAATCGGACCCAGATCTGGTCGAACAGATGTGAATCGTGCCCTATGGTGGGAGAAATCAATTCGACACCCGGACTAGACCAATCTTCAGTGATCGAGGGCGAGACATCAATCTTCCACACACCGTCTTCAACCACCCCCGGAAACATAAACTCATGCCACACACTCCCACCCGCTATATTAGCTTCTTTAGCACCCCATCCTTGCGTCGTCCCATCGTCGAACTCCCAAATAATCGCCGTGGCGGGTCCACTCCATATCACCACCAATACAACAACGGCCAGTTTCAACATGACAGCACCTCCATACCGAAGTCCGCAGGACGGCTTCCTCACAGATTTTTCTCGATTTTTGCCACAATCTCATCAGCGTCCCATACCCGCAAAAACTTTTCTACAATCAGCCCTTGTGGATCCACCAAATAATACCGGGGGATGCCGCTCACATTATAGGCTTGCGCTACTTGCTCCGAGCGCACGTGAACGCCTTTGATCTCGTGTTTGGCAATGGCCTGCTTCCAAGCTCCCTCGTCTATGTCCTTCGATATATTGAGGAAAACAACCGGCTGAGTGGCCATTCGTTCCTTGATCTTGCGAAGGATCCTGAAATCGGTGATACACGGTCCGCACCAACTCGCCCAGAAATCCAGCAGGACCACCTTGCCCTTAAACTGGCTCAGCGATACGGGTCGGCCGTCGAGGTCTTTCAGGGTGAAATCGGGAGCGGGCTGTCCCGGTTGCAGCGTCAAGATCCTATTCATCTCCGCTTGCAGGGCCTCGGTGTATGCGGGGAAGGGATTGCTCTGATCAAAGGATTGCCAGCGGGCATCCACATAGGCTTCATGGCCGCTCCTAATTCCATCCATCAACTCTCCAGCCAAAAACCAGTAGAGCACTCGTCCTTGCAGTTTTTGCTGGGCGAGGTCGTATCGTTCTGCACCTTCTTGGGAGGCATGAAAACTTGGCCCGGCAAGGATGGAGTCGAGTTGGGCTTGGACGGCCTCCGATAGACCCAAGGCCGCTGAGTCAATCCCATGGGATGGCTTGAGCGGTTGACGGTTTTGGTACATGGAGTCAAGTTGGGATTGAGTGGCTGGTGACAAATCCAAACTCGACATGTCAACCTGTGACGATAGCGGGCGATTGTGTTCGTATACAAACCACTCGTTGAGTTTTGCTGATGGCAGATAGAAGGTCAAACTCCCGCCCGTCGTATCGATACTCGCTATATCTTCGCCATAGAATCTCGTACGATGATTCTCATAAGAGTCGAGTTGGGATTGGGCGGCCGGCGATAACTCCAACCCCCACCAAGCGGCCGTTTCGGATGCGCTGATCTTTTTGGGGTCTTCGTACATAGAGTCGAGTTGAGCTAGGGCGGACTCTGACAGACCCAATCCCGCCATATCGATCCTCTGTGATAGTCTGGGTGGGTTGTTCGCGTCGTACATGGAGTCGAGCCGGGCGTGAACGGCCGGCGACAGACCCAACCCCGACAGCTTGTACCTATCGGCAAGTCTAGGTGGCCTGTCCGACGTCGCCGCCAACTTTAGGATATTATCCAGAAATCGGCGATACATCTGCACGCCAATCGCCTTTTCATCTATCAAGGGGATTTCTTGCAGGAAGTCGTAGTAGTCCGGGGGAACCGCTCTTCTGTCGGAGGGCTTGACGTTGACTCTATGCACTACGCCGTTTTTAAACGAAGACAGCGGATATTGAGTCATCTGCTCGGCCCACTTGTAGTTGATGAAGGCCGTCATATAGTCGATAAACCCCGGAGAAAGGGCGTGTTTTTCGCGTCCCTCGTCTAGCCGGGCCAATTCATCCCGACGATGCTGTTCTACTTCGCGTGAAAATTCTTCGGGCTCTAGTGTATAGTCTGAGCCGTAGCGATATTGAGGTCGAAACTCGGCTAAGAAGCGATTGTTGTCCGCGCCCCGGCCGCTAAAACTCAGGGTATCGGGTACCACCCACATCGACGCATCGGCCTCCGTCGCCTCGGCAAAGGTTACGACCACATGCAGACTGTCGCCGGGTTCGACAAATAAGGGGAAGTAGTCCCCGTCTTTGTAATACCCGGAGACCAAAACCCCTTTGGGAATGTTCAAGATAAGGGCAAAGCGATTTTGCTCGTCCAAGACGATGTAATGTTCGGACGGTCCGGGCGCGAGTAGCGGTTCGTGGCGGAACTCGATGTCCCGCGACGGGGCGTTGTGGACTTCGCCGGTGATGATTGCGGAGTGAGACGCGACTTGGGCCAACCCCACATTCGCTGTACTGAGCAGGGCGACGAGGACGCAAAGGTATGGATTCATCGGTCTTTTCCTTTTTAATGGGCTGTAAATTCTCATCGCTTCGTCTCCTTAGTTGCCCAGCACATCCTAAGTCCGCAGGACAACTTCCTCACAAGCTTTTCTCGATTTTTGCCACAACCTCATCAACGTCCCATAGGCTCAAATCATTCTCCACAATCAGCCCTTGGGGATCCACCAGATAATACCGGGGAATGCCGCTCACATTATAGGCTTGCGCTACTTGCTCCGAGCGCACGTGGACGCCTTTGATCTCGTGTTTGGCAATGGCCCGCTTCCAGGCTGCTTCATTCGCGTCCAACGAGATATTGAGGAAGACGACCGGCTGAGCGGCTACTTGTTCCTTGATCTTGCGGAGGGTCCCCAAATCGGCGATGCACGGTCCGCACCAACTCGCCCAGAAGTCCAGCAAGACCACCTTGCCCGTAAACTGGCTCAGCGATACGGCTTGGCCATCGGGATCGTGAAGGGTAAAATCGGGAGCAGGTTGCCCCGGTTGCAGCGTCGAGAGTTTGTTCATTTCCGCTTGGAGAGCCTCGGTGTATTCGGAAAAGGGATTGCTCTCCGCAAAGGATTGCCAGCGGGCATCCACAAAGGCTTCGGAGCCGGAGCTAATTCCATCCATCAACTCTCTGGCCAGAGACCAATAGAGCACTCTCCCTTGCAGTCTTTGTTGGGCTAGGTCGTATCGTTCTACAGTCCTTTGAGAGATATAAAAACTCGGTCCGGCGAAGATGGAATCGAGTTGGGCTTGGACGGCCTCCGAAAGTCCCAAGGCCGCTAAGTCAATCCTCTCAGATAGCTTGAGCGGTGGACTATTTTGGTACATGAAGTACATGGAGTCGAGTCGGACTTGGGCGGCCGGCGATAACTCCAAACTCGACAAGTCAACCCTTGCCGATAGCGGGCGATTGTTTAGGTATTCATACCACTCTCTGATTTTTGCTATGGGCATATAGAAGGTCAAACTACCGCCCGTCGTATCGATCCTCGTGGTATCTTTCCTACTGGGGGCCGCAACATACTCCTCGCCATACGAGTCGAGTTCGGCTTGGGCAGCCGGCGATAACTCCAAACCCAACCAAGCGGCCTTCTTGGACGCACTGATTTTTTTGCGGTTTTCGTATATGGAGTCGAGTCGAGCCTGGGCACTCTCCGCTAATTTCAACCCCGACAGATCAATCATCTGCGATAGTTTGGGGTGGATGCGGAGGTCCACGTTGTACATGGAGTCGAGTCGGGCGTGGACGGACTCCGACAGACCCAACCCCGACAACTTGTACCTATCGGCAAGTCTATATGGTGTGTGCTCCTCCTCCTCCAACGCTAGCGCGTTATCCACCTCCAAGTCTAGCGCGTTCACCACAAACCAGCGATACTCTCTCACGCCAATCGCCTTTTCATCTATCAAGGGGATTTCTTGCAGGAAATCGTAGTAGTCCGGGGGAACCGATCTTCTCTCGGAGGGTTTGACGTTGAATCGGCGCATCCAATGGCCGTCCCTAAACGCAAACATCGGATAGGAAATCATCTGATCGGCCCACTTGTAGTTGAAAAAGGCCGTCATATAGTCGATGAATCCCGCAGAAAGCGCGTGGTTTTCGCGTCCCTCGGCGAGCAAGGCAAATTCATCCTGTCTCCGCTGTTTGACTTGGCGCGTAAACGCCTCGGGCTCCAGCCCATTGTCTGGGTCGAAGGCATTGTGTTGAGGCCAGAACTCGGCTAAGAAGCGATTGTTGTCCGCTCCCCGGCCGCTAAAAGTCAGGGAATAGGCGGGTGGGGCCTCCTCTTCGGCAGAGCCCAAACTGTCAGATTCCACCGCCGCAGAGTCGGCCTCCGTCACCTCGGCGAAGGTAACAACAGCGTGTAGGCTGTCGCCGGGTTCGACAAAGAAGGGGATGAGGAAGTATTGCTCACCTATGTAATACCCGGTGACGAAAGCTCCTTTGGAAATGTTCAAGAGCAGGGCGAAGCGGTTTTGCTCGTCCAAGACGATGGGGTGTTGAGACGGACCGGAAGCGAGTAGCGGTTCGTGGCGGAACTCGACTTCTCGCGACGGAGGATTGTGGACTTCGCCGGTGACGATTGCGGCGCGGGGTGCTTGGGCTAGTCCCACACTAGCGGTACTGAGCAGGGTGACGAGGATGCGAAGGTATGGTTTCATCAGGCTTTTCCTTTCTAATGGTCAGTAAAAGACCTCCCCCTCATGGGAGCTTGGTCGTCTTCTTAGCTTCTAGCTGTCCATCCACTTCGACCTTATAGATATACACCCCGGCGGCTACCCCCTTGCCCACCTCGTCGCGGCCATCCCAACTAAAACAATGAACACCCGCGCCGAGCGGCCCTTCCCACAACTGCCGCACCCGACGACCCAACACATCGTACACGCTCAGCGACACCCCCGCCGCGTCCGTCGCCAAATCAAGGGGGATCACGACTGCCGGATTGAACGGATTGGGATAGCTGTCGCCGAGCCGATATTCCGCCGGTCGAGCTATCGTCGGCGTCTGCACGGCCGTCGGCTGCTCGCTCAACGAACTCTTAAGCACATGCACCCCACCCAACTGTGGATCTAACACGACCAAGTCGAGATCGCCGTCGCCATCGACATCCCCGGAGAGCACTTCTACCCCATTACCCTCCAAGCGATGCCTTTCCACGGCTCGGGTTGGCTTCACGCCTCCGCCCCATTCGACAAACACCCCAAAGCCCGAGGCGCGGTCTCCACCGACAAACACCCAATCCTCCACCCCGTCGGCGTCCAAGTCGCGCACCATCACCGACGAGCGCAGAAACAGCCGATCGTCGTATAGAACCTCCTCTTCTGCTACACCCCCGGCTCTCCCTCGCTGTACGGCCAAGCCCTTGAGACCTTCATATCGGGCGCGGACGAGCGACGTGAGTATATCTACTTGCCCATCGTCCTCGAAATCGCCCACTCCTAATGCCTCCTTCCCCGCATCGTATTCAAATATCTCGCCGCTCTGAAGCTCGTCGCCCAAGGCCCCCACGATCCGCGTGTTCACTCGCCCGGCGATCGGTGACCACAGTATCTTCAGCATTCCATCGCCCGTAAAGTCACCGATCTGAGCGGGCGCATGGTTTTCAGCGGCAGCCACCTCGGAAGAGGTCCATATCCCGTTTTCTACATCCCAGACATCTAACGTACTTCCTTCCAACGTAGTATGCCCTACAAACAACTCGACATCGCCGTCGCCATCCCAATCCGCCATATCCCTCAACCAACGATCATCTATCTCGGTGAGCATTTCTAGTTGGAGGTCCGGCCCGATAGACCAAACCTCAGTCACAGCACTGATACGCCAATTCCCGCGTTCATCCTGCGTCACCTTGGCGAGTCGGGACATCACTATTTCGTCTTTGCCATCGCCGGTCAAATCGCCGGCAAGCATCTCTATCGTCCCCGGAGAGCCGACCTCCTCTGTGAGCACGGCCTCAAAGGCACCCTCGCCGTCATTGAGGACCATGGTCCAGCCATTTTCTTCTATAACCATATCCCAAACACTATCCCAAGAGGCAAAAAGGTCTGCGTCGCCATCGCCATCCAAGTCCGTCAAGATGCCGACCCTCTCTCCATAAGCTCCTATACCCGGCGCAATCGGATAGAAAACCGGCGGGGCAAAAGATCCAGCCCCATCAAAGCGAAAGTACTCTACGTGCAGTGGGGGGAGTTCACCCTGTAGGAATTCTTCAACGCCGCTCAACTCGATCCAGTCAATCTCAATCTCTCCAACTACGTCGTCCTCATTCCGATCTAGGAAAAAATTTAGCCGAATATCCCTTAATAGACCCTCCCACACGACCTCATCTTGGCCGACAAAGGAAAACTCCACTTCCTGCCATTCGGTGGTGTAAACGAAGTCTCTTTGTCCTGAAAGCCTAAATAGTCTTTCGGGCAGATCATCTTGGTCTCCAACCGGAGGCATAAAGTTGTGCTCATTGGTCCAGGTGAGCGAAAAGAAACCGACCGTAGGGCTGTGATGTACGGTGCGAAATCGGACCCAGATCTGGTCGAACAGACTCGAATCGTGCCCTATGGTGGGGGAAATCAATTCGACACTCGGCCTAGATTGATCCTCGGTGACAGAGGGCGAGACATCGACCCTCCACACACCGTCTTCGACCACCCCCGGAAACACGTTAAATTCACGCGGCCCACCCCATGTATTAGTTTCTTTAGCGACCCATCCTTGCGTCGTTCCATCGTCGAACTCCCAAATGATCGCCCCGGCGAGGTCAGGCCCCAGCGCAATCCACACAACAACGGCCAGCTTCAGCATGACAGCACCTCCATACCGCACTCCGCAGGATGGCTTCCTCACAGATTTTCCTCGATTTTGGCCACAACCTCATCATCCCGTTGGGATTTGGGAAGAACCGTGCGGTGCACGGTTTGAGAAGACATATGCACATTCCGTGCCAGATACTACGCCTCGAACAAAAAAACCCTTTAGGATCAACCTAAAGGGTTATAAAAAAGACACTTAAAATAATGTTGGGAGAGATTTCCCGATGCGCAGGCTCAGCCGTCAGCCCAAAACTTTCCACGACTTTCCGTGGACCGTGCACGACTTTTCGTGTTTTTCCACGACTTTTCGTGTTGACCGCTTACGACTTCTCCGGTCAGTTCTTAATAACTCGGTGCATCCTGCGGATTACTCCTTCGGTCGGCGCAACCCGTACTTCCGCATGCGATAGCGCAGCTTCTCCGGGTTCATGCCCAACAGGCGCGCCGCACCCCGCTCGCCATAGATCATCCAGTTGGTCGCCTGCAACGCCTCCACAAGCTGCTGCTTTTCATCCAAACCTTCGCCGGCCGCTGGCGCGGGTAGCACCGCATCCCCAGCCCGCGGACCAACCGACGGCAACAACAAATCGCCCACGCGGATCACCCCGCCCTCGCACAGCAAAACCGCCCGATGAATCAGATGCTCCAACTCCCGCACATTCCCCGGCCAAGCATACCCCTGCAAGTGCGCAACCACCCCCTCGTCTATCGTCGGTGCCGGCCGCCGCAAGTGCTGAGCATATCGCTCGGCAAAATGCGCCGCCAACGCCGGTATGTCCTCTTGCCGCTGCCGCAACGGCGGAAGCTCTAAGGTGAAAACGCTCAAGCGGTAGAACAGGTCTTCGCGGAACGTGCCCTCTTGGATGGCCTGTCGCAAGTCGCGATTGGTCGCTGCAATCACCCGCACATCCACGCTCACAGGCTGCTCACCACCGACACGAGTCAGCGCATTCTCCTCCAAGATGTGCAGCAGCACCCGCTGAGACTCCAACGGCAAATCGCCGATCTCGTCGAGAAAGAGCGTACCGCCATCGGCCAATTCAAAGCGCCCAAGCTGCCGGCTCGCTGCGCCGGTAAAAGCTCCTTTCTCATGGCCGAATAACTCACTTTCGACCAACCCGGCCGGCAGCGCCCCGCAATTGACTTGGATGAAGGGCCGCTTGCGGCGGGTGCTTGTCTCGTGGATGGTTTGAGCGATCAGTCCCTTGCCCGTGCCGGTTTCGCCCAGCACCAGCACGGTCATCGCCGTCTCGGCCACGCGCACGGTCTGCTCCATCACTTGGCGCATCGCCCAACTCTCGCTATGCACGACATGGTCGCTCGCTCGCAGGACGCTTTCAAGGGCGTGGATGCGTTCGGTTTTGGCGTCGGGGAGGATCTGAATCTCCAGACTGGCGACCTCGGACAGCAGACCATCGCGGTCCATCGTCCGCACCTCAAAGCAGTACTCGCCCACCGGCAGGGTACGATACGCGACCGCATCGGCAGCCGTAAACTTGCTCCATTGTTCCGTCGGGTCGTGGCCTAACAAGCGATGACTGTAGCGCATTTGTCCGGCACCAGTACGAAAACTGATGCCCTGAAAGTGAATGCGGATTTCCGGCGTGCTCTCGGGGCAGGAGACGGCTTCGGGAGCAGCCAAGGGGGTGCCAGCCATCACCTCGCGGATCACTAACAGCGGCGGCGTGTGTCCTGGCTGGTAGGCAACCAGCCCCGCCCGCGTGCCAAACCACAGCCGACCGCGACGGTCGCACAGGACGGCTTCGACCATGTTTTCGAGGGCGGATGGCCCCAAGCGGATGCTTTGGAAGGTCTGGCCGTCGTAGCGGAGGACGCCGCCGCCGCTGGTGCCCATCCAGATATGGCCCTGCGGATCGGCCGTCAGTGCCAAGATGCCATTGGCCGACAGCCCAAACTGCTCGACAGTAAAGTGGCGCACCTGCCGCGACGAGAGCTCAAGGGCGAAAAGTCCCTTGGCCGTGCCTATCCACAGGGTGTTTTGGTGCTCCCACAAGACGTTGACATAGGCGATGGTCTCCGTCTCGGCCACTTCCGCTGGGCGGAACTGACCGTCCTCGTAATAGTAGAGCGCCGGTACCATTCCGTATGAACTAACCCAGAATACTCCATTCTGGTCTTGCAGTAGGGCGCGGCATTCTTCAAACATCCAACCAGCGAGAGAGGTGAAGCGATTTTGCTCTATCCAGCCGAGGCGGCCCATAAGCTCAGTCGCCCATATACGCCCTTGCCCATCTTCGCACAACCCCGAGATTTCCCCGGAGTGGGGATCTTCGGCCACTGCGATCATTTGCGGTGTTTGCCCCTCCCATCTGAACACTTTGCCCGCGTCCCCACCGCTCCAGACCTGCCCCTGGCCATCCACTACCATCGCCGAGACGATTTCACGGGGCCCTACCGGGAGGATCTGGCCGTCTTCCATGTAGGCCATACCCCCCATCGTGCCGATCCACATCCGGCCCTCATGGTCTTCGCCCAAGCGACGAATCTCGCGGTCGGGCAAGCCGTCGACTTCCGTGTAGCGCCGGATACTAGTCGGGTCGCAAAAAATCAGTCCACCGCCCCAAAGCCCGATCCAGATATTGCCCTCGCGATCCTCGTACGTAAGACGCGTATCCGAAAAGTCAATACCCGGTAAGGTGGCGGAAAAGTAGTGCCACTCTTGACCGTCGTGTACCATCACGCCACGGTGGGTCAACCAGAGCCAACCCCTCTTGTCGGCCCTCACGTGTCGCGTCCCGTTCTGCGCGGCTCTATCGGCTCCATGGCCCACGCTAATGAACGCAAACTGCTCATCGCTCGGATTGTAGCAGCCGATCAAGGCTTCAGTACCCGTGTAACGGAAGGCGATCCACAGATGGCCAGAGGGGTCTTGGGCGAACTTCCAAGGCCATTGGACTGTCTGGTTCCCAATACCTATGCCCTGCCCATCTAAGCTGATGACACCTTGACCCAATGTAGCCAGCCAAGTAGTACCAGCCGCATCGGTAGCCATATCGTACACCCGCTCCAATGGTTGACCGCCAATATCGGTTATGCACTTTACGCAGCGGCCCTCGGCAAACCACGCCACGCCCACACCAGTCAGCACCACAATCGAACCATCCGGCTGGACTTGCAGACCCAAAATCTCGTTGGAAGGCAGGCCGTGCTCGGTGGTGTACACCTGAAAGCCGCGCCCGTCGTACGCGGCAAGCCCGCCGCCGAACGTGCCGAACAAAAGCCGTCCGTCCGCGTCCTCGGCAATGGCCATGACCGTCAGGTTCGGCAGACCGTCCTTGAGGCCAAACGTATCAAAACGGGCGCTGTCGAACCGGCTGACGCCGCCGTCGGCCGTGGCGACCCAGAGAAAGCCTTGGCGATCTTGATAGATGTCTTCCACGTGCATCCCGGCCAGCCCATCAAAGACCGTGTACTGGCTGCTCAACACGTGCTCAAAGGATATGTCGCTCATACGCGTCCTTCCGACGATGGGGATGTCCGGGTCTTTAATACAGACCCATCCCTAAGATACGACTGCCGACATCCTAAATCTGATCCTAGGCTAGGATTGCCTCAAGTTGATCTTCCCTTACGGCAGCTTCGTCGTCTTCTTGGCTTCTATCTGTCCATCCACCTCGACCCTATAGAGATACACCCCGGCGGCCACATCCCTGCCCGCCGCGTCGCGACCATCCCACACAAACCGATGGCTACCCGCCCCAAGCGGCCCCCGCCACAACTGCCGCACCCGACGACCCAACACGTCGTAGAGTATCAAGGAGACCTGCTTTTGGTCCGTCGCCAAATCGAGGGGAATCACCATTTGGGGATTGAACGGATTGGGATAGCTGTCGCCGAGCCGATACTGTGCCGGTCGAACCATCGTCGGCGTCAGCACTGCCGTCGGCTGCTCGCCCAGCGAATTCTCGAGCACATGCACCCCGCCCAATATCGGATCTAACACCACCAAGTCGAGGTCGCCGTCGCTATCCATATCCCCGGAGAGCACGTGGGTACCACTTCCTGGCAGACGATGCCGCTCCCCTTCCTGGGTAGGATAGACACCTCCACCCCATTCGACAAACACCCCAAAGCCCGAAGCGTGGTCTCCGCCAAGAAACACCCAGTCCTCAACCCCATCGGCGTTTAGATCGCGCACCATCACCGACGAGCGGAGGAACAGCCGATCATCGTAAAATACCTCCGTCACTTCTAGGGAGTCTTCGGCGTTCCAACTCTTCAAGACCAGCCCCTTGTCACCTTCTTCTGGATTGCGTGTGAACTCCGAGAGAAAATCCATCTGCCCATCGCCATTAAAATCGCCCACTCCTTCGGCTCCCAACATCATCGGCTGCAACATGTCTAGTAGTGTCCTATCGATCTCCACCTCCTCGTAAATCCACACGCCCTGTTCTACATCCCACACCTCTGACGGGCTTCCTTCGCCAAAAAACCAATCCCCTTCTACAAATAATTCACCCCGGCCGTCGTCATCCCAATCAGCCACAGCCACGGGCCATCTATCCTCGATCTGCACCAGCACCTCGACTTGGAGTTCCGGCCCGATAGACCAAACTTCTATCATCTCCCCTCTGCTGTCGTATATCACGATTTCGTCTCGACCATCACCGGTCAAATCAGCATCTATCACATTTAAGCCCGACCAATTGCTCAGCGAATAGAAGTCGCCTGTGGCCTTTACCTCTACAGGCCCCAGTTCTAAGGCACCTTGTCCGTCATTGAGTGCCATCAGCCATCCAGCTTTACCCCCGGAGCCCCCAGATGTCCCTTGGGTGTAGTTTCTTTGGAGGTAATTTCTAAGATAAAAGAAAGCGAAAAGGTCTAGTCTCCCATCGCCATCCAAATCCGTCAATACACCACCCACATGCCTCCCCGGTCTTTCCCCTATGCCCGGCGCAAGCGGATAGAAAACCGGCGGGGCAAAAAGTCCGGCCTCATCAAAGCGAAAGTACTCTACGGGTGGCGGAGGCAGTTCTCCCTGTGCGAGCTCTTCCTCACCGGTCAACTCGATCCAGTCGATCTCAAACCACCCGACCGTCTCTGCCGACGGGTCTGCCGACGAATCCCCACCATCCAGTGAAAAACTGAGCTGAATATCTTTTAACCAGCCCTCCCAATCGTCTTGCTCCACCAACGAGAGCTCCACTTCCTGCCACTCGGTGGTATAGACTGGTGCTTTGGAGACCATTACAAACCGGTCTTTAGTTAGCTGTTCTGGATCCCATACGGCGTTGTGCTCGTTGGTCCACTCCATCGTAAGCGCAAAAGAACCAACCGTAGGGCGGTCATGGACGGTGCGGAACCGGATGCGGACTCGATCGAATAGGCTCGAATCGTACCCAATGGTAGGAGAAATCAATTTGACATTCGGCCAAGGGTAGAAACTCTTGGTGACGGAGGGCGCGACCGCAATCCTCCACACGCCATCTTCGACCTCCCTTGGAAATAAGTGGGTTTCACGCGTACCACCCCGTAAAAAAGCTTCTCTGGCAGACCACCCTTGCATCGTCCCATCATCGAACTCCCACGTGATTGCTGCGACAGGACCGCTCCATAGCATCACGCATACAACAACTGAGAATCTCAACATGACATCATCTCCATAGAGAATATTCCGGTTGGTAGCTGTCCTATCCTCTCAAGGCAGCCTCGTCTCCTTGGCTTCCGGTCGGCGCAACCCGTACTTCCGCATGCGATAGCGCAGCTTCTCCGGGTTCATGCCCAACAGGCGCGCCGCACCCCGCTCGCCATAGATCATCCAGTTGGTCGCCTGCAACGCCTCCACAAGCTGCTGCTTTTCGTCCAAGCCTGCGCCGGCCGCCACCGCTGGTGCCACCGCATCCCCAGCCCGCGAACCAACTGACGGCAACAACAAATCGCCAACGCGGATCACTCCACCCTCGCACAGCAAAACCGCCCGATGGATCAGATGCTCCAACTCCCGCACATTCCCCGGCCAAGCATACCCCTGCAAGTGCGCGACCACCCCCTCGGCTAGCGTCGGCACCGGACGCCGCAAGTGTTGGGCATATCGCTCGGCAAAATGCGCCGCCAAAGACGGTATGTCCTCTTGCCGCTGCCGCAGCGGCGGGAGCTCTAAGGTAAAAACGCTCAAGCGGTAGAACAGGTCTTCGCGGAACGTGCCCTCTTGGATGGCCTGTCGCAGGTCGCGGTTGGTCGCCGCAATCACCCGCACATCCACCCGCACAGGCTGCTGGCCACCGACGCGGGTCAGCGCATTCTCCTCTAAGATATTCAGCAGCACCCGCTGAGACTCCAACGGCAAATCGCCGATTTCGTCCAAAAAGAGCGTACCGCCATCGGCTAATTCAAAGCGACCAAGCTGACGGCTCGCCGCCCCGGTAAAGGCCCCTTTCTCATGGCCGAACAGCTCACTTTCGACCAACCCGGCTGGCAGCGCTCCACAATTGACTTGGATAAAGGGTCGCTGGCGGCGGGTGCTTGTCTCGTGGATGGTCTGCGCCAGCAAGCCCTTGCCGGTGCCGGTCTCGCCTAGCACCAGCACGGTCATCGCCGTCTCGGCCACGCGCACGGTCTGTTCCATCACTTGGCGCATAGCCCAACTCTGGCTATGCACGACGTGGTCGCTCGTTCGCAGGACGCTTTCAAGGGCGTGGATGCGTTCGGTCTTGGCGTCGGGGAGGATCTGAATCTCCAGACTGGCGACCTCCGACAGCAGGCCATCGCGGTCCATCGTCCGCACCTCAAAGCAATACTCGCCCACTGGCAAGGCGCTGTATGCAACCGCATTGGCGGCCGTAAACGCGCTCCACGGTTCCGTGGGATCGCGACCTAACAGGCGGTGGCTGTAGCGCATCTGCCCCGCGCCGGTGCGGAAGCTGATGCCCTGGAAGTGAATGCGAATCTCAGGAGTGCTCTCAGGACAGGATACGGCTTGGGGCGCGGCCAAGAGGGTGCCGGCCATCACCTCGCGGATGACCAAGCGCGGCGGCGTGCGTCCCGGCTGGTAGGCGACCAGCCCCGCCCGCGTGCCAAACCACAGCCGACCGCGACGGTCGCACAGGACGGCTTCGACCATGTTTTCGAGGGCGGATGGCCCCAAGCGGATATTTTGGAAGGTCTGGCCGTCGTAGCGGAGAACGCCGCCGCCACTGGTGCCCATCCAAATATGGCCCTGTGGATCAGCCGTCAGCGCCAAGATGCCATTGGCCGACAGCCCAAACTGTTCGGCGGTAAAGTGGCGCATCTGCCGCGATGAGAGATCAAGGGTGAAAAGCCCCTTGGCCGTGCCTATCCACAGGGTGTTTTGGTACTCCCACAAGACGTTGACATAGGCGATGGACTCTGCTTCGGTCACTTCCGCCGGGCGCAAGTGACCATCCTCATAGCAGTAAAGTGACGGTATTACTCCAACTGAACCGATCCATAGTACTCCGTCTTGATCTAGCAATAGCGCTCCGACCCAGAATACCCCGTCCTGGTCTTGTAGCACGGCGGCGCATTCATCAAGATAGATAAAGCGATTTTCCTCTATCCAGCCAAAGCGGCTCTCGGACGTGCCGACCCAGATACGCCCTTGCCCATCTTCGCATAGCCCGGCGATTTCTTCGGGATGGGTTCCTTCGGCTACCGAGATCGCTTGTGGCGTTTGGCCTTCCCACTTGTACACCTTGCCCGCCCCACCACCACTCCAGACCTGCCCCTCGCCATCCACCACCATCGCCCAGACGATTTCCCCTGTCTCGACCGTGCGGACTTGTCTCTCTTCCATGCAGGCCATGCCCCCCATCGTGCCAATCCACATCCGTCCCTCATGGTCTTCGCCCAAGTGGCGAATCTCGCGGTCCGGTAGGCCGTCGGCTTCCGTGTAGCGACGGATGCTGACCGGATCGCAAAAAACCAGTCCGCCGCCCCAAAGCCCAATCCAGATATTGCCCTCGCGATCCTCGTACGTCAGCCGCGTAGCCGAAAAGTCAACATCCGACAAGGAAGCAGAAAAAGTATGCCACTCCTGCCCGTCGTGTACCATCACGCCCCGATGGGTCAGCCAGAGCCAGCCCCTCTCGTCAACCCGCACATGCCGCGTACCGTGATTCACCACCCCCTCGTCGCCCTTACCCACGTTAAGGCACTCAACCTGTTGGTCCCGTGGATCGTAGCGGCCGATCAAGACTTCGGTACCCGTGTAATGGAAACTAACCCACAGGTAGCCGGAGGGATCTTGGGCGAATTTCCAAGGCCATTGGTTCGCCTGGTCGCCGATACCCATACGCTGCCCATCTAAGCTGATGACACTTCGCCACGTCGCCAGCCAAGTAGTACCGCCCGCGTCGGTAGCCATATCGTACACGCGCCTCAACGGTTGGCCACCAACTTCGGTTATGCACTTTATAAAGTGCCCCTCGGCAAACCACGCCACGCCCGCGCCGGTCATCGCCACAATCGAACCGTCCGGCTGGGCTTGCAGACCCAAAATCTCGTTGGAAGGCAAGCCGTGCTCAGTGGTGTACACCTGAAAACCGCGCCCGTCATACGCGGCAAGCCCGCCGCCAAACGTGCCGAACAAAAGCCGTCCGTCCGCGTCCTCGGCAATGGCCATGACCGTCAGATTGGGCAGACCGTCCTTGAGGCCAAACGTATCGAATCGGGCGCTGTCGAACCGGCTGACGCCGCCATCGGCCGTGGCGACCCAGAGAAAGCCTTGGCGATCTTGGTAGATGTCTTCCACGTGCATCCCAGCCAGCCCATCAAAGACCGTGTACAGACTGCTCAACACATGCTCAAAGGATATGTCGCTCATACGCGTCCTTCCGACGATGGAGGGGCCGGGATTCACCCTAAGATACGACTGCCGATGCCCTAAATCTGATTCTAGGCTAAAATTGCCTCAAGTTGAATTTCACCAGACGAATATGCTTCTTTATTATCCCATGCAGACCACTTCTTCTCCATCCTCGTCCCTCTTCCCCGGGTTTACCGAACGCCGCCTCGCCCTCGCCGACCAAGTCGAAATGGCGTATATCGACAATGGCGGCAGCGGAGGCCATCCCCCCTTAGTGCTGCTGCACGGCATCTTTGACAACAAGGCCACGTGGTTCCGCTTGGCCTCCCGCCTGCCCGGCCACCGCATCATCGCCCCCGACTTGATCGGCCACGGGCACAGCAGCAAGCCGATCTTTGCCGCACACCCGGCGCACGAGCGCTACTCGCCGGACATGCAGGTCGGCTACCTTGCAGCCTTCATCGCCGCGCTGGACTCGGACGACATAATCCTCATGGGCAACTCGCTCGGCGGAGGCTTGGCCTTGCGCCTGTACCTCGACTTTCCCGCGCTCGCGGCCAAAGTGTGCGGACTAGTGCTCATCGACGCAGCCGGCTACCCGCACCAACTCCCCGTGCACGTGCGCACCCTCGGCAGCTATCCGGGCAAGCTGTTGACCTACGCTCCGATCCACACCCTAGCGCGGACCTGCGGCCTGTTGCGCTTAGCTACTTGGCGCACCTTCCGGCGCTGCTTCCACGACCGCAGCAAAATCCCCCCCGAACTCGCAATAGCCGCCCGCGCCGCACTCGAGACGCCCAACGCCGCGTATGCCTACCACTACTCAGCGCGGAACCTCATCCCTCCCGACATAGCAACATTCCATCAGCGCTTTGGCGACATCACCTGCCCGACCTTGGTCTTATGGGGCCAACAGGATCGCATCCTACCCGTGCGCTCGGCCCAGCGCTTCGCCGCCGCACTGCCCCGCGCCGACCTACAAATCTTCCCCAATTGCGGACACGCGCCCCACCTCGAATACCCCGACGAGACAGCCGACTACATCGAGCAGTGGATAGAAGAGCGCGATATTGCATAATTACTTACATTTGAATGAGCAAAAAATTTGGCCCTCCCCTATAGATATGCCGGCAACTATTATCTAGTACCGGCGTCTAAGCTACAGAAAACCTTTTGACAAGGAGGGACAATATGCCACTCTATCGCCACGCAGAAGCCTCGGGAGGCCCAGACGATATCCTCGTGATCGAGGATCGGGGAATGCTCGGGCAGGGCCAGCCCAGTTTTGAGTTTATCGACTCGCGCACCATCAAAGCCCATCCCCTCATCATTGAGGCCCTAATCGCTGACTCCGAGCGTTTGTGGACTCTCGAAGAAATACTTGCCGACGTAGAGGAATGACGCACTGCTCACCCCAGCGCATCACTTAGCAAAAAACACCTGTTAGTCCCTCCCCCCGCCCTCTCCTTCTCTACGGCAAAAATTCAGTCCACCCCTAGCCATCTACGTTATTATAAGTAGGACGGCAATCTACGTTTGTAATATATTGCCCTGTCGAACATCTACATCCAACGCATGAGGCCCCATGAGTCCACCTGAGTTGCGCTTTGAGTGCCCCAAATGTCGTCACACCGCCTGTGAGATCGGCGAAATTCGCGCCTCCGGCGGTTTTTGGTCCAAGATATTCGACGTGCAAAACCGCAAGCTGACAACCGTAACTTGCGAGCAGTGCCGCTACACTGAATTTTACGCGGCCGACAGCTCGCGTCTTGGCCACATCTTCGACTTCTTCACGGGATAGCGGCAGCGGTCAATTGTAATCCGGCCCGCCGACCGGCCCCAGCAACGCGCGATTTTCCTCTGGTGCTTCCACCTCGTCGAGAAAGTCCGCCAAGGCTTGCTTCATCCGCCGAGCTACCTCTGGATGAGTGTCGATTGCATTCGTCTGCTGCTGAGGGTCGGACTGCATGTCGTACAGCTCGGGCGCACCGCCGTGCTCGCCATACGCCAAGTAAGTCCAGCGCTCGTCGGTCACCGTCGGCCCACCATTGCGGATAAAAGTCGAGCTGAAGGCGTACTGCCGCGGCCACGCGGCCGATCCGCTCAGCAGCGGCGCGAGCGAGTGCCCGTGCATTGCGAGGTCGCTCTTTTCCACGCCAGCTAAAGCCAGCAGCGTCGGCAGCAAATCCACCGATTGCGTCAATGCGCTCACCCGTCGTCCGCCTGCGACCTCGGGGGCGGCAATCATCAGCGGGATGTGACTGATCTCTTCGTACAAGGGCCAGACGCGCTCGTCCTCAGGATGGATGTTGGACTTGCCCGTGCGGTTGTGCTCGCCGACGAACATGCCGTGATCCGAGGTAAAGATCACCACGCTGTTGTCGAACAGCCCGAGCTCTTCAATTTTGTCCAACACATAGCCGATCCACTTATTGACCAAGTAAATCTCAGCCGCGTAGTGGGCCTGGAGGTTGGCTAGTTCCTCTTTGGTATAGGCGGTCGCCGGGCCATAGTTCGGGTGGATCATCGGCGGGCCGTCGTACCCCGATGAGTCGTAGCGGCCCACGAGATGTTCCGGCGGATCCCACGGCTCGTGCGCGTCGAAAAAATCCATCCACAGCAAGAACGGCTCGCAGCCGCGATTTTCCTCCAGCCAGCGGCTCGCCGTCTGCGCTGTGCGCACGCAGAAGCGGTCCTCCTCCCAAGCCCAGTCGCGATTAGTCCACGAATGCAGGGTCGCCAAATTGCCAAAGCGCGTGTTCGCCAGACGCGGATCGACGCGCGTCTTCGCCCCGTCAACCTCCATGCGCGGCGGCAGATTGCCCTTCAACAACGGCTTGTCTCCTTCCTGCCCCCGAATCCAATACGCCCCGTCAAACCCCCGGTCAAAGTGGTGGACTCCCTTCATCAGATGCGGCGTATCGCAGATAAGCTGGCTCTGGTAGCCAGCCACACCGAAAATCGTGCTCAGCACCGGGATGCCTGCGTCGAGCGGTTTCCAGCCGTGAAATGGAAAGCTGTAGCGACCAGTAAAGAGATCAGTGCGGTTGGGAATGGTCGGAAAGCTCGACAAATAGTGCCGGTCGAAGCACACCGCCCGATTGGCAAAGCGATCGAGCGCCGCCGTGCCGATCCACGCATTGCCGTTGCACCCCAAATAGTCGTAGCGAAAGGTGTCGCTGACCAAGACGATGATGTTCATAGAAAATCTGCTCCTTGTGTTTACAATCCGACGCGGTGCTTCACGACGCCAGCGCGCGGCGCAATGCGCCCTCCAATTCGGGATACGCGAACTCAAAACCCGTTTCCAACAGCCGCATCGGCCGCACTCGCTGGCTAGCCAGCAATCCCTCCTCGGCCAACTCGCCCAAGAGCAGCTTGGCGGCAAACGCCGGCAGCGGCAACAGCGTCGGCCGCCGTAGCACGCGCCCCAACGTCCGCGTCAACTCGGCGTTAGTCACCTGCTGCGGAGCAGTCAGATTCACCGGCCCGCGCAAGGCGTCGTTTTCCACCGCATAGATCAGCGCCGCTACCGCGTCCTCCAAGCTAATCCAACCAACGTACTGCCGCCCGTCGCCGATCTTGCCACCCACCCCCAAGCGGAAGGGCAACAGCATCTTAGCCAGCGCCCCGCCTCGGCGACTGAGGACAATACCCAAGCGGGCCTGCACGACGCGGATACCAGCCTCAGATGCCACAGCACTCGCCCCTTCCCACGCTCGGCCCAACTCGGCCAAAAACCCCTCGCCAGTGTCGCTTTCCTCGTCCAACTCTTCGTCGCGCCGATGGCCGTAAATGCCGATGGCCGACGCGCAGACCAGCACCCTCGGCGGCGCGGCCAATCCCGCCAAGCGCATAGCAAGTAGCTGCGTTGTCTGCACCCGGCTTTGGCGCAACTGTTCCTTGACGGTGGCAGTCCAGCGCCCAGCGGCGATGTTCCGCCCCCCTAAATGCACTGCCGCCTCTATCCCCTCCAGAGCCTCTTGCTCTAACTCGCCGGCCTCTGGATCCCAGCGCAACTCCCCTTGCGCCGGCTGCCGCCGCACCAAGCGCACCACCGCGTGCCCTTCGCGCTCCAACCGACTACAGAGCGCCGTACCGATCAAGCCGCTGCTGCCCGCCACCAGTATCTTCACCAGCCAATCTCCTTGAGAAAATCGAAGAATCTTTTACTACTAAAACGCAGCCCCACGCTCGGTACAAAGCCGACAGTCTGCGCCTGCTTTTCAGGGATAGTTCGGCTCCACGCTCGTGCGCTTGCCCCGGTCTTTTTCCCTTATGTCGGAATCACCACGCCCCTACACTGCGGCCTTCAGTCCGGCTGTCGCCAATGGCTTCGAGCACGCCGCTATCGGGGTAGATGCGGATCAGACTGAAATTGCCGGCCCAGCCGCCGACCTGCACTGGCTGTCCTCGCTCCGCTAAGCCGCGCACGACCTCTGCAGGCGTGCCCTCCTCAATGGCTAGCCGCGCTTCCTTCGACCTGAGCTTGGGTCCGTGATAACGCCAGCGAGGCTCGGCCACGGCCGCGGCCGCGGTCATGTTGCCGTCAATCATATTGGTGATGACCTGCAAGTTCCACTGCACCTGCCCGTAATCGCCCGGGGTGCCGCCCACCAAGATGGGCGCGCCGTCCTCGACCAAGATGAAGCTGTTGAGGGTAAACAGGGGTCTCTTGCCGCCGGCCAGCACATTCGGGCTGTGTGGGTCCAAACTGAAATCAGTCATCCGGTTGTTCAGGAATATCCCCGTACCTTCGGGTATGACCGCGGCCCCGAAGCCGTTCCACAAACTCTGCACAACCGAGACCAAATTGCCCCCTCCGTCCGCCACTACATAGGTCGAGGTATCGCCGCCGCGTTTTTTGGGCTGACCTGCGGGGATTTCGCCCAAGGTGCTGTGCATAGATATATCCGCGCGCCGTTTTTGGGCGTACTCCTTGGACAGCAGACGCTCCATGGGTACATCGACGAAATCCGGGTCGCCAGCAAAGGCGTAGCGGTCGGCAAAGGCCAACTTCATGGATTCCACCAAGACGTGTATCCCATCGACCGAACGCGGCCCCATTTGCGGCAGATCGTAGCCCTCGGCGATGTTGAGGGCTTCGAGGAGCAAAAAACCCTGGGACACCAGCGGCTGTTCGTACACCGTGTACCCGCGGTACGTGGTTGCGATCGGTTCCATGAGGCGGGCCGGGTACTCTTGGAAATCTTCCTCGGTGAAGTACCCACCGCCGCGCTGCGATTGGGCCAAGATCGCCGCGGCGATTTCCCCGCCATAAAAGCTATCTCTCCCCCCCTCAGCTAAGTGGCGCAGGGTTCTCGCCAAGTCGGGTTGGCTGAAGGAAGCGCCGACCCCCGGCGGCTGGCCCCCAGCACCGGCCAAAAAGCTCGCTACTGATCTGGGGAAGACCGACTTGAACCCAGCATAGCTCTTCACTCTCCGGGCAAACCAAGGCGTCACCGGCATCCGCTCGGCCAACTCAATGGCCGGCTGCAGCACTTGGCGCAGCGACATGGTGCCGTATTCCTCGAGCATCAATACATAGGCATCGATTTCTCCCGGCACCAAGGCCGCCACCATCCCGCGCTGTGGCACCCCTTCCGGCACAAAGTCCTCCAACTTGGCCTTTCTCGGGGCCGGACCGGTTCCGTTGATGGCCATCACCTTGCCGCTTGCAGCGTGGTAGAGCATGATGAGGGCGTGGCCGCCCAGATGGCTGTTGTCCGGTTCTACCACGTTTATGGCCGCGCCCACCGCCACCGCTGCATCAAAGGCATTGCCGCCCTCCTGGAGCACCCTCATGCCAGCATTCACGGCGAGCGGATCATTGGCTACCACGGCTCCCTTAGTGCCAAAGGCCACGTGGGGATCGCGGCCTTCACAGACCTGAGGGGCGACGGACAGGCCGGCGCACAGCCAGAGCAGGGCCAGCAAGTCTGGTCTTGCATTGTGCAGGTTCCACTCCCGGTTCATTTCCCACTCCTAATTTTCAGTTTTTTCCAGCCAGCTCATGGCCTTCAACACTTGGTCGAATACCTGAACATTGGCGCTGTACTTCTCCCTGAGCGCGTGGACGAATGCCACCCGCATACTGTCTTTCTGCGCACTCTCCAGCATCAGCTTGGCACGGAACTTTTGCTTTTTGTCCCAGGCCAGTTGCTTTCTCTCCCTAGAGAGAACCTTGAACACAGAATAGCCTTCCTCGACCTGTACCGGTCCCACCAATTCCCCAATCGGGGCCTCCCTAGCGCGGCGAGCCAGTTCACCAAACCTGCTGCTTTCGATGCTGTGGAAGTGGAACACGCCACCCCTTCCCTGGCTTGTCTGGCGCTTTGTGTACTGGTCTGCCAGTTCGCTCATTTTCTCTCCGGCATGGATCCGCGCTTTCAATTCCAGTGCCAGTTCCGCCTCGGCGACGAGGATTTCCTGTACTGTGATTTCTTCCGCCGTCCGGAACCACTCTGGGTGCGTTTCGTAGAATTGCCGCGCTTCCTTGTCGTCTATGGTACGCGCTCGCGACAACTCTTTGGCCAGCATGATTTCGACCAGTTTCTCTTCGCTGCGCCCCCGCAACTCGGCTGCGATCGCACTTACCATCCCCTTGGTCTCGGCCTCCTGCAGGATCAATAGCTGAGGGACGACACGGCTCTCCAGCAATTGTGCGACTCTAGCACTGTCCGCGGCCTCTCCTATATTGCCCCTGGCCGCCCCTAGCTCAACACAGGCCTGTCTCACGGTCAGGGTATCTTTTCCTATCCTTAACACCCCCGCATCGCCCCGCGCGCCTCCACTACAACTGCCGGCAGCGTCGTAGCACAGCGCATTCCAGCCCGCTGTAATAGGCTCTACATCGCATTTTTCGCGCAAACTGTCCGCCAGGGTGTGGAAGACCTCCCTCATCCTTTGGGCGTAGAGTTCCGCGTACACATCCTCCCGCACCGCGGAAAAGCCTGCTCGCTTAGTATCGACTACCTGGTACACCCCGTACTTGCCACCCAGTTCAAATACATCGGAGACCTCGAGTTTGTCCAGTTCGCCGGCCAACCACCTCACCTCAGGATGCATCCTGTACTTGACGATGTAGTCCCTATTGTAGTGGCACTCTCCACCCTCCAGCTTGCCTGCGCCCAGCTCATTTCCGCTGGCGCAGTCCTCCCACTTGAATTCGCCTTTGCCCAACGCCTCCCGGTAGCTTTGCGCCTCGCTTCGCGCGGCAAAGACGAGCACGCCTAACTGCACGGCCCTGTCGCACTGAGTACTCTCGCAGTAGCGCCGCAACTCCGCGTCGCCAATTTCCAGCGCCGGCCCCGCACTGGCCTCCACCACCTGCCGAATCGCCGGATTCTGCACGGTCTGCCGGTACCACCTCAGGTAGTCCGGGTCGTCCTCTAGGTTTCTGGCGCGGGCCTCGTGCACCAGTAACTTCCTGTCGATCAGAGGCTGGAGGTATTCGCGCGGCCGATCCCCGTCCGCTCCAGAGCCCCTCAGCTCCTCCGGCAGGTTGTGCATGTAGTTCCGCACCTGCTCGGCAGTAATCGGCTCCTCGAAAACCCTCGCCGCCACGTTCTCCTCGGGCATATTGCGGCTGCAGGCGACCGTGCTAAAGAGAAGCAACATGAGCCTGTACAAGACCATTTACTCCAAACCGGCAAAGACGCGCACGAACGCCAGTGCATTGGCCTTGCGCCTGCCATCTTTGAACTCCACGCCCTGCCGCATGCCCACCTCAGAAATCAGGCGGTAGCCTTGATAGTCGGATACAGAGGTGAATTGCACTACGTAATTAAAGGCGCTCAGATCATCATCCTCTTTGCCAAAGTCCTGAAATATCAGGTACTCCATGCCGGCTTCAATGCGGCTATTATCCAGCGCGGGCACCCTTGCGAGCATGGATACAATTTCCTGTAGCTCATGCCGTTCGCGTGCGCCTTTTTTGAAGCCGGTATCATACAAATACATGCTCTTGATCCTCGGCTCGACGGCCAGACCGTCGCCGATAGGTAGGGTGTAATTCGCCCGGTTGACCACTCCGAGAAAGGTCGAACGGTCCTGCAGGTCTGCGAATTCTCTCCTCTGGTTGTAAACCTCGTACTTAAGCCGATTCTGCAGACGGAATCCCGGAATCACATTGTAGTCGTTTTCCAAGTACAGGGTATTGACAAAGGTATCCCTCGCTGCCAACGGGTCATCAAACGGAACCAGTGATTCTTGGGCATTCGGCTCCTGGACCCACTGCAGCAGGTCGTCCTGGATATCGTCTTCGACCCACCGGGCCATGTCAAATACGCGCACCCTGCCCCATTGAGGCAGGTCTTTTTGGTAGATGAACATGGCATAGGAACTGACGGCATTTCTGGCGGACGAGATGGTGTTGATATCGGCGCGTCCCAGCCACAACCTGCCCGCCGGCAGAATCTCGATGGACCAATTTACATTAAAGCCCTGGCGATCCACCTTGTAGGGATAATCGGGCAATTCGTCGTCTTCAAAGCGGTCGACTACGGTATTGTTGTTCATATCCATGCCAAAGAGAAAATCCGGCGGGTCTACTCCGTGCCGCAAAAAAGGCTCCACGTAATCCGGCTGGAAATTCCGATTCTGATTGAAATCCGAGACGAAATCGTTGTTCTCGTCGAGGCCCGGGAAAATGCCACGACCCAAATCCCGGTCGTTGCCCGCTCTCTGATTCACGGACCTTCGGCGCCAGTCGGGGAACCTGTCCTGGTCGTCGTTGTCGTCGACGAACTCGAAGACTGCTGTACTGGCGTCATCGAAGAACAACTCCCCCCGGTCATCTACCAGAAAGGCACTCGTCGAATAGCGATCCCCGAGGCTGTAGATCTCACCGTAGGCCGACCAGGGAAAGGTATTGTACTCGGCGATCAGGAAGAAGGCTTCAGATTTGTCCGTTGCCAGCTCGTGCTCTGTCGGCCCGATCTCGGGGTCGGGATTCGGAAATCTCCTGTGTCGCCGGTTGAAAGCGGTTTCTCCCTGCAATCTGAAGCCCCCCAGATTCACCAAGTCGAGGGTTGCGCCGAACACTTCGTTGCCTGTCGGAAGTCCGTATTCAAAAGCCACGACCCGCATATTGGTGCCATCGCGCACATTCCCCTTGGCCCGCGCCACCTGGAGAAAGATCGGATCCCCTCTTCGATTCAACTGCACATTGGAACTGACCGCGACCCTGTAGTCGTTGGCCAGCACCAGCTCAAATTCGACCTTCCTGAACGAGATGATGTCCACGACCTGATCTTCGTCGTCAAAGTAGGTGAATTGACTCAAGTCGTATATGAGCAGGATCTGCTCTCCGCCGCTGGCCTCCAGCCTTCCAGACCGCCTGGTCCCGCCGCGGATAAGCGGCGCAATGTCCGCCCTGCGGCCATCGATGATGATCTGCTCTGAAATCAGCACGCCGCCGCCGATGCCGTCTTCCGGCGAGTCGTCCGCTATTCTGACGGTGATTTCACTCACCCGGGTGCTGTTCTGGGCTTGACTGAGAATGCCCGCAAGAGAGTTGTTCGACAGGTCCGCCACCGAGTTTGCCGTGAAGCCCGATACATAGGTGGCACCGAGCTTGAGAAAGTCGCCGACTTGGCTCGTCCCGCGCAGACCGAGCAGATTGCCGAAATCCGAGGCGGTTTCGGGGGGGGCGAAGTCATCGAAACGTATGAGACCCGGATCACTGGTTCGGGAAAGCAGCAGGGTGAGTTCGTATTTATCGGCAAGGAAGTCCCACTGGACCCCGTTGAAGGTGGGCTTGGAAAACGTCAGGGGTGTGAGCGTAGTGCGAATCTCGTCACTGATCGTAATGGCAGTATAGTACTGCCCTTTCGAGGTCGCCGCGACCACCAGACTGTTGAACCACGCATTGAACCTCGGATTCTTGAAGACTCGGCTGCCGAATTCGCCGGCGTGCTCCTGTTCCCAGTCGTAGATCTTCCATCCCCGGGTTATGTAATTGCCATAGGTATCGTAGAATTGAAACCCTTCCAGATTGATGTCCACGTACCTCATGTACTGTTCTTTGGCGTAGTTGCTGTACTCCCATTGCCTCCAGCCGAATTCGTAGAACAACTCCTGCGGCCTGTACCACTTCCTATGGTAGGGCTGCATGGCCCCGAATTCTACCGTAGGGCCGATCAATTCAAAGCTGCCCTTCGGACTTCGGGGTTGAGCCCAACCCGGGGTTGCTAGCAGCGCCAATGCCAGCGCGGGGAGAATGCTTGTCCTCAGAGGGCTTCTAAAGGCGAGTACCATGAATCCACACCTTTCTCATTTGGGCCAGCCAAACTTCTGCCGTCGCAATACTCAGTACGCGACCCCGATGGTTCGCACCACTCTGTCGTTCCCTTCATCTCCCTGTACATGGACCTCGCACACGTACAAACCCGGACTGACCAGCCTGCCGCTGTCGTCTCTCCCATCCCACACCACCCCTCGGTATTCACCGGCTATGCCCCCCTCGCTGAATACCTCTCGCACCACAGCGCCCGCAAGCCGGTACACTCTGACCCTGATCTGGCGGGGAATCATCACCTTTACAATGGTGAAGCTCAACTCGAGCTCGTCGTCCACTCCATCGCCATTGGGGGTCAATATCCGGCGCGAGAACATCACATCCCTTATGAGATCATTGCCTTCGGCCACTCCCTCTAGGCGGATTGCGAGGGCATCTTTCAAAGCTTCGTCCTCCAGCACCCGTTGCCGCACCCCACTACCCAAGGTGCTGTTCTCGGCCCAGACCTGGATTCGGGAGCCATTCGCGAACACCTTGCCCGACAATACCACCCGCACGGATTCCCTGCGCACGACCCGGTCGAAGCGCACCCACAGGGAGTCTCCATCTCCACTGAATTGTAGGGCCTCAATTTCTCCGCGGTCCCGGTTGACCGCGACGAATTCTGGTTGCCAGACCCCCCGTATCAACACGCCATCGAGTCCGCGCGCGGGCCCTCCTGTCGCCTGCTTCAAGGTGACGAAAAAGGTATCTCGCTTCCCGGGCACTACGGCTCTGGGCTCTATCTGTCCTTCGATCTTCTGCGCCAGGGCGGCCACCGTGTTTAGTTCGATGAAATCAAGTGCCGGACTCACGACCGGATCGGTGGAACTCAACTGGGCTTCGATCTGAACGAAGCGGCGAGGACTCGGCGACAGGAACTCGCCCCCGGAGTACTCGTAGGGTTCGCTCCAGCCGCTCCAGTCGGGTCCCGGAGAGATTTCTTCCACTATATCGCCCCTGCGAAACTTTGGGGTTTGCTCATAGACGGCCTGCGATACTTCCTCTCCGGTCTTTTTGAAATAGCGCAACGTTTTCTCTACGCTGCTTCCCGATCGAGTCCGCAGGTGGAAAGAGGTTCCTGCGGGCTCGGTCCCGCCCCAAGTTAGAGAGGATATGCTTTCCTGCGTGCCTAGGTCGATGATCGGCGAGGTCAAAGTCACGCCCGGACTCCTGCCCGCGCCAAAAATCTGCATCTCGAAAATCAGACCGCCATTACCGCCGCGCACAAAGTGCTGGTCCTCCGAGGTAAAGCCGTAGAAGTGATGGAGGAAGAGGTAGCGCACCCGCCGGCGCTCAAAGCCGATGTCGAATTTGAGCAAGCGCGGATTGTTGGCGTTGTTGTTCACATCGGCGACCTGTTCCCATTGCAGATCCCGGCCATTGAGGCGCCACACCGAATCTGCCGAGCGGGTCGTGGTGGTGCCGTCCGAGACGTAGAGGCGGAAGCCGTCCATATCCGTCCTCACGGCCTCCTTGGTACGTCCCAGAACTCGGATCGAATCGACCCAGAACTGGCTGCCGAGATCCCACTGCAGGAACGAACCAACCCAACCACCCACACCCACAGGACCGGGCTCGGCCCATGGATCGCCCCTGAGTGGCGTCTCCCAACTCGTCCAGAACAGGCCGTCAAATAGATGACTCCCCGGCTGCGCCTTCTCGCCCGATATGGTGAAACCACCCCGTTCCTTGGTGGCGAGGGCGATATTGTCGCCGATCGCATCGACCTCTATCTCGGCCAGCGCTGCGTTTTCCACCTTTTTGCGGAAGGCGATGCGGATGTACTGGACGACCTTCCCCATTAGTAGATCGCCCGCCCGGTCGCGCTCTTCTAGGTCTATCTGAAACAGGTTCTCTCGCTGGTCCTTCTTCGTCTCGTATATCAACTCAAAGAAGAGATTCTCGAGCGGACTGTACTCAAAGCGCTTGCGTCCATCGGCGACAAAGATCTTGAACTGCGGGAAAGGAACCCGGTCTGGGGGAAAAATCAACCTCAGCGCTGTGGCTGTGACAGCCCGCCCCAAGTCCAGTTCCAGCCACCACTTCTCCACACCGTCGTCTGGGTCGGGCGCCCAGTAGGTGGAGAGTTGTCCATCGATGAGGTTGCCGGCGTCTCTCGGATTGCTCCCCACCTCGCGAATACCGCCCTCCTGCGGACGGCCGCCGCGCTCGTACGAGAACTGGGTTGCGTTCAGCGCCGCGTTGATCCCTTTGCGGATCCCGCCCACCTCGACCCAGCCGTTGGGGGTCACTCTGGCAACGCCGGCGGGGATGTTCCAAGTCTTCCACTCTGCGGCTGTGTCCCAACGCAGGTCCGCGGCACCGGCATATCCCGCCCAAGCGCAGAAGCAGAGCATGAATAGATACAGAGGTTGATTCGCGTTGCCGACCATTTTGCCACCACCTCTCAGTACACAAGCGCAACCGACACTACCTCCACAAAGGTGTCCGTCTGGCTATCCACGCGGACAGAGCAGAGGTACATGCCCGGGGGCACTAGGTGGCCGGTGTTGTTCCGCCCATCCCATTCCACCCGGTGACTTCCCCTCGGCATGGCTTGGTTTAGCAGTTCGCGCACTTTATCGCCGCTGAGGTCGTAGATCGCCAGCCGCACTGGGATCGCCTCAAAGGCTTGAAAGATCGCAAAGGAAATATCTGCGCTATCATTGACTCCATCTCCGTTGGGTGTGAATGGGTTGGAGTCGATCCCAACCTTGCCGAGAATGGTGCCCAGGGAACTCTTATTCGCCTCTACCAGCAACTCACCGCTCTTCGCCTCCTGCACCTTTTGGCCGAACGCGGCTTGCTCCTCCGCGGCAAATACCTCGCTGGAGAAGGTGTGGCCGAATTCCAAGAGCGAACTGGTGAAAATCACCTCCACCGAATCGCTCTCCTCCGACACCCTTGAATCGGGATCGAGGAGCTGAATACTGATAACCCCGTCTTCTTGTTCTATTTTCAATTCCCCCGCAGGCACCTCGGTCTGTCCCACCCGCACTGTTGTCACCTCGGCAGGTGCTGAGGTGACAATTTGCACCATGTCGAATCCCACATCCCCATCCGCAAATGTGGGACTGATGGTGTAGCGAAACTCAGTTTCGGCGCCGAGTTCCACATCCTGGCGCGGCGCAATACGGCCCATCAGTTGCTGCGCGAGGAGGGGAGACTGAAACTGGATCCCCAGAGAATCCAGGGCTGCCCCATGGTCGGGTGATAGGGTTGTCATGGACGCCCGCACTTGGAGGAATCTACGCGGCCCAGGGGTCGCAATCCGCCCGCCGCTATGGGCGTATGGGAGCGACCACGTGGTCCAGTTTTCCAGATCTTCGCGCACGCTTCCCCGCGCATCGGTGGGCAACTCTTCCCATTCATCCTGGGCCTGGGCGTCGGTGGCGGCCTGGATCGGCACCTCCACACCAAACTCATTGATGCGATTGTACACCCGGGTCGTCCTGTCTTCGCCGACCCGGGTCTGTATGCTCAACGCCGATCCCGGTTCCAGATTGCTTCCCCAAATTATGGCGCCGAGATTCGCCACGGCACCCAGATCCAGCACATTGGAGAGGAACAAGCCCTGCTTCACGAACCCGCTGCCCCTGACCTCAATCTGGTCGATTTCAAAGGGCTGGGCAGACGAACTCCTCAGTTTCAGGAAGCGCACATGCTGAGCTGCGAATTGCACGGTGGTCTCTTGATTGACGTTGCGCGGTACAGCGCGCACCAGACTGTAGATCGGCAGTGCCTCCTCGTTCAGGGTCTCCGGTGATCCATCGTTTACGGACAGCTCGAAACCCTTCATATACAGATCGCGGTGGGCACCAAAGCTCAGGGGATAGAATTTGAACTCGTTGACTGGAAACGCGCTGCCGAGGTCGATGAAAATTATGACCCCGTTGTTGTTGCGTTCCCGGTTGAAGGCGTTGAAGGAGGTTGAATCGCGTTTTCCATCGGCGACCCTCAGCAGATCAAAATTCTCACCAAAACTACCGTTGGGTGTCCAGATTCGGGCATCGCCCGGTTGGAAGTCCGCACTGGAGGGGTCTCTTCCGGCAAATAAACGGTCGTCATTAAACAGCCGGTTCAGGATGTTCTGCTCCTGTTTTGTCCTTTCCAGCTGAATCCACCCCGGAGTCGTCGCGTCGTCTAGGCCCCTTAGCTCTCCGTCTTCGAACCAGACCCGCCCGGCCCCGCCGACCACGAGGGTATCTACGACGGCGACGGCGGGCCGGACCACTAGGAAGCCAACGCCAATCAGGATGGTCCCCGATTTTATGAATTGCCTCCAATGAGCGACCATTCCTTAACTTTCTCCACCTCGCGCTCAAATCTGTACACGGCATTTAGGGTGCGGGTCGGTCGGCCCGCATAATCGAAGCGGACGACGATATCATTTACGAAGACGGTTATCTGCTGGACCTCTTCGTGCAGCCGGGGGAATACCACAAAGCCGCTCTCTTCCTGCCCGCTGAATACCGGCTCCTTCTTGTACAGGGTCTGCCGCAGGATATCCACCCGCTGCTGGAACAAATTGTGGAAGGCATTCCCCGCATAGCCTTGGGCGAGTGGATAGTAATACTGCTCGAGCAGCGCCAGCGAAAACGGCTCGTACATACGGCCACTTGCCGATCTGACTCCGATATTCAGCGGGTCCACCATGACTTTTGGAAATTCGTAGTTCTTTACGCTCAGCAACAGTACGGTGAAAAGGCCAGGGGGGTCCTCCCGATCCGGTGGTTTGAAGTCCCCCAAGGTGTACGGATTGGAGGACTTGTTACCGCCCCTAGAGTACTGCTCAAACTGCCTGTTCAATTCCCGATCGGTGAACACCCGGACCCCCACCTCCAGCCTGCCCTCCGTGAAGATCACTGTTCCGTTGTCGAGGACATTGACATTCGCACTCTGATGCTCCAAATCCACCGGTTGCAGAGAGCCGAAGGAAAGCTGGTACGAGCAGCCCGACAGCAGAGCGAGGACGAGTCCACAGTAGAGAAGTTTTTTGCGTTCCATCCACCGTACTCGCGGTCCAAAACAGAAAACGGCAGGCGGGAATGGCGACGTAAAACCCCAGTGTCCCACCTGCCGTTTATTGGTTGTGCGGCTTATTTACTCAGAGCCGAAAGCCGCCTTGATTCGTCCCCAAGTCTGCGCTTCGGTCGCGGTGGGGATCTCGGCCTCGGTGTCGGCTACGGACACCAACAGCAAATCGCTGGCATTTTCTCCCTGGGTGGCCAAGTCCCCGAGCCGCCAGGCCACCTCGTCCTTGGGATCCTCGGTGTCTTGGTCTTCAATGGTCATGCCGAGACCAATCACCTCGCCGGCAGTCAGGGTGTGCACTGCCGAGGCTTCTGGCCCGTCGAAGGACAACTCGTCGTAGGTGATCTGGGCAATCTCAAAGGTCCAGTCGTTGTCTATGGTTTCCCCCGCCTGGAACATCTGCGGCTCATCCGTCACCCACTTCAGCGGGCCTGGTTCGACGCCAAACCCCTCGATCTGCCAGAACACGACGATTTTCTCGTCCGGGGTCCAGCCAAACTGCTGGGCACCCCGAGAATCGTTACCCGCCTGAGCATAGTCGGGGTCGGCACTGTGGTTGGCGTCCAGAAGCCACATGTAGTTGTCTTCGGCGAAGGACACCGAGTAGTCCTCTGCCCGCGAAAACTGTAGGTCGTCTATGATGCGACCTACGTGGTAGAGCATGTTGGTCTCGGGACTCCAGGCCACGAAGAACAGCACATCGAAGTCGTCGCGCGGGGTACTGCCGCTGGAGACGCCGTCCGATACTACGCCCGGCCATGGACTGCTCATGGTCCAGGTGAAGGTGTCGGGCATCCAGGCCCAGTCCGAGATGTCGCCGTCGAACTGAATCTGCGCGAGCTTGTCCGACGGAATCCCCGCCGCAAAGGCCTCGAATCCAGCGGGAGTGTGCGCTGCACTATGGGTCCCCCATCCCATCAGGATGAGCATGGCGATACTAAGTCTCATGATGGCCTCCTCTGTTGTTGAGTGCCACGTATAGTTTTAATCCCATCCACTACCACTCATTTTCATTTTTTTTGGCTTTCACCCCCTTTCTATACATACATGAGATAGCGCTTGTACATGGTCCCTGTTGGCTACAGGACTCGCTCCATAATGTATCTATCGACCGCTCCTTCGGGGGTATCGTTGCGCACCCGCACAACCACGTTTCCGTCCACCCGCGCAATTATGGTTTCGTCCAGCGTCGGATACACGACCAGTCTTATGCTGATCTCCGTGCCGCCCGGGAGCACTCTGCCCAGCAGGTCGTGCCGGGCACCGGGGGCCGGCACCCTCTCGTACACCAGTCTCTCGGGCGGATTGCCTTCCACCTGAGCGCTTACCACAATACCTCCCAGTCCCCCCAGTCCCTCCGCACTCGGGTCAAAAATCAGAAAAACGCTCCCGTCCTCAAAACCGGCACCGGTGCTACTGGAGAAACACCCGTAGCTCACGCCCAGCAGAACGACAGCGACAGCGCCGATCCAGATAGGCCGTGGCACCGATCCCAGAATGCTCTCATTTTGCGTTCTGTTTCGATCTGCCAAAGGACCACGGCCCATTGCCTTTCGACGCATCTACTGACTCCAGTGCATGTACCGCGGTTCACGTTTTCTCACATATTATACTATTCTCTCCAAGTAGCAACAAGGCCAATATTCTGTATGTAATATGGTGTTAAAGTTGTCGCGTTATAGGCCAAAACGCATCCTCGCGTCCAACACAAGATCGGCAGTCTGTGCCTGTCCTTTGAGGGTGGTATAGGCTCCACACTTATACGCTTGACCCGGTCTTTTCCCCTTGTTTTTCTCTTAAGAAGCGAGTAGGCTGCCCACCTGCCGGAGTAGCATCGGACCCCACTATTCACCAAGGACGCATCATGCCTGATAATTATGGAATCACCACTGCAACCCGGGGCAACTCCAAGGGGCACGTTTTTACCCGACATGGTAAGCAAGCTAATGGCACAGCCTTTGACGCCGCGGACTGGATCGGCCGGCTAGCAGCAGCGCTTGAAGACGTTGCCGCACAGGCGCGACCCGCTTTCCCCTTTTCACCAGAGACCCCACACTACGGCCCGCTAGACGAGTACTGGCCGGATACCCACCGGCAATACCGGGACCTCGCTGCTCGCGCAAGGCACGATCCCGCCGCCGCAAAGATATTCGCAGAATCCCACCTCTGGCTCAAGTCCGATCCTGCAGAAGCAAGAGCGATCCTGCGGGAGCATCCCTTGCTGCGACCGGGGCTGATAGGTTTGAGCAAGCGCGAAGGAATCGGCTTCATTCTGCCCACGCGCGATTGGTTCCACGTCGATCTAAAATCCCTCGTATCTCATCTGGCCAAACGCGCTATGAAGGATAGCGGAGAGCAGGCAGCGCAACTGCTACACCGCTACCTGACGGCTGGAGAGGAGGCCAATCTTCCGGCCTACGAGATCACGCTCTTGCACGGCTTGAAACTCGACCGGCGCTTCGATCTTGGCAGCGAAGCCTATCTAGCACCCTACGAAGACGTCAAGGCAACATACGGCCTGCCCGACGAACCCGAGAAGTGGCTCAACAGCGCTAGCCGGAGTCCAAGTCGGTCGCACCGTCTTGTGAGCACGGCCGTGCTCGTGCGCAGCCTAAGGTGGGGACCAGGCGTCGCCCTTCCTCCGGACGATGGCGACTTTGCCAATAAGTCCCGCCGCACTTGCGCCCCGAAAGTCAAGTACCGCTTCCCCGGTGACTACGAGATCGATCTTGCAAACCGCTTTCCAGACGACAGCAAAGTCCTAGTTGACCTGCTGTCGATCTCCACTCGGAGTCCGCTGATTTCCCACACGAGCTTTGTCCGCGTCGCCAAATGGGTCGAGGAGATTGATCCCAATTTCGCTTGCGGTTTTCGCAGCTCCTCTGCTTACTTGTCCGACGCATGGCCCAAGGAACACCACCTCTGCCAGCACGACGCGGCTACTTTCGCTGCATTGGCCAACCGCTGGTGTACCTATCGCGGCAAGCGCGATGTTATCGACCTTGCGATCCGCCGCCTCGCTGCCTCTTTCGCCCGGGCTGGCGGCCCCTTTAGTGCGGAAGACCGCATCCTCGATGTCTCCATCGCCTTGGAGATCATGTACGGGCCGATCAAACAAAACCTAGCCTACCAACTGGCGAGCCGGGCAAAACGACTGCTCGGCCAAGGCACCAACAAACGCGGCTGGATATCCAACAGAGTAAAGTCCTTCTATGAAGTCCGTTCGGCCATCGTGCACGGACAAAAGAAGATCAAAGGTGGCCCAAGCGCTATCGACAAGGCCCTGGAGGACGGACGCGACCTAGCCTGCCTCACGCTCGCGGAACTGCTGTCCCGAGGGCCGGTAAGAGATTGGGACAACTACATGGGAGACAAATAAATGACCGAATCGACGCAACGCGACATGGATCCACGCCGTCTGCAACTGGCGTCTGACCCGTACCGTCCAGCCTACCATTTTCTAGCCCCAATCAACTGGATGAACGACCCGAACGGAACCATTTTTTGGCAGGGCCGATACCACATCTTTTACCAGTACAATCCCAATGGCGCTTTCCACGGCACGATCCATTGGGGCCACGCCTCCAGCGAGGATCTAGTTCACTGGACGGATCACCCCATTGCGCTGCCGCCCGGCCCGGAGGGAGCCGACCGAGACCAGTGCTACAGCGGTGCCGCGTTTATCAATAAAGAGGGAGTGCCCACATTCATCTATCACGGCTTGCCGGATGGTATATGTCTCGCCACGAGCGACGATGATATGCTCATCCATTGGGAAAAGCATCCGGCGAATCCGATTATACCCAATCCGCAGGCAGGAGATGAATATCGGATCGCTGGTGCCCCGTGCGCTTGGGTCGAAGGAGATACTTACTACGCGCTGACCGGCAACAGCGGTGCCGCCCCTCCAGACGCGGCGTATCTATTCACCTCTCCAGACCTCGCCCACTGGGAGTATTTACATCCCTTCTACGAGGGCGGCCGTTTCACCGAGTGGGGCGAGGATTGCGGCTGTCCCGACTTTTTCCGTTTGGGAGACGAACACGTACTGTCCTTCACCAGTCACCCGCGCGGGGCGCAATTCTACATCGGCACGTACGCCAACCACAGGTTCACCCCAGAACGCCACAAGCGATTAGCACTCGGCGAAACAGGCCGCCCCGGTGTGTACAACGAAGGCTTGACGCTGCTGGATGACCAAGGCCGCCGCATTCTATTCGGCCGCCTCCATGAAGGACGCTATAGTTACGCCCAACGCGCCTCGGGCTGGGCGGGGATGTTTGCCCTGCCAATGGTTTTGTCGTTGTCCGACGACGGCGACCTGCTCGTGGAACCCGTTCCAGAATTGGAGGCGTTGCGCGGTGAGCACGCCCACTTTTCCGACATCCAATTGGCCGCGAACGATGAGCGTCCACTTGACGCAATCAAAGGGAACCGGCTGGAAATTCGAGCGGTGTTTGAATGGGAAAGCGCCGAAGAATTCGGTCTAAAGGTTTGCTGTTCTCCAGACGGCGCAGAGCAAACCCTCATTCGCTTCAACCTCAATCCGTGGTCGGCCAACCGCGCGCCGCAAGAGATTCGCCCGCTCAGGGAGTTGATCTTGGACGTAAGTCGGTCCAGCATCAGTCCAGAGGTGAGCAATCGCGAATCCCAACGGTGTGCGTTTGACCTCCCCTACGGCGAGCCAATAGCATTGCGAGTATTCGTGGATCGGAGCGTGGTAGAAGTTTTCGCCAATGACCGTCATTACTTGGCCAAGCGCATATATCCCGCCCGGCCGGATAGTCTCGGCGTCCAGCTATTTGCACGAGGCGGCAAGGCGACGGTGCGGTCACTGGATGTGTGGCAGATGGGGGCAATCTGGCCCATTGAATAGGGTCGTTTCGCGGGTTCAGCTGCGGAACGCTCAGCTAGGCTGGCTCCCAGCCCTTTTGCCGCAGTTCCCCTTCCAACAGGCCCAAACACTCGTCCATGATAGCCAAGGACTCGTCGAGCTGTTCTTGCGTAATGATCAACGGCGGGTAGAAGCGCAAATCATCACCCTCAACCCAATCGGCTCCCCCGCTAGCGCCCGAAATAGCCAAACCCCGTTCCAAGGTCAGTTGAGGCACGCGCCGCGACACACCCCACTCAGGAGGAAAGGGCTTGCGGCTACGGCGATCCTGAACCAGTTCAATCCCCAGCATTAGCCCCTTGCCGCGCACTTGGCCGACGCAAGCGTGGCGCGTCAAGCCTTGGGCCTTTTCCTGCAAATAGGCTCCGACTTGGGCGGCGTGTTCCACGATGTCTTCTTCTTGTAGCAGGTACAAGACGGCCAAGCCTGCGCGCATAGATACTGGATTGTTGACATAGGTAAAAACGTGCGGCAAGGCTTGGCCGCTGCGCGTGAGATCCTGCCGCATCTGTTCGCTCAGCAATACCCCTCCCAAGGGCGCGTACCCGCTGCTAGCCCCTTTGCCGAAAACGATCATATCGGGCACCACATCCCAGTGCTCAATGGCAAAGAGCTTGCCGGTGCGGCCAAAGCCAGTGATGATCTCATCGGCGATAAAGAGGACGTCGTACTCGTCGCAGATCTCGCGGATGAGAGGATAGTAATCGGGCGGAGGGGCTCCGGCGGCGACCCCAGCCATGACCACCGGCTCGGCGATAAAGGCGGCGATGTTGTCCGCTCCTACCTCGCGGATGGTCTCTTCCAACTGGCGGGCACAGGTCAAATTGCAGCGATCTCCGCAACCGGCAAAAGCGCAGCGGTAGGGATAGCACGAGTCAATGTGCGGGAAAGCTGGCAGATACGGCTCAAAAGGTGCCCGCAATCCCGGCATCCCGGTAGCAGCCAAGGCACCTAAGGTAGCGCCGTGATAGCCGCGCCAGCGACCAATGATCTGGTGCTTTTGCGCCTGGCCCCGCTGCACATGGTACAAGCGGGCCAGTTTAATAGCCGTCTCCACGCCTTCAGAGCCACCCGAGACAAAATACGCATGGTTCAAATCGCCGGGGGCCAGTTCGGCCAATCGGCGGGCGTACTCGAGAGCCGGCGGATTGGTAAAAAATGTCGAAAAGCAATAGGCCAACTCCCGTCCCTGGGCGGCCATGGCCTCGACGACTTCATGGCGACCGTGGCCCAAGGTGACGTTGCCAGCCCCGGCCGTGCCGTCGATATAGCGATTGCCAGCCTCGTCGTATAAGTAAATCCCCTCGCCCTTGACGAGAACTGGGTAGGTGTAGTGCGGGTCGCGGTGGAGAAGCGCCGGGTCAGTAGTCATGGGGCTTATCCAAACCGACAGTCTTCCACCGCTTGCTCAAAAGAAATCACCTCATCGTCTCTTGATTTAGCTTGGTCGTAGGCCCGGATCGATTCTAGCTCCTCTAGATCTTCCAGCAGCTTTTGGTAGGCACCGATTTCGAGCACCACGCTGACGCGCTGACCATTTTCGTCGATGATATACTGCTCTTTGACAGGTAGCATAGTGTAGGCTCCCTTCCTCAGATTTCGTCTCCAATATCTAATTGCGGCAACACCTCGCGCAACACCTTCGCAAAGGCTTGCCGCTCGGCGGCTGGCCCCACGGTCAGGCGGATGCAGCGGTCGAGCGGGACCACGCCCGGCATCCGCACGAAAACTCCGTGCTGCAAAAGCACCTGCATCAGACGCCGCGCACGCTCGCCACTGCCCACGTCAAGTGCCACGAAATTCGTCGCCGAGGGCACCGTTTGCAGCCCCAATTCCGCTGCCAGCGCCGCGTACTCCCGCCGTCCTTCCTCCACTTGCCGCACCACCGAACGCACAAACTCGTCGTCGGCCAGCGAAGCAAGCGCCCCGGCTTGGGCAATGCGATTGACGCCAAAGTGATTGCGAACCTTGTCGAGCGCAGCCACCATGTCGCCGTGCGCCAACGCATAGCCGACCCTAGCTCCGGCCATGCCGTGCGCCTTGGAAAACGTCCGCAGCCGCACCACCTGTGCCCGTTCTACTTCTAGCGGCAATAGAGCATCCTCCGGCGCGAAGTCGCTATACGCCTCGTCGAGCAGAAACACACAATCCGGCGGCAACTCCGCGATAAAATCCCGCAACTCGTCGGCCCGCTGATAGGTGCCCATGGGGTTGTCGGGATTGGCCACGTAGATCAGCTTGGGGCGCACTTGCCGCGCCTTGTCCAACAGGGCCGGCAAGTCCTCCCGATCCGCGCGATAGGGCACCTTGTCCAACACTGCCCCATGCCCCTCGACGTGGTAATTAAACGTCGGATAGGCCCCCAGCGACGTCACTACCGCGTCGCCCGGCTCGGCAAAAAGGCGCACTAGTAGCCCCAACAGTTCGTCAATCCCCGCGCCCAAGGCGACCTCTTCCCGCGCCACCCCGTGCCGCACCGCCAGCGCCGAGCGCAACTCATATCCCTCTGGATCGTTGTACCAATGCACTTGATCCACCGCCTCTACCATGGCCTGCCGCGCTTTTGGCGAAATCCCGAAGTTGCTCTCATTGGCCCCAACCCGCAGGGCAAGCGGCTGCCCCTGCTCCCTCTCCAATGCCTCGGGCGGCACAAAGGGAACGGTCGCTGGCAGAGCGCGGACGATGCGCGTAAACGGCAGCACGGCTTAAGACCACACGTAGATTTCGTCGTCGTCTTCGGCATAGCCAATGAAGACGGCGAGCACCACCCGCGGATCGTCCCCCTGCACCGCTGGGACTTCGTGGATGCAGCGCGTATTGAAGAAATACAAATCGCCCGGCTCAAGCGCGACCTCGCAGTGCTCCACGCTCTGCGCAGCCGCATACTCGTGAAAACGGCCCTCGGCGATATACGGCTGTATCTCCTCGCTCCACAGACAACGATGCAACACAGCCTGCACCCCAGGCCCCGCAGAATCCGCGTTCTGCACGCACAGTACGCCGGCAAATTGGTGGGTAAAGCGCGCCACCTCGTAGTTGAACCGCTTTTCGCGCAGGACTACGTGGTCGATGTGCGGACTATAGGAGTGAGTCTCGTAGTGGATGCGAAAAATGGCCGGGCCGTACAAGCGCCCATCGCGCTCGCGCGCCGTCTTAACCTCCTTATTGAAAGCCAGCGCCTGCAAGTGTCGATAAAGCAACTGCACCGGATCAATCAACCCCGCAAAAAGGGTAGCAAAAAGCGCGTGCGTCTCCTCTGCATCCGCCAAGAATGCCTCTTGGTCGCCACCTAGGTTGCCGAGACTAGTGCCAATGTCAATGCGCGTGCGCTCATCGCCCGGAGCACGCAGCAACCCGCGCTCGTCAAAGCGCTCCATCAGCCGCTGACAGTCGGCCGATGTGCAGACTTGTGGTAGCAGGATCGCCGGTATATCGGCCCGGGCCAAGGCGCGAAGAGAGTCGGCGCACTCATTTGGCCCAACGGGCTGCCAAACGGCCTCTGTATGCCCCTCTGGATACTTCAATGGGTCCCTCCTTTTGCATATTGACAAGAATCACATCCCCCACACCACAACCGGCATACCACCTTCGGTTTCCTCGCGGCGATACACCTTGTCGTCCCACGACGTGTCCTCACTGCGATCGAAGAGCACCAAGTGTCCCTCCGCCGCGGCGCATCGGTCCATGTAGGCCCGCGTCTGCACCAGTCCTTCGCGTAGCGTCCGCTCTAAGCCTCCATGCAGCACCTTGCACTCGATGACCACCTTCTGCGTCCTGCTGGTGTCCCCGCCCACCGGCCACCCGAGCAGCAAATCCGTGCGTCGCCGTCCCAAGCCATACTCGCGCTCAATGCGCCCGCCGCTGTTGACGATGCGCTGCAAAAAAGCCTGTAGCAGCAACTGCGGACCGGCCTCTTTGTACTGGAACCGCTCTACCCAGTGCTCGGAGTGCTCGCGGAAAAATTCTTGAAACGCCGCCAGCAACTTGTCCACCTCCAGCGCCCCATCGTCCGCGATATACCAAGCCGGATCGTCGTGAACTACCATCTCCTGCGTGGTCCAAGTCAGGGCGCGCGGGATCACCTCCCGATAGATCGGGTTGGCGATGGCCACCGGCTGGCCAAGGCCGACTAGACCGAGGTCGCGCACATACTGCAGATCGTCGTCGGCAATCGCGGCAGCCTCGGTGGTACCGCTCAGCAGCGGCTCGATCACCCGGCGCACCCGCTCCTCTTGGAGTTTGTCGGTGAGTTGGTCCAGATGCGTCTCCCGGCGCAGGATCAACTGCTCGTGCGCATCTTGGATGGCGGTGAGGGCAATGGGCCGACCGCGGTCCCGCCCGGCCTTGTTTTTGAAGCAGGCTTCGTACGCCAAGGCGTTGACCAACCACGGCTGGCCCTCGGTCAACTCCCAAATCGCGGCGCGCGCCTCGTCTGTGAAGGCCTGGCCGGTCTCCTCGGTGTGCTGCGCCAGCAGGGACTCGACCTCCGGCTGCGAAAAATCTCCGAGTCGCAGGGACTCAGCGCGGATGTTGAACGCGCTGCCCCCGGCGATGATGGCGTTTTCCGCGGACGACTGAATGCGGTAGTCGCGCACATCGCGCACTCCGCACAGGATCACGCTCTGCGGGAAGCGACGCGGACGCTCTGGGTAGCCGGCGCGTAGCTGTCGCAGCACTGCCAGCAAGGTGTCGCCGATCAGGGCGTCGATTTCGTCAATCAGCAGTACCAAGGGCCGCGAATCCGCAGCTGACCAGTGCGCGAGCACTTGGCGCAGCGCACCACTGGGCCCGGTGCTTTCCAGTGCCGTGCGCCACCGGCTGGCCAACTCCGCGCCCAGCGCGTCGAGGCCCCCCAACTCCAGTTCGCCCAATATGGCGCGCATGGCCGTTTCCAGATTTTCGCGCGCTGACTGGCCGACCTCGACGTTGACGTACACACAGCGGAACTCGCCACTGGCGTTTAATTGATCCCGCAAGGCGAACAACGCCGAGGTTTTGCCCGTCTGTCGCGGCGCGTGTAGAACGAAGTACTTCCCTTGCCGGATGAGCAACAGCAGATCGTCGACGTCGAGCCGCGATAGGAGCGGGACGTGGTAGTGGATGTCCGTTTTGATCGGGCCGGCCGTATTGAAGAAACGCATGGTGGTCATCGTCATCTTTTGGATCTCCTAACGGGCGAGGGGCGGTCGCCCAACGCGGGTATCCAAAATCGCCATAGACTCCGCACCCATACTCGTAGCGATTGGACTATGTTGCTCAACATATTGATCTGAGAGACTTTCTCGGGCAGGGCCGCCACCATGCACTCGCGGCGTTTTCTTCGTACGTTGTTCTCTGCAAATCGAAAACTCCCATGGATAGCGTTACGCAAATCGCACTCGGCGCAGCCGTCGGCGAAAAAGTCTTAGGCAAAAAGGTTGGCAACAAAGCCCCCCTGTGGGGCGCGGCCTTGGGCATCCTCCCAGACCTCGACGTATTGGGCGCGGCCTTTCTGTCGGGGACCGACCAATTGGGCTTTCACCGCTGGATATCGCACTCCCTGCTCTTTGCGGTAGGCGGCGGCCTCGGAATCGGCTGGGCGCTGTCTAAGCTACACCGCGACGCGAACTGGCGCGAATGGTCCACACTGGCGTTCTGGGCGATTCTCACCCACGCCCTCCTCGACTGCTTCACTGGGTACGGCACCCAATTGTTCAGTCCATTCAGCAATTACCCGGTCGCCTTCGGTTCCATCTTCGTCATAGACCCGCTCTATACCCTGCCCTTAGCCATCGGCCTCATCGCCGCCCTGTGCCAACGGCAACAACACTGGCGGCGGCGGCTCAACACATTGGGCCTGTGCGTGAGCACGGCGTATCTGCTCGTTACCGCCGCAATCTGCCTGCACGTGCGCAGCACCTTTGCCCACGCCCTCACCGAGCAGGGCATTCCCTACGAGCACCTGCGCGTCGTGCCGACCCCGTTCAACGCCGTGCTGTGGTCGGGCTTGGCCGGTGAGGACGACCACCTGTGGGCCGGACTGTACTCCCTGTTTGACGACGACTCGGCGATCCTCTTCCGCCGCATCGAGCGCAACACCCACCTCATCTCCTCCCGGCGCGATGACCCACCAATCCAGCGCCTGTTCTGGTTTTCTCGCGGGTACTATCGAGTGGAGCACCGCGCCGACGCGCTCTACTTCTACGACCTGCGCTTTGGCCGCTCTGACTTCTATCTCGATTCCACCGGCACCTACTTCTTCACGTTCCGCCTGTTGCCGGACCCATCTCATCCCGAGCGCATCGCCGACCTCCAGCGCATCAACAACCCATCCGCGCTCACCGACCAAGCCCTCAAGCGGCTCTGGCACCGCCTAATTGGCAACTAAACCTCCTCTCCCCCATTCCTAATTCTCAATTCCTGACTGCTGTTACGCATCAGTGTCCGGTGGTTGGTTTTCGGCCCGATTCCATCTGGGATCGCGGGCCTCTTGCCCGCGTCGAGGGCAGGACGCCCTTGATCCGACCAGACCGGGGGCCGTAGGGGGCGGTTTGAAACCGCCCCCTACCCGGGTGCGTAACAGCAGTTCCCAATTCTATAGCCCCCACGCCTGATCGACATCGCGCTGGTACGCGTCAACCTTGCCCGCCAGCACATCGGCGACCTGTACCACCTGTCCAGACTGACCGGATTCGTAGATAGCCTCGCTGACGGCCTTGCTGCGCAAGCCTTCCTCCGCGTCGATTTCCACCGGCCGCCCCTCGCTCAACGCATCGATAAAATCCCACAACTCCAGCGTCACCCCGCCAGTGATCCCATACGGGAAGAGCGCGTCCTTTTCCTCCTCGCTCAGAGTCGCCAAATACATCTCTTGCAACTCAGACATGCTGTGCGTGGTCCCGTCGGCGAGCTGACACTCGCCATTGGCCTGAAAGGCGGCCGGATGGAAGATGTCCGTGTCGATGATTGACCCCTTCTCGCCGCTCAGCGTCAGTTGAGTAAAGCCCTTGCCCGGCGCACTGATCGTCCACGACCATGTGCCGATTAAGCCGCTTTGGAAGTTGAATATGCTGGTCCAAAAGTCCTCGGACGCGCTATTGACGATTTCCTCGCCTTGGCGATGGGGACGCGGGTAGATCTGCTCAACTCGGGCGTACACGCTGTCGATCTCGCCAAACCAATAGCGCATGGTGTCAACCCAGTGCGCCCCGCTGTCCATGACCATGCCGCAGCCACCTAACTTGCGATCAATGCGCCAGTGCCAATTGGGCACTTGGGTCGGATCGTTCCACCCCGCCTGCACGGCCCACCACATTTTCGGCGCGCCCAACAGACCGTCGTTAAAGGCCCAGTGAATGGTGCGCTGGCCCAAGGCGCGGCGGCACTGCTCGGCCGTGGCGGCGATCCGCCCACAGCGCTGCGCCGTCTGCGCGATTTTCTTCGAGGCCCGCACTGTAATTCCGATCGGCTTTTCGACCAGCACGTTCACTCCACCCTCTAGCAGTTCGCAGGCCAGCACGTGGTGCAAGCCGTGCGGGCTGCATATATCAGCCCCATCGAGCGCGTCTTCCCCGGCAAGTAATTCGGCCACGCTCGCATAGGCGTTGATCTCCCAGCCGGCGAACCCGTTGATGCGCGCAGCAAAATCCTCAGCGCGCGCTGGCACCTCATCTACAGCCGCGACAATGCGGAACCGCGTCTCGCCCTTTTCCAACAACTCTTCGTATCCCCGCAAGTGCGCCCCGGCCATGCCGCCGCAACCCACCATCGCCAAGCGGACGACCTCGCCCTTTTTTGTTCTGCTCATCTCTACCTCCACAGGTTGGTTTTGTGGTAAGGGCGACCGACCGGTCGCCCCTACATAACGTCATAAATGAAAAGCCCCTCCATCACCACCCCAACACCTCCGTCAAAAACGCCTCCACCCCGGCCTCATACGTAGCCGCATCCTCGCTAAAGGCCGAACTGTGACCGCCCCGCAACTTGGTAAACGCCTTGGGCTGGTTGGCGGCCTCGTACAGCCGCTGGCCGTGCTCAAATACAATAAACATGTCGTCGCGGCTGTGGCTTACTAGCACCGGGCATTGGACCTGTTTTAGGTACTCCAGCGTGGGATACTTATAACGGGCGAGCAAGCCGACCGGAAAGATCGGATACAGATCTCGGCCCAACTCGGGTATAGAAGTAAAGGTCTCCTCCAAGAACAGGGCGGCCGGCGTCTTGTCCCGCGCCAGCCGCGCGGCAATCGGCCCGCCCAGCGAGCGGCCGATAATCGCAATCTGATCCGGGGCTAGCCCGGCCTCTTGCACCAAGTAGTTCCAAGCCGCCTCTGCATCGCGGTGCGTGCCTTCCTCAGAAGGCGTGCCCTCGCTCTGGCCATAGCCGCGATAATCAAACAGCAGAATCCCCAAGCCCAACCGGTGCGCGTCCTCGGCTACTCCAAGCAGATCCGATATGTTGCCCGCATTGCCGTGGCAAAAAAGCACCGTGCCTCGCGCGTCGGCCAACGGCAGGTACCACCCGGCCAGCCGCACTCCGTCGCTGGCGACTAACTCAACTTCTTCGTAGTGCATTCCAACCGCGGCCGGCGTGGTCTTGATCGCGACCCCAGGCACGTAGACCAGCCTGCTCTGGAAGATGTAGAGCGCAATTCCAGCCAAGACATAGAGCACCCCAACCAGCAGCACAATTCCCAGCACAAGGCGTCCTATGCTACAACCAATGAGTGGTATAAAGGGCATCAGTACAGGCCTCCGACTGAGTAGAAAGTGGAAAGTGCCCGTCCGCTCCCAATGAGGACACTCGCCAATGGCGACTTATGCTATAATTAGAATTATTGACCTACCTAAGACAAAAAATGCCAATTTAGGACCTAAATATCTATCGGCATCTCATTTGCCTTCGCCCTTGGTTTGCCACTGCCGCCCTCGCCCAAGACGAGGGGCCGGAATACTAGTCCCCGAAGTCGATCTGGACATCATCGGCGACCAATTGCGCTTTGACCCGGTGCGCGACGCCCGGCTCGTCGCTGTCGAGGTCCAGAGTATCGGCGACAATCTCACCCTCAACATCTAAGCACAAAGAGCTGCTCATGGAAATGCGGCCGAGCTTGCACCGCTCGGCCGCATCTTCCACCGTCTGCTTTAGACGGTCCGCAATCAAAATTCCACAAATAAGCGCGTGTACCAGAAGGCGCCATTGTAATCCCAAGGCGTGCTCTCCGGGCGCAGATTGCCCTGGCCGGCGGTCTCCTCGGGCGCGGCTTCGGGCGCTGAGTCTAAAATATTCTGCGCCCCCACGCTCAACTGATAGCTATCGGCAAAGGTGTAGCCGACTTCGGCATCGACAATGACGCCTCCATCAAAGGGATCCAAGTCGCCGCAACTGTTGTCCTGGAAGCGGCAGGCCTTCCAAGCGCTAAAGTAGCTGGGCCGCAGCATACCGTTCCAAGCGCCCATTTGGTGGCTGCCGGTGAGTACCAAGCGGTGCTCGGGATTCATTTCCTCCAGTTCCACCTCGCGTCGGGGCGTCATCAGTTTGAATTTGATCGGTTCGTCCAAGGGTTTGCCCAGAAATTCGTTTCTTGTCCGCTCCTGCGAAAAGTCCTCAAGCGTGGTCCGGGTCCAGTTATAGGCGACATCGATGTGGGACAGGGATCGGATGTCCCACGTCCGCGTCCACGACAGCACCAAGTCAATACCCCGGGTGCGGGTATCGAAGTCGTTGGAGAAGAACTTGACCTCCTGGAGAACGCTGACGCCCTGGAGGGATTCATCGTCCCGGATGATCTGGGCAATTTGGTCGGTGATCTTGATATTCCCGGTCAGAGCGATGCGATCCTCGATGGCAATGTCGAAGTAGTCGAGGGTCATATCGAAATCGTCGGCGAGTTCCATGGTGGTGCCGATGGAAAAGCCCACGGACTTCTCCTCGGTCAATTCCTCGCCGCCCAAGGCCGCGGCAATGGGATGGGTGGGCGGCACCTGCCCCTGCTCAGTCAAACCACCGGTACCGGAAAAGCCCGTGGTCACGGCGCGGAGATTGGCTTGACCAGGCGACGGAGCGCGGAACCCAGTGCTGACCGTCGAGCGCAAGTTGACCCGGTCGCTAGCCCGCAACAAGGCCGAGAGCTTGCCGTTGAGGGTATTGCCAAAGTCGGCGTAGAAATCCTCGTAGCGCACAGCCGTGCCTAGCTGGAGCTGCGTCACCACGTCCGCCTGCAAATCCACGTACAAGGCATAGTTGGGGCGATCCCACTTGCCGGCGTTGCTCGGGTGCAGCCCCTGATAGCCATTGGAACCACTGCTGAAGCCCTGGGCGGCAAAGGGGCCCACCACGTAAGAGGCTTCATCGCCAGCCACGGACTCAAAGGTCTCCTGACGCCATTCCGCGCCCCAAGCGAGACCGAGCGGCGAGGCGAAACCACCCACCTCCATTGCGTAGGAGAAGTCGAGATTGGCTGCGACTTCGGTCTGGATGTAGTCGCGCGGGCGGAACGACGTCGGCGTATCCGGCCCCAGCGAGGCGTTGATGGTATTGAAGATGAAGAATTCGATATTGCTGCGGGCGGCGCTGACGCTGGCGTCCCACTTGAGGCCGCCGGAGCGGGCACTGCGCAGACCAGCCACCAAGCTCATATCGAGAATGTCGGCTCCAAAGCGCGGCGTAAAACCACCGGGGAAGCGCTCGTTGAACAGAAAGAGATCGCCTTGATACTCATCGACGAAAGCCTGGGTCTCGTCGAAGCTGGAGTCCAGAGAGGGCACTTCCAAGTTCGCGGGATCAACGTCGTCGTCCAAGTCGAGATCGGCTACGGCCCGCTGATCGCCGATGCGAAATACGCTGCTGCGCGCCGAGGAGGTACCCGGAGCGCGGAAGAAAAAGCCTCCTTCGGCGCGGCGCTTGGCCCAGCCGCCAAAGCTATAGGCTTCAGCCCCATTGCCGAGATAAACTCCACTGTTGAAGAAGGTGTTCCACACGCCGTCGAGGTCGGGGCTGCCCCAAATCTGCGCCGGCTCCTTGACAGGATAGCCCCGCTCCCTCAGCGTCGCGGCATTGGCGCGTTGGCCGCTGCGGATGGTTGGATCGCTCTGGCGGTATTCGACGCTGACGTTGAAAAAACCGTCCTCCGTAAGCGGCAGGCCGACATTAGCTGCGGCCTGGGACAAGCGGCCGTCGCCCTCGAAATACTGGCCGGCTCGCGTTTCCACCAGCACCCCTTTGAAGGATTCGCGCAATCGCAGATTCAGCACTCCGGCGATGGCGTCGGACCCGTACTGGGCTGCCGCGCCGTCGCGCAGCAGTTCCATTTGCGTCAAGGCAATGGCTGGGATCACGCTCAGATCCGGCCCTTGCGATCCCGTATTGAGCGAACTGCCCAACAGCGCGATTACGCCGGAGCGATGGCGGCGCTTGCCGTTGACCAGCACTAGCAGGTTATCCGGCGGCAGGCCCCGCAGCGTGGCCGGGCGCACCAAGGTCGCTTCGTCGTCAATGCCGTGCCGCTGGATATTGTACGACGGGGCCAGGGTGCGCAGCATGTCGTCCATATCGACCGCAGCTTGCGTGCGCAGTTCGTCGGCATTCAGCACATCTACGGGCGCAGCTGACTCCTTTTCCGAGCGCGGCGCGTGGCGTGACCCTACGACGATGGCTTCTTCCATTAAATAGATGTCCTCGGTATAGGCCCCCTCCTCGTCCTCCTCCTCAGCCTCCTCAGACCACGCTGCCTGCCCAACGACGAGCGAACCGACGAGGACGAGACTCAGGGCAGCCGTTCCCAACAGACGCATTAGACCGGCCAAGTCCTCATATATGCTCCGCATAATAAACCCTCCCGAGTTAAGTGCTTGGAGCTGTTAAAGTTCAGACAGCCTGTAAAATCTCTTTATTATAGAGAATCTAATCATGCTTGATCAAGCTTCTATAGATAGCTATTTTAGAATCATGAAAACTACTGTTGATATTCCTGAAGATGAGCTTGAGGATGCCATCAGGTTCACGCAAGCGAAGACCAAACGCGAGGCCATTGTCGGAGCCATCGCGGACTTCAACCGCCGCATGCGCATGGCGGAACTCGTCCAATACGCCGGCACCTGCCCGGATCTGATCACGCCGCAAGAACTTCAGGCCGCGCGGCGGCAAGGCTAAGCCGTTGATCCTCGTCGATACCTCGTCTTGGATACACATGCTCCGTCCGGGCGGCGACCCCACGGTTCGCGCCCGCGTCGAAGCGGCGCTGACCACGGGGCAAGCCTGTTGGTGTCCACTGGTCCAGCTCGAACTGTGGAATGGTGCCTCCGGGCAACAAGAACAGAAGGTTCTGCGGGACTTTGCCCGCATCCTCCCCGAGCTTCCCATCGACGCAGAGGTCTGGCAAGCGGCCTACGATCTGGCGCGGCGAGCGCGGGCTCAAGGCGTTACCGCACCGGCCACCGATGTGATCATTGCTGCCTGTGCCCGCCGCCACGGTGCCGCGCTCGAATCCGCAGATACGGACTTCGAGCTTTTGGCATCCGTGAGTGAGCCAACAGATTGCTAATTCAATATCCGAGTAGCCGCATATCTCTCAATCCTTCAGCGGCGGTCTTTTATCTACAGTGCGCCTAGAGAATTGGGGCGCGGTAATGTTCTGCACAAATGCAGTCTTTAGATGAGCCTCTCAATACTGACTATCTTGCGGAAACCAATCCTTCAGAAGGTCTTTGAACTTTAGGAACGCTCTATCCTCGCATCCTCGCAAGGAGACCTTTTCCGCAATCCGCTGATAGAGGGATGAACTGCGTGGTATTCGCGCCTCGCGCAAGGCCGCTTGGAATGCCTCTTTGGGTCGTCCGGGCTTGACTTCCCCTTCCTTCAGCCAGCCTTGATCAATCATCCAGCTACGAAGCGAAGGCTGTCGGTTCTTCCATCCGGCCACGTCGTCAACGTGAGGAGAATTGCTCCAAACCCATACCTCAAGTTCCGGCGATAAAACAATGGCTCTAGCCCGTTCACCCCATGCTGAACGGCCGAAGTCACTGTTGAGAGTTTCTTGCAACGCTTGCGGCTCGATCTGCTCTCTGCCGCTTCCTTCGTGGTCGAATAGAAGCAGGCCATAATGGTAATACTCCGAGAAATTGGACAGATATTCAACGCCGCGCCCTGCACACGCAGGATCATGCCCTGGATGGACTCTAATGTCTACTTCTATTTTTCGAATACCCAGCGCCTGCGGCCTCGATAGTAGTCCTTTTAACGCATATTCCATGTCCTTGTCAGCGGTGAGAACAACGAGGTCTTTTCGGTTCATCCCAAAACTCCCGATGCAAGCAGGGTACCGAGATCAACCTCGCCCTGCCATTTTTGCAGCAAGGGATGTTCGGAGCCGAGAACAATGTCTGTTGAACCACTGTCATTTTTGGCAAAGCAGAGTACATCATCCATGCTAGCTGCATTTAGTACCACCGGAGAATGAGTCGCCAATAGTACCTGGGCTTCATAGATTGAGGAGAGAGAATCGTACATGGTTGATACGGCTCTTGGATGTACCCCATTCTCCGGCTCCTCTATCAAGTAGATACCTTGAAGATCGGTCAGATATGCAGGTAAGGTGAGTGCCGTAAGCCGGAGTGTGCCATCGGAAACTAGCCATGAAGGCACTTTCAGTCCTTCCTCATACTCGTAGATCATATAACAATGCTTATCTTCTGGGCGCTCAAAGGTTGTAATGTCCACCAGATCGGGAAGGGCCGTTCGCAGATGTGCGATCCAAGCGCAATGTCGTTCCTGATCTTCTTGACGCAGACGCGAAACAACCCAAGGCAGATTTGAGCCGTTCGGCAAAAAGCCCGAAACTCTGGTTGGAGAACTGGGGTACTTGATTGCGAGGCTGTTGAGTACGAACCTCTGAACTCCAGTGGTTAGATATTTTTGAAACCATGTTGCTACGGGAAAAGATTTTTCGTCCACTAGAAGGTGACCGAGGGCCGATCTTTGCCGTCCCAATTTGATCGAGGGTGTCCAGCCCTTACCCGAACGATCATAGGTCTCGCTGTAAAAGTTGTCATTTCCATCTGCTACTTTGTTGATCACGATCCTGTTGCTTCGCTGGCGGGTCTTGCTTAGCAATGAATCTGGTGCGATGGGAGACGTGGGGAATAATGAGCGCTGCGATGGTCTCAAAACCTTGGCCTTTTTTAATAACAGGGTCTCGGCCTTGAACTCGAACTGACGCTGTGTTTCGTCAAAACCTATAGCCACCTCGTACCTTACCGTGTCCAACTCCGGTTTTGACGTTAATTCACGCAGCGTGTTGGGAATCCGTGCTTCGACCGCCAGTTCCAGTCCGTCTCCCTGCCGCCGAAAAAGAAGTTCTTCAGGATTCGAGGCACGCGCCGACAGGGCCGCATCTAATCCCTCGGATACCAGATCACTCAGGAAACCGATCACATCCAAAAAGGTCGTCTTACCCGACGCATTCGGGCCTACCAAGACATGAAATGGGTTCAGAGGTCTCAGTACATACCGCAAACAGCGGTAGTTCAAGGCTTCAACTAGGGTAATCATTAAGCGTCTCCATCAACTGTCTTTTTTATAATATCGATCCGCTACAGGCCAGCAATAGTCTGGACCGTTATGCCGAGGTTATATACGAAGATCGTCCATCGGTTGATAAACTGCCGTCGCGTTTTCCCTCACCCCCACAAAAAAAACGCACCCAACAGCGCGATCCACACCGCTTCAAGGAAATGCCAGTACGCAGCGCAGGCCCGCACGGAGAGCAAGTGCTCGCTGTCGAGCCGATTCACGCGCGCCTTCCACGCCAGCATCGACAACGGCACCATGCCGCCTACCACGTGCAGCGCGTGAACTACCACCAGCGCAAATGCAATGCCATAGACACTCACCCCCAGGGCCTGATGGCGGTCGAGTAGCTGTATCAGCGCCGGCACCTGTACAGCGATAAACAACGCGCTCATCACCCAAGCCCAGACCAACCACCGCCGCAAAAGCGGGAAGTGCCCACGCTTGGCGTTCTGCGTCGCCTTGTACATCGCCACCCCAGCGCCCAACAGCACCACCGTCGAAACGCCAAGCGCCAGCGGCAACTCAATGCGCTCGCTCCCCTGTAGCGCCGGGCTGGTCAGCCGCAGGTAGGCAAAAGCCGCGATGCTGGCCCCAAACAGCATAGCCAGCGAAATCAAAAACAGGGCCAAGCCCAACTGGCGACGCCCCCGCAGATCGGGTGAGTTCCAGTTCATCCCCAGCGATACTCAGGCGGATCGAAGACAAACCCGTGGAAAAAGCTGCGCTGCGCCGGCGAGAGCCTCTGCAAAAAGGCTTGGTCGTAGCGCCACTGCTCGGCACACGCCAGCATCCACGGATGTTCGTACCCGTAGTACAGCATCACCCGCTTGCCTCCGCTGCGCGTAAAGGGCCCGGCCGTATGCCACATCGCGTTGTGGAAAAGCACCGCCGTCCCCGGGCCGCCACATATTTGCACGGCCCCGGGCATACCATTCCCCGTGTCTGGCTCTAGCAGCGCCTTATGGCTGCCGGGCACTAAGGTCAAATTGCCTTGGTCCGGCGCGCTCATGTCGCTCAGGTAGTACCCCACCTTGAACTGCAACAGTGGGATGTGCGGCTTGAGATTGCGGAAGCCATCCTGAATGCCGTCGATGTGCCAGCCCCGTCCGTGGTAGTCGGCGGGTTCGATCTCGTAGAAGGCATCCGTCGAATGCAGGTGCGGCATCTCGTTAAACAGACCGTGGACGTAGGCCATCATCGGCTCGTAGTCGAGCATTTCCAAAAAAAGCGGGTCTTCGGCCAGCAGGTGCATGACCCGCACGTTGGCCGCGTCGAGCCGATCTGCAAAAGCTGGCTCGTGCTCGCGCCTGAACTGGGGGTCGCGACGCCGCTCAATGGTGCGTTCCAGTGCCGCATAGAGGGCCGCGACCCGATCCGGCGCGAGGAAGTCTTCCAGCACCAAGTAGCCGTTGTTGTCGAAAAAGAAGCGCTCGGCGTCTGTGGGATGGTCAGTCATAATCGAAGCCTTCCTAGGGGGTCCACTCCTCCATCATCTCGGCGTACTGGCGCGCTTGATCGGCGATGTCCACACCGACTTCTTCAGACCACGCCGCTAGCAATCGGCTGTACACCGGCCCCACTTGACCGTCGCCCACCGCCTGAAAGTTAAAGCGCGTGATGGGCACCATGCAGATCGTGGTGCTGGTAAACCACGCCTCATCAGCTTGGCGCACATCGTAAGGTTCGATGTCGGCTTCGCACAGGGGAAGGCCAAGTTTACCGGCCAGCTCCATACACGCGCCGCGCGATACGCCGCGCAGGACATTGTGCCCTTTGGGCGTTATTACCTTACCGTCGCGGACCATGAAGAAGTTGTTGCCCGTTCCCTCAGTGATAAAGCCGTGCTCGTCGGTCAACAGCGCTTGGGCACCAGCTTCCATCTGCGCGGCCTGCAACTCGGCGATCTTGTAGAAGATGCGGCTGCGGTTTTTGGCCTTGGGATCGATGTAGCGCGAGGGCACCGACTGCTGAGGCGGGACGACGAAGTGTGCCCCCTCCTGATAGAGATGCGCCATCCCGCCGGTATGCCGCACCAATGGGAAGACGTTGATGGAGACAATGGGGGCCGTGCCCTCTTTGACGATGGTATTGTACAGCGGCAGGGCACCGCGCGTGACGTCGTGCATGATCTGGAAGTCTAGCGCGCCGATTGCGGGCAGGTTGCGGGCAATGGTCTCGTGGGTCGCCTCCTCCATTGCGTCGATGTCCATCCCGCAGTCGATCTGCGCGTATTTGAGCGAGCCGTAGAGCCGCTCCAGATGCTCGCGCAGCCGATAGGGCTGTTGCCCAAAGCTCCGCGTCATCTCAAAAACCATGTCCCCATACATCAGCGCGCAGTCGAAAATCGAGATCCGCGCCTCCGGCTCGGGGACGAACTCGCCATTGAAATAAACCAGTCGTTTGGCCATAGCTGCCTCCCTATAATATGAGCGGTCGATCCGCTACCACCCTCCAGCCGTAAAGAAAGGCCAGATAGCCCTTGCCCGAAAGGTCAAAGGCCATCTGGCCTAAAACGATCTGGTATGATTTGAAATTCGAGTATTAAATAGCCGCGCCGAAGACAGCGCTTTTCGCTGGAGTCGCCCCCAATACCCCGTTACCGACCCTTGCTCCACGATCGCATGATCCGCGGTGCCCCGTACCACGCATGGCAGCCGAAACCCTTAGGAGGATCGACCGGATCGGGTATCAGCCCTTCTTCGCGGCAGGCGACCATCAGTTCCTTACACGCCGCTATGAAGCCCAAAAAGCCCAGATAGTGAGGCTGTCCCAGCAAGTGTGAAAACTCCAACTCGTCCACCTTCTCGGCAAAAGCCGTTATCGCACCATCGAGCACATTGCAGGCGAGTTCGGCGCAGATCGCATCGATCGTTCCGATCAACCGCTCCTCGTCTGCTCCAGTCACAACCGGCATGCCCAACCGCCAGCGCCCATCTTCTAACTGGACTAGATAGCCCTCCTCGCTGTATGCCGCCAGTCTCGATTCCGCCCCCTCGTCCGCGTCACCGAGCAAGTCCTCCTCATCCGCGTCGTCAAACAAATCCTCTTCGTCCGAGTCGCCGAGCAAATCCTCCTCACTTATAGGCCCCTCGCACAAGCGGCCGACAAATCGATCTAGGTCTTCAAAGTGCAGAATATTCCTGTAATCGCCTCCGACCATAAGGCGAGGTTCCGCTACATTACCCATGCCCATATCGTCCCCTTCCGTCATCATCCCGGCGAACCAGAGAGAAGGCTCCTTTTCGGCACCGCAATTGCCTAGCAGATACCAAAAGTCCACTGGCCTGAGTGGATAGGTCAGAATGCGATGTTTGCCCCAATTGGGCAGCGATGACACTTGCCGCCCCATACCACGCATGACAATCCACTGCGGCAACGCGATCCAAGCTAGTTCCTCCCAAGTAAATCCCTGCCAGCCGCACAACGAAGTATGGCCTAGAGCCTCTCTGAACTGCGGCAGGCGGCGCTTGAGGATGGCTATGCCCTTCCGTACAGAATGCACGCTCTCGAAGAGCGGCAAGCACTCTTGGCGCGCCATAAAGAGAAAGGCCGTCTGATAACGACCGGGGAAGGGCTCCTCCAGCATTTCTCCTTCCACTAAGCCCGGCACGATGTCCTGCACATAGGCCCTGTCGGCGTGCAACAAACGGGCTAGTTCCCCAACGCTTTTTGCACTCTTGCGGCAGAAGTAGAGCAAGCGCTTGGCCAGTAAGTTGTCCGTCTGCCGCAGCGGATGCAGCGGGTCATGCGGATTTTCGCACGAGCCTATGACCTCGATGTCAAGCATCTCAGGTGTTTCCATTGGCATCGTCGTCTCGGGTGCCATGTTCTCCAACTCCTTTCTCAATCTTTTGCGCCCCTGAAAGAGTCGAGCCTTCACCGCCCCCACCGAAAGCCCCATCTCCTCGGAGATCTCCATGATAGATTTGTCCTCTATGTGAAAGGCGGTGAAAATGCGGCGCGAAGACTCCGACAGACTCTGCGCTGCTTCGGCGATGGCTGCCCCTATTTCGCGCGATAGTAGCCGCTGCTCCGGCGTGCGTTCCCCCTCCGCTACCATCGCGTACCGGGCGAACAACTGATCCCGGTGCCGTTGCTTATCGCACCGGTCGAGCGCCAAGCGATACGCCAGCGTGCGCAGCCAAGCGTGAAAAGCGGCTCCCGCCTGCAGTTCGCCAAGCCGACTCCAAGCGCGGACAAAGGTCTCCTGCAACAAATCCTGCGCCTCATCGATTTCGCCGCCGCTCAAGGTGCAGACATAGGGCCACAGCCGCGCCGAATGCCGCTCGAAAAGCCGCGCAAAGGCCCATTCGTGGCCTTCCTGTGCGGCGACCACCAAATAGGCGTCATCTACCGTCTGGCCATGGATTAGCTGATACTCTCGCATCGCACTTTACGCCTTTCTATCTCTTAAGACGGGGCGAAGGCGTTAGAGGTTATATTGGGCAAGAAAATAATGGCAACAACGGGGGGACCTTGCAGTGGTCGGGGATCAATCTAACTGCAAGAAATTATAACTACAATTTTAACAGATGCTTAGCACTTACACACTTATTCAGTGACCCCTGCGATAATCGGACCCAGCTTGGGCGGCGAATAGAGGTCCGATCTCAGCACCTTGCCGTCGGCGCGGTGAATCTCACGGCGTCGGTGCCCTCTCTGGCAACAGCCCTTCCGCCTTCAACTCCACCCACAGGGCCGGCGGAATCTCCTCCTGCATCACGCGCACATTGTCCTCCAACTCAGCCACGGACGCCGCGCCGGGTATCGCCGAAATCACTGCCTCGTGCCCAAAGGGAAATTGCAATGCCGCAGCCCGCAACTCAACGCCGTGCCGGTCGCAGACGGCCTTGAGCGCCTTGGCCTGTTGCACCAGATGCTCAGGTGCGGGCAGGTAATCAAAAGACACCGGCTGGTTCAAATCTCGGGCGAGGATGCCGCTGTTGTACGGCCCACCCATGGTCAACTTCACCCCGCGCTCTACGCACAGCGGCAAAAACTCGGGCAGCGCCGATTGGTCCAGCAGCGTGTAGCGCCCGGCCAGCAGGATGTAATCCAGATCAAAGCGCTCGACCATCCGTCCGGTGCGCTCCCACTCGTTCATGCCCATGCCAATCGCCTTGACCGTGCCCGTCTCCCGCAATTCGACCGCAGCCTCCAGCGCCTCGATAAAGTCCTCATCGGTGTGCTGCTCCTTGAAGTCGCTATCGTGGACAAAGAAGATATCCACCGCCGCCAATCCCAGCCGTTCCAAGCTCGAATCGAGCGAGCTCCGCAAACCCGCAGCGCTGAAATCAAAATCATAGACGTAGTGCGGAATCCCGTCCTCGCTGTAAGGAGCCAAATCGTCCGGGTTTTCAGGCCGCAACACCCGCGATCCCTTGGTCGAGATGGAGAACGACTCGCGCGGGAAATCGCCCAGCACCCGCCCGTAGCGCACCTCGCTGCGCCCATCGCCGTACATCGGCGCAGTATCAAAATAGCGCACGCCTATTTCATAGGCCCGGCGGATGATGGCCAATGCCTCGTCGTAGCCGCTGCCCACAAAAATCCCGTCTGCTAAGACCATCCCACCCAACGGCGCGCCGCCCAACCCCAGCCGCGTCACCTCCACGCCCGTATTGCCAATCGCTACTTTTTCAAAAGGGTTCATACTCACTCCAGTCCATAGAGCCGCTCGGCATTGCCGGCGAGCAATTTGGCCTGCTCTTCCTCCGGCCGCCCGGAGACGATCTCCCGCAGTGCCGCCACCCACGCCCCCAAACTCGCCCCAAAGTTGCACACTGGCCAGTCGCCGCCAAACACCACCCGATCCGGCCCAAAGCTGTCCAAACAGTGATTGACCGTCGACGCCAGTGTGTCTGCGCTCCATCCTGCGGGTGCCCGGGCGACGATCCCGGATATTTTGCACACCACGTGTTCCCGTGCGCCCAATGCGGCCATGTCGCCCTGCCACTGCTCTTTGGTGTGGCTAAAAGGATTAGCCGGATCGTGCTCCGCCGCACCGTTGACGATCTGCGGATCGGCGTTGCCGCAGTGATCGACGATGAAAAGCGTATCCGGGCACTGATCCACCAAGCCGACCGCGTCCCCCAACTCGCTCGGCCGCAGGCACAGATCAAAGCTCATGCCGATCTCGCCCAGGTACTGCACATCCCGGGCGAAACGCCCCTGCAAACAATGGCCCGGCTCGGCACCGGGCACGTGCAACACCTGCCGCACGCCCTTGATAGCATCCTCGTCCTTAAAGCGGTCGATATAAGCGCGGAAACCCTCCTCCCCTGGGCTGCCCCCGATTACCGCCCCGGCCATTGGATTGTCGTTGGCCTTGCACAGGCCAGCGACAAACTCCGCTTCCGCAATGTGCTGTGCAGCGGCGACATCGACTTCCATATAGACGGTGCGGGCAATACCAGCCCCAGCACCCGCCGCCAAGTAATCGCTCATCAAGTAATTTTTCCGCAGCGGGTCCATTCCCTCGCCCTCCAGCCACGGCAGCGCAAACTGCGCCAAATCCCACATGTGTTGATGCGTATCGACGATAGGTAGCATGATTCTTCCTCTATTTAGTGGTTAAATCTCAACTCGGCACTCGTACACCTGTGCCCAACCGCTCCGATCCGACGCAAAGACCACGTAGCGCCCATCCGGCGAAAAATTCGGATGCGGATGCGTGTGCTGCGGCGCATAAACCTCGACCGGGCCGTCGTCGTACGGACAGTGGTCAGTATTCCAGTGTTTGCCCTCGTTACTCGACTGCGACAGGCAGAGCAGTTGCGGCGCACCGACCCCATTGTTGGGATCAAACACCTGCAAGCCGCTATCGGGAAACGTCGTATCCGCCACCATCAGCGCGCCGTCGCGGCTGACCATCGGATGCCAAGCGTTGAACGAACAGACCGAGCGCACGGCCCCGGTATCGACATCGACGCCGATAACCCCGTGCGGCCAGCGCGTCGTCAGCAACTCGCGCTTGCGCGGATGCCAAGTCTCGTGGACGATCCACTCGTTCCCCTCGCGCACGTACGCCAGCCGATGGCCGCTGCCATCCCGATTTACCACCCACATCCGCTCGTAATACGGCCCGGCGTAGCGCAACAGCGAACTGTCATTCGGATGAAATTCTGGATGGCCAATCGAATCCCGTTCCACGATTATCTCACTCGCGCCGCTACAGGTATCGATCACCATCAAGCGCGCCACATCGCCCATCCTCACCGGCACCCCCCACCACTGGTCGTCGTAACTAAGCGCCGTCGTCCCCATCGCCGCTGCAACCATGCCTTTTTCGCGCATGGCCTCGGTGGCAAAAGAAGCCAACTGCTCTTCCTCACAGGTCTCAGTATCCACCCGCCAAGCCCCTTGCCCATCGGTGAAATAGACATAGCGCCCATCGTGCGACGGCGAGATCGAAAACTCGGCTAACCCCTCGTGCTCGGTTAGCTGCAGCAACTGCCCAGAATCGCGCAATTCTAAAAAAAGCTCCGGGCGGCCCGTGCGGTGTGAGACAAACACCAGATGTCGCATCGCATCGTCGTACGCGGGGATATAATAGAACGGATGGTGGTGAATGGATGCGTGCGCCGTAATCTGGCGGATTTCGGCACCCGTCTGTGCGTCGCGCAAGATCCGCGACTCGGGCGGATAAAGCGTGCCCCGTCTCACGTCAGGGCTGGGCGTAGTTGACCGACATCATGCCCTCTACGTCCATTGGATCGATGCCGTATTGTTTGGTGAGGCTCTGGTGCTCCGGAGCGTCCGCGGCCGCCTCATCGCTCAGCGGCAGAGCTATCCGCTGCCCCTCGTTCTGCGCCGACAAATCGCAGGCCATATTCATCGCCAGAGACATCAACGCGTCTTCGTCGTCGAACTCGCTCTGCTGCACCCCCCGCACGGCGAGCGCAAAGTCGGCAATATGGCTCATCGCCGATGCGCCGTAGTCCTTGCGCAAATTCGAATACTCATTAGTGCGAAAGGGATTTTCGTATTCGATCCGGCCCAGGCTGGTGTCGGCATAGCTCCGGGTCCAGCTACAGCCGTCGTCCTCGTCGATGACGTCGACGATCTCGTCGGCAATTGAGCGAATCGTCTCCACCCCGTGCTCAGGGTCAATTCCAGCGTCTGAACAGCGCCTAAGCTGCATCTTGGCGATCGTAAAGCCCCCCTTGCTCGCTCCCACCCCCGGATCCTGTGCCCTGTAGAGCAGCGTCCCGCGCTCGCCCTGCCATTCGGTGTACCCAGGCCGCGGATGCCGTCCCAACCAGCCTTTGCCATTGGCGAGCTGATCGGCGACCATCTCGCCATCGGCAAAGCCGAAGTAATGCGCTGTGAAGTGCTCGCCGGAGTGAAAGCGGTGCGGCATCGAGCGGAAGGACGGCGTCTCCATCGAATGCCCAATGGCCTGCGCCCACACAGGATGCCCAAAAAAGCGCACCCAGCGCGAGTTGTTGTGATACCCGGTGTGGTCGGCGTAGCTGAAGATGCGGCCAATGCGGCCGATAAACCCGCTGTCCTTCACCGTCAGGGCGAAGCGGTCGCAGGCAAAGCGGAAGAAATTTTCTGCCACGCGCACCACCACCCCCTGTTCCCGCGCCACCCGGATCATCTCCCGCGCCTGGGCTATCAAGCTGCACCAAGAAGTCTCGCACATGTTGTGGATGCCGTGGCTCGACAGGTATATCGAATACGCGTAGTGCGACGGCACCGGCGTTACTACCAATGCCGCCTCGGCAATCCCGTCCTTGACAAGTTCGCGCACGTCGTAATAAGCCCGCGCGCCGAGCGCGGCAGCCGCCCGGTCGCAATGCTCCTTGACTGGATCGACGCAAGCCACCACCTCGACCCAATCTTTAAGCGCTGATAGCAAGGGCTGATAAATGGTGCTGGCGCGATTGCCCGTACCGATCAGGGCGACTTTTACCGGATCATCCAACTTGGGAACTTCCATGACAGACCTTCCTATCTACTTGTGAACGCACTCGTAACCAAGCGCCTCCAACCCCTGCCGAATGCCCGCGATCTCCGCCGGAGCCAAGTCCCGCAGGGGTCGCCGCATCTTGGGCGAGGGGAACTTGCCCAACAGCCAGCGGGCGCACTTCATGCGCTGGTGGGCGCTCGACGACGGCTCGCCAAAAGCATAGACGATGCGGTTGAGCGGCTCGACCTTTTTCTGCACCTCTTTGGCTCCAGCCAAATCCCCGTCCAACGCCCGCTGCACCAGTTCGACGATTAGCTCGGGCACAAAACCGGCAAAGCCGACCAGCGCCCCATCGGCCGCCTCCAGCAAGCTGGGCAGCAAAAACTCGTCGTGGCAGGTGATAATCGGCACGTCCGCGTTGACCTTTTTTAACTCTTGGTAATCGTAGAGCCAGCGGCTCATGTCGCGGGTGCCCATCTTGATGCACTTGACTCGGGGAATCTGCACTAGCGCCTTCATCTCGGCGAGCGTATAGCCGGCCTTGGTCCACGCCGGATACTGATGCACCACAAGGTCGATCCCGGCCGAGGCCACATCCTCAAAAAAGCCCACCGCGGTCTGGCTCGACCGGCCAAAGCGCAACCAGTGGTGCGGCGGCATCAACAAGATCGCATCGGCTCCGGCTTCCTTGGCCGCCAGCGCGTGGTCGATGCCCTCCAAGCTACCTTCGACCGACACGCCGGAGATCGTCTTCACCGCGCGCCCAGCAGCCTTGACTGTCTCGGCCACAATCTGCGTCACCCGATTGCGCTCGGCCGGACGCAGCGACATGATCTCGCCGGTATGGCCATTGCAGGTCAAACCATCGACGCCATCGACCGCGGCCAATTCGGCGATATAGTCCCGCAGCCCTTCTTCGTCAATCGATTCGTCGGCGTGGAAGGGGCACAGCGTCGCGGGGAACACACCCGCATAGGGGTGATCCCGCCAACCAGTAGCATACATAGGGCTTTCCTTTGGCTATGTGAGGCCGGGAATTAAGGGAGGCGCGCTTGACCCGTCAAGCGGGCCGCGTTGCGTCAGACGACAGAGCGGGCTAGATTAAATTATCACTTCTAACCCCGGCACAGAGGACAGCAATGGCCAAGGTATTTATTTATTGGGACACCTCCAACATCTTTATCAGCGCTCAAGAGGCGGCGGCGGAACGAGAAGGAGAACAGGTGCGCTCACGGATGCGTATTCACTTCCGCAATCTGTTGGCGTTGGCTCGGGCCAACCGGCCGGTGCAACACGCGGTCGCAGTCGGCTCCATTCCCCCGGAGATGCGCCAAGTGTGGAATCGCCTCGAAAACGAGGGCGTTACCGTTGAATTGCTGGAGCGCGGTCAGGTACAAGGCGGCGAGCAGGGTGTGGATCAACTCTTGCAGACGCAGATGCTCCGCGACACTGTTGACTACAACGGCGACCCCGGCATCGCCGTGCTGCTGACTGGAGATGGCAGCGGCTTTGCCGACGGCGTCGGCTTTCACGCCGACCTAGAACGCATGCACGGCAAAGGCTGGCTCATTGAAGTGCTGTCGTGGCGCCACAGTTGCAACCGGCGGATGAGGGAATGGGCCGAAAACGTGGGCCTGTTTATCGCCTTAGACGATTACTACGAGAATATCACCTTTTTAGAAGAGCCGTTACCCGGCCGGCCGGTCGCCGAGCCGCGTTACGCGGCACCGCTCGACCTTGAGCAAGATCCGCGCAAAGAAGTCTGAACCTCGACGACAACGTATCCGCAGATGAACGCAGATATAACAATTCTGAATGACTTGAACGATTCGAGATACAGATCGTCTTGTTCCCACTATTCTGCGCCCATCTGCGGATTTATGAATGATTAAGGAAGGCCCTCCCATGACTGCCACTGTCACCCACGTCGAACGCTTCACCCTGCAAGTGCCGTTTGTCGAGCGCGTCCGCCGCGACATGGAACGCGCCGGCATCCACACCTGGTCCGAGCTTGAAATCACCCGCGTCGAAACCGACGCCGGCGTCGTCGGCTGGGGCGAGACCATTCAGAACTACACCTGGGGCCGCGTCCAAACCCACGAGCGCGTCCTCGGCCAATCACCCTTTGCCGTCATGTGGGACGACTCCTTGGGCGCTGGCTTGCAGATGGCCCTCTTCGACGCCGCGGGTAAACTGGCCGGCGTGCCGCTCTACAAGCTATTGGGCACCAAGTGCCGCGACTGGTGCGCCATCTCGTTTTGGGATCACGACATGTCGCCAGAGCGCTACGCCATTGAGGCGCAAACCGCAGTTGAACTCGGCTACACCAGCATAAAGATCAAGACCCGGCCGTGGTTCGACGTCCGCGAGACCATCCGCCAAATCAGCGCCGTCACCCCCGACCACTTCCGCATCGACGCCGACTGGAACGCCTTTTTGAACAACGCCTCCAACGCCATCCCCCTGCTGCGCGAACTGGAGCAGACCTTCCCCAAAATCAAAATTTTCGAAGACCCAATCCCGCGCCACGACGCCTCTGGCAACCACTTCCTGCGCACCCAGATCAGCACCGCCATCGCCCACCACTACGGCGTGATCCACCCCCGCGAGGCTATGGAGCTAGGCGGCGTCTGCGACGGCTGGATCTTGGGCGGCGGCGTCAACGGGATCACCAGCCAAGGCCACACGTGCGAGGCGCTGCGCATGCCCTTCTTCCTGCAAATGGTCGGTGCCGGGCCAACTACCGCACTTTCGCTGCACCTGAGTGCGGTGCTAGTCCAAGCCCAGTGGCCGACCATCACCTGCCACGAGCTGTACGAGCATAGCCTACTCAAACAGCGGATCGAGGTCATCGGCGGCCACGCCCGGGTGCCCGAAGCGCCGGGTTTGGGCATTGAGATCGACGAAGAGGCGCTGGCAAAGTACCGCGTCGATCAAGCCGACCACAGCCTGCCCAAACGACTGGTCAAGGTAGCCCGTGCCGGCGGCATCAACATCTACTTTGCCAACTCCGGGCAGAAGTGGACCTTCTTCCAAGGCGGCAATCACCCCGTTGACGAATGGGGATCGAGCACCGAGCTACTCGACGACGACGGCAGCGCCGAATTTGCCGACCTCCACTCCCGCGCCGCCGAGTCGCCGGTGATGACGACGGAATAAGGCGACCCGGAGCGGCTACACGTAGGTGTATTTGTATCGGTTGCATGTAGGTCGTCCACAGGCGCGCAAGATGCTCCTCGTCAAATAGGTTCTGTTTTTCCAAAAGTAAATAGTATATATTTCACCTAAGTGTGGAGTCGGTCGGATCCCTTTCCCCCCTCCGACCGTGCCCTCGCAACCCGCCCTATATCGCAACGCCCTCGATCGGAGAGTCGTCCCATGCACTTCGACGCCTACGATCTCAATGCCGCAATCTACGATGAGATGTTTCTGCCCGACGGCACGCCCCGCGAGCACTGCCGTGAGTTATACGACACCCTGTGCCGGCTTTCCGATGAAGAACTCGGCGCAATCCAAGAGCGAGTAACGCACTCCTTCTCCACCGAAGGCATCACCTTCACCGTCTATGGCGACGACGAGGCCGACGAGCGCATCATTCCCATCGACTGCGTGCCCCGGCTCCTCTCGGCTGCCGAGTGGCGGCATCTCGAAAGCGGCCTAACCCAGCGCATCGGTGCCCTGAACCGCTTCTTAGAGGACGTGTACGGTGAAGCCCGCATCATCGCCGATGGCGTAATCCCAGCCGACGTGGTGCGCGGCTGTCCCCAGTACCGCATAGAAATGCGCGGCGTCTCCGTCCCCCACGGCACATGGGTCGCCGTCTGCGGCACCGATATAGTGCGCACTCACGATGGCTTCCTAGTGCTTGAGGACAACCTGCGCGTGCCCTCGGGCGTATCCTACATGATCGCCAACCGCAAAGTGGTCAAAACCAGCTTGCGCCGCCTCTACCGAAGCTGCCGAGTGCGCGAGGTAGAGCACTACGGACAGGTCTTACTCCAGACCTTGCGCGACCTCGCCCCCGAGGGATGCACCGACCCCTGCATCGTTCTGCTCACGCCCGGAGTCTATAACTCGGCCTTTTACGAACACATGTTCCTCGCGTATGAAATTGGCGCATCACTCGTAGAAGGCCGTGACCTGCTGGTCAACGATGGCTTCGTGTACATGCGCACCACCAAGGGACTGCGGCGCATCGATGTGATCTATCGCCGGGTCGATGACGACTTCCTCGACCCCCTCGTCTTCCGCGCCGACTCCCTGCTCGGCGTGCCTGGGCTGCTGCACGCCTTTAAGCTCGGAAACGTGGCTTTGGCCAACGCACCGGGAACGGGCGTGGCCGACGACAAAAGCGTCTATGCCTACGTCCCCGACATGATCCGCTACTACCTAGGCGAGGAGCCAATTCTCGCCAATGTGGAAACCCACCTGTGCCGACGGCCAGAGGACCTGGAGTACACCCTCGACAACCTCGAAAACCTAGTGGTGAAGCGCGTGGGCGAATCCGGCGGCTACGGTATGCTCATCGGCCCGCACGCAACGCCCGCCGAGCGCGCGGCCTACGCTGAGGAGCTTCGCGCCGACCCAACCGATTTCATCTCCCAGCCGGTCCTCTCGCTGTCAAGCGCACCCTGCTTCATTGAGGGCCGAGCCGAGCCGCGCCACGTTGACCTACGTCCTTTTGTCCTCCACGGCCGCGAAACCCGTATCGTGCCCGGGGCCTTTTGCCGCGTGGCACTGCGCCGGGGCAGCCTCGTGGTCAATTCCAGCCAAGGTGGAGGCGGCAAGGACCTCTGGGTACTGGAGGACTGAATGCTCTCGCGCAGTGCCCAAGGGCTATACTGGATGGGCCGCTACCTTGCGCGGGCGGAATATCTGTGTCGCCTGCTACGCTTGCAAGTAGAAGCGCTGGTGGACCGGCCAATTGCTGAGATTCATTTTGGCTGGAGCCGGATCTACACTACCCTAGGGCGGCAGCCGCCTTGGGGTAATCTCACGTTCGACGACAGCGACGACTACACCTTGGCCGATTCCTACACCCTAGCGGGCGATCTCACGTTCGAGCGCGACAACCACGATTCAGTGCGGAACTGCTTCGCCCTCGGTCGCGAGAACGCCCGCCAAGTGCGCCACTGCATCAGCGCCGAGATGTGGACCTGCCTGAACTTGGCTTGGCTGCGGATCCGCGACCTCGACATCGAGGACATCTGGAAGGTCTCCCCAGAGAGCTTTTACGCGGAGACCTCGCGAGAAATCGACACCTTCGCCGGAGTGGCCGAATCGACCATGTACCGCGACGAGGGCTGGAACTTCATGCGGCTCGGTCGGTTCATCGAACGCGCCCAGCTTAGAGTCTCCTTGCTCCTCGCGCAATGCACCGCTAGGCACGCGCAGGGCGAGACCTCAGATGCGGATTGGACGAGCCTGTTGCGTTCATGCAAGGCATTCGACGCCTACAAGCGCAACTACAGCGTCGAAATCCAGCCCGACCGGGTGATAGATCTGCTGGTCACCGATCCCCTGCTGCCCGGCTCGCTGTGCCGCGTGCTCGACGCGCTGGCGACCGAGCTAGCGGCCATCGGCGTGAGCCCTAGCTCGCACGCGGGAGAAGCAGCCGAGCGACTCGCTGGCCGACTCGGTACCTTGATCCGCTACGAGTGGCCGGACCGAGAAGACCGAGAAGCAGTCCTCGCGCAGGTGGGCGACGACTGCCGCAAGCTCCACTCACTCGTGACTACTGCATATATCGACTACGCCATCGAGGACTCTCCAGTGCAAACGCCATGACCGGAGCCGTCCGCTACGAAATCGAACACCTCTCTCACTATTCCTACACGGCCCCAGTACAGCAGTGCGTAATGCTCCTGTGTCTGGAGCCGCGCCAGGACCGAGGGCAACGGCTCCTCGACTTTGAGATTGAGACGCAACCTCCAGCCAACCTAAACCGCGAGACGGACTGTTTCGGCAACACGCGGCACCTCCTCGACCTCCACCAAACGCACCAAATTTTGGAGATCACAACCCGCTCCACAGTCGAGGTTGCGTCCGCTCCTCCGCTCCCAGCGCGCTTGCACGCCGGTGCTTGGGAGGAGATCCGTTCCCGTAGAGAATCGTGCGCCAATTGGGACTTCGCGCACCCGAGCGCGCTGGTGCGCCCCTCACCCGCACTCACCGAGTTCGTCGACCGGAATCGCATTGAGCCTATGGACGACCCACTCGAAAGCCTGATGCAACTGTCGCACACACTCCACGACTGCTTGCAATACATCCCGGGCAGCACTACGGCAGAATCCCCCGTCGAGCACATCCTCGAAACCGGTCGGGGCGTCTGCCAAGACTACGCCCACCTCATGATCGCCATTGCGCGCTCTTGGGGCATCCCCACTCGCTATGTCTCGGGCTACCTAAATCCAACCGATCAATCCAACGAGCAGGCACCAAGCAACGCCACGCACGCTTGGGTCGAATGTCGGCTGCCAGCGCTTGGCTGGGTCGGCTTCGACCCGACCAACCAGAGCTTCGCCGGCGAAGGGGGGAAAGTACACATCGCCGTAGGGCGCGATTACCGCGACGTGTCGCCGACGCGCGGCGTCCTCCAAGGTGGAGGAGCAACCCGTCTCGAAGTCGACGTGCGGACGCGTTCTTTTCCTATTGAATCACCATAGGTATAGGTCGTAACTTGTGAAGGAAAATTCAACCACATCCCATGGGAGGGAATTATGGATACGCTCAAGCGCATCTGTGGCCTATTTCTCGTCTTAATGGCGGTTGCAGTTGCAGTCCACACCGTAGTCGAACCGCTCTATCACACCTCTAGCGAAGGACAGCCGTACAGCCCGCTTTGGGAAATCCTAGACCTATTGATGGCGATAGCTATTGTGTTGGGCGTGCTATTCGGCTACAGCCGCAAGAAAGCCGCCGACAGCGCGGAAGACAGCAGCGCAGTGACGCGCGAGTTTGTTGCCGCCAACGTCCAGTTTTACGGCTTCCTGTCCGTAGGCATCATGTTCTTCTGGAGCTGGTTTATCCTGTATAGCCCTGCATTCACGGCCGTAGGAGCGGATACAGCCTCCCTCGTGTGGATCCTCATCGACGCCACGCTGCCGCTGCTTATGGGCGCGATGGGCGTGTTCCTGCTGCGCGGCGGCAACGACGGCTAGGATCAGTGTTCCCGTAGGGGCGACCGGCCGGTCGCCCCTACGCCCCCAACCCTTCCTTATTGCATCATCTTACACATACTCCGCAATTCGCTTGGGCTGTCCATCCACCGTCGTCTCCATCGCCGCAATCACCAACGCGAAACTCTGCAAATTATCTTCAATCCTCGTCGCCGACGCCTTGCCGCCCTCCAGCCAATCCACAAACTCCTTGAACAAATAATCATGCCCTGACCACTCCATAGCCGGTGCCGCATACACCTCCACCTCCTGCCCCACCCGATAAATCCGCATCTCGTCTCCCGCCCCTATCTCCACCGTCCCTTCCTCAAACTCCAAGCGATAGTACTCGCGGTGCCAACAACTCGTAATCCCCGCCGCCGAACTGTTCCCCTCGTACGCCGTATGCACTCCGTTGTCCATTCTCAGCAAATAAAACCCGCTCGAATAGTGCTTAAAACTCGACCACGCCGGGTTCCACCCAAACCCTTGCAACATCTCGCAATCCCCCCCGGCTAAAAAGCGCATCATATCGAAGTGATGCACCGAGCCTTCAAACAGCAGGCTGAAATCCATATCGTGCCGCCACTCTTTGCCCCACGACATGTATTCGCGATAGTCGCAGGCGTAGCGACCAAAGATGTGCTGTAGCCGCCCAAGTCGCCCCTCCTCGCGAATCCGCACTACCTCCTGCTTGTTGGGCGCGTAGCGATAATTCTGGATAATCGCACACGGCAACCCCGTCTCTTCAGCCTTGGCGGCCATGGCCTTGGCCGCTGCTAAGGTATCGGCAATCGGCTTCTCGCAGATAACCGGCATCCCCGCTTCCAGCGCGGCAATCGCCTGCGGACTGTGGAATTGCGGCGGGGTGGCAATGCCGCAGAAATCGGCCTGTACCTTGGCACAAGCCTCTTTGTAATCGGTAAAGAGCTGCTCGGCACCCAAGCCGAGCTTCGCCCCTTGGGCCGCCAGCACTTCCCCGTTGACATCCACTAGCCCGACGATCTGGATCCGGTCGCCGAGACGCTCGGTCATCCGTCCGACCCAAGCCCCGGCCATGCCGCTGGCACCGATCATCAAACAAGTTTTAACCGCCATGATACTCCCTTTCTGTCAATTGTAACACAACAGCCACATGAATTTAAGGTCCGACAAACTGTGCAAAATTCTTTATACTAAGTGTTTCTTTATAAAGCGCCTCTTTTATTCACATCCCCAAATTGAACGGCAAACGCATGCGAAAGCGCGCAATTGAGCAAGGAATTTTGGTCTTTCCCGCTGGCGCTGCAACCGATGTACAGGTTGCTGGCCGCACCCTCCTCCAGCGCGGGATCCGCACCTTAGCCAGCGCCGGCATCAAGCGCGTCTTGGTCGTGCTCCCCCCCGGCCACGCCCCCAGCGGCAAATCCCCAGTCCCCGACCTCGACATCCAAGTAGAGCAAACCACTCCGAAAGCCGCTCGCCTACCCAACGCGCCCTTCCTGCTGCTCAAGGGCGATTGCGTCCACCACCACTCCTCGCTGCAAACCCTCATCGACGCGGGCTTGCAACGAGACGACCTCGTCGCACAAACCAGCGACGACGGTCGCGTCAGCAGCGGAGCATTCCTCTGCGCGTCCGGCGCGTTGCCCCCGGATGCGCTAATCGGCGACCTCTGGAGTTGGCTCGCAGCGCGTCCGCACCGCCGCGAAGACATCGCACCGCACCTGTGGCAACGCGTGACCGACAAGCGCAGCGCGCGCGCCGCTAAGAACATGCTCTTCGACCAAGTGAGCAAGGCCACCAGCGGCACGGTAGCGCGCCTGCTCAACGTGCGCATCTCCGTGCCCATCAGCAAACTCATCGTCGATACCGGCATCTCGCCCAACATGGTGACCTTTTTCATGGTCCTGTGCCCGGGCCTGTTCGCCGCCTATCTGGCGACGCAGCCCGACGACTACCTGCGGCTCGCCTGCGCTGGCTTCCTGTGGCAATTCGCCTCCATCCTCGACGGCTGCGACGGCGAGATCGCCCGCGTCAAGCTAGCCGAGACCAAATTCGGTGCCTGGTTCGACACGGTCACTGACAACCTCGCCTATCTCTGCGGCTACGCTGCGCTGATGGCCGGTATGTGGCACCTCTATCCCGACAATTACCTGCCCATCTACGCCGGTATCTCCGCCATCGCCTCGATGGTCCTGACCCTAGTTCTGCTCTACATCTATGCCCTGAAAACCGGCACCGGCAGCCTGCAATACTACCTCGGCGACTTGGGCAACAAAGTGCCCGACGGCGAAAAGGACTGGAGCTATCGGTTTCTAGAGCGCGCCGGCTTTATTACCAAGCGGGATTTCCTCTCGTTGTTCATTGCCATCGGCTTGGTGGCCAATCTGTTGCCGATCATTTATTGGCTCCTAGTCATCCTGATTCACTCGGCAGCGCTGGGCGTTTTGACTACCCACTATCGGCTGATGGGCAACCAGCGCGCCGCCGAGCGGCAGATCGCCTCGCTTCCGGCACCGGCCGTCAACCCAGAGGACGCCACGTGAAAGCCCTGCAAATTTCTATGGTTGCCTTTGGCTTCCTGTTGCTGGGCTATCTCGTCGGCCAGCTCGGGGTCGATGAGGTTCTCCACCATTTAGACGCGATCAAGTGGATGTTCCCCCTGCTGTTGCTACCCTCGTGCGCCTGGCATCTCTCCAACACAATCGCTTGGAACTTCGCCTTCCCGCCCGACGCCTTCAAACCGAGGCTACTCACCCTTTTTGCCGCCAAGCTCGCTGGCGAGGCGGTCAATCAACTCACGCCGCTGGCCAATCTCGGCGGCGAGCCGGTCAAGGCCTATTTGCTCACCCACCGGACGCCTGGCCCGCGCGGCATGGCCTCAGTGGTCGTTGACAAAACCGCGCAAATTGCGGTTGGCCTGTCCTTTACCGTCCTCGGCCTAGGGCTGTTGTTTTACTACTACCGCGACGTGTCCGAGCTTATTCCTTTGGAATACCGGATCTTGTTCGCATGTTTGCTCATTATCAGCTTGGCGGCCTTCTGGGTCTTCTACAAGTTTCAAGAGCGCATGTTCACGTCCCTGCTCAAACTGCTCCGCTCGGCTGGTCTGCGCACCGACGTGATAGAGCGCAATATGGGGCGCGCAGCGCGCATCGACACCAATATCGGCACCTTTTATCGCACCCATCGCACCCGCTTCCTCCGCGCCTTGTTCTTTCAGAGCATCGGCTGGTTTATGGGCACCTGTGAGACCTACGCCATCCTCTGGGCACTGGACGCGGGCGTTGGTTTTTGGTTTTGTTTTCTGCTCAATGCCTTGGGTGCGGTCATCAACGGACTGTTCTTCTTCATGCCCTCTAATATCGGGGTTATGGAAGGCAGCCTCGTGTTTCTTTTTTCCAGTTTGGGGTTGGACCCATCTCTCGGCTTGTCCTTGGGTCTTACGCGCCGCCTGCGCCGCGTGTTCTGGATTTTCATTGGCTGGACCTTCCTCAGCTACATGAGCCGCACCGCGCTCCAGCGCCGCCCCGCAACAGCCTTAACCATGCTTCAGGAACAAGAAAACCCGCGCTGACTGACCGACAAAAAGGTAGAGCAATGCGCCGACTCATACTCGCTTGCCTGGCGGGCTGCTGCGTCCTCTCTATCTATACTGCCTCTGCCCAAGATGCACCACCGGATGGAGGTGAGCACGAAGCCCCCCCTTACATCGTCATCGAAGACTTTGCCTCCACGCCCCTAGACAGCCTGCCTCGCGGCTGGCGCTGGCGCGGCAAGGACGACGACAAACCCAAGCTCTACTCCGTCCGCGAGGCCAACGGTCGCCGCTACCTAGCCGCACAGGACACCGGCCACTCGGTCGTCCTCATGAAGGAATTCCGCTGGGACCCTCGGCAATACCCAATTATGACTTGGTGCTGGCGCGCCGACGCCCTGCCGCCGGGGGGCGACGAGCGCTACACCAAGACCAACGACAGCGCCGCCGGGGTGTCCGTCGTTTTTTCGCGCTTCTTGAGCATGCCGCGACAGATCAAATACGTGTGGAGCACGACCTTGGCCCCAGGCACTGTCTCTCGCCGCAAAGGCATTGGCCGTCCTTGGTTTGTCGTGCTCCAAAGCGGGCCGGAGAAGTTGGGGCAATGGCTCCAAGAGTGGGTCGATCTAGAAAAAGATCACGAGCGCATCCTGTCGTCCGACCTACCGAAAAAAACCCTTGGCATAACGTTGCTAACCGATGCCGATGCGACCCGGGGGTACGCCGCAGCCGCCTATGCCGACTTCCGAGTCTGGCCGCGGGCGGCGCTGGCGCACATCCCCAACTACTGCGCTGGCTTCCCCCCATGAGGATCTGCATCGACGCCCGCTCGCTGCGCGACGTGCCCACCAGCCTCGGCCGCTACGCCGCCGACCTCGTCAGCCATATCGCCAAGCTGGACCGCGAAAACGAGTACATCGTCGTCCGCCGCCCCTCGCGCCACGGCCCCATCGCCGATCAGGCCAACTTCAGGGAGATCTTCTCACCGCACGACATTTCCTCGGCGCAGAACATCCTCGCCGGTGCCCGGGTCATCAACGGGCTCGACGCCGACGTGTACCACTCCCTATACCACTTTCTCCCAATCGGCGTGCGCGCGCGGCGCGTCGTCATCACCCTGCACGACCTGATATGGGTGGATCATTCTTACCTCGCCGATGGACGGCGCTGGCGGCGCTGGGTCAAAGGCTCTCTGGGCAGCTTCGGTATCCGCCGAGCCATCGCCACAGCGGACCACATCGTCGCCGTCTCGGAAAGCACGCGCCAAGCGGCGCTCGACCACGGCGTCCCAGCCGACAAAGTAACCGCCATCCTCCACGGCGTCGCACCCGCCTGGCACTCGGACAACGCGGAACCGGCCCAGTTTGACTTGGGCCACGCGACCGACCAAGACCAAGCACAGCAGGATATGCTCAACGGTCTTGCAGAACAGCCCTTTGTCTTTGGCCTAGGCAACAGCTTGCCATACAAAAACTTGCCTCGGCTGGTGCGCGCCTTTGCCCAAGTCGCCCCGGACCATCCCGATCTCGCCCTCGTGTTCGCCGGCCGCGGCGAGGGCAATCCCGCGCTCGTGCGCCTAGCGCATCAACTCGGCCTGAGCGACCGGGTCCTCCTCGCCGGCCAACTCAGCGACGAGCAAATCCGCGCCTGTCTTGCCCACGCGCTCTTTTTCGCGTTTCCGTCGCTGATAGAGGGATTCGGGCTGCCCGTGCTCGAAGCGATGGCCAGCGGCTGCCCGGTGCTCACGTCGAACTGTTCGTCGCTCGCCGAAGTCGCTGGAGAAGATGCAGTACTCGTCGATCCGCTCGACACCGCAGCCATCGCCGCTGGGATGCAGCGCCTGCTAACCGATTCCGCGCTCCGCCAACGGCTATCGTACCAAGGACGACAACGGGCTACGGCCTTTACGTGGGAAGACGCGGCCCAGCGAACTATTCAGCTATATAAGCAGTTATAGACCGTAGATATGAAAACATATCTATTTAAGGCTGTTTTAGAGCGAGACAAGTGGCCCGATGAGCCCGATGAGAAAGCGGTCTGGCGAGCCTATATTCCCGAGCTAGAGCATAAAGGGGCTGCGAGTTGGGGATATACCGAGAAAGAGGCTTTAGAAAATTTAGAAAATGCTGTTGATCTTCTCGTTGCGCATCTGCTGGAGATTGGAGAAGACATACCTACTGACCAGCATCATTAAATGCCATAGGCGGCTTGCCCATGGGATATGGGCCATTGGTCAACGGGTTGCTGCGGGCGTGGTCGTACACCGCGTCTTGTATTTCGAGAATACGCACAGCTTGGTCAACATTCGGAGTGAAGGACCGCCCATCTGCCAAAGCGGTCAGGGCTTGCTCGACAATGGCCGTCATGCGCTCGCCGTGCGACAGATCCTCACTGAATTGCACGCCCTCGGTAGTATGGACTTCGATGAGCGGCTCGCCCTCTTTGCCGTACTGCTGGAACACCATGGCGCGCGTGCCGATAAAGCGGAAGAAATGGTCGCCGCTGCGCACTCCTGACGGATAGGCGTAGCCGCTTTCGATAACGCCGGTCACGCCCCCATCCGTGCGCAGCATTCCCAAGCCGATATCCTCCACTATGCGACCGTGCGTCGCATTAGACATGACGGCACCGACCACGTGTACCGTCTGCTCGCCGACGAATTGCAGGAAGGTGTCAATGCCGTGGGCCGCCTCTACGGCCCAACTGCCGCCACCGGAAATGGCCGGGTCGTTGTGCCAAGCCGAGGGCGTCGGGTCGTAGCGCGAGGGCGGGCCGTTGTTGAGGCGGCAACTGTACTGGACCAAATCCCCCAACGTGCCGTCAGCTAACAGACGCTCCACCGTGGCAACGATGCGGCTGGCGCGGTTGGGCAAGGTGAGGGCACTGAAGACCCCGTGTTTGGCCGAAGCTTCGGCTGCGGGGCGGAGCCGAGCAGCGCAATCGGCAAAGGGCTTGTCTAGCAAGTAGGGAATACGCCGGTCGACGCAGGCCTGCACGTGATCCGGCATTTCAATGTGCTTGCCAGCGACTAGGGCCGCGTCGGGCTGCGCAACGTCGAGGCACTCGCCCGCCGTGGCAAAGCCCGGGCATTGAAAAATCTCTGCCAGTTGTTGGCGCGGGCCTTCTTCCCCATCCATGACCCCAATTATATCGTGTCCCAAGGCGCGGATGGTCTGGCCGATGCCGCGGCCGTGGTGGCTGTACGACAGGATGACTAGGCGCATAGGTCGGCCTCCTGTTGGCGGCGCAAGGTGAGCAATTCAGAGTCGGGCAGTTCGACATCGTCGTAAGTGATCAGATCGTCCTCAGGAATATCGCGGGTGAGCACGGCCCGTTGCGACAGACCTATGGGCAGCAGGTTGCCAGAACGGGCGAGAGCGGCTTTTTCCAACAGGCCGTACGCGCAATAACCGCCCTCGCCGTCGAGCACAGTGCCGGCAGCGAGGGGCTTTTTGGCTGCGGTCACGACCTCGGCGTAATGGCCGATGGGGTGCCCCGAGGTCTGGCCGTCGAGGGCGATGCGCGCCGCGCTGATGGGCATTTCGTGGCCGACCCAGTGCTGCGGGCGGTAGATCATGCCGTAACCGCTGCGCTGGCCGATAATCATGCCGATGATTTCGCCGTACGAGCCGAGCGATTCCATGGCAAAGGACGTGGCCTCATCGACGACGCAGTACAGGCCGCCGCGCAGACCGCGCTCAACGGCCCGTTCGTTCTCGTCGATGATACTGACCGCCTCGACCACGCCTTCCGCGTTGAGCAGGCCGCCCTTGCTCCGATGGCACAAAATGTCGGGGATCTGGCGCAAGTCCGCAGCGGGGAAGTGCATACCGCGCACATCGGGCACGAGGCCGCTCATATTGGCCAGACAGGCCATTTCAATGGCGTGCTTAGTGCCGTCTAAAAATGAACCGAACATCTGGGCGTTGTAATCGCGTCCAGTAAAGCCATACAGACGCGGCACATCGTCGGGATTGGCTTTGCGGAAGGCGGTTTTAAAACGCGTGCCCTTGCCAGCGGCTATGACCCTAAAGCCGAGGGCACGGGCCCAGTCCCACAGTTCCAAGGCGCAGGCCGGCTCGTCGCCGTACGCGGCGCTGTAGAGCACGCCAGTCTCATCGGCCAGTTTTTTCAGTTGGCTGCCAACTACTACATCGGCCTCCACTGTGACCATGACTAGGTGCTTTTTTTGCGCAATGGCATAGCGGGCGTGGGCCGCCCCAGATTCGACGTTGCCCGTGGCCTCGATAACTAGGTCGAGGCCGCTCTCCATCAGGGCGTGGGCATCGACGGTGACGGCGTAGCGGCCCGCCTCCATGGCTGCGTCAATGGCCGCGGGGTCGTCGGCTGTGTCTATCTGGTCGTCGAGGATCTGGCCTCGGCCGTATGCACGCCGGGCTTTGGTTAAATCCAATTCGGCAATGGCCGCCAAGCGCATGCCGGGGGCGCAGGCCAGTTGCGAGGCGATCTGGGTGCCAAAGGTGCCAGCCGCAATGAGACCGATCTGAATGGGCGTGCCCCTTTGGTCGAGTTGGCGCAAGCGGTGGTACAACATGGTCTGTCCTTTCTCAAGAAGCCGTCTTGAATACTACGACTCGGAAGGACGACAGCCAAATTTTCCGCTTAGACTCAGGACGACGGATTGGTACCCGCTGTCCACTCGGTTTTGGCGATGCGCATATCGCAGATAGAGCGCGCCTTGCTGCCGGGCGGCTGCGGAATGTGAGCCACGACGTGGAAGCCCGCTTTGGCAAATGCGGCGCGGCTACGGGGGTTATAGTCGGCAATGTCACAGGCGAAGATAAAATCGGCCTTCTCCTCGGCAAAACCGAAATCGACCAATGCGCGAATTATTTCCGTCCCCAAGCCTTTATTCCAGTATTGCTTCTCGCCAATGGACAGGTCAATGCGGCGGCGGTCGCAGCCGGGATGGGCCTCGATAATGCGCGACAGATTCATGGCCTGCAACCAAGCCTCGGCAATGGGCTGGCTGTCGAATTCAGCGATAAAGCAGAAGGCGGCTTGCGAGATGCCGCCGTAGATGCGCTTGATCTGGTCGAGCGTATAGGCCGCCACATCCGAGCCATCGGCGTAATACAACACGTCGAGATCCTGGTTCCAACGCAGCAAGGTATCCCAATCGGCGTCCGTCATGGGACGCAGGTGCAGGCGGGGCGTGTGTAGGTGGATGGTGTGACCTTTGAGAGGCATAGCTATGTCGCCTAATCGGACGCAGTCTCCGACCATTTCCCCTCGACCGGGTAGGCTTCGTCCTCGCCGGGCCACGGGGGCATGGTAACGGCAATCGCAGCGAGCGGCTCGTCGCCTAGGGCGCGGAACTGGAAGTGGGTGCCCAGCGGAATGGTCAGGCAGACGCCCGGCTCGACTGCCACGATTTCCTCGCGGTCGTTCTGCCGCCGCCACATTTGGCCGCGACCGGCGAGGAAAAACCAGATCTCTTCGACCGTGCGATGGGCAACGGCCTTGGACGTCTGGCCGGGTTGGAGTTCAAAATGCGCCATGCCGCCGCCTTGCAGGCCCAATAGAATGCGCACATCCGAGCCATCAGGAGCGGTCACGTCAGGGGTGGCGGGCAGTTTTTTAGTGTCGAATTTCACGGTCGATTTGCTTAATTTGGGATTTGAAAGGAGGTCGTCATGATTGATTTAGGCACTGGGATTACCTTAGCTGGAATAGCTGCTGTTCTGGCATTTTTGTGGAAACTTACTAAGGATATTTCGGGCGTTGAATTGCGTTTAAGCGAAAAAATAACGGCAGTAGATAGGCGCGTATCAAGTTTGGCAGAGCGCGTAGCCCACATAGAAGAATTGCTAGAAGGAGCCCGAACTAAAGCGAGTGATACAGATCCGATTCAAAAATCACCGGAGACGATCCCATGCCAAAGCTAAACATTGTCGGTGCCGGTACGCCCACCCCCACTCGCGACCGCTGGGGCACCTGTTTCATCCTCGAAATCTGCGACCAGCGGCTGATGATCGACTGCGGCCCTGCATCGACCTTTAAGATGCACCGCTTGGGCATCCCCTGCACTTCAGTCCACAACCTGTTTTTCACCCACCTGCACTCCGACCACATCTCCGATTATCTCTGCTTCCTGATGACCCGCTTCGACCAGTGCATCGGCACTGAGCCCAACCTGCACGTTTACGGGCCTCCCCCGATCAAGCGCATCACCGACGGCATCTGGAGTCCCGATGGCCTCTTCTGGTACGACGTGATCGCCCGCACCAATCATCCCATGAGCGTCCACGCCTACCAGATGCGCGGCGGTGTAGGAGAGTCCAGACCGGAACCGGTAGTCCACGCAGTCGAATACGCCGAGGGAAAAGTGGCCGCAGGAGAAGGCTGGACCTGCTATACGCGCGAGGTCAAGCACGCCCAGCCCTACATCGAATGCTACGGTTTCCGCTTCGAGACCGAAGAAGGCGTCGTCGCCTTCAGCGGCGATACCGCGCCGATCGAGTCCGTAGTCGAGCTAGCGCGGGATGCAGACCTATTCGTGATGGAGGCCGTGCATCGGGAGGAGAAGATCCAAACCTTCCCCAGCGTCATCTCCGAAACCGGCACCCTGAACGCCGGGCGCATGGCCGCCGAGGCTGGTGCCAAGCGCTTGGTAATCAACCACCAGTCCGTGACCCTCGATCCCGCAGAAGAGACCACCGAGGGAATCGCCGAAGTAAAAAGCGTCTTCGACGGGCCTATGTACTGGGCGCGGGACATGATGGAAGTGACCTGGTGATCGGTTCAAAGTCATGGCACCGCCCTTCCGCTTCGTCCGCCTCAACGCCACCATGTATCCAGCCAGCGAACTGGAACAATCGCTGTACGCCAAGTTTGGCATCGAACCTGAATACGTCGAGGAAGAGGACCCGCAGGAACTCATTCGCCAACTAGCTGGCTGCGACGCCGTCGCCGTCGTCTCAACCGGCTTGCCCGAGACCGTGGTCTCATCGCTGGATCGCTGTCGCCTGATCTCTCGCCTTGGCAACGGCACCGATAAGATCGCCGTGGAAAAGGCTACGGAATGCGGCATCATCGTCTCCAATGCCCCCTTCTTCTGCGCCGAGGAAATGACCGACCACATCATGGCCATGCTGCTGTCCCTAGCCCGCCAACTGCCGAGGATGGAGCAGTTCATGCGCGCCGGCCGCTTCCGCCAAGCCCGCGCCGAGTCCACCCAGTTGCAGCGACTCTCCACCTGTGCGCTGGGCATCGTCGGTTTCGGAGCCACCGGCGAGATGGTCGCCCGCCGCGCCAAGCCCTTTGGCCTCCGGGTCTTGGCCACGCGCAGAAACTTGCAGGCACCCCTGCCGTCAGACTTGGAAGTCGAAATGGTGGACCTGGAAACGCTACTTGCCGAGTCCGACTTCGTCTCCTTGCAGGTTCCCCTAAACGTGGACACTTACCACATGTTCGACGAAGAGTTGCTGCGCAAGATGAAGCCGGGATCCTACCTAATCAACACGTCTCGCGGTGCCTTAGTAGATGAAGATGCGCTGGTGCGAGTACTGCGGGAGGGGCCATTAGCTGGTGCAGCACTAGACACCTACGAATGGCTCAACGTGTTCACGGACGAAGATCAGACCTTGCAGCATCCCCTCATGGAGTTGGACAACGTCCTGATGACCTCCCACGTCTCCGCTCACTCAGTGCAGTCTGGCGAAGACGTGGCGCGTACTGGCGTCTGCAATCTGGCCTCCGTCCTCAAGGGCCACTGGCCAGCGCCGGAAAACATCGTCAACCGAAGTGTAGTGCCGAAGTATTCGCTGAAACCGCACGATGCAGAGCTATACGCAAGCGCGTGATCGCATCAGTGCCCCCCAAAGAAAGGAAACCCATGTCCTCACAACGCGTCATCCTCTTTGTCCTCGACGGACTGCGGCCCGACGGCTTGCAACAGGCTTCCACCCCCCACGTCGATCGCTTGATCAGCGAGGGTGCCTGCACCTATACAGCCCGCACCGTAATGCCCTCATCTACCTTGCCCTGCCACACCTCCATGTTTCGCGGCGTGACCCCACAACGGCACGGCATCCTCACCAACACTTGGGTGCCCCAAGTCAGACCCGTGCCCAGCCTAGTCGACGTACTGCACCAAGCTGGCAAGCGCACGGCCTTCTTCTATAACTGGGAGCAATTACGCGATCTGGCCGACCCAGGCTCGTTGGACCGCTCGTACTATATGAACAATTGCCACGAGCCAAACGGCGATGAAGATTTGGCCAGCTTGGCCGCGGCGACGCTGCGGGAATGGACGCCCGATTTCGCCTTTGTCTATCTAGGCTGCACTGATATAGCTGGCCACAACCACGGCTGGATGTCGGCCGAATATCTGGCCACTATTGGCCGGGCCGATACAGCCATTGGCGCGGTGCTGGAGGCAGTCAACCAAGAAGAGACCGTGGCCATCGTCACCAGCGACCACGGAGGACATGAGCGCACCCACGGCACGGAAATGGACGAGGACATGACCATTCCCTGGGTAATCTCCGGTCCTCCAGTGTCCCCCGGACGAAGCTTGCAGGAGCCGGTGAGCATCATCGATAACCCGACGACTATTGCCGCTTTGCTCGAAGTGGCACCGGCGCAGGATTGGGCCGGACAAGTAGTGCGGGAAGCCCTCGCATAGCGAACTAATCTCAGCGGCTAAGTACACGACAGTACCGTTATACATGGCCATCGAGGTATCAGATGCTTCGACTCCGCTTCGCTCCGCTCAGCATGACACGGTGAAGCAACGCATCCACTTGTCATGCTGAGCGAAGCATCTCAGACCACCGCTACTGTCGTGTACTAAGCCTCAGCGGTAAAAGGGCGGCGGCCTCAGCAGGCACTTGATGACGTGGGTCCCAGCGCTCATGTAGAGCACGCCGGGATTCCCTTCGGTCAAAGCGTAGAGTTCGGGCAGGGGCGGATCGTTGAGATAGGTCAGGACGCGGGACGAGCCGTCTATGCGAAACAGGTCAAAGCGCGTCAGGCCGTAGATAAAGCCGTCAGAGGCGCAGATCAGCGGGAACATCTCCACCCCTTCGGGCACGCCCATCAACCTAGTCCCCTCCGAGCGCAAGGGACCTATCACCTCTTCTACGACAAACCGCTCCGGGTCGAAAACGAACAAGCGGCGATTGTCCGTAGTGCCAAACACCAACCCCGAGGGGTGGACGGCCAAGCTGGTGACCGTGTTGGCCCCTTCGACCGGACGCAGTTCGCAAATGCGCTGTTTCGTCTGAGGATCAAAGACGAATAACAAGCCGTCGCGGCTGGTGATTTCCGAGCCGCGCCCCCCGTAAATGCTGGTGCCGCCGTACACATAGCGCTGGTCTGCGGCCACGCACTGCACGCTTTGTTCGGGATCGAGGTAGATTTCCCTATCATCAAGGCCGGTCGCGGGATCGTACGAGGCCAAGGAACCGCCGGGAATGCCATAATTGCTGCGGTTGGCCACGTAAATGCGGCCGTCGGGGCCAGTCACCGCCTCAAAGGGTCGGTTTTGGTTCTGGCCCAACTGCCCCCAATTACGCGGATTGCTGTCGTCCTCCGAGCCGGGATTCCACGGCTGACTCGGGTCGTACACGCCGATGTTAGAGCCACCGTAACTGCCGACGTAGAGCTTGTCTTTATGGGCGTGAACGTGGTAGAGTTCGCCACCGGACCAAGTGTAGCCCAAATCCTCTATTGCATCCGTATCGGGATCTATGGCGCACAGGTGCATGCCGTAGATATTGGTGCCGTAGATTTTGCCCTCCGGCCCTCTACCCAAGGCACACACTGCGCTGCCACGGCTGCCTTGATAGACTTCAAAGCTGCGTTCTTCCCTTTCGCCGGTATCAGGATCAACAATAGTGGCCCGACCTTCCTCGACTTGGGCAAAGACCAAATGGTCGTCTTTGCTCAGCCCCGATATGCCAGCGAAAGGACCTTGACAAATGGAACGGATGTCCAATGTATCGGCGTCGATACCCACCAATTGCTCCCCAGCCCAGGCGTACACCACCCCGCGATCACTGGCGCGGCTGTTGCGGCCCAAGGCTAATGGCACGAGCGCCGTGCTAGGACCGTCGAGACGATCCACTTCGGCAAAATCGGCGCTGAGGACGCGCACTTGCTCGCCAGCCGCCAAAAACAGGCGATCCCCTTCGGATACAGCGCCGGCAATCCCCTCGGCTGCGGCCGGCACATCGCTCAACTGACCGCTTTCCACATCGTAGATTTTGGCCGGCACGGCCGGATAGCCGCTGAGCAGCAGCCGGCCGTCGGGCAGCAATTGGATGTTCACTAGGCGGTCGGTAGGCGGAGCAAACGGGCGGCAGAGTTTGTCAAAGCACCGCTTTTGCGGGTCATAGCAAAACAGTTCGGCCAGTTCGTGGCCGCCCATGTACAACAAGCCGTCGCGCTCCTCCATGCACAGGAGGCGCTGATCGCCGGGGGCGGGACGCCCCAGACTGCTAAAGGCGCGGGCCTGAGCGTCAAAGACCATGAGATGGTGGCCGTGGTCGGCCGACAAGCCAGACATGATCAGGGCGTAAATGGTACCGTCTGCGGCTTGGAAGACGGGGCCGTGCTCGCGGCAAGGCATGGGAAAGACTTCCAAACTGCCGGTGTCGAGGTCGTTGCAAAAGTAGTGCGCCCCGTCCTGGGAGAATTCGGCACCCCAAGCCAAGGTGTGCCCATTGGCAGGGTCGTAAGTGATGGAAAAGCCGTTCCACACAGCGCCTATAAAGGGGATGCCCAAGTCGTAATAGGCAACGCGCGGGCGCGGGTTCGGCGGCAGGGTGGGAGCGCGGGAAGTGAGAGCTTGCATGGAGGCTCCTGTGGTTTGCGAGTGGTGAGATTGGTCGGCCTCAAAAAACTGTCAAAATCCTCCACAAGTCCACCCCAAAGTCCGCATTTCCGAGATCGGCACCGGCGGATGAACCTCAGCACCTACGATTGCGAACGAACTTGACCCACAACCGGCAAAACCCCTTTATTTGCCTTATACCCCGACCACATGCTGGCCCTCTCCAGCAAAAAGAAGCTAGCGGTAACTGTATGAGAGCAATGACGAGGCGATCGCTGCTCCGTGCCGGCCTTACCGGTTGCTTGGTCGCCCCTTGGTGGCACGCGGTGCGGGCCTTTGCCGCCCGTCCTGCCGAGCTACCGACGAAATCTGGCGTGACCGATTCCGAGATCATCCTCGGCACGTCCGCCGCCTTCTCCGGTCCCTCCCGAGGGTTGGGCATCGAACTCTATCGGGGAGCCGGTGCGTACTTTACCCACGTCAATCAGCAAGGTGGCATAGCTGGCCGCACCGTGCAGGTCAAAGCCTACGACGATGGCTACCAGCCCGGCCCTTCGGTCAAAAACACCATGAAGCTGATGCTCGACGATCAGGTGTTTTTGCTGTTCGGCTATGTTGGCACACCGACGGTGACGCGCGTGTTGCCCATCCTCAAAAAATTCCAAGACCGAAATATCCTGCTGTTCTTCCCCTTCACTGGCGCGCAACCCCAGCGCGAACCACCCTATGGCACCTTCGCCTTTAACCTGCGCGCCTCCTACCGCCAAGAAACGGCTGGGCTAGTCGATAATTTCGTGCGCATCAACCGCCGGCGCATTGCCGTATTCTATCAGGCCGATGCGTACGGCCGCAGTGGCTGGGCCGGCGTGCGCAGCGCCCTGAAAAAGCACGGTGAACAAATCGTCGGCGAGGCCACGTATCGGCGCGGCGAACGGTTCACTGGCATGATGCGCAAACAGGTCGAAATCCTCAAGGAAGCCAAGCCCGAAGCGGTGATCTGCATCGGGGCCTATGCGGCCTGCGCGGCCTTTGCCCGCGATGCCGTCGATCTCGGCCTGCAGGTACCCTTTGCCAACCTGTCATTTGTCGGCAGCGAAAATCTCCTCAAGCTACTCACCGAAGGACGCGACGACAGCCAGCGCTACACGCAATGGCTGGTAAACTCCCAAGTGGTGCCCAGTTACGAAGACACATCCATACCCGCGGTCCAAGAATACCGCAACTTGATGACTCGCTACGCCCCACAGCCGCCTGCGGAACTGTTAAAAGACTCCTATACGCCCTTTGATCACAGCTTCGTCAGTCTCGAAGGCTTTCTCAACGCCAAGTTGCTGGTCGAAATTTTGCACCGCCTCGGAGCCGAGCCGCAGCGCCACCAACTCGAAGAGGCCGTATTCTCCGTCGCAGACTTTGATCTGGGCATTGGCGAACAGGTCTCCTTTGGTCCCGACCGGCGTCAGGGGCTCCAGAGAGTGTACTACACGGTGGTCGATGCAGGCCGCTTTGTCCCCCTGGACGATTGGCGCGCTAGGTTTGCATGATGATGATAAAAGTCCAAAAGCTGTTTAAGAAAACGCTGTTCGGCGTCTTTGCCCTATTTGGCTTGATCGGCCTATCGACCTCCATTCTCTGCGTCTATACGGTCGATACGCACCTGTCGGCCGAATACGAAAGCAACAGCCGCGACATTGCCAAGACCATCGCCGATTCCAGCGTCGATATTCTCTTAAATCGCGACTTGTCGGCCTTGCAGTCGCTCATCGATCAGTTCGTCGAGATTCAGGGCATCAAGTACATCTACATCACCGACGAATCCGGCGAGTTTCTCGCCCACACCTTTGTGCCGGGCATTCCCGCAGAAATTCGCGCCAGCGACCCGTTTAATATGGAGACGGTGGAGCGCAGCCTGCCTGGGATGGGCGATTTCGTCGAAGTAGGCAGCCCGATTCTCGCCGGCGTTGCCGGGACGGTGCACGTGGGCATGGACACCGGTCTGATTGCGCTAAAAATTCAACGCGCAATCGGCCAGCAAGTGTACCTCTTCTCCATCATCCTCGTCGTCGGCATCTTTGCCGCCATCTGGTTGGTCAATCTGGCGGCCAAGCCGCTGGGCGCGCTCTTGGGCTACGCCGTGGGCGTGGCGCGCGATGAGAAGCCCGAGGATGACAACCTGCTGGCGCGCGACGACGAAGCTGGACACCTAGCTCGACTCTTCCTCTACGTTGCCGACAAAGGCCAGCGCACGCCCGAAAGCGTGGAATAGATCCCGCTTAGGAGGTTGGCGAGTGCTTGGCGATTGAGGTCTAGGGAACATGGCGCAACAAAGAGTACTGATTCCGCGCTCGTTTATGGCGCTGTTCTGCACGGTCCTGCAGGTCTGTTTTGGGACAGTGTACGCGTGGAGTTTCTTCCAGACGCTCTTGGTGCGGCAATTGGGTTGGTCGTTCACGGAAACGGCTTGGGCTTTCAGCCTGACGATCCTTTCGCTCGGCACCTCGGCGGCTTGGGCGGGCGCGCTGCTGCCGAAGGTCGGGCCGCGGCGCTTGGCCGTGACCGGCAGCGTCATGTTCTCGGTCGGCTATATGCTGGCGAGTCTGGCGCTGAAGTGGGACATGCTCGCGCTGTTCTACGTGGGGTACGGCGTCATTGGAGGCGCGGGGATCGGACTAGGTTACGTAACGCCCGTGGCGACAGTGGCCAAATGGTTCCCGGACAAGAAGGGCTTGGCGACCGGAATCGTCGTGATGGGGTTCGGGGTAGGTGCCTTTCTGTTGAGCAAGGGTTTGGCACCTCTGCTCGTATCCCACCTAGCAGGCGATCTGGCCGATGTTTTCTTCGGGCTCGGGGTAATCTTCGCCTGTGTCCTGATCCCCTGCAGCTTGCTGTTGAGCAATCCCCCAGCCGCCGCTGAAGCGGTTGCCGAACAAGCGCCCGCCGACGAGTCCAACTCGGCAGTACCGTATCTGCGCTCTTCTGAGTTCGCCCTCATGTGGATCGTCTTCTTCTTCAACATTGCCGCCGGCATCTCCGTCATCAGCTTTCAGTCGGAACTTCTACAGGAAGTTTGGGGCCTAGCCGATCCAACCGTAGAACCAGCGACACTGGCCGAGTACGGGGCCACGCTGATCGCCGTCAGTTCGCTGTGTAACGGCGTGGGTCGGCTGTTTTGGGGCTTGCTCTCGGATCGGCTGGGGCGCGTCAGGGTTTTCAGAATTCTGCTCGCCAGCCAGATGGTCGTCTTTGGCGTGTTGATGACCGAGCGCAATCCCTATGTCTTTTCGATCCTCGTTTGTTACGTTCTCTTGTGCTTTGGCGGCGGTTTTGCCACCATGCCCTCTTTCGTGCTCGATGTTTTTGGTCCGCAAAAAATGTCGACGATCTACGGCACCATTTTGACGGCCTGGGCAGCGGCGGGGATTTGCGGGCCGCTGTACGTGGGATACCTAAAGGATCAATATCCGGACCGGGCGTTTATCTATTGCTTCCTAATCGGCATTCTGATGCTTGGGCTTGGCTACGTATTCTCCTATTTGCTGAGCGACGATCGCATTCGCCTCCGCCGGCCAACCTTGGAGGATACGCTGCGCCAGTATGGCATTTTGCCCGTAGGACAAAGCAGCTAAATCACACCTTGCAGATCGAATGCAATTAAACACGTGGAGATTTTGAAAATGGATGAGGAACAGCGCTTCGCTTTTGACACGTGGGGCTTCCTCACAGTAGAGGATGCGATCACCCCCGAACAGGTTGCAGATCTCAAGGCCACCGTCGATGCAAAAGGCCCAGAGCTTCACTCACAGCACGCGGACCGCGGCGGCTTCTGGTCGCAGACTTTCGTCGATTTACTAGACGTGCCGGTAATTTCAGAAATCCTAGCAGAGATCTACGGCGGCCAACAGCCCGGAGAACTCCCGCCCTTCCGCATCGACCATATCAACGTGCACACGCACGGCACCTTCAACAAAAATCTCGCCGGAGGGACCATCCATGGCGGCAACGGACGCTTGCTAAATCCCAATCGGCCGCACGAGCTAGTCACACATTACTTCGAGCGCGATCCCGCAAGCGGGACGTTCTCCAACGGTCTGGTCACCGTGGCGTACGAACTGGAGGATACCGTTTGTAACGGGGGTGGATTCGGCTGCTTAGCGGGCTCGCACAAAGGGCATTACCCCGTCCCAGAGGCGTGGATCGATTTGTCCAAGGGCGTGCATCCGATGGTCACGCGCGTGCCGGCCCGCGCTGGCACCGCCATTATCTTCACCGAGGCCCTGTGTCACGTCACCCTACCGTGGACGGCACCGAGCACGCGGACCACGCTCTTTTACAAATACATGGAGCGCGGGGAGACCTATTCCGGCCCGGATAATTTTTTCAGCCCAACGGACGCCGACCAATGGGAAGGGATCGACGAACGCAAACGCGCGATCCTCGCTCCCCCACCCCAAGCATTTGTCGAGCGCAAAGCCGAGCTAGCCAAGGCCGCTTCGCAGTGATCTAGGCCACTTCACGCCACCGTCTGAAACCGCTCCCACGCCTCGCCAGCGGCCGCCGCTTGGCGCTCCAGCTCGCTGCGCCAACCCACGACTTCCCCCGCTTTGATACGTTGGATATCAAACCCAGCGTACCGATCTTCGAGCGTATCCCCTAACTTCTGGGTCTCAGCCCAACGGTCCCACGCCGTCTGCATCCACTCGTACGGCAACGCCTCTCGCACCGCGGGATCGAGCTGCCACGCATTGCGCGCGTCCGCCACTGCCGGCTCCCCAGTGAACGGACCCGACCACTTCGACCAGCCAATGGACAAGGTGTTGCGCTCGCGCTCGGGGACGGTGTGCCCGGTGTGGATCGTGGCCCCATTGCGGATGAGGGCTTCCCCGGGCTTGAGCCGAATCGACACTTGGCCCGGCAACGGATCCTTCCTATTCCAACTGGGCGTGTACGGCACCCCTTGGTCCTTCATGGATTGCGGCAAGAGCACATCGTGCTCAAACGGCGTGCGCCAGCGCTCGTGGCTGCCGGGGATGAGTTCGTGGCACTCGTCGTCAACCAGCGCCAAGAACATGCTCACGCCATTCCGCTCGGTGAGCGACTTGGCGTTGTTGGCGCGAATTTCTGCCCAGCGAACTTTTTCGACTTCCTCGGAATAATCCTCAATGCTTTCCCCTCGGTTGTCCCGCTGCGAAAAATAGGGCTTGCCCTCGCCCCACCACGTCACGTCGCGGTGCCAACTAGGCCCACTCTCGTGGTGCCGGGGATTGCACCACAGCAGCAGACCACTCAGCGACATATCTTCAGGCCCAAGCCCGTCGCACCACGAGGCGACGAAATTGAGGAAATCGTCCGAGCCGTGGAACTCGGCAAAGCAAGGCTCCTCAAAGGCGGGATGGATGAGGCCCCGAATCGCCCACGGCTCATTGCCGCCCGCGCGATGCACGTAGCCCTTTGAGCAGTCGATCTTGCTGTAACCATGCTCGGGCGCGCACGCTTCGGTGACGCGGCGGCCGGCCTCGCGGAGCACGGGGATCCACAGGTTATCGACAAAGTCGGTGATGATGACGAAACCATGCTCTCGCAAGTGTTCCAACCGCTCGGGCGTGGCCCCGGGGGCGGCGAGTTCGGGCTTGGAATCGGCAAAAGCTGTGGCGCGGTAGGTCTCCTTCGCCGGAGATTGATCAGTAGTCATTTTGCACCCTCTCTTTCGGCGGATGGGAAGGTTGGCCCTGTTGTCGGGGTTAAGCTACGTTTGGTCTCATTAGCTTGTCAATGAATTTTAAGGGACTTATATATCTGCCTAAGCAGACATATCGTTCTATGAAGTGGGCACTTCTTGTGAAGCGCCTAGGTTGATATATCCTCCCTTCATCTCGGCAATAATCCCAGCCGACTCAGAGGCCATTGCTCTGTGAAGGATATTTACAGCCGCGTTTACGTCTCGGTCTATGGATTGGCCGCAGGCGTAACAGTGGTACATCCGCTGGCCTAATCCGATAGATGCTCTGGGCAGGCTGCCGCAGCCAGAGCACTGCTGTGTCGTGTTGCGGGGATCTACTTTGACGACCCACCCACCGGCACTTGAAGCCTTGTAGGTCAGGCAATGCACAAAGTAGCCCCATTGCTGCTCCAATATGGACCGAGACAGATGCCGGTTCCGCACCATATTGGGTATCTTCAGGTCTTCTACTACAAACCGGCAGGAATGGCCTTTTACAAGAGCGTTGGTTATCTCATGCACCTTGCCCTTCTCCTGCTCTGTGACTCGTTGCCATGCTCGGGCTAAGGCTCGCCGCTTTTTCTGTCGATTGTTGGACCCCTTAACGGCCCTCGACAGGATCCTCTGGCGTCGCTTGAGTTCATCCCTGTTGATGACATTCTTGGGCACCTTATAACCATTAGACAGAGTGGCCCTATCCTTGACGCCCAAGTCTATGCCCACAGGGGGACGCACATCCAACACCTCGGGGTCAGCCACCTCCATGACAAACTGGAGCTTGACGCGGCGCGGCGTTCGGACCACACGAACCACTTTGACGACCCCTTCTGGCAAAGAACCCCTGAATCGCAAGCGCCCTATTCCTTTTATAGCGTAGGAACAGCGCTTGCCAGATGGCTTTATCTTTGCAGGGACAGGGTCTTGAAAAGAATGAATACCATTGCGCCAGCTCTTGAAGCGAGGATAACCCCCCTGTCTGAAGAAAAACTGATAGGCCCTGTCAAGACGTTTGAGTATAGAACGCTGTATCCCGACAGGAAAACGGTTCCATTCAGGGGCCTCGCGCCGCTTGGTCAGCTTGGCATATTGATCAAAACAGGTAACGGATCGTCGCTCCTTTTCCCAAGCATCACGACGCTCAGCTAGGCTCTCGTTATACAAATCCCGAGCCTGATCCAAAAACTCAGCCAAGTTGGCATGAGCCCGCTTAGTTAAATAGGCTTTTCTGGTGTATGTCCGTAGCATCACTTAACATCCTTGCTTGGTTACGAATATAAGCCCCAATTTTGGTCGTAGCTTGGGATTATCTCAGTCCCACCGGACAAAGCCGCATGATTTCCAGCGAGGAATAGCGATGATCGGCGAGACCGGCGGCCATCGCTGGCGTTCTCTGTTGCCATCGGCCTTCTTGCGTTTGCCGTCGCAACGACCGATGCGGATGATGAAAATTGTAGCGCACCGCCCCAATCCAACTGAGGGCCTCATGCCGATCCGTCCGACGCGAAAAGCGCAGCGTTTTGCGCCCCTTTCGTGCGTTGCGCATCCGATCGGTCAGGTTGAACCGCTCGATGGCGCTGGTGTTGGCTTTCGTCCAGCCCAAGTCGGCCACGACTTGGGCCAATTTACCCTTGCCAAAGATCGGTCGGACTTCCACCTGTTGGATCCGCCCCCCTTGCCGATGTTTGACCACCTGGGCATACACCAGTGCTTGGGGGATGCGCACCACCGGAGCCGGGGGTCGGCCGCGGGGGCTTCGACGCGGCACCGGATAGGCTCGACCAAAGGTCGTTACAATCGCTTCGAGATAGGTCGGTTCGCCATCGGTAAACAGCGCTGGCAGCCCCGCATCACAGGCCAGCCGCTGTGCTGCGTCGGCCACCACTTGGTGCATCGTGTCGGCCGTACGGTGCCCCGGCACCAGCGATACCAGCAGTTTGCTGTGCGGATCCAAGCTGTTGGCATCCCAGTACTCCCCGGTTTGACTCGGGTCGTCTTGGGCGGTCACGTGCCGTTGTTTTTTCGCCACATACGACCATTTCTCATCAAACTGGAGGGCCGCTGGCTGCAGGTTACGAACCAGCCGATCATGCCGTTGATAGCTGATCCGGCCCCCCACCCCAAGCAGCCGACCCACCGCATCCTTGGACACCCCTACCAAACGCGCCGTGGCATTCAAACCACAGCCACTATCCAGATGCTCCAGCACCGAGACGGCTTGCGCTTCGCTGATTTTGCAGTTAAACAACGCGGTGCCTTTCCGCTCACTGAATTCCGCGCCGCAGCACCCACAGCGCAGATAGCGAATCCGGTCGGCTCCATAGGTCTTGCGCACCGTCAGGTTGGCTTGGCCGCGTTGGCCGTAGGTCTTGCATTGGGTGTTGAGACAGCACAAATTCTCCAACGCTGGTCTTGGCTCTTTCATCTGTATCCCTCCTTACTTGGTGGTTGGGAGAGATAAATAAAGAGTACAAGGCCAGCACTTGCTTTAACTGGTTTGAGATAATCGCAAGCTACGACCCAATTTTAACCCATAGAAGTTTTTCGATAATTTAAAGGAGGCTGCCATGTCCCGCCTCGTTTTTGTCCTCATCCTCACCTTGGGCTTTGCCCTATCCTGCTCGAAAGATCGTCCTTTGCAATCTATGCCCGCAGGTAAAGTAAGCGAAGACGGCGAATGTGCTTTATGCGATCTATTTAATGCGATTCAGGCAAAGGGCGACTCGCTAGCGGCGATAGCCCGCGCCGATTCCATCGCCCATGCTGATTCGCTGGCCGCCATCGCCGCTCGTGCCGCCGCAGCCGCCGAAGATGACCCTGAGCGTGCAGCCTTAGTAGCGCTGTATTATGCAACGGGAGGCCCGAATTGGTACAGGAATGACAACTGGCTTTCAGATCAACCGATTACAGAATGGTACGGCGTCGAAGGCGAATCCATTTACATTCGAGGCCGTTCTTTTGAAGGGTTAAGTCCCTACGGTTTGTATCTGTCGAGAAACAATCTATCGGGGTCGATCCCCGCCGAAATCGGCGGCCTGAAGAACCTACGGTGGTTGGAGTTACACAACAACAATCTATCGGGGTCGATCCCTGCCGAAATCGGCTTGCTCGACGAACTTATAGCCCTGTGGGTTGGCAACAATAATCTATCGGGGTCGATCCCCGCCGAGTTAGGGCGTCTGTCTAATCTGAGAGTGGCCAACCTTGCAGGTAATTCATTTACTGGATGTCTGCCCCCCACTTGGGCCACTGTCAACCCTGGCTACGGCTTCCCGCCTTTCTCGCTACCTTTGTGCGGGGCCTCCCCATTCAACATCCGATTGATTTTTGTCGAAGCTAGATGGGAAAGAAAGCTCTCAGAGGCCGACAGGGAGATATTTATACGTGCGGCTCATCGGTGGGAAAGAGTCATTACGGCTGATGTTCCCGATATAGATTTTCGAGATTTCCCCATCGAGCAGTTCAGCGAAAACTTGGGGGCTCCAATCGCATGGGATACGGTCGTAGACGACCTGCTCATATTTGTACGTTTGAGATCGCTTTCGCATCTTGGCTTGGGGGATATTGCAGGTTCGGCTACCGTAGAGTATGTGCGCTCAAACAGCGTGCTCCCTTCCATCTCGACATTGGCGATTGACCGCGACTATTTTTACCAAGCCGATCCTCGATATGTCTCCTCATTAGTCCTACACGAGATGGGACATTGTTTGGGGTTCTACGCGGGCGTTTGGCTCCTCGCCGATGTATTGGCCGATCCTGAAATGATTAGTAATCCCAACGCCGATCCACATTTCACTGGAACAGGAGCACGGTTCCAATTTAGTCAGTTGGGTGGCCACGTCTACCGATACCCAAGTAAAGGCGTGCCTGTTGGCGATGGAACGCACTGGCGGCGTACCGTATTCGGAGACGAACTGATGATAAGCGGGTGGATGTCTCCATTCCGGTCTCCTCTCTCTGCCATCACCATCGCATCACTGGCCGACCTGGGATACCAAGTCAATATAGACGCAGCCGATCCATACCGAGTCCCTTCAAAAGCAGGTAAGCCTACGACACAAACCGCCGATTTATGCCACGTCGAAAACCGGCCTATCAAGATCACGGACGAGAAAGGCCGCCTCGTCGATACCATCCAGCCGTAATCAGGCGAATAGATCGGAGTCGTCGTAGATAACCCAAACTGTTGCGGTGTGCGCGGCGCGGGTGCGCTGCAAGAGGATGAAGGCCCACTCAGCGGGGTTGACTTCAGATAGGTAGGACGGTACTTTAGGGGCGTTCATGTGAACTACTCTTTTGATAGGGGGTAACTTTGGAAGGCCCTCGGTGCTCGATACACCGAGGGCCTTTTTGCTGCTCATCTAAGAACCGGACCACCAGCTAAAAGTCAAGGTCTCCCTTTGGCAAGAACCATGCCAACGTCCTCAATTCACTGTTTGCTTGTGCAACAATGTTCAAACAACCCCACTACCGATAATTTAGCATCTCAAACTGACAAACCGCAAAGGTAATGGGATGCACAAAATCGCCTCGCTATTTCTCCTAGTGCTATGCAGTGCGCCGCTCCACAGCGACGAGGTTTTGTACCGAGCCGCCGTGGAGACCATGGTCAAAGCAACGCGCTATTTTCGCGGCCAAGTGGCCACCAACGGTGGCTATCTCTGGCTCTACCAAAGCAATTTTACCCGGCGCGAAGGAGAAGGTATTGCATCGCCGACCACCATTTGGGTCCAGCCCCCGGGCACGCCGTCGGTCGGCATGGCTTTCCTCCAAGCCTACGATGCCACCGGCGATACCCTATTTCTCAACGGCGCGGTCGAGGCGGCGCAAGCCCTAGTCTGGGGGCAACTGGCCTCGGGCGGTTGGGATTACCGGATAGACTTTGCCCCAGAGAAGAGCAAAAACTGGCACTACCGGCGCGATGTCGAACAGGACGACCGCACAACCGGCGAACGCCGCAACCGAACCACTCTAGACGACGACAATACGCAAAGCGCCCTGCGCTTGCTGATGCAGGTCGATCAGCGCCTCGATTTTGCCAATGCGGACGTACACCGCGCCGTCCTCTACGGACTGGAGTCCCTGCTCAAAGCCCAATACCCCAACGGCGCCTGGCCCCAGCGCTACAGCGAATGGGCCGATCCCAGCCAATTCCCCGTCCAGCAGGCGCGCTATCCAGCGAGTTGGTCCCGCCAGTATCCCAAACAGCGCTACCTCGCGTACTACACCTTTAACGACAACGCCATCGCCGACGTCATTGAGACCATGATCGAGGCGCACAAAATCTACGGCGACGAGCGCTGGCGACGGGCGGCTGAACGGGGCGGCGACTTCATTATCTTGGCCCAGATGCCCGATCCGCAGCCAGCTTGGGCGCAGCAGTACAATTTGGCGATGGAGCCAGCTTGGGCGCGCAGATTTGAACCGCCCGCCATCACCGGCGGCGAGAGTTTTGGCGTAATGCAAATTCTGTTGGAACTCTATCTCGCGTACGGCGAGCCGCGCTTTCTCGAACCTATTCCCCGCGCCCTAGCTTGGGCTAAAGCAGCGCAATTGCCCGATGGGCGCATGGCCCGGTTCTACGAACTGAAGACCAACCGGCCGCTCTACTTTACCAAAGAATACGCGCTCACCTACAGCGATGCAGACCTGCCGACGCACTATGCCTTTAAGGTGGGCAACCGCACGGATCGCATTGAAAGCCTGTACCAGCGCATCCTCGCAGAAGGCCGCGAGGCCATCCTAGCCGAACGCGCCCAAGTGCGCCCGGTCGCTGAAGAACGGATCAAAGCCATTATCGACGCCCTCGACTCAGAAGGCCGCTGGCTAGAAGAAGGCCGCCTGCGAAACCCCGAAGACCGCCACACACCCATCGTCGCCGAGGTCATCTCCTGCCGCACCTTCAACCGCAATCTCACCCTTCTATCTCAATACGTGGCCAGTCAGAATTAGCTATGATCTATGCTGGCACTAGCCGTAGCTTTGGATTCGTAGGAGACACGTTTGTAAGGTGGATAGAATCGGGCGTATCTTATTCTGAATATCATTTATATATTCCAATAGAGAGGAAACCATTATGAAGCGTCTGATCACAGCACTCATTCTAGGACTAGCCAGCCTCTCGTCCACCATGGCCCAAGACCCAGAGCGCCCTAAGGTAACGGCCAGTGAAGTGGTGGACCGGGAAACATTGAAGGCGTTTGTAGAAACGGGAAAAGAATACCTAGAGGGCATCAGAACTCTTACCGAAACCGCGAAATTGCGGGCCATCTTCAGAGCCGAGGGGGCTTGGAAATCCGGCTCTACGTTCCTCGTGATACTGCTCAAAAACGGTGCCGTTCTCCTGCACGGGGGCGATGCCGCAATAGACAACGAAGTCCTGATTGACGTCGAAGACGGCAAGGGCAAGAAAATCGTGCAAGAACTTATCGCCGCGGCCGGCCGGGGCGGCGACTTTGTCGAATACTCTTGGGACGATCCAGCAGTAGCAGGGGACGCCAATCCCAAGGTAAGCTACGCGGTCGAATACATCTCTGGTTTATTCGGCAAGCCCCTCGTCTTGGTCGGAGGCTATTATCAGGATGTGTCCAATGTGGTCACTGGAATACCGAAGATGGCGCGTCCCGAAGTAACGGCCAGTGAGGTGGTGGACCGGGAAACCCTGAAGACCTATGTAAAGGCGGCGGCCCAAATCTATCGAACGACTATGCTTGACGACTACGGTCAGCTCTCACACGTAAAGAACGCATTTAGGACGGAGGGGAGCGATTGGAAGTCCGGCTCCATCTACATCTTTATCATGAGCAGCGACGGTTACGTGCTCTTTCACGGAGCCGATCCATCCAGGGAAGGCAGAATCGGGCTGGACTTCGAAGATAGCTATGGCGTCAAAGTCGTAAGACGGATCATAGATGCAGCCACCGCAGGAGGCGGCTATGTCGAGTATCACTACAATGATCCGACGGTGGAAGGAGACGAAGCCTTCGGTTCGCCCAAACTGACCTACGCCGAAGGCTTCCGCCTGCCAGACGGGGACCAACTTTTTATCATTTGTGCCGGCATTTATCTGGACTCCGCTACGGCCGATTGAAGGCCGCTCTTAGGGACAACTCAAAAGCCGCTTCTCAAATCTGTAGCGGCAAAAGAAAGGAGAACCGTCATGAAGCGCATGACAGTAGTACTCATTCTCGGGCTAACTAGCCTCTTGCCCACCGCGCATCCTGCCGCGGCCCAATCTCCGGTGGTAACCGCCAGCGAGGTGGTGGACGCGGAAACGCTAAAATCCTTCGTGGAAGGCGTGAAAGCGCGCATTGAGGAGATAAACGCGGGGACAGAACTGCTGACGCCGTTTATCTCCAGCCTCAGGGAAGAAGGAGACTGGAGGCACGGGAACCTGTACCTCATTCTACTGAGCGATGAAGGGACCGTCTTGTTCCACGCCGACGATGAGAATGCGGGAGACAAGAACCTCCTTGCGCTCGAAGACGATCGTGGGAATACAGTCGTGCAGGATCTCATCGCCGCCTCGGAGACCGGCGGCCACGTTGAGTATTACTGGGACGATCCAGCGCTGGAAGGCGACGAAGACACCCCCAAGATCGCCTATGCCACCCAGTTTTCCGGCCGGGCATACGACAACACGAACGTCCTGATTGGAGGATATTATCAGGATGTATCACATGTTCCTCCGCCCGTGTACGACCTCTCGCTCATTCCGACTCCGGAGGTGAAGGCCGCCGACGTTACAGACCTCGAAAGCCTCCGAGCTTTTGTAATCGGAGCGATGCAGGCCTATGTCGCCGCATTGCGAGAGCACGGAGCCGATCGCTATAGGGACATCCTGAACGTTTTCAGAGCAGAAGAAGGAGATTGGCGGCATGGCTCCATCTACCTGTTCATCTTTACCTCGAACGGATACGTGATTTTTCACGGAGCGAATCGGACACAGGAAACCCGGACCGTGCTCGACTCTGAGGACATCAACGGGGTCAAGGTCGTCCAAGAACTCATCAAGGCAGCTAGAGCAGGGGGTGGCTACGTCGAATACTACCTCGATGATCCGTCGGTAACGGGAGACGAAGACACCGGTTCGCCCAAGATCAGTTACGCTATATCCTTTACCACGAGAACTGGCCGGGAGATTATCGTCGGTGCCGGGATATACACGGGAACCGCTACAGCGGTGGAAGGACAATCCTGGGGACAGCTCAAAAGTGACTTTTAGCATTATGCAGAACACGTCTTTTGCAGGTGGGCTTGTCTGATAGATCTTTTTCGGGGTCAGGCGTATCTTACTCCATATCATTACACATTCTCACCCAAAAAGGAGATCGTCATGAAGCGTCTAACAGCAGTACTCATGCTGGCGCTGGCCGGCCTCTTGCCCGCTGCACATTCCGCCACTGCCCAAGACGCGGAGATAGCGGCTGGTGATGTGGTGGACCGGGAAACCCTGCAAGCCTTTGTAGAAGGCGCGAGCGCATGGTCGGCGACCTTTACCGATCCGAACAATCTCGCGCCTTATGTTACCGCTATCAGTACCGAAGGTGCTTGGAAGCACGGCAACACATACCTCATCCTCATGCAGCCAAACGGCACGGTGTTCTTTCACGCCAATGATCCGAGTGTCAACGGCAAGAACCTGCACGACATGGAAGACGACCGCGGGAATAAGGTCGTGCAAGCCCTTATCGAAGCCGCCAATGCCGGCGGCGGTTTTGTTGAGTATTATTGGGACGATCCGGCTGTGAATGGCGACGAGGACACCCCCAAGACCGCCTACGCCACCAGCTATATCTCCGGCACAACCGGCACTCCGGTAATCCTAATCGGTGGCTATTATCAAGATGTCGCGCAAGCCAGTTTCCCCCCGCTAGACCCGTCTATTGTTCCCATCCCCGAGATTACGGCCGCCGACGTAGTAGATCGGGAGACGCTCAAGGCTTTTGTGCAGGGTACAATTGAGAGCGTTCTCACGGTCTTAGAACAAATCGGGCTCGAACAATTTCTGCAACACTTGGATATGTTCAGGGAAGAAGGCAGTTCTTGGAAAAAAGGCTCCGTTTACTTCTTTGTGTTTTCCACGGACGGTTACGTGTTATTTCACGCTATCGATCGGTCGTTAGAGAACACTACGAGAGACCTCGATAGGGAGGATATAAACGGAGTTAAGTTCATCCGGGAAGTTATTAGAGTGGCCAAGGAGGGCGGCGGTTTTGTCCAGTATTACTTCGACGATCCGGCGGTGGAAGGCGACGAAGACACGGGTTCGCCCAAAATTACCTACGCCGAGCTTGCAACGTACCAAGGTCAGGAGTATATCTTTGGTTCCGGGTTATATACGGGAGCTGCTACCGCAGTGGAAGGCCAGTCTTGGGGACAGCTCAAAAGTGACTTTTAGCAGGTGCGATACGTATTGCATAACGCGGAAGCATTAGCTAGCGTAAGAAGCCGTCTGAGAATTCGCAGTGCCGAGCAACCGCCGGGGATTTTCAGACGGCTTCTCCGTTTGCTGCGCCGCAAATGCTAGACGACAATAAGAGGAGATTTTCATGGCACCGCTTTCCACCCGCGTCACCGCCACGCTAGCTAATGCTGCGGAACAGCGCAGCATCACCTTCGAGTACCAGCAAACACCCATCTACTATAAGCCCGTCACCATCGAAGTCCCCCTCGACGAAAAGGGCGGCCTTGCGGTAGAACTCCCGTTTACTGAAGCGCAAATGGCTTCGGTCGATCTCGGCGATGAGGTCAAGCTCTTCTTGGAACCGGGCGACCAGTTGCACATCGACGCGGACTTGCTCGACCTGCCCCAATCTCTTCGCTTTTCTGGCCAAGGCGCGGCCAACAATCAATTCCTCGCCGCCCTGCGGTCCCGTTTCCCCGATTACCTGCGCATCGACTACGAAGCCTTGGAGGTTGACGCGCATCGCAAAATAGTTGACCAGCGGCGTTCGGAATTGGAACGCTTTTTGGACGAAGGTTGCAGCCAATACCAACTCACGCCCGCTTTCGTCGATTACTATCGCGCTGAAATCACCTATGAATGGGCCAACGAGATAGTCTCATATCCGTGGCAAGGCGGACGGAAGCGTCTAGGCATCCCCTCGGACTATTACGACGTCCTCGATCAAGTCGAACTCGTTGACGAAGTGGCTATCGGCACCACCCATTACCGCGACTTTCTGGAGGAAAACTTCTGGCACATAATAGACGAAGCCGAGGAGCGAGCCGCACGGGAGCAACTATCCGAGGAGGAACGCCGAAACGGTATCGAACCCCACACCATCGCCTACCTGCCAGACTTCATTGTGCGGTTGAACGAAGAGCAGCGTCAAAACTTAATCCAACCCCACACCATCACCTATCATTTGGCCAAGCGGCTCTTGCACGGCAAAGTCCTGTACTTCTTTCTCGCGGGGGAAATCATCAATGACTTCCAACGGGGCCGTTTTGACCAAGGCGAACAACGCCTAGCCGAATTTCTCCAAGACAACCCCTATCCCGAATACACCGAGGTCGTTGAAGAGGTCGTGCGAGAGACATCTAAGTTCAAACCCGGTCAGCCCGCGCCCGACTTCACCCTCGACGATCTTGAGGGCCAAAGCGTCTCCTTGAGCGATTTCAGAGGCCAAGCGGTTTTCCTGGACTTTTGGTCAAGAGGGTGCGCCCCGTGCATCGAAGATTTTCCCTATCTGGAACAGATCAAACAGCAGACCCAAGACCAGAAAGTCGTCTTCCTGAGTATCTCCTTGGATTCCGATGCTACGTGGCACCAAGCGGTGGAGGAGCACGGCCTGACTGGCGTCCACGTCTGCTCCCCGGGCGGCTGGCAGGCGGCGGTGGCCCAATTGTACCAGATCCGATACATACCCTTCTATCTCCTCGTGGGGCCAGACGGCCGGATAGATGGCCGTGTTGACGATGTCGAGGAGGTCGCGGAGGTGGTCAGCCGCATTGAGGAAGTGGCGTCTGGGAAGGCACCGTCGTCGACAAGCAGCCAATCGTGGACAATTGTCAAAGGGTAGCCGCATTGGACTGTCTCGGGAACACGCCTTTTGCAGGCGGCTTGCCTGATAGATTTTTTTCGGCCTATTAACTGTTGCAAGATGCGACAATGTCGCAAATCAGCATATCTCGCCAAATCTTCCAACAAAACCAATTCATAATCCACACAATTTCAAATAGTTAGCTTCTTCCTGCTCTCGTTCAGGGCTATTTGATCGTTGCATTATGCGTCACCGTGGAATTTCCCCACCTCCACGCCTCGATCATATAACATCCTTTATATAAAAGAACTTATCTGTTTTTCGATGACTTGGCACGGATTGTGCATTAAGACGCAGGATTAAGCATGTCTTTTCCCATTTCATTCATACTTAGCAAAAAAGGAGAGCATCGTGAAGCGTCTGACCGCAGTACTCATTTTGGGGCTGGCCAGCCTCTTTATCGCCCCCTATCCCGCCGTAGCGCAATCCCCGGAGACGACCGCCAGCGAGGTAGTGGACCGGGCAACCCTGCAAGCCTTTGTCGAAGGCGCAAGAGCATGGTCGGCGACCTTTACCGATCCCAACGATTTCGTGCCTTATACTATCGCTCTCAGTACCGAAGGAGATTGGAAACACGGGAACACGTACCTCATACTCATGCAGGCGGATGGCACGGTGATCTTTCACGCTGGTGATCCGAGTACCAACGGCAAGCACCTGAATGACACCGAAGACGCCCGAGGGAATAAGGTGGTGCAAGCCCTCATCGAAGCCGCGAATGCCGGCGGCGGTTTTGTCGAGTATTACTGGGACGATCCCGCTGTGGACGGCGACGAGGACACCGCCAAGATCGCCTACGCCACCAGCTATGTATCCGGAACAACGGCTTCCACGATAATCCTAATCGGCGGCTATTATCAGGATGTCTCGCAAGCTAGCTTGCCTTCGCTAGATCCGTCTATCATGCCCATCCCCGAGGTCGCGGCCGCCGACGTAGTGGATCGGGAGACGCTCAAGGCTTTTGTGCAGGGGGTAAAAGAGAGCTTTATCACTGTCATAGAACAAGTTGGGCTCGAACAACTCATACAACAACGGGCTATCTTCAGGGAAGAAGGCAGTCCCTGGAAAAAAGGCTCCGTTTACTTCTTTGTATTCTCCACGGACGGTCACGTGTTATTTCACGGTGCCGACCCGTCGCTAGAGCTCAATACGAGCGACCTCGATAAGGAGGATGTAAACGGAGTTAAGTACCTCCGGAACCTTATTGAAGTAGCTAAAGAGGGCGGCGGCTTTACTCAGTATAACTTCGACGATCCGGCGGTGGAAGGAGACGAAGACACAGGTTCGCCCAAGGTGAGCTACGCTGAGCTTTCAACGTTCCGAGATCAGGACTATGTCTTTGGTGCCGGGTTATATCTGGGAGCCGCTGCTACGGCGGTTGAAGAACCGTCTTGGGGACAGCTCAAAAGTGACTTTTAGCATTGTGCAGAACACGTCTTTTGCAGGTGGGCTTGTCTGATAGATTTTTTTGAGGGTCGGGCGTATCTTATACCATGTCATCCATTCTTATTAACTGATGTTACGCATTGTAGGGGCAACCCTCGTGGTTGCCCTCGTCGGATCCCGCTGGCTGCATACACCGGGTCGCATGGGTGCCCACAAGGGACGCCCCTACATCGACCGGTTCGGTGCCGTGCGTAACGTCACTTACTAAAAAGGAGATCGTCATGAAGCGTCTGACTACAGCACTCATTCTGGCACTGAGCACCCTCTCGCCCACTGTGCATCCCGCCACCGCCCAAGACGCGGAGATAACAGCCGGTGATGTAGTGGATCGAGAGACCCTAAAAGCCTTTGTACTCGCGGCGAAGGCATACGGCGATAAAGCCTCCACCCTGCCCGAGTACCTGAATATCTTGCAGGAATTCAGAACCGAAGGACCTTGGAAGCAGGGATCCATCTACCTCTTTCTTTTTTCCACTGAAGGTCTCTTCATCCTACACGGAGCGAATCCAGACCTCGAAGGCCAAAACTTGATCGACCTCGAAGACGCCAACGGAGTCAAAATTGTCCAAGAGCTCATCGCAGTAACGGCAGAGGGAGGCGGCTACGTCGAGTATCTTTGGGACAATCCAGCGGTAGAAGGGGACGAAGAAATCGGCTCGCCTAAAGTGAGCTACGTCATCCCCTATTCCGCCCTCGGCCAAAATTTCGTCTTGGGCTCTGGCTTTTTTCCAGAATCCGCTTCTACGGCGGTTGCAGACCAGTCCTGGGGACAGCTCAAAAATCGCTTTTAGACGCGATCACACTCAAACGAGCGATAAGCAACTGAGTGGGGGCATCCGGCTTGCGGATAGCCCCCAAACGTTTGTTGTCAGCTAGCCCACTGGTGCCCATGCGCGAACAGTCCGGCCTAGGCTTGGAACTAGATTGGGAGTTCGTCGAGCGTCACCGGGTCTGATCGCCGACCCGTTCCAAAGTTCGGAAACCTTCGGTTGAGTCCTGCCCAATTTTCGGAGTGCATATTCACCTCGCTCAAAAATAGACCAGGATATTCCCCTGCATGCCCGTCGAACTATCAATTAGAAACCACGCGCCGCCGGCAGCCACATTGCCCAGAACCAATCCCAAGAAAAATGGCTGAATCCGTCTGTACAATCTAGGGCCCCCGTACTTCAACATCACGCTCTTGAAGACCCACACTAAGAAGACGCTCATCCAGATCTGATTCGCAACCCAAGTCGTGGCGATGGGGAAGCCGACCGGATGCAGCGGCCACCACAAAAAGTAGTGCCGCGCCAGCATCAGCAGCACCATGACCCCGCCGCCCACTGTCACGTAAAACCACCCCTCCCAGTTCACCGCCGTCGGGTTGGCCATCCACCCCGCTATATCCTGGAAGGATGTTTGCGACCTCACGAAGAAGTACTGGTTCAGGTTGATGCCACCGTAGGTATAAGCTTGGCGGAGGAGGTACCAGGTCGAGCCGACCAGACTGATGACCACCGCCCAAACCATCGCCCAAAACAGCCGCGTTCCACCGCCCCGCGCGTGCAGTTCCCCGTCGAGCTTTAGCGCGTTGGCGCACGCGGCCATGGCGAAGATGCGCACCTTCAAAATCCACGCGTACGTCATGCCCAACGCCGCCAACCCCTCCGCGCCGATGGCCGAGGTTCCCACCGTGGAGGTCATAAAGGCCTGTGGGTAAATCGGCGCCCGGATGGTCGCCAAGCCCGCCTCGGCCACAAAGCGGCTCAACCCCACGAATAGGACGAGGACCACGAACAGAAACCAAGGCACCAACCAACCCGGCAGTCCCGACAGGGTCAGCCACACGCCCAGAATAGCTAGGCCGACAATCGTCCCGAACACCGCGGTGCGATAGGAGAGCATCTCCCCAGAGTCATCCACGGCTGCGTCCCCCAAAAAAGCTTTGCGGCACACAGCCCGCAAGTGATCCCGTCCCACCCACAGACTAAAGAGCACAAAGGCAATCAGAGCACCCATGCCCTCGTGGGCAGCAATCGCCTCCGAAGTGGCGTGCCCGGTCAATCGCTCTGTCATGGCAATGCCCAGGACGCTGAAGAGGCCCTGTTGAGCGGTGGTTAGCAGAAAAAAAACCCAGATGCTCAGGAGCACCTGCAGGTTGACGAAATAGGCAAACCCCAAGGTCATAAAGCTGAGGGCGAGGCGCAGGCGCACTTGGTCGCGGAACACGGGGATGCTGGTGTCGAGGACTAGCGCGGGGATGAAATTGTAGTAGCTGTGCAGAGCGTCGAGACTCAGCAGCGCGAACGGGATTGAGAACCCCAGCCACATGATGGGATTGCGGAAAAACGGCCGCATCAGCGAGCCGTCCTCCTCGATCATCTCCAAGGGCAGCTTAACCAGCGGATACACCAAGCGCTCGTGGTCAATCCATTGCCGCCGCAGAATGACCATCGTGCACACCATCACGAAGCACAAGGTCAAAAAGAACAGCGCCCAGTAGCACAGCGGTTGTATCCACGCCCCCCACGGAATGGGCGTCCCGGCAGGCGACCCCTCGAAAAAGTGCTGCACAGCCTCGCCATCCAACGGCGCGAACCATCCCTTCATATACGGGTGGATCAGGTTCTCCCAGTCGTTCTCGGGCGTGGCGTAGTAGAACACGCTGGCGATTTGGGGCACCATGTGCTCGACATAGCCTTCCGTCGGCACGGTGGCCGCCATCATCGCCATGATGAAGACGACCCCCAGTTCGGCGCGTCTCAGCATCAGCCGTCGATGGACCAGACCGAGGAGGGGATTGACCAGACCCGCGAAGAGCGCAAAGACGAAAAAGGCGATGGGCACGCTGATATTGAGGGCCATCCACGAGGCGTTGATAAAGGTCGAATGCAGCGCGCCAATCGCAGCACCCAGCGAGAGGACGCAGCCCCAAAAAAATGCCTTGCAACTCAGACCGGAGGATGCAGTTGGCGGTTCGGAATCCCGAGGCACCGGCTGCTGACTCATCGCATGGACCTCAATTGACCTGTGGCTCTACTAGCTTCTAGTACCGCTCCTCTACGTCGAGTAGGGTTTTCCCTTCCATCATCGCTTCGAGGTATTCCACTACCCGCTTGACCGCTTCTTCGGACAAGATCCTTCCCTTTTCCGCATTGGCCTCCAAGGGCGTCTTGTCCTCCTGATCTTGCATGGCGTCATGGCGGATCTTCTCTGGGAACATGTGCATGGCCAACGAGGTTTCGAATTCCGTGGCGTGTCCCGGCGCGCTTTTGGTGACCATGTGCTCGTCGATGAGCACCCGCGGAATTAAGTTCCAATAGGGGTGGAAGTGCAGATTGACCCCCGGAGCTGTGGACTCGAAAAAGAGACGCCACTGCCGGAGTATGCTGTTCACGGGTCGCACATTGCCGCCGTGACCGTTGAGGATTAGGATATTCTCAATGCCGTGGCGGGCAAAACACTCCACCACATCGAAGAGTACGGCCAGCCACGAGCCCGGCTTGGCCGTGAGACTGCCCTTGTGCTTCATGTGGTGCTCGGAAATGCCTACGGCCATGGGCACGGCCACGATCACTTTTGGGTACATGCGCAGGGCCGCTTGTTGCGCCACCCAAGTTGACGAGGCAATATCGTGGTCAAAAGGCAGGTGTTCGAGGTGCTGTTCGATGCTGCCGGTGGGGATGATCGCGGCCTGGAATTTCCCGGCCTCAAGCCCTTGGCGGAATTCGCGCCGGGTGTAATTCTGCAGCATAACTTCCCTGTTATCAGTCACGGTGGCCTCCTTAAATGAGTGTGCGATCAATGCCCGAATAGCATGGATCGAGTCCCAAAAATTCCATCTCCGATTCACGTAGAGCACCCATTTGGACACTCGAAAGCGAGATACGAAATTTGGCTCCTGTACACAAGCCGCATCCCCAAGAGGAGAGTTCTCATGGCATCGCCCTCAACTCGCGTCACCGCCGCGCTAGCCAATGCTTCAGAGCACCACAGCATTTTCGGCCAGTACGCGCAAACGCCTATCTACCACAAGCCTGTCACCGTCGAAGCCCCCCTCGACGAAAAGGGTTGCCTCGCGGTGGAATTGCCGCTCACCGAAGCGAAAGTGCTCTCAGTCGGCCCCCAACGCGAGGTCAAACTCTTCTTGGAACCGGGCGACCAGTTGCACATTGACGCGGATTTGCTCAACCTGCCCCAATCTCTCCACTTTTCCGGCCAAGGCGCGGCCAACAATCAGTTCCTCGCCGCCCTGCGGTCCCGCTTTTCAGATTACCTACGCATCGACTACAAAGACTTGGAGGTCGATACCTTTCGCAAAATGATCGACCAGCGGCGAGTGGAAATGACTCGCTTTCTGGACGAGGGGTGCAACCAATACCAACTCACTCCAGCCTTCGTCGATTACTACCGCGCTGAAATCACTTATGAATGGGCCGAAGACCTAGTCGCATATCCGCGCAATTACGAGAGGCAAAACGGACGGGAGAACGAAGCCCTCCCCGAGGCCTATTACGACATCCTCGATCAATTCGAACTGGTTGACGAAACAGCTATCGGCACCTCCCATTACCGCACCTTTCTATCGCGCAATTTCTTACGCCTTTGGCAAGAGTGGCACAACCATCCCGACACTAAGCAGATGACGACTGAGGAACGCCGAGACCAGTTTGAAACTTACGTTCCCTACAATCATGCCAAGCGGCTCTTGCACGGCAAAGTCCTGTACTTCTTTCTCGCCGGGGAAATCGTCAAGGACTTCCAATACGGCCTATTTAACATAGGCGAACAACGCTGGGTCGAGTTCCGCCAGGATAACCCCTACCCCGAATACACCGAGGTCGTCGAGGAGATCGTGCGGGAAGCATCCAAAATCAAACCCGGCCGGCCCGCGCCCGACTTCACCCTCGACGATCTCCAGGGCCGAAGCGTCTCCCTGAGCGATTTCAGAGGCCAAGCGGTTTTCTTGGACTTTTGGGCGAGTTGGTGCGGCCCGTGCATAGAGGCGGTACCCCATCTGGAAGAGATCAAACAGCAGACCCGCGACCAGAAGGTGGTCTTTTTGAACATCTCTTTGGACTCCGCCGACGATTGGCACCAAGCAGTCGATGAGCACGGCCTGACCGGCGTCCATGTCCACGCTCCGGGCGGCAGGCAATCAGTGGTGGCCCAGTTGTACCAAGTTAGCGGCATACCCTCCTACTTCTTGGTAGGTCCAGACGGCCGCATGGACGGCCACGTTGGCCATGTCGCCGATGTCGAGGGGGTGGTCAGCCGCATTGAGAAAGTGGCGTCTGGACAGGTGCCGTCATCATCGCCAAAAAGCATCCAATCGGAGATGGTCATCAGAGGGTAGCCGCATTGTTTATCTGTGGAGCGCGACTTTTACAGGGACCGCTAGGCCACTACATTCTGGATGATAACGAAAGGAGATTTACATGGCACCGCTTTCCACCCGTGTCACCGCCACGCTAGCCAATGCTTCAGAGCTCCACAGCATTTCCTTCGAGTACCAGCAAACGCCCATCTACCATACGCCCGTCACCGTCGAAGTCCCTCTCGACAAAAAGGGCGGCCTTGCGGTAGAACTGCCGTTTACCGAAGCGCAAATGGTTTCGGTCAAGCTCGACAAGAAGGTCAAGCTCTTTCTGGAACCGGGCGACCAATTGCACATCGACGCGGACTTGCTCAACCTTCCTCAGTCCCTCCGCTTTTCCGGCCAAGGCGCGGCCAACAACCAGTTCCTCGCTGCTCTGCGGGCCCGCTTCCCCGATTACCTAGACATCGACTACGAAGACTTGGAGGTTGATGCCTTTCGCAAAATAATCGACCAGCGGCGAGTGGAAATGACTCGCTTTCTGGACGAGGGGTGTGCCCAAGGCGGACTCACGCCGGCCTTCGTCGATTACTACCGCGCTGAAATCACTTATGAATGGGCCAATTTCATAGTCTCCTATCCCACTGACTACATGTTCGCCAACGGAAGCAGAAACGAGAACCTCCCCGCGGACTATCACGATGCCCTCGATCAAGTCAACTTGGTTGACGAAGCAGCTATTGGCACCACCGATTACCGCACCTTTCTGGAACGCAATTTCGTTCGTATGAGAGAAGACGCCGATGATCGAGTACAACTGAAGCAACTATCCGACAGCCAACGCCAAGACCATATTGAAACCTACACCCCCTACAATCAGGCCAAGCAGACCTTGCACGGCAAAGTCCGGTACTTTTTTCTCGCCGGGGAAATCATTTGGAACTTTCGGAAGGGCTGGTTTGACCACGGGGAACAACGCCTAGCCGAATTCCTCCAAGACAATCCCTATCCCAAATACACCGAGGTCGTCGAAGAGGTCGTGCGGGAAACATCCAAGCTCAAACCCGGCCAACCCGCGCCCGACTTCACCCTCAGTGATCTCCAAGGCCAAAGCGTCTCCCTGAGCGATTTCAAAGGGCAGGCGGTTTTCTTGGACTTTTGGGCAAGTTGGTGCGGTCCGTGCATCGGGGCAGTACCCTATCTGGAAGAGATCAAACAGCGGACCCGTGACCAGAAGGTAGTCTTTTTGAATATCTCTTTGGACCCTGCCGACGAGTGGCACCAAGCGGTGGAAGAGCACGGCCTGACCGGCGTCCACGTCCACTCTCCGGGTGGCTGGCAGTCGGCAGTGGCTCAATTGTACCAGATCCAAAGCATACCCTCCTATTTCCTAGTGAGGCCAGATGGCTGCATGGACGGCCGCGTCGATATACCCTCCTTCCTAAGATCTCCAGACGGCCGCATGGCTGGCCGCGATGTCTTCAATGCCATTGTCGAGGAGGTGGTCTTCCGCATTGAGAAGGTCGCGTCTGGAAAGGTGCCGTCGTCAAAAAAAACAGGCTATATTATTAGGAGAAGGAGGCGATGAGTATAGCTAAATGTCGAATTCGCGCTATCCCTCGCTTCGCACCATCTACTGACGACAGGTTCCCATGCCACCCCCCAATATCGTCTATATCCACTCGCACGACACCGGCCGCTACGTCCAGCCCTACGGCCACGCCATACCCACGCCTCATATCCAGCAGCTAGCCGAGGAAGGCGTCCTCTTCCGCCAAGCCTTTTGCGCCAACCCCACCTGCTCGCCCAGCCGCGCCTGCCTGCTCACCGGCCAGTGGGCCCATTCCTGCGGCATGACCGGCTTAGTCAACCGAGGCTGGACCTTGCCCCATCCCGAACGGCTGCTGACCCATACCTTGCAAAAGGCTGGTTACACCACGGCCATGGCCGGCTTCCAGCACGTGGTAGCGGATATCGACGACGGCGGCTTCACTCGCCTGTTGCCCCAAGAGGATCCTGATGCCCAAACCGAGGACCGGGCCGCCGCCTTTTTGGCCGAAGATCATCGCGCGCCCTTCTATTTGGACGTGGGCTTTGGCGAAACCCACCGCCAAAGACGCGGTTTTGCGCCCCAGCCCCAAGACGAGGCTCCCACCGATCCGCGCTATGTGCGGCCGTCCGCGCCCTTCCCCGATACGCCCGAGACGCGCCGCGACATGGCCGCCTACATCGACGCGGCCCGCACCCTCGACGCCAAAATGGGCCGCGTCTTCGCCGCCCTGCAAGACAACGGCTTGGCTGACAATACCCTCGTCATTTGCACCACGGACCACGGCATTGCCTTCCCCACCATGAAGTGCAACCTCACCGACCACGGCCTTGGCGTCATGCTAGTGCTGCGCGGCCCTGGCGGCTTCAGCGGCGGCCAAGTGGTCGATGCCTTGGTCAGCCAAATCGATATCTATCCAACGGTCTGCGCCCTAGCCGGAATCGCATTGCCCGACCACGTGCAGGGAACCTCGCTCCTGCCACTGGTAAACGGCCAAGCGCGAGAAATCCGCGATGAAATTTTCGCCGAAGTGAACTACCACACCTACTACGAGCCCCAGCGCTGCATCCGCACGCCGCGCTTCAAGTACATCCGCCGCTTCGACCAGCGCCAATACCCAGTCCTACCCAATTGCGACGACAGCCTGACCAAAGACTATTTTATCGACCAAGGCTGGCAGCAACGCCCCCTAGAGCGCGAACGGCTCTACGACTTAGTCTTCGATCCGCACGAAATCCACAACTTAGCCGCAGATCCCAATTGCCAAGATAACTTGGAGGAGCTGCGCCAACGCCTTGACCAATGGATGCAAAACACCGACGACCCCCTAGCCCACGGCAACCCCGTAGTGCCGCCCGCTACCGCAGTAGTCAACGATCCCGATGCCCGCTCGGCCTCGGAGCCGCACCACCCGGCCCGCGAATTTTTGGGCATTTATCCAGAGTGAGCTAGCCATCCTAAATGATTCGCGAAATAATCCGCAGATGGACGCAGATAGACGCAGAATTGTAGGGGTGAGCGGCCGCTCGCCCCTACTAACCAAGGTTTTGCCCAATTCCACAAAGGAGGCCCCATGAATAATCCATTCAGAAAATTCCACATCTCGCTACTTGCGGCTTTGCTAGTAGCGTGCGGAGGCGAGGATGAACCACTCGGTTTTGAAGCCGGACCGCTCGGCTCAGTCGAAGTCGGCGCGGGCGAGGCCGTACAGATCCGCTCACTGCTCTCGATCACCGGCGCGGCGTCGCTGGGCGGGGCGTTGCGCAACGGCGTCGAGTTGGCCGTGCGCGACTTCGGCGACATCCACGGACGCGCTGTCGAACTCGGCGAGTCCATGGACAGCATGTGCTCACCAGATGGCGGACGCGCAGGTGCCGAGCAGATCAGCGCCGACCCGCAGGTGATCGGCGTCATCGGCACATCGTGCTCAGCCGCAGCCGTAGCGGCCTCACCGGTGATCAGCGAGGCAGGACTAGTGATGATCTCGCCGTCCAACACGTCGCCGCTGCTCACGTCCGACCTCGCCGGCAACGCCAATCCCAACTACCACCCCGGCTATTTCCGCACTTCCAATAACGATCTCTATCAGGCCAACGCAGTCGCCGACTTCGCCTACAATGAATTGGGTCTGCGGCGCATGGTGGCCGTTGACGACGGCGATCCATACACCACAGCCCTCGTCAGCGCGTTTGGCAATGCGTTCGGCGCACTCGGCGGCGAGATCGCGGTCACTGCCCGGATCGACAAGGGCGACACGGACATGACGGACGTTCTCGCGGAATTCGCTGCCGCCGAACCGGACGGCATCTTCTTCCCGCTCTTCGAAGAAGAAGGCACGCCTTTCGCCGAGCAGGCGCGGGCGTTCGACGGCTTGGAAGATGCGACGCTCATTACGGGTGCAGCTCTCTTCGTGTCCGAGTTCCTCGGCACGCCGCAGTCGGAGGGCATGTACTTCGCCGGACCGGAGTCGGACCACGGCGCAAACGTCAATGCGACGACCGGCAAGAATGCGGACGAAATACTCGCTGCGTATGAAGCCGCGTACGGCGGGTCGCCGACTTCGCCATACTGGGCGCACGCGTACGACGCCACAACAGTGCTGCTCAGCGCCATCAAATCCGTTGCCGCAGAGCAAGGCGGCAAATTGTACATAGACCGCGCCGCACTGCGCGAGGGAGTTGGCGCGACGGCCGGCTTTCAGGGAATTATCGGCGCGATCTCCTGCGACGATTTCGGCGACTGTGGCACCGGGCGCATCAACATCTACCACCACACAGATACGAGCATCACGGATATCGCGCAGGTGCCGGTAGTGTACCAGTTCGCGCCGTGATCCCGATGGAAAGCTGAGCCTCTTTTGACAGCAGCCCGCGCAAACGCAAACATCCGCTACGAACTAGACGAGCGCTGTCCCCTATCCGTGGCCATAGGGGTCGGCGTTCAGGGTATCATGATAGGGCTGGCACCGACGGTGCTGATCGTGGCCATCACCGCCCTAGCAGCCGGCCAAGACGAAAGCTACCTGTCGTGGACCGTTTTCGCGGCGCTGATAATCAGCGGGGTGAACACGGCGCTACAAGCGGCCAAGATCGGGCGGCTGGGCGGTGGCCACATACTCATCATGGGAGCCACGCCCAACTTCATTGCCGTCTCGGTCCTAGCTATCGAGGAAGGTGGGCCGGCCATGTTGGCCAGCCTCATCGTCCTTTCGTCGTTTTTTTACCTAGCATTGGCGGCGTGGCTGCCGTTGCTGCGCCGTATCATTACGCCCGTTGTCTCCGGCACGGTACTCATGCTGATTGCGGCGCTGATCCTGCCTATCGCTTTCGACCGGTTGCAGGAAGTGCCCGAGGGATCCTCACTAGCGGCGGGTCCGTGCGTGGCCGCGGTGATGGTGGTTGCATCCACGATGTTGATGCTACGCGGCTCCCGAACTTGGCGGCCGTGGTCGCTGCTGCTCGGAATCGCCGCCGGCTGCGTGGCCGCGGTGCCATTCGGACTGTACGACTTTGAGCGCTTGAGCACAGCTTCTTGGGTTGGAATCCCCGACAGCGGATTCCCAGGACTGGACCTGACGCCGAGCGCGGGATTCTGGGGACTGCTGCCGATGTTCCTGATTGTCACCCTCGTACAAGTGATCAAGGGCATTGGCGACGGCGTGATCGTTCAACAGGTGTCGCGGCGGCGGCCACGAACGACAGACTTTCGCCTGATCCAAGGCTCAACCTACGCCAACGGGGTGAGCGTTCTATTATCGGGCATTGCCGGAACGCCGCCCACGACCTACTATTCGCCTTCTACTGTCTCACTTATCAACCTCACCGGAGTCTCCGCACGCAGCGCCGGATATGCCGTGGGGGGGCTTCTCGTGGTTCTGGCGTTCTTTCCCAAGATAACGAGCGTCCTACTCTCTATCCCCAGCCCAGTCATGGGGGGATTCTTGGTAATCGCGCTTGGCGTGCTCTTCGTCGAGGGGATCCAGACCCTCGTGCGGGCCGGCCTCGACCCGCAGAAGGCCATCGTAGTAGGACTGGCGTTCTCCATCGGCCTCGGCATGGAACATCGCAACGTTCTCGCGGACCTGCTGGGTAGCCCTTGGGGAGAATTGCTCGGCAACGGCATAACCGTTGGCACGGCGACGGCGCTGGCGCTAACTGCGTTCCTCGAACTGACTAGCTCGCGCCGACGCCTAGAGGGCCGGTTGGATATCGCCGACCTTCCCCGCATCGATGCCTTCGTCCAAGAGATTGCCGCCCAGATCGGTTGGGACGCTGCTGCGACCGAGCGGTTGCGCTCCGCAGGCGAGGAAACCCTGTCGAGTTTGTTGCAGCCGGACGACGCATATCCGGCGGGCGAGGCCCCGCGCTTAATTATCGTCGCGCGGCCCGAAGGCGGGACTGTGGAAATGGAATTTCTAGCGGTCTTCGACGAGGAGAACTTAGAAGACCGTCTCGCGTATTTAGACGAAGAGACCGAAACCTTTGATGAACGAGAGCTATCGTTTCGCCTGTTGCGCCATTACGCTTCTTCAGTGCGGCACCAGAAGTATCACGGACTGGACATCGTCACAATTCAAGTGACCCCCTGAAAAAGGAAGCTGCCTGAAACCCCTCGCGGCCCCGCACGACTGCAAACGCGGCGGCCGCGGCTGTCCACCCCGTTTGCTCCACCTTGCGCTCGCGCTCGGACGCACTCGGAAATTCCAGACAGCTTCTTACTACAACATATCCCTCCTACGCCGCCCATTAACGCGCAGCGTCAACAGCAAGTCGTTCGCACCCACGGACACTGATGCACAATCCGTGCCAAGTCGTCGAAAAACGGATAAGTCCTTTATACAAAGGAAGTTAGATGATCGAGGCGCGAGGATCAGAAATTCTGGGGTGACGCACAATGCAACGGTCGAATCGCGCTGAAGAAGAGGAGGAGGAGGTCAACTCCTTGAAATCACGTGGCTTATGGCGCGGTTTGCGGAAAATTTGGCGCGATGTGCTAATCTGCAACGCTGTCGCATCTTGCGACAGGCAATATCGCCTTTATTCAGGACGTTTGATACCCAGTTTTTTCATCTTGCTATATAGAATCGACCTTGAGACGATAAATAGCCCTTGGGGCGCGGTAAGAAAAATGGGTATCAAGCCAGAGGCTCGATAAATTCGCGCAGTGCCGCGACGCATTCTGCTGGTTGTTCCATTTGCATCAGGTGCGTCGCTTCAGGCAAGAAATCGTAGTCCACGGTCAAAATGTGGCTAAGATCGAGCGTCGGCAGATAGGAATACGGCAAGGTAGGATCGGCACCGAGGACCTTTATTGGGCAATGGAATGTTGCAAAATCTACCAGTACGGCATAAGGGGCAGCATACTCTACGACCTGCGCTTCGTACTCGCGCGGACAGCGAAGCTCATAACCCTCGCCATTCTCACATTCGCGCAGCGTCGTCTTTCCCACTAAATCGAAAACCCCGGGCACGACGCGCTGGAAGGTTGGTATATAGGGAAGAATATCTACAAGCTCTTCCCTAGTCCGAAACTGAGGCGTGCGGCGCCGCGTCATGGCGGCCACGCGCTCGGCAGCCGCATCGAATTCTTCATAGCTGGCACCGCGTTTGCACAGCGGCGGATCAAACAGCACGTACGCCGAGAATTCGCTGCCTTTGGTCGGCGATAAAAGCGTTGTCAGCGCCGCAACCGAATGGAAGACACCTATTTTCGGTTTCTTCCCATAGTGGTGGTCAATCGCTTCGAGAATGAGGTCGTGGTCATTAACAAAGGTCGGAACATTGTGATTTTGCAGGGAACTGACAGCATTCCAACCGTGATTTCTGAGGTCGTAGATCATCAGATCGAAATCATCGGTCAGCAGTGACCAGAAGGGATAATAGAGATCAATCGCTAGGCCACTGCCGTGGCACAGCACGAGCCGCGGCCCCGCCGGATTCCCATGACGGCGCAGAGTGATGACAGTATCATCATCCACGCGAACATCGCTAGTGGAAAGCGGCTCGGGTATTTCCCAGACGGGTTCTGAAGTCGAGGTCAATTGGGCTCTGGATCTAATTCGTGAGCGATGGCAGCCGCGAAATGCTCGTTGCCAAGATTCTCCAGCCGCCATCTGACGGTAGGTATATGCGGAAACTGAAATACGCTCGTCGTCTCACCATGACGCATGGCCAATGGAATCTCGAAGCCGGACATATCCAAAGCAAGCCCTAGGCCTAGCGCCTTGATCAAGGCTTCTTTAATGGTCCAAAAATTGAAGAACAAGTGCAACTTGCGACATCCACGCGCCAATGCCAACTCGGCTTGTTCGTCTGGCCCCAGCACGCTACTGATTAGTCCATCGAGATCGCGCGGCGTGCTGCGTTCCTCTACATCCACTCCCAGCCGTCCAGCCGCTGCAAACGCGATTAGTCCATGCGCACCGCTGTGACTGACGTTGAAGCTGACGGGAGCAGCCACTCCCTGCACTACCGCATACGGCTTGCCGTGATCGGAGGCACCGAACGCAAGCTGTTCGTTGCGGCAATCGAGCTGATTACAGAGCACGACGCGAAGTGCCGCGCGGCATAAAGCGAATCGGCGGCGCGGACCGTCGTGCTGGTAGCGTTGCCAACGCGCCTGCTCTTCAGCGTCCAGCCACGCCCAAGCCTCTGCCTCGCGGTCCGCATGAGCCGTCAGATCGACGTGCAGGACCGTAGCACAGCCAACTTCTCTGAACGGACGCCACCAGCACTCAGCAACAGAAGCAGGCATATAGCAATCCTGAATGAGTTGAACGTTTCGAGATTCGGCTCGTCTTGTCAATACCATTCTGCGTCCATCTGCGTCCATCTGCGGATCGTCGCATGTAGGTCGGAACGCTACCATGCGCATGAAAACGGCGGCTTCCCAATCGGCCGTGTCGGCCCGACTAGAAAGCCGCCGGTTTTCACAGGATCAGCGGACACCTTCCAAAGGCGTTTAACTATTGAGAATCGATGAGTTCAACTACTTCCTGTACGCTTTTAAGCTGCGTACAATGTTCGACAGTGAACGTAATGTTGAACTCCTGAGAGACCAACTTCGCGAACGCAACAAGATCCGTAGAGGGGACGCCGGCCTCAATGAGGCTGAAATTCAGATCTTGGGGCACATCTATTGGCTGCCCATCTACTTCGAGGTTTTCGCTGATGAGGTTTCTGAGACGTTCTGCAGTTGAGGCCATGTTCGCAATCCTTTCTCAAGGGTGAAGGTATATGGCTTAAAACGACGGGCAAAATATTACAAAGTTAAACGCGTTAAGTCAATCCACCGTACTCAACGCTCCACGCTTGGAGCGGGCCGCGCTTCGATCCAGTGGCGGCGGCGCTGGAACGGATAGCTCGGCAGCGAGATCCGGGACCGCGTCTCCCCAGCGAACAACCCCGCAAAGGAAACCGCTAACCCCGCCTCGTACGCGCCGGCAACCGCCTCCGTGAAGCCGTCGTCATCCTGCGAGGTCCCTAGGCTGGATAATACGACCGGCATCCCAGCACCATCGGCCGACTCCGGCCAAGCCAAAGCCACCATCGGACCCAGCACCGCGTCTGGGCCAATCTCCACGACGACCTGCACATCTAACTCAGCCAGCGTCTCCACGCAGCGGTCGAACGCTACCGACTCACTTACCTGTCGCTGCCAGTACGCCTCGTCGAGCGCGTCACCCGCTTCCATCACCCGTCCAGTCACACTGCTCACAAACGCAAGCGATGGTGGTGCTATCTGGACGCCTTCCAGACCATCTAGAGACTGCGCTGCAAGCCGCAACCCTTCCTCCAAGCCGAACACCCCCCCCGCCTGTGCTGCCGCAAGCTCCCCGAGACCCTGCCCAACCACCGCGCTCGGCCGAATCCCCACGCTCGCCCACAACGCCACCAACGCGCACTCTAGCGCGTAAATAGCTGGCTGCATCCACGCCGGGTCGTCCAAAGCGCCTTCCGCCCCAGTCTGGCCGAACATCACGTCTAACAGCGACGTGCCCCGTTCTTCCCGCAGAATCGCGTCGCAGCGATCCAGCACCGCCCGCACCACCGGCTCGCTTTCGTACAGCGCCTTGCCCATGCCAACCCACTCGCTCCCCTCCCCGGTGAACGCAAACGCCACCTTCGTCGCCGCCACCGGCTCCGGCCCCTCATCCGCCTCCGCAATCGTCTTCAGCCCATCCCGCAACGACGCGGCATCGCGGAACACCACACCGGCCCGGTAACCAAAATGACTTCGCCCCACACCTGCCGTCCACGTCATGTCCGCAAGCATCGTCTCTATGTCCCCTTCCCCATCGTGCGCGTCCAGCCACGACAGGTAGCGCCCCGCCAATTCCCGCAGCGCGCCGTCCGCCTTCCCCGACAGCGGCAGCAACCGCGTCGCGCGCGTCCGAATCTCTTCCTCTGCCAGCGGCAGGTCCGCCAGCGACTCCGACAGGGAAACGGCTACAGGTTGCGCGGAACCCGCCGGTAACTGCATTCCACCGTCAGAATCGGCAGGATACCCTTCCACCACAACGTGAGAGTTCGTCCCTGAGATCCCAAAGGCACTCACCCCCGCGCGCGGCGGCCGTTCGGGATGGCTCGGCCAATCGGTCATGGCCGACACCACCCGCACCGGAAGCTGATCCCAGTCCAAGTGCGGGTTCGGATCCTGGAAATGCAGATTCTTGGGAATCACCCCTCGCTTCATCGCCAACGCGGTCTTGATAAGGCTCGCGATCCCAGCAGCCGGCTCCAAGTGGCCGATGTTAGTCTTCACCGAGCCGATCAAAAGCGGACGGTCCGCTTCGCGTCCCTTGCCGTACACCGCCGCTGCTGCCTGCACCTCAATCGGATCGCCAAACCCCGACCCGGACCCATGTGCCTCCAAGTAATCCACTTCCGCCGGGGCAACTCCCCCCCGTGCCAGCGCCGTCTCGATCACCCGCTCCTGCGCCGGACCATTCGGCACCGTCGGTCCAGCGCTCGCCCCATTCTGGTTGACCGCCGACCCACGGATCACCCCCCAGATGCGGTCGCCGTCGGCCTCCGCCTCGCTCAACCGCTTCAGGACGACCATTCCGCAACCCTCTCCCCGCGCAAAACCGTCGGCCGCGGCATCAAAGGCCCTACACCGCCCGCTCGCGGACAACATCCCCAACTCCGCCATTTCTCTGGTTAAATCAGGCGACAGGACGGCGTGTGCGCCTCCAACCAAAGCCATATCTACTTCGCCCTCCCGCAAACCCATCACTGCTTGGTGCACCGCGACCAGAGACGACGCGCAGTTGAGTTCCACCGGTATCGTCGGCCCCTCCAAACCCAGCGCGAAGGAGATTCGCCCGACCGTCATGCTCGCGGCAGTACCTAAATAACTGACGCCGTAGTCGCCGCCTGTCATCAGGTCTCGGTATTCGCTAGTGGCTATACCGGCATATAGCCCGGTGCGACTGCCCCGCAACCGGTCTGGGTCCATCCCCGCATCCTCAAGAGCCTGCCAGCTCGTCTCCAGCAGCATCCGCTGCCGCGGATCCATCAGGCGCGCTTCAATCGGCGCAATCCGAAAGAACCTCGAGTCGAATTGCTCAATCCCCTCCACAAACCCACCCTGGCGGTACGCGGCGTACTCAGTGGGAAGATCTTCGGCGAGATCGCCCCAAGAACCGGAATCTCCACGTCCGTCCGTCACGACGTCTGTACCCGCTTCGAGTTGGTGCCAGAATGCCGCAATATCCGGTGCGCCTGGGAATCGGCACGCCATGCCCACAATCGCGATGCCGTCCTCTTCACTTTGCACCGTCGGTCGGCTATCCGGTTCAGGTTCCGCCTGAGCGACGGGCGCACTGCTTACCTCACCCAGTTCCCCAACCAGATGACGGGCGAGACTGGCGATGTCCGGGTAGTCAAACACCACGGTGTTGGGTACCACGTACTCCTCGGCAAACGCCCGGTTCAGGCGGTTCCGCAACTCTACCGCCATAAGCGAATCCATCCCCAAATCGAAAAACCCCACGGTAGGCTCCGGAGCCGTCGATAGCCTCAGCACGGCCTGCACTTCCTGCTGTAAGAAGGAGACGAGCAGTTCCTCGCGTGACGCCGGTGCTTCCTGCAACTGAGACAGCAGGTCCGCTGCCGAAGCCGGGGAGTCCGATTCATCGTCCGATTCGGAGGACAGCAAGTCCTCCAAGAACGGCGGACGGTCTTCCACAGCCTCTTCGAACACGGACCAGTCCATCGACATCACCACAGAAGTCGTGACGTCTTGGCGCACCAATTGGTCGAATGCCCGGAGACCCTGCTGTGGGGTAAACCAGCGGCCCCCGAGTGCCGATCGTTGTCGGTCAATCCGCTCCCGTTGTTCCGCAGCTTCGCCGATTTCTGACCACGCTCCCCAGGCAATGGCCTGTCCGGGGAGCCCCTGTGCGCGGCGGTGAGCGGCGAGCTGATCCAGAAACGCATTGGCCGCGGCGTGGTTCGCCTGACCCGGATTGCCCATGACGCCAACTCGGCTCGAAAAGAGGACAAACATATCCAGATCGCGGTCCGCTGTCGCTCGGTGCAGATGCCATGCGCCTAGTATTTTCGGCCAGAGCACCGTTTCGAATCGCTCCCAACTCTGGTTGGTCAGCGCGCCATCCGATAGCACGCCCACGCTGTGGATCACGCCCCCGAGCGGCGGTAGCGTCGCATCTATCCGCTCCAGCATCTGGTCTATGGCCGCGGTGTCCGTCACATCCGCAAGTTCCACCTGTACCGTCGCGCCGCGCTCCCGCAGCCTGCTAATCGCCTCCTCAGCCTCGGCATCCGGTGCCCGGCGTCCGTTTAGCACAATCGCCCCTGCTTCGCGGTCCGCAAGCCAGCCAGCTACAGCGCATCCAATCCCGCCCAGACCACCAGTTACCAAATAAGTTCGGTCAGACCGCAACCGTCCCTGCATGAGCGGCGGCGGCGTCACGACGATCTTCCCCAGATGCCGGGCTGATCGCATGAAGCTCAACGCGGCTCCAGCTTCGGCGAGCGGCCACCTACTGTGGACGATTGGTTTCAGGTCTCCCGCCGTAAGGCCGTTCATCACGTCTCGCAGAACCTTTCCGACCCACGCCGGCTCAGTCTTTTTCAGGACATCCAGTTCCAAGATGTCGTAGGACACATCTGGACGCACAGCCGCCATCTCTTCCTCGCTCAAGATGTCCCGCCTAGCCAGTTCCACAAACCGGCCGCCGTGCCTGAGGCAGGACAGACTCGTCTCGATAAAGCCCTCTCCCGTCAGACTGTTCAGCACCACATCCACACCCGCGCCATCCGTAGCTTCAAGGATCTCTTTGCCGAACGCTGTCTGCCGACTGTCGAATATGTGCTCCACGCCCAGTGACCGGAGATACGCTTGCTTCGGCGCACTCGCAGTGGCGAAGACCTCCGCTCCAGCGGCTTGTACCAACTGGATGGCCGCCAGCCCGACGCCGCCTGCGCCCGCGTGAATCAGCACCCGCTCGCCAGCCTCCAACCCCGAAAGCTCGAAAGACAGCGCCGCGGACACGAACGCGCTCGGCACCGTGGCAAGTCCAGTGACCGAAAATCCCGCTGGCGCGGGTGCCACCAACTCCTCCCGCGTGATCATTTGCGGCCCGAATGCACCAAAACCCAAGCCGACCACCGGGTCGCCGACCGCCACGGTTGACACGTCGGAGCCCACCTCGAGGATGTGGCCACACATCTCTCTGCCCAGCAGCCCCTCTTCGATGAAGCCGAGCGACCGAAACACATCCCAGAAGTTGAGCCCGGCCGCTTCGACCCCGACGCGAACTTCCCTCGGCTCAAGAGGACGCGCCGGCAGCGGGTGGACATACGGCCTGTCGAACACGCCGGTTAGGTCTGGAGCCAGCACCCAATCCGGCTCCTCCGGCAGAGACAGCCGCTCCGCTTCGGCACCCGCTCGAACCAGACGCGCCACCTGACGGCGTCCCGCTCGATACGCGATGTGATTTTCGGAATCGGGATACAGGAGTTCTTTGACGAGATCGGGTTCCGGCGCCATCTCGCCGGGGTCCAGATCAATCATCCTCGGCTGCAGATGCGCCGCTTCGCGGGCTATGGCCTTGCCAAAACCCCAGAGCGTTGCGCCAACGAGTTCTCCGCCGCGCTCCCGCTCCAGCACCTGCGCGCCCTGCGTGATCATCCAAACGCCGTTGGTGGGGATCACATCGGCGTCGCCGACGCCCTGCACGAGTGCGAGCGCGCTCGCTCCCGCTCGTCGCACGTCCTCCCCCATTTCCTCGGTCGTGGCCTGTGCCCCGTGACCGTCCAATCCCGCGAGATGTACAACGCCGCTGAGCGGTACGTCCTCAGGCAGAGTGGACGCGATCGCTCGCCACGACTCGCGTTGCTCCATATCTACGGTTGTTCTGATAACTCCAGAGCTGTCCTCCACCTGTTTTCCGTTTTGCGGACCATCGCTGCTCGCCAACACGACCGTCTGATTTCGCGCCGCCAAATCGGTGGCCAGCTTCGCCGCCAAACCCCCTTGGTCCGCTGCCAGAACCCACGCGCCTGCGGGCTCCATCACTGCCGCCGGCCCCTGGGCCACGATGACACCCTTGTCCAGCGTCCGGGACGCGTCGGACTCGTCCGGTCCCAAAACTTCCACCGCCTCGAAACCCACGTTGCCGAGGGCCTGACGCCACACCGCGGGGCTCGCCAGAGCGTGGTGCGGACGGTAGTCGTCGGCAAACCGCCACCAGCCATCCAACTGGCCGAAGGTCAGGTCCATCCATCCCAGACCGCTGAGGTTCTCCAGCGCGATCAACTGTCCAGACGGCGCGAGCAGATCCCGGCAGTGCCCCAAGGTCTCCTCCAAATACCGCGTCGCGTGCAGCACATTAGACGCGATCAGCAGGTCGTAACCATGGGAGTCAAAGCCTTGGTCAATTGGATCCTTCTCGATATCCAGCGGACGATACTCGATGCACCCGCCGCCATCGCCAAACCGCGCCTCCGCCTCGGCAAAGAAGCCCGCGGAAATATCCGTGTACACGTAGTCGAACCGCCCGTCGGGAAGCTCCGGCAGCACGGATGCGGTCGCTGAACCCGTACCAGCTCCAACCTCGATCACTCTGAGACGCCGTCCTTCGGGCAATGCGGCCACCAGCGCCCGGACCGCGTCCGCCAGCATCCGGTTCGCCGCGCGCGCCACGGGAGCCTTCAGATACAAATCAGCCGCCGTTGGTTCTCCGCTGCTGAACAGCAGTGTCAGCGGATCCTCATTACCGCGCAGCACCTCGGCCAAAGCGCAGCCGGAGCGCCGAAACAGCCCGATCTCGGTCAGGCCGTCGGGGTGCAGATCGGCCATCTGAGAGGCGAACTCCTCGAGATCGCCCGGCATTTCTTCCGGCAGCGGATCCTCGGGCCCCACGACCACGACAAACCCGTCGTCCGCCTCTTCCACTACCCCCGACTTGGCGAGCATCTCAAAGAGCCGCCGGAAGAGGCGCTTGTGCTCCGGGAGGACGTTTAGCTGGCTCTGCAACGCCTCCGGGTCCACGATTTCGTCACTCTGGCGCTGCCAACCCAACTCTTCCAACGTCGCAAGCGCGCGGGACCGCGACCATCGCTCGAGGTCCGCCAGCAGGGCGTCCCGGCCTTCGGGATCAACGCCCGCGTCCGTCAGGTAACCGGCGAACAACTGCGAACCAGCCGCGACGACTGCCGGGCTCGGGAAGAAGTCCGCGGGTGCGATTCCGGCAGGAAGGTCGCGCTCGCGCCACACCACCTCGTACAACAGATCCTGCACTTGTTCGACCGCCGAGAGCAACGCCTCCCGCGTCGCCCTTTTCACCGCGTATCCGCTCAGGCGGCCGAGCGGCACCCCATTCAGATCGTAGATGCGTAGCTCGCCACTCAGCACCTCGGCCGGCTCGCCCGCGCTAGTCTCTGCGTCGATTGACGCGTCACTCAAGCGCACGTGGCAGACGACCCGGTCGGGCAGCGGTCCCGCCAGCCACAGCCGCTCCCAACCAAACGGCAGATACGTGGCCCCGCCCTCGGTTCCCGCCAGATTGCGCGCCGCGCCCACGACCTGGAAACAACCGTCCAACACGAGCGGATGGACATCCAGCCCGTGCTTAGTCAGAGTCTCCGGCAGAGACACCTCGCCCAACGCCTCGCCCGGGCGGGACCAGACCCTCCCAAGCGTGCGGAAGGACGGCCCTAGATCAACCCCAGTACTCGCCCTGTGGCGGTAATAGCCCGCCACGTCCATTGGCGAGAGGCCGGCCTTGAGACTTTCCAGATCAATCCGCTCACCCATTTCCGGGTCGGACGCCCCCGGTGCCAGACGACCTTCCACGTGGACCGTCCAGTCCCCTTCACCCCCCTTGCTAAATATTTGAATACCGCGCGGCGACGTCGGCTCGGCAGCATCGAGCACGAGCTGAATCTTCCGACCTTCGGCACCTGTCTCGTCTTCCTCGAAGACCAGCGGGTTGTGCAACTGCATGTCTTCCACAACCACCGGCCCACTCTCTTCAAGGAGCGACGCTGCACACGCCATAGCCCCGTAGAGTGCGCCGGGTGCCACGACCCGACCGAACACCCGGTGGTCGTCCATCCACGCTGGATCAGCGGGAAACACTTCCGTCTCGAAGGCGATCTCGCCGCGGGCGGATTCGTGCCGGGCACCCAGCAACGGGTGGCCAGCGCTTCCGCTCCGCCGTCTCGGCAACTCGATCCAGTGTCGCTCGCGCTGGAACGGATAGCTGGGCAAAGAGATCCGTCGCCGCGTCTCCCCTGAGAAGAGTCCGGCGAAACGAATCGGGAGCCCCGCTTGGTACGCCTCCGCAACCGCCTCCACGAAACCGTCGGCGCTTCGGGTCTCCGCTGGGTCGTCCGACGGCGAGTAGAGGCTCGACAGCACCACCGGCACCGGTGTCTGCGGCGACTCCGGCCAAGACGAGGCCGCCATCGGAGCCAACACCGATCGCGGGCCGATCTCCAGCACCACGTCCACCCCGAGATCCGCCATCGTCTTCACTCCCTGGGCGAATGCCACCGGCTCCCGGGCATGACGCCTCCAGTAGGCTCCGTCCTGCACTTGACCCGGTTCCACGGCCTGCCCCGTCAGGTTGCTGACCACGGTAAGAGAAGGCGGCTGGATCGCTACGCCGTTGAGAGACGTTTCCAATTCGTCGAGGATAGGCTCAACTAGGGCGCTGTGGAACGCCCGGGTCGTGTTCAGTCGCCTGACCCGCACTTCCTCCAACTCGAATCGCTGCGAGATCGCTTCAATTCCCGCAATCGGGCCGCTGACCACCTGATGGGTACCGTTGTATCCCGAAATGCTTAGCCCAAGGTCGGAGGAGGCCGCGTTCACCTCCTCCACCGCCGACGCCACGTGCTCGGCCGGTGCAAAGATCGCGGCCATGCCGCCCTCTTCCATCTGCGACATCAGCGCGCCCCGTTTGGCGGCGAACCGCATCCCGTCTTCGAGGCTGAATACGCCTGCCGCATGCGCGGCCGCGAGTTCCCCGATGCTGTGTCCGACGACCACTTCTGGACGGACGCCGACGCTCGACCAGAGCGCTGTCAACGCGCACTGCAGCGCGTACAGGGCGGACTGCTCCCACGCCGTGTCGCCGAGATCCTCTTCCCCTCTGGCCCTTCCGAACATCACATCCAGCAGGGATGTTCCTCGCTCCTGCAAAAGGACCGCCTCACACCGGTCCAAAATCGCCCGCGCCACCGGTTCGCTCTCGTAGAGCGTCTGTCCCATACCGACCCATTGGCTCCCCTGCCCAGTGTAGGCGAACGCCACCCGAGTCGGTGTCCGCGACGACGCGCCCCTATCCGCTTCAGTTAGACCACGGAGCCGCTCTCGCAGCGATTTTGCGTCGTGGAAGACGACGCCCGCGCGGTGATCGAAGTGGCTCCGGCCCACGCCCGCCGTCCATGCCATGTCCGCTAGGAGCGGCGGCAGCGCGTCCCCCTCGGGTGAGAACTGGCCCGCGCGTTCATCGAGCCACGACAAATACCGCTCCGCCAGATCGCCGAGCGCGCCCTCGGACTTACCCGATAGCGCAAGGAGGCGGGTCCGGCGCGGCTGCACCTCCTGCTCCGGCAGCGGCAGATCCGGCAGCGAAACCACCACCGACTTCCCAGAGCCGACAGCCCACGGTTCGTCAGCGACCGCACCGTCTGGGCCACGGTATTCCTCCATCACAATGTGAGCGTTCGTCCCGGATATCCCGAAGGAGTTCACTCCTGCAAGTCGCGGACGCTCCGGACGTTGCGGCAAGTCCATCATCGACGAGGTCACTTGCAGCGGCAGGCGGTCCCAGTCGAGACTCGGGTTGGGATTGTGGAAATGGAGGTGCTTGGGAATTACACCTCGGTTCAGCACCAGCGCCGCCTTGATCACTCCGGCCACGCCCGCGGCCGACTCCAGATGGCCGATATTGGTCTTCACGGAACCAATGAGGAGCGGGTGGTCGGCGGTTCGTCCCTTCCCATAGACTGCGGCTACGGCATCAATCTCTATCGGATCCCCCACTGAGGTCCCGGTCCCGTGGGCCTCCAAGTAATCCATCTCCAACGGGGAGATCCCCGCGTCGGACAGCGCTGTTTCCATCACTTCTTCCAGCGCCGGAGTATTCGGCACCGTCAGCCCAACACTGGCCCCTCCGTGGTTCACGGCGGCCCCGCGTATCACCGCCCAAATCCTATCGCCGTCTGCCTCCGCCTCGCTCAGCCGCTTGAGGACGACGACCCCGCAGCCCTCACCCCGCACGTACCCATTCGCCGATGCGTCGAACGCCTTGCACTGCCCATCGGGAGACAGCATCATCGAATCGGCGCGCAGTTCGTAGATGCGACCGTTCAGGATCGCCTGCACGCCGCCGGCGATGGCCAGATCCGCCTTGCCCTGCTGCAGGTCTGCCACCGCGTCGTGGACCGATACCATGGATGACGCGCACGCAGCGTCCACTGCCTTCGCCGGCCCCCTGAGACCCAGCACAAAGGAAACCCGTCCGCTGGCCCCGTTCAGGTTGGTGCCGCTGAGCGCGTAGAGGCACCCGGCAGCCTCGGCGGGCTTGCTCGAGTCCACGACCAGCATTCGGTATTCGTCGTTGCTGATCCCGGTGTACACGCCGGTGCGGCTCTCTCTCAATCCCTCCGGATCAATGCCCGCGTCCTCAAGAGCCTCCCAACTCGTCTCCAGCATCATGCGCTGCTGCGGATCCAGCAGTTCCGCTTCCACCGGCGAAATTCGGAAGAAGGTGTCGTCGAACAGGTCGATGTCGTCGACAAAGGCACCGTAACGGCAACTTTCGTTCTGCACTGTGTCGTCGGGGAAGAGCTGGCCCCAGCGCCCTACTCCGGAACCCGGGACCCCTTCGCTGACAGCGTTCTGACCGGCTGCGAGCAGACGCCAGAAGGCAGAGATGTTCGATGCGCCGGGAAACCGGCACGCCATACCCACGATCGCTATCGGTTGTGCGGACGGGGAAGGCTGTTCATTGGAAGAATCGAATGGTTTCATCGCGTTTGTCATTATACCCTTTCTAATGGAAAGTCATACGAAGTCTCTTGCATACAGTAGCTCAGGAACGATACCGCACCTTTTCACATTTAATGTAAAATATAAAAGGTACGTTGAAGCCGGTCATCCAAAATCTATGGCGGAATTGCAGCCGAGGGTAGACCGTGATACCTTACGCCGCTGGCCAACACAATCAGGAGACATACATCAATGGCTAACAGAGTATTCCACGTCGCATTCCTCGCAGCACTCGCGGCAGGATGCGGCGAAGATAAACCGCTCGGCTTTGAGGCGGGACCGCTCGGCGCAGTCGAGGTTGACGCAGACGCGGCCGTGCAAGTGCGCTCCATGCTGCCGCTCGCGCTCACGGGCCTGCAGAGTATTTCCGAGTCAATCCAGAAGGCCATCGAGTTAGCTATCGAGGATTATGGCCCCATTCACGGTCGCACAGTCTCGCTCGGTCAGCCAGTAGATACCTTGTGTTCAAACGATGGCGGCGGCGAGGGTGCGCGTCAGATCTCTGCCGACCCACAAGTGGTAGGCGTCATCGGCCCGGCGTGTTCCGAGGCGTCGGTGGGTGCCTCACCCGTGCTCAGCGCTGCGGGTCTGAGCACGATCTCGCCCGCAAATGCGGCACCCGATCTCACGTCGGACCTCGCGGGCAACCAAGGACCGGACTACCATCCCGGCTACTTTCGCGTTTACAGCAACGGTCTCTATCAGGCCCAAGCAGTCGCCCATTTCGCCTATGACGAGTTGGGCCTGCGGCGGATGGCGACTATTCACGACGGCGACTCAGTCACGCACGGTCTCGCTACTGCCTTCGCCAACGCCTTCAGCGCGCTCGGCGGCGAAGCCGTCGCCATCGCCACTATCAACAAAGGCGACACGGACATGAACGCTGCGCTCGCGGATTTTGCGGCTGCCGAACCGGACGGCATCTTCCTGCCGCTATTTGCCGCCGAAGGGTACCATCTCGTCGGCCAAGCGAAGGCGTTTGACGGGCTAGAAGAGGTAACGCTCATCGCCGGCTCTGCTACGAGCACGCAGGAATTTCTCGAAAAACCGGAATCAGAAGGGCTCTATCTCTCGGGGCACGACTCGCACTTCGGCACCAATGTCAACCAAGTGACCGGCAAGGACGTGAGTGCGCTGTCGGCCGAGTACCAAGCTGCCACCGACGCCAACTTCTTTTTTCACGCCTACGACGCCACGACGCTACTGCTCAGCGCCATCGAATCCGTTGCAGTAGAGGAAGGCGGCAAGTTATACATCGACCGTGCCGCCCTGCGCGGGGAGATCGCGGCAACAACTGGCTTTCAGGGGATTATCGGCACACTCACCTGCGACGAGTTCGGCGACTGCGGCACCGGGCGCGTGAACATCTACTACCACGCAGACTCGAGCATCACGGACGTCGCGCAGTTGCCGGTAGAGTACCAGTTCGCGCCGTGAGTTGGCCGCAGAGTCCTGTCATGCTGAGGAAGCCGTCAGGCTGACGAAGCATCTGCTGCCTCGGTCAACTTATCTATCCAGACAGTAGCCGACCCCGAGGGAGAGATTCTTCGACTTCGCTGCGCTCCGCACAGAATGACAATCCGTCTACTGCTGCACCCTAGGCGCTATCACATCCTAAAACCATCACCTCGCACTGGTGCAGCGTCGGCCACGGATCAGGTGTCTTCAAACCGTCGAGTCCTATGAGCACAAGGTTTTCGCCGCGCTGAATGGGGGGCTCTTTCACGACAAGCCAAGCACCGAGTTCGTTTTCCAGTTTGGTGGCACCAGCCAGTGAGACAGCGCAATCGTTGACCCGACAGAAAATGCGGTCCATGCAGGCTTCGTAATCAGTGAGGTGCAGGCGCAACTCAGTGCCGAGGATGCGGCCGTCGGCGAGGCCAGCTTCAATATCGTCTTCAATGATGAGGGTCATCTCGTACCCAGGACCGCCGGTAGCGCGTGCTGGCATACTCAAGTCGCGGGGCACCTGCGGGTAGTGATCCCCAGGCGTATGCTGGACGACACCTCCCAAGGCCGAATCGGACACAGAATAGCTGCGATCTCGGCGCACCAGCCGCTCGGGATCGGCCAGATCGGTGAGGAGATTGAGGTGGTCTTCATTGTACTCCTCCTCCTCAAAGGGCGAAGCGCGGTGATGCCGATAGTCGTAGTTGAAAATGTAAACGCCAGCGACCCCCTGTTCATACCCATTCAGCGCCACGCCCCGCAGGACCGCGGGCACGCCGCGTTTGTACCCTTCGTGCGGCGAGGTCAGATGCGTGGCACCGTCGAAGCCTACGTAAATCGGCACCTTACTCTCCTCGGCGCAGGCGACGGCCTCGGCGATGTCGATGCGAGCCGGACAGTACGAAGCTGAGGAAAGCACGAATAAATCCGCCACCGGCTCGCTAATCCAAGCTGGCGCGTCAATGCCAATGCCACGGGCCTCGGCGAGACAGGGAGGCACCCGCGTCAGCAGCGAGATCGCCTTCCCCTTCTGCTCGCTGTGGCGGCGCACTATGGCATGAGCTTGGCGCATGAACTCGGTGAGGGTGTCGATATTGTCGAGCAAGCGCCCAGGCCGGAAGTAAGGCGGTCCGCGCATCCAATCGAGCTCAATGCCGTCGAAGTCGTAGCGCTCCAAGGTCTCATCGACGAGCCCTAAAAAGCGGTTTCGCACCTCCTCCTGCTCGTAGTCCCATTGCCAACAGAAATTCCAGCGGTCGGCACCGCCCGCGCGCGTCGGAGTCGGAGAGCCGATCAGCAAATCGGGCCGCGACTTCTTGTGGCGGCTGCGCACCTGCCACTCGCGCGCTTCGTCGGAGGTGTGGGCATCGTTCATGCGCATGGACGCAATCGCCGCGATGTCGTGCCGCCGACAACCGTTGATATAGATCTTCATCAGTTCGCGGCCATCGGCGACGACCGCGTCCATGCAGTTGTAGAGCTGTTCGAGGCGGTTGAGTTCAAAGCCGCCGGCCGTCATCTTGCGGATCGGCTTGCCGTCGGCATCCACGTCGGGATCGGGATCCCAAACTTCTGTGTCGTCTCCCCACATGGCCGAATGCGGACTGCCGCGCCAGACCACGTCATCGTCAATCCCAATGAGTCCGGCGAGCGCGTCAACGCCGGCCGGGACCAGTTCGTCGAGCTGATGGGTGACATCGTCGGGATTGCGGTCGGGCAGGTAGAAGAGCATCCAGTTGCCGTCGGTATTGAAAATCAGGCGCGGGAGTTTGGTCATCACAGTCTCCGTTGTAGAATGCTGCGGCTGAAGAGGCGGAGGAAGGTAGTTTAGTCAATATGGAGTGTCAACGAAGCGTCGAGCGTGTCTTCCTTGACAGACAAGCGACAAAAATTGAGCTTCACCTGCTCAAGAGAGAAGCCCTGAGCCTGTATCTTGAACCCTCTACCGTCCATTGCCAACAGTGCTGTCGCCTTAGCGCTACTCACCGCCCCAAGCCAAGCTTGGGAAACCCCCGTCGTCCAAGCCACCCGCACGCCCACGCCCCCTAACATCGACGGTCGTCTCGACGATTCAGTCTGGGACCAAGCCCCGACCATAGCCGATTTCTTCCAGCGCGAACCCGTCGAAGGTGCCTCGCCCACTGAGCAGACCCAGGTCCGCATCCTCTTTGACGACGACTATCTGTACTTTGCCTTGCGCTGTTTTGACGGCGAGGCCAACCGCCTAGTGGCCAACCAAATGCGGCGCGATGCCGAGTTGGACGAAAACGACAATATCCAGATTATCCTCGATCCCTATAACGACCGCCGCAGCGGCTTTTACTTTAGCACCAATCCCTTGGGCGCGCGCCAAGACATGCTGCTCACCGACGAGGGCCGCACCCGCAACCAAGCCTGGGACAGCGTCTGGCAGAGCCGCACCCATATCGACAGTTTGGGTTGGAGCGCCGAAGTAGCCATTCCCTTCGATCAAGTGCGCTACCCTGACAGCGACCAAGCCGTGTGGGGCATTAACATCGGCCGCGCCATTCGCCGCAAAAACGAAGAAGTCTTCCTCGTTCCCCCACCCCAATCCTATGGCTTTAGAGGCCGCTACCGCACCTCGCGTCTGGCCGTCCTGACAGGTTTGGGTCGGCTACAGAGCCGCCCACCCCTAGCGGTCGTCCCCTTCTTCCTGAGCGGCACCCAGCGCGATTTCACCGCCGATGGTTCCACGGAATACGACCTAGATCCGGGCCTAGATTTCAAATACGGCCTCACGCCCTCGCTGACCTTGGACCTTTCCTACAAAACCGACTTCGCCCAAGTGGAGGCCGACCAAGAGCAAATAAACCTCACCCGCTTCAGCCTGTTCTTCCCCGAAAAGCGCGACTTCTTCCTCGAAGGAGCCGGCATTTTTGAATTTGGCGAACGCGTCGAAAGACAGGGCTCTGGCGGCCGGCCACCCACCCTGCTGTTCTACAGCCGTCGCATTGGCATTGAAGAGGGCCACAACCTGCCCGTATTGGCCGGCGGCAAACTCACCGGACGGGCTGGCCCCTATCAAATTGGCACTCTGCGCATGACCACTCAGGCCATGACTTTTGTCGATGAAGAGGACGAGCACGAGGATCAAGTCGATCTAAGTAGAGACACCATCGTCGATACCCTACGCTTACACGTCCTCGACACCCTGCACGTGGCCCAGACCGATTTCACAGTCCTGCGCGTCAAGCGCGACATGCTGGGCCGTTCCAACCTCGGCTTCATCGCCATCGACAAGCAACCCGGCTCCGAGGCCGACTACAACCGCACTGGCGGCGTGGACTTCTCCCTGTCGCTGTTACAAGCCGCCCTCAACCTGCGCGGCTTTGCCGCCAAGACTTGGACACCCCAAGTGGAGGGCCGCGACCGGGCCGGCCTGCTGGAACTGGACTACCGCCAAGGCCGCTTTGAGACCCGCCTAAACTATCTGGATGTGGAAGAAGATTTTTCGCCTGAAGTGGGCTTTGTGCCGCGCACTGACATCCGCCGCTTCAAAGGCAGCGGGCGCTACCGGCCCCGCCCGGCCATCGGCTGGATCCGCATGTTCTCGCTCGGGCCGCGTTTTACCTATCTGATGGATCGGGGCAACACTTTGCAAACCCGCGACTTTCAATTTTCCGCTTTTGTCAATTTGGAAATCGGTGACTGGTTCGGGGTGCGCTACCGCCAGCGCTACGAGCTTTTGGACGAGGCTTTTGAAATACGCGACGACCAAGAAATCCCCCCAGGCACGTACGAATTTGGCAGCTACCATCTCAATCTCTTCGCCAGTTCGAGCCGCCGCCTCTCGGGCCGCTTTTCGTGTGAATACGGCGATTTCTTCAACGGCACCCGCCAGCGCGTTTCCATTGAGTCCATCTGGCGCTACAATGCCCGCCTAGAGCTGGAAGGCACCTACGAGTTCAACCACATCAACCTGCCCAACGGTGCCTTCAACACCCACCTGTTCGGACACCGCTTCCTCTATTCCTTCTCGCCCGATATGTTCGTGCGCGGCTTCTTACAGTGGAACAGCGCCCAAGAACTAGTAGGCGGCAATTTCCTATTCAACTATCGCTACCTGCCCGGTAGCGATCTGTTCCTCGTGTACAATCAGGTCTGGGATACGGAGGGAGGATTGCAACAAGCCAGCCGCTCGCTGCAACTCAAAGTGTCGTACTATTGGCAGCGCTGAGGAGGGCAGTACGCGTAGACGGCTGCGCGACCAGTGGAGTCAGGCGTCTTGCCACGGTTACCTTGACAGGTCGATACCATCTCAACGACATTGATACGAATGGAAAAACCAACCATTAAAGGTGACTCCCGTGCTGTCAAGACTCTATGTGGACAACTTCCGTTGTCTGGAAAACTTTGAACTCGATCTCGACGAGACGAATGTCTTTCTAGGTCGGAACGGCACAGGTAAGACTTCGGTTCTGAACGTGCTCAAGAACATTCAGAATCTGGTCGTGCGGGGATCGAAAGTGGATGCAGTGTTCCCAGCCCGGGACATTTCGCTTTACGGTCAACGCAACGAACAGCGATTCGAAATCGAGACCCGCGTCAACGAAGAAGTCTACCATTATTCGCTCATAGTGGAGCATGACCTCTCTCGTGGCATGATGCGAGTCGGGGAAGAAACGCTTGAACACGACGGCAACCCAATCTTTGAATTCAAGAACGGAAACGCGCAGCTATATCACGATGACTACTCCCAAGGCCCTTCGTATCCCTTCGATTGGTCGCAGTCCGGGATCGGCTTCTTGAACGAAAGAACCGACAATAGGAAACTAACGCAGTTCAAAAAGGAGATCGCCAATTACATAATTGTTAGCTGCGGCCCACCTATCATGTCCGCAGAAACGAGAACCGAGGACGAGTTCTTGGAGCCTTTGATGCAGAACTTCGTTGGCTGGTACCGTCGCACTGCGCAAGAGAACATGCGCTCCATCGTTTCGCTATTTGAGACCCTCCGTGAAGCGCTCCCAGGTTTCGACTCGATCAATCTGACGGAATCTGGAGAGAACTCCCGCGCTCTCAAAGCAATCTTTCGAGACCCGTCGTCCGAGCCGATCCGCTACGGTTTCGATCAACTCTCCGATGGCCAACGAGCCCTGATTACCTTGTATAGCCTGCTCCATCTCTCCGCAGATCGCCGAGTCTCGCTGTTCGTCGATGAACCCGAAAATTATCTTGCCCTTGGAGAAATACAGCCGTGGCTCGCCGAAGCGGCTGAGCGGGCCGGCGAGTCCTTGGGACAGCTTGTCGTCGTATCGCATCACCCTGTGATAATCGATTACATGGCGGGCGCGAATGGCAGATGGTTCTTCCGCGACAGAGACGGCCCGGTGCGGGTGAGCAAAGAACCGAAGGATGCTGTCGATGGCCTACCACTGTCCGAAATCATAGCAAGACGCTGGGAATGAGCGTCCGAATCGTATTGCTCTGCGAGGACGCGGCCACAGACACGTTCGTACGCCGCTTCCTGCGCCGGCGACAATTCAAAGCTCGCGACATCAGAACATTGCCTATTCCACATGGCTCCCAATCCGGCGAGCAATGGGTTCGACAAAAGTACCCAAGCGAATTGAAGGCCATTCGCAGCCGGCAAAACGCCTTCCTGATCGTCGTCATTGACGCGGACACACACACGACACAGGCCCGACGATCCCAGCTTGATGATGAGTGCAGGACTCAGAAAGTACCTGTGAGGGAACTAAAAGACCCCGTGATCATCATCGTTCCACGGAGGAATATAGAGACTTGGTTTGCCTACTTGGACGATGAATCGGTTGACGAAACAGTGGACTACAGCGCCTATAAGTCGAAGGACCCCCGTCCCTTTGCCGAAGAATTGTACCGAATGTGCCACGAGGACCAAAATCTCAGACTCCCCGTACCACCGTCCTTGGACGAGTCGTGCCAAGAATACCGCAAACTCAAACGTTGAGTTAGTCCGTTGCATCCGGTCAGCTCAATGCGCCGATACGAAATCCAACTTGCCGAACGGCGCATCGAGCCGATTCTGCGCCGGCACTTGGCGCATGGCGGCAATTTCCTATTCAACTACCGCTACCTGTCAGGCAACGATTTGTTCCTCGTGTACAATCAGGCCTGGGATACGGAGGGAGGTCTGCAACAAGCTAGCCGCTCGCTGCAACTCAAAGTATCGTACTATTGGCAGCGCTGAGACTGCCGTTGCGTTGCGCCTCATCAAACCACGAGAGATCGCACTGCTTCTTCAACTTTTTCACCGCTACCTTTTCCTCCTCCCTCGAGTTTAAAAGCGATCTTGCCATCTTGATCAATGATATACTCGATAGGCATTCTATCCACATTGTAAAGCTTAAAAACCGTATCTTCCCAGCCATTGCCTTCACATATCTGAGGCCACGTGAATTGCTCTTCCGTTATCGCAGCACGAAGAGCGTCAAAGTCTATATCATCTGATACACCAATGAGGGCTACCTCACCCCCAGAATACTCCTGTGCAATGTTGCGAAGAGAAGGGTAAATAAACTTACACCAGCCACAGGTTGTACCCCAAAAATGCAAAACCACGACTTTACCTCGATAATCTGCAAGATCTAGGTGATTGCCGTCCATATCGGGCAACCTGAATTGAGGGGCCAACTGTCCGACGTTTAAATTGTCAAGCTCGTACATATGTCCTCGTGCATGATCTACATGCCATTCAGAAGCATCCCATGCGATGATTTGTTCAAATCCTCGACGAGCTTTTCCCGTCTCACCTTCGCGTTCCCAAGTATCGGCTAAAGCGCATAGCAAGGCTGATCGACTCTTCAAGGGAACGACCTTTTCGACCAAGTCCTCCAATAGGAGAATTGCTTCTTTTTCTCGGCCATCACGTCCGAAACTGTTCCGCAAACCATGCTCGACTTCATCCCACACATCTTCGGTATAAGAAATGTGCTTGAGAGCCGCTTGAACTTGGTCACTGACGCCCTCCAGATTTCCCCACATGGTGAAAGCATTGTGCAAAGCCTTTGTGGCTATCTCTGAAGGCCTCTTCTCCAGATACATCTGGAAAATTTCTGCGGCGAGTCGATGTTGGGGGTCGTTCTCCCCAAAAGAATTCTGTCCGCTTTTTACCATCTCGTGGAACTGCTCAACCTCTTCCCAGGCGGCCTTGTGCCATGCGTTAAAATCCATTTTCTCCTGGGACAGTACATTATTTTGCTCAGTCATGTTTACCTCCCTCAGTAAAGGTAGCGATCGGCGACGCATTGGACGATCTCCGCCACATTCGTCTCCGTGCCCTTCATAGCATCGTGTACCCGGTAGTGCCACGGCTCACTGCCCAAGTTAGCGCGCCAATCTCGAATGGCTTGGACATTGTCTTCGCCAACCTTTTGCAACTGATCGAGACTACCCCGCACCAGCGCTTGGTTTTCCACATCCGCTAAGTCGAGCGTGGCCATCTGTTCGGCAACCCAATAGACGCCGCGCGCCAATTCCACATAGGACCGCACCACCCGCGTCTCATGGGCCAAATCCGCTTCCCCAAGGCCCTCGACAATTTCCAAGGCCCGGTCGCAGACCGCAACTTTGGCGTCGAAATCCTCAACTGAGAGATAATAGCGGAACATCCCCTCGCCCAAATAGGGCCGCTGCCGCTGCCGCACCATCTCCGCGGCCTTGCCCCAAGAATAGCATATTGGGAAATCGGAATCGTACACGTCGAATTCCACCGGCCCCATCAAGGTCGCCCACTCAGCCACGGCTTCTGGCTGGGCATAGCCTTCCCGCCGTGCCCAAGCTAGAGCGAATTCCGCCTCGTCGCGGCCCTGCATATTCCAAGCCCACTCGGCCAAAGCGTGGATATTGAAGCTGCAAATCTGGCGCTCTGGACCACCCCAAGCCATCATGGCGTACGCCCCACTATAGCCCCGCCGCACCAGTTGACCGACGTAATCCCGCATGCGGTGAGCCGAGCGCTGCGGCACCTTGAACTCGGGCGTATCCACCTTGCCGTTGGCCGCAATGGGCACATCGTAACTGGCGATCCAACGCCCCTCGGCAGCGTAGTGGTCCAGCAGCGGATTGGCCATTAAATCGCGCGGCCGGTGCAGCACCCTCTCCAACTCAGTGGCGCAGGCCCGCTCGATCTTCACCTCTGGCGGCAATTCGTCCAGCACCCGATAGTTGCGCACGGTGGTAGTGGTCGACAAAAAGATGCGAATCTGCAAATTGGGATAGCGCTCTTGGGCCTGCCGCCACGCCGCAACAAAAGCCCGCGATTCCAGCACAAACTGCCCCACTGCCGTGCATTCAAGACAGCCGCACTGCCCCGGCCGTTCGCTCAACCAGCAGCTTATTTCCTCGGCCCCCTGACCGGCGATATCCTCCATCCACTCTTGTATGATTTGCACCAACAGGGGCTGCGAAGCGCAGGGAGCTCGGTGCTGATTACCCGTCTTGTGAGCGAAATAGCGCCCAGTCAGAGCACTGTCGCCCTTGCCTGCCAGTTCGGGATAAGCCCTAAAAAGGCCGCAGTCGTGCAGGAAGTTGAGGTGCAGGATATAGGGCAGATAATTGAAAGCCCGTTGCCGCGCCGCTTCGAATTGTTCTCGGTCAATGGTGGCCCGATTGCGCCGACCGCGTTCAATGGGATGCAATTGCGTCGAGGCCATCTTACCGTAGTTCAATTTGAGCGTGGCCAGCCACGGGATCCAAGTCGCAGGCTCGGGGAAATTCCACAAGCCGCGCTCGTCCATGTCGGGCCAGTCGATCACCTCGGCCAAGGGGATGTGCACCTGCTCCGGACTCATTTCGGGTTCGAGCAATTGGATCAGGGTCTGGCAGGCATAGTACACGCCGTGCTCGTCCAAACCTGTCAGCACCAGACCATCTCGTCCCCGTGGCTCAATGAGGTACGCCTGGGCCTTATTCTTTAAGCCTTGGAGCCGTTCAGTCGCCGCGCTGTTTGCTGGAGCCACGCCAATGTCGATGGTAAAGGCCCCGCCATTTGGCTGTGCTTGTCCCTTTTCGATGAACAGTGCTTCCAGTTCGGCGGCACCCTGCTGTTCAATTGGTCCGGCTTGGTCCCTCAGCGCAATGCCCACTTCGCCCGGCTTACAGCGGACGCTGTCGGCAATGTGAATCTCGTGCGGCAGGGGCAGCAGATAGGATGTCCACAATTCCATTGGATTAATTGAGTTATGAGATCGAATCAGCCTTTTCTGACTGTTCAAAGAATTTTACGCGTTCTTCTGGAGTAAGATCTTTCGTCTGCAAAAAGTGTACAAGACGTACGAAGTGTACCTCCTGCATCGTCTCGTCATGTGGGAACTCTTCCCTGACTTCCTCCCAAAGCCGATCTCTTGCTTCCTTTGTTAATACGTTCACGATCCATCTCCTATAACTCGGGTGGAGCAACGATCTCGATAGGATTGTAGCCTTCTAAAGCGTTGACCAAGTTGACCTCTCGGCGGGTATTAACTCTAACCAGATGGCGAAAGTTCCAACTAGCAAGATAACCAATTCCATGAACAACGGCGATGGCTACATGATTAGCGTCCGAAGCGAATTTTTCGGGGAAAATACCGCGTCGAACATATTCTTGGGCTAGATTATCTGCTTCGTTAGAAAAGTTCAGCACTGTGATATTTTGCACTAAATTTTCCATCTTCTGACGCTTATCCTCATTCGGAGTATTGCGGATCTCCAATAGGGTAATCGTTGAGATGACGGCATCCATTTCAAGGCGTCTACCCTGCCAGAATTCTTGCGTTAGGCGTTGACGATCTGGTGCGCGATCATCGTAGTAGGCACTAGGAACCGTTGTATCTAGATAAACTCGATCTATCACTGCCATATCATGCCACCAATAGTTGCGTCAAATTAGCTATAGTCATGTGAACACCTCTACTGACGCGGCCTTTTCGGCGGCGTGGCCGACACGCCTTCCATGCCGCCGCTGACGCGGAGCACTTCGCCGGTGATCCAAGACGCGGCCGGGCTGCACAAGAAGGCCACGCCTTGGGCAATATCCTCTGGCTCGCCCCAGCGTCCCAAGGGAATGGCCGCGCGAATGCGCTCGATCATTTCTTCTTCGGATATCCCTAAGGTGACGCGGCGTTGGGCCATGTTGCGCTGGTTGAATTCCGTGTACACTGGACCGGGACACACGGCGTTGACCCGCACGCCGTACGCGGCCAGCTCCAGAGCCAAGGTTCGGGTGAGGCTGATGATACCGGCCTTGGCGATGTTGTACGCGGCCACGAGCGCGGCCGGATTCTGGCCGTTGATCGAAGAGATATTGACGATGCAACCGGCCTCCTGTTCTTCCATGATGCGTCCGGCGGCGCGGCAGCAGTAAAAAGCCCCGGTCAGCGTCACATCCATCACCCGGTGCCATTCGGCGTCCTCCAGCTCGACTATCGGGGCGACCTGCTGACCAGTGCCAGCGTTGTTGATCAGGATGTCCACTCGCTCCTCTTCGGCAACTAGCTCGGCGAAAAAGGAAGTCACCGCAGCGCTGTTGGTTATATCGAGCGCTACGGCCCGCACGGTTAGCTCCTCTTCTTGGAGCTTCGCGGCCTCCTCGCTCGCCTTATCCTCCTGCCGGTCGGCGATGACCACGCTAGCCCCGTCGCCAGCTAACTGCCGGGCGATTCCCAGCCCTAAACCCTGGGCACCGCCCGTGACGACGGCGATTTGTCCGTCCAGTGGACGGTTTTCACGTTGATTCATTAGATAACCTCATGTCGGTTTGAGATGACTCTAGCTATAGCCCATAATTCTTCGCCGTCGCGCCGCATATCTGCATAATGACGTCGCGCTCGGCATCACTGAATGCCGCTTCGTATTGGGGTTGATACGCAACCTGCCCACCCCAGCTCTTCATCCATGCCTCGTCAGCGTCCAAGTTGCAGAACGCCAGAATGTCCGCAATTTTTTGCTGGGCTGCCGCGCACAAGTGCTCAAACGGCACCACCAAACAGCGCGTCTTAAGCGCCTCGTGCTGCAGCACCTCCTCGTAGGTCCAAGCGTAGATCGCATCCCAGTATTCAGCCCACCCCTCGGCATCGCGCCCTTCGCCCCACAGCGTTTGGATGTGCTGCGTTTTCTCCGCGTCGATGGTAATGGGAATGCGCTCGTGGCCAAACTCAAAGTGGCCGGCGTTGCGCAGGTACTGGCGGTGAATCGGGGATGAGAAGTGGGCCAAGTTGCGCTGGTGCTGACGCGCCATGGACGCAATGTGCGCGATTGGATGGCGCACGGCGATGACGAAGCGCGCATCCTCGTATAGCTTGGCCAGATACGCGACCCGCGTGATATTGTAGTTGTTTTTGGAGACAATGCGCTCAGCGTCGCGGCACAGCAACAGCTTCGCCAAGGTCGCCGCGTAAACCGCCTCAAATTCCGGATGGCTGGTTTGCCGTTCGACCACATTGTTCTCGGCGGGATCGTGCAGGTAAGCGAAAAACTGCATCCACAGGATCTCTTCCATGGCTTCTGGACTGTATGCGTTGACCATCACGCCGTCGGCATGTGCCCGCTCTTGTTTGCGCGCCGCACCCAATCCAACGGCGCGGAAGATGTGGTCGGCCCAAAACGGCGTGAACGCGCCGTAGTAATCGCAGTATTTGAACGAGGTAAGGCGCGGATGAGACGCCAGTATATTCAGCAGCAGAGTCGTGCCAGCACGCGCCAGTCCCGTGATGTAAATGGGCGCTTCTACTGCCCGCCGCGCCAACCGCCCCTTGAGCACCTGCGTCTCCAGCTTGCCCACGTCAATCCAAAAATTCGGATGTGCATGCACCAGCCAGCCGAAAAAACGCATCAGCCGCGTATGATTAAAATCCGTTTCCATGGCTTATTCGTTCTTCAGTAAGGACGCTAAATATGAACATAAACGCACTTAGACAAGCCCAAGACCGCATCGCAGAGGCGATTAAGGCCCTTAAGAAGACGCGAAACGAGCATGAGGAGTACTTGAAGCCGATTGAAACGCGTACTCGCCAATTGCTGATTGACCCGATGCTTGAGGCATTGGGCTGGGACGTTCGGAATCCTGCTCAAGTTCACCTTGAATACAAAGGCACCTCGGGCAAGCCCGATTACGCGCTGTTCTCGCACGGCAACGTGGTCGCGCTTATTGAAGCAAAGAAATTGGAGGTACCACTAGCCCGTATCAAAGTGGAACAGGTGATAAAGTACGCGCGTGATAAGGCACTCACCAGCTTGAAATACGTCGTGTGGACTAACGGCGATCATTGGCAGATCTGGTCAATAGAGGAAGATCGAGAAGAGTCGTTCCAGCTTTCTAACACGCAAGAGTACGAATGCGCGGCAAAGATAGTACAGCTATTGCGTAGTGCGTTGGAGGTGCAGGAGGAGTCGCCGACGCCTAAGCCCAGTCGTGTACACGAGACCATTGATCCGTCCAATAACGGTGACTGGGTGCCGCTTACGTCATTGAAAGTAGAAAAAGGGCAGAAACCTCCGGCATCCTCCATCAAGTTTCCGAATGCAAATGAAAAACAGCTCAATCATTGGACGGATATATTGGCCAACGCTGCCAAGCACTTGATTGAAACAGGTAAAATTTCAGCGCAAAATTGCCCAGTTAAGAAGTCTCAAAGATACATTTTACACACCGAACCAGTTCACTCCACCGGCAAACCGTTTGAAAACAAGCGAGAAATCGGGGAGCTATGGGTGGAAATGTTCTGGAGCGATTCAAAGTCAGTTTACAATATGGCTTGCTGGCTCCTCGATGAGTTCGGCATAGACCCCTCCACCGTCCGCGTCCGCACCAACCGGAGCTAGCCGCCGTTGACAAAAAACGTCCCACCGCGATACACTCATAGATCAAAGGAGATTATTTTGACAGACACGATCAAGCTATCCCTAGAATTTCCCCAATCCCTAGTCGAGGGCCTCTGGATAGACGAGGCCACGGCCTCTGCTGAGATGAAAGAAGCCGTGGTGCTGGATCTTTTCCGCCAAAAGCGCATCTCCATTCGCAAAGGGGCCGAACTGTTGGGCCTTTCCTATCGCGCATTTCTGGCGCTCCTCTCCCGCCGCCAAGTCCCGATCGCCGACTGCGAAGTGGAGGAGATTGACGACGCTCTAGAAGCACTCCAGAAAAGCAAGCTACAGGTTGAATGAGGGGTTCGTGAAAATTACCAAAGGAGCTTTCCATGAACCAACTAACGCTGAGTGGATTTGACGAGGAATTGGCCGGCCGAGTTCGGCATCTGGCCAATCAAGAGGGCCTTTCGCTGAGCCAAGCCGCGTTGAGGCTTTTGCGCTTGGGGGCCGGTCTCGATCAACCAAAGGACACCGGCGGCACCGTTGGGTCGTCATTGGACCATCTAATTGGGACTTGGACGGCTGAGGAGGCCGCTGAAGTGAACAATGCGCTTAAAGACTTTGAGCAGATTGACGAATCTATGTGGAAATGCAAATATGGCCTCTCTAACGGTTGAGCAATACGTATCCCTGATTCCCGCGGTCAAGCATTCCCCCAAGCAGTATCTATGGTCTTCGTATGACGCCGAAGCCGATGTGTTATACGTGAACTTCAAAAAGCCCAGCCACGCCGACGACAGCGAGCTGACCGACGACGATGTGATCATCCGCTACGAGCAGGGCCAAGTGGTCGGCCTGACGATCCTCCATGCCAGCCAGCGCATCCCGGAAGACAAAACATAGCGCCATCTCCGTCCGCAAAGGAACTACCCAATGGCATTAGACGATCTGAAAGAAACCATCGAAACGCTGCGAGAGCGTATTCAGGCGCATCGCTCATATTTAGGCAATGAGACGCGGACGCGGCAGGTACTTATCGATCCTATGCTGCACAAGTTAGGATGGGACGTTGGAGATCCCAATTCCGTCGAACTCGAATATCGTATAGGTCGAGATTGGGCTGATTACGTGCTGATGGGCAGTGGGCGACCGATAGCCGTGATTGAAGCCAAGGCGCTAGGGAAGCCGCTAGATGAGAAGGAAACGATGCAGGCACTCAACTACGCGAACACGGCTGGCATTCCCTACATGACCCTCACTAACGGAGATCATTGGCGGATGTTAGAGGTATTTAAGCAAGCCCCGATTAAAGATCGAATCCTGATGAATTTCCAATTGACGCAAGACGAGCCATACGCTTGTGCGTTGCAGGCTTTAGGTCTATGGCGACCGAATTTGGCGAGTGGCAAGCCGAAGGAAGCGGCGACGCCAATAATGATAGAAAAACCCGCACGCGCCGAATCGCCACCTATGACATCCGAGTCAAGAAGAGAGAAGAAGGTCGCCGAGCCGTCCAAAAATGGCGATTGGGAGCCACTGCCGTCATTGAAAGCAGACTACGGTGATAAAGTTCCGGCATCCATCAGGTTTCCAGACTCAAGTACGAGGCCGCTCAAGAATTGGACCGATCTGTTGGCCATAGTTGCGGAACACTTGATTGAAACAGGCAAAATTTCAGCGAAGAGTATCCCAGTACGTCAGAAGCAAAAGTCAACTCGTTACCTTGTACACACCGAACCTGTTCATCAAGATGGCAAGGAGTTTGGGGCGACGCGAAAAATCGGGAATGGTCTATACCTGCTTACCAAGTTCAACGCACAGAGGAAGCACGGATACGCCTGCTGGCTCCTCGATAACTTCGGCATAGACCCCTCCACCGTCCTCGTCAGCACCAACCCGAGCTAGCCCCCGATGGGCCTCCCTCCTCCACAAAACCTCCACGCCCCCCTCAGCTCCTGCCTCCGCCGCGAGCAAAGGGGTGTGTTGCCGCGCAGAAACAACGTCGTTGACGCAAGGTAACAGCCCGGCGCATATCGCCCCTATCGAGGCCAGAGAAAACGGGCGGCTGCCCGGCATGGTCCACCTTTTGCTTGAAAGGGACGAATGCGTACCTTTACCCAAGGAGGAATTTCTCATGGCCGAACAGTCGTCCCAACCCGGCCCGCCAACGGAATCCACGCTCGCCCTCAGCTTCCTGCGAGAGGATATTCAGGATGTGCGTCAAGATGTGCGTCAGATCAACGGGCGCATTGATGCCCTGCGCACCGAGATGAGCGGGCGCATTGATGCCCTGCGCACCGAGATGAACGAGCGCATTGATCAGACCAACGGGCGCATTGATCAGACCAACGGGCGCATTGACGAGTTAGGCAAACAACTCGATTCGCGCTACGCGCGGCTGATGGCCACGCTCATCACCTGCACCGGCATTCTCGTCGCCTCCTTGGGGACGGCCGTGGCGGTGCTCAAGTAAAGCCTCCTGTTCAGCCAAGCGAATACTCTAGCTCCCCGATGTCGTCCCTCTTCCACAAAGCCTACATCGCCACCCTAATCTGCTGCCTCCTGTTCCTCGCCTTCATCTACGGCGTAGTATCGGCGATCTTCCACCTCTCTCCCGCTCCCGACATCCGCATCCACGCCGTCAATGCCTACGGCCACCTCGCCTATCTCTACGAAGACCTCACCGACACCAAAAACCAATACACCAGCACCATGTGGTTTGAAGACGCCAGCGAGCCGTCCGGGGCCATCATCCACAACGCCGCGGCCATGCAGCCCGGCCTGACGCTCGTATCCAAAAACGCCACCGCCGCCGTGCTCATGGATGCACTCGGCAACATCGTCCACCAGTGGCAATACAACTTTGCTGAAGCCTTTGACGAAGACGACTTCGCCGCCTTCCCGCAGCAACCCGACATGCTGCACTGGCACCGCACCCACCTCTACCCCAACGGCGACCTCCTCGCCAACCACGACTACGTCAACCACTACCCCTACGGCTACGGCCTCGTCAAACTCGACAAAAACTCACAGGTAATATGGAAATACACCGGCACCGCCCACCACGACTTCGACTTTGACGACCAAGGCAACATCTACACCCTCGTCCAAGAAATCGGCACCGCGCCCATCGGCAACATCCAACCCCCGTACATCGAAGATTTCGCCGTGGTCATCGACGGAGTAACCGGTCAAGAGAAACGGCGCTTTTCCATCTTCCGCGCCCTGAAAAACTCGCCGTATCGCAGCGTATTCGACCGCTGGCAGACCACCCGCCACAGCGAAGTCACCCACACCAACGCCATTCGACTAATCCCGCCGGATTGGGCCGCAGCCGCTCACATCCCGCGCGCCAAAGCCGGCGACCTACTCATCTCCCTGCGCAACCCCAACGCCCTCATCATCGTCGATCCCATTGAGCAACAAGTGATCTGGTACGGGGAGGGAATCTGGAAACAGCAGCACGACCCAGACTTCCTGCCCAACGGCCGCCTGCTGCTCTTCGACAACCAGGGCCTGCGCGGCCACCCCTTCGGCCAAAGCCGCGTACTGGAAATCGATCTATTTACGCACGAAATTTACTGGGAGTACAAAGGCACCAGCACCGACCAGATCTTCGACAGTTGGATCCGCGGTGCCCAACAGCGGCTGCCCAACGGCAACACCCTCATCACGGAATCGCAACGCGGCCGCCTGCTCGAAGTCACGCCCGCCGGCGAAATCGCGTGGGAATACTACAACCCAGACCGCGCTTCCTACCAAGGCAAACCCCTGCGCGGCATGATGACCCAAGCCCAGAGGATCCCCCAAGATGCCCTGTCATTTCTCGAAAATTAGCCTCGTTTGCACGCTTCTACTCCTGTGCAGCAGCGCCGCTCACGCCTACATCGGCCCCATCATCATCATCGGCGCAATCGGCAGCATGTTCGGCTGGGTCGCCGCCGTGGTCCTCGCCGTCGCGCTCGTGGCCTCGTACCCCTTTTACGTGCTGTACCGCCGCAAAAACAAACGCAAACAAACCAAGGAAGAGTTACCCTAGCGCCCGTGTTCCCGTAGCAACTGTATCCCGTGCGCCAACGCCCCAGGCGTATCCACATCCTGCCACCACGCCGCGCCAATATCCAAAGCACGCAACCGGTCCCGCTCTATCAGCATCCGCATCCCATCAGTCAAGCTGCAATCGCCCCGGCGCGCTTCCACTTCGCTAAGGTGCGTCACCAACGCGTCGCTGCAAGCAAACAGCCCAGTATCGACGGCGTTGAAATCCGTCAGCTCCTTGCCAATCGCCGCGATGCACTCGCCTTCTAGCCGCACCTTCGTCGCATCGTCCATGTCGTAGATCGCGTCCAGTTTGCGATCCACCGCTAACACCACCTCCCCGGGGCTTAGGCTGACGCCGCGCATCGCAGTGATCATCGCCGGGTCAAAGAGATGATCGGCCATCAGTAGAAGAAACTTCTCCGAAAGCATCCCAGTGGCCGCCAACACCGAGATTCCATTGGCTAGCTTCCATTGTGCATTCTCGACAAACCGCAGCCTGACCCCCAGACCACTCGCCCCGTTCAACTCCGCACACACATCCGCGCCGCAATGGCCCGTGACCACGACAATCTCCTGCAGGCCGCTCTGCTCCAGCAACCGGCAGGTGCGCACCAACAGCGGCTCGCCTTCTATTTGCACTAGGGCCTTGTGCGTTACCGGAACGTGGTCGCGCAAACGCGAGCCGTGTCCAGCGGCCAAAATAAGCGCCTGATCAATCACAAGATCTCTCCTACTACCGACCAACGCTTTGCAATTCTTCGCGTATGACCCGGCGCAGCGTGGCTTCGTCAAGGGCATCATCCTGCTGCTTGAGATACTCTCGCAACGCCTGATTAATCATGGTTTGGTAGCCCATGCCTTCGCTTTCCGACCGAGCACGAAAGCTATTCAATACCTCGTTATCGAGATAAATGGTAACGCGGGTTTTGCCTCTCTGGGCTGCGACCGGCCCCCGCTTTCCCTGACTGAAGTCATATTCCTTCTTCATAATCTCGCTGCTTACTTGAATATATGTATAATGTGCATACGTTGCTATTTCAACCAATGATAAAGACTCTATTGCCGGTCTTGCCGGTAAAGTAGTTTCAATACTCCACATGGATGTCGGCCAGCACGGGCGTTTCTGCGACCAAAGCGCGCACGCGACGCAGATGCCGCTGCCCGGCCCGGCCCAGCGCGGCCTCGCCCCCTGCCAGCAAATCGCGCTGCTCCAGCGCGTCGGTCGCCAAGTCGAACAGCATGGAGCCGCGCCAACTATAATTGATGTACTTCCAATCGTCGGCCACAATCGCGTAGCCTTTGCGCGACCACTGCACGTGTTCGTCCGTGTTGACCACCACGATCAGGCGCTCGGGATCTAGCGGACGCAGGAGCGAGCGGCCGTCCAGTCGTTCCTGCCACGCAGCGACCGTGGAATCGGCGGACAACCCGAGGAGGTCCAGTGCCGTCGGCACCAAGTCCGTCAGCGCGACGCGCATCTGCGCGTTCTGACGCCACTGATCCCAACCCGCGCCCAACCGCTGCCGCTGCCGCTCGGGCACCACGACAAAAAACGGGACGGCAATCGCAGTCTGGTAATACGAATCCGTGCGATGGAGTTTGTGGACGCTGTCGAGGTCTTCGCCGTGGTCGGCCACAAAGAGCACAATTGTATTCTCCGCTAGGCCCTCTGCGGCGAGGTGGTCAAACAGCCGTCCGAGCAAATGATCCATATAGGCCACCGCATTATCGTAACTCGCGTCCGGCCACGGCTGCCAATCCGGCGGCGAGTACCCCGGATAATGCGTACAGTTGAATTGCAGAGCCACCACAAACGGGCCGCGTGCGGCAAAGCGATCGATGGTGGCGAGGGTCTCCGCCATCATCCGGAGATCGTCCATGCCTTCGGAATTGACGATCTCAGCGTCCGAGCGCTCGAGCGTAAACACGTGGTCCAGCGCATCATCGACGAAAAAACCTTCGAGATTGTTCCAAGCGTAACTCTGCGCCGAGATCAGCGCCGTCTGATAGCCAGCGGCGTGGGCGTAGTGCCACAGCAGCGGGAAGGTATGCTGCTCCACGGGCGGGCGCGATGGGAAAAGCCCGGTCAACATGGCCGGCAGCGCCACCTTGGTCGCTGTGGCATTCGACACGGCCTTCTCCATCTGCACCCAATCGGCTGGCCTCGCTTTGCGCAATGCCGCCAGTCGGGGCGTGGTTTGCCGCTCGTACCCGTAGAGGTCCATGCGGCTGAGCGCGACGCTTTCCCCAAGCACCACGATGAGGTTGGGCGCGCTGGCATCCACCGGCGCACCGCTGTAAATCGCCGCCGCTGCCGGGCGGCTCGCCTGCAACAAGCGCCCGTGTACCCCGCCGACGAGCGAGTGGACGGCAAAGTCAATGGCCAGCTTCGCGGCCGCGGCATCCGGCACCATGATGCTCGCGTGGCGATGCACTGTGCCAAAGGCCACCATCCCGGCCAAGCATGGCGCGGCCAAAATGCGGCCCCAATACTGAGGCCGGAAAACGCTGCCGGGCGCTAGCTGGCGGCCCGGACGCAGCTTGTAGTACCACCACCCCACGACCACCACCACCACCACTACCCAGACGACCGCGTCCCCCCAATCGGCCTCATTGAGGATATATCCCCAAACCTCGCGTGGATGGCCCGCCGAATGCACGAGCGCGTAGGCCGTCGGCCAACAGTAAAAAATCCCATGAAAGTCAAGCCACACCATCGCCAGCGCGGCGGTCACCACGCCGACGACGAGGACGAACGCGACCTGCCAGCGCGGGCGCAACCGACTGCTGAGCGCGAAAAGGCCCTGCCACATCACCAGCGAGAACGCTACCGATATCCCCCACCACGCCCACTGCGTCAGGCGCAAGTCGAGCGTTGGCCGCAGCCACAGATCGACGGCCACTCCCAACAAGGTGATAGGGAGCAAGGGCAACATTTGCTTGCGCACGGCGGAATCGTCCATCAGAACCTAGCGAATGCCTGCTCATATAGCAGTCCTGAATGACTTGAACGATTCGATCTTTGGATCGTCTTGTACATACTATTCTGCAACCATCTGCGTCCATCTGCGTCCATCTGCGGATTCTCTTGTGATTACTATATCCGCAGATGAACGCAGATGTTATGCACCCAAAATCCCCAAGCGCTGCAACTCCTGTTTGATCGCCTCGCGCCCCGCCGGCGACACGTTGATCCGAGGCGGACGCACCGCACCGCCAGCCAGCCCCATCAGCTCCATCGTCGTCTTGAGCATGCCGGCGTCGTCAAAGCGCGAGCGCAACCGCTCCAAGGGGGCCAACTGCTCCTGCAACTCGATCATCTGCGGCCAATCCTGCTGTTGCGCTGCCGCAAAAAGCGCCAGCTCTAGCTGCGGGGCGAAGTTGACAAAACCAGCGGTAAATCCCTCGATCCCGGCCTGGAAGCGAAAGTGCAACACGCCCGGATCGTGGCGCTTGTTGCCGATCCAGACGAAGCGGTCGCCGAGCCGCTTGATGGCGCGGAAGAGGTTGTGTGGCTCAACGCAGGGGTCCTTGATCGCGGCGATCTGCGGCACCGCGGCCAACCGTTCAAAAAGTTCAGCCGACCAGCCCTGCGTATTGTAGGGCATCAGCGCCAGCCCCGACCGCGTCCCCAGCGCTTCGTAGTATTGATACACGCCTTCGGGATCTTCGGGCACCTGATGGCGCGTGTAGGGTGCCATGGCTAGCGCCACGCGCAATCCCAACTCCTCGTAGCGCGGAGCCAAGTCCGCGGCCTCGCCCAAGTTGCCGGGCAAGGTCGGCACCACCAACGCCCGCTCGCCCACCGTCGCCAGCGCACACTCGGCGAGTGTTAAACGCTCGGGCGGGGCCAACGCGTCATTTTCACCGGTCCCGCCGGCCACCACAAAAACCCGCACCCCCCGGTCGGCAGCCCACGCTATATTGCGCGCAAACCCTTCCAAATCGAGTGCGTACAGGTCATCACGCTGATAAATGGTCAGCGCATAGGCGTGGACATCCTTTAGCTGGTCCCGCAAGGCAGGGTCGATCATTGCAATTCTCCCGCGTCGTAGTGATTAAGTGCTGTTACGCCTTGTAGGGGCGTTCCTCGTGGTTTCCCTCGTCGGATTCCGCTAGCTGGTTCGGAACAAGACATCGGTAGGGGGCGGTTTCAAACCACCCCCTACCGGCTAGATGCCTGCTTGCGCAGGCATGACAAAGGCGGCGTAACATCAGTGATTAGTGCGCCACCGAGCCGTCGGCGTGGAAACTGCCCTTAATCGCCCAGCGCTCGTACGGGTATTTCGCCAGCGCGTCCTCGACTATTTCAACACCAATCCCCGGCCGATCTGTCAGTAGCCGATAGCCGCCTTCGACTTGTAGCTGCTCATCGACGATCTCGGCCATCGGCCCGTTGAGGGCATTGTGCTCGGTATGCGTGTAGTTGGGAATGGCCGCGGCCAACTGCGCGAAAGCCGCGTTGTTGATGGGGCTGCCCATCAGATGGGGGAACACCCCGACGAAAGCCATCTCGGCCAGCGCGGCAATTTTCTTTACCTGCGTGAATCCACCCGCTAACGACACGTCCGGCCGAATAAAGCTGACGATCTGGCGGTCGATCAAATCCTTAAACTGGAAGGGGTTGTAGCACCGCTCGCCTGTGGCGATTGGGATGTTGATGTTCTGGGCGACGTACTCGAGGGCCTCAAAGCTCTGTGGCGGCAGTGGGTCCTCGTAGTACAGTATCTTAAAAGGCGTCAACTCCGTGGCCAGTGCAATCGCCTCCTCCGGCCGCAAGTTCCGGTGGATCTCCAACCCCAAATCCATCTCGTCCCCAAGCGCCTCCCGCGCCGCGGCCACCAATTCCACAGCCGTCGATATATTGGCCGTGCTAGTGCGCTGCTCAAACCCGCTGACAAACGGCCCCATCCGAAACGACGTAAACCCCTGCTCCACCCGCGCCTGTGCGCTCTCCCGCACTTCCTCGGGCGTCTGCCCGCCGACGTTTTCGTACACTTTCACCTTGTCGCGGCACTTGCCGCCCAACAACTGATACACGGGCAAACCCACCGCCTTGCCGAATATGTCCCACAGCGCAATGTCGATCGCGCTCATCGCCGCGCTCATCGCCGCACCCATGAAGTGCGCCGACCGCGACACCACCTGATAGTGATGCTCAATGCGTAGCGGATCCTTGCCCACGTAGTAATCACTCAACTCCCCCAGCGCCTCTTTCACCACCCCGTGATGCGCCCACAATCCGGCCTCCCCATTGCCGACGATTCCCTCATCCGTATAAACCCGCACTAACAAAAACCTGCCCACCAAAAACGTCCGAATCTCCGCGATTTTCATTTTCCTTTCCTTTCTAGTACAAACTCATCAATCCTTCTGCGCCTTTGATCTGCTTCTTTTCAAAACTCGGACTAAGCCACCGCGCTCGCGACTCCCGCCCCGGATTGCGATACGCATACACCACGCACCACCGCGTGTCGCTTTCTTCCTTGCGCGGAGTGACCCCATGCGCCGCATGCGTCCACATCAACACCACCGTCCCCTGCGGCACCGACAACTCCTCGATGCTGAGCGATTGGCCGCTAACCGGATGCACCTTCTCCGCCATCCACCCCTGCGCCAACGCGGCATCCGACTCCGCGTTAATACCCGGATCCCGATACAAATGGCTCCCCGGCACCACCTTCAGCCCGCCATCGTCGGCCGCAAAACCATTGACATAAAAAAACACCCGCACAAAACCCAGCGTCGGATCATCGTCAGCGTACTCGTGGCTGTGCCAATTGCTCCCCGGATTGCCCCCTTCGCGGTTCAACGCCACGCAGTGGTCGTAGCGGATCTCCGGCCCCAGCACTCGGCGCACCAAGTCCAGCAGTTGCGGATGCCCGATCAGGCTCTCCAAATAGGCGTCGAATTCAGCGGCAAAGCGCGAGGGGCGATATTCCTCGTCATCCCATGGCAGTGCCTGAATGCGCGCCAGCGCCGCGGTCAACTGGGCACAAGCCGCGTCGGTCAAGACGCCCGGCAGCGCGATGTGTCCGTCGCGGTCGAGGCTTGCCCGTTCGTCAGCTCCGAAAACAAAGGGGCGAAACAGCGCTTCCATAGCTCAAGTCCCCAGTCGGTTATGCTTGCACCTCTTCGAAAAGCGAGGCCCGCGCGTGGAAATACGGCGGCTCAAAAAGCAACGCCTGCCGCTCGGTCAAGGCCACGCCGTCCGGCGGCTTGATGTGGCCTTTGGACCACGACTGCTGCCCGGGACTGTATTTGAATAGCAGCGAGCGCCGCTGGTGTGCAGCCTGCCACGGCGCAGTACCGTGCGTGAGTGCCTCGGTAAAAATCACCACCGACCCGGCCTTTGCCTCCGGCACCACTACGCAGCCGGACTCGACATGGGCCTCGCGGATTTCCTGTGGACAGGGATAATTGACCTTGTGGCTTCCCGGAATGCAGCAAAAACCGCCGTGCACCGGACCCGTGTCGGCCAAGTTCCAAGAGACGACCGTTAGCCCATTGTACATCTGTCCATTGCGGAAGTGATAGTACTCCGGCGGGTCATAGGGCGTGTTGCCTCCGTGCAACCCGAGCCGCTCGGCACCGGCATCCAGATAGATCGCATAGTAGTGATCAAGCCGGAAACCGTCGCCCAAGATCACCTTGAGCAGCGGCATAATGCGCTCGTGGTCCAGCAAATCGACAAAGGGTTGTCCCCACGTCAAAAACCCGCCGATGTGCAGTCGCCCTGCCGCTTGCTCGACATCCGCGCCCATCTCTTGGGCGTCAATTAGCCGATTCAACTCGGCAACAGCTTCCGCATCCAACACATCCTCGACGATCAGATAACCCTGGAGGTCAAACAGATATCGCTCTACTTCAGTCATGTATGAAGGCTCCTATTTGGGTGGACGTTAAGCGGGCACATTCGCGCGACAATGAAGGATTTATTAGGGGGAGAAGTCTGGTTTAAGCAGACTTAAATCGTAGAGAAATCTTCTACAAGTTCTGATTCAGAAAACTTTTCAGCGGCTCCAGTGCGGTATTTTTGAAGTCCCAGTAACGAGGGTCGAAAGGATCTTCAAGAATGCCAAGCACTTGCTTATAAGCATATATCTTTGCTTTCATACCGGGCGGCTCGTATTCACTCATGCACTTGCTTATGCACTCCTCGTATTCTTCAAAGCACTCAAAAATTCTTTCGTGTTCCGACCTTATTATTCTTTCTAGCAAGTTTTCCACGGCTCCATTACTATTATCGTCAGGAAAAAGAAATATCTTAAATCCTTCCAATCGTTCGAGAGTATGCTCAACATCGGCTTTAGTTCTTTCACAATCGGAGTCGGCATCAAATATAATTAAAACCTGTGAGCCTCTAGCCAAGGCGTCTTCAATGTCGTTTATGACACCTCCTTTCAAGTTGCTCTTTCCGTATATTGCTCGGCACTCAAAATTTTTGCTGGAATAACCTAAATTTTTAATATAGGATTCCAAGAAATTCTCATCCTCTTTTCCTTCGACAATAATCAAGGTTTTATCATTCATAGCTAATGGCGAATATCGATACCCACATCTAAGGCATTCTCCAGATCATCCGACGAATATCTGTAGGCTTTGACCCTATCGTCATCGAACTTGCTCAGCCAGAAGCAGGCGACTGAATCCGCTTTGTCCTGCAAGGCCAGACTCAAGCTCTTGATGACATCGCTGCTGTGGGTCGTCATGAATATCTGTGTATTGTTTTGCTTGGAAGATTCCAGCACCATCTCCCACATATATTTTATAGAAGAAACGTGGAGCCCATTTTCAACTTCATCAATCATCAAAATCCCATTTCTAACGCTATAGATAGAGGATAGTATATTCAGGACACGCACTATCCCATCTCCAAGGTGATTGATCGGCAGGAAGCTATCCATTCCAATATCGACCATCACAACACCGCTCGTACCTGTCCTTATATCCTGCACTTTCGGCTCTATGGATTGAAGCCAGCTCAAAATTACGTCTTTGCGCTTTTCATTAAGCATTCTGTCAACCGAATTTGAATAGTATGAATCATGCTGCAGAAACTGGGCTTGTGCAGCTTCCTCATACTCTTTGTCTTCTTGAAGATAAAGCTCTGGATCTCCTGACTTTGATTTTGCAAATCGTATTATGGCTTCATGTTGACGATCTTTTTGATCTTTTTTCTTGACATGACTCCAAAGAATGAATTTAAACTTTAGCCCAATTAATGATTGCTCAGTTGCAGTGCTAAAGATAGTGGGTTTGATAGTATCTCCATCTCTAATCGTGTCTCCACCATTAGACAGAGCGGAAGCTACCTGTCCAACGTCAAAATCTCCGTATACTGGGACAACATTGAGTTCTCTGCTTTCTATGTTTTGTCTTCCAGATAACCTAAATCCTTCATTATGTTTTTGATCATAAAAGAAATTCTTCCAATCGGAACTTTCGTTGAGGACCAGTCCCCTCCGATTTTCTATACTGAGAAGCAGGCCAGGCCTTGACATTCCTATCAATAAAAACGCTGCCTCCAACACCGAGGTTTTGCCGCAGTTATTCCTTCCGACAAACAAGTTGATCCGTGCAAGATCATTGATTTCCAGCGACTTGATGCCGCGGAAATTCTCAATTTCTAGCTTCTCGTAAAAGTGCTTGTCCATCTTCTGTCCTGTCCACTAGAGCAAACGAACGGGAGTGGCGGCACGTCGAGATCTCTTTTACCTCGAATTCGGCGACCACGTTGCGGAAATCCAAGCCAATCATAACCCGTTCCCTCGCAACCGTTTCCGCGCCGCTCGGATATGATTTGCACCCATGTATCAGGCTGTTGCCGAAGTCCATAAGACGTGTTTTCATACTACTTTTTCGCCTGACACCTGTCAAGCATGTATTCGTCCTAGCCTATCGCTACCTCGAATGCCGACCAGCTTGGTTGCACCTAGACTAATTTCCGCTTTCTCGACTCCAAATAAATAGTACATTACAGCAGCATCGCGGCTCTCTAAGCGCGCCCTTTGCATATCCTTCTCAGTCAATTCTAGTAGGTGAAAACATGCTAACAACCGACGAAATGCGCTTCTTCAAGCGCAACGGCTACCTCGTCAAACGAAGCGTGCTCGACCCCGCGCTCATGGAGTGCGCCCGCACCCGGCTGTGGGACGGTGCCCCCCCGGGCCGCCGCCGCGACGACCCCGCCACTTGGGTCGGCCCGTTCCGCGAAGACGAAGAAAACCCCGATGGTGCCAACCACCGCCGCGGCTTTCGCTGGAACTTCCGCGAACCGGGCGGCGAGGAGTGGATGGTGCGCCTGCTCGCCACCGATTCCAAGGTGTGGGCCATGGCCGAACAAATGCTCGGCAAGGGCCAGCTCGTCCAGCCCGAGCGCATTCGCGGCATCTACTGCACCTTGCCCTATGGCGACCACCCGCCCCAAGCCCTAGGCTGCCACACCGACGGCCATCCCTTCCACCTCGGCGTGGTCGGCTACATCGACGACGTACCGCCCAACGGCGGCAGCTTCATGGTCTGGCCCGAAAGCCATCGCGCCTTCTACCCGACCTTCACCTCGCAGTACCTCCGCGACCAAGACGAAGCCGCCTACGAAAAGGTGCGCACCGAGTTCAACCAGCGCACGCCTGTCGATACCCACGGCCAAGCCGGCGACATCGTCTTCTGGCACCATCGCCTCGGCCACATGGCTAGCCCGAACACCTCGCGCCAACTGCGCCAAGCCGTGCTCTACGATTTTCTCAAGAAAGACATCGAACAAACCCAGCAGGAGCCGCCGCAAAAGGACATGTGGCGCGACTGGTCGGACGAGATGCGCACCATCGCTCTATAAGTGCACTCCAATCCTCCCGCCTCTGCGCTCATCTGCGCTCATCTGCGTTCATCTGCGGATTCTAATCACCCGGCAAACGCATCCGAGGGCACGCCGCGCACGCCCGGATCGACCCGCACTAGCGACCCAGCCAAAGGTTGTACCTGCCGCGCCTCAGCATCCAAACCCCGACAAGCCGAAGTGACGTAGAGCTGCTCCAAGTCCGCGCCGCCAAAGGCGCATGACGTCACATTGGACATCGGCAATTCCAAGTGGCGCAGCAACTCCCCAGAGCGAGGATCGTAGCACAGGACGCACCACCCTCCGAACACGGCGATCCACAAGGCGTCTTCCTCGTCGATGGCCATGCCGTCTAACACCCCCGGCCCTCCGTATTCCACCACCACGCGCTCGTTGCTGATGTCCCCACTGTCGCGGCAATAGTCGTGCGCGCGCACATTGTTCAAGCCCGAATCAATGAAATACATAGTCTGCTGGTCGGCGCTCCAGACGATGCCGTTGGACACGCTGACCGGCGCGACCTTCCGGCTCACCGAGTGATCCACATCGAGACAGTAGAGCGCGCCTTGATCCCGTGCACCGCCAAACTCCATCGTCCCCGCCCACAGCCGACCAGCCGGGTCGCACTTGCCATCGTTGAAGCGGTTGGCGGGGATCTCACTCTCTGGGTCTTCGCCGAGGGGCACCATGCGCTCCGTCCGCAAGTCAATGTGGGCAAAGCCATTGTGCAAGGCCACGACGAGGCCACCGCTCCGCCGCTTGACCACTGTACCCACGGCTTGGCACGTGGGGATAGTGCGGTTGATTCCGCTCACCGGATCGTACACATAGACCTCGTGGCCGAGGATATCGACCCAGTACAACAACTCGTCATCCGCATCCCAAACGGCCCCTTCGCCGATGAGCGCGTCCTTTTCCACGACTAGTTCGGGCGCTATCTTTTCCTTGTTCATCTCGAATTTCCTCCTTTGGGGGCAACACTAGGTCGCCCGCCATTTTCTGTCAAACGCGCCGCTTGGGAGCACAACGCCATGACCACTTTCACCTATGAAGACTTCGACCGCCAGCTCTGGGAACGAGAACTTGAAGATTTCGTCCCCGCCACGGTTTACGACATGCACACACACATGTGGTCTGAGGACCACCGAGGCTCTCTCACGGGCGCACCTACCGGCCTGCGCGAGGAGATCGATTTTCAGGACCACCTCGACTGGGCGGCCAAACTCTACCCGGGCCGCACCTTCCACATGCTGGTCTTGGGCACTCCAATGCCGGGCATGGACGCCGCCGGGCACAACGCCTGGATGGCGGCCCAACTCGCCGCTGACCCCGAATCCGCGATCAACATGATGGTCACCCCGGACATGACGCCCGAATACGTGGCGGCCCAAGTCGATGAGTATGGCTTCCTCGGTCTCAAACCCTACCGCACCTTTGCCCCAGACCCGGCCGGCGCTCGCATCTGCGACTTCCTCCCGGAATCCTTCATCGAAGTCGCCCACCACAAGAAGCTGGCCATCACCATGCATCTCGCCAAACCCACTGGCCCAGCCGACCCAGACAACCAGCGCGACTTAGCGCGCTACACCCGCGAATACCCCAACGCGCAGTGGATTTTGGCCCACTGCGCCCGCTCGTTCAATTCCTTTATGATGGAAGAGGCCGTCCACTTCCTGTGCGATCTGCCCAATATATGGTACGACACCTCGGCAGTGAACGACCTGTATGCCCACTATTTGCTGATGAAACACGAAGACCGCAAGCGGGTGATGTTCGGGTCGGACAACGTGGTCGCCGGCTGTGCGCGCGGCAAGTACATCACCTATGGCCGCGCCTGGCTGTTCTATCCTGGCAACGAGGCCGGCACGCCGCACTGCGACTCGCGGGCCACGCTCGTCATCTACGAGCAACTGCGGCAGGAGCGGCAAGTGGCCGAGATGCTGCAACTAACACCCGCGGAAATCGAAGATCACTTTGCCGGGAACGCCCAGCGGTTTTTGGCGATGATGCGCGGCGGGAGCTAGTGCGTTGGCGAGGAATAAACCTCTAAACGCCAAGGAATTCGCCGCCGAGATCCAAGCCTTTGCGGATTTTGGCAAAGAGACGCAAATCCTCGACTTTCCCGATCCCGCCATTTCCATTCCGGTGTACGTCAACGAGTTTTGGACCGCCAAGCAACGCGCCGCCCACTCGCTCCACGAGGTCTCCTATCGCGCATGTTTCAAGCCGCAATTGCCGAAATTTTTCATCAGCCGCCTGACGCAACCCGGCGACGCAGTGTACGACCCGTTCATGGGGCGCGGCACCACTGTCCTCGAAGCCGCGCTGTTGGGCCGCCGTCCCATCGGCTGTGACATAAATCCTCTCAGTGAGCGCCTAGTCCGTCCTCGCCTAGATCCACCCACATGGAACGAGGTAGAAACGCGCTTGACGGCGCTGGACCTCGATAAATCGAGCGAGGTTTGGGACGATCTCCTCGTTTTTTATCATCCTAATACTCTCCGCCAAATCGTCAACCTGCGCTCCTACCTCCTCACACGCCTCCAAGAAGGGGCACTCGACCGAGTCGATGCGTGGATTCAGATGGTGGCGACCAACCGCCTGACCGGGCACTCGCCGGGATTTTTCTCCGTATATACGCTGCCGCCCAATCAGGCGGTATCCATCGAGTCGCAAAAGCGCATCAACCAAAAACGCGCTCAAGTGCCACCTGAACGCGACATAAAGGCCATCATCCTCCGCAAGACGCGATCCTTACTGAGCAAGCTGCAAGCACGCGAGCTAAAAACGCTGACGGCGAATACCCCCCTGCTCATAACCGGCTCGTCTGACAATACCTCCGCCATCGCCAGTGAATCCATCCAACTCGCCGTTACCTCGCCGCCCTTTTTGGACATCGTCAACTACCAAGCAGACAACTGGCTGCGCTGCTGGTTCAACGGCATCGACGCCAAGGCGGTGGCTATATGGCAATTGAAAAAACCAGCCGACTGGCAAGCAGCGATGACCCGCACCTTCCGAGAGTTGCACCGGGTCCTCGCAAGCGGGGGCTTTGTTGCCTTTGAGGTGGGCGAGGTCCGCAATGGCAAAATCCTACTGGAAACCCTCGTCGTGCCCGCGGCCACGGAAGCTGGCCTCAAGCCGCTGATGGTGTTGGTCAACGATCAGATGTTCACCAAGACCGCAAACTGCTGGGGCGTGGACAACCGCACAAAAGGCACCAACACCAATCGGATCGTCCTGATCGGCAAGTAGGGGGCGGTTTGCAAACCGCCCCTATGCAATTGACACTGTTCAACTGCCCCTCGTGCTTTAGTTCTGTAGTGCACAACCGTTCAGTCTTTGAGGGGAAATATGAACTCTGTAGCAAATGTTTTACTGGCTCTGTGTCTGTTGCATCCGGCCCTGACCTTTGGCGACGAACGCCCTGACCTTCAGCAGATACAAGATGTAGTCCAGCGCTTCTACGAGGCGTGGAACCAGCAGGACTTCGTCGTCGCCGAAGACCTGATCGGCGAGAGCGTCGTCGAGCTCGACATGCGCAGTCGCCAAGAGCCGCAGACCTGGCTTTTGCGCAAGGTGCAGTCCCGCGAGGAGTTCCTCGATGGAATCGTCGTCGAGTGGACCGGCGGCGACGCTTGGGATTACGACCCGGAAATCCACCAGTACATCAAGAAGGCCGAGTTTTTCGACATCCTCCTTTGGGGCGACCGGGCGATGGCCATCACGCAGGAGCATTTGGTAGGCGTGTCCGGCCCCGTCGGCGATGAGCAATACAGTGCCTATTTGCTCGACCGAGCGGACGACGGCTGGGAGATCGCCGGAATCCTCCACCAAGTTCCTGCCGAGGAATACAAGACGGTCTCCGTCGAGCCACGCGGCGAGCAGCTTCGCGTCCGCATCTTCGTCGATGGCGGCGACGAAGTATTCGCAGATGACGAGGGCCTGTGGGTCGAGCACCGCTACGGTGCCCTGCCTGGGCGGCACGAGGACGGCGACGGCTTTTCGCCCGTCGAGATCAATGGGGTGCGCTGGCAACCCATCTGGCAGGGCGACAAGACCCGCAAGGTGTATTTTGCCGACAAGGTCACATGGCCTGCCAACGCGCAGTACCACCTAGTCAAACATGAGGCGCGCGATGTCGCGCAGTTAGAGCGGGAGCCCCACGCGCCCGGCGACACCCTCAGCATCGTCTTCGCCGACCAAGACAGCGGTGCCGACTGGTACGACGTGGAGGTGCGTTGGGGCAACGAGGCAGCCGACCCCGGAGCAGGGCTGCCCGAGCCGAGCTTGCCCGGCCGCGAGGACTTACTCCTTGAAGTCCTATTCGACGGCGAGATCCGCGACACCAGCCCACATCAGCGCCCGCTCAAAAACGTCAAAGTAGTGTTCACCGAGGACCGAGCCGGCGACAAAGACGGTGCCGGTTACTTCGACGGCAAGGCCGTCGTCGATATCGAGGGATTTTTGCTCGATGGCCCCTTCAGCGTCTCAATCTGGGCCAAGTACGACGAAATCGAAACGCGCCCTCACTGGTGGAATAATTGCATCTGGGCGCAGGACAACGGCGGCGGAGTGCGCGTGTTCCAACTCAGTACCCGAGGACGGCGAGTCACCTGGCACCGGATGAGCGACGACGACCTCCACGCCAAGCTCCTTTTGCGCCAAGGGCACTGGTACCATTTCGCAGCCGTCTTCGACGGAGATTATCACCGGCTCTTCGTCAATGGCGTGTTGCAGGAGCAGAAGCAGAGCGCGGTCAAAACCTCGCCCGATCAGCCCATCTACATTGGTGCGAAAAACCTCGACGAGACGGACTTCTTCTTCACCGGGACCTTAGACGACGCGCGGCTTTACGACCGCGTGCTGACAACCGCGGAAATCAGTGCCCTCTATCAGGGCTTGGCCGAATGACTCTTACAGCGAGAAAGACCCACCTCATGCACAGGATGCAATCATTAGTCTGCGCGTTATTGATCCTTATCGCCGGCGCAGTTCAGGGTAAAGAATGGCCCTATTACGCCGCCGACGCCAAGAGCAGCAAATACGCACCCCTGTCCCAGATTGACGGCGACAACTTCGCCCGTTTGCAGGAGGTTTGGCGCTACACGGTCCCCGACAGTGCAATCGCCGCGGCCGAGGATTTGTGGACTTGGTGGAACAAGAGCACGCCGCTGGTCATCGACGGCGTGCTCTACTATGGATCGCCGTTCAACGTCCTCAGCGCCATCGACCCGAAAAGCGGCGAGGAGCTATGGACCTTTGATCCGCAGTCGTGGAAGGATCGGGGCGATTTTTGGGGCTTTGCGCGCGGCATCGCCTACTGGGAAAGCGGCGACAAGAAGCGCATCTTCTACGGCACTGCTTCCGACCGCCTCTACTCAATCGACATCGAGACCGGCCAGCCCGACCCAGCGTTCGGCACTGGCGGCTTCGTCGATCTAGGCAAGGGACTGCGCCGCCGCATCGACCGCAGCCGCTACTGCATCACCTCACCACCGATCATCTGCCGCGACGTAGTGGTGGTAGGTTCCGGTATCACCGACTGGCACGACCGGCCTCCCGCCAAATACTCCACCCCCGGCGACGTGCGCGGCTTCGACGCCCACACCGGCGAACAAGTGTGGGTCTTTCAGACGGTGCCGCAGGAGGGCGAGTACGGCAATGACACCTGGGAAAACGACGCCTATCAGACTTATGGCCAAGCCAACGTGTGGGCTGCGATGAGCGCCGACGACGAGCTGGGCTACGTGTACCTGCCCGTCAGCAGCACCACCCACAACCACTACGGCGGCGAGCGCCCCGGTGCCAATCTCTTCAGCCAAACGCTGGTCTGCCTCAAGGCGGCAACCGGCGAGCGCGTCTGGCACTACCAGTTCATCCACCACGGCCTGTGGAACTACGACCCACCAGCACCGCCGGTACTGACCGATATCGAGGTACAAGGCAAAGCGATCAAAGCCCTAGCATTGGTGAGCAAACAGGCCTTCTGCTACGTATTAGACCGCACGACCGGCGAACCGGTCTGGCCGGTCAACGAGCGCGAGGTGCCCCAGTCGAAAACTCCAGGCGAGCAAAGCTGGCCGACTCAACCCTTCCCCAGCAAACCCGCGCCCTACGACCGCCAGGGTCTGCAAGAAGATGACCTAATCGACTTTACGCCCGAGCTGCGGGAAAAAGCACTGGCGATCTTGCAAAAATACGAGCACGGCCCGCTATTCACTCCACCTAGCGAAAAGGGCACCCTGGTATTGCCTGGGGGCTTGGGTGGTTCGGATTGGAGCGGCGCAGCACTGGTGCCAAAAGAGAACGTGCTCTACGTGCCTTCGCGCACCCGTCCCGACATCGTGCGGCTGGAAAAGGTGGAGGGCCTGCGCACCTTTTCGGATTACGCCTTTTTCAAGGATGACTCCGAATACGTCGATGGCCTACCACTGACTAAGCCTCCCTACGGCCGGATCACCGCCATCGACTTGGACACCGGCGAGCACGTCTGGATGAGTCCGGTAGGCAAAGGACCAATCAACCACGAGGCCCTGCGCGACCTCGACCTACCTGCTATGGGCTGGTTCCACTACAACTACGTACTCGCCACCGAGACCGTGCTGGTGGTGGTCTCGCAACGGCCCGAATGGTGGGGAGACGTCAGCGGCGACGCCTTTGTCGAGAATGGGCCTTACCTACGGGCCTTTGACCTAGATACAGGCGCAGTGCTGGCCGAGATGGAATTCCCCGGCCAGCCCAACGGCAGTCCCATCAGCTATATGGCCAACGGGCGTCAGTATATCGTATTTCCAATCAATGACGACGATTGGGTGCCGCAGCTTTTGGCGCTGGCGTTGCCGGAGTGACGTGTGGGATGGCTCCCGAATGGGCATGGTTGGATCGCTTACGCTCTGATACTGAGTCGGCCCTGTCGCTGTGAACGAGGCTCGCGGATGACGATTTCCACATTGCGCCCAAGTGCCGTCAACAGGCGCAGGAGACGCTCCACAGAGTACTCCCGAAAACTTCCCTGCAGGAGACGCGAAACATCAGGTTGAGACAGTCCGAGCAACTTCGCCGCTTCGACCTGCTTGAGTCCGCGCTGACGAATGATCTTGTCAATGCGGGTGACAAGTTCTGCCTTTAACAGGTGAGTCTCGGCGTCAGGACGTCCCAGGTCCGCGAATACGTTTCCGCTGCCGCGTTCGATTTTCATTCTTTTCGTTTTCATTGAGCTACCCCTTCAGTGCCCAGCCGCTTGCGTCAGCCCCTAGGCAGCGGCAGTTCCACCTTCGCACTTCCCTCGACCTGCGACCACAACGCGGCTACCATAATCTCCAGCACGTGCCGTCCGCGCTCAGCCGGCGACGAGCTGCTCGCCTCGCCCTGTATGGCCTGCGCTAGCTCCTGCACAGCCGGAATCAAGTTCGCGCCAAACGGACTGGCATAACCGCGCCCCAGCGGCGGCGACACCGCCTCGGGTGTCCCCTCAGAGGTGTCGGTTTTCCAAGCCATGCACTGCTGATCGGTCAGATAGAAGCGACCGTCCGTGCCCTGTAAGTCCAGTTCGAACATCTGCGGCGTCCGCTTGGCGCAATTGATCAGCCCACGCACCCCATTGGCAAACTCCACGATAATCGTCGATCCGGGATCGAACTGCGGGTCTCTGCCGCCCCGACCATCGTACACCGGGCCGTAGTCTTCAAACCCGCGCTCGTGCGCGGCGATCACCCACACCGGCTCGGCGTCCGCAAAAAAGCACATCGCATCCACCAAGTGCGTCCCATTGCGAAAGAGCATGGCGCGACGACCGCCTAAGTGCGCCACAATCCTCGTCAGGCTACCGATCTCGCCGCTGCGGATGGCCGTGCGCACGGCCTGATAGGAAGGCAGCCAACTGCGCGTGTGATCGACCGACAACACCGCGTTGTGGCGAGTGAGTGCCTCGATGATGCGGTCGGCGTCCTCCGCCGTGGTCGCCAGCGGCTTCTCGCAGAAAATGCCGCGCACACCCGCGGCCACCGCATCGCAGACCGGATCGGCGTGGAGGTGATCCGGGGTGGCCACGCTCACCACGTCGAGGCGTTCCTGTGCCAACATCTCGCGGTAATCCGCGTATTCGGCGATGGATCCTCGCTCAATCTCAGCCCGTTCGTAAAAACGCGTCAACACCTCTGGGTTTATGTCGCAGACCGCCGCGAATTCGTATTCCGGGGCACGGGCGTATGCGTATCCATGGCCCCCACCCACGCCAGCGCCAATAACGGCCGCGCGCAATTTGTCTTCAGCCATTTTTCGTTCCTTTCTCAAGTGTTCATGCGTTCGCGCACAAAAGCCGCTGATGCCGCCACCTGCTCTTCTTCGAGACTGTGCAATATCAACGACCCGTCAAAGCCTATCTGCCGCAAGCACGCCAAGTAGTGATCGTAGTCGAGCAATCCCGTACCTGCGGCTTGATGCCCGACGTCGCCGTCCTGCTCCAAGTCCTTGGCATGAGCCAGCCGAATCGAATCCCCGAGCAAGTCAAACGCCTCGTCTAAGACCTCGCGCATCCTCGGTAGCTGGCCGGCGTGGAACAGGTTGGCTCCGTCGATAACCACCTGCAAATGCTTGGATCGCACCTCGTCGAGCAAGCGCCGCGCCTTCTGCGCCGAATCCACCACATTATTGACCTCCGGCTCGAACACAAGAGTCGCCCCCTGCGCCTCGGCGATCTCCACAGCTTCCCCCATAGCCGCGACCATCTCGGCCCATGCAGCCGGCGTGCTGTTGTCGGGATGGCCGCCCCACAGCCAGTCGGGATTGCGCGTACCCGTGCAGGTAGTGATCAGTTCCGTCCCTAACTTGCCACTCGCAGCGGCCAGCGAGACCAACCACTGCATCCCAGCGCGGCGCTTTTCCAAGTCGGGATCGATGATGTTGAAGGTTCCAGCCAGCGCGGCGATCTCAATGCCACGCGTTGCGTGTGCAGCGCGGATGCGCTCGCAATCGGCGTCCGTCAGCGCCGCCGGATCAATGCCCGCAGCCGTCAAATCGAGCTGGACGGCCTCCAAGCCAGCGGCCTGCACCCCGTCCAAGCTCTCTTCCAGCGTCGGCCGCTCAAAAACCTTGTGAAAAATCCCTAGCTTCATTTTGCCTCTCCCCAACTCCGACCAACCCCCGCTTCGACGCGGATTGGCACGCGAAACGGCCGCCCCTTTGCGTCTTCCACGGGAGACTCCATGATCGATGTGATAAAATCGACGTATTCGCCAGCCTTGTCCCGAGGCGCTTCGAGGATCAGTTCGTCATGGACTTGCACGAGCATTCGCGTTTCCGACGGGAGCATGTTGTCTAAGGCGATCATCTTGTTGCGGCAGATGTCCGCGGCAGTGCCCTGAATCATCGAGTTGAAAGCGGTTCGGACGTTGCCCTCGGGGAATCGCCGCCGCCGGCCGAACATGTTGACGATATGTCCATGCCGACGCGTATAAGCAAGCACATCCTCACGGATCTGCCGCACGTTTTTATAGGTCGTGAAGTAAGCTTCAATGAACGCTTTTGCTTCTGTGAGCGAAAGCCCGGTCGCAGACGACAACGCCTTCGCGCCCATTCCGTAGATCAGGCCAAAGTTAAGTGCCTTTGCCTGATCCCGTTCCTCGGCGGTCACCTCTTCAATTGGTTTGTCGAAGATGTCAGCAATCGTCTTTTTATGGAGATCGACGTCTTGTTCGAATGCCTCCATCATCTTGGGGTCCTGAGCGTAATGAGCGGCGCAGCGCAATTCGACCTGCGAAAAATCCACATCGATGAGGACGTGGTCCTCCTCGGCGACAAAAGCAGAGCGGATAGTCGCGCCTCGGGGGATTGCTTGTAGGTTCGGGTCGTTGGAGGAAAGGCGTCCAGTGATCGTCCCCGTCTGATTGAAGTTGCAGTGAATGCGACCCGTTTCCGGCAAGACGAGTTGCGGAAGTTTATCGACGTAGTTCGCCAGCAGGGTCGTTAGTTCGCGGTGTTCGAGAATGAGCGGGACGACGGGGTGGCGGTGGCGCAGGGATTCGAGTGCCCATTGGTTGACGGACTGCCGACCGCTGCGCGTTTGGCGGTCTGACGGCAGCGCTAGGTCGCCGAACAACACTTTGCCGAGTTCGACGGTTGAATTGACGTGAAACCTCCTGCCGGCATGCTCCCATATTCCCTCTTCCAGTTCGCGGATGCGCAGTCGGTATTCGTCCCCGATGCGCTTGAGATGATCGATATCGAGGCAAATGCCCGTCTGTTCCATCTTCCGCAGGATGCGCATCGTCGGCAGTTCGTATTCGTAGTATAGATGAGCGAGCGTCGGCAACTCATCGATTTTCGCTTTGAACAATTCGTACAGTCGGAACGTATAGTCCGCGTCGGCGCAGGCGTACTCGGCGAGGTCGGGATTTTTGCCGAACAGCGTCAGTTGATTGAGGTCGTTGAAGTCAACGGCTTCCTCGTCGAGCAGGTTCCGTGCGAGCCGTTTAAGCGACTTTGAGCGGTTTTCGTCGAGCAAGTGGGCCGCGAGGAGCGTGTCGAAAATCTCCGCGTCTTCAAGGTCAATATCGTGGCGTTCGAGAATAGTCAAATCGAACTTCGCGTGATGAAACGCGAGCCGCTTTTGCCGCAGCATCTGCTGCAACTTCGGCGCGTCAATCGCCTCTGCGGGCAGCCAGAACGCACGGCGCGGCTCGCCGCAAAACGAAATCCCGGAGAGACGTGCGCGCATCTTGTTCAGCGAATCGCCCTCCGTATCGATGGCAAGAGCGGGGTACGGCGCGATTTGCGACAGGTCGTTCAGAACGCGGTAGTCCTTCTCCACCATGAATCCCCTCTATTGCGATGGAACGTCGGACATCGCCAACCTACTCAACGCAAAAACTGCAATGCGTAGAGCCGCGCGTCCCGCATCTCAAAGCGCAACCGCACCGGCGTGCCCGCCAGCTTCCCAATAGACTCCTGCCAGCTCACCTCCTTACACACCCCATTGCCCATCACCGCCTCGGACGCTTGCACCGCTTGCCCGCTTTCATCGAGCACTTCCACCCGCAGCCACCCTCCGGCCCCGCCATCGAAGTTCAGCACCAACCGCTCGCCGGCAAATTGCAATAGCGGCGTCGTAAAAGACCCACCGCCATAGCCCGCCTCCGCGGCCACAAACCCATCTAACCGCAGCGAGGCGCGAAAAATCCCGCTCGCCCGCGCCTGCTGCTGGTCCTCCCTGCCGCCGTGCCGCCGCGCCGTGCCATTGTAATAGAGCCACAGTTCGTCGCCCACCGGGATAAACCACGGATTGGCAAACAGCATCCCGCTCAATAGGCCACCGTCCCAACCCTGGCGCAAAAAGGCCCGGCGCTCCCCCTGTCGCTGCCAGCTAATCCCGTCGCGGCTGCTGAGTAGCTGCACGTCCATGGTCGCCGGAAAGTCGTCCTCACCCCAGTGATAGTACGCCGCCGGCAGCATGAAATAGGCGTCCTGCGCCGCATCGTACTTGGTGGCACAACTGGTGTAAAAGTCGATGTTGGGCCTAGGATCGTCGCGCTGGAAGGGCACCGGGATCTGCAAATCCTCCTCATCCGCTTCAAAGACGATCTCTTGGTCAGACCAATGCCTAAAATCGGGCGAAGTTATCCGTCCAACGCAGCGGTACGATCCCTTGCCCTCGGCTGCTTCGGACAAGTGCTGGGTCTCCCTAACCCGCGTATAGCCCACGTACAGTTCAAGCCGGTCGTCCCAGAAAAACATATTCTGCGTGTCGCACATCGTCCGCGGCGGATTCGGCTGATCTGGATAGTACTGCCAGCGCAGCCCATCGGCCGAGTACATCGCCCACAGCCCCGGCTCGACGCCCTGTGCCCGCTCCTCATCAGTCGGCTGGAACTTGGTCCACAACTTGTAGCGTTCCTCGGCTGCCGCCCGCTCGTCGCGCAACACAGTCGCCCCCTGCATGCTCTGCTGCTCGACCAACGGCGCGACGATATTGTTGTCCCGGCTGCCGCGGAATTCCACTAAGCCCAGCACCGGCTTTTCCCAGTACAACCCATCCGCGGATTCTGCGTAGCCCAGCCGCCGCGCCCCCTCCATCGGCAACCCTGTCTCCATGGTCGCATCGTACCACATCCGCCACTGGCCATCCGCCTCCCTCCACACTGTGTTGTACGCCCCAATCCCCCACTCCTCCCAAGCCCGATCGGGCTGTAACACCGGCTCTAAGTGCTGCACCGGCGTCCCCATTTGCAGCGCGATCCCCTCGCGCTCGGCAAAAAAACGCTCGTCGATGAAAAGCTGTTTTCTGTCGCCTATATCCAACATGGGGACACTCCTTTTGCTGCGGTCGAGTTGGCCGGTGATCACGGACCACCTCGTGGTGAGATTTACGAGGGAAGTTTGCGCCCCATACTGTATCCTGCCAACGAATCCAAGGCAAGGATCATCGAACACCTTATTGACAGCGCGGATCAAGCCTCATAAATATAAGGCCGTTAAAGTCCCAATTGTTCTGAATTACACCGGCAAGAACCGAAGGAATAAACATGACTACAACCCGCGAAGAACTCGTCTTTTCCGATGCGTTCGACGGTGCCCTCGATCCCGAGTGGACTTGGCTGCGCGAACATCCCGGCTTTTGGCGCTTGCAGGACGGCCTAGAAATTCGCGTCGAACCGGGCGTGGCCCCTACCGTGCAAAACGCGCTTTTGCGTCCAGCCCCAGATCGCAGCGCGGGGACCTGGGCCATAGAAGTGACGGTGCACAATCACACTCACCCCATCCAGCAGTACGAGCAGGCCGGCATCACTTGGTACCAAAACGGCGAGCCGGTCTTCAAGCAAGTCAAGGAATTAATCGACGGCGATCTCTACATTATTCCCGGCCGCAAGCCCATGCCCACCCAGAGCGTGCGCCTGCGCCTCGTCGTCACCGCCGACTCTTGGGAAGCCCAGTACCGGCCAGAGGGCGAGGACCAATTCCACACCGCGGATCGGGGCGAACTGCCTCCTCCTGGAGACGATCAAGTCAGCATCCAGTGCTACAACGGCCCCGAAAACGCCGAGCACTGGATCCGCTTTCAGGACTTCCAGATCAAACGCCTCCGCTAGCGAAACCAGTCGTAATTCAACCCCAACGACCGATCCTGCAACGGCAACTCCACCCGCTCCCCGCCCTGCGCTGAGGAAACCTTCAACGCCACCTCTACCTCTAACGCCACGCCTACGCGCCGCCCCGAATTCTTCGGCTCCTCCATCTCTCCGGCCAAACACCGCATCACATCATCCACGCAATACACCGCCCCATACGGCACATTGAACTGCGGCTGCGGCCAATCCAGTTCCGCCACTGCCGACCCTGCCGGCCCTTCCACCTGCTGCCACAACCGCCATCCCTTGCCGTAGTCGAAAGTCATCTCCCCGCGCGCTCCACCCAACCGCACCCCCGGTGCTCCCTTGCGGAAATGCACCACCGTCCCATCCGCAGCCACCAACATCCCCTGACCGGCGAACTCGTCGCTGCCCGACTTCCGTCGCGGCTGATCCCCCGTACCGACCACCCACGCCGGAGGCGCGTCGAGGAAATACGACCAGTTTTGATGCTGCGCCCCAGCACCCGGGGCCTCGATCGACACCAGTTCGCCGATCACCCCTTCTGCAATCAGCGCCTTGGCCCGCGCAAACGAAGGATGCGTCGTGGTAATCGCCCCGCAACACAGGGGCACCCCCGCCGCGTCGCAAGTCCCCACCATCCGGTCCACTTCCTCTAACGTATGCACCATCGGCTTTTCCGTGACAATGCCCTTGGCCCCGCACTCGACGGCCAGACAGGTAAAATGCGCACGATATTTGGTATTGGTACACACCGCGACGATATCTGGCCGCTCCTTTCGCAGCATGGCCTCGGCGTCCTCGTAGAGCGCTTCAATCCCATAGCGCTCGCCATAGGCTTTCAGCCGCTTGGGATCGCGGTCGGCGGCGATGACCGTCTCTACCTCGGGCCGATCCCACAGCGCCTCGGCATACGAGGTGGGGTTCCCCTCGTCGCCGGGGTGGTCGTAGTGGTGGAATTTGCGATGAATGTCCAACGGCGGCGTGGGCCGGTCGATATCGTCGATTTCAAAGCGATCTCCGATCCGGGCTGCCAAATCGTAGAGCAGTCCCATCCAGCCTAGGCCAATAACTGCGGCGCGATACATGAGCAATCTCCTTTGTAGTCGAAATCAATCGGCCCGCAACACCGCATTGTGCGCGGCCAGATCCCAAGTCTCGTTGTACACCAGTGGCTGAGCCCGTTCGGGCGGATAGCCAGGAGGTGGATTACTAGGATCGAGCAATTCCAGCCGATCGCGGCCCCGGGGCGCGTCGAGCCATGCCCGTTCCTCGGGCGCGGCTTGCACCGGACGCCGCAAAATAAACTCCACCCGGTCGCGGCGCGAGAAGGCCGCATGGGCGACAAAAACCCGGTGTACATCGCTTCCATCCCAAGTGGCCAGATCCGGTAGGAGCACCGGGCCAGTACAGATCTGATATTGGCCATCGGCCGCGTTGAGGTTCATGACATTGATCGGATATTCGAGTTCAACCTCAATGCCACTCGCCGCATCCTGGTACACCGAGCGGGCGTTTTGCGCGTCGCCAGCAAAGGTCGAGGCCACAATGGCGTCGGCGTCCTCCAGCGCCTCGGATGCCGGATAGGAGCGAATGTCAATGGTGTAATCCTGGTACGCATCCGCCAGCGAACGCGCGCTGACTTCCTCGGACTCCGTGCTCGGCCGCTGGGCAATCGCCGGAATCGAGGAGCGGCTAAAAGGCATCCGCCACTCGCCGCTCGGGATCTGGAACAGGTTTTCGCTGGCAATGGTGTATTCGCTGCGGCAGGGCGCGCCCAAAAAGAGTTCAGCCAGCTCGGCTCCGCCGCTGTCGCGCAAAACGCAACGGGCCTCTAAGGTAAAACGCACGTGATAGACCTGACCGTGCTCGCCGACGAAGCCGCCGGGCCACCTGTAATAAGGGTCTGGCTTCCAGGGATGGGCCTTCCAAGTAAAGGACGAACGGGGAAAATTGATCATCGCCATCTCCTGCCGGGGAACTTGCCCCGGCTGCTATAGGTTCTCATCTTACAGCGCTAGGTTTTGTAGTATAGTAAGTGACGTTACGCACAGGCCCAAGGTATGAGATGCTTCGACTCCGCTTCGCTGCGCTCAGCATGACAGCGATGGGTGCTTTCCTGTCTTGTCATGCTGAGCGTAGCGAAGCATCTCATACCCCAAATGCCTCCTATGCATAACATCAGTATAGTAAAAGGCATCTTTAGGTAAAATGCCTGATTCACTCTCACATCAATAGCCAAGGAGATTTCCATGACTCGTCCCAATGCACTCCACTTCGCATGGGTTGCCACTCTGACATTCGCTCTTACCGCCGAGGCGACTTTGGCGGAAACCTACGTAGTCGATGCTTCGCACTCTTCGGTCGATTTTAGCATTCGCCACCTCGTCGGCCGCACCAAGGGCCGCTTCGGTGACTTCAGCGGCACCATCAGCTACGACGCTGCCAAGCCCGACTCCTCCAGCTTCTCCGGCACCATTCAGGTCAAGAGCATCGACACCGGCAACGAGCGCCGCGATGGGCACCTGAAAAATGCCGACTTTTTCGAGGCGGAAACCTACCCCACGATCACCTTCGAATCTACAGAGGTTACCAGCGCGGGCGAAAACACGCTCAACGTGAAGGGCAAGCTGACCATGCACGGCACCACCAAAGAGGTCACCCTGCCCGTCGAGATCCTCGGGACTGGCATCAATCCGAGGGGTGGCAAGGCGCAGATCGGCTTAGAAACGAATTTTTCCATCCTCTGCTCCGATTACGGAGTCAATAGCTGGGAACGCTTCAGCGCCGTGCTCGGAGACGAAGTAAAAATTCAGGTATTGATCGAGGCCAACGCAGAGTAAGTCAGGGTCGGCTAGCCAAGCGGAACCAATCGGCCATCCATTCAAAGTACTCGACGAGGAAGGCGTGGTTGCCCTCTGGCTGGCGAACTTGGAAGTGCTCTGGACAGCCCGCCTCTGCGTATGCCTGCGAGACGACCGGGATCAGCTCGTCAACGCCCTCGCGGGGCATGTCTTCGTCCTCGGTTGGGGCGATCATCATAAAGGGGCGCGGCGGCATACAGGCCGCGACGATTGCAGCGTGGTCGAAATGCCGCAGTAGATGGGGAATAAAGTAATAGGCGCTGTGGCGGTCGGCGGCAGTATGGTGAATTACCCGCGCCATGCTGCCCACCCCGCCGCAGACAGGCGCCCCGGCCCAAATCCACGGAGCGCACGCCATCGCATACCAAGTTGCATTGCCGCCTAGCGACATTCCGGTCAGTCCGATCCGATTGGCATCCACCCCCGGGGTAGCAGCCAAAAGCCGCGCCCCTTTGAGGGTTTCCTCGACCAGTACACCCATCTGCGTGCGACCGTACGGCACTAGCAGCTTGTTTTCGGTCGCCCACTCTTCGAGGCTGCTGCGCCGCATCTCGCATCCTTTGGGGGAAATGGCCAGCGTTGCAAAGCCCCGCCGCGCCAATTCGCGCGCCCAACCCATCAGTTTCTGCTCCATGTAAAAGCGCGGGTGAGCAATCTCTTCGGCCTTCCCCCCGGTGCCGGGAACGCAGACAATACCAGGCCGTGTGCACGCCGATCCTTCCTGCGGCACCATGAGAATTCCCGGCACGGTCTCGCCCAGCGAATTCTCGTACCTTATCCGCGTAGTACAAAGGCCGTCCTCTTCTTGCCGGCTCTCTGTGGTGTAGTCGATCGCGGCGGGAATCTCTTCTAAGCCGAGCAATTCCACCAGCTTCGAGCGCACAGCCGAGGCGGGGATCGCATCGGGATAGGCCGGGCGGATGTCCTTGGGAATAATGGATTGCATAAGAGGACTCAAAGTATTTTGTTTCAAGGGGCTTGGATTTGAGTGTATGCAAGGCCCAAATGCTCGTCAAATAGCGCAACGATAGGAAAGGAAGCCATGAAAATACTCATTACCGGTGCCGCCGGAGCGGTCGGCTCCACTCTCGTCAAGGGGATGGGACAGCGCCACCAATTGCGCGGTTTTGACCGCGTGGAAATGCCCGACCTAGCAGACAGCCAAGTGGGCGATGTGGCCGATTACGAGGCTTTGTTGGCAGCCGCCGACGGCATGGAGGCCATCATCCACTTGACGGGCGTCGATAGCGAGTGGGAAAAGGCCCTGTCCAGCAATTTCATCGGCACGTACAATATGCTGGAGGCAGCCCGCATCCAAGGAGTGCGCCGGGTGGCGTACGCCAGTCGCGCCGGGGTACACGGCCCCCTGCCCGAGGACGTTATGCGCCGCGTTGATATGCCTCCCCAGCCCTTGGGCTACTATACGATCAGCAAGCTATTCGGCGAGCACATGGGCTACTCCTACTCCCAACGGCACGACCTAGAGTTCGTCGCAGTGCGCATAGGCAATTTCAGTCTCAAGCGCGATCGGCCCGAGCACCCGCACCAGCTCAGCCACGGCGATGCCGTGCGGGTCTTTGAGCAGGCCGTGGTACACCCCGGGGTGCGCTACGAGATCGTGTACGGAGTGTCGGACAGCACTTGGCCGCGCTACGACCTCGACCACGGACGGCGCGCCATTGGCTACTATCCACAGGATAAATCGGACTGGCGTCCCGAGGAGGAATAAGCTGTGATCAAATTGAGCACAATGGCCCGCGAGACTCCCACTGCCACCATTGAGCGGGTCATCGAACAGGCCCGCCTTTTGCAGCTAGACGGCGTCGATTTCCATTTGTCGGGCATGGACCGCAGCATCCAGTACATCAACCACGTCAAGCGTCTCTGTCTCAAGAACGGCTTGAACATTGGCTACGCTGGAGCCGGCAGCTTTGTAGGGCCGCCCGAGGATCGGACCAAGCGGATGGAGCAGGGCCGCGCCGATGTCGATGCCGCAGCTTTGCTAGGAGCGCAGGTGCTGCGCGTTTTCGCGCGCCACAAGTGGCCGAGCACCGTCGAGGAACAAGAGGCCCTGTGGCGTCCGATGATCGAGGATTTCCAAGCGCTTGCCGACTACGCGGCCCAACGCGGGGTCATGATAGCCTTACAAAACCACGACAACGGCAGTTTCGCCATGACCGCGAACCAAGTGTTGCGCATCCTGCGCGAGACCGAGCGCGACAATTTCAGCTTTCTGTTGGATACCGGGCAGTGGCTGGGGGCCATTGGCTCGCATCCGCGCGGCGAGTTCGATCCGAACGTCGATTTGTACAAAGACTATCTGGAGCCGACCGCGCCTTTTGCCACGTACGTGCGGGCCAAGATTTACAAGATCGACAGTGGCGTTGAGGAGTTTATCGACTACCGGCGCGTGTTAGAAATTCTGCGCGGGGTAGATTTCAACGGCACGATCGGCTTGGTCTTTGAACTGGGCGAGTTCAACAGTTGCAGCCATGAGGAATGCATGCGCTTAGCCGTAGCCCATTTGCGCGAAGTGATCGCCGCTAGCTGATAAAACCGTCTGGAGAGGCGATAAGATGGACAAGAACAAGTACCCCAAAGGGTGGAATCAGCAGCGCGTCCAAGAGGTCATTGACCACGTCGAAACCCGGACGAAAGAGGAAACCATCGCCGAAGACGAGGCCGCATTCAAGCGAGAAAGGAATAGCCATGTCCGCACCTGACCCCAGCACCGCTAAGCCCCTCCTCTTCCAACAAAGCCGCGTCGGCTACGTCGATATAGACGAGGTTGACCTACCCCGCACCAATGCCGCTGGCAAGCCCGTAATTGATCCGACGCCGGAACAGAGGTACTTGTTCGACACCCAGGGTTGGCTATTGATCCCCGGTCTGCTCAGCGAGGACGAAGTGGAGGAGATGCGGGCCTTCTGCTACCGCTTGCACCAAGAGCCCGAATCGCTGCCAGAGCCGCAGCGCAGCCCTATTGGCGGCCCGTTGGAAGACCTGACCGACCACCCCTTCATCGTCGGCTTTATGAACGAATTCCTCGCCAATCCCGACCTGTCGAGCCAGGACTGCTATGGTTTTCGCATGGAATCGACCAGCCTAGCTATGCGCCAGACCGGAGAAGGGGGCTTTGGACCCCACAACGGCAATGGCCTGTGGCGCTTGCCCGGCGACGGGCACAACTACCACTGCGTGCCCGGCAAGGCGCGCAGCAGCTTGACTTGCGTAGTATGGGAATTGAACGAGGTCGAGGCCAGCGGCGGCGGCACCCTGTTCATCAACGGCAGCCACAAGGCCGCCTTCCCCCTGCCCGCCGGAGCCCAGAGCCTCGATTCGGACCTTTGGACTCGCTACACGTGTCCGGCCGGCTCCCTACTCATTTTCGCAGAGAGCACCACCCACACCGCTTCTCCGTGGGGCAGCACCACCCACGAGCGCTGTGCTATCTTCAGCCGCTACAATTACGTCGATAGCAAATGGCACAAGTGGCAACCCCACCCCGAGGCGATAGAAGCCATGCCGCCCAAGCGCCGCACGCTCTTCCGGCCCGTCCACGTCGAGGGCAATCTGATATAGCGCGCGACAATAGAGTCGAAAATTAGTGATCGTCGCCCGAGTAAATCCACATAGATTGAGTCTTACCAGCCCGTTCAAAACCAAGCTTACTGTAGAAGTGGATCGCCTCGCCGTCCGCAACCAGTATATGCTGATGAAAGCCTTCGTACATCGACATGAGTCTGCCCATCAAAGCCGAGCCAATTCCCCGTCGTTGATAGTCCGGATGAACCAGCAAGTGGGGATAGTACACAACTAAATGACCATCAGAGATCGCATTGCCTAATCCGATCAAACGACCTCCATCCCAAGCAGTCCATAGCGAATGTGAGTTTAGCAGGCCGTTGCGAAGTTCAGTCGGCTTCTTGGCCGCAGACCAACCATTCGCTACATACAGTTCCTGTATGGCTTCCAGCGAAATATTTCGCGTATCGCTATAGGAAATCGTTTCGCTAGTCATAAATGCTCACATAATGTTCCACTTCTGGAAATGGATCGTAGAAGTGATGTAACAGCCCGCGCCATTCTTGGTACTGTTCAGATCCTCTGAAACCAATAGTATGATCCTCAAGCGTTTGCCAGTTCACCAGTAGGATATAACGGTTGCCTTTCTCAATACACCTCTGTAACTGATGGGAAATGTAGCCGTCCATACTTGATATGATCTTTTGCGCCTCGCCAAAAGTAGCCTCAAACTCCTTCTCACGACTGGGCTTAACGTCTAGTATTGCAACTTCTAAAACCATTGTTTAGCTAGGACCCTTTCTGACTTTTTAACGCTAGAGTCATGGCAACCAAAATCACAACAAGGATGACTAGACCGCCAAGGACAGCCGTTTTGAGCAACTGTCTATACATTTCTAACGACGGCACTTCCGTCAAAAAAAACGATACTACGACGACAATCACGACGATCCATGACGCTAGCCGCAGCCGATGAATGGGTTTAGGCAGATTTCGCCTGAAGAGGGAAGGGATACCATCAAAAGCTATGCTTGCGATCGCATCAAATAGAAGGTTCATCTGTCTTGTTCTTATTTGCGAAGGCAATTAGTCTGTTTATACCGGCACCACGCAACCGTAGTAAAAGAACTCTCCGGTTGTTTCAACTGAGCCACTCCAGCCAAGATCGCGCAATTGCCGTTCCAACTGAGACGGGTCGTGGAATACTTTTACGATGTTAAACGTCCGACCATCGTTCAGCTTCCGTTCCATTACGCCGGAATCGTCGATTGCGGCATGATCCCGTGCGGTTGACTCTTGCGTTGCCAGACCATCGACAAAGAAAGCTCTACCCCCCGGATTTAGGGCAGCGCGAACCATCTCCCATAACCGATTGAATTGCTGCGCCGGAACGTGCGACAGCCAGAACCCAAAAAAGATAAAATCATACTTTTCGGTCGGCCACCACTCAAAAAGATCCGCTGCCACGTACTGCACCGGAGCATTACCGATCTTGGTGCGATTGATCTCAATCGTCTCGGGAGAAGCATCTATGGCCGTCAGATCATCAGTACCCTGCACCAGACATGTTGTCCACAATCCCGTGCCGCAAGCAAGCTCAAGACACTTGCCGAACGGCCGTTCCCGCTCAATTGCCGATCGCACAGCATCTAACTCTGCATGCCACTGGAATTTGTGCTCGTCGCCCCGGTCGTATCGCCCTTGACGCGAATGCCACTCGTCATACTCGGCAGCTCGCGCCCGGTAATAGGCGACTTGCTCTTGCAGAATTGATTTGTCAACCATAGTTTACCTCCCAATTCTTTATCGAAGTTTAAGAATTTGCTACTCGTTTGCGATTTCGATACTAGACCTGCACCGTCACAATGTCAACCATAGTTATCAACCGACTCCTTGTTGAAGCTCGAGAATCTCCTGTTCGTTTAGGCCTGCGCCGTCACAATCGGTTGAAAATAGCCAGATTGCTCAGGCTCGTACCATGCAATCCTTGCAAATCCGGCTGACTCCAAAGCCGCAGTAAGCTCGTTGCGTCTTATTGCTCTGTAGCGAGTCCTAATCTCCTTCACCCGCCATTCTCTCGATGCTCGATTCATTACAAAAAGCCGCAATAGATAGGTATCTGATTCTTTGGACCAGTCCCAGATCTGAAACACTATTACTTCTTCCTCATGTGTACCACCGGGATTCATAACTACATACGATGGTTTTTCCGCGAGTAACCGATCGTAATCGCGAATACTGGCAACAAACAATCCTTTGTCCGTCAGGACGCGCCGGATATTTCGCAGAGCAAGCGTTAAATCCTCGTCAGTCAAAAGATGCGGCAGAGAATTGTCACAGCTAATCACTACGTCGAATTGCTGGTCAAACGCATATTCCAACTCGCGAACATCGGCAACCGCAAATCGCACATTTAGCCCCCGCTTGGCTGCTTCTGATTCCGCCCGTGCGACCGCCTTTGGGCTGAGATCAGACGCGAAGACTTTGTATCCTCGCTGCGCTAGACCAATTGCCTGAGTGCCGATTCCGCATGAACAGTCTAGGACAATCGATGCACTTGCTGAAGACTCACATTGAATCAACTGATCTAGCACGGATGCCTGCCGTTCGATTCCCGATTCCCAATCTGCGTAAACGTGATGGTAATCAGCAGCTAGATCGTCGTAAAAACGTTCTACGGATTCACTCACCTTTATGATTTCTTCTTGACTGAATACTATCTTCCGTCCGAGAACTCCACATAATCAATTTCCAGCGGCTGCTTGAGCCGCCTCTCTAGTTCCAGCAGATCCGCTCGACCATCCGGCACATCCTTCTCCATAATCCCATCAGGATACACTGTCACCGTAGTCGTCACTCCCATAAATGCCTTCTCTGCCGTCGTCCGCGACACCTGAATGCCGTCTTCTGAAATAGCCATGCGAGAATGTGCAATACGTCCCTCGCCAATAACCCGAAAAAGAAGAGCTAACACGCCGGACATTGGACGCCCTGTAACCCCCTCAATCTCATCGTACACAGCCCAATCCCCAAAATCCAACAAGCGATAGGTCATTACCTGCCAATTAGTCACCCTAAAACGCGGCGTCGATAGCGTATCCAAGTACGAATACCGATCTGGCTTGTCCGGCCCGTCCTCCCAGCTAATCCGCACATTCACGGCCAGTTCCGGCATCGGTCCCTCCTTTACCTCTCGAATGACTCGATCTAGCCGATAGTCCACTTCCGTATTCTGTCGGTGTTGATAGCTTAGCAGCGCAAACTGCGGTGCTGTATGCTCCGTCCGCCCAGTCACCTCCAAAAACGCCCGAAACCAATCCTCATATCCGATAAACAGCGGCAGTCCATCTGGATCGCGCTCCCTAGCTTGCCGCGCAAGATACAACACCGCTTCCGCCTGAAACCGCGCGCCATTGGTCGTCGCGGTCGGGTCGTAATCACCATGCTGCCGCATCGCCTCCAACACCTCCGACCGATCCACCACATTATACGATCCCTCTACACCTACCAGCGGACCGGGCAGTAACAAAAAACAGAGGACGGTTATAATCCTCAATCTCCCACCGACATTACCTATCGCTCGGGAATTCCACATAATCTATTTCCATTGGCTGGTTGAGCCGCCTTTCCAGTTCCAGCAGATCTGTTCGATCGTCCGGCACACCCCTCTCTACAGTCCCATCTGGATAGATCATCCCCGCGATCATCACTTTCATATACGCCTTCTCTGCCCTCGTCCGCGACACTTGAATGCCGTCCTTTGCAATGGCTATGCGAGAATGTGTCATATGACCCTCGCCGATGAGCTGAAAAAGAAGAGCTAATACGCCGGACTCTGGACGCGCTGTAATCCCCTCAATCTCGTCGTAAACAATCCAATCGCCAAAATCCAGCAAGCGATAGGTAATCACCTGCCGATTAGTCACCCTAACATTTGGCGTCGAAAGCGTATCTATGTACGAATACCGGTCTGGCCTGCCCGGCCCGTCCTCCCATCTGATCCGCACGTTCAAGGCCAGTTCCGGCATCGGCCCTTCCACCACCGCGCGGATGACCCGGTCTAGCCGATAGTCCACTTCCATATTCTGTTCGTAGCGATAGTTCAGCAGGGCGTATCGCGGTACCGTATGCTCTGTATGCCCGGTCACCTCCAAAAACGACCGGAACCACTCCTCGTGCCCGATAAACAGTGGCGGGCCGTCCGGATCGCGCTCCCTAGCTTGCCGCGCAAGATAAAACACCACATCCGCCAACCACAAGCCATTGGTCGTCGCTGTTAGTTCATAACCACCATAGTGCTGCTGCATCGCCGCCAGCACCTTGGATCGATCCACCACATTATAGTCTCCTTCCACACCTACCAATTGATCCGGTAGTAACGAAAAACAGAGGACGGTTGCGATCCTCAAACTCCCAATGTATTGAAAGCTGGTCATAACCTACATCCGTCTGCGTAGAAGGTCTTTGTATCTATGGGGTCATTGGACACTCAGATCGTCAAAACGGCAATGCAAAATTCCTATTGCAGCAACTCGCCGGGGATGCGCGAGCCGGGATATTCTTTTTCCGGGTCGCGTTCGGCAATGATGGCCGGCACTTCATCGGTCCAATAGGTGGGTACGGTATCCGGACGCCGATGCCAAGCCAACACCAACGTGCGGCGCTGGTCGGTCTGGTTGCGATACGCCGAGTGCAGCACGCGGGCATCGGCCAGCACTAAGTCACCGGACTTGACGCAGACATCGACCTGGTCGGGATGGTCGCTGAACATGGTCGGGTGGTCTTCTTCTATAAAACGCGCCCCTTGCTCGTGGGCTGGCACCATTTCGTCGTGCAGAGGGATGCGCTTGTGGTGCGTGCCGGGGATGACTTTGAGACAGCCGTTTTCCGGCGAGGTATCGCTCAAGTAGTAGGACACAAAGATGATCTGCGGCCACGGCGAACAGCTCAAAGGGTCGTTCCACTGCATCCAGTCTTGGTGCCAGTACAGGGCCGGCTCGTCGGGGTCTTTGGTCAAGAGGATAATGCCGCCTGTGCTGGCAAAGTCGCCCAAGCCCATTTGTTCGAGGGCGCGGCGCGTAGGAGGCCAGTCGAGCAGCTTCTGGATGGTCGGGTTGTCCTCCCCGCGCGCGGTGACGTGCTGGCCTTGGTACTTGAAGTCGGGTGGCGGCACCCAGTCCTCCATCATCCGCTCGGTCTCGTCGCGCAATTCCTGCAAGAATCCGTCGCTGAGAATGTCATCGACGACGCAAAATCCGTCGCGTAACAACTGTTGGCGTTTCTCTATGGCTTGTTCGGGAGTCATCGAAAACCTCGTCGAAAGGTATGGGATCCGTGCTTCAATTTTGATAAGGCTCGGTGCGGCCTCCGGTCAAGGTGCGGTCAAAGCTCGGACGCATCAATTCGGTTAAAACGGACGGTAGCTCACCCCGCTGCGCTTTGAGTGCCCACAGTGGCGGCACGGCGTGGGGCGGCTGCACCAAGTTAGTCCGGTCGTCTGCTTTTTTGTACGCATATAGGGTACACCAGCGGGTCTCTTTATCCGCTCCCTTCGGAGCCACGCCGTGTGCTCCGTGCGATAGGCAGCAGACGACCGAGCCGGGAGGCAGTTCAAGGTGCTCAATGGCCAGCGGCTTCCCCGTGATGGGGTGGACGCGCCCCTTGAGCCAACCATCTTCGATCTCCTCGTCGGTGGCCGCTCGGCAGTTATCCGGGTCGCGGAACAGGTGGCTGCCGCGAATGAGCTTGAGGCCGCCATCGTCGTCGGCGCTAAAACCCTGGGGATAGCACAGGGTGAGGTTGGTATTGGGCTGGGCCTGGTACTCGGCCACATCGCGGACGGGTCCACAATCTCGACCAGCACCGATCTTGTGACTGTGCCAGCCGCCGCCAGCGTAACCCGGCGGCCGCGTGAGGAGTTGGTTGTGATCGAAGTACACGGCCTCCGTGCCCAAACACAGTTTCTGCAGATGCAACATCTGCGGATGAGTCAGCACGTCCATGAGGAACGGGACGTGGCCGGCGGGAAAATACTCGGTAAAAACGCTGTGCCGCCGCAGAGTCAGCACGCCGGCTTCGTCGGTTGTTTGCGGGGCTTTCTGGCTGCCACCCAAGGCACCGGCAATAGCCTCGACGCTCAGTTGGCACTCGGGTGGGCGGCGGCCCAAGCGGGGCCAGTCTATTTGGCTCCAATCCGCCTGCAAAAGGGCGTCGTTGCGCTGTTGGCCGTGCTGCAGCGCCTCCGTCCAACTCCCAATGACGGACGGGGGCACAATGCCCCGCAGCACGGCGTACCCATCGCGCAAATAGACATCGCGGTCGAATTGGGCCTCCAACTTGTCCAAGTCAAAAATATCGCGGCGCTCAGCCTCCAAGCGGTCCCAGTCTTTTGCCGCCCATTGTAGAGGCGTCGGTTCGTCCCCTAGGAAATCCGGCCGACTCGCCCGAGCCAAGTCGCTGATTGGGCTGTGTATAAAGCGTTCCCACAGCGGATCGTCCAATTGGTCTTCGAGCAAGGGGTTGGGAGGCATTGACATCACGAACTCGTCACCTCGTCAACGTCCTCAAAAAGCGAAGGGAAAAAGCGATGCGGATCGGCTGGCTCGCCAAAGAGGATCTGCTGCCGCCGGGTCAGGTCTGCCGGCGGTTGCACGCGCCCATTGGTCCAGGCCATCTGCGAGACGCAGTATTTGTAGAGCAAGGCGCGCCGCTGGTGGTGCCCGTGCCAAGCGGCCGTCCCGTGAGTCAGAGCCTCGGTGAACAAAGTGACAGAGCCAGCCGGGGCCGAGGGAATAATCACACAGGGGGCCTGTTCGGGCGCGTCGGCAATCGGTTGCGGCAGTTTGAAATTGCTCTTGTGACTGCCGGGAATGCAGCAAAAGCCGCCGTAGTCCGGCCCAGCATCGGTCAAGTTCCAAGTCGCCACGACAAAGCCGTTGAGGATCTGGTTGTCGCGCAGGGGATAGTACTGGCCTGGCTGCGCTCCAGAGGTGGGTGCCGTTGGGCCGTAGTCGCAGTGCAAGATCCCTCGGGCCATGCCGTGGCTCAGACACAAGCCGTAGATCCGGTCGAGGCGGAAGCAATCGCCCAAGCGGAAGCGCAGTATGGGCATAATCTGGGGGTGGTCGAGCAGGTCGATGAAGGGCTGGCCCCAGTCCAAAAAGCCCGAACCATCGGGGGCGGAACCAAAGCGATTGCCCTTTGTCGGCGGCAGGTGCGCGTCGAGCAAGTGGTTGAGAGCGGCCACTTCCTCGGCGTCGAGGACGTTTTCGAGCACCAAATAGCCCTGCACGTCGAATAGATATTGCAGTATTTCGGGGTCGTTCATGGCTATAATGAGGCGGAGGCGGTGAAATTCTGGAAATTATATCAACGGCCTCCAATATAGCCAGACCTATCGCACGCTTCAATGAAGGCGGGGCGGGGACGCCCGGAAATTGTTGCCGTCGAGCTTGCACACACATCATTTTCGATGTATGCTGTAGTCCATTTTGAATCGAGTCGATGAACGCCAACTGAGAGAGTATTTCTGATGCAGACCTTTGCGGCCCATCTTAAAGAGAAGCTCCAAGACGAGCGATTTCGCAAAATGTATGAGGAGGAGAGGCAATTGGCTGAACTGTCTCTGCGGCTTGTGGTTGCCCGAGATAAATCAGGTAAATCGCAAAAAGAAGTCGCCCAACAAGCCCAAGTAACTCAGCAGCAACTGTCCAAGCTAGAAAACGGCGCAAGCTGCAATGTTACTACTCTCCTCAAAGTGTGCAAAGCACTGGGCTTAAAGCTGGAACTGGAAGAATCAAAGGAATTGGAACCCGCTGGACAGCATCTCCTGCGTTGAAATCCGCGTTCCCAAGCAGCAGGTACAAACGCTGCCTTCAGCGCCTGTTGAAGACTATAGGCCGCCATTTCAGTACCTTTTCCAAGACAGCGTGCGCCTGCTTCTCTCTTTAGTGTCCCTCTTCCTCACTTTCATCATCCCCTTCCTCGCTAGGCGGCCCCCCAATCCGCAGAACATGCCCATCCAAGTCCTCAACTAGCATTTCCCGCGCCCCCCAAGGTCGGTCGACAGGCTCTTGACTTACGACCGCCCCCGCCGTCACGTACTCCTGGTGCAGCTTGTCAACATCACCGACGTTGTAGTAGATCCACACCGGCCGGGCACCCTGCGAATTCTCGGCGAGAAAGACGTGCACCTCGCCATTGGATATGGAGGCAAAGGTCTTGTCCTCCTCCTCGGCGGGCCAGTCCCAATCCTTGTTGAAACCGAGCACCGAGGTGTAGTGCTCAATGCTCGCCTCGACGCTTGCGACATTCAGGATCGGCGTCATAGCGGTGAACGCCGTGGGTCCGTGACCATTGTCGTGCTCCTCGTGGGCACCGGCGATTGAGCTAACGCCGACGATTCCTGCAACTACTGCTGCTACGATAATTCTGCGACCTCTCATGATTTTCCTCCTGTGGGTGAGTTCAATCCAGCAGAATTCGATTGTACCGCGCACGCCGAACCCGGTCAATATTGACAGCCGCCCCCCGACGCGAAGATATTGGGGGCTGTTCATCCCAACTCAGGAGACGCACAGTGCCCAACAAACCGCCGAATGTCGTCCTCGTTTTCGCCGACCAATGGCGCGCCCAAGCCTTCGGGTACGCCGACGACCCCAACGTGCAAACCCCCAATCTGGACGCCCTAGCGCGCCGCAGCGTCAACTGCACCCACGCGGTGTCTGGCTGCTCAGTGTGCTCGCCAGCGCGAGCCTCGCTTCTGACCGGTCAATACCCCCTCACGCACGGCGTCTTCGTCAACGACGTAGAGCTGGGCCAAGACGCCACGAGCATCGCGCAGGCTTTCAGCGCCGGCGGCTACGACACGGCCTATATCGGCAAGTGGCACGTCAATGGCCGGGGCCGCTCCAGCTATATCCCGCCCGAGCGGCGACAGGGCTTCGAGTACTGGAAGGTGCTCGAATGCACCCACAACTACAACCATTCCGCGTACTATGCCGGCGACTCGGACGAGCAACTCGTATGGGAGGGCTACGACGCCTTGGCCCAAACCCGCGACGCCCAAGCGTACCTCCGCGATCGCGGAGACAAACCCTTCTTACTAGTCCTATCGTGGGGGCCGCCGCACGCCCCTTATCACACGGCCCCGGAAGAGTACCAAGCCCTGTATGATCCAACAGCAATCTCCCTGCGGCCCAACGTACCCGCCGATTGGGCCGAAAACGCGCGGCAGTGGCTCGCCGGGTACTACGCCCATTGCACGGCCTTGGACGACTGCGTCGGCATGTTGCTCCAGACCTTGCAGGAGGAAGGGCTAGAGCAGGAGACGATCTTTCTGTTCTTCTCGGATCACGGCGACATGCTCGGCTCGCAGGGCATGGACAAAAAGCAAAAGCCCTACGAAGAATCCATCCGCGTGCCGTTCCTGCTGCGCTATCCGGGGATGGGTACCGCCGAACTCGACGCGCTGATCGACCTGCCCGACATCATGCCGACCCTGTTGGGCCTGTGCGGCCTGCCGATTCCTTCCACCGTAGAAGGCATCGACTTTTCCGCGTACCTACAAGGCGGCCCAGATCCCTCGGACGGCACCGCACTCTTGCAGTGTCCCCATCCCTTTGGCCAGTGGTGGACCGGCGTCGGCGGCCGATCCTACCGGGGCCTGCGCACCCGCCGCCACACGTACGTCCGCGCCCTAGAGGGGCCGTGGCTGCTCTACGACAACGAGGCCGATCCCTTCCAACAGGACAACCTCGTCGGCCAACCCGGCCAGCAGGATTTGCTCGACGAATTAGACGCGGCCCTCACGCGCCGCCTCGCCACAGCCGACGACCCCTTCCTCCCCGGCCCAGCCTATCTCGAGCGCTGGGGGTACCAAGTAGATGCACGAGGCACCGTGCCTTATACTAATTGAACATGTCCCCATCCTTCCTCTACTCATCCTTCGCGGCCTCAATCCTCTTCTTAGCGGCCTGTTCGTCCTCGCCCAGCGACTCGCCTGCGGCAGCTTGCGGCGACGGGCAGGTACTCCAAGTCGGGTTCTACGCCTTTTTCGCGCCAGTCAGTTACAGTGCAGACCCGACTCCAAGCACGGCCGGGTTCGACGAACATCTCGGGTACGAAGCGGATTTGCTGACCGCCTTAGAGGCTATGGACGGCGCGGGGTTGTCCTTTGCACGCCGCGGCATAGCCGACTGGTCCGACATATGGCTGCAAGCGGCCGGGCCGAACTACGACTTGGTCGGCGGCGGCATCACCATCCTCGACTCCCGCACCCGCAATGCGGACGGCGACCAAGTCGTAACCTTTACCTCCGGGCACATCGCCTTCCGCCAATCGCTGCTGGTTAGGGCTGCCGATGCCGAGCGCTTTGCCAGCCACAGCGACCTGACGAGCGAAGATCGAGTGGGTGCGCTGCGTGGTACCACGGGCGAGTTTCGCCTGCTGGAACTGACCGGCTTCGTCGATGCCAACGGCGTCCTCGCCACTGGTACGCGCATTGAAACGCCCGAAGGCGAGATTCTCGCCGACGGCACGGCCGCGCACACCATCACCGCGGCCAGCGCATCGGACCATCTCGCTGGCCGGACGCGGCTGGTGCCGCCCACAGCCGACATGCCGCAAGTGATTTACCTCAACGGGCAAGAAGGACAAGAAGCCAGCGAGTTAGACCTGCTCAACGCCCTCCGAGCCGGCACCATCGACGCCATCGCCCGCGGCGAAATCGGCAACCGCGACGCCAGCGTTTCTTCCGACGGCGAATTTGTCGTCGCGGCCCTCGACGCGGCCACTGAATTAGGGGGGTTCACGCTCTCCGTGGAGGACGCCGACCTAGCGGCCTGCATCGACGACAAGATCAACTACCTGACCGATGGCCAGCGCATTGGCTATGGAGAGTGGCGCGCTAATCCAGCGGTTTTTATGGAGCGCGCCCAACAGTGGAACCCCTAACCAAAGGAGTACGACATGTATAAAGCTGGAGTCATTGGCTGTCGCGGCATTGGCATCGCCCACGCCACCGGGATTGTCAGTTCAGACCGCGCCAGCCTCGCGGCGGCTTGCGACCTCGACGAAGAAACCCTCCGCGAGTTCGAGCAACGCTGGCCGGACGCAAACCTCACCCTGTACCGCGATCACCGCGAGATGCTCGCCCGCGAGGCGCTGGACATCGTCACGGTCGCCACCTCGGATCACCGCCATGCCGACTTAGTAGTAGATGCGGCCAACGCTGGTGCCAAGGGCATCTTCTGCGAAAAGCCGCTGGCCACCAGCCTAGCGGACGCCGACCGCATGATCGCCGCTTGCGACGCCAATAACACCACCCTGTCGGTCGATCACACTCGGCGATTCATCCCCCTGTGGCGCTACGCCAAAGAAGAGATCGTCGATCAAGGCGTCATCGGCCCGGTGCAGTACGTCATCGGCACGCTCTCCGGCCCCCGCGCCATGCTCTTCCGCAACGGCACCCACACGCTCGACGCTATCTGCTATTACGCGGGCGAGCAGCCTCAGTGGGTGGTAGCCGAACTGGAGGAAGGATACGAGGATTACGCTGAGTACCGCGGCGACGGCGGCCACGTACCAGCCACTGAGCCGGGGGCCAACGGGTACATCCATTTTTCTGGGGGTGTGCGGGGCTTCTACATCGGCGGCTCGAAGACCACGCCAAATCCCAAGCAGCAACTCGAAGTGGTCGGCACCACCGGACGACTAGTTATGGTCAGCGACGGCGGCACCCTGTATCGCGGCGAAGAGCCAGAACCCCTCGCGCCGCCGACTTGGCCAGTCGAGGGCATTCCCGCCGGCATCCACGAACTGATCGCAGCCATAGACCAAGGCGTCGAATCGGTTTCGCCGGGGCGAGCGGGTCACACTGTAGTAGAGCTGATTATCGGATTTTTAGAATCGCAAAAGCAGGGCAACGTGCCAGTGCCTATCCCGGTGCCTAGGTAATAACTGCTGTTACGTACTGGCTTCTTAGGTATGGGATGCTTCGCTTACGCTCAGCATGACAATACAAGAACGCGGTAGCCTCTGTCATGCTGAGCGGAGCGCAGCGGAGTCGAAGCATCCCATACCTAGATGCTTATGCGCAACGTCCATTGGATGACTGTCACGTAGTAATCTCTCTTAATCCATCTCCACGCGCACCCGACCATCTTCCACGCGCACCGGATAAGTCCGCACCCGCACCTTCTCGGGCTCGCAGAGCGAGCGGCCCGTGCGCACGTCGTATTCCCAGCCGTGCCACGGGCAACTCAGGATCTCGCCCGCGCGTCCCAAGACGATCTCGTCCCCTGGCTGCCGCGCCAGCGCCGTGCCCCCAACCCGTCCGTCCGACAGGCGCGCCCCTTGGTGCGGACAAATATCGCGCAGCGCGTACCAGGCATCCCCCTGCCGCACAATGGCCAAACCCCGCCCCTCGACCTCAACCCGGCGGACCTCGCCGTCGGCAAAGGCAGCGACCGGCCCTACGTCAACGCGCCGCAAAGCCATAAAATGCCTCGGCATTATCGACCATGATCCCCCGGCGCATCGCGCCGTCAATCGCCGGCGGCAGGGCGCGGGCTGGAGAGTCAAAGTCCCAATGCGGGTAATCCGTGGCGAACATCAAGAAATCCTCGCCGCCGATCATGTCGATGATCTGCAACAAGTGCTGGGGATCGTCTGGCTCTTCCATGGGCTGGGTCGTGGCGCGGCAGTGCTCGCGGATGTATTCGCTGGGCCGCTTCTTCAGCCACGGCACCTCGCTGCGCAAGCCCCGGTAGTTTTTGTCCAGCCGCCACATCAGCCCAGGCAACCACGCGAATCCCCCTTCGACAAGCGCGACGCGTAGCTCCGGGAACTCGCAGAACACCCCTTCGCAAACAAGGCTGATGACCTGCGCCTCAAAGGCTTGCGACATGGCCGTGTGATCTTCGATGTAATAGGAAGGCCAGCCACAGGCCGTGATGGGCTGGCCGCTGCCGCCAAAGTGGATTCCCACCGGCAGACCGACCTCACAGGCCGCGGCAAAAATCGGCCGGAACTGTCGCTTGCCATACGGCGCACTCGACCGCACCAAGAGCAGCGCCTGCACAAAGCGCGGATCCGCCGCCGCCCGTTTGATTTCCGCGGCCGCCTCGGCCGGGTCGTTGGCATTGACCACAATCGATCCGCGCCAGCGCGGATCGTGGTCGAGCCAAGCGTGTGCGGTCCACTCGTTGACCGCGCGCATCAGCGCGTTGGCAAAGTCGAGGTTGTGCAGGGACGTCATGCCGTAGAGCGGATTGAGCACGGCCACGTCAATACCCCAAGCATCGAGCAACTGGGTGCGCGCAAAATCGGGATCGCCACCCGGCCGCAGGCCCGACGGCGGCCAAGCATCGCGCCGCGCAGCTTGCGCAAACCCCTTGGGATAGGTTGGTCCAGGCGGGCCGCTAAACCCGGATTGCCGCACGTACGCCTGCCAGCGCGCCGACAAATAGGGCATGAGATCGTCTATGGAGTTCGGGTAGTTGTGGACGTCGCAGTCGATCAGCGAAAAGGCAGTCGAGGTCGCGACTTGGACGGCGTATTCGGTTTGGGACATGATAGTAATTAGCGGTGAAGGGTTGTAGGGGCGAGTAGTTCCTAGAAGAATGGGTGTGAACATAGGCTGCGTCAACTCCGCGTGCGCGGAAGGAGCAGATTTGTTCGCCAGCCTCGTTTAGTAGTATAATATCCCGCTATGCCTACATCACTTGCCGACCTCGAAGCGCGCTATCGCCGCGCCAGCCCGCGCTCCCGCGCCCTTTTTGAGCAGGGCCGTGCCTACACGGCCGGTGCGGCCAAAGGCGCGTATTACTACCCACCCCATCCACTCACCATGGCCCGCGGCCAAGGCTGTTACCTGTGGGATGTCGATGGACGGCGCTACGTCGATTGCGCCAACCACCACACGGCCCAAGTCCTCGGGCACGGAAACGAGCGCGTGGAAGCGGCCGTGCGCGAGCAAATGCAAAAGGGCATTGCCTTGGGCGCACCCACCGGTATCGAAAGCGAAATCGCCCGCGCAATGTGCGACCGGGTGGATGCGCTGGAGCGGATTCGCTTTGTCAACTCCGGCACCGAGGCCACGCTGCACGCAATTCGCTTGGCCCGGGGCTACACGCAGCGCGGCAAAATCGCCAAGTTCGAGGGCGGCTACCACGGCAGCCACGACGCTGTGGAAGTCAGCGTGGCCCCGCCCCTAGACCAAGCTGGCTCCGCCGACGCGCCCATCGCCGTGCCAACAGCCGGCGGCATGTCCCCGTCAGCCGCGTCCGAAGCCGTCATCCTCCCCTACAGCGACCCCGAAGCCGTCGAGCGGCTCGTGGCTGAGCACGCCAGTGAACTCGCCTGCGTCCTCTTCGACCCCAAGGCCGGCGTCTTGGACATCCAGCCGGATTTTGCCCGCGCCGTGCGCGACATCACCCGCCGCCACGGAGTCTTGCTCATCCTCGACGAAATCGTTGGGTTCCGCACAGACACGGGCGGCTTGCAGGGCCTGTACGGCATCGACCCGGACCTGAGTTGCTTTGGCAAGATCGTCGGCGGCGGCTTTCCGGTAGGGGCCTTTGGTGGCCGGGCCGACCTGATGGACCTGTTCGACAACTCGCAGCAATCCACCGGCTTTTTCCAGAGCGGCACCTTTAGCGCGCATCCCGTGGTCATGGCCGCTGGCCTAGCGACCCTGAGCGAGCTGACGCCGCAAACCATCGACCATTTGAACGCACTCGGAACGCGTTTAAAGGACCAACTCAACGCGCTCTTTGCCGACCGTGCCATCGCCGCCCAAGCGGTCTGCACGGGATCGGTCTTCAGCATCTACTTCGCCCGCGGCCCCATCGCCAACTACCGCGACCTCGCCGCCACCGACAAAACCCTCATTCAACCGCTCTTTCTCTCGCTCATCGAGCAGGGGTACTTCCTCGGCCCAGGGCTGGGCATGTGCGCGCTTTCTGCGCCCATGGACGCCGGGCACATCGACGGCTTAGTCGCCGCGGTGGGGAACGCGCTGGCGGAGATAGCCTAACAGGGAACAAACCATGTCCGTACTCAGCCCCGAACAAATCGCCCAGTACCAGCAAGACGGGTACACCATTTTGCGCAACGCCCTCTCCGCAGAAGAGGTGAACACACTCCGCAGCCACATCGAAGGGATCGCCTCGGGCGACCTGCCCTTCCCGGAGGCGAACATCGAGTTCGACCCCAACGCACCCCAGCAACGCCACATCGATCACCTGCGCAAGATCAACGGCCCATCCGAATGCGATCCGTTCTTCCGCGACCACGCCGCGCGGGAGCCCCTCCTCACCGCAGCCGCTGACCTACTTGGCCCAGACGTCAAGCTCTACGGCGACCAAGTTTTTATCAAAGGGCCAGGCGGCCTAGAAAAAACCTATCACCAAGACTCCGCGTACTTCCACATCGAGCCGATGGCCCTCGCCACCGCTTGGGTCGCCTTAGACGATGTAACCCTTGAAAACGGCTGCTTGTGGGTCGTGACGGGCAGCCACCGCGAGGGGCTGGTTGACCACAGCGAGGTGTGGATGGTCGGCGAGCGACAAGACAAAAAAGTTCCCGACGCGGCCATCGACCGCCAACGCGAACAGCCCATCCTGCTGCAAGCGGGCGACTGCTCCTTCCACCACAGCTTGCTGCTACACCGCTCCGGCCCCAACCAGACGACGACGCGCCGCCGCGGCATGGCCACCCACTACATGAGCGCCCGCTCGCGCTGGACGGGCCGCCCAGAAGAAAAGCCCGAATACCCTCTGCTACGAGGGCAGGAACACGCCGGCTGCGTCTGAAGCACCTCCTACAGCTAATGAGGAATACCCATGAGCCAATACTGGATTGAAGACGGACAAACGCTGCTGTTCATCGGCGACAGCATCACCGACTGCGGTCGTCGCGGGGCCGAAGCCCCGCTAGGCAACGGATACGTGCGCCTGTTCACCGAGTTGGCCACGGCCCGCTTCCCCGAGCGGCGGGTCCGCTACATCAACAAAGGCATCGGCGGCAACCGCGTCACCGACTTAGCCGACCGCTGGCGAGACGATGTGCTCTATCACCGGCCAGACCGGCTGTCCGTCAAAATCGGCATCAACGACCTGCACAGCCATTTGCGCGGGGCCGAAGACGGCGTCGATCCGGCCCGCTTCGCCGCCATCTATGAACAAATACTAGAGATCACCCAAGACGAACTGGGCTGTCCCCTCGTATTGCTCACCCCGTTCTACATTTCCACCGACCACAACGGCCAAACCTTCCGCAGCCAAGTGCTCGAACTATTGCCTCGGTACATCGAAGTGGTCGAGCAACTAGCCGAGCGCTTTGACGCCCGCTTAGTGCGCCTGCAAGACGTTTTCCAACGGCAGCTCCAGTACCGCGATGCCGACACTTTCTGTCCAGAACCGGTCCATCCCAACCAAGCCGGACATTTGGTAATCGCCCAAGCCCTGATGGACACCTTGAGCGCATAGCGGGCTCACGAACAGGCGTCCTTCACCTTGCGGTTGCGACCTTTCACAAAACGGAATCTCTGCGTACATTCATAACCCTCCCCTCCTGATCCCCCCGCTACCCAAGCAGGACAGGATTCGGTCGACCATCTCTCGATGTAATCGGATAAGATTGAATTACGTACACCGAGTACACTCTAACCTATGCAGGAGAGCATGTAATATGCCGATTCGCTTAGCCCTACTCGCCCTCGTCGTTGCTCTATGGAGTTGTGGAGACGACGATTCTGCACCAACGGCGGCGGCCGTCGATTCGATGATCGCCACCGCGGATTCCATGCTGGTCGCCGCCAATACCATGATGGCCACCGCGGATTCGATGATCACCGCCGCCAATGCAATGGTCGCCGCGGACGCCGATTCGACCATTGCTGCCGACGCCGCTGCCATGCTGGCCGCAGCCAATGACATGATGGCCACCGCTAATTCGATGATCGCCGCCGCCAATGCAATGGTCGCCGCGGACGCCGATTCGACCATTGCTGCCGATGCGGCTTCCATGCTGGCCGCCGCTGGTACCATGCTAGCCGCCGCTGATTCCATGCTAGCGGCTGTCGATTCCATACTGGCCCCGGAAGCGATTCTGCGACCCACCGGGGAATTAAAGCCTTGGGATATCTCCTCCATTGTCTCGGTTGACGAAATTCGTGCCATGCCTCCGGGTACCCCCGTATTCCTGCGCACTGAATTTGCCAACGGCGAACTGGCTGACCTCGAAATGACGTTCGTCCAGGTGGTCGATGATTTTTTGGCCCCGATGCCGGTCTATATGGTCGAAGCCTCGGATCCCGTTTTGATACAGCTTGGAGGCATTGCTCAGGGGATGAGCGGTTCGCCCATTTTTACGGAACAGGGCACCTGGGGTGCCATCGCTTATGGATTTACTGCCCAAGACAACCCCCCCTACTACTTTTTTGCCACTCCCATAGAATGGGTCATCGGCACTCGGGGGCTCATGCCAGCGGCCAAACCCACAGCCACCTGGGAAGGAAACCGCATTACCCCCTTGGATATCCCCTTGCTGAGCACGGGACTCAACAGTGTGCATCCGCTGCCTGAAGGACGTTCGTCCATCCTGAGCGGAGCCAGCGCCGCTGGTCTAACCCAAGAGCGCCAGGAGAGTTTTGAGGCCGGCAGACCACTGGCGGTTGGATTGCTGCTCGGTGAGCTTACGCTGGGTTCGGTGGGAACCGTATCGTACGTTGATGGCAATCGGGTCTATGGGTTTGGGCATCCAATGAATAGTTCTGGTCCGGTAGAGCTTCCCATAATCGAAGCAAAAATACTCGGCGAAATTTCCAACTTGTCCGCCCCGTTCAAGTTTTTCACGCTAAACCCAACGGTGCGCGGCACCCTGACCGAAGACCGCTTGCCCGCGGTGCGCGGCGTGCTCGATCAGGAACCAGACTTAGTACCCATTAAGAGCGTCTATACGTTTCCTTCAGGGAGCGACCTCGAACTCAATCACAGCATGGCCGTCGGCATCAGCCCATATACCTCGCTCAATCTCGTCGGCAATGCATTCTTTGCTCCCTTGGCCAACCGCGTCGATAACGATCCTAATCACAGCATCCGCGTTACGACGGATATTGCTTTTGCCGGCTCCGATTCAACACTCACCCGTTCCCGGCTCTACTCCACATCAGGCGGGCGGCTTTTGGCTTCGATTTTCGGTGCCTACGACGACATGTCTTTCGCACTCGAAGAACTTACGACGAGACTCGATTACGCCGTCTATGTGCGCGAGGCCGAGGTGCAGGTCGAAGTAATTCCCGAAACTCGTTTTGCCACCGTAGAGCAGGTTATGGTTGATTCAGTTATCGGCCTTGGCAGTACGGTGAACATTACCACTGCGTTGCGCGTGGGACGGACTGAAGACCGAGAAGTAGAGCTAGCCCTCAGCGTACCGGATACGCTGTTCCCTGGCTTTTACCAACTCGAAGTGGGATCCGCCGCAACATTAGGGCCCGATGAGCTACTGTTCGCTCCACCACAGTATGGCCCTCCCGCTGATGAATCGCTCGATGATGTTTTTGCCCGCCTGAATAAACCCGACGAGAACGTCCTCTTAAAAGCTCGCTTGGCGTTCGTCGCGCCATTCCCTCCCCCGCCACCGCCGCCTGAGCTGCCGCCTGAACTGCCGCCTGAGGGTGAAGGTGAGGGCGATCCCGAAGGCGAAGGCGACGGAGATGAAGGGAATGAAGGCGAAAACGGTGAAGGCGAAGGTGAAGACAGTGGAGGTGAAGACAGTGAAGGCGAAGACAGTGAAGGTGAAGGCGAAGACAGTGAAGGTGAAGGCGAAGACAGTGAAGGTGAAGGCGAAGGTGAAGGCGAAAACGGCGAAGGTGAAGGCGAAGGTGAAGGTGAAAACGGCGATCCCGAAGGCGGCTTTGATGATTCTCCACCTCCCGGAGCTTTTCCTCCCGGCCCGCCTCCCCCTCCCCCCGGACCTATTTCTACGCAGCAAGACGTAGATCTATTGCTCCAAGGTATTCAATTCCTTGAGATAACAGTGGTGCCAGGGGAATTTTTAGAAGAGGAAGTAGTAGAAGAATAGCCTCCTACACCCCATTAAAACGCGGGAATTTCAAAACCGCTTCTCAATTCCCGTTATAAGTTGTGGAGCCTTTATCTGCGATTTCTTTTGCAGATAAAGGCTCCTTTTTAATAATCCGCCACCGACCCATCCCGCAACCGATTATCCGGCCACTTAAACTGCCGCGCGCGCTCCTGTCCCACGGCAATGGCCTTTTCCTCGTCGATCTCAACCCCCAACCCCGGCCCCTCCGGTAGCGACGCATACCCCTCCGCATCCAACGTCCACGTCTTGTGCGCCACGCCTTCGGGCAATTGGTGCTCGTAACCCTCGTGGATGAGGAAAAACGCCACCGATGCCGCCACGTGTAAGCTCGCCGTCAAGCCCAAAAACGACATGGTGCAATGCGGGGCAATCGGCACGTGATGCGCCTCGCACAGCGCAGCGACCTTCTGCATCTGGCTGATGCCGCCGCCGTGGCCGCAGTCGGGCTGCAGTATATCTACTACTTGGGCTTCCAAAATCTCGCGCACCTCCCAAATAGTGCGGTCGCGCTCGCCGGTCGCCAACGGTACGGGCACGGCCGCGCGCAGCTTCTGCATGGCTTCAATATTGCCCGGCACCCACGCCTCTTCCAAAAAGAGCAAATCGTCCGGCTTGAGATAACCGGCAAACTGCTTGACCAGCGGCAGCGGCAACATGCTGTGCGCATCGAACATCACCGCCCCGTCCGGCCCCACCTTGGCGCGCGCGTCGGCCACCCGCTGCACCAACTCTGTCACCTCGGCCGGTGTCCCCGCGTGATATTGCGCGCCCCCAGGGCCGACCTTGATCGCCTTGGGACTGGGATACATCCACACCTTGTCGCGGCAGGGGCCGCCCAACAGGCGATACACTGGCACCTGATAGAGCTTGCCAGCAATGTCCCACAGCGCCATGTCAATAGCCGAAATCACGTGCACCATCAGCCCGCCGCCGCGCAGGTTGCGATGGGCGCGGAACATCCGCTGCCAAAGGTGCTCGATGCGCGTCGGGTTCTCGCCGACGACGAGCGAGCCCAGCGACTCGGCCAAGGCGCAGGCGACCTTGGTCTCCATATTGTTGATCTCACCCCAGCCGACCACCCCCATATTCGTCTCCACCTTCACGTAGCCCTTGGCCCCCACCGGAATGGCCGTTAGCCGCTCAACCCGAATGGCCGAGCCGCGATCTTCCACTGTCATCTGCTTCCTCCTAGTTTTAGTAGTATCCCGTACTACTGATGGAATTAACCGGGTGCATCCAAGCGAAACGTCACTCGCACGAACTGGCCGCCCTCTTCATTTATCAACTCAGGCTCCCGCCCATTGAACTCTTGCATGGCCCGCCGCATCAACAACCACCCGCGGCCGCGCTGCTCCATCAAGCGTGCGACCACCATGGCGTTGGCCATCATTTCGTTGCGCGACCGCGGCGCACCGCCGGAACGGGCTTGCTCAACGGTCATGTGATTGGGCAGTAAGCCTGGGCTTGTTATATCAACGCGATCCCTGAAGACTTCGAGCAGCACTTTAGTCCCGGTGATGGCGTAATCGCGATGAATAACGGCGTTGACGAGGGCCTCGCGCAGCACGAGTTCGGGCAACAATGGGATATCCTCGCGATAGACGCCGTGATAGCGCTCTCGCCAGCCGAGGCTGCGCATCCAACCGAGCGCCCGGCGCACTTGCTCGTCGAGCCGTCCTCTACCCTCGCCGACTAAAATGATCTCGGACGCCCGGTCCGCGTCGGCGTAGGCCGTGCATTGAATAGAGAAATTCGCTGTATGCAGATGGAGCTGCGGCTCTTTGCCAAAAGCCATCAAGCCGTACAAGGTCGGCCGCAGTACCCCATCCAACTCGGCCACGACGCTGGCATTGCACAGGTCGTCTTCGAGCCGCGGCTGGGGCTCTGTTTCCATTTCCCGCCCTTGGGTGCGCATGAAGGAGTGAAATTCCTGGAGGTCGATATCATCTACTGTGGCGGCTGGGATGACCTGCTCCTCGGTCAATACCAACCCAAAGGCATTCATTAATTCCCGTAGCTCCGACGGGGACGGCACGACACTGCTGCGGCCGCGTCGTATCCAGAATCGTCCGTCGTAACTGAAAGGATCGTATCCGCGCTGATGTGATCGCACATCGATCCAATGCACCCAACCATTGGGCGTTTCGCGGCAATCACATTGTCCGGTAATGGGTTTATTGCAACCGGTGTGTAAAAAGCTCGTCAGCCGTTCCTGCGCCACATCCGGGTTCTCCTTCACGCCGACGATCATTCCTGCATTATCTACTCCGAGGACGATCAACCCGCCAGCCGAGTTGGCAAAGGCGCAGATCGCCTTGCCGACGGCCGAGAGATCGCCGAGGCCGCGCTTAAACTCGGTCTGCTGATCCTCGCCTTTTTCGATGCGCCTTTCGATGTCAAGCCATTCCATAGCGTACCTTACTTTTCAGCGATACCATGCCAAACGATAGGCAATCCCCTAATCCTTTGCTACCTCTTGGCATTGGCCCTACCGACACCTCATTCTTAGCTTAAACAAATACCCGCACTTAACGACAGGAGATATCATGGTCGAAACCAACGACATTCAACGCCCTCCCAAAGACCTCATCGACGCCCTCGCCCCCATATCCAGCGCGACCGCAGCCGGCGAACTGGCCCGCTTGGGCATCCGCGACCCCCACATCCAAGGCCCCGTCTCCCGCACCCCGGGCAAGCACGTCGTCGGCCCGGCCTTGACCTTGCAGTTTATGCCCAAGCGCGAAGACCAATACTCAGTCGATGAATACGCCGACCCGGAAAAACAACTCCACCGCCACGCCCTGTACCACACCCAACCCGGCGACATCATCGTCGTCGATGCGCGCGGCGACATGCACAGCGGCGTCTTCGGCGAGATGATGCTCACCTTCTTCATGGGGCGCGGCGGCATCGGCGCGGTCATCGACGGCTGCATCCGCGACTTTCCCCATGTTCTCGAAGACCTCGACATCGGGCTGTGGCTGCGCGGCACAACCCCCAACTTCCACACCCAAACCAACATCTTCCCCTTCGCGGTCAACGTGCCCATCGCCTGCGGCGACACCCTCGTCATGCCCGGCGACATCGTCGTCGCCGACGACGACGGAGCCACCGTCGTCCCAGCCCAACTCGCTCCCGAACTAACCGAGAAGGCCCAAGCCCACGCCGAGTGGGAGGACTTCAGCCGCATGAAGCTGGCCGAGGGAGGGCACCTGCGCAAGTACTACCCGCTCAGCGAAGAAGCCCGCGCCGAATACGAAGCCTGGCGCAAAGAACAATGACCTCGCGCCCCAACATCGTCTTCGTCCTCACCGACGACCAAGGCTACGGCGACTTGGGCTGCCACGGCAACAGCGCGATCCGCACGCCTTGCCTCGACCGCTTCCACCAAGACGCCGTGCGCTTCACCGACTACCACGTTGGCTCCACCTGCGCCCCCACCCGCGCTGGCCTGCTCACCGGCCACTACTGCAACAGCGCCGGTGTCTGGCACACCATTGGCGGTCGCTCGCTGTTGCGCGCCGACGAGTGGACCCTCGCGGACGCACTCACTGGCGCAGGCTACCGCACCGGCCACTTCGGCAAGTGGCACCTCGGCGACAGCCCGCCCTACCGGCCGCACGAGCGCGGCTTTGCCGAATCCATCTACCACGCCGGCGGTGGCATCGGCAACACGGGCGACCCCTGGGGCAATGACTACTTTGACGACACCTATTTCAAAAACGGCGTCCCTACCCCGTACGAGGGCTACTGCACAGACGTGTTCTTCCGCGAGGGGCAACGCTTCATTAAAGAAAACGCCGACCGGCCTTTCTTCTGTTACATCGCCACCAATGCGCCGCACGGACCGCTCAACGTGGAGCCGCACTACGTCGAGCAATACCGCGACGCCACCCCGCACGAAGAACGCGCCCGTTTCTACGGCATGATCACCAACATCGACGAAAACTTCGGCCACTTGCAGGCCACGCTCGACGAATTGGGCATCGCCGACAACACCATCCTCATCTTTATGACCGACAACGGCACGGCCACCGGCGTCGAGCTAGACGCCGATCAGTTTCCCCAAGAAGGACCGGGCAGTTACAACGCTGGAATGCGCGGCAAAAAAGGCTCCCAGTACGAAGGCGGCCACCGCGTCCCCTTCCTCATCCGCTATCCCAACGGACACATCGCCGGCGGCCGCGACATCGACGCGCTGACTAGCTACGTGGATTTCATGCCGACCCTGCTCGACTTGTGCGGAGTCGATGTCCCAGCTAGCCGCACCTTCCACGGCCAGAGCCTAGTGCCGCTGCTGCGCGGCGCGGACGATTCAGCTTTAGCCGACCGCGTCAACGTCTGCGACACCCAACGCGTGGCCCATCCGGTCAAATGGCGCAAGAGCGCGGTGATGAAAGGCAAGTGGCGGCTCATCGACGGCCGCGAGCTTTACGATCTCGGCGCAGACCCCGGCCAACGGCAAGACATCGCCGCTGCGCATCCCGACGTCGTCGCCGACCTGCGCGCTGCGTACGAGGACTGGTGGGAGCTCATCTCCGAGCAGTTCGACCGCGACGAGCCAATAGCCCTCGGCGGAGACGACCAACCCGCGAAACTCACCACCCACGACGTCCGCAATGAGGCGTGCAGCGCCATCTGGAATCAGCGCCAAGTTCGCGCCGGGCAAATCACGAGTGGTTTTTGGGCCGTCGATGTCAAAGAGACCGGCCGCTACCAGATCGAACTACGGCGCTGGCCCGAGGAAACCGGCTATGCGCTTGCTGCGGGGATTGAAGGCGACGACAGCGGCTGGTACCGCCCCGGCATCCAGCCGAAAGAAGCTCCAGCCTACGAGGGCGGAGTCGCCCTCGCTCTCGGCTGGGCACAGCTATCCATCGGCGGCCAAAATCTCCAGCAAGAAGTCGATCCCGACGCGACGAGTGCCTGCTTTGAGCTTGACCTCGCCGCTGGCCCCGACCGACTCTACGCTTCGTTCTACGACCGCATTGAGCGGACCATCGCTCCTTATTACGTGTACGTGCAGAGGCTGTCCGAGTAGCACTGACGCGCTTGGATTCATCTCTCCTTGTGGATCCACCCCCAAAACAGATTGTCGCGCTCATTGCCCGCCGCCAAGTACGCAGCCTTGAGTTGCGACAGCGCGTCTCCAGCGTAGTCGGTAACAGGTCGCCCCTGCTCGTCCATCTCAAGGCCGTATTGCCCAGCGGCGTTGATGCCGAAGATCGCATTTTTCACCGGGCCGTCGGCCGGACCAAGCGGCGCTAGATCGAGCTTGTCCTGCAAGTCGGGCGGCAGTTCAATCCGGCGAAAGGCCTCAATCTGCCATTGCGGCGAGCCAAACCAAATCGAATCCGTCCCCCACAACACGTGATCAACGCCGAGTCCCTTGATCAACTTGGCCACCATAGCCGCGGCCAGCCGCGGATGCGTAATCGCCAACGCCCCAAACGACAGGCCAATATCCGCGTACACATTCGACACCCCGTATTCAGCGGGGATAGCAGCCAACTCATCGATCCAAGCCAGCCGACCGGTGCGCTCAAATTCCTCGCTGACCGATTCGGCGTCCCGCCACATCTTCAAGCCCGCGTGGTAGATGTGGAAATTCAGGTCGGGCCACGCCGCCGCCGCGCCGCCCACATCCTCGACGCTAGCGTATTGCCAGTTGGGAATGCTCTCGTAGTCAACCGGCAAAACGCCCTTGTGGATACAGATGTTGGGCACGCCGAATTGGCGAGCCTTTTCATAGGTAGGCCACGTTAGTTCTTCGTCATCCAGACGCCAAGGCCGATCAAACGTGGGGTGAAAACCCAGCACATCGCCAATGGTGTAGCCCTTCCAAGAGTCCACCTTCAACTCCGTCGCCGCCGGTTCCATCAGCTCCAAGTATTCCGGCGCGCTCGGCCAGATAACCCCGTGGGCGAACATCCGCCGCGTGCCAGCGATCTCGTTGACTTGGTCCCGCGTGGCGACCATCTGCCGATCGGACAACAGCGTTTTTTCGGGATCGACCGAAGGCGAGGTACTCAACAGTGAGAGCGTGGTGTCGCTGTCGAAAAACATGTCTTTGACGTAGTAATCGAACTTGTAGTACTTCAGGTCGAGTTCCTGTTCGACCAACTCTGGATTCCAAGGGGTGCGGGCTTGGTTGTTGCCCCGCGCCGCATCGCGCAGCCAGAGCTGGCCTTCCCAAGTGTAGTCCTCGCGCACGTGGTGGGTGTGGACGTCGAAGATAAACTGGTCGCGGGTCTGGTTGCGCTGGTCGGCGGCCGCCGCGGGGTCTTCGGCCTCAGCCGGATTGACGCGATAGACATCGCCATAGACTTGATTCATCGCCATAAACGCCGCGGCCATCCCGCTAGGCGAGCGGAGATAGCGCTGGTGGGGCATCCCCTGGCGACCCGCGTAGAAATCAGTCTTTTCGCGCATCAGCGCCTCGGCCTCGGCTTGGCGGCGGGACTGCGGCGGTGGAAAGCACTCGCCACTGGATACGACTTGGGTCGGGATGGGCGTCTCGACCCGCTTGCGGTAGCCGCGCTGCAAGTGCTGCAACTGTCTTGTGGTAAGCCAATCAGACATGGTTCGAGTCCTTTCTTGCGCCTGAATATAGCAATCCGGCATGATTTGAACGATTCAATCTGCGGATCACCTTGTGCCTCCTATTCTGCGTCCATCTGCGTCCATCTGCGGATCACCTTGTGCCTCCTACGTAGCGCATTAACCCGCTGCGTCTTATCTTCCCGCGCACACCTCACCCGGAGAATTCACCATGCGCATCGGCATCATGGGCGTCCACTACGGTCACATCGGCGGCATGATCCAATCCGCCTTACAGGCAACAAACGGCCAGATCGTCGGCTTGGTTGAAGACGACGACGCGCTCTGCGCGCGCTACGCATCCATCCCCCGCTTCGCCACCTTAGAAGACATGATCGACCGCGCCCGGCCCGAGCTAATCCTCGAAGGCTTGATCCACCACGAGAAAACCGCGCTCGTAGAAACCTGCGCTCGCACTAACATTCATCTGCTCCTCGACAAACCCTTGTGCCGCACGCTCGACGACTGGGAGCGCATGCGCCGCGCCGTAGCCTCTAGCTCGATCCACGTATCCATGTGGTTCACCTCGCGCAGCTATCCTCCGTTCATCGCCCTGCGCCAAGCCATCCTCGACGGCGCGCTCGGGACCATCGCCAGCCTCATCTCCACCCACCCACACAAGATCCGTCGCGACACAGCCCCAGCTTGGTATTTCGACCCAAATCAGTACACGGGCGCATTCCACGACCTCGCTTGCCACGGCGTCGATCAAATCCGCTGGCTCACCAATGCCGAATGCGTCGGCGTCCACGCCCTCACCACCTGCAAGCGGTTCACGGATGAGCCGCGCCTAGACGACCATGTGCAGGCTTCCTTTGAGCTATCCGACGGCGCGTTGGCAACCCTCACCGCCGACTGGCTCACGCCTCAAGCCGCGCCCTCGTTTGGCGACACCCGCTTCATCATTATGGGCACGGCCGGTTCGGCACACCTGCGCGCCTATGCCGACAACCACCTACTCATCGCCACCAACGAGCGCGAGCCATACACACCCGATCTGCCCGCAGACCAAAGCGGCGCGTTCGTCGCCAACCTGATCGACGCCATTGAACGCGGCACCGACCTCTTCATTCCCACCTACTCGGTGTTCGCCACGGCCCAAGCCTGCCTGCTGGCCCAAGAGTCTGCTAGGCAAGGGGGCGCGTTCCTCCGCATTCCACCCTTTGCGCTATGAGCGATAACCATGTCCACCGACCTCATCGACCCAAAAAAGCACCGCCAGCTCTTCCTCGACAGTCGCGCCTTAGTCTCTGAGCAAGGCACCACCCGCACCCTACATCCACCCAAAAGGTGCGGTCCCTGCATCACCGGCGGCATCCAGAGCCGCAGTGCGCCCTTGTGGAACCCGGACGAGGAGCGCTACGAATGGTGGTACAACGGCCCGCAAGCCCGCTTGGCTATCTCCCGCGACGGCGAGCACTGGGAAAAACCCTCCCTTGGGCTATACGAGTGGGACGGCAGCAAAGACAACAACATCGCCTGCGACCCCAACGGCCCGGGCCTGTACCACATCGTCCGCGACGAGCGCGACCCCGATCCGAACCGCCGCTACAAAGCCCTGTTCGGCGTCCACGGCCGCTGCGGTGCCGTCTCGCCCGACGGCTTTGCTTGGACCCCGCTCCCCAGTTCCTCCATCCCCAGCCAAGACGAGTCCCAGTTTGTGTACGACCCCTATACCGAGCAATTTCTCGCCATGGTCAAGCAGCCCACCGAATGGGGCCGCTCGGTCTGGCTGGCGACCAGCCGCGACTTCGACCACTTCACCGCGCCCGAACTCATCTTCCACGCCGACGAAACCGACTGGGAAAACTGCCGCCAGCGCGTCCGCACCATCATCGACGACCCAGCGTACATCACCCCGCCAATCGTCGATGACGAAGACTACCACGCCGAGATCTACAACATGGCCATCATGCCCTATCAGGGGCTGTACATCGGCTTCCCCACCGTCTTCAACCCCATCGGTGCCATCCCACCGCCAGCCACCAATTTCACCCGCATCAACCAGATCGAAATGGCCGTCTCGCGCGACCTGCACACCTGGGATCGCGTGGCCGACCGCACGCCCTTTATCGGCATCGAACCTTGGGATGGGGAAAACTACGGCACCAGCCAGCTCCTCATGGCCGGTGCGCCGCTGGTGCGCGAAGACGGCGAGATTTGGATTTACTACAACGCTCTCCGCATACCAAGCAGCGTGGAAATGTACCGGCGCTTCAACCGCTGCAAGGAACTATTCCGGCTCGGAGTGGACGAGCACCACTTCGCCGACCCGGGCGCGCTCTGCTTGGCCAAGCTGCCGCCCGACCGCTTCGTCTCCATCGACGGCGACGAAATCGCCACCCTCGTCACCCACCCCTTTCACTGGCGTGGCGAAGACCTCTACCTCAACGCCGACGCCCGCTGGGGCGAAATCTACGCCGAGATCCAAGACGCCGAGACCGGCAGGCCCCTCCCCGGCTTTTGGGTGCCCGGGGAAGAACCGCCGCCCTTCACCGGCGACAGCCTGCGCGCCAAATACGAGTGGAAGCACTCGCACGATCTGGTATTTGAAAAACCAGTGCGCCTGAAATTTTACTTGCACCAAGCGCGGCTATACGCCTATTGGCTGGAGGACAGCAACGATGCACGACGTGCTGAATAGGAATCTGCACCACGTCGAGACCTACCTCCACGACTGCACAGCACCGACAGTGAGATTTCCTCGCTGCTACGTGCCTTGATCTGCTTTTGAAGTACTAGAAATTCGTAGGGTTGGATTTGTGGAAGTACGGTAACACTCGATTCTGTACGGTAACAGTCTCAGCTAGCCCGAAAAGACCTTAACGGTCACCGTCACGAGCAAGCCCATCGTCGTCGCCCACATGCCGATCATCGTGCCGAGCAGCCAGCGAAAGTCCCGACGGTGGCTGCTCTCCAAGCTGTTCATGCGGCTCTCTAAATCGCTCCTCAAGCTGTTTATACGGGCTTCTAACTTGATCTCTAAGCTGCTCATGCGGCTCTCTAAATCGCTCCTCAAGCTGCTCATCTGGGCCTCTAAGTTGCTCATGCGACGCTCCAAACTGCCTAAGCGATCGTTGATCTGCTCAATGATGCCTTCGAGGCGGCCAAGACGGTCGCCGTAGTCGAGGGGAGAATGTTCTGCCATGCCTGCTATCTCCTTCTTGATAGGTCAATGTACTCACCATCAGGCACCCGTTCAATAGAGCACCTTGCTATTCGGCAAAAGCAAAACATGGACCAGAAGCGCTAGCGTCAGCGCACCAACGTCATCTTCCCGGTCCGCACTCCACCCACAACAGCCAAGCGATACAGGTACACGCCGCTGGCCACCGCCCGCCCCGCATCGTCGCGCCCATCCCAACGCGCCACATGCCATCCCGGAGCCGCCACGCCCTGCACCAGCGTCCGCACCTGCTGGCCGTTCAGCGCATAGACCGCTATGTGCACCGGCCCAGCCGCCGGCAGTGCGTAGCGGATCGCGGTCGCCGCGTTGAACGGATTGGGATAATTCGCGGCCAACGCCAGCGCGACCGGCTGCGACGCCGCCTCGTCGAGCACGGCCGTCAGCGCCGGTCCCACAATCCGCAACTCGTCAAACCAGAACTGAATCCCGTCTAAGGCGTGGTGCTCGGCCACGATGTCGAAGCGATCGACGGCCTGCCAGTCAAACGCGCCGATCGGATTGAACCACTCATTCTCCCAAGCCCCGTGCTCGGCGAAGTCGCGCAAGGGAATGTGTACCTTGTGCCATGCATCATCCCAAGCAGTCACCTGCTCATCTATCGTATAGCGCATGCGCCAAGGGCGATCATCCGGGTCTTCCGTATCCGTATCGACCAAGCGAATGTCAAACGACGATCCCGGCGTATCCCCCCGCACCCAGAACTCGACCGCATAACCCGTCGCGACCAATGTGGACAAATCCTTAAAGGGCTTAAAGTCGAAGCCAATAAACCCGTAGAGCGGCACTCCAGTCCAGCGCATGCAGTAGCGGCCCACTGCTGGGTCCACCTCGTCATAGTAATCGACCATGCCTTCACTGAGGTGGTTGGACTCGACCGTGTGCGGGCCGAGAGAGTCCTCGTAGAGCACAAACCCCTGTTGGTCTGGCTCGGCGACAAAATCCCGCTGCGGCGGCACATTCAGCCCCAACGCCTCCAACAGCGGCACGTTCAGATCAAACTCGAACAACTCGTCCGACCCGCGCTCAAACAGCCCAAAACCACCGCGATAGTCCCAAATTGTCCACGCGATGCCCCGCTCCTCCATGTGCTGCCGCACCACCTCGTACCACAAGACGCGGTCGCTGTTGTCGCTATTGGGACTGTACACCCCAAACTCCCCACAAAACAGCGGCACGCCGCGATCCTTCTGAAAGGCCGCAGCCTCGTCGAGCAATATGCGCACCTGAGTGGCGATCCCTTCTTGGCTGTAGTTTCCCAACGCCGTGCCGACCCACGTGCCCTGCAAGGACGGGGGCAACGCTGGCATACGCGCCCGCTCGTAGGGAAAGGGCACGCCGCGCAGCGGCACCAGGGAGGGATTGGCCCAGCTAGCACCTTGGTGGGTAAAGACAAAAGGCTCGTAGAAGTGAAACGTGTACACGAGATTGTCGTCGGCAAAAACCGGCATCCGATTCAGGTTGCGGAAGCTGTTCCAGTTGGCCGGGCCAACGACAATTGCGTGCCGCTGATCCACCTGCCGGATCGCGTCGATCACCTCTTGCTGAATCGCGTTCCAAGTAGCGTCGCTAATGCCGTGCGGCTCATTGAGGATCTCGTAGTAGAGCTGGGCTGGATGCGCGGCAAAGTGCGCGGCAAGCTGGGTCCACACCGGCACCAGCACATCGCCGATGTCCGGCGAAGTATTCACCGCCGGATTAAACGTGTGGTTGTCCAAAATCAGATGCAGCCCCAACTCGTCGGCCCAATCCGCAATTTGATCGAGAAAGTCGTAGAGTAAGGGATCGATGCGGTAATCCGGCGGACCGCTGGTCATGGCGTGCAGATTAATCGGCAGGCGCACCACGTCGCAGCCGAGCTGTTGGATCTGCTCGAAATCGGTCCGGCCAAACTTGGCAAAATGCACGTTCTGCGCCCTAGACGCTTGCAGCCAATTGGTCAGATTGACGCCCCGGCTAAACAGAGCCTCGGTACCCCACGCGGCGACAGCTCCCACTAACAGTAACCAGAGACTGATTGCTTTTGATTTTAACATGGCAGGAAGTTAGACGCACCGCCGCTTCCAAGCAACGCGCACGGCATGGGGAAAATCAAAGGCTTTCATTTCCCGCCCGAATTGCCTATATCTCTGGCCACAAAGTCGCCTCCCATGTCCCACAGGAGTCACGCCGTGAAAATCACCACTATCGAAGTCATCCCCCTGCGCCTTCCCTACGAGGAGCGCATCCGCAAGGCGTTCTACCACTTCGGCATGAACGAAGAGGTAACCGTGTACAAATTCCACACCGACACCGGCCTAGTCGGCTTGGGCGAAAACCCCGGCCCGCCCTTTGAGCAGAGCTTGCTCGACGCCTACCTCGGCACCAACCCTTTCGACCACGTCATGGGCACCGGGCGCTTCAACCTCGACATGGCCTGTTACGACCTGATGGGCAAACACCTCGGACTGCCTGCTTGGAAGCTGATGGGTCAACAGGTGCGGGAGTGGGTGAGCATGGGTTGGTGGATGCCCAGCATGTCGCCCGAGGACTCGGCCGCCGAGGTGCAAGAAGCCGCCGCCCGAGGCTATCGCGGACTAAAATGCAAAGCCCGCGCCTTTTACGACGTAGTCGAACAAGCCCAAGCCATGCAGGAGGCCGCCCCGCCCGACTTCCGCATTGAGTTCGACTTCAACGGCGCACTCGTCAACGTCGAAAGAGCTTTGCCCATCCTGCGCCAGTTGGAGCAAATTCCCATAGTCAAAGGAATCGAAGAGCCGATCTTCGCCTATGACATCGAGGGCTGGCGGCGCTTGCACCAAGAGATCCGCATCCCCTTCTACCTCCACGGCGTCAGCACGATATTCGACGGCCCCTCGCGCCAGCCTTCTGGCCCTTGGCTTGGGCTGCGCGCTGGCGATTTCGACGGCGCTCTTTGCAGCCACGAGACCATCCGCAATGCGCTGGCCGCTTCTTGGGCCTTTGCCGCGGCCAATACCCCGATCCTCTTGCAATACGTCGGCACCGGCATCACCGCGGCCTTCGCCTGCCACCTCGGCGCGGTCATGCACACGGCCACCCTGCCGGGCGTAACCGCCCATCACACGTACGAAGACGACCTAATCGTCGAGCCGCATCAAGTCCAACGCGGCTTTATGCAGGTGCCCACAGGCCCCGGTTTAGGAGTAGAACTAGACGAGGACGCAATCGAGCGCTACCGCGACGTACCCGCACCGCAATGGCCGCGCCACTTCTCCGTCGTAACCCTGCCCGGCGGCCTCGAGCACTACTACCGCAACCTGCGCCAGACCGAGCGCCTGATGAAACAAGGCGTTGACGAAGCCTTTGCCCCCGGCGTCCGCCTCACCGAGCGCGAAGACGACGGCAGCGCAGACTTCGACCAACTCTGGCGCAAGCTCCAAGAACGCGACTGGCCCATCTGGGCCTAGAGGAGGCTCCCATGAAAATTACCCGCATCATTCTCCACATCGTCAATGTGCCCGAGCGCCACTGGTGGTGGTCGGATGACGTGTACGGCCAGCCCTCGCACCAGCGCGCCGAGCACGGCGTCGCCGAAGTCGAGACCGATCAGGGCTTGACCGGCCTGACGCTAGTCGGGCGCTCTACCGCCTTGGACACCATGCGTCAGCAGTTTGAGACTTGGCTGGGCCAAGACGTCCTCCAAGTCAACTTGGCCCAAGGCAACGACCCTATGCAGAGCGCTTTTGAACAGGCCGTACTCGACCTGCGCGGCCAAGCCTTGGGCGTGCCTATCTGGCAACTACTGGGCGGACGACTGCGCGACCGCATTCCGGTCACCCAATGCACCGGATACAAAACGCCCGAACACACCGCAGAGGACGCCCAATGGGGATGGGAGCAGGGTTTCCGCGCTTATAAGATGAAGTGCATCACCAGCCGCGAGCAAACCCCCGAGGAGCGCATCCGCTACGTCACCGACCGGATCGAAGCCATCCACCGCGAGGTTCCCGACATGGTGGTGCGCCCGGATATCCGCTGGCGTTTAGAGGAAGTCTGGGTGGCCCAAGAGCTGGCCCGCCGCCTGCAGGGCCATCGCATGGACTCGCTCGAAAGCCCCATTGCCAAAGGCGCTCGCGCCGGCACGTTCTCCGAATGGCGCCGCCTACGCCACACCATCGACCTGCCCATTGGCGACCACGTCGGCGACGCGGCCGATATGTTGCACCGCTTTCAGGCCGAGGCCCTCGACTACGTCATCGTCGGCGGATTCAGCCACTTTGAAACCCTGCACCGCTCGCACCTCGCGCACGCGCTGGGGCTGGGCGGCTGGTCGCAGACCGTGGCCTATGGGCCGGGTGCTGCTATGGGCCTGCACGTGGCCGCCTGCATGCCCCATTTGACCCAGCCCTACGACATGGTCGGCCCCATCGCCTGGCAGCACTCCTTGGTCAACGAAGAATTCGTCCTCGAAGAGGGCAGCTTTCTAGTCTCCGACCGACCGGGCTTGGGCTACACCCTCGACCGCGACGGCGTCGAACGCTACTTAGTAGAACGCCACGTTTTCCCTTAGGACTCTTACAACGCCATGTCCGAAACTCCCGAATACCGCACCCGCTCCAACGCTTCCTTCGCGCTCGACTGTTCCCTCGACAAAACACTGACGGTCGCCGCTTGGGTCGAAAGCCCCTCCGCCCGCGCCGAAGCCATGCAGCCGCTCGTCTCGCAGTGGCAGCCCCGCGCCGCACTCGACGCCTTCTCCGCCTACGATGCCGGCCACACCGACGGCTTAGTGACCCAAGGCTACTTCGGCGCGGTATTCGACGGCCGCTACACCTACTTCTGTCCCATCCGCGACCAGAATGAGCGCACGTCCGTCCACGGCCGCGTCCTCCGCCTCGACACCCAAGCCGACTTCAAAGACCCGGACGCTTGGGCCGCCTACGACGCCAGCCACACCGACGGCCTGCACACCTCGGGCTTCTACGGCGGGGCCTTTGACGGACGCTACGTGTACTTCAACCCCCGCGACGACGGCACCGTCCACCACTCGCGGCTCTTGCGCTACGACACTCAAGCCGACTTCAAAGATCCAAGCGCTTGGGCCGCCCACGACGCCCAACTCCCCCACTCGGGACAGGGCCTCGCCTTTGACGGACAATACCTCTACTTCTGCCCAGGCTACACCCGGTCGTCAACAGGCGGCTTGGACGACGAGAACAGCGGCCACGTCCTCCGCTACGACACCCACGCCCCCCTGAAGGACCCCGCGAGCTATGCCGTCTTCAACGCCCAACAACTCCACCCGGAGGCAGCCTGTTTCGACGGAGCCGCGTTCGACGGACGCCATATCTACTTCGCGCCGCTCAGCAGCGGCCACGTCCTCCGCTACGCAGTCGCTGGGGATTTCGCCGACCCGCAAAGCTGGGACCTGTACGACGCCCGCCCCTTGGGAATGCAGATGAACGTCGGTGCTGTGTTCGACGGGCGGCACGTCTATTTTTGCTCTTACGGCAACAGCACAATGCTGCGCTACGACACGGCCGCGCCATTTGACGACCCACAAAGCTGGGACACCTACGTTCCCGTGGAGAACAGCGGCTTCGATGGCGGCTTCTTCGACGGACGCTACATATACTACGTGCCCTTCACCCGCGCTGCCGCACCCGGCGAGAGCGTCTTCCACGGCTCTTGGCTGCGCTACGACACGGCCGCACCATTCGACGACCCAGCCGCTTGGGACACTCACGACGCCAGCTATACCGACGGCCTGCACACCACCGCGTACAACGCCGGCGCATTCGACGGCCGCTACTTCTACACCGCTCCCTGGCGCGGCGACCGCGACGGCAGCCACGCCCACGGCCGCGTCCAACGCTACGACACGCTCGGAACAGACGGTGCGTTCTCCCTGCGCTACGGCGATGTGGGCCACAACGGCGGACTCTGCGCAGCCGTGCCCGGCCCCAGCTTCATCGTCAACACCACCGGCGGCGCAGTCAGCATTGCCACTCACCAAACCCTCGCGCCCGGCATCCATCACCTCGCCGGGGTGTACGACGGCGCGCGCATCCAACTCTACATCGACGGCGTGCTCGCAGCCTCGCGCTCAGCTTGCGACCATCCCTTGCAACAGACAGACATCCCAGTGACCATCGGCCATATCGCCGGGGGCAGTGCCCGCTTCCAAGGCACCATCGCCGAGATATATCTAGCGCCTGTCGCCCAAGGCGCTGCTTGGGTCGCAGCAACCTACCGCGCGGGTGCGCCAACCTAAAGGAGCTTCTCCATGGACGAAAAATACACGGTCGCCATCATCGGCTGCGGCCGCCTCGGCCAGCACTACGCCGAAGTCTATCAAACCCTGCCCAACACCGAGTTAGTCGCCATTGCCGAATACAATCCCGAGCGTCGCCAAGCCGTCGGCGAGCGCTTTGGCATCCGCGCACTCTACCAAGATGCGCAAGACCTCTTCCGGCACGTCGTCCCCGACATTGCCGCAGTCGTGCTGCCCGGCAAGTACATCAAGGAAGCCGTCATCGCCGCGGCACAAGCTGGCGTCAAGGGCGTCTCCACCGACAAGCCCATTGAGGCTCGCCTGTCGGATGTGGATGCCATGGTCGAGGAATGCGAAGCGCGCGGCGTGGTTTTTGCCGGCGGCAACCTGCAACGGGCCATAAGCGAGGTGCAAGAAGCGGCCGGCTGGTTGCGCGCCGGCGAGTACGGCTCCTTGCGCGGAGCCAGCGTCCACGGCTGGGGCGGCGAGATTTCCGGCGGAGGCTGCCAGCACATCGCCGTGCTGCGGCTCTTCACCCAAGCTGAGATTACCCAAGTCACCGCCTGGGGTACACCGCCAGAAGCCCTCGCGCGCGACGACGACGAGGGGCTGATCATCAATGGACAATTTTTGCTCAGCAACGGCCTCGTCTGCCCGGTCTTTGGCCAACCGACGCCCAGCCGCGGCGTCGATGTGTGGACTGACGACGCGCTCGTACGCTGGGACTGGGGACCGCCCGAAATTTTCCAAGGCTGTGACGCACAGGGTACCCGGATAAAGATCGACCGCCCCTACACCCCACTCGAATACCCCCGCTTCTCCTACATGGGCACTTCGGTGCTGTCGTTTTTAGATGTATTAGAAAACGGCGGCGAGCTGTACATCTCCGGCCACGACCTGCGCCAATCGCTCGAAGTAGCCATTGCCGCCAAGTACTCAGCGCTGTGGGGCAATGTGCCGCTCGACCTGCCGCTCGCCGACCGCTCGCTCGCGCTCTATCCGAGGGCCTATCGCTGGCTCGGCGGCGACCATTCCGGACGGTCGCAAACCTTCGAAGAAGCGCTAGAAGGGACGCTTTTCCCTCGGTCTTCCTAGGGCAACGCCACCTCGTCGCCGTGTGTGCGGTGGCTTCTAGTTACCTCTTCCGTTATACTTCCGTTTATGGACGCCTACAGCTCGTACATTGAAGCTTGGCAAAAGCGTCTGCGCCAGGAGCGGGAAGCCCTCGACCAAGCCGCACAACAAGCGCGGGAGCAGGCGCAGGTCTGCGCCAAAGCCCTAGTCGAGGAATACGGGGCCGAGCGCGTGTACCTGATCGGCTCGCTGACCAGAGGTAGCGGCTTCCACCCGCGTTCCGATATCGATTTGGTCGTCGCAGGTATAGCACCCGAACGCTATTTTGCGGTGCTAGCAGATATCGCCGAGCGGGCGGGCCGCGAGGTCGATTTGATTCTACTTGAATCGGCGACGCCGGCCCTGCTTGAGTACGTGGCTAACGAGGGAGTGCTGCTGTATGAACGCACAGAAATTCCTGCTGCTGCGAGCGGACATTGACCGCACGCTAACGCAGATCGCCGCCGTAGTCGCGGAAGGTCGGGGAACCCTAGAAAGACTCGACGGATCGCCCACCACGCTGGAACTGCGCGGCATTGGCAGCATTCTGCACGATTTCTACACCGGCATAGAACAGCTTCTAGAGCATATCGCCAGCGAACTCGATGGCGAAATACCAGTCGGTGCCGATTGGCACGCGCAACTCTTAGGCCGGATGACGAGCGTAATCGAATCGGTGCGCCCCGCCGTCCTGAGCCCGGACCTAGCAGACGCGCTGCGACCCTATCTGCGCTTCCATCATCTCTTCAGGAATATATACGGTGCTCAATTGCGCTGGGAGCTGTGCCGTGGATTGGCCACGGAGATGGGCGATGTCTGGGAAAAATTCCACGGCGAAATGGAAGCGTTCAAAGACGTGTTGAAGAGTTTGCACGCCGGCTGTAGTTAGCCCCAAATCCATTTTCCTCAATCGAGGCAGGGCAGTTTCCACCTCGTCGCCGGTCTGCTCCTGCCAAACGCGAATCCGTGCGCTCAGTTCGCCGATCCGTGCTCGCTGCTCGGGCCGGTGATGATAGATTATTGAATGTTTAAAAACAACAACCTAGTTTGACAGTTACGATGGAGATATGCAATGAATTCTAATTCCAGTGGCCGCGACCTTTTCATCCCTTTAAGTAGGAGTAGAATCATCAGTGAATGATTATGCTGATTTCAGCCCCAAAGAATACCAACAGCGGCTGAGCAAGCTCAGGGTGTTAATGGCGGAGCGCGGTATCGACGCTGTGCTGGTCACCACCGAGGCCAATCACCGCTACTTTACGGGCCATGTGACCCACCGCTGGATGCACCAGCACACGGCCATGTTCGCCCTGCTGCCACTGGAGGGCGAACCGCTGCTTATTGTGCCCCCGCAAGAAGCCTGTATGTGCGAGGAAGATTCCTGGATGAAAAGCATCCGAACCTTCCCATTAGAACATATTCTCCAGGGTGTCGATGCCATTACCGACGCCGTGCGCGAACTCGGGCTGGAAGAAGGCCGCATTGGCACCGAACTCGGCGGGATAGTCGCGCTCAGGATGCCTTGCGAAGATTTCGACCAGTTGCAGCAAAACCTGCCCAAGGTTGATTTTGTCGATGCGTCCGCCCTATGTTGGAAGTTGCGCGCCCGGAAATCGAGTGCCGAAGTGGAGCGCATCCGCGAGGCAGTGGCCATCACTGATGCAGCGTATCAGGTCCTCTTCGAGGAAGTCAAACCGGGGATGAGCGAGCGGGAGCTCTGTCGCCTGCTCGCGGTCGAACACCTCAGGCGTGGTGCCGAAATGCCGGGCTCAATCACCCTCGCTCCATATATACCCGACGACATCCGGGTCGCCAATAGCACCCTGCGGCGACCTATTGATCGCGTGCTGACCGCGGGCGAAATGATCACCCAAGACGCCGGCGGCGTCTATCGGGGCTACTGGTCAGACTATACGCGGATGTTTGCGCTGGGGCGGGCTAGTGCTGCACATCAAGACGCCTATCGCGTCGTCTACGATTGTTTGCAGGCGGCGATAGAGGCCACCCGGCCCGGTGTCCCCATCGCCGATCTGGTCCACGCCGCGAAGGCGACGATGAGCACCTCGGGCCATGCCGACTATGCCGCAACGGTCAAGGGTATCGGCCATGCGATGGGGCTGGAGATTATCGAACCGCCCTTTATCGCCTTTGAAAACGAGGTGATTTTAGCAGAGGGGATGGTCTTCACCATCGAACCCGGACTCTTCACCGCTGACGCTTTCTGTATGCTCGAAGAAGACGTGCTCGTCACTGATCGCGGCTACGAGGTGCTATCCAAGCCCGCAAGCGCTGAGTTGCCGATCCTTTGAGACCATGTGCCCGTTAGGTATGGTCCTAAGTACACGACAATAACGTTATACATGGACATTGAGGTCTAAGATCTTCGCCTCTGCTTTGCGGAGTTTATCTTGAGCGAAGCCGAAAGGCTCAGCATGACAGGTGCTGACGCCCATGTTGTCATGCTGAGCGAAGCGAAGCATCTCAGACCAACTCTACTGTCGTGTACTTAGGGTATGGTCTCATGTGCGGCGGTTGGATAATTAGGGCAACGCCACTTCGTCGCCGGTCTGCTCCTGCCAAGCGCGAATCCGCTCGCTCAATTCGCCGACCCGCGCTTGGTGCTCGGGCCGGTGGTATAGATTCTCCAATTCGTGCGGGTCCTCGTTCAAATCGTATAGCTCGCCTTGACCCTTGCCATACAGGTTGAGCTTCCAGCCATCGGCCGCGACAATAGTACGGAGGGGATGGACCAAGCTGCGGTTCGGCTCGGCTTCGCCGATCGAGGCCGGCGGGTGGCCGTCGGCACCGCTCCACTCGACAAACACATCGTTGGCCGCCAAGTCGTCGCGGCCGCGCAGCACCGGCACCCGACTCTGCCCCTGCAAATGGTCCGGCGCTTCAATCCCCAGCAAGTCGAGCAGCGTAGGCACCACGTCGATGTGACTGAACTGGCCGCCGATTCTCCTCGGCTGCGCATCCAACATGGGCGCGCGCAGCAGCAACGGCACCTTAATCGACTCCTCATACATCAGGGGCTTGCCCAAAATCCCGTGATCGCCCATGAGTTCGCCGTGATCCGACGTGAAAATCACAATGGTGTCGTCGGCCTTGCCGCTCTCTTCTAGGGCCTGGAGGATCTTGGCCACCGAGCGATCCACCAGCGTCACATTGCCCCAATAGCGAGCCATTAGCCCGCGCCAGCCAGCTTCGGTCTGCAAGTCCAACCCGTAGTTTTCTGAAGCCGAGTAAAAGGCCGCCATCAGCCGCACGATCAAAGGCACGTCGTCCGGTGGAAGCTGCCTAAAGCTCGACCCAGTCGGCAGCATCTCCGGGTCGTAGTACTCGTTGAGCGGCCCAGTGTGCGGCGGATGCGGCTCCAGATAACTGACGCACAGCGCAAACGGCGCGTCGCCACTCTGGTGGATGTACTCAGCAGCCTGATCGCCCAAAAACGCCGCCTTGGTGTATTCCTCTGGCATGGAGGCCTCGGCGTGGCGCGAGAACACGCGCTGGCCGAGGTTTTCCGCATCGGGCGCAAACCCCCGCTCGACCAAGAAGTGGTGATACGGGCTGAGCACGTCCAGCCGCTCCGGTGTGGAATAGCAACGCCGATACGAGTCTTCGCTGCCGACCCACGTTTCAAACCCGTGCTGGGGAAAAATCTCATCCCCCAAGTGCCATTTGCCCATAAAGGCCGTCTGGTATTCCGGCGGCAGCAGCTCGGCAAAAGTCGGCACCTCGGCGCGCAACGGCACATTGCACGCGGGCACGCCAGCAGTGTGCGGCCACAACCCGGTCAGCATAGTGGCCCGCGCCGGGCTGCACACCGGCTGACTCACATAGGCGTTTTCAAAGACAAAACCGTCGGCAGCCAGCCCGTCGAGCGCCGGAGTCTCGATCTGCTCGTTGCCGTAGCAGCGCAACGTGTCCACGCGCTGCTGATCGGTGAAGATGTAGAGTACGTTGGGATGTCCCATAAAACCTCCTATCCCGGCTGATCCCCGCGCCGATTCGCCTGCGCGCGCGGCGTCAGGTCAAAATAGGTCTGGTGGCCGGCGAAAAAGCGATCTAATTCATCGACCATGAGGCGGAAAAAATGCGGGTATTCGTCGCCCACGCGCCCGGAAAAGTGCGGGGTCAAAAACACATTGGGCAGGTCGATAATCTCGCTGTCATCCGGGATCGGCTCCGGGTCGAAGACATCAAAGCCCGCAGCAATGTCGCCGCGCTTGAGGCGCTCGATCAGGGCCGCAGAATCGAAGATCGGCCCACGCGACACGTTCACCAAAACCGCTCCCGACGGAATGAGCTCCAACTCGCGCTGGCCAATCATGCCTTCGGTCTGCGGCGTCAGCGGCGCAACGCAGATAATCGCATCGCACTGCGACAGCACGTTGTCCAGCGACGTTAGCAAAAAGCCCAACGCCTCGGACAGCTCCTGCGACAAGTACGGATCGTGCACCCACAGCTCGACCTCAAAGGGCCGCAACAGCTTCATCAGCCGCCGCCCCATGTGGCCACCGCCGATCAGCCCCACCCGCTTGCCCGTGAGCATTCCAGCCATCGGCTGCATGGTGGACCGGTCTTGGGTATTCCTATCGAGGATGCGGCGGAAGAGCGCACCGGCATTGCGCATGGCAATCAGCGTCAGCGCCAAGGCCCACTCGGCCACCGGATAGGACGAGCCATTGGTCGTATCCACAGTTCGGATGCCCCGAGCCCACGCCGCATCTAAGTCGATCCGCGTAGCAAAGCGGTCGCCTTCTAGTTCGCCAATGAAACCCAGCCGGGGGGCGGCTTCCAAGACCGCTGCATTAACCCTCGGCGCGCCGTGGCAGACGACCAGCGCATCTACTCCATCCAATTCTTTTACCAACTGCGCAATGGCCTCGGCGTCTTCGCTGGCCTGATAAATATTGCCGCCCTCGCAGGCAAACCACGCCCAATCGGCAACCTGCTCTAGGCGCGCCAGTTCCTCTGGTGGCAGGTAACCATGGCGCACCCGCTCGCTACAGGCGATGAGTACTTGCGGACGATTTCCCATTTCTTTCTCCCTTGACATTTGAACGATTCAAGTTGTGGATCGTCTTGACATCCTATTCTGCGTCCATCTGCGTCCATCTGCGTCCATCTGCGTCCACCTGCGTCCATCTGCGTCCATCTGCGTCCATCTGCGGATCCTCTTGTAAATGCTGTAGGATTCCTACAGCGGTTCGCACAGCACAGAGCTAAATAGCATATTTACCCCCGCCCCACAACACAGGAGATACCATGCTCGCCCTCGAACCTGTTTCCCCAGACGCAATCGACCGCGCCGCCGCCCTCTTTCACCGCGACGGTTTTGCCGTAGTCACCGACGCGCTGAATGACGAACAATTCGCCTATCTCACAGAAGGCGCACACCGCGTCGTTGCCGAACAGACCGCCGCCATCCCACTAGAGGATGCCAACCGGGGTTTTGCGCGCTATTCCTTTGGCTCGCAGATCCACCATCCCGAATGGGCCATGCTCGTGGACTTGCCGACCATTTTGCCCATCGTCGAAGCCATTTTTGCCAGCGATCAGTTTACGTGCAGCGGAGCAGGCGGCGACTACTCCCTGCCCGGCGCAAAAATCCAGCCTCTGCACCGCGACATGTCCGACGTGATCAACGATCCCGAACAGCGCGTCACCATCATGGACCTGCCCACGCCCTTTGTCGTGGTCAACTTTCCCATGATCGATTTTAGCGCGGAAAACGGAGCCACGCGCTTCATCCGCGGCACCCACCGCTCGCGCCATCCCATCCCCAGCCTCGAAGGCGAACCCGCTTGGATGAAAAATTCTATCGCCTGTGCCCCGGCCCGCTCGGCCCTCATCCGGGACGTGCGCTGCTGGCACGGCGGCACACCCAACACCTCCGAAGACGTGCGCATTATGACGAGCGTCGGCTATTACGCGCCCTGGTTTCGCCGGCCTCACGGAGATGGAGAAATGCCCCGCGCTCTGTACGACGCCCTTTCAGAGCGCGGGAAGACGCTGTGCCGTTATCTTGTGGCGCTGGACTGAGTTTTGGAGAATCAGAGGAGCTAATTCACGCCGCGCTTTCGTAATACGGCGACGGTACTGTTGGATAGACGCGGAACACATGCCGGAATACATCGTCCGTCTTGGTTCCAACTTCGGCATCCGAGTAATCGTCTGACGGCAAGCCGGTCTCGTCGCTCCATAGGAAATTGCGAATTGCAACACGAACGGCATCTCGGGTTGCCTCTTTGTCGCGCCATTGATTCACGCGGAGCTTCCCGGCCTTGAGCGTTTTCAGAAGTTCGACAGCCACTTGCTTAATCCGCTCGCGCTCCGGTGCGCTCAGGTTCGGTTTCCTCAACAGGTCGAAGACCGCCAGCGATTCTTCGTCCAAACCCTCGCGGGCTGCCCGGCTTTCCTCCTGATCCAGTCCCTGAACCAAGTCGAGTAACTCCTCAAAGGTCTGTTCAATGGTCGGTCGATCCTTCTCGCGATTGTAGGCCGCGACGATATCCTCGTAGCGCCGCTGGAAATCCGTGCGCAACGGGTTCCTCTCCAACATGCGCTGGAGCTTCTCCTCCACGGAACTCTTGAGCCGCTGCACGTCGGTACGCTGACGAACGGTCCTGCGCTTGAACTCCTGCTTGAGCCGCTCGAAGTCAATTCGGCTGATGTCGTAGAGGGACTGAGCAACCGTCGTGCCTGACTGCACCTCGACCACTTCACTCACCACCTTGCTTAGCGTGCGAAGAATGTCGCTGATGTCGGCCTGCTCCCGGTCCCGCTGGAGACTCTTGTAAATGATGTCAATAGCGTCCCGGTCCATGCGGTAGTCGTTGACGCCGGGAGCATTGATACACGCCTTGAACTTCCTGAACACCTCGCGGCACATCACCTCAAAGCGCTGGCGGGTCTCGTCGTTCTCGTTGGCGACCTCCTTGCAAGAGACAATGGCGGCGTTGCGCTCAAACCCGGTTTTGCCGATGACGTCGTCGAGCGGCGCACCGCCCTTAGCGAGAAAATCGCGCACCAGCGCAATCGCCTCGGCCAAGTCGGCAAGTAGGTCCTCTTCCGGCTTGGCGGGATCAATCTCGCGGTCTTCACCGCTCGGTTCCGCGCCAGCAAATGTCGCCAGTGCTTGGCGCAGGTGCTTGAGGATGCCGCAGTAATCCACGATCAGCCCGTTATTCTTGCCCTCGTTTACTCGGTTGGCGCGGGCAATGGCCTGCATCAGCGTATGCGCCTTGAGCGGCTTGTCGAGGTAGAGCGTGGAGAGGCAGGGCACGTCAAAGCCGGTCAGCCACATGGCGCAGACAATGGCGATGCGGAACGGGTGCTCTGGCTCCTTGAACGCATCGTCCAAGTCCATCCGCTGCTTGTTGCGAAACTCTGGCTTGTCGCGCATGGACGCGGGCAGTTCCATGCCCTCCTTGATGAGCCGACGGTGGGGTACAATGTCTAAGTCCCACTTGTCGAACTTCCCCACCTCGCCCTGTTCCTCGCTCACCACAACGGCCATACGCGTCTCGCGCATCCACGCGACCTGCTTTTCGGTCTGTTCGTCCTGCATCCGCGCAAGCCCCTCTTCCAGCTCATTGGCGTACTCGTTCCAGTAGAACTCAATCAGCCGGTGCATCCGTACGCAGGTGATCTTGTCGATGCAGACCAGCATGGCCTTGCCGGTCTCCCAAGCAGTCGAATAATGCCGCACAAAATCCCGCGCAATCTGATCGAGCCGCTGGTCAGCGGTGATGACGTGGTAGTCTTGAGCCAGTGCCCGCTCCAAGCGCTGCTGCACGTCGATATCGTCGATTTCAAATTCCTCTAACTTCGCGGCAATGCGCTCGTTCAGGTCGCCGACGGCCACGTTCAGTTTGTCGCCTCGGGCGTCGTAGTAGAGCGGCACAGTGGCTTCGTCTTCTACGGCGCGCTGGAAGTCATAGGTGGAGACGTACTCGCCAAAGACCCGCCGCGTGAGTTCGTCGTCCTTGAACAGCGGCGTACCAGTGAAGCCGATATAGCTGGCGTTGGGCAGGGCGTTGCGCATGTTGATCGCCAGCGTGCCGTACTGTGAGCGGTGCGCTTCGTCGGTGATGACGATGATGTCGTCGCGCTGGGTGTACGCCGCGCTAGGATTCACATTGAACTTCTGGATCAGCGAAAAGACGTATGCCTTGTGCTCGGCTAGGAGTCGGCTCAGATGTCGTCCGTCGGATGCCCGGCAGGGGTCGCGGTCGTGATTTACCACGTCGCAGCCAGCGAAGGTCTTGTAGATTTGGCTGTCGAGGTCGTCGCGGTCGGTCAGCACTAGAAAAGTGAAATTGCCGCCTAGCTTGCGATGCACCTTGCGGGTGAAGATCACCATAGAGTAACTCTTGCCCGCGCCCTGCGTGTGCCAGAAGACACCGAGTTTGCCAGCCCGCGTTTTGCGCTTGCGCACGGCATCGACGGCGCGGTTCACGCCTAAAAACTGGTGATTACGGGCGAGGATTTTCCTCGTCTCGCCGAACGAGTCGTCGAAGAGGACGAAGTTCTCCACGAGATCCATGAAGTTGTGCTTGTCGCAGACGCCCTTGAGCAGCGTCTCCATATCCACGACGCCCGGCTCCTCTTCCGCCAGCCGCTTCCACTCGTGGAAATGCTCCCATCGGCTGGTGATGGAGCCGATCTTCGCCTGTTCGCCGTTGCCGAACATCACTATTGCGTTGTGGTGGAAGAGATGGGGAATGGTGGTCTTGTAATCCGAGAAATTTTGCTCGAAAGCGGCCTTGAGATTGCGATGGATGTTCTTGCACTCGATGAACAGCAAGGGCAGGCCGTTGACAAAGCCTATGATGTCGGCTCGCCGTCGGTAGAGGTCGCCGCGCACCCACAGCTCGCGCACGCAGAGGAAGTGGTTGTTCTCCGGTTTCTCAAAGTCAAAGACCTTCAACCGCTGCCGCACCCGCTCGCCCTTGTCGTTGTGGAAGGTGACCATCACACCGTCGCGCAGCAGGTTGTACTGTTCGCGGTTGGCGGCGACGAGGGTCTGCGAAGCGGCGGTGGCGGTAATCTGCTGCACGGCGTCGTCATAAGCAGCGTCCGGCAGGCTCGGATTTAGCAGGCGTAGCGCGGCGGACAGATAGCGCGTCAGCACTACCTCGCGGTCTGAGGCGCGGCCCAGCAGGCTATTCGGGCCGAAGTCCTCGGCATTATGGGCGTAGATGGATTCCCAGCCGAGTGGTTGCTCTAAGTAATCGGCGGTGGTCTGCTGGACGAGGGTGTCTTCGGTGTAGGGCGCAGGGGTCATGGGGTGTGCGTCAAGCGGTCTCGCAACGCTTGGCCTTTGTCCGTCAGCCGATACTGCTGAAGGCGGCTATTCGGCTTTTCTGGAATCGTGTATTCGATAGCTCCGTCGCTCAGTAAGGCGCGGATAACCTTGTTGAGTTGGCCGGAAACAGCTTTTTGCTCTAAGCCCTTGACTATATCTGATTTCGTCATGGGGCTTTTTTGTAGCTGAGTAAGCACACGCTGTTCCAACGACTCTGGCTGCGACTCTGGCTGCGACTCTGGCTGCGACTCTGGCTGATACTGCCTCACCCCCTCCTTAGTCTCGATAGGATCTCCGACTTCTGCGGTCGGCCTGAGAAAGGTCGTCGTCACCCAGTGCTCAGACACGTCGATCACTGGCTCCGCCACCTCGTGCTCTCGGCAAAGCTCCCGAATGCGCCGGATGCCCGAGCCGATATTCTCCACCACGTCCATGCGGTACAACATGCTGAACAGCAGCGGATTGCGCGGGACGCTCTTAGTGCCCAGATCCGCTTCCTCCATCCCTGCGGGCAACCCGCCCGGACTGACGATTTCGATCCGGTCCTTGAAGACGTAAATCTGGACGTTCGCGGTCGAGCGGTAGTCGCGGTGGGCAACGGCATTCGCCACTGCTTCCCGCAGGGCCTCTTCGGGCAACTCCGGCCGTTCCTGCCGTCTCACGTGCCTGATGATGTACTCGACATTGATTTTGGTGAGAATCCAAGCCACCACTTCGTCAATCATCGTTGGAATGTCGCTGTGGAAGTCCCGCCGATCGAGAATCCTCACCTTCTCGGTCCCCATGAACAGGGCACAGGACACGTGGGCAGTGGTCGTGAACCTCCGAATGTCTCGTGCCAGAAGCCATGCTCCGGCGTAGGTCATGCAGTCTTGTACATCGACTAGGCCGAGGTTGCGGAGGGCCACGAGCCGCTCCATGGCCGCTGGAATTTTGGCGCGTTCACTAAACCGCGCCCAAGTCTCGTCATCAAGGTCGCTTTCCATGGAGAAAATCTCACAGGGCTTTTTGTCAAAATGAAGACGCCCAACCGCGTAGAACAGGTTTTCCACTTCCTCATTCGACATCTGCTGACTATTCGCCCCGTCGCGTATGAAGAATCGTCCGCCAAACGAGTAGGGCTTGCGTTCCTGCGGCGGCACGACCACGCACAAGACCTCACCGACGCTCTCGACCTCCACCGAAATCGGCGGATCCGCCGACCGTGCAGTGCTTTGCACCCTCGACTTTAGCTGATTGTGGTCGGCTACACCAACGATCTCCCCGGCATCCGAGACCCCGAGCATGATCACTCCGCCGGTAGCATTGGCGAAGGCGCATATCTCCCGTCCGAGGTCGGAAGGCATGGCCCGCTTGAACTCGGTGGTGAAGCCTTCGCCGAGGGCGATGAGGTCGGAGAGGGATTGGGGGTTCATATTGTTATCTCGCCGTTCATTAGGCGAGGCAGGAGGAGGTCGCGTACACGAGCGAGATTGTGATTGGCTTCCCTCAGCACTGAAATCTGTTTTAGGTTGTTTTTTGCAAAGTCAGTGAATTCAGCCATTAGATTCGCACTTGGCACAAAAATCTTCTGATCCTTCAGGAATTTGAAATGCCTAGCATAGAAATAGTTTGAAAGGTCTATGTTGTCGACTGCAAAATAAAAATACTGAATGCTCAACCGATCATCCTTTGGATAAAGCAACTGAGTCCCGTCAGCACCACACGCGAAAGGGAAATCGATGAATTTTAGCACCCTTGTGTGGTCCCCGAATACCACAAGCGGAAGCGGAGAGGTTATTTCCGTTTCCGCCTCTTCTGTATATCCACCAACAAAACTTTGAGACTGATCAACGCAAGGAATTGATCCTTTTTCTAGATAATCTTCCTTCCTTACTTTTCTGGGTCGCTTAATCTTGGTTATCAAGTCGCCTAGTTTGTGATCTTCCCAACCCTCGGGGAGGCCGCCGATGATATTGAGGTGTTCGTGGCCGGGGAAGCGGAAGTGGACGAACCACTCGCGGTAGAGTAGCCGCGCTGCCTGCTCCAGCAACTGAATTCGCCGCCGATTGTTCTCGATCAGATCGTCATAGGATGACAGCAGATTGACAATTCTCTTCTGAACATCTAAATCTGGCACACCAATCTTGAAATTATCTAAGATAGATTTAGTGAGATACTGTGTTGCAGCACCGATTGAAGCCGCCTGAAACTTAGAAAGTGCTGGTTGAAGCGCATAGAACAGATAACGAGTGTCAAGCACATTACGGTCAAGCGTTTCAATAATGTAGGTTCTTTGATAGGCATTGAATTCGCCGTTGTAGTATTTCAGTGGAAAGACTCCATTTGCGTTATTCCCGCCAAGCAAAACGGCTTCAGTATTGAACGCAGCCTTGTTGATTCTGTAAGTTTCTTGGGCACATGTAAAAAAGGGGAAAATGCCGTTGGGCACGGCAGCGTTAGAATTAAGCTTGCCGGTCTGCATGGAGGATATATCGGCAAGCTTCCGCATCGCAATACTCATAGCCTCGACTCCTCAAAATCTTATTCTAGTCCCTCGTACATTTCCGGGTCTGGCTCAATCTCCACTACCTCACCATCGCGCATCACGATAACACCAGTCCCAGCCTGATACGCGATCAAGTGGGCTCGTCTGGCGGCACGATGTAGCGCGTTAAGAATATCCTGCGTTTCCTTATCGTCATGTTGTGAGATAGGGGTATCTCGGTTTCGTTCAGTCACGGATTTTCTTCCTTACGTTGTTTTCCCATGTCATTGGGTCCGGCGATGATAATAATTTTCCGGTCGGCGTTCATTCCCCATTTTCCCACTCCGACAACTCAGCTTCTATCTCTTCAACAGTAGGCAGACTACCTTTGAGATCATCCGGCAACGAATCAACCAGCGTGGTCTCCCACTGCGCGACGCCCATCGGCTTCTCAAAACCGCGCAGGGCATATTCGACCACCGTCCGATCCTTACCCTTGCACAGCAGCAGCCCAATGGTCGGCGCGTCGTCCGGGTGGCGCATGAGATCATCCACGGCAGACAAATACAGGTTCATCTGGCCGACAAAGGCCGGATCGAACGGCACGGCCTTGAGTTCCACGACGACGAAGCGACGGAGCTTGAGGTGGTAAAATAGCAAATCCGCGTAGAAATCCCGATCACCGACTTCCAAGAGCACCTGCCGACCAACGAAGGCGAATCCCGACCCCATCTCCAGCAAGAAATGCTGTATATGATCCACGAGAGCCTGTTCCAACTCCCGTTCCGCCCTCGGTGCCGCCGTGCCGAGAAAATCGAACAGATACGGGTCCTTGAACACTTGGGTCGCCATGTCGGAATCGGCCGGTGGCAGCGTCTGTGGGAAATTGGTGACAGCCCTGCCCTCGCGCTCGTGTAGCTTGGTCTCGATCTGTGCCATTAGAACGCTTCGGCTCCAGCCTTCTTCGCGGGCCTTTTTGGCGTACCACAGGCGGGTCCGATGATCGGACACCTTGTCGAGAAGGACGCAATTGTGGAACCACGGAATTTGGGCAGCAACCTGCTGCACAATTTCGCGGTCGGGCCAAACGGAGGCGAAAGTACGCATGTACCTGAGGTTGCGCGGAGAGAAACCCCGCAGGTCCGGGAACGCCTCCCGCAGGTCGTGCGAAAGCCGGTCGATAGTTTTGGCCCCCCAGCCTTCCTGCTCTTGGCGACCAAGGATCGCCTTGCCGACATCCCAGTACAGCAACACCATCGCCTCGTTGGCAGCCGATACTACGCGCAACCGCTCCGAGCAGATGCGTTCCTTGATCTGCCCGAGCAGGACAGTATAGTCGGCGGGCAACTCGCCCTTTCTTGCGGGCCCGGGAAACGACGCCCCTTTTCGCTGCCGGCCAATGGACTTCCGGCCAGAATCCTCGGCACCAGCTCGATTCTTCGTCATATCCCCAACTCCTCAAAGTTCTCCTTAATCGTCGCCGCCAACGTCACCGCCTCTTCATTGAGTTCGTCCAGTTCCTCGTGAATCTCGCGCAGAGCCTCCCTAAAGTCGAAATCCTCGTCCTCCTCTTCAGGCGCGACCCCCACATAGCGACCCGGCGTCAGACTCCAGTCATTAGCCTCAATCTCGGCGCGATCCACCAGCTTAACCAGCCCCTCCACATCGCGCAGTTCAGCGTCTGGAAAGCGCTCAGTGAGCCAGTGGGCTTGCTGATAGAAGTAGCGCACCTGCTTGAGTTGCTCAACGGCTCGCTGGCGAGCCTCGTCGGCGACCCTGCGAGCGCGAGTGACGCCACGAGCGTCATAAACGACGCTGGCCTTAGCATCGCACTCTTCCTCGCAAATCTCGATAAGTCGGGTAGCCAGCTTGTACAGTTGGTCAGCCTGTCCGGTAAGATCGCGGCTGCTCTCGGCCAGCGAAGCGAGGTCGTCAACCCTTGTTTTCATCGTGCCGCTGTCAATTTCCTGCCCGGCCCAAGCCTCCCGTCGCGCAACGACAGCCTTTTGCAAAGCCTCCCCATCAGCCTCAAAGTCGCGCAGTGCTCTCGTCAATTCCTCGGACGCCTCAGCATGGGCACCTTCTGCATCCAGCGTATCGAGAAAAGGAACCAGCGCATCCCGTAGGCTGTTAAGTCTGGCTAGAAAATTCGGCAGTCCCTCTTCATCCTCGGCGCTGAAACACCCCTTCCCCTCGTCGAGGACGCGGTCACAATATCGCGACACCAACTCGACAAAACGCTCGCTCTCGCCCCGATAGAGCCAGACGATAGCCAGCAAATTCTGCTGCTGTTCGGGGCTAAAGTCGCAGATCTTGCGCGTCACTTGGCGATACACGTTGCGCGCGTCGATCATCAGCACCTTGTCGCGGTGCGCCTCGGGCTTGGCGCGATTGAAAAACCACAGCTCACACGGCACGGTGCGGGTATAAAAAAAGTTGCTGCGGATGGCGATCATCGCGTCCACATCGCCGCTCTCCACTAACTTCCGTCGCACCTGCGCCTCGCCGCCACCCGCACTAGACGCCTGCGACGACATCACAAAGCCAGCCCGCCCCCGCTCGTTCAGATAGCTGTAGAAATAGCTAATCCAGACGTAATTGCCGTTACTGACTTTGCCCTGCTTGTTGACACCAGGCAGACCAAACGGCAAGCGCGGATCAACCTTCACCTTGTCGGCGTCAATCTCATCCACATTGAAGGGCGGATTGGCCATGACGTAGTCGGCCTGCCCCACCAGTTCGTGCGGGTCCTCGTAGTACGTGATGGCCTGCTGGATGTCGCCTTCGAGGCCGTGGACGGCGAGGTTCATCTTGGCGAGGTGGATAGTGGTGGAGTTTTTCTCCAATCCACGAAAAGTGAGTCGCTCGGTGGGGCTTTGACCGTGCTCCTCCACAGTGCGAGCGCTCTGCACGAACATGCCACCAGAGCCGCACGCCGGATCCAGCACAGTGCCGCGCTGCGGATTGAGCACATGGGCAATCAGCGACACCAGCGACACTGGCGTAAAGAACTCCCCGCCGTCGTGAGCCTTCTGATCGGCGAACTGCGTCAGGAAGTACTCGTAGATGCGGCCGAAGACATCGCCAGAGACCTGCTTCAACTCGTCCGGGTTGAGCGTGCGCAGGAGTTGGCCGAGGACAGCACTCTCCAATTCTCGGTATTCGCTCTTGGGCAGGACGCCGCGCAAGCTGTCGTAGTCCGCCTCAATGGACTCCATAGCCGCGATAATCGCTCTGGCCCGGTCCGCGCCGTCGGGCAGCGCGACGAGGTAGTCGAACTGTGCCTCGGGCCGCAGGAAGATAGCGCTCTGTTGGGAAAAATCCTCCTTGGTCAGCGCCCGTTTCACGCCGCCGCGAGTAGGTAAGTTGGCTTCTATGTCGTCCTTGACTGCCAAATAGCGGCTGTAGGCGTGGCGTAGAAAAACCAGTCCCATCACCGGCAAAAAGTACTCATTGCTAGCGTGACTGGAGTTGGCCCGCAGCGTATCGGCCGCGCTCCAGAGCCGTCTTTCAATAGCTTCAATGTGTTCGAGTTGCGACATACTTATTCCTCAGCAAGCGGGGTCTGCTGGACGAGGCGGCTAGACCGCTTCCAATCAGCGGACCCAGTTTTCCAGCATGAGCCCCGGAACTTTTTCAAACTCTTTTACATTATTGCTCACCAAAACCAGCCCGGACGCACGCGCCTGACCCGCGATCATCATATCATAGGGGCCAATCGGAGCACCAATGCGATACAGTTCCGCACGGATTCGACCAAAATGGCTGGCTGCAACTTGATCAAACGGCACGATCTCAAGCCTAGTGCCCAGCGATTCAATATCCGCCAGATTGCGCTCGGGCTGGGCGGAGCGTTCAACACCATAGACAAGTTCGCCCCAAGTTACGGAAGAAATCGCCATCTGACCTTGCGACCGATTGAATTTTTGCCGCAGCGATTGGGGGCGATTCTTGATGGCATAAATTACCACATTGGTATCTAGCAGATACCTCAGCATCACAGTTTTTCCCGCCGTGCATCGGCCGGCTGTTCTCTTACCGACATGAAATCATCTGAAACACCGGGGCCGTTGAACCACTCATCCCAACTCTCGCCAGCCGGTGTGATAACGCGCTTTGAACCTATCGCGACGATATCGACCTCGCGCACTGATTCCGGCAGTTCAACGGCCTTGGGCAGCCGCACCGCTTGGCTCTTGTTGCTCATAAAAACTTTCGTGTGGGCCGTCGCCATACTATGACCTCGCTTCAATTTAAATTGGATATACAATAAGGATATACAAAAGTGGCAAAGGCGCAAATCTCTCGTCTGAGGTCGGAGAGGAATGCACAAGATAATCCGCAGATAGACGCAGATAGACGCAGATAGACGCAGAATAGTAGAAACAAAACGATCCGCATCTAGAATCGTTCAAGTCATTTAGGGTTGCTATATCCCCACCGCAAACACCTTCGCCCGACCCATGTGCAGGCGAATGGCCACCTGCCTGCCGCGCAAGGCCGACAAATCGCTGCTCCCCCGCCACGTCGCCACCCTAGCCAACTCGTCGCCAGCCAGCACGTCCGCCTCCTCTAACCCAAAGCCCTCTATAGCCCGCACCGGCGAAGCAGGCGAAGCAGGCGGCTCGACCAGTTCGGCCTTGATCCAACCGCCTTCCTTTTGCGTCTGAAAATTGAGCGTCAACTCGCGGCCCTCGCACTCGCGTTCAACCAGCGTTACGCGCCCCTCCACCGGCGCTTCAAGGGCTACCAGCCGATCCCGCTTCCAAGTGGCCCACCGCCATTCCGCAGAGCGGCCTGGGTCGTACCGCTCTCCCCAGTCGTGCAAGTCGTACTGCCCAATGAACATCGCGCCCCACGTCTCCGAATCGAGCGGGACCACTTCCGGGAAGGCAAACACCATGCCGTACCCTTCCGGCTCAGAGGAGATGATGGGCTTGCGCTCTGGCCGGCTCCACAGCAAGCCATCGCGGCTAGTCGCCAATTGCACATCTACCGTGGCCGTCCAGCGGTGGTACATCGCTGGAAACATCAGGTGGAAGCCGCCGTGGGGATAGCGGCAATAGCCCGACGCGTACACGTCATCGTCTATGGGATCTTGCGGATCCGCACCGAATACCGGACGCGGCGGCGACCAATTCCCAAACTCCGCACCCTCGGTGCGGCGCACGATGCGGCGGCGGTCTTGATGGCCGCGCAAATAGGCCACGTATTGACCAGCTTCCGCGTCGTACGCGGCGATGTTGTGGCTGTCGAGTCCGGTGCGGCCCACGTTCAAAAGCGGCTCGTCCAAGAAGGTCCACTGCTTGCCATCGGGCGACACCGCGCCTTTGAGCAAGCCGACGAAATACAGCGCCGCGGCCCGCTGCTCTGGCGTGTAGCCGGCCTCTTGCATGGCGCGGCGAATGGCCCACTTGCGCTCCCGCGTCATCGCGGGCACTGGCGCGCCCTCGTGATAGGTAATAGAATCGCGCGCCATGGCCTTGTAGCGAGCCTCCGGCGGGGCCACGGGATCCACAAACACGGATTGCAGCCCAAAGTCGCCGAAGCGGAAGAGCAGGTTGTTGGCCGTGCTCCCGTCGTGCTCTTGCAAATGCAGGGCCGGTCGCTCCCAACAAAAGCCGTCCGCACTCTCGGCGTACGCAATGAAGGGAGGTTGGTCATCGCCAACGCCGCGGGTGATGTACCACATCTTCAGCACGCCGTCATCGCAGACCACAGCTTGCGGCGTCAAGCCACCCGCTTCCCAAGGGTGCTCCGGCGCAATGAAGACCGGAGATTTACTCGCCTCCTGCACGGCCAACCGCACGCCGACCGGCGGGTCTTGCACCCAAGCTTGGCCGCCTTCGATGCCAGCTTGGCCGGCCCATATGCCATACCAATCGAGAAAGGGCTGCATCATGGCCTAGCTCGGCCAGTTCTGGTGAGCCAAAAGGCGCAAGCGGTCGGTTTCGCTCAGGTACTCCTTGATTGCCCCTGCGAACTCCGCCAAGGTCTGCTCCACTGTGGCGTCCGACGTGTCGAGGGCAAATTTCTTGCGGATCAGCGAATCGCGGAATTCCTCCTCAAAGCGCTGCAACACGTGCTCGATGTCCTTTTCCTGCACCACTGGCCGCTCGTGCGGCTGCTCGCGCATGCGCTGGGCAATGACCTCGGGCCGCGCCCGCAGCAGCACGAGCACCGTATCGGGCGCGTGCTGCATAATCTCCTCGTCGAACGACCGAGCCAGTGCGGCGCGGTCGCCGTATTCACCTCGGCCCCCGTAGCCGTAGTACAGGGGCGCGTACACGGCCTCTTCAAGGTGGAAACCCACCAAGTTGTGGTCCGGGTCGCTGTAGAAAGCGGGATGAAAGTGGTAGTTCATCATGTAGCGCTGGAACATCTCCTTCAGCCGCGGGCTGAGGGCCAGCAGTTGCTCCTGTTCCTCTACGGGGAACTCATTGCACGGTAGGCTGAAGTGATCGTGAAAGGTGCGCGACGAGCCAAAGGTGCGCTCGGTCCAACCGACGATGGCCTTGGCCAAAGTCGTCTTGCCAGCGTATTCGCAACCTACGAGAATCAGTTTCATGTTTCGTTCTCCCGCGCCTGAACGGCGCTAATCGAGGTTATGGCTTCGCGTGATAATGCCATAATATAGCGCCAAGAACGGGTCGGTCCTAAAGTCTGACTCATAAGCGGAAGACTTGCGCTTTCCGTGATAGATTGGTACGATTTTATAAATCTGAAATTCATATTGAGGTCACATGCGAATATCTGAACGAGGACAAATCACCATCCCCAAGCAACTGCGAGACCGCTTCGGAATGAATCCCGACGTCGAAGTTGAGATCACTCCAACAGAGCACGGCCTACTCATTCAGAAACGGACCGCATCAAGGCACCCGGTGGAGCGCGTGTACGCCATTCTAGACAAGGGCGGAAGTACAGACGACTATATCGAAGAAATCCGTGGGCGATGATCACCGCCGTCGACACGAGTGTCCTACTAGACGTATTTCTCGCCGACGATCAGCACGGCCCCCGGTCGAAGGAATTGCTGCGGAATGCCTACGACAGAGGGGCCATTCTCATCTGTGACATAGTCTATGCAGAACTCGTTCCAGCGTTTGATGACCGGGCCATGCTCGACGGAGCACTGCGGGAGATCAGTGCGACGCTCTCCCCCATCGATATCGATATTGCGTACGAAGCCGGGCAGCGCTGGTTGTGCTATCGGCAGTCCGGCGGACCCAGGGATCGGATTATTACCGACTTTCTGGTCGGTGCCCACGCGGTTGTTAAAGCCGAAACCTTTCTCACCCGGGACCGCGGCTTCTACGCGACTTACTTCCCGGAATTGCCTAGGGGGTGAGGTTCCACCGTACCCACTGGTCGTTGAGCCGCAGCGCCCTGCACTTGGTTCGTCCAATACCGGCCCTCCTGCCATCCGCGTTTGGATAAACAGAGCATATTATTACATTACTATCACTATTGTCAGTCCCCTCCACATCCAGGAGGTTCGCCATGAAGCCGACCCTCACCCTCCTGATAGTGGCACTCTTCTTCCGCGCTGCACATCCGCAAGAATCCCCTCCCATGGTAGTGCACGAATGGGGTACCTTTACGTCCCTGCAGGACGAATCCGGCCAAGCCATCAGCGGCCTAAATACCGACGACGAGCCCGTGCCAGATTTCGTACATACCACCCTAGATATGCTGGTTTCGCCGACTCAACTGCCGCCTTCGTTTTTGGGCAAGGCCCCCGGTTCGGTCGGTTTTTTCGGTAAGGGGATCCCCGGTCTGCATCTGGACGTGACCATGCGCTTGGAAACCCCGGTCATGTACTTCTATCCTCCCAAGGACACGACAGGGCCAGTCAAGATGGATGTAAAAGCCAGCTTTAGAGGAGGATGGTTGACAGAGTACTATCCCCGAGCTACGGCGGAAACGCCGGGTTTGGTCCTAGAACAGGGTGGTGGGCGCGTCGTTGGCGGCATCAACGAGCGCACTATGGGCTCCCTGACCTGGCAGGGATTGCGCATCGGCGTGGAGGCGACCCTCCCCCAGACAGACGCAGAAGTATGGCTTGCCCCCAGGCGGGTGCGCGCGGCCTCTGTTTCCACGCCGAACGGCGAAAGTGAGAAATACCTGTTCTATCGAGGAATCGGTCACCTCGACGCGATGCTGCGGGTCTCCCGCAGTGCGGACGGGGAGTGGCTGGATATCCGTCGGCAGCCATTTCCGACCTCAGGTGAGCCGACTGGAGCGACCATCGGCAGTTCCTGGTTGGCCCATATCCGCACCGATGGTAGCTGCGCCTTCCTGACCATCGGTGCTTTGGAGATGAGCGGGGAGACCGCGGATGTGCTGGCCAGGGTGCCTGCGCACTTTGCCGAGAGCGAATTTTCGCCCAGCAACCTAAAACTGCTACGCGCCGACATGCACCGTGCCCTAGTCGCCGAGGGGCTCTTTGCAGACGAAGCCGACGCCATGCTCGACACTTGGCAGGAGGCCTATTTCCACAGTCCGGGCCTGCGCCTCTTCTTCACTGTGCCGCAGGAGTGGACGGACCACTTTCTGCCACTCGAATTTTCCGCCCCGGTCGAGCTGACCCGCATCATGGTGGGTCGCATTGAGGTGGTCACGCCAAAACAGCGGGCCTTGTTGGCGGAGATTGCCGCGCGCCCGGTCGAGTCCTTCCCCACGGAAACATTGGCCGCCCTGTTCGAAGAAGATGGGGGCGGAGAACGATGGGAAAGCGAGATTTTCCAGCGGGTCCAAAAAGGCGACCTAGACCTGGAGGAACTGGGGGTACCGTTGCCCGCGACCTTTGCGGCTTACCTAGACTTGGGCCGGCTGCGCAATGCTCTGATCCTGAACGAGCAGGAGGTCCGACCGACATCGCATTTGTGGGATTTTATCAACACCCACGGGCTGTCCGGTTATCAGCCACCCGCGACCGCAGAAAACCAGGAGACTGTGGTGCGCGAAGAATGGGACCAGACTCTGCCCGCGAGGTTCGCCCTGGAGCAGAACTATCCCAATCCCTTCAACAGCGAGACCTCATTGCGCTTTGCTCTGCCGCAGCCCACGACCGTGGAACTGGCGGTGTACAACCTTGCCGGCCAGCAAGTGGCACAACTGGTATATGGCCCGCGCCCAGCCGGATTGTACGCGGTGCACTGGGACGGCCGCAGCGACGCGGGCTACTCTCTGGCGACCGGAGTGTACCTGTACCGGCTACAGACGGAGGGCCAGACCCTGACGCGCAAACTCCTCTTGCTGCGGTAGCCGCACGCTCTCACTTTATGAATCCGAAATTCATATCGCGGTCTCATCACGCTCGACGGAGCGCTGCGGGAGATCAGCGCGATGATACTGAATAACCCATTACACTATGAAGGAGAATGCGATGCGACTTAACCTCAAGGCAGCACCGGCCCTTGCCGTTCTGGCATTGGTCATGTTGGCGAGCGGGGCTGCCAAGGCCCAGACGACTGCCGACCAAGTCGTGGACAATGAAACCCTCAAGGCCTTCGTCGAAGGGGCGAAGGCGGAAATCGAGGCGATCACGGACATAAACGAAGGAGCAAAGCTCAGGGATAGGCTGAGAACGGAGGGCCGCTGGAAGTCCGGATCGATGTTCCTCATCATCTTCCTCAAGAGCGGGGAACCGTTCATCCACGGGAACGATCGCACGGCGGAGAGCAAGAATCTGATCGGCGTCGAGGACGAACGCGGAACCAAGGTCGTCGAGGAACTCCTCGCGGCCGCTGCCCGAGGCGGAGGTTTCGTCGAATACTACGACGGGGGACTGAAGACGGCATACGCGGTCGAATACACCTCCGGGATCACCGCAAGACAATTCGTGCTGGTCGGCGGCTGGTCGCAGGACGTCTCCCATGTCCCAATCCAGATCGCAGATCATCTGCCTAAGCCCGCCGTCACCGCGTCGCAGGTCGTGGACCGCGAGACACTCATCACCTTCGTCGAGGAAGCGGCCAAGGTGTACCGCGAAGCCGTCGAGTCCGAAGGCTACAGCGCCCTCACCGGGATCAGAAACGCCTTCCGGGTGGAAGGAGGGGACTGGAAATCAGGCTCCATCTACTTGTGGGTCGTCAGTGGCGAGGGCATCATCCTGTTTCACGCAACCGAGCCGTTCCGCGAAGGCAAGGAAACAGACCTGACGAGGACGGATATCAACGGGGTGCGGTTCGCCGAGGAGCTGATCCAAGGTGCGCGGCGCGAGGGTCGGAAGTTCTTGGAGTATTACTACGACGACCCAACCATCGAGGGAGACGAGGACACCGGTTCGCCGAAGCTCGGTTACGCGGTGGGCTTCTCGGTGGCCAACTCGGAGCAGAAGGCCGTCATCGGCTCCGGCATCTATCTGGCAGGACAGACGAATGTCGCGCCCATTTCGTGGGGTAGCCTAAAAGGGCTTCGCCCCAAGTGATTGCCGCGCTTGCCTCTTATACGCTGCCCTTGTTATTGTAGAGACAACGCACGCGTCACTCACCAATTGCGCACTCTTTGGAGGAAAAACCATGCCTGCGCTCACTCCCAGCCAACTCGACCACTTTGCCAGCGAAGGCTACGTCGTCGTCAAAGGCGTCCTCGATCCGGTCACCACTCTCGACCCAGTCATCGACGAATACGCCACGGTCCTCGACACCTTAGCCGACGAGCTCTACGCTCAAGGCGAAATTGCCTCGCGCTACGAAGAGCTCGAGTTTGGCGACCGCTACATCCAAATCTGCGTTGAAACCGGCCGCATCCACAGCCAGTTCTTCGACTTCTCACTGCCCTTCCAAAACGTCCAGTCCGACACCCCCTTCTGGGCCGGACCGGCCGTCTTCCGCGCCTTCACCGACCCGAACCTGCTCGACGTCGTCGAGTCGCTGATTGGCCCGGAGATCTATTCCAATCCCGTCCAGCACGTGCGCATCAAGCCGCCCGAGCATCATCTGCCCAAAAATCAATACGGCAACGCCGTCCTCGGCGCCACCCAATGGCACCAAGACCACGGCGTAGTAACCGAAGAAGCAGACGACACGCAGATGCTGACCATATGGTTCTCCCTCCAAGACACGCCCATCGAGAAGGGGCCGCTGATGGTCGCGCCCGGCTCGCACAAAAGCGGGCTGCTGCCGCACTGCTCCAACTACATGGACAACGCACCCCAATTCGCCGGTGCGACCCAAGTCCCCGAAAAGCTCTTCGCCGCCGAACAAGCCATCCCCCTGCCCGTCGAGCGCGGCGACGTCATCTGCGTCCACAAGCAGACCGTCCACGGCTCCTATCCCAACGTCAGCGACGAAGTCCGTTGGAGCTTTGACTTGCGCTACAATCCCACCGATCAGCCCACCGGGCGCATCGCCTTCCCCGGATTCGTCGCCCGCAGCCGCCGCGATCCAGACAGCGAGTTGCGCGATCCAGCCGAGTGGCACCGACTGTGGCTGGAGGCGCGGACCAAAATGGCGACCATCAACCAAGACGGCCAGATCGACGTCCCCTTCCGCCGCGAGCAAATGGAAATGGCGCATTCCCTATGTGCCTAAACGCCATGCAGCCATTCGACAGCTACGCCGACCTGCTCACCTGCATCCAGGACAACGGCCACACCCCACAGATCCTCGGCCGCGCGCCCGACGGACAACCCATCGTCTCGATTAAAAGCGGCGGCGACAAAACACCGGCCATTTTCATCAGCGCCGGCAGCCACGCCACCGAACAAGCTGGCGTCAGCGCGGCCTACGCCCTCATCGACGAGATCGAGACCGAGCACCAGCTCTACACTATCCCCAGCCGCGACCCCATCGGCATGAACGGCCTCACCTACGCCCTCGGCCTGAGCCTAGACGAAGCCCCCAACCTCGGTGGCCTCGACGACGTCGCCCCCTTGCTCAAAAAGCGCGGCGAAGTCCTCTGGGGCGAAGGTGATACCGTAGTCGCCCTCATCGGCGAGTACGGCTACGCAACGAGCAACCTGTACAATCATCCAGTCGGGGACTGGATCGAAGCACTCAAAGGGCGGCGGCTCTACTTCCCCGCCAGCAATCCCGGCATCGAACGCACGTACACGCTGGTAATTGATCCCGCTGGCGAAGTCCTCCACCTCAACCGCTTCCACGACACTCCTTGGGCACCCGTCGAGTCGCGCTGTACCCGCGACCTAATGGCCGCCATCCAGCCCGGCTTGACGCTGGACCTCCACGAGCACGGCGGCGATTTCTTCTGGTTTTCAGCGCGGCATCAGCGCACTCCCAGCGACCAAGAATGGGAGGAGCGCATGGCCGACGCCATGATCGCCGCGGTCGCTGCGTCGGGCGCAGCCCTGCCCCCGGCCGACTATTTGCCTGGATCGTTTTTTACCCGAGGGCCGCGCGGGGTCTTCTGGCTCAACGCAGCCCAGCGCGGCGAAGGCTTTAACCTCGCCGATTTCGCGGCCCATACCTACGGGCCCGCTTTCACCATTGAGACCGGCATGGCCTTGAGCTTTGCCGACCGAGTCCATGCCTCCAAGCTAGCGGCGAAAAAGGCCGTAGAGGTGTTTGTAGAACGCCACGCCGGATGCCCATCGGCCACGCCCTAAGCCGCTTTCGGCTGCGGGAATTCAACCGCAATGTCCGGCTGTTTTTCGCTTTTGGCACCTCGATCAACGCCGGCATGGCGCTTTTTTCCCTGCTGTACAATCTCTATCTCCTACGCCTCAGCTACCAAGAGGATTTCATCGGCCAAGTCGCCAGCATGGCACCGCTGGCGACTGGCCTATTAGCACTACCCACCGGCATCCTGAGCGACCGCCTCGGCCGTCGGCCCTTCCTCATAGCCTCGGGCCTGCTGCTGGCCATCTCCCAGTTGGGCCTGTGCTTGACCACGTCGCCGGGTGCGCTGCTGGCATTCTCGTTCGTCGGAGGCGTGGCCATGGCCTTCGTCTGGGTCAACCACGTGCCCTTTCTCTCGGACAACGCCCACCCAGCGCGGCGCGCCGAAGCCCTCGCTATCTGGTCGGCTCTGCAAATAATCGTCCGCATGCTCTTGAGCCTAATCGGCGGCTTCATGCCCGGGGTCATGGGCTACTTCCTCGGCCTTTCCACCGAGGTTCCGGAACCCTTCCGCTACGCGCTATTCTTCGGCGCGGCGTGTTCGCTCATCGCCGTCGTGCCGATGTTGTACGCATCCGGTCCAACCCGCCGCGAAAGAGCACCCGCGCCAACCCGGTCGCTGGACGAGGACGAGCCAACGACCTCGCCGTGGCGCGTCTTTGCCGCCATTGCCGCCTTGAGCGGTACGCGCGGCTTCTCCATGGGGCTGACGTACCCGTTCTTCAACGTGTTCTTCGAAGCCGAACTGGGTGTCGGGCCGGCTGCGATCGGTGCGATCTTCTTCCTCAGCCAACTCGCCGGCCTACCAGCGACCTTTGCCGCGCCGACGCTAGTGCGCCGCTTCGGACCGACCCTGACCATCCTTCCATCCCGCATTATGGGCGGCAGTGCCCTCGGGATCATGGGGGCCTTTATCAGCCTGCCGTTGGCCGTGCCCATGTTCCTGCTCGTGCGCATTGGCGAAGTCATCGACAACCCGTCCGACCAGCACTTTTCCACCCAAGTGCTACCCCGGCGCTTCTGGGCGCGGATCCAAGGTCTCCGCGTCTGCGGCTTCCAGCTTCTGAACTTCCTCGGCAGCCTCATCGGCGGCATACTCATCCTCGACTATGGCTACGGGGCCGTCTTTGGCTTGGCCTGCGCGTCGCGGATTGCGAGCGGCCTAATCATGGCGGCTTTTTTCGGGCTGCGGCCAGCGCGTTCTCTTGCAGGCGAGCGCTAGGGGCGGAGCTTCCCGCACAACGAAGTTTCTCATTGACACAGACGCTCCGTTCTGGTAGTGGTTAGTGGAAGATTGCTGCTGGGCGCTAACCGCTAATGTGAGTGTGGAGAGTTGAAAATGAAAACAATCATCACATTGATTCTGCTATCTCTATTTTCGCTCGACACCTTCGCCCAAGACTATACGCAATGGGGGTTGCCCGAAGGTGCCAAAATGCGCCTTGGCAAAGGGATTCTATCTGGTAGTATCGCGTATTCTCCCGATGGCACTCGTCTCGCGGTGGCGAGTAGCATCGGTATTTGGCTCTACGATACAGCAACCCATCAAGAGGTCGCCTTACCCACGGAGCATGCTTTTTGGGTCTCTGACGTTGCGTTCAGTCCCGATGGGCAAATCATCGCTAGTGCGAGTAGCGACCCCGTACGGCTGTGGGATGCATACACAGGTGATCACAAGCAGACCCTCGAAGGGCAGAATCGGGTCTCTGACGTTGCATTTAGCCCGGATGGACAAACCATCGCTGCTAGTACGAGTCAGAACAGCACGATTCTGCTGTGGGGCGTGCACACAGGCGAACACAAGCAAACCCTCAAAGGGCATACGAGTGGGGTCTGGAGCGTTGCGTTTAGTCCCGATGGACAAACCATCGCCAGTGCGAGTCATGACCACACGGTGCGGCTGTGGGATGCACACACAGGAGAGCACAAGCAAACCCTCAAAGGGCATACGGGTTCGGTCGAAAGCGTTGTGTTTAGTCCCGATGGACAAACCATCGCCAGCGCGAGTAGCGACGGCACGGTGCGGCTGTGGGATGCACACACAGGAGAGCACAAGCAAACCCTCAAAGGACATACGGGTTCGGTCGAAAGCGTTGCGTTTAGTCCCGATGGACAAACTATCGCTAGTGCGAGTAGCGACAGCCCGGTACAGCGTAGAGACCACACGGTGCGGCTGTGGGATGCACACACAGGAGAGCACAAGCAAACCCTCAAAGGACATACGGATGGGCATATGAAGAGGGTCTCTGACGTTGCGTTCATGCCCCGATGGGCAAACCATCGCTAGTGCGAGTCATGACCGCACGGTGCGGCTGTGGGATGCACACACAGGAGAGCACAAGCAAACCCTCAAAGGACATACGCATTGGGTCGAAAGCGTTGCGTTTAGTCCCGATGGACAAACCATCGCCAGTGCGAGTTATGACCACACGGTGCGGCTGTGGGATGCACACACAGGAGAGCACAAGCAAACCCTTAAAGGGCCGGATCAGATCTATGACGTTGCGTTTAGCCCCGATGGACAAACCATTGCTAGTACGAGTCAGGACAGCACGATTCTGCTGTGGGATGCACACTCGGGCGAACACAAGCAAACCCTCAAAAAGCATTATGCGATCTATATTGCGTTTAGTCCCGATGGACAAACCATCGCCAGTGCGAGTAGGGACCAGGTGCGGCTGTGGGATGCACACTCGGGCGAACACAAGCAAACTCTTAAAGGGCCGGATCAGATCTATGACGTTGCGTTTAGCCCCGATGGACAAACCATCGCTAATTTGGGTGGGGACGGCACGGTATGGCTGTGGGATGCGCAAACCATCGCTAGTGCGGGTGGGGACGGCACGATTCTGCTATGGGATGCGCACACGGGCGAACACAAGCAGACCCTCAAAAAGCATTATGCGACCTATATTGCATTTAGTCCCGATGGACAAACCATCGCTAGTGTGGGTGGAGACGGCACGATTCTGCTATGGGATGCGCACACGGGCGAACACAAGCAGGCCTTCAAAGGGCATACGTCTCGGGTCACAACAAGCATTGCGTTCAGTCCCGATGGACAAACCATCGCTAGTGCGGGTGGGGACGGCACGATTCTGCTGTGGGACATCGCAGATCCACCCGTCGATATATCCGCCCCACTCGGTTTTGCTGTCGAGAAGTGGTCGTGGTTGGAACCGGTCGCCATGGATCTTATCGCGAATCCCGAATACGGCACGGGGATCATGGGTGCTACCATCCGCAACGCCGCGTTCGATAATGGAGAAGTATTACTCTGGAGGTTCTCGGCAGACAGCGAGGAACTAGTCGCTCGCATCCCTGCCGAGTTGGTAAACGCAGTGCCGACGGTCCGTTTCGATCAAACCGGACTATTCGACAACAAGCTGTTCGTGACGATCAACGCCGGCCCGGATGGACAGCGCAAAACCCGTGTCGTAATCGTAGAACCGAACGGCGAGTTTCGCGACGCCATCAACATCTACGATGAAAACACAACCCAAGCGTCCATTGAATTCATTGACCAGCCAAACTATCCAGCAGGTGCCTATATCTACGATGCAGACATCGGGCAAGGCCAGTCTTTCTATCGGCTAGACGAGTCCTTCAATCTCCACCTGATCGCCCCCCGTACCCTACCTGCCGACAGAAGCGATATCGACCCAATGGACCTGAAGTTCGACCCGACCGGAAAATACGGCGGTCTGCTGACGCTCTCCGATACCGATCTCAACCACCAAAGACTTTCAGGTCTATACCAACTCCAAGCCAACGGAGAATGGCGCACGTTGGTGCCGCCTGAACCTGTCAGTGAGCGTCAATTTCAGGGAATCGCGTTCTCTAACGCTGGACCTCTCGGCAGCGCTCTCTACGTAGCAGACGCCGCAGCGGACAACATTTGGATTGCAAGCCCCAAAGGCCACATTGAAGCCTTTGCAGTCGGCTTTACTAATCCGCAGCGCATCGCCATCGGACCGGAGGGAGCCGACATGTGGGTTGCCGACCAGACGGGACTGTATCGGATCTTCTCGACCGATCCATCCGATTGGGAAGCTGCCAAGGCCACCTTGCCGGTCGCCAGCAGTCTAGAGTCCAACTACCCAAACCCCTTTAACAGCTCCACTCAGATCCCCTACCGCGTCAGTGCCCCCGGCCCGGTGCGGCTGGTGATCTATAACGTCCTCGGCCAACCGGTGCACACACTGGTGGACGAGATCCAAACTGCCGGTGCGTACCAGATTTCTTGGGACGGCCGCGACCATAGCGGCGCACGCGTCGCCAATGGGGTTTACTTGTACCGGCTTCAGGCCGGGGCAACCGCTCGGGTGCGCAAGATGCTGGTCTTGGAATAAAATAGCCCAGAACCGCTGGCAGTGTTCCATCTCCTATTCCCCCAAAAGGTTCCTCTGTTATCCGACCGTCAGACTCATCGACGGCGACGGGACGCTCTGCGCTGCTGCGGACAGTCACTGAAGTCCCGGCGCGGGTCCTCGCTGACCACATCTGGATAGTAGAGCGGCTGGTCCGCTTCTACCAACATCCCGTCTCCACGCATGATCTGGTTAGATGTTCGGGGCTTTATTCGGCTCGGATACTGCTTGCGATATTGCGCACTTTCCCGCCTAGTCGACTCGATGGCTTCCGCAAAATCAAAGCCCTCGAAGAGCGCGGACTTAAGTTCCTCCAGTTCGGCGGCCGTCTCCCCTGCGGCGCGGCCAGCCAGATTGCGCTGCTCGTCCGGATCGTCGATCAGGTCGAAGGCCAGATCCTCGTAGGTGTGGAAGGCAATGTACTTGTAGCGCGGCGAGCGGATCATGCGGTATCCTTTGCCCAAGTTCTCGACGATGACACCGGGACGTGCTGCCAGAGCCGGGCAGACATCGCCCCGCATCGCCGGCGTCAAGTCGATGCCGTCCAGATCGTCGAGCAGGGGCGCGTCGGTCAGGCCGCAGAGCGTGGGAAAGATATCGGCTAGGCTCACCGGCGCGGTGATTTCAGTCGGCGCAAGCTGACCCCTGCGGTGCTCCGGCAGGGAGACGATCAGCGGCACCCGCGCAGAAGCTTCGTGCCAAGTCTGCTTCCACCACAAGCCGTGCTCCCCAGCCAATTCGCCGTGGTCCGAGGTATAGACGATGACGGTGTTGTCGAGCAGCCCGTCGCGCTCCAGAACTGCTAAAAAATCCCCTATGATCTCGTCCAATTGATCTACGCAGGCAGCGTATGCCGCCCGGGCGCGCTGGGTCTGTTCTACAGTGATCTCTTCGGCGGGATGACCCTGAGACGCGCCGTTATCCGACCTCAGAGCTTCCAAGGTCATGGGGTGGTTCTGGGCGTCCCCGTTGCGGCCCACCTTCGGCGGGGTGACCCCTCCCGGGTAGTAACGCTCGAAAAAGCGGCGGGGTGCGTTCATCGGAAAGTGCGGGTGGACGAACGAAGTGTACATCAACCAAGGCTGGTCTGGATGGGCGTGGCGGTGTTCGCGCAGCCAAGCCGTGGCCTCGCGCACAACAAACTGCTCCTGGAGCAAGGATTCGGGGATATCGCTGAGACCGGCATCCTCGATGATGGAGGGCATAAAGATGTGATCCTGGACCCCAGGCAGAAAAAGAGGGTCTTTCTGATGGCCCGGCGAGGGCGCGTTAAAGTCGCCATAGGGGCGGGCTCCAAAGCCGGCGTACTGACGGGAGCCTTGCAGGTGCATCTTGCCAACGGCGGCTGTGGCGTAGCCGTGCTGCCCTAGGTGCGAAGCAAAGGTCGGGGTATCGGGCCACAGGACCGGGCAGCGATGTGAGTGTCGGCCGGACAGCATCGACATGCGGCTGGGCGTACACAGGGGCATCTGGCAATAGGCGGTTTCAAAGTGCACGCCCTGCTGAATGAGGCGGTCAAGCGTCGGCGTGCAGCAGGGTTCGCCGCCGCGCTCCGGAGAGCGGGCCGAGAGGAAGCGGAAACTGTGTTCATCACTGAGGAGAAAGAGGATATTGGGGCGATTGGGCATGGGTATAGCTCCTGTAGAAGTTAGATCATCGCTTGGGCCAAACGCCAAAAAAATAAAGCCCCTGATTGCTCAGGGGCTTTTAGAGTGGTGGGCGATCCCAGACTCGAACTGGGGACATCCTGCTTGTAAGGCAGGCGCTCTGACCAACTGAGCTAACCGCCCGGCTTTTAAGCATAGCTATTCCGGCCCTTATACGCAAAACGAACACCGCCCATTTGGCACTGTTGGGGAGCGGCTCGAAAAGAGACGCCGGGCGGGATACTTATACGTGCATTTGCTGCGCGAGTCGGCGCGGATTTTGCGCTTGTGGAGCGATAAGGTGGGATTGGTGCAGAAGAGCACGTGAGCACATCTACAATTTGAAGAAAAGCGTCCCCATCATCGACAGCCAAGTGGTGATGACCAAACCGATAACTAAGTTGAATTTGCCGTTGAAGTCGCGGCGTATTTCGCGTGTTTCAACTTCAATTTTGTTATCGAGGCTATCGAGTTTACCTTCGACTTTGTGGTCGAGAGCGTCAATCCTGTCTGTAAATTCGGCCTTGAGAGCATCAATCTTGGCTTCGGTCTTGGCCTCAAGAGCATCAATCTTGGCTTCGGTCTTGGCCTCAAGAGCGTCGATCTTAGATTCAGTTTTGGCCTCAAGAGCATCGATCTTAGACTCAGTTTTGGCCTCAAGAGCATCGATCTTAGACTCGAGTTTGGTACTGTTTTCGCGCACATCCGTCTCGATGAGACTCAGGCGATGGTCAATTTGCTGCAAAACATCGCGGGTAGTCAGCTCGGGAGAGGATTGTGGTGTGGACATGTGAGTATCCTTTGGTATCGGGTCAAAGATAATTGGCTACATGGCGTATGCAAAATGCAGACCAATCGACTTAAATCATCCCACACTCTGAACGATGGCTCTTTGTTCGGCGACGCGGTGTAGTGTGGGAGAAACAGCCGTGTTGCGATTGCGCTACAACTCGAAGTGTCGGCCATCGCGCATTTGAATAGCGATTACTCTTTCTCCGCGTCCGAATTGGCCTTATAAATTTATTCCCACGAAAGGTATTCCATGCAAATCACTAAAGTCGAAATACGCACCGTAGCCCCGCCAGTCGATCGCTTCACTTGGTCGGACGATCTGCCGGATCAATACTCGACCAACACACTCGTCCGCATCTACACGGACGAGGGCGTCGAGGGCGTAGCCGGCGTCTGGAACGCGACCTCCTTTGACTTCGAGCGCTATACCGCCGAATCCATCCGTCACCTAGCCCCCATCCTGCTGGGCAAAGACCCGCTCTTGCGGGAGCACATCTGGCACGAGATCAGGCCGCGCGTCTTTCCGCTGCCTCCCCAGTCGCTGGCCGCCATCGACATTGCCTTGTGGGACCTAGCGGGCAAAGTGGCGGGACTGCCGCTCTATCGCCTGTTGGGCGGAGCGCGCGACAAAATCCCCGCTTACGCCAGCACCCCGCTCTTTGAAGATGTCGAATCCTATCTGAAAAACGCCGAGGAGTTCATCGCCCAAGGCTTCAAGGCCATCAAGTTCCACACTTGGTGCATCCCCGAGCTAGACCTCGAACTCGCCCGCGCCGTCCGAAAGCAGTACCCCGGCAACGACGTCGCCTTCATGCTCGACGCCGAGAACAACTACGACCGCGACGGTGCCCTGCGCGTTGCCCAAGAACTCGAAGCCATGGGCTTTACGTGGTTTGAAGCCCCATTGCACGACTCAGACCTCGACGGCTACCGGGAGCTGACGAGTCGAGTAACCATTCCCATCCTACCGTCCGGCAACTGGTTCCAAGATCTCCATACCTTTGCCGAAGCCCTCCATTCAAAGGCGTGGGGCCGCGCCCGCACCGACGCAGCCATGATGGGCGGGATCACCCAGACCAACAAAGCAATCGCTCTCACCGAAGCGGCCGGCATGAAATGCGAGATCATGTCGTGGGGATACAGCCTAATATCGGCCGCCAACCTGCACCTGATGCTGGCGCACGACAACTGCTCCTATTTCGAGCAGTCGGTTCCCTGCGAGCCCTACGAATACGGAATGCAGGACGTCATCCGCGCCCAACCCGACGGCTATGCCTATGCACCCGCCGGACCGGGCCTCGGCCTCGCCGTGGACTGGGAGGCTATGGAGACGGCCACGATCCATTCGATTGTCGTCGAGTAGGACGCTGCTAGAGCCACCAATGGGCAAGTTGACAGATGCTGAGCGAGAGAGAATCCGAGAAGAAGTGCGGGCAGAATTCCCGCACGACGAAATGATGCAGGAAATTCATTTCGTACAGCAGGTGCATTATTTCGAAACGAAGGATCTGCGCCCAGAGGATCAAATTCGTTACTTCAAGCGAGCTCGCCAGAAGTAAACGATGTGATCGACGCAGCCTTCGTCACTCGCCAATCTTATGCACCCGGCCCCAATCCAGACCGAGTTCTATCTCTCCATCAGTCTGCACCTTCTGCAAGGCCGCATCCAAGTGCGTTCCCACCTCCACCCGACGAGCTCGGGTTAAACTAGCTATATCGGCCGCAGCGGCTGGCAAATAGGCGCTCAACTCTGGGTCGGACACCACCACCTGCAACCTCTCCAAGGGCGTCGATAAGGGCCTACTAGCTTCACTTTTGCACCGGCGCACCGCAGTACCCACAGCTAACAGAACAGCCCCCATGCGCTCGGCACTCGCCGAGCACAGGCTCTCTTCTACCTCGGGCCAAGAGGCTCGATGCACTGATCCGCCTCCCTCTTGGCGAGCAAAGAGCACTTGGTAAATCGCCTCGGTGACATAAGGTAGAAAAGGAGCTAGCAATTTGACTGTGGTCCTCAGACAGCAATCCAAGGTCCAACATGCCCCCTGATGCATAGCCCCACTACCATCGTAGAGCCGCTTCTTGGCCATTTCGAGGTAGTTGTCGGCCAAGTCTCCCCAAAAGAAAGCCTCAACAGCGCTTTTGGCAGCAGCGTGATCATAGTCTTCAAGGGCCTGAGTCGCCTGCACAATCACGACCTGCAAACGCGCTAGAATCCAAGTGTCAGCCGGCGAGAGATCCGGCCTTTCTTTGAGCTGTACTGCACTGAAAAAAGGCTCACCGAACCTAGCCACATTCCACAGCTTGTTTATGAGACGGGCACCGGCCTGGATCTTCTCCTCGCTGATGAGTGTGTCGCGTCCTAGGCCGGTGCTAGCAGTCCAATAGCGGACGGCATCGGCCGGATAGTGCGCCAACACTTGCGCCGGGGCCACTGGGCCGCCTCCACGACTCTTGCTGATCTTGCCACTCCCCTCCGGAGCCAGACCCCATCCCGACACAGCCACTGTTTTCCAAGGTAGTTGACCAAAGTGATGTCGCGCTCGAACGAGAGAATAAAAAGCCCAACTGCGAATGATCTCGTGGGCCAAAGGCCGCACGGAAAAGGGAAAGACCTGACCATAGAGGGCCTCGTCCGCCCCCATGCGGCCGGCTATTTGGGGCGTCAGCGACGAGGTCGCCCAGGTATCCATCACATCCTTTTCCTCCTGCCAATCCGCAGCCCCACAGGCACAGGATTCCAAGGGGCGACTTTGCTGTGGGTCAACGGGCAATTCGTCCGCCCCAGCCACCCTTTCCCGCCCACAAGCCCGGCAGTACCAAACCGGGAAGGGCACTCCGAAAAAGCGCTGCCGGGAAATACACCAATCCCAAGCCAGTCCCTCCACCCATTGACGGTACCGGACGCCCATATGGGCCGGGCACCAGTCGAGTTGCCGCCCCATCTCCAGCAATTCCTCCTTGAAGTCGAGCACTCGCACAAACCACTGGGGGGCCACCCGATATTCCACCGGCATATCGCAGCGCTCATGCACCCGCACAGCTTGGCGCATGTCTCGCCAGTCCAATAGTGCCCCCGATGCCTTTAGGGCTTCCACGGTCCGGGCGCGCGCCTCGACTGCGGGCAGTCCCCGACCCGGCCCTCGGGTCAACCGACCTCTCTCGTCGAGGATCTCGACCAACGCCAAAGAGTGCAACCGCCACCACTCCACATCCGCAGCATCGCCAAAAGTGCAGCACATCACGGCACCAGTGCCCTTATCCCGCTCAACACCGGCATCGGCCCGCACCTCCACAGTCCTGCTGCTCAGCGGCGGTAACACCCGACATCCCACCAAGTGGGCAAAACGAGGATCGTCCGGGTGGACGAACACCGCGACACAAGCCGGCAGCAACTCGGGCCGGGTAGTAGCGATGGGCAGCACGTCCCCGTTTTCTAGGCTGAAAGCCAAGGTGTACATCGCGCTATCCCGTTCCACCTCCTCCAAATCGGCCTGGGCCATGGCCGTAGCGCAGGCCGGACACCAAATAACGGGAGCCTCGCGTCGGTACACTAGATCTTTTTCGTATAGATCTACGAAAGCCCACTGGGCTAGGCGGACCGCTTCAATCGTCCGATAAGTATGGGTCCAGTCCACCGACAGGCCCAACTCCCGCCACAGAGCTTGGTATTCCTCGGCTGCTTTCTGACTCACCTCCAGACAGTGGGCGCGGAATTGCGCTATCTCCATGTCTTCAGCCCGGCAGCCCACTTGGCGCTCTACTAACTGCTCAGTGGGCAACCCATTGTCGTCAAAACCCATGGGATAGAACACGGCCCGGCCTCGCATGCGCTGGAAGCGAGCCGTGAAGTCGGTCTGGCAGTACGAATAGACGTGCCCCATGTGCAATTTACCTGAGACCGTAGGCGGTGGTGTGTCGATGGCGTGGACGGGTTGCCCCTTGGCTGGGTCAAAGCGGTAGATGCCCTGCTCTTCCCACTGTGCCCGGAGGCGAGGCTCCTCAGTTTTGTAGGCAAATTTTTTGGCCAACATCATATTCCCCCAAAAAATAAAAAACCCGCTGTGAGTCGAACTCGACAGCGGGTATTGGTTAAAGCGAACGTTTAGCGCGCTACAATCATCATCGCGGTCGAGGCATAACAATCCCTACTACCGAAGGTGTAATCCCCGGTACTCGTGCGGACGCAACGACAGCTTTAGTGAGCACACAAAACACGATACATTACCAAGTTTGTGTTCAATTTCCTTTGCTGAAAGGCAATAAAAAACCGCCGCGAGTCAGACTCGGCGGCGGTGTGTACTATCAATGGCTTTGGGTCTTCAGACCACGCACACCGCCGTCCTTACCTGTACTACTACAGACGGTACCAGCCCCGCGGGCTGAGCATAGTAAACGGCGTATGGAATGCGCTTGGTCATGGTTTTTCGTTGTCGATCAATAGACATTCCTTAAAGTAAATGGAAGGGCCTCGTCGTCAAGGACAAAGATCCATCTATTTTTCGCAGACGGCGACTCCGATGTGGCGGTAAATACCGTCTTGGTCAACCTGTATTGTGCCGTCGCCCGCGCCGTAGATATTGCCTCGGTCGCGGGCCGAGTAATAGAGCAAATAGCGGTCGCCGTCTGCGAGAACGCACGGCGTTGAAGTGTAGCGGCCGTCAAAGTGATCGGGATGGCGCGTGGCCGGAAAGGCCGAGCGCTCAAAGTAGTGCTTCCAGTGCAGGCCGTCGGCCGAGGTCGAGGCATAGATTTCGAAAATGCCGTCTGCTATGTGGCAGCCGTACCACATGGTGTAGGTGCCGTTGTTTTCTAGGACATAGGGATAGACGATGCTCCTGTGAGTCTCATTGGCCACGACCGCTGGTTCTGCATCGCGGCTCCAGTGCAGACCATCTTCCGAAGTAAAGCGGTAGATGTGGCGGGCCATGGCGCGAAAATCGTCGTCTGCCGCTGGCGCAGAATTCATCCACATGCGGTAGCAGCCTGGACCATCCTTGAGCACACAGGGGCGGCGACCGCTCGGGTAAAGCGGCTCGGGGTGGACTTCCCACTGGCGACCATTCGGGCTAGTGGCATAACCAAGCATCTGCCGCATAAGGGGGCCTTTGCTGGTGGTACCGAGGCGTTGGCTCATCACGAACCACATCTTGTACAGACCTTCGTCGGCATCAAAGAGGACGTGCGGTGTCTGCCACGCTTGGCCCACAGGGGTTTCGCCCGTGCGCAGAATGGGATTGTCGGGGAAGGCCGTCCAGTGCAAGCCATCCTCCGATTCGGCATAGCCCAAATCCATGTCGTTGTTGCGCGTGGCACTGCTATTGCCCAGATACCACATCTCGTACCGGCCGTTGACTCTTATCACCGTGGGATTGTAGAGCGTCACCCGGCACCAAGTCTGCCCTGTCGTCATAGTCGAGAGCACGGGCTGGGACGACCGCTGCCAAGCTAATTCGTTGAGAAATGCATCCGCCATTTTACATCCAGAATCGTCACTCGCCGATCATGGCAGCAGTAAGGCGATCTATGAGCGCAGCGTCGGCTGGCAGCAGGCCGGAAGCTGGCAAACGCCGCAGTAAGTCGGCCCAGCGGTCGTACTGTGCCTGCGCCCGTTGCAGATAGGGTACAGCTTCTTCCTCACGCCCTTCGGAGGCCAAGGTCACACCCACCCAGAACGGAGCCTCACCATCCGTTGCCTCATCGAGCACCAGTTCCGTCGCTTCGCGGTAGGCATCCATAGCTGCCTCCATGTCCCCCGCGGTCACCCATTCGTCTCCCTCGTTGAGCTTGTGATAGGCCCGCGCCAGACGCACCAAGCGGCGCAGTTCCTCTACCGGCTCAGGATGGTCTTCCACGCGCAGATCGAACACGCGGTCGACCCACGGCCTACCCGTATCCTCGGCGGAGACCACGAGAATGGCCGCGGACTGCCGACCGCGCAGGTCCCCGCCCTCGGCCTCAGCGACCTCCAAAGCCACGAGCAACCGCTCGGCCAAATCGCCCTCGGCATTTTCATAGGCGTGCGCCATAGCCGGCCACACACTGTCTTGGTCCATCAGATTCGCCTGAACGCTGTACTGGGCACCAGTCTGATGGCCAGCAGCGGCAATAGCCCGCTTACCCGTGTGGACAGCCACGTTCCCCTCGGCATCGACCATGGCCACTTGCCGCACCCCAGCGTCGGCATCTCCTGCAAGCAGGGCAGTGAGCGCCGCCTGAGCCGTCTTGCCCATGGCCATCAATTCGAGGCCAAGCGGACCGTAAGCCGGATCAACAAGAGATTGAGTAGCCACAGCGCCGACGCCGGGACGGGCCCACGGAACGATAGGCCCCACGGAAAACCAGTGGGACTGAACGGCGACGCCGAGCTGACCGCTGAGGGAATCGCGGGCGACGATGGAGTAGGTAGCCACAGGTCGCCGCCAGTCGAGTGCGTCGGCCGCGACTAGCTGGGCCGTGGCGAGAATTAGGATGAGTAGGCGCATAGTTCCTCCCAAGTGTCGATGAATGGGATTACGTATAGACATCTAGGTATGAGATGCTTCGACTCCGCTTTGCTGCGCTCAGCATGACCGGGTCTGGTGCATTATTCCTAGTGTCATGCTGAGCGTAGCGAAGCATCTCATACCACTCCTATTGTCGTGTATTTAGGATGATCTATTAACCTTTCTCGTCCTTTGCCAACGGCCCAGTCGGCGCTTCCTTGCTGTAGAGCGACGACCCGCGCTCGTACGACACGATCACCTCGCCATTGGCCACGTCCAGTCGCGGCACGTTGTTGTTGAACACATCGCGGTCCGGGCCGCGCATCACCGCCAACTGGGCATCGCTCATCCCTTCGACCAATTCGCCCCAGCGGTTTTCCGGGTGGGCCATCTCGCCGCCGCTGCGGTTGAAGTTGCGCGACGAATACTTGATCAGGATACCCCGCCGCGCAATCTCGCTCTTCCAAGCCAACGCTCCGTGCGTCGTGCCGCCGTCGCCAAAGAACAGCACGTCGCCGGCCTGCATCTCGACGTGTTTGACCAGCCCCATATCGCGGTCGCAAGTCCGCACGCCGGGAGGCATTTTGTAGTACGCCTTGTGGCTGCCCGGCACGCAGGCAAAACCCCCGTCGCCCGCCCGCACGTCCCTGAGCTGCCAAGTCACAGTAATCGCCTCGCAATAGCTGCGGCCATTGTGGTACACATAGCCACGACCGGGGTTGAGCGGCTCGTTGGCGTCGTGCAGCGCGTGGCCGCTGGTTCCCTTGACCGAGACAAAACCCGTCGCTCCACCCATCCGCCCACCACTACCACCCATCCAATTCAGCCGATGCTCAACCGCCGGATGCGCGACCATCCGTCGGAACGGTTCGCAATACGGTTGGGGCAAGTCCAACAGTCCACTCAACAAGGGCCGCCCAGTTCCCGCCAGACTTTTGGAGCCCCGCGCCAGCTCTTCGCCGACTACGATCCGGTCCTCAAAGCGATCCACTGCCTCGTTGGCTGCGGCCAACCACTCCTCGTCCATCACCCCGCGCAAAACCAGATAGCCGTTGAGATCCCAAAAGTAAAACTCCCGGTAGTCAATGCCGCTGTCGGGATCTACCTGCAAAAGCGACGGATGAAAAACCCCAGACTCCATCCGCGTCGTCTTGCCATCGGTCACAATCGTCGGCGGCGGAGTCGTGGCTTGGTAGCCCGGCTTGTAGAGCGAGGCCCGCTGCTCTGAGCTCAAGTCGGTGTGCCACTCCGGACGCGGCTCCGCTTCGGTCTTCGGCCCCGTCCCCGCGCTGCGGATCGCGCCGCGCCCCACAAATTCGTAACTCAACAGCCGCTGGCGTCCTTTCCCCTGCCACGGCCGCATCCCCTGCACCGTCGCCAACGCCACAATCAGCAAGTCCCCGGCTTTGAGCGCTGGCTGCAAGGTAAGCCCCATATCGTCGGCTCCGGTCGCCACCTCCTCAGGCGTCGCCACATTGCCCTTGTGACTGCACGGCACCAGCACAAAGCCGCCGTCCCCTTCCTCCACATCCTCCAGCGCCCACAGCACTCGCACCCCCTCGCTAAAGCGCCGCCCGTTCTGAAAGTAGTACGCAATGGCGGGGTCCCGAGGCTCGTTGCCGCCGACCAGCGGCGCGGTCGTGTCGCAGATTTCCTCACACCAGACTTCCGGTACGCGGTCGAGGATAAACCCCTGACCGACGAGCTGGTTGAGATACCACACCAACGCCGGATGTACCAGCAAGTCGCGGAACGGCTCCCGCGCCTTCCCCGGCCAGCCCAACATCCCCTCCGTCGCCCCCATGGCGTCGATCTCCCTATTGAGCCGCTCAACCTCCGGCCGAGTCAACGTCCCCGGCACATGCAAATACCCGGCCACGTCAAAACAGTAATTCTCTTCGTTGGTCATCACTTCGCGGTCCATTGGACACCTCCTTTGTCCGGTGTGGTGTTTAGGCGGTCACGGGATCGCTGACCTCAACTGCAAGGCGTAAGCCCAACTCGCGAAGAACTGCGGTCAAACTTAAGAGTTGGGGATTACCCTGATCGGACAGCATTCGATACATCGACTCGCGATTGAGTTGAGCCCCCTCTGCGAGCCGCTTCATGCCGTGGGCTTCGGCTACATCGCGCAGCGCAAGGAGGAATACATCAGGAGAGCCATCCTCAAGAGTAGCAGTCAGATACGCAGCCGCTTCGCTGGGATCTCTGAGATCCTCAAGTAGCCCTTCTTTGTACGGACGAGATGCTTTTCTCATAATGATCTTCTCCTGTAGTCGCGCCAGTAAGTCCGCGCCTGTCCAATGTCCCGTGATTGGGTCCTTTTAATGCCGCCGCAAAGCAACAACACAAGACGATCACCTGCCCGACCGAAATAGACCCGATAACCAGGACCCTGGTCGATGCGTAGCTCGTGGAGACCACCACCGAGCGAGTTGGTGTCGCCGAAGTTACCCAATCGCAACCGCGCCAGTCGAGTGCGAATGCGGGCCCTAGCAGTACGATCCCTCAAGTTGTGAATCCATTCCGAGAAGGGCGACCGGCCTTCCTCTGTCTGATATACCTCGACCTCGTGTAATACCGCCTCTGACATGGGAAAAGTGTAGCCGAAAAGCTACAATGCCGCAAGGATAGCTGCTAGCAATAATGGACACCACCTCACCAACGCGGTATATTGCGCCTACCCATCAACAGGAGAACACGCCATGGCTCTAACCCCCTGGATCCGCATCGGCCAGCCCTTAGAGGCGGTCATGTCCGACTACGAGCGCATCTTCGACGCCTGGGAACAAGGCGGCATTCGCGGCCTGGTCTTTGGCCGCCTGGTCTTTGCCGACGAGCAAGGCCAGAGTACCATCCCCGCGTTCAAGGGCGATCCCGCGCCCTACCAAAAGCGCGGCCTCAATGCCCAACTGCGCGACGTCCCCCTGCAACCCGACAAAGAAAAGCTCCTACACGCCATGCTGGCCGACGCCAAAAAGCGCGACTGGACCGTGATGATCTTCTCGCCCGCCTCCGGCACCATTGCCGCCGAGGGCCTGCCGCTGGAGGAGGACCCCTATGGCACTCAGGCACACGCCGCGTCTTGGGAGGACATCTTCGCGGCTTTCCCAGAAGCCGACGGCGGCATTGTCGATGGCTGGACCGAGTCGCCCTACGAGCTGACGTATCACCACGGCAACGCGGTCTTCCGTCCACTCAACGACGGCCAGCGCCGAGAAGCAACGGCCAGAGGCTACGACGCTGAACGATTGGATCGAGGCCGCCAGCACTTGCACCAGCGCTTCCAGAGCTTCACCCCTGCCGAAGTGGACTACTATGGCGATTACGGCGTGCTTTCGGAGATGAACCTCTTCGACATCAACGAGGACGCGCTCTACTGGCTGCGCTGGCGCCGCGAAGACGGCATCCGTCAAGGCCGCGAATTCCGTCAAGCCATAGACGAGCTGCCGCGTCAACTGCTCTTGGGCAACGGCCCGCGCTCGGCCGTGTTTTCCGGCATGACCGCGCTCGACTTCCACGCCTGGGGTCAGATCGTGGATTTGCTTCTAGTCAAGCACTACTTCTGGCACCGCGGCTTTGACGGGATGTACGGCACAGTTGCCCGCTGGATACAGCAGATTCAGGAGTGGAATCCGGTGTTGAGCGAGGCGCGGTGCTGGACGGTGCTCCGCGCTTGGCTCGGCATCCGCCTGCCCGAGGTGGAGTGCCTAGCCGACATGGAATTGGGATTTCCGCAGGCGTTTTTCGACGAGGTAGTGCAAGAAGAGACGCGCCGCGCCATCGCCGCGGTCGGCGACCCGCAAAAGATCCTGCCCTGGGTCGATACCGGGCGCATGCCCCACGGCGGCGACCCCATGACCTCCGGCGATCTCTACCGCATCCTCCAAGCCTCGGAAACGGCCGGACTCCAGCGCTTCCTCTTCCACAACCACGCCCACCTAACTGCGGCAGAATGGGCAGTCATCTCGCGGATGTGCGGCACTGCGTGGGACGAAGATCCAGACGGCTACTGGCCTCCGGCGACGCCTAAACCTGGGACGTTTTAATACACAGGATCGAATCATGGCCAAAAAACGCGGCAAACAACGTCCCATCCGCGTCGGCGTAGTCGGCGTCGGTCGCGGTCGCTCCTTCATGCAGGCGGCTGCGGCGACCGGTATGGAACTGGTCGCCATTTGCGACATTTGGGAAGAGCGCCTCATGGCAGAAGGCAAGGCGCTCAACGTGCTGACATTTGTCGATTACGACGAATTCCTCGGCTGCGACATGGACGCGATCGTGCTGGCCAACTACTTCCACCAGCACGCGCCCTTTGCCATTAAGGCACTCAACGCCGGCAAACACGTAATGAGCGAAACCGCAGCCTGCCACACCTTGGGCGAAGGCGTGGCACTGGCGCGAGCAGTCGAGAAAAGCGGCAAGATCTACATGTTCGCCGAGAACTACCCCTACATGGTCTTCAACCAAGAGATGAAGTGGCTCTACCAACAGGGCCGCGTCGGCGAGTTCAAATACGGCGAGGGCGAATACGTCCACCCCGACCCACCCGAAGTGAAACTAGCGCGCAGTTGCGGGCGCGACCACTGGCGCAACTGGATCCCTGCCACGTACTACTGCACCCATTCCATCGCCCCAGTCATGTACATCACCGATACCCGACCCGTAAAAGTGAACGGCTTTGTCATCCCCTTTGACTTTGCCGACCCCACCCAAACGCTGCACATGAACCGCAGTGACACCGCTGCGGTAATCATCTGTCGGATGGATAACGACGCGGTGATGAAGTCGCTGCACGGCGCACTGCGCGGCCACGGCAACTACGTCCGCATCCACGGTAACAAGGGAGTGATGGAAAACTGCCGCCACGGCGACAAACAGCGGCTGCGCGTGTGGTACGAGCCGTGGGAAAAGCGCAAGAGCGATCCAGTCGAAACCGTGTACAATCCCAACTTCCCCGTGCATCATGGCCTAGCAGCGCGCGCTGGACACGGCGGCGGCGACTTTTTTACCAGCTACCACTTTGCCGAGGCCATCCGCACCGGTGAGCCACCCTATCTCGACGTGTACCGCGGCATCGACATGAGCATCGCCGGGATCCAAGCGTGGCGCTCGGCGCTGAACGACTCGGCACCAATGGAAATACCCGACTTTCGCCGCGAGTCAGTGCGCAAAAAATACGCCAAAGACGACTGGTCGCCCGACCCCGAGCGCAAAAAGAAGGGACAGCCGCCTAGCAGTATTTTGGGTGAGATCGAACCGGCCGCCGAGGCGAAAAAGCTGGCGAGCAAAGTCTGGGCAGACCAAGGCTATCTCGGCGATTGATTCTTCACAAAGCGCTCTTGGGACGCTCTTTGGTTGGATCAAAGAACGGCACCCGCACCACCTCAGCATCCACAATGCTGTCCTTTGGCCTCATACTTTCATCTTCTTGCCTTTAGGATCGTACAAAGGCTCCTGCGCAACCGTTGCTTGCAGACGCTCGCCAAAGTAGAGGATGTCAATGCTGGTCCCTACCTCGGCGTAGTTCATCGGCAGGTAACCATACGCAATGCCAAGGCCGATCGAGTGACCGTAGTTGGCGCTCGTCACATGGCCCAGCACGCGGTCGCCGTTCAGGATCGGCTCCTTGCCCATAACGACGACGTTGGGATCGTCCAGCGTCATACAGCACAGCTTGCGCGTCAGTCCTTGGGTGAGAATCTTCTTCAACTCGTCCCGGCCCAGAAAATCGCCCTTCCCCATCCTCACCGCGAAACCTAGACCCGCCTCGTACGGATTGTACTCGGTGTGGATGTCGTTACCCCACAGTCGGTAGCCTTTTTCCAGCCGCAGCGAATCGAAAGCACCTCCACCTGCCGCGATGACGCCAAGCGGTCGCCCCGCCTCCCACAGGACATCCCACAACCGCAAGCCCTGCTCGGCGGGCGCGTAGATCTCCCAGCCAAGTTCGCCCACGTATGAGATGCGCAGCGCCAGTGCGGGAACCTCGGCTATTCGTATCGGATTCGCGGTCAAGTAGGGAAACCCCTCGTTGCTTACATCGTCCTCACAAACCCGGTTCAGCAAGTCGCGCGCGCTTGGCCCCCACAAACCTATACAACACAGCCCCGACGAAATGTCAGCCACCCTAACCGATCCATCGTCCGCTATATGCGCCTGAATCCAGCCCAGATCGTGAAGTCCCATAGCTCCACCCGTGATCACCATGAAGCGGTTCTCTCCCAGCCGCGTCACGGTCAGGTCGCACTTGATGCCGCCCCTAGGTGTGAGCATAGACGTGTACGTGATAGTCCCAACGGGCTTGTCCATCTGATTGGTCGCAAGGCGCTGGAGCGCTTCAAGCGAGCCTTCTCCAGTCACCTCGAATTTGGCGAAGGGAGTGAGGTCGAACAGGGCTACTCGCTCGCGAGTGGCGATGTGTTCTGCGGCAATCGTCGGCGACCATTCTCGCGCCTCCCAGCCAGTGCGCGACGCGCCAGTAATGGTAAGAGAGTCGAGCAGCCCCTCGTTCGCACTGTACCACTGGGGACGCTCCCATCCCGCGTTCTCGAAGAAGACAGCTCCCAATTCCTGCTGCCGCGTATAAAACGGCGTCAGGCGGAGGTTGCGCGGGTTGGCTATCTGCTGGCGCGGGTGGATGATGTCGTACACCTCGCGGTACTGTTGCGCAGCCCGGGCGCGGACGTAGGAGCGGCTGTACGCGTGCGGATGAAAGCGCCTTGTGTCGCACTCTCGCAGGTCGCTGGTCGGCTCGCCGTTTGCAATCCACTCAGCGACCGCCTTGCCAACGCCGCCAGCGTGCGTAATCCAGACGGCCTGTGCCGACCAGAAACCGCGCACCTGGGGTGCTTCGCCGAGTACGGGAAACCCGTCGGTGGTAAACGAAAAGAGGCCGTTGAACTTGCGCGTCAACCCCACGCTCTTGAGGCTCGGCAGCACTTCCCCTGCCGCTGCCATCGCCTTCTCAAAGTGAGGCGGCGTAAACGGCATCTCGGCCGGAGCAACCGGCGCTTCCTCGTGGTCGAGAATGTCATTGGCATCCACTAGAAGAGGTTCGTGCTGGTAAGAGCCAATGCCGTAGCACTCGCCGACCTGCCGGAAGTACATCGCCTCGTCTTGGTGCCGCAAGAACGGCTGTGCGATTTCCTCGGTCGCCCCGGTGAGTTCCCGCAGTGGCGTCGTAACGGCGTAGAGATGTTGCATCGGCGACAGCGGGATGGGCACATCGGCAAGCCCGCCAACCTTTGGAGCCCAGATACCGGTAGCAGCGACTACCAGGTCCGTCTTAATGTCGCCGCGCGTGGTATGGACCGCCGCAATCCGTCCATCCGCGATAGCAAAGCCGGTAACTTTAACATCACTGTAGAACGTTGCGCCATTCCGTCCCGCCTCTCGCGCCATCGCTTCAGCCGGCCTCGTCGCCTTCGTCTGGATGTCAGAGGGAACATACAGCGCACCCAAAATGCGGTCGGACAGCATGGGAATCCGCTTGCGAGCCTCGTCGGCGCTGAGCAGATGAGCTTCCACACCCCAACTCATGCCATACCCGGCCTTGCGTTTCAGGTCGGTGAGGCGCTCCTGCGTCCAAGCCACTTCAAGACTACCCACGCTCTTGGCGCACGGCTCGCCCTCAAGTTCCAACTCGCTCCAAAGCTCAACCGTATAACGCGCAAAGCCCGTCATGGTCTTCGACGGATTGAGCTGGAAAACGAGGCCCGGAGCGTGCGAGGTCGAGCCGCCGGTCTCGAACAGCGGCCCTTGCTCGACGACAACGACATCCCGCCAGCCGAGTTTCGTCAGATGGTATGCGACGCTGCAACCCACGATGCCCGCGCCAATGATGACGCCCCTCGCTTGCTGCGGCAATGTGGTATCAGACATTCCTAGGTCTCCCGCGTCAGGTCATCGGTGCGGATCTAAATACACGACAGTAGAAGTGGTATGAGATGCTTCGCTTCGCTCAGCATGACGCTAGGAAGCAGCGTACCAGCACTTGTCATGCTGAGCGAAGCGGAGCGGAGTCGAAGCATCTCATACCTAGATAACGTCCATTGGATTACTGTCGTGTATTAAGGGTGCGGACGATGCCACTACACAAATATGGTGTTCCTCCTCAAACATCCATCGCCGGCGGCCCATCGTAGCCAATGCTCTGCCACCCGGCGACATCGCCGCCCCTGAGGCGATAGGGATGCGGATACAACTTCAGCGTGCGGTCCGCAAAAGGCAGCGACACCCGCTCGTGTCCCCGGTGGGCCGAGCGCACTAAGGCGATGGCCACTTCGAGCGAGTGGCGGTAGTCGTCGCCGCTGCTATACGGCTCAGTGCCGTCCCGATGGGCGCGCATCAGGCGCTCGATCGTATAGGTGAAGGCGTCGGCCGGCGGCTGCTCCAAAAAGTCGGGATACACCGGAGAAGCCGCCGCGCCAGTTCCTTCGATCAACACGGGCCGCGGGCGCGCCAAAAAGACCTGCCCGCGCTCGCCGACAACCGAGATAAAGGTCGGCACTCGACCATCCGGCTCAGGTGCGACAACCTCGCAGACAATGCCGCCGCTCAGGCCCAAGCGGCCGTACGCAGGCACATCCCCTTCCTCTACGAGAGTGCCTTCCGCCACGTACCCCGGCACCGCCGGCAAGGTGTACCCTTCCACCCACTCCACATCCATCCCGGTAAGGATGCGCAAGGCCGCAATCTGCACGCAACCACCGCCCGACACCTCGGTCGGCAACCCGCCCGGAATCGCCGCCGCAGTCAGCCGGCCAATGTGCCCCTGCCGCACCCACTCGACCACCTCGGGCATATACGGCGTCGCCCATCCAGCTTGAGCGCAGCCGAATAACGTGCCATGCTCCCGGCAGATGCGGATCATCTCGTCGGCCTCGTGCAGTTCGTGAGAAATAGGCTTCTCGCAGGAAACCACCCGCACGCCAGCGCGAGCGCAGGTAGTAACGCAAGGATAGTTCTGACCCACCGGAACCACCGCAGAGACGATGTCGGGCACTTCGGCCGCCAAGAGACCATCGAGATCGTCGTACACCTTCTCCACGCCGTAGCGCTGGGCGATGGCATCCCGCCGCTCTCTGGCGCGATCGACGAGGCCGACAATCTCACAGTTGGGATGAGCGGCGTACGCGCGCGTGTAATAGCGTCCCCACGTACCGGCCGCACCGACGACGGCCACTCGGTATTGTTCATTAGTCATGGTTAGTCTCCTAATTGACGAGAATAGAGGTCGCAGTTATATTTTTGCGCGGAGAATGAATGATGCAAAACCTACGCGCTGATCGCCACTATTACTATACCCCGCTTCATAGACAGGGGTAGTACGTCCGCTTCATCGTCTCAACCGCGTTTACAAGCCCCTGTAATCAGGGGCTTTTTTTATGCCCATACCAGAAGGAAATGCGATGAACATCATACCCGATCTTGAATTTCGCGGCTTGATCTACCAAGTCACCGACCTCGACGGCCTCGCTGAGCGCCTCGCTGCCGGTCCGATCGTGCTCTACAATGGCTTCGACCCAACCGCCGACAGCCTGACGGTGGGCAACCTCGTGCCGATCCTGCTCCTGCGCCGCTTCCAGCTCGCCGGCCACAAAGTCATCGCCTTGGCTGGCGGCGGCACCGGCCTGATCGGCGATCCCGGTGGCAAGACCGAGGAACGCCAGCTCAATGCCACCGACGTCGTGGCCGAGTGGACTCAGCAGGTCAGAGCACAGCTAGAGCGCTTCCTCGACTTCGACGGCCCCAATCCCGCGATCATGGTCGATAACCACGATTGGCTCAGCCAACTCGCGGCCATCGACTTTATGCGCGACGTCGGCAAGCACTTTCCCGTCCCCTACATGCTAGCCAAGGACTCGGTCGCTTCGCGCCTCGAAACGGGCATCTCCTACACCGAATTCAGCTACATGGCGCTACAGGCGTACGACTTCTTAGTCCTCAACGAAAAATACGGCTGCGAGTTGCAGACCGGCGGCTCTGACCAATGGGGCAATATCACCGCCGGCACCGATCTGATCCGCCGCTCCGCCGGTACCCGGGCCTTTGGCCTGACCTGCCCGCTAGTAACCAAAGCAGACGGCACCAAATTCGGCAAGACCGAGGCCGGCACAGTCTGGCTCGACGCCGCGAAGACCTCGCCCTACCAGTTTTACCAGTTCTGGATCAACGCCGAGGACCAGAAGGTCGTCGATCACCTGAAAACGTACACCTTCTTGGAGCAGGACGCGATCCTCCAACTCGCCGAGACCGTCCGCGGCCAACCCGAACGGCGCGAAGCACAACGCACCCTCGCCGCTGAAGCAACGACCATTGTGCATGGAGCCGACGCTGCTCGCCGAGCCGAACGCATCTCGCACGCGCTCTTTTACGGGGAATTTCAGGACCTATCCGAGGAGGAAATCCTCGAAGGCTTTGACGACGTGCCAACGCACGCAATGGGTCAAGAAGAATTAGGACTGATCGATCTGCTCGTCACGGCCGGCGTCTCGTCCTCTAAACGCCAAGCCCGCCAAGACATACAAAACGGCTCGATCTACATCAACGGCGAGCGCTGCACGGACATGGCGCGGAGCATGCGCTGCCAAGAGGGCCTACACGGCAAATACCTGATCGTGCGCCGAGGCAAGAAGCAGTACACACTCGTCTGCTAGAAATCTGGGCTTTATTCCCACTCCACCGTGCCCGGCGGCTTGTGGGTAATGTCGTAGAAGACCGCCTCAATTCCCGCTAGCGCTAACAGCCGCTCGCACACGTCGTCCAAAAACGCCTGCGGCAATGGGCAAAAGCGCGCGGTCATAAAGTCGGAGGTCGCTATCGGCCGCAGCACCACGCTCTCTTGCACCCCATCCGACGACAGCGGCAAAAGCACCGTCGGCATCTGGGTCACTTCCTCCATCAGCCCGTGGCGCTCCAGCGCCTCCATGCTGATGGCATCGGCCCGACGCAGAAGATCGAGTCGGTCGCGGGTCAAATACCCCGCTTTGATGTTTTGCTGCGGCCGCGGTGTCGGCCCCAGCAGGTAAATCACCCGATTGATCGACGGGAAGTTATTGGTCAGTTCGGTAGAAAGGGCCTCCAGCGTCTTCCACTCTCTCTGGCCGGTAACTACCGCTGGATGCGCGTAGGTCCGCGAATCGCCCTGCACTCCGACGCTGCGCAATGGCAGCACATCGAGCGCCAGACCAAATGTCGCCGCCACCTTCTGCGCCTCGGCGACCGTTTCGTGAGCCAAGCCGTTATCACCGCTCTCTGCGTCCGGCCCATCGCTGCACAAAGCCCGGACCGCCAGTCCCGGCCCTGGGAACGGATGCCGCCAGACCAAGTGATGCGGCAAGCCGAGCGTTTCACCCAAAGTGCGCGCCTCATCCTTGTAGAGCTGGTCCAGCGGCTCGACGACCTTGCCCTCGGCCAAGAGCTGGTCGATGACGCCGACGCGATTGTGGTGGGTCTTGATAACCGCGGCGTTTTCCGTGCCGCCGGACTCAATAGTATCCGTGTAGAGCGTCCCCTGGCCCAACAGCCACGCGTCCGGGTCTAGCTCTAGCGCTGCCAACGCTCGGTCGCGGACGCGAATGAACTCCTCGCCAATCCGCCGCCGCTTTTCCTCTGGGTCGGCAATCCCCTCTGTGGCCGCGAGGAATTCCGCGCTGGCATCGACGACCTCCAGATTGTGCAGCCCCGCCCCTTTCATCAGCCGCTCGACCATCGCGGTCTCGCCCTCGCGCATAAAGCCGTTGTCAATGTGCAAGCCCAGCACTCGCTCTGCGCCCAAGGCGCGGTTGAGCAGGAGAAACGCCACCGACGAATCGACTCCGCCGCTGACGAACAAAAAGACGTTGCGCCCCTGCGCCTGCTCTTGGAGCCGCTCTATCGTCTCCTCGGTGTAGCGCTCCATCGTCCAGTTCCGCTCTGCGCCACACAGCGCGGCGAAGTTATCGAGAATATCCATGCCCCGGACAGTGTGCGTTACTTCTGGATGGAACTGCAAGCCGTATATCTTGCGCTCGGCGTCGCCCATTGCCGCCACCGGGCAGTCCTCGGTCGCGCCTAAGACAGCAAACCCGGGCGGCAATGCCGCGACGTGGTCGCGATGGCTCATCCACACCCGCTCGCGTTCGTCCAATCCGGCCAGTACCCCCTCTGCCTTGTGGACGTGCAGATAGGCCGCGCCAAACTCGTGGGTCTCCCCCATCTCGACTTGGCCGCCCAGGCGATGGCAGAGCAGTTGGTGGCCGTAGCACAATCCCAGCATCGGCTTGCCCATCGCCAAAATATCGGGATTGTACGCCGGGGCTTCTGGGTCATAGACGCTGGCCGGACCGCCCGACAAAATCAACCCGTCGGCGTCTTGCAAATCGGCGACTGTAGTCTCTGGCGAGCGAATCTCAGCATGGACGCGGAGGCGGCGAATGCGGTTGGCAATCAGGTGGGCGTACTGCCCACCGAAGTCGAGGACGACGATGCTCAAGAGAAATCTCCAGTGAACGAGGGCGACGGCTGTGAATTACAACGCTTGTAAATGTGTAAAATTCAATGCTGCTACCTTTCCTTCTGCAAAAGCTGCCACGAACAAATCCAAATCCACGGTAACCAACGGAATTTCTTCGGAGATGACCTCCAAGAGCGCAGCGTCAGTCAATCCAAGTCTCACGAATGCGTTGTTGCGGGAGGGACTCTTACTTTCAACGATGATCTCCTCACTTTTTCCAATGATGCGGCGGAACATCTCGAAAAATCGGGAACGTTCTGGATTCGGATGTTGAGCAAGCAGATTAGAGGCTTCAGTTAGCGTGTTTGGTGTCAAGAACACCTGACCAGCTTGCTCAATTAGCTCGACCAAACGCCCGTAATCTTCCACCATGAATGTTCGCAGGCGACGATGCTTGGAAATCAACGCTTGATCTGTCGCGCCCACGACAAGTAGCACGAGCAGGTTGGCGTCAATGAATATCCCTTTCCGGGCCATTGGCTTAATTATGCTCAGCTAGAGCGCGGTTCATAACAGATATGACGCGACCGTCATTGTCGCGTACTCGAACGATCTTGTAGGAGCGCTGTGTTAAAGGTGGCGGCTTTAACTCATCAAGCACAGACCCAGAAGCAAAAGAAGGCGAGGGAAGATCCTCAGGTAATTCCCAAGGTCGAGAGAAACCGATAGTTATGTGCCAAACTTTCGATAGATCGTCGAATTCAACCTCTTCTAGACCGACATGTTTCACATCTTCATCAGCAAAAAGGTCGGTAATATATTCTCGCGCCGTCCGCGCGGCTTCCTTCACGTCCATTGTGAGCCTCCTTTTTTTCTAATCCTAGGTGTTGGCTCGGTTATACTTGCCCTTTCAGGCTACCCCACGAAATGGGCGCGACATTCGTCTGCTCCGAATCAATATACAACCCAGCGCCAATGTAATAGGATGCACCCTCAATCTCGATGGGGGCCACGTAGCTTACCTTGGTGGACTCGTCCTCTCCTTCGATCGCCGGATTATCAAAGAGATATTCCGTAAATCCGCCCCCGGCTTGTGCCGCCGCGATATTCTGCTGGACGATCTTAACGCCATTGCTGTCTTCTGAGTCGATATTATTGACCCCTTCGCGATCAGGTTGGATCGCGTGGAAGAAGCCCACGCCTTCAAAACTGGTGATAAAGATATAAATCGGCCCATGCCTCCATTCTTCGTCGGTCCTGAAGGTCTCCAAAATAGCCGCCCGCGCCGCTTCGTCTTGTGCCGACTCCAGCAGGCTCTTCGCTTCCAGCACGAAATTCTTCAGCGTCTCTCGATCTACCACATCCCTTGCGGCAGCGTCGGCTTTTTCTACTCCACCGAGCAGTCCTATCGCAACTAGGACAAACGACAATATTCGGATCATGATTTTCTCCCCGTAGTTGGTTAATGAGTGGTAAGTAGTACGTAAAGGGGCTTTAAGTATATAGTCAAGACACGTCGGCTCTTTTTGCTCCCTAGACAAGACGCGAGCGCGCCGCCGGACTATATTTGCCCACATGACCTCCACACCCACCCCATCCGAACGCCTGCGTCCCGAGCTTGGGCTAATCGGCACCATCGCCCTCGGCTTGGGTTCGATCGTCGGCACCGGCGTCTTTGTCAGCATTGGCATCGGCGCTGGCATCACTGGGCCGTCAGTCCTCGTCGCTATCGCCATCGGGGCCTTAGTCGCCCTCTGCAACGGCCTGTCCAGCGCCCAACTAGCCGCCAACCATCCGCTCAGCGGCGGCACGTACCAATACGGCTATGAGTATGCCTCACCAGCCATCGGCTTTACCGCCGGGTGGATGTTCATCTGCGCCAAGAGCGCGACCGCGGCCACCGCGGCGATGGGACTGGCCGGCTACCTGCTCAACGCACTGGATCAAGCCGCATCTATTACCCCGGTCGCCCTAGCAGCCGTGCTGGCGCTCACCCTCATCTCCCTCCTAGGCATCAACCGCACCAACAAGGTCAACATCGCCATCGTCGCCGCGACGCTTTGCTCGCTGATCGCCTTCATCGTCGCCGGTGCTCCCAGCGCCCTGCGCAACCCGCACCTGACCCCTTTCTTGGGAGACGACGGCTGGTCGGCCCTGCTGCATGCCAGCGCCCTGATGTTCGTCGCTTATACGGGCTACGGTCGCATCGCCACGCTCGGCGAAGAAGTGCGCCAACCCCGCAAGACAATCCCCCGCGCCATCGTCGCCGTGCTGCTGATCTCCATGATGCTCTACATCGGCGTCGGTGCCGTCGCCATAGCCGCCGTAGGCTCGGAGGCATTTTACGCGGCCACCATGGAGAAAGCCGCTCCCCTAAAGGTCATCGCCCAGAACTTTGATGCGCCCGGCGTCTCTTGGATTCTCGCCATAGGAGCGATCACCGCTATGGCTGGGGTACTGCTCAACCTAATCCTCGGTCTGTCGCGGGTCCTGCTCGCTATGGGTCGCCGTGGAGATATGCCTCAAGCGCTTGCCCGTCTCAATCGGGATCAGACCACGCCCTCTATTGCCGTGGTAGTCGTCGGGCTGGCGATCGCCGGCCTAGTCCTCGTCGGCAACATCAAGACCACTTGGTCCTTTAGCGCCTTCACTATTCTGGTCTATTACGCCATTACCAACTTCTGCGCCCTGCGCTTGCCGACCAACCAACGGCTCTATCCCCGGTGGATAGCCATCGTGGGTCTAGTCGCCTGCTTAGGGCTGGCATTTTTCGTCGAACGCACAATCTGGCTCAGCGGCTTGGGGCTGCTCTTGCTCGGCTGGTGTTGGCACCGCGTGGCGCAACGCCGCATGGCGAAAGCCTAGGTGGCCAATTAGCGCATGGAACGAACGGACGCGCTTGATCGTGTATATTATTTATTGATGTTACGCACAGGTCCTAGGTATGGGATGCTTCGCTTCGCTCAGCATGACAAGGACCGGCCCTTTCCTTTGCCTGTCATGCTGAGCGAAGCGAAGCGGAGTCGAAGCGGAGTCGAAGCATCCCATACCCGATTCTCGTGTGTAATGTCAATGCGTAACATCAGTTATTTACAGGTATTGCGCCCGTGTCATGCTGAGCGCAGCGCGGTCGAAGCATCTCGCTGAACGATGCGCAACGCCAGCGAATCGGTGCCTTCAGGAGAAGCCCCTAATGTCTATCCCCCGTCTGATCTGGATCGTCCTACTGACGAGCGGCATCGCCGCCGCCGACCAAGGCCCCTTGGCCGACCGAGGCGACTGGGCGCTGGGCGTGGCCTTGCCCTCTAGCAGCGGAAGCAGCTTCAGCCTGTGGAAGATCCGCTCTCCCACCACCGCCGTGGGCTTGGAAGTAGGTGTTTCGTGGAGCTACGCCGATTCCACCCTCGACGCCGATGATCCCGACCCGACCAGCCTCCAAAATCATTCCCTGTATCTACGACTAAGTCCTACTATCAAGCACTATCGTCCGCTGCACGACCGAGTTGCACCTTTTATGTACAGCCGAGTCGATGCCAGTTTTTGGGGCCGCAAATGGGACTCCGACCCACCTACTCAATACGGCGGTAGCTCTGGTAGTGTAGGGCTAGCACTGGGTTTGGGAGTCGAATGGTTCCCATTCCAACGCATCAGCTTGGGCGGTCAGACCGGACTGAGCCTGAGCTACCGCTACGGGCGGTACGATACTAGGAGCTATAGCAACAGCTCTTTTCGCAGTTGGGCCTTGTATATAGGAACCTTCCAATCAGAGGTAAAGGCATTGATGTATTTTTGACGAAAGGCGATGCCTCTACTTATCACCCTCTACTATTTGAACAATGCGATGCTTTTTTTAGCTCTTACTTTGCTGCTAGCCATCCAGATAACGGCGTGCGACTATTGGAGCCCGATACAGTCCTTTGAATCATCCGATGTTCCTAGGCGGCCGGAACGTGTTTTTATTGGCGACGATACCCGCTTCAATGAGAGTCGTCATTTCTCCCTAACTCTCTGGAATTGGCCAGCAAGTGCCGTAGATGCTATCTATTTTTTACCAATTAACGAGGCCACCAGCTATGGTCTAGACGATCAGGATTACAGGATATACGTTTTTGTGCGACCGTCTGAGCCAGCGATGCTGTGCCGCGACGATGGGCAAGCCATTGATGGGTTTCAGCCGAACTCCGCTTTCGCAGAAGTCTGTATTGACAATGGCCGAATAACCTTGCGCAAAAAGCAAGACTACTCCTTCAAGGACAATCCCGTCTCCCTAAGGATCATCCCCACAGTAGAAGAACCCTATCGACGATCAGAATTCCTCGTTACGACGGGAATACGTCTTACTAGCGATACTTCTTTGCGGTTCGAGGAAGGTGGAGTTATTCGAAGCCTCGTAAATTGGCCGGCGAGTGCTGTAGATAAAATCTATCTTGCACCAATTAACGAAGCCACCGACTATGGTCATAGATATGATCCTGATCAATGGATATACATTTTCGTGCGGCCGTCTGAGCCAGCGGTGCTGTGCCGCGACGATGGACAAGCCATTGATGGGTTTCAGCCAAACCCCGCCTTCACAGAAGTCTGTATTGTCGATGGCCGAATAACCTTGCACAAAAATCAGGACTACTCCTTTAAGGACAATCCCGCCTTTTTATGGGTGGCTCCAGTACCAGAGACTCCAAGATAAACTAGCGGCTAAGAGGGGATGTTCTACGCTCTATATGAGATCCAACTTCTTTCGTGGAGAGAGCCATGTTTATTTTTTCGCTAATCAGTATCGTCCTATTGATAAGCACCGCCGCCGCGGACCAAGACCCTTTAACCGACCGAGGCAACTGGGCGTTGGGTGTAGCCCTGCCTTCCAGCAGCGGACTCGACCTCAGCCTGTGGAAAGTACGCTCTCCCGTCACTGCCCTCGGCTTGGAAATAGATTTTTCGTTGTACCGCAGCGATCACACTTCCGACGACCTCGGAAACCGCGACCGAAACGACACCCAATCACAGTATCGTTCTCTATGGCTGCAACTACGTCCTACCATCAAGCAATACCGTCCCATGCACGACCGAGTCGCCCCTTTTGTTTTTTATCAAGCCCACGCGGACTTTTCCGTTTGGGATCGCCAAGAGGAAACCGGTTCGAGGATGACACAAAGCACCAGAAGCAATAGCGATCTGGGGATAGCACTAGGTCTGGGAGTTGACTGGTTCCCCTTCCAACGCATCAGCTTGAGCGGCCAGACCGGCCTAGACTTAAGCTACCGCTCCAACCCTAGGCTATGGTCCCTCAAGACCTTCCAAACGGAGGTAGCAGCGCTAGTGTATTTTTAGCGCCGCCTTGTCAATGCGCTGCCATTGCTTAGGGCCACTTGGGCTGCGTGTAGCTTTTAATCATAGCCCATCCCATAATCCAAAAAATCAAAGTCCCGATCCTTCACCAGCAGCGTCGGCCGCTGCCAGCAATCATCGTCGCGCGCGGGATGGTCGCAGTTGTAGTGGACGCCGCGGCTTTCCAAGCGCTGCCGCGCCGAGCGGGCAATAAGTTGAGCCACGGTCGCCAAGCTGCGTAGCTGGACTAACTCGGCGTCGAGCCGGTGTTCACCGTACAAAGCTTCAATTTCTCGCGCCATCCGCTCCGTCTCCTCCTGAGCCTGCGCCAAGCCACAGTCGCTGCGCACGATCCCCACTTCGTTCCACATCAAGCGCCGCAGCAACTCCCGCCGCTCCTCCAGCGCATCAGGCGCAACGGCATCGCCCGCATGCTCCATCTCGAACCGGCCCTCAGTCACGGGCGCAACTGTACTGGCGTGCTCGACAGCTCGCCGCGCAAAAACCAAGCCCTCCAACAGCGAATTACTCGCCAGTCGGTTGGCCCCCTGAAACCCGCTCATCGCCACCTCGCCAGCCGCGTATAGACCCGCAATATCCGTCTGGCCATGCGCGTCCGTCCACACCCCACCGCAACTATAGTGGGCCGCCGGCACCACCGGGATCGGCGTCTCGGTCATGTCCACGCCCATCTCCAGACAATGCCGATAAATGTTGGGAAAGCGGCGGCGAGTCTGGTCGGCATCTTGGCCGGTGACGTCCAAATAGACGCACTCAGCACCGCTTTGCTGCATCTGCGCGACAATGGCCCGCGACACCACATCGCGCGTCTGCAACGGGTCAGTAAACGCCGCGCCGCGCTCGTCGATCAGCACGGCACCAAACCCGCGCAAAGCCTCGGTAATCAAGAACGAAGGCCGCCCCGGATCGTAGAGCATAGTCGGGTGAAACTGCATAAACTCCATGTTGCTCACCCTAGCCCTGGCCCGCCAAGCCATGGCAATCCCATCGCCGGAAGCCACGCGCGGATTGGTCGTGTGCAAAAAGACCTGCCCACAGCCACCCGTAGCCAGCAGCGTAACTGGTGCTAAGGCGGCGATGGGCACGGCCCGCTGCGAGTCCAATACCCAAGCCCCGTGGCAACGCCGCTGCTCATCTACGATCAGGTCCACGGCCAAATGGTGATCGTACAAGGTCACCTGCGGCAGCGCTTGCACAGCCGCGACCAAGGTGCGCGTCACCTCGCGGCCAGTCATGTCGTCTGCATGTACGACTCGCGCATGGGCGTGCCCACCCTCGCGCCCCAACGCCAACACCCCAGGCCGCGCTTCGTTAAACTGCGCACCAATCGCCAGCAACTCGTCCACCACCTCCGGCCCTTCGGCCACTACCCCTTCGACAACCGCGCAGTCGCACAGGCCCGCGCCCGCCGCGATCGTGTCCTGTGTGTGGCTAGCTACTGAATCAGCCGCATCCATGACCGCAGCAATACCCCCTTGCGCGTATTGCGTGTTGGACTCGCGCCGCTCGCGCTTAGTCACCACGGCCACGGACCCGTGCTGAGCGGCTTTGAGGGCAAAGAACAAACCGGCAATACCGCTGCCGAGAATGAGATAATCCGCCTCGATTTTCATTTGATAAAAACCATTTTTTTGGCGCGGGCGATCGGCCCGATGCGCAACACATAGTAATACATACCACTGGCCACTCGCTCGCCCCGCGCGTCGCGGCCATCCCAAGAAGTGCTGTACAACCCCGGGGCCGCCAACCCCTCAACCAAGTGCCGCACCAAGCCACCGGTCAAAGTGCGAACTTCCAGCTCGACCGTAGTTTGGCCGGCGACAATGGGGTCGTTGATCCCGATCTGATAGTCGATCTGCGTACCCTCGTTGAACGGGTTGGGATAATTCTGCCCCAAGGCAAAGTCCAAGGGGATGCGCGGGTCGAAGTTGAGGAAGGGCCGCCAGACAACATCGCCGCTGATCCGGGCCTCGATCCAATCCTCGTCCTCGTTCCCCCACCAGTTGTTGGTCGCCTGCAGCGATTGGTTGGCCCGGTTGTCTATTAGTTGCTCACCCTCTTGAACGCCGTTCAAGACCAGCCGCGCCGGCACCACGCTCCCCTCCATCCGCATGGCCAACGCATTGCGGAAGAATTGATTGCGCACAATGCGCGGTCGTGCACTTCTAGTCCAAAGGCCGACCTCTTGATTGTATAGCGCGTTGTCTTCGATCTCGACTTCTCGAGTCTCCACGCAGTAAATCCCGATCCCACCGGCAAACGCATTGCCCGCCACCTCGCCGCTGACCCCCCGCCCCAAGACCAAGTTGGCCTCCTCGGGCGCGGCCGAGCCGTTGGCGTTGAAGCGGCTGTCGAGCAACGACAAGAACCCGCCTTCGCGCCAGAGTCCAGCGCGGCCATTGTCGCGCAGCTCAGCTTGGTTTATCCGCGTCAAGCCCGAGCCAGCAATCCAAATGCCCACCCCACCTGCCGCCTCGACTTGCACGCCATTAAAGAGGATATCCTCGTCAACCTCCTCTAAGCGGATGCCATCCGCGCTAGCTTGGTGGATTTCCACCTCTTCCAAGATCAGGACTTGATCGAGCTTCTTGGATAATAGGCCATAGCGGGCGTGTTCGATGCGGGCGCGGTGCAAATAGGCCGAAGCCGTTGGATGCAGCACGATCCCCTGCCAATCCCCGGGCTGCGGCTCGGCGGAGGCCGAGCGGAAGACGGCCTGCTCCCACCCCGCAATGCCGACATTGAGGTCGCCGTACACTATCAGTTCCACGCGTGCAGTATCCTCGCCCGCAGCTAGCGCGTCCGGCTCCACTAGCACCTGTGCATCGGCGAGGACATCGAGCTGTCCTCCGGGCAGGACGGTCACATCGCCGACAACCTCAATGCGGTCGCTCCAGATCTCGTCGCCGGCAATCGGCCCGGCGCGATGGCGGTCTTGCAGCTTGAGGTCGGCCACCATCCGGTCGCCCTCGCGGCGGATGCGGGTCACGCTAACCCTAGGCGTAGATGCCGGGTTGGACGCAGCCCAAAAGTCGGTAAATTGCTCGCCGTCGAATACGTCGGTGGCATCTCCGAGGTTGCCGCCAAAATCCGTGCGATAGCGCTCGTCGTGCGCCCAAAAGTCGAGGTTGTCGCGGCCGCTAAATGGAGCCGCAGTGCGGCCCAAGGGAAAGCCCGCATCGCCAAAAAGCCCATCGGCGCACACTAAATCCACCTGTTTGTTGGTTTCCACATTGTTGCCGTTGCGATTGGGATTTATGCGCCAGATCAGCAAGCCCTCGCCGGGTAGATTGCGCTCGTAGTAGCTGTGCTGGCGGCTGCGGAACGCTACGAGGAAAAAGTGTTCGGCGGGCGCGGACGCGGGCAGTAAATACACATCGCCGCCGACGTTGACATCGGCAAAGACCACATCGTCTCGATCTTCGCTCAACACTTTGAGTTGTTGGTTGTTTATCCCCAACCAGCCGAGCTGCCCCAAGCTCCAAACGCAAAAGGGGTTGGGGCCACTTACCTCGTCCCAGCCGCGGATGCCGTGTCCCATCAAGCCCCAAAAGCCAATACCGCCCGAGTCGTCTTCCGGCTCGGATTCATATTCGCGGTCGTACAAGTCGGGCAGGCCCAGAAAGTGCCCAAACTCGTGGGCCATGATGCCCACGGCATCGACAAAAGACCGCCCGCGCTGCACAGCACCCTTTTTCGAGTCAATCTGGATGAAGCCCCTGAGATGAGCGCGGTCTTGGGTCACAAAGTCGCTGTACAACCCGAGCCGGGCAACGCCCGTGGCATCTCCGACGATAAAGCCCGTCGGGGCCGAAGCCGAGACGATAAAAATATAATCCACGTATCCATCGTCGTCGCCGGAGTTGGGCACTCCGTCGGGGCCGTCGTTGTCGTAGCGGCCAAAATCCACATCGGCATCGACGGCTTCGATGACCTCGCGGGCGAAGCGGCCAAAACCGCCCTCCTCACCCGCGTACGCGTCGGCATTGCTGCGGGACGCGTACCAGCGAGGCAGCACCTCGCCGGTGAGTTCGAACTGCCCGCGCGACATCTCGCGGTAGAAATGGGTCAGACTGCCCGGCTGCTCGGCGAAAATATTTGCCGCAAAAGACGGAACCTCGCGGCCCAAGCCGCCTTCATCGGCAAAGTGCGCGAAAATGGTCAGGGCGTGGATGTGCCCGGTTTGGGGGACGATGTCTTGTAAAGGGGCCGCGCTGACTTCTACGGCGATGAGTGCGACGAGCAGTAAAACGCTTCTCATACAAGAAGTCTGCAAGATCGCAATCGTAGGGGCAACCCTCGTGGTGCCCTATGGGGGACGGAGCAAACTTTACTTACGGTTGGCGACGACCGAATTGCAGATGAAAGCGATACAACAGTAGTAAGTACAAAAATAATAGACGCAATTCTAATTCGGTCGGTTTGCGGTGGACGGCGGCGTGAGCTTGTTGGGAGGCGATTGCAGTGTTGATTCCGGCGTCGGCAGAAGACAACAGCCACATTACGATCCCCAATATCAGGGATGTGCCGACTCCCCCGACGAGAAAGAGGCTCCAAGCTATCGAGTTAAAAAAGGCAGGAAGTGGGGCAAGCCCATATAGACTGAGCACTGGGCTCCCGGCGATCAGCGAGAGGCCGATGATGGTAAAACACAATAGCAGCAATAGGGCGGCATAGAGCAGTTTATCCCGAAGGCTGTATTCAGGGGGCGAGTGATCGAGAAGTTCAACACCTGCCTTCTGGGCAACGCGCTTTGCATACTCCTGGATACGCTCTGCTACAAACTGCACCGAGGCTGAAACGACTTCTCTCGCTAGCCATAGTGACACGTACAAAACGACCGCCGTTACAGCCCAATCGCCTATGGGATATTCTACCACCCAGAACGCAAACATCCACGCCGTAGTGTATGCGATTGCCAGCTTGAAATCTCTAACGGGAAGAAGATTCTTTTTCATTTTTGCTCTCCCTGCTCGTCGTCCGCTTCACCGGCGGAAGACTTACGTAGGCTAGCACGTGTCAAGTCCCACCCATCCTTGAGGCTGGTCAAAGTCATTGCAACTCCTGATATAGTAATGTATCCAAGAGAGACCTGTAACAAAACGTTTTTGACCTTTTCAGAGGCATCGAATGCTCCCAGTGCCACGTCTATCAGCCAATTGAGACCAGTGCCGATGCCTAGTAGAGCACCCCAAATCAGTGCCAAGACGGCCGCTCGGACGACAATGTTAAAATATAGCCGAATCGCTCGGAGCGTGGATGGATACGGTTTGAGGTAGGAATACCAGTCCATTATCCGCCCTTCGTCCAGTCGATCTGCATCCCGCCGTAGCGTCTAATCCGCTGATCCTGCTGTATCCGGTAGCGCCCGCTCAGCACCCAGCCCCGCCAAGAGACCGAGACCAGCGCATACCCGCGCCAGCCCGTGCCGTAGAGCGGGCGAATGCTCGCGACCCCCGGCAGATCCACCTCGTATTCGTAAATCCGCGTCCAATACGAGTCCGTGCGGAAGCGGCTCACGTGCAAGGTGAGCCAGCGCGTCTTAAATCGTACGCTGCCCAGCAGTCCCCACTCGGCGCGAGCGGCGCGATGCCAACGCACCAGTTCGCCGCGCCAGCGCCAAGCACTCCGCTCCAAGTCCAAACGCCACTTGTGGCTGCGCTCTTGCACCAACCGCTCGTCCGCCCAGCGCGGTCGCAGGCGTCTCTGCCACTGCCCGCGCATAGCCCAATGGCGGCTCAACCGCTGCCGCATCTCGCTTCCCCAAGTGACGTACGTAGCCGGCACCGGTATGAAGTAGGAACGCGCCGGCCGGCGGTACACGTCCACGTAGCCACGCCAGCCACGCCAGTCGATCTCAGCGACGCCGCCCCGTTCGTTTTGCATGGCCGAGGTCCCCGGAGCCGCGCCAAAGAAGCTGTGGAACCCCGGCGCGTAGTAGCGGCCCAGCGTCCTCAGCCGCAGCCCCCCATACCGCCCTCGCAGTTCCCCGACCATCCCCCAGTGCCCCGCCCCATCGCCAGCCACTTCCAACGCCACTCGCCCCCGATCCCAATCCACGCGCACATCTACAGCCCCCATGCGCTGCTCGTCGCCGACAAAGCCCCAAGGCGTCCGCCCATTCCGGCGCAAGTCGATGTAATGGGAAAAATCCAAGGCCAGCAGGGTCGTGCCCCACTGCCAATGCTCGCCCCGCCAGTGCAGCCGACCGCCGCCAGCCCGGATGCCCAGCAGGTCGCGGCCAGCCACCTCAGTCGCAGTCACATGATAGCCACTCTCGGGCAGCGACCGCACCTGCCCCTGCTCGTCCAAGCGCCCATCCCGATGCGTCCAACCCCCAAGCAGCATCCCACTCCACGCTCGCCCTTCGTAGCGCCACGCCGCACCGCGCAAGGCGTGATTCTCCCCACTAGAGCGATACCCCAAGCGCCGACTGTCGCCCGCTGGCATCCTCGGCGCAATACTCCCGCGCCGGTTGCGCCCAAACACCAAGCCCGCACCCGTGCCGGGCCGCAGGTCGCCGACGACCCATTCGGAGTGCCGCCTCTGCACTGCGTAGTAAAACGTCCTAAAATCGCTCCACCCAGACTCGCCTGGATCGCGCTCGGCCAAGCCAAAAAACGCCTGCCCACTGACCGGCGCGACCTCCACCCGCTGATACAACTGCCACCGCTCCCGAACCGCCTCAGCCCCGCGCACCCGCCACCGCACAGCCGCCGCGTCCAGCCCTCCCAAGTCGTCCAACCGTTGCTCCAAATAACCCGCGTCCTCCTCCCCCAAATCTCCCTCGGCCCACACCGGGCCGACCAATACCAACACCAACAGTCGCCACATAGTCCTTCCTCCTTTTTCTGGACTCTTGCAACGACCGTGCCATTGAGGCGGGTCAGTGGAGTGGGCAGTGGAGTGGGCAGTGGCTAGTGTATCCTTTGATTCCCTATTCTGTTTCCTTTAGGTTACAGTCCCAAGCAGGCAGTCGCCGAGGCGCGTTGGGCGGTTTGCAGTAATCACCGTCCTCCCCAAGAAATCATACATGAGAAACCTTAAATACACTATTCTGCTCGCCAATGTCCTGCTTGTCGCCTGCAGCGACGACGACAATCCCGTCGACGGCAGTAGGGACAATACCATTGGGAATGCACAGAGCCGTGGACGGGGGCAACTCGCCGCCGCTCAAGAGCACGATGGAGGGAACAATGCCATTGGGAATGCAGAGAGCCATTGGCGGGGAATCGAGATCCGTCCCGAGAGTAGATGTTCCCCCTATGATCGCAGCGACTATCGCTACCCGCAGTCCGTCGAGCTTGTCATTATCAAAGGACTCGGCGGTATATATAGCCCGTACACTGGGCGCTGTTTTTCTGGCCGGTGGGAGACGGACATCGAGCACATAGTCGCGTTTTCTGAGGCGCACGACAGTGGGCTATGCGAGCCGGTCCCCAATATCATGCAGATACGTCGAACCTTTGCTTCCGATCCACTCAATCTGACGCTTGCAAGCCCCGCATTGAACCGCGGCCGCAAGCGAGACTACGATGGTGCCGAATGGATGCCGCCCATGAATAGATGCTGGTTTGCCCAGCGCATCGTCGAGGTGCGCAGAAAGTATGGCCTCACTATTGACCGCAGGGAAGCGGAAGCACTAGAGCGCATACTTTCGGCCTGTTCCTCTGTCGAGATGGAGCTTATTGATTGTGCAGCGGAGGTCTCGGAAGTTAGACTGGCAAGCTCAGATGCGCTTAGCGAGTATGACGACGACGACAACGGGCGCATTACTTGCGCGGAGGCGCGACGGCATGGCATTGCTCCGGTGCCGCGTAACCATCCGGCTTATCCATTTATGAACGACGGGGATGGCGATGGCGGCGTATGCGAATGAACCATAACTTCTCGACCCACGCGGCCCTGCAAACTGCGTAACGTCAGTTCTTATCTTTATCCTCTACTTTATAGACTTCCCATCCTACTTCTAATTTTCCTAGTTTTTTCTTTCTTAAAACCGTTTTTTGTGGAGTCAGTGGTATAACATTAGGGTCAATCTTGGCAGCGGCGAATGCGAAGTCTGGCTTATACCCAGCCGCGACTAAGACTTTAGCTTGCTCTAGTGCGGTGGCGACAAGAGAGAAATCGGGATTTTCCCCAGCAGCCTGGAGGGCGCATATGAGTACGGTAGCCTCGTCGGTGAGGTCTTGCTTTGCAGCTTTCGCATAGTATAGCGCGTCGAAGGCTTTAGGAGGTGTAATGCCCGCTTCTATGAGGCCCAATACGATATTGGCACGCTTTTCTGTGGCCAAGAATTTGGCTTTGTTAACGCCAGCCCCTACCAAGATCGCGTGAGGATCAAGGCCAGCCTTGGTTAATACCCCCATCTGACGGATCAGAATCATACTTTGATTGAAGTCGAAGCCTGCATCTGTAAACGTCTTTTCCATCACGGCGAAGATGAGGTTGAGCTTGTCGAGGTCCTGTGGTTTTTGAGCGGCCTCAAGTGATAGAGGCAAACTGATAACTCCTATGTACACTAAGATATATATGGTTTTCATATTTTTCCTTCCTAGGGACGCCTGCTCTCCTCTATCTTAGGGGTTATATTTGGTAGGAGGCCGCGAAGTGTCAGCCTCGCAGCCCTTTTCTTCGCTAAGCTCGACTTTATCCAAAAGAGATGACAGCGGTCCGAGCAGTTCCTAGTATAGATGGTGTCGAATCATCTCTACGATCCAGGAGCTTGTCATGGGACCGCTGCCACCGACTATAATACAATCTATGTCGTATTTTGCCCCCCTCTTTTCTTCTCGGGTATGGCCGCAGGCTCAGGTGTTGTTGACCGGCGCGATCCTCGCGCCTGGCAAACGCACGATCAGTGCCCTTTTGCGCGTGATGGGTTTGGATCACCGGTCTGATTTTCAAACCTATCACCGGGTGCTCAATCGCTGCGTATGGTCTCCTCTTGAAGGCAGTCGGCTCCTGTTGCAGGTACTGCTGGCTACGTTTACCCCACGCGGCCGATTGGTTTTTGGCTTGGACGATACGATAGAGCGCCGTCGCGGTGCTCACATTGCGGCCAAGGGCATCTATCGCGATCCGGTGCGCTCTAGTCAGGGGCACTTTGTCAAAGCCAGTGGGTTACGCTGGTTGTCGCTGATGTTGCTGGTGCCCGTATCCTGGGCTGCCCGCATCTGGGCCTTGCCTTTCTTGACGGTGTTATGTCCGTCCGAGCGCTATTATCAGGCCCGGGGTCGAGCGCATCAACCGTTGCTGGAGCGCGCCCAACAGATGCTGCGTCTTGTGGCGCGCTGGGTGCCCACCCGCAGCGTAGTGGTGGTCGCCGACCAAGCCTTTTCAGCGTTGGCCTTTTTAGATGCCGTCCGGCATCAGGTCGCCGTCATCACCCGCTTGCGCTTAGATGCGGCGCTGTTTGAGCCGGCCCCCCCTCGACCGACCGGTACCGTCGGTCGACCGCGCTGCAAAGGGGATCGCTTACCGACCCTCCAAGCGCGATTAGACGATCCCAATACCCGCTGGCACGAGCTAACGATAGAGGCGTGGTATGCCACCGGCAAACGCGCCCTCCATATCGTTTCGGGCACGGCCGTGTGGTATCACTCCGGTTTACCACCGGTGCCCATCCGCTGGCTGTTGGTCAAAGAGCCCAACGGGCAGTTCCCGCCCCAAGCATTACTCAGCACCGACCCAACCATCACACCCCAGCAGATGCTGACCTTTTTCATCCAACGCTGGACGGTCGAAACCACCTTTGAAGAAGCCCGCGCCCATCTGGGCATGGAGACCCAACGCCAGTGGAATGACCAAGCCATTGCGCGCAGCACCCCCTTGGTGTTGGCCTTATTTGCTCTGGTGGCGCTTTGGGCGCACACCCTCATCAAAAAGACAACCTGTAGCGTCCGACAAACGGCTTGGTATCGCAAAACAAAACCTACTTTTTCGGATGCACTCGCTTGGGTCCGAAAACACATCTGGCAACATTTTTCAAGGTCAGTTCCACACCCAGACAGGCAAAAACCCACAGCGGCAATCGTCGAACGCCTTATCGATATCGTTTGCTATGCTACATGAATGGATAAAGTCGAGATAAGAACCTAACCTATTAGCTTAGTACCGAGTGCACTCTTGGTACTAATGCGTTTGTATTCAGCCTGAGACCGGATAAATCGCGGAGACGGTAGCAAGTGCAACATAAGGATAGACGTGTTAAAATTAGAATGCGCGACGGGCAAAATCGAATCGGTAACTGATGTTACGCAGCACCGAACCTGTAGGGGCGACCGGCCGGTCAGCCGGTAAATGCCTTAAACGCCAGCCCGGCAATGGCTATGATCGTCGTGATCTGCAGCGGTATCACCCAGCGGTAGAGCCGGTCAATTTTGGCGTCGAGCGAATTGCGGGTGGCGTCGATTTTGCCTTCCAGCGCCTCGCGGGTGGCGTCAATTTTGGCATCATTGGCGTCGATTTTGCCTTCTAGCACCTCGCGGGTGGCGTCGATTTTGGCGTCTGTGACGTCGAGCTTGGTCTCGATGCGGCCTAAGCGGACGTCGATTTGCTCGACAATGCCCTCTAGCCGGGCGATGCGGCCTTCGTGGTCTAACGGATACGGACGCTCTGGCTGGGACTCACTCATATCAACCCTCCGGTTCGCTAACCAATGTACAGCGCTAAACTCTCTGCATCAAACAAGGCAAGCAAAGCAAGATCCATGCCAAGACCGAGCACAGCGGGGGCGGACGGGGCGGCACCGGCTGCGACTGTATCGGGCGCGACACATGAGTGAAACTTTTTGACCTATTCCCCCGGCACCGCTAAGGACCAGTCCTTAAAAGGTGGAAGCCAAGGCCGCTCCAGCGCGTTGTGAACTGAAAAAGTTCGCGTCAGCTGACCGCAGCGAAGTGTCTCATACCTAGGACCTCGGCGTAACATCAGTCAGTAACTTTTATAAAAAAATCTATACACACAGGTTTATTGGTTGCACGTTCTTGTTCCATACATCTAATATTGAGAAGCCGTCTGAAAACTCTATTTTTTTCATTTGATCCGTTTGAGTAGCAAGTGGATCATGGCAATCTGAATCAAGGCTTCGCTATGGTGGGTCAACACCTCATAATCTCTCGCCTGTCGGCGAAAGTTCATCAACCACGCAAAGGTGCGCTCGACGACCCACCGGCGTGGTAACACCTCAAAGCCGCCGCCTTGTTTGGCAACGACTTCCAAGTCTATTTTGTGCGTCTTTTTTTGGTCAGCCACCCACGTTCGGATGGCCTCGCCTTGGTAGCCGCCATCCGCCCATAGCTTACGTAACCGAGCCACTCCGGCGGCCTTCAAGCGGGTCAACACCTGCTTCAAACCATCCCGATCATCGACATCGGCGGCGGTGACCACCACCTGTCGAAGCAAACCCGACGTATCCACCAACAGATGCCGTTTGCGGCCTTTGATCTTTTTGCCGGCATCATAACCAAGGGTGTGGCCTTGGGTTGTGGTCTTAATCGTCTGACTATCGACTAAGCCAGCCGACGGCCTCGTCGCCCGTCCGTTGCGGCGACGCTCCCGCTGGGTAAGCGGATCTAGCACCTGCGGCCAGACCCCCTGCAGGCTCCAGCGACGAAAGTAATCATACACCGTTTTTCACGGCCCAAAACAACCAGGCAACAAAGCCCAAGGACCCCCCGTCTTGTTCAAATACAAAAGACCGTTGACGATTTGGCGTCGATCCCGCGGCGGCCGACCCGGACCGTCAAGCCGCCAGCGCGGCACCGGCAGCAACGGTTCGATCCGCTGCCATTGTGCATCGGTTAGATCGGTGGCATATTGCATACCCGGCGTACTCATCATACCAGCCTTTCTGTTCAGATTTTGTGGTGAAACCTGAATATGGCTCGATGAGTACGCCTGTTCAAATAGCCGACACATTAAGGGTTTTCAGACGGCTTCTGAGAACACCATCGAGAGAAGACCCTATGACCGCCGCCCCGCATACTGGACCAGCCTGTTCGCTACGGAACTACTCGAATTGCTCTGGATTCTGGAGGCGACGGTGAAATGCTATCCCGAACAGGAGAAGCTGCTCGAATCCGTCGTCGCCAGCGACTGCTTCCGGGCCGATGAGCTGCTGCCCGTCCCCGACGAGATGCGCAAACTGCCGAGCAGCAGTGTGACGAACATGAGGCTATTTTGAGTCCTGTCTTAACGTGAGTTCGGGTTAAGGTGAGGGCATCCTTTTTGGCTAAACTTAGGTTTGCGCACCATAAAACCTAGCCATCGAGGAGCCCTCGCGATGAATTTAGTCGAATTGTTTTGCCACGTCGATGATTTTTGCCAAGCCTTTGAGACGCAATGGATTGGCCACCAACTAACGACCGGGCGTCGTCGTCGCCGTCGTGCTGGTCGGCTGTGTTTGAGCGAGATTATGACGCTGTTGATTTGGTTTCACCAGTCCCATTATCGGGATTTCAAAGCCTTCTACCGACATCATGTGTGTAGGCACCTCCGCGATGCTTTTCCCCGATTAGTCAGCTACGGACGCTTTGTCGAGTTAATCCCTTCGACGCTGATTCCGTTATGTGCCTATCTGCGTCAGTGTCAAGGAGCCTGCACGGGTATTTCGTTTATCGACTCCACCCCGGTGGCCGTATGCCATCCGCGTCGTCGGCATCAGCATCGGCTGTTTGCCAGCCAAGCCCAATGGGGCAAAAGTTCGACGGGTTGGTTTTTCGGCTTCAAGCTGCATCTGGTTTTCAATGATCGAGGCCACTTGCTCAACGTGGCGCTAACTCCCGCGAACGTCGATGATCGCCAACCTGTACCCGGCCTGGTACAAGACCTGTTTGGCAAACTGTTTGCCGACCGAGGATACCTCTCCAAAAAGCGGAGCAAGCAACTGAAGACGCTCTTCGATCTACAGTTGATTACCAAGCTGCGATCCAATATGAAAAATCAACTCCTGCCGATGGCCGACAAACTCTTGCTGCGCAAACGAGCGCTGATCGAAACCATTATCGATCAACTCAAGAATATCTCGCAGATTGAACACACCAGACATCGCAGTCCGGTCAATTTTATGGTCAATCTCCTCGGCGGATTGATTGCCTATTGCCACCAACCTAAAAAACCAGCCCTAAAAATCCAGCAGCCGCTCCAAGTAGAGGCTGCTTAACCCGAACTCACGTTGTCTTAGGGATTCTGTAGCAGGAGAGGATTAAATGGCTGAGAGAAAAAATTCCACGACAAAAGAAGCACCACCCAAGAATAGACAGTTCCATGAGGATAGGAATATACCCACGATCAAGGTAGATATTCCCATGCCCAAAGGAGCCAAGCCCCCAAGAAGAGTCAGGGGAGCCCACCCTGAGAAAGGCATTCTTGCTGGAAGTGAACTGTAGAATAATCAGATAAGCAAAAATAAAATGAGCGAGAATCAGCAAGTTAAAGACATTGAAGGATATCTGAGGGAAGTCTCAGAGATAAAAGCTAAATGGCCCAACTCTATTTTGGTCTTTCGGGGCCAAGAAAACGAGGAGTGGCTTTTGGAGTCTTCAGCGGAGCGTCGTCTGAAGGCGAGTCTCCCAAGCCAAGAAGGAATAACCGAGCCTTTTCTTGAATATCATGAGAATCTGTTGAAGAAATGCAGGCTGAAAAACTACGACAGGCGGGAACAAAAACAGTTATACGACCTAGAACTACTCGCCGATCTCCAGCATCACGGAGCCGCAACCTGCCTCATTGACTTCACGCGCAATGCTCTTGTCGCCCTGTGGTTCGCCTGTAAAAAGTCAGATGCGAATGGAAAAGTGTTTGTCGTCAACATAGCTGACCAGAGAACATTTCTGGAAATAACGCATACGGATATAAAAGAGGCCAAATCAATAAGCTACATCCTCCAATTCAAAACCAAAACCCGCAATACCGACCGAGATCAGCCAGCTAGACGGCCGACACCGGAAATTTCAGTAGCATCCCCAACCTTCTGGTACTGGACACCGGCACACCTGAACGACCGTATAACGGCGCAGCACTCTCTATTCCTCTTCGGCCTTCCTTCATCAGGAGACTTGGACGCGGAAGAGATAATCATTGAATCAGCAAGCAAGGAAAAGATACGAAAAGAATTGGAATCACTGCACGATATCTGTGAAGAATCCCTTTTCCCGGATTTTGTCGGATTTGCCTACATCCAGCGTTCTGATGCTCCCTATCTTACCCCTGATGCCGAGGAATATTTCCACAGTGGGGTCAAGGCACAACAGCGGGGACAATATTCGGAGGCTATCCAAGATTTTACCAAGGCGATTAAACTGAAACCAGATTACGCCGAAGCCTTTTACTCTCGCGGCCGTACTTACGACCTCCAAGGCGAACATGACCGGGCCATCCAAGATTTTACCAAGGCGATTGAACTGAAACCAGATTACGCCGAAGCCTATCACATTCGCGGACTTGCTTACCACAGCCAAGGCGAGCATGGCCGGGCCATCCAAGATTCTACCAAGGCGATTGAACTAAACCCGGATTACGCCAACATCTATTACGTTCGTGGACTTCTTGAGTTAACCTTTAAAAAGTGGAAAAAAGCCAAATTAGACCTGACCGTCGCCAAGGATGCAGGGCTAGATATCGTCGCTTTGTTTAGTCGTGACAACAATAGCGTCGCCGACTTTGAGCGGAAATTCGGGATTGCATTACCGGAAGACATAGCAACAATGCTGACAAAAAGCGAAATTTGACCCTGTACAACTTGCCCAACCCCAACGAGGAGCCCCCCAAATGAAACTCACCACCTGTAACGAGTACTTCACCGACTGGCCCATCGAAGAAGTCTTCGACTACGCGGCCGACCTCGGATACGAAGCCGTCGAAATCGCCCCCTTTACCCTCGCCGACAGCGTCGAAGACATCCCCGCGTCGCGCCGTGCCCAAATCCGTGCGGCCGCCGAACGCGCTGGCGTGGAAATCGCCGGCCTGCACTGGCTCTTGGCCAGTCCCGACGGGCTGTACATCACCCATCCCGATCCAGCCATCTACCAGCGCACCTGCGCGTACTTCAAAGAGCTAGTCCAATTCTGCGGCGACCTCGGCGGCCAAGTGATGATCATCGGCTCGCCCATGCAGCGCAACGTGCAGGAGGGGTGGGATTACCAAGAGTGCTGGAACCGCATGCGCGGAGCCTTTGAAGACAGCTTGGAGTTAGCCCAACAGCACGGCGTCTATCTCTGCATAGAGTCCCTGAGCAAGGAGCAGACGAACATCATCACCACCTGTGCAGAAGCGCGCAAAATGATCGCCGAGATCAACCACCCCCACTTCCAGACCATGGTCGATGTGTGCTCCGGCTCGACCGAAGAAATTCCCGTCCCCCAGCTTTTGCGCGACTCCGGCGAGCACCTCTACCACGTCCACGTCAACGACGCCAACAAGCGCGGCCCCGGCTTTGGCAACACCGACTTCGCCAGCGTCATGCGGACGCTCAAGGAGCTGGATTATCAACGCTACGTCTCCGTAGAAGTATTCGATTTTAACCCAGATCCGCGCACCATCGCCGCCGGCAGTTTGCACTACCTCAAGGGCCTCGCCGACGCCCTAGACCTCCCTTGACAGTAGCGCCCTTTTTGCGAACTTTCGGGCGCTCATAAAGAAAGGATTTCTCATGCCCAACTACACCCTCAACCACGTCCACCACGAGGCCGTCGACGTCCACGCCGCGGTTGACTGGTACAAAAAGCTCTTCGGCGCCACCAACGATCCGCCCTTTGAGCGCGGCGGTGCGACTTGGGTGCCAGTCCACATCGGCGCAGTGCAAATCACGGTCACGGACCGCGAGTTTGCCCCCATGGAATTAGGGCGCTACCAAGGCTACGACCACATCGCCCTCGTCTCCGACGACTTCGATCAAACCCTCGCCGACATCGCCGAGCACGGCGTCGAGATCTGGATGGGGCCGGTCGCGCTCGACAACGGCAGCCGCATCGTCTTCATCAACGGCCCGGACAACGTCAAGATCGAGTTAATGGAGTAGCGCCGAGTGGAAGTCCGCCCCTTTGGCTTGTGGCCGAGCGCGCTCTCGCCTGACGACCTCGCCGCCTCCACCCGGTTGTCCGATCTCGCTTGGGATGCCGATGGCCGCACCCTCGTCTGGCTCGAAGGGCGAGGACCGCAAGGCGTCCTCGTCTGCCAAGGGCCTAACGCCGCGCCACGCGATCTCAACGCCGCCTTTTCAGTGCGCGCCAAAGTCGGCTACGGCGGCGGCGACTTCGCCGTCCACCGCGGCCATGCGTACTTTGCCGAACAGCAGTCCGGTCGCCTCTATCGGCAAGCGCTCGCCAGTGGGCCAGCTCAGCCCATTACCCCTGCCTTTGGCTATGCCGCAGCTCCCGCGCCTTCCCCCTCGGGCCGCCATCTAGTCTATGTCCACCACTACGAGGACCGCGACTGCCTCGCCATAGTCGATGCGGCAGGGAGTCGTTGGCCACAACGCCTCGTCGAGGGAGCCGATTTCTACATGCAGCCAGCTTGGCATCCCAGCGGCGACCGCCTCGCGTGGATCGAATGGGACCATCCGCAAATGCCCTGGGACGGCACTCGCCTGATGCTGGGGCAGGTAACGCGCAGCCGCAACGGCCTGCCCCAATTGCGCAGCACCGAACAGATCGCTGGCGACTTCGACACAGCCGTGGCCCTGCCCTGCTTTTCGCCCGACGGCCGCTCGCTCCTGTACACCTCCGACCAGCGCGGGCACTCTCAGCTCTGGTGCCGCGATTTGGCGAGCAATGCGACGCGCTGCCTCAACGAGGATACCTACGACGTGGCTGGCCCGGCTTGGGTTCAAGGCCGGCGGGCGTTTTCGCTGGCAGCCGATAGCCGCACCTTGTATTTCGTCCGCAGTGAAAACAGCCAGCGCGCCGCGTACCGCCTCGACCTCCACAGCGGTGAGATCGCCAAAGTACCAGCTCTAGCGAGCTACACCCACGTCGAACAAATTACCGCCGCCCCGCGCGGCAAGGGCCTCACTTGTATTGCCTCGGCGAGTGCCGTACCGGCCCGCATCGTCGCCGGTACGGCCGAACAAATGCAGGTGAAGGCGCGCACAGCCACGGAGTTGCTAACCGCGGACGACCTTTCCTCGCCGCAGCCCGTTTCCTGGCAAGCCGAAGACGCCACCCGTATCTTCGGCCTCTATTACCCTCCGGCCAGCAGCCGCTTTTGCGGGCGGGGTCGGCCCCCGCTGATCGTGACCGTCCACGGCGGCCCCACCGGCCAAGTAGAGACCAGCTTTGAAGGCAGCCACCAGTACTTTGCCACGCGCGGCTGGGCCGTCCTCGACGTGGATTACCGCGGCAGCACCGGCCACGGGCGCGCCTACATGACCGCCCTGCGCTCCCAGTGGGGCCTCCTCGACGTAGCAGACGCCATCGGCGGTGCCCAGCACCTCGTCGACAACGGCCTCGCCGACCCAGAGCGCCTCGTCATCATGGGCGGCAGCGCCGGCGGCTACACGGTCTTGCGGGCGCTCACCACGCAGTCCGGCTTTTTCCGCGCTGGCATCTGCCTCTACGGCGTGGCCAACCTCTTCACCCTCGCCGCGGACACCCACAAATTTGAGTCCCGCTACCTCGACTCCATGATCGGCCCGCTGCCCGAAGCGGCTGATGTCTATCGCGACCGCTCGCCAGTCTACGCCGCCGACCAGCTCCGCGACCCAATCGCCCTCTTTCAGGGGACCGACGATCAAGTCGTGCCCCCGGCCCAAGCCGAGGAAATCGCGGCCTCGCTGCGCCGCCGCAACATACCGCACGTCTATCATCTGTACGAAGGCGAGGGCCACGGCTGGCGCAAACCCGAGACCGTGCGGGCCTTCTACCAAGCCTGCGAAGCTTTCCTCCGCCAACACGTCCTCTTCGCCTGAAGCTCGTCCAAAAGGAGCATCTCTTGCACTACGAAACCGTCATCGGCATGGAAGTCCACGTCGAGTTGCAAACCGCCTCCAAGATGTTTTGCGCCTGCGCAGCCGATCACTTTCAGGTGGCGGCCAACGCCCACATCTGCCCGGTGTGTACCGGCCAGCCCGGTGCCTTGCCCGTGATCAATGGTCGCGCCGTCGAGCTGACGGTTATGACCGGCATGGCCCTCCATTGCCAAGTCAAGTCCAGCAGCGTCTTTGCGCGCAAAAACTACGTCTATCCCGACCTGCCCAAGGGCTACCAGATCTCGCAATACGAGCAGCCCCTGTGCGAGAGCGGCTGGATCGAGATCGACGGCGAGAGCGGCCCCAAGCAAGTCGGCGTCGTCCGCGTCCACCTCGAAGAAGACACCGGCAAGCTCCAACACGCCGGTAACTCCAGTCTAGTAGACTACAACCGCGCCGGTGTGCCGCTGATGGAAATCGTCACCGACTCCTCGCTCCGCTCGGCCGACGAGAGCTATGCGTACCTGACTCAGATCCGCCAAATCGTCCGCTACCTAGGCGCGTCCTCCGGCGACATGGAGAAAGGGGCCATGCGCTGCGAGGCCAACATCTCGATCCGGCCTGTGGGCAGCCGCGAATTGGGCACCAAGGTCGAGGTCAAAAACCTCAATTCCTTCCGCGCCGTGCGCAGCGCCATCGCCTATGAAACCGAGCGCCAGCAACAGATCATCGAAGCCGGCGGCCACGTCCAACAAGAGACCATGGGCTGGGACGAACGCGCCAACATCACCCGTCCGCAGCGCAGCAAAGAGACCTCGGACGACTACCGCTACTTCCCAGAGCCAGACCTGCTCGTCGCGGAGTTAGACGACGAGTGGATCGCCCGAGTCCACGCCAATTTGCCCGAGCTGCCCGCTGCCAAAGCCGAACGCTTTGCCGATTCCTACGGACTCAACCCCCAAGAGATCACCGCCTTAGTCGAAGACCATGCCGTGGCCGCGTATTTCGAGGAAGCCGCGCAGATACAAGACGCAGACCCCAAGCAAGTGGGCAACTGGATCACCGGGGAAATCTTCCGCCGCCTCAATGCCGAGGGCCGGTCAATTGAAGACATAGAAGTCCAGCCAGCCGCGCTCGTTGAGCTACTCTCCTTAGTCAAAAAGGGCACGATCAACCAAAACGCGGCCCGCGAAGTCTTTGGCCAACTGTGGGAACAGGGCGGCTCGCCCGCCGAAATAGTCGCCGCGCTCGGCCTCGGACAAATCTCCGACAGCGGCGAACTCGACCAAGCAGTAGCCGAAGTGATCGCCGCGCATCCCGACGCCGTCGAAAAAATCAAGGGCGGCAACCACAACACCGTACAATTTTTGATGGGTCAAGTGATGCGGGCGACGCGGGGGAAGGCCAATCCGCAGCTCGTGCAGGAATTGTTGCGCAAGCAGTTGGAGATATAAAAGGTTCCGTCTCAACTCCTCGGGGACTACAACGCGAGGTCTCCAACTTTCTTTAGCGGCAGGGCCGTTATATCCTGCGCGAGCGGGTACTCCAAATCGCCGGGATAGATCACCCAAAGGTGCTCAAGCCCTAAATCCTCGATGACGATGCGCATGGATTTCGTCGTGCGCGGGGCGTCAGTGCATTTGAACTCAAAACCCCAGCGTTTGCCCCGTCGCAGCAACAGCAGATCCAACTCGGCACCGCGTTGGGTGGCGTAGAAATAGGCTTGGTCCTGACCGTGCGCGAGCAGCGTCTGTTCAAGTGCGAACCCCTCCCAGCTAGCACCATAGCGCGGATGCATGTATAGCTCCGCCATGCCTTCAATCCCCAGTAGGAAGTGCAGAATACCGCTGTCGCGCAGGTACACCTTCGGGGATTTCACCATCCGCTTGCCCAAATTCTCAAACCACGGCGGCAACACCCGAATCATAAAGGTCCCGGCTAGTAGATCGCGGTAGTGGTTCACCGCCGTGGCACTCACATCCATAGAACGCCCCAGTTCCGCAGCGTTCCAAGTCTGCCCGTGATAGTGCGCCAGCATGCGCCAGAAGCGGCCCAATGCCTCCGGCGACACCTTGGAACCCAGCCCCGGGATGTCCCGCTCCAGAAACGTGCGCGTAAACGACTGCATCCACCGCTTCCACGCCGCCGCGGACCGCGCCAGCCACGCACGAGGAAAGCCGCCGCGCATCCAGAGCCGATCTTGGTACTCCGGCCCCACCTCTGCCAACGAGAAGCCACTCACGTCCACGAACAGAATCCGCCCTGCTAGCGTCTCTGATATACCTTGGATCAGATCCCAAGAGGCACTGCCGAGCAGCAGAAAGACGGCCTTCCGGTTCGGGTCGTCGCACACCGGGCGCAGCACCTCGAACAGGGCCGGGAGGCGTTGCACCTCATCAATGACGACCAAGCCCTCGCTGTTGCGTAACAAGGTTTCCGGCGTTTGCGACAACGCCTCGCGGACAGCCGGGACTTCTAAGTCGAACACAGTCGATTGCCCCGGCCATGCCGCTGCGACCTGTCGCGCCAGCGTCGTCTTGCCTACTTGCCGGGCACCGAGCAAAGCCACAGTCGGTGCTTCTTCAAGACCGCTGACTGCCTCAGAGAGCAGGGCCGAGCGAGGAATAGATTGTTGCATATCGTATGTCTACCATATGATTTTCAACAAAAATATCCAAATTCTACGGATAGCGCAACGGTCCGTGATGACTACTCCCCCGGACGGGTAGGAAGAATCGGCAAAACTATCCATTGACACGGTTTATTTATAATGATGCTATATTTACATTCAACTGCCATCACAACCAGCCTGCGCGTTAGCCGTGTCCGCTTATGCCTTACCCAAAAGTAGCTCGCCGAGCGGAGCCGTTCTTCTTTTTCGACCACTGCTACCGGCTCGGCCTCGCCGACATGCAGCCCGATTTCCTCTTATCTGAATGAGATAGGAAACGTTTTTTATGGCAAACCAACCAATCTTTGCATCTGTCGGTAAGGAAACTGACGACATCGAGGTACGTCTCAGCTACAGGATCGTCGAGTTATTCTCTGAGGGCCTGTACACAAGCCCAAACAAGGCCGTTGAGGAACTGGTCGCCAACTCCTTTGACGCTGGTGCTCAGCAGGTCCACGTACTTCTCTCACCAAACCTCCACGATCAGGACGCAACGATCGTTGTCATTGACGATGGTGAAGGAATGGATCAAGAGGGTCTCAAACGCCTCTGGCTCATCGGCATCAGCAACAAGCGAGAACTGCCGTCGCTTCCACAGGGTCGGAAACAAATTGGAAAGTTCGGGATTGGCAAACTGGCGACCTACGTGCTGGCCAACCGTCTGACCCACATCAGCAAGAGAGGCTCGAAATACTACTCGGCATCCATGGATTATCTTGCAATCGATAGGCGTGTTGGCCGCGATATCGAGCCAAAGTCACCGGTCAAGATCGCGCTTCGTGAATTGACCGCTGCACAAGCGGAGCAGGCCGTCAAGCCGTGGATCGAGTCCGCAGCGTTCCAAGCCACGAATGCGATGCTCTTCGGAGAGGAAAGTCCAGACTCTTGGACGGTCGGAATCATGTCTGCATTGAAGGACAAGGTACACGAGATCAAGCCGGGCGTGCTCCGATGGGTCTTGCGCACAGCTCTACCCTTGCGTCCCGACTTTAGCATATGGCTGAATGGAGAGAAGCTCGAACCGAGCAAGGAAGGAAAGGATCGGCTCAATCGCTGGGTTATTGGGAAGGATATAGTCCAGCTTACCAAACCGGCTCCTAAGGACATAACAATGTCGGAAGATGAAAGCGTCGATCCATCCAGCGAGCATCGCTTCGGGCTTAACGTCCCTAGGCTGGGACGCATCACGGGATACGCGGAGGCGTACAAAGACCTCCTGACAGGCAAATCGGATGAGATCAGCCGCAGCCATGGATTCTTCATTTACGTGTATGGACGGCTCCTTAATGTTGTTGATGGCCACTTCGGAATCTCGCCCAATGAGTTGAGACACGGTACGTTCGGTCGTTTCCGGCTAGTGGTTCACATGGACGGACTAGACGACGGACTCCGCTCAAACCGGGAGGCAATCGGCGAGGGTCTGCTGCTTGAAACAGCACAGGATGTACTTCGGGCGATCTTCAATGCGGTGCGTCCTACAATTGAGAAGCATGATCAGAACGAAGAGCCAGGCATGAAGCTGGCTCGCAAGCTCGCTGCTAGTCCGGCCAGCTTGGCACACAGGCCAATCGTCGAGTTGGCCCGGGCTGTTGTGGAGGGGAAGAGCGAGGCCCGCCACTTGGTTGTTCCAAGTCACGAGTCGTTCGAAGCACGCGAAGAATTTCTCGCCGATCTCGAGCAGAGAGCGCAAGCACGCGAGGAGTTCATCTCCGACGTAACCATCGATTTCCATGGATCATCGAACGACGGGATCGTCACGTTCGACACGGAATCGGGTTCCCTGCGGTTGAACGGCTGGCACCCGTTCGTTGCAGCGTTCCATGACGAATTCACAAACAAGAGACTGGGACAGCCACTAGAACTGTTCGCGATGGCCGAGGTTCTCGCCGAAGCCCATCTTTACTCTATTGGTGTCAAACCAAGAGAAATCGATGAATTTCTATCAGAACGTGATCAGCTTCTGCGTCACCTCGCGGACGAGTCAGGTCGTCAAAGTGCCCTATCAGTTGCCAATGCGCTCTTGGATGCACGCAATAGTCCAAACCATCTGGAAGAGTGTGTCTGCAACGCATTTCGCAGCCTCGGGTTCGACGTGATGCGTTTGGGTAAGCGCGGGCAACCAGACGGAATGGCGACCGCTCACCTATCAGCAGATGACAGCGGAAATCCTCAACATTACAAAGTAACGTTGGAGGCAAAAAGTAAGGAAAATGCTGGCGCAACGGTTTCTGCAAAGGACGTTGGCATCGCGACAGTCATTCGGCATCGTAACCAACGCGAATGTGACCATGCGATCATTGTAGGGCCAGCGTTTCCAACCTCCCAAGGAGACGAGTCAGCGCTCGGGGAGTCGATCGAGGACGATAGACACAAATCAGCGGCAGAAGGAAGTCTCCGCACAATCACTCTCATCACTATAGATGAACTCGCAAGACTCGTTCGTCTCCGTCCCGTTAAGCAAGTTGGTCTCCGTAAGCTCCGTGAGCTTTTCAAAGAGTGTAGGCTCCCCGAAGAGAGTGCTAATTGGGTCGAAGCGATCCGCAAGTCTTCTGTCGAGAATCCTCCCTACCGCAAGATTGTAGAGGCGATCGAGGAGTTACAGAAAAAATTCCAAAAGGCGTCGGTGAGATACTCTGCCCTCCGTGTCGAGCTCTCACATCTTAATCCTCCCATCGATTACCAAACGGATGATGAACTCAGTGAACTCTGTAGAGCAATGACCCAGATGGCACCTAATGCTATATTCGCTACCTCAGAGAAGGTAGAACTAGACCAGAGTGCGGAGAATGTGATTGCCGCCATCGAAGCAGCCTTGCAGGACTATCCTCCAGACGAACGATAGAAGGAGTTCAGAGACCATGAGCCGATCAAATAGTAGGACCGTCTACGAGATCTTAGGACGAGACTCAGTCCATCCGTTTCCAGCCCGGATGGCACCAGACCTTGCCCTCGATGTGGTCGAAGATTACAAGGGATCTCTACGTGTTCTTGATCCGATGGCCGGATCGGGCACTGTGCTTGCGGTCGCACGCTCGATGGGACACCGTGCAATCGGTGTCGATATAGACCCTCTCGCTGTGCTTATTTCGAGGGTTTGGACAACCGAAATTGATTCAAAGGCCATACAAGAGAAGGCAAATGATGTTCTGGAGAATGCACGCCGCATCTTTGTATCGCTCCGGACACGTGACGCGTATCCCATAAACTCGGACGACGAGACCAAACGCTTTGTGCGATACTGGTTCGATGCCTACGCACGACGGCAACTTGCTTCTCTCACTACAGTCATACAGGAAATTCAAGACGACACGACTCGAGATGTATTGTGGTGTGCGTTCTCGCGTCTAATCATTACTAAGATGTCCGGTGCCTCACGGGCGATGGATCTATCACACAGTCGGCCACATCGAGTATTTAAGTATGCACCCTCGAAACCCTTCCGCAAATTCTTGACCGCCGTGGATCGCGTAGCTAGAAATTGTATCGATAGTGCAACTGGGGATTCCGGCCCCGCTACACACGTAGAAGAGGGCGATGCCCGAGATCTAGCTCTGGAGGACGGTTCTATCGACCTAGTCCTCACATCGCCTCCGTACCTGAACGCGATCGATTACTTGAGATGTAGTAAGTTTTCTCTGGTTTGGATGGGACACCCAATTAGCAACCTCCGCCACATTAGATCTACCAGTGTCGGTGCCGAAATTGGGAAGGATGCAAGAGACAATAGTGGGATCAGTGAAATTATATCCGAGTTGAAGTTGCAGCCTAAGCTGGCAATGAAACAAGAAGCCGTTCTCATGCGATACATAGACGACATGCGGCGCACCGTGGGCGAAGTAGCTAGAGTCCTCACTCACAAAGGGAAAGCAGTGTACGTGATTGGGGAGAATACGGTACGAGGAACTTTTATTCCCAACGCGACAATTGTAGAAGCAGTTGCGAACACTGCGGGACTTAGTTGCACGGCCCGACGTTCGAGGGAGCTACCGGCTAACCGCCGGTACTTGCCACCGCCATCGACACAATCGCAACTAGCAGCCCTTAACGGGCGCATGCGCCGCGAGGTGATCCTTACGTTCAAGAAGGTAGCGTAACTGCTCGTAGCGGCTTCGTTGTCAGCATTAACAATAGGAATACCCCTTACTCTCCGGTACCGGAGAGGTCCCTTAGGCCCTTATCACTAAGGGGAACTTCAAACCGGGACAAACGTACTATTCGATAGCAGCGTATATCAAAGTATGGTCAGAATCGCGAAGGGAGCATAAATAAAAACGACCCCCCCGACTACTCCGTTACAGGAGAGAACACCCTTGGCACTCTTGTCATCGGGGGGGAACCTTTGAATGTCGGGCTATGCTAACCATATCTAGCCCACTAGGGCCACCCGACATTGTCATTATACGAAAGCAAGACTTGGAGTCAAGAAGGGCGTGAATAAAAAATAGATCTGTAGAACTCTGAAGTAACTGCAACGCTTAATTACCCTCCCAAACCGCCAACTCCTCTTCCGGTAGCGGGTCGAAGAAGCTGTCGTCGAGTTTTATCCGGCCCTTCATGGAGCCGAATCGCCGCTTGCCCTGCTTTTGGATACGCACCATCCGGGCCACCGGCGTGCCTCTACGGGCGATGACGACTTCCTCCCCTGCCTCGACCTTCGCAAGCAAACGCGATAGGTTGGTCTTCGCTTCATGGACATTCACTTTTATCATCGCCAACTCCTTGAGAATAAAGTTAGCTAAGGATATAGCTTAGCTAACGCACGCCTCTCAACGCACCAACGCCAAGCGCCCCACCGCGACAAACGAATCCGCCACCAAACGATAGAAGTAAATCCCCGAAGCCACCAAGCGCCCATCTTGGTCGCGCCCGTCCCAGACGAATCGGTAGCGGCCAGCCGCTAATGACCCGTCCACTAGGCGACGCACGGGCCGTCCCAACGCATCGTAGATTACCAACGCGACCGACACCGCCTGCGGCAGATCAAACGACAGCGCGACCTCGGCGTTGAAGGGATTGGGATAGGCCGGATGCAGCGCAAAGTCGGTCGGCAGGGCCACTGCCTTAGACGCCCCTTCCTCCGTGCGAAACGGCATCCACGCCACTGCACCCTCGATCTGCGCGGCAATGGCTGCGCTGTCGGCCCCGCTCCAGTAGTTGTCTTGGGCATTCAATTCCTCGACGCTCAAGTTCTCAATGGCCGTAGTATTGTCGGCAAAGGTGTTGCCGCTAATCGCCGTCGGCATCCGCGCCCCTTCGACCCGGATCGCCACCGTATTGTCCGCAAAGCGGTTGCCGACGATGTGCGGCGCAGAATCCACGGCTTGAAGCGCCGGCGTCCCGCGGACAAATTCGCTGGCGCGAATCTCCAGCGACTCCACTCCAGTTAGCTCCAAACCCCGGCCCCCGACAAACGAGCCCATCTCAATCGCCCCTCTCGTCCCCTGCCCCAAGCGCAGACCCGCAGCAATATTGGCCCTGAACGTCGAGTTCCATATCTCCACCAGCGACCCGGTGATTTCAGCACCCGTGCGCAAGTTGCGCTCGACTTGCACCTGCGCAAGAACCAAGCGCGCCGCGCCCCCGGCGCGCAGGCCATCGCCTTGGTTGGCGACGAGGCGGCTGTTGTGCAATTCCACTTCCCCCAGCCACTCCGCCAAATCCATGCCGTGCCCGGTGTTTTGCTCAATCTGCGACTCCCACATCTCAATGCGCTGGCCGCGGCCGCCGATGGCCCGCACTCCGGTCCGCGGGTCGTCCGGATCGAGACGGCCGTTGTCGATTACAGCCACGCGGATGGCCTCTAAGGATGTGTTGTTGAGCAGGATTCCCTCTTGGCCGTTGCCCTCAATGGTGGCGTTCCGCAGCGCAAGATGCCCGCTGCCAGCGATGAGTATGGCCGGGCCAGAGATGGTGGTAAATTCGCTCCGATCTACCTGTGCTTGGCCATTGAGCGTCAGCCGCAGTCCGTTGCCGGCGCTCTCGCGCACCGCGGAGTCGGCAATGCGCAAGCTCGTCTCCTCGTCGATCTCGCCGCTAAAGGCAAAAGCCGTGCGCGTTAGCTCGGCGTGCTGCACCTCGACTTGGGCACCAGGCAGCACGCGAATGCCATACCACAAGCCGTCGTTGTCCGGGCCGGGATCAGTAGTTAGCTGCGCCCGCTGTCCGGCCATCCCCTCAATCGTCAACGCGCCTTCCACGATCAGCTCGGCGAAGTCCGGGGACACGCCGCGCCGGCTGAGATCAGAGCGGGGAAAAGACACGCGGCTCGGACCGATGTGCAGTTCAGACCCAGCTGGCACCACCAAATCCGCGTGTACGGCCCGCTCGTCCAGCCACTGCGTCCGCCCCGGGGGCAGACGGAAGCCGACGACCCCGCGATGGGCGTGTTCAATGGCGATGGCCGCTGGATCGACCGCTTGGCTGTCGAGCAGGTAAATGCCCGACCAATCCAAGGGGCCGGTGCGCGGTGCACTCGACGCAAACGATGCGCCTTCGCCGATTTTGAGCTCGCCATAGACGATCAGCTCGCTGCGGTCTGGATCAAACCCCGTGCCCTGCGCGTCGCCACGGGCAAAGCGAATCTCCGCACCCGCGTCAATAGTCAGCGTTGCGCCCGGTGCCACCACCACGTCCCCGTCCAAATCCACCCGCCCCGTCCACGTCTCGTCGCCGACAATGTGGCCGGGGCGTTGCTGTTGCACCACATCGACGACCATCGCGGTGCCTTGCGGGCGGATGTTGTCTATGGCCACGCCCAACGGCAAGTTCCGCGCAAAGCCCGTGTGCCCGCTGAGGGCCGGATTCGTGTCCCAAGCAAAGCGGCGGAAGCGCACGCCGTCAAAAGGGTCGGTTGCATCGCCTTCATTGCCGTTGTGCATCGAAGAGTACGCCGCGTCCCGCGCCCAAAAGTCGAGATGGTCCCGTCCTTCCACAGCGTCGGGATCGCCGTTGGGGGCAAAAAGCCCATCAGCGCAGACTAAATCGACCTGTTTGTGGCGTTCCTCGTCGTTGTCTGCCTGCTCGTCTATGTGCCAAATGAGCAGTCCATCTTGCGGAATATTGCGGTTGTAGTACGAGCCATCGGCGCGCCGGTGTTCCAGCAGAAAGTACTCGTCTTGAGTCAGGGGAATTTTGTACACCTTCCGATCGCTGAAGACCTCCCCGATCTCCAGCCCCTCGACGCTCCCTTTCACTTCCACTACTTCCACCCAACCGAGGGTAGCCAGCGGCCAAGCCGAAAAAGCGTTGGGGCCATCTACTCCGCCCCAACCGAGTGTCCCCCGGCCCATGATCCCCCACTTGCCAATGCCCGCTGAATCGTCTTCTGGATCCAACTCGGCCACGGTCAACGCCGTCTGATCAAAGAGATCGGGCAGCCCCAACACATGCGCAAACTCGTGGCACATCGTCGAGGCCGTGACGCTAAAGGTGTGGCCCCGCTGCGTGGTCCCGGCGAAACCCGTGAAGCGACTCCGCACCCGCACAAAGCCGCCACTGGCCGCTGGATCGCCGCTTATGTAATCGGCGTTTAGCCCCAAGCTGGCTATGCCAGTAGCCACGCCAATAAAAAAGTCGCGGGGCGAGGTATGCAGGTTGATAAAGACGATATCGACGTACCCGTCGTCGTCGCCAGAGTTGGGCACTCCGTCGGGGCCGTCGTTGTCAAAGAGACCAAAATCGACGTCTGCATCCGCCGCGGTGAGGACCTCCAAGTTGAAGCGCCCGAATTGGCCTAAGCTGCCTGGAATTTCGGCCAGATAGGTCTCGGCACTGTCGCGAGAGCGATAGCGCCGAGGCAACACTTGGCCATCGACGTGGAGCCGGCCAGCCGACATCTCGCGGTAGAAGTGGGCAAAACTGCCGGGCAGCTCATCGTCGAAAAGGTCATTGGCCCAAGGGGGGGCAGGGGCAGGGGCACTCTCATCTGCAAACTGCGCGAAGATAACCAGCGCACTCAGATGCTCCGGCGTCTGCACAGCCGGCTGCGCCGCCGACTTCAACGCCGCGCAGGAAAACTCGGCCGCTAGGGCTTGGGCTGGGAGGAAGAGGAGGAGGAAAAGGAACAACTTACACGCCATTCCTTTAGATCGGCATACATCAAAATTTATCAATCGGCATCTGCCGACACTCGCGGATGAAGAGTTCGGCTTCGCGGCCATAGGTGAGGAAAGGGTCGTCGAGGCTGAGGAACTTATCGTCGCCCACGCAAATGGAGTCCCAATCAATTTGGTAGCGCGTCTTCTGGTCGGTCAGCGCCCTCATCACGCGGGAGCGAGCGCAAGCGCGGGTATCGGCCGGGGGATGCGTGATAGCTTGGTTGATCTGCTCGTCGTCGACGACCCGCTTGACCATCCCGCGCTCGTACAAATCGAAATAGAGGCTCCGCGCGGCGTTGAGATTGTGGTATTCCAAATCCAAACTTTGGATCCAAGTATCCTGCCAGTCCAACCCCTCTTCCCGCATGAAGTACTCCAACAGCCACTTCTTAGCCACCCAATCGACGCGATCGACCAAGCACCCAGGATCGTGTTCTAAGGCGTCGATGACAAAGCGCCACTCGTCCAACACCCAGTCGCCCTCTTCGTCCCGGCCGCGCAGATGGCGCTCGGCTAAGTCGAGATACGCGCGCTGTATCTCCGTCGCCGTGGTGTAGCGGCCATCCTCTAACTGCACTTCCCAGCGATAAGTCATGTCGCGCGAAATATCGCGGATGGCCTGCACCGGGTCGAGGAGCTTGATGTCGTCGCAGATCACGCGCTCTTGCTCTTCCAAAAGCTGCAACACCAAGGCCGTGGTCCCCACCTTCAGGGCCGTGGCGTACTCCATCATATTCGAGTCGCCCACCAGCAGGTGCAAACGGCGGTACAGCCCCCAGTCGGCCAGCGGCTCGTCGCGCGTGTTGATGATCGCGCGGCTGAACTGAATCCACTGGTAGATCTCGGTGACGATGTGGTCGGCCCGCTGCGAGAGTTGGAATCCAACGCCTTCGTCCTCGGCACTGCCGTACTCGAAAATATCCGTGTGGCAACCGACTCGGCCGGCACCGGCGAATATCTGGCGGGTGACGAAAAAGGGCAGCATGGTTGGCAGCAGCACTTGCGAAAACGGCACCTCCCGCCGCACGAGGTAGTTTTCGTGACAGCCAAACGTAGCCCCTGTGTAGTGGTCGATATTGTTCTTGAAAAAGGCCGCGCTATCGGCCAAGCCAAGCTGATCTAGCGCGCGCTGCACCAACCGCTCACCAGCTCGGTCGGCAGCCACCAAATCAAAAAGCCCAGTGCATTCCGGGGTGGCGTACTCAACGTGGCCCATATCGATGTACACGCGTCCGCCGTTGAAGAGAAAGCCGCCGTTGCCGGGCGGCTCATCTCGACCTCGATAGTGCATATCGACAATCCCCAAGCCATCGCGGTAGAACACGCAGTCCTTGGCCTTTATCGACACGAAATCGGGACTCAAAAAGGGATCCGAAGCCGGTGGCAGACAGCCGTACTCGGTTTCTATCCCGTAAATGCGACCTTCCATGCTAGACCTCGAAGTAGGAAGCGAGTGGCTCGGCTAGTTGTTCCGCAGTGAGCAGGCGGAACTTCGACTTGGCGGCGCGGTCGCGGTCGAGTACTGCGGCCTCGACTGTCAGCCCTTGCAAACCGCCCTTTAAAAAATCGCGCCCAGCCTCCGCGCCGGGCACCTCTCCATCGCGGGCGTCGAGGGTCAACCGGCCCAATCCCCACACCTCCAACGCCGTGCCCAAGGCTTGGTCGAGGGGAAGCTCTGGACTGGCCGTTTGCAGTTGTGCCATCATGGCCTGCGCGCTCTCCGCGTTGCCGCTGATGGCCGCCACCCCACCACTTTGGGCAAAAGACCCATCGGCGTCAATAGTGAAAAAGGCGTCTCCGCCGCCACCCGGGTCTAGCTCGGCCATCAGCACGCGGGCGACAAAGGGCGAGCGAAATAGCTCGTCGAAAGCCGCCTTCATCAGCGGGCCAATGCCAAAGCTGACCAACCGCTGCAAGGTCACGTCGTTGGCCGACAAGTTGAATCCCTCGAGATGGGCGATGTCGATAACGGCTTTGCGCAGCTTCTCAATGTCGGCCGGATGCCCCACGGCCGCAAAGGCGATCTCGTCGTACACCTCAAAGAGCTTGCGCGGACCTGGAGTAGCCGTCAGCAGTAGCACCCCGTCAGCATACGTCATACCCACCACCGGACTGCCGCTCGCGAGTTGGTCTTCCACGTACTCGCGGCGGTTGTTAATGGCCTCGACCCAGCGATAAGGTTCTTCTAACATGCGCCTCAAGCCCTTTGGTAGGCCGCAGCCAAATCCGCTTCGGGCACAGCATTCAAGCCCTCGGCCGTCACCTGCACGACCTGGGGAAAGATGTGCGCGGCCTCGCGGAAACCGCCAGTAGCCGTGTCGTATTCAGCGGCTGTCTCCAGCATCTTGAGCACCAACTCGACAGCCTGCTCCCCGGCCATTTCCCGCAGCGGCTGCGGCCCCCAGCGGTTTTGGTAGTACAGCGCGCCGCGCACAATGTGTGCGCCCGACCCAGTAGCGCAGAAATCCACGCACTCGAACTCGGCCCCCAAGAGGTCGTAAAAGAAAATTTTGCCCTCCGCGGCCGCGTGGTCAAAAGCCGCGAAAATCGGCACCACCGCGCCAATCCCCTGCATGGCCAGCGGCAAGTTCTGGCGCAACAGCCGCGATAACGTCCGCACCTTGCCATCTAAGCTCAGCCCTTGTAGCTGGCTGCGGCGGTAGTACTGCACCGACATTTCCAGCATCCGCGCAATGTCCCACGCCACCGCCGGCGAGCCAGCAATGGCCATGACTGCTTCGTCGTCGATGATCAGCACTTTGTCGGCGCGGTCGTACACCACCGAGTTACCCATGGTGGCGCGGCGGTCACCGGCCACCACCACCCCGTCGGCGCAACGCACCGCTACAATCGTGGTACCCTCGACCGGCTGCAAGGACGCTTCCGCAGCAGCGACCGGGGCGGCGGGCAAGAGCCCCCGCTCCTTGAGCAAGTCGAGAAAATCGCAGCTTTCCATCGGCTGCTACTGTCCAGTGCGCTGGCGGTAGCGACGGGCCTGATTCGGATCTACTCGGCGCATCCGCTTGAGGATGTCGTCCGTGCTGGGGCGCTCGACCCGCGGTCGGCGCGGGCCGGTATCTGGCCCGTCGTCGTTGTCGTCGATCGGCTTGGTCGGCCGGGGCGCGCGCTCCCGGTAGTAAATAAAATCGCTCATGGTGCCACCTCCGGTTTCGGGTTTCTACCCAGTCTGGCGAGCAAATCCTCGACGCTCGCAGCCGCGTCTAAGGCTTCGTTATAATAAGTCGCTGTCTCCCTGCTGACACAAGCCTTGAGGTCAATGACCTCACAGCGACCATCGAGTTCCAACTCAATGCTGTCCCAATTGAGCGAGCGCACCGCCGCGGCAAATTTCTGCAACATCTTGCCGCGGAAGTAAGCCCGCGTGTCCCTAGGTGGCTCAACCAACGCCCAGCCCACCTCCTCCTCGGAGACGACGCGCTCTACTTGGCCGGCAGCTTCGAGCGTCGGGTATAGCCCCTCAGCCGGGTCGATGTTGTGGTACTCGAGGTCTTGGCTTTGCAGCCAAGCGCGGTCCTCCGGCCGTTCCCAATCGAGTCCCTCAGACTCGGCAAACGCATCCAACAGCCACTTTTTGGTCACCCAGTCGAGGCGTCCAACCAGCTCTTGCGGATCGCGCGCGAGGGAGTCCAACACGTCGCGCCAAGCCGCAAGGACCCAATCGGTCTCCTCATCGCGGCCCTGAAAAACTCGCGTCGCCGCCGTCATAATGGCCGTCTGTATCTCCAGTGCCGAACTCACCCCTCCCTCGGACAAGGCCACCGGCCACTCACGGGACTCGTCGCGGGAAATGGTCTTGAGCGCACCGATGGGATCGGCCAAGGTAAAAGCGGGCAATGCACCAGCCTCTAGCAGATCCAACACCAAGGAAGCCGTGCCGACCTTGAGCGCAGTGGAGTATTCGCACATGTTGGCGTCGCCGATGATCAGGTGCAGGCGGCGGTATTGCGCTGGATCGGCGTGCGGCTCATCGCGAGTGTTGACCAGCGGGCGGCGATGCATGGTATCAACGCTGGCGATGACCTCGAAAAAGTCCGCGCGCTGGCTGAGCTGGTAGGTGGCGGGCCGCGCCCGGGCGTCCTGTTCGACGCCGACCTTGCCAGCCCCGGCAAAAATTTGCCGCGTCACCACAAAAGGCAGTAGCCCGTTGATCACCTGCTGGAAGGGAATGTCGCGGCTGAGCAGAAAGTTCTCGTGGCAGCCGTAGCTGTGCCCCTCGAAATCGGTGTTGTTTTTGTACAAACGCACCACGCCCCGGTCGCGGTCTTCGGTGCGCTGACGCGCACACTGGAGGAGAATCCGCTCTCCGGCGCGATCGACGGCTACCAAATCGCGGAGACTATAGCATTCTGGAGTGGAAAATTCCGGGTGGGTGTGGTCGTTGTACAGGCGCGCACCGTTGTGGACGATCAGGTCGCTTTTGAGGTCCGCTAGCTGGATCGGGCGCTGGCGATCCTTCTGCAAGTGAACGGTCTCGTCCTTGTCGTTGCGGAGTTCGGCGACCTCAAAGCCGCGCATGTCGAGCCGCGGGTTTTCGAGCGCGTAATTCCACAGCGCGACAAAATCTTGGCGCACATAGCAGCGGATCAATTCCATGGACTCTACCACCACGTCCATGGACTCGTCCTCATCAACCTGGATGCCGTATTCGGTTTCTAGCCCGCAGAGCCGCTGCATGAGCTGAGTCAGATCACCTGGCCGATGCGCTTTTCCGGTGTTTTTTCCGGCTGGGGTCTAACGGGTATCACCCTCACCACGTTTTCCGGCTCGTAGTCGAGCAGCTTGAGCCAGTCCTCGACGCTGTCCGAAGGTGGGAACACCTCGTTTTCGCGGTATTCAGCCCGCGTCGCCCGCCGCAGATCCTCGGCGCGGATTCCGCCTTCGGGGTCTTCTTCGGCAATGGCGCGCTTGATCGCCATTTCCTTGGCCCGCGAGACGACCGAGGCGATGATGGCCCCTGAAATCAGGTCGCCGCGATAGAGTACTTCCTGGCGACCGCTGCGCAGCGACACCTCCAAGAAGCGGGCTTCTTCGCCTTTGGAAAACAACTCGTCTAGCCCCTCCTGTATCAGGGCCTCGCGCGCGGCCACTTCGCCGCCGTGCTGCTCCACCTCGGCGCGATCGATCGGCAACTCGGGCTTGAGGTAAATCCCCAAAATGTCGCCGGCTGCCTCGTAGTTGGGGCGTGCGACCTTGATCTTGCGGTCAATGCGACCGGGCCGGAGCACAGCCGGGTCAATCAGATCGTGGCGGTTGGAGGCCAAAATCAACACTACGTCTTGCAGCGACTCAATGCCGTCCATCTCAGTGCAAAACATCGGCACGACCGTATTGGAGATGTTGTGACTGCGCATCGAGCGCCGCGTGCCCAAGATCGACTCGGCTTCATCGATAAAGACAAAGGGCAAGTAGCCTTCCTTGCGCTTTTGGCGCGCCTGGGCAAAGACCTCGCGCACCATGCGCTCGGTCTCGCCGAGCCACATGTTGAGGATCTCCGGCCCCTTGATGTGCATGAAGTATTCTTCTAACTCCAAGCCCTCGACTTCGCGCATGTGCTGCACCAAGTTGTACGCCGTGGCCTTGCCGATGAGGGTCTTACCACAGCCCGGAGGGCCGTAGAGCAGGAAGCCCTTGGGCGTCGAATACTCGAAGCGCTCGAAGAGTTGGGGGTGCAACGCGGGTAGTTCAATGGTGTCGCGGATGGCCTCGATCGCCTCTTGCTGACCGCCGATGCTCTCCCAGGGAGTCGGGGGAACATCCTCAATGAAGTACTCCTTGCTCTCGGCGGACTGCAAAACTTCCAGCGCGACTTTGTAGGCCGGGTCCATCCGCACCTCGTCGCCGATTTGCAAATCCGCGTCAGCCAATTCCGCGGCGCGCTCCACGACCACCTCTTGGGTCCCGTGCGCTTGGGCAATCCGCAACCGGCCCTCCGGGAGTAAATCGCCGACCTTAGCCACCGGCCCCGAGGGGCTGTGTCCCAAATTGCCGACGACTGCATAGGCTTCGTTTACCAGCACTCGGCAGCCGACCTTGAGCTGGGACACATCGACGCGCGGGTCGATATTGGCATAGTACTCGGCACTGCCGACGAAAACCGTGGCAATCCCCTCGCTAGGCATCCCGAGGAAAATGCCGACGCGGTTGGCCGGTGCCGTCACCTTCTCTAGCGCGGCTTCCATCTCCACGAGGGCCCGACGCGCCTCCTGAAAGGAAATCTCTCGCTCCATAAGCTGACGCCGGAGACGGTACAGCAGGGGCCGAGCGGGGTCGCGGTCCGGAGCTAGCGCGAGTAGCTGATCGACCAAGCGCAACGGCTCGGCAACCTGCTCCTCCGGCTCTTGGGCCTTGTCGTATTCGTGCGATTCCCTGCGGTTCATATTTCAATCCGCTCCCCTTTCCAAATGTAAGGGAAGATGTTAGTAGATCACGTCGCCGAGACGCCCGTAGCGCACTCGGCTGGGCAGTCGCCAGATAAAGGTGGCCACCACCGCGGGCAGGGACGTCAAGCCCCGATAGTAAGGCCCGCGGGTGTCGGGCTCCCACGACCAATAGATATTCATGGCCTTGCCCTTGATCAACCGCTTGGGCACAGCGCGAAAATAGCGGCTGTCCGAGCTGTTGTCGCGGTTGTCGCCCATCATAAAGAAATGGTCTTCGGGCACAATATACGGACCAAAATTGTCGCGGGGATTGAGCTCCCGCGGATAGTACGTGCGGTCGGTGTACTTGGCTAGCGGCGGATCTTGCATTGGCGCGCCATCGACGTAGAGTACCTTGTTGACAATTTCCACTTGCTGCCCCCCGATGGCGACACAGCGCTTGATCAAGTCCCGCCCTTCGTCCTGCGGAGAGCGGAAAATCACAATGTCTCCCGGCTGCGGTTCCCTAAGCGCGGGCAGGCGGAAGAGAGAAATGCTCGTCAGAGGCACATCGACCGGAACGCCGTAGACAAACTTGTTGGCCAGCAGATAATCACCCACCAAGAGCGTATCTTCCATCGAGCTGGAAGGGATGTAAAAGGCCTGCACCACACTCGTGCGAATGACCAAAAACAAACCCACGACGGTCAGTATCGAATACAAGTATTGGCCAAATTCGGACTTTGGCTTGGCTCGCTTCATCCGCAGTATCTCCTCAGACCTGAGTATAACAAACTACCCCCCTAGCCGCCATTTGCGCCTACTGTTTCGGCACCTTCACTACCTGCCCGGTTTCCCAGCTTTCGATAAGTGACTCAATTACCAACTGGACCCGCAAGGCGTCCGCTCCTTTGGCATCCACCTGTGCAGGCGGGACTTGGTTTATCAAGTCGTCGATCCAAGCGTTGATGCGCGCCGGAAAGGTATCCGCAAACCCGCCCATGCCCCCGAGGTGATCGTAGCTTTCGACCTCGCGCGAAAAACGCGGGTAAAACGTCAACTTCTCACAGGCTTCATTGATGATGATACGCCCCTCCGAGCCGACCAGTTCCAAGGTCTCTAGGCCATAGCTTCCCCCGGCGTCGTACGACCCGGTCAAATGCCCGATGACGCCATTCTCGTACAGCAGGTTCGCCTGCACATTGGACCAGATCTGTCGCCCTTTTCCCTTCTTGAAAAAGGCGTGTACCCGATCCACTCCGCCAGCGAAATAGCTCATCACGTCCAGCGAGTGCGGGTGCAGGGCGCGGATGTGGAACCACGGACTCGATTCGTTGGGATTGTTGATCCACATCGTCATGTTGACTATCTGTAGCTCGCCGAGCCGCCCGTTGGTCAGCCATTCCTTGGCCTTGACGGCCGCAGGCGTGAAGCGGTGGTTCAGGTTGATCCCGTAGGGCAACTGCTTCTCCTCGGCCAAGGCCACCATCTCCCGCGCCTTGGGAATTTCATTGGAAATCGGCTTCTCGCCCAGCACCGGAATGCCGGCCCGCAAAAGCGCCATCGTCGGCTCGTAGTGATCGCCGCCGTTTTCCACCCCGGCCGTGGTCACCGAGCAGGCGTCGAGTTGCAGGCCGCTGGCGATCATCTCCTCGACCGAGTAAAAGGCCTGCGCCTCATAGGACGCGGCCGCTTTGTCCGCTTGCTCTTTAACCATATCGCACACAGCGACTATCTTTGCGTTCTCGTTTGCCGTGTAGCAGCGGGCGTGGTTGTTGCCAATTCCACCCATGCCGACAATCCCGATGTGAAGCATTGCAAACTCCTTTTTAATTTTTGGAATAATTAGTGCCTAATCTATGAGAACTATTCTGCGTCCATCTGCGCCATCTGTGGATCATTTTTATTGAATGGCCACCGACGTTGGCAGTTCCACTCCCAACTCGGCCGCCAAGGCTCCTATCTCGGCCCAAGCCTTCTCATCTACGTGCAGCCCATCGCGCCGCCGCGCCTGCAATCGCTGGTGTGCTCGCTCTCCAGGCAGCAACACCTCGGCCACTCCGGGAGCCGGCGGACACGACTTGACCCATTCGACAAATCCCGCAACCTCGGCGTAAAACTCGTCCAACGGCAGGAAGGCCGCGACATTGAGCACGGCGATGAATAGTGCGTTGCCCGTGCGCTCGGGTGCCTCTTGCGTCATCCCGGCCCCGGAAAGCGACCCCGCCAAAATATCGACTAGCACGGAAAGCCCGTAGCCCTTGTGCCCGCTCTGCGGAAAACCAAGCGGCAAGATAGCACCAGCGGGCGGGCCATAGTACGCGTCCACTTTCGTCGTCGGACGGCCCTCTGCATCGATCAGCATCCCCGGCGGCGCATCCTCGCCCCTGTTGCGCAAAAGCCGCATATCCCCGCCGGAAATCATGCTCGTCGTCATGTCTAGGATCACGGGCCAATCGCCGCCGGTGGGAATGCCGCAGCAGATTGGATTCGTCGGCAAGCGACGGCTGCGGCCGCCAAAGGGGGCCACCGCATCATCGCCGCCGTGGCCATTGGTTGCGATGAGGGCAATGCAGCCAGCGCGAGTAGCGATCTCGGCGAAACGCCCCAGCCGCGCCACATGGTTGCAGTCGCGCACCCCGACCACCGCCACTGCCCCGTCGCCTAACTTGTCCAGTGCCCAGCGCACAGCCTCGGTTGCCGTCACCGGCCCGTAGTTCCACTGGCCACTCAGCCGCCCCCCGCACTCGCTTTCGTCCAACACTACCAACGCAGCCCCAGGCTCGACTTGTCCGTCGCGCGCCATACTCACGTATTGGGGCAGCCGCAACACACTGTGGGTATCGTGCCCCATCAGCCCGGCTTCGACCAAGTGCTCGGCTACCAACGCCGCATCGTCCGCAGGAACGCCGACTTGTCGCAAGCAAGCCCGTGCCAGCCCATCGAGATCTTCGGCGCGCAAGGTTGGCACTAGGGCCGCTCCTCGTCCCGAACATCCGCCACGACCAACAGAGCGTTGACCACCGGCCGTTCGCCCGTGGGATCGGATGGCTTGTTGACCACCTGATCGCTTACGACCATCGTCGTCGAGCCGCCGCCGTCGAGGTTTAGCCCTTGATAGGCATTGACCTTGGCGCGGGAAAACTCGGCTAAGCGCGTGCGCATAAATTCGGCCAGTTCCTCCAAGCTCATGCCAACGCTATATCCTGGCTGCCGCCCATCGACGACAATCAGGAAGAGTACCTGCGCGTTTTGGGAATACCCAATGGCCGTGCGCGGGTGTCGCTTGTCGGCAAAGCTGCGGCTGAGCCGTTCCTCTTCTACTTCAATGGATACTCCACCGTTGCGCAGGATGCGCGGGCCGCCACTGATGGCTTCCATTAGCTTGGCGTGGGCCGGTGCCAGCCGACAATACAGCTGCACCGTGTCGCCCAAAGCGATCTGTTCCGTCGCCTCGAATTCAGCACCAGCGGCCAACAGCCACTGATCGTGCTGGAGGGAGAGCGGCCAAGCCTCCCGCCGAATCTGTTGCACTCGAAAGGAAATCGTGTCGTTGGCGATGGAGGTGTTGCCCAGCCCTTGCAACAGAAAGCCCGTAGCCGCTTGCAGCGAATCCCCCTGCACTTGTGCGTGACCGTTGAACATGGACAGTTCCCCGAGCGCTGGCTCGCGGTTGAATCCCGCGACGAGCAGGTGTTCGCCCTCGGCCGTCAACAGGCCCAATTCCATCTTGTACACTGCGATCAAGGGCTGGCCGGCCTCGGTAATGGCAAAGGCCGAACGCCGCTGTGGTATGCGGATGAGATTGCCGGACTCGATGTACAGCCCGGCTGGCTGGCTGGACTCTCCGGGAAACAAAAAGTCTCCGTTTATGGCCGCTAAAGCGCCCGTGGCCAAGCTACTGGTCTTTTGCGCCTCTTCCTGTTTGGCCATGCGCACGCGGATGCCCGCCGCCCAAGCGCGCGGCAAATCCACTTCCACCACGTGTATCCGCCACGGTCCTTCGGGCAAATGGATCTCGTAGGACACCACCCCGGGCGCTAGTTCCTCGATATTTTCCCGAGTGCAACTCCCACTCAAGCACCACGCGAGAATCGCGAGGAAGAGGCGTGTGGACGCCTTATGCGGTATAGCCAAAAGAGTGTACCTCAGCGGCAAGGTGGCGAAAGGCGCACTATGGCCCCCCTCGTTGCAAGCGCCCAAAAGTAGCCCTGCACTTCAACCGTGTCAATTTCTCCTAATGACTGGCCCGGCCGCAGACCAAGCCCTTTATTTAGAAAAAAATAAAGAGAAAGGACGCCAATGAAAGTCATACTCGTAGGGTTGGGCGGCAGGGGCCGCTATTGGCTCGATCAATGCCGGAAGCAGCAGGACGTCGATGTGGTCGCCTGCGTCGAACCGAGCGCGCAAAACCGCGAGCGCGCAGTCGCACAATGCGCACTCGCCGAGCGTTCCATCTACCGCGACCTTGGCGCGGCCTTCGCGGCTGTGCCAGCCGACTTCGTCCTCGACGTGACCCCGCCAGCTATTCACGAAGAAATCGCCATGCAGACTTTTGCCGCCGGCCTACACCTGCTCGGAGAAAAGCCCCTTAGCGACCAGTACGAGGCTGCCCAGCGCGTGGTGGAAGCTGGCACTCAAGCCGGCGTCGCGCATATGATCACCCAGAACTACCGCTTCAACGGCCTGCCGCGCACAACCCGCCGTCTGCTCACTGAAGACCTCATCGGCCCGGTCGGCCAGCTCGATGTCTCGCTCTACGTCAACTGGGCCGACTCGCCCGGCTCGCACTACGTCACCGAGCCGTACATGTTCCTCACCGACATGGGCATTCACCACTTCGACATGATGCGCTACACCCTCGGCCAAGACCCCGTGAGCGCACACGCTCTCACTTGGAACCTCCCTTGGGGCTGGCACCAAGGCGACGCCGCTCAGATGATCCTCTTCCGCTTTGCCAACGGCACAGTCGCCACCCACCGCGGCATCGGCTGCACGGTCGGACACGTGCCTGCTGGACACAACGGCGAGTGGCGCTACGAGGGGCCGCGCGGCACCCTGACGTGGGAGGGCTTCGACCTGTACCACACTCACTCACACCGCGCCGATCCCAAAATTCGCCAGCAAATCCCCCTCGACGACGATGGCGGTCAAGGCCAGAATCCCGTACTGCGAGAATTCGTCGCCGCCATCGAAGAGAGCCGCACGCCCGAGTGCAATGCGGCTGACAACCTCAAGTCCATGGCCATGGTTTTCGCGGCTGTCAAAAGCGCGATGGAAGGACGCGAAGTATCCATCGACGAGCTATAGCCTGACTCTTTCTCTATTGCCACATCTTGCCACTAACCCCTCTTTAATAGGCTTATGACCCTGCATCTTTTTGATACCTATGCTCGCCAAGAGCGCCCCTTCACACCGCTCGCACCACCCCAAGTCCGCCTGTATGCCTGCGGCCCGACCGTGTACAACTACCAGCACATCGGCAACCTGCGCACCTATATCTTCGAGGACATTCTGCGGCGCACCCTCGAATACAGCGGCTATGAGGTCCACCACGTCGTCAACATCACCGACGTGGGGCACCTGACTTCCGACGCGGACACCGGCGAGGACAAGATGGAGGCCGGTGCACGGCGCACCGGCCTGACGGCCTGGGAAATCGCCGAGCGCTACACCGCGGATTTTCAGGAAAAGCTCGACTGGCTCAACGTGCGCGCGCCCCACGTCTGGTGCCGCGCCACCGCCCACATCCGCGAGCAGATTGCAGCCATCGCCGCCATCGAAGAAAAAGGCTATGTGTACCGCACAGACGACGGCCTGTACTTCGACACCTCGCGCTTGGACGACTACGGCTATCTCGCCCGCCTCGATATCGAGGGCCTGCAAGGCGGCCAGCGCGTCGATCTCGGGCAGAAGCGCCGCGTTACAGACTTCGCACTGTGGAAGTTCAGCCCAGCAGACACGCAGCGGCAGATGGAATGGGACAGCCCGTGGGGGCGCGGCTTTCCCGGCTGGCACATCGAATGCACGGCCATGGCGGCCAAGTACTTGGGATCGTACTTCGACATCCACTGCGGCGGCGAGGATCACATCCCGGTCCACCACACCAACGAAATCGCCCAAGCCCAAGCCTGCTACGACACGCGGCTGGCCGAGTTCTGGCTCCACGGCGCTTTTTTGCAGCTCGACGGGGAGAAGATGTCCAAGTCGAGCGACGATTTCCTGCGCCTCGAATCCCTCGTCGAAGAGGGGTACGACCCCCTCGCCTATCGCTTTTTCTGCCTCGGGGCGCGCTACCGGGCCAAGCTCTCCTTCACTTGGGAAAGTCTTAGCGGCGCGGCCACGGCCCTCGACCGGCTACGCACAGCCGCTCACGCTTGGGGTGCGCCGTCTGAACCCGACGACCGCTACGTGGCCGCGTTCAAAGAGCACGTCGAGGACGACCTCAACATGCCGCGCGTCCTCGCCCTGTGCTGGAAGCTCGTGGCCGACGATCTCCCCGATGCCGCCAAGAAGGCCACGCTCCTGCACTTCGACCAAGTCATGGGCTTGGGGCTAGCCGAGTGGACGCCGCAAGAGGAGGAGGTCCCCGACTCGATTCACGCGCTCGCCGCCCAGCGGCAGCAGGCCCGTGACGCCAAGGACTGGGCCACGGCCGACGCCCTGCGCGACGAAATCACCGCGGCCGGCTACGAAATCGAAGACACCCCCCAAGGCCCTAACATCCGCCCGCGCAAAACCTAACCGGACGCTCATGTAATAGACGCAATTCGCAATTCGCAATTCTAACCGAACGGACGCCCATGTCCCGCATCCTCGTCGCCGAGTGCAAGCAAGAAATCTCCTCCTTCAACCCGGTCATCGGCACGTACGACAACTTCTCCATCCGCCGCGGCCCCGAATTGCTCACCTATCACCAAGGCCGCGAGACCGAGCTGTGCGGTGCCTTGCAGGTCTTCGCCGACAGCCACATCGACGTCATTCCCACGTACGGGGCCGTCGCCCCCTCGGCCGGGCCTTTAGACCAACAGGACTTCGAGCGCATTGCCGCCGAGCTACTCGACGCGGTCACGCCGCACCTAGCCGAAGCCGACGGCATGTACTTCTGTCTGCACGGTGCCATGGGCTGCACCGAGGAACTCGACCCAGAGGGCTACCTGCTACAAGAGATTCGCCGCAGCGCCGGTCCCGACTTCCCCATCGTGATCTCGCAAGACCTCCACGGCATCCTCACCCACCGCATGCTGGAGCACTCGAATGGCCTCGCCATTTACCACACCTACCCGCACGTCGATTTGGCCGACACCGGCCGCCGCGCCGCGTACTTGCTCCTCCAAGTCCTCGCCGGTGCGCAACCCGTGGTAGCCCGCGTGCGAGTGCCCGCGCTCGTGCGCGGCAACGAACTCATCACCGCCTCCGGCGTGTACGGCGAGACCATCCGCTACTGCCAAGCCCTAGAGGAGCAGCCCGACATTCTCGCCGCCGGCATGATGATCGGCAACCCATTCACCGATGTGCCCGAACTATGCTCCCAAGCCATCGTCGTGGCCGATGCCGACCCCGACCTCGCCCGCAACGAGGCCCTGCACCTCGCCGGAGACTTTTGGGAACGCCGCGCCCTCATGCAGCCCGATCTCATATCCGTCGAAGACGCCGTGGCCCAAGCCGCCCAATACAGCGGTCCAGTGCTCTTCACCGACGCGGCCGATGCCCCCTCCTCGGGCGCAACCGGCGACAGCAACGTGCTGGTCCAAGCCCTGCACGCCAGCGGCTACTCCGGCCAAGTGCTCGCGCCGCTGGTGGATGCACCCGCCGCGTACATGGCCCACGACGCCGGACTAGGCGCACACATTCACGTGGTCTTGGGCGGCTCGCTCGACTCGCGCTTTCCCCCGCTCGATCTAGAGGTGGAAGTCACCCAACTCGGCGACGGCGAATATCTCTTCGAGTCTTGGAATACCCCCGAACACGCCGGGCCTACAGCCGTGCTGGAAAGCGATAACCTCACCATCGTCTGCATCAGCCGCTCGGTGCCCCTTTTCGATCGCTCGGTTTTCATCGCCCACGACATCAATCCCAAGGACTACGACCTCATCGTCATCAAGTCGCCGCACTGCCAGTGGCACTTTTACGACGAATGGGCCGAGATAAACTTCAACATCGATGCCCCTGGCGCGACCAGTGCCAACTTGCCCACCCTCGGGCACCGCGTCTGCCAGCGGCCCATGTACCCGCTCGAACTCGATGCCCCTTTTACCCCGGTCGCCGAAATGTTCGGCACAGGAGCCTAGCTTTATGCCTGCCATCAAACAATCCGTCTGCTTCAATCCCTTCGCCGGCAGCGGCCTCAGCCCGCAGGAACTCGTCGCTGCCGCCGCCCGCATCGGCTACCAATCCGTAGAGATGGCCGCCCAAGAACACTGGCCTCTGATCCAAGACCACGGCCTCGCCATCGCCATCGTCTCCGGCCATGCCTCCCTGCCCGACGGCCTCAACAAGCCCGAGAATCACGACCGCATCGAAGACGAGCTACTCGCCAATATCGACCTCGCCGTTGAACGCGGCATTCCTTCGCTAATTTGCTTTTCCGGCAACAGCGAGGGCCGCTCCTCAGAAGAGGGTCTCGCCAACTGCGTCGCCGGCCTGCGTCGCGTCACCGGAGCCGCCGAAGAAAAAGGCATTACGCTCTGCATGGAATTGCTCAACTCGCGCGTCAACCATCCCGACTACCAGTGCGACCGCACCGCTTGGGGCGTGGCCCTGTGCCGGGCCGTTGGCTCGCCCCGGTTCAAGCTGCTCTACGACATTTACCACATGCAGATCATGGAAGGCGATCTCATCCGCAACATCACCGACTACATCGACTGCATCGGCCACTTCCACACCGCCGGCAACCCCGGCCGCCAAGATCTCGACGACCAGCAGGAGATCTACTACCCGCCGATCATGCAGGCCATCGCCGCTACTTCCTACGAGGGCTACGTCGGCCACGAGTACCGGCCCAAGGACGATCCCGTTGATTCGCTCGAACACGCTTTCTCCGTCTGCAATGTCTGAAAAGCCGTCCGAAGCGATGGTCGCACAGAGACAAAGTATCCGCAGATGAACGCAGATGAACACAGATGCGGGATGATTTTCAAATGGCCTGTGAGATAACAATCGCGCCCACTGGCGGCGCACTCGGCGCTGAGATCAAAGGCTGCGACCTGTCCGCACCACTCGCGCCCGACCAAGTCGCGCAGGTGCGCCAAGCACTGCTCGACCACGGCGTGGTCTTCTTTCGCCAGCAGCAACTCAGCGACGAGGACCAGGTGCGTTTCACCGCGTACTTTGGCAAACCCGTACCGCACGTGCGCAAGCAGCGCCCACGGCGGGTCAAGGAGATTTTCCTCATCTCCAATGTCAAGGAAAACGGTGAGCCAATCGGCGAGCTAGGCGACGAACTGATCCCCTTCCACTCGGATCTTTCCTACCTGCAACGCCCCGGCACCCTATCGGTGCTCTACGCAGTGGAAATCCCCTCGCAGGGCGGCCAGACCCAGTGGTGCAATTGCACCGCTGCCTACGAAGCGCTCGACGACGACTGCAAAAGCCGCCTCAAGGGAATGCGCGCCGTACATCGCCACTACGTCGAAGCGCAAAATCCCCCCGAACACATCGCCCACCCCATCGTCCGCACCCACCCCGAAACGGGACGCCGCTCGCTCTACGTAGGGCCGCACCTGACCAAATACGTCGTCGGCCTCAGCCGCCGTGACAGCGACGCCCTGCTCGGCGAACTATACGCCCATCTCGAACAGCCGCGCTTCATCTGGACCCACGAGTGGCAAGTCGGCGACCTCGTCCTCTTCGACAACCGCCCGACCATGCACCGCCGCCTTGCCTTCCCCCCAGACCAGCGCCGCCTGATGAAACGCACTCAGGTCTTCAACGACGAAATCCCGGTGGAATAAACATTCGGAAAAACATGCCATGCCTAGCCTATTCGTTCTGATATTCGCCTTGTCGATGATCGCTTGTGGCGACGGCGACCGTCTGTCTGAAAACCCCTCTTCCAACCCCCTCTATCCGTCTGGCTCGGAACAGGTCCAACGAGGCCAGATTGTGCCGGTTGAGGGATCTTCGGTGTCAGAGGCCGAGGTGGTTATCATCGATGCGGAGCGTCTGGTGGTGCTAGCCCGTGCGCCGGTGGATGACCAAGGAGGCTTCGTAGTCTCTGTGCCCCAGCGACCGAGCTACTGGTTGGGCGTTTCCGGTCCCTATATGACAACCTACATCGATACGGCGTTCGCTTTTATGGGAGAGGCCATAACCGTCGGTGAGGCCCCTCGCTCGCACGCTGCGGGCAAGGCCGCACAAGTGGTGGGCATACTGGGCGATGTCAACAACGATAATCAAGTCGATATAGCGGACGCGCTGCTCGTGCTGCTCTATACCTTAGAACGCATCTCCTTCGCAGCGCCCAATCAAGGCAATATCGCCCTAGGCGACGTCAACGCGGACGGCCTGATAAACCTAGCGGATGTCCTGCTTATTATGACCTATATTGCGAATCCGCTTGACCCGACGTTGCCGGATGGAATCGGTTTAGCCACTGAACAGACTACGGTCGCGATCGCCGTTGAACAAGATCGGGCTGTGTTAATCGCGCTCTATGAGGCTACCGATGGAGATAACTGGAAAGACAACACTAACTGGCTCAGCAGCACGTCCCCGCTCGATCAATGGTACGGCGTTACCACGGACGACGCGGGACGGGTCGATAGCTTAAAACTCGCCGACAACCAGTTGATGGGAACCATACCCGAAGCGTTGGGCAATCTTGATAGCCTGCAATACCTGTCCCTCTACTCCAACGATTTGATGGGACCGATTCCCGAAACGCTCGGACGACTCAACAGCCTGCAATACCTGTGGCTCGCCGACAACCAGTTGGCGGGACCGATTCCCGAAACGTTGGGACAACTCAACAGCCTGCAATCCCTGTGGCTCGCCGGCAATCAACTGACGGGACCGATCCCCGAAACATTGGGACAACTCAACAGCCTGCAATACCTAGACCTCATCAACAACCAGTTGACGGGGCCGATTCCTGAAGCGTTGAGCAATCTCAACGACTTGAAACACTTGGCCCTCGCCGGCAACCAGTTGACGGGAACCATACCCGAAACGTTGGGCAATCTTAATAGCCTGCAATTCCTGTCCCTCGCCGACAACCAGTTGACGGGAACCATACCCGAAACGCTCGGACAACTCAACAACCTGCAATACCTAGATCTCGCCAACAACCAGTTGACGGGAACCATACCCGAAACGCTCGGACAACTCAACAGCTTACGAGAGCTAAACCTCGCCAACAACCAGTTGACAGGAGAGATCCCCCAAGCGTTGGGACAACTCAACAACCTGCAATACCTAAACCTCATCGACAACCAGTTGACGGGATGTATCCCCTCAGCGTTGAAAGATGTATCGGTCTATGACTTAAACGACCCAAGGCCAGCCTTCTGCCTGCCGGGGCGCGCCGATCCCATTTCCATTTTCACCGTTAGCTTCCCGTCCAACGATGGCATCGAGGTAAGCGGGCTTTTTGGCACGGCCCAGGATGGCGAATCGCTACCAGTGGTAATTCTCCTGCACGATCTGGGGGGGAGCAAATTCGACTGGTTGAACAACACCGGCACGTACGTGGCCTTGCTCGAGCGCGGCTACTCCGTCTTGGCCATCGACATGCGCGGGCACGGCGACACCCCGCTGCCCGATGACCGACAGGCCTTGGAATTGATGGATCTAGAACTGAGCTATCGCGATGTTCAAGCCGCGCTGGTCTGGCTGCCGAGCCAGTCTGAGATCGATGTCAGCCGCATCGCGGTCGTGGGCAGTGGCTGGGGGGGCAATGTGGCCTACGTGTGTTCGGGCTTTTTCCCCGAGCAAATAAAAACCAGTGTCTCCCTCTCGCCTGGGCTGTGGAGAGACCCTTCGTTTGAGCCGTTGGTCATCGGGACCGGCCTCGAACCGTTTACCCCGCGGTCCATACTCTTTATGGCGGGCGATCAGGATCAAATTGAGGCCGGGGGCATCATTCTCAGCTATGCCAGGTTCGCTCGCAACCTAGAGGCGCAGACAGCCGCGCCAAAGGACCTGCGTGTCTTTCCAGGCTCAGCCGACCACGGCTTTGCATTGCTAGACAATATCGCCGAGGCGCAGGATTTGTTCTTCCTCTGGTTGGAGGAAAATCTCTAGACAGCACTCTTCAAACTGACACAATACCATAGTAAAGCGACACAAATTCCCCGGCAGATCGTCTGTCGGCGGACTATCCACTTGCTTCAGTTTCCTCTTTCGATCCTATAAAGACCATGTTCAAAGCACTCATCTTACATGAGCACTCTGCTCTCATCGAAGAACTCGACGAAAGCCGCCTGCCCGCTGGCGATGTAGAAATCGCCGTCGCGTATTCCTCGCTCAACTACAAGGACGGGATGATCCTCAACGGCCTAGGTGGTTTAGTCAAAACCTATCCCCACGTCCCCGGCCTCGATCTCGCCGGCACTGTCGTTCACAGCCAAAGCGACCAGTTCCAACCCGGAGACCAAGTTATATGCACGGGCTGGCGCGTCGGCGAAATCCACTGGGGCGGGTACGCGCAAAAGGCGCGGCTCAAAGCCGACTGGCTCGTGCCCCTACCCGCCAACCTCACGCTGCGCACCGCCATGGGCTTGGGTGCTGCGGGCCTGACCGCGGCCATCTCCTTAGAAGCCCTCGAAGCCCACGGCCTCGCGCCCGACAAAGGCGAAGTCCTCGTCACCGGCGCGGCTGGCGGCGTCGGCTCCTTATCCGTTTTGCTGCTTGCCTCGCTGGGCTACCAAGTCGCCGCATCCACCGGCCGCCCCGAACTCGAACCCTATCTAAAAGACCTCGGTGCCCAAACCATCATCCCACGCCAAGATCTGGCCGAGCCATCCAACAAACCCTTGGAAAGTGCGCGCTGGGCCGCCTGCATCGACTCAGTCGGCGGCACCACCTTGGCCCGCGTCTTGGCCCAGATAAACTATGGAGGTTCCGTCGCCGCGGTGGGCTTAGCCGGCGGTGCCGAAATCACAACCACCGTCATCCCCTTCTTGCTGCGCAGCGTCAACATCCTCGGCATCGACTCCGTGTTTTACCCAGCCGAGCGCCGCGCTGCCGCTTGGGCACGCCTAGCCACCGCACTCCCCTTGGAAAAATTAGATCGCATCTGCACGGAGGTCGGTTTAGCCGACGTCCCCCGCCTCGGCAAGGACATCTTAGCGGGCAAAGTCCAAGGCCGCGTTATCGTCAATCCCAACCAGTAAGGAAAAGCACCTATGCGCCGACTAACACTTCTACTCCTCACCCTTGCCACCACCCTAGCTGGAGCCGATTCCAACATGCCCGGTACCGACCGCATCACCTACTTCGGCTACGAAGACTGCATCCTCCTCGAAAACGCCCACACTCGCGTCGTCCTCACCTCATCGGCCGGCCGCGTCCTCGAATACTCGCGCAAAGGCCCCAACGCCATCTACCTCGACCCCGCGCAAGAAGGCGCGACCTTCGAGGACGGCGATCCTCGCTTCGGTCCCACTGGCGGCCGCCTCGACATCGGCCCGGAAATGATCATCCCCGCTCATCCCGACCTCTGGCTCGGGCAGTGGGAAAGCCAAATCACCGGCCCGCGCTCGGCCCGCCTGATCAGCAAAAAGGACGAGCCGACCGGCGTCCAACTCATCCGCGACTTCCAGCTCGCCGAGGATTCCACCCACTTGAGCGTCACCCAGACCATCAAAAACGTCTCCGACAGCGCAAAGCACTGGGGCCACTGGAGCCGCACCTTTGGCACCGGCGGCGGCATCGTGCTCATTCCCTTGACGCCGAGCCGCTTCCCGGATTCCTATGTCATGTACGGCCCTGGCCCGGTCATCAACTACCGCCCCGAAGACCCCAATATCCGCATCCGCGACAACTTCCTCGAAGTCCTCTCCACGCCGCTCAGAGCTAAGCTCGGCATGGACTCGCAAGCCGGGTGGTTCGCCTATCTCGACCGCAACGACTTGCTGTGGGTCAAGCGCTATCCAGTGTACCCCGACCGCCCCTACGGCGAACTGGCCGGGCTGACCATCTCGATATGGTATTACAAGGACCTGATGTGCGAGCTAGAGCCTATCGGCCCGCGCGAGGATATACCGCCCGGCGGCGAAGCCTCCTTCACCGAAGACTGGTGGCTTCTGCCCTACACCTATCCCCGTGACGGCAGCGACCTCGACCTCGAAGCCATCAGCGCACTGGTGGAGCGAGAGGCGCGCTGAGTGTAAAAAGCAGAGCATGACACTGAGAAGCAGAGCACCAGCACTTGTCATGCTGAGCGGAGCGAAGCATCTCAGACCACCTCTACTGTCGTGTACTTAGGCCGCCAGAATCTTTTCGTACACCGCCATCCGCTCGCCCTCGCGCTCTGCTGGATCGGCTAGCTTGAGCCAAACCGCCTGATCCTTTTTGCCCGCGGCAACGTTCTGCACGGCTCCCGCTTCCTCGGGCTTTAGTCCGCTCCAAATCACCTCACCGTCCTGCAAAAAGACGTACTTGTCAGCGTGGGCGTCCCAAATTCGCTCTTGGTGGTCGCGGTAAAAAAGCGCCTGCTCGCTGGCCGTCTGCCGCAGCCGCGCGATCTGTTCCGGCGGCTCAGCTTCCGCCGAGTCAAATTCAGCTACCGGCGGCGTCAGCCCCTCCATCACAAAGTCGATTTCGTCCAAATCTACCGTTCCAAAGCCGTGCTCGGCGGCCACTGCCACCGGACTGCGGTCTCGACGGAAAGGCGGCGTCGGCCAATCGAGCCTGGGATCAGTGCCCATCAGGTGCGACCCACAAGCGTCGGTGGCGATGATGTGGTCGCCGGCGACCAAGCAATCGGCGATCCGGCCCTCGCCACCCCACTCCATGCGCGCCTGACCAGTCAACCCGTCGATAATGTTGAGGCAAGGCTGAGCAATCAGCCCCAAGTCGGGCAGGACATACGAGAGACGGATGACGTGGTGGAAGTACGTGCGCAAGCGGCCGTGCGGCGGGATCGGCGGCAGGCCGAAGAGATTTTTCAGGCACAGCGTGATGCCCATAAAACCGTGGTTTTTCATCTTGGCCAGCGAAACAAAGGCATCGGCCTCGCCCAAGGCGGCTGAAAGCTGGTATTCGGAAAACATGATCCCGCCGCCGGGCACTTTGTAGCGCTCAAAGGGCGGGTCGCCGGCCTCGACGTATTCGACGCCGAATTCCTCCAAGATCGGCCTAGCGTTGAAATCGTCACCTGGGCGCTCGCCCGGCGGCGCAGTGCTGGTATCGAGCGCGAAAATCTCCGCGTCGCTGCGCTCCCGCAAAAGCCGCAACGTGGCCCGCATCACGTCGTCATCTACCAGTTCCTGCCGCCGCCCGCCGATCCGGCGGATATTATTGGTGCGCATCTGCATGTTAATCTTGATGCCGATACGCCGCGCCTTTTCGATCTTGGCCCACGACCGGTGTAACGGTGCAGTGATTTCCACCAGCCGGTCGTAGATCTCATCCAGCGACGCTTGGTGGCTACAGTGGGCCGCACGGACGGTGTAATCTTTCTGATTGCTCATAACTCCTCCCGATTGTGAATGGACTCAGACAAGTTGCACATCTAGCCGCCGATTGACAAGAATTGGCGGCACTCTTTATGTACTTAAGAACGTTTAACCTCCACTCTCGCCCTACCAAGGACTAGCCGTGCCCAACTTCCGCTTGCAACTTCCCGGCACTCTTCTCGGCCTCCTACTCGTCGCCTCCAGCGCCCATTCAGCCGACTGGCCCTCTTGGCGCGGTCCGACGCAAAACGGCGTCTCCGAGGAGACCGGCCTCGTCGCATCCTGGTCGCCTATCTGGCACGCCGAATTCACCGGCCGCTCGACCCCCATCGTCCTCGACGGACGAGTATTCGTCATCGGCCGTCGCGGCGAGGACATCTTGCACGAAGGCATCGTCGCCGCTTTTGACGCCCAAGACGGCACCCTGCTCTGGGAACACCCCTACAACATCTTCCACACCACCATCCCCTTCAACCGCGTCGGCTGGGCCAGCCTCGCCGGCGACCCAGAGACCGGCTATGTCTATGCCCATACCGTCAGCGGATTGTTCCTTTGCTTCGACCGCGACGGCAAGGTCGTCTGGTCGCGCTCGCTGACCGAGGAATTCGGGCGCATCTCCGGCTACGGCGGGCGCGTCCACACGCCCGCCGTCGATGAAGACCTCGTCATCATCAGCTATCTCAGCTCCAATTGGGGCAGCCACACGCCGGGCCGCCATCGCTACTTCGCCTTTGACAAGCGCAGCGGCGAACTCGTCTGGATCGCCACCCCGGGAGGTCGGCCGCTCGACACCACGTATTCCGTGCCCGTCGTCGCCACCATCAACGGCGTCCGCCTGCTCACTGGCGGCAACGCCGACGGCTCCATCTATGCCATGAAAATCCGCACCGGCGAGAGCGTGTGGGGCTTCAAGCTCAGCCGTCGCGGCATCAACTCTTCGGTCGTCGTCGCCAACGACAAGGTGTACGCAGCCCACAGCGAGGAAAACCTCGACAACACCGCCCTCGGCCGCGTCGTGTGCATCGACGCCACCGGCAACGAAGTCTGGCGCTACGACGGCGTCTTCGCCGGTTACAGCAGCCCAGTCGTCCACGACGGACGCTTGTACATCACCGACAACTCGGCCAACATCCACGCGCTCGACGCCGAGACGGGCCAAGTACACTGGATTCATAACATCGGCACCGTCGGCAAGGGATCGCCCGTGCTGGCCGACGGCCGACTCTACGCCCCAGAGGTCAACGGCCGCTTTGTCATCGTCGCCCCCGGCCCCGACGCCGCCGAGACGCTCGACCTCGCCGAGGTCGCGATGCCCGACGGACGCCCAGCCGAACTATTCGGCTCGCCAGCCGTAGCCTACGGTCGCATCTACCTTTCCACCGAAGGGGGCGTTTACTGCCTCGGCGACCCAGAGGCGCCGTTCAAAGTCGCAGCGACCGCAGCCAACTACCCACGTGAGCAAGCTGCCCCAGACGCAACACCGGCGCACCTGCAAGTCATCCCCGCCGAAGTCGTAGCCCAGCCCGGAGCCAGCGTATCGTTCCGCGCCCTAGCCTTCGACGGACACGGTCGCCTCATCGGCCCAGTCGAAACCGAATGGACACTTACCGGTCCAGTCGGCCAACTCGACGGCAATACGCTTGTCCTCGCGGACGCACCCAGCGGCGGCAAAATCGTCGCCAGTGCTGGCGACTTAACCGCCGAGGCGCGCATCGCCGTGTTACCCCCGCCGACCTACAGCGAAGACTTCGAAGGTTTCGCCGTTGATGCGTCACCAGCTTGGGTCGGCACAGGCACCAAGTTCAAGGTGCGCGAAATGGAAGGCAACAAGGTGCTGGTCAAGCCGCCCGCCGCCCGTGGCCTGCACCGCGCCAACACCTATCTCGGCGCGCCCGCCATGACCGGCTACACCATCCAAGCCGACCTGCTCGGCACCAAAAAGCGCCGCGCCGTTCCCGACATGGGCCTAATCGCTAATCGCTACACCCTCGACATGATGGGCTACCACCAACAGTTGCAGATCCGCACTTGGGCCGCCGAACTGCGGATGGCCAAAACCGTGCCCTTCGCCTGGGAAACCGACGTCTGGTACACCATGAAGATGCAGGTAGAACTCGAAGGCGATACAGCCCACATTCGCGGCAAAGTCTGGCCCCGCGACGAGCCAGAGCCAGCCACGTGGACCATCCAAGCGGTCGATCCCCTGCCCAACCGCAGCGGCAGCCCCGGACTCTACGGCTATTCTCCCGCTGAAATCTACTACGACAACCTGAAAGTTTGGTAATGACTCTAACTATTTGCAGTCTCATCCTCGCCCTAGCCGCTTCCGCCGGTGCCCAAACCGCCATGTGGGGCGGCTCACCGGGGCGCAACCAAGTCTCGGACGAGCAAAACCTGCCCACCACTTGGGACGTCGAGACCGGCACAAACGTCAAGTGGAGCGCCACGCTCGGCTCGCAGACCTACGCCGGGCCCCTAATCGCCGGCGACAAAATTTTCGTCGGCACCAACAACCAAGCCGAACGCGACCCCAACCACAAGGGCGACCGCGGCGTGGTCATGGCCTTCTCATTAGAGGACGGCACCTTCCTTTGGCAAATCGCCCATCCCAAGCTGCCGGCCGGCCGCGTCAACGACTGGCCGCAACAGGGCGTCTGCTCCACCCCTTACGTCGAAGGCGACCGCCTCTACTACGTCTCCAACCGCGCCGAAGTTGTCTGCCTCGACACCGAGGGCTTCCGCGACGGCGAGAACGACGGCCCCATCGCCGACGAGACCGCCACCACGCCCACCAACGCGGATCTCATCTGGAAATTCGACATGATCGCCGAGTTGGACGTCTTCCCCCACAACCTCGCCACCAGCTCGCCCATAGGCGTGGACGGTCGCCTCTTCGCCCTGACCAGCAACGGCGTCGATGAGGGCCACATCCACATCCCGGCCCCCTTTGCCCCCAGCTTCATCGCCCTCGACCTGCAGACCGGCGACCTCCTCTGGGACAGCGACCTCCCCGGCGACCAGATTCTGCACGGCCAGTGGGCTAATCCCGCCTACGGCGAAGCAGGTGGCCGCAAGCAGGTGATCTTCCCCGGCGGCGACGGCTGGGTCTATGCCCTCGCACCCGACACCGGCGAACTCATCTGGAAATTCGACTGCAACCCCAAGGATTCGGTCTGGGAATTGGGCGGCCGCGGCACCCGCAACAACCTCGTCTCCACGCCCGTCTTTCACGACGGCGTAGTCTATATCGGCGTCGGCCAAGACCCCGAGCACGGCGAGGGCGAGGGCCACCTGTGGGCCATCGACGCCAGCGGCACCGGCGACATCACCGAGACGGGCGCAATCTGGCACTTCGGCGACAAAAACTACAACCGCACCATCTCCACCGTCGCCATTGCCGACGGCCTGCTCTACGCCGCCGACCTGAGCGGCTTCGTCTATTGCCTCGACGCCAAGACCGGCACCCACCACTGGACCCACGACACCTTTGCCGCGATCTGGGGCTCGCCCTTTGTCGCCGACGGCAAAGTCTATATCGGCGACGAGGACGGCGACGTCGATGTGATCAAGGCCAGTAAAACGTTCGAATTACTCCACGAAACCAATCTGGGCAGCGCCGTGTACACCACTCCAGTCGCCCACAACGGCGTCCTCTACATCGCCTCGCGCAACACCCTCTTCGCCATCGCGGAAGAAAGCCAATGAGCGTCTCACCAGACAAAATCGCCACTGCCCACGACGACCTCGACGCTCACGTCCGCGCCATCGTCGAGTGGCACTTCAGCCCCGAGACCGGCTGTCCGTTTTGGCTCTCCCACGCGCAACAACTCGACTTCGACCCGCGCGAGCAAGTCCGCTCCTACGACGACTTGGCCCTGCTCGGCCACTTTGAGGACGAGTGGCTGCGCGGCGGCCCCGTGCGCCAGTGGGTGCCCAAAGCCTATGCCGACGAGCCGATCTACGTCTTCGAGACCGGCGGCTCGACCGGCTTGCCCAAATACCGCATCAACATCCGCGACTTCCACACCGACTATGCGCTCTACAGCGAGAGTCTATCCGAGGAGGGTTTTCCCAAGGGAGCCGACTGGCTGATGCTGGGGCCTTCGGGGCCGCGCCGCCTGCGCCTAGCCATCGAGTATCTCGCCCAGCTACGCGGCGGCTTGTGCTTTATGGTGGATCTCGACCCGCGCTGGGTCAACGAACTCATCCGCGCCGGCAAGATGCGCGAGTTGGAAGCCTACAAAGCCCACGTCGTCGAACAGGCCCTCAAAATCCTCAAAGCCCACGACAACGTGCAATGCGTCTTCACCACGCCCCGCCTCCTCGAAGCCCTCTGCGAAAAAGTCTCCCTGCCCAAGCTCGGCATTAAGGGCATCTTCTGCGGCGGCACGGAAATGAACGCCCAGTTCCACCGCTTCGCCCGCGAGGAGTTGGTGCCCGGCCTCGCCTTCGTGCCCACCTACGGCAACACCCTGATGGGCTTGGCCTGCCCCAAGCCCTTTGACTCAGCCGACGAATACGCCATCACCTACTACCCGCCGCAGCCTCGCGCCGTCATCGAACTGGTTGATCCCAAAGATCCCTCGCGCAAGGTCGGCTACGGCGAGACCGGCCAAGTCATGCTCACCACTCTGACCAAGGAATTTTTCATGCCTCGCTTTCTTGAGCGCGACGAGGCTGAGCGTGCCGCGCCGATTGAGGCGTATCCTTGGGATGGTGTTAAAGATTTGCGCTTGTTGACGGAGCTGCAGGAGTCGGTGGTGGTGGGGGTGTACTGAGGTGTGCGTTCTACGCTAAGATCATATCGAGAGAGGTACGCAATGGATTATCAAAAATATATCTACTGGCAGGATGGCGATATGTGGCTTGGCTATCTAGAGCGCTATCCCGACTATTGGACCCAAGGTGAGACCCAAGAAGAACTGCAAGAAAACCTGAGAGATATTTACGGCGAGCTCACAGGTGGCCACATCCCTTGTGTGCGAGAGGCTGCTGTGTTGGAAATCGGATGAAGCGACGAGATTTAATCCGCGCTTTGGAAAGGATGGGTTGTATCCTCATTCGGCACGGAGCCAAACACGACTGGTATCAAAATCCGCATACTAAGTTCTCTCAGCCTGTTCCTCGGCATAGAGAGATTAATGATCATTTGGCAAAGCGCATTATCAAAATGCTGACGCCGTAAGTCGTCGCCCTTGACGGTAATTCCAGATTACTAATCACCCGCAACACTTCAACAGCACCCCATCAACTGTACACGTCATCCACAAGAGCAGGCAAATCACAAATCCTTCGACAGCGAGGAAACATACCCGATGTCTTAGCTACATTCTCCACCCAATTCCAACGCCACGTCTCGATATACCACGTCGCCCATATCGCTTTCAATCCCGCTGCATCCGCACCGCGCAACTCATCACTCCCACCGTCCCCCACGAAAACCGCAGCACTGACATCGACGCCCAACCTGTCACACGCCAGTTCGTAAATTGCAGGATCCGGTTTAATCAACCCCTCCACACACGAGAAAATCGGCACATCAACCAGACCTGCAAGCTCAGAAGAGTCCCATGCCGCAATTTCATCATAGGCGCAATTTGTGATAAGCCCAATGCGATAGCCTGCCTCTTTTAACTCATGTAGCGTTTGCACAACTCGCGGATCCATTCGTTCAAACGGCCGCGCCTTTGCAGCCAATCTCTCCGCCTGCATCAAGGCGATCTCTTCTTCCGGCGGCACACTCTGGCAAGCACAGCACATCTCCCTCAACACGTCACTGTAATGGCGTAACTTCCCAGTCATACGCGCTTGGTAGCGAGCAGACCACTCGCGCTCACAATCCTCCTGAGCTAAACCGAGCCGCTCGCCCGGCGTCGGTGCCTCAACATGCCATTCTGGATGATTTTCAGTGACAAGCGTCTCGTAGAGATCGAATATAACAGCCCGGCCCATTGACTTTTCCATGATTTCCATATCAGATTGACCTCTAGCATAAGAAAGGAGTAGATAAAGGTGGCCAGAGTTCAGCTAGTGATCCCCGACGAGGACCGTGACCGCTTCGTCCGTCAGGCACAGAGCGAAGGCATGACCTTGAGCGAATGGCTCAGGGTCGCCGCCCATCGACGGCTCAAAGAACAGCAGCGATCCCACCCCTTCGAATCCCCAGCCGACCTTGAAGAGTTCTTCCGCGCCTGCGACGCGTTGGAAGGCCCCGAACGGGAACCAGATTGGCAGGAGCACTTGACCGTCATCGACGAATCGCGAAAACGGTTGAGCGACTCTTGAAACCAACGAAATCGCGGTAGGATTCCTCTTGCCTTATAACTACCCTGCATGAATGTTTCCATCAATACCAAGGCGTCGAAGTATTTCCTCGGCGCAGGTTGGCAGGTCATTCTTTGCTGTGTCCAGCACAATTTGTTTGAACGGCCATTCGGCCAACAACTCAAAGGCGGCTTCTCCCATCTCATTGAAATAAGCGATGAGGTCTCGTATATCGTCGCTGTTACATCTTTCTTGCGTGAGACGCCTCGCCCAGTTCTTGCCTCGATCCTTTACAGCTCGTTTGAGGAAGATCTCCGTATCACCTGTCAAGAAAATCTGGATTGGATTTAGCTTTGCCATGAGTCGGTTGAGCTGGTTATTGAACCGTCTGACTTGCTGCCTCGTACACTGAGCAGTAACAAGCCAGTCAGTGCATGGAAGAACTGAATCTACGACATACACTTGGTTGGACTGATTGCATGCATCGATAAAGCGCTCGCACGACAAAAGCAACACCTCAACATTGCCTGGATTGTTCTTCTTGACCTCCTCCACGTAAGGAGCGAATGCAGCTAAGTGAAGGACATCGCTTTCGGCAATATATTTGGTCCTTACGCCCCTTTGCTGTAACACATCATGGATATGACGGGAAAGTGTAGATTTTCCAGATCCAGATCCCGGGCCATAGAAGAGGATGAGTTTAGTTTTCATTCGGCAATAGCTATTTCAATGTGAGTTGAAAACCAAAGCGCGCATGCCGTCCAGCGGCTGGATAGAAATAGCTATATCCACTCCCCGATGCGTCGGGGTACCCCGTTGTACTGTAGGATCGATCAAAGATATTGAATACATCAAGCGTAGCGGCAACTAGACCCACTTGATATTTGAGCCGAACATCCACAGTGCTATAGTTGGGCAGCGTAATCGCATTCGCGTCATCCAGAAAAATGCGGTTCGAAGATTTAACGACGATGCTCCCACCCAAGCCGGATTTATGCACAGCATTGACGCCGCCGTAGATCACATCGCGTGGGATGGCCTTCAAGAATTTGCCGGCATACTCGCCAATTTGAGATTTAGCGGATTGATGGGTGTAATTGAGAAACAAATTCAAGTTCGACTTCACCGTAAACCTGAGACCTGTTTCAATCCCCTGATGGCGGCTTTTGCCGATATTCACGTACTTGAGTTGCTGAAGGTCAAAATCCAACTCATTCTCCATGTCCATGGTATATGCCGCGAGCGAAAGTTCGCCGTACAGGAGATTCGGATACAGCACCGCGCGATGATAACCTCCCACCTCAATAGATGTCCCAAACTGCGGATTTAAATCCCCACTTGAAAGCAGGACTTTGAACGGAGGATTTGGCGGGATCTCAAAGATAATTGAACGCTGGTCATAGAGCTGATCCAGTGTTGGAACTTTGAACGATCGCGCAACATTGGCGTACAAGTTGCCGACATGCCGCTCTGTTTTTACATAACGGAAATTCGCTCCCGCCTTTGGACTCAACTCCGCGTGAGTTGTTGATAGTTCCTCCTCTTCACTCGGCGCTTTAGGAGTAAACTGATCGCGAATTATATCGGCGCGCATTCCCAAGACGACGCGCAGTGTTTGCATCGGCGTAAGCTCATACTGCAGGAACCCAGCAGCCGAGCGCCGAGTGCTAGCGCCCTTTTCTTCCAATACACCGCGCACAACAGAACTCATCTCACTATAGTCAGCCAATCCTCCAAGAAGGAACTGATAATACTCGGACGAGAGCGAATGCACGCCCGCGTCAATGCCAAGACTGAGGCGATCTTTATAAAGAAGTCCTATTTGGTCGAGCGTCAGTTGCAGCGAACTCGTGAGGCGTGAAGCCGTAAGTAAACGATTCTTGGTATCGGCAAATTCGGGGCTGAGTTGCAATGTCCTGACCGCATCGGAATCGCGGATCTCGCCGGAAACCGCGCCGGAGAATTTGGCCCTATCGCGAAGATCGTAATCACCCGTTATCGCCGCCCGATGCGTTCGGTCGGTAGTATGGTCAAACTTATAAAACGGTGCCGATTGGGAGCGGTCGTCATCTAACTCAGCGCCAGTCAACGGGCCGGGTTCATCAAATTGCTGGAAGTGATGCGTTGTTGAAACCGCAAGCGAACCGTTGGGTTTTTGCAGCAACGTGAGGGAACTCCCAAGGTTTTCTGCTGCGCGGTCGGCATGTTCTCGAAACCCAATGTGCCGCTCCCCCGATCCAAATGCCACATACTCGCGCCCATGCCAAAGACCACTTGTTCTCGCCTGTGCGCCAAGTGACCCAAAGTTGCCACCCGTTGCTGAAATCTGCGTCAGAGGTGCATGCTCGCCAGAAGTAACAACGTTGACAACGCCACCAATCGCAGCATCGCCGTACAGCGAAGACGCGCCTCCGCGCAGAAATTCAATCGAGCTAATACTCGCAAGCGGAATGGCACTCCAATTCATCAATCCTTTCTCAAGCTCATTGATCGGCCTTCCATCGATCATAACCAGCAGATACTCTGCTTCGCCGCCACCGTAAAAACCGCGCAGCGTTGCCAACGGATCGCGCCCCAGCCCATCGCGGTGCAAAAACGAAACCCCCGGAAAAGTCTCCAGCGCAGCGGCGAGGTTTTTTAGCGGCAAGAACTCCATCTCGGCATTGGTACGCACCGACACCGCAGCAGTAGATTCAAAAAGCGGGTTTTCCATCCGCTCCGCAGTGACAACAGTTTCTTCAAGTTGATAAATCCTGTCAGAATCATCCTGCGCAGCCGCACGGTCTAGAAAAGACAGCGACAGTTGATTCGCGATGCAGATGGCAGCTAAGACGACTAACCTGAAACGCAGATTAAACATAAATCGATCAAGCTCCCGAGTTTTGTTCTGCGATTACAGATTTATAGATTATAGATCGCAAGTGCTTACTCCAACTCTAACCCAAAATCCAAACTCATGCACCTACCTATCCTCCGCGCCGGCCAGCCCTACACCAGCCTCGACCGCCTTGCCGTCGCCCACATCGCCACCGGCCAACCAGTGGCCCAAGTCAGCCAAGCCAACCGCGGCCTAATCGCCCGCGACTTAGCCGCCCAAGAGCGCAACCGCCAAGCACTGCAGGCCTTCACCGTCGCCGAATTGGTCGCCATCTGCCAACGAGCCGCCGACCTCTTCTTACACGCCGAACTCCCTTTAGGCGACGACAGCCAAACCCCAGACGACTACGTCGCGCAAGTCTCGGCCACCACCGGCCTGCCGCAGTCCCTAGCCCGCGCCAACATGGACAAAATCCACCGCGTCGGCATTGAAATGCCCGCCGTGCTCAGCGGCCTGACTCGAGGCTTAGACCTAACCGTCCTCGACGACGGCCCGAGTCTGCTCCACTTCGCGTCCCACGCCCATGCCCTCGGCTGTATCCTGCCGAGCAACTCGCCCGGCGTCCACGCGCTGTGGCTACCGGCCATCCCGCTCAAGACCCCGCTGGTGCTCAAGCCGGGCCGCGAAGAACCGTGGACGCCCTACCGCATCGCCCAATCCCTGATCGCGGCCGGCTGTCCACCCCAAGCCCTGAGCTACTACCCGACCGACCACGGCGGCAGCACCGAAATCCTACTCCGCTGCGGTCGCTCGCTGCTATTCGGCGGCGGTCCTACTGTTGCCCCTTGGCGCGACGACTCCCGCATCCAACTGCACGGACCAGGACGCAGCAAGATCATCATCGGCGCAGACAAAATCGACCACTGGGAACACTACCTCGACCTCATGGTCGCCTCAATCGCTTCCAACGGAGGCCGCTCCTGCCTCAACGCCTCCGGCATCTGGGTGCCCGCTCACGGCTGCGCAATCGCCGCCGCCCTTGGCGAGCGCCTGAGCCAAATCCAGGCTCGCCCCCTCGACGACCCCCAAGCCCAAATCGCCGCCTTCTCCAACCCCGCAGTAGCGCACCAGTTCTCAACCCTAATCGACACCCAACTCGGCGACGCAACAGATACGGCCAGAGACCAGGGCGAACGCGTCGCCGAGACCGGCGGCTGCACCTTCCTCAACCCGACCTTGATCCACGCCCCCGACTGGCAACACCCACTGGCCAATACCGAATACCTCTTCCCCTTTGCCTCAGTCGTCGAAGTCCCACAAGAAGAAATAGTCGCACGCATCGGCCCAACGCTGGTAGCTACCGCCCTCACCGAAGATGAGCACCTAACGCGCCAACTGCTCGCCGCACCTCACATCGAACGCCTCAACCTCGGCCCGATCCCCACCCACGAAATCGCCTGGGATCAGCCGCACGAGGGCAACCTCTTCGACTTCCTCTACCAGCAGCGCGCCTTGCAGCGCAGAGCCGGATGACCCCCTTCGACTTTGATCCATCCATCCGCGTAATCTTTGGTGCTGGAACCCTCGACCAGCTAGGCGATCTCGCCAGCGCATTGGCCGGCCCCCGAGCCCTACTCGTAACCGACCCCGGCCTCGTCCAAGCCGGCCTCGCCGAACAGGCCCAACACGCGCTACAAAACGCCGGTCTAGCGACGACGACTTTTTCCGCCGTAGCGGAAAACCCCACAACCGAACACGTAGCCGCTGGCGTCCACCACGCCCGCACCCACGGCCCCATCGACCTAATCGTCGCCTTGGGCGGCGGCAGCGCTATGGACTGCGCCAAGGGCATCAATTTCCTGCTGACTAACGGTGGCCAAATGCAAGACTACCAAGGTTACGGCAAAGCCGCCCAACCCATGCTGCCCTCCATCGGCATCCCCACCACAGCCGGAACGGGCAGCGAGGCCCAATCTTACGCCTTGATTACCTGCGCCAACACGAATGCCAAAATGGCCTGCGGCGACCGCAAAGCGCGCTTCCACATCGCCATCCTCGACCCAAACGTGCTGACCAGCGTCCCCCAGCACGTCCGCGCCGACGCCGGTATCGACGCCCTCGCCCACGCCGTCGAAAGCTACGTCTCCACCCGCCGCACACCCCTCTCGCAAATGTTCGCCCGCCAAGCCTGGCAGCTACTAGCGCCCCACTACGAAGCAGCCGTCGCCGATCCCCAAAACGCCGCCGACGCCATGCTCTTAGGTGCCCATCTAGCCGGCACTGCCATCGAAAACTCCATGCTCGGCGCCGCCCACGCCACCGCCAACCCCCTCACCGCCCGCTACCCACTCTCCCACGGCCGCGCTGTGGCCCTAATGCTGCCGCACGTAATTCGGTTGAATGGTCAAGTAGTGGACGATCTATACGGCGAACTTTGCGCGGACATCCAACTCAACGGCAGCGCCCTCGCGCTCGCCGCCCATCTCGAAGCATTGTGCGCTATGGCAGGACTACCGCGCCGACTCGCCGATTGTCAGGTCGCCGCAAGCGATCTACCCGCCATAGCCCAAGAAGCCGCTGGGCAGTGGACCGGCACCTTCAACCCACTTCCCTTGCAAGAAGCGGACTTTCTGCGGCTTTATGAGATGGCGTTTTGATAGGGGAAAGGGACGAATAATTTTCTACACCGCATCCAACGTCGGCGCATTGTCCTGACAGTGAACCGGCCGGAAGAGCGTCTGCCGTTTAAACGGCATCTCTTCAAGGTGCTGCGGATGTGGCTCCCACCTATGCCACTTGTTGCCAACGGTATTATAGCAGTTGAAAATGGCGACCCGATCAACGGTTTCGTCGGTCCACTTGGCACCGGTATGGGTGATCGCCTCCGTGAAAATAAGAACAGAGCCTGCGGGACAGGTGTAATCCTCCCACAATGCGGAGTTGCGATCCTCCGTTGATTTGGGAGCGGGAAACGCCCCTTTATGGCTGCCAGTGAGGAACATGGTTCCACCGCAACCTTTTTGCACCGGGTTGAGTTCCCAGACCACGCGCGTCAACCCGCTGTGTGCCTTGTCGTAGTGCAGATGGTAGGTATGCGAGTTGCCGGGAAAGTTGAGCATCCCACGGCCGCCGTGAGGTCGGAAAGCGTCGTGTCCATTCGCACGAATGGTTAGAAACGTGCCTTCCAGCCGAAATCCATAACAGTTTTCGTTGGCGTAGGCCGAGGCCAAAAATTCGTGCATGAATCCGAGAACAACCGGATGATCGGTTAGACTCTCCAAGGGACCGCCGATGGAATAGCGGTGGTGTTCGGGAATGGATCTTGGTTCCTGTTTGAGTTGGTAGCAAAACGCGCGCATCTCTTGAATCTCTGATTCGCTGAGTACGCCGGGAATCAGCAGCCACCCGCGAGTATCAAAGAGATAGCGTTGGTCTTCCGTCAGTGGAATCGACGGTAGATTATCAGCATTCGTCGTAGGATTCGGCATAATTCCCTCCCTCTTTGGGGTGTCTACCAGATCGTGAGAAGTCTCATTACCGATACTGCTTCGCCTGAGTATTGAACATCTGCGCGTACCGGCCGTTCTCGGCCAAGAGTTGCTCATGACTCCCCTGCTCGACAAGCTCTCCCTGCTGCAAAACGAGAATGTGATCGGCCATGCGCACGGTGGAGAAGCGATGGGAGATGAAGATCGCCGTCCGGTCCGACGTGAGCTCGGCAAAGCGCAAGAAAACATCGCGTTCAGCAAACGCGTCAAGAGCGGCTGTAGGCTCGTCCAAAATGAGCACCTCCGCCTCTTTCATAAACGCACGACTGAGCGCGATCTTCTGCCACTCGCCACCAGACAAATCAACCCCCTCGTCGAATTCCTTTCCCAAGATTGTGTCGTATCCCTTCGACAGACCCTTGATGAGGTCCGAGGCACCGCCCTCGTATGCCGCGCGTTCGATCCGGTCAGCATCGTCCAACAGGTCCACTTGACCAAAGCCGACGTTCTCCTTAGCTGAAAGATCGTAGCGAACGAAATCCTGGAAAATCACCCCAATTTGGCGGCGCAGGCTTGCTAAATCGTATTCCCGCAGATCTCGTCCATCCAAGTAAATAGCGCCTTCTGTAGGATCGTAGAACCGCGCCAAGAGCTTGACGACGGTCGTCTTACCCGCTCCGTTCTCTCCGACAATAGCTACCGATTCGCGCGCCCTGATAGTAAAAGAGACGTTCTTTACCACATACTTGTCGGAGCCTAGATAGCGGAAGGAGACATTCCGGAACTCAATGCTCTGAGTTAGGCGGTCAGGGACTGGTGCAGGCGACGCGGGCGGCGGTGCCAGTGCCCCTTCAACTGAGCGGGGATCGAGGTCGAGGAATCGGAAGAGAATCCCAGCGAAGATCGTATGCTCGTAGAAAATCCCAAGATTACTAAACAGGTTGGAAAACCCAGATCGTCCCTGCTCGGCAGCCTGGAACGCAAGCGCCACGGTGCCCACGCTGATATGGCCACCCACGGCTCGCACCACGGCGTAAGCCCAGATGGATGCCGTTCCTATCATTGTAATCAATCCTAAAAGAAAACCGAATCGTTCCTGGGCGAACCGGAGGCGAAATGTTTCCTTGCCGAATAACCTCCAAAAATTGTGGAATCGTCTCAGCAATTCCTCGTGCAGTGCGAAGATGCGGATCTCCTTGACTGCCTCGCGAGAGCCGAGTAGCCGCGACATGTATTCTGCCATGCGCCGGTTACTGGCCATTGCTCCGACCAATGAGAAGTGCTTGCCGGCGTAATGACCGCCGACGATCACCTGCGGTGCCGAAGTGACGAGCAGTATTATTGGCGCTGCCCAATGCACCGGGAGCAGCACGGCCAACATAGCTGTAAGTCCGGTCAATGAAGAGACGATTGTCAGGGACAAGGCGGCGAGGTTGTAAGCTCGATAGCTGCTTTCGCTCCTAGCCTTTTCCATTTCATCGAAAAAGGCCGAGTTCTCGAAGAAGGCGATGTCGAGCTGAGCCGCCTTCCTTATGATCAAATACTCGCTGTGGGTTCTGACAAGGTACCCGACTTTTTCTATCAGCCCATTCGCCGCCGCGCTACATATAGAACCCAAGATCCAAACACTGAAAACACCAGCGACCGGTATCAGCAACCTGATCCAATCCACTGCGGCTCCACCCCCATCACTCACGGCGCTGACTACGTTGTCGATGACAATCTTGGTGATCCAGACCTGCGCAGCCGGAACCACAGCACCGAGCATGCTTACTCCGACGGCCAGGATGGCATGCGGCCCGGCCGCATCCCAAACTAGGCGGACGCACCGAGGGTAATATTCGATTATCTGGGCTATGGGTCGGAGAATCGCGAACCCTGAGCCTTCCTTATCCGACATTGCAGGCTACTACCTCTGTCTGAATACAGTCAAACTATCGACCTATTCCACCAGAAAGATCGTCCAGTGAATCAAGGACATCAGATCGCGGGTGTTGTTGTCGGAGTTTCCACGTTTGCGCAAGCTCTGTCAAGGCTGGCGTCTGCCACCAAATTAGCAATCTTTCGCCCTCTTCTTTACTTTCGTTCATAATCCCTCAACCAACAGAATATGCCACTCTACTTCCTAACCCTCCTCCTAGTCACCACGGCTACTGCCGACACTTGGAATACCTTCCGCGGCAATCCCCAACTCACCGGCGTCTCCACCTCCGACCTCTCCCCTCCTCTAACGCTACTTTGGGCCTACTCCACTCAAGACGCCATCGAATCCACCGCCGCCATCCACGAAGGCACGGCGTACGTCGGCTCGCTCGACGGCCAGCTCTACGCACTCGACTTGCACACCGGCGCGCTAGTATGGCAGTACCAAGCCGACGACGAAATCAAGTCCTCCCCCACCGTCGCCGACAGCACAGTGTACTTCGGCGACGAAGCCGGTACCTTCCACGCCGTCGCCATCCAGAACGGTCAGCGCCGCTGGACTTTCGCCGCCGACGCTGGCATCATCTCCTCGGCCAACCACGCCGACGATCGCCTCTACTTCGGCAGCTACGACCAGCACCTGTACTGCCTCGACGCAACCACCGGAACCCTGATTTGGAAAATCGCCACAGAGGGATATATTCACAGTACACCGGCGCTGTATGAAAAACGCGTCGCCGTAGCCGGTTGCGACGGATACTTGCGGCTTTTAGATCGCGCCGACGGCACGCAGCATCAGCAGCTTGAATTAGGCGGGTACGTGGCTTCTAGCGCCGCCATCCAAGCGGGACGCGCGTACCTAGGAACCTTTGGCAACGAAGTACTCGGCGTCGATTTAGACACAGGAGCAATCCGCTGGCGCTACGCCCACGCGGTGCGGAAATTCCCGTTTTACTCGTCGCCAGCCGTCACCGACCAAGCAGTCGTCATTGGCGGCCGAGACAAACTCGTACACGCCCTCGACCCGCAAACTGGCCAACCCTTGTGGACCTTTGCCGCAGGAGCGCGGGTGGATTCATCGCCGGTCATCGCCGGTGATTATATTTACGTAGGTGCCCGTGCGCTCATCGCCCTCGCGCTCGCATCGGGCGCAGAAGTCTGGCGTTTTGAAACGGGCGCAGCCATCGCGGCTTCGCCGGCCATCGCCGCTGGCCATTTTGTCATCGGAGCCACCGACGGCGTACTGTATTGTTTTGGGAAAGAAGTCAAACCATGAGTTCACTCGACAGCGACCCAGCAACTACCCGCGCCGACCGCAGCGAAACCGAGGTCGGCAGCGTCTTTGTCTCCAACTACCCGGCCTATTCGTTCTGGGGCGAGGAGGATGTCCCACAAGCACATCGAGCACTCGCCGATCCTCCGTACCCCGACACCAAGCTCGGCCTCTACCTCCACATCCCCTTCTGCCGCAAGCGCTGCAAGTTCTGTTACTTCCGCGTCTATACGGACAAAAACAGCCAGCAAATCCAGACCTACTTAGACGCCCTCGCCCGCGAGGTGGAACACTACGCGCAGCAGCCAGCAGTCCAAGATCGGCCACTGCACTTTATCTACTTCGGCGGCGGCACCCCCTCTTACATCAGTTCGCGCCACCTGCGTTCCTTAGTCCAGCGCCTCAAAGACGCCATGCCCTGGGATCACGCCGACGAAATCGCCTTTGAGTGCGAGCCAGGCACCCTGACCCAAGCCAAATTAGAGGCCATCCGCGCCATCGGCGTCACTCGCCTCAGCCTCGGAATAGAAAACCTCGACGACGAGATTCTGCGCCACAATGGCCGCGCCCACGTCAGCAAGGAAATCTACCAAGTCGTGCCCTGGATCCACGCGCTCGACTTCGATCAGGTCAACGTCGATCTGATCGCTGGCATGGTCGGCGAGACGTGGCCGAGCTGGCGTCAGACCGTGCAAAAGACCATCGAATTCGACCCCGACAGCGTCACCGTCTATCAGATGGAACTGCCCTACAACACGGTCTATTCCAAGGACCTACTCGCGGGCGACGGCGAGCCACTAACCTTGGCCGACTGGAAGACCAAGCGCGCCTGGCACGCCTACGCCTTCGAGCAACTATCCGCCGCCGGATACGTGCGTTCGAGCGCCTACACCATGAAGAAAACGCCTGACGCTCGCTTCGTGTACCGCGACGCTGTGTGGACCGGCCAAGACATGATCGGCACTGGCGTCGCCTCCTTCTCGCACCTAAGCGGCGTCCACTACCAGAACGCGCCGCAGTGGGACGAGTACCTCGCCGCTATCGACCGCGGCGACCTCCCCATCCACCGCGCCTTTGCCACCAGCCGCGAAGAACAACTCACCCGCGAGGTGATCCTGCAACTCAAATTGGGCGCACTGGACACCGCGTATTTTCGCGCCAAATTCGGGGTCGATATCGTCACTCACTTCGCCACGGCACTCAGCGGCCTGCGTGACGAGGGAATGCTCCAATTCGACGCGGACTCGGTCGCATTGACCGACGAGGGCCTCATGCGCGTCGATCAGCTCCTACCCGATTTTTACCAAACCCAATACCGCAACGCACGCTATACCTAAGTAGGAGGTACCATTGAAAAGCGCAATCGCATTTCTACTGCTCCTAAGCGCCACCGCACAAGCGGCCGACTGGCCCCAGTGGCTCGGCCCCCAGCGCAACGGCATCTCCAGCGAAACCGGCCTCTTCACCGCCGAGCAGCCTTTTGCCGAAGCGTGGCGCGTCCCGCTCGGCAATGGCTTCTCCGGCATCTCCATCGCCGACGGCCGAGTCTTCACCATGTTCGCCCAAGGCGACGACGAGTTCGCCATCTGTCTCGACGCCGAAACCGGCAATGAGATCTGGCGTCACCGCACCGGTCCTTACTACAAGGAAACCCAAGGCGGCGACGGCCCGCGCTCGACGCCCACCGTCGATGGCGAGACCGTCTATGTACTCGGTGCCACCGGCAAGCTTTTCGCGCTCGCAGCCGCGAGTGGCACGCCGATCTGGGAAAAGGACTTGGTCGCCGAGTTCAGCAGCCAAGTGCCGAGGTGGGGGTTTAGCACCTCCCCATTAGTCGAAGGCGACCTGCTCCTAGTCGAAGCAGGCGGCCACGACGGCAACTTCGTCGTCGATATGGCCATCGACCGCACAACTCCGGTCACCGCCGTAGCCCTCGACAAAGCCACCGGCGCAACCGTCTGGACCGCCCTCAACGAAAAGATGAGCTATTCATCGCCCATCGCCTTCACCGCGGCCGGCACCCGCCAACTCGCCTATTTCACGGCCTATTCGCTTACTGGCCTAGCACCGGAAGACGGCCGCGTTTACTGGCGCTACCCTTGGAAAACCCGCTACGACGTCAGCGCGGCAACGCCCGTTTTCATCGCGCCCGACCGAATTTTTATCTCCACCGTCAACGGCAACGGTGGCACGGTCTTGCAAATCAAGGGCAACGGCGACAGCCTCGCCGTCGAGCAGGTCTGGCAAAACAAAAAGATGGAAAACGAGTTCGGCACCTCGATCCTCTACGAGAACCATCTCTACGGCTTTGGCGGCTCAATCCTCAAGTGCCTCGACGCTGCGACCGGTGAAGAAAAGTGGAAGACCCGAGGCTACGCCAAGGGCACCCTGCTCATCGCCGACGGCCACCTCATCATCTTGGGCGAACAAGGCAATCTCGGCCTAGCCGAAGCCACGCCCGAAGGCTTTGTCGAAAAGGCCAGCTACCCCGCTTTCGACAGCCGCTGCTGGACCATTCCTTCGCTGGCCAATGGCCGTCTCTATATGCGCGACGAAAGCGAAATCGTCTGCCTCAACGTGCAAGGAGCATCCCAATGAGTATCGCACGCAATGCCCTGTTAGTCCTCGTCTTATGCGCCTTTCCAACCTTAGCCCAGGATTGGTCGCAATGGCAATCCACGGGCTGGCCGCAATGGCTCGGCCCCGACCGCAACGGCATTTCGCCGGAGACGGGTCTGTTCGGCGACGAGCCATCGTTTGAAGAATCTTGGCGCGTCCAAGGCGGAAAGGGCTTTTCCGGCCTGTCCATCGTCGGCAATCGCATCTATACGATGTACATCTACGACGGCGATGAATACGCGGTCTGCCTCGACGCCCGCAACGGCGAAGTGCTGTGGCGCACCCGCACCGATGGTATGTTAAAGGAACGACAGGGCGGCGACGGTCCGCGCGCTACGCCTACTGTTGACGATGGAATGGTCTATGTCTTCAGCGCCTATGGCAAACTCCACGCGCTCGATAGCCAGACCGGCACCCAACAATGGAGCCACGACCTAGTCAGCGAATTCGGCATCAAAAAACCTAACTGGGGATTTTGCGCGTCGCCGCTAGTCGAGGGAGACCTCGTCTTGATTGAGGCTGGTGGCAAGCGGGGCCATTCGCTGATGGCCTTTGATAAAACTAGCGGCGAGGTCGTCTGGGCCACCGGCAGCGACAAGACGGGCTACTCCTCTCCCATCGCCACCACCATCGGCCAAACGCGCCAAGCGGTGTTTTTCACTGGCTACGGGTTGCTCGCGGTCGCGCCGCTACACGGCCGGGTGCTGTGGAAACACCCCTGGAAGACCAACCACGACATCAACATCGCTACCCCGGTTTTCATCCCGCCCAGCCGCTTCTTTATCTCCTCCGACTACGGCACGGGTGGCTCCGTGGTAGAGATCTCCCCCACAGACCGCGGCTATGCGGTGGCGGAGGTCTGGCGCAACAAAGAGATGAAAAACCACTTCGCTACCTCCATCCACTACCAAGGCCACCTCTACGGTTTCGACAGCTCGATCCTCAAATGCCTCGACGCCGAGACCGGCGAAGAAAAGTGGAAGACCCGGGGCTACGGCAAGGGCACCCTGATCGTCGCCGATGGCCACCTCGTCCTCTTGGGCGAACGCGGCAATCTCGGCCTCGCCCAAGCCACGCCCGAAGGCTTTGTCGAAAAGGCCAGCTACCCCGCCTTCAACAGCCGCTGCTGGACGGCCCCTTCGCTGGCCAATGGCCGCCTCTATATGCGCGACGAAAGCGAAATCGTCTGCCTCAATGTGAAAGGAGCAGCCCAATGAGCACCGCGCGCACCGCCCTGTTCGCCCTGTTCTTAGGTGTCCTGCCGGCCTTGGCCCAAGATTGGTCGCACTGGCAATGGACGGACTGGCCGCAATGGCTCGGCCCTCACCGCAACGGCATCTCGCCGGAGACAGGTCTGTTCGGCAAAGCGCCGTCTTTTAAAGAGTCCTGGCGCGTCCATGCCGGGGGCCTTTCCGGCCTGTCCGTAGTCGGCGACCGCCTCTATACAATTGGCGGGGCATACGCAGTCTGTCTCGACGCCCGCAATGGCGAAGTGAGGTGGCGCACCAGCACCACCAGCAACGATCACTCGGGATGGCAAGGCGGCGGCGAGACGATTGCCACCCCCACGGTTGACGGCAAGATGGTCTATTTCCTCACCGGCTATGGCAGACTCCTCGCGCTCGACAGCCAGTTCGGCACCCAACGATGGAGCCGCGATCTGGTGCTCGAATTCGACAGCGTGGGGCCCGGTCGAGCCTTTGCAGCGTCACCGCTAGTCGAAGGAGACCTCGTCTTGATCGAAGCGGGCGGTAAGCGTAGCCATTCGCTGATGGCCTTTGACAAAACTAGTGGCGAGGTCGCCTGGACTACTGGCAGCGACGAGAGGGGCTATTCCTCTCCCATCATCGCCACCATCAACCGAACGCGCCAAGCGGTATTTTTCACCGGCTTCGGGCTGATCGCGGTTGCGCCGCAAAACGGCCGGGTGCTGTGGAAATATCCCTGGATGTCCAGCCAATTTCCCAACGCTGCTACCCCGGTTTTTATCCAGCCAAATCGCTTCTTTATTTCCTCCAGCTCCGGTATGGGCGGCTCTGTGGTGGAAGTCACAGCCACAGACAAGGGCTATGAAGTGGCCGAGGTCTGGCGCAATAATAACATGCAAAACCACCCCGCCACCTCCATCTACTACCAAGGGCATCTCTACGGTTTTGATGGCTCGACCCTCAAATGCCTCGACGCCGAGACTGGTGAAGAAAAGTGGAAGGCCCGGGGCTATGGCAAGGGTACCCTGATCGTCGCCGACGGCCACCTTGTCATCTTGGGCGAACGCTGTAATCTCGGCATCGCCGAAGCCACGCCCGCAGGCTTCGTCGAAAAGGTCAACGCCCAAGTCTTCCGCCGCAGCAGCTGTGCAACCATCCCCTCACTCGCCGACGGCCAGATTTACCTCCGCGACGAGAAGGAAATCGTCCGCATAAACATAGTGGGAGCAACTCAATGAGAAATATCCGTGGCACCCTGTTAATTTTTGCCTTGGCGGTGCCAACAACCCTTGTCCATGCCCAAAGCGCCGACGACTCACTCCACGTCGTCGACGAGACTATCGTCACCGGCTCGCGCCTGGCCATCCCCCGCGCCAATGCCATCGCCACCAAAATGCCCCTGCCCCTGCGCAAAACCCCCTTGAGCGTCGGTATCGTCCCCCAAGCCCTAATCGAAACGCAGGACGGCGCAACGCTCAGCGACGCGCTGGCCAATGTCAGCGGCGTCGGCGTCCACACCAATTTCGGCGTCCACGACCTGTTCTACTTGCGCGGCTTCGACTCGCTCGCCAACGGCTTAGTGCTCTCCGACGGAGTCCCTGAACCCGAAGCGACCTTTTACCAGCTCTACAATGTGGACCGCGTCGAGGCTCTCAAAGGCCCCGGTGCTTTTCTCTACGGCGGCAACCCCCTGTCGGGCACCATCAACCTCGTCCGCAAACGGCCGGACCCAGCGGTCAACTTCGCCCGCGTCAACGCTTCATTAGGCAGCTTCTCCACCTATCGAGCCACCTTCGACGCCGGCCACGCCCTGCCCGACCAAAACCTCGCCTTGCGTCTCAACGCCCTGTGGCAGGATGCGGAAGGCTACCGCGACGACAAAAACAGTTCTATTCTCGCCGTAAACCCAACGCTGCGGCTGAACCTCGGCGAGCGCTCGACACTGCACCTCGACTTCGAGTACTTGACGAGCGAACATAGCTCCGACTCAGGGCTACCCATCGTCGGCGGCGCGCTGCCCGATGTGCCGCGCACCCGCTCATACCAGTCGCCCTTCGACCTTTCCGAACAGACCATCGTGCGCTTTCGCGCCGATTACGAATGGCATTTAGCGTCTAATTTTACTTTGCGCGACAAACTCTACTACACCAGCCTCGACTGGCCCTCGCAGGGCACCCTCTTCAACGGGGCCTTCCCCAACGCGGCCGGTTCCTTGGACCTCGCCCGCACGTTGCTCGACCTCGACGACCAACAGCGGATCGTTGGCAACCAACTCGAAGGCCTGCTAGAATTGCAAACCGGAGGTATTGAACACCAACTCCTCTTTGGCTTGGAGATCGCCAACCTCACGGATGATTTTACCCTCGGCGTGGCGTTGCTTTCGTTTGTCGATCTGTTCACCCTCGACGCGACGTTGCCGCCGAGTCTGGCCCCCTTCATGCCAGCAGAAGCCGGAACCGATTCCCTCGTGGTCCCCCTACCGGACCAAGCAACCGCAGCCCAAGCCGCCGCCCAAACACTGGCACCTTACTTTGTCGACCGCATAATCTTCAGTCCCCACTTCGAGCTTTTGCTCGGGGGCCGCTTCGACCGGATCGACTACGAAGACGACCTCACCGCCACCAAGCGCGATTATCGGCAATTAAGCCCGATGCTCGGCGCGATCTTCGCTCCCAACCGGATCTTTTCGCTCTACGCCAATACGGGCCGCGCCTTTGCCCCGCCTTCCTCTCAAGTCGTCGGCGACCGCGACCCCGAGGAAAGCACCCAGTACGAAATAGGTGCCAAAGCCGCCCTGCTCAACGGCAACCTTAACGCCAACGTCGCCGTCTTTAACCTCGACAAAGAGCACATCGCCATCCCCGACGACAACGGCATCACCCAGCAACTCGGCGACCAGCGCACCCGAGGCTTGGAGTTGGAACTAGCAGCGCGTCTGGCCCAAGGATGGTACGCCCAAGGCACCTATGCTTTTTTAGACGCCGAACTGACGCGCTTCAACGAATCCGTAATGGTCCCCACCGCCGAGGGCTTCGTCCCCCAAGTCTTCAACCGCACGGGCAATGTGCCAGCCTTCGCCCCCGAGCACCTAGCGACGCTGTGGGCCGCCCGCGACTTGGGCGAAAATCTCACCTTGGCCGCTGGCATCCGCTACGTTGGCAGTCAGTTCGTTGCCGAGGACAATGTCTATGAGATCGACGGTGCGCTGACGCTCGACTGCGGCCTGACCTATCGGAGAGGCCCGGGGCTGCTGCGGATAAACCTCAAGAACGCGACCGGCAGCGAATACGAGACCCGAGGTTTTGGGAGTGCCTCGGTCATCCCGGCTGCCCCCTTCTCCTTCAAAGCGACCCTAGGTTATTCGCTGTGAACAACTGCGAACGCCTCAGCCGCGACGCACTGGCAGAGCACCAGCTTCAACGTCTGCACGCCCTGTTGAGCCAAGTGCTGGCGACGAACGCATTTTACCGCCAAAAGCTCAACGCGGCCGGTATCACACAAGCCGAGGACATCGCCACGCTCGACGACTTAGGCCGTCTCCCCTTCACCACCCGCGCCGAGCTTTCTGCCGACCAAGTCGCCCATCCTCCCTATGGCACGAACCTCACCTATCCGCCCGAGTGCTACACCCGCATCCACCAGACCTCCGGCACCACTGGTCAGCGCCTGCGCTGGCTCGACACGGCCGAGAGTTGGGACTGGTGGGGCCGCTGCTGGGCCCAGGTCTATCGCGCTGCGGGCGTCGGCGACCGCGACCGCATCTTTTTTGCCTTCTCCTTTGGCCCCTTCATCGGCTTTTGGAGCGGGCACCAAGGAGCCAGCCACATCGGCGCGCTGATCGTCCCCGGCGGCGGCATGTCTTCGGCGCAGCGCCTAGACGCCATCGTCGAAAACGAAATCACCGTCCTCGTCTGTACACCAACGTATGCCTTGCACTTAGGAGAAGTCGCCCGCGAGCGCGGCCTCAACCTTGCCACAAGCAGCGTCCACACCACCATCCACGCGGGCGAGCCGGGCGCAAACCTCCCCGCTACCCGCGCCCAACTCGAGCGCACTTGGGGTGCCCACTGCTCCGACCACGCCGGAGCCACCGAGGTCGGCGCTTGGGGTTTTGACTGCCGCGAACAGGCCGGCTTGCACCTCAACGAGGGCGAATTCATCTGCGAGATCGTCGATCCGCAAAGCGGCGCACCCGCCGACGAGGGCGAGCTAATCATCACCAATCTCGGCCGCACGGGGATGCCGGTTATCCGCTACCGCACCGGCGACCGCGTCGCCCTCAATCACACGCCCTGTGCTTGCGGCCGCACCTTCCAGCGGCTCCAAGGCGGCGTCATCGGCCGCCTCGACGACGCCTTGCTCATCCGCGGCGTGGTCGTCTATCCCAGCGCCATTGAAAACGTCGTGCGCCAGTTCCCCGCAGTCACCGAATTCGCCGTGGACGTCCACCGGCGCAAAGCACTAGACGAGTTGGAAGTCCACCTAGAACTCGACGGCAATGCCAACGACACGGCCGACCAAGTAGAACGCGCCCTCGCCCACCGGCTGGGCCTGCGCGCCGCCATCCAAATCGCCGCGCCGAACACCCTGCCGCGCTTTGAACTCAAAGCCCAGCGCTTCACCGATCACAGGAGCAACCCGTGAGCGACGTCATCGTCATCGGCGGTGGCCCCGCCGGCAGCACCGTAGCCGCCCTCGTCGCCGCAACCGGCCGCCAAGTCCAGCTCTTCGAGCGAGAGCAGTTCCCCCGCTTCACAATCGGCGAGTCCCTGATGCCGGAGACCTACTGGACCTTCAAACGGCTCGGCGTACTCGACCAGCTCAGAGACAGCGCCTTCCCCCGCAAGCACAGCGTGCAGTTTTTCGGCAAGTCGGGTCGCGGCTCAACGCCCTTTTACTTTTCCGACACCAACCCCCACGAAAGCGCAATAACTTGGCAGGTCTTGCGCGGCCCCTTCGACGAGATGCTCCTCGACAACGCCCGCGCCAAAGGTGCCCAAGTACATCAGGGTGCCCGGGTCCTCAAAGTCCTGTTCGAGGGAAACCGCGCCACCGGCGTGCGCGCCAAGCTCGCCGATGGCCAAACCCGCGATTTTGCCGCGCAAGTCATCGTCGATGCCACTGGCCAGAGTGCGCTGGTCGGCCGCAAGCTCAAGCTGACCCAGCCCGAGCCTGAACTGAAGAAGGCTTCCATCTACACCCACTATCGCGGCGGCCAGCGCGACGAAGGCATTGACGAAGGCGCGACCTTGATCCTCCACACCGAGAACCGGGATTCCTGGTTCTGGTACATCCCCCTGCCCGACGACAAGGTCAGCGTCGGCGTGGTCGGCGCAATCTCTTACTTGGTCCAAGGTCGCCGCGAAGACGCACAGACCATCTTCGACCAAGAACTGGCCAAATGCCGCCCCATGCAGGAGCGCCTGCAACACGCCGAGCAACTCTTTCCGGTCAAGACCACCAAGGACTTTTCCTACCGCGCCAGCCGCATCGCTGGCGAAGGCTGGGTGCTGGTCGGCGACGCGTTCTGTTTTCTCGACCCGATGTACTCCTCGGGCGTGTACCTAGCCCTCAAATCCGGCGAGATGGCCGCCGACGCCATCGCCGAAGCCTTTGCCAAAGGCGACTTTTCGGCCGAGCAGTTGGGCGGTTTCGGGCCGGAGCTAGTGCGCGGCATGGAGGCGGTGCGCAAAATGGTGTACGCCTTCTATTCCAAGGACTTCAGCTTCGCCGAATTCCTCAAGCGCCATCCCGAATGCAAACAGGGGGTCATCGACGTGCTCAGCGGCAACCTCTTCAGCGAGCACGTCGAGCCTATTTTCGGGCCGATGGGCGAGGTCTGCGAGATGCCCGCCGCCGTCCCCTTAACCCCACAACCTTCAGGAGCAACACCGTGAACGCCACCGTCCGCCGGCTCCTCTACTTGGGACTTTTAGTCCTCTATCTCCTGCACAACGACCTCTGGCTCTGGGACGATCCGCGCATCGTCTTGGGGCTGCCCATCGGCTTGCTTTACCACATCGGCTTCTGCTTGGCCGCCACCGGGCTGATGGTCTTGCTAGTCAACTACGCCTGGCCGTCCGAGTTGGACGCAGAAGACGAGGAGCAAGCGGCATGACCACGATCATCATCTTCTGCTACCTAGGCCTAGTACTCTGCATCGGCGTCCTCTCCAATCGCTTCTTTCGCGGTACCGGCGAGGACTACTTCGTCGCCAGCCGCTCCATCGGCCCCTTCCTGCTGCTGATGTCGCTGTTTGGCACCAACATGACCGCGTTCGCCATTTTGGGAGCCTCCGGCGAAGCCTACCACACGGGTATCGGCGTCTTTGCCCTGATGCCTTCGGGCGCGGCCCTGATTATTCCCACGGTCTTCTTCTTCATCGGCACCCGCATCTGGGCGCTTGGCAAGCGCCACAACTTGCTCACGCAGGTCCAGTACTTCCGCCGCCGCTGGGACTCCGACGGCTTGGGGCTCCTGCTCTTCGTCGTCATGATCGCGCTGCTGATCCCCTACTTGCTCATCGGCGTCATGGGCGGCGGCATCACCCTCGCCCAAATTACCAAGGGACAGATTCCCCAGTGGGCCGGCGGCCTGCTGATCTGTTTGGTGGTGTTGACCTACGTCAGTTTCGGAGGCATGAGGAGCACTGCTTGGGCCAACGCCTTCCAGACCCTAGTCTTTATGATCCTCGGCGGCGTGACCTTCTTCGTCATCGTCGATAAGCTGGGTGGGCTGGACAGTGCGCTAGCGCAAGTCGCAGCCGCGCACCCTGAACTGCTGATCAAAGGAGACAATATCAGCCCAATCAAACTTTTAACCTACACCTGCATCCCGCTGTCGGTCGGCATGTTCCCCCACCTTTTCACCCATTGGCTCACCGCTAAAAGCGCTCGCACCTTTCGCTGGCCGCTAATGTTCTACCCCCTGTGCATCGCCATCGTCTGGATTCCCAGCGTGCTCCTGGGGATCTTCGGCAGCATTGACTTCCCCGGCCTCAAGGGCGCGGCCGCCAACTCCGTACTGGTCAAGATGATCGACCTACACGCCCCTGGTGCTCTAGCCGGCCTGCTCGCCGCCGGGGTCTTTGCTGCCATCATGTCGTCGCTCGACTCTCAGGTGCTGTCCATCAGCAACATGTTCACCCAAGATGTCGTCCGCCACTACCGCAAAGGCGACGAGTTGAGCGAAAAGGCCCAAGTCCTGTGGGGCCGCCTCTTCGTGATCGCCATCTTCGCCGTTACCTACGTGCTCTCGCTGGTCTCGGCCCGCAGCATCTTTGCCCTCGCTGTCTGGTCCTTCACCGGCTTCGCAGCGCTCTTCCCAGTGGTCGTCGCCGCCCTGTTTTGGAAGCGCAGCACCAAGTACGGCGCCTTTGCCTCCGTGCTCACCGTGGCCGCGCTATGGTGCTATTTCTTCTTTCAGGGGTGGAAAATCCCCGGCTATACGGTCGGCATGACCGGGGTAATGCCCGTGGTGGTGATCCTAGCCGCTTCTGCCGTGGCCATGATCGTCGGCTCGCTACTGACCAAGCCACCGGCCAAAAGCACCGTCGATAAATTCTTCTAGCGATGCGCGTCGCCTACATCACGGCCGGTGCCGCCAGCATGTACTGCGGTAGCTGTATCCACGACAACGCGCTCGCTGCCGCCCTCTCGCGCTGCGACGCCGATGTCGCCTTGATCCCGACCTATACGCCGCTACGCACAGACGAGGAAAACGTCTCGCTGGACCGCGTCTTCTACGGCGGAGTTAGCATCTTCCTGCAGCAGCAGTGGTCGTTTTTTCGCCGCACGCACCGCCTCTTCGACCGCGTCCTCGACTCGCCGTTCCTGATCCGCACTCTCGCGCGCTTTGGCTCCTCTACCGACGCTCGCGCACTAGGGCCGCTCACCGTCTCAATCCTCGCCGGCGAAGAGGGGAACCAACAAAAGGAACTCACCCGCCTCGTCGCTTGGCTCCAGCGCGACTTCAAACCCGACGTCATCCAGCTAACCAACGCCATGTTCGTCGGCATGGCCCGACAATTAAAAGCACAGTTAGGCGTCCCCGTCCTCTGCGCCATCCAGGGCGAAGACCTGTTTTTAGACGGCCTAGTTGACCCTTGGAAGACCCAAGCCCTGAAGATCCTGCGCCAACGCGCCCAAGACATCGACGCCTTCATCGCCCCATGTGCGTACTACCAAGAGCACATGGCCGAGTACCTGCAGGTGCCGCGCACAAAAATTCACGTGGTGCCGCTCGGCCTCAATCTGAGCGGACACGGGCAAGAGTCACCGCCCACTGACAGCCCCTATAAAATCGGCTACCTCGCCCGTATATGCCCCGAAAAGGGCTTTCACCTACTCGTCGATGCCTTCCAGCAGTTAAAAGAACAACCCAAATTTGCCTCCCTCCGCCTCGAAGCCGCCGGCTACCTCAGCGCCTACGACAAGCCCTACTTCGCCGAGCAGGTGCAAAAAATCCGCCGTTGGGGGCTAGCCGACTCGTTCGCCTACCACGGCGAGGTCGATCGCCGCGAAAAAATCCGCTTCCTCTCCTCACTCCACGTCTTCTCCGTACCTTCGGTTTACGCCGATCCCAAGGGCCTGTCCATCCTCGAAGCCCTAGCTAACGGCATCCCGGTCATCCAGCCCGACCACGGCGCATTCCCCGAACTGATCGCAGCCACCGGCGGCGGCCTCCTCATCGCACCCCATTCCCCGGAGGCCCTAGCCAACCAGCTTGCCGCCTTGCTGCGCGATGAAAAGCGCAGACGCCAACTCGGACAAACCGGCAAAGAAGCAGTCCACCGTCGCTTCCACGCCGATGCCATGGCTGAGGGGACGCTCGCTGTGTACGAACAGTATCTGTAAAAAGAATTATTCCCAGCGATGGACTGATTCCTCTATTCAAGGAAAACACCAATCCGGGGGGTATCAACTCGGTACGGGCGGCAAGCCAGTGTGATACCAGACGGCGGTTTGGGAATAAACCTCCACGGTGCGCCGGCGGCTATACCAACGAGGGATGGTTATGGTTTGCCATGGTAAGTACGCAAGGCTGCCACGGTCACCTCCTTACCTGTCCCGGTTCCTGTCCTTTCGGCATGAGGTAGCCAACGCGAAGCTTGGTTAAGATATACGTAGGGCTGTGCGCGTCGTCGTCGAGCTTGCGGCGGAGTTTCTTGACGAGCGTGCGGATCACCCGCGTATCGCCGGATTTCCTCTGACCCCATACCCTTCGCAGTAGCTGGTCGTGGGTCAACACTCGTCCGTCGTTGACTGACAGCTCGAAGAGCAGTCTGTACTCGACGGCAGTTAGCTGTACCGGCCGGCCAGCAAGAGTCACGCGGCGTTGGGCGTAGTCAATAGTCAGGTCGCCCAGCACGTAGGGTTCCGATGGCTCAACCCGGTACGGATCCATCTGCCGGCGCAAGGCCGCCCGGACCCTTGCCACCAACTCCGTCGGCGAGAAGGGCTTGACGATGTAGTCGGCAGCACCCTGCTCGAAAGCCTGTGCGATGATCTGATCCTTGCCGTACCCGGAGACGAAGATGACCGGCACGTCGGCCATGTGGAGAATGGACTTCATCAGATCGATACCGTCGGAGCCGGGCAATACGAGGTCGAGCAAGACTAGGTGGGGCCTTTGTTCCTTCATGAGGAAGATCACATCCTCTGGGTCCGGGGTCACTATCGGCGCGAAGCCCGCCTCCGAGAGCGTGTTCCGGATGTACCGCAGTGACTGTGGGTCGTCGTCCACCACTAAGATGCGGGTATCTTCGCTCGCCTCCTGACGCGAACCGACGGTGTGCTGAGGGGACTGGACTGCTGCGCCGGTCTCGGTATTTTCGACCACCGGTATGGTAAAGGTGAACCGCGCGCCTTGGCTCAGCCCGTCGCTTTTAGCCCAAATGCGACCACCGTGCGCCTCCACGATCCCCTTGCAGATGGCAAGGCCAAGACCCGAACCGCCGATTTCGCGTGCCCCGTCCTCACCGTCGGTGCGAGAAGACTTCCCAAACAAGCTTGGCAACCGCTCGGCGGAAATCCCGATGCCCGCGTCGGCGACGGTGACCGCCACGTGGGAATCCTCCCGCACGGCGGTCACCCGGATGATGGACGACGCTGGCGAGTACTTTGCCGCGTTGGACAGGAGGTTGCCTAGGACCTGGACGATGCGCGGTCTGTCTGCCATGACTAAGGGCAGATCCGGCGCGAGGTCGAGGTCGAGGTTGTTCCTGCCGCCACCGCTTAGGAAGGTGTTCCTCGCTCGGTCCACCAAGCTGGTGATTTCCGCTGGTTCGGGATCAACCAGCAGCGTGCCCGTCTCGATGCGTGCCACGTCGAGTAGGTTGTCGATCAGTTCACCCATGTGGTCGGCTTGATTGACGACAATCCGGAGGAACTGACGCTCGGTGGGGTTCAGGCCGGATGAAGTGTCCAGCATAGCGGTTGCGGAGCCTCTAATGGAGCTCAATGGGACGCGCAACTCGTGGCTCACCATACCCAAGAACTCGGCTCGCAGCCGCCCTAACTCCTCCAGCAGTGTCATGTCCTGTAGCGTGACGACGAACGACTCTAACTCGCCGTCCTCCGAACGGATGGGCGTGGCGTTGACTACCGCGGTCACCGACCGGCCGTCGGGGGCCTGAATGACGATTTCCTCGGCGCGGATGGTTTCGCCAGTGCTCAACGCCTGCGCGACGGGGAACTCGGCTAGAGAAATCTCGCGCCCATCCGCACGCCGGAAGGTGAGCACGTTGAGGAGCTGCTCCACGGAGGATCCCGGTGTCTGCAGCTTTCCCATAATCCTTCTGGATTCCCGGTTGAAGGACACCGGCATACCGGTTCGGGCGTTGAAGACCACCACGCCCACCGGTGAGGTGTCGATCAGGGTTTCCAGGTCGGCTCTGGCCCGCTGCTCGTCGCGGTGCTTGCGGGCGTTTGTGATGACCAGCGCCGCTTGGGACGCGAACATGACCAAAGTTTCCTCGTCTTCGCGGGTGAACTCCTGGCCAGGTTCCCTCTTGCCGAGATAGATATTGCCCACACTCCCGCCCCGGTGGCGAATCGGGCCTCCCAAGCAGGCATTCATCTGAATGGGCGGACGGAACTCGGGAAGGCCCTGCGCTAGGGTGTAGCGGGCAAAGTCCGGGACTCTCATCGGTCCCGGAAGGGTGCTTAGGTACTCGAAGATCTTCAGCACTTCGGGCATCACTGATAACTGCTGGCTCTGCTTGGCCGTCAGGCCGGAGAACAGGTGGGCTTCCGCCTGACCTTTGTCGTCCAGGGTGACGATCACGCCATATTGGGCGTTGGTCAGCGACCGGGCGCTGTCGAGGATCTCCTGCAACACCGTGTCTAGGTCCAGGCTCTCGTTGATGCGGAGGCTGGCCTCGCTCAGCTTGGAGAGGCGATTGCGTAGTGCCCTTATCTGTTGATCTCGGTCGTCGGGTTTGTTCAACTCCTCCTCCATCAGGATGCGGGGTACCTGTGGTTATGGGGCGTCGAGCGTCGCCTAGGCGACTAGAGGATACAACGGGATTCAAGGCGCGGTAAGCCCCGCTGGGACCAATCCGGCCGTATGGGGCAAAAAGTCACAAACAACTCACCGAAACCGGCTCGTAGTTCACCTCTAGATCACCAATAAAACCTTATCTTAAAATGCTTAGAAGCCGTCTGAAAACCACATTTTTTTTATTTGATCCTTTTGAGTAACAAGTGGATCATGGCAATCTGAATCAGAGCCTCGCTAGGTCGGGTCAACACCTCATAATCTCGGGCATGACGACGAAAATTCATTCGCGCTGCTCGACGAGGCTGGCAGGGTCGTGGCCAACCCTTATATCTATCGCACCGCCAAGGGCTACCAAGTGATCGATCTGGCCCGCCCCGACTACAACATTCAAGAACAAGAGTGGTTTGCCAGGTCCTTGGCTGCGGGTAAGAGCATTTGGACGCAGCCTTACTTTGATACGGGCGGCGGTGAGATATGGATGATTACGCGCTCGGTTCCGGCGCGGGATGACGAGGGTATCTTTGCTATTGTTACCACCGACCTGCCGGTGGACGACCCCAGCCAATGACGGCGCGGCATTACGTGGATCGCCTGCGGATGGCCGCTTAATCTATAACCGCAAAAAGGAGAGAGAATTATGAAACGCAAAAAAGAAGCTGTTGGCGGAATCACTGGCGCGATTGCCGATGCGGCTGCCGGGGCTTGAAAAGTCTACTCTTTGTAGCATCTTTGCTGCTTTTGTCGTACATATCGGATACTAATGCGAGCTGCCAACGGCGGCCACCTAGCGGTGGTCCGGTATCTGATTGACCAAGACCCCCACACGAGACCCGGCAGCACCAGGGTTGGCAAGCCTATAACTACTAATTCCGTCTCTTTATTCGGGAGAGACGTGACAGCAGCGGGTCTCACCTTTGAGGCAATACCTTGGAGAGGATTAGATCTAGCCTCCTGCCGCTCCTTTCCATAACCCTAACCAGAGAAAAGGCAACTACTAGGGCAATCGCATTATAAGTTGCTTTTTACCATGGGGTTATGTTGCTTTTGTCCGTTGTATGTTGCTTAGGTTCATGCGCTCCCATTTTCCTCTTGCTTGGAGTGTTTCTTCATGCCTTCCTCCTCTTCGGGGTTGCTGGATTATTTGGCCGATATCCCCGACCCCCGTATCGAGCGTTGTCAGGCGCATCGCTTGATTGATATCCTTATGATTGCGGTGTGTGGGGCGATCTGCGGGGCCGATAACTGGGTGGCGATTGCCGAATTTGGCCGGGCGAAAGCCGACTGGCTTAAGACGTTCTTGGCTTTGCCCAACGGCATTCCCTCGCATGATACGTTCGGTCGCGTGTTTGCCCGGCTTTCGCCTTGGCATTTTCAAGACTGTTTTACCGCTTGGGTGCAATCGCTGACGCCGCAGTTGGCCGCCCAAGGCGAGATTGTGCCGCTGGATGGCAAAACGCTGCGTCGCTCCTACGATACCCGCTCGGGTCAAGCCGCGATCCACATGGTGCATGCGTGGGCAGTCAACAATCGGTTGGTGTTGGGGCAGTTTCATTGTGAGGAAGCCTTGGAAGAAATTACCATCATCCCCGAGTTATTACGCGTGTTAGATCTCAAAGGCTGCCTGGTCACCACCGATGCGTTGGGGTGTCATAAAAGCACCGCCGAGCAGGTCGTCGAACAAGGGGCCGACTACGTGCTGGCCGTCAAGGCCAATCAACCCAAACTCCACGCCCATCTCCAACAGCTTTTTGACCGCTCCGACGCAACACTCCACGCCGATCCCACCGTCGATTATTGGTCCACGCAAGACCAAAATCACGGGCGTTGCGAAACGCGGCACTACTGGACCACCGACCAGATTGAGGACTTCGCTGACCATGCCCTGTGGCCGGGCTTACGCCTGTTCGGTATGGTCGAAGCCACCCGGCACTGCGGTGATAGGGTTTCGGTCGAGCGACGCTACTATATCTCCACCTTGGACAACAACGCCCAACGGTTGGGGCAGGCCGTGCGTGGTCATTGGGCCATCGAAAATTCATTACACTGGGTCTTAGATGTCGTCTTCAACGAAGATCAGGCCCGCATACGCCGAGGGCATGGCCCCGAAAATATGGCTGTTATACGCCACATCGCGCTCAATTTACTAAAGCAAGACAAAACAACCAAAGCCGGCATTCAAACCAAAAGGCTCAAGGCCGGCTGGGATAACAAATATCTGGCTAACCTGTTGACACACGCACACTTATAATGCGATTGCCCTGCCTTTAGCTTTTGCAATTCCTCAAAGGTGAGTCGAATGGCCTTGAGGTAGAGTTTTGATCGGAAGGCAAACGGATTCATCCGCTGCTTGATGCGCAGCCACTCTAGGGAGAACGCGGCATAGATGGCCATAAAGACGTGGTTGCTTTGGGTACGGACCCGTTTAGTCGGCGACTTGGCCAGAGCGGCATGGGACTTGAGCGTTTTATGAAAGACTTCGACTTTCCATCGTTTTTGATAGATCGTCTCAAGGGCGTCTCCATGCTGGTCGAGATCACTACAGGCCAGATACAACATGCCGGTGGAATCGTCTTTGTTTGTAAAGACTCGCCGATGCAGCAGGACGGGAAAAGGCAGTCCTTTGATCCAGGCTTCTACCGGCGAGGGGTCTGACCAGTCTAGCGTATCGATGCGCACGAAGCGGCCGTGAAAAGAACACCCCAAGTACAGGTCGCTTAACCCGCACTCACGAGCGAATGCAACCAGTTGCAAACCGAAATTACAGGATACTGAACCCATGAAAACCCTCGTTCGCCATTCCGCCGTTCTCGCGTTGCTTGGCCTTATTCTCTTGCCGCTGTCAGTAGCCCATGCTTCGCCCCCGCCGGATTACGAGCAGTGGAGGCGCGACCATCCTCGCCCTGCTGGCAAGGCGCTGGCGAATCTGAACGTGGGCGAACCGCGCACAGTGCGGATGATTTACTTCTCGCCCAGCGACCGTCCGCATCGCGCTGCAGTAGTCGATTCAATGAAAACGATGATTCGTCAAATTCAGACTTTCTATGCTGAGCAGATGAAAGCGCACGGCTACGGCAACAAAACGTTCCGTATTGAAACCGATGCCCAAGGCGAGCCGTTAGTGCATCGCTTCAGTGGGCCAGATCCTCATGTGATTCCGGAAACCTTCGATGATGATAAGAATGTTTACTTTGTTTTCGCTGACGTAGGCGACATAGGCTACGGGGGGGCCATAGGAACAGGACGTCGGAATACGAAAAATGGGGGGGTTGCGACCGTTTCTAAATATGGTTTCAACTTTGGCACATCAGCCCATGAACTAGGACACGCCTTCGGCTTGCATCACGATTTCCGCGATAATGCATACATCATGTCGTACGGCTGGGACTCGGATCGGTTGTCCGCGTGTGCTGCTGAATTCTTGGCTGTGCATCCTTACTTCAATCCCAACAGTTCAATTGCGACCAGCGCGAGTGTACAGCCAACCATCGAATTCATTTCGTCGTATCTATATCCGCCGGGTTCAGCGAGCGTGCCCATCCGGCTCAAGCTCGGCAGTTCCAAAGGGCTTCATCAGGCGATTCTGCAGGGTAGAACAAGAGACACAAGCTCCGGCACCACCAACTTCGGAGTGCAGGAATGCCGTGGATTTGCAGGCGAGAAAGAGACCGTTGCTCGATTCGAGTATGACCTTCCAAGTTTTTCCTATTTTGCTGAGCATCCGCTTGGGATCGATGTCGTTGATGGGGATGGAAATGTCTTTGGGGATGGGAGTTCTTTCACTGGATACTATTTTAGGCTTGTAGAAAGATCGCCTTACATGGTCGCCACACTCCGGCATAGAGGGGAGATTGCTGATGCACTATCGTTTTCACCCGATGGCTCCCTGCTGGCCACTGCATCGGAGGATGAGATTTTGTTGTGGGACGTAGCCAGCAGACAACAGATCGCCGCCCTCCAGCAGGATAGGGTCCTTTCGCTATCGTTTTCACCCGATGGCTCCCTGCTGGCCGGGAGCTTTCTGTGGGACGTAGCCAGCAGACAACAGATCGCCGCCTTCCCGGGCTCTTGGCCATCATTTTCACCCGATGGCTCCCTGCTGGCCACTGCATCAAGGGATGAGATTTTGTTGTGGGACGTAGCCAGCAGACAACAGATCGCCGCCCTCCAGCAGGGCTGGGCCCGTTCGCTATCGTTTTCACCCGATGGCTCCCTGCTGGCCACTGTATTGGAGGATGAGATTTTGTTGTGGGACGTAGCCAGCAGACAACAGATCGCCGCCCTCCAGCAGGGCTGGGCCCGTTCGCTATCGTTTTCACCCGATGGCTCCTTGCTGGCCACTACATCGAGGGATAAAATTTTGTTGTGGGAGGGTGAGATTTTGTTGTGGGACGTAGCCAGCAGACAACAGATCGCCGCCCTCCAGCAGGATGGGGTCCTTTCGCTATCGTTTTCACCCAATGGCTCCCTGCTGGCTGTCAGATCAATGACTGAGATCTCTCTGTGGGACGTAGCCAGCAGACAACAAATAACCACCTTATATATGCCTTCTACAACATATGTCTTCGATTCGATAGCATTCTCGCCGGATGGCTCCCTGCTGGCCACTCCATCAGCAGGTGATGGGGCGGTTTGGTTGTGGGATATGTCTAAAGTGGCCGTCGCGCAAACGGTCCATAGTCTGGCGAAGGTCTCCGGCGATGGACAGCAAGGCCCAGCCAACACACGACTGGCTGAGTCATTTGTGGTTTCGGCGCTGAATCAAGACGGCTCACCCGTTGCCGGGGTATCCGTCTCCTTTTCAGTGACCGCTGGCGGGGGGCTGCTGTCGGACACCAGCGACGCCAACTCTTGTACTATTGGGGCATCTACGTCGTCCACGACCGTCACCACCGATGCCGAGGGTCAAGCCGCTACCCGACTGACACTGGGCAGCGAGCCGGGGACCAACACGGTTTCCGCCACCGTGGAGGGACTCGAATCGGTGACCTTTACCGTTACCGCCACCGAGCAAGCCATGCCCCATAGTCTGACCAAGGTCTGTGGCGATGACCAAGAAGGCACGGCCATCACCCAACTGGCCGAGCCATTGGTGGTGTTCGTGTCGGATGAGGATGATGCGGCGATGGCCGGGGTGTTCGTGTCGTTTGCGGTCACTGCTGGTGGAGGGACGCTGTCGGACACCACGACCATCACCGATGCCAACGGTCGCGCGGCGACTCGGCTGACGCTGGGCATTGAGGCCGGGATCAACGCGGTTGCGGCTACGGTCGAGGGACTGGAGCCGGTGACCTTTACCGCGACGGCGCAGGAGTCGCCTTTTGTTAGTCTTTTCGATGCTCTTTTCGGGGGCGGCAAGCGGGTGGCTCTGCCCGATAGCCCTCAGTTGGCACAAAACGCGCCCAATCCTTTCAACAGCCAGACGGTTCTTTTCTATTTCTTGCCCGCTCCCGGTCTGGCGCGGGTGGAAGTATTCGCCTTGACCGGGCAACGGGTGACGGTCTTGCAGCAGGGGCCGCAGCAGGCGGGGTATCACCGGCTTCATTGGGATGGTCGGGACGACGCAGGTCGCCCTGTGGCCAGCGGCATGTACCTGTATCGGCTAGTGACGAACGAGACTGTCTTGACACGCAAGCTCGTGCTGCTTCGGTAGATTGGCATGGGGTAGTCCACTGGCGAGACGGTGAGGGCCATACCCTGCCTTTAGGCAGGCTTTACGGCACCTTTAGGTGTGAAAAGGCGCGGTGAAGCCGCTTCTGCGGTTATGACCAGCATACAAAGCCCCGCCGGACAACGCCGCTCCGCGCTGGTTCCCGCGTTCGCGGAAATGATACCCGACCGGCGGCAGCAAGCAACAGACGCTGCATAAGGATGCGTAACATCAGTTACGTAGTTAAGTACGCCGAAATATCTTCCGAGATGCACGATATAGGGCCCTTGCTAAAGCTGCGACTAGGAGACCGGCAATCGAGGCGAGAGATCCCAGACCAAGAGATTGTTCTTTGTGTTCATTCTGGACGGGCCGGGGCCATTTTGGATCTTTTAACCGGGCCATATTCCTTCGAACACTAGCGTCTAAATCCTTGCTTGTTAAATCAACCTTACTGATTCCCATTTTTTTATTCCTTGAATTCAAGCAACGAAACAGGAAGGCAACCTAAACATTGTAACATTGCACTTATAAGTTGAATCCGCGCCTTATTAAGAGACGTTACGCAGCCATATCCCTTCGACGCTGTCGCTGATTGTCGAAGGTGGGCCTAAAGCCGTGGCAAGGCGCAAGGCTGGCTCGGTCACCTCGTCCTTTGGCTCGGTTCCTGTCCTTTCGGCATCCGATAGCCGACGCGAAGCTCAGCAAAAATGTACGTGGGGTTGCTCGCGTCGTCGTCGAGTTTGCGGCGGAGTTTCTTGACGAGCGTGCGGATCACCCTCGTATCGCCGGATTTCCTCTGACCCCATACCCTTCGCAGTAGCTGGTCGTGGGTCAACACTCGTCCGTCGTTGACTGACAGCTCGAAGAGCAGTCTGTACTCGGCGGCAGTTAGCTGCACCGGCCGACCAGCAAGAGCCACGCGGCGTTGGGCGTAGTCAATAGTCAGGTCGCCCAGCACGTAGGGTTCTGATGGCTCAACCCGGTACGGATCCATCTGCCGACGCAGGGCCGCCCGGACCCTTGCCACCAACTCCGTCGGCGAGAAGGGTTTGACGATGTAGTCGGCAGCACCCTGCTCGAAAGCCTGTGCGATGATCTGGTCTTTGCCGTACCCAGAGACGAAGAGGACCGGCACGTCGGCCATGCGGAGAATGGACTTCATCAGGTCGATGCCATCGGAGTCGGGCAATACTAGGTCGAGCAAGACTAGGTGGGGCCTTTCCTCCGCCGCGAGGAGGAGCACATCCTCTGGGTCCGGGGTCACTATCGGCGCGAAGCCCGCCTCCGAGAGCGTGTTCTGGATGTACCGCAGTGACTGTGGGTCGTCGTCCACCACTAAGATGCGGGGATCTTCGCTCGTCTCCTGACGCGAACCGGCGGTGTGCTGAGGGGACTGGGCTGCTGCGCCGGTCTCGGCATTTTCGACCACCGGTATGGTAAAGATGAACCGCGCGCCTTGGCCCAGCCCGTCGCTTTTAGCCCAAATGCGACCACCGTGCGCCTCCACGATCCCCTTGCAGATGGCAAGGCCAAGACCCGAACCGCCGATTTGGCGTTTCCCGTCCTCGCCGTCGGTCCGAGAAAACTTCCCGAATAGGTTCGGCAACCGCTCGGCGGAGATCCCGATGCCCGCGTCGGCGACGGTGACCGCCACGTGGGAATCCCCCCGCACGGCGGTCACCCGGATGATGGACGACGCTGGCGAGTACTTTGCCGCGTTGGACAGGAGGTTGCCTAGGACCTGGACGATGCGCGGTCTGTCTGCCATGACTAAGGGCAGATCCGGCGCGAGGTCGAGGTCGAGGTTGTTCCTGCCGCCACCGCTTAGGAAGGTGTTCCTAGCTCGGTCCACCAAGCTGGTGATTTCCGCTGGTTCGGGATCAACCAGCAGCGTGCCCGTCTCGATGCGTGCCACGTCGAGTAGGTTGTCGATCAGCTCGCCCATGTGGTCGGCTTGATTGACGACAATCCGGAGGAACTGACGCTCGGTGGGGTTCAGGCCGGATGAAGTGTCCAGCATAGCGGTTGCGGAGCCTCTAATGGAGCTCAATGGGACGCGCAACTCGTGGCTCACCATACCCAAGAACTCGGCTCGCAGCCGCCCTAACTCCTCCAGCAGTGTCATGTCCTGTAGCGTGACGACGAACGACTCTAACTCGCCGTCCTCCGAACGGATGGGCGTGGCGTTGACTACCGCGGTCACCGACCGGCCGTCGGGGGCCTGAATGACGATTTCCTCGGCGCGGATGGTTTCGCCAGTGCTCAACGCCTGCGCGAGGGTTAACTCGCGCAGCGATATCTCGCGCCCATCCGCACGCCGGACGGTGACCACGTCGAAGAGTTGCTCCAAAGGACATCCTGGTGTCTTCAGGTATTCCATCATCCTTCTGGATTCCCGGTTGAAGGACACCGGCATACCGGTTCGGGCGTTGAAGACCACCACGCCCACCGGCGAGGTGTCGATCAGGGTTTCCAGATCGGCTCTCGCCCGCTGCTCGTCGCGGTGCTTGCGGGCGTTGGTGATGACCAGCGCCGCTTGGGACGCGAACATGACCAAGGTCTCCTCGTCTTCGCGGGAGAACTCTTGGCCGGGTTCCCTCTTGCCGAGATAAATATTGCCCACACTCTCGCCCCAGTGGCGAATCTGGCCTCCCAAACAGGCACTCACCTGAATGGGTGGACGGAACGCGGGAAGGCCCTGCGATAGGGTGTAGCGGGCAAAGTCCGGGACTCTCAGCGGTCCCGGAAGGGTGCTTAGGTACTCGAAGATCTTCAGCACTTCGGGCATCACTGATAACTGCTGGCTCTCCTCGTCGGTCAGGCCGGAGAACAGAAAGTTCTCTACCTGCCCTTTATCGTCCAAGGAGACGATCACGCCGTAGCGGGAGTTGGTCAGCGATCGGGCACTATCGAGGATCTCCTGCAAGACCGTGTCGAGGTCAAGGCTCTCGTTGATGCGGAGGCTGGCCTCGCTCAGCTTGGAGAGGCGATTGCGTAGCGCCTCTATCTGTTGGTCTCGGTCGTCGGGATTTTTCAACTCCTCCTCCATCCGGATGCGGAATACCCGTGGTTATGGCCTGTCAGGCCTCGACTAGGCGACAAAGGGATTCGCGGCGCGGTAAGTCCAGCTATGGCCAATCCGACCGTAGTGGGCAAAAAGTCACAAACAACTCACCGAAATCAGCTTGTAGTTCACACTTAGGTCTCTTCTAATAAAATGCTTGGAAAATTGTGGGCAACGGCAACGTTGTTTTGCGCGACCAGAGCCTCCCGAACCCTTGAAGAAGGATACTCCCGTGGCGTCGATCGGCGACGACTAGAAGGGTTAGAAGGGTTTGAAATTTCTTGGATGTTTAGTCCCTTTCTGAAAGGGTTGACCAATGAAGTCATGTATCGGCAGTCTCATCGGATTGGTGTTAAGCATCAGTGTCGGCGCAGAGCCGCTACTGGAAGGCCGCGTGCGCTTGGCTGCTGGAGAACCGGCGGCTGGCGCGCAGGTGCGGCTGTTCGATTTGACCGATCTGCGCGAGTGGGTTGGGGCGACTACTGATGAGGCAGGCTACTTTGCCCTGCCTCTGCGGGCGTTGCCCGGCGCGGCGGCCCTACCGGAGCGGTTCGACTTGGGGCCGAACTACCCCAATCCATTTAATCCCTCGACGATCATTCCCTATCAACTGGCGGCTTCGGCTGCGGTGCGGCTGGAGGTGTTCAACCTCTTGGGGCAGCGCATAGCGACGTTGGTGGATGGGGAGCGTGCGGCTGGCTCTCACACGGCGACGTGGCACGCTACGGATGGAGCAGGCCGTGCCGTAGGGACCGGGGTGTATATCTACCGAATGACGGTGGGTATGGAGAGCCAGACGGGGCGGATGGTGCTGCTTGACGGGCAAGCGGGTCTTGCGGCTTCTGGGGTGGCTTCTGTTATGCCGGGTGTGTCTGGTGTTGGCGAGTCGGATGGACAAGTGTATGGGTTGGTCGTTTCGGGTAGCGGGTTGGTTCCTTATGTGGATTCGTCGTTTCGGGTTGAAGCGGGCATGGCTCCGGTGGAGTTGGTCGTGTCGTCGGGCCATTCGGGGGGCAAGGCGGCGGACGACGACTGTGCCTTTTGCGACCTGTTCGACGCGCTCCACGACGACGAAGAGGGCCCCGGTCCCAGCGGGAAGGCGCAGGCAGCCCTTGAAGCGCCGCCTGCGCCGACGAACCTGCGCGTTGAGGCGGTGACCGATTCGTCGGCCCGCGTGCGTTGGGATGCTGCTGACGGGGCCACCGACTATGACGTCAACTACAGGACGGCCGTCGGCGGCCGCTGGACCAATTGGCCGCACAGGGGAGCCGCCAAGACCTACAGCACAGTCTACGGCTTGGAGCCGAATACAGAGTATCGCTGGGCCGCTAGGTCCGAGAACAGCGATGGCCCCTCTGAGTGGGTCTTCGGGCCGAATTTTACGACGTTGCCAGACAATCAAGATGAACAACAAGATACGGACGAAGAAGAGGACGAGGCACCGGAAACGCCGACCACACTATGGGTCTCGGGAAAGAGCCCTGTTGACTTGAAGTGGACTTGGTATGAAGTAGCGGGTGTCGACGGTTATCGGATCCAGTACAGCCTAGATGACGATCTGTTCACCGAGGACGACCCAATCGTCGAGCTCTCCGCCACAAAGCTCTCCTACGTTGTGGCTGACCTCTCGCCCGGCGTGACCGTGTACTTACGGGTGCAGTCCTTTGTTGGTAGCGGTACGACCCGTGTGGAAAGCGCCTGGTCCGATCCCGTCGCCGGAAGGACGCTGCTCGATCGGGAGAGGCCGGCGGAGCCGCAGGACGGAGAGTTCACGGACTCCCGGGGCCGCACCATCCGGTATCGCTTGTTCCTCGATACTTCCTGGAGCACGAGTGAGCCACGCGGTGTTCTCGTCGATGTGCATGGAAACAACCCTGGCACACAGCAGGACATGCTCGATCACCACACCTACCCGCAGTGGGTTGCCGATGCGGGCCTCGCCTACGCCGTCGTCGCCTCACCACGATCACGTGGTGAGGGTCATCCCCACCATCTGCTCGGCTATCCGACCAACGCGGCGGGTCAAAGGGATTGGATGTTCGAGGATGGCCGACTGCTTCATGAGTTGTTGCAGAGCGGTTTCAACGAGACCCTGGTCGTGGACCACGACGCCATCGTGTTGCGCGGCGGCTCACAGGGGAGCGTCTTCCTCCCTACGTTCGTCGAGCAATACGCCGGATTGTACGGTGGCGGTCTGTGGGCTTGGTGCGGCGGCACCGGTGATCATCTGCCATTCATTCGTCATTACTCCTGGCCGGATTGGGAGCCGTTGTTTCTTTGGACTCCGTCGTCGGCCGCCTTTGTCAAGGAACGATTTCGCGTCGTGGTAGAAGCCACCACAGGTGATTTCCTGCACTGGCAAGCGCTGGGTTCTGTCAAGTACTATGGGGAAACTCTCGGACTCGACGTACAAGCATACACCGATTTACCCGGCGGGCACTGTGCGGACGGGCTTGGCGGAACGACGAAATTGGAGGTCGTCCAGTGGCTGGTGGATGGCGGTAGGCAAGTGCGCACGCGAGTCCCGCGCGAGGGCGACGCGGACGCCGATGGAATCGCGGATGAACGCGACTACGATGACGACAACGACGGAGCGCCGGACTTCATCGATGCGCTGCCGCTGGACGCGCGCGACTGGCTCGACACCGACGCGGACGGTGTCGGCAACTTCATGGACCGGGACGCGGACGGCGACGGCGTGGACAACAGTTCCGACCCATTCACGCTGGACCCGAGCGAAAGCGTGGACACGGATGGCGACGGCGTAGGCGACAACCTCGACGACGACGATGACAACGATGGCATCCCGGATACAGAGGATCGGACTCTTTCTCCGCCCCCCGAGGGGACACCGGGTCTAAGGCGGAAGCGCATCCACTTTTCCTATCAAATGGCCGACGATGTCAGGCGCAGCCAGTGGGCAGACTTGAGTTCGCAAAGGCCGTCCGGAACCAAGTATCCTCCACCCCGAGGAGATCGGCAGGCCTACGCATCGCTGAAACTCGGGAGTGGAACGCGCGCCCGGATTTCGATCATGGTTGACCGTTTCGATCAAAAGGAGGAGTGCGAAGCCACTCTCCTGCCGGGTCTTTGCCGCGACGATCGTGAATACTCCGGCTATTGGCACGACCATTTCGACAAGATCTACGTCGATCGGAACAACAACGGCGATTTGACGGACGACGGTCCGGCCCTGGTGCTTGGAATCTCTCGCAGCGACTCGCGGGCCTTCGATTGGAGGCCCGGCGTCAGCACCGACGTGACGGTTTCCTATGTCTCGGGCGAGAGGATTCCCTACCGGATCCGGCTATGGACACAGGGCAATCTGGAAGGGGGTGTTGGATACTTGGGGGCGAGCATCTGGATGGGAACGGTCGAGAGCCCTCGAGGCGACCCCGTTCTGGTGGCGACCATCGACGCCGACGCCGACGGTCTGTTCGATTCGGAGGAATGGGATGCGGTCTGTATTGACGTTGACCGCAACGGCTCACTCGACGAGTGTCTTTTCGACTATGACAGTCAAACAAGGCCCGGAGTTCTGCGTCCAGGTGCGAACTTCATTCTCGACGGACGGCGACACCGGGTGGCGGTGTCGCCGACAGGACGGGAGGTCGAGATCAGCGAGGTGCGCTGACGGCGGCCCACGTCGATCCGTGCCGGTGCCCCGGTTTCCATCGCCGGTTCGATTACGCACGCCGCATTCGGGCTAATCTATTCCTGTGAGGCTGCCCTCTCGCGTCGGCACTACGGCGAGACCATTGCACATCCTAAGTTTAGCCAAAAAAGAGGCCCTCATCTTACCGAACAAAATAGAAGGATATCCCCATGAAAACCCCTACTCTGCATTCCGCTTTTCTCGCGTTATTCGGCCTTATTCTCTCGCCGCTGACGGCGGCTTATGCTTCGTCCCCGCCAGCCGATAGTGGGCATTTATGCCAGCCTGTCGATCTCAAGCCGTGGCAACTCGATAGGCTCCGCCCTGCCGGCAAGCGGCTGGCGGATTTGGACGTGGGGCACCCGCGCACGGTGCGAATGATCTACTTCCTGCCCAAGGATCGCCAAGCCCAGCCAGACATAGACGCAAAGCTGAATGAGTTGATGAAAGATGTACAACAATCGTACGCAGAGCAGATGGAAAATCACGGGTTCGGCAGAAGAACCTTCAGGTTGGAAGCCGACGGCGATGGAAAAGCTGTGGTGCATCATGTGAAGGGGAAGTTTAACGATGCGCATTACCATACGGACTTTTACAATAAAATCTGGGACGAAATGGCCGAACGTTTTGACCCGTGGAGAAATATCTACCTCGTTACACTGGATATAAGCGACGAATCCCAAACGTGTGGACTGGCCGCACCTTGGGGACCAGAAGGCGGAGTAGCAATCATACCCACCCACATCCTCCACAACGAACATCCCTGGGCTTGTGGCAATGTGGCCGTTATTGCCCATGAACTCGAACACACCTTTGGAATAGCGCACGATTACTTCATAAATGCCACCCGAAGCCCGTCTTCGTATCACACCGACATGATGGTTACATCTTTTTGTGCCGCCGAGTGGTTGGATGCTCATCGCTACTTTAACACTGACCAAAGGTATCCTGCAATAGACGAACAAACCACAATTCGGATGCTTCCACCGCTGGCAGTTCCACCCAACGCTATCCACCTTCGCTTTGAAGTAACCGACCCTGACGGACTCCATCAAACGCAGGTGCATACTCAGGCTGGCGCAGGTGCGGCCGTTGGTTGTCAAGCGCTTAGCGGTAAACGTGCTACCGTTGAATTTGTCACTCATCAAGTACTAAGTACTCGAAGACATGGCTCTCCGTGTTGTCGATGTGGATGGAAACGTCACCTATCAAGAGTTCCCAATAGATTTTACGAAGATCCTTTCCCCAAAAAACGTGTCGATACCTGATGCGAATTTAGCTGCGGTAGTGAGAGAAACCCTCGGCTTACCACCGGAGGATACCATCACACAGCTAGACATGTTGAGATTAAGGGAACTTCGAGCGCACTTTCGCCAGATAACAGACCTTACCGGGCTCGAACATGCCGTTAATCTGATTGAGTTGCATCTAAACGGGAATCAGCTTCGAGATATCAGCCCCATAGGTGGGTTGAATCTTCTGGTGGGGTTGGAACTTATCGACAACAGGATATCGGATCTATCACCGCTGAAGCAGATGAACAATATGGAACGATTGTGGCTTAGCGAAAATTCGGTATCGGATCTCTCGCCCTTGGCGGGGTTGACCAACCTGAAAGTGATATGGCTCGCAGGAAATCCGATTGCGAATACGTCTCCGCTTCACGGACTGGTGCGTCGGAATCCGTATTTGGAAATTGATATTGGTATCAGTCTTCCCCATAGTCTGACGAAGGTCTCCGGCGATGGACAAAAAGGCACGGCCGGCGTTGCATTAGCCGAGCCGTTGGTGGCATCGGTGTTGGATGAGGACGGCTCACCCCTTGCCGGGGTGGTCGTCACCTTTTCGGTCTCCGGCGGCGGGGGGACGCTGTCGTCAACCACCGCCACCACCAATGCCAACGGCCGAGCCAGAAGCACACTGACGCTGGGTCCCGACTTAGCTCGACTTTATCCATTCATGTAGCATAGCAAACGATATCGATAAGGCGTTCGACGATTGCCGCTGTGGGTTTTTGCCTGTCTGGGTGTGGAACTGACGTTGAAAAATGTTGCCAGATGTGTTTTCGGACCCAAGCGAGTGCATCCGAAAAAGTGGGTTTTGTTTTGCGATACCAAGCCGTTTGTCGGACGCTACAGGTTGTCTTTTTGATGAGGGTGTGCGCCCAAAGCGCCACCAGAGCAAATAAGGCCAACACCAAGGGGGTGCTGCGCGCAATAGCTTGGTCATTCCACTGCCGTTGCGTTTCCATACCCAGATGGGCGCGCGCTTCTTCAGCGGATGGGCCACTGGTGGCAACCCGGAGTGATACCACACGGCCGTGCCCGAAACGATATGGAGGGCGCGTTTGCCGGTGGCATACCACGCCTCTATCGTTAGCTCGTGCCAGCGGGTATTGGGATCGTCTAATCGCGCTTGGAGGGTCGGTAAGCGATCCCCTTTGCAGCGCGGTCGACCGACCGTACCGGTCGGTCGAGGGGGGGCCGGCTCAAACAGCGCCGCATCTAAGCGCAAGCGGGTGATGACGGCGACCTGATGCCGGACTCCATCCAGAAAGGCCAACGCTGAAAAGGCTTGGTCGGCGACCACCACTACGCTACGGGTGGGCACCCAGCGCGCCACAAGACGCAGCATCTGTTGGGCGCGCTCCAGCAGCGGTTGATGCGCTCGACCTCGGGCCTGATAATAGCGCTCGGACGGACATAACACCGTCAAGAAAGGCAACGCCCAGATCCGGTCGGCCCAGGATACGGGCACCAGCAACATCAGCGACAACCAGCGTAACCCACTGGCTTTGACAAAGTGCCCCTGACTAGAGCGCACCGGATCGCGATAGATGCCCTTGGCCGCAATGTGAGCACCGCGACGGCGCTCTATCGTATCGTCTAGGCCAAAAACCAACCGGCCGCGGGGGGTAAACGTAGCCAGCAGTACCTGCAACAGAATCTGGCTACCTTCAAGAGGAGACCATACGCAGCGATTGAGCACCCGGTGATAGGTTTGAAAATCAGATCGGTGATCCAAACCCATCACGCGCAAGAGGGCACTGACCGTGCGTTTGCCCGGTGCCAAGATCGCGCCGGTCAACAACACCTGAGCCTGCGGCCATACCCGAAAAGAAAAAAGGGGGGCAAAATACGACATAGATTGTATTATAGCCGGTGGCAGCGGTCCCATGACAAGCTCCTGGATCGTAGAGATGATTCGACACCATCTATACTAGGAACTGCTCGGACCGCTGTCATCTTTTTTGGATAAAGTCGAGCTTAGAAACTCTGCGGGAACGCTTTGAGACGTACTGTGCCTTGGAACTTGATCACGCACTTAGACGCAATCGAGATTTGTTTCCCCAAGAGGCGAGACAGCGCATTCTCGCGCCGCCCTCCATCGACGCCAAACTCGCCGCGTTATTTCTCTATGCGGGCGATCAGGGCATTCCGCTGTATGTGCTCATCGACGAGTACGACAACTTCGCCAACACGGTGCTAGCGCATCGCGAGGCCGAAGCCTACCAGTCGTTCACCCACGGCGGCGGCTTCTATCGCAATTTCTTTGCCACGCTCAAGGCCGGAGCTGGGCGCAGCGGTGGCGGCATGGAGCGGCTTTTCATCACCGGGGTGTCGCCGATTACCATGGACGACGTCACCAGCGGATTCAACATTGGCCGCAACATCAGCTTGCGCCCGGAGTTCAACGACCTGCTCGGCTTCACTGAGGAGGAAGTGCGGGAACTGTTGGAGCTATACCGCGATCACGGCGTGTTCGATCAGGAGGTCGAAGCCGCGCTGGACATCATGCGCGAGTGGTACAACGGCTATCGGTTTGCCGAGGAGGCCGAGGGCGACCTCTACAACACCGACATGATCCTCTATTTTCTTGCTGAATCTATGCCGAACAAAAGAGCACCGCGGGAGTTAATCGACACCAATGTACGCATTGACTACGGCAAGCTGCGCCACCTGCTAACGGTCAACCGGCAACTCAACGGCAACTTCGACCTGCTGCGCCACATCATCGGCCAAGAACAGGTGAACACCCCCATCCAACTCAGTTTCCCCCTCAACCAACTAGACCAGCGCGAAAACTTCCTGTCGTTGCTGCACTACTTCGGCCTGCTCAGCATTCGCGACGTGGCGCACGGAGTGCCCCGGTTGGGCATTCCCAATCAAACGGTCAAGCGGCTAATGTACGGCTACCTGCGCGATGCGTACGATGATGTGGGGGTGTTCTCGGTTGATGTGTACACCTTTTTCCGCTTGGCTCAAGCGATGGCCTACGACGGCGCTTGGCAGCCCGTGTTGGACTTTTTGCGCGACGCCTTAGCCGAACAAACTGGCATCCGCGACTACATGGATGGCGAGAAGGTGGTGCATGGCTTTGTCGCCGCCCATTTGAGCCTGTCCCCGTATTTTCTGCTGCACTCGGAGTATGAACTGAACAAAGGGTATGCAGACCTCTACTTGGAGCCATTCGTCGCCCAATACCCCGACATGCAGTTCGGCTACGTACTCGAACTCAAGTATCTCAAGCGGAGCGAATCCCTCGGCGAATCCGTCGTCGCGGCCAAGGTGGGGGAGGCCGTAGAGCAGGTGCGCTCCTACTTGGCGGGTTCGTCGTTGTCGCACCGCTATCCGTCGGTGCGACACATTGGCTTGGCGGTGGTGTTTCACGGCTGGGAGCTAGTCGCGTATCAAGCCATAGACGACGCCACGGAAGACTAAGCTGCTAGGACGGCTACTCGCATCTGGCCACCTTGCTGCGCGACGGACAGCGGCGACGCCATGGCCGCGGGAACGCTCGCCGTGTACGAGCAGTATCTGTAGAAAGAGGTCGTCAATAAGTATGGGGTGATGCGGTGCTGACCAGTGGTCAGGACTAGTATTTTGACAGATTTACGATCTAATCGTAAATTCGCTAGTATGATTAGGCGCACCCTACAACGGTATCTTTTGCGCGACGCCCGCTTGTACCCGGTGCTCACCCTCACCGGCCCACGCCAGTCTGGTAAGACGACCTTAGCCAAAGCGACCTTCCCCCAGCATAGCTACTATTCCCTCGAAGACCCCGACCAACGCATCTTTGCCTTAGAGGATCCCCGAGGATTCCTCGACCAACTCGACGGCCCAGCCATTTTGGACGAAGCTCAGCGAGCACCCGAGTTGTTTTCCTATATCCAGAGCATAGTTGACGCGGACGGTAGCACGGGCCGCTTTGTGCTGACCGGTTCGCAGAATTTCCTGCTCATGGATCGCATTGTGCAGACCTTGGCGGGCCGGTGCGCCGTTCTGCACCTGTTGCCACTTTCGCGTGCCGAACTCGAAGGCCAAGTCCAGCCGGTGCCCGAAACCCCCGCGACGTTATTTGCCAATCACAAGACCCATCTCCAGCTATGGCAGACCCTCTACACCGGCTTCTATCCGCGGATTCACGACCAGCGTATCCCGCCCGCAATATGGCTCCCCGACTACGTGCAAACCTATCTCGAACGCGATGTGCGTTCGCTGGTCAATATCGGCAACATGGATGCCTTTGAGCGCTTTTTGGCTTTGTGCGCCGGTCGAGTCGGGCAGGTACTCAATTGCGCTGCACTGGCCAGCGATTGCGGCATCGCCGTAGATACGGCACAGCGCTGGATATCCGTTTTGAAGACCAGTTTTGTCGTCTTTCTGCTGCCGCCGCATCACCGCAACTTCAACAAGCGGTTGATCAAAAGTCCCAAGCTGTACTTCTACGACACCGGCCTTGCCTGTTATTTGTTGGGCATAAAAGACCCCCAAGTGCTGCCCACCCATCCATTGCGCGGCCCCCTTTTTGAAAATTACCAAGTCGCCGAAGCGGCCAAAGCCTTCCACCACCACCGCCAGAAACCCCCGCTGTATTTTTGGCGCGACCGCACCGGCCACGAGGTTGATCTACTGGTAGAACAGGGATCGACGCTCTATCCAATTGAGATCAAATCTGGACAAACGGTCGGCTCCGATGCGTTCACCGCCCTTACATGGTGGAGCCGCACCGCCGGACAGGACCTTGCGAATGCTTCGCTGATCTACGGCGGCGACCGCGCGTACCGGCGCAACAAAGTGGCGGTGCGACCGTGGTTTGCTATTTGAAGTCGATTACAACAGAAGGTCGTAAGGTGAGATTATCTCATACCAGTTAGAACAGGTGCTGGCCTTGTACCCTTTATTTATCACTCCCAACCACCAAGTAAGGAGGGATAAAGATGCAAGAGCCAAGACCAGCGTTGGAGAATTTGTGTTGTCTCAATGCCCAATGCAAGACCTACGGCCAACGCGGCCAAGCCAACCTGACGGTGCGCAAGACCTATGGAGCCGACCGGATTCGGTATCTGCGCTGTCGGTGCTGCGGGGATGAGTTCAGCGAGCGGAAAGGCACGGCGTTGTTTAATTGCAAAATCGGCGAAGCCCAAGCCGTCTCGGTGATTGAGCATTTAGATAGGGCCTGTGGCTTAAATGCCACGGCGGCCTTGGTGGGGGTATCCAAAGAGGCGGTGGGCCGCCTGCTGCGCGTAAGCGGACCGGTCAGCTATCAACTGCATGACCGGCTGGTGCGTAACGTGCGTCCGATGGCGCTCCAATTTGATGAGAAATGGGCCTATGTGGCCAAAAAACAACGGCACTTGACCCCCCTGGATGATCCGAGTCAACGGGGTGATTATTGGGATGCCAACAGTTTGGATCCACAGAGCAAATTGCTGGTGTCGCTAGTGCCGGGTCGCCGTACGACGACAACCCTTCATCAAGTGGTGGCCGATGCGGCGGCGCGGCTGGGCTGTGACGCGAGGCTGCCGGCGCTGTTTACCGATGGCGAGCCGACCTATCCCGAGGCGATTGTGGCCACCTTTGGTCGGGCCTATCCGGTGCCCCGACGCCATCGCCGGGGTCGCCGGCCAGCCCCCGTTGTTCGGATACCCCAAGGCTTGGTCTACGCCCAGATTGTCAAACATCGGCACGGAGGACGAGTCCAACGGGTCGAGATCCGACCTCGCTTTGGCAAGGGTCGCTTGGCTCAGGTCGTGGCCGACTTGGGCTGGACGAAAGCCAATACCAGTGCTATCGAGCGGTTCAACCTGACCGATCGGATGCGCAACGCACGAAAGGGGCGCAAAACCCTGCGCTTTTCGCGTCGGTCGGATCGGCATGATGCGCTCAGTTGGATTGGCGCGTTGCGCTACAATTTTCATCACACCCATCGATCCTTGCGCCAGCGCTCCGACGCAGGACGATGGCAACACAGAACACCGGCTATGGCCGCGGGCATCGCCGAGCATCGCTATAGCTCTCTCGAACTCATGCGACTCTGTCCGGTAGGGTTGGGATAATCTCAAGCTACGACCCAACAGAAATGGCGCTTAGAATAGGAAAACTCGTCGGCAACGGTCCTATGCTCTGGTTGCGCCTGCAACAAGCTTGTGATTTGTGGCGGGTAGAGCAGCGTTTGGAAAACGAACTTGCCAAAATAAGACCTGCAACTTTGACGCACTCCCAAAGCTAAAGCATTTGCTTTGCGACCCTCAGCTCGGCTGGAAAACGGAGCACCTGCCCTTATGAATTCCTCCTATCCGCGCATTCCCTACGGCTGGGCTGATTTCCGCGCCATCCGCCTCAAAAAGTGCCTGTATGTCGATAAGACGCGCTTTGTCCACGCGCTCGAAGAGGAACGCTACGTCTTTCTGATTCGGCAGCTTTGACAAAGTGCCCCTGACTAGAGCGCACCGGATCGCGATAGATGCCCTTGGCCGCAAGGCGATCCCCTCGGTGGTGCAAAATACGACATACCTTGTATTATAGCCGGTGGCAGCGGTCCCATGACAAGCTCCTTGATTGTAGAGATGATTCGACACCATCTATACTAGGATGTACCTAGATTGCGACCTATCACTGCCAGCGCGCTATATAGCCGCCCATCTGCTGCTGCAATTTCGCGTTATCGCGCTTAGCAGCTCCGCGCTCGACAATACGCGCTTTGCGCAGCAGCATAGCGCGCGCGGCCGCGGCGCGATCCGGTGCGAGTTGCAGCTCCTCGCGCAACAGCTTGTCGAGCGCGTACACTCGGAAGCGGTCCATCGCGTAGTGTGCCTGCGATAGTTGATCGGCGTGGCCGCCGTATTTGCGAATGAGTTTCTCCGCCAAATAGACCACCTCGTAGCGACAGGTAATCCGCAGCCAAAGTTCGTAGTCCTCGCAGGCAGGCAAACATTCGTCAAACATCCCAACGTCCGCAAAGACCTCGCGGTGAATTGCAATCGACGAAGGCGACATAACACACAAAGGCAAAGCCTGCAAGAAAATGTCGCCGCCGTATTTCTGGTGGTGTTTGTGGGGATTGACCCGCACGCCATTGCGGAGCCAGATCTCGTCGGTGTGACAGATCAACAACCCGCTCTCGCGCAGGGCCGCTGCTTGTTGTGCGAGTTTGTTGGGCAACCACTCGTCGTCCGAATCGAGCAGGGCGATCCACTCTCTTTCAGCCACCGCGATCCCGCGATTGCGCGCGGCGGATACCCCGCTGTTTGCTGCCAAAATCACTATTTTGACTGCGTCGCCAAATTCCTCGCGCACTTGCTCAGGCGTACCGTCGTCGGAGGCGTCATCAACCACGATCACCTCAAAGTCCGCCCCCTGCTGCGCCAGTACCGAACGGATCGCCCGGCCGACTAATGCGCGACGGTTGTACACGGGAATGACAACTGAAAACACGGTGGCCTTAGTTGCCGTTGGCGAGTGCGACGGCCGCGTCTAGTTTTTCGATGACCATTTCGGCAGTAATAACCTCGGGCAACACCAGCGGCTGATCGATGAGACCGGCGGGAAAGATCACGTACAGAGGCACTCCTGAGCGCCCAAAGGCGCGCAAGAGCTGAGTGATCTCGGGGTTGCGGTTGGTCCAATCGGCTTTGACTAGAGCCACATCAAGCGCGGCAAACCGCTCGCGTACCACTTGCTGGGCCAACACCGCCTGCTCGTTGACTTTGCACGTCCAGCACCACTCGGCCGTAAAGTCGATAAAGACCATCTGCCCATCCGCGACCAACTCCTCGACGCGCACGGCACTAAACGGCTGCCAGTCTAGCTCAGACGCAGTAGTCTGCTCAGCTAGGGTCTGCTCGGCAGCCAGCAACGGATGGACAAAGATCGCATAGCTGCCCACAACCAGCACCAGTACCATCGCTCGGGCCACCCTCTTTGAACGGGTGGAATGCTGGAAACTGCCCCACTGACCCCAGACCCAGCAGGCTAGACCCAGACCTAGCAAAAAGGCCCCCGTCCACACCACGCCTTCGACCCCGACCTGATTGCCTAAAACCCAGAGCAACCACAGCACTGTAGCCATCAACAAAAAGCCCATTAGCTGCTTGAACCGCACCATCCAAGGGCCGGGCTTCGGCAAATGCTCGATCCACACCGGCTTGAGCGCCAGTACCACATACGGCAGTGCCATCCCCACGCCAATCGCCAAAAAAACCACAATGACGCCGCCGGCCGGTTGGGCGAAGGCAAACCCAAGCGCAGTCCCCAAAAAGGGCGCGGTACAGGGTGTGGCGAGAATCGTCGCTAGCACGCCGTTGAGAAAGGACCCCGTCAATCCCTCGCGTCCTCCTATACCCCCTAAGCTACTAGTTCCCGGCAGCAGAATTTCATAAACGCCGAACAGACTCAGAGCCAACGCAAAAACCAAGGCACTCATCGCTACCACAAAACCCGGATACTGGAACTGAAAGCCCCAACCGATCTGCTCACCACTGCTTTTGACCAAGAGCACCGCTAGCGCCAGCAGCAAAAAAGTAGCCACAATACCAGCGCAAAACGCCCACCCTAGTTGCTGCACCCGCTTGGTCTCTTCGCCAGCTTGATTGACAAAACCGAGTACTTTGAGCGAGATGACCGGCAACACGCAGGGCATCAAGTTGAGGATCAACCCACCCAACACCGCAAAGGCGATATAGACCCACAGCGACCGAGCGACCTCCCCGCTAGCCGCGCGGTAATCCCGCTCCAAGATGCCTCCCCCCTGGCGCGGCGCAGCGCGCAAATCCAGCGCCAGCGTCCCGGCCTGCACCTCGCCATCTAGCCCATAGACGAGCACTCCGCGCAACGTATCGACTTGAGCGGAGGCATAGGGTTCGACAGACAGCACGAGATGATCGGCAGCTAGACGCTGGGTAGAAAGCGCAAAACCGTCGGCCTCCAGAGGATAAAAGTCGGGGGTCTGCTCACCCTGCTCCAAAGCCTTGTCCTCGTGGGAAAGGCGCACGTCAACCTCCACAGCCCCTCGCCCCGCACGGCGAGTTCTACCGCAATGCGCTCGTTCAACGCGCCCGGCACCTGTGCTGCATAGCGGTCAAATTGTGCCTGCTGGGCGCTCGGCTTGCCGACGGCGGCCACTGGCAGTGCCAACGTCAACGATGCTCCTCCGGGGATGCACAGTTCGCGGCATACCAACCAGGAGACCTCAGCCCCAAAGTGCAGTGTATCCCCCGCTGCTAACGCCTGCGGCGCAGTAGCCTCGGCCATGAGCAGCACTTCGTCGGCATACCCATAGACCACCAGTTCCCCCTGTTCCTCGAATTTGTTGGGCAAGGGCCATTGCAATGGTCCTGTTACAACATCGGCAGGTAGCTGCCACTCGACTTCGATGGGCAGGCCGGCATCGCCGCTAAAAATCCAGTAGGTGTGCCATTTCTCCTCCATCGTCAGCTCGATCCCCAGCCGGAAAGACTGGCCGGGCGCTACGGCATCTACATCGGCTAAAAAATTGGCCTTCACCGGGTGATCGTCGGCATGGAGCTGCCCGCAGAGGACTACGGTGAGAAGAAGGATGAGATTGTACATGAGAGCCTCAAGGGAGAGATAAGGGAACGTTGAGGTGAATGGATTCGTTACAGGTACAACGCCTAGCCTCTAGCGCCAGTGCCCGCTACATCACCCACCCAGCACGGCTTGGTGGAGTTGCTCCACGTCGATCAAGCGACAGCCGAAGCGAGCGGCAAAATCCACGAGTTGCTGGCCCTTGGCCATCGCGCCATCCGCGGTCATCACCTCGGACATGACCGCCGCGGGAAAAAGACCGGCTTGGCGAGCTAGCTCTACTGCGCCTTCGGTGTGCCCCTGGCGGCTGAGCAAACCCTCTGGGCGAGCTGCCAAGGGAAATACGTGCCCGGGAATGACGATGTCCGCCGGGCCGGTGTCTGAATCGAGGGCGCGCTGAATGGACGTGGCGCGGTCGGCAGCCGAAACGCCGGTTTCAATCCCCTCGCGCGCATCAAAGGGCAGGCCGAAGCGCGGGGTCGTCCAATCGGCATTGTGTGGATCAATCAACCCCACGCCGAGCCGTGCTAGATGAGCCTCGGTCGTGGCCAAGTGCAGCAGACCGCGCGCCTCTTGCAGCATTCGATTTATCTTGGTAGTGGAAACGCGCTCAGCCGCTAAGATCAGGTCGCCCTCGTCTTCGCGCTCCTGCGCATCCACTAAGACCAAAAACTTCCCGGCGCGAAAGTCCGCGACCGCTTCATCTAGCTGACAGAACATTTATTGCACCTGGTGCGCCATAAGCACCGCTTCGTCGAGTTCAATTCCCAAACCGGGCGCGTCCGGTACTCGGATGTGGCCGTCTATTATGGTTTCTGCCGGGCGCACCAACTCGCCGCGCCAATCCACCTCGCCAAACGCATATTCGAGCACCGTGAAGTTGGCAACCGTCGCCGCCAAATGCACCCCAGCCATCGTCGATACCGGACCAGCCGGGCTGTGGGGCGCAATCGGCATCTGCGCTATTTCGGCCAGCGCGGCAATGCGCCGGCATTCGGTAATGCCACCAGCGTGTTTGACATCTGGCATCAGCACATCCACTGCTCCTTGGGCGATGTAGGGCCAAAAGCCCTCGCGACCGACGAGTGACTCTCCACCGGCAATCGTATGGCCCGAGTGCAGCCGCAACTGGCGCAGCGCATTGACTTGATCGCGCGGCACCGGTTCCTCAAACCAGTAAAGATCGAGCGGACGCACTTTTTCGGCCACCTTAAAAGCCAAGGCCAAGTCAAAGCGCTGATGGCAATCCACTAACAGTTCGATTTCGTCGCCAATGGCCTCCCGCGTCGCCACTAGCCGCGCGATTCCTTTATCTGCGTCGCGCTCGACTCCACCGCGGTCCATCCGCCGCCAATGCACCTCGTCAAAGGGCGTGCTCTTGACAGCATCAAAGCCGGCATCGACCGCCCGGCACGCCGCATCGGCAAACCCCTGTGTACTGCGATCGCGGGTGCCGCGATTGAGATTGGCGTATAATCGCACGGAGTCGCGCCGCTTGCCGCCCAGCAAGCGCCAAGCTGGCACCCCGAGTGCCTTACCAGCCAAATCCCACAGCGCTTGATCGACCGCGCTGCGCGCCGTGGCCCCGACGCGGCCGGTGTCGCCCGAGAAAATCGCCGATCCCCGCGCCATCTGTTCCCACAGCACCTCTACTTGGGTCGGGTCCGCGCCCACCAACCGCGGTCCTAATTGCTCCAGCGCGGCCGCGACCAAACCGTCGTTGCCGCTCTGGCTCGCTTCGCCCAGCCCGCTCAGCCCGGCGTCGGTGTGAACTTGAACAAAGATCCAATTGCCTCGGTGCGACGCCGCCACTGAGTGTAGTTCCAAATGGGTAATTTTCACATGGTCTCTCCAGCGTAAAACTGCGCCCTCAGAAAACATAAAGAAGAGACGGCCTAGCCGCTACGAGCCATCCCTCCTAGAGGCCGTATTAAACCGAGGGGGCCCCAAGTACCCCTTACCCCGCCTCTGCGTTCATCTGCGTTCATCTGCGTTCATCTGCGTTCATCTGCGTTCATCTGCGTTCATCTGCGGATACGCTCCTTAGGAGTTCGCGCGGTTCAACTGAGTCGTTATCTTCTTAATTTGCGCCTTCTTTACCCGGAGGTGAAAGCATGGATCTCTTCGACGCCGGACTGCGGGATCGCCAAGCCGCGGACCAACCCCTAGCCGCTCGCCTGCGACCGCGCACCTTAGACGAATACGTCGGCCAGGACCACATTCTCGGGCCGGGTCGCCTGCTGCGGCGCGCCATTGAGGCCGACCAGCTCTCCTCGCTGATTTTCTACGGCCCGCCCGGCACGGGCAAAACCACGCTCGCCGCAGTCATCGCCCACACCACCAGCGCCCATTTTATCTCCATCAACGCCGTCTTGGCCGGAGTCGCCGACATCCGCCAAGCCGTCGATGAAGCCGGCCAATTGCGCAAGCTGCACAGCCGCAAAACCATCCTCTTCATCGACGAGGTCCACCGCTTCAACAAGGCCCAGCAAGACGCGCTCCTGCCCTGGGTCGAAAACGGCACCATCATCCTCATCGGCGCAACCACCGAAAACCCCTACTTCTCGGTCAATCGCCCCCTACTCTCGCGCAGCCGGGTCTTTCAGCTCCAGGGCCTCAGCTCCGAAGCCCTCGCGCACATCGCCCAACAGGCGCTCACCGACGCACGCGGCTACGGCCATCTCCGCGTCGCCCTGCACCCCGACGCCCTTGCGCATCTGATCGATGTAGCCAACGGCGACGCCCGCGCTTTGCTCAACGCCTTGGAGCTAGCGGTCGAAACCACCGATCCAGACACCCAAGGGCAGATCGTCGTCGACCTAGCAGTAGCCGAGGAATCCATCCAACGCCGCGCCTTACTCTACGACAAGGAGGGCGACTACCACTTCGACGCCATCAGTGCCTTTATCAAGTCCATGCGCGGCTCAGACCCAGATGCCACCCTCTATTGGCTGGCGCGGATGGTGTACGCCGGCGAAGACCCGCGCTTCCTCTTCCGCCGCATGCTCATCTTCGCCAGCGAGGACGTCGGCCTCGCCGACGAGCGCGCCCTCCAGGTTGTCATCGCCGCGGCTGAATCCTTCGACCGCATCGGCCTGCCCGAGGGGCGCTTTCCGCTGGCTCATGCCGCCTTGTACTTGGCCACCGCGCCCAAGAGCAACTCGACTATGGCTTTCTTTGACGCGCTGGCAGTCGTGGAAAAAGAGCGCGAAGGCGAGGTGCCTAATCATCTCAAAGACGCCAGCCGCGACAGCGAGGGCTTTGGCCACGGCGCTGGCTATCTCTACCCTCACGCCTACCGCGAGCACTGGGTTGCCCAGCAGTACCTGCCCGCCGGTCTGCAGGGCCGCATCTTCTACCAGCCTTCGGACCAAGGCCAAGAAAAAGACATCGGCGACCGCGTCCGCCAACGTCGCGAGCTACAGCTCGCCGCCATGCGCGAAGCAGAGTCCGCTCCGGCCGAGGTGCTGTCCCTGTCCCCACCCGACCAAGCGCGCGACCAGTGGCTCCAGCGCGCCAGCGGCGACGTTGGCACCCAATTAGAGCGCACGCGCCAACGCCTCTTCGCCCCGCTTGCACTCGCACGTCACCACCTCGTCCTCGACTTGGAGGCCGGCACGGGCCTACTCACTTGGGAAGCCCTGCGGCGCGTGCCCGAAGGCGGCGTCTGGGCGCACACCAGCGACAAAATCGCAGCTGTGGCCCTACACGAAACCGCCGACCACCTAGCCGAGATCGAGCGGCCTCAAGTGCTGCAAGGCCCACTCGTCTCCCTCGCCGACCAGATAGCCGACCACAACTCCGACATCCTCTTTGACGCCATCGTAGGCCGCAACGCCCTCGGTGCGCTAGCCCACAAGGCCGAAGTCGTCGCGGTCCTGCATCGCCACCTCGCCCCACAAGGCCACGTCAGCCTAGTCGAGACCCTCTCACGCCGGTCGCAACGCTTGTACCAGTTGCTCGACTTACAGCAACTCGGAGACCTAGGCGAGCGCCTCGTCACCGCTGAAGAGTCCATCTACACCGCGCCCGACAACCCGCGAGTCAACTGGGATACCGCGGATCTCGAACAGATGTTCGCGGCTGCGGGCTTTGGCGCGGTACAGGTGCAGGTGGAAGCAGTCCAGTCCCAGCGACACATCGAGCCGCGCCATCTCGCACATTGGTTCAATCCCGGCGGTGAAAAGCGGCACACGTACGCCCACCATCTGACCCAGCATCTCGACGAAGGTGAACTGCGGCAGGTGCGCAAGTTCTTTGAGCAAAGTTTGGCCAACCACACGGTGACCTGGACGACGCCTCAGGTATTTGTCGTGGCGGCAGGACAGCAAGGGAGCGATGCAGATGCAGCATTCAATTGATTTATGGCGTCTCACGGCTTACCTTATCCGCATTCTGCCACCTCTAACCCGCCATAGACCATGATCGCCAAGCGCCTAACCTGTCTGCTTTTATTGGGCCTCAGCGCCTGTAGCACCACCGAAGAGCAGGTCGTCGAGCTCCTAGAACAGATGGCCGCCAACCCGGTGGATTCGCCCGCCTATCAGCAATCCATCGACGAATTAGCCGCCATTGGTCGGCCAGCCGCCCGCCAACTCATCGCCCGTCTCAACCCCGACCTGTACCTCGGCGAGAACTACCGCGAGTTCCGCGACGAACAGGAAAAGCTCCGCATCGGCTGCGCCCTAGCACTGGGCCACATCAAGCCGCGCGGAGCCACGGCCGCGCTCAAGGACCGGATCACCACCGCTTACACGGACCGCGAGCGCATCGCCTGCCTGTGGGCCATGGGCCAAGTCGGCTACGTCCAAGCGGGCGTGGATGCGGCCAAAGTCCAGCTCGAAGACTCCGACCCCATCATTCGCATCCACGCGGCCATTGCCCTGCTCAAGATGGACGACGAGCTCGGCACCAGCGAAATCGAAGCAGCCCTAGCCAGCAACGACCCGGAGCTAGCCCAAACCGCCCTGCAAGGGCTAGAGGAATCCGGCTACTTCGGCGTCCCACTACTCGTGGAACTGAACAGTCGCGCTGGTCCTCACCAAGCCGCGCTGCGCTCGGTGACAGCCAAGGTCAAAGACCAGCTCGTTGCCCAGCTAGAGGCCGAAGAGCCAGTCCACCGCCAGCGCGCTGCGCAAGCCCTCGGCTACATCGGCGACGAGACCACGGCCGCCGCCCTAGCCGACTTGCTGGAAGACCCCAGCAATCAGGTGCGCTTCAGCACGGCTGCCGCCCTAGCCACCATGGAGCACAGCCGAGGCATTGAGTTCCTCTTTGAGGCCCTGCGCAACACCGACTCCATTCTCCGCGCCAATGCCGTCAAGTTTCTCACCAATGTCCAGCAACAATCCGGCGCGGTCGAAGCGCAACTCATAGCCGCCCTCAGCGCTGAGGATCCGCTCGCCCGCGCGGGTGCAGCTCAAGTCCTGGGGCAAGCGCGCGTGCAAGCCGCCCTCAGCGCCCTGCTGGCGGCCACCATGGACGAGGTCGCCGACGTGCGCGCCAATGTGGCCATTGCCCTCGGCCACATCGGCGGTGATCAAAGCCGCGCCCAGCTCGAAAAATTGCGCCACGACAGCGACGCCACCGTTTCCTACTACGCCGAGTGGGCCTTAGGTCAGCTCGGATCGAGTTGACCCTAACCCCCCCTTTTTCGCGCCATGCAAAATACAATCTACCTATTGTTCGTCCTCTTGGCCCTGCCGCCATTTGCCGCGCCCAGCCGCGCCGGCGAAACGCCCGAGACTCTCCTCATCCGCCAAGCCCTTGCCAACGATATCTCCGGGTATCGCCGGGCTGATACCGAGCTAGCCCTCAAGGCGTACCACCCGCATTTCGTCGCCTATGAGGGGCACGCCAACGGCGACCCGCGCGCTTGGACGGTCCTGCACGAAAACCGCGATGCGTTCGCCAGCCAGCTAGCCGCGGACCTCAGCGCCCAACGCTACGAGGTCACGCGCACGGTTCCCTTTATCGCAGTGCGCACAACCCACGCCATTGCCACCAGCGTGGACTCCGGGCTCGTCGTCGATCGCCAGACTAGCGAGGCCAAGCCACTTGTCGTCCACCGCTTCTGGACCTTCCTCAAGGAAGAGGACGACTGGCTGGCTACGGCCATGATTGCGGATTTGGGCGACACGCTCTTGCCCGCGGCCGGTGCGCCCGCCAGTGGCGAGGTCGCCGAGCTGTTGCAGCGCGAAAGCCAAGCATGGGAAGCGGGCAGCGGCATTCTCGGCTTCTTCGACGCCAACTTTACTGGCTACGAAGCCTTGGGCGCTTTCAAGCCAGCCTCCTACAAAATCGCCTTCAGCGGCAGCGAAGAACTAGGGAAGTGGCTCGACAAGCGGCTACCCTACGTGCAGTACGACCTCGACCGCAAAGTGCTCCACACGGCCATAGGCCCCAGCGGCGACGAAGCATTGGCCGTCACGCACGAAAAAGTGGCCGTCGAGCACGTCAAAGGGCCGGCCAAACACCACAAGGAACGCTACGTATTCTGGACGCTGAGCCGCCGCTCCGGCTCGTGGAAAGTCACCAACATGGTCTTCGACTTGGGGCTGGAACTTTCCGACTAACTCATGGAAAAACTGGTCTGGCTACTGCTCTTTACTGTCGGCTATTGGTCGTACTGCGTCTTCTGGGGTATCAAAGGTGCCCGCCGCGCTAAGACGGCCTCGGATTACTTTATCGCCGGCCGCGGTATCGGCCTGTGGGTCTTTGTGCTGGCCGCCACCGCCACCTCCTTTAGCGGCTGGACCTTCGTCGGCCACCCCGGCACCATCTACAATGTCGGCCTGCCCTACGCCTTTGCCTCCTTCTACGCCATCACGATCCCCTTCACCGGGGTGTTGTTCCTCAAGCGCCAGTGGCTTTTGGGCCAGCGCTTCGGCTATATCACGCCGGGCGAGATGTTCAGCGACTACTACCGCACGGACGCGATGCGCTTCCTCACCGTCATCGTCGCGCTCGTCTTCAGCGTACCCTATCTCGGAATCCAACTCAAGGCGTCGGGCTTGCTGTTCAACCGCCTGACGACTGGCACGCCGCTGGAGGGCACCTTCATCCACTCGGTCGAAGGTGGGGCGATTGTGCTTTCGGTCATCGTCTTTATCTACGTAGCATCGGGCGGGTTGCGTTCGGTCGCCTACGTGGACTGCGCCCAGTGCATCCTCTTGGCGTTTGGCATCGTCGTCCTCGGCTTTATTGCCCTCGACTTGGTCGGTGGCTGGACGGCCTTCAAGGGGGGCTTGGTCGCCCTCGCCCAGCAAAAACCCGACATGGTCGCCATTCCGACCCGGCCGGAATCAGACTCCTTTTTCGAACGAGTCGGCACTATGTTTTTCGACGCCCAAGGCGGCCCTTGGACCGGCCTGATGATCCTGACCTATATGTTCGCCTTAATGGGCATCCAGTCGGCTCCGGCCTTTTCGATGTGGGCTTTTGCCAACCGCGACCCTCGGCCTTTTCCCTGGCAACAGGTTTTCGCCTCTTCGCTGGTCATCGGCGGCATCTTGTTCTTTTTTACCGCCTTTCAAGGACTGGGCGTCCGGCTGCTCGATATGGAACTGGTCCCAGGGACTAAACCCCTCGGCCTGCCCGCATCCGACCACTTGGTTCCCTACCTGATCGACACCTTAGCCGGCAGCTTTCCCTTTCTCTTGGGGCTTTTGGCCGTTTGCGCGCTAGCCGCAATGCAATCGACCGGGGCCGCCTATATGTCCACGGCCAGTGGCATTATCACCCGCGACCTCTACCGCCATTTCTTTAACAAAGAGGCATCGCATTCGGCCCAAGTCTTTGTCGGTCGCTTGACGGTGGCGGTCGTCGTCAGCCTAGCTCTGCTAGTCGGCCTGGCCTCCGGCGACCTGCTCGTCTTGCTGGGGGGACTGGCCGTTTCGTATGGATTCCAGATGTGGCCAGCGCTGTTGGGCATCTGCTACATCCGCTTCTTCACCCCCAAGGCCATCGTCGCCGGACTCATCGCCGGACTCATCGCCGTTACTTTCACCTATATAACCGAACTGGGCGGCCTCATCGGCATTGGCCGCTATCCGCTCACACTGCACAGCGCCGGTTGGGGCATCCTCTTTAATATGGGCATTGTGGTTGTAGTCAGTCTGTTCACCCAGCCCAAAGAAGCTAGCCATCTGTCCCACCGCGATCGCTACCACCACTTCCTCAAAGAGCACACTACTCTGTCCGAGGCCAAAAGGAAGTGGAAAACGCCGGTCTGGATTCTGACACTAGTCTGGTTCCTCTGTGCCATCGGCCCCTTTGCCGTCTTAGGCAATCAGACCGATCCCGCTCATTGGCCGTTGGGCATCCCCACGCTGTGGATATGGCAAATCGCCTGGTGGATCATCGGCTGTTTTATGATGTATTTGCTGGCCTTTAAGCTGGAAATGTCCACCGTCCCCACCAGCGAGGTCGAATCGCCGCCGCAAGACGACTGAGGTGCGCTCCGCCTTTCCCTTTCTCCGCCTAGTGCTAGCGCTCGGCGCGGCCCTGCTCGGCGCGCTGCTCTTGCCCGATCAAGGCGCAACGAGCGGACTGAGCCTTTTTCCGCCCGCCGCCGCCATCCTCGTCGCCGTCGCCACCGGCCGCCTGATCTTGGGACTAGGATTGGCAATCGTCGGCGGTGCGCTCATTTCCCTGCCGACAGACGTCCCACTCTACGCGATCCCATTCCGCGGTTTAGAACGTGCCCTCCTAGACTTTGTCTGGACCCCGCTGCGCGACTCCTTTCAACTCTTCATCCTCGGCTTCACGGCCTCCCTGATCGGCATGGTGCGCGTCATCTCGCTGGCCGGTGGCACCCGCGGCATCGCCGACTTGTTAGTCGCCCGAGCCGCGGGTGTGCGCTCGGCTCGGCTGGCCACCGCACTGTTGGGGCTAGCGGTCTTCTTCGATGATTACGCCAATACGCTCGTCGTCGGCACCACCATGCGCCCCATCGCCGATCGCTTCCGCATCTCGCGCGAAAAGCTGGCCTTTCTCGTCGATTCTACCGCCGCCCCCGTAGCCGGTATCGCCGTCGTCAGCACCTGGATCGGCTTTGAAGTCGGTCTGTTCGACAGCGCGATGAAGCAAGTCGGCGCAGGGGTTTCCGGCTACGAACTGTTCTTCCGCGCCCTGCCGGCCCGCTTCTACTGCCTGCTAACCCTGACCTTCGTGCTGTGCTCCACCATCGCTGGCCGCGATTTTGGCCCCATGCTCAAAGCCGAGCGCCGCGCCCGGCGAACGGGTCAAGTCCTCGCGCTGGGAGCCCGCCCGATGACCGGCGACGAATCCCAACTTCCCGAGCATCCCGGCCTCCGCGCCCATTGGGGTGTGGCCGCAGGCCCTGTCCTCCTCGTCGTGGCTGGCGTACTCGGCGGAATGCACCTAGACGCCAGCCAAGCGTCGGCCGTGGTGGCCGCCCGCGCCGAACACGGCTTTTTCGCCCGACTCTACTGGATACAAGTTTTCTCCCACGCCGACGGGCCCAAAGTAATGTTCCTCTCCGCCTTAGCTGGATCGGTACTGGCCGCGGTCTTGGCCCTAACCCGCCACGAGGAAGCAAGCCCTAGACGCCCACTCGGCCTAGCGGAAGTCTGCAAGACTTGGGCGAGCGGCATTACGGGCTTTTCCTATGCCCTGGTGATATTGATCTTGGCCTGGGCGATCAAGGAAACCTGCGAGGCTGTCGAGACTTCGGCCTATATCGTCGGTGCGCTCTCCGGCTTTCTCGACCCGCACTTCCTCCCCCTCCTCGTCTTCCTGCTCGCCGCAGTGGTCGCCTTCTCCATCGGCACCTCGTGGACGACCATGGCCGTACTCTTGCCGACCATGATCCCGGTAGCCTACGACTTGGGTGGTCTAGCGCTGACGGTCCTCGTCGCCGCCGCGGTATTGGACGGCGCGATCTTTGGCGACCATTGCTCCCCCATCAGCGACACCACGGTCCTCTCCAGCATTGCCGCGGCCTGCGACCACCTAGCCACGTTCGCACCCAGATACCCTACGCCCTGACGACGATGACAATCGCTGGGCTGTGCGGCTACTTGGGCAGCACCCTGCTGTGGTCGCCGACCACTGGCTTGGTCGTGGGACTATGCCTGATTGTTGCAGTAATTTTTATAGTGGGAAGGAAAACAGATGCTGATTGACTGTGCCGTGGACTGACTACCACCCCGCCGTCGTCCGATCCACCAATTCCTCTAGCACCATATCCAGCGCCCGCTCCACCGCCGGATCCCGCCCCTCCTCCTCGGCCAACGCCGCGTCATAGGTTCCCCACCCCTGCAACTCGGCCAACGCCAACAACACCTCCCCATCCTCTACCTTCACCAATTCGGCCGCCACCAAGACCGCAAACCGGTACTGCTCGGTCTGCTCGGCTGTCGTATAGGTAAAGGGGCGATCCTCAATGGAAATCACGTTGAGCTGCAAGAGGGCATCGGCGCTCTCTTCGTCCACGACCCGCAACTGACCATCCTCGGCGTAGGCATCAATAGCGCGTTCAGTCAGGCGCTCGGCTACGGCAAACTCCGAGGTCTGGTTGTCGGCCACGGGTATGCCAATGCTGCGGATGCCACCTAGTAGGCCGCCGGAGGTCGAGTAATAAGCGCATCCTCCGATGCAGAGCGCGGCCAGCGCGGCTCTAATCGTCTGATTTGCTCGCATCGCCCTCGGCCGCTGGCTTGCCTGCATCGCCCTCAGCCGCTGGCTTGCCTGCATCGCCCTCGGCCGCCGGCTTGCCCGCATCGTCCTCGGCCGCCACCAGCGACCGCGCTCCATCACCCACGGCAATGGGCTGGTTCTGGGGCCGCCCCCGGACATCGGGCCCCCGCACCTCCAGCCGCTGCCATTGCTCTTGGCCCGGGGCGCGGGCCACCGAGTGCTCGACCATCATCGCGCTCAACGGCCGAGTGCCGCCTACCACCGGTGCCTCGCCCACCACCGGAGCGCGCACTGTACACAGACGCTCCTGTACGTGGGTGGCGACCACCCGCGCCTTGACCGCTTCCCAGCGGCCTAACGACTGTCCGCTGTCTGGGTCTTCAATCTCCCCGTGCGAGGCGAAAATAGCAAAGGCCATGCCCTCCTGGACGCCCTGCTCGCTACCGACGTTGAGCACTAAAGTTGTGTCGTCGATAATAGCGGCTACCTTGCCTTCAATAGGTGCGCTCATGCGGCTGTGCTCCTAAAACAAAGAGACCGGCCCGCGCTCGCTGGACCGGTCTCGCTATGCTTGGTAGAAGGTGGACTCACTCGCCTGCGGCCCACCTATCGTCTCCACTGTTGTGGAAAATGAAGTCCTCTGGATCCTGGTATCCTCGGTGCTTGCTCAACTGGTGGTCTCGCAAGCGCACCGCGTAGTGCAAGTGAGGGCCGGTCGAGCGGCCCGAGTTACCCATCGTCCCGATCTGCTGTCCGCGCTTTATCTGTTGCCCCTGCTTGACCATGATTTTGTCCAAGTGGCCGTATTCGGTCTGGTAACCGCCCTGACGCGCATAGGGCTGGCCCTGCTCGTCGAGTTCCTTTTTCCGATGGTCGATAATAACCATATCGCCGAGGTATTTATCCCTCCCAGCGTAGCTTACAAAGCCATCGGCCGTCGCGTAGATGGGCAGACCTTTGCGGCCGGCGAAATCGACGCCATAGTGGAAGGCCCGACGCCCGGTAAAGGGATCAATGCGCCGCCCAAAGGACGATGACTTCCACGTCCTCCCCTCGTGAACCGGTGAAATCGTGGGCAAGTATTGGACATTGGTCTCTTCGAATTTGCGCTCAATTTCCTCAAAGCTCTTGGCCTGTAGATTGACCAGCCGCTTCAGGTGGTCGATGCGCACGCTCAACTCGCGCATCATTAGATGCTTTTGGGGCGGCAAGGACGCGAACTCCTCGGACAAATCTTCCACGCCCCCGACGCCGCCCGGCTCTTGCTCTTGAACCGCAGCGAGCGGCTCCATCTCAAGCGGCTCCATCTCGTGGTGGGCGCGCAATCTATCTTCGGTGGCCTTGAGCTGATACATGGCCTCCCCAAGTTGCTGCACTTCCTCGCGGGTCTGCTCTAAGTTGTGCAGGAGAGTTTTGTTTTCGTCCTGCAAGACCAGCAGCGCTTTCTGATCGCTCGGCTGATGAAAGCCCTGGGCGTAGGCATAGTAACTAAGCCCCCCCACAAAACCCAATCCCCCCAACGCGATTAGACACAAGACGCGTGGGAAAAACCCGTACTCGCGCACGCGACCATCGCGGGGGGAAATGACGATAAAAGTACAGCGTCTGCCTAATATATTCACTATTATTCCCCTATCTACTAGTTTGCTAGCAAGTATTGAAGCGTCTGTAAGGTATTGTATATATTGGATATTGTTTGACTTAAACCTAGTTAATCTATAGATATTACGGCGGAAAGTCAATCGCCAAATTCCTCCATGCTCTTGGCCATCGACATCGGCAATACCTGCATCGACATCGGCCTTTTGGCCGGTGACGAGACTGTTTGCCACCACAAATGCCCTACAGCGCCCCCGGCCGATGCCGGTCTCCAACGCCTGCTTGCATCGCTTGCCGCACCCCCAGTTGGCGTGGTCATCGGGTCGGTCGTCGCGGAATTGGGAGCTGCATACGCAGAGGCGTGTCTCGGCCTTTCCTCAGGCCGCGTCCTCCAAGCGACCAACGCGTGGGATTGGGGTCTGCGCATCGACCACGACGACCCCGCTCAGATTGGCGTAGACCGCCTCGCCGCGGCCGCAGCTGCCCATCGCGCAACTCCGGCCGGGCGGGCGACCGTGGTCGTCGATGCCGGCACCGCACTAACGGTCGATGCCATTGCCGCCGAGGGCACCTTCCTCGGCGGTGCCATAGCCCCGGGGCTGCGCCTTGGATTAAACGCCCTCAGCGCAGGCACCAGCTTCTTGCCCCAAGTCGAATTAGCAGCCACAACGCCCCTGCTAGGCAAAAACACCACGGACGGCCTGCGCTCGGGTGCGCTACACGGGTCGGCCGCGCTCGTCGAGGGCCTCTGCGCGCGCATGGCCGCGGCCTTAGATAGCCCCGCCGCGATCTTTCTCACCGGCGGCGACGCCCCCCTGCTCCAGCCGCATATCGCCGCAGTCCACACTTGCACTCCAGACCTCGTACTCCGCGGCTTGGCCCTCGCGTACGGGCGACGCACTGCTTGACGCGGTACCGGCCCGTCCATAATATCCTTATAGTATAATAACTTAGCACGTCCCACTGACCAAGGAGTGTCGCTTGTCCATTTTGCGCATTTCGCTACTGCTCGCCCTCGTCGCGTCTGCCTCCGGCTTGCAGGCCGAGCGCTCCGTTGAAGACGAATACAACGCCCTGTTGTTGAAGACGGCCCAGATCATTCACCAGTACTACGTTGAAGAAGTGCATCCCGATTCCCTCATGCAGGCGGCTGCGCGCGGCATATTTTACGCCTTAGACCCAGCCTCGGAATACGTGCTCAACAACGCTCGCGTTCAGCTCGACGGCCAGAGTTCCGCAAAGCAGCTAAACCACCTCTACACCCTCATGCAGATAGCCCGAGCCATCGACGAGAATGCCTTTTATCCTGTTGCCGCGGACACGCTAATCCGCTTTGGCATTGCCGGAATGATGGAAATTCTCGATCCCTATTCGGTGTTTTTGGAAAAGCGCAATCTCGACAATTTCAACATCCAGACCCAAGGCAAATACGGGGGGCTAGGCTTCCGCATTCAAGTCGTCTATCCCGACAGCGCGATTGCCGTGTGGCGCCTCGTGCACGACCAGACGCCAGCGGCCCTGGCTGGCGTCAAGTCGGGCGACCTCATCACCGCGATCAACAACACTTCTACCAAGGGTATGTCGGCCGGTGTGGCCGCCGACAGTATGCGCGGCGAGCCTGGCACCTCCGTAACCCTGACCCTAGAGCGCGCTGACCGTCCCACCCCCTTTGACCTGACGATCGAACGCCAAGAAGTGCAGATGAACAGCGTCTCCCTTGCCACCCTCTTTCCCGATGGCACTGGCTACATCAAGCTCGACAGCTTCCAAAAGGGGTCGAGCCGGGAGATATTCAACGCCATGGTCGAGCTAGAGGGACAAGGCCTGCAGCGGCTGATCTTCGACCTGCGCAACAACGGCGGCGGATACCTCGAAGAAGCCGTGCAAACCGCCGATCTCTTCTTGCCCCGCGACCGTCTTATAGTTTTTACCGCGAGTCGCGTCGATACCATTAGGAAGTACTTCACCCACGAGGACGCCATACTGCATGACACGCCCCTCATCGTCTTGGTCAATCGCCAGTCCGCTTCGGCATCCGAGATCGTCGCCGGTGCCATCCAAGACTGGGACCGCGGGCTAGTGCTTGGAACTACGACCGTGGGCAAGGGATCCGTCCAGCATATCTTCGAAATAGACGACCGTGCCGAGCTCAAGCTGACCATGGCCGCTTGGCACACGCCTTCGGGCCGCTCCATAGACAAGCGCATGCGCAAAGACTCCACTGTCGTCCGCGGGTACGACAAGGAGTTCAAAACCCTCCTGCTCGAGCGCATCGTCCGCGGCGGCGGCGGCATCACCCCAGACATTGAGATGCCCGGGCGCAGTCCTAGTCGCAGTGGCGGACTCCTCTATACGCAACTCAACGGCTTCTACAGCCTCAACAACCAATTCTTCTACTACGCCCGCGAGTATCGGCTTAACTACCCAGATCTAACCCCAGACTTCGTCGCCGGCCCAGAGGACCTAGCGGCCTTCCGCGCCTTTGCCGAAAACCGCGGGTTCAACTACATAAGCGAGCTCGAAGCCCACGTCGAGGAATTGGACAAGGTCGCCGAAGACGAGGAGTACAACCAGCTCGCCAAACCGCTCAGCCACCTGATTGACGAAATCGACAAAATCGAGGAAAAACACTGGCAGGAAAACGAAGACCTCATCGCTTGGCGGCTCACCTTTGACATCCTCGAAAAAGCATTCGGGGAACAAGTGGCCGAAGCGTACAATGTCACTGTGGATCCCCAAGTGCTGGAGGCACGTCGCATTATCGCCGATCCAAGCGAGTACCAGATGTGGTTCGACAAGGGGGAAATAGGCGTCGTAGAAGAGGACTCTATCGCCCAAGAAGACGGCAGCGGCGATCTCCAATAAGAGTTTGTATTTTGCGGCGATATGAATCGCTTTAGAGGGCCTGTTCCCTACCTCGTAGCGGGCCTTTTAATCCACGCCTTCTTCCTCGCCGCGCTCGGCACCGACCTCCTCCGGCCCCTCTTCAACGACGCCTCCCACACCCGTCGCGGTTTTGATTTCGGGGTTTTCTATTTAGCGGGCCAAGCCCTAGCCGAAGGCCGCGACATCTACTCGGTGTCGGGTGCCTTCGGCTTCCGTTATCTGCCGGTCTTTGCCTTAATCGCCAGCCTTTTCGCCCAATTTCAGCCCCTCACCGCATACCTCCTGCACCTCTGCTGCACTGAGCTCTTTCTCGCGGTCAATCTCTATCTGACCTGGCGGTGGGTCAAAGAGCCGCGCCGGGGCTTGGCCCTGTTTATGTGGCTGGCGTATTCGCCTTATTTTCTCGAACTCTACATGGGGCAGGTCAGCTTCTGGGCAGCTTCGCTGCTCTTTTGGCTCATCGTCGGCCTCCACAGTAGCCGTACATGGGCGGCCGGCTTCTGTTGGGCAGGTGCCCTCTTAGTCAAACCCAACGCCTTAATCCTCTTTCCCGCGCTTTTGCGGCTTCGCGGCTGGCGCGTCCTCGTCTTGGGGCTGCTGGCCGGCTTGCTCACTTCGCTGCCTTACTTCCTTCTGCATCCAGATAGCTTGGCAACTTTTTTCGCCGCCAATGTCCACGGCAGTCCCGTCCAAGGAGCCCTCACCCACGCGGGCAATCTCGGGCTGCAAGGCGGACTGGTCAGCGTCGTGGCTCAATTAGCCGGGCAGCCCCTAGCCAAGTTGACGACTCTCGCCGACCTCCCTTTGGCGGGCCGCGCGGTCATCTACGGCTCGCAGGCCGCCATCCTCGTCGCGGCACTAGTAGCCACTTGGCGTGGCCGCGATGCCCTGCCGCTACTCGCGCTGTGGATATGCACCTTTTTTTTCGTTTACAAAGACGTTTGGGAACACCACTACGTTTTTCTCCAGCCCGTACTCGTGGGCTTGTACGCGCACTCAGGAGCTCCTAAGTTATTGTGGATATTTGCTTTTATCGCTCTGCCGACACCCTTTGTCCTCTTCGACATCGAGCCGGGGGTCTATGGGCCGATTGACCCTGAGCGCACGTGGGGACCGGCCGTTTCCATTGCCTATCGCAGTACCAAACTCATCCCCCTCGGCTGCCTGTGGTACGGGCTGTACCGCACATGCTTAGCCGCCGCATCCACCAAGTCTTGATATTAGCGTGCCGGAGCCGTATTATATTCTATTCTCTTTTGGTCTTTCCCCGTCTGTCTTATGGCATCTGACTCCAAGCGCCGACTCCCACCTTGGCTCAAGGCTAAAGCCCCGGGCCACCCCAATTACATCGCCCTAAAAAACCTGCTCGCTGACTTACAGCTTAACACAGTGTGCGAGAGTGCCCAGTGCCCCAACATCGGCGAGTGCTGGAGCCAGCGCACGGCGACCTTTATGATTTTGGGCGATGTCTGCACCCGCAGTTGCGGGTTTTGCGCGATCAAGACGGGACGACCCCAAAGGCTCGACGAGGGCGAGCCTGAGCGCGTCGCCGCCGCCATTGCTCACCTCGGGCTGGACCACGCGGTGATTACCTCAGTCAATCGCGACGAACTGCCAGACGGCGGGGCGCGCATCTTCGCCCGGACGATCTCGGCAGTACATCGCCTTTGCCCCGAGACGAGCGTCGAAGTCCTGATCCCAGACTTCAAGGGCGATTGGCAGGCTCTAGCGATCGTCCTTGAAGCCGACCCAGACATTCTCAATCACAACATTGAGACGCCGCCTCGCCTCTACCCCACCATGCGCCCGCAAGCCCAATACGGCCGCTCGCTAGAGCTCCTCGACCGGGCCCGCAAGATGAGTCCGGCACCCACCAAGTCCGGCATGATGCTGGGGGCGGGCGAGACCAAAAGAGAAATAGCCCAGAGCATCCACGACCTAGCGGATGTCGGCTGCGCCATCCTGACCTTGGGCCAATACCTAAGCCCATCCACCCACCACGTGCCCGTAGAGCGGTTCGTCCACCCGGACGAGTTTGCACAGTGGCGCAGCTTCGCCCTCGGCTTGGGCTTTCGCCACGTCGAGTCCGGCCCGCTAGTGCGCAGCTCGTACCACGCCGCCAGCCAAGTCGAACAGGTACGGGCCACCACCGCCACTACCTCTTGAGAGAAGCCGATGAACCTAGAGAAAAAGGCCATACCCAAATATCTGAAACGCAAGAAACTGCTCGCCAATGGGGGCCCGGTCCGCGTCCAGAGCTTGAGCGATGGGCTGAAGAATCGGGTGTACTACGTGGCGTCATCCAACCAGACTTGGATCGTCAAACAGGCGCACTCACGCGTCCAAATCAAGGAGCGCTGGTGGATCGATCGGCGGCGCATCTTCGCCGAGAAAAGCTGCATTGAGCGCTTGGCGCATCTCCTCGCTCCCGAGATCTTGCCGGAAGTCTTGCTCGAAGACCGCACGGACTTCATCCTCGTGACGACCCCACCGCCGCACAACGCCCTATCGTGGGAGGGCGACTTGGTCAACGGCCGCATCGACCTGCAAATCGCCGTCCAGTGCGGCGAACTGCTGGCCACTGTCCACAACGAGACCGCCGGCTCGTCTGAGGTCGCCGACGAGTTTGCATCCACTAAGGCTTTTGAGCAACTGCGCATCGACCCGCACTACAACTACATCGCCAACGCCTATCCCGACCTCAAAAAGGCCATTGCCGTCCGCACCAACCTCCTGCTCAACGAGGGGATTTGCCTCGTCTTGGGCGATCTGCGGCCCCGCAATGTATGGGTCGTCGACGGCCACCCCTACTGGGTCGATTTTGCCACCGCTCACTACGGCTACCCCACTTTTGACCTCGCCTTCTACACGGCCGATATGTGCATCAAGGCCATGCAAAATACCGCCCAAAAAGCCGCTTATTTAGAAGCCGTCAATGTATTCTGGAATAGCTATTTTCAGAGCGCGAGCTACAAGAAAGCCGAGGAAGTCAAACACCAAGCCGTGCGCGACCTCGGCTGCCTGCTGTTGAGCGCGACCGACGGCCGCCAGCCAGTCGCACTCGACGACGAGCGCATCGTCGGGCTCTCACGACGCATTGCCCAGAGCCTGATTTTGACGGGATTGGGGAAAATCGAGGAAGTCACCGAGTTCGTCAACCGGACCCTGATCGACGGCTAGTCCGCTGCAAGTCACCGCTACTGGAGCGGATGTGCGCCGCCATCGCCTGCCGCGCGGCCTCCGCATCCCGCCGCTGCAGTGCTTCCAAGATCTGACGGTGTTCCGTAAGCGACAATTCAGCCCGAGGGCCAGCCAGCGACGGCTCTGCTAAGCTTTCCTTGATCCATTCTTGGAGATAGTTGCGCGTGGTTTCGAGCAAGCTGTAGAGAATGGAATTGTGCGTGGCCTGGGCAATAAGTAGATGGAACTGCAAATCGCTGGCGAGAAAGCGCCCCTCGTCAGAAAGCCCCCCAGCCATACCGGCCAGCGCGTCGGCAATGGCCGCCAAATCCTCGGGCGTAGCCCGCTCGGCCGCCAAATAGGCGTTTTGCGACTCGAGCATCATCCGCGTCTCGCTCAGGTCTTGGAGTTTCTTGCCGTCGAGCAAAAACCCCCACTGCAACGCCCGCTCCACGTATTGGCCCTTGTCGCAGACAAAGGTGCCTTCGCCCACGCGGCCGTCGAGCAGACCCATCATGGACAACGAGCGCAGAGCTTCGCGCAGCGAAGAGCGCCCAACCTGAAAGCGCTTGCACAGCTCCCGCTCCGGCGGCAGCCTATCGCCGGGCTTGAGGATATTGCGCTCGATTAAGTCCGTTATCTGCGCGATAATCGCGTCGCTGACGGATGTGCGCTGCACCGGGCGCATGGCATCGTCAATCGGAGCCGTAGCTTTTTTCATAGTGGGTGCCAAGTGTCAAATGCGGAAAAAAATAAAATTTGCCGATGGTCAGACCATTAGCTATTTTCTAAAACAGTACTCAATCCCGCGCTTCGCTGTCAAGAGGAAATGCAGATGACACAGACTTTAGACCTTGGCTCGCGCGTCGAATTGGTCTCCATGGATCCCCACTTCGACGACATTTCCATTGCCCTCTATTGCCCCGATGGCCCTCCCTGCTATCAAGTCCACACCTACAGCCATCTCCCCGGAGCGGCCGAGCGCATCGCCGGAGTCGCCCGTGCCATGCAGGTGCTCGGAGGCATGGAACAAACCAGCGATGGCCTGCTCCGCTTCCCCTGCGGCCACGCGCATCTGTTAGCCGTCAAGCGTCTTTTCCTAGAGGCTTGCAAGCTGTCGCCCGAGCAGCCCATAGAGCCGCGTCCACTGCACATCTTCGACAAAAAGGCCAACGCCACTATCGCCGTCGATAGCCTCGGACAAGGTCTGTACGAAGCCCGCGCCACCGAACAGACCCCCGGTGTGGAACGCCGCGTCACCACCATCGCCCGCGGCCTAATCCGCCTTGGTGAGATGGAAGAAGTCGCCGACCAACCCAACCAAGCTCGCTTCGGCTGCGGCCACTCCCACGACGCCCTAATCGGCCTGTTGCTCGTCCGCGCCCCCAACGTGCGCGCCGCCGTGCGCGAGGCCGAGGCCATGGCCAGCCGCGGCGTGCTCTCAGCCCCTAGCGCCCAGGAATAAAGGAGTCTATCATGCCCTCTTCGATGACCAGTCGCGAGCGCGTCCTCGCCGCGCTCGCCCGCCAGCCTGTGGACCGCACCCCGCTCTGCAATCCGACCTCGGTGGCCACCGTCGAATTGATGGACCTCGTCGATGCCCCCTTTCCCGCGGCCAACCGCGAGCCCGAACTCATGGCGCGGCTGGCCGCCACCGGCTACACCGAGTTGGGCTTTGACACCATCATGCCGGTCTTCACCATCATCCAAGAATCCTCGGCCCTCGGGTGCAAGATCCAGTGGGAGCAAAAGGACAACTGGCCCACCGTCCGCATGAGCGAACCGATCTGGCACGAACCAGACGACATCAAAATCCCCGCCGACCTCTGCACCCACCCCGATACGGCCTGCGTCACCGAGGCGATCAAACTTCTGCGCCGGGAATACGGCGACGAAGTCGCCATCGTCGGTAAGACCATGGGGCCTTGGTCGCTGGGCTACCACTGTTTCGGGGTCGAGCCTTTTCTGCTGCTGTCGCTCGACGACCCCGGCAAAACCAAGCTCTGCCTCGACCGCATGAAGGAGATCACCATTGAGTTTGGGCAAGCGCAGATCGAGGCCGGTGCCGACGCCTTGACCCTGCCCGACCACGCCACCGGCGACCTCGTCAGCGGCGAGTACTACGAGCGCTACCTGCGCGACCTGCACATCGAGTTTGCCGAGCGGCTTTCGGTGCCCATCATCCTCCACATCTGCGGCCGCACGGTTGACCGCATGGAGTACATCGCCCAAACCGGCATGGCGGCCTTCCACTTCGATTCCAAGAACACGCCCGAAGAATCCACCCAAATCGTGCGCGACCGCATCTCATTAGTAGGCAACATCAACAACCCCGAAACCCTTTTTTCTAAAGGGCCAGAAGTCGTCAGTGCCGAAGTCGTGCGCAACCTCGAAGCCGGCGTCCAGCTCATCGGCCCAGAGTGCGCCATCCCCTTGCAGACTTCCATCGAAAACCTCAAGGCCATTCCCCGCACGGTACAAGAGTGGCACCGCGACCAAGCGCGCAACTAAAAGAAGAGATCCTATGGCAGACATCACCGACATCGCCAACGAATTTATCCGCGACGAGATCGAAGAGTTCATCGAGCGCGACGACGAGCGCGAGCGCATCATCGGCATCTTTGCCCAAGCCAGCGAGCAGATGCAGAACATCGCCGCCGCCCTCATCGACGGCGACCACCTAACAGTCGACGAGCTGACCGGCCAAGCCATTGCCGGTGGCATCGAGGCCCTTGAAGTCATGGACGACGGGCTGATCGCCGGCATGGCCATCGTCGGCATCAAATTCCGCGAAAACTTCATCTTCGTCCCCGAAGTGTTGGCTTGTGCCCGCGCCATGAAAGCCGGCATGACCCACATCGAACCCATTCTCTCGGCCTCGGGCGTCGAGCCCATCGGCATTGTGATCATGGGCACGGTCAAGGGCGATCTCCACGACATCGGCAAAAACTTATGCATTATGATGCTGCGCGGAGCCGGTTTCGTCGTCCACGACCTCGGCGTAGATACCTCCGAAGACGAGTTCATCGACGCCGTCGAAGAGCACGAAGCCCCACTCTTGGGCATGTCGGCCCTGTTGACCACCACTATGCCCAACATGGGCAAGACTATCGAGGCCTTCATCGACGCCGACTTGCGCGACGATGTCAAAATCATGGTCGGCGGCGCGCCCGTAACCCAGGAATTTGCCGACGACATGGGTGCCGACGGCTATGGCAAGGACGCCCTCGCCTGTGTGTCCTTGGCCAAGGACTTGCTGAGCGAAATTGAGGACGAGTAGCGCGTCCGACACCATGACCCAAATCGACCCCCAAGAGTACCAAAAGAGTCTCGACCGCCTGTCGGGCATCCTCGCGGGCATCGCCACCCATGCCGACGTGCAGGCGACCTTCCGCTGCCCGTACAAGAACCGCTTCGACCAATGCACCGCCCACTTTGGCTGCCGCAATCAGCGCAAGCCAAAAGAGCCGGACGGGCTACTCCAGTGCGGCAGCGATGACAAACTCGACTACCGCTCGGCCTGGGAGACAGACCAACGCCCGGCCACACCCGGCCGCGGACAAATCCGCTGCGACGGCACCTCCTACCCGCTATCCACTGGTGGCACTCTCTTCGACTACGCGGATCAACTCGGTGCCCGCGTGCCCACCTCCTGTGGACGCACCGGCCACTGCCACGAGTGCATCGTCGAGGTCACGAGCGGCGAGCAAGCCCTCAGCGCGCCAACGCCGGCCGAGGATTTCCTCGGCGGTGAATTCCGGCTCGCCTGCCAAGCCAAAGTCGAAGACGCGGATGTCGATATCGAGTTCGCCCCGCTTTTTCGCACGCCCCGCATACTGACCCAGACCGTAGATCGACCCGCCGAGATCGACCCCGTAGTCCAGCGGCGCGGGCAAGCCATCTACTACGGCGACGAGGAAATCGACCAATACCGCGGCCACCTCTATGGCTTAGCCATCGACTTGGGCACCACCACCATCGTCCTCGACTTAGTCGATCTGGAGACGGGCGAGAGCGTGCATTTGAGCGCATTTGAAAACCCGCAGCGCTTTGGCGGCAGCGACATCATGCACCGCATTTCCTACGACGGGCAACACCCCGGCGAACTGCGCCAAGCCTTGGTCAAGGCGCTCAACCACGAGATCGCAGACCTGTGCCGACGCGGCGGCTTTGTGCGGCAGGAGATTTACGAGATCGTGGTCGCTGGCAACTCGACGATGCGCGACATCCTCTTCCGCCTCGACGTGCAGAGCATCGGCCAAAAGCCCTACAAATCGTGCATTGAGCACGAATACCTAAGCGGCGAACGCACCGCGACCAGCCTAGTCGAAAAGACCCGCCGCCTCGGCCTGAAGGCCAATCCCAAAGCGCGCGCGTACTCGCTGCCGCTGATCGCCAGCCACGTCGGCGCGGATGTAGCCGCCGACTTAGTTGCCGTCGATATGGACCTTGCCAGCGAGAGCGCAATGCTGGTCGATGTGGGTACCAACACCGAAGTCGTCGTCGCCCACCAAGGCCGTCTCGTCGCAGCCTCTTGCCCGGCCGGCCCGGCCTTTGAGGGCGGCGGCATCACCTATGGTATGCCCGGCTGCGATGGAGCCATTGAATCCATCCGCTGGGACGGCGCGCACTGGCAGTGGGAAACCATCGGCGACACCGCGCCGGCGGGACTGTGCGGCTCCGGGCTAATCGACCTCCTCGCCGAATTGCGCCGCCACGACTTAATGACGCCCAAAGGCGTCTTCGCCGCCAAAAAGCGCCAGTTTGAGCTAGTCCCCGAGCGCGGCATCACCTTCTCCCGCCTCGACGCCTCCAACCTCGCCCAAGCCAAAGCCGCCAATTTCTGTGGCCAGTACATCGTCTTGCGAACCTTGGGCTTAAATCCAAGCGACGTGCAACAGCTCTATCTCGCTGGCGGTTTTGCCAACTACGTCGATGTCCAAGCCGCCATCGACATCGGCTTTTTGGCCCCCGTGCCCACAGCGCGCATCGCCAAGGTCGGCAATGCCGCCGCTCAAGGCGCGCGCGAAGTGCTGCTCTCCGCCGGCAAACGCGCCCGCATCGAAGCGCTGGCCAAGCGCATTGAGCATGTCGAACTGGAGACGACCCCCGACTTTTTTGAACTCTTCGTCGAGGGCTGCCAATTCAAACCCATGCCCCGCAAACTGACCGCGACCTCCGTCTGAGCAGGCCATGCAGCAAACCGCCACCCTGCGCCATCTGCTAGAAGAGACCGACCGCTTTATCACCTGTGTCGAGTTGGTCACGTCCCGGGGAACCCTAGCCGACCGCGGAGGCAAGCGGGTGCTGGACATGGCCCTAGCCCTAGCGGCCGATCCGCGCTTTGACGCCCTCTCGATTACCGACAACCCCGGCGGCAATCCCATGATCACTGCGGACGCGCTGGGAACTCCGCTCAAAGAAAGCGGCCAAGAAGTCATCATCCACCTGTCCTGCAAAGATTTCAACCGCAATGGGTTGATGGGCCAAGCCTGGAAACTGGCCGATGGGGGCTTCGACAACATTCTCACCCTGTCGGGCGATTACCCCATCGCCGGGTACCAAGGCCAGTCCAGCGGCGTGTTCGACATCGATTCAGTCGGCCTGTTGCAACTGCTCTCCGACATGAACGAGGGGCGTTTTGAGGACGCCTCGCCGGGCCGCAAGCCGCGTCCGTTAAAACCCACTCACTTTTTTCTCGGCGCTGTCGTCAACAACCACAAGCGGCTCGAAGCCGAGGTCATGCCGCAGTATTTCAAGCTGGCCAAAAAGATCCGCACTGGTGCCCGCTTCATCATCAACCAAATCGGCTACGACGCCCGCAAGCAGGATGAGTTGCTCAAGTACATGGCCCTGCACGGCCTCCACGTTCCAGTCATCGCCAATGTCTTCGTCTTGTCCGGGGGCGTAGCCCGCTTTTTTCACGCTGGCCGCATCCCCGGCGTCGAAGTCACCGACGAATTGCTCGCCGTCGCGCAAAAGCAAGCCGCCTCTCCCGACAAGGGCAGGGCCTTCTTCCTCGAATTCGCCGCCCAGCAATGCGCCATTGCCCGGGGCCTAGGCTATCGCGGCGTGTACTTGGGAGGCCACATCGGGGCCGAGGAATACGGCCGCATTTTGGAACTGGCCGCACAGTACGCCGCAGACGACTGGCGCGATTTTGCCCGGCAGATCCGCTACTCGCGCCCCGGCGAATTCTTCTACTTTGAAGAAGACCCCGACACCGGCTTGGCCTCCGCTCAAGTCAACCAAGCCTATCTCGACTCAAAGACGCCCAGTAGCCGTCGCCGAGCTCCTCTAACGTACCGGATCAATCGTCAGCTCCACGACCGCGTCTTTGAGCCAGGCAAGGCCCTGTTTCGCCTCGGAGCGTCCCTAGCGCGCAAAGTCGAGGGTAGCAAACTGCAAAAGCCCCTGCACACTGCCGAGCACGCGCTCAAAATCGCCGCTTTTGACTGCCGCGACTGCGGCGACTGCTCGCTGCCGGACATCGCCTACTTGTGCCCGGAATCGCAGTGCGTCAAAAACCAACGCAACGGGCCCTGCGGCGGCACGCGCCAAGGCAAGTGCGAAATCGGCGACAAGGACTGCATTTGGGCGCGCGCGTACGACCGCCTCAAGGCCTACGGCGAAGAGGAACAAATGCTCGGCGACGCAGCCGTCATCAAGGACGCGGCCTTACAAGGCACTAGCGCTTGGACCAACGCCTTTTTGCAAAAAGATCACCGCAGCAAGAAGAAAGATTCGTAGTAAAACCAAGTTATCGACCATCCCGCATATCTCGCGAAAATCCATTCGATGATGCTCCTCCAACGAATAGTGCGCTGCCTGTGGATCGCCTGCTTCGGCATCACAAATGGCTGCGACCTCTTGTCGGAACGGCCCGTAGCAGAAGTAGGGCCGCACCAAATCACTGCCGCTGCGCTACAGAGTTTTGTCGCCGAATGGTCGGGGCGCAGACCTCCTGCACAAACCGCCGACCAAGCCCGTCGGCACTATCTGCAGACCATGATCGACGCCCGTTTGTTGCTGCTAGAAGCCCGTTCCCTCGGGATCGATACCACGCAGGCCGTGAGGGCAACTGTGCAAAACGCAATCGACAACCGGGTCAGTGCCCTCTATCGAGCCCGCGAGATCACGGATGCAATCGCAATCCCCGAAGAGGAGATTCGCGCCTATTTCGACGCTGAAGGATACGGCATAGAGCGCAAAGTCAGCGGCATACTGGTAGAGAGCCAGACTGAGGCCGATTCGGTTTTGGCCCAACTGAGCGCTGGACGGTCCTTCGCCGAAGTAGCCGCGGCCCATTCCATAGATGCACGCTCGGCTCGCCAAGGCGGTGAACTAGGGTTCATAGGACGCGACATGGCACCGCGGATCCACATTCCACCGGAGGTTTTCCGCACCCTCCCCCTCGACGCAATATCGGAACCTATGTACACGGGCAAGTACTGGAACATCGTGCGCTTCACCGAAGAGCGGCCCGCTTCCTACGACAAGTATCGGGACTCTATCAGCAGGCAGCTCTTTGCCGAGCGATCTGCCCAAGCTACAAGGGAACACCTCGAACTGCTCCACAACACCTTTGAGGTGCGGCTACGCGAAGAGGCCCTCCAGCAGCTAGTAAGCGCTTATCGGCGGCAAGATCTCTCCCCACTGACCGCAGAATCGCTTCCCCTATATACTTTTGACGAAGGCGAGATCACCGGGGCAGCAGCGGTGAAGGTCTTGCAGGAACAAAACATCGGCTCCGGATTCGCCGACAGCGCACAAGCAGCCTCCACGCTCAAGCGCATCGTCCTGAATCCCTTTCTTATAAAAAAAGCCGCACGGCGGGCGGGCTACTACCAAAAACCCACAATCCAGCAGTTAAAAGAGATCAAAGAAGAGGAAGCCTTACTCGACGGCCTCAAAAAGACTATAACCCGGGACTTGGATATAGCCGAGGAGGATGTGCGCCGCTACTACGACAGCCATCCCGAGATCTTTAGCCACGAGCCTGCGGTGTGGGTTGAGGAACTACTCCTGCCCAATGCCGACGAAGCGAAAAAAAAGAGAGCGCTGCTAGAAGGTGGCACTTCCTTCGCCGACCTAGCGGGCGAAAGCCTGCGCTCGGACGCCATTGAGAAGGGCAATCGCTTCCATTTCCATCCGCTGGAAAAAGCCGTCTATCCCAAGCTGATGGCGGCGATTGGGGATGCACCCGAGGGCGAACTGGTCGGACCCGTAGCCGTCGAGGGAGGCTTTTCCCTCTTTCGCGTACTCGACCATGAGGAAGCCTCCATCGAACCCTATGAACAGGCTCGGAGGCGGGCCGCCGCCCTGCTGCACCGCGAACGGGAACACTGGCGTCTGCAAGACCTGTTGGAGAAATTGCGGGCAAAGTACGCCACCCAGATCAAGATAGACGAAACGCGCCTGCGCGAAGCCGTGCCCGACAGTCTCGTGCAGCACTAAAAAGCTGGTCTGACTATTCCTTACTTACGGTTCCACCGAGATTTTCAGACAGCTTCTAAATCCCTTTACTCAGCCTTACCAAATTAGTATTCTACACACAAAGTTGATGGGCCAACTGGCCCGTCGAGTGGAAATCCGCCGCCTGCCCAATCAGGAGGTAGCTATGGGACATTCCAGCAAGCGACTCGTCCAGTCGTTGCCTCTCTTCTGCGCCTTGGTTTTTTGCCTAGGCCTTCTCGCCGACGGGCGCGCAGCACTCGCCCAGCGCAACAAAGGACATCGGGTTACCAACAACGGCATCGTCGTCGAGACCGCCGAGCACTGGCGCAACTGGCAACTACCCGTCCATGCCGTTGACGTGCTACCCGAGGGAGGGGTTCAACCCCACTACTCGCGCCAGCGCTACAATATCCTCGACGACCAAGATACCTATACCCGCCCGCTGACCGATTTCAGGCGCAAGAAAAGAGAGCACGCCATCCTCAACATCGACAGCACCTTCACGATCGATGTGAAGGGCAACGTCATTACCGACAGAAAAGACAATCCCCTCTATACTTACTTCGCCCGGCCGGGTATTAGCCGAGTAGGCTCCAATCCGCAAGCAGCGAAAAATATCCTCGATGGCGATCCGAGCACCTACTGGGAACCAGACCGCAACGATCCCCTCGACACCTGGTGGATCGAGGTGGACTTGGGCCGAGTCGTGGCCGTCGATGAGATTTTGTTGCACTTCGTAAGCGAAGAACTTGGCGACCCGTTTCTGGGCTTCAGGGTCCTAATAGCGCCCGACCAAGAAGTCATTCTCGAAGACATGGCCGACGTGGAACTAGTTCGCATCGGCGGTACGCAGGCACCCAACCGAGACCAGCGCGACTTCAGCTTCGCGGCACCCAACCGAGACCAGCGCGACCTCAACTTTCCACTGGAGCAACCTAAGAGTTCTCTTAGCTGGCGCGGCAGGCTAGTGCAGGTCATTCGCATCGTCGTCACCGATACCCGCGCCGGCCGCGGCACTGAAGTCGATGAAGAGCAGTGGTTAGCGCTCGACCCGTCAGACCAAGGCGACATCGTCTACTTTGTCAAGGACCAGCAGGGTTTTGAGGAGCGCCTGGACCAAAGCCGCCTCGAAGAGCCGGTGGAAACGTTCTACGACAACCTGCCCCCCGAAAGGCGGGGAGCTAAAAAATTCTTCATCCGCGAGCGGCCCCGCCTAGCCGATATCGAGGTTTGGGGCTTTGGCGACAACATCAGCCCGGGGATCGTCGTGGGCGGCGGCAGCCTCTATCTCTCAGGAGAAAATTTCTCCCCCGGCCCGGGCTTTGACGGCGACTACAATACCAACTTCCTGCACTTGGTCTGGTCCCCGCTCATTGAACGCGGCGTGCTGACCGTCGATATGGGCGCCTCCTTCTTCCTCGACGCCATAGCGGTTTCGACTTCGGGGCGGCGGCGCTTTATCGACGGCTATATCATGCGCGGCTCGGACGGCTCGCGGGATTCCTCTGGCCGTTTGAAGTGGCGTCGCATCAGCCCGCGAGCGCGCGAAGACAACAGCGTTGACCGCTACGAACATCTCCTTGACACGTATGACGGGATCGAACTCCGCTTCCTCGAAATGACTGTCGTCTCCGTGGATCCCGGCCGCCGCGGCGGCTACAATACAGGAGCCAATATCGGCGAATACCAGATCTTTTCTCAAGGCTATCCCGCCGAGGTAGTGCTGACCTCGGACCTGATCGAATTGCCAGCCATTCGCAACTTTGGTCGCATCACCTACGAGAGCGAGGTCCCATCCGGCACCAACCTCGAAATTCGCACCCGGGCCGGCGATCTGCTGGGCAAAACCATCCGCTACTTCGACAAAGCCGGTACCGAAATCACTTTTGATGCCTGGGACGGTTTGCTCGGTAGCTACAAGGGGCCGATCGATACCTCTTTCGTGCCCGCCAGAGGCTGGAGCCCCTGGAGCCGAACCTATCAGCAGTCGGGAGACCGCGTCACTTCGCCGGGGTTGCGCAAGTTCATGCAGATCCAAGTCAAAATGGAGACCACAGACCGCAATATTGCCGCGGCGATCAACTCCATAAACATCGAACTCGTCAATCCGGTAGCCTCCAACATAGTGGCCGAGCTATGGCCGCCTGAAGCAACAGTGCCAGGACGGACCGAGACCTTCGACGTCTTTGTCCAGTCCCAGTTTATAGAGTCGCCCATCTCCTCGCGCAGCGTCGGCTTCGACGAAATTCTCCTCGTCATGCCTCCTTCCCAAGATCTGGAACTTCTCGAAGTGGGCATCCAAGACAGCGCCGTTGGAGCGGAGCGGGTCTTCTCGCCCTCGGGAGATCCTACCGTTTTTGCCGCTGGGGATGGCAGCCAACTCGAACTGCTGAATTCTAACCCCGATTCGCTTTGGGTGCGCCTGCCCGAATCTCTCAACGCGCTGGCGGACGCGCCCCGCATTTATAACCGCCTCACCTCCGAAGGCGAGCAAGTGCCGGTGACCGCAGACGGCCTGCCGCTAACGGACGCAGCCTATGGCCTGCTCGAGGTGGAAGAACAGGGGGATGTCCGCTATTTCCGCCGCACTGCGGACGCCCAAGGCGGAATTACCCTGTCCGAGGTCTCCGAATCCACCTACTACGAACTCGAGGCCGACCAGCAGGGTCCAATTCGCTACTTCCGCATCCTGCTCGGCGATGGTGCCCAATTTCCCTTTGATGCAGCGGGAGACTCGCTCGATGCGACGGCCTACCGCCGCCTGTCCACCACCTCCCGGGGCACCGTGGTCGCCGCAGGGGGCCTTATGCGCCTGCGCTTTGCCGCCCCCGTCTTCGTCAACGGCACAACCTTGGAAATGGCCGTGCGCAACACCGGTGGCGGTGCCAATATGGCTGCGCCCTGGCAAAGCGTCGAAGCTGGCGACGCGACAGCACTGATAGGCAGCAATGTTCTCTCGATCAACCTGCCGCTCGACGCCAAGGCGGTTGACGAGTTCCGCATCGCCCCCAACCCGTTTACTCCCAACGGCGATGGCATAAACGACGAGACTGAAATCCACTTCTCCGTCTTCAAACTCACTGCCCCGCGACAGGCCCAAGTGCGGGTTTACACGCTGGCGGGTCGCCCGATTTGGGAAAATGCCCAGATGCTGCAAAGTGGTCGCGTCAGCATACTTTGGGATGGAACAGATCTGAATGGCCGCAAGGTGCCACCTGGGCTATACATTTGCCAAGTAAACCTCGACACCGATCGGGAAAGCCGTTCGGCGACGCGGACGCGCCTACTCTCCGTCGCCTATTAGGATTGTTTGACAGACGAGCGGTTTTGCCATACTTAGTTTTGGTCGTGGGGTATTGGTAGTTGTGATATTAACTGTTTTGAGGAGGTCGTCGTGAAGAGAACGAAAAGCTCCCGCTCGTTTGTGCTAGCTGTTCTGGCCCCGTGTTGTCTCCTATCGCTCCCCCAGCTTGGCATAGCCCAAGAATACGGTTCTCGTCTGGGCACCATCCAATCAGGCGGCAGGGTTTCCTTCGAGCCGCAGGGGCCAGGGGTCCTCTTCGGTGCCCTCGATCCGGCCAAGCGGCGGTGGTACGTGCCTCAGGAACTCTACAACGAGTACCGGTGGAGCCAGTGGGAGTACTCGAACTATGCGCGCCGGCACTATCAGCGCTACGTCGATACCCGGCTAGAGGGCGACTACTACTACGACCTTTACGGCAACTTCGTCACCCGGGGCTGGCTCATTTTTAACAACTCCCAATCCCAGCCCAAGCAGTTCGGCTCCTCGGTCCTCAAAGGCGATAGGTTCCAAAACTGGTTCACTGGGTTGTTGGTTTCAGCCGACGCCAAAGGCCAGCACCACTATTCGATAACCATCGGCGACAATATCCGCACCACGCTTACACCTATGACCTTTTCCAAACCCCGCTGGGATGGCGTCCAGTTCGACTACGCCGCTGACAAGTACCAAGGCACGCTCATTTACTCGCGTCTTAGCCAGCCGGGTGGCAGTACCACCCGCGACGAAGAAGTCCTCGCTACCAACGCCACCTCCATGATCGGCGGGCGCGGCACCGTGCAGGTGGGCGACTTCGCCACCCTAGGCTTGACGGCTGTCAATTCCCACCAGTCCAATACTCTTATCAGCGGCTTCAGGGGTAACCCCGTCACCGGCAAACTCACTATCGACCAGAACCAGACGATTTCCTTCATCGAGATCGTACTGCGCGACGACTCCCCCGAAGACCAAGTCGGCGGCGCTGCGTTCTTTCCCACCGGCTCCGATATCATCATCACTTACAACGACGGCACGGTGGATCGGGGCAAGGATATCCGCTTCGAGCCGCTCATCGAAGGCGGCTTTATCCGCCAAGGCTTTCTCTCGGCCGATGGTACCGAGGAGATCCGTCTGCGCTACGATTTCGACAGCCCGGCTTTCGTCAATCGCTCATCTGGGGCCAAGGAAGAAATCAAAAAAGTCGAGTTCCGCCTAGTGCTGGGCAATGACTACCAAGTCTGGATCTCTTCAAGCAACCAGCTCAACACCTCGGATGTCTCGGTGCTCTTGCTAGTCACCCAAGCCGAGGGCAATGTCCAAGACAACACCAACTTGCAGGTCGTCAGCTTCGAGTACGGGTTGCCCACGGCGACCCAAATCTGGGGTGCCACGCTCGAATTAGAAGAGGCTCTTGGCTTCAACTTCTACGGCGAATACGACTTGAGTTACTCGTATGTCCAGTACCCCAACGTGTTGCGCAAGAGCCACGCGACCTCCTCGGGCCTGCGCGGCGACCGGGCCGCACCAGCTTGGATGGTCAATCTCTCGCGCAACACGTACCCCTGGTTTGTCTTCGGCGAGGCCTACAGCATGGATCCGCGCTACAACACCAGGACCTTCACCACGCTGAGCTCTGGCTTTATTGACTACGAGGACGAGCGCGTCCACGTAGTCGAATTGGTCGAGGACAACGACGACCAAGACCGCTACCCCGACACCGTGCGCAAGGACTGGCGTGCCGGCGACCAAGAAGTCTATCCCGGCTGGGACGAGAACAACGACTTCATTTCCGACTTCAACCAAAACGACAATCGCTTCCTCTCCAACTCCGTACCCGACTACGAAGAGCCTTTCATGCGCCACAATGTCGACCGTCCTGAGTTTCTCTTCGGCATCGACCTCAACAACAACGTCTGGATTGACCGCTTTGAAAACGACGAGGCACCCGACTATCCCTACAAGAAGGACCATCGAGGATTCAACGTATATGGCGGTATACACCTGACGCCAGAGGTCCGGCTGATGGCCGGGGTTCTGCGCGAGGACCTCATCTCTTCAAATCAAAAAAACCGCGTTGACTACGTGCTTTTCACCCTCGACAAGTCCACGCCTAACTGGGGGCGCTTTCGCTTCTTTGAGATGCTCAAGTCAGTCGAGGACGACATTCCCGACGACCTCCAGCAGTGGTTACCTAACGCCAACATCCGCACCGGCGAGTCCACCAAAATCGAGGACCCCCTCATCGCTCCCGACACCTATATCAACGCTCTGTGGCTGGGCCACGACTATCAGCGGGGAGGCTTCATCGCCAAAAACTTCCTCAAATACGATACGTATCACCAGCGCCTCGACGAGGACCAACGCGCTCCCTTGGGCCTGCGCCAGCGCGACTTTTTCTTTGGCGTCATCAACAAGGTGAGCTACCGCCTCGACCTAGGCCGATTCTGGGTTGAGCCGCGCTGGAAGAGCGAGTACCGCAAACAGACCATCGACTTACTTTCGCTGGAAAAACGGACCGAACTTGCTGAGATCGGCGGTTTCCTGCTGGGATTCCCCATGCTCCAGCACACGACCCTGCAACTCGGCTTGGAGTTGACCTTTGTCAACGATTTCGAGCGAGACCTCAACGACTTCAATAGCGTCGTCGGGGCCGCCCAGTTCACTAATATGTCCGATTATCTGGGGTACAAGCTCACCACGCAGATGGGCATGCGGATAGACCGCCGCAACCCCAAGGAAGACGAATCGGAAACCATCACCGAAAGCTTCATCGCCGTTTACGCTGGCCTGCAATAACTTCGGCCTTATGGCCTTGGGCTTTCAGATCGGTCGCCGCGAACTTTGGACCTGTGCCCTCATTGTCCTGTTGTCCTTGGGCCTGCGTCTCTTTTACCTGAGCGAACTCTCCACCAGCCCGCTTTTCTCCGTTCCGGTCGTCGATGCCCGGACCTATGTCGATGACGCCCGCTACCTCAGCGAGGTCTCTTGGGCTGGACGACCGACGCCCTTTTGGCAACCGCCGCTCTATCCCTATCTGCTCGGCCTGCTCTTCTCTGTAAGCGGCGAAAATTACTACCTGCCCCGCTTGCTTCAAGCCCTATTCGGTGCGCTCGTCTGTGGGTGTACCTATCTGCTCGGTCTCCGTCTCTTTCCCCCGGTTGTGGCGCTCGGCGCAGGGCTGGCTGCCGCTTTCTATGGTCCGCTGATTTATTTTGGTGGCGAACTACTACCCACCATCCCGGCCCTCCTCCTCAACTTGGCTCTGCTTCTCTTGCTACTCACCGCTCCTCTAAAGCAGCGCTGGCCGTGGCTGATCGCCGGTCTTGCACTGGGTCTGGCCGCCTTAGCGGTGTCCAATATTCTTCTTTTCGCGCCGGTATTGCTCGCTTGGCTCTGGTTTTCCCAAGGGAACTTTGTCCAGCGAGGAGCCTTGTTGCTCCTCGGCATCGCGCTGGTCATTGCCCCGGTTGCGTTGCGCAATTACCTGATCGGCGACGACTGGGTACTCATCTCGCACAACGCCGGCATCAATTTCTATATTGGCAACAACCCCGACTACCAGCGCACAGTCGATATCCGCCCTGGCAGGGATTGGCTAGCGCTAGCGGAAATGCCCGAACGCGAAGCCGATATTGAACGCCCATCGGCTAAATCCCGTTTCTTCTTTGCCCGTGCTTGGGATTTCGCCACCGACAATCCGCTCGACTATGCGTGGCTACAGCTCTACAAGCTCTACCTGTTTTGGCACGGCGACGAAATAAAGCGCAACATCGATCCATATTTTGCCCGCCGCGATTCAGTGCTTTTGACCGCCCTCTTGTGGAAAAAGGGCGTGGCCTTCCCCTTCGGATTAGTAGCCCCGTTCGCCCTCTTAGGTCTAGTGCTTTTTGCGCGCACCTCGGCGGGCAAGACCGAGCAGGGGCATCTCTTCTTGCTATTCACGCTGACGTACATGGTCTCAGTGGTGCTCTTCTTCGTTACCGCGCGCTATCGGCTACCCGTCGTGCCCTTGCTTTTACTCTACGCCGGTTTTGGGATGTATTCCCTGTGGAAAGAAGCACAGTACCGCAGGAAGGCCCTAGTGGCTTTGCCCCTGCTGTTGCTCATGGCCAATGTCGGTGCCGGGGCTATGGACGTGGAGGGCGAACCTCAGCAGCACTTCTGGCTGGGCTATGCGTACGAGCGCAACGGTATGCCGGCCAATGCCATGCGCGAATACAGGTGGGTCCTCAACCAACTCCCCGACCACGACGACGCACTCTTGCGCCTAGCGGCCCTCTATGTGGACGAAAAGGAGTACCACAAGGCCGTTGATCTCTACAGAAAATACCTGAAGTTCTACCCCGAAGGAGACCGAGTCCGCTACTTCCTCGGCAATGCCCTGTTGCACATGCGCCACTACGAGGACGCCATCGCCACCTACGAGCAGGTCGCCGAAAAGCGTCCCAACTGGGCGGCCATCCACGGCCGAATCGGCTATGCCCACGCCATGGCGGGCCAACTCGGCCAAGCAGCCGATGCCTATCGCCGCACCCTAGCGCTACGCCCCGACTCCACCGTGGTGCGCTACCAGTTGGCCCGGCTCTACGAAACAGAAGGCCAGTTGCAGGCCGCTACCGCTGAGTACCGCACCCTGCTGGAGCAAGCCCCTACCGAACCCGAGTACCACATCCGCTTAGCCGATCTGCTCGTCGAGGAAGCAACCGCAGGACAAACGACCGCGCTCCTAGCGCCGACGCTCCAGACCCAGAGGGCCGAGGCCCTTTTGCGCCAGGCTATCGACCTAGATCCAAATCGCGTCCAAGGCTATTGGAGCATGGGGCTACTCTTGGCTCGACAGAACCGCTATGCTGAATCCTTAACTTTCTTCGAGAAAATTGCCGAACTCGCGCCGCAAGATCCCCAAGTACACGCCTGTCTAGGCAATCTTTACGAACGCCTCGGCAGAGCAGAGGAAGCGCAGGAGCACTTTGCTGAATACGACCAACTCAAGCGGAAACGGCGTTTACAGGACAAAGCGAAGGCAGAAGTAGAAAAGAATTTAGAACTGGTGCAGAAAATACTCGGACAGCGATAGAATCCGCGTTCAATACGCCACGCCTACTAGCCGGGACTGACCGTCTTGTTGGGCATCCCCTTCTATCGCCAATCGCACGATATAGAGCCCCGGCGGGACTAGCTGCCCTTGGTCATTGAGTCCGTCCCACGTCTTGTCTTCGTAGCGTCCGTTGCGTTCGGGGGCGTCGTGGATAATGCGGATTAGCCGGCCGCTCAGGTCGTAAACGGCGATCTCTACCGGGCGTGCGACGTCCAAAGCGAGCAAGTTATAGTACACTCTGGCCACATCGTTGATCTGATCTCCGTTGGGGGTGAAGATCGCGGGCGCGATCTCCATCCTGTCTAGCAAACGGTCTCCGCGCAGCATCGAGGGACTCAATACCGTGGTGCCAGATAGATCGGCATCGTCGTCTGCGGCCAGTGTTGCGGCATCGCCCGAAACGATAGCCTGAGATATACTCCCCTCTTCGTCGGAAAGCCGAACCGCCGCGGTAAAGTTGGTGCTATAAGTCAGCACCTCGGTCTGAAAGTAGATTTTTATTAGTGCGTTGCCTGCTTGCAGGAAGGGAATCCGCACCGAGAATTTGTCGTCATCCACCGCTAGAATCTGGAGTCCGTCAACGCTAGTCGTGTCCTCAAGCCCGGCAAAGACGCGCTCGGCGACGAGTTGTCCGGTTCCATCCACCAACTCTAGGCGGTCTATGCTCTCTACTCGGGTAGGAGTGAATATCTCTATGGTGTCAAAACCGCGCAGGTTGGCCGTCTCCAAGACCGGGCGCACGGCGTACGTGAAGGTCGTGTTTTCAGCTATCCGAACCTCGCGTGGGAAAATCTCGCCGATGACTTCGTCGGCAAAGGGCGGCGTCAGCACATCAAAACTCAGGGATTTCAGCCCCCGGGCTGCCTCTAGATCATCGCTCTGAAAAGAGACTCGAAACTGGAAGTAACGGTTCGGACTGGGAGAGGCGATTGGAATCCCAGGGCCGTTGGCCGCACTCGCAGGGTAGGGTGTGCTGAACGGATTCCAGTTGATCAGATCGTCCTTGATAGGCCCGGGGCTCCACTGGCGGCCAAGGGCATCGTCCTTGGGCAGCGTTTCGTACTCGGCTAGTTCCATTTCCCGGGTCGGATCCTCCAAAGAGAACGAAATCTCCTCGGCGTCGCGCTTACCCGATAACAGCCGCGTGAAGACAAAAGGCGTGGCGTCGTTAGCCGTGCGGGTGCGGATTTGCAGACGGGAAAACACCTCAAGACCGACGACTTCTTCTACCCACCGCATATCGCCCCAGAGCGCGGGCTGGCCGGCGTCAAATATATCCGAAAGGTACTGGGCTTCGGAGAGGAATCCCGTGCCGTACACCTCGAATTCGTCGATCTCGAAGTTGACCGTAGAGGTGGCTCGCAGGCGCACAAACTGGACATAACTGGGCGGGTCTATGATCACATCGACGATGGGATTTTCGTTGTCGGTGTGCAACAGCAGTGGATCCCAGATCAAACTGCCGTCGTTGGTCTGGCTGATCCCGTCGTTAGTGAAAAGCTCGAAGGCCCGCAAAAAGTCGTTGTGAAAGGGCGCAGTTGGAGATTTATGCACGGTATTGCGCGGGTAGAAGCGGATGCGATTGACGCCAAAACGCCCCCCCAAATTGAGGATTACCAGCGTGCCCAGAGCGTTGAAATTCTTGCGCTCAAACGCCTGCTTTTCACCACCATCCTCGCTAGTGAGCAACTCCTGCAAGGACAGCAGGAGGTCGTTGCGATCAAATATACTGCCACTAGCGACGCTGACGTCGCGGCCGAAGTCAAAGACGTTGGGAGCGTCTATGTTACCGCCCCGCGCCATCGTATTGTTGGCGACGTTTTCGCCTTCTTCTATGCGCAGGGGAAAGATACCACGGGGAAAATCGGCGCTGTCGAATTCGACGAGATCACCGGGTGCATTGCCGGTCAGCAGTTCGGGAGGGGCCCCAGGGTTGTTGGGATCGAGGGGGGCGAGGTATTCGGCGTCGATGGTCTCCACCGCAGAACTGCCTTCGCCCCGCCAATCCAACTCACCGCCCTCCCCCAAGGTAACGGTTTCGAAGGCGAAAACGGGGACGCAAACGACCGTTAGCAACCCCGATGCTAGGGCGAAAATGCGCGAAGAATAGTCCGATACACGCATGGCAACACTCCAATGTAACCGAGACGGCGGCGGCTTTTGGCAGCCAGTGCTTGCGAAATGACTTTTGGAATCGAGTCAATATCGCTTTATTTTGCTTATATATATAAAATCTCGTCCCCCATTTCAAGGAAGGATGAGCCATGCCTAGGTTTTTGTCTTTCTTCGTCTGCGCGATCCTATTCGCCGCTGCTCAGGTAAACGCCCGTACCGAATACCATCTAGGCGGCGTGGACAACGCGTCCTGGCAGGACGCCCGCAGCCAAGCCGAAGTGGGTGCCTATCTGGTCTATGACGCCAACGGCGAATTGCTCAAGAGCGTCGCTGTGGGCACGGCCCCGCAAGAGACAGGTGGAGACACCCTCGTCGATTTCTCCGACCTCTCCATCCGCCCTCGCTTCATCGATCCGCTCGAAAATTTGGCCCTGACCGATCTAAGCGCCGCGTCGGACAAAGTTCCCCTGAATTTCACCGGAGGGGAGGTCAGTGTATCCTACGGCGGTGGGAATTCGGCGTACAATTGTCTCTTCGCCGGCAATAACGCCCCTCTCAACAAGCTCATGCTCGACGCCAATCCCGTATCCGCCCAGTTTCGCCCCTTTACGCAAGACCCCAACAAAGCACCGGGCATCGGCAAAGGGCGTCCTTTCCTCGATGTCATCATATTCGATTTCGGTGCCAATGTGCCGGTCAACCGCATTCGCTTCTATCCGCGCCTCAGCCAAGAGGAAGACCGCCTACTGATCGAAAATTTTGCCGAGCCCAAACCGACCCTTGAGTCCTTTGGCGCAGACAGCTTCGCCGATAATTTCGTGGGCTGGTTTGATATTCGCGTGGGCGACGCTTCGCTGCCCTTCCAAGACGGAGCGTGCGGGCGCACGCCCGGCAGGCGCTGGATCAAAAAGAACGACCCCTTGCTGACTGTGCTGCACTCCACCCGCGAAAACCTCGACGTGGTGACGGATCTGCGCTTCAAGAGGCAATCCATCCGCTTTCTCACCTTCCAAGCCTTTCCCCTGCGCAACTGGGAACTCGCCGAGTTTGAAGTCTACGGCGAGGGTTTCGTCGAAGAGATGACTTACATTACCCAGATCTTGGACTTCGACCGCCCGATTAGCTGGGGGCAAATCCGCTGGAGTGGCGAGTTGCCCGAGGGCGCACGAGCGGAGATCCGCACCCGCACCGGGCACACCCCCGACCCCAAGCTCTACTTCGCCCCCAACAACAACGGCGATCTGGACCAAATTACCCTGAAGGAGTACTTAAAGATCGACGCGCTGTCCCGCCTGCCCACCAAGTACGATACTGAAAATTGGAGTTTCTGGTCGCCACCCTACGATTTTGCAGCCGGTTTGCGCGACGAGACTTTGCCCGCTGAAGCCTGGCAGGACGGCACGCCCCTGCTCTCGCCAGGGCCCAGCCGCTATATCCAGATCGCCATCAAGTTCTTTTCTGACCCCTTTGCCGGCCCCCGGCTGGATCAGCTCTCACTACAGTTGGGTGAGGCACCTGCAGCCCAAGAAGTGGTCGGCGAAATTTGGCCCATCGAAGTGGACTCCTTCGAGCCTACTACCTTCACCTATGTGGTGCTGCCCTCCTTTGCCGCGGACAACATCGGCTTCAACCGCCTAGAAATTCTCACCCACGCCCGAGTCGATACTATCGAGGCGGTCGTCCTCGACGGCACCGTAGTGGATCCCGATCTTTTCCCCTACGAGATCCTCGATGACCGGATCGTGGTCCAATTTCCAGAGGTGAAGGGCGAAGAGGACAGCTTCAAGCAGTTGGAGGTGACCTTCAACGCACCTGTGCTGCGCTTCGGCACCGAATTTAGTAGCTGGGTTTTCAACAGCGAAGACCCCGATCAGATCCGCCAGCAGGTCCGGCCCGGCAATGCCACCTTCCGTTTTTCCGGTGATGTGCTCGCCGTGAAAACTCCCGTGGGCGGCAATCTGCTGGTCAATGTAGAAGTCGGCCCCAATCCGTTTACGCCCAATGGCGACGGCCTCAACGAGACGCTAACCATCGCCTACAATTTGCGCGAGGTGGTAGCAGATCGCACAGTCTCCGTGCACATTTACAATCTAGCCGGGCAAGTGGTGGCCGCATTGCCCCCAACGCGGTCTCGCAGCGGGCAATTCAGCCAAGAGTGGGATGGTACCGACGCCAGTGGCCAGCGAGTACCGCCGGGGCTCTACCTATATGAACTATCCCTCGATGTCGAGCAAGGGGAAAGAAAAATGGGGTTCCTCGCGGTGGCGTATTAACTAGTTGCGTACGCGTGATTTGTTTGATATTTTTTTGCGTTTGTCGTAGGGTATAGCCAAACTTTCCACGTGCCGGTCGTTGAAAGGAGGTTTGTTCGACAGGCGATTTTCTCAGCGATGTATTTCTCTACTCAAATCTGGTCCTATGACCGATATACTGATATTCTGAGGAGGTTTTCTCGACATGCAAAAAATCGCAAAGGGACTGATGGTCCTTTTAGTATCAGCTGGGCTCACTAGCGCCCACAACCCGCCGGGTGAGCTCTTCTTTCTCTTTCAGTTCCCCGATAACGCTGTGCCGACCATAGACGGCGACCTTTCGGACTGGAGTGTCGTTCCGGATAAACCCTATGTGATCCGCAGCGACAAGCTCTACGACCCAGCTCAGTTCCACGAGGCGGGTCGCGGCGAACTCGATCTCAGCGACTTCAACCCGCTGCATATCCTCGGTTGGAACGAAAATTTCAACAAGCTCTACTTCGCCAACCAAGTCTTTGACAACATCCACAATACCGACCGCGAAGATCCGGCCCGCCATTGGGACGACGACAACTGGGAGGTGGAAGTCAACCCCACCCACCTAGCGGCCGACGAGCAGAACCTCTCCGACGAGCCGGTGAACCGGATTGCTTATAAATGGGTCGTGCCGCCGATTGAAGGCGTCTATCAGTCGCTCGAGCCCATCGGCAACCTAGCTTGGCTTTCGGACGGGGGTGACTTTACTTCGTACGGCTGGTCTTTCGATGGCGATCAGTTTGGCGAAAGTACCTATTACTACGAACTAGGTATTACGCCGATTGCCGAGATTCCCCGGGAAGGTGCCACGCCCGAGAATATCGAGATTTACGACCTCGAAGAGGAAGATATCATCCACATCTCGATCAACAACGGCGATATTGACGCGCCTCAGTCCGACCACGCCTATCAGGGTTTCTGGGGTACCACCCCGGAGAGCAGCAATATTGCGCTCAACGACTTTGTCCTCGCTCCGCTCGAAGAGGGAATCGACTTTTCGGCGGCAGAGACGGGCGTCGAAGCAACCAGTTGGGGCCAGCTCAAGAGTAGCTTGGGCCGCTAAACCCATCTTTAGCTTCTAGTTCGTATTCAAGCCCCCGTTTCGCTGCTGTCTGCGAGACGGGGGCTTTTGCGTAGTTTACTTTTCAGCCAGCTTCTCGCGGGCCAAGCGCAACTGACTCGCCGCTCGGGGATAGCGAGGATCCAGCCGCAGCACGGCCTCCCATTCGCGAATGGCCGCTGCGTACAGACCCTGTGCGGCATACACCTGTGCCAGTGCGTCGCGGGCCTCGACCAAGGTGGAATCGACGTTCAGGACCGCTTTGAAGGCTTCCACGGCCTGCGCCAAGTCGCCCTGCTGGGCGTAGGCCATACCTAGTTTGGTTCGCACTGCCTGCTGATCCGGCTGCAGCGCCAGAGCCCGACGATAGGCGGCGATAGCTTGTTCATAGTCGCGGAGCTGGTGGTAAGCCTGGCCTAGATCGGCAAATGGCCCCACCAGATCCGGCTGCAACTCACAGGCTCGTTCATAGGCCGCAATCGCGGCTTTTAAATCATTCTTGTAGTGTAGCGCAGCCCCTACGCCATAATGGGCTGACGCATAGCTGGAATCGATGGCGATGACCTGACGAAAAGCAGCGAGAGCCTCCTCGATGCGACCCTGTGCCACGTAGGCTTCGCCCAGTAGATGGCGAGATTCGACATCGCCTGGGAAGGCGGCTAAGTTCTCCAGATGGCGCTGCACTTGGTCTTGCACAGGCCGCAACTGCGCGAAAATTTGCCGCTGCCGCGCGGCTGCCTGTTCCCTTCCTTGTCGCTCATAGATACGAGCTAGGTTCAGATGTGGATGCGGATGCCACGGTGCTTGGCGCACTGCGTGCTCGAACGCCGAGCTCGCCGCTGTCAGATTTTCGCTGCGGAGCTGGGCCAGTCCCAGTCGGTTGTAGTTTTCCCATGTAGGTTCCAATACCACAGCGCGCTCGAGGAGCTGAATGGCCCTGTCTTTGCGATTGAGATCCATATAGACCGCTCCCAAAAGCGGATAGACCTGCTCCCACGACGAATCGCGGGTTACCACCTCCTCCAAGATCGCCGCAGCTTCCTCGGCCCGACCTAGCCCTGAATAGAGCGCAATGCCCAAGGAATAGTAGGTTTTGCGATCATCCGGCTGCATGTGGATGGACGATCTCAAAGCGTCAATCGCCTCCTCGTAGCGCCCCTGTCTATAGAGTTCTACGCCCGCTTTATAGTGGTCTGCAGCCGTCTGGTCGTCCCTTGCCGCGTAGCGAGTGGCCGTCGGCCGGCTGTCCATTTGGACTGGCTGTTCACCTGTGACCAAGCCCTCGGTATCCGCCGGCTCGACATAACTAGAAACTATGCCCTCTTCTCCCTCCTGTACCACCAAGTAGCGCCGAGTCTCCGGTCGCTCCAATACCTTCACCCGACCCCTGGGCCAACGGATCTCTACGCTCTCCACCTCCTCGGCTACCCCCAACCCGAAGAGCACCCGGCCGTCGCTTTGCGATAAGTACCCGACCCCGCGCTGTACTTCCCGCATCTGCTGCTGTCCGTTATCCGCGAAGAGCACAACCTTCGCCCCCTGTGCGTCGCGATTGCTCTCCGTGCCCACCAGTTCGAGCCCCAGCCAATTGCTGCGGCTCCCGCCGCGATTGTGCAAAAGAGTCGGCGCGTCGTTCAGGTTCACGACCAGCAGGTCCAGATCGCCGTCATTGTCGTAGTCGCCCAGCGCCCCGCCGCGACTGACCTTTTCTTTGGCAAAGCCCGGCCCAACCATAGTCCCTACTTCGACAAACGTCCCGCCCACATTCTGATAGAGTAGGTTGCGCTGGGCGTAGCGCAGCCCCGAGGGATGCTGGGCGACCTGGGGGTAGATGTGCCCGTTGACTGCGAAAAGGTCTAGCCAACCATCGTTGTCGTAGTCGAAAAAGCCCGTGCTCCAGCCTAGGAAGGGCCGCACCTCACCACCTAACCCCACTGCCGCCGTAAAATCGACGAAGTTGCCGTTCCCCTGGTTCTGGTACAGTGTGTTGACGTCGTCCGAAAAGTGAGTCATGTACAGGTCCAGATCGCCGTCGTTGTCGTAGTCGCCAGCCGCCGCGCCCATGCCGGCCTGCGCCCGCCCGTCCTCGCTGTAGGCCGCCCCGGCAAAGGCCGCCACTTCCGCCAATTGCCAATTGCCGTCGTTGCGATAGAGCAGGTTGGGGTAGCCGTCGTTGGCCACATAGAGATCTTGGTCGCCGTCGTTGTCGCCGTCGAAGAAGACCACCCCCAAGGACGCCTGCCTGTCTGCGTCAATCCCCGTCGTCCGGCTCATATCCGCAAAGCCAACGCCGCCTTCGTTGCGGTAGAGCACATTGGCTTGGGGCACCATGCCGTGCGGACCGCAGTAGACGTCCAGCCCTTTGAAGCCACTACAAAGTTGACCGCCGCCGGGCGGGTTTTCCAAGTCGAAAACCAAATAGTTCGCGACGTACAGGTCTAGGAATCCGTCCCCATCCACATCTCCAAACGCCGCGCTGGTTCCCCAACCGCTGTCCTCTACGCCCAGTTCGACCTCGGCAAACCTTCCCCCGTCGTTGCGATAGAACACATTGGGACCCCAATAGGTGACGTACAGATCTATATCGCCGTCGTTGTCGTAATCCCCCACCGCGCACCCCATACCCCAACCCGTTCGCCGCAGGCCAGTCTCGTCGGTTTTGTCCTCAAAGACGCGCCCACTGGCACCTTCGGTATTGCGGTAGAACCGATTGGTGGGATTCGAAGAATCGGCCTCCACCTGCGTGCTATTGACCAAGAATAGATCGAGATACCCATCGCCATCGTAGTCGAAAAAGGCGGCACCCGACGACATCGATTCGAGAATATAGTGCTGCTCTGCGCTGCCGGAGACCTGGCGAAAATCGAGACCAACGGCCTCGGTCACATCGACGAATTGCACCTCGGCCGTCGCCGTTTCGATCTCTGCTTCCGGCTCACACCCTACGCCCAAGACCAGGCTTACAAGCCCAATGCCGGCGATCCATCCACGCATCCGTCTCATTCCCATAGCAGCTTCGTAGTCCACTTGAACTAAAGATTAGGAAATTGTCTTGGCACCCCGCCAGATGCGTAATAACGTGCAAAAATGAACTGCCGCCGCAAGCAGCAGTGTATCGAGTTAGTAGCCCAAGGGTACCGCAAGCAGCGAGGGATTAGCCCCGAAAAGAATAGCTCCTTCGTCTGTTATTGAGATAGATAGTATATTTTGTAGGCTTCTAGGGGTTCTATATGATTGAACACTCCCAGACACTCACTGAAAAATTGTCTTAATGCGATCTCGATGTGGTTGTCAGTAGTCATTCTCAATGCGCATAAGGAGGATGAATCATGCAGCGTTTGAAACTATTGGTCTTCCCGTTCGGGGTTTTGTTCTTACTATCTGGATGTATAGTCCAATCTCTGCACCCATTATATACCGATGAAAACGTGATCTTTGATGCACGTCTCATTGGCCAGTGGGCAGAGGAAGACTCGAAAGAGATATGGGAATTCTCGCAACAGGGCGAGCAACGGTATAAGTGCGTTGTTTATGAGGATGAAGGTGAACAGAGCATTCTTGCGGCTCATCTTTTGGAAATCAAAGGAAAAATGTTTTTGGATTTTTTTCCCACAGAGCTAGATGAGCAAGGAGGGATTTTCTACCAACTGCATGTCCTGCCCGTCCATTCCTTTGCATACGTCAAGCAAATTGAGCCAACACTACAGATACGTTTTCCTAGTTCAGACTGGTTGCAAGAGCTGCTTGAGAAAAATCCTGATGCAATTCGACATGAAGAGCTTGGTAGAGACAACATTATCCTCAGTGCCTCAACTGAGGCATTGCAAACTTTCTGGCTCGCACACTTAGATACAGAAGGTGCCTTTGCTGAACTGAGCAATCTGCAGCGAAGACAGGCACCTACTCAATATAATAAACAGTGAGCCTCTTGCAGGCACGACATAGCACAAACCATCAAATGACGAACATCGAAGAATAGATGGCAGCCATCCATCACATCCGGTTATCAGTCTCCGATCTAGATACTGCGACGAGATTCTACTCGCCCTTGCTAGCGGGACTTGGATTCCGAGAGTTATCCCCGCGACTTACAGAGCAGGGCGTGGTCGACAGATTGCGATTCGAGAAGGATGGGATGATTTTGCTGATTGGCCGCACTACGGAAGCAGGCCGCCACGAGCGGGGAAAGCCGGGACTGCACCATCTCGCCTTTTCCGTGGATTCACGGGCAGAGGTTGAAAGAATCTACGAAGAAGTGATCAAGACCCTAGAGCTCGTAGATGTCGAAGACCCACCTATCGACTGTCCAGAGTACGGCGAGGGATACTACGCGACTTTCTTCTTCGACCCTGACGGCATCAAGCTCGAAGTAACTTTTACCCCGGAATAGAAGATTCGCGACGTGCTAGTTGGGGTTGTGAGTACGAACACAAACTCCTACTTTTTTAAGTTTGTGACCCATCACCGCTTCGTGCAACAACGCCCGTCTTAATCACCCATTCACTTACAAACAAACACGGAATCCCAATGAACATCCCCGGTACGGACCGTCCCTTCGTCGTCATCGGCGAAAATATCCACACCACCCGCGTCGTCTTGCGCAAAGGCAAGCTCATCGGCCCAGACCCCCAAGGCGTCGAATCAGTGCGCTTCCGCGACGCCAATAACAAGCGCCGCTTCCTCCAGATTCCCGAGGCAGTCAAAACAACCCAAGACTACGAGGAAGGCCGCGTCAAACACCTCAAGATCGCCGTGCAACAAGCCATGCTCGGCAACGCGGACGGGCTCGACTACCTGAGCCGCCAAGTACAGCGTCAAGAAGCGGCCGGCACCAACTTCCTCGACCTCAATGTCGATGAGATCTCGATCAAGCCCGCAGACCAACAAGAGGCCATGCGCTGGCTGGTGCAGACGGTATCGGCCATGTCGCAGACGCCCCTAGCCATCGACTCCTCCCAGATAGACACCCTCGCCGTCGGCCTCAAAGCCGGAGCCGACCACCCCCAACGCCTGCTGCTCAACTCCGCGTCTTTAGAGCGGCCCGAAGCCCTAGAGCTGGCCAAACGGTACAACGCCCAAGTCATCATCACCGCGGCGGGCGAGTCTGGTATGCCGCAAAGTGCGCAAGAACGGATCGATCACGCCCGGCAAATGGTAGATAAGGCCCTCGCCTTGGAGCTGCCGCTCGCCGACTTGTACATCGACCCCCTGATCTTCCCCATCTCGGTTGATGCGCAATTCGGCCACCACGCTTTTGACGCCATCCGCCAACTGCGCGACGAGTTGGGTGCCGACGTCCACATCACCGGCGGCTTCTCCAACGTCTCCTTCGGCCTGCCCTGCCGCCACTTGATCAACGATGTCTTCCTGCTGTTGGCCGTCGAAGCCGGTGCCGATAGCGCGATCATGGACCCGACTACCACCTCGCTAGCCAATCTATTTGCCACCGATCGCCAAACCCGTCCTTACCAACTAGCTGAGGATATGCTACTGGGCCGAGACGAGTACTGCGCCGCCTTCCTGCGCGCCTATCGCAAAGGTGAACTCGCCGCCTAGTCCGTTGGTCATTATTGGCCTTATCCCGTAGATTAAAAACTGAATCAGGGCGGGCTTTGTTGCCGTCGGCCCCGTAGATCGCCAACGGAAAGGAGGGTCAATATGCGGAACAATAAAATCTATACCTTTGCTGCTCTGCTGTCGTTGACCCTCATCGCCTGCAGCGAAAAAATATCTCATACTGAACTAGTCACCGACCTGAGTAAGGAGCATACCGTCCACACGTTAGGCGGCCAACGCCCAGCTTTCTTGGTCCTCCCAGCCGATCACGACTCCGAGACGCCCATTCCACTCGTACTCAGCCTGCACGGCTTCACCAGTCATTTGGCCGAGCACGACCGCTATTTTGGCCTCTCAAAGCGGGTGAATGACGATCGCTTCGCCCTCATTATGGCCAACGGCACCCACGACCCCGATGGCAATCGCTTCTGGAACGCCACCGACTTCTGCTGCGACCTCCACAACACCCAAGTCGATGACGTGAAATACCTTTCCGCGCTACTCGAAGAAGCTGCCACGCATATCGCCGTAGAGCGCATCTTCGTCCTCGGGCACTCCAACGGCGGCTTCATGTCCTACCGACTCGCCTGCGAAGGCATCCCAGGGCTAACCGCCATTGCCAGCCTCGCTGGCACTTCTTTTAGCGACCCCTCCCGTTGTGCCTTCGCATCCCCGGTATCAGTGCTGCAAATCCACGGCACAGCCGACAAGGTCGTAGCCTATGACGGCAGCACGGGCGAGCAGGAGTACGCAGGCGCAGAAGAAGTCGCGCTGCGCTGGGCGGCACTCGCCCGCTGCGACCTCACCGATCCAGAAACCCTGCCCCCGCTCGACCTCGACCAAAAACTCGACGGTCCCGAGACCGTCCGCACCCGCTACCGCACGGGCTGCCGCCACGATGTCACCATCGAGCTGTGGACCATAGAGCAAGGCGCGCACGTACCGCATTTTGCGCCGGACTTTGGCCAGCGCTTGCTCGAATGGCTGTTAAACGACTCCCGCGCCGACACCCTGTCATAGACGGAGATAAATCTGTGTCCCCTTTCCTCCAGCGCCTCGACGACCCACGCCCCCTCTTGTACGACGGCGGTTTTGGCTCCGAGCTTTTCGCCCGCCAAATCGAACTGACCAACTCCACCCTTGCCAACGAAAGCCATCCAGAGGCGGTCGTCGCTATTCACGCCGAATACATCGCCGCAGGTGCCGACTGCATTGGCACCAACACCTTTGTCGCCTCTGAGTTACACCTCGCCATGGCCGACAAAGACCCGACCCAAGCCGGTTCGCTAGCCCGGCGCGGGGCCGAGTTGGCACAGCGCGCCCGGGAGCACAGCGAGCGGGACGTCTTCATCGCCGGCTCCATCGGTCCCTCCCCCGGGGCCATCGAAGCCGACGCCGGCAGCACGGATTTCGGCATTGCCAACGACAAGGTTCGCGCCGCGCATCAACGCATCATCGACGCGCTCTACGAAGGCGGAGTCGATTTTTTCTCCGTTGAGACTCAGTTTTCAGCCGTCGAAGCGGCCATGGTCTGCGACATCGCCCGCCAGACCGGCCTGCCCATTGCCATCAACCTCGCGCTCAAATACACGCAAGACCGCAAAAGCAAGCAGGTCGTCTATCGCACCGATTGGGGGCACTCAGCCGCCGATCTGTTGGACATACTCGCCTCGGGCCAATACTCCGGCGGCGACAACCTCCTCGACCACGTCCATCTCGTCGGGGTCAACTGCGGCGCTGAAACCCGGCGTAGCGAGCACACCGGCATGCCATACGCCCTTCACGGCGTTGAGCAGTTTAAGGCCGCCATGCAGGAGCGCGGCCTCGTCAAGAAGCTGATGACCTATCCCAACGCTGGGATGCCGCAGCTCAACAGCGCCCTCCGCACCATCTACTCGCAAAACCCCGGGGAAATGGCCGCGTACATCCCAGACTTAGCGGCTGCCGGCGTCCAGATCATCGGCGGCTGCTGCGGCACCACGCCGGACCACATCCGCGCTTTTCGCCAGGAACTCGACTCATGATTCAATACCAGATCCTCTACTGGCGCGACATTCCCGTGCAAATCAAGCTCTTTGTCGGCCGCCGGCCGAGTTCGCACACTCTACCCGGCCGCTTCCAACTCGCGATCGACCGCATCGCCATGCAGGAGGGCCTAGTAGGCACCGACGCCTATTTGGAGCAATGGCACTGGTCCGCAAAGCAAGAGCGTGCCGGCATCCCCGAAGACGTGCTACCAGCGCTCTTGCGCGAAACCGAAGAGGAAGGCGACCGCATCCTCGCCGCGTATAAACAATCGTGATTTTCTACGACAAAGCATACCAAGTCATCGTCGTCGGCGGCGGCCACGCCGGCACCGAAGCCGCACTCGCTGCGGCGCGCATGGGAGCCGAGACCCTGCTCCTGACCATGAACTTGGACACCATTGGCCAGCTATCCTGCAACCCAGCGATCGGCGGGATCGGCAAGGGGCACATCGTCAAGGAAATCGACGCGCTCGGCGGCCAGATGGCTGTCAACACCGACCGCACCGGCATCCAATTCCGCCGCCTCAACACCTCGCGCGGACCAGCCGTGCGCGCCTCGCGAGCCCAAGCCGACAAAAAGGACTACCAATTTGAATTGAAATACACCTGCGAACAGCAGGAGCATCTCGACATCCGCCAGGGCCTGATGGAGAGCTTGCTGATCGAGAATGGGGTCGTCCAAGGCATCGGCATCAAGGGCGGCATCGCCTACCGCAGCCGCACCGTCATCCTCACGACCGGCACTTTCCTTCGCGGCAAAATTCACGTCGGCGATTTCTCCTATAGCGCAGGGCGCGCCGGCGAGACCGCCGCTGAAAAAGCCGCCGAGGGCTTGGTCGCGCTCGGCTTTGAAACCGGCCGCCTCAAAACCGGCACCCCACCGCGCGTCAATGGCCGCACCCTCGACTTTGCCGCGTTCGAAGAACAGCCCGGCGACGACCCGCCGCGCCCCTTTTCCTATGCGGTGCAAAAGATCACTCAGCCGCAAATGCCCTGCTGGATCACCTACACCAACGCCCACACCCACGAACTCGTCCAAGACAACCTAGCGCGCTCGGCCATGTACAGCGGGCGCATCGAGGGCATCGGCCCGCGCTACTGCCCCTCCATAGAGGATAAAATCGCGCGCTTTGCCGACAAGGAACGGCACCAAGTTTTCGTCGAGCCAGAGGGGCGGCGCACCCTCGAGTTTTATCTCAACGGCCTGTCGATGAGCCTGCCGGAGACCCTGCAACCCCAGATCGTGCGCTCCCTGCCCGGCTTCGAACGGGCCGAGATCCTGCGCCCGGCCTACGCAGTCGAATACGATTACGCCCCGCCGACCCAACTCTACCCGCACCTAGAGACCAAGCGCGTGGCCAATCTCTTCTTCGCCGGCCAGATCAACGGCACCACTGGCTACGAAGAAGCCGCGGCCCAAGGGATTATGGCCGGCATCAATGCCGTGCTCAAGGCTCGCGGCGACGACCCGCTGGTACTCACGCGCGCCGATGCGTACATCGGCGTGCTAATCGACGACCTCGTGACCAAAGGCACGCTCGAACCGTACCGCATCTTCACCTCGCGCGCCGAGCACCGCCTGCTCTTGCGCGAGGACAACGCCGACGACCGCCTGATGGCCAAGGGCCGGGCGCTGGGGTTGATCGGCGACGACCTATGGCGTCAATTTCAAGCCAAACAGCAACAGGTCGCCGCCGAGCGCGAACGCCTCCAGCACGAGCGCGTCAAACCAACTGAAAAGGTGCAAGAGGTCTTGGCGCGGCAGGGCACCACACCCATCACCGAATCGACCTCGCTCGCCGAGTTGCTGCGCCGCCCCCAACTCAACTACGACCACCTCTGCGAATTCGCCCCACCGCCACAGCCGCTCTCCCCGGACGCGGCCGAACACGTCGAGGCCGAGATCAAATACGCGGGGTACATCAAGCGCCAAGAGACCCAAGCGCAAAAGCTCAAGCGCCTCGAATCCCTGCGCTTGCCGACCGACTTTGACTTCGCCGCTCCCGGCCTGAACATTTCGACCGAGGCGCGCCAAAAGCTCGCGGCGATCCGCCCACAGACCCTCGGACAGGCGTCGCGCATCTCTGGGGTTTCGCCCGCAGACCTCGCTTCGCTCATGGTCTTCCTCCACGCCCGCACTCAATCCACCTCCTAGCAGCGCATAAAAAAACGCCCCTGCACGACAACAGCCGTACAAGAGCGTCCAAGCGCGGCGCAACGCCAGCGCCCTCAACTCTCAGACTCTAGCTCGCTGATGCGGTCGCGGACCTTGGCCGCCTGCTCGTAGGCCTCTTGGGCAATGAGCCAGTCCAAGTGCGCCTTGAGTTGTTCCAACTGGCTTATCGGCTCACCCGTCTCCGGGTCCACGAACGCCTCCGATGTCTTCGGGGCTTCTTCGCGCTCAACCGCTTTGCCCTCTGCGGGCGCATCCGAGGCCACCTCGGGCGCAGCGGCTTGTTCGCCCTCGACCGCTTCGCGCTCGTCGGAGTGCTCTAGCGGCTGGCCGGCCGCCTCCATGACCTCTGGGGTCAAAAAGAGCGGCACCCCCAAGAGCGTGGCCACGATCATGCCATCACTGGGACGACAGTCGAGATAGAAAGACTGGCCTTGGGCTTGGACCAGCAGATACGCGTGGAAAACATCCTCTTTGAGCGTGTGGACCACTAACTTGTGGACCACGGCGTCGATTCGCTTGAGCAGGTTGCACAACAGATCGTGCGGCAGGGGCCGCGGCAAGGCGATTTTGCGGAGCGCCATGGCGAGGGCTTGGCCCTCGAAGTGCCCGATCGTGATGGGCACCACGGTGTTTTCCGTGCCCTTGAGCAAGACCAAAAACTTCTGCGGCATGCCCAAACCCTGCTCCGAGTCTGGATAGGGGTACATGTCGAAAATGTACACTGGAATTAGATGACTCTCTTCGTCTTTCATCGCTCGCGTACCCTTGTATAAATTGCTGTTCTCGTCAGTAATATAGGCTTTTGCCGGGCAAATACAATTTTCTTTCTTCATATCAAGCCGCGCTCCTTCAAGCTGATAAAATCGTCGCTGCCGATGATGAGGTGGTCGAGTACATCAATGCCCATGATTTCGCCGGCCTGAACCAAGCGCCGCGTCAAGTTGATGTCGTCCTGGCTAGGCGACACGTCGCCGGAGGGATGGTTGTGCGCCAAAATCACGCTGGCCGCAGCCTGTGCTACAGCCGTGCGAAAGACCTCGCGCGGATGCACGATGGCCGAAGATAGACTGCCGATGGACACGACTTCTTTATGGATCACCTGATTGCGGGCGTTGAGATACAGGCAGAGAAAGTGCTCGCGCTGCTGATCCTTGATATCGGACAGCATGGACAGCGCGTCGCCGGGTGCGCTAATCACCGGCCGCACCCCCAAACCCTTGTGCAACCCGCGGCGCGCCAGTTCGAACGCTGCGACCAAGACCCCGGCCTTGGCCTTACCCAGTCCCTTGATCCGGCTCAACTGCCCTAAGTCCATATCCACCAGCGATTCCTTGGGGTAATCGGCGAGAATGCTCTCGGCCAAGTCCATCACGTGCCGGCCGCGATAGCCCGTTCCCAAGGCCACGGCCAGCAGCTCTTGGTCCTTGAGTGCCAGTGGCCCCAAGCGCGCGAGCCGCTCCCGCGGCAGTTCGTCGGGGTGGACGGGCGACCCCTCGCCCACAGTGCGGGCGGCAAAGTTGTAGTCAATGGGCTGAGTTTGCGTTGGCACGGCGCGTTCCTCCTTGGGCAAAGCTGTAGCAAAAAAACCACGCGAATGTAGCGTCTAGCCCCCACGAGCCGCTGAGCACTAGACACAACTGACGTATAAGCACAATCTGTGCCAGCACCTTGCTCTGCCTCGCCCGCCCGCCTATATTTTTGCGCATTACCCCCCACTGCCGATGTCTAACCCGCGCTTTGCTCTGGCCCTAACCCCGCTTTCTCGCCTGCTGCTCGCCGCACTGAGCGGGGCCTTGCTCTCGCTGGCCTTTCCCAGCCACCCCGATCACCCCCTCGCCTTTCTCTATCAGCCGCTCTGGGCCCATTGTGCACTGGTGCCTTTGCTGATCGCCTTGAAGGGCCACGGCTTCAAGGCCGGCTTTGCCGCAGGCTGGATCAGCGGCTTAGTCTGGAACCTGCTGTCCTTGTACTGGGTGGCCTATACCCAAGGCGGAGGACCGGCCGTCGTCGCGGGCACTGGGCTGATGGCCGCTTATTTGGGCCTTTTTACCGGCCTCTGCACCGGGCTGTTCAGCGTGCTCGCCGCGCGGTGGGGCGCAAAGGCACTCGCGCTGCTGCCTTTTTTGTGGACCGCACAGGAATATCTGCTCTCGCTTGGGGAGTTGGGTTTTCCCTGGCTCTTGCTGGGACACAGCCAAGCAGCCCTGACCCACTTCATCCAGTACGCCACCTGGACCGGCGTCTTTGGCGTCTCCTGCTGGGTCGTCGGCCTCAACGCGCTGTTCTACTTGGCACTCGTCGAGCGGCGCGTCTTTCTCGCGGGTGTTGCCTTGGGCTATCTCTTGCCTTGGGTTCACGCTCAAAGCGCGATGGCGACAACCTCCCCAACCGAGGGCCTGCGCATCGGCCTGATCCAACCGAACACTACATACATCGACAAATGGGGGCCCAACGGGCTAGAGCGCACTTTCTCAGCCCTTGCCACCCTCTCGCGCCAAGCGGCCAAGCGCGATCCCGAGTTGCTGGTCTGGCCCGAGACTGCCGTGCCGTGCGATCCTGTGCGCCGGGCCGGTTGCCGAGGCCGCATCCAAGCGCTCGTCGAGGAGCTGGACATCCCCTTGCTGACCGGCGCGCCGCACGCGAACTACAACGCGGCCTTCTTCGTCCAACCCGGAGCCACCACTCTGCCCTCGTACGCCAAAATGCACTTGGTGCCCTTTGGCGAGCGGACGCCCTACCGCGACGCCATCCCCCTGCTGCGCGACATCGACTGGACTCGCCTGACCGGAGACCTCGGCCCGGCCGAATTCGCGCGCGGCACCGAGCACGCGGTCTTTGCCCATCCCCGGCATCCCTTTGCCGTGCTCATCTGCTTTGAGTCCATCTTTCCCGATCTGGTGCGCCAGCACGTGGCAGCCGGAGCGCGCGTGCTGGTCAACATCACCAATGACTCGTGGTTTGGCCACAGCGCAGGGCCTTACCAACACGCGCTCATCAACGCCATGCGAGCCGTTGAAAACCGCACGGCCATCGCCCGCGCCGCCACCACCGGCATCTCCCTGTTCATCGACCCGTTTGGCCGCACCTACGAGGCGACCGACCTTTTCACACCCGCAGTCGCGGTCGCCACTGTGCCAGTCGGACAACCTGCGACCTTTTACACCCGGCACGGCGACCTCTTCGCTTGGGGCTGCCTGCTAGTCGTCCTAGGCGCTTTCGTCGCTCTCGTCCGCAAGCCGCGATCCACCCGCGAGCCAGCGGCAGCCGACCACGACTTAGAAGCTGAATACGATCCAGAGACTGACCGCGATCCAGAGACTGACCACGACCCAGAAGTCGATCACGACATAGCCCCCCCCCACGACCCAGACTCACCCCGAGAAACCAACATGCCCTTTCTCGACCACCTTGAAGAACTCCGCTGGCGCATTCTCAAGGCCCTAGCCGCGCTCGTCGTGGGCGCGGTAATTTGCTTTGCTTTCTCCGACTCGATTATGCAGATCTTGACCCGGCCGTACGAAGAGGCCGTCCTCAGCTTGGAGAGCCAGCAATCCTCGGGCGTGGTACTAGCGGTCAAAAAGCTGGTGAGCCAGTGGTTGGGCCAGCCCGATGCGGCACCGGAGCCGGACGCGCCCATCGCCGACCTGCCCCCAGCGCGCCGCCTGCAAGCCCTCCGGCCCATGACTTACTTCTTCATCAGCTTGCAAATCGCCTTTGTCGGCGGACTGCTGCTGGCGCTGCCGGTCATCTTCTACCAAGCCTGGCGCTTTGTCGCCCCGGGGCTTTTGCAGCGCGAGAAACGGCTCACGCTGCCCATCATCTCGCTGAGCGTCCTCTGCTTCTCGGTCGGCGCGCTGATTGCCTATTACATCGTCCTCCCACTCGGGCTGCGCTTTTTCCTTGCGCTAGAGCCGCCCGACATGACCTCGCAATGGGCAGCCGACGAGTACATCGGCTTTGTGCTGCGGCTGATCGCCGGCTTTGGCATCGTCTTTGAGATGCCGGTGCTGTCGCTCTTTTTGGCCAAAGTCGGGGTGCTGACCGCCGCGCGGATGCGCCGTATCCGCCGCTACGCCATCATCGGCATCTTCATCCTCGGCGCGATCTTCACGCCACCTGACCCAGTCTCCCAGTTCCTCATGGCCCTGCCCCTACTCCTGCTCTACGAAATCAGCATCTGGGTCTGCAAAATCGCCGAGCGCAAATAGACTGCATTCATCCGCCTCGGTGAGCGGCTACAATCCAATACAAAACGCGATCCGTATCTGAATAAGACCTGACCTGTGGACAGGATTTCCACAGTTGCCAGGTGGCAGTAGAGGTGGGTTGAGGGGTTAAAAGAATATGAGAAATGGGAGATGGAGATATGGACACAGCCGTTCGATTCTTTTTCGCAGCGATTGCGCTCACTGCAATAGTCAACTACGCGTACGCAGATACGGACCGTGGCGACGCCGAGGTGATATTGGAAGCCGGCGAGATCGACAGTAGCACGGTCGAAGTAGGTACCTTCGTCGTGATCGTCTATAAGCGGGAAGAGCGACAGCCGATCTCAGGAGGTTGGGCACGACTGGATACGGCGAGGGGCTACATTAAAGCCATTGATCAGCGGCGGTTAGTCATAGGCTTGGAACCGGATGGGAGGTCGAAGTGGATCGCCTTGGAGCGCATTCAGACGCTGAGCCTGATAGGATCGGCTTCACACAAATCGGCGGACGGGGGCAGTAAGCAGGTAGCTTATGGCCGTGCCGTACGTGGGCTTACAAAGCCGTCGGATAGGCTTTCTGGGATGCTGAGAAGAAGGGACGATATGGAGCCCGACAAACGAATTGCCCTCAAGCTAGCCTCCGGTGCTTTTACGGGTGTCTTTGCCGGACTCGTAGGAGGGGTCATATTGATTGGTATGGCGGTAGAATCCCAGCCAGAAGCAGAACCTGGTACCGACCCCAGTGCCGCCTATGCCATCGGTGGCGCTGTCGCTGCCATTTCCGGCTTTTGTATTGGCAACACGGTTGGATCCGCGGTTGGTGTGAGTAAGGTTGATCCACACGATCGCTTTATCATGTCCCTAGGAGGCAGTGTAGTGGGATTAATCGGGGGCATCGGGTTGACGTATGTTAGTGGAGGTGCGCTCTGGCCATCCCTCTTTGTCAGTCCTGCTGTTGGTGCGACGGTGATGTCGGAACTGTGGCGCAAGCCTCCCGAAGCCCGCCGCTTCTCTGTCGATCTGGTACCGAATCCCAAGAGGGGATTGTCAGCCGTCGCCACGCTGCGCTTCTGAGCGACGCGTTATAAAACAGTACGTTAAGGCGTGATGACGCTTACATCCTCACTCAGTCAATCAGGAGCTTTACCGTCCGGGGAATGGAAGATGAAGGTATGAGCACCGTATTGCGATTCCTTCTCACGGCGAATGCGCTCCTCACAACAGGGTGTGCGTCCCCCATGACTGAGCTAGTAGCTACTCACCAAGATGGAGCGATTGATCAACAGCTATTCAAAAAGGGCGATGAGGTGTGGGTCACCTATAGGGATAAATACGCGAGAATGCAGACCAAGAGAGGCCGCGTTCTCAGTACGGACGGCGACTCGGTTACGCTGGATATAGGGCGGAGAGGACCTATTGACATTGAATATCGATCAATACAGACCATCAGCCGTCCAGCGAAAGATCGCTCGTATGTGAGCTTATCAGCGGGCACATTTTTGGCACTAGAGGGGCATGGCCAAGAATTACCCAGTGATAAACGCTTAGCAGGGCTAGGTGTATCTTTCAGACATGCGTCTTATTTAAATGGCGATATAGAGGGGACTTTGTTAACAGGCGGCAAAAGGGCGGGATTCTCATCGTGGATAGGCATAACTGTCAATGGCCACTTTTATACCATCATACCTAGAACCTATTTCCTCTTAGGGCTGGGATATGTATCGGCTAAATCAATAGGTGAGTATAGTGGCCCTTATGGTCGCCTCTATTACAATCCACGTAAATCTCTGTACATTTTTCGTATTGGATTTGGAGTGACGAATCCCATATCAAAACGACTCAATGTGCGTGTAGAAGCTGACCTGCTAGGGTTAAGGATTTACTTTGAACGTAGAATTCACTAAAGGGAGGAGATTCGCGATGCGGGGCAGGCTCGTTGTAATCGCGTTGTTCGCTTCCCTCCTGATTGGAGATGCGGATGCGGCGGATGGTCCCGCCGAGGTGCTACAGGCTGAGGTCGTATTGAAAGCCGGCGAGATCAACAGCAGTACGACGAAGATAGCCAGAGACAGTACTCAAACAGGTTATGGCCGCGCCGTTGACCGACTCGGCGAGACGCCGGATACGCTTTCTGGAAAAACGGATGACATGGGGACCAGGAGACGGATTGCTAGCAAGTTGGTTGCCGGTGCTCTTGTAGGTAACCTTTCCTTTTTTGGATTAGCGCAAATGCTAGCTAGCGGCTGTGACAGAGACGACGGTATATGTGGAGCTGTTGCTTACACTATTGGCATGTCGCTCTTCTATCCGGTCGGAACCGCGTCTGGCGTGAACCTAGTTGATCCACGCCCTCAGTTCGCCGCTTCACTACTAGGCAGTATGCTGGGAATTGGAGTGGGCTTTGGTCTCGCAAAAAAATACGACAATATCTGGCCTCTCTTTGTCTGTCCTTCCATTTTTGCGACTGTAATGTCTGAGTTGTCTCGGTTTGACTTACCTTCCGTGTTCATGTCGCACAATTCCCCTGAATTCTCCCGTCTCTCTGTCGGTCTAATGCCAGGACCCAAGAGGAGCTTGTCAGCCGTCGCTACACTAAGGTTCTGAACGATGCACCGAGAAAAACACCCACTCCACCAGTAGCGGAGGCGGCTGTACGACACCTAAATCCAAGTTCAGTCGTTTACCACTGGGCACATAACAGCAAACTCGACTATTTTATCCCCTCAAAATCGCCCAAGTCCAATCTATAGAACACCCGAAAGGATTTTTCATGGATGCCAAAGCGCTCATCTGCGACGAGCAGCAAAATTTCGCGCTGACTGAGGTCGTACTGAACGATCCCGCCCCTGACCAAGTCGCAATCCGCACTCATTTCACCGGGGTCAGTATCGGCACTGAGTTCGGGCTGATCAGCGGCAAGATCAGCAAAATGAACCGCAATCCCTTTCCGTTGTGCACCGGCTATCAGGGCACGGGCATCATAGAAGCTGTCGGGGCTGATATCGACAATTTTGCGGTCGGCGACGAGGTGTACTTTCGCGGCAATGACGCGATGAGGCTAGCCGACGGGACAGAGGTTGGATGCGTTTCCGGCGGGCATTGCAGTCACATCGTGACCCGGCCCAATACCACGCATGGCGTGGCCAAGATGGTGCCCGGAGCGGGGATGGATGTGGCGAGTTTGTTCGTGATGCCGGCCGTGGGGCTCTATGGCGTCGATATGGCCAATCCGCGGATGGGAGATACGGTGGTGGTGCATGGAGTGGGGATGATTGGCTTAGGAGTGGTAGCGGCTTGTGCTCAGCGGGGGTGCGTGGTGGTGGCGGTGGATATTGATGAAAAACCGCTAACGGTCGCCAAGACGCTGGGAGCGGATTGTGCAATCAACGGCAAAAAGCAGGATGTGGCCGATGTAGTACAGGAGCTTGCGCCCGAAGGGGCCGATGTAGTATTCGAATGCACCGGACATCCACAGTGCATCGATCCGGCGATTGCCCTCTGTCGGCGGTTTGGGTCTTTCGTCTGGCAGGGCCACTACGGGGACGATCCCATCGCCCTCGACTTTCCCACGCCGCACGGCAAGCGGCTACAGATGTTCTTTCCCTGCGACGACGGCTGGCAGCCCTGCCGCCGCGCTGTGATCAAGAACATGGCGATGGGAGTGCTCAAGTGGGAGCACTGCATTACCCATCGGATAGGGTGCGCCGAGATGCCGACGATGTTCGAGCGCATTAAGCGAGAGCGGGATGGGGATATCGTTGGAGTGGTAGTCGATTGGCGGGATTGAGGGGCCGCCTGCAATACTGACGCGACCTGCGACTATATAAACGCGCCGTTTGTTCGCCATATCCACGGCGAGTGCATATATTCGCTACTTCCGATTTCACCCCGTTTTGAGGAGCCAGACCATGAGCCAAAAATCGACCCGCATCGGCCTAATCGGCTACGGCCAAATCGGCCAAGTCGTCCACAAGATGATAGAAGCTGACGCAGACAACGGCATGGAGGTCGTCTTCGTCCACGATCAAATGGCCTCTGCCGTCCAAAACCTCCCCGCCGACCTCTGCCTAGCGGATTTGAGCGACTTCGAATCGCGGCAGCCCGACCTCGTCGTCGAGATGGCCCATCCGGACGTCACCCGCCAGTGGGGCCAGACAATCCTCGAAAAAACCAACTACATGTTTATCTCAGTAACCGCCCTCGCCGACCGAGCCGTCGAAACCACCATCGAAGAGACCACTCGCCGCGCCGGCACCCGCGCCTTCGTCCCGCACGGCGGCGTAGTCGGCATGGACGCGCTGTTGGAAAACCGCGACGTGTGGGAGTCGGTCGATGTGGTGATGAAGAAGCCCCCGCACAACGTCGATTGCGCAGCCGCCGGCCTCGACCCCGACGACATCAAAGAAGAAACAGTCCTCTACGACGGCCCGACGCGCGGCATCTGCCCGCTCTTCCCGCGCAACGTCAACACCCACGCGGCCATCGCGTACGCCGGCATCGGCTTCGACCGCACGCACTCGCTGCTGCTCGTAAGCCCGGAATGGACCGAAGCCATCGTCGAAATCCACGCCCAAGGCCAGGGCCTCGACCTCAAGGTCGCGCGCAGCGAGGGAATCACCGGCGTCACCGGGGCCTCGACGCCGGTCTCCATCTACAACACCGTGCAAATGATCGGCGCGACCGGCCCGGGCATCCATCTCCGATGAAGCCTTTTGCCCGCATCCCCGCGGCCATTCCCCGCTCGGGCATCCGCGAGATCATGGACTTGGCCTGGGCCATCGAAAAGACGGGCGAGGTCATCCACCTCGAAGTCGGGCAACCCGATTTTGCCACCCCAGCGCCCATTGTCGAAGCCACCTGCCGCTACATACGCGCCGGCCACACCAAGTACGTACCCAACGGCGGCGTCGATGCGTTGCGCGCGGCCGCAGCCCGCCACTTCGAGCGCCGCACTGGCGTACCGACCACCAGCGAAAACATCCTCGTCACCCCCGGCGCAGTCATGAGCGTGGCGACCTCTTTCCTCTCCCTACTCGAACCGGGCGACGAGGTCCTGTTGCCCGACCCAGGCTGGCCCAACTACGAAATGGCCGTCTCCATCGTCCACGGCCGACCCGTCTTTTACAATCTGCGGGCGGAAAACCACTTTCTGCCCGACCTCGACGAGATCGAACGCCTAGTCAGCCCCCGCACCAAGCTCCTCCTGCTCTGCACGCCCTCCAACCCCACCGGCCAAGTGTACGACGAGACGTTAATGCGCCAGCTCATGGACTTGGCCCAGCGCCATGATTTGTGGGTGCTGTCCGACGAGATCTACGGCCAGATTGTCTTCGACCAACCGCATCAGAGCGCCCTGCCACACGACGCGGACGGCCGCACCATCGTCGTCTCCGGCATGTCCAAAAGCTACGCCATGACCGGCTACCGAGTCGGCTTCACCCGCGCCAATCCCGAGTACATCGAACTGGCCACCAAGCTCCAAGAGCCGTTTATCTCGTGCGGCACGGGCTTTTCCCAGCTAGCGTCAGCCGACGCGCTCGACGGTCCGCAAGACGAGGTGGACGCCATGTGCCGCGCCTATGCGCGCCGCCGCGATATCGCCCTTGATGTCCTGCGAGAATACGACTTGTACCGCTACACCCCAGGCGGCGCGATCTACCTGATGATCGACATCTCCGCGGCCGACATGGACTCCGGCGAATTCGCCGTCCGGCTGCTCAAAGAGCAGCGCGTGGCCGTGGCCCCGGGCAGCACCTTCGGCCAGATGTGCCGCGACCACGTGCGCATCTCCATCGCCGCCTCCGAAGAGCACATCCGCCGCGGCGTGACCACCATCTGCAAATTCGCACAACAGATGTAGGGGGCGGTTTACAAACCGCCCCCTAGACATTAAAAAATCAGAGGAACATCCGCTTTGGACAGCGAATTGTTGCAACGGGGGTTCGTCCCTCAGCCGCTGACGCCCGCGCAATGCAGTGCGCTGGACACCGATGGCTTCATCATCTTGGAAGAGGTCATCGCGCCCGACTGGCTGGCCGAGTTGCGCCGTGCTTTTGACGCGATCTTTGCCCTCGAGGGCGACGAAGCCGGCGCTGAGGTTGCCCAAATGGAGGGCGTGCGCCGCCTCGCCGATTTGGTCAATAAGGGGAGAGTTTTCGACGCTGTGTACCTACAATCGACGCTACTGACCGCGGTCTTCCACGTCTTGCAGCGGCCGTTTAAGCTGCACTCGCTCAATGGGCACGATCCGCTGCCCGGCAACGGTTTACAAATCCTACATGCGGATTGGGGGCAGCCCACCGCGCCCGGCGGGCCGTACCACGTCGTCAACTCCATGTGGATGCTCGACGATTTCACCGCAGCCAACGGCGCGACCCGCTGCGTCCCCGCCAGCCACCACAAGCCCGGGAGGGTCACCGACCACATGGAAGACCGCTTGGCCGATCACCCCGAGCAAGTGCAGCTAACGGGCCGCGCTGGCTCGGTCGCCATATTCAACGGCAGCCTCTGGCACAGCTCGTATCGCAACGACAGCAATGCCCCTCGCCGCACCCTGCACTGCGCCTTTATCGCCCGCGAGCATCCGCAACAGACCAACCAGCGCGAGTACTTGCGGCCGACAACCGCCCAACGGCTCTCGCCGCTAGCGCGCTACATCCTCGATGTGGAGTAAATTGCGAGCTGCTGTTACGCAGCCGTTGTCGTGCTGCGCTCCGCAAGCAGGTATCTAGCGTAGGGGCGGTTCGCCGATGGGGTCGGGGTTCGGGACGATCTGGCGATTTCGGTGTGGTACCGTTCCGGGGCGTCCGTGAGCCGCTATACATACTAAAGAACTGACGTTACGCGACCGCCCTATTCGTCGGCGTCTAGGAGGGCTTGGAATGCCTTTAGGCTTTCTACTTGGATCGCCGCTCGATGCAACTGCTTGAGACGCTGCAAATCCTCCAAGCCCCGGATGCAAGCAGCCAACGGCTCGGCCGCGTCGAGCGCAAAGCGGATTTCCAGCACATCGAGCAGCGCTTCAATGGCGCGTTCTCGGCCCCCTCGCTCAATACCTTGCTCAATGCCTTGTTGGGTCAGGTATTGGGCAACAGGTGATTCGCGGATAATATCCATTAGGCCCTCCTTCAAGAAAATGGCAGCAACGGTGTCGCGCCCATACACCAACCCGCTCAACAGCGACATGCCAGCCAGACAATCGGCTTTCGTCGCCCGGTCCAGCGGCTGCGCCTGCACCGCACGCATACAAGTCTCCAGCCAATCCGCTGGCCGCCCGGTCGGCCGCATCAACGGTGCAAACGACCACAGTCCCACAGGCCCCGACTCGAGGATGCGCTGGCCGTCCAATTCGCTCAGCCGAATCACCTGGTACTCTACCAAGATGCGATGGCCGGGACGATCTTGGAGATAATAGCCCGGATCGCGTCGACCGGCCGCTGGCCGCAGGTAGATGACGATAGAGACCACCGGCCGGCCATATTGCTCAACGGTGCGCCCGATATAGCCGACCATCCGCCGCGCCATCGGCGGCTGCGTACTATCGGCGGCTTGAAATTCGGTGTGAACGAGAACCGCTTCGTTGCTCAACTGCACCCGCAGCAAACTATCGGTCTGCCTCGCCTGCACAGTGAGTTGCTCCGGGTCTATCACTTCGACGCGCTCGACGTCGTCGCGTCCGAGGGCAAAGCGGGCGAAATCACCGGGATAGTGCTGCACCAAATACTTGGGAACAATATCAAATTCGGCCATGGCGAGCAATTTGGAATTACGAATTAGGAATTACCCTGCCCCTGCTCTCTGGTTCGGATGGCTGGGCACACTCTAACCTTGCAAAAATTATGCCAAGGGGGCCGCTCAGAGAGACGGAGGGGATCAGAGGGGTTGGGGTGTAGCGGAAAGGGTACAGGGATGGGAAGTTGAGAGCAAAAGATACTTAACGTCAGTAAAGAATAAGAAGCTGTTTTTTTGAGAGCCGTACGCTTGCGAGAGCGGGGGGCATTTTTATTGACAGTGAAGATTACCGCTTTATCTTTCCCCCTCGCATACCTCAAACAGGTACCCGCGCCCGTCGGGTTATCTTTCGAATAAAATAGCCTGTATTCGGCACAGGGTAGCTCCCTGAAGCCCGGCAAATAGGCAGAACTTCTCCAAAAAACCTGTGAGATGTGTGCATGGCCCGATACCCGGCTAGGTCGTCGCATTTTTATATCCGTTGGTGGATCAACGCCGCTAGGTGGTTGATCCTCCTGACCTGTTTAAGAACAGTCGAGATAGACTCAAGGAGGTTCTCGTGCGGTATTTAATCGTCAGTTTCATCGGCTTGATGTTGAGCGTGAGTGTCGGTGCAGACCCCGTCGTGAAGGGACAAGTACGCCTGTCGGCGGGGCAGCCGGCGGTGGGGGTCCAAGTGCGGCTGTTTGATTGGGCCGATCTACAGCAGTTCATCGGCACGACCACCGACGAGAGCGGGCGTTTCGCGCTGCCACTGCGTGCGGGAAATGGCACGGCGTTGCCAGCGGGTTTTGCTTTGGGGCCCAATTATCCCAACCCGTTCAATCCTGCCACCATCATTCCCTACCAACTACCGGTGGCGGGTCACGTGCGCTTGGATGTATTCAATATGCTGGGTCAGCGTCTGGCCACGCTAGTAGATGCGGAGCGGTCGGCGGGAGCGCACACGGCCCGGTGGGATGGGACGGATGCGGGAGGTCGGGCTATGGGTGCGGGGGTGTACGTCTATCGGCTGCGCAACGGTGGACTGGTGATGAGTCGGCGGATGGTGTTGGTGGATGGGCAAGCAGGGGTGCCGACAGCGGAGGGGATTCCAGAGGCGGCGTGGTCAGCAGAGACAGAGTTAGAGGCGGCTGATCGTGCAGTCTATGGGTTGGCTGTCTTTGGCGCGGGCTTGGTGCCGCATGTGAACCCAGCGTTTCGAGTGGGGACCGACGAAGCCGACATTGTGCTCGACGATCCGAGCAGTATGCCGCGGCTGAAGCGGACAGAGAGCAGGGTTTTGGGGGATGTGAACAACGATGGCCGAGTTGATTTCTTTGATGCCTTGTACGTGTTGCTGTACAGTGTAGATCCGTCTATTGTCTTGCCCAACGGTGGCGATATTACCCTCGGCGATGTAAACGGCGATGGCCAAGTCAATGCCGCCGACGCGCTGATTCTTGTTCGGTACATTGAGGAACCGTCCGATTCGGGGTGGCCGCCGGGGCTCGGTCCGGTCGCCCCGGACGTAGCTGCCCCGGTCATCCCAGAGGTGGCTATGAGCAAGATGTATTGGACAGAATCGGGCACAGGCTGGGGTAAAATTCGGCGTGCGAACCTCGACGGCAGTGAAATCGAAGACCTCATCACCGGATTGGCTGAGCCAAGGGGCTTGGGATTGGATCTGGCTGGGGGAAAGATATACTGGACGGAAAGGGACAGTAGTAGAATCCGGCGTGCAAATCTCGACGGTAGCGAAATCGAAGACCTTGTCACTAAATTCACTAGGATCAAGGAGCCGTATGGCCTTGCGTTGGATGTGGCTGGGGGGAAGATGTACTGGACAGACTATGACACGGGAAAAATCCAGCGGACTAACCTCGACGGCAGCGAAATCGAAGACCTCGTCTCCGCCAATAGGCCAGGCAGCCTTGCGTTGGATATGGTCGGGGGGAAGATGTATTGGGCAAGTAATATTCTTTCCAATGGAGGTGCTAGAATCGGGCGGGCGAACCTCGACGGTAGCGAAGAGGAAGGCCGCCTTGTCATTGGCTTGAACAAGCCGTTCGGCCTTGCGTTGGATATGGCTAGGGGGAAGATATACTGGACAGAATCGGGTAGAGCTAAAATCCAGCGTTCCAACCTCGACAGCAGCGAAGAGGAAGACCTCGTCATTTTCTTAGGCAATCCATTCGGCCTTGCATTGGATGTAGCTAGGGAGAAGATGTACTGGACAGACACGGGCACAAACAAAATCCAGCGTTCCAACTTAGACGGCACCCGAATCGAAGACCTTGTCACCGGATTGGATACTCCAAGATTCATCCTCCTCAGCCCTTGAGGATTGGTCCTTTGTACCGGCTCGCCTTCGCGTCTCCGCGCCCGAAGGCAAGCACTTAGGCCGCGTAATATCAGCAGATAAGGTAGCTGTTCAGGCCTAAAGGCACAGTGAAGCACCGCGCCACCTGTTTTTTAGGGGGAATTATATACTTGGCACCACCAAAGCCCTTATCTCGCAACCAGTTACCCAATTTTCAGCAATTCTCCGCCCTCTTTTTCCAATTTCCAACACCAAGAAGTGTTCCCCGCATCGTGGCAAAATTTTCAGCCGAATTATGGAAGGATTGGAGGTGAGATATGCTTGAACTAATCTCGCGCCTACTGTCCCGCGCCAGAACTATACAGCCTTGGCCAAATCGAGAAAACCAGATCACTTTTTCAATAGATCGGGAGCCAACCGACGAAGAATATCAACCGCAAAACGAACCAAATAATAATCCTCAACTCGAAAAGCCAGTCGCCGAGGACGATGCTCGACAAGATCATCCCGGCGAGAGGGTAGTTGTTCTGGACGATCCCAAGTTAGGGCAAAGAGTATTTCGAGTGACCGAGATTTCTCTTCGTCTTCGATAAAAACAAGGCTCGCTTCTTGCGGTTTTATCAGTTCCCCAAAAGGATTTTCCCTTGATAGAATTTCCCCTAAATCCTCATCTGATAATCTCTCAGGTCTTCTTAATGATAAAGCGATCTCTTTAGACATCTCGCATCTCCCGCGTTAGAGGTTAAATGGACGCGGGAGAATGTAAGAACGGAAAACGAGGCCGGTCAACCGACCAGCCCCGAGCAATTCTCTCCTTAGTTTTATATGTCAGCCGAGGGGGATAAAACCCTTATAGCTTTGATCTCGTTTATCGTAAACGACAATAACCTGACGCAGCGGACCTCCTTCTTCAAGGCCAGGTATCTCTCCCTCAAGGAAATCATAATTAGACGTGTCCTTAGCGGCTATCGCATCCAATGCTTCCTGAGCAAAATCTAAATACTTTCTGTACTCTTTATGATGATCTTCTGCGCTTAGTTTAGCCATCGTCGCGTCTCCCGCGTTGAGGTTAGAGTGGACGCGGAGAACGTAGAACCAAAATCGGGGCCGGTCAACGAGCAGCCAAAAACCTCAATGAAGCCAAGCAGACAACTAACTACCCCTGATGTTTTAAACCTACGGCTTCATCCTCTTCGCGGGCCTTCTGCTTGCCTCGTTTTTTTACTTCGTGTTTCGTTGCCCAACTCTCCCCTTTGCTGTGCGATGCGTAACCCCACAAGGCCCAAAGACCTATGAATAACCAGATACTAAACCCCGCAAGCCCCAACCACTCAGCCCCTCCCGAAATACTCAACAAGATCAAAACGCAACTGACAACAAAAGCTCCAAGCCCGACACCCCAAAACAGCTTGCTCATCACTATATCCTCATTTATTCGTTGGCTCGCTCAAAACAATTCTCCCGCGCTGAGGTTTAAATGGACACGGAAAACGTAGAACGAAAAACGGGGCCGAGCAAATAACCCGGACCCGAGAAAGGAAATCCAAAATGACTACTGCTTCTGGCTTAACTCTTTCCTCACATAATCAAGAATCTCCCCAAGCTCGTCCACCTCAATCTGACCCTCTAAAGTCTTCGCAAGAAGAAGAGCGTCTAAAGTCGGCATTACGCAATATGCCCGTATATTTTTCTCGACACAAACGCTCTGACAGAGTTCCTCCGTTAGTGGAAGCTCTGCTGAAACAATTACCACCGGAACTTCACTCGAAGATTCGTTGGGTGAGACTGTAAAAGTAACCTCCATCCCTTCAACGAGCTTAAATCCCGAGTCCTCAGCCGACTTAATCAAATGCTTTTGCTCTTGATTAGCCTTACGCGATACGACTTTCATATCATTTCTCCTGTTGAGGTTTTAAATCGACGCAGGAGAACGTAGAACGAAAGCAAGAACGGAGCAAGGTGGATGGACAAGAGGATATGAATTAAAACCCCTCGAACAATTCTTCATCGGACATCAAAGCAATTTCCGGGTGTTTGGCAAGAGTTGGAGCTAAGTCTAATACTTGTAAAATAAGGCGAAGAGATGAAACCTCCTTTCCCTCTGGTTCCTCTGTTTCTCTGGCGAGTATCGCAAGTCTTTCTGCCATGTTTTTCATCTGTTCTTCAATGTCCGATGATCTTTGTTTCATATCCACAAGGAAAAGTAAACTAAGAGCTATTATACAAGCTCTATCGTCGAGATTCATCTTATGGAGTCGAGCCATTATTACATCTCGGTTCATATATCTACATCCTGTGTAGGGGGGAAAAAAAGGCTATTGAAATTGAATGGATACGGGAGAACGTAGAACGAAAAACGGGGCCGGTCAAACCAGCGACCTGTCCCCGTTCCCGTTAAGGCAAAGAACTCGCAACAAGCATTCTACACCTCATCCTCACTCCTATTTCCGTCTTCCTCCCCATCTTCTTCCCGATCCTCAACTTTATCATCAAACCGCTCTAAACCCTCATCTATAATCTTCAAAATCTTCTTTTTAGGAAGCTGCTTAAACACCTGATTTATTTGCTCTATCCGTTCTTCCCCTAGGAATACTGATACTCTCCTTTTAGCATCTTTTTTCAACGCCTCGTACAGAAGAATAAACAGTACAACGTCTCTTATAGTATAGTTCCCACTTTCAATAATGCTCACAAAAGACAAAAAATGTTCTGACAAAGAAAAAAGACTTGGATCAATAAGACTTTGATAAAACCTCGTAGTAAAACCAAAAGGAATCTCCGACTCCAAATATCCTTTGTCATTCCTGTATCTCTCTTCTTCTTCTAAAAATTTATCATACTCTTCTTTTGTTATTTTCTCTGCCGTCAATTCCAATAATTTATCATGCTTAATAAGATTAAGTTCGTCTTCATATTTTATATTTTTAAAAAGAAGATCAAACCGGCTCGAACTATCAGGCCATTCATCCCATTCATCACTTACCTTTTCCATCGCTTTTGCAATAACTCCAAAATTTTCCGAACTTCCCCCCATCCCTAAAACAACATTTTTACCATCTTTTTTCATGGAAAAATAACGCTTCAAAGATTCAACATCTTCATCTACTGAGTTTCCACTTAAACGAACAACCTCAAAATCGCTGTGAATTATTCTCCCCACCATAAAAGACAATGCCCAATGAATAAAGTCTTCCTCTGTTCGTTCCCCTTCTATCTCAACAACTCCTTTAACTGCTTCATGCAAAGCCTTGGTAATACGAACCGACGAAAATTCAATGTTCCCATTATTCATAAAAACCTCCTTTGGTTTACTCGACTCAACAGAGATCGAGCTTACGTTATACTCAGTATTTATATGGGCTTAGGAGACCTTTTGCTCCAATGCCAGCAGGGATAGCAACCCTAACGACCTAACGATATTAGCCACCAGAAAAAACGCCACGAAATAGAGCACAAACCACAGCCCTACTATACTGCCCAAAGTTTCAGCCATCCGTCTCTTCTCCGGCTAAGTTCCAAGACGACCAGAACCATACGGACCGATTCAGCGCAGGTCAAATCCTACCCCTCAGACACAGGGGCGATTCCCGCTATTCATGCGCGCGAGCCGCCCTTTTTCCATTTTTTAATCAAGGAAACACTTATAAAAACAGTCACATCTCACTTTGAACCTTGAACGTCACCTCCACACAACTCACCGCTTCCTCTATATCATCCGCAAACTGCGGGAGGTCTGCTACATCCCCACACAACTCATCAGCAGACAGTCCTTCGGCGGACCAATCATGACCCTGGGCCTGTTTAGCCAGTTCTCTTATCCGATCTGCTAACGCAGACCCCGCGCTACTGATTTCCTCTGCTTTAGCAAGAAACTCCATCCTATCCATCTTTCGCCTCCATTGTTAAAATTATCACTCATCATTTTTTTGCCACCAAAGTCAGGCTTGTAATAAATCACTATTCTTATTAAACTTAGAGCAACCAAAATCAACCAAAAAGAAAAAATTGAGAGGCAACTCAGAACATGCCAGCCGCGCCTCTTTCGATGGGTACGCCACCTGCTTTCACAGGGTTCTGATTTTAGGTGTACTTGTCATTGAATTTTTAGATTCAAAAACCTCGACTCGAAGTAAACCTAACGATATTTCTCTTTTACACGATCCACCGCGTCTTTCACCTGCTGAGCTGCATCCTTTGCACACACCAGCAGCGCGTCTTCGGTATCCACCACCACCAAGTCTTCCACCCCTAGTAGCAGCACGACTTTATCGGCCTGCCCGTACACCGTCGAACGGACCGCGTCCAACGCCACCACCTCGCCCGATAGCAAATTGCCCGCGTCATCCGTCGGCAATACGTCCGTCAGCGCCGCCCAAGAGCCAATGTCGCCCCAGTCGATATCCGCCTCTAGTGTGGCCACCTTGGGCGCGCGCTCGACCAAGGCGTGGTCAATGGAGATCGGCTTGAGCTTTGGATACTCGCGGGCGATGACCGCTTCTTCTTCCGGCGTGCCAACGGCTGCTTGAATGCGCTGCAACCCAGCGTGCATTTCCGGCTCAAAGCGGGCAAAAAGCTCCAGCACGGTTGCCGCCTTCCAGACAAACATGTTGCTGTTCCACAAATAGCGACCGCTAGCCGCGTACTCGGCCGCCTGTTGCGCGGCGGGCTTTTCCGTGAACTCGGCGACTGCGTACACCGGCGTCCCGCTCACCTCTGCCAGCACGGAGCCACGACGGATGTAACCATAGCCAGTCTCAGCGCGCGTCGGCTTGACCCCAAGCGTAAACAAGTAGTCGGGCCGGTCGGTTAGCGCTTGGTCGGAGACCTGCAACAAGCGACAGAACACTTCGGGCCGACCTATGTAGTGATCCGATCCCAAGCTGGCGACCGTGCAGCCCGGATGGCGGGCCTCTAACAGCGCGCACTCCAAACCGATGGCCGGTCCGGTATTGCGCAGCGCCGGCTCGACGATGAGCTGCTCGGGCGGCAGCGCTGGCACCTGCTCGCTCACCAGCGATTGCAATAGGCGTCCGGTCGATACGTACACATCGGCTGGCGCGGCAATCGCGCCAATGCGGGCGACCGCGTCTTGGAGCATGGTCTGCTCGCCGGCCATGCAGTGGAATTGCTTGGGCTTGCGCGCTCGGCTATAGGGCCACAGCCGCGTGCCGACCCCTCCGGCGCGAATGACGAATTTCATGGATTGACACTCCCGTACAGGTGAATTCAGCGCCGAGCAATATAACCAATCGCCCGGCCCCGAGCAGGGCGCACTATTGACAGCTTAACCTGATGCTGTACTATGTACTTCTGTAGCAATTCCACGAGGAGCTTCGCATGGCCTATCCGCAATTCGACCAAGTCCCCAATCACTACGCCGGCCCCACTATCCAGCGCGTCAAGGACTACCGCCTGAAAAACGGCAAACGTTCTCTGAACCCGACGCTCCTGCAAATCGGCCAGTTACAGGTCTTAATCCCCCGGCACTTTGGCTTTTGCTTCGGAGTCGAGCGGGCCATTCACATGGCCTTTTCAGCCCTCAAGGAAAACCCGGATCGCAACACGTACCTCGTCAGCGAGATCATCCACAACCCCTTGGTCAACAACGACCTCAAAAAGCAAGGCGTCCGCTTCATCTACGACCCCGAGGGGGACCGCCAAGTCTCCGAGGAGGAGATGAGCAGCGACGACATCGCGCTCATCCCAGCCTTTGGCACCACCATGGAGAACGAGGAATCGCTCCGCCAAAGCGGCATCGACATCGAATCCGAGGAATACCGGGAGAATTACGATACCACCTGCCCCTTTGTGTCCAAGGTGTGGAAGCGCGGCGAGGAGCTAGGCCGTCAAGGCTATACCATCATCATCCACGGCAAGTACAACCACGCAGAGACCCAAGCGACTCATTCGCACACCGAGGAACACACCAAAACCCTAGTGGTGTTCGACGCCGCCGAAGCCGAGAAAGTAGCCGCGTATATCACCGGTGCACTACCGCTCGCCGACTTTGAGCGCGCCTTTGCCGGCAAAAGTTCAGCGGGTTTCGATCCACAAAAGGACCTAGAGCGAGTGGCCGTAGTCAACCAGACGACCATGCTCGCCGAGGAAACGCAGGAAGTAGCCGCCATCTTGCGCCGCGCCATGCGCCAGCGCTATGGCGCGGAAAACCTCGACTACCACTCCGCTGACACCAACGACACCTTGTGCTACGCCACCCACCAAAACCAGAACGCCACGCGCACACTGCTGAGCTCTGGCGCTGATTTGGCGCTGGTTGTCGGCGGCTACAACAGCTCGAATACCTCGCATTTAGTCGAGCTGTGCCTGCAATCCATGCCAAGCTTCCTCATCGCCAACAGCGACGAGATCCTATCGGACCAGCGCATCCGCCATTTCGACGTCCACACTAAGGAAATAATCGAGAGCGAAGACTGGCTGCCGCGCCCCCTGCCCGTGCGGCTGATCATCACCTCGGGCGCATCCTGCCCGGATATCCTCATGAATCAAGTGCTGGAGAAGATCGCCGGCTTGTATGGGTACGATGCGCAAGACCTCGACGGTGCCAGCTTGCAACTCTTTGAGGACAGCCCGTGATACTCGGCCTCGTCAAAGGGCACGTAGTCTCCAGCGCCAAGGTAGATGCGCTCGAAGGCAAAAAACTCTTAATAGTCGAGATCCTCGCCACCACGCCCGAAGGTTTGCAGCGCACGCAAAAGCACATCGTCTGCATCGACGGCGTGCAAGCGGGTGAAGGCGAGCTCGTCGTCGTCGTACAGGGCAGTTCGGCGCGGCAGGCACCGGGCATGGATCAGATGCCAGTAGATGCGCTGATCATTGGCATCGTGGATTCGCTACAGGCGTTTGGACGCCCCCTAGAAAAACAAGTAGCATGAGGGTCTGCCGCGTCATTGGCCACGTAGTCGCCAGTAGCAAACATCCCTTGCTCGCCGGGCAAAAGATCATGGTGGTGCGCCCCGAAGACGAGGAGAGTGGCGCTTTGCAGGTGGCGGTGGATGGGGTCCAAGCAGGGGTCGGCAGCAAAGTGCTGGTCGTACAGTCGGGGGCTGCCGGGGCCGAGGTGACCGGAGCCGAGCGGCCGCCGTGTAGAAGCGTGATCGTGGGAATTATCGACGAAGAGGGTGCCGAGTGAAGCTAGCCAAGGTGGTAGGTACCGTAGTGCTCTCGCAGTGCATTGAGCCGTTCCGCGGCCAGATATTACATCTGACCCAAGACATCGACGAGCGCCTAGAACTTGTGGGCGAAGCCGAGGTCTGCGCGACGTGGGCGGCCCTGCGCGAGGGAGACGCCGTGATCGTCGAGGTCGCGCGCGAAGCCTGCAATGCCTTTGCCCCTCCATTGCCTGTGGACGCAGCTATCGTCGGCAAGGTGGACGAGATATACCTCAGCTAAGCCGCACAGCGCTCGGCCCGAGCACCGCGCACCCTTTCCAACTCTAGCATCCAAGCATCTTCGTACTGACGCAACACCCGATACCACGCGCTCAGGTCTGCTTCGCCGCGCAGGAGCTGACGAGCAGTTTGATCTACTACTTTCTCGGCCCGTTGAACTCGGGGACGGGCAGCCGAGCCGAGCATGGGAATGGGGCCGAAAGCGCTCCGCACCCGATTGATGACCGCACTGAGTTCGCCGCCCAGACGGGATATAGAAGGGGATGTGGGGAATGATGCGCGCTGCCTGTGCATTGGAAACCTCCTAGGGAGTGCTGGCGCTTGGGGATGCGCCAGAGAGGACGTGGGGAATCGCTTTACTGCACTTGTGTTCAGTAATTAAAACATACTGAACACAAGTGCAGTTGTCAAGCAATTTAATCCCTTACAACGCGTTTTTTTTCGCCCTCAAACTCACCATCTCCGCAGGCTAAACTCGCCGTTGTCCAGCCACCGCCAACCCACGTAGAGCATCGCCAGCACCAAGGCGGCTTGCAACAGCAAAAACGCGGCACCAAAGACGCCGGCCACCAAGCTAAACGCCGCCCAAAAGGCCAGCCAGATTCCAGCGAGCAGGACCAAGGCCCCGATGACCCGGCCCAAGATGCTCTCGCCGCGCAACAAGCGCAGACCTATGTAGAGCGCTCCGGCAGCCAAGAGGACGACCGCAACTGCGCCGAGCAAACCAAAGAGACCGCCGAACAAGGGCCAAATCAGTTCGATCCCCCAAGCAACGCCCCCAATTATCAATAGCACACCTAGTATTCTGGCCAACATGACCGGCCTCCTTTACGATGTCTTTTCTGCTTTCAGCGCAGCCAGTTCCTCCGCGACCTTGTCGTCGCGCTCGGCGCGGCGCTTGGCGGCTAGCTCGCGCAGCACTTCGGCCTCGGCAACGGCCTGATCCACCTGTTCCTCAAAGCGCGCCAATTCGCGCTCACTCTGCTGCACCCGCTGCGCGATCGCGTCAAAGCGGAGCGCGGACGCGTCCTCGCCGAATGCTACTCCACGCTCGCGCTCGGCGCAACAGCGGGCGATCAGCTTGCCCCGCCGCGCACGGATATCGCGCAGCTTTTGGCGCAGGATCTCGACTTGCTCCTCTAGCTCAGTCACGGTGTCGCAACTCTCCGCCAGGGCCGGTTCTATGCGCATGTGCGCCTGATCCAGCTCTGTCTTCTGTATCAAGGCGAGCCGCGCGCCCTCGTCATTTCCGGCCTCCACTGCGGCTGTGGCCTTCGCTTGCCACATCTGCATCTGCTCGGCGTTGCGCTGGAGGTCGCGCTCTAGACGCCGTTTGGTGGCCCGCGCCTTGACCAAAGAATCTACGGCTTGGTCAACGGCGCGCTCGGCATCGCGGACGATCTGATCCACCATCTTCGCTGGATCCTCGATCCGGTCCAGCACCTCGTTGAGATTCGCCTTCCAGATGGTGGCGATCCGCTCTATTGCTCCCATGATATGTCTCCTATTCAAGGTTAGTGCTTTTGGCCACCTGGCAGCGCTGCCGCTGCCGCCGCGCAAAAGGCGATTCAATCTCGTATTTGCGGCAGAGCCGGCTAAAGCTGCGAATCGTAATCCCCAGCGCCCGGCTGGCGTCCTGATTGCATTTGTACATCCGCGCGACGCGCTGGATCTGCTCCCTACTAAATCCTCTGTTCACCAAGGTATCCTCCTTGTTGGGGGTAAGGGATTCACCCCGTTTATTAGCAAAGGGCGTACCGCCGTTTTGCGCAGATCGCAACTTATTTGTAAACAACCAGATAAAACTAAGAGGAGCGTGCACACCACCCGCATTTATGGCGGCGTGCGCCACTTTTGGCGCGAACCGCCAGCAGTACGCGTTGACAGACTAAAAGCGCATGTTTATGTTATATTACATTTGTTTTATATATAAAACAAATGTTTTGCAATATACTCTTTTTTGCTCCGACAAGGGCTTACCGAGGCAACGCTGCTTGAATCCATAGCTCAATTTGTCCATTTTGTCTTATATTCATATCTATAATAGTAAACCCATGCCGCCTGCGGTACCTTTCAAACACTCAGTGATGGAGAAACTCCGTTGAATCCGCACAAGAGAGAAGTCATTGCGAGCATGGAGGATTTTGTCAGGGGCCAGCTCAAGTTGCTCAAGTCCGTAGAGGATAGTTGGCAGCCCGACGATTTTCTCCCCAATGTGGGCGAGGAAAACTGGGAAGACTCCATCCGCGAATTCCGCACCCGCGCTCAAGCACTCCCCGACGATGTTCTCGTCGTCCTCGTCGGTGACATGATCACCGAGGAAGCTCTGCCCACCTATCAGACCTTGCTCAACAGCTTTGAAGGCGTGTCGGACACCACCGGCACGGATCCCAGCCCGTGGGCCCAGTGGTCGCGCGGTTGGACCGCCGAGGAAAATCGCCACGGCGACCTACTCAACAAATACCTTTTCCTCACCGGCCGCGTCGACATGCGCGCCATCGAGACGACGATCCAATACCTGCTGCGCACCGGCTTCAACCCGCAAGCCGCCCAAGACCCCTACAAAGGTTTTGTCTATACGTCTTTCCAAGAGCGGGCGACCCGCATCTCCCACAGCAACGTAGCCCGCTTGGCGCAAAGGGCTGGAGATTCGCACCTCAAGACCATCTGCGGCGTCGTGGCCGGCGACGAAGCCCGCCACGAAAAAGCGTACACGAATTTTATCAAGAAAATTTTCGAGCTAGATCCCACCGGCGCAATATTGGCCTTCCGCGACCTGATGAAACGCCAAGTCGTCATGCCCGCTCACCTGATGACCGACGGGCAGGATCCCGACCTGTTTGAGCACTTCTCGATTATAGCCCAGCGGCTCGGAGTGTACACGGCCAAGCACTACGCTGAAATCATCCAGCATCTAGTCCGCCAGTGGGAGTTGGATTCGCTTTGCGGCCTCACCGGAGAAGCGGCGGCCGCCCAAGACTACTTGTGCTCGCTCGGGCCGCGCTACGCCAGACTAGCCGAGCGCAACGAGCGGCGGCTAAACGGCACCGCACCACTGCGGTTTAGTTGGATCCACAACCGCAGCGTCTAACCGGGGCCGCAGCTTTTATGCGTCCACGGCCTTCCGACCCTTTTTTCGCGCTCATCCAAAAGGCACGCGACCCCTCCGGCGAAATTGACCTCGCCCGTGGAGCCTTACTCATCGCCCTGCAAGCGTATCCCGACCTCAATATCGAACACTACCTGCGGCAACTCGACGCGCTGAGCGAGGACTTTCGCACCCGCTATGCCGCGGCCGACTCCCTATCCGCCTCTCTAGCGAACCTGAGCCAATACGTGTTCGGCGACCTCGGCTTCCGCGGCAACCGCGCCCACTACGACGATCCCCGCAACAGCTACCTCAACGAGGTTCTCGACCGCCGCCTCGGCATTCCCATCACTCTGGCGGTCGTCTATCTAGAGCTGGGCAAGCGGCTGTCCTTCCCCCTCGCAGGAGTCAATTTTCCGCATCACTTCCTCGTGCGCAGCACCCAAGGCGACGAGCCGCTCTTCGTCGATCCCTTTGCCGACGGCGCTTTTGTCGATGGCAAGTCCTTGGGCGAGCGGCTACCGGTCATTGAGGGACGCCGGCTCGAATTGGCCCCTGAGTTCATCGAGCCGGCCTCGTCGCTGCACATATTGGCGCGCATGCTTCGCAACCTCAAACGCCTCCACTTCCAAGCCCGCGAGTTTTCCACCGCCATCCACTGGGCTGAGAAAATCGCGTATCTACAGCCGACCGAAGCCGAAAACTACCGCGACCTCGGCTTCCTCTACCACCACACCCGCGAGTACCTCAAGGCCATTGAGGCTTTTAACGAGTACCTCCGTCAAGCCGGCGACGCCCCAGACGCCCCCACCATTGAGCACAACATCCGCGTTCTCGCCAATCGCCTGATCCCGCTCAACTGATCTGGTCCGCTTCGCGCTCCGCCGGGCTGATGTCTTCTTTGGCCGTCAACCAGCGCATGACCTCTCCCAACCGCGGCGGCTTGCCCGTCATCAAGATGCCGATGCGGAAGACCTTGCCCGCCCCCTGCACTGCGAAGTAGATGGACAACAAAAGCAGCACCGTAGTGGCCAAATACTCCCACAGGGGCAGCGAGCCAGCGGCCCGATTCATCATGACAAAAGGGGTAAAGAGCGGGATGTAGGACATAACCCGCGCCAAGGTGCCATTGGGGTCTTGAGTGATGGGTATCATGGTGAGCAACGGCACGATCAGCGGTACGAGAAGCGGCAACATCAGGCTCTGCGCATCTTTTAAGCTATTGCACAGCGAGCCGGCTCCCACCAGCAAGCAGGCGTACAGCAGGAAGCCAGCTAAAAAGTAAAAGACAAAGGACCACAAGTACAGCGGAGTACTAGCAATGCCGACAATGGAGGCCACATCGCCCCCCAACGCGACCGGCGCAACCACCACTCCCACCGCGACGCACGCGACCCAGGTAAAGACCAAGGTCAGCCCAACCGCAGCCGTACCGGCGATCTTGCCAGCCATCAGTTCAAAAGGCGAGAGCGCGGACAGCAGCACTTCGATAAGGCGCGACGACTTCTCCTCCACAGTATTGGTCATAAGCGTCTGCGCGTTGATAAATATCGCCATCCACAAGAGATAAACGAACGGTACGACAGCCCACTGTTGGACCCTATCAACTGTAGAAACCTCGGCCTCGTCGCCGCGCTTATCGACCTTGCGCTCTGCAAAATGCACTGGGGTCTGCAACCAGTCGCTCGTTTCCGCGTCGAGGCCCGCCTGTTCAATGCGCCGCGCCCGCACCACTTGGAACACCTGGTCTGCAAACCAACGGCGCAAGTCCTGATCGGTCCGATTCAAAGAGATGTATTTGCACCCCTCGTCGCTGGCGACTGGATCTGGGGAGACGACGAAGTACGCAAAGAGCGAGCCGTCGTTTACCATGCGATTGAGCGCGGCTGGCGGATCGTCGCCGCTGGGCACCTCCACGCGGACGTAGCGGCTGCGCGACAGTTCCAAGTCGAGTCCCTCTAACTCTTCAGCCGACACCTGCTGCCACCACTCGACGAGACCATCCGCGACCTCACCTTCGCCCGCAGTGAGGTTCTGGACCAGAGCCGACCGCTCCGCTTCCGCCAAACTCACATAGACCTTGCCGGCGGCCCGGACCGCATCCGGCAAGCGCTCCCAAACCCGACCGCCGTCGCGGTAGCGCTCCGCCGCATCCCGCAGCACTATGCCCAGATCCTCGGCCAAAATGCCCTTTTCCACCTCCTGTAGCACAAAACCCGAATGGTCGATCACGGCATAGGTGCGCGCCTGTTTGGTTCCGCTCAATAGCACGGGCACCACAACGCTCAACGCGAGGATGAGCGGGAAGGCCAAGACGCCGATCCAAAACCCCTTGGTGCGGACGTGCTCCGCGTATTCACGCCGCGCAACTAAAGCAATTTTACGCATCGTCGGCCTCCCCTATGGCGCGGATGAAGATCTCGTGCAAAGAGGCCGTGCGCAGGGCAAAGCCCCGTATCTGCACCTTGTGGACGAGCGCGGCCAACAGCGCTTGCGTATCCGCGTCCTCGGCCAGAAAAAGCTCGGCCCGCTTGCCCGAGTCGTTGACCTGGGTCACGCCCGGCAGATCGCGCAGCAGACGCCCGTCGCCGTCGTAGTCGAGCACTGCGGCGCGCCCCCCGCTGGCGAGCACTTGGCCCAACGGGCCATCGACGACCTTTTGCCCCTTGTTGATCAGCGCGACAAAGTCGCATAGCTGCTCGGCCTGCTCCATCAGGTGGGTCGAGAAGATCACCGTCTTGCCATCGCGGCGCATCTGCAAGATGACGTCCCGCATCAGATCGCGGTTGACCGGGTCTAGCCCGGAAAAAGGCTCGTCGAGAATGACCAACTCGGGCTCGTGGATCAGCGCCGCGAGCAATTGCACCTTTTGCTCCATGCCCTTGGACAGCACCTCGCAGCGCCGATCCTGATAGTCGCCGAGGCCATAGCGCTGCAACAACTCGGCGGCCCGCTGCTGCGCCACGTCCGCAGCAAGCCCTTTGAGCCGCGCGAAATAGATCATCACCTCGGCGACCTTCATCTTCTTGTACAAACCCTTTTCCTCGGGCAGATAGCCGAGTTGGTCTTTGACCGCGAGGGCCTGTTGCCCGTCTAGCAGGCCGATCTGCCCAGAATCGGCGAAGAAGATGCTCATAATCATGCGGATCAGGGTCGTCTTCCCCGCGCCGTTGGGACCCAACAGCCCGTAGATACACCCCGCGGGCACGCGCAGCGACACCCCGCGCACGGCCTCGACCGCGCCGAAGCGCTTCCACACGTCTTCGAGCTGTACTGCCGTTGCAAAAGCCATCCTTCTGCACTCCTTCTTCATGGGTTCGGGTTGGCAAGAAAAACCTATATGTATTGTTTTACCGTGCAAAGTCTATCTCTGCGATAGTCCAAACCGCATCTCAGCATTTGCTATAGGAGGTTCCTCATGCCCAAGCTTTTCGGCCGCAACTTCACCCGCCGCCAGCTTCTCAACCGCGTCGGCGACATCAGCCAACTCATGTACGCCCGCCGCGCCGAGCGCCGCGAAGGATTCGAGCGCGGTGCCGATCTCATCGACGTGTTCAACGCTTCGGGCTTGGGATTTTCCGTCCTGCCCGGCCGCGCCCTCGACATTGCCTCGGCCCACTACAAGGGCCAGTCGCTGTGCTTCCGCTCCGGGCCCGGAGACGTCGGGCCGGCCTTCTACGAGCCAGAGGGCTTCAAATGGGGGCGCGGCTGGTTCGGCGGGCTGGTCACCTCTTGCGGTCTCGACTTTGTCGGCCACCCAGAAGTCGATCCCGAAGAGGAAAACGCCGAGATGCCACTGCACGGCCGCCTCTCGTACATACCGGCAAAGAATGTCGGCATTGAGGCGGGCTGGGAGGGCGCGGATTACGTCATGCGCATCCGCGGCCAAATGCGCCAAGCCGAGGTCTTTGCCGAGAATCTAGAGTTATCGCGCGAGATCTCGACCGTGCTCGGCGAGCGGAGCATCCACATCCGCGACCGCATCGAAAACCTCGCGGCCGACCGCTCGCCGCTCATGTTTGTATATCACTGCAACCCCGGCTTCCCCCTCCTCGACGAAGGAACCCGCCTCGTCCTCCACAGCCGCGAGAGCACCGAGTGGACTGAGGACCGCCCCGTTGGCCCCGAGGACTACACCGTGGCCAAAGGGCCGCAACCGCGCGCCCACGACGATGTGTACGTGCATCGGCCCCGCACCGACCGCCAAGGGCGCGTCCACATCGGCCTGCTCAACGAAAAGTTAGGCTTGGGATTGTATTGGCAGTTCAAGCACAGCGAGATCCCCATCGTCAACCACTGGCAGCACTTCCACAAGGGCACCTACGTCACCGGCATTGAGCCGGGCAACTGCTCGGTACTCGGCCGCGCTTGGAACCGCAAGCACGGAACCTTGCAGTACATCGAGCCGGGTGAAGTGCGCGAGTTCAACATGGAAATCGGCGTGTTAGACGGAACGGATGAGATGCGCGAGTTTGAGCGGAAGGTCAAGCGGGGCTTGGCCAAGTAAGGACTCGCTGAGACATTAGCAAAATAAAAAAGAAATGTACGCGTCAATGACCGACATCTCGTGAAGGAGACGTCCTAATGCTAACTCGTCTACGTCTAAAGGGTTTCAAATCCTGGCCCGATACCGGAGATATCAACCTGCGCCCGATCACGGGGATTTTCGGAACGAATAGTTCCGGCAAGACGAGCCTGATCCAAGCTCTTCTCCTCCTAAAGCAGACAGCCGATTCGCCGGACCGTTCACTGGTCTTCAATTTTGGCGACAGAAAGACACCGGCAGACTTGGGAGATTTCCACAGCACCGTTCATGGGCACGATGAGAATGGTTTCCTAGATATGGCAATCGACTGGAAAATTGACCGATCATTCAAAGTGGTCAACTCAAAAAACGCCAATCAGGTCGTCACCGACAGCGAGCAGCTTGGTTTCCGGATTCAGGCTGCACAGATTGTGCGTGAGATGGCGTATCGCGTCGGTGACGCTACCTTCGGTATGCGCCGGAGATCAGGGAATAAACCCCAGTACGAACTTTTTTCGGACGGGACAGATTTCAGCTTTGTCCATACCATGGGACGGAAATGGCCGTTGCCTGCGCCAACCAAATGTTACGGCTTTCCAGATCAAGCACGAGCCTATTTTCAAAATGCCGGATTCGTAGCCGATCTCGAACTGGCACTCGAGGAACGTCTGAAGGATGTGTACTACCTTGGTCCGCTACGTGCCTATCCCGAGCGTCGATATACCTGGACTGGGGCACAACCAATCGACGTGGGGCAAGCAGGGGAATTCGTCGTGGATGCGATTCTTGCCTCACGGGAACGAGGTGATACGATCCGTCGCGGTCGAGGCTATAAACGCCTTACTCTTGAGCAGTACGTTGCGGAGTGGCTCAAGAAACTCGGACTCATCCATGACTTCCGCGTAGAACCTCTCGCCGAAGGAAGCCCCGTCTTTGAAGTCAAGGTTCGCCGTACTTCGGAAGCAGCCGAAGTACTCATAACCGATGTCGGCTTCGGTGTCTCGCAAATTCTTCCCGTGTTAGTGCTGTGTTTCTATGTGCCGGAGCGTTCTACCGTCATTCTAGAACAACCTGAGATCCACCTACATCCCGCAGTCCAAGCGGGTCTCGCGGACATCTTAATTGACGCATGGAAGAAACGGAAAGTGCAAGTCATCCTAGAGAGTCACAGCGAGCACCTGTTGCATCGCTTGCAGCGCCGACTTGCTGAGAATGAGGTCAATGAGGAAAATATCGGACTGTACTTCTGCAAGGCAGGTAGGACACGCTCGAATATCACGGAACTTGAACTCGACCTGTTTGGCAATATCGTCAACTGGCCTCAAAATTTTTTTGGAGACCAGTTTGGCGAAATCGCCGCCATGAGTAAAGCTGCACAGCAACGCAAGCGCGATAGGGCCTCGTGATGGTGGAGGTCGTCGTGGATACGAACGTCGCAGTAGTCGCCAATGGTCTTGCGGAACAAGCAAACGATGGATGTGTCGAACGATGCGGTGATGAACTGGAGCGCATCATTGATGGATGTGTAGTAGTGCTTGACTCGGATGGATTGATACTTGACGAATATCAGAAAATACTGAATTTCAGCGGCCAACCTGGGGTGGGCGACTTCTTTTTTAAGTGGCTTTTTTTTAATCAGGCGAATCCTGATCACTGCCGCAAAGTAGCAATAACACCTCATGTCGACCGCGGCTTTGAAGAATTCCCAGACGATTCCGCCCTCGCCAACTTCGATCGCGATGACAGAAAGTTCATCGCGGTGGCGCTGGCAAGCCAAACCACCCCCCCGATACTCAACGCTTCGGATACGGACTGGTGGAACCACCTCAATGCCTTGAAGCGACACGGCATCGAGGTGTCATTTCTGTGCCCAGAGCTTATGGAACGAGATACGCTTTGATGAATTCGGAAGTCGCGACGAGCGAAAGACAGTGCGCTCAGGCCCGGCCCTGAGCCAGGATATCCTCGATCTCGACGAGATACATCTGACGACCGTTTCCTTGGTGCGGCGAATCGATTACCACCTTCGTGCCGCTGCGGCGGCGTGACGATTGCGTTGCACATCCTTTCAGCGCTATTAAGTTCGATGCACAACTTTTATGGATCTGAATAATCGTCTCAAGCAGCTTCAAACTATCTGGCCTGAGGTCAGGTGGGTTGATGCTTGCCTCATCGAATGCGACCATGACGTTGTTATCCTCGACAACGCACTGGTATTTCGTTTCTCGTCCCACAAAGTTACCCATGAGCCTTTAGACCGGGAGATTCGCTTTCTCGGAAGTCTCAGGGAGCGCGCAAATCTCCTCGTTCCTGACTACATATACATAGACAAGCTTTTCAAGGTGGCGGGTTATAAGCTTTTGCCCGGTGAACCTCTAACGCTTGAAAAGTGGACGGAATTGACTCAGGAACAAATTCGCGGGATCGCGGTAGGCGTAGCTGGGGTACTTGATGAAGTCCATCGTTTTCCAGTAGACGAAGCTGTGGCACTAGGGTTGCCGAAGGAGAGAAATCTCGCTGAAGAGTTTGGCTTGATTCGTCATTCCTATTCGCAGATGGTCCAAAGGGGGGACCTGAGCAGGGCGGAGAAGGAATATTGCGACGACGCTCTCAAACAGCTGACGTCGTTTCTTTCTTCTTCGGAAGGCGGGCCCATGAAGGTCATTCACGCCGACATTGAATTTGACCATATCCTATGCCATGGGACCAAGTTCGGTGGCATTATCGATTTTGGCGACGTTGCAATTGGCGACCCGGCGTTCGACTTTGGATTTTTTTGGGAGCGGGGTGAAACCTTTGTTGACGAAGTTCTGGAAAGCTATCCCCAAGCCTCCGATGATCTTAAGCGACGAAGCCGTTGGTGGTGGTTTGGGATGGCCATCCAGGCCATGGCGCAGGCAGCAAAAGAAGAGAATGAAGGGGACTGGAACCGAGCATATCGACTTTTTCCTCAGAACATCGCTCAACCTGAGCGGCGATTTGGTCCTTGGCACCCGCCCAAGCCATGAGCCACGAGTTCACAGAGGTCGAGGTCGAGGGGTCGTCCGACGCGTTCCGGTGAGCGGCAAGACGTTCGCGCTCGCTCTGCCGCCGCGCACCCAGACCCGACTCGTGCTGGGCATGAAGCGCTTCGCCCACGAGCCGAGTCTGGCCCCGCCGTGGTGAAAAGGGACCACTGATACTGGCGGCCCCGCACGACCGCCGACAGTGCGCTCAGGCCCGGCCCTGAGCCAAGACATCCTCGATCTCGACGAGATACATCTGGCGGCCGTTTCCTTGATGCGGCGAATCGATCACCACCTTCGTGCCGCTGCGGCTCAGTCGCGGATGGAGATCACAGCGCCACTCACCTCGATACGCAGCAGGCGCATCGAAGACCCCAAGGCTGACCTTATTCTTGCTTGGGATGTGGTAGAGGCAGAGTTCCTGCTGGTCGTTCGCGGGATACGTGTCGGTCAGCAACCACTCATTGTCTGTCCCAGGCACATAACTCTGGTGCCCATTCACGTGTTTCCACAGAACTTCACACGCCTCGCCGGAGTCATCATCGCGGTAGAGCTTGTATGCGCCTTCGCCCCAGATGAGCGCGCAATCGGAATCGCGCCAGGTCCAGTGTGACGCGCCATGGCCCGACAGGAGTCGCAGATCGCTGCCGTCGGCGGCCATGGTGAAGACGCGCGTCGGCTGGCCTCCTCCCGCCCAGCGGTTGAACATGAGGAACCGCTCGCCGCTGGGGTTCCACGCGAGATGATTGACGTAGTGGTTGTCCTCCGGAGTCTGGCCGGGGTACGGGATGCGCACGAGTTCGGCGAGTGAGATCAGCTGCTGAACATCCCCGGTGTCGAGGTCCATGCGCCAAACGCCTGTTTCTTCCGGGGCGAGCTCTTCTTTGAACCTGTCGGGGACTCCCGCATATCCGTAGCCGGCGCGGAAGTTCCAGATGCGACTATAGTCTTCGCAGAGGGCGAGCTTTCCGTCGGGGCTGAGGGTGCCGATCGGGCGCGGCAAAGTTCGCATCTTTCTCGTCTCTACATCGAGGACGCGACTGGCGTAGCCGTCTCCGTCGCGGTCGTTCCACACTACCTCGCGATCCGAGCCGGGGCGCCACTGGAGCATACAACCCTGTTGCCAGCACCAAGCGCGCGACTGGCCGAGATCGATCCACCGGTTGCCGTCGGCGAGGTCGATCATGCCGATGGCAACCACATCTTCCTCCGTCGGCAGGCGATGCTCGAAATCTACGCGCATGCCGAGGGCGTAGCGGTCCGTCGGGTCGAACTGGAACTTGTCGTAGTAGCCGAACCAGTGGAATCTAGGCGGTTGGGTGATGGGAAAAGCGGTCGTCATTCGATCTTCGCAAGCCATCCTTCAAGTGTGTATTGCGGGTCCCCAATCTCGTCGGGGCAGAGGTCGTGTTTTTGTATATTCGTCATCTTGTGAGGGACGAACTATTAGATTAGAATGGTGCCGAAGCGAGGATTGGAACGCCGACGCTCGCAGGCACTGAGCGAACCAAGCTAAGCTACATTTGGTTCCGGTCAACTGCGAGTTTGCTGGCAGGGCCTTATACACAGGAGAAAACGCATGATCCAGAACTGGCAGCGCGACGAAGGCCCCTGCATCGCCCTAGGTTCTGAAGGAGCCTTCGACGACATGCACCTTTTCGCCCCCTGCGTCGCCTACGAGGATGGGGTGTACTCGATGTGGTACAGCGGATCACGCCACAATGTCAACGACCGCGACCGCGTGGACAATCGCGCCTTCACCCTCGGCTTGGCTACTTCCACCGACGGCGTCCGCTTTACCAAAGATCCGCGCTCGCCGGTGTGCCGCTTCACGGGCACGCGCTCGATTTTAACTCCGACCCTCCTCCGCTACCCCGACGGCTCGGTGTGCAGGGAGCAGGGCCGCCTGCGTCTGTGGTTTTCCTCCTGCGACTTCCCCTCCTGCGACCGGATGCACACCCTGCACGAAACCGCCAGCGACGACGGCAGCGAGTGGGATGCGCCATCGGCTCCGCAACTCGAACACGCGTACGCACCGACCCTTATCAAAGAAGCCGACCACTACAAACTCTGGTACACCGACGTCCAGGCTCTGCCTTGGAGCATACGTTATGCCCAAAGCACCGACGGGTGCGACTGGCAGATCGCGGCCGACCCGGTCCTGACGCTCGACCAATCTTGGGAACACGATCGCCTCCTCTATCCCACGGTTGTCGCCCTCGACGGCCAGTACTGGATGTGGTACGGCAGCTACAGCCAGCACGGCAGCGAGGAAATGAAAACCGCTATTGGCTGCGCCTACAGCGACGACGGCTTGCGTTGGCACAAGGACCCCGACAACCCCGTTTTCGCTCCCGATCCATCGCGGGCTTGGGAATCCCACTACACTACCAGCCAATCGATACTGCGCCTCGACGACGGCTCCCTCCGCATCTGGTATGCCTCGCGCCCGGCACCCCCTTTTGAACACAAGTACTTCGCCATCGGCACCGCCCACTGGAAAGACCCATTGAGCGGTACCAGCCCATAACGGAAAGAGAGTGGCATGACAGTCTCCCTAGAAGCGCGCGAATCGGCCCAGACACCACCGAAGTGGGCCCTGCTTCAGCGCCAGTTGTTCGACGCAATCGAGGACGCCGCTCCGCAGGCGCTCGAGAGGTACACCCATCCGGACGGGCGCCTACTCTGGCCCCCGAGTCCCGACTTCCAGAGCATCGACGCGCTGGATGACTGCTACGAGAGCTTCCACAACTGGCCGCTCTTCTACCTGCTCGGCGGCAGCGACCGGTTCTTAGCCGACGCCCAGCGGGAATTCAATGTCATCAATGAGCAGATGAGCCAGCACGGCACGGGACACGGCTACCCCATGGTGGTGCGGGAGTACCAGCCGGGCTACGACTGGTTCCACCAGGGCGAGGGCAACTACCTGTTCTACATGCTCTGCATGGCCGATCCGACCAACGGGACCAACATCAAGTTGGCCAGACGCTTCGCCGGGCTGTTCCTCGGCGAGGATCCAGAGGCACCCAACTACGACCCGGAACACCGGATCATCCGCTGCGCGAGAAACGGCAGCAAGGGACCGGCCTACTGGGCCTTCGAGGAAGGTCCGCATTGGCCCTATGAAGGGTACAACCTGCCCTTCTACGACGTGCCGGGATGCACCAATCACGAGGTGGTGCGAAATAGTCCCGAGTTGGCTGAGCGGATGGGCCTAGCCATGCGCGACCGCATGGGCCGCGGCGACGCTGTGGTCAACCTCCTAGCGACCACCCTAGGGGCCAACGCCTACCTGCTAACGGCGGACGGGAAGTACCGCGACTGGGTCATAGAATACACCGAAGCCTGGATGGAGCGCGCCGACGCCAACGGCGGCATCGTGCCCGACAACGTCGGCCTCTCCGGTGTCGTAGGCGAACACACCAACGGCAAGTGGTATGGGTCGATGTATGGCTGGGCCTGGCCCCACGGTTGGCACAGCGTGGGGCAGGCCGTGGGAGTCGCAGCCCAGAACTGCGCCCTGTTGACGCGCCGACTGGAATACATGGACTTTCCGCGGTCGCAGATCGACGTCCTCATTTCCCGCGGGATCGAGCGCGACGATCAACTCTACGTGCCCCACAAGTACGATGATCCCGGGCTGGTCAACTACGAGCCGGGCGAGTGGATGTGGTACCCGATCCGCAAGGAGGACGGCACCGCCCTGCAGCAGGACGGCTGGTTCGAGTTCATGCCCATGTACCCGTCCGACATCGCCCATCTGTGGTGCATGTCGATGGCCCGATCCGATTCGCGGCGATTTGAGCAAACCCGCAAGCGGTCGGGTGATCCGTTCGCCGTCAACTCGTGGCACCACACCAAGGATCAGGGCGGGCACGACTGGGGCTGGATGGCCTACCTGCACGGCGAATTCCCCGAGTATCCAGAGCGGATTCTCGAGCACAATCTGGACCAGGTGCAGGCGCGCCTCGACTTCATGGCCCAGGACGAGCAGGACCCGGCCACCTACAACGACGCCTATTTCCAGCAGCGGAATCCGGTCACCTGCGAAGGCCTGGTGCAGCTCACCATGGGCGCCCCCCTGCCGCACTACAACGGGGGTCTGCTGGTCACGAGACTGCGCTACTTCGACGCCCAGCGCCGTCGTCCGGGGCTTCCGCCCGACGTGGCCGCGCTGGTGTCGGGGCTGAGCGACGACCGGGCCGAACTGACCGTGGTGAACGTAAGCCCAACGGAGCGCCGGGAGGTGCTGATCCAAGCGGGGGGCATGGGAGAACACGAGTTCACCGAGGTCGAGGTCGACGGGACATCCCAGCGCGTTCCAGTGAACGGCAAGACGTTCGCGCTCGCTCTGCCGCCGCGCACCCAAGCCCGACTCGTGCTGGGCATGAAGCGCTTCGTCCACGAGCCGAGTCTGGCCCCGCCGTGGTGAAGGTCGAAAGCGCTATAGTCCAGACGCCCACTCCTCATACGCCCGCCGCACCGCTTCCCGATCGACGAACGGCCGGTACAGGAGCCGCGCCCGGTAGCGGTAAGTCCGGCCGATCTCCGGGGCGCGGATGACGTACTGCCAGTCCCAAGCCGGGCTGTGCGGGTCCGGCCGTCCGCGCTCGTCCCGGATGAAGTTCCACAGGGCGAAGCGGATGGGTGCCTCCTGATCGAACATCATCGCGTAAACCATCCGGTCGTCCGCGCTCGACAGGTCGCCGTCGCCGTCCGCCAGACCGTAGTAGAACGGCAGGAGGAAGCGCTTGTTGGGATCTTCGATGATGTTGAGAGTTTCGGCCCCTTCTTCGTACGGGAGTGGATCGACCGAGGCGTGGGCAACGGTGCCGGTCTCGAAGCGGCCGTCCGGCAGGTCTTCGCCGAAGCGGATCCAGCCTTCCTCCTCTTCGCAGATCCCGTAGAAATGGATCGCCCGGCCGCAGGTGCGGTTCATGTAGGAAGCCCACATGAAGGCGACGTACCCGAGCGGGGCGCATCGTTCGTCGGTCAGGCGAGCGGTGAACTCCATATCGACGCAGTCCGCCCCGAGGCAATAGCGCATCTCGCTCTCGATCCCCCAAGAGGAGTCCGCGGCCGGGTGGCAGACCGACGCTTCGCCGGGAGCGTGGGAGCGGAGGAGGCAGCGGTCCTTCCGGGGGGTGAACATCGAGCGGGCAACGTCGACCGCCGCGCCGTTCATGATGTGCTCGAAGTTGAGGCCGACGGCGTCGTCCCGATAGAGATTGTGGTCCGGGTAGCTCAGATGGCACAGGGGAGTGAAGCCGCTCCCCTGGCGGTCGGCGTTCGCCTCATTGTCGAGGAGGAGGCCCCTGAAGGAGCCGCCGCTCAGTCCAATCGTCGCAGCCATGACGCTGTCTCCCCCATCTTAAACTTCATCGGTCCGCTCCATCTGTCTGGCCCGCAGCGCCTCGCCCCTTCCGATAGCGGTCGCGGGCCAATCCGAATACATACCGCAGGCGTTTGGCGTCGCCGGGTAGATGGGTCACGGCTCGCTCCAGAATCCCCTCGGCCCCTATCTCATCGCCCACTTCAAAGTAGTAGTCTATCAGTTCCAAGTAGGCCCCCCGCTCTTGGGGGTTGGCCCGCAATGCACCCTCGTAGGCCGCCAGGGCTGCTGGCCGTTCCCCCAAGGCCCGCCGGGCATGGGCCAAGTTGAGCCAAATCTTGGCCTGGTCCGGGGATTCCTGCAGGACCCGCTCGAAGATGCGGGCCGCTTCTAACAGGTTGCCTCGGACCCCGAGCACGCTTCCCAAGTTGAGCCAGGCCTGCCAGTAGGTGGAATCCAGCTCCACGGCCCGCTCCAGTTCGCGCTGCGCCTGTTCGAACTCGCGCACCTCGCCGAAGGCGGTGCCCAAGTTGTAGTGGATCGCCGCGTTTCCAGCCATGTCCATGGGCGATAGCCGGTGGTTGACGGCTGCCGCGAACACGACTACCACGGCCAAGGCTAGGCCGACTTGGCCGTACTGCCGGGCCCGGAGACCGGCCCAGACCCAACAGGTGCCCAAGGTCGCGAAGAACACGAGCAGAGGAAGGAGAGGGGCGCGGTAGCGGGCCGTCGGGAAGAAGGCGACCACCGAGAGGCAGTACACGCCGACGAAGGCGGCGAAGAGGACAAACTCCTGCCGCCGCCCGGACAACAGCAGGCCGAGCAGCGCCAGCGGTGCGATGACCCCGAAGGGGAAAGCTATTCCCCACTTCCATAGAGTCGCCTCTAGGATCGTCGAGTAGTTGCGCCAGAAGTATATGTCTTGGTTCCGGCCAATCTCGTCTCCGTGCCAAAAGAGGAAGAGTTTCCGGGCCAGCAGGGAGATATAGTCGAAAGGTTGGGAGCCGATGTAGTCCCAAGACCGGGCCAAGAAGAAGCGCGACTGGTGAGACGGTCGGTCTATGCCGGCCTTGCGGGCCAGACCCACGATGCGACCCCACTCCAGGCCAGGCCGCGCATTGACGGTGCTGTCGTAGTCCGGGTTGTTGCCCACGTAGAAGTTTATGCCAGCGTTATAGGAGATGAGGACGCGGTCGCCGCCGATAACGGCGTTGCGCAGGGCTACCGGCGCAATTATCAGGGCAGCGCCCAACGAGAAAAGCCCAGCCCAGATCGCCGTCCGCCGTCCACCCCGCTCGCGCAGCCGCCACCCGATCCAAGCCGCGGCTACCGGCACGAAGGCGAGGACCGTGGGCACGGCCAAGCCAGCCAGTCCGAAGACCAAGCCAGCACCCAGAAATCCAGTCCCAGAGGGCCGCTGCAACGCCCGCCAGAGCAGGACGAGGCCGGCCAGATTGAGGAAGGTAGCTAGGGACGCGGGCAAAAGCTCGCCGTCGAAGAAGATCAACGGGCCGCACAGAGTCGTGGCCACGGCTGCCGCGGCAGCGACCGCCGGACGGGCGACCTGCCGCCCCAGCCAGTAGATCAGGGCGCAGGTCAGGGCACCAAGTAACGCCTGGACCAGACGCACGACGTAGAAGAAGGACTCCGGGAAGAGCGTCTTCAGCACGCCGAGCAGATAGGGATAAAGCGGCGGCTGCCAGAATGGGCCATCGCCCCGCCCCAGCCAGTTGCCGGCCGCTAGGCGCTCGGCATGTTGGGTATAGGTGAGCGAGTCCACCGCCGGGTGGGCGAACAGCGGACTGGCGTCGATCTCCAGGATATAGACGACGCGGACCATTAGAGCCAAAAGGAATACTGCCCCGATCCACCTAGCCATAGAAGGCAGTGATCCGCCAACGCCCACTCCCCCGCCCTCGACTCCGACCGGGGCTCGGTTGCATCCACGGCCCCACAGGGCTGCTACTCGTTCCTGCCAAGTCACGCTCTGCTCCGTCTCGGGTGTCGCCGCTGATCCGGCCTGCTGGGGTTGTCTTAGGCGTCCAAGCTCTCCAGTCCCCTTCCCTGCCCCGCGCGGGCATCTATACTAGAGATCGACACCGGACGCGTCAATCGCCTAGACTTGGCGAAACCAGCTTGACCAAGCCAGCGGGTACATTGGTCAACGAGGCCGACGAAACGGCTCTGCGGACACTAGCACTCAAGTTGTTGGGGCTAGTGTCGATGGCTTATATTCGGTCGGCGACGCGCAGGCGTCCACGGGTGACAATTCTCCTCCCCCGACTCCAGCCCTCTCACGCCGCTGCCGCGTCGTCCCCGGTCAACCCCGCGACTCAACGGAAGACTGCGCGATGCATTCGACGTACGCAGTTGTGTTTCGCCGCACCGCCACTGCCCTGATGACGATCTGGCTGGGCGCGTGCCAGACACCCGAATCGCCGGCACCGAACCCGGAGAGCGACCAGCTCTGCACACTCGGGCACACCTACTTCCGCCAAGCCCGGTACCGCGACGCACTCACCGCGTATCAGCAGGCAGTGGCCTTGGATTCCCTCTCCGCGGAAGCCCACTGCCATCTGGCCACGGCCTATATGAAACTGGGCCGCAGGGATTCGGCTGAGACCGCGTATCTGGCCGCCATTCGCCTAGATTCGAGCCTTGTTCTGGCCTACCACAATCTGGCCGTGGCCTACGGAGAGATGAAACGCCACCGGGAGGCAATCGCCCTGCTGGAAGAGGCCGTGCGCATCGATCCGGGCACGGCTCCCTCGTATCGCCTTATGGCCGGTCTGCACCAAGAGCAGGGGGCGTACGACCGTGCCGAGGAGGCCCTGGTACGGGCCGTTGCCGCCGATTCGACCGATGCTGAGGCACTGTGGACCCTAGGGCGGCTCCTTCGGATGCAGAGACGCCGGGCAGAATCCGAGGAGCTGTTGACGCGCGCTGTCAGGTTCGATCCCGACAACAAAGAGGCCCACCGGGAACTCGGGGTGCTCTACACCTACCTAGAGCGCTACGAGGAGGCCGAAGGAATGCTGCGCCGGGCTCTTGAGATCGACCCGGCCTATCCCGAGGCACACTACAGCCTAGCCCATCTCTACTCCGCCCAAGGGCGCGAGGAACAAGCCCAGATACTGCTCGACCGCTTTGCCGAACTGAACCAGCGGGCCGCCCAGGGGCGAGCCATAGAAAAACAGGTGAATCAGACCGGCGACCTAGACTCCTATCTGGCGGCGGGACGCTCCTACGGCGAACTCGGCCGGTGGGAGCAAGCCATCGGAATGTACCGGGCGGTCTTGGAGCGCCAGCCCGAGCATGTCAGCGCTCTCTCAGGATTGAGCCATGCCTACCTAAATCAGGGCGACCTAGACGAGGCGGTGGCGCTGGCCCGTCAGGTGACCGCCCAAGCCCCAGATCAGCGCGAAGCCTGCGAGGCCCACTTCACCATCGGCTACGTCGCCGTCCGCAATGGTCACCTAGACCAGGCCCGTCGGTCCTTCGATCAGGCCCTGCAAGTAGATACGACGTTTGCCAAGGCGCACCACGCCCTAGGCAACGTGGGGCTGCTTCAGGGTCGCCTAGACCTAGCCGAGCAGTCCTACAAGGCAGCGATTCGCCACCGACCGAATTGGGTCGAGCCCCGCCTGAGCCTCGGACAGTTCTACCTCCGCCAGCAAGCCTACGACCAAGCGATCGCGGTGTTTGAGGCCGTGGAAAGGTTGGACGCCACCAACGCGAAGACCCACTACGCGCTCGGCAAGGCATACGAACAGACGGGCCAGATGGATGCGGCCCTGCGGGCATACCGGCTGGCAGTCACCCACTGGCGCGGAGATGCCCGTCAGCTTGCAGCCATAAAGGCACGCATGGCACAGCTTGCCCCCTAGCGAGTGTGGGCGATTTCGTTTTTTTGTTGCACCGCTTCAAGACCAGTACCTACATTATTAGACGTTATGCAAACCGATTCCCGCGACCCCAGAGCGCCTGAGGTCGGAGAATCATCATCGTGGAGGTTCCACACAATGAAGAAAGCTATGCTTATCGCCCTCTGCCTGACTGTGGGCGTTGCCTTTTCCGCCTATAGTCATGTGCCAGAGGACCAAGTCCTGCTCGCGTTCCAGTTCCCCGCGGGTGCCGAGCCGACTCTGGACGGAGATCTGTCCGAGTGGGCCGTGGTTCCCGAGGACTACTGGATCGGGCCAGAGTACTACACGTCCACGACCGGCGAGAAGTGGACCGACCTGTCCAGTCTGAACAGCAAGATCATCGTCGGTTATAGCGCCAGCCAGGACCGTCTCTATATGCACTACGAGTTGTTCGACAACTTCCGCAAGCGGGACGTCTCCGGAATCGAAAGTAGCCCTCCCCCCTTGCCCGACACCATCGAGCTGAGTGTTGACGGGGACCACGGCGGCGAACGCAGTTGGGCGGACGAACCCGAAGATCGCGGGCGCTTCGCCCAAAACATCCACTTCCGCCTCCCGAACATCGATCCGGCGTCGGTGAGCAACGAGGAGACGGCGTGGTACTGGTTCTGGCATAGCCAGGCTACTTGGGCCGGCAACCCGCCGTACGCCGACCAGGGATACACGTCGGATTCCGTCGTGCTCAACGCCGCCGACGTCACCAGCTATGCAGAGTGGATGATGACGTTGTGGGACAACCTGCAGTGGGATGACCCAGACGGCAGTGTGGTGCACGACTTTGTAGAAGGTGAGATCATCGGTCTGAACTGGATGATCGGCGACTATGACAATATGGACAACAACGAGGCCGTACAGTATGTCCTGAATGGCGAGGGAACCTACTGGGAAACCGCCGCAGTAGCCACCGACTTCCTGCTAGCTCCGTTGGAGGATGTCGATTTTGGCACGGCCGTCGAAGCCGAGAGCTGGGGCCGCATCAAAGCTGCGTTCGAGCAATAGCCGACGGCGAGTAGGTTCGCTACTAGCGGTCCTAACTTCATAGCGCGAACCGTCTTCGACGGGAAGGGGGGATGTGGTCTCACATCCCCCCTTCCCTAATAATCAGCCCAACGGTACACGCGGGTTGGACTCATACACCGCAAGAGGGTGAGATCTTGGTAAGAGCGCGATGGGCAGGCTTGCTCTTGTGCCTAGTGACGAGCGCAGGGATGTGGCGTCCGGCAGAAGCAGTAAAGATCTATCGACTGGGCGGCGAAGACTACGCTAGCTTTCCCCTGCTGCCCGAGGTAGCAGACGGCAGCGTCGAGTTCGAGCAGTTGAGTTGGGCCGATGTAGACCCTGCCCAAGCCGGCGACTTCGACAGCGTCAACCTAGACGGAGTGCTGGCCCCCTACTACTACGGCAGCGACGAGAGCATCCTAGCCACCGTGGAAGACCGGGGCGGCTTTCTGATGACCGAGCGCTACTCGGGCTATGGCCGCGATCCGACTCTGAACGTAGTCGCCGATGGGGACTTCACCACCTTCTTCCTGGAGCACAATGCGTCGCTGTCGGATTACAGTCCGGGCGGAGGTATCACCGGCTTCACCCTGTACTTCGACCTCGGCGGCCTGTTCCCGGTGAACCGGGTGCGGGTGTCGCCGCGTCCCGGCTCCCCCAACTACATCGAGCACCTAGCTATCGCCACCGGCAGTGGCCAACCCCACGGGGGAACGCCGAACTGGTCTCATATGTCATTCCAGCGCAGACTCATCGGCACGAAACTCGACTTCAATCTGGTGGCGGAGATCACGGAGAACAAGAGCCCGGTGGTGAAGATCCCGCTAGACCGGACGCCGGTGCGGCAGCTCGCCCTGTGGGTCAACCCGTTTCAGCGGCAGGCGTGGGAGATTGCGGAGCTGGAGGTCTTCGCCGAAGGGTATGTGCCGTTCGCCAGCTATACCTCGAACACCATTCCGCTGGGTGCCCCCTCTAGCCTAGGTTGGGTGCGCTGGTCGGGTCGCCAAGACGAGTCGGCCCGGGTAACGATCCGCAGTCATGGCGGCGACGATCCCGAGCCGTTCCGGTATTGGCGGCGGACCTTCCGCGCCGACGAGGAGGTGCCGTATGGGTCGGACGGATCGCCGCTGACCAGGGCGCAGTACGACAAGCTGAAGGAAAAAGAGAAAGGCCGCATCACCCACGACGCAGCCAACTGGGACCTGTGGTCGGCACCGTATTCGTTTGGCGACAGTCTGGGAGTGCCGATGGTGGCACCGCGGCCGCGCAATCACGTGCAGTTTTCGCTTGACTTCGCCAGTGATTTTCTGGATGGCGGGCAGGTAAATTTCCTCGAATTCGCGGTATCGTCGCCGCCAGCGGCGACGGACCTAGTGGGAGAAGTGGATCCGTGGCAGGCCGAGGCTTCACAGCTAACCGAGTTCACGTACGCGGTGCGGCCCACCTTGTCGCTGCAGGATCGGGGTTTCGACAGCCTCGAGTTGCGCTTTCAGGGGGGCCGAGTGGTGGAGGTGGTCGAAGTCGAGGTGGCGGGAGCGGCGGTGGCCTTCACGGAGGTAGACAGCCTGCGCACCGCGGACCGGGTGGTGGTGAGCTTTCCACGGCTGGCGGTGGACCAGAGCGGTGAGTTGCTACAGGTTCGGCTGCGGGGCGAGGTGTACCGGTATGCGGCGACCTTCCAGGGTCGCATTTTCGACAGCCAAGCACCAGAGGAGGTCTGGCAACCGGTGCGGGGTGGCGATGCGACCAACAGGCTAGACGGCAACCGTCTGTCGGTCGAGACGCTGTCGCTGGGCGCGTCGATTGTGAGCGGGCTGCAGGTCGAGCCGACCGCGTTTACCCCCAACGGAGATGGCATCAACGACGCAGTGGCGATCCAGTACGACCTGCTGAAATTGACCGAGGACCGGCTAGTGGAGGTGGGGGTCTGGGATATGTCGGGCCGGCTAGTGCGGCAAGTGTATGCGGGCCGGGATCATTCGGGTCAGTACATCCAGCCCTGGGACGGACGGGACAGCAACGGCCAGCTAGTGCCGCCGGGGCTCTACGTATGCCGGGTCGCCGTCGATCGCGAAGGAGGCCGCGACAGCGGAACCCGCCTGATCGCGGTGGCGTATTGAGGCCCACGGGAATTTTGGTCAACGGCTCCCAAATGCGAAAGAGACGTAGCAATATGAACGGCAGGATCGGCACGGCGCTGGCTCTCTGGATCCTGTGTGGCAGTGCAGTCTGGGGTCAAGGATACACCATCCGCGGCAACCAAATCGTGGTAGAGGGCCGCCACCTGAAAACCTGGGAGTTCCCCGTCGGCACGGTGGAGTTCTTCGCCCCGGCGAACGCGGCCCGACCGCACTTTGTGGCCAAGGATATCGACGCGACCCAAGACCTTGTCGAGCACCTGCGACGGAATCCACCCAAAGGAGTCAAGGCTGAAGACGTCGACTTGCTGGATGCGGTTAGTGCCGGTACCAATGCGGCCGGGGTAGCCAACCTCCTCGACGGAGATCTGACCTCGTACTGGCAGCCCGACCCGGACCAGCCACTGCGCGACTGGTGGTTCGAGTTGGATCTAGGGCGGGTCGTGTCCGCCACCAGAATCCTCCTGACCTTCGTGGACGAGGACCTCGGCGATCCCTTTCTCCAGTATACCCTGCTGACCTCGGACGGCAACCGTCCCGAGCAAGGCCTGAGGGACGTCAAAGGCTATGTCGTCGTTTACGCGAGTCCGGGCGCGAACAAAAGCCAACGGGTCTTCGACATTGAGTTAGAGCCGTCGGGAGACGCCCGCGATCCGCACTGGCGGGGAGACCAGATCCGCTACGTCCAGCTCGTGGTGACGGAAAGCGACTCGGTGCGAGGTGCCGAAGTATCCCGCGAGATCTACGACGCCTTGGAGCCCTCCCGCCGAGGGACGGTGGACTACTATAAGAAGGTGGCCGATGGGAGCATCCGGGTCGAACCGGAGATCTACGAGGCGATCGACGCGGGATCGCGTGGTGAGATCCGCTACTTCCGCCGCGAGCGTCCTCGGCTGGCCGAGATGGAAGTGCGGACAATAGGCGAGAACATCGCCCTAGGGGTGGCCGCCCGCCGGGGGGTGGCGCAAAAGATAGGGATTGATACCACCGTAGTCACCAGCTTGGTAGATGGCCTGTACGAAACGACGGTCGGGACCACGGTCCGCACGCACGCCCTGCGCTTCTTCTTCTTCGATCTGGGTGCCTTCTTCTGGGTGGATCGAGTGCAGATGTTCTTCCTCAACGCGGGGTACTGGGGACCCATCACCCAGTACGAAATCCAGACCTCAGACGGCAGTCTGACACCTGAAGGCACACTGGCCTGGACCAGCCAGGCACTCGGGGGCGATGGCGGCATGGATTACCACGCCAACGTGTTCGAACCCACGGTCGCCCGCTACATCAGCATTCCCTATTCCGGCGGCCAGGCGGGAGGCAACGCAGACACGCGGGAGATCCAGTTCTACGGCGAGGGATACCAGCCTCGCGTCTCACTCACATCGCCCCTGATCACGCTGGACGGTGCCCGGACGCTGAGTTCGATCGAGTGGGAGGGGGACACGCCGCCGGGAACCTCCATCGCGCTGCGCAGCCGGACCGGCAACCAGCTCGCCGACGTCCTCCGCTATTTCAAGAAGGACGGCACTGAGATTACCGAAGAGGCTTACAACAAGCTGAACAAATTCGCCAAGAAGGATGTCGAGATCGTGACCGAGCAGGTGGCGGGGGGGGACTGGAGCGACTGGAGCGAGGAATATGAGTTCTCGGGGTCCCCCATCACATCGCCAAGCCCGCGAGCGTACCTCATGCTCCAAGCCTGGCTGAAGACTAGTGATCCGCAACAGGCGGCTTCCCTGCGGTCCATTCGGCTGAACTTCCTCGATCCCCTCGCCCAGCAGGCCCTCGGCGAGCTCGAGCCGGGTCTGGTATCCGAGTTGGGTGCCACCGACACCCTGTCCCTGTTTGTCAAAGCTCGGTTCCTGCGGGGCGGCCCGGGAATGGACCAGATTCGCCTGTACGCTCCCGGGGTGGACCTAAATCTGCAACTCCTCCGCATGGGCCGGGAGTCGCAGTGGGACGCCGGCCCGGTCGCCGAACTGGGGCCAGCCGATCTGGAGCAGATCCCGACCGAATCGGATTCGCTGTGGGTGCGCCTAGATTCGGCGGTGGGTCCCGAGGTCGATCTGATCGAAGTGCGGTTCACCACGACCCTGTTCCGCCCCGGCGCTATCCTGCAGGCGGAACTGGGCACTTCGTCCGAGGCCAATCGGTGGCAACGGATTGATCCCGGCGATGCGACCGCCCTAGCCTCGAGTCAGGGGATGCTGTTGCGCGGGCCGTTGACAGACAAACGGGTGATGGGCCCGTTGACGATCACTGCTCCAATCCTGACCCCGAACGGCGATGGGATCAACGACGAAGCGCGGTTCGAGTTCTCGGTGCTCCGACTCACCGGGCAGCGCGCAGTGAAGACCCGCCTCTACGACCTGGGCGGTGGTCTGGTGCGGATGTGGGAGGAACGGCGTCCCCTCGTGAGCGGATTATACGCGGTCCGCTGGTCCGGCCACGACCAGAGCGGCCGGCTGGTGCCACCTGGGATCTACCTGTTGGAGATCGAGGTGGATGCGGACACAGACAGCCGCAAGGTGCACCGCGTGGTCCACGTAGCGTATTGACGCCAAGGTCTATCGAGTGAGAATACAGCGGATCAGCCTCAGCCTCGGCGTGCTCGGGACATTCTGTCTAGTGGTCCAGAATCTATCTGCCGACAGCCGGGTGCTGGGTGGCACCAGTGGCCAACCCTGGAACGGCGGCGGTGGAGAGATCCCGACCGCGGTGCAGATCAGCGTTGACGAGGCCGCGATCACCAACACCCCAGGCGATGTAGTGGACTTCGACTTTCCCGGCAAACCGGGCTGGGTCTTCCCCCAGCGAGCCGACTCCACTAGGAATATCGCAGCCGGAGCCACCCTGACCTCGCCAAACCTCTTGACGCTCGGCCTCGCCGAGGAGCTGCTCTTGATGGTGGACGGCGATCTCGAGACGGCTTTCACCCGCAAGAGCGAAGCGGGAGGACCACAGGTCCTCGCCTTCGGGGCCATGATCGACTTTGACTTGGGCGCGCGCTTCGGGGTGAACCGGGTCCAGTTCTTTCCGCGCAACGCCCCGGGTTTCGCGGCACCCGACTTTCCTTTTCAAAACGACTATCTGCGCGCGTACGAGCTTCTGGTCAACGACGGCAGCGAGAATGCCAGAGACGAGTCCGGCCGGCCGGTGATGACCAGCTTCAAGCTGGAGTTGCAAAACGACCAGCCCGTAGTTGACCTGCGGATTCCCCCCCAGTACCTGCGCTTCCTGCGACTGAGATCGCAGACGTCCATCGGCTTCGAAATCGCCGAGTTTCGGGTATTCGGGACGGGATTCGTGCCCGAGGCCCAATACATCTCCAATGTCTATGATCTGGGTTCCAACTGGGGCGTATGGGGCAAGATCCGGTGGCTCGAGGAGAGCCTCGGTCTCGCAGGGATGGCGCAAGCCCGTATTTCGACGCGCGCCGGGCATGACGATACGCCGCTGGAATTTACTCGCCCCGGTCCCGGCGGTGAGGTGAATCTCCCTTGGAAGGAGGGCGCGGTCGCCACCACGGCCTCAGGAGAGCAGATTGCCCTAGACGATTTGGAGCCGCTCGATGCACTGCGAGCTTACCGGGCGCTGCCGCTAACAGAAAAGAACCAGGTTGCTCTGAGCCTAGAGGACTACCTCGGCCTGAGGCCACGGGGCGAAATCCGGGACGATCCAGACGCCTGGACGCCCTGGTCGGCTCCCTATGGGCAAGAGGGCACCAGCGGCATCACGGTCGAAAACATCGATGACGAGCAGCTTGGGGCGGTCATCAGCACTCCGGCCCCACGGCGCTATTTTCAGGTCCGGGTCGAACTGGCGAGCCGGGACCTAGAGGCAGCGACCGGGGTTGGGCAGTTAGCCTTCACGGTGTTCCCGCCGGTGGCCGAGCGGATCGTCGGAGAAATCTACCCTCGTCGGGTCGAACTGGGCGTTCCGGCAACCTTCACCTACGCGGTCATGCCGACCCGGATACGACCGGGCCGGGACAGCGGCTTCGACACCTTCGAGATCGCCACGCCGGTCCGGGTCGAAGCGATCGACTCGGTCCAAGTCCTTTTCCGCGACGGTCGCACCGAGGCGGCGGATTTCTCCAGTTGGGATCTGAGCCCATCGGCGCTACCCACCGATCCGGCCGCCGACTTCGGCATCGAGGCGGTGGAGGAGCGGCGGTTCCGGGTGCGCTTCCCGCTCATAACGGACAGCGACCTCGGGGCCGACGAGGCCGCCGTCCTGAGGATTCGGTTTCGCTGCCGCGTCCTCAGATACGGGACGACCTTTACCGGGTGGGCCGGCAACACCGGGACCGGGATCACCGGTCAGAAGATCCTCGCCGGCAACGCAGCCCACCTCGGCCCCGAGGACGCCACCTTTCCTCCAGTGGGAACGGAGGATCCGCGGGTGCTGTCGGTCGATGTGCCCTTTGCGGGCGGCGACGTCCTGATCAATACCCAGGCCGTACCGCGACCCCTCAGCCCCAACGGCGACGGGGTCAACGACCAGACCCGCATCTCCTACGACCTGTCGCGCGTGATCGGTGCCGTACCCGTTGAGGTGAAGGTGTTCGATCTGGCCGGGCACCTAGTCCGCCGCCTCTTCTCCGGCGAGCAGGGAGGCGGTCACTGGTCAATCTCATGGGACGGAACCAACGGCAGTGGCGAGCGCGTGCCGCCCGGGATCTATCTGGCTCACGTAGAAGTACTCAGCAGCGCCAGCGCCGAGACGGCCACCACCGTGGTCGAAGTGGTATACTGAAACTATTTTGGCGATTTCACCGAGAGAGGGTCTCTCCATGTTGACGACCGGCAAGGCGACGGGATTACTGAGTATGTTCGCGCTCATCGCCACGATGCAGGCATCCGAGGTGTGCGGTCAGTCCTCTAGTCGGCTTCTCGGACAGCGGCGCGGGCAAGAGATAACCTATGAACCGAGGGGACCTGGAGTCCTCTACGACGCTCTGGATCCGGCCCTCAAGAAATGGTACGTGCCCCAAGAGCTTTACGAGCTGTACGGCTGGCAGTCGTGGGAGTACTCCAATTATGCCCGCGCACAGTACCAGCGGTACGTAAACACCGACCGCGAGGGCGACCCCTTCTACGATCTCTACGGCAACTACTTGACCCGGGGGTGGCTGGTTTACGACTGGAATCAGAATCAGCCCGGCCAGTTCGGTTCCTCGCTCTACAAGGATCCCAGGTTCGCTAGCTGGTTCAGCAGCGTCCTAGTGAGCTCGGATTCCAAGGGCCAGTTTCACTATGCCATAACGGCCGGGAATCAGATCAGAACGGCGTTGACGCCGCTCACCTTCTCCAAGCCCAACTTCAACGGCATACAGATGGACTTTGCCTCGGACAAGTACCGCGGCTCAATGCTGTTTTCTCGGATCAGCTCTCCGATCGCCAGTACCACGGCCAAGAACACACCCGCGACGGTGACTAATGGCACCAACCTGATGGGCGGGCGGGTCGTCGCCCAGGTTGGGGACTTCGTGGAAGTAGGGGCGACTATGGTCAACGCCCACAACTCCACGACCTTTGAGGACGCCTTCGAGCGGAACCCACTCAAAGGCACACTCGCTGCCAACCAAGGGGCGGTCCCGGTGCGCGGCCTAGCCCTTGTTCTGAGCGACGATTCACCGGACGACGGCGTGGCTGGCGCAGCCTTGTTCTCGCACGAGATCATCATAACCACGGAGGACCCGGCCACTGGGAGGCGGGAGGAGATCCGCCAGCGGGCGATGGTGACCGATCCGGCCGCGTGGCCTGTGGTCAGCGGCGGATTCCACCACGAGGGCTTCCAGAGTGCGGACGGAGACGAGAAGATCGTGATCAGTTACGACTTCACCGACATTGCCTACACTGGGCCGCGTCCGAATACCATTGCGAAGATCACCTTTGATCTGGTGGTGGCCAACGACTACCGCATCCAGATCTGGTCCGACCGTCAGACCGGATTGCGCCCCATGCCCAACCTGCCGCTCAGCGGCGAAGATATCGACGAACTGGCACCAGCGCTCTTTGAAGTGGCCCGGGCCGAAGGCAATGTGCCGGACAACTCCAACCAGACCCGGCTCGTCTTCGAATACGGCTTGCCCACGGCAAACATGGTCTATGGATTCACCGTAGACGTCAAGGAAGTGATGGGATTTGATGCTTACGCCGAACTGGCCATCAGCCGGTCCTACCACCAGTTTCCCAGCCCCAGCCTAGCCCAAGCAGGCCGCGCTCCGTCCAGCTATTTCAAGGAGGCAGAGGCGTGGATGGTCAACGTGTCAAAGGTGGCCTATCCGTTCTTCGCCTTCGGCGAGGCCTTCCGCCTAGACCCCGACTACTCCACCACGGCGTACCTCGTAAACAGCGAAGGAGACATCCTCTACGACCATTCGACCCGGCACCTCTACGAGTTCGTCGAAGACAATGACGACCAGGACCGAATTTCCGACTGGGCCCGATTCGAGCAGGGCTCCGGTGATGCCAACGTGTTCCCGGGCTGGGACGAGAACAACGACTTCGTGTCGGACTTCAATCAGAACGACAGCGTCATTCTATCGAATCGCATCCCCGACTATGAGGAGCCCTTCTTCCGCTACTACTCAGACCGGCCCGAGTTCCTCTTCGGCATCGACCTGAACAACAACAACTGGGTGGACCGCTTCGAGAACGACGATCTAGCCGACTACCCCTACAAGACAGACCAGCAGGGGTACAACGTGTACGGTGGCGCTTTTGTAACGCCCGACATCAGGGCCACGCTGGGGCTCCTGCGGGTCAGCTCGTTGTCTTCCGCGCGCAAAAACCACACGACCTACGGGCTGGTCACCTTTGCGCACGACTATCCCCGATTCGGCGCAGTTCGGATCTACAATATGCTCAAGCGGACCAGGGACACCATCCCCGACGACCGCCGGGAAATGACTCCTTATCTCGGTCTGGCTACCGGCAACATAGCCAACATCGAGGACGTGCTCCCGGCCCGCGACACCTGGGTGAACTCGACCTACCTGGAGTTGGATTATCGCCCGGTGCGCGAGTTGAAGACCCGTACCAAGATCAAGTACGACCTGTATGCTCAGCAGGGGGACGCCTACGAGCGAGGCGTCGGCCCTATCCTCGAGGAGCGCACCCACTTCTTCGGACTCATCAACAAAGCGGATTACACCTACCGCGTCCGCGGCCTTGAGATCCAACCCAAGATCAAGAGCGAGTACCTAAACCAAGCGCCTTTCATCCTAGAGGGCGACGAGCGCCAAGAGTGGACGGGAACGGGCACCCTGCTGCTGCGGCATCCCATGTTGAGCGCATCGTCTCTTGAGGCCGGGCTGGAATACCATCGAGTTGTGGATCTGCTGCTAGACGAGCAGAAGGCCCTCGTCGCCAACCGGGTGGGGGCCACAGGTGACTCCCGCAGTCTGGTGCTAGCCGCCCAGTGGTCCAACGTCCGGGAATACCAAGGCTATACCCTGACCACCCAGTTCGGCATCATGTACACCCGGGTCTGGGACGAGTTCATCGCCGCCGGCAACCAAGGAGAGTCGGTGAAGGAAGACCGAGGCCGCGAATTGAGCACCACTTTCATAACCGTATATGCTGGACTGTGATGAACAAGCCCTCCCAAGTGAGCACCGTGCAGTCCAGGTCCCGAATCCTCATCCTCATCGGGCTCGCAGTCGCGTTGAACGTCGAGCCTGGCGCATCCCAGTCGGACTACGGGAATCGCCTCGGAATCCGCGAGAGCGGCCGGGCGATCTACTACTCGACGGCTCCCAGCCTGCGCACGGACGCCTTCGTTACGTCCCTCAAGAAATGGTACATGCCCCAAGAGGTCGCCAACCACTACCGCTGGCAATGGGAGGCGGGGACCAACTACGCCCACGAGCGCTACTTGCGCTATCTGGCCACCGAACAGGAGGGCGACAATCACTACGATCTCTACGGCCGGCTCCTGACCCGAGGTTGGCTGATCTACGACTGGCAGCAGAGTCAGCCCCGGACCTCTGAGGGAAACCTGCTCCACAAGACCGACCGCTACAAAGACCTTTTCAGCTCTCTCGTGGTCTCTTCAGACTCCAAGGGGCAGCACCACTTCCGCGTGAGTATCGGCGACGAGATCGGCACGACCCTGACGCCCATGACCTTTCGCAAGACAGCTTTCAACGGGGTCCAATTCGACTATATGTCGGATCGCGTCGCGGCCACAGCCCTCCTATCCAGAATCAATGTCCCGCTGTTCCTGCCAGCGCGCAGTTTCATCGACGAGTTCACCAATTTCGTCGGTCTGCGGGCCGTCTGGAACATGGCCGACTTTGTGCGCTTCGGCGGCACCTTCGTCAACGCGCACAACGGGCGGAGCTCGACCATGCCCTTTGACGGAAGTCCATTGACCGGCAAGCTGAGCTCGCATCAGTCGGGCGCGCGCATCAACCGGATCACCGTGCGGATTACCGACGATTCCCCGGCAGACGGCGAGGGCGGGCCCGCCCTCTTTGCCCACGATATCGAGATTACGACCCGGATAGGAGAGCTGGACACGGTGCTGGTGGGCAGCCAGATCGGCTTCCATCCGAGAGTTTCGGGAGGTATCCCCCGGGATGGCTCCCTAGTAGCCGAAGGCGACGGCGAACTGGGGCGGATCCGGCTGGACTACGTACTGGCGGATTCGGACCCGGCGGTCCTCGATGACTTAGAAACGGTGGTGTCCCTGACCGATGTGGTCAACAACATCAGCAAAGTCCGGTTCCGGATGGTCCTGAGCAACGACTACAAGGTGGAAGTCACTTCCGACCAGCACACCGACAACGCCATCTTCGAACCGCGCCCGGTGTTCAGGACCGTGGTGCGGGCTGAGGGGAATGTGCAGGACCATTCCAACTTAGGTGCCGTGGTCTTTGACTACGGACTGCCCACCGCCACCCAGATCCTCGGCTTTACGGTGGAGGCCGACGATCTGGCCGGGTTTAGGCTCTACGGCGAGTTCAATGTGAACCACCACTACCGCAAGTACCCCAACGTGAGCCGGACCACTCACACCACCTCATCGGGCATTCGGGGCAATCCCACCGCCGAAGGGTGGATGGTCAACGTGGCTAGGGATTTCCATCCGTACTACCTCTTCGGCGAGGCCTTCGGCATGGACGCCTTCTACTCGACCACCATGCGGTTTTTGGATTCGGCAGGTCGGGTCAATTACGCGGACACGCCGCAGGCCCATTCCAACTACCTCTACGACTTCGTCGACGACAACGACGACAACGACCGCAAGAACGACCAAAAGCGCAGATTCGACGACGGCCGGACACCCGACGAACGGAACAGCATTCGCGTGTTCGAAGGGTACGCGGACGAGGCGGTTTTTCCCGGCCTCGACGAGAACCACGATTTTATCTCCGATTTCAACCAGAACAACACGCGAGTGCGGCCCAACAGTGTGCCCGACTACGCCGAGCCCTTCCTGCGCTACAGCGTGGACCGGCCCGAGTATCTCTTCGGCATCGACATGAACAACAACGGCTGGGGAGACCGTTTCGAAAACGACAACGAACCCGACTACCCATACAAGCGCGACCGTCGCGGCTTCAATGTGTACGGCGGTGCGTGGATTGTGCCGGGTGCCAAGCTCACCGCCGGCCACCAGCGGGTGCGCCGTCCCTCAACCGGCGAGACCAATGTGAGCAGCTATGCCCTCTTCGCGTTCGCGCGCAGCTATCCCAGCGTGGGCGAGCTGACGGTTTACAACATGTTGAAGCGGGTCGAGGACGACATCGCCGACGACCTCTTCCAATGGCTGCACGGAAGGTTCCGGGACGAGGGCATGACCCCAATCCCGGATCCGCTGGGTCTGCCCAATACTTGGGTCAACAAACTGTCCCTAACCTTCGAGCGTCGGGGCAATGCTGGCGTCAACTCCGGGAATAAGCTGATCTATGAGGTGCTGCGGCAGCGGGAGGAGCTCACCGTGGACCGGAAGGGCCGGAAAATCTCGCAGCACACCCGGCGGCTCGGATTGATCAACAAGCTAGATTGGCTTTATTCCCTAAGCAACGGAATCCAACTCCGTCCGCGCGTCAAGCACGAGCTGTTCATGGACGACACGCCGTTCAACACCGAGTGGCTCCTGAACGACCGGGTATTCGAGCGCAAGGAGTGGGCCGGCTTGGCCTCCCTGCGACTGGACATCCCGGTACTGAGCCACAGCAGGGTGATCATCGGCCTAGAGCAGGTCATCTTCCGCGATTTCGCGCAGCAAGAAGTGGAGTTCGCAGACGATCCCGTAGCCGGCCTGAACCGAGGCGATCCCACCGGCGATTTCAATGAGCTATCCCTCGCCCTGCAGCTGACCAATTCCACCAGCTATGTGGGATATCGGCTTATGTCGACGATTGGAATACGGGTGGACCGCCGGAAGATCGACGCGTTCGACCAGCAAGACCGGACGGAGACGAGCGGCCTGTCCTATCTCACCGTATATGCCGGATTGAGAGAATGATAAAACTACAACCTGTGGCAGCGTCACTGGCCTTGGCTCTGGGCATCGTCCTAGCCGGCTGCGGGGAAGACGCGCATGGCCCGGTGCTGGCCGAAGTAGGAGACACCCGCATTCACGCCGCGCAGCTACACCGCTTCGAAGAGCGCCTAGTCGAAAGCCTGAGGTCCAAGGAGGCGGGCATCAAAGGCCAACGGCAGCATCTGCAGGCCCTGATCGACAAGGAGATCCTCATTCGGGAAGCGGCCGTGCGGGGATGGGACCGCGACCGCGATCTGCGCCGCAAGCTAGAGCGCGAATGGACCGAGCGGCTGGTGAACGAGTTCTTCGCCCGGGAAGTGGACGCAAAGATCGCGCTCGAAGAGCGGGAAATCCACGACCACTACCTGAAGACCGGACGGAACCGCGCGGTCATGGGTGGCAAGATTGAGGTCGAAAGCCGGGAAGAGGCCGAGGAGATCGTGCGCCTGTTGCAGGGTGGTGCCGACTTCGGGGAGTTGGCGCGGCAGCGCTCGACCCACCGGGCGACGGCCGAGCAGGGTGGCCGATTCATGGGGTACGCCACCAAGGACCAGATGCCCCTGCCCATCATGCAAGAAAAGGTCTTTCCGCTTGAGAAAGGCCAGATTTCCGAACCCATACCCCTGCCGGGCGGCACCTACGGCGTGTTCCAGGTCATGGACGAGGCACCTGTTTCCCTCGAACGGGTGCGGAGCATAGTGGTGACCGAGCTCCACCGGAAAAAGGCCGGCCTTCGATCTATGGAGCTTGGCCGGGAACTGCTAAAAATTCTGAACCTGCGTTCTCAAGAAGACGGTTTCGAGCTGCTCGCCACGCGTCTGGAAAGCGAGGGACACGCGCTCTCCGAGGTGGAGCGCGGTACAGTACTCTACGAGTTCGACGGCGGCACCATTACAGTGGGAGAGTTCATCGACTCGGCCCAAGAGAACTATCGGGAATTCTCGGGAGATGTGCTGGCGCAGGTGCGGTGGTTTGCGGAGTCCGTCTTAGTCCCCCGCGCGCTGGCCGCGCAGGCTGCTCGCAATGCCGGAATCGACCGCGAGCCGGAGATGGTCGCCTGGCACCAAGCCAGACAAGAGGAACGCCTGCTGGCGGTCATCAGGAAGAAGGTGACGAGCGACGTGCAGGTGGACGAGGACGAGGCGAGGCACTTCTATACCCAGAATCTGCGGTATTTCATTCCAAAAGAGGCCCTGACGCTGGACGAGATCCTAGTCGCCACACGCGAAGACGCGGTCGCGCTCCGGGACCGGATTGAGCGCGGTGAGGATCTGCGGATTCTGGCCCAGCAGCACACCCTGCGGCGCATGGCCATACCAGACAGCGGGCGATTCCACCTCCATTGGTACCAGCGAGAAGCGCACGAGGCCCTGTTCGAGGCCGCCCAGCAAGCCGCACCGGGCGACTTGCTGGGTCCCATTGCAGTGGAGGTGCCGGCCCACCAAGTCGCGTCCCCCGGTGGTGCGGCGTCAGCAGACCGCTACTATTCCGTGTTCAGGGTCGTCGAATCGACCCTTGGAAGCGGCCCCCAGCCCTTCGCCGAGGTCGCGACCCGAGCCTGGGCCCTAGTCCTGCGCCAAAAGCGCGATGCGGCCTTCTTACAATTCCTAGGCGAACTGCGGCAACAGTACCAGCCCCAAATCAAGATCCACGAAGAGACCCTGAGAACCCTAGTGCAAAAGGAACAATGATGCGCTCGACCGAGGCGGATCGCGAGCGCGCCGCCATCATCGCTCCAGCCTCGGGTCCGTTCGGGCGGGAGTCCTGTCTCCCCCCTCCCCCACTGACGCGCCTCCCGTGAAACAGAAAATCCCCCCGTTCTACCGCCAGTACCTGCGGTCGCGCTCCGAGCCCCTCCTCGAATCGCGCCACCGCCTGACGTGGCGGGGGTTCTTCGTGGGAGGCTGCCTGAGCTTCTTCCTCGCCATCAGCGCCCCTTACAGCAACATGGTCATCAAGGGTGCCTACGTGGCCGCCGACATCAGCACCCCAGGGGCCATCTTCGTCTTCGTCGTGCTGATCGGCTTACTCAACCTAGCTTTCAAGCTGGCCGCACGCAGCAGGGGCACAGCCCTCGCCTTCGCCTTCGCCTTGGGGGCTGCCTGGCTCTACGCCTACTGGCCCTTGAGCGATGTCGATGTGCATTCGCCCGGGCTGATCTTCTCCACTTTCGCGCTGCTTTGCGCCCTCGGCAACGTGCCGCTGGCGTGGTCCGGCCGCAGCCTAGCCCTCAACCGCGCCGAACTGATCATGGTGTACGCCATGCTGGCGATGGTCTCGGCCGTGTGTACGATGGGCCTGACCGAGCTGATCCTGCCTTCTCTCACCGCCATCTTCTACTACGCTTCGCCGGAGAACCAGTGGCGGGAGAAGCTCTTCCCCCACTTTCCCGAGCACAACATCCTAGTCGACGACGGGGCCGGGAACGTCCTGTTTTACGAGGGCATTTCCGCGCCCGGCCAGAGCATCCCCTACGGCGCTTGGGTCGAGCCGTTGCTGTGGTGGGCCGTCTTCCTGCTGGCGCTGTACGTCTGCATGATCTCAATCGCCGTGATCCTGCGGCGTCAGTGGATGGAGCGGGAGCGGCTGAGCTATCCCATCGCTCAAGTCGGTCTGGCCATGATCCGCGGCGAGGACGAGAACAGGCTGGTGAACGGCTTCTTCAAGCGTCCGTCCGTGTGGATCGGCATGGCCATCCCGTTCATCGTCGGTAGCCTGAGGGCCATGTCGAACTACGACCCCTCCATTCCCATGGTGCCCATACACCTAGCGATACCGTACCTGGAGGGCAAAGTCAACTTCGCCCTGATCGGCTTCACCTACCTCGTCGACACGAGGATATCGGGCAGCGTGTGGGTGTTCTACCTGCTCGGCAGGCTCCAGAAGAGCGCGCTGGCGATCGCCGGAGTCAAATCGGAGCAGGTGCACTTCCACGGCGTCCCCGACGCACCCTTGGTCGGCTACGAGGGGCTGGGTGCCCTGCTGGTGCTGGTCGCGGGGGTGCTGTGGACGGCCCGCGAGCATCTGAAGGCGGTCTGGCTCAAGGCCCTCGGCCGGGCGCCCCACGTCGACGACCGGGACGAGATCCTCTCCTACCGCGGCGCTGTGATCGGCACCCTTGGTGGAATTGCGGTCATGACCTTGTGGCTGTGGATCATGGGCACACCGCTGGGGGTCTCCCTTTTCTTTATCGTCCTAGCCATGATGATCTTTATCGGCATCACCCGGATCATCGCCGAAGCCGGGTTGGCGACGCTGCGGACGCCCGTCAACGCCCCCGATTTCGTCGTCATGGGTCTCGGATCATCGCTCGTCGGTCCCACCGGCGTGTTCAACATGTCCATGGCCTACATCTGGGCCGACGAGGTCCGGTCGTTCGCCATGGCGACCTGCACCAACGCCCTCAAGCTGATCGAGGATATGGACGCGCGCAGCCGGCGGCTGGTCTTCCTCGCTCTCATCCTCGCTCTGCTGATCGGGACACTGGGCTCGTTCTGGATGATCTTCCACGCCGCCTACCGCTACGGCGGCGTCAACCTCGATTATTGGTTCTTCAAGATGGGACCAGCGGTCGCCTACGACAACGCTGTGCGCAACCTAGAACCTACCGGCATCTACTGGCCGGGCATGGGCTTCCTGTTCGGCGGCGGCGGCATCATGGCCCTGCTGTACTGGGCTCGCCACCGTCTGCCTTGGTGGCCCCTCCACCCGATCGGCTTCCCGGTCGCGGCCGTGGACCTGATGCCCCACATCATTACCAGCGTATTCGTTGCCTGGCTCCTCAAAGTCATCATCCTCCGGCACGGAGGCGTCAACTTCTACTCCCGTACTCAGGGGTTTTTCCTCGGAATGATCGCCGGCCAGATGCTAACCCTCGGCCTCTGGCTCATCATCGACTACTTCACGGGGCGCACCGGCAACTTCCTGTTCGCTTGGTAGCGGGGGGTCTGTTAGATGATTCGCTTTGTTCTTCTCATCGCTTTTGCTGCGTGTGCCAATCGCGCGAACACCGCGCAGGGCAATGCGGCCGATTGTACCACCGAGGAAATCGCCGCCTTGGCCGCCCGTGACGCATCAAGCGCCTATCAAAATCTCAAGGAAGCCGGAGTCGTTGCCGATACTTTTGCCGATTCCATTGCTATGGCCGTCGTCGATTCGGTCGCCTATGCTGCCTATGACTCGCTCTTTGCCTCTTTGCACTCCATCTTCGGCCCCGAGGCCGCGGCGGCTTTCGATCAATACATGGATGCCAAACAGGCGTTCTACACAGTAGGCACTCCCATTGACAAAACCGCGTTGAGCGGCGCTTTTGCAGTCGGGAAATACCTTTTTAACGCCGCCGGTGTTATGCACCGTCTAACCGCAGCGGAAATAGTCATCTGGGGCAACGAGTATTACCCAGCTTGGGATCGATTTAACGCGGCGGGAAAAGAAATAACCAAGCAAGCCGCCGCCGCCGCGCACAAGGCTAACTGCGCTTTCTACAACGACGCCGTTTTGTCTTTGGATGCACCAGATGCTTCCGTTGGATACCGGGCCGCTATCTTGGCCTTCTCTGATGCGTATCTCGAAACGTGTGCCTCAATGCCGTCCTCGCAATTTTTCGGTTTCGCGTACGGGCTAGCTGGCCGCTTAGATCAGGCGGCTCGCTATAATGCGTTTCGGACCGCATTGAATACAAGCTACTACACGAGCAATCTTTATTGGAGCTTGGAGTCAGTCTCAGAAACAGCCGAACAGGCTGCTCTGATTGCCCTGACCTTGGATTGTAGGCAATAAGACGGTAATGGGCTACTTTGAAATTAAGACCCCCGTGCCCGGGGAGTTGGCACGGGGGTTACCTTGTGAAATTTCGGTCGTCTCCTTTTACACGCCAGCCGGTTGCTCTTAGGAATTCCGATTAAGGGCACTCAAGCCACGTCCACGCGATACAGCACTCCAAGTTGCCCGCCTCCGTCAGTATAAGATGCGAATGGCCAAGGCCATCATTGCCTTCTCTTCGTACGTGCTGCCATAGAAACCGACGATCCCACTGCTGCCGACGGCAGCTTGCTTGCTTTTTTCTTTGCAGATCAGCACAATGGCATTGGCTCCTTTCTTTTCTCCTTCTTTTTGCAAGGCTCGTAGCATATCACCCCAGTCTTGCCGGCTCCGCCCGTGTCCGACGAGGACGCCCAACTCGATATAGGCTTCATCGGATGGCATCTCATGTAGGATACGAACCGTTCCGTCCCATGAGTCATAGGATCGCTCGTGTGTGGGGACAAACGTGATCCGTGGACCGCAACCAGCGACCACCAGTGCGCAAGCCAAGCCGGCGGCGTGAATAAATCTATGGGAGCGACTAGATCTCATCATCGAACTCCAACAAGACCTCGATCCGCGTCAAGTGCTCCTCGACGGCACTAAGCCGCGTGCTCAGGGCGTCAAGGCGTGTATTTATTTCATAGTGGTGGACGCGAAGTTGCGAGCGCAGGTCATGCCAGAAAAACGAGAGCAGGACGACGAGTAAGACGAATATAATCCATTCCATAGTCCGTCAGATCTCCTCTTGTGGTTTTGCGGCTTCCCTTGGTGAATGTCAGGAGGTTAAGACGCGGTTCAACCAACCCTTTATGAATTTGCGTTGCGAGGCGTCTTTGCGGGCAAGGGTGACGTAGTGCATCGTCCGACAGGCGTTGTATACAAGTAGTGCCCTTTCAAATCCCTGCTCATCAAGGCCGTTGAGCTTGTCCACTGCCGCCCGCGTGGCTGGCCCCGCGAGCCCATCCTCGTCGATGTCCTGGCCGCCGACGGCATTGGCCACTACTTGAAGGGCGCGAATAGCATTTCGCGCGCCGGCATTAACAAAAAAATCAAAGTGGAAGCTGGCCAACTCTTTGTGACCGATCCGGTCGCATAGCCCTTTGTTCCAAAACTCCCTTCGGTAGAAGTCGCCGACAAGCGGTCGCATCTGGTCGATCAAGTCATTGGGGTCCTCATCTGCGTCAAGAGCCTCGTCGATAGCTTCCCAAAGCGGTTCGTCGGGCCAGAACCTGCGCGAGATACCCATGAAGGTCATCCCACCGCGGTCGTCCGGGTCGTCGACAAAGCCGCCCTCGTGATGGAATACCTTATCGTAGGACTCTGCAAAGTAGTCTTCCATGTTACTACGACCACCCTCCTTACTCGGCTAGGCACCGCCCGTCTCTATACACCAACACCGGCGGCGTCACATACATGCAGTCCGAAATAGACCAATAGCGTCTGTTCATCTCTTCTTCAAAGGCGTTATACGCTGTCACCCGCTCGGCTAGTGCTGTCGAATCGGTGGACGAGGCGGAGTAAACTATGTACTCCCAAGGGCCGCCGCAGGGCTTGTCGCCTAAGGCCATATAGCGGCAGTCTTCAATCGACGCGCCCGCAGCATCGCCGATGAGCGCGTCGATCTCTCGTCGCATCTCCGCTAATTTTGCACGGTCGCCTTCCTCGGTTGGCCGGTCGTCATTGACCTCTGGGCAATCGACAACGCCGACCTTGTTCTCGATGCCTTCTAGCCACCCTTGGAAGGCGGCGTCCCGCGGCGCACACAACTGCGTGTTATCCAGCCGCAGATCGTGCAAGTTGGTTAGGTTGACCAAAGAAGACGGCAACTCACCTGATAAATTGTTGTTACCGTCGAGAAGCAGCACTTCCAACTTGGTGAAGTTGCCCAACCACGCTGGCAGCGCACCCGACAAATCGTTACCGGAAAACCACAGCTCTTGCAAGAGGGTCAAACCCGCCAGCGGCGATATGTCTGAGATACTGTTGCTATTTACCAAAATGTTATCCACTGACTCTGTACCGAGATTCAGCCACCTCAGGTTGATGGCAAACTCTAGCCCGGTCAAATCGCTGATGTTCTTGTTCGGTGCTTCAAGGCGCCTCAAGCTCAAGCTGGCCATCTCAGCAGTGGTGATCGGCGCACCCCTCGTCTTGCCCAGATTGTCCTCAATGACCGCGCGAAGGTTTGCATCGGGGATCGACACTGTGAGAGGGGGCTGGCAGTTGACCACGCCTTGCTTGTTCTCGATGCCTTCCAGCCACCCCTGGAAGCCGGCGTCCGACGGCGCACATAACTGCGTGTTCTCCAGATACAGGTCTCCCAGGTTGGTCAGGTTGACCAAAGAAGACGGCAACTCACCCAATAGCTGGTTGCGGCCAATCCACAGCCTTTCCAAGTGGGTCAGGTCACCCAACGACGAAGGCAGCGCACCCGATAATCGGTTCTCGCCAAGCGCTAGGTGAGTCACTCGTTCGTTGGCGTCGGTGGTCACGCCGTGCCACTCATTCAGCGGCCTATCACTCAGCCAGTCGGTGTTATTCGTCCAGTTGGCCCCATTCGTCGCCTCATACAGGGCCACCAAAACAGCCCGGTCGGGCGCGGTGCAGTTGACTAGGTCCTTGTGCCAGATGCCCTGAAGCCATGTCTGGAAAGCGGCATCCGTTGGCGCACACAACTGCGTCCTGCCCAGATACAGGTCTTCCAAGTTGGTCAGGTTGACCAATGACCACGGAAGAGAACCCGAAAAATCGTTAAAGCTAAGATCCAGCCATTGCAAGTGAGTCAGGTTGCCCAACTCAGCCGGCAGCACACCCGATAACTCGTTCCAGAAAAGACTCAGCCATTGCAAGTGAGTCAGGTTGCCCAACTCAGCCGGCAGCACACCCGATAACTCGTTAAAGCTAAGATCCAACTCTTCTAGGTTGGTCAGGTTACCTAACTCCGGCGGAATCCTGCCCGATAACTGGTTACTGTAGAGATTCAGCACTTGCAGGTCGGCGAAGTTTCCCAACGACCACGGAAGAGAACCCGACAGCTCGTTCTCCTTAAGCGCTAGGTGGGTCACTCGTCCGTTTTCGTCGGTGGTCACGCCGTACCACTCGCCCAGCGGCTTATCACTCAGCCAGTGGGTGTTATTCTCCCAGTTGTCCCCATCCGTCGCCTCATACAGCGCCACCAGAACAGCCCGGTCGTCTGAGCACGCAGCCTCCCCGATGCCCGCTGGCAGCGTCGGAGCAGACGGATCGCTGAGCCATCCCGCAATCAGATAGGCGTCAGTGAGATCAATCCGACCGTCTGCGTTGACATCGCCCTGCGATATATCGCCGTTGTTGGGCAGGACAATGGAGGTATCCACGTTGTACAGGGCCACCAACAGCGCGTCGAAGACATCAACCCGGCCGTTGTCGTCCACATCGCCCAAGACCCCGCACGGCCCCGAGGAAGCCGTCTTCGCCCGCGCCATACCCGCCGACGCTTCGACAACCAAATCCACCGGACCCGCCGCCACCCGGAACGCCGGATCGACAAAGGGCATCAGCCCCGGCCCCGAAACCGTCAACCCATACACCGAAGCCGCCTCCGTCGTCTCAACACCAGCCTGTGGCATCCTCCCCGAAGCCCCTGTGGGCACACCCGCCTGCCCGTCTATCAGCACCATCGACCGAGTCGCCGACACGCCATCGCCACTCAGCCGGTAGAGATAGACCCCCGCCGCCACGGCCTGTCCCGCCGCATCCGTCCCATCCCAGCGCGCCGTGTGAAAGCCCTCCGACTGCTCACCATCGACCAGCGTGTCAATGCGCTGACCCAAGACATTGAACACCTCCAACCGCACCGACATGGGCCGTTGCAAACGGTAGGGAATGACGGTGGCCGGATTGAACGGATTGGGGTAATTCGCCTCCAGGTGGAGCTGCGTCGGCTGGACAGCAGCGCCGGGCAAGGCCCCTAACGGCAGAGCAAAGGAGCCGGTCTTATCGGTGGTGGTGCCCACCCACGAGCGCAGATCGCGCAGATCGAATAGCCGCACGTGGGCACCAGCGACGGGTTCGCCAGAGGCTAGCCGCACTTGCCCGGCAACCATCGGCTCAGCCCCTACCTGCACGCCGAACACCGCGCCTAAGACGATGAGACTACTGAGTAGGCGCTGCATATCGCTGACCTCTTGCTTGGGAATTGTGGATGTGGCTAGGGTTGGTATACCCATGCTCATCTCCTTCTCGAAAATGCACCAGCGCCACTAGCCGAGTCTCCTGTCCTTGTTTATCCATATCGACCCATAACAGATCTACCGGTCATTCGGCGTTGACCGTGATGAGAAAGGTGATAAGCGTGGCGCTGGCCCCATGCGCGTCGGTCACCGTAATGATGACGGTGATCGGGCCGTTGGTTGCTTCCGCAGGCGTACCCTCAATCGTCCGCGTGGCCACGTCAAACCACAAGCCCGCAGGTAGGCCCGAGACGCTGTACGTATACGGCGGAGTTCCCCCGCCTACCTGCAGCAACGTAGAGTCGTCGGGCAGCACGATGGGTTCGATAGCCTCGCCAACCGTGAACTCTAAATCGGGTTCGTAGTCATCTCGTGGTAACGAGGATTGCTCTGAAGTATCCAGCGCAATGTCGAGTGGATTGCCCAATCCCGTAACGAGGTCTTCCACCCCGCTGCCGTCCAAGTTTGCCCGCTGGATACTGCCCGTCACCGCGTTCGTCCAGTACATCTTGCCGGCACTCAGGTCCAAGGTCAGGTCGATTGGATCCAAACCCGTGACGAGTTCCTGGACGCCGGAGCCATCCAAGTTGGCGCGCTGAATCTTGCCGTCGCCATCCGTCCAGAACCCCCCATTTTCCGTCCAGTATATCTTGCCAGCACTCAGGTCCAGGGCTATGCGTTCTGGCCGAGCCAAACCCAAGACGAGGTCTTGGACGCCGGAGCCATCCAAGTTGGCGCGCTGAATCTTGCCGTCGATAGCGTCCGAGCTTGCCGTTTCATGCTCCGTCCAGTATATCTTGCCACCGCTCGGGGCTAGGGCCAAGTTTCGTGGGTGGGTCAAACCCGAGACGAGGTCTTGGACGCCGGAGCCATCCAGGTTGGCGCGCCGAATCTTGAACTTGCCATCGCTCTCGGCCTCCACGCCCTCCACCCAGTACATCTTGCCACCGCTCAGGTCCAGGGATAGGTTCCATATACCGCCCAAACCGGTGACGAGGTCTTGGACGCCGGAGCCGTCCAAGTTGGCGCGCTGAATCCTGCCCGTGTAATTGGTCGTGGGGTAGCCCATCCAGTACATCTTGCCGGCACTCAGGTCCAGGGATAGGGTAGGTATGCCGCCCCGTACTCCCGAGACGAGGTCTTGGATGCCGGAGCCATCTAGGTTGGCGCGCCGAATATCCACCCCCTCATGCCAGTACATCTTGCCACCGTTCAGGTCCAAGACTAGGTCACCGGGGAAGTCCAAACCCGAGACGAGGTCTTGGACGCCGGATCCGTCCAGATTGGCGCGTTGAATCTTGCCCGTGTAATTGGCCGTCCCTCCGTCCGTCCAGTACATCTTCGGCGTTTCGCTGCCACCACCGTCCTCGCAGTATTCCACGCCGCTCTTGTTTTCGATGCCTTCCAGCCACCTCTGGAAGGCGGCGTCCGTCGGCACACACAACTGCGTGTTGCGCAGATCCAGCGTTTGCAAGTTGGTGATGTTGACCAGCGACGGAGGCAGCTCATCCGACAACTGGAGGTTATCCCTAAGAGTCAGCCGTAGCAAGCGGGTCAGGTTGCCCAACCACGACGGGAGTGGACCCGACAAATCATTAGAGTCAAGAAACAGCCCTGTCAGGTTGGTCAAGTCTGACAGCGACGAAATGTCCGAAATGCTGTTGTCGTTAAGAACCAACCATGTCAGGTTGGTCAAGCCTGACAGCGACGAAATGTCCGAAATGCTGTTGCTGTTAAGAAACAGCGATGTCAGGTTGGTCAAGCCTGACAGCGACGAAATGTCCGAAATGCTGTTTTGGCGAAGCCACAGCAGTGTCAGGTTGGTCAAGCCTGACAGCGGTGAAATGTCCGAAATGCTGTTGAAGCGAAGATACAGCTGTGTCAGACTGGTCAAGCCTGATAAAGGTGTGAGGTCCGAGATGCTGTTGCTGGAAAGCTCCAGCCAGGTCAGATTGGTCAAGCCTGACAGCGGCGAAATGTCCGAGATGCTGTTGCCGTAAAGATCCAGCCAGGTCAGATTGGTCAAGCCTGACAGCGGCGAAATGTCCGAAATGCTGTTGCTCTGGACAATAGTGTTATTCACACTCTCGAAACCAAGATCCAGCCCTGTCAGACTAGTTGCAAACTCCAGCCCGGTCAAATCACTGATGTTCTTGTTCGGTGCTTCAAGGAGTGTCAGGGTCGCCATCTCAGCAAGGGTGATCGGTGCCCCCCTCGTCTTGCCTAGCTTGTCCTCAATGACCGCGCGAAGGTTTGCATCGGGGATCGACACTGCCGAGGAGGAGGGCTGGCAGTTGACCACGCCGCGCTTGTCGTCGATGCCATCTAGCCACCTCTGGAAGGCGGCGTCCGTCGGCGCACACAACTGCGTGTCATGCAGCCATAGCGATTCCAAGTTGGTCAGATTGCCCAACGACGACGGGAGGACGCCCGAGAACGCGTTACCGTCAAGATACAGCGATTCCAAGTTGGTCAGGTTGCCCAGCCGTGAAGGCAACTCGCCCGAGAACCGATTATCGGAAAGAACCATATGTACCAAGGTAGTGAGGTTGCCCAACGACGAGGGGAGTGATCCCGAAAACGCGTTAGCCTGGAGATGCAGCGTATACAATTGGGCGAGGTTGCCCAACGACGAGGGGATCGTGCCCGAAAACGCATTACCGTCAAGATACAGATATATCAAGTTGGTCAGGTTGCCCAACGACGAGGGGATCGTGCCCGAGAAATCGTTATTGCCAAGATACAGCTCTTGCAATTGGGTGAGGTTGCCCAACGACGAGGGGATCGTGCCCGAAAACGCGTTAGCGTCAAGCACCAGCACTCGCAATTGGGTGAGGTTGCCCAACGACGAGGGGAGTGATTCCGATAAATCGTTAACGGAAAACCCCAGCCATTGCAAGTTGGTCAGATCACCCAGTTCTGCCGGCAGTGCACCCGATAAATCGTTATTGGCAAGCTGTAGCCGGGTTACGCGTCCGTTGGCGTCGGTAGTCACGCCGAACCACTCATTTAGCGGCCTATCGCTCAGCCAATTGGTATCATTTGTCCAGTTATCCCCATTCGTCGCCTCATACAGCGCCACTAAAGCCGAGCGGTCGGGGTTATCCAGTGATTCGTCGTCGTCGATGATCGTGATTGCTACTTCATCCCCCACCAATCCGTCAACCGCACCGTTCAACACGATGGTCTTGTCTCCCTCCGCTCGATCATCGTCATCTGCCCAAATCGCAATCGTCGTCGATCCTGCTATCGAGCCGGCTGGAATCACAATATACAACGATGCAAATGCCATATTGAAGTCCACATCGCGGGTCGCCGTGGAGGAGGAAGGGTCAAAGGACAAGGTCACAGTGGTATTCTCTGACCGCGCCCTCCCGTTCAACGTGGCAGTCACCGTAATTTCGATCTCACCACTTCCCTCGCTTATCGTCTGCGGATTCACCGACAGCACGATAGCCGTACTCGGCGGCTTATCGTCGCAGTATTCCACGCCACGTTTGTCGTCGATGCCATCCAGCCACCGCTGGAAGGCGGCGTCCGTCGGCGCACACAACTGCGTGTTATACAGATACAGGTATTCTAATTTGGTGAGGTTGACCAACGACGCCGGTAGCGAGCCCGAAAACTGGTTGTTGTCAAGCCACAGCCTGTCCACGTTGGTCAGGCTGCCCAATGAAGACGGCAACAAGCCCGAAAACTGGTTATTGTCAAGCCACAGCTCTTGTAGGTTGGTGAGGTTGCCCAACGACGCCGGGAGTGTGCCCGAAAACTGGTTGTTGTCAAGCCACAGCACCTGCAAGTGGGTCAGATTGCCCAATGAAGACGGAAGTGTGCCCGAGAAATCATTACCGCCAAGCTGCAACTGTATCAAGTTGGTGAGATTGCCCAACCACGACGGTAGCGCACCCGAGAAATCATTACCGCCAAGCACCAAGTATTGCAGGTTGGTCAGGTCGCCCAACTCAGATGGCAAAACACCCGATAGCTGGTTATCTCTAAGCCACAGTGTTTCTAGGTTGGTGAGGTTGCCCAACGACACCGGAAGTGTACCCGAGAAATCGTTTTCGAAAAGAAAGAGCTCTCGTAGGTTGGTGAGGTTGCCCAACGACACCGGGAGTGTACCCGATAACTGGTTAATGGGAAGATACAGAAATTGTAGGTTGGTCAGGTCGCCCAACTCAGATGGCAAAACACCCGATAAAGCGTTCCGGTCAAGCCTCAGTTCGGTCACCCGCCCGTTGGCGTCGGTATTCACGCCGAACCACGCGCCCAGCGGCCTATCACTCAGCCAGTTGGTGTTATTCGTCCAGTTGTCCCCATCCGTGGCCTCATACAGCGCTACCAATGCAGCGCGATCGGGGTTTATCGGGTCGGGAGCTCTTGAGTCTGTCAGCGTGATGGCTACTTCATCGCCCAGCAATCCATCAACCTTACCGATCAACACGATGGTCTCGTCGCCCTCCACCAAGTTGTCGGCGGCGGGATCGACGTACAATGTCGCCTGTACTGATAGCTGGCCGGCTGGAATCACAACCTCCGGATTGAATAGCGCGACGTAGTCCACATCGCGCGTCGCGGTGGACGTCTCGTTAATGGCCACGTTCACAATCGCGTCCTCTTCCAACGCTGGCCCGTTCAACTTGACAGTCACCGTAATTTGGGTCGCATCAGCGTCCTCGCTTATCGTCTGCTGATTCACCGACAACTCGATAGCCGTACTCAGCGGCTCATCATCGCCGCAGTTGACCACACCGACCTTGTTGTCGATGCCAGCCAGCCACCCTTGGAAGGCGGCGTCTGTCGGCGCACACAACTGCGTGCCCTCCAGCCACAGCCCTGCCAAGCTGGTCAGGCGGACCAACGACTCCGGCAGGATGCCTGATAAAGCATTATTGGAAAGCTGCATCAATCGCAGCTCGGTTAGGTTGCCCAACGACGGGGGTAGCTCACCCGAGAACTGATTAGATTGAAGCGCCAGCAGTTGTAGGCGGGTCAGGCTACCCAGAGACGCCGGCAGCGTCCCCGACAACTCGTTGTTGCCAAGATTCAGCCATTCCAAGCTCTTGAGGTCGCCCAATGACGTCGGCAGCGTCCCCGATAAACCGTTATCGTTAACTATCAGCCGGGTCACTCGTCCGTCGTTGTTGGAGGTCACGCCATACCACTCAGCCAGCGGCCTATCGCTGAGCCAGTTGGTGTTATTCGTCCAGTTGGCCCCATCCGTCGCCTCATACAGCGCCACCAACACAGCCCGGTCGGGGTTGGGATCAACGCAGTTGACCACGCCGCTCTTGGTCGGGATGCCAGCCAGCCACCTCTGGAAGGCAGCGTCCGTCGGCGCACACAACTGCGTGTTGAATAGAGTCAGCGTTTGTAGGTTGGTCAGGTTGACCAACGACCGTGGGAGGGCGTCCGACAACCCATTCTCGTAAAGATCCAGCGTTTGCAAATTGGTTAGATTGCCTAACGTCGCCGGCAGTGCGCCCGATAACTCGTTATCGCCAAGCTGCAGGAATTCCAAATTGGTTAGGTTGCCCAACTCAGCCGGCAGCTCACCCGACAACTGATTCTCGTAAAGCCACAGCCCTCGCAAATTGATTAGGTTGCCCAACGCTGCCGGCAGCTCACCCGATAATCTGTTCTCGGAAAGCCCCAGCGCTTCCAATTTGGTTAAGTTGCCCAACGCTGCCGGCAGCACTCCTGAAAAATCGTTATTGTGAAGATACAGCCATTCCAAATTAGTTAGGTTGCCCAACTCAGCCGGCAGCTCACCCGACAACTGGTTACGGCCAAGAGCCAGCTCTTGCAAGTGGATCAGATTGCCCAACTCAGCCGGCAACTCACCCGATAATCTGTTCTCGCGAAGCTCCAGCTTGGTCACTCGTCCGTCGTTGTTGGTGTCCACGCCGTGCCACTCGTCCACCGGCCTATCGCTCAGCCAGTGGGTGTTATTCGCCCAGTTGTCCCCATCCGTCGCCTCATACAGCGCCACCAACACAGCCCGGTCGGGGTTGGGATCTTCGCAGTTGACCACGCCGCTCTTGGTCGGGATGCCAGCCAGCCACCCCTGGAAGCTGGCATCTAGCGGCGCACACAACTGCGTGTTGCGCAGATGCAACTCTTGCAAGTTCGTCAGGTTGATCAACTCTGACGGCAACGCACCCGAAAACTGGGTATCGAAAAGCCATAGCTTTTGCAACTGGGTGAGATTGCCCAAGGACGACGGCAACGCGCCCGAAAATTCGTTCCCGTAAAGCCCCAGAAATTCCAAGTTGGTTAGATTGCCCAACCACGACGGAAGCGCACCCGAAAATTCGTTCCCGCCAAGCTCCAGCGATTTCAAGTTGGTCAGGTTGCCCAACCACGACGGCAACGCGCCCGAAAATTCGTTCCCGTAAAGCCCCAGAAATTCCAAGTTGGTTAGATTGCCCAACCACGACGGAAGCGCACCCGAGAACTGGTTAAAGCCAAGCTCCAGCGATTTCAAGTTAGTCAGGTTGCCCAACGATGATGGCAACGCACCCGAAAATTCGTTCCCGTAAAGCCCCAGAAATTCCAAGTTAGTCAGGTTGCCCAACGACGACGGCAACGCACCCGAAAATTCGCTGTTAGAAAGACTCAGCGATTTCAAGTTAGTCAGGTTGCCCAACGATGATGGCAACGCACCCGATAACTGGTTATGGCCAAGCCGCAGGTATTGCAAGTGGGTCAGGTTGCCCAACGACGACGGCAGTGTGCCTGATAACCCGGCACCGTCAAGCTGCAGGTAGGTCACGCGTCCGTTTTGGGTGATCACGCCGGACCAGTCCCCCAACGGCTGATCGCTGAGCCAGTTGGTGTTATGCCTCCAGTTGTCCCCATCCGTCGCCTCATATAGTGCCACCAACGCCGCGCGGTCGTCGGGCTTGTCGTCCCCGCAGTTGACCACGCCGCGCTTGTCCTCAATGCCTTCCAGCCACGCCTGGAAGCCAGCGTCCAGCGGCGCACACAACTGCGTATTCTCCAGCCGCAGCTCGAACAAGTTGGTGAGGTTGACCAACGACAGTGGGAGCGCATCCGAGAACTGGTTGTCGCGAAGCGACAGCGTTTGCAAGTTGGTCAAGTTGCCCAACCATGACGGCAGCTCGCCCGAAAACTGGTTATGGTTCAGATACAAAAATTCCAAATTGGTCAAGTTGCCCAACCATGATGGCAGCTCACCCGAAAACTGATTATTGCCAAGCCACAGGAATTGCAAGTTGGTCAAGTTGCCCAACCACGACGGCAGCTCGCCCGAAAAACCGCCTCCAATAGACAGCAATTCCAAATTGGTCAGATCGCCCAACTCAGACGGCAGCTCGCCCAAAAAATCGCCTCCAATAGACAGCGACAGCTCTTCCAAGTTGGTCAGATCGCCCAACTCAGACGGCAGCACACCCGATAACTCGTTATCGATAAGCTCCAGCCTCGTCACTCGTCCGTCGTCGTCGGTGGTCACGCCGAACCACTCGCCCAACGGCGCATCACTTAGCCAGTTGGCGTTGCTCTTCCAGTTGTCCCCATCCGTCGCCTCATACAGCGCTACCAAAGCCGCGCGGTCGTCGGGCTCATCCCCTTCGTCCCCTTCGCAGTTGACCACGCCGCGCTTGTTTTCGATGCCGTCCAGCCACGTCTGAAATTCGGCGTCCAGCGGCGCACACAACTCCGTGTTGCGCAGATTCAGATCTTTCAAGTAGGTGAGGTTGACCAACGACAACGGCAGCGGACCTGATAACTGGTTACGGTCCAGATACAGCGATTCCAGGTTGGTCAGATCGCCCAACTCAGACGGCAGCGCACCCGATAACTCGTTATCGTACAGATCTAGCTCTCGTAGGTTGGTCAGATTGCCCAACTCAGGAGGAAGCCCACCCGATAAACCGTTGCCGTCAAGCTCCAGTCTGGTTACTCGTCCGTCGGCGTCAGTGGTCACGCTGAACCACTCGCCCAGCGGCGCATCACTCAGCCAGTTGGCGTTATTCTCCCAGTTGTCTCCATCCGTCTCCTTATACAGCGCCACCAAAGCCGCGCAATCGGGGGACGCAACCCCGCTGCCGCCTTCCCCGATGCCTGCCGGCAGCGTCGGATCGGCAGAATCGTTGAGCCACGCTGCAATCAGATAGGCGTCGATGGAATCGACCCGACCGTCTGCATTGACATCGCCCAGCGATATATCGCCGTTGTTGGGTATGACCGTGGAGGTGTCCCCGCTGTACAGGGCCACCAACAGCGCGTCGAAAAAGTCAACCCGGCTGTTGTTGTCCACATCGCCCAAGACCCCACCCGAAGAGCACGAGCCCAAAGAAGCCGCCTTCGCCCGCGAAAGCCCCGCCGACGCTTCAACAACCAAATCCACCGGGCCCGCCGCCACCCGGAACGCCGGATCGACAAAGGGCATCAGTCCCGGCCCCGAAACCGTCAACCCATACACCGCAGGAGCCTCTGTCGCCTCAACACCAGCCTGTGGCATCCCCCCCGAAGCCCCTGCGGGCACACCCGCCTGCCCGTCTATCAGCACCATCGACCGAGTCGCCTGTACCCCCTCGCCACTCAGCCGATATAGATACATCCCCGCCGCCACGGCCTGCCCCGCCGCATCCGTGCCGTCCCAACGCGCCGAGTGCAAGCCCTCCGACTGCTGGCCATCCACCAGCGTGGCAATGTGCTGCCCCAAGACGTTGAATACCTCCAGCCGCACCGACATGGACTGTTGCAAACGGTAGGGAATGACGGTGGCCGGGTTGAACGGATTGGGGTAATTCGACCCGAGGTTGAACTGCTCTGGCTGGACGGCCGCGCCGGGCAAGATCCCTAACGGCAGGGCAAAGGAGCCGGTCTCATCGGTGGTGGTGCCCACCCACGAGCGCAGATCGCGCAGATCGAACAGCCGGACTTGGGCACCAGCGACGGGTTCGCCCGAGGCTAGCCGCACTTGCCCTTCAACCATAGGATCAGCCCCTACCTGTACGCCGAATACTGCGCCGATGACCATGAGACTACTGAGTATGCGCTGCATATTACTGACTCCCTCCCTAGGGAATTGTGGATGTTTGTTGCGTCGGGGTGCTCTTAAAACCGGCTTCCTTTTGAAACCAACTCTACTTACTTCAGCAGTAGCATCTTCTTGACTTCGCGGAACTGGCCGCCGACCTGCAAGCGGTAGAAATACATCCCCGACGACAAGCGATGCCCACGGTCATCGGTCGCATCCCACTCCACCGCGTAGCGACCGGCGCTTTGGTACTCGGCAACCAGCGTCCGCACCGGCTGACCGAGCACGTTATACACGGTCAGTTCCACGTCCGCCGCCTGCGGCAGTGCATACTGGATCGTCGTCGTTGGGTTGAACGGGTTGGGGAAGTTGCTCGCCAACGCGAAGGCGGTCGGCAGTGTCTGCAGCGATAGCGACGCACTCGCGCCGTTGGCGTCCGTAACTGTGTACGTATAGGCGGTTTCGCCCGCTGCCAGCGGCGTACCTGCAATCGTCCGCGTGGCCGGGTCAAACGTCAGACCCGCTGGCAGGGTAGGCGAGAGGCTATACGCCAGCGGCGCGGTGCCGCCCGATGCCGCCGGCAGCACGAGGGCCGCCACGCGCTGGCCAACGACGAATTCGCGGATTGCAGTCAAGTCGTGCGACGCCGTCGGAACAACCTTACTGGAGCCGAACAAATCAAATAAATTACCAAAATCCGGCTCCTCGTTGACCGTGATAGTGAAGGTCGCAGAGAAGATGTCTTTGTCTTGGTCAATTACCGTGTAAGTGACGATGACCGCGCCGTCGGTGGCTTCCGTAGGCGTGCCCGAAAGCGTCCGTGTAGCCTCGTCAAACACCAAGCCGGCGGGTTGACCCGAGATCCCGTACGTCAGCGGGGGTGTGCCGCCCGTAGCCTCCGGCAGTATGAGCGGGTCAATCGCCGTGCCAGTCGTGTACTCTTGATCCTTGATCTCTTCAGCAAAGCCAAGGGACGAACCCGGCGAATCCGGCGAATCCGACGACGAGGGGTTGATCGTGATGGTGAATTCCTTGAATTCAATGTTTCCATCTTGGTCCACCACGTAGGAGACGGAGACCGAGCCGTCAGTGGCTTCCGTCGGCGCGCCCGAAAGCGTTCGCGTAGCCGTGTCAAACACCAAGCCGGCGGGTTGACCCGAGACCAGGACGGTCTGTTCCGGCAACAGCAGCGTAATTTCCGTGCCCACCGTGTACGTGTAGTTGCCGCCAGCAACCACAGTAGAAGAACCCGGCGAATCCGGTGGGTCCAACGACGAGGGATTGATCGTGATGGTGAATTCCTCGAGGCCTAATTTCCCGTCTTGGTTAGTCACGTATGTGACGGTGACCGGTCCGTCGGTGGCTTCCGTCGGCGTGCCCGAAAGCGTCCGTGTAGCCTCGTCAAACACCAAGTCAGCAGGTTGCCCCGAAACAAGGCGTGTCTGTTCCGGAAGCAGCAGCGTAATTTCCGTGCCCACCGTGTACGTGTAGTTGCCGCCAGCAACCACAGTAGAAGAACCCGGCGAATCCGACGGCCCCTCTGCGGGGTCGCTAAGCGTTATTTCTGCTTCACCCTCCACCACCCCGTTAATTTTACCGATTAACTTGATGGTCTCGTCGCCCTCCGCCAACGTATCGATCCTTGGCTGAACAATAAATAGCGTCGAGCCTGTTATCGAGCCGGCTGGAATCACGATCTCCTTATCGAATAACGCCCCGTAGTCTAAGTCGCGCGTCGCCGTGGATGCCGCATCAATCTCCACGGTCACGGTTATGTTCTCTGCCAATTTCTCCCCCTTCAACGCGGCCGTCACCTCAATACTGGTACGATCGTCCTGCTCGCTTATTGTGTGCGGATTCACCGACAGCGCAATGGACGTGCTAGCTGTCTCGTCGTCGGTGATTGTGATGTCTGTCTGCGCCGAACCACCCGATGCAGTCGCCTGTACACCAAAACTCCTATCGCCATCCGCCTCGTCGTTGTTAATGGGGGCGAAAGAAGGGATCGTCCCCGTCCAAACGGTCTCGCCAGCCGGAATGGTAATCGTCTTAATCCCACGCAGGCTTGCGTCGTAATCTGTATCAATAACCGCTGTCGCACCTGCGCTTGGAGACACAAAATCGAGCGTCACGGTCTCGTCAACCACTGGGGCTTCCGCCAAGGTAACGGTCAGGGTAATCTCCGTCGTCCCAGCGTCCTCGCGGATGGACGAAGGACTTGTCGTCAGACTCTGCACCGCAACCGTGCGCTGTGATTTAGGAGCAACCGTGATAGTAAAGATCATGGCCGCGCTTTCGCGAGCTACTTCATCACCGTCAATCACTGTGTAGATGATGGTCTGCTCTCCCGCCGCCGTCGGCGTACCCGAAAGCGTCCGCGTGGCCGCGTTAAACACCAAGCCCGCCGGCAGGGTCGAGACGCTGTACGTCAAGGTGCCGTCCCCCGTAGCTGCCGGTAGCACGACCGGGGTAATCGCCGTGCCCACCGTGGCCGACAAGTCGGCAGCCCCACCTGCGAAGACAGGGGTTGTATCACCTGTCGGCGGCTCCTCCACATGCTCGCCCGTGTCTTTCAGCGTAACCGTCGCGGTGCCAACAGCGATAGGATCGCCATATTCGTTTTCGGGATTGCTCGCAACCCGCAAGATGATCGTCTCATCGGCTTCCTCCTTCCCATCGTCTATCGGAGTTATAGTGACCGTCCCCGAGCCCTGTACCTGGCCGGCCAGAATCGTCAGCCGGGCGACAGGGCGGGTGTAGTCCGTATCGCGTATCGCCGTACCAGCACTATCTTCCAAAAAGATCAGGGACACGTCCTCGTCCAATACCTTGCCTGTCAAGGTCGCGGTGATCGTAACCTGTGTCTCCCCGGCGTTCTCACTTATCGCGTCGGGATTCACCGACAACTCGATGGAGTCACTAAGCGTTTCGTCGTCGAGGATCGCGATGTCCATCTGCGTCGAGCCACCGGATGCGGTGGCCTTCACGCCGAGGGATCTATCGCCATCCTCCTCTTCATTATTTAATGGGGTGAAAGTGAGCGTCGCCGTCCCCTCGGTCTCGTCAGCCGCAACGGTAATGGCCTTACCCGGAGGCAGTGTTGCTCTGTAATCGTCGTCGCGCACAGCCGGCGTGCCTGCGCGAGGGGCCACAATATCAAGCGTCACGGTCTCGTCAACGACCGGAGCTTCGTCCAAGGTAACGGTCAGGGTGATTTCCGTCCGCCCAGCATTCTCGCGGACCGAGGCAGGAGTCGCAGTCAGACTTTTGATACTAAGGTTGGCGTCCGTTATGTCGATTTGGTCGGGAACAACATTAAGGCCGGCGACTGGACTGGGAGCACCTATCAGCTCGATCTGGCCAACCCCTTGGTTGTTGGGAGTGATGGTAAGCGTCGCGGTCCCCGACGCCCTGCGCCTGCGAATGGTTATCGAGCCTAGCTGCGCAAAGTAATCTGCATCGCGCTGCGCAGTAGAGTTATTCTCATCGATACGTAACTGGAAAGACACGTCGCTGGTCATCACCGCTCCATCCAATTCTGCTGTCACGACGATTTCGGTTGCACCAGCCCTCTTGCTCAGCGTGGTCTGAGAAAAGGCGAGATGGATCGCCGTACTCGCCTTGTCGTTGTCAATCAGCGTAATCGTCGTCGGCTGGACCGGAGTAGCACCGGCAGAACCAAAGATCGTGATGAGAAGATCATCGTCTTCATTTGCCGCATCATTACCGGCAGTGTCGGTTTTAGTGCCTGGCCCCTCGTCGTGATCATCGTTTCCTTTGAGATCATCGTCTATAGGGGTGAAGATGATCGTCTCCGACGCCTGGCTCTCACCTTTCGGAATGACGAGAGTGGTCTGCGTTATGCGGAAGCGGCTATTGAGTCCATTCGTGCTTGACTGCAAGCTCACATACGTATCATTAGCCACATCAGCTAAAGGGGCACTAGGAGCTGCGGAAGCGTAATTTTTGGCTGTCACCGTGATTTCCGTCCTACCGGCTTCCTCGCGCACCTTCTCCCTGTCCACAGACAGCCGAATGTCCGCCGCCGCCCCAGAGGTCCATCCCAACATCAAACCAGCGGCTAGCGCCAAGCGGCGCGTGAATAACTTCGTGTGCATCATGACTCAATCTCCTTTACCTTGGTTGTGAAAGAGATGTAGGTTAGGGTATATCTAGCCACCTCTTTGCCTAATGGGCATATACTGCGGACCGACCTTAGGAGCCATCGGCTGCCCCTTTTGGGCATCCTGCTCTTTGGCCTCGTGCTTTTCATGGCTTGCAAAAACCGGAGACACCGATGAATCCTAAAAGACAGCCGTAGAATTTCTAATATAAGACCCATGTGTGATCTACAGGTGATTTTCAAGCTCGATTCTATGATTTTATTATGATTTTATTATGATTTTTGCCCAATTACAATATAATTGGCCCCGCTAGGGCCTATCGCGCCTCGAAGACGCTTGGTGCGGCGTGATTATTACCTTGGACGATAAAGGGCAGGCGGAGGGCTTCCTGAGAGGATTGAGACCGATGAGTGGCTCGCTCTTGAAGGCGCTGCGGCAGATACCTACCGGTGGGCGGTTGAAGGGACGCTGAGCGGTATTTTGAAGTAGGCTAATGTCGCGCTAGAAGAGCGTGCTTATTAGTCTCGTCGATGGCGCGGAGGGCGCTGGGCCGCGACGTTGCGATGATTCTAGTGATTCTTGCGATTTATGGTGCGGATGATGCGGCCCTGCGGGTCAACCACATAAATAAGCTTCCGTTGTGTGCCGACGCCGCACGACCGCTTCGGCTCTGCATGAGGGGCCAAGGCCAAACGCTCCGTCAGGCGATTATCCCGACTAGCAAAATCAAAGCCACGACCGCCAATCTCCTCGGTGCTTTCCAGACGCCCCCGCAATCGGTTGTCTCCGGGAATCAAGGGCAGAGCCCCCGCGATGCGTCCTTGTACACCGGGCAAGGTATAGACGTCGGCCAGAGTCGGGAGCAGAGCCGCTGCGATTTTCGCACTCGCCTTTGCGGATGCGGCACCGGGCAGGGTATAGGGATCGGCCTGTGTAACATCAACCCCATAGCCCATATCGGCCAAGGCCTGAACCGTGATCGCGGAAAGCGCTCCCCCGCCATCCGGCACCATCAGTTCGCCCTCGAGCACGGAATACCTCCAGTGCCCCCAATCCCCGAGCGGCACCTTCGCCCCCGTGTAGTCCCGTCCGCCAGCGTCGTCAAACGCGGCAACCGCCAGCGGACCGTTAAAGTGCGGGTCAGCATCCCAAGAGAGGTAATCGTCCCAGATTGGTATCGTCCCGAACCCCAGAACGTGCCCTATCTCATGGCGTGCTGTCGTTGGTATACTAGCCCAGAACAGATCGACCCCCATGCAGCCTACGACGGGCAGATGGGTGGTCTCACGCAACACGCTTGGACCACCCCACCCAAGAGTAAAACCGCCACCGTCGAAGTTAGTTATATATATCCGCAGATCGTCTATTCGCTCCCCGGCGGGAATCTCCAACGAATGATCCTCACACGAATCTGACCAGCCCTGAGTAAATTCATAGTCTGGCAGGTCTTCCGTAACAACCGACATCCAGCGCCGAGCCACATATCGGAACACATTCTTCTGAGATTCGGTGAAGGAGCCGAGGAAAACGAGTTCGATGTCGAAATCGCCTGTGCGGAACGACTTATGAAAAGATACCATAGCTCCGCGGCTCTGAAGAGCGGGGATATGATCGTTTATAGAGGAGTCGCTCAGGAGGTTTCCCCGAAGATCTAGCTCTGTCAGCTTGGTCAAGTCACGCAGCGGCGATACATCCGAGATGTTGTTATACGCAAGATTCAGCCGTCCCAGGTTGGTCAAGTCACGCAGCGGCGATACATCCGAGATGTTGTTAAGGGGAATCCACAACACTCCCAGCTTGGTCAAGCTACGCAGCACAGATATATCCGATATGTCGTTACCTTCAAAAAACAGCCCTTCCAGGTTGGTCAAGCCACGCAATACAGATATATCCGATATGTCGTTATACTCAAGATTCAGCCATCCCAGGTTGGTCAAGCCACGCAGCACAGATATATCCGATATGTCGTTACCTGAAATCCGCAGTATTTCGAGGTTGGTCAAGCCACGCAGCACAGATATATCCGATATGTCGTTGTAACTAATGCTCAGCCTTTCCAGCGTGGTCAAGCCACGCAGCACAGATACATCCGATATGTTGTTATACGCAAGAAACAGGTATCTCAGGTTGGTCAAGCCACGCAATACAGATATGTCCGATATGTCGTTACCTCCAATAGCTAGTGCTGTCAGGTTGGTCAAGCCGCGCAGCACAGATATATCCGATATGTCGTTACCGAAAAGAGACAAGTCTGTCAGGTTGGTGGCATACTCCAACCCGGTCAAATCGCTGATGCCCGCACGCACCGCCTCCAGCTTGGTCAAAGTCGTCATGTCACCCTTGGTAATCGACGCACCGCTTGCTTTGCTTAGCGCCGCCTCAATCGCCGCTCGCAGCTTGGCATCGCGGATCGTCACGGGCGTCGGGTCGTCGGTTATAGTTATGGTCGAGGGAGTTGGATCAAACGTTACCGTAACCCCTCGGTCCTGCAAAGCGGGAATATGATCGTTGATGGAGGAGGCGCTCAGGGGGTTGTCATTAAGCCACAGTTCTGTCAGGTTGGTCAAGCCCGAAAGCGCCGAGATGTCCGAAATGTTGTTGTATTCAAGATCCAGCCATGTCAGGTTGGTCAAGCCCGAAAGCGCCGAGATGTCCGTGATGGTGTTGGCCCCAAGCCACAGTTCTGTCAGGTTGGTCAAGCCCGAAAGCGCCGAGATGTCCGTGACGTTGGTGAACCTAAGCCCCAGCACTCTCAGGTTGGTCAAGCCCGAAAGCGCCGAGATGTCCGCGATGGTGTTGCCCCCAAGCTCCAGACCTGTCAGGTTGGTGGCAAACTCCAGCCCGGTCAAATCGCTGATGCCCGCCGTAACTGCCTCAAGGTCATTCAAAGTCTCCATGTCACCCTTGGTAATCGTCGCACCGCTTGCCTTACCCAAAGCCTTCTCAATCGCCGCTCGCAGGTAGATGTCAGGGATAGTCACTAGCGCGTCGCTTCCTTCTTCTTCCGTCGTCTCCTTCTCTTCTTCCGTCGTCTCGTCCTCCTCTTCTTCCGCCTCTTCTTCTGCCATGTCGTTGATCGCGTCAAAAAAGTCGCACAGAGGACAGTCGTCGTCCGTGGCCTTGCCCGCCGAGTACAGTCTCGCCGACACCACCAACTCCACCGGTGCCATACCCGACTCAACCCGAAAAGCCGAATCCACATAGGGAACCAACCCGCTGCCCGAAACAATCAACCCATACACTTGGGCATCCTCTCCATCAGACCTGCTGCCCCCAGACGCTCTGGGCAAAACCGGAACCGCACCCGCCGCGCCCGCCTGTCCGTCAATCAGCACCATCCGCCCCGTCTGGCTCTCCACCCCCACCGTCATACGGTAGATATACACCCCTGCCCCTACCGCACGGCCTGCCGCATCGGTAGCGTACCACGTCGCCGTGTGAAACCCCGCCGGTCGTTCCCCATCCACCAACGTCGCAATGCGCTGCCCTAACAGGTTGAACACCTCCAACCGCACTTGGGACGAAGCCGCCAGTTGATAGGGAATGATCGTCGAGGGGTTGAACGGATTGGGGTAATTCGGCCCCAAGGCGAAGCCTTCAGGCAGGGCGCTGCCTCTCAACGCCGCTAACGGCAACGCGAAATACCCTGTGCCATCCGTCTGGGCGCGAGCTATCGCCCCCTGCTGCAGATCGGTCAAATCAAACAGCCGCACCTGCGCGTCGGCCACGGGTGCTCCAGACTCCAACCGCACCCGCCCCTCAAGTAACGGCTCGGCCCCTACCGGCACACCCAACACTGTGCCCAGGACGATGAGACTACCGATCATGCGCTGAATTGCGGAGACTTTCTGCGTCGGGGGCTTCTTGGCGGGCATCACAATCCTCCTCTGTTGCAATAGATGAAGGCCCCACTTGGGGGCTCCTGCTCTTTGGCCTCGTGCTTTTCATGGCTTGCATAACCGGAGACACCGATGAGTCCTAAAAGACAGCCGTAGAATTTCACAACCTTTTAAGATAAAGCCCATGTGTGATCTACAGGTGATTTGCAAGCCTGTTTCTATGATTTTATTGTGATTTTATTGTGATTTTTGTCCAATTACGATATAATTGGCCCGTCAGGGCCTATCGCGCCTCGAATCCCGTTTACTTATCATTAGGCGACGCCCGACGACAATCACGGGTATCCCGCATCCTGATGGAGGTAATGAGTTGAAAAACACCGACGAGCGTGACCAACAGACAGAGGCACCGCGCAACCGCCTCTCCAGACTGAGCGAGGCCAGCCTCCGCATCAACGAGAGCCTCGACTTCGACACGGTATTGCAGGAAATTTTGGATAGTGCTCGATCACTGACCGACGCTTGGTGCGGCGTGATCGTTACCCTGGACGATAAAGGGCAGATGGAGGACTTTTTGTCCTCCGGCCTGACGGACGAGGAGAGCCAAGGGTTATTGGTGCTGCCCGAGGGGTCACAGATCTTCGAGTACTTAACCACCATTCCAGGACCGCTGAGAATCCCGGACTTTGCCAGCTACCTGAGATCGCAGGATCTGCCCGAGTTCCGCCCACCCACTCAGATAAGCATAAGCGCCTACCTAGGAACTCCGATTCGCCACCGGGGCGGGAGCATGGGCAACATTTATCTGGCAAAGAGTAAACCCGGTCAGGAGTTCACCCGCGAAGACGAGGATACCTTGGTCATGTTCGCGTCCCAAGCGGCCCTGGTCATCGGCAACGTCCGCCGCTACCGCGACGAGCAGCGGGCTAGAGCCGACCTCGAAACCCTGATCAACACCTCGCCGGTGGGCGTGGTGGTCTTCGACGCCCGAACCGGCGTGCCGGTGTCGTTCAACCGGGAGTCTAGAAGGATTATAGGGAGCCTACAGACGCCGGGAGCCCCCGTGGAGCAACTCCTCGATGTGCTCACCTTCCGGCGTGCGGATGGGCGCGCGCTCTCTCTGGCCGAGTTCCCCCTCGCGCAGGCGTTGAGCACCGGCGAGATTGTCCGCGCCGAGGAGATCGTCATGCAGATCCCCGACGGCCGGTCGGTGACCACGCTGGTCAACGCCACGCCCATCCGTTCGGAGGCCGGCGAAGTGGAGTCGGTCGTCGTCACGCTACAGGACATGACACCGCTGGAGGAGTTGGGGCGGCTACGGGCCGAGTTCCTGGGGATGGTAAGCCACGAGCTGCGCGTTCCGCTGACCTCTATTAAAGGCTCCGCAATCACCCTGCTGGACGGTTCATCCGACCTAGACCCCGCCGAGCTGCGCCAGTTCCACCAGATTATCGTCGATCAGGTCGAACACATGCGCGAGCTGATTGGCGGCCTGCTCGATGTGGCGCGCATCGAGACGGGCACGCTGCCGGTTACTCCCGAACCAACGGAGGTCGCTCGCTTGGTGGACCGGGCCAAGAACACCTTTCTAAGCAGCGGTGGAAGGCACGACCTCGACCTCGACCTTGCGCTGGACCTGCCCCCAATCATGGCAGACAGATCGCGCATCGTCCAGGTCCTGTCCAACCTCCTGTCCAACGCGGCACGGCATTCGCTGGAGTCGTCCGTCATCCGAGTGACCGCCGTGCGGGAGGACCTCCACGTGGCAGTCACCGTCGCCGACGAGGGCACCGGGATTTCTGCCGAGCAGTTGCCGCACCTGTTCAGGAAATTTTCCCTCACCGACGGCGAGGACGGGGAACGCCGAATCGGCGGTTCGGGTCTTGGCCTAGCCATCTGCAAGGGAATCGTGGAGGCACACGGTGGCCGCATCTGGGCTGAGAGCGACGGCCCGGGCCAAGGCGCGCGGTTCACCTTTACCATACCGGTGGTCGAAGAGACCGGGAGCGGCGCAACAACCCCGTCCCTTCGACGCGCTACCCGCTCGCGGCAGAAGGCGAGCGAGGAGGTCCGCATTTTGGTGGTGGACGACGATCCGCAGGCACTGAGATATATCCGGGTCGCGCTCTCAAAGGCGGGCTTCACGCCAACAGTGACCCCGAACCCAGAGGAGGTGCTCCGCCTCGCGGAGGAGCAAAAGCCCCACCTAGTCTTGCTCGACCTAGTGCTGCCCGACTTCAACGGGATCGACCTGATGCAGGACATCCTCCGCATGGCCGACGTACCGATCATCTTCGTCTCCGCGTACGGCAAGGACCAGGTCATCGCCCAGGCCTTCGAGATGGGCGCTACCGACTACATCGTCAAACCCTTCTCGCCGACGGAGTTGGTGGCCAGAGTCAAGGCGGCCCTGCGTAGACAGGCAAATCCATACCAGATCGAGTCGTTGGAACCCTACGTGCTGGGCGACCTGACTATCGACTACGCCGAACGCCACGTGATGTTTGCTGGCCGGCCGGTAGAGCTAACGGCCACCGAATACAAACTGCTCTTCGAGCTGTCGGTCAATGCCGGACGGGTGTTGACCTACGACCACTTGTTGCGAAGGGTATGGGGTCAGACCGACTCTAAGGATGTGCGGGTGATCCGCACCGTTGTCCGCAAGCTCCGCCGCAAGCTAGACGACGACGCAGACAACCCCACCTATATCTTTACCGAGCTTCGCGTCGGCTATCGGATGCCAAAAGGACGGAAACCGGGATAGGGTATCACCGCGCTACTGTCGTGTACTTAGGAATAGAGATAAAAAAGCAGAGGCTAGGTATCTAGATGATACCTGGCCTCTGCTGGTTAAGAGCAACGAACCGCGCAATAGTGATCCTCGCCGAGCCTCAGTGGAAGCCGAGCACCAAAGAGCAAGCAACGGGATTTGAGGTTCAGTAGGCCCTAGCGGGGCTAATTATACCGTATTAGGCAAAAAATCATAATAAAATCACGAAAACAAATTTTAAAATCACATTCAGATCACACATAAAGCCTATATTATAAACGGTTGGCGCAAGAAGAACAAAAACTCGGACTAGGCTTAGGATGGAGATTATTGCTGTGGCGGTGGTTGGGTTTGTCGGGGCGGCTTTCAGCCTACCTTGGTTGCCCTCCTACTAACGCCAGCGCGCCCTGCGCTGGTTGGCCGCTGCTTCAAAATCCCGGGGGGGAGACCGAAGCAGCGGCCTCTAAATATCAGGGCGGGGAGGATTCAGCAAGGAGCCGAAAGATGTACGACGGGCGATAAGACTGTTGCTGGCTCTCTGTGGTGGTCTCCGGCGAGATAAAAGCCTTCGAGGGGTCGCCCCTGCTGAAACAATACGAGCCGATAGGATGGGGGACGTATGAATGGGGGACTATGACGACGATGAGCGAAAGGAAGCTATCGGCAAGGCGGTGAGAATGGTTGCGTGGGATATTATCGACAGATGCCGTAGATGGCTAATTTTATTGGAGCCGCCTCCCGGACTCGAACCGAGGACCGTCTGATTACAAATCAGATGCTCTACCAACTGAGCTAAGGCGGCTCTCTCTCAAATCTACGCCATCGAATTATCCTTTACAAATGCTGCGCCATCCGGCACGCCAAGTCCCCGCGCGTTATGGGATCGCCGCCCGCGAGATCCGGCGACAGACCCGCAGACCGCAGATGCTCATCGGGCGCGTCAACCAATGCGTCTGGATCGAAGCGCAAATGGTCGGCACAGCCCGGCCATATCCCCTCCACGGCCAGCATCTGCACAGCCGCAAAGGCCGGATGCTTAGGCGGCACGTCCTCATACCAATACAGTGGCACACCAGCCGCCAGCAAAGTCTGCTGGTACTGACGGCGCAAAGCCGCGCTGCTGCACACATCCGCTGGAGTCCGTTGCTGGCCCAAGCAAAAAGCAGCCAACGCACCAGCAGCCTCACCGATATTCCACTCTACGGGATGCAGGCGGTAGCAGCCATTGGTGATGTGCGTGGTGCCAATGTTCTTGCAGGCCGCCAGCAAGTTGTCCAAGTGCCGCGACACGAGCGCACCCAACGGGATCTGGAAGGGCTTAGTGGGCGCGGTGTACACCACGTCAGTAGCTTGGCCGTGGATGTCGATGGCATACCAGCCCACGCCGACGCTGTCGCTAAAAGGAGCGGCGCGCGCATGGGGCTGGTGCGGGGCGGCGACCTCTTGCTCGACAATGGTCTTGCGCGCTTCTATGCGCCGGGATTCGCGGATGTACGGGTACTGAGAGAAGCCGTCGGCGGTCCCCATGATGTCGGGGCGCAACCGCAGCTCGGGATAACCGCGACCGCCGTCGTCGCGCAGCACCTCAGTCTGTAACCAGAACAACAATCCCAAACTCAGTTCCTTAGCCGCGGCTATCTGCTGCGCTTGCTCGGCGGGCGGCACGTCGATGAGGGTGCCGCCGGTGTAGTCATTGCCCTGCCAGTTGATCAACGCCACGTCCCCAAGCACCTGCCCCTCGGCGAATTGATCGGCACACAACAGGCGGCGGTACGCCCAAAAGGAGCCGGGCAAATCGCCAGCGGTCTCGAAGAATCGGTACGTGCGCAGGCCGCGGGCGTACTGCAAGGTCAAGGTATAGGGCTGCTGGTCGCGGTGGCGCTCGTAGTTCGGCGGGCGGGGAATGGTGTGATCTTGACCAGGACAGAAATCGACCGCAAACGGGCAGGTAAAAGACTGGGTCAGATGCGGAGCTGGGCCTTCGGCGCGGGCGTGCGGCTCACCGGTCTGGTCACGGCTTTCAGCACCGGAGACATAAGGGACGGGCAACAGAGGCAGCAGGTCGCCCAGTTCCGTGGCGTCGAGCACATACGCCGGGGCAAAGCGCAAGATGTGCGTACCGCCGTCTTGGACGACATCGACGGTGCGGATGGACTGGCCTTGGACGTGGGCGGCAGACGCGCGGGCGCGGTAAAACAGCATCAGGCGGCCGGCCTCAACTTGCGGTACAACCAAAGACAGCAGGGTCGTTAAGCCAGCCCGCGGCTCAAAGCACAGCGCAGAGACCCAACCGGCCCCAGGGTTGAAGTGCGGGTCGTCTGGGTTTTTCAGTTTGTATTTGCGGCGATAGTACGCGCGGATACCAGCGCGGAATTCGCCGTAGAGTTCCGTGCTGCCAAAGTGCTCTATGTGCGGATGTTCGTCTAAGGCGGAGACGCCCTGGCTGGTGGCTTGGCCGCCGATCCACGGGTTTTCTTCGATCAGGCAGACTCGATAGCCCAAGCGGGCGGTGCGCACGGCCGCGGCCACACCGCCCAAGCCGCCGCCCAAGACCAAGACGTCGCATTCAATCGTGCGGGTTTCCACGTTACCTGAGTCCGGCTTGCTCCCACACGTGGCCCAGCGCGGCAGCCGTAGCCGCCACAGCCTCTTCCCGCTCCATGGTGCGCACGCGGTCGCTGAACGGCTCGACCATGACCGGCCCGTCGTAGCCAATGTGCTGCAAGGCGTTGAGGAATGTCGCAATGTCGATTACGCCAGTCGCCCCAGGCAAGTCGCGCACATTGTCGAGTTGGTCGTCAATTTCCACGCCAGCCGGTGCGTCGTTGACGTGAACATCCACCACTTGCTGGGGACGCAAACGGCGCACATCCTCAGCCGTCTCGTGGGCCGTGTACCAATGCCAGCTATCGAGCAAAAAGCCCACATTCTCGCCTACGGCTTGGCACAGTTCCTCCATTTGCGCCATGGTGTGGACAAACTCGTACTGCTTGCTCGCCCACAGCGTTTTCGGCGCAACGTATTCCAAACCCAACCGAACGCCTTCGTCGGCGAGCACTGCCGCGGCCGGCCGCAGTCGCTCAACGTGAAAGGCAAAATTCTCTTGGTACGTCAACTCGTCCGAGGTCGGCATAATCCAAGTCGCCGTCCGCTGTACCCCCAACGCCGCCGCAACCTTGGCCAACTCCGGCAACTGCGCCAAGCTCGCTTGGTATGCGGCCTCCTCCCCGCGAAAATCAACGGGAAATCCCCACGCCGACAGGCGCACGCCCTTGCGCTCGGCCAACGCGAGGGCCTCTTCCGCGCCCATGGCCGCGACTTCGCCAATAGTAAAGTGATACCCGGCGAATCCGTGCCGCGCAGCCAAATCAAGCCCGTCCGCGAGATTCTCTACACTTGCGCCGATAGCCCCCGGCGATAGCGAGCGAAACATAGCTTCTCCTTATTTGATTGATTGTTGGCGAGTGATTTTACCCGTTGTGATCATGTTATTCAAACATTCTAGCTCGGCTCTATCCAAACTAACCATTTTGTCGTCGTTTGCCCTTTTTTGCGCCGCGTTTGGTCGCAGGCCCAGACCCTGTTGGTTGGCCCTGTTTTGGACTAATACATAAAAATTCTGCTCAGCCTATTCAACCGCTTGGAACTCGCAGTCTCACGATACGATATAATGACCTACTCCCTTAGCCCTTAAAGGTCTCATTCATGGGTTGTGACGGATACAGTTTAGCCTCGCGCTGCCTCGTCCTTCCCTCTGCCTTTCAGCCTTGGCATGGATATTGCATTTTCTTGTCCCTCATCCGTGCATCTCGTATCTTTATAAAAGGAGATCGGCCAAGCCAATGAAAAAGATATGGATTAGCGTTGCTGTTGCTGTCTTTGTATTCGTTGCGCTTGATGTTTGGGCTACAACGAATCGAGTTACCACAGCGCAATCGCTTAAAGAACTAACTCATATATGGATGCCGCCAGCCGTTATTGTGGCTATCCTATTGGCCATCTTTAATACTTTGCGCTCTGATATAAACAATATCAATCAGCGCATAGACAGACACTTGGAGGGTCATCCCTAAAACAATCTAAAATAGATTGTGCGGTTTATACAAAAATGCCCAAGTCTGAGCTTACAGACTTGGGCATAATTATTTGATTTTCTTTAGCTTGTATTGGTATAGACGTTTAATATGATGCCATAGCGCCCGCTATGACGTAAGCACTATAAGTGCTTGCAGCCCCCGGTGATAGCGAGCGAAACATAACTTCTCCTTTTTCGATTGATTGTTGGCGAGTGATTTTTGCTCTGCATTTTAGAACCCGTCCAGACATTGCGGCGCATACAACAACACGGTCACATTATCCTGATAAGGATGTCCGGCCTCTTCCACAGCTTGTATAAGGGCCGCGGCGCTATCCTCCAATGGCGCGTCTAGCGTCTTCTTGAGGATGTCCGCGATCTCTTGCTCGTCTAAGGTCAGCAAACCATCGCTCGCCAATACCACCCGGTCGCCTTGCTCCATCGCAACTGGTTGCGACGACACATCGATCAAGGGCATCTCATCGCCCATGACCACCGAGCGCAGCGAATGACGACTTGGGTGCCGTGCCGCATCCTCGGCAGTCATGCGTCCCGCCGCCACGAGCTCGGCTAGCACCGGCGTCATAGAATGATCGGCATTCAACCGCTCCAATTGCCCCTCGCGGAACAACCACAACGGCGAATCGCCCACGCTAATCCAGTGCAGCCCTTCGCTTGCAACAACAGCCACGACCAAGGTCGAACCCATACTGTCGAGTGCGGGATTTTCGGCAACGGCCGCGGCGATAGCAGCGTTGGCTGTTTCAAGACAGTCCCGGAGTCGATCAACGATGGTACCGGAAGAACGCGGATACGCCTCGACAAACGTCTTGCACAAAAGACCACTAGCAATCGCGCCGCCCACGTGGCCGCCCATGCCATCGGCAACCAACAGCACGGCGTGTTCGCTGTCCTCTAGGCCGAGAGCTCGCTCATCCAACAGGCCGAAACTATCCTCTTGATAGTCCCGTTTCCCGGTAATTTGCAGCGCGGCAAAGCGCCCGTCGAATGCGTTCATTCTTCCATTATACTCCACTGCCACGCGCAGCGGCGTCCTGTCATCTTCGTCTCTGGCATTGGCGTCGGCCTCCCTGCCGGAACTCAGAAGGATTGTGCCACCAGCCTCGCCTGCTCAGGCGCGTTCCACGTCAAACGCCGCGACATTGCGCTCATCCTTGCTGAACTCCACGCCAATCAGGTATATCGGCTGTCCCAAACCGCGATACTTGTCCGCGTAGCGTCGTTCCTGCAACTGCGCCATTGCCGCACCCGCCGACGCCATCTCGACCACTTTGAGCTCAAACAGATAGACATGGCTGTCGAACAAAACCGCCATGTCCAGCCGACCGTGGCTGCTGCTGTCCCCCACGGTGATGTTCAGCCCCAACGCTGCAAAGTACGAATAGAACACACTCGCGTAGTAGCCCTCGTACCGGGCGATGTCGTTGTTGTTATACCACTCGTAGGGAATGCTGGCGAAGAAAGCGTGGAACAGCGTCTCTAGCCCGGCGAAATCGTTGGCCTCCAGCAGCCGATAGAGCTGGATGCTGTTGGCCATCTGCCGCGTCGAGTCCTGCACCAAGTAGCGCAGCAAGCTGCGGTTCAGGCTCTGGCGCACCTCCCGGTTGGGATAGCCCAAGCGATAGAGCCGTTCGCCACCCAAGTCCTCTTCGTCCGCTATCGTCAGGTAGCCGGTCTGAAACAGCAGCGCCTCGGTGGCAATGTCATCCACGTCAAACGTCGAGAGCAACTCGTCGCTGCCGACCATCTCATCCAACTCGAGGGAACTGACGCGGCGCTTGCAAAGCGTTTCGACCAAGAACGTCGGCGTACCGGTCTCAAACCAATGAGCTTTGAACTCGCGGCTATCGAACAGCAGCAGGATGTCGAAGGGGTTGTACACCTTCTCGTCGCCCCGCCAACTGTAGCCGTTGTACCAGTCGCGGATCTGATCCCGGTCCAAGCCGGGGAGCTCCGGCGCGAACACAGTATCCAGGTCCGTCTCGGTATAACCGCAGATGGCCGAGTAGCGCGGGTCTAGGGTGATGTCGATCAGGTTGTTGAGGCCAGAAAACAGGCTGACCTTGGAGAACTTGCTCACTCCGGTGAGGAACGTGAAGCGGATGTGGGCATCGGCAAACTTCACGGTCGAATACAGGCCGCGCAGAAAGTCGCGATTGGCGCGGGCGACCTCCGGCACTTCCAGCGCATCTAAGATCGGCTTGTCGTATTCATCAATCAGCACTGCAACGCGCTGACCAGTGCGCTCGTGCAACCCTTCTAGCTGGCGGGCGAAACGCCCCGGCACCGTAGCGGACTCGGCAACCACCCCAGATCGGCGTTCGATAGCGGTTAGTTGGTCTATGAGGTTCGCTTGCAAGTAATCCGGCTCGGTGAAGTTGCCACTACTGAAGTCGAGCCGCAGCACCGGATGACGCACCGACCAATCCCACTGATCGTGGATGGCAAGTCCCGCAAATAGCGGCTCGTTGCCCTCGAACAACTCCTTGAGCGTGTCCAAAAACAGGCTCTTGCCAAAGCGCCGGGGGCGCGACAGGAAGTAGTGTTTGCCCTCGTCGAGCAGCCGGCGGATGTAAGCGGTTTTATCGACGTAGTAGCAGTTCTCTTCGCGGACCTCGCGGAAGGTCTGAATGCCAATGGGCAGTCTGCGTTTGCTCATGGGCGCACCCCCTTCAGGCACAAAGTTTCTCCTATTGTTTTCTGCCCCGCCCCACGTCACACCGCCACATTGTTCCGCGGCCGCCCCTCCAAAAACGCAATCACATTATCGACCGCGCCCTCGTTCAGCAAATCCACCCCCTCGGGCGTCTGATCCGCCGCATGCGGCGTCAGCACCACCTGATCGCAATCGAGGATGGGATCGTCGCTCGGCAGCGGCTCCTCTGGAAACACGTCCAGCCCGGCCCCACCCACATGCCCAGACAACAGGGCATCGCGCAAAGCGTTCATGTCCAGCACATCGCCGCGTGCCCCGTTCAACACCAGTGCCCCCTCCTTCATCAGCCCAAACTCGCGCGCCCCGAGAAAATGCCGGGTATCCTCGGTCAACTTCACGTGCAGACTGACCACATCCGCAGTCTGCAACAACTCGTCGAGTTCCACAAAGCGCACCCCGTATTCAGCCGCGCGCTCAGGCGACGGATTAAAGGTCCACGCGATAACCTCCATGCCGATGGCCCGTCCCAACCGCGCCATCTCCGCGCCAATCGGCCCCGTGCCCACCACGCCCAACACCTTGCCTTGCAGCATGGTGTTCATCTCGCGCGTCCAGCGGCCAGCCTTCAACTCGGCGGTCTGGAAATAGGCGCGCTTGGACAGGGCGAACATCAGCCCGAACATGTGCTCGGCCACCACCGGCGCAGTGCGGCCGGGCTGGTTCGATACCACGATCCCGAGTTCCTTGGCAATCGCCAAGTCGATCATGTCCGTGCCGATGGAGCAGGTGGCAAGCATCTTGAGCTCTGGCAAGCGGCGCATTTCCTCGCGCCACGTGACGACTCCGCGCGTGTTGATAATGACTTGCGCGCCCTCGGCCCGCGCGATTTTCTCGTCCGCACTTTGCGGCGTATCCTCAAACAGGGTGACATCCCCATAGGGCGCGAGCCGCTGCAAATGCGGCGAACCGGCGATCTGGATTGGATTGTCGCCGGGCACTACGATCTGTACGCGTTCTGACATGGCATATCCTCGCTGAGAAGTGTATATTTTGGCCCGCTACTAAGTACACGACAGTAGCGCGGTATGAGATGCTTCGCTGCGCTCAGCATGACAACATGGGCGTCATCATCTGTCATGCTGAGCGGAGCAAAGCGGAGTCGAAGCATCTCAGCACTCCCATGCCTAACGTCCACTGGATTACTGTCGTGTACTTAGGCCCGCTATAAACCCCAAAAATGCGCCCAACGTCAAGCGGAGTAGCCCCATGCCCCGAGCGCTCATCGCCCCGGCCGCCGAGCAAGTGGCCTTTCAGGAATGCGAATCGCCACCGCTCGCCGAAGGCCAAGTCCGCGTCAAAAGCCTGTACGCGGCCGCCAAGCACGGTACTGAAATGTCGATGTTTAAGGGGTACGCCGGCCCGCGCGGCCGCTTCGACTCCGAGCGGCGCATCTTCGACTATCAGGGCGAGGGCGTCCAATACCCCGTGCCGCTGGGCAACATGGGCGTCGGCGAAGTCGTCGAACTGGGTCCGGGCGTCACCCAGCTCAAAGAAGGCGACCGCATCTTCGCCTACGGGCCATTCCGCGAAGAACACGTCTGGCCCGAAACCGCGCGCCGCTTGCCCGCAGACGTCCCTTGGCAAGCCGCGGTCTGTCTCGATCCAGCGGATTTTGCCCTCGGCGCAGTGCGCGACGGGCACGTCCGCATCGGCGACGCCGTAGCCGTCTCGGGCCTCGGGGCCATCGGCCTGATCGCCGTGCAATTTTGCCGCTTGGCCGGTGCCCATCCCATCATCGCCCTCGATCCGCTAGCTAACCGGCGCGAAGTAGCCCGCGCCTGCGGAGCCGACCTCGTCCTCGACCCGACCCAATGCGACGCTGGCTTGGAGATCAAGAAGGCCACGGCCAACCGAGGCGCGGACGTGATCATTGATTACAGCGGGCATCCCGCGGCCATGCAGCAAGCCTTGCGCGGAGTCGCCTATCGGGGCACGATCGTAGCCGGCGCGTATCCTGGAGCGTGGACAACGGGGATAGACTTGGGCGCCGAAGCCCACATGAACCGGCCGCACATCATATTCTCGCGAGCCAACAGCGAGCCAAACCCCGACCACCCCAATTGGGACAACGACCGCATCTACGACGTCTGCTGGCGCATGCTCGCTACGGGCCAAGTCGATTGCCTGCCCATCGTGCAGCCCATCGTGTCCTTCGACGACCTGCTCGACGCGTACCCCAAAATCGCCACCCAACCCGAAGCAAACATCAAGCTCGGCGTCCAGTTTTAACGCTGGACCGCCGCAAGAAAGGACACCATGAAAATCGCCTTACAGGAAGGGCTGCTGCCCGGAGCAAGCCTCGCAGAAAAGCTCGACTTCGCCGAATCGCTCGCCATCGAAGGCCTAGAAGTCAGCGGCCGCTCGCGCCTGTACGACCACGTCGAAGAATACGAACAGGCCCTCGCCGGCCGCTCCATCAAGATCGCTTCCATCTGCGGCCAAGAGACCTTTGACTGGCTCGACCCCGACCCGGGCAAGCGCGCCAACAGCCTCGCCGAGACCTGCCGCCAGTTGGAAGCCTGCGGGCACTTCCAAGCTGTCGGCCAGATCGTCCCCCCCATCTTTGGACAGCCGCGCATCCCCGACCTCTCGCCGCTGCAAGACGCCATTTCCCTAGAAAAAGCCCTGCTCGTCGAACTGGTCAGAGACCTCGCCGCCCATGCCGCTAGCCACGGCACCTTGCTCCTGCTCGAACCCCTCAACCGCTACGAACAGCACCTCTTACGCCGCCAAGCCGACGGCGTCGAAATCATCGAGCGCGCCGGCAGCCCCCAAGGCGTGGCCCTGCTCAGCGACTTCTTCCACATGCACATCGAAGAAACCGACACCCCGGCCGCCTTCCGCCGTGCGGGCCGCCACGTCGCCCACGTCCACATGGCAGACAACACGCGCATGCAGCCGGGCACCGGCGACATCGATTGGCGCGCCGGCTTGCAGGCTCTCAAGGACATCGGCTTTAGCGGCTATCTAGCCTACGAGTGCGGCATCGAAGGCGAACCCAAAGACGCCCTGACAAAATCGGTGCAATTCGTGCGCGAAACCATCGCCCGACTCGACTGATATAGCTATCCTACATCATTCATGAGATAATCCGCCGATGGCCGCCGACAGACGCCGAATTGTAGGGGCGAGCGATCGCTCGCCCCTACTTGCAAGGCGATCCGCATATCGAATCGTTCAAGTCATTTAGGATTGCTATATGAGCGAAATCGCCCACCCACCCACGTACGAGCATCCCGAGCTCTACATCAACCGCGAACTCTCTTGGCTCGACTTCAACGCCCGCGTACTCGAAGAAGCCCAAGACGAGCGCAATCCCCTGCTAGAGCGCGTCAAGTTCATGGCCATCGTCGCCAGCAATCTCGACGAGTTCTACGAAATCCGGGTAGCGGGCTTGCTGCAATTGCACGCGTCAGGAGCCAACCCCAGCCGCCCCGACGGCCTGACCCCGGCTGAACAGCTCGAGCGCATCGCCCAACAAGCCCACGAGCAGGTCGCCGAACAGTATCGCTGCTGGAACGAGGACCTCATCCCGGCCCTAGCCGCGGAGGGCATCTACTTCTGGGAGGCGCGCCAACTCAAAGATGAGCACCTCGACTTCGTGCGCCAGTACTGGCGGGAAGAACTCGAACCGATCCTCACGCCCATTGTCGTCGATCCAGCGCACCCCTTCCCCCACGTGATCAACAAGGCCCTGTGCATCGGTGCCTTACTCGAAGAACAGGGGCAGACCATGATGGGCGTGGCGACCGTGCCTCGGGTATTGCCGCGCATCCTGCGCATGCCGGGCCAAGACGGCGAACTGCACTTTGTAACGCTAGCCGGAATCATGGATTTGCAGGCCAGCGAGCTTTTCCGCGGCTATCAGGTCCTCGGGTCGGCTCCCTTCCGCGTCACGCGCAACAGCGAGCTGTACGTCAACGAAGAAGACGCCGACAATTTGCTGGAAGAAATCGAGGAGCAGGTGAGCAAGCAGAGCCAAGCCGACGCCGTGCGCCTAGAGATCGCCGCGGGCGCACCCGACCAGCTAGTATGGCTTTTGCAACAGCAGTTTGGCCTCGACGACAGCCTTGTATTTAGAGCCGCGGGGCCGGTCAATCTCCACCGCGTCATGACCCTGTACGGCCTCGTCCCGCGCCCCGCGCTCAAAGACGCTCCTTTCGCGCCGGTCGAGCGCGACCTACCCCAAGAGCCGGAGACCTTCTTTGCGTCCATCCGCGCTGGCGACATCCTCCTGCACCACCCCTACGAGTCGTTTGCCACGGTTACCGACTTCATCCGCATGGCAGCCAACGACCCCAAAGTGCTGGCCATCAAACAGACCATCTACCGCACGGGCGACGATTCAGAGGTGGGACAGGCGCTCATCGACGCAGCCGAGCGCGGCAAGGAAGTGACCGTGCTCGTCGAGCTAAAAGCCCGCGGCGACGAAGCAGCCAACATCGAGTGGGCCAAGCGCCTCGAAGACAGCGGCATCCACGTGATCTATGGCATCATGGGCCTGAAGACCCATTGCAAGCTCTCCATGCTGGTGCGCCGCGATCAAGATCGCCTGCGTCGCTACGCCCACTTGGGCACCGGCAATTACAATCACACCACTGCGCGGCTCTACACGGATCTGGGGCTGATTACCGCCGAGCCAACGATCACCGCGGAGGTGGCCGAGGTTTTCAATATGCTCACCGCCCACAGCCGCATCAGTCAATTCGAAAAACTGCTAGTCGCACCCTCTGGGCTGATGCAGGGCATGCTCGACCGCATCGAGCGCGAGAGCGAACACGCCCGCGCCGGTCGGCCGGCCGCTATCATCGCCAAGATGAACGGCCTCATGGATCCAGCGATCATCGACGCCCTGTACGCGGCCTCGCAGGCCGGCGTCGAGATCGATCTGATCGTGCGCGGCATCTGCTGCTTGCGCGCCGGGCTCGACGGCATCAGCGAGAACATCCGCGTGTACAGCATCATTGGCCGCTTCTTAGAGCACAGCCGGGTCTTTTACTTTGCCAACGGCGGCGACGAAGAAGTCTGGCTCGGCAGCGCAGACTGGATGAATCGCAATCTGCGCACTCGGGTCGAGGTCGTCTTTCCCATCTTGGACCCGGACCTGAAGCGGCGCGTCTATCGCGAATTGCTCGCATTCGCGCTCGCCGATCGCGCCAAATCCCGGCAGATGCGCCCAGACGGCACTTACATCCGCCGCCAACCCAAGTGCGATTCTCCCGGCCACAGTATGCAGGAGTTGCTCATGCGCACGGCCCTCGGCGAGGATATCGACGTCTTAGACGCATCTATGTCGAACCGGTAGGGGCGGTTTGCAAACCGCCCCCTACTCGGCGCATTCAGTCGGCGGAATTTTAAAAGCAACCACAAGGCGCAACATCAGTCAGATAACAGGAACCCAACGCACGACCATTGCGTTCTGTAGGGGCGACCGGCCGGTCCCCCCTACAAATCAGAAGAAAGAGACTCAATGCACGATCTACTCGCAGAAATCAATTCGCCAATCCTAGACGACATCCACCGCATCGGCATCGTGTTGGCGGCTGGCCACGGCATGCGCATCCGCTCGGAAACCTCCAAGATGCTGCACGAAATCTGGGGGCAGCCAACGGCCGTGCGCGTGGCCCGCGCCGTGCAAGAGGGACTCGACAGCCCCAATCAGATCATCGTCGTGGGCATCAAGGGCCTAGACGTCGCCCGCGCGACCGGCCCCCAACCAGGGCGTCTTTTCGCGTACCAAGAAAACCCGGTCCTCGGCCAGCCGGCCGGAACCGGCGACGCCGTGCGCGTCGGCCTCCAAGCCTTCCCCGCAACGGCTGCCGACCGCGACGTGTACATCTTTTTAGGGGACATGGGGCTGTTAACCGGGCAGGTCGTCGCCCAATTTCGCGCCAGCTTTGAAAACGTCGATTGCGACATGATGGTGCTCACCGGCCTGTACAGCGGCCCGGCCGAGACCAACTCCTATGGCCGCATCGTGCGCGTGCCAGCCACCGATGCGGCGGGACAGCCCGCAGGTGAAGACCACGACAAAGTCATTGAAATCAGGGAGCACAAGGACATCCTCAGCCTTGACGCGGCAACGCCCTACGAAGCCGATTTCAATGGCCGCACCTATGCCTTCACGCGCCAAGAACTGCTGGAAACGCGCGAGATCAACACCGGCGTCGTCGCCTTCAGAGAACATGCGCTGCGCACGTACATCCAGCATCTCGACACCGACAATGCCCAAGGCGAATTATTGCTGACCGACTTGGTGCAAATTTTCAATCAGCACCAGCTCGTGGTGCGAGCCGCCACGGCCGATAGCGAAGAAGAACTCCTCGCCTTCAACGTCAAAAGCGTCTGGCGTCAGATGGAGGCCATAGCCCGCCGCTGGGCCTACGACAAACTCAAGGACACCATCACCATCGCCGACGAGGAGGACTTCTTCATCGCCGACGAGGTCATCGAGCAAATCCTCAACATGGACGCGGAGTGCGGCCCCTTGGACATCGTCATTGGCAAGGGTACGTACGTCGGCCCCCAAGTCCAACTCAACCGTCGCGTCACCATCGGCGACCGCAGCCATCTGAGCGGCCATATAGTGCTCGGTGAGGGGGTACAAATCGGCGTCGGCGTCGAACTAAGCACATATCCAGATCAAACCCTCGCTCTTGACGACGAGGTCGAAGTACTCAGCCGCAATATCCTCAAGGGCAACCTGCGGATCGGCGCGCACAGCCGCATCGAGTCTGGCGTACTTATGACCGGCAGCGACGAACATCCCATGCGCGTGGGCGAGCGCGTAACCATCAAGGGCACCAGTTACCTCTACGGCTGCCAAATCGACGACGACCTGTTCATCGAGCACTCGGTCATCAAGTGCAAACGGGTCGAACAGGTTCGCCGCCGCGACGGCACCATCCAACCCGTCCGCTATGTCCTACCGCAACCCGAAGGCCTCGACTCCATCGCCGATTTATGAGCGCTCGGCTCCCAGAGCCGAGAGCAGCGACTTGGAGACCTTGCAGACCATTGTATAGGCCGGGTCGTACACATTCCCCATATCGTATTCCACACACTGCCCCAAGAGCGCGTGGGCACTCAACTCAGAGAGTCCGTAGTCCTCGGTAAGCCAGTTGATCAACTCGCTAGTGGCGTGTTGCACGCATTGGTCCAAAGGACGCGCATTGCCGGCCGCGAGAATGTGCGTGTCGTTTTCAGCGCGGGGCCAGCCGATCTTCTTACCTTTGATCACATCCACGCTAAACGTCGTGTCAAAGGAGATTTCCACGCCTGTGCCGACGATCTCGCCGTCGCCTTGGACGGCATGCCCGTCGCCTAAGTGGAAGAGCGCCCCCGGAGCCTCGACCGGCAGATAGACGGTCACGCCGGTGACAAAGCCCCGGTAGTCCATGTTGCCGCCGTGGGTCGAAGAAGTCGCCGTGGAAATGGCCTGACCGCGCGGCGGGGCCACTCCGAAACAACCCACCATCGGGTCGAGAGGCAGCACCAAACCCGGCAGGGTATCCGGCTGCGTTGTCGTACCGGCCGCTAGATCAATTGGCCACCGCAGCGGCTGTTCTTCGCGCTTAATCCCAATTGTAAAACCCGGATCCAGCACATTGGGCGCGATTGCCCAACCCGTCCAGCCCCAATCGCGGTTGGGATAGAGCTTGTCGAAGTGGACCACCAAGGTGTCGCCCGGTTCAGCGTCTTTGATATAGAACGGACCCGTCATGGGATTCCCGCGCACGGCGACCCGCTCGCCGTGCTGGTCCCAGCCACGGGCATCCACCGTGGTCGTCGAGACGGTATCTCCCGGCTCGATCTCCAGCACGGGCTCGTGCCAGCCGATGGTATTGTGGTAGTGATCGGGAGTAAATTCGTGATGAGCCATAAGACCTCGCAGAAGATGTGGAGTGCGTGGAAAACTGTTAGCTAAGAGTTCGCAAAGCTACTCAAATTTCCAAAGCGGAAAAAGGCGACAGAAAAAACGCGGCTAGGTCGCCCCGGGCCGCGGCCTGTTCTAGCACCTCAATTTCCGCACCCAATTCGTCGGCAATCCGCACCCGCACGTCCGCATCCACCACAGTATCTTCCAAGTGCCCGACGAGTTGATCCAACACCTGCCGCCGCACGCGAGGACGCATTCCACCCGCGTCAAAACACTCGTTGCGAAAGCGCGACACGTGCTCCTTTTTGGCGATGAGTTCGGCGCGCCCCAACGCCAACGCCAAAATGACGCGGTGCAACACGCCAGCGAAATCCACATCGACCTGCTCGAGCAAAGCGGCCACCGACGGCTGCGGCAACGAGCGCACAAAGGCCACCTTGCCGGTTAGCTCTTGTAGCATTTGGCCGTCGGCGCGCAGGTCGATGTCACTAGGACCGGTCCACGTCTCGGGGACGAGCTTCGTCAGGGCTGCCACTTTGGGCTGCAAATTGGGCCAAAAGCCCAATTCGGGACAGCCAACCAAGGCGCGGGCCTGCTGGCGCAGCTCTTTTAAACGCTGGAAAGCGCGCTCCCAACCCTGCTTGTAGAGCGCGTCAAACGAGTCGCTAACCAACTTGGCGACAGCGGCGTTGAGGTCGCCGCCGCTTTCCTCCTCCAGCGCCAAGTCCATGCACGCCAAGCCCTGCTCCATGCCTTGGCGCAACTGGTCGCGGCCAAGGGCAATGCCAGTGCGATTGCGCTGGGCAAAGCCCAACCCGCGGATTCGCAGATAAGCCCGTAGCGAATCCATAAAGCGCGGCGGCAACTGCTCGTATTCGAGGCCCGCAGCGACCACTTGGCCAATGAAACTATTGCTGTCAAGCGGGACTTGGTTGAGATCGACGCGCGCTAGCCGACTCACGAGGCCCCTCCACCGGCCCGTTCCCACGCGCCGCGCAGCACCTTTGCCAGCAATTCAGGCGCGGCTTGGTGCAAGGCGTAGATGACCTCGCCGATCTCCGGGTCGTTGATCGGCGGCAGCATCACGGCTTGGCCCGATTCCGACAGCAGGCTGAAACCCGAAACAGTGCCCCAATCCGGCAGCCCTCCGACTTGGGCGTGCATGTCAATGCTATCGACCTTGTCGAGGAAGGCATCTTCTAGCAGGCCCTGATCGACCTTGTACAAGAGCGCGGCGCGTTTGCTGTGATCGTCCAGCGCTGCAACCGCTTCGAGCCATTCCCACGACACCTTGGTGCGGTTGCCGTGGAAGTAAACCGGATCGAGCGTGTCCTCCACCGCGCGCGCAAACGACTCCGCCGACATGGTTTGCAACAGCGCGGTGTTGAACCGCGCCAGCTTGTACTCGCCGGGGGCAACCAACTCGGCAATGATCTCCGACGGCAGCTTATCGACGACAGCGGGCAAGTACCCCGGGCGGCCTTGGGCGTCCATGCCAGTCAGTGAGAGCACTTCCTCGGGGTTTTCGTCTATGGCCACCAGCGCGGCTTGTTCCTCCACGGCCTGCGCCTTGAGCAGCGCGCGGGCCTCGTCGGCGCGCCCTTCGCGCAACATCTGGCGCAATTCGACGTTCTTGGCGATCAATTCTTCCAGATCGCCCGACCACTCCCCTAGCACCACCCGGTCGCCCTGCACTTGCAGAGCATCGTTCTCGGGCTGGGACATCGGTCCTCCTGTGTGGAATGATTTGGATGGGGGCGATCTTAAGGTAAATCAGGCGGTATATATTGTCAATAAAAATTTGTTATAACATATTATTTATATTATACTTAAATAAAAATTTTTGACACATTCTTTCTTTTTTTGTATATTATATGTTACGATAAGCGCGGGGCTTGTAGCCCGGCGCTTTTTTGTATGGGCAAGCAATTTGACGAGAAATGCGTCGATTAGTAGCGCAGTGCTAGGTTCTGCCCTATATTGTCTTTTGTGTTCCCCCAGCCTCCTTGGGGCTGGGTTTCTTCATTCTATATTTTTTCAGAGAGCGCGCCCATGAATTACGATATCGGCGACTTGCTCAACGGTTGGGAATTCAAGCCCGACGAATTCCTCGCCCGGCGCATCCGCACCAGCAAGGGCGAGGAAAAACTTCAGATCCGCATCGACATGGGGCTTCTTCAACTTGAGTTGGACGGCCGTCCCGACGGCCAACAACCGCACGGCTGCCCTTCACTGCTCGACTACTACCAAGACCTCATCGAATCGCGCGAAACCCCGGAAGGCTTCGTGCTAAACGAAGACGAGTGCGAAGAACTCTTCCAAGAGGCCTGGCAGTACTACCACCGCTATTTAAGTCTGTTCAACCTAGAGGACTACGAAGGGGTCGTCGCCGATACCGAGCACACCCTACAGATTTTTGAATTGGTCGATCAGTGCGCACCCAACGACGAGATCCGCTGGTACTTTGAGCAGTACTACCCCCACGCGATTATGATGCAGACCCGGGCGCACGCCATGCTAGCCCTCCGCAGCGATGACTATCCAACGGCCATGCGCGCCGTGCAAGAAGGCATCGCCCACATCGAGAGCTTTGTCGAAGAATGGGAATCCGAGCTAGAAGAGGATTTGCCCGAGATTTCCTTTTTGCGTGAATGGTACGAGGAATTGGAGCAGGAGCGCCCGCTGTCCGAGCGCGAACAATTAGAGCGCGACCTAAAGGTAGCCGTAGAAGTGGAAGACTTTGAGGAAGCCGCACGGCTGCGCGATCAGATCCAGACCCTGTGGCCGACGCCGCAGCACCTCCTCCGCCCCAAGCGCTGAGCGATCAACCCAGCCCCAACACGTCTCCCATCGAGTACATTCCCGGCGCGGCCTGCGCGGCAAAGCGCGCAGCTCGTAGCGCACCCAAAGCAAAGGAATCGCGGCTCGTGGCGCGATGCTGCAATTCGAGGCACTCGCCCGGGGCTGCGTAGAGCACCGTATGCTCGCCCGCCAAGTCGCCAGCGCGGATCGCGTGCATGCCAATCTCTTGGCGGGAGCGCTCGCCAACCACGCCCGACCGCCCGTGTACGGCTACCTCGCGCAAGTTGCGGCCCAATCCGGCCGCGGCCCGCTCGGCCAGCGTCAGCGCCGACCCAGAGGGCGCATCGACCTTGTGCCGGTGATGCGCCTCAATGATTTCCACATCGTAGTCGTCGCCCAAAATCCGCGCCGCCTCTTCGACCAGCTTGAAGAGCACGTTCATGGCCGTGCTAAAATTCGACGCAAACACGCAGGTAATGTCCGCTACGGTCTGCTTGAATTCCGCCAGTTGCTCCGGGGTAAACCCCGTAGTCCCCACCACCATGGGCACCCCGCGCACCGCGCAGAGGGCCGCGTCTTCAAGGGTCGCCTCCGGGGTCGTAAAACAGACTACTACTTGGTCGGGTTCGACGATGCCCGCCAGCGTGTCGCTGACCGCTAAGTCCAAGTGTCGGGCACCGACGACCTCGCCGATGTCGCGCCCCACAGCCTCGTGGTCCGGGCGCTCCTTGCCGCCACACAGTTCCAAGTCACTCGCCGTCAAAGTCAAGTGGGCCAGCCGTTGGCCCATGCGCCCGGCCACCCCGCAGATTACGATTTTGGTCATCGCTTTATCCTCGATTAATACGATGGATACACCACGCCTTCGACCAGCGAGTCGTCGTGCAGACGAGCTTCCACATCCACCTCGAAAAACTCGGCGACCGGTGCAAAGGCCGTTGGGTCGTTGGCGTGTACTTGGCGCGCGGCATCCAACACCGTTCGCGCGCCCGCGTGCGTCATCTTGCCCAGCGGCTGCCGCACTGGTCCAGCCGGCATGCCGAGGATATTCATCAGCGTCTTAATCGGCACCGGGTTGCGCGCCTTGCACTCGACCGGGCCATACGCACTTTGCTCAGTGGTAGTAACGCCGACGATGCCAAAAAGCGGCGCTAGCTTCTCGGCCAAACTGTCGGCTTCGTCCTCTTGGCCAGCATTGAGCAACTCAGTGAGCCGCTGGATGGGACCTGGGATAACATTGGACATCACCGAGATCACGCCAGCGGCCCGGATATCCGCGCTCTTCATCATCGGCACGGTCTTGTCGTCATCGCCCGAGAGGATGGTAAAATCGTCGCCGCAGAGCCGGCGCGTCTTGGCCATGTTGTCCAAGTCGCCGGTCGCCTCTTTGACTTGGGCCACGTTGGGATACTGGTGGGCGAGGATGGCCAAATCTTCCACCTGCATCATGCAGCCGGTGCGTCCGGGGATGATGTAGGGAATGATCTGCACCTCGGGAAAGGCCCGCGCCACCGGCTCGACGTATTCGCGGCGAATCTCCAAGGAGCTGGGCCCATTGTAGTAGGGATCGACTAGCAGCACGGCGTCTGCGCCGATGTGGGCGGCGTGCTCGCTACCTTCCATAGTCTCCTTGGTGGAGTTGCTGCCCGTGCCAGCAATCGATAGGGTGCGTCCCTTGGCCAGCGCGACCGTGCGATCAATGACTTCGTTGTGCTCTTCCCATAGCAGGGTCGGGCTTTCGCCGGTCGTGCCGACGGCGAGCACTGCTTGGATATTGTTGGCAATTTGGAATTCCACGAGTTGCTCTAAGCCGCCGTGGTCAATGCTGCCGTCTGCGTTCATGGGCGTCACTAGGGCTGTACTACAACCTTTAAACATGGTCGCTTTTCCTCGCCTTGGCTTGTCAAAAATGGGTTGATTGGCGATTGTCTTTTTACCGCGATTGCCGAACATAATACGCCGCCCCAACCTTTGTCAAATAGTCTCATCGAGGAGGAACTATGCCCGCTACAATTGACATGCGCTACGGCTGCAACCCCCACCAAGCAGGAGCCCGCTGCTCTATGGCCGATGGCCGCGACCTGCCCATCGAACCGCTCAACGACGCTCCTAGCTACATCAACCTCATGGACGCGCTCAACGCTTGGCAGCTCGTCCGCGATCTCAAACATGCCCTCGGCCTGCCGGCTGCCGCCTCGTTCAAACACGTCTCTCCGGCCGGTGCCGCCGTAGCCGCACCGCTCGACGAGACACTGAGTGCGTCCTATTTCGTCGCCGACCGCGACCTCAGTCCGCTGGCCACGGCTTATGCGCGCGCGCGCGGTGCCGACCGCCTCGCCTCCTTCGGCGACTGGATCGCCCTGAGCGACGTGGTCGATTTCCCTACGGCCGATCTCATCCGCGTCGAGGTCTCCGACGGAATCATCGCTCCCGGCTACGAGCCTGAGGCTTTAGAGATCTTAAAAAAGAAAAAGGGCGGCCAGTACCGCATCCTGCAAATTGACCCGGACTACGCGCCGGCCGCGACCGAGCAACGCGAGATATTCGGCGTCCAACTTGCGCAACAACGCAATGATTTCATTCCCGACGACGCTTTTTTTCACAACATCGTCACGGCCCGCAAAGACTTGCCAGCCAGTGCCCGCCGCGACCTGACGGTGGCGACCATCGCCCTCAAGTACACCCAGTCCAACTCAGTGTGCCTAGCCTGCGACGGCCAAGTCATCGGCACTGGTGCCGGGCAGCAGTCGCGCGTCCACTGCGTGCGCTTGGCCTGCGCCAAGGCCGACAACTGGTATCTGCGCCTGCACCCCAAAGTCTTGGGCATGAAATTCGCCAAGGGCCTCAAGCGCCCGGAAAAAATCAACGCCATCGACATCTATCTGCAAGACGACGTCACCCCGGCCGAACTCCGGGCATGGGAAGCCAACTTCCGCGAGGTGCCAGAACGGCTCAGTGCCGAGGAGAAGCGGGAATGGCTGGATCATCTCAAAGGTGTGGCGCTGAGTTCAGACGCCTTTTTCCCCTTCCGCGACAACATCGACCGGGCGCAGCGTTCTGGCGTGGAGTACTTAGTCCAAGCTGGCGGATCAACGCGGGATGATCTGGTAATCGAAGCAGCAGACGAATATGGAATGTTGATGATTAATTCGGGGGTGCGGCTTTTCCATCATTGAGTGCGGTGGGCGCAAGAATAAAGGGGGGTCCTTCGTCAGGCTCAATCGACACCAAGTGCTTCATGGTGAATCGGTAGATTATGGTACTGAAGAGAATAGCCTCAAGGCCATCTCATTGCTAAATTATCTTCACTGGATATTGAGCCAAGCGACGAATCAGATGAATACGCCGTTTTCAAAAACGGTCTTACAGCCAACAACGGGAGTTTCAGATGGGTACTAGAACGATCCAGCTCGACGACGATGCCGAAGCTACCTTGTCCGTTTTGTGCAACCAGACCGGCCTTTCCATATCAGAGGTACTCAAGCGTGGCCTCCAAGCGTATGCGGCGTTAGCACCCAAGGTGCCAACCGCCGAAACGCCATACGAGGTCTTTAGCCGTCTCGATTTGGGACCGGGTGGCTATGCCATTGCCCCAGCCAAGAGCGCCAAGAAGGCCGCTACCGAGGCCATTAGAAAGAAGCATAAGCAGTGATTCTAGTGGATACTGGCCCGCTGGTCGCACTATTTGATCCCAGGGACGAGGCACATGCAAGATGCGTCGAGGTACTCAAGTCCATTTCCGAACCTATAGCTACGACGATCCCCGTCCTGACCGAGGCCGTTCACTTGTTGCAGCCGGGAAGCATAGGGACGCAGCACCTAATAGACTTTATCACCGGCGGCGGCATCGAGGTACTCTTCCTCGATGACCAACTACTCGGACGCGCTCTTAAACTCATGGTTCAATACCGCGATGCGCCGATGGACTTCGCCGATGCTTCGCTCGTCGCCGTGGCTGAAAGTCGCAACCTACGGACGATTTTCACTATTGATCGCAAGGATTTCGCCATCTATCGCATCAAACGTGGCCGCCGGTATTTCGCACTCGGGGTGATTGGCTGATCGGATCTTGATTGCTATGTATCTCGTCGAGCAGCAGGGCTACCAATGTCCCGTCATTTGCTCGCCTGAAGAGCTAATTGGAGACGAAGAATGAAGGATCCTATTGTCGAAGAAATTAGAAAGATAAGAGATGCCCACACGGCCAAATTCCAGTTTGATTTACACGCAATCTGCGAAGACCTTCGCAAGCAAGAGAAGACCTGTGGTCACCCCGTCGTGTCTCTCCCGCCCAAACGCATCCTCAAGAAGCCGTCTTAGAAACACTGCTTGGAGATTGATTACGATGAAACCAATGGACGAAAAAGAAACCACGGATGAAATTATCCAAGAGACAAGAAGGATTAAAGAAGCCTTGGCAAAGTCTATGGATTTCGACCTTGATCGCATTCTAGAAGATGCAAGGCAGAGACAGGGAAAAAGCGGCAGGGTTGTTCTTTTCTCACCCAAACGTATCCTCAAGAATGAGAGTGCTTCTCGATGAGTCGGCTCTATAGGCATTGAGGCACTATTTGTCCGGACGAGAGGTGCGGACGGTCAGGTCCTTCCAAGCAAACAGACCACAGTAAGAATCCACTATGTCCACACTCCACAGTATCTCGATCAAAGGCTTTAAGAGTATTAGCCATATTGAGAATTTGCCGCTTGGCCCAATCAATGTACTGATCGGTCCAAATGGCTCGGGCAAGTCGAACTTCATCGGCGTGTTCTCCTTCCTCAATGCCATCCACTCAGAGCATCTTCAACAATACGTCATTCGGGCTGGTGGGGCTGATAAGGTTCTACACTACGGCTCTAAGGAAACAGAGGAGTTAATCGTTCGGCTCTCTTTTGAAGAGAGGAGCTACAAGTATGAGATCAGGCTGAAGGCAACAGACGCGGACGCGCTCTATGTGGACGGGCTCCATATAGAATTAGAAGCTACCCAGTCGGAGCATCCTGGATATCAATTTGTACAATCTTTTGATAGTACATCTAGCGACGAAGTCGAACTTCCCTCATGGTCGGAATCACCACAACTTGAGAATGACATAAAAAATCATCTCGACAGTTGGCGTCTCTACCATTTCCACGACACAAGTTTCGGCTCGTCAATGAAGAAGACTGCCGACTTGAACGATAACCGCTTTTTTCGTCCCGACGGTGCCAACTTGGCCCCATTTCTGTACTACTTGCATGAGAAACATGAGTCTTCGTATAGCCTGATCCGTCGTACCGTGCAGAGGGTTGCGCCGTTTTTTGACGATTTTGTACTTGTGCCTCAACGGCTCAACGAGGACAAAATTCGCCTCGAATGGCGGCACAAGGGAACCGACGCCTACTTTGATGCCGCTTCGCTCTCCGATGGCTCGCTCCGGTTTATTGCGCTGGCTACTTTGCTCCTCCAGCCAGAGTCGCATCGGCCCTCGGTTATTCTCTTAGACGAACCAGAGCTTGGCCTGCATCCCTATGCGATCACTATGTTGGCCTCCCTTCTCAAGCAGGTAGCGGCCCAAACGCAGATCATTCTGGCGACCCAGTCGCCGTTTTTGCTCGATCACTTTGAGCCAGAAGACGTGCTTGTGGCCGACCGCGTGGATGGACAAACACAACTCACGCGGCTGGATACGCCTAGCCTAGAAACGTGGTTGCAGGACTACAGCCTCGGTCAGTTGTGGGAGAAGAACGAGATCGGCGGTCGCCCGGCCCCAGAAGAATTGGAGAGAGTTGAGAATAACTATCCTGAAAACCTGTGATGAAATTCTTTTCCAAAATTAAAAAAAACCTCTTTTCAATCTTTCAGACCGCTCTCATCGTCCTACTCGTCGTCTTGGTGATAGTTTTTGTAGGCGTCCTGTCCTTTGAATATGTCGAAAAGCATACTTCTAAACTTCTTGACTTACCCGGCAAAAATGAAACTCTGAAATTCCTAGGCATCGGCATAGGTGGTGTCTTGGTCGCCCTGCAAGCTCTGATGTCCTACAAGCGTGCCAAGGCGATGGAGAAGACCACAGAAGCGCAGGCCGACGCCGCGAAAGCACAGGCCGACGCTGTATCGAAAACTGAGCAAGGGCAGCGGCAGGATCGTCTAAAAAACGCCATTGAACACCTAGGGCACGAAAAGGACTCTGTGCGCCTAGGAGGGGCCTACGAACTCTTCCATCTGGCAGAAGACACGGAAGACCTGCGTCAGACGGTACTGGATATTCTCTGCGCCCATATCCGCCGGACGACGGGCGAAAGCGTATATCAGGAAGCGCACAAGTCGAACCCCTCGGAGGAAGTCCAAAGCCTGTTGACATTGCTGTTCGTACAGGAGCAAGAGGTTTTCAAGGTTTGCCATATTAACTTGCAGGGAAGCTATCTGAACGGAGCTGATCTCTCGATGGCATGTTTAAAAGGGGCCGTTTTGACAAAAGCACACCTGCAAGGGGTGAGTCTTGACGGAGCATACCTCCAACATGTACGTCTTACTGAGGCACATATGCAAGGAGCCTCACTTATCGCGGCAAGCCTGCAAGGGGCGAGTCTTGACAGGGCACATATGCAAGGGGCACATCTTGGGTTGGCAAGCATGCAAGAGGCGAGTCTTGACGCGACGTTCCTGCAAGGGGCGTTACTTGATGAGGCGTATCTACAAGGGGCCTCGCTCACTGGGGCACACTTGCAAGGGGCGAATCTTGACGCGGCGTTCCTGCAAGGGGCATTGCTTACTGAGGCACATATGCAAGAGGCGAGTCTCGACGCGGCGTTCCTGCAAGGGGTCCAAAGCCAAGGATCGACTCCTTTTTTATTTTTCTTTGCCCAACGTATGGAGGAATTGGTTGGCCAAGAAACTGATCTATCGGGGGTAATTTTCGAGGGCGGATTGACCCAAGAAGACGTGGACATTTTCGTCGAAGACTTCGAAGACTTCTTGTCTAACCAGAAAGCAAACGCGTTGCGAGAGAAACTGACACCCCACATCGGCCAACCGGAAAGCAATCAACTGCCACGAGAGAGCGGCGCTATTACCGGCTCCTACACCAAACAAGACGCCGAAAAATGGATTGCCGAATACGAGCAAGCCATGTCAGAAGTTCCGGGAGACGATAGCTGATGCCGACCGACCCTGCGCCGGCTGACACGACTCCGACAGCAGTTGAAGGAAAAAACCGAAGGCTCTTGACTTAGAGCGACTACCCAGTCTACGCGGGAAATCGGTCGGACTGGCGAACAATTATTCGGAGGAATAGAGCCACACGGCTTGACCTGACTGGAGCGAGTCAAGCATCTGCTCAAGCTCCGGCATCAGCTTCTGAAGCTCTGTGAGACTCTTGTTCCGCGCACGCAAGACCACGACCGCCAAGTCGAACTGTTGAAGAGATTGCTGCTCAGGAAGGTGGTTATCCATTGTAACGAGTACATCGAAATGCTCTTGGGCAGCGCGTAGTAGCTCGCCGTTTTTCAATCCCTTCCAGCCCCGGTATTCGACCGTCTCGACATCAGCCGCTTCCCCTAAATGAAGCCTGAGTCGGGTTGGAATATCCTCGTCAAGCAGTACTCTCACCCTGTGCTCTCAAACGATCCAATCCATCGGGCGAAAGGTCGAGATACGATTCGATCTGCCAGCGTTCGACGCTAGGGAAATCAATCAAAAACTCTTCAATTGAATGATCAGCCTTGAGGTAGTCCACAAGTGTGTCAACTGGAACCCGCGTACCAGCGAATACCAAATCGCCGCTGTGTACCTCTGGGTCCCGAGAAACTACTTTTCCGAGTTCAATCGCGTTGTGTCTTGCTTCTGCCATAGGATGACCTCACTTCGATGGAGATAGCTGCTCCCCTATCGTTAGCAACTATGTCATAGCTATACGGGCAAGATAACGATACACCTGAGATGAACAAGGTCAAAGCGACTTCTGCGCCTCCGACAGCAGCGCCCTCTCCCGCGCCGTGAGAATATGCCCGACAATCGCCTCCAGTCCCTCCCGATCCTTGATGCAAGCAAAAACCGTCGGCCCCTCGCCGCGCATCTCCTTGGCGTCGCGATCCATCACCCCCAGATCCGCCCCCACCATCTCGGCTAGATCGGTCTTGTTGATCACCAACAGATCCGACTGCGTCGTCCCCGGGCCGCCCTTACGCGGAATTTTGTCGCCGCCGGATACGTCGATGACGTACACCGAATAATCGACGAGTTCGCGGCTGAAATGAGCCGCCAAGTTGTCGCCGCCGCTTTCGACTAGCAGTAAGTCGATACCTCCGGCAAAACGATCCATCAAGTCTTCAAGCGCATTCAAATTCAGCGAAATATCCTCGCGGATAGCCGCGTGTGGACAACCGCCAGTCTCGACGCCGACGATGCGCTCCTGTTCCAACGCCCCGTGCCGCAGCAAAAATTCGGCATCCTCGCGAGTGAAGATGTCGTTGGTGACCACCCCCAAGCTATACTCGTCGCGTAGCCTTTCGCACAAAGCCTGCAACAGCGCCGTCTTGCCGCTGCCGACCGGCCCGCCAATCCCCACCGTAAAGGCGCGGTCGGCAAAATCGCGATGCGGGTCCGAGCCTTCGCGCTCGGCGAAAAGTCCAGGCGATTCAAAAGGCTCGTGTGTGTGATCGTGGTCGTGCCCCATACATCCCTCTCTGTCAACTTTGGAAAAGGCGCGAATAAAGATCGTCGTGTACGCTCTGGGCAATGTCGAGCTGCGGCGCGCAGCGCGTCGCTTGTGCGTACGGCCGTCCCGCAACTTCCGCCAGCAATTCCTCACAATACACATACAGCCCCAACTGCCGTCGCGTGGCCTCCATGGGCCCGACGATCCCGAGGCGCACCGCAGCGCTCATCTGGTCCCTGAGCACTTGAAACATGTAAAGCTGTTGAGCCTCAGCTTGTGCAAAACCCGCGGCCTTCAACGCCAGCCCAAAAACCACCGTGTAGTGCGCGTGCACCCTCCGCAAGTTTGCGAACTTGACCTCCGGATACAAACCAGCCATCAGCCGCAACCAGTTCTTGCCCAAGATCAAACTCGCCCGACGCATCGCCGGAGCCGCGATCATAGCGTCGTAGAAATGCAGCATTTCCGCCACAGCACCTTCGTCGGATTCTTCATAACAGGAATGGATAAAGGGAATCTCGCCGTAGGCCGCGGCCATCAACGCCGAATGCACGAACTCTTCTAGCGTTCCAGGCGCATCCAACAAGCCCAACTGATACGCCCCCTCCAAGCCATTGGAAAAGGCGTAGCCACCAGCCGGCAGCGCACTGTCAGCTAGGTGCATTAACGGATAGAGGTGATTCATTTAGAACAGGTGATACAGTTGCGCCAGCGGCAGTTTTTCCGCGGGTTCGCAGGTGATCTCCTCGCCGTCAACGTTCACCTTATAGGTCTCCGGATCAACTTCGATATTGGGCACCAAGTCGTTGAGCCGCATATCGGCCTTGCCAATGTCGCGGCAATGCCCAACCGGCACGACCTCTTTCGCCAACCCGTACTCCCCCACTCGCTCGTGCGACGCCTGCGAAACAAAAGCCAGCGAAGTCGGCCCAACCGCGTTGCCGTAGGACCCGAACATGGGACGTGGATACACGGGCTGTGGAGTGGGTATCGAAGCGTTCGCGTCCCCCATCTGCGCGTAAGCAATCACCCCGCCTTTGATCACCAGTTCGGGCTTGACGCCGAAAAAAGCCGGCTGCCACAACACCAAGTCGGCCAGCTTACCCGTCTCCACCGAGCCAATCTGGGCCGAGAGTCCGTGGGCAATGGCTGGGTTAATGGTGTATTTGGCGACGTAGCGCCGCGCGCGATAGTTGTCAGCACCGCCCACATCTTCGGGCAACAGACCCCGCTGCTGGCGCATCTTGTGCGCCGTCTGCCAAGTCCGGCACACCACCTCCCCCACTCGGCCCATCGCTTGACTGTCCGAAGCGATAATCGACAGCGCGCCCAAGTCGTGCAAAATATCCTCGGCAGCGATGGTCTCTTGGCGGATCCGGCTCTCGGCAAAGGCCACGTCCTCGGGAATGTTCTTGTCGAGATGGTGGCAGACCATCAGCATGTCGAGATGTTCATCTATGGTGTTGACCGTGAAAGGCCGCGTCGGATTGGTCGAAGAGGGCAGCACATTGGCCTCGCCGCAAAGCCGCATAATATCGGGCGCGTGGCCGCCGCCTGCGCCCTCGGTGTGGTAGGTGTGAATCGTCCGCCCTTTGAAAGCCGCTCGCGACGCCTCGACAAAGCCGGACTCGTTGAGCGTGTCGGTGTGGATGCAAACCTGCACGTCGAATTCTTCGGCAACCGCCAAACACGAATCAATAGCCGCTGGCGTCGTGCCCCAGTCCTCGTGTAGCTTGAGGCCACAAGCTCCAGCCTCAACTTGCGCCGCCAATCCTAAGCGCAACGACGAATTGCCCTTGCCCAAAAAGCCAAAATTGAGCGGCCAAGCATCGGCCGCCTGCAACATCGTACGGATGTAAAAAGCCCCTGGGGTACAAGTGGTCGCATTCGTCCCAGTCGCCGGGCCAGTGCCGCCCCCGAGCATCGTAGTGATACCCGAGGCAATGGCCTCTTCCACTTGCTGCGGACAGATAAAATGCACGTGCACGTCCAGCGCCCCAGCCGTCAAAATCAGCTTCTCCCCGGCCACCACTTCGGTGGTAGTGCCGACGATCATCTGCTCGGCAACCCCCGGCATAATGTCCGGATTGCCAGCCTTACCGATCCCAGCGATGCGCCCGTCCTTGACGCCGATGTCGGCTTTGTAAATGCCCGTGTAGTCGAGCACCAGCGCGTTGGTAATCACCAAGTCCAGCGCCTCTTTTTGGCTCGCGCCGCTCTGCTGCCCCATGCCGTCGCGCAACACTTTGCCGCCGCCGAACTTGCACTCCTCGCCGTACACGGTGTGATCCTTTTCGACCTCGACAATCAAATCCGTGTCGCCCAGCCGCACCAGATCGCCGGTAGTGGGGCCGTACATATCCACATAAGCGCGTCGATCAATAATCATATCTATCTAACTTCCTTTAATACGCGATACCAATCGTAGGGGCGTCCCTTGTGGGCACCCTTTGCGGCTAGGGCAACCACAAGGGTTGCCCCTACATGCCCGTCAATTCCGGCGAAAAGTACACCCAAAAAGGCGTTAATTAGGTTCATCCCTCCGCTCCTAAAAAGCCGCGCTCTTTTGCCCGCGCCAGCGCCGCCTGCTTGTTGTCGTCGCTCAAGGCTCCGCCGATCAAACCACTGCCTCCGTGGACAACGCGCTTGCCAGCTACGGCGACCAGCGTCACCGTCTTGGTCTCCCCCGGCTCGAAACGCACCGCGGTTCCCGAGGGGATATCGAGGCGAAAGCCATAGGCCCGCGCGCGGTCAAAGCGCAATTCAGCGTTGGCCTCAAAAAAGGGGAAATGCGACCCCACCTGCACGGGGCGGTCGCCCATATTCGCCACTTCAAGCTCCACTTTTTCGCGGTCAGCGTTGAGCGCTAGTTCCCCATCCTCCACCAGCGCTTCCCCAGGCGCGGCACTGGACGCATTGTCCGGCGACCACGTCTCTCCTACCCGCACCAGCCCCGACCCATAAAGCGCCAACTCGGCGTTGCCCCGCGCCCGGCAGATCGGCTGATGGACCGTCACCAGTTTGGTGCCGTCGGGAAACGTGCCCTCCACCTGCACCTCGTGGACCATTTCCGGCACCCCCGGCAACACATCTTCAATCCCGAGCAATTGCTTGCCTTTGTCCATCAAGGTGGCAACCCGCTCGCCATCGCGGATAAATTCGAGCAACTGCGCCGCGATCAGCGCGGTTGCCTCCGGGTAGTTCAGCCGCAGACCCCGGGCATAGCGCTTCTGTGCCACAAACCCAGCGTTGTGCAATACTAGCTTGTCGATTTCCCTCGGTGAGAGCCGCATGAATCCTCCCTCAAAACGTCAGGTGGGTCTTGATACTTTCATCCGACAGCTCGTCGGCCGTCCCCTGCAACAGGATGCTGCCGCGGTCCATCAGAAAGAAGTGATCGGCGATCTGCCGCGCGAAGTCGAAGTACTGCTCGACCAAGACAATGGCAAATTCGCCCCGCTCCTTGAGCTGGAGCAATACCTTTTCTATTTCCAAAATGATCGACGGCTGGATCCCTTCGGTCGGTTCGTCCAGCATCAGGACCTTAGGTTCGCCGACCAGCGCCCGGGCAATAGCCAACTGCTGTTGCTGTCCACCGCTTAAATTACCGCCCATCCGCTCCTGCATGTCCGCCAACACCGGAAACAGCGCGAACACTTCCTCGGGTACCTCGCCACCGCCCTCGCGCGCCTGCAAGCCGATCTCCAAGTTTTCCCGCACCGTCAACTGCGGAAAAATCTCGCGGCCCTGCGGCACGTACCCCAACCCCCGCCGGGTGCGCTTGTCAGCCGTCAGCGCCGTGACATCCTCGCCGGCAAAAAACACCCGGCCCTTGCTCGGTGCCAACAACCCCATGATCGCCTTGAGCAACGTCGTTTTGCCAACGCCATTGCGCCCCATCACCGCCACAATCGAGCCGCCGGGAACCTGCAAGCTAATATCCCGCAAGATGCGGCTGCCCCCGTAGTGGATATCCAACTCCTCCACCGCCAGCGTGGTCTCAACTTGCTGCACTGCGCTCCTCCCGTTCCATGGCCGTCCCCAAATAGCACTCAATGACGCGCGAATCGTTCTGCACCGCTTCCATCGGCCCTTCGACTAAAATTCTGCCCTCGTGTAGCACCGTTACTTTGCGGGCGATTTGCCGCACGAATTCCATGTCGTGCTCAATGACAATCAGGGCGTGATCTTCGGCCAGTCCCTGGAGAATCTCCCCAGTGCGAAAAGTCTCCTCGTCGGTCATACCTGCCGCTGGCTCATCCACTAAGAAGAGCGTGGGGTCCTGCAAGATGACCATGGCGATCTCCAACCACTGTTTTTGACCGTGCGACAGGGTACCGGCGACCTCGTCGAGCGCATCCTCCAGCCCCGTGCGCTCGGCCACCTCCTCAATCCGGCGGCGCTCAGCCGCTTTGAGCCGATAGAACAGCGAAGCGAAGACGCCGCGATTGGCCTTCACAGCTAGCATCAGGTTGTCGCCGACGGTCAGCGAAGTAAAAACCGTCGGCGCTTGGAACTTGCGCCCCACCCCAAGATCGACGATCTCGTCCTCGCTTAGCTTGGTCAGATCCTGATCCTTGAAATAGGCGTGCCCAACGTCGGGCCGCGCCCGGCCACAGAGCACATCGAGCAGGGTCGTCTTGCCCGCGCCATTGGGGCCGATGACCACCCGCAATTCATTTTGGGCGACCTCAAAAATGTCGATATCCAGCGCCTTGAAGCCGTCGAATGACACACTCAACTTTTGCACGTATAGATTGTCCATCTAAATCATTCCTAGATAATCCGCAGATGGACGCAGATGGACACAGATATAAAAGAAATAAGACGATCCACATCCCGAATCGTTCAAGCCCTACATCTGCGTTATATCTGCGTCATCTGCGGATACATTAAGCCCGGCGCAAACGCCCGACTATCCCGGCGACACCCTCGGGAAAGAACAGCACCACCCCGACAAAGAGCGCGCCGAGAAAGTAGAGCCAAGTGCCGGGAAATGCGCCGGTGAGGAAGCTGTAAAGCAAGTTGACCAGCACGGCCCCGACGATCGCGCCCACCAACGTCCCCCGACCGCCAACCGCGGTCCACACCACGATCTCAATCGAAGCCTGCACATCCATGCGCCCCGGCGTGATAATGCCGGTCTGCGGCACGTAGAGCATCCCCCCCAAGCCCGCCAAGGCGCTGGCGACGACAAAGACGAAGAGCTTGTAGCGGGTGATGTGGTAGCCGATAAAGCGCAAGCGATGCTCGCTGTCGCGGATGGCCACCAGCAATTTGCCCAATTTGGAGCCGACAATGTAGCGGCACAGATAATACGCCCCCACCAGCGCCACACACGCCACCACATAGAGCCCGCGCTTGGTCGCCGGCTCGGCCAACTCAAAGCCCAGCAGCGTCTTGAAATCCGTCAGCCCATTGGTCCCCCCCAACATGGTCTCGTTGCGCAAAAAGAGCAGCCACATCGCCAGTGCCAGTGCTTGGGTGATAATGGCCAAGTACACGCCCTTGATGCGGCTGCGAAAGGCGAGAAAACCAAAGGTCAGCGCCGCCAATCCCGGCACCAGCAGCCCGAGGAGCAAGGTCAGCGGCAGGCTGTGGAACGGCTCCCAAAAAAGCGGCAGCTCTTCGACCCGATTCCAGACCATGAAGTCGGGCAAGGCGCTACCGTACACGCCTTTCGTCCCAGTCTTGAGCAGCATGTGCATACCGATGGCGTAACCGCCCAAACAAAAGAAAAACGCCTGACACAGCGACAGAATGCCAGTAAACCCCCAAATCAGGTCCATCCCAAGAGCGACGATGGCAAAACAAAAATAGCGCCCCCACAGGTTCAGGGTCGTATCGGCCACTAGGCCCAGATAGTTGAGCAGAGGGACTAGCACCCCAAAAAAGGCGAACAGCGAACCAGCGACGATGTGGTGCCTAGACGCGCTCACAGTTCCGCGCTCCGTCCTTTGGCAGGGAAAAGGCCAGTCGGGCGCGATTGCAAGAAGACGATGATCAAGCCCAACAGGATGACCTTGCCGTACACGGCTTCAAAGAGCGGCTCGAGCATCTTGTTGAAAATGCCGATCCCTAACCCAGCGCTGATCGTGCCTAGCAGCTTGCCGACCCCACCGGTGACGACTACAAGAAAAGAATCGACGATATAGGTCTGACCCATGTTGGGTACGACGTTCCCAATCAGCGTCATCGCCCAACCGGCGACCCCGGCAATCCCCGTGCCCAAGGCAAAGGCCATAGAGTCAATGCGCCGCACCGGCACCCCGACGCAAGCGCTCATCGCCCGATTTTGGGTCGTGGCCCGCAGCTTGAGCCCAAAGCGCGTGCGAAAGAAAAGCGCCAACAGCATCCCGACAATCGCCGCGGCCAGTGCCATGATGAACATGCGGTTATAGGGCAACACCACCTGGGGAGCCATTTCCCAGCCACCGCTTAGAAGCTGCGGCAACTTCACCGCCGTCAGATCGCCAAAGATGCTGCGCGCTGCCTGAATCAGCACCAGACTGATACCCCAAGTGGCCAGCAGACTTTCGAGCGGTCGGCTGTATAATCGGCATATAATCGACGCCTCCAACAGGAACCCGACGCCACCAGCGACTAGGAAAGCAAGCGGAAAGGAGATGGCGAAAAACAGATCGCTGTACTCCGGCGGTAGCACGCCCAAGCACAGGTTTTGCACCACGAACGTGGTGTAGGCGCCGATCATCATAAACTCGCCGTGCGCCATGTTAATCACCCCCATCTGGCCGTAGATAATCGCCAACCCCAACGACATCAACACCAGAATGGAGCCCAGACTCAGACCGATAAAAATCGTCTGCACCGCCTGCATAGAGGAACTAAAACGCCGCAAGCTAGTCAGGGCCGCTGCCGCCCGCTCCCGGACTTGCGTGTCAGGTTCAGCGAAGACCCCAGACTCGTCTGTACTCAAAAGTCCCTCTAGCACAGGTATGGCCAACGGACTGCGCAGTTCATCTAATGCAGCCACCGCTTGCAAGCGCACCTCGGCCTCCGCATCGACCAATTGCAGCTTGGCCAACGACACGCGCTTCAACCGCCGTATTGACCCATCCGTCTCCGCCTCTATAGAGCGGCGCAACGCCGGGATAGCGGCCGCGGTGCCCTTATTGCCGATATTTTCAGCAGCAATCCGCCGTTTGTCCGCCGCTGGATGGAAGAGTTCCATCCGCAGCAAATAGGGCTGGATCAGCGCCCTAATTTTCCGATTAGTCTCGACCTCTTCTATATCGTAAAGCGAGACTTTGACCTGCTCACCATCCTCGCCGAGAATGGGCTCTCGTTCGGGATAAGCTGTAAAAAGCGGCACAATCGAATCGCCATACTCATCCATCTCCTCGTCGCCAATGAGCACCAAGCCGCGCTGCACTTCGCGCTCGCTCCAGCGATAGACCTCCCCGCTGAACAGCCCCCGCATCAATGCGTAATGGGCTTGGTCGTAGCGAACGGCCAAGTCAGTTACGGCCTGTTGGATCTCCTCGTCATCGCCGCTGGCCAGCCGCGCAAACTGCTCCTCGTCCCACGTGTTGGCTCCAGCCGCTCCGGCCGCGAAGACCCACACCGCTAGTATTTTTATAACCTGTTGTCCCTTTGACAAAATTGAACTCCGCCCCGTGAAACGGAGCGGAGACGACCTTTTACCTTTTACCTTTTACCTTTTACCGTACCAATCGCTAAACTGCTAAGCGGCCGTCTCCGCTCCACCCACCTAAAACGTTAACAGCGACTCCAACGCAATTTGCGTCACCGCGTCGGCGTCACCCACCGTGAGCATCTTCACTTCAGCTACCAGACCCCAGTTGTCCGAAACGGCGAAACTCGGAGCGATGGTTATCTCGCTCGTTTCGTCGTCCTCGCCGTCGCCAACCGGAGTCCACGCGATAGCCGAGTACCGGGCTGTTACGCCGACCTGATCGCTCAGGCCGTAGTTGACCATCCCGAGATACCCCAACCCCGACTCATACGCCCCCCAATCGCTCATCGAGTTCACCTCGGCAGCGACCGTCAGCGGCCCCGTCTCCAACATGCCCCAAACGTTGACCAAGGTCTGCTCGTCTTCCCTGGCCAACGCGGCTTTGGCCGTTATCCCTTCCACGGGCATCAAAGCAACTTGCGCCTCAAACCCCACGTCGCTCTCATCCCCTGAGACATCGGTCTCCGCGCCGTCCCACACGCTGGAGACAACAGCCCCGTACAGACCAAACATATCCGTGCCGTAGGAGGCCGAGACCCCATTCTGATAGCCGCCATAGACCAGCGTAGCCGAGTACGAATACTGATACATACCTGTGGGTTCAGCCGCTTCAAAGCCGGTGCAGCTAAGAAACTTGCCCACAGTGAGCGCCAAGCCCTCGCCGGTGTCGTACGTGATGAAGGCCTGCTCTAGCTCGACCGGAGCGGTAGGCCCCAAGGCATTGACATCCGCCCGCGCGGATATCCCTTCCCCGAGATCCGTCGAGGCATCCAACTCGAACTGGTCCAGCGACATGCTCGCGTTTCCATCGTCGCTGAACAAACTCATATCGACAAACCCGGAGAATTTGACCTCCGCGGATACCGTCTGGGTGGCAAAAATCGCCAGTGCAAATGCTGCAATTTTCTTGTTCATCTGTTTGTGTCCTTCTGCGCTAGTCTGCGCTAGGTAGAGTATTACTCTAGGGTATAGGTGCCCATGTAATTGACGTGATCGCAGTCCTTGTCGGCGCTGGTGATATCGTCCCACGGATCGGGGGCCACCAAGCCATCCGACTCATAGACGATCTTGAACTGACCGTTCTTTTTGATCTCGCCGATATAGACGGGCTTGTGCAGATGGTGATTGCGCTCGTCCATCATCACTTGGCCGCCCGGCGAATCAAACGCCAGCCCATAGAGCGCCGGCCGCACCTTTTCCACATCAAAGGAACCAGCCTTTTCAACCGCACCTTTCCACAGATAGACTCCGGTATAGGCCCAGAGAATCGGATCGTCGGTGACGCGCTTTAGGCCGCCGGGCAGGTCATTGTCTGCGCAGTATTTCTTGAAGCTCTTGACGAAATCCCGGTTTTCCTTGGTGGCGACGGACTGGAAGTAGTTCCAAGCCGCTAAGTGGCCGACCAAAAACTCGGTATCCATCGCCCGCAGTTCGTCTTCTGCCACTGAAAAGGCCATGATCGGGCACATCGCCGAAGTCAGCCCCTGATTGGCGAATTCCTTGTAGAAGGGCACGTTGGAATCGCCGTTAATCGTGCTCAAGACCGCGGCTTTACCATCGGCGGCGAAACTCTTGATCTTCTGCACGATGGTCTGGTAATCCTGGTGGTGGAAGGGCGTGTACTCCTCCATGATATTCTCCTCGGGCACCCCTTGATCGAGGAGATAGGCGCGCAGAATTTTGTTGGCCGTGCGCGGGAATACGTAGTCCGTGCCGAGCAGATAGAATTTCTCGTACCCGCCGCCTTCTTCGCTCATCAGATACTGAGCGGCCGGGATCAACTGCTGGTTGGGAGTAGCCCCTGTATAAATGATATTGCGCGAACACTCTTCGCCCTCGTACTGGACCGGATAGAACAGCAGCCCGCTGTTCTCTTCAAAAACCGGCAACACCGACTTGCGCGACACCGAGGTCCAGCATCCGAAGACGGACGCCACCTCGTGCTCTAGCAATAATTCTTTGGACTTTTCGGCGAACAGGTCCCAGTCGGACGCCGGATCGACGACCACCGGATCAATTTTACGGCCCAGCACGCCGCCGTTGGAATTGATTTCCTCGACCGCCATCAGCACGGCATCGCGCAGCGATACCTCCGAGATAGCCATCGTGCCACTGAGCGAATGCAGGATACCTATTTTGACCGGCTCTTGCGCCTGCGCGCTCGAATGCGTTCCGACGACGATTAGCCCTAAGGCGACAAACGCAATCCAGAACTTACTTGATCTTCCCATTGAATCCCTCCAAGAATTGAATTGTAGTGTTAAATGGCCTGAACGCACCGTTCCGGTAGTCCGCTCCGACCGATTCCGCTCTCATACTGCAAAAAGGATACCACAACGGCACCCACAGCAGTCCACAGCCGGAGCAGAAGGGAACAATTTTGGTACTATCTCTTTATGTCGCAAAGAGATACGCGATTTGTAATTTTATTTATTTTTCGTACGTAAATGGCATTTTGGCGGTTTGGTCGCTTAGTTTTTCCAATCAATAGACGACAAAAATGTTATTTTATTGGCTTATAGCCAGACATATATGTCATTTTTGAGTGCCTTGTAGTGGGACGAGTTCACCCTTCGCAGCATTCTGCGGCTAGGCCGAACACTCGAAAATGACAATTATGTAATGTTTTGTGGATCTGCTGCCGAAGAGATCAATACTTTCGGCGCAGTGGATTTTCCCCTAGGACTTGGGGCAGAGATACGGCCGTGGCGAGCGCGTGCAAGACTTCCTCTAGATCGCCATTGGTCCACCCCAAGGCGCGGAGCGCGAGTACGCCGGGACGAGGTTCGGCGAGCGAAACCAACGTTGCCTTGCTAGCCCCGCGCGTCCGCTGACCGGTGAGCATCGACGCTAAGTCACGGCGTAGTACTTCCTCGACAGCGGAGCGCACTGGATCGCCGACGATAAAGGCATTGGCAAATGCAGTGTATTGGCCAAAAGCCCCAACGCGGTCGGGGGCCTGCTGCTTGGGCTGCAAACGCAAGCGCTCGACCAACACCAGTTCGCTTTCCAAGTAGATGGAAATATTAGATGTATAAGAGCTGTAGTGGAACTGCTCGCCTCGTTCGCCGCGGCCTGCGGTGCCTCCGTCGAGCAAGACCAGCGAGGCTCCCGCGCTTAGATGCCAGACCTGCTCCTGCACAAAGGCGCTGTCGGCATAGGGCACCACCGGATCGGGCAGCGATACTACGCAAGCACCTGCTTCGATGTGCCCTGCCAACTCCTGCCGCGCAACCTTACCGTCGGCGGTCTTGTACACCTTGGTAAAGGCCTGCGTGCCCAAAAAGAGCTTGGCTTCCCGACCGCAGCGCACGCGCAGCCGAGCGCAATCGCCAGCGACCAAACCGCCACCATAGCTAGAAAGGATAGCGGTGCTATAATCGGCCTCGACCTTGGGGCTGAGGATCTTCAACGGCGCAACGGCCAAGCAGGATGTCAACCGCGACCTTCCCCCGACGCGGCTCACTTCGACAATAGACCAACCCTCGTCCATGCCTATAGCAATCCTAAATGATTTCTTGTTTCTACTATTCTGCGTCTATCTGCGTCCATCTGCGGATCATCAAATCGGTGCCAACCAACCCCCATCGACAGGCAGCGCCGTCCCCGTAATCCACTCCGCATCATCCGAGGCAAAAAACGCCACCGCCCGCCCAATGTCCCTCGGCAAGCCCAAGCGCGGCAAGGGCGTATCCCGCCGACATTGCTCGATGATCTCCGGGGTCAAATAATCTTGGATCGGCGTCTCGATATAGCCCGGGCACACTGCGTTGACCGTGACATTGTCCCCGGCCAATTCCAACGCCAAATCGCGCGTCAGGTTCACCGCCCCAGCCTTAGTCGGCGCATAGGCCGGACCGCCGCCGCCGCCAAAGGAGTGAACCGAGGCAATGTTGACGATGCGCCCAGCCGCAGATTTTCTCAGATAGGGCGCGGCAAATTTGGTCGTGAGAAAAATCGAGCGCAGATTGACGCCTATAACCCGATCCCAATCCTCGACAGACAGTTCTTGGCTATCCCCCGGTATGATGATCCCGGCATTGTTGACCAGAATATCCACCCCGCCAAAGCGCTCGACGCTGCGGGCGATTAGGTTTTCCACTGCCTTTTCGTCGGCCACATCGGTCTCGACGAAGAGCGCCTCGCCGCCCTCTCCGACAATGACTTCAGCCGTGGGCGGCTGCGGCTCGGTCTCGTGAAACTTGCCGATCTTGGGTGCTTCCTGCATATCGGCCACCGCGACCTTGGCCCCTTCGCTGGCCAATTCGAGACAGATGCCCCGCCCAATACCCGAACTTCCTCCGGTAACAACGGCGATGCGATCCTGTAAACGCATGGATTTTCCTCCTGTTTGTCGCAGAATCTATGGCGGTCGGAAAGGGGGGACAAGGCGGCATGGCCCGTCGATCAGGCCATTTGATGCGGTAGCAAATTGACGCTAAAATAGACCGAGAGGAACATTTGCTATGCTTGAGAACCTATTCATTGCGGCGCGCCAAAACCCACTCTGCGCCATCGCCTGCTGTCTATCCCTATCCTTGGGATCCGCCTCAGCCGACGACTCCATCCGCGCCCAGATCGAAGCGCTCCGCGCCGCCAAAGATAGCCTGCTCAAAAGCGAGGATTCACCGCTGCTGTCAGAACAGCGCGCCCACTTTGAGCAACTTGCGTACTATCCCATCGACCTGAGCTATCGCCTGCGGGGCGAGCTGCACATCTACGGCCGCCAGCGCATCGTCGAAATCCCCAATACCGACGGCACCACCACCGAGCTCGAGCGATTCGGACGCTTCGTTTCGGCCTTCGGCGAAAACGATTTTTGGCTAGAAGTGTATCGCAGCCCGCAAACCGGCGAAACGGAAATCTTCTTCAAGGATCCGACCAATGGCCACACCACGTATGGAGGCGGGCGCTACGCGCGCCTGACGCGGGAGGACGATGGCATGTATGTCATTGATTTTAACAATGCTTATAACCCATACTGCGCGTACAATCCCACGTATATCTGCCCACTACCCCCGCGACAAAACCACCTCGATTTCGCCGTGGAAGCCGGCGAGCTAATGCCTGCTGACGCCCCTCCCTGATGCGCGGTACGCGTTTTTTGCGTATAATTTTCGCCCATTGCAGCGCACCCTCGCCCCTGCTAACCGCATGAAAGCATTCCTCGAACGCCTCGAACAAGCCGCCGATTTGCGCGAAGTCCAATCGCTCGTCGATCACATCCTCGACGCAGCGCGATCCGGCGGCAAATCCGAGGAAAAGCGCCGCTTCCTCCGCGACCTGCTCTTCAATCGGGCGCTTTTGTCCCGCTTAGAGACCCCTACGGCCATCGACGCGCTCCTCGCGTCAACCACGCCCGACGAGTGGGAAGCGCTTTTCGGCGATGCAGTTGCCCAAGAGCTGCCGCAACTAACCGTCGATCTAGTCGATGGCTTGGTCGATCTCGACCACCGCCAATTGCTGCGCCTTTTGCCTCCCGAATCCCCCAAGGCGCTCTTGCAGGTGCTCAAACGCCTCAATGCTTATCTAGAAGAATGCGATGTCTCGGTCCGCTGCCTGAGCGGCATGCGCGTCGCCCGCATCATGGCCGACATCTACCGAACACTTGCCGCCGAGTCTCGGACCTGGCGGCGAACGCTACCGCCCTGCTGCATCGACGGACAAGACATCATCCAGCTCAAAGAAGCCAAGCACCTCGACAAACTGGCCCCTGCCTACGAGGCGCGGATCAACCAACTACAGAGCATCGACCTCCAGCGCAGCTTGGCCGCCCTCGACACTGGCCGCGCCACCGCACCGCGCATGGCCGAATCGGCCTACGAGCAAGCCTTCTGCATCCAGGCACCCCTGCGCCTAGGGATCTCCAGCGCCAATGCCTCTGATAATCACCTGCGCAGCAAAGAACAGGGCGGCAAGACGCTCAACATCGCCGTCAATCTGCAACAGGGCCGGGAAGAGAGCGCCCAACCGCCGCTACAAGTCACCGCACGGAGGCTAGCCGACCCCCAACTCATCCTCCGTTCCCGTTCCCGGGGCTTCAAGGCCGACTTTGAAGCCAGCAAACAAAGCGCGACCGCAACCGTCAGCGAGCTGTTCTTTGCCTACCGCCGCAGCGGCGACGAAGCCCTGCGCTTGGTCAAGCAAGGGCTGGTCCACGCGGGCATTGTCCGACCAAACTCCACAGACGTCATCCAAGACATCGCCGCCTTTACCGGCGGTGGCGGCTTGGAAATCACTACCAGTAGCAAGGTGTTACAAGGGTCCGGCCTAGGAACCAGCGGCGTCTTGTCTGCCGCCATTCTCAAAATGCTCTACCACCTCTCCGGCCACCCCTACGCCGCGCCCGCGTGCGAGTACCCCGGCCTCTACGACCAAAGCCTCATGCTCGAACAGAGCCTCGGCCTCAACAGCGGTTGGCAAGATGCGCGCGGTGCCAGCGGCGGCCCCTCGGCCATCAAGAACTTCTACGCACCGCCGACCGATGGCCTGCCTGCGCCCGAGCGCACATTCCTCACCGAGGTGGACGAGAGCTTGTTCACCGAGAGAGTCGTGCTCTTCGACACGGGGATATCGCGCTCGGCAACCCGCGGCCTCAACGTCGTCCTCGACGCCTATCTGTCGCGAGACCACCAGCGCTACGCGGCCATTCGCGAATCGCTGGCCATTCACGACGAAATGGTGACCGCGCTACGCGCGGGCGCATACGCCGACCTCGGGCGGCTAGCCAACCGCTACTGGCAATTGCGCTGCATCCTCGACCCCCAAGCCACCAACGACGCCTTGCAACACCTTTTCGAAAATCCACAGATCGCCGACCTGACCGAGGGCGGGCTGCTCACCGGGGCCGGCGGCGGCGGCTTTGCCCTCCTCATCGCTGCCGAGGAGCAAGCGGCCGAGTTGCGCGCCAGACTCGACAAGCTGCGCCAACACGCGGCCTTTGCCAACAGCAGCGTGGTCTCCTATCAGCTCAATGCCCAAGGCATCCATCTCGCGTGAGGACGCAGCCGTGGCCACCAAGAGAGAACACCTGCTCATAGACGGCTACAACCTCATCAAAGCGAGCCAGCTCTTCCAAGGTCGCGGCGACTCGCTAGAACGAGCGCGCAACCGCTTGCAGCAGGCACTCGCCGCCTACAGTCGCCGCGCCGATAAGCACATTACGCTGTACTACGACGGCACTGGCGAATCGCCGAACGCGACCAGCACCAGCGGCCCACACGTCACCATAGAATTCTCGCGCTACCCTCAGCAGGCCGACGACCTAATCGCCCAGGCGGTCGAAAAAAAACACGGTGCCAAGTGGCTGCGGGTCATCAGCTCGGACCGCGCCGTTCAGCGCTGTGCCGCACGCCACAAGATCCGCTCGACCTGTTCTGAGGATTTTCTCGACGAACTCACAGGGCCTGTGCAGGAGTCGAGCGAACCCACGCCTGCCCCCGACCGTGACGGCACCGAATCCGACCCGTCGCTCGATCCCAACGAACTAAATCAGTGGGAAGCCTTATTCCGCAAGGAAGCCGACGAGGCATCAACCGCGACTGACCGCGACGGCAAGGAAGCCCGCCCGTCGGACGAATTAGACCGCTGGGAAGCCTTGTTCCGCAAAGGGACCGACCGCTAGGGTTGCGGCAGCGCGAGGTCGCGCAGCACGGCCAAGCTGTGCTGTCCTTGAGTACTGCCCGACCGAGCTAGAGCTTCAAGGTGTACCTTTAAAAACCCGGCATCAGCCGGCGTATCCACATCGTACCAAGGCGGCAACAAGCCTAGCGTCTGTGTCCCCAAGCGCGCTAGGGTCTGATCGAGCACCTCCCCAGTGCTCCAAGCCACGTCTTGGAATATCCGGCTCTCCCCTTTGCGCCGGCCCACCAAGTAGTAGCCGCCGTCCGTACTCGGGCCCAAGACCACCTCCTTCTCGCGCAAAAGCGCCAGCCCCTCGTCGATGTACGCGGCCGGCAGAGAAGGACTGTCCGAGCCGACGAGGACCACCCGTTCAGCTCCCTGCACAAACCCCCACTGCATCAAACCCTCCATCCGCTGTCCTAAATCGGCTCCTATCTGCGGCACGTACTCGAAGGCACCAATCGGAGTCAGTAGGGTACGCAGGGCTTCTTCGGCATCAGCCGGAGTAAAGGCCACGACCCTGGCAGCGGCATGGGTCGCGTGCAGCGCAGTGGCGCAATCCAGCAGCAGGGCCTCGTACAGACGCGCGGCGTCATGGGCACTCAGATGGCTCTGGAGCCGGGTTTTGACCGCTCCGGGGGCTGGTTTCTTGGCAAAGAGCACGGCACAGGTGGACATCCACCCCTCCCTATTGTCTATCGGCGGCAGACCGCCTATTTTTTGCAATATAATTCGCGACAACCTTTCACAAAATCGACCGAGGAGCTCATGGCCCAAGTCAATATCGTCCGCCACAACCCCATCGCCATTTTTTCCAACCCCACCGAAGTAATCATCACCGACGACAATGGCCACGTCGTGCGCCTAGTCGAGCCTTCGGGCAACGTCGGCACTCAATACGCCAACGACGTTGGCTCGGAGTGGTTCGGCACCATCGAAAACCTCAACAAGGGCCTCGAAATTTGCGGCGTCCATTGGTCTGACGTGTACAAAACCGACGTCCTGTGGACCACCCCTTCTGCGGACCGCGACGAGTGCGATCAGCGCAAAAACGACTTCAACGCCTGCTACGGAGCCATGATCGCAGCCGTCACCGGCGGCCCCATGCGCTCCAACCGCATGGCCCGCTTCACCCACCCGGAAGGCTTCCCAGACCCAGCGGCCCTCTTCGAGGTCCAAATCAAAGCCTGTGTCGGCGAGACCGTCTCCATCAGCGGTGGCACAATCGACTACGGCACTTGGGTTGATCACCAGCCCTCGGGTGCCTCGGTCATGCACCAGCGAGACGGCGAAATGATCACTACACTCGGCGACGATTTGGCCGAAGAAATGCGCTTCGTCCTCGAAGAGCAATACGCCAAGCCCTTTGCCGAGCAAGGTGTTGACTTCAAAAAGCAGACCGTATTCATGGAGATCCTCGTGGCAGTAGATGACGCGCCAGACAAAACTTGGGAGCGCATCGAGACCACCCGCCAAGTCTTTGCGGAGTACTACGGCGACGACCGGCCCGCTGGCCTGATTTACCCAGTGTCGAGGATCCCCAACCTCGACGGCATCGTCGAGCCGCAGCCGCGCGTGGTCTCTGGCGAAGTCGAAATCGTGCGCTCGGGGCAGATCGAGGACGGCTTTTCGACCTGGGCGGGCTTGCGCCACCACGGCGTGCGCGAAGTCCACGTCTCAGCCGTCGGCGGCAGCGACGCCGGCCAACAGCTCGGCACGCTCGACGCCCGGATCAAGGAAGCCGGCGGTGCGGGTCTCAAAGAGGACGGCGTCTTCAACAACGCCTACATCGTCGCCGGTGCCGACTCCGCGCAAAATCGCGCTGGATTGGTCGCCTTCAACGAGTCCTTCAGCGCGTACTACGCCGGTACCGCACCGGCTGGCCGCACCGCCCAGTTTATCGGCGGCATCCAGCAGCAAGGCCATCAGAGCGGCATCGCCACCCGTGCGATCTTCGCCGAGTAAGCCCGTGATTAGCGCCGCCAAGATCATCGCCGCCCTCGAACGGCACGGCATTACGCATGTGCTAGGAGTCCCAGACAACGGCTCGTGCGTCCTGTACGAGCGCCTGTGGGACCACGACACCATCGAAGTGATCCTCACCAGCCGCGAGGGCGAGGCGTACGGCTTGGCCTCCGGTCTGTATTTGGGCGGTGCCCATCCGCTCGTACTAATCCAGAATACGGGCTTTTTGGAAGCCGGCGACGCCTTGCGCGGCACGGCCTACAACATGGGCATTCCCCTCGTCATGCTCGTCGGCTACCGAGGTTACGCGACTATGGCCCCAGGTGCCCCCCGAGTCGATACGGCCGCCACCTTCTTCGAGCCGACGCTCAAGGCTTGGAACATTCCCTACACCGCCATGCACACAGACGACGACTGCGGCCAGATCGACGCCGCGTTCGCCAAGGCTCAAGAGACCTCGTTGCCAACCGCTGTGCTGCTCGTCGCGGAGACTGCATAAGATGCTCGACAAATACACCTGCCTCGCAAAACTAGCCGCCAAGCGCACGGACGAAGTCGCGGTCACCACCATGAGCGTGGCCATGCCTTGGGCCGCGCACTCCGACGGCCCGCTAGACTTTGCCCACGTCGAAAGCGCCATGGGCCACGCCGCCGACTTTGCGCTGGGCTTGGCCATTGCCCAGCCCGAGCGCCGGGTCTTGTGCATCAACGGCGACGGCAGCACCCTGATGTCGCTGGGCGTCCTCGTCACCTTGGCCCAGCGCCCGGCCCCCAATCTAACCCTCGTCATCACGGAAAACGGCACGTACGAAGTAACCGGCAGTCAACCCGTGCCCGGTGCCGCCTTTATCGACTACGAGCAAATCTGCCGTGGGGCCGGCCTTCAGCGCGTCTATACCATCGACACCGACGACGATTTCGACGCCAAGCTCGACCAGCACTTTGCGGAAGAAGGCCCGGTCGTCTTTATCTGGAAAATCGCCCCGGCCACCGAGCCGGTACCCAAACCGGCCCTGCCGATCGGCGAACGCGCCCAGCGCCTGCGCACCGCCCTAGTCGGCGAAGGATAGAGGTACCTGCCGTGCAACTACCACAAATGGCCCCGGTCAAGCAGCACTTTGCCAGCGACTCGCTCGCCGACGTGGCTGGCGAAGTGCGCCGCCAGCTAGCGAGTGCCGGCCTAGCCGATTCCATCGCTCCCGGTGCGCGAATCGCCGTTACGGGCGGCAGCCGCGGCATTGCCAATATCCCGCTCATCACCCGCACCGTCATCGACTGCGTCAAAGAGGCCGGCGGCTCACCCTTCCTGCTGCCAGCTATGGGCAGTCACGGCGGAGCCACGGCCGAAGGTCAAAAGCAGGTGCTAGCCAGCTACGGTCTCGACGCCGAGAGCATGGGCTGTCCGGTCGAGGCAACCATGGACATCGTCGAAGTCGCCCAACTCGACGACGGCACCCCCGTGCTGCTCAACCGGCTCGCCACCGAAGCCGATGGCGTGGTGCTCATCAACCGCGTCAAGCCGCACACTTCCTTTCGCGGGCCCTTTGAAAGCGGCCTAATGAAGATGATGACCATTGGCCTAGGCAGCCACAAAGGCGCGACCATCGCCCACGCCGGAGGTGCCGAGAGCCTTGCCCGCCTGATTCCGGCTTGGGGCCGCTGCATCCTCGACCAAGCGCCAATCCTCATGGGGCTAGCCATCGTCGAAAACGCCTATGAAGAGACCCTCCGCGTCGAGGCCCTGCAACCCGGGCAGTTCCAAAGCCGCGAGCCGCAGCTTTTGGAAGAAGCGCGGCGCGCCATGCCCCGCCTCTTCGTCCAAGGCATCGACCTGCTGATCATCGAGCAAATCGGCAAGAATATCTCAGGTACGGGCATGGACACCAACGTCGTCGGCCGCATGCTTCTGCCCGGCGTCAAAGAGCCAGAGTCCCCGGGCGCAGCCCGCATCGTGGTGCTCGACCTGACCGACGAAACCCACGGCAACGCCAACGGCGTCGGCCTCGCCGACATCATCACCCGACGCCTATACGAGCGCATCGACTTCGAGGCCACGTACGCCAACGTCTTCACCACCACCTTCCTCAATCGCGCGTACATCCCCGTCGTCATGGAAACCGACCGTGCGGCCATTGAAGCCGCGCTTTCGGTACAAAACCTCCCCAATCCCGAACAGGCGCGCGTCGTCCGCATCAAAAACACCCTCGACATCGGCCACATCCACCTCTCCGCCAGCCTGCTGCGAGAGTTCGGCGACCATCCCGACCTAGAGCAAACCGGCACGCTAGCTGAGATGGGGTTTGACAGCGTGGGACGATTGCGCTAAGTCGCGGCTATCCCTCGGTATCGCGTTCACTGAAACAGATACGAGATAAGGGAAAGACGAAATGAGGCCAGAGTACGATTTTTCCGCTGGGGTGCGCGGAAAGCACTATAAAGCCTATCGCCAAGGACATTTAGTAAAAGTAGAAAAACCAGATGTCGAACAACCCCGCCGAGCACCCAACCCCGATCAATCTGATAAGAAAGAGCACCCTATCGCAGACCCGCACCAAGCGAATCGGGCCTTTTGGGACGCTTCCACCGAGTGGTGGAAGGAACGGGAAGATCAGCGCGGCCTATGGATGCGGGCACACCAAGAGCCACGTCTAGTGCTGAGCGAGGCTGAGATGCGCTATGTCGCGGATATACAAGGCGTCGAGGTCTGCGTGTTGGGGAGCGGCGACAACGAGGTGGCCTTTGCATTGGCCGGCCTCGGCGGGCGCGTCACCTCCGTCGATATTTCCGAACGTCGCCTAGCCGTGGCCGCAGACCGGGCGCGCACCCTCGATCTTTCTCTGCGATTTGTGCAAGCGGATGTAATAGACATGTCCGTCCTCGCCGACGATTCCTTTGGCTTGGTGTACACTGGCGGCCACGTGTCTGTGTGGGTTGCAGACATCCAACAGTACTATGCGGAAGCCGGGCGCATCCTCGCACCGGGCGGCCTCTTCGTCGCGAACGAGTATCACCCCATGCGGCGGATGTGGGAGGATGCCGACAGCTACGAACCCCGCTATCGCTATCTCGATCGTGGCCCCCATCGCAGCTCTTCGACGTTTGAATACCACTGGACGGTTGCCGATCACATGCAAGCCGCCATCGATGGTGGCTGCCGCATCGTCGAAGTCCTCGAATACGGAGAGCAAATCGGGGACGAACCGCGGCTGGAGAAAATGCCCGCGCATTTGTTGATCGTCGGGCGGAAGGAAGGGAGCGCGTAGAAGGACGCGCCTGTGACATTAGACGGGATTACTTAGCTTGTTTTCTAATTTGATAGTCATTCCATTTTTTAGCTTTTCCATAGAATGCTTTTAATGCTCTCTTCAATTGAGAGTCATTGATAGCGTCTATCCAGTCTTCATAGCTCGCCGACCAAACATCACATTCGTTTGCTTTCGCCAGAACACCGTCCATATCTTCATTTTTCCTAAATTTTTCATCATACTGATTAAATCTGCCTCTAATTTGTCGCATCATAAATTCTTTATCAATCTGCTCATCAATTTTGTACTTCTCAAGTGTATATTCAGAAGCGACAACTGAGAAGAAAATTTTGCAAGATGTATCTTTTGTTACATAAGCGATACAAGCTAAACTTCGGCTTGCCTGATTATAATTTTCAGCATGTGTTATACCCTGGCTCAAATTACTCCCCATCTTTGCTTCAACAATGCCAAATAAGTTGGAATTATTTTTCAATTTAATTTCCGAGTTGTATCCAAAATTGACCTCAAAATCACCTATGGCCATATCTGCATGTGTATGGCTTTCAGCCAAAGAATCTTTCCGTTTACGAGGCAAAAAAGGGCTTCTGATTAGTGCTTCTGAACACCAATGATGGATTGAGGAAAAATCTATTCCTTTAAACTTCAATTTATCTTCAATTGAAAACTTAACTAACAACCGAGTCATCCATCCTTCATTGTATATTTGAGTAGGATTTAAGTTCGGCTGTTCCTGGTCTATACTATCAATAATTGCGTTTATACAGCACAATTCCGTGCGAATTTTCATAGTATTATCTTCCAATTGAAATGAAGTCGGATTACTCCAATAACGCCTTGAGCAACGCATCTGGTACATCGGAATAAAACAGGATATTGATTCTCGTTGCCATATCATCCGACAGGTCGAATAGCTGCTTTCTCGCCAACACCGGTATAAGCAGGGTATCTACCCCCCTCTCAATCGCGATATCAACGATGCTGACCGCATTGGCTAACGGTTCTACCGACCCTCCGAGATTGAGAGCACCGACAACAACTAGACCACCTTTCGTACTCTTCTCAAGCAACCCGCTACAAAGCGCCATTAGTGCCGGTAGCCCCAACGCGGTACCCCTATGATCATTATCCATTGCACGAAGCTGAATGGAAAACTCGTGTAAATGCGGGTCCCTATCTCCGACGAGTTCTGCTGACCGAGTATACAAATTCTGTTCCGCGTACCTGACACTTTCACGGAAGGCAGGCGGGGCTGGAGTATTCAGAATCTTGACGCCACCTCCTCGCCCGACCGTTACTTCAATACGATAAAGGCTTGGGCCTATTTCAGGCTCGCCAGGGCTAATGCCCCAAACTTGGCCGGGCGGTAAAGGATCTAAGTCAATAGCTTCGTCGCTGTGGAGTTCCGGTGTCGAGACGAACTGTTCAATGCCATCCTCACCCATCGAGTAACTGAAATGCGTGTTCCGGAACTCGCTTTTGAATACCCGTTTCTGTTGTTCCTTAACCCGGCGACGGGCTTCCAAGGCCATGCGAACCAGATCTTCCAGTTCATCATCTGGCACCTCCGTTTCTGGATCTGGGTAGAGCAGTTTCAAGAGTCCGCTTACAGTCTTGTTGACGGCGGTAATATCTCGTCCGCTCAGGGCACCACCATAATTTACGCGCCCTTGCAGCACAGGAATGCGGCTTCCACCGCGAAGCCGGCTCCAGCATTCGGACAGAAAGTCGGAGACCAAGCCGAAATGATTCGTGAAATGTTCGTTCGGGTTAAGTTTCGGAAAATCCCATCCCGGCACGTAGGCATGGATGCGATCCATGAACGCCGTATCTTCTCTCATCTCGGACGGCAACGGGCTCAGGAGATGGCCGACGCGCTGTTGATGTTCGACATCGACATTCAGATTTCCAACCATCACGATGCCGCCGTCTGCGCGGATGCTCTCCTTGCCCCGAGAGAATTCACCGGACTCCATGTAGCCTTTCAGGATATTCACGCCATCCTTCTGATCGAAGGACACGCCAGAGATTTCATCGAAGCAAACCACGTCGTACTGACACACTAGACCACGTTGGCCGGAGGCATTGTTGACGAACATCTTGGCGACGGTTGCCTTGCCGCCAGAAACTAGGTGTGCGTATGGGGAAATTTGCTGGAACAGATGGCTCTTGCCGGTGCCGCGCGGCCCTAGCTCGACTAGATTGTAGTTGCGCTCCACGAATGGAACCATCCGTATTAGAGTGACCAATCGAGCGCGGTCCGATAGGGAGGCTGGCTCTAAGCCGATGCTACGAAGCAAAAGATCCGTCCATTCCTCCTTAGTAAACCCGCGTCGACCACGTTGGAGTACATCAAGCACATCCGCTTTCGATAACTGAATTGCCCGGAGGCTGTCGATGGCAAATGGACGCCCCCCCTGTTCCAGCGCGATCACCGCGTCGTAGCCCAACGTCACTTCCGCATAAAAACCATCGGTCAACATGCGTTCATGCTGCTTGACCAAGTCGTCGTCTATCCGCACATCCCTGATAGAGAGGCTTGGCAGTTCTGCAATAAACGAATCCGTTTTCGCGTCTAGCTTCGCCTTGACGATATCGATTAGTTTGATGGAACCCTGCTCCCGAGATTTAGCTTTAAACAGCTCCTCTTCGCCCGTTCTGATAGTACGATCCGCCAACTGACGCTCGACGATCTCTAACCCTTCGGCGATCTCCTGCTCGTCCGTACTCGCACAGTAACGCCCTAGAAGGAATTCGACCACATAGGTCGGTACTGGATATTGGCGGCTGTACTTGCGGACCAGATCCTTGCGGACCAAGTAGCCGTCAAACGCCGATGCCGCCAAACGATCCAACCTGTCGAGTTCGACACTCATGAATCACCCCCTACGATTACGGCCTGTTTTGCCAGCACATTACCGTCGGCATCCAGTACGACGACCACAGCCGGTTCGCCCTCCAGATCGTCATCTTCCACTAGTAGGCTTGTCGAGCCTTCGGCATCCACTGTACGCACACTAGTGATGCTAGAATCGACATTGTTGACCTCGGTACGCATATCAACGGACCACTCTAGCTGTGCTGGCTCGATCCGCACGCGACAGCGGAATCCGACCCAAGATACCTCTGCAATCTGTGGAGCCGTTGCTTCCGGTGCCGCTCCGCCGGTCACGCTGATAACCGGAATCAGGCACTCTTGCAAACTCAAGCCGCCGTGTGCGTACTTGTGCCCTTCCGAAAAGCAGGCAATGCCAGGCGCAACCGCGACCCGTTCCTCGACATTCCAGTTCCAGGAAACAGTGGGAACTTCGACATTGGATCCTCCCTTTATCACGGCGCACCGAGCCCAGCGGCTCTCGGTCAGGTACCTCGGCAGATCAACTTTCGGCAATCCGCCGGGCAGCCAGAGCCAACCATGATCTGTTACCACCCGGACCTCATCCCAACCCGCTTTGAGAAGGGATTCGATACGTTCAAGAAGCAACTCAATCTGATCGTGCACATGCCCCGCGAGTTTGTCTTGCAATGAGTGTCCCTGCTTGTCCAGATTGCCGCTCTCGGTCCAAGCACGGTTTGATGGATCGCCTGTTTCATCCGCGCTCAGGTATTGATAGCCAGCGGCTGCCAATAGCTTGCGGAACTGATGCGTAGTCAATGACTGCCCTGCATCTGTCGCGGGAGAGAAATCCTCTCCGAGCGAGAGACCCTTGACACCCTGCGAAATTGGCGAAACCGCTGGCTTAGCGGTCGCGGTTACGCTCGGTAGTCCAGCCCATCTAGTTCGCAGAGTCACTGACCAGCCCTTGGTGCGCGTCCCTTTTACAAGTTGTTGGGAGACGTCGAATCGAAGGCCATCTGCAAAAAGAATTACTCCACCCAACTCTACCAGGACATCTTTTAGCCCCTGAGCTCCCTGCCCCGGCAGAGGGTCTCTTTCGGCCAGTTCCTGTAGGTGCTCGGCGGCAGACTCCAGCCAAGGCTTGTAGGTGATATCCAGTACCTTGCTCACAGTCTGCATGTCTGCAGCGGTCCTCACCACGGCCATCGCAGATAGCGCGGCAGCATCGACCTTCCAAGCTGAATCGACGTACTGCTTCGCCATATCCGCCGTGGATACGCCTCCAAGCCCCGTAGCCGTGTGTTCGGCCAGTACCGCCAAAGGCGCGAGTGCAAGGGCGAGCGGTGCTTGCCCCAGTTCGGCCCAGACCCAGTCTCGCCTAGGGCCATGCTGTGTCTCAAGTTGCCGTACTAACTCACGTGCTTCAGCGGGCGTCGAATTTTCCAAAGTGAACAACGCTTGCCGCAACGCTTGCTCGTCCTTTTCGTTCTCCTGGGGCCAAGAAGAACGCTCTACGAACAATTCGCTCGGCATAGCCTTTCGCAAGAGTTCGGGAATTCCTGGATAGAGCACAGGAGACTCCGCGAACCGTCCCCACACCGCTGCCCACGGATTTTCTCGTTTACCCAACAGCTCTGCACCGACCAACTCGCCGTCCTCGTCCGGGTCGAACTTGTAATCACCTTGGCAGCGCGACTTGAAGGCAGTCCAGCGGCCATCGTTCCATTGGGACTTAACTGTTTCTGGCTCACTCAGCCAGCGCAGCAGATCCCTGACTATATCGTCGGAAAAGAGCTGGTTGAAGTCTTCCGCTTCAAGATGCTTGCCGGTTAGATCCTCTACCGCCGTCGTGGCCAGTTCCTCCAATGCGCCGAGCATTGCCTGTCGAGTGACATCATCGCGCGCAAGGTCCAAGCCAAGCCCTCCGTCGCCGGACACGAGAAATGCCTCGACCGTCCAGTCCTTACCGTTCTTTTGAGTCCAGCAAACCCCGCGATATTGAAGCTCGACCAATGGCTTCAGGTTGTCTGGGCACTCCTGGACCGCCCGGAGTTCCTGCCGGCTGACTTTGGGAAGGTATAGAATCGGAGGCTTCTCTTCGGGCCATTCAATGTCCGGCAACGCCCGGTCCACGGCACTTCGCAACCAGATCGCCGGACCAGTGCGTTGATCGGGCTGGTATTCTCCGAGCGTCAGAAGGTTCGGCAGCAACTGCCGGAGTCGAGGAATAATAGGCAGCCACTGAGCATCCTGATCCGTCCACAGGATGGCGCATGGACGTACGGCGTCATTTGGGTTGTGCCTGACTGCATCCTCAAGGGAACGAATCAATGCCTCAGTTACCGTTAATCTTGAATGGTCGGCCTGAATTCCCATGGTATCACGATATATCCGCGGCCCAAATCGTCAGAAGGAGTTCGGACTCGCCGATTAGGCGGTACTCTGGGAGCCTACCAGACAATCTTTCGCTATTTTCCATGATGAGGGGTACACCTTCTCCGCGTTTGTCCATAAAGGTTCGGCGATCCGTCTTCAGCCATTCCTCGTCAGGCGGAACCGGACATTTAGCGAGCAAACTAGTGATGATTTCATTCCGCGCCGATTGCAGATAGGCCAGCTCCTCAACTGCTATCGTATTGGGAAGTGAGCCCGGAGAATACAGCTCTAAACGATCGCTAAACAGCCGCAAGCGAATTTTTGAGCCGTGAATGGAATAGTCCCGGTGGGCCACCGCATTGACCATCGCTTCAAAGACCGCCGCCATGTCAAACTGCGGTCGGTCCAGACGCCCCATATACTTAAAGGCCGCTACTTTCATGTTCTTGGCCACGAAGCGACAGGCTTCCACGACCTGAACATCAAGTGGGCCAGTAATATCGGCGGCGTCGAGTTGATACGGATCGGTAGATTGGTCAATGCGAATATTGACTCCCCGATAGAAAACCGCCTGTACATAAGCATTAGGTAGCCATTGTCGGGGATCTTGGGAGGCCATCAATACGCCAGAGACCGTTGGCCTCAGCGTCCCCTCGTCATCCGTGCGTGCCATGTGGAGCTTGGCCAAGAAGTCATCTCGCTCGTCACGGGATAGAGGAGTCAGGAATCGCTCCCAAAGGGCTGGCTGCAAATCGCTCAATCCGGCGAGGGAAACAATCTGCTCGTCAAAGCGGATGATGCGGGCCTGACTGCGCTGCTGAAACAATCGAGCGAGGTATTCGGGAGACATGACGCGCTTAGAACTGCCGATGCGGTACAGAAAACCGCCAGGGCTACGATGGACGAAAAGACTGCGGGGCACATCAATTTTGATAACAACCACATCCTCGCCGGTGGCCGCCGGTAGTCGCAGCAAGTCAATGATGGGAGCTATAGGCGGCTCAATGACATCGTGGCAAAGCTGGTGGACGAAACGCTCTACCAAACCGAGATACTGCTGTGGAATCCCCACAATCTCGCGTGTAGTGTCGTGTACGCCCAACACCAGCACCCCGCCGTGACTGTTGGCAAAAGACGCCAACTCATCGGCGAGGTCGTCTTGCCTTGGACCACGAATTTTGCGGCCGGCAAAGCGCACCTCTTTCAGTTCAAGAAAGCTGCTTTCGCCGAGGTGGATCTTCTCCAGCAGTTCTCCGCGTGTTGCAAACATCTCAGATCTCTCGTCCCAAGCGTTCCCAGCGTCGAGTGAACGCCTCTCGTCCGCCTTCCATGACCCGGCAGACTTCTTCGCGGACTGCTTTTTCCTGTAGGGCACCGTGCCTAATGACTCTGCATTGGCCGCCACTAAAGTCGAAAGCATGTACCATTTCCGCGTCCCCGTTGATCATCACATTGGGGTTGTGGGTGACTATGATTAGTTGTCGCCGCAATTTGTTTTCGCGGATCTGTCGTACGACCAAGTCGTAAATCAGGTGGTTATCCAAATCGTCCTCGGGCTGATCTAATACAAGGGGTTCATCGCCGAATGCAAGCAGGAACGCCAGCAGTGCCGCTGAACGCTGTCCTTGCGAGCCTTGGGTTATGGACCTCCAATCGCTGCCGTCTCCTTGGCGGCTGTACTCAATCCGAAGGTCGTCCTCTGGAAACCAGCACTGGATGTGATCAGCAAACTCCGGCTTCCCATGCTTACGTTCAAGGTAGTTGCGAAATTGACCGTAGAAGTCAGAGCATGTTTCTATCAGTCGTTGTTTCGCATCGTCTAGCGCTGCTTCGCGATTTTCGTCCTGCGCAATGTCAAAGGCCAAGCCACCAACTGGTTTGCCATCTTCCTCTCGCAGAATGTCGTGTTCAAAACGGCTATCTGGCACTTCGATAATTCTACGTAGGCTGTGCTCGATATGACGAGGCTCGAAGCCGAATCCGACGACCTCAATTTTCACGAAGGTGTTAGTCTCTAGCGTTTTCTCCACAAACTCGGCGCGTGCCTGTGTGATGGCCTTGCGCGCTTCAAGCACTCGCTGCCACTGTTTTTTATTCTCTTCGTCAAGGAAATCCCAATCCTGACGCAACTGATCGAGTTGCTTTAGCTGCGCTTCGAGACTCTGACGCTCCTGTTCTAACCTTCCAAAGGCTTGCGGATCGGTCACTCCCTGAGCGGCGAGCGTCGTTTGAAGAGTCTCGTAGTCCGATTCGGCCTTCTCGGCACGCTGCTGCCACTGGCTAAGTCTTTCGTCCTTTAGCAGCTTCTGCACCTTGTCCATAAATGTGTCGGCACTACGAGTGAGTTCCTTCCGCGTTTCTTCCATGAGCCGCTCGGTTTCACTCCGCCAAGCGAGGGCGTCGCCATCCTGTACAGCATCGAAGATGCCATCTGGCCAATCGTCGAGCAGCAAATCCTCCGTCAACGCCTTGATACGTCTAGGAATTTTTCGCAATAATTCCGAAGTCGTATCGATCTCTCGGCGTTGACGTAGTGCCTGTTGATGAGCTTTCAGTACTTCAGCGTGATGTGATTGTGTAAATGCTTCGAGCTTACGGATCAGGTCCGCGAGCCTGCGTTCCAACTCAGGCCGCCTATCTAACTTTTCCTCCAGTTCGCGCAGCCTAGCTCGCTGTGCTAAATAGGAGGTCTTCATCTCGTCGAAGGTGCGATGTAACCCGGCGATGTCAGCCGCGTCGTCGATGACATCGAGCAACGCCTGACGACTTTCGCCCGCCATGGCCGCAATCTGGCCCTGAGAAAGCATCCGGATCGGGAAACGCTCGGAGTTCACCTCTTGGCTTGCAGAGGGCTGCCATTGGCCGTCCGTGTCCCGTTCTTCAACAACGGCCTCTTGACCATCTTGTCGCCATCGCAAGATGTGCTCTACACCGTCGCGCATCAACTCCACGCGAATCTCCGTGGCATCGCGCAACCCACCATTTCCATTGCGTCCCTTGACGGGTTGGGAAAAACTTTTGAACTGGCGACAGGGCTCTGTTTCTTCGCCCAAATGCTGTAACTCTTTATCGCGCCGATATGCGAGGCGCAACGCATGGACAATAGTGGACTTGCCGGTACCGCGCCCACCAATCAGAGCGTTGTAATACGGTGTGGGGTCAAGCCGTGTCGTGATGCCTACACCCATAAATCGAGCAGACTTGACCTCAATGCCAGTGATGAAGTGAGTGGGCTTCCGAAACGGATCGAAATTCCCCTCGTCATCGCTCCGCCGAATCGAAATTTCGTTGCCATCTAGGAGTGCGAGACGTAGCCCTTCTAGTGTGGGGTTTGCCATCTTGACCCAAGTGTAACGGGATCCGGGAATACGCTTGCCTTGGAAGCTGTGGCAGTCACTACCGAGCACTCGCGCCAACTTTTTGACTTGTTTCTCCACGTGCTTAGGAAGCGGATGTCCCATGTCTTCCCACTCCATCGCCAGCAAGTATTCGGTATCAAGCACTTGGCGAACCGTGTTGGGGTCGAGTTGGAGTTGACGGGTACCCGCATGTACAGCGAAAAGGCCCTTGCCGTTGCCATTATCACCTTGCCGGTCGGCATGGGCTGGAATCGGAATGCCTCCGGCCTCCCTAATTTCACAAACCACCTCGGCTGCGCCCTTGCGCGTAACCCCGGCGCTATCCCCCTTGGTTCCGTCGTAATCTACCTGCCCCAGTAGAGTGTCGATGTGGCTGGTGGTGGCATTGGGGGCTAGGATGGCGAGCAGGTGGAATCCCCCCTGCACCGAAATTTCGACGCCCGGGAACAGCGTCAGTTCTCGAAATCCTTCCGGCGGCGATCCCTCATCGGCTTGCCCCTTCATCTCCTCATAGGCGGCTTTAAGGCGATCAACCCAAGCACCGCTGTTGTGGTCAGTGATCGCCACACAATCGATTGCGGCGGCCATGTATCGGAGCAGCCATTTTTGCGGCGATAGGTCGATACCATGTTGAGCCCAATAGGTGTCGGCGGAAGCCGGCGTATGCGTGTGGAAGTCAAACTTCCACCAGCGCGACCCGGGGTAAGGCCAATCTTGCTGTGTGCTTGTCATCGTCATTCGTCCTCCGCCCGGGACCGGGCTGCGTGTTTCTCTGCTTTGGTCCAATGCACTTCGTTGACTCTTTCTCCAGTGAAGTTGCCGTTGTCCCAGAACCAAGGGAATCGATCCTTGTCGCACATCGGTTCCTTGCCGGGGTCCTTTTTCCAACGGATGTTCGGCGCGGCTCGGAGGACACCGGCACCTTTCTTGCCTCCAGGGAGGTCTTCAGTCATGAAGGGACGGATATTGAGGCGCACGCCGTCGTTGATATCTGGCTCCTAACCGATGGGCTGTTCCTCGATCGGCTTCCAGCGTATAAAAAGATCGAAGGGCAACTCGCCTGCGAGGATGGCTTCGAGTCGCTTCTTTAATTCCAGCGCTGCGGCCAAGCGGTCTTCGGCACCACCCTCGCCACGCCTTACACCATCTTGCTGGCGGGCGATCCAGTCACCGAGGTAGCTGTAGGTCAGCGATTCCAGCAGGCGACGGCCCTTGTCTCCGCCTGCGGCCAGCTTGTGATAGTTGACCAAGGCGTGGAAACCGTCGTGTCTGCGGCCGTCCCAGATATGCCAGACGAAAGGACGCTGGTGGAACAGCTTGCAGTGTTCCTCAAAGAAACCGTTGCGCAGCCAGTCATCTAGGCTGGAACTCTCCGCTGAGGGGAGCAACTTCGCAAGGATGTCATCACTCCAGTCATCGCCCCAAGCAGCCTGCAACAGTTGCAATAGACGTTCGTGGGCAGGCCGCTCGCCGCGCACAGAGGGAATGCAGACGATACCGTCCTCGTCCGCGAATGGGCGCAGTGCCGTTGTCTCCTCAACCCAAGCACGGGCCTCGTCGGCGAGTTCCATGTCCGGATCGTTCTCCGTCGGCCATCGGTAGCCGAGCAGGCGGGCGACAGCGACTTGCAGGACGGTCGGATCTGTGCGGAGCGGGCCGTGAGTGGTCCACTTTGTGCCTTCGTCCCAGATCACTGAGCCGCAGGGGTGGCCGTGGAAAATCCATTGAGTGGGATCGTCAGAATAAGGCTTGGGCAACCCCTTGGGATAGCGCTCTACGGCGACCTGGGTCCAGCGTTTGAGGTCGAAGGGGACCTTGACCAGCGTGGCATTTGTGACGTTCAGTTTCTGATCAATTCGCCGCACCGCCTCTTTGTATTCGGGCGAGGAGCAAAAGCACCAGATGGCGGAGACGTGGCATTCATCATGGGGAATGATGGTTGCCACATTTTGGTGAAACCTCTCTTTGCCATAGTGATAAGGAAAAAGAACTCCCATCCTGTGTATGGCGATACCAGGTTTGCCAAGAGCTTTAAGCCCTTGCGTTGGACGAGCTGTTGGTAATGACAACAGCAAGCCTTCCCCTTGTTCCCAGCGCACCATCCGCGACTGCCCTCCATATTTCTCCGTATAGACATCAGGAGTGGCCTGCATGAACTCCCATGTCTCTCTATTGATCTGATCCACCTCCCAAAAAGCCGCAACGAACAAGGGATCGTCGCCAGTCTGCAGTCCAACTAGTCCTTCAGCATACTGACTGAGTAGAGAAAAGGTCGTTTCATCATATAGCGTTACCCTTGCATCAGGGTTCTCTGACTGCCTTCTCTGCATAACCGCCTCCAACTCACCACTCCGTAACACCTCCGCCTTTTCCACTGCCGTGCGTGGAGTGCTCGCGTCAATACCGGATAGTTGATCCTCAGTCTGTGGGCGGGTACGAGTTAAGGTGAGAAGAACGACATTCACTATCTCGCCGCTGATAGTCTCAAAGGCGCTGGCTCCTAATCGTGCTAGTAGTTCCCAGCGCACTTCTTTCAAGAGATGCTCGCGCTGCGCCTTGTAGGTGGTCAAGAAAAGCCAGTTTTGCGGCATGACGATCTGGGTGACACCAGCACTATCTTCTAGGCAGAACTCCAAACACCGTTCCAAGAATACATTCGCCAAATCCTTTTTCGCCCTCTCATATCGACTCTCAGCGAAACTTTGCAGGCGTTCGCTCTGCTTGCCGCGAGCGAGGTATGGCACGTTGGTGATGACGAGGTGATACTGTCGGCTCAACAGCCGGGTCGCCTCGGTCAGCCCCAAGGCCGCGATGGCAGTCTCTTCCCATTCCTCCTCGCCGACGTGTTTACTCAGCGCTCGCTCAAGCGATGGCTGCAACTCGCTGAATCCGGCCGTCAGCAGATTCTCGGAAACGGAAGCGGGATCGATCAAGCTGCCGAGCAGAGGCGCATCCTGAAAAGTGTCGTAGAGCACCCTCATCCCGTTTTCAATCTGACTATCGCCCCCGGACAACGCAGTCCATTGTTCTCGCTTACCGCCGACCGGCTGGCCACACCAAGCAAGGTTGAATCGAGGCAGCGGCCGGTGGTCGCCTGCTCCGGGATAACGCCATGCTTCCATCGCCAGCGCGAAGGCGGCAATAGCCACGCAGCGCTGGTCCAATTCCAACCCGTGCAGGTTGTCTCGCAATACGGCATCAGCGGCCTCTGCCGCATCTAAGTTTTCCAACGCCATCCGCATCGGCACCAGCATCAGAAACGCCGCCACCAGAAAGTGTCCAGAACCGCAGCATGGGTCTAGCAGCCGGAACTCCGAGAGATCGTCAGGCCAGCCATCGAAACCCCCCGCGATGGGTGCACCGTCCTCTGTCTGGCGCAGATAGGTGAGATCAACGGGACACTGCTTGTCGGAATGTCGAGTCTGCCACCAAGCACCGAGCGAGTTATGCAGCAGAAACTGCACCATGTAGGGCTCGGTGAAGAGCTGCGTCACCGCCGGCAATTCATCCGCCCCGATCTTAACTTCGGAGTCGTTGACCTCATTTTTCTTCTCCGTCTGCCAGAACTGATACACCCAACCGAGCGAATCGGTCGCCGTGAATACCGCTGCCGGCAGACCTTCAACCAAGCCCTCCAACTCTAACTGATATTCTCGTGCCAACCGGACTTCTAACCCCGGATGCTCCGGCCTAAACACCTGCGGCAACATGCTGTGGGCATACTGCGCCGCCAACGCCCACTTGTCGCTGCCTTTGTCCCTAGCCAAGTCCTCGCATTCGTCGAGCGTTACTGCGACATTGATCTCCGGTTCAATCAGCAGATCGTTCTCCGCGAGGAAGCGGGCAAACAACATGCTGTGCCAGTGTTCATACGCAGTCTCCTGCACCAGATGCTCAATGGTATGCTCTCCCGTGCGTGCATCGAGACGGTCCCCAAGCTGGCGAGCGTGCGCCCGTAGCCGCCGACGCAATGTGCGCTGCCCCGTGTCCATGTGCTCGTAGAACTCGCGGTGATGCACGGCAAGCTCTTCCAGTGCTGCGCGGGCACCGTCCTCCGCCACGTTGCGAGCTTTAATGACGGCGCGTTCGAGTTGTTGCCTAAGGTCTGTCGGAAGTGTCTGCATGGGATCGGTCTATTCTCCTTAGCTTACCACGATGGGGCCTTGCTCGATCTGTTTGAGCAACTCCCGTTCAGTCTCGCCGAGCCACTCCTTGACGTCTTCCGGCGTGCGCAGCGTGGTGCTGCGGAGCTTGACATGACAGGTCTCCGGCTCGACCAGTTTGTCGGCTCTAATGCGGGCATCCGCAAAAAGCTGTGGCAAGGCCGCCGTGCGGGTTCGCCAAGCATCGAGTGAGATCCGACCAAGGGATTCCAGCACTTCCTGTTCGGTGCCGGTTGCACCCTTGGAGACCTTCTCGATACGCAAATCCTCAAGAATCCGGTCACGCTCGGCTTGGTCAATCTCCCGCCAACTCTCAGCGGATTCCAGTTGTTCCAAGCCCTCTTCATAGGCTGTGGAGTAGCCTGTCTCAGCCTCTACTAGGGCAGTACGTAGCGCGTCCACCAGCATCCTAGTGAGATCAGGTACGGGGTCCGAATCGGCGAGCAAACTGCGGTTGGCCGAAATGGCTTCGATCTGCGGCTGCGTCTCCGATGCCACATATAGCTCTTTTGCATGGCTGGCTAAGGACTGTAGGCGTTCGTACGCGGGGAGACGCTTTCCGGCCAGATCACCTGCCATAGTCCAATCTTTAACGTTTTTTTGGAGTTCGTCGTACCGATTCAGGATGCCGACTAGTTGCTCATTGCCAGCAAGGGATTGAAGGTCTCGCAGATGGCTGGTGTCAGGACGTTCGGGCAAGGGCGCATCGCCACCGGCATCCTGGGCGAGTTTGTCGAGTTCGTCCAAGAATTCTGCAGCAGCCGTGGCTTCTTCGTTGGGCTTACAGGCGACTCCAGCGCTCTGGAACAACTTGCGTACCTTGATGCGCTCGTGAGTATTGATGGTGGCACTCTCGACCCGAAAATCGGTGACCGACACTTTCGCCTGATCGAGCTCCCCAGGCTTGAGCGGTGTACCGTTGGCGGTCGCCCGCAAATGACCGGCTCCAAACAAGCTGATGAGGGCCGCATCAATCGCATCGCGGGGCCAGCCATAAGGCGGGGTCGAGAAATGGTCGCGTACCTCTTTGCCCTTCTTTCCGGAACCCACGAAAGACAGGACCGCGGAGCAGACCCGGTGGTCTTCGGTCTTACCGTTGTAATCCAGAATTTCTAGGGGATGCTCAGCGCCTTTTCGGGCGCGCTCGATTACCCTGGACCAACGGTCATCGTCGGCATCCCTGAAGTCGTGGAAAAGGCGATCCAAGGAGGCGTTGGCTGCCTCCCTGATTTTGTCCTGCAAGGTGGCATCCAACCGTTCGGAGCCGCCCCCCTGATAGACTTTCGCATTGCCGACGATTGCAGCTACCAAGCTCCGTTGGCTGTTGGCAGCCTCGGTCCGCCGGGTCTCCATTCCTTGACGGGCCTCAATACCTTCTGGAGTCGAAGGCACACCTTTGTATTCGAGCGTCTCATTCGCCGCAGCTTGGGCGGCGACCACGCGGGCCAAGTCATCGGCGCGAGACTTGGGCAGGAATACGTGGATGACGGGACTGTCGGAACCATCGGCACGTGCATCAGCAACGACGCTTTTCTCGTCCGCTCCCCAACCATCGCGAATCCAGACAGGTATCTCATGGGTTGCGCCTAGCGGTGGTTCCGCCCCTAAGTGCAAGGCGAGCTTTCTGGGCTCCTTGCACTTTCCATGCAGTAGCCTCACCGATCCGATCTCCTCCTGAACCGCCGCCCCCATCAATTGGGTGCGCTTACTGCTCATTTGCGTGAGGTCGTTGACGAGCCTTGTCCGCCGGTTGCGAAATTCGTTCTCCCACTCGCTGCTCTCACGCGTCTGCAAACTGTATTCGTCATCGAGCTTCATCAGCGTACCGGCGGTGGTCAGTTCACTCAGCAACGCCGGAAGCTGACTCCGCAGCATCGCACCATCCTGGGCCAGATCCTTGACCAGCAGATCCGCCAAGGTTTCCTCAGTTGCGCGAACACCGATGTCGATACCGGCTTCCCGGGGCAATTTGCGGATGAGAAAAACCAAAGCGCACAGACGCGATTTGAGACGCCCATCGGGGGTGCCGTCATCCTGCTTGAAGATGGTCTCGTTTACCTCTCGTAGCAGTACGCCGCTTCGCAGCAGATAGGGAGAGATTTGCTCGAACAGGAAGTCGGCCGGCACGACCGTGCCGACCGGATCGTCGGCAGTGTCTCGGATCGCGTCATATACGATGCGCAGTTGCGTCCGAAGCTGTCCGGCGGTGCCCGCCCGATCGACTGCACGCAACGCATGCTCCCAAAAACGTCGCCGCACTGGGAGCAGCGGGTAATCCTCCACGAGTACCGCCTCGTCCTCGCTACGAGGGCCGATCCGAGTGCCAACCAAATGGCGATTGATCTCACCGGTGTTGTCGTCCAGCGTCGATTTGACATCGTTGGTGCGGTCCGAGCGTTTCGCCAGCACGACTCGCCGGGTGACCGCTTCGACATCGGTGTCGGAAAGCTCGACATTGACCGTGAACCGTCCTTGGAGACGTTGCAGGGCTGGCGTACTAGAGAGCGCCGTCTGCCCGGTGCCGAGAAGCAACAGGCGGTCGCCGAAGCGTTTGCTACAAGCCTCCACCACCTCCTGCACCGCATAGGAACGGCTACTGTCCTCACCGATGTACTGCTGCACCTCGTCGAGGATTATGACGGTGCAGGGCAACTCACCCTCGGGTGCCAAGGTGTCCTGCAAAGCGGTGACGAATTCATCGGTGGTGATGTCCTTTGGTTTTGGGAATTGGGCACGCAGCGCGGCCCTAGCGTCCCTCTCGCTGCCCGCAAAATCGGGATCAGCCGCGAGCAAGGCTCTGGCGATAGGCGGGCTCACGTAGAGATCGTTCAACTCGCGCCGAAAATCACGGTCTCCGGCCTCAACCGCAGCGCGGACCTGGTCGTAAATGTTGTTTTTCCTGAGCCAGAGGCAGAATTGCGCTTGTGGGAAGCTCTCGGGAAGGTCCGCGGATTTGAATACAATGCCGAGCAGCGCGAGCCGCACGCTGTCGCCGGTGCCAGTACCGGGCGTACCTGCGGCAGCGTGAAGCCCATAGGAACGTCGACCGAGAGTCGCGAGCTCCGTCAGCAGTTCAGTCACGTCGTCTGGCAACCGTGCAAGCCCCCGGGCACTAGCACCATCTCCCGGGAATTTATAGTCGGTCCATAGAAAGCGTAGCATCTTGGCCAAGTGCGATTTACCGCTGCCAAAGAATCCGCTCACCCAAGCCGCCGGCTGCTCGGACTGTCCCTGGTTGCTGAGATAGGAATCGAGGATGCGGACGAGACCCCTCTGATATTCCCCTTCGCAGACAAAGTGCTCAAGCTCAAAACGCAAGGTGCGGCGTTCGTCCTCGTCTAAGGCGTCTGTCATCGCGGCAACGCCGTTGTTCAGCAGCGTGATCTCGCTGGGGTCCCGTTGGTAGATTTCCCGATTTTTCATACCGCGTATGCCTCTCTATCCTCGTGCAAGGTGATCGGAACTGCGAGATAATTCCACCCGTCCCGAGCATCCATCAATCGATAGTTGTTGTTCTCGTATTCCCCAGGGAAAAACACCACCACGCGCCCTCGAATATCCCGCTCGATCGCCTCCATGAGCTCCGATACGCGAACAAAGCCGAACAGCGAAGCCACGCCGTAGATACTGACCACCGCGTTTTCATCGGCCTCGGTTGCTGTCAGGACATCCTTTACGCGCCTGGCCACATACTCCAGAAAATCGGATTCCAGCTTGAGTTCCAAATCCTCCGGTGATTCGAAATAGCTGTCGCGGTACTCGGCATTGGCCATCCACTGAGCGAAGACGTTGGTTAGATCGCATTCAATCCAGCCGTAGCCTGCTTCCTTGGTCGCCATCTCGAATAATTCCTTACGCACCCGCAGGCGTTTTTCATCTGTCTTGTCATAGACCACAAAGATAACCCGTTGGGCACCGGATAGGTGCTTTTGCCAAGGTAACGCAATATAGCGCTTGTACCGTTCCGCCAGTGTATCAATGCGACTCATGGATTACCTTCAGGTCTTGTTGAGTGAAGTTGGCAAAGAACGCCGGAAATGAGACTTCGACGATTGACCCCGCTTGCTTGAGTTCGAGTAGCCCCCGGCTCCGAGCAGCGTTGGTGGACTCCAGAAGTTCGTCCGGCGCAGCATCCATAATGGCGACCCAAGGGGACTCAAACAGCCGCTGGCCCCGCCGGCCTACGGCAAACCCTAACAACAGGGCGTAGGCGGTTGCCGCTGGCGTCGTTTCCACCGGCTGCCTTACCTTGCGGCCTCGTCCGCGAAAGTGGCCGGATTGTGTCCACGAGGAAGAAGCGTTGCGCACCACCTTGTCCAACGTGGCAACGCCGAAGCGATCACCGACTGCTGCGGAAACGGCGTCCAGCATGGACTGTCGAGCAAACTCGTGGCTGTGGGGAGTATTAATGACGGCTAATGCGGTCGAACGAAGCAGCGGATCTCGAGCGAGGGCCAGCAACATGGCTATTAGTGGGCGACTACCCTCGTGACTGCTCCAGAGGTCTTTCAATATCCGAAACAGAATTACTCGGGGGTCAAGGGCGTAAAGTTCGACCAGATGTTGCAGAGAGTGCTTGCGGTTTGCCGTCGTCCGCTTGCCCAAGCAGTTTTCTTCCATCACGGCAGCATTGTAATCCGCACGGCTAGCATTACCTGGAACTGCATCTAGCAGCAGAGATAGCTCTTCGAGCATGATCGTGCGACTGCTGTGGGTACCTCTGGCTCCCCGACGGAACCCCCAAGCCGTAGCCTGAGTATCTGTCAGCCGATCAATTTCGACTTCAAAATTCAAGTAGGATATGTCCATGGGGATATACATTAAGTGAAAATCAGAATTGTGTCAATAGTCCCATTTTTCACCGGCTGTTTTGCCGGTGAAAAAGAACTCGCCTACGCCGTCCATTGCTTTACCTATATTATTGGCCGTCTAAAGGGCGGAATCTGTCAGATGTTTACGAGGAAATTCACAGCGAGCGACAGCAACTAGGGGCAGCAACGTACCTGCGATGACTGTTCGGTACTGCGAGGGTTGTAGTTGAAGAGGAAATACGGGTGACGCGAATTTCTAGTTTGCCCTTTTACAGCTCTCTCCGGTAGCGCTGTGCAGGAATTTTTAACTGATCGCGGTATTTGGCTATGGTGCGCCGCGCAATTTTCAGCCCGCCCTTGCCCAGCTCCTCGACAATCTGTTGATCCGAAAGCGGCCGGGCCTTGTCCTCATCGGCTACGAGCTGCGAAATTTTCGCCTTCACCGAGCGCACGGACACGTCTTCGCCTTCGTCCGTGCTGAGCTTGTTGTCGAAGAAGTACTTCAGTTCAAAGACCCCGTGCGGCGTCTGCACGTACTTGCCATTGCTGACCCGGCTAATCGTCGATACGTGCATGCCCACCGCGTCAGCAACGTCCTGCAAAACCATGGGCCGCAGCCGCGTCGGCCCCTCCTCGAAAAAGGGCAACTGCGCCTGCAATAAGTAATTGGCCACCTTGAGCATGGTCGTGCGGCGCTGATGGATGGCGTTGATGAGCCAGCGGGCGTCGTTGAGATTCCTAGACACGTAGTCCTTGACCGCGTCCTTGCTATCGCCACGGGAGTTGCTGAGCAGATGCTGGTATTCAGAATTGATCCTCAAGGACGGCATGGACCCATCGGCCAGCGCCGCGACCCACTCCTCGCCAATCTTTTCGATAACCAAGTCAGGCGTGATGTACGCGACCTCAGTATCCAGCGTCAAGAGCTTGTTGTAGTCGCTGCTGGCCAACAGACCCGGATGCGGCTGCAAGCGCTCGATTACCTGCAAAACCTCTTTGAGCTTCTCGTTAGAGATGTCCAAGGCGCGGGTTATATCGCGCAGACGCCGCCGCGTCAAGTCCTCTAGATGATCGCGCACCACCTGCAAAGCCAGCTTGCTGAGCGGGTCGTCGCGCTGGCTCAACTGGATCATCAGACACTCGCGCAAGTCGCGCGCGCCGACTCCAAGCGGGTCGAACGTCTGAATGACGCGCAGCACCTTTTCGACCGTAGCTACTTCCACTTGTAGATCATCGGCAATATCGGCGAGCGAGCAACCGACGTAACCGCGCTCATCGATATTGCCGATGATGTACTCGGCGATAGCGCGATCTTCCGGCCCCAAATCGCCAATCTCGCCTAGCTGATGGTACAGGTGCTCTAAGAGGGGCGGCATGGCGGTGATGCGGTTTTCCTGCGGCTCGCGCTCAGTCTCCCAATTGGGATCGTATTCCGTGCGCTCGCTATTGTACGCGCTCGCGTCGAACTGGTCGCCCAACAGCGCGTCCCAATCGACCTCCTCCATGTCCGCGGGCAGTTCCTCCTCTTCCTTGATCCCCTCCTCCTCCCGCTCGCGCAGTTCCTCTTCCTCTTCTTCGCGCAGTTCGACGGCCTCTTCAAGCAAGGGATTGAGCTCGAGCTGCTGCTTGACCTCCAGCGCCAAATCCAAGGTGGACATCTGCAACAGCCGCAGCGATTGGATGAGCTGCGGTGCCATCTTTTGCTGGAGGCGCAAGCTAGTATTTTGTTCGGGACGAAGCATTTAATAACTTATTGTAAATTAATTACTTATAAAACAATTATCCATCCTAATAGCAGCTGTAAAAACAAGCCCGTGCAGCGGGAAAAGTCAAGGTGCAAGCACAGGCGCACCTACCGATCAATCCGCCAACTAAAGCGCTCGCCGAGGTAGATTCGCCGCACCTGCTCGTTAGCAATCAGCTCCTCTGCCGTGCCCGCCGTTAAAATTTTGCCATCTACTAGGATATAGGCGCGCTCGGCGATTTCCAAAGTCTCCTGCACGTTGTGATCGGTAATCAGTACGCCCAAGCCTCGGCTTCTTAGTTCGGCGATGATGTTCTGGATGTCTTCTACTGTGCGCGGATCAATGCCGGCAAAAGGCTCATCGAGGAGCATGTAACGAGGCTCGCAGGCCAAGGCCCGCGCGATCTCGACCCGACGCGTCTCGCCCCCCGAAAGCGTGTCGGCGCGCTGGTCGGCGCGCTCTAACAAGTCTAGCTCGGTAAGTAGCTGCCGTTGGCGCGCGGCGATGTGCGCTTTATCGACCCCTCGTGCCTCCAAGACTGCGCGAATGTTGTCGGCCACGCTCAGCTTGCGAAAAATAGAGGTCTCCTGCGGCAGGTAGCCAATGCCTATCTGCGCGCGGCGATACATCGGCAGCCCGGTGATGTCCGCATCGTCGAGCAAAATGCGGCCCCCGTCCGGCGCGGCAAAACCGACGATGCTGTGAAAGGTCGTGGTCTTACCCGCGCCATTGGGGCCCAACAGGCCGACGACCTCCCCTCGCTCGACGCGGATGCTGACCTCGTCGACGACCGCCCGGCCCCCGTAGCGCTTGCTCAATGCGTGCGTTTCCAGTACCACCTTACGGCTCCTCTGCAGGCGGATAGTAGCGACCTTCGATCTTCGGCCCGACCCGCACCTCGGCTAGCGACCCTTCGGCAAAGCGGATATCCAACTCTTCTCCGCTGACCTCGTTGACGGAGACCTCGTCATCCTCTTGCAGCCGCGTGACCAACTCGGCCGCGCCCTTCACCAAGGCACGGCGCAATCCCGCCGCATCAAAGTACAGCGTCATCTGCTGTCCGCGAAAGCGATTGATCTCTTCGTTCTCAGCCCGACGATGCGTCACATCGGCCTCGGAACTCACTTCGACCCGCTCCAAATCCCCGTCGGCCATAAAGACTTGCCCGCCCCGGCCCTCGATCCAGCTATGGCGGTCCCCCACCTCAATTTGGCCGCTCACTTGGCCGGGTATGGCGATCCACTCGACTTGGCTGTCCGCCAATGCGACGACCATCGAATCGGCCATCAGCCGACTGTGGTAGTCGCGCTCGCCGTCCCGTTCTTCCAACACCACGCCCTCGGCCACCAGCACCCGCGCTGAATCCGCTTCGTATGCACCGCGCTCGGCTACAACCTCTAGCCCTTCGGCGCGCAGCGCAAAACCGCCGGTTCCGGCCAACTGGCCTTGCACGAGATCGAAGCGCAGCACAGGGGCGGCGAGCACGAGCTCGTGCTGGCTCAGCGAGGGCGCGCCCCGCATCCACCCAGCCTCCTGTTCCAAGTCGAAGAACAGCGAATCGCCGGTAAGCGAGCCATCCAACTCGGGTGCCTTTAGGGCAATCGTGCCCTCGGCATGGACTTGGCCATCGCGCTTATAGCGGAGAGTTTGGGCCGTCAACTCGCGCTTCCCGGCACGCAAGACCACCCCGTCCTGCGCTGTCAACTCGCGCTCGGGACGCAAATACGCCAACTGGCGTGCCTCAATCTGCCGCTCGCCTTGCACAAAAGTCGCCGGCTCCCCGCGGGCCTGCAACAGCGCGGCGCGGCGGTCCTCCTCTACCTCTGCGGCCCGCAACTCGGCCTCATCCTCTCGGTAGCGAACCGCCCCCCGCGCCACCAGCCGCTGCTTTCCCGCATCCACCGAGACCTCGCCGGCTGCAAACTGCGCCAGCGAGTCGGCTCCCTCGACTCCTCCACTGATGTCGAAGCGACGGGCCTGTGGGAGGAACGTGGCGCGCGGTCCGGTCAATTGCACTCCGTCGTAGCGCACCTCGACAGTGTCGTAGGTGATCTCTTGCACGCCCTCGACGCGGCGACTTTCCTCGCGCTGGGCGCGTACTTCCACCACCGCCCCGTCCTGGCCATGCCAGAGGCCCTCGACGGCTTCCAAGGACCACGCATCTACGGCGAAATTGCTCGTCAGATTGCGGCCCCACTCCCGTCCCTCATCGACCTCCACCCGCAGCGCACCCGGAATGCGCAACTGCTCGTGCGCGTTTTCCCACAGCAGAGTATCGGCCTGTACCTCTAAACTGTCCCCAGCGCGCAAAACCACGCCGCCAGCCAAGCCAAAGCGATCCCGCTTGTGCTCTAAAACCAAGCGCTCGGCCCGCAGCGTCGAAACGGCCTCGTTGCCGCGGAATGCAACCTCTACGCCGCCGGTGGCAACGACCTGCTCTGACTTGGAAAATTCGCGCAGAGAATCGGCGCGGATCTGGATGCGGTGGCCGGGGCGTCCTATCTCAATGTGCGCGTCCCATGCTTCCCCATCGACCTCGGGGATCTGCAGCGGCTCTTCGGGCACTTCTCCCGCACCGCAGGCCCAGAGCATAGCCCCGCAGCACCCGGCGCGAAAAAGCCGCGCTCCCCTTGGGAAAGCGCGGCCCGCTGAGACGATTGCACCACCCACCGAACTAGGAGGCCGCCGCCTGCCTCTCCTCATGGCTTGCAACCTCCTGTTGGTAAGCCAGCGTGGCCTCGACAAACCCGGCAAACAAGGGCGAGGGATTGTCCATCCGCGACTTGAACTCGGGATGGGCTTGGGTGGCGATGAAGAAGCGGTGATCTGGCAACTCGATAAACTCCATCAAGCGGGTGCCATCTACGCGGCGGTGATAACCCGAAAAGACCAGTCCTTCCTCTTCTAGCAACTCGACGAAGCGGGGCGAGACCTCGTAGCGATGGCGGTGGCGCTCTAGGGCGACTTTGTCGCGCTCCAGCATGACTAAACCAACGCGGAACGCTTGATCAGGATTGGCCAGCAATTGCTCGATGCGACGGGCGTCTTCGGCGAGGCGGCCCGACGCCTCGTAAACCTGGAGGACGCGGCTGTCGCTTTTGAATACCGCGGCGTATGCGCCCAAGCGCATGCTGCCGCCGTAGCGATTTTCCTCTAGCGCGCTCTTTTGCTCGGTGTCTTGGACGCAGATGACCTGCCACTCGGAATCCGCGTCGAACTCTTCGGAAGTAGCCTCGGCGATTCCTGCAACATTGCGGGCGTATTCAACCACGGCGAGCTGTAAGCCGTAGCACAAGCCCAAATAGGGAATGTCGTGCTCGCGGGCGTAGCGAATGGCCGCAATCACCCCTTCGGCCCCCCCCGCGCCAAAGGCCCCGGGGACGATGATGCCGTCGAATGCATCGAGCTCTGCCAGCTCCATTTCGCCGCGCTCAAACTGATGGCCGTCAATCCAAGTGATCTCGACTCGCGCATCCGATGCCACGCCAGCGTGTATCAGCGACTGATTGACCGAGATGTACGAGTCCGTGAGCTGAAAGTCCCCCGTGACCACGTATTTGCCGACCATGGCCACGCGGACGCACTGACGCGGATGCCGACTGCGCTTGACCAATTCCCGCCAAGGCCGCCAGTCTGGAGTCTTCTTGGGCGCGCAGCCGAGCCGGCTGAGGATCTTCTCGCCGAGCCTCTCTTCTTCCAAAACCAGCGGGATGTTGTAGATCGTCTCCGAGTCCGGGGCCGAAATGATGTGATCGTAGGGCACATTGGCCCCGATCTGAATCTTTTTCTTGCGCACCTCGTCGGTGGCGGTCTCGGCGCGACAGACGATGAAGTCGGGAAAAATGCCGTGCTCGCTGAGCATGCGAATGGCCTGCTGCGTGGGCTTGGTCTTCATCTCGCCGACGTGTGGAGGTATGGGTAGATAGGTGATTAGCAGGTGCGCAAAGTGCTCCTCACCCAAGTCTCGCTCCAAGGTCTTTACGGCAAAGAGGAACGGCTCGTTTTCGTAGTCGCCGACAATGCCGCCGATCTCGACCAACACGATGTCGTAGCCCTCTCCCGCCTCCTGCAAGCGGCGGGAGATCTCATCCGTTATGTGCGGGATCGGCTGCACGGTCTCGCCGAGGTACTCGCCGCGGCGCTCGCGCTCGATGACCGTGTGGTAAATCTGCCCAGTGGTCAGGTTGTTGGAACGCGGCAGGTCCAACCCCAAGAAGCGCTCGTAATTGCCCAAATCCTGATCAATTTCGCCGCCGTCGTCCGTCACCCACACCTCGCCGTGTTCGGTGGGCCGCATGGTGCCGGCGTCGTAGTTGATGTACGGATCGATCTTAACGGCTGTGGTGCTGTACCCGTATTGCAGCAGGATCTTGCCGATAGAAGCTGTGGTCAAGCCCTTGCCCACGCCGCTTATCACACCGCCGGTTACGACGACGTATTTGGGGCCTTTGTATTCTTCGGCCACGTTGCGCGCTCCTTCGAGCTACCCAAACAAAGAAGCGGCGACAGTGCCCTGTCTCCGCTTCTCAATAGTCAATCGATGATTCTCGGAACCTTGAAGTAGTCCTCTTGTCGCTGCGGGGCCGCTGAGGCGATCTCGGCCGTCGCGGGAAAGGGCGTTGCCTCGTCGCGGCGAAACGCATTGGCGAGGGACAGCACGTGAGACGTTGGCTCTACGCCGGTGGTGTCTAGCTCGTTGAGCTTGTCCATATAGCGCAAGATGCGGTTGAGTTCCCCGGCTAGCCTTTCCTCCTCTGCGGGCGAAAAGCGCAACCGAGCCAACTCGGCGACCCCGTGGACCTCTTCTATAGTAACCGCCATAGGTGAACTTTGAACTTAGCTCAAAAAAAGACGGGGCTGGCTGCGCCGACCCCTTTCACTTCGCAAAACAGTGTTAAATATCACGCATCGCCAAAGGTCGCGCAAGGGCTTGTAGCGCGGTAGCCCAATACCTATACTTTGCTACAAGACAAGCAAACATTCTCATCTTGCAAAGCCCATGACGCGCAAGGCATTTACAATTGAAGAGGCCAACGCCAAACTGCCTCAGCTAGAGGACACTCTCCAGCGCCTAGAGGTCAAGAAGGGAGCTGTCCGCTACCACGATCAGCAGTTGCAAATTCTCGACGCGCTCTGGGGCCAAGCGGTCACCCGCAGCACCAACCCCGACCGTGAGGCCTTCGACCAGCACCGCCAGCGCATCAACGACCTAATCCTCGACATCAAGCGCATCGTCGCCGAGGAAATCACCGCCGAGGGCATCCGCTTTCCGGTCGGCGGTCTCGAACGCGGCCTCCTCGACTTCCCCACCACCTACCAAGGCCGCTGGGTCCTGTTGTGTTGGCAGCGCGGCGAACCCCGGGTCGCCTATTGGCACGAACTGAACGCCGGATACGCAGGCCGCCAAGAGATCACCGCCGAGCACATCATCGCCATGGGCAAGGAAGACGATCCGGCCACGGTCGATGACTCAGCACTGGACTTCTGATAGCGGCAAGTGCCTTGACAGCGTTTCTCGTTTTTTAGTACTTAAAACATGGCCTTTCCCCAGGCCGTTTCTTACTCCCTTAGCATCGCCCGCACCTCACCCTCTCCCTCAGCGGAGCGCCCCTCCCCAGCGCCCGGCAGGAGCTAGACCGTGCGCCTCAATCAACTCGAGATTTTTGGCTTTAAATCCTTCGCCCAAAAGATCGTCATCCCCTTTGAGCCGGGCATTACCGCCATCGTCGGTCCCAACGGCTGTGGCAAGTCCAACGTAGTAGAGGCCATCCGCTGGGTCTTGGGCGAACAGCGCGCCGGCTCTTTCCGCAGTCAGCGCATGGAGGACGTGATCTTTGCCGGCACTCGCCAGCGCAAGGCCCTCGGCATGGCCGAAGTCGCGCTGGCGATTGAAAACCGCGACAACGCGCTGCCCGTCGAATTCGCCGAAGTCGTGCTGACCCGGCGTCTTTTCCGCTCCGGCGAAAGCGATTATCTCCTCAACAAGATCCCCTGCCGCCTCTTGGACATCACCAACCTGCTCATGGACACCGGCCTCGGCCAAGGCGCTTATGCGGTAATGGAGCAGGGCATGGTCGATGAAATCATCAGCGATAAGACCGAGAACCGCCGCCGCATCCTCGAAGAGGCCGCCGGCATCACCAAGTACAAAGTTCGGCGGCGCTCCACGCGGAATCGCCTAGACGCCACTCAAGCCGATCTACAGCGGATTGAAGACATCATCACCGAGGTCAAACGCCAAGTTGACTATCTCGGCCGCCAAGTGGGCCGAGCGCGCCGCTACCGCGAACTCAAAGAGGAACTGGACCAACTCGACGTGCGCTTGGGGCGTCAGCGCTTCTTCGCTCTCAGTGCCCAAATCTCTCCGCTGCAAGACGAATTCGCCGCACTCAGCAAGGCAGCCGAAGAAGGCAATACCCGCTTCACCAGCCGCGAGACTGAACTCGAAAAGGCGCGCCTCGCGCTGACCGAGGCCGAGAAGGCCATGCAGGAAGCGGGCCTTGAACTCAATCGCCGCATCGAGGCCATCCACGAGCGCGAGCAGCTCCTCGTGGCCGTGCGCGAGCGGCGCGAAGCGGCCGAACAAATCCGCGAACGCACGGCCCGCGAGCGCGCCGATTACAGCACCCAACTCGAAGCCGTGCAGCAGCAGCGCCGCGACAATGCCGCGAACCTCGACGAAGCGCGCACGACTTTTGTGCAAATAGAGCGCGAATTGCAAGCCTACCAGCAGCGCGCCACCCAAGCCGAAGAGGAATACAACAGCTACCGAACGGAACTGGACCAACGCCAGCGCGGGCGCATGGAGCACCTGCGCCAAGGAGGCGAAATAAGCCGCGCACTCGAGCGCCAACAGGCCGAGCGCGACGCGCTCGACGAACGCGCGGTTGCCATGCGCGGCGAAGAGGACGCAGCCACAGCCGAGCGCGACCAAGCCCTGCAGGCGGCCGAAACGGCCGAAGCCGCCCTCACCGAAACTCGGCAGCAGCTATCCACCTGCCAGCAACAGCGCGCCACGGCCCTCGCCGCCCGCGACCAAACCGAAAAGGACCTCCGCGAACTCGGCACACAACGCGATGCGGCCCAGCGCGCCGCTGAGGCCAACCAAGCGCGGCTGCAAGTCCTTGAAAAAGTCCGCGCCGGCTACCAAGGCTATCAGAGCGGGGTCCGCACCTTGATGCTCGAATCGCCCCACGCCGCCCTCTTCCGCGGCGTCCTCGGCGATCTAGTCGAAGTCGAAGCAGAATGCGCCCGCGCAGTTGAGGTCGCCCTCGGCGAGGCGCTCCAAGCATTGATCGCCGACTCAGACAGCGGCCTGCTCAAAGGGATTGCCCATCTCCGAGAGCGTTCCGGGCGCGTCGGCATTCTCTCGCTAGAGGCTCCTCCTCGCACCCTCGGCCCGGCTTTGACCCCAGATCCCATGCCCGGACTACGCGGTCCGCTCTTGGACTACGTGCAATCCGAGACCTCCATCGCCCCTTTGGTCGCCAGCCTCTTGCACAACACCTTTTTAGTAGATGACCTACAAACCGCGTTGGCCCTGACGCGCCGCTACCCGGATGCCTACGTGCGCTGCGTTACGCCCGATGGCGACGCCGTCGATCTCTTTGGCCTCGCGTCGGGCGGCCAGAGCCAAGCCGAGGATTCGGGAGTCCTCGGCCGCGGGCGGGAAATCCGCACCCTGCGCTCGCTCGTCGCCCACCAAAAAGCCCGCTACGCAGCCCTCAACCCCCGGCTCGACGCACTCGCCGAGCAACTCGGCGCGCTCGCGCAACGTCTAGAGGATCTAACCGCTGAGACCGAAACTTGGCGCACCAAAGAGCGCGAGCAGATCCACCAGTACCAGCGCGCCCGCGCTGACGCCGAGCGGCTCTCCACGCGCCTAGCGCAACTCCACAGCGAAAGCACCAGCTTGGCCAAGCGTCGCCAAACCCTCGACCAAAGCATCGCCGAACAAGCCGAGCACCTGCGCCACAACGAGGCCGAGAGCACTCGTCTCAGCGAGGAAAGCAGCGCCTTGGAAGAAGACCTCAAACAGAGCGAAACCCGCCGGCATGAGCGGCGCGAAGCACTGAACACCCTCCAAGTAGAACACGCCCGCACCGCCCAAATAGTCCAAGGGCTAGAGCGAGACGCCGAGCGCCTACAGAACATCGACGCCAACCTGCACAACAACATTGAGCGCCTAGCGGCTGAGGCGACCGAGGCCGAGCGCCAACAGGCCGAGTGCAGTGAACGCAGCGCTGCCTTAACAGACGAACTCAAGGGGCTACACCAAGGCCGCGAGACCTTGGCCGCCGAGCAAGACCAACGCCGTCAGCTTTGGGCTGCGGCCAATACCCAAAACCGCGAGTTGCAGGAAAACATCAGCCACTTGCAGCGGCAGCTCAACGAGCAGCGCGAGCGCCGCACGAACCTCGAAGTGCGCATCTCCGAGCTGAAGCTACAGACCCAGCACATTCGCGAACGCCTGCAGGAGGAGTATCACTGCGATGTCGCGGCCATGGGGCCTCTCGACGAAGCCATTGACGAGGAAGCCACGCAACAGCGCATCGACCAGTTGCGTCAGTCCCTACACCGCTTGGGTTCAGTCCACCTAGGCGTATTGGAAGAACACCAAGAACAAAAGGAGCGCTACGACTTTCTCCGCCAACAGCGCGACGATCTAGTAATCGCCGCCGAGGACCTGAAGAAGACCCTCAGCCTGATCGACCGCACGGCGCGGCGGATGTTCCTCCAGTCTTTCGAGCAGATCCGCGAGAAGTTCAAAGAAACCTTTGTCCGCTTCTTCCCCGGCGGCGAAGCCGATCTCCGCCTCGAAGAAAACGTCGACGCCCTAGAGGCCCAAATCGACATCATCGCCCGCCCCCGCGGCAAGCGCCTGCAAAACATTACCCTGCTGTCGGGCGGCGAGCGGGCGCTGACGGCCATCTCTCTGCTCTTTGCCATATACCAAGTCAAGCCCAGCCCGTTCTGCATCCTCGACGAGGTCGATGCCCCGCTCGACGACGCCAACATCAACCGCTTCGTGCGCGTGCTCAAGGAATTTGCCCGCGAGACGCAATTCGTCGTCGTGACGCACAACAAGATCACCATGGCGGAAGCCGACGCTCTGCACGGCGTCACCATGCCCGAAGAAGGGGTCTCTCAGCTCGTTTCAGTGCGGGTCGAGGGCGAGGAATTGGAAGCGGCGGCAGCGGGGTAGATCAATCCTGCCAGAGCGATTTGTCGAGTGCGTAGGGATTTTCAGTAACCAATAAGCGCGCACGCTCAGCGGCTCTTGCATCGTTCCCGTTGAGGGCCGCTCGCACAATTTGGGGATGTCTTTGCAGAAAGGCCCGCATGGCCGCGTGCGGGTTGCGGCGATAACGGGTGAGCAAGGCATGGCACACCTCGTCGATCTTTTCCATCGCGAGTAGGCGGTCAAATAGGGGGTCGTCGATCTGCATGAGCGCTCCGGCCGCAACGCCTTGCTTTGTGAGCGTCTCAAGGCCGCCTTGGCCTCGATCGATGACATTGGCTGCATACGCTATCCGCCCCCCACCTGCGGCCACAGCCGGGATCCAATCGCGCACGTAACTAGACGCCTCGGTCACCAAGTCGGCCACGTGCAGCACGTCCATGTCGTTAGCCCGTACTGGTCGCAGCTTTTGGCCATCCAACACCAAGGTGCGCCCATCCTTGTAAATCAACAGCGACGGCTTCCCCAACCGCTCGGCCACTGATAAAGAAAAGAACCAGTCTCGCCGCTCCCCGCCGGATACGCCGTTAAAGTGCGCTCCACTTTCTCGCGCTAGCGCGACCAACCCATCGACGACCTGGCGATACACAGCATCTTCCGCGTATTGCTTCTCTACGCGCTCCTGTAAACGCTGCGGAAAATCCTCGTCCTCTTTGCGCTCGTCAATGAAGGCGAGTAGTTGCTGCGCCTGTTCCGGTCCGCCATAGAGATATTCGGTATTGATGTAATAGGGGCCTACCGTGCCCGAGGTGTACCAAAACACCGCGCCCGGTGGGGGAAGACGCAACGCTTGCGTGTCTAAGAGTGCTTTCAGCAAATCAAATTTCATTAGCTGGTAACTCCTATAGTAGAATATTCCGTGCCGAGAGGATCGACGTCCTCTCGATTGAGTAATTATGGAAGTTTTTTGAACATTGTTTCTGGCATGAGGAATGCGAGCCAGTTCTGCACAGTTTCCATGTCTCTGCGAGCTTTGGTGATCTCAAGATTATAGAACTCGGCGAGCGAGCGGGAGGAGCTTGTTGTATCCATGCTATGTAGCCGTATCACGTCATTGGTAAAGGGGGCCGAGAGCAGACAAGACGATGCCCAAGTTCGGACCTGCTCATCGGTTAAGTCTAGCGGGATTCGAAGAGCTTGGATGTCTCGCTGCGCCGCTTGCTGCTCGTCGAATGAAGCTATCTCATCTTCTCTGCCCTGATAGGCGAGTTCTAAGTGTCTAAAATCGCGAGTCTCCGGTCGCCAAGTATCAAGTCGAGGAGTGGCGCTAGTTACTTTCTTGGTCTCTTGAGCGCCAATCTTAGCTATGGATTCCCAATATGCGAATTCCTCATCACCAATTTCTCTTGCTCCTTCAAACAGAGACTGCTGAAAAATCTCCGCGTCAAAGTCGTCTCCTGGACGGCAGAGAATCTCCAAATTAGAATGAGGAGACCAGCCCATTGCGGAAGATGTGAGGTTTGCAGACCCAACAAGGATCACATCATCGATTCGATAGTATTTAGCGTGAAGTGAGGGGTGGAGCCTGAAAGAGCCTCCACGCTCCGTGACAATAGTGCGGCATTCGGTGTCGGATACACCTGCTGCAAAGTCGTGTAAATTCCATCTCGTGATACAGATGAGGGATGCTGCTGGACTAATGTCGGCCAGAACTTTAGTAAGAGCGTCAACTTTGATGTACGGTGCTGCAATGATGAGATGTTCGGCACCTGAACAGACACTGCTCAACATGTCTCCTATCCGCCCGTACATTCCTATCCATCTCTATCACGCAGTTGACTGATGGCCTTGTCTACCTGACGACCCCAGTTCATGGAAATGTCCTGAATACGAGTTCGCTCCTCTCGTGATTCGGTCTGGTCCTCCATCCGAGCCCACGACGACAGCAATAATCTAATCGCGACGCTGGCTTGGAACGCAGGGTCATTCTCGTCGACATCTTCTGGAAGGTCGTCTTCAATGTGCTTGAGGAGATCATAGATCGGGTGATCGGTATTGAGGTTGATGTGCAGGACTCCTTGGTTCGAGCGCACATTAAAAATCTGATATCCGTCAAGCTGGATCGAGTTGAATTGGTACGAGAGGTCTTCCTGTACCAATAGCTCCGCGAGTTGCTGGGCACCTTTAGCAGCCTGACCAGCCGCAATGAACTGTTCCGCAAGGCGCGCCTCTCGCTCTTGGGGTGGAATCTGCTCACGGTCTCTATCAGTCTCAGTCGGTGTCTCTTTACCGGCTGCTATAGCGTCTCGGTCTGCCTCAGTGGCAGTCTTCGCGGCTTTCTTTTCGGGACTTCTCCTTCCGCCGCCATTCTGGGTGTCTCGTCTCTGTGCATACATTTGTCTGATTTGCCCCATCATGGCGCGCGTTTGGTCTCGGATATCCCCTACTATGGTATAGATGATGTCGTCGTCGATTCCCATCTCGTCTAGTATTACCTGATTGGGACGGTCGTCACGAGCGAGCCCCTTCGCAGCATATGTGAAGTTCGCAGCCATCTGCTTGTTGTGATCTACGCCAAACAACTCATCACAACTGCGACGAAAATGTACTTCACAACCCCACCAGCGATTCTGTGGATTCTCAGCACTGCCACCTTCTCTGAGGAAGGCGTCTTCAAGGACAATCTCCCTGTCTTCTCGAATAACCGATACGCCGATGTTGTGTCTGGCGTGTGTACCATGCTTTTCAGCACCGGGATTCTGTGTGACCATGTTCGTCTGCAAGGCTTCAGGCTTAACGATTGAATACTTCACCTCAATAGTGACCTCTTTACCCTCCACGATATGCGTATACTCTTTCTTGGTCCACTCGCTAAACATCGGTTCGTTATTCCAAGGCTCAGGAGTAGACGAAGGACTCATCAGGTAGAGGGGATCGTTTGAGACGATATAATCCTCGTCCTCAATTTCGGTGGGGCGGTTATTGAGAAAAAAGCCGACTCGTATTCTTGTCATCTCCGCATCAATCCAGTGCCGATGGATCCGCCCAACCTCCCGTGCTGTGTGTCTGAGGATAGTGCTGCCGGTTCTCCACTGAATCTTGTCCAGTTTGGTCCAGACGACAAGCGTACCTGAGGAATGTTCATATATCTCATCGCTGCCTGCCTGTCTCCATACCTCGGGTATAGGCGTCTCTTGATCGGGAATGGGAACCTCATGGATCCCTTGCTCAATGTCGTCAGCGTCGATGCTGGAGTGCCATACCGAATCCAAACCGTCCTGCCACGTCCATACATCCACTCTTTTGCATTGCGACATTGACGAGGTTGGGAGACCCATTCCGTATTTTCCTACACCTCTGTCCGAGTTATGACGGGTTCCCCCACCAAATTTGAGGGCGTCAAGAAGAGTTCGCACGTCCATCCCATCGCCATCGTCTAGTACAGCTACTCCAGAAACTCTCCGCCGGGTCTGTGCCCCTACACTCTGAGGCTGTTCCATGCAGAGGAGGTCGATATGTCCAGCATTTGCTTCTATCGAATTGTCAATGAGTTCGGCAATGGCATAGGCAGTATTGTGATACCGACTGTCCCTAAGAGCCCTTATAGTGAAATTCCCTGGAAATAGGCTGCGATCAGCATTTTTTAGTTCGTCGAGTTGGTTGACCATAGATCCTCCCAATTTGTGAAGGCATCAGTCACAGACCCAAACCCCGGGAGGTTTGTGTCAGCAACGGTGAGTATCTCAGCTTTTGAATTTCCACCAGCCCTAGGACCGCGCATCGCTCGGCCAGCCATTTGCGAGTAGAGTACCAGCGATATAGTAGGGCGAGCGATGATGACACATCGGGTACGGGGCGCATCGAAACCGGCGGTAAGCACTCCGTAGTTGAGTAACACGATGTGCTTCCTGCTATCTCCTCTGAAAAAGTCGATGATCGCCCGACGATCTTCACTGGAGGTATTCGCGGTAATGACGTTAGATACAACCCCTTTGGCTCGAAGGAGTATGTCGCACTCCTGAGCACTTTCCACCGAAGGACAAAACACAATGGTACGAGGATGACGCGCAGCCGCGCCCTCTGCAAGTTCGGCGATCTTGAGTGTGCGTTCATAGTTGCGGCCTAAGTTGTCGAGATCATCCCTGCTGTAATCCATGCCGGGTTGAGGATCAGCGATTGCACTGTCAGAGTCGAAGCTAATAGGCACAAAACGTGGATCGGCTAGATAGCGGTTCTGGATCAGATAAGTAACGGGGTTGTCGTACCCTCGCGGATCAATCGAAACCTTTTTGTGATTGAACATACTAGCAAGTCGATAATCTGCGTCCGTAAGATCCGCGGTACGCCCCGGTGTGGCCGTAAGGCCGAGAAGTGGCGGCCTTCTACTGCATAGCTGCTCAGTTATAAAGGAGTAGGTTTTCGCAACTGCTTGATGGGCCTCGTCAAAGATGATGGCAGCAACGTATTGTGCAAGGTGTGCAAGAAGTGTGTTATCTTGGCATGCAGCGGAGCGCAATTTAGCAAGACCTGTCACCAGAAACCCAGATGGGAGACGCCTTAGATCAAGCGACCGACTCCCCCAGTATCGGTGAATGCAGACATCGCGCCGTCCCAGACAAGTCCAAGCCTCTGAGAGTTGGTCTGCTGCCTGTTCGCAAAGTTCTTCTGTAGCCGCCAACCAGATGACAAGGGAGTCATCGGTGTCTTTCTCGTTGAGCAAATGACAGGCTGTGTGGGATGCGATTCGGGTCTTTCCAGCACCGGTAGGAAGGTGAGCGACAGCTCGACGCTCAGGAGATGAGAGGGCACGGACGATGTCAGCTAGCACCTGCCGCTGGTAGGGATATAACGGATATCTAGGACTAACCGTTACTGCCTCCGTTTCAGACACCGCAGAGACCCTCGCACTCATTATTGAAGTTGTTGACCCCATTCGCGCCTTCCGTCTCCCGTTCCTCTATGACACTGGCGAGGGGGCGGCGGGCAGAGTGTAGGTATGGACGACCATCTAGCAGCTTGCGTACGGGCGTCTCTCTGCTTTTTCGGAGCCATCGATCGAACTCCACGGCTTCGTCATAACTGGCTGGTTCCGACCGCTTCAGTTCAAGCCAATGTTCATCGGACCGATATGGGCATATAACACAGGCAGATCGAGGCAAGTGGCGACCTGGATACTCAGCAGAAAACCACTCGACGCAATCGCGGCGCGACATGCCGAGGTCTACGAGCGGCCAGCGATGCTCGACCCAAGATTCCCTGCTTGGCTTCATGCGGCCTACTTCGTCTGTTGAAATTCCAAGCCACATTTCGGCATGTTTACCCTTCGGGAATGGCCGGCCACGCTGTCCACCAGCAAGTTCTCTGATCCGCCTATAGATAGGTCTGATCTTGTAGTGGTTGGTACATTGTCGTCTCAGCATACCCTTCTTGCCGTCCTGATTGACCATGAACAAAGGAACATCGACAAAGCGGTGGTCCGATACCGTGCGTCCTTTTTTTAAATTGGTCTTCAGGTCGCCGTCTGACACTCGGAGCAGCGGATACTCAAGTTGCTCCTCAAGCCAGTCCAAGTGGCGGTACACATAGTCTGGCTCCCATCCGGTATCGGCGAATATGGCGACGTCTGGCTTGGGATACCCAAGTTCTACTAAGCGAGGGTCAGACCGAGACAAGAGAAGTGCTAGGACTGAGCTCTGTGCTCCTGCACCCAAGCTAATGGCTCGATAAACTACTGTGCTCGTCTCCGCAATCATTCGGTAAACTCCTTTGTAACTGTGTGTTCACATCGACTGGCAAGGGGAGCCAATTCAGGGGAGTTTTACCTAAAAAAACAGGTTTATTTGCTTTAAACTATCTATTTAATAATAAGGTACATAGGAGGTTTCCGTCCACTCCCATGTCACCTCATCACGTATTGGATTAAGCAGGGTGAATTCCTACGTAACTTGCAACAAGGATACCAATGCCTCGGCTGCCCAACGACTATCCTAGCTCGGCAAATCTTCGGCGGGAATATCCCGCAGCCGTGGGTTATTCTGGTCTCGCGGCGAGAGAATCGGCACCCCCTCAATGCCCCAGTCCAACCCCACATCGGGATCATCCCAAGCCACGCCCCACTCATCCGTGCCGTCGTAGTAAAAATCGACCAAGTAAAAAAGCATCGCGTCGGTGACGGCGTAAAAGCCATGCGCTACCCCCGCCGGAATAAAGACACCCCGCAATACCTCTTGATCTAATTCGATCATCTGCCCCTGCCCACGAGTCGGCGAACTGCGGCGCAGATCGAGCAGCCCGACGCGCAGCGCACCCATGCCGCAGTGCCAGTAGTCAACTTGGCGGTGGTGATAGTGCAAGCCGCGCAGCACGCCCTGTTGCGACTCCGAGCGGCTCCACTGCAAAGCGTCCCAGCCGCGCTGGGGAAACCACTCCTTGCGGTACACCTCGGTAAAGCGGCCCCGCTCATCGCCGTGCGACTGTAGCTCGACTATATAGACGCCTTCAATAACCGTAGAGGGGCGAATCTGGGCCATCTCAAGCGGCCTTGCCGCAGCATCTTTTGAACTTCTTGCCACTGCCGCAGGGACACGGGTCGTTGCGGCCGACCTTGGGGGTTTCGCGGCGAAAGGTCTCTACCTTGCCGGGAAAGAGCCGACCTCCGTCCAGCACGGCGGCCGGTTTTTCGCCTTCTAGCGCAGGACGCGGCGTCTGCAACCACTCCTCGTGCAATTCCCTCATCTCCGCTTCATCCGGCTCGCCGTCGAATCCGCGCTCTTGGCAAAAGGCACTAAAATCGGCCAGCATAGCCCCCTGAGGCGAGCGCAGCATTTCCTCGACTTGCTGCACGTCAACTCCGGGCGGTAGGGCCTGCTGGAGTTGGGCCAAGTCCAACTCCTCCTCCACAGCAGGTTCTTCGTCGTCTGTATCCGCGTCGGGACTAGGTGCCACCGCAGCGGCGATTTCGGCCAGTACTTGGCTCATTTCGCTGCGGTCGGCCTCAGCCGCCGTCGGCAGCACTTGATCGACGATCCAATCTACCTCTTCACCATCTGCCAACAGCTCAACTATCTCTTCAGCCGAGAATTTTTCTGCCCCCTTGGCTTGGCACAAGGCCTCCAAGCGCGTAGCCAACTCTTGCACTAAAGCACTCCATTTTTAGCAATTACGCGAGCGAATTTACACGGTGCGAAATCTACCGCTTGCCCCTGTACCTGTCAAAAGATGCGCCTCAGAAATCTGAGGATATTCAAATATCTGAGGCTTTTTGTTGCCAAAAATCCCTAAAAACGGGCGATAAAACGCGCCTTTTCCCCTTAATACGTAATGGCACGATTCTTGCTGTTGTTATACGCATAGCCACAACGATAATCGCTTGAATTGAAGCGCACTGCACCAGAAAGGAGCGGTAACCATGGTAGCGACAAATGAACTCACGGATAGGGAAATTTTGCTGCGGGCCGCTGAAGACCAAGGCCATCTCAGTGTGCTAGTCAAACGCTACCGCACCCCCCTGTACAACTTTGTCTATCGCTTTGTCGGCGACAGAGAAACGGCCGAGGACATCGTCCAAGAGACCTTTCTCCGCTGCCTGCGCCACAGCCACCAGTACCCAGCCATCGAACAGGTTTCCACTTGGCTCTACACCATTGCCGGCAACCTAGCCAAGACCGAATTGCGCCGCCGCAAGCGCTGGCATTGGATTCCCATCAGCCCCAGTGACGACGACCAGACCACCGCCTTTTACGAGCCAGCCGCCAAGGATCCCCTCCCCGGCGAACAGGCCGACGGCAACCGCGTCAAATCCCTCGTCGTCGATGCCATCGAGGAGCTGCCCACAGAATTTCGCGCCGCCGTGCTCCTCCGCGATATGAACGGGCTCTCATACGAAGAAATCGCCAAGATCATCAACTGTCCTGTAGGCACGGTCAAATCGCGCGTCAACCGAGGCCGCCTGCGGCTACAAAAGACCTTGCGCGGGCTGGCCGAAGAAGTGATTGGATCGCTCGCCGCTCCGGCCTAATCTCTTTTTCAGTTCCCCGTAGAGGCATTCATTGCCCAGCGGCGTGCTCCTAATTATTTTCGTTCACCTTCCATTAGGAGCACGCCATGACCATTGATACCCAACGCCTCTACGGCTTTGTCGAGCAACTGCTCGCCGCGCACGCGCCCTCGGGCGCAGAATCCGCTATGGACGCTCTCGTCAACGAGCTCGCCGCCCCCATCGGCGATGCCGTCTGGCAGGACGCGGCCGATAACATCATCATCCACATCAAGGGCCAAAGCCACGACCAGCCCGTAGCAGCCATCGCCCACAAGGACGAGATCGCCCTCATCGTCAAGCGCATTGACTCCGACGGCAAAATCAGGGTGCAGCCCTTGGGCGGTTTGCACCCGTGGGCACTAGGTGAAAGTCCAGTGGAAATCCTGACGCGGGACGGCCTCTGCCCGGGCGTGCTCTCCACCGGAGCCAAGCACGTCTCCACAGAAAGTCCAGCGGGACGGCTCAAAGACGGCCAACCACTCAAGTGGGAACAGATGTGGATTGAAACGAGGCTCGCGGTCGAGGAGTTGGCCCAGCGCGGGGTCCGCGCCGGCACTCGCGTCGTCATCGCCGGCAAACACAAGACGCTCTGGCGTCTGGGCGATTGCGTCTGCGGCTACAATCTCGATTGCCGCGCTGGCTTGGCGGCCATGCTCGAAGTGGGCTTGCATTTGCGGGAGAACCGACCGGCCCAAGACGTATATCTAGTGGCCAGTTCCAGCGAAGAAATTGGCGGGCACGGCGCGATCTACGCGCTCGGGCGGCTGCCGGTTGACACAGCCGTTGCCGTTGACATTGCACCCGCGGCCGCCGAATACGGCACGGCCAACAGCGGCGATCCCATCATCGGCGTCCGCGACACTCGCGGCCTGTACGACGCGCGCATCATCGAGCGCTTTGACGCCCTAGCCGCTGCCTGCGGGTTCAACATCCAAACGACCGTTCTCACTTCGTATTCCAGCGACTCGTCGATTGCCAAAACGTCCGGCGCTATTGCGCGCGCTGCGCTGATTGGCTACCCAGGCGACAACACGCACGGGTACGAAATCTGCGCGTGGGACGGCATCGTCAACACAGCGCGATTGCTTTTGGCTTATCTGGAAAATCCAGTGGTGGACTAAAGGCCCCGAACAACATCTTCCCTCATCTGCGTTCATCTGCGGATACCCTACCGCCATGCGACAGTTGCCCAAGGGTTTTGAGAACGCTCTAAAACGCTCGCCGGACCAAAAAATCCAGCATTTCTCCCAACATATCGCGCGCGGGGTTGGCCGGGAGTTTCTCGAGGTGCGTCAAGCTCTCTGCGACCTTCTGCTGGCACACACCCTCGACGTAGCGGTCGCATTCGTAGTGCTCGACCAAGGCGATGACCCGCTCAATTTCGGCGGCTGTGTTGAGGTGCCGCTCTTGGTGCAAGATCGCCAGCACTTGCTCGCGCTCCGCCGCGTTGCATTTGCCCAATAGGTCGATGATAATCAAGGTCCGCTTCCCTTCCGCAATATCCCCACCCCGTTCCTTGCCGTAGGCCCCGGAAGTAACCCCGGGCGCAGAGCCGGCGTCTTGGTCGGAAGAGCTCAAGTTCAGCAGGTCGTCGCGGAGTTGAAACGCGATGGCCATGGATTCGCCAAAGTCGCCGATACGAGTTCGCAACTCCATCTCGGCCCCCGCGATAATCGCCCCGGCCGTACACGGCCCTCGGCCCGTGTACCACCCAGTCTTTTTGCGCAACATGGTCATAAACTCGCCCTCGCTGGGAATGTAGCGCTGGCGAATCCAACCCACGTCGTATGCCTGCCCCTCAAACGTCTCGCACGAGCCGCGAATCATCTCGTCGATCAAATCGAGCGCGACATCCGCCCCCAACACCTCGCGGTTCGCGTTGAGGATCTCAAAGACCTTGGCGTACAGGGCATCGCCGACGTTGATGGTCAATGGGATACCATGCAGCTTGTGCAAACAGGGCTTGCCGCGCCGCATCTCGGAATCGTCTTCAATATCGTCGTGGACCACGGCAAACGACTGAAACATCTCAAAGGCCACCGCAGTCCGCATGGCTTTCTTCACATCGCCGCCGCAGGCTTGGCACGCCAAGAGTACCAGCGCCGGGCGGAATCGCTTGCCGCCGCGCTCCGGGTAGTCGCGCATCAGCCGATATAGAAAGTCCTCGGGTTCGCGCACCTCGAGGAACGAGAACATCTCCTCTTCTAGGTCTGGAATGTAGCGATGCAAAAACTGGCGCAGGTCTCGGGAGACCGCAAACATATTCAACCTTTCGTTGTGAATGGCGCGAGCGCACTTACCACCTAGTGCGCTCCACTTGTACCTCAGGGTGCGAGACAATTAAATGCCATATAACGGCTTGGAAGGATTCCGTCAGCGGCGTGACCACATCCGGCGCGACCGTGGGCACAATCGCACAGGCATCGGCAACTTGGGCCGTAAATCCGCCATCCCGCCCCACGATGCCGCAGATTTTGGCTCCGACCTCTTTGGCGTACTCCAGGGCTACAACCAAGTTGACGCTGGTATTCAGCGGGCGATGGCCGCCGCCGACGGACAAGACCAAGATCAGATCCTTTTCGTTTAAACGGCTGCCCTCCAGCCACTTGGCAAAGGCCGTATCCCAACCCTCGTCGTTGATGCGCGCCGTCAACTCCGAGACGTTGTCCGTGGGTGCGTAGGACTCAATACCAGCGATCTTGCGAAAGTCGTTGACCGCGTGGCTCGCATTGCCCGCGCTGCCTCCCACGCCAAGGATAAAGAGCCGCCCCCCGCGCCGACGGGTCTCAACGACGAGTTGGACTATCGCTTCGATCGCATTGCGATCTAGCTGCTCAATGACTTGAGCCGCCGCTGCCAAGTACTGTTGGGTGTAACTCATCCGCCGCGCTTATAGGCTGTAGCCGGCAGCCGTGGCATCCGCGTAAAATATCTGCACGGTTTCTAGCGAGAACTGCCCCATTTCCTTGCCCAAAGTCGGCAGCTTTTTGATGATGTCGCTGGTGCAGGTGATGATGTGGCAGCCGATGCTGTCGGCTTGAACGACATTGTACACCTCGCGCGGGCTGGCCCAGATGAGTTCGGCTTGGGGATTGGACGCGAGCAGCTCGACCGATTCGGCCATGACCGGCATGTAGTCTAGTCCGGCGTCGGCGATGCGGCCGGCAAAAACCGACACGCAGCACGGTGCCCCGCCCTCGACCGCAGCCGCCACTTCCCGCACTTGGTCGAGCAGAAAGATCGCCGTGACGTTGACCTTGACCCCGGCGTGAGACAGCCGATGGACCAAGTCGTAGCTGACCTCGCCTTTGGTGTTGCTGACGGGAATTTTGGCGTACACGTTTTCGCCCCAAGTGGCGATCTCGCGGGCTTGGCGCTCCATGTCGTCGAACTCGTCTGAAAAGACCTCAAAAGAAATGTGGCGGTCGGGAATGGCCGCGACGAGGTCGTGGGCAAAGGCCCGATAGTCGGTGACGCCCGCTTGGCGCATCAAGGTGGGATTGGTCGTAAATCCAGAGACTAGCGGATTGGCATAACTCGCCAACATGCTCTCGCGGTCGGCTCCATCGGCAAAAATTTTGACCGCGAGGTCAGCAGCGGTTTTTTCGTACGCCAACTCTTGCGAAGTGAGAGTGGTCATGGCATTGCTCCTTTAGATTCGCAATAGGATTAAGTCTATTAAAGGTACACAACAGTAGAGCGGTATGAGACAGCATGACAACAGGGGTGTCATCACCGGTCATGCTGAGCGGAGCAAAGCGGAGTCGAAGCATCTCAGCCCTCCCATGCCTAACGTCCAGTGGATTACTATCGTGTACTTAGAATTTAAATATAAAACTCGCTGCCGAAAAATTGGCGCAACCCACGCGCGATGCGGTTGGCGATAGTAAAACGCGTATCGTATAATTACAGGCAACCGCTGCATCTCATTCGTCATTCAATCAAGTAGGGACTCCGTGATGAAATACCAATGGGCACTAGTCAGTTTGCTAACCGCCGCCACCTGCTCTACAGCCGAGGTACTCTCGCTGCAAGAGTGCATCGACTTGGCCATGCAAAACAACTTGCAACACCAAAGGGACCAACAAACCCTAGACAACAGCCGCGTCCAACTGACGGCGGCGCGTGCGCCCTTTGGCTTCAACATGAATGCCAACGTCACCGCCCCCAGCCTCACCGAACTGCGCGATACCCAAGAAAACATCGCCGCCACCGACCGAATCCGCGTCGAGCAGACCGAGTACTCTTACTTGGGCAACCTGCGCATGGCCCAGCGCCTGCACTACCTCGGCCAATTCACCCTGACCACTACGGCCCTGCGCCGCGACTTCTCGTCCAATCGCCTCGCCAACGAAAACTTCCTCGACTATTTGGGTTCGACACGCCTCGACTTTGAGCGCGACATACTCGGCCAGCCCAGCGAGGAGATCGCACTCAAGCGCGCCGAGCACAGTCTGCAAAGTGCACGCCTCAACTTCGACCGCCAGCGGCTCCAGCTAGAGGGCCAAGTCATCGACGATTACTACAATTTAGTGCAGAGCGTCCGCGAACTCGAAATAGAAGAACAGCGCCTAGCGCAGTCGCGCGCCAATTTGGAGCTGGCTCAACGAAAATTTGAAGTCGGCCTCATCGCCGAAGTGGAAGCTCTGCGCCTACAGGTGGAGATGCTGCAGGCCGAAGCCACGTACGACCAAGCCCAAACCAATATCGAATCGCGCCGTGACCTGCTCCGCGAAACCCTCGGACTCGATGTATGGGCACCGCTCGAAATCGACACCGAGGTCCAGTACGAGATTCACCCCATCGACGCCCAACGCGCCCTTGAACTCGGCTTGGCGCGCCGCACCGACATGAAACGAGCCGAGATTTTCGAAGAACTCAGTGCGTTGAATCTAGCGGAGACCCGTCGCCGCAACGGCATTAACGCAACCTTCGGTGCCAATGTCAGCATGCAGGGACGCGGCAGCGAAATTGGTGATGTCAGCGACAATTTCGAGCGCAATCGGTGGGGAGTTGATCTACAGATAACTCTGCCGCTGATCGACAGCGGCCAGCGGCAGGCCAACGTCAGCCAAGCGCGCATCGCCTTGGAGCAAAGCCGTCTCGGCCGCGAGCAGCAGCGCCGCCAAATCATCCAGCAAGTTCGCGACGCCACGCGCCGTGTCCACGAGGCCGAGCGCCAGATCGACCTGCGCCAAGCCGCCCTCGAATTTGCCCAGCGCACCTACGACGTCGAGCAGAGCCGCTTTGAACTCGGCTTGGCTGACAGCCAGCAATTGCTCCAAGCCCAAGGCAATTTGACGCAGGCTCGGATCAATGCTTTAGCTGCGGTCATAGGCTACCAACGCCAGCTCAAAAACGTGCGGCTCGCCACCATGGCCGAGCTCAAAGAACTGGCTCCTTAGCCTCCCAATCCCGATCTAAACACAAAGGCGGCCCAAGTTGCTCAACACAGGCTTGGGCCGCCCTTAGCTCGGCTCAAATAACGCGTGGATTGAGAGCCTATTTGTCGTCTTCTGAATCCATCAGCGGATGCGAGAATTCCTCCATGTCCTCGCCAAACATCCGCCGCGGGCGCAGCCGGGTGTAGGACGGAATCTGGTTCTGCTCCTCGGCCTCCTGACAGGACACGCACAGCCGCGCCGTGGGCAGGGCCTCCAAGCGCGGCTTGGGAATAAACGGACAGGTCGCGCACAGGTTTAAGGGCTTTTCGAGGCAGGCCTCGCACTTGCCGTACGTCGTGCTGTCTAGCTTCTCAAGCGCCAGCACGACTTCCTCCAGCTCGCGGCGCTCGGTATCACCCAGCGCCACCAAAAGCTCCATGGCCCCGGCCTCGACCGCTCGATCGAGATCATCGGCCTTGGGATCTTGCAACTCGTCAATCTCATGCTCGGTGCCGTCTAGGTCGCTGAGCAATTCAGCGCGACGCACCAAGAGCATCTTCTTTATCTTCTCTCGATCTCGCTTGTTGAGGGCCATTTTTTTGGCCATAGTTTCCTCCCCTTTAACCGGCTCCAAAGCCAGTGGATTACCTGTTCAAATGCCCGCCGTCTGCAAGCGAAAAACCGCCGTGCCCAATGGCTCCAACTCTGCGGCGAGCCGCCCGTTGGCCAACGCCGGGACCGCCTGCCCGTAGAGCACCTCGGCCTTTCCCATAGGCGGCAAGCCTTCTAAGCGCAAATCAAGCTGTCGCGGATCTTCGGCGACATTGACGGCAAATACGTAAAAATCGCGGTTGTATTCTTTGATCGCCACTTCAATCTCGCCACTAGCTGGTTGTGCCTCCAAGCCGTGCTCCTCCTGTAAGAGCACCGGCCCTAATTCGGCAAGCTCGGCCGCGAGGCGCTGCACTTCTCGCCACAGGGCCAAGGGCTGGATGTGGCGTTCGTTCTCTTGGCAATAGCGATAAAACAACACGCCCTTGGCCCCTCCGACTAGCCCTTGGTAAACCATGTTCCGCAATTCACCCGCCGTCGGCGAGCGCGCCCAGTGCTCCACGCCGCCAAAGGCCTGGGCGATCAACCAGACGGGCTTTCGCTCTAGCGAGGTCCAGCGCGCCTGCTGCATATAGTCGCCCACTTGGGTGATGGAGTAGTTGGGGATCGGATAGACGTCTATGGCCAGAATATCGCTGGCGTCCGAGTATGCGGCGTATGTGTGCGACCGGTTGTTGACTAAATAGACCGGATGATACGGATCGAGTTCCCGGATCAACTCGTACATCGCCAAGGCAGACGCAGGGGCCATCTTGGTCTCGGCTGGCTCGTCAACTAGATACCACGCCAACAGCGCCGGATGCTGGCGATAGCGTTCGACGAGGGCGGCAATGGCCCGATAATCCGGCTCGGGTTCCCGCCGGGCGTACTCGGTCAGCTCTAGGAGTATCTGCATCCCCTCTACGGCTGCCGCGTCCATTAGCGAGGCTACCTCTTCCCCGCGCAGCTTGTAGTAGTAATCCCCAGAGTTGAAGTACAAGCGCCGCATCGGCCCCAAGTCCTCGGCCCGCAGCCAGTACAGACCGATGGGGAAAAAAGGCTCGCCATCGACGAGCAAGGACTGGCTGAACAAGTCGATTTTCACTTCCCGTGCGGCTGGTGCAAACTTCTCGCAGAGCACAGTCAGCGAATCGGCCCCGCCGACCGGGTCCTCCCACCGCGCCGTCAGCCAATAACGCCCCTCGGGCAAGTCGTATGCGGCAAAGGCCCCAGAGACCTCCTGGCCGACCATGTTTACATCCACGCGATCTAAGACCTCGACGCCGCGCCGCAACTCGACCGTCGCGGGGATAGTCGTATCACCGTGGCGATTGCGCCGCAGCCGGAAGCGAATCTCATCCTCTACGGTATAATACGAGCGATCGCCCGAAAGCTCCCAAGCGGGCCGAGCAAACAGGCGCAACTCTTCGACAGCATGGATGGGCGCGTCGTGCTCTGGATCGTACAGCCGCAGGGCCGCGCGGTGTATGCCGGCCTCTTCCAACCGATACGGCAGCGCATAGCGCACGAGACGGCCGTGTGGTACCTGCAATCGGTGCTCAACCACGCGCTGATCGCCCGAAGGGGTTTCCCACTCCATCAAAGCTATCAGCAGGCGAGAACCAGTGCCTGGCCTAAACAACTGCAGATCGAGCAGGTTGTCGCCTACTACAGGTGGCTGTTCTTGGATTATCTGAACCGTTGGCTCATTGGGCGTCGTCTTAGGGGCCATTTGCCCGCAAGCACTTAACAATGAGAACAGGGCAAAGTAGAAGGGCCGAGAGATAGCTGCCCTCGGCCCACCCCTCGGCAGCAAGCGCTCTTTCAAGGCGACCTACCGGCTTGCTCGGTCTCGAGCGAACGCAAGCGGTCCCTGAGCGAAGCGGCCAACTCGAATCGCTCAGCCTCGACCGCGGCCTGTAAATCAGCCGTCAGCCGCTCGCGTAGCGTAAGCGGCCGGGTGCTCTCCACCTCGCCTTCCCACTCGCGCAAAAAGAGCAACTCAGGGCACTCATCGAGGTGATCTAATTGACCAATCTTGGCGAGGAATTCCTCGATCTCAACGATACCCCGGCGGATTTCGGTTAGGGTCTCGGCGTAGTTTTCGGCCTCTAGACAGGCCAGCGCCCGCGCCTGTACCCGATGCGCCGTGACAAAGACTCGGTATTGTTCGGCTAACTGACGATCCTCGTCCTCTTCGGCGTATTCGTAGCACAAGTCGAGGATGGCGAGGTTGTGCACGGCATCCTCTTCGGCCCGCTCGTATTCCTTCAGTTCAAAAAAACCGATCCGCCGCCAGTAGTATTTCATGGCCTCTTGGGCCAGCTCGTAACAATCCTCGTGCGAGAGGCTAAAGGTACCCGGGCCATGCGCTTCCTCCCACTCGCGTCGCTTCTGGCAGTAGTAGTCCAACAGCGACACATAGCCGTGCGGACGGAGCGCGTCGGGACGCCCCCGCCACTCTAGCTGCATCAAGCCCAGATCCATGCGGATTTGGAGCTTGGCGCTGCCATTACCGCCTCGTATCTTGCGCACACTCAACTCGCCTGGGGCGTATTTCCAATCGCCGAGGATCGGACCGATATCGCGTTCCATAATGGGTGAAAACCTCGAATTATACTTGTAGCCAGGCGAACCAAGCGTCTGCGTATCCCGCTTTCAACAGGGCGGGCCTAGCGCGTATCTCGGTGATTTTTCGGATAGAATCGCCCTATTATATGCGCTAGGGGTACCCTTGTCAACTCACAGGTCGGAGGTCGTCGAGTCGGCTTCTACCGCCGGCGGAGCACCTGTGATTTCGCTTATTATGGCCAGTAGCTCCTTGCGCAAGGTCGGGCGGGGCACGCGCAGGCTATCTAGATGATTTTCAATCGCTGGAATGGCATCTGCTCCTACTGCTGTAAGCGCCTGATGGGTTAGGATGCGCTCCTCGGGCGTGGGGTCGTATTCCATCTGCGTAGGCTCGATGGGCGTACCGAACATGCTCACCCGGGGTTGGCCCCCCTCCCCAAAGGGGTCCAATCCCACGTTTGGATAGCGCCGCGGATCGTCCGTGGAGTCGGGGTGCGTCTGTCCATAGGGGAAGTAAGGGGATAGCTCCTCGCCGGTGAACACCCCCCGGCGGGTTCGCTGCTCAGAGCGCAGGGTGAGTACGTCGTAGTAGTCGAGGGCATTGACCAAAATTTCAGCCGCCTTGGTCCCCCCCATCTGCCCGAGCGCTTCAATGGCGGCCATCCGCAATTCGGAGTCGGCCGTATTGAGCGAATAATTGAGCAGCCTTCCTATATCCAAGGCCGCGCTCTGGTCGCCAATGGTGCCCAAAGCGAGCAGCGCGTCCTGCTTGAGCGTAGTGCGCTGGTCGTAGTCTTGGAGCGCCATTTTCAGCACTGGCACGGCGCGAGGGTCGCCGATTTCGCCTAAGATGCGCGCGGCCTTGCGCCGCGTGGCATAGGGGTAATCCTGGCGGGAGACAATCTCCATAATCCGATCTAACTGCGAATGGTCGCCCTCCTGATAGAGCTTGTGCATCTGGTTGACATTCGTGCAACCCAAGGGGGCCAAAACGACCGCCAAAAGCGCGATCCTATACATAGCTAGCTCCTTTGTAACTCCCCTTGCCGCGAGGAGGTCTTTCCTCTATACTTCAAATTTTCCACTACGCAGCGAGAACTCCAGTGAACGCCCCACAAACCCACAACCGCCAACCCATTCCCGGTATTAAAGATACACTGGCCATAGCCAGCGGCAAGGGCGGCGTTGGCAAGTCCACTCTCTGCGCCAACTTGGCCGTGAGCCTAGCACACCAAGGGCTACGAGTCGGCTTGCTCGACGCCGATATTTACGGACCCAACATCCCGGGCTTACTCGGTTTAGAAGATCGGCCGACTGCAACAGACGGCCGCATCCAGCCCTTGTCCGCGCACGGCCTCAAAGCCATTTCCATGGGGTTGCTAATCGCTGCGGGCACCCCGGTCGTGTGGCGCGGCCCCATGCTGGCCAAAATGATGCACCAATTCCTCTTCAACATCACTTGGGGCGAGCTCGATTTGCTACTCGTAGACCTACCCCCTGGAACCGGGGACGTGCAAATTACGCTGACCCAAGTAGCGCCCTTGACTGCGGCCTTGATCGTCACCACGCCCTCGGCCATTGCCCTCGAAGACGTGCGCCGCGGCGTCGAGATGTTTCGCCAGACCGAGGTGCCCATCGTCGGCTTGGTCGAGAACATGAGCTATTTCCGCTGCGACAACTGCGGCCATGCCGACCCCATTTTCGGAGCCGGAGGGGGCCGCGCCACGGCCAACCGCTTGGACATTCCCTATCTAGGTGAAATTCCACTCGACCCGCTCGTCCGCAGCCAAGCCGACGCGGGAGAGCCGGTCGTAAAGACGCATCCCCAAACCGAGGGCAGCCAAGCCTTGGCCAGCCTAGCCGCCGACATCGGCAATTATTTCCAGCGTACATGAGCCGCGTCCAAATCGCCTGCGTCGGCGCTGGGTATTGGGGCAAAAACCTAGTGCGCGTCTTCCACGACCTACCCGACATCCATCTGCGCCAAGTCTGCGACGCCAGCGCAGAAATCCGCAGCGCCATCCAGCGCCAATACCCGGAAGTCCCTATCACCGCCAATTACGACGTAGTACTCGGCGACGACGCGCTCGACGCCGTAGTATTGGCCGTCCCGGCCGCCGAGCACTACGAATTGACCCGCCGCGCCCTAGAGCGAGGCAAGCACGTGTACGTCGAAAAGCCCATGACCCTCGACGCCGCCACGTCGGCCCACTTGGTCGAACTAGCCGCCGAGCGGGATCGAGTGCTGATGGTCGGACACCTGCTGAAATACCACCCAGCCGTACACATGCTACATGATTTGGTGCGGGAAGGCGCGCTAGGCGACTTGTATTATCTGTACTCCCAGCGCGTCAACTTGGGCATTGTCCGCAGCGATGAAAACGCCTTGTGGAGCTTGGCACCACACGACATATCGGTCATCCTGTACCTGCTCGGCCAAGAGCCGGATGCCGTCAGCGCCCGCGGCGAGTGCTATTTACAACCCGACATCGAAGACGTGGTCTTTGCCAATTTGCACTTTGCCGATGGCAAGATGGCACAGATGCAGCTTTCTTGGCTCGATCCGCATCGCATCCGCCGCCTGACCGTGGTCGGCAGCCGCAAGATGGCGGTCTTTGACGATGTGGAAAGCACGGAAAAAGTGCGTATCTACGACAAATCGGCCGAGCGGCCGCAATACGACTCGTACGGCGACTCCATTGCGCTGCGCTTTGGCGATGTCGTCATTCCGCGGCTGCAAATGGCCGAGCCGCTCAAGCTGGAGTGCCAGCATTTCGTCGAGTGCGTGCGCACCGGCCAAACACCCCGCAGCGATGGCCGCGACGGCCTGCGCGTGGTGCGCGTTTTAGAGGCTGCGCAGGCGTCGCTGCGCCAAGCCGGTGCCCCCGTGCCGCTGCGCTAGCGCACGGTAAATTCCGAGTACATCTCAGCTTGGTTGCCGCTCATATCCCGCACCCTCAGCACTATACGGTGCGCACCCGGCGACAAGTCTTCTAGCAAATGTCCGTACACGCGCCCGGCTTCTGGATCGTATTCGGCGATCAGCAGACTTCCGTCGAGTTCAAACTCAATGTCTGTTTCCCGCCCAATGCCCGCGCCTTGGTCGCGCACTGAGCCGCGAATTTCTGGGCGCGGGCCAACGACGGCTCCCTCAGCGGGCTGCAACCTGCTGATCTCAGGGGGTTCCAAGTCGGCCAACAGCGCATAGCGTCCCAAGCGCCGCACCCGCGCCACCATCTGCTTACCCACAGCATCCCATTCATTGCTCACCAGCGACCACTTTTCAGCGGCGACCTCTCGGTAGATGCCCAGCTTCTCCGGCGGCAGCGTTCCCCGGTCGTAGCGCAAGCGCAGCGCGACCTTGCGGTCAAAGCTAACGTCAGGCCCCAAGGCAAAAGCCGACCCGGCCGCGACTAGCGAAGCAGGCACGCGTGGCTCAAAAGTCACGACCTGCGGAAAAAACGGCGCGTACGCGCTCTCTGCAGCAAAACCCAATTCGACCGCGCCGTTGGCATAGGTCAGCTTGGCTGCGGCACCCGGCTGCACGAGCTGCCGGTCGAGGACGACCTTTTGCACGGCTCCCTTTGGCGTCCGCAGCAAAACCGTCCCCGCTGCCGGATCATTCGGATCGAGCGGCACGGCGACTCGGAACTCGCGCAAGCCGGTCTGGCGGGGGCTAATATTAACGGTATCAACGCGAACTAAGGGCGTAGCGCTAGGCACTTGTTCATAGCGCATCACAAGTTCCACGAAATCCGGGTGGGAGCGGCGCTCTAGGGCAAAGGGCGGCGCAGCGGCCCCGTCGTCGGGCAGGCGACAAACGGCAAAGGCTGCGGCACCCGCCGGATCCCGCGCCTGGATCCGCCAATAGGAAGCGTTCCGGTGGATCTGCCACTTGAGCGGGCCGGGACGGCTCTGCCGCCGATCTACGCGCCGCCAGTTTTTGCCATCGCGAGAACTGGCCAATTCTACTTCCACGAGCCGGTTGTCCGCATCAGTCATCCGCGCCTCGATAAAGGTCCCATTCGCTGCCGCCGCAATCCGCGCCCCGGCAATGACTGGCGGTTCAGCAACCATCAACCCGAAGCGCGCTCGGCTCTCGTTGCCATTGACATCCGCGACAACGACTACAGCTTCGTGCCGCCCCTTGGCCAAGTTTAGGATGCCATCGCTAGGCCCCTCGTAGAATTCGAGGCGATTGCCCGGCAGGCGACACAAGTTGTAAAAGCGGCCTATCCCGCCCTTAAAAGCAGCCAGCGGCCGGTCCAAATACATCTGGTGCATATCTCCGTATCTGACCTGCTCGTAGCGCGCGGCAAAAACCAGCTCGCCGTCGATGTGCAAAGATGCGCGATATGGGGCGAGCTTGTTAGGAGCCGCATCGGCGCGATCGTACATCAACGCGCTAATGCTCACCGGGCCGAGTACTTGCACGGGCCGCACCCCGACGAACTCCCCCCGGCTCGGCTGCCAGCGCAAATTCAGCACATAGGGATCGTGCCCTCCCTCGACTTGGGCATTGCGACCATGCGGCGTGATGGCCACGCGCTGCAAGGTCGGCGCGATCGTATCGGCGATGGCGAACCCGTGCAAGAGGGGATTGATCGCCACATTATTTGCGTCGCGCAGCTCCAGGTGCAAATGGGGAGGGCCGGCCCCGCTCTCGCCGCTCCAAGCGATGACCGCACCGCCGAGCACTGGAATCTCCCCATCCTTGAAATACAAATCCACGCTGTAGCGTCCGCGCTGCTGCTGTGCTTGCTGCACGAACTCGGCCATGGGCGCGGCAAAGTCCTCTAAATGAGCATAGACCACTGTGCGGCCATCGGCCAATTTCTGGTACAGAGCACGGCCATAGCCCCAAGGCGAGGTGCGCACGCGCCAGATATAGCCGTCAGCTAGGGCCTGGACGGGGTGGCCGGTCTCGCCCCAAGTCTTGAGGTCTATGCCGGCGTGGAAGGCGCGGGAGCGCGATTCGCCGAAGGTGGAAGTCAGGGCCGGTGCCAGGCGCAGCGGCCAAGTGAAACCCCCTTCTTCCGCGTTGGCCGGCAGGGCCGCCACCAACAAGACCATCCATTTAATCACATTAATCATATTAATCACAGTCCCAGTCGTCCTCGTATGTATGTAGGGCCATGCGGTCCGAGGCTACTTCGAGAAAGTGGAGGGGTTTTTCGGTCCAAGCACCGGTGTTGAAATAGCGCCGGCCCTGCCGCTCAATCGCCATGGCCGCGTGCGTGTGCCCGCAGACCACCGCTTCAACCCCCTCCTGCTGCGCCACGCGCAGAGCGTTGCGCGCCACGTGTTCGTTGAGCACCCGGTAGAGCAAAGGCCATTTCTTGGCGTATTCGGCCACGTGGGCATCGCGCCCGCCGAGCCAGATGCGACAACGGTGCAAGCGGCGGAAGGCCCACTTGAACGCCGCGTGCCGAGGCATCAGCCGGTCGAGTCGATGGCCGTGAATTACGAGCAGCCGTTGGTCAAGTCGCCAGCTATCGACGAAGCGAATCTGCCCCGGCTCAGCCGGCTTGAATTGGGCATCGCGGTTGCCATACACCCAGATTACGGGCCGGGATTGCGACTCATTCACGAGGCGCTCCAGCACGGCCCGATGGGCATCGGGCAGGGCTTGGCCCGGCCTATCTATGACGTCGCCGTTGAGCACGAGCGGTACCCCTTGGGGCAAGGCATCCAGCCAAGAAGAAAAGTGGCGATGGTAAAAGTAAGCCGATCCGAGATGCAGATCGCTGACGATAAAACAACGTGCGACGCCCATGCCCTTTGCTGTATGGGTTATATTTAAGAATTAGGAATTAGGAATTAAAAATACCCCCGCCCCAATTCGTAATTCCTAATTGCTGAAAGCTGCCCGATGAATAAACAGACAACCCCACCTACGCGCAAAGCGTACGACCCGGACAAATTACAGGCCCTGCTCCAGTACCTCGGTCGCCTGCTGCCCAACGACGAAGAGCGCACGGCCTTTTATCAGTGCTCGCACACGCCCCCCCCAGCTTCGCTGCGCTTGAACGCACTCCAAGCCCAAGCGCAACACGTCCGGCCCTACCTAGACCAGCGCGGCCAAAACGTGCCTTGGTGCAGCGATGGCTTCGCCTTGCCGGAAAGAGACACAAGCCTCGGCCAGACTATCGAACACGCCATGGGCGCGTATTACGTCCAAGCCAAGGCCCCCATGCTAGCCGTCGAGGTCTTGGCCCCCCAACCCGGCGAGCGCGTCCTCGACCTGTGCTCCGCCCCAGGCGGCAAGGCCACCCAGATTGCCGCGCGCATGCAAAACAGCGGCTTGCTGCTAGCCAATGAACCCCAGCGCAAGCGCATGCCCGCCCTCGTGGGCAATTTGGAGCGCTGTGGGGTGGCCAATCACGTCTTGACCCAAGCTCCGGGGACCATGCTGGCGCGCTACTTTCCCAACTTTTTTGACCGCATCCTCGTCGATGCACCGTGCTCAGGCGACGGCATCGTGCGCAAAGACAAGAACATGCTCACCTACTGGTCGCCGCAAGACGCCCAGCACCTCGCGCAGCAACAGAAGGGCCTCTTGCGCGCTGCCTACCAGATGCTGCGCCCCGGCGGCACCTTGGTGTACTCGACGTGCTCGCTCTCGCTGGAGGAAAACGAAGAAGTGCTCCTCGGGCTGTTGCGCCGCTATAAGGAAGACGTTGCGATCCTCCCCATCGCAGAATTCGAAGGACCGCCACTGCCGGATGCATTGGCCGCCCAATTCCCAGCCGAGTTCGCCCGCTGCGTCCGCGTCTGGCCCCACCACCATGACACCGAAGGGGCTTTTGTGGCTCGCCTTTCCAAGCGCGCATCGACGCCAAGCCTCGGAGACGCCCCTGCTTGGGATACCTCGGCGACCGAGTCCACCGCCGCCAAGTCCCGGCGCGCCATCGAAGATCGGTGGAGCGGCACCCTGCCCTGTCCTTCGGACCAGATATTCACCGTTAGTACCCGCCACCTGTGCCGACAACCAGCGCTCGGCCCAGCGCTCCAAGAGCATCTGCCTTACTTCGTCCGCAGCGGCATGAAGGTGGCCCGCCTCCACAAAGGCTACCACTACCTAAGTCAACAAACCGTCGCTCTGTGGGGGCATCTCATGCAGGGGCCCAGCATCGAGTTGAACTGGACTCAACTACAGGACTTGTTTGAGGGTCATCCACTCTACTGCGACCCGCCCACGGGCCTCAAAGGCGAAATCTTCTGCCGCTTTGGGCCGTGGACCGTCTGTCGCGCCATCGCCAAAGAGGAAGGCCGTCGGATCGAAGGCATGCTGCCGCGCGCGTTGTTCCGCGCCCAGCTAACGTCGCTGATGTAGGGTTACTTTTTCCCTTCCGGGCCCTGCCAAGGCGGGAAGAGCTGGTGTTCAATCCGCAGCACGTTGCAGACGCGGCCGGCAATAAAATCGCCCAAATCGTCAAAGGTCTGCGGCTTTTGGTAGAAGGCTGGCATGGCTGGCAGAATGATGGCCCCGGCCTCGGCCGCTGCCGTCATATTGCGCAACTGAATCAGGTTGAGCGGAGTCTCGCGCACCACCAGCACCAGCGGTCGCCGCTCCTTGAGGCTGACATCGGCCGCTCGTTCAATCAGGCTCGCAGACGCCCCGCGAGCTATGCCCGACAGCGTCTTAACCGAACAAGGCACCACCACCATACCGTCAATGGATACCGAACCACTAGCGATGGGAGCCGCTAGGTCGCTGGCATTGTACTCGCGCAATTCACCGGCTTGGGTCTCCTCCCCATAGCACCGCGTTATAAATTCGCGCAGGCTCTCCTTGTCGGGACGGAAACCCAACTCTTCGACGAGCAGGTAGCGCCCGTATTTGGACAGAACCAAATGCACGTGGTGCCCGCCGATCAGCAAGGCGCGCAGCAGGCGGCCAGCGTAGAGCGCGCCACTGGCCCCGGTGATGCCGACGACGATCTGCTTGCCGCTCACGACGTCTCCTTTAGGGCCTCACGGCCCGCTTCGAGCGTGGCGACAATCGCGTCCACGTCATAGACGCAACCACCCCAAGTGCCGCCACCGACGTTTTGCAGCGCCGCCCACAGCTTAGTGTCGTCGGGCAGTTCTGCTTCGGGCGCAAGGTCGGGGCGCAAGGTGCGCTCGGTTAGCACCCGCTGGCCTTCCTCTGCGCCGAACTCTTCTCCTCCGCAGCCGACCAAGTCGATGCGTCCGCGCAGGTTGTGGCAATCGATTTCAATGGCGATCAAGTCGCCGTCTCGCAGCTTGCCGATCGGCCCGCCAGCCAAGGCCTCCGGGCCGATGTGCCCGATGCAAGGACCAGAGGAAAACCCCGAAAACCGCGCGTCCGTAAGCAGGGCCACGCGCTTGCCAATATCCGTGTATTTAAGCGCAATCGTAACCTGCGCCACTTCCTCCATCCCCGTGCCCATCGGCCCACAGCTAATCATCACCAGCACGTCGCCCGGCGAAATCCCGCCGTCCTTGATCGCGGCAATGGTGTCGCGTTCGGTGGTAAAAACCTTCGCCGGTCCCGTGTGCCGATAGATCCCTTGCGCGTCAAGCAGGGAAGCGTCAATGGCCGTGCTCTTGACGACCGCTCCCTCAGGCGAGATGTTGCCGACCGGAAAGCAGATGGTGCTGGTCAGCCCCTTAGAGCGGGCGCGATCAGCGTCCATTATCACGTCGTCTGGATCCACCCCGTCTAGCCTTTGCAGTTCCTCGCGGAAGCGGTGACGGCGCGGTGCCTCCTCCCACCAGTCGAGATTTTCGCCCAGCGTGCGGCCCGTAACCGTCATCACCCCCTCCTCCAGCAGTCCCAAGCGGCGCAGGTGCAACATGACCTCCGGCACCCCACCAGCCAAAAAGGCGCGCACGGTAACGTGGAACTCAGGGCCGTTGGGCAGCACATCGACCAAGCGCGGCACCTCGCGGTTGATCCGGTCCCAATCCTCTACTTCTGGCCGCTTCCGCCCAGCCGCATGGGCAATAGCCGGCACGTGCAGGATCAAGTTCGTCGAACCGCCAAAAGCCGCGTGGACGACCATGGCGTTGTGCAGCGCCTGATCAGTGACCAACTCCTGCGAGCGAATACCCGCGGCCTCCAGTGCCATCAGCGCCCGCGCCGAGCGCACGGCCATATCGTGCCAGACCGCTTCTCCCGAAGGAGCCAGCGCCGAATGCGGCAGCGACAGCCCCATCGCCTCGCCCACAACTTGGGTCGTGGCCGCAGTCCCCAAAAACTGGCATCCACCCCCCGGCGTGGCACAGGCGCGGCAGCCGAGCACCTGAAAGTCGTCGATATCCATCTCGCCCTGCGCCAGCCGCGACCCCGCCGACTGGATCTTGCCCGCGTCCTCGCCCTCTTCCGGTGGCAGCGTCACCCCGCCAGGCACGACAATGACCGGCAGATCCGGCGTACCCGCTAAGGCGATGAGGACTGCCGGCAATCCCTTATCGCAGGTGCCCACGCCCATCACGCCGCGCCGCGTTGGCAACGAGCGGATCAAGCGGCGCAGGATCACGGCCGCGTCGTTGCGGTACGGCAGACTGTCGAACATGCCCGTTGTGCCCTGCGTGCGACCATCGCACGGGTCCGAGCAATACGCGGCAAAGGGAATGCCGCCCCGGCGGTGGATTTCCTCGGCCGCGGCTTCCATCAGCAGGCCGATCTCCCAGTGGCCAGTGTGATAGCCCAGCGCGATCGGCCGACCGTCCGGGGCGCGGATGCCGCCCTGCGTGCTGACGATGAGGAATTCTCCCCGGCCTAACTCGTCGGGGTTCCAGCCCATCCCTGCGTTCTGGCTATAGCCAAAGATGTGGCCGCTCGGCGCTTCTACTACTTGCTCTATGGTCAGCGGCAGCTTGCCGCTGGGGCCAGGAGCGCGTGTGCGGACTTGATAGATTTCATCGTCGGTCTCGCCGACGATTTCTGCAAAGGAATCAGTACTCATACTACCTCGTTATTTTCTGGTTCAGTCCTACCAGCCCTCTTCGCGGACTTGGATTTTCTTCAGCAGGGGACGCCACCAAGCTTCGTTGTCGCGGTACCAGTGAACCGTATCGCGGAAGCTCTGGGCAAAATCGACTTGCGGTTCCCAGCCTAGTTGAGTGCGGATTTTGCTCGAATCGAGTAGATAGCGGCGGTCGTGGCCGGGCCGGTCGTCGACATAGGTTTTGTGCTCAGCGTTCATCCCCAAGGCGTCGAGGATCAGGTCGGCGATGGTTTCGACATCTTTTTCAATGCCGCTGCCAACGTTGTACGTCTCGCCGATCTCGCCCTTTTTCAGCACTAGGTCGATGGCCCGGCAGTGGTCATCGACATGGAGCCACTCGCGACGGTTCTGGCTGGATTTGTACAGCGGCATCTTCTGGCCGGTGAGCAGGCGGACGAAGAAGAAGGGGATGACTTTCTCCGGGAATTGATAGGGGCCAAAGTTGTTGGAGCAGTTCGACAGCGTCACGGGCAGGCCAAAGGTGTGGCCATAAGCGCGCACGGCTAGGTCGGCGGCGGCCTTGGCCGCGTTGTACGGAGTGCGCGGCCGGTAGGGCGATTCCTCACTGAAGGACTCGTCCGAGTCGAGGGCCAGGTCGCCGTACACTTCGCAGGTAGAAATGTGGTGGAAGCGCGGCACTTGGGCATCGGCTGCGGCCTGCAACAGCTTTTGCGTACCCACGACATTGGTCTGGAAAAAGGCCGAGGGATTGACAATGGCCAAGCTGTTGTGCGATTCCGCCGCAAAGTTGACCACGTAGTCGGGGCGGTGGACTTCGAAAAGATGTCGGGTAAGATCGGCATTCTGAATATCGCCGCGGACAAAGGTGTAGCGGTCGCCGTAGTTTTCTTCCACGTCCTGCAGGCTGGCCAAGTTGCCGGCGTAGGTGAGCAGGTCGTAGTTGACGATGCGGTCGTCAGGATAGGTCGATAGCCAGTAGCGAATGAAATTGGAGCCGATGAAGCCGGCACCGCCGGTGACGAACAGGGTTGTCATGGATTCTCTTGGTTAGGAATTAGATGCGTGGTCCGTCATTTAATATAACATCTGGGCAACTCGCAGCCGGGATTTCAGTTAATACCCTTATTACTACCCTTACTCAAGCGTTACTACCCTTATTCCCGATAAAACGCCAGCGGGCATCTGGACCTCGTCCCAGCACTCTGAATGACCGCCGTGTCGCGGAGTGCTTTGAGGGCTTGTGGAGACTGGCGCGTGAATAGCTCCTGTTTGCCCCTCGACTCGGCGATGTCGTTGAGTAGCCACACCGTGCTCAGAGGTGTTTCATGGTCGCGTAGGCGATTGTTGCGGAAAGAATTCATGTTTGAGGGGCAAATCTAAGCCTCTCTATGCGCTGGTTGGCCGCTCGGCGTCGCGAACCATTTTGAGGTAGGCGTCGCGAATTTTGGTCTTGAAGGGCTTTCTCGCTTGCCGGGGAGCGCGCAATTCGCACGGCTCCCACCAAGCCAACTCGTTGAGGTGGTCGGCGGGGACGGGAAAGGCTTCTTGACGCACGACCTTCGATCCCAACTTGTCGGTCCAAGCGGCCGAGGTCAAGGGCACCAGCCCGTCGTTGGCCCCTTCGCGCTCGGCGATGATTTTCCAAGACAGCTTCAGCGGGATAAATATCCGCGCATAGCATTGGTGGGCGGCGTAGGTGGTATAGCGGACGGGGTTTCGCGCCTCGGCGTTCAGCGCACGCTCGTTGAAGGCGGCAGTGGCTTTGGTACTGAGGTCGCGGAAGCCCTCGATGTTGAGGCCGAAGGTGCCGGTGAAGCCGATCAGCCAGTCCGCTTTGGCAAGGCCGACGTCGGCGAAGGAGGTGCCGCAGTGCGGCGTGCCAATGGTCGTCAGCGTCGCGACGCGGTCGGCCATGTTGAAATCGACGATCATGTGGCGGGCGTCGAGGCCGCCCATGCTGTGGGCGATCACATGGACTCGGTCGGCTCCGGTGTATTCGAGGATGACTTCGACGCGGTGCTTCAGGACTTGGGCGCGCTTATGCACATCGGCGGCGAAGGGGACGCGGGGGGCGAAGACGGTGTAGCCGTGGTTTTTGAGGTGGCTGGCGACCCCGCTAAAGTAGTCACATTTGTCGGGCGGGCGCAGGAACTTGCGCAGCCCCGCTTGGAGGAGCGGCCGGTAGAGCGCATCAAAGGGGACGATGCCGTGGGCGAGAACGATGGGCAGACTCATGGCGCACACTTCTCGTGGAATCTTGCTTTGCGTGCTATCTCTCGTTCCTCGGATTTGGACGCAGAAGGTTTGCCATCTGCAAGACAGCCATATAGATCCTTGAGCGTTTCGAGCTGGGGCTTCACCAAAACGGCACCGTCAGTCAACTCATAGATGAGCTGCTGCCGAGGCTTGAGGTGGAGTGCCTTGCGAACTTCGGCCGGGATGGTGGTTTGCCATTTATCGGTTAGAGTTGACTTGATCACGAGTCCATCTCCTTTTCATTGCCGCTTGTCGATCTATTCTTCTCAATTCGCGCTCGGCGTCCTTGGCAAACTCAATCTGCCAAGCCATGCTCTTTCATGACTTTCTCAAGAGGCACGATCTGAGATTTTCCCTCGTGAATATCCTTCAGTCGTTGTTCGGCAAGATGCAAGTCTTCAAGGTCGTCCAGATACTCCCAGATAGCCTCAATCCCCCCGTATCATCGTTCGGAGAGGTCACGGATTCCCGAGATTGATTCTTTGTATGATCTTCTTCGCCAAATCCCTAAAATCCTGGTGTGCGTCTTTTGCCGCGGCGGCATGGCTACCAATGGCACCATCGGCCGTGGTGAGGTGAAAAATGGGCTTGCGCGCTTCCTGAGCCATCGGCACCAAGCTTCGGTAGTGCTTGACGGTAGCGAGGGCGTGTTCTTTATCCTGTGATGGTGTCTCGGGGTACGGTCCTTCGTTATCGTCGCACAGGTTGCGGGCGTATTCTTCCGGCATTCGATTGACCCATTTGTCATACGCCATCACGGGGCGATTCAGACGGACGCTGTGCTGTTGCACTACATAGCCGACGGGCTGCATGTCCCCATTTGGCAATGGAAAGTCTGGTTGCGCCCAGTGATCCCTTCGCCGCTGCCAATCTCGTCGCCACCGATTCAGCGTCGGGCCGAGATTGCGCAGACCTTGGAGCGAAAACAGGTCAGCACCTAGCGGAACGATGATGTAATCACTGGCAATCAGCGCGGAACGATTGATCGCACCAAGATTGGGGCCGACGTCGGCCAAGATGATTGAGGCGTCCATCTGTGCGGCCCCAGACTGCATGACGGTCGAGAAGGAAGTCAAAATGCGGAAGGGACGGTACAGCTCGCTAGAACCCAATGCGTTAGGCCATTCTGATGACAGAGTATCTTCAAATCCGGCCAGCGCCAAGTCTCCCGGAATCAGACACAGCGTAGATGTAATCTCAGCGAGCGTCGGGTTTTTGATGTCGCCAACTCTCGTCAGAGGTCGGACGCATTGCAGGATAGTCTTCGCAGATGCTTCGTTGTCTTCATCCCATAGCTTTTCCAACTGATCTTCATCCAGAAATGCAGCGGTAAGATTCGCCTGTGGATCGAGGTCGCAGGCCAGCACCCGATAACCACTGTCGAACAACATCCACGCCAGATGATAGACAAGTGAGGTCTTGCCGACACCCCCCTTATTGTTGAAGAAAGTCAAAACGGGAACGGTCATGTCTGATCGTCCTTGCAAGACAGTATTGTGACTTGAACGTTGTTCATATCAACATTGAATTCCATTTCAGGGTGCCCGGCTTGTCGAAGGAGTCGATTGGCCAATGGAATGCCTATACCATAGCGTTGCACGAATCCCAAATTTCTCATCGCCTCGGCGACATTGGGATTGCGGTACGACGTTATGCCAGATCTACCGAAATTATCTACTGTTACCGAACCGAACACCCCCCCGGGACTCAGTATTTCTATGCGGTTGTCGTACCAGTAAACTCGGGTGGGAGCGTAGTTCCCCTCGTATGATCGGTGCATGACTGCATTGCGAGCGATTTGCTGGATCGCTGAAATCGGATACGTACTGACTCGCCTCTCGATTGGTCCCGATGTAAAGTCAACTGCTGTCCGGTTGTGTCCGTTCAGCTTCTCGTCGAGGCGGCGCAGTACGTCTGTAATGGTTCCGCTGATTGCTTCCTCATCGGATATGGGGTCTGTTACTTCATTGCCGTCAAGTCTTAAGAATTGAAGGTACGCTCCTGGTAGATGATCCAGCGTCCGTTTGCCCAGTACGAGTATCCCCAAAACGGTAGGCACAGGGTCGTCAGCAGAGACAATCATCTTGGCCGCGGCCAACCGTTCTTCGAGACTGCGTTCGTTAGCTTCCAGAATTTCGCGGTCAAAAGCCTGTGGCAAGTATTCATGCTCGAACTGGAACAGGTCGAGATCGCTCAAGGTAGCAAAAGAGACAGGCTGGAGGTCGAAAGGGCGATCTCCGTGTCGCCGCTTTTCGTTGAGGATCCTTTCGTCCTGAGATGTGGCGATGCCACGGCGAGGGCCGGTACGGACATGGATAGCACCCTTAAAGCGAACTGGAGGCGAGTTAGAAGGTTGCACTGTGATCACCGCAACTTCCTTGCCTTGCAGCCTATGCTTCTCCACCGTTAGCGAGGGCGGAGGTACAATATTGCCATCGGTTTTCATATCGGCCAACTGACGAAGCAACTGATCTGTAACCGATAGAGTGCCTATCATTCCATCGTCCTTCACTCCGACGAAGACGAGACCGGGTTCTTCGTGTCCAGCCAAATCATTGGCAAAAGCGCAGATAGTTTCCCTGATTCTAGTGGCGTTGCCGCCAGACAAAGACTCCTTGAACTCAACGCGGTCGGTTTCGCCAGCTACGATGATTTGCAGCAACTCTTGTTCTGTAAAATCTGGCATTGCGATTGCTCCGCTCATGTTGACTTGGTATCAGCCTGTGCGTTCAAGCATAACGAGTCAACCACGACCGCATTCAGCAGAAGGTGTTCGTATTCTGCCATGTCGGACAAAAAAGAAACGAACAGGCTTTCAATTACTTAGTGATTGTCTAGCACCTAGGCAACTCGCAGCCATATCCCCAATCAAAAACGCAGCAATTCCCCCTCGCCAAAGACGAGCAGATCGGCCAAAATCGCGGCAAAGTAGATCAGGCTGACCGTGCTGTTGACCGTCATAAAGGCCGTGCTCATGCGGGACAGGTCGTCGGCCCGCACCAGCCGGTGCTCGTACACCAGCAACCCAGCTACCACTACTACCCCCAACCAGTACAAAAAACTCAAGCCAGCCATCCGGCCCACGACAATCAGCAGCACCACGAACAACAGGTGCAAAACGCGGGCAATGTGCAGAGCGCGGGCAATACCGAAGCGGACCGGGATAGAATGGAGTCCGGCCCGGACGTCAAAGGCGTGATCCTGGCAGGCGTAGATGATGTCAAAACCAGCCACCCAAACCAGCACCCCTAAGCAGAGCAGCAGCGGTATGAGATCAAAACCACCAGTGACCGCAATCCAAGCCCCCAGCGGTGCCCCGCCCAAACTCAGCCCTAAAACCAAGTGAGAGGCCCAAGTGAAGCGCTTGGTCAGCGAGTAGAACAAGAGCACGGCCAAAACCAGCGGCGACAGATAAAAGCACAAAGGATTGAGCTGATAAGCCGCCAAGACCAAGGCCAAGGCGGACAGAACCACGAACACCCCCACAGCTTGCGGCGAGACCACGCCTCGCGGCAGTTCGCGGTTTTGAGTGCGGGGATTGGCCGCGTCGAGGTGGCGGTCAACGAGACGATTAAAACCCATCGCCGCGCTGCGCGCCCCTACCATCGCCAGCGCAATCCAGCCAATCTGAGCAGGAGTGATACCAGCGTGCATCGCAGCCAACAAAGCACCGCTAAAAGCAAAAGGCAGAGCAAAGACACTGTGGGAGAATTTGATCATGCGGCCGTACACCGCAATGGCCTGCAAGGGAGCCATCTCGACCTTCCTCGACAAGGGCGGCCTAGGTCAGACCGCTGGATAAAAGCGCAGCGGGGGCACCGCGTCGATCAGGCCGTGGCGGTGAGCCAGTTGGTAGAACAACTGCAAACCAGCTTGGGCGGCCTCATCCAAATCAAAGCGGATGTGATGGGTCAGGTAGCGTTCGTAGAACTCGGCCGAGCCGCCGCATTCTCGGCTGTACGCTGCGGCAATAGACGGCACTTGACATACCCCCTGATCTTTGGCCCGCTGCAATTGTTGGACATGGGCAGGTGTGAGCGCCTGCTGATGGCCGGCCCAAAAGGCAAACACAAAAGGCAAACCGGTCATGGCAGTCCATTCCCGACCCAAGTCCAAGCTCTCCACGTCCCCATCCAAGTGCGGGAAAACCTGATCGCCGATGAGCAAGGCCGCGTCGGCGCACTCTAACATGGCCTCTAGATCGGGGGGAGCCTCTATCAATTGCGGATCGAGAGCGAATTTTTCGCGCAGGAGGATGGACAACAAAGCCGCTGAAGTGCGGGAACTAGTATCCAAAGCTATGCGCTCGACCTGCGGCAACGGCCGGCGACAGAAGAGGCGCACCGTCACCACCGGCCCCTGTGAACCAATGGCGATATCGGGGACAATCCAGTAGAGGCGAGCGCTGCGGGCGTATTCGATCACGGGAATGATCCCCACGTCGATAGTGCCATCTGCCAACTCCTTCGCGCAGCGCGAGGGCACCAAATAACTCAATGCGAAAGTTGCGGGCTCGCGTTCGAGGGCAACGACGAGGGGCTGCGTGTTGAGGTACGGCGGGACCGCGCCCAAGCGCGGCTTCATGAATGGACAACCTCTTGCAAAGCGTCGATCCGACAGGGTGAGGCCACCGGCTCGTAACGAGTGTTGCGCCGCCGCGGCGCAAAGCCAGCATCGCGAATTAGCCGCTCCATGGCGTCCAGACCCATCTCGTTGGTATGACTGGTGCCGGCGGCGCTGACGACGTTTTCTTCGAGCATAGTGCTGCCGAAATCGTTGACGCCGTAGCGCAAGCTGACTTGGGCAATTTTAGGCCCTTGGGTCACCCACGAAGCCTGTAGGCTGGGAATATTGTCGAGGAAGAGCCGCGCTACGGCCACCGTGCGCAAGTGATCGTACCCAGTCGCTTTGACGCCGTTCCAACGAGTCGCGTCCGCGCCCAAATCCGTGTGATCGGGCTGGAAGTTCCAAGTAATAAAAGCGGTGAAACCCCCGCGCTCGTCCTGTAGCTGCCGCAGGCGGTCGAGGTGCTCTAGGCGATGCTCAACCGTCTCCACGTGGCCGTACATCATCGTCGCCGTAGTGGGCATCCCCAACGCGTGCGCCACGCGATGAACTTCCAGCCACTCGTCGGTGCGATCCTTGCGAAAGCCGATAATGTCGCGCACCTCGTCGTTGAGAATCTCAGCTCCGGCACCCGGTATCGAATCCAGCCCCGCGTCGCGCAGGCGGCGAATGGTCTCGTCCAGCGGCAACCGCGACAGGTGCGCGATGTAAATGATTTCCGTAGCCGAAAGACAGTGTAGCTGCACCTGCGGATAGCGATCCCTGATCGCCGAGAGCAACTGTTCGTAGTAATCGAGGCGCAGCTTGGGGTTGAGGCCGCCCTGCATCAGAATTTCGCAAGACTTAGGCTCGTCGCCGCCAAAGGCCACCAACTCGTCGATTTTGGCAAATATCTGCTCATTGGGCAGGACGTAGCCCTCGCTGGAACCCGGCGGCCGATAGAAGGCGCAAAAGTCGCACTTGACCCAGCAAACATTGGTGTAGTTGATGTTGCGTCCGACGTTGTAGGAAACCACCGGCTCGGGATGTTTCTGCAGGCGCACCCAATGCGCCAGCATCCCCAGTTCGGCGAGGTTGTGGTGTGCGTACAGGCGGCGGGCATCATCGAGCGCGAGGCGCTCCCCAGCATAGACCTTTTCGGCAATATCGGCGATCACGAGTGCTATCCAGCCGCCGCCAACAAAGTCGGAGTATCGGCGACGATATTGTAAAGGGAGTCGCGCTCCAAGGGCTGGCGACCGGCCTCGACGATGCGCTGCAAGAGCTCGGCCTGCGTCAGCCGCTGCTGCGTCTCGGTAAAACTCTTGCGAGTGATTTCGTAGTCCATGACCGTGCCGTCGATGTCGTCGGCCCCGTACCAGAGCGCAGTCTGCGAAATCTCGATGGTATTCATAATCCAGAAGGTCTTGACGTGGGGGAAGTTGTCGAGCATCAGCCGCCCCACGGCGATCTCCTTGAGATCTAGGCAACCCGTCGGCCCAGGCAAGTCCTCTAACTCGGTGCGCTCGGGGTGAAAAGAGAGTGGGATATAACAGAGAAAACCGCCGGTCTCGTCCTGCACTTCGCGCAGCCGCACGAGGTGATAGACTTTTTCCTCGGTGTTCTCGATGTGTCCGTAGAGCATGGTGGCGTTGGAGGGCAGGCCGGCTCTGTGCGCCGCCTGCGCGATCTCCAGCCACTCCTCGGAGTCCGCCTTAGTCCAAAAAAGGTCGCCCTGAACCCGGTCGCTGAAGACCTCGGCCCCACCGCCGGGCAGCGACTCCAGCCCAGCCGCCTTCATGTCGGCAAAAATCTCCTCCAGCGGCTTTTTGGCAATGCGCTGTATCTGGGCGATCTCAATCATGGTGAAGGCCTTCAGATGCGCGGCCGGGCGGGCTTGCTTCATCGCCCGCAAGACGTCGAGATAGTACTGGTAGGGCAGTTTGGGATTGACGCCGCCGACCATGTGGATCTCGGTAATTGGGGCTTGGTCGTACTCGGCGACTCGCGCGGCGACTTGCTCGGGCGACAACACGTAGCCGCGCTCGTCTTTGGGCTTGACATAGAAGGAACAGAACTTACAGAGCTTGTTGCAGATATTGGTGTAGTTGATGTGCTGGTTGCGCACGTAGTACGCCGTGTCGCCGTTTTTGCGCTCGCGGACGATATTGGCCAGATAGCCCAAGACAGGCAGATCATCGCAGGCGTACAAGCGCAGGCCATCGTCCAAGCTCAAGCGCTGTCCAGTTAGCACTTTGTCGTGGATATCTGCGAGACCGGCGCGGCCGATGAGGTCGTCGTAAATCACTTATTTCTCCTGCGTTTAGTACATAATACCTATGGGTATCCTATTCGTCAACCGGCCCTTTGAAGCCCTGATACACCGCGGCAATCCCTAGAGTCATAGGCATGTAGCGCGTCTGGCTGAACCCAGCCGCGACGAGCAATTCGACAAAGGCCCGCCTCTGGGGAAAGGTCCCCACCGAGCGCGGCAGATAGGCGTAGGCCCGGCGCTGACCGGAGATTAGGCCGCCGATCAAGGGCAGCACTTTGTGGAAGTAAAATAGGTACAATTGCCGGAACAGCGGCGCCGTAGGCTCGCAAAAATCGAGCACCAAGAGCTGGCCGCCGGGCTTGAGTACCCGATGGGCCTCGGCCAAGCCACTGGGAATGTGGCCAAAATTGCGCACTCCAAAAGCCCCGGTCACCATGTCGAAGGTATTGTCCTGAAACGGTAGTTGCTCGGCATCGCCGACCAACAGGTCCACGCGCGCGGACGGCCCCTTAGCTGCCACCTTGGCCGCCCCCAACCGCAGCATCTCAATGGCCATGTCAATACCGACGACCTGCTGCGGTCCCAAGCGGTCTACCGCGAGGGCAAAATCGCCAGTGCCGGTAGCCAAATCCAAGATGCGCTGCGGGTGCTTGTCCCAAGCTGCGTGGAGGGCGCGTCGCCGCCAGTACACATCGACGCCGCCGCTGAGCAAGTGATTGAGCAAGTCGTAGCGCCGGGCAATGGCGTTGAACATGTCTCGGTTGCGCCTCTTGTGTTCGGCGACGTTTTGCTTATTCTCCATGCAGAGAAAGCTAGCCCCCTTACCATCACTGTCAACAGAAGCTCATGCCCCAACTCCAAGCCAACATCCTCATCGCCGACCAATCGCTCTTTATCCGCGAAGGGCTGCAAGAGGCATTGCAAAAACCCGGCTATGCCATTGAAATCGCCGCGGACGGTGCCCAAGTGCGCCGGATGCTGAAAGCCGGCAATTTTCACTTGGCTATTCTCGACCTGCAGATGCCCGGCCCCGCTGGGATGCAACTTTTGCAGGAGGTCGGCCAGCACCACCCCGACACCCTGTGCATCATACTCACAGACCACGACAACGTCCACATCGCAGTCGAAGCCATGCGCAAAGGCGCGTACGACGTGGTGACCAAACCCGTCGATCTAGACAACTTGCGCCTCGTGGTCTCCCGCGCACTCGACCGCTTCGAGCTCGTCGTCGAAAACCGCAAGCTCCACCACCGTCTCGAAAAAGAAGCCCCTTTCCGCCGCCTCGTGCGCCGCAGCCCAGCCATGCAGGCCGCCGCGGCCACGATCAAACAAGTGGCCGAAACAGACGTGCCGGTACTCTTGCGCGGCGAGACTGGCGTCGGCAAGGATCTAGTCGCGCGCGCCATCCACGATCGCAGCAGACGCCGCGACGCTCCCTTTGTAGCCGTCAACTGCGGCGGCTTCACCGAAGAGCTTTTTACCAGTGAACTGTTCGGCCACAAGCGCGGGGCCTTTACCAGCGCCCACGCCGACCGGCCCGGCCGTTTCACCCTCGCCGAGGGCGGCACCCTCTTCCTCGACGAAATCGGCGAAGTCTCGCACAAAAATCAGGTCGAACTTCTGCGCGTCCTAGAATCCCACGAGTTCCAACCACTCGGGGACCCGCAGGTCCACCGCGCCGATGTGCGCATCATCGCCGCGACCAACCGCGACCTCGAAGACGCCGTCGCAACAGGGGGCTTCCGCGAAGACCTGTACTACCGCCTCAACGTGATCCCCATCGACATCCCCCCCTTGCGCCAACGGCGGGAAGACATCCCGGTCTTAGTCGAAATGTGCCTCGATGAAACCTGCCGCGCGCAAAACAAGCCTGCTAAAAAAATCAGCCCGGAAGCCATGGAGGGCCTCATCGCCTATAATTGGCCGGGCAATGTGCGCCAGTTGCGCAACCTGCTGCAGCGACTCGTAGTCACCACCCCGGCAGCAGTCATCCTCCCCGAACACCTGCCCGGCCCGCTCGGCGAGCTATCCGATGGCCCCGCTCAGTTCTCTATGGCCCTCGGCTCTTCCCTCCAGGAAGTCGAAGCCGAACTCATCCGCCAAACCCTCCAACGTCTCACGGGCAACCGCCGCGAAGCGGCCGCTATTTTGGGCATCAGCGTCCGCTCTCTTCAGTACAAAATCAAGCAATACAACATCGCGACCAAGTAGGGGGCGGTTCGCGAACCGCCCCTAACTGTCGGCGGTTGGCGAACGCGCGACAAGTCGGCAGCCCATTCACCAACGCTAGGTGACTCCTGCAAATTTTGCATTTTTGCACCTGTGCGGCCCCTCAACCTAGTCCTCGCCCAGTATTGTCTTCCTCATAAGCAACATATTTACAATAATTTATCTATAACAAGTCGAATGTGGCATTGGATTTGCTTATCTATACGTGAGTCGAAAAGAGCACCGGTCGCCCTTCGCGCAACCGAAAGAGTTTCACAGCTCGCATCGACCTTAACTATCTGTTAATACAGAGCAAACAATTTTGTCAGATCAGGCATTGAGCAACGCGGGGACGCTTTGCAATCCAGAACAGAAACACTGAGAATGCAAATTCTGCACTTTGAGCACATAGAGCCTAACGCTCCTAACTCGCGCAATTCAAGCGCCTTGCAGAACATCGGGCCAAAACTGTTGCAACTAAGTGCAAAAATTTGCACCTGCTGACCCCATTACCCAAGGAAGGTTTCGCACATGGCTTACGCGATCCAAGAAGCCCTAAACGACGAGGACAACACACTGCGCCTCTACTTTGACGATATCGCCGATTCTAGGCCCCTGAGCCGCCAGCGGGAAGTCGAACTGTCGGAGCGGATCCAAGACGGCGACATGGATGCCCGCGACGAGTTGGTTCAGGCCAACCTGCGCTTCGTCATCGATGTGGCCAAAAACTATCAAAACCGCGGCCTCTCACTTGAGGACCTAATCAGCGCGGGCAATGTGGGCTTGCTAACCGCTGCCGAGCGCTTCGACGGCACCAAGGGCTACAAGTTCATCTCGTACGCCGTGTGGTGGATCAAGCAGTCCATCTTGCAGACCATCGCCGAGCACGCCCGCACTGTGCGCCTGCCGCTGAACAAGCTCAGCCTGCTCAAGGACATTTCACGGGCTGTGCGCAAGCTGGGCCAAGGCCGCGAGAGCGAGCCGGATGTCGAGGAAATCGCCACTGAGTTGGGCCTGCCAACCGAGGAGATTCTCGACACCATGCTCAGCGCCCGCTCGGTGCGCTCCCTCGACGAATCCTTTGAGGAAGACGACGACCGCAGCCTGCTCAGCCTCCTCGCCGACGACAATCAGGCGACGCCCGACAGCGACGTCTTGCAGACCTCGGCCCGCGCCCACTTAGAGGAAGCCCTCGCCAGCCTTGAAGACCGCGAGTTGCGCATCATTCGCCTCTACTTCGGCCTCGACGGCAGCCAAGCGCTGACCTTGGAGCAGATCGGCGGGTTGATGGGCCTGACGCGGGAGCGCGTGCGCCAGCTCAAGGAGCGCGCCCTGAGCAAGCTCCGCCACCCGACTCGCTACCAGTCGCTCCTCGCGTTGGTAGATGAGACGGAATTTTACTAGAAATTATCTCATAAACGCCTGAATACACCATTCATGTAGGGGCGACCCTTGTGGTCGCCCTTTACCTATGAGATGGTTTCTAGAAACGAAAAGGGGGAGCTCGAATTATCGGGCTCCCCTCTTTGCATTGTGGCTAGTGCGATTCTGCTGACGGCTCAGCCTTCGCCTTCCCGCAACTTCTTGAGTTCGTCGCGCAAGAGCGCGGCTTTTTCAAAATCTTCGCTATCAACCGCTTCTTGTAGCCAGCGCTCTAACTGCTCCCTTTGGCTCAGCGGCCTCTTTTGCAAAATCTCCTGCTCCAACTCATCGAGCGCGGCTTCTGAACGCTCGCGCTCGATGTAGAACTCCTCGGCCTCCACCTCGGGCCACGTGCCAATCCGGGCGCGGGTCTGCCGCACGATCGCCAACGCGCTGTCGTAGTCTTGGTCGCCGACGGCAATCATGGCCCGGGCCACGCCGTTGATGCGCAGGATATAAGGCCACCATTTTTCCAGATTGTCGCCGTCCTCTTCGTCTTCGGCATAGCGGTTGACGAACCGAAAAAGCTCCATATTGCGCTCGGTATCGCGCACGACCCGCCGGTAGTCGTGCAGTTGGATCAGAAAGGCGTAGCGCTTGTATAGGCGGCTCCCCTCGTCAAAAAGCTCGCGGCAAGCCGCTTCATCGAGCGCGAAACCCTCGTCGCTGGCCCCGTGCTCGCGGCGGTATTTTTCTAATTCGTCCCGGTAGTGATCGAGAGCAAAGTCCTGCCCGTGGGGCCGGCGGCCATCGGGTCGGCCGTCGAGGTTTATCTGCAAAATGCCCTGAAAGGCCCCTTGATCCACGCGGATCTGAATCTTCGCGACCCCGTCCCTTCCCGATATTTTCCGCACATTCGCCTCTGGGTCAAAGGACCATTCGTTTAACAGGTCGGTCATATCTCGACTCATGCCAACCTCACAAGAGTGCTGTTTGCTGACATTTCAGAAATTCTCATAGCAGAATAATAACCGAGTTGATGCGTCGCGGCAATGTCCATCCCCCAGCCTTGTGGACCGCACATTCCCAAAGACTCGCTGGCCCCTAACCTGCGATGGCATAATTTATGCTACAGCAATGTACGACGCATTCTTTGCATCTACTTAAATGACGCCCTCTTGCGGCTTGTAACACTGTATTTTCGGTCGATTTTTCGTTTTCAACGACGAATATGTGGCTTTTGATATTTACAAAAATGTCTTTTTTTATCATACTAACGACAAAAACGTCGTAAAATAGGATGCCTTATAATGTCCACCACAGCGACTGCTAGTGCCCAGCAACAAATCTCCATCCTACACGAAATCGGGCAAATATTAGGCTCGACGACCGAATTTGAAGAGGCGCTAAACGTCATTCTCAAGCTCATGTGCGATCAACTCGACATGAGTTTGGGGACGGTCAGCCTCTTGAGCCAAGAAGCCACCGAAGTCTCCATCGACGTGGCGTATGGACTCTCGCAATCGGAAATCCAGCGGGGTCGCTACGACGTCGGAGAAGGCATCACCGGCAAGGTCGTAGAATCCGGCAAACCCGTGATCGTGCCGCGCATCAGCAGCGAGCCTCTCTTTCTCAACCGCACCGGCGCCCGCGGCAGCGCGGCCAAAAACCAGACCTCGTTCATTTGCGTGCCCATCCTCCAGCAGCAGCAGGTAGTAGGCACCATTAGCGTCGATATTCCTTATGAAGACAACGAAAGTCTGCAAGATACCGTGCGCCTGCTGTCCATCATATCCGTCATGATCGGCCAATCGGCCGCCGCCCGCCAACGCGCCCGCGCCGAGCAAACCCAACTTCTCGACGAAAACTTGCGCCTGCAAAACGAACTCCGCGAACGCTTCCACCCCGCCAACCTCATCGGCAACTCCCGCCCCATGCAGGAGGTCTGCCAACTCATCGGTCAAGTGGCCTCCAGCGATGCCACGGTCCTGTTGCGCGGCGCGAGTGGCACGGGTAAGGAACTTGCCGCAGATGCCATACATTACAACAGCTTACGTGCCGATAAACCCTTTGTCAAAGTGCATGTCGCCGCCCTGCCGGAAACCTTGGTCGAATCCGAGCTATTCGGCTACGAGCGCGGGGCTTACACTGGGGCCTCGACGAGCAAAGCCGGCCGGTTTGAACGAGCGCGCGGCGGGACGATTTTCCTCGACGAAATCGGCGAACTCAGCCTAGGCGCACAAGTCAAACTGCTCCGCGTGCTGCAAAATCGCGAAGTCGAGCGCCTCGGTGGCCGCGGCCCCGTGCCGATTGATGTCCGCGTCGTGGCGGCGACCCACATAGATTTGGAAAAAGCCATAGCCGAGGGGACCTTTCGCGAGGATCTCTTCTACCGCCTCAATGTCTTTCCCATCTTCATTCCACCCTTGCGCGAGCGCAAATCCGACATCCTTCAACTTGCCGACCACTTCCTCGAAAAATACTCCCACCAGCACGGCGTGGAGATGCACCGCATTTCTACGCCCGCGATTGACATGATGATGAGCTACCACTGGCCAGGCAACGTGCGCGAGTTGGAAAACTGCATTGAACGGGCGATCATCCTCAGCAACGACGGCGTCATCCACGGCCACCACCTGCCCCCCTCCCTGCAAACGGCTGATGCTACCGGAACGCCGGTCTCCGGTTCCTTTAAGACGATGATGCGGTCCTATGAACGAGAAATCATCATCGAAGCCCTCAAAAACGCCCGCGGCAATATGGCCAAGGCCGCCCGCACCCTCGGCACTACGACCCGCATTTTCTCTTATCGCATTCAAAAACTGGATATCTGCCCGAAAAACTACAAGAAATGAGCAATAAAACTACAAAATTGTCATTTTTTAACACTATTCCAATTTTGTAGTTATGCCCGCCCTGTTTTTCTTTTTATTGTTATTTTTTATAACTCCCTAATTTACAACAAGCTACAATTCTGACGTATCCGCGCCCAATCCACTTGGCACATTTCTTGCCTTGTAGCATCCGACGTTCGCATCTACGAGGCGTCGACAGGATGCCTCCTTACCTCATTCAAGGGAAGGGATTGCCCATGTCTGTTTTTCGCAACCGTCCTTCGCTCTTATGGATCTGTGCCGGGATCCTCGGGGCGACTACACAGGCTTCAGCGGGAGATTTCAAAACCGTAGAAGCCTTCCAGGCCATGCCCTTGGCCTATCCCAAATTCATGGTGGACAACCTGTGGATTCTCATGGCCGCAGCGTTGGTCTTCATCATGCACCTAGGCTTTGCCACGCTCGAATCCGGCCTGACCCGGCAGAAGAACACGGTCAACATCCTCTTCAAGAATCTCTTTATTATCTCGACCGGCATCCTCACCTACGCCTTGTGCGGCTTCAACATCATGTATCCGGGCGACGATTGGCTCATCGCCGATGTGCTAGCCCTCAAGGGCTGGATCGGCTTTGACGACGATGTGGCCAACCTGACCAACCAGTACGCAGATTACACCTATTGGTCGGACTTCATCTTCCAAGCCATGTTCGCCGCCACCGCCGCGACCATCGTCTCCGGTGCTGTAGCCGAGCGCGTCAAGCTGTCGGGCTTCATGCTCTACGCCGCGATCTTGGTGGCCTTTGGCTACACCATAGCAGGCTCCTGGAAGTGGGGCGCTGGCTGGCTCGACGACCTCGGTTTCTACGACTTCGCCGGTTCGTCGGTCGTGCACGCCTTTGGCGGCTTTTCGGCCCTCGCCGCAGTCATAGTGTTGGGGGCGCGCAAGGGCAAATACCACAACGGGGAAATCAGGCCCATCCTCGGGCACAGCATGCCGCTGTCAACTATCGGCGTCTTCCTGCTCTGGCTCGGCTGGTTTGGCTTCAACGGCGGCTCGGTGCTCAGCGCCGACCCAGCGGCCGTATCGCTGGTCTTCGTCACCACGACTCTCGCCGCTGCGGCCGGCTGCATGGCCTCGATTTTTACCTCCTATATCTATCTCAAAAAGCCCGACATCACCATGGCGCTCAACGGCATTCTCGCCGGCCTAGTTGGCATCACGGCTGGTGCCGACGTGGTCACTTGGGCCGGAGCCATCTGGATTGGGCTAATCGCCGGAATCATCGTCGTCTTCTCTATTGTCTTTATCGACCGCATCAAGATCGACGATCCGGTCGGTGCCATCTCCGTCCACGGCATCTGCGGCGTCTGGGGCACGGTCGCGGTCGGGATATTCAGCACCAACGCCGACCACAGCGTGGGCATCCAGCTATTGGGCACCCTGTCTTTTGCCATCTTCGCCTTTGTCTTTTCTTTTGTTCTCGCGACCCTTGTCAAGGCGATACTTGGATTCCGCGTCGATGAGGAGGACGAGGACGAGGGCCTCGACTTAAGCGAACACGGCCAGCCCGCGTACGCGGATTTCCAGCACATCAACAACTAAGCGAGGGGGAACCAACAATGTATAAAATTGAAGCATACCTCCGGCCATCGGCCCTTGAGGACGTGCAGAAGGCCCTCGGCGAACGGGGCATCGCCGGCATGTCCGTAACCGAAGTGCGGGGATTTGGCCGCCAGCGCGGCCACCGCGAGGTCTATCGCGGCGCCGAATACCGCATTGATTTCGTCCCCAAGATCAAAATCGAGGTCGTCGTCAAAGACGCCGACCATGAGCAGGCAATCAACACCATCGTCGAGGCGGCCAAGTCCGGCAAAGTCGGCGACGGCAAGGTCTTTGCCTCGCCGATCCAAGAAGCCGTGCGCATTCGCACCGGCGAGACGGGCGAAAGCGCCCTGTGATAGCAAGGGGCCGGTGTGGCCTTTGGCTGCACTGGCCCCTATCTCTTACCTTACCAGCAATCGACGCAGCACATTCCAACCCACCTAAGGAGAAAGCGATGAAACGCTTGCTTTTTGCCGCACCCCTTCTCTTTGCGCTGACCTTATCCGCCGTTCCGGCCGATGCTGGGGTTGGCTTTGGTGCCGACGTAGTAAACCGCTACGTGTGGCGCGGCACGGACTTTGGCAATGCCGTCAGCGTCCAGCCGGGCATGTCCATCAGCTCCGGCAACATCGAAGTCGGCGCTTGGTCCTCGTGGGCGATTTCCGATGGCGGCGCCAACGAGAACGACCTCTACGTCAGCTTCTCGTCCGGCCCCATCGGCATCACCCTGACCGACTACTACTTCCCGGGCCTGACCGAAGACGACGATTTCTTTAGCTACAGCGACGAAGACGAGGTCCACGTCCTCGAAATCAGCGCATCCCTCGCCCCCGACGGCGTACCTCTGAGTGCCCTAGTCGCTTACAATGTATCCGGCGACGCCGACAATTCGTTCTGGGCGGAAGCGACCTACGACTTGGGAGAGATGGAAGAGACCGCCGTTAGCGTCACCGTTGGCCTCGGCAACGGGGTTTACACCTATGAAGTCGACGAAAATCCATTGGACGCCGAAGGTCCAGAGGACACCATAGATCTGGTCAGCGTCGGCCTCAACATGAGCAAGGGCGACTACTTCGCTTCTTATATCCTCAATCCCAACAGGGAATCTACCTTCCTCGTCTTTGGTAGGAGCTTCTAAAACCTAGTCTGCATTCCAACGCGGAACCCAGACCAGAAGCAGGGGGCGCGTGCAGCGGGGAACGTGCCTCTTGATCCCATATCAACCACTACTTTGAGAAAGGAATTCTCATGGCCAAAGCCAAAGCTAAAGCCAAAACAAAGGCCAAAGCGAAACCGAAGTCATCCGGGTCCAGCGCCGTTTCATCCGCGCTGGCCTTAGCACGCAACCAAAACGCGCAGATGGTCGATTTCAAGTTCGTCGATCTGCCCGGCACCTGGCAGCACTTTACCATGCCCATCGCCGACTTGGAACCTGACGTATTCGAAGAAGGCCTCGGCTTCGACGGCTCATCCATCCGCGGCTGGCAGGAAATCAACGAATCCGACATGCTCGTCCTGCCCGATCCGACCACCGCCGTCATGGATCCGTTCACCCAAGTGCCCACCCTGTCGCTGGTCTGCTCCATTGAAGACCCCATCACCCGCCAGCCCTATGCCCGCGATCCCCGCGGCGTCGCCCAGCGCGCCCAAGCCTACTTGCAGCGCACCCAACTGGCCGACACGGCCTACTTCGGCCCGGAAGCGGAGTTTTTCATCTTCGACAACATCCGCTTTGACCAGCAAGCCCATCTGGGCTTCTATGAGATCGACTCGGTGGAAGGCCGCTGGAACTCCGGCTCGGCCGACGGCCCCAACTTAGGCTACAAGCCCGACTACAAGGGCGGCTACTTCCCCGTGCCGCCGACGGATTCGCTGCAGGACATTCGCACCGAGATGGTGCAGACCATGCTCGCCTGCGGCATCGACACCGAGATCCACCACCACGAGGTGGGCACCGCCGGCCAAGGCGAAATCGACATTCGCTTTTGTCCACTGCTTATTTGCGGGGATCGGATGATGCTGTACAAATACATCGTCAAGAATGTGGCGCATCGGCACGGCAAGACGGCCACGTTCATGCCCAAGCCGCTGTTTGAGGACAACGGCACGGGCATGCACACCCACCAGAGCCTGTGGCAGGGCGATACGCCGTTGTTTGCCGGCAGTGGCTATGCGGGGCTGAGTCAGATGGCGCTGCACTACATCGGCGGGCTGTTGCACCACGCGCCGGCGCTGTTGGCGTTTACCAATCCGACGACCAACTCCTACAAGCGGCTGGTGCCCGGCTACGAAGCGCCGGTGAACTTGGCCTATTCACAGCGCAACCGCAGTGCGTCGGTGCGCATTCCAATGTATTCGCCTTCGCCCAAGAGCAAGCGGGTGGAGTTTCGCTGTCCGGATCCGTCGTGCAACATCTACTTGGCGCTGTCGGCGATGCTGATGGCGGGGTTGGACGGGATCGAGCGTCAGTTGGATCCGGGGGAGCCTTTGGACAAGAATCTGTATGATCTGTCGGCCGAGGAGCGGGCGGGGGTGCCGCAGACGGCCGGTTCGTTGGAGGCGTCGTTGGATCACTTGGAGCAGGATCGGGACTTTCTGTTGCAGGGGGATGTATTCTCCGACGACCTGATCGACGCGTGGATTGACTACAAGCGCACCGAGGAGGTCGATGCCATCCGCTTGCGGCCTCATCCCTATGAGTTCGCACTCTACTACGACGTGTAAATATTAACTATCTACAATCGACACAAAGGGGCGGTGCCAGCTTGGCATCGCCCCTTTACTCTTTTGGTAAGCTCGCGCGATTTTCGTATATTCAGCCGCCTAAAACACAAGGAGAAATGTATGCGTTTATTGACGATTCTGATGCTCGCCATCCTCCCACTCGCAACGTACGCCGAAGTAGGTCTGGAGGCGCAGTACGCAGTCCAACGCGCCCTTGAACCGATCGTCGTCGATGGCAAGCTGGATGAGTTCTCTTGGGAGAGAGCACATCAAATTAACCGCTTTGAGCGCATCCTCAACGAGTACGACGAGGTACTCTTTCCCACGCGGGCGAAGATGCTGTGGGATAGCGATTACTTTTACTTTGCCTTCGTCTGTCAAGATGCGGACATGTGGGCTATCTACGACCAAGAAGACGATCCGATGTGGAGCGAAGAAGTCGTGGAGGTCTTTATCGACCCCGACGGCGACGGCAAGCGCTACCTAGAGCTGGAGGTCAACCCGCTCAATGCGGTCGTTGATTTGCTAATCTACTCGGTATCGCCCGAGTGGCACTCGTCCAAAGACTGGGATATCGCCGGGCTCAAAACAGCAGTCCGAGCTTACGGCACCGTGAACGACTCGCTCGCGCTCGACTGGGGCTGGACCACAGAAATCGCCATTCCCTGGGCCGCTATGGCAGATAGCGTCACAGGCGGAGGGCGACCGACAGCAGGCGATATCTGGCGGCTCAATCTCTACCGCATCGAACGCAAGGGCGGGCGCAATTTAAAAAGCCGCCTAAACGACCCCGCAACTCCAGACTCGCTCCAGCAACATTACCACGAACAAACCGAGTACACGGCCTGGAGCGAGACCTACCAGCGCGGTTTTCACCACCCCGCCCGCTTTGGCGTAGTGCAATTTGCGGAATGAGTAGCCATGAATAAGCTCTCAGCCCTCTGTCTTTTCCTTTCCTTGCCGACGCTAGCCACAGCCGACGTAGAAGGCATGGTATGGATCGGCCCAGACTTCTACATCGACATCTACGAGTATCCCAACCAGCGCGGCACTCTCCCCAAAGTCGGCGTCACTTGGGTTGAAGCGGAATCACTCTGCGCGGAACAGGGCAAGCGGCTGTGTACCGAACAGGAATGGCAGAAAGCCTGCACTGGGCCGCAGAACTTCGCGTACTCCTATGGCGCAGAATTCGAACCGGGGCGCTGCAATACGCGCTTTGACGTCGATGGGATCTGGCAGCGCGGGCCGGGCCTAGCGCCTAGCGGTGCGTATGAACGCTGCACCAATGACTACGGGGTCTATGACATGATCGGCAATGTCTGGGAGTGGACCGCGTCTTGGTATTCGCGCTCCGACCGCTGGCGGATCGTGCGCGGCGGCTCCTTCTTTCACAACGTCAATCTAGCCCGGGCCGACGCCCGCTACGGGCGATTCCTCGATGCCGACTACCGCCTCGATTTAGTGGGCTTCCGCTGCTGTCTTTCGGCGACTCCCCCCCAAACGCCGTAACGCCATGGCCATTCGCAAAGTGTCGCGGATGGGGCATCCGGTGCTGCGCCAACGCGCCGCAGAGATCCCCCCTACCCAGATGCAAAGCCCCCCGATGCAGCGCTTAATCGACGACATGACCGAAACTATGATCGACTACGAGGGCATTGGTTTGGCCGCACCGCAAGTCTTTGAACCCCTGCGACTGATCGTCCTCGGCAATCCCGACGCCGACGCCGAAGACGAGGCCGCTATCCCGCTGACCGTGCTCTTTAATCCGCAGTTTACCACCCTGTCGTCGGAGTCCATAGACGGCTGGGAAGGCTGCTTGAGCATCCCCCAATTGCGCGGCGTCGTCCCGCGCTCGGCAGCCGTCGGAGTTCGGGGCTACGATCGCGAGGGCAGCGCGGTGGAACTGGAAGCAGAGGGGCTTTTCGCCCGCGTCCTCCAGCACGAAATCGACCATCTCAACGGCGTGCTCTTCTTAGATCGCATGGACGATCTACAAACCCTTACTTTCGTAGAGGAATACCAGCGCTATTGGCTCGATGCCGAAGCGTGAGGCCGCCAGGCCGACTTGACAATCGCCTCAGACCTCGTACTATGTTTTCGTTCATTCCCAATCTCCTCAGATAGGACCATGGATCCCCGCTTCTCACTCGAACAAGGCACGGGCATTTACACTGGCAACGAGCTAATCGTCAAGGGTGCCTTAGAAAGCCAAGTCGGCGTCATTACCGGGTACCCCGGCTCGCCCTTGGCCGAGCTTTTCGAAACGCTCGAAAACAACAAGGACCTCTTTAACGAACACGGCATCGTCGCGCAGATCGCCAACAACGAAGCGCTCGCTGCGGCCCGCCTCAACGGCTCGCAGATGGAGGGCATTCGCGCTTTGGGAGTGATGAAGAGCGTCGGCCTGCACGTGGCGGCCGACGGATTGGCCCTCGGCAACATGGTCGGGGCCTCGCCCAGCGGAGGAGTCCTAATCGCCGTGGGTGACGACACCTGGTCCGAGGGGACCCAAGTACCGGCTGACTCGCGTTTTCTGTCCCAGCATCTCTACATCCCGGTCCTCGAACCCGCGACCTTTCAGGAGATAAAAGACTGGATAGGGCACGGCTTTGAACTATCGCGCCGCTCGGGTCTCTATCTGACCTATCTAGTCACCTCCAACCAAGCCGACGGCGGCGGCAGCGTCACCATCTATCCCAACCGCTTTGCCGCCCTCAACCGCAAGCAGCGCATCGCGCTGGATACCAGCACCATTTGCTCTGACGACCGCGTCATCATCCCGCCGGCCACCGCGCACAAAGAGCGCGAAGTAGTACACCAGCGCTATCCCCGCCTGTGGCAGCTAGCACGGGAGGCGGGCATCAACCAAATCCTCTATCCGCCGAGCAACGGCCCCAAGCCGCTGGGCTTTATCACCTCTGGCTTGGCTTATAGCTATCTCGAACACGCCCTGCACATCCTCGGGCTGACCGGGCATTTCCCCATCCTCAAGCTGGGCATTACCTATCCGGTTGATCCCCACATGATCGCGCGCTTTGCCGATTGCGCGCAGACTTTCTGCGTGGTCGAGGAAAAGCGGGCCTTTATCGAGCCGCAGATCGCCGCCGAGTTGACGCGGCAAAAAGAACTCGGCTCCGCGCTGTGGGGCAAGCGCTTCCCAGGCAACACCCCGGGCTTTCCCGATATCCAGGGCCTGCACCCCTCGCTCATCATCCAAACCCTAGCGCGCCTCTTCGTTGCGCTAGACGCCGAGCTACCCATCGACCGCGAGAAACTACAGGCCGAACTCAACACCTTAGCACCTGTGAACTCCACCGCGACCGTACCACCGCGCTCGCCTTCCTTCTGCCCGGGGTGCCCACACCGCGACTCGGCCAGCGTGCTCAAGAAAGCCGCGGCCGACTTGGCTGCGCCCCCCGACGGGCAAGCTCCGGTAGATTTGGTCTTCCACGGCGACATTGGCTGCTATTCCATGCTCAAATACGCGCCGTTTTCCGAGCTGATGCACAATCTTTCCGGCATGGGCCTAGGCGGCGGCACCGGCGCGGGCATTGATCCCTTTATCGACAACAAACAGCTCGTCTTCATGGGGGATTCGACCTTCTTCCACACCGGCATGATCGCCATCTCCGACTCCATCAAAAACGGCCAGGACATCACCTACGTCATCCTCGACAACAAGACCACGGCCATGACCGGGCACCAGCCCACCCCAGGCGTGGACGTCGACGTCTTGGGCAACCCGACTTTCGCTCAAGACATTGAAAAGGCCGTCACCGGCCTAGCGGGCGACTCATCGACCTTTATCGCCCGCATGGACCCATCCCAACGCCAAGACTACGACGCCCTCGTCCGCAAAACCCTGCTCCGCGACGGAGTCAAAATCATCATCGCCGACAAGGAATGCGGCATCACCTACCACCGCCGCGAGCGAGCAAGCCAGAGCGCAATCGCCAAAGAGCACGGTTTCCTGCCGGTCGAAAAGCACATCAACATCAGCGAAGACGTCTGCGAGTATTGTCTCGAATGCACCCAAGCCACCGGCTGCAGCGGCCTAACGGTCGCGTCCGCCACCGAGTACGGCCCTAAGATCGCCATCGACCCTTCCTCCTGCGTTACCGATGGCGCCTGCACCCGGGTCGAAGTCGGCGATGGCGACAAAACCTGTCCATCTTTTGAGGAAATCACCGTCCATCGCAAAGCTCCACCCACCGTCGAGACCCCACCCATTGACGTCGGCCAGTTGCCCGCGCCCACACACCGTCCTCTAACCGACATCTGGTACACCTACATAGCTGGAGTCGGCGGCATGGGCGTCAACGTGGTGGCCTCGGTGCTGGCGCAAGCCGGGGTGCGGCAGGGCTACGAAGTGCGACTGACCAACAAGAAGGGGCTGGCCATCCGCAACGGCTCGGTCTATTCGCATTTGAGCTACTCACCCAAGGGCACCCCGGTCTCCCCGCTAATTCCCTGCGGCAAGGCCGACTTGCTCCTCGGGCTCGACATACTCGAAGCGGCGCGCGGCCTCGAACCCGAAGGCCGTTACCGCATCGCCCACCCGAAGCGCACCGCAGCCATCGTCAACACCGCCAAGACTCCCACAATCGACACCCTCATCGGCCAAGAGGATTTCTCGGCGGAAGATCAAGCCGACCTGATCCACCAACACACCCGTTCAGACGCGTACTTTGGCGCGAATCTCTTCCGCATCTGCGAGCACTACTTGGGCAACAAACTCTACGCCAACATCATGATGCTCGGCGTGGCCTTCCAGCGCGGGCTGCTCTCCCTAGAGCTAGATACCTTGCTCTGGGCTATCGGACAGGCCGTGCGCCGCGACCTAGAGACCAATCTAAAAGCCTTTAACATGGGTCGGTATCTAGCGCTTGATCCAAACCATTTCCCGGTCGACGAAGAACCGCTTAGCTACGCCGAGCTCGTCGCCGACAAAACTGCGCTGTTGGCCAAGAAGAAGGGCAAGCGCGTCGCCGCGGCCTACCGCGACCGCATCCGCGATACGCCCGTTGCCACGGCGCGGCGGCACTTTGCGCTGCGGGTGTATGACCTAATCCAGTACGAAAACCTCGCGTACGCCGACCGCTACATCCGCCAAGTACTCGCCGTGCAGGCCAAAGACGGGCCTGAGTTCAATTTCGCAGCCACTCGCGCGGTCATCTATCAACTCGCCAAGGTCCTCTCGATCAAGGACGAAATCTACGTGGCCTATCTGCTCACCTGCGAGGAGAAATACCGCCGCGACCGCCGCCGCTACAACATCGACCCGAGCCGTGGCGACCGCATCCGCTACCGCCACCTGAACCGGCCGCATCTGCGCCTCTTTGGCCGCGACTTCCGCCCGGATCTCAAGCTGGGCGACAGGACGCTGAAGTGGGTCGCTCGCATGAAGTTCCTCCGTCGGCTCTGCTCCTCGTGGTGGCACCGCGAAGAGCGCGACTTCGCCGCTTGGTACGAAAACCTGATCGCCGACTTTTCTCCGCGCTCCGCAGACGAGTACCACACTTGGGTGCAAATCCTGTCGCTGCCCGAGGAGGTGCGCGGCTACCGCGGCGTCCGGCAGCCCAAAATGGAGGCGGCCAAAAAGCGGGCCGCCGAATTGCTCGCCGGGCGCGAGGCCGCCCCGGATCCGGCGCTGTTGCAGATCTCCGTATCCACTGGAAGCTGATCTCTGTGATTCGCCCCTATCGCCCAGCGGACTTGCCCGCGCTCAAGCACATCACGGCCGTCTGCTTCCCAAGGGTATCCATCGACCACAACATCGAACAGCGCTTCGGGCTAATCGGCGGACGCGACTGGCAATTTCGCAAGCTGCGCCACATCGACGACGACGTGGCCGGCGAGCGGGCGAGCGGCGTCTTTGTGTGGGAGGAAGACGGCGAGGTCGTCGGCTACATCACCACCCGCATCGACCATGAAAGCAAAATCGGCGGGATTCCCAACCTCGCCGTCCTGCCGCATTGCCAAGGCAAGGGCATAGGTCGCCAACTCCTAGAGCACGGATTAGCGCATCTGCGCACCGCTGGTATGGAGTGCGCCAAGATCGAGACGCTGGCGCAAAACCCCATCGGCGCGCACTTATACCCCAGCCTCGGCTTTGAGGAAGTCGCCCGTCAGATCCACTATTGCACGCGCCTGTGATTTGGCAGAGATATAGCCATCTTACATCATTCACCAGATGATCAGCAGATGGACGCAGATAGACGCAGAACAGTAGGACGATCCGCAGCCCGAATCGTTCAGTTATTCAGGATTGCTACATGACGCCGAAAGAAGCCGCCGGCCGCCGCGCCGCCGAGTACATCGAAGCCGGTATGATCGTGGGGTTGGGCACTGGCTCAACTACTGAATGGGCCATCCGCGCCCTTGGAGAGCGCGTCGCGGCCGGGCTGTCCGTTAAGGCCATTCCCACCTCAGAGGCCTCGGCCACCTTGGCCCGCTCCCTCGACATTGAACTGACGACGCTCGCCGAGGTGTCCAGCGTCGATTTGACCATCGACGGGGCCGACGAAGTCGATCCCAACCTCGACTTAATCAAAGGCCTAGGCGGCGCGCTCCTGCGCGAGAAAATCGTCGCCTCCATTACCACGCACCAAATCATTGTCGCCGATCCATCCAAGCTAGTCGATCAGCTCGGCACCAAGTCCCCGCTGCCGGTCGAGGTCGTCCCTTGGTCTCATCCCCTCATCGCCCGGCGTCTCGAAGAACGGGGACTCATCCCGACCTTGCGCTTGCAGGCACCGGACACCCCGTATGTCACCGACAACGGCAACTACGTCATCGATGCTCGCTTTCCCGAGGGCATAGACGACGCCCGCGCCACCGAGCACTGGCTCAACGCCTTGCCCGGGGTCGTGGAAAACGGGCTTTTCGTTGCAATGACCCATCTCGTGATCGTCGGTCAAGACGACGGCTTCTGTCACCTGATCAACTAAAGCTGAGGTTCCATGCAACATTCTACACAACGCTCGCGCCGCTCCTTTCTGCAAAGCGCGCCGCTCGTTGCGGCCGGCGGCTTGGCTGCCTGTGGCCAAGTCGAACAGCAAGCGGCCCCTGCGGTCCAATCCCAACAGCGTTTCAAATGGAAGATGGTCACCACGTGGCCCAAGGATTTTCCAGCTTTGGGCACCGGGGCCAACAACCTCGCCCATAGCATTGAGGCTCTGTCTGAGGGACGCCTGCACGTCAAGGTGTACGGCGCGGGGGAGTTGGTACCAGCCTCAGGCGTATTCGACGCGGTCTCCGGCGGCACCGCCGAGATGGGCCACGGAGCCGCTTACTACTGGAAGGGCAAGCACGAGGCGACTCAGTTTTTCTCGGCCGTGCCCTTTGGGCTCAACGCAGCCGAGATCAACGGCTGGCTGCGCTATGGCGGCGGCCAGAGCCTGTGGGACGAACTCTACGCCGACTTCAACCTCCGGGCCTTTCCCGTCGGCAACACGGGCGTGCAGATGGGCGGTTGGTTCAACCGGGAAATCAACACCCTAGCCGACTTTTCCGGTTTGGTCATGCGGATGCCGGGCTTGGGCGGCGAAGTCATGCGCCGCCTCGAAGTCACGGTCAAAGCCCTGCCCGGTGGCGAGATCTTCCAAGCCCTCAAGACCGGTGCCATCGACGCCACCGAATGGGTCGGCCCGTACAACGATCTCGCCTTTGGGCTACACCAAGCCGCCCAATACTACTACTGGCCGGGCTGGCACGAGCCGGGGACCGCGCTAGAGTGCATGGTCAACAAACAAGCCCTAGAAGCCCTCCCTGCAGACCTTCAAGCCGTCGTCAAATATGCCTGCCAAGCGGCCAACGACGACATGCTCAGCGAGTTCACCGCGCGCAACAGTCAAGCCCTCAAGACCTTGGTTGACGAACACGGAGTCCAACTCCGGCGCTTTTCCGACGAGCTCCTAGCGCAAATCGGCAAAGTGTCCGCCGAAGTCGTCGCCGAGGTCGCGAGCCAAGACCCCTTTTCCAGCCGGGTCTATGACTCGTTTGACGCCTTCCGCAAAAACTCCATCGCGTACACGCACATCTCCGAAGAAGCCTATACCCAAGCCCGCGCCCTGACCTTTGGCTAGCGCCCGCATGGAACGCCTTAACCGCTTCATCGTCCACACCGTGCCTTGGCTGACGCTAGGCATGGTCTTGGTGACTTTTGTCGTCGTGATCTTGCGCTACCTCTTTGGGCGCGGCTGGGTCTGGATGCAGGAAATAGCCCTGTACATGCACGCCTTTACCTTCCTCCTCGCGGCCAGCTACACCCTCTCGCGCGACGAGCACGTCCGCGTCGACATCCTCTACCGGCCCATGGACGTCCGGCGCAAGGCCCTAGTCAATCTCTTGGGCAGCGCACTACTGTTGATCCCCTGCTGCGCGGTGCTGTTCTACCAGTCGCTGCCCTTTGTCGCCAACTCTTGGGCCGTGCTCGAAGGCTCCCAAGACGGCGGCGGCCTAGAGGCGGTCTATCTGCTCAAAACCGCCATCCCGGTGTGCTTTGTGCTGCTGTTTTTGCAGGCCCTAGCCATCATTCGCCACAGCGTGCAAACCCTCCGCACCCAATGAGCGAATTCGCGCCGCTGGCCATGTTCCTCTGCACCTTCGCGGTGCTGCTATCCGGCTTCCCAGTGGCCTTTTGCCTCGCGGGTACGGCCCTCGGCTTCGCTGGTCTCGGCGTCCTCACCGGCGACTTTGACGCGGCCTTTCTCTCGGCTTTGCCGGCCCGCATCTACGGCATCATGTCCAACGAAACCCTGATGGCCGTGCCGCTGTTCGTCTTTATGGGGGTCGTGCTAGAGCGCTCGAAAATCGCCGAGGACCTACTCGAAACCATGGCTCAGCTCTGCGGCAGCTTGGGCGGCGGGCTGGGGATTTCGGTTTGCCTCGTCGGAGGTCTGTTGGCGGCTTCCACCGGCATCGTCGGCGCGACGGTCGTCACCATGGGACTCATCTCGCTGCCGGCCATGCTCAAACGCGCGTACTCCCCAGCGGTTTCCACCGGCATCATCTGCGCTTCGGGGACGCTGGGCCAGATCATCCCGCCCAGCATTGTGCTAGTCATCCTCGGCGACGTGGTTTCCTCGGCGTACCAACAAGCACAACTCAAAATGGGCAATTTCGCTCCGGTCTCCGTATCGGTCGGCGACCTCTTTATGGGCGCGCTCATACCCGGCGTCGTGCTGATGGGCCTCTATATCCTTTATATAATCGTCCTCGGCCTCCTCAAGCCTGCTACCGTGCCAGCCGTGCCGGCCGAGGAGCGCGCACAAATTCTCAGCGCGGCCTTTCTCCGCCGTCTCGGTGCGGCCCTCGTCCCGCCCTTAGTCCTCATCTGCGGGGTGCTCGGCTCTATCCTCTTCGGAGTGGCTACGCCGACCGAGGCGGCTTCGGTCGGCGCGGTCGGTGCCATGCTCTTGTCGCTGGCCAAAGGACACTTCAACCGCACCGCGCTCAAAGAAGTCATGCGCACCACCACCGAGATCAACGCCATGGTCTTTATCATACTCATCGGCGCGAGCGTGTTTTCGCTGGTCTTTCGCGGCTACGGAGGCGACGAAGCAGTCGAGTCCTTTCTAACCCATGAGGCAACCGGCGGCGTGCTCGGCTCTTTCGCGTTAGTGATGGCCGTGATGTTTTTGCTCGGCTTTTTTCTCGACTTCTTCGAGATCATCTTCGTCGTCGTCCCCATCGTCGGCCCGATCCTCTTGACGATGGGCCTAGATCCGGTGTGGTTGGGCGTGATGATCGCCCTGAACTTGCAGACCTCTTTTCTCACACCCCCGTTTGGCTTCTCGCTCTTTTACTTGCGCGGCGTCGCCCCCCCTGAGATTAGCACGCCGCAAATCTACCGGGGAGTCGTGCCCTTTATCGCCATTCAGGTGCTGCTGTTAGTGGGGCTGTGGTTTGTGCCGGAGTTGGCTACGTATCTGCCGGCGAAGGTGTTCGGACGCGGATAAGGTTTGGTGGGACTTGCTTCGCCAGCGACCATTTGGTCGAATTTTTGGCATTAGTTGAACAGATTATAAATCAAACAAAAACAAAAAATTATGTTATATTCACAACCATCTGCTTCGACCAAATGGTCGAATTCGTCGCAGCAAGTCTGCAGCGCTTTTGCAACGACGCAAGGCTTTGCCCACTGTAAAACGACATTTTTGCAAAAATTTTCCAACGTGGCACACATGTTGCTCTAATACAGTGCGACTCGACAATGCACGTTGAGCATCACACTCACCCCATGCAAGGAGGAGCATCATGAAGACAACATGGGTCATCGCAGCCGCGCTGCTTTTGGTGGCCGCGGCGGCTATGGACACCTCGGCAAAAGGCTGGGGAGGCAAGCGGGGATTCCACGGGTACGGCAAGAAAAGCGGGCACAAAGGCTCATTGATAGAGCAACTCGGCCTAACCGAAGACCAGCAGACGCAAATCCAAACACTCAGAGACACCCTACACGAGCAAAAGCAGGCCCTCCGCGAAGAGTACTGGACCGACGTTGAGGCCATCCTAACCGACGAACAACTCGAAACCCTCGAAGAAATCAGGAACCCGCTCGGCCTAACCGAAGATCAGCAGACGCAAATCCAAGCTCTCAAAGACCAGGACCTGACCAAAGACGAATTCCTCACCAGCCTTGAGGACATCCTAACCGACGAGCAGAGCGAAACCCTCGAAGAAATCAAGGCCAATCGCGGCCAGCACAAGGACTCACTCGTCGAGAAACTCGGCCTCAGTGGAGATCAGCAGACGCAGGTCGAGGAACTCAGAGAGGACCTCAAAGAGGGGTGGCAAGCCCTGCGCGAAGAATTCAGCACCGATTTTGAGGCCATTCTGACCGCGGATCAGCTTGCAACTCTCGAAGACTTAAAGGCCAATCGCGGCTGCCATTCGAAGGGCAGCGAAGAACAGGCCGAGACGACCGAGACAGCGGCTGCGGGCAAAGTTGCAGCAGTCGAGGAGACGAGTTGGGGCCGCGTCAAGAGTTCCTTCGGCCAGTAGCACGGCAAAAAGCAACAGACGGCGGTCGGTAGCTTCCGGGCGCTGTCTGCTTGCGAGCGGACTGAGAAAAACATGGTCGTCATCGCTATCGCGGCCAGCGCCCTGCTGGCCTGTTCCGTTTACGCCCAATCGGGATCGCCAGAGGAGGCTGCGTCCCCTGCGCCCGTAGTCGGCTATGTCGATGCCGACCGCGACGGCGTAAACGACCGCTTCCGCGACCAAGACGGCGACGGCGTAAACGACCTCAACGGCCAGCCTTATCCCCACCACTTCCCTTTTTTAGACGAAGATGAAGACGGCGTAAACGACCGCTTCCGCGACCAAGACGGCGACGGCGTAAACGACCTCGACGGCCGCTTCCGCGACGCGGACGACGACGGCTTCATCGACAATGTCGTCGATTTCAATGGCGACCGCTTAAACGACATCACCGGTGCAAAGTACGGCCCGCACGGGCTGCTAGGCTATCGCTTTGGCCGCGTCTTTGAAGAGCGCCGGCACCAAGTCAAGCAATTCCGCGACGCCGATGGCGACGGCATGCACGACCCGCTCAAGCGGCTGCACCAGCGACTGCACGCTCAAAAACGGCGGATGGACTTCTTCCTGGACGAAGACGGCGACGGCATCGACGACGCCCGCCTGTTGCGCCGCCTCCTGCGGCACCCGGACGAGCGCGTACAAGACCTCACCAAAAAACGCCTCAAACGCCGCCGCGTGCCGCCGCATCTCAAAAAAGGCGATCCCAAACAGCCCAAGAAGAAGGGGAGCAAATGAGATATCTACCGGCCTGTCTAGTCGCACTGATTTCCGCAGCCGAGGCCCAAATCGCCCTCAACGCCGACCTGTACACCACCTATACGGACAATGTTTTTCTCACGGCCAGCCAGCGCGGCGATCTAATGCAGTCGGCCTATATCGATTTCGACTACCAGTTCGACACAGACTTGAGCTTGTACTACTCGGGCAACGCCAACGTATTCAGCGAAAACGCCGACCTCTTCAACCATTTGCACAGCTTTGGCGCAAGCTATGCGCGCCCCTTGGGAGCGGTAGGTCTGTTCTTTTCTGATGTCTCACTGAGCCTGCGCTTGGACCGCCCGCTCTACGACTACCGCGACTTTGCCGCTGGCCGAGCCTTCGCCAGCTTTGAGCCGTACCTACACCCAGCACTGATCACTCGCCTCGACTATGCTCTCAACTACCAGAACTTTCTCAACGCCGCGGACTACAGCTACCGCGAACAGCACCTCGACGCCCAGCTAACCCACTACCTGCCCAGCCGCACTACCTTGCAGCTAAACGGCGAGTTGGGCCTTAAATCCTATCTGCAAGAAACAGCCCAGCCCAGCCGCAATCCGCTCCTATGGGGCACCCGCCTCAAGGCCGCTCAATCACTAGGTCCCAACCTCGGCTTACAGCTAGCGTGGCACCACCAAGACATCCTCTCCGGCCAGAGCCGCCATGCCGATTGGTTCTGGTACGACCCGAACAAATTCTTCGACGACCGCTACAAGACCAAGGCGCAATGGTACGATCCAGACGAACTCTACAAATCCAAGGCGTACTGGTACAAGACTAAGGCAACATCTCAGGCGTACTGGTACGATCCAGACGAACTCTTTGAAGACCGCTACAGCTATAGCGGGGATCAATGGAGTACTACCCTGAAGTACTTGGCTCCGTTAAACTGCGAGCTAGCGGCTTCCTTCCATCGCGAAAGCCGCCTCTATAGCCAGAGGCCGGCCTACGATCTCGCCGGAGTTCTCACGGGGGCATCCACCACGGAAACGCGCCGCACCGCGCACTTGGGGCTAGCGCGCGCATTTTACCTAGACAGCACCCCGTTCCGAGAAATGGCCCTCGAATTGGAGTGGCTCTACCGCTCAGTCGCGTCCAACGACGCTTTCTACGACGCAGACGCCCACGCGTACTCCGTAGGCATCCAATTCGGTTTTTGAAGAGGGCGGTCGAATTGTGTAGGGGGCGGTTTACAAACCGCCCCTACTTTAGCCCGTATTTCTTCAGCTTGTAGCGCAGATTGCGCTCGGTCAGCCCCAGCAGTTCGGCAGCTCGGCTTTGGACGCCGCCGGCCCGCTCCAAGGCCTGGGCAATGGCCTTCTTTTCCAATTCCTCCACTTGCGCGGGCAAGGTATCTGCAACTGGCGCAGGGGCTGCTTTTTGCACTTCGACCGGCAAGTCCGCCCGCGTCACCACCTCACCGCGAGCCATGACCACTGCGCGCTCGACGATGTTTTGCAACTCGCGCACATTGCCGGGATAGGCGTAGCGCGTCAGCAGATCCAACGCCTCTTTGGAAACCTCGCCAATAGCCTTGCCGTTTTCCTCGGCGTAGCGGGCGAGAAAGTGGTCCACGAGCAGCGGAATATCGCTCTTGCGCTGTCGCAACGGCGGCAGTTCCACCGCGACGACATTGAGCCGATAAAACAAATCCTCGCGGAATGCCCCTTGTGCGACCAGCGTCTCCAAATCTCGATTCGTCGCTCCGATCAGCCGCACATCGACCTCGATCTCAACGCCGCTGCCGACGCGCTCGATCTTGCGCTCCTGCAAGACGCGCAAAAGTTTGACCTGCACATCGAGGGGGATTTCGGCCAATTCGTCGAGGAACAGGGTGCCGCCATCGGCCTGCTCAAAGCGACCAGTGCGCCGGGCATCCGCCCCGGTAAAGGCACCTTTTTCGTGCCCGAACAACTCGCTCTCGATCAAGCCCTTGTTGAGGGCGGCGCAGTTGACGGCTACAAAGGGATGGTCGGCGCGGGGGCTGGCTTCGTGTACTGCGCGCGCCATCAGCTCCTTGCCAGTGCCCGACTCGCCGCGCAACAGCACAGTCGCCCGGCTCGGCGCGGCCCGCGCCACCACGTTGAGGGCTTCTTCTATGGCTGGCGAGCAGCCCATAATGCCGCCAAATGACGCCCGCTCCCCGATCTGCTCGCGGAGGAGTTCGTTTTCTGAAATGCGATGCCGCTGCTCCAAAGCGCGATCGACGATCCGGTCGAGCACATCGAGATCAATCGGCTTTTGCAGGTAGTAGAAGGCCCCTTCCTGCATGGCGTCAACAGCCCCATCGACCGTTCCAAAAGCCGTCGCCATCACCACCCCGATAGCGGGGTTGATCTCGCGGGCGGCAGCGAGCACCCCCATCCCATCCAACTCCGGCATCCGCAAATCCGTGATGATCAGATCGACTACTTGGCCCTGCAATAAGGCCAAGCCCTCCCTTCCATTGGCCGCTTGTAAGACCACAAAACCCCGCTTGCGCAAATAGCCACCCACGGCCTCGCGCTGCGCGGCTTCGTCGTCAATGATCAGAATGGTCTCTCCAGCCATCTCAAAATTCCCTCGGCAGTAGAATGACAAATCGCGCTCCTGCGCCGCGATCACTCTGCACTTCAACGCGCCCCCCGTGCTCTGCGACGATGCGGTGCACCCAGCTCAAACCCAGTCCCGCACCCGCGGCTTTGGTCGTAAAATACAGGTCGAAGATCCGCTCGGCATCTTCGACCGGAATGCCCGAACCGGTATCAGCCACGCCGATCTCCACCCAACCCTCGGGCAGAGACCGGGCCTCTAGCCGGATGTGTCCTTCGTCCGTGGCTTCCACTGCATTGACCAGCAAGTTGAGCAACGCCTGATGTAGTTGATCCGCATCGACTTGGGCCTCGCCCACACCGGCAAAATCTCGCTCCAGCCGCAGCCCAGCAGCGAGGATTTGCGGCTCGACCGTCTCAGCCGCCCGCTCTAAGATCGACGTCAGATCCACACGAGTCTTGGCAAGCGCGGGCGGACGCGCCAGCTCCAAAAACTGCTGGATGATGCGATTGACCCGCTCGACCTCGCCAGCAACGACTCGGGTTAGTTGGCGGTATTCGCCCTCGTCTGTGCGCGGCGTAAACTCGCGCCGCAGCCGCTGCACGATCACACTGATGGCGTTGAGTGGATTGCGCACTTCGTGGGCCACGCCCGAGGCCAGTGCCCCCATCGAGGCCAAGCGGTCGCGCCGCCGGAGATCGGCTTCCAGCGCCACCTTCTCGCTCAAATCCTGAATCACCAAGACGATGGTCTCCACCTCGCCGCTGGCATTGTAAACCTGGGCGCTCGACAGCGACAGAGTTCGCTCGCGGCCCTGAACATCCGTAAAACGACAGGCCAAGCCCACCAGTTCCTCGCCGGCCAAGGCCCTATCCACGGCCTCGTGCGGCCATACATCGCGCAGGGGCTGTCCCCGCACCTGCGCGCCCTCGACCCCGAATAATGCCTCGGCCGCTTGGTTGAAAACTTCAATGGCCCCAGCCGGATCCGTGGCCACCACCGCCTCCGTCATCTGCGCCAAGATGCGGCTGCTATAGGTCTGTATGTTCGCGTACGCATCGCTGAGCAGAGCCAAGTTTTGCCGCACTATTACCGCCCCAGTACCCACGGCACCCAATACCAAAAGCAGAAGCACCAGCAACGCCACTTGCAGCCGCCCGCGCTGCTCCTGTGCTCGCAGTTCGTCCAGCGATAGGCCAATGCGCAAAAGCCCGAGTGTCGTCCCTTGAGGTGCGAAGGGAATGACGACCTCAAAAATCTCCTCGCCCTCAAACTCGACGAGGCGCGAAGCGACCGCATTGCGCGTCAGGGCCGTCTCGAGAAATGCGTCACCGGCAATGCTTTCGAGTAAGACCAAATCGTGCGAAGCAGCCAACAGGCCCAGCGTATCCTGCAAGGCCATGTACACAATGTCTTGGTTGGTGCCGATCTCTTGGATCAGCCGACCAGCGCCGGAGCGAATCCGCAGGTGCAACAGCCGCTCGGCCGCAGCCCGTACAATCACCGCACCTCCATCCCGCATGGCCACGGCCACGGCAAAGAGCTGGTCGTCTAACTCGAACAGCAGCGCCTCCTCAGCACCTACCAGTAGCGGCTCCAACGCCTGCTGCCACTCCGCCAGCGCCTCCGCATCGACGACGCCACTCGACGCCACCAGCCGGCCGGCCGAGTCGAGCACATCAACTTGATCGAGGACGTTGTCCGCTGCAATCCGCACCAAGAGCGAGTCGGAAAACGACTGTGTTAGCCCTAACTCGGCCAGCAGCCGAGCGTTGTCCAGCAGCCGTTCCTCGACCAGTTCTTCCATGTCGCCTTCGGCGCGGAGCACGTTCTCCTCAGCGCGAGAAACCGCTTCGGCCAGCGATCGCGCCCCGCGTTCGAGTGTCTCTAAGGTCGATTGCTGCGACTGCCGCAGGCCGTAGAGCGCAAAGGCCCCCAACACCACAGCCAGCACGACAAACAGCAACGCCAGATAACCCGGCCTGAGCGCCGCTAACTTCCGCACTGGGAATCGCAGCTTAGGCTCGGCCATCCCGCCTTTTATACTCCTCAGCTGTGTAAAATGGAAGTCAGATTTATCTAAGAAAGAGAGAGAATACAACAAGGGTGGGACCCGATAGTAGGGGCGAGCGAGCGAGCGCCCCTACTTCTCATAAACGCTCTGGGCCCGATGCTCTCGCCATAGTCAGCATCCCGACATAGGCATCGTACATATTCTGAATGTTGCCCACGTAATGCACGGGCTGGCCGCAGCGACAGAAGCCGTAGCGCGCCCGTTCGTGATACGCCGGCTTGGCAAGCAGCCGCATCGCCTGTTCCACGTGACCAAACCACCGGTCGGGATTCCACCCCTTTTCGCGGGCCAAGCGGCGCGCGTCGAGCACGTGCCCATAGCCGACATTGTAGGCGGCCAGCGCCAAGCGCGTCCGTTCCTCTATGGGTATGTTCGGATCAAAGCGGTTGACCAGTTGGGACATGTACTTCACCCCCGCGTGGATATTCTCTTCGGGGTCGTGCAGATCGGTAAACCCTAGCTCGAGTCCAGTGACCGGCATGATCTGCATCAACCCGCGAGCGCCGACCCAGCTAGTGGCCTGGGGATCGAATTTGGATTCTTGGTACATCTGTGCGGTAATCAACCGCCAATCCTGGCCGTACTGGCGGGCGTATTTTTTTACCAGTTCATCATAGGGCGACAGGCGGCCACTCAGATCGACCCGCAGCGAATCCTTCGCCTTGGCGATGGTGCGCTTGTTTTTGAAGTATCGCTTCTTCATCATGTTAAAAAACAAGCCGCCTTTTTCTTCTTTTACGTACTGATTAAGCGCCGCCAGCAAGGCCGGATTGCCTTCGCGCACCGCCCACCCCAAAGACGTCGGCTTGATGCTAAAAGCCGCCTTGAGCTGGCGCCCGTAGGCGAGTTCCACGTCGAGCAGATTGGAGTCGCACAGAGTAATGTCGTAGCGGCCCTCCTCGACACCGGCCAAGACCTCTTCGGTTTCGAGCGAGTCGGGCAGCGACGCAATCTGCAGCCCTTCTACGGAATCGGCGAGGGCCATTAGAGTTGTGTAAAAAGAAGAACTTGGGCGCACGTGGATCGTGCGCCCGGCCAAGTCCTGGAGGCTGGCAATCGAATCCTCATCGGCGCGCACTACCACAAGTTCGTCCACTTCGTTATAGGGCAAGGTAAACGCCGCCTGCGCCCGTCGCTCCTCGGTAATGGTCATCGCCGCGGCCACGACATCGCCTTTGCCTTCGTTCAAATACGCCAGCAGATCGGCGTGGCTTTCCGGAATGACGATATCGAGCCGCAGGTCGTGCCGGTCGGCGAATTCCTTTATAAGCTCGTATTCAAAACCCACCTGTCGGCCGCGGTGGATAAAATAGGTCAGCGCATTATTGCGGGTGATCATGCGCAACCGCCGACGCTCCTTTAAGCCGGGTAGATCGTCGGTGAAGGCCTGCTGGGACTGGCGCGTAAACTGCTGGGCGAGCAGATATTCATCGACCCTGGTCTTGAGCCGCACATCATCGGGCCGCATCATCAAGGCAATCGGGCTGTTTTCAGCTACCATTAGCGGCGTAACCATGTTGTCGTAGTAGCTTTTCACCCCCCGCCACAAGTGCTCGTCGGATATGGTCGCTTGGTATTCGCCGCGGACGATGCCGTCGATGAGGTACTCGAGGCCGAGCTTTTCCGACGCGGTGTGAATCTGTAATGACGGCACCTGTTGCCGAATATCCAACAGGGTCCCGTAGTGCGAACTGGAGCGCCGGACGCCGATCTTCATCCCGGCCAAGTCCTCAATCGTCGTCGGCAGGCTGTCGCTGGCCGCAGTAATCAGATACTCGTCCACGTAGAGATACGGTACGGAAAACGCCGCTTGCTCCTGCCTCGCTGGTGTAATCGTCAGGCTCGCAGCGACGATGTCGCCTTCGCCTTCTAGCAGCTTCTGGACCATCTGGGCATAATTTTCGGCCTTTACCAGGACCAGTTCCAACTTGAGTTCCTCAGCCAAGTCGCGGGCGAGGTCGTAGTCAATCGTCACCGGCTCCGCCTGCTTGGGTATATGGGCAATCGGCTCTGGGGGGACGATGACGCGCAACTTGCCGTGGGATTGCAATACCGGCAGATCGCCGATGTACTTGGGCTGTGGCGGTGCCGGGGTCGCCGGTTGGCTGCATTGGACAAACGTAGAAATGGCAATAAGTCCTATAGGAAGAAGCGTTCGAGTGCGAAAGGACACGACGCACCTCCTCTCCAAATCGGCCCGCTCGCGGGCTTTAGTAGTGTTCTAGTCGGAAATAAAAAACGGCGCTTATAGGTTAAATATTGCGCCGTAGAGGTTTTGGTAGGTTGTCAACTCACTGGGCAATATCATAAAAGAGCAGCTACTCCTTTAGATCTTCCGCTTGTGTCTAGCGATTGAGTATAACCTCCTACACTCGCCAGCTCTGCAGATGTAATTTTGCTACTGCCCATAAACCTGCCTTCTCTGTTGATAATTCGACTCACTATATCTTGTGGAATAAATTTGCTTATATCCCAAATTATAGTATTATTCAATTTTATGACACTATCCATGACATTATTTACACCAATGTGTATCAAACTGGACACATATTACCAAAAGTAACATAATAGAGAGAAAAGTTACAATATATATAATTTTTATACTCTAACTTTTCTCGACTGTTTTGGTTCTGCAATGTCATAATAACCTACATTTTCAGGAAGCCCCGTGCTAATACTTGATTCCTAAGCTACGGCGACTAAATCCCTCTTAATTTCCATCAACTCCTCGGGCACAATAAACTCCTTGTACCCGCGAGCAGGTCCGCTAAAAATAGAAAGGTCGGCATTTTTCGTCAAGCCGTTTTATTTCCTCTGTACGGCGAAGGTTCACCTCCGCTTTTCCGATTGTCGTCGTCGAACTACTCGGCCAAGCTCAAATTAACCACTGCTTCAAAGCGCGCATCCTCTTCCGCAAAACGGTAGGCGTAACGCAGCCCCATATCCAGCGGGATCGACAGGGTAAAAGGATGGAAATTAGCCGTCAGTTCGGCACCGGCCGTTTGGTAGGTTTTAGGAGGTTGAGAATCGTCCTCGCCGCGACCGTAGTCGTAAAAGAAGTTGATTTTGAGGCGCTGTAGGTACACCAAGGCCCCCAAGTTCCAGTCTGGGTAAAACAGCGGCTGGGCATAGTTGACCGACCCCTGGTAGAAGCGGTGGTGAAACTCGTAGTCGTAGCCGCGGACAAAGGGCTGCTCGCTTGCAAAGCGGTATGGATGGGCATCGGTATCGGCTCCTGCGGGATTCTGCCATTCGTAAGCACCCTCCAGCCGCAGGCTGTGATGGGCCGTCAGACCGGGAAAGCCCAGCCCCAGCCGCCCCGACAGCAAGGCACCATCGTAGTCGCCCGCAAAGGGCGTATGGCGGTAGGTCAGCTGTAGGCTCTGGCCCCAAGCCGAGGCCAAATCGCGCGACGCCCGGTGGCGCGACCGCCCGACGGCTAGCTGGTACGTCAGCGGCGCAAAGCGTCCGTTGTGGTTTCTTGTGAACACGTCTTTTACTTCTTGGTTCACGCTGCTCGAATCGGGCCAGTAGAGGTCATCCGCGAGCCGGTTGAGGTTGTCTCTGCCGGCGATATCGGTCAATTCTGCCCTTGCACTCAAATGGACGAAAGACTGCCAAGGGCCGCGAGAAAAATTCAAGGGCAGTTCGACGCCGGCACTCAGACTTTTCTCCGTCCATTTATCCATTTTTTCTTCCTTTCCGACCTTGAGACTGTCCCCTCCCGTTTCTCTAGTTTTGATCTCGTACTCTCCGGCCCGCTCACCCCAGCGCCCGCCGACGCTGAAAATGGGATACCACGCAGCCAAGCTGAAATCGCCCAAGACGCTGAAGGCACTCTCGTTGCTGTTGTATTCAACCCCGCCGCTCATGCTGCTGAGCTGGAGCAAATCGCTGGACGTGAGATTGAGGGCATAGCGCGGCGGCAAAGGACTGTAAGACCAGCTATGGACATCGAGCAGATGGCCCAACGGCCGATAGCCGCTCACCGGATAGGTCCGCTGTGGGATGTCCGCCAATATAGAACCGCCCTGCTCTTGCTTGATCAGCGGTTCGTAATAGCGCACTTGGCGGTCCGCGACCTGCTCAACCGGCGTCCAAGTAGCCGGGTCTAGGGGCATGACCGCGATGCGGTAGCCGTCAACGGTGTACTCTTGAAACAGGAGCGAATCGTCGGCCACTGCCGCGTGGGTAGCTGCCAGCGGACGAGAGGTCACTTGGTAGCGCGCCCCGCTCGGCAGGTGGACCGCGTGGATGTTGTCGATGCCTGAATAGGGCGCGTCGAACAGCAGGTAGGAACCCCAGAAGACCGGCCAGCCGATATCGGCGTGGGTGTGCGGCAACGCGATCTGCCCTTGGCCATCGGCCGCATCAATGCGCTCGAGCGCGTTGCCGCGTTGGTCCTGCCGCACCACGGCGATATAGCGCCCGTCCTCCGACCACGCCGGCGCGCGCCAAAAAACCCCGTCGGGGGCAGGGAAACGGGCTTGCTCGGCACCACTGGTGGTCTCCAACAGCACGAGATGGCAGCGCCGATCCGGTCCGAATTCAATCGCGGCAATGCGCGCGCCATCGGGAGAAGGAGCCGGGGCGAACAACTTGGCCTTGTGGGTGAGTTGGCGCAGCCGGCCGCTGTCGATGTCCAGCACCACCACGTCGGAGTAACTGCGATAGCCCCAGCGCCGATCCGAGGTGGAGCGGTTCCACGCCACTTTACCGCCAGCTACGCGGATGCTGCCCAAGGATTGGTAAAAGCGCACGCGCTCCTCGCGGCCATCGGGATGCAGCCGCACCAGCGTCGCTGGATCGGCCAAACCGCTCTTGCTCGCCAGCACGCTGCCGTCGGCCAACAGATGCGGATATTCGTAGTTGGTCCAGACGCTTGAGCGGCGCTGCCCTGGGAGCATCCGCAACGGCGTCGTGGGCAGGTCTTTTTGCTGGGTCTGCCACAACTCAGTCAACTCGTCCATCGTCCGCTCGTAGGTCTGGGCGGCGCTGGCTCCGGTGTACTTCCTGAGTGCGCGGCTAAAGGAAAAGGGGTGGAACCCCCACCTCGCGGTGCGGCCCAGCACCTTGTCCCATGTCTCTGGACCGTAGTGGCGCTTGACGTAAGTCGTGAGAAAATATCCCAGCGGGTAGTGACTGGGGTACCAATCGCGGTACGAGCGGTGGTGGGCCTTGTAGTAGGAATAGCGCCTCCCCGCCAAAAGCAGGGAGCGGATGTGCAGACTGAACTCGGGCAGGCGCCCGCGCCCGGCCTCGCTCAGTGCTGTCTCGATCCCCACTGCATCTCCCTCCCAAAACCACGCCGGCACCAACAGACCCGCTAAGGCTTCGCCCTGTTCGCCGGACAGGGCCCACGCCAAGCGGACAAGGCCCCGACGCATGCGGTCGAACTGCACTACGTGGCGCATTTCGTGGACCGCCAACAACTGGTACCAATCGCCGGTGAGCCGCCCCGCGTTTTGGGGTGGAGTGCTAAACCACACGCTGCGGCGCGGTGCCCAAGCGACAAAACCGTTGGTCTGAATCGATTGGTTGACCAGCACCACATCTACCGGCTTTTGCGGCCCCCGCAGCGTTTTGGAGACCGGGCCGTAGGTGTGTTCGAGCGTATTGGCTATCCGCTGGGCATCATCGGTGATCGCCGCGGGAAAAATGACTTTGAACCGCTCCGTTTGGATCTGCCGCCAGTCCAAACCGGGCGGGCTTTGTTGCGCAAACGACGGGCCGACGATCAGCACCGCTAGCGCGACTGCTTTTAGCATCTTAGTCATCATACTCTCTTTGATTCACGGGTGATGATTTGTGTTTGCATTCGTACCATTCACACCGTAATTCACGCCATCGCGCATTCTCCGTCAATCTGCTCCGTCCACCGGTACACGGCTTGACGCCGATCCTCCAAAGGCCCTTTATACCTTCCATTTAAGGAGGATTGACCACCGTGCTAACTCGTGAACTCACCGTCGTCGAACCAGGGCGAATCGAGATCACCCAGACCGATCTCGACGATCACCTGCATCCCCATGAAGTGCTGATAGAGACCGAATACTCCGTCGTCAGCGCCGGCACCGAAGGCGCGGGCTTTACCGGCCTTGTCAAGCAAATGCCTTTCGGCGACGCCGGCCAGTATCCCCGAGGCACTGGCTACGGCAACCTCGGCCAAGTGCTCAAGGTAGGCGACGCGGTCTCCGGCCTACAACCGGGCGACCGCGTGCTGTCCTTTGCCCGCCACGCTTCCATCGTCAAGACGGATGCGCAGCGCATGGCACTGCCCGTCTCGCGCGAGGCTCCTGGCCAGCACCTCGTGTTTACGCGCATGGCCGGCGTCAGCATCTCCGCCTTGCGCTCTTCTAGCGTCCAGCCCGGAGACACCGTACTCGTGGTCGGCGGCGGCCTCGTGGGCAACTTCGCCGCCCAGCTCTTCCGCCTAGCCGGTGCCGACGTCATGCTCGCGGACTTGTCCGAGCTGCGCCTGCGGCAGGCGCGCGCCTGTGGCATTGAGCACACCGTCAATCCCGGCCGCGACGATCTGGAAGCCGTGGTGCGCGCCTGGACCGGCGGCGCTGGTGCCCGCATCGGCGTCGAGGCCATTGGGATCAGCGAAGTCATTGCCCAGACCGCGATGTGCGTTGCCCAACACGGCGAACTCATCCTCCTCGGCAGTCCGCGCGCCCCAGCCCATTTCGATGTAACGCCCATGCTGCTGCGCATCCACCTAGAAGCGATCCGCATGATCGGTGCTCTCGAGTGGCGCTGGCCACAGCACGCCACCGAGCGCTGCCGCGATCTCGACGCCAATTACCGCCAAATCGCCGCGTGGATCGCCAGCGGCCAGCTCGTCGTCGGACCTCTGCTTACCCACCTAACGTCCCCGGCGGACTGCCAGCAGATGTACGAGGGACTAACCTCCAATAAAGAGGAATATCTAGGCGTGGTCTTCGACTGGTCGCGCCTGAGTTAATCCCATGTCAACGCACTACCTCGCGCTGGACATCGGCTCGACGACTGTCGTTGCCATCGTCATCGACCTCGACACCAACGCCGTCGTCGGCGCAGCCAGCGCAGCCAATTCGTCCGAAGTAACCTCCGCGGCGGATAAGCGCATCAGCCGCTCGGAGTGGGACCTCGACGCGATGACCGAACTAGCTATCGACAACGCGGCCGCGCTCGTAGCCCGCACCAACGCCCGCCCAGCCGCCATCGGCGTCACCGGACAGCAACAGGGTCTTCAACTCCTAGACGCCGCGCTCGATACCGTTGGCCCTTATTTCTCCTGGCAGGACCAACGCGCTCAAGACCCCCTACCGGGTCAGCAGCACACCTACTTAGACGCCATGGCTCAGCGCGGGGGTTCCACTACCACCGAGGGCGAGATGCCCGCCTTTGCCAATACCGGTTGCCCCCTCGTGGCCGGCCACGCCGTGCCACACCTGTTTTGGCTGCAAGCCAACAATCAACTTCCCAGCGGCGTCAGCGGCACAGCGGCCCCTGAGTTTGTGGTATCGCGGCTGGTGGGCAAACGGCCGGTGGTCGATCCCACGGACGCGCTCGGCTGGGGCGTCTATGACGTGATCAAGCGCGCCTGGGCAAACGAGCTTATCGCCGATCTCGGCCTGGACCAGTCGCTGTTTCCCGATCTGGTCGAATCGTGTACCATGGCCGGTCCCCTGACCGCAGCAATGGCCCAAAAGTTAGGCGTACCAGCGGGCCTACCCGTCGCCGTGGCGTCCGGCGATCACCAGTGCAGCTTTGCCGGTACGGTCGCCGATTACGCCAATACCGTGGCCGTCAACGTCGGCACCGGCGGGCAAGCAGCCCTGCATATCGAAACTCCACTGCCGCGCGGCTCGCTCGAATTGCGTCCCTACATCCAGCGCGGCTATCTGCTGGCCGGCGTGGGGGCCGTCGGCGGGCGCACGTTCAGGACGCTGCGCGACTTCTTCGCCGACGCCATCTATGCCCTCGCCGATGTCCAACCCGACAGCGAGGCCCTCTACGAGCGGCTCGTAGCATTAGCGGCTGACGTACCGGCCGGTGCCGAGGGCGTGCGCGCCGACCCGCTGTTTTCCGGGTCGCGCAGCAGGCCCCGCGCCAAAGCCGCCTTCCGCGAGCTAACCGCTGCAACGCTGACTGCCGGACACCTAACGCGCGCACTGCTGGAAGGCATGGCCGTCGAGTTGGCCGATTCGTATCGCGAAGCCATCCTACTGGGCGGTGGCGCGCGCTCCAAGTTGGTTGGCGCGGGCAACGGCATCAAGCTGAATCCCGTGTTGCGAGCGGCGTTGGAAGCGGAGTTCGCCATGCCGCTATACGTGGGATCGCACGGCGAAGAGGCGGCCGTCGGTGCCGCGCTGTGTGCCGCGGTAGCCGACGGAGCGTTTGGCTCCATTGCCGAGGCCAGTGCAGCGTTTGCCAGTGGCCCCCAATCGTGAAACATTAGGCAGTATCAAGCGTCAATGAGACAAATCACAGAGATATTTCTATTGTATAACAGACCGCTGGTTGAATGGATCAACCGGCTATTGACCAATCAAAACAGGAGTCATCAATGAAACGAGTTTTGCTGCTGTTCGTTGTGCTGCCAGTGCTACTATACGCCTGCGTCAGCACGTCTCCGACGACCGTGCAACAGGCGGCGATGGAGGAGACGACCGAGAAGTTAGAGGATCCGCAACTGCCCATTGACTCGCTGGTGACCGTCGGCCAACTAGACAACGGCTTGCGCTATGTCATCCGCAAAAACCAAAAGCCCGAAAACCGAGTCGAGCTGCGGCTGGTGGTCGATGCCGGCTCGGTGTTGGAGGACGAAAATCAACAGGGGCTGGCGCACTTTGTCGAGCACATGGCCTTCAATGGCACCAAAAACTTCGCCAAGCAGGAGCTGGTGGATTATCTGGAGCTGATCGGCATGCGCTTTGGGCCGGATCTTAATGCCTACACCAGCTTCGACGAAACCGTGTACATGCTGACCGTGCCCACCGACAGCGCCGAAGTGGTGGAAACGGCCTTCCAAATCTTGGAGGACTGGGCGCACCAGATCAGTTTTGAGGCCGAGGAAATCGACAAGGAACGGGGCGTCGTCATCGAAGAGTGGCGGCTGCGGCGCGGTGCCCAGCAGCGCATGTTCGACGAGCAAATACCCATTCTCCTGAAGGATTCGCGCTACGCCGTGCGCCTGCCCATCGGCCAGAAGGCCGTGCTCGACACCTTTCATCACGAGGACCTGCGCCGCTTTTACCGCACTTGGTATCGGCCCGATCTGATGGGTTTTGTGGCCGTCGGCGACATTGAGCCAGCGGAAATAGAGGCGCTGGTGGAGAAGTATTTTGCACGCATCCCCGCAGCAGAAAAGCCCCCCGAGCGCACGGTATTCCCCGTGCCCGACCACGAGGAGACGCTCTTCGCCATTACCGCCGACCCAGAAGCTACCTACAACAGCGTCAGCATCTACTACAAGATGGACGTGCGGCCTCAAGGGACGGTGAGCACCTACCGCCGCTCGCTGATTGAGGCCCTATATCACCGGATGTTCAACCAGCGCCTGCACGAACTGACCAAGCTACCAGAGCCGCCCTTTTTAGGTGCTTATTCGGGCCAAGGGCGTTGGTTGCGCTCCAAGGAGTTTTTCATCCTCGGCGCTGGGGTGCAAAACAATGGTTTCGACGCCGGACTTGAGGCCCTGTTGATTGAATCAGCGAGAGTACGGGAGTACGGCTTTACTGCCTCTGAGCTAGCGCGCGAGAAAAAGGAAATACTGCGCAGCATGGAGCAGTCCTACCGCGAGCGCGACAAGCAGCGGTCGAGCGGTTTTGCCTCCGAATACGTGCGCCACCTACTGACCGACGAAGCCATCCCCGGCATCGCCAAGGAATACGAACTCTACCAAGGACTGGTTCCCGGCATTGCATTAGAGGAAATCAATGCGCTGGCCAGCGAGTGGACGAGCGAAAAAAACCGGGTAATCACCGTAGAGGCACCCGAGCAAGAGGGCATTGCCGTGCCCAGCGAGCAAGACCTGCTGGCAATCTTCGCCAAGGCCGCGCAGCAGGAGATCGAGCCGTACGCCGACGAGGTATCCGACGAGCCGCTCGTGGCGCAAGTGCCAGCCCCGGCTGACATCGTCGAACGCAGCGAAATCCCCGAGATTGGCGCAACTTGGTGGACGCTCTCCAACGGCATCCGCGTGTGCTTGAAGCCGACAGACTTCAAAAACGATGAGATCCTCTTCCGGGCCTATAGTCCCGGTGGGCACTCGCTAGTTCCCGACGCCGACTACGTGGCGGCCTCGACGGCAACTTCAGTAGTGAGCGAAGGCGGCGTGGGGCCGTTTAACAAGATCGAACTGGAGAAGAAACTGGCCGGCAAAGTGGTTCGGGTATCGCCGTGGATCAGCAGCTTGCAAGAGGGCGTTTCTGGCTCGGCCTCGCCCGAAGATATCCAAACCATGTTCGAGCTGATCTACGCCTTTTTCACCGCGCCTCGCCAAGACAGCACGGCCTTCCAAGCCTATCAGACACTCATGCGAGGCTCCATCCAAAATCGCAGCGCGCGCCCAGAGACAGCTTTCAGCGACACCATTTCGGTCACCATGGCGCAGTACCACCACCGGGCGCGCCCTTGGTCGCTGGAGTTGCTCGACGAGATGGACTTGGCCACGTCCATGGCCGTGTACCAAGATCGCTTTGCCGACGCCAGCGACTTCTCGTTTTTCTTCGTCGGCAACTTCACCCTCGAAGGCATAGAGCCGTTGGTGCGCACTTATTTGGGCGGCTTGCCGACCACGGGACGGGAGGAGACTTGGCGCGACGTCGGCATCGAGGCCCCGGAGGGCGTGATCGACAAAGCGGTCTATCGCGGCATTGAACCCAAGAGCCGCTCGCAGATGATTTTCACCGGCCCCTTTGAATACGACGGCTGGAAAAACAACCTCGAACTCAGGGCCATGACCTCCGTGCTGGAAATCAAGCTGCGCGAGGTGTTGCGCGAGGACTTGGGCGGCACCTATGGAGTCTGGGTCAGCAGCAGCGGCTCACACTACCCAGACGAGGAGTACCGCATCTCCATTTCCTTCGGCAGCGATCCCGACCGCGTCGAGGAGCTGACGCAGGTAATCTTTGAGCAGATCGACAGCCTAAAAACCGTCGGCACCACCGACCTCTACGTCGATAAGGTCAAGGAAATGCGCAAACGCCAGCGCGAGACAGACCTCAAGGAGAACAGCTTCTGGGTCGGGTCGCTGGCATCGCTCGACTTCAACGGGGTCGATCCGCGGCGGCTGATTCAGTATCCAGCGTTGGTCGATTCGCTGACGGTGGATGTAGTGCAGCAGTCAGCGCAGAAGTATTTCAACATGGACCGCTATGTGCGGGTGGTGCTCTATCCGGAGGAGGGGGAAGAATCGGAGGAAGAGTAGTGCTACGCGGAATCGTATATTCTGTCGCCGTCGGCCCAAGCTGTTTTGCCTGGGTCGGCGGCGGCTTTAGCACTCTTCGTCAAATTCATCAAGTTATCTAAACAAGTCAGCGTGAGTACCGGTGCGCTCAAAAATGATGTCGTCTCCGTCCAGTTTGTAAATGAGCAGCCAGTCCGGCTCAATATGGCATTCACGACGGCCGACGTAATTCCCTACAAGTGGATGATCAAAATAGCGGTCATCAAGCCGCTTACCCTCAATCAGGTGCCGTAGTACTGCCTTAATCTTCTCGAGATCCTTCCCTCTCCGTTGAGATCGTTTCAGATCCCTTTCAAAGCGATTAGAATAAAAAGGACGCCGCATCAAATGTTGAGCTTCCGAAACATGTCATTAGCGTCTTCACACTCGACCAATTCTTCCCCTCGATCCGTCTTTTCAAAAACGTCGAAGGTTTCCTCATTGGGTAGCTCTACGGGAAACGGCAGTCCGTTGCGCAGTTCCATTTGCTGAAAGAAAAGGGTAATTGCCTGAGTCGTAGTCAGACCGAGCTTGCTCAATAGCACCTCGACATTGCGCTTTAGCTCTGGATTGATACGCGCCCGAACAACTTCAGTCTTTGCCATAATAGTCTCCTTCCTCGCCTTATTGTAGCACGTTTGGGCTACAATGTCAAGAGGATGCTCTACGGCAAGCCCACCCTACATTAACCGATCGGCCAACGCCTGTAATTGCCCCTCGTCAGGATTCGGCCCGGTCAACGCGATCTCCGCATTCCCCTCGCTTTTTATTACAACCGCAACCTGCTTCGACCGCACGCCTTCAACCACGATCTCCCGCGCCGCCGCTCGCGCCTTCGCCTCGACGCCACTGCCGAGAAAAACCTTCGCCGAAACCTCGCCCATCGAATCCTTGCGCGCCCCCTTTTCAAAATACTTTCGCTTCTTGCGCTCGTCGCTCCGTTTGAACACCACGCCCGCCACCCCTTCCAACACCATCAGCAAATCATCCGTATCCCGACCCGACAAATAGAGTATCATCAGTGCACCACCGATCCGTCGGCTTGAAAACTCCCCTTGTTTTCCCACACCTCAACATCCACCCAACCCGTTTGCGCCCGGTCGGCAGCGACCCGCTGGTTTAAGGTAGCGCCGCAATGGAAGCCAGCCACAGTCAAAGCAGCAGCTTTGGGCTGCAAATCAACGTCACAATAGGCCAAGCAGGCGTGGCTCTCCGGTATCTCTAGCGCCTGAAGCAAGGCGGCTCCCTCATCCCAAAAAGCCGGATGGCAATACAAGTCAACCAAACAGGCATCGGGCCACAGCGGATGGTCGGACCACATCGCCCAGCCCACCACGGCGCGGGTTTCCTGTTGCACCAAAGCCAGTGCACGGGGCGAAAGACCGCTTGCGTCGCGCTCCAAACAATCCTGCAGCAAGGGCAGCAAAGGCCCCTCAGTGGAGCGGCGACCCCACACACCCAAACCAGCGCCACGCACGACACCGGGGAAAGCACCCAAAAACAGAGGAATCGAAACGGGCCAGTGCAGCCAACCAACCGGCTCTATAGCCATAGACCCCGGCGCGAAATAAGCCCTCTCGAACTCGTCCTGCGAAGTGCTGTAATAGTCCATATAACCGCTTTCCGGCTCGACCCCGGCAAAGCCATTGGCCCGATAAATGTGATAAGGCGGCGTATCGTAGCCCGTGCCCAAGAACAGGGCTTGGCCGCCCCGTTGCCTAAAGTGCTCCATGAGGCAGGCCATCAGTTGCATGGCAGCGCCTTGGCGGCGGTCTTCGGGTTGGGTGTACACGTGGCCGAGCAGTCCCACGCCGCGGTATTCAATGGTCATTATGTTGGCAAAGGGAGCACCATCGCGGTGCAGCAGGTAAAAGAAGACATCGAGGCCCGTCTGGGTGCGCAGTACCTGTTCATTGCCCCAGCGCCAAGACGGGCCTTTGTGGCTCAAAAGGGTCTCGACGCGCTCGGCCCAATCGAGATCAGGGCCTTGCACGACGCCAGCTTGTACAACTTCACCGGATTTGAGCGTGATGGAGTCTAACGGTTGGTACATGTCAGGTCTTTGCCTCGCTTCTTAACTCTTGTCACGTCGCGCTTGAACTGCGTGAGCGAACCAGGATCAGCACTCAGACCCCAAGGTCTTGGAACAGTACCTCGGCACTGCCGAAGCGCTTGCCCTTGCCTTCGTCCAGTTCCTCCATCGCCTTGACAGTGGTAGCATTCGGTGCTTGGACGGCAAAAGGCAGCCGCTTCTCATCCGCCACTCGCAGCAACAATAGGCGAATGGCATCGGACACCGACAAGCCCATCGCTTGCACCTCCGCAGCTCGTGCTTTGGTCTCGCTATCAATCCGAGCGCGTACGACCGTATCGCGACTCATCTGTATGTTCTCCTGATATGTAGCTCTAGTGCTGCTTGCATCATGGCACTTCGTTTGGTACCATGCAATGGGAGTTAAGCCATGATAAAATACAAAGGATATACTGCTAAAGTCGAATTCGACGATTCCGTGGGCCGTCTTCACGGACGGGTCGTCAACAGTGGTGCTTATCCGATTGCCACCTTTGAAGCAACCAATGTCGAGGGGATTCGACGCGAGTTCCACCGCTCCATTGACGAGTATCTCAAGTCCTGTGAGGAAGACGGCATCGAGCCGTACTAACCTCCACTCCGCCCGCCATACAGATCCCGCACCCGGCTCACCACCACGGCCAACAAGATAATCGACCCCAAAAACGCCTGCTCGTAATAGACGTTGGCCTCCAGCATCACCAAGCCATTCTTGATGAGGACGATGATAACCGCCCCTAACAGCAAGCCCAGCGCCGAGATGCGCCCTCCCGCCAGACCAGTCCCCCCGACAATAGCCACCGCGAAGCTCGTGATTAGCCAGTCCTTACCCGTCGCCGGTTGCGCCGAACCCATCCGCGAGACCCACAACACCGCGGCCAGCGCCCCCACTCCGCCCGACAGCACGTGCGACAGCAAAATCATCCGGTCGGTATTGATCCCCGCCAGCCTAGCCGCTTCCTGATTCCCCCCAGTCGCCAACAGCCGCCGCCCGAAGACCGTGTGCCGGAATGCGTAGTGCGTCGCCAGCAGCACCAGCCCCATCGTCCAGAACAAATTCGACAGCCCCAAAAACTTCTGCCGTCCCAAAAACGTGAATGCCCGAGGAATGTCCGTATAGGCGTAGCCTTCGGAAAACCCATGCACTAGCCCTGTAAAGACAAAAAGCGTGGCCAGCGTGGCGATAAAGGAATTGATCTGCAACCGCGTGATGATGACCCCGTTGACCCACCCGGCCGCGCCGCCAATCCCCAACGCCACCAACGCCGCTAACCACCCCGGCAAACCCAACACCTGAATGCAGTACCCAGTGGTAATGGTCGCCAAGCCGCCAATGGCCCCCACGGACAGATTCATCCCCCCAGCGACCAACACCAGCGCCTGAGCCAGCGCCACCAACACGGAGAACGCAACAATCCGGGAGATATTGAAGAGGTTATACGCCGACAGAAAGCTCTCCGAACTGAGCGCACATCCCACAAACAGCAACCCCGCCGACAAGGCGATCCCCGCGTCGTTGTGCCGCATGAGTCTGCGTAAGCGTTCCATAATCAATTCAGATGCAGGCCGATGCGGCGGCTTACCTCATCGTAGTCCAAGCCCTGCTCGTGGATCTCGGCGATCTCGTGGACGATCTGCTTGTCCTTAAAGACGAGAATCCGCCCCGCCAAGCCGATGATCTCCGGCATGTCCGACGAGATCAAAATGATCGCCTTGCCCTCTTTGGCCGCCAAGTCCCACAGCAAACGGTGGATCTGTGCCTTGGCTTGGATATCCACCCCCACAGTCGGCTCATCGACGATCAGGATGTCGCAGCCAGCGGCCAGCCACTTGCCCAAGCTGACTTTCTGCTGATTGCCGCCGCTGAGGTGATTTACCTCCTGCTCCAAACCCGTCGTGCGAATATCCAGCGCCGCGACCAGCGCCTGCGCAGCTTGGGTCTCCGCCCGGTCGTCGATCCGACGGGTGAACTTGCCGACGATCCGCTCCCATATCGTAATGCCGAGATTGGTCCGCACGGCTGAATCCAGCAGCAGGCCCTCTTCTTTGCGGTTTTCGGTTACATAGCCCATGCTGTATTTGTACAGGCTGTCGGCCACTGAGCCGATCCGCGCTTTGGCCCCGTGGATATAGACGGCACCGCGCTCGGCCTGCTCGGCTCCGACTAGCAACCGCGCCAGCTCAGTACGCCCGGCTCCCACCAAGCCATACAAACCCAAAATCTCGCCAGCGTAAAGCGAAAAGCTCACTTCGTGTGTCTGGCCCGGCGCGTATAACTCCTCAACCCTGAGTACTTCCCGCGCCCGGTCCACCACCGGCAGGCCAAACGAAACCGTCTCCGCCCGCCGGCCGATCATCATCTCGATCAGTTCGGCGCGCGGCAGCCCGGCCAGCTCCCTCGTGCCCACGTGTCGCCCGTCCCGCAACACGCTGACCTGGTCGCCGATTTGATAGACCTCGTCGAACTTATGCGAGACAAAAACGATGGCCACGCCCGTCTCCTGCAACTGGTGCAAAATGTCAAACAGGCGGGCCGCTTCGTGCTCGGTCAGCGACGACGTCGGCTCGTCTAATAGCAGAACCCGCGCCTCGGCCGACAACACCCGGGCAATCTGCACGAGTTGCTTGTGCGCCGCGCTTAAATCGCCAATGGGCGCTTGCGGGTCAATGTCCAACCCGACCCGCGCCATCGCAGCCCGCGCTTGGTCGGCCAGCCGCGGCCAGTCGAGGCGGCCCCACCGGCTGAAGGCGTCTAACTTGTCGAGCATGATGTTCTCGGCGACGCTGGCCTCGGCCACCACTTGGATCTCCTGGTGGACCAAGCCAATGCCGCGGTCGAGGCAGTCGCGGCAATTGCGCACGCGCAGCGGCGCACCGTCGAAGAGCATCCGCCCGGCGTCGGGCTGATATATCCCAGTGACGATTTTGAGCAGGGTGCTCTTGCCAGCGCCGTTTTCGCCGACTAGGGCGTGGATCTGGCCCGGCTGGAACGACAGCGACACATCGTCCAGTGCCCGGACGCCGGGGAAGCGCTTGCTGATGGATTGCAGTTCGAGCACGAATCAGCGGGGCGGGCTAAGGTATTTGGCCTCCAACTCGCCCATAATCCGCGCGGTGATGGCCCTGACTTCTTCATCAAAGGTATCGACGTTGTCCTTAGTCACCAGCGCCGTGCCCGAGTTGATGAAGTAGTGCTCGGGATTGGCCTGCCAGCCGTCGAGCAGATAGCTCAAGAGAGCGCACGTAATGTAGCCGTGGCCATAGGGATTCTGCGAGATGGTCGCGTCGATGGCCCCCTCGCGGATCGCGTCGAGCACCACCGAGTCCGTATCGATGCCGACGAAGTGGATGCGCTTGTTGTCCGGAGTTTGGTTCCACTCCGACAGGATGGTTGCCGCGGCCACGGTCGGCGTGTACCCCGTGCAAATCACGCCGTCGATCTCCTCGATCCGCGCCGAGAGCGCATCTTGAATTTTGGCCGTGCTGGTCTCAATCGACTCCATGCCGGCGATTTCCTGGACGATCTGGACCTCTGGGTATTTGGCCACCGCTGCCTCGACGCCTTCTTTGCGCAGAATAGTATTGGGATCTTCGACCAGTTCGAGCACGTTGAGGATGTTGCCCTTGCCGCCCATAAAGCCGATCAGCGCCTCGGTGGCCTCCATCGCCGCTTGTTTGACATCGGTCGCCACGCAAAACGACGCGGGCGTCGGCAGCGTCGTCGGCGCTCCATAACTGACGACATAGGCCCCGTTTTGCACCAATTCCTCGTAGAGTCCGTTGGCGGCACTGGCGTCCGCCGGATAGATCGAGAAGCCCTTATAGCCCTGAGCAGCTAGCGGCTCGACGTTGGCGTTTTCGTTGTCTTGGGTCCAGTTTTGGCCGATCTGGCGCTTGATCTTGATCCCGGTGTCGCGCTCATAGCCGAGTACCCCTTTTTGCACCTCTTCGACATAGGGGTGGACCATCAGGGCGTACCAGACGATTTTTTTCTTTGTAGGCTCGTCGCCCGATTCGCCGGACCCACCGCAACCGGCGGCAACGAGCGCGATGGCCCCAATTAGTAGCAGACGCATGCAGGCTCTCCTTACCCGAAAATGTACTGTAGCGGAGAATTTATCGGCGACTTTGAGCTGATGCCGATCGAAGAGGGATTATTTGGAGAAGGCGAATAAAGCCGTCAGCGCCGCCCGTGCTCAGTACGCCACAGAGACCGTCCTGAGTACATGCGCGTTTTTGACCTGCGCTCCTTCGATATCAGTATCCACGCTCAACTGCACCAAATACAGACCCGGCGGCACCATGCGCCCGCCATCGTCCCGGCCATCCCACTCGATTTCATAGGTACCGGTGCTAAATGGACGCTCTTGCGCGAGACGCCGGATTTGGCGGCCTCCCAAATCGTAGATCTCAGCGGCCACTGGACTGTCGTCGCCGACCCGCACGACGTTGAAGGCAAAGACCGTGCGGTCGTTGATCCCGTCGCCGTTGGGCGAAAAGGCTTCCGGCAGCACAGCCACATCCGTAAGCAGCGCGTTGTGCTCCACAGCAGCGACAATCGTCGTGGTGTTGCCGACGATCTGCGTTAGAGCCTCTCCCGGGTCGATCCGCTGCCAAGTGCCGCCGCCGTCTGCGCTGCTGTTGCGCAGGGACGCCTGTAACACCGCACCGGTGACAAAAAGCGCCGTCTCAAAATCCAGCCTCAGCACCTCTGTAGCTCCATTGGGCTGTATCGCATCAAAGCGCACATGCAGCGAATCTGGGCCCGTAGGGATGACCTCAACTCCGGTCAGCGCGCTTGGACTCGTATCATCGTCGAAATCGGCTACTCGACCGCCGTAGAGGCCCACCATATCCAACTCCATGTTCGACGGCGCGAGCAACAACAACTCGTCGAAACCCGGATCGCGGCGATCGAATTCCGGCCGCACATAAAGAGAGAACGGCCGTTGCACCCCGAGCTTGTCCACCTCAAACGGGCCGACCTCACCTAGCAGACGCTGCGCCACGGGATTGGCGAAGTTGAGATAGACCGAGCGCAACGTTGGGCTTAGCTCTGGGTCTTCCGACAGCAAGGTCGCCTGCACTGTCAGGAACTCCCTCGGCGACGGCGAGGAAATCGGACTGCCTGCCGGGTTCTCGTAGGGCGCACTCCAATTGCCCCAATCGCTACCGGGCACCTGCTCGGCAACAGTGTCGCCTCTGAATATCGACAGCAGCTTGTTGTACTCGCTTTCGGTCACTTCTGTGCCGTCTTTTTTGAAATAGTGCAGGATCTCGCCCAATTCATTGCCCGTGCGAGTCTGGATCAGCACTTGGGTGCCGGGGGGGGTGTCGGCGTCCCACTCTATCGACAGCAGGTTGCGGCTGCCGCCCAAGCGAATCAGGTCCGACCGCAGCGAGACTTCCGGCTGGAAACCTTCGCCGTAGAACTGCAACTCGGATATGTCCGCCGTGCGGGCACCAATGGCATTCAAGGTCCACTGAAAGCGGCCGTACCGCGCCTTGATTGGCTCGAAATCAGCCCCTTCGACGCGGACGATCGGGCGCGGGTCTAGCTCCGCCCTAGTCGTCCACTGGATGCTCCCGTCCGGAGCCAAAGAGCCGTCCGAAAAGTCCATCCGATAGTTCGGGAACAAGCTGTTGTTGTAAATCATGCGGAAGGCGTCGATCCAATAGAACGAACCCAAGTCGAAGACTAGCTCCAACTCGGGATCAGCCACCGCCGTGGAGACCCCGTAAAAGATGCGATTGAAGGTCGCCAAGTCGCCATCGACGAACTTGGTCAGGGCCAGCGGCTGCTTCGCATTGGTGGAGATGACGCCGCCGCGTGCGAGAATGCCGGCGGTTAGCTCGTCTCCTTCGTTCCATACTTCCAGCTCGGCCAAGCGGGGCAATTCCCGGCGAAAGTAGCGGATGCTGCCGCGGCGTTCTTCGTCCAGTATGTCGTACAGGGCTTGGTCAACGGGCACCTCGCGGCCATCGGGCTGGCGCTTGAAGTGCTGGATCGCGCCGCGCGTCTCTTCACTGAGGGCTTCGTATTCATCGGCCGAGACTTCCGTGCCGAGCAGCCCATCGGTATCCGTAACCAGAATTTGCACAAAGCGCACGGCCGCGGCCTGCACGGTGGGCTCCTCGTTCGTTAGATCGACAGTAAAGACCCGCTGGCTCTTGTTTTTACTCAAGGTCCGCAACACGGTCTTAAAGGCCGGATTTTCGCTGGTTTGCAAACGCGCCGGCTTCAGTCCGTCGGAGATGAGCACTTCGAAGAGAAGAAAGGGATCGCCCATGCCCTCCTCGACAAAGCGCACCACGAGTTCTTTGGCAAAAACCACGCGACCCAAGTCGATGACAAACCACCACTGCGAAGCCAAGTCCCTGTCGGCCGAATGCGGATCGGGCTGCCAATAGGTGGTGATGTCGCCGTCGAGCAGGTTGACCACATCGGCGACATTGGAGCCGGCCTTGACGGCATCGGTGAGGACGATCTCCTCGGTCTCTTTACCGCCGAGGGACGCCGGCGGATTAAAGCGCAAGTAATCGACAATGTCGAATACTGCATTGGTATTTTTCTCAATGCGCCGGGCGCGCACTTCTCCGTCCGGAGAAATCGTCAAGGTCCCTGGGGCAGATTCCCAATTCTGCCAATGGTTGCGACCATTGATCACGACCTGATTGCCGCGGACTTGGTGGCCGACCTGCTGGGCACACACAGCGGTCCCGACCAATGAGATAGCTAGGCCAATAAAAAGAACGCGTCCGAAGATAGTCATAGCATTTCCCGTTGTGTTCTAAAGTGTTTTAACTCGTTTAGAGTAAGGGAATTGCACATCGTCCGCCATACTCAGCTCCTTTAGTATACTAGGGAGACGACCGCTTGCCGGAAGGCAGGCCCCTTGTCGGTCTCGACGCTCACGCGCAGAATGTACAACCCAGGCGGCACCTGTTCACCGCGCTCATCCCGCCCGTCCCACGCCCCCACGTACCGGCCGCTGGACGTCCAATCCGAACCCACCACGCCCACCAGACGACCCGACAAATCGTACACCGACGACTCCACCGGCACCGGTCCCACTAAATTCAGCACATTGCACTCGATGCGCACCGCGTCGTTGATGCCGTCGCCATTGGGACTAAACACCGACGGCGTCAGCGCCAAGTCGCCGATGGTCTGCTCACCCAAGCGGGTCAATCCCACACTCAACCTGTTGCTCTCGGAGAGCGCGTCCGCGTCCCCAGACTCTAGGCTCTGCGGTACCTCTTGAGGTTGCTCACTGTTGGAGATCCGCCCGGAAAACACCGTGCCGAACTTAAAGATCGCAGTCTGGAAATCCACCTCGATCAGCTCCTCGGTGCGCTGCGCGTCAATCTTCGGTAGCTGCACCGCAAAACCGGTCTCGTCCAGCCGCACCACCTCAAAGGCCACCGACTCACCCGAAATCCGCACTTCATCTATACTCTGTGCCCGTACCGGCGTGTCAATGGCCAGCCGATCAAAGCCCACATCGTCGCTGGCCAAGACTGCCCGCAACTTATAGGTGAAGGCCGTAACCTCACCCGGAGGCGCGGCCGCAGGTGCTATCTCGGCGACGGCTTGTTGCGCCACCGGCGGGATCGATACGGCAAACTGTATCCAATCCAACTGCCCACTGGTCTCTCGGCTCGACGAGAAGTCCGCACGCAACTGCACGTAGCGCTGGGGGCCATCGCCGACCATCACCCCCTGCCCGGCTGTGAAGTCGTAGCCTCCCCAGAACGCCCAATTCTCCGTGTCGTGGGTAGTGCCAGCCCGCTCGCCGAGCGCCAGCTTATTGTACGACGCCAGCGTCAGGGGGCGACCCTTGGCGTCGAAGCGGGTGCGCTCGCCACCGCGAAAGGTGGTCCGCCAATAGACATTCGGGTCCGCGTCTAGCCCACTGCGCATACTCAGGGCCACGCTGGCTCCCTCGTCCTCGCGCCCAGCCCACGTCAGTTCCCCCAAACTCGCCAAGGCTCCTAAGTCAATCACATTAGACACGTAGTCCGCAAAGGGCGCAAAGCCGTTGCCGTAGATTTCCAACTCGGCGATCTCCCAGATGCCGCGCGTATTTTCCGCCGCCGAAAAAAGCACCCGCCGCACAGGCTCCGCCGGCAGGGGCAACTCGATGACGGCTTCGGTATTTTCGGTTATATCGTAGATAATGTCGAAGTCCAACTCGTCTCCCCAGCGGCCAAGGAGGAACTCGCGTGAACCATCCTTGAGGGGATCGCCATCGTTGATGCCGATCCTGAAGGTCTCTACAAAGCGGTCCGCCAGGTGTTTGGTGCGCGGGAAAAAGCGAATCCTCTCTAGCAGCAGGGGCGCGCCAAAATCAAAGGTCAGGTACTTGTGCGGTGGCCCGTGCGAAGCAAAGTGACCGTCTCCGAGGTAAATGGTGTTCGGATCTTGGTCGAACATGAAAAGATCGTCCGCCTGCGGCGGCCCCCAGCCGATCCACACCAAGTTCAGAATCTGGCCGCCTTGCTCTTCGATGATTGGCACGAGATTGACCGACGAATCGAACTGTTGGGGGCGCACGAAATCTGGGTCGAACACCAGCAACTCCTCGCTGCCGTGCTGCGCTGCGTCAATATCGCTCCAACTGATTTGCACGAATTCATACGGGGGATCCAACTCCGGGGGCGGCAGACTCTCGCCGCCGATCCGATAGATCGTCAGCCCGCTTGCCGGACCGACCGCGCCGATCCACAGGACCACCCATACACACGCCGTTAAACGCCCAGCCATACTCGGCTCCTTCAGTATACCAAGGAAATGACCGCCTGCCGCTGCGTCGTCCCCTGATCCGTCTCCACACGCAAATCCACTACATACAACCCCGGTGGCAATAAAGCTCCTCCCGCATCGCGACCGTCCCACACCCCCACATACCGACCACTACCCAACCAAGACTCATCCACCAATCCCACGCGACGACCCGACATGTCATACACCCGACACTCCACCGACGAAGGGCCTGACAAGTTCAGCACATCACAGCCAATCTCTACCACATCGTTGATCCCATCCCCATTGGGACTGAACACCTCAGGATCCACAGATAACGCACCCAAGGGGCCTGTCCCCAACCCCGTCAAATCTACCCGCAAACGCTCACTCGAAGGCACCCCATCCGCATCCCCCCAAGCCAACGCCTGCGGCACTTCCGCAGGATGCTGGCTGTTGAAAATGCGACCCGTAAACACTGTGCCAAACTGAAACACCGACGAGTGAAAGTCCACCTCTATCACTTCTTGGGTGCGCTGTGCATCCACCAAGGGCACGGCCAACACAAACCCGGTGTCGTCGCTGTGGACAACCTCGAAGGCCACCGGCTGACCCGACAGGCGCACCTCATCCACGCTCCGCACCCGTGCGGGGGTGTCGATGGCTAACCGGTCAAAGCCCAAATCGTCGTTGGCTATCGACGCCTTGACCTTGTAGGTGAACGCAGCAGCAGCCCCCGGCGGCACCACCGAAGGTATGATCTCAGCGATGGCTTGCTGCGCCACCGGCGGGATCGATACAGCTAGCTCCACCCAGTCGAGCCGACCGCTAGCACGCTGACTCGATGTGAAGTCGGCGCGCACCTGCACAAACTGGCGCGGCCCGGCTCCAGCGATGGGCCCCTCACCAGCGGCAAAGTCGCGTGCGGCACTCCAGAAAGCCCACGCGGCTGTGTCGTGAGTGATGCCCCCTCGCGCCCCTAACGCGAGCTTGTTGTATGACGCCAAGTTCAGCGGGCGACCCTTGGCGTCGAAGCGGGTGCGCTCGCCGCCGCGAAAGGTATAGCGCCAATAGGTATTGGGGTCGTCGTCGAGGCCACTGCGCGTGCTCAACGCCAGTGCGGCCCCTTCGTCCTGTTGGCCAGCCCACGTCAGGCTCCCGAGGCTGGCGGGTGCGCCCAAGTCGATCACGTTCGACACATAACTAGCAAACGGCGCAAAACCATTGCCGTAGATTTCCAACTCCGCGATCTCCCAAATGCCACGCGTGTTCTCAGGCGCTTCAAATAGCAACCGCCGCACCGGTACGGTCGGCAGGGACATATCAATGACAGACTCGACGTTCTCGAAGACATTGTACGGAAGGTCGAAGTCAAAGAAGCTGCCCCGGATGCCTCGCCTGAATTCCCGCGTGTCTTTTTTAAGCGGATCGCCGTCGCTAATGCCGATGATGAAGCGTTGCACAAACCGGTCGGCCAAAAATCGCTCGCGGGGGAAAAAGCGAATGCGTTCGAGGAAAAAGCGGCCCCCAAAGTCGAAAACCAGCGATTTCTGGCGAATGACGCCGTAGTCCCCACCCCAATCGCCATCGCCCAAAAACGCCGTCGTAGGGTCGCCATCAAACATGGCCAAGTCGTTACCGCTAGCCGGCCCCCAACCGATCCAATCCAGAGCCAGCACCTGTCCGCCGAACTCTTCGAGCATCGGCACCAAGTTGACAGTGGGATCCAAGTGCAGCGGCTCGACAACGCCGGTATCTATTTTCACCAATTCGGCCAAGCCGTGCCTCTTGGGGTCCACCCCGGCCCACGACAATTGCACGAACTCATAGGGGACCTCCAAATCGGGCGGAGGCAGATCTTCCCCGCCGAGGCGAATTACGGTCAGGGCAGCAACAGAAGCCGGCCCGCCCCAAAAACACCATCCAAATGCGAGAAGAATCCCAATGCGCTGTGGCATAACGGCCTTGTGACTCGACTGGGGAAATGCGAAAAATATGACAAAAAAGGACGGGTAGATCAATGAAGACCTACCCGTCCCACTACGGATGTTTGCTGCTTTAGGCGGGTGAGTTACCTAGCGACAGAAGCCTTGATATGGCCCCAGCTATCGTTCTCGACCGAGGTCGGGAGATTAGCGAGAGCGGCTTCGTCGAGAGGCAGCAACACAAAGTCGGAAAACGAACCGGCGTTGCCAAAGATATCGGACTGGCCACCCAACGTCCACTTGGCCGTCCACGGATTTCTGTCTTCGGCATCTTCTGGACCGTTGTCGTTATCGACGATCTGTAAACCAGCGCCGACAATGTCCAGCTCGACAAAGTCGTGCTGGGTGCTCAGATCGGCACCCTGCCAGTTGAAATCGTCCCAGCCAATGGTGTACCACTCGGCTTGGAAATTGGCCTCAGCACCATGGACGCCGTCGAGGTTAAAGGAGTCCGCGCAGCACTGGTAAGGCTCGTCGCCATGCCAGGTCGAGCTGGACATCCAAAACCAACTCCAGCCATTGGGATCACTGCCAGACACGATGGCCGGCCAGCGGTAATGCGAGGTCTGGGTCTGACCACCGTTGTAGAGCTTTACCTCTTCTTCGCTCAAGTCGCCAGAAATGCCAGCGCCGCCAGCGTGGAACCAGCCACCGGAGTGATCGGAGTCCAGACCGATTTCAATCGAGTCGTCCTGACCGCAGCAGCCAATGCCGCCGGCATCGCGATCCCAAACGTCATCGAAGCGGTCAAAGACATAGTAGATGCGATCCAACTCGTCGTTCCAGCCCATGGCAAAACGGAAGAACAAATTGGAGCGATCCTTTTCGCGCCCGACGTCGCCTTCGCCGACGATGATGTCGGGATTATCGCTGTCAATCCACACCTCGGCTGGCAGGATATCCCACTCAGAAATGTCGCCGTCGAGGACGGGCAGTTTGTCGGTCGGCCACTGGAAGGCACCATATATAGTCCCTTCGGGAATATGAGCGAAGGCAGACGAACTCACCAAGCCCATAACAGCAGCCAGCACCGCAATTTTCTTGCTCATGCTACAACCCCCTGTGTTGGTTGAATGAGTGATAAAAAACGCCCCGTAATCAAGGAGCATGACGTGAAAGCGTCTAAACAAAGCGTCTAAACAAATAATGAAGTGCCTCTTTTGTCAAGCATTTTCTCTTTGGTTTCACGAATCGCCTTTGAGCGGCGTCCCGGTGGCCCAAGGCATGGCACTAAGGCTCAAATCCTTCCGCTGCTCAGCGGCCTGTAAGTCGCGCGCCCGGTTCCAGTGCCTTTTTGCGAGGGGCTGATTGCCCATTTTTTTGTACGTCTGGGCGAGGGCTAAGTGGGCGCGACCGTAGTCCGAGTCTAAGGCCACCGCGCGCTCAAATGCGCCAATCGCCTCCCCGAGCCGTTCCATTTTTGCGTACTCCACCCCCAGATTGAAATGGGCCTGCGCTAACTCGGGATCTAGGGCGATGGCCTGTTGGTGCAGACCAATGGCAGCCTTCATATCGCCTTTGAGCGAATGGGCGATCCCCAAGTGCGTATAGGCTTGGGCATAGGTAGAATCCGCGGCAATGGCCTGTTGGTGGGCAACGATGCCGCGGTCGAAATCCCCCTGCTGACTATAGGCTACCCCCAAGTCGTCGTGGGCTTTGGCCACGCTCGGTGCCAGCCGGGACAAGTACTCCTTGGCGTTTACGTCCGACAGCGAATACTGGGCGTCGGTCCAAGCCAAGAAGAGGATGGGCACCCCGAAGTACAGTACCTGCTTGCCGGTCTCAAACCCATAGGAAAGGGCCGTCCACTGCGTCCGCACATTCTGCCACTGCGTCACCAGCGCGTTCCAGCCGCGGCGCGGCAGCGCTTCCTCGCTCGGCCCCTCTGCGGACGCCTCGTCTATCAAGTTTTGCCGGATCTCCTTCTTGCCGACCTTCCACATGAACCCATCGTAGTAGTAGTGCATAAAGGCCGAGGTGGCGATGAGCACCTTGACTATATCGTAAATCAGGAAATTCTGGGTCGCTCGCGCGAGGGCCTCTATGCCGCCGTACGCCAATATCAGCAACAGGTAGAACAGAACGATCCGCAAGCGCCCATCGGAGAATAGGAAGCGGAAGAAAGACCGCCCCAAGTCGCGCGATCGCCTGAGTACCCCGTGGTTGTAGATCCACACGATGGCGAAGTACTGAATGTCGTGTGCCAGCGCGGTGATCGCGTAGCCCAAAATGACGTCTTCGAGAATGATGTACGCGTAATAGACCGTGGCGAACGTAGTGGCCGAAATCGCCAGCTTGGGCCAGACGATGGGCGCACCGCGCCGCCTTTCGACGACCATGTTACCGACGTAGACCACCGACAAGGCCAGCGCCAAGTACAACATGGCGTCCCGCAGCAAAAAGACGTATTCGGGCTTGATCCAAGTATAGAGTCCAAAGCCATAGCGGTGGCAGCGCTCCAAAAAATTAATCAAATAGTGGGGGCTAGCCGCGATGACGTATCCGAACCAGACGGCCGTCAGCCACCAGTCCAGCCGCGCACTCAACTGCGAGGGCCGGCGGCGCTTGAACTCGTAGATCCGCATGAAGCCGTAGTGCTGCATGAAGAAGTGCCACATGTCCCACAGGGCCAAGAAAATGAAAAACCCGAGGTGGCCGTTGAACACGCTCCAACTGACGAAGGAGGCAATCACCAGCGGAGCGACGATGAAGCGGGCCTTGTAGCGGCCAAACAGCTCCCGCTCGCCATAGGCGCGCATTAGCCCAGGCAGGTGGTGCCCCACCGCGAAAAAGGCCAGCACAAAAAGAGCAATGTCAGCAGAAGTGAAGTAGTTGGCGGCGAACAGCAGCACTGCGAGAGAAAGCAGCGGGGTGCCAATAAAAAACAAGAAATCCCATTGGCGGCTGATGATCCAGCCCTGTGGCGCGGCAGTCGTCATCGATTTCCGCCCTTACAATCCGGCAAATACCGAAAGGAACACTAGGCCCGAAGTCTTCCGCTCTCCATCCCCGTCTTTGACCTCCAACGAGCGCCGGTCAAAGCGCACACCTATCTGAGTGGTCAACTCGTATCCAGAATAGGCGCGAGTGCTCGTCAGTTGACAGGCCAAGACCGTGCCGCGAAAGTCGCCGGTCCACTCTCCGGCTGCTAGTTGCCCCTCGTCGCCTTCGAGATCGTAGAAAAAGCGCCCCTCAACCCCTAGCTGCACATAAGAGCGGTGGAGAATCGGGAAATCTGCCAGCACCATGTAGAGCACATCGTAACTGCGTTCCTCTGGCGCGCTGCGGCTAAAGGGCACTCGGCGCATAAATTCCCCCTTGATGCGCGGGGAAATGGCGATCGACTTCCAAGAGAACGCATAAGAGACTTTGTCTATCAATCCGACAAAACTGGACGTTTCGCGGCCATTGCGGCCCTCGGGTCCCAAGGGATCGAAGGCCACTACCGGCGCGCCCTCGTCGTCCAAGAGCACGCGGCCATCCTCGTCCCGGGCCAATACCGCCTCGGCTTCCCGCTGCTTCCACACGTCCATCTTGAATCGGTGGCGGGTGCTCCAACCCCTAGGGCTGTCGTATTCCCAGTCTGAGTAAAGCGTGTTGATCCACGTATTCTCCGCGGCCAGCAAATCGGGCACGGGCACATTGCTGCCGGTTGTCTCGCTGGATTGGCCGAATTCCGCTCTGGGCACGATCCACTGCACGAGGTGATCTTCTATATTGTCTTCGGCTCTCCGCACCATGTCGAAGAGCCGCCAGCGACCCAGTGTGGGGAAGCTCTTGGTAAAGGTAAAGATCCCGTAGAAGGTATTGTTGTCGCGCGCAGCTTGATGCATGGCTTGGCGCAGGCGGCCGGCCGTGAGGCGGATTTCGGGATTGACCTGAACGCTGGTGTAAAAATTGTACCCCCAGTGGTCTTTCTTGTAGGGATAGTCTGGCTCGTCGTCGTTTTCAAAGCGATCGACCCAGCCGTTGTTGTTCAAATCAATGCCAAAGAGAAACTCGGGCCGGTCAACCTCGTAGCGCAGAAAAGGCTCGTCGTAGTCCGGGAAGAAGTTCTGCCGCTCGCCGTTGCTGTTTTGATTGAAGTCGGAAAGGAAGTCCCCGTTTTCGTCGTAGCCGGGAAAAACCGCTGGATCGGCCACGCCATTGGCCCGGACCCGGAAATACTGCCCTGGAATGGGAATCAAACTGCCCTGAAAGCGGCGCAACTGATCTGGATGCCGATCGTTGTCGTCGTTGTCATCGACAAAGTCATAGGACTGGATGATGGCTTCGGGCGAGTAGTCAACCAAACCGCGACCATCTACCGGCCGCACGTTGGTGCTGTATCCATCGTCCATGCCGAAGCCTTCGAGAAAAAAGCGCCAAGGGCCGATGTCCCGCGCCAAGTTGGCCATGTAGGCCACGTCGTGCTGGTCTCCGACAATGCCAGCAATAGCCTCGTGCTTCTTCAGGGTCGTCGTGGGGTACTTGCGATAGCGGGTGCTGACGTTGAACTCTCCGTAGAAGTCGAACCCGTACCAATCGCGCATCTCAGCGGTAACGCCGTATATCTGGCTCGCGGTAGGCAGCCCGTAGTCAAAGGCCACCTCTTGTTGGTTGAGGCGGTTTTTGATGTTGCCCGCTGCGCGCGCAACCTGAAGAAATTGCGGCTGATCCACCGGATTGGTCTGTCGGTCAGACGCTATCTCCACCCGGTAGTCGTTGGCCAGAATGAGCCGGAAGCGTATCTTCTTGATCGCGGTCACGGCATCCTCGGCCTCGGCCAAGCTCAGCCCCAAGCTCTGCTGCAATAGCAGGCGCAAAGTCCCAGCTTCGTCTTCCCCATCTTCGACTGCCAGCGGATATTTGAGCGTTATGCGCTCGGATCCGTCAGCCGTGAGGAAGCCATCGCGCACCTTGCCCCCTTCGCGCAGCGGTCGGTAGCCAATACTGCTGCCGGTGATAACCGTATCCCGAGGAACTAAGGTCACGCTGTCACCCGCGGCCACCTCGCGCATCAAGGTCATCGTGATTTCCACGTCGTCGCTGAAGAGCACGGCCCCTCCCTCGCCGTCTTCGGGCGAATCGTCGGACAGCCTCACCACCAGCAATTCGAGCCGCCGGTCTAACTGACCCGAGGTCAGCAAGCCCGTAAAGGGGCTCTCCTGAAAGCTCTCCAAAGCCCCGTTGTTGCTATGGGAGTTGACAAAGGTCGTGCCCAGCGTTAGGTGATCGCCGATATCGGCCTCAAAGCGCAGCGCGGATAGGTTCGTCGCGTTTTCTAGCTGCCGGGTCGGAAAATCCGCGCTAATGTCAATGATTGGCGACGAGATCCGCGAAAACAACCCGGTCGCTCGCAAGCGCTGAGTAGCCAAACTAGTCACCACGCCATTGAACCCCGTCTTGCGGAAAGTCAGGGGCGTTAGCGTCGTAAAAAGCTCGTCCCCAACCACGATCGAATAGCTGTAGTCGCCGCTGGTATCCGAGGAGATGATGAGGCGGTTGAACCAGCTTAGGTACTCGCCGCGCTTGGTGACTTGATTGCTGGCACTGGTCAGCGGCTGGGTCTGCCGCCAATCGTAGATGAGCCAGCCTCGGGTAATCAAATCGCCGTAGGGATCGTAAAAGTAGAAACCCTCTTGGCTGCGCGACACGTAGCGGAGAAAAGGCTCCCGCGCATAGTTGGTGTACTGCCACTGACGGCGGCCGTACTCGGTGAACAATTCCTGCGGCAAGTACCAGCGCTGAATGGTGGGGTCTAGCGCGTCAATCAGCACCGACCGGCCCGCGGCCGAGAACACGCGGCGCTCGTCAACCCGGCGGCCGAGGCGATTGCCGTAGTCTATCTGGGCACCGACCTCAAGGGCGCACAGAACCACTGCGCCCAAGAGCAACGCGCATTTAGCTCGCAGCGCACCCATTACTGAATTCCGGCGTACACGGTGATGAAGCTAGTCGTCGAATTGCTGCTCTCGCTGCCCTTGGCAAAGCCGCTGTCGTTTTCTAGCACTAGCTCGGTCTGGGTGCGCCCGTAGCGCAGGCCGAGTTGGGTCGTCAGGCGATATCCCATGTAGTCCGAAATATTGGATAGCTGCACCGCCACGTTTACACTGCTCAAGTCGCCCGTTTCCATGGTGATGCCGCTGGCGACCATGGCGTCTTCGTCGCGCATCAAATCCCTCAGCATCAGTTGCTCTACCCCTCCCATCAGCACGGTGTGCTTCAGCACCGGCAGTCGGGCCAGCAGCACGAAGCTGCCGGTCCACTCCTTGCGCTCATCCTCTTGCACCAAAAACGGCGTGCGCCGCAAGTATTCGCTCTTGAACTTGGGCTGGAGGCTAAAACGGCCTAAGTCGTAGGTGTAGTCGAATTTGTTGATCAAGCCGAAGAAGCTCGTGTTGGTCCGCAGGCGACGTCCGTCTATGTCGCGTGGATCGTCTTGGTTTTGACGATAGAATTCGTACTTGAACTTGTTGATGATGTTGAGCCGGTCGATGCCTGCGTAGTCGAACCCGAGCCACAGCGCATTGACCCAAGTGTCTTGGGCCGGCAGAATGTCGGGAACGAGGGGCTGGATCGGCGGAGCATCGACAAAAGGCGTGGGTTCACGCCGGTCGTCTGGAATGGTGTCGGCGACCTTTTTCAGCGCGTCAAAAACCCGCAAGCGCCCCACGCCCGGCACGTCGCGGTCAAAGGTAAAGAGCGCGTACTGGACGCGGCTGGAGCGATCGGCCGAAATCATCTGTTCGTCCGCCTGCCCCAGAGTCAACCGTGCCCCTGGCACGAGCTCGGCACCAGCGAACACATTATAGCCCTGCCGGTCGGTCTTGTAGGGGTAATCCGGCAAGTCGTCGTCTTCGAAGCGGTCGATCCAATCGTTGTTGTTCAGGTCGATGCCAAAGAGGTATTCGGGCCGATCAACCGCATAGCGCAAAAAAGGCTCTTCGTAGTCGGGAATGAGGTTGTTGACCGTGCCGTTGTCGTTTTGGTTGAAATCCGAGATAAAATCGTTGTTCTCGTCCCACCCGGGAAAGATGAGCCGGTCGTTGGCCGAACCCGCGCGGATCCAGTCGGGATATTGGTCTTGGTCGTCGTTGTCCTCGACGAATTCGTAGAAGTTGCGCTGGGAGTTGTCGTATTGGATGTCGCCGTTGGCATCGACCAAAAAAGCCGTGGTCGAATACGCATCGTCCATCGCATAGACCTCGCCAAAGAAGAACCACGGATAGAACTGACGGGAGAGGTTAAAAAACCAAGCGTCGGACTGTTCGGTGGAAATTTTGTGATTTTTGCCAGCCGTAAACAGCGCGGCGTTGGGATACTGATAGTAGCGCTTGTTGCGGTCCCACTCTCCATAGAAGTCAAACCCCCACAGCCCCTTGCCCTCCACTGTAAATCCGCCAACTAGGTTGCCCGTCGGCAGACCGTAGTCAAATTTGACGAGCTGGAGATTGGAAATGTCCTTCACGTTGCCTTCAGCTCGCCGCAGGGTAATCAGCGCTGGCTCGGTAGCGTCGATGGTTTCCGCACTCAGGGGCGCGGAAGGCATGGCGCGGCGGCCCGTCTGCCGATCAGACCACATCTCCACCTTGAAGTCATTGCCCAAGACGTATTCAAATTCCACGGCCACGATCGAGGTGGGGTCTGGGCCGATGTAAGCCGGATCGTTGAAGTCGTAGTTGAGCACGATGCGCTCGTGGCCGTCGGCGGCCGTGTACCCCTGGCGCTCAAAACCGCCGAATTTAATCGGCCACTCCGCGCCAGCGCGGACGACCTCCTCCGCTTCAAAAACCTGCTCTTTGTTCGTCTCGAAGTCGCGGCTGATGATGCGCACCTTGTCGCGGAACAAAGCCGCTCCGCCCTCGCCATCCTCGGGCGTGTCGTCGCTGAGAATGATGGCAATGGCCGTCAGTGGGGTGCTGCTCTGGCCGGAAGTGAGGCTGCCGGCGATCAAGTCGCCGCTGAACAGGTCGAGCGTGGTATTCGTATTGCGGGCATCGACTAGGGTCGCGCCCACCTCGATGAAGTCGCCGACCTGGACCGTGCCGCGCCCGCCGAACATGGTAGTGGTATTGGTGCGGGTTTCCGGCTCTTGGGTCGCGCCCAAGATCGGGTCGCTGATCCGCGAGGCGAGGATCGTGCCGGCGTATTTGTCGGCCATGAAGTCAATCTGGACACCATTGTAACGAGGCCTAGAAAAGGTCATTGGCGTGAGGGTCGTGCGCAGCAGATTGCCGACCGTAATGGAATAGTAGTACTGGCTCTGCGAGTCGCCGCCAATGGTGACCCCATTGAACCAAGAGTCGAAGCGGGCGTTCTGGAAGATGCTGCTGCCGAGCTGCCCGGGCTGGTTTTGGCTCCAGTCGTAGATCAGCCAGCCGCGGCCGATGAAGTTGCCGTAGAAGTCGTAGAAGTAATCGCCTTCGCGGTGGATGTTGACGTAGCGCCGAAACTCATCCCTAGCGTAGTTGGAGTACTCCCACTGCCGCCAGCCGTATTCGTTGAAAAGCTCCTGGGGAATGTACCATTTCTTGATGGCTGGATCGAGCGCGCCAAACAGGACCCCAGGGCCGCGCGGCTCAAAGCTGACCGCCCCGCCGCGCTGGCGACCTAATCGGTTGCCATAATCTTGGGCCTCAGCCGTGCCGACCACCAAGATCAGCGCGGCCCAACCAATCAGCCCCCACATTCTCAACACTTGCAAATCATCTCTCCCTACATTTTGAGTAACTAGTAAGCCACCCCGACAACTCCGATTTTCCTCACTTGGCCCGTGCCAGCTTGCAGCGAGACGCTAAACGCATAGTGCCCCGGCGGCACGTACACCCCATCGTCGTCCCGGCCATCCCAAGGCTGGGCAAAGCGGCCGCTGATGGCCTCGCTATCGACTAAGGCCCGGACCAAGCGGCCGGACAGATCGAAAATCGAGACTTTTACCGGTGAGAGCCGCGCGATATTGGTAATGTCGTACTGGATGAGGACGCGGTCATTGGCCCCGTCGCCGTTGGGCGTAAACACCGGCGAATTCACAGCCACATTGGCCAAAAGTTCTTTGCTGATGGGCACGGCCACCGAGAGGTTTTCCGCTATCGGCGTACCCACTGGCTGGAGATCGGAATCGGCAAACCCAGACAGGCTCAAATCGGCGGCATTGCCGGCCACGACGCCCTGCCCGATGGTCGTTTCGACCGAGCGGTTGAAGGCGCGGCCAACAAAGGTCGTGCCAAAGCGCAGCACCCCATTGTCAAATTCTACTTCCAAAACGGTCCCGTCTTCTTCTATGAGCGGGAAAGAAATGACAAAGCGGTCGTCGTGCACTTCGTCGATGGAGATGCTATTGCTGGCCTGGGGCAAGTTCGCCAGGGACGCGCCGGAAAAATCCGCCTCTTGTACCTCGCCGCCGGGCCGCTGGATCCGCACGCGCCCGATGGACTCGACGCGCAAGGGAGTCTCGATCTCAAAGGCGTCAAAACCGCGCTGCTGACCAGAGGACTTGTTGAGTACCGCGTACAAAAATCGGGTGTTCTTGCCCACGGCCGCTGAGCGCGGCGAAATCTCGGCGATTAGCTCTTGGGCAAAGGGCGGCGAAATCGCGTCAAAGGCCAAGCCGCCAACTACGGCCGCAGACTCGAAATCGTCGCTGAAAAAGTCAATGGAAAACTGGAAGTAGCGCCGTGGGCCAGGCGAGGAAATTGGGACACCGGCACCGTCTATTGGGAGCTGATCTTGGCTGACGATGCCGGACGCCGGATAGGGAGGTGACCAGCCACTCCAGTTGTTGACATCGTCGCGGATGACCCCTTTGTCCTCGCCCCGCAGCGCCCTGTAGTCAGCCTCGTCGAGGGTGACGAGGGCCTGCTGATCCAGCGGCAGATTTTTGAACACCCCAATCGCCTCGCGCACATCTACCTCGTCGTTGTCCAGCACGTCTGCGACCAGAGCCTTTAACTCGGCATCGTCGACGTCATCGGCCCACTTCCACGGCACTTCCACATTGGCCGTCGAAGTGCCCGACCGATTGCCGGCTTGGGCACCGCCGCCCACGCGGAAGATGCGCTCGCCCGGGCGGACCTTGTTGAATTCGACCGGGTTCGGATCCACGCCCGTACGCGTGCGAACCTGCAAGCTAGACAGGTTTGCATCGCCTTCCGCGTCTTGGATCCAGCGCAAGTTGCCGAACAAAGCCAAGTCGCCAAAGTCGAAAATGTTGGACACATAGCTCGCTTCGGGTACAAAACCTGTGCCAAAAATCTGGAACTCGGCCAAGTCGAAACCGGCCGCGGTCAATACCTTCAGCCGCACGAAGCGCACGTATTGCGGAGGGATACGCACATCCACCACGGATTGGTCGTTTTGGGTCTCGACCGCAACGGTTTGCAAAATCGGCACGCCTTCAAAGGAGTTTTCCGGCGTGCCATCATTGATAAAAATTTCATACCCCCGCAAAAACTCGTTTTGGAAGGGGAATTCCACTGAGGGAAAATCCGGATCGCCGTTGCGCGGAAAAAATTTGAAGCGGTTGAGGCCAAAGCGGGCACCGAGATCCAAGTCGATGATTAGCCCCAGTACCCGGGCGCTTTGGGTGCCTCCAGAAGCGCGCATATCCAAGGCCGTGTCGCCGTCGTTGTCGATCAAATTGGCCAAGGCCGCGCTGATGGAGCGATTGTTCGGCGACTCAATGCTGCCGCCGCGCAATGGCGAGTTAATGCCGACCGCTATGTTGCGGGTGGTATCGGCGCGTTGGGGCGCAATGAAGTGGAGCCGGCCTTCGGGCTCGAAATCGATGACGCCCCCGGGGGCGTTGGTCTTTTCGATCGCAGTCGCGCTGCGGATAACCACGGCTGGCAGACCACCCCCACCGCTCTCCCAACTGAGGCCCTCTGCACCGCCGATTATCACGACTTCCGCGACCGCTGATCTTCCCGCCGCGAAAGTAGCGAGCAAGACGCCGCCCACAAGGCAAGCAGATCGAAAAGCTGTTCGCATAGATTCGACTCTCTGCTAATGCTAATAAGATATCGAACAGGATGGACTGATCGGGCATCCCATAACATCGAATGCCCTCTGCATTGTTGCTCAAAAATCCGTCAAATTCTAAATTAAGTCTGCTAAATAAGTGAATACTACCCACTAGAGCAAGAAATTTCAATGATCACAACCCAGCCCTTTCAGTGCAAGCGCATCCTCCCGCTCCTGTGTCTTTCAGTCCTTTTCCTCGCGTCCTGCGATGGTCAGCCCGAACAACCCGAGGCGCAGGATGTCGTCTTGGCAACCATAGCCGGCGACCCCATTACCCTCTCAGCTTTTACCGAGTTCAGCGCGCTCATTCCAGAGGGCATGAAAAAGGGCGACACCCTACTCGACAAGAACCGCCAAGTCCTCAACAGCTTGATCGACAAGCGGCTCTTGCTCGCCGAGGCCGAGGCCATTCAGCTCGCCGACGATCCCGCGCTCCAAGCCGAGCTGGCCTTTTTCGCCCAAAATCTCTTGCTCGACTTGTACACCCATCGCGAAATATCCCAAAAGATCGCCGTTACGGATGAAGAGATGGAAGCGCACTATCGCGCCACTCACCGCGATCGCGCCCTCCGCTTTAGCGGCATCATGCTAGAGACCCGCGAAGAGGCCGAGGAAATTTTGCAGGCCGTGGCCGACGGGGCACAGTTCATGGAGTTGGCCAAGGGGCGTTCTCTACACCGCGATAGCGGCGAACAAGGCGGCGATGTGGGGAGCTACAAGCTCAAGGACAAGGTCCTTCCGTCCATTGCCGAAGCTATCTTCCCCCTCGCCGTAGGCGAGGTATCCGCACCCATCCGCTTCCAGTTTGCCGGCAAGACCCACTACACGGTCTTTCAAGTCACCGACGAGATGCCGCTGCCGCTCGCTGCTTCTGAGCACAAGGTGCGGGAGGAAGTTTTCGGCCGCAAGCGAGCCGCCCGCTATCAAGCCCTCCTCGACTCGCTCAAAGGCGCGTACGGCCCCGAGTTGCACCCCGAGCAGATTCGCGCCCTCAATCAGCACAGCCAGCAAGTCGAGGGCGATCTGTACGCCCTGTCGGACGAGTTGAGTGACCAGCCTCTCGTCTCCTTTCGCGGTGGTCAAGTCAGTTGCCACGAGTTCATGCAGATGGCGCGGCAAATACGCGCCGGCCGGCCAGAGTTGGCCGACTCCACGCGCGTCGTCTTCCTCCTCGAAACCGCGATCATCCCGGCCTTTCTCTTCGCCGCTGAGGCCCGGGCCCACGGCCTAGAAGAAGACCCCAACTTACAACAGCGCATCCGCGACAAGCGAGACGATCTGCTCCTCAACGCCCTGCGGCAGCGCTACGTCGATCAGCACGTCATAGCTACCCCAGAGGAGGCCCGCGCCTTCTACGATAGCCATCCGGAAAAATTCACCGCGCCGCTGACGACCGAAGTGGTAGAAATTCTCGCGTCTTCCGACTCGTTGGCCCAGCGGCTCAAACGCGAGATCCTCGCCGGTGCCGACCCCGCGCCTTTGGCGCGCGCCCACACCCTCCGCCCCGGTGCCGACCACCACGACGGACACCTGACCCTCAGCCCCTACACCAAGGCGTACTATCTGGGCATCTACGACTTGGCACATTCTCTACCCGTCGGCCAAGTTGGCGGTCCAGTGCAGGTCCAAGGCGGCTACTCGGTCTTCAAGGTCCTCGACCGCCACCAAAAAAAACATCCCTACAACGCCACATCCCGTCGCCGCGCCACGGCTTACATAAAGATCGACAAGTCCAAGCGCGGCTACGTGCGCTACGTGCGCAGTCTGCGGGAGCAGCACCCGGTTGAGGAATTTGCAGACGCGATAGAACGCGCCCTTGGCGCGCCCAATTGAAATTGAGTCGGGCCGTGCTCCTGCTCTTTTTGCTCGCTTGGGGCTGCACCCGCGATGACCCTCTCCTAGTCGAAGGCCAGCAGCACTTCTACAACCAAGAGTATCAAGCCGCTATTGAGGTCCTGCAACGAGCCGTGCAAGGCCCGTCCCCATCGCCGGCCGCCTATCGCTATCTAGGACGTTGCTACCTGCAAGTCGGCCAGTACGAGCAAGCGCGGGAAGCAGCGCGCGCCGGCCTAGCCCGCGACGTCAATGACCCCGAGCTCTACGATCTACTCGGTGCCATCGAGATGACCCGCGCATTCGCCGAGGCCCGCTACAGCGATACCGAAGCAGCTCTGCGCGCCTTCCAACGAGCCATCGAACTCGATCCGCAACGCGCCACCACCCACTACAACCTCGGCCTCGTATACAGCTACCGCGATAGCGCACACCTCGCCGAGCGCGCTTATCTGGCCGCCTTGCAGGTGGATTCTACCCTCGCGCCAGCCCACAAGAAGTTGGGCTTGTACTACCGACGCCAAGGCACCTTGGACCAAGCCCTAAGCCACCTGCAACGCGCCGTGCAGTACGCGCCCGAAGACGCCGAAGCGCACTTCCACCGCGGCTTGCTGCTCCGCGCCCAAGGGCACTACGACCAAGCCGTAGCAGCCCTAGAACAGGCTGCCGTGCTCAACCCCCATTCACCCCAAGTCCACTTCAATCTGTCCCAACTCTACTTGCGCACGGGGCAGCGCGAACAAGGAGAAAAGGCCCTAGCGCGCTCGGAAATCCTCCGCCAGCACCACCGGGGCATCGGCTCGGAGCAATCCCCACCCGAGGTAAGAGCAGTGGCCATCGGCTCGGCCACGGCCCGCTACAACCTCGCCCTGCACCTCGCCCTGCAAGGCCAGTACGATCAGGCCATCCTCGAATATCAAAATGCCCTCGCCATCAATCCCGAACTAAAAGACGCCCACAGCAGCCTAGGCGTCATCTTCACCTATCAGGGCGATTTGGTCGCCGCGGCCGAGAGCTTTCGCCAAGCGCTCGCCCTCGACGAAGAAGACCCGCTCAGTCACGCCCGACTGGGACTGACTCTCCTCAAGCAGCAACGCTATGCAGAGGCTCGGACCAGCCTGCTGCGCGCTGCCGAACTCGACTCTAGCTTGCACGAGGCCGCCTACGGACTCGGCCTAGCCGCGGCCCGCACGGGCGATTTGGCCGGGGCCATCGTCCACTTCGCCAAGGCTGCCCAACTCAGTCCCACCAGTGCCTCAGCGCAGTTAAACCTCGGAGTAGCATACGCGAAATTGGACAAATTCGACGAGGCCGCTCGCGCCTATGCCCGCGCCGTCGAGTTGGACCCAGCCAATGGCCGCGCCCATCTCTACCTCAGCGACGCATACCAGCAATTGGGGCACCTGCAAAAAAGCCGAGCGCACCGCGAAAAGGCGCGCCAGCTAGCGCATAAGGTTCCGTAATCCCGTGTCGTGCCAACGCATCCTCTACTGGGCGGCCTGCTACCTCGCGGTGGCCCTCCCATCTCACGCGCTCACCATCTATCGCATCGGCGGGGCCGACCTGCCCAAACCGGAGTTGGAAGCCGAGTACGAGTTCGTGCAGCTATCGTGGGAAGCCGTTGATCCCAACCAGCACGGCCAAGCCCAATGGATCGCGCTGCAGCCAGAACGCATCGGCCCGTTGTCGCTAACGCCCTCGGTCAACTTGGCACCGCTGGTGGAGTCCCTCGGAGGCCGCATCCTCATCTTAGAGTGGAACGGCTGGCGGGAGTGGTACGAAGACGACATCCTGATCTTCGACGGCGACCCGGAAACCGCTTATCTGGGGGATGGGCGCTATCTCCGCGTCGTCGGCTATGGCCCCCAGCGCAAGTACTGGGTCTTCGACTTTGGCGGGCGTTTCTTCGTCGATCGCGTGCGCTTTTACCCGCGTGCGCGCTTTGCGGCGACCCGCTTTGTCGAGAGCTTCATCCTGGGTACCAGCGACGGGGACCCCCTCGTCGATGGCACCCGCGAGTACGCGGTTAGCTGGCGCAACAGCACGCTCGACTTCGACATCGTCCACCGCGTGCGCGAGAACACTCAAGCCGTCATGGAGTTGGCTCTGCCCGAAGAACCCATCCAGCAGGTGTTCATCGAGCTGCCCGAAAACAGCCGCGGCATCTGGGAAATCGCCGAATTCGAGATCTACGGGGCCGGGCCAGCCGCCTTCTCCCGCTACACATCCAACATCATCGACTTGGGGCAACCGGCCGCCTTAGGCGCATTGACTTGGGGCGGCCATATCGACGCTGAGGCCCGCATTGAGTTGAGTGCGCGCACGGGCGACGACGACGACCCCAACACCTACTGGCGACGCACGTTCCGCGGCAACGAGCTTACCCGCTTCGACGCCGCGGGCCAACCGCTCACCCTGCGCACCTACAACCGCCTACAAAAGGGCGAGCAGGCCGGTCTCACCCCAGACATCGAGGACTGGAACTTCTGGAACGCACCCTTTGCCTTTGCCGCAGGTCGCGGGCCAATGCCAGTCGATCAGCTGCGCCGCTACGCGCAATTTAGGGCCGAATTCCATTCGACCGTCGAAGCGACGGGCCACCTCGCTTACCTGCAATTCAGCGCGTCCATCCCGCCGCCAGCTTCTCAAGCCCTCGGGCAAATCCACCCGCTGCAAGCCCCGGCCCTGACCCCGACCCTCTTCACCTTCTATCTAGAGCCACACATCGTAGCCGACGACCTTGGATTCGACCACCTAGCCATCTCCACCACTGCCCAAGTACAGGCTATAGAGGCCGTGCGGGTCGGCGGGGTGGACGTCGCCTATACCATCGCGCAGCACACTGCCGAGGGGTTTGAAGTCGCGCTGCCGCGCATGGACCAGCAGCGGACCAGCGAGCAGGTCGAGGTCGATTTCCGCGCCGAGGTATTCGCGTACAACACTCGCTTTGCAGGGCGAATCCGCGACAGCACCCGCCCGTTTGAAGTCGCCCAGCCCGTGACCCCGAAGGCGACCAACAGCCTGCAAGTGGCTTTACTCAGTCTAGACGAGCCACTCATCGGTCGCCTCACTCCACACCCAGCGGTCTTCACCCCCAACGGCGACGGCCGCAACGATGTCGTGCGGATCGAATACGATCTCCTGTATATAGTGGATGCGATTCAAGTAGAACTCGCGGCCTTCGACCTCGCCGGCCGCGAGGTGGGAGTCATCTACGCCGGGCCTGCCACCAGTGGCCGCTTCGCCGTCGCGTGGGACGGCCGGACCTCCAGTGGCCACCTCGTGCCGCCGGGGTCCTACCTCGTCCGGCTCATCGCAGAAACCGACCGCGGCCAACAACAACGCCAGCGCCTCGTCTCTGTCGTCTATTGACGCGGCTCCACGACAGTCAGAACCTGATCGGCGGCAATGTCGCTCAGGACCTGAACTGCCCCGCTGGGCCAGCGCACTTCGAGCCGGTCGACGCGCTCAGCCTTACCCAAGCCAAAGTGCAGCCGCAGATCATTGTGCGACAAATAGCTTCCCCCACTTTGCACCTCGGCGTGCTGACTCTGCCCGTCGGCACTAATGATCACCCGCGCACCAATCCCGTCGCGGTTGCTCTTCGTCCCCACGGTACGCACCAGCAGGTAGTGATTGTCGTGGTTGCCATCGTTGCGCAACAGGGTTGGCGGGCCGTTGAGGTTGAGAACGAATAAGTCGATATCGCCATCGCCGTCGTAGTCGGCGAAACTCGTCCCGCGGCCGACGCGGCGCAAGGCAAAGCCCGGACCGGCTGCAGCCGACACTTCCACCAGCCGACCTCCCCTATTTTCAAACAGCGAGTTGGCTTGTTCATAGCTGGAGTTGACCCTCGGCAAATCGGCCTGCGGGTAGGTGTGACCGTTGGCCACGAAAAGATCGCGGTCGCCGTCGTTGTCGTAGTCGAAAAAGCCCGTGCCCCACGAAACCAACTCGGCCGGTGCAGCTCCAATCCCCGCAGCAAAAGACACGTCCGCAAAAAAACCCCCACCCTCATTCCTGTACAGCGCGTTGTACTCGTCGGCGAAATTAGTGACGAAGAGGTCGAATAGGCCGTCGTTGTCGTAATCGCCCCACGCGGCCCCCATACATCCTTGCGTCACCCCTTCCCCGCTGTACGCCACCCCAGCCATGAGTGCCTCCTCGGCGAAGCGACCGTCCCGGCCATTGCGAAAAAGCAGGTTGGGCGTAGAGTCGTTGGCCACGATCAGGTCGGGCCACCCGTCGTTGTCGTAGTCGCCGAACAGGGCACTCATGCCGTAGAACTTTTCGCCCTGCAGGCCGGCCTGTTTCGTCCACTCGGAGAACGTCCCGTCGCCATTGTTGCGGTAAAACACATCCGCCGCCGGTAGCAGACCCACCGGTCCGCAGTACACCTTCACATTCTTCCACAGGCAGGGTATTGGGGATTCGTAGTCGAGGGAGAAATCCACGTAATTGGCCACGTACAAATCCACATCGCCATCGCGGTCGTAATCCCCAAAGCTTGCACCGGTGCCCCACCCCGTATCGCCCACGCCGGTTTCCACCGTCACATCGGCAAAACGACCGGCACCCGCATTGCGATACAGCGTATTGCGGCCAAAGTTGGTAACGTAGAGATCGGTGTGGCCGTCGTTGTCGTAATCGGCTGCAGCACAGCCCATCGACCAACTCGTATCGCCCACGCCTGCCGCCATCGTCACATCGGCAAAGCGACCGCCGTCGTTGCGGTAGAGCTGATTGGCCGGATGCTCGCCTGTGGCAAATCCTGCAAAGGAAGAGCCGTTGGTCACGTACAAATCCACGTCGCCATCGCGGTCGTAATCGAAAAAAGCCGCACCGCCCATCATCCCCTCGACTATGTAGCTTTGATCGGTACCCGAGACATTGGGCTGCGTCAGGCCAGCGTCCGCCGCCCGATCGACAAATTGCACAGCGAGCGGCTCGCTCCACCCACTGACTGCCCCGGCAAGGCACCCGACCACGCACCATATCAACGCGCCCATTACTCCTGCTCCACCACCAAGAACCGATCAACCGGTTCGCCGTGCCGCTCTTGCACACTGCCGTCGGGCCACGTGATTTCGATCCGCTCCACCAGCGCACAGTCGCCCAAGCCAAAGTGCAACCGGCTATCGCTCGCCGACAAATAGGTGCCCCCGCCGATCCGCTGGCGCGTTTGCACCGCGCCGCCGCAAAACACCCGCACCCGCGCACCAACGGCATCGCGGTTCGCCCGCGTCCCCACCAACCGCAGGGACAGATAGTGATGTTCCGACCGCAGCTCATTGCGGTACAGCCGCGCCGCGCCATCGACGTTGGTCACCAGCACATCCAAGTCGCCGTCGTTGTCGCAATCGCCATAAGCGGCCCCGCGCGACACCGCAGACAGCTCAAAGGCCGGGCCGCTACGATTCGACACGTCGGCGAAGATGCCGTGGCCATTGTTGGCGAAAAGCTGGTTGGGCTGGGCGTGGCTCAAGGCTGAGTCCTGTAAGGCAATGCGATCGAGAACGTGGCCGTTGGCCACGAACAAATCCACATCGGCGTCGTTATCAACGTCGGCAAAAAACGCGCCAAACCCCAGCGGCAGCAAGCTCGGGCCGCGCAGGCCAGCGGCCTCCGTCTCATCGGCAAAGCGGCCGTCGCCCTCGTTGCGGTAGAGCGTGTTGCTCTCGCGGGAAAAGTTGGTCACCAACAGGTCGACATCCCCATCGGCATCCCCATCGCCGACCGCGATCCCCATGCCAGCCTCGGCTTGGCCGTCGCCATTGTACGCCGCCCCGGCCGCTAACCCGGACTCGGCAAACGTGCCGTCGCCGCGATTGCGATAGAAAAAATTGCGCGTCCCGTCGTTGGCCACGTACACATCTAAGTGCCCATCGGCGTCAAAATCAGCGGCCGCTACCCCGAGCCCCTTGCCAAAGGGACTGAAGATCCCGCTGGCCTGTGTCACATCAGAGAAATGCCCGTCTCCCTCGTTGCGAAAGAGCGCGTCTGGCGCACCGTTGTAGCGCCTCGGGCTGCAATAGGTCCGCTGGCCTGCCGGAACGCGCAAAGAGGCTCCGCTGCTAGCGACCGCACCACCGCACAAGCGGTTCGTGTCCGGCGTCAAGTCGAGGTAATTCACCACATATAGATCGAGATCACCATCGTTGTCGTAGTCGAAAAAGGCCGCGCTCGTGCTCCAGTGGGGATCGGCCACGCCAGCCGCCTGCGCCCGCTCGGCAAAGGTGCCGTCCTCCTGATTGCGATAGAAGGCATTGCGACCGTAGTTGGTCACATAGAGATCCGAGCGACCGTCGTTGTCGTAATCGCCGACCGCGCACCCCATGCCATAGCCCAGATCGCCGGTCCCCGTTCGCTCGGTGGTCTCGCGGAAGGCCCCGTCCATATTCTGGTAGAGGCGATTTCGCGTCTGGCCTGTGCCAGGAGCCTGACGCAACGCCAACACCGAAGTATCCACTCGACCATCGTAGCGCAGGGGCGGCCGGAAATCCTCGACAACCCAAGTCCCCGCCGAATCCCCAGTCACGAGATTGACCGGCACCAAGCGCTCGCGCCACGGCGACAGGTCGAAGCCATCCACCAAATACACGTCCAGCCAGCCATCGTTGTCATAGTCAAAAAAGGCCGCGCCGGCCCCCATCGTCTCAATCAGGAAGTAATCGCCGCTGGCCCCACTAGTGTGGCGGAAATCCAGCCCGGCCTCGGCTGCCACCTCGACGAAAAAAGCCGAGCGCTCGGGTGCGGCGCAGCCGCAGCACAGAAGAAAAAAAACTAAAGGCGGGTACAAAATGGATGAATAGTAAGCGTAGCAGTTCACCGCAAAAAAATAAGTCCCACCTACAAATAGAGCCAATCGGGCAGCAGCTACCTAGACAGCCACGATCTACCCAAATCCCTTCCGCCGATCAATCCGGCGATTCTTTTCTTCCTGCGACAAAAAATCACTTGACAAATCGCCCAATCGCGTATTATTTAGCGATCCAAAAGGCTAATTTATTCGCGTTTTGCCATCCCGCCGCTCCGAGGCCCCTGGACTCTGAGACGGCTGCCAAAAAGAAGGTACTATGCCCCGCAAACGCACCGAGGGTCTCACCGATCGCGAGGCCGAAATCATGGCCGTCCTCTGGCAAATGGGCCAAGCCAGTGTCGAGGACATCCGCCAGCGACTCGAAGGCCGCCCCGCCGCCAGCACCGTGCGCTCATTGCTAGCCATTATGGCCGAGCGCGGCCTAGTGGCCGACGACAATACCGTGTACGCCAAGAAGTACCGCCCCAAACTCGACCAGAGCCAAGCCCAAGACTCGGCCCTGCGGCGCGTCATTGACCGCCTCTTTTCCGGCTCAACCGAAGAACTGCTAGTGCGTCTTATTGACGAAGGTGCCGTGGACAGCGCCCAGCTTGAGCGCCTGCAAAAACGCCTGCGGGAACGCCGCGACCAGAGTGAATGATATAGCAACCCTAAATGATTTGAATGATTCGAGATAAGGATCGTCTTGTTTCTGCTATTCTGCGTCTATCTGCGTCCATCTGCGGATCATTTTGTGAATGATTTAGGATTGCTATAGGAATCGGAGAAGCCGCGTACCGCAGGCGGATCAAACCAAAATTGGAGAAGAGAAATATGAACGCGTACTCCGCAGCCTTGGTGGCCCTAGTCGCTCCCTTGAGCCTCGGTCTAGCCGCAGCAAGTGCCCAAAGCCAGCCCCACGCCACAATCGTCACCGGCGAGGTCCACAACCCTCCATCGCGGGAAATCGAATTCCGCCACGAACCCCTACTCGCTCCCGGGCCTTCTCAACACCACATCGTCTTGGACCAGCAAAACCGCTTTGCCCTTCTCTTGAACATTCCCAAAGGAATTTTGGTCACCGGGGATTATAAAGGCGAGCACCACATCCACTTCCCCTTCTTTGTCGAACCCGGTGATAGCCTGCACGCTGTCGTAACCTTCGCCGAGGTGACGGAGACCGACTCTTTGGCGGCGGTGGAGTCCGACCATACGCACAGTGCCGATGATGAGGCCCCTCTCTCCTACTCTCTAACTTTTAACGGCCGGGGAGCGGAAAACAATCGCTTTTTAGCCGAGTTCTGGCCTCAACATCATTCCTTCGAACCTGACTATGCGCTGGAGCCCGAAAAATTTGCCCGCCAAGTCAAACAGCGGCGTCAGGATGAGTTTGCCTTGCTAGCTGAGGGAAGAGAAAAATACGCTCTTTCTCCAGGGTTCATCGACTATATGACGACCTTTTTCAACTACAAGTGGGCCGACAAGACGGTTTCCTATCCGGAGTTTTCGTTTGAAAACGGCCGACTGGTACGCCGAATGAGCCCCGACGGCTCCCACAGAAGAGCGGTCCCTCCGGACTACTACGACTTCCTGCAAGAAATCCCCTTAATAAATGAAAAGGCTATCGGCGTGGGGGAGTATCGCCAGTTTCTGGTAAATACCCTAGCGTTGGAGGCAAAGTCGGATGGGATGCCTAGACTTTCCGATAGCTACAAGCTGTCGGGATTGGGTCTGTCGGAGGCCGTCCGCGTCCGACTCGATTCCATGCACGACGCGAACAGAAAGCCCAGATTATCACAGATGATCGCTCTGTCGGGTTTGGGGCTGTCGGAGGCCGCCCAAGCCCAACTTGACTCCATGTACGAAGATCCCAAAAAGGCCAGCGCGTCCGAAAAGGCCATTTGGTTGGGATTGGAGTTATCGCCAGCCGCTCTAGCTGAACTCGATTCGTATGAGGATTATAGTGTCGTCCTCGGTGATACCACGAAGACCGATACGACGGGCGGGCGTTTGACCTTCCATATGCCCATGGCAAAAATCAGCGAGTGGTATGCCTACCTAGACAATCGCCCGCTATCAGCAAGGGTTGACTTGTCGAATTTAGAGTTGTCGTCCGCCGCCCAAGCCCAACTCGACTCCATGTACCAAAATCGCAAACCACTTAAGCTGTCCCAAAGGATTGACTTAGCGGCCTTGGGTCTATCACCGACTGTCCAATCCCAACTCGACTCCATCCTTGCCGGACCGAGTTTTCCTGCCCTCGGAGGGGCTACCGAACGATACGACCTCGCCCAGCAAAAACTACAAGGGCGAGTGCTCTACTGGTTTCTGGCCGGAGAGTTGAGGAATGGAATTAAGTTCGGCTGCGAAGCCTATGTGGATGCCCGCTGGCAATCCTTTGCGGAGAGCAATCCCTTCCCCGAATACACCGAGGCCCTCCAAGCGGAACTGAACAAGACCCTAGTCTTACAACCCGGTCAACCCGCTCCCGATTTCACCCTCTCTGACCCCGACGGCCAACCTGTATCGCTGAGCCAGTTCAAGGGCAAGGTGATCTTGATGGATTTTTGGGCGAGTTGGTGCGGACCGTGCATCGCCGATTTGGAGACGCTTCGCAAGATAAAAAAGAAAACATCCGCTCAGCCGGTGATCTTCCTCAACGTCTCGTTGGACGCGAATGAAGGAGCTTGGAAGCGGGCTATTGCCAAACACCAGATCCAAGGCGTCCACGTGCGCTCGGACGGCCAAGTAACGCAAGCCTATAATGTGTTCGACATCCCTCGGTATTATTTGGTCGACCCCCAAGGGCTGATTGTGGAGGATCGGTTGAGGGTATTTGACGTTGATGAGGTTGTAGCAAAAATTGAGAAAAATCTGTGAAGAATCCACTTGGCTACCTGCACAGTAGGAGACTCCCATGGAATGGACGCATTTTGTCGAGCCAATCGCCAGCACCGTAATTGACTTTGGCCTCAAGGCCGCTCTGCTTATCGCCTTCACGGGTCTGGCGATCCGCCTGTTGACTCGCCGCCGTCCGGCTTGGTCCTGCCTGCTGTGGAGCGCCGCCTTGGGGGCGGTGGCTCTGTTACCGCTAGGAGCTTTATTCGGACCCGTCCTACCTTGGGGCCAAACCCCAATCCCCCACTTCGACGGGGCTTGGTCCCTGCACACCGGGCCGCCCCCAGCTTCCCTACCCCCAGCGGCCCCGACCACCGCCGGTCCCGCTTGGTGGCAATGGGCCGTGGCCAGCCTGTACCTACTCGGCTTGGCCTTTGCGTTGACGCGCCTAGGCTGGGGCCTATGGCACCTGCACCGCCTGCGCCAATCCGTCCACTTGGTGGACGCAGCTCCAGTCGAAGCTTTGCGGCGGCAATTGGGCCTACACAATCCGGTCCAGCTAGGCGTATCCCCCCTCCTGCAAACCCCGGTCCTGTTCGGGTGGCACCGCCCCACCGTTGCCCTGCCCGCCGCCCTTTATGCCCAGTGTACCCCGGGGGCGTTGCAGGACATTATCGTCCACGAGTTGGTCCACTTAAAACGCCGCGACCCCCTACTCAACATGCTGAGTCAAGGAGTCGTGGCTCTGTATTGGTTCCATCCCTTAGTACATTGGGCGGCCCACTCTTTGGTCGAGATGCGCGAATGCGCCTGCGACGATTGGGTGGTGGACCAAAGTGGCGATCCGCTAACCTATGCCGAGACCCTGCTCCACGCCGCGGCCGACCAGCGGCCCCGCCTAGCTATGACCATGGCGCGTTCTGGGCGCGTGGCCAAGCGCGTCGAGCGCCTTTTGGACCCGTCCCATCGTCCTCGTCCCCGCGTGCATGGGATTTTGGGCGGCGGCGTGGTAGCGATGATATTAACCCTAGCCGGATGTATGGGTGGCTTGGGACGCGGTGGGGAAACGTCGGGCCGTCAAGTCCAGCGATGGATAATCACCCCGCCCGCCAGCGGTGCCGTCGATTCGGTCAAAGTCAAAGAGATAGCCCCCCTACCCACTTCGGTCAAACTCAAAGGGATAATCCCCATGCCCGCTTCAGTCAAACCGGTCAAAATCAAAGGGAGAGTCCCCCTGCTGCGCCTGCTGCCCGCCAGTGGCACCGTCGATTCGGTCAAAGTCAAAATCCACCGCGACAGCACCGATGTCCCCCCGAAAATCTCCATGCAGTTTCCCCCGCACATCCGCATGCAAGTGACCAATCCCGTCGATTCGGTCAACGTCAAAGTCCTCGGCAGCAGAGCCGATACGCTGAAAGTCTTCGTGCAGCGTCCCCCGCACATTCGCTATCTCAGTGTGGCGGCTCCCGTCAGTTTTATCATGATCAAACACCTCGACGATAGCGCCGATTAACAAAATCCGGATGCGGGGCGACACGCGCAAAGAAAATTGAAAAATGGACCGACCCAATATTCTCTTCATCCTCTCCGACCAGCACAGCAAATTCCACCTCGGCTGCTATGGCGACTCACTAGTGCGCACCCCACACCTCGACCGCTTGGCCAGCGAAGGCATGCGCTTTGCCAATGCGTACACCCCCTCGCCTTTGTGCGCGCCAGCGCGCATGGCCTTTATGACCGGGCGGCGACCCAGCGCCAACCAAGTCTGGGGCAACGACCACATCCTCAATTCGGCGCTGCCGACTTGGGCCCATGCCGTGGGCGCGGCTGGATACGAGACTGCTCTGCTTGGCCGCATGCACTTTGTCGGCCCCGACCAGCGCCACGGCTTTGAACGCCGGCCTATCGGCGAGCACACCGCCCGGCATCCAGGTGCGGCCCAACAGGGCGGGCCACTGTTCAAGAACATTCCCTCCAGCACCTCGGGCCAGACCCGCGAATGCGTCGAAATAGCCGGGTACGGCCGCACCACGTACCAAGCCTTTGACGACCGCGTCGCCGAGGCGGCTTGCGCCTATTTGGCGGAAAAGGCGCAAACGCCCGACCGGCCCTTTGCCGCAGTAGCCGGCTTTGTGCTGCCGCACTGCCCATTCTTCGCCCCCAAGGATCTCTACGATTACTACTACGACCGCGTCGATGTGCCGCAACCCGACCCGACCGGAGAGCCAGCGGCCGTGACCAATTTCAAAAAGCGCCGCCTCATTGACGAGCCCCTGCCCGCAGAGCGCATCCGCGTGGCGCGGGCGGCCTATTTTGGTCTGTGCGAATACTTCGACCGCAAAGTTGGCCAACTCCTCGACAAACTCGACGAGACCGGCTTGCGCGACAATACCTTGGTTATCTACTCCAGCGACCACGGCGAGATGGCCGGCGAGCACGGCTGCTGGTGGAAGAGCAACTACTACGAAGGCTCGGTCGGCGTCCCCCTCATCACCCGTTTGCCCGGCGTGATACCAGCGGGCGTGGAGAACCCCGCGCTGTGCAATTTGCTCGATTGGGCACCCACCGCCGTAGAGGTGGCCGGCGGCGAGCCCCTGCCCGCGGCCGACGGCCACTCTCTGTGGCGCGAACTACAGGGCCACGCAGATGACGCCCGCCCCGCTACCACCTTCAGCGAACTAGGCCCTTCGCGCGGCGATCCTCCTTTGCGCATGATCCGGCAGGGACCGTGGAAACTCTACAAATATCACGACGACACCCCACCGGCTTTGTTCAACCTAGCGGACGACCCAGGGGAATGGAACGACTTGGGCCGCGATGGTGCCTACGCTGCCCTGCGACAAGAACTGCTCGACCAACTCTACGCTGATTGGGATCCCGAGCAGGTTGCCCAACGCAGCGCTGAACTAACTCGGGATGTACAAGTACTGACGGCGTGGGGACAGGCAGTGCAGCCCCTGCACGAAGATACCCTGCCTGTCGAAGACGCCGAGGATGTGGTGCGCTGTTGAGGGTTTGCCCTACATATACGACAGAAAATGCCCAGTCTCGCCCAACACGCCGTCAATGCACAGCCACAACCCAGCCGCGGTCGCCTCGCCCAAAATCAACCCTAGGAAGAAAGGCTTGGCCCGTTCGTAGAGCGGCATCCCACCCCACTTGACAATGCCCAGCTTGAGCGCCCACGCGATAAACACCGAAAACCACACCTGACCAGCCAGCCAGCCGACGCTGACGATAAACCCCAGCGGGTGCAACGGCCACCAGTAAAACCGGTGATGTCCCCACAACAGCACGGCCTCGAAGAATCCGCCGATGCCGGTAAACAACCAACCGCGCATATCGGCTGGCAGCGGATCGACGATCGGCCGCGCCATGTCGGTAAACGTGCGGGTAGCCTGATGGGTCATAAAAAACGGATGCAAATTAATCCCACCGTGCTCGTAACACACTTGAAAAATGATCCACGTCGCCCCGGCCAAACTCACCACCAACGCCAGCGCCATACCCCAAAGCAGCCGCCTTTTAGAGCCAACCACCGCCTCGGCCAGCTTGAGTGAATTGGCCGCAGCAATCATTGGAAAGAGTCGCATCTCAGACTGCCAGACGTACGTAAAGGTCAGAGCCGTCAGCCCCTTGGCCCCAATCACTGGTGCGCCCACCGCGGAGATGACGAAAAACGCCGCCACCATTGGCGAGCGCGCCGTCGCCAGCCCGGCCGTGGCCACCGCCCGCGTGACGAACACGTAAAAGATCAAGCACACCAGTAAAAACAGCGGCAAAATCGCCAGCGGCACCCCAGACGCCCACAGCCACACGCCCACAAAGAGCAGGCTGGCTAAAAAGCCAAAGACCGCCACCCGATAGGAAAGCATTTCCCCCGAATCATCCACCGTCGAATCGCCGCGCCACGCCTTGCGCCACACCGCCCCCAAGTGCCGTCGCCCCATCCACAAGGTGTAGCCGACGAAAATCAAACAGGCCCCCATCACCTCGTGCGGCAGGTCCGCGGTCTGCGAACGGGAATAGAGACTGAGCGTTTCGGTGCTGGCAATGCCCAACGAAGTGAATATCCCCTCTTGGGCTCTGTTGAAGACGTAGAAAAACCAAATCGAAAAAGAGATGTCTAGATTGACCAAATAGAAAAAGCCGATCCACGCGTACACCCAGTGCATATTCAGCTTATTGCCGATCCACGGCAGTTGTCCAGCCGACTGGACCGGCAGCGGTACCGCCGGGAAGTAGTAGTGCAGCCCCTTGAGCGACAGCAGGACAAACGGCACCGCAAAGCCGATCCACAACAGACGCTGCTTGAAAAGCGGCGCTAGCTTAGATCCCGGCCGGCCCTCCTCCACCATCTTGAGCGGCAATTGCACCATAGGATAGGCCAGCCGCTCGTGCTGCGACCACTGCCGATGCAGAATGGAACTCATGCAGAGCATCATAAAGCTCAGCACTAAAAAGAAGACGTACCAATAGCTCAGGGTCTCGCTCCAAGCCCCCCAAGGAATGCTCTCCCCAGGCGACAGCCCCTCGTGCAAATCGACAATGGCCTGCCGATCCTGCGGCACCAGCCACGGCGTCACGTGCGGGAAGAAAATTTCGCCCCAGTTGTTTTCCGGGGTCGCGTAGTAGTACAGCCCGCTGATAATCGGAATCAGGTAGCCGACAAACGCCTGCGTTGGCACGGCCGACGCCAACAGCATCATCGCATAAATGAGCACCAAATCGGCCCGCCCCAAGGCGAGGCCGCGGCCCAGTGCCCGCAGCAAGGTATTGACCACCACCACCAAGACAAAAAACAGAAAGATCGCCCCAGGCGACGAGCTGTTGAGCGCCATGTACGACCCTTGCAGCATAATCACCGCGTAGGGTGCCCCCACGCCGATGCACAAGGCCAACAGCGTCCCCACCGCAAACCCCCGCCAAGTAAAAGACGCCGGCTGTTCCGCTGCCGACTGCTCCTCCACGCGCTCCTCGACCTGCTCGGCCGCCAGCGTCCGCGCCGACTCCACGTGCTGAACGCGTTCGGTCTCCCGGAGCGCGTACCAAATCAACATCTGCTTGCGCAGGGCTTCTATCAGCCGCAGATTGAGCCGCTGCCAGTAGTGATGCTCGCCGCTCAGTCGGCGCAACCGGACTTCCATCGCCCGCGTGCGCGCACCAGCCGACGCGAACTCCACGACCACCTCTTGGCTCACCCCCAAATCAAACGGGGCCAGCCATAGGGTAAACGAGAGGCGATAGCCATCGGCCTGTGCAACTTGCATATCCTCGACGTAAAAATCCCCCAGCGTCGCCCGGCCAAAAGCCCCAAAGTAGTTGGCCAAAAAGCCGCACACCCCCTCGACTTCTCCCTCACCGAGCATGAAGGGGAACTCAAACAGCCACTCGTCGCCGCTGGGCGGGTCCGGCCGCCAGCGACGCACCACGTCCGGCACGGCCTGCCGCGCCGCCTGCCGCGCCGGATAGATCGTCGATAGCAACACCACCCCCATCACCGCCAGCGCGGCCCCAATCGCTGCCAGCGACGAGTAGTTCAAGGTAATGCCCTGCAACAACCCCAGCCCCAACAACACCCGTCCCAGTCCCTGACCCAGCAAATAGCCCAGCGTCGTCCCCAGCACCGCATAGACGCAGGCTTCGGCCACAAACAGCAGCGCGATGTGCAAGGGAGCCAGCCCCACCGAGGAGTAGATGCTGATCTCGCGCAGGCGTTCGTACACCGCCCCCAGCATCGCATTGAGCACGATGAGCGCGGCTACCAGCGCGGGGATCGCCAGCGCCCCCAGCCCCTGCACAGCCGTCAGCCCCACCGAACTGAGGGCCATCACTTCCCCTGCCGGTGAGCCGACGAACAAGGTGGCCGCCACCCGCGTCAGATAGTCCTCGACCAGCGCCTGTCCATCGGTCGCCCCCGGAAAGCGCACGGCCACCGAGCGCAAGCTGCCCCCGGCCTCGGCCAGCGTTTGATAGGGCACGAGGACCACGTGGTGCGGCTTTAGGTGGATGAAGGGCCGCAGTTCGCGTAGCTCCTCCTCGCCGGCAATATCCACGTCCTGCTCCGCCCCTAGCTGGAGCACCTCTGCGCTCGATAGGACAAAATCGGCCGGCATCAGACTCTCGTCGTCGAGATCGCGCAGCGCACCCAACTGCTCCGGGTCGGCAATCCCCCGCACCTTAAGCGCGCGCCCAAACACCTCGACCTGATCCCCAACCCCAACGCCCAACGCCTCGGCCATGTCCAGTGGCAGGATGCAGGTAGCCTCGTCATCCGCGGCAAAAAACGACCCCGCCACCAAGCTCTCATCCACCTCGGTGATCTGCGCCTCCTCCGGCGTCAGGCCCAACAAGCCCGTGGCCCGCACTGCATTTCCAGCCGCCGTCACCGCAATCCAGCCTCCCTTGCCGCCTTCGGCCGCGTACCAGCCGCGCCGCCCCATCCAACCGCTGCCGCCAAAGTGTGACTCAGCGTAGTCGAGCGCCTCCGGCGTCAGGCGCTCCCAGCCGCGGTCGCGGATGAGGATTCCGGGGTACGCCCCAGCGTGGGGCAGCCGGAAACTCGCGTAGCGGATTTGCTGTTCAAACGAGGTAAAGGAGAGCAGGGTAAACGTCAAAAGCGTCAGCGTCGCCAGCGTCAGACCGGTGCGCAAGGGTCGCCGCCGCATATTGGAAATCCCCAACATGAAGGCCGCATAACTCGCGCTCAAACGGCTCAGGTCCTGAGCGTGGACTCGCATCTGCTGGCTCTGGTGCTGGGCCATGACGCGGTTGAACCGGCTTACCAGCATAAAGAGCACGAAGGCAGCCATTGCCATAATGGCAAATGCCAATAGCACCACCAGCGGCTCGGCCAGCTCAAAAGCTGGATGCACCTGCGCCAAAATCAGCCAAATCGCCAACAATAACAGCCCAAGGCCAGCGAGTTGTCGGCGAATATCGGCCGCGGCAAACAACAACCGCTCCCCGAAAAAGGCCGCCGGCAACACCAGCGCCATAAAGAAGATTACCCCTTCGAGGACATCGTTAAGCGTCGCCAAGACCTCTGGGTAGGCCCGCGTCTCCAAGCCCAGCGCCTTGCGGCTCCAAGCCACGTACTCATCCCACTTTAACTGCTCAGCCGCTGCTTCCGCCTCGTCTATGGCCGCCGCCGCCTGCGCGTGCAGGCGCGTCAACCGCTGATTTTCAATGCCGTGCTCCTTGAGCATCCCCAACCGCGCCGCATCCAAATTCCACAGGTCCCGCGCCGCCTGCAGTGTCGCACCCCCAAATCCCTCCTCGGTCAGCAAAAACCCTTGGCCCCGCGCCTCGTCCTCGCTTTGGCTGCCCTCGCTGTTGAGCAGCAAAAACTGGCCGTCCAAAATCACTTTGACGCGATCGTCGGCTGCGGCATCGACCGGCCCGTAGATCACCCCCACCGAGCCGATGCTGCTTTTACCGAGGGCGTACCCGTACTGGCGCGGCTCGCTCCCGGCCGCCGACAGCACCTTGACTTCGTTCAACGCGCGCAAAAGGCGCGGCTCGACCAAGCCGTACAGGGGCCGACCCACTCCGGGAAATAGCACGGCGATCTGCTCGTTTTGCGGCCAGCGCACATTCTTGGCCAAGCGACCATCCGCCCTCGGTTTCCCGTGGTGCGCTTGCCCGCGCTTACTCAAGTCCACTATGTGGGTAATCACCCCCCGCTCGGCGTCTAGCGCCGCCACAGTCAGCGGATACGTCCCCTGCACCAGCCCTGGGACCCGCGCCAGCCCAGCGGCATCCGCGAGAAAGTAGCGCGTGTCGCGCACCCCTTTGCGCTCTTCTTCCTCCACCTGCACCGCCACCAGCGCCCCGGCCACCGGCCGGTCCGGCACCTGACTGCGCCGGGGAAACGTCCGCGCCTTGACCCGCAAATCCCGCAGCCGATCTTTCAACGCCTCCTCAAGCCGCTCCCGCCCCGCCAACAGCGCCGTATCGGCCAACGCATGGGCCAGCAGATCAGCCACCAACGCCGCCTGTCCTTCCACATTATCCCACGCCACACTCTCGCCCGTGTCCCGCGGCAAATCCAGCGCAAAACGCGCATCGCCCACCGTGGCCAGCGTCAGCGACGGAAATCCCGCCTCGAGCGCCAACTCCCCATCGGCAGCCAAACCCCCAGGCATGTAACTGTCCCAATCCATCCCCCGAATTGGGCTGATGCCATTGGCCAACGCCTCGGCGCGGCCCAACGCCTCTGCATACTCGGTAAAGCGACGGCCAAAGGGCACGAAAAACCGCTTGAGCGCGTAGCTGTCCGTGTTGTTCCACAGCACCACCCGCTCGCCGTGGCTGGACAAATCGAGGCCAATGAACAGGTCAATATTCAGCGGCTCGGCCAGCCGGGCCGCGTAGTACTCTTGGCGGCGGGCGTGCCTGTCGAGAAAGGCGACCATGCCCTGCCGCCCCTGAAAGTGGGCACTCAGCGCAGCGAGTATCACCGTGTGCGCCGGCGGGTTCGCCTGCAAGCGAGCGGCCACCTCCAACAGCGCCGCCACACTCACCGCCGCCTCTGCCCCCGGTGCCTTCGCAGGTACCACCGACGGCGCGTCGTAATACGCATGGATGAGCACCGTCTCGTTCTGCGCGGTCCCCGCATCCTTCCCCGGCACCACCGCCCACACGTTGTACGCCATCCGCTGCTGCCAATCCATCCGCCCCCACAGCCCCACCTCCACCTCTCCATCTACCAACCGCCGCCGCAGCCGCTCCCCGGCTGCCCCTTCCACCCAAAAGCGCGGCACATCCAACGGTGCCCGCACGTACTTGCCCTGCGCCTGCTGCGTAGTAGCCGAATCCGCGGCCACAAACACCACCGCCCGCGCCCCCAACGACGCGGCCTTCAGCCAAGCGTCCCTACTGGCAAAGTCCAGCACCACCACCCGCCCAGCTACTTCCCGCCCATTAAAATCGCCCCAATCCCCATCACCACCCCAAATCGCTGGTGCTCGCACCCCCTCCGGCGGCACGGTCGAAGTCCGCACCCCATTCGGCCACACCGCGTACAAGGCGACCGACTCACCTTCCCATTCCAATCGTCCGCCCCGGTCCATCGGCACCACCACCGCAAAGGAGTCGCGTCGCGTCGCCAACCCCAACGCCTGCAACTGTCCCTCTACGTACTCCGCCGCCCTGGCACTCCCTGGATAGCCAGCCACCCGCGATCCCAACGAGGACAGATGCTCCACCACAGCCCGCGGCCCTGCAGAAGCTGCCACCGGGCCGCTGACAAAGGCGACCCAAAAGGCAATAATCAGCGCAACCATAGCGTCCCAATATCGGCCCTATGCGTCCCGTCCGGCAAGCCGACGGCGCGATTCCTGTCGGCTGGAGTACCGCTTCTGAGGCGATTATCTTGCTGTGCGTGGAACTTCAGCTATGGACGAGACGTTCAAACGCAGTTGAAGGAGGGCTTCATGTTATACCGCATCGCCGCTATCGGCTTCATTTTTGCCTGCACGAGTGTCGCTTGGATTATCTTGGCGCAGGTCGTCTCCCATCGCACCCACCAACAAGACACCAAGCTCAAAGCCGCGGTGGGTCAATTGTGGGGCACTTCCCAGTCCCAACGCGCCCCACTCCTGTACTGGACCACCGAGGAAACCGTCGTCACCCAGACCCCCGACGGCCAAGCGACAGAGCACTCCAAGGAGCGGCGGCATCTCCTGCCCCTAGCAGCCAGCCGCCTACAAGTCGATCTTCACCTCGAACACCGCCGCAAGGGCCTGCTGTGGTACGCCACCTACCAAGTGGCACTGAACGCCATCTATACCGCGACCAACGAGACCGACCGTCCCCTCGACCTGACCTTCGATCTAGCCCTGCCAACCTCTCAAGCTGTGTACGATGATTTCACCCTGTCCATCGACGGCCAACCCATTGCCCCGCTGCCGCTGGCGGAAGGGCACTTGCAACAGCCGTTGCACTTCGCGCCGGGTCAGAGTCGCCAGATCCGTCTTTCCTATCAATCGCAGGGTTTAGAAGAATGGTGGTACCGCTTCGGCGACCACGTCGAGCAGGTCTCCGATTTTGAGTTGGTCATGCACACTGATTTCGACGCCATCGACTTCCCGCGCGAAAGCCTAGCACCCACTCACAAGGAGCGCACCGCCGATGGCTGGCGTCTCACTTGGCAGTACGACCGCTTGCTCACCGGGGCCTCCCTCGGCATGGTCATGCCTGCCCGCCTCAACCCAGGTCCTTGGGTACAAGACGTGACCCAAGCTGCGCCCATATCCCTCTTTCTCTTTTTCTTTGTTCTCTTCGTCTTTGCCGCGGTCAAAGGCATCGACATCCATCCGATGAATTACTTCTTCATCGGCGCGGCCTTTTTCAGCTTTCACTTGCTATTGGCTTACCTAGCCGACCACTTGCTCATCCACTACGCCTTTTTGGTGGCCGCAGCGGTATCTGTTTTCTTGGTCGTCTCTTACATGCGGCTCGTAGTCGGCCTGCGGCTGGCCTTGGTGGAGGTGGGGTTGGCCCAATTCATCTACTTGGTGCTCTTCTCCTACACCTTCTTCTTCGTCGGCTATACCGGTTTGGCCATTACCGTCCTGTGCATCGCCACCCTTTTTGTCGCCATGCAGCTTACTGGTCGGATGGACTGGTCAACCGTTTTTGCCCAGTCGCCAGCTACTCCTCAGAAGTCCGAGTAGCCTAGCTCGTCACCCGCAACCGCTCCGGCACCCCCACCGGCTCCCCATTGCGACACACCACCGGAAAGTGCGGCCCGGCCTCGGCCATCGGCGCATTATCGGGCAAATCGACGAATTGCTTCATCAGGTGCTCGCCGCCTTGATCGAAGCGCGCCGCGCCGGTCATGTAGTGGATGGCAATGGCGCGCCGGGGCCGCGGCGACTGATTGAAGGGCGAGCCGTGCCAAGTCAGGGAATGGTGGAAGGAAACCTCCCCGCGCATCACCGGACACGGCCGCGCTTCCACCTCGCGGATCTCGGCGTCGGCTGTCGGGGTAAAGCCCTGTAAGTCCTTGAAGTTTTCCAACAGCGACAAATCTCCCTGCGTGCGCAAAAACTCGATCTGGTTGCCCCACTTGTGGCTGCCGGGCACCATCCACATGCAGCCGTTTTCTTCGGTCGCGTCGTCCAAGGGAATCCACGCCGAGACCGGCGTCATTGGCTTGATAATCGGCCACAAGGGCGCGTCTTGGTGCCAGTGGGTCGAGCCGCCGTAGCGCGCGGGTTTGTACTGAATCTGATCGTGCCAGACCTGAAGATCGGCATGGCCGGTGAGTTGGCTAATCCCCCGCACGACAGCCGGGTGGTAAATCAGCCGCTCCCAAGCGGGCGCAGCCTCCCAGATATTGACGATCTGCCACACTGGATGCTCACTGACGCCGCCCCCGCCGGCTAGGTCGCGGAAGGATACCGGCTGCGCCTCGCCGGGGGCAAAGCCATCGGGGCCTTTGGTCAAAATCTCGTCGAGCGCGTCGCTCAATGCGCCAAGCTCCTCGTCGGAGAGCACGCGCCCGCCATTGAGAAAGCCGTTGCGCTGGAATTCGTCGATTTGTGCTTGCGTCAGCATGGGATTCGCCTCAGTTAGTGGTGATTAGTAACTGATGTTACGCAGCTTTATGTAGCGTCTGCCGCTTGTGGCCCCTTCGACAGGCTCAGGGGCCGCAGGCTGAGCTTGTCGAAGCCTGCCCGATGTCATGCCAGCCAACCCCGGCTGTACCATGCAGTTAGGTTAGAGGCTCTAAAGAGTCCGTCCGTAACGTCAGTTAGTGAGTACAAGTTATTTCACAAACCTCTGAATATGCCACGTATGTAGGGGCGACCCTTGTGGTCGCCCGTCGTTTAGACTATTCCATGCGCCGGAGCAGCTCGCCCCGCGCCTCGTTGAACAAGCCAATCAGCCGCTGGCGGATTGCCTCGTCGCGGAAGACGCCGATCCTTTCGGCCCAAGCAATGCCACCCTCCATGTGCGTCAGCAGATAATTGCCCTCGGCCGGCGCAAACACGCAGCGCCGCCCCACGTCGATATAGACCGGCGAGGAATGGGCCATCACCGGCCCGGCGTCCGTGTAGTGCGACCCCCAGCAACGGGCCGCAACCCAGCAGGAACGGTGGGCCTTGAGCTTGAACTTCAGTTCGATCTGCTGGGTACCGGGCGCGGCGGTTTCACGCGCAACGGACTCGCCATTGCAAATAAGCTCCAGCCCGGTAAGCGGCCAGACGCTTTCCGCAGTCGCCACCACCTCGACCGTGCCGCCGTTGCCGGGCAGGTGGATTTCCTCGCCCATCTCCCGCCCCTCGACCTTCAGGTCAATCATCGCGCCGGTGCTGGCAAACGTCTGGCCGAGGCGCACGGCTTGGCACCAATTGTCAAAGGTGAACTCCTCGCCGTCGCGCAGCTTGGCATACGTGCGCGAGCCGCCCAAAATGCGGCCATTGGACATCTTGTCAGTACCGCCGACAATCGGCAGCTTCTGGCCCACGTTGAGCCAGCGGTAGTAGCCCAGCTCAGCCGAACTGATCTGCTCGCCCTCCCAAATCCAGCACATCTCGCCGGCGTCTGCGTGGCCCAAGACGATGTTGGCCGCGTTCTCAAAATCGGGCAGCGGCATGTGCGGCATAATGACCAGCCCGCCCTGTTTTTTGCACTCCTCGGCCCAATCGGCCATCAGCGCATCCACCGAGCCGCCGACCCAATCCTCATTGGCCCCGCCGGTACACATCGGCGCGACCAGTTCCTTGAGGCCGAGCAAACTGATGTGCCCGAGCACGTGCTGCCGGTTCTCCTGACTGACCCAAACCAAGTGATTGTCGCTACTGGTCGGTGCCAAGCCGCCAGTAAACTCCTCCCACGAGGTAAACAGCCGGCCCCACTGGCTGGCCAACAAATGCACCACATTGAGGTCCTCGCCTTCGGCCTCTAGGTGCGACGACTGAGAGGAGAGAAAATGCACATGGGTATCCCCCGAATAGTACCCGCGCTGCTTCATGTCAAAGGCGCGTTTGACCTTGAGGGTCAGCGCGTTCTGTCCGGGCTTGATCTCAACTTGCTGGCGCAGCGGCTGGTACTCAAAACCGCGCACGACCTCGGCGTACACCGGGCCGATGGGCAAATCGATCTGGCAGGTGCCGTCGATGTACGCGTAGGGCACGCCTCCGGTCTTGCAGTCGCCGCCCATGTCCTCAAACCACGCCACATTGACGTCAGCTTGGTGGCCGTGCGGCGCCAGATAGGCTCCGTGCTCGGAGCGGAAGTGGACGCGGGTTCCCACGGGCTGGCCGGTATCCGCGTCCTCGACCCGCACGTGGACCCACTGCTTGCCGGACGGTGCGACGACCTCGATTTGCACCTTGCCTTGAGCGACCTTCTTTTCTTTCAGCACGTCGCCCCAACAAATGCGCTCTTCGACGTCGTCCCCCGCCTTGATGGCGAGTTGCCCTTCTGTTGATCCGTGGATTTCCAAATAGCCACCGGCAACCGTCTCCTGTCCACCCCGTCCCCAGCCCGCTTCCTCGGAAGTGAGAAAATCCGCACTCGGCACCCAGAGCTGATCCTGGCGCACGATTTCGCCACGCTCCATCGCCACCTCGGGCGCTCCTTCGGCATCGACCCGCAGCGCCACTTCCTGCCGCGCCGGCCAAGCAAAGGGATCGCTCCCCTCTTGGCAGAGCGTAATGCCGGCCAAAGCTAGTGCCGTAGGACCAGCCGCCGATACTTCAATCGCTGCAATCTCCTTGTCGGGCGCGGGATTTTCCCAGTCGTAGAGCCACCAACCCTGGAGATCGCCGCCCTCGCGCGTAAAGGCCCCGGTCTGCACCATGCCATAGCTGTGCTCGAGGCTGTTCAGCGGCACCGAGTAGTAGTGGCGGCAATTGCGACAGAGAAAGGGATGGTGCCCCCAAGGCACTTGCACATCGTGGATTTCAAAGCGGCGGCGCAGCGGCTGTTCGACCGAGCTGCCGTCGGCATAGAGGACGCGATAGGTCCCAATCTCCTCGCCCGTACCCTCGACCGTGGCCCACTCTCCCGGCACTGGCGCACAAGTGTGGGCATAGAGAATGCGCCGCGTCTTGGCATTTATCGGAATCTCCGCCGACGCACTCACCCCAGCCTCTTGCGCCACCAGCACCACGGCCCGGTCCGCACCTGCGGCTGCCAAGCTAAAGGGCACGCCCCAAAACTGGTGCTCCCCCCAAGGCAGTCCCACGAGCGGGGTATTGTCGGGCGCGTCATCGGGTGCCGGCCAGAGTTTGCCGCCTGCGGAGTCAACATTGCCAGTGCCAGCGTTGTAAATTGCACTCAAGTCCAACGGTACAAACGAATCGTTCATCGCAGTTTCCTTTCCAAGTGAATGGCCGCTCAATATATCGCCGCCAAAATCCCCGAGCAAGGCGGCTCCAGTACAGTACCCCCAAGATGTATTTACAAATTATTTGTTATAACGTACACTGAAATCCAATGAAAGCGTCTGACCCCTTTGAAAACCACCATCTCGAATTCCTCCGCGATCCAGAACGCGCCCAGGCTTACCTCGAAGTAGCCCTAGAGGAATACGCCACAGACCATAATACATCGGCCTTGCTGCTCGCGCTCAAAGACATAGCCGCTGCTCAAGACGGCCTCAGTGCGGCACACCCAACTGGTGCATCCGGCGATGGATCGCCTCCCGCGCTTGGAGGAAGGGCCGCTCCAGATAGGCGAGGTGATCCGACTCGCCGTGGTGGTGCGTAATGTCGTCGCGCAGATGCAGACGGCTGTTGTGGCGGATGTAGTGCAGTGAGCCATCCACCAAGGTCAGCATGTACTGCGCCGTCTCTTGGTTGAACATCCACCACTCGCCGCCACAGGCCAGATACACCGGCGAGGTGTGCGCCATAATCCCCCGGCCCCATCCATCGAAGTGCGGCACGCTCTGCTCGTAGCCCGGCCCACTGCACCGCGCCGCCAGCCATGAGTGCCCCTCCACCTTTACCTCGGCCTTCAGGCGCAACTTGCGCGTCCCCTTGGCCTCTTCGGCAGAAGCCACCACCCGTCCCTCCTGCACCACTTCCAGCGTGTGGATCGGCACCACCGACTCAGCCTCGGCGACCACCTCGACCGTGCCGCCATTACCCGGTAACTGCACCGTGTCCCCCACCTCGTGGCCATCGACGCTGAAGCGGATCAGTGGGCCGCCGCTGTGGAAGGTGCGGCCCGCAGCCATGTACTTGCACCAGTTGTCATAGGTAAACGGCTCGTCCTTGGGAATCTGCACATAGGTCCGATAGATTCCCACCGGCACGTCACTGCTCATTTTATCTGTACCGCCGACCAGCGGCAGCTTGTAGCCGCAATTGAGGTAGCGGTAGTACTCGCCGTGCATGTACGTGCCGTGTCGGAGCATCTCCACGGCGTCGGCCCGCCCGGTGGCAATCAAGGCGGCTGGCTCGCCGTTGGGGCTGGGCAAATGCGGGATCACCACACTGCCGCCCTGCTCCCGGCAGCGGTCGGCCCACTCGGCCATGGGCACTTCGAGCGTCCCGCCCAGTTCGGCCTCGCCCGGGCCGTCCGAACACCACGGCATCACCGGCTCCTTCAGCCCCATGAGGATCAGATGCCCCAAAAAGTGCTGCCGGTTCTCTTGGGATACATAGACAATGTGATCGCCGTTGGCCGTGGCCATCTCGCCGCCGGTAAATTCCTCCGTATTGGTAAACAGCCCACCCCACTGGGATTGCAGCAGGTTGACCACGTTCAAATCCTCGCCCTGCGCTTCGGTGAGGCTGCCCTGCGCCGACAGGAAATGCACGTGTGAGTCGCCACTGTACCAGCCTTCCTCGTTCATCTGCCGCCAGCGCTTCAGCCGCAACTCCAATGTGCGCTGGCCTGGCTCGATCTCCACTTTAGTGCGCAGCGGCTCGTATTCGTAGCCACGCGCCACATCCACGATCACTTCGCCGCGCGGCAGCCAGCCTTGGCAGGTCCCATCGATGTACGCATACGTGATCTGCCCCAAGCGCACATCGCCGCCCACATCGAAGTGCCAAGTCCCCATATTGGAGTTGACGTGGGCGTGGTGGCCGTGCGGGGCGTACGGAATGCCTTCCGGCGAGCGGAAGTGAACTCGGCAGGGCACGGGCTTCCCAGTGGCGTCGTCAATGACCTTGGTATGCACCCAGTTGCGCCCGCGCTCCACCACTTCTAGCTGCACTCGCGACGAAGCCTCTACGCGGCCCTGCTGCCGCACCTCTCCCCAGCCGGCCTCTCCCAAAACTTCCCCGTCTCGCTTGACCTGCACAGTGGCCGAAGGATTGGCGGCTATTTCCACGTATGAGGGGCTGCTGCCCTCGTTTTGAGCTTCGCCCCAGCCTTTGCGCCCGTTGATAAAATCCTCGGCTGTATCCTCCGGCAATGGGTAGGGATAGGTCGCAACGCCTCGATCAACTTCCACTTCGAGAGCGGCGGACTGGCGCGCGTCCTCCTCTTGCGGCAAGGTGATGATGACCTCGCGCGTGCCCTCGCGGCAGATCGGCTCTTCGTCCAAATCGCTCAGGGTGATCCCGCCGATGACAAAGGCCGGCCCCGCAGCCTCGATGGCGATTTTTTCCAAGCTCTTGTCCGGGTGCGGATTCGGCCACGCCCAAAGCACGAAGTGCTGCGCCCGCCCGCCATCGACCTCGGTCTGGCGACGCCCGGCCATATCCCACGGACCTTGGGTGCGCGGCAAGAGCTGATCGTTTGTATCCGGCACTGCCACAAACGGCGTACCGCCATAGGACGACGGCACAGTCGAGATTTCAAAGCGGTCGCGCACGGGCACCTTGAGCTCCTCTCCGTCCTCGTAGTGCAGCGCGTATTCAGCTACCAGCGTCGCCAGCGGCCCATTGTCGGCGATCCGCGATTCCAACAGGCGATGCGCCACAATCATCCAAGTCACTCGACGGCCAACCGGTATTTCCACACCGGACCGCTCTCCACTACAGGCGATCAGACAGCACTCAGCATCGCTGCCGAGCGCAAAGGGCAAGCCGCGAAAGCTTTGTGCGCCAAGCGGCCCTTGACCCCCCAAGATGTCCAACCCGGCGTTGTACAACGCGTTCAAATCCAGCGGTGTGTAGGTACCCATAGTCTCCTCCTTTGAAGTGGTCTTGCGTTTGGGCTGATAAAATGGTTTGAGGGACCGAGTTTGGCAAAAAAGCAGTCATACAGCTGGACGAATCCCGCCCTACGCCAAGGGACGGACTCAGGGATCAGGGATAAAACAGGGCAACCCCTTACCCAACCGCCGTAGGAGTCGTCTCTTGTGGCGACCCGCATACTCACCCAGACAGACCGCTTCTAATCTTGCTCATGCTGATTAGCGAACATAGATTTCTCCCTATGTTGATCGCCCATGAGTTTATGCACAGTGCTCTGAATTCAAGCGGAAGCGCAATCAAATAAATGAATCCCATATTTGGATTTCCACCAATCCACAAGGCCCATCTTACGCCTCCAGATGATATCGCTTCGCGTTTGCAAGGTCTAATTGGTACGCCATTTAAATTGACGGGCAAGACTAGGACAGATGGCTCGAATATGAGAAAACTTGTTGCACAGACTTTCGCAAAATTCTCATTACCTAAACCATGTCCCCAGTCATCTTATTCTATTATCCCGTCCAAGGCAAAAGGAGTGCCAAGGATACTTTTAGAATATGTGGATACCTATATTGTAACTACAGGTAATACGTACAATCTCCAGGTTTGGAACCGGAATCCAGCATCCGACTCTATCCAAGTTGAATACAATTCCGGTGATACCTTATCGTCAAAGGATGTCCGATTCGTTTTTCTGCGTATTGATCCACAGACTCAGACGATAAGCTCAATCCTCGTCCTAACTCCAGATTATATCGAGAGTAGATTCGGACGCTTTGGCAAGCCGACGATCAAACACCAAATTATAATTCCGCCAAAAGTTAGAGATAAGGTGCTAGCCCGAAATCCGCCGGGCATTTTCTGCTCAGATACATCTGCTCTTTCTCAACATGTAACGGAGAAGTATGCTATCCCGCCCTCTCCAATAGGTGATAAACCTATTTTAGATCAGCTATTTTCTTTGAAATTGCTGCGAGAAATGCTGGTCGTATCTTGCGATTATCTCAGTCCAACTGGACAAAGCCGCATGAGTTCCAGCGAGGAATAGAGATGATCGGCGAGACCGGCGGCCATCGCTGGCGTTCTCTGTTGCCATCGGCCTTCTTGCGTTGGCTGTCGCAACGACCGATGCGGATGATGAAAATTGTAGCGCACCGCGCCAATCCAACTGAGGGCATCATGCCGATCCGTCCGACGCGAAAAGCGCAGGGTTTTGCGCCCCTTTCGTGCGTTGCGCATCCGGTCGGTCAGGTTGAACCGCTCGATGGCGCTGGTGTTGGCTTTCGTCCAACCCAAGTCGGCCACGACCTGGGCTAATTTGCCCTTGCCAAAAATCGGTCGGATTTCCACCTGTTTGATCCGCCTGCCTTGCCGATGTTTGACCACCTGAGCATACACCAAGCCTTGGGGCATCCGTACCACCGGGGCTGGTGGCCGGCCGCGGAGGCTTCGGCGCGGCCCGGGATAGGCCCGACCAAAGGTCGTTACAATCGCTTCGGGATAGGTCGGTTCGCCATCGGTAAACAGCGCCGGTAGCCCCGTCTCGGCCGCCAGCCGCTCGGCGGCGTCGGCCACCACTTGGTGAATCGTGTGGGTCGTACGGCGCCCCGGCACCAGCGATACCAGCAGTTTGCTGTGCGGATCCAAGCTGTTGGCATCCCAGTAATCCCCGGTTTGACTCGGGTCGTCTTGGGCGGTCACGTGCCGTTGTTTTTTCGCTACATACGACCATTGCTCATCAAACTGGAGGGCCGCTGGCTGCACGTCGCGAACCAGCCGGTCATGCAATTGATAGCTGATCCGGCCCCCCACCCCAAGCAGCCGACCCACCGCATCCTTGGACACCCCTACCAAACGCGCCGTGGCATTCAAACCACAGCCACTATCCAGATGCTCCAGCACCGAGACGGCTTGCGCTTCGCTGATTTTGCAGTTAAACAACGCCGTGCCTTTCCGCTCACTGAATTCCTCGCCGCAGCACCCACAGCGCAAATAACGAATCCGGTCGGCTCCATAGGTCTTGCGCACCCTCAGGTTGGCTTGGCCGCGTTGGCCGTAGGTCTTGCATTGGACATTGAGACAACACAAATTCTCCAACGCTGGTCTTGGCTCTTTCATCTGTATCCCTCCTTACTTGGTGGTTTGGAGCGATAAATAAAGGGCACAAGGCCAGCACTTGCTTTAACTGGTATGAGATAATCTCATCTTACGACCGAAATGCTAGTAGAAGGGCTAATTGGTGAACCATTGGATCAAATGGCTACCAAAAACAGGGGGCAAGCGTTAGAGCGCTTGGTTGCTTGTCTATTAGGATACAAAATTAGTGATGCTGAACTTTTAGAGGGGAATTTTCCCGATATTCCCAATCAAGCCTTGGAGGTCAAGGTGCAGGATTCGCCAACCGTAGATCTAGGGAGATTTAGTCCCCAGTTCGAAGAGTGCGTACCTTCCTGTCCTAGTTTGACTACGTTAGATATTCGCTACTTGATAGCCTTGACTGATGCAGAGACGAGCATTGTTCAGGGGATAATTTTATGTCCTGGTGAGAAGTTAGGTGAGCATTTTTCATACGTAAGCGACACTAGTTTTAAGTGCCAAAGATCAATCCCTATGTCCTTTTTTGATACGTACCAAGGTCAAGCACTTTACAATCCCTAAAACGAAAGTAGCGGCTCAACACCAAAGGCTTCCGCTACAGCAATTTCTAAATCAGTCTCATATTTTTCGGTCATATTATCGCTTACGTCAACCGATACTAATTTTTTTACCAAATCTACTATCCTCCTAGAATGTGCAGAATGCCTATCTGGCATTGGATATTTTTCTACGTATTGAGTTAAATAGCGTCGCCGGCCAGCGTACAACTTATTATTAAATACCAACTCGTGATAACGAGTCATCAGATTTGAATTGGCTATCCCTTGGATTAGGAAGAGCATATCTGTGTTTTCTTCTTCTGAGACAATCCAGTAACAGTTGCCATCAACCATCAATCCTTCATTGTCGTAAAAGAACATCGGACTAGGGCTAATATCGGGAAAAATAAGCTTGGGACACCCCAAAGCTAGAGGATCTTGGGGAACCCAAATCTCGTACCATTTTCTATTAGCCTGAGTTACATATTTCCGTCTTTCTAATCTCTCTCGATATTGCCTAAGGTATGCCGCTGCACATGGGTACTTTTCTATATCAATCGCTTTGCGTTTCGCGTCCCTGACTTCATGAGTATATAGTATCTTTTTCAGCGATTCATTGCTTGTGCTGGATCGCCAGCGACCAGCATCGTCGTGTGAGAATATGAGACGTAGTAAGCAGTCTTCCGGTCGCCTATCTTCAGGCATATCGTCCCAGTCCGAGCGAATAAAAACTTGATCGGCTGTCGTCTTAATGCCAACCCTCACCTTCACAACGTCTCCAATTCTATATTTTGCCGCCGATTCTATTTTACCAATCCACTCTTTCTCAGTCGCAGTTACCATCTGCCAAGGTTCGGAGGACAAATTAGAAAAGGAAAGAGTACCCGTCGAAAGTTTGAACCGGGTTTTAGACACCAAGTATTCACCGTCAGAATTTTTTCTGAGAATGTCGTACACTGAATCAACATGGATTGGATTTTTTCGATCATCGCGATTACTTGTCCTATTTTCGTAAATTCTGACGAATCTATTCGGCAGACTCGAGTTCGTAGAAGAACGCGATGTAGAGGGTAATTTTCTAGCGATCAAGATAGCTGGCAGAACGGCAGCCTCGAAGAGCTTGGTGTCGCCGAGGTCAATCAATTCGACGATCTCGTAATTCTCTGCAATGAATGCTCTAATGGAGGCTCCACCTTTTGTTGAAATAAACCGATTAGACATGATGACACCTATAATGCCTCTATCTTTTAAGCACTGGGTCATCGCCACGAGAAAAGCTTGGTATAAATCGATTCTGCCTTTCAGGCGAAAGGCTTTTGCTAACTCCTGCGATTTCTGGGCACCAAGGATCTGTGTTCGGACGTAAGGAGGGTTGGCGATTATAATATCTACAGGAGTAATAGTCTTGTTAGTTGGAGGTCCGTTGTTAAATAACCCTATCTGCGCTTCCGAATCGGTATAAAGTTCAAGAAAATCCATCCTCTTGAAAAAATTCGATTTTGAACCAAACGCTTCTAACCGCTCTTGGGCTTTCCCGAGGGATAAATCGTCAAGCTCTATCCCCGTAATGACGGTATTTCTTAGTGTACTATCTGGCAGTGAGTTAGCTAAGGCGACTAGTAGTTCTCCATCGCCACAGGCTGGATCTAAAACCCTTAGTTCAGGGAGTTGATGGAAGTCCGCTTCGGCAACCAGTCTCTCTGCGAGAAAACGAGCAAGTTCAGGAGGCGTGTAATGCGAACCAGTAGCTTTTTGTTTAGTAACAAGCGGCATCTGGGTATAGCCCTTTGTCTTCAATATTAAGGCTGCAAGGATCAAATTAAGAATCGAATATCAATAAACCCATGTCAACCTGAAAGCCTGTTTAAATTAACTTACTACCCACGCGCTCCCAATGAGCCTGCTCGCTAATTTGCTGGCCAATGAGGTCGAAGCCTCTGCTACGCCTCTCGCCATTAGCTTGCGCCTCCTCTCCCACGCCCTTACCTTGGCCACCCATCGCCTTCCCCGCCTCTCAAGGAGCTTCCCAAGATGAAAATCACCGACATCGAAGTCATCCCCATCTTTCCCAAGCTGGCCAGCCGCTACGCCGAGCGCCGCGTCGATCTCTACGGCATCGACTGCCGCGTCGTGTACAAAGTCCACACCGACTCCGGCATCACCGGTTACGGCGACATGCGAGTGCGGCCCTACGCCAAACCGTCCCGCGACGCCGTCGCCCAATTCATCGGCCTCAGCCCCTTCGATTTCGTCAATGACCATCGCTCTGCCGTCCCCTCGGGCCTGCTCTGCGCCCTGTACGACGCAATGGGCAAACACCTCGACCTGCCCGTTCACAAACTCCTCGGCCAAAAAAAGCGCAACGCCATCGCCGTGGCTGCCTGGACCCGACCCGCCTCCCCAGAAATCTTCCGCGACGAAATCAAACGCGCCGCCGCCGAAGGCTACCGAGTATTCAAAATCCACACTTGCACCTACCACGACGTCTTCGAGCAGACCCGTCTGGCCACAGAAGTCGCCCCGGAGAGCTTCCGCATCCACTACGATTTCAACCACAACCGCAGCCTCGGCAGTTCACTGCCGATCATCGCCGAACTCGAAAGAAACTACCCCATCGTCGGCTACATCGAAGACCCGCTCGACAAAAAAGACATCGACGGCTGGAAGCGCCTGCGCCAGCAGACCAATCTGCCGCTAATCATGCACGGCACGCCCTTGGGTGGGGTCCAAGAACTGATCTACGGCCTCGCCGATATGTACATGATCGGCGGCTCCCTTGAAGACACCATGGCCGCCGGCTGGGCCTGTGGCCGGGCCAATGTACAAGTTCTGCTGCAATTCGAAGGAGGTACTCTGGGTAAGGCCATGGCCATGCACATGGCTTCGGTGCTACCAACCCACACCGCCCACTCGATCAACCTCGACGACCAGTATGCCGAAGACTACACCACCGAAACCATTCCCGTCGTCGATGGAGCCTCTCCCGTACCCAACGGTCCGGGCTTGGGTTTTACAGTCGATGAGGACGCGCTGGCGCGGCTGGCGTCCCAATCACTCGTCGAGCGTCCAACCCACGTCGGCGTCTTGCAGATGCCCGGCGAACACACGTACTACGGCCCGTCCTACATCTCCCCCACCAGCATTACCGGCCATCAGGAGGGCGTTGACCGCGGCTTCCGCTCCTCAATCTGGGAAGACGACGGCTCGGCCGAGTTCTCCAAGGTCCACGACCGCGTCAAAAAGGAAGGCGTCTTCCGCGCCGATTGACGCGAGTGTTCTAAACGTCTTGCACCTGACGCCAGCGGCTTCTGGCCCTAGGGCTGGTACGGCTCACCCGTGCGCCGCAGCTTCTTGGTCACTGCGATCTGACAGGTCGCGTACCCGCCCATGTAGCCGGTGGCAAAGCCCGGGCGCGCGTCCCCAATGGTGCCGACGATCATGTTGGCGTATTCGTACGTGGTGTCGTAGCGGTCGCAAATCAGGGCCACCATTTCGAGCCACGCCGCTTTGAGCGCGTCGCCCCACTCTTCTGCGCGCGCACTGGTGAGATATTCTTCGGCGTCTTCCACAACCCTAGTGGTCTCAACCACAGGGCTGCTGTTGGGGAATCCGGGCGAGCGATCCACCTTGAGCGTGATGGCCGAGTCGATCTCGACCCCAGCCCCAGTCAACTCGCCATCGCCCATGCGCGCGTGGACATCGCCCAGTGAGAGCAATCCCCCGGGCTTTTGCGCGCGGATGTGGACGGTGCTACCGGGCTGAATGGCATTGAAATCCATATTGCCGCCGTGATCTATGGCATTGGGTGCCCACGATTCGAGCTGGACGACGCCGATCATGGGCCGCACCGGCACGACAAAATCCGGCGGAAAGTGGATCAACCCATCGCGCACCGGCGCCACGCAGCGCCAATTGCCCCAATTGGGGCCGCCGTTGCGATAGAAGCCATAAGGGCCGACCTCAATATCAATAATCTCGATAGCCACCCAATCGTCCGGCCCAATATCTTCGATGAGAAAGGGCCCACCGGGGCGGGCATAGCGGCGATGGCTCTCCCCGGAAGTAATCATGCCAGCGCGGGTCTCCCCGGCCGCTTCAAAGTCATTGTCCGCTCCGCCAGTGGTCTCGATGATGACGGTTTCTCCAAGCGCCAAGGTGCCGCGCACTTGGCCGATTTCCGGGTCGTCCGGCCCGCTGTAATGGGGAGTGCGAGTAAAGTGACGCATAAGCGTTCTCCTTTGGAAATTAGGAATTAGAAATTAGGAATTGAGAATATAGGAATTGAGAATTGGGGCGGGGCAATTCGTAATTCCTAATTCTCAATTCCGGCAAACGGAAAGGTTCCGTTGTACCCGAGCGCGTCAATGGCCGGCAGCGGCGAGCTGACAAAGGAAATCCCCGGAAACATCGGCGTCTGCTGGTAGTGCAGCACCACGTTGCAGCGGATAGGGGCGTCGGCATCTTCCTTTAGCTTTGCACCTTGGTGCGGGATGTGGCTGAAGAACACCACCGCGTCGCCAGTCATGGGATGCAGATGGATGTGCTCCTGCCGCTCGCACCACTGGTAAAAGGGATTGTCGGAATTGTATCCGCCTAGGTGGCGAATTTCTTCCGGCAGCGCGTTGTGGCAGAAATTGTTGATGAAGGTCAAGCGCCCGGTCTCTGGCGCGTTGTCCGTCAGGTAAAACGTGGTATTTATGCAGAGCGGCCGCAGCGCGTGCCGCGCCTCGTCGGGCGCGTCCCAATAATAGCCAAAATCCTTGTGCCACTCTTGGGTATAAGCCCCTGGATTGATGTGCGCCCGAAAGCTCCGCAACTGGCATTGCCGTCCGAGCATGGCCTGCAAATACGGCGCAACCGAGGGGTGGCCAACCATGGGCCGGGCTAGCTCGGATTCCTGCTCCAACAGATGATCAAAAGCCACATTACCCACCTCGTTGCTAATATCCCATTCCCGCTGCTCGTACTTCCGCACCAAGCACTCCCGCCAAGCGAACACCACGTCTTCGGACAGCGCATTGCGCACCAATAGAAAGCCGTGCCGATCAAGCGCATCGAGCTGATCTTCCAAATCGGGAATTTGGGCCGTATCCGCGACGATTTCGCTCATGGAAAAGCTCCTAGTCTTTAGTGGTCATTTACACTGCGCGCAAAATACCGCTCCCAGTGCTCCGTCGGCTCAAAGCCCAAGATGCGTCGGGCCTTATCGACATTGTACTTCCCGTGTCCCTCCCAGCTAAGCAAGTTGAACTCCTGAAAGCAGTCCGGCACCTGTGGAATCTCCAGCGCCAGCCGACAGGCCTGCTGCAAATCCTCCCACACCACCGTAAAGGGCGGAAAATCCCCGGCGCTTTGCGTCGGCCGCGGCCCCAAGCCATTGAACAAAAAGCTGATCGTCTGAATGCCATGCGCCCGCGCGTACGTCCGGCAAATCTCGCTCGCCAAGCCCTTCGTCAGACAGTAATAACCCGTGGTTAAAACCGGCGGCACGTCTGAAATGTCAAAGTCGTGGTCATACGTGCTGCGGACGAATTGCGGGCCGGTGTGAATCACCTTTTTGATCCCGTGCTCAACCGCGGCCTGCATCACATTGAGCGCCCCGCGCATATTGACGTGAAAGCTCTGCTCGGGATGATCGCGCACGACCGTAAAGTTCATAATCGCGTCCATGCCCGCAGCCGCGTCCCGCACCTGCTCCCGCGACGACACATCGCAATGCACGATGGACTTGCCGTCCGGGTGCGGGGCAACGTCAGCCAGCTTCACATCGTATATATCTTCAAGACCGGGCAGCAGATCGGGGGCGATCATCCCCGAAGCCCCTAACAGCAATACCTTTTTTTTCACGCCTCGGCTCCTCGAAACTCGCGCTGCGGCTGATAGCCCATGGACTTAGCTCGGTCGAGCAAAAACTTGGGATGGGCAATGGGCGCGGCAATGTGGTACACGGCCCAGCGCGGCACCCAGTTTAAGGACGCACTCGCGTCCCGCGCCAACGCCGCGCAAAACGCCCGCGCGGCATCGCGAATATCGACCCACATCAAATCGCGTTCCCGCCCGGCGACCTCCTCTTCCCACACCAGCTTGCCGAGGCGCAACGCCGTGACCGTGATGGGATGCTCACGCGCAAATTCGCGGCACGTGATCTCGCCTAAATACCGCGCCAGCACCGCCATTTCGGTCGGCGGCAATGGCTTGTAGTACTCCGTGATGTACACTGTGTCGGGATACGCGCGAAACACCTCCAGAGTACTGCCGTACACAAACCGCCTGACACCAGCCTCCACCGCCGCCTGCAACAACACGTGCGTACCGCGCGTCGCCCGGTCCAGCAGGGCCTCTTCGCTCTCGGGCGCGGGCGGCGGCTCTCCCGTGAGGACGACGGCATCCACATCCCGCACCGCCTTCCGTACCGCATCTGGATCTGTCAACTGGCCTTCGACCCATTCGACATCTTGCCGCTGCGCCGCGCAGTCGTCTAGCAGTCGCAGTTGCGCGTTTTCATCCGCTGATAGTGCGGCGGCCACCTCTTGACCTAATGCACTAGCCGCGCCCGTAACCAATACCCGCATCTACTCGTATCCTTAGAATTCTAAGTGCGCTCCGCCCAACGTCATTTCACATCTGCATTCATCTGCGTTCATCTGCGTTCATCTGCGTTCATCTGCGGATACCTTGCCGTCGGGAGACCGCTTCTTCTGCAATATTTCTAGCGGAACCAATCGTACGTCAGCGCCAAACTGCGGTCGGCCAGTGGCAATTCCACGCGCTCGCCGCCCCGCGCTGACGACTGCTTCAGCCCCAGTTCCACTTCCAGCGCAACAGCGACCCGCCGCCCAGAATTTTTCGGCTCGTCCAACCGTCCCTCCATGCAGTCGATCAGGTCGTCGAGGCAGTACACCGTCCGCATGCCCGATAAAAACTGCGGCGCGGGCCACGGCATTTCCACCCGCCCAGCAGCCGGTGCCTCCACGTCTTGATAGAGCCGCCACTGATTGTGCTCAAAGGCCATCTCCCCCCGACTCCCCGAAATCCGCACCTCGGGCGCGCCAGCGCGGATGTGGACCACCGTGCCATCGCTGCATGTGATCATCCCCTGCCCCATGAACTCCGTGCTGCCGCGTTCCCGGCGCGGCTGATCGCCCGTGCCGCACACCCAGATCGGGTCGCTGGTCAAAAAGTAGCTCCAGTCCTGATGCTGAGCGAAAACCGGAACCCGCGCTTCGAGCGACCGCACCCCCCCAATCGCCCCCTCTTCCACCAGCGACTTGGCCCGCGCAAACGACGGATGCGAAACGCTCGTCGCCCCGCCCACCAGCGGCACTCCGGCCTCGGCGCAAGCGCCGACCATGGCGTCGGCTTCGGCCAGCGAGAACACCATTGGCTTATCCACCAACACGCCCCGCACCCCAGCGTTGACCGCTGCCACCGTCAGCGCGGACCGCCCCTTCGTGTTCGTCGCAATCGCCACGATGTCCAGCCGCTCTTCGTCCAACATCTCTAACGCGTCCGCGTACAAGGCCCCAATGCCGAAGCGCTCCCCGAACATGGCCCGACGCCGCGGATCCCGGTCGGCCCCGGCGACCAATTCCACTTCGGGCCGGTCGGAAAGAGCCGCGGCATACGAAGTACCCAGCCCTTCCCGCCCGGGATGATCGTGGAAGTGAAACGTCCGGTTGATATCGAGTCCATCCGGCAGGGGGCGGTCGGCGCTTTCGACATCGTATATGGGGTTTTTGTGCGACCCGCCGATGCGCTCGTAATCCCGCTTCCCCAAGTCGTAGAGAAACCCCATCCACCCCAAGCCAATGACGCCAGCGCGATATTTTTTTTGTTCCATCGTCCAATCTCTCTCTGTTGCCTCCGCGAATGCAGAATGCCTATGTTACGTCCGGCAAAAAGGAAGCGCAAGATCAACAACGGAGGAGGGCCATGCCAAAGTCCAGCGCAATGATACTGGCGGTCGCTTTGGCCACCACCGCAGGAGAGGCCAATGTGAGCAAAAACAGCTTTGGAACGACCGCAGCGGGACAGCCCGTCGATCGCTATACCCTCACAAACGACCACGGCACGATAGCCCGCGTTATCACCTATGGCGGGATCATCACTGAACTCCTCGTGCGCGATCACGCCGGAATGCTAGGCGATGTAGTGCTAGGCTTTGACCGCTTGGAGCAGTACGAGCAGGAGAATCCGTACTTCGGCTGTATTACCGGGCGGGTCGCCAACCGCATCGCCGGCGGCAAATTCTCCCTAGATGGCCAAGAGTACACGCTCGAAGTCAACAACGCGCCCAATCACCTGCACGGTGGACTCGTGGGCTTTGACAAGGTCGTCTGGGATGCCGAGGTCGTGGACGACAAACGCGGACCAGCGGTGCGCCTGCACTACGTGAGCCAAGACGGCGAGGAGGGCTATCCGGGAACCGTACCGGTGAGCGTGACCTACACCTTGACCCACGACGACGAACTAGTCATCGCATACGAGGCGACCACGGACAAGCCTACGCCGATCAATCTGACCAACCACTCCTATTTCAACTTGGCCGGCAGCGGCTCCATCCTCGGGCATATCCTCACGCTCCACGCCCGCTACTACACCGAGCCGGACGCCAACCAAGTCCCCACTGGACGCATTTTGCCGGTGGCTGGCACCCCCCTCGACTTTGTCAAACCGGCCGCCATCGGCGGGAGAATCGGGCAACTCGATCAGGTCGGCGGCTACGACCACAACTACGTGCTCGACAATGGGAGTCGGGCTGAGCCGGGGCTAGCTGCCGAGGTGTACGAACCGGAGAGCGGGCGGGTGATGGAACTGTACACCACCGAGCCAGGCGTGCAATTTTACTCGGCCATCCACCTCGACGGAGTGATGGGTAAGGGTGGGACACACTACAATCAGTACCACGGCCTGTGCCTAGAGACCCAGCACTATCCCGATTCGATCAACCAGCCGGGCTTTCCGTCGGTGGTGTTGCGTCCGGGAGAAACCTACCGGACGGTCACAATACACAAGTTTTCGACGCGGTAGGGGCGATCCGCAGCAAGGTCTTCCAACACTTCTTCAGTCTTCCCACCGCTCCCACCCCCGATACTCGTGCGTGCTGCCGAAGTGTTGGGGATGAAAAATCTCAGCGAGAATCTCAGCCGACTCCACCAAGCGCGGCCCCGGGCGATTGAAAAACTGATTGCCGTCGGTGAGGAATACCTGCCCCTGCTGCACGGCCTGCAGCCGGGACCACAACGGATGCTTGGTAAGCGCTGGCAACTCGCGTCGGGAGCGGGACATATCAAAGCCGCAGGGCATCAGGACGATAATCTCCGGCTGGGCTTCCACTAGTTCCTCCCATGACAGCCAAGGGGAATGCGTCCCCGCCGCCGCAAAGAGGTTGTGACCCCCGGCGATCCCTACCAATTCGGGAATCCAATTGCCCGCGGCCATCAGCGGCTCAAACCACTCGATACAGGCAATGCGCGGACGATGATCGATATGGCGTGCGCGAGCGGCGATTTGATCTAGCCGATCCCGCAGTTGGGCTACCAAGGCGCGACCTTGCTTCTCCACGTCTAGCGCCGTGGCTACCCGCTCGATATCGCCCCAGACATCGGCCAAGGCGTTGGGCTCCAACGATAGAATGGCAGGCTGCGATCGCACCAATTGACAGGCAGCCTCCTCGACATCTTTGAGACTGACGGCGCAAACTTCACACTGCGATTGCGTCACCAACCAATCCGGTGCCAACTCGTCGAGCAGGTCGGCATCCACCCGGTACACCGAGGTAGCTTCCTGCAAGATGGCTTTGACTCGCTGATCAATCTGATAAGAGGTCCCGTCCGGGTCGAATTTAGGAGCCGTACAAGCAGGTAGGTCGCCGACACCGGCAGGATAGTCGCACTCGTGGGAACGGCCGACCAAGCGCTCGCCGCAACCGAGGGCGCAGATTATTTCAGTGCTGCTAGGCAACAGGGAAACGATGCGATTCATGGATAGAACCTCCAAAACGCCAGCGCCGCTGTGCTGGCAACTGTGATAGGAAAACTTACCGCTTTTAACATCTCCTTCAAAGGCGACGTTTTAAGTAACTCGACAGCGTCCGTCTCCGTTGCCTATCTTCCCAAGTCAGACAACAAGCCCGCTCCCCGAAATCCCGAGCGGCCAACCCGCGAGCGCACCCATGACTACCGAAAACCAAATAGACCAGATGGAAGCGCGGATCCGAGAGGCCCGCGACCTCGCTGCCGCCTTTACCCGCGATCCGCATCGGCCAGCCTATCACTTCACGCCGCCAGCCGCGTGGATGAACGACATCAACGGAGCCCTGTTCTGGAAGGGTCGCTACCACATCTTCTACCAGTACAACCCGGACGGCGCCTACTGGAACCTCATCCAATGGGGCCACGCCTCCAGCGCCGATCTCGTGCATTGGGTCCACCATCCGGTGGCGCTGACGCCGGAAGCGGACGGACCGGACCGCGTCGGCTGCTTTAGCGGTGGAGCCCTGATCAGCAAGGAAGGGATTCCGACGCTGATCTACTACGGCAACCCCGATGGCCTCTGCCTCGCCCGCAGCAGCGACGATCTGCTGATCGAGTGGACGAAAGACCCGAACAATCCGGTGATCCCCCAGCCGGAAGAAGGAAGCGCCGATTTCGGCCGCTACACCATCCACGACCCCTGCGGGTGGTTGGCCGGCGACCTCTATTATGCCGCCATCAACAAACGCGACCCGCAAGACCAAGGGGACGCGGCGTACCTGTTCAAATCGCCGGACCTGCGCACCTGGGAGTTCGTCGACTTGTTCTACCAGTCGCGGCGGGAGTGGACCGAAGGAGGCGAAGACTGCGCCGTGCCGGACTTCTTCCCGCTTGGCGACCGGCACATGCTGCTCTTCTGTAGCCATCTGCAGGGAAGCCAGTACTACATCGGCCAGGTCCGGGACGAACGCTTCTATCCCGATATTCACGGACGCATGAGCTGGGAAGGGGGCCATCTCGGCGGCCCGCGAACCCTGCTGGACGCAAACGGTCGGCGCATCTTCTTCGACTGGGTCCGCGAATTGCGCGGCAACGAGCGCGAGCGCGCCTCGGGATGGTCGGGCGTTATGACCGTTCCGCGCCTGTTGTCGCTGGATCCCGGCGGTCACCTGCTGATTGACCCTGTCCCAGAACTCGAAGTGTTGCGGTTGAATCCCTGCGGGCACGAGTCCATTGACGTGCCCGCCGATTCCGAGGTGGCGGTTGCGGGGATCGGCGGCGACTGTCTGGAACTGATCGTTGAAATCGATCCGCAGGAAGCGCGAGAAGTGGGGCTGAAAGTGCGGCGCTCCCCAGGAGGCGAAGAAGAAACCGCGATCTCCTACGACGCCGCAGCCGCCGTGCTGCGAGTCGACGTCAGCCGGTCGTCGCTCGACCGCGAGATACGCTACACTCGCTACCGCAGACTCCTGCCGCATCTGGCCGAGAGTGAACAGTACGTCACCGCCCAAGAAGGGCCGTTTGAACTGGCTCCGGGCGAGTTGCTGACCCTGCGCATCTTCCTGGACCGTTCGATCCTCGAAGTCTTTGCCAATCGCCGCCAATGCGTGACCCAGCGCATCTATCCGACGCGGACCGACAGCATCGGCGTCAGCCTGTTTGCGCGCGGGGGTGCGGCCAAGGTGCAATCGCTGCAAACCTGGACGCTGGCCCCGACGCGGATGTGACACGCTCCAATCGAACCGGAACGCCCCAACTCTCCGGTGGTGCTGATCCTGCACAACAAGCAGAGTCGTCTGAAAAGACACGAGTCCCCCAGAAGCGTTAATCAATCGCGTCTAGTTTCAAGCACTTGACCAACTCGTACAGGGTGGCACAGACGCGGTCGCTGGTCGCCGTGTAAAGTCGCCAAGTCGCGTCGCCATTGTCGCGGATGATCTCAACGCACGTCGGCGCGTCTCCCACCACGCGAAACCCCGCCCGTTCCAACGCGCGCGCCGTCCACAGGGCATGGAGCCCTTCTCCCACTAAGCCAACTTCCCCTTCCGGCTCTTGCGTTAGCTGAAAAGAACCAATGGCCGGGTCGAATTCCACGTCCGCAAACGCCCGTTGAAAAGCCCCGCTCAACACCAAGTCTTCCGGTGCCCCGGTTTGCAACGGACCGTCCTGCGGCAGCAACCAGAGGCGGTCGGCGCAGCGCAGGGCCAAGTCCAAATCGTGCGTGGAGAGCAAGACAGCGCGATCACTATCACCGGCCAAACGCCGCAACAACTGCACGATTTCGACGCGGCGCGGCAAGTCCAAAAAGGCCGTGGGCTCGTCGAGGAGAAGCACTGCTGGTTCCTGCGCCAAGGCGCGGGCAATCATCACCTTCTGCCGTTCGCCATCGCTTAGTTCGCCGACGCTGCGAGCGGCCAGTTCCCTAGCCCCCACCGCGTCAATAGCCCAGCGCACCACCTCTTCGTCCGCAGCAGAAAGACGGCCGTCCCAACCCGTGTACGGATAGCGGCCCAGCGCCACGAGTGCATAGGCCGACAAATTACCCACATCCACCCGCTCGGTTAGAACCAAGCCCAACAGCCGCGCCCGCTCGCTCTCGGTCAACCCGTGTAGGTCGCGGCCCTCAAGCAGCACATCGCCAGTTAGCGGCTTTTGCAGACCAGCCAGCGTGCGCATGAGCGTGGATTTGCCCGCACCATTGGGGCCTAACAAGCAGACCAGTTCCCCTTTGAGCAATTCCACGCCAATGTCCGCGGCTACTTCAACGCGCAGGCGTCGCTTGGGCGCATAGCCAATGCACAGGCCGCTCGTTTGTAAAATAGTCGCAGCCACGGCGTTCAGGCGGCAAAGGCCTGCCGCAGCGTGCGGCGGCGCAGGATGATCCAAGTGACCACGGGCGCGCCGATCAAGGCGGTGACCGCGTTGAGCGGCAAGGTGGCCTCGCTGCCGGGCAAACGAGCCACTAAGTCCGCAGTTAGGGCCAAAATGCCGCCCAATAGCACGCTGGCCGGCAGCAGTACGCGGTGGTCCGAAGTATTGAAAAGAGCGCGGCACAAATGCGGCACAGCCACGCCCAAAAAGCCAATGGGACCGCAATAGGCCGTGACCGCGCCAGCCAGCAGCGCGGCGCTAGCAATGATCCATAATCGCGCCCGCCGCGCGCCCAAGCCCATGCTGCGCGCATACGTTTCGCCGAGCAGCAGGGCATTGAGCGGTTTGACCAGCAGACCGGCAATCCCCAGACCGGCAAGCACCACCGGCACTAAAAAAGTGAGTTGACCCCAAGCGACCGCGCCAAAGCTGCCAAAAGTCCACAGGACGTAGGTCTGCACCTGTTCGGGAATGCTGAAGTAGAGCAACACGCTGACCACGGCACTGGTCAGATAGCCGAACATGAGGCCGAGGATGAGCAAGGTCATGGTGTGTTGCACGCGCCGCCCCACGAAAAGCACCAAGCCCAACACCAGCGCTGATCCGGCCACGGCCGCGGCGACCACGCCAACCTGCCCCAAAAGCCCCAGACCAACCAGCAACCCGGCCCCAGTGACGCCCGTACCTAAGACGACCAACGCCACGCCCAGACTAGCTCCGGCGCTGATGCCGAGGATGAAGGGATCGGCGAGGGGATTGCGGAACAGGGTCTGCATTTGCAAACCGCTGGCGCTCAGAGCCGCACCGGCCAATAGCGCGGTGAGCGCGCGCGGCAGGCGGATCGCGTAGATAATATGGCTCCAACTCGGCTTTTGGTCGGCTTCACCCCACAGGATGGCGACCACCGCATCGAGGGGAATGGACACCGACCCCACGCCCAAACTGAGCGCAAAAAAACCGCACAAGGCCGCGGCCATCCCGAAGAAGAGTCCCCAGCGCGGACCCAGCCGAGGCCAAGGAGTGGTGGTGGGAGCAGTCGCCACGGTGTTTCAGTCTAGTTTTTTATAGAACTTGAGCGCGTGTTCCGGCAAGCGGTCGGGATGCAGAATTTTTATAAAATCGGCTAACACGATATGGGGCTCGACAAGGCCAGCTTCCCAGTAGTCGTTGCCGCCGTGTTCGTTGAGCCGGGCGTTGGCATTGTACACTCGACCGCTGTCGAACGCGGCGAATGCAGTATAGCGCTCGTCCGCGGCCTGCACCTCGGCCAGCGAATGCCATTCATTGCGCATGGTCAGCCAAACGTCGGCCGCGTGAGCCTTTTCGTACACGGCCTCAAAGTCCAAAGGCAAGCTCCCCCCGGAATCGTCGTCGGCCCACAGGTACGCGCCACCGGCTGCGGCAACCAATTGCGCTGCATAGCTCTTGCCTCCGGCGACGTGCCAAGTGTCGCGCCAGAGGGAACCGCCGAACACTGTGGGACGCTGATCTGTCGGCACATCCCGTACCAAAGCCGCGTATTGCTGGTACTGAGCCACAATGTCCACAAAGCGCTTTTCCGCCAGAGCCTCTGCGTTGAAAAACGCCGCGGTGAACTTGAGCCATTCCGTGCGGCCCAACAGCGACGGCTCGGTGTACTCGGCGTTGATGGCCACGGCCACGCCAGCTTGTTGCAGAACCGGGTGAGCATTGTACTGGGATTGAGCCGAGGCCACAGTCATCACCACGTCGGTCTCCAATTCCAGCACTAATTCGAGATTGACTCCGGCACCGTGACCAATTTCAGCGATTTTGCCAGCCGCAAAGCGCTGATTGACGCCGGGCGAGTGAACCATCTCAACGTCGCTGACTGCGACTAGGTTTTCGAGGGCGTCGAGCAATTCAAGGTGCGGCAATTGGGTCGTCGATAAGGCTGCGAGACGACGAATGGGCACGGTGATGCGCTGCACGCCGTCGTACCCCTCGGGTGCGGGCGTGCCACACTGGACTAACAAGTATTGGACGCCTTCCCGCGCACCGGGCCACGGGGTATGCACGGTGACCACTTTGTAGTTGTCGAAGTATTCAATCGAAAAGCTCTCGGCGTATTGCAATTCGGCCTTGTCGGGGAAATAGTCCTTCGCCGGATCGTAAGTATCGCCGCAATCGGCCCCGTTCGCCTCCGACACGCCAAAAGCCAGCCACACCCAAAAACATACCTTGCGCATCAAACGCCTCCGCAAAATTAAGTTAGTGGTTAGTGGCCAGTGGCCAGTGGTTAGCACCGCACCGCGTCCCTAGGGGTTGGGGAACTAACCACTGGCCACTGACTACTCATCAACCGCGCCCTCCCCCGGCTTCCACAACACATCCGCCTCCCCACCGTCGTTGGCGGCCCGAGCCATAGCGAACAGCAAATCGGAGAGCCGGTTGAGATACAGCAAAACCGACTCTCCGACTTGCTCTTGCTCCGCGAGTTGCCAAGTGGCGCGCTCAGCGCGCCGACACACCGTACGCGCCAAGTGCAGCCAAGCCGCGGGAAGCCGTCCCCCAGGCAAGACGAAGCTCCGCAAGGGAGCCAAATCTCGCGTGAGATCGTCAATTTGCTGCTCTAGAAAAAGGACCTGCTGCGGCTGCACGCGCAGGCGCTCTTCTGCGCCATCCGCCTGCGGGACGCACAAATCGGCCCCCAAGTCGAAGAGATCGTTTTGCACTCGGGCGAGCACATCGTCGTGCTCAGCGCCACTGGCCCTAGCCAACCCGATCACCGAGTTCAACTCATCTACGCACCCATAAGCGGCGATGCGGGCGCTCGTCTTGGGCACTTGCGACATATCGCCTAACCGCGTCATGCCGCCGTCACCCGTCTTGGTGTAGAGCTTCGATAGCGTAACCATGCCTGTTGCCTTCCCCTTGTTTATCGGCCTACCCAAATGAAGGGCGCCCACAAGGGACGCCCCTACCAAATCATGTAGGGGCAACCCTCGTGGTTGCCCTAAAACCCCCTGTGGTGGCCTTTCATTTTATCAACATCACCTTGCCCACAGCCCGTTGACTGCCAGCGCGCAACTGCACCAGATACGCGCCGTTTCCCACCGGCTCACCCGCGGCATTGCGACCGTCCCAGTGGAGAATGTGTCGCCCCGAGGCCACCGTACCGGAGGTCAGCGTGCGGACGGTGCGGCCTAAAACGTCGTGGACGGTCAATTCGACCGAGGTGTTGACTTGCCAGACCGCAAAGGGAATCTGCACCGAGGCATTGAAGGGATTGGGATAGGCCGCCTCCAAGGCGAATTCCCGCGGCAAGCCAGCGTCAGCAGTCGCCTCTACAGCCGTGGGAATAGTCGCATCGCTCAGAACCACGATGTCTTGCGGCGGCAGGCCGGTATCGATGGGGCCGCTCTGGAACGCTCCGGTAGTCGCGTCGTAGAATTTGAGCCCAGCGCTAGTCGGATCGGAAAAGGACCCACGGTCGGCGACGATCAATCGATCGCCATCTACAGCCAAGCTGGGAATGAAACCGCCGCTGATATTTTCTACGGGAGCACCCACGGTGCCGCTAGACAGATCAAAGGGCCGGACGCTATTGGCGAAGTTTTCATCCGCGACCACAGCATAGCCCCGATTTTGATCGACGAGCACCATGGACGTAATATCGCCGCCCAAGTCCTCCTCGCTGACGGCCAGCCCAAGGCTCCGATTGGTAGCCGTATCGACGATTTCCACGCCGCCGGACCGGTCGCCAAAATTGACCACTACCCCCACGGCGATCCGCTCGCCGACGACGGCCATACTGTTGGGATTAGCAGCACTCAGCGCGATACCCTGCACGCCCTCGATATCCGGGTCCACATCAACTAGGGTGTCAGTCGCCAGATCGACGACGATCAGGTAGCTGACATCAGCCGGTCCCCACCCGCCGTTGCGGTCGAGACGCTGACAGCTCAAGTAGAGCCGGTCGCCCACGCGGACGATTTGCGATACTTCGGGCAAACCATCCGCGTCGGCGAACGCGCTCAGATCGATTTGGCCCAATTCCGCGCCGTCTTGGGGATTGACGATCAGTAGAGACGCCGTGTCATAGCGCGTCACATACGCCTTGTCGGGCGCGACGATCTCAATGTCGTGCGGGTTGGCACCATTGCCCACCGAAAACTGAGTCAGCGGAGTGCGCAAATCCATCGCGTCCAGCACCAAGATATTGTCCTGGCCCAATCGGTTGACTATATAGACGCGGCCATCGTGGTAGTGCCCCACTGCATCCGAGTGGATACCCAACAGATTCACCTCGGCCTCGGCCGCATTCGCGGCCAAAAAGGCCGTGCTGCCGGTAGAAAAATCCGTGGTGATGACGAAGAGATCGCTCTGCGCCGACGACGAGTTCGCCAGCAACAAGACAGAGACGGCTAAAACGGAAATGCGATACACGTAAATCCTCCTTAGTTAGTGGTTAGTAGGGGCGGTTTGCGAACCGCCCCTACATAGCGTGCACAGAAACCCCATACGAGCGGCCCGGCAGTGGATAGCCCCACAGATCGGCGACTTGATTGTCGGTCAGGTTCCGCAACTCCCAAGACAAGGAGATGTCTTCGACTAACGGCACAGTGCCACCGAGATTGTAGAGAGCGCGGACGGGCACTGTCCGCAGATTGGCCCGATCGAGGAAATGCTGACTTTCACGGCTGAATTCGCCGTAGATTTCAGCGCGTCCTAGGTCGAGGGATACGCGCGTATTGAACCGATGGCGCGGCGCATTGGGCAGGTCGTTGCCTCGTTCAAAAGAGAACGGAGTGCGGTTTTCAGCCCGCTGGTACGCGTAATTGCCGCGGAGCGCCAGCCTTGGCAACGGCCGCGCTTCGACTCGCGTCTCCACGCCGCGCAGCAAAGCCCGGCCCATATTATGAGGCCGCGACACCCGCTGCGAGTTTTGTATAAAGCGAATGAGGTCTTCGACGCGATTGTGGTAGTACACGACCTCCGCCAAGGCCAACCCCATCCCCTCGGCGGGACCACGGAAAACCAAGCCCAAATCCCAGTTGTGCCCTTGTTCACTGACGAGGTTGGTATTGCCAATTACCGCGCCTCGGTCGCCGAACAGTTCAAAGAAGTTGGGCGCGCGCTGATAGCGGCCATTGTGGGCCTTGAGTGCCAAGCCAGCGCCTAAGTCCAAGGCCGCGCCCATGCGGTAGCCCCACAGGATTTCGCGGTTTTCCCGACTCGGCAACACCGCGCTGGGTGCGAAGTATTTTCGATCGAAAAAGCGGTCGTCAAGACCTTCTGCCTGCGTGCCGACATTGAGCGTCAAACGCTTCCCCAATGGCACCTCCACCTCAGTGCCGACAGTCAACGCCCGGCGGCGACTGCGCAAGAGCCGACTTTCAGGACGAAGTAGATCGTCGGGCGCAAAGGTCTCGCGCCGAGCCGCGACAAAAGCGGTCAGCAGGGACTCCCCGGACAACAGGGCATTCACTTCGCCGCGCAGACCCAAGCTCTGGGTGATATTGCGGTCGTGCTGGCGGCCTAAGCCCACTTCGCCGTGCCGATCCCGGTACTCGTCCTTTTCGCGTGAATGGTGGGCTTTGAGTCGGTACCCGGCACGGCCGTACCCCAGCGGACCGAAGAGCGCCGCTTCGGCAATATGACGCCACGTGTCGTAGCGGGTGTGCAGAGACTGGTTGTTGCCAATGCCGGGGATACCTTTGTAGCTCAGGTCAAAGGTGTTGTGAATCTGCAAGCGGCTAGCACCCAAGCTGCGCCCGATTTTGGCCAAGCCGCGCAAGCCGCGAAAATCGCTGTTGAGCCGTCGCGCCCAGCCGTCGTCTTGGGCGTTGTACTCAGTGCCATTGTCGTCCCAAAAGCGGAAGTCGTTGCGGCTAGCTTGGTAGTTGACCAACCCCAAGTACTCCCAGCCCTTATAGGGACCGCTGAGCGAAGCGCCCAACTGACGGGTGCCGTGCGAACCGGAGGCCGTGTGTAAGCGCGTGCGGACTTTGCCACCGAGCGGCTGCGTGCGGATGTGGACCACGCCGCCGAGACTATTACCTCCAAAGCGCGCCGGTACCGCGCCCCGGTATATATCGACGCTTTCGACGCCGCCGATGGGCAAGCCACCCAGATCCACGCCACCGCCAACAGCCGAGTTGAGCGGCACCCCATCAAGGAAAACTTGGACCTGTTCAGCGGTAGACCCGCGAATAGAAAGGGTGCTAAAACTGCCCAACCCACCGTAGCGGCGGATGTTGACGCCGGTAGCGCGGTCGAGCGTCTGAGCTAAATCCGCGCCGGGAGCGCGCTGACTGCCCAAGACAATAGTTTCGACGAAAGAGGCAATGTGCTTGCCCTTGGGGTCGCGGCGAGCGCGGACCACCAACTCGTCCATGATCATGGGCAGAGATTGCAGGTGCAACTCGACTGAGGAGGAGGCCGCGCCGATCTGGATGTGGCCATGCAAGGGCCGGTAGCCCAGCCGTTCCACGCGCAAATCCCAAGTGCCTGTTGACAGATTTTTGAGGCGGAAGGAGCCGCTCGTATCGCTGCGGACGGAGTGGACTGCGCCAGATGGGGCGCTCAGCGTCAATACAGCACCGGACACGGGGCGTCTCGCGTCCTGGTCGAGCAACCGGCCCTGTAGGGACCCGGCCAATAGAGCCTCAGGGTGCAAGGCCAGCAAAAAGAAAACAATAAAAAAGCCCGCCCTCGAATGAGTGCGGGTCTGGGTGCTTGTTCTAGGCACCGGTGGACCAACCTTTCTACCGAAGGGTGTCGTTCACCTCGGTCGCAGGCAGGTCTCCTGACTTCCGGTTATGTGCCCTCCGACTCCTTCCCGATCCTCTTGGGAATCAGTGGCTGATGTCGGGGACGCAACGACCAATGGGCCGTCAACCGGTCACAGTGGCGGGACCGCGGCAGATTTGCACTGCCTTCCCTATTCTTCCGCTGCCGTACAACAGCGGACACCTGCGCCGTTATTTGCTGGAGCTATTAAAAGGGCCGAATTGAGATGTGTCAAGGGCGTATTGAAAAACTCAGTCTTCAGACTCGCACCGTAGGGCCATTTCCGCCCACATCCTCGACCCCGGCCCGCAACAACTCGGCCACGCTCCACGCCTGGGCGATACAGCCGCGCGGCGCAAAAGGCGGCGCGGCGTCAAATATCTCCGAAACCGTGCCCAAGCCCGCCTCATTCAGGTGCGCGGCAAAGCCGTCGAGGATGGCGCGACCGCGCTGGCGACCCGCGCGACCGTGGCAACGACAGAGAGCGGTGATATAAGGGCCGATGAGCCAGCCCCACACCGTGCCTTGGTGATACGCGCTGTCGCGCTCCCAAGGGCCGCCCACATACTGGGCGCAATACGCCGGATCGCTCGGCGAGAGGCTCCGCAGACCGCGCGGGGTCAGCAAGTGTTCGTCAATCACGGATAAGATCCGCCGCGCCCGTTCGCCTTCGACCAGCGGAAAGGGCAATGAGAGCGCGAAAATTTGGTTGGGGCGGATCGCCCAATCCGGCCCCTCGGGCGCGGTCACATCGCACAGGTACCCCCGCTCTTCGCACCAAAACAAGCGGTCAAAAGACATGCGCACCTCAGCCGCGCGCCGGCCGTAATCGGCGCGTTGACCAAACGTCTCGCCCAAGTGCTGCAAAATTTTGAGCACATTGTACCAGAGCGCATTGACCTCCACCGGCTTGCCCATGCGCGGCGTGACCACCCAATCGCCGATCTTGGCGTCCATCCACGTCAATTGCACCCCCGGCTCCCCAGCCGCGAGCAGACCGTCGGCATCAACCCGGATCTGATAGCGCGTGCCGCGCTCGTGCCAGGCGGCTATGTCCTCTAGCGTCGGCCACAGCTCGCGGGCAAACTCGTAGTCTTCGGTGTATTGCAAATACTTGTAGAGCGCGACAAAAAACCACAAGGTCGCATCAACAGCGTGGTATTCCGGCTCCTCCCCCGCGTCGGGAAAACGGTTGGGTATCATGCCCTCGCTGACGTGCTCGGCAAACGCCGCGAAGATGCCCCGCGCCTCGGCAAAGCGCCCGGTGACCAAACAGAGACCGGGCAGGGCGATCATGGTGTCGCGGCCCCAATCCGTGAACCAGTGATACCCCGCGACAATGGTGTGCAGACCATCGCCGCGCCGCACCAGAAACTGATCGGCTGCCCGCGCCAGCGACCGCAGTAAAGGGTCAGCGGTCCAAGGAGATCTCACCTCCACCTGCTGACGGCGATTAATCTCGTCGGCGAGGAGTGAGAAAGGGTCGTGGCAAGCGGGAAGCTCGGTCGCTGCGACTACACCAACGGTGGCTCCGGGGGCGAGTTGCAAGCGCAAACAGCCGGGCGTGAACAAGTCTTCGCTGTGATCGAGGCCGCGCTCTTCCTCGCGCGGACATTGGAAGTTGTAGTACCAGTCCGGGGCGGCCTCCCAAGATGCGTCGGCAGCGTAGATGTAGGCAGGGGGCTGATCGGGGTAGGGTTGATAGGCTAGCACATCATCGGTCCAAGCAGCAGTGCGGGCGACTTGATCGTTGGCCTGCATCAAGTGGTGATAGTCTCGGCCCGCGAAAAAGAGGCGCAATTCCAAACAAAGCGGCTCAGACGCTTCCACCAGTTCGTACGCAACGACCAAGGTGTGCTCGCCCGCGAGCAAAGCCAGCCGCTTGCGCAACACCCACCCATCCCCCGCGTACGTCCACGTCGGCACCGGCTCGGGCGAGAAATCAACCAGCCATTGGTCGCCCCGAGGATGAATGACTCCGGGGAAAATGCTGCAACTTAGCTCGACGCGTCTTGTGGGTAGGACCAAAGTCTCGTCGAGCCGCGACAGCAACACCACCCTACCAACCGGCGGACAGGTTGCCACAACTAGCAGGCCGTGGTAGCGCCGGGTGTGCGCGCCGCTGACCGTAGAAGAGGCCCAGCCGCCCAAGCCGTTAGTTTCCAGCCACTCGCGTGCGAAGTTGTCCTCGCTGCCTTCAGGTACTACTAAGGCGTCGGTGGTCACTACTTATTGGCAATAAGCGAGTCCACGACCGCTGGATCCGCTAACGTTGACGTGTCGCCGATGGAGTCGGTCTCGTCGGTGGCTATTTTGCGCAGGATGCGGCGCATGATCTTGCCCGACCGCGTCTTGGGTAACCCCGGCGCCCAGTGGATGACGTCCGGGGTAGCAATCGGGCCGATTGCCGTGCGCACCTGTTGCTTGAGCTCGTCTCTGAGCGCGTCGGTGTACTCCTCGCCAGCGTTGAGCGTCACGTACGCGTAAATGCCCTCGCCCTTGATGTCGTGCGGGAAACCAACGACCGCAGCCTCTGCCACCCTAGCGTGTAGCACCAACGCGCTCTCAACCTCTGCCGTACCCATGCGGTGGCCGGAGACATTGATCACGTCATCGACGCGGCCGGTGATCCAATAGTATCCATCCTCGTCGCGCCGACAGCCGTCGCCCGTAAAGTAGTAGCCCTTGTACTGCTGGAAATAGGTCTGCTCAAAGCGCTCGTGATCGCCGTACACCGTGCGCATCTGCCCCGGCCAAGGAGCGCGCATGGCCAAGACGCCAGTGACGCCGTTGCCTTCTATCTCCGTGCCTTTCTCCGGGTCGAGCACGACCGGCTCAATGCCGAAGAAGGGGAAGGTGGCCGAGCCGGGCTTCGTTGGGGTCGCCCCGGGCAGCGGCGAGATGAGGATGCCGCCGGTCTCGGTCTGCCACCACGTATCGACGATGGGGCAGCGCTCCTTGCCGGCGTTTTTGTGATACCAGCGCCAAGCCTCGGGGTTGATCGGCTCGCCAACCGTACCCAGCAGGCGCAGGGAAGGCATCTCGTAGCCGGCCGGCCACTCCTCGCCGGCCGCGGCAATCGCGCGGATGGCGGTCGGGGCCGTGTAGAACTGATTGACGTTCCACTTCTCAATGGTCTGCCAGTAGCGGTCCGGGTTGGGATACGTAGGGATAGCTTCAAACATCACGGTGGTCGCGCCGTTGGCCATCGGACCGTATACGATGTACGAGTGGCCGGTGACCCAGCCGATGTCGGCCGCGCAGAAGTAGATGTCGCCGTCTTGGTAGTCGAAGACGTACTTGTGCGTGGTGCCCGTATAGACCATGTACCCGCCCACTGTGTGCTGCACGCCCTTGGGCTGGCCCGTGGAGCCAGAGGTATAGAGGATGAAGAGCGGATCCTCAGCGTCCATGACCTCACAAGCACAGTCGGCGTCCGCGTCGGCCATCAGCTCGTGCCACCAAAAGTCGCGGCCCGACTGCATATCCACGGCAAAGTCCGCGCGATCGACCACGATGCAAATCGCTACCTCGGCGTCCATGCGCGCATCCGCATCGGCCATGGCTTGATCGGCTACGGGCTTCATCAGGATCGGCTTGTCGCCACGATGGGTGCCATTACAGGTGATGACGGTGGTGCAGGTAGAATCGACGATGCGGTCGGCGAGCGCATCTGCGGAAAAGCCGCCGAACACGATCGAGTGGATCGCGCCAATGCGGGCGCAGGCCAGCATGGCAATGGCCAGTTCGGGTACCATCGGCAGGTAAATGGAGACGCGGTCGCCCTTGTTGACGCCGCGCGCCTTGAGCACGTTGGCGAATTTGCAGACCTGTTCGTGCAGCTCTCTATAGGTCAGCGTGGCGTCTTCCCCTAGCTCGTTGCCCTCCCAGATGATGGCGACCTGATCGCCTTTGGCATCGAGATGCCGGTCGAGGCAATTGTACGCGATGTTGGTCTGGCCACCGGCAAACCACTCAATCGCAATCGGCCCCGCGTCCATGTCGTAGTTGTACGACCGCACGGTATCCCACTTCTTGAACCAGTGGAACTCCGCGGCCTTTGCGTCCCAAAACGCCTCTGGATCGGCGATGGAACGTGCGTACTCTTCCCGATACCCGTCCATGCTTTTGACGTGAGCGCGGTCGCGTAAATCGGCATTAGGTTCATAAACTTCAGACATGCGAGCTAACTCCTCATTAGGGTGTAAATAGCCATCAATAGCACAAACTACTTGCTACCAGCCACCGGCGGCAAGGGCCACTCGTCGCCAGCCATGAAGCCGCCATCGACGTAAATGCACTGCCCGGTGACGTAATCCGAAGCTGGCGCGGCGAGAAAGACGGCTGTGCCGACCATGTCTTCGGGCGTCCCCAAGCGGTTGAGCACAACCCGCCCCTCGCCCCAAGCACGCATAGTGTCGTCGGCCCACAGCTTCTCACTGAGCGAGGTGATTATAAAGCCCGGGCAGATGGCGTTGACCTGGATGTTGTGCGACCCGAACTCAATGGCTTGGCCCTTGGTGAGTTGGCCGACGGCTCCCTTAGTCGCGGTGTACACCGATACCTTGGCAAGGGCATAGCCCGTGGTCAGCGAGCCGATGTTGATGATCTTGCCGCCTTGGCCGCGCTCGATCATCTGGCGACCGACCTTCTGGCTGAGGAAGTACAGGCCCTTGAGGTTGACGGCCATGATCTGGTCGTAGTTTTCCTCTGAAACTTCGACGATGGGCTGGCGGATATTCATGCCGGCATTGTTGAACAGAATGTCTATAGGCCCACATTGCTCCAAGGCCGCGTCCATGCCCTCTAGGTCGGCCATGTCCAACTCAACCGCGCGCGCCTTGCCACCAGCGGCCTCAATGGCGGCGACGGCCTCGTCGAGCTGACTGCGGGTTCGGGCGGCGCAGATAACCGTGGCTCCGGCCGCAGCCATGCCCGCGGCCACTCCGCGACCAATGCCGCGACTGGCGCCAGTGACGAGGGCGACTTTTCCCGCTAGCGAAAATAGATTCACAATACACTCCTTCGTTGTTAGTGGTTGCGTTGGTTAAATGATAATCGGGACTGGCGTTCCAGCAAGGCTTTTCAGGCGGGTACAGAAGCGATTAGGTACTCCAGTCTTTCGTCTCCCAGCGACGCGACTTCGCAAGCGCGCCCAGCCGGCACCAGCGCGGTCCCACCCGTGTCCAAGGCGCACTCCCCCACGCGTCCTCGGCCGCGGACGACCGTTAGCGACAGAAACGATCCCTCGGCCCGATGCTCAGCTTGACCTCCGTCTAAGCCGCAGCCGCGCAGCACAAAGTGCTCGGACTCTACCAGCACTTGGCCGCGCAGCACGGGATGTGGCACCGGCCCGGGCAGGCGTTGGGCAAAGTCAATGACCTCAAGGGCCTGCTCCCAGTGCAATTCGCGCGGCCGGCCGTAGTCGTAGATGCGGAAGGTTAGGTCGCTCGTTTGCTGCACCTCGTACAGGACGACCCCCTGGCACAGAGCGTGTACTGTACCCGGCGGCAAAAAGAGCACGTCCCCTTGCGCGACTGGGTAAAAGCGGACGACTTCAGCGACGCGATTGGCCGCGTGTGCGGCGACAAACTCCGCGCGGCCCACGCCCTCGGCCAGCCCACAAGCCACGCGGCCGCCGTCTGATTGCAGCACGTACCAAGCCTCCATCTTGCCGCTATCGACCAACCCATTGCGCCGGGCGTACTCGTCGTCGGGATGCACTTGGATCGATAGGTCTTGCTGGGCGTCGAGAAGCTTAATAAGCAAGGGAAAGCGCCCGCCGTAACGCTCCCATACCGCAGCCCCGACCAAGTCGGCGCGATGCGTTTCCACTAACTCACGCAGCGAGCGACCGTCCGCCGCCCGACTCTCGCGGCCCTCGTACGCGGACAGTTCAAAAGACTCGCCAATGAGCGCATCGCCTGGCAGGACTTTGCCGTAAAGCTCGGCTAAGCGACGTCCGCCCCACACCATCTCCCGGTAGTAGGGCGTCAAGGGAATGACATCGGGTAATTTATCCATCGGCCAACAACACGTTCACACCAATCTCACAAACTCTTCTACGCCGAGTTCGGCTTGTCTGATAATACTACGCAAGGTGCCCCTATCCAGTTCTTTGTGATCGGGAATAACGACTTGAGCGAAAGGATCATCTCGACGCAAAATTATATGGCTACCGTGCTGTCGCTTCTGGTAAAAACCAACTTTGCCCAAGGCATTGACGCAGTCTCTCCCCGAAATTCTCGGCAATCTACTCACACGGCTACCACCAATGCCTCAAATTGTTCTCCAGGAACCGCTAGTCCATCCTCCTCAAGAGAAACAATGTATCCTTCAATCGCTTCTCTGATGTTGGCGATCGCCTCTTGTTTTGTTTTTCCTTGGCTGATACAACCGGGCAAGCTAGGACACTCAGCAACCCAATAGCCATCTTCACCTCGATAAATAAGCGCTTGTCTCATTGTCTCATCCTCCTCACCTAATGATCGGGCACCAAGTCCCGCGAGACTCAATCAAAAATATCAAACTCCTTCTGATTCTTCACGATGGGTAGTACTCCATAAAATAGTGATGCGCGAGACGATCCCCATACTGCAACAGATTATCCACTACGGTAATGATCTTGCATACATCTGTTCCCCCATTTTTCGGCCCTCGGAGACCCCGCCCAACCATCTGCATATATCGAACAGGACTGAAAACCGGGCGAGCAATGATGATTGTCGATGTTTTTGGAGCGTCAAATCCAGTTGTTAGAACTTGGTAGTTCGCCAAGACCTTGATCGCACCCTGTTGGAACTGGCGGATGAAATATTGACGCACAGCCGTTTCAGTTAACTGGGCGTTATCGCATGATGGGACTCGTCTATGACCACTAAGGCACAGCCTTTCAGGAGCGCGAGACGGTCTGCCCCAAGTCTTGCTGTCAATGTCTGAATAGCTTCTCATAGGGAAACCAGAAGAATACGAATTGAAAATCGGAATTTTCCATTTCCAAAATTTTAATCTGTATAACTCATTGCTGGGCAGTCAGTTGCGAAAATAGTAGGACTGGAACTTGTGGTTTTCAAGTAAATTCCGGTTTATCTCGCGCTTGTCTTTTTGCTTGCCATTAAAGTATAGGACGACGAGGGCGAGACAATACCAAGGGGGGATGCCGCTTTTAACCGACGAGCTAACTTGACATCAAGTGCATCTTCTCGTTCAATGGAACCATGACACCCGCTGACCTTGATATTCTCATCCAGCAAGGCGAAGGCACCACGCTTGAGTTCAAAGAGAGCCTCTCGTCGTCGTTCTCACGAGAGCTCGTGGCCATGGCCAACACAGTCGGGGGCAAGCTCCTGCTCGGGGTGCGCGATGATGGCATCGTGATCGGCGTCAAAGACTCCAATGCCCTGCGTGCCCGCATTCAGGACATCGCCCGCAACTGCGACCCTCCGGTGAAGGTGCTAATCGAGCCAGTAGATGACGTATTAGCAGTGCATGTACGGGAAAGCGACGCCAAGCCGGTGCAGTGTAGCGAGGGCTTCTTCTGGCGTCAGGGCGCGGTGACCCAGAAGCTCAGCCGCGACGAAATTCGTGATTTTTTCCGCAGTGAGGGCGTGATCCGGTTCGATCTCTCGCCCTGTCCCCGTTTCAACTACCCGGAGGACTTTGACCGCGACAAGTACGAGGCTTGGCTCAAGCTGTCCGGCATCAGTGGACAACCGCCGGTTGAAGACGTGCTGGTCAACATCGAGGCTGCCGAGCGGGCGGGCGACAACCTGCTCTTTCGCAACGCGGGCGTGCTCTTCTTCGCCAAGAACGTGCGCCACTTCTTCCCGGAGGCATACATTACCTGCCTGCTGGGCAAGGGCGCGGACAAAGTGCATATCCTCGACCGACGAGACTTTGACGGCGGTATTGTGGCCGACATTGAGGACGCCCTGAGTTTCATCGAGCGCAATACCCGCACTGCCTATCGCATCGAAAGCCTGCGCCGCGAGAACATCCCGGAATACCCGATGAAGGCGCTGCGCGAGGCCATCACCAACGCAGTCATGCACCGCGACTGGTTTTTCGAGGGAGCCAACGTCTTCGTCGAGATCTACGCCAATCGCATTGAGGTGATAAGTCCCGGTACATTGCCAACGGGACTGAAGATGGCCGAACTCGGCCGCGAGAGCATCCGCCGCAATCCACTAATCGCCGACCTGCTCCACCGCATCGAATTTATCGAGAAGGCGGGCACTGGCATTCGCCGCATTCGGGACGAGGCGCGAGAACAGGGCTGTCCAGAACCGGAATTCAAGATCCGGGGAGCGTTTTTCGTCGTTGTTTTCCGACCAGATCCCGAGGTGCGGGCATTGGAAGATCAAGTCACCGGGGAAGTTACCCCGCAAGTTACCCCGCAAGTTACCGGGGAAGTGCGTCTTTTAGAGGTAATATCGGGCGAGATGAACAGAAAACAGATTCAAGAAGCCTTGGGCCTGAAGGATACGGAACACGTCCGTAAAACCTATCTGTTGCCTGCCCTACAGGCCGGCCTGATCGAAATGACGATTCCCGACAAGCCGCGCAGCAGCAAGCAACGCTATCGCCTGACGACGGCAGGACGTGAATATTTGCACAAACTCAAGGGACAGGCTAATGGCGAAGACTGAACCTCACTACCACGGACACCGTAATCGTCTTCGTGGATCTTTCTCAAGAGCGGCTTGACCGAACAGTACTCAGGAATCTCTCGGTTAGCTAACCCCCACCCCCGTCCCCTGCGCCAACTTCTCGCCCTCAATTAAGTATTCCTCCCGCACCTCGGGCGCAATCGTCCGCCAGACCAAGAAGCGCTTGCGCAGCACGTTGAGGAAGCTGGTGTTGAGCCGCTGCCAGCTCACCACATCGCCGCTGACGCGCTGCAAGTGCATCTCAATGCGGTAAATGCCTGGGATGTCGTCGGTCGGCAAGGTACGAAGGAAAACTCGCTGGCTCACGCCCAAATCGTAGGGCGCGAGCCACACCATCAGCTCCAGCAGATAGATCGGCTGCGCGCCGCCCTGCTCCAAGTGAAAATCCACGCCCTCGGTCATAAAGTCACCCACCGACCCCTCGCCATACGACGAGAACACCCGGTGCAGGTACGCGCACGAGCCTAAAGCATCGCCCTTGCCCAGCGTAAAGGGGAAATCAAAGCGCCAATCGTCGCCGTCGGGCGGAGGAAATTCCCAGCGCCGCGTCACGTCGGGCACGGCCATGGCCGCGGCCTTGCGCGCTGGATACAGGGTCGAGAGCACCACCACCACCATCACCACCAAGGTCGAGAAAATCGCCGATAGCGACGAGTAGTTGAGAAACATCCCGCCCAACAGCGCGTAGTGCGCCAGCAGCAGCGTCGTCGTCTGCCCCACCAAATAGCCCAGCACCGCGCCGACGATGGCAAATACGAGGGCTTCGGCGATGAAGAGCGCGGCAATGTGACTCGGTGCCAGCCCCACCGACGAGTACACCCCAATCTCGCCGGAGCGCTCGTACACGGCTCCGAGCATAGTGTTGAGGACGATCAGCGAGGCGATTAACAAGGGCACGAAGAGATTGCCAATCCCGGCCAAGGACGCCGATCCCATAGACGTGTACACCCGCACGCGGTCGCCAGCCCCGACAAAGAGCGGCACAGCCACCCGCGACACGAATTCCTCCACCTCGGCGAGCAGGGTCTCCCGGTCGGCAAATCCAGCAATGGCAATAGAGCGCAGCGTCCCGCCCAGATCGACGACCTGCTAGTAGGGCAAAAACGCCACGTTGTTGGCCATCAAGTGGGTAAAGGTCTCAATCGCGGCCGTGTCCATCAGGCGCGGGTCCAAGTCGGCCATTTGCTCCATCTTCTTGGCCTCGGCGACCGTATCCACCGGCATCGGACTCTCGTTGTCCAAGTCGCGCAGTCCGTCGATGGCCTCGCCGTCTATTAAGCCAATGACCCGATAGGACCGCCCCATCAGCCATATCTGGGCCGTGCCCACGTCCTCCGGGCCAATGCCCAATATCTCCCCCATAGCCGCCGGCAGGATGCACACATCGCGCTCGTCAGCCGCAAACCAACGGCTCTCCGGCCCCACCAACAACTCTTCCAACCCCATCAGCGCCCCCTCGCCCGAGGTCACTCCTCCCGGATCGCCAAAACCGACGACCGCAATCATCGCGGCGGCGAACATCAAGAAGAACGCATTGAGTAGTTTGGGTTTGGCCATGAAATTCGCTTTGTCTGTAGAATGGGACGAGCGGCTGTCAAGATAGGGTCTCGGCGAAGGGCGTTCAAGCGCGGGAGGCGAGGTAGCCCTAACCCGTGATCGCGACTCGACGGAGGAGTTGCTTTTGCTTTCTATTTTCCATTATCCTCAGTACAGTTGGGCGATCCGCAAAACAAAAGGAGAAGAAAATGAACAGATACAATGTTTGTATTGGGGTGATCTGTATCGCCATAGCTTCTTGCATGAATAGTTACGCAGAGTCAGGGAATGCGTCATCCCATCCCGATCAGATCGAGTGGGGCTACGGCACCGAGAACGGACCCGCCGTTTGGGGACAGCTCAGCCCGGAATATGCCCTTTGCGCTGCGGGGACGCACCAATCGCCGATCGACCTTGTGAATCCCACATCGGCAGCACTTCCGGCTATCGCCTTCAACTACCAGCCAGCAGCTCTGAATATCCGCAACAATGGTCATACGATTGAAGTGGCGTTCCCTAAAGAAAACTGGATTGAAGTGGATAGTACGAGGTATGAACTGCTGCAATTCCATTTCCACGCACCGAGCGAACATACCGTGGCTGGCCAACTGTTTGCTATGGAGATGCACCTCGTCCATCAAAGTAAGGACGGCGCGTTGGCGGTCGTTGGGGTACTCATTGAGCGCGGCAGCGAACACACCGCATTCAACCCGCTCTGGGCATATTTACCAAGCACCCCAGGTGCCGCGCAACAGATTGAGCAGGTCGCAATTGACGCGGGCGACTTATTGCCGAATACAAGGGCCTCCTATCGCTACGATGGCTCGTTGACGACGCCCCCCTGTTCAGAAGGGGTTAAATGGTTTGTGCTGACGACTCCCATTGAATTGTCTGAAGCGCAAATAGCCACATTTGCAGCTATCATTCATGGCAACAATCGGCCGGTGCAGCCGCTAAATGGACGCCAACTCCTCGTCGATGTGCCGAGGGGCACTCAACCGTGAAAATAGGCGTGCCCCTCCGCTTACTTCTCATGGCTTGATTTGCTTGACCGGGTTCGGCATGGGAAGTACTTTGATTCACAGAGGTAAAAAATCGCTACGGGGCTCGCTAAGAAATCCATTTGGGAATTTCTCAGGGAGTTGTAGTTCAGTCATACTGTGGAGGTTCATACTGTGGAGATTCATACAATAAGACGCGTCGATATAGCAGTGTACAGTCCAGATGGAACACTCCAACTCGTCGTCGAAATCAAAAGGAAACTTGGCGCATCCACCGAGTGGGCCACCCGCATGCGTCATAATTTGTTGGCTCATTCGTTCATGCCCCATTCCCCCTACTTCTTACTTGTGCTCCCTGACTTTTTCTATTTATGGACAGACGCCACGCCTGTGAATAATCTGGCAGAACCTGACTATAAAATAGAGGCCGCGAAAATACTGGCACCATATCTCAAGCCAACCCTGTCGCTTAAAAACCTAAGCGGGTATGGACTCGAACTGCTTACGATTTCGTGGCTAGAAGATATGGTACGTACAGACTTGCAACGAGACTCAGTTGACCCAAATCTCCGATGGCTCTCTGACTCAGGCTTATACGAAGCGATTACACACGGTTCTGTTGCAATTGAAGCTACAGTATGATTGTGTATGTAGAATCAAATTTTGTCTTGGAACTCGCTTTTCTTCAAGAAGAACATGAAGGTTGCTTGGAACTCTTGAGCCTATCGGAGTCAGGAGATATTTGCTTGATGTTGCCCGCCTTCAGTATTGGAGAGCCGTATGAAGCGTGGGTACGTCGCTCAAAGCAAAGACGAGGGCTGTATGAACAACTCATTACGGCTATTCATGAACTCTCTCGTTCGAGACCTTACCAAGAGTCATCGGATGAGTTTCGGGAGCTCACAGATTTATTGCTCAGAAGTGGTGAAGAAGAGAAACACCGACTCGATGATACTCTGGAAAGGATTTTACAGACCGTTGGAGTGATACCCATAGGTTTGAGCATCATCAGAGCCGCGATAACATTCCAAGAGAGTCGAAGTCTTTCGCCGCAAGATTCGATAGTTTATGCATCAATTCTCGATCATCTAGCTACAGAATCCGAGGATTGTAGCTGTTTCATTACCAAGAACTCCAGAGATTTTACGAATCCGGATATTGAACACGAACTGACGGCGTACAATTGCCAATTGCTGACAAAGTTTGCTGATGGCTTGGGGTATGTCCGTAGTCGGTTGTAGATGAGTACGTACCCAGATCGCCGAAGCCGGTTGTCTATATCATATAGCAATCCTAAATCATTCACGAGATGATCCGCAGATGGACGCAGATAGACGCAGAACAGTAGAAACAAGACGATCCGCAGCTCGAATCGTTCAAGTCATTTAGGGTTGCTATATCCGTGGCAAAACCCAAGAAGAGCACAAGTATTTTGGACAATGGATGACCATTACACCTACCGCATCACGTGGTTGGCCGAAGACAACGAACATGTGGGTCTATGCGCTGAATTTCCATCGCTGAACTGGCCTCTATGCCTGCCGAGGCTTTGTCCGGCATCCAGCACCTTGTGGGCGAATGTCTGGCAGACATACATACGACTGGAGAAATCGCGCCGGAGCCAATAGCGGAATGAACCTACAGCAGGAAGTCTAATTTCTTACAATAGCGAGGAAAAATTATGAAGTCACAACTCATACAATCGCTCTACTTCTTCAAAGACCCAAAGATGTTCCCTGACCATAGCTTTACGTTTGGGCGCCAGCCAGAGGCTTTGAGCGAAAAGGATTACGCCCGCATGAAACGCTGCATCGGCCTCAAAAAGGACCTTGGCTGGCGAGAAAACGAGGAACTTAGACAGGTTATTCGCAAAGGCGATATATGGTCAGATTTTCCCGCAAAGAACTACACGCTGGTAGGAGTCGAATTCGAGCCAGGCGACGAAAAGCAACGAATTGATATCCTCTATATCCGAGACGATGGTGGAATACTACCATGTGAACTCAAAATCGGTGGAGCATCGCTCGACACCCATGGCCAGTTGATTCGCTACATCGCCGATTTGTCCTGTCAGGATATTAATCTTGATTGGGTGCAGAAGGCCAACGAAAAGTTTCTGAGCAAATTCAATAATATAGACCGGCTCCCTTGGCAGGACCGATTCAATAATTTCCTTGAGACCAATGATATAAAAAATAAGGATATACATATACTGCCAAAGAGCGGAATAATCATGGATGAGGATTTCAAACCTCAATTTCTAAAGGCTGTTCGATATCTGAACAAATGCTGTGGTTTTTCAATTTGGTTAATCCAAATCGAGGCGTTTGTTGCGAATGCTTGGAATCGTAACATGGAAAAATACGGTTTCCGTATGGATTTTACCTATGTCCACTGATACCGGACTGGGCACGGCACTTTTGGGACTAGTGGAGATACGGGTTATTGGGTATCTTCTTGGTATTCCTGCTTGACTTCCGATGAGTGCATTTCCGAAATAAGTCCCCTCGTGTCCTCTAACAGGCCATTAAGGTCTTGGAAGAGCTTGCCACGAGATTGCCTCATGTCTCTGAGCTTCTTTAGCTGTGCATCCACCTCTGCAAGCTCCTGACCGATGATTTCATCTACATAAGTATTAGTCGCTTTATCAAAGTGAAGTTCGACTTCGCGAGCGGCATCATCAAATCCTGCTCGTATAGCGGCCCGTCCCTCACGCAATTCCTTTTCCTGCTTGGCTGCATCAGCCTCTTCTTTAATTTGAGCCGCAACGCTCACAAAGATTCCTACTACGGCCAAGCCTCGACCAGCGTTTGCTATTCTGCGAGTCCATTTTACCGCCTCCCATGGCTTAAAGGACTTCCCGAAGAAGCGTCCAATGGACTTGACCGTAACGTGGGTGGGTGTACCTGAATACTGGCGAAATTTGAACCAACTTGTCGCGTTTTGAGGATTGAAAGATTGCTCAACGAGAAACTGTCCAAGTTTTCGAGCATCTTCCGAATACCCTTTCATTTTAGCCAGTGTTTGCGGATCAACATCGATAGCTTGGATCTTCATTTCTAACTTTGGGATCAATGTTTTGACGAGTTCGCTCTCAGAAGCCGTCTGAAAACCCTATTTTTTTATTTGATCCTTTTGAGTAACAAGTGGATCATGGCAATCTGAATCAAGGCTTCACTATGTCGGGTCAACACCTCATAATCTCTCGCATGACGACGAAAATTCATTAACCATGCCAACGTGCGCTCGACGACCCAACGGCGCTTAAGTAGGGTAAATCCAGGGCCTTGCTTGGCGACGACTTCCAAGTCGATCTTGTGCGTCTCTTTTAGATCAGCCACCCACGTTCGGATGGCCTCGCCTTGATAGCCGCCATCGACCCATAGCTTGCGTAAGCGGGGTACGTCGGGGGTACTATAGCGGGTCAACACCTGCTTGAGGCCGTCGCGATCATCGACATCGGCCGCGGTGACTACCACCTGTCGAAGCAAGCCCGAGGTATCGACTAACAGATGCCGCTTGCGTCCTTGGATCTTTTTGCCCGCGTCATAACCAGTTGTTTTGCCTTGGGTTGCCGTCTTGATCGTCTGACTATCGATACAGCCGGCCGATGGCGTCGATACCCGGCCGTTGAGGCGGCGCTCTCGTTGGGTGAGTTGATCCAACACCCGGGGCCAGACCCCTTGCCGACTCCAGCGACGAAAGTAATCATACACGGTTTTCCACGGCCCAAAACAACAAGGCAACAAAGCCCAAGGACACCCGGTCTTAGTCAAATACAAAAGGCCGTTGACAATCTGGCGTCGATCCCGCGGGGGCCGACCCGGACCGTTCGGCCACCACCGCGAAGCCGGCAGTAACGGTTGGATCCGCTGCCATTGCGCATCGGTTACATCGGTAGCATATTGGCCATCAGGCGTACTCATCATATAAGCCTTTCTATTCAGATTTTGTCGTGAAACCTGAATATGGCTCGATGAGTACGCCGTTTCAAATCAGACCACAGCAAGGGTTTTCAGACGGCTTCTCAGCGATTTGATCCACCTTCTCAGCAAGGCTTTTGATATGTTTTCCCACCTCCTCTGGAAGAAGCTGCGACAACTCATCCGCATACTCCTGAATCCGGTCTTGGGCAGCCTTTAATTTTTCATCAGCATCCTCAAAGTCCGAATCTACACGCAGCAGATCTACACGCAGCAGATCTGCAGCTTGGCGGCCTTCCTCCTGAATCTTAGTTGTCGTCGATAGGACCTTGCTTTCCACCGCTTGAGAAACATCTGCCTTACCTTTTACTAAGGTGCTTCGCTTTTGAAGAAGTACTTCTTCCAGAGCCTTTGAGTCGGAGTCGTCGCTCGATTCGGCTACGAGAGCCTCTTGCAGAACCTGCTCAAGCGTATATAGCGACGTTGTATAACGTCCCGCCAACTCCTTCTCCCGCACAAACGCATTAAAATTATCGTAGAAGGCGTCAAAACCACTTTTTCTCCGTAAAATTCCGCTTTGCTCTTCATCCTGTGCTGCAAGAGCCTCAGCCTCAAGCGCGGCCTCGGCGTCCACAAAAGATGTGCGAAGCTCCTCCGGGGTGTACGGCGCGAGGACTTTTCGAATATCTTCCCGTTTCACATCCTGTATTTCTGGTGTATTTCCGATTTGCTGCATCTTGTTCACGACTAGCAACATTTCGTGGGCTTTTTCACGATCTATTGCGAGCTTCCTAAAATGCTCCGCTATATGCGAGTCAAATAACCCCTCGGTGATAACGAAGACCAATAAATGGGCTTTGCTGATTGCCTCGTACGTTATTTCGTCATGATCCGGCCGCAGTTCCGTATGGATGCCGGGTGTATCAACGACCTTGATTCCGTTCCAGTCGAGTTGTTGCACTCGTTGAGTCGTGATTGAACCTCCAATCTTAATGTCTTCTCGACCTGTCATTGCCTTGAGAATAGAAGACTTGCCAGCACTGTATTGACCTGCAAAGACCACTCGCAGAGCCTCACCATCCGAAGCTATTTTACTTGGGATCCGAGGTGCGAAGTCCCGTACCTTGCCAGAAGGCGCCCCTCTAAGCACCTTTTCGGCTTTCTTGAGCAAGTCCTGACCTTTTTTGGTCCACTGCTGAAGTTCTAAAGTTTTCATTGGCTGCTTCCTTTCTTATTTCATCACGTGGAGTTCGGTCAACTGCTGTGCGAGTCGAATTCGAGAGATGCCAACGGCATCAAGGTCTCCCACCGGTACGTGTGCCACTTGAATCTCTCGTTCGATACTGACTCTGCTTCGATCACAGTCGCGTCCAATGGCTTGGGCGAGAATTGATGCTTGGTTACGGGTATTGATTACGAACCAAACTTTTTCCCCAAGCATTTCTTCCAGTTTCTTACGTACATCCATTGGAAATGTGGTGTTAGGCTCTATCAAAAGCATAACCGCCAGCCCAGGTACTCGCGCTATATCCAGAACAGCGACTGCATTATCTGAGCATCCAAGCTGCTCAAGTGCTTCATTAATCAGGGCACGGTGCAGAGATTTCTGTTGCTTGTTGAGCTTCCACGCCAAATTCCTCTGAGCATCCGCCAGATCGAAGAGACTCGATATGACAGGTGGAAAGCTCCGGAGTAGAACAACGACTTGCTTTTCCCAGAGATTTCGGAACAAATTGTTAAATTCTCTTCGGAGTTTACGTTCTATTTTTTTAACGTCACGATTGAGTTTTTTCTTTAAATCACCACGTTGTATGATCTCCTTTTCCCTGCGATCCTTGAATGGTGATAAAATGCTCCCTCCCATTCCAATCAATACTGCCAATATCCCAGTACCAGCAGTGGTAAAAAGGGAGGCAATAGCAAGACCACTAGATAAGAGTAGGGTACCCCAATTCCAAGCTCTTTTTGAATCAAAGATAGTATCCATACTAATCCTGCGATCCCCAGCAAGCTTTCCGACATGCTTCAGTTCTTCATCAAGTTGCCGTGCAATCTCTGGCAGTTTTTGTTTCCATTCCTTTTGAATTTCTGTGGTCAGTTTATCCCTCTTTCGTTCTATGCCCTGTTCCTTGACTAAGCGGTCCCATCTAGCACCAGCGTCAGATTTATCATAGTTATCCTCCGCAAACTCTGGAATTTTAGTGCGTAGCAAGTTCATTTCTTTCGATATGAATGAGTTGATTCGTTCTTTGCTGTTTTCGCGAAACCCCTCAGCCCACGATTTGAACTGTCTGTGCTTGTCAATGTAAACTCGGCCACTTGACGAGTTTTCGGCACTGAAGTCCAACATTTTGTCACTAAAGTCAAGTACTGGAGTGACAGCACTATCTATGTAACTCTTCCATCTTAGAAATTTTCCACGACCTCTCACCACCGAAATGATTTGCTTTTCGACTTGAGCGAAGCGACTTGCATGTCCTAACTCGTCCTGTTGCGACCTGTACTCGGGCTGTTGAGATAGGAATTTTGATCTCAGATGGGTATAGACGAAATAGATTTGAGTGCCTGGGCTATATTTTTTTGCAAACTCGTGGAACTGTTCTACAATCTCTCCAAGCCGTTTACGGTCACGGTGGAACCAGTTCTTACGCAAAAAAAGCCGCACATCGTCCTCATCATTAAGGGCGGCTTGAACATTGCAGACACCCAAAATTGGCTTTCCAAGTCGCCGCACACGAGCGAAGCACTCTGCTTCTGCGTTCTGTGGAGCATCGGCTGTGATGAGGAAAAGCACCAAGTCTGACTGTGCTGCGGCTTCAAATGCGAGTTCTTCGTCCTCTTCTCCCTCGAATGCGGCTATGCCGGGCACATCAGTAATTTTGAGTCCCTCCCAGTCATAGGAACGCACGTCTCGGGTGGTGCGTTGACCTCCCTTGCCGATGGATGAGCCATCTCCATGCGTCAAAATCTCCATTAAAGTCGATTTACCCGCCATCGTTCGACCAAAGAGGGCAATCGAGAATTTGTCTGATTGAGCTCGTTTTTCTTCTAGTAAGTCGCGTGATTTCTCTTGCAACGCATAGAGTTCCACTATCACTTGTTTCAGTTGCTTTTGAAGCTGTCCGATAACATCTGCTGTCCGAACTCTTCCGTTATCCAAGTTTGCCATGCTTTGCGTCAAATCAGTCGAAACTTGGTTTATGTCCATCTTAACACCGTCAAGGTTTTTCTTTGCAACAAGGTATCCTTTAGAAGCTGCACGACGGCATTGATAAAGAGCCCATTTCCACTTGATCTGATTCATTTTTGTCCTGTTTTAGCCATTTATAGGCTCCTTGTACCCTCCAAGAGAGCCTGTCTCTCAGTGCATTCTCATCCTTTTTAGCCGTTTGATTAGCCTCAAAATAAGCCGTCCTTAAGTAGCTATCAATTGCCTCTTTCACCCATGAAAGTACGCGTGCCCCTCGCCCATAAACCAGAAAATATCCGCTAAATACGACAACCCAATCCCCAAGAAATACCCGGCGATCAATCCCATAAAAAACGGCCGCGCCTGACGGTACGCCGCAATGCCGCCGTAACGCATAATCGCACTCTTGGCCACCCACGCCAGAAAGACCGAGAACGCAATGAGTCGAGTCATCCACAACGGGGCTACCGCAATGCCCACCGGATGTAGCGGCCACCAGTGCAAGCGATACTGGAGGAAGGCCAAAATCGAGTACACCACCATGCCGATCCCAAAGTAGGACAGCTTGTTCCAGTCGGTCGGCCAAGGATCGTTGAAGTGGCGGATCACTCCGTTGTACGCCATGCCACCGGCACCACCGCCAGCGATAGAGCGCAATCGGTAATTTACATTATTCATTTTTTTGTATATTTAATGTTTCGCATCAACGTACTGACTATGTCCACTAACCGCTTCATACCCCTTATCCTCGCACTGCTGCTGACGGCTTGTTCCAAAAGCACCGGCCCGGATAGCGGCCCACAATCTCTCTGCCCGGATGTGCCCGGCACCATCTGCACTTGGGCTGGCACGGGCGAAGCTGGCTTCAACGGCGACGATCAACCACTGCTGACTTCCACCCTCTACTGGCCCGTCGATCTCACCTTCACCCCCTCGGGTCAAACTTACCTCCTCGACTGGAACAATCACCGCGTGCGTCGCGTGACCCCAGAGGGCACCCTCGTCACCGTCATTGGCACGGACTTCGTCGGCGACGGCCCCTACGACGAATCCGACCAAGTGCCTCCCGGCGCGCCCGGCACCAAGGTCCACCTCAACCACCCGACCCATCTCCTGCCGCTAGCCGACGGCACCCTGCTGCTGACGGCTTGGCACAATCACAAGCTGCGCCTCTACGACCCGCAGACCGAACTCGTCCAAGTCATCTGCGGCGCAGGTCCGGGGTTTGCTGGCGACGGCGGTCCAGCCCGCGATGCGCTCCTGAGCCAGCCACCGCAGACGGTCTTGGGTCCCGACGGCGGCCTGTACATCCTAGACCAGCGCAATCAGCGAGTGCGCAAAATAGATTCCGACGGCATCATAACTACCGTCATAGGCACTGGCGTGGCCGGGTTTGCCGGCGATGGCGGCAGCCCGCGCGAAGCCCAGTTGCACATGCCGGCTGGGGCCAACCCGCCGCCGGCCGGGGGCTTGGTCTTTGGTCCGCAGGGCCAACTCTATATTGCCGACGCCCTCAACCACCGCATCCGCCGCGTTGACTTCGACCTAGACCGGATCGAAACGGTGGCTGGCACGGGCGTGGCCAATGGTGGCGGCGACGGCGGTCCGGCCCTCAGCGCAACCCTCAACAACCCGCGCGACTTGGCCTTTGGTCCCGATGGGCGGCTCTACATCGCCGATGAACTTAACCACCGCATCCGCGCCCTCGACCTAGCGACCGGCATCATTGAGACCGTTGTCGGCAGCGGCGAAGAAGGCTTTTCCGGCGATGGCGGTCCGGCCCTCAGTGCAGCCCTCAACCGACCTGCTGGACTCGACTTCGACCCGCAGGGGCGGCTCTATATTGCCGACACGTACAACCATCGCATCCGCCGCGTCGTCTTGCCATGATCTACCTAGCCTTCTTACTCATCCTATCCGCCTGCGGAAAAGTGCCTACTGGCCCCAGCGTTCCCTACGGACGCATCGAAACCTTTGCCGGCACCGGCGACGCCGGCAAAGGCCCGGAAGAAGCTCCGCTGCTGCAAGCGCTCTTCTACCTGCCACAAGACCTGACCTACGGCCCCGATGGGCGGCTTTACATCCTCGACTGGAACAACCACCGAGTCCGCGTCGCCACCAAGGCCAGCGTCGCCACCCAGACGCGACAGCGGCACCCACGCTACCGGGGCGTCGTCGCCAAGGACAGCGTCTCCACCCTAATCGGCACCGGCGAACTCGGCGACGCCCCGGCCGGCCGAGCGCGCGAGGTCGGCCTCAACCATCCGACCCACATCTCCTTCGATCCGCTTGGACGCCTAATACTCACGGCTTGGCACAACTCGATGATCCTGCGCTACGATTTTGCCACCGACTACATTGAGCCAATCTGCGGCACGGGTGAGCGCACTTACAGCGGCGACGGAGGGCCCGCTGCCCAAGCCACAGTCAACCTACCAAGCGCTACCGCCTTCGACCCACTCGGACGCATGTACATCTCCGATCAGGAAAACCAGCGCATCCGCATGGTCGATATAGACGGCACCATCTCCACAGTCGTCGGCACGGGCGATCCGGGTTTTTCCGGCGACGGAGGGCCGGCGGACCAAGCCCAGATCTACGCTCCAATAGGCCAAGCAGCCCCGCCCACCAGCCGCATCGCCACCGACGAATTCGGCACGATCTACATCGCCGACACCTTCAACAACCGCATCCGCAAAGTTGACGCAACAACCGGCATCATCACCACCATCGCCGGCAGTGGAGCCTTCCCGCCCATGATCGGCGGCGAGCGCGACGAAGGTGCCGCAGCGACCGACGTTTCGCTCTATTGGCCCTGCGACGTGGCCATCGACTCCGAGGGCCGGGTCTTTGTCGCCGACACCTTCAACCACTGCGTGCGCTACATCGACCGCGACGGCGCACTCTACACCGCAGCCGGTCAGTGCGGCAAATCCGGCGATATGGGCGACGGTGGCCCTCCACAGGCCGCCCTGCTCAGCCGCCCTTACGGCATCGAACTCGACCCGGACGACAACCTCTACATCGCCGATACCCGCAACCATCGCATCCGCCTAGTGCGAAAATAAAAGGCGACCGCGACGGCTGCTAATCGTCCAGATTGCCCTGGACTATCACTGCCCCTGCAAATCCCTCGGCCACCATCCGCTCGGCAAAGGCCCACACCTCGGATTGAGGCAGCAGCGCATTATTGCTGATGATCAAATCCGCTCCCACGTAGCCGATGCCGCGCAGCCCGTCCAAGCTTTGCAGCGCACCGTTGCCGCTGACTTCCAAAAAGTCCCGCACTCTGGCCAAGTAGTGAAGGCCCTCTAGGCTTTGTAGCGCGTCGTTGAACCAAATGTCCACGCTGCCTTCGATCTCCACGAGGTGCGGCAAGTCCGTCAGGGACGCAAGCGCCTCATTGCGGACGAGCGCCAAGCCCCCACTGACAGAGGCCAAGTTATCCAGCCCTTTGAGCGAGCGCAGGGCCTTATTTTCAAAGATCAACAGCCCTTCCACCACGTGAGCGGCTTTGCCGGCCGCTGGCGTGGGTAAAGGCGGAGGTGCAGCCGCCGGACCTAACCCAGCTCCGACGCTTTCAAGCCCCTCCAATCCCGCTAGGCTTTCCAAGCGGTCGTTAAACCAAATCTCGACGCTGCCCTCGACGCGCCTCAGCCCTTCCAAACCCGTCAGCGCTACTAAGCTGCTCCCGACGATCTGCAAGTCGCCGTCGATGATGTAAGCAGCGCCGCCTCGTTCCCTAAGGGCAGCTATATCTGCCGGCGACGCAATGACAACGCCCTCTTCCAAGACGACCGGCGCAACCGGAGCTTTGCCACAGCCCGCCAGCGCAACGAGCAACGGCAAGATCGCCCTAACACACGGCGCAAAAATCCCGCGCACACCGGAACCCAATATTATATTGACCGACATTGGATAATAGGCTCCCCGATTCGCCGCTAGCAGGGACGCCTTCTCAATAAAGCGAAAGTTGGCCTCGTTGCCTAACAGCTCGTATCCTTCTACCAGCGCCCTAGCCGCGAATCCCAACCAAGTCGGCGCAGCACTCGCCGACCTACTTGCCCGCAAGGCCGCCGACCATCCCTAACGCCCACAGGAGTCTCTTTTATGAACCGCCCCCCCACAGAGTTCAAGCGCATTGCCGCCGCCGATCTCAGAGCCTTTGGCACGGCCTGCCTCCGCGCCGCTGGCCTGTCCGCCGCACACGCCGCGCAGTTGGCCGACCTACTGACCAATTCGGATTTGCGCGGCGTGCGCTCGCACGGCACCCGCGCCCTGTACGGGTATTGCTGCACGCTCCGCGACAAAAAGGCCAACCCCGCCCCAGACATCCGCGTCCTGCGCGAAAGCGACACCCACGTCTTTGTCGATGGCGATGGCAGCCTTGGGTACGCGCCGACCATGCTAGCCACAGAACGCGCCATCGCCAAGGCCAGAAAAAAGGGCCTCGCCATCGGCGCGGCCTGCCACATCGGGCACTACGGCTCAGCCGGACACTACGTGCGCCGCGCCATGGCGGAAAACTGCGTGGGCTTCTCGGTGCAAGCGGCCTATCCCCAGTACTACCCCAGCAACGACGGCAAGCGCGCCGCCCACTACGGTAACCCGCCCTTGTGCTTTGGCCTGCCCGGACGAGAAGGGCCACCTGTGGTGCTCGACGTGGCCACCTGCATCCTAGCCGACTACCAACGCGGCGAGCAGATAGAAGCCATTGAAGAGCTGATCCCCGCGGCCTTCTTCAAGTCCATGGGCTACACCGCAATCGCCACCCTGCTCGGCGGGGCTTTTGTCGGCCAAGGTGGCAACCGCGCCCGCGAAATCGCCGCGCAATGGCCGGCGGCGCACATGGGCAGCTTAATCCTCGTCTTCGACTTGGACCTCTTCGCGCCCGCTCCGCAAGTGCGCCACGGCGTCGATGAGCTAGTGCGTCTAGCGAGCGAGCAGATGATTCCACTGCGCGGGTACGACGAAGTCACCTTGCCGGGCACACCCGAACACCGCAACGAGGAAGCGTACGCACGCGATGGGGTACCCATTGGCGTAGAGGACGTCGAGCGCCTAGCCGAGTGTGGCCAAGCCTTTGGCATCGTGCCCCCGTGGCTGGACTAAGGCCGGGCCAGTTCCTACCTTAACGAGCCGCAAAAAGGAGAACTTCTATGAGCCTGACGCCCGTGCGCCACGCCGAGCTAAAGCGCTATGCCATCCAATTGCGCCGCCTAGTCGTCGAGTCGGTACACCACGCTGGAGCTGGCCACTTAGGCGGCCCCATGTCCGCAGCCGAATTGCTCATCGCCCTGTACTTCGCCGAGCTAAACATCGACCCAGACCGACCCCGCGACCCAGACCGCGACCGCTTCATCCTGTCCAAGGGGCACTCCTCGATCGGCCTCTACGCGGCTTTGGCCCTGCGCGGCTACCTGCCCATTGCAGAACTCGCCACCTTTGACGCCATTGACTCCCGCCTCCAGGGCCACCCAGACATGAGCGTCCTTTCCGGCCTCGACATGTCCACCGGCTCGCTGGGCCAGGGCCTGTCGCCCGGCCTTGGCATGGCCCTCGCCGCCCGGCTGAAAGGACAGGACTTCCGCACTTGGGTGATGATCGGCGACGGCGACTCGCAGGAGGGGCAGATCTGGGAGGCGGCCTTTGTCGCAGCGCGCTACGGCCTCGACAATCTCACCGCCATCCTCGACTGGAACGGCCTCCAGCAATACGGCTGGGCCACTGAAAGGGGCTACGGCGTGCTCGACCGCTTGGCCGCGCAGGAAAACCCACTCAGCCGCTGGCGCACCTTTGGCTGGAATGCCATCGAGACCGACGGCCACGACTTTCCCGCCATTCTCTCGGCCTTTGCCGAGGCCAAGGCACATCGCGGCCAACCCACCATCATCGTCGCCCGCACGGTCAAAGGCAAAGGGATATCCTACATGGAAAACGACTTCAACTGGCACTCCAAGCCAGTGACCGACCAAGACCTCAAACAAGCGCAGGACGAACTCGCCGCGCAGGAGGCCGTCCTGTGAACCTCTCCACCACCGGCGAGATGCTAGCCCAGCGCGACGCTTTTGGCGACGCGCTCATCGAACTCATTGACCGCGACCCGCGCGTGTACGTACTCGATGGCGACTTGGCCAACTCGACCAAGGCCGACAAAGTCTCCCGCGAGCGGCCCGACCGCTTCCTCGAAATGGGCATTGCCGAGCAAAACATGATGGGCGTCGCCGCCGGCATGGCCACCTGCGGCCTCGTGCCGTGGCTGAGCAGCTTCGCCTGCTTCATCGTCAACCGCGATCTCGATCAACTCCGCGTCGTCGTCGCCCAACCCAACCTACCGGTCAAGCTCTGCGGTGCTTACTCGGGCCTATTGACCGGCAAAACCGGCAAGACCCATCAAGAAGTCGCCGACATCTCCGTCATGCGCGCCATGCCGAATATGACCGTCTTGGCCCCGGCCGACGCCGTAGAGGTCCGCGCCTGTATGCTGGTGGTCAACGACCTACCCGGCCCCGTGTACGTGCGCATGACGCGCGACCCAGAGCCAGTCATCTTTCCGGCGGACTACGAGTTTGAGCTAGGCCGCGCCTTTGCCGTGCGCGAGGGCACGGACATCGCCCTCATATCCACGGGAGCCCAAACCCCGCGTTGCCTCGACGCAGCCGACGAGTTGGCACGCGAGGGAATCTCGGCGCTCGTCTTGCACGTGCCGACTCTCAAGCCACTCGATGCAGACGCCATTGTCGCCGCGGCTGCGCAGACGGGCCGCGTCGTAACGGCCGAAGACCACACGATCATCGGTGGCTTGGGCGGCGCGGTCGCCGAAGTGCTAGGCGAGCGGCACCCAACGCCCATGCGGCGCGTCGGCATCCGCGACGTATTCGGCGAATCCGCACCCAACGATGATCTGCTGCAAAAATACGGCCTGACCCCCGGGCACGTCGCCCAAGCGGCGCGGTCGCTGCTCTCTTGACCGCTTTATCTAAATACCCGTAATTAAATGAGATTCATTTACCGCAACCGATAATTACAAGCTGCTGATGACGCGACATACTGGCTTTACTTCAGAGTGTTTGTTCACCAGCAGAAGCTCATACGATCCATTAGAGTGCATCATCTCAGAATCTCAGATGCACTCTTTTTCTTTGATCGGTGCCATAGGAAACGAGAGATCGCATGAAAGAGGGTTTGCAGCAACTGTTGAAGCTCCAAGAAGTCGATAAAAAGCTTTTCGAACTGGAAGAGGCCAAAGAAAAATATCCCGCTGAAATCGACCTGCGGCGCAGCAGGATAGCAAAAGCGCGGTCCGTCTTGGCCGATCTAGAGGGCCAGAGCGCGGAGTTCGAAAAGCAACAGCGGTACTGCGAGCGCGAAATCGAAAGTGGCAAAGTTACCCTGCGCGAGCGCGAGGAGCGCTTTGCCGTAGTGACCACCAACAAAGAATACGATTCCCTCCAGCTCGAGATCGAGATTTGCAAGACGACCATTGCCGAACACGAGACGCAGTTGCTCAAAGCCCTTGAGGGCCAAGAGCAAATCCAAGAGCAAATCGCCGAAGAGCAAGGCGCTTTTGAGGAGGTCCGCGAGGCCGAGCAAGAGCGCATTGACGAACTCGAAGGCCTGCTCGGCACCATGCAGGAACAAATCGACGAAGTCGCAGCGAGCCGGCAGATGGTCGCCAAGGGTATCGAGGACATCAACGCCCAGTTACTACAGACGTACGAGCGCAAGAAGGGGCGGCACGGGATTCGCGTCGCAGCCGTACACAAACACGCTTGCGGCGCTTGTTACTACCAAATGCCCGCCCAAATGCTCAACGAGGTTCGCGTCGGCGACCGCGTCATTTCCTGCGAGAGCTGCGGCACCATTATGGTCTGGGACGAGCAGTTGGTTTGATTTTGGGAGAAGTAAGTCGGGCGGGCGCGCTAGCAGTCCTCAGTGGCCGCTAGTGAGGAAAGTCCGAGCTCCACAGGACAGGATGCTGGGTAACGCCCAGGGGGGGCGACCCCACAGATAGTGCCACAGAAAACACACCGCCCAGCTTACTGGGTAAGGTTGAAAAGGCGAGGTAAGAGCTCACCGCACCTGCGGCGACGCAGGTGGCAGGGTAAACCTCATCCGGAGCAAGGCCAAATAGGGGAAAAGAGGTGGTCCGCCTCGCTAAATTCCCGGGTAGGCCGCACCGAGGCGGCCGGGCAACCGCCGCCCCAGATGAATGCCCGCACAGCGCCCTTCAAGTGCGCGGACAGAACTCGGCTTATAGACTCACTCCTCCCACACCCGGGGCCCGGCGGCTCCGGGTGATTTTTCTTTCTTTGGAGAGGTATATGTTCCTTTTGATCGCCGCGCTGGTGTTGATCGCCGCGCGGCTTCCCGCCCAACAGCCCGAGCGCTACGCGATCGAGCCACTGGTCTCGCAGCTAGCCGAAGGCCATATCGACTGGACGCAACACGCGCTCTTCGCCTATGGCGACGGCACCGCGCCCACGGCTATCACCGACCCCGTGCAGCAGCGGCTCCACGGGTTGCGCAATGCCCGGGACGCGGCGTTCAGCAACATGCGCCAACTCATCGGCCAAGTACGCTTCAACGCCGATACCCAACTGCAAGACGCTGGCCTCGACCGCGACTTTCAGGAACTAGTCCGCGTGGCCATTGGCTCGCAAAGAGAGGATCAAGGACGCTATCGCATCGCCGTGCGGCTACTGCTGCTAGGCGATTTCGCGGCTGCGGTGCTGCCCCAAGTCGAGCCTATAGACCCAAGATCGTACGACCTAAGCTACTTCGACGACCCCCCTGTAGTACCAACGACCCCGGATTCGCCAACAGCACCAGTTAACGCCGATTCGCTTGAGATGCTAGCCCTCACCGATTCACTCGCAGTGCTAGCCCCCCCCGATTCGCTAACGACGCCAGCTACCTTCGACTCCCTCGCAGTCTCCGAGACCGCGGATTCGCTAACGATATCGGCTACAACTGATTCTCTCGCCTTAGCCCCCCCCGATTCGCTAACGACGCCAGCCACCGCCGATGCCCTCGCGGCAGACGAACTCGTGTTTTTCGTACCCGAATCACCCTATACCGGCCTGCTCGTCGACGTCCGCGGCCTCGGGCTACAACCGAGCATAGCGCCGAGGGTGCTCAGCACGGCTGGACACGTAATTCACGGCGCGGCTACCGTGGAGCGCAGCCTCGCCACGGACTACGGAGTCGCCGGCTACGACGACGACATCGACCGCGCCTACACCAGCGAACGGCTCGGCGGGGAGGAGGCCAACCCTTTCGTCGTCAGGGCCACGGGCACGGCCGGCCGCTACTCGGGCGACGCCATCCTCGACAACTTCGATGCCGTACAAGTACTGCAAGCCGACGAGGTCGGCGATTTCCTGCGCCAAGGCCGGGTGACCTTCCTCCTCGGCCCTTCGGCTGAACTCTGGTCGAAGCCCGAGTCAGCAGTTTTCGATGACACCTATTTCGATTCTACCTATACTGACACTTTCATGTTGGAAGGAATGGAAAATGAGTTTGAGTTTTACGGAGAAATGGAAGCAAGCGATCCGCAGGAATAACTCGCTGGTCTGCGTCGGGCTAGACACCGACCCCGCTCAACTGCCCGCCAGCGTCCGCGCCAAAGCCAACCCTGTCCTCTACTTCAACCAGCAAATCATCGACGCCACCTGCGACCTAGTCTGCTGCTACAAGCCCAACTTCGCTTTCTACAACGCCCTCGGCACAGACGGCTTGGCCACGCTCAAACGCACCCTCGACCACATTCCCGCGGACATCCCAGTGCTCATCGACGCCAAGGTCGGCGACATGCGTAATACCGCCGAGCAATACGCCCGCGCCTTCTACGAGGTCCTCGGCTGCGACGCGCTGACGGTGACTCCCTATTTGGGCCACGACTGTGTCGCGCCCTTCACCGCCTACCAAGACCACACCACCTTTCTCGTCTGCCTGACCTCTAACCCAGGGGCCGACGATTTTCAGAAGGATCATCTAGGCGACCGGCCCTTGTACGAGCAGGTCGTCGCCAAGGCCCACAAGTGGAACGCTGCCGATAACATCGGCCTAGTCGTCGGGGCGACCCAACCGACCGGCTTGGCCCGCATCCGCGCCCTTGCCCCGGATATGCCCTTGCTCATCCCCGGCATCGGTGCCCAAAGCGGCGATATTGCAGCGGCGGTCAAAAACGGCTGCGACGCTCGCGGCGCGGGCGTCCTCATCAACTCCTCGCGCGGCATCCTCTACGCCTCCCAAAGCAGCGACTTCGCGGCTGCGGCCCGGCAGGCGACCCTAACCCTGCGCGACGCCATCAACGCCCACCGTCCCTGAGCTGTTATTGCCATCGTCTATAGCTATCTCTATTTTTTGCAGTGAGTCGGGGTGTGGCGCAGTCCGGTCAGCGCACCTGCTTTGGGAGCAGGATGTCGTCGGTTCGAATCCGACCACCCCGACCACCACTTTCCCTCCAGCACCCCTCCCTTCGCCCAGCGAAATTCTTAAGCCCCTCACGGCAAGGATGAACTATGGCACGAGAAATCAAGGCTTTGCTCGACGAGGAAATCGCAGCGTACGCAGCGCGCAATCCCCGCTCGCAAGCGATGTTTGCGCGGGCCGTGCAATCGCTGCCGGGCGGCAACACCCGCACTGGCGTCCACATTGACCCTTTTCCCCTCTACGCCGACCGCGGCGAGGGGACCTATCTCTACGACATCGACGGCCATCGCCTGATCGACTTTGTCAACAACAACACGGCCCTGCCCTTGGGCCACGCCCATCCCGCCATCGTCACTGCCCTGCGGGAACAAATTGCCCTCGGCACTGGGTTTTCGCGGCCCCTCGTCCTCGAAGTGGAGATGGCCGAAATGCTCCGCACGCGCATGCCCGCGCTGGAAAAAGTGCGCTTTTGCTCCTCGGGCACCGAGGCCGTGCTCAACGCCCTGCGCGTGGCGCGGGCCCATACCGGGCGCACCAAGATCGCTAAGTTCGAGGGAGCCTATCACGGCATAGACGACAGTGCGCTGGTGAGTTACTTGCCGCCGCTGGGACCGGAATTGGGGCCAGCGCGCAAGCCGCAGGGCGTGGCCTCTTCGGCCGGATTGATGGCCCACACCCTCGACGAGGTGGTCGTGCTGCCGTTCAACGACGCGGCCGCCTGCGCCCAGATCATCGGCGACCACGCCCAAGACCTAGCCGCCGTGATCGTGGATCCGCTCTCCACGGCCGCTGGACTGGCACTGCCAGAGCCCGGTTTTTTGTCGAGCCTGCGCGACGCAACCACCCGCGCTGGTGCCCTGCTGATCTTCGACGAAATCGTCAGCTTCCGCTTCGGCCCAGGCGGGACGCACACAGCCTATCAGGTGCGGCCCGATCTGGTCTGTTTGGGCAAGGTAATCGCCGGTGGGACACCCGGCGCAGCTTTCGGCGGCCGCGCCGACGCCATGGACCTATACGACCCAGCCGATGGGCCGCAGATCCAACAGTCTGGGACCTTCAACGCCAATCCCATCGCCCTAGTCGCCGGCTTGCAGACCCTCCAGGCGCTGACTCTAGAGGCATATGAGCAGATGGAAGGGCTGGCGCGGCGAGCGGCTGAGGGATTGGAGGCCGCGTTTGGCGAAGCTGGAGTCGCCGTGCAGGTGGTCGTGGCCGGGTCCATATTCCGGCTGTATTTCCTCGAACAGCCACCGCGCAATTTCCGCCAAGCAGCGCAGGACGACGCGCAGATGCACCGCTGGCTGTTCTTCGCGCTGCTCAACAAGGGGATATACACGCGGACGGGCGGCAACATATCGCTGGCGACCGAGCCTCACCACATCGACGCGCTGGTCCAGGGAGTGCGCGAGGTAGTGCAAGTGCTGTAACGTCCCGCATGACCACTAGCGCATGGCGACGTACACTTCTGTGGAGCCTGTCCCTGAGCATGGTTTGCTGCGGCGGTTGGGGTCGCCGACCTCCGCCAGTAGAGCCGCAGGCTACGGCTACGACAACAGCCCACTACGCTTACTACTGCGCCGACTGCCACGGACCCGATATGGACGGAGGCATGGCTAGCAGCTTAATCGACAGCCGCTGGGATTACGGCGCAAGCGACGCGGCCATTTTCGCGAGCATTGCCGTGGGGATTCCCGAAGACGGCATGCCCGGGTTTGGCGCAGTGATGGACACAGCCCAAATCGACGCGTTGGTACGCCTGATGCGGGAGGCCGAGCGCGCACAATCCCATTAATCCCCACCGATTCCCTCCGGGGAGGGTCTCGCCGCCAGCCGCTGCGGATACAGGGCGTTTTGCGTGAATGTAGCCTACTAGTGGCCACGCGTTGGGATCTTTTTGGCAGTGTATTTATCTTTGTATTTTGGAGGAAATTTCACACGCGACACTAGATCGCCTAACTGGAGATTCGTCATGTCCAAAACGGTCACCCTTCGTCTCGATGATGCCGTGTACCAGCGCTTTCGCCTAATGGCCGAACGCGATAACCGCCCGCTATCTAACTTCATCGAAACTGCGGTTCTGCGCTATCTGGAGCGCGAGGAATATGTGGATGAATTCGAGATGGAAGAAATTCGCACTAACCGCAGCCTGAATGCCGGTATCGAGCGGGGGTTGGCTGATGCAGAAGCCCGGCGCGGGCGCTTTGTCTGAGTATCGCATCTTTGAAACCGGAGAGTTCCAACGCCAGTTGGAGAAGTTGCCGCCGCCAGTACGAGACTCCTTGCGAGAAAAGCTGACGGACTACACCTACCCGCACCTCAGACAGCAGCCATACTTCGGTAACAACATCCGCAAGCTCCGCGGCTACACGCCCGATACTTGGCGCTACAGGATCGGGCGCTACCGCGTATTCTACACTGTGGACCGGGAAGAGCGGATCGTTTCCGTATTGATGGTCGAGGCGCGGAAGGACGCTTACAAGTAGGTCAGCGGTCTCCTAACCACTATCGTTACGAGAATAAATATGAAGTACTGCGTCTGGTTGCTTTGTCTCCTTGCTGTTGCAGGAGACGCCGCGGCCCAACAAATCGTCCAATCCGAGGAACACACCTTTCGCGTCGAGACCTTCGCCACCGGCTTGGGCGTGCCGTGGGGCCTCGCGTTTCTGCCCGATGGACGCTTGTTGGTCACCGAGCGCGAGGGACGGCTGCGCATCATTGGCACCGATGGCGCAGTTTCGCCGCCCATCGACGGCGTGCCCACAGTGCTCGCCAAGGGACAGGGCGGACTGATGGACGTGGCCTTGCACCCCCAGTACGCGAAGACCGGCTGGATTTACCTCAGTTACTCGGACCCACTGCCCGGGCCGCTAGGCGGCATGTTGAGCTATACGGCCATCAGTCGTGGGCGCCTGCAAGACGGGGCATTGGTCGATGTGGAACTGGTTCATCGCGTCCCAGATCAATTCTACACTCGGCACTCCCATCACTACGGCTCGCGCATCGTCTTCGACCGCGAGGGCTACCTGTACTTTGCAATCGGCGACCGCGGCCAGCGGCCTCTCGCCCAGAACGTGAAGTGGCCCCACGGCAAGATCCACCGCTTGCACGACGACGGCGGCATCCCGTCCGATAACCCTTTTGTCGGGCGCGACGGAGCCATTGCGTCGATTTGGTCCTACGGCCATCGCAACCCCCAAGGCATGGCCCTGCACCCAGAGACCGACCAACTGTGGACGACCGAACACGGCCCCAAGGGCGGCGACGAGCTCAACTATGTGCGCCGCGGCCTAAACTACGGCTGGCCGGCCATAACCTACGGCCTAAACTACGACGGCACGCCCATCACCGACCAAACCCACGCCGAGGGCATGGAACAGCCGCAGACCTATTGGGTGCCGTCGATAGCAGCCTGCGGCATTGACTTTTACACCGGAGAACAATTCGGCAACTGGCAAAACGACCTGCTGGTAACCTCGCTGCGCTTCAATCGCCTGCACCGGCTGCGATTGGCGGGCATGGAAGTGGTACGCGATGAGATCGCGTACCAAGGCGAGTCGCGGATGCGCGACGTGCAGACCGGGCCGGACGGCGCGATCTATCTCGCAGTGGAAGACCCAGGGCGGATTTTGCGGCTGGTGCCTGCAGAGTAAAATCAAGGTGAGGTTGGGGTAAGGAAAGCAACAATCATGGAAAAGCGAACGCTCGGCCGCACGGGCCTTGAAGTCAGTGTGCTGGGCATGGGCGGCCTGTACGTCTCTAGCGCGGGTGACCGTGGACGCGATGAAGCATGCCGCGCCGTCCACCGCGCCCTTGAACTCGGTGTGAATTACGTGGATACAGCACCTAACTACCGCGACAGCGAAGAAGTTTTAGGCATCGCGCTCGAAGGTGTGACGCAGCCGTACTTCCTCGCGACAAAACTCGGCGGCCGGCCGCAGCCGTTCAATCCTCAAGACAAAGATCTCTTGCGGCAGTCGGTCGATGAAAGCCTTCGCTTACTCAAACGCGATTACATCGACATCCTATTAGTACACGAGCCTGACCGTCCCGGTCAGTACGATTGGTGGACAGACTACGACAATTTCCACGGGCCCGTCTGCGAGCTGTTGGAAGAACTAAAGGCGGAGAACATCATCCGCTTCACCGGACTCGGCGGCACCACCGCTTATCAGCTACCGCTCATTATGGCAACGGGCAACTACGATGTCGTCTTGACGGCATTCAACTACAGCTTGCTCTGGCGGGAAGCGACTATCGCCATCTTCCCCGAAGCCGAGCGACAGAATATGGGCCTTATCATCGGCTCGCCGCTGCAACAGGGTGCCCTAGCGCGACGCTACCCCGAAATAGCAACCGGGGCACCGTGGCTGAGCCCGCCGCGCCAGCAACAGTTTAAGCGGCTTTACGCATTTCTGGATGAAATCGAACTATCGCTGCCGGAGGCTGCGCTCCGCATGATGATGGCAACCCCGCAAATCTCCACGGTCTTGATGGGAGCGCGGTCGGTGGAGGAGGTGGAACAGAACGTGTGCGCGGTGGAAGCGGGGCCGCTGCCAGCGGATGTCCTCGTCCAGCTTCAGGAGATTGCCGATATGGTGCCGTTCCGGCCGTTTGAAGAGCCGTTTGGCTTGCCGTTTGGCCGACCATATAAGGGGCCTGGCCAAGCCGGCAGGTAGGTTGGATGACATATTTCATTGCAGCGCCAAGCGCCGCATAACCTCGCGGGCTAGCGCCGCACAGTAAAACAAGGAATAACGCTATGGCCGACGGCCTTTACGACGTAGTGATAGAACGAGATGTAATGGTGGAGATGCGAGATAGAGTGCGGCTGGCGACCGACCTGTACTTTCCCTCCCGCGATGGCCAGCCAGTGCCCGGCAAGTTTCCCGTAGTCTTTCACCGCACGCCCTACGACAAAAGCGACGTGGAACGCAACGGCAGCTACGGCCGATTTTTCGCCCAGCGCGGGTACGTGGCCGTCTATCAGGACTGCCGAGGAACGTTCCAGTCCGAAGGGGATGTGAACTTTCTCCTGCCCGAGGCCGAGGACGGGTACGACGCCTTGCAGTGGATCGATCAGCAGCCGTGGAGCAACGGCAAGGTGGGGTCGTGGGGGACCTCGTGGTCGGGCTGGACGCAGACGGCCATGGCGGCGTTGGGGCCGACTAATCTCAAGGCCATGGTGGTCAACATGAGCGGGGCCGACGCGCACGAGTCTTCCGTGCGGCACGGCGGCGCGCTGGAACTGCGGTTTTTGGCGTGGGCGTTTTGGCATTCAGCGGCCAACACGCAGCGCGCGCTAAAAGCCGATCCAGCGGTTGACGCAGCCCTAAACTTGGGCGCGCCAGCCTTCGCCGACTGGCTCGCGCGGATGCCGCTCCGCAAGGGACAGACCCAGCTCAAATTGGTGCCGCCCTACCAAAAGTGGGCGCTGGACTTGCTGACCAAAGCCGACTACGACGAGTACTGGCAGCATCCCAGTTACGCGCCAGCGCTCTTTTGGGACGACTTCCCAGACGTGCCGATTCTGATCATCGGGGGCTGGTACGATTCGTACACGCGCTCAACGTGCAAAAACTACGCGGGATTGGCGGCGCGCAAACAGGGGCCGGTGCGGATGCTCATGGGGCCGTGGACGCACGGGACGCAAACGCTGGAGCAGAGCTTTGCCGGCGACGTAGAATTCGGCGAAGACTCGGCGCTAGACGACTTCCGCGCCCTGCATCTGCGCTACTTCGACTGGGCGCTCAAAGGCATTGATAACGGCGAGGCGAGCGCGCCACCCGTGCGGATCTTCGCCATGGGTGGCGGTGGCGGCTATCGCACTAGCAGCGGCCGACTTTTCCACGGCGGGCATTGGCGCGACGAAGCCGAGTGGCCACTAGCCCGGACGAACTACACCAAGTACTATCTGCACGGCGACGGCACCTTGTCGCCAGAAGAGCCGACCGCAGAAGATGGCGATACAGTCTATCGCTTCGATCCAGCCAATCCGGTGCCCTCCATCGGCGGCAATGTCTCCTCACTTTCCGAGATCGGCCCGCTGCCGCCGGGCGTAGGCACTTCCGCCAATGCGCCGTGGCGGGCGCGAACGGAGCAACTGATGGAGCCGGGCGGATTCGATCAGGCGGAGGGACCGGAGTTTTACGGCTGTGAGCCGCCCTATCTACCGCTGGGCTCGCGGCCGGATGTGTTGGTCTTTGCCACTGAGCCGCTGGCCGAGGACGTGGAGGTGACCGGGCCGATTGAGGTGAAGTTGTGGGTCTCGTCATCAGCACCAGATACGGATTTTACCGCCAAGCTAATCGACTGGTATCCACCGAGCCGCTGGTATCCGCATGGCTACGCCCTCAACCTAACCGATAGCATCGCGCGCCTGCGCTACCGCAACGGGCGCGAAAAGGGCGAGTTGCTAACGCCGGGCGAGGTCGCAGAACTGACGATTACCCTCTATCCGACGAGCAATGTGTTCGCCGCCGGGCATCAGATCCGCCTCGATATTTCCAGCTCGAACTTTCCTCGCTTTGACGTCAATCCCAACACGGGCGACCCCATCGGTCAGGAGCGACGACGCCAGGGAGCAGACAACAGAATTCACCACAACGCAGCGCAGGCTTCGCACGTGGTGTTGCCGATTATTCCAACATAGGAGAAATACATAATGGAACAGTTGCAGTTGGCCCTCGTGGGCTGTGGGGGCATGGCCGGAGCACACGTGCGCGGCTTGGAGGAACTAGCGCAGGCCGGGATTGACGATATACAGGTGGTGGCCTGTTGCGACTTGGTGGAGGCACAGGCGCAACAGCGGGCCAACGAGATCGCCGAGTTCCAAACGCACAAACCGGAGATCTATACCGACGTAGAGAGGATGCTCACGCACGTGGAGGACCTAGACGCAGTGGACATCTGCGCCCTGCACTCGCAACACCACATCCTCGCCGTGGCCTGCCTAGAGGCGGGCAAGCACGTAATCATCGAAAAGCCGCTGGCGATCACCCTGCGCGCCGGCCGCAAAATACTCAATGCGGCCGTGGATAACCGCTGTCAGCTCGCCGTAGCGGAAAACTACCGCCGCTCGCCGCAGGAACGGGCCAGATCCTGGGCGGTGGCCAGCGGGCAAATCGGCCAGCCGCGTACCTTCTACTGGCTGGAAGCGGGCCTGCGGCTGGGCAAGTGGGGCTGGCGCAACTTCAAGCGCGACGCCGGGGCCGGCTGGATCCTCGACGGAGGCGTGCATTTTGCCGATCTGTTCCGCTATCACTTGGGCACTGAGGCGCGACAGGTAGTGGCGCGGGCGCACAGCTTTGAGCCGTATCGCTATGACGAGCCGGTCGGGCGCGAGGGGGCTTGGCCGGTGGATGTGGAGGACTGCGCAATGGCGCTGATCAACTTCGACGGCGGTGCTGTGGTGCAGTGGACTTGGCAAGGTTCAGCGCCGGGGCAGGATTTCGGCAAGCGCATCCTCTACGGCAGCGAGGGCTGCATCGACTGGGAAAGCGGGCTGTGGACGCGCACCGGCGAGAACACATCTAACGAGGCATTGGTCGAAGCCTATCAGAACAGCCTCACAGAAGACGAGCGCGAGCAGATTTTCCCTGGTGGAGTGGAGAATCCCATCTCAACCGAGCTAAAGGACTTCGCCGATGCCGTGCGGGGCCAGGGCACGCCCGAAGTGGATGGCTTGGACGGCTATCGCTCACAGGCGATCTGCATGGCGATCTTTGAGTCGGAGTGGTTTAACCGGCCAGTGAGCTTGGCCGAGATCGAGCGCGGCGACTTGGAGGGCTATCAGGCTGAGATTGATCAGGCGCTAGGGATTGATTAGGCCGCGAATTTTTTCTTAAAGACGGCTACGACTCCCCCAAAGTATGAAACCACCAACTGGACGATGAACCTATAATACGCGCCATCTTGGAATAGCCTTCACTTCTCGGATGAGCACCGTCGTTCCTTGCTATTTCTCGTTTATAGGCGTCATCCGAGCAAAGTGTAGAAAAGAGATCAATGTACGGAACGCCAAGCGTCTGTGTCTCGTGGGAAAAAGCAACCGAGAGGTCTTCGATTCTTTTATTCTGTTCGTCTCCAAGAACAACCGGCGGCGGACCAACCATAAGCACGGTATATCGCTTAGCTCCGCGCAGAATCGCGCGGACGTTTGCGCAAGATTCCGCGAAATTGACACGCATTTTCCCATTCTCGATAACCGTATCGTTGACGCCACATGAAAGGACTATGCGACCATCGCAGGAATCGGGCAGCCGAAGGGTGCATTCGCTCTCCCAGCGCAGCAGAATATCTTTGCTCGTGTTTCGCCGAATACCAAGGTTGTAATAGGTAACGGGTATATCACTCGCATGGGCCAAAGCACACAGACGCCCGGCCCACCCAAGAGCCGCCTCGTCACCGGTACCATTAACTAATGAATCGCCGATAAAACAGATTCTTATGTCCTGTGTCATTTCGTTAGAACCTGTACAGCAAATCTAGCGCACAATTCCGCTCTAGCCCATCTACAATTGCCGTAGCTGACATGGAGCACTCCTATTTTTCTTCTCATAAGAAACAATGGTCATTCTGTCATTGATCTCTTGAGTGAGCCCAGTCTTTCTATAGCCCATTTTCTCATAGAAATGACAGTTTCTCTCCTCTTGAAGAATCGTCTTAAGTTCCCAGTACTCCGCATTAACAACGTCCTCAACAAGTATAATGACCTCCTGACCATATCCCTTCCCCTGATGCTCTGGGACGATAAACATTGGACTAATTCTTGCGCGCTTGGTTTCGTCATTGTAAACAATTCTGATCGCCCCAATTTGAACACCATCAAGGATGATGAAGTAGTAACTGGTGTTGAGTTGCTTTAATCTGTTGACAATTTGTTTGACCTCTTCATTAGCTGGATTCGTTCCATGATCTTGGTACTTGCGAAGCAGTGGCAAGAATGACTTAACCTGAAGTCGGTGAATAGTTTCGGCGTCTCTAATAGATGCTTTTTCCAGTCTGATTCTCATAATCTTCTTGATGAACTCACGCGAGGTTGCGAATTGTGCTCGGCAACTCGTCGAGATCGAAGAGCACTGCTTGTAACATTAGTACCTAGTTTTCTGTGATAAGGGTTTAGATAGTCGTCGCCAAAATCCGCCATCAACAATTCGTTAAAGCACGCCCAAAGTCTCCAGTCGTTTGCGTAATTCGATCTGGACGGGTTCCGTTAATTCCACTAGCGGCAGGCGAATACCAACATCAATCCTGCCCATAGCATTGAGCGCCCACTTGGTCGGAATAGGACTCGTCTCCATGAACAGAGCCTCGTGAATCGGCTGCAGCTTGGCATCCAACGCGCAGGCTTTGTCGTCTCCGTTGATAAACGCTTGGCAGAACTCGGCCATAGCCGCCGGCAAGACATTGGCGGTCACTGAAATCGCCCCGACAGCACCGTAGCCCGCCATAGTGAGCGTCTGCGCATCTTCGCCAGACAGCAGGACGAAGTCGTCGGGCACCAGCGCCTTAATCTCAGCGACGCGGCTGGGATCACCACACGCCTCCTTGATGCCGACAATCGAATCGACATCAGACAACCGGGCTACGGTCGCAGCCTCCATGTCGCACGCCGTGCGCGGCGGCACATTGTAGAGAACTATCGGCAGATCCACGGCCTCGGCAATGGCGCAATAGTGCCGGTAAAGGCCCTCTTGAGTCGGCTTGTTGTAGTACGGCGTCACCGACAGGCAGTAATCGGCACCATCGCCCTGCGCCGCCTGAGTGAGCTCGATTGCCTCGGCCGTCGCGTTGGCACCAGTACCTGCGACCACTGGCACGCGGCCTTTCACCCGACGCACCACAGCTTCGATCACCTGTTTTTGTTCGGCGTGGCTCAACGTGGCCGATTCGCCGGTAGTGCCCACCGGCACAATGCCGTGCGTCCCAGACTCCAAGTGCCAATCCACCAAGCCATCCAGCGCCGCCCAATCAATGGCCCCCGATGCCGTCATCGGCGTCACCAAGGCGACCAAGCTGCCCCTCAAATCATCCATTGCCTGCGACATGATACCCCCTGAGAGATAAGAAGAATGAAGGGGGTGAATGAAAGGTACTATCGTAGTATGTCAAGGCGACGATGACGCGCTATGATTCACTTCGGTGTTCGGGAGCGATTCACACGCCAGACGAACCCTCACTCCTCAGTCTCAGAGTCCCCAAGCGGATGCCGATCAATCGGCGTGAAAATCTCGTAGAAACCGTATTTGATGCCCGAGAGATCCCCTTTCCCCGGCGGAAAGTATTCTTCTATCAGCGCCAATAATCGACGACCAAAATCGGCGAGTACGTTCACACGATCATCTTCGATAACAAGTACCGCGTCCTTTGAGGAGTTGTTCGGGAACGTCAATTCACGCCATGTACTCATTCAGTCATCCTCGGCCGGTGTAAAAGCCAACAGAATGGTGTCGGCAAACATGCGCCAGACGACGGCCACTTCAGCAAATCCGGCCCCGGTCATGGCGTCGATCATGTTCTCTGCGCTGTGTTCGTACTCGACATCCTGCCCTGCGGCCTTCATCGCTCGCTTGTACTCCACTCTAGCATCAATCTCTTGCTTGGTAGCGACCCCTGAAGCAATGGCGTCTTGGAGATGGCGCTGGCGGAAGCGCGACGCCTGCTGCCGAACACTTGCTCCCCACAGGGGCCCGACCGACATCGCATCGTACAGGACGAAGCAACCACCCGGCCGAAGTGCGCCCGCGATCCGGGCAAAAAGTTCGGGCAGACCGACCGGAGGAACGTGGTGAATAGTCTTAGCTGAAAACACCAAGTCACACGGCTGAATATCACAACTAGTTATGTCCGCTTCCCGTACCTCGATCCGATCCGAATATGACGTAAGTTTCCGCTTGGCGAGCTCAAGCATCTCCGGCTCGCTGTCTATGCAAGTACCAGTGGCGCGGCGGAAGTGTTCCAACACGCGTACAGTCGGCTCCGCCGTGCCACAGCCGAGGTCCACAAACTCGAATGCGTCATCGGCATCAAAGGGGATCAGATCCACAATCATGTCCAAACCCCTACTGTAAGGTGGACTTAGAACGGGCTGGAGCCGATCATACGAATCCGCGGTCGTTGCAAAGTAACTGCGCCATTCAGGTAAAGATGAATCCATTGCTACTCCATATAACGAGATTAATTCTGATTCCAGATGTCGAGTCTAAACCACTGTCTAGATCCCAACCCCAAACTTCTCCTCAAACTCCCCCCAGATTTCGGCGGGCACTTCCTGAGTCGCCGCGTCGTACGCGTCCTGAAGCTGGTGGCGGTCGGCGGGGCCGCTCATGGCGATGCCGTTGATGGGCGCGTCGAGGCAGAACTGCATGGCCAAGTGCTTGATGTCCACGTCCTGCTCTTGGCACCATTGCCACATGTCATGGGCACGCGGCTCAGCGGCCCGGTCCGGCTCAATGCCAGTCAAGCGGCCCATGCCGAAAACACTGGCTAAGATCAGGCCCGTGCCGTGCTTTTTGGCCAAGCGCATAGTGGTGCGGGCGACGGACTGGTCGAGGAGCGTGTAATCGAGAAACGTGAGGACAATCTCGGCGTGGCCGGCCTCGATGGCAGCGCGGTGGAAGTCGTGATCGCGGACCCCCAAACCAATGTGGCGCACCAAGCCCTCTTCCTTCATTTTCTGTAGCTCGTCGAAGGCGCGACCGGGGCCTAACGGATCGGCAATATCGGGCGGGTCGTGAACTAACACAGCGTCGAGGTAATCAACGCGGATGGATTGCAGACTTTGCTCGACGCTCCAGCGCGTGGCCTCTGCGGAAAAGTCCTTGGGACGCTCCGGGTGCGGACCGACCTTAGCCTGCATGTAATAACTCGACCGCTCGACGCCGGCTAGCGCCTTGCCCCAGCGGTCCTCGTTGCGGCCAGCATAGCTGTCGAAGTAGTCTATGCCCAGATCGAGGGCGCGTTCGATGGTGGCGATGGTCTCGGCCTCGGCGACGTGGCTGACGAAGGCCGCCCCCATACCGAGCGCCCGGGGCTGCATGCCTGTGCGCCCCATGTTGCGGCGTGGTAGCTTGCTCATGAATTTAACTCCCTTTTATCTCGTATAACTCGATTTCAAAAATTAAGGTCGCGCACGAGGGGATGCTACCAGGCTTGCCCTTTTTGCCGTAAGCCAAGTCCGGCGGGATCACCAACCGCGCCTTGCCACCGCCCTTCATCATCTGCAAGCCCTCGGTCCATCCGGGGATGACCCTTTTGAGCGACAGCGTGCTGGGGCGGCCCCGTTCGTACGAGCTGTCGAAGACCTCGCCGTCGACAAACATGCCCTTGTAGTGAACAGTGACTCGGTCTTTAGATCCTGGCTGGGGGCCGTAGCCTCCCTTTAGCTCCTGATAGATGAGGCCGGATTCGGTGCGCACGGCTCCTTCCTTGGCAGCCTCGCTGTCGAGAAAGGCTTGGTCGATGGACTCGGCGCAGGGATCGGAGCAGGCGGCGAGCGCCAATAAGGCGAAAGGCAGTAAGGGGTTCATGGCATTATCTCGGGGAGTGAAGGTGGGCAGGAACACCTTCCATATTAGTGCACGCGGCGCTCTCGCTCAAGGGAGAGCGCGGGAACGGATATGGACAGCGGAGAACTCCGCGCCTTATGTTACCTCCCGTTGCGCGTAACAAGTCGCGCACAAAGGAAAGTACGGCGAATATGGGAAAACGGTCTAGGGCAATTGGGGCGACGTGCGCTTGGCACTTGGCGCTTCTCTGCGGTATAGCCTTGGTAGCCTGTACCAGCGAACAAGCGCCAGACGATTTGCAGCAAGTGCCGCGCAACCGCACGCTAATTGTCGATTGCGCCGAGAACAACACCTGCGGCGGCCAGATTCAAGACTACAACACCTTCAACCCCTTTGTGCCGGGCGGAATCTCGCGGATCGGCTATCAGTTCCTCTACGAGCCGCTCTACTTCTTCAACGGCTACAAGGCCGATGCCGAACCGCTGCCGTGGATCGCCACCGGGCACCGGTTCAACGCAGACCACACCCAAGTCGTGGTGGATATACGCCCGGGCGTGGAGTGGAGCGACGGGCGGCCGTGGACGGCGCACGATTTTGTCTTTACGGTCAATATGCTCAAAGAGCACGCGCCGCAGCTAGTGTTTTCGACCGATATGGAGACCTGGGTCCAAAAGGCCGTGGCGCTCGACAGCCTGACGGCGAAGATCGTCCTCAAATCGCCCAACCCACGCTTTCTGTTCAGTTATTTCACCCACAACCACGGCAACGGAGTGCCGATTGTCCCCAAACACATCTGGGAAGGGCAAGACCCCTTGCGCTTTGCCAATTACGATCTGTCCAGCGGTTGGCCGGTGGTCACGGGGCCGTATCGCATTGCACTGTCGGAGCCAGCGCAGCGGATCTGGGATCTGCGCCCGGACTGGTGGGCGGCCAAAACCGGCTTCCATGCACTGCCACAGGTCGAGCGCTTGATCTTTCTGCCCTATATGGAAGAGCACCAGCGAGTGCAGAACCTGCTCGCCAACAAGCTCGACACATGTTTGGAGCTCCGACCGTCCAACATTATCACCTTGCTCGAACAACACGACAAAATGAGCACCTGGACGGGACGGGAGCCGCCCTATAGCTACATGACGCCGTGGGCGATCACCTTGGGTTTCAACAATATGGAAGCTCCTTTCGACGATCCCGAAATCCGGCGGGCGATCAACTTCGCCATCGACCGCAAACAACTGGTTGAAATCGGCTGGCAGAACTCGGGCGACTACGCGCTGTTGCCGCTGCCGGACGTGCCGCAAATGCAGCCCTACTTCGTCGCGGCAGCGGATCTAGTTGCCCAATACGAGATCGGCGTCCACGACACCGCGCGCACCGCGGCGATCATGTCGAGCAAGGGGTGGATGCGGGGACCAGATGGCTTCTGGACGAAGGACGGCGAGGTATTTTCGCTCGTCATCGATATCTTCACGCACTTCCAGGATCTAACACCCGTTTTGGTTGCCCAGCTCCAAGCGGCGGGTTTCGACGCCTCATTCCGCATGACTTCGGATTACATTTCGCGGATGGCCCAGGGCGAGGCGCGCGCTTTTATGTTTGGCAACCTAAGCTCCATGCGCGATCCCTACCAAGTGCTGAGCCACTACCACAGCCGTTTCGCCAGACCGACGGGAGAGACTGCCGAGCACTACTGGCGCTGGCAAAACGCCGACTTTGACGCGTTAGTCGATCGCATGGCGCAGACGCCGAACGATGCACCCGAGATGATGGCGATTTACCGACAGGCAATAGCAATCTGGCTGGCCGAGCTGCCAGCAATTCCGCTTGTGCAGTGGCCCCACCGAATCCCGGTCAACGAGACGTACTGGACGGGGTGGCCTTCGGCGGAGAATCCCTACATGAACACTTCGTACTGGGCGCGGTCTTGGCTGTTGGTATTGCTCAATTTGCGCCCAGTTGGATAACGCGATGCCGACCCTATTCGACCGCACTCTATTGCCCGAGGCCCTAGGCGAATTCGTCCTCATCTCCGATACTCACTATGCGCTGGAAGGAGGCGTCGGCATGGACGAATTCCCCTCCCGCGCCCAACAGAGCCAGCGGGCAGGCGCGGCGTTGCAATTAGTAGCTGCCTTGGAGCCGGACTTTGTCGTGCACATGGGCGACGTGGTGCAGGAATACCCCGAGAGCGCGGGCTTTGTCTCTGCTTTAGACCAAGCCCTAGAGCAGATGGCCGCCTGCGGCGTGCAGCCGCACTGGGTGGCCGGCAACCACGACCTAGGCGACAAACCCGACCCCACCATGCCCACCCATCCGGTCACGGCCGAGGGGTTGGACGCATACCACCGGAGCTTTGGCCCATCTTGGTACAGCTTTGACTATCACGACCTGCACCTAGTAATACTCAACAGCCAGATTCTGAACACCGGCCTACCAGCCGAGGAAGAGCAAAGGACCTGGTTGGAAGCCGACTTGGCCGCGCACGCCCAGATGCGCATCGCGGTATTTCTGCACCTGCCGCCCTATCTGCACAACCCCGCCGAGCCGCATCTGGGCCACTACGACAACATCGGCGAACCGGCCCGCACCTCGCTGCTAAAATTGTTAGCCGCCCACCAAGTGGCTTGGCTCTTTGCAGCCCATGTGCACTTTTCCTTTTGCGAGCTAGCGGGCGCCTTGTATTATCGCACTGTCCCTTCCACTTCTTTTGCGCGTCCCGGTCTCAGCCACTTGTTCAGCAGCGCGCCGCCGCCCGAGCAGGGCCGCAACGACCAACCCAAGTTGGGTTTTTACCTCTGTCGCCTGCGCCACAACCGACTCGACATCCACCTGATCCGCACCGCCGGGGCACAAGATTGGGGGTCGGGTCCGCAGCGGCTGCTCATCCCAGCAACCGCCGACTTGGGCGGGGGCCCATTGGGCTTGACCGCGACCCACCCACTAGGCTGGGAAACGGAGGTCCCCATAACCTTTCCCTCGGTAGTGCGTCAGCCGGTGCGCAACGACTATCCCCTGCTCGCCTGTCTGGAGCTAGGCGCACAGGCCCTGCGCTGTCCCTGGACCGACTTGGATTCGTCCGGCGACCGCCTGCGCTTTTTGCGCCGCCAAGGCGTCCAAGTGCAGGCGATCATTCTCGACGACGAGAATACCCCTTACGAATCCATCTTGGAAAGCCACCGCGACCAAGTAGATACTTGGGAGATCCAGACACCGGGCGAGCCTTGGCCCTCGTCGTCGTGTCTATATCTGTTCAAGAGCTACCACCGCAATCTGCGGATGTCTCTGGCTCCAGTAATCCCCGGCCAGCAAATAACCGGCAAGCAGCACCCCCGCACCCGGGTCGGCTACCGGCCCGACGAGATGGCCCAACTCGACCGTCTATTACAAAACGCGGATACGTGGATAGAAGCGGCCCTGTGCCGACTGGACACAACGGCCCCATGGGAAGATGCCTTGGCTTGGCGCGAGGTAAGTGCCTTGACCACGATGGGAAGGCTGGATGTGCTCTTTGAGTTGCCGGGACAAAGCGACCAAGACGATGCAGTCCAAGCCGCAGAGGCGCTCTTTGCAACGGCGCTGCTGCCGAGGGCACGGCTCTTTGTCGAGCCTTTTATCGATCTGGACCGCACCATGGACGTCGGTCAGGGACTCCTAGATCCCCTGTGCAACCCCCGCCCCGTCTTTGGCGTCCTGCGCTGCCTCAATGCACTGCTACAGCGCTTCCGCGTGCCCTTCGCCGAGCCCACTAGCGTAGAAGGCGACGGCGCGACAGCGCGGCTACTTCAGGGCCCGACCCGTACGTTGGCCCTGCTGTTACCATCAGTTGCGGGAGCTACGGTCCCATCCACTTGGGAGGTTGCGGAATCGGCGCGGCTTTATCGCCTAGCCGACGGAACCGTAGAAAAGATACAGGCCGACCAGCTTCCAGAGATCGCGCTCGACCAGCCCAGCTTGGTGATCGTCGAAAATTAGTCGACGTGCTCAGTGCGATCCGAGTCGAGCAACTCGCGTATCCCTTCCATATTGTCCAAACCTAAGCGGATCTGGCGAGAGAGATTTTCCTCGGCCTCGCGCACTTGGGGTAGGGTCGCGCAGACGTGATCGAACTGGTCGTGGGGAATGACCACCACCCCGTCTTGGTCCGCAACCGCGATCTCACCTGCATCCACGCAGATCCCGCCCATGACCACCGGCATCCCGGCCGTACCTGGGCCATTGCGGGTACAGGAGTTGGGCGTAATGCCTTGGCAAAAGGCGGGCAAACCGACGGGCAATATCCCATCTATGTCGCGCATCAGGCCGTCGGTGACCAAACCGACCACGCCGCGGTTGCGCCCCATGGCCATCATGTTGTCGCCGGCAACCGCAGTCTTGGTGAACGTATCCGTGGCGATGAAGATCGCGTCCCCTCGCTGCGCGATTTCGAGCGCGGCAAAGACGGCGAGGTTGTCCCCCGGCCCCGGATGGCAGGTGACGATGGGCGCGACGAACTTGCAGTTGTCGGGATCGAGCGGCTTGATGCGATAGTCGAGCGCACCGCGGCCGTTCATACAATCGACGATAAAGCCAGTGGGAACACTGCGCAGGGCGCGCAGGACAGCTTCCGAGGGCCGCGGAAAGTTGCGGCGAACAGTGAGTAGCGGAGGGTCTTTTATCATGTTGGCTCCAAAGGTGAAGAGAGCGGACTATTTTACAAGGGGCCAAGGGCGGTTGTCAAATCCTGGATCGGCTTGTACATCCCATTCTGCGTCCATCTGCGTCCATCTGCGTCCATCTGCGGATCGGCTTATAAATGATATCGGATTGCTATAGGATCGGAGAACGACCGTGTGGATTTGAATGCGCCCTCAGCGCTCCACCGCGTGGCCCCAAGGCCCGGGGATATAGGGAAAGCACGTTTCGAGGTCGTCAGCTAGCTCCACCCCCCAGCCGGGCGCGTCGGGCAGCGCGAGGTAGCCTTCGGTCGCGGGCGGGTCTTTGAGAATGTCCCACTGCAACGGCCCTTGGCCGATGAACATTTCCAGCACGTGTTCTTCGGGAAGAGCGGCGAGGAAGTGAGCATTAGATATGGTCAACAGGCCGTTGTGCCAGTTCTGAGTGAAAAGCTCGATGCCATACTCTTTGGCGCGGTGGTAAATGCGGATGGCCTCGTCGAGACCGCAGACGCCGAGATCGAGCTGACCCTTGGAGTACGCTTTCTGCGCGAAGAACGGCTCAAACTCGGCGAGGGTCGAGTTCGATTCGCCGCCGGTGATGGGCAGATGCAGTTCGGCGTTGAGGCGGGCGTAGCCGTCGATCTGGTCCTTGAGCAACGGTTCTTCAAACCAAGTCCAGCCCGCTTCGTCGAGAAAGTGGCCGATCTCGCGGGCCTGCGCCTCGTCGAGGCGGCAATTGCCCTCCAGCATCAACTCCATGCGCTCGCCTACCGCGTCGGTCACCTTCTGCAACAAGTCAATCATCTGCGCAACAGTGACGCCCGACCACGACCACTCCGTGCCCAGCCGCATCTTATAGGCGGTAAAGCCCCGGTCGGCGAGCGCACGCACTTCATCGACGACGGATGTGGGGCAGTCGTCCCAGTCGTACTGAACGCCGCCCGAAGCGTAGATGCGCAGGCGGGTGCGCGGTTTGCGCTCGGGAGTGTCGGGCGTGATGAGGGGGATGATGAGTTCGGCGACGGTTTTGTGTTGCGCCTTGGCGCGCAGATCCCACAACGCCAGTTCGAGGCCAGCGTGAGCAATGTACATCGAGCGGTCGCCGGCGAGTTTGGATATGAGATCCGGGTCGAGCGGATCGCGGCCGATGAGACTGGGTTTGAGCGAGTCGAGCCGCTGGCGAATGAGCGGTGGATCGCCATAGGTCGAAGGTTCGGCAATGCCCTGCAAGCCGGCGTCCGTGTCGATGATGACGATGGGACAGTCGGCTTTTTCCACATGGAAGGTGGCGGTGAACCACTGGCGCTCGGGTTCGTGGGGACGGGAGAGGCAGAGAGTGCGGAGGTCGGTGATTTTCATGCGTCGCGCACCCAATCCAGCGAGAAGCGGGCCAAAGTCAGGCGCTCGTAGGGATGCTCGGCACCGCACTCATAGAGACAAGCGGCGCGGCCGTCGGGCAGAGCCGCCAGACAGGAGTACGCTGCCGGACCGGGATGCAAGACGCGAGTGCTGGCCCACGTTTGGCCTTCGTCGTCGCTGAGCCGCACGGTCATGTTCTGGCGACCCTCACTGCTGGCGGGGTTAGAAAAAAGCACGCTAGCGCCGACCCGGCGGATGCTAGCCTGACAGATCGGCTCAACGAGGACGGGATCGCGCGCTATCGACGACCAACTCTGCCCTCCGTCACCGCTAAACGAAAAGGCACGGGCGCGGATGCCGGGGTCGTAGTTGCGCATATTGAGCAACAGGCGGCCATCCTGCAGCTCGACAACTTCGCACTCGTTGACTTGATCTTGCGGGGTCGAGCCACCGAGCCGCCAACTCTGGCCGCCGTCGTCGCTGAGCAAGACGTGCGAGTAGTATTTCTTGGTGTTCGCTTCAATGTGGTCGCAGGGGATGACGAGCCGACCGGTGGCTAGCTGGATGCCAGCGCCTGGGCCGGTGGCGTACCAAGTCCAGTTAGGTTGCTTCGCTACGGAAGTGATCTCCACCGGCGGCGACCAAGTGCGTCCATCGTCCTCGCTGCGCGTCAGCCACACCGTGCGAGTACCCTCACTCGTTTGGTCGATGATCTCGGGCTCGTGGTCATGGCCGAGGTTGTGGGTCATCAGCAGGGAAATCGCGCCCGTGCGAGCATCGACCACTGGACAGGGATTGCCGCAGGTGTTCGGGCCGTCGTCCCACACCAGTTCAAAGGGAGCAAACGTCTGCCCGCCGTCGTCGCTGCGCCGCAGCAGCATATCGATGTCGCCGGTGTCGCCGCGAGCGTTTTTGCGGCCCTCGCAAAAGGCGAGCACCACGCCCGTTGGCGTGGTAATCAGGGACGGGATGCGGAAGGTGTGGTAGCCTTGGGTACCGCTCTCAAAGAGGTCTATGGAATCGATCATGCCGTTGGTTCCTATACCATGAATCCTTCTACCGGCTCAAGTCTTTTGGCCACTGGATTGACGCCCATGAACACACCTTCAAGGGCCAGAGCACCTAGCAACGGCACGGTCTCCTCCGCATTGAATAAAACGAGCGCAACCACCTCTCGCCCTTCAACTCGCAACCACGTCTGGCCAACGTCCATAAGCCGAACCTCGCCTTGACCAAACTGAAAACGCTGTTGCATCAGAGGCGTCACCCCCAGTTGGCGCAGAACGGACGCCGGAACTGAGGTTATAGACGCCCCTGTATCCACTAGCGCATCCAAGTCGATCCATTGTGCCCGCTGTTGGTCGCCGATGCTAATCTGGACGTTGAACGTTCCCATGTAATGCGATCCTCTAAACGGAAATCATTGGCTAGATACGTGGAATATACCCTATCGAATCGGAGCAGAGCAAGGGCGTCTCCTATAGCGGTTGCAGGGAAAAAGCACATCTGAGTAAATTCAGATCGTCCGCTTTCTTTGACGCCTAGTTTTGCGACGAATCGGCACCGGCGAGGAAGACGTTGATCCTATATCTTCATAACGGACGCGAGATGCGTGGAGACACCGAACTCTACGCGCAAGCGAGCATGGAACGGCGTTGCTAGTCAAAAGCTGACTCTCCAGATACCTGTAGCTTGTCTAGCCATCCATGCTTGGTGTGAATGGATCTTCTCCACGGTCCAAGCATCAAAATCCTCTGCCAGCTTGCGCGTTATTGCGAAGTCGCTCTTCTGGTAGATCGCTCGCTTTTCGGCGTATCCCGAGTTGCCCAAATCGCGATTGTCTGCGGTCGTCAAGAGCGTCATGTTACCTAGACGATAAGTAGAAGCCTCCCGCTGTTGATCGTCGAACTGGAGCCAGTCGTCACTTGGATTTGCTGGCAATACGTACTCAATGCTGTACTTCGCGCGCTCGAATTCAAAGTGCTGCCCCGACAACTGCGCTTCTAGCCAGAATAGTATAAAGCGCACGACTTTATTGTTGCGTGCGCTAGTTGTTCGCAGGGCCTTGTCTGCAAACGCCGCCCTGAATTCCGCGTCCGCAGGATAGACTGGCCGCAGCTTTGCAATCGCTGCCTGCACGCTGACGATTTCGCCTGCCGATAGCTCACGGGCAATCTGATTATACACAACCTCCTGCTCGTTGCTTTGGCGTCCACAAATCACGTTGTAGCGAAACGACACTACTGCGATAGCCTGCAAGAAACGTCCAAAGCCGGCGCGGTCGCGTTCCGCGAATTGCTCAAATGCGGCCAGCAATAGCGCTAACGGCTGACGCACGTTGAACATCTGCAACTGGGCCAGACTTGCGCGCTCTTCTGCTGTCCAAGAGTCGTCCTCCGGGCTGCGCAGGGCCGAATACACCCTTGCGTGCCTGTCCATATCGCGGATCAACTGAAACACCTTGGCCCTATCGCTGATGGCACTGCGCATAGTTTTGAACAAGTCCACCTTGCGCACCAGCCTGTTGCGGCTGTTCCAAAAGACCCGCAAGAACTCGGGGAAGCTCTCACTGCCCAGCAGCCCGACGACATCCTCCCAGCGGCTTTCCAAGTTGTTGATATCCGATTCGTGCGCATTGCCACGCGAGACGACGGCGAATAAGTAATTCTTCAGCAAATCGGTGGTGGACAAGCGCACGCCGCGAGCATTCAGGGTCTCAAATACTTTGAAGGCATTTAATTCGTCGGTCACGGTGATGATCGTAAAAAACAACTTATCTACCGCGACATCGACAAAGCGCGCAACAGACTCACCGTCATCACCCGATCGTTCCTTGATGCGCTCCCTGAACCAGAGAAACGCCCGGCGCAGGAGATGTTCCGATGCGTTCAATCCTCTTTGCGGCAGACTCTCTAAAGGGACTAGGTAATTCTGGTAAAAGCGATCGTTATGCCGATTTAGCGTCAGCTTGGAGCGCGGCACTAGGCTCACTGGGTCCAAATAGCCGATGTAATTGCTACGCAACTGCTCTGCGCGCCGACGCTGTGGGTCAGTCGGGTCAACCGGCACGGCCAAGTCCGTCAGATGCGCTACCGCAGCCAGCATCAACAGGCTCAGCGTGGTCATGCGCTGCTGTCCATCGATGATATCGAACGACCTGTTGTCGGCTGATTGCAGTACTAGATAGCCCATGTAATGAGCGGGTTCTGGGTCCTCGCCGAACAGCGCAACAAGATCCTGCCACAGGTCATCCCACTCATCGCCCCCCCAGGAATAGTCGCGTTGGAACAGCGGTACGCGATAACTCATCCCATTGCCCATAAGTTGGCGAAACGTGCTGTTAGTGGTATTGAAGTTCATATGCAAAACACTTTCTTTTTCGCACTCTAATCTCAAACTTACGCAAGGAGGAGGCCAATGGCCAAGATCAAGGAAGTCCGCTGCATCCGCACCCGCCAGAACGGCACTTGGGTCATCGTCAAAATCATCACTGACCAGCCCGGTCTCTACGGCATCGGCTCGGCCAGCGAGCACAACCACGCCGCCACCGTCGCCACGGCTCTCGAAGAGAGCTTGGGGCCGCTGCTGATTGGCCGCGAGGCCAGCCGCATCGAAGACATCTGGCAGTGCGTGTACAACAGCGGCTACTGGCGCAGCGGCTCCATCCTCAACGCCGCATTGGGCGGCATCGACATGGCCCTGTGGGACATCAAGGGCAAGGAGGCCGGGATGCCCGTGTACGAACTGCTGGGCGGAGCCTGCCGCGCCGCAGTCCCCTGCTACGCCCACGCCGGCGGCAGCGACCACGAGGCCCTCGCGGACGACATCCAGCGCTACATCGACGAAGGCTGGCCGGTAATCCGCTGCCAACTCGGCGGCTATGGCGGCGGCGGATTCGTGGAAAACGCCCTCAAACCGCACAATGCCTGGTCCGCGGCACCGGCCTTTGACGACGAAGCCTATCTGGAGGCTATTCCCGCGATGTTCGAGTACCTGCGCAACAAGCTAGGCTTCGGCCCCAAGCTCACCCACGACGTCCACGAGCACCTCAAACCCCAAATCGCAGTGGCACTGGCCAAGCGGCTGGAACCCTATCGGCTGTTTTTCCTCGAAGACGCGCTTGCACCCGAGCAGATCGGCTGGTACCGGCTTATGCGCCAGCAGTGCACCACGCCGCAGGCCATGGGCGAGCTATTCACCAACGTCCACGAATACCTGCCGCTGATCAGCGAGCGCCTCATCGACTACATCCGCATCCGGGTGGCCAAAGGTGGCGGCATCACCCCCTGCCGCAAAATCGCCGCGCTCTGCGAGTTTTACGGTGTGCAGACGGCTTGGCAGGAGGGTGGAGACAACGATCCGGTCAACCAAGCAGCGGCCATGCACTTAGACATGACGAGCTACAGCTTCGGGATCCAGGAGGAAAACGGTTTCAGTCCAGCAGAACTGGAGGCCTTCCCCGGACACGCGACCATGGACGGTGGGTACATGTATCCCAACGACCAGCCCGGGCTAGGGATCGACATCGACGAGGAGAAGGCGAAGAATCTGTTGGTCGGCGATCAGGTGCGCGCCTTTTACGCGGCCGAGGATCGTCGGGCCGATGGGAGCGTGGTGCGGCCTTAAGTGTCGGGGTCTCACCACTCCAGCACTCTCACCTGTTAGGAGAATCCCGGTAAGTCCACGGGAATAGCCAACCCAACCGAGCCAGAGAGTTGTTTATGCAGGATATGGTCGTCGAGATATGACTGGTTCACCGTGACGTATCTTGTCTTGAAAGTCAGCAGCCAGTCTTTCCACAGATTGTAGCCGACCCCTGCGCCAAAACCCAAGCCCGCAAGCGAAAGAGAAGTTCCCTTGTGGTCAAAGCCTATGTTTCCACACACCGAATTCGATCGTAGGCGATTGCCCAGTAGATCGCTTGAAACTAGACAAAGCACCCGCTCCCATTAAAAAATGAAAGTCGCTCCGCTCTTCTGCTAAGACGCTTCCGGGTACAACAAGTCCAAGGAGGGAAATAAGTCCTTTTCTGATCGCTTTCATTGAGTAAGCTCTCTTTTGCTCAGCGGGCGATCAGCACCGTCACCCGATGCGGCTCGGTTGCAGACGGGTACTGCAAAAAGAGGTCCTTACGGCCACCACGAAATACCGACGGTGAGCCGAGCCGATTCAGCGTGGATGTCGAGAAATTTGTGCACATGTTCGCTCGTCCCGCCATCCAAGATATTGTCAACCTCGACGTCTTTGAAATATCCCTTGCCCAACTTGAAGTTCACGTCGAGGGCCCACGCCTCAGACAGATAGACGGCGAGTCCGCCTCCCAGGCTGAAGGTCGGTAGACCGCTGAAGTCGGTGGTGGTCTGTACCCCGTTCTTGAGAACGTCGCTCACGGGCCAGAATGTAAGGGCAAGGTCGCCATAGGGGACCCACCGGCGGCTATTGGCCAGGTGCAGCCTCACCCCATAGTCAACGTGGGCCAATGTCACTTTGTCGAACGCATCGAACTCCTGGACTTCGATGTCTGCATACGAAGCGGACGCGTACAGTGTGACGATTCTGTTGAGGCCATAGCCGACCCGCAGAGGACCCACTAGTACTCCTCTGTCACTCGGCTTGTTTTCGAAGGAGACGGTATCCCCTCCGAGATCAAAACCGAATACCCACCCTTGAGTCGTGGACTGCTGAGCGCTGCCGTCGACAACGGCCCCGAGGCAGAGCAGGACCGAAAACAGCATTGTAGCGAGTGTCTTGATCATGTGCGTTATTCCTCTGTAGCCGTGTCAGAGTAGGCCCCGTTGTCGGAAACCCTGAGTGATGTCTGTCAGATTCACACGTCTTTCGGCGATACGGATCACCAGACTTCTGATGTGACCTTCCTCCATGGTCGAAGACTAGCCGAGCATTCCACGCGCTTTTTGCTCATCGGGCGATCAGCATCGTCACCCGATGAGGCTCGGTTCCCGGCGGTCGTTTCGGGGCCCCGTGAGCATCTCGTAGCGTGAACGGGTGGTGCATGAGGACATCCTGCTTACCGTCCTTGTTGAGGTCCACCAGCCAAGTGTATTCCTCGTCGTTGGGCACGGCGACCGCAACGTCTTGAGGTCGCTGGGAGAACAGATCCGGTCCCGGCACACCAACAAAAACGTCCAAGTGCCTCGGGTGCTGCCCAATGAGCAGGTCGGAGAAGCCGTCGCCGGTCACATCCCCGATGAGCAAAGTCGAGTTGAACGCGCGCGGCCAACTCTTTTGTGTCCTTCGGCGTTCGTGCGTCGCCCCTCGAAGCACGATGTCCAAGGACACCGACCCCAGCTCGCGATGACTGGGCACACCGTCCAACGCGATTCTGCGGATGGCATCGGGTGTATCGGGATAGCGGCCCTCTTCCATGTGGTAGAACTCGAGATCCAACCGGATGTCATCACCCATGAACCCCTTGATGCTCTTCCAGAGGCTGCCCTCGAGGAAGTCGAGATCGATGGTTGTCAACATAAGGTCAACCTGGCCATCGCGATCAAAGTCGTGTCGATCCATCCCGAGTTGGATGCTGCCATCAGACTGAAACGCGGCTCCGACCTCCGGCGCAAACACAATGCCGCCATCGGCTGTTGGCGTGCCGAAATGCACCTCATAGGTAGAACGCTTGCTGGAAATATTCCTGCCCTCTAGAGAGAAAGTTATTAGGTCCGCGACCCCGTCGCCGTTCATATCGGTTAACGAGTGCAGCACCTTCCCCATCATGTCTCCGGTGGCGAGTGAGGAAAGATTGTCAGAGTCAAATGCCACATCGGTCGTGAAGGTCTCCGCCTTCGGAGTAAACAGCCCACGCTCGTCCTGAAGGTGACCCTCGAAGTGGTCCGCGTTCCAGAACACCAAGTCGCGGCGACCATCTCGGTTGTAGTCTATCTCGTGAACACGGCTCTGAGACCAAGGGCCGTAGCGATATCCATCGGCTCCGTAGATCCTACTCATATCGGTGGAAGGACCGATCCGCACGGGATCGGCAAACGCGCCGTCGCTCATCTGGATGAACACCCAGAAGCCATCGATGTCCGGCACGACTAAATCGTCGCGGTCGTCGCCATTCACGTCCCGAGTAACATCGACATGGGGGATTTCGCCGCTGCGAGGCGGGTTGAAGTTGGAAGTCACTGACACTAGCGCACGTTCTGTCGCCGATTCGGGATCGAACCAGTTCAGGTGACCGGACTCGTACGCAATCAATCGGTCGCGTCCACCGATGTTGACAACGTCGACGAACAACACTTCGGGACCGAGAGTTGCGTCGAGCAACGGCATCCAAGTACCGTCGCCGAACGCGTAGAGGTGCAAGCGGCGGTCGCCGGTCTCGTCGATGCTCACCACGGCAAGGTCCGCGACAGCACCATCGAGCAGGAACCCCGTCAAAACCGTCTGGCGTTCCGCAGAGCCGATGACGACCTCGTACTGCTCGAAAAGGTTGCCAGTGGATTGCGCGGCGGCAGGCCTTACCCATCCCGCTAGAAATAGTCCAAAAACCAGTGTGGGAAACAGGCCCTGAAAAAGAGAGCTAAAAATAGGCATGTACGCCCCCTCCTATATAAACGCCCGCAAGCCCCTGAAATTGAGACCCCTCTTTTTCCCGGCCAAACCCTTGGCCGATTCCCACGTTCAAGCCGAGTGGAATCCCCCCAAGTGAAAACACAAGCTCGCCGCCAAAAGCGAGTCCAGCGCCTAGCGTCGTGGTGAGGAGATTCTGCTCTTCTTTATACTGCCAGCCACCTTCTAAAGTGAAGTAAAGTCGGGATAGGTTCCACTTGCTTTGGTGCTCGAATATGGCATACGAAACGCCAGCACCTAACATGTGGTCACTATCCTGATCACTGAGAATAAAGCGTCCAACGGTTTGCAGATATACGGGTGCCAGCCCGGTATAGCGAAAACTAATTCCACCAAATTCGGGTGTAGCTCCCTGAAGTCCGATACCGAAACTTTTGCTGAGGTCAGCTCGTGCAAACGTTGGGCCAGAGGCCAAGACAAGCGCCGCGAGTGCGATACCTGCGCCTCTTGAGGCGGCTCTGAGTACGCTTTGGTGGTTTCTCATTGCATCCTCTCAGCCTGCTTGAATTAGATGAAAATCCGTTGGGATTTGTCGAAAAATAGCGCAACGCCTCCGTTGTCCTCGGACTGCTGGCGCTTGGCCTTTTCCGACGCCGCTTACTTTAACACCGCTGCCAACGATAAGTGTTACTCGTGCGGATGGATGCCAGAGCACGCTACCATGGCCGACGACGCCTTGTAGCCATGAAATGAGCGAGCCGAATGAAAGCCGAAGGAGGCTATTGAGCTTGTAAACTGATGATCACATCATTAATTTACAAGCATGAACTACAGAAATCGCCACTTAGAGACTAAAATTATTCGCTATAAAGAAATTTTTCCCGTCCTGCTGGTGACCGGTGCTCGCCAAGTCGGCAAGAGCACGCTGCTTAGTCATCTATGCGGTACCGCCATGTCGCATATTACCTTCGACCCGGTGATTGATGTCGGCAACGCCCGCCAAGACCCTGAATTTTTCATCGCTCAGCACCCGCCTCCTGTCATTTTGGACGAGATCCAGTACGCACCCGAACTGCTGGCAGTTATCAAGCGCCGCGTCGACCGCGACGATGCACCCGGACAGTATTTTCTCACCGGCTCGCAGAATCTAGCCTTGCTCCGCGATGTGAGCGAGAGCTTGGCGGGCCGGGTCGTCGTTCTCAATCTGGGTCCTTTGACCCTGAGCGAGCGCCAAGGGTGGGGCACTCGCGCCGAACCCGTGTGGTTAGAGCTCCTGCTGAATGCCGGCGGCGCGCTACCGGACTTGCACCATCAAGCGCGAGTGCCACACATCGCGCCGCTGCGGACCGCATTCGAGGTGCTGTGGCGCGGCGGCTATCCCCGCACGCTGGACCAATCGCCGGATGTCATTGTCGACATCATGCAATCCTACGTGCGGACCTATGTCGAGCGCGATGTGCGCAGCCTAGCTAGCGTACAAGACCAGCAGCAGTTCTCGCGTCTGCTGAGTCTGTGCGCCGCGTTGACGGCGCGGGAAGTGAATCACAGCCAGTTCGGCCGCGAAATCGGCGTTACCCCGCAGACGGCCTCGCGCTGGCTGAATATCCTCAAGGCGACCTACCAGTGGCTAGAACTGCCGCCCTACCACGGCAACACAATCAAACGAATCAGCGGCAAACCCAAAGGGCATCTGACCGACACAGGGTTAGCCTCTTTCCTCCAGAGAATTTCCTCGCCCGAGGCCCTCTCTGGCCATCCCCTGTTAGGGTCGCTTTTCGAGACGCATGTGGTGTTGGATATCCACCGGAAATTCCACTGCTTGGCCATGCCCCCACAGGTTTATCACTGGCGCACTCTCGCTGGTGCAGAGGTCGATTTGCTGCTGGAGCGCGATGGGATTTTCTGGCCAGTGGAGATCAAGAGTAGCACGCGCATTACTAGAGCAGATGCGCGGGGCATTATGGCATTTCGGGAGACGTATCCGGCCCTGTGCCACGGTCCTGGAATTATAGTTGCCCCCGTAGAAGAAGTTTTCCAACTACGCGACGAGGTACTCGTCATCCCGTACGATCTACTGTAAGCGGCGTTGAAAATTCCTCAGTCGTCCAAGCTGGGGTGGCCGTTGCCGGGGAAGAAAATCATATCGACGATAAACGAGATTTTCGCCCGAAGAAGTGCCCGAGAATCAGGCCGATGAAGAAGAGCGCGGCCTTGCGGAGCGGATGTCGATCGTGGGAAAGCCGTGCGCGATTTGGATGGGATGATTCAAACGCGGACAATATGGTTCCAACACACCGCAGCCGTAATCCCGCCGCGCTAGTCCCCATCTAACCCAGCGGCGTGGCGGCCCGCAGCCGGATCGCCGGCCGCGTAGTACGTACCCGCGTCGGCCCACAGCATGACGGGAGTGGCGATAGGGCCGTTGCGGGCTTCGACTTGGTGGCCGCGCCGCGCTAGTTCGTCGCGGACATCCGCATCGACGGCCGAGCTGATGGCCAGCGAGCCGGCCTCGATAAACGTCTGCTCGCGCACCGGATTGGGATCAAACGAGTCCTCGTGGTGGTCCGTGGCAAAGCGCGGTGCAACGACCGCTTCGGCCGGCTGCATCCCAAACTCCACAAAGTCGAGCAACAGGTTCAAGGTCGCTTGGTCTTGCAGGTCGCCGCCAGCCACGCTGATGGCCAGCACGGGCGCGCCATCTTTGAGCACCAGCGTGGGAGTCAGAGTGATGCGAGGGCGCTTGCCCGGCGCGATGCAATTGGGGTGTCCGGGCGTTGTGTTGAGGCTGCGCAGGCGGTTGCCATACGAGACGCCCGTGCTGCCGGTGCCGCCAGCGTGATAGACATTCGCGCTCGGCGTCGCCGATACGACCATGCCCCAGCGATCGGCCACTACGCACGTGGTGGTGCCGCCGACTCTGGGTTGGAACACGCCTCCCTCTTGCAGTGCCTTCATGCCGAGCGGGTCTCCGGGGCGGGCGTCCAGCGCGGCTTGCTCCATGTCGATCAAAGGCTGCCGGAGCTGGGTATATTCGTCGGACAGCAAGGCGTTCATGGGCACATCGACAAACAGGGGGTCGCCGTAGTGCGCGTCGCGGTCGGCCATGGCCAGCTTCATTGCTTCGACGACCGCATGGACGTAGTCAGCCGAGCAATGCCCCATGCTTTTGAGATCAAACCCTTCGAGCAGGCGCAGGGCTTGACACAGATAGGGGCCTTGGGTCCACGGGCCGCACTTGTACACTTGGTAGCCCCGGTAATCGACTGCCACCGGCTCTTCGATCAAAGTCCTATGAGCGGCCAGATCCGCGCGGCGCAAGAACCCGCCCTGCTCTATGTAAAATGCCTCTAAGTCCTCAGCTATATCGCCGTGCTGGGCACGGCGGCCATAGAAGTGATCGCAAGCCGCTTGCAGCTTCTCTTGGCGATTGCCAGTGGCGCGGTGCTCCTCCTCCACCATGCGCCGCAGCGTCCGCGCCAAGTCGGGATGCCACGCCTCCTCGCCTGCGTCGAGCAGGGCCAAGGTCGGCGCGACAATCGCGGCAAAGCTCTGCGTGCCGTATTGCTGCAAGAGAGTAATGCACAAATCCACGACCGAGGGCACCGGAGCCATCTTGATGTCGTGGTCTGGGATGCCGTGTTCCATGTACCAAGCAATAGCCTCCGGCGACAGCGGCGCGCGCCCCTGACCGGACAGCGACTTGACCGCGTTCCCATCCCAGACGAGCACCGGCACTTCCCCGCCGATGGAACAGGCCCCGTGATCGGTGACGTTGAGCGCAAGAATCGCACCGGCTGCGGCATCGGCCGCATTGCCGCCTTGGCCGAGAATTTCAATACCAGCGGCCACAGCTCCAGCACCACCGGCCGCAATAACGCCGGTTTTGCTCTGGGCCTGCCAGCCGATCTGATCTACCCTACTCATTATGTTGCTCCTTGTCGAAAAGAAGATATGCTGCGCTCAATATCGCCTTGCGAGGGCGGTCTGTCGAGCATTCAGATCGACAGAGCCTGAATGAAGGCGACTCACTGTATCAATCGGTCGATCTGAGCCAAAATTGCATCAGGCGTCGGCCGGTCGGAGACGCTTTCCCCTATGTATTTCCATTCGATGTAGCCCTCAGACGAGATGATGATAGCGGACGGCGTCGCGACGCCGTCATTCAGAAGGTTGTAAACTCCGTAGTCCTTGGCTACCTCGGCACCCTTGTCTGACAGAATGGGGAATTCAGCGCCGGTGAGCTCCATCATTTCCAACGCGTCGGCTGCGTCATCCGTGCTGATCGCCGCAAGCGACACGTTGCGCTTTAGAAACTCGGGATACACATCTGCCAACTCACCTAGTTGGCCCCGACAGGAACCTCAAAAGAATCCTCTGTAGAACAGCAGTACCGCCGCCGCGCGGTTGTCGAGTAAGTCGGCCAGAGAAACAGAAGTCCCATCCGCCGCAGGTAAGGTGAACGCAGGCGCTCGACTGTCCGAGGAGACTGCATTGGAGTTGCAGCCGACGAGGGCGATGAGGATCGCGGCTGCCAAGGGCAGAAACACTAGAAAATCTCGTTTAAGCCAACAGAGAAACCTGTGAGTGTGGGCGAGTTCATCGTCTGCCCCTTGCCGTAGATGGCCTCCACCTCAAAGGCACCTTCGCCGAGCCGCAGCACCGTCACCGTCCGGGCGTCTGGATCGACCAGCCAGTACTCCTTCACGCCATACTTGGCGTATAGGGCGCGTTTGAGCGTCTGATCCCGCCCAGCAGTAGAGGGGGACAGGATTTCGACAACCAAATCCGGTGCACCGAGGACACTCGCGCCGCCGAACAGCAGGTCCGCCCGCTCGTTGGAGACGAACAATAGGTCCGGCTGTACCACATCCGTATTCGACAGCACTACGTCGCAGGGCGCGTGGAAGACCTCACCTAAACCCCTCTCTTGTACGAAGCCATGGAGCAACGTTCCTAGCCGGATGCCAATCCTCTGGTGGTCTAGGTTGGGCGCGGGAGCCATAATCAACTCTCCGTCCAATAACTCGTAGCGCTTGTCCTCCGGGGTATGTTGGTAGTCCTCATAGGTGAATTTGACGGCTGGGTTGGGGCTGAGCATATCGCCCTCCTCTCGTCGCTGGATGTGCGGTTTACGGACTCCCAAATGCCGGTCAACCAACTACCGATAATCTAACCACCTCCGCCCTACTCTGCGAGCCGCCCAATCGCGCACATAGCAAAAGGCAGCATAAATTTTCTCCTCAGCGGTAGTCTTCGGCTCGGTCCGCGGGCACAAAGCCCACCGTCCGGCGAGCATGTCCTAAGTCGCGGTAGCCCCATTTGTTGTCCGAGTTGACGAAGAAGGTGTCGAAGGACAAGTCGGGGGGGACGGCAAGGCACTTTTCGATCATCTGCACTGCGTCGCGCTGGCTGCACCAGACGCAGTACTCGCGGGAATGGGTCGGGCGGTTTTCCGGGTTGACGCGGCCAAAGCGCAGGCAGAGGACGGACATGCCGTGGGCCGAGGCGTACTCGCGGCCCAGTTCTTCACCCCAGACCTTGCTGGCTGCGTACAGGCCCGTCGGCCGCAGGGGCGATTGCGCGGTCAGCATCGGCCACTCGGCAGGCACTTGGTCGTACTCGCCGGCCAAAAGCTCCTTGTATGGTGAGAGCGCGGCATAGCCGCCTATGACCGACCCACTGCTGGCAAAGAGGACGCGGCGCACCCCGGCCTCGTGGGCCGCGGCGAAAACATTGCCAGTCCCCTGCAAATTGGCGCGGAAGATCGCCGCTAGGTCGTTTTCAATATGGGCGGCGAGATGGACGACCGCGTCGATCCCAGCAAAGGCCGGCCGGATGGCGTCGAGATCGGCGATGTCGGCCTGATGGCAGTCGATGTTCGGGAGTGGACGGCGGTTGAGAGCACGCAAGTTATAGCGGGAGCGAAGGCTGGCGACAGCGGCCGTGCCGATCAAACCCGTAGCACCTGTGATGAGGACGTTTTGCATAAGCCTATTGGGGTGCGGGTGTTGGCTCTCATTAGTAAGGAATATGGCCAGACGTGTCCAGCGGGCGCGGCCCGTGTTGTGGGCAATTAGCGCTTTGGCTACTATACACCGCCGTGAAAATATACTACTCGGTTATGTACTTGAAACGAATGCTCATTCCGCTGTCAACGCCGCGCGCAGCGATCCATGCGCCCCCTGTCCGAGATGACCCGTACCCCGCCGCTGGTCTTCCCCCGCTCCCTTACCTTCTACGCGTACGTCGAGATGTGGGACACCGGGCCGTTTGTGAAGTACTTTGCCAACAGCGATTGTGGCAGTGGGGACCTTTGCCTTTTTGCTTTCGTGGAATGAATTTTTGTTCGCTTTTGTGTTTACCAAATCGCAGGCCCTGACCATTCCGGTGGGGCTGCGCGCCGCGTTTTTGGGACAATACGTCAACAAATACGATCAGCTATTCGCCGCGTCGCTGATTTTTAGCCTGCCGCCAATCGCGCTCTTTGTGGGATTGCAGCGGTATTTTGTCCAAGGATTGACGGCTGGTGCCGTAAAGGGATAGGAGGTATCGCGATGCGTTTTTTTAACACGAGCGGTCCAGTGGTAGCCGAGGATCACTACTGCATCCCGCCCTTGGAGCGGCTGCACCTGCCTCAAGTGCGCCGACTCCTCCGCGACAAACGCTACTTCGTCCTGCACGCGCCGCGGCAGACGGGCAAAACCTCGGCTCTGCTGGCGTTGCGCGACCTACTCAACGCCGAAATGGCCTATCGCTGCGTGTACGTCAACGTGGAAGGCGGGCAAGCCGGGCGCGAAGATGTGGAACAGGTGATGCGCACCATTTTGGGTGAGTTGGCGTCCCGGGCGCGTTCCATCGGCGACGAGTTTCTCGACTCGGTTTGGCCCGACATTTTGGCGAAGTACGGCCCGCACGCAGCCCTGCGCGAGGCCCTGACGCGCTGGTCGGAGGCGGCTACAAAACCGCTGGTCCTGCTGATTGACGAGATCGATTCCTTGATGGGCGATTCCCTGCTGTCGGTGCTGCGGCAATTGCGCGCCGGGTACGACCGCCGTCCTGGGGAGTTTCCGCAAAGCGTGGTGTTGTGCGGGGTACGCGACGTGCGCGACTATCGCATCCAATCGACCGCGGAGAATGCCATCATCACCGGCGGCAGTGCGTTCAACATCAAAGCGCGGTCTCTGCGTCTGGGTGACTTTTCGCCAGAGGAGGTGCTCGCGCTGCTAAGTCAGCATACCGAGGAGACCGGCCAAGCGTTCACCGCCGAGGCACTAGAGGCGATCTGGACGCAGACTCAAGGGCAGCCGTGGCTGGTCAACGCGCTGGCTGACGAAGCCTGTTTTGCGGGCGAATTCGCCGAGACGTGGCACCGTCCGGTAGCTACCGAGGCCATCCTCGCCGCGCAAGAGCAACTCATCCTACGGCGCGAGACGCATCTGGATCAGTTGGCCGACAAGCTCAAAGAGGAACGGGTGCGGCGGGTGGTCGAGCCGCTGTTGAGCGGTGGCGAAGTGCGCCACTTTGCCGACCGCGACTTGGAGTATGTGCGCGATCTGGGGCTGGTCGCTCAGGATCGTCCGCCGCGCATCGCCAATCCGATCTACGCCGAGGTGGTGCCGCGTGAACTGACGTGGGTGGTGCAAGAGGAGTTCGAGCGGGAAACTGCTTGGTATGTGGATGCCGCAGGTGGATTGGATATGGGTAAGCTGCTATCGGCCTTCCAAGCATTTTTCCGCGAGCATTCGGAGCACTGGGTCGAACGATTCGAGTACAAAGAAGCCGGGCCACAGTTGCTGTTGCAGGCATTTTTGCAGCGCATCGTCAACAGTGGAGGTCGCATCGAGCGCGAATACGGCCTCGGTCGGGGTCGGACGGATCTGCTGATCGTGTGGCCGCAAGGGAAGCAGACGCGGCGGTTCGTCGTCGAGTGCAAGGTGTTGCACAAGAGCTTGGAGCAGACCATCGCCGAAGGGTTAGAACAGACTGCGGAGTACATGGATCGGTGTGCGGCTGAGGCGGGTCATCTGGTGATTTTCGACCGGCGCGAAGGGCGGCGTTGGGCGGACAAAGTGTTTCGCGACCGCCGGACGGCGGACAGCGGGGTCGAGATCGATATTTGGGGAATGTGACCAGTGAAAGTGTTGATCCTATCGCCGGTGGACACCAAGGCAATGGGGCCGATAGTACGGCAGGCCAAAGCGGCGGGAGTACACGTGATTACCGAGTCCAACTCCGTGTCCGAAGCCGTCAGCTACGTGGGAATCGACAACTACGCGGGTGGGGTCAAGGCCGGCGAGTGGTTTGCCAGCTACGCGGCGGACAAGGGCCTCGCCCCCAAGATCCTCATTGTCGGCTTCCCTAACTTTGAGGACTGTCGGCAGCGGGTCGATGGCTTCAAAGACGCACTCGCCGCCGGGGCACTCATCGGCCTGTGCAACGGACTGTTGGTCACCAAAGCCAGCATCAACTCCCTGATCGCGACCTTGGGCATGATGGCGATCTTGCGCGGCTCAGCGGCGGCAATCAGCAAAAGGCACTGCTGGCCCGCTGGCTGCTCAAGGAAAACCTGCGGGTGCTGCTCGTCGATGAGCCGACCCGGAGAATAGATGTCGGTGCCAAGGCCGAGATTTACCAATTGCTAGACGAGCTGGCGCGCCAAGGACTGGCAATCGTGGTTCTCTCCTCGGAAATGCCCGAAATTCTGGGACTATGCGACCGAGTGTACGTGATGCGCGAGGGACAGATCGCCGCCGAGTACGCACGGGCCGAGGCCACGCCGGAAAAACTCTTGGCCAGTGCCCTACCCATGTAGGGGCGTCCCTTGTGGACGCCCTTGCTTTAGGGCTTGGGCAACCACGAGGGTTGCCCCTACAATCCGGGTGCGGCATCCCGCCTGCGCCCCTAACGACAAGAGGTGCAACGTGAAAATCCTAATCACCGGCGGCACCGGCCGCGTCGGAGCCAACTTGGCAAGAGCCCTACTCGACAAAGGGCACGACATCCGCTCGTTTGTCTATCCCGGCGACCAAAGCCGCGCCCACAAGCTCGACGGCTTTGACCGCGTCGAAACCATCGAAGGCGATTTGCGCAATCTCGCCGACGTGCGCCGCGCCGTCGCAGGAGTCGATGCGGTGTACCACATTGCCGCGGCCTTTGGCGGCCCCTTCGACAACCGCGAATACCTCGAAATCAACGGCATGGGCACCATCAACGTGTTAGAGTCCATCCGCGAGTTGACGCCCAATCTACACCGCCTAGTCTATGCCTCCACCGAGGCGATTTACTGGGAGAATCCCTACAACGGCCGCTGCTTTGAAGAGCCAATCCGCGAAGATCAAGTCGCCCGCTACCAGACGATGCCCTACTTCCTGACCAAGTGGATCGGCGAAGAACTAGTGATGAGCTACAACTTGCAGTTCGGGCTGCCTTCGGTGACCACGCGCTTCGCCACGATTATTGAGCCGGGAGAATTCCTCGACGAAAACGGCTTGCCGCACCTGTTTCTATTCGGGCCGGTTTACGAGCAGTTCAAGGACCGAGAGGGAGCCGAGGAGCTCAAGGCGCTGTGGACGGGCGAGGAGCAATTCTTGCTATCGCGCAATCCAGACGGGCGGCCCTTTCGGCAGGTGTATGCCGACGTGCGCGACATCGTCCAAGGGCTGGTGTTGGCGCTAGAGAGAGACGAGGCCGTGGGCGAGGTGTTCAACTTGGGCGGGGCCGCGCTGTTCGATTGGAGCGAGGCCGTGCCCTATCTCGCCGAGCGCTTTGGTCGGGGCTACGCCGATGCGCGGCGACCGGATTGGAATTACTTTGAGCTAGATTTGACCAACATCAAGCAAAAGTTGGGGTTTGAACCCAAGCACGACTTGGCGAGCATCCTCGACGCGGCTGAAGCCATGCGGCGCGGCGAAGACGTGGGGATTATCCCGACGGGCGTGCGCTTCGGCTAGCGCAGTGATGCGGAGGAAATCTATATGATCGAAGGACACCAAGTACTAGCTGACCGCGGCGCTGTGTCCGCCCAGCAGCCAGCCGCAGCGCGCATTGGCGCACAGATATTGGCCCAAGGCGGCAACGCCATGGATGCGGCCACAGCCACCAGTCTGGCCTGCTGCATGTTGGCCCCCCAATCCAACGGCATCGGCGGCTACATGTCGGCCGCGGTTGTTTTGGAAGGTTCCACCGGCCGCGTCTGGTCTCTCGACGCCAATGCCGTGGCTCCAGCCGCAGCCCACGAGTACATGTACGACATTCTGCCAGCCCGCCGCGACAACATGTGCACCAACGAAAAAGAATACGCCTGTAGCGTGCGCGACGATGCCAACGTGTACGGTCCCCAAGCAGTAGCCGTCCCCGGCCAAATGGCCGGCATGGGCTTTCTGCACGAGCGCTGGGGGAAGTTGCCTTGGCCCGCGATTGTCGCCCCGGCCCAAGGGCTGCTCGCCGACGGCTTTCCCTACGGCCCAGCCCTAGCCAATACCATCCGCAACCAAGAAGCCATTCTGCGCCGCTTCCCCGCAACATTCAGCCATCTCGCGCCGCAAGGCGAGTTGCCCAGTCCCGACGACATTTGGCATCGCCCCGATATGGAGCGCACCCTAGCGCGTCTGGCCCAAGCCGGTTGGCACGACTTTTACGACGGCGAATTGGGCCGCACCATCGGCGATTACGTCCAAGCCAGCGGCGGTGCTCTCACCCGCGAGGATATGGCAGGCTTTGCCCCGCGCCTGACCGAGCCGTACCAAATCACCTACCGCGACGTGCCAGTGTACGGACCGATCTTGCCCAACGGCTGCCTCTCCGCCCTACAGATTCTGCACATGCTGGAATGCCTGCCCGTAGTGCCCGACGACCGAGCTTTGTACTGGCACCAGCTAGCCGAGGTCGTCAAACAAGCCTGGCGCGACCGCCTGCGCTACGTCGGCGACCCCGATTTCGTCGATGTGCCAGTCGAGCGCTTGCTGAGCAAAGACTACGCCGCCGGCCGCGTCGAAGCTCTGCAACAATTTCCCGAGCGAGTTGACCAGCAAGTGTACGAAGCCTCGGGTCCAGCCATCGCCGAAACCCTGCACGTATCGGCCGCAGACGCCGAGGGCAATCTCGTCGGCATCACCATCACCCAAGGCGGGGCTTTTGGCTCCTGTCTCACCGTACCGGGCACGGGCATTATCCTAGGCCACGGCATGTGCCGTTTGGACCCCCGTCCCGGTCGGGCCAACTCCGTGGCCGCGCACAAGCGTCCGCTCAACAACGTGGTCCCCATGATCTTGCGCCTGCCCCAACGCGACGTAGCCATCGGCCTACCCGGCGGTCGCCGCATCATCAGCGTCGGAGCCCAACTCGGCCAGCGCATTATCGACTTCAACGCCACCGCCTTGGGAGCCGCCACAGCTCTCCGACTCAACGCCGAAGCCCAAGAACCCCTCGAACTAAAGCGCGGCATCGACCCAGCGATTGTGCAAACCCTAAGAGAAATGGGCCACCGAGTGCAGGTAGTTCAAGGAGTAGCCGGAGGTGCTCACGGTGCCGAGGTGCTTAAAAACGAGGGCAAAGTGCGCGCTGGGGGCAATGGCTGGGCCGCGGGCGTATAGGTCGTCCTTGGGTGATTTTCACCCGCCTCATGGGTGATTTTCACCCACGTCATGGGTGATTTTCACCCAACCCACATCATGGGTATCTGAAGGCTATTGCCTGAATACGACGGAGGAGAAAAATGAAAATTACGGATTTGCAAGTGATGCGGATAGGGTCGGAGGGTACCAACAATTGGATGTTTGTCAAAATCGAAACCGACGCCGGTATTCACGGCTGGGGCGAGGCGAGTTTGCAATACAAAGACGACGCCTTGCTCGGCGAATTTGCGGCGTTCAAACGCTTTCTGCTAGGCAAGAATCCGTTTGAGATCGAGCGGATCTGGACTTCACTGTATCGGCGCGTGACGTGGTCGGGAGGAGCGGTAACGACGAGTGCGATCAGTGCGATTGATCTGGCGTTGTGGGACATTAAAGGCAAAGCCTTGGGCGTTCCAGTGTATGAACTATTAGGCGGCAAATCACACGACAAAATTCGCATGTACGCCAATGGCTGGCCGCGAAAGGATAACACACCTGAAGGGATTGCCGAGGGCGTCAAACGGGTGGTGGATCAAGGCTATGAGGCGTTGAAGTTCTACCCTTTTAGAGGCGCGCAGGTGGCAAAGATCGATCGGATTCAGTACGGCGTCGCCTTGGTGGAAGCGGCACGCGAAGCCGCCGGGTCGCAAATCGAAATAGGAATTGACATTCGCGCACGACTGAATATATGGAGTGCACGACGAGTAGCGCAGGAATTGGAGCCATACAACATTGCGTGGATGGAAGAGCCGATTTTGTGGGATAATCCAGAAGCGCTAGCGCAATTTGCCCACGAGGTAAATGTGCCCATTGCGACGGGAGAGCAGTTGTACACGCGCTGGGATTTTCGCCAGCTGTTGGAGCTAAATGCTGTCGGAATCATTCAGCCGGATATTTGCCATGCCGGCGGCATCACTGAACTGAAGAAAATTGCCGCCATGGCCGAGACGTATTACGTGACAGTAGCCCCGCACAATTCCAACGGACCGATTTCAACGATTGCGAGCCTGCATTTGGATCTGTGCATTCACAACAGCTTGATGCAGGAAATTTTCGTGTCGTCCATTGATCGGTACAACAAGGTGCTGACGCAGCCCATTGAAGTGATCGATGGCCACTGTGTTCCACCTGAAGGACCGGGTTGGGGCGTAGAATTGCGAGAGGATGTTATGGAGCAACATCCGCCGAAATCGTTTACGCCGATTGAGTCTGAACCGTATGTGGAATTTTAGTTTATAACTGATGTTACGCATTGTAGGGGCAACCCGCGTGATTGCCCTCGTCGAATCCCGCTGGCTGCATACACCGGGTCGCATGGGTGCCCACAAGGGACGCCCCTACATCGACCGGTTCGGTGCCGTGCGTAACGTCACTTTATAATGATAGCCAGTAATTTACCTTAATAAAGAAAATATCCGAACCATCATCTAGAAAACTCTCACCTATATTCTTCAGCGGGCGGAAGGAAGGATCTGAAGAGAACGCACTGTTCGCTTGGGACCACACCAAGAATAAGGTACTTCCCGGACGGTATTCCCAACGCAGTACCATGTTACTCTGCAGTGAACGGTGGCGAAAATCGGGATTGTAGCCCAACTCCGTATACGGGGTAAACATATACGAATCCGGTCTCGCTAGTTCTTTGAAATGTTTGTAGGCACCAACCGCCAGAAACGGCTGCAAATAGAGCTCTAGGCTCAGATCCCGGCTGAAGATCACATTGAGTCGGGTAGTCAGATCTAGCGTCTTGCTATTTAGTGTTCCGTATATGAAGTGTTCAACTATGTCATCCCTATCCACGTCTATATTCCCAACCCACTGTGCATCATCAAAACCCCATCGATAGCTTGGCTGAAAGTAACACTCTATATAATAAGATGGTTTAATTTCTACTCCCAGTGCCATCGTGCGCCAAGTGCTACCTTCCGTGTCGTTTCCCCAAGAAGAGTAGAGTTGGCTACTTATGGCTCGACGATCGTCGCTTGTGATACTAAGATCAAAAGATGTTCTAGCCGGCCGTACGATGAGCGGCCCACCCCGGGTATCTAGATCGTCTTGAGTGCGAAAATTATGATTAATTGCTCCAGAGATGTCCCAATAATTACTGAGCTGATGCCAAGTGCTCAAGCCGATGCCGTTTGCCAGTACCACGTCATCAAAGTTCTGACGCCTCCACTGATTGATGTTCAGTCTGTTCCGACGGAAAAGCTTCCAGGGACGATCCTTGCGAAACTGGAGTTGAAACCGAGTTTCATAGTAGTTGTTCCGCCATAGAAAACCCAGATCGTTGATTTCGAAATCTTTTGAGTAGGCTTCCCAATGGAATCCTCCTTGTAGCCAGCCGCTCCGCTTGCCCACAGCCATCTCGCTGCCCCACCCCCCCTTCCGCTCCGCTGCCGCTCCGGCTTGGCTACCGGCGATCTGTCCCGAGAAATCGTATGCGTTCTGCCCCGAACGCAGCCACCAGTCTACACTCCCAGAGTAAGCGTCTGCAGCCTTGTGTCGGTTAAGACTCGTACCTGTCAGACCAATGTGAGAGTTGCCTTGAAAAAGATCTTGTTGTACTCGGCCAACCAAGATATGCGAGCGCGGCTCCAAAAGAAAATCACGACGTTTTGATTCTTCCCCCACACTCTCCAGAGATACATACTCTCTAGCCGTAAGTGCTTCCATTAACCCAAAGCTCGTCTTGCCAGCCGTCTTGCCCACTATTTTAACTGCCCCTAAAATGGTGGTAAAATCTGGCCGGTCCACCATCCGAAAGCCGCTGGGGATGCTATTGAAGCCGGGCTGCTTGCCAATGCGACGGGAATAGAAAAGCTGGATAGGCGTCCGGAAATTCTCGGCACCATCTACGAAAAAGGGACGCCGCTCCTCGAAGAAGGTCTCAAAGACTGAAAGGTTTAGCACGGCCGGATCGGCCTCCACCTGCCCGAAGTCTGGATTGACGGTGGCGTTAAGAGAGAGGCTCGAGGTCAGTCCGTAGCGCATATTAACCCCCAGATTGCTGAAGAGATCACGGCTCTCGGATACCTTATCGGAGATAAAGGTGGATCGGCCGACGATATAAGGCATAATCTCCAAGGGTTTAGGGGGAATAATCTGCTCAATACCTTCAAGATGGCCAAAGTGCGATGGCCAACCACTTTGCTCAAGCGGAACCATCCGCCAATACACATCCTCTTTTTTTCGACTTATATAGCGAATTACATTGACGCCCCAAGTGTATTTCTCCTGAGGACTGAAGCGGAGCGTTTGGTAGGGAATCTTGTACTCTACGCACCACCCGTTCTCATGCCTGCTTTGACGCGCTTGCCAGACCCCATCCCAGGCACCGTCCCAACCACCTCCGTCATCGTAATTATAGCCATCTGTCAGGGAGCCACCGGCGTGTACATGGAACACAAAGTTTGTCTGATGGTCATGGTGGGCATCAATGGCAATCTGGATGAAATCTGCTTCTGGAAATTGATCTCGGCGGGCAAGACGAGCCACGATGTGCTCTGGCTGGCGATCAAAGGCCATAACACCGACGTAAAGCGCTTTGTCGTCATAGGCAAATTGTACTGTGGTCGACTCGGTGGCAGCCTGTCCCGTATCGGGTCGCCGCTGAGTAAATCCTGTAAAGACAGGAGCTTGCTGCCAGATTAAATCGTCTAGGTGGCCGTCGATTTTAGGTGGAGTAGAATGGATCCGTATGGCTCTTAGAGTCTTGCTAGTGTCTTCTACGTGACCCCAGAGAGGATTTCCCCCAGCGACAATGGCAATAATTATTAAGATCCTCCATAAACGCATCATGTTAAGTCTCCTCACTCATCGAAGGACTGACCGACTTCAAGTAAACCAATTTTAATGCAGTCAATGGGATGGTTTCTCAAAGAAGAAAGACCGGGGCACATAATGTCAACGTGAAAAAAGAGACTCATACTCAAGTGCTCGAAAGTTTGGTCACTCAGGTATATAATTCCCTTTGAGAAGTGTTCTTAGACAAGCTGCTCATGGGGCTGCGCCTCAGCCACATGACAATTGAACCAATCCACAACGCGCCGATACAGATCATCGAGAGCATCGCGGGACCAAGCACTCGTGCCGTGGTGCTCGTCTTTGTACAGCCGTAGCTCGACGCGCTTGCCGAGTCGGCGCAGGGCGACAAACGTCTCTTCGGCCTGATTGGAACCATCCCGGTCCCCTGTACCACACACGAGCAGTAGTGGAGTAGACACTCGGTCTAGGTAGAAGAAAGGCGAGTTCTCGATGTACGCAGCCCGGCTCTCCCACGGCGAGCCGCCGAGGCGGGCCTGTCCCGTTTCACACCATCCTATATGTCGGGTGTAGATACTCATCATATTCACACCCCAAGGGGCATTAGCCAGTGCAGCTCGGAATCTGTCGGTCTGCGCGATCAACGACACAACGCTGTATCCGCCATAACTCGAACCCATTAGACCCACTCGTTCGCCATCGGCCAGACCGAGTTCGACTGCCCGGTCTACAGAGTTGAGTACCGGCTCCACCAGACCTGTCATCGGGTCCTTCTCTCCCAACGGCACCTCCGGGAACAACACCGCGTAGCCAGCGCTGCACAGAAGCTGTGGCTCGATAGCATGCGGCCCTTGGAGACCAAAGCGATTGATCGCCCTCGCACCTCGGTGGCCCGCATACACACTGACTATCATCGGATACGGCACCCGTCCCTCGGATGGAAGCAACATCATTCCCCGGCACTGCATACCGCCTGCTTCGAAGTCGATCAATTCACTGCGGCCGAGCTTGGACACCTGAACTTCAGGCGCTAGACAAAACAACCAGTCACGGCTTCCACCCTCTATGCGTAACACGGATGGCGGACGATTCGCCTCCTCCGCCATCAGGTAGTAGCACCCGGAGAAATCATCCACCTCCATGTACCAGACTTGACTCGTACACGTGCCCAGTATATCCGCTACGTGCTTCAGCTCTCCATCCTGCCCCAGATGGGCAACCCGCTCGCTCAGATCGGACCGATTCTGTAGCACGACGGGCAGGTCCTCGGCCTGCGTCAATTGAATGGTGGGTTCAGTCGGTCGTGCGATCCAATGGCGCATAACCCATTCTTCTGGAACCGATGCGCAGCGGTGATGACCGGAGTCCAAGTCGAATCGCCACCAAGCCCTGCTACCGAGTGAGTATAGCTTCGAACTATCCGCACCCCATCGCGGCGTGTCGTACTTCAGCAAGAGATCGAACTCTGTCCCCGGGGTCAGATTTACAGGCTTCTCAGAACCATCGGCCGCGACGACGAACAGCTCGTCGGGCTGCCCTCTACCGGAGGAGGTATACGCAACATTCGCCGAATCCGGTGACCACGCGTAGTTGATGCCGAAAGCGTTGGCAATGTCCGAGGCGAGCACCCTTTCCTCTCCAGTCTCGATATCCACAGTGAAAAGCTCGAACAGGCAGTGCTGCAAGCTCGCTACGTATTCGACGTAGCGCGTACAGGCCACATGTCGTCCATCGGGCGCGATGCGCCAGTGGCCAGAGGCCCATTGTTGCAACAGCCTCTTGACGGATCCCGTCGAAAGGCTGATCTGGCCTAGGTCGCACTGCCACCAACTCGGTACAGTCGGCTCGTCGTCCGTGGTTGCGTCGGGATCGTTGGATCTGACGTCGATCTTGGGCACGGGGCCGTGCGCATCTTCTCGATAATCGCGCTCGGCAGGCCAGAGAGGTACTACGATGCCTTCGCCATCGGGCGTCCACACTGGCAACTCAAAACCAAAGCGGACTAGAACAGGCGCATCCCGCAGCAACTCAATCTCTCCCGTATCCACTTCCCACAAACCCAGACATGCCACTCCTTCATGCTGCACGCAGGCCACCAGCCTGTCCCCCGCTGGCGACCACTGAGCCCCCCAGCTTACGCTGTCTTCGGGAAAAGGCCGCATCGACTCCCCGGTGGCTGTATCCACGACAACCACGGAACTGCCAGCCATTTCTCGGGGGACACCCCACTCGTCAAATCTCGGTCCTCGTGCGCCTTGGGTACGTCTCTGTACACCAAGGGCGAGCCGCCGGCCATCCGGGGACAGGTGAAAGGGCATCCGCCCGGTGGGTTTGGGAAGATCGACGAGAGAGGCGATGGTATTCTCCATGGATTCCCTCCATTGTGGGTAAAAGTAGCTGCGATTCTGCGGTCTTTGGATGGTGGATTTTCGCGTTGACAAAGAGTACTGGAAGGTCTTACTTTAGTCAAGATAAAAATGACGTATCTATATATTTATATTGATGTTATGATCTATTTCGTTTGACAACATTCAGCTAATTGTTTATATTTTATGTACAACAAAAAGATGGAGGCCGCTTACGTGAGCAGCCCCCATCTTTTTGTTTTTTCTGCGCTTTCAGAATTGGGTGGATTGCGGGCGCGTAGAACCTGCGATCAAATTTCCCCTAGGTAATCTCCATTTCTAGGGCTAGAAAATTTTTATTGATCCCCTCGCAAAAAAGCATGACTTACGTCTTCGCCCCCATAATCTCAGCCGCCTCAATCTGATCCACTAGCGCGATCGAGTGAATCACGTCGCGAATGTCGGTGATCGGCTGCCGGTTTTCAACCACGCAATCGACGAAGTGCTCGTGCATGGTCAAGACCCCTTCGTAGCGGGGCACGTCGTCTTCGGGCACGCCGTCGATTTCCCAACCGCCGAGAGTGCGCACTTGGTTGTCCTCGTGGATTTCGATTTCACTGGGAATTTTCATGTAGCAGCCAATGCCCACGCCGTGTAGCTCCGAGCGCAGCACTCGCCCGCCAGAGGCGCGGTTGCCGAGCATCACGCCAGTCGCGCGGTTGTCAAAGCGCACCAGCGCCGTGTAGTGGTTGAAGCCTTCGCCGCCGAACTTGTCTTGGTAGGCCGTAACTTCCACCGGCTCGCCACCAGCCATGTAGCGCAGCAGATCGACGATGTGGACCAAGTCGTTCCACAAGGTGGTAGTGAATTCGTCGGCGCTCTGCGGAAGCTGTTTGTTGAAGGTCGTCGTCGCCAGCGACACCGGACCTTTGGCCGCAACTAAGCGCATGGCCTCGCGGGTGACGGCAGTGTAGCGGCGCTGGAGGCCGACCATCACCCAGACGCCTTGGTGCTCGGCCGCCTCCAAAATCGCCCGCGTCTCGTCGCTGTTGGCCCCGGGCGGCTTTTCAATAAACAGGTGCTTGCCCGCGGCAATGCAATCGAGGGCCGGCTGCAAAAGCCACTTCTCGTTCATCACGCAATAGACAATGTCCGGGTCGATCTCGTCGAGCATGGCGCGGTGATCTTGGTACGTGCGCGTAAAGCCGTACTTTGCCACCACTTGCTTGAGACGCTCCTCGTCCAATTCGCAAACCGCAGCCATCTCCACCCGGTCGGCGAGGCGCTGGACCGATGGGTAGTGGGCGCTCTGGCCGCGGCCCCCCGCGCCGATGAATCCCGCTTTAAGCATGACCTTCCCCTTTCTGGCACAAAGCCGTAAAAAAGCGCACATCAATCCGCGCCAAATCGATGACGGATTCCACCGGCTCGCCGCTGTACTCGCTGTGGAAGCTGACCGGGCCGGCAAAGTCCAGCCGCTTCAAGGTCGCAATTACCGAAGGCCAATCGACAAAGCCCTGCCCCATGCGCACGACGCTGGTGGAGGGCGCACCCTGCTGAGTGATGCTCAAGGGACGCTGATGGACCAGATCCTTAAGAGCGAGCAAACATAAGTGCGACCGCACAATGTCCAGGGCCATGGCGATCGGCTCGCCGCACAGCGACAAGTGCCCGGGGTCGGCAAAGACGCCCACGTATTGCGGGTCGCAGTCGCGGACAATGTTCATGGCGGCGCAGGCATTCAGACCCATGGACGCGCCCGAATGATTGTGAATGACGGTCTTGACACCGTATTTTTCCGACAGCGCCTGAAACCCCTCCATAAAGCCGCGCACCTCATCTAACTGCGTCCAGTAGGGCGTATCCGGCTGCCAGTGCCAGTAGCCGAGCTTGACGTGGGCTACGCCGGCTGCACCCAAGGCCGCGTAATACCTTTCCGCATAGTCGATGTCCGGGCGGTTGAAGTCACCCGGAGCCGTGACCAAGGGGATGCAGAGGCCAGCGTCGTCAAAGCGGCGTGCGGCCTCTGGTAGGGCCGTGGCTACATTGTCGGGGTTGACCGGGTAGCCGTCGCGCACGCACAGATCGGCCCCCTGCACGCCAATGGCCTGCAAGGCGTCTATGAGTTGTGGGACATCAAGGCCCTCTAAATGCTTGGTAAATACGATATACGTCAAATCCACGATGCGCGCTCCTTTCTCTATATTTGTTTGACAAAGCGAGGTAAGGGTATCAAAATATCGGCCAAGTGCCAACGACTCAAACGGAGCAAGTAGATTTATGGAAGCAATCAAAATGAATCCCAGTCCCTCGATTGAAGTCCCCAAGCCGCTCACCCCCGCCCAAGTGCAGTCCTTTATCGACGACGGCTATCTCGTCGTGCCGGGCCTGATGGAAGCAGCCGAACTCGACGAACTCAAACGCGACCTCGTAGATGTGGCGCGCGGCCGCTACGAGTGCGACAACATCGAGCCGGTCGATCCCGCCATGAGCGATCAAGCGGTGCTAGAGAGCATCCTCTGCATCCACCAGCCCCACTACGTCAGTCCGGTCATCGAAAAATACGTCCGCCACCCCAAAATCTGCGGTGCCCTGAGCCAGATCACCGCCGCGCACCTGCCCTTTTGGGACGGCAGCGTCAAGTGCATGCAGTCCATGTACTTCGTCAAACCGCCCAATTTCCAGGGGCAGGCTTGGCACCAAGACGAGATCTACATCCCCACGCGGGATCGCTCGCTGATCGGCGCGTGGATCGCCGTGGATGACGCCACCGTGGAAAACGGCTGCCTGTACGTAATCCCAGGATCGCACCGACCCGGGTACCTCTACCCCCAGCGGTCCCACGAAAACCCAGACGAGTTCGACTTCGCACCCGAGAGTTACGGCTTCGACGAGAGCGTCGAGACCCCGGTTGAAGTGGAGGCCGGTGCCCTCGTGTTCTTCAACGGCTATCTCCTCCACCGCTCGTACAAAAACCGCGGCGACACCTATCGCCGCGTCTTGGTCAACCACTACTGCAACGCCTGGAGCCTGTTGCCCTGGCGCATCGAAGAAGGCGAGTCGCCCGCCCGCGCCGACCGGCGCACCATCGTGCCCGTAGCCGGCATCGACCCCTACGCCTGGAAGGGCTATCAAACGCCGGCCAGGTCCGTGGGACTGCGGCACTGCAAGGCCATCGACGAGGTTCGCGCCGCTCGCGAAGAGCGCGCATGAAACCTTCATACATGCGGCATCATTCGCCTGTCGAGTCTCCGCCGGGCAGGTAGATACCGGAGCCAACGATGAAAAGCTGATCCTAGTCCGGTAAGGTAAATCCTTCGGCGTAGCTCACCTTGGGCGAACCGGATTCCTCGTCCCCTTCAACTGCCGGATTGTCCCAGTAATACTCGACAAATTCACCAAAATCCGCTTTCGCTTTTGCATCGTCTTCCTCCTAGCGTTATAGATAAATTTCATCCCTTGTCAACGGAAATTTCCGGTCTGGACTCGGCAGAGTTGACGTCGTCCCAATCGAAATTACGGTACCTTTTAAAAATCCGTAACAATCACCTGATGCATCCTTGACCGACGGTCCAAAAAGGCTCTTTATCTCTCCTATACGCGAGGAGCATAAACGAAAAATGGCTGATCAATCAGCATTTTCCTGGCCAGAAGGCATTCAGGGAGCGGTCTCTATCAGCTACGACGACGCGCTACCCTGTCACTACGAGGATGTCGCACCCGCCTGGGAAACCCATGGCTTGAAGGTGACGTTCTACACGAATATAATCAGTCTGATGAACAACCCCGATGCTTGGCGCGATGTCGCCGCCAAAGGCCACGAACTCGGCAATCACAGCATCTTCCACCCATGCCGCAAGAGCCAAGGCCACGACTGGCTGGCCGACGAGTATGACCTGTGCAGGTACACACCCCGCAGGTGGACAGACGAAATGCGCACTGCGAACGCCATCCTGTTGTCGCTCGACGGCAGGGAGGAGCGTTCCTTTGGCAACACTTGCTGCAACACCGAGCTCGGCGAGGGAGATACCCTGCACAGCCTCGAACCGCTGATCGAGGAACTGTTCGTCGCCGGTCGCGGCCCCTTCAACAACCGGGTCGTCGATGCAGGGACGCTCAACTTTAACGCCTTGGGGCATTTCAGCGGCGACAGCCGCAGTTTCGACCACCTGCGGCTGGAGATCGACGACGCCGTGGCTGCAGGCGGCTGGATCATCTACATGATCCACGGAGTCGGCGCAGGCACTCACGGCTTGTACATCGACCCCGAGGTGCACCAAAGTCTGGTCGATTACCTCGGAGAGCGGCGGGATTCCATCTGGACAGCGCCGGTGGGAGCGGTGGCGCGGTATCTGCGCGACAGTACCGGAACAGGCTCGACCGGACTCCAGTGATCGACGGTGGTGATTCTTGGCACGCGGCTTGACCCTCCGCTCCCTCGGCATCGGCCTGCTGCTGGCCTTTGGAGTCGGCGCAGTGGTTCCCTTCCTCGGCCTGTACGTGCAAGGCTCGAATGCCGGGGCGTACTACACCAGCCAGATCGCCCATCTCATCCTCTTTCTGCTCATTTTAGTCGTCAACGCCGGCCTCGGCTCCATTCGCCGGTCTTGGGTCCTCCAACGGGGCGAGTTGGTCGTCATTTTTATTATGACCAGCTTGGCCAACTCGGTTCCCGGACTGCTCAGCTACTGGGTGCCGCTGGCATCGAGTCCGTTTTACTACGCCAGCCCCGAGAACAACTGGGGCGAACTAATCCTGCCCTATCTCCCCACTTGGGTGGTGCCCCACGACCTAGAGGCCATTCGCGCTTTCTTTGAGGGCAATGAAGGGCAATCGAGCGCGATCCCTTGGGAGGTATGGCTGACGCCGCTGTTGAGCTGGCTGCCGCTGGTCGTCGCGCTGCACGTGGCCACCTTGTGCCTGATGGTCGTCGTGCGCCGGCACTGGGTCGAAAACGAGCGGCTTGTCTATCCCGTGATGCAGCTCCCTCTCGCCATGGTGCAGGACGACGAGCGCGGCTCGCTCATCAAGCCCTTCTTCCGCAACGGAGTCATGTGGATCGGCTTTTCCGTGCCCGTGATCACCGGAACAATCATCGGCCTGCACGCTTACTTCCCATTCCTGCCGACGATTAACCTGAGCATCCCCTTTCCGTTCTTCAGCTCTCGCCTGAGCTTCGCCACCTTGGGCTTCTTCTTTTTGATCCAGCGCGAGGTGACCTTTGGCCTGTGGCTGTTTACCTTGCTCAACAACCTCCAAGGGACCATCTACCGCGCCATCGGCTGGGGTACCGAACAGGAACCGGCCATCAGCGTGTGGAGCTACGGCCTGCCTAGCTTAGTCCACCAAGGCATGGGCGCAATGATCGTCCTCGTGTTGGGCGGATTGTGGGTCGGGCGCGAGCACATCGGCAATGTCTTGCGCAAGGCCCTGCGCGGTGCTCCGGACATCGACGACAGCGACGAGATCCTCTCGTATCGGAGCGCGGTCTTGGGCCTCATCGGCAGCGTGGGAGTCCTAGCCGGCTGGCTGTGGCTCCTCGGCATCCCGCTGGCGGGCATCGCGGCCCTCTTGTTCTTCATGTTCATAGTGTACATGGCCCTCACGCGAGTCGTCGCCGAAGGCGGCGTGGCGGTTATCTACGCCCCGCTGGTGGCTCCAGACGCGGCCGTCTCGGCCATTGGCACCTCTTTCTTTGGAGTCGGCTTGGTCGGGCTGGCCTTCACGCGGGTCTTTGCCAACGATCTGCTCAATTTCGCCATGCCCCACGTGGCCAACAGCCTGAAGCTGAGCGGGCAGATCGAGGGGCGGCGGCGCTATCTGTTCTGGGGCATGCTGCTGGCCCTGCTGGCCGGCATTGGCGGCGCACTGTGGATGCTGATGCACCTCGCCTACACGTATGGGGCAATCAACTTGCGGCCACCCAATTTTATTTGGCTGCCCAACTACGTGTACGACTATACGGCCGCGCAGATGAGCAGCCCCTCGCCGCCCAACTGGCTGGGATGGTTCCACACGGGCGTTGGCGGCGGGGTCATGGGCCTGTTGATGCTGGCGCGCCGCTACTGGGTCTGGTGGCCCTTGCATCCGATTGGCTTCCCCATCAGCTCGACCTTTCACTGGATGGCCTTCAACGCCTTTTTGGCTTGGCTCATCAAAGGACCGATTCTGCACTACGGCGGCGTCCATCTCTATCGCCAAGTGCGGCCGTTCTTCTTGGGAATGATCCTCGGGCACTTTGCGATCTTCGGCATCTTCTGGGTCATCGACACCCTTACGGGTATGGTCGGCAACGGTCTATTCGTCTGAGGAGCGCTGGAGATGAAGTGGACAATCGGACTGCTCGCCGCTGGCCTCGCCGGTTGCGCCGAGGATCGCAGCGCGGCCCAAGTGCACTTGGCCGAGTGCGCGCAGCACAGCGAGCAAAAACAATATCTCCAAGCCATCGCGGCCTGCCAACGCGCACTCGCGGCAGAGCCAAACCTCGTGGAGGCGCGATTGCTCATCGGGGAGTTGCTGCTCAAACACGGCCAATTCGACCGCGCCATTGCGCACTATCAGCAGGTCATCCACAACCACCCTGAGCACTCTGGTGCCTATGAGGCGCTGGGAGATGTCTATGCGCGGCTGCGGCGCAACGACGAAGCGGTCGCAGCCTACCAGCGAGCGCTTGACCAAGCCGCCGACCAAGCCGCGCTCTACCGCAAGCTGGCTCTCGTATACGGCGACCAAAACCGCTATGCGGCCGCAGTGGCTGCGCTGCAACAGGCGCAGACGCTCGCTCCGCAACACGCGCGAACGCACTACAACCTCGGCATGCTCTATCAGCGGCAGGCCCAATACGCGGCCGCGCAAACCCAGTTGGAACGGGCGGTAGAGCTAAATCCAGCGTACGGCGATGCGCACTATCAGCTAGGGCAGATACACAGCCGCTTAGGCCGCTACGCAGAGGCCGAAGCGAATCTGCGCGCCGCCCTCAAGCACCAGAGCGCGTACGCAGCGCAGGCACTATCCGCCCTCGGGGCGGTTTTGCTGCGCCAAGGGCGCGGGGAAGAGGCCGAAAAGGTGCTGTTGCAAGCCGTGCAAGCCGATCCACTCGAACCGGAAGCCCTCCACCGGCTGGGGACGCTCTACCGGCAAAGCGCGCGACCAGAAATGGCGGCAAAACTGCTGGCGGCCTTTGAGCGCGTACAGCCGTACAGCGAACAAATCGCGCACTACCGCCACGTGCTGCGGCGCTATCGCGAAGACGCAGACGCCCACTACAACCTCGGAGTCCTGTACGGGCGGCTGGGCTATCCCGAGGCCGCAGCCGAGCAATACCGCCGCGCCCTCGCCATCAATCCGGCCGACCTGAGCGCGCGCAACAACCTCGCCAATAACTTGTTGCACCGCGGACAAGTCGAGGCGGCCATTGGCGAATACGAGCGGGTCTTGGCCCTGTCGCCACGCAACGCCAGAGCGTACAACAACCTCGGCACAGCCTATATGGAGCTAGGGAATTTGGAGACGGCCACGCAGATTTTGCACAAGGCCGCGCGCGTGGATTCGGCTTATGCGGATCCCCACTACAACCTGAGCCAGATTTACTTCATGCAGGGGCGTCGCGCTGAGGGCGAGGCCGAGTTGACGATCTACGAGAGCCTGCGCCCTTAGTGGGTCATTGAGCGCGGAGCCTTGGCCATGTAGAGCTCGCGGTCGAAGCGATAGGCAATATCCACGGTCTCGATCGGCTCGTTGCGGTAGTCAAAGCGCAATCTCACGTCCTCGATCCGCACCTCAAACGTGGCCACGTCGTGGTGCAGGGGCGGAAACGCGATGTACCCGCTGTACTCCTGGCCGCTAAACACGTATTGCTCGCGCTTGTATAAAGTTCTCTGTAGGATGTCCACGCGCTCTTGGTACGAGAGATAGAGGTTGCCGGCATTGGCCCACGAGTACGGCAAGTAGTATTCGACCATAGCCGCAAACGGCAGCGAGTTATAGGTGCGTCCGTTGTCGGCGACCAAGGAGATGTTGTCCGGGTCCATCAGCACCTTGGGAAACTCGTAGTTTTTGACCGTCAGGTTAAACACCTCAAAGCGCTTGGTCGCCCAATCCTGCTCGGGCGGGGTCCAATCCCCATAGGTGTACGGATTGAGGTTGCCGGCGTAGGGATTTTGGTAAAATCCCTCCTTGGTGGACGAGTAAGCCGCCAGTTGGCGATTGAGGAACTCGTCGCTCAAGGGGCGCAGCTCTATCTCCAAGCGGCCTTGCGAAAAGGTAATGCTGCGGTCGTCGCCCACGGCGAATTGGTCGCTGTGCTGCTCAGACCTAGGCAGGATCGGCCCAGCGAAATGCCGCAGACCGAACTGGGCACAGCCGACGAGCGCAACGAGCGCGAATACGAGGCTAGCTTTCTGCATTAGATCCCCTCCCCTACAGCTCGCCGGTGGCGGCAAAGACCCGCATGAAGGCGATGGTTTCCATCAGGGGGTCGTCTGCGTCCTTGAACTGTTTGCGTTCGCGCTTGAACCCGGCGTTCAGAGTGATATTGTAGCCTATATAGGCTGAGGTATTGGAGACCAAGACGGCCCAGACGAAGTTGTTGAAGTCGCCTTCCTCGCCAGCCTGCACGGTCTTTTTGACGTTGTCGAACTTGCTAAACTCGACCCCAAAATCCATCCACGTCTTGTCCAACAGGCTGTAGCGGGCGAGGAGGAAGACGGTCCCTTCGTGGTCCCGCGACGGCCGCAGATCGAGATCGGAGTGCCCGCGGTTGCGGAAGGTGCTCTTGAACTTGGGCGACAAGGTCAGGGCAGCACTGAGCGGATACTGGTAGTCGAACTTGTTGATCAAGCCCAAAAAAGAGCGGTCGGCCTTGAGCTCGGCCTGCTTACCCTGCTGGAAGTAGCGATCGTACTTCAGCTTGGAAGTGAAGTGGAAACGGGCGATGGCGTTGTATTTTACAGAAGCGTAGAAGCTGTTGATAAAGGTGTCTTGCGCGTCGAGGGGATCGTTGAAGGGCACCATGCCATCCGGGTCAGTCCAGACGATCCGGTCGTCGAAGATATTGTCCCGCACCTGCTTGCCTAGCTCAAAGACGGCGATTTGCAGCCCGGGATAATCCCACTCCGAGGTCAGCAGCGCGTAGGTCGCGTGATTCTCGCGCCCGCTGCTGATTTGGCGCTGCCGCAAGCGCCCGACCGTCAAGTTGGTGCCCTCGCGGAAGGCCACGCCACCGTACACATTGTAGCCCGAGCGATCGCGCTCATAGGGCAGATCGGCTTGTAGATCGTCCTCAAAGCGGTCGATGATGGTGTTGTTGTTCACGTCCATGCCGAAGAGAAATTCCGGCGAATCGACCCGGTAGCGCAAAAATGCCTCGGCGTAGTCGGGCTTGTCGTTCTTGTTTTGATTAAAATCCGGGATGAAGTCGTTGTTCTCATCGAGCCCGGGAAAGACCTCGCGGTCGCCGCCGGAAGTCGAAGCCAATTCGGTAAACAGCACGTTAGCGCCGCCTTGGTCCGAGCGCAGCCAGTCCGGGGTCTGGTCTTGATCGTCGTTGTCATCGACGAACTCGAAAAGATGGCGGAAGGGCTGGTCGTAGCTGATGTTGCCAGAGCCGTCGGCCATGTACGCGGCCGTGCTGTACTCTGGATCGAGGTAGAAGGTCTCGCCGTAGCCGAAGAAGGGGTAGCGGACGTACGAGGCCGTCATGTAAAAGGCCTCGGAAGTCTGTTCGGTGGCCGGCAGCTTGCGGAAGTTCTGGTTGGGAAAGCGCTGGAAGCGCCGGTTGATCGCGTACTCAGTGCTGAGGTCAAACCCCTTGATGCCCGTGACGTTGAAATCCACGCCCAAAATCTCATTGGCCGTCGGCAGCCCGTATTCAAAGCGGAGGAAGTGCTGGTTCGACCCGTCGGTGATGTTGTTTTCAGCGCGGGCCACGGGCAGAAAGATGGGACCGCCGAGACTGGTGACCTGCTTGTTGGACGTGACCTCGACCCGGTAGTCGTTGGCCAAGATTAGCTCAAACTCCAGCTTCTTAGCGTCCCGATACGTCGGCGTGGCCTCGGTCAACTCAAAGTCGTTGCGAATGTCGTAGGTCAATAAAATCGCGTCCGTCCCCTTGGCTTTGAGGACCCCGTCCTCTTGCACGCCGCCTTCTACCAAGGGGACGATCTTGTTTTGCACCTCCCCGTCAATCAGGATGCGTTCGAGAAAGAGCACGGCCCCTTCTTCCGGCGATTCGGGCGAGTCGTCCGAGATGCGGATGACCACTTCTTCTACATTGCCCTGGTTTTGCGGGCGAGTCAGGACGCCCTTGAGCGAGTTGTCGTCCAAGCTCAACTCGGCATCAGAGTGGTGTGCGTTGACCCAAGTGACGCCCACCTTGCCGAAATCCCCCACTTGTGCCACGCCCCGTCCTCCGAGGACTCGGGTGGAGTTCAGGGCCGTGTTGGCACTGGAGAGCTGAGTTCTGGCGAGGCTACCCGGGGAGCTGACTCGCGACCCCAAGAAAGTTGCGGCGTACTTGTCGGACAGGAAATCCCACTGAATGCCGTTGAAGGCGGGTTTGGAAAAAGTCATCGGCGTCAAGGTCGTGCGAATCGCGTCGCCGATGGTGACAGCCGTGTGGAATTGTCCTTTGCTCGCCGCAGAGACGATGACATTGCTAAACCAAGCATTGAAGCGCGGGCTCTTAAAAAGAGAAGAGCCAAAGGAGCGCGGATTGGTCTCGGTCCAGTCGTAGATCTCCCAGCCGCGCGCGATGTAGTTGCCCAACGGGTCGTAGAGACGCTCGCCGTTGAGCAGGGTCCCAACGTAGCGCTGGTAGGCCTCGCGAGCGTAGTTGCTGTACTCCCACCCACGCCAGCGGTACTCGTAGTACAGGTTCTGCGGCAAGTACCACTTGCGGATCGCCGGGGCCAAGGCCCCGGGGTGGATGCGAGCGCCGACGATCCCAGGCTCGGAAATCTCGCGGTAGGGATTTGGCAATTGAGCATCTGCCGGCATCCCCAAGACCGCACTGCCCACAAGCAGCCAGGCGATTCGCTCCAGTCCTTTCTTATACATCCTAATCCTCTCGATTGGGCACTCAGTAGGCGAGGCCGATAGTCCGGGTGATTTGCTGTTCGTCGGACTGGGTTTTCAGGCGGATTCGGCACAGGTACAGTCCGGGAGCTGCCCGGCCCTGTGCGCCATCCGCGCCCGACCAAGTATAGACGTAGTAACCATCCGGCCCGCGGTCGCCCGCCAACTTTTGTACCAACCGCCCGTCCAAGCTGTACAGGGCAACCTCGGGCACTGCATCCACATTGAGAACCTGAAAGCGGATCTGTGCCCGGTCGCCTATTTCGTCCCCGTTGGGAGTGGCGATACGAGGGTGGATTGAGACATTGTCGAGCAAGCGAGCCGGGACCGCGGGGAAAAATACATGGGTCGCCCGGGGCGTGTGCGCCGCTGGGGTCACCTCCTGCCAGAGGCTCGGACGCGCCGATTCGCCAACGAACGCATTGAAGCGCGTGGGGTTGCGGTCTATCTGCGCGTGCAACCGCACTGCCACGGTGTCCGCGGGCTGCTCTATGGCTTGGGGAAGCTGAATCACCAACGAGTCGCTGGTAATCAGTTCGATTTGCGCCGCAACCTCTGCGCCGCCCACTGTAACTTGCACTTGGTCGGCTCGGGACGGCGTGGTTAAGAGGACCCGATCGAAGCGAGCCGGATCCGCGAAGTCGCCCCATACCTTGTAGGTAAAGGTCTCAGGCGTCCCTGGCTGAGCGGTCTTGGGGTGGATTTCGCCCTCGGCCCCGCGGAGTACGGCGTCGGTGAAATTTACGTCCAGCCGGCGCATAGTCGGCGCGACTGCGGGCCGGTCGGAGCGCAAAGTCAGCTTGATTTGCAAGAATCGCCGCGGGCTGGGCGAGAGGAACTGGCCCTGCTCTCGGTAGGGCGCGCTCCACGAACTCCAGTCCGCGCCAGCGACGACGAGGGTATCCGTATCGCCGCGCAGAAACTTGTTGAGGTCTTCGTACTCGGCCTTACCCGCCAGCGGCGATCCATCCAATTTGTAGTAGAGAACTTCTTCGGTCAGCTCGTAACCAGTGCGGGTGACGACTTCTACTTGGGTGCCTTCCGGCGTGGTGGCGTCCCAGAAGATGCCTTGGATCTGTTTTGCACGTAGGTCGCCAGCAAAAGCGCCGAGGTCGATAAAATCGGATTCTAGCTCCACTTCGGCGAAGTGCCCGGTGGGGACGACCATGAGTTCGGCCATGTCCCCGTTCGCTGCCGCGTAAATGGCGGCGAGATAGCGAATCGCTTGGGGCTTGGCCATGATGTACTGGAAGTCGCTGTCGGCAGACCGATCGTTGTCGTCGTACAGCAGTTCGAAATCAAGGTCGCCCGTCAGCGTCAGGCTGCCGTCTGAAGCCAAGAGCCGATGGTCTCTGACGCGGGCGTACGACACCCCGTACCCCGAGTCGGCCAAGCCCGTGGTGTTGGCGCCGATCTGGAGAATGCGCTTGACCCACACAAAGGTGCCCATGTCCAAGATCCACACCGTCGGGTCTTCCTCGTCGCCGTGGACGGCCCAAGAGGTATTAAAATCGCCGTCGATCAGGTCGGTGCCGCGGCCGGTCTTGTCGAGGAGACTGCCGCCGCGCGCAAGCGATCCCAAGGCCACGTTACTGCCAAAGGTATAGGCTTCTAACTCGGCCAAAGCCGCGTCCTCGCTCTTGCTGTCTATCTTGATGCGAATGTATTGGAGCGTGCGGTAGGTCGGGTCGAATACTTGGAGATCGGTCGCGTCTTGGAACAGAACCCGGGTGCTGATGTCGGGCAGGGGCGCGAGGTCGTATTCGACTGCAATTTGATCGTTAAAGCGGGTGGTGCCCCCGAGGGTTTCATAGTGGAAGAGGTCGGCCTGAAAGGAGCGCCGCTGCCCGTCCGATCCCATGATGCGAAACTCTCTGAGCGGCCGCCCCCCGGCGGCATCTGGAAATACTAGGCGGATGCGGGTGACCGGAACGGCGCGGCCCAAGTCGAGTTCGATCCACCAATCGTCTAAGTCCGCGTCCGGGTCGGGTTTCCAATAGGTCGTCGGGTCCCCATCGGCGATGTTCTCGGGCCTGAATTGGGCACCGGGTGCAGTCGAGCCAACTCGCCAGATGCCCCCTTGGGCCTCCTTGTCGTTGGCCAGCTTGTGGGTGAATTGGGCGGCGTCGAGGGCGGCGTTGATGTCGTTGGCAAACTTCGCCGGCACAAAAGAGCCATCCGAGCCGAATTCAATGGTGCCGGGGGGAATTTTCCACTCCTCCCACTGCACCTGCTGCTCGACTCGGTACACTTGCGACTCCTGCCCTCCAGCCAATCCCAAGCCGGCGAGGACGAGCCCGCAAGCATACGTTGCAATGCGCTTCATAGCCCCTCGCTTTAGTAGGCCACGGCAATGGGCACAGTCGAGGCAAACCGACCCCGGCCGCTGTCGATGGCGACCTGACACAAGTACAAGCCCGGTGCCAACAGGCGGCCGCCCTCGTCGCGGACGTCCCATTCTAAGGGCGGGTTGATACCCGCTTTCTGACCCGTGGCCAGCAGGCGGTGAACCGGCTCACCTGCCAGAGTGTAAAAGGAGACCTCCACCTCGGCGTTGAGCACCCCAAAAAGCGCGTAGCGAATGTACAGGCGGTCGTTGCTGCCATCGCCATTCGGCGTCAGAATCCGGGGCTGGACTTGCAGGTCATCGATAGATTGGGCAATGTCGCTTGTACCCACGATCTGGAGTTGATTTGTGTGGATGCGGTCGGTGGCATTGCCCGCCTTGACGAACTGGCGCGCATGGCTTGCCGCGCGGTTAAAAACCGCCCCCTGTAGCTGCATGGAGATCGCATAGAGCGCAGTGCGCAACCCAATGTGTAGCTCCGCGTCCGCGGCAATCGGCTGGGGTAGATGCAGAGTCAGGCCGGTCTCATCGAGCACGACGGCGTCGCGCTCCAGCGCAATGTCCTCCGGTGGGCTGCCGACGGCCAAGCCCAAAAATTCCGGTTGCGAAGGGGTCTGGACGCGCACCGCGTCAAAGCCCGTCCCAGCTTGGTCGCCAAACTCGGCGCGAATGGCGTAGGTCAGGTCAACCGGTTCGCCAATGGGCACTTCCGCGAGCGAGGCCGCGAGCGAATCATCGACTACGCCCACCTCGCCGACGAGGTCGGGCACGAGCAGGGGCAGCAGTTCTATGCGCAGCGAATCGAGCCGCGCAACATCGGTTGGCCGGCGCGATATCATTTCGACTAGCACCTGAAAGTAGCGACCGTGGTCGAGGCTGAGAGGTGCTCCCGGCGCGCGCACCGGACTCGACCACGGAGTCCAGCGCTTGCGATCTTCGGCCAAGGGGCCTTGCCAGCCGACGAAGACCGGGTCGTAAGGCCCTTGGCGTTCCTTGAGGGTCTGCCAAGTGGCGAAGTCAACTTCGTCTAGTTCGCCTCGGTCATTGTATGTAAAGAACAAGCGCGGATCGTTCGTACTACCCGTCCTGATGCGCACCCGCACCTCGGCGTCGGCATCCGGGGCTGCGACGAGTGCGCCCTCCTGCCAACGTTGATTTGCGGTCCATTGCCCTTCTTGTCGCCGCCACTTGCTGACCGCCATGGACACCTGGCCCAAGATGGCCGGTTGCCCTATATCTACGACCTTGGACTCATAGCGGGACTCCGCGGCAAAACCCCGGCCATATAGCTCAAATTCAGCATAGGCCAGCTTGGCAATGGTCAGCACCCCTTCGGCTTGGTCGAAAAAGGGGCCTTGGCCGTTGTCGGGGAAACTCCGCCAGCGCACGTAGCGGAAGTACTGCAGGGGAAAGATGATCTCAATGGGCGCGACGAGATTGCCCTCTATGCGGCTGAGGACCTTGTCCAAGGGGACGTAGCGGGTATTGTGGGTAAACTGACCTACGTCTTCCGTCGGGATCTGCTCGCCGAGCAAGCTGGCGGAAAGCTCCCCCTGCCGCGGAACGTAATTTTCCCAAGGTTCGCCAAATAGATCCGTGGCCTCGGACGGAGGCAGGCGGAGGACGAATCGCTCCAACGGCAGTGGCGCGCCCGGGTCAATGGTGTAGAACTCATTGGAGGTTTTGTTGCCGCCGGGGCCAAAATTTGTAACCCATTGAAAGGTATTGACATCGCCGTCAACATAGCGTAAAAAGGGCATCATCACCCCGGGATGCCCCAAGTTGCCCAAGCCCCGCCATAGCCGAGGCATGCCATCGACCCATAGGGGATTGGGTGGGTCGCGCCAGCGTTCAAAGGGGAACTGAGTAAAAATGCTCGGCAAAATATTGACATCCGGCCGCAATTCCCGCGGCTGCAATGCACCCGGTACGCTGGAGTCGTCGGCGAGGACCTTGAGTTGCGCCCACTCCTCCCAAGATCGACCGCCCTGCCCGCCGAAACCCCACTCCTGTCCCCGCGCCGGAATCCCCCCCACCAGCAAAGACAAGAGCACTAGACTCGGAAGCTGCATAGCATTCGACCTTGGTTAATAGACGACTGCAATCGCGCGCGTATGCGCGAAGTCCCGCACATTGCCTTCCACTGCAACCCTGAGCAAGTACACGCCGACTGGGACTAGCTGTCCCGCCTGGTCCCGGCCATCCCACCGTTCGCTGTACACACCGCGGCCGCGGACCGCGCTAACAGTGTACACGCGCTGACCCGCGAGGGAGAAAATCTCTACCCGGTTGGGCAGTTCCTCGAGAATTTGCAGAACGTCGTAGCGGATTTCGACCTCATCGTTAATGCCATCGCCATTGGGCGAGATCACCGGCGGATGGACCTCCAGAAAGGGTAGGATGGTGCCCCGCGACTCCGCCGAGGTCAGAACTTGAAGCTTGTCGGTGGTCACCTGTTGGTTGGCGTTGTCCGGCAGCACCGGTTGGGGGAGTTCCTCACTCTCGGTGTCGAAGACCTCGCCGTTAAAAAAAGTCGATTGCACCAATAGCTGGGCATTGAAGACCACACGCAGTGAGGTCGTCGAATCAACGCGGTGTCCGGGAAAGAACAGAGTCAGAGCACCTGCTTCCTCCCGCACGCTATCTGGAACCACGGCTGTCAGGGCGTCTTCGCTGGGGCCGATAAAAAGTTCGGTGAACTGCGGCTTCGTCGGCGTCGAGATCCGCAAGGCGTCAAACCCCACGTCCCCGTCGGCGACTGCGGCGCGCACATCGTAGACAAAGGGCGAGGAAACTCCTACGGGGACGACTGCAAAACCAGTGCTGGGGTCGGGGTCTCCCAACAGGGATATTTCGCCCACCAAGCCCTGTGCGAGAGGAGACGCGATTTCGATCCCGAGATCGTCGATGCGAATCCCATCGAGAATGGACCCGCTCTCCATGACGACCCGGAATTGCACATAGCGCCGCGGGCTGGGCAGGACAACCTTGTGCCCCGATTCAGTAAAAGGAGCCGACCAGCGACTCCAGTTGATCTGGTCGTCCTCAAAGCCGCCTTGATCGTCCTTGGACAGCGCGTTGTACTCCTCCTCGGTGACGGGCGTCTGGACGTCGAGGTAGCGATTGGTGACCTCGTAGAAGGTCAGTGGGGTGTCGTCTAGCCCAGACCGCATTTGAATGGTCGCCGTGGCCATGGCCGCGGGCTCTTCCACCAAGTCATCGCCGACGACGCGGACTTTTGCGGCGCTGAAGTTCAGGGTGCCAAAATTGACGGGGGCACCCAAGTCGATGACCTCAGAGCGATATTCGCCCCGGGGCACGAAGCCTTCGCCGTAGAGTTCGATTTCGGCGATCTCAAAGGGATTGGTAGCCGTGATGCGCAGCAGGATGTAGCGGACGAAATCGAGTTCAAACTCGACGACCGAAACGCTGTCGCGGGAGAATTCCACTTTCTTTATTGGATCGCCGTAGATCGGCTGTCCGTCGGTGCCAAAGCTCAGGCCGTCGTTGACGTAGAGTTCGTAGCCGCGGATATAGTCTGACCACAGCGGCTTGCCGCTGGCGTCCAAGCCTGTGAGCCGTGGGTAAAAGACAATCCGGTTCAGGGGAAAGCGGCTGCCCAAATCGAGGAAGAAGCGCTTGCCGGCTTGGCTGGAACCAAAGACCTTGAAGCGATCTTCGGTAGAAGTATTGGGGTCGCCATCGACAATGGGGAGATCTGATTTCTTGAGCGGGTAATTGTTCCAGATGTGGGCATTGGAGCGGATGATGTCGAAACCATCCCTCGGGATGCCATCTACCCAAGAGAGCGTGGAGGCGATGTTTTCCCCCGGTCGAAAACCAGCGATCTGGATGGCGTTGGGCACATCGAAATCAATGGCCGTAGAGGCATCTTCCACGGATTTCCAGTTCCGCTCGCCGTCGTTGATTTGCCACAACCTCACCTCAGCGCGAGCCGCGCTCCCAAAGCTCAGTGCTATAGCTAGCAGACAGATTAAATGTCGCGATCGCATTATCTTTTGCTTGGGCGTTGCGCCCTTGGTCGGTAAATTTGCCAAAAACCACCGCCCCGAACAACAAAGACGCCCCCCTTCATCGACTGTCATGGACTCTTGCAAACGAGATAATCGCCTCGGCTTGTGTGCTGCTTTTGGGTTGCCGCTAGGGGCTGTGCTCTGCCTTGGACTTTTGTCGTTCGATTCAAACATCTATGGCCACGCTCGGTTGCGCTGGAGCTTGTGGGGAGCAAGTCTGTCGCTCCTCGTCTGGCTGGGGTGGCTTTGCGCCGCCGGACGCAAGCCGACAGTGGCCCTGCGCATTGTCAAGGCCCACTATGTACAAGCGCTGATTCAGCTTTGCATCTTTGCGTACTGGGGTTGGTACTGGCCGCCGGTCTATGATATGGCCCCGCTGATTGCAGCGCAGATCGCATTTGCCTACGCCTTTGATGCGTTACTGTGCTGGTCGAGAAGGCAAGAGTGGCACCTAGGCTTTCGCCCCTTCCCCATCGTGTTGAGCATGAACCTGTTTATATGGTTCAAATTCGACTGGTTCGCATTGCAGTTGCTGATGGTGGCCACCAGCCTCGTGGGCAAGGAGTTTTTCACTTGGCACAGGAACGGACGCTCAACGCATATATTCAACCCCTCTGGCTTTGCGCTCACTGCATTTTCCATCGCCCTGCTGACCACTGGCAACACCGATCTTACCTGCGGCGAGGCAATCGCCAAAACTCTAGCCGAACCCGAATACATCTACATCGTGGTATTCGCGCTCGGGCTAGTGGTCCAATGCGCCTTTTCGGTCGTGCTGATGACCTTGGCCGCAGTGGCCGCCCTGTATGTATTAAGCGCTCTCTATGTCGCCTTTTTCGGCTTCTCGTACTTTGCGGACACCAGCATTCCCATTGGAATTTTCATCGGGCTGCACCTGCTGATGACCGATCCAGCGACTTCGCCTCGGTCGGGCTTGGGGCGATTGATCTTCGGCGCTCTGTACGGCACCGGTGCCTTCGTCCTATACGGCCTGCTAGGTTGGTTGGAGCAGCCGACCTTTTACGACAAGCTCCTCTGCCTGCCCTTTCTCAACTTGGCGGTTCGCGCCTTTGACCGCTGCCGTTTGCCCGCGCTGGAAAGTTTGCAGCGTGCCCTGAGAGCCAACGCGGTTCAGATCGGCGCGTGGATGGCATTTTTCTTTTTTTTGCACTCCACGAGCTTTATCGGCAAAAAAAACCAAGAGGGGCTGGCGTTCTGGCGCGGGGCCGCAGCACATGGCGTCTCCACGCTTGTGAACGCCTTGAGCCCGCGTGGCGACGAAGCGCTTAGGGCGCAGAGCGAATACCGGCGACAGCTCGGCGCGACGAACATCTTGGCGCAAACAGAACGGCCCGCAACACATTGCGGTTGCGGGCCGGAGGACTAAGTGGTCTGCTCATCGACCGTCCTATCTATCCTGACTTCAGGGGTTGATGTGGCTTTTGATTCTTCCCCAAGTAGTATGCTCCACAGCAGTAGCGCGGCCCTCTTCCCAACTGACGTAGGGATCGACCATGTCCGTGGGCACTAGCAGATAGTCCGGGCAATGATCACCCTCGCGGTCGCACAGGTAGCTGCCGCCGACCTGCCCCCACAAATCCTGCTCGCCATGGGCTTCGCGGTCGCCGTCGTCAAAGCGGACGTTGAAGTGGATGATCTGCTCGGGCTCGAAAATGTGCGGCGTGCTGGTTTCCGGGCCTTCAACTCCGTAGATGTCCCAGAGGTGAGTCCGCACCTCAAAGGTGTACTCGACGTTGGTCGCCCACGTAACCGAACCGGCCGGAAGGATGGTCGAAGCAGAGAAGGTGTACGGCTCTTCGCCGCCCCAGTTCAAAGGCCCCTGTTCCTCGTCAAACGGGGGTGCTTCGCCCCCACCACCTAGCGGATGAAAGCCGAGGCGATAGCCGTTGATGAACTCGGATAGATAATTGCCCGCAGCGTGATCGGCGTCGATCTGAAGCTGCAAGTAATCGTCGTTCCACCAATTGCCTTTTTCCTCCAAGGCGCGCAAGGTGTCGTCTTGGGCGCGGGCGAAGAGGTACAGGGCATTGTCCGGCGGCGGACTCCAAGCGACGAAGAAGCTGGCGCTAAAATCTTCCGGGTTGGGGTTCGCTCCTTGCTCCGCGTGCTCGCCGAGCACGGACTCAATCTGTTCGGGCTTGACGCCGAAGGACTCGGTGTCGTACCAACCCCAGTCGTCTTCCTCGCCATCGAGGACGAAAGTGGTCGGATCGGGCCAAGCCGGAATGAAGTTGGTCATGCCGTTATGGGCAAAGGTCGGGCTGATAAGAGCGAATGCTAACATCAGGCCGAAGAGGGTGCGTAACATCGCGGTCTCCTTTATGATGTGATAGTAAAAAAGATGATTAACTGCTGTATTTTGCTAACTTCACCTAAAGCCTTGTATCGCGCTGAATTTTTCATTAGGTAAGCATGTCGAGACCTTTTGTCAACCTTTATTTATTTATAATTCCATTAGAAAGAGAGGCGGCTTTGGACAAAATCAGACTGGCATTAGTCGGCTGCGGAGGCATGGGAACGCGGCATCTATACGGCTTGGGGACCCTCGCCAAAACCCCGTTTGACAATGTAGAGTTGGTCGCCGTATGCGACATCCGGCGCGACAACGCCGAGTTAGCAGCCACAGAAGCCGAAAAGCTCGTGGGCCAGCGGCCTGCGGTGTTCACCGATCTCGAAACCATGCACCGCGAAGTCGCCGACCTAATGGCCGTGGATGTCGTGGTGGACCCGTCGGTGCATCACGCCGTGGTCTGCCAAGCGCTCGATCTGGGGTTGCACGTAATGGTGGAAAAACCCATGGCCATTACCGTCAAGGGCTGCCAGCAGATGATTGAGGCCGCCCAGCGCAACCAGCGCGTCCTGTCAGTGGCGGAAAATTACCGCCGCGATCCCTCGTCGCGGCTGGTGCATCACCTGCTGGAGCAAGGGGCCATTGGCCGCCCCTATATGGCGATCTTCCACTCGTTGGCCCCGCATCGCGAGGTGTTCATCACGCCTTGGCGGCACATGAAGGATCGAGGCGGGCTGATTTTGGATCTGGGCGTCCATTTCACCGACATGATCCGCTACCAACTCGGGGACATCAAGGAAGCCTACGGGGCCGTCGAGCTAGCCTCGCCCGTGCGCCACAAACCCGAGGCCGTCAACTCGCCCTATGAGTTTTACCAAACCCGCTTCGCCGAGATGGAGCAGCAAGTCGAAGCCACGGCCGAAGACACCTCTATGGCGATGTTTCGGATGGAGAGCGGCATCGCGGTCAACTGGGTAGTGGGCCTAGGGGGATACGGCTCTTGCGGCGGCGAGGTCATCTTCGGGTCCGAAGGGGTGATGCAGGGGTTTGGCACGCGCGGCGCTAGGGCGTGCTTACAACAAGCCGACGGCGCAACACTCGACCACGCCGCGCTCGTGGCTGACGCAGAAGCGTTCGCCCTAGAGCCACTGGCCGAACACTTTTTCCCCGAGCGAGTCGCCGACCAGGACATCGACTGGAAATTGTTGGCGCTAGAGTACTTTGAACTGGCCGAGGCCATTCTCAACGGGCGAGAAATCGAAGTGGATGGAGTGGAGGGGCTAAAAGACGTGGCCGCGGTGTACGCGATTTTCGAGTCGAGCCGGTTGGGACGGACGGTACAACTCAGCGAGGTGGAACGCGGGGCCGTCTATGAGTACCAAGCCGAAATCGACGCGGCACTGGGCATCGGCTAACAGGAGGCCAAGATGAAAAAGCTCACCGACAAGGTCGCGCTGGTGACCGGAGCTGGCCGCGGCCTAGGGCGGTCGTACGCATTGCGCCTAGCCCAACTCGGAGCCGATGTGGTGATCAACGACGTGAATCTAGCTTCGGCCAGGCAATACGACGAAAAGCTAAGCGCAGACACGGTCGTCGACGAAATCCGCAACCTCGGCTGTCGTTCCCTCGGCATAGAGGCCGACGTGTCGCAAAAGGCCGCTGCCGCTGAGGTCGTCAACCGCATCGCGAGCGAATGGGGCCGCCTCGACATTCTGGTCAACAACGCCGGCGGCGGCTTGCGCCCACCGGGCGAACCCTCGGAAGAGGAGTACTTCCGCTTCATCATGGAAATCAACCTGATGAGCGCAGTCCACTGCTGCTTGGCGGCGAAAGAGCCGATGCAGCGCCAGCGCAGCGGCAAAATCATCAACATTTCTTCGTTGGCCGGGTTGCGGGGCACCGAGGGAGGGCCGCCGTACAGCATCGCCAAGGCTGGAGTCGCTCACTACACCAAGGTCTTGGCCAAGGAGTTGGGGCCTTATGGCGTCAACGTCAACTGCATTGCGCCCGGCTACATCCTCAGCTCGCGCAAAATCGCCGAGGGCATGGGCGCGGGAGAGGGCGCAGCCGACCACATCCCCCTCGGTCGCTTCGGCAAGCCAGAAGATTGCGCTAAGGTAGTGGAATTTTTGGCGACTGACCTCTCGGATTACGTGACCGGCCAGTGCATTTCCGTCTGCGGCGGGGTCGCGATCTGATGCGGGCCGGTGCTAGCCCTACTCGGCCTGTAGACGTTCTTTAACCTCGTCAAAGAACGTCTTAAAAGAACCTTGGTCGGCGTGCTCCCAACGATCAAACGTCACTTGCAGTGCTTCTAGCCAACGCTCTTTGGGCAGGTTTTGCACCGCCAAGCAGACGTAATAGGCATCGGTCAACGCCAAGCCCCGCCGTCCATCCACGAGGGCTTGCTCCATGCGCTCGACTAACGGAGCGACTTCGGGCAAGGCTTCGACACATTTTGCTTTGTGCTGGACAAAGCTGGCCAAGTGATTGACCATGCTGCGGCTAAAGTCGTGCCGCTTGGCTGTGCCGGATATGTCGTCGAGGTCCAGTTCCCCCCTGTGATACAAGCCCAACAACTGCTGGGTGATCGTGCGTTGCTTCGCCCCAATGGTCGCTTGCCGCGCACTGCGCAAGCCGCTGGTGAGGGCCGACATGTCGTGGCAGCAGTTGAGCCAGCGCGTGCCTTTGGCGACCACGCGGCGCATGGACTCGCCCGGGCCGACGGCCGTACCCATGGCCTTGCCACTGGCAGCGCAAGCTGCCCCCACGCGGTCAAAGGCCGCCAGCACCCGCTCGTGGTCTATGTGCGGGACTCCTTCGCGTTCGACGCCGTAGCTGTGCGCCAAGTCGCTCGGCCCCACAAAGAGCAGGTCGATCCCTTCGATTGCGGCAATCGCTTCTACTTCTTCCACGCCCTCGGCGTCTTCGATCATCACGCCCAGTATAGTCTCGGCATCAGCCCTTCCCATGTACGCGTCGAAGTCCAGCGTACCATAGTCCGAATCCCGGCCACAGCCCAAGCCGCGCAAGCCCAGCGGCCGGAACTTGGCCATCTGCACGAAGGCCCGCGCTTCGTCGGCGCTCTTGCAATGAGGCCAAACCAATCCCCCGGCTCCTAACTCCAGCGGCTTGATCACTTGGTTGTACGGCCCTTTGGGAATGCGGACCACCGTATCGACTCCCGTGGCCCGCGCCGCCAAAATTAGCTGCGACAGCCCGTCTAGCCCGAGATGGGAATGCTCCATGTCGATCCAGACGCAGCCAAAGCCCGCTTGGGCCGCGAGCTCGACTACGACCGGGTCGAAGATCCGGTTGATTTCGACTATCTCTACGGTCGCTCCCCCGAACAGGGCGGCCTTGGTCTGGTTGGTTTTCACAATGCCTCCTCGAATTGTGGCAACACGTCGCGGCCAAACCACTCAATGGTTTGCCGGATCGCCTCCGGTGGGATGCCCAGCGCCCCAGCGCCAATAGTAACGCGCTCCAAGCCGGGCAATTGCGCTTGGATTTCGGCGAGCCGTGCGGCCACGTGCTCGGGCGGCCCGCAGATCCATGCCCCCTCACGCACCAAGTCGCGCACCGTCGGCAAGCCAGCCTGCGCCGCGGCCGCCCCGTCGTACGTAGCCGCGATTTGCGCCTCAGTCAGCGTCGGCATCCGGCCCAAAGGGGCCAGTACCTTGAGCTGTTCCTCAAACCAAACCCCAGCCTCGCGGATCGCCTGATCTTGGGTGTCGGCCAAGTGGACTTGTAGCACTAAAGCCAACCCCGCGCCTAATGCGTCGCCAATGCTGGCGACGGACAGCTCGGCGTCGCGGCCCGCACGGGTCAGCCCGTCGCGCCAGCGCGCGGCGATTTCCATCGCCCTCCCACCGCCGGGCACCACGCCCTTGATTCCGTGCTTGAGCATAAACGCAATGCCGCGCGGATTGGCGCTGAAGATGGGCTGCCAGCACTCGACTGGCCGGTTGCGCGGCCGCGGCACTAAGGTGATTTCCTCAAGCGTATCTCGGCGATGCGCAACCTTAGCCGGCAGTTCGTAGTGCGGGCCGCAATGGGCAAACGACGGCTCGTTCCACGCCTTGAAGAGGATCTCGACTTGCTCTTCAAAGAGGGCGCGGTTGGCCGGGTCGCCTTCGAGCGGCGCGCCCAACGTGGCCAATTCGCGGCCAATATAGCCGCGGCCAATGCCAAAGCGGAAGCGGCCCTCGGTGAGGATATCGGCGAGGGCAAAGTCCTCGGCCAGCCGCAACGGGTGCCACGTCGGCACGGTGTTGAACATGCTGCCCAGGTGGAGCCGTTGCGTGTGTTGGGCCAAATAGACGGCCAGCATCGGGATATTGGGGATGCCGCCGTAGCCCTCGCGCTGGAAGTGGTGCTCAGCCAACCACAGGGTGTCGTAGCCGGCCGCGTCCATCAGTTGCGCCATGGCGCGGGCTTCGGCAAAGACCGAGGCGAGGTGCTCGTCCGCCTCGATCCGTTCGTCCACCGGTCGGCCGGCAAATCCCAAGTCGTCCATGGCGACGTGCCCGCCGTAAAAGTAGTCGAATTTCACGGGTTCTCCTCTCGTTCACCTACTCGCTTTCGCAGTGCGTTTTTTCTATATTGCCCCACCTGTCAACGCCCATTGTAAAACCACAGGAGACCTATCATGGCAGCAAGTGGACCCGTTCCCACCGCCCGCGCCCAAGGCCGCGGCCCAACCATCTGGCTGGCCGGCTCGCCCGACGAACTAAAGGAGTGGATGCCCCTCGGAATCGCCGGAATCGTCACCAATACGGTGGTGCTCAACCAATACGCCAAACAATACGGCTCGGTCATCAGCCTGATAGAGCAATATCTCAAGCTCACCGACAAGCCCATAGTGATGGAAATCGACGGTCATTGCGTTGAAGAGTTGTTAGAAGTCGGGCAAGTTTTTACCAACATGTCGGAGCAGATCATCCTCAAAATCCCCTGCAACGTCAACGGCCTCAAGGCATTTAGCATCCTCAAGGATCAAGGCGTCGAGACCTTCTGCACCACGGTGTTCTCGCTGACGCAAGCTGTAGCCGTCGCCCAAGCCGGGGCGAACCACATCCTGCCTTTTTGCGAGCCGGTCAAGGAAGTGGGCGGCGACCCGACCAAGCTGATCCGCGAGTGCGCGCAGGTGTTCAGCGGCTGGGGTCAGCGTCCCTTCATTATGGCCGCTCTCATCCGCTCGGTAGAAACCGCGCACGCCGCCTTCCGCGACGGGGCCGACGAACTGGTCACCATGTGGACGGTGTACCGCGACATGATGGATCACCCGCTAACCGCGCAGTGGAACAAGACCTTTATGGACGAGTGGGTCGACATGCACCAGAGCGGCTTGTTGGAGGGCGTGCCGGTCCGTTCCGATTGACCACGCCTTCACCCGCGCATACCCGAAATCCAATTGGTAGGGGCGACCGATCGGTCGCCCCTACTCGGCTGGGATCTGGCACAGCAATTCGCTCCAAGCCGTGCCCAGATTCATCACGTCCCCGCCGCAGATTACCAAGTCGCAGCCCGCGTCCATTGCGGAGGTAAGTAGTGGCCCCGGCAAGGTGAAGATGCCGCTCAGCTTGCCGGCGGCCCGCGCCTTGGCCAAGCACGAGAGCACAGCCTCGCGCAACTCTGGATCGCCCATCTGACCAGTGCATCCCATATCGACTGCTAGGTCCCCCGGCCCCATGAAGATCCCGGAAAGGCCCTCCACGGCGAGTATCTCATCGACATTCGCCACGGCCTCCACGGTTTCGATCTGGACAAAAAGGTGGGTGCGCGCATTGGCACGGGCTAGGACGTCGTGCAAATCTTCCATGCCAAAACCCATGCCGCGCGTGCGCACGTTGAAACCGCGCCGACCCAACGGCGGGTACTTGCCCACCTCGACGATGCGGCGCGCGTAGGCCGCATCATCTACCATGGGGACGAGAATGATCCGCGCTCCGATTTCAAGTGCCCGCAGCACGTGGTGGCGCTCGCCATCAGGCAGGCGAATGAGCGGGAAAATGCCTCCAGCTTCCGCGGCCAAGCACAAGGTCTCGGCCCGCTCAAAGCCGACCGGACCGTGTTCGCTTTCGATCCACACCGCTTCAAAACCAACCTGCGCCGCCAGCGAGACGAGCAGGGGCGAGGCGCTGTTGACAGTGACGCCGCGGATCCGCCGCGGACGACCGGCCTGATCTAAGAATACGTCGTCGGTAATTTTTAAGGTCATGGGAGTCGTTTCTCTTGCTTGAAGTCGCTCTAATGTAGCCTTATTTTCCCCGCGTCCCAACCTTCCGCCGTAGAGGCCATCCCCTCATCCTGCCTCTGCGTTCATCTGCGTTATCTGCGGATACTTTTGCCGCCGGGCGTTTTCAGCCAACTTCCAAAGGAGGCGCTACATGACACCACTAGACTATGGCCGCTCGTTTTTAATCGGCAACAGCCCGGAAAACGAAGTGCGGTTTTGGGTCGAGTCGCGGACGCGCATTATCGACGAAACCTCCGGCCAGAGCGAGGACTACGTACAGGTGGGATCGTGCAAGAGCGAGCACACCTTTGCCAAAGACAATCTCCTACACGAGGACAACTACGACTTCCTGCCCGTCTTTGGCCCGGAGTGGTCGGTCGTCTATCGGCGTCACGCCAACCTGCGCGACAGCTATCGAGAGATCCGCCGCTCAGAGGAATGGTGGAACGGGCAACAGTACCATCTAATCGTCGGAACCGATGTGGAGGAACTGACCAGCGACGCGGCAGTGCGCGAGGCGACCTACGACTCAGTGCCAATCGTCGCGCAGACCCAAGTGCGGAATGAGGAAACCGGGTTGCAGGCGATTATGGAGTACCCAGTCAAGACCATGAACACCAACCGCGCCAACAATATCTACCAAGTTGACACCGGCCCGGTGGCCTTCCCAGACCTGAGCCAGCGCCACGCCCGTCACGTCGATGGCCTATCCTTGGCCTTTGTGGTCTTCAATGCGCCGCACTTTGCCGACTTCGTCCTCGAAGCGCCGACCCGCGTAGGCGACGAACAGGTATATCACTATTCCAAGCTGGTGTCCCTAGCGGCAGTAAACAGGCTCTACGCGGTGCGATCTTAGAAGCTGTTTGGAAATTTTGCCAAAATCACTTATTTCACTGTGGTCTAAACGTAGATGTGCGCATCAAAGGAGGCATCATGTACAGAGTAGGAGTCATCGGCTGCAGGGGCATTGGCAATCGGCACGCCCAAGGGGCCGAGAGTATAGCAAACGCCGAGGTCGTGGCCGGTTGCGACCTCGTGCCGGAGCAACGCGACGAATTTGCCGCGCAGTTCAAGGAGACTAGTCCCGAACTGAAGATGTACGACGATTACCGACAGATGCTGGAAAAGGCACAACTCGACATCGTCACGGTGGCCACCGGCGACAACCGACACGCCGACCTAGTGGTAGCCGCGGCCGAAGCCGGTGCCAAAGGGATTTTCTGCGAAAAACCACTGGCCACTAGCGTAGAGGACGCCGACCGCATGGTGGCCGCTGCGGAACGCCACAACACCCTGCTGTCCGTCGACCACACTCGCCACTGGATGCCCGTCTGGCATCGCTGCCACGAACTAGTAACCGAAGGCGAGATTGGCGATGTGCGATCAGTCTTGTGCGAGCACTACGGCACGCGATCAATGCTGTTCCGCAATGGCACTCACCTACTCGACGCCATCATGTGGTACGCTGGCAGTAACCCAGAGTGGCTCGTCGCCGAGCTAGAGGACGGGTACGAAGACTACAGCGAGTATCGCGGCGACGGCGGACACGACCCAGCCACCGAGCCGAGCGCCAACGCCTACATCCACTTTGCCAACGGCGTGCGCGGGGTCTATCTCGGAGAAAAACAAGCCCCTAATCGACTCGACTTCACCATATCGGGCACCACGGGGAACATTTTCATCGAGCGAGAAGGCGATGCGTACATCGAGCGAGGCGGAGAGCGGGAGTTGGTTGAACCGCGCCAGTGGGAAGTCGATGGAATCGCCGCGGGTGTGCACGAACTCGTGCACGCACTCGACGGCGACGGCGAGCTGTCGTGTACCGGCCGAGATGGGCTGACCGTTGTGGAGATGATGATCGCCTGCCTGCAATCGCAACAGCAAAACAACGCAAAAATCGCGCTGCCGCTGGCTCGGTAGGCCGAGAACGACAGACGGGAGAGCAGTTTCCCGGCAGAATTGGCCGCGCCATCACACTAAACCGAACCGACACTAGGAGCTGACTATGGGAACTTGGATTCAACGCGCCCCCATGCCGACCCCCCGCCACGACCTACAGTCCATTGCGGTCGACGGCACCATCTACGCCATTTCCGGCGCTGACGATCTCACGGTTGATGCGGTCGAGATCTACGATGTGACCAGCGACACCTGGACCCAAGGACCGCCCATTCCCACCAAGCGGGGATGGCTGGGTGCCGCCCGCATCGGCCGCAGGATCTACGTGGCCGGCGGCAAAACCATCCGCACGCCTGAAGAGAAGAAAGCCTACGGCCACGACTATCACTTCACTTCCCGCGACAACTTGGAAATGCTCGACTTGGACGGGCAGACCTGGTCGGCGCTGGCACCCATGCCCGGCGGACCCCGCGCTGGCTTGGCCGTCACCGCCTGCCAAGACCAGATATGGGCCATCGGCGGCAACACCATGCTCCGCGAAGACCCGGGCATCCTCGACCGCGTCGAAGTGTACGATGTCGCCACCGACACTTGGGCCCCGGGCCCGGACCTGCCCCGTCCCACGCAGGGCCCCACCGTAGTGACTCACGACGGCCGCATCTACCTGACCGGCGGCATCAGCGACGAAGATCCACAGCGGCCCTGCCGCAGCGAAACCTATGTGCTCGATCCGGCGGTGAGCCGCTGGGAAGCGCTGGCACCGGTGCCGACCGGACGCGAATCGTCCGGCTCCTGCGTACTGGGCGACCTGCTCTACACCTTTGGCGGCAAAGACCCGCACTACTCAGCAGCCACCGAAATCTACGACATCCAAGCCGACCGCTGGTTTGAAGACGCGCCCATGCCGGTGGGCAAGGCCTGGCTGTCGGCCTGTGTGGCAGGCGAGCGGCCATTCGTCATGGGAGGGGCCCACAAGTGGGAGGACCGAGAGGGGTACAACTGGATCGCGGACCTACACGAGTTCGCGCCCTGACCGTGGACCAGTAGTAAGTCCCACGGGTCGCCCCCTACGCCCATGAAGAGGGCACGGTCCCGATCAGGTGCCCTCACTGTATGCGCACTTTCTTTTTTCTCGCCCTGACTGTGCCCTTGCTGGTGCCGTGCTCTGGCTGGGGCCTGACCATCTATCGGATCGGCGGGTCCGATAGCGCCCCACCTCCAGAAGCAGCGCTAGAGGGAGTGGAATTCGTGCCGCTGAGCTGGGCGGCGGCGGCCCAGGGGTTCGACGGCAAGCTGCAAGGACTGGCGCTGGAGGAAGTGGGAATCGCGCCCGTACTGGTCTCCCCGGACGACAACCTCGCCCTCACCGCCTCAGCTAGGGGGGGTGGCCCGGCCGGCTTTGCCATCAAACGCGGGCGGAACATCTACGGGGGGCTCGTGGCGGATAAATTGGTCGACAAGATTGCCGACGGAGACCCGACCACTGCTTTTCGCCTCGTCGATGACGAAGGCCTGGCGAGGTTTTCTTACGCTTCACCCGGAACCTTCCTGATCGATTTGGGATGGCGCTTTCCCATAAACAGGATTCGCTTCTACCCCACGCCCCAGTATTCGGGGCGGAATGTCGAGGAGTTTGCCGTCCAAGTCGTAGAGGGCAACTCCACCGGAGCCGTTGGATCGAGGACGGCCAATTGGCAGAAAATATTCAATTCGCTCTTCCCCGACGGCACCCGCAGACAGCGGGTGGCGGGGGCACCGCGAGACGAGTGGACAATCGACGTAGTCGGCTCGGTGTCGCCCAACCGGCAGCAGGTCGTTGATTTCCTCTTTCCCACCCGCACGGTCGAGTACGTGGCGCTGACCGTTGCCGCGCAAGAAATGTGGGAAGTCGCCGAATTGGAAGTCTACGGCGAGGGCTACGTACCTCGGGCATTCTACCAATCCCAAGTGCTGGACTTGGGCGCGATCTCGACCTTGGGGATGCTCCGCTGGACTGGCTTCAAAGACGACGAGGGCCACGTCGAAATCCGCAGCCGCAGCGGCTCAGACCCAGATCCCGACCGCTACTGGCGCTTCACTGGCCGCGGCGACGAGCAAACCTTCCTCGACGACGAGGGCCAGCCCCTAACCCGCACCGCCTACCAAAGCCTGTCCTTTGGCCAAGGCCCTATCACCCCGGATTTGGACCACTGGAGCGACTGGTCGGGCGGCTACTCCTTCGCCGACAGCTTGGGGACTCCCATGACCTCGCCCGGGCCGCAGCGCTTCGTGCAACTACAGATCGCTTTCGCCACCAAGGACGGGCAAGCCGGGGGGCTCGAGCTAGTAGAGTTTCTCACTTCCCATCCGCCGGTAAGCGGTCCAGTGGTCGCCGAAGTCTGGCCGGTGGCAGTGGAGCCGGCCGAGGTGACGAATTTTGTCTATGCCTTGCGGCCGGAGCTGGGGCGAGAGACCAGCGGCTTCGATCAGCTAGTGCTAGAGACCTCGGGTCGGTTTGTCGGGGTGGATTCGGTGCGGATCAACCAAGAGCGCCAGGCTCTTGTGCTGGCGGAGCCGCTCCAAGACCAGCGACTGGTGGTGACCCTGCCGCGGCTGGGTCCGGCCGACAACCAGAAAGTGGTGGAGCTATTTTTTCGGGCCCAGAGCTTCCACTTTGGCACCTGGTTCCACGGGGCGGTGTTCGACTCGGATCGGCCCCTAGAGGTAGGACAACGGGTGGAAGCGGGCGATGCACTTTTTCAGTTGGAGGGCAATCAGGTTTGGGTCGGCATCCAGCTAGGCGGCGGACTGCTACAACAAGTAGGAGTGGAGGCACCGGTACTCACGCCCAACGGAGACGGGATCAACGACGTAGTGGCCATCGAATACACCGTGCTGAAGTTGGCCCAAGCCGGGACGGTAGAGGTGGCCGTTTTCGATATATCGGGACGCCGGGTGCAACAGCTCTACCTAGGCCGTGATCGCAGCGGCCGGTATGGTCGGTTCTGGGATGGCCGAGGCGCGGACGGTCGGGTGGTGGGGCCGGGTTTGTACGTGTATCGAGTGCGCGTTGCCGCCGATCAGGGCTGGGAACAGCGCAGCGGCCTCATTCTCGTCGCGTATTAGTCGCTTGAAAAGATTGGCCCGACAACGGCCAAAAACCCCGTTACCACTGGCTCCTCCGCAGAACAGGTGTTAATGGCCGTCAGACAGCATCCCAGGCATCCTAGACATTATTTTATTGATTTGCTGTTTAAATTTCTTTATGTAAGAACATATAGGTTGCCGACGATTGAGTCCTTCTGGATGTGCGAAACTCAATCAAGGCCGTGCAAAAGTTTCGCGAAATGCGCAGTGCAAACACGTCAACTTGACGACTCTATTATTCCCAACGGGAAGCGCAGAGTCGCAAAAAGAAAGGAGGGAATGAGCAAAGAAGTGGTGAATTTAGCTTAAACTCCTAAGTCTGTTCGAACAGATTTAGGGAAATGGATGAAAAGAGGTGGGGTGGTTGTTTGTGTTTCCTATCCATCATTGAGAAAGGAAAAAACAATGGCACGTCGTATCATGGTCGCTGCTTTAGCGTTCACCCTGATCGCAGGAGGCAGCGTATCCGCACATTCCCCCGAAGGCGAAATCTTTAGCGCCTTCCAGTGGCCCCCCGGTCTCGAGCCCGTAATGGACGGAGTCGGCAATGAGTACGGTATCATTCCCGAACCCTACTGGCAGACCACGGAACAATTCCCTGACACCCAGGGAGGCCGGGATATTGACCCGTCGAATTTCGACGCCAAGGCCACGATAACCTATAGCCTCGGCACCAACTTGATCTACGCGTACAGCGAGGTGTTCGACGACATCAGCATACCGCCCGACACCTGGCAGTTCATGGTTGATGCCGACCACAGCGGTGGCGATTGCTATCCCGACACCGACGACAATGCGCGTTGGCACGCCTCTGCCTGCCAGCAGTACGAGGTCTACAACCACATTCCCGGCGAAGAGGGAGACGATCCCGTCCACTTCTTCTGGGGGACCGCCACCTGGCTGCCCGAGGAGGGCTGGTACAACATAACATGCACCTTTGACGGCGAGAAAGACGGTCCGGGGACGGTCTATCGGGAAGTACAGATTAAGCCTCTCGACGACCTCAACTCTCCCGCTGGACCAGCGGAGTCCGTCGTCCACACCCTGACCGAGGGCGCGATCATAGGACTCGGGTACAACTGGATGGACTACGACGAAGTAGGCCGCGAGGTTCAGGGAGGCGGCTGGCAGGCCTTCTACAACCTGAGCCAGCACGACCGGATGTTCCGCAGTGGCGACGGTGCCTGCGACTTCTTCTTGGCACCCGTGGATGAGACGGTCGACTTCAGCGCGATTCCCTCCGCGGTCGAAGCCACGACCTGGGGCCGGATAAAGACCGGATTCGTCCAATAGAGCTATCCTTCCTCCCGAGGAGATAGCCATTTTCTGCCGCCTAGCACATGATCCGTGTGCTAGGCGGCCTTCTATAAGCTAAAGAGTTTCACGGATGCGGCTTTCAATCCTCCTAGCGACACTGATCCCAGCCCTAGCCTGGGGGCTCACCATATACCGCATCGGCGGCAATCCGGATTACGCCCACCCGCTGGCGGACAGTACGGGGGTGGAGATCGTCAAGCTGACCTGGGAGGAATTTGCCCAAGATCCCAAGCTGGAGGCGCATGGAGTGCGCACCAGCGAGGAGGGGAGGCTCGTGCCTGTATTCGTCAACCCAGACGAGAATCTGTCTTTGGGCGCTATCGAGCGAGGTGAGGGCAAAAAATTCTATCCCGAACAGCGATTTGGGTCGTCGGATGGTGCTGGTCCCCGAGGCCACAAGTACGGGACGATTGCCAAAAACGATTTCACCAACTGGACCGTGGACGGCGATCCAACCACCTATATGTGGCCGTCTGATCTGCTCGGCGACCGATTAAACCCCAAGCTCGTCATGTTCTTGGGAGCGACTTTTCCAGTGAATCGGGTTGTGGTCTATCCCCGTCCAGACCACCCTGAGCGCTACATCGAAGACTATACCCTGTACGCATGGCACCAAGGCCAAGTCATGGGGCTGTCCCGCAATTCGGGCGACGGACAAATATTGGCGCGGGGCCGAGAGAATCGGGATCCCGTCATTGACATGAGATTTCCCACCGCTGTCATCGATCGGCTCATGTTCAATGTCGATAACTTCGACGAGCCGTACATGGCGAACCGAATGTGGGAAATAGCCGAGTTCGAAATATACGGCGAGGGGTACGTGCCCAGGGGATTGTACCTTTCCAAGGCCCTTGCCCTGGACGCCGTGTCCAGTCTGGGCGAAATCCGCTTTTTCGGCTTCAAGGACCGCGACGCCAAGTTGCGGATTCGCACTCGCAGCGGCAGCGACGAAGACCCCGAGCGCTACTGGCGCTTCACTGGTCGCGGTGACGAAAAGAGTTTTCTCAAGGCCAACGGTCAGCCACTGACCCTCTCGGATTACAATAGCCTGCAGGGCGGTAAGGGTGGGATTACCACGGACTTGGACAACTGGAGTTTCTGGTCGGGTCCCTACGATCTCGCCGATAGTCTGGGCACCCCCATCACCTCTCCGAGTCCGCGGCAGTTTTTCCAGCTACAACTCGAGTTCTTGCCCCAAGGTCTGGACGGAGCCGGAGCGGATTTTGTTGAGTTTCACATCACGCAACCGCCGGTGGCTGGTCGCGTGATCGGAGAAGTTTGGCCTACCGAGGTGGCACCGGGACAAGAGACCCCTTTCGTCTATGCCATGCTGCCGACCTTTTCCGGGGGCGAGAGCGGGTTTGACCGGATCGCGTTGGAGACGACCGGACAGTTCACCAGCGTGGATTCAGTCCGCATCAACGAAGAGCGTCTAAAAGATCGAGAATGGGAATTACTCACACCGCTCGCAGACCAGCGGCTAGTGCTGTCGCTGCCGCGGATAGACCGGACCAAGAGCGGCAGCCTAGTAGAGGTCTTCTTTCAGGGACGGGCATTCCGCTTTGGCACCGTATTCTCTGGGCAGGTTTTCGACGGCCAACGGCCTCTCGAAGTAGGGCAGTTCGTCGAGGACGGAGATGCGACCTTCCGCCTAGACAGCAACCAACGCTCCGTGGGCATCGAGCTGAACGACAATATCGTCAGCAAGGTGGCGGCGAATCCGCGGGTGATGACGCCCAACGACGACGGGATCAACGATCAGGTGCGCATCGAGTACACCTTGCTGGAACTGGCGGGCGTCGGAGAGGTGAAAGTGAGCATATTCGATCTAGCGGGCCAGCAAGTGCGTCAAGTTTACCAGGGAGAGAACAGCAGCGGCCAACACGCGCAACTATGGGACGGTCTGGGCGAAGACGATCAGGTAGTGGCACCAGGGATATATCTGTACCGAGTGCAAGTAGAAACGGATGCGGGACAGGAAGAGCGCAATGGTCTGGTCGCGGTAGTTTTTTAAGGGCCTCTACCTCATAGTAATTTTTGCTTTTTTGCGCGGATCTTCTACCAGCACTCCCTCTTCTATTCGCGCCTGTCGTTGGCCGGCCGCGCCACAGTAAAACCTATACGAACTTCTGCGGAGGGTATAATGGACAATTTTCATCTCAGATGGTGGGGTTGCGGTGCGTTCGACGTCCTTCTCGGCGACGTCAACATCGCCTTCGATCCCTATCTATTCGGCGAAAATCTCGCCAAGGCCGAAGCTGTTTACGACTATATCTTCATAAGTCACGAGCACTTCGACCACTGCCATCCCAAGACTCTGCGCAAGCTCTGCCAAGGCGACCGCTTTAAGAAGCTCTTCGTCCCCATTGGCTGCCTGACCCCCAACGAGCCCATTGACGAAAATTACGGCGACGCGGCCTTCGCTCGCGATCTGCCCATCACCAAGCACATCCCCGCGGACCTAGTACAAGTGGCCTATCCCGATCCCAAGTACATGGCGGACGACAAACGCAGCTTTCCCGGTCCCTTTGAATTCGACTTGGGGCCGATCCACGTGGAGGTAATCGAAAGCGGAGAAAGCGCCCGACCCGACCTCCCCACCTGCGGTTATCTAGTCACGCATGCGGAAAAGGATCTCTCCTTTTACCACACTGGCGATCTGGGCTTTGTATTCCCGGCGCTGGAAAAACTGAAGGGACGGGTGGACTACCTCATCCACATGAAGACGCCGCTGGACAAACTGGTCGCTTCTGTCGAGCCTAAATTCGTCGTTCCCACGCACTACCGCACAGACCGCGAGACCGAGCCCATTCCCGCGGGCCACTGGCCGCCCAATCTGACCGATGTCAATGCCTTTCTCGAAGACTTGCGCGAGCAAGTCGACGGTCGGGCCAAACTCCTTCCCTTCACCGCCCCCATTCTATATGAAGTGGAAATGCCAGAAAAAAAAGTGAAGTGGGAGTGGGAGTGGTTCAATTCTTGGACCGTTCCCCTGTGGAGAGAAGAATAAATGGGCCGCCTCCTTCTCGCGGTTGCGCTTTCGTGGTCGGCTGCCCTAGCACAGACCATCACCGTTGGCCAAGGTTCGCGTCAGTGGCAGGGCGGAGGTGGCGGGATTGACCCGCAGTTCCCCGTATCGATCACCGAACTCGCCACCGGCAACACTCCGGGCGGCGTCATCGATTTTGAGTTTGAACCCGGGTGGATCTTCCTGCAGCAGATCGATCCCGGCAGGAATCTGGCCTTGGGTGCGGAGGACCGAGGTGGGGGCATGAGCTCTCCCCTACCCTCGATCTCCGACCTAGCGCTGGAGGCCATGATAGACGGCAAGCCGGAAACCGCTTTTCGCCGCAAGGCCGCTACGGCTGGAGAGTTGGTCATCGCCCGCGGCATCATCATGGATTTGGATCTGGGCGCGCGCTTTGGCGTCAACCGGATCCGGTTCTTTCCGCGCAACACCGTGCGCGAGGCCGCGGAGTTCAAGTTCGAAAACGACTTCATGCGAGGTTATTCCCTAGCCCTGAACGATGGCAGCGAAGAAACCTCTGTAGAGGGCCGCCCGCAGTACATCAATCTCATAAGAGTGGAGGACAATACCGAAGCGGTCGTCGATCTGGAAATCCCGCTCCAGTACGTGCGCTTTATCCGGCTGAAGTCGGAGTCGAATATCGGTTTCGAGGTCGATGAAATCGAGACCTACGGCTCTGGTTTCGTGCCCGAAGCCCAGTACCTGTCCGACATCTTCGACTTGGAGGATCTGGCCATCTGGGGCAACCTGCGCTGGGCCGAGCGCCGCGCCGGCGTACCCGGGCTTTCGGATATCCGCGTTTTCACGCGCTCGGGCCGAGACGAAACCCCTTACGTCTTCAATCGGCTGAACGCCAATCAGATAGGCGTGCCCTGGAAGGCGGATGCTGAAGTCGACGAAATTCTATTGGATGCCCTGCCCGTCGACGAGGCTTTTGACCTGTTTAATTCCCAGCCCCAATCAACTAGGCAAAACCTCGTTCTCTTCCAGGCCGACTACGAAGACTTAGCCGACCAGCAAAAAGCGCCCTTGCGAGACGACGTGATCAACTGGAGTACTTGGTCTCCTCCCTATCCAGCAGAAGGGAGAAGTGCGGCGGGGACCCCTATCATCTCGCCCGGACCACGGCGCTACTTCCAGTTCAGAATCGACTTTTCCAGCCGCGATTTGAGTTCGGGTAGCGGCGTTGATTCCCTGTCCTTCGACTTTGCCAGCCCGGTGCCGGCCGAGCGCATCGTCGGCGAAATTTCCCCCAAGGATGTGCCCGCCGGAGAGGTGGTGGAATTCACCTATGGAATCTGGGCTGGGATCCGGCCCCAGGACACCAGCTTCAATCGCTTTGAGATATCCACGCCGAGCATCATCGAAGCGATCGGCAGGATCGAACTGCGCGATGCGCAGGACAATCTCATCCAAGGAGAGGATCTCGCAGTCCTACTCAGCGAGATACAGCCTCCCTTTATCAAGGGCGACTTCAGTATCGAGAGCGCGGCGGACGGTCGCGTCGTCGTCGGTTTCCCGGAATTGACCAATGGCGATCTGCTCAAGATCACTTTCAAGACCTCGGTTCTGAGGTTCGGGCAGACCTTTGCCGGCCGCGCTTGGCTCGCGGACCCGGCGAGCCCAGAAGACACCCCGCTACCCCAGCAAGCCGTACCAGGCAACGTCGCCCAGCTAGCGCCAGATGATGTGGATCCGCGCCCGGTGGGCAGCGAAGACCTGACCTTGGTGGATAATAGCCTCTCGGTGCGCACGGCCATAGAGGGCTCGCTGCTCGGCCAGATCCGGGCAGTACCCCCGACCTTTACGCCCAACGGGGACGGAGTCAATGAGGTCACGGTCATCCACTACGATGTGCTGCGGCTGGGCGTGGCCGCCCCGCTGAGGGTTGAGGTCTATGATCTGAGTGGCCGCGCAATCGCCGCCTTCGCCGACGACCGGGCGAGCGGCCGCTTCTCGAGTTCGTGGGACGGAATCGATTCGCACGGCAACGCAGTGCCGCCCGGCATCTATCTATTCCGCGTTTTCCTCGACACCAATGCGGGCTCTGACGCAAAGACCGGGGTCGTTGGGGTGGTGTATTAAAATTTCAGCGCAACCTAGACGGGACGCACCCAAGTTCTCGCCGACGTAAAGGCGATACCTGTGGAGGGATTTTCTATGCAACACTGGTTGACTCACCTGCTGGCGGGCGGCTTACTCTTGGCGTGCCTAGATGAGGTCTGGGCGCAGGATTACGGCACTCGCCTCGGGGTGCAGCGCGGGGGGCGAGTCTCGTACGAGCCTCGAGGACCGGGCGTGCTCTTTGGCGCGCTGGATCCCACGGTCAAGCGCTGGTACGTGCCCCAAGAACTCTACAACGAGTACCGCTGGCAGACGTGGGAGTACACCAACTACGCGCGCGACAATTACCAGCGCTACGTATCCACGGCCCTCGAAGGCGATTACCTCTATGACTTGTACGGCAACTTCGTCACGCAGGGCTGGCTGATTTACGACATGCGCCGACAACAGCCCGCAGAGTTCGGCAGCACGGTTTTTAAAGACAGTCGTTACGGCCGTTGGTTCAACCGCGTCCTCATCGCTTCGGACACCAAGGACCAGTACCACTACGCCGTGACTATCGGCGACCGCATCCGCACGACTTTGACGCCTCTGACTTTTTCGAAGCCTGCCTTCAGCGGCATCCAGGCCGACTTCGCCTCGGACAAGTACCAAACCACAGTCCTCATGTCGCGCATCAGCAACCCCAATCCCCCTACTAGCGCTGGGGTGACGGGCATAACTAATACCACCGACTTCGTCGGCGGCCAGTTCACCGGCCAACTCGGCGACTTCGTCTCCGTGGGCGCCACCTACCTCAACGCCCATCACTCCAACACCCTGCTGGAGAGCTTTATTGGCAGTCGCTTCAGGGGCGATCTCACCGTCGACCAGAACGGCACCGCCATCAATCAGATCGAAATCGTACTCGAAGACGACTCGCCTGAAGACGGCGAGGGCGGGGCCGCGCTGTTCTCGCAGAATATCATCATCACATCGGTCGAGGACTTCGCCACCCTCGGTCGCGAGACCGTCACCGGCAAGGAGATCAACTTTGTCCCCCTCATCCAAGGCGGTTTTCAACGGCAGGGTTTTCTCGCCGCCGACGGGGATGAGAGCATCCGCCTGATCTACGATTTCTCCGACCGCTCGTACCAGGGACCCGATCCGGCGACCATCGTCGAGGTCACCTTCGAGTTAGTGCTGGCCAACGACTACAAGGTATCGATGACCTCGAACAACCAGCTCGACAACAACGAAACCCCCCATCCACTGGAGATCGCCCGGGCCGACGGCAATGTGCGCGACACCTCAAACCAGCAGGTGGTGCGCTTCGCCTACGGTCTGCCCACAGCCAATCAAATTTTCGGCTTTCATCTGAGGACGACCAATCTACTGGGGTTCGACACCTATGCCGAATACGCCGTCAACCACCAGTTCCGCAAGTATCCCAATTCTACTCTAGGTGAGCTGAACGAGGAACACGAGTCGGCCGCTAGGCGGGCGGAGGCCTGGATCGTCAATATGTCGAGGAGCGAATATCCCTTGTTCGCGTATGGCGAGGCCTTCAGCATGGAACGGCACTATGCGACCAATATTTTTCTCAGCGACCAACGGGGATCTTTTGACTACTCGACTAGGACTAGGTTATTCGAGTTCGTCGAAGACAACGACGACCAAGACCGCATCCCCGACTGGAGTCGCTCAAACCAGATTGGCCCCGACACGGAGATTTTCCCGGGCTGGGACGAGAACAACGACTTCATCAACGACTTCAACCAGAACGACAATAGGGTGCGGGAAAACCAGATTCCCGACTACGAAGAGCCTTTTTTGCGCTACCACAGCGATCGCCCCGAATTCCTCTTCGGCATCGACTTGAACAACAACGGCTGGATCGACCGCTTTGAAAACGACGAGGAGCCCGACTTCCCCTACAAGCGAGACCACCGAGGGTACAATGCGTATGGCGGCATCCACTTGACGCCGGAAGCGCGCTTGACCGTGGGGCGCACTCGGCAGTGGCTGCTGTCCGCCAATCAGCGCAACGAAACCAGTTACGCGCTTTTCACCTTTGACCGGGACATCGCCGGCTTTGGGCGCATCCGGGTTTTCGACTTCCTGAAAAAGGCGCGCGACAACATCGCCGACGACCGCATCGCGCCTCTACCCTATTTCAAAGGGCCGCAATTGCCCGTCAAGGACATCCTGCCAGCGCAGGACACTTGGATCAATACCCTGTGGCTGGGATTCGACTATACGGGTGTCCCCTCTTTAAAGGTGGAGAACAAGCTCAAGTACGAAGTCCTGCGCCAGTTGCTCGCGGAGGACGTTCTGGCCGAGCAGAGCGCCCGCAAGGACGCGAGCTTTTTCGGCCTGATCAACAAAGCCGCGTATTCGCTGAACCTACTGGGCGTGAATTTCCTGCCGCGAGTTAAGAGCGAGTACCTAATGGATCAGCCCTTTCTCAAGACAGAAGACAATCGCAAACAGTGGTCGCCGACTTTCTTTCTCATCGCCCGTCTGCCGCTAATGCCGCACACTCAGTTAGAAGCCGGCTTGGAACAGAGTTTCAAATGGGAGTTGCGAGCCGACGAGGACGAACTGGTAGAGTCGCAGGCCGAGGGAGTAGAAACCGGCGATTTCGGCGAGACTATCTTGGCGGTTCAGACCACCAATACCACCAACTACCTGGGCTACAAGTTGGTCACCCAACTCGGTTTTCTGTACGAGCGCAGAAGTCTGGAAGTGGTGAACAAGAGGGCCGTGGCAGGCGCTGACGACGTCTTCGAACTGGGGGATCGGCAGGCGACGGGTTTCACCACCTTTATCACGATTTACGCCGGCCTCTAGCCGAGGGTTGAGCCATGCTACGCGAGACAATCTCCACACTTGCGCTACTGGCGATCGCTGGGACCAGCGTCGGCGCTCAGGACTACGGCAATCGCCTAGGGCAGGGGCACGGCGAAGACGTGCAATACCCGACCAGGGGGCCCAGTATCCTCTCCTATGCTCTCGATCCCCGGGTGCAGAAATGGTACTTGCCCCAAGAACTCTACAGCGAATACCGCCTAAACCAATGGTCGTACACCAACTACGCCAAGGACTTCTACCTGCGCTACCTGCAGCCGGATCTGGAAGGAGACTACTTCTACGATCTGTTTGGCCGCCGCGTCATGCACGGATGGTTGATCTACGAGGCGAGGAAAGAACAACCCCGGGCCTCGGAGGGCAACAGCCTGCTCAAATCCCCGCTCTATGGCAACAATTTCCAGAATTTGATCATCTCTTCCGATGCCAAGGGACAATATCGCTACGCTCTGACCATCGGCAACGAGATGCGCACTACCCTCACGCCCATGACGTTCAACAAGGCCGTCTTCAACGGCATCCAGTTCGATTATCTGGCGGACCGCTACGCCGGGACCATACTCCTCTCGCGCGTCAGTGCGCCGCTGGTGGCCACCTCGGACTTTGGCGTGGGACTCACCAATGCCACGGAATTGAAAGCCGGGCGGGCGACCGTCCAAGTCGGCGACCACGTCACCTTCGGCGGCACCTACGTCAACACCCACAACAGCCGCGCCACCTTGGAGCGCTTTTCGGGCAATATGTTCAAAGGCTTTCTCACCACCGATCAGGCCGCCAACGCCGTCTCCTTCGTGGAAATCCGCCTAGGCGACGATTCGCCCGAAGACGGCGAGGGTGGGGCCATTCTCTTCGCCGAGAACGCCATCCTCAAGGATGTCACTGGCCACACTTGGGAAAGCACCCAAGTCGGTTATACCCCGGTGCGGACGGGCGGCCAGTTGCGCGACGGGTTTCCCGTGGCCGACGGCAACGAGCGCATGACCCTGCGCTACAACCTAGAGACCTTGGCCGCGGCGAGAATTGTGCAAGTCGATGGCGATCCCACCATATCACCCACTACGGTCGATTCCCTCGCCGAGGTGCGCTTCGAATTGGTGCTGGCCAACGACTACCGAGTCGAGATCACCTCGGACCGCCAGACCAATATAGAAGGCCAACCGGTCTTCCTGCCGGTGCAAAGCGCTCCGAGCAACGTCAAGGACACCTCCAATCGGCGCATCGTGCGTTTCGATTACGGCCTGCCCACGGCCAATCAGATCGCTGGTTTCACCGTGGAGGTCAATGAATTGTGGGGCTTCAATCTGTACGCGGAAATGAACGTCAACCACCGCTTTGTCCAATATCCCAGCCCGCTACTGGAGACCCATCGGACCGCCGCGCAGCGGGCGAATGCATGGATGGTCAATCTGTCGCAGATTCGCTCCCCTTGGTTTTTTCACCTCGAAGCGTTCAGCATGGATCCAGAGTACACCACGAGCGTCTTCACGACAGAGACCAACGGGAGGACCGACTTCGCCGACGAGGAGACCTTTTTCTACGACTACGTCGACGACAACGACGACCAAGATCGCTTTCCAGATCAGAAGCGCCGCTGGCAGTCCATATCGCTGAGCGGCAGCCAGGCCGGCGAAGGAGCGGCCGATCCGGCCGTATTCCCCGGTTGGGACGAAAACGGCGACTTCATCTCCGACTTCAACCAGAACGACAACCCAGCGCGCCGCAACTCGATTGCGGACTACGAGGAGCCCTTCCTGCGCTTCAGCGTCGACCGGCCGGAATTTCTCTTCGGTATCGATCTCAACAACAACGGTTGGATCGACCGCTTTGAAGACGACGCCGACCCGGATTATCCCTACGACCGGGACCACCGAGGCTACAATGTGTACGGCGGAGTCGACGTGCTGCCCCAGGTGCGCCTGACCGCGGGGCAGACGCGGCAGTGGCTGCTGTCCTCGGGCCGGCGCAGCGAGGTGGCGTACGGGCTTTTCACCTTTGAGCGCGATTGGGCCGCCTTGGGCCGACTGCGCATCTTCGAACACGTGAAGAAAGTCCGCGACAACATAGCCGACGACCGCATTGCCGCGCCAAAATTCTTCCGCGATCCCCAGGCTACAGTGGAAGACGTGCTACCGGCCCAAAACACTTGGATCAATACATTATGGCTGGGCTTTGACTACACGCGCCTAGCGCCCCTGCATCTGTCCAACAAGTTCAAGTACGAATTCCTCCACCAGCGCGACAAACAACCAGTACTCGACGCGCGCGGCGCGCGGCGCAATGCGCGTTTTGTCGGCTTGATCAACAAGGCGGATTACGGCTTCGACATCGGCGAGATCCACATCCGACCGCGCCTCAAAAACGAGTTCTTCTCGGACGTACCCTACCTACAGGAGGCGGAGGAACGTCAGTGGTGGAAGCAGATGCTGTCCCTCAGCGTCAAATTCCCCATCCTCAAGCGCTCGTGGATCGAGACGGGGCTGGAGCAGGTATTCACCACCGACTTGCGGGCGGACGAACATGCCCTAGAAGAGGGGATGCGCACGGGCGATGCGCGCCAGACAATTCTGGCGTTGCAACTAACCAATTACGGGACCTACGTGGGCTATCGCTCGATCATGCAGTTCGGCCTGCGCTACGACCGGGACCGTTTTGCGCGCCTCGGTAGGAAGTCCGAGATCAAGACGGGCAGCCTCGTCTTTCTCTCCTTCTACGCAGGCCTAGAATAGAAGAGGTGCACCATGCTACATAGATATTGCGCGATCTGGCTGCTAGCTACTGTGCTCGGGTGTGGTGCAGTCGCCGCCCAGGACGGCTATGTAATCCGCGGTGACCAGATCATCACCGAGGGCGAGGACGCGTGGCAGCAATGGGTCTTCCCCGTCGGCACGATCGACTTCGACGACCAGGGCGTCCGACCCCACTTCGTGGCCCGGGACATCAATGCCAGCCTCGATGCCCATCGCTTTCCACTCGGAGCTGCGGACGACGAAGAAAAGGGGGGCATCCACGCTGCCGGGTCGAACGCCAACACCGCCGCCAACATCCTCGATGGCGACCCCTCGACCTATTGGCAACCAAATCTCGACGATCCACCGGATCGGTGGTGGGTAGTCATTGACCTCGGGCGGATGGTGCCGGCCACGCGCATTGTCCTGCGCTTTGCCGAGGAAGGTCAGGGCGATCCATTCTACCACTTCCGGGTGCTAGCGGCCAACGGCGATGCCCGCCTAGGTGCCAGCGACAATCTCGACTACCACCTCGTTGGCCGGACTAGGCGGCCGAATCTCGACCAGCGGGAATTCACCTTCGAGCTGAGTCCCTTTTCCCCAGCCGACTCATCCTTTACCGGGGATGCCGTGCGCTTCATTCAGGTAGTGATGACCGACAGCCGCCTAGGCAAGGCCGAGGAAGTGGCTGATCTAGAGGCGTACCAATCCCTGTCCGCGTCCGCGCAGGGCGATGTGGAGTACTTCGGCCGCAGCCGCTCGGGGCGCGAGTGGGGTCTCGACGAAGCGACCTATCAGTTGCTCGACCCGTCCGAACAAGGCTCAATCCGCTATTACCGCCGGGAACAGCCCCGCCTCGCCGAGCTCGAGGTCCGCACTGTGGGGGAAAACATCGCCCTAGGCCTGCTGCCACGGGGCGGTGTCATAGAGGCGGATGGCAGCAATCTCGGCAAGAGCGTCGACGGCGACTACGCGACCTATTACAACTTCCAAGGCGGGTACACCGCCGAGGCCTCAAACCGGGAGCGCCGGACGGTTTTCGATCTGGGCTCGCTCTACTGGATCGACCGCATCCAGATCCTCACTGCCCATCCGCCCAATCCCAGTGGCACGCTGCGCTCGTACCGCGCCAAGGTGTCGGACGGCTCGCTGGCTCCAGACGGAACCCTAGCGTGGACTCAGGTAGCCCACCGGCCGGAGAAAAGCCAGCGCAGATGGCAGGAGTTGCAATTCGAGTTGATCAAGGGCCGCTTCCTCATCTTCGATTATCTAGTCCATCTAGGTGGCTCGCAGTCCTCGATGGGAGAGTTTATGGTCTTCGGCGAGGGGTATCAGCCCGAGGTGGTGCTGGAATCGCCCCTGATCGACTTAGGCAACTCCAGAAACCTGACGACCCTCCATTGGCAGGGCCAAACCCCGCCCGACACCCGCATTGAGGTAGCCACCCGCACCGGAGAAAAAATCAAAACCATCACCCACTACTTCAGAAAAGACGGCACCGAGATCACGGAGAAAAAATACAACAAAACAATCGCCGCCCTCCGAGGCCCCACGACCGAGGAGGTCGTCGTCGACGAAGAGACTTGGAGTAGCTGGAGCCAGCCGCATACGGCCTCCGGCGAAGAAGTCACTTCGCCTTCCCCGCGCCGCTTCCTGAAGGCACAGGTCAAGTTGTTCAGCGATTATCCAGACCGCTTTGCTCTGCTAGAGCAACTCAAAGTGCGCTTTGCCCAGCCGTGGGTGGAGCGGGCGTGGAGCGAGGTCTATCCGGTACACGTAGAGCGCTTGGGCGAGGAAGTGCCGCTGACTTTTTTCGTGCGGTCGGAACAAAGATCCACAGATCCAGGCATTGACGAGGTGCTGCTCATCAACTCGAACCAAGTGCCGCTGACCCTGCGGGGAATCCGTCTCGGCCCTGGGGCCGAAGTGGCCGAGGGGCGCGGCCAGTCCGTCGATCTGTCGGCGGTGGCGGTGCGCCAGACAGGCGACGATTCGCTGTGGGTGCAGCTACCCGAGGTGATCGCGCGCAACGAGGTAATGGCCCTGGAGGTATCCACCACGCTCTTTGGTCACGGCGTCTCGTTTGCCGGCCGGGTAGGCAACCGCGAAAATTCGGGGGCTTGGCAGCGAGTGGAAGCCGGTGATGTGCTGGAGGAGGTAGAGAGCCAAGTATTGCGGGTGCTGGCACCGGAGGGTCGAATCGGTCTGTCCGGTCTGCAACTCAGCTCACAGGTGGTGACGCCCAATGGGGATGGGGTCAATGAAGCCGCGACGTTGCACTTTGAGGTGTTGCGCATGGACGGGGCGCAGTCGGTGCTAGTATCGGTGTACGATCTGTCGGGTCGCCAAGTGTGGGGGTTGGAGGAGGAGCGCGCTCGGGCAAGCGGCCTGTACGAAGTAGCATGGCCGGGCGTGGACCATGCGGGCACACCCGTGCCACCGGGGGTGTATTTGTTGCGCGTGGAAGTAGAAGCGGATGCAGATGTGGATGTGGAGGCCGCTTTGGTCCGTGCGGTGTACGTGGCTTATTGATCTTCTCGATCAACGCGAGATGTTCTGCGTCCGTCTGCGTCCATCTGCGGATTATCTTATGAATAATGTAGGATTGATATATCTCACCCCATGAAGTACGCAAAAGGACGCCTCTTTACTCTCGCCTTGGCGGCGAACGCACTGGTTCTGTCCTCGGGTATGGGCGTGACCATCTACCGAATCGGCGACCAGGACCTATCTCCACCTCCCCAAGGCGTGGATCTGGTGCAACTGAGTTGGGAGGAGGCATCTCAGGGCACAGACGGAGTGTGGGATGGCCTCATCCTAGCGGACGGGCAGATTGCTCCCATACGGGTCCGGCCAGATGAAAACCTGTCGCTCATGGCCATTGCCAGAGGAGGCGGCCCGCGCGGCCAAAAGTACCCCAACGTCGAGCCACAGACGGAGATTACCGACTGGACGGCTGACGGGGATCCCACGACCGCCTTTCGCGATACGGATGCGGCCCATCGGGGCATGGGCAACCAGCTAACTATGTATCTCGGCGGACGCTTTCCAGTGAACCGAGTCCGCTTTTATCCCTCGCCTCAATCCACTGGGTACATCATCGAAAAATTCAGGCTGGCCGTTTCCGACCAAAAGGGCAGTGCCGAGGTGATTCGGTTGGTGTCGAACAATACGCACCCAATAGTGGATTTGACCTTCCCCAGCCGCATCGTCGATCGGCTCCAACTGAACGTGCACTCCTCTAGATCCAAAGTCGGGGACTGGTTCTCTTGGGAAATCGCCGAATTTGAGGTGTACGGCGAGGGGTTCGTGCCGGAGGCGACCTTCCAGTCGCGAATTTTCGACCTAGGCGCACCCGCCACCATAGGGCCCTTGCGCTGGTCCGGGTTCAGAGATCCCGACGCCAGAGTTAATGTCCGCACCCGCAGCGGTCGCGATCCAGATCCCAACCGCTATTGGCGCTACACCGGTCGCGGAGACGAGATCAGCTTTCGCACTCCAGGGGGTGCGCCCATGACCCAGACGGACTACGAAAAACTCCGGGGCGGTCAACCCCCTATCACCGCGGATCTCGACAACTGGAGTGTATGGTCCGGTCCGTACCCCAGCGCCACCAGCGCCGCCATCGTCTCCCCGAGCCCCCGCCAGTTCATGCAAGTGCAGGTCGGGTTCGTGCCCAAGGGATTCCACGGCGGCGGTGTCGATTTCGTAGAGTTCCGGGTAACTCAGCCCCCGCTCAGCGGCCAGATCGTGGGCGAGGTCTGGCCCGAACACGCGGTCCCGGGAGCCGTGACGCCGTTTGTGTATGCCTTGCTGCCAGAGTTGAGTCCAGCGACGAGCGGGTTTGATAGCCTAGTAGTGGAGACCACAGGACGCTTTGCCGCGGTCGATTCGGTGCGGATAAACGAGGAGTGGCTAGAGGTAGAGGCAGCCGTCGCGGCAGAGCGGATAGCCCTCGCGCTGCCGCGGATGGAGGCGGCAGACAACCAGAAACTCGTGGAGGTTTTCTTTCAGGCGCAGGTGTTTCACTTCGGCACGTCGTTCGCCGGCCAAGTCTTCGACTCGGAGCGGCCCGGGGAAGTGGCGCAGCAAATAGTGCCTGGAAATGCCACCTTTCGGCTAGATGGCGACCAACTCTCAGTGGGCGTCCAGCTCGATGGTCCGCTCTTGCAGCAGGTGGCCGTGCAACCGCCGGTAATCACGCCCAATGGAGACGGCATCAACGACCGCACAGAAATTGCATACACCTTGCTGAGATTGGCGGACGCCGGCGCGGTGGAGGTCGAAATTTTCGACCTATCGGGTCGCTCGGTGCGGAGGCTCTACAGCGGTCGGGAAAGCAGCGGGCACTACCTGCGGCCGTGGGACGGTCGCGACGATGATGGCTCCGTGGTCGCGCCGGGATTGTATCTGTTCCAAGTGCGCTTGGACGCGGACCGCGGGACGACCAGGGATAGCGGTCTCATTGCGGTGGTCTACTAAAACATATACTGCCACAAATTGCCCACCATGCCGGTGCAGTAATCAATCACCAGCCAGGTTCCAGCCGTCACAAAAGCCCCCAAGATCATACCGATGAAAAACAGGCGGGTTTGCCGGTAGAGTCGCACCCCACCGTACTTTAGCACCAAGCTCTTGATCAACCAAGCCAAGAAGACATTAAACCACATCACCGAGGTGGTGAAGACCGTGCCGCTGATGGCCAGACCCAATGGGTGAATCGGCCACCACAATACCCGCTGTTGCAACGTCACCAAAAACCACATCACCCCAGCGCCTAAGCCGGTAAAAAACCACTCCCCGATCCCTATGGTAGCGGGACTCTGAATCATCGAGGCTATGTACCGCAGGCCAGTGCTAGATGAACTCTGCCACCACCAGCCCGGCAGATTGAGCCCGCCGTAGTTATAAGACAGGTAGATCATCATCCAATACGCCCCCACCAAGGTCACCACAATCGCCAGCATCATGCCCCAGAACAGACCGCGCTTGCGGCCTTTGATAACTTCGTGGACCATTTTCAGCCCATTGGCGCACGAGGCCATGGGAAAGGTCACCAGATCCGCCGTCCACGGATAGGTGTAGGCCAACCCAGTCAGACCGCCTGCCCC